>NZ_CP138917.1:0-4395453 GCF_047123295.1 Marinobacter sp. MIT932201 | reverse complement strand
AAGCCGTGGGTATCAGTGCCGAGGATCACCAGAGCGCCCCGGTTATCCGGTTGGCTGCCAAATCCGCTGAAGGGCTCGAAATCCTGCGGGACCATCTCAAGCAGTGCATGGGTTTTGCCAGCACCACTGAAGGTGGCTTCCTGGCCCGGCGCCGGCACCTGGATGCTTTGGAGCGGGCCCAGGCCCTGCTGATTCAGGGCCAGAGCCAGTTGGAAGGGTTCGGTGCCGGTGAGTTGCTGGCTGAGGATCTGCGAGCAGCCCAGGACAGTCTGGGGGAGATCACCGGGCACCTCACTCCGGACGAGCTTCTGGGAAAAATTTTCAGCAGCTTTTGCATCGGGAAGTAATCAGAACGGTTTGTCTCAGAGCTGGAAGGCGCCGTCGAATTGTTGGAAATTTTATTGAGCAAACGCTCAAAAATAACTAGAGTACTGGACAGGCTAAGAAACCAACGCAAACGTCCAGGACCTTTTAACAATGAATCCCGAGATCGATTACTACTTCACCTGCATCTCCCCGTTTACCTATCTTGGTCACCGGGCCTTTCTAGAGACGGCCCGCACCGCGAGTGCCAGGGTTAATTTCAAACCCGTCAAGCTGGCAAGGGTATTTGCCAATTCTGGCGCAAAGCCCGTTCCGGAGCGTCCGGTATGCCGCCAGGATTACCGTCTGCTGGAGATTGAACGGTGGGCCAGGAAACGGGATTTGCCCGTGAATCTGAAGCCCGCGCATTTTCCAACAGACCCTGGGCTCGCCGACCGTTGCGTGATTGCTCTTCAGGAAGCCGGTGAAGATCCCGGTGAATTTGTACAGCGCGCTTTGGCAGCGTGTTGGGCCGAGGAGAAAAATATCGCTGACGAAGTGGTAATCGGGGACATCCTGACCAGCCTGCAACACGACGCCGAAGCCGTGATCAGGTCAGCTAACTCAACCGATGTCGCTGACCAGTATGATCGGAACAGTGAAGAGGCCGTGGAACGGGGCGTACTGGGTGCGCCGGCCTACCTGCTGAACGGCGAGCAGTTCTGGGGCCAAGACAGGATTGAGCTGTTGGCGGAGACTCTCGACTCGCAATCCGGTGGCCAGTCATGATTGATCTCTATTACTGGCCGACACCCAATGGCCACAAGATCACAATATTTCTGGAAGAGGCCGGGCTGGCCTACCGGATCCACCCTGTGGATATCAGCGCCGGAGACCAGTTCAGACCAGAGTTCCTCGCCTTCTCCCCGAATAACCGTATGCCGGCCATCATTGATGATGATCCGCCAGAGGGCAGTGAGCCAGTGAGCGTGTTTGAGTCAGGTGCCATCCTTTTGTACCTCGCAGAAAAGGTCGGCCGTTTCATGCCAGCCAGTCTGCATGGCCGAAAAACGGTGCTGGAATGGCTGATGTGGCAAATGGGAGGTCTGGGACCCATGGCCGGCCAGAATCATCATTTCGTCCAGTATGCCCCTGAGCAAATACCCTATGCGATCAGTCGATACGTCAACGAAACAAATCGTCTGTACGGCGTACTCGATACCCGTTTGAAGGGTCGGGACTGGGTTGCTGACGATTATTCCATTGCCGATATGGCCATTTACCCGTGGATCGTACCCCACGAAAGACAGAAACAATTTCTGACGGACTTTCCCAACCTTGAGCGGTGGTTCCATTCGATGCAGGCGAGACCTGCAGTCAGGGCTGCGTACGAAAAAGGAGAGCCCTGGTCGAGCCGCCCGGCGGTGACTGAAGAAGGAAAAAAACTGTTGTTTGGCCAAAAGGCCACACGGGACAGAGAAGAATAGGCAGCGAGAAGCCCCCAAGGGAAGCTTCGTGACTTCCCTTGGGGGTTTCTCTTTCAGAACAACGTTAACCGGTTCTGCGCCAGTCTTCCTGACCTACGGGTTTGAGTGCTTGGGTGTGACTGCGATTACCGAGGAAATCCGGCCGTGGTTTGTTGCCGCAGAACGGGGCCTGGAGCTGGTTTTCCACACTGTTATAGACGAAGAACAGATTGCTACGCGGCCAGGGCGACATATTGGCATTCGAGGCGTGGAGTGTGTTGCACTCAAAGATGATCAGCGAGCCGGCGGGACCGGTGGGGGCCTTGATGCCGTATTCGTCTGCCATGGCGGCAAGATCCCGATTGTTGGGAACACCCAGTTCCTGTTTTTTCAGGGATGACTGGTAGTTGTCTTCCGGGGTGCGGCCGACGCAAGGCACAAAGGTCTTGTGGGAACCGGGAATCAGCATCAATGGGCCGTTGAAGGGCGTGTTGTCGGTGAGGGCGATGGAAAAACTCACTGCCCGCATCCGTGGCATGCCGTCTTCGGCGTGCCAGGTTTCAAAATCGGAGTGCCAGTCAAAGCCCTTGCCGTGGAAGCCGGGTTTGAAGTTGATCCGGGATTGGTGGATATAGGCGTCGCTACCCAGAAGCTGGCGTACCATTGCCAGAATTTTCGGATCCCGGGTCAGACGGTCGAAGCGATCGGACAGTTCGTGAATGCCGAATATCGAGCGGATTTCCTGTTTGCCGGGCTCAGTGATGGTGCCCTCTGAGCGAAGGATGCTCTCATCGTCTTCGTAGGCGCGGAGATCCTCACGGAACTGACGAACGGTGTTCTGGTCGAGGAAGCTGTTGAACACAAGAAAGCCGTCGCGTTCATACTGTGCCAGCTCGGTTTCACTCAGTGGTCCACCGGTTCGGTGCGAACCGCTGCTGTGTACCACGGGGTCCTTGCGCTCAAAGCTTTTGGTCGGACGTTCCAGGCGGGTTGGATAAAAGTCGTCAGCACGAGTGTCCATATTCGAACCTCCTTCTTTTATTCACAATTCAAATGTTTTTCATTTAATTCAGTAAGTTAATAACTCCGAAGTGGAAGTGCACCTGTGACGTGGGGTCGGGCGGCAGTATTTCAAGGGCAAAAAAATCCCGGGCCTTGCCCGGGAGTAAGAGCTACCGGATGAGTCATCCGGTAAAGGCCAGATCCTCGGCATTCAGTTGCATCAGGTTTTTGCTGGGGCTGAGCATGCTGGCAGCGTGGCTCTGGGCCCGGGGCAGCAAGCGCTCGAAATAGAATTCGGTGGTGCCGAGTTTGGCCTGGTAAAAGCCCGGTGACTCTTCGCCCTCATTGTCGAGTTTATCCACAGCCACGGCAGCCTGGCGCAACCAGATATAGGCCATGGTGACGTAGCCGCTGTACATCAGGAAATCATACGCTGCAGAGCTCACCACATCCCGGTCCTTGCGGGCTGCGAGCATGATCCGGACCGTCAACAGGTTCCACTGGCCGGTCAGCTTGAGCAACTCAAGCGCCCAGGGTCGCAGACGTTTGTCAGTGAGGTGCTTGCGGGCAAAATTGGCAATCTTCAGGGTGAATTCGCGCACCGCGCCGCCCTGGGTCATCAGCAATACCTTCCGACCTAGAAGATCCAGTGCCTGGATACCCGTGGTGCCCTCGTAAAGTGTGGCGATGCGGGTATCCCGGACAATCTGTTCCATGCCATGTTCACGGATGTAACCGTGGCCCCCAAAGACCTGAACCCCCAGATTGGCCGCTTCGCAACCGAGTTCGGTCAGAAACCCTTTCAGGATCGGCGTCAGGAACCCCAGCTTGTCGTCGTATCTGTCCGCCTTTTTATCGTCGCCTTCAGTGAAGCCCTCCACCATGTGATCGGCCAGCCGGGCCGCGTAATACAGCATGGCCCGACCGCCCTCGGCGATGGCTTTCTGGGTCAGGAGCATCCGGCGCACATCGGCATGGTGAATCAGACTGTCGGCCACCTGATCCGGCTCTTTTTTGCCCGAGAGTGCCCGCATGGAGCGTCGATCCTTGGCATAGGCCAGCGCCCACTGATAGGACAGTTCCGCTGGCCCGACACCCTGAATGGCAGTGCCGATCCGGGCAGTGTTCATGAAGGTGAACATGCAGTTCAGCCCTTCGTTCTCGGGCCCGATCAAGTAACCGGTGGCCCCGTCGAAATTGAGCACGCAGGTGGCCGAGGCCTTGATGCCCATTTTCTTTTCCAGACTGCCACAGACCACCGCGTTACGTGCACCCAGGCCACCCTGTTCGTCGGGCAGGAACTTGGGCACGATAAACAGGCTGATACCCCGGGTGCCCTTGGGAGCGTCCGGCAGACGAGCGAGGACAATGTGGACAATGTTCTCGGTCAGGTCGTGATCGCCGGAGGAAATGAAAATCTTGGTGCCCGACAGGCGATAGCTGCCGTCGGCCTGTGGTTCGGCCTTGGTTTTCACCTGGCCCAGATCGGTGCCGCACTGGGGTTCGGTCAGGCACATGGTGCCGGCCCAGCGGCCTTCGGTCAGAGGTGCAAGGTAGGTCTGCTTCTGTTCCTCGGAACCGTGCAGGAAAATGGTATTCATGGCGCCGAGGGACAGGCCGGGGTACATGGAGAAGGGCCAGTTGGCGGTGCCCATCATTTCCTGCTTCAGCAATCCCATGGACGCCGGCAGGCCCTGGCCGCCATATTCCTCCGGTGCCGAGAGTCCCTGCCAGCCACCCATGGCGTATTGCTGGTAGGCTTCGCGGTAACCGGCGGGCGTGGTGACCTCACCGTTCTCGAGTTTGCAGCCTTCCTCGTCGCCGGAGAGATAGAGTGGGCTCAGTACTTCCTCACAGAATTTTGCGCATTCGCTGAGAATCGCATCCACGATATCCGGTGTGGCGTTTTCACCGCTGGCCAGGGTGGCGTAATGGCCCGGGTAGTCGAACACTTCGTTCAGCAGAAATTTCATGTCGCGCAGGGGCGCCTTGTAAACCGGCATAGCGGAATCCTCTGTCTCTTTCTCGGTATCTCAGGTGGGCAATCTCTGCCCATTACCCGCTGTTTTACGCCAATAGCCGCGCACTGCCATTGACGAAAAGCGCTCAGCGGACTGTCAGAATGGACAATTGGCCGAAATGACGTAGCCAGACTCCGGCCATTCCTGTTGCTGATCGCTAGAGTCGATTGAGACGTATTTAATTGTTTGTAGATCCGCAATAAACCTGTTCGGAGAGTGTAAAAGTCATGCAAAGCCTGTTAACTGAGATATCGAAACGTCTGTCGACACCTATACTCTGGGTACTGGCTTCGGCACTGTTGCTCAGTGGCTGTGCCAGCCCCTCCCTTGAGGACTACGCAGACCGCACGCCCGAGCTGGTTCCTGAAGAGTTTTTCACCGGCGAACTTTCCGCCCGGGGAGTGGTCAAGAATTTCTCCGGTGAGGTGATCCGCACCTTCGATGCGGACATCAGCGCGTCGTGGGACGACGAGGGTGTGGGCACCCTGGATGAGATGTTCCGCTTCGATGACGGCGAGGTGCAGACGCGGGTCTGGACCCTGACGCCGATCGACGAGGGGTATCATGCCGATGCTGGCGATGTGGTTGAACCAGGAACCATGCGCTGGAGCGGCAATGCCATTCATATGAATTACCTTCTCCGCGTGGCCTACGGTGACGGTACCCTGGATGTGCGGATGGACGACTGGATGTACCTGATTACGCCCGACACGCTGATCAACCAGACCACTATGAGCAAGTGGGGCATCGACGTGGGTGAAGTAGTACTGGTGATCCAGAAAAAAGAACAGACGACTAACTAAAACCCGGAATAGCTGGAAGTCCTATGTGGAAGCAGTGGTTGATTGCGTTGGTGCTGGTGGCTGTGGCCGTCGGTGGTGCCTTTGTCTACCAGAACCTGGACGATGGTGATGCCGCCCAGGGCGGTGGTGAGCGTCCCGCAAGCGCGGTTAACACCATGCTTCCGCAGATGGATAGGGTGCGTGATGTGGTCAACGCCGTTGGCAGTCTGAAAGCCCTGAACGCGGTGGAATTGACCACGGAAGTCAGTGGCCGGGTGGTAGAACTGAACCTGGAAACCGGCCGCCGGGTCGAGCAGGGCGAGGTGCTGCTGCGACTGGACGATCGCCAGGCCAGGGCGGATCTGCAGGTGATCGAGGCGCAACTGGCGGATGCCCGCCGGCAGTTCGAGAGGGCGCAGCGGTTGCGCTCCAACAACAGTATTTCCCAGTCCCAGGTGGATGAACTGAGAACGGCCGTCGATGTGGCGGAGGCCCAGCGCCAGTCGGCACGAGTGCGCCTGGAGAATCACCGGATAGAAGCGCCTTTTGCCGGTGTGGTCGGGTTGAGTGATATCAGTGTGGGGGCCTACATCACCGCTGGAACCTCGGTAACCACTCTCGATGCCACAGACCGTATGGAGCTGGGTTTTTCGATTCCGGAACGTTTTCTGGGACAGGTGAGTCTTGGACAACAGGTTCGCGGCGCATCGCCTGCCTATCCGGATCAGACGTTTTCCGGTCAGCTGGTTGAGCTGGGGTCGAGGATTAGCGAGTTGAGCCGGTCGTTGCCGGTGCGGGCACTGATCGATAATCCGGACGGGTTGCTCCGTCCGGGGCAGTTCATGTCTGCGACGCTGACGCTTCGGGAACGGCAAGCACTGGTGATCCCCGAACAGGCGGTGATGATCCGCGGTGACGAACAGTATGTGTTTGTCGCTGAAGACGGTGCCGCCAGGCGTGTTTCGGTCAACCTGGGGTCGCGCATGCCCGGTTTTGTCGAGGTTTCGAAGGGTTTGAGCCAGGACGATCCTGTGATCGTGACCGGTCAGGATCGTCTGAGCAGCGGCGACCGGGTCCGGGTACTTGAAAATGACAAGGCCATCCCCGAGAACCGTTTTATTTCGGCCCGGGAGTCGTAACCGGTGGTCCTTTCTGACGTTTCCATCAAGCGGCCGGTATTTGCAACGGTTCTCAGCCTCCTGATCGGGGTGTTCGGGCTGGCAGCCCTGTTGGGCCTGCCAGTGCGGGAATACCCGGATATCGACCCACCGGTCGTTTCCATATCCACCGATTACACCGGCGCGGCGGCCGAAGTGGTGGATACCCAGATTACCCAGGTGATCGAGGGCGCCATCAGTGGCATCGAGGGTATTCGCTCCATCGAATCCTCCACCGAGCAGGGCGAATCCCGAACCAGCATCGAATTCACCACGGCCCGGGATGTGGATATTGCCGCCAATGATGTCCGTGATGCGGTGTCCCGTGTCGCCAACCAGCTGCCGGATGAGGCCGATCCGCCTGTTGTCCGTAAGGCGGATTCCGATGCCCGCCCGATGATGTGGGTGACCCTGCGCAGTGATGTCTGGGACAGTGCCGAGCTCAGCGACTTTGCTGACCGGGTTCTGGCGGATCGTCTGTCGGTGCTCGACGGTGTTGCCGATGTGCGTATTGGTGGCGAACGGCGCTACGCCATCCGGGTGTGGCTGGACCGTGAGCGGCTTGCGGCCCGGGATATCACCGTGGCGGAAGTTGAACGGGCCCTGGGGGCCAACAACGTGGAGTTGCCGGCCGGATCGGTGGATTCCTCCACCCGCAACTTCACGGTTCGTGCCGAAGGCCGGCTGTCGAATGTGGAAGAGTTCCGCGAGCTGGTGATTCGACGGGATGGCAATGATCTGTTGCGGCTGGGGGAAGTGGCCAATGTCCAGATGGGCGTGGAGTCGGATGTCAGCCGCCTGCGCGCCAACGGCCAGACCGCCATCGGCATGGGGATTATTCGCCAGTCCAAGGCCAACACCGTGGCTGTTTCGGATGCGGTCCGTGCCGAGCTGGAGAAAATCCGCGAAACCCTGCCGCCGGAAGTCACCATCGCGGAAAGCTACGACGAATCCATCTTCATTCGTGCCTCGATCAAGGAAGTGGTCACCACGCTGGCCATCGCGGTGTACCTGGTTATCCTGGTGATTTTCCTGTTCCTGCGTTCCTGGCGCGCCACCCTGATTCCTGCCGTTACCATTCCGGTGGCGGTGATTGGTGCGTTTATCGGCCTCGGCTTTCTCGGTTTTTCCATTAACGTGTTGACCCTATTGGCGGTGATCCTCGCCATCGGCCTGGTGGTGGACGACGCCATCGTGATGCTGGAAAACATCCAGCGCCGAATTGATGAGGGTGAACCGCCCTTGCTGGCCGCCTACCGGGGCGCAAAACAGGTCGCCTTTGCGGTGATTGCCACCACCCTGACCCTGGTGGCGGTGTTTGTGCCCATTTCGTTCATGGGCGGCAATATCGGCCGGCTGTTTGCGGAATTCGGGTTCACCCTGGCTGCGGCGGTGGTGTTTTCCAGTCTTGTTGCCCTGACACTGGCACCGATGCTGTGCTCGAAGTGGCTCAGGCACAGCCCGGAATCGGCGGAGGGGCATCGTCTGTGGGCGGCCAGCGAGAAGGTCCTGAACGGCCTGACCAACGGTTACCGCAGGCTGTTGCAGTTCTCCCTCAGGCAGCCGGGCCTGTTGCTGGGCCTCGGTCTGGTGGGGCTGGTCATTGCGGCCGTGGTCTACCCAAAATTGCCCCAGGAACTGGCGCCGACCGAAGACCGTGCGGTGATTATCATGCCCACCAGCGCGCCCCGGGGCTCAACGGTGGAATACACCGATCACTACGTGCGCCAGGTGGAAGAGTCTTTGTTGCCCTATCTGGATGAGGGCATCGCCAATCGCCTGCTCTCCATCGTCGGGTTCCGCAACGAGGAGGACAATGCGTTCCTGATCATGGGCCTGGTGCCCTGGGAAGAGCGGGACATCAAGCAGCAGGAAGTGACCAGCGAAATCCGCAAGAAACTGGCCGATGTGTCTGGCATTCGAACCGTGGCCGTGAATCCGCCGGGTCTGGGCCAACGGGGTTTCAGCCAGGCAGTCGAGTTTGTGGTAGCGGGTCCGGACTATGAATCGGTGCAGGCCTGGAGCGAGGAAATCGTGGAACGGGCCAAGGAAAACCCGAATCTGCAGAATCTGGACACCGACTTCGAGCTGACCCGGCCTGAACTGCGGGTCAATATCGACCGGGAGCGGGCGGCGGATCTGGATATTACGGTAGAAGACGTCGGCCTTACCTTACAGACCATGCTTGCCTCACGGCAGGTAACCACTTACATAGATCGGGGGCGGGAGTACGATGTGATCGTCCAGGCCGAGGAATCCAACCGGGCAACGCCGGAGGATCTGGGCCAGATTTTCCTGCGGCCCCGGGAGGGCGGCAATCTCATCCCCCTGCAGGCATTGGTCTCGGTGCAGGAGATTGGCGCCAACCCGGACCTGCGCCGCATTGACCGCCTGCCCGCCGTGGTCATCAGCGCCTCTCTCGCCGATGGCTATGACCTGGGCTCGGCCCTGACCTACCTGAACAACCTGGCTGTGGATAACCTGCCGCCGGAAGCCCGGGTCAGTTACAAGGGCCTGAGCCGGGAGTTCCAGGAATCCTCGGCGGCCATCTACATTACTTTTGCGCTGGCCTTCGTCATTGTGTTCCTGGTGTTGGCGGCCCAGTTCGAAAGCTGGATTCATCCGTTGATCATCATGCTGTCGGTGCCATTGGCGGTGACCGGGGCCCTGTTGGCGCTCTGGTGGACCGGGATCAGTCTCAACATTTACAGCCAGATAGGCATCATCATGTTGTTGGGATTGATGGCCAAGAACGGAATCTTGATCGTGGAGTTCGCCAACCAGCTCAGGGACAAAGGCTATGAGGTGCGGGAGGCCATTATCGAGGGGGCGAGCCTTCGGTTCCGGCCTGTTTTGATGACCACCATTTCAACCATCTTCGGAGCTGTGCCGCTGGTGATTGCCACCGGCGCCGGCGCGGAGAGCCGGGCAGCCATCGGCATGGTGATCCTCGGTGGCCTGATTTTCGCCACCACGCTGACCCTGTTCATCATTCCGGTGCTCTATAACCTGTTGGCGCGGTTTGCCAAATCGTCCAACGCCGTCGAGAAGGAACTGGAACGCCAGGCGTCGGGCCAGGCCGGTGGTACGGGCCTGGCGGCGGCGCCCCAGAAACGCGCGGATGATTTCTGATCAGTTCCGGATCACAGGGTAGCCGGGAACTCGAGCTGGCCACCGAAAATCTCATCCGGATGAATATCAACGCAGAACACCCGCTGTCCCGGCAGCATGGTTGAGAGAGTTACCGTGCGTTTTGCGTCCGGAAGGCCGACGTAGGGCCGACAACTGCTGATATGCTGCGGCCGTTCCAGGGCATTACGGAAGTATTCCCGGTGCGTCCATCGCGCGCCGGCCGAGTGATACAGAGGATTGAACTTTCCGCGATGGATGTCCGGGTTGGCCCGGGCAAGGTTACCCTGCTGGATACCCTGGGGGTTGAGCAGGAAACAGCGTTTTACACCGTCGACGCCCAACAGCTTTTCACAGGCTGAATTGAAAGGTAGCTCCCGGCTCAGGGAGTGGCAGGCTTCCAGAATTTCGAAGCGAAGAAGCCGAAAGTAGCTCTCCTGGTCCCGGATATCCTGGGCTGAAGACTCACTGGAGTCAGCTATAACGCCCTTCAAGGCGAGTTCTATCAGTTCCGGCTCGTGCTCCTGCAGCCTGGTTGGCCGGGCAAACAGAAACCCCTGCAGCAGGTCCGCTTCCGTTTGCAGGGCAATATGGGCTTGTGCACTGTTCTCGATGCCTTCCAGAAGCACGAGGCTTCCGCTCTCGCGAATCATTTTCACCAGGCTCTCCAACAGCATTCGGGCCCGGCTGTGGTTCTCCGCGTTTTTTAACAGGCTGCGGTCAAGCTTGACGATCAGTGGGTTGATGCGCCACAAACGCTCGAAATTGGAATCACCCATACCGAAATCGTCAATGGCAATCTGGAAACCGTGGGCCTTGGCTTTCAGGATGAACTCCAGCAATGCTGTCGGATTGTCGGATGCTGTCTCCACCAGTTCCAGAACCACTTTTTCAGGATCGATTCCGCTGCTCTGGCACTGCAGCGCCAGCTTTTCCAGGGAGGCTTCTGGATGAATGCAGGTGCCGGGATTTATATTGAGGAACAGCCACACGGGCTGTGAGCTTGCGGCAAAGTTATCCAGATGAATCTGCAACAGATGTCTGTCCAGTTCCGCAGTCAGGTCTTTGGCTTCCGCCTGCTCAAAAAGCTCGAACGGAGAGATGTTCTCGTTATCTTTCCGGACCCTTACCAGTGCTTCGTAACCCACCAGTTTTCGATGGGTCGGACTCAGTATAGGCTGGTAAACCGAACTGAAATCATAGTTGTTGATCATGTCCGGAGCCCGGGTTATTTCGGCTCCGCGATAGATGCGTCGGGGAAGTCGGACTACGCTGCTCATGGTCAGGAACCTTTAAACTGCCGATGTTCTGGCCATCCTGGCCTGATGTTTATGAGTGTCAGAACATGCAGGTAAAGCGAATTTCGTACCAGATAGCCAAAAATCAAGCGTTTAAGTTAGATTAGTTCCGTCAAATAAATGAACTGTGCTATCGGTTTCCGAAACATTGCACCAGAGCCGGGCAGATTCCGAGCGGCTAGGTTGGCAATGCACCAAAACAGGATTTCTTGATGCCATCAAAAAGTCAGTTTCGTCTGCTGGGTCAACGCCGCTTTCTGCCGTTCTACCTGACCCAGTTTTCCGGCGCCTTCAACGACAACCTGTTCAAAAACGCGCTGCTGCTGCTGATCACCTACAGCGCCGGCGGTCTGATGGGGCTTTCGGTGAATGTGGTGGTCAACCTGGCAGCCTTCCTTTTCATTCTGCCGTTTTTTCTGTTCTCGGGCATTGCCGGCGAAATGGCGGACCGCTATGAAAAAGCCCGGATCATCCGCAATGTGAAGCTGGCGGAAATTGTGATCATGTCTGTTGCCGCAGTTGGGCTCTGGTTCGGCTGGTACGAGTTGTTGCTGGTGCTACTGTTCCTGATGGGCACCCAGTCCACCTTCTTTGGTCCGGTGAAGTACGCCATCCTGCCCCAGGTGCTGTCGGACGATGAGCTCGTCGGTGGTAATGGCCTCGTAGGTATGGGCACCTTTGTTGCAATCCTGCTGGGCACCATTGCCGCAGGCCTGTTGATGGGCTTCGAGACGGCTGCGCGCCTGACGGCGATTGGGGTCGTGGTGATGGCAGTGTTTGGCTACCTGGCGGCGCGCCAGGTGCCCGCAACCGAGCCTGATGGTTCCGGCGTTACGGTGCGTTTCCGGCCGGTGGTGGAGACCTGGCGGCTGATGGCCCTGGCCGCCGAGCGTCGGCAAGTGTTGCTGGCGGTGTTGACCATCTCCTGGTTCTGGTTTCTTGGCGCAGCCTACCTGACCCAGTTTCCCAACTTTGCCCGCACCGATCTGCTGGGTGATGAAACCGTTGTCACTCTGTTGCTGGCCATGTTCACCATCGGTATCTCCATCGGCGCCATGATGTGTGAGCGGCTTACCAAACACCGGATCACTCTGGGGCCTGTACCCTGGGGGGCTCTGGGCCTGAGTCTGTTTGGCATTGATCTGTACTTCGCGGTACCGGGCGATCCTGTGGCCTCCACCTGGGTGACCCTGTTGACCGATCCAGTCTACCTGAGAGTACTCGTGGATCTGGTGGGTATCGGCATCTGCGGTGGCCTGTTCATTGTTCCCCTGTATGCCTTTATTCAGCATGAAACGCCCCGGGCCAAGCGCGCCCGTATTATCGCCGCGCTGAACGTCATCAATGCGTTATTCATGGTGGTGAGTGCCCTGGCCGGAATCCTGGTGCTGGGTGTGTTGGGCTTTAGCATTCCCGGGTTTTTCCTGCTGCTCTCGCTGCTCAATGGCCTGGTGTTGCTGGTGGTCTGGCGGCTTCGACCAAAAACCGCCTCACATTCTGTGGATAATTAATTGGAAAACCTGCGGAAACACGCCGGATAAATTATAAAATAGGTATTTTAAACAGAAGGTTAGATAGCTTTTAAGGGTGTTTAACAAGTAGTCGCGCATGTGGATAACTTTCTTGAAAACTTTTCTAAAAAGACTTATCCAAGCGTCTGAAAAGCCATGAATTTCGGTTTTCCACTATCCTCTGAACGTGGCCAGGGAGGCGCTCGGTGACGGCGCATGGGGGCAATGAGCTTTTAACCCCGGCTACCTCTGGTTAAAATTTGCACATTCTGACTGCAATTTCTTGGGTGAGGCGTTATACTCGCCGCCCTATTTTATCCCCGATTTCCGAGGTGAGCTGTGGATTTTCCGACCCGTTTCGATGTCATTGTCATTGGTGGTGGCCATGCCGGTACCGAGGCCGCTTTGGCGGCTGCACGCATGGGTTCCCAAACCCTGCTGCTGACCCACAACATTGAAACCCTGGGTCAGATGTCCTGTAACCCGGCCATCGGAGGCATTGGTAAAAGCCATCTGGTGAAAGAGATAGATGCCCTCGGTGGCGCCATGGCTGAAGCCACTGATAAAGCCGGTATCCAGTTCCGGGTACTGAACAGCCGCAAGGGGCCGGCCGTGCGAGCCACCCGTGCCCAGGCTGATCGCGTGCTCTACAAGGCGGCGATCCGCCATACCCTGGAAAGTCAGCCGAACCTGACCCTGTTCCAGCAGGCGGCGGACGACTTGATTGTGGAAAACGACCAGGTGACCGGTGTCGTTACCCAGACCGGTATCCGCTTCAACGCGAAGACTGTGGTACTCACCACCGGCACCTTCCTCGGCGGTGTTATTCATATCGGCATGCAACACCATTCCGGCGGTCGTGCCGGTGATGCGCCTGCCAATGCCCTTGCCCAGCGTCTTCGGGAACTGCCGTTCAACGTCGGCCGCCTGAAAACCGGCACGCCGCCACGCATCGACGCCCGGTCTGTGGATTTCTCGGTGATGCAGGAGCAGTGGGGGGATGACCCCACCCCGGTGATGTCCTTTATCGGCAGCCGTAGCCAGCATCCGGAACAGGTGTGCTGCTACGTGACCCGGACCACCGAACAGACCCACGATATTATCCGCAGTGGTTTCGACCGCTCGCCGATGTTCGCTGGCAGCATTGAAGGCGTGGGCCCGCGCTATTGCCCGTCCATCGAGGACAAGGTGAACCGCTTTGCCGACAAGGATTCCCACCAGATCTTTGTGGAGCCCGAGGGGTTGACCACCAACGAGCTGTACCCGAACGGGATTTCCACAAGCCTGCCGTTCGATATTCAGCTGGCAGCGGTGCGTTCCATTCCCGGCTTTGAGAATGCTCATATCACCCGTCCGGGTTACGCCATCGAATACGATTACCTGAATCCTCAGGACCTGCGGCATACCCTGGAAACCAAATTTATCCAGGGTCTGTATTTTGCCGGCCAGATCAACGGCACCACCGGTTATGAAGAAGCGGGCGCCCAGGGCCTGCTGGCCGGAATCAACGCGGCTTTGCGTTCCCAGGAAAAGGATGAGTGGTATCCGCGCCGGGACGAGGCCTACCTGGGTGTGCTGGTGGATGACCTGATCACCATGGGCACGTCCGAGCCCTATCGCATGTTTACCAGCCGCGCCGAGTATCGCCTGATCCTGCGCGAGGACAATGCCGATCTGCGTCTGACCGAAACCGGTCGCAAGCTCGGCCTGGTCAATGACGAGCGCTGGCAGAAATTCAATGACAAGCGTGAGGCCATCGCGACCGAGCGCAGCCGCCTGGAGTCCACCCGGATTCATCCGAACACCGAAGCCGGCGAGCGCGCCAACGGTTATCTCAAGCAGCCCATGACCAGGGACCAGTCCCTGGCCGAGCTGCTGCGTCGCCCCGAGATTGTCTACGGCCATATCGCCGAGATCGGTGCCGAGCAGGCCGACGACCCGGTGGTCGCCGACCAGGTTGAAATCGAAATCAAGTACGAGGGTTATATTTCCCGCCAGACCGACGAGATCGAGCGGCTGCGCAAGAATGAAAACACCGCCCTGCCGGTGGATCTGGATTACGACGTGATCGGTGGCCTGTCCAACGAGATCAAGCAGAAGCTCAAGACCGTGCGGCCGGAAACCGTTGCCCAGGCTTCACGCATCCAGGGCGTGACCCCGGCGGCGGTGAGCCAGATTCTGGTGCACCTGAAAAAGCGCGACTTGCTGCGCAAACAGTCGGCCTGATCTGCGCCCATGACCAATTCACTGTGGCATGGCCAGCTCCGGGATGGACTGGCCACAATGGGCCTGTCCCTGGATGAGGAACGGCAGGAAAAGCTGCTTGCGTTCCTCGGCCTCCTCAACAAATGGAACCGGGCCTACAATCTCACCGCGGTCCGTGACGAGCGGGAGATGGTGTCCCGGCAACTGCTCGACAGCCTGAGCATTCTGCCCTGGATCACCGCGGAGCATCTGTTGGATGTGGGTGCCGGCGGCGGTCTGCCCGGTATCCCTCTGGCGATTGCCCTGCCGGAAAAGCGATTTACCCTGCTTGATAGCAACGGCAAGAAAACCCGCTTTCTCAATCAGTGTGTCCTGGAGCTTGGCCTGGATAATGTCGAGGTGATTCACGGTCGGGCGGAAGATTGCAGCCCCCCGGAACCCTTTACCCAGATCAGCAGCCGAGCCTTTACCGCTCTGGAAAACCTGGTGAACTGGTGTGGCGATCTGTTGGCAAATGAGGGCGAGTTCCTTGCCATGAAAGGCCAGTTTCCGGATGATGAAGTGGCTGCCCTCCCGGCTGGCTGGCAGGTAAAATCCAGCCACCCCCTGGACGTTCCCAGTGCCGATGGCGAGCGCCATCTCCTGGTGGTCGCCCGGGCGACGATTTCCGGGTAATTCGGCAGTCGAATTTCAATACCGCTAACCTATCAACAAGGAGGCAGGACATGGCGCGCGTGATTGCAGTGACCAATCAAAAAGGCGGTGTGGGCAAAACCACCACCTGCGTCAACCTTGCTGCCTCCCTGGCCGCCACCAAGCGCCGGGTGCTGCTGGTGGATATGGACCCCCAGGGTAACGCCACCATGGGCAGCGGTGTGGATAAAAACGCTCTGGAACTGTCCGGCTACGACATGCTGACCAAGCGCGCCAGCGCCGCCGAGGTTATTATTCCGGCCGAGGCGTCCGGTTTCGATATCCTGCCGGCCAACGGCGATCTCACAGCCGCCGAAGTTGAGCTGATGAACGAAATTGGCCGGGAACATCGCCTGCGCCTGGCGCTGAATACAGTCCGCGACAATTACGATTACATTCTGATTGATTGCCCACCTTCACTTAGCTTGTTGACGGTGAATGCCCTTTCCGCCGCAGACTCCGTGCTGATCCCCATGCAATGCGAGTACTACGCACTGGAGGGGCTGGCAGCATTGATGAACACCGTAGAGCAGATTCAGGAGACGGTGAACCCGAATCTGCAGGTGGAAGGCATTCTGCGCACCATGTACGACCCCCGGAACAGTCTGACTCTCGATGTGTCCGGTCAGCTGAGTGAGTACTTCGGCGACAAGGTGTATCGAGCGGTGATTCCCCGCAATGTTCGCCTGGCGGAAGCGCCCAGCTACGGCGTTCCGGCCCTGAAATACGATCGCGCCTCCAAGGGTGCCATTGCCTATCTGGCGCTGGCCGGCGAAATGGTCCGCCGCCACGGTTCAAAAAAGACATCCGCGCCGGTTGCGGTGTAACATACCGCCCTGTCACTCACTTAAGCACAACGATTTTCAACGGGAAGAATGACTGACACCATGGCGGCGAAGAAACGAGGATTGGGTGAGCGTGGACTGGGCGCCCTGCTGGCAGGCTCCAAGGTCAACCTTGACCAGGAGCTGAAAGATCACGATGGTGAGCTCCGCGAAGTTCCCATTGATCTGATCCAGCGTGGCCGGTATCAGCCCAGGCGCGACATGGACCCTGCAGCCTTGCAGGAACTGGCGGATTCCATTCGCCAGCAGGGCGTGATGCAGCCGGTGGTCGTTCGCCCGATCGCGGAAGGTCGCTACGAGCTGATCGCCGGTGAGCGCCGGTGGCGTGCCACCCAGATGGCCGAACTGGACAGCATTCCTGCGATCATCCGGGATGTCCCCGATGAAGCCGCCATCGCCATGGCGCTGATCGAGAACATCCAGCGTGAAAATCTCAATCCGATCGAAGAAGCCTTCGCCCTCCAGCGCCTGCAGGATGAGTTTGGTCTGACACAGGCTCAGGTTGCCGAGGCCGTTGGTAAATCCCGCACCACCATTACCAACCTGTTGCGACTGATCGGTTTGTCGGAAGACGTCCGTATCATGCTCGAGCATGGTGATCTCGAGATGGGCCACGGCCGCGCGATGCTGACTCTCGCCCCGGAACTGCAGATGCAGGTGGCCAAACAGGTGGTGGCAAAATCGCTATCGGTACGCCAGACCGAGGCTCTTGTTCGACGCGTACAACAGGAAACCCCGGACAGCAAATCCCGTAAAAAGGGAACGCTGGATCCGAACATTCGCGCCTTGCAGGATGATCTGGCCGAACGATTGGGCGCCCGGGTATCAATCGATCACGGCCAGCGCGGTAAGGGCAAACTGGTCATTGAATACAGCTCGCTGGACGAACTGGACGGCATTCTGGGGCATATCAAATAGAACGTTGGGGATTTGTCGGCCTTTCGGCCCCCTACGAAAGTTCGTACCTGGCCACGCACACAACATGTAGTGGTGAAAAACTGAACGGCCGTCTATTTGTGACTGAAATTGCCGAAACCCAGTTATTCCGCTGCGTTTGACGGATCAGCCCGCGCCCGGTTTTGTTGATTCGTGCACATTGAACACATATAATCTGCGGCGCTCGTATCGGTGTATTTGCTTACTTTTTAAACGACATCGACCGAAAAGCACCGTACTTCCGGGACGAACATGACGAAGGCAGTTTCAGGCGGTATTCGCCGTCCGCCCATCGCACGATGGTTTGTAATAGAAAGTGTGGTACTTGTCTTCGTCAGCCTGGCGTTTCTCTTGCGAGGCCAGGTTTCCGGTTATTCAGCGCTGCTGGGCGGACTTATTTTTCTGATCCCCCATGGTTATTTTGCGCTCAAGGCATTCCGCTACTCCGGCGCGCGGTCTGCCAAGAAGATCATGACTTCTTTTTACCAGGGTGAGGCCGGCAAGCTCATCCTGTGCGCCATCCTCTTCACGATGGTGTTCAAATGGATTCAGCCGCTTGATATAGCGGCACTTTTTTTAACATTTGCGATCATGCTGGTCACCAACTGGTTGACACCGCTACTGGCGGGCAGCAATACGCAGCAAAGCTAACTGGACCTGGGAAACCGTTATGGCAGGAAGTGCATCCGAATATATCCAGCATCACCTCCAGAACCTCACCTACGGTAAGCTGCCGGCAGGCTATGAGCGTGCCGACGGAACCGTGCTTCAAGATGCTACCTGGACGCTGGCTCACACCGGCAAGGAAGCATCCGACATGGGCTTCTGGGCATTGCACATTGACTCACTGGGCTGGGCGGTAGCGCTCGGTGCCCTGTTCCTGTTCATTTTCCGAATGGCCGCTAAGCGTGCTACCTCGGACCAGCCCGGTGGCCTCCAGAACTTCGTTGAAGTAATGGTCGAGTTTGTCGACCAGAGCGTGAAAGAAACCTTCCACGGCAAGAACAAGGTCATTGCTCCGTTGTCACTGACCATTTTCTGCTGGGTATTCCTGATGAACCTGATGGACCTGGTTCCGGTGGATTTCCTGCCGCAGCTGTTCCACCTGATGGGTCTGGAATACATGAAGGTGGTTCCGACCACGGATGTGAACGTGACCCTGGGCATGTCCCTGTCTGTCTTTGCGCTGATCATCTACTACAGTCTGAAGGTGAAAGGAGTTGGTGGCTTCGTGGGTGAACTGACCCTGCACCCCTTCTCTTCCGACAATATGTTCCTGAAGATCCTTCTGGTTCCGGTCAACCTGCTGCTGGAAGGCGTGAGCCTGATTGCCAAGCCGATCTCACTGGCACTGCGTCTGTTCGGTAACCTGTACGCCGGCGAGCTGATCTTCATCCTGATTGCGCTGCTTCCCTTCTGGGCGCAGTGGGCACTGTCTGTTCCCTGGGCGATTTTCCACATCCTGGTTATCACCCTGCAGGCATTTATCTTTATGATGTTGACGATCGTGTACCTGAGCATGGCTCACGAAGACAGTCACTGATCGGACACCATTAAGCCGTAGTTCTAAACCCTAAACCCTTAAACTGAAAAACCTAACTGAAAACTGGGAGTTATCATGGAAACTGTAGTTGGAATGACCGCTATTGCCGTTGCACTGCTGATTGGCCTGGGTGCCCTGGGTACTGCGATTGGCTTTGGTATCCTCGGTGGCAAGTTCCTGGAAGGCGCTGCGCGTCAGCCGGAAATGACCCCGATGCTGCAGGTTAAGATGTTCATCGTTGCAGGTCTGCTGGACGCCGTAACCATGATCGGTGTTGGTATCGCTCTGTTCTTCACTTTCGCCAACCCGTTTGTCGGCCAGATCGCCGGTTAATCGAGTCGCCAGAGCCGGGGTTTCGCCCCGGTCAGATGATTCTTAACAAAACAGGCGAGAGGTGAAGACGTGAACATTAATTTGACGATGATTGGTCAAGCCATCGCGTTCTTTATCTTTGTCGTCTTCTGCATGAAATATGTGTGGCCGCCAATCATGGCCGCACTGCAGGAGCGTCAAAAGAAGATCGCTGACGGACTGGCTGCCTCAGACCGCGCTGCGCGCGATCTGGAACTGGCTCAGGAAAAGTCAGCTCAGGAACTGCGTGAAGCCAAGCAGCAAGCTGCTGGTCTGATTGAACAGGCCAACAAGCGCGCGGCCCAGATTGTGGAAGCATCCAAGGATGACGCCCGCAAGGAAGGCCAGAAGCTGATTGAGCAGGCCAAGGCCGAAATTGAACAGGAGCGCAATCAGGCTCGTGACGCTTTGCGTGCAGAAATTGCCACCATTGCCGTTGCCGGTGCTGAGAAGATCCTGGAAACCTCTGTCGATGCCTCCAAGCACAACGAGATGTTGGAAAAACTGGCGGCAGAACTTTAAACGACGAGGTTCATCATGGCAGAACTGAGAACGCTGGCCCGTCCCTACGCAAAGGCAGCATTTAGTGCCGCTCAGGAGCATGAACAGCTGGCTGAGTGGTCCCAGGTGCTGACAATTGCCGGGCAGGTCACCGCGAACAAAGACATTCGACAGCTTCTCGCGAATCCGGGTCTGGAAGAGCAGAAGAAGGCAGAGCTGATTCTGGAGGTCGCCGAAGAGGGCGTCACTGATCAGGTCCGCAACTTTTTCGCTGTACTGGCTGAAAACCGCCGGCTGACTCTTCTTCCTGAGATTGCAGCGCTCTTCAACACGTACCGGGCTGATCTGGAGCGCACTGTTGATATCGATGTCACCGCGGCTTTCGAGCTGACGGACGAACAGCAACAGAAGCTCGCCCAGGCACTTTCGAAGAAACTCGAGCGGCAAGTGTCACTCGCAGCGTCACTGGACAAGTCTCTGATTGGCGGCGTGATTATTCGCACCGGCGATCTGGTCATTGACGCATCTGTACGCGGAAAGCTGACCAAGCTGGCCGACGCTCTGGGCTCCTGATTTCAGCACAAGGTTTGAGGATATTGGCATGCAGCAACTGAATCCATCCGAGATCAGTGACATCATCAAGAAGAGAATCGAAAAACTCGATATCTCTTCCGAAGCAAAGAACGAAGGTACGATCCTGTCGGTTTCCGACGGTATCGTGCTGATCCACGGTCTTGCCGACGTTATGTACGGCGAGATGATTGAATTTGCCAACGGCACGTTCGGCATGGCTCTGAACCTGGAGCGTGATTCCGTTGGTGCGGTCGTGCTGGGCGACTACGAAGATCTGGCTGAAGGCCAGAAAGTTCGTTGCACCGGTCGCATCCTGGAAGTGCCGGTTGGTCCGGAACTGATGGGCCGCGTTGTCGACGCGCTGGGTAACCCCATCGACGGCAAGGGTGACCTCGGTACCGACCTGACCTCTCCGGTCGAGAAGGTTGCACCGGGCGTTATCGCACGTCAGTCCGTTGATGAGCCGGTTCAGACTGGTCTGAAGGCAATCGACACCATGGTGCCGATCGGTCGCGGCCAGCGTGAGCTGATCATCGGTGACCGTCAGATCGGTAAGACCGCTGTCGCCATCGACGCGATCATTAACCAGAAAGACACCGGCATCAAGTGTATCTATGTTGCCGTCGGTCAGAAGCAGTCTTCCATCGCTGCCGTTGTGCGCAAGCTGGAAGAGCACGGTGCGATGGATCACACCATCGTGGTTGCCGCCGGTGCCGCCGATCCTGCAGCGATGCAGTTCCTGGCTCCGTACTCCGGTACTTCCATGGGTGAATACTTCCGTGACCGTGGCGAAGACGCCCTGATCATCTATGATGATCTGTCCAAGCAGGCCGTGGCTTACCGCCAGATTTCCCTGCTGCTGCGTCGTCCGCCAGGCCGTGAAGCCTACCCGGGTGACGTATTCTACCTGCACTCCCGTCTGCTGGAGCGTGCGTCCCGTGTAAACGCTGACTACGTTGAGCAGCTGACCAATGGTGAAGTGAAAGGCAAGACCGGTTCCCTGACCGCCCTGCCGATCATCGAAACCCAGGCTGGTGACGTGTCCGCGTTCGTACCGACCAACGTAATCTCCATTACCGACGGTCAGATCTTCCTGGAAACCAACCTGTTCAACTCCGGTATCCGTCCGGCGATGAACGCCGGTATCTCCGTATCCCGGGTAGGTGGTTCCGCCCAGACCAAGATCATGAAGAAGCTCGGCGGTAACATCCGTCTGGCTCTGGCCCAGTATCGTGAACTGGCCGCTTTCGCACAGTTTGCTTCCGACCTCGACGAAGCAACCCGTCAGCAGCTTGAGCACGGTCAGCGTGTAACGGAACTCATGAAGCAGAACCAGTACAGCCCGATGTCTGTGGCTGAAATGGGTACGGTTCTGTTCGCAGCCAACGAAGGCTTCCTGGACGACGTTGATGTCGACAAGGTAGTGAAGTTTGAAGCGCAGATGCTCGACTGGATGCGCTCCGAGCAGAAAGACCTCCTCGACAAGATCAACGAGAAAGGCGATTACAACGACGAAATCGCTGCCGGCCTCAAAGCTGCACTTGAGAAATTCAAGACCACTCAGAGCTGGTAAGAAAACGGGCCTGCGGCAACTGTCGCGGGCCGCTTTTCGTAGCAACGAGTGTCTAACTTGAGAAGGCAGTGAGTTATGGCCGTCGGCAAAGAAATACGTAACCAGATATCAAGCATCAAGAGCACGCAGAAAATCACCAGCGCCATGGAAATGGTGGCTGCGAGTAAAATGCGTAAGGCTCAGGAGCGCATGCAGGCAACCCGCCCGTATGCCGACAAGATGCGTCAGGTGATCGGGCACATTGCCAAGGCGAATGCTCAGTACAAGCACCCGTTCATGGTCGAGCGCGAGGTCAAGCGCGTGGGCTATATCGTGGTGTCAACTGATCGTGGCCTCTGCGGTGGTCTGAACATTAACCTGTTCAAAGCGCTTGTCCGTGAAATGAAAGCGTGGAAAGAAAAAGGAGTGGAAACCGATCTGTGCGCCATCGGGCAGAAAGGGGCTTCCTTTTTCCGGAGCTACGGCGGCAATGTCGTCGCGGCGCTGACCCATCTGGGGGACAGCCCGAGCTCTGAAAAACTCATCGGCAACGTCAAGGTTATGCTGGATGCGTTCTCGGAAGGAAAGATTGATCGCCTGTACGTGGTCAGCAACGAGTTCGTTAACACCATGACCCAAAGCCCGAAGGTGGAGCAGCTTCTGCCCCTGCCGGAGAGCGAAGACGAGGAAGAGATCAAGAACCAGTGGGATTATCTCTACGAGCCCGATGCCAGGCAGATCCTCGATGGCCTTCTGCCACGTTTTATTGAATCCCAGGTGTACCAGGGTGTGGTAGAAAATCTGGCATGTGAACAGGCAGCCCGGATGATCGCCATGAAGAGCGCAACTGACAACGCCGGTAGCATTATCGACGAGCTTCAGCTGGCTTATAACAAGGCGCGTCAGGCAGCCATTACCCAAGAGATATCGGAGATTGTGAGCGGCGCCGCTTCGGTCTGATCCAGCCCACAATCCAACTGGTTTTATTGACTATCAAGATAACGAGGAACCGAGCATGAGTAGCGGACAAATCGTTCAGATCATTGGCGCGGTTATCGACGTGGAATTCCCACGTGACTCCGTACCCAAAGTATATGACGCACTGCTGCTTGAAGGTGGCGAAACAACTCTGGAAGTCCAGCAGCAGCTGGGTGACGGCATTGTTCGTACCATCGCCATGGGCAGCACCGAAGGCCTGAAGCGTGGCCTGAAAGCAGAAAACACCGGTAACCCGATTTCGGTACCGGTTGGTACCCAGACTCTGGGCCGTATCATGGACGTTCTGGGTCGCCCCATCGACGAAGCCGGCGATATCGGCGAAGAAGAGCGTTGGGCGATTCACCGTAAGGCCCCGGGCTATGCCGACCAGGCAGCGTCTGCGGACCTGCTGGAAACCGGCATCAAGGTTATCGACCTGATCTGCCCGTTCGCCAAGGGTGGTAAGGTTGGTCTGTTCGGTGGTGCCGGTGTTGGTAAAACCGTAAACATGATGGAACTGATCAACAACATCGCGAAAGAGCACTCCGGTCTCTCCGTATTCGCAGGTGTTGGTGAGCGGACCCGGGAAGGTAACGACTTCTACTATGAAATGAAGGAGTCCAACGTTCTCGATAAGGTTGCCATGGTTTACGGCCAGATGAACGAGCCCCCTGGAAACCGTCTGCGTGTGGCCCTGACCGGTCTCACCATGGCTGAGAAGTTCCGGGACGAAGGTCGTGACGTACTGTTGTTCGTTGACAACATCTACCGTTACACCCTGGCCGGTACCGAAGTATCCGCACTGCTCGGCCGTATGCCGTCTGCGGTAGGTTACCAGCCGACTCTGGCTGAAGAGATGGGTCAGCTGCAGGAGCGTATTACCTCCACCAAGAACGGTTCCATCACGTCCATCCAGGCGGTCTACGTACCGGCGGATGACTTGACTGACCCGTCGCCTGCAACCACCTTCTCGCACCTGGATGCGACCGTGGTACTGAGCCGTGACATCGCTTCCAAGGGTATCTACCCGGCGATCGATCCGCTGGATTCCACCTCTCGTCAGCTGGATCCGCTGATCATCGGCCAGGAGCACTACGAAGTGGCCCGTGGCGTGCAGACTAACCTGCAGCGCTACAAGGAGCTGAAAGACATCATCGCCATCCTGGGTATGGACGAACTGTCAGAGGAAGACAAGCTGACCGTTGCCCGTGCCCGTAAGATCGAGCGTTTTCTGTCCCAGCCGTTCCACGTTGCTGAAGTATTCACCGGTTCCCCCGGTAAGTACGTTTCCCTCAAGGAAACCATCAGCAGCTTTAAGGGCATCCTGAATGGTGACTATGACGAATTGCCCGAGCAGGCGTTCTACATGGTTGGTACCATTGAGGAAGCGGTCGAGAAAGCGAAGGAAATGAAGAGCAAGGCAAAGAGCTAATCTGAGCCGACGCATTTGTTTCCGGATCGATCAAAGAGGCAACTGACATGGGTATGACCGTGCATTGTGATGTGGTAAGTGCCGAAACAAAGATCTATTCCGGATTGGTGGAAATGCTGATCGCAGCCGGTTCTGAAGGTGACCTGGGTATTGCCCCGGGTCACACTCCGCTGCTGACCCAGCTGAAGCCGGGCCCTATTCGGATCATCAAGCAGGGCGGTGAAGAAGAGATTCTTTACGTGTCCGGCGGGTATCTGGAAGTTCAGCCCAATCTGGTCACTTTGTTGGCGGATACCGCGGTTCGTGCAAAGGATGTGGACGAAGCAGCCGCGCTCGAAGCTCAGAAAGAAGCCGAGAAAGCACTTGCCAACAAGACCGGTGAATTCGAGTACTCCCGTGCCGCTGCAGAGCTGGCCGAAGCTGTTGCTCAGCTTCGTACCATCCAGCAGCTGCGTAACAAAATGCGATAAGCATTTCCGTTTCGGGTTTGCCGAACACCGAAGCCGCATCCTGAGCGGCTGGAAGACCAACGTGTTACGTTGGCCATCCGGCCCTGAAGGGTGCGGTTTTTTTATTTTCAGTATTCAGAGACTCAACACTCCGGGAGCCTGACTTTTCCATGAGCCCGCTACACGTCGTCATTCTGGCCGCCGGCCAGGGATCGCGCATGAAATCGACATTACCGAAGGTTCTCCACACCCTCGCAGGTCGACCCATGCTTCAGCACGTAATCGATACGGCACACGAACTCGGTGCCGATACGATCCATACCGTCATCGGGCATGGTGCCGATCAGGTTCGCCAGACTATCAGCGACGACACCATACACTGGGTGGAGCAGCGTGAGCGCTTGGGTACCGGCCATGCTGTGATGCAGGTTCTGGATCATCTACCGGACGACGCCCGTGTGCTTGTGCTGTATGGCGACGTGCCACTGATCCGTAAGCAGACCCTCGCGATTCTGGTGGATCATGTTAGCGGCGATAGCTTGGGTCTGCTGACGGTTACGATGGACGATCCAACTGGCTATGGCCGGATCGTTCGGGACGCCGACGGCAACGTCACTCGCATTGTCGAGCAGAAAGACGCCAGTGTCGATCAACAGGCGATCCGGGAGGTTAACACCGGGATTCTTGGTGTGAGTGCTGCACATTTGAAGCGTTGGTTGCCGCAACTGTCGAACGACAATGCTCAGGGGGAATACTACCTGACTGACATCATCGCCATGGCAGCTAAAGATTCCGTGGAAGTGGCTTCCAATCAACCCGCGGATGTCATGGAAGTTCAGGGCGTGAACAACCGCGTTCAGCTGGCCGAGCTTGAACGCTGGTTCCAGCTCCAGCAATCGCAGCAACTCATGCTGCAGGGAGCTACCCTGGCCGACCCGGCCCGAATCGACGTCCGGGGTAATCTCTCGGTTGGTTGTGATGTGTATATTGATGTAAACGCCGTGTTCGAGGGCGAGGTGACGCTGGGAAATCGCGTTCATGTTGGCCCGGGCTGCGTTATCAAGGATGCCCATATTGGTGACGGAACGGAGATCAAGGCCTACAGTGTGATTGAGAGCTCCACCATCGGGGAGAATGCGCAGATCGGACCGTACGCCCGGTTCCGTCCCGGTAACCGACTGGCCGCCAATACAAAAGTTGGCAATTTCGTAGAGCTGAAAAAATCCGTGGTTGGTGAAGGGAGCAAAATCAGCCACCTCAGTTATGTTGGTGATGCCACCCTCGGTGCTCGTGTGAATGTGGGTGCAGGAACCATCACCTGCAATTATGATGGGGCGAACAAGTACCAGACGATTATAGGGGACGGCGTCTTCGTGGGCTCCAACTGTTCGCTGGTGGCGCCAGTCACGGTAGCGCCCGAGGCCACCATTGGTGCTGGCTCGACCATTACACGGGACGTCGCCGAGAGCGAACTGGCCGTTGCCAGGGGCCGACAGCGGAATATCTCCGGTTGGGAAAAGCCGAAGAAACACTGATTTAAACGATCGACAGACAGGTATAGCAGCATGTGTGGAATTGTAGGCGCGGTTTCGGAAAGGGACGTTCAGGGCATCCTTCTTGAGGGTCTGCGCCGTCTGGAATATCGCGGGTATGACTCCGCGGGCATGGCCGTGATCGGTGGTGATCACAAGGTTCAACGCGCGCGGGAGGTGGGCAAGGTTGCCGCGCTCGGCGACGCCATGAAAGCCAACCCGCTTGCAGGTCATCTGGGCATTGCTCACACCCGCTGGGCCACCCACGGTGAGCCCTCCCAGATCAATGCCCACCCGCACATGTCCGGCGAGCGGCTCGCAATCGTCCATAACGGCATTATCGAGAACTATCAGGAGCTGCGCGAAGAGCTGCGGGCGGATGGTTTCGAGTTTTCCTCCCAGACCGATACTGAAGTCGTTGCCCACCTCATCGAGAAGAACTACCGGACCCTGGGGAATCTCCATGATTCGGTGCGGGCCGCCATTGCCCGTCTTCGTGGCGCCTATGCCCTGGCCGTTGTTCACGCCGATGAACCCGACCATCTCGTCGTGTGCCGTGAGGGCAGCCCGCTGGTGATCGGCGTGGGTATCGGTGAGAACTTCATTGCGTCGGACCAGCTCGCGCTGCTGCCGGTCACCGATCGCTTCATGTTCCTGGAAGAAGGGGACATTGCGGACATCCGCAAGGATGCCATCACTGTTCTCGATCGCGAGGGTCAGTCGGTGGAGCGGGAAGTAACCCGTTTCGAACATGGCGCCGATTCAGCCGACAAGGGCGAATACCGTCATTTCATGCTCAAGGAAATTTATGAGCAGCCCAAAGTGATCAAGGCCACCATGGAAGGCCGGGTCACCAAAACCCGGGTGCTGGAACAGGCATTGGGTACCGAGGCAGCAAATCTGCTTGAGAACGTTCGTCACGTACAGATCATTGCCTGCGGCACCAGTTACCATGCCGGTATGGTGGCTCGTTACTGGATTGAGGAGTTGGCTGGTATTGCCTGCTCGGTGGAAGTGGCCTCTGAGTTTCGTTACCGCAAGCACGTGATCCAGCAGGACACCCTGTTCCTGTGTATCTCCCAGTCCGGCGAAACCGCCGATACCTTGGCGGCTCTGCGCCAGGCCAAGAAAGCAGGCTTCCGGGCGGCGCTGGCCATCTGCAACGTGCCGGGCAGCTCCCTGGTGCGGGAATCCGACCTGGTGATCATGACCCAGGCCGGACCGGAAATCGGCGTGGCCTCCACCAAGGCCTTTACCACCCAACTGACCGCACTGCTCCTTTTCACCCTGGCTCTTGCTCGTCACAACGGGCTGCCGGAACCGCAGGAAGCAGAGATCGTTGAGGCCATCCATCTGCTGCCTGGCCAGGTCAGTGATGTCCTGGCCCTGGATGCCGAGATTGCCGAGATGTCCAAAGCCTTCATGGACAAGAACCACAGCCTGTTCCTGGGCCGCGGTTCCCAGTTCCCGGTTGCCCTGGAAGGTGCCCTCAAGCTCAAGGAAATCTCCTACATTCACGCCGAGGCCTATCCGGCCGGTGAACTGAAGCATGGTCCTCTGGCCCTGGTCGACAGCGAAATGCCGGTGGTCACTGTCGCGCCCAACAATGATCTGGTTGAGAAGCTGAAGTCCAACCTGGAAGAAGTGCGGGCCCGCGGCGGCGAGCTGTTTGTCTTTGCGGATAAGAAGGCCGATGTGAAAGCCGAAGAGGGCCTTCACGTGATGCAGATTCCTTCTGTGCATCCGATTACGGCCCCGATTGTTTACACCGTGCCACTGCAGCTACTTTCCTATCATGTAGCGGTGCTTAAGGGCACCGATGTGGACCAGCCCCGCAATCTGGCGAAAAGCGTTACCGTTGAATGAAAAAAGCCCCGCACACGCGGGGCTTGTGGGATGCAAATAAAGGTTCATCCGTATAAATAAAGTATCGTCCGTATAAATAAAGTTTCATTCTGAGCCTGCATCCGCTATGTTGAGGTCATCGACACAGCGGGGGCAGGCTTTCTCATGTCTGGAACATTCAAGGGGCTGACCCAGGCCCAGATCGATAGAAGGCTCAAGGACGGGCGTGGCCAAGGCCAGGGATCAGACTACAAGCCGTTCATCTACACCAGGGACGTGTCCTCGCTGGGTCGCTCCCACCGCCTGCCTGGCAGCAAGACCCGGCGTTTACACCATCTTCTATCCGATCTTGAACTGGCCATCTTCCTGACCTTGGATCGGTCTCCCCATGTCACCGATATCCGTGAACAGTTTCCGATGCGGGTCGAAGATACGGTGCGCATCGCCGAGGAGCTTGGCCTGCCCCACGGTTGTTACAAGGGTACCCCGCAGGTACTGACCAGCGACTTTCTGGTGGATTTCGAAGATCCTCAGCGCCCGAGCATCGCGATTCAGGCCAAGTACAGTACCGACCTGCAGAAGCCTGAAGTTATCGAGAGGCTTGAGCTTGAAAGGCGCTACTGGCAGGAAAAAGGTATTCCCTGGGTCATCGTCACTGAGCGCGAGGTATCCAAGGTGGCATTTGCCAATATCCAATGGCTCTATCCTGCCCATGCTGAAGGCGACATCGCTCAGGACGATCTCGCCCATTACCAGCAGCTGTTTCTGCTCGAGTTTCAGCGTCACCCAGACCGGAAGCTGACCGCTATTGCCCAAGGACTGGATACCTACGGCCAGCTGGAGGCCGGTCAGGCGCTCTATTGGCTACGCCAGTTGCTGGCCCGGCACTGTTTCCTTTTCGATCTTGACACTCCTTACCGGGAGCTGAAGCCGAAAGACCTGGTTGCCAACTCTCATCAAATGCATCAGGAGCTGAGCAGTGTTGCCCGTTAATCAGGTGTTCCGGATGGGGGAACTGCGAAAGCGCCTGCTTTGGTCCGGTACCGAGCAGGCAATCTGGATCGATATCGATTCGGACACGGCGTTGCCCGAACCGATATCGATTGTAGAGCTGGAGCGTCTGATCATGGAGCGGGAGCTGGAGAGCATTGCCGATCCCTTCGAGGAAACAGTCCTACGGGAGGTTGAGGAAGGTTCCCTTGATCAGCAGAAGCGTGATGAAGCTTGGGGAATGCTGGCGGATTTTGTGCACGACCCCCAGCTTTTCGTGCGGCGCCCCAGAGGGCTCATTGTCAGAGGCATCATGGAGCGCCATGGTGTCACCAATCAGACGGTGTATAGGTTACTGAGGCGCTACTGGCAGCGAGGCATGTGCAGGAATGCCCTCTTGCCGGACTATGTCAACTCGGGCGCCCGTGGCAAGCGCAGAAAGCCGAACCAGGCCAAGCTGGGCAGGCCCAGAGTGGTGATGGAGGGGAAAGGGAGCAATGTCACGCCGGACATCGAGCGCATTTTTCGCCGGGTCATCGAGGAACGTTTGCTCAAGGAAAAACATCCGTCCATTCCTGATGCCTACGCCGCCGGGCTGAATCTGCTCCGTGCTGTTCTGACGGAGCTGCCGACCTTCGAACTGCCTACATTGGGGCAGTTCCGTTACTTCTATGGGCGCGAATATCACTTCACCGACACCTTGCCATGCAGGGTGTCCGCAGTGGATTTTGCCAAGGACTTCCGACCGCTCAGCAGTACATCGACGACCGAGGCACTGGGGCCCGGATACCGCTACCAGATCGATGCCACCATCGCCGATATCTATCTGGTTTCAGAACATGATCGCAGCCTTATCGTCGGCAGGCCTGTCGTTTACATGGTGATCGACGTGTTCAGCCGCATGGTCGTTGGTATGTACGTCGGATTCGAGGGACCTTCCTGGGTCAGTGCCATGGTGGCATTGGCCAGCACGGTCGCCGACAAGGTTGAGTATTGCCGCCAGTATAGCGTGGAGATCGATGCCAGCGACTGGCCGGTCAAAGGCTTGCCGGATGTGGTGCTGGCCGATAAGGGCGAACTGAATGGCACCAAGGTGGAAGCATTTTCCCAAGCCTTCGGCGTTCGCATCGAGAATGCACCGGCCAGGCGAGGAGATGCCAAGGGGATCGTCGAGCGTTATTTCCGGACGGTGCAGGAGCGTTTCAAGCCCTATGCCAGCGGTGTGGTCGAGGACACCACCAGCCGGAAGCGGGGTGGCCACGACTACAGACTTGATGCCAGTCTGACCTTGCCCGAGTTCACCCAGATCATCATTGCCGGCATCCTCTACCACAACAACTTTCATACCTTGAGCAAATACGACAGAACCTCTGGTATGCCGGGCGATCTGCCAGCCATCCCGGTCATGCTGTGGAACTGGGGCTTGGCCAACTTGACCGGCCGGTTACGTACTGCGCCCGAGGAGCTGGTGCGGATAAATCTCTTGCCCCATGAGTCGGCCACGGTTTCGGAGCTGGGAATCAGGCTGTTCGGCTGCTTCTACACCTGCCAGGAAGCAATCAGGGAGGGTTGGTTTCACCGAGGCCAGGGGCGCCGGCCGACAGGGGTAACGGTCGCATACGATCCGCGTAGCGCCGACCACATCTACCTGCGGCCGTCCAATAGTCTCAAGGACTACTGGGTTTGCGATCTTGCCGACCGCAGTCGACGCTTCAGGGGGATGACCTTCTGGGATGTCTGGCTGCTGTCCAGAGAGGAACGGCGTAGCGATACCAACGCGGCGGCGGAAGCTTTGGTAGAGAGAGGCAATCTTCTGAAGCAGATCGAGTCCATCGTTGCCCAGGCAGAGGATGCCAGTCCGGTCAAAACGGGTATGACCACGAAGGATCTGGGAACCCAGATCCGCGAGAACAAGCAGCAGGAAAAGCGCCAGGAACGCCAGAAAACAGCATTCAAACCGGATAAAGCACAGCAGGAAAAGCCAGCCGAGGTGATCCCACTGCGGGGCGAGAAGCAGGAAGATTATGCCTTCCCAGATCTCAGTGACCTGATATTCAAGGAGGAAGAGGATGACTGAAGAATTCCAGCGCGGAGTCATTCCCCTGGCGCGTTACCAGGAGCAGCAGCTTCCCGAGTATCAGGACAATCCGCTCATCAGCGCATTGCCTCCGATTCCTGATCTGCAGGAGGTGGTCGATCTATTGCAGCAGCTTCCCGGTTTCGAGCCGCAGGAGGCGCTTCTGGATGGTCGACTCAGGGCACATGCGATTGCCCGCCTGTTGCACGGCTTCTTCCAGCCGCTGAGCCATCACTTGGAGCTGGAGAGCAAGATCAGCCTGATGATCCGTCAAGGGTACATCGGTCGGAATCCGGCCAGCGGTGCCTGGTATGCGCACCTGCAGAATGGCTATCGCCGTGTCGAGGAGGAGGATCTGGATGCGGCGGTGTACCAGAGTGTCTCCTCTACGGCCAACAGCCTGTCGCTGTTCGGCTGCTCCGGTTGCGGCAAGACGCGCACGCTGGAGCGGATTCTGGGCATGTACCCCCAAGCTCTCCATCACCCTGATTACAACATCACCCAACTGGTCTACCTGAAGATCGACTGCCCAATTGACGGTGACTTGGATGAGCTGTGCCTGAGCTTCTTCAACGAAGTAGACAAGATCCTGGGTACCCACTACAGCCGTAGCCACGGACGCAAGAAGCTGGGTACCAAACGTCTGCTGGCATCCATGTGCCAGGTGGCCAATCTGCACACGCTCGGAGTGCTGATCATCGACGAGGTTCAGAACCTCAACGAGGCACGCTCCGGTGGTGCCGAAAAAATGCACAATTTCTTCGTGTCGCTGGTGAACACCATCGGTGTTCCGATCATTCAGGTCGGCACCCACCGGGCCAGCAAATTCTTCCAGCGCACGTTCCGGGCTGCTCGGCGGGTCTCCGGGTTGGGCAGCATCCGCTGGGATAGGTTGCCTCGGGACGAGCATTGGAAGCGTCTGTTGAAGCGGCTTTGGAAGTATCAGTGGCTGCGAAATGCGGCGCCGCTGGATGATGAACTGGAGGCTACGATGTACGACCTCACCCAAGGGGTCATGGACATCGTCATCAAGCTGTTCGCGCTGGCGCAGATCCGGGCGATAGTGACAGGTGTCGAGTGCATTAAGCCGCTGTTGCTGCGCAGGGTTTTCGAGGACGAGTTCAAACCGGTCCATCCGATGCTGGCGGCCTTGCGGAGCGGTAGGCCCGAGCTGATCGCCAAATATGACGACCTGCTGATGCCAGAGATCGAGGGACGGTTGCTGACCCTGACTCGCTCTCTGGATAGCGTCCCCCAACCTAAACCACCGGCCCCTCCGGCTGATGACAAGGCAAAGCGGTTGGCCGCCCTGCTCGAAGGTATGGAAATCCCGAGGGACATCGCCATTCCCATGGCCGATGAATTGTTGGCGGAGAATCCGGACATCCCGCTGGCGGCCCTGATTCACAAGGCCACGGCCTACCTCGCGCAGGACGCTCCCAAGAGGCCCGGCATTTCCAGAGTTAAGCGGACGGAGTGGGGGTGCCTATCCGAGGAGGATCTGCGCCGACGTTATGCCGATGGGCCTGAAAGCGAGGCCTATGACAGATTCAAGCAGGCTGGCTTGATCCTCGATCTGCGGCCTCTGCTGAGAGCGAGCTGACATGTACTTCCCCAGGCTCTACCCGGACGAACTGCTTTACAGCGGTATTGCCCGGTGCCGGGTACATCTGGGGATAGGCAGCCACAAGACCTTGCTGCACATGCTTTTCGGTGACAGCAAGGTTGCCGCGATCACCGATCTGCCCACACACCTGACTGCGTTGGCGAACAACACGGGCTTGGATGCGGAAGGCATGATCCTGAATCACACGCTGTTCCCGCTCTATGCCCCTTTCATTCCGCCGGAGCGCCGTACCGATCTTTTTCAGGCCATGCTTGCTCCCGACCGGCCGACGATTGGTCTGTCTGGGGCCTCGACGGCCTTGGTCAAGTGGCCCGATTGGCTGCGTTACTGCCCGATCTGCTTTGAAGATATGGCTGCGCGCTACGGTGAACCCTACTGGCGGCGTAGCTGGCAGATTCAAGGGATAGATGCCTGTCCCGAGCATGGCTGTCAGCTCCTGAACTCACCTATCCCGTTCCGTCGAGCGCAGCGGCACGAGTTTCATACAGCCTCTCCACTGTTTCTGCCCCGTGATCTTCGCGTGAGTCCCGTGGGCGAAGAGGCTATCAGGCTCGCCAAGGCTGCTATGCAGCTGCTGGCGCTCGAAGAGGTGCAATCGCCTGGCTACGGACGCTGGACCAACCTGTACCGGTACCTGGCTACAGAGTGCGGCGCCAGGCGAGGCCGGCAGGTCAGGGCTGAAGTCATCTGGGAGAAGATCCTGGCATCCCATCAAAGGGATTGGCTTGCTGCGAACGGTCTGCTGACATCCGGAGAGCCTCCACCTTGGCTGTTGGCGATGTTCAGGAAGCATCGCAAGGGATTCAGTGCGCTGCAGCATCTGATCGTCTGGACCAGCCTGCGCCCTGGCCAGCATGCTGGCGAGCTGATCAGCGAGGCGAAGACTCGCCAGGTCGACCTTGCCTCCGAGCGGTCAGTGCAGCTGCTCCCTGCTGAGTTTGAGCAAAAGCAGCAGTACCGAGCCATTTGGCTGCAAGCACTGGCTAATCACGGTGGAGCCAAGGCAGCCAGGCAAGACGGAGCAGGGGCATGTTACGCCTGGCTCTATCGTCATGACCGACACTGGCTGATGGTTGCGAACCAGGTCAGGCAGCGCCGACAGGGCAACAACAGCCACATCGACTGGCGAGCGCGTGACATAAGGTTGGTGCGCCTGCTGATCCGGATTGGTAGAGGTAGCGAAGAAGACCTGGGCCTTCCGCGCAGGAGTCGCAACTGGTTCCTGCAGCAGCTACCCCATCGGGCATCAGTCGAGCACCGTCTCGATCAATTGCCTCTTTGCTGCACCTTCCTGGATCGCTATGCCGAGTCCGTCGGCGAGTATCAGATCCGTCGCCTGACTGCAGCGATGCTGAAGGATGTACAGACAGGCATAACGTCTAGGCGCTGGGAGCTGGAAAAGCGTTGTGGATTGGAAAAAAGCAGGGTGGCACCACTGACCACTGCGTTCATTCGATTGATAGGAAGATGGATTGAATAGGACAGTATTTCGTCAGATCCCGAACGGATCCAGGTTGCTGGCCGTTGGAAATTTTTTCAGGGCCAAGACTCCGGCGGCCCAGTGGCAGTTGGCGGCTCTCTTTGAGCGTAACGGTCAGCTGCAGCTGCAGCGGTTCGCACAGGAGATGTCGTGTGTCTTGGCCGTTGGTCGCGAGTTTCTTGGCGAAGAAGGGGCTCCTTATCGTCCCAGTGGTTTCAAGAAGACGGTGGTGCTTCCTGCAATAGATACCTGGCGGGAAAGGCAGTTGGGTGAGTGCCCACGTCTGGCCAGAAGGCTTGCTGCAAATCCTGAGATATCTGGACAGCGATGCTTTGTGTTCGAGGTCGATGGTCTGACCGTCTGGCTGCCGAAATTCGAGCTGGCACGAAAAATGTTCTTCCACGCAGCCTTCATCGTTCGTGCAGCCTTCGCACCGAATGGCTTGGACATGGCCTTCACGATCTACAGAGAGGGTGATGTTGTTCATATCCATACGCCCCCGAAGACGGGGGCCCCAAGTCAGCTTCTCAAAATCAAGGGATACAGAGACCATTTCAGTTGGCTGCTGCTGAATCAGGATGTGAGGCGATCCTTCGAGTCAATCTGGCAAAGCCTCAATCAAAGGCAAGAGCGGGTACTGCAAGAGTCGGCGTATGCCAGGTGGCAGTTCGACTTTCAGGCACCCACTTCCCTCGCGGGTACCACCATGGATGTGCGAGGCCCCTTTGATCCGGAAAGCAACGAATTGCTGGTCTGGGAGATCGAAAAGCTTCAGGGGCTCCGGTTTAGCCATCGCGGTGATATTTTTTTCCATCACCCTGCTCTCAAGTTACCCGTCAGGGGAGAGAACACAGGCTGTGTATCCGTGCCATCGGGAGCGAAAGAGTTGGAGGTGGATGCTGACGAAGAGCCGACTGCTGCCAAGGAGCAGAGGTTGATTCATCTGCCCGTTGAGGGAGTCACGTTTGATGCTCAGCTGCGCACCAAGATCGCCTACAACGGGGAGCGTGCCAACGGTCATGGCAAGAAGGTCGACGACGAGCAATGCCCGAGCAGAGAAAGCCAACTCTTCGGCGTGGCTGATCCTGTGAGCGAGGGCAGCATAGCGTCAGGAGAATTCCAACAATTGGGTGAGGGAGAGGGTGATGGGGACGAGCATGAACGGCTTGCAGATCGCTTCTCGCTGCTCCGAGAGATTCTTGAACAAATCACCCAAGAGTCTGGAGTTGCGCTGGTAGCACTGGAAGTGAGGCCTCTGCCGCCCGTTCCACGTTGCAGCTACCACATGATTGATCACGAAAAATCACGCTGCTATCTGCTGGCAAGGTTCAAGCTGCAAAACGGCGATCAACGCTACCTTCTAGAAATAGATACCTCAGACAACCGGAAGACCATGTCAACGCGGATCATGGGCTTCAAAGCAGGTGTTGAGGCAGGAAAATGCATAGACAGGATCTTGAGGGAGACAGTGAAAGGCTCGTTGCGTTGGCCAGGCACCATGGCGAAGTACTGTGAGCCTTTGCACTCTGTGCATCACCCGAAAGAAAGCTCACCTGGGGCCAACCATGCCCGGGTGTTCGACTGGAAGCAGCGGATACGCGCGGCCCTAGGCTGATTGCAGAATACACCGCAGTTCGGCTGCGATACATCTTGTCGCGCACTGCGTGCAGCCTCCCCGAAACTGCCCGGAGCCGTGCCAAGGCGATATAGGCCCCTTGGGAGTCGGCAAGACGCATCTGGCCATCGCACTGCGCTATCGGGCGGCGCAGTGCGGCATCAAGACCCGCTTCATCACTGCGGCCGACCTTGGTGCTGCAACTGGGCGCGGACCAGCGTAACCGTCCGGGCATCCCGGCTGGCTTGACCCCGCCAAGCTAAGAGATGGTGGCAGTTCGTGGATGCCGTTTCCCGGGTGCACGCGATCCGAGACCACGCGATCAAGCAGGAAAACGAGCACCTGGGCTTGCCTGACTGACCGCAGGCCGGCGACGACAAGGTGGAAAAGTTCGGCGTGTGGCTCTGGCGGCAACGATCCCGCGAAGGGCGGACGGTGCTTGAGCTGTTGAACGTAAGCGTGCGGGCAAACCGTCTTGCGCGACTATGCCGGATGCCACCTATGCGGCAGCAGCTCTGCAATCTCACTCGCCCGCTGCGTCGGCAACCGTGTCAGCACATCCTTGAGATAGGCATACGGATCGTGCCCATTATTACGGGCCGACTGGATCAAACTCATGATCGCAGCAGCGCACTTGAGCATGCGATCCCGCGCCGAGCATTTGAGAAGGCAACGGGATGAACGCTGGCTGGATAGCCGTGGTTTTCTGGGTATGCAGCCGAATCCATTTGTGGACGAGGTTGGCATTGAGGCTGTAGCCCAAGGCGATGTTTGCGATGGAGGCACCGGGTTCAGAACACTCCTGAATGACCTGGGCCTTGAAAGATTTGCTGTAGGTACGGCGCTGAGGGGGCATGGAAAATCCGCTTGATGGGCCATGGCCTTCGGCGGCGGTGTCGGGAAGGTGTGTTGGCCGGACGGATACTGTTGAACTACGCTGTCTGGGGCAACGGAAGTGTTTCGGCCCGACTCTGGAACGCGATCCGCAGCGACGACTGGGCAATTCCACGCATTGGTCTGAGCAGCCTCGGGGAAATTGTCGGCTGGGCGCGCCCAGACGAGTATCCACCAAGGAACATGCGGACGAGCAAGGGGCTGCGGGCGCTCGGTTACAACGTGAGGATCGGTGTTTGATCTGCGGCCGTGGGCGGCGCCCGCAAGGTCCCGATCAACCCACCGTCCCCTGCGCCGGACCGGCCCGCCCTGGCATACCGTCCTTGAAGATTTGAGTCACATCAATCGGCCAGCAGGTCGCTGGATGTTGACTCTTGACTTTCGGCATGTTAGGCGCAATATCTTGCAAAGTCTTGCAAGAATTTCCTCGAGCGAGGCCGCGTGACGACGGAACTTGTGGGGGTGGTATGACAGCGCGCCAGCAGGCGATCTTCACACTCGACGAGTTGGCTACCTACTTAAAGGTCGGCAAGCGGACGCTTTACCGGCTCGCCGCGCACGGGGAAATTCCGGCCTTCAAGCTCGGCGGGACGTGGCGGTTTCGTCAAAGTGAAATCGATCAATGGATCAATGATCAGATCCAAGCAGGCAGAAAGAAGGAGGTGATACGCACAGATGAGCAGCCGAAGTCAGCGGAACACTCCGTATCGTCTGGGCGCGCTGTCCGTCGCCGCAGGCAAACGGAGTGAGCGAGAGTCTTCAATTTTTCTTCTGGAGGTGTGACATGGACATTGATTTCAAGAAGTTGGCTCCCTGGAACTGGTTCAAGAAGGAGCAGGAAGAACAACAGAGCACTGCCTCGCTACCGGTGCAGCGCAATGACCTGCCGGTAGCGGGTGGGCCCGTCAGTCCCATCCTGCAATTGCATCGCGAGATCGATCGCCTCTTCGACGACGCGTTTCGAGGCTTCGGCTTTCCGGCGCTGGCCATGCCACGCTGGCCGTCGGACTGGCCGGGCCTGCTGAAGCCGGCGCTGGACATCCAGGAGACCGACAAGCAGTACAAGATCGCCCTGGAAGTACCCGGCGTCGAGGAAAAAGACATCCAGATCACGCTCGACAACGACGTGCTGCTGGTTCGCGGTGAAAAGCGTCAGGAGCAGGAAACGAAAGACGGCGGTTTCCACCGGGTGGAGCGCTCCTACGGCAGCTTTCAGCGCGCTCTGAACCTGCCGACCGATGCCAACCAGGACACGATCAAGGCCGCTTTCAAGAACGGCGTGCTCACGATCACGATGGAAAAGCGCGAGGCCAGCGCCCCCAAGCAGGGCCGCTCGATCCCGATCAACGGCTGACGCCGATCGGCTCGTTCTCTACAGAAAAACCAAGTGAATGGCGAGGCGCCGTGACCTTCGGCGCCTCGTCAAATCAGTCCTCTCAAGGAGCATGAGCATGGCCAGAAAACAATGCCAGGTCTGCGGCCAGCCCGCCACGGTGCGGGTGGAAGCCAATCTCAATGGTCGTCACAGCACCATGCTGTTGTGTGACGATCACTATCGCCAACTGGTGCGCCAGCAAAAGCGCACCGTCTCGCCGCTGGAAGCCTTGTTTGGCTCGCGCAGCGGCTTGTTCGAAGACTTCCTCGGCAGCGACTTCTTCCGCATCGGTGACGATTCGCCGTCCATGGCGGCCGATACCGACGAGGTGGTCGATGCCTCGTTCGGCGAACCCGCCCCGGCCGGTACGGGCACTGCGCGCCGTCGCGGCAGTGGGCTCGCCAGCCGTATCAGCGAACAGTCCGAGGCCCTATTGCAGGAGGCCGCCCGACACGCTGCAGAGTTCGGGCGCGCCGAAGTTGATACCGAACACCTGCTGCTGGCGCTATCCGACAGCGATGTGGTCAAGACCATCCTGGGGCAGTTCAAGATCAAGGTCGATGACCTCAAGCAACAGATCGAATCCGAAGCCAAGCGCGGCGAGAAGCCGTTCGAGGGCGAGATCGGCGTGTCGCCCCGGGTCAAGGACGCGCTCAGCCGTGCTTTCGTGGCCTCCAATGAACTCGGCCACTCTTATGTCGGGCCGGAGCATTTCCTGATCGGGCTCGCCGAGGAAGGCGAAGGTTTGGCGGCCAACCTGCTACGTCGTTACGGTCTCACGCCGCAAGCGCTGCGCCAGCAGGTAAGCAAGGTGGTCGGCAAAGGGGCCGAGGATGGCCGCGCCGAGACGCCGACCAACACGCCCGAGCTGGATAAATACTCGCGCGACCTCACCAAGATGGCGCGCGAGGGCAAGCTCGATCCGGTCATCGGCCGTGCGCAGGAGATCGAGACCACCATCGAGGTGCTGGCCCGGCGCAAGAAAAACAACCCGGTGTTGATCGGTGAGCCCGGCGTCGGCAAGACCGCCATCGTCGAAGGGCTGGCGCAGCGCATGGTCGCCGGTGAAGTGCCCGAGACGCTGCGCGACAAGCGTCTGGTCGAACTCAACATCAACGCCATGGTGGCCGGCGCCAAGTACCGCGGCGAGTTCGAGGAGCGCGTGCAGAAGGTGCTCAAGGAAGTGACCGAGCACCAGGGCGAGATGATTCTCTTCATCGATGAAGTGCACACCATCGTCGGTGCCGGCCAGGGTGGCGGCGAAGGCGGGCTGGACGTGGCCAACGTGTTCAAGCCGATGATGGCGCGCGGCGAGCTGAACCTGATCGGCGCCACCACGCTCAACGAGTATCAGAAGTACATCGAGAAGGACGCCGCGCTGGAGCGTCGTTTCCAGCCGGTGATGGTGCCCGAGCCGACGGTAGCGCAGACCATGATGATCCTGCGCGGCCTGCGCGACACCTTCGAGGCGCACCACAAGGTCAGCATCACCGAGGATGCGATCATCGCCGCCGCCGAGTTGTCGGACCGCTACATCACCGCGCGCTTTTTGCCTGACAAGGCCATCGACCTGCTTGACCAGGCGGCCGCACGCGTGAAGCTGTCAGCCACGGTCCGCCCGGTGGCGGTGCAAGAGCTGGAGTCCGAACTGCACCAGTTGCGGCGTGAGCAGGACTACATGGCCTCGCGCAAGCAGTACGACAAGGCCGCCGAGCTGGGCAAGCGCATCGAGGCAAAAGAGGCCGAACTCAAGAAGCTCATCGAAGATTGGGAGCGCGAGCGCGCCTCGGGCAGCGCCGAAGTCAAGGCCGAGCATGTCGCGCAGATCGTCTCGCGCCTGACCGGCATTCCGGTCAACGAGCTGACGGTGGAGGAACGCGAGAAGCTGTTGCATCTGGAGCAGCGGCTGCACGAGCGCCTGGTGGGCCAGGACGAAGCGGTGCGCGCGGTGGCCGATGCCGTGCGGTTGTCGCGCGCGGGGCTGCGCGAAGGCGGCAAGCCGGTGGCGACTTTTCTGTTCCTCGGGCCGACCGGCGTGGGCAAGACCGAGCTCGCCAAGGCGCTGGCCGAGTCCATCTATGGCGATGAAGGTGCGCTGCTGCGCATCGACATGTCCGAGTACGGGGAACGCCATACCGTGGCACGCCTGGTGGGCGCGCCTCCGGGTTATGTGGGCTATGACGAGGGCGGCCAGCTCACCGAGAAGGTGCGTCGCAAGCCCTATAGCGTGTTGCTGCTGGACGAGATCGAGAAGGCTCACCCCGACGTCTACAACATCCTGCTGCAGGTGTTCGACGACGGGCGGCTCACCGACGGCAAGGGCCGGGTGGTGGATTTCACCAACACCATCATCATCGCCACCTCGAACTTGGGCTCGGACATCATCCAGCGTCGGCTGAAGGCCCGTAGCGCCGCCGGCGAGGAATACGAGAAGACCAAGTCCGAGGTGATGGACGTGCTGCGCGGACACTTCCGCCCCGAGTTCATCAACCGCATCGACGAGATCATCGTCTTCCATGCGCTGGGCAAGGAGGAGATCCGCCATATCGTCGGCCTGCAGCTCGATCGTGTGGCCCGCAACGCCGCCAGCCAGGGCGTGACGCTGACCTTCGATCAGACCTTGATCGACCACTTCGCGGAGGAAGGCTACAAGCCCGAGTTCGGCGCGCGTGAGCTCAAGCGGCTGATCCGCAGCGAGCTGGAGACGGCACTGGCGCGCGAGATGCTGGGTGGCGGTATCGGCAAGGGCGATCACGCCAGCGCCCGCTGGGACGACAAGGCCGAACGGGTGGTCTTCGAGCGCCAGGAGCCACCCGCGAAGCCGGCTGAGCCTGAAAAGCCCGATGCCGCGAACGTGGCCGAGACGCCGCCTAGCGACGCGAGCAAGCCTGCGCGCAAGAAGAAGTCAGCGGACGGCGAATCTTGAGCGATGGGAGGCTGTCGTGTCCGACCCCAATGGGCTGACATGGGCAGCCACCCTCGTGTCGCTGGCGGTCGCTGTCCCCACAGCGGGGCACGCGGTCATCTACAAGCGTGACCCTCGATCGGCCACGCTGTGGGTACTGCTGATCGCCTTGTTGCCGCTGGGCGGTTCGCTGCTGTATGTGCTGTTCGGCATCAACCGTTACCAGCGGCGGGCGCGGCGGCTCTTCCCGGGGGCAGATCATCCTGCTGTTCGGCAGGATCTCTCGCCCACGATGCCCGAGGCTGTATCGCCGCCACTTGCCGGTCTGGCCCACCTGGTGGGACGCGCCACCGGCCAGTCGCTGACCGGCGGCAACCGCATCGAGCCGCTTGTCGATGGCGAGCAGGCCTACCCGGCCATGCTCGCCGCCATCGAATCGGCGCGGTACAGCGTCGCCTTGGCCTCGTACATCTTCGACAGCCAAGGCATCGGGGCGCAGTTCGTCGATGCGCTGCGCCGGGCTCATGAGCGCGGCGTGCAAGTGCGGGTGCTGATCGACGACGTGTATGCCCGCTGGACGCCCCGCAGCGCCTACCGCGCCTTGCAGCGCGCCGGCGTTCCGGTGGCGACGTTCAACCCGACATTGATTCCCGCGCGCCTGCATGCCGCGCATCTGCGCAATCACCGCAAGCTGCTGGTGATCGATGGCGAGACGGGTTTCACCGGCGGATTGAACATCTTCAGCACGTATTGGCGGCCCGGTGCGCCGGGCCAGGCCTGTCACGATTTGCACTTTCGTCTGCGCGGGCCGGTGGTAGAGCATCTGATGCGGAGCTTCACCGATGATTGGTGCGATACCACGGGCGAGCGGCTCAGCAAGGGTTTCTGGGGCGAACCGCCCGTAACGGCTGATGAGCCGGGAACCAGTTGGGCGCGCGGCATCGAGGCCGGTCCCGACGAGGCCCTGGACCGGATGCGCTGGACCTTCATGGGCGCTTTGAGCGCGGCGAAGCATTCGGTGCGCATCTGGACACCTTACTTCGTGCCCGATCAGCCGATGATCGCGGCGCTGAGTACGGCCGCGTTGCGCGGCGTGCGTATCGACGTGCTGACGCCCGCAAACGGCGACCATCCCACGGTGCAATGGGCGGCGCGCGCCCACTACTGGCAGGTGCTGGAGCACGGTGTGCGCATCTTCGAACGGCCTGGCCCGTTCGACCACAGCAAGCTGATGCTGGTAGACGGAGCGTGGTGCTGCCTGGGTTCGGCCAATTGGGACGCGCGCAGCCTGCGCCTCAACTTCGAGTTCAATGTGGAGGTGTACGACACCGCGTTGTCTACGCGGCTGTCATCCCTTTTTGATGCCGCCCGTGATGCGTCGGGCGAGATATCGGCGAAGGCGTTGCGCGCCCGCCCGCTGGCCATCCGCTTACGCGACGGGTTGGCCCGTCTGTTCACCCCCATTCTCTAGCGACACGACTTGCGAGGAACATTGCCCATGGAAAAGAAAGATCAATGGAACATTGGTTACTGGATCGTCGCCGCCCTGTTGCTGCTGACGCTGCAGAACTACTGGCAGGCGGCCAAGACCGTCGAGCCCGTACCCTACAGCGAATTCGAGAAAGCGTTGGCCGAGGGGCGCGTCGCCGATGTGCTGGTGGCGGACCGCACGGTGACCGGGCGCCTGAAATCGCCGGACAGCCGGGGCAAGACCACCATCGTGGCCACCCGCGTCGAACCCGACCTGGCCGAGCGGCTGTCCAAGTACGAGGTGCCCTATGCGCGGGTGGTGGAAAACACCTGGCTGCGTGATGTGCTCTCCTGGATTCTGCCGGCGGTGGCCTTCTTCGGCGTCTGGTTCTTCCTGTTCCGCCGCTTCGCCGAGAAGCAGGGCATGGGTGGCTTCCTGAGCATCGGCAAGAGCCGCGCCAAGGTATTCATGGAGAAGAACACCGGCGTGACCTTTGCCGATGTCGCTGGCGTCGATGAAGCCAAGGCGGAGTTGGTTGAGATCGTCGACTTCCTCAAGAATCCGCAGGAGTATGGACGGCTCGGGGCGCGCATTCCCAAGGGCGTGTTGCTGGTCGGCCCACCGGGCACCGGCAAGACATTGCTGGCCAAGGCTGTTGCCGGCGAGGCGGCGGTGCCCTTCTTCTCCATCTCAGGCTCGGAGTTTGTCGAGATGTTCGTCGGCGTGGGTGCGGCCCGTGTGCGCGACCTGTTCGAACAGGCGCGTGCGCAGGCACCGGCGATCATCTTCATCGATGAGCTGGATGCCCTGGGCCGTGCACGCGGTGTCGGAGGACCGAACGGTGGACACGACGAGCGTGAGCAGACGCTGAACCAGTTACTTACTGAAATGGACGGCTTCGACAGCTCGGTCGGACTGATCATCCTCGCAGCCACCAACCGGCCGGAGGTCCTGGATCAGGCCTTGCTGCGCGCCGGCCGCTTCGACCGTCAGATGCTGGTAGACCGCCCCGACAAGAAGGGGCGCCTGGATATCCTGAAGGTCCATGTCAAGAAGATCACCCTGGCCCACGGTGTAGATCTGGAACAGGTGGCGGCGTTGACCACCGGCTTTTCCGGCGCTGATCTGGCCAATCTCGTGAACGAAGCAGCGCTGAACGCGACGCGGCGCAGGGCGCAGGCTGTGGAACTGCAAGACTTCACCGCCGCCATCGAGCGCATCGTGGCCGGCCTGGAAAGGAAGAACCGTGTGCTCAATCCGAAGGAGCGGGAAACCGTGGCCTATCACGAGATGGGGCATGCGCTGGTGGCGCTGGCGCTGCCCGGCACCGATCCGGTACACAAGATTTCAATCGTGCCGCGTGGCATCGGTGCACTCGGCTACACCCTGCAGCGGCCCACCGAAGACCGATTTCTGATGACACGTGCTGACCTCGAGCACAAGATCGCCGTGCTCCTGGGAGGGCGCGCGGCTGAGAAGCTCGTGTTTGGCGAGCTGTCCACAGGGGCTTCAGACGATCTCGCGCGGGCCACCGACATTGCCCGCGACATGATTACGCGCTTCGGCATGGATGAGGGCTTGGGGTACGTTGCTTTTGAGGCGCAGAGGCCGCGTTTTCTTGATGCGCCTGAACTGGTACAGGGTGGCTGCCGGGTAGCCGAATCGACTCAGACACGCATCGACCAAGCCATCCGTGACATCGTGATGGGTGTGTTTGATCGTGCATACCGAATTCTCGAAATCAACCGAGAAGTGCTGGAGCGGTGCGCGCGCGAACTGCTCGCACGGGAAACGCTGGATGAATACAGCATCCGGCAACTGACGCAGGGGCTACAGCTCGAATCCCCATGTCACAGTGGTCCAACTGCCGGAGCCATTGCTTCCTCTGTGTCCCAGGGAGCCCCTCATGAGTGACAGCCTTCATATCGTCTGCCCACACTGCCAATCCATCAATCGCGTTCCAGCCAACAAACTGGCTGAGCAGCCCAATTGCGGGCGGTGCCAGTACCCGCTGTTCGCCGGAGAACCCATCGAGCTGACCACAGCGACGGTAGAGGACATCACCGATCTCAAGAGGGTCGAGCAGGCGCTGAACTCTATGCGCCTACAGCGAGAAGAGTTGGCCAGCCACGTTCCCGGTATGCTTTACCAATACCGTCTTCGTCCGGACGGCAGCTCGCACTTCCCTTATGCCAGCGCGAAGATGCGGGAAATATACGGGGTTGCACCGGAGGATGTTGTCGAAGATGCCACTCCTGCGTTCGCTGCGCTCCATCCTGAAGACCGCGACCGTGTGCATGAAACCATACAGGCGTCGGGGCAGTCACTCGCGCTTTGGCATGACGAGTACCGGGTGCAGTTTCCAGACGGTCGGGTGATCTGGGTCGAAGGCGAGGCGTCGCCTGAAGCCATGCCTGATGGGAGCATCCTCTGGCACGGTTATATCCATGATGTCACCTCACGCAGAAGATCCGCGGAAGAGCTTCGCCTTGCGGCTAAAGTTTTTGAGCACGCAGGAGAGGGCATCCTCGTTACGGACGCTCAAGGCCACATAGTCAACGTCAATCGGGCGTTTTCCGTGATCACTGGTTATGCGCGGGAGGAAGTAATGGGTCAGACACCTCGTCTGCTCGAGTCCGATCGCTATGACGATGAGTTCTATCAGACCGTTTGGCAGGCTCTGCGTGAGCACGACTATTGGCACGGAGAGCTCTGGTGCCGACGCAAGAACGGCAGTCAGTTTGCCGCGCTGCTGACGATCAGTGCAGTCCCGGATATGCAGGGCAATATCGAGCATTACGTAGCCATGTTCTCCGACATCACGGCGCTGAAGGAGAACCAGCAACAGCTTGAACGCGTTGCTCATTACGACCTGCTCACCGGCTTGCCCAATCGACTATTGCTTGGAGACCGCCTTAAGCAGGCCATTCGTCAGACACGTCGGCGTGGCATGCACCTGGCGGTTGTCTTCATCGATCTGGATGGATTCAAGGAGGTCAACGACCAGCACGGCCACGCAGTCGGCGACAAATTGCTGTCCGTCCTGTCCAGGCGTATGACGCAGGTGTTGCGCGAAGACGATACCTTGGCCCGTCTTGGAGGTGATGAGTTTGTCGCCGTTCTGGTCGATCTGCCGGAAAACTCCTTCAGCCTACCAATTCTTGATCGCCTGATCGAGGTAGCGGCACAGCCCGTACCGATTGGTGACGCACTGTGCGAAGTGAGCGCGAGTATCGGTGTGAGCTACTACCCGCAAGGCGAAGACATCGACGCCGACCAACTACTGCGGCAGGCAGATCAGGCCATGTATTTCGCCAAGCAAGCTGGCAAGAATCGATATCACGTTTTCGATACGGAGAAGGATCGTACGCTGCGCACCCGTCACGAAGGATTGGACAGCATAGAGAATGCACTTGCCAATGGGCAGTTTCTGCTTTACTTCCAACCTAAGGTCAACATGCGCACCGGTGAGGTGCTGGGCGCCGAAGCCTTGATCCGCTGGCAACATCCGACGCGTGGCTTGTTATCTCCTGCCTCCTTCCTACCCCTCATTGAGAATCATCCGCTCGGGATTGACGTGGGGAAATGGACCATCGAGGCTGCGCTGACCCAGATCGAAGTTTGGCGCAAGGCCGGCCTTCATGTCCCGATCAGCGTGAATATCGGTGCGCGGCACTTGCTGCAACCGGACTTCATCATGCATCTACGGGGTATGTTGTCACGACATCCCGGTGTCCAGCCGCAAGACCTTGAACTGGAAATCCTCGAAACCAGCGCCGTGGAGGACTTCGTTCAAGTGTCTCAGTTGATGGCGCTGTGCGAGAGGATGGGATTGCGTTTTGCCCTCGACGATTTCGGCAGCGGCTATTCATCGCTGACCTATCTGAAGCGCCTGCCCGCGTACCTGCTCAAGATCGACCAAGGTTTTATACGCGACATGCTCGAGGATCCGGACGATATCGCCATCCTGGATGCGCTACTGGCACTGGCAAGGTCGTTTGGCAGGAACTGCATCGCGGAGGGAGTCGAATCCATTCAGCATGGTGAAATGCTGCTGCGTCTGGGATGCGAGTGGGGCCAGGGTTATGCCATCGGGCATCCGATGCCGGCGCATGAATTCGAGCAATGGCTACACACCTGGCAGGTACCTTTATCCTGGAAGGGATTCAAACCTGACAGTCGCTCCGCGCTGCCCGTGCCGTTCACATACGCTGACCACCGGGTCTGGATTTCCCAGATGATCGACTATCTGTCAGGTAAGACCCAAGTGCCTCCTCAATCCGAAACACTCCAATACTGGCGGGATCAAAGTGGTCGCCCTACGTTCTTCGGCAAGGATCCTGATGATCAGGTCGATGTCCTGCATCAGAGCATCCAGCAGTTGGCTCACACCCTGAGTGAAATGAAAAAAGCCGGCCGTGTCGAGGCATTGAGGGCTGGCATCGACAAGTTGCAACATTTGCAGGCAGATCTGCTGGGATTGCTGCCGCCGGACCAGAAGCCGGATTGATGCCGTGCATGGGACGAAGGGTTGACGTGCAGGAGGCTGATCCACCCAACGGCGGCGCCACGGGCGCGCAGGGCATTATGCGCTGGGTGGCTTCGCAATTGCCCCGGTGATGCAGGTGTAATCGAGTCGTCTTATCGGACACCCCGTTCCATTAACGTTTCATTGAAAGAGAGAGCACAGCGCTTATGCATAAAGAATCTGGCCACACGACCCTTGACGAGATGCGCTCCCAGTGGCGATTGATGACGGTTTACGAGCGCTTCGAGCAGGTCGTTGCCATCACGCTTTCGGGCCTTATCGCGGTGGTCATTGTGATCTCGCTGATTCAGTTGATTCGGCTGGTGTTCACGCTGCTCGTCATGGATGCGCTGAATCCACTGGATCATAAGGTTTTCCAGCTGGTGTTCGGGGCCACCATGACGCTGCTGATCGCGATGGAATTCAAGCATTCGATCGTCAAAGTGGCTTTGCGCAAGGAAAGCATCATCCAGGTCAAGACCGTCATTCTGATCGCGATCCTGGCACTGGCCCGCAAGTTGATCATCCTCGAACCCGACGTTGATCCTGCCAAAGTGGCCGTGCTGGCGGGGACGGTACTGGCGTTGGGGCTGACCTATTGGCTCATGCGTGAACGCGACGACCGGAAGAGCGAGTAACTGGACCATGGCCCTTACTGGTTTAGCCGCCCGACACGATGCCAGGACGAGGCACCGCTGGCTCAATCGCTTTCAAACCGCGCTGCTGGTTTTGACCCTGGTGGGGATCGCAGCTGCCGCTGGCAGTCTGCTGTTCGGCGAGATGGGCCTTTGGCTGGCACTGGCAACTTGTGCATTGACCCTGCTGATTGAACCTGTCGCCGCCTCCGCGATGACCTTGCGTCTGTATGGCGCCCGTCCCTTGCGCCCTGATGAAGCCCCCGCAATCTGGTCGTTGCTGCGAGCGCTCGCAGCTCGCGCAGGATTGCCGAACACGCCGGTTCCGTACTATGTGCCCAGCGACATCGTCAATGCCTTTGCCACCGGCTCCAGGCGCCTTGCCTCCATTGCCCTCACCGATGGCCTGCTCCGCAGCCTGAGTATGCGCGAACTGCAAGCCGTGCTGGCGCATGAAGTCGCGCACATCGCTCAAGAAGATCTTCGTGTCATGGGCTTGGCCGATTCGATCAGCCGGCTCACGAACCTGCTGGCGTTGTTGGGTCAGGTCGCGCTCCTGATCAGCATTCCAGCCTTGCTGGTCGGTGCAGCAGAAATTAACTGGATTGGCTTACTGTTGTTGGCCGCTTCGCCGCAACTGGCACTGCTCGCACAGTTGGGTCTGTCACGTGTGCGAGAGTTCGATGCCGACCGGATGGCCGTAGAGCTGACGGGGGATCCGCACGGGCTCGCCTCGGCGCTGGCGAAGATCGAGCGGGTGAGCCGCTCGTGGCGCGCCTGGATGTTGCCCGGTTGGGGCAATCCCGAACCGTCCTGGTTGCGCACGCATCCGGCGACAGAGGATCGTATCGCGCGCCTGATGGCGTTGGCACCCCAGCCATCGCAGACCCTGCCGTTCCAAACGGAATATCTCGCGCCAAGGTCGTTCGACCCGATGCGCCCACCACGCCGGGGCCTGAGCGGCCTTTGGCGCTAAATCACTCGAAAGGAACCCCCGTCATGGCTTACCACGATCCTTACCCACAACGCCCAGCTCCGGATCAATTCGTCCGGCGGTGGCTCTTCATCACCGCTTGCGTTGCCGCACTCATGCTGTTCTGGCAGTTCCTGCCCGCCATCGAGGCCTGGTTCAGCCCGCGCCAAGCCGCTGAGCGCACCGTCACGCCGCGTGGCGATCTGGCCGCTGACGAACAGGCCACCATCGAACTGTTCGAGAAATCCCGGGCATCGGTGGTCTACATCACGACGTCCCAACTGGTACGAGATGTCTGGACGCGCAACGTCTTTTCCGTGCCGCGCGGGACGGGTTCGGGTTTCATCTGGGATGACGCCGGTCATGTCGTTACCAACTTTCATGTGATTCAGGGGGCGTCGGAGGCCACTGTCAAACTGGCCGACGGCCGAGATTACCAAGCCGCGCTGGTCGGCGTGAGTCCGGCCCACGATATCGCGGTGCTCAAAATCGGCGTCGGTTTCCAGCGCCCGCCCGCCGTTCCGGTCGGCACCAGCGCAGACCTCAAGGTGGGACAAAAGGTGTTCGCCATCGGCAACCCCTTCGGCCTGGACTGGACGCTCACCACCGGCATCGTCTCCGCGCTCGACCGCTCGTTACCCGGAGAAGCGGGCGGCCCGGCCATCGATCACCTGATCCAGACCGATGCCGCCATCAACCCCGGCAATTCCGGTGGCCCGCTGCTCGATTCGGCTGGGCGGCTGATCGGCATCAATACCGCCATCTACAGTCCGTCTGGCGCCTCGGCCGGCATCGGCTTTGCGGTGCCGGTCGATACCGTCATGCGCGTGGTGCCGCAACTCATAAAGACCGGCAAGTACATCCGTCCGGCGCTGGGCATCGAGGTGGATGAGCAGCTCAACGCGCGTCTGCAGGCGCTGACCGGCAGTAAGGGCGTATTCGTATTGCGCGTGACGCCGGGCTCGGCGGCGCACAGGGCCGGGCTCGTCGGCGTCGAGGTCACCGCAGGCGGCATCGTGCCCGGCGATCGCGTTATCAGCATCGACGGTATCGCCGTCGACGACGTCACCACATTACAGGCCCGGCTAGACGACAAGAACGTTGGAGATGTTGTGGTCTTGTTAGTGGAGCGGGCCGGCAAGACTCGCGAGATGCTTGTGGAACTACAACCGGGAGTTTGATGGAAAGTGGGTCATGGATCTGCACAGCGAAGCAGCCAAGCGACTTCAGCCTTGCGCCGAACTACGAGCCCTAGCTAGTGCAGTGGGGGGAAGGCTGTTTAGGTTAAATGGATATAAGGGTGTCATTTTTGATTGTGTTTTTAAAAGAAGGTGTTGATTTTTTTGGGTAAGCATTTAGGGCGTCCAAGGGTTGGAGCAGTTGGCACGGATGAGAGAGCTCAATGCTCGCTAGGGATTGGATCTATGTGTTTTTTCTGACTGACTGCTTACGTGTTGGAACGGGCAACATCGGAAAAGGATGAATCTTTATTTTCACCATTTACCGTATTTTTCGAGCCTGGGCGAAAATTAGGATGATACTTTAGCGCCCTTAATCATTCTCCCATGAAAGGCAAAACGATCCAGTCTCGGGTGTAAGTGCTCACAACATACTGATATAAAAGGGATTTTTTATGAATAGGAGAGCGCGCGACGTTTCTCTCTGTTTTTAGGGTTAGGATGAAACTTTATTTGCATCCCACAGGGCTTTTCAGTCAGAGCCGCAGAACCTCAGAAGCGATAGGAAACAGACGCCTCTACCGTTCGTTCCTCGCCAAACCAGCAGTTGGAACTGTCGAAACAGCTGTAATAGCGCTCATCGGTAAGGTTGTTGACTGACAGGCCCAGTTCGGTACCTCGCAACGTGTGGGAGACTCGGCCCAGGCTATAACGCAGGGCGATATCCACCAGTGTTGTATCTGGTACTTTCCCCTCATTGGTGGCGGCGTCGTATTCAGCTTCGCCGATGTACCGGGCACCAATGCCTGCAACCAGGCCGTTCAAAGGTCCGTCATAAAAGCCATAATCGGCCCACACAGACAGCAGGTGCTCGGGTACCCAGACCGGCGTTTGACCTTTCAGTCCGGTATTGTCCTTGGTGACCTCAACATCCTGCAGCGTGTAGCTGGCGGTCACCAACAGGCTGTCGATGGGCTGTGCCCGGGCTTCAAGTTCGATGCCCTGGGAACGTACTTCCCCGGCCTGGATCTGATCATAAGGGCCACCGTTGGGGTCGCGAGTCGGCACGTTGTCCTTGGTAATCTGGTAAAACGCAAGGTTGGCTGATGTTTGCTGATCCTGGGACTGGTATTTCAAACCCAGTTCCCACTGGTCGCCTGTCGACGGATCAAACTCATTGCCATTGCGGTCACTGCCGGTTTGTGGCTCAAAGCTTTCGGCATAATTGATGTAAGGTGAGAGGCCGTTGGCACCCCGATACATCACGCCCGCGCGAGTGGAAACGTTGTCCTGGTCAAGCTTCCTGTCGACCGTGCCACCGTATTGTCTGCCTTTTTCCTCACCGGTGAAATCATCCCAGCGGACGCCGCCAATGATTACGAACCGGTTCAGTTCGATCTGGTCCTGGAAATAGATGCCAAGCTGCTTCTTGCGAATATTGAAGTCAGAAGACAGTGCGGTGTTCTCTATATTTATGTTGTCTTGAGTGATCTGGTAGTAGTCCGGATCACACAGATCGATGGCGGGGGCTGCGGTATCCTCGTAGATTACGTCTGAGTCGAGACTGAGGTAATCCAGGCCCACCAGTATATTGTGCCGGGCCGATCCGGTCTGAAAGCGTCCCGAAAACTGGTTGTCCACGGTGAAGCCGGTGGTCGTTTCATCTGTAAGATAGGCCTGTCGGGAGAGAGTCCTGCCATCCGCGGCCAGACCCGTTCCGTAGGTGTTGGTCTGAAACGCTTCCGCGTCGGTGTACCGGAAGTTTTGCAGGAAATTCCAGTTGTCGTTGATGTTGTGGTTGACCTTGTAGCCGGCCAGCAACACCTCTTTTTCAAACTCGTTCCAGTTGGCGTCGCCGGAGAAGGCATCCTGCGGCAGTTCGCCATTGGGGTTGGGCAGGAACAGACCGGAAGCGGGCAGGGTGGTATAAATCCCCATGGCCGGATCGTTCTGGTAGTAAAGGTTGAAGTTGATGAGTGTGTCCTCGCTCACCTGCCAATCCACGGACGGCGCGATCATGTGGCGCTCCTCCTCGGAGGTTTCGGCCTGACCATCCCGGGTACGGGTCAGACCCACCAGGCTGTAGGACAGGCTGGAATCGCCCAGTTGACCCCGGCTCTCAACGGAGGCTTCCGCCAGATTGCGGGAACCACCCGCCACCTCAATCTTGTTAAAGCTCTCGGTGGAGGGCTGTTTGCCGATCAGATTCACCATCCCGCCCGGCGGCATGGACCCGTATAGCGTCGAGGTAGGGCCCCGGAAGACCTCAACTTGCTCCACGGCTTTCAGGTCAATCTGAGGCTGGAGATTCCAGTCGTTGTAGAGCAGTTGCAGGCCGTCATAATAATTCTGGTAGTTGATAAAACCGCGGATGCTGAACAGATCCAATCGGCCCACAGCTCCGCCTCGCAACTCGGTGTTCACACCCGGCGCATAACGAAGCGCTGAGGCAACCGAGTCCGCATCGCGCATTTCCAGGGCCTGTTGGTCCAGAACGGAGATGCTTTGCGGGGTTTCGCCTGGTTCCAGTGCCGTCTTGGTGGCGGTGTTTCGGTAGGTCTCGCCGTACACCGTCATGGTGTCCAGTTCCAAGGGTTCATTTGAGTCCGCGGCAGCCATCTGGCTGACAGCCAGGCCAATGGCAACAGCCAGTGTGGAGGGTTTGATAACGTGCGAATGCATAATGGGTCCTGTTAAACCTCGAATAATTAATTGCGAATCATTCCCATTATATTTATCTGGTTGAACAGGACTTAACCGATTGGTGCATGCCGGTAATTAATGGTGTCTCAAGCACGACTGGAATCCAGTATTCCATGCTCACTTCCGGCGCCTGGGCGTCGAATTCCGGAGGGTAGACCTCCAGATCAAATCCATAGACCGCCTTGCAGCCGGCATGTGGAAGCCAGGCATTGAAAAACCATCTCAGGATTTCAGCCAGTGATCGGATAGGACCCTGAAAGGAGACCACAGCGTAATTCTGGGCAGGGACCTGAAGCACTTCCAGGCCGTGAGAAGCGTCGGCTTCACCGGTTTCAACACCAGCCAGATAGCGGAATTCGGGACCCGCTCCCCCGGATAGATCAATTACGCCAAACCTGGGTTGCTCCTCCGGCAGCAGCCCGGCGGCCGATAACGAACCCCAGAGCGCAGGGACCTTGACGTTGAAATCAGGATTGGATGAGAAAAGTCCCCGTATCTTCTCGGAGCGACCGACCACGGTGAACGCGGGCCTTGAATCAAGCCGGATGGCAGGGACCCGGGACCGGAGGGAGGCATCCGGCAGAAGGGCCGGATCGAGACATAAAGGCGTGCTCAGCAGGCACGGCAGTCCGCGGCGCCGGTATTGGGCCGGTGGACACCCGAAATGCTGTTTGAAACTGCGGCTGAAGCTGATGTCGGAGCCAAAGCCGCAGGCCAGACCAATATCGATGATGCGCTGATCGGTAAACAGCAGCATTTCCGCCGCCAGGCTCAGCCGCAGTTCCCTCACATACTGCCCGACGCATTGACCGGTCTCGAAGGCGAACACGCGGTTGAATTGCCAGCGGGACCATCCCCCGATCCTGGCAAGGCTGGTAACGGCCAGCGGCTTGTCCAGGTTCAGGTGGATGTAATCCAGAACCTTCCCGATCCTGCCCAGCTGTGTTTGCCGGCTTGACGGGGTCATCGGGGACTCCTGTTACCGGGCAGGGGATTTACCAGCGATAGCTCAGGGTGCCGACCACACTGCGCTCTTCGCCGTAGTAACAGTAGAACTCACAGCTGGCGACGTACTCGCGATCAGCAACGTTGTTCACGTTCAGCTGTGCGATCCAGTTGTCCACGAACTGGTATTGCGCCATCAGGTCCACCACCGTGTAAGAAGGCACCTCGGTGCCCGTGAAGCTGTCGTCGGTACTGCCAACGTACCGGGCGCCACCACCGAGCTTCAGACCCGGCGCAAAATCCAGGAAGGCGTAGTCCAGCCAAACCGACGCGGAATGACGGGGGATCAGATTCGCAGCGGCCGCGGGCTGGTTGTCGGAGGTGTTGTCCGTTGTCGCGTCGTTGTAGGTGTAGGCAGCTGTCAATTCGAGCTGTTCGGTCAGATAGGCGACACTCTCAAGTTCAAAGCCCTGGGTTTCCCTGACGCCTTCCTGAACCTGAAAGCCGGAAGGACTGGTGACCAGTGAGTTTTCTTCCTCAATGTTATAGATGGCCGCCGTCACATAGCCGTCCAGACTGTTCGGAGCGTATTTGACGCCGAATTCCAACTGTTCACCAACCCGCGGTTCGTAAAGGTTGCCGTTGTTATCCACGCCGGCAATCGGTTGGAACGACTCGGTCCACGAAAGGTATGGCGAGAAGCCATTATCCGCCAGGTACATAACCCCACCGGAGAGAGATATCTGATCGTCATCGGCTCTCTGCCGGGAATCCGCGGTCAGGTTGCGATCAACCACTTCAGCCTGGTCGTACCGCGCGCCCGCGAGAAAAATCCAGCGGTCGTCCAGTCGGAGCTGATTCTGGAGATAAAGGCCGGTTTGCTCCTTGGTGATGTTTCGGCGGGTCAGGTCTGCAGGCGATACCGGCGTGAAATTACCGTAAGTCGGGTCGAAGATGTCGATCGTGGAAAAGGCGAAATTATCCAGTTCCAGACCGTTGGTTTCGAGGTCCTGATAGTCCACACCAATCAACAGGGTGTTTTCAGTGCGGTCAGTAAACCAGGTGCCCACCAGCCGGTTATCCACCGTCCAGCTGGACAGATCCCCATCGCGATAGACGATGCCGCGGGTCCCTTCTCTCGGGCCACTCTGGAACGACATGTAGATACTGCGCAGTAGCAGGTCAAGCTCGCTGTAACGGGTGTCCTGTTGAAACTCCCAGGTGTTGTTCAAGCGATGCGAAAGGCTGTAACCGACAGAGGACTGGGTACGTTCGTTGGTGTCGTATCCGGGTTCGCCATAAAAGGTGGAAGGTTCAACCTTGCCAAAGGGCGTGTCCTGTATCGTGCCGTAAGCCAGCTTGAAGCCATTGTAGGGTACGGCATCATCCTTCTGAAGGCTCGCCAGGAACGTCAGGGAGGTATCCTCGGACACATCCCAGCGCAGGCTGGGCGCCACGTAATATCGCTCGTTTTCGGTGTAGTCAATATCACCGTCGGCGGAACGGTACAGGCCAACCAGGCGATAGCTGACCGAATCGCTGTCTCCAATCGGGCCTGAGGTGTCCAGACCCAATTGGCGGTGCTCGTTGGTGCCAGCCTGAATCTGCAGTTCTCCCTGCGCCTGATCGGTCGGGCGTTTACTGATGGCGTTGATTACGCCGCCAGGGGGCGCCTCACCGTAAAGAATGGACGCGGGTCCCTTGAGGAGTTCCACGCGTTCAAGGCCATAGGTTTCCGGCAGCCACTGATAGAAGCCCTCGCGATAGATGCGCAAGCCGTCCTGATAGGTGGCCTGGTCGAAACCCCGGATTTTGAACCAGTCAGTGTCGTTGTCCGCGCCATAGTGGCCGGAAACCACGCCGGCGCGATAGCGGAATGTTTCATCAAGGGATTGTACGTTGCGCTCACGAAGCTCTTCTTCATCGACCACGGAAGCTGGCCTTGGTGTTTCAACCAGCGGTGTTTCAACTTTCAGTGCGGTGGCTGAGACCACGAGTGCATCCAGGCTGGTTTCGGCCTCGTCCTGCGCCAGAAGTGGCGTTGACGCCGTCGCAATACCAATACTCAGGGTCAGACGGATTGCGAGGGCCAAAGGCTTGGGTAAAACGACGGCGGGCATAATGGGAACACCTTCATAGCGGACAGTGGTTAAGTGGTGAAAGTCATCAAATCCGCCGAATATTATTCTTAAATAAATCGTAATGCAAACCAATATCATTTAGATGCAGTGGTTTTGAACAGAAATGACACGGTAAATTTTTAATGAAATCACCGCATGACCGCGGAAATCGGTTAAAATGCCGTCGCATTAGGGGTTTAATTTAAGTAATGTTACGAAAATAATCGTGTTGGCGAGACCTTTGAGCTTTTCTTTTTGCTATTAAGACCAAAAGTGGTCTCAGATTTGTACCTTTGGACCATACCCCGGTACGCAAATATCAAGGAAGATTCGGGCCTGCTGCCACACAATACCAATAACCCGTTTTCTCAGAAGATTTCCGTAATGCCCACTACCGTTATTTCCGGCTTTACCCACAACTTCCTTGGCAAGGCGCCTGTCTGGTACAAGCAGGTCATCCTGTTGTTTCTTGTCGCCAACCCGATTGTCATGTGGACCCTGGGGCCGGGAACGGCCGGCTGGCTTCTGATTGCGGAGTTTATTTTTACCCTGGCTATGGCCCTGAAGTGCTACCCGCTGCTGCCGGGTGGTCTGCTGGCGGTGGAGGCCTTGCTGATCGGGTTGACCACGCCGGATGCGGTCTATCTGGAAGTACTCACCAATTTCCCGGTTATCCTGCTGCTGATGTTCATGGTGGCGGGCATCTATTTCATGAAGGAGCTGCTGCTGGTGACTTTCACCCAGATTCTGGTGGGTGTGCGCTCCAAGTCGGCTCTGTCATTGTTGTTCTGCTGCGCGGCGGCGATTCTTTCGGCTTTCCTGGACGCCCTGACGGTGACCGCGGTAATCATCAGCGTCGCAGTGGGTTTCTACTCGGTTTACCACAAGGTGGCTTCCGGTAAGGGCTATCAGCACAAGGACCACAATGCTGGCAGTGATGACGAAGTGATCGAACTGCACCGTGAAGATCTGGAAAACTTCAGGGCCTTTTTGCGCAGCCTGCTGATGCACGGTGCAATCGGTACAGCCCTGGGTGGCGTGGCCACCATGGTGGGCGAGCCGCAGAACCTGCTGATTGCCAAGGTAGTGGGCTGGGATTTTGCCGGTTTCTTCCTGCATATGGCGCCGGTGAGCCTGCCGGTGCTGGCGGCCGGGTTGTTTACCTGCTGGGCTCTGGAGAAGCTGCGTTGGTTTGGCTACGGCGGGCGCTTGCCCAAACCTGTGCGCCGCGTGCTGGAGGAGTTTGCCGAGAACGAGCGGGCCAAGCGTACCAAGGCTGATCAGGCCGCACTCTGGGTACAGGCGTTTGCCGCGGCAGTTCTGGTGGTGGGCCTGGCATTCCACCTGGCCGAGGTCGGCCTGATTGGCCTTCTGGTGATTATCCTGATTACCTCATTTACCGGTGTCACCGACGAACATCAGATTGGCAAGGCTTTCCAGGAATCCCTGCCGTTTACGTCTCTGCTGGTGGTGTTCTTCGCGGTGGTTGCGGTGATCCACGAACAGCACCTGTTCAAGCCGATCATTGATTACGTTCTGTCACTTCCCGAAGCCCGGCAGCCGGGCATGTTCTTTATTGCCAATGGCGTACTGTCGATGATCAGCGATAACGTGTTTGTTGCCACCGTGTATATCAGTGAGGTGAAGCAGGCCCTGGATGCAGGTGCTATCAGCTATGATCACTTCCAGAAACTGGCGGTTGCCATAAACACCGGCACCAATCTTCCCAGTGTGGCGACCCCAAATGGCCAGGCGGCTTTCCTGTTCCTGCTGACGTCTGCCATTGCGCCGCTGGTTCGTCTGTCCTACGGCAAGATGGTGATCATGGCGTTTCCCTATATGCTGGTAATGGGCGGTGTGGGCCTGTACATGGTTATTAACCATATTTGACATTCTGTTCAGATTTTTGCGGGCGGTGTCAGTGCAGATTTGCGCGGGTCTGTTAATCTTGGCTTAACCAGATCACAACAATAATACGGATTCCATGCCCAGAAACTGTTCAGTCCAGCTTTCCCTGATGTCTGAAGCCATGCGCTTTGTCAGTATCCGCATTTGTGCGTTGCTAGCAGGATTATTTTTAACAACGGGCGCGCTCGCTGAAGCGGGACCAGTCAGCAAACTGCTCAAAATCGCCTATGTCGACTTTCCACCGATGACATACCAGAAAGCCGATGGCAGTCCGGCGGGCACGTTCATTGAGATTACCCGAAAAGTGGCGATCGAAGCGGGCTATGAACCGGAATTTCTCTACCTTCCCATCAGTCGTGTTTACCTGTATCTGCGCAACGGCCGGATTGATGTTTGGCCTGGATCAGCCAACGTCCCGGCTTTAAAGGGTGAAGTTCTCGAAACCTGGGTGAGTCCCTTCGCTTCCCAGTTGAGCGCCTGGTATCTGGAGGGAACAGAACCACTGTCTCATTTTGATCAATTGCAGGGTAAGACAGTAATCACGATTGCTGGATACACCTACGGCGGGCTTTTGTATTGGCTAGAGGGCGAGAGTTCAATTGACGTCACTCAGGCACCCAATTATCGAGCGGCTTTGGACATGCTCAAGCTTGGCCGCGGGCAATACTTGTTCGGACATCGGGATCCAGTTCTGGAAACTCTGGCGATGTCCGAAGACGAGAAGATTCGCGAATCAGAGATTCGTCTAAGAAACCTAACCTGGCTGTTTTCGCTTGCTAATCCCAGAGCAGCGAATTTGCGGGAAGAGTTTGACGATGCCTACCTGCGTCTGGCTGAACAGGGTGAAGTGCCCCCGATACGCAAGTTCGGTGAGAGCTTTGTGATACCGGGCTTTCCAGAACAATACCGATAGCCATCTTTTGGTCTTCACGATTCGGGATCAAGAAAGATATCCCCATACCAGGCCGTTGCTTTTTCCCCGGTGTTGTCGGAATCCGACATAATGGCAATTCCGACTACCGGTGGTGGTTCCTCACCAAACGCTTCCCGGTAGTCGGCCATAATGTCACGTTCCACGGTGACCCATTCACCGACCTGATCTGATCCTGAATTCACCGCGATCATCATGGTTTTCTCGGTGTAAGGGTTGGGCACGATCTCGCCCTTGGGCAGGCTATTGGCCCAGATGTAGTTCAGAGCGTTGCCCGGGAGGGACTCTCCGAATAACACTTCAACCGTCTTGCGTTTGGCGCGTTCGAAGAAGCCTGCTTTTTCAGGCTGGAACTCGAACGCAACGTAGATCCTGGCAGGATAATCGTCACCGGACTTTTCTCGGGCATCACCCTTCTCGAACACGTTCGAGACCTTCCAGCGCCACTGCAGAATCAGTGAATCGGCGGGCTCCAATCGTACCCGGGCAATGAGGCCAGATGCCCCACCTTCGGTGGTGGCCCTGACAACCTGCTGACCGTCTTCGGTGGTCAGTTCATACCGACTGAGCTGATCGATCTTGGGAAATTCCAGGGGTTCCCAGCCGTCATTCAGGAACTTCATCTGGGAGAAAGGTGTTAATACTGACTCCTGCGCACTGACCGGCACAAAACACATCAGGGAAACGAGGAGCAGGCCCCAAAATCTTCGGTGTGCGATTATCTTCATAGCGCCTTGCCTCTTTCCGGATACTTCCGTTGCAGACAGATGTTTTACCGGAAAGTGCCTTGTCCTGTAAAAGTTACCCGTATATAGTGTTTTCATCCTTGGTCAAATACCAGATGTAGTGATCAGTGCGTAACCAACTCGGTCGGCGCGTGATCACGCCACACATTCTGGTATCGGGAATCCGGTGAGACTCCGGAACTGACGCGCAGCGGTATTGGGGAACAAGCACGGCATTACGACACTGGTTGATACCGGGAAGTCGCCGAGCGAGGCCGAATCGAACGATTCACGCCCCTGAGTCCGAAGACCTGCCAGGGATACGGAGCTTCACAGCTCCTGACTGCACCTTCGCGACCCAGGGTGAGCAGACCGGTTATGCCCAGCCATTCCTATGGCGAGGTATGCCCCTGCGTACGCGATGGTGAAAGGAATTCAACGCGTATTCAGGAGAACACACATGTCTGCCTCAGCCCTGGCCGAACCCCGGCCAACCTCGCACACCGACACCGAATCCCTTCAGGTCATCAAACGCAACGGCACGCTCGTGGGCTTTGATCCATCCAAGATCAGCGTTGCCGTCACCAAAGCCTTCCTGGCTGTTGAAGGCGATAAGGCCGCCGGCTCTGCCAGAATCAATGATGCCGTACATCGGGTCACCGAACAGGTGATCCAGGCCATTGGCCGCCGCCTGAAAGCGGGTGGCAAGGTACACATCGAGGATATTCAGGACCAAGTGGAACTGGCCCTGATGCGGGCTGAGGAGCAGAAAGTGGCTCGCGCCTATGTGCTTTACCGGGAAGAGCACGCCCGCGAGCGTGCCCGCCATGCCCCGGTGGAGGCGCACCCGCACCTGACCGTGAAAAAGACCAGTGGCGAGATTGCCCCGCTGGATCTGGGCCTGATGAAACTGCAGGTGGAGCAGGCCGCCACAGGGCTGGAGGGTATTGACGGTGATTCCCTGGTGGACGATGCCCTGACCAACCTGTACGACGGCATCGCCGAGGAAGACGTGCTGTCGGCCCTGATCATGACGGCCCGCAGCCGGATTGAGCGGGAGCCGGACTACAGCGCGGTCACCGCCCGTCTACTGCTGGAACAGCTGCGTCTGGAGACTGCCGCCGCCCTGGACCTGCCCATTAGTCTGCCCTTGGTTGAGATTTATCCACAGGCCCTGAGTGCCTTTATCGAGGCAGGTATTCGTTATGAATTGCTGGACGAAGCCCTGGCCGCTTTCGACCTGGAGCGCTTGGGAGCCGCCCTGAAGCCGGAGCGTGACCTGCAATTCGGCTTCCTGGGCCTGCAAACCCTGTACGACCGCTACTTCCTGCACTGGAACAAGGCCCGCCTCGAGTTGCCACAGGTTTTCTTCATGCGCGTGGCTATGGGGCTGGCCCTGCGGGAAGATGACCCGAACGCCCGCGCCATCGAGTTCTACAACCTGTTGTCGTCGTTCGACTACATGGCGTCCACACCCACGCTGTTTAACAGCGGTACCCGCCATTCTCAGCTGTCGTCCTGTTACCTGACGACGGTGGGCGACGACCTTGAAGACATCTACGGCGCCATCCGTGATAACGCCATGCTGTCGAAATGGGCCGGCGGTCTGGGTAACGACTGGACGCCAGTCCGTGCGCTGGGCTCCCACATCAAGGGCACCAACGGCCAGAGCCAGGGTGTGGTGCCCTTCCTGAAGGTAGTCAATGACACCGCCGTGGCGGTGAACCAGGGCGGCAAGCGCAAGGGCGCGGTTTGCGCCTACCTGGAAAGCTGGCACCTGGACATCGAGGAATTCCTGGAACTGCGTAAGAACACCGGCGACGAACGCCGCCGCACCCACGATATGAACACCGCCAACTGGGTGCCCGATCTGCTGATCGAGCGCATGCGCGAAGACCGTGACTGGACCCTGTTCTCCCCCAGCGATGCGCCGGATCTGCACGACCTGTATGGCAACGCCTTCCGGGAACGCTACGAGCATTACGAGGCGCTGGCCGAACAGGGCAAGATCAAGCTGTTTAAGAAAATCCCGGCCAAGCAACTGTGGCGCAAGATGCTCACCGTGCTGTTCGAAACCGGCCACCCCTGGATCACCTTCAAGGACCCGTGCAACCTGCGCTCCCCCCAGCAGCACCGGGGCGTGGTGCACAGCTCTAACCTGTGCACGGAAATCACCCTGAACACCAGTGCCGAAGAGATCGCCGTATGCAACCTCGGTTCCGTGAACCTGGCCGCGCATATCGCCAACGGCGAGCTGGATGTGCAGCGCCTGGAACAGACGGTGAACACCGCCGTGCGCATGCTCGATAACGTTATCGACATCAACTACTACGCCGTACCCCAGGCCCGGAACTCCAACCTCAGGCATCGCCCGGTCGGCCTTGGCCTCATGGGTTTCCAGGACGCGCTCTATCAACTGGGCCTGCCGTACTCCAGCCCGGAAGCGGTGGAGTTTGCCGACGTGGCCATGGAGCAGCTCAGCTACTTCGCCATCCGTGCGTCGGCCACGCTGGCAGGTGAGCGAGGCGCCTATGAAAGCTACGAAGGTTCTCTCTGGCAGCAGGGCATCCTGCCGATCGACTCCATCAACCTGCTGAAGGAGAACCGCAGGGAAGGGGACCTGTCCGTAAACACCAACGCCCGGCTGGACTGGTCGCCGGTGCGTGAACTGATTGCGAAAAACGGCATGCGCAACAGTAACGTCATGGCCATTGCCCCCACGGCCACGATTTCCAACATCGTGGGTGTGTCCCAGTCCATTGAGCCGGCGTACCAGAACCTGTTCGTGAAATCGAACCTCTCCGGCGAGTTTACGGTGGTGAATCCCTCCCTGGTCCGAGACCTCAAGGCCGAAGGCCTGTGGGACAACGTGATGGTGAACGACCTCAAATACTTCGACGGCAGCGTTCAGCAGATCGACCGCATCCCGGCCGAATTGAAGGCCCGCTACGCCACCGCCTTCGAGATCGACGCAAGATGGCTGGTGGAAGCCGCAGCACGGCGCCAGAAATGGCTAGACCAGGCCCAGAGCCTGAACCTCTACATGGCCGAACCCAGCGGCAAAAAGCTGGACGCCCTGTACCAGCTGGCCTGGGAACGTGGCCTGAAAACCACCTACTACCTGCGTTCCCTGGGTGCCACCGGCGCCGAGAAAACCGCCCCGGTTGCCGCGCCGCAACCGCAGGTATGCAGCATCGACGATCCAGACTGCGAAGCCTGTCAGTAACTGCTCACTTAACGATTGCGAGGCATAACCATGCTCGATTGGGACGACGAACCGAAAACCGAAGCCAAAGCGGCACATCCCGGCGCCCCGGCACCGGTGAATGTGGACGACAAACGCGTTATCAATGGCGAAACCGATATTAACCAGCTGGCACCGTTCAAGTACCCCTGGGCCTGGGAGTACTTCATGAACGCCAACAAGAACCACTGGACCCCCCTGGACGTGAACATGGCTCAGGACGTCCATGACTACCATCACCGGCTAACCGCGCCAGAAAAGCATGTGTATGAAAATGTACTGGCGTACCTCACCACCTCCGACATCCTGGCCATGCGCAACATCGGCCTGGCGGTGATGGAAAAAATGAGCGCGCCAGAACTGCAAATCTACCAGGCCCGCCAGGTATACGAGGAAGCCATGCACACCTGGGCCTACCAGCACTGCATCGAAACCCTCAACCTGAACCAGAGCGAAATCTACAACCGCTACCGCGTGGTACCCGCTATCAACGGCAAGATCCAGATTGCCAACCGCCGCCTGGATGCGGCCATGCGGCCAGAAATGAACCTGCGCAACAAGGACGAACTGCAGGAATTCATCATGTCTTACCTGTTCTTCGCCGCCGTGTTCGAGGGCACCTGGTTCTACAACGGCTTCAGCCCCATCTTTGCCCTCCAGCGCCGGGGCCTGATGCGCGGCACCGGCGAGCAGCTGCAGTACATCCTGCGGGACGAGGCCATGCACTTCTCATTCGGCCTTAAGGTGGTGAACCAGATCGTGGAAGAGGAGAACATCACCTTCGACCCCAAGGCCGTGCGCGAGATGTGGGACGAATCCGAAGCCGCCGAGAAGGCCTATGCGGACTACATCCTGCGGGACCCAATTCTCGGTTATTCGGCCGAGTACCACAGCGAACAGTTCCGCTTTGTGGCCAACCGCCGTGCCCGCACCGTCGGCCTGGAAGAGCCGTTCCCGGGAGCAAAGAACGTCTCGCCCTGGCTGGACGAACAGGCCACCCTTCGGAAGGAAAAGAACTTCTTCGAAACGCGGGTGATTGAATACCAGACCGGGGCTCAGTTGGAGTGGTAAACCCGCCTGAACAGCCGGAGTTATACGAACACGTTCGCATTACTCCGGCGGTAGCCGTGGTAGTTGGTGCTCAAACGATTGTTTTATCGTATAAATTCGTTTTGTCTTGAGCATTTTTTATTGGAGTTTTACGAGCAGGTGATATACGAACGCGTTCTTATAATTAGCTGTTATGCCCTAAAGCAGATGCCCCTCAGGTAACATGCGTTTGTGCAGGATGCGGATAATTTCAACAAAACCCTCGGTGGCTAGCCGATAAAATATGATGTGGCTTCCCTGAGGGTAATGTCGGTAGCCTGGACTTATCTCATCGCATGCTTGCCCCAGATTTGGATTTTCACCCAGAAGGTGGAAGCATTGGTCAAACAGAAGAATATAGTGGTTTCGTTGATCACGGCCCCATTCACGTTCCGTGTATAGGGCAATAGATTTGAGGTCAGCTTTGGCCTTCCTGGAAAGCTTAAACTTTGGCATCAGCGCCCTTCGTTGTCCAGTTCGCGAATAAACGAGTCATAGGAGTAGTCTTCAAAACCACTGTCCTCGCCTTCCTTGAGCAGTTTACGAATTGTGGTCAGGCGTGTTTCGGACTCCTCAAGTAGGCGTAGTGCTGCACGAACTACCTCGCTGGTTGAGCTGTATCGGCCATTTTTGAGCTGTTCTGCAATGAACGCATCAAAATGATGGCCTAGAGTGATGCTGGTGTTCTTTTGCATGGTGCCACCTCACTAGTACCAATAATTGGTATATTTTGGTTCAGCTGGCATAACAATTCAATCCACGCGACAAGCGCGTGATTGCGGGCGTTATGCCCCTCTCCACACACTATTCTGAATAATAACGTTTGACGATAATAACGCACTGCGTCATTATTTCCTCATGATCATATCGTTCAAGTGTAAGGATACCGAGAAGCTGGCAAGCGGACGCCGCGTCAGACGCTTCGTCAGTTATGAGCGAGTTGCTTTGAGGAAAATTCGGCAACTCCAGGCTGCAAGCCAGTTGGATGATCTTAAAGTACCGCCCGGGAATATGTTGGAACCGTTGCATGGTGACCGCCAAGGTCAGCACAGCATTCGAATTAACAAGCAGTTCCGGGTTTGCTTCCGTTGGACCAAGGCTGGCGCGGAAGATGTGGAAATTGTTGATTACCATTAGGAGGTAACTCATGCGCAACATTGAAGCTGTAACGCCAGGCGAGTTACTGAAGGAGGAGTTCCTTGAGCCTATGGGTATTTCTCAATACCGATTGGCTAAGGAGATTGGGGTGCCTGCTCAGAGGATCGGCCAGATTATTGCGGGAAAGCGTTCGATAACCGCAGACACGGACCTTCGACTCTGTCGTTTCTTCGGTTTGTCCAATGGCTACTGGTTGCGAGCTCAGGCTGCCTACGACACTGAGATTGCAGAAGATGCTCTGGAGGATCAGCTTAAGAATATTCGCCCCTGGAATGCTGTATCAGAAATCGGGCGCAGGGCATAATCATCGGCTGCACAGCGACCGGTTTTCCGCCGCTTCGCGGCTCCAGACCGGCGCGTGAGCCGGGCGTTAGCACTCAGAGAGAAAATGAATGTTTGTTGCCGTTTATGAGTTTGAAATCAAGGAAGGCACAGAGACTTCATTTCGCGAAGCCTGGCTTGAAGTGACGAAAGCGATCTATGAGCACTGTGGCAGTTTTGGTTCAAGACTCCATACCTCAGACAAGCCGAATATCCTGGTTGGTTATGCTCAGTGGCCTGATCGGGAAACGTGGGCGAAAGATCGCAACGTAATCGATGAAAAATATCACAGGGCACGCAAACAAATGCTCGACTGCCTGGTTCAATCGAAAACTGTCTATGAATTGGAAGTCAGTGACGATTACTTGCGTGCCGATCAGTCCCGTAGTCCCAACCAGGACTGACTGACCGCCTTCCCCTATTCAGCAAGACGCGCAACCTTCTCCATGCCATATCTCACTTCAGGCTGCGCGCACGGCTACCCTCGTTCCATTGAACGCCGCATTGCCCGTCAGTGCGTCAATGCGCCCGGAATCAGTGACGTCGTTCATGCTCACGCCGGGTTGTCCCTCGGCGATCGACATGGCGGTGTCGGGCCGGTTGTGGCCCCAGCCCTGGGGCATGCTGATCACACCCTCGAACATATCGTCGTCGATTTCCACCGGCAGGTTGATGCTCCCGGAAGCCGACGTAACCGTGGCCAGTTGTCCGTCTTCAAGCCCGATTTTGAGTGCATCTGACGCGTTTATCTGCAAAGTGCACGGGTTCTTGCCTTTTACCAGCCGGTGGGAGTTCTGGGTCCAGGTATTGTGGCTGCGGGGCAGGCGGCGGCTGATCAGCGTGAACGGATAGTCGCTGTTCTCATCTGCCTGAAACAGGCCTGAGGCATCCAGGCGTTTGAGATCGTCCAGATACAGCTGCGGAGCTAACCGGATCTTGCCGTCTTCGGTCTGGATGCGCTGCGCCAGGCAGGGCTGCAGCGGTCCCAGATCCACGCCATGAGGGTTGGCTTTCAGGGTCTCCAGGCTCATGCCCTCTTTTCCGTAGGCGCCGTGTTTCAGGCTCAGATCCAGCATTACCTCCGGCGTTACGCCATCGTTTTCCAGGCCCGTTAACTGCAGGGCCAGATCCCGCAGAATTTCCCAGTCGTGTTTCTGGTTTGGCGCCTTTTCGAACATCGGTTCCGAGAATTTCGCGGTATTGCGAACGGCGAAAGAGTTGAAGAACACATCGAAGTGCGGCACTTCCAGCCCGGTCGTGGCTGGCAGGATGATGTCGGCGTGACGGGTGGTTTCGTTCAGGTAGATATCGACCGACACCATGAAATCCAGGGCATCGAAGGCTTCTTCCAGTCGGGCTCCGCCGGGCGCAGAAAGCACCGGATTACCGGCGATGGTAATCATCGCCCGGATCTGGCCCTCGCCCGGAGTGAGGATCTCATCGGCCAGGGTGGCCACGGGGAATTCGTTGTTGAAGTAGGGCAGTTTTCGCACCCGGGACTCGTAACGGCCATAGGAACTGGGCTTGCCCTTTTTGTCCCGCACCAGATCAAAGGCCGGCTGGGGGAACATGGCGCCGCCGCGGCTATCGAAGTTGCCGGTGAGAATGTTCAGCACGTTGTTCAGCCACTGGCAGAGGCCACCGAAGGATTGAGTGGAAGCCCCCATACGGCTGTAACAAACGGCGCTCTTGGCAGCGGCCATCTCCCGTGCCAGCTCGCGGATGGCGCTAGCGCTCATACCGCAGGCGTCCGACACGGATTCCGGAGAATAGGGTCTGACGGCCTCGGCCAGTTGTTCCAGCCCGTCAATCCGGTCTTCCAGGTGGCCAAGGGTAACCAGCTGTTCCTCGAACAGGGTGTGGACCATGGCCAGCATGAACAGGGCATCGGTTTCCGGGCGGATGAACAGGTGCTGGTCGGCCTTTTTCGCGGTCTCGGTGCGCCGTGGATCAACCACCACCACCTTGCCGCCCCGTTGCTGGATGGCTTTCAGGCGTTTGCCCACGCCGGGTGCTGTCATCAGGCTGCCGTTGGAAACAATCGGGTTGGCGCCAATGATCAGCATGAAATCCGTGTGGTCGATGTCTGGCACCGGAATCAGCATGCCGGCGCCGAGCATGTAGTTGGAAGCCACGTGGTGTGGCAACTGGTCGGCGGAGGCGGAACTGTAGCGGTTGTTGGTGCCCAGCGCCTTGAAGAACCGCGGTAGCATGATGGCGTTGCCAAAGTTGTGGGCGTTCGGATTGCCCAGATACACCCCGACCGCATCCTGCCCATGTTCCTGCTGGATAGCCCGGAAACGGGAGGCGATTTCCTCAAAAGCCTCATCCCAGCTGATTTCCTGCCAGCCGTCGGCGGTGCGCTTCATGGGTGTTTTCAGGCGGTCCTTGTCATTGTAGAAATCCTGCAGTGCAACAGCTTTCGGGCAGATATGGCCGCGGCTGAACGGGTCGTTGTTATCGCCCTTGATGGACAGGATCTCGTTACCCCGATGCTGGATTTCGAGGCCACACATGGCTTCACAGATATTGCAGGTGCGGTAATGGGTCTGGGTGTCGGTCATGGCAAACACTCACTCGGGATATTGTCATTATTGGTTCTGGCAGTGTGGCACAGGCCGGCGAAAAATCAGACGGTCATAATTCACATAAAACCGGTCAATCCCGCCAAATGATGTTTCTCCCGGTGCCTGAAAGACAGGCCGGAATTTCATCGTACAATAGCGCCATGGCTAAAACCTTTTACCGTCGGGGCCCGGACCATCGTGCCGGAGCGCCGGTTACCTTTCTCGACGTCCGCCGTCGTTTCCAGTTCCGTTCAATCGAGCTTGGTCGCTGGGTCACCGAGCCGGAGAAACAACGCAGTGCGTTGCTGTTCTACGATGCCCTGTGCGACCTGATGACCATTCTTGGCGGCACCGAGTCGCTGGTGTCCCTGCGCGGCACCCTGGCGTTGCAGTACGGCATTGGCGGCCGGCCCGGCGTGTCGGCCCATTACACGCCGGCTACCCGCAGTTTTTCACTGGCCAAGAACGCAGGTCCCGGCAGCATTGCCCATGAGTGGTTTCACGCCTTCGACCATTACATCGGCGAGAAGCTGTTCGGTGAGGCCCAGAGAGGCCAGTTTGCCTCGAAACTCTGGCTTGGCCGGGACGACGCGGTCAGGCATCCATTGAATGATCGTCTACAGGCGTGTTTCAAGGCGGTTTTGCTGGACGAAGAAGGCGCAGAGCCCAGCGAACTCTTCCGGTGCTCGATAAAGGCCGACAAAGCGGCCGGGATTCAGTACTTCAGCCTGCCCGAAGAACTCTGCGCCCGGGCGTTTGAGGCCTTTGTGCAGGATTCCGACGTAAAGAATGCCTTTCTGGTAAGCGGAACCCGGGAATCCGAAGAGGCAAAACTGGGGCTCTATCCGGTTGGCGCGCAACGGGAACGGGTTAATCGTGCATTCCAGGGTTATTATTCAGCCCTGGGGCAGGCCCTGCGCGCGGCCGGAAGCTGATCGCTTCCCAGGCAGGTTCACGCAGGCCCAAGCCATGGAGCCGTCAGTGGCAGTGCGCGTGGGAAGCAGCGTCCTCATCCCGTGGGTCGCCCATGCCGCCTTTGAGGCCGTATTTGATCAACAGCAGATTGGCCGGCCAGGCGGCAAACAACCCAAGTGAGAGCGATACGTAAAGTGATGACCAGAACAGGGCATCACCCATGGTTGCATCTCCGCCCAGATACAGGTCGGTGGTGATTGCCACGGACTCCATGACCACAATACTGATGGTTTCCGCAACGAACGCGCCCTTGAAGGCTTCCTTGAAGGGCATCCCGTTCTGCATCATCGGGCCAATGTTCAGGGCAAAGCCAAATATATACGCGAGGGTAAAGGTGATGATGGCTGCCCAGAAGTTGCCCATGGCAAACAGGCCAACCGAGATGATCACCCCGAGAATCTCGCCTATGCCGCAGCCCGAATAGCAATGGGCCACCGAACGAAAACCCTTGCGGGCAAGACTGTCCGTGGGGATCTGTTTGCGCCCGGAATATCGGTAGATGGCAAGGCCTATCGGTCCCGAGTAAAGCACGGTCAGCCCCCAAACCCACTGCATCATGGAGGCGATATGGCTGTTGCTGGTTTTCAGGTCGTAGATCACCCAGGCAACACTGGCGCCAAGGAGTGCCAGCCAGATGCCCAAGCCCGTCCAGGTGTCGATAAGGGCCTGAATCTGATCAAGGCTCATAGAAAGAACAATCCTTTCCCAAGAAATTTACTCTTAGCTTAGTCCTTGGAGGCCCGTCGTCTTTCTTTCAACCTCCAGCCATGCCTTGAGATCGTCCAGAGACTTCGGTGGGCAGATCCAGTAGCCCTGGAGCATTTCGGCTCCGAGCGATTCAAGGAGGCGTGCCGATTTTTCGGTCTCAATGCCTTCTGCAACCACCCGATAACCGAGGCCCTGGCCCATACTGATGGCGGTTTCCACAATCATCCGGGCGCTGTCGCTGGACTCGATGTCCTGCAGCAGGGTGCGGTCCAGCTTTATTTCGCTGGCTGGCAGCTTCTTCAGGTAGGAGAGTGAGGAGTAACCGGCGCCGAAGTCGTCAATCGAGAGCTTGAGCCCGATCGCCGTCAATTCATTTAGGGCTTTCAGGCCCCGGTGTGGATCGTCCATGGCCGCGGTTTCGGTAAGTTCGATGATGACCTGTTCCGCCTGTAGCTGATATCGCTTTATGCGGGTTTCAAACAGGCCAATCAGTTCTGGGGAGCCGAGGTCGCGAGCGGAGATATTCACTGAGACGGTCAGCTCCGGATCAATCTCGTGGAGTGCTTTGAGATCGTTCATTGCCTGATCCACCACCCAGCGCGTCAGGTGTTTGATCACACCGGTTTTCTCCGCCATGGGAACGAAGTCAATCGGTGGCACCCAGCCTCTTTCCGGATGGTGCCACCGAATCAGGGCTTCCACGCCCACTACCTTGCCCGTGGCCAGATTGGTTTTCGGTTGATAGTAGAGTTGGGTCTGGTTGTTGAGCAGAGCCTCTCGAAGGTCAGACATCAATGTCAGTCGGCTCTCGTCGTAGATATCGTTTTTCCGCGAATACAGACCGGTCTCATAGGGACCGTGAGGGGCCATTTCCATGCCAACGTGGGCGTTGCGGATCAGGAGAGCCGCTTTTTTTCCGTGTTCCGGAAAGCTGGCGGCACCGAACCGGGGGTTGGCTTCTATGGCGATGTTGTCCAGTAACACCGGCTCGGCCAGTTGCTTCAGGGCATTATCCAATGACTTGAAATCGTCCCCCGTTTTGTCGATATCCACCAGCAGGCCAAAGCTGTCTCCGGAAAGCTGGTAGACGAGCTCCTCACGACCTTCGGAATTGACGGTGGAGTGAACCATCGGTAGTTCCGCTGCCAGCTTGATCATCTGTTCTGCCATTGCTTTGAGCAGGCGCTCACTGCGGTCGAGGCCCAGGGTGCGGTTGATTTCCTCAAGCTGGGTTATCCGGGTAACGCCAACCATGAAGCGGCCATTGGGGTGTTGCCGGAATTGCTCATCCACCATCCACTCGAAGCGGTTGCGGTTTGGAAGACCGGTAACCGGGTCATGGGTGAGCGCTTCATTCAACCGGGTCTGGGCATCGCTGCGGGCTTTCTGCTGTTGCAGGATGTCGGCCTGGGCCTGGATTTTCTGTTCCCGTTCCCGATAAAGGCGGTCGGCAAGGGCGAGCGTGAGAATGAAAGCTTCGAGCCCGGATCCTATCTGCATGGCGTACTCGGTAAAGAAGTTCTCCGGCAACAGGCCAAGAGCGCGACCGGCTGTTGCCGATACTCCTACCGTGAGTGGTGTCCAGGCAATGGTGAAGAAAATGCCGGCCCGAACACCGGCGGCCCAGGTGACAGGACCTGCCACCAGCAGCAGCGAAAAGAATGCGAATGCGGAGATCGCCGCAACCCGGATACCGGTGTCGTAGCTCAAGAGTGGAGCGCTCAGGAAATACAGGATCTCGAACGCCAACATAGCTTGCAGAGCGCGGTAAAGCCGCGGGCTGTGTGAGCGGACTTTCAGAAACTCCATGCAGAACAGCAGTGAGAACATGGCCAGGAAAGGAATGGAGAGCATCAACACATGGGCATGCAGAAACGGTGATTCCGGATAAACATGCTGGAGGGTGTAACCGCGAACCGCGGCAAAAAACAGGAAATACCCGGATATGGCCAGCGCGTAGTACAGGTACAGCCGTTCACGCAGGGTCAGGAACACGGCCAGGTTGATCAGAATGATGACCGCCAGGCTGCCGTAGTAGAAAAAGTGCAGTTTTTGCTCGTTGGCGGCGGCCTCGTAAAAATCACTCTGATGCCATATCTGTAGCGGCACCACCATCGTGCCTTGTGTTGCTACCCGTATGTAGAGCGTTTTCAGGTTGTCCGGTGCCACCTGGAACCTGAACAGCATGCTGGGATGGTCAACATCCCTCGGATAGAAGGGGCGGGTATCCCCGGTGCGGAATTCGCGAATCAGAGAGCCGTCTGAGAGCTCGTGGAACACCACGTCATCGAGCTGCGAGTAGGCCAGCTCGGCGATCAGCAATTGGTCACGATCGGTCTGGTTATGCACCTCAACCCGCAGCCAATAGGCGGAATCTGTGATGCCAAAGGTCGCTTTGCCAGTGGGCCTGTGCTGCCAGGCGGAATCGGGAAGAGCGCGAACCTGGGCCAGTGTTGCGGCGGCACCGGTGTCTTCCCAGTACTGGAAGTGGCTCTCAATCGGTGTGGCAGAGATCACCGAAACCGGGCCGGCATCCGCGTGAACAGACTGGAACACGCTCAAGGCCAGCATCAGAACAAGGATACGCAGAGCATTGCTGAGGATCACGAACAGTAGACCCCGTTATTTAGCCAGCAGGCTTTTATTTTTTTGTCGCAAAGTTCAGCTTATCAATCTTTCTGCGCCAGAAAAGCCGCCAACCGATATTTAATGTAGCGAAATGTCTCATATTTCGAGTTTTCCAGCGTTTCCTGCGCGCGCCCTGGGCTCCCGGTGACCAGGCTTGCCTGTCTGGATGGCGGCGCATCTGCTACGTTTAAGGGGTAAAACCTATCCCGAGGAGGCCTCCATGTTTGTCGCTGAAAAAGCAACCGGGCACCTGATTGAAGTACTGGATACCCAGGCACTGTTTGACCCCCATGTCCAAGAGGTTCGCGGCAGCCTCCATTACGGGGAAGAGGCGCAGGACCCGGAATCCTTTGCAAAATCGGACCTTGCCTTTCCCTCAGGTGAAGCGCTTCCTGTGTGCTGGACCAATCCCGACTACCGCCGCCAAAGCTGACACTTGCTTACCCCTCCTGTAGCCACCACAGGGTCGCGCTAGCGTCGCCCTGAGATTGGCTATTTTTTACACAGGTTTGAATTTCTTATCCTGCTTCTGTAAGCTTTTTATTAATTGAACGTTCAATTAATAAAAAGCAGGGCCAAGTCGCGCTGCTTTTCAACACCGGAAACAAGACGAGTAGCCGAAGCCGCCATGCCAAAAGTTGGGGTTAAAGACACACGCAAGCAGCAACTTATTGAAGCCACCATGGATTCGATTGCTGAGCTGGGCATGCAGAACACCACCATCGTGAGCATCAGCAAGCGGGCGGGCATGTCCTCCGGGATTATCAGCCACTACTTCGGTGGCAAGCAGGGTCTGATTGAGGCAGCTCTGCGTTATCTGCTGGATCAATTGGGCAAGGAGCTGCGGGAGCGCATGGCCAGGACCGACCGCTCCCCCGAGCAGCGGCTGAACTGCATCATCGAATCAAACTTTTCCGAGTTCCAGCGCTCGGCGCTGGCCGCCAAGACCTGGCTGAGCTTCTGGGCCCGGTCGATGCATGAGCCCGGGCTGAAGCGGCTGCAGCAGATCAACAATGCCCGGCTCTACAGCAATCTGCGGTACTCGTTTGCGCAGGTGCTCGAACCGGCTGTGGCGACCGAGGCGGCCCGGCAAACCGCGGCAATGATTGACGGTTTCTGGCTGCGCAGTGCCCTGAGCCTGGACCCGGCAGAAAGCTTTGAAGCCGGCGAGCGGCTCTGCAAGAAATTTGTCCACGAGACACTGGCCCAGGCCACCGCCTGAGCCGCGATAGATTCAAATGGCCCACAAGGCCAGAAGACACCGAACCGAGGTATCTGATTACTATGTCTGCATCTCTTCCTGTTGTTCAGAATTTCGTCCATGGCCGTTTCCTGGCCAACAGCACCGGCGAAACCTTCCCCGTGGTAAACCCGGCCACAGGCGAGGTTATCTACGAAGTGGAAGTGGCGGATGAGTCCGTGCAGCAGGCTGCCATTGAAAGTGCTCGGGCCGGCTTTGCCGAGTGGTCTGCGATGACGGCCATCGAACGCAGCCGGATTCTGCTGCGGGCGGTTTCGCTGTTGAGAGAACGGAATGACGAGCTGGCCGCCGCCGAAGTGCGTGACACAGGCAAGCCCTGGCAGGAAGCGGAAGCCGTGGATGTGGTAACGGGCGCCGATGCGATCGAGTTCTTTGGCGGCTTGGCACCCTCCATCGAGGGCAACCAGCAGGATCTGGGGGGTGACTTTTATTACACCCGCCGGGAGCCCCTGGGCATCTGCGCTGGCATAGGCGCCTGGAACTACCCGATCCAGATTGCCTGCTGGAAATCCGCGCCGGCCCTGGCTTGTGGCAACGCCATGATCTTCAAGCCCTCAGAGGAAACCCCCATGGGTGCGGTTAAGCTGGCGGAGATCTTTACCGAGGCAGGTGTGCCGGCTGGCGTGTTCAACGTGGTGCAGGGCGCCGCAGAGGTGGGCCAATGGCTGACCCATCATCCGGAGATCGCCAAGGTCTCCTTCACCGGCGAAGTGGCTACCGGCAAGAAGGTAATGGCTGCGGCATCTTCCACCCTGAAAGACGTCACCATGGAACTCGGCGGAAAATCCCCGCTGATCATCTTTGACGATGCCGACCTGGAAAACGCCATCTCTGCCGCCATGGTGGGCAACTTCTACACCCAGGGCGAGATCTGCACCAACGGTACCCGGGTGTTTGTCCATGAAGATCTGTACCCGCGTTTCATGGAACGCCTGCTGGAGCGCACCCGCAAGAACATCAAGCCGGGTGATCCGATGAATCCGGATACCAACTTTGGTGCCCTGATTTCCAGGAAGCATCAGGACCTGGTTCTGGATTACATCGCCAAAGGCCTCTCTGAAGGGGCCACCCTGAGCCACGGCGGGCGGGCCTTTGAGCCGGAGGATTCCAAAGGCGGCTATTTCGTGGAGCCCACCATCTTCACCGACTGCACCGATGACATGACCATCGTGAAGGAAGAGATCTTCGGGCCGGTGATGTCGGTGCTCACCTTCCGCGACGAGGACGAGGTGATTGCCCGGGCCAACAACACAGACACTGGGCTGGCGGCCGGCGTGTTCACCAACGACATCCGTCGGGCCCACCGGGTGATTCACCAGATCCAGGCTGGTATCTGCTGGATCAACAGCTACGGTGCCTCCCCTGCGGAAATGCCGGTGGGCGGCTACAAACTCTCCGGCATCGGCCGGGAAAACGGGCGCGAGACCATAGCGCATTACACCCAGATCAAGTCCGTCTACATCGGCATGCAGGATCTGGATGCCCCGTTTTAAGCCCGCAAGCCACAGAGGAGAATGCGTATGACAGAAAACCGATACGACTACATCATTGTGGGTGCGGGTTCCGCCGGTTGTGTACTGGCCAACCGCCTGACCGAGGACGCACGCCACCGGGTGCTGCTGCTGGAAACCGGCGGCAGCGACAAGAGCATCTTCATCCAGATGCCCACCGCGCTGTCCATTCCCATGAACACCAAGAAATACGCCTGGCAGTTCGAGACCCAGCCGGAGCCGTATCTGGACAACCGCCGTATGCATTGCCCCCGGGGCAAGGTTCTGGGCGGTTCTTCCTCCATCAACGGCATGGTGTATGTCCGTGGTCACGCCCGGGATTTTGACGAATGGGATTCTGAAGGCGCCACCGGCTGGCATTACCGGAATGTCCTGCCGTATTTCAAAAAAGCCGAAACCTGGGCGTTTGGCGGCGATGATTACCGGGGTGATAAAGGCCCGCTCGGTGTGAACAACGGCAACAACATGCAGAACCCGCTTTACAAGGCCTTTATCCGGGCGGGCTCTGATGCCGGTTATTTCGAAACCGGCGATTACAACGGAACCCAGCAGGAAGGCTTCGGCGCCATGCATATGACCGTGAAGAACGGTCGTCGCTGGTCCACCGCCAACGCCTATCTGCGCCCTGCCATGGAGCGCGATAACCTGACTGTGGTCACCCATGCCCTGGTGCACAAGGTGTTGCTGGATGGCAAAACCGCCACCGGTGTTCGTTACGAACAGGGCGGCAAGGTGCACGAGGCGAAAGCCGCCGAGGAAGTCATCCTGTCAGCGGGCTCTATCGGTTCACCCCACCTGCTTCAGCTGTCCGGAATTGGCAAGCGTGAGGTACTGGAAAAGGCTGGTATCGAGGTAAAGCACGAGCTACCCGGCGTTGGTGAGAACCTGCAGGACCACCTGGAGTTTTACTTTCAGTACCGCTGCAAGCAGCCGGTGTCGCTCAACGGCAAGCTGGACTGGTGGAACAAGCTGAAGATCGGTATTCGCTGGATTCTCCGCAAGGACGGCCTGGGCGCCACCAACCACTTTGAGTCCTGTGGCTTTATCCGGTCCAAGGCCGGCGTCGAGTGGCCCGACCTGCAATATCACTTTTTGCCGGCGGCCATGCGCTACGACGGTAAAGAAGCCTTCAACGGAGACGGATTCCAGCTGCACATTGGTCACAACAAGCCGAAAAGTCGGGGTTTTGTGCATGTGCAATCGGCCGATCCGAAACAGGCACCGACCATCCGCTTCAACTATCTGCAGCACGAGGCAGATCGGGAAGGCTTCCGGGATTGTGTGCGCCTGACCCGGGAAATCATCAATCAGCCGGCCATGGACGAGTATCGGGGCGCGGAGATCCAGCCCGGTGCAGAGGTGCAGACCGATGAAGAAATCGATGCGTTTGTCCGCCAGGCGGTGGAGAGCGCCTACCACCCGTCCTGCTCCTGCAAGATGGGCACCGACGAGCTGGCGGTGGTGGACCCGGAGACTCGGGTTCACGGCATCCGGAATCTCAGGGTGGTGGATTCGTCCATCTTCCCGACCATACCCAACGGCAACCTGAATTCGCCCACCATCATGGTGGCCGAGCGGGCAGCCGACCTGATTCGGGGCAGGGAGCCCCTGCAACCTTCTGATGCCCCTGTGGTTATGGACGACCAGTGGCAGGTGCGTCAGCGCCCGGGACAGGCAAAGCGCGCGCTCGCATAGCGCGTCGTCATCCCGCCCGGGCGTGCAACGCGCCCGGGGTTTTGCAAGCCCTCAGGATTTCCCTATCAGCGCGACGGTGTTCTGCCGTTTTCGGGCGCCGGATAGGCAAGTCCTGGGTTTGTGTCCGATTCGAACCAAGTAGAGGAGGAACACCCATGCTGTTTATCAAAAAGAAAGAAAGTAACCGGAGGACGTTATGACACTCTGGTTATCCGCAGGTCTGATATTTACCTTCGCCGCCATTGCCCTGATTCTGTACAAATGGTGGGACATCCAGTGTATTGGCGTCACGCCGGTTCGCACCTTCACCTTTATCGCCATACTGTTCACGTCCGGTCTTGATGTGGGCCTGATCATGTTCCCGCTCACCGAGTTTGGTGGTTATGGCGATCTTTCTGCCAGCCCGGAGTATGGTTTTGCGAACCCGCTGGCCATTGAGTTCGGGTTCTGGGCATTTCTGATCTGGGGCTTCTATTTCCTGACCTGTTTTTACTTCGCGATCATCGAGCCGCGGGTGAAGTTCTTTGAAATTCCGCTGGTGAAGATCGTGAACAACGTGGTGATCATCGGCACCTGCGCTTTCACCGCTTATCTGTTGCTGGTGAACCTGCCCTGGTATCTGCCCATGCTGGGTGACGGCGAGTCCGTGGTACCGGCGTTCTACTTTATCGTGTTTGCTGCGATTGGGCTGGCGGTCTACTCCAGCTCCAAGATCAAGTATGTGCGTATCCTGAGTCTGGGCTCGAGCCTGCTATTCATTGCTCTGATTGCGGGCATGTGGTTCCGGGCGTTTGTCATGGGGGCTGGCTCGCCGGCAGATTTCCTCGGCACCGCCGGATTGATCGGCGAATACTTTGCCAACATTCATCAGTTTGTCCTGCCCATCAATGACTACCACGAGTTCTACCTGTTCTGGTGGTTTGCCTGGAGCATCATGATCGGTCAGTTTACGGCCCGCTTCGTTAGCGGTATCCGTACCTGGCAGTTGCTGATTGCCATGCTGGTGGTGCCGTCCATCGCCATTGGTGTGTGGTTTACTGTGCTTTATCACTATCATGCGGAGGGCTTGCAGATTGCGGCGTTTACCAACCTTGCCATGATCTCGGTGGGCGTGTTGATGGTGGTGAACTCGCTGGATTCATTGATCCGGCTCTATACCGACAACCTCAATCTCACTGCCCAGCGCCTCGGGCGGGTGAACTATGTGGTGTTCAATTTCCTGGCGATGGTTGGTCTGACCATGCTGTTCCAGCTGGATTTCTTGCGGATTCAGTGGGTTGGTGCCCTGGTGATTGCGCTGTATTTTGGCTGTTTCGTCTATATCCTGGCGAACAAGCGGGCAGAAGTGGCTGCCATTAAAGTGTCACCGAAAGAGAATATTCTGGACTTTGGAAAGATTGAACTGGCTGGTTAAGACCCCATAAACGGGGTGGCGGAAAAATTCCCTTCAAAAGCCAGAGATAGGTTTTTTCTATCCCTGGCTTGGGAATTATCAATTTTATCCGCATCGCCGATATCCGTATTGTGGGCGCCACAAATTCATTAACCTATGAATCCATCAACAAGGAGTTCTTTAATGGGCATCATTAACAGCGAGATCAAACCGTTCAACGCTACCGCCTTCAAAAACGGCGAGTTCGTTGAGATCAGCGAAGCCGATGTAAAAGGCAAGTGGGCAGTATTTTTCTTCTACCCGGCCGACTTCACTTTCGTTTGCCCGACTGAGCTGGGCGACGTTGCAGACAAGTACGAAGAGCTGCAGAAGCTGGGCGTTGAAGTGTTCTCTGTGTCCACCGACACTCACTTCACCCACAAGGCATGGCACGATGCTTCCGAGACCATCGGCAAGATCCAGTACTACATGGTAGGCGACCAGACCGGCACCATCACCAACAACTTCGGTGTAATGCGTGAAGGCCAGGGCCTGGCAGACCGCGCCACCTTCCTGATCGATCCGGACGGCGTTATCCAGGCTATGGAAATCACTGCCGAAGGTATTGGCCGTGATGCAGACGACCTGATGCGCAAGGTCAAAGCGGCCCAGTACGTTCGCAAGCATCCTGGCGAAGTATGCCCGGCCAAGTGGAAAGAAGGCGAAGAAACTCTGGCTCCGTCTCTGGACCTGGTTGGCAAGATCTAAGCTCTCCTTCCGGATAGCTTATGAACGAAAAACCCCGGATTTTCCGGGGTTTTTTGTGTCTGGATACAAGGTATCGCTCAGAGCGACTCGAGAATGGTCTCGGCGCTGGTGAGGTCCAACCCCTGCGGGTCTACGTGCAGCAGCTCCACCTTGCCATCGTTGACGATCATGGCATAACGCTGGCTGCGAATGCCCATGCCGTTGGCGGTGCGGTCCTGGGTCAGGTCCAGAGCCTTGGCGAATTCTGCCAGGCCATCGGCCAGCATGACGATCTCGTCGGCATTGTGGGCCTTGCCCCAGGCGTCCATCACAAAGGCGTCGTTGACCGAGGTGCACACGATGGTATCCACGCCCTTCGCGCGCAGCTTGTCGGCGTTCACCACAAAGCCAGGCAAATGAGCGGCTGAACAGGTCGGTGTGAACGCACCCGGTACGGCGAAAAGTACCGCTTTCTTACCGGCAAAAAGCTCGCTGGTGCGGATTTTCTCCGGCCCTTTTTCGCCCATTACCTGAAGTTCGATATCTGGCAGGGTATCACCCGGCTGAATTGGCATTGCTCTGGTCTCCACGGTTGTTCTTGTTGAAATAGTCGGCGCCGCGGGCCTTGAGGCGATAGAACTCTTCAATCACGCCGGCCATCGCCTCTTCGGAATACGGTCGCAGACCACTTAATACGAGCCGTTTGGTCACTTCGCCCACCGGTTTGCCGTTAGCGGTAAGGCGGTATTCCAGGAAGACATTGCCGCGCTTGCCGGCCTCTTCCAGTGTCGCATTGTGCAATTCGAGCTCAGGGGACGGAAGATCGAGGTTGTCCAGAGCCAGGCTCATGCTCTCGTACATCACCATGGGGCGATCGGGATTGAACATCACCCCGTTCGACTCCATCAATGGTTTTAGGGTGTGGGGGAAATTCTTCCCCGAGGCCGCCACATAGGCGCGGGTAATGGCCTCGATCAGCTGTTGGTCGTTTGTTGTGGCGCCACTGCGGTCCACTTCAATATAGACCTTGCCGGCATCGTCGCAGACCTCAATCGTATCCTCGGTTTCGACGAATTTGAGAGGTACATTCTCTCCGAGCAGGCTGCGGAACCGGAAGGTCATGTTTTCCGACAGTCCGAAGCGGGCCAGCACGATAGCAAACAGCAGGTCGCCTGGAACACAGAAACGGCGGGCATCCGGATCATGGATGGGATTGAAATCCCCGGCGATTTCCTTGGCGAACTGGCTGGCTTGCAGAGCGGAAATTACGACGTGTCCGTCCTGGACGGAGTGGAAACGGTCTAGAAACATGCGTTGCCTATTCTGGGTACCGGAGAATGATGTTGCGACATTATGACAACATCATACTGCGGCAGGCTTTCGGTGGATATGCGCTATTGGTCAAGTCCCGGGCAGAGGCAAGTCTCAAGGTATAGCAAAGTTCTATCAAACAGTTTGGGTCAATTAATTTGAGCATCGGGTAGCCGGACCGTATCTTTGCACCAACTTCAATTGACCACCGTATTTTTTCAAATACTTAGTTTCGAAATTTAAAGGAGAAGTCGGAATATGTTGGATGCCAATATCAAGGAACAGCTCAAGGCCTACATGGACAAGCTGCAGCAGCCGATCGAGCTGGTTGCGGCCTATGACGACAGCAAGAAGTCCCAGGAACTCCGGGAACTGCTGGAAGAACTGGAACCCATGTCTTCCAAGATCAGCCTGCGCACCGAAGAATCCAATGATGTGCGTCGTCCTTCCTTCGCCATTAACCGTGTAGGCACCGATATTGGCGTTCGCTTTGCCGGCATTCCCATGGGCCACGAATTTACCTCGCTGGTACTGGCCTTGCTTCAGGTGGGCGGCCACCCCTCCAAGGCTTCCCAGAATGTGATTGAGCAGATTCAGTCGCTGGAAGGTCGGTTCGAGTTCGAGACCTACTTCTCCCTGTCCTGCCAGAACTGCCCGGATGTGGTTCAGGCACTGAATCTTATGAGCGTGCTGAACCCGAACATCAAGAACACCTCCATCGACGGAGCCTTGTTCCAGGATGAAGTGGAGCAGCGCGAAGTCATGGCGGTGCCCAGCGTTTACATGAACGGTGAGCCCTGGGGCCAGGGCCGTATGACCCTGGAAGAGATTGTCGCCAAACTGGACACCAGCTCCAGTGAGAAAGACGCCGAGAAGATCAACCAGAAGGACACCTTCGAGGTTCTGGTGATTGGTGGCGGGCCGGCCGGCGCCTCTGCGGCCATCTACGCAGCCCGTAAGGGAATCTCTACCGGCATCGCAGCCGAGCGCTTCGGTGGCCAGGTGGCTGACACCATGGGCATCGAGAACCTGATCTCCGTACCTTATACCGAAGGCCCGAAACTGGTCTCGGCCATGGAGCAGCACGTCAAAGAGTACGACGTCGATATCATGAACATGCAGCGCGCCGAGAAGCTGATTCCAGCCTCGCGCCCGGGCATGCCCCACGAAGTGCGTCTGGAAAATGGTGCCACCCTCAAGGCGCGCAGTCTGGTTCTGTCCACTGGAGCTCGCTGGCGCCAGATGGGCGTACCGGGAGAGGAAGAGTACCGTAACAAGGGCGTGGCCTACTGCCCGCATTGTGACGGTCCGCTGTTCAAGGGCAAGCGTGTTGCCGTAATCGGCGGTGGTAACTCCGGTGTGGAAGCCGCCATCGACCTGGCCGGCATCGTGGGCCACGTGACCCTGATTGAGTTCGGTGCCGAAATGCGCGCTGATGAGGTCCTGCAGAAGAAACTGCGCAGCCTTAAGAACGTGGAAATCATCACCTCCGGACAGACCACGGAGATCACCGGTGAAAACGGCAAGGTAAATGGCCTGAACTACACCGACCGTAAGTCCGGTGAGCAGCACCACATCTCCCTGGAAGGTGTGTTCGTGCAGATTGGCCTGGTGCCCAACACCGAATGGCTCAAGGGTGACATCGAACTGAGCCAGCACGGTGAGATCATCGTCAACGATCGCAATGAAACCTCCATACCGGGTGTCTTTGCGGCGGGCGACGCGACCACCGTGCCCTACAAGCAGATCGTCATCTCCATGGGTGAGGGTTCGAAGGCCGCCCTGAGCGCCTTTGACTTCCTGATCCGCAACTCCGTGGATGAAAGCGAAGACGAAGCGGCGTAAACCAGAAAACAGCCGCCTGATGAGAGAGAAGCACCGGAGCGATCCGGTGCTTTTTTTATGGCTAAACCCACAGGTTTAACAAGGTTTTTCTGGCACAAGTGAAACGTCGTTGTCATACTTCCAGTCCTGTATGAAAAATAGTCACTTTTACCGTCATGGACCGATGCGCGTGGTATGAAACGCTTCCTCCTGTCTATCCTTGCGTTACTGTTTGGTGCAAGCATCCTGAGCGCCCCTGCAGTGGCCGATCCGGCCGTTCGGATTGCGGTTCCGGACATCACCAGTCTGCTGACCGAAAACGGCGACGGGGTTTACCAGAAAATCCTCTATCGGGCCCTGGATGGTCTGGACGTCACAGTGAGTGAAGAGTTCTATCCCTACAAACGGGCGATGCTGGTGTTCGAGCAGCGGGGCGCCGACTGCATCTATTCTTTTACCGAAGTTCTCGAGCGGCGGCTGGGGGAAGACGCCGTTGTCGCGAGTTTTCCCCTCGGCAAGTTCACTTACTATCTGTTTACCCCGCCGGGTGACGAGCCCGTCAGTGCTTTGTCCAAACTGGAGGGCAAAACCGTAGGGGCGGTCATTGGCCATGAGACCTATCTGGATGGGGTTTTGGAGGCTCACAATGTCGATGTGGTCTGGTCCAAGAGTGATGCCCAGAATCTGGCCATGCTTGAGCATCAGCGATTTGGCGCTATGATCGCTGCCGTTCCCGATGTGCGTCCGTTCCTGGACAAGCTCAGCTACGATCCTGCAAGTCCGCTGCTTGAAAGTTATGACCGGCTAACCTGTCACAACACACAAGCCAACCGGCAATTCCTCAGAAGCCTGTCGGCCGAGATGAAGCGCCTGAAAAACGCCGGCGTCTATGAACAACTGGCCGGAAAGCTCTATGTCGAATTTGAAGAGCCGGCCGCCGCGGCTGAACCTTCTTCCCTGAACTGAGACTTCGGTTACGCATCTCCGCTTGTCTGTTACACGGCAGGTCGGTAGCTTAGGCTCCACGAAAGCCAACCCAGGCAGATCCTCCAGAGGGTGATTTGTTTCATGAGGTCTTATCCAGCCCGCTTGTTGATCAGTTTCCTGCTCCTGCTTGCAGCTCCTCTTGCAAACGCCAGTCTCAGACCCAGTGTTGTTTTTCTGTCTCCGGACGACTCCCGTTTCTGGCAACTGGTGGCCGGTTTCATGGAGGCGGTGGCGGAGGATCTCGAGGTAGATCTGGAGGTTCAGTACGACCGGGAGAGTCATCGATTCAGCTATCTTCGCATGGCGAAGGACGTGTTGGGCCGTGACGAAAAGCCGGACTACCTGCTGTTCATGTGCAAGGAGAATGTCACCGAACCCATGCTCAGGCTCGCGGATGGGGCGGGGGTAAAGGCGTTCACTTTCAATACCGATGTGCCTGACGCTGCCCGAGCCAGCATCGGTATGCCGCGAACCGTCTTGCCAGGCTGGCTGGGCCATCTCTCTCCGGACAATATTGCTGCCGGCCGCACACTGGTAACGCTGCTGGGTAAACAGGCCGAACAACTGGCGCTCGCCCCCCGAACCAGCATCCCCATGGTGGCCCTCTCGGGAACGCTGGATTCCTCTGCTGCCAAGGATAGGGATCGGGGGTTACTGGCGGCTGCCGTCCAGCAGCGCAGTGAGCTCCTGCAGCTGGTATACGCCAACTGGAGTCGTGAGCTGGCCAGGGAAAAAACAGAAGTCCTGCTGGAGCGCTATCCGAACACTGCCGCTGTCTGGAGCGCGAGCGATGGCATGGCACTGGGGGCCATTGAAGCTGCCCGGAATGCCGGCCGGGTCCCGGGGCAGGATCTGCTGGTGGGCAGTGTCGACTGGCAACCCGAAGCCCTGGATAAAATCCGGTCCGGGGAGTTACTGGTCAGCCTGGGGCGGCATTTCATGGGTGGTGGGCTTGCCTTGCTCCTCCTGCATGACTACCACAATGGCCGGGACTTCGATGATATGTCACCGGACTATGTGTTCCGCTACAAGCTGGAACCGGCAACCCGTGACAATATCGACCAGGTACAGCGCATTGCGGATCCGGAGAATTGGGGCAGTGTTGATTTCCGACAGTTCAGCCGTGTTGGCGAGTCTGAGACTGCGAAGGCCGTGCCTGACCCTGATGCCGTGCTGGATGCGATCACTGGAGCGCTGACAAGGCAGGAAACGGGCTCGGTAGCGAGCAGGCTCTAGGGCCTCGATATATCCTGCTCGAGACTCCCCTTGGGCATGTCAGGTTCTTCCTCGTCCTCGAAGAGATGGCCGTAGGCCTCACGCACACCGGAGACGATGAATTCGTGGGGCACGTCGTCGAACAGGCCGTGGTCGTTCACATATTCCATGTGCGCGTGACCGTCCTCGGTGTACTCCTGGAACATGGAATCGTGCACCCCGTCGAATTCCAGCGGTTCCACCTTCATCAGCTCGCACAGTTGCCGGTTGAACGCAGGGGTCGCCTTGACCCATTGGCCGTTCAGGAACAGCTCGATGTACCCATGCATCCGGAAGATGTCCGACTGCAGCCATTCGATCAGTTTCGGGCTTGAGAGATGATTGCGCACATCGGCCAGCCCAAGCCGGCTGGGAATGCCAATCGAGCGAGCTGCTGCGCCCAGAAGAACGGCCTTGGGGATGCAGTAGGTTTCGCCGCTTTCCAGGGCATAACTGGCACTGAACGTGTTGGCATCAGTCCGGAACACGTAAGGGTTATAGCTGATGCTGTCACGAACGGCGAGATAGAGCGCCTTGACCTGTTCCACCGGCTCATCGGGCACACCCTCCAGCTGAGACTCAATCCAGGCGGCCAGCCGGGGATGGTCATAGTCAAAAAAGACGGTGGGCTGGAGATAGCGTTCCATAGTCATCAGTCCGGTCTGGGGATCAACCTCTGATCGTGCTCAATTGGCAATCGTCAGGCAATGGCGGAATCCACCAGAACCATTGCCGAAAGTGCTCAGAGCATGGGGTTTGCAGTCTAAAGCTCCCGCATTAATTCGTAGGTGCACATATTAACCGCTGAAGCCAGGTTCAGGGATTCGATTTGGCCCTGGCCTTGAATGCTGTAGGGCGCCGCCTTTAGATGGTCGAGAGCTTCGCGCGGCACACCCCGGGCTTCGTTACCAAACAGATAACAGTCGTGCTGGCGGAAAGCCTGCGATGTCATCGAACCGCCATTGAGATCGAGGCAGGCGAGGCTCTGGTAGCGGTCGGCAAGGCTAGCCAGATTAACGTCGGTCTCAAGAGGCACGTGAAAGATCGCGCCCATGCTGGCACGCACCACCTTCGGGTTGAAGGGGTCGACACTGCCTGGGCTTAGCAGGCACCCGAAACCGCCGAACCAGGCCAGAGTGCGCAGTATGGTTCCCAGGTTGCCGGGGTCCTGAACCTCATGCAGATAAATCGCTTTTTCCCCGGATACCGGTTCAGCCGGTCGTTCCGGCATGGGGACCACCGCCAGAATCCCCTGCGGTGTTCGGGTGTCGGCAAGCTGTGCCATCTGGCGATCGCTGATGACATGGGTTCGGAATGGGCTCTGCCAGTGCTCATAGGCACCGGTGACGTACAGTTCCGAAGCCTTCAGAGCAGGTTGGCTGGCAAAGGCTTTCTGCAGCTCAAGAATCAGGTGTTCACCCTCAACGAGGTAGTGGCCAAACGACTGCCGGTATTTTTTCTGGTGCAGCTTTTTGATGTCGGCCAGATTCACGAGGGGAGTCTCCGGTGAGGTGGGCTTGGTCGGTTCTGAAAAATCACAGAATGCTGGCCGGATTGTACGTGTGGCCAGCCCGGTTGTCAGGGTTTTGCCGCGGCCCGGCGCGGCACGTACAATAAGCGCTTGGCTTTCCCGTTCTGAAGAGACCCCATGGCCCGATCCAAAAGCAGTAACCGCTGGCTCGAAGAGCACGTCAACGACCCCTTCGTGAAGCAGGCGCAGGTGGATGGCTACCGCTCGCGTGCCAGTTACAAGCTACTTGAGATCAACAAGAAGGATCGGCTGATCCACCCCAACATGGTGGTTGTGGATCTGGGCTCCGCCCCCGGTGGCTGGTCCCAGGTGGCGGCCAAACTGGTGGGCCACAAGGGCCGTGTCATCGCCTCCGATATCCTGCCCATGGATGCCATTGCCGGCGTCGATTTTATCCAGGGTGATTTCACCGAGAACGACGTGTTTGAATCGATAATGGCCACCTTGGGCGATGACCCGGTCGACGTGGTGATTTCCGACATGGCGCCGAACATCAGCGGCGTGACCGTTGCCGACCAGGCCTCGTCCATGTACCTGGTGGAACTGGCGCTGGACATGGCAAGTCAGGTGCTGAAGCCCAAGGGCAGTTTCCTGGCCAAGGTGTTTCAGGGCGAGGGGTACGACGAGTACCTGAAATCCGTACGCGCCGTCTTCGACAAGGTGGTGGTGCGAAAGCCGGATTCCTCCCGCTCCCGCTCCCGGGAAGTCTATATCCTCGGCAAGGGCTTCAAGGGCTGATTCAGCCTGCAGCCCGGTCGAATCCCTGCATCACGTTCACCGCATTGACGCCGATGGCGTCGACGTCGTAACCGCCTTCCATGGTAAATACCGTTGGTAGTCCAAGCTGTGCGAGGCGCTGGCCCAGGGTCAGATAATCGCCGGAGGTCAGTTTGAAGAAAGAGATCGGGTCCTCCTCGAAAGTGTCGACACCCAGCGCGACCACCAGGGCATCGGGCTGGAATGCCTGGATGCGCTCGCAGGCCTTCTCCAGCCCCTGACTCCAGACACGGTATGGCGTGTTGGGCGGGTAGACAATGTTCAGGTTGTAGCCCTCGCCTGCGCGCTCGCCAATCTCGTCTTCGAAGCCCAGAAAATGGGGAAACACCAGGTCTGGATCGCCATGCAGGCTGATGGTCAGCACGTCGTTGCGATCATAGAAAATCGCCTGGGTGCCGTTACCGTGGTGAAAGTCCACATCCAGGACCGCGACCTTGCCATAACCCTGGTCGCGGAAGGCCTGGGCCACGATGGCGGCATTGTTGAAGAAACAGTAGCCACCGAACAGGTCGGCGTGAGCGTGGTGCCCCGGCGGGCGGCACAGGGCAAAGGCGGCGCGTTCGCCTTCGGCCACCAGTTTCTGGGCGGTCAGGGCCACGTTGGCGGAGGCCCGGGCTGCTTCCCAGGTGCCGTCCGAAATCGAGGTCTCCGCCGCAAAGCTGTAGTAGCCCAGCCGGCCGTCGATGTCTCTCGGCAGCCGGTGGCGCATGCCGCGTCCGGCCCAGACCGCCGGGATGGCTTCGCCCGGTTTGCCGGCCTCCAGCCAGTCTTGCCAGCAGGTTTCCAGGAAAGCTACATAATCTGCCGTGTGCACCCGTTTCACGGGCTCCAGGCCAAACTCTTCCGGTTCCAGAATCTCGCCCAGCGCCTGATCCTTTACCCTTGCCAGGATGGTTTCGGCACGGGAAGGCTTCTCGTGGGGTTCGATCAGCAGCCCACCGTCCAGTTCGGTTTTGACATGGCGGCGGCTGTGCAGGGGGGAGAATACGGTTTTCATGGTCCTGGTTGGGTCCTTGCTGAATGACGTGAGCACTGTGGCACAGGGAGCTTCATGGCTCAAAGGCCCTGATTGTGGCAGGCTGAACGCTTTTGCGGGCAGAGGGGATTACCGTTATGGCGGCGAGCAATAAACCGGTGAAGGATGATTGAGTCGATCGCTACGATGTCTCTCGCTGAAGTGATGGGCCAGGTGTGTGGTCTGGTGGCCCTGGGATTCTGCATCGCCGGCTTTGCCAACAAGAACGACGACCGGCTGATGGTCCTGCTGATCTCTGCCAACGTTGCCTTCGCCCTGATGTTCGCTTTTTTCGAGAGCTGGACGGCGTCGGCGCTCACCGTTCTGGTGATCGTGCGGATTACCCTGGCCCGCAAATACCAGGGCAACTGGCCCATCATGCTGGCCATGCTGGCGGTGAACCTGGTAGCCGCCTGGGCGACCTGGAAATCGATCACTGACGTGTTCCCCCTCGCCGCCGCCGTTTTCGGCACCGTGGGCATGTTTATGCTCCGGGGTATTCCCTTGCGTATTGTCCTTGGGCTGGCTGCCCTGGCGTGGATGCTCAACAACATCGTGATCGGCTCGGTCGGTGGCACTCTGGCCGAGGGCATGGTGCTGGTCACCAATGTGATCACGATCTTCCGGCTTTACCGGCTGCAAAAAAAGTATTCACAAAAAAAGCCCCGGCCTCGGCCGGGGCAATGATGCTCCAATCAAATCACGGGGTGTTTTTAACGGTCTTCGTAACGCTCGTGTTTGAAGAACACGCCTGAATCGCCGAACTGTGACGCAATCATGTCGGACGTCAGAACCAGTTCGCCAACCTTGCGTGCGCTGTTGCGGCGTTCTTCGGCCAGCCTGCGGTTGCGGGATGGGAAGATCGAGGTACGAATGTAGGCGTCCGTGGCATACACGTCATACAGTTTGGTGCCTTCGGTCAGTGTCATCAGGCTTTGCCGGAAATCGTGGGGCTCGCTGGGAAGGCTGGCCTTCAGGTCCGGGTTGGGTACGAAGTACACCTGGGTGGGTGCCCTTGGATAGTCCACAGCCTGACCATTCTGCTTCACTTCTGAAAAGTCGTTCACCATCAGTCGCGTGGGCTTGGTGGTCACAAGGGAGAAGAGGATGGTGCTGCCAAGGGAGTCGTTCACCTCTGGCGACACGTAGTTCGACAGCTCGTTGGCGAAGAAATTGTGATTATTGCCCTGACCGGACAGGGTATAGAGCGCTGATACGTTGCGTGACGGCTGGCCATCCACAAACAGTTTCAGAGCCATGCCAGGGGCAAAACCGCGTTCCGCAGGATCGCCGGTCACTGACAGTCGAACCAAACCATGGTCTGCGCCTTCAAACAGGCCGGTAAATCCGTGGCCGGAGGTGGCGTTGAACTGCACCCTTCCCATCACGGCCTGCGGGTGGATCGGTTTTTCATAGCCGGCCGGGGCCACGTCAGACTCGACTTTCACCTTGTCCCACAGCACCTTGCTGATCAGACCGCCAATATCCACGTCCTGCTGGGCGGGCAGTTCTCCCTCGTTATACTCGGTACGCACGGCGCCGTTCACCCACAGGTGCATCTGCTTTTGCTCGGCACTCCAGCTTTCATACTCGGCGGGCATGTTCAGGCCCCATGGCTTGAAGGCGTTATCCATGCCAGCCAGGGCGCTGCTCAGAGCCGGGTGGTGGCGCTTCAGAACGTCAACCATGGTGTTGTTCTCGACCCACTCCATGCCTGCCGGTGTGTACACCTCCGGAGTGTAATCGGTGGTGAAGAAGCGATCGGTCATCAGTCGGCGGGAAGCGTTCAGGATGAAGATCTGGAACGAGGTTTCACCAAAGCCGAAGCCGTCCGGACGGGTCTCTTCCGTCAGTGAGCCTACCAGGGTATCGATCAGCTCGATGTCGTTGTTATACAGGCGCTTGAGGTTTGCCAGCAGTTCCGGGTCTGAGGTCAGGTCTTCGAAACTGGTGATGGGTTTGAGGCCGATGGCCCGACGGAATTCGTTGTATCGGGGCACACCGCGCTCACGGTCCCGGAGAACGTCGATGGCGGCCATATCGATGTCACCGATCAGCGGCATCGACAGGTTGCGGAGGAATTCAGGGTAGTTTTCCAGCACCAGTGCGCCAGGGTGGGTGATGCCGAATGAATACCAGAGGCGGTCGGCGCCCACGTTATCCAACACATATTCCGCATCGCCGTTACGAGTGTCCGGAATGGAAATGCGCTCGCTCACGACGTTGGAGCCAACGTCATACACCTCAATGTCATCCCGCATCAACGGGTGCATGCGGTACACCGACACGAATTCTTCGGTCAGGGTGTAGGGTACATCGTAGTTGTTCGGAGCACGTGAGCCCACGAGTCCGCCCAGGGCATGATCGATCACTCCCGGTTCCATGTTGGCGATATCGCTGTCGATGCCCAACAGGCGGAACAGATTGGTGATGCCGGAAACGTTATTGGTCAACTCATCCAGTGCGTCCTGGAAGAATTCACGGTTCTCGCGGTCGCCGCCTATGCCCCACCAGTTGGCGTACATTGCGCGCTTGAGAATGGGGTTGTCGAGAATCGCCGGGGTCCATTCCACGGTATGAATCTTGGCCATCAGGGCGGTATTTACCAGCCGGGCCTTGTCATACAGCCACTGGTCGGTGGCGTTCGGGTATTGCTGCTTCAGGTGGGCCGCAATGGCATTGTGTTCCTGGGTGAACAGGCGGTGCAGCATGCTGAGGCCGACCCACCAGTTCTCACTGAAGCCGGTGACCGGTTTGCCGCTGATGAATTCGGTGGGCAGTGTGTCGTCGGCTTCCACTTTCAGCCTGCCGTCGACAAAGGCGCGTACCTTGTCACTGGTTTCCTTGTCACTGCCATACAGTTGCGAACCGTCCCACCAGTGCGTGTTGGTGTTCTGATAGGTGGCTGGGCGGCCGGCTTCCGCCAGCGCGCGACTCGGATCAGGCTGGGTGCGCTGGACGCTCATGGTGCCAGAACCCAGGGGGTCGCCAGGTGGCAGCGGGAACACAATGTCGTTGCCTTCGGCTCTCGGGCCATGATCGAACCAGTCGTGAACCATGAACTGGATCCAGGCTGCGGCTGCGAAGTTTACGATAGTGGCCGGTTTCATCTCTTCGCCCCGGGCCATCAACACATTGCTGACTTCCCTGGGGTTCGGTACCAACAGAGTGTCGTTCTCGGTTTCCGCGTAGGTCAGCTCGGTATCGACGTTGCGACCGAAACGGCTGAAGGCGGATCCCTCGGCGGGGTTCTCCAGAATGTTACAGGTGCCATCTTCGGTTCGTGCGGTGAGGCTGCGTTCATCGCAGGTAATGCCCGCGTTCAGCCGGTCCCAGTCTTCGACATCGAACATGTTGTTGTTGAGCAGTTCGGTGCGCTCAATACCGAGTGTCAGCAGGCCACCGATAATACCGATGGTGCCGAACTTGGTGAGTGCGGGCCAGGTGACCCATGGAGTGATACTCATGATCCCTCTCCTTGTTTCCTGCTTGAGGTTATTGTGGTTGTTGGAGCAGGGGTGAGAGTCGCGGACCTTGCAGGAAAATGCCCCCTACCAAAGGAGGGGGCGGGAGGGGATTTTCTGTTCAGTGTCTGAAAATGTGAACCGGTGGGTGCTTTGGTTGCCGCCTCAGCCGTCAAGCCCGGGTCGGTCTTTACCGGTAGTCAGCAGGACGGCTTCGGTTCGATTGGAGACACCGAGCTTGGCGTAGATGTTCTTCAGATGCCATTTGATGGTGGAGAGGGTGTTGCCAGTCTGATCGCTGATCTGCCGGTTGTTGCGACCATCGAGCAACAGCTCGTATATCACCCGTTCACGGGCGGTAAGCAGGGCCATGGAGACGGGGCTGGCGGATGCGTCAGGACTGAGCAGATCGCCATACAGCGAACGGTAGCTGTCGGGTAAATCCAGGCCCTGGCCGGTTGCGGCGGACAACAGGTTGGCCATGCCGGGAGCCTCGTCGAACAGGTTGCGGGTCAGGTTATGCAAGCCATAATCCTGTATCAGTTGGCTGATCACCCGGCGGCTTTGTTCTGCCCCGACACCCTCGCAGAGATGACGGTTGGCATCAATCACGAGGGACCGGCTCACCAGCCGGGTATCTCTGAGCTCCAGTGCCAGGACCCGTAGAATACGTGCGGCCGTGGATGGGCGTCCGGTGGCCCGTAACCAGTAAACGGTGGCAAGACCCTGGCGTTCCCGCTGTTCTGTGTAGCCTTTGGGCTGATCCCAGGCACCCGCGTTGAGAAATTCGGCAAGCCCCGCTCTTCGGGCAAGTTCATCGGAACGCGCTTTGTTGCCTGCCAACCAGGTCTGACGGAGGCGTTCAGCCAGCAGGTGGCTCAGAAACCGCTGGTTCCGCGCCGGCTCCAGAATCTGTTCCAGCCTGGCGAGGAAATGAGTGGCCTTTTCGGTCTGGCCGGTTTCCCAAAGACAACGGGCATAGGTCAGATAGACCGTTGCGGTAACTTCAATAGCCGAGGTCCGGTTCAGCCGGGGTAGCAGGTCGTTACACAGATTGGCGGCTTCGGTAAGCTGGTTCTGATCGTACAGAGCCACCACCATTGCGGTGCCACGCAGAATCCGTGTGGCGCCGTGGGCGGGCATGGCACGCCATGCATCCTCAACATCCCTCATGGCCTCACCGGGGCGGCCCAGGCTTCGGTGGCAAAGAGCAATGATCAGCCCGGCATAGTCCGCCATAAAATGGTGCCCGGACTGTTTCAGGGCTTCTTTTCCCTGGCGAGCGTAATCCAGTGCCTGTTCCGGTCGCGCATGCTGCAGATGGTGATAGGCACCCATGCACAAACTCAGCGGATAGATGTCGTAATGCCGGCTCAGACTGATCAGTTCGTCGTAGTCCCTGCGGTTGATAAACCGTGTGTCGTCCTGGAACAGTTCAAGATAAAGCTCCAGGAATCGAACCAGCACCCGATGGTGGTCTGCTGCGATATCTCCCGGGCCGCTCTGCCGAAAACTGTCCAGCATGGGCCGGGCCTGGTCGAAGCGGCCGGACAGAATCAGTGTGCAGATCAGCGGCACGGCAATGGCTGTGCGCTGCAGCAGGGCGCTTCCCAGCAGGCGGTGCTCCCAGAAAAGGATGCTCGAGAACTGGCCCTCTCGGGCCCACAGCGTGAAGGCTGCCTCCAGGGCATCGCCCGAAAGCATGGGCTGTTCACTGGCTTCCGCATGTTTCAACGCCTGATGGAAATCGCCGGCTTTCAGAAACCAGGCTGCTGCACGGCGATGTAACACGGGCACCAGTTCCGGTGTTTCCCGCTCAAGGCGTGTTCTCAGAAAGCTTCTTAACAGAGGGTGGAACCGGTACCAGCCGGCATCCCGTTCCACCGGCATCAGGAACAGTTGCTGGCGGGCCAGGTTCTCCAGCATTAGTGCGCTGCCGGAGTGCCGGAGCACCTGATCGCACAGAGGGCCGTTCATCCGGTCGAACAGTGAACTCTGCAGACAGAGATCCCGAAGAGAATCCGAAAGGCCGCGCAAAACCATATCACCAAAGTAGGCCATTACATCGGGCTGGTGCCCGGCAAACGTTTCCAGTGCCTCTTCACCACTACGGCGTGCCGCCAGCAGGGCGAGTCTCAGGCCGGTTACCCAGCCTTCGGTCAGTTGCATCAGGTGGTCCAGGGTGTTCTGGGAGACTTCCGGCTGGTCGAGAGCGTTACACAGTCGCCGGGTTTCCGTCGCACTGAAGCGCAGGTCTTCCCGGGTGAGTTCGGTGAGCTGGTGTTGCAGTCTTAAATGGCTCAGCCGAAGCTGCGGTTCCGAGCGGCTGGCGATGAGCAGTTGCAGGTATCGTGGCTGGGTCTGAATCAGGTCGTTGAAAGTCTCAAGAATCAGGGTGTTTCCTGTCAGGTGCTGGAAGTCGTCGATGACAAGAACCATGGGCTCGCAGACACCGCCCAGGCCCCGGCGCAGGGCGTCAGCGATTGCTGACGGATTTTCATTGTTGCCGGCATCGAAAGGCGTGAACGCCGAGGCATCGAAACCATCAACTCCGGATCGAAGGGTTTCCCCCAGCCGCCCGAAAAAACGTGCCTGGTCGCGATCTCTCTCGGTCAGGGCCAACATGCAAGCCGCAGCCTCCGGCTGAGAAGCCAGCCATTGCCGAATCAGTGTTGTTTTGCCATAACCGGCTGGCGCGGTGATCAAGGTCAGCGGTCCGGACACGCCCTCCTGCAGCTTATGCAGCAGTGGCGATCTTTCCAGAAGCGATGGGATGCCGTTGAAGGTTACTGGTTCCATCAGTAGGAGCTGTTTTTTTATTGTACCGACCGGTCCTCGGCCAGGGTTGCGGTTCGATGAGGAGCAATGGAGACCCTCACAACGTGTACCATTAGATTTTGTCCCGGGTGCCCGAGAACAGAGCTAATCGGGCCAATTTGAGCCCGAGGTTGCGGGTGTACCATGAGCATTCTTCAATAATAAAGACAAAAGAAGGGATTTCTCGCATGAACGAACGACATTATGACGTCCTTATCATCGGCGCCGGCGTTTCCGGCATTGGCATGGCGTGTCACCTGAGGCGCGAGTGCCCCGGAAAGTCGTTTGCCATCCTTGAGCGTCGTCAGTCCCTGGGTGGCACTTGGGACCTGTTCCGTTACCCGGGGATCCGTTCGGATTCTGACATGTTCACCTTCGGCTACAACTTTCGCCCCTGGACCGGTGGCCAGGTGCTGGCGGATGGTGCGTCGATCAAGAATTATCTGGCGGAGACTGCCAGGGAGCACGATGTCGAGCGCCATATACGCTTTGGTCTGGCGGTTAAAACGGCAGACTGGTCGGGTATCGACCAATGCTGGAAGCTCTCGGCTCTGAACGAGGCAACCGGCGAAACTGAACACTACACCGCCAATTTCATAGTCGGCTGCACCGGTTATTACAACTATGATCACGGCTATAAACCGGATTTTCCGGGTGAAAGTCATTTCCGTGGCCAGATCGTCCATCCGCAGCACTGGCCCGAGGATCTTGATTACACGGGCAAGAAAGTCGTGGTCATCGGCAGCGGCGCAACCGCGATCACCCTGGTGCCGACCATGGCGGAGCAAGCCGCTCATGTGACCATGCTCCAGCGTTCACCCACCTATCTGATGCCCTTGCCCTCAACCGACAAGGTCACTCTGGCCCTGCAGAAAATCCTGCCCGAGAAAACCGCCTACCGGCTGACCCGGGCCCGGAATATTTCCATTTCCCGTTTGCTGTACAAACGCTCCAGAAAGAGTCCTCAGTTCATGCGCCGGCTGTTCCTGGGCATTATCAAGCGGAAGGTTGGCGAAACCGCCGACATGCGCCATTTCACCCCGGACTACAACCCGTGGGACCAGCGTCTGTGCGTGGTAAAGGACGGAGATCTTTTCCAGGCGATTAAAGCGGGCAAGGCCTCCATTGCCACCGATCATATCGACCGATTCACGGAAACCGGCATCCGCCTGAAATCGGGCGAGGAGCTGGAAGCAGACATCATCATTCCGGCAACCGGTCTGGATATCCAGATGCTGGGCGGTATCCAGCCAACCGTGGATGGTGAGGAAGTGGTGATGAAAGACAAGATCATCTACAAGAACGTGATGGTGGAGGGCGTGCCCAATGCCGGCATGATCTTCGGTTATACCAACATCTCCTGGACCCTGAAGGTGGATATTGCCGCCGAGTACCTGTGCCGGTTGATGAACCTGATGGACAGGCGTGGCTACCGTACCGTGGTGGCCCGGGATACCGAAAACAGTCGCGGCGAGGACACCGTCCTTGGTTCCCTCGATGCCGGCTATATTCGCCGGGCTGCCGATCGCCTGCCCCGCCAGGGTACTCACGGGCCCTGGAAATCGTCCCAGAACTACCTGGAGGATGTGAAGATCCTGCGATTCGAACCGATCGAGGACGGCTACCTGGAATTCGACGGCAAGCGGACCCACGCCAGTAACAGGGAATCTGGTGGTTTCCTGCGGCCCCTGCGCTCGGCCCTGTTCGGAGCCTGAGCGCGGAAGCCGTTCAGACTGTTACGTCATTCCTTGCCAAGGTACGCGGCCTGAATGGCATCCCAATCCTCGGATTCGGTCACTCGCAGTATCTCCTGGGAAACCGGTGCCCGAATTGGACTGCCTTCCGGCAGGGCCAATGCATAAAGTTGCTCTGCGAATACCCCCGGCAGGATAGTCAGTCGCTTCTCGCCCAGTTGCTGGTTGCGGTACTGCATCAGAGGCCGGTCGTAAACGATGGCATCGCTCTCGCCGTCGGCAACCGAGGTCATGGCAGCGGTGAGGTCGGGGTAGGTCTGATAGCGAATGCGCTCTTCTTCCAGATAGCGCTGGCTGGCGGTCTGGCCAATGGTGGCAACAATTTTCCCAGGCAGGTCACCAACGCCCTCGATACCGGTGCGCAGGTTGCTCACGGTCAGAGAAGAGGTGATTGCTGCGGTAAAACTGGCGACCATGATCAAGCCGGCAAACATCCAAACCAACGCAATCAACCGGCCCCGGAACGTAACCGGAGCCTTGTCGCCGTAACCAACAGTTGTCATGGTGACCGCCGCCCACCAGAAGCTTGAACCGATCCCTTCGGCAGCGGAACCGCCGAACTGTTCCGGGTTGCGGCGACGCTCAACCAGCCAGAGCAGAAAACCGACGGCCAGGAGCAGGGCGCCGAGGGCCAGTACCACGCTTACAAACTGCCAACTGACCATGGCTCTCAGGCTACCCAGGAGGCTCTGCTCCGGTACCGGTGGAACCGCAATGGATAGCCCGGTCTGGTAGAAAGGATGGCTGAAATCAAACCGGCTTTCCCGGTCCGCGGTCATGGTCAGAGCGCCGACGGCTACATCGATATCGCCATTCTCGGTGGCGCTCAGCAGTTCGTTGAAGCTCATGGGGACCCATTCAAACTCCCGGTCCATTCCTTCCGCCACTTCTCGCCAGAGGTCAATACTGATGCCCTCCCAGCGCCCGTCTCCGGCCTGCATGACAAAGGGTGGAACCTCGGTGATGCCGACTTTCAGTGGGCTGCTCTCGGCATGGACCTGGGTGGCGGTTGGCAGGGCAAGCAGAAAAAACCAAAGCAGAATCCGTTGTGCCATAGCTGTATGCGGCTCCGGTTTTGGGCAGCGCTCCTTCTTGTTGATCGATAGGTTATTCAAAGGCGGTTCGTATCACATCCCGATAATTCCGGATCCGCTGAACATAGTGCACGGGTTCATAGCCCCGGGCGTACCCGTAGCGGGTGCTTGGATAGTATCGCTTGTCCGCCTTGAGGGGTAACACCTCGGTCATATCCTCCCAGGAGTCCGGATTCTTGTTCAGGCTCCGGGCCAGCTCCCTGGCATCCAGCAGGTGCCCACGGCCAATATTGTAACTGGCCAGAGCCAGGAAGGTGCGATCCGGCTCCGGAATCGTCTCCGGCAGGCGGCGGTGCCGATCGGCCAGGTAGCGAGCGCCGCCATCAATAGCGGCTTCGGGGTCCAGACGGTTGGTCACACCCAGTGATTCGGCGGTTCGCCGGGTCAGCATCATGATGCCCCGGACGCCGGTGGGGGATTTTGCGGCCGGGTCCCAGTGGGATTCCTGGTAAGCCAGCGCAGCCAGCAGGTCGGCGGGCATGCCGGTTTTGGCCTCTGCCTCCCTGAATTCATCAATAAACTGGGGTAGCCGGTCCTCTATCCGGCGGTTCAGCGCCCGCAGATCCACGAAATCGAAGTCGCCGATGTAGGAATAGTATTGGTTCTCCATCAGGCCAATGGCTTCATCGCCATCGACGCTGTTCATCCATTCGTGGGCATCGTCGCCAAGCGCCTGATGGCTTTTGGGCAGGTACCAGCCCAGGTTCCGGCCTTCCGTCAGCGTCATGGCGACCTCCAGATGCGGGAAATGCCGTCGCATCACCTGGACAATGTTGGAATCCGCGACGGTGCAGCCCACCTCCTGTTCGGCAACATCCGAGAGAATCACTTCCGTGGTGCGATCGGCATCCTCCTCAAACCCGATCCCCGGGTGTTGCTCATTCAGTTTGTTCAGGGTTTCAACGTAACTGGAGCCCGCGGTCACGACGATATCGGTGCCGGGAATATCTTCGGATTTACGGGGCAGGGGCCGGGAATCGCGATGACACACCAGTTGTTCGGTAATCTCGGTGTGGGCGGGGCCACGAGCAAAACGTTCATCCCGTGAGGCCAGGTGGGTCAGCCCGGCTGCCGCCAGGTGCGTGTTGCCAGACTCCAGTGCCGCAAGCACCTCGCTGGTGGATTCCAGCATGGTCCATTCCACCTCCCAGCCTCGCTGTTCGGCGTAGGCGCTGATCAGCGCGTGCTCGGGGCCGACAGGATTTTCATGTCGATCCAGGTAATAGGTGGTGGACCCGTTGCGGGTAGCGACTTTGAGTATCCCGGTTTCCGACGGCGGTATGAGACTTTCCTCTTTTTGGTTTTGGTTTTGGGCTTGGCTGTTGTTGTCACTGCAGCCGGTCAGAAAAAGCGCCAGTACAAGAGGACCGTGGGCGAACTTCCATCGGGACATCATCAGGAGTTTCCTGTTTTGGGATGACTTCTACGTATAAACGCGTATCTCCCAATTATAGTACTCGCTATTTGCCGTTCCGGATTTCTTATCCTTTTTGGTTTGACTAATGTTGATCCCGGAAGCGCCGTACCGAGCGTTGTTCTATGCTGAAGTTTTCCGCAAACCCTCCGGAGGACACTATGCGTTTTATCTTCAGACTGGCTCTGATGACATCAACTCTGCTGTTCGCAATGCACACACAGGCAGCAGACGGATTAGTCGCAGTTAAAAGCAACCACGATGTCAGAGCGACGGCGGACAAACTCGAGTCTGTGTTGAAAGACAAGGGCATGACGGTCATGGCGCGCGTCAATCATCAGCAGGGCGCCGAAAAAGCAGGACTGGAACTGCGTCCGACCGAAGTGGTTATTTTCGGCAACCCCAAAGTTGGCACACCGCTGATGCAGTGCACACAGAGTGTCGCCATTGACCTGCCCCAGAAAGCCCTGATCTGGGAGGATGCAAACGGGGATGTCTGGCTGGGGTATAACGACCCACAATACCTGAAGAGTCGCCATAACATTGAAGGATGCGATGAAGTACTCGGGAAAGTGAGCACGGCACTGGGGAATTTTGCCAAAGCCGCCACCGAGTAATTAAACCTCCGTGCATCATCAGGTGCGCGGAGTCGGGCTTATTCTTCGGAGGTGCGTATCTTTTCCAAGCCCCTGGCCAGGGTTGCCCGTGACAACTCGCCCATGTGGGAATCGATCAGCTGCCCCTGGGCATTGTAGAAAAGCGTGGTTGGTAAGCCGTTGCTGCCCACCGCCCGGGCCAGCTGGGCTTTATCGTCCTGGTACAGGTTGTTCAGGTTCAGGCGGTTTTCTTCGAGAAAGGAACGGATGGTTTCGGGCTGTTCCCGCTGGTTGGCAAAAACGAAGGTGACGTGCTGATAGAGTTGCTGTGCCTCTTCCAGCACCGGCATTTCCCGAATACAGGGCGGGCACCAGGTTGCCCAGAGATTCACGACCATGGGTTTGCCCGGCGCCAACTGCTCCATGCTGACGGCTTCGCCATTGAGCGAGCGTAGCGCAACGTCCGGCATGCCGCGGGCCTGCTGTTCGATCAGAGCAATGCTTCCTGCGGTGCCGGCCCAGAACAGGGCGCCGGTTAACGCGGCCGTGGCCAGTGGCTTGCGTTGTGCTTTCCTGCGCCACATCAGAAAGCCGGTAAAGAGGATGGCGCCGATGACGCCCCAGAGCACATCGAAACCGCCGTCCCGGATATCAATGATGCCCGGCAGGTCGTTTCGGTAGTGCTCGAAGTAGCTGATCACGAAACCGATTCGTGCGCTCAGCATCGCTACCACAAAAATATCGGCCACGGATCCAGCCACTGGTACGCGGTATTTCCGGCCCAGTAAACCGCCAACCAGCAAAGCGAGGCCGAAGGCGATAACCAGGAGCAGGTGGCCGATGGACAGGCTCAAGGGGCCGATGCTGACGCTCATTCCTGTAATTTCCTTGTACAGATCCGTGACGGGTTGTGTTGGTCAGAACACTCTGACTAGAGGAAGTCTGCCAGGTTCCTTCGGATGCTTATTATAATCACCTATGGCTAATTGGCCGGGGCTCTGTTACTGTTCCCGCATCCTGCCTCTAGGGATTCCGCAGTTTAAGGCTTCAAGCCCGTGCGACCTATCCATACGACCTGTCAGAGGACGTCACCCCGATAACGGCGCGTGACCGTAGTCGTCTTTTATTCCATGAATGTTCATGGCATCTGCCCGCATTCGCCGAAAACGGTGGTCGTGGAGGCAGAATAATCAAGAGTTGATCTTATATGAGTTTTTCTTCACTCGGTTTGTCCGAGCAGCTGGTTCGTGCCACGTCTGACCAGGGTTACGAAACCCCGTCTCCTATCCAGGCCCAGGCCATTCCTGCCGTGCTCTCCGGCCGGGACGTTATGGCAGCAGCCCAGACCGGCACCGGCAAAACCGCCGGCTTTACTCTGCCTCTGCTGCAGCGTCTGGGTGAAAACCCACGTACTGGCAAAGGCCCCCGCGCCCTGATCCTGACGCCCACCCGTGAGCTGGCGGCGCAGGTTCACGACAGCGTGAATCTTTACAGCAAATACATCCCGACGAAGGCTGCCGTGGTCTTTGGTGGTGTAAAAATCAATCCGCAGATGATGAAGCTGCGCAAAGGCCTGGACGTACTGGTGGCAACGCCCGGCCGTCTGATGGACCTTTACCAGCAGAACGCTGTGCGCTTCAACGAAGTGGAAATCCTGGTGCTGGACGAAGCCGACCGCATGCTGGACATGGGCTTTATCCGCGACATCCGCAAGATCCTTGCGCTGCTGCCGGCCAAGCGTCAGAACCTGTTGTTCTCCGCCACCTTCTCCAACGAGATCCGGACCCTGGCAGAAGGCCTGCTGGATAACCCGGTTCAGGTGGAAGTTGCCGCCCGCAACACCACCGCGGAGAAAGTGAAGCAGTCTGTGTACCCGGTAGACCAGAGCCAGAAGACGGCGCTGCTTAGCAAGCTGGTGCGAGACAACAGCTGGGATCAGGTGCTGGTGTTTACCCGCACCAAACACGGAGCGAACCGCCTGACCCAGAAACTGGAGAAGGATGGCATCACCGCGGCTGCAATCCACGGCAACAAGTCACAGGGTGCCCGGACCCGCGCGCTGGCGGACTTCAAGGCCGGCGAAGTGCGTGTCCTGGTGGCGACAGATATCGCCGCCCGGGGCCTGGACATCAAGCAGCTGCCCCAGGTGGTGAACTTTGAGCTGCCCAATGTGCCGGAAGATTACGTGCATCGTATCGGCCGTACCGGTCGTGCCGGTGAAAGTGGTCACGCCCTGTCGCTGGTCAGTGCCGATGAGGGCAAGTTGTTGGCGGGCATCGAAAAGCTGATCAAGAAGCAGCTGCCGCGCAAGGAAGTGGAAGGTTTTGAGCCGAAAAACAACCTGCCGCTCAAGCCGAAGGCAAAGGCCGATCCCAGCCGCGCCCGCAACCGTAATGGTAACGGCGGTGGCAATGGTCGTCCCGGCGGAAAACCGAAGAGCTTCGGTGCCAGGCCCGGTGGTCGCAGCGGTGGACGTAGCCAGAGTGCTGGTGGTCATAATCGGGGCCGGTCGGGTCAGCGTCAGAGCGCCTGAGTCCGGTCAATATCCCTGGAAAAGCGGAGCTTCGGCTCCGCTTTTCTGTTTCTGGCGCCCTGACTTTTCAAGGCGGGATGCTCTAGTATTCAGGGTCTGAATCCGGTTCGGCCAGGATGTCTTCGCTTATGCATCAATCCAGTTCTCTAATGGCACTGTTGGGCCTGAACCGACCAACGCGGTCCCTGGCCGATGGTCAGTTTTTGCTCGCTCTGGTTGTCGGCTGTCTGATAGGCGTTTTGCTGACGGTGCTTGCCGGAGGTAGTGGCTGGCAGGATGCGGATCTGCTGTCCATTCTCTCGTTGGTGCTCTGGGCGCCAATCATCGAAGAACTGGCGTTTCGCGGCGTGGTGCAGGGTTGGCTGTCGACGACGCAAGTGGGTCAAAGGCGTTTTGCCGGTCTGTCCTGTTCCAATCTTATCGCGGCCCTGTTGTTCACCGCCTGGCACCTGGTCTATCGAACCGATCTGATGGCCTGGCTGGTATTCATTCCGGCCCTCGTTTTTGGTTATTTCCGGGACCGGCACGGTTCCCTGGTTCCCTGTGTCATTCTTCACGCCGCCTATAATGCCTCGCTTCTGCCCGGCTGGTATCTGTTTTAATCCCTGGCATTAAAAAACCCCGGCCGGATAGTCCCGGCCGGGGTTCAGTGGTTTCCGCGAATTTAACCCCGGGCTTTGACCCTGCGCATGGTCAGACCGCCAATGGCCAGAGCAGTGAGCAGGAACAGCGTCGGGTCGAAGGGAGCACCCGGGTTGTAGCTGCAGCCGAATACCGTACCGCCACCGCTGCTGCTGGTTGTGGTTGGGGTGTCGTCATTGTCATCACCGCCATCATCGGGAAGGTCAATGGTGACTGCCTCACGGTAAAGGGCATGGGTCCCTGACGGATCATTTTCGTTCCAGACCACGAACAGTTCATTGCCGGCGGGTGTCATCCGGATCTGTGACTCGAAGTCTTCCACATCCTCTGCCTCGCCAGCGAAACGAACCACCGGTGTCACATAGGCGCCTTTATCCTCGGCACGTGCGGCAAACAGATCCAGTTCGCTTGGTTCTTCCAGGCTCCATTCGGAGACGTTGGTCTGGGTGCCCCAGGCAACATAGAACCGGGTCTTGTCCTGGCATTCTTCCGGATCCGTCGGGCACTTGGTGGTGTTGGTTCCTGGTGTGCCCACGAGTCGGGGCTCGCGCACATTGATACCGGTATCGTCAATATTGCTCAGGTTTTCCGGTGCAGACCAGGTACCTGCCACCGCATCGTAATGCCGGATGTAGAAGTTGTAGTTCTTGGTGTTGGTGTACAACAGTTCCGCCAGCACCGGGGTGTAGGTGTAACCGATGTAGAGATCGTCGCTCCGCAGCAGGCCACGGTGGGCAATCGCGTTTTCCTCAACCTTTTGATACGTGTCATCGGAGATGGTTGAGTTGGCGATATTGGCATCGGTGGTCGCCTGTGCGTCTTCCGTGCGGCTGCTCATGTTCAAGGCAGGCTGATTGTTCAGCACGATGGCGGACGCATAGTCGGATACCGCGCAGTTGGCATCCACAGCGGGAACCATTTCTGCAGCTGAGAAGCCGTTTCCGCCATTGACGACACCCTTACGCAGCATGATGTCGGAGGGGCCACCCTGGGTGAATTCACCTTCTTTCCAGAAAATACCCAAGCGAAGCCCGCTGGCACTACCAGCCTCTTTTTGCGGCACAAAGCGTACCCGGCGCGCATTCAGAGCCGGATTGCTGATGATACAGCCAGCTTCCTCGCCTGGAGTGTTCCAGTCGAAGGTGTGGTAGCGAACGTACTTGCCTTCATCGAGACCGCTGGAGCCTTTGGTTTCCTCATAGGCCAGAATGACCTGGGGTACCAAATCCAGTGATCCGAACTGAAGCGCAAGGTTGGCTCGGGATGCTCCAGCGGTGCCTCCCTCAATCTGATCGTCTGCAACCACGTTTCCGGCGCTGTCCTTGATCGCATCAAAGTTGCCGGAGGCATTCTGGGTATCGTAGTTGTCGGTTACCCGCACCGGGGTAGCCCAGATGCCGTTGTCCTGAGCTGTCCAGCCAGCCACCGCGTAGCTGTACCAGATGTCGGTGCCATGGCTGACGTTGGCGCCTGACGCGCCGTCACCCGGGCCGTCTGCCTCACCGAGCTGCAGGCCTAGCGGATCTTCCTGCCAGGTAATGGCCCACTCACCAGTGCCCAGTCCACGGTGTACGTCCTGTTTGGCATCGCGCTCACCTGTGGAGAGTTGCACCGGAGTGGACCAGGTTTCTCCGTTGTTGGCACTCGTCACCGCATAGGCACAGCTGAACGGAATTTCCCGGTTTTCCCGTGTCAGATACGTTACCGTCCGCTGAGCGCCACCGTCGCAGTATTTATCAACCCAGGACACGATAATCCGGGAGCCGCTGTTAAAGATATTGGGCTTGTCGGAATCGCCCGCAAAAGGCGTTCGGCTGCCATCGCCGGTCCAGTCTGTATCGATGGAAGATTGGCTTGCGGTGCCGGAGATATTGACCGGGGTTGACCAGTTGGCAACGTCATCACAATCTGAGTCGCAGTACCGGGCGAAAAGATCTCGCGCCGGCCTTTCGGCCTGGGCTTTGACGTCGTAAACGATGTTGTCGTTGGGATCGAGATAGTCACCATACACGGAAACCAGCCGACCATTGGTCATCCGAACCAGTTTGGTTTTATTGGCTCCGCCATTGGCGCTCAGTTGCACGGTGTCGCCAAAGCTCAGGCCTGTTGCTCCCCAGGCCATCCCCGATGAACCGACCGCCGTGATCAATGCGCTAGCAAGAAGGGTTTTTTTCATTCTCAGACTCCACGTTCTCTTTTCAAATCGTTCTGCCACTGCTTGAATTCGATTGCCTTTAGTTATTAGGTTATAACCTAATTGCAAAGCTTGGCTACTGGTTGAAATTTGTTCTGACGGAAATTTGATCAGGGTCAAAACCAGGGTTCTGGGTGTGTATCAGTCTGAAAAACGGGAAATTTTTCGAGGTAGCTATGAAAGCTTTCAGCCGGCATGGGGCATTTATGCGGCGATATGTCGCACTTTTGGTAATCGTTCTGACCGCCTGCAGTGATGGTGGCGGGTCGGCAGGGAACGCTGGCGATGACATCGAGCCGAACGAACCACCCGAGGACGTTCTGCCGTCACTGGCAACCCAGATCGAGCACTGGAGTCTGACAGGTGTATTCTTGGCGGCGGCGGACTGCGGCCAGTGCCATACGGCCAGCAATCCTGGCGATAGCCCGGCAGTGCTGAGGGCTCCGGACCCGCAAGTATCTGCGGTGCAGCCGTCACCGGGTGGCGTGGATATCAGCCCTTTTGCAGACTGGAAAAGCAGCGTCATGGCCAATGCGTTCACTGACCCGTATTTTCGGGCCAACATGATGCATGAGGCGGAAACCTTCCCGCATCTGGCCGGTTTTATTGAAGACAAATGCCTTACCTGCCACAGCCCCATGGCCAGAACCCACGCGCATCAGACGGGAGTAGGGCTTGAGGATGGCTTTTATCGGGCAGAGCAGGCCCTGGTAGACCCCCATGCCCGGGAGGGGATTAGTTGCACTGCCTGTCACCAGATCACCGATTCTGTCCTGACCGGAAATGCCTACCCGGACGGCGTGCATTCCGGAGATTATGAGATTCCGGCAGCGGGCGAGCCAGGCGCATTCACCATCCATGGCCCCTATCAAAACCCTCAGGGACAGGCGATGCAGAATCAGGTTGGTTTCGTGCCCGCGTACGGCCAACAGATCCAGGATTCGCGGCTCTGCGCCAGTTGCCATGAGCTGTATACCCCGACCATTGATATGGAAACGGACCAGCCCAACGGTGAGGACTTCCCTGAGCAGACACCTTTCACGGAATGGGCAAGCAGCGATTTCGGCCCCAGTGGCAGCAACATCCTTTCCTGCCAGCAGTGCCATATGGCGCGGGAAGATATCGGGGAGAACTTCCTGACCCGGCTGGCGGTGAGGCCGGATGGCAGCGTGAATGCAAACTGGCCCGAGCGCCAGCCTTATTCACCACACGTTATGCTGGGCGGAAATACCTGGTTGCTGGAAACGCTCGAGTTGTTTCGGGAGGAGCTCGGGCGCGATTCAATCAATGAGGAAGGCGAGTTTGCGGCCACGGCGGAACTGACCCGCGAGTTCCTGAAAACCGCTGCGACCCTCTCGGTCACCGGCGTAGGCATAGCAAGCCGTGAGTTGGTTTTTGATCTGACGATCCAGAATGAAAGTGGCCATAAACTGCCCACCAGTTTCCCGTCACGGAGGGTCTGGGTGGGAGCCCGAGTGATTGATGCCAATGGTGCGGTGGTGTTTGCAAACGGTGAACCAGACAACAGCTTCCGTTTACCCATGGATGAGGAATTCACGTCGGAGGCCTGTCTGGCAGCCAAGAAACCTCCCGGTTTCAATTCGGAGGCCTGTTATCTCGGGCATGTCAGTGAAGTCCGTTCCGAACAGGATGTACCCGTCTACGAGGCCGTACTGGGCTCCACGACCGGGGATATAACCCATATTCTGCTTTATGCCTCGACCCTCTTGAAAGACAACCGTATCCCGCCCCGCGGTTTTGACAGTGCCACAGTACCGGACGATGTCCGCCCGGTTGGCGTTCAGGGCGACAGTGATTTCAACGCCTCCAATGAGGGCCGTGACACAATCCGATATCGCATTCCCGTGGGCACGTCACTGGCGTTGCCTCTGCAGGTGGAAACAACGCTTTACTACCAGGCCATCCGCCCTACGTTTATCGACGGTTTGCACGGTGAGCACGAATGGGTTGACGAGTTCCAGACGATTGCCAGGCTGAACCCACCGCCCGCGGAGGTGGTGGCTGAGCTGAGTTTCGAGGTTCAGTAGGACCGATTAAGAGGCTCAGGGAAGAGCGGCTTAATGGTGGCGAGTGGGCAAAAAAAGGCGGGGCCGGAGAAGCCCCGCATAGGAAAGCGCACCTTCCGCCAGCCAACAGACCGTGGCGACTGGCGGAGGCACGGGGATCAGAACTTGTAGGACACGCCTACCATGTAGACCCAGGGGTCGATATCCACGTCGATAGTGCTGGTGTCAGCGACGGCATTGCCTGCGTAGGCGTTGATGGTGGCTTCGGTGTCGATGTCGATCCACCAGACCGCCGCGTTGATACCCACATTCTCGGTGATCATGTAATCAAGACCAATCTCGGCGGCCAGACCAAAGCTGTCATCCAGTTCGATGTCGGTGCCATTGATACCCGGGTTTCCTGCCACCGCATCATAGGTGGTGGTCAGCGTCTGGGTGGTCTTCTCTTCAAAGAAGTTGGTGTAGTTTACGCCGGCGCCAACGTAGGGCTGGAATTTGCTACCACTGGGCATCGGGAAGTACTGCAGCGTGATGGTGGGCGGCAGGTGCTTGGTTTCTGCCAGCTTGCCAGTGCCACCCAGAGCTGCGCCATCACCCTTGATGTCGTGTTTGAACGGAGTTGCCGCCAGCACGCCAACACCGATCTGGTCAGTCAGCATGTAGGTTGCGGTCAGGCCCAACTGGCTGTTGGAATCGACGCTCACCTTGGCGCCATCAATTTCGCCGAGAGCGTTGGAGTTCAAGTTGCTGCTGGAGGAATCCGGATCAACCGTTGCCACACCAACGCGACCAACAAAATCACCGGCTTCGTACGCCTGAACAGCCGGAGCTGCCGCCATAACCGCTGCAGCCAGAACACCAAGTTTGAATGTACGGGACATATCCATCTCCTTAACCTGAATCGTTGATGACTGCAGATTAATGACATCGGGAAATGGAAACTTGATTTAGCGCAAGAATGCCCGGGCAGTTGCACTGGTTTGATCAGCGGATTGATTCAACTCAAAAAAACAGACGGTGGTGCTTTGACTGCGGGTGTTGCGGATGGTCAGGCCGAGCGCTTTTTCCCTGCTGGCAGGCTCTCTTCCGGTACAAACACATCCCGAATAGAAAGGGCCTGGCCGTCGGCGTCCTGAACTTCCACCGTGTGAATCGGTCGACCGGTGGCGCGGTCGCGCAGGTCGAGGGGGGCCTCGTCTGGAGCCGGATTCCATTTATCCCCCCACTGACGGAGGGCAATAACCACCGGAAAGAGGTCCCGGCCCTTTTCGGTCAGGCGGTATTCGAAACGTGATCCATGCTCGCCCACGTCAACTTTGCGCAACACGTCATTGTCCACCAGCCGCGCCAGACGATCGCACAGGATATTCTTGGCAATGCCAAGCTCCTGCTGGAAATCGACGAAGCGCCGGGTGCCATACATGGCGTGCAGCACAATGAGGAGGGACCACCAGTCACCCACTTCATTGAGGGCGCGGGCGACGGAACAGCTGGAATCATCAAAACGTTTTCTGGCCATGCCCGGAGTGTACCGAATAGGGTTGCATTTTAAAACCAGATTCAATAGGGTTGCTTTACGAAACCAAATTGATGAGGTTGCACATTACCATGAGCATGAATCTTGGACCGCTTTTCGAACCGTTTGAACTCCACAACCTCAAACTGCGCAATCGTGTGGCCATGGCGCCCATGACCCGCAACTTCTCGCCGGATGGTGTTCCGGGGGAAAACGTGGTGGCCTATTATCGCCGCCGTGCCGAAGCCGGTGTGGGCCTGATCATCACAGAAGGCACAACCGTGAATCACCCGGCTGCCAATGGCTATCCGAACGTACCGGCGTTCCATGGATCTGAGGCCCTTGAAGGCTGGAAGAACGTGGTAGATGCGGTACACGAGGCCGGTGGTGCGATTTTCCCGCAGCTGTGGCACGTGGGCGCGGTCAGAAAGGAAGGCACACCGCCGGATCCGTCGGTTCCGGGCTACAGCCCGTCTGGTTTGTTCGCACCGGGCAAGCCCAACGGCAAGGCCATGACCAAAGAAGATATTGAGGACGTGATCACCGCGTTTGCCGACGCAGCCCAGGATGCCAAAGCCCTCGGTTTTGACGGCGTGGAGATCCATGGCGCCCATGGTTACCTGCTGGACCAGTTCTTGTGGGAGGGCACCAACCAGCGCGATGACGAGTACGGCGGCAGCCTGGAAAATCGCCTGCGCTTTGTGGTCGAGATTGTTGAAGCAGTGCGTCACCGGGTCGGCCCCGACTTCCCGATCATGCTGCGCTTCTCCCAGTGGAAGCAGCAGGATTACGAAGCCAAACTGGTCCATAGCCCTGAGGAACTCGAGCGGTTCCTGAAGCCTCTGGTGGAAGCCGGTGTGGACATTTTCCACGCATCCACCCGCCGTTTCTGGGAGCCGGAATTCGAGGGCTCTGACCTGAATCTCGCTGGCTGGACCCAGAAGCTTTCGGGCAAGCCCACCATGTCTGTAGGCAGTGTCGGGCTGACCGAGGATTTCATCAGCGGCACTTTCGCCAGCAAGCAGGAAGCGGTCGAGAAGGCCGGTATCGATGAACTGGTGGAGCGGATGAACAACCACGAGTTCGAGCTGATCGCCGTTGGTCGGGCGTTGTTGCAGGACCCTGAATGGTTGATCAAGGTGAAAGAAGGCCGCCTGAACGAAGTGGAATCCTTCGCCAAGAAGTCTCTCGCCAAGCTGTATTGATTATCCCCTTCGATCGGACGATCGACACTTGCCGCAGTCCCTTCGGGCCTGCGGCTTTTTTATCCGCTGAACCTGTCGTCTTCGTAATCGCGTCTGCTCAGAGACACGTTATGATGGGTGAAATTCACCCGAATATGAGGGGTCAGTATGTCGATGATTGGTTCGATGAAAGCGCTGTCTGTGGCACTTGTGATGGCTGCCATGGTGGGCTGTGCGACCGTTGGCAAAGACTTCGCCACCCACAATGTCGACCAGATTCAGATTGGTGAAACCACGCGCGCCGATATCCAGGAGATGTTCGGCGAGCCGTGGCGTACCGGTATCGAAGACGGCAAACGCACCTGGACCTATGGCAAGTACAAGTGGTCTGCCTTCGGTGATGCCGAAACCACCGACCTGGTCGTTCGATTCAACCAGGACGGCACTGTCTCGTCTTACGTTTACAACACGACTGAGTAATCACCGAGGTAAACAGGCGCGGGGCTGGCTCAGCCCCGCAGACCTGACACCAGCTTGTCGATGCTTTCCTTGGCATCGCCGAACAGCATGCGGGCGTTATCCTTGAAGAACAGGGGGTTTTCCACGCCTGAATAGCCGGTGGCCATGCCCCGCTTGAGAATAACCACCTGGTGAGCCTTCCAGACCTCCAGCACCGGCATACCGGCGATCGGACTGCCGGGGTCTTCGGCGGCGGCCGGGTTCACCGTGTCGTTGGCGCCGATCACCAGTACCACGTCGGTATCGGGGAAATCATCGTTGATCTCATCCATTTCCAGCACGATGTCATAGGGCACATGGGCTTCGGCCAGCAACACGTTCATGTGCCCGGGCAGGCGACCGGCGACCGGGTGGATGCCAAAACGCAAGTTCACGCCTTTATCCCGAAGGATCTTGGTCATCTCGCTGACACCATTCTGGGCCTGGGCTACCGCCATACCGTAACCGGGCACGATGATCACTGACTGGGCATTGCGCAGCTCTTCACAGACATCATCCACGCTGGATTCATGGACGGTCTGGTCAGCATCGGCGGACGCCGAACTGCTGCTGGTCTGGCCGAAGCCGCCCAGGATGACGCTGATGAACGAGCGGTTCATGGCTTTGCACATGATGTAGCTGAGAATGGCACCGCTGCTGCCCACCAGGGCACCGGTTACAATCAGCAGATCATTGCCCAGCATGAAGCCGATGGAGGCGGCCGCCCAACCGGAATAGCTGTTGAGCATGGAGACCACTACCGGCATATCGGCACCGCCGATCGCCATGATCAGATGAATACCGAGGACCGAGGCAATCGCGGTCATCAGGACAAGTGCCACGATGCCCAGGGCCATGCTGTCGGTACCCAGGAACCAGGCGCCGAGGAACACACAGACAATAACAGCTACCAGGTTCATCATATGCCGGCCGGGCAGGGTCAGGGCCTTGCTGTCGATGCGACCATCGAGCTTGCCGCAGGCCACTAGAGAGCCTGTGAAGGTCACTGCGCCAATGAAGATGCCAACGAAGACTTCCACCAGTTTGATGGTGTGCTCGGCGCCGGAGGTGGCAATCAGTGGCTCGATGTAGCCTGAAAAGCCCACAAACACCGCGGCTGCGCCCACAAAGCTGTGCAGCAGGGCCACCAGTTGGGGCATCTGGGTCATTTCCACCTTGTTGGCGATGGCAATGCCGATGCCGGCACCCAGCAACACTGCAATCACGATCGAAACGATACCGCTGTCAACACTTGCCAGGGTTGCGCCCACGGCGATGATAATGCCGGCGACTCCGTAAAGATTGCCGCGCCGTGCCGATTCCTGGTGGCTGAGACCACCCAGGCTGAGAATGAAACAAATGCTTGCGACCACGTAGGCCACGCTCACCAGTCCTGTGCTCATATCGGGCGCCTCCTACTTGCGGAACATTTTGAGCATGCGATGGGTGACCCGGAAGCCGCCGCCCACGTTGATGCTGGCGATCAGCACCGCGACAAACGCCATGATGCCGACGGCAATATTCTCCGCCTGGGCCAGATGCAGAATGGCACCGATCACGATGATGCCACTGATGGCATTGGTGACGCTCATAAGCGGCGTATGCAGGGAAGGCGTGACGTTCCAGATGACCTGCCAACCGATGAAGCAGGACAGAACAAACACCGTAAAGTGTTGCAGGAAGCTCTCCGGCGCGTGAGCGCCAACGCCGTAGAGGGCGAGGGCAGTTACAACCAGAAGAGCGGTTTTGCCAATCAGGCTCTTGCGATCGGCGTGTTTCTTGGCCGCTGCCTTGTCAGCGGCCGAGGGTTCCTCGGTGCCAGGCGCAGGCTTGGGGCTGACCGGCGATTCCGGTTTTGGCGGCGGCCAGGTAATGTCCTCCTCGTGCACCACCGTCAGGCCGCGGATAACTTCGTCGTCCATGTTCACTACGGGTTTGCCGTCTTTCTCGGGGGTCAGCTCGGTAAGCAGGTGCACAAGGTTGGTGGCGTAGAGTTCACTGGCCACCTTGGCCATGCGGCTGGGCAGGTCGGTGTAGCCGATCAGCGTAACACCATGATGATGCGCCACCTTGCCGGGTTCGGTGAGTTCGCAGTTGCCGCCCCGCTCGGACGCCAGATCCACGATCACGCTGCCGGGCTTCATGGATTTCACCATATCGGCGGTGATCAATTTCGGCGCCGGTTTACCGGGAATCAGCGCAGTGGTGATGATGATATCCACCTCTTTCGCCTGCTCGGCAAACAACGCCATCTCCGCCTTGATGAACTCGTCGCTCATCTGCTTGGCGTAACCGCCGCTGCCGCTGCCGTCCTCATTCTCGAAGTCCAGCACCAGGAACTCGGCCCCCATGCTCTCAACCTGTTCCTTCACCTCCAGACGGGTATCGAAAGCCCGCACGATGGCGCCCATGCTGTTGGCGGCGCCGATCGCTGCGAGGCCTGCAACCCCGGCACCTATCACCATGATTTTCGCCGGAGGCACTTTGCCTGCGGCGGTGACCTGCCCGGTAAAGAATCGCCCGAAGTGGTTGGCCGCTTCAATCACCGCCCGATAGCCGGCAATGTTGGCCATGGCACTGAGAGCGTCCATTTTCTGGGCGCGGCTGATCCGGGGCAGGCTGTCTATGGCGAAAGACGTAATTTTTCTGGCCGCCAGCTTTTCCAGCAACTCCGGGTTTTGCGCCGGCCAGATGTAGCTCACCAGAAATGCGCCCTCCTTCATCAGATCCGCTTCGTGCTTGCCCAGTGCCGGATTCTCCATGGGCGCCCGAACCTTCAGGATAAAGTCGGCCTCTTTCCAGAGAGAGCTGGTATCCGTTGCGATGGCTGCCTCGACTTTCTCATAGGCAGCATCGGAGTAGTTCGCGGCTTCGCCGGCGCCGCTTTCAACGATCACCTCATAGCCGAGCCCGATTAACTTGTGAACAGAAGGTGGCGTCGCGGCTACTCGCCGCTCGTCCTCAAAGATTTCCTTGGGGATACCGATTTTCATTATTGGAGTGCCTCCGGATTTCCCGATCAATCACTTGTTCTGGTTATCTACATACTAGTGCAGGTTGCCAGATCTGCCCGGAAAGCGGAGTTGTCGGAGGTTTTTCAGCTTTGTTTCAGGGCGAGGCTTTCGACTTCTGTCTGCGACAGGTGATCAAGCATCGCCCCGCGGAACTGCCGATTGATGAAGTGCTCGGTTTCGGTCTGGATGGCTTCCCGCTGGGCGGGTTTCTCGATGTAATCCATGGCCCGGAACAGGATGTAGCGGATCGTCATGCGGGAGATTTCGTGAATGGTTTCGGGCGGCACGGCGGTGACCAGCTGTCGCTCGATAATATCCTCGGCCATTTCCCGGGCGCTGGCTTCAAGTTGTGATTCCAGGGCACGGCGAAGTATCGGGGAAGGGCCGTGGAGTTCCCGGACAGCCACCGTAGTTGCCGCCGGATTGGCGAGAAAGTAGTGATACACGAACGCCACCGTATCTCGCGATGCCTGTTCGGACGAGTCCGCCATCTGCCGCAAATCCCGGACGCCGGCTTTCATCTCTTCGGCAATGTAGCCCAATACCGTCAGCCCAAATTCATCCAGACTCTTGAAGTGCCGGTAAAACGTATTCGGATTCAGCCCCGCCTCACGGGCAAGCTCCCGCAGTCCCAGCGACGTCAGGCTCCGGGTTTCGGTAATCAGCCGAAGCGCCGCCTGAATGAGTTTCAGTTTTCCGCCGGTTAATCCGTTCATCTTTTCCTCTTGGTGGGGTGCAAGAGCGGCTGTCGGGGCCACCTTCCCACAAACGGCCAGCCCCCCAACCAGAGCCCGCCGTAAAGGCCAACTACCAGTCAACCGAGGCCAATCACCGATCCAGGAGTATACGGTTGTCTACCAATCTGTGTATACATGTGTCTACCAGTCATCATGACCAACTAGACAACAACAGACAAGGCCAGGCAGGCCAACACAGGAGTGCAGCAATGGAACAGAACACACAGATCGCCATCATCGGCACCGGCTTCTCCGGCCTGGGCATGGCCATCAAACTCAAGGAAGCCGGCTACAACGACTTCGTGATCCTGGAGCAGAGTGACGACATTGGCGGCACCTGGCACCAGAACCACTACCCGGGGTGTGCCTGTGACGTGCAGTCTGCACTCTACTCCTTTTCCTTCGAACAGAACCCCAACTGGAGCCGGATGTATGCCCAGCAGCACGAGATCAAGGCCTATCTGAAGCACTGTGCCGAGAAATACGGCCTGATGAAGCACATCCGCCTGAACACCCATGTGGCCGGGGCGCGATTTGACGAAAACCGACAGCGGTGGACCCTTGAGACCTGTGATGGCCCAGCATTGTGGGCGTATATGCAGGACAAGGGTATGAAGCCTGGAGACCGGTTGGATCGCACCGATGAAAAGCTGCCCGAATTCAGCACGTTGAAGGCGGATATCCTTGTTTCCGGGATGGGGGGATTGAGTACACCAGCTTATCCGGAGATCAAGGGAATCGAGTCCTTCACCGGCAAGCGCTTTCATTCCCAGGACTGGGACCACGACTACGATCTGCGCGGCAAGCGGGTGGCGGTGATCGGCACCGGTGCCTCGGCCATCCAGTTTGTTCCAGAAGTGGCAAAGCAGGCGGCACGGGTGGACCTGTACCAGCGCACGCCGCCGTGGATCATGCCCAAGCCGGATCGGGCCATCCGGCCGCTGGAGAAGCGGCTGTTCCGGGTGTTCCCGCAAACACTCAACGCCTTCCGCCAGAGTATCTACTGGTCGCTTGAGGCACGGGTGCTGGGCTTTGTGGGCAACCCGCGGATTCTGAAACTGGGTGAGCTGCAGGCCCGCCGGCATATCCGTAGCCAGATCCCGGACAAGGCGCTGCGACGGAAGGTTACCCCGGATTTCCACTTTGGCTGCAAGCGGGTACTGATTTCCAACAACTACTATCCGGCGCTGGCACAGGATCATGTGGAGGTGGTGACAGACGGTATTCGCGAGGTGCGGGGCAACACCGTGATCGACGGTCAGGGCAATGAGCGGCAGGTGGATTGCATCATCTACGGCACTGGCTTCCGCGCCCAGGACCCGATTCCTTCAGGCATGATCTTTGGCCGAAACGGCCAGGACCTGCTCGATGCCTGGAAAGACGGTGCCGAAGCCTACAAGGGCACCACCGTCAGTGGCTTCCCGAATTTCTTCATGCTGATGGGACCGAACACCGGTCTGGGCCACAGCTCCATGGTGTATATGATCGAGAGTCAGATCCAGTATGTGCTGGATGCCCTCCAACAGATGCGCCGGCAGCAGTGGACCAGCATCGACGTGAAACCGGATGCCCAGAGCCGTTACAACGCCTCTGTTCATGCCAGGCTGGGCGACTCCGTGTGGCAAACCGGTTGCAAGAGCTGGTACGTGAATGAAAACGGTAAGAACACCACACTGTGGCCGGGCTTTACGTGGCAGTTCCGGAACCAGACGCGGCGCTTCGACTCAGAGCAATACCTGTGTAAAGGCGCGAGTGACAGCGTTTCCGGAACTGAGACTGCCATGGCTGTCTAGCGTCGGATTTTCGGGGGCATCCGGTCGGGTTTCGCGGTAGTTAAGTTGCGTTTTGGCCCGAATGGCCAATACTTGAAGCAATGGTCTTGCCGGTATCGGCCAAGGATGTCCCCCGATGAAGCTGTTTCACTGCGGCCGATGCGCCAACCTGCTGTATTTTGAAAACTGTCGTTGTACCAGTTGCGGGTCTGGCCTCGGCTTTGCACCCGATGTTATGGACTTGCTGGCTATCGAGCCAAAAGATGATGGCACCTGGGCGGCAGTCGCCCGGGGCGATCTTTACCGGCTTTGTGGCAACTACCAGAGCCAGGGCACCTGCAACTGGCTGATCCCTCTGACCGACCCTCACGCTTTCTGTGTTGCCTGCCGCCTGAATCGCACTATTCCCGATCTCAGTGTCCCCAAAAATCAGGATCTCTGGCGCCGTCTTGAGAAGGAAAAACGGCGCCTGGTGTATTCCGTGCTGCGTCTCAAGCTGCCCTGCGAACCCAGGAACGAAGATCAGTACGGCATGGCATTCGATTTTCTGGCCGACCAGCCGGCGATGTTTGACGAGCGGTCGAAGGTAAAAACCGGCCATGCCAATGGCGTGATCACTGTGAACATTGCCGAGGCGGACCCGGTGGAACGGGAACGGATGCGCAGCCAGATGGCTGAACCCTATCGCACCGTTTTGGGGCATTTCCGCCACGAATCCGGCCATTACTACTGGGATCTGCTGGTCCGGTCCGGGCCATGGCTCGGGCCGGTCCGGGAGATGTTTGGCGATGACACCAGAGACTATAAACAGGCGATGGACCAGCATTACCAGTACGGTCCGCCGGGTGACTGGCAAAGCTGGTACATCAGCGCCTACGCCAGCAGCCATGCCTGGGAAGACTGGGCCGAGACCTGGGCACACTACCTGCATATGGTGGACACATTGGAAACGGCCTGGCAGTTCGGCCTGCGACTGCATGCCGAACAGAGCCCGACGCGCAGTGAACTTGATCCTGCCTTTGATCCCTATCAGGCAGACGACTTCGATGCGCTGATCAAGCACTGGTTTCCCCTCACGCTCGCACTCAACAGCCTGAACCGGAGCATGGGGCACGAGGACGCCTACCCCTTCGTGCTGGCAGCTCCGGTGGTCGAAAAGCTCCGTCTGGTGCACCGAATAGCACGCGGTGGTTAACGAAAGGACCCCAAATGAAAAAGAACAAATCGATAGACTGGAAAAATTACGATCCAAATGACTTCTACGATGAGCTGATCGCTGCAAAGGGGAAGCCCCGACGCGCGGCCACGGCGATTACCGACTACCTGGGCAATCTCGGTTCAGAGGAAATCCAGGCACGCCAGCAAGCGGCCGAGCTGGCGATACTGGAGATGGGGATCAGCTTCACCATCTACAGTGAGGGCGAGAATATCGACCGGGCCTGGCCGTTCGACATCATTCCCCGGGTGATCTCGCTCCGCGAGTGGGAGATCATTGAGCAGGGACTTGCCCAGCGCCTGACCGCCCTCAACATGTTCATCAACGACATCTACAACGATCAGAACATCGTCAAGGACAAGGTGATCCCCAAGTACGTGTTCGCCAACTCCAAGAACTTTCGCGAGCAGTGCCGGGGCTTTACGCCACCCCTGGGGGTCTGGGCCCACATCTGCGGATCGGACCTGGTACGGGACAAGGACGGCAAGGTGTATGTCCTGGAGGACAACCTGCGGGTTCCCTCGGGCGTTTCCTACATGCTGGAGAACCGCCAACTGACCAAGCGGGTGTTCCCGGAGCTGTTCGACAACACCAGCATCCTGCCGGTGGATGACTACACCAACCAGCTGTTCGACATGCTTGCGTCCATTTCGCCCCGGCCACAGGACCATCCCAGGATTGCGGTGCTCACGCCGGGTATTTTTAACTCCGCCTATTTCGAGCACTCCTTTCTGGCCCAGCGCATGGGCGCCGAACTGGTGGAGGGAGCCGACCTGGTGGTGGGTGAGGACGATTGTGTCTACATGCGCACGGTAGAGGGACTGGAGCGTGTCGATGTGATCTATCGCCGAATTGATGACGACTTCCTGGACCCCGAGGTGTTCCGGGCGGATTCCACTCTTGGTGTACCAGGGCTTATGCGGGCCTGGCGCAACGGCAAGGTTGGTCTTGCCAATGCGCCCGGTGCCGGCGTGGCCGATGACAAGGTGATCTACGCCTTCGTGCCGGACATGATCCGCTACTACCTCGATGAGGAGCCGATCATCCCGAACGTGCCCACCTATATGTGCGTGAACAAGCAGGATCAGGAGTATGTGCTTGAGCACCTCGACGAGCTGGTGGTGAAGCCGGCGAACGAATCCGGGGGCTACGGCATGCTGGTGGGGCCGCATTCCACCAAGAAGCAACGCACCGAGTTCGCCCGCCTGATCAAGAAGAACCCGCGCAATTACATCGCTCAGCCCACGCTGAGCCTGTCGGTGGCGCCCACCCTGTGCGACGAGGGGTTGGCGCCACGGCATCTGGATTTGAGGCCGTTCGTGTTGCAGGGCGTGCGAACCTATGTAACGGCCGGCGGGCTGACGCGGGTAGCGATGCGCAAGGGCTCCCTGGTGGTGAATTCCTCCCAGGGCGGTGGAAGCAAGGATACCTGGATCGTGGACGAGGAGAACTGATGTGCTGTCACGTGTAGCGGAAAGACTGTACTGGATGGCCAGATACCTTGAACGGGCCGAGAACAACGCCCGGATGATCATGGCTTTCAATTCCCTGGCGCTGGATATGCCCAAGGAGACCCAGCTGTCCTGGAAGGGGCTGGTGGCGGTAACGGGCATGGGCGCGTTGTTTGACCAGCACCACCAGAAGGCCGATGAGCGCAACTGTGTGAAGTTTCTGATGGCCGACAGTTACAACCCGAGTTCCATCGCCTCCTGCATCAAGGCTGCCCGGGAGAATGTGCGCACCACCCGGGACCAGGTGCCGACCGACGCCTGGGAAGTCATCAATGAACTGTACCGCTACATCCAGGAGCACATCGACCAGGGGGTGGGGAAACGGGCGCGGTACGAGTTCCTGAACGAGATCGTCGGTCGCTGCCAGATGCTCAATGGTTTGCTGGCCGGTTGCATGAGTCACGACGAGGGCTACGACTTCATCCGGGTGGGTCGCAACCTTGAGCGGGCAGACATGGCCACCCGTCAGATTGAAGTGGGCGCCCTGCAGTTCCTCGATGGCTGGGACGGTACGGAAACCTATGGCGGGCTGCTGTGGACCAGCGTTCTGCGCTACCAGAGTGCCTTCCAGATGTACCGCCATAACGTGCGGCGCAAGGTCAGCGGGCCCCTGGTTATTCGCTTCCTGCTGCAGAACGAGCCGTTCCCGAGATCTGTGCTGCATAGTCTCAGTGAGGTCGCCGGTGCCCTGGACCGCCTGCCGAGGAACGAGATTCCGCTGCGCACGGCGCTGCAGGCGGTCCGTCACACCCGTGAAGGCGACGTGGATGCGTTGATCCGCAAGGAGGACGTGATCCTTTTCCTGGAGAACCTGCAGTTGGAGATCGGTGAGCTTCACGACGACATTGCAGAGACCTGGTTTCCTGTCTACGAGACAGCCTGAAACTCCCAACACTATTCGCCTGCGAGATAGGTTCCATGTCGATTCACGTTGCCCTGAGCCACACCACTCACTATCGCTACGAGCGGCCCATCACCCTGGGGCCGCAGATCGTTCGTTTGCGCCCCTGTCCACATGCGCGAACCCGAATTCTCAGTTACTCACTGAAGGTTGAGCCGGAAGGTTACTTTCTGAACTGGCAGCAGGACCCGCAGGCCAATTATCTGGCCCGGCTGGTGTTTCCGGAAAAGACGGACGAGCTGAAGATCACGGTGGACCTGGTTGCCGAGATGGCCGTGATCAACCCGTTCGATTTCTTCCTGGAACCCCGGGCGGAGACCATTCCCTTCGAGTATGAGGAATGGCAGACGGCGGAGCTGGCGCCTTACTTGCAGAAACTGCCGGAAACACCGGAATTCCGGAAATGGATGGCCACCATAGACCGCAAGGAAACGCCCAGCGTGGATTTCCTGGTGGGCGTAAACCAGCGGCTAGCCAACCGGATTGATTATCTGATCCGGATGGAACCGGGCGTGCAGACGCCGGAAGAGACCCTGAAAAAAGGCTCCGGATCCTGTCGGGATTCCACCTGGTTGCTGGTCCAGACGCTTCGGCACCTTGGGCTGGCAGCGCGGTTCGTCTCCGGTTACCTGATTCAGCTCAAGGCGGACCTGAAAGCACTGGATGGCCCCTCGGGCGCGGAGGAAGACTTCACTGACCTGCACGCCTGGTGCGAGGTCTTCCTGCCCGGCGCCGGTTGGGTGGGACTGGATCCCACGTCTGGCCTGTTTGCCGGGGAAGGTCACATTCCGCTGGCCTGCAGCCCGGATCCGTCTTCGGCCGCGCCCATATCCGGCATGGTGGAAGACTGCGAGGTCGAATTCGAGCATCAGATGGGCGTCCAGCGCATCTGGGAAGCGCCGCGGGTGACCAAACCCTACACCGAGGAGCAGTGGCAACGCGTTGTGGATCTGGGGCATGAGGTGGACCAGCGCCTGACCGAGCTCGATGTGCGTCTGACTCAGGGCGGTGAACCCACTTTCGTGGCCAATCACGACCGTGATGAGCCTGAGTGGAACACCGAGGCCATGGGCCCCACAAAGCGCAAGAAGGCCATTGAGCTCTACCACCGGATGCGGGACCGCTATGGTGCCGGTGGGCTGGTGCATTTCGGCCAGGGCAAATGGTACCCGGGAGAGCCGCTGCCCCGGTGGTCACTGAACTGTTTCTGGCGCAAGGATGGCGAGCCGATCTGGCATGACGAGCGTTGGCTGGCGGACGAACGCACGGAAGGCAAGGCAGGCCCGGAAGATGCTCACCGGTTTTTGTCGGCCCTGGCGACGGAACTGGGTGTCGATGAAAAGCACCTGTTCCCGGGGTTCGAGGATGCCTTTTATTACCTTTGGCGGGAACGACGGCTGCCGGTCAACGTCGATCCCTTTGATGCCAAGCTTGAGAATGCCCTTGAGCGGAAGCAGCTTCAGCAGATATTCAGCCGGGGTCTGGATGAGCCCGTCGGCTACGTGCTGCCACTGCGTGTTTCCGAAAAGGAGAAGGCCTGGGAGACCGGACCCTGGTTCCTGCGCAGTGAGCGTTGCTACCTGATTCCGGGCGGCTCCCCCATGGGCCACCGGCTGCCCCTGGACAGTCAACCCTGGGTGGAAGAAGCGGATTACCCCTGGATCCACGAACAGGACCCGTTTGCCCCTCGCGGGCCCTTGCCTGTCAGCGAACAGATCCGTCAGTGGAACAGCCACAGCCAGGCTGGCCAGCCGTCTTCGGAGCTGGAGCCACCTGTCAAAGGCAAGTCAGCACCCGAGATTGTCCGAACGGCCCTTTGTGTGGAGCCCCGGGATGGCATCCTTCGCGTTTTCATGCCGCCGCTGGCGGAGCTTGAGCCTTATCTTGCGCTGGTCTCGGCCATCGAGAAGACCGCCGCAGAGCTCAAGCAACCGGTCTTGCTGGAAGGCTATGAGCCACCCTCCGACCCACGGTTGAGTCATTTCCGCATCACGCCGGACCCGGGGGTGATCGAAGTGAATGTACAGCCGGTCAAGACCTGGGATGAGCTGGTTGAACAGACCGAGACGCTCTATGCAGACGCCTACGAATGCCGGCTCACGTCCGAGAAGTTCATGATGGACGGCCGTCATACCGGCACCGGTGGCGGCAACCATTTTGTGTTGGGTTCGCAAAAGGCCGAGGATTCTCCGTTCCTGCGGCGCCCGGATCTGTTGCGTAGCCTGATCAGCTACTGGCATAACCATCCCAGTCTGTCCTACCTGTTTTCCGGCCTGTTCATCGGCCCCAGCTCCCAGGCCCCCAGGATTGACGAGGCCCGTAACGACCATGTGTTCGAAATGGAGCTGGCCTTCAAGGAGATGGAGCGGCTCTGCCCGGTGGGCAAGAAAGTCGCGCCCTGGGTGGTGGACCGCTTGCTCCGGGATCTGCTCACGGATGTCACGGGCAACACCCATCGAGCCGAGTTCTGTATCGACAAACTCTATTCCCCGGACGGTCCGGGCGGGCGTCACGGTTTGCTAGAGCTGCGTGCCTTCGAGATGCCGCCCCATGCCCGCATGAGCCTGACCCAGCAGCTGCTGTTGCGCGCGCTGGTGGCACGCTTCTGGGAGCAACCCTACAAGCCGCCAGGGCTGGTGCGTTGGGGCACCGAACTGCACGACCGTTTCCTGCTGCCCCACTATGTCTGGCAGGACTTCGAAGATGTGATCGACGATATGAAGGCCCGTGGTTACCCACTCGAAAGCGAGTGGTTTGCGCCCCATTTCGAGTTCCGGTTCCCCCGGATCGGCGATTACAAGGTCAAGGGCATCACCCTTGAGCTGCGTTCGGCCCTGGAACCCTGGCACGTCACCGGGGAGCACGGCGCAATTGGCGGTACTGCCCGTTACGTGGATTCCTCACTGGAGCGTTTGCAGGTGAAGGTGCGCGGCGCCGCGCCGGATCGCTACCAGATCACCTGCAATCAGGTGCCTCTGCCACTTCAGCCTACCGGCATGGTGGGTGAATCGGTTGCTGGTGTCCGTTACCGGGCGTGGCAGCCGTCGCAGTGCATGCACCCTACCATCGGGGTAGATGGGCCGCTGGTGTTTGATATCGTGGATACCTGGAATGAACGCAGCCTGGGCGGGTGTGAGTATCACGTGACCCATCCCGGTGGCCGGAATTTCGAGACGCTGCCGGTGAATTCGTTCGAAGCTGAAGGCCGCCGTATGGCCCGTTTCTTCCGGATGGGCCACAGCTCAGGCCAGCAACCCCTGCGGCCGGTGCCGGAGCACCGAGAGTTCCCGTTCACCCTGGATTTGCGGTATCACAAATAACATGTGGGAACTTACCGTTTGATACTGGCTCAGGGGACTGTAAAGCGGCTATGCTTCCAGCTCACTGACCAACGGAGCCTGAATTCACGGTGGCGAAGCAGCGCGCAGTAACTGACATCCTCCGCCAGTACCACCCGGTGCCGCATCGGTTCGATGAGCTTGGCTCCATGGGCTCCGTGCCGCCATCCCACTGGCGGCCATTGTTGCAGCAGCTAAACCTGGAGTCAGTAGCCGGCCTCAACCTCAGGGCCCAGGCAGTATCCAACGCCATCGCCGAGGATGGCGTAACTTACAACGTCTACGAAGACCCTCGTGGCGATACCCGCCCGTGGGAAGTGGACCTGCTGCCGCTGGTGCTGGGTTCTCATGAATGGCAATGGCTTTCGAAAGCCGTCGCCCAGCGGGCGGAGCTGCTGGACAGCGTTCTGGCCGATCTTTATGGCGAACAGTCGCTTCTGAAAGAAGGGCTTATGCCTCCGGCCCTGGTCTATGGACAGGCGGGCTTCCAGTGGCCCTGCCAGGGTATCCAGCCTGCGGGTGGCCGTTTCCTGCACCTGTACGCCGTGGATCTGGCGCGCGCGCCGGACGGTGGCTGGTGGGTGATGGCGGACAGAACCCAGGCGCCTTCCGGGGCTGGTTACGCGCTTCAGAACCGGCTGGTGATTTCCCGGGCGTTCCCGGCGCCGTTCCACAACCTGCCGGTGACCAACCTTTCTGAGTTTTTCCAGGGCTTTCAGAACAGCCTGGCGGGTATGTCGCCAGCCGGAACCGAATCGCCGCTTTGCGTGCTTCTGACCCCCGGGCGGTTCAACGAAACCTATTTCGAACACGTGTTCCTGGCCCGTTATCTGGGGTTCCCCCTGGTTGAAGGCCAGGATCTGACCGTGCGTGATGACACCGTCTACCTGAAAACCCTCCAGGGCCTGCGCCGGGTGCATGCCATCTATCGCCGGCTGGACGACGGTTTCTGTGATCCGCTGGAGCTTCGCGCCGATTCGGTGCTGGGTATTCCCGGGCTGCTGGGTGCGGTGCGGGCAGGCAAGGTGCTGATGGCAAATGCCCTGGGATCAGGCGTTCTCGAGAGTGCCGCGTTGTTCGGCTTCCTGCCCGAGATCTCGAAGAAATTGCTGGGCTCGTCTCTTGTCATGCCATCGGTGGCGTCCTGGTGGTGTGGTGAGAAACCGGCCCTGGACTATGTGATCGAGCACCTGGACGAACTGGTGATCAAGCCAGCGTTCGCGAGCATGCGCATGGAACCGGTATTCGGCTATCAGGTGAAAGGTGCCGAGCGGGAGGCGCTGATCAAGAAGATGCACGCCCATCCCCATGCCTTCGTCGGGCAGGAACTGGTGCACCTGTCGCAGGCACCGGTCTGGAAGGGAGACCCGAACCAGCCACTGGAAACCCGGTCTATCGGCTTGCGGCTGTTCGCGGCAGCCACGCCTTCGGGCTGGCGGGTCATGCCCGGTGGGCTGACCCGGGTGGCCATGGATGAGGGTGTGGAAGTCATCTCCATGCAGCGGGGTGGACTTTCAAAGGATACCTGGGTGCAGGCTCGCTATACGGCACCCTCCAAATCGCTTATCAAGAAACGTCTGCAGGTTTCCGACCTGCTGGACGGAGAGCGGGACACGCCCTCGCGGGTGGGCGAAAACCTGTTCTGGATGGGCCGGCACTCCGAGCGGGCGGAGGGTACCGCCCGGTTGTTGCGGGCGGCTTTCAACCGCCTGTCGGGGCACGACCAGGCCAGCGAGGAAGCCCTGCTCGGGCTCCAGCAGGCGGCCGAGCAGTTTGGAACTCTCCCGGAACCTGAAGAAGACGCGGTACCCGAGCCGCTTCCAGACGTGTTGCTCAGGGCGGTGAGCGACGTGACATCCCCTGGTTCGATCGCGGCCATCCTCCAGGCGCTGCTGTTCAATGCCAGCCAGGTTCGGGATCGGCTGTCCTCCGACAACTGGCACACGCTTAATCGGGTGGGTAAGCCCCTGAGACCGGCGCCAACCACCCCGGACCAGTCCATCCGGGCGTTGAATCTGGTGTTGCTGGACTGTATCTCCCTGGCCGGCTTCGCCATGGATGACATCACACGGGATGCCAGCTGGGTTTTCCTGGTGATCGGTCGGCGCCTGGAGCGCCTTGCCAATCTCTGTACCCTGATCTGCGTGCCGTTGTTGAGCGACAGATTCAGCCGTCAGGCGATGCTGGAGTGGCTGCTGGAAGTGGCCAACTCGGAAGTGACCTATCGGACCCGATACCGTCGGACACCGGAGTTGCTGGGCGTTATTCATACCCTGGTGATCGACGCGAGCAACCCCCATTCGGTGATGTTCCAGCTGCGGCAGCTACAGAAGGATCTGCCGGAGATGAGCCGGAAAACCGGCCAACTCTTCCCCCCGGACCTGAACGAATCACTTCAGCGTCTCCAGGCACTTGATCTGCATCCATTTGAGCGTAAACGACCGGACAAAGCCTGCGAGGTTCTGGCGGATTTGTTGTACGAGATCCGGTCGGAGGCCTATCGTGTATCGGATGAAATCCAGCGGCAGTGTTTCATTCACACCCGGTATTCGGACCGGCCTGTGAAACCGGATTGAGGGGGCTGTCATGACATTTGTCCGTTACCATGTGCGTCATGAGACCCTGTACCAGTACGACCAGGTGGTGGGGGAGTCCCATCATTTGCTGAGGCTGACGCCACGGGCGCTTCCGTGGCAGAGAAACCTTGAGCACCACTTGGCGATCTCGCCGGAGCCGTCGGCACGGCGCTCGTTTCTCGACTGCTTCGGCAACCGGATCACCAAGATTCATTTCACCGGTGACCACGAGTACCTGGAGATCGTCAGCGAGTTCTGGGTGGAATTGCGCGACCGGCCGAAGCCCTCGGCTGCGGCTGCCAAGGTGCCCTGGGAGGCCGTGCGCGATAGCCTGCGGTACCGTGCAGACAGGAAGTTCCCGCCGGACCATCTTCAGGCCACGGCGTTCCGATTTGTCTCCACCAACGTGCCCATTGATTCCCAGTATGCCGCCTACGCACGAGAGGCCTTTCTTCCGGGCCGGCCCCTGGTGGAGGCGGCAGATGCCCTGATGCGGATGATCCATCGGGACTTCAAGTTCGATGCCTCGGCAACGGAAACCTTTACCCCGGTGGAACAGGCCTTCAAGGCCCGTCGAGGCGTTTGCCAGGATTTCTCCCACATCATGATTGCCTGCCTGCGATCGGTAGGCCTGGCTGCCCGCTACATGAGTGGTTATATCCTCACCCATCCGCCCGAGGGCAAGGAGCGATTGGTTGGCGCCGATGCCACCCATGCCTGGGTGGCTGTGTTCGTACCGGATTTTGGCTGGCTGGAGCTGGATCCCACCAATGCCCTGAGGCCGGATCTGGAACACATCACCCTCGGCTGGGGCCGTGACTTTTCCGATATCACACCGATGCGGGGCGTGCTGCTGGGCGGCGGTGAACATGAACCGGAGATTGCCGTGACCGTGGTGCCCGAGGAAGAGTTCGCCTCACTGTACGGCGACGGCGAAACCTATCTGGAAGAACTGTCGACTTAACCGAATTCACCCGTCCGGCTGTGGTTAAGCTTATCCATACGTTCACTTCCTTACGGCAGAGTGCCGCGTAGCAAGCTATGCTTGCTGGCTTTCGATGGCACCCGGACGACACGGAATGATTGAAACGTTTTTCTCGACTTACATCAGCAGCACCATTCGCTTCCTGTTCCTGCTGGCGCCTTTTTTCGTGGTGACCATGTTCCTTGCGCTGACCCGGGGGCTGCCAGCAACCGAGAAGACATCGATTATTCGCCGAGCCTGCGTTTCGGCCTTTTTGATGGGCGTGATTCTGTTTTTTGCCGGCCCGCTGTTGTTCAGCGCCATCGGCATTACCCTGAATTCGTTCCGGATCGGTGCCGGTAGCCTGCTGTTCCTGACCGCCATCAGCCTGGTGACCAGTGGTACCCGGAATCACGCCACCGGGCTGCCCGATGAAGATCGCGATGACATTGCCGTCGTGCCTCTGGCGATTCCGGTGATGATTGGTCCGGCCACCATTGGTGCGATCATGGTGTATGGCGCCGAGCTCAATCGGGTATCCGAAGTGGCAGGCGGGCTCCTGGGGCTGGTATCCAGCCTGCTAATCCTGGCGGTTCTGCTGCACCTGTCCGGCTACCTTGAGAAAGTTCTGGGTAAAACCGGCCTGAACATCATGTCCAAGATCAGTGGTCTGATTCTTTCGGCCATGGCTGCGGAAATTGTCCTGACGGGTATTGCCGGTTTTATTGCCTCCACCTAAAGTATTCGGCGGTCCGTTTTTGCTGCAGGATGTCTGATGTCTGCCAATACCATTGAACATAATCGCAAAAGGCACGATTTTTCCGGTGTCGAGTCGGTCTGGTTGTTCGGCTATGGTTCCCTGATCTATAAGGTCGATTTTCCTTTTCTTGAGCAGCGCCCGGCGTCGATTCGGGGTTGGGAGCGGCGGTTCTGGCAGGGGTCACACGATCACCGGGGAACCCCCGAAGCGCCTGGAAGGGTGGTAACCCTCATAGAAACGCCGGAGGCCGTCTGCAAGGGTATGGCGTTCCGGGTGTCGCCCAATGTGTTCGAACATCTGGATGTCCGGGAAAAGAACGGGTATCTGCGCCTGAGCACCCGGCTTACCTTCGATGATGGCAGCCATGCCGAGGGTCTGGTGTACATTGCCACCGAAGACAACGAAGCCTTCCTAGGCCATGCGCCGGACGCCGATATTGCCAGACAAATAGCCTCTGCCTCGGGGCCCAGTGGTCCCAATGCCGAGTATCTGTTACGGCTCGCTGAATCGCTCCGCGCCCTTGGTGCCGATTGTCCCCACACCTTTGCCATTGAATCCCACCTGAAGTCTGCCTTCGAAAACGACACGAAGGGACACTAGAACGTCAAGCAGATCGGGCATTTCGTAAAGATCCTGCAAAGCCCGCCCCGGGGCACTGACATTCTCTCCTGGTTCGATAATCTGGGTTCAGAGGCATCCGGCACTGGGTCCGGTTGCAAGATCCGTCTCTTAACCGAACGGGAGAATCATCATGAAACGATTGTTGATCGGAAGTCTGATAACGGCCTTCCTGATGGGATCTGCTCCGGTGATGGCCGACGACGATGACCGCCGTGGTCATGGCTGGCAAAAGCACCATGAGCGGGGCAATGCCCTGCCCCCGGGCCAACAGAGAAAGTTTCTGCAGGCCCATTACCGCGACGACCGTTATGATCGGCATCATCACAAGCCCCGGCACCACAAGCAGCATAAGTGGGACCGCAAGTACCACAAACGCCACAGACATCACGCTGACAAGCGTCACTGGGGCAAGAAACACAAGCGCGATGTCTATCGTGACCGCTATGACCGCCGGCGTGACTGGCATCGCCACCATTCGGGCCATTACCGCATCAAGCTGGGCTACGGTGACGGATTGCCACCGGAGGCCAGGATCGGTCGTATCATTCACGACACTCATGTGCTAATCGAATCTTCCCGGCACTGAATGACGCCTCCCGGCCCCTGGGTTCCTGTTGCTCAGGGGCCGGATTGAATCCCCTGGGCGGTTCCCTGCGCCGGTGCTGCAACCCGATCAGCAGCAACGGCACAACAATCATCAGGCTGCCCGCCAGGAACCACAGGTCGGGCACTTCCCCGAACCAGATCCAGCCAATCCCCACGGCCCAGATCAGACCAGTGTACTCGGCGCTGGTAACCTGGTTGGCATCCACCTGCCGGTAGGCCAGCAGCACGGTAATGTTGTAGCCCAGAATGAACAGCGCCGAGCCCATGGCGCCGATCAGGATGCCCGAATCCCATTCGGCACCTTCCCACCAGGCCAGGGCACCAGCCGCTGGCAGAATCAGCAGGTAGTTCAGGAATAGTTTGTGGACGGTGCTCTGCTGTTTCGGCAGTTTCCTCACCAGTACGGCGTTGATGGCCAGGGCAAAGGCTGAGGCGAGTGCCGCCACGGCCGCCCAGTTGAATTCCACCGGCCGAAGGATAAGCACGATGCCGGCAAAGCCGCTGAACACAGCGGTGACGCTCAGTGGAGTCAGCTTTTCCCGGAACAGGAATACCGAGAGCACCATCACGAGGATGGGCGCTGCATAGAACACGGCGTTGGCAGTCGCCAGGGGCAGGTTGCCCAGGGCGATCACCATGCACAGAATTCCAGCCAGGTGAACGTGGGCCCGGAAGGTGTGGATTTTCAGGCCGGCGAACAGGTTTTTCCGGTCCAGTTGTTTGGCCAGCGGTAAAAGGAAGGCCAGGGTGATCAGGCAGCGCAGGAAAGCAAACTGGAACACCGGGGCGCCGGGTTCAAGCAGTTTGATGAATACGTCAGAGATCAATGCCATGGCGTTGCCGATCACCAGCAGAAGGATGGCGCTGTTTACGGTTTTTCCTGACATGTTTTTCTCCTCAATTCTACGACTCTGGGTGCACGAGCCCGGTCAGCAAATGGCTTCCGAAAACCGCTGCGAGTACGTCCATGTACGCTTGCTCCTCGCCTTCCATGGCTCCGAGCATTTTCGGAAGCCATTTGCTGCCCGGGCTCCCCTAATGTCAGTCCAACGCTAAGGTGAGAATAAGAGGTCTTTGAAATCAGATACTTGCGGTGGGGTCACCAAAAATTGAATTTGAGGTGACCATGATTAGGCGAGATTTCTCATGGTTTTCCACGGATAGCATGAGATTTTCCGAAAAAGATAAATTAAAACATCAGCTTATCGAGCCAAGGAGGCAGGTTTAGCACCGAAAAGAAGGGAGGTAAAGCGTTAATTGTGTTACCTGTGGATGTTTAAGTTCGGAGTGACAGTAATTAAGAAGGGGCCCCAAATCTATGGAGCCCCTTCCGGATCTTAAAGAATCTAGTACGTTGAGTGAGCTAAACGTTATTGAACGCGGCTTACCTCAAGCTGTATTTCTGATTCTTTGTTTTCGTCGACACCCTGAGGGTTCAGGTATTCAGCCTTACAGCCCCAATCCCGGAATAGAATCAGCTGATCATCATAATGCGGGCCTTTGGTGCCATCTTGTGCAACGAAGCCACTTTGACCTGGAGGTGCAACTGTACACATCTCGGTATTGCCCGAGTCATCGAATATTACCTGATGATTCTGGGTACCACGATTCATGTACGTTGGGAGCTCCAACTGTTCGGACTGGTTAGCTTGAGGCACACCCAAGAAGTTACGAGTACTGAAACGATGAACGGCCGCAGGCGTGAGCCAAGTGGCTCGGTCCGTGCCAAATTCCTGTTCCAGCTGAGATATTGCCTCTACGAGCGACTCCCTTACGATCGTGAGTTTTTCGTCATAAGTTGCTCCATTAAAGAAATCGAAAGTCTGTGTAACCCCCGCATCTTCACCGAGTAAGGCGTTATATAGGTATTTACTACTTTGCCCGGGGCGAACGCTCCCCCCAGCTGCGTAAACCGCTGAAGGTTGCCACCCATTCCACGTGAAGCCTGCCACCCGGACCGGAGCAAGGCTGCCACCCATCGGAGCGTAGCGACGCGGGGTTTCTCTTCTTACTCCGAAGTCTCAGTGCCCGTCAACTTTGCCTGCTGTTTTCGCATGGATTCGCCCCGCAGATTGATCTTGTAGGCGTTGTGTACGAGCCGGTCCAGGATGGCATCTGCCAGAGTGGCGTCACCGATGATGCCGTGCCATTCCTCGATGGGTAATTGGCTAGTGGCGATGGTGGAGCGCCGGCCATGTCGGTCTTCCAGCACCTCCAGCAAGTCCCGCCGGTTCTCCGCGCTCAGCTTCATCAGCCCCCAGTCATCCAGGATCAGCACGTCGACCTTGGCCAGGCTGGTCAGGAGCTTTGAGTATTGGCCATCGCCCTTGGCGATGGTCAGCTCTCGTAGCAGCCGGGTCAGGCGGACGTACTGGGCGGTGTAACCCTCCCGGCAGGCCTTGTGTGCCAGAGCACAGGCCAACCAGGTTTTCCCGACGCCAGTCGGGCCGGTGATGAGCACGTTCAGGTGTTCCTTCACCCACTGGCAGCTGGCCAGACTCTGGACAAGCCCTTTATCCAGGCCCCGTGAGTTCCGGTAATCAATGTCTTCGAGGATGGCGGCGTGTCGCAGCTTGGCCCGGCGCAGGCGGCTGCTCATGCGTCGGTTGTCCCGTTCCGTCATTTCCCGGTCGACCAGCAGGCCAAGGCGCTCCTCGAAGCTCAGGTCGGTAATGTCGGGGGTGGCCGATTGATCCGCCAGGGCGGCGGCCATGCCGGTCAGTTTGAGGGCGTGGAGCTTATCCAGCGTGGGATGTTTCAGCATGTCAGGTTCCTTCAGTGGTAGTAGGCGGGGCCACGGATGTTGTCGTGTGTGTCGGGTAAGGCCAGTTCTTGTTGCTCTTCCAGGGGCTGCTCATCCAGGCGGTGCTTGAGGATGGATTCGATGCTCTTGTATCGGCAACTGCCCAGCATCAGGGCGCGTTGGCAGGCACGTTCTAATCGTGCCTCGCCGTAGCTCTGGCCCAGCCGGAGAATGCCCAGACAGGACCGATAGGCCTGTTGCGGATGCTTTCTTGCCCCCAGCGCGGTACGGATAAGCTTTTCAGTTGCCGGTCCAGTCTTGGCTGCCCAGGCGGTCAGTCGCTCTGGGGTCCACTCGCCGGCTTGGCGATGGGACTCCGGCATGTGAGCGGCGATGGTGCTATGCCGACCCTTCTGATCCGAACGCCGGTGGCTGGCGATCCGGTTGCCCCGGTGGAAGCATTCGATGGTGTTGTGGGTGATCCGGACCTCCACCTCTTTCTTGATCAGGGTGTAGGGCACCGAGTAGTAGTGCCCATCGATGGCCACGTGGTAGTCGATGTGTACCCGGGCTTTTTTCCACTCGGCGTAGACATACGGCTCGGCGGGTAGCGGTTGTAGAACCGGCTGGTCCAGCTGTTTGAAGTGATCAAGCCGGCACCCGGGCAACTTGCGGAAGGGGCGGCTATTGAGCTTCTCCAACAGCTCACGGATGGTGGCGTTGAGCTGCCCCAGGGAGAAGTGCTGACGATGGCGCAGGGCCGCCAGGATCCAGCGCTCAACGATCAATACGCCACCTTCCACCTTGGCCTTGTCACGGGGCTTGCGAACCCGTGTGGGGACAACGGCCACGCCATAATGGCTAGCCATATCCTGATAGGTCGGATTGAGATCCGGCTCGTAGCGATGGGCCTTGCTGACGCCGGAACGGAGGTTATCCGGAACCACCAGTTCCGGCACGCCGCCCAGGAACTCGAAGGCTCGGATGTGAGAGCCGATCCAGTCCGGCAGGGTCTGGCTCCAGGTGGCCTCGGCGTAGGTGTAATTGGACGCACCCATCACCGCCACAAAGACTTGCGCCTCATGGATCTCACCGGTGGTGCGATCAATGACGGGCACCGTGTGCCCAGCATAGTCCACGAACAGCTTTTCACCGGCTCGGTGGTCCTGACGCATCACCAGATCCAGCTTGCCCTGCCAGGCCCGGTAGTGCTCGCAGAACCAGCTGTACTGGTAGCCATCCGGATTGGCTTCCCGGTACTCCTGCCAGAGCAGGAACAGGGTGACGTTCTTGCCCCGGAGTTCATCGTGGATTCGCTTCCAATCCGGAATGCCTCGGGCCTGTGCCGGCAGATCCGGTGGTGGCGGGAACAGCCGTTGCTCCAGCTGGGCTTCACTCAGATCCTCTGGCAGCGGCCAGCCAAGCTCCGCCTCAGCAGCACGCCGCAGATACTCGCTCACAGTGGGGCGACTGATGCCGCAGGCTGCGGCAACCTGCCGGTTACTCAGCCCTCGCTCCCACTTGAGGCGAAGGACTTCTTTGATTTTACGCATGGATAACCTCATCGCTGGCATCTGGCCCTCTCCGGATGAAAAGGAGCAGAGTACCGTTAGTTATCCCGCGCCGGACGTTTTGATGGGGAAATCAGGCAGCCTGCCAGGGTGGCAGCTTTGCCGTGGAATCAGTGGCAGCTTTCGCGTGGAATGGGTGGCAGGCTTCGTCTGGAATCAGTGGCAACCTTGGTCTGGAATACGCACCCCAGCGGTCTCTACTGGATACCCTGGATTAGATGAATATGCGAATTGCGGGATGTCGTCAGCGAGAACGGCGTCATAAGCGATTGTTAGCCATTTTCGGAACAGTGTTGCTTCAGGCTCGTTGTAAAAGCCATCAAAATCCGGATTGGTGTTTAGCATGGACCATTCAGAAAGTGAGTCTGCTGCCAGCCTCACTGGATCATCATTTGGCAGTTCCTGAACTGACTCGACAATGTACGGAATGAAGTAACGTGCATTGGTGTCGGACAGAGCTGTTTGCCGGTTCAGATCCCAGACCTCGTCTGGCGTCAATACAGGTTTTGCCTCAATGCGATCGATAAACTCATTCACTCGATCCACGGCAGACCAGTTGGCACCATCGCCAAGTCCTACTTCACCGGGGGTGGATTGGTTATTCCAGTTTACGATGTAGCCTTGACCAGGGTTATAAGTCTTCGGTACCTCATCGAATGGACGAATGCCCTGCCATTCCATGGATCCATCACCTAGGGCTGGAAGCCGAATATCCTGACTTTCCGGCCTGATGGGGAGGTAGCCAGGGGAGACATATCCAATATTTCCCTCGACATCAGCATAGTACCAGTTAATGGTTGTGGCGACGTCTTCGGCCTCGGCGAGCCACTCATCCCAGTTCTGAGCTTTCATAGAATGAATCCAGCCCATGAGAGACTGAATTTCATACCCACTCCAACTGCGCTTAAATGCATAGGCAGTATTGTTATCTGAGTCGAAACTGGTGACTACACCATGAACGCTGTAATAGATATCTAGCGTTTCCTCTTCAAACCCTTCATCAGTTTTTACTCTAATCACCTCGGTTCGCTTGTCCATGTCGAGGTATTCGCCATCAAAGTAATATTGATACTGATTGGATGGGTTGAGTTCCAATTGGTAATAGTCATTCACGTCCAATGGACCAGCAGTTGCGCCCCAAGTGATCTGGTTGTTTGTTCCAAATAAGATAACAGGGAGGGCGAAAGGGGTATTTCCCGTGACGTCATAACCAGCTCCATGCAGCCCGATACTATACGTGTATGCTGGATTGAACCAACCGAACTGTGGACCATTATTAAATATGGTCGAACCGTCTGCGGTTCGATTAGGGCCTATGATCCAAAGATTGCTGGCCACTGGTCTATCTTCGGGGGCGACAATCCCCTTGAATGCTGCTTCTTGGAGGCTGGAGGCCGTAAGAAGGCTTTCTGAGACCGGAGCCAGAGAGTCGTAAACTGCTTGGCGTTCTTGCACTCCCTCGGTGGAGGACATGAGTTCTTCGTTTTCTTCAATTTCAGCACTTCCGAAACTGTTCACACCTGGTTGTCTCGGAACTGTGGTGGGAGCTAGAGGGTCTTCAAGCCAGCGAAGCTGGTTGAACATGGCGAGCCCATCTGAATCGCCTAATTCGGCTTGTAACTCTTTGAGTAATGACAAATTTCGAATTTCACTGGAGCTATTAGAGTAACGCCCTGCCATGGTCCCAACGTAGAGCATGGCTACGTCGAAAGCTGTCCATTTTTCCGGCGTAAAATCAAAATCTGTAAACTGTTTAGGAAGTAGCTCTGAAGGGTTCGCATTGACCTCTTCGATTCGCTTGTTAAACCCGTCAGCGTAGCCCTTGAAGATATCGAGATCTTCTTCGGAGAGCTCTTGCAGCTGACTCTTGATCGAATCTGGATCAAATCCTGAGCGTGAGGACCGATCTAGAGGCAGATAATCTGCACCTAATACTTCCGAAACTGTGCCAAGAACAGATCGTTTGATCATCTCCATTTGAAACAGTCGGTCTTGTGCAAGCGAGTAGCCGTAGCCGTAATAAAGGCCATAGGTGCTGTCCGCGTAAACGTGCGGAACACCGTAGTTGTCTCTTTTAATCGTGGTGTTCGAAGTTTCGGTTTCATCCGGCGGTGGACTCACAGGGGAGTCGCTGTCATTGCACCCTGTTAATGCCAATGCAACCGCCCCTGCTAGCAGCCATGATGAATTACCCCTTCCTAGATAAGTCATAAATCTTCTTCCTTTTTTGTCTTTATGGTAGGTCGCTCCCTGTCTAAGCAAACAGGTAACCAAGATTTAGCACCGAAATTGACGATTCTCAAATTTTCATAAAAAACCGTTTTCTGTATCATTTCAAAGCTAGTAAAAACAGACTATTAGGGGGTTAATAGGGTGGATATGATTTTCATAGGTGGTTAAAAATGTTGATTTTAATCATTAATTAGGTTGCATCAAATTGTGCAGAAAATCATGTGCTTGGCCGGGGGGAGAGAACAAATATTTGATTTAGATATCTGGGATATGATTCATCTATATCGAAATAGAATATAGATAATCCATATAACTTTTTGGTCTGCGAGAGGGTAGCCAAAGGCAGGTGGTGATCTACTTGTGACGTCGGATTCAAGTCGTAGTCGTAAAGAACAAGCGGTTTCACGAAGAAAACCGAAGCAGTTGGAGCCGGATTTTTCCAACTCTGGGTGGACCTAATACGGGGTCAGGGTCAGGCTCTCTTGAGTAGCTTGCTATTAACGGGAAATTTAAGCCTGATACGAGAGACTTTCACATGGCTGCATCTCAGCTTTGCGAACGCTCGCTACTGTTTGATTACGGGCTTCAACCATTCATCGGATGAGCCCGTAACATCCGATCGTTTCGCTGACGCGAACGCAACCCAATCAAAAGTAACGGCACCACGATCATGGCACTGCCCACGGCGAACCAGAGGTCGGGCATCTCATGGAAACCTACCCATCCGATCAACACCGCCCAGATCAGACCAGTGTATTCAGCGCTGGTGACCTGATTTGCATCCACCTGCTGGTACGCGAGCAGGACCGTCATGTTGTAGCCCAGGATGAACAGTGCTGAGCCTGATGCACTAATGAGCATTGAGCCGTCCCAACTGGCGCCTTCCCAAAGTGCCAACGCCGCTGCGGCTGGAACAATCAGCAGGTAGTTCAGAAACAGCTTGTGAATCGTTGACTGCTGCCTGGGTAGTTTGCGCACCATCACCGCATTGATGGCCAGGGTAAAAGCTGAGCCCAGTGCGGCAATGGCTGCCCAGTCAAATTCGACAGGCCTCAGTATCAACACGATGCCCAGGAACCCACTGAACACTGCGGTTACGCTCATAGGTGTGAGGCGTTCGCCGAAGACCAGTGCCGCCAGAACCATCACCAGTATCGGAGCGGCATAAAACACCGCGTTGGCCGTGGCCAGGGGCAGGTTGCCCAGGGCTACTACCATGCATAGCATGCCAGCAAGATGGATGTGTGCGCGAAGGGCGTGGATTTTCAGACCTGCAAACAAGTGTTTCCTGTTCAGTTTGCCAATCAGCGGCAGGAGCATGAACAGAGTCAGGACGCAGCGGAGGAAGGCAAACTGGAAAATCGGGGCATCGGGTTCCAGTAGCTTGATAAAGACATCGGAAATGATCGCCATAGCGTTGCCGATGACCAGTAACAGTATGGCGCTATTGACGGTTTTTCCTGACATGGTGCCTCCCTTAAAGTTTCGGCGTCGACGGCTTTAAGTCCGCTTCGCGCCTAGGTGAATTTCGTTTAGTACCGCTCAATGCCAGACCCTAAAGACAAGTGCCAAAAGGACGTTGGGAGACCGGAGTCTCACGTTAAGGTTGTGAGGCACTTTTTCAGAGACGGCTAAAACAGTGGCTGAAGCCTTGGTAGCTCTGGGCTTGAGTAATCCCACGTATCATGAGATCGAATCTCAATCTCAAGTTGGAATGACACTGGCTCAGGCATTCTATTTGGGCTTTAATATCCGATAAAATGATCATTATTCACGACTTATTAGAAAAGTAGATAATGAAGCTGCCACCCCTGAAAGCCCTGCCCGTATTTGAAGCCGTTGCCCGTCTCAACAGCTTTTCCCTTGCTGCCGAAGAGCTGGCGGTGAGCCAGAGTGCGGTCAGTCACCAGATAAAACAGCTGGAAACCTATCTGGGGGAGCAGTTGTTCTGGCGCAGTGGGCGAACGCTGTCGTTGACCGATGAGGGGCGGCAGTATCTGGATGCAGTCAGCTCAGCGCTGCTGCAGATTGAGCGAGCCAGTGAGCAGTTGCTGGGCCATGAGGAGTCCTTGCTGCGGCTGTCGGTGTTCAGCTCATTTGCTGTTCGGTGGTTGGTGCCCAGGCTGCCGGATCTGAAGCGGTTGCATCCTCAGCTGGATCTGTCGCTGGAAATGAGCAGTCAGAATCCGGTGTTGTCGGATCGGGTGGCGGATTGCTTTGTTACCGTTAAACCCACGTCGCCGGCGTTCAGCTATGAGCTGCTTTACGAGGAGCGTCTGTTCCCGGTGTGCAGTCAGGACTATTGGCAGAAGATTCGTCGGGAACTGGACTTGGAGGAAGTGGCTGGTGACCCGTCATCGGTCTCGTTGACGCCGGAAATGGTGGCGGAGTTTCCGTTGTTATCGACCTACAGTATCTATGACCGGCAGGGCGGGGACTGGGAAGCCTGGTACCGCGAGGCGGGCCTGGAGCTGCCCCGATCGAGCCGTTTACTGCATTCAAGCCATATGCTGCTGTCGCTTGAAGCCGCGCGCTTCCACCAGGGAATCGCATTGACCAACGATTACATGCTCAGTACCCGGAAGGATTCCAGCGACTTCGTGCGCTTGCCCTGCCACTCCGTCATGACGGGCGACATTTTCTACTTTGCGTGGAAAACCAGCCGCCGCCGTGAAAGGGGGATTCAGCTCCTTCGCCGGTGGCTGGTCGCAGAGGCGATCAGTTCAGGTTTGCGTCCGGAAGAGGTATCTCAGTAAACACCCGGCTTATCCGGCGCCTTCGGGCTGAAGGCGCACCGGTCTGGTTTGATATCAAGTAGTGGCGTTCCGTCCAGACAGTCCAGGCCACGCACAACCAGCGTTCCTTTTTCGACGCGAACCAGTTTGACCATGGAGGTGCCGATCGGGTTGGGCCGAACCGGCGATCGCAGGGCAAAGGTGCCAAACGTCCGGCCGTCGCTTTTCGGGCTTTGCCGGATCAGATCCCGGCGGCTCTGGTCGAGCCAGTAGAGCACTTCGATGGTGTCATAGTTTTCAAGGCCCTCCAGGGCCTGGTGCCAGACCGGGTCCAGCACCAGCTGGCATTCCGGACCATCGATGTTGCCCTGGCGCGGGCAGTCTTTGCGGTCGCGCCAGGGCGTGCGGATGGTGCCGATGAAGCGAAGCGAGGCATCGGAGGCCGGTTCGAGTTCCACGGCCTCCTCGTTGGGTCGCAGATCTCCGGGGTCGGTCATGGGCTGATCTGCACCTTATTTCTCTTCCCGTGGCGGACGTTCGACGACCTTGCGCTTGCCCTTGGCGCAGCGTGAAAGCGCTTTCAGGCCATCGGCATCGAACGCATCCACGCGGATCACATCGTAGAGTGCCTCCAGTGCTTCCAGCAGTTTGTCGCATTCGTCTGCCTTGACCACGCCCTGGGCGCAGGCCCAGTCCACCAGTTCCTTGCGCTGATGGCCCATCAACAGGTCAATGCCGCCCAGTTCGTCCTCATCGCGGTTGCGCATGGCATCGTGGAGCCGGTGACGCATGTCCGCCGTTTCGTTGGCCAGTTTGTAGGCGTTCAGTACGCGGCCGAGCGGATCGTCCGGCTCCATGGTGGTGAAGGCGCCGCGACTGATGCGCTGGCGTACCGGGGTGTCCTTGACGATGGATTCCGCGACCTTTGCGCCGAGCTTGTCATCCGGACCGTTCAGGCCGGTGGCGCCCAGCGGGAACACCAGCAGGCGCAAGGGCCAGCGCAGGGCCGGTACCGGGAAGTTGATGATGGCCTCGCGCATGGAGTCCTGGAGGTCTCTCAGGCAGGTCTTCAGGCACCATTCCACCAGCGGCCGCTGGTCGTCCGGGTAGCCTTCCTCATGCCACTGCTTGATGACGGCGGTGGCGTAGTAAAGCTGTACCAGGCAGTCGGCCATCCGACCGGAGAGCCGCTGGCGGGCCTTGAGGCCGCCACCAACGGTCAACAGGGTAACGTCGGTCATCAGGGCGAAAGCCGCAGAGAACCGGGCCAGTTGCCGGTAACAGGGCTTGATATCGCCCTGCCGTGGCACCGATTCAATCCAGCCCCGGGTCAGCCCCAGCAGTAATGCTCGCAGGGCATTGCGGGTGGTGTGGGCCAAGTGACGATAGAAGATACCGTCGAATTTTTTGGCCGCCTTGTCCTCATCTTCCATACCCGCGGCTTCAATTTCTTCAACAATGAATGGATGGCAGCGGATGGACCCCTGGCCAAAGATCATCAGGCTTCGGGTAAGGATATTGGCGCCTTCCACGGTGATACCGATGGGCACCGCCTGGTAAGCCCGGGCCAGGAAATTGCGAGGCCCTGTGATCACGCCCCGACCGGCGACCACATCCATGGCGTGGTTGATGACTTCCCGCATCAGGTCGGTATTGCGGTATTTCAGCACGGCAGAGGGCACCGACGGGCGCACGCCCCGGTCCAGCATGCCGGAGGTCAGCAGCCGGGCTGCGTCCATCATGTAGGTGTAGCCGGCGATGGGCTCCAGGGCTTCCTGCACGCCCTCAAACTGGCTGATGGTACGGCCGAACTGTTCCCGGGTGTAGGAATAGGAACCGGTGGCCAGGCTGGCCACCTTGCCGGCTCCGGTGCCGAGGGCGGGAAGGGAGATGGACCGGCCGATGGAGAGGCATTCCAGCAGCATGGTCCAGCCCTTGCCGAGCATGTCCTGTCCGCCGATCACCTGTTCCATGGGAATGAACACGTCGTTGCCCCAGGTCGGGCCATTCATGAAGACAGTGTTCATGGGCAGGTGGCGGGCACCGGCATTGACGCCCTCGGTGTCCCTTGGTACCAGCACGCAGGTAACGCCGATCTCGTCAGACTCACCCAGCAGCTTGTCCGGGTCGTAGACCTTGATGGCCAGGCCGATCAGTGTCGCCACCGGGGCCAGGGTGATGTAGCGCTTGTTCCAGGTGACTTTCAGCCCCAGCACTTCCTTGCCGTTCCACTGGCCCTTGCAGACGATGCCCTTGTCCGGAATGGCGCCGGCGTCGGAGCCGGCCACTGGTGAAGTCAGTGCGAAACAGGGAATCTCGTCGCCACCGGCCAGTCTGGGCAAGTAGTGCTGTTTCTGCTCATCAGTGCCGTAATGCATCAGCAACTCACCGGGGCCGAGGGAGTTGGGCACCATCACGGTAACCGCCGCTGACACGCTCCGGGTGGAAATCTTCATCACGATTTCGGAATGGGCGGTGTTCGAGAAACCCAGGCCGCCGTCTTCTTTTGGGATCACCAGACCGAAAAAGCCGTTCTCACGGATAAACTTCCAGACCTTGTCTGGCAAATCGTATTGCTCGTGAGTGATTTTCCAGTCGTCGAGCATGGCGCAGAGCTTCTCCACCGGGCCGTCCAGAAAGGCCTGCTCTTCGCTGGTGAGGTGTGCCGGCTTGGCGTCCAGCAGCTTGTTCCACCTGGGCTTGCCGGAGAAGAGTTCGCCGTCCCAATCCACCGAGCCGGATTTCAGGGCTTCAGCTTCGGTGTCGGAAAGTTTCGGGAGCCGGCTGCGAACCCAGCCAAGCAGGGGGCGGCTGAGCTTGTCGAGGCGCAAATCGCCGGGAATCACCAGTATCAGCGCCAGGGCCAGCAGAACGCCGCCGCACAGAATGCTGATCAGGTGCCATCCATCCTGGAACAGGCCCACAACGGTGGCAATGGACATGACGGCAGCGGCTGTGCTGCCCCCTATACCCAGATAGATCAGCACCAGGGCGCTGACCAGCAGGAGAAGAACACTCATGGGGAGACCTCCGTATCGTGAATGCAATCGCTCAGAATCAACTTTAACCATCGGTCAAAGTCCATGCGGTTGCAAGGGGTTCGGGGGCGGTGTGTAAAGATTGATTGCAGTAATGAAAAGTCTTGTCAAAAAACCGGGCTGAAGAGGTTATTGATTGATCCAGACTGCAACTTTTAGAGAACACATAGCTTCATTCAATAAAAAGTGTCCGGAGTGTAAACATGTTTGGCCAGCTCACCGTTGCGAAACGCCTCGCCCTTGGCTTTGGTCTGATTCTGTCCCTGGTCATTGCGGTCAGTTTGATTGGCAACCAGCGGGTCGGTTTTATCGACCGGACCCTCACCGACGTGGGCGATGGCGCTGCCGTGAAACAGCGATACGCGATCAATTTTCGCGGCAGTGTCCACGATCGGGCCATCGCCATCCGCGATGCGGTGCTGGTGGAGAACGACCGGGATCTGCAACGGCACCTCGCCGACATCGAGCGGCTGAAAGCGTTTTACCGGGATTCCGCGGGCCCGATGGATAAGATGTTCCGGGAAGAAGGCGCAACCAGCCGGGAAAAGGAACTGCTGGCCGCGATCAAAGAGATAGAGATCAGGGCCCTGACTCTGACCGACGAACTCCTCGATCTCAGACTGGCCGGCAACATCGACCAGGCCAGGGCTTTTCTGCTCAGCGATGTGTCCGGCGCCTACTCTGAGTGGCTGAAGCGGGTGAACGCCTTTATCGATTATCAGGAAGACGTGGTCACCACCGGCGTCGATGAAGTACGGGAGGCGGCCAGTACATTCAATGCCTTGAACCTGTCAGTGACCGGTCTTGCGGTGGTTCTCGGTGCTCTGGTAGCCCTGGTGATCATCCGCCGACTGAAGAAGATTCTTGGCGGTGAGCCGGAGGATGTTGCACGGGCCATTCGCCAACTGGCTGACGGGGAGCTGGACCAGGATATTCAAACCCGATATCCCGACAGCGTGATGGGCGCGTTGCAGGATACAGTTGAGCGACTGGGCGGCATTATCCGGGAAGTCCGGTCGGCGGCCGAAGAGCTATCCAGTTCTTCGTCTGAACTTGAAAACACCTCGGACAACAACAGCCAGCAGATCCGTCTGCAGGCCAGCGAGGCGGAACAGATGGCCACGGCCGTGAACCAGATGGCGGCCACGGTGAACGAAGTGACCGGATTCGCCGCCAGCGCTGCAACCGCCACCCAGAAAGCCGATACCGAAGTAGAAAGTGGCAATCGCGTGGTGCAGGAAACCGCTGCTTCCATCGGAGAGCTGGCCGAGACCCTGGAGCAGGCAACCCGGACCGTACAGCGGGTGTCGGAGGACAGTGCGAACATCGAGAAGATCATCGAGGTGATCAACGCCATCGCCGAACAGACCAACCTGCTGGCCCTGAATGCTGCAATCGAGGCGGCCCGGGCCGGTACACATGGCCGGGGCTTCGCCGTTGTAGCCGACGAAGTCCGTTCCCTGGCATCCCGGACCCAGGATTCCACCCGGGAAATTCAGGAAATGGTTGGAAACCTCCAGGCCGGTGCCGGCGAGGCGACCGAGGTTATGGAAAGCAGCCGGGAACTGGCGCGCACCACGGTGGACAAGACCAGTGAGGCGGAGGCTGCCCTGGCCAGAATCCGCAGCGAGGTCGGCGCCATCAACGACATGAACGCTCAGATTGCCAGTGCGTCGGAAGAGCAGAGTTCCGTGGCGGAAGAGGTTAACCGCAATATCAGCCGCATTCACGATGCCACGGTGGAAACTTCAGCCGGCTCCGAGCAGGTGGCCGGGGCCAGCCGGGATCTGGCGGTGCTGGCCGGGCAACTGCGTAGCCGGGTCAGTGTGTTCCGGTTTAAAGGCTGAGCCCGCAGATCAACAGCGCCAGGGTTGCGAGCAGCACCGCGACGTTGATCCCCAGGAGGGTATTCAGCTGTACCGGGTTGGCGAGCGCACCTGGCAGTTTGACACTTACCCAGATCGCTGCCGGCAGAGGTGCAAGGGCAAGAGTGGCCCACACCGGCAACCAGCCGATCCAGATCGCAGCCTCGAGAAGGCCGTAGCTGCTCAGTAACAGGAGCGCTACCAGACGGGCCGCGGCTGGCTGCCCCAGGGTAATAACCAGATGCCGACGGCCGACTTTCCGGTCGGCGTCGGCGTCCGGAATCTGATTGATCAGCAGCAATTCGCTGACCAGCAAAAGGCCGATGGCAGACACAGTCACGGCAGTTGCATCCAACCGTGCCCCCAGGGCGATCAGGCTGCCGAGAATCATGACCGGGCCGAAGCCCAGCCCCGGAGCCAGCAGGCAAATCAGCGGAGAACGGGTAATCCAGCGGGTGTACGTGAGCACCAGTGCCACGCCGGCGGCGCCTAACACCAGCATGGGCAGACCCCGGAGCCAGAGGAAGTAGAGGCCAATGGCTATCACCAGTCCCAGGGTGCCAAAGGCGGCCAGCAAAACCTGTCTGGCGGCCGAGGGCACTTCCGGCAAGGCCCCACTGCCGCCGGAGAACGGGGTGCGGCGGGTCATCAGATCCAGCCCGGAGGTAAAGTCCTCGTATTCGTTGAGCAGATTGACGGCGGCATGAGCCAGCAGGGCGCCAATCAGAACCAGGAGAGTATTGATCAGGGTGGGTGGTTCGCCCTGGTGCCAGGCTACCGCCACGCCAAGGCCGGCGCACAGGGGTGCGAGTACCAGAAAATTGGGTCGGGAGGCGCGCACCACCGCAACGGTTTCAGACATCCGTTCTTTCCTCAGCTAACAGAGCCGTTCACCGGGCAGGCGTTCACACGTAGCCCGCGGCAAACACCAGGCCCAGCACAACGGGCATCACCACCAGACTGCCCAGGTTGCTTAATAATACCAGCGAGGCGACCGTGTGTGGCTCCTGACGATACTGTTCCGCCACCATGTAATTGAGCACCGCCGGAGGCAAGGCTGCGAATACCCAGAGCGCTGCCACCTGCAACCCGGGAAGATCGAGAATCGCAATCATTGGCCAGGCCAGTAGCAGGCCGCTGGCAGGGCAGGCAATGGCCCCCAGCATGCCCATTTTCCAGTCGCTGAAATCGATATCCAGCATGCGCACACCGAGGGCAAAGAGCATCAGCGGAATGCACACACCACCGAGCATGTTCAGGGTTTCCAGCAGCCACTCTGGCAAATGCACGCCGCCGAGATTGACCGACAGCCCGGCAATACTGGCAAAGACAATGGGCAGCTTAAGGCGTTTTATGATGGAGGTATGGGGGTCGAGCATGTACAACCCCACCGAAAAGTGCAGCAGCATTTCCACTATGAACAGCACGATGGCTGCCGGCAGGGCCTCATCACCGAAGGCCAGAACCAGCAGCGGAATGCCCATGTTACCGGAATTGTTGAACATCATCGGTGGCAGGAAGGTCTTCAGGTTCAGCTTCAGAACCTTGGCCAGTGGATACAGGACAATCCCCGATCCGAGTACAACCACCGTGGCGGCCAATGCCAGCCTGGCATACTCCTGCAGCGGGGCCTGCTGATCTGCGAGCACGGCAAAGACCAGCATGGGTACAAACAGCTCCATGTTGAGTACGTTCAGCCCCTGGATGTCGGGCGTCCGATAGCGACCGTACAGGGCGCCGCAACCGGCGATGAGGAATACCGGCAACATGGTGGACAGGATCTGGCCAATCATTAAAAAGGCTCCGGGAGAAAATTCGGCATTGTTATTGGATAAACCGTTAGGTTCGCAAGTATTGCCCTGCCTGGGCAAGTGTTTATCGACGATGTTCGACCAAAGCCGGATATGAACACGTTGACGACATCTCTGGACGACAGTTGCGATGGTGGCACGGGCCCACCACAATATCGTTTTTTACCACGTTATCTGCCCTGGAGAGTGCTTGTGTCCAGCCCGTTTGATCACCTCGTTCGCCGGGAACATACCTGTTCCGTCAAATTTGATGCCCGCAAGGCGGTATTTGGCACCGAGGATGTGATTCCGGTCTGGGTAGCCGATATGGATTTCGCGGCACCGGAGGCTGTCACCCAGGCGTTGGCGGAGAGGGCCAAACATCCGGTCTATGGCTACACGCTGTTTCCGGACAGTCTATACCAGTCGATGATTGACTGGTTCGCCAGTCGCCATGGCTGGGAAATCCAGCGAGAGTGGATACTGATGGCGCCCGGCGTGGTGCCCTCGATCAACGCGGCCTGCATGGCTTACGCCGGGGCCGGTGAGGGGGTCATCATCCAGCCCCCGGTCTACCCGCCGTTTTTCAGTTCGGTGCGGCACAGTGGCCGGGTGGTGATCGAGAACCCGCTGGTGCCGGAAGATCCGGATACCGGAGATACGGGTCATTACCGCATGGATCTGGATCACCTGGAGCAGTGTGCGGCCCGCCCCGATGCCCGAATGCTGCTGCTGTGTTCGCCCCATAACCCGGTTGGCCGGGTGTGGTCGGAGGAGGAACTGGGGACAGTTCTCGATATTGCGCGACGACACCAGCTGGTGGTGGTGTCCGACGAGATCCATTGCGACCTGACGTTCCCTGACAAACCCCGCCAGACGATGCTGGCGAACCTGGCAGGCCCTGACGACGCACTGGTCACGGCAGTCGCACCCAGCAAAAGTTTCAATATGCCAGGGTTGGGTCTGTCAGCCCTTGTGATCCCCGATGCGGACCGACGCAAGGCGATGAAGACAGTGTTCGAGTCCATGCATCTGCCCCAGTGCAATCCGTTCAGTATTGCCGGGTTTGAGGCCGGCTATCGGCACGGCGGCCCGTGGCTGGACGACCTCATGGTCTATTTGCAGGCAAACCGGGACTATGTGGTGGAAGCTGTTGGCCAGCGACTGCCCGGCATTCGCGTATCCGCTCCCGAGGGCACCTACCTCATGTGGCTGGATTGTCGCGAGCTGGGCCTGGACGATGCAGGCCTGAAACGCTTTTTCGTCCGGCAAGCCGGGGTGGGCATGAACCCGGGAATCTCCTTCGGCGACCCGGGCAGCGGCTTTATGCGCCTGAACATCGGCTGCCCGCGATCGGTTCTGGAAGAGGTTATCGGCCGGATAGAAGCGGCTCTCTGACTACTGGCCAGTATGGTTACTGTCGCTCCATGGAACAGTGATCCTCCACCAGTTTCCAGCGCGGAGGCTTGTTCATGCCGGGCATATCGCCATTGGTTGGCCGAATGGCCTCCCAGATCTGACCGCCATGGGTAGCGAGGCTGCCAACCGTGTAGCTTTTGGAGAAGAGCCATGGATCGGGCCGGACGCACATGCCGGAAGCCGTCTCGCCCCGCTTGCTCTTGCCGGCAGTCTGGCTGGTACCGGCCTCGGGTCCCTGTTGACCTTCTTCGGTCTGGGACTGTTCAACCGCTTGCTTACGGCCCTCGCAGTCCGGCACAGAATCCAGCTCTTTCCAGTCGAAGGTAATGCCTGGCTCCAGCCCCTGATGCAGTTCGCGGGATTCGTACCAGTTGCCTTTGTGAAACACTGCGGAGCCTGCCGGGTAGTAGCGGCTGGGTACCCACTTGGACTCTTCAGGATCGCAGGGTTCTGCGGCAGCCGGCAAAGACAGGCCGGCGGCCAGAAGGACCAGAACCAGGCAAAAGAAGCTGTGAGCGTTTCCTGGGATAGATCTAATCATTGGGGTCTCCTTTTGCTGACTGTTCTGGGGTTGGGTAGTGGGTGCGTTTTCGGGTCTGCGTGGCCAGCACCAGCCCGGCAAGAATCAGCGCACCTCCAATAATGTGAAACAGCCCGAGGGATTCGGCCAGGAAAATGCTCGCCAGAATCGAGGCGAAGACAGGCGTCAGGTACATGAAGATGGCCGCTCGGGCCGGGCCAATTTTATGCACACCATGATTCCAGAATCCATAGGCCAGGATCCCCGGGAAGATTGCGAAATACAGGAGTGGCAGTGTCGTGCTCCGGGAAAGCTCGAAGCCACCGGAAAAGAAAATCAGATCGGTCAGGTAGAACGGCAGTACAACCAGGGTTCCCAGAAGGATCTGCGTGGTCAGAAAGGTCAACGCAGGCAGAGGCACTGCCTGTCGCCGCAACAGCACTGAAAACAGTCCCCAACTGAATACCGCCGCCACCATGATCAGATCCCCCGGCTGGGCTTCAAGACTGGTCAGCACCGAGAGGTCACCCCGGGCGATCACGGTAACGATGCCGGTAATGGCCAGGGCTATCCCGAAGGCCTGTGTCGGACGGGTGCGGTCTCCGAGCAGAATCCACGCCAGCAGTGCCACGAAAATGGGAATAGTGGCGTTGATCAGGGCAATGTTGGTGGCGGTGGTTGTGGTGGCCGCCAGATACAGCAGGGTATTGAACGCGCCAACGCTGAAGGTCGCCAGGGCCAGCATGGAGCCGAAGCGCTGGCGGATAACCTCGCGGTGGCGCCAGATTCCCGGAAGCCCGAAAGGCAGCAGGATAGCCAGGGCGATAACCCAGCGCCAGAACGACATGGAGAGTGGCGGTATGCTCTCTACCGTGCCCCGGGCCACAACCGCGTTGCCGGCCCAGAACAGGGGGGTAAGAACCAGGCCAATGTAGGCCAGGCCGGGAATACGCGACAAGACTCCGGCGTTCTCGGAAGACACAAAGGCTCCTGTGGGGTTGGTGGTGCCCGAAAAAAGCCTAGCATACTACTCTCCGGGAACTTCTGCCTCCGTACCAATGTGGTAGGCGGCGAAACCGGCCATCACCACCTGGTCCACGGCCATGCCGATGACCCGGCCATCGCTGGTGGACCGAATCGGGTGCTGGGCATTGGTGATCGGGTCGGAGACGTAACCGAGGATTTCCCCTTCCGCCACGTTTGCCCCCAGCTCAATTTCGCTGAACAGGATTCCGCCGTGGTCCGCGCGAATCCAGTCGGAATCGTAATAGACCGGCTCCGGATCGCCCCAGACGAACATCCGGGAAATCATGCCCTGGCGCTCCATCAGGCTGGTCAGGCTGTTCACGCCGGCGCTGATCTGGTGTTGCTGGATGCGGTGAGACTCGCCGGCTTCCAGGGTGACCGTTCGAATCCCGGCTTCCACGGCGGCCGTGCGCAGCATGCCTGCCGAACCTGTGCTGTGCACCACTGCCATGCGGTCAAAGCCGCGAGTGAATTCCGCCACGTCCGGGTTGTTCATGTCGGCACGAAGTTGCGGCAGGTTGGTGCGCTTCAATGAGCCGGTGTGGATGTCCACCAGCATGTCGCACTTGCGAATCACGTTCTCGAACAGCGAATGGGCAATTCGGTCGGCCAGGCTGCCGTCGGGGCTGCCCGGAAAATGCCGGTTGAGATCGCGACGATCGGGCAGATACCGGCTGCCTTGCTGGAACCCCGGCAGGTTCACGATCGGCACACCCACGACCGTACCCGACAGTTTTTCGGGTTTCAGGTCATACATGGTCTGGCGGATGATCTCGATGCCATTCAATTCATCCCCGTGGATGGCGCCGGTGAGGCACAGGGTGGGGCCGGCGTTGATACCGTTGACCACCAGAACCGGGGTTGTCTGGGACAGACCGGCAATCTGGATGCCGGGTGTCCACGCCAGGCGTGTAGAGGTGCCAGGCATGACATCGTTGTCGAGCAGGGTAAACACCTTGCCCTCGCGAATCTCGGGTTGCGGCTCGGGTTCAGCCAACGCTTCCGTTGCCATGACCTCGGATTCGGCAGCGTCCGCATCGGTTTCAGGCGGCGCAGAGGCCTGCGCCTCGGGTGGTGGCGCCACCTCTTTCAGATCGATGTTCGGAGCCACCTTGCGGGAAGCTGATGAGGGGGTATCAATACCGGCACCGCCCCGTGAGGTTTTTGGTTTCGGCGCTTTTTCTTTCTGTCCGTCCCGCTGCAGCGGAGCCGAATGCTCGACATCCTCGACGCTCTCGTCTTCGGCCAGCTCCGCAATCAGCACCTCGGATTTTTTGCCGGCTTCTTTCGAATCGGTTTCGGCAAACAGGGGGGCCGAGAGCCAGGGAATAACCAGGGCAATCAGCAGGGTCCGGTGGGACGGTTTTTGAAGCCGCTCAAACAGCATATTTCCTCACGGTTCGTCAGTGTGCGCTCAAGGATAGAGTGCCTCTGGCGGTCATGAATACTGCTGTGACAAAGGTTTAATGCCACTTTCATGAAATCCGGGCAAGTGATATCGGCAACAGTTATACGCCGCAAAAGCGATCAACTATATGGTTATTTTGCGAAATCCGGTGTGCTTTCGTTACTGCCGCGTTAGCTGTCGTGTACGGCGTGCCACAGGTCGTGCTCCCGGAACGCCCGGTGCTCGGCCTCCAGTTTCAGCAAATGCGCCAGTGCTGACCGCGCCGCAAGGCCATGGATGGCGGCCGGAACATCGTCATAGGCTTTCGCTGTGAGGGTTTTCAGATCCGCTGGAGCCAGGGCCTCCAGCGCCCGGGCCACCTTGTGCTCACGGGACAATCGATGGGTAATCAGGAAATCGATCACCGCCTCGGGATGCCCCATCAGGAAACCGTGTGCTGGCGCAATGTAACGAACGGACTCGGCCAGCAACTCGTAAAGCGACTCGATATACGCCTTCATGTCGCCGTCCGGCGGATTAATCACCACCGTTGAGCCCTGCATGATGTGATCGCCGGAAAACAGCAGCTGCTGGTCGACCAGCAGAAAACACAGGTGGTTCGACGCATGGCCCGGGGTATGCAGCACCTTCAGAATCCCGGCCTCGGTGACAATCAGATCGCCGTGCTCCGGCTCGTCGTCGGCACGGAAGGTCTGGTCTTGCCCCGCACCTTCGGGCGCCGGCCAACCGAACACCCGGCAGCCGGTGCGCTCTTTCAGGGCGGCTACGGCCGGCGAATGGTCCTGATGCGTGTGGGTCACCAGAACCTGATCAACCACGCCACCGGTCACCTCCAGAATCCGCTCGATATGAGAATCGTTGGCGGGACCTGGATCAATCACCGTGAAACGCTCATGGCCCAGGATATAGGTGTTGGTGCCCGGCCCTGTCATCATGCCCGGATTGGGCGCCGTCAGCCGTATCACCCGGGCCGCTACTTCAACGGCATCACCGGGAATAATCTCTGCCCGGGTTGAGCCTTCACCTTCCGGATCCAGCTTCGCCGCCTCATCATAGGCTGGCGCCCCCGGTTCCAGCGTCACCGCCTTGCCCTTTTTAAGGGCCGGCCAGGGCTGACTCGGGTAGGGCTCCGGCGGATTGGCATGGGCGTAGCGCATCAGCGCCTCAGTGGTGTCGAAATCACTGAGCACCCGCAGCGTCCGGATCGTCGGCAACCCCAGTAACCGCTGGCCATTCCGATGATCCTCAAGGGCCTGCTCCGGGCGGATCCAGACATGATCAATCGTTTCCACCCCGTCGTGACCGGCTAGTTGACCTTCCGGCGCGGGCGTCACAAAAAACCGCGTATCGAAACGCCGTGGCGGCCCCGGCGGCGTGATCCAGTGGCCAAGGTAAGCCAGCCTGTCCAGCGGAATTGCCAACCCATACTTTTCACACAGATTGGCCAGAGAAAGCTCGCCGTCGAACACCGACTTCCGGTCAGCGTGAACAGGATGATCGCCGGATATGGGATTCCCCTGTTTATCCACGGCAACCAGAACCCCGGACTCCTCAAAACATTCCCGAACCGCCGCCAGCATATAGTCCGCGCCGCCTTCATCGACGCTCATGATCTGACTGATCTCGGCGTCTCCGGCCCCGATCACATGCTCCTGGCCATGAGTCTCGTCTTCCTCGACCCGCCCGCCAGGAAACACAAAATAGCCGGGCATGAACACTGCGTCCCAAGTGCGTTGCAGCAACAGGACCTCAAGGCCATCGGAAGTATCACGAACCAGAACCAGTGTGGCAGCAGGACGAATTTCCATAAGACTCCATCTTCAAATATTTATTGCCAGTGCGCGGGAGTGATACGAACGATGGCAGGGAAGGGCTTTCCAAAACTGTCTGTCGCCATGGGTGAAGGGCGAAAGCCCTTCACGGGCTGGCCACGGATGGCCTGCCCCGGACCCTCAGTGCGACGCAGGAGCATTTAGCACTGAGGGGCGACAGTCAAGCGTCACATGGACGTGCCGCAAGGAGCGTGTTTTGGAAAGCCCTTCCCTGCCGTCGTTCCACCAAAACCAACGGCGCGGAGATCTCATAGCAAGATAACCGATTTGGGACGGGGCGTCTTGAGATGAACACTAAAGTCGAACAGCGTATGATTCGCCCCAAGATACGAAACGAAAACAGGAACCCCCGTGGCCCGAATAAAACTCTCCTTCCCGGACGACGTCTTCTGCTTCGAAACCAGAATGCCGGTCAGAATCACCGACATCAACGGCGCCAACCACCTTGGCAACGACGCCCTGATCTCCATGCTGTCCGAAGCCCGGGCCCAGTTCCTGGTCAGTTATGGCATTCAGGAAGCCAGCAAGGATGGCACCGGCATCATCGTCACCGACCTGGCCACCATGTACCAGTCCGAATCCTTCTTTCCGGAGATGCTCAGGTTTGAAGTGGGCGTTATGGACTTCAACAAGTATGGCGGGGATTTCGTATTCCGGGTCACCAAGGCCGAAAGCGGCCAGCCCGTGGCCCTGGCGAAATACGGCTTCGTCTTCTTCAACTACCACCGCAAAGAAGTGGTGCCAATACCCGAAAACTTCCGTTCACGCTTTGCCTGAGGCCACCTCGGCCTTCAAGCGCGCCATGCCGGACCGGTAAAAGCTGTACGCCATGGCGCCGGCAAACAGATTGCCGACCAGCGCACCACTCATCAGGCCATAGATGCCATTGATCTGGCTGCCGAGCCAGAGCAGAGGCAGGAAGCACAGAAACAGGCGCAGGGTGGACACCAACAGGGCCCGCATTGCCAGCCCCAGGGCATTGCACACTGACACCATCAGCATACACACGCCCAGACCGCTGTAACTGAGTGGCACCCGCAACAGATAGCCGGCCAGAACCTCCTGAACGTCACCGTCGCTGGAGAACAGCTCGGACACCAACCCCGATGCCACCACCCAGGCCAGGCCAATGGCCAATTGCCAGACCACCACGAAACGCACGGCCAGACGAACCAGTTTCCGGATCTGCTCGATATCGCCGGCGCCCAGCATGCGGCCAATCATCGGCGGCATCGACATGGTCAGTGCCAGTACCACCACAATCGAGAAGAATTCCAGGCGGGTGCCCAGGCCCCAGGCGGCCACCGCGGCCGAGCCGAATCCCGCTACCAGGGCCGTCGCCAGCATCGCCGAAACCGCCGGCATCAGTTGGCTGACCATGGCCGGCGCCATGATGCCGTTGAGCTGTTTCAGTGCCTTCCAGAGCGCAAGCTCCTGAAGATCGAACCGAACCCAGTGGCGTTTCAGGAGTTTCGGGTAGATCACCAGGCTGCCGATACCAAAAGAGGTAATGGTGGCCCAGGCGGCACCGGGCAGGCCCCAGCCGAAAACAAAGATATAGAGCGGGTCCAGGGCGATGTTGGTAAGGCTGGTAGCCACCATCATGTACCCCGGTAATTTGGTATCTCCGTGGGATCGGCAAACGCTGTAGCCGAAGTACAGGAAGGCCCCCGTCCAGGCGGCCATCAGCCAGGGCACCCAGTATTGGCGGATCAGCGGCAGCAGTGAGTCTTCCGCGCCAAGGGCGGTCATGATTTGGCTTTGTAGAAACCACAGAGCCACGCAGATAACAAAAACGAGGCTGCCGCCAACGGTAATGATTAGACCGCCCAGGCGATAGGCTCTAAGCTCATCTCCGGCCCCCAGTGTGCGGGAAACGATCGCTGTGGTGGCGATCCCCAGTCCTACCTGAAGGCCGATGATCAGTTGCTGCATTGGCAGGGTGAAGCCCAGGGCCGCCAGAGGATCACGGCCAAGCTGACCCACGAAGGCACTGTCGGCCAGCTGGAAGGTCATCAGGGACAGTACCCCGAAGAGCATGGGCCAGGTCATGCTGTAGAGCTGGCGGGCCAGGGATGGGTTCTGGGTGGTGGTCTGCACTGGTTTTTGATGCCTTGGGTTTGGCTGGGAGGCGAGATTCTAACAGGTCTGGCTTTTGGTGTTAGCAAAGGTGCCGGAGCGACCCGCCAGGAGACGCCGTAAACCCATCCCTGGGGGCTTGGCATTGCCATCCATGGCAATGACACTCCTGGCGGGCCGCTCCGGCACCTTCGTCCCAACTTTTGGTGGTCTTTCCAACTGCAGAGCTTTAGTTCGAGCGCTTAAAGCACCTTCAGCGCCGCATCGTAATCCGGCTCGTTCTTGATCTCATCTACCAGCTGGCTATGGATTACCTTGTTGTTTTCATCCAGTACAACCACCGCCCGGGCGCAGAGGCCGGCTAACGGGCCGTCCTGGATGGCGACGCCGTAGTCCTGCTGGAAGCTGTAGTTCCGGAAGGTGGAGAGGGTTTCGACGTTTTTCAGGCCTTCGGCACCGCAGAAGCGGGCGGCCGCGAAGGGCAGATCGGCGGAGACGACGAGTACCACGGTGTTGTCCAGGCTGCCGGCTTTTTCGTTGAATTTCCGGGTAGACGCAGCGCAGACGCCGGTGTCGATACTGGGGATGATGTTCAGGATCTTGCGCTTGCCGGCCCAGTTGTCGAGTTTGACTTCTTCCAGGCCGCTGTTGGTCAGGGTAAAAGGAGGCGCGTTGTCGCCTGTTTCGGGAAATTTGCCGCTCAGTTCAATGGGATTGCCGTCCAGGTTAACGCTGCTCATAGTCTTTGCTCCTCGGTGTCTGGTTTAGAGTGTTAAGTACTCTGTGTAGACCACTTTGGATGATTTTGCCTTAATTGCCGGTCGCGCCTTGTGGCTCGAAACCTTTTGCAGGATAACGCTGAACCAGCACCAGATAACAGCCCATGGCGATGGCGGCGCAGGCTGCAATGATCAGGGCCATGACCAGAGAGGTGCCGTCGTGCAGATGGCCGACCAGCATGCCAGCGATGGCGGCGACGGCCATCTGGGTGAAGCCGAACAGGGCAGAAGCGGAGCCCGCCATGCTCGGGAAGTTGGCCAGGGCGCCGGCCATGGTCTGGGGCAGCACCATCCCGGTTCCGATCATGAACAGGGCCTGGGGCAGGATCACCGCCCAGACGTTGAACACTTCACTCAGTGCCAACACGGCCATCAGACTGCCGCCAGCCACGGCAATGATTAGTCCCCGCATCAGGATCTGGTCCGGCAACAGGCGACGGCCGAGACGGACGGCAGTCAGGTTTCCTACGATGTACCCGGCCACCATGCACGCAAAGTAAAGACCGAACTGCTCGGTTGGCACGCCCAGGAAATCGATCAGGACGAACGAAGAACCAGACAGGAAGGCGAACAGACCGGAAAAAATCAGCGCATTGGTCAGGGTGTAGCCCACGAAGCTGATGTCCTTCGCGATAGTCCGATAGTTCCGCAGCAGACTGCAGAGCTTCAAAGATTGCCGATGCTCCGGGCGCATGGGCTCGGGAATGCCGAAGGCCACTACCAACGCCATGACCAGAGCATAGCCACCCAACGCCAGGAACACAGAAGCCCAGCCAAGGCTGGCGGTTAGTAGACCACCAATGGTCGGCGCCACGGCCGGCGCCAGGGCCATGATGCTGGCCAGAATCGCCAGGATCTTCGCGGCTTCGCGGGGCGTGTAAATATCTCGAATCGCCGCCCTACCCAGAACCGGCCCGGCAGAACCACCAAGCGCTTGCAGAAAACGGCACAGGATCAGGGTTTCAATATTGGTCGCCAGGGCACAGCCAATACTGGCAATGGCGAACAGCACAAAACCGCCAATCATGATCGGCTTGCGACCAAAACGGTCGGCCAACGGACCGCAAATCAGCTGAGCAATGGCAAACCCCACCAAATAAAGACTCAGCGTCAGCTGAACCTGATCGGTACCGGTGCCGAAGTCTGAACCGATTTGTGGCAGCGCCGGCAGATACATATCCGTCGCCAGCGGCCCAAGGGCCACAGCGGCGGCGAGAAGTATCGTTGTCCAGACACTGGTTAAAGTCAGCATGGTTTTCCTGATGTGTTATCTCAAAAAGTCCAACAGGCCGGGTCGAGTAGGGCTCTCCAAAACTGTCTGTCGCCATGGATGGCGACAGTCAAGCGTCACATGGACGTGCCGCAAGGAGCGTGTTTTGGAGAGCCCTACCCGACCCGGCCGACACGGGAGTAAACGCAGTCTAGGGCAGAAGGAGATGGAAGATAACGGCAAGAAGGCTCATACAACCTATGAGCAAAACTAATTGATTAACTTTTCAGACCGTTTAGCGTAGCGGCCACGGCATTCACCTGATTGCGCAGCCACTTGTGGGCAGGGTCATTCTGATTGCGGCGATGCCACAGCATAAGCAAGGTGAACGGCTTGAAATCAAAGGGCAGGGGAACCCAGGCGAAGTCGCGAAGTAAGTGTTTGCTCATGCCTTCAGGCGCCGTCGCCAGCATGTCGGTACCCCGCAGAAACTCAGGCAGACCCGAAAAATTGGACACCGTCACCACATTGCGACGAACCAGTCCACGCGCCTCAATCGCGGTTTCCACCGTGGGTTTCTCGCCGGTAGCGAATAACAGGGCGATGTGGTCTGCCTTCAGGTATTCCGGCAGATCCACTGGCGGTTTCCGGTATTCAGGGTCATAGAACACCACCATCCGGTCGGCCATCAGACCCCGCTGCATAATGTCCGTCGCCTCCGGCGCGTGGGGCGAAATCACCAGATCGCATACATCCTTCCGCAACAGGTCAGCCCGGGGAATGCCAGAAGGAATAACCTGCAGACTGATACCCGGGGCCTCTTGCCGCAACGTACGCACGAGACCGGGCAGCAGAAGATCTCGCTGGTAGTCATTGGCAGCAATTGTGAACGTGAACTCGGCCGTGGCAGGACTGAACGGAGGGCCAGAAGACAGCGACTGCAGGTCGTCCAGAATCTGGCGAACATGTGGGCCTGCCTGGAGCGCGTAGCGGGTTGGCACAATGCCCCGCCCCGACTTCACGAACAGCGGATCGCCCAATGCCTGGCGGAGGCGTTCCAGGGTGTGGCTCACCGCGGACTGGGTAACGCCTAGCCGAATCGCAGCGCGGGACACGCTGCCTTCATCAAGCACTGCCAGAAACGTGCTCAGGGCCCGGAAATCCAGGTTGAATGTATCAATGGGGTTCATGAATGGCAGTGTAACCCGATGCCCGAGGTGGCGCTACGGCCTCTCGGCTGAAGCGTGTGAATGAATAAATGCCCCAATCGCCTCTGCCAGATCATCGAACCAGGGGTTGTGGGTCAACCGGCTGGTGTATACCGGGCGTTCCGTGTCGTGCCAGGCACTGAACCAGAGGTCTTGCTCCGGCAGCCGGCGGCAACCCTCGAGGGAAATATTGTTCGGTTCCAGGCAGCGTTGCAGCGGCGCCCCCAGACCATAGAGCTCATTGTCAGGCGAGATCAGCAGGGATTGATGAGAGAATTCCAGAATATTGGCATCAGGCAGGTAGCTGTTCATAAACCGGATGCGTTCATCAGCCTGTGCGTCGGGCCACGGGGTGCGGCTATCCCGAAAAATCATCATGGCGTTCCCGGGCTGGCGGAACCGTTCCCGGAACTGAGTGACCAGATACTCGAGATTGATTACCGAGTCGGCCTCTGTCGCAGCCAGGAACAATGGCATATCAATGGTCTCCTGCTGGACGATGCGGCCCTGGGCCGAGGAGATAACATCGCCGATCTGACTGCCGGCGTTAAAGGAAAACGACTCGTACTTTACCGGGTTCAGCTCCGGCTCTTTCTCCACAAAGTCACCAAACACGTCGGCGATTGGCGCCAGCCAGAGGTAGTCCCGAAGACCGTTGAGCTGCCAGGCGGGTGCGACCGCAACCAGGCCCGCAGGTCTGGGCCCGGTTTCCGAAAGGGCATAATCGGTGGCCAGGGCCCCGCCCAGTGAAAAGCCGCCAATGAATGCCCGGTCCACATCCTGCGACAAGGCGAGGAAGTGATTGCGTACCTGATCGCGCCAGACGTCGGCGCTGGCCGTCACCATATCCCCGGGACGGGTACCGTGTCCCTGCAGCAACAGGGTTCGGACTTCCACGCACTGATCCGCCAGGTAACGGGCCAGATCCCTGAACACAAAAGGCGAATCGCTCAGGCCGTGCACCAGCAACAGCCCGGTGCGATTTCCGGAGTTGCATTCGGCTGCCGGCGACAGCCTGTATGGCAGGTTCCATAATACCTGCTGTTCCCGTTCAAACCCTTCCACCGGCACCAGATTGCTATCGACGTAGGTTTTGACCGACGCCACATAGCGATCGAAATCAGCAACCGGTTCTGCCCCTAATGTTGATGGCCCTGGTGTGTAGAGTTGCGTGCTGGTGGCGCAGGCGACGGTGGTGCCCAGCACCAGTAAAACGAGCAGATTCCTGAGGATAGTCATAGCATGCGAGTCAGATTCGTTCCTTTCGTTTGATCCGTCGTCATTGGAGACAGTGTTGAGTGATCGTTCAAATCCCGATAATGTGACTTCAGTATACGACCCCGAACCCCCTTCCGGATGAGGAGCCCCACCGATGAGCATGACTCTCGCTTTCGACGTTTACGGAACCCTGGTCGACCCCATGGGCATGTCCCGCCTCCTGGCGGAGGACGCCGGCGACAGGGCAGAAGCCGTAGCCGCACTGTGGCGGGAGAAACAGCTGGAGTTCTCATTCCGAAAGGGCCTGATGAAAGTCTACGAAGACTTCGGTGTCTGCACCCGCCAAGCCCTGCGCTACGCCATGGCCACCCACAAACTGACCCTGTCCGAAGAACGCGAAAACGCCCTGATGGCGGCCTACCTGTCCCTGCCTGCGTTCGACGATGCCTTGCCGGCACTGAAAACACTGAAAGGGCAGTATCCGCTGTTCGCGTTTTCCAACGGAAGCTATCCCGCGCTGGAAAAGGTATTAGGCCATAACGATCTGTTGGACCAGTTTGAAGGCCTGGTGTCAGTAGATGACATCAAAACCTTCAAACCCGATCCGGCTGTCTACACCTATGCCCGTAGGGCCACGGGCTGTTGGGAAAAACCTTTGTGTCTCGTTTCGAGCAATGCCTGGGATGTCATCGGTGCCCGAGCTGCGGGATTACTCGCCATCTGGGTAAAGAGGGATCCGGAAAAGGTTTTTGAAGATTGGGGTATTCAACCGTCCGCTGTGATCAAGAGCCTTTCTGAATTACCTTCAGCACTGACGACACTCTGAAGCTAGAGGAGGCGCGTGTTGGGGGCAGCATTCCAAAACTGTCTGTCGCCAAGGATGGCGACAGTCAAGCGTCACATGGACGTGCCGAAAGGAGCGTGTTTTGGAATGCTGCCCCCAATACGTGCCGGCAAGCTCCAAGCTCAAAAACTCAGTCCGACCGCAAAGCCAACCACTCCGCCAACTCCAGCCAACTCTGACGAGGCGCCTTGCTCCCCGCAAGAATGCCCATATGCCCACCCGGAACGACCCTGAACGTCTTGTCCGTAGAGCTCACATGATCCATCACCCGCTTGGCCGCACCCGGCGTCACGAGCGTATCGTCGCCACCTGCGATAGCCAGTAAGTTGGCACTTACATTTTCCAGCCTGGCGATATCCTCCCCAATCTGGATCTCACCTTTCGACAGCTGATTGTCGATCCACACCCGCACCACCGTGTCCTGAATGATCCCGCCGGGATAGGCCACCATGCGGTCCAGAAACGCCGACGTGGTCGCGTGACTGGTGACAAACTCACGGTCACCCAGGCGGATAATCAGCTCCCAGTAGCTCATTACGCTGGCAATCGGATTGGTCAGTTTGAACCCGATGGTGTTGGCCCAGCCCGGGGTATGAAACCAGTGCGGTTTCACATCGTGAAGACGGAACCCGGTGCGCTTGCGGACAAAGCCGGCCACGTCCGCCATACGCTGGTTCAAAAGCCCGAGAATCCCCGACGCGTGACTGTCAATCGGCGAGCCCAGCACAATGGCGTTGCGCACGTGCTGATCGTTGCTGAGCGCCGAATAGAACAACGTAAACATGCCACCCATGCTCCAGCCATGCAGCGACAGCTCCTGCTCACCGCTGTGCTCCCGAACCCGGTTAAGGTACGCCGGTAACAGCTCCGCCACATAGGTATGCAGGTTGTAGTGACTGTGCTCCCGCGTTGGCATGCCCCAGTCAATCAGATAGACCTCGAACCCTTTGGCGCGAAGAAATCGCACCAGGCTGCGTTGAGGGAACAGATCGTAAATCAGCATGTTTACCGCCAGTGGCGGCACGATCACAATCGGGGTCTTGTGGGCTGTCCTCTCCACCGCAATGGTCTCACCGTCCAGCTCGATGAAATCCTCGGCCAGCGGCGGATAGTAGCGCAGGCTGACAAGTCCATCGGTATGGAGCGTCTCAAACGGCGTCTGTCCGGCCTGGACCAGACTGGCGGCTCGGAAGATACGGTCGAAGGCATTGCCGGCATAGAGGGCCGTTTGCCGGGTAACGCCTGCCGCGCGGTCAGCAGCTGATTTGAAGAGATTGGGCATGGGGGTGTCCATGGGGAATTTGAAGCACACTTTACTGATTTCTGAAGACCTGGTCTTGCAGGTTGCAAACCGGGATTATCCATGGTGAGGCGGAAATCACCATGGCAGAAGTGTCCAAAGCGAAGGGCAAACCGGTCACTTCAGGCCACTGCCCAAGGGGCCCCGGGGTTGCTATCATTAGCCCCCATTTGCAAAGAATAACCAGAAAACAGGATCGCCATGCTCAGCTTTCTACCCGCCCCCGTGATTGGTGTCATCAATTCCATCCTGCTGGGAATCAACACCCTGTTCTGGTGCATCCTGCTTTACATCCCGGCCATCCTGAAACTGATTATTCCCATCACCGGCTTCCGGGTGTTGTGCACCAAGGTGATTATCTGGATTGCCGAGGCCTGGGTGGCCTGCAACACCGGCTGGATGAAGCTGACCCATGGCACGAACTGGGACGTGAAAGGGGCCGAAAACCTGAAGCGGGAAAGCTGGTACCTGGTATTGGCTAATCACCAGAGCTGGGTGGATATCTTTGCCATGCAGCGGGTGTTCAACCACCGGGCGCCGTTTCTCAAATTTTTCCTCAAGCAGCAGCTAATCTGGGTACCGGTCATCGGTCTTGCCTGGTGGGGCCTCGATTTCCCCTTCATGAAGCGCTACACCCGGGAATATCTGATCAAGCACCCGGAGAAGCGGGGCGAGGACCTTCGTTCAACCCGCCGGGCCTGTGAGAAGTTCCGCTATACCCCGGTGAGCGTCATGAACTTTGTGGAAGGCACACGGTTCACCCAGGCCAAACACGACAAGCAAAAGTCGCCCTACAAGCACCTGCTGACACCCAAGGCCGGCGGCGCCGCTTTCGTACTCGACGCCATGGGGGACTCTATCCAGACGCTGGTGGATGTGACCATCGCCTATCCGGGTGGCGCACCCACCTTCTGGGAGTTTATCTGTGGCCGGGTGAAGGAAGTGAAACTGGAAATCCACACCGTTGATATCCCGGACCACCTGAAAGGCCGGGATTACTCAACGGATGCGGAGCACCGCCGAAACGTGAAGACCTGGATTGGAGAAAAGTGGCAGGCGAAGGATGAACGGCTGGAGGACATGCTGGCCCGGTAAGTGCCGGGCATCAGCTGTCGGAATCGTCCTCTACTTCATCCGGATGCTCCCGCTTGTAGCGTTCCCACTCTTCCCAGTCATGAGGCGTTCCCGCATGGGGCCGGCGGAGGTGTTTGGCGTGCTCCATGGCGTTGTGGCGGAGGCTGTGGTCCCGTTCTTCCTCCTCCTTGTCGAAACCGTACTTTCTGAGAAATTCGTCAGGGCTGATGGGCATGGCGCACCTCCATCAAAGGAACATGTCCTGAATGATACGATGCGCCCGCCAGCGTGGTTTTTTAACCGTCTTTGGAACTGGATCCGGTGGCTATCTCCTGCGCTTCCACCAGCTTGAAATTGATCTGCCTGCGTTCTTCGTCTACCCCGGCAAAGCAAACCGTCACCGGCTGCTCCAGCTGGAAGATGCGCCCGTTCTTGTTATGGATCAGGCGCAGGGTGACAGGGTCAAAGCTGTATTTGCCATCCAGGTCCTTGCAGCTGACAAACCCCTCCAGCCCGTTGGTGTCCAACCGCACAAAGAAGCCGGCGGGTACCGTGCGGCTGATCACCCCGGTCATGGGTTCTTCGCTCAGTGTCTTGGCAAAGTCGCTCTTGAGCCAGGCCTCCAGGCTGTTTGCCGCCTGGCGGGCGCGGATCTGGGCGGCTTGCAGGGCTTCAAGCTGATCCTCGGTCAAGGGTTTCATGGGAGTATCCCACAGCGCCGAGTTGATCAGCCGGTGCACGTAAAAGTCCGAGAACTTTCGCAGCGGCGAGGTAAACGTGGTGTAGGCATCCAGGCCCATTCCCTGGTGCGGAGCCGGCTTGAAGCTCAGCTCGGCCCGGGCGAGCTGGCGGGACAGTATGGCCTTGACCGGCACCTCGGCCTCCAGGGCGTCGGTTTCTTTCATCAGTTTGCGGAAGCCCTCGGCCTGATGGGCATCAACGCCGGCCAGATGTGGGGCGTGGCTGTCGAGCAGCGCCCGGATGTTCTCGGCGCGATCATCCCGAAGCCCGGGGTGCTGGATAAACAAGCCCGCTGTCTGGTTGGCAAGAAAATCCGCGGCGCAGCGGTTGGCAGCAACCATACACTCTTCCACCAGGCGGTGGGCTTCGTTCTGAATAGACGGCTCGATCAGCCGGATACGCTTGTTTTCATCCAGGCGGAGCCGGAATTCCGGCCGGTCGCCGCTCAGCAACGCATGCTCGCTGCGCCATTTCCTGAGCGCTGTCGCTGCCTGGTGCAATTGATCCAGGCTGTTGGCAACGGCGTCCGGGAGCGCCTTGATCTCATCGTCTTCCCGGCCTTCAATCAGGTTGGAGACCAACTCGTAGCTGAGCTTGCCCTTGGACCGGATAACCGCCTGGTGAAAGCTGTAATCGCCCAGGCTGCCATCGTTGTTGACCTGCAGATCACACACCAGAGCCAGGCGTTTCATATCCGGCATCAATGAGCACAGTCGGGTGCTGATGCTGTCCGGCAGCATGGGCAGGGGCTCGCCCGGGAAGTAAATGGCGGTGGCGCGATTGAACGCTTCCTGCTCCGCCGGGCTGTCGGTCTCGATCACGGCGGTCGGGTCGGCAATGGCAATCGACAGGGTCCAGCCGGTGGCGTTGGGTTCGGCCAGCAGGGCGTCGTCCATGTCTTGGGTGCCCGGGCTATCGATGGTCACATAGGGTCGGTCCGTGCGATCTTCCCGCCCGGCTTCCCGGGATTCAATGTCGCTGTCACTGAGGCTGTCGGCCTGCGCGCGCACCGCATCGGGCCAGGTGTCTGCCAGATCAAACGTCGCCAGGGTGAAGGAACGTTCGATACCGGGTTCCCCGGCCTTGCCGATCACCCGCAGGACCCTGGCCTGGCCTTTGCCGTCCTTGATCGGATGCCGGTGAATCTGGCAGTAAATGTAATCGTCCTGCTGGGCGTTCATCCGTTCCTTGGGGGGAATGAAGATCCAGCGGTTGATACCCGGCGTCTCGGGTACCACGAAATGCCCTTTCCCCTTGATCAGATAGCGCCCGACAAACGTGTTCAGGCGGGTTTCCAGTAATTCGTCCACCACGCCCTGGGTTTTGCCTTTTTCAACTTCCTGCTCGGTGACATTCACCCGGTCCCCGGGCAGCACTTTCTGCATTTCCTCAGGTGGCAGAAAGACGTCCCGGCCCTCGTCGAGCGCAACGAATCCGAAGCGGCCATTGGTGGCTTTGACCGTCCCGGGAAACACCACCTTATTGTCCTTGATATCCGATTTCAGCTGGCGCAACTGGCTGAGGGCGTCGGCATTGAGCATGAAGTAACCTGGCTGGTAGAAAAATGAATGATGGGGCGGAGTATAACGGTTATGGCGGTATGAGTCAGACCTGTTACGCCGGGTTAATCTCCGGGTCTTCCGAGACGGTGATGCAGACCCGATTGCGTCCCTCATGCTTGGCCTGATAGAGGGCCCGATCCGCGTGACGAAGAATGGTGTCACTGTTATCGCCGGGCAGGGCGAAGTAACCACCAACACTCACAGTGACGGCAGTCCCGGTTTTGCGGCTTTCCTGTTCCACGGATTCGCGGATACGACGGGCGATATGGCCCAGGGTCTCCGGGTCGCAGGGTGAGAGCAGAACCACAAATTCGTCGCCGCCCCAGCGTCCGGGATGATCGTAGGGGCGAACGCCGGCTTTCAGCCACAGGGCAACCCGGCACAGGATCTGATCACCGGCCTGGTGGCCAAGGTTGTCGTTGATGCTCTTGAAATGGTCAATGTCGAGCCAGATCACGCCAAAGCTGGACTCCTGGCGGCGGGCCCGCTGGATTTCCTCATCCAGCACCTCGTCCAGGCCGCGACGGTTTTTCAGACCGGTGAGGGGATCAATCCGGGCCAGTCGATTCAACTCATCGGTTCGCTGCGCAACTTTTTCCTCAAGCTCCCGGGTGGAGTGGCCCAGGCTCTGGGTCATTTTCTCGAAGTGATCGGCCAGCCAGCCGATCTCATTATCCGGCTTATCCAACCGTGGCAGATCAAAGCTGCCTTCCCGGACTTTTTCCACGGCGTGCTCCAGACTCATGATGGGCTTGAGAATCCGGGTCTGGATAATCAGGTGGAACAGTACCAGGGTGATCAGCAAGGTGCCCAGGAACACGGCTACCAGCGGCCACAGATAGCTGGTTGGCAGGAGGGTGTTGAGGTCGAGCAGGGTGATCTCAAACCAGCCAATGGCCGGGAGGAAGGCAACGCCGGCCAGATGCTTTCGGCCATCCACGGTCACAAAGCCGCTCTCCACTTGGCCCGCCTGGTCGCCCCGCTTCTTGAGCAACTGCAGCATGCCGAGAATCTGCTGCTTGTCCTGGGGATCATCGAACAGCAGATCGACGGTGTTCTTCTGGCCTTCGGGTTTGATGATACTGGCGAAGTCGATGTAGTTCCGGTCGCGGTACAGCTGGATGGCGCCGTTGTAATCCACGAACAGGGTCGTGATGCCATCCTGACCGATGTCGACAATATCCTGCAGGAAAGCGTCCAGGCTAAGGCCTGTGCCGACCATGCCGACGATCTGGCCAGCCTCATCGCGCATCAGCACATCGATCCAGAGTTTGGTGACACCCAGCTCCGTATCCGGGTTTACGTTGAGGTGAAAGTCGCGACCTTCCTCAATGAGTTGGAAGAACCAGGCGTCATCGGGTTTTTCTTCATCGAGAACATACCGGAACTGGTTGCCAGCGTATTCGTTCTCTTCGTTGTTGTAGTAATAGTGACCATTCTGGACGAGGGCAACGAAGTAGTTGTTGTCCCTGAAATTGGAGCGAAAACTTTCCATCTGGCGGATGGCTTCCGCTTGGAGCGCGGCGTCATCCGGATTGGCGGCCCAGTTGATCAGGGCGGACGAGCTTGCCATTTGTTTGGCCAAGCCGATTTCCCGCTCCAGGGATTGCAGCAGGCGGGCGGTGTCGTAGCGCACCTGTATTTCCGCGACCTGTTGGCCCCAGCGTTCGATGATGCTCTCGGACAGCTCCCGATAGGCCAGCCACGAAGCCGCAGAAGCCACGATGATGAGAGTGGCAGCCAGACCAAGGATGCGGGTTTTAAGGCTCAACGAGTATCCCTCTCGGATTTTCCGGGTTTCTGGGCGCCAATGATAGAACACTGGTTAACCAGAGTGTAGGAAAAACAGACAGGGATAGGTGTAAACCGGAAGGAAAAAGCGGTAGTAAGGGCCGGTAAATGCCGGCCCTTGTCTGGTGATTCCCGTTAATTGTGCTGGGAAAAGATTCGGGTCTGTCCCGCCTCGTTGAACAGGATGACCTTGTAATGATCCTTCCGGTCGCCCATCTCCATGCCGGGTGACCCTATGGGCATCCCGGGTACGCTCAGGCCGGTGGCCCGGGGAGCTTCGCTGATCAGGCGTTTGATGTCATCGGCCGGTACATGGCCTTCAATGACGTAATCGCCGACAAACGCGGTATGGCAACTGCCAAGACCGGCAAGCAGACCTGCGTCGGCTTTGATCCTGCCCATATCGTTGGTGTTGGTCGCCTCCACCTCGAAGCCATTGTCTTCCAGGTGATCAATCCAGTCTTCACAGCAGCCGCACGTGGGGGATTTGTAGACGTGGATACTCTGGGCAGCGCCGGCCGCCACCGTGGTGGTGCTGAATCCCAGTGCAGCCATCAGGCCAAGAGCCAGGGTTTGTTTTTTCATGGCAAGTACCTCAGTGGTGATGTTGATGTTAACTTGAGCCTGTGTCGTCAGAACCGGAAAGCCAGAACCACCAGACGATGGCTGCCATCAGGGCAAGACCTCCGACGTTGACCAGTAGTGTTTCCATCAGTTCCGCTCCTGTTGCTGTTTTGGATCACTGTCGCTGTCGCTCCGTTCCGGGCGGTGACTGGTCCGGAACAATCTCAGGCGGTTGGCGTTCGAGACTACGGTGACCGAAGACAGGGACATGGCAGCGCCGGCCAGTATCGGGCTCATCAGTATTCCCCAAACAGGGTAGAGCAGGCCGGCGGCAACCGGAATACCCATTGTGTTGTATACGAATGCGCCGAACAGATTCTGGTGAATGTTCTTCACAGTGGCGCGGGAAATCTCGATGGCATCGGGAACGCCGTGGAGCGAACCTCGCATCAGAGTGATACCGGCGCTCTCAATGGCGACATCCGTGCCGGTGCCGATGGCAAAGCCGACGTCTGCCGCCGCCAGGGCCGGCGCATCATTGATGCCGTCGCCGACCATAGCGACTGTGTGGCCCTTGCCGCGCATTTCACTGACCACCTCGGCCTTGTCTTCAGGCAGAACTTCCGCGCGATAGTCATCGATGCCGGCCTTTTTCGCGATGGCTTTGGCGGTGGCGTCGACATCGCCGGTCACCATCATCACCCTGATGCCGGCGTCGTGAAGACGCTGGATGGCCGCCTTGGAGTCCGGTTTGATGGCATCGGCCACTCCAATGACGCCCAGAGCCTCATTGCCCAATGCCAGGAACAGGGGCGTGCCGGCTTCTTCGGTAATCGAGCGGGCAGCACCTGCAAGGTCGGCAAGTTCCACACCCTCGCTTTCCAGCCACCGCCGGTTGCCCAGGCGCAGTGGCTTGCTTTCGAATTCGCCTTGTACGCCCTTGCCGTTCAGGGCTTTAAAATCGGTTACCTTCTCGGGATCAGCCTGCTTCTCTTTGGCCTTCGCCAGGATGGCTTCGGCCAGAGGGTGTTCTGAGTGCTGTTCCAGCCCGGCCGCCAGGGTCAGCAGGCGCTTCTCGTCACCGTCGCTGGCGTGAAGCCGCGTAACCGCCGGATGGCCCTCGGTAATGGTGCCGGTCTTATCCAGAATGACCAGATCCAGCTTGCCCGCGGTTTGCAGGGCATCACCCTGGCGGATCAGCGCGCCGTATTCAGCGGCCTTGCCAACGCCGACCATCACCGACATGGGTGTCGCCAGGCCCAGAGCGCAGGGGCAGGCAATGATCAGCACCGTGGTGGCGGCCACCATCATATGAACCACCGCAGGTTCTGGTCCGACGTTGTACCAGACCAGCGCCGCCACGACAGCAATCAGCATGACCGTCGGCACGAATACCGAGGAAATCTTGTCCGCAAGACGTCCGATAGCGGGCTTTGAACCCTGGGCTTTTTTCACCAGCTTGATGATCTGGGCCAGCGCGGTTTCACTGCCCACCCGAGTGGCCTCATAGACGATGGAACCGTGTGTGTTCAGCGTGCCGGCGGACACTTCATCGCCTTCCGACTTGCTGACCGGCATCGGCTCGCCAGTGAGCATGCTCTCGTCAATGCGGGTCGAGCCTTCGGCGATCAGGCCATCCACCGGCAGTTTTTCCCCGGGCCGGACCCGGATACGATCGCCCTTGCGGACCTCCTCGACCGGAATGTCCCGCTCTTCCCCGTTGCGAATCACCCGGGCGGTTTTCGCCCGCAGATCCAGCAACCGGCGCACCGCCTCCGAGGTTTTGCCTTTGGCCCGAAGCTCCAGCGCCTGCCCCAGATTGATCAGGCCGATGATCATGGCCGAGGCCTCGAAGTACACATGACGGGCCATCTCCGGCAACGCACCCGGAACACTGGCCACCACGATGGAATAGAGCCAGGCGGTTCCGGTACCCAGGGCAATCAGGGTATCCATATTGGCGTTGTGGTGCCGGAACGCCTTCCACGCGCCGGTATAGAAATGCCCGCCGGTGGCGGCCATCACGATCAATGTCAGCACACCCAGACCGAGCCAGGTACCCTGATTGGCGTCGGTCACCATCATGGTGCCGAAGCCCATACCCCAGACCATTAGCCCAAGCCCCAGGCCCAGACTGACCGCCATCTTCACCAGCAGTGACCTGTATTGCTTGCGGTCTTCCTCCTGCTTCCGGTCGTCGGCTTCGTCCTCGTCTTCGATGACGCTGGCGCCATAGCCGGCACTTTCCACTGCTTTCACCAGTGCCTCAGGGTCGGCATCACCTGTGGCCGTGGCGGTATTGTCTGCCAGGTTCATATGGGCATGGTGAATACCCGAGACGGACATCAGGGCTTTTTCAATCGTGTTGACGCAGGAGGCACAAGTGGCACCGGTCACCGACAGATGAACCTGCCCGTCGGCCGCTGTTGCCGATTCAGGGCTCGACTGAACCGATTCTTCGGTCACTGCATGGTCTTCGGAATCGTCGCCGGCAAGGTTCTCGCTCTTGTTCCCGGAAGCACAGCAACTGGCTGGCTGGGCATCTTCCTCGAAAGGCTCGGCAGGATAGCCGGTCTCGGTAACAATACGCGCCGCCTCAGCGGCATCCACTCCCTCCGGCAAGGCCACCGTCTGGTTTTCCAGGTCCACTTCAACCAGCTCGGTATCGCCGGTCAACGGCTCGAGCGCATTGCGAATCTTCTTGGCGCAGCCCTGGCAGGAAGCCCCGGAAATGCTCAGCGTGGTTTGCAAAACAGGTGTGTCAGTCATCCAGAATCACTCCTCGTTCTGTTCGCTTGCCCCGCAACAGGGCGCCGGATCATCCCAGTGTTCGATCAACCGGCAAATGGTATGGCCATCGGGCGTGCCATCCGGCATGTCCTGCCAGGCAGCCAGCGCGGCGGTCATCCGCTTGCGCAACTGCTGCAGCTCCCGAATCTCCCGCTCAACTTCCGCCAACCGGTGCTGGAATACATCACGAACCATCGGGCATGGCGAATGATGATCGTCCGCCTGATCCAGAATCTGTCGAATCTCCGGCAAGGAAAATCCCAGCTGCCGTGCTTTCCGGGCAAATCGAAGCCGCCGGAGATCCTCGGCATCAAACTGCTGGTAGTTATTCTCAGGGTTACGGGTCGGTTTCAGCAGGTTCTCGCGGGTGTAGAACCGAACCGTATCCGGGTTAACGCCGGCGGCTTCTGCAATCTCTTTTACTTTCATCGTCTTGTTCTCAACGTGCCAAAAATAGTGGCTTCAGGAACCAAAGACTGAAGTCAGCGGAGTGTTGAGGTGGGTACGGCTTCCGAAAATGCTCTGAACCAGGGAAGGTTCAGAGCAAGCGTACAGGGACGTATTCACAGCGGTTTTCGGAAGCCGTATCCACCTCAGCACGGCAAACTCCAAACCAGTAAGATTAGACTAAAACCTGTGAGCAACTCACAGGTCAAAGGTTTTCTTCGGAGAAAAATGGAGGAAGGGTTATTAATCCCGGGAGCGCAAAAACGTCCCGCAGGTCTTGCACTGATCCGGCGCCATCAACTTCGCCTGCCAGCCAATTTTCTGGCCGCAGGCCGGACAGGCCAGCTTCAGCTGCAGAACAATGATCGGCGTGATCAGGGCAGCGATCAGAACGCCCAGAGGGCCCCAGCTTTCACCACTGGACAACCCCAATTGACTGCTGAACACCAGAATGATGGTCAGCGCCACAAACGCAAAAATGAAATAGTTCCGGTTCCAGCGTTCCCACTGGCGGATCTTCTCGTCCTGTTCCGGAGTCAGGTATTGGGCAGCCATAGAATTTCACCAGAATGATTTACCCGTATCTTGGGGACGGGCCGCAGCAATTACAATCCGGAATCGGCCGTAATATCTGCCACCAGAACGCCCGAGGCCAGCGCCTTTTCAAGGTCTGAAACCGGAATCGGTCGGCTGATCAGGTAACCCTGGGCAAAGTTACAACGGTAGCTCTTGAGGAAATTCAGCTGCTCCTCGGTTTCAACCCCCTCGGCCACCACCTCAATACCCAGGTTATGAGCCAGGTTGATGACTGCCCTGGTGATCACTGCGTCGTCATGGCGCTCCGTGACTTCCGTGATAAACGACCGGTCGATTTTCAGTAGATCGACCGGGAAATCCCTCAGGTAACCAAGGGACGAATAGCCCACACCGAAGTCATCGATAGCCAGGTGCACTCCCAACTGGTGCAGACGGGACAGCTGATTCAGGTTGTGCTCGATATTCTGGATGAAAATCTCCTCGGTAAGCTCAACCTCCAGACGATCGGCCGGCACATTCTCCGCCGCCAGGGCTTCCCGAATGTGGTCGACCAGATCTTCGTCGTCCAGCTCCCGGCCGGAAAGATTGACCGCAATGCGCAAGTTCTCCTGCGGCGTGCCTCTCCACGCTGCCAGCTGCCGACAGGCCGCGAGGACCACCCAGCGGCCAATATCGGTGATTCGGCCACTCTCCTCGGCCAGCGGGATGAATTCCACCGGCGGCAGAAGCCCGCGGCGGGGATGGCGCCAGCGGATGAGCGCCTCGACGCTCTGGATTTCACCGGTGTTCAGGTTCAGCTGGGGCTGATAGAAGAGCACGAATTCGTTGTTGGCCAGGGCCTGGCTGAGATCTTTGTCCAGCTCCAGACGCATGACTTCCCGTTCCTGCATGCCTTCGGTATAGAACTGGTAGGTATTCCGGCCCTGCTCCTTGGCGCGATACAGGGCAATGTCGGCATTGCGCAACAGCGTATCCGCGTCCAGACCGCTCTGGGGATACACCGCCACGCCCATGGTGCCGGTAATGCTGTGGGACTGGCCTTGGACCTCGTAGGGCTGGTCAAAGCACTGTTTGATCTGGCCCAGCAGGTGAATGATGTCGTCAATGTCGTCTACCTGCTGCTGACAGAACATGAACTCATCGCCCCCGGAGTAGGCCACCAGCAGGCGTTCGTTGCTGAGACGGTTCAGGCGCTCGGACACTTTGATGAGCAGTTCATCCCCGAACTGGTGGCCGAGGGAGTCGTTGAGCGTCTGGAACCGGTCCAGATCCAGCATCACCAGGGCAACCTGGCGCATCTGGCGGTCGGCAATGTTCAGGGTGTGGGACAGGTCCTCCATAAAGAACCGACGGTTGGCCAGCCCGGTGAGAGTATCGGTGGATTCCAGCCTCGCCAGATCCTTCTGAATGGCCGTGCGCTGCTCGATTTCCTGGTCCAGCTCCCGGCGGGTCTTCAACAGGGCCCGGTTGCGTTTCAGGATGAGTTGCACCAGCAGTGTGGTCAGGCTGGTCAGCAGGCCCATTAACAGAAACGTGGTAAAGGTCAGCGCTGGCCAGTGGCTGTACTGGCTTTCCACCCATTCGGTGGACGGGCGCAGGGTCAGGGTCCAGTCCAGTGTTGGCAGATCAACCGCCTGTTCTCGAGAGAAATCGCCACTGACCGGCTGCGACGCATTCAGCTCATAGCTCACTTGTCCGGCTTCGAGGATTTCGATCCGGAAAGACTCCAGCACCCGTTCGGTGAGAAGCTGGCGGGCCAGCACTTCCATTCGGAATACCCCCGCCATGAAGCCGTTGTTCTCGGGGCCGGCACCCACCGGCGCATAGATGACCATGCCCTTGCCGCCCTGGCGCAAATTGATCACACCGGAAAGATCCCAGGTGCCGGACTGCTTTGCCCGCTCCAGTGCCTGGCGTCGCTCCTCGTTGAAGGCGACGTTGTAGCCAATGACCTCTTCGTTGTCGGTGACTGGCTCCAGCCAGCGAATGATGAAATCGGAGTCAATCCACTCGATGGCCTGGTAGACGCCGAAATCGTCGAGGTAGTTGCGGGCATCCCGTCGCCATTCCTGTTCGGTTTTGGAAGGGTCTGTCTCCAGGCGTTTGGCCATGCGCCGGATTGCTTCGGCGTGTATAAGGAATTCCCGTTCAAGGTGATTGGCCATGGCCCTGGCTTCGTTGGCAAGGTTTGCCTCAACCTGATTCCTGTCCTGTTGTACCAGGCCATAGCGCAGGCCGGCTGCGAGGCCGAGGAAAACCAGGAAAATCACCACCGGAAACGCCGGGCTCAATAGGCCCGAAACCACAGCTTTAGGGGGTGATGCAGGTTGATCCACAGGTTACTCCGTGAGTTTGAACGGTAATGCCAAACAATTGGCAACGCCTACGCAATTATGAGGCATATGTATCGGCTACCGCCATCAGTTGCTTGATCCGGCCCCGAAGTGACACTCCAAAGGCACCGTCCGGCAGTGGCCGGGCAATATCCGGTGTCGCCCTACCAGGCCCCGAATCGGAGGCTCCCAGATCCATGACACGGGGCGTCACTGGACGTTTGTCACCGTCGAGCAAAATTTCCACCCTGGGTTTCAGCTTTCTTCCCGGGTGCGTCGCCACCACAATCGCGACTTCGCCCGTTGACAGTTCTACCAGACTGCCCGGCGGGTATACACCAATCATGCGTATAAATGCTTCGACCATGGTGATGTCGAACTGCTGGCCCCGGTTCCTGAAAAGGATGCGGATGGCCTCGGAAGCCGGCAGTCCGTCCCGGTAGCATCGGTCGCTGGTGATGGCATCGTAGGCGTCAACGATGGAAACCAGGCGAGCAAACCGGCTGATCTGCCATTCGGCCAGCTGTTCCGGATAGCCACGGCCATCCATGCGTTCATGGTGGTGTCGGGAAACATCACTGATGATCGGATCCAGATGCGGGTCGCCACTCAGCAGTTCATAACCGAGGGTTGTGTGCTGGCGCATGATGCCGTGTTCTTCCGGCGTCAACGCCCCGGGCTTGTTGAGAATCTCGTCCGGTACCTTGAGTTTGCCCAGATCGTGCAGCAGGCCACACATACCAACGGTTTCCAGATCCTCGTCAGGCATCCCCAGAAAGCGGGCAAAGGCGACACAGAAAATAGCCACCCTGAGGCAATGTTCGGCGGTGTAGGCGTCCCGAGATTTGATGCGGCTCATCCAGAACATGGCGCTGGCATTGGCCTTCACGCTGTCCACGCATTCGCGGATGATGGGGCGGGCGCTCTGCAGATTAAGGTCGTTGCCGGCCTCGATCTGTCGGGTGACCTCCTCGACAAAGGCCTGGGTCCTGCTCCAGGCTGCCTGAGCCCTGGGTAGTTCCTGCGGTAAGGAGCGGGTTTCCGGGAGCGGTTCGTTGGTGCGTCGCTTGAGTACGGAAATCTGATCGAGCACGGGATTCAGGCGCGTTTCCTCATCCTCCACCAGCACCCACTCACAGTACTGGCGCAGAATCTGCGCCTGGTTGTCATCTGTGAGGGTAAACCCCTGAAACAGGACCGGTACCTGGGTCCAGGGCCTGTCCAGGCTGACAATGCGCATTCCGGGCTGAAGAAGGTCTACAGGCAGTCTCACCCGCTGAAGGGTCGAGACAGGGGCGTCAGAATGGGTAGCGAGCGCCAATGGCGCCGATACCTGGGGCCGGTGCTGTTTGCTGGATTTACGTCGGAACCACATGGCTCTACCAGTCTTCTGTTTATGTCCGGTGATTATGTCAGACCTGACAGACCGGTTACAGAAGAGTGCCGGAAGTGTGACGTAGTTCCTGATTCAGATCAGGTTTCAGGGCTGTTCGGCAACCCTGCGAATACCCAGACGGGGGATTTCCTGCTTCGGGCAGCGATCCATTACAACCTTCAGCCCCGCAGCCTCTGCCCGGGCTGCACCCTCGTCATTGATCACACCAATCTGCAGCCACACCACCGGGATGTTGAGTTCGATGGCCTGGTCGATGACGGCGTCGGTGCGTTCCGGTGCCAGGAAAAGATCAACCATGTCTACAGGTTCGGGCAGACCGTGAAGGTCGGCGTACACGGTTTCACCGAGTAGCGTCTTGCCTGCCAGACGGGGATTCACCGGGAGGATCCGGTAACCCTGGTTCTGAAGGAACTCCATAACTTCGTGAGAGGGGCGGCTGGTCTTCTCACTGGCGCCAACCAGGGCAATGGTTTTGACCGTCGTCAGGATGTCGCGAATCTGGTCCGGGGTGTTGCTGGGCATGTTGCTGGCAGAGCCTCTTTGAATTAACGGTGTGCCTGAAGACATACAGACACGGACTCCGCGTAGCGTAGCGCGTGAGGCTTGTCGATTTCCACTTCGGCCCACTGCACTGCCTCATGCTCCATAACGATTGTCAGAACCTCGTGGGTCAGGCGTTCGAGAAGGGCAAACCGGTTGCCATCCACATGATGGATGATCTGCTTGGTGATGGTGCGATAGTTCAGGGCGGCCGAGATTTCGTTCCGGTTCACCGCCTCAGAGGCATCGTACGTCAGCGCAACGTTGATCAATACGTCCTGCTGATTGTTGATTTCCTCTTCCTTGATGCCGATGTAGGCTCTCAAAAGAAGATCCTTGATGCGGACCTTTGCGAGATGATTCCCGTGAACGTCTGTCATGCGGCCTCCCAGTGGTCAGGTGCTTCAGCGGTTGTTACTGATCAGGGTCAGAAACTCGGTGCGAGTTGCCTGGGATTTACGGAACTGCCCCAGCATCATCGACGTCTTCATGCGGGAATTCTGTTTCTCCACGCCCCTCATCATCATGCACATGTGCTGTGCCTCGATAACCACCGCCACACCCTTCGCGCCGGTTACGCTCTCGACGGCTTCGGCAATCTGCCGGGTCAGGTTTTCCTGGATCTGCAGGCGACGGGCGTACATATCGACGATGCGAGCGAATTTGGAAAGTCCCAGCACCTTGCCAGCGGGCAGGTAGGCGATGTGACACTTACCGATGAACGGCAACATGTGGTGCTCGCACATGCTGTACAACTCGATGTCTTGTACCACGACCATTTCGTCCATGGCCGACTCGAATACCGCATCATTCACCAGGTCGCCCAGATCCTGATTGTAACCGCAGGTGAGGAACTGCATGGCCTTGGCGGCGCGCATTGGAGTGTCTTGCAGACCCTCGCGGTCCGGGTCTTCGCCCAGGCCATCAATAATGGCACGAAAGTGTCCGGAGAGGTCGTCAAGGAGTTTGCTCATAGTCATTTCCGGTTAGCAGTGTCTTACGAGGGCCAAAGCTTAAGGCAATTTGCCCACCATCTCTACGTTTACGACGTCATTGCAGGAAAAGACCACTCTGGCTGACCCGCCCGGCGGTCTGGGCAGTACGGCTATGGCAGTGGGGGCTGCTTTGTTCTACAGTTTCAGGCTGTAAATGTTCGCCGGGGACAATACATGGAAGAGGTGATGCCCACCGTCGGTGGGGGTTCCGCCGCAGCGCGCGTGGAAGGCACCCTTGAAGGGTGGCAACAGGGAGGTAAGTGGTTCAGTTTTGAGGGACATGCCATTTTCAGTCGGATGGCGGGCTCGGGGGAACCGCTGGTGCTGATCCATGGCTTTCCTACCGCCAGCTGGGACTGGAACCGTGTCTGGCCGATGCTGGTGCAGCACAACAACGTTTTGACGCTGGACATGCTGGGCTTCGGCTTTTCGGACAAGCCCTCCAACTACGACTACAGTATTGAAGACCAGGCCGATCTGTTCCAGGGCTGGATCGAGGGGCTTGGCCTGCCGTCGGTGCATCTGCTGGTTCACGATTACGGTTGCAGTGTGGCCCAGGAGCTATTGGCCCGGGAGCAGGAAGACGGACTGCCTTTCCGGATTGCCAGTGTCTGCTTTCTCAATGGTGCCCTTTTCCCGGAAGTTCATAATCCGTTGCTGATTCAGAAGCTATTGAGAAGCCCCTTTGGCGGCTTGATCAGCCGTGGTCTGACCCGGCGCAGTTTCGAGCGCAACTTTCGCCGCCTGTTCGGCAGCCAGAATCCGCCGGATCGTCAGGACATGGAAGACTTCTGGCACCTGCTGACCTACAACAATGGTCGGGGCATCCTGCACCAGCTGATACAGTTCATGGAGGAACGTCGATGTCATCGGAATCGTTGGGTTGGCGCTCTGCAGAAGGCGACGCAACCGATGCGGCTGATCTCAGGTACGGCCGACCCCGTCTCTGGCGCCGGCATGGCGCGTCGGTATCGCGAACTGATACCGGAGGGCGATGTGGTCACCCTGAGGAACATCGGGCATTACCCTCATTTTGAGTGCCCCTGGGAGGTTTTCAGCGCCTACCGGGAATTTCGTAAACGCTGCGATCAGTAAAGGCGAAACGGTAGGTGCTGTGCTTCAGCCCGACGCTGAATCGGGCATGTCCTCGGCACCCCGACCCACAACCGGAAGCGGTCGAGCGGCATTGACTACCTGGTTGCGACCCCGGGATTTCGCTTCGTAAAGGGCCTGATCAGCCCGGTTCAGCCAGATCGACCAGGTCTCGCCCTTGCTGACCTCAGCGACACTGGCACTGGCAGTCACCTTGATATCGTCAAGGAATGGCCGGGCACTGATGCTGGTCAGAAGCTGGTGGGCCAGGGCATCTGCGTCTTTCTGCCGGGTTTCCGGTAGCACGATCATGAATTCCTCTCCCCCGATCCGGAACAGCTGATCGCTTTCCCGAAGTCGTTTGCGCAAACGCAGAGCCATTTCGGTGAGAACCTTGTCACCGGCCAGGTGGCCCCACTGATCGTTGATGGTCTTGAAGTAATCTAGATCCAGCAAAATCAGGCTGGATACCCGCTCATACCGTTCCCGCATTTGAATCTGGCCGTTGAGAATATCGGCAAGTTGCGACCGGTTCAGGCAGCCGGTCAATGGGTCGGTGGTGGCCAGTCGTGTGAGTTCTTGCTGAAGTTTGCCCACCAGAAACGCAAAAATCATGGCAAACAGGCAAGTCAGGCCGAGGGAGAAGGTGATTCTCCAAAAGTCGGCTTCGGGAAAGCGGAGGAACGACACGACCGCCATCACAACCACAAAGACGATGTTACTGCCGATGGCTTCCCTCAGCGGCAGCAGGAAAAACAGGGCCGTAGCGGCAGGGTAGGCCCAGTAAAGGCCAGCGTGGCCATTTATATGTGTCGAATAGGCGGCACTAACCACCGCGAGCAGAGGGAATAATCGGCCTTTGAGGAAATAGGTGCCGCGCAACCGCAGAAACGCGATCACCAGAAGGGCATTGACGCAAAAAAGCACCAGTACGGAAGACAGCAGGTAGTGGGATTGCTGCCATTGCACCATGACCAGCGGCGCTACCGCGATGAACGCCCAGAAGTGCAGGTGGTAGACCAGTTGGCGTTTGAAGCCGAGCACCGCGAGCGTCGGATTGCTTGCAAGGGTAGAGGGTGGTACCGAAAAATTCACAGCATACTCCTGCTGTCAGAGTCGTATCCGCCCGCGTCCTGTGTCGGGAGTGTAGTGAAGTCTAGCATGGCCATTGGTTTAATTAAGCAGATAGTGCTGTTTATGACCACCATTAGTTTTGTTCAGTTGGCCGGGCATCGTCCACTTCGCTAAACTCCGCCAGATTACTTCAGGGACACGCCCAGGGATCACCCAATGACTGCTATTCACACCCGAGAACCGGCCTTGACCATCCGGGCCGGTCGTCGCGCGATGCAACGACTCAAGGAAAAGCCGCTGTCACCGGAAGACGTGCACGTGATTCCGGGCGCTGCCGGTGGTCCCAAGGCTCTGGGAATCAGCGGCCTGGATAAAGCGATATTTGGTGACTGGCTGCCGCAGATTCCACAGGAGCGATCGCTGATCGGCTCGTCGATTGGCAGCTGGCGGTTTGCCGCCGTGGCCTCGTCCGATGACCCGAAAGAGCAGCTTGGCCGGCTGGCTGAACTCTATACCGCCCAGCGGTTTGCCAAGGGCGTCAGCAGTGCTGAAGTAAGCCGCAAGAGCGTGCTGTTCCTGGAAGAATTACTGGGTGGCCGGGAAGACGCCATTCTGAATCACCCCTGGTACCGGCTGAACGTTGTGGTGGTTCGCAGTCTTGGCATGCTGGCGGAGGATGCGCGAGGCCGCCTGGGGCTGGGCCTCATGGGTGCGATCAGCGCCAACATGGTCAGTCGCCGGCATCTGGGGCGTTTCATGGAGCGGGGCATCATCCACGACGCCCGTCTGAAAACGCCCGTGGCGAAGCTGGTGGATTTCCCCAGCCACGAGGTCGCCTTTACCCGGGAGAACCTGCTGCCGGCCCTCCTGGCTTCTGCGTCTATCCCCCTGGTGATGTCCGGTGTCCGCAACATACCCGGTGCTCCAGAAGGCATCTATCGTGACGGTGGGCTTCTGGATTATCACCTGGATCTGCCCTACCAGCAGCCGGGCATCGTGCTATACCCACACTTCACCGACAAGGTGGTGCCCGGCTGGTTCGATAAGTCCTTGCCCTGGCGGCGGGGTGACGCCACCCGGTTGCAGGATGTACTGTTGATTGCACCGTCAAAGGAGTATCTGGAATCCCTGCCTGACCGCAAACTACCGGACCGTAAGGATTTTGAGCGCTATGTGGGTGATGATGCTGGCCGAGAACGGGCCTGGCGGGCGGCGATCGCGGAAAGTGACCGTCTGGGCGACGAGTTTATGGAGCTTATCGAGACCGGGCGCCTTGCGGATATCGTCAGGCCGCTCTGAGCGCAGTGTTTCTCCATGAGTGGCTATACTGGTTGACTACAGTCATGACTCGAGGAACAGATTATGTCCGATGAGAAACCGTTGATCGCCAGTAAGACGCCTTACTCCGTCATGGTGGAGGCAGGAAAGAACTACCTCTGGTGTGCCTGTGGCCGCAGTAACAGCCAGCCATTCTGTGACGGTTCCCACAAGGGTACCGGTATAACGCCGGTCAAGTATGAGGCGGAAAAGAAAGAGTGGGTCTGGTTCTGCGGATGCAAGCAAACAGGCAATGCCCCCCTGTGCGACGGCACCCACAAGACCCTCGATTAGTGGGTCATACGTTGCAGGGTACTTATCCGGAAACCTGACAGTCCGTGGACCGGATCTTTCAAAGCCCGGACCCTGAGCACGACTGGCACCTCTGCATCCTGATCCCGGTGAAGGAGAGGAAGATCAATCCGCTCAATGGAGCTGTCACTGCGAGCGGCCACCAGGGCCCGCCTGAAATTGTCTTGAAAGGCCGGCGCAACCAGTTCCTCCAGTGGCTGACCCACCAGGTCAGCGGGCGCTCGATCCAGAAGTTCGGCGATTTGCGTAGAAACAAAGCCGATTCTGCCATTTTCATCCAGTTCCCAGATCACAGCCCCAGACAGGGCTACCAGATCGCGACTTCGCTGTTCACTGTCATTCAGTGCCTGACGCAATATCGACTTCTCGACCTGAAAGTTGGCGATCTGATGGTCAGCGCCGATTTCCCTCTGTTCCAGGCCACGGATATGGAGCGCCTGAAGATGAAGCCGGCGGTTGAGTAACAGAGCAAGCGAGGCAGCAAACACGGACAGCGCGAAACCGGCGAGCCAGACGGTCTGCGAGGCAGCCCGGGCGACCTCTTCCAGGCCTTTGGGTGAGGGCACGGTGGTGAGTATCCAGTGATGGTCCAGCGGTGACACTTCGGTGCGCAATGCCCGTGTAGGGTCCACCGAACCGTTGGCTCGTATCTCCAGCAGTGGCGTCTTGGTGTGTCGTTCGAGTGTATCGATACGCAGGCCGAGGGAATCAGGCAGGGTGTCGCTGAACAGAGCCTGGAGCCAGGCCGAGACCGGTTGGCTGCTGTCGCCCGCGCCCGGACGATTCGGCACGTTGGCCAGCAGGTGATTGACCAGGGCCTGATGCTGGGCGTAGTAGCGCGCTTCAGCCAGGGCCATGGCCCGCCGTCCTTCGATATTTGCCGTGATTCCGGTTACCAGCAGCCCGGCTGCGACCAGAAGCAGTGGGATCCAGACCCCTGGCCAAAGTACCGGTCTGCGGAACCGGCCTGGAACTGAGCTTTCCATGCCGGGCGTCCTGTGCGGCGAGGCCTGTACCTGTGGATCAGGCCGACTGTACCCCTATACTCTAGTCCAGCTCGTGAACAGAGGGAAATGCTCAACTGCGGACTTTTCCGGCAGCACCATAAACCAACAGGAAAACGGCAAAAGCGGTCACCACAACGGACGGGCCAGCAGGTGTGTCCAGATGCCATGACAGGCTCAGGCCTCCGCTTACCGCAACAAACCCGAAACCGATTGCCATGGCCACCATGATCTCCGGATTGTGGGCCAGGCGCCGGGCGGTGGCCGCGGGAATGATGAGCAGGGCGGTAATCAGCAGCACGCCGACGATTTTCATGGCCACCGCGATCACCAGAGAGAACATCAGCATCAGAACCAGACGGAGGCGTTCGACGGCAACGCCTTCCACCCGGGCCAGCTCCTCGTGAATCGTGCTCATCAGCAATCCGCGCCAGAGTACCGACAACAGGAACAGGATCAGTGCCGCGCCGCCATAGATCCACAACAGGTCCTCGCGGCTCATGGCTAGCAGATCGCCGAACAGCAGACCGGTCAGGTCGACGCGAACATCCGGCATGAAGCTCAGGGTCACCAGGCCGATGGCCAGGGCACTGTGGGCGAGAATCCCGAGCAGCGTATCCGTTGCCAGGGCTCTCGTTCGGGATAACAACACCAGGGCCATAGCCAGGACCACGCAGGTTATGATCACACCGAGGTTCAGTGGCACGCTGATCAGAAAGCTCAGGGCAATCCCCAGCAGTGCCGAATGCGCCAGGGTATCGCCAAAATAGGCCATTCGTCGCCAGACCACGAAACAGCCCAGGGGGCCCGCCACGAGGGCAACGCCGAGGCCGCCAATCAAGGCACGCCAGAAGAAATCGTCCAGAACGGCATTAATGATGGGCATGATTACATTCCGTGTGTCCGCCTTGTCCGGAGGAGGCGTTCTGAGACTCGCTGTCCACCACGTTCCCGTGCAGATCATGACTGTGGTTGTGGTGATGGTGGTAAACCGCCAGGGATTCTGCCACCGGGCGGCCAAACGTCTCGATGAACGCCGGGTCATGGGAAATGTCTTCGGGATAACCGCTGCAGCAGACATGCTGGTTCAGACAGATAACCTTGTCCGTGGCTGCCATCACCAGGTGCAGGTCGTGGGAGATCATGATCACACCGCAGTTCAGGTCGTCCCGAAGCTGGCGAATGAGTTCATACAGCGACGCCTGGCCATTGATATCGACCCCCTGGGCAGGTTCATCGAGCACAAGAAGATCCGGTTTTCGGGCCAGGGCCCTGGCCAGTAACAGCCGCTGTTTTTCACCACCGGACAAATGGTGTACCGAGGCGTGCAGCAGGTGGCCAACACCGGTGCGGGCAAGCGCGGTCTGACATTCGCCGAGCGACCGGCCGCTGAGCAGCATGAAACGTTTGACGCTGAGGGGAAGCGTGGCCTCGAGAGTCAGATGCTGGGGAACATAGCCGATGACCAGGTTCTTCTTGACCGCCACCTGTCCTGAGGACACCTTCTGAATGCCCAGGACTGCCTTGATCAGCGTGGTTTTGCCGGCCCCATTTGGACCGATAATGGTGATGATATCGCCTCGATGGATCTTGAGGTTAACCCGGTCAACCACGGGCCGTGAGTCGAACTGGACGGTGAGATTCTCAAGGCTGACCAGAGGTTCACTCATGCTCCGGCTCCGCCTGGCAACCGGGGCAAAGCCCGGCTATCTCGAGGGTAGTGTTCTCGGCCAGGAAGCCCTGGCCGGAGGCGGCCTTGCGAACTTCTGTTGACACCTCGGGAGCGGTCAGTTCGAGAACATTGCCGCAGGCCCGACAGATCAGAAACATGCCGGTGTGGCTTTCACCCGCGTGGGTACAGCCGATAAAGGCGTTGAGCGACGCGATGCGGTGCACGAGACCAAGCTGCTGAAGGAAATCCAGTGCGCGGTAAACGGTGGGCGGAGCAGCGTTATGACCATCGGAAGAAAGCTCTGCCAGCACATCGTAGGCGCCCAGCGGCTTGTGGGACTGCCAGATCAGTTCCAGCACCCGTTCCCGAATCGGGGTCAGACGGGCATTCTGACGCTGGCAAATGGCCCGTGCGTCAGTCAGGGCCTGGCTGACACAGGCGTCGTGGTTGTGTGGCCGATAGGGAATGGCTCGGGCGGACATGTTCAAAATCCTGCAAAATTTGAAACATTATAACATTTGCAGGGATGTCTGCCATGCCCGGCAGCAGAACGGATAACCGGTCAGTGTCTGGATTTCAGTACCAGGGATTCGAGATATTCCAGGTTCGGGATCCAGGCGTTCTCACCCTCTACCTCAACCAGCATCAGATCTGCCGGGCCTGGCTCACCCTCCAGTTTCCTGACCTGTTCCTCGCTCAAACGGGCCTGGCTGGGAATGCCCTGGGTTACCAGGGCCATAAAGGGAATTTCCTTGTGATGGTCTCCGATGGTGTTGAGCACAACAATCCGGCCACGGTTGTCACCAGGGACGGTGAGCACGCCGCCGTTGGCCGCATCGTAGGAAATCACCGGGAGCTGGAGGCCTCGCCAGTCCAGGTAGCCAACCAGCCATTCGGGTGTGTTGGCGCCCGCGTCAGAGCTGGCGTAGTCGACCACTTCCGCAATCGAGACGTTTGGCAGCAACAGTTGCCGTCCGCTCATGGGAATCATGACGCAGGAGAGGGATTGGCTGTTGTCATTCATTGCTTGTTACCTCAGGCGGAGTCCCGTTTCTGCCGGCTCTTGAGCAGGCAGGATTCTTCAATGGTTTTAACCAGTTCCCGGGCCAGCTGCTCCGGGGTGCCGCAAAAACCGGCACAACCGGTTGCGGCCACGGATTCGGGCATGGAGCTGTTGCCGCAGCTTGTGCTTTCCTGCACCCAGATCCGGCTACCGTAAGCTTTCAGTAACGGCGCCGCAATGGCGCCATCATTGCCCATGCCGGAAAAAAGAATAGCATGGCAGCGCTGGCCGTAATGGTCAGCGACGTTCAGCAAAACCTGATCAATAGAGGGCCCGTAGGGACCTGGCCAGGCGGTGTTGGTTTCCGTCAGGGTACCCTGTTCACTCACTTTCCACTCGTGCTCCACCGGCATCAGCACGACGTCACCATTCTTGACCTGGTAGCCCTCTTCCGCCCGCTTGAGCTGATAGTGGGCGTGACGCCCGAGCACCCGGGTCAGAACCTCGGTAAAGTTGCCATCGATGTGCTGGGCATAGATAAAGCCAACGGGCAGATTCGGAGGCAGGTGATCCAGAAACGTCTTGACCGCCGCGGGCCCGCCCAGCGAGGCGCCGAGAATCCAGACTTCCTCAGCGACCGATCCGGGGGCAGCCGGAGGAATCCAGTGTGGCAGGTCCGGTGATGGAGTCGCCGCCGGCGTGTCCTGCTCCAGCTCTGCCAGTGTGGCTTCCGAATCCAGCTCTTCCAGGTGCCCCAGTTGCTGTTCCAGCTTGCCCAGCAACCGTCGCTCCCACCGGAAGTACTCTGTACTCCCGGGCTTGGGTGCTTCGTCCAGGCCGAACAGCACCGGCGCTTCCGTGTTTTCAAGCAGGTGATCGAACAGTAACGGGTGGTCGGCCTCGTCCTCGAGGGTTACCAGCCAGAGGCTGGCATCGGGAAACTCGGGATAACCCAGCAACCGGTCCGGATCCCCGGAAAAGCGAACCTCGAGGCCGAACTTGGATGTGGCGGCCTGCAGCCGATGACGCTGCAGGACCACATCCGAGACGATCCCGACCTTTGGCCGGCCACATTGGCCGGTCATCACTGCCTTCCGGTCAGCCGCTCAATGGTCTCAAGCAGCTCGGTTTCCTGGAACGGCTTGCCGAGATACTCGTTGACACCAATGGCCAGCGCACGTTCGCGGTGTTTCTCGCCGGTCCGGGAGGTGATCATGCAGATCGGTGTTTCACGCAGGTTATCGTCGTGGCGCACAAAGCTGGCAACCTCGAAACCGTCCATCCGCGGCATCTCGATATCCAGCAGGATGATGTCCGGTTTGTGGTCCTGCAGCTGTGCCACCGCATCGAGCCCGTCTTTCGCGGTGATTACTTCCATGCCGTTTCTCTCCAGCAGCCGCGAGGTGACCTTCCTCACCGTAACCGAATCGTCCACCACCATGACCACGGTGGCCTGTTCCTCGTACCGGGCGGACTCGCGAGCCTTCTCGAGATTGGCCAGGCGCTGGCGTTCGGACAGGATGTCGGAACGGATCATGGCCGGCAGGTCGAGAATCACAACCACGTTACCGTCACCCAGGATGGTGGCACCGGACACGCCGCGAACAGAGCTGAACTGGGGCCCGAGGGATTTAACAACAATCTCCCGGCTGCCCATCAGGTTGTCCACCTGCAGGGCCATGGGTTGCTCGGCACCGCGCACCAGAATTACCGGCAGCGGCAGAGCCTGTCCCTGCAGCTTCGGATGGTGGTCACTGTTCAGCAGGCTGCCCAAGTACTGGAGCCGGTATTCCTGGCCGGCGTATTCATACAGCGGCGCATCCGGCTTGTAATACTCCTCGAGCTCGTAGGTGCTGACCCGGACGATACCCTCGATGGTGTTCAGCGGGATCGCGTAGAAATCCTCGCCGGTGGAAACCATCAAGGCCCGGTTTACAGACACCGTGAACGGCAGGCGCACGGTGAAGGTGGTACCGCGGCCCACGGCGGAATCGATGTCCAGGCTGCCGCCGAGTTGCTTGATTTCACTGGCAACCACGTCCATGCCCACGCCCCGGCCGGAAATCTGGGTGACCTGCTGGGCGGTGGAGAAGCCTGGCTGCAGGATAAACTGCAGGATTTCCCGTTCGGACAGGTCTTCATCTTCGCGCAGCATGCCCTGACGGATGGCCTTGTCGCGGATCACCGAAGAGGGAATACCGGCGCCATCATCGATCATGCGCAGGACCACATCGCCGCCTTCACGGGTCAGTGACAGGGTCACCTCGCCGGTCTCCGGCTTGCCCACTTTCTTCCGGTCGGCCGGGCTCTCGATACCATGGTCCAGGGCGTTCCGGAGCATGTGTTCCAGGGGCGCGATCATGCGCTCGAGGATGTTCCGGTCCATCTCGCCTTCGGCGTTGCGGACATCGAAATCCACCTTCTTGCCCAGCTCGCCGCTGATCTGGCGAACAATGCGGCGCAGACGTGGCACCATGGAGGCGAACGGAATCATCCGGGTCTTCATCAGACCTTCCTGGAGTTCCGTGTTGATCCGGGACTGCTGTACCAGCAGGGTTTCAGTGTCGCGAACCCGGTCAGACAGGGTCTCACGAAGATCGGCCAGATCCGACGAGGATTCAGTCAATGCGCGGGACAGCTGCTGGATGGACGAGTAACGGTCCATTTCCAGCGGGTCGAAGTCGTCACCGTAATCCGGACCGTGTTCTTTCTCGGCACTGAACAGGATCTGCGCTTCGGTCTCGATTTCCATCCGGCGCAGCTGCTCACGCAGACGTTCGATGGTGGCGGCCATTTCGTCCAGGGTGTGGCCGAAATCACTGGTTTGCTGCTCCAGTCGGCCACGGGTGATACTGGTTTCACCCGCCAGGTTGACCAGGTCATCCAGCAGCGGTGCGGAGACCCGGATGGTTTCCTGGGCAGCGCGCTGCGCTTCGGCCGCCTGCTTGCGGGCCTTGGCCGGAGATTTTCCGGGCTTCGGCGCCGGTGCTACGGGCTTTTCCGCCTTGGCAGGCGGTGTCGGCGCTTCGGGCTTCTTGGGTTCCGGTGCGACAGGTGCCGGTGTTTCGGCCTTCGCCGGTGAAGGCACGCCCGAGCCGGACTCATAGCCTTTACGGATATCGGCAACCAGGGCAATGATGGCGTCGTGGTCTTCGGTGATCGCCTGCCACTGTGATTCATCCGGGGCATTGCCGCCCAGATCAATCAAACGGGTTTCAAAGGCGTGTGCCTTGTCGCCAAGCTCGGTCAGCTGGGACAGGCGGGCACCGCCCTTGAGGGTGTGGAGTGCCCGCTGGGCTTCCTGGTTGAAGTTGTGGTTTGCCGGTTCCTTGCGCCAGTCATCAAGCAGCTGCTCGAGCTGATCCATGATTTCGCCGGCCTCCTCCAGGAAGATCTCCAGTACTTCCGGGTCAATGGCCTCCTGCTCGGACTCTTCACGGGGCGCAGCGGTTTCTTCGGCTGCCACCTCGTGGGCGGCCCGGAAGTCTTCAATAAGCCCGGTATCCGGTTCCGGCTTGTTGCCTTCCTCCAGGGTGTTGAGCATGGCCTTGAGGCTGATCAGGGCGCGATCACTGAGGCTTAGCAGCGTCTTCTGGTTGTTGGAACCGGAAATCAGTGGGTCGAGAGCGTCTGACCAGGCCTCTGCCATGTTGGCAATCGGATCAACGTCGGAAAGCCGTGCGCCGCCCTTGAGGGTGTGCAGTTCCTGCTGCAGCTCGGTCAGGCCGGTCAGTTCTTCCGGCTCGTCGCGCCACTGGTCGAGACATTCGCTGATGGCATCGTAGATTTCCAGACCTTCGTCCAGGAAGATGCCAATCAGATCGTCGTCACTGGCCTGGGTCAGAGTCTCGCTGAGGCTGGCGGCTTCCGGCACTTCCTCGGCCGGTGATACAGTTTGCTCAGTCTCTGCCGGTTGTTCCGGCTCCTCGTCGCGGGCATCTGAAGGCATTGCCTCGCCCCGCAAGATGGACTGGACCCGGGCGACCAGCTCATTGGCCGGCGGGCACGGCTTCTGGGTAGCCACCTGTTCGACCATCTGCGCCAACCGGTCATGGCAGGCAAACAGCAGGTCGTTCATGGACTCGCTGGCCTCCAGCTGACCTTCCGCAACCTTTTCGAACAGGTCTTCCAGCACATGTGTCAGGTCGCCGATGGCCTCTACTCCGGCCATCCGGGCGCCGCCTTTCAGGGTGTGAACATCCCGTTGGAGTTCTGCGGCAATGCTTCGATCCGAGGGATCTTCGGTCCAGGTATGCAGCGCGCTGCCCGTGGAGTTGATCAGATCGTAGGCTTCTTCCAGGAAAATGCCGACCAGCTCCGGATCCAGGTGAGAGAGATCGGCAACGCCTTCCTCCGACTCGGCACCTTCATCGGTTCCGGCAACATCACTATCTTCCGGTTCTTCCACGTCAGGGAGCGGCGCCTGTTCTTCTTCCGTTTCAGCCGGAGCAGATTCTTCATCGGGGCTGGCTACGCTGGTAACCGGCCGCGTTCCGGTGGCGTTGTCCATGTAGGCCTGGATTTCAGCGATCAGATCCGGCGCAGGACGCGGAAGCTCCTTGGCTTCCAGGTTTTCGACCATGCCTGCCAGACGATCGTGGCAGCGGAACAGCAAGTCCGAGAGTTCGTCGTTGATCGACAACCGCTGTTCAGTCAGCCCCTCAAACAGGTTTTCCAGTTCGTGAGAGAGATCACCGACGGCCGGGATGTCTGCCAGCCGTGCACCGCCCTTGAGGGTATGCAAGTCCCGCTGAAGCAGGCGCAGGATATCAAGGTTGGCCGTATTCTCGCTCCAGTTCTGGAGCGCTTCGGCTGTGCTGTCGATGAGGTCGCGGGCTTCTTCCAGGAAGATTTCCGCCAGTTCCTCATCCATTTCGTCGTCGGATTCAGTGGTTTCCGGGAGCGGCGGTTGCTCTGCGGTTTGGGCGTCTTCACTGGCTGGTGTCTCGGTCTCATCCATCTCAAGACTGAGATCGATCTCCTCGAGGTCGCCGGTGAATTCCTGGTCGAAGGCGTCCGGTTCCTGATTTTCCGGGATCTGGACCTGCTTCAGGCCTTCGAGGGCGGCGACCATATCCTCGCTGGATTCGGTGGCAAGACCGGCTGCCACCTGGTCCATCATGTTGATCAGCTGTTCATGAGCGGCGCGGACAGTTTCAAAGAAAGTCTGGTCCGGCGCCTGGTCGCGCCGTGCAGCCTCGTCATAGGTTTCCTTCAATGCACCCGAGAGCGCGGCGACTTCGCCGAGACCGGCTTCGGAAGCGCCAGAGGTTAGCTGTTCCAGTTCGGAGCGTAGTGGATTCAACGACGCCATTTCGCCGGGGTTGTCAGCCCAGTGATCCAGGATCCGGTCGGCATCAAGAACAATGTCGAGACCCTCGTTCAGGAACAGCTGGACCAGCTGCGAAGGTGCCTGCTCCGGATGCTGGCTTGGCGCCTCCTCGCTGTGGCTGCGGAGCGTTTCCTCCGTCAGTTGATCCAGCTTCCCAAGGAACGCTTCGGTGCCTGGGAGCGAGGCCTGCGGATTTTCACGAATCTGGGCAAGTCCCTGGGTCAGGAAGTCGCAGGCGGATTCGATCAGTGAGAGCACGTCACGATTGGCACGCTTGTTCTGAGCCCGGGATTCCTTGACGAATCGTTCCAGAGGCGTGATCACCGCTGCGATCGGGCCGATGCCGGCGGTATGTGCGCTGCCCTTGAGCGTGTGCAGGGCCCTGGAAAGATCATCGGTATAGGCAACCGTGGTTTTGTCACCTGCTGCCGACAGGAAGTCCTTCAGTGTTTGCAGGTGGGTCTCGGTTTCGCTTTCAAAAATATCCAGCAATACCGGGTCGACCGCATCTTCGTCTGTGCTCCCGGCCTCTTCCTCAGCCGCTGCGTATTCGCTTTCAGCCATGGCTTCCGAGCCATCGGACTCCGCCACCGGCATCATGCTGGCATCGGGAATTTCGCCGTTGGCCAGGGCGTTGGCACGGGCTTCGAGGTTGGACGTGTCGACCGACGGCGCACGGCGTTTTTCAAAATCTTCGACCAGGGCCGGCAGGTTGGCGGTGACATCTTCCAGCAGGCTGGCAATGTCATCGTTCATGAAAATGCTGCCGTCGATCACGCGGTTCAGCATGTTTTCAACGGACCAAGCCAATTCGCCGACAACCAATGCGCCGACCATGCGGCCACTGCCTTTCAGCGTGTGGAAGGCACGGCGAACTTCCGACAGGGCGCTGCGGTCATCGTGCTGACGCAGAAGCATCGGCAGGTATTCGCGGATGGTTTCCAGCACCTCGCCGGCTTCTTCAACAAAAATTTCGAGTATTTCATCGTCGATCAGGTCGTCTTCATCGAAAGACGTTTCAGGTGCGGCCTCGGCGGTGTCGTTTTTCTCGACGGACGACTCTGTTTCCAGGGTCTCTTCTTGCGCATCGACCGCTGTGTCTTCCACCTCGGCAACTTCCTGTGTCTCGACGGCTTCATCGTCGGTGCGGCGGGTTGTCGCCATGGCCTCGGCGCGGCTGATGAGTGTTTCAACGTCGCCAGCGGTCTGGCCTTCCTTGAACTCACGGATCAGCGAGGGAATGCGGGCATTGACCTCGTCCACCAGGGTAAACATGTCGTCGGTGGGTCGAATGGTCTGGTCAATCACACGATTCAACAGGTTTTCAACAGACCATGCCAGTTCGCCAATACTGGTGGCGCCAACCAGTCGGCCGCTCCCCTTGAGCGTGTGGAAGGCACGACGAACCTCGGTCAGCGCTTCACGGTCATCGTGGTTCTGGCGCAGCCGGGGATAGAATTCGTGGATGGTTTCGAGAACTTCTTCGGCTTCCTCAACGAAAATGCCGAGAATCTCATCGTCCAGAAGCTCCGAATCCGAGCTCTTGGTTTCTTCTGGGGCAGCCGTAACGGTGGTTTCCGGTTGCTCTTCAGCCGGTTCAACAACCGGCACGTCCTCTGCGGCAGTTTCGGTCCAGGTGGGCTCTGCGCCGACCGGGAACCCGAGGGATGCGAGGCTGTCCTCGGCAACTCTGAGAATCGAGTCGTTTTCGCCAATACCCTCGGCCAGACGTTCAAGGTAATACTCGATGCTGGTGACGGCATCGGCCAGAATATCCAGCTGTTTCCAGTCCGGAACCTGTTTGCTGCCCAACAACACGTCAGTGATGTAGCGCTCTGCCGAGGCCAGCATGCCGGCAACCCGATCCAGCGGGATCAGGCTGAGGCCGCCGCGAATGCTGTGCAGCAGGCCCGGGACGTGTTCAATTTCCCGGGTATCCCATTGCGAGGCAATGAAATTCACGATGGCGGACTTAACCTGCTCCAGGGTGTTGCGGGATTCGCGGAGCAGCGCGCCACTGGCTTCACCCAGCTCACGTGAGCCAAGGTTCACCGGAGCATCGGAGGCCTCCTCTGTGGACGACTCCTGTTGTCCGTCACTGTCCAGGCCAGCGAGACTGGCTTCGACGTAAAGCAGTGCGCCGGCGATGTCCATCAGGGTGCCGTCATCAACCTGTTCGGACTGGGCGCTCAGGTTTTCTACCAGTTCGACCTGCTCGGTCACCACTTTTCGCGGTATCCCCAGACCCAGCACGGCCAGGGTATTGGCCACCTGGCGCAAACCTGGGAGCAGGTCCTCAAGCTCACTGTTCTGGCGCAGCTCTGAGCGAACAAACAAGTCCAGCTGGTCCTTGAGCTTGGCCAGCTCTTCGTTGAGCGCACCCACCACCGAATGGATGGCGTCCCGGCCCGGACCAGATACCCGGGTTCGGGCGGCATCAACATCGTCTTCCGATGGCAGTGCCTGGTTCAGCTGGTAGGCCTCCCGCAGGGCGCTGACCTGAGGCGAATCCAGATCCCGGGCACGGGCAACGTAATAGAGCAGGTGTTTTAGCAGCGCTTCCGGTACCGGTTGCTGGAGGATATCCGCATGTTCGTCGGTAAGCCGGCGGATTTCACTGTCCAGTTCCCTGAGCAGGGATTTCACTGCTGCGTTCACCGGATTGACGTGTGCCTGCAGTGTTTCCACGAACGCACTGGCCGCTTTCCAGAGCTCACCCCGGGGCGTTTTCTGGCACAAACGGATCAGCCGCTGGATCACCTTCTGCATGTACTCGAAATGGGCATCGAGATCCGCTTCCCGGATGACGCCGGCCAGCGCAAACTGGTACATCTGGCGCAGCTTGCGGATGTGGCCCAGAACGGTGGGGTCTTGCAGGCGCTGCGATACCTTGCCGGTTACTGTGATTCGTGAGGGCGCCAGATCCGGTTTGAACAATGAAGTATCAGACAGCAGGGATTCGCCACGGGCGGCCCGAAGGTCGTTAAGCAGTGGCAGCAGCACCATCGGAAAATCGTCCTGACTGCTGGCCAGATGCTCAAGGTATTGGGGCAGCTGCAGGATGGCCTGCATCAGGACCTCAACCGCCTCGTCGGTATTGGCAACGGTTTCGTTGAGTACGGCCTGGGTGAGCTTTTCCATCTCCTCGGTGAGCAGGGCTGCACCGTAGAGCTCGACCATTTGCAAGGTGCCGTGTACCTGATGGAGATAATTCAGGCAGAAGCGCAGGCGCGCGGTGTCGTCACGATTCTCGACATACGCTTCCAGTGCATGCTGACCCTGGGTCAGCGTGTCCTGTATCTCTCCCCGAACCCAGTCGAGGGCGATGCTGTCATGGTGATTGCCCATAACCACTCCGGTTATTCTTCGTCAGTCTGGCGTTTGATCCACGCCAGCACATGTTCCGAGGGGACTCTCTGTAACCCGGGAGGCTGCCAATCGGTCAGCTCTCCCTGGCCCAGAACCAGCAACCCCCCGGGCGCCAGCCGCTCTGCAAGTCGCTTGACAATCTCCCGCCGGCGCCAGCGACGGAAATAAATCAGCAGATTCTGGCAGAAGATGATGTTCATCCCGTGCATGGGCGCTTTATCAAGATCCAGAACATTCAGTCTGGTAAAGCACACCCTGTCACGGATGCTGTTCACAATTTCTACGGTATTCCGCTCGGCCGGGCGGAAATACCGGGCTTTCATGTCTTCATCCATTCCCAGCAGTTTGCGGGGATTGAACTGACCGTTCCGGGCTTTCTCGATCACCGGCTTGCTGATATCAGAGCCGGTGACACCGAACAGCGGCTGCAACGCCAGCTGGCTCATGCATTCATTCAGCACCATGGCCAGAGTGTACGGTTCCTCTCCGGTGCTACATCCGACACTCCAGGCCTCCAGGGGGCGCTTTTTCAGCTGCTCCCGAGGCCGGGTCAGGACGTAGTCGGAAACCAGCCGGAAGGCGTCGGGGTCGCGGAAAAACCGGGTTTCCTGAACCGTGAGCCGATCGACCAGTGTTGACCATTCCCGGATTGCATCGGGCCCGGATACGATTTTTTCGTAGTAGGCCTGATAGCTGCTGCAGCCGATCTCCCGCATTCGGATGCCAAGGTTCGTTTCCAGAAACGAACGGCGTTCCGCGGACAGGGTTATGCCGGTTCGGTGTTCCAGCAGGGTTTGCCACTGGCTGAACTGCGCCTCGTCCATATCCGGGAGTCGGCGCAGTGACCATATGCCCTCGGCAGGTGACAGGTTGTTATGCATTTGCGCCATAAACCGTCAACAGCCCTGGAACGGAAATCAGCCCACCACCGGAACGTCGCTGTCTTCCTCTTCTTCCTGTTCCGCCACGTCTTCTTCCGGCAGGGTGAAGCCGGCAACGGAAGACCGCAGCTCGGACGCCATTTCTGCCAGGTTACCGATCGACTTCGCGGTCGCATTGGTACCCGAGGAGGTCTGGGACGTGATTTCCTGGATAACGTTCATGGTGTTGGAAATGTGCGCGGCCGACGACGACTGCTGACGCGCGGCGTTGGAGATGTTCTGGATCAGTTCCGCCAGAGACATGGATACGTTCTCGATTTCCTCGAGTGCGATACCCGCGTCCTGGGCCAGACGGGCACCACGGACCACCTCGGCGGTGGTGTGTTCCATGGAGATAACCGCTTCGTTGGTGTCAGACTGGATCGTCTTAACCAGCGCTTCAATCTGCTTGGTAGCCGCGGAGGAACGTTCCGCCAGTCGCTGAACTTCGTCCGCAACCACCGCGAAGCCCCGGCCCGCGTCACCGGCCATGGAGGCCTGGATCGCGGCGTTCAGGGACAGGATGTTGGTCTGGTCGGCGATGTCGTTGATCAGGGATACGATGTCACCGATTTCCTGGGAAGACTCACCCAGGCGCTTGATCCGCTTGGACGTTTCCTGGATCTGCTCACGGATGTTGTCCATGCCGCGGATGGTGTTCTGTACCACTTCCGCGCCTTTCTTCGCGATCGCAACCGACCGCTCCGCAACCGCAGAGGATTCGGCAGCGTTCGAGGATACCTGGTCGATGGACACAGCCATCTCGTTAACCGCGGCGGAGGCGCCGGCAATTTCCTGGGCCTGGTGCTCGGAAGCATCAGCAAGGTGCATGGCCGTAGCCTGGGTTTCCTGGGCCGCTGACGCTACCCGTACCGCAGTACCACGAATGGCCTGTACCAATCCGCGCATCTGGTCGATCGCGTAGTTGATGGAGTCGGCGATGGCGCCGGTGAAGTCCTCGGTAACCGTGGCCTCGGTGGTCAGGTCACCATCAGCGAGGTCGGCCAGTTCGTCCAGCAGTCGCAGGATCGCGTTCTGGTTCTGCTCGTTCTGCTCCTGGGTGGCAGCCAGTCGGGCTTGGGCTTCGCGGTACAGGGCCAGACCGATAAACACAACAATGGCAACCATGGCGGCCAGGATCGCGAAGGCCAGGGTCGGGCTGACCAGGCGCGAGCCGGACTGGGTCCGGAAGTTCTCGGCCAGTACAGAGAGTTCGGAGAGCAGGTTCTCGGAATTCTGGAAGATGTCGCTGGCAGCAGTACGAACCTTGAAGAGGTCGGGAGAGGCCTCAAGGATCGCGTCTACGTTCTGGGAAACGAACTGGAACAGTTCATCGACCGCTTCGAGGCCGTAGATGGCGTCTTCGTCATTAACCTGAGAGATACCCATCGCCGGGTTGCCGTTCAGCTGGCCCTCGAGCACTCGACCGAACAGGCTTGCGTCGCGACCGAAACGGTCAGCGGCAATAACCGCGTCTTCGTCACCGGAGAGTACGTTGTTGACCGAGCGAACAATCCGCTCCGCCAGCAGCGACTGACGCTGGGCCAGTGCGATCTGTTCGGCAGGCGCGTCATTGTCGAGCAGGATCTGTACGATATCGTCGTACTCAACCTGCAGCTGCGGGATGGTTTCGTTCAGGGTCCGGGCTACCTCGTGCAGGCCGAGTACCGCATCCTGGGTGGAGAGGATGCTGTCGGCGTTTTCCCGCACGGTGTTCCAGTTTTCCTGAACGCCACTCTGCTGGGCCAGTTCACTCGGCGGCAGACCGGTTTCCGGATTACCCTCGGTTACGTTGGTCCAGAGCTGCTGGAATTCGTCACGGGAGCGGCGCAGCTGGTTGAAGGCCTCGGCGGTACCGCCGGCAGCCTCGGTCGCGTTCTTCGCGATCTCCTGAGAGAGTACCCTTAGCTCGGCGGTGTTGGCGATGTACTCCTGATCGTTCTGGCTGTCCTGATTGATAATGAACAGCACGACAACGAGCAGGATGGTGAGTGCGATCAGCGCGGCGATCAGGCCGGCAACCAGCTTGTTGCCTCCCTGTCCCATACTGAGTCTTCCGGCTCTGTTCTTCATTTTCTGGCTCCCGGCCTCTTCAAGAAATTGGCAAGTTTGTTTTTTCGGGTTTCAGGCGGTCAGGGTGATGTTCCTGCCATTGTCACCACCCTTACCACTGTGCGACGTCCAGAAATCGTTCGTCCTCGAGCAGGTCGACGGCCGAAAACACTTTCCAGACTTCCTCGTTGCGTTCATATCCGCCTGAGACAAACGGTTGAACGTTTTCAGGTACGCCCTCGGGCGAATCCTTGAAACTGTCAGTTGCGAAGTACTGCATACCCAGGACACTGTCGACTACCAGCCCGCTGAAAATATCGCCCTGCTCAACAACCAGCACTCGCCGCTCCCGCTGGCTGCGGGAAGAGCGGGGAATATCGAAAAAGCCGGCGAGATCAACCAGAGGCAGGAGGCGGCCACGAACATTGGCGGCGCCAAGCAAAAACGGGCGAACCCCAGGTATGTGGGTGAACCTGGGGACATGTAGGATTTCAGTGACTTCGCCCATGGGGGCAACGTAGCGTTCACCTGCGAGAACAAAACCGATGCCGTTCCAGAGTTCAACGGCTTCCTGTTGCTCCGGCAGGCCGGCAGCCAGAGACCGGCTGCGCTCGGCGATATCCGTCAGAACGGCAAAAGGGGCGGCCTGGGCGGACATGCGTACTCCACGGTTGGGGATCAGGCAATCAGACTGTTGATTGTTTTGATCAGGTCGTCTTCGTTAACCGGCTTGACCAGGTAACCCTTGGCGCCCTGGCGGGTGCCCCATACGCGATCAGTTTCCTGATCCTTGGTGGTTACGATGACCACCGGGATGGAGGCGGTTTCCGGTGCGCGGGTCAGTTGGCGGGTTGCCTGGAAGCCATTCAGGCCGGGCATAACCACATCCATCAGAACCAGATCCGGGGTTTCGGCACGGGCCTTGGCAACACCGTCGGCACCGTTATCGGCGGTCAGCACTTCGTGCTGGTGTTTTTCCAGGATCGTGGAAATTTTCTTAACCTCGGTAGGGGAATCGTCAACAATCAGAATGCGGGCCATGGTTTCCTCGAAAGTTCTTGGGGTCAGCAGGTTTACTGTTCCGCCTGTGGAACATACTGGCGGATGGTATTGAGTAGCTCATCCTTACTGAACGGCTTGGTCAGATACTGGTCCGAGCCGACGATCCGGCCCTTGGCCTTGTCGAACAGCCCGTCCTTGCTGGAGAGCATGATAACCGGCGTCTTTTTGAAGGAGGAATTGTTCTTGATAAGTGCGCAGGTCTGGTAGCCGTCCAGGCGGGGCATCATGATATCGACAAAAATGATGTCCGGCTGGGAATCGGCAATCTTTGCAAGAGCGTCAAAGCCGTCAGTCGCGGTGATGACCTCACAGCCGACCTTTTTCAGAAGGGTTTCTGCGGTGCGACGTATGGTTTTACTGTCGTCGATCACCATGATCTTCAAATTCTCGAAGTTGTCATCCATTGTCCAACTGCCTTGCGCTCAGCGACTGTCGTTATTTTAAAACGGGGGTTTTAACATAAACCTTAAGGTTCTTCTATAAACCCCGCTCATTTATAGATTATCAATGGCCGGATAAAAAGTATTAGTTTGTGACCAAATGTACTTCTGCCCGCAACGTCACGTAACTGACTGAGGATTTCTCCGGATGCATTTGCAGCTCGGGTACAATACCATCTGATTTCACAGCATAGCACTTAATGCCCGGTCCGCTCTGCAGACCGGTTCGTGTTTTTAACCCTCAGGACTGCAGGAACGCTCATGACCGTCAGACTCGGGATCGTGATGGATCCGATTGAAGATATCCACTTCAGGAAAGACAGCTCACTGGCCATGTTGCTGGCTGCCCAGAAACGTGGCTGGGAAATCGAATACATGGAGCTGCCGGATATGTATCTCGATGGTGGCACGGCCATGGCGCACACCCGCGACCTGACCGTCCACATGGATCCCGAGAACTGGTACAGCTTCGGGCCCAGCCAGGACCGGGCGCTGGGGGACCTGGATGTCATCCTGATGCGCAAGGATCCGCCGGTGGACCGTGAGTTCCTGATGGCCACCTATATATTGGAGGCGGCGGAGCAGCAGGGTGCCCTGGTGGTCAACCCGGCATCCACGCTTCGCGACTGCAACGAGAAACTGTTTGCCACGCAGTTTGAGGACCTGACGCCACCTCTGTTGGTCTCGCGTTCGGCAACCCGTTTCCGCGAGTTCTATGCCAAGCACGGCGATGTCATCATGAAGCCGGTGGATGGCATGGGCGGTCATTCGATCTTCAGGATCCGCGAAAACGATTTCAACCTCGGGGTCATTATCGAAACCCTCACCAACTATGGCACTCACCAGGCCATGGCCCAGAAGTACATTCCGGAAATCAGCGATGGTGACAAACGTATCCTGTTGATCGACGGTGAGCCGGTACCCTATTCCCTTGCGAGAATCCCATCCCAAGGGGAGAATCGGGGCAATCTTGCCGCCGGCGGCCGCGGCGAAGGTCGGGAACTGACCGCCCGGGATCGGGAGATCTGCGAGCGCGTTGCGCCGGTGATTAAAGAGAAGGGCCTCATATTTGTCGGCCTGGACGTGATCGGTGATTATCTTACCGAAATCAATGTCACCAGCCCGACCTGCATCCGGGAACTCGATGCCGCCTTCGGGATCGATATTGGTGGTCTGTTGATGGATGCAATCGCAAAACGCCTGGGCCAGGCTTAATCCGGTAGTGGTCACCGGGCAGGTTTAACGACAGGATCCGTATCAGGAATGGCAGTTCAGGTAAGCGACTTCGACCGGTTTTCCTTCACCCTTTTCATGGCGTTGGCAGTGCACGCCATTGTGGTGTTGGGTATCACCTTTGCGCCTGAGTCGCCCCGTTCCTCGGCTCAGACCATGGAGATCACCCTGTCCCAGTTCGACGACGAAGAAGCTCCCGAGAAAGCGGATTTTCTGGCCCAGACCAGTCAGAAGGGCAGCGGTACCCAGGAAGAGGTTCGGGAAATGACCACGCCCCAGCCGGCGGAGGTCAGTCAGCCTGAAGTGGCTCAGGTTCAGCCCGAGCCGCCGTCCCAGACCCAGCCGCAGCCGCGCCAGGAAAAACAGGTGGTGCAGACCGAGAGCGCGTCCAGTCAGAAGGTTCAGGCGCCTGAGGAACGCACCACGCCCGAAGAAGAGCCCCTGCCCGTGCGGGAGAAAAAGAGCCTGATGGAGCGTAGCCTTGAAATTGCCAGCCTGGAGGCCCGCTTCGATGCCCAGCAGCAGGCCTATGCCCGCAAACCCAGGGTGATGCGTGTTACCGCTGCCTCCACGCTCAAGTCTACCAACGCCTGGTATGTCCAGAACTGGGTCAGCAAGGTAACCCGGGTGGGCAACATCAATTACCCCACCGAGGCGCGCAATGCCGGAATCTATGGCACACTGAGGTTGCTGGTGTCGCTGAAGAAAGACGGCACCATTAAAGAGGTGGCTATCCTTCAGTCTTCCGGCAGCACCGTGCTGGATGATGCAGCAATACGCATTGTCAGGATGGCCGCGCCTTTTGCACCGTTTCCGGACGAAATGCGGAAAGAGGTGGATGAACTCGAAATCATACGTACCTGGTCCTTCCAGCGACGGGGGCTGACATCCGGATGACAGCATCAAAACACTCTCCCCACAGCTTGCGGCACCATTTTCTGGTTGCATCACCCTATCTCGCGGATCCCCGTTTCCATGGCGGCGTTATTTATATCTGTGAGCATTCCGACGACGGTGCTCTGGGCTTGATGATCAATCACCCGCTGGACATTCACCTGGGCGAGATTCTGGAACAACTGGACATGCCAGGGGGCGAACTGGATCTGCCGGTATTCAGCGGTGGTCCGGTGCAGCCGGAGCGGGGCTTTGTGCTGCATCCCCCCGGAACCAGTTGGCAGAATACGGCAAAGGTCACAGAAGATGTTCTGCTGACCACATCCCGCGACATACTGGCAGGGATTGGCCGTAGTGAGGGCCCCGAGGAATATCTGGTGGCCCTGGGCTACTCCGGTTGGAGCGAGGGGCAGCTGGAAGAGGAGCTGGGCAGTAACGCCTGGCTCACTTGCCCGGCCACCACGGAGATCCTGTTTCGTACCCCCTGGGAAGAACGTTACAAGGCCGTACTCAAACTGATCGGCATAGATCTCAACCAGCTCAGTGAATCGGTCGGCCATGCTTGAGACTACCAGTCGCCGGGTTATGGCGTTTGATTTTGGTACCCGCCGGATTGGCGTTGCCGTCGGCCAGGAATTGCTTGGGTCCGGCCAGCCAGTGGCGCTGGTTCCCGCTCGCGACGGTATTCCGGACTGGCAACAGATTGAATCCCTGCTTGAGGAGTGGCGCCCGGACCTGGTGGTGGTTGGCCTGCCTCTGAACATGGACGACACCGAAAACGATATGTGTGCCCGGGCGCGCAAGTTCGGCAAGCGCCTGCACGGGCGTTACCACGTGCCGGTCGAGATGGTGGACGAGCGGCTCACCAGCTTCGAAGCCAAGGGCGAAGTGATGGCCGCCGGGGGCAGTCGTGATTTTGGACGTCACGGAGTCGACGACCGGGCCGCGGTGCTGATCCTGGAAACCTTTTTTCAACAGTGAGGACCGAATGACGGCATTGCTTGATATTGATCAGTTGCTTGACCAGATGGAGTCAGGGCTGCGTCAGACGCTGGAGCAAAGGGGCGTGGAATCGCCGGTTCTGATCGGTATCCGTACCGGTGGCGTCTGGCTGGCGGATGTGCTCAGCAAGCGCCTGGGTATCGATGAGCCGTTCGGCGAACTGGACATTTCCTTCTACCGCGACGATTTCAGCCGCATTGGCCTGAATCCCCGGGTCAAACCCTCAAGCTTGCCCTTCGATACCGAGGGTCGGGACATCATCCTGATTGACGATGTCATCATGAGCGGCCGGACCATCCGCGCCGCGATGAATGAGATCTTCGATTATGGCCGCCCAGCCAGTATCATATTGGCCACCCTGATTGACCTCGGCGCCAGGGAACTGCCCATCCAGCCCGACGTGGCTGGCAAGACGATGGCGCTGGAATCCCATCAGCGAGTCAAACTGCGTGGCCCCGACCCGCTCCGCATCGAGCTCCAGGAAGCCGGACAATAAACCTCCGAATCAGATAACAGGCGACCCATGACCGCGAACGACTCTTCCCCGCACCACTTGCAGCTGACCCGGGATGGTCAGTTGCGGCACTTCCTTACTCTCGACGGCCTGGATCGCGCCTTGCTGACCGACATCCTCGACACGGCGGATTCCTTTATCGAGGTGGGGGAGCGCACCATCAAGAAAGTGCCGCTGCTCCGGGGCCGGACCGTGGTGAACCTGTTTTTTGAATCCAGTACCCGCACCCGCAGTACCTTTGAGCTGGCGGCCAAGCGACTGTCTGCGGATGTGCTTAACCTGGACATTAGTACCTCGGCCACCTCCAAGGGCGAATCCCTGTCTGACACGCTGCTCAATCTGGAAGCCATGGCCAGCGACATGTTCGTGGTCCGCCACTCCCAGAGTGGTGCGCCGCATTTTATCGCCGAGAGCGTGACCCCCGGCGTCGCCATTATCAACGCCGGTGATGGCCGTCACGCCCACCCGACCCAGGCCATGCTGGATATGTTGACGATCCGCCAGCACAAGGGACGGTTCGAGGGACTGAAAGTCGCTATCGTCGGAGACGTCCTGCACTCCCGGGTGGCCCGTTCCCAGATCAGGGCCCTCAACGAGCTGGGTGCCGAAGAGGTACGGGTCATTGCTCCCGGGACGCTGCTTCCCAAAGACGTGGAAAGTCTTGGCTGCACGGTTGAATACGATATGAACCGGGGCATGAGGGACCTGGATGTGGTGATCATGCTGCGGCTTCAGAAAGAGCGGATGGAAGGCGCTTTGCTGCCCAGCGAGCGGGAGTTTTACCGGCTGTACGGACTGAACCAGCAGAAACTGGCGCTGGCGCATCCGGAATGCATCGTCATGCATCCGGGGCCCATCAACCGCGGCGTTGAAATTGAGTCGGCGGTGGCCGACGGGCCGCAATCGGTGATTCTGAACCAGGTCACTAACGGCATTGCCATCCGGATGGCGGTCATGTCCATGGCCATGGGCGGTCAGGTCGCCGAGCGCCAGCAGAAACTGAGTGAGAGGGGCCAGGCATGAGCAGTGTCAATACATCCGGAAGCAGTCTGAAAATCACCGGAGGCCGCCTGTTCGATGGCCAGGGCGCAGAGCAGGAGAATACCGCACTGTTGATAAGGGATGGCCGTATTGTTGCGATGGGCGAAGCCGCCGCCCGGGAGACAGCCGACGAGACCATCAGCGCAGACAACGGCATAATCACACCGGGGTTTGTCGATCTTTGCTGTAATGTCCGTGAGCCGGGCAACGGTCAGAAAGGTAACATCGCTTCGGAGACCCTTGCCGCGGCCCACGGCGGATTTACCACCGTGTGCGCCTCGCCGGAAACCTCGCCGGTAAACGATTCCAGTGCCGTCACCCACCTGATCCGTGATGGTGCTGCCAGCCGTTCGCCCATCCGGGTTTTGCCCATTGGCGCTATCACCCGGGGCCTTGAGGGCGATCTGCTCAGTGATATGGCTGGCCTGGCCGCAGCCGGCTGTGTTGCCGTGGGTAATGGTTCCCGGGGCGTGCGCAATGCCCGCATATTGCGCCGGTGTATGGCCTACGCCCAGACGTTTGGTTTGACGGTGATGTTCAGCCCCGAGAACCAGGCCCTGGCCGCCGACGGCTACGCCCATGATGGCCTGGTGACCTCGCGTTTGGGCCTGCTTGGTATTCCGGAAGTGGCGGAAACCGCTGCGGTGATGGAGATGCTGTTACTGGCCGAGGAAACCGGGGTACGTTTGCACCTCAGCCAGCTCTCCTGCGGTCGCAGTGTTGAAATGCTGGCCGATGCCCGCCGCCGGGGTATTGCGGTCACCGCCGATGTGGCCATGCATCAGTTGGTGTTCACGGAGGAGGCGCTTGCCGGTTTTGACAGCCGCTTCCACGTCCGCCCGCCACTGCGTGGCGAGAGCGATCGCAAGGCGCTGATAGCCGGTGTCCGGGAAGGGGTAATTGATGCTATCGTCAGCCAGCATCAGCCTCATGATACCGCTGCAAAGCAGGCGCCCATGGCTGCTACCGAGCCGGGGCTGTCCAGCATCGAGAGCGTGCTGTCGCTGGGTCTGGAGCTGGTGGAAATGAATGAGCTGGCGTTGCCCGACCTGATCCGGGCTCTGACTGCCGGTCCGGCCTCCGTGCTTGGCCGGACTGCGCGTCTGGCGGAGGGCGAAGTCGCCGATATTTGCCTGTTCGATCCCGATGCCTTCTGGACGCCCAGCGCGAAAACACTGGTATCGGCAGGCCGTCACGCGCCGGTGACGGACCGCGAACTGCCAGGTGTGATCAGGCTCACCCTGAGTGAGGGTCGAAAGGCCTGGCCCCAGCCGGTGATCTGATCCCGGCGAACTGTCTGAAAGTGCGGCAGAGGTTGCGAAACCTCTGTCGACACCATCACAGAATCTCCCCCTGTTGCTGAAAAACCCTTGATGGCAGGCACCTGTGCCAACGTATTCTTGTAGCCGTCGCCCTATGGTCGACCAAGGAAAGCGTGGCCTGGCCGGTCCAGAAACCCAGACCGGCGCCCGACAATAATAACCAGGAGTCATCCCGTGAAATCAGCAAACTTCCCCCAGCGGGTAGCCATGGCGGCTGCCCTCTGTGCCAGTCTGGTCTTTCCCTCAATGGGCCAGGCGCAGGCACAGAATGAGCCTCTGGAACGCAGTTTTTGCGTTTTTGACCCGGTTGGTGCCAATGGCCCCCTGTTTGCCATCACCAAGACCTTTCAGCCGGTTGCCCTGAAAAATGGCATCAAGCTGGATCTTCGCGCCTATACCGATGAAAAGGTGGCTGCCGAGGACTTCAAGGCGGGGCAGTGCGATGCTGTTCTGCTCACCGGCACCCGTGCCCGGGAATTCAACAAGTTCACCGGCAGCCTTGAAGCCATGGGCGCCGTGCCTGGCGAAGAAGAAATGCGCCTGCTGTACAACACCCTGAGCCAGCCCAAGGCCCGGCCGTTTCTGATTGACGGCCCCTACGAAGTGGCCGGCGTGTTCCCTGGCGGCGCCATTTACCTTCACACCCGGGACCGCAGTATCGATTCGGTCGAAAAGCTTCAGGGCAAACGGATTGCCACCCTGGACTATGATCAGGCATCGGTCCGGATGGTTCGCCATGTCGGCGCCTCCGTGGTGGGGTCCAATTCCGCGAACTTTGCCGGTAAGTTCAATAACGGCAGCGTTGACCTGGCTTACGCCCCGGCCGTCGCCTATACCCCGCTGGAGTTATACAAGGGCGTCCAGCCCAACGGGGCCGTGGTCAAATATGCCCTGGGCTACATGAACTTCCAGGTGATCATCCACCGCGACCGGTTCCCCGATTCCGCCGGCCAGATGGTCCGGGACCAGGCGATCAAGCGCATTGATGAGGCGTATGAAATCATTGCCCAGGCAGAGGCGGAGATTCCTGAAGACGTGTGGATGGAGTTGCCGCGGGAAGATACCGCCGAATACGACAAGATGCTGCGCAAGGTGCGGCTGTCGTTACTGGAAGACGGTGTTTACGATGAGCGGGCCATCAAGCTGATGAAGGCGATTCGGTGCCGGGTAGATGCCACCCGTTCCGAGTGTGCCTCCGTCGCCGGTACCTGACACTGGAGTGAATCAGGCCCGCATGAGCGGGCCTGCGGCTGACTAGCGGATTTCGTCTTTCAGTGCCTTCCCGGCCTTGAAACCCACGGTTTTACTGGCCGGGATGCGAATGGTCTCGCCGGTTTGAGGGTTGCGTCCGTCCCGCGCCTTACGACTGCGGATATTGAAGGTGCCAAAGCCGATCAGGGTGACATCTTCGCCCCGGGAGGCAGCGGCCGACACCTGGTCGGTGAACGCGGTAATCACTTCGCTGGCCTTGTCCCGGGTGAGGCCGGTTCGGTCGGCAATGGCCGCGGCGAGTTCAGGTTTGCGCATCGGATACTCCTTTTATTGTATTTCTGCTGTTTCAGTCTCTGTCCTGGCCGGAATCACAACGATTCACGGTTGCTGCAATCTATAGTGGCTTCCGTCCCATTGTGCAAACCTCCGGGCGGCATCGGTGTGTTTAATTTAGCGTCATTTGCGGCATCGGTCGCATAAAAGCCGGGACTCCTGGGCCATAATGCCCACCTGGTTACAGTCTGTAACAAACCGGTTTATCCGACGGAGTCTGGCCCGCGGGATCGGCGCAGAACTGCATCAGAACAAAAACGCAAAAGGTGAAGAAGGTATGACCCATTTCCGGAATCCCTCCCAAAAGGCGCTTTTGACGGCGCGCCGTGTCCGAAATCTCGTGGCAGCGTTCACGGCCAGCGTGGTTCTGAGCGGCTGTAGTATGGTCAATCACATGATGTACAAGACCACCGGTGATGTGATGCAGGGCTTCTCGCGGAGTCACACGGTACCCTTCCTGATGGAGAGTAACGACCTGGCCATGGGGTGCGCCATGAGCGAGGCGACCGCGCCATTGTTGATGTCCTTTGGCCGAGTCACCAATGAGCCGGACCAGCTTGCGGTGATGCTCTACCTCTCTGCCGGCGGCTGTGCCGAGGAAGAGGCCCGGGAACATGAGCTTGCTGCCCTTGCGGCTCTGCACGCCATGAACGGGAATGCCGCTGAAGATGCCATGATCCGTCAGAAGCGGGCCCATACCCTCGCCGCGCAGCGCTATTACACGGCCTGGCAACACCACAATGCCCATTACGGAAATCCTGCAGATGGCGAATGCCCGGATTTCGATGACGACATGGATGAGTTTATCTACATGGCCGGCCTGCTTTCCGGTCTTCAGGCTCTCAACGCCCAGATTCAGTCCACCTCCTCCATCGGCGTGCCGGCAAACGTGGGTTCCATTGCTGCCCGTGCTACCAGCTGCCTTGATAACGAGAAATGGTGGGGTGCGCCCATGGCTCTGAGGGCAACGGTCTGGGCCATGATTCCCGGTGCCCAGCCAGACGGTGAGGATGCCTTTGAACGGCTGGCCATTGCCGACGAACAGGGTAAAGCTGCGGGCGTTCGCCTGCCTCATGTTTTCCATGCTATCGCGGCCCTGAACAAGGGGGACGAGGCGATGGTTCGGGAGGTAATCAGGGAACACGCAGAATCCGTCGAGAATACTCCGTCCAACGATGACTGGCGATTCGTGGATGCGATGGCCACCGATATGATCGTCGCGGTGTCTGATCGTTTGTGGGTTGAGAATACCGGGCACCGCACGCCTATGGGTCAGCTCGGTACCTTCTGGGATGACCAGCAGGAAGAGGTTGAAACCATGGATCTGGACGATCTGCTGTAATCACTTCCTACCCAGAGTAATCAGTTATGTCGAAGGGCGGTTTTCATCGGAGCGGGCTGGAGTGGTTTTCATCGCTACCGGCCTGTCTGCTGTTGCTTGCGGTGGTCATCTTCTCCACAAGCAGTGATATCCATAACCAGATGTTGCGCGGAGGCGAGCAGCTCTGGAGTGGCTACTACAAGTTGCGGATGGACCCGGTTCAACCGACCTGTGACCCAAACCGTGATATTGAGGCAGCGGTCGCGGCGGAAATGGCCGCCGATGATTCCGCGGACGACCCCATGGCAGCGTTGCTGGGGGCCGAGGAGAAAGATCCGGACGATGTCCGAATCGCCATCGAACGGGCGGTTGCGGATTGCCGTGAGGCCCACCGAAATTTTGAGAACCTCAGGGACCAACTGACACCGGGAGTGAAAGCCTATCGGGCCGTTGAACTCTTTATTGCCGACCTGATTGCCTTTGGTCTGGAGTCCCAGCGCTTCATTCTGGTCATCCTGGTCATGTTGTGTGCGGTAACAGCCACCCTGACCCGGCATCATATCGCCATGCGCGCCATGGAGACACGGCTGGACTACACCGTCTCTCATACCCTGCAAACCATTGCCAACGCCATGTTGCTGGGCTCGAGTGCGATCTTCCGACAATCCAGCCTTGGCTCGGACACGGCGGTCTCATCGGAAGAACTGTTGCTGCACAATTTCTGGATTATCGGTTTCGCCTGCCTGACCCTGGCCAGCCTGTACCGGCTGTTCCGGGTTCCCGATGACCTTCAGGAGGGCGGCAGCCTGAACAAGGCTTTCCTGGCTGTTCCCCTGTATACCGTGATGTGCCTGATCTCTGGCACCTATTTCGCTCTGATCGGACACGCCTCCGGGATTGGTATCTATCTCGGCAAGATGATGGAACTGTCCGACATGTTCCTGAATGTCGGCCTGTACGTCTGGGTGGGCATGATGCTGAAGCAGACCCGTCTTGCCACCCTGGTGTTCAATGTCTTCCGGCCCTGGCGCATGCCGCCGGAAATGCTGGCGGTTGTAGCAGTTCTGGTTGCCGCCGTGCCCACGGCCTACACCGGAGCGTCCGGCATCTTTGTGATCGCGGCGGGCGCGGTTATCTATAGCGAGCTGCGCGCGGCCGGTGCCCGACGGCATCTGGCTCTGGCAGCCACCGCCATGTCCGGCTCGCTGGGCGTGGTGTTGCGGCCCTGTCTGCTGGTGGTGGTCATCGCCTACCTGAACCGGGAAGTCACCACCGACGAACTGTTCGGCTGGGGGATCTGGGTATTTGTGCTCACTGCCACCATGTTTGCGATTGTGGCCCTGAGCGTGAATCGCCAGAGCCAGTTCAACCTGGCGCCCTCTGCCGAGGCCTTCCCGGCCATGACCCAGGCGCTCAAACCTTTGATTCCCTATGTCCTGGTAATTGCTGCCGTGGTCCTGTTCTACCGTCTGGCACTGGATGTGGGGATGGACGAATTCTCGGCGCCAAGACTGTTGCCGGTGATCATGCTGGCCATCCTTGTCTATGAGCATGTCAGCCTGAAAAACCGGAAGGGCAAAGCCTCTGGGGAGATCAACCATCAGGGGCTCGAACGAAGTCTCCGTGGTGCCACCAACGACACAACGGCGGAAATTGGCGCATTACTGCTGTTGCTCGGTCTGTCGGTCAGTATCGGTGGGGTAATCGAGCGGGCGCACCTGATGGAGGCTTTCCCGCAATCGTTTGAAAGTGCCTGGTCGGCCATGCTGTTGATGGTGGTGATTCTGGTGATTTTGGGCATGATCATGGACGCGTTCGGTGCCGTGATCCTGGTGACAGCCACCGTTGCCACGATTGCCTACTCCAGCGGCATACACCCCATCCATTTCTGGATGGTGACCCTGGTGGCCTTTGAACTGGGCTACCTGAGTCCGCCGGTCGCCCTGAACCATCTGTTGACCCGCCAGGTAGTCGGAGAGGCAGAGGTGCTCGCGGCGCAACAGGAAACGGGGACCTTCTACCAGCGCCACGAGCGTATCATTATGCCGCTGATTGCCATGGGGATTTCGCTGTTGCTGGTGGCCTTTGTGCCACTTATATTCTACGCCTGATTACAGCATGCGGGGTGGCCGTTAGCGGTTGCCCCACATCTTCGATACGGCGACATCCGAGCCCAGCGCCCCCACAACCAGGCATGTCCCGCCAACGCCAAGAAACACCAGTGCGGGAATCAGCGCGCCGACCTTGCCGGTGTATACCAGTGCACCGATAGACACCGTCGCCAGAACGAGGAACAGGACACCCACGAGTTTAAGTACGGTGCGATGCGAATCCTTGTAGCTGGGCCCAACCTGTCCGGATTCCAGTGGTTTGAGAATAAACGAGAAAAGCTGGCGCAGACGCTGTTTCATGAAGCCGTTTCCTTGAATGTGTTGCCCCATCATACAAAAAAAGCGCCGTGCTTTCGCAGGGCGCTTTTTTACGTTCAGGAATCGACTTAGCTCAGCTTCGGGCCGGCCTCGACGATGGAATCCGCCACGTCGAACTTCTTGAAGTTTTCGACGAACTGCGCGATCAGTTCCTGGGCCTTGCCATCGTAGTAGTCCGGGCTCACCCAGGTGTTGCGCGGGTTCAGCAGCTCGGTATCCACGCCTGGCACATGCTTGGGCACATCCAGGTTCAGGGTTGGCAGGTGCTCGGTTTCGACATCGTCCAGGTCACCGTTCTGGATCGCGGCGATGATGGCGCGGGTGGTCGGAATGCTGAAACGCTGTCCTTCGCCGTAAGGACCACCGGTCCAGCCGGTGTTAACCAGGAAGACCTTGCTGCCAAACTCGTCCATGCGCTTCATCAGCAGCTCGGCGTAAACGCCGGCCGGGCGCGGGAAAAAGGGCGCACCAAAGCAGGTGGAGAAGGTGGACTTCAGCTTCGAGGAAGAACCCATCTCGGTGGAGCCAACCAGTGCGGTGTAGCCACTCAGGAAGTGATAAGCGGCACCTTCGCGGCTGAGGATGGACACAGGTGGCAGCACGCCAGTCATGTCGCAGGTCAGGAATACGATGTGAGAGGGCTCTCCGGCACGGTTCTCGAGCACGCGCTTTTCAACGTGGTCCAGCGGGTAGGCGCAACGGGAGTTTTCGGTCAGCGATACATCGGTGTAATCTGGCTCGCGGGTTTCCGGGTCGATCACCACGTTTTCGACAATGGCGCCAAAACGGATGGCATCCCAGATGATCGGCTCGTTCTTGCGGGACAGATCGATGCACTTGGCGTAGCAACCGCCCTCGACGTTGAACACGGTGCCCGGGCCCCAGCCATGCTCGTCATCGCCGATCAGGTAGCGGTGCGGATCGGCAGAGAGAGTGGTCTTGCCGGTGCCGGAAAGACCGAAGAACAGGCAGGTCTCGCCGTCTTCACCCACGTTCGCGGAACAGTGCATGGGCAGCACGTCCTTCTCTGGCAGCAGGAAGTTCTGCACCGAGAACATGGCCTTCTTCATTTCACCGGCGTAGTGCATGCCGGCCAGCAGAACCTTGCGCTTGGCAAAGTTGATCATCACGCAGCCATTGCTGTTGGTGCCGTCGCGCTCGGGCACGCACTCGAAGTTGGCGGCGTTCAGGATCTGCCACTCCTGCTTGTCGGCCGGGTTATAGCTTTCCGGTCGGATAAACAGGTTGCGGCCGAACAGGTTCTGCCACGCGGTCTCGGTGGTCATTTTGACCGGCAGGTAGTGCTCGGGGTCGGAGCCGACATGAACGTGAGACACGAACTGGTCTTTTTCGGCGATGTAGGCTTCAACACGGTCCCAGAGGGCGTCGAACTTTTCGGCGTCGAAAGGACGGTTGATCGGACCCCAGTGGATATCGTCCGAGGTGCTGGGCTCCTCGACAATATAGCGGTCCATGGGAGACCGGCCTGTACGGTCACCGGTCTTTACAACCAGGGAACCGTTGGATGCCAGCTGGCCTTCTTCACGTGCCAGTGCAACCTCAACCAGTCGTGCTGTACTCAGATCATTATAAGTGCTGCTCACTTCGACCTCGCCCTCGGGATGTCTTAGTGATTGCTCAGGCCGCCCCCCAAAATTGACGGAAATCTGAGCAATCGGGTCAATTCAGGCGCGCTATTATGCCAGAGACGCCGGTAAAAAACGACTGCCCTGAACCCCTTGCTATCAGCGGTTTCCCGGCCAATCGAACGTGCTTCTAGTGTAGCGTATGACCGGTGAAAAGATGATCAATATCATTTCTATCGAAGCGATAGTGAGCGTGGCAAAACTGGCAGTCCATCTCGATGGATCCCTGTTCTTCCAGAATGCTGTAGCATTCTTCGCGGCCAATGGCCTCCAGGGCGCCGAGGGTGCGCTCCCTTGAGCAGCTGCAGCGGAAGGCGACCGGTTCGGCGTCGAACAATCGAACGGTTTCCTCGTGGAACAGTCGATGGAGCAGGGTTTCACTATCCAGTTCCAGCAACTCGGCGGCTTCCACGGTCCGCGCCAGGTGGTTAACCCGATCCCAGAGATCTTCGTCTTCCTCGGAGGCGCCCGGCAGGCGCTGGAGCATCAGGCCAGCGGCGCCGTTTTCATCGGCAAAAAGGAACAGGCTGGTGGGAATCTGTTCCGAGCGTTCGAAGTATTCCTCCAGGCAGCCGCCAAGTGTCTCTTGATCCCGGGGCACGACGCCCTGGTAGCGATTACCCCGGTTCGGCGTAATGGTAATGGCCATCCGGCCTTCACCGAGCAGATTATGAAAACTGTCTTCGCTGACGGCGTGCTCGTCAAAACGGGCCAGACCACGGATGTGCCGGTCGTGGCTGCATTCTGCCATCAGAGTGCGTAACGGGCCTTCTCCCTGCGCCTGAACGGACAGCGTGCCCTCAAATTTCAGGGTGCTGCTCATCAGGATGCTCGCCACCAGGGCTTCGCCGAGGAGCTCGCGGACCGTGTCCGGATAGGGCGCCTGGCTGCCGATTTCCTGGTAGCTGTCGGCCAGCCGCACCCAGGCTCCCCGCACCTGGCTGTGTTCAAAAATAAAGCGCTGGAACTGGTCGCGGGATGCCATGTTGTCTCTCCTGAATGCTGAATGCCGGTCGTTGCAAGTTGACTGAGGGCGGGGGTGTTAAAAAGTGTTCAGAGGCCGTTCTGTTCGCGGAAGCGCTGGATATCCCTTCGGTCTTTCTTTGAAGGGCGTCTGGCCGGAGGGAGTTGCGCTGCCTGCATAGTTTTTCGTTGCCAGGCCATTTCTTCGCGTTTCTTGGCGCTCTCTTCCGTCTCGTGGTAGAGCTTCTGGGCTTCGGGCGCGCCACGGCGGCGGTCGCTGATGTCATCGACAATGACAACCTTCTCCTGCCAACCCAGACGCAGCGTGAGTTTCGCGCCGGCTTCCACCAGCTTGCCGGGTTTGCAGCGCTGGCTGTTGTAGTGGACCTTGCCTCCTTCGATCGCTTCCTTGGCCAGGGAGCGGGTTTTGTAGAAGCGGGCGGCCCAGAGCCATTTATCCAGTCTTACCCTTTGGTCGTCAGCAGTTGATGCCGTCATGTCTCCTCACCTGATGGGCTTATACGCCAATTATAACCCTGTCATCGGCCGGATGGCAGGGGTGACCGCTGGCGAAGGGCCGGGAGAACTTCGTCGAAGTGATGGATGCAGGGGATTTCCGGGTGCCGTTGGCGGGCCTCCTGCTGACTGTCCGGCGCCAGTACCGCAAGGCACTGGGCAATGCCGGCTGCCAGGGCACTTTCCAATACCGGGAAACTGTCGTCGACCATCAGGGTGCTGTCGGCCTCATAGGGCGTTACCTTCTGGAGATCCTGCCAGAATGATGGGTCTTCCTTGGGCTTGCCTAGCTGATGGCTGGAGACTATGGCATCCACCCGTGTGTCCAGGCCGGTTCGTTTCAGCTTCAGGGCCAGAGGGTCGGGGTGACAGTTGGTGACAATCACCGAGTGAAGCCCGGATTGCCTCAGGGCATCGAGAAAATCCGTTACGTGAGGACGGTATCCGATCCGGTCGCCCACCTCTGCTTTCAGCCCGGTAATGTCCAGGGACAGGCGCTCGCTCCAGTAATCGGTGCAATACCAGTTCAGTGAGCCGCGCTCGGCCATGATCATCGGGATCAGTCTGTCTTTCGCTTCCTGGGGATGAAGGTCATAGTGCTGGGCGTACCTGGCCGGCAGGTGCTCGAGCCAGAAGTGGTTATCGAAATGCAGATCCAGCAGTGTCCCGTCCATATCCAGGAACACGGTGTTAAGCGAGGACCAGTCAACCATAAACAAAAACAGCCTGAAGAATTTGCTTCAGGCTGCCGCAGTTCTCTCGTCGGGGCAAGCCGTGATAGTACGGAGGCGCGCCCGATGGAGTCGGATCAGTTGCTGGTCTGTACCGTTTCGGGTTTCTTGCCGGTGCGGGTACATCCCAGGCAGCGCACGAATGTCGCCTTGGCAGGCCCCATGACCAGAACCTCACCGGCTTCGTCGGCGTTGCCGCCCAGCAGGGAGAAGGGCAGGGATACCAGGTAGACAGCGCCGCCCACAATGGTGGTTGCCAGCAGGGCCGGACGAACAAAAATCGCATCGCCGGTCATGGCCAGCGCTGACGGGGTTTCATCCACGGCCTGGGCGTGTCCGAGAGAAGAGAATGCCATCAGGCAGGCCGCCACAGTGGCCACCAGAGTGCGTGAAATCTTGCGGGTCATCGTACTGTCTCCTGAGCTTTTTGGCCCTAAATACCGCCCCATTGTATACCTTGGGCGTAAATCCTCTGTTAACTATGAATCATATTTGCGTATTTTCAAACGATTTTTCGTTGCTGAATGTGCCTTCTCGTAAGCGTTCAGCGCTGGCAACGTGGGCAGTAAACAGTGGATCGGTTGTTCATTCGGATTTCTTTCAACGTCGTCCCGCACTCTTTGCAGGGCTGTCCGCCGCGACCGTAGACCAACAAAGATTGGGCAAAGTAGCCGGGCTTGCCGTCGCTGTTCACAAAGTCCCGCAGGGTGGTTCCGCCCATCAGGATAGCGGCACTGAGCGTTTCCCGGATGGCTTCGGCCAGCCTGTGATAGCGGTCGAGGCTGATTCTTCCTGCTTTTCGGCGGGGATGGATGCCGGATTTGAACAGGGCTTCATTGGCGTAGATGTTGCCTGCGCCAACCACGACCTGATTATCCATGATGAAAGACTTGACTGGCGTGTTCTTGCCGCGGGAGAGGCGGAACAGGTGCGCACCATTGAATTCGGGAGCCAGGGGTTCGGGGCCGAGATGGCTGATCAGCGGGTGCTCTTCGGCAGAGTCGGCCCAGAGCCAGCAGCCAAACCTTCGGGGATCATTGAATCGCAGGATTACCCCGGATTGTAATGCCAGATCGATATGATCATGGGTCAGCGGTGGTGTGTTGTCGGTGATGATGCGCAGGCTGCCCGACATGCCGAGGTGAACAATGACCGTGCCCTGCATCATATTAAGGAACAAATATTTGGCACGCCGATCAACATTCTCTATGCGCTGGCCTTCCAGGCGTTCTGCCAGATCGGCAGGAACAGGCCAGCGCAGGCTGCCATTGCGCACGGTAACCCGGGTGATGGTCTCGCCCTCGCAATAGGGTGCAATGCCGCGACGGGTGGTTTCTACTTCTGGCAATTCTGGCACGGACGGGAATCTCCGGTGGAAAACGCATAAGTGTAATCAGTAACAATTTTGCATCCAAATGCTGTTGTTGTGGCTTACAGCTGTAAGCTAAAGTGGCTGAGTTGGCCATCGGCCAAAGATAATGATTTTGAGGATTAGCTATGTGGTTTAATGGTCTTCTTGACCTGTCGGTGATGCAGCTCATTCTGGTCACCCTCGGAATGACACACGTCACGATTGTCAGTGTAACGCTCTATCTGCATCGCCATTCGGCGCATAACTCGCTGGACCTGCACCCGGTATTGAAGCACTTCTTCCGGTTCTGGCTGTGGTTGACCACCGCTCAGAACACCAAGGAGTGGACGGCTATCCACCGCAAACACCACGCCAAATGCGAAACCGAAGAAGATCCCCATAGCCCGGTGGTGTTGGGTATTCGCAAGGTTCTGTTCCAGGGCGCCGAGCTCTACGCCGAATCCGCGACCCCGGAAACGCTCGAACGCTACGGCCAGCGCACCCCGGAAGACTGGGTGGAGCGGAACGTATACAGCCGCCATAAAATGCTGGGCATCGCTTTGATGGCGGTCATCAACCTTGCCCTGTTCGGTGTTCACGGTATCTGGATCTGGGCAGTACAGATGATGTGGATCCCGGTTTGGGCGGCCGGCGTTGTTAACGGAATTGGTCACTGGATGGGTTACCGGAACTACGAGTGCGCCGACAACGCCCGCAACATCAGTCCGCTGGGCCTGCTGATTGGCGGAGAAGAGCTGCACAACAACCACCACACCTACCCGAACTCTTCGAAGCTGTCCCGTCGCTGGTTTGAGGTGGATATTGGCTGGGGCTACATCCGTCTGTTCCAGTTGTTCGGCATGGCCAAGCCCAAGGGCTATCGTCCCATTGCTCATCATGTGCCGGGTAAACTCGAGGTTGACGTAGAAACCGTTCAGGCGATTGCCAACAACCGGTTCGACATCATGCGCCAGTACCGCAAGCGCGTCATGGAGCCGGTGTTGCGTCAGCAGAAGTCTCTGATGGACGACGAGATTCGGCCGCGGTATCGGAAGCTCAAGCAGTTGCTTTCTCGTGAGATTACGCTGATCCACCCCAAGGAAAAAGAAACCCTTGAATCGGTACTGGAGCGCAACGCGGTGCTGCGCCAGATCTACGAGAAGAGCCATGAACTGCAGGCGCTCTGGCGTCAGCGTGGGCTCAAGCCCCAGGACAAGCTCAACGCGTTGATGGAGTGGTGCCGGGAGGCGGAAGCCAGCGGTATCCGGTATCTTGAGGAGTTCGCCGAGCACCTTCGGGCCTACTCGCTGCGCCCTGCTGTCTGAGACAGTCAGGTCGCTGAACAAGGGGCTGGGTGAGCGCGTTCACCTGGCCCTTTTTTCTTTCAGGCCCCTTGCTATTCCGGGTCTATGGCTTTTCGGAAAAGGCAGTAGGTGACCTGCCCCGCGCTTTTTTGCCGATGCAGATGCCACGACCCAGGCACTGCCGGTGTTGGCAATTCGCTCTCGTGTTCCACGTAAACCCAGCCGCCGGATTTGATCCAGCCCTGCTCATCCAGTAATGGAAACAATTTCTCCAGCCAGCCCTGTCGGAACGGTGGGTCCATGAAAACGATGTCGAACGGCGGCCGGTTTCTCTGACGCAGGTAGCTCTCGACATCTGAGCACACCACTTCTCCAGCTGAAGACTTCAGTACCCGGAGGTTGTCTCTGAGTGCCTTGGCCAGCGCAGGCGTGTGATCCACGAGGGTGGCACCTGCGGCACCTCTGGACAGTGCTTCCAGGCCAAGCGCGCCGGAGCCGGCGAACAGGTCGAGACAATCACTGCCTGCCAGGTGAAAGTTAAGCCAGTTGAACAGGGTTTCCCGGGTGCGGGCGGGGGTTGGTCGCACACCACCAGCATCCGGAAAACGCAGTTTCCGGCTGCGCCAGTCACCGCCGATAATGCGCAGTTCGCCGGTGCTGTTATTAGCGGGTGCGGCCCCGGTACCGCGACCGGTCGGGTTTCTTTTCGAAATGCTGTGGCTGGTGGATTTTCGGCGCGCCATCGTCGCAGCTCCGGGACTGTGCGGGGTTCTGGGTATCTGCGCGCATCTTACCGGAAACCGGGCCTCGCGCGATAATCCGGGTGGCCCTCACTTCATCGGGACAGTCTGCTAGAATGTCGGCTTTCTTTGTCCCGCCCATTCAGACTGATGGATTGACTTTTATGACGGCAGAGTGGATTTCAATCGGCCTTCTGGCCCTTCTTGTGCTTGTATTTGTTCTGGATATCGCCGGAAACCGCAGCCGGGCACCGCGCCCGAAGCCGGTGCCGCAGCGCAAGCCAGAGGTTGCCAGAGGGGCGGCACCGGAGCCGGAAAAAGCCGAGAGCGAAACGCCTGCCACTCCCGAGCCGCAACCAGAGTCGGTGGCTGAACCAGAGCCGGCCCTGGAGCCTCAGCCCGCAGAAGAGCCCCAGAAAGCACCGGAACCCGAGCCTCAGGTCAGCGTTTTCGAACGCATCAAAAAGGGATTGGGTAAGACCCGGGCGAGCCTGACCGGTGGTCTGTCAGACCTGTTCTCCCTGAGCAAGAAAATTGATGAGGACCTGCTCGAGGAAATCGAAACCACGCTGTTAATGGCGGATGTTGGCGTTACCGCCACTTCTGAGATCATTGAATCGCTCACCGACAAACTTGAGCGCAATCAGCTCAAGGACGGTGAGGCCCTGCGACAGGCGTTACGGGATGAATTGCACGGGCTGCTGAAGGATGTGACCAGGCCCCTGGAAATCGACTCCGGCAAGACCCCCTACGTCATCCTCATGGTGGGCGTGAACGGCGTGGGCAAGACCACCACCATCGGCAAGCTTACCAAGAAATTCCAGAACGAAGGCAAATCGGTCATGCTGGCCGCCGGCGATACCTTCCGTGCTGCGGCGGTCGAGCAGTTGCAGGTCTGGGGTGAGCGCAACAATGTGCCGGTGGTGGCACAACACACCGGTGCTGACAGTGCCTCGGTGATTTTCGATGCCATCCAGTCAGCCAAATCCCGTGGCGTAGATGTCGTGATCGCCGATACCGCCGGTCGTCTGCAGAACAAGGATAACCTGATGCAGGAGCTGGAGAAGGTGGTCCGTGTGATGAAGAAACTGGACGAATCTGCGCCCCACGAAGTCATGCTGGTGCTGGATGCGGGCACCGGCCAGAACGCCCTGAGCCAGGCGCAGGTGTTCCAGCAGGCTGTGGGCGTGAGTGGCATTACATTGACGAAACTGGACGGCACGGCCAAAGGCGGTATTGTGTTTGCCATTGCCCGTCAGTTGCAGTTGCCGATCCGGTTTATTGGTGTTGGTGAGCAGGTGGATGATCTGCGCAGCTTCGATGCCGAAACCTTTGTGGATGCCCTGTTTGACGAATAGCCCGGAATCCAGCCGCGCGGAAACCGCCCATGATTGAGTTTCGCCAGGTCACCAAGCGCTACGACAGTGATCATACAGCCCTGCGTCAGGTCAACTTTGGCCTGGAGCGCGGCGAGCTGGCGTTTCTGACCGGCCATTCCGGTGCGGGTAAAAGTACCCTGCTGAAACTGATCATGGTGATGGAACGCCCCAGTGCCGGCGAGGTGGTGGTAGGTGGACAGGTTCTGAACCGCTTGCCCCGCCGCCAGATTCCCTATATCCGACGCCATATCGGCGTGGTCTTCCAGAACCACCAGTTGTTGTTCGATCGCACCGTTTTCGACAACGTCGCCATGCCCCTTGAAGTCATGGGTGCTTCACCCAGAGACACCGGCCGGCGTGTGCGCGCAGCGCTGGACAAGGTCGGGTTGTTGCAGAAGGAAAAAATGAACCCGATGCAGCTCTCCGGCGGTGAGCAGCAGCGCGTCGGTATTGCCCGGGCGGTGGTCAACAAACCCCCGGTACTGCTGGCGGATGAGCCGACAGGTAACCTGGACCCGGCGCTGTCCGCCGACATCATGAATCTGTTCGGGCAGTTCAGCCAGGTGGGCGTTACCGTGTTGATCGCAACCCACGATATTGCCCTGATCAATGAGATGGGGCGGCGAACATTGAAGCTGGATCATGGTCGCCTGGTTGCTGGCGGCACCTCGGTTATTGGCGGAGGTGTCAGTGGCCGCTGATCCGCGTAAAAAGCCGCAACCTGCACGAGGCGCCAACAAGGCCCGGTCGCCCTGGCGTGAGCAGGCTGAGAGCTATTTCACCCATCATCGCAAGGTTGCCGAGGATAGTGCCCGGCGTCTCTGGCGCAATCCGGTGGCCAGTTTGATGACCTGGACCGTGATGGGCGTTGCCCTGGCCTTGCCGGTGGCGCTGCTGTTGCTGCTCACCAGTCTCCAGGGCGTAAGTGCGGGCTGGGAAAGCAGTGCCCGGGTGACCGCTTACATTGAGCTGACTGTGCCGCTTGAGCGGGCACGGGTGTTGAGCAGTGACATTGCCAGCGACGGCCGGGTGGCCGGTGTCGAGCTGGTTGATCGGGACCAGGCCCTGGAAGAATTTCGGGCCTCATCGGGCCTGGAAGATGCCCTGGATTATCTCGAAGACAACCCTCTGCCACATACCCTGCTGATTACCCCTGAGGAAGGCGCCCGTTCCACCGAGGGGGTGGAAGGCCTTGTTCGGTTTATTGAAGGCATGGAAGGCGTCGAGCGGGTTCAGGTGGACCTCGGCTGGTTGCAGCGTCTGAACGCCATGACGGATCTTCTGGCCCGTGCGGTCTGGGCACTGGCGATTCTGCTGGCTGCTGCGGTTGTGCTGGTGATCGGCAACACGGTCCGTCTTTCGATTGAGAGTCGCCGGGACGAAATTCTGGTTGCGAAACTGGTGGGCGGAACGGACAGCTTTGTCCGCAGGCCCTTTCTGTACACCGGCGCATGGTTTGGGCTCGGTGGCGGGATTGTGGCGCTGATTCTGTTGCAGTTGTCTCTGTGGTGGCTCAGCGGGCCCATAGAGCGGCTGGCAGGGCTGTATCGGAGTGATTTTTCCCTCGACGGTTTGCAGTTTGATGGGGCACTGGCGTTGATAATTGTTGCGATGCTGCTAGGCTGGCTGGGCGCCTGGGTCGCTGTGAAACGTCATCTGGATGACATGGAGCCGGGTGATATTGCCGGAGGCGGATGATCCGGATAGCGGGAAAACCGTATTGAAGAAACAGCTTCTGCTGGCGTAATTTCGAAGCCAGCAAAGCCAAGGTGAAATTTTCAGGTAGTTGATTTAGAACGTTTTACTGGAGATTTCGGGAACTTTCAGAGTTCTTGGCGGTCCAAAAAGTAGTTGGTATATTTAAGGGCCGTCGGGTTCGGAGGTTAGAGCATGGGTACGAGTTTACAACTGGTTGACAGACTGGTTCCGGGTCAGAATCTCGAGTCTTACATTCAGGCTGCGAGCCGCATCCCGGTGCTCACAGTGGACGAAGAACGGGAGCTGGCTGAAAGGCTCCATTATGAGGGCGACGTAGAGGCCGCCCGTCAGCTGGTTATGTCTCACCTGCGCTTTGTGATTCACATTGCCCGGAGCTATTCGGGTTATGGTCTGGCTCAGGCGGATCTGATTCAGGAAGGTAACGTTGGCCTGATGAAGGCGGTCAAACGGTTCAATCCGGAATACGGTGTGCGCCTGGTGTCCTTTGCCGTTCACTGGATCAAGGCAGAGATTCACGAGTTTATTCTGCGCAACTGGCGGATTGTGAAAGTGGCCACTACAAAGGCCCAGCGCAAGTTGTTCTTCAATCTGCGCAGCCAGAAGAAGAAGCTTGCCTGGCTCAGCCATGATGAGCTGAACGCGGTTGCCGAAGATCTGGGTGTCGAGCCACGGGTGGTCCGTGAAATGGAAGGCCGACTGGCTTCCCAGGATACGGCGTTCGATGGTCCGCAGGACGACGATGACGATAACGCTTATCAGGCACCGGCGTATTATCTGGAAGATGCTCGCAGCAATCCGGCCACTCAACTGGAGAACGCCGATTGGTCCGACGATTCCAACGGCAGGCTGATGCAGGCTCTGGAGCAGCTGGATGAGCGCAGCCAGGATATTCTTCGGGAGCGCTGGTTGTCCGAAAGCAAGTCGACGTTGCATGAGTTGGCGGACAAATACGGCGTGTCGGCGGAGCGCATCCGGCAGCTTGAGAAAAATGCGATGAAGAAGATTCGCATGAAGATGGTTGAGGCGGCCTGACCAGGCGGCCCAATCCCGCGACTGAGTCGTTAAAACGCCACCACCGGTTCCGGTTGGTGGCGTTTTTGTTTGTATAATCTTTTATCTGACTTCCGTGGAAGACGCGCTTGGGTAGCCCCTTCCAAAACACGCTCCTTGCGGCACATCCATGTGACGCTTGGGCTCCGCCATCCCTGGCTCCGCACAGTTTTGGGAGGGGCTACCCAACCGCGTCCCGAACCTTTTAGTAAGGCCAGCAAACCATGACCTCGACTGAACCCCATATCGCATTTCTCGGCATCGGCCTGATGGGTGCGCCCATGACCCGTAACCTTCTAAACGCGGGTTTCCCGATGAGCTTGTGGAACCGCACGTATAGCAAGTGCGAGCCCTTTGCCTCTGAAGCAACCATTGCCAAATCCCCGGCGGAGGCGGTTGCCAATGCCGATGTGGTGATCACCATGCTGGAGAACAGCGATGTGGTGGAGCAGGTGCTGGTTAAGCAGGGGGCTCTTGAGGCACTGAAGCCGAGGGCGCTGGTGATTGATATGAGCTCCATCCAGCCTTCTGTGGCCCGGCGGCATGCTGAGCTGGCGGCGGAGCGGGGTGCTGGGTATGTGGATGCGCCGGTGTCCGGAGGTACTGTAGGTGCTGCGGAAGCTCGTCTGAGTATTATGGCGGGTGGTTCCGAAGCCGATGTCGATCGTGCCCGGCCGGTGTTTGAAGCGCTCGGCAAATGCACCCGTATCGGGCCTGTGGGTTCAGGGCAATTGGCGAAGCTGGCCAATCAGGCTATTGTTGGAATCACCATTGGTGCCGTGTCCGAGGCCCTGTTGCTTGCGGCGAAAGGCGGTGCGGATCCTGCGGCCGTGCGGGAGGCCTTGCTGGGCGGGTTTGCTGGTAGCCGGATTCTGGAGCTGCATGGGCAGCGCATGATTGACCGTGACTTTGCCCCCGGTGCGCCAGCACGCATTCAGCTCAAGGACATGCGGATGATCCTGGATGAGGCCCGGGCGGAAGGGCTGACCCTGCCCCTGGCCCAGCAGACTCACAACGAGTACCTGTCGCTGGTGGCGAATGGCCACAGTGATGTCGACCATAGCGGCCTGTTGCTGGAGCTGGAGCATCTGAACGGTGCGCTGCTTGGCTCCCTTGGCCGCGGCCCGAAGGAGTAATCACGCCATGCCCCGTTTTGCTGCCAACCTGTCTATGCTGTTCACGGAAGTGGATTTCCCCGAGCGCTTTGCCATGGCCCGGGCCGCCGGTTTTGAGGGGGTGGAGTATCTGTTCCCTTACGCCTACCCCAAAGACCTGCTCAGAGACCTTTTGAACGATAACAAACTGTCCCAGGTGTTGTTCAACCTGCCGCCCGGCGATTGGGATGCTGGGGAGAGGGGCATCGCCTGCCTGCCGGACCGGGTTGAGGAGTTCCAGGCCGGCGTTGATCAGGCGATCGACTATGCCAAAGCCCTGGGCTGTCGGCGGCTGAACTGCCTGGCGGGCCTGAAACCCTACCGTGTCTCAGATGAGGTTGCCTGGAACACGCTGGTGAACAATGTCGCCTGGGCAGCCCCCAGGCTTGCGGAGGAGGGTATCACCCTGTGTCTGGAAGCCATCAATTCGCGCGTGGACATGCCAGGCTTTGTTCTGGATACCTCCGGCAAGGTACTTGCGTTGATTGAGGAAGTGGATGCGGACAACGTGCGCCTGCAGTACGACCTTTACCACATGCAGATTATGGAAGGGGACCTGGTGCGCTCCATGGAGTGCCTGTTGCCCTGGATCGGCCACATTCAGTTTGCCGACAACCCCGGCCGACACGAGCCCGGTACCGGGGAGATTAACTTTTCGAATGTTTTTGCGGCCATCGATGCCATGGGGTATGACTGCTGGGTAAGCGCGGAATACCGGCCTACCGGGGCAACGGGCGACAGTCTTGGCTGGTTTTCAGGCAAGCTCTGACCGTCGCCATTGGCGACACCCTCTTACAAGATCGTAACTGGCCGGGTTGCCAACTTCTTCGTACCCTTGTCCTATCTGTAATCCGCTATCGGGAGGATAACCGGTGAAAGCGCTGGTAATCGAAGACGATCAGGACGTTGCAAATTATCTTGTCAAAGGGCTGAAGGAATCCGACTTCGTGGTCGACCATGCGGCCGATGGCAAGGAAGGCATGATGATGGCGGCCAGCGAAGATTACGACATCATGATTGTAGATCGCATGCTTCCCGGCATGGACGGTCTCTCCATTATCAAGACCGTGCGGGCGACTGGAAACCAGGTGCCGGTTTTGATTCTCAGTGCCCTGGGTGATGTAGACGACCGTGTTGAAGGTTTGCGAGGCGGTGGCGACGATTACCTGACCAAGCCGTTTTCGTTCACCGAACTGTTGGCTCGGATCGAATCCCTGGTTCGTCGTAATCGCCAGTCCGCAGAGACCGAAACGGTATTGCGGGTGGCGGATCTGGAAATGGATCTTCTGGCGCGGACTGTCAAGCGGGCCGGACAGAATATCGATGTCCAGCCCCGGGAATTCCGTTTGCTGGAGTACCTGATGCGTAATGCCGGTCAGGTGGTGACCAGGACCATGCTGTTGGAGAAGGTCTGGGATTATCATTTTGATCCCCAGACCAACGTGATTGATGTGCACATCAGCCGGCTGAGAGCCAAGATCGACAAGGAATTCGATACACCCTTACTGCAGACCATCCGGGGTGCAGGGTACATGTTACGTGAAACTGCTTAGCCAGCTCAGGACATCATCCTTCCAGCTAGCCCTGCTGTACATGGTGGTGTTTGCCACCTCGGTATTCCTGTTACTGGCCTTTATCTACTGGCGTACGGCGGGCTTCATGACCGCCCAGACCGACGAAACCATCGAGGCGGAAATCGCCGGTCTGGCGGAGCAGTATCGTGGCCGTGGTGTGAACGGCCTGATCACCATTATCCGTGAGCGTGTTGCCCGCGACCCCAACGCCAAATCCATCTACCTGCTGACGACCGACGATTTCCTCAAGCTAGCCGGCAATATTGAAACCTGGCCGGAAGGCAGTCGTTCCGAAAGTGGCTGGATCAATTTCACCCTGAACGAATCGGTGGGCTGGAACGGGCCCGAGCGTCTGGCCCGAGCCCGCATCTTCGAGGTGCAGGGTGGCATGCGCTTGCTTGTGGGGCGCGATGTCGACGAACTTACCAACCTGAAGCGGGTGATCGAAACCGCCATCAACTGGGGAATGGGAATCACCCTTGCCTTGGCGTTACTCGGTGGTTTCTTGATGAGCCGAAGTACGACCCGGCGCATCGAGGTTATCAACAACACCTCCCGCCGGATCATGAACGGCCATCTGTCCCTGAGAATTCCAACTCGTGGCACCGACGATGATTTTGACCAGCTGGCGGAAAACCTGAACCAGATGCTGGACCGGATTGTGTACCTGATGGAAGGCATCCGGCACGTCTCCGACAGCATTGCCCACGATTTGCGTACCCCCCTGACCCGACTGCGCAACCAGCTGGAAAACACACTGATGTCGGTGGATAACGATGAAGCAAGGGAGCAGGCGGGCCGCGCAGTGGCGGAAGCCGACCAGTTGCTGGCCACCTTCAACGCTCTGTTGCGTATCGCACGTTTGGAAACCCGCGGCAATACCGCGGACATGAAACCTGTGCCTCTGGACGAGCTGGTTGCGGATGCCTGCGAACTCTATGAAGCCCTGGCCGAGGACAAAGACCAATCGTTTGAACAGGATCTGCAAAGCGGTGTGAAGATCGAGGGTGACCGGGACCTCCTGTTCCAGATGGTCAGCAACCTGATTGATAATGCCATCAAATACACGCCTGAACACGGCGTTATAGGCGTCTCGGTTCGGCGGGAAGATTCGGAAGCCGTCTTCGAAGTTCGCGACAGTGGCATCGGTATTCCCGATGCGGAGAAAGACCAGGTTTTCCAGCGCTTTTATCGAGTGGGCAAGAGCCGTTCGTTACCGGGGAACGGGCTGGGCCTGAGCTTGGTGAGCGCTGTTGCGGAGATCCACCAGGGCCGGATCGTTTTGAGCGATACTCATCCGGGAGAAGAGTCGCCGGGGCTGACTGTGGCTGTAAAGATCCCTGCCTTTAGCGAGGCCCGAAAACGCATTCGAGCGACCCAGGCTGAGCAGTCGGCAGATTCAGCGGCCGGGGAAACCCAAGCCGCCTCTCAATCCACCGGCGTGAAGACTCACTGACTGGCGCGGAACCGGTTGATCTTCGAAAGCACCGGGCCGATCAGCGCATCTTTGCGGGATTCGATCTCGTGGGTAATCTTCTCAAATTGCGAACGGCGACGATTTACCCGTACCTGAATGCTGTCCCATTCGCCTTCCAGATGCTTCTGTTCTGCCGCCAGGAAAGCCGCGATGTTGTGCCGGTTGACCTTGCCGGTGATTCCGTACTTATCCAGACGATAGCCAAGGACATCCACGCCATTGAGAGCCATATTCAGCAGCGTTTCGGTATTCATGTTGATTTCTCCAAAAGTGGAATCTGCAAAAACGTATAACGCCAACGCTATGCTTCGTTCCTAGAGTCTGCAACCTAATTCCGGGTGCCAGCGTTCATCGATACCCTGACTAAAAGGTAATTCCTCGGCCACGATGGTGTAACCAACGGTGTGCATAATTGAAACTGTAGCTTTGGAAGCCTGCAGATTTGTTGCTTGCTTCTGCCTCCAGCACAGCGCTAGCCTTACCCCGTTTTTACGGGGTTTTTTTATGCCCTGAATTTTTCTGATTTCCAGCTGCAGAGGACGTTACAAGACCAATGACTCAGGTTCCCGGTAATGGTGGCCCGCGCCCCAGATACATCACGCCCGAGGGCGAACAGGCCCTGCGGGAAGAATTGCAGTATCTCTGGAAGGTGAAACGCCCGGAGGTTACCCAGGCCGTACGTGAAGCTGCTGCCCTTGGCGATCGGTCCGAGAACGCGGAATACATCTACGGCAAGAAGCAGTTGCGGGAAATCGATCGCCGGGTCCGCTTCCTGAGCAAACGCCTTGAAGAGCTGACCGTGGTTGACCGTCTGCCGGATGACCGGGAAAAAGTGTTCTTTGGTGCCTGGGTGACGGTGGAAGACGAAGACGGTGAGGAACAGACCTATCGTCTTGTCGGCGCGGATGAGTTCGATCTGACCAAAGGCTATCTCAGCATCAACTCCCCCCTGGCCCGGGCGCTGATTGGCAAACGACTGGACGACGAGGTGAGCGTTCGCACCCCCGAAGGCTGGAAGTCGGTGTTCGTGGTGGGTATTCGCTACCAGGCGCCTGAAGACGACAAGTGAATGATGTCACAAAATTGGCGAGTGCCCGGGCAGCTTGACGGATTTGTCGATAAACTGATCAAAATTTGTCGCAACTGGTCGCAGACAGGATCGTCTGCCGGGGAAATGCCATGGGTAAGCGTGGAAAAGTCGGAATCGTTCAGCGCAGGGTAAGCAGGCCGTTAGTGTTGGCGGGGCTTGTCGCGGCGTGGGCCGTTGCAGGTGGGGTGTTTGCCCAGAGCGACAATCAGGAAAGCGCTTTCAAGTATGAAGAGCGCTCTACCATTCACACCATCCAGCTGAATTCCATGGAGGAGGAAACTCTGGCCAATACGGTCATTGAAGGTGGTCTGACAGCTCCGGCTGCGGGCGTACCGCTCAAACCAAGGGTCGAAGACGACTTTTACCTCGATCCGCTTGGTCTTCGCCCCGGTGACAGCCGCACTGACCTTGGCCGCTCACAGATCCCGGTGGAGTTCCGTTTCAGCAATCCAAAATCCATTCCCGGGCAGACTCACAGCAACAACTACGTGATCCGCCCACCCGAGAACCGCACCTACGACGCGCTGAACATCAATATGAACGAGCGTTGAGACAGGCGTTCAGGCTGCTGCGCAGCCGTTGTCCCCCGCGGGCGTCTTACCAAGTACATCTTCGTAGAAAAATGTCAGCGCCTGGCTGGCCTGATTGAAACGCGCCCGGGATACCCGCATGCGTTCGTTCAGGTAGTCCAAAAACTTCTGGCGGTCTTCATTGGCCAGTGCATCGGGATCTTTCATGTCGCTGAACAGCACGAATCGGGTGATCCAGTGCAGGTAGGTCTGCTCTGAGCGTTGATTGAGCTTGTGCTGATGAATGGCGTCCTTGACCCGTGCCACCAAGCCTGGCTGGGACTGTTCCAGCGCTTCTGTGATGTCCATAAATAACTCTTGCTGATGAATTGGTATTGTTATTTTGGGCGCATCTTATGACAAGAGATTTACGAGCGCAAAGCTTTATTCAGGAAGATTGACTCTGGTCATTTTCTGACCAGAGTCTGGACTGGAAGGCCGATTACTTCAGGGCTTCGAGCTTGTCGATGTACTTCTGCATGGCGTCATCGCTGGACATGCCTTTGAGTTTCTCCCAGGCATCGAATTTGGCGCGGCCCACGAAATCCATCATGCCCGGGCGCTTGCCGGACACATCGCCCTCGGTGGCCTGCTTGTACAGCGCATAGAATTCCAGTTTCATCTCGTTGGAGGGCTTGAAGTCGCCTTCGGCGGTCTGGATGTAGTTGACGGCTTCGTCGAAGCGGGTTTTCAGGTCACTCATGTTGATCTCCGTATGGTTCTACTTTGGTCCTGTTTGTTGGCCGAGTATAGCCACAGCCGCCGGCTCCGTCATTGACTGAATCTTTCCAGGGCATTGTCGGAAGGGGAAATGCCGGGGTTCTGGCAAAAGCTTGCCCGGGTGCACATTCCGGAATAATGCTGGCCAGTTTTTGCTTGAGAAAGACAAATGATCTGTGTACAGTTTTTGGCGTTGCGTGCCAGGAAGGTGCGTACAAGGGATTGAACAACTGCAAATGATTTGCACAGGGAGCAAGCGCATGTCTTCAAAAGACGGTTCCGTCGCGCCTAAAGAGCGCATCAATATCAAATATGTCCCCGCCACCGGAGATCAGCAGGCCGAAACCGAATTGCCGCTGAAAATGTTCGTGGTTGGCGATTTCAAGGGACACGCCGAAGAAACCCCCATCGAAGATCGTAAGGCCATTTCCGTTGACAAGAACAATTTCCGTTCTGTCATGAAAGAAGCCGGCCTGACCCTTTCTACCACTGTGACCAACAAACTGGATGAGGAAGCCGACGAACTGCCGGTTAACCTGGAATTCCAGACCCTCGATGATTTCTCCCCCGACAGTGTCGCCCGTCAGGTGCCTGATCTGAATAAGTTGATAGAGCTGCGGGAAGCCCTCGTGGCCCTGAAAGGCCCACTGGGTAACGTACCGTCGTTCCGTTCCAAACTGCAGGAACTGCTGGACAACGACGACGCACGGGACAAGCTGCTGGCCGAACTGGAACTGGCTACCGACAGCAACGAGTAAGCGAACGCGCACTCATAACGTTCGATTGAATTCAAAACGTACTAAAGGGACGTGGTATGTCTGATACTGCTGTGCAGCACTCTGCTGCCTCCGAATCCGTTGCCGAAGGGTCCTTGCTGGACCAGGTCATGGCCAACAGCCGCATGGCGCCGGCGGATGAGGGTTACAATGTTGCCCGCAAGGGCGTGGCAACGTTTATTGCCAACCTGCTGAAAAGCGACGAAAAAGGCCAGCCGGTCAATAAGGCTCTGGTGGACCAGATGGTGGTCGAGCTGGATCGCAAGATCAGCGCCCAGATGGATGAAATCCTGCATGCGCCAAAGTTGCAGGAGCTGGAATCCTCCTGGCGCGGTCTGAAGCTGATGGTGGACCGCACCGATTTCCGCGAAAACATCAAGGTGGACATCCTTCACGCCACCAAGACCGAGCTGCTGGAAGATTTCGAGTTCGCGCCGGACGTTACCCAGACCGGATTCTACAAGCACATCTATTCCACGGAATATGGTCAGTTCGGTGGTGAGCCGGTGGGCGCCGTGGTGGGCAACTACGCGTTTACCCCGTCGACGCCGGACATGAAGCTGCTTCAGTACGTGTCCTCGGTTGGTGCCATGGCCCATGCGCCGTTTCTGTCTTCCGTGGCTCCGTCGTTCTTCGGCGTCGACAGCTACCAGGAACTGCCGGCCATCAAGGAACTGAAGGCCGTGTTCGAGGGCCCGAAATACGCCAAGTGGCGCTCCCTGCGTGAGTCCGAAGACGCCCGCTATCTGGGCCTCACTTCGCCGCGCTTCCTGTTGCGGGTGCCGTACGATCCTACGGAAAACCCGGTGCGCAGCTTCAACTACAAGGAAGACGTCTCGGGCGATCACGAGCACTACCTGTGGGGTAACACCGCGTATCTGCTGGCCACCCGCCTGACCGAGAGCTTTGCCAAGTACCGCTGGTGCCCGAACATCATCGGTCCACAAAGCGGTGGCGCCGTCGAGGACCTGCCGGTGCACCTGTTTGAGTCTTTCGGCCAGCTTGAGGCCAAGATCCCGACCGAAGTGCTGATCACCGACCGTCGCGAATACGAAATGGCCGACGAGGGTTTCATCGCCCTGACCATGCGCAAGGGCAGCGACAACGCAGCCTTCTTCTCGGCCAACTCGGTGCAGAAACCCAAGCAGTTCCCGAACACCAAGGAAGGCAAGGAGGCGGAGACCAACTACAAGCTGGGCACCCAGCTGCCGTACATGATGATCGTGAACCGCCTGGCCCACTACATCAAAGTGCTGCAGCGGGAGCAGATTGGCTCATGGAAAGAGCGCCAGGACCTGGAGCGGGAGTTGAACACATGGATTCGCCAGTACGTTGCCGACCAGGAAAATCCGCCCGCGGAAGTTCGCAGCCGCCGCCCCCTGCGCGCGGCACAGGTTACCGTCTCTGACGTGGAAGGCGATCCGGGTTGGTACCAGGTGTCCTTGGCCGTGCGTCCCCACTTCAAGTACATGGGTGCCAACTTCGAACTGTCACTGGTTGGCCGGCTGGACAAGGACTGATCCGTGTTCCGGCACCCGGCCAGCGACGGATCGCAGGCCGGCACCGGCAGCCTGTTCGAACGACTGGAACAGGCAGCCGAACCGGCCGGCCAGAGTATGGGAGACGTCACCCACGTTGTGGAATCCATCAAGCGCCACCTGGTTCGGCTGCTGAACGCCCACCCGGGCAACAGTGCCAGCGTACCGGACCTGGGCTTGCTGGACTTCAACGACGCCACGCTCGGCACCCACGATCTGAGCGTTCAGATCCGAGGCGCGATCCGGCAGTGCATTGAGAAGTTCGAACCCAGGGTGAAGCGTGTGGATGTGGTCAATCTGCCCCAGGGGCCCGACCCGCTGCAGCTACGGTTTCAGGTGACGGTCTATCTCAACGTCGGTTCGAAAGACGACAAAACAACCATAGATTTGGTTCTGGATGACAAACGTTACTACCAGGTGGTGTAACGGAAACGATCAGTAAACACCAAGGATGGCGAGAGTCGGTGGGGATGCTTTTCTGCAGGGAAAAAAGATGTCTGAGCGCAGCGAGTTGTTTTTTCCCGGAAGAAAAGTATACCGACCGGCTCATACTCCCAAGGATTGGGTAGTTGTATGAAGTTGAATCGCTTTTATAGAGACGAATTAAGCTTTCTCAGGCTTCAGGGCCGGGAATTCGCGGACGCCCACCCGCAGCTCACCCGCTTTCTCTCCGAGCAGAGCACCGATCCGGATGTGGAACGACTGCTGGAGGGTTTTGCCTTCCTGACCGGCAAGCTGCGGGAAAAGGTGGAGGACGAATTCCCTGAGATTACCCACTCCCTGCTGAACATGCTGTGGCCGAACTATCTGCGGCCGGTACCCAGTTGTACGATTATGCGCTTTGATCCGCAGTTGCATGCAATCAGTGAACGCCAGAGGGTAGAGCGTCATACCGAGATCAAGAGCCGTCCGCTGGGCGATGCGAATCGTCAGACCCAGTGTCGGTTCCGCACTTGCCGGGCGGTGGATGTATTTCCTGTGAGCGTTGCCGCGGCCCATGCAGAGCACTCACGGGAAGTGTCCTCAGTGACCGTGGACCTGGCACTGCACACTGATCAGCCTCTGTCGTCACTGGGCATGGACAGCCTGCGCTTTTATCTGGGCGGCGAGAGTCATATCGCCGAAACCCTTTTTCTCTGGTTGAACCACTATCTGGAACGCATTGATCTGGTGGTGGGTGACGCTGTTTATCGCCTGCCTGCCTCACTGTTGCAGCCGGTAGGCTTCGGCAATGACGAAGCGTTGCTGCCGTACCCAAAGAACGCATACCCCGGCTACCGCATTTTGCAGGAATACCTCAGCTTCCCTGAGGCCTTCCGTTTCGTGGACATCCATGGCGTTTCCAAACGGCTGCCGGCAGTACAGGCGGACGAAATCAGCCTGCGTTTCCATTTCAGCCGGATATTGCCACCGGATGTGAAAGTGCGGGAGGAGAATTTCCAGCTCTACTGCACGCCGGCGGTCAACCTGTTTACCCACGAGGGCGAACCGGTGGATCTTAACGGCCGCCAGACCGAGTACCGCATCTCGCCGTCCAGCCGCTCCCCGGACCACTACGAGGTGTTCAGCATCGAGCAGGTCGAAGGCTGGCTGGAGGGCCGGTCCGGGCGCGGTGAACCGCGCATCTACACCGCATTCGAGAGCTTCCAGCACGAGGTGGAGCGGGATCGCGGCCGCAACGCCCTGTACTACCGGGTTCGGGCACGGGACAGTGTGCGCGGTGACGGCTTTGACCACTACATGGCTTTCGTTCGGGGCGATGAGTCCGAGTGCCTGAGCCGGCAGGAAGCGATCTCCCTGACGCTTACCTGCACCAACCGCCAGTTGCCCAGCCAGTTGGCTGTGGGCGAAATCTGCATGGCCACCGAGAGCACGCCTGCTTTCGCCACATTCAGCAACATCACAAGGCCCACCGCGACGCTGCGGCCAACCTTGGACGGCAGCCTGTTGTGGACGCTGATCTCGAACCTGTCCCTCAACTATCTGTCGATGCTGGATGTGGACGCCCTGCGCACGGTGCTTAGAGTCTACGATTTCCGGGCTCTGGTGGACCGCCAGGCAGAACGGGTGTCCCAGAAACGACTGGCTGGCATTATCGGGATCGAGACAGCTCCGGTTGACGGGATGGTCAAGGGGCTGCCGGTGCGGGGGATCCGCTCAGTGCTGAAACTGGATCAGCAGGCGTTTGCATCGGAGGGTGATCTGTACCTGTTCGGCACAGTACTCAGCCAGTTCTTCGCCCTGTACGCCAGCATCAACGCATTTCACCAACTGGAAGTGGTGAACACTGATAATCAGGAACGGTACACATGGACGTTACAGCAAGGTCAGCAGCCGCTTATGTAGCCGAGCTGCAACCCGTCCTGGGCAATGCGCGACGCTACAGTTTTTTTCAGCTGGTGGATCTGATTCACCGGCACCACGGGGACGATCTGGAGCGAAACAGCGAAGACCAACCCCGCCAGGAGCGGATCCGGTTTTCTGCCTCTGCGGGTCTGGGGTTTCCCGGCAGCGATGTGGTTTCGGCGCTTTCGCCGGAGCACGAGCACGCGCCGTATCAGATGGAAGTCAGCTTTCTGGGGTTGCACGGCTCACAGTCGCCGTTGCCGGGCTATTACCTTGAAGATCTGGCCTGGGAAGCGGGGCAGAATCTGGGCATCCGGCGGCATTTTCTTGATTTTTTCAATCATCGCCTGGTCACGCTGTTCCATCGGGCGTGGCGCAAATATCGCTACTACGTTCGGTTTCAACCGGGTGCCTCGGATGGCTTTTCAGAGCTGATCTTTGCCCTGATCGGGCTCGGCGACGGCCGGTTGCGGGAGGCGACACCGGTTAACTGGTCAAAGATGCTGGCCTATTCCGGCTTGATGGCCGGTCGCAGCCGGTCGCCGGAGGTGGTGAGCGGTATCGTCGCCCATTGCTTCGATCTGGACGATGTCAGTGTTGAACAGTGGGTCCTGCGCAAGGTGACCATCGCCGATGATCAGCAGACCCGACTGGGCCAGGCCAACGCCTGTCTGGGCAGCAACACATTGGTGGGATCGGCCATCCGGGATCGCAGTGGCAAATTCGTGCTCCGGTTGAGGAATCTGAGCCGACAGCGTTTTGCGGATTTCCTGCCCAATGGCCAGGACCACCAGCGCCTGGTCAAACTCGTGGAGTTCGCTACACGGGAGCAACTGGCCTACGACCTGGAGCTTCAGATGCGTCCGAAGGACGTTCGCCCCATGGAGCTGGGCGAGGATGTGCGGCTGGGCTGGAATTCTTTCGTGACACCGGAGAGGGCCCGGCGCCGACCGGCAGTCCGGATTCAGATTCGCCGGTAATTCCGGCAGGGAAGGTATTCATGGATGAACCAAAGGCCGAGGGCCTGAAACTGACCGTCACCAATCCGACCGTTGCCGGCGGTGGGGTTACCGCAGAGCACTGTTTCAGCGTTCGAGGCGGCTCCATCGGCACCGCAGCCAGTGATACTTGGCGGTTATCTTCTCATCGAACGGGTGCGGTTCCCGGCCACGCGGAAATCCGGTTTCTGGATGGCGGTTTCTGCCTGATCGATCGCAGTGGCCGGACCTACATCAATAGCGCCAGTCAGCCTGTCGGCCGGGGCCGTCGGGCACGACTGAATCCTGGTGATACCGTCAGCATTGGCCGCTATCAACTTCGTGCGGAGATGGCCGAGGGTTTTGGTGAACCTTTGCTGGAGAGAGGTGAAGCAGAGCGGGCCGGGCAACTGGTTAATGTCGATGAAGGACCGTTGCTGCGAGCTGAGAGCTCAACCGGACCGACCCCAGACCCGGAGCCGCTGCAGAATTTTGGCCGGGTAGCCGGGGAGGCAGCCAGTGATGACCCGTTGGCACCCTGGAACGATCAGCCGGACGAACAGACGTCGGATCCTGACGCGCTGATGGCCAGCGAGACCTCCTGGCGCGCCGCTGAAAGGGAGGTTTCGGATGAGTACCGTGAAAACCGAGACGTAGCGATGGGCCTGCCCGTTCGCAAAGGAGAAAAAGACAGGATGTCTGAGATTGCAAAGAGCGCTGGTCGCCAGGAGCCTTCAGATAAGAGCAGTAAACACATCAGTGGTGCTCCCCTGTTGCGGGGTATGGAAGCCGGGCTGGACTTTGCCGACAGCGATGAGATGCGTCTGTTCCTGGAGGAAGCGGGGCAGACACTGAAGGCGACCGTGGAAGGGCTGTTGGCACTGCACCAGGGAGAAGACAGCCGGCATCAGGCGCTGCGAACCCGCCTGCAACCCATTGAGGATAATCCACTGCGGTTGGGTGAGGGTTACGAAGATACCGTGCAGACCCTGTTCGCCAGCCACCGCAGCCCGGTTCACCTGTCGGCGCCGGCAGCAGTCCGGGAGAGTCTGCAGAGCCTGAATCAGCACCAGCAGGCAACCCGTGACGCCATCAGCGAGGCGCTGGAGGCCATCCTGCACGCCTTTTCTCCCGAGGCTTTGCTGCGTCGTTTCCATGGTTACCGTCGGGGACTACGCCAGAACGAGGACGAGGGACGCTGGGCCTGGGATATGTACCAGCACTATTACCGAGAGTTGAAATCCAGTCGTCAGCAGGGATTCGAGCGTTTGTTCCAGGAAGTGTTCGAACAGGCTTACGACCAGAACCTGCGCCAACTACAGAGGGAGAACCCGTTGTGAAGACCTGCAAATGGAGTTTGCTGGCCATCGTATTCGTGCTTGCCGGATGCAGCACCCCCTATAACGCGGTCACCAAAACCGCAAAAGTGCTCTGGGACCCGGATATCCCGGTTGGATACCCTGAGGATCTGCCCAGCCGGGTCGGTCTGACCATGGTGGCTGAACCGGATGTAAACCCGAATGAATCCCTGGCGCCCACGCCCATTGCCTTTCAGATCATCGAGATGCGCGACAGCTCACTGTTGATGGCCGGGGATTTCGACCAGCTATTGAGCGACCTGGAGTCGTCCCTGGGCCAGAACTATGTGGACCACAGCGATTATTCCCTGGTGCCGGGCCAGTTCAAGTTCATCGAACCCTTCGAAATTGGCGAGGACACCCGATTTATCGGCGTCATTGCCTTTTACGCCTACCCCAACCTGTCCCAGTGGAAAAAGGTGGTGAAGGTGGATCCGATCGGGGGCCGTTACAACCTGCTGGTGAACCTGCGGGAGCGGGAAGTTCAACTCAAGCATTCGGATGATACCTGATGGCAGTAACCAATCGAGTCGTCTGGAGTGACGGCCTGTTTATCAAGCCCCAACACTTCCAGCAACAGCAGCGATACCTGGAACACCAGATCAATGAGCGGGCGCTCGCGGTCTCCGATTATCTGTTCGGCTTCAGCGACCTGGAACTGAACTCGGAGTACCTCAGTTTCGGCCGGGTTGGCCTGGTTCGGGCATCCGGGCTATTCCCGGATGGCACTCGTTTCAGCCTTCCCCAGGACGATGTGATGCCGGAGCCGATGGAAATCACCGATGCCTCAGTGGCCAATCAGGTCGTCTATCTGGCGCTGCCGCTGGGCAGTGAAAGCCTGGCGGAAGTGGAATGGCCAGACGCGCCTGTAGCCGGTCGGTTCCGAGCAGATTCCCGGGAAATCCGGGACCTGCATTCGATCGACGGCGATGCCCACACCATTGATGTGGGCCGAGTGGCGCCCCGCCTGATGCTGGAGCGGGAAGATCGTAGCGCCTATGCAGCCCTGGCGATCGGCCGGATTCTTGAAAAGCGCCCGGACGGAAGCCTGGTGATGGATCCGAACTTCCTCCCCACCATGCTGAGTGTGCGAGCCGCACCCAGGCTGCAGCGATTCGTCGGTGAAATGGCAGGCTTGATGCGGGAGCGGGCACGCAATATCGCCGAGCGTGTCGGAGCCCCAGGGCAAGGCGGCGTTGCCGACGTGGCGGACTTTATGTTGCTGCAGATGCTGAACCGGGCTCATCCCAGGTTCATGCACCTGGCCCGTCTGCGTCAGTTGCATCCCGAGCGGCTGTTCGAAGCCCTGCTTGAACTTTGTGGTGAGCTGGTGACCTTCACCGATGAAGGGCGCTTGCCGAGGGAGTATCCGGCCTATGACCACGATCTGCCTGAGGATTGTTTTAGCCCGCTCATGCAGGTTCTGCGGCAGTCCCTGAGTACGGTGCTGGAACCGAGGGCCCTGGCTATCCAGCTCCAGCAGCGCCAGTTCGGCCTGACCGTTGCTCCTGTTCAGGATGCCCAGCTGGTCCGGGATGCGGAATTCATTCTTGCGGTCAAAGCCGACATGCCGCTGGACGATCTGCGCAAACAGTTCACCCAGCAGTGCAAGGTGGCCTCCGTGGAAAAAATCCGCGACCTCATCAGCCTGCAGCTGCCGGGGATTCCGCTCGCTGCGTTACCGGTTGCACCCCGGCAGTTGCCTTACCACGCCGGCTTCGTGTACTTCCGCCTGGACGACCAGAGCCAGGCTTGGCAAATGCTCGACAACGCCAGCGGCTTCGCGTTCCACGTGGCCGGCAGTTTCCCGGGCATGGAAATGCAGTTCTGGGCAATCAGGAGCTAAATCATGGCAGATGCACAGGTAATGGACTTACCCAATGGCAGCAGGAATTCCGGCAGCCGTGTGTTCAGTGATCTGATTTTTGCCGACAGCCAGAGAGGAGGTGAGGGCAACAGGGACGGCCGGGTCGACCAGCAGTTCCAGCTCAGAGGGTTGGAACATAACCGTCTGATTGACGCGGCCACACCACTGCTTGGCCTGGTCATCAGGATACGCAGGTTGGCAGAGTATCGCGCGGTGGAAACCCTCTACCAGCAGGTGGTGGATGAGATTGGCGCCATCGATCGGGAACTGGTGGAGGAGGGTTACGATCGGCCGGTTGTTGTCGCCTACCGGTATGTCCTCTGCGCCCTCATCGACGAGGCAGTGCTGGGAACTGACTGGGGCGCCCACAGCGTCTGGTCACAGCACTCGCTGCTGTCCCGCTTTCACAACGAGACCTGGGGTGGGGAAAAGGTGTTTGCCATTCTTGCCCGGATGGAGCAGGAACCGGCCCGTTATCGTGACATGCTGTCGTTCATCTACCTGTGTCTCTGTCTGGGTTTTGAAGGCCGGTACAAGGTGATGGAAAACGGTCGGGATGAATACGACCAGATTGTCCGGGGCCTGCACGAACAACTTAGAGCTTTAAGGGAGGAGCAGGACCTGGAGCCTCTATCGGAGGCCATGGCGAACGTGACACCAACCCGGAACCGGTTGCGCAGCGGCATGCCCGTCTGGGGCATCGCTGGTCTGTTTGTGGCGGCCATGGCCGGAATCTACTCCCTCTACAACATGGCACTGAACGAGCGCATCACGGACGTACTGCGCGTACTCGACCAACTACCGAAATAAGGATATCCACGTGATTCGGGTAGAACTGCCGGCGCTGATCGGGCGCCTCAACGACATTTCACGCCAGGCCCTGGAAGCCTCAGCCGCCCTGTGCATCAGCCGTCAGGGCGCCGAGATTACCCCGGCCCATTTGCTGTTCAAACTGCTGGAAACGCCGTTCTCCGACGTGCGCCAGATTATGGAGCACACCGGCATTGAGCATCAGCAACTGCAACCGCTGGTGGGCGACAGCCTGCACGGCGAGGCGCAAAGCGCTGAGCCCTATCCATCCTTCTCGCCGCTGTTAGTAGAGCTGATGCAGGATTCCTGGCTGCTTGCTTCCACCGAACTGGGCCACACCGAATTGCGTTCCGGCGCGGTATTCCTCGCCCTGCTGATGAATGCCGACCGATACCTGATGCCCCGGGTGGCAAAGGCACTGATGGACATCAACCGTGAGCAGTTGCGCAAGCAATTTGACCGGCTGACGAGCGGATCCGTCGAACGCCCGCAGTTGGCGGAATACGGCGCGGACAAGCCGACCCTGCAGGCCGATATGGCCCCGCTCACCCGCTACGCCACCGACTTCACCAGACTGGCCCGGGAGGACAAACTGGACCCCGTGGTTTGCCGTGACGCCGAGATCGACCAGATGATCGACATCCTCTGCCGCCGTCGCAAGAACAATCCTATTGTGGTGGGCGACGCCGGCGTGGGCAAAAGTGCCGTGGTGGAAGGCCTCGCTCTGCGCATCGTCAATGGCGATGTGCCCGACCGCCTGAAAAACGTTGAGCTCTGGACCCTGGACATGGGCGCCCTGCAGGCCGGTGCTTCGGTGAAAGGCGAGTTCGAGAAACGCCTGAAAGGCGTGATTGAAGCGGTCAAAGGCTCCGCCACGCCGATCATCCTGTTCATCGACGAAGCCCACACCCTGATCGGCGCTGGTAACAGCGAAGGTGGCTCAGACGCCGCCAACCTGCTGAAACCGGCTCTGGCCCGGGGCGAGCTGCGCACCATCGCTGCCACCACCTGGCGCGAGTACAAGAAATACTTCGAAAAAGACCCCGCCCTGAGCAGACGTTTCCAGCCCGTGGCCCTGGACGAGCCGACACCGAGCGAGGCCGTGCATATCCTCCGTGGCCTTCGCACTGTCTACGAAAAAGCCCATCAGGTATTGATCACCGACAGCGCCCTGAGAGCCGCCTCGGAAATGTCCGCCCGTTATCTTGCCGGCCGACAATTGCCGGACAAGGCCATCGATGTTCTCGATACCGCCTGCGCCCGAGTCAGCCTGAATCTGAGTATGCCGCCCCGGCGCCTGAGCCACGTGCGCAGCCAGCTGCACCAGTTGGCGATGGAGCAGAACCTGATGAACCGGGAGCATGCCCTCGGTCAGAGCGTGGATGCCGAGCACGAGCGGGCATTGGAACAGAAGATGAGCGATCTGACCGCCGAAGCCGAAGCCCTGGATCGGAGCTGGAACGACCAGCGGGAACTGGTCGCCCAACTGGTCGACATTCGTGAGCGCCTGCTAAAGACAGACTCCGAGGTGGAAACGACTGAGGCCGCAGAGCTGGCCGAAGCCGACCACGAAGAACGCCCGGATCTGAAGAGCGAAGCCGCGGCGATCGAGCAGGAGCTGTTGGAACTCCAGGCCGACGAACCGCTGGTCCACGCTCGCGTCGACGCGCGCCAGGTAGCCGAAGTCATCGCCGACTGGACAGGCATCCCGGTCAACCGCATGACCACCGACGAGCTGGAAAAAATCACCCATTTGCCGGCGTATCTGCAGGAGCACATCAAAGGCCAGGACACCGCCATCGACTGCCTGCACCAGCACCTGCTCACCGCCCGCGCCGACCTGCGCCGGCCCGGTCGCCCCATGGGCGCGTTTCTGCTGGTTGGCCCGAGTGGCGTTGGCAAAAGCGAAACCGTGGTGCAACTGGCAGAGCTGCTTTACGGCGGCCGCCAGTTCCTGACCACCATCAACATGTCCGAGTACCAGGAGAAACATACCGTCTCTCGGCTAATCGGTTCACCGCCGGGGTACGTTGGCTTCGGCGAAGGCGGCATCCTCACCGAAGCCATCCGACAGAAACCCTACTCCGTGGTCTTGCTCGACGAAGTCGAAAAAGCCCATCCGGAAGTCCTCAACCTGTTTTACCAAGCGTTCGACAAAGGCGAACTGGCCGACGGTGAAGGCCGATTGATCGACTGCAAAAACGTCGTCTTCTTCCTTACCTCCAACCTCGGCTACCAGACCATCGTCAACCACGCCGAGTCCCCGGCCAGTCTGGAAGAGGCCCTATACCCGGAATTGGCCAACTTCTTCAAGCCCGCTTTGTTGGCAAGGATGGAAGTGGTGCCTTATTTACCCCTGGGCGAGGAAACCCTCAACCGTATCGTTGGCGACAAACTCCAGCGCCTGGCGAACCAGATCAAGGCCCGTTATCACACCGAAGTGGAACTTCAGGACGGCCTGATCGATGCCATCCGTAGCCGTGCGACAAGAAGCGAAAACGGCGCAAGGATGCTTGAGTCGATCATAGAGGGTGAGCTTTTGCCGCCGGTTTCATTGGCGTTGCTGGAGAAACTGGCGGCGAGGGAGTCGGTTACGAAGGTCATGTTGGGTGTTGAAGATGCCAGATTTACGGGAATGGTGGTTTAGGGACACTCCAAAGTAGCGCGGCGTGGGGATTTGCTTTCCAAAACCCTGCGGAGCCATGGATGGCGGAGCGGAGCCTACAGGGACGTATTCACGGCGTGTTTTGGAAAGCAAATCCGCACGGTGTGCGGTTGGCGAACACAAAAGCATAAAAATCTTAGGGAAGAGAACCATGGGACGGATGCAGATGGAACTGCACACCGGCATTGACCTGGCGGTAGCCCTGATCCAGCAGGACAACCTGCCGGACCTGCTGAAAACCGCCACAAAGCAGCTGGAAAAAGCCTTCGGGCTGACCCGCTGCTGGGCGCTCGAACTCGACCTCAGTGGCCGAACCCTGCACTGCAGCGATTTGGCAGAACACGGCGAATTCGACTGCGGCGACTTCAGCCACCCCTTTGCCCACGTGCTGCAAACCGGCAAAGCCCGTGAACTTACCCGTGCCGCCAGTTACCGCCTGGACCACGTCGGCTTCCAGGCCCTGTTCGAGGCCAGCGATCGGCCGCGCTCCCTGTGGCTCGAGCCCCTCACCGGCAATGATGGCCGAACCCTGGGAATACTTGTTCTGTGTCGAGACGAACCCGACTGGGACGGTATTACCGGCCAACCTCTGTATGGAGGCTTGCGGCAACTGCTCGTTCATCAATGGATTACCCAGCTTCAGAGCCGCGATCAGGTCTGGCAACGCCGCCTGCTCAAGCGGTCACTGGATCATCTGCACGACGCCGAAAGCGTTCGCACCCGCTGCGAACAACTGGCCCGAACCCTGGTCGGCAACTCACAGGCCATGACCAGCCTTCGGGCCCAGATCGTCCGGGCCGCCGGCAGTCAGCTATCCGTCCTGGTGCAGGGTGAAACCGGATGTGGCAAGGATGTGGTCGCCCGCGGTATCCATGAATTGTCCGACCGGGCCGAGGGCCCGATGGTGGTGGTCAACTGCGCCGCCATTCCGGATACCCTTCTGGAAAGCGAACTGTTCGGGCATACCCGAGGTGCGTTTTCAGGTGCCGACCAGGACAAACAGGGGCTTCTGGCGCAGGCCAACGGCGGCACCCTGTTCCTGGATGAGATCGGCGACATGCCCATGGCCCTGCAGTCGAAGCTGCTCCGGGTGTTGGAGAGCCGTCAGTTTCGCCCGCTCGGGGCCCGCAAGGAACAGCATTCGGATTTTCGCCTGGTAGCGGCCACTCACCAACCGCTCCAGACAGGTATCGAAGACGGTCGCTTCCGGCGGGATCTGTTTTACCGCCTGAGCCAGTTTCCGCTGAGGGTGACGCCCTTGCGGGAACGCCCCGACGACCTCGAATCTCTGAGCCGTCATTTCATTCGGCTGTATACCGAGCGTGAGGGTAGCGGGCCCATGGGAATTTCCAGCCACGCCCTGCACCTGCTGGCTGGATACGATTTTCCGGGCAATGTCCGTGAGCTGCGCAACATCATTGAACTGGCCTGTCTGCAGACCCCGGGCGGAGATGATATCCAGCCTGAAGTTCTGAGGATAAATGACCTGTTTGAAGAGTCATCAGATGGTTGGACCAGCGCACCATGGGATGTCGGAGACAGAAATCCCGTTGATCTGCCCGCAGTGGAAGACATCCGGGATCTTAAAGCCGCAGCACAGGCCTTTGAGGCGGCAATTATTCGTGAGCGTTTGCGCCAGTATGGTGGCAACCGGGCCCAGGCGGCGGAAAGCCTCGGTCTGCCAAAGCGGACCCTTGCCCATAAGTGTCTGAAGTATCAGGTGGCAGAGTCATGAGTCACCGCAACCTGCGATTAACCGGTCGAGTTGTCGGGGCATGGGCTCTGGCTTTTCTGGTCTCCCATGCCTGCGCTGGCCAGCTTGAAGATGCCCGGGCCTGTACCAGTGAGCCCCAGCGACTTGAACGGTTAGCCTGCTTTGACGAGGTCTTTGGCACTCCCCTGGCGGCAGCCGTCGTGGAATTCAACGCTCCGGATGCACGCCGATCCGAGCGATGGCGGCAGGCTTACGCCAGCCTTGATGGCAAGAATGCCGGTGCTGGCGTGCTCTACCGGGATACCGGAAAAGCCGCTGGCCAGCTGGTGACGGTTCCGGCTTTGGGGGTTCAACCTCCCAGGCCGCTGCTGGCTCTTCAGTGCCACAACAACATCACGGAACTGACGCTGATGCTGCCCAAGGCAATGGACCAGGAGCGGGTTCAACTGGGATTTGGCCGGGAACAGACTGTCTGGCGGGTGCGGGACAACGGTTTCGTACTCAGCGGCGGCCGGGGACTGCCAGCCATTCGTACCGTGAAAGCCATGATCAACCGCACAGAAGCCCGCATCGACTCGCCCAACAGCCGCGTTGACGGCCTGCTGTTTGATCTCTCGGGATACCGCCGGGCGATCGAACCGCTACGCGAGGCCTGTGGTTGGTAGATCCCGGGTGAACACAGTGATTCAGGACAGCAACATGCAGATCATTGAGCAACATCCCTACGTTGAACAGGTCGTCTCACCATTGCCCGGCGATTCCGGTGTCGGCGAGGCACTCGGAGACGATGCAACGCTCGAGTTTCTGGAAAACGAGATCATGAAGGTGGGCTCGCTGGCCCATAACGATATCGATTGGAGCAAGGTGGAAAGCGATGCGCTGACAATTCTTTCAGACCGAAGCAAGGATCTGAAAGTTTTGGGTTTTTTGCTGATCGCCCTGCAACGTGGAGGCGACGGGGAACGGTTCGCCCTGTCTCTGTACCTGCTGCACTGCGTCCTGGATGAGTGGTGGGAACAGGCCTGGCCGTATCCTGGGGACAAGGGCAAGCGGGCCCGCAAGATGATGTTCACCCAGATGCTTCAGCGCGCCGGCAAGGGTGTAGACGCCCTGGCGTTCGATGGCAGTGTTGGCGACGGTCGGGCTTTTTGCCTTGAACTTCTTGCCAGACTGGTGGACCAGGCCGATAGCCTGGAATTGCCGGGCGAGTCGCTGCAGGATCTCAGACGGGCGGTTGAAAAGCTGCCCAGGGTGAACGACGCCACGTCAGCCCCCGAACCCCGTCCATCGGCAGGGCAGCAGGCCAACCAGGATTCCGGTACGGAAACGCCAGAGCCTAAGCCCGCACAGCCAAAGCCTTCCCTGGGATCGCTCACCCTGGATCCCGGTGACGAAAGGGCAACCCGACAGAGTCTTCTGAAGGTTGCGGACATGCTTACCGAGGCAGAGCCGGATCAGCCTCTGGGATACCAGATTCGCCGTTACGCTATCTGGCAGAACATCGCTACGGTGCCACCGACACGGGACGGAAAGCGGACCGATCTTGCCGCCGTAAGTGCCGATCGTGTGGCCGATTATCGGGAAGCCCTGGAAAAATCAGCAGATCTGGCGTTGTGGCAGAAAATCGAGCAGAGCCTGTCGGTCAGTCCGTTCTGGCTCGACGGCCATTGGTTAAGTGCCCGGGTAGCCGGGGCCCTGGGCCACCATGCCTGTGCTGAAGCCATCCGTGTGTCTACAAAGGAGTTTGTTGAGCGTCTTGCCCAGTTGCCGGAGCTCACATTCAACAATGGCACCCCGTTCCTTTCCCGGGAGGCGGAAGAGTGGCTCTGGTCCGTGCCAGCGACCGGTGGTTCCGCCTGCGGCGCCAACGCCTGGGAGCAGACTTACGAGAAGGCCCGGGAGCTGGTCGCGCAAAAGGGACTGGCTGCCGCGATGCAACTCCTGGAAGAGGGGCTGGCGGAAGCGAGAGAGCCAAGAGACCGCTTTTACTGGCGCCTTGCCAGCGCCCGATTAATGAAAGACGCGGGCCTGAAATCACTGGCCACGCAGCAGGTTCAGGATCTGCAAACGCAGGTTCGTGGGCTGGCTCTCGAGGACTGGGAGCCCGCCCTGATCAGACAGCTTGAAAAGCTGGGCTGATCCCCGGAACACACCAAGGAATCACAGCAGGAATGGACACCATGTGGAGAAAAGCTTTACTCATCGGTCGCTGGCTTCTGCCATACCTAAAAAACGCAGCCCCGGTCACCCTGACACTGGGCGTTATTGCCTTGCTGGCTGCCACCTGGTGGCTGGGGCCGCGCTGGCAGGTGAATGGTGAGTTTCCATTGGCGGCCTGGCAGATGCGGGCCCTCGTTACCCTGGGCGTTGTCCTTGTGGTCGCGATGGTGTGGGGCATGGTGCTGGCGCGCCGTCTGCGCAAGGTGAATGTCAAACAGTCCGAGGCGCAGAAGGAACAGGAAGATCCGATACTGCCCATGGAGCGCAAGCAGCAGCGCCTGCTGGATCGACAACTGGCGGCCCTGAAGAGCAACCTTCCGGGCCGCAAAGGCATTTACCGGCTGCCCTGGTATCTGGTGATGGGGCTTGAAGATGCCGGCAAGACCAGCCTGATTCAACGCTCCGGACAGACCTACACGCTCACCAATGTCACCCGCAACAATCGGGGCGATCGCAATGCCTTCGGTTTTGACTGGTGGATCGGCGATGAAGGCGTGCTTATCGATCCGGATGGTGAACTGCTGAGCCAGAGTCAGGGTGAGGGCGCTGGCGCTGAGATCCAGCAGCGTCTTTGGAATCATTTCATTGCCTGGCTTGAGCGAAATCGCCCGCAACGTCCCCTGAATGGTGTGGTGTTGACGATCGATCTGGCCAGTTTGAGCGTTGCGGATCCTGACCAGAGGCGGGATCGGGCCATCCTTTTGCGTACGCGCTTGCGGGAGCTGATGGAGCAGATCGGCTCGCGCCTGCCTGTGTATGTCACCTTCACCAAGATGGACCTGCTCTACGGTTTCGGTCCGCTGGTGCGGACCCTGAGCAAGCAGGAGAAGGACCGGGCCCTCGGCTTTACCTTCAGCCTCGAAAATCAGATGGACAGTGACGATTGGCTGAGCCAATTCGTTGATCGATACACAGCCCTGGTTGAGCGGCTTACTGATCGCCTGCCGGATGTTCTGGCCAATACCCGGGATGCCGAGGAACGGGCAGCGGCCTATTCCTTCACCCGCCAGCTCGCCGGCCTGAAGCCTGTTCTGGAGCAGTTCCTGACTGACCTGCTGTCGGCAGATGTGTTTTCGACGCCAGCGATGGTGCGTGGCACCTTCTTCACGTCGGTGTTGCAGGAAGGCGTGCCGGAGGATGCCTTTGTCTCAGCCGCCGCCGCCAACTATCAGGTTGCCGAGCCCATTCAGCCGGCTCAACGGTCAGGGCAGTCCGCCAATCTGTTTACCCGTGAACTGTTTCCCAAGATCATCTACCCGGAGGCCGGCCTGGCCGGAGATAACCGGCGGGTGATTCAGTCCCGGCAACGCCGGCTGGCCGTGGCCGCCGTGGTGGCCATTTGTGCCGGTGCGGGTATGACCGCCGGCTGGCAGCATTTCTTTATCAGGAATGCAGAGGCCGCGACCGCTGTGGAAAACCGTGTTCAGGGATTCATCGATAACTGGCAGCCGGTGGGCTTTGAGCCGGACAACACCGGCCGGAACCTGCTCGGCCCGCTGGACGAACTTCGTGAGGCGACCCTGGCCTTTGGCGATCATCGCCGGAACTGGCCGTTGTTCAGTGATATGGGTCTGTACCGTGGCCACGAGGTGGGGCCGGAAGTGGAGAAGTCCTACCTGGATATGCTGGCCTACCAGTATTTGCCGGCGCTGATGTTCGGTGTGATGGCCGAGATGGGCCAGGCGCCGGACAATAGCACCGAGCGCCTGGAGCATCTGCGGGTGTTGCGCATGCTGTATGACGCCAGTGGTCGTCGGACCGATATTGTGACCCGATACATGCAGAACTACTGGCAGCAGGCGTTTCCCGGCCAGAGCGACCTGCAGCAGAGGCTCATGGGTCATTTGGACTATGCCATGGCGCATACCGATCTGGCGCGTCTCACCCAAGAGGGAGATGCGGTTGCAGTTATGACCCTGGCGCCGTTCCGCAGCAGTGTCCAATGGGCGCAGCATGAGCTTGGACGGGTTGCCACGCCAGAACGGGTCTACCGGGATCTGGAAATTGAAGCAGAACAGGAATTCCGGGCACCGTTGGAACTGGCCCGGGAATCCGGGCCGGCATTCAGCACGGTGTTCACCCGGGTAGATGGCTATGGCGAGCCGGTCGTATCTGACGGATCGGGGGAGGAAGACCCATTGACCATCCCCGCGTTGCTGACCCGGGAGGGGCTGGAAAAATGGTTCCTGCGTAAATCCGGCTCGGTTACGGAGCTGGCCCTTGTGGACGCCTGGGTTTTGGGTCGCAGGGACAACGTTGAATTCAGCAAGGCGGATGAAGCCAGACTGCTGGCCAGTTTGCAGACCCTCTATGCTGAGCACTACGCCGAGGCCTGGCGTACTGCCTTGAGCCGCATCGATATCCAGCGGTTTGAGGACCTGAACCACGGCGTACGCATTCTCGAGAGCCTGACCAGTGGCCACGAGCCTCTGGCAAGCCTCCTCGGGCAGGTTCGCCATAACACGCGTCTTGTGCCTTCCGCCGAAGTGGAGAGTGCCGCAGCCCGGGAGCTTCTGGAGCAGTCGCCCCATTTCCGCATGCTGCAGGATATTGAACGCCAGTTTGCGGAGCTCAACGATTTGACCCGGGATAATGGGGATCAGCCAACCGGACTTGAACAGATCATGCTGGTGGTCGGGGAGCTTCACGAGTACATGCGTAACATCCAGGAAGCGCCAGACAAGGGCAAGGCTGCACTGGCCGCTGCCCGGGCCCGTATGGGCCTGCAGGGTGCGGACCCGATCTTCACACTGCAGCGTATGGCCGATAATCAGCCCGAGCCCCTAAATCGGCTTTTGACCCGGTTGGCCACGGAAAGCTGGCGAGTGGTTCTGGACCAGGCGGTGGCGCAGCTGGAGCGTGAGTGGTATCGGGAAGTGTATCAGCCCTTCCAGCAGAATCTGGCCCGCCATTATCCGTTTAATCCGGACTCCGGGCGGGATGTTGCGCTGCAGGACTTCGAACGGTTTTTTGCCCCGGGCGGCGTATTGGACGCCTTCTATCAAGACAACCTGAAACTGTTCCTTGAGGATCATCCCGAACAGGTAGGCGATGCCCGACGAGCGGGACTGGTGCGCGGTGCGGTACTGACGTCATTGGAAAATGCCGACCGAATCAGAAGGGCCTACTTTACCCGGGGTGGCTCCCTGGATGTGGAGTTCTCGTTGGAACCGCTCAACCTCTCAGCCAACAAGCGCCGCAGCGTGGTTAACGTGGACGGCCAGTTGGTGGAATTCAGCCACGGGCCGCGCCAGAGCATTCCCCTGGTCTGGCCCAACACCCTGCGAGACTCTGTTGAGAGCCGTATTACTCTGGTGCCTGTCCAGGTGAACCGTTCACCCCGAAGCCTGTCGGAAAGCGGCCCCTGGGCTCTGTTCCGACTGCTCGATAAAGCCGACATTACCGGCGTGAGCAGCAGCGCGGTGGACGTACGGTTCCGGGTTGATGATGGGGATATGCGTTATCGCCTGCATGCGGCCAGCAATACCAACCCGTTCACACAGCCACTACTGGCGGGGTACCGCATACCCCGTAGCTTGTATTAAACTCTCGAATTAAATCAGGACCGCCCTGATGAGAGCAGGACGTTTTCATCAGGGCCGGGCCTTCGCACAGGATGGTGCGAAAGCCCGGACTTTTTTCTTCTTCAGGGACCGAAGACATGCCCCAGGCAAGCGGACTGCAATTCACCGCCACCATAGGCGAATTCCCCTCTGATCACTTTTCCGTTGTTGGCTTTGCGCTGACAGAACGACTGTCCGAGCTGTTTCAGGGACGTATTGACCTGGCCAGTACCGATCCATCTGTTGTCGCCTCGAATGTGCTGGAGCAACCGGTGGACCTGGTGGTCTGGCAGGATGGGGTACCACTGCGCCGTTTTACCGGTGTAGTCAGCGAATTCGCCCGTGGAGATTCCGGCCATCGACGTACCCGCTACGAACTGGTGTTTCGGCCACCGCCCTGGCGCCTGTCGCTGATGCACAACAGCCGTATTTTCCAGAACCGGGGCACGGATGAGATTGTGCGTACCCTGCTGGAGGAGCGTGGGATCGTCGATACCGTCTTCGACCTTAAACGCGGTCCTGAGGAGCGGGAATACTGCGTCCAGCACCGGGAAAGCGATCTGGCCTTTGTCGAACGCCTGGCTGCGGAGGAAGGCTGGCACTACCGCTACCAGCATGGTGGCCTGGATGGCCAGGAGCCACCTGCACTGATTTTTGCCGATCATCATCGCGATTCGCCCAGGCTTGAGGCTGCCCCATACAACGGAAAAGCAGGAGGGAGTGCCCGAAGGCCCTGTGTGTTCCGGTTTGCGTATCGGGAGCGGGTGCGCCCCGCTTCGGTCGCGATGAAGGATTACACCTTCAAAAACCCAGCTTACGCCCTGATGCATGAACAAGCTGGCGACCAGATCCTCCACCGGGCGGACTACCAGCACTACGACTACCCTGGCCGCTTTAAACAGGACGCCAGTGGTCGGCCGTTCACTGAAACCAGGCTTCAGGCCCTGCGCAGTGACGTCAGCACGGCCTTTGGTGAAAGCAATCGCCCGGATTTTGCACCTGGTGCCCGGGTGGCACTGACCGACCACGACAATGAAATCCTGAACCGCGACTGGCTGCTCACGGCGCTAACCCACACCGGCTCTCAACCTCAGGCCCTGGAAGAAGAGGGTGGCAGCGAACCGACACGCTACGGCAACCACTTTAGCGCCATCCCCGCAGACCGAAGCTGGCGGCCGCTGTGTGAGCACAAACCCCTGATGGACGGGCCCCAGATGGCCATGGTTACCGGCCCGGAAGGCGAAGAAATCCATTGTGACCAGTACGGACGGGTGAAAGTGAGGTTTCCCTGGGATCGCTATGGGGCCAACGATGAACACAGCAGTGCCTGGCTTCGAGTCAGCCAGGAGTGGGCCGGCGGCCAGTATGGATTCACCGCATTGCCGAGGATCGGTCATGAAGTAATCGTCTCCTTCCTGGACGGAGACCCGGACCAGCCCATCATCACCGGCCGAACCTGGCACGCCACCAACACGCCACCGTATGCGCTGCCGGAGCATAAAACCCGCACCACCCTGAAATCCAAAACCCACAAGGGCGAGGGCAGCAACGAGCTGCGGTTTGAAGACGAAGCCGGCGAAGAACAGATTTATGTTCACGCTCAGAAAGACCTTGCACTGCTCACGAGAAACAACCGCACTGAAGTCATCAAGAACGATAGCCATCTGACCGTGGCAAACGAACAGAGGGCTCACATCAAAGGCAATGACCACGCCAAGGTGGACGGTGAAAAACGGGAAAAAACCGCCAAAGACCGCAGTTTCAACGTCACTGGTACGTTGCACTTGAAAGCCGGCACCGCCTGGCTAACCGACTCGGGCAACGAACTGCACATCAAGGCCGGTCAGAAAGCCGTGATTGAGGCCGGCGCTGAAATCACTCTCAAGGCGGGTGGCAGCTTCGTGAAGATTGATCCCAGTGGCGTGGCCATGGGAGGCGCGGCGATCAAACTGAATGCTGGAGGTGCTCCGGGTAAGGGGAGTGGTCAGAAGGTGTTGGTGCCGGAGATGCCGGGGTTGGTGAGCGAGACTGGTGGGGTTGTGGCGCCGGTTGAAGTGGCGGAGGTGAGGCAGCGGCCAATGGCCGAACGAGTGGATCGCAACACGGTCCTGACAGCGGCTGCAGAGCGCGCACCAGCAACAAAAACCTGCCAGAAAAAACAGGATGGAAGCTGCGATGTCGACCATTGCCCCTGTGTTGCCTAGCCGCGAATGCCTGGATACCTTTCAGGAGGTCATTCGTGAGTTGCAGCTTCAGCCGAGTCAGCGTTGCCTTTTAATTGTTGATGCGGCCCAGTTTTCGGAGCATGAAATTACCAGTGCCTTGTATGCCGAATGCCATGATCCGGACTGGTGCTGGTTGTTTGAGAACAGTCCACTAGAACCCCTGGCAGATGCAGGGCCAATCGTCATTGATACGGTGGCTGACAGTGCTTTCTGTCGGCGTGCCCTGAAAAACTGGGCTGAAAAGGGGCTGCTGTTTCTGTTTACCGAAAGTGACATTGATAAAGCCGTTGCCAGTTTGCGCTCAGTGCTGAAGGTTGAACTGGAAACGGCTGGCCCCTGCCTTCTTAGACCTTACGACACCCGATTTCTTCAGGTGTTATCCGCCTGTCAGCCCGGGCAAATGGCGGAATTGATTACGGCCGAAAGTACCTGGATCTGGTCTGTCGATCTCCAGAACCGTGTGCAGTGGTCCGGTTTCGAGGCAACAGACTCGGCTCAACCGGCAAGAAACCATTACGGCCGGGATTTTGAGCGCCTGCTGAGTTGGGTCGCTGGCTGGCCTGCCTGTTTGCATTATGTAGCTGGGGATCGGCAGGCAGATGCCACAACGCTTACTCGTTTTATCGCCAATCAATGGCACTCGGGGTTGGCCTGGGACGATCAATCAGGCGAGCTTGAGGCGCAATGGATAGCGTTTCGCGAATCATCATGAAAGGGATTTCAAAGCATGTCAGCTGTTAAAGCGCCTTCGTGCGCCCCTTCAAAGACGTTCTGGCTGGAACTGACGGGGCAGCAATCACTTGCCAGTCACCAATACGTTCTGAGCGAAGTCAGAGAAGGCGGTAATGACGTTGTCACACCTCTTGAGGTCTGCCAGAAACACACGGGCCGCAAGGGGCCGATTCTCGCGGGCCATGTTGAACAACCTAAAAAACGCTCGCTGGTTCTTCGACTGACAGGGGACGAGACAATAAACGTGCCCATAATCGACGGGGAGTCTATCGGCCCTTACGCTCTGAAAGCTCCTCAGAGGCGTTACCAGGACAGTCTCATGGTGTCGCTTCATCCCACCCTTTTCTGCGATGCGGGAGAATTGACACATCCGCGGCCAATGAGTGGCTATGAGGAAGTCATCGGCGCACCGTTGCGAACCGGGTGGGTCTACGTGTTTTTCCGAGGTCGCCTCTGGCGGGAACTGTCGGTTGTCACCAGAGAGTCTGCAGCACCGGTTTTGCGGGATACCTCTGTTGAACAAGCTCGCGCAGTCTCACCTGAAGCGGCCAATGACCGAAAAGCAATTGGCCCTGAGTTGGACGTTATTCACGTGCCTGCTCGCCTGAATGGTGCAGATGTTTACAGCGAGGTTTATCTTGCGTTCAGCGAAACGCAGTGGTCATGGGAATACATTAGGGCGCTGGAGCGGGATGCCGGTCTGATTGCAACACGCTGCCGCTCCGCCAGGGCGATCCGGGCCTTTCTCGAGGGCCAGCCGAACCTGGACGGCGACTGGAAGCGTCTGGATGACATGCCGGCCATGCGAGCCCGTGACAGTGCGATAGAATCGGACGTTACCTTCCCGGGACAATGGTTACACGACGTTGGTGGCGTTAAGTTACAGCAGGCGCAAGAGGCGCTCACTGCGCAGCGTGATGCCATCGAAGCCGATGAGCCCGTGGTGGACGCAGACTACTTCATTGAAACGCCATCGCTCTATCCGCGCTGGCGCCAACTTCATTTGCAAAATGAGCCATTGCCGACAATACAGCCTGGCACCGATGTTTTCGGGCCGCTTCGGGATCGCCATCTGATCACATTACACCTCAGAGACACCCTACAGGGGGCCCGCCATCTGGCCCAGCAAATGAACGCCGCACTGGCGCTTATGCTGGCGCTGGTAGACAACGTCAAGAAACGCCCGTTTGGTGTCACTGCTGAGTTGTTCCACAACAACTTCCGCCGCGAAACTCTCCCCGATGGTTCAGCCAACCCTCTCTATTTTGACAGTGGTTGGTTTGACAACCGAATCGACGATAGTGAGGACGGTCGACTCAAGCGGACACTCTATGACGTCGAAAGAGCGGCTTTGCGGGAGTTTCTCTCAGAAGCTCAAGCCGCGTTATTGCGCTTGCTGAACGACGAGCGTCCGCAAAACCTGACTGCCACCCTGCGGGATCTGTTTGCGCTGGAATCGGGCAATGCGGCCGCGGGGTATGTCCAGACCGGGCCGTTGCTGCAGGTGCTCTCGTTGCCAGCGCACCGCGCCGACCCACTGGTCCTTCCGCAGGAAACGGGTGCGAACGGAAACGACGAAGCAGCCTCAACGGCTTTGAAGATTGCGACAGGCGAGCATCCTCTGGGTGTCATGTTACTGCCGTTCCAAAGCCGATCGGACGAATGCCGGGTTGGAGACGCGACCCTGCTCAATCTGAAATCCCTGATCGAGGCTCTCGAGGACCGCAGCCAGGATATGCGAGCGCTGGAACCCAATGTCCTGCGCAGCATGGCGGATCACCAGGCGCAAACCAGGGCGCCGGATGGTGAGGCGATAGCGGGCTTTGTTGGCCGTGGGACTTCGGCTTTCTCCAGCGTTGCCGGTGAAATTTCCCAGTGGTGGCTCACCCAGGTTCAAACTGAACTGACACTGCGGGGGGCAGCATTCACAGCTGACATCAATCGAATCAAGAGTGCCTTTGAAGGATTTGCCGAAGCAGCCATTCCCGGTAGAACCACGTTGCAGCTGGAAGGAGCGGACCAAGGGCGCACCTACATTGTTCTGGAGGTGCTGGACGAACAGGGGAATACACTGACCTCCGGGGCTGCAGTTGGTGCGGCATTGAAGGTGAGTGATGTCGACATGTTTGATGGTGTTGTAAAGCACCAACCGGTCAAGCGGTTTATGCATCAGGTGACGACGCATCCGGGGGGATTGCCTGGGGTATTGGTGGTTTTTGACCTTTGGAACTTGTGGAGAAGTGTTGAAGCACTGGATAACGTTAATACGCGTAATGTGACAGGTTTCTTGAGTGCCTTTGCAGACTTGGGAGTGAGCTCTGCGCAGTTGGCAGCGCTTGTGCCGCAGCGCTCTGCTCGGATCGCAGCTGAGATTAAAAACTTGAAAAGCGAAGCCAAGTGGTTCACCGCAATTACCAATACGGTCAATGTGGCAGATGAGACCGCAGAGGAAGTAACTCGCAGTAAGCTCCAGGCTTATGGCTGGGTGGCCGGTATGTTCACTGTTACCCTGATGGTTGTCGATTCGGTGTTCTCTTTCGTTAATGGGCGTCATGGCCTAGGGGTTGCACAGTTCGTTAAAGCTGGCGGCGTTGCCACTATGACCAGTTCAGATGTGATTGCCGCGCGTTTGTTGACACCCGCGGCGACTCGAGCAATGCGGCGTTCCACTATGCTAGCTGCACGAAATGCGCTAGGTCGTTTGATACCAGCAGCAGCTCGCTGGACGGGCACTGTTGCCTCTGGTTGGGTAACAGCCTTGGGCTTTGGGATTTATGTGATAGGTGAGGCCGTTTATTACCGGTTGAGTGATGACGCCGTGAGCCGATGGCTTCGCTCCGGCCCCTTTTCTGGCGATTCGGCGGATCAGAAGCCGACGCTTGAATCTGAAACCGTGGCTTACATTGAACTCATCAAAGCTATGACGCCGGTCTCATTTCAACGACTACCGACTGAAGGTTTAAACGACTGGCTTGATAACCATGGTCTGTCAAAATGGCAGAATGAAGCGGAAAGTATTCTGACTTTTGCTAGTCCTGCCCTAGCGATAACAGGTGAGCCTGCGGAAATTGAAATGGAACTCAGTTGGGAGCAAGAGCATTTCCGGATTGTGGGGAAGAATCCGGCGGGAGGCCTGATGAAGCTGCATCTTGGCAGTCGATCTGGTCGGATGATCAGCGGGATTGAACACGATTTCGACGAAAAGCGTAACGCTATCGACTTTATGATTGGTCGTACGCAATTGTCAGACTTGGTACTTGGTGGCCGACACGAAAGAATTGTTACGCATTATTCGGTGAAGCGTCTCTCTCTGATCTTCGACGTTGATGTCTGGCGGCGAGGAAGCGAAACCTACGAAAAGCAGCAAGTAGCCCATATCATGGAGGATCTCGACGTTGAGTGGCAACGCTAGTCAGTCACAAGAAATGAGCAGTTACAGCCAGTCAGCTTTTAGGTCGTTCAGAATCCCCCGCCAGAGACCGCTGGAGAATCCAGGTGGGTTTGTGAAGGCGCTTGAAGGGAGCGATCTAGTAGAGCGGCTGCCATGGGGGCAGTACAGCTATCTCAATATTCACGAGCGCCCTAAGTATGTCCAAGGCCTTCAAGAGAAAATTAGTAGTGGCAAAAAGCTACCTGAAAATCGGTCATGGACACATCAAAAAAAACCGAAAGACTTGATTAAGAGCCGCTGGCAGATGCTATTAATGCTAGCGGGTGGATTCGCTGATTCATCAATGTTCAAATTTTGGCTTTTTTGCGCAATTGCTACATTTTTGGTGGTTGTACTCAAGGCTGGCATTGTTGACGGACTGGTTCATGGCACTTTTCCGATCGTTGCCGTTGTGTGTCTCCATCTCTTCTTCCGCTACCCCTTCGCCTGGTTCCTACAGCGTAACCCGGACTTCATCGTCAAAGACCTGGGCTGCGGCTTCTTCCGCCCCACCGGCATGGTCAAATTCCGAACCTGGCGCGAGGAAACCTTTGAGGCGCCGTTTATCGAGTTCGATCCCTACATTTCCTACCACGTCCAGCCCAAAGGCCCTGTGAGCTACAAGCTACAGCTTCGTCATCGTTACAGCGGCTGGCAGACGGCGGTTGCCGAAGTGCACAGCACCCAGAAAGTGGAACTTTACGCCCATTGGGACGAACTGCAGCGCTACATGGATGTCAGCCAGCCTCTGCCAGACATTCCGGCCCTGGAACCCTACCGCCACCTGGATCCCACCACCGCCGAGTACGACGCGGCGGGCAAACGCCAACGCCCTGCCGACTACTGGGCTACTCTGGACCTGGAGCGGTGGGAGAAAGAGGGCTATCCCGCCCATATGGAAAAAATCCGGAATTTCCCATGGGACAGGCTGGAAGACCAGATGCAGTACAGCGTTCCGAATCTGAACGAGGCCGCGATGGTGTAGGTCTCAAAGATCTGGCTGATCGGCAAAGCAAAGTTGCCAGGCTTTACGCCAAAACTGGATTAAAACCGGGTTGAAACCATTTGCGAGGGTCGGTTTTGAGCCTTGAATTGACGGGAAATCGGTCGCTTTAAAGGCGATTGTTATGTTCTCTATGGAATGGTAGTTTGTGTATAGATGGTTGGAGGTATACACATAGGTGCGGCATGAGAACCAACATTGTTATTGATGATCAGTTAATGTCCGAGGCCCTTAAAGCCTCCGGCTGCGAAACCAAAAAAGAAGCCGTTGAGCAAGGTCTGAAACTCCTGGTTCAGCTCAGCAAGCAGCAGGAGATTCGGAAGCTGCGTGGCAAAATCAAGTGGGAAGGCGATCTGGATGAAATGCGGAGCGCCCGATGATACTGGTGGATACCAGCGTATGGATAGACTATTTCAAAGGCGTGAAAAACCCGCAAACTGACTTGCTGGATGCCTCGATAGTTCAGGGATCTGTCGCTATTGGAGACCTCATTTTTCTGGAAATCTTGCAAGGCATCCGCAACGACAGGCAATATCGCCAGACGAAACAAAGCCTCCTGGCGCTTGAGCAGTATGAGATGTTTGGCAAAGACATGGCAGCCAAATGCGCCGACAATTACCGAGCGCTTCGGAAAAAGGGCATCACAATTAGAAAGACTGCTGACGTGATTATCGCGACATTTTGCATAGAGAAGAAGCTGCCCCTACTGTTTCTTGATCGCGACTTCATCCCTTTCGTTGACCACCTTGGACTTCGGCCTGCCTTGAGAGGAACATAGCTCCTGGAGCTTCCCATTCCTGAAAACATCTCTAGTGGCGCCTTTTGTTCAGTGGCTGATGGAGCTAGCGGGCTCTGCGGTGATAAAAATTTGAGTTGCGTAGAAGTCCTTCGTTCGTGAAGGCACCATGGAAGCAATAAGTTGGAAAAGGATACCCTGTGAAAGGATTCGTAGTTTTAATGCTCCTCTGTTTCATCCCGGTTTCAGCTAACGCCGGCGTCTACAAATGGGTCGATGCCAACGGCCAGACCCATTTCGGAGACCGTCCCCCGGCCAAGGCGGCACCAAGTGAAGTCTCGGTGAAGGCCGCTCCGGCCAGTGTGGATGCGGGAGCACGGGAACGGCATCAGAAGATGACCGAGTTTCTGGAGCAACAGCAGGAAGAGCGTGAGGCCCGGCAGGCCGCTAGTGCCAAGGCAGAAGAGAAAGCGGAGAAGCAAGCAGAACTGTGCAGGAAGCTTCGGGCGCGCCTCAAGCACCTGGCCAGCGTCTCCACCTTTTACAACATCAACGATCAGGGCGAGCGGGTCTATGTGAATGAGGCCGAGAACACCCGCATTCGTGAGGATTTCAGGAAGAAGGTGAGAAGCACTTGCGGAAACGAATAACGCGGCGCTGATGATCGGGGCCGGAAAGGAAAGTCTGGCCTCTGCGGAAAAGGTAACTGAGTGCAAAGGAATTGCCATGCTGTTTCGATTGTTCAGCGCCGCGCTGCCGGTGCTGATTTCCCTTCTGTTTTGCCCCATTGCGGCAGCGAAACCGCCCGAGCTGACACTCGCCAACGTGTATGAAAAAGGCATGTCGCTGGATGGCTACTGGGTCAGTGAAAAGCTCGATGGGGTGCGCGCATACTGGACCGGCGAGCGGTTTCTTTCCCGTGGCGGTTATGAGTACCGGGCGCCAGGATGGTTCACCAAAGGGTTTCCGGATCACCCTCTGGACGGCGAGCTCTGGATGGGGCGTGGCCGTTTTGCCGAATTGTCGGGGGCGGTGCGTCGGGAAGTGCCAGATGACGACGATTGGCAGCGGATTCGGTTCATGGTGTTTGATCTTCCGGATAGGGAGGCAACTTTCGATCAACGCCTGGCACGGCTACGTGTATTAATTGAGGAGGTTGGATCACCGTACATGGCGCTGGTCGATCAACAACGGGCAAGCACCCATGAGAAGCTGATGCAGCGGCTGGATGAGGCGGTCGACGGCGGAGCAGAGGGGTTAATGCTGAGGCTGGGGGGCAGTGGTTACCGCAGCGGGCGCTCGAACGATCTGCTGAAAGTGAAACAGTACCAGGATGCCGAAGCAGTAGTGGTCCGTCACCTGCCGGGCCAGGGCAAATTCGAGGGGCTGATGGGGTCACTGCTGGTGGAACTGGAAGATGGCAGGCAATTCCGGATCGGTTCGGGGTTCACCGATGGAGAGAGAGCCTCGCCTCCTGACCCTGGAACCACGATCACGTTCAAGTACTATGGCCTCACAGCCACCGGTTTGCCTCGCTTTGCCAGCTTTCTTCGTATCCGGAACGATGAACCTGTGCGGTAATTGAGTGTGCAGGCGTTCTGCCCCTTGACGGGGATCAAGACCGACCACACCAGCGAGCCATACACTGGTGGGATCAGTGAATTTAATCTCATCCCCCACAGTCATGGAGACTGCACGAATGTCCCTGGAAAAGCACGATCTGATTCACGAACTGCCGGAATACAAAGAGGCCATCCACCTTCTGAAAACTAACAGCGCTCACTTCGCCAAGCTGTTTGATGAATATCATGAGCTGGATCATGAGGTGCATCGCATCGAAACGGGCGCTGAGAACACGTCCGACGACTATCTGGAAACGCTAAAAAAGAAACGGCTGAACCACAAGGATCAGTTGTTCGCAATGATACGTGAATACGAGGCCTCAACGGCCAGCTGAGTATCACGCCGCCTTCACGGAAACGTCTTACCGTCGTAACCCTCCTTGTGAACACTGGTGATGCAGTATCATTCATTTCACAAGGAGCTGGTTATGAAGTTACGCACGATCCTCGGGCTGTCGCTCTGCTCGGCCGCCCTCTCTGTGGCGCAGGCCGCGCCGGGTAAGTCCCATCCTGAATCCTGGGTGCCGCCCGGTCTGGACGACTGGAAAGATGTGCCTGCCCAATCCTGGCATAAGCGCGCGGCGGACAAGCAGCCGATCCACCTGGGGCCTCGGCCGTTCTGGCTGGTCGATAATATGGATGAGGGCCCCTTGAAGGAGCGCCTGCAGTCCTGCAATACCCGCCATCTAAAGCGCTCGGATTTTTCTATCGGCCACCGTGGCGCCCCTCTGCAGTTTCCCGAGCACACCAAGGAGTCTTACGTTGCTGCAGCGCAGATGGGCGCGGGGATTGTGGAGTGTGATGTGGCATTCACCAAGGACCGTGAACTGGTTTGCCGGCACGCCCAGAACGACCTGCACACCACAACGAACATCGTCGCGGTCCCGGAGCTGAACGCCAAGTGCACCCAGCCGTTTGTACCGGCCGATCCGGCATCGGGCACACCGGCCCGTGCCGAGTGCCGAACCAGTGATATTACCCTCGCAGAGTTCAAGTCCCTGAAGGGCAAGATGGACGCCTATAACCCCATGGCAACCACGCCGGAGGAGTATCTTGCTGGCACGGCCGACTGGCGTACAGACCTCTATGCCAGTCGTGGCACGTTGATGACCCATAAAGAGAGCATCGAGCTTTTCAAGGCTCTGGGCGTCAAGTTCACCCCGGAGCTGAAAACCCCGGTGGTGGATATGCCGTTTGAGGGTGACTATAGCCAGCAGGACTATGCCCGCCAGATGATCCAGGATTACATCGATGCGGGCGTCAGGCCGAGGGATGTATGGCCCCAGTCATTCAATCTGGACGATGTGCTGTTCTGGGTAGACGAGACACCCCGCTTTGGCCGGCAGGCGGTGTTCCTCGATCAGTCGGCCCCTACGCCGGAAAACACCTCGCTAGCCTACACGGAAAGCCTGAAGGCACAAGGCGTGAATATCCTGGCTCCGGCCCTCTGGACGATGCTGACGCTTGATAGCTATGGTGCGATTGTTCCGTCAGAGTACGCCGAAAATGCCCGTACCGCGGGTCTGGACCTGATCGCCTGGACGGTTGAGCGCAGCGGCCCACTGGAAAACGGAGGCGGCTGGTATTACCAGACAGTGACCGATGCCATTAACAACGACGGCGATATGCTGACCGTGATTGATGTTCTGGCCCGTGAGGTGGGTGTGATTGGTATTTTCTCGGACTGGCCGGCAACCACTACGTTCTATGCCAACTGCATGGGGCTGGCCAGGCACTGAGGCTAAACAGGCGCAGCAACATGCTGCGCCTTTTCACAACTATTGAACGTTTTCCAGTTCACCAAACCGGTCGGCGAACAGTGCCGAAGACAGGTAACGCTCCGCCGTATCCGGCAGCACCACCACAATATTCTTACCCTGGTATTCCGGCTGCTTGCTGATTCGAACTGCAGCCACCACCGCCGCGCCGCAGGAAATGCCGCAGAGAATGCCCTCTTCCTGCATCAGTCGATGGGCCATGTCCATGGCGTCTTCATTGGTGACAGTCTCCACCTGATCGACCATTTCCAGGTCCAGGTTCTTGGGTACGAAGCCAGCCCCGATGCCCTGAATCTTGTGAGGGGATGGTTTGGGGTCCTCACCGTTCATCACCTGCGTAATCACGGGCGAGTCGGCGGGTTCGACGGCAATGGTGGCAATCTTCTTGCCCTTGGTGCCTTTGATGTAGCGGGAAACACCGGTCAGTGTGCCGCCAGTGCCAACCCCGGCCACAAAGACATCGACCTCACCATCCGTGTCGTTCCAGATTTCCGGGCCGGTGGTGTCCTCGTGAATTCGGGGATTGGCCGGGTTCTGGAACTGCTGAGGCAGAAAATGATTGTCTGGATCGCTGGCAAAGATTTCTTCAGCCTTGGCGATGGCGCCCGGCATACCTTTGGCTGGTTCGGTCAGTACCAGCTCTGCACCGAGTGCTTTGAGCACCTTGCGACGCTCCAGGCTCATGGAAGCGGGCATGGTCAGGATCAGTTTATAGCCCCTGGCGGCTGCCACGTAGGCCAGGGCGATGCCCGTGTTTCCACTGGTGGGCTCCACGATGGTCATACCGGGTTTCAGGGTGCCGCGTTTTTCGGCGTCCCAGATCATGGCTGAGCCAATCCGGCATTTGACCGAATAGGCCGGGTTGCGGCCCTCGATCTTGGCCCAGATGGTGGCGCCATCGTTGACGCGGTTCAGTCTGACCAACGGGGTGTTGCCGATGGACAGGGAGTTGTCCTCGTAAATACGTGCCATGGTGTTCTCCTTGTAGCTTTGTTTTTATTCTAGTCTAGCACCACTCAGGAGCCCACCGAACGAGCTTCGAGGCGGTTGCGGCCATTCTGTTTGGCCTGATAGAGCGCCTGGTCAGCCTGCCGCAGAAATTCCGCTGGCGAGTCGTCGGGTCCGGGAATGCCTGTGGCGAGGCCAATGCTGATGGTCAGGTTGACTTCGTGTTCGCCGCACACCGAGCAGCTTTTCTGTACGGCCTTGCGGAAAGTCTCGAGGCGATTCCTGATCTCGTTCCTGTCTTCGTAGCTGGCAAAAATAACAAACTCTTCACCACCGAAGCGGGAGAGCCTGTCGGTTTCGCGGCGGAAGTGTTCACGCATCAGGCCAGCCAGTGTTTGCAGGCAGACATCCCCCGCCTCGTGGCCGTAATTATCGTTGATCATCTTGAAATGGTCGGCGTCCACCATCGCGACAGCAAAGCCCGAACCGTGGCGCTGGCACCATTGGAAACTCTTGCGGAATTCCTGGTCGAAATAGCTTCGGTTGCCCAGCTTGGTCAAGTCGTCGGTAACGCTCAGCCGGGCGAGGGTTTCGTTGGCGTGGGACAGATCCCTGTTTAGCCGACCGAGTTTTCGGTTCCAGAAGACAAGAAGGCCAGCTATGAGTATCGCGGCGATGGATAAACGCCAGATCAGCGTGTAGTCCACGGATTCCTCAATCTGAATATTGCGCCATTGCCGTTCGAGATTTTTCCGCTCTTCAGAAGTCAGGCTGGATACCAGCTTTTGCATGATGCCAAAAACCACGGGCTCCTCTTTGCGAGTAGCTACCGACAGTGACCAGTCTGCCGGAATACGGCCGATGACTTTCAAGTCGGCAAGCCCGAGTTCCTGCATGTAATAGCTGGCGGTTGCCAGTGTTGTAATGTACCCATCCAACTCGTTGCTCTGTAATTTACGCAGACCTGCCTGCTCGTTGGCGACTTCAACCAGGTTCATTGAGGGGTAGCGGCTTCGCAGAAGTTCTTCAAAGGCGTAACCCTCAACAATGCCGATTCGCTGGCCTCGCAGATCGCCAACACGTTCGATAAACGGAGCCTCAATCCGCCCAAGGACAACCGTGGGCACCTCAAGATAGGGGTCGGTAAAGTTCAGGTAATCCAGCCGCTCTGGCGTTTGCATCGCCATCGTGAAGATATCGCACTCGCCCCTCTTCATGCTGAGAATGGATTCTGTCCAGGTGTCGGTGCGAACCAGTTCGAATTGAATGGGCGTCCGTTTTGAAAACAAGCGGACTACTTCCGCCGATAACCCGGCATGCTTACCCTCTGCATCAAGGCCTTCAAGTGGAAACCAATCCGGATCGATGCAGGTGTTGATCTGGTGGTTGTGGGACTCGAGCCAGGCCAGCTCTGCAGCATTCAGGGTCACTTCTCCCGTTGCCTGCACTTCCAGGTCGACACTGGCACCCAGCCAGCGGGTTTCAATGGCGTGCATCTCTTCCGGGGTGATTGCTGACAATGCCTGATTCAGGGTGTCCACCAACGGTGCCAGACCAGGTCTGACACCGAACCTCAGATCCTCCCCGCTCTGGCCGTCGATGATTAGCTCGCCGGCGATTCTCACGCCTGTTATGCCCATCTCACGCACCCAGAAGTTGCCGTTGGGCAGGGCCGCGAGCACCACATCCACCTCATCTCTCGCAAGTGCCTGGAACATGGTGTCCTGGGTGGTAAAGATCCTCGCATTCTCACCGAGTGCATTGCGCACCGGTTCTTCGTAGTAGATGCCAGAGCCCAGAGCCACGCGCTGGCTCTTCAGGTCTTCAAGGCTGTTGATTCTCAGGGCAGGGTCCCGGGTAAACGCCACGTTGGGAATCGTATGGTAGGGCTGGGTAAATCGGGTAAATGCCTCGCGCTCGGGTCGGTATGACATGTTGGCCAATACATCGATTTCCCCGTCTCTGAACAGCGGGAGCAGTTCGATCCATTGGCCTTCCACAGGGATGATCTGCAACCCGGTCAGGTCTGATATTCGGCCGAGCACATCAACGCTCAACCCGTGAATCCGGGTTGCGCTCTCGAAGCTGTAGGGCGCGTAGTCCCGCATCAGGCCAACGCGAACGGGGCCGGTCTCGGCGATAAACTCGCGTTGCCTTGGCGTCAGGGTAAAGCTGACGCCGTTGGAAAGGCTATTTCCGCCCAGTTCCTGCCAACGGTTGAGCAGCTCGTTGATGCGCTCGACTGGAATCCGCTCCAGGCCCTCAGTGATTCTCTGGTAAAGGCCCTCATTGGATTTGAGTACGCCAATGCGAAAATCCTCGGTTGCCAGATCTCCAAGGGGGGCGGTCCCAGCGATTTCAAGAAAACCAAAGCCGGCCTGGTTGGCATAATATTGAAGGGTCAGTCTTGGGCCGATAATGACATCAACCCAGCCAAACGCGAGGGCACGAATCATGCTGTGAACAGAATCGTAGCTGGTAATGGACAGCCCGTGTTCCTCAAGAGCGTCACGGTAATAGACATCGCGTACGACGCCTACACGCCTGTTTTCGAGGTCCGCCAGCGAGCTTATCTGCCCCATCGGCTCCTGGCTGTTATGCATCAGATAGGTCTGGCGCAGATGATAGGGCTCGGTGAACAGGATTTTTTCCGAGCGTTCGGCACTGAAAGAAATGCCATCAATAACATCCAGCTCACCGCGCAGAAACGCATCGTAGATTTCCGGCCAGCTGCCGGCCCGGAACCGGAAGTTCAGGCCCGACTGTCGGGCCACCTCCCTGAGAACATCCACAGAAAAGCCGGAGGCGCCGGGGCCATCATCGAACGAGTAGGGTTTGTTGTCGCCAACGATACCGACGGTAATGGTCTCGTCGGGCTGCTCGGAAAACGCCAATGGGGCTGTCAGCAAAAGATAAAAGCCCCAGAGAAATGCAGCGGCCACCCTCCAGCATCCGCTATTTTTGTGAGTCGCGCGAGTTTTCATCGGCAGGCCGGCGTTCCTTTACAGCTTCTTTTTTAGTGTAGCTGTAAGCGGCCCGATTGAACATTATTCAGGCGCTGACCGAGCGACCGGTGTAATCGGAGAAGTCGGGCTTTTTCGGCTGGTGCTGGTCGTCGGTCATGTAGGCTGAGGTCAGAATGAATTCGGCCGTTGCCCGGTTGCAGGCCACCGGGATGTTCCACAGCGCGGCAATCCGCAGCAGGGCCTTGATATCCGGGTCGTGGGGTTGGGGTTCGAGTGGATCCCAGAAGAACACCAGCAGGTCGATTTCGCCCTCGGCAATTTTTGCGCCGATTTGCTGGTCGCCGCCCAGGGGTCCACTGAGCAGGCAATGGATGTCATCCCGCTCCAGGTTGTCCCGTAGCAGCCGTCCGGTGGTGCCGGTGGCGTAGAGTTTTAGTGGGGCAAAGCGGGTGCGGTTTTCGGCAACCCAGTCCACCAGTTCCTTTTTCTTGTTGTCGTGTGCCACCAAAGCGACGGATTTTACGGCCATTTGGGGTAAAGTCTCCTGTTATCAAGGTTTTTTCAGGGTCAGTGTTTCACAGGCTGGCCCAGGACGGAATAGGAAAGAGGTTTATGTCTGCGAATGCACCCTTTGACTGGCAATCCACTCCGGCGGCGGTCTGGCGTCGCCATCGTTCAGGGCTTCGTGCCATCCGCCGACTCGATCCGGTGCAATGGCAGGACCTGAAGGGTATCGACCGGCAACAACAAGCCCTGGCCCGCAATACCGAGCGCTTTCTTGCTGGTGAACCCTCCAACAACGCCTTGCTCTGGGGCTCCCGGGGCACGGGTAAGTCGTCCCTGATCAAGGCATTGCTGAATCGATATAAGGAGCGCGGGCTCCGGATGATTGAGGTGGACAAGGACGATCTGGTCAATCTGCCAGAGATTGTTGACGACATTTGCGATCTGCCGTTCCGATTCGTGATTTTCTGCGACGATCTGTCGTTCGACGTGGGCGAGTCCAGCTATAAGGCCCTGAAAAGTGTGCTTGAGGGTTCCCTGGAACTGCCGCCGGAGAACGTGCGGGTATATGCCACCTCCAACCGCCGGCACCTGATGCCGGAGTTCATGTCTGACAACCTCAAGAGCGAGATGCGGGACGGGGAGCTGCACCCGGCGGAGGCCATCGAAGAGCAGGTCTCGCTGGCGGACCGCTTCGGTCTGCAGCTATCATTCTATGCCTTCTCGCAGGACGTCTTCCTACAGGCCGTGGATGCACTTTTCCCGCAATTTGATGACCGTGAAGGCCTGCACCGGGAGGCCATTCGCTTCGCCACCGCCAAGGGCGTGCGCAACGGCCGAACGGCCCAGCAGTTCTACCGGCAGTTTGCCGGCGAGCGGGAGCTGGGCAAACTGAAGTAGCTACTGCCGTTTTGCCATCTTGATAAAGTGGTGGTGGACCACACGAACCCCGAGAAACACCAGGGTCATCACCACCGGAATGGCGATGCCGAGAACCAAGGTTTTGTTGAAGGCCACGCCAGCTTCATAAACCGAATCCAGCCCGAATTTCAGCAGGCCAATCAGGTAATAGGTAATGGCCACCACGGAGAAACCTTCCACCGTGTGCTGCATCATCAGCTGAATTTTGGAGCGCCGGTCCATGGAGCTGAGCAGTTGCTGGTTCTGGCTCTGGATGGCCAGTTCCACCCGGGTGCGCATCATGTCTGACGCCCGGTCGATCCGGCGTGACAGATCTTCCAGCCGCTCACTGACCGCCTCGCAGGTTTTCACCGCCGGTGTCAGCCGGCGGGTCATGAATTCGGTCAGGGTCAGGTGGCCTGAAAGTTCGTCTTCCCGCAGTTCTTCCAGGCGGGTCAGTACCAGCTGATGGTAAGCTCTGGTGGCGGAAAACCGGAACGTGGAGTGGGCTCGGAAGGCCTCGATACGGGCCGCGATGTTGGTCAGCTGGGCCAGGAGCTTTTCTTCATCCACCGTTTCGTTTTCGGCCAGTGATCGGGTAATCACTGCCAGTTTCTCGTCCATATCGTTCAGGGATGGCGTGATTTCCCGGGCAACCGGTAGCGCCAGCAGTGACATCAGGCGGTAAGTTTCAATTTCCATCAGGCGCTGGGTCAGGCGTCCCAGCTGGCTGTCTGACATGTGGTGGTTCATCACCATAAAGCGGCCAAAACCGTCACTATGCAGCCGAAAGGTGCCCCACACGCGGGCGGCGCCTTCCTGGGGGCTGGAGCCGACCAGTCGCATGCCTTCGAAGTGCTTGCGGACATAATCCAGGTCGCCTTCGGTGCCATCAGCGGCGGGCCGGACTTCCAGATGGAAGGCAGCAATCACTGTGCCGGTCAGCTGTTCCAGCCAACCTGCCGGCAGCGGCGTAATACCCGTCTCGGTAAATGGTGCTTCATCGCCCGCGTCCAGATTGATGAAGGTGTAAGACGCAAACTCCATGTGCATCTCGCGCCGAACCCGCAAAGAACCAAAGGTGTGCTCGAAGCAGCCCACTTCTTTTTCGGGCACCGGGTGCCCCATCAGCCGATGGAGCTCCTGCAGATGCCGGAATTGCTGTTCCCGCTGCTCGGGCGTGGTCAACACCGCCATCTGGGTGACCCGCGCCGGTGTCGGCAACACCTGGAACGGTCGTGAATGGAGCTCGTTGTAGAGATCGTTCCGAAGCGGGTGGATATCAAGGGAGTCCAGGCGTGCGCTCACGGCGGGCAGTTCCTGTTTTCAAGAATGGATGGCAGGGATAATAACCCGGAAGCTCACGCCGTCAATGCCACCTTGGGTGCGGTTGCGGGCTTCCACCCGGGCACCATGGTAGTCGGCAATCAGGCTGACGATCAGCAAACCCTGCCCCAGGTGGCCCTGTTCCTGGCCGTCCCGCATCGAGACAAACGGGCTGAAAATGTCCGTTGTGGTGTCTTCTGGCAGCGCCGAGCCCTGGTTGAAAACGGATAGGCACAGGCCTTCTGAACTTGAGTCCAGGGCTATCTCGATCAGGCCTTCCTGTGGTGTGAAATCACGGGCGTTGTCCACCAGTTTGTCGAGAAGCTGCACCATGAGCTCCGGAGAGCCGGTGATCATGCAGCCCGCATCGGGCCCCGAATAGCGAATCTGATGGCTGGGATCAAGTGCCTGGTAGGCGGCCGTGGCTTCGGCGGCCACTGCGGCCAGATCAAACTGTTCTTTATCCGCATGGTCGAGGCTCTGTTCAAGCCGCGCTGCTTCGCTCATGCCATGGAGTATCTGCCGGAGACGTTCCGTGGCTGAAGCAGCCCGTTCAATGTACTGCCTTTGCTCTTCTTCCGAGTCGCTGTGGTTCAGGTTTTCCAGCGAGGAACGAACCACCGCGACAGGGGTTTTCAGCTCATGGGACAGTCGCCTCGAGAAGCTCTCCAGGTAGCGGTTGTAGCCGTGGAGCCGGTCCACCATCAGGCTGAAGTGCCGCTGCAGTTGGCCCAGTTCATCGTTGCTTCGGGCATCCGGCACCCGGCCGGTAATCCGGCCATCTTCGTCAATGCTTGCGCTGACAGCGCGCTGCAGGCGAGTAATTCGCCATGACAGCCAGCTGGCGTAGCCGAGCAGAACCAGGGTCAGTGCGACAATGATGAGTGTGCTTCGGGCAATGACCGAGCCCAGGGCAGAGCCGGAAAGAGTCAGGAGCTGGTCCAGTGACTGCTCGAGGATCAGTGTGCGACCACCGAAAACCTCCCTCGTGGTTAGCAGCCAGACGCTGTCATCCTCGTGTCGAACGAGGCCTTCCTCCGGGAGAGCCTCGATAGCCACACGGTTTGTGCCGGTTTCAATGGCGGTGGGCTCCGGCTGGTAGAGGCGCACCAGGCCCCGGAGGGCGTTGAGACTGATCTGCTCGACCACCTGCAACGGGCTCAGGCTGTCGAAATCCGGCGCTTGCGACGCAGTGTCCGAATGCTGCCGTGCGATCACCCAGCCTGCCGGTTCAACCAGGCGTACCCGCTGGCCCTGGTTCAACTGCGGTTCCATTTGGCGCTCAAGGGCCAGATTGCGACCGACCAGAACCGGCAGCGGATCGACCGGCGTAGAAACGCCGGCTTCCTGGTCATTGCCCCACAATGCCGCAAAACCCAGGCGGCTGCGGTTTGCAGGCATGGGTAACTTCAGCTCCAGTTGCCAGCCGCTGCCGGTTTGTTGCATGAATCCGGAAATACGGTAGTCCGGCAGTTGGCTGGCTTCTTCCAGACCATACAGCTGACCCGGAGCCGGCGTGCGCAGCAGCCAGGATGTCCGTTGCGCACCGGGAGTCAGGTTGCCCGCAGCCGGCTCCAGCCACAGCCTGAGACGATCATGGGCCTGGTCTGGGCTGCCCGGGTTGAAGAACACCGGTTGTCGCTGGTTAACGCGGATCAGCAGGAACAGGTGCCGCCGGTCGGTCATGGCCTGCCATTGAAGAGAGTGCTCTCCGGTTTGGCTGTGGGTTTGGCCTTGCCAGTTTCTGTCCTGATTTTCTTCGTCAAAGCCCGGCCAGTCAGCACCATAACCATCCAGATTCAGGCTACCCGTTAGCGGCTCAACATAGATGGCTGGCTCCTCGGGTGTGATGACGGTTGCACCAATGATTTGATCGCCGGCGGTTTCCGCCAGCCTCCCGGCCTGGGCCTGCAGTTGCTGCCGGGCCTGTTGGCGGAGGGCGTCGTCCAGTTCAAGGACAAACTGCAGGCCTGCCCAGGGAATCAGCAGCATCAGCAAACTGGCGACGAACAGCTGGCGCTTGAGACTCAAGGTTCAGACCTCACGGGCATTCCAGCGATAACCCATGCCGTAGGCGGTCTGGATGCCATCGAAGGTCTCATCCAGTTGCAGGAACTTGCGGCGGATACGTTTGATGTGAGAGGTGACGGTATTGTCATCCAGCACCGTGCTGGCGGCTTCCATCAATTGTTCACGGCTGCGGACATGGCCTGGGTGCTGTACCAGGGAGTGGAGCATCCAGAATTCAGTGACGGTCAGGTCGATGGGCGTCTCGCCCCAGGCAACCGTCATGCGATCTACATTCAACGTGAGTTTGCCCCGCTGGAGAACTTCGTCCGGCTTCTGGAGGGCCTCGGCCCAGGCATCGGCCCGTCTAAGGAGAGCGGTGACCCGGGCCAGCAGATGGTCAAGGCTCATGTCTTTGGTGACGTAGTCGTCGGCCCCAAGGCGCAGGCCATGAACGGAATCAATGTCGCTGTCACGGGCGGTCAGAAAGATAATCGGCAGGGTCTGGGACAGTGACCGCAGATCCTGACAAAGGGCAAAACCGCCTTCCGGTTCGTCGCCCAGGCCGACATCAATGATGGCCAGATCGGGCAGTGACTGACGCAGCACCTGCCAGGCTGATGCCCGGTCGCCATGGGCGCTGACACGATAGCCACGGCGCTCGAACGCGGCGCGGTAATTGTCGCGGATGGCGGGTTCGTCTTCGATCAGTACAACGTGTTTCTTCATGGTGGCGGCTGCTTCCCCTTGCCGGTGTGTGCCTATTTAACCACGGCAGAGGGTGATAACAAGTTCGAAGGGCCTTGTTGCCACAATTCATCATTTTTTGAGGGCGGTTTGTCGCAATCTGTCATGGGAGTTCCTTTCCGGATTGCTGAAATGGCGGTGTCTCGCACAGTCATGCAGTCAAAAGGATTCTCTCATGATTATTTCCAGTTCTTCTCTCAGGCTTTACGCGCCAGCCGCTGCTTCCAGGCGCCAGCGATTCCGGTTCAAGCGCATTCTGGAGGACGTCAGCTTGTGGCTGTCGGTTCTGTTAATGCTGTTTGTTCATCCGCTGTATGCCGAGGCAAATGAGGCCGACAACGTCGGCCAGTTGCACTTTGTCGATGGCCAGGGCCATTGGCAGGAGCCGGCCCTGGTGCTTGAGAGCGATTTCGACGTGCGCGTCAGCGGGTTGATCGCCGATTCCCGACTTCTGAGGAGTTTTCGGAACACCAGCGACCAGTGGCGGGAGGGCGTGTTTGTGTTCCCGTTGCCGGAGAAGGCCAGCGTCTACGGCCTGACCATGAAAGTGGGGGAGCGGACCATCGAGGGCAAGGTGCAGCCGAAGGAAACGGCGCGTAAGACCTATGAGAAGGCAAAACAGGCCGGGCAGCATGCGGCGAATGTGGAGCAGCAGCGTCCGAACCTGTTTACCGCCCGGGTAGCCAATATCCCGCCGGGGGAGACGGTATCGGTGGAGCTGAAATACCAGCAGCCGGTGCAGTATCAGGCCGGGGTGTTCGAACTCACGGTTCCCACCACGCTGACGCCCCGATACATGCCGGGACGGCCGGTCAGCAAGGCACCGGATCAGTGGCAAGGTGGGTGGGCGCTGCCCACGACCGAGGTGCCGGATGCCAGTGCGATCAGCCCGTTTACCGTTAACCCGACCGATGTGGCGACAGACAGCCATCGTGCCTCCATTGAACTGGTGATTGATTCCGGGCTGCCGCTGGAGAGCGTTTCCAGTCCGTCGCACCGTCTCGCTAGCCGCCAGGATGGCCAGACCTTCAGTGTTAGTCCCGAGGGTGGCGAAATCCTTATGAACCGCGATTTTGTGGTGCGGTGGCGCCCGGTTGCCGGGCTGGAACCCTCCGCAGCGGTCTTTCATCAGTCCTGGCAGGGGGAGGACTATTTGATGGCCATGCTGGTGCCGGGTGATAACGGTTCAATGGTGCTGCCGCGGGATCTGGTGTTTGTAATCGACACCTCCGGTTCCATGGCGGGGGAGTCGATCCGACAGGCTCGAAGTGCGCTTCAGGCGGGGCTGGACACACTGACACCACGGGACCGTTTCAACGTGATCCAGTTCAACAGCCAGACGCACTCCCTGTTCATGCAGCCGGAAGTGGCCACCGGCAATAATCTTGCCCGAGCCCGTCAGTACGTGGATCGCCTTCGGGCTGATGGCGGAACGGAAATGGCGTCGGCCCTGTCCAGGGCGCTGGACAGTGGGGTGGAGACTGAAGCGGGAGCGCGCGTGCGTCAGGTGATTTTCATCACCGATGGCGCAGTGGGCAATGAGGCTGCGCTGTTTCGGCAGATTCGCGAGCAGCTGGGCAGCCAGCGGTTGTTTACCGTGGCTATTGGCTCTGCGCCCAACCGGCATTTCATGCGTGAGGCCGCCCGCTGGGGCCGGGGGACCTATACGGCGATCCAGTCGCCTTCCGATGTAGACGGACCTCTGCAGGCCCTGTTTTCAGCCATGGAGTCGCCGGTTCTGACGGATATCCGGGTCAATTGGCCCGGCCAGGAAACCGGCAGGGAGGCCTTCCCGGCACGCCCGGGGGATCTGTTCCAGGGCGAACCCCTGATTCATGTGGTCCGGGGCGTCCCGGCCATGGGGGAATTGAAGGTGTCGGGGCGCCTGCCAGGTGGCCAGGACTGGAACAGGACACTGGATCTGCAACAGGCTGCCTCCGCAACCGGGCTTCATCGGCATTGGGCCAGAGAGAAGATCGACAGTCTGGAGGATGAGGCGAAGGTGGCGGGCCGGGAGCCAGACAGGGCCGGCATTACCGGGCTGGCGGTCAAGCACGGACTGATGTCTGCCTATACCAGTTTTGTCGCCGTGGATTCCACACCGGCCCGCAGCACAGAAACGCCGATGGTCTCGGATAATCTGCCCACCCTCCTGCCAGCGGGAAGCCAGGCCGGCATGCTGCGCTACCCACAGACGGCAACGTCGGCGCCGTTGCTGATCGCGCTTGGTGTGGTCGGTCTGATGTTTTGCCTGGCGCTCGTGCTGCTGCAGAGGAGGGCATTCGCATGACCAGGCTCCTGCTCCTGTTGTTGACCAGCTCTGCTACCTTGTTGGTATTCGGGTTATGGATTCCCCTAAAGGCGGTGATTGCCCAGGAATTGCTAGAGGTTGCCTGGGCGGAAAGCCAGGCCCGCCAGACGGAATCGCGGCCCTGGCCCTGGGCAGACACCTGGCCGGTCGGTCGACTGGCTATTCCGGAGCTGAACGATTCCATGATTGTGCTGGCCAATACCCATGGCGAAAGCCTCGCCTTCGGGCCAGGTCGGTTGACCGGCGGAGACAATACCGGCGGAGCCGTGATCATTGCGGGGCACCGGGATACCCATTTTCGGAGTCTGAAAGCGCTGGAAACCGGCAATGAGGTCCGTCTGCAGGCCCGGGATGGTCGTTGGCAAAGCTACCTGGTGGAAGGGGCCCGGGTGGTCGACAGCCGTTCAGAGCTTATCGATACCCAAAGTTTGCCGGAGGGGACGCTTCTACTGGTGACCTGTTACCCGTTCGACAGTGTCGACGCCGGGGGGCCACTGCGGTACGTCGTCAGGGCCTCGGCAAGGGGTAAACAAACGGAACAAATTGACACTGTTGCCGGAATATAGAGTTGGCGTACACTTGTGCGCCAAAATTGTGCTGCAGAGTTTGGTTGCATGGGTATTATCAGAAAACTGCTGGCTTGGCTGAGCGTGCCGATCATCTGCCTGTTCGCGCTGGTGTTCTACGCGGCAAGGCCCTTCAATCCGGATAACAACCGTTATCTTGCGTGGGTTGTGGCTCGTTTCGGGCGTGCATTCCTGGGTATGGAGCGGCTTTTGGAAGGCTGGGAAAATATGCCGCAGGATCGGCCCACCGTCGTCATTGCCAATCACCAGCACAATGACGATCTGTTTGTTTTGGGCGACCTGTTGCCGCCGCGCACCGTCACGGTTGGTAAATCGTCATTGGTTTGGGTGCCTTTCTTTGGCCAGGTGTTCTGGCTCGGCGGCAACGTTATCCTCAACCGCGGGCGTTCCCACAAGGCCATTGCGGTTATGAAGGCCACCAGCAGTGCCATTGCTCGGGATCGCAAAAGTCTTTGGGTGTTCCCCGAAGGCACTCGTAGCAGGGGGCGAGGATTGCAGAAATTCAAGAAAGGCGCATTTCATGCAGCGGTGGCATCGGGTGCGCCGATCACGATGGTCTGTGTTCAGGAATATGCCGATGAGGCCGTCGGTTGGACTGGCCGCCGTGAATCGGTGTCTATTCGGATCCTGCCGCCCATTGAAACCGAGGGCCTCACTGCTGAGGATATTCCGGAGCTGATCGAACGTTGCCACCGAAAAATGTCGGAAACGATTGCCACACTGTAATTGTCGGATCTGGAAGTGCTTGAAGCACCATGGCAAACAGGGCAGTCTTGCGGGACTGATCGTTTCGTTCAACGACCCTCAGGGAGAGGCAAGAGATGAATCTGATTCTGTTTCTGATTATTGGCGGTGTAGCCGGTTGGTTGGCTGGTCTGATCATGAAAGGCCGTGGCTTCGGCGTTCTGGCCAACATCGGTATTGGTATTGTTGGCTCGTTTGTCGGCGGTTTTGTTTTCCGTCTTCTGGGTCTGGCGGCCCAGGGTGCTGTCGGTGAGCTGGTAACGGCGACGGTCGGCGCAGTGTTACTTCTCGCTATTGTTAGTGCAATCAAGAAGGCCTGAGCATGATCGTACCCGTAACTGGAGTGTTTGCCGCCGTTATCGGCATTCTTTTGCTGGTGTTGTCGGCCCAGGTCGTCAGGTTTCGTCTGAAGTACAAGAAGGGGCTGGGTGTAACCGATGACCGGGATTTCGAGGCGGCGGTAAGGGCCCACGCCAACCTGGTGGAGTATGCCCCGATTGGTCTGATCATGCTCGCTATTGCAGAACTCAATGGCGTTGCCAGCGGACTGATTTACTGGACCGGCATGGCTCTGGTGGTTGGCCGTATTCTTCATGCCTTCGGCATGATCAACGGGCGGGGCGGCACCCATTGGGCCCGGATGATCGGCATACTGCTTACCTGGTTGTCGATTCTGGTGGCTGCGTTGTTGCTGCTGTGGAATGTTTGGCAGGTCTATGGCTGAACAGTGCTAAGATAAGTCAAAGAAGTAAACGAAGAGGGGGCCTGGCCCCCTTTTTAGTGCAAACTGGTTTCTGTAATGCCAGTTCAGAGTGCTCGGGCCACATCCATGGTCAGGTATTCGAGTTCCACGCGGCGATTGGCTGCCCGGTCTTCCGGCGTTGCCAGAGGTCGAGCTGAGCCCCAGTGACTCATGAAAATCCGGGATTCGGCCACACCTTCCTGCATCAGGAACCGGGCGACCGCATTGGCGCGCAGTCGTGAAAGAAACCGGTTGTAGTCTTCCGAACCGAAGTTGTCGGAGTGGCCGTGAATTCTGACGGAGATGGCAGGATGGTTCCTGAGGTAGCTTGCGTGCTGTCGCAGGAAAGCAACGTCGTCGCTGCCCAGTGCGTGTTTGTTGAAGCCGTAATGGAACTTCATGCGGTGCGGGCGCCTGGTTCCGGCTTCGAAGTTGGCCGTGGTAAAGCCGGCAGCTATCGCGGCATTGGCTATCAGCTCCGGGTTATCCAATACGAGTACGGTCATCTGAAAAATCCTTGGTTCGGTGTCCGGTTTTTCTTGTTATTCCTGATCACTATTGGCTGGAGCAGGAACAACGGCAATTGGCGAAAGGTCGATATGTGGCCCGGTCCACTCTCTCGATGAAACCGATTGAATGTCATTTGTGTGACATCCGAATGACAGCCGGGCCAGTGTCACGGGCTTTGCCGACTCTGTGGGGTGTGCCACATTTCCGGGATTGACCCGGTACGACCTTTGCGCTGGATTCCATTTGAGCGCGAAAAGAAGGCCGGGCTGTGGTAAAAAGCAGAGTTTCAGGGACAGATTGTGATGAATTGTGACCGCCCATGCTGATTATCCCCGCTGAAAACGCCATCAACTGGAAACGCCCGCCGTGGGTGACCCTTGGCCTGATCATGGCCTGCCTGCTGGTTTTCCTGTTCTATCAGGGCGGTGACAGCCGCAAACTCGAACAGGCCGTTGAACAATACCTGTCCGCCGATCTTCACGAGCTGGAGGCACCTGCGTACGAGGACTACCTGCAGCGGCAAATCCAGTTCCAGGGCGAGGAGAGCCGGGTCTACGAGCTCCAGCAGTTCCAGCAACTCCGGGAAGAGAACGAACATTTCTGGCTGGCCATCAACCTGATGATGGATCGGGAGTTCTACCAGTACCTCCTACAGAATCGCGATGTTATCTGGGCGCCGGCGGAGCGGGCGCACTGGCAGGAACAACGCAGCATCATCGAGCAGGACTACCTCCAGAAACTCAGTGCCAACCAGCTTGGTCTGGTGCCGGCGGATCTGTCGCTGTACACCCTGATTACCTACCAGTTTCTGCACGGCGGCTGGGGCCATATCATTGGTAACCTGATCTTCCTGTTCCTGCTCGGTTTTACCGTCGAGAAGGCGCTGGGGCCCGGTCGGTACCTGATTGCCTATCTGGTGTGCGGCGCCCTCTCCGGTCTGATGTTTACTGCATTCTCGGCGGGCAGCTACGTGCCATTGGTGGGCGCGTCCGGTTCGATCTCTGGCCTCATGGGTATGTATGTGGCCATCTACGGGCTACAGAAAATCCGTTTCTTCTATTTTCTGGGCGTCTATTTCAACTACTTCCGGGCCCCCGCCATCGCCCTGCTGCCCGTATGGGTGGGCAAGGAAATCTACGATTACTGGTATGCCGGCGCCACCGGTATCGCCTACATGGCACATGCCGGCGGCCTTATTGCTGGCGCAGGACTCGTCTGGCTGCTCGGCAAGAGCTGGTTGCAGGTGCGCGAAGAGTTCTTCGAGCCGGAAGAGGAAGAGCAGGACGCCCGGTTCACCAGTGGTTACGCCCAGGCCATGGCCAGCCTGGGCCGGATGGAGTTCGATCTGGCGAGACGGCAATTCGAGGCCCTGCGCGAGCATTACCCGGAACGCCATATTCTGCTGGAACATCTTTACCACTTGGCCAAGCTCCGGCCGGATCTGCCAGAGTACCGGGATCGGGCCAAAGAGCTTATGAACGATGCCCTCAGCCGCCGACAGCCGGAGCAGATGCTTGCTATCTGGCAGGAATACCTGGGCAAGGGGGAGAGCTATCAGCCGTTAGCGGCGGAGGACCATAATCGGGTGTTGTTTACCAGCCTGAAGCAGCACGATTTGAAAGCCGCTGAGAAAGCCTTCGAGCGGCTGAAAAGCACCGGCGATGATATGTTGACCACCGAGGCCTGTCGGTTGCTGGCGGAAGAGTTCGAAAAGCGGCAGATGGCGCCCAAAGCTCGTCATTATCGCCAACTTCTTCAGGCCGGCTAGCCTCGGGGGAGCAGGGTATGGGAGGGGCTTCCCAAAACACGCTGTGAATACGTCCCTGTTCGCTCGGCTCCGCCATCCCTGGCTCCGCACGGTTTTGGGAAGCCCCTCCCACACCCTGCGTCAGTCCTGGACAGAAAACGTTGCTTTCGGTCCCTTCAATGGCTCCTTATTCTGAGCCTGCTCCAGATAAACCGTAATCTGCTCATGCAGCGGATGGTTCACGCACTTCTTCTGAATAAACGTCAGGAAAGCCGTCGCCTTTTCCCACTGGGATAATCCGTTGGCCAGGGTCTGGGCCACCAGGAGGTAGGCGGGAGCCAGTTGTTCGCTGTCCGGGAAGCGCTTGTGGAAATCCTGCAGCACTCGCAAGGCAGGCTTGAACTGGCCCCGGTGGTACAGGGCCCGGGCGCAGCGTACCGACAGGTCCGGATCCTCCAGTTTGAAGCCGGGTTCTGCTTGCTGAATCGTGTTCAGCACACCAGCGATGCCTTCGCCATCGTTGCGGTCGGCCAGCCAGCCCAGGATGCGTGGGTGGTACCGGTAGAGTTCGTCGGTGTCCTGGCGGGCCGTCAGTAGCTGGTACAACTGGCCGATTCTCAGTGCGTTGTCCCGATCCCGCTTCAGCGCTTCCTTCAACATGCTCTGCACCCGGTCGTAGTTGCCGTCTTTCAGGTTCATGTCGATATCGGCATCGAAGCGGGCACTGCGGTCGCGCTGGTGGGTGTCCTGCCCGGCGGTTTCATCCTGGATGTCCGAGGCAAATCCCAGCTCTTCCTGATACTGAAACAGCAGATAGCCCAACATGTGGAACAGGATCAGGGTGAAGGTACTGTTCAGGAAACCGGCCAGGGGCTGGGCCACCCAGAATGGAAAGTGATTGACGGCGAAGTCCTGGGCCGCGCCAGAGGCGAGGGTAAGCAGGATCAGATAGCCATAGAGCAGGAAATAGGGGGTGCCGATTCGCGAGATCAGCACCGCCAGATTCATTGGGTTTACCGCCGCGCCCACTGAGCGCTCCATGGCCAGCACCATGATGCTTGCCGGCAATGCCAGAATGACAAACGCCAGCGCCAACAGCATCAGGATCGGGCCGCCGAGCATGGCGGCAGCGCCGACCAGCCCGCCCATCAACACGAACACCAGTAGCTGCAGGATGACAATATCGAACCCGCTGCCGGTGAAGGCGACGGACACGGCGGGCGGTTTCAGGTGACCTTCGGCGGTGTGGTTAATCACCGCATAGGTGTATTTGAAGAGCGCAAGCGCCAGCACCAGCCAGATCAGGATGCCGATGAGGTTGGCAGGTGCAACGACCGGCACCAGGGTACAGATGGCAATGACGATCAGCGGATCGGTATGGAACGGATAGCGGAAGAACGCGCCGAGTCGCTGCCAGAACGGGACCACTTCGGTGGCGGCGCCCAGGTATCGCATGGCCTTGCTGCAGTGCGGGCACAGCGCGCGGCGCTGGCGAGTGTCGGCGTCGGGCATGCAGCGGCTGCAGTAGTGGATCTGGCACTCGCCGCAGTGCCATTTTGCGGGGTCGCCGGGATGGTAGTGGCAATCGTGTTTCACAGGTGCTTGTGTCCTGGTCCATCAGAAAATCGTTGGCTCATCATGACAGATGTCGGTTTTGATCGCAGCAAACCAGTTAACAGGTAGACTATTGTCAGTTCCCGGGCGTATCCAACCGGGCAGATTTCATTTTCCGGAGGTTATTTGGAACACCCGCAGAACAGCGTAACCGGTATCGACACCCGTGAAGCCCGACAGCCGTATACCTGGCGGGATATCTTCGGGCTTGCGCTCAAGCACAAGCCCAGGCTGGTGCGCGCCAATCTGCTGGCGATCATGGCCACCGTCATGAGTGTGCCGGTGCCCCTGCTGCTTCCGGTTCTCGTGGATGAAGTGCTGTTGGACGAGCCTGGCCCGGTGTTACCGGTCATGGATTCAATACTGCCGGGCAGCTGGGAAACACCGGTGGTTTATATCGGGCTGATGGTTCTGGCCGCGTTTCTGCTCCGGGTGGCGGCACTGTCGTTCAATGTCTTGCAGTCCCGGGAGTTTTCCAAGGTCTCCAAGGATGTGGTGTTCCGTATCCGCTCCCGGTTGCTCGGGCGTTTGCAGCGCGTGGCCATGTCGGAGTACGAAACCCGTGGCTCCGGCGGGATCAGCAGCCACTTTATTACCGATCTTGATACCGTCGACCAGTTTCTGGGGACCACCATCAGCCGGTTTCTGGTGGCCAGCCTTACGGTATTCGGTACCGCCCTTGTACTTCTCTGGGTGCACTGGCAGCTGGCCCTTCTGATTCTGCTGTTCAACCCGCTGGTGATCTTCGCCACGATTCTGATTGGCAAGCGGGTCAAGGAACTGAAGCGTCGGGAGAACAGTGCTTACGAGGAGTTTCAGGGTGACCTTACGGAAACCCTGGACGCCATTCACCAGTTGCGGGCGGCCAACCGGGAAAAACATTACCTGCGCCAGCTGATTGATCGCGCCCGCAACGTACGTGACCACGCGATTCAGTTTGAGTGGCGCAGCGACGCCGCCAGCCGGGCCAGTTTTGCCCTGTTCCAGTTCGGTGTCGATGCCTTTCGGGCCGCGGCCATGATCACCGTGCTGTTCAGCGACCTGAGCATCGGCATGATGTTCGCTATTTTCGGCTATCTCTGGTTCATGCTGACGCCAGTTCAGGAGATGCTGAACATGCAGTATGCCTGGTTTGCCGCCAATGCGGCCCTGGCACGGATTAACCGATTGCTGGATCTGAAAGAAGAGCCACGCTATCCGGCGCTTGAGAACCCCTTCCGCGACCGTCAAACCGTAGGACTGAGCCTGCGGAATATCCATTTTGCCTACGGGGAAGAAGAGGTGCTGCGGGGCATTAATCTGGAGTTGGCACCGGGCGAGAAGGTGGCGCTGGTGGGAGCCAGTGGCGGCGGCAAATCGACCCTGATCCAGGTGATCCTTGGCATGTATACGCCCCAACAGGGTGAGGTGCTGATTGATGGCGTGCCTGTTCAGCGTTTCGGCCTGCCGTGCCTGCGCGAGCATGTGGCGACGGTGCTCCAGCACCCGGCGCTGTTTAACGATACCGTTCGCCAGAATCTGACCCTGGGGCGGGAGAAGCCCGACGCCGAACTGTGGGAGGCCCTGCGCATTGCCCAACTGGATGCCACGGTTGCGGCCATGCATGATCAGCTTGATACGGTGATCGGCCGCCAGGGGGTTCGCCTCTCTGGCGGCCAGCGTCAGCGTTTGGCCATTGCGCGGATGATCCTCTCGGAACCTTCGGTGGTCATACTGGATGAAGCCACCTCGGCACTGGACGCGGAAACCGAATTCCAGCTCCATCGCGATCTGGAAGCGTTCCTGAAGCAGCGCACTACCCTGATCATTGCCCATCGACTCAGTGCCGTTAAACAGGCAGATCGAGCCTGCGTTTTCGAGGATGGACGCATTATTGAAGAGGGTCATCACGACGAGCTTATTGCCAGGGAAGGGCTCTACGCCCAGCTTTATGGCGAACGGCAGATGTGAGTCACTCCTGAAAAGTTAACTATTCATTACAACAAATACTGATCTGTCGCTTTTAGCGTCCGTAATATGCCCCACATGCAAGTTTTTGGGCTGGTGCGGTGTAATGCACCTATAGCGTGGCTTCACTTTTCCCAGCAAACTTGCGGCGATTTTTACGGACGGTACACGTGAACAGACAAACCACAAGCATTCTGCTGTTTGCCGCAGCGTTTCTGCTGGCCATAGCACTTCCTGTAATGCCGTCGCTGCTGAATCACAGTGGCTTCTACGGCATGGCTCTCGATGAGCCGGGTGAGCGCCTGAATGACTATCAACCACCCCGGAATGGGCTCGCCTTTATTTTCTTTGGTTATCGTCAGTGCGGAACCGTTTGCCCCGCTCAATTGGTCAATTTGTTGGAATTGAGCCAGCGTTTGAAAGGGGCGGACGTTGAGTTCGTGTTCGTCACCCTTGACCCGGAGAACGATGGTCCGGAGGCGCTGGATCAGACGGCCGTGAGTCTCGGCGAAGCATTCAGAGCCTACCGGCCGGAAAATCACCGGGCCGCGCAAAAACTCGCTTCAGCGTACAACGATTTTGCCGTTAAACAGGTAGGCACAACCAAAGACCTCATCGCCCACAGTGCCAACTTGCATGTGGTCACGGGAGATTTCCGAAGAAGGCTGGTTTACACCACGCCAGATCTGAACCTTGAGCTGGTTGAACAGGATATTCGCCGCTTGTTGAAAGAAAGCAATAGTGAGAGTCCTATATGACTTCAGCGGTAAACAGTCAGTCTTATGAAGTTGAAATCCGGGAGCGCACCGATCGACAGGTGCTCTACATTTTGTTGGCTCATATTCCGGTGGTCGGGTTACTTGTACCGATGGGTTATGGCACTACCACCTTTGCTCTGGTGTCGTCTTTGCTGGTCGGCGGCCTGGCGGCGGGCGGGTACGCCACCATGCGAGGAACACGGGCTCTCTCGTGCCTGTATGCGGTCTGTCTGATGCTGTTTTCTGCCGTCATGATCCAGGCCCAAATGGGGCGGATAGAAATGCATTTTCACATTTTCGCTGCTCTTGCCCTGGTAATCATTTACAGAGACTGGCTCCCGGTGGTGGTGGCGGCAGGTACTATTGCTGTGCATCACCTGGCGTTAACGGGTCTTCAGCTGGGCGGGGCATCTCTTGGTGACATGCCGTTGATGATCTACAACTATGATTGCAGCTGGTCGATGGCGTTTCTGCACGCGGCTTTTGTGGTGTTTGAGGCGGCAATCCTCGTGTTCTTCGCGATTCGAATGGGCGCGGAGCAAAAACAGTCAATCCAGATTATTGAGATTGTCCGTGGCTTCGACAGTGACAACGATCTCACCGCCCGTCTCGATGACGCCGATAAGAGCGTTACGGCCACTTCCTTCAACAAGATGCTGGCGCGGTTCGTCGAGCTTATTGCCAGACTTCGAGAATTGTCGGAGCAACTTCGTTCCAATGCCGATGAAATGACCAGTGTCAGCGATACCACCACGCAGATCGCCAACGAGCAGCAGGTGCAGACTGATCAGGCGGCGACAGCCATCAATGAAATGTCGGCCAGTGTTCAGGAAGTCGCCAGCAACGCACAGCTGGCCTCCGACGCGGCCAGCAGTGCCTCCGGCGCTGCTACCCGTGGTGGCGAAGCGATGGCCAATGCGGCAAAGCTGACCGAAGCCACTGACGAGGCGCTTGAAAGTAGTGCCAGCAGGGTCGATGAGCTGGGCGAAAAAATTGAATCCATCACTTCTGTGGTCGGTTCGATCAACGCGATCTCAGAACAGACCAATCTGTTGGCCTTGAACGCCGCCATTGAGGCAGCCAGGGCAGGCGAGCATGGCCGTGGCTTCTCCGTGGTGGCGGATGAGGTCAGGGCGCTCTCCCTGAGAACTCAGGAGTTTACCGACCAGATTCGGACGACCATCGGTGAACTGAGCGAAATCTCTGAAGCCACAAAGGCGTCCATGGAGATGGGGCGTACCCGATCGGCGGAGTCCACACGGGCAATGCGCGACACCGGCGAAGCGATACGGGAAGTTGAGGCCGCCATCAGCGAAGTGTCCAGGATGAATTATCAAATCGCCTCTGCCTCGGAAGAACAGGCGGCCACGTCACTCCAGATCAACGAGAGTATTCATTCCGTTGCTACCCGCAACAACGATGTGGTGTCCGAGGCCGAGCGGGTCAGGACCATGGCCACGGAGCTTGAGTCAGTCACCGAAAAACTCGATGAACTGGTCAAGCTTTATCGCATCTAACCTTTCCAAAGGCTGACGTTGGAGAGTCCCCGGGCTCTCCGACGTTGGTCTGATATTCACCGTAATGATGCCGAACATTCATTGGCTCGCGGTTGAACTCTCGTTAATTGCTGCAATAGTTAAAGGTGACTTCACGCTGTGGAGTCCTTTCATCAGGCTATGGACGGGTTCTTGATCGTTTTCCCGGTCGATGCGTTGCTGAAAGGGCTTCGAAAGAGCCTTCCGGAATACGCGGATAACGACGAAAAAGGAGGCACCATATGTCGAACGAAAGTCTCAGCAAAGACAGCCTGAATACCCTTTCCAGCCTTAATGCTGGCGGTAAAACCTTTCATTACTACAGCCTGCCCAAGGCTGCAGACACCCTCGGGGACCTCAATCGTTTGCCGTTCTCGCTGAAAGTGTTAATGGAGAACCTGCTGCGCAATGAGGACGACTCCACTGTTGATCGAAGCCACATTGATGCCATGGTCCAGTGGCTGAAAGACCGCCGTTCCGACACCGAGATCCAGTTCCGTCCCGCCCGTGTGTTGATGCAGGATTTCACCGGCGTACCCGGGGTGGTTGATCTGGCCGCCATGCGAGAGGCGGTCAAGTCCGCCGGAAAGGATCCGGCCATGATCAATCCGCTGTCGCCCGTGGATCTGGTCATCGACCACTCGGTGATGGTGGACAAGTTTGGTGATCCATCAGCGTTCAAAGACAACGTCACCATCGAGATGGAGCGCAACCAGGAGCGCTACGAATTCCTGCGCTGGGGTCAGCAAGCGTTCGACAATTTCCGTGTGGTGCCGCCGGGCACCGGTATCTGCCATCAGGTGAACCTGGAGTATCTGGGTAAGACCGTCTGGCAGAAGGATCAGGACGGCAAGACCATCGCCTATCCGGACACCCTGGTCGGTACCGACTCTCACACCACCATGATCAACGGCCTGGGCATTCTTGGCTGGGGTGTCGGCGGTATTGAAGCGGAAGCCGCCATGCTGGGCCAGCCGGTCTCGATGCTGATCCCCGAGGTGGTGGGCTTCAAGATTACCGGCAAGCTCCGTGAAGGCATTACCGCGACGGACCTGGTGCTTACGGTCACCGAGATGCTGCGCAAGAAAGGTGTGGTCGGCAAGTTCGTGGAATTCTACGGTGATGGCCTTAAAGATATGCCAGTGGCGGATCGGGCCACCATTGCCAACATGGCGCCGGAATACGGCGCTACCTGCGGTTTCTTCCCGGTGGACGAGCAGACCATCAACTACATGCGCCTGACCGGCCGCGAGGAAGAGCAGCTGGAGCTGGTGGAAGCCTACGCCAAGGCTCAGGGACTCTGGCGTGAGCCTGGCCATGAGCCGGTATACACCGACAGCCTGGAACTCGATATGGGCGATGTCGAGGCCAGCCTTGCAGGGCCCAAGCGGCCGCAGGACAGGGTTGCCCTCAAGAACATGAAGTCGTCCTTTGAGCTGCTGATGGAAACGGCCGAAGGGCCGGCGGAAGTTCGTGAGAGCAAGCTCGAATCTGAGGGTGGCGGTACGGCTGTTGGCGCGCAGAGCGCCTACTTTGAGCATCCGTCCAGCCAACCGCTCAATATGAACGGCGAGAAGTCCCGGCTGGATCCTGGCGCGGTGGTGATTGCCGCAATTACATCTTGCACCAACACCTCCAACCCGAGCGTGATGATGGCCGCGGGCCTGATTGCCCAGAAAGCCGTCGAGAAGGGACTGAGCACTAAGCCCTGGGTCAAGACTTCCCTGGCGCCGGGCTCTAAGGTGGTTACCGATTATTTGCGGGTCGGTGGTTTCCAGGACGATCTCGACAAGCTTGGCTTCAACCTGGTGGGTTACGGCTGCACTACCTGCATCGGTAACTCGGGTCCGCTGCCCGAAGAGGTAGAGAAAGCCATCGCAGATGGTGATCTAACGGTCGCTTCTGTCCTTTCGGGTAACCGTAACTTTGAAGGCCGGGTGCATCCGCTGGTGAAAACCAACTGGCTGGCATCGCCGCCCCTGGTGGTTGCCTATGCGCTGGCAGGCAACGTGCGCCTGGATCTCTCAAAAGATCCGTTGGGCAACGACAAGGATGGCAACCCGGTGTACCTGAAAGACCTCTGGCCCAGCCAGCAGGAAATCGCGGAAGCCGTGGAGAAGGTGAAAACTGACATGTTCCGCAAGGAGTACGCGGAGGTCTTCGACGGTGATGACACCTGGAAGTCCATCAAGGTGCCGGAAAGCAAGGTGTACGAGTGGTCCGACAAGTCCACCTATATCCAGCATCCGCCGTTCTTCGAAGGGCTCAAGGAAGAACCGGACGCGATCGACGATATCAAGGATGCCAACATACTGGCACTGCTGGGCGACTCGGTGACTACCGACCACATCTCACCGGCCGGTTCCTTCAAGGCGGACACCCCTGCCGGCAAATACCTGCAGGAGCACGGCGTTGAGCCGAAAGACTTCAACTCCTATGGGTCCCGCCGGGGTAACCATGAGGTGATGATGCGCGGCACTTTTGCCAACGTGCGTATCAGGAACGAAATGCTCGACGGCGTGGAAGGCGGCTTCACCAAGTTCGTGCCCACGGGTGAACAGATGGCCATCTACGATGCTGCCATGAAATACCAGGAGCAGGGCACGCCGCTGGTAGTCATTGCCGGCAAGGAATACGGCACCGGCTCCAGCCGGGATTGGGCGGCCAAGGGCACCCGTTTGCTGGGTGTGAAAGCCGTGGTTGCCGAATCCTACGAGCGTATCCACCGCTCCAACCTGATCGGCATGGGCGTGATGCCGCTGCAGTTCCCGGAAGGCACCGATCGCAAGAGCCTGAAACTCACCGGTGAAGAAACCATCAGCATCGAAGGCCTGTCTGGCGAGATCAAGCCGGGCCAGACGCTGACCATGACGGTGAAATACAAGGACGGTTCCACCGAGACCTGTGAGCTGAAATCACGGATCGATACCGCCAATGAAGCCGTTTACTTCAAGCACGGTGGCATTCTCCATTACGTGGTGCGGGAAATGTTGCGCACTGCCTGAATGGACGGGGCGAACATGGCATGGCGGGCTTCCGCCATGCCGAATTCAAGAAATACATGAGAGAAACGAGAGAGACCTTATGACCGATCAACCGTTTCTGACGGACGTTAAAACCCTCCGCGAAAGAGCCCGCAAACACATTGAAGAGGGGGCTCTGACGGAAGGCTATGGCGCCAACCGCGACAATGTCGTGAAGATTCTGAACGAGGCGCTGGCCACCGAGATTGTCTGCACCCTGCGTTACAAAAGCCACTACTTCCGTGCCGATGGCATCAACGCCAATGTTGCTGCCCAGGAATTCCTGGAGCACGCAGACCAGGAGCAGCAGCATGCCGACTGGCTGGCTGAACGCATCGTGCAGCTGGGTGGCAAGCCCAACTTTTCACCGGAAGGCCTGTTGACCCGATCGCACGCCGAGTTCGTTGAGGGCGAAACGCTCCGGGACATGGTGGTCGAGGATCTGGTAGCCGAGCGCATCGCGATCGACAGCTACCGCGAGATTGCCCGCTATCTGGGTGACCAGGACCCCACTTCCCGGCGGATTATCGAGGAAATCCTGGCCCAGGAAGAGGAGCACGCCGACGATATGGCCGGCTTGCTTGAAGGGCTGGATAGCTGAGCCTGTCGAACCGACATGAATTGAGTCAGGGCGCTGCCGTTGAGGTAGCGCTCTCGATTGCCGGTCCGGTTAACGGCAGGCTGAGCCAGAAGCTGGCCCCTTTACCTTCCTCGGATTCAAAGCCGACGTCCCCGCCCATCGCATGCATCAGTTCCCGTGTTATGGCCAGACCCAGTCCCGTGCCCCCCTTGGCGCGACGATCGGAAGAGTCAGCTTGCGAGAACTTCTGGAATATCCGGTCCCTGAACTCTTCTGGAATACCCGGCCCCTGATCACACACGGAGATCAGGACGGTTTGTCCAGATTGCTCACAAGAAACCGTCACCTCTGACTGCTCTGGTGAAAACTTGATGGCGTTGGACAGAAGGTTGTTGAGCGCCTGACAAAGCCGCCCGCGATCGGCCCTGATACAGGCATCCTCCAGATGGCTCGTCTTCAGCGTTACCTGCCTGTCTGCTGCAAAGCTTTCGATGCTTTCCAGGCACTCCTTTACTATTTCTGCCACATGGCACTCAGCCATGTGAAAAGCCATCTTGCCGGCAACCAGCTTTTCGATATCAAGCAGGTCGTTGATCAAAAACGTCAGCTGTCGGGTGTTCCTGTAAGCGATTCCCGCCAGCCTCAATGCTTTTGGAGGCAGTTCACCCGCAGCGTTGTTCGAGATAAGGCCCAGGGAGCCAGCGATCGACGTGAGTGGCGTTCGCAATTCGTGGCTGACAATCGAAATGAACTCGCTTTTCGCCCGATCAGCCTTTTTTTGCTCTGAAATATCTTCGGCGATCAGCCAGATAACCGAGTCGCCGTTCTGCTCGTCCAAGGTTAGGCCGTGGAGAAGCACAGGGCTCAGTTTATTGTTTGCGTCTGGAAAATAACCCTCCAATCCGGTGAACCGCATATCTCGTTTTAGCAGATCGGAGATATCGGGCTTGTCCGTGACCATCCGGCTTGTGTGGTCATAGACGTCGTTGAAGAACCCCAGTGAATTCGCCCTGTTTCCGAAGAGTTTCGCAAAGCTGTTGTTGGCGCGCAGAAGCTTTCCATTTTGAGTTGCGTATAGCCCAATGCCAAAGGGAGCCAGCTCAAACAGGCCCCAGAAACGTCGCTGCATCTGATAGTCCCTAAGCAGAAGGCTGGTGAGCCAGAGGGTGCCCGCAAATATTAGTGAACCTACCAGCAACAACAGGAATCGAAAGAATAGTGGCGATTCCGGATGCTCAGGCCAGCCCTGAAGAGGTTGGGCCATGAGTGTCCAGCGAATGCCGGGCATACTGAGTTCAGTGGAAACGGGGGCCTGCCAGTCAGTAGAGGCATCACCGAAAAATGGATCACCTTCCCGGGCCAGGTCGGACGTTCGAAAAAGCGCCAGGTGACCGGGTTCTGAAAGCGTCATTTCCACGGCTTTATACAGGCGATTGAGATCGAGTATCACGGAGATGACCCCCCAGAACTGACCGGATTCATTCTCGAAGATGGGAATCCGGGCCGCCATCCCCTGGCCACCCTGGACAAGGTTGATCGGGCCACTGAACAGCGCCCTTCGCGAGTCCTTGAGCGCCGCCACCTGGGTTGGAGAGAGGCTTTGACTGGTTAAATCGAGCCCCAGGGCCGCCTCATTGCCCTCCAGTGGATAGATATTACGGATGGTCAGGTCAGGGGCCAGGCCTATGTTCCGCAGTTGCGGTGCCAAAGCAAATATCACTGCGGCGAGCTTCTGGAAATCGGCTTCGGAAATTGCTGGCTGCACAGAGACATTGGCCGCAAGCCCCCACACGGTCTGAACGTTCTGCAGAATAGTACTCTGCAGCTTGAGGCTCTTATCGTTGAGCCTGGCTTGCCATTCCTGACGAACATCGCTCCGATGATTCTGGGTTGCGGTACTGTCGAGTACCAGTGCCACCGCGATCAGAAGCGCGAGGACCGCGACTCGCGCCAACCAGACAAGGGCAAAAATGGCCTTGCTTCGAGTTTTGATCATCGTTTATGCCTTCGCCTGCTCCAGCTCCAGCCAGAACGTTGAGCCGTCACCTTCCCGGGACTGGAATCCCACATTTCCACCCATCTGGGTCATGATTTCTTTGGTGATGGCCAGGCCCAGGCCCGTTCCGCGCTTGCCCCGGGTGTCGGAACTGTCTGCCTGGGCGAACTTCTGGAAAATCCGACCGCGAAACCCCTCGGGGATACCTGGCCCCTGGTCGATTACCCGAATACGAACACGGCTGTCCTCAACCTTTATTTGCACCAGGACCTGTCCGTCAGGAGGGGAAAATTTGATGGCATTGGACAGCAGGTTGGTGAAGGCCTGACCCAGGCGCGAGCGATCGATTTTCGACACGATTTTTGGAGAGCTGCTTTGGACTCTGACAGTAACGCCACTCTCCAGGGCATAGGTTCCAAGGCGCTCCACTGCTTCCTCTATCACCGGACCAAGCTCGTGTAGCTGCAGGTTCATGGTCATTTTGCCGGAAACAAGTTTTTCCATATCCAGCAGGTCATTAACCAGTTCCTTCAGTTGCTCGGTATTACGGTGGGCGATCGACACCATGCGCTCTGCCTTTTCCGGGAGTGCGCCAAGCGTGCCGCTTTCGACCAGGCCAAGAGACCCTGATATGGAAGTGAGCGGTGTTCTGAGTTCGTGGCTGACGGTCGAGATGAACTCGCTTTTCATCCGATCAACTTTCTTTTGCTCAGAGATGTCTTCGATCAGCGTCCAGATCAGCGGTTGTCCCGAGGGACTGCTGATTCTCATGCCGCGCACGATGGCAGGATAGGTGGAAGCATCCGCCCGCATAATCTCGACCTCATGGGGCCCAAAATGCTTGTCCTGTTGCAGCTCGGCGATGATTTGTTGCTGCTGGTCTTCAAATTCCGGCGGAAGGAGTTGCCCATAACCCAGGCCCATGAGCTGGTCACGGCTGTACCCTGTTGGCCTTAGGAGCGCATCGTTAACATCGAGAAAGGCGCCGGTCAGGTAATCGTTCAAAGCGATGCCGATCGGTGACAGCTCATAAAACCCGCGGAGCTGGGCTTCGCTTTCCTGGAGAGCAAGCTCAGTTTGTTTTGCCTCATTAATATCAGCGATGTACCCGTGCCAGATAATGCTGCCGTCCGGCATCCGTTCGGGCGAGGATTTACCCTCCACCCAGCGCCAGCCGGATTGGCCATTGTCGACCCGATAATGGCAATGCCAGATCGAGAGTGTCTGAGCGGATTCGTCGATGCTGGCAGCCACTTTGGGCAGGTCGTCCGGGTGAATTCTCGTGAAGCATGCAGAAGCATCCTCCTGCACTTCCTCGGGGGTGACACCATAGATGTCTTTAATGCTCGGGCTGCTGTATGGAAACGCGCCACGGCCATCTGGCCAGAGCCGATACTGGTAGAGCATCCCTGGGGTCTGCTCTACCAGCTTGGTGATCATCCGGACGCTGATCTGTCTTTCGATAAGGGCGCCGACCCAACGTGCCAGTAGCGTTACAAAGGTAACCTCGGTTTCTGTGAAGTCCTCTTCGCGTGGGTCGGGGGATGAAAAGTTGAGCGTTCCATACAAACGGTCCCGGATAAAAATAGGAGCCGCCAGGTAGCTTTCCAGACCAAACTTGTCATAGCAGCGATGGCCGCGATAGCTTGATTTGGCCATGTGGGCAATGGCGAGGCTCTCTCTGGACCCCAGAAGCATTGAACAATAGGTGTCTTTCAGCGGAAAGCTGGCTTTCTGTTCGAGGCCAGAGCCTTCCGGAGCGACAAACCACTGGATGGAATAGACGTTGCTGTGTATTTCACTGACGATTCCCAGAGGCAGATCCAGGTAGTCCGCTCCCAGACGAAGGGCCTTCTCAATGCGTCTGCCGTCGTTGGGTTCGGCATCCAGAGCCAGATCGCTGAGTATGCTCAGTGCCTCGTTCTGGTGCTTAATCTTGTTCAGGTTGTCCATCTCCTGGGTGATATCGGCGTGGGTGCCGTACATCATCAAAGGCTTGCCGTCCGGCGTCCATTCGAACACCTGGCCCCGGTCGTGAACCCAGACCCAATGGCCATCCCTGTGTTTCATGCGACATCGGTAGTCGTACTCCGGTAGTTCGCCAACGAAGTGAGCGTTAAGCAAACGTTCCGATTCCGGAAGATCATCCGGGTGCGCGAGACCCAGCCAGGTCTGGATGCTAACTGGCTCCAGCTCCTCAAGTGTGTAGCCGCAGATGTTGGCCCAACGCTCGTTAAAGACGGTTTCACCGGTCTGTACATTCCACTCCCAGGTACCGATCCTTGTGCCATCAATAATTGCCCTGGCCCTGCGCTCGCTGTGTTTCAGGTCCCTATAAAATTCCGCTGCGGCCTGAAGGTTAATCTCCCGTTCCACGCAGTCGGCGATTTCCCGCAGCAGGGATTCGTCTTCTTCACCAAACGTGCGCGGTACCCTGTCAATCAGGCAGAGGGTGCCTAATCTGAACCCTTCGCTGTTGTGTAGGGGCGCGCCTGCATAGAAGCGTATGTGTGGATCGCCGGTGACCAACGGGTTGTCTGAAAACCGTGGATCAAGCGACGCATCTTCGATCACCAAAAGGCTGGAGTTGAGAATGGCGTGACCACAGAAGGATATACCGCGAGATGTTTCGGAGGCCGACAGTCCCTGACAGGATTTGAACCATTGCCGGTTTTCGTCCACCAGGCTGACCAGCGCAATGGGTACCTGAAACGCGTTGCAGGCCATCCGCGTGAAACGATCAAAACGCTCTTCGGGTTCGGTATCGAGCAGGCCTGTACGTTCAAGCGCCGCCTGGCGCTCAAGCTCCTCAGGAGGAAGGTCCGGCGCTTTCATCGATGGTGATGTCCTCGATTTTGTTATTAGGTAGTTCTATCCAGAAGTTGGCGCCGTTGTCGTAAAAGTAGCCGACCCGACCCTTCATCAGTTGCGCCAACTCCCGGCAGATAGCCAGGCCCAGGCCGGTGCCTTTTATGGATTTTGATGTGCCAACCTCCGCCTGGGAGAAACGCTCGAAGAGTTCGTTTTCAAACTGCTCTGGTACGCCATCGCCCCGATCGCAGACGGTAATGCGGGTGAACCCCGGGGCAGCCGGTTGGACCGAGATGGTGATGGGTTGGTCTGGCCGCGAGAATTTGATGGCGTTGCTGATAAAGTTGTCGAGAACCTGCCGGAGGCGGTGCTCGTCCGCAAAAACCGTCTGTTCGCCCAGGCCTTCGGTGGACAGAGACAAGTTGTGCTCCGCTGCAAGCGCGGTATTGCCGGAGATGGCCGCCTTAATTACGGGCGCCAGCGGGAGAGCAGACAGCGTCACGTTCATCTGGCCGGCGGTCAGTTTGCTGAAGTCGAGAAGGTCCGAGATCAGCAGATGCAGGCGATTGCCGTTCCTCAGGGCGAGCTGGGCCATTTCTTCCGCTTTTTCTGGCAGTTGGCCGGCCGCCCCGGACGCCATCAGACGAAGTGCCCCGTTCAGTGATGTCAGCGGTGTTCTTAACTCATGGCTGACATTGGAGACAAAATTTTCCTTCATGGTACTGATGGCGTCCCGCTCGGCCATCAGTTGATTGAAGGCGGCGGCCAGTTTGCGGGTCTCACTGGCCCCTTTTCCATCCAGTCTCTGTCCACTGGAAGGACTCTGGGCCATTTGCTCTATGGTCTCGGTCATCCTGTCCAGTGGCCTTACGGCGGAACGGCTGGCAAAGAATCCCAGCAGGGCGATGACCAGGCTGATGGCAATACTGATCCACAGAAAATTGAGGAACGAGTCGTTTGCCGGCGCGGTGGCCCTTTCGTAGGGCACTGAACGGACGAACATCCAGCCAAGGTCTTCGAGATGGCTGGAAGCGTAAATCAGTTGTTGCCCGCTGTTGTCCGTCACGGTTCCGAACGTGATGCCGGACAGGGCTGCGTCAACCAGGGGGTCCTTTCCCGGCTCTGGCAGGGGTTGCACTCGCTTGCCGGGTGACGGGCCGCCCTCGATGTATAGAAAGTTCTCGACATCGATCACTTTGAAGCGATCCTGATCATCCCGAAGCCGCTTTAGCATATCGGCTGGAATCAGGCTGGTCTTGCCAATATTGACGGTGCCGCCGAGAAGTCCCAGGAGGTCACCCTCATCCGACTCTATTGGCGCGAGAAACGACAGCAAGGGAACGCCGGTTGTGCGGCCAATAATGGGCCGGCTGACAACGGGAACTCTGTTTTGGATAGCGCGCCGGAAATGGTTTCGGTCAGAATAGTTAGTACCGATACGTCCCGGTACATGAATATCCTCGGCAATGGCCGTTGCTTCTGCGTCAAAAACGATCAGACCGTCCGGAAACAGCGACCGCAGGAGACTCTGTCGATTGAGTTGGTTATTTATTTCGCGGAGCGAATGGAGGGAGTTTCCATCACTCATCATCGCCGCCGATTCATTCAGCACATCGAGTTTCAGTTCCAGGCGCTGTTCTACCTCGGAGGCGATTCTTCGCGTCTCGATGAGCTGTTGCTCAGTCAGCAGCGCCTCAAAGTCGTCCACCAGGGCATTGTAGGCAACCGCCAGAACCGCCCCAACGGTTAAAACGGATCCAACAATCACGATTATGGCCAGGCGGGTCCCGAGCGAAAGTGACGGCAAAACGATTTCCCCGGTGGTACTCTGAAAAAAATGATGCAAGTATTTCAGCGGAAGTATGGCATAAATCAGTTGAAGTGCAGATCGGATTGAGTGATGTATGTCTGACGAGAAAGCGGCTGACGTTTTACGCAAGCTTGATGTCCTGAAAACGCGCTTCAGGGAAAAGGCGTCAGGGGATATTAATCTGATCGAATTGATGGCAATGGATGCCGCAGCTGGACGGGGCGGGCAGGAAGAGGTCAGGCGCGCCTACCAGGTTCTGCACCGACTTGCCGGCTCGGCCGGCACGTTTGGTTTTCGGGCGCTTGGAGAGGAAGTCAGGGCGTTGGAGCTCGTCCTCAAACCCTACCTGGAGAGTGAGGCGGGTGCTCCCGGGGACCTGTCCGAGATTCACGAAATGCTTCTGAACGAGAACTTCATTGGCAGGGTTCGCGGCCTGGAGAGTCTGCTCGCCGTCGAAGAAAGCGAAGGGGAAGCCACAGAAACCCCCAAGGACAGCAACACCGACAGTGCCGGCCAGCCTGAGGTCTTGATAATCGAACCCGAACAAACATCCGGTGAATACCTGGCGAATCTGCTGGTACCCCATGGTTTTTCCGTCCAATGCGCGACCCCAAGAGAACTTTTTTCCAAGGATCTGTCCCGGATTTCCGTTGTGCTCATCCGTGATGATGTGTTGATTGCGCAGGAACAGATTCCATGGCCTTCACAAGACCGCCCCCCCATCATTTGCATTGGTTCCAGTGATGCGTTTGATGAACGATATCGGATTGCGGCGCTGGGCGTGGATGGGTTTGTCAGCGAGCCTGTCGATGTACCGGTGCTGGCGGATTATATGGAACGGCTCATCAATGAAAAAATGGAGTTCGGTTCCGGCCGGGTGATGGTAATTGATGATGACCCGGAGTTGTTGGAACGTTACAGCCTGATTCTGGAAGGGGGGGGGTTCGAGGTTCGAAGGGTAAGCTCTCCCGCAACTGTCCTGAGCGCACTGTCAGAGTTTCGGCCGGACATCATTCTGATGGATGTCCAGATGGGAAACTTTAACGGTACTACCCTGGCACGAATGCTCCGGTTTGATCCCGAGTGGGTGGGGCTGCACATCATTTTCCTGTCCTCCGAGGAGGATAGTGAATTCCAGTTTGATGCCCTGTCCCAGGGTGGCGATGATTTTCTCACCAAGCCCGTGTCTGACAGGATCCTGTTGCAGGCGGCCAGAGTCCGATGCTATCGGGCCAGGCAACTGGACAAGCTGGCTTCGCGGGACAGCCTGACCGGGTTACTGAAGCATTCGCTGGCCAAGTCGGAAGTCGGGAAAGAGCATGGCCGTTGCCAGAGACTCGACTATCCCTCCGTGGTGGCCATGCTTGATCTTGACCATTTCAAACAGGTGAATGACCGGCATGGACACAGAGTTGGTGATCTTGTGATAAAGGGCCTTGCAAACCTCCTTCGGCATCGCCTGAGAAAAACCGATGTGATCGGTCGCTACGGTGGCGAGGAGTTTATTGTCGCACTGCCGAACTGCACGCTTGAAAACGCGCGTAGATCGATGGAAGCGGTCTGCGAGCAGATGTCGAAGATCGAGTTTAGCGGTTCCGATGGAACGTTTTCCGTGACATTGAGTGTCGGTATGGCGCCTCTTGAGGACTATGAAAAGCCTGAAGACGCGATAGAGGCCGCTGATAGAGCGCTCTATGCTCGCAAAGCCGCCGGCAGGAACGGTGTCACCTCGATTGGTGATCTGGATAGGGCCCAGAAGGAGTCTGAACCCGGATGAATGTGATAATCGTCGAAGATGACGACTTGATGGCGGATCCTCTGGAGACCGTGGTTGCGGGTCTTCATCCTGCATTGAGAGTATTCAAGGCGTTCACGGTCAGCGAAGCTCTGGATTTGTGGCGTAGCAGGGCACCAGGATTGTTCGTGATCGACTGGTCATTGCCAGATGGTACCGGTCTGGATGTTCTCAGGAAAATCCGCGCAGCTGACAAAAACATGCCAGTCGTAATGGTAACGGGCCGGGCAGATCGCGATTCCATTCTCAAAGCAGCCCATTACGGAATCAGCGGTTACATCAGCAAGCCGTTCAGTGTGGAAATGCTGCATGAGCGTCTTTCCGGCATGCTCAAGGCGGTTTTGCCCGAGGATACAAGCGTCGAAACACTGGCTGAGATGCTATCGCGGAAACTGGAATCCGGTTTGCAGATACCTACCCGTATGGATGTTTCCGGCATTCTTGGTTTGATGGAGCGGGCTCAGGACCTCTCTGGCGGCCAACTGGCCGAACGTTGGCAAAAAGAAGCGTCGCTGTGTGCCAGACTGCTGGAGGTGGCAAACCGGTCCTCGTTCCGGCGAACTGGAGAGCCCGTTGCGACTGTCCGTGATGCCATTTCGGTAATGGGAGTGCCCATGGCTTTGAGTCAGGCCCTGGCTTTGGCTCTGGATACGGGGTCCTCCTTCCGTTCTCCTGCTCTGGCGCAAAGCGCCAGACATCACCAGGCTCAGGCCGAAGCTGTAGGGTCGGAAGCCCAGAAGCTCGCCCTCGTATTGGGCAAAAAGGCGCTCGAATTTCAGACCGCTGGATTGCTGAGCCGAATGGGCGAGTTGGCCGTGCTGAATGTGATGGATCAGTTTGTTCAGCAAGGCGGTGAGCTGACTGAAGGGGATATTGAAAACGGGCTTCGCGAATGGGCAAAGCAGTATGGCAACACGCTGAAGGTACAGTGGCGGCTGCCGCTGGCCATCCGGCAGATGTCCGGTGCGGTACATTATCTCGCACGGGAGGATGTCAGGCAGAACCTGCTCATTATGCGGGTGGCTGGTCTGATTGCTGGAGGGCAGGCGGAAAACCCGGAGTGTTCCAGGCTTCTCAGGCATCTCGGGCTGGAGGACTGGCTGGAGTCCAGGAAAAAAACATCGGATACGGGGAGTGGGTAGATGTCAGAGTCTGGAATGCCTTTAGAAAAAATCATGTTGGTCGAGGATGAAGAAGACATTCGGGCAGTGGCCGAGTTGGCGTTGGAAGCGGTCGGCGGGTTCACCCTGAAAGCCTGTCATTCGGGTGCCAACGCTCTTGAGAATCTTGATGGTTTCAGACCGCAGCTAATCCTTCTGGATGTAATGATGCCAACCATGGATGGGCCAAGCACACTGCGGGCTATCCGCGAAAAACCCGAGTTCGCCCAGACCCCCGCTGTTTTTATGACGGCCAAGGTGCAGCCAGATGAGGTCAAGGGCTATCTGGCCCTGGGAGCCGTGGACGTTATTCCGAAGCCCTTCGACCCGATGACACTCTCGGACCAGATTCGGGAAATCTGGGAAAAGCTCGATTGAACCATTGGCCAGGCCCTGAAATTTTGACGGCTGGTGGTTTTGCGGCGCTTGATTCGGTTAACCTGTAGCGGTCTTTTTCGGTATTTGAGGCCCCTTGATGTCGTCTTCCCCTTCCCGGGATGAGCTGAAAGCAAAGCTCAATCTGGAAACCTCCCGTGTTCACTGGCATGAACTGCAGACCTACTTTGCGCGAGGGCAGGTGGTTCGCGTGTCCCCGGATCTCGATTTGCTGGATGTGGCCGCGGAACTGGCTGCGGACAATAAACAACGGTTTGCCCAATGGATGGAGAAGGGGCAGGTTGGTGACGTAGCGCCCGAAACGGCCCAGGCCTGGTACGACCGCAATGCAGAGCTTTGGGCGGTTGTCGTTGCGCCCTGGGTGTTGGTACAGGACCGTTCTGGTCATGTGCTTCACTAAGCGCAGGGTTCTATGAAGCTGCATTATTTTCACGGCCGGGGCCCACTGAAAGATCTCGTAATGCTTCGCGAGGATCAGCGTATCGAGCTCCACATCCGGCCAGTTGGCGATGGTCTTTGGGGTCTGGTGGCGCTCTCCGGCCCTGACCAGGGTCGCCCCGGTGGCCAATTCCTGCGTGGTCCCTGGCGGACCGTTGCCAGTGCCGAATCGGTATTGCGTAGTATCGCCGGGACTATGATGGGAAAGGGTTACGATCCGAAGCCAGGCGACTACGCGGTTTGGTCCGTGACTGCCCAGCGCCTTGCCCGCACCATTGGAGCCCCAGGGGCTGAACAGGCCAGCTCCGAGGCCGACCCCGACCAGTTCAAACCCCTGATCTGACAACCTCCCTTTCTTTGAGGACACCATGCTGACCGGAGCCCTGCTCATTCTTGCGCCCCTGTTCCTGGGGTTTGCCATTGCCCTGGAGAATCGCAGGGCCATGACCGTGATTCATTATACGGTGGAGGGACTGGTCTACTTCATCCTGCTGTTGCTCGGTCTGGGGCTCGGCCAGATGGACGGGCTGGCGGCACAGCTTGGCGGCATGGCGGCCCAGGTACTGGCACTGGTGCTGGTGCTTTTCGTTGCCAACATGATCGGCCTCTTTCTGTTTCATCGGTGGCAGCCAATGTCGGTCGAGCCGGTAGAGGGCAGTGTCAGCCCGGGTTACCGCAGGCTGTTCCTTGCGGGCCTGAAGCCTCTGGTGGCGGTCATTGCCGGTCTGCTGGCCGGCTACTATCTCCTGCCTGACATGCCAATGGCCGAGCAACTGGCTACCTGGGCGCTGATGTTCCTGCTCTTCCTGATTGGCCTCCAGTTGCGCAATGCCGGTCTGTCGTTACGCAAGCTGCTGATGAACCGCCAGGGCCTGGGTATCGCCCTGGCTCTGACGGTCAGTTCTCTGGCTGCGGGTGCCGTTCTGATTCCGTGGCTGGGGCTGCCCTGGCACGACGCCCTGGCGGTCGCCTCCGGGTTTGGATGGTACTCGCTGTCCGGCATTGTGATTGGCGAAGCCCTCGGGCCCGCCTGGGGCGGCGTAGCCTTCCTCAATGATGTGCTCAGGGAGATTGTTGCGCTGGCCATTATTCCATTGTTGATTGCCAGCCGGCCGGCCATGGCCATCGGTTACGGAGGAGCGACCGCCATGGACTTCACGCTGCCGGTGATCCGCAGCAGCGGTGGGCTACCCTGTGTGCCGGTGGCGATTGCCTCCGGATTTCTGCTGTCTTTTCTGTCCCCGGTGCTGATGGGGGTGTTCCTGTCTTTGGGATAAATTGACACGGTGCAATGCAAGTTGCGGTTTTACGGGTAGTATGGGAAACAGTAAACTAGCGTTTATTGACAATTGTTAATGTACTAGCCCGGTCCGGATCCTGATGCAACGCCGTGAATTCCTTGGTTTATCGATCGCAGCCGGGCTGTCCGTCGCGGGATTGGCCGGTTGCAGCGGTTCCGGCCCGCTGAGATTCGGTATCCACCCCTGGGTCGGCTATGAACCGCTTTACCTCGCCGATGATTTCAACTGGCTGCCTGATACGGTTGCGCTGGTGCCGGGTACCTCTGCAAAAAACTCTATGGATGGACTCGTTGCGGGTACGCTTGATGGAGCTGCTCTGACTCTGGATGAGACCATACGGCTCTGTTCCAGGGGATTGGATCTGGTTGCGGTTGCTGTTGCAGACGTGTCTGCGGGCGCCGATGTATTGATGGTCAAGCCGTCAATTACTGAACTTGGTGCCCTCAAGGGTCATCGAATTGCGGTAGAGCTGGACGGCGTCTCGGGCATCATGCTGTTTAAAATCCTTGAATTAGCGGGGCTTGGCCAGAAAGACGTGACAAAAGTGGATTTGCCAGTAAGCCAGCATGCACAAGCCTGGTCGCGGGGTGAAGTGGATGCATGCGTATGCTATGAGCCAACAGCGTCGATGATCGAGAACGCTGGTGGCGTCAGGCTGTTCGATAGCAGCGATATCCCGGAAACCATATTTGATGTGCTGGTGGTGACCCGGGAAGCGGCAGACAGAAATCCCCGTGCGGTTCGCGACCTGGTGTCAGGGCACTTCAGGGGCCTGCAGCACCTGGTGCGCAGCATGCACGACTCGGTATACCGTATTGCGACCCGTCAGGGGATTAGCCCAGATGAGGTCCGGGCAGCGCTGGCCAGTGTCATGCTACCGGATCTGGCGGCAAACCAACGCTACCTCAGGGTGGCTGGCGCTATCGAAAACATGGCCGAGTCCCTGTCTCTCCTTATGTTGGCAGAAGGGATGATTGACCAGAAACCGGGAATCCAGCGTTTATCTGACCCTTCGTTCCTGCCAGCGAGGATTCTTTGAGTATTCTCCGGTTAACTACCCTTTTATTCGTGCTGACGGTCGCGGAGCTGACCGCGATTGCACCAGCCCATGCCGATGAAACATTGACCCTGGGCGTTTTCGCTTATCGGCCAGATAGCGTTTTGCAGGATCGCTACCAGCCTCTGACCGACTACCTTTCCCGGGAAACGGGCATTCAGATAGAGCTGGAGATTCTCAACCAGGAGAATATGAGTCGGGCAATTGCTGCCAACCGTCTGGATTTTTTTCTCACGAATCCCAGCCATTTTCTGCTCATCCGCAGCGAACGCAGCTTGACCGGGGTGCTTGCTACCCTGGTCAGGCGCTCGGGCGAGTCTTCCACAACGAGTCTTGGTGGCGTGATCTTTGCCAAGGCCGAGCGCGACGATATCCAGGATCTTGCCGATATACGCAACAAGACGATCGCCTCGCCAGGTGTTCATTTTCTCGGTGGCTATCAGACCCAGGTTCTGGAGCTGCTGGACGCTGGCATTGATATCCGGAGAGTGAACCTGATTCGCTTTCTAGGCACTCACGACCGGGTTGTTCGGTCGGTTCTTTCAGGCGATGCCGACGTCGGTTTCATCCGCACCAGCATTCTGGAGCAAATGGCGCAGGCCGACCCCGACCTGTTTACCCGGGTAAAGGTCCTGAATCGTCAGCGGCTTTCAGGGTTCCCGTACGTGGTCTCAACCCGGCTTTATCCAGAGTGGCCCCTGGTGGCCCTGCCCCATGTGAACGAAAGGTCTGTGCGAAAGATCGCCTCGGCACTTTTTGCAATAGAACCAGAAGATGAGGTTGCGTTGGCCGTTGGCATTGCCGGCTTTTCGCCGCCCGCGGATTACCAGTCCGTTGAATACCTGGCACGGACGCTGCGTGTCCCGCCCTATGATCAGGTGCCCCAACTGACCTGGGTTGATGCGTTACAGCAGTATCGGCTCTGGGTGTTTACGATCCTGATTCTGGTCACTCTGCTTATCACTTCGTCCTTGTGGCTGGCCCGCAGTAAACGTCAGCTTGCCTCCGAACAGCGTCGCCTTCGTCAACTCATCCGAGGTTGGCCCCAGCCAGCTCTGATCATTCGAGACGGGAGGTTTGTTGACACCAACCCGGCTTCCGTCGATCTGCTGCGCTACGCCTCCAGAGAGTCGCTCATTGGTAAGGATCTATCGGTTTTTTCACCCGAGTACCAACCAGACGGACTCATTTCCTGGCAGAAACTCGCGCACATGATGGCCCGTGTCGCGGGTGGCCAGGTGGAGCAATGTGAGTGGGTATTGAATCGCTCTGACGGCACAGAAGTCTGGGTGGAGCTAACCATGGCACCGGTCGATGCGGATGACGGAAGGGACGACTTTATTCTTTGTTCGCTCTATGACATTAACCGCCGAAAGCGAGCAGAGCAGCGTCAAAGACTGGCAGCAAGCGTGTTTGAGTACGCACGCGAAGCCATTTTCATTACCGATAATCACGGAATGGTCCTGGACGTAAACGACGCCTATCTTACGATTACCGGCCGGACACGCAAAAAGGCGATCGGTCGCCTACCCCCCCTGCCAGTGGATGAGGGCAGCGGTATTTTTTCCAGTGCACGTTCTCAGGGTTTCTGGTCTGGTGAGTTCGCCAGCCGCAGAAACGATGGCGAGGGAATAACATTATCGGTGACCCTCAGCAGTGTGCGTGGTGATCATGGCGAAGTCTCCCATTTTGTAGGCATCTTCAGTGACGTCAGCCGACTCAAGGAGCAGGAACGAAGGCTCCGTATCATGGCGCATTACGATGCCCTGACGGGCATGCCAAACCGGGTCCTGTTTGCCGATCGCTTGCAACAGGCCATGGCGCTGACCAAACGACAGAGTGGGAAGTTGGCGGTAGTTTACATAGATCTCGATGAGTTCAAGCCGGTTAACGATGCTTTTGGCCATGAAGCTGGTGACCAGTTGCTGGTTGAGGTAGCCACACGTATGCGCGCCGAACTCCGTGAAGAGGATTCTTTGGCGCGAATTGGGGGCGACGAATTCGCGGCTATTATCATGAACGTGCAGGATGAAGCAGCTCTGGAGAGCCTGTTGGGGCGGCTACTACACCAGGTGGCTACTCCGGTTTGGGTAGCCGATCACAGCGTCGAGGTCTCCGCCAGCATTGGCTACACGCTGTTCCCTCAAGCCGAAGATCTGGATGGGGACCAGCTTCTACGGCAGGCGGACCATGCGATGTATCAGGCCAAGCGCTGTGGTAGAAATCGCTATGTGCGGTTCACCGAGCTCTCGGCCTGAGAATCTCCATTGAGCAGTTCTGAAGAGGGGCGCCAATCCAGGGATTTAGTCCATTGGTCACAGAGCCGGCGAACTGAACTCAGGTCATCCAGCGTTCGTTCCCCCACAACTGCGGGCAGCTCGCGTTTGACAATCATGGCCAGCATCCGCGACTTCAGAATATGGTAAATCTTCTCGGTTTCCCCGAAGATTTCCGGCAATCCCACTTCCGACGCCACCAACTCGCGCAATAAATTAGTATAGGTGTCCATCTCACCTTTCAGTGGTGCCGTTTGCACGAGTTTCCCTGACTGTCGGAGCCGCAGGAGCGCAGGAGCCAGCTCTGTTGCTTCCGCAAGGTATCGGCAGGTGCGAATGGACAGGGTCAGGGTATCGACTGTGGCAGGTAGCATTTTCTCGGCACGAAGGCGAGAGATGTACTCCGTTATCGCACTATTGAGACTCTGCGCCGCTTCCATGGTGGCCCTGATCTTTTCCGGAGCCAGATCCTCCCGGTCAAGACAGGCTCTCAGCAGCCCCCGAGTCAGGCCAATCAGTCGCTTCATTTCCTGATCAACGGCGCCCACCGCAAGTTCCGGCGTGTTGATCAGGGTGTCATCCAGAAATCGGGGTTCTGCGTTGTCCTCCTCCTTGCTTCGGAACATTCGCCCGAGGATACGTGCGAATGGTTTCAGCAGCGGCAGCATGATGGCTGCGCCAAGCAGGTTGAACAGTGTATGGAATATGGCGAGCGACAGGGCAGCATTGGTATCCAGGTCCAGCCAGTCGGTTAACGAGGCAATGAGCCAGAGCATCAAAGGCAGGATCAGAATGGCGATGGCGCCCGTGACAAGGTTGAACATGACATGACCAAGGGCGAGGCGTCTGGCATTCGCGGTGGCCTTGAGTACGGCAATGGCAGCGGTGGAGGTGGTGCCCAGGTTGGCGCCGATGACTGCTGCTGCGGCATCTTCAAGGGAGAGTAGACTGCTGGCGGCGGCGCTGAGGATGATCGCCAGGGCCGCGCTGGATGATTGAGTCAGCACCGTTGCCAGAAACCCGAATAGAACGAAAAGGGGTAATGCGATGGCCTGGTCGAGAAATTCAGAACTATCAAGGCCGACGGTCAGTTGCCCAAGGGAGTCCTTGAGAACCGAGAGCCCGAGGAAAAACAGAGCAAACCCGGCAAGGGCCTCACCAAGTGACTGGTTCCGCTGGCTCCGGGCCAGCAGCTTCAGGGCCACACCGGCTGCCAGCAGAGGCATGGCGAACGCCTCGATCTTGAATCCGAAGCCGACAAAACTGACCAGCCAGCCGGTCATGGTGGTGCCTACGTTCGCGCCGAAAACCACCCCGAGAGAATGACTGAGGCTGAGCAGGCCCGCATTCACAAAGCCGATGGTGGCGACGGTGACCGCGCTTGAAGACTGGACGATGCCGGTGATCAATACGCCGGCCCCAAACCCCCGGAGAGGGCTGCGGGTCCAATGTCCGAGCATATGGCGTAATTGATGCCCTGCAGCGCTTTTCAGGCCATTGGTCATCATCTCCATGGCGAGCAGGAACAGGGCAAGGCCACCGAGAATCTGAAAGACAGTTGCAGTCATGTCGGAACTTGTTACTCGAAGCTGGGTTGCTTTCAGATTAGCAGAGCCCGGGGTGGACGAGGCGAATACTCAGGCGAGGAATTTCCGGACATCGATCTTGTAGGTTTCCGGATCCACGGCCCGGAGGATCCGGTCCTGGGTGCCCGGCTTCGAGAGATCAATGGTGTCCACCGTGATCGGCATACGGAATTTGGTGTGGTACATAACGCGCACAGTCGGCAGTCTTTGATCGCTCTCGTTGGCTTCGACCACCACGCCGAGACGACCGCTTTCCAGCAGCACCAGAGAGCCCACCGGATAAAGCCCAAGGCAGCGGATAAACTGTTTGACCAGAACTGGATCCAGATGACTGCCGCTCCATTCCAGGAGCTTCTTCAGGCCCTGGGTTGGCGTCATGCCCTTGTGATAGACCCGATCAGCTGTGATGGCGTCGTAAACATCGCTGATCGCGACCATGCGACCGTACTCCGAGATCTCGTCGCCTTTCAGGCCCTCGGGGTAGCCTGTGCCATCAAGGCGCTCATGATGCTGCGCTGCCGTGATGACGGTGAGCTCACCAATGCCCTCGGTGGTAGCCAGAATGTCTCGTGAATGGCGAGCGTGAAGCTTCATTACTTCAAACTCTTCCGGCGTCAGACGGCCAGGCTTGTGTAGTATCTCGTCGGGAGTGAGGATTTTACCCAGATCGTGCAACAGCGCGCCCACGATAGTCTGGTGCAGCACATCCGCAGACAGACCCCGATGATTGCCGAACAGGGACATCAACACACTGAGATTGACCGAGTGTTCCAGCAGGTAGTTGTCTTTCTCCCGGATGCGTCCGAGGCAACTGAGGGCATTGGCATTCCGGAGCACGGAATGCTGGAGCTCATCCGCCAGCTCGTGGATGGGTGCCACATCAATGGCTCCGCCCACTTTGGCGTGGTTCATGAAATCGCCCACCAGGCTCTGGGCCTGGCTGTGGATCTGTTGAGCGATCACGATTTCTTCCGCGAGCGGAACATGGGGCTGCAGCGCCGGAGCCAATGCCCCCGCCTTTTGCAGGGCCGACTCGTTCCGGCGATCCACTTCGGCGGCCGTTTCCGAGTCCTGGGTATCGAGTCCCTTCGAGGCGTCGATATAAACGAACTCCACCCCCATACGGCGGATTTTCTCGATGGTTTCCTCTTTTTTGATCACACCGCGCTTGCGCTGGGTGTTATGGGGAATCCAGTCGTTGTTCAGGTCGGTTATGTACATGCCGACCTTGAGTGCGGAGATGGGGACGCGTTTTATCATTCGCCGGGGAAAAACGTCCTCAGGCTGTTCTGATAAGTCTTACCAATCACCTCGTCCAGGGGCAGCTCTTTCACCTCGGCGATTTTCTCGGCGACGAAGGGCAGGTAAAACGGTGCATTTTCCTTGCCGCGGTAGGGTACCGGGGTGAGGAAGGGTGAATCGGTTTCCAGCAGGATCTGATCGATCGGTGCCATGCGCACGATGTCCCTGACGTTCTCTGCCTTGTTGAACGTGGTGATGCCGTTGAAGCCCAGGCACCAGCCCTGATCCAGGGCATACCGCGCAAGGCCGGGGCCGGACGTGAAGCTATGGATGACACCGCGGCGCTTCAGGGTGGCCTCAAACTCGCCAAGAATCTCGATGGTATCGTCGTCTGCTTCCCGGCTGTGAATAACGACAGGCCGGTCCGTGTCACAGGCAATCTGCAACTGACGCCGGAACACCTCGCGCTGTACGTCCCGATCGGCGTTGTCGTAGAAGTAGTCCAGCCCAATCTCGCCCACGGCAACGATCTTTTCGTCCCGGGCATGGGCGCGGATTTCCGCTTCCACGTCGTCGGAATAACTTTCGGCATCGTGCGGGTGGATTCCCTGGGTACCGTAAACCCAGGGTGCCACCTGGCTGAGTTCGCGTACCCTTGCAAGGTTGTCCGGGGACACCGCAATGGTGATCACCTTCTCGATATTGACCCCCTGTGCCTGTTCCAGTGTTTCCTCAAGCGGGCGGTCCTTGAGGTAATCCAGGTGACAGTGGGTCTCGATGATCGGGTGATCGAATACGGGAATCTCGCGACGTTTCTTACTCATTGCCGGGTACTACACTCCATCGCAACCTGCGTCCAGGCTGCTATTCTGTGAATTCAGTCTCACAAGTTTACCAGCTTGTTCGATTGTTGACCTGTATTACATCCATAGGGAGTTGCACGGAGCACTTTGATGAAGCTGTCGGCGTTTGCCAGCTCTTTTCTTTTCGACCCCGGAAAACCCAGATTCCGGGACTACCCGACATTGCTGGACAGCGATGAAACGGAGCTGCCCGGCCTTGAGGCCAACCTGGAACAGATTGGTGAATACCAGCGCCGACTCTGGGCAAATCAGGCAAGGGCGGTGCTGCTGGTCACACACGGACCGGATACCAGCGGTAAGGACAGCCTGATCCGCACACTGGCAACCTTTGCAGATCCCGCCGGCTTTCACGCCTGGTCATTCAGCCGGCCCAAGGGTGCCGAAACCCGCCATGACTTTCTATGGCGGGTCACGCCCTTCTTGCCCGGCTTTGGCGAGATGGTGGCCTTCAATCGCAGCCATCACGAAGCTGTGATCGCCGAGCGGGTATGGCCGGTCCATGAGCCCGACAGCTACAACTGGCAGAACCGTTACCGCTCCATCCGGAACTTCGAGACCCATCTGGTGGAAGAGGGCACCACAATCATCAAGATCTGGCTCAACCTGTCTGAAGACGAGCATCAGCAGCGCCTGTTGAAGCGCCTGGACAAACCGCGCAAGCGCTGGAAATTCGACAAGTCGGATATCGACGGGTGGGAGAAACGTCGCCAGTACGAAGCCTTCGCCGAAGAGGCCCTTGCCGAGACCCATACGGAGCAGTCCCCCTGGTTCATTGTGCCGGGTGACCGAAAACCCCAGGCCCGTGCCATTGTTGCGGCGATACTGGCAGAGCAACTGCAAAGGCTGGCGCCGGATTATCCGAAAGAAGATGAGACTGTCCTGAAAGAATACCGACGCCTGTTGGCAAAAAATGGCGTGAAATAAACACAGCGGAGGAATGCATGCACATTGTTGTAGTCGGTGGCGGCGTGGTGGGAATGACCACGGCCTACGAACTGAATCGCCGGGGCCACCAGGTGACTGTGCTGGAGCGTCACGCAATTGCCGGGAACGAAACCAGCAAGGCCAACGCGGCCCAGCGCTCCTACGGCGTGGTCTACCCCTGGGCCGATCCCTCGATTGTGTTCAAGGCCATACCCTGGATCCTCAAGCAGGACGGCCCCCTGAAGCTGCGCTTTCCGCCGTCGGTGGAAACCCTGAAATTCATGTTCGCTACCCTCCGTTACGCCTGGTCGCCGGGCCTGTTCGGCCTGAATCGCCGTGCCATGTTGCGCCTCGGCATCCACAGCCGGGAACGGTTTCTCGCGCTGGAAAAGGAGTTGGATCTTGCCTTTGATGGCGATCATCAGGGCCTGCTGCACCTGGCCAGCACCCCGGAGGCGCTGGAAGGCTACCGGGCCACCCATGAACTTCTGACCGAACTCGGCATCCCTTCCCAGTTACTGACGCCGGACCAGGTACGCGAAGCGGAACCGGGCATGGTGGGAAACGGCCCGCTCTATGGTGCCCTCAGCTACGACAGCGATGGCACCGGTGACTGTCACAAGTTCTCCCGGGAGCTAGCGAAAGCCTGCGAGGAAAAAGGGGTTGTCGTTCGTTACAACGTGGAAGCGGAAAAACTCATTGCCGATGAGCAGAAGGTCAGTGCAATTTCACTCAGAACCGGCGAAGGGGTGATGGAAACCCTGGAGGCGGATGCCTTCGTGATCAGCGCCGGGTGCTGGTCCAATCATCTGGTTCAGCCTCTCGGGCTGGAACTGCCCATCTATCCGGTAAAAGGCTACAGCCTGACGGTTCCGATGAAAGACCCGGAGCGCGGTCCGGCATCCACCATTCACGACGACAACTACAAAGTCGTCTCCACCCGTCTGGGCAACCGTTTACGGGCCACCGGCTTCGTCGAACTGGCCGATTTTAATCGGGAGATTCCTGAAGCCCGACTGGCAACTATCAAGAAGTCGGTCGAATCCCGGTTCCCCGGCTGTGCCGACCTCGATGCCGCTGAAACCTGGACAGGTTTTCGCCCCATGACCCCCGACGGCCCGGCGATTATTGGCCGCGGTCCCAGAGAAAATCTCTATTTGAATACCGGCCACGGCACCTTCGGCTGGACCCTGTCAGCCGGCAGTGCCGATGTCATCGCCCAGGTAATCGAAGGGGAGGAACCCACCATTTGTCTGGATGCCTTCCGCCCAGGAAGATTCCAGGAGTAGTTTAAACAAACCGATGCGCGCAAAAGGCCCGAGAACAGGACGGATAGTCCCTCCCGGGATCGTCGAAAACATGGATGTTTTCGTCGAGCGTACATGGACGTATTTACAGCGTATCCCGGGAGGGACTATCCGTCCTGTTTTTCCTCGGGGTCCGAGCGCGGCTGAGACCTGCACTCCACAACGCGCTCGATGTTCGAGCAAAGCGTATGAACAAACCCGATATCCCGATCAGACAGCAATGGCAGCCGCTCGAAAACCCACTGGGACAGCTTCCCTTCAGGCGGCGTATCGAGTTCTGGTAGCAGGGTTTCGAGCCGGTTGCGGAGGGCGCCAAGCCGATGTTCATCGGCAGGCTCAGGTTCGTCATCCATAGAATCTGAAAGCCCGGACATTTCCCAGGCATAGAGCATCACCGACTGGGCCAGATTCAGGGAGGGGTAGGCGACCTTCATGGGAATGCCGGTCAGCAGATCGCAGAGTGCCAGTTCGTCATTGGAAAGCCCACGATCTTCCCGGCCAAACACCAGCGCTGCGGTTGCGACGGACGCCCCCTTCGTAGCCAGAAGCTTCCGCAGATCAGAGGGGCCGTGCCAATCCTGGCGCTGATGCCGGGTCTTGGCGGAGGTTCCCATTAGCAGGTCTACGGAGTTTCTTACCGCTGCCAGATCGGGGAAAATGCGCGCATTATCCAGGATGTGGTCGCTGCCGTGGGCCAGCCAGTGGGCTTCCGGGCGGGTGTGAAGATCGGAATTGACCAGCCACAGCTCGCCGAAGCCCATAGTGCACAGGGCGCGGGCGGCTGCACCGACGTTTTCCGGGACCTTGGGTTCAACAAGTACAAAGGCCAGTTGCATGACGTTACCTCCGGCGGCGAGTTTACACCACGGCGCGGAATCTTTTTACCAGCGATGGCAGGAGCTGAACGACTGGCTGCTTCAGCATTCCGGCCTCTGGCAACCGGCGCCGTTCATGACGCCGGAACCGGCCTGGACGCGGCGTTATCCGGAACTGGCCGCAATGTTGGCGCAGCTGACCGATGATGAATGCCAGCAACTGGATGACACCCCCGTTGAACTGGCGGCGCGAGCATCCCGTTGGCTGCCATCCCTGCAAGCGTACGTTGACATGGTGCAACTGCCGGAGCTTTTGCCTTCAGACGGGCAAGCATTGCAGGCGACCCTGCCGGAAGTGCGCGCCACCGATATGCCCGGCCGGAAGCGTTTGCAGTCAGGGGCCTTTGCGGCGGCACTGACACCGCTGGAATACCCCGCCCTGGACTGGTGTTGCGGCAAGGGCCATCTTTCGCGGACGCTGGCACCGTTGTGCCCCGATGAAATACAGGGCTTCGAGTGGAATCCGGAGCTGGTCCGGGATGGTAACCGACTGGCTCAGCAGTTCGGAGACAGGGTGTCGATCCGCTGTCAGGATGTCATGGCTGCGGATCTGTCGCTTCCGGAGCATCACCACGGTGTTGCGCTCCATGCCTGCGGCGACCTGCACCGTCAGTTGCTGCAGAGAGGCAGCAAAGCGGGGTTGCCGAGACTGAGTATCTCGCCCTGCTGCTACCACCTGACCGGTATGGAACAGTACAGGCCCCTGTCCGAGAGAGCAGCCGCTTGCCCAAGGGTTCTGCAACCGAGCCGGAACGATCTGAGGCTGGCGGTTCAGGAAACCGTGACGGCACCGGCCCGGGTGAGGGAGCAGACCCGGCTTGTCAGCCAGTGGCGTCTGGGTTTTGATGGGCTGCAACGGCAACTTCGAGGGGCAGATGACTATCTGCCGGTTCCCTCCCATCCGACCCGCCTTCTGCATGGGGACTTTCCCGCCTTTTGCCGTTGGGCCGCGCAGAAAAAGCAGCTGGAACTACCGGATTCGGTCGACTTTGATTACTGGTTGTCGTATGGCGAGCGACGGCTGCAGGAAGTTCGCCGTCATGAGCTGGTCAGGCACCTGTTCCGGCGTCCTATGGAACTCTGGATAGTGCTGGATTACGCACTCTTCCTGGAAGAGCAGGGATACGGGGTAAGACTGGGGGTGTTCTGCGACCGGTCACTGACACCGCGCAATCTTTTGCTCGATGCGGTCAGGGCTTCCGGTACTCCACCCGTTCAACACAGCCATCCCTGAAGTACACATAGGTCAGCTCATAAAGCGCCCCGTAATAACGGGTCTGGTAAATCCAGACTTCCTGGGGTTTGGTGTAGGTTTCCGGTGGATTGCCGAAAGCACGGCGAACATGCTCTCGGGTCATGCCGCGGACCACCTGCTCCCGAACCAGATAACGGCGCAGATCGGTGGAGTTGATAAACCGGCAGGTACCGGCCTGTTCCTCAGGTTCCGACTCCTCTGCCTGTTCCTCGGAATCAGGAGGCTCCGGCGCCGGAAGGTTCTGATCAAAGCTGCCGCCAATGCGGTTATCCCGCAATTCAACCGACTCAGCATCCTCTCCACAGGGCTGGTCGGAGAAGACGGTATTGCCGTCTTGTTCGCAGCGAAAAACCTGAGCCTGTGCTGGCGCTGCCAGAACAGAGAGGGTCAGCATCAAAGCCATTCCTTTGATCATCGGTTCCTCGCGATTGATCACACACGAAAAAGGCGCCCGTAGGCGCCTTTTCAATCCACTCAGATCAAGACCGTCGATTAACGGCGAACCTGAATGCGCGCTTCAACCCGACGGTTCTCGGCACGGCCGGCTGCGGTCTCGTTGGAAGCAACCGGCTGCTCTTCGCCGTAACCCACGGCTTCTACTCGTGCCGGGTCAATGCCCAGAGGGCCGGTCAGGCGACCAGCGACCGCCTCAGCGCGACGCTGGGACAGGAACTGGTTGTAGTCGGCAGCACCCAGGCTGTCGGTATGACCTGCGATTTCAACGATGGTTTCCGGGTTTGCCCGCATGAAGTCCGCAACGCGACGGATCTCGCTATCGTAAGCGTTACCGATCACAGAACTGTTGCTCGGGAATTGCACTTCGATGGTGAAGGTCTGGATCGTCTCGGTCACACCTTCACAGCCTGTTGCGTCAACTTCTGCGCCGGCGGTGGTGTTCGGGCACAGATCCTGGCTGTTGACTACGCCGTCGTTATCGCTGTCCAGTTCGCAGCCACGACTGTTTACTTCCGCACCGCGCGGGGTGTCGGGACACTGGTCTCGGCTGTCGGCAACGCCGTCGCGATCCGAATCCGGTTCGCAGCCATTGCCGTCAACGGTTGCGCCTGCCGGCGTGCCGGGGCACTGGTCACGTGAGTCCGGGACGCCATCGCCATCAGCATCTGTAGGACGTGCAGGCTCTGCGGCTGCCTGGGCCACAGTGCGGGTAAAGGCGAAACTGATGCCCAGGGAGACCTGGGTGTCGAAGGTGCTCTCATCAATGCCGTGGAACTCACGGAGGTCGCCGCGCAGTGAAACGGCGTCACTGATGTTGTAGCGGAAACCGGTGCCTACGTTCACGCGCGTTTCGTCGTGGTTGCTGCCGGCGGTGCGAACACCGCTGTTATCGGAACCGAAGTCTGCATGGCCGGCGCCCAGAGACACATACGGGTTCCAGGCTTCGTCCGGGCCGGCAAAGTAGTAGGTGCCATCGACCCGCACTTCATCAAATTCGGATTCGCCGGGCACGTATTTCCGATCTGCATCGGCACGTGAATACAGGGCTTCTACCGACCAGTGCGGGCGGAAGCGGTATTCCACACCAACACCGAAGGTGCCGGTTTCGCTCAGATCGCGTTTGTCGTCAAACAGCTGGAAACCCGCAAACGGGTTGATATAGATGGTTTCCTGACGGTCGGCGATGGCCGGAGTTGCAAGGGTGGCGGCGAGAACAGCCGCGGAAATCGGACGCATGACGTTCATGCAGAACCTCCTGTTCATTGTCGTTGTGGTACCGCACTTCTATATGAAAAGTGCTTGTATACCCGGAATTTAGGCTAGTAGGCCAAAAAAGACAAAAAAATGATACGGATTGTTACCTCCGCAATTGTACCCAGTTGACCATTACGAGCCGGAAGTCGTTTCAGGCCAGAGCAGTGAAGTACAGATGCGCGCTCTTTTTGCTGAAGTTGAGGATTTCGCCGTTATCGAAGTGCACTTCGAAGGAGCTTTCATCCTCGGTAACCACCGAGCCCGGGCCAAAAATCGCGTGGCTAAGACGTTTCTGATGCCAGATTGGTTCCATCGAGTTGGCAGACGTTGCCGCATTGCCTTCGATGGCGACATTTTCCCGGTTGGCATAGCGTTGGCTAACCGGCGTGAGAGGGGCGGTCAGCCGGATGGTTGAGGACTGGGCTGGACTTCGTTCATCCAGCCAGCGTCCGAACTCCTCGGCCAGTTCAAAGCAGAATTCTTCCACAAAACGGCTCGGGCCCTGATCGCCGTCCAGATGCGGCTGGTTGCTGGCAGGGCGGGTAATCAGATGGAGCTGCTGGCGGGTCCTGGTCATGGCCACATAGAGCAGCCGCCGCTCACTCTCCAGAAATCCTCGGGCATTGTCCTGGGGACGCGGGCTGTAAGGAAGGTATTTCTCCTGCAGGCCGGGAATGATCACCGTCGGCCATTCCAGCCCCTTAGTGCGATGAATGGTCGAGAGCAGAACGCCACCTTGCTGATTCTCACCTGCCTGTTGCTTCAGGGCCTTCAGATGCTCCAGGGCGCCTTCGGCGGTGACATCCAGGCTTTTCAGGTATTGCCGGAATCCCTGCACGGTATCAATCCGCTCTTCAGCGCTTTCATGGGTCAGGGCCAGGCTCCGGATGCCTTCATAGAGGTCTGTATGCTCGGCATAGACACTGATCAGTCCTGCAACCGGCCCCCCATAACTGCGAAGCTGGGCAAGCACCTCGCCAAGCTTTCGCAGCTTACGGGCCGCCATCGGTGCCAGAGCGTCAAAATCCATGGCCAGCAACCGCTCGTGCCAGCCGCCGGAAAACCCGGCCAGGAACCGTGCCAGTTGCTCCAGTTCGGGCTCTTTCAAGCCAACGTGGGGGAAACGCAACAACTGCCGTGCCAGCTCAAGCCGATCCTCGTCCGGCAGGTTTTCCAGCTTGCCGGTCACCACCATCAGCAGGGCGGTGATGGCCTGCACTTCCCGGCTGAACAGCGCGCCCTTGCCGGCATCAATCCGGTAGGGAATCTGCCGGGCCAGCAGCTTCAGCTCAATAGGGACACTCTGACTCCAGACCCGGAACAGAATCGCCGTTCCTGCCAGAGCCGGTTCCGACTGACCCTGCAGAATCTGCAAAACGGTATCGGCATCGCTCTCCGCCCGATGCAGGGTGATCTCCGTGCCGGGCGTGGAAGGGTGGGAGTGGCAAAGCACATCCTTGCGCCCCGTGTTGTGGCAGATCAGATGGTTTGCCAGCAGTGCCACCCGGTGGCCGTACCGGAAGGTGTAGCTGAGAGTCTGCTCCAGCGGGCTTTCGAACTCATCGCTGAACCGTTTGAGGATAAACTCCGGCTTCGCGCCCCGGAACTCGTAGATCGTCTGATCCGGGTCACCAACAACCGTCACCCGGGCCCGGTCCCCGGCCACGTAGCGCAACAGCAGATGCTGGATCTCATTGGTGTCCTGGTACTCATCCACCAGAATCAGATCCATCTTGTTGCCAACCAACCTCTGCAACGGAGGATTCTGGTGAATGGCCATCACCGGCTCATACAGCATGTCGGCATAACTGATCCGACCCTGGCTCTTGCGCCACTGTTCGAAACTGTGGAACAGATCAACAAGGTATTTGTGCTTGTCCGAGTACCCCAACTCCTCAAACACGATCTCCGCCGGCGACAGGGTGGTCTTCACAAGATCAATAAACCCCGTCGCCGTCTCGACGAAATCCTTCTTGTTGCGCCTGATCTCATCCGCCAGGTCCTCCGGCGCCAGCCGACGCGTCAACTGCCAGGCCTGGAAACTGATCTCCTGCTCGGTCAGAATCTTCTCCGAAAACCGCGGCAGATAGCCCTCCCGCACAAACCGTTTGTACAGCCGAAGGCCCATGGCGTGATAGGTCCGAATCTCCGGCAGCGCCAGCCGGCGCTGGGCGCAAACCTCCTGCAGCTTGCGCTCGAAATCCACCCGGGCACTGCGATTAAACATCAGCACCAGCATCCGATCCGGATCATGCCCCTGTTCCAGCAGATACCGAATCCGCCACGCCAGCGTCGACGTCTTACCACTGCCGGCCACGGCAGTAATCACCGCATGTTCATAGCCGGCAGTAATAATCGCCCGCTGTTCATCGGTGAGGTAATCCGGCAGGTTGGTGGTATCAGAAATTTGGGGTTCGGTCGGCATGGCCGGTATTGTAACGGCCCGCTGGTAGAGCGGATACCGCTGCCGCATAATTGCGATCAAAACTTGAATGCTAAAGGGTCAGAAAAATGGAAATGTCCGAATCGGTAAACGTACTGGGCGAGAAACTGGAAACCTGCGGCAAAGACCCGATGACCGGCTTCTACCGCGATGGCTGCTGCAACGTCGGCCCGGATGACTTTGGCCTGCATGCCGTCTGCGCCGTAGTCACCGACGACTTCTTGGAATTCTCCAAAGCCCAGGGTAACGACCTCAGCACCCCCAGACCCGAGTTTGGCTTCGAAGGCCTGAAAGCAGGCGACAGCTGGTGCCTGTGCGCCGGCCGCTGGCAGGAAGCCTTTGAGGCTGGTTGCGCACCGAGAGTGCGCCTGCGCGCCACCCACCAGGCCGCTCTGGAAAAATGCGCCCTGGACGACCTCAAAGCTCTCGGTGCCGACCTCAGCTGATGAGCCACCCTGAACCCGATACCGCGCCAGATCATGCAATCTGGCGTGCCCTGCAAGCCAGTCTTGCCGCCAGAGGCGAACGCCGTCTGGTCCTGCTGGAGGGCAATCGGGAAAACAACCTCAGGTGGCTTTCTGGCCTGCTACCTGAGCTCGACATTCAAACCGGCGTCTGGACCGGCCCGGCAGACCAGAGCCCTGATTCTCGTCTGACGGGGATTATTCCAACTGAGGCCAGGAAATGGCTCGGCCGTGAGGTTTCCGTGATTGTCTGGGACGGCTGGCAGGGAAACCCTCCAGATGCCTTCGCGGCGCTCTCCGGGGCATTGACCGCCGGCGGAATACTGTTCTGGCTGATGCCACCGCTGGATGAATGGCGCCGGTTTGCCGACCCGGATTACCCGAGAACCGGCCTGGACCATGGTGGCGAGCATCCTTTCGCCGCCTGCATGGCCGACATTCTTGCCGACCATGAGGCTGTGATCCGCATATCCCCGGGCCGTGCCGAAACGCCCTCGCTGACCATTCCGCAGATACCGGAGCAAAGCTTCCGGATTGAAACAACTCCGGACCAGGAACAATTGATCCAGCGCCTGGTCCGTTTTGGCCAGGGCCGAAGACGCCGGCCACTGGTTGTCACGGCAGACCGGGGGCGAGGCAAGTCCGCCGCTCTGGGTATGGCGGCCGCGGAATTGCTGAAGAAAGGCAGGCAGGAAATTGTTGTTACTGCGCCGTCAAAACAGAATGTGGACACCCTGTTCCGTCACGCCCGTGATGCCCTTTCGGATCAACTGGATCAGGCCAGCGCTGGTACGCTGACAACCCGGTCGGGCGCGCGCCTGAGGTATGTTCCGGTTCAGGAACTCCTGGCCTCGCGGCCGGAGGCCGAGGTGATTCTGGTGGATGAGGCAGCGGCTCTTCCCGCGCCTCTGTTGAAATCGATCCTTCTGGGCTGGCCCAGGGTAGCGTTTGCCACCACGGTGCATGGTTACGAGGGCGCCGGCCGTGGCTTTGCCATACGCTTTCGACAGGTACTTGAGCAATCAACGCCTCAATGGCAGGCGGCAACGCTGACCGAACCGGTGCGCTGGGCCCGTGGGGATCCACTGGAAACCCTGATCACCCAGCTCTTCCTGCTGGCAGCAGATGGCAGTGGTTCAGCCGTGGAAACTGAAAACAGCGCCGGGGAACTGGTGATCGAGCCCTGGCAGCCGGCAACCGCCAGCGACGAGGCGTTGTCGAACGCCTTTGGTTTGCTGGTGGATGCCCATTACCGGACCAGTCCTGCTGATCTGCGGCAATGGCTGGATGATATGGCCGCCCGAAGCTGGCGGGCGAGAATTGGCGAACGCACGGTTGGAATACTCTGGTGTGCGCTCGAAGGTGGGCTTTCGGCCGAGCTGGCGGAGCAAGTCAGTCTGGGGACCCGTCGAATTCGCGGCCATCTACTGCCGCAGTCACTGGCCAGCCACAGCGGCTATCCAGAAGCCGCTGCCCTGAAAGCGCTCCGGGTGGTCCGGATTGCAGTGTCAGACGACGCCAGGCGGTCGGGTATTGGCCGAAGCCTGGTGGAGGCCGCACGAGCCTACAGCGCTGAACAGGGCGTTGATTACCTGGGAACCAGTTTTGGTGGCAGCGCCGACCTGCTGGCGTTCTGGCAAAACTGTGGTCTTCGCGTGGTGAGAGTGGGGCTGCAACAGGAGGCGTCCAGTGGTGAGTACCCGCTGCAGATGATCCAGGGTATCTCGCGGCCAGGTCGGGAACTGGAGGGGCGTATCCGCAAGCGACTCGCTGGCCACTGGCTAACCCTGGTGCCGGACAACTGGCCGGGGCTGGGCACGGATATGCTGGCGGAGATAACCGCAGAACTGCCACCCGGGTTGGCGTTGGATGCCGATGATTTGAGGGAGCTTCGGAATTTCGCCAACGGCCACCGGGGGTTTCAGATAACGGTTCCGGTGCTGCGGAAGCTGAGTCAGACGCCCGTTGCCATGGCAGGGTTGCGTGGCCATGCAGACCGCGCCCTGTGGTGCCGCTGTGTACTTCAGGGTGCGCCATGGTCTTCGCTTCAGGCCGAGAAGCTGTGCCTGGGGCAGAGAGACGGCGAAGACCGTTTGCGGCAGCTGGTTCGCGATCTTCTCAAGGACGGTCCGGGTTTGTGACTCGCTCGATTTAATTTCCGATGGTGTCTGCCCAGAATAGGGCCTCGTATCCTTCTACAAAGCCCCACAGAGACTGTTTGCTATGGCCAAGGGAACCGGCGCCCCCCGTTTTTTGCTGATTTTGCTTCCGCTTCTTGCTTTCCTGTCTGCCTGCGCTTCCCAGAGCCAGCCGGTTGCTCTCAGCCCCGAGGCCCTGGCCGAGGCCGACGCGCTGCTGATTACTGCAGCAGGCAATGGCGAGAAAAGACGCGTGCAGCTGTTGCTTTCCGCCGGTGCCGATGTGAACACCAGCGATCGCAACGGCTATACGCCTGTGATGCGCGCGGCCGAAAACGGCCATCTCTCGGTGGTCAAGGTGTTACTGGCGGCCGGTGCCAACGTCAATGTCAGCCAGGGTGGGGAATCCCTGCTCATGAAGATAGTGGCCAATGGCGACTTGCTGACTGCGGAAAGGCTGGTGGCTGCCGGGGCGGACGTGAATTACCGGGCCAGCGACGGCCAGACCGCGCTGGACATCGCCCGGGCCACCAATAACCGGGATCTGGAAATGCTACTGGTGCAGGCGGGCGCGCAGCTGTAGTTCCCGGACGCTATTCCAGCCCCATCGGATCGGTTTCGTCATCCCACTCCGGGGTGAAATGGGCCGCAACCACCTCTTCCGGTACATCAGCAACGCTCAGATAACTCCACTTCGGCTGCCGATCCTTATCGATGGCCAGGGCTCGAATGCCCTCGGCCAGGTCCGGCCGGCGGATGCATTCCGAGACCATCGCCAGCTCCATCCGGAAGGCGTCCTTCAGGGACATCTGCTGGGCCTTTTGCAACTGGGTCCAGACCAGCCAGGCCGACACCGGGCATCCCATTCTCAGCGTGTTCATGCAGGCATGCCACCAGTCGCAGTCCACCTCCGCCGTGAGCAACTGATCGACGATTTCCGGCAGTTCATCGCCCGCGCTCAGCCGGGCAATCCGCTGTTCGTGTTTTGCCAAATGGCTGGGCGGCAGCGACCGGTAATCCGGTGTCTGGATCTGATTGAGCAGGCGGAAAAGTCGGTTGTCGTCCGCGGCGGTCTGCCCGGTCCACCGTTCAGAGGCCAGGCGATCCAGCAAACGGTCCCGGTCTTCCGGCAGAATGGCCATGTCCGCAAGGCCGACCCGAAGTGCATCGCTCACGTTCAGGCGAGCACCGGTCAGGCCCATAAACAGGCCCAGCCGGCCGGGTAGCCTTTTCAGAAACCAGCTGGCACCAACATCCGGAAACAGGCCGATGGTGATCTCGGGCATCGCGAGCGTGACATCCGGGGTTACCAGCCGGTACCGGCAGCCGGAAAACACACCAAGACCACCGCCCATCACCACGCCGTGGGCGATACCCAAAACCGGCTTGGGAAAACGGTGAATGTTGTAGTCCATCCGATATTCCCGGGTGAAAAAGCGCACCGGTTTCTCCGGCTCTTCCGGATTCTGAATGGCGTCATAGAGTTCGCGGATGTCTCCACCGGCGCAGAAGGCTCTCTCGCCCGCGCCCCGGATAACCACGACACAGATCCGGTCGTCCTCGGCCCACCGATCAAGAACTTCCTGGGTTTGCTGGATCATGTGCTCGGAAAGCGCATTGAGCGTGCCTGGGGAGTTGAGCGTCAGAACACCGATGTGGCCTTCGCGACAGGCAAGTTCCTGGGCCTCTACAGACATTGACGTTATCTCCGGAGAATTAAATCGATCTTGGATTCGGAATCGAACGTACTTTCACCTTAATAGCCCGGCCAGGAAAGAGGACGAACGTCGAAAAGCCGTCCTTGACCTATCGCATTTGAGGTTCCCCGGCTCTGTGCTATAAGTGCTAGTCAGTTTACCGTCCGGCGTCCGAACCGGCCTGAAAATCTTGAAAACGATGATGAGAGGGTAATGACAATGAATCTGAAACACTACGCTGTTGCGGGAATTTTTGCGCTTGGCGCTGCTGTGCCTGCAGTAGTTTCTGCCGGCGACGCGGAAGCTGGTAAGGCCAAGGCGGCCGTCTGCGCTGCGTGTCATGGTCAGAATGGTCTTGCGCAGATCCCGACCTATCCGAACCTGGCGGGCCAGAATGAGCAGTACCTGGTATCGGCCCTGAAGGCGTACAAGAACAAGCAGCGCTCCGGCGGCCAGGCGGCCATCATGCAGGGCCAGGCGACTGCCCTGAGTGATACCGATATTGCCAACCTGGCGGCCTACTACGCCAGTCTGCCGGCAGACGGCGGCAAGTAAACGCCCGAGAGTCAGCGAGGCGGCTCAGGCCGCTCCGCTGACGATACGGTAGCTGGGTTTGTAGGCCGAGGAACCCGGCAGTTTCATCCGATTCTGGGCTACAAACTGTTCAAGCATGGCCTCAAGCGGTTTGATCAGGCTGGGATCACCGGCAATTTCAAATGGCCCCTTCTCCTGAACCTGTCGAATACCACCTTCCTTGACGTTCCCGGCCACAATGCCACTGAATGCCTTGCGCAGATTCGCAGCTATCAGGTGCACGGGCTGGTCCCGGTGAAGCTCCAGGGCTCGCATATTGTCGTGATTGGGCTCGAACGGTAGCTGAAACACCGGGTCGATCTTCAGCATCCAGTTGAAGTAGTAGGCATCCTGCATGGCGCGCCGGAAAGTCTCCACCTCCTTCATGCCCTTTTTCATGGTCTGCGCCACGCGCACTGGATCATCGATGATGATCTCGTACTTGCTCGCGGCTTCGTCCCCAAGGGCGTTCCGAATGAACTTGTCGATCATTTCGAAGTATTCCGCATTCTCCTGCTGACCGGTGAACACCACCGGGAAAGGCAGATCAGCATTGTCCGGATGCAGCAGGATGCCCAACAGGTACAGAATCTCCTCGGCGGTGCCGACCCCGCCAGGGAACACAATGACGCCGTGACCACAGCGGACGAAGGCCTCCAGACGTTTCTCGATGTCCGGCATGATCACCAGTTCATTGACGATGGGGTTGGGGGCCTCCGCACCAATGATGCCCGGCTCGGTGATGCCAATGTAGCGGCCGTCTTTAACCCGTTGCTTGGCGTGACCGATGGTGGCGCCTTTCATGGGCCCCTTCATGGCGCCCGGGCCACATCCGGTGCAGATACTCAGGGCTCTCAACCCCAGTTGATGGCCCACATCCTTGCTGTACTGGTATTCGTCATGTCCGATCGAGTGGCCTCCCCAGCAGACCACCAGATCTGGCTGCCGCCCGGCCTGCAGCACCCGGGCATTGCGGAGGATGTGAAAAACGTAGTTGGTCAGGTCTTCCGGGTCGTCCCGCCGGAAACCGGCGGCAGACTGCGGAATTGAATGGGAGTAGATGATGTCTCTCAGGACAGAGAACAGGTGCTCACGGATTGCCCTAAGCATCTGTCCATCAACGAAGGCATGCGCAGGCGCATTGATCAGTTCCAGTTTCAGCCCCCGGGGCTGAGGTACCAGGCGGACATCGAAGTCGGCATGAGATTCCATCAATGCCTGACAGTCGTCGGTTTCCACCCCGGTATTCAGGACCGCCAGGGCGCACTGGCGAAACAGCCGGTACAAGCCCCCTTCGCTGCGGTCCTTGAGGCGGTTGACCTCGTGGTTGGAGAGAATCTCTAGACTGCCCTCGGGTGACACCAGAGCATTGATGGTCGATTCCTGCATTAACGGTGAAACTCCTGAATGTTGCGGAAATGCCCGATTTTGAGGCATCGGGTCAAAAGGGTAGACTAAGGCCTTTCCATACAATACGCCACCCGACAAAATTCCGATTTATGAAACTGCTTATTCGTCCCGCTCCGGAAGTTGCGATCAAGAGTAAACCCGTCCGTCGTCAGCAAATGCGTCACCTGCGGCAGAACATCCGAAAACTGCTGGCACGGCTGGATCCCGAGATTCGGGTGGACGGTAGCTGGGACCGGGTGGATGTGGAAGTGCCTGATGGCCGCGGACTCTCCGGCCCTGTCCTGGAGGCGCTTTTGCGCATACCGGGTATTTCCACGATTCAGGAAATCGGGGCATTTCCGTTTGTCAGCCTTGACGATGTGGCCGATAAAGCCGTTGAAGCGTTTGCTGACCGGTTGAAAGGCAAAACCTTTGCCGTCAGGGCCCGGCGCCATGGCGAGCACAACTTCCGCTCCATCGATCTGGAGCGGACGGTCGGCGGCGCCCTGATGCAGGCATCGGAGGCCAGAGGTGTAGATCTGAAATCGCCGCAGGTTGAAGTGCGAATTGAAGTGCATGACGACCAGTTCCATATCGCCCACCGCAAACATCGCGGATTGGGCGGTTATCCACTGGGCAGTGTCGAAAATGTCCTGACTCTGATTTCCGGGGGGTACGATTCTTCGGTAGCCGCCTATCTGATGATGCGCCGCGGCCTGCGCAACCATTTCCTGTTTTTCAATCTGGGGGGCGCCGCCCATGAGGTGGGTGTACGCCAGGTGGTGCATTACCTGTGGGACCGCTACGGCGCCTCCCACAGCGCCAAATTTATCTCCGTGCCCTTCGAGGGCGTGGTTGCCGAAATCATGCGTTCGGTCAGTCACCGTCACTGGGGTGTGGTGCTGAAGCGCCAGATGCTGATGGCGGCTGCCGAGATTGCCAAAAAGAACAACGCCTCCGGGGTGGTGACCGGCGACGCGGTAGCCCAGGTGTCGAGTCAGACTCTGAGCAACCTTAACGTGGTGGATCGCGCCAGTGACGAAGTGGTCCTCCGCCCGTTGGTGTCCATGGACAAGGAATCCATTATCCGTATCGCCCGTGAAATTGGCACTGAAGTCTATGCCCGCAACATGCCCGAGTATTGCGGCGTCATCTCCCAGAAGCCGGCTACCAGAGCCAAGCTGCACCGGGTGGAGGAAGACGAGGCCCAGATGGACGCCTCCGTGCTCGCCAGTGCGATTGAGGCCCGTGAGGAAACACCCGTGAACCGGTTGTTGGAGACGACCGTGACACCTGAAGAAGTGGAACTGGTGCAGACACCATCGGTGGATGATGTGATCATCGACGTGCGCCACCCTTCGGAGGGCGAACAGTCACCGCTCAAGCTCACCAATAACGAGATTCTTCAGATCCCGTTTTACGAGCTGAACCAGCAGTTGCCGGAGTTGCCGGCCAACCGGCAATACCTGCTGTACTGCGATCGGGGTACCATGAGCCGGATGCACGCGGGCCACCTCAAGGCCGAGGGGCACGCGAACGTGAAAGTCTACGTGCCCGCCGCCTGAAGCTTCAGCCCGCCAGGCCTTTGAAGAACTGCTGGACGTTCTCGCTCAGGGCGTCCAGATCGTACCCGCCTTCCTGAACCACCAAGGTTGGTAGCCCCAATTGACGCACGTGGGTGCTGAGCCTGCAGAAGCCTTCGGAAGAGACTGATACCTTGGCCTGTGGATCGTTCTTGTAGATATCGAAACCGAGGGCGAGGATCAGGGCGTCCGGCTGGTAAAGCTTTATGGCCGCCAGGGCGTCGTCCAGTTTTGCAAAGAAATCGTCTTCCGTTGAACCGTGGGGCATCGGCATGTTGATGTTGTAGCCAAAGCCTTCCCCTTCGCCACGCTCGTTCTCGAAGCCGGTGACCACCGGGTAGAAGTTGGTGGGATCGCCGTGGATTGAGATGTAGAGCACGTCGCTGCGGTCGTAGAAGATCTCCTGAATGCCCTGGCCATGGTGCATGTCGGTGTCCAGGATGACGATCCTCGGGAACCGCGCTTTCATGTGCTCGGCGGCGATCGCGGCATTGTTCAGGTAGCAGAACCCGCCGGCCGCATCCCGGCGGGCATGGTGGCCCGGCGGGCGGCACACAGCGTAGGAGGTGCGATCGCCAGCTATCAGCGCATCGGCAGCACCGAGCGCGCTCTGGGCCGACCAGTAGGCCGCGTGCCAGGTGTTCTCGCCGATCGGGCAACTGCCGTCGGCCTGGTAGCGGGCTGCTTCGGCCAGGATGCCTGTCAGGTGGTTGGGGGAACGGACAAAGATATTGGAGATGACTTCATCACCCCAGTCATCCATCTGTTTCCAGCGCCGATGGGCGGATTCCAGAAAACGCAGGTAGCCCAGATCGTGAACCTTCGAGATGGGCCCCGCACCCTGGTCCGCAGGCTGCAGCACGGAAATGCCCATTTCCCTCAGTCCGCCCAACATTTCACCGGTACGAGCAGGGATCTCCTGGGGCTGTCGCATCTGTCCACGGGTAAAGTACGTCTGTGGAATATGCTCATCCTGTGCGTGATGGAAAAATGCCTTCATTGTCCGGTCTCCTGAGTGTCTGATTCCCCGAGTATAGGCACACTCAGGGGATGATCAAAAGCCTGCCCTTGACTTTACAGGTCGGGATACAACATCCACTATGGAAGACATAAAACACTGACGCAACCAGATTACCTATACTGCGCTCCACACGGGGGCGGAGCCAATCACAGAAGAGGAGCCGAGATGATCGAGTCACCCCTGCTGGAAAAGCTGACCGGCTATATCGGTGGTCGCTGGACTGACAATGAGCATGGCAACACCTTTGATGTTTATAACCCGGCAACGGGCAAGGTGATCGCCCAGGTCGCATCCATGTCGGAAGAGGAAGTGAACGCTGCCATCGCATCCGGCAAGTCGGCGCTTCGGCTTACAAGTCCTTACAGCATCGAGACCCGCCGCAAGTGGCTGGAAGACATACGGGACGCGCTCAAGGCCAACAAGGAAGAAGTCGGTCGGATTTTGTGCATGGAACATGGCAAACCGCTGCACGAGGCCCAGGGCGAGGTAGATTATGCCGCCGGATTCTTCGATTACTGCTCCAAGCACATCCAGGCCCTGGACGCGCACACCATTCCCGAGAAACCGAAAGACTGCACCTGGACGGTTCACTACCGGCCCATCGGTGTCGCCGGCCTGATCACGCCCTGGAACTTCCCCATTGGCATGATTGCCAAGAAGCTGTCGGCGGCTCTGGCCGCTGGCTGTCCGTCCGTGATCAAGCCGGCCAGTGAAACCCCGCTGACCATGATTGCCCTGTTCAGCCTGATGGACAAGCACACGGACATGCCCGACGGCATGGTGAACCTGGTGATGGGCAAGGCCAGTGTCATCGGAAAGGTACTCTGCGAAAGCCCGGATGTACCCATGCTCAGCTTTACGGGTTCCACAGAAGTGGGCCGCAAGCTGATCGTCGACACCGCCGAGCAGGTCAAGAAACTGGCCCTGGAACTGGGTGGCAACGCGCCGTTCATCGTCTTCGACGACGCCGATCTGGACGCCGCGGCGGACAACCTCATCGCCAACAAATTCCGTGGTGGCGGCCAGACCTGTGTCTGTGCCAACCGGATCTTCGTGCATGAGAAAGTGGCCGATGCCTTTGGTGAAAAGCTTGCCGAGCGGGTCAACAAAATGACCGTCGGTGACGGCATCAACGGCGACGTGGATATTGGCCCGCTGATCAACCAGGCTGGCTACGACAAGGTCAAACGGCACGTGCAGGACGCCCTTGAGAAAGGCGCGACCCTGGTGGCGGGCAAGAAGCCGGAGGAGCTGGGCAACGATCTGTTCTTCCCGCCCACGGTGGTACACGGTGTAAACCGCGATATGTGCTGCTACCAGGAGGAAACCTTCGGCCCGCTGGTGCCCATGGCGCTGTTCCGCACCGAAGAGGAAGTGATCGAAGCCGGTAACGACACCGAGTTCGGCCTGGCGTCCTACGTGTTCACCAACGATGCCGAGCGCGCCCAGCGCGTGGCCGCCGGCCTTCGCTTCGGCCATTGTGGCTGGAACACCGGCACCGGCCCTACCCCGGAAGCGCCGTTTGGTGGCATGAAGGCCTCGGGTATAGGCCGTGAAGGTGGCCTGGAAGGTCTGTTCGAGTTCGTGGAAGCTCAGACGGTGCCGAGAGGCTTCTAACTTCTGAAATAACAGCCCTCATCCCTGGGGGTGTCGCACGGGGGAGGTTCCCCTTCAGGACACGCTACGAGCACATCCATGTGCGCTTGGCTGTGGCCATCCTTGGCCACAGACAGTCCTGAAGGGGAACCTCCCCCGCGCTCTCTCTGACATGGGGAGAGGGCTTTTCGAATCATTAGATTCGGCATTACGTAGGTCGGATTAGCAACGCGTAATCCGACGCGCAACCAGTAAAAACTCCCACCCGGAAATCCTGCTTTTCTCCTGTTATACTCCTTAACCTGTTTATTTAACCAGTAGCGAACCGATTCTTTATGGACGTCTCCCACATCATCGATCCTTTGAACGATGCCCAGCGTGAAGCTGTTACCGCACAGAACGATCACCTTTTGGTTCTGGCCGGCGCAGGCAGCGGCAAAACCCGTGTTCTGGTGCACCGGATCGCCTGGTTGATGACTGTGGATCGGGTTCCGCCTACTGGCATCCTGGCGGTGACCTTCACCAACAAGGCCGCCAAGGAAATGCGTTATCGCATCGAGCAGATGATGCAGATTCCGGCCCGTGGACTCTGGTTCGGCACGTTTCATGGCATCGCTCACCGTCTTCTGCGTTCGCACTGGAAAGACGCAGGCTTGCCCGAGAACTTCCAGGTGCTGGACAGCGACGACCAGCTGCGGCTGATCAAACGGGTGATGCGCGAAAACCAGATCGACGAGAGCAAGTGGCCGCCGAAGCAGGCCCAGTGGTTTATTAACAGCCAGAAGGACGAGGGGCTGCGGGCGGATCATATCCAGGAGAATCCGGGCGATCAGTTTCTGTCGATCATGCTGAAGATTTACCGCCAGTACGAGAAGCTCTGCCAGCAGGGCGGCCTGGTGGATTTTGGCGAGTTGCTGCTGCGCTCCCACGAGCTCTGGCTGCACCGGCCAGAGCTGCTGGCCCACTACCAGGGCCGGTTCCAGCACATTCTGGTGGACGAGTTCCAGGACACCAATACCATTCAATACGCCTGGCTGCAGGTGCTGGCCAGCAACCGTGTCCCGCTGACGGTGGTGGGTGACGACGATCAGTCCATCTACGGCTGGCGGGGCGCCAAGATCGAGAACATCCAGCAATACCAGCGGGATTTTCCCAATTCTCGGCTGGTGCGCCTGGAGCAAAACTATCGTTCCACCCAGATGATTCTGAAGGCGGCCAACGCTGTGATCGCCAATAACCAGGGTCGGCTTGGCAAAGAGCTCTGGACCGACGGCCCGGAAGGCGAGCCGATCAGTCTGTACGCGGCGTTCAACGAACAGGATGAAGCGAACTACATCGCCGACAGCATTTCCGCCTGGGTTCAGGACGGCAATCTTCGCAGTGAGTGCGCGATTCTATACCGCTCCAATGCCCAGTCCCGTGTGCTGGAAGAGGCGCTGATGCGCCAGGGGATTCCCTATCGGGTCTACGGCGGCCTGCGCTTCTATGATCGCCAGGAAATACGCAACGCCCTGGCGTACCTGCGGCTGGTTCAGTACCGCCGCGACGACGCGGCGTTTGAGCGGGTGGTGAACGTGCCGCCCCGTGGCATTGGCGCCAAGAGCCTGGCGGAGCTGCGGGAATACGCCACTGAGCAAAGCATCTCGTTGTGGGAGTCCGCCGAGCGCCTGCTGGAAGCCGGGCAGGTGAAAGGCCGCGCCAAAACCGGGCTGCAGTCGTTTATTGCGATTATCGAAAAACTGTCCGGCATGGTGGGGGATGCGACCCTGCATGGGTTGATGAAGCAGACCATTGAGGACAGCGGGCTGAAGGACTATCACGCCAGCGAAAAGGGCGAGAAAGGTCAGGCGCGGGTGGAGAACCTGGAAGAACTGGTCAACGCCTTGTCTGACTATGAGGTGGAAGACGGCGTGGACCCGCTGGCGGAATTTATTGCCCAGGCCGCGCTGGACGCCGGCGAATCCCAGGCCGAAGCTCATGAGGACAGCGTGCAGCTGATGACCCTGCATTCTGCCAAAGGCCTCGAGTTTCCGATGGTGTTCCTGGCCGGTGTGGAAGAAGGTTTGTTCCCTCACGGCATGTCCCTGGAGGAGCCCGGCCGTATGGAAGAGGAGCGTCGTCTGGCCTACGTGGGTATTACCCGGGCCATGAAAAAGCTGGTGCTTACTTACGCCGAATCCCGCCGGTTGTACGGGCAGGAGAAGTTTAACGCTCTGTCCCGGTTTGTGCGGGAAATTCCGGGCGATTGTTTGCAGGAAGTGCGGCTGAGAAATACTGTGACTCGGCCGGCGATGGTTGAGCGTCCCAACGAAAGCCTGTTTGCCCAGGATTCGGCCCAGCAGTCCGGCTTCAGCCTGGGGCAGCGGGTTCGCCATCCCAAGTTTGGTGAAGGCATCGTGATGAATTCAGAGGGTACCGGGCACCATACTCGGGTGCAGGTGAACTTTGATGAGGGCGCGAAGTGGCTGGTTCTGGCTTATGCGCCTTTAGAAGCCTGCTAGCTTGAGTGCGTGCACAGGGTTGAGGTGGCCTTTCCAAAACACGCTCCTTGCGGCACATCCATGTGACGCTTGGGCTCCGCCATCCATGGCTCCGCACAGTTTTGGAAAGGCCGCCCCAACCCTGCGCTTCAGACTCTTTGCTGGGCGCCGCGCTCACATAAGAACTGCGTAAATCACACCCGCCAGAATAATCCGGTAGATAACGTACGGCCACATGCCTACCTTGTTGAGCCACTTCAGAAAGAAGTGGATCGCGGTAATGGCCATAAGGAACGAAGTCACCCCGCCAATCAGAAAACCACTCCAGTCGACGATCACATCCGAAGTTGCGACTTCCAGCAGTTTTACCGCCGATGCCAGCACGATGATGGGAATCGCCAGCAGAAACGAGAAACGGGAGGCGGTTTCCCGGGTCATGCCGAGGAAAAGACCGGCCGTGATGGTAACGCCGGAACGGGAGGTGCCCGGGACCAATGCCATGGCCTGGGCGATGCCGACGAGGACGGCGTCTTTCCAGTTGAGCCTGTCCAGGGTGCGCTGGCGTTTTGGCAGCCAGTCGGCAACGCCCAGTAGCAGGCCGAAGAACAGGGTGGTGAAGAAGATGACTTCCACCGCCCGCAATTCGTTGTCGATCATGTCCAGCAAGGCCAGGCCGGCCAGGCCTGCCGGGATAGTGCCGATGACCAGGTACCAGGCCAGGGCGCCCTGGCCGACGATTTTGCGGCGGCTGACTGATATCAGGCCGTCCCGGGCAATGCCGAAGACGTCCCGCCGGAAATAGAGCACAACCGCCAGCAAGGTCCCGACGTGCACGGATAGATCAAAACCTACGCCCTGATCGGTCCAGTCGAACAATGCAGGGGTGAGGATCAGGTGGGCGGAGCTGGAGATCGGGAGGAATTCGGTCAGTCCCTGGAGAAGGCCAAGGAAAAGGGCCTGGAAAACGTCCATTGCGTGGATTCCGTCAGGTTCGGTGCGTCAGAAATGTCGGCGCGATATTAGCAGGGTGGGCGTGAGCTGAACAGGTAGCGGGGTAAGGTCAGCACCGTGACTGAAAGCCCGGTGCTGACCACCGGGATTCAGGCGGGAAACCGGTCCCGGGTGCGATTGGCTATTTTTACCAGCATCAGCATGAGCGGTACTTCCACGAGCACACCAACCACAGTAGCCAGCGCGGCTCCGGATTGCAGACCGAACAGGGCGATGGCCGCGGCCACAGCCAGTTCGAAGAAGTTGCTGGCACCAATCATGGCGCCCGGCGCCGCGATGCAGTGGCGTACTTTCCAGAGCCTTGCCCAGCCATAGGCCAGGAAGAAAATCAGGAAGGTCTGAACAATCAGCGGCACGGCAATCAGCAGGATGTGCAGGGGGTTGTTCAGGATTACCTCGCCCTGGAAGGCGAATAGAAGCACCAAGGTGACGATCAGCGCCGCCGGGGTGACCGGGCTGAGCCGCTTCATAAACACATCGTCGTACCACTGCTGACCGTGGCGAGAGATCAGGGCGCGGCGGGTCAGGTAGCCGGCCGTCAGCGGAATCACGATGTACAGAACGACGGACAACAGCACGGTATCCCAGGGCACCTGGATATCTGAAATGCCCAGCAGGAACACAACAATCGGGGCGAAAGCGAACAGCATGATGATGTCGTTCAGGGATACCTGCACCAGGGTATAGGCGGCATCGCCTTTGGTCAGGAAACTCCACACGAACACCATGGCGGTGCAGGGTGCCGCACCCAACAGGATCGCTCCGGCCAGGTACTCGCTGGCCAGTCCCGGCGCGATCCATGGTTCGAACACCACCATCAGAAAGAACCAGGCAATGGCAAACATGGTGAAGGGCTTGATCAGCCAGTTCACTATGGTAGTGATCGCCAGGCCCTTCGGTTCTTTGCGTACCCCGACTACCGCACTGAAATCAATCTGCGCCATCATCGGGAAAATCATCGCCCAGATCAGAATGGCGATAGGGATGGAGACCTGCGCGTATTCGAAACGGGACAGGGTTTCCGGTACCACCGGTGCGATCTGGCCCAGCGCTACGCCGGCGATAATGGCCAGGGCGACCCAGACCGACAGGTATTTCCCGAAAAGATCCATGCCGCCCGAGCTGGACTCGGTGGTTATTGCATCGTAATTGGCATCCATTGTGATTTTGGAATCCTGTACTCGTCGCACTGTTGCGCCTATTGTGCGCCAAGTAAGATGGTTCTGAAAATGTCGGTGCGGGAAACCGAGGATGAAACTCAGCCTCACTGTCCAATACTTGTAACCATCATGGTATGTAATGGATTGAAGAACACTGTCAGGAGAAGATTATGAGCAAAATCAGGGTAGGCATTAACGGCTTTGGCCGCATTGGGCGCCTGGCCTTGCGGGCGGCCTGGGGCTGGCCGGATATGGAGTTTGTGGCCATCAACGACCCGGGTGCCGACGCCGCCACACTTGCCCATCTGCTCAACTTTGACAGCATCCATGGCCGCTGGAGCCAGGAAGCGACCGCGGATGGAACGGATATCGTCATCGAGGGCCAGCGCATTCGCGTTACACACAATCGCACCATCGGGGAGACCGACTGGTCCGGCTGCGATCTGGTGATCGAGGCCAGCGGTGTAAACAGGAAGGTCAGTGCCTTGCAGGCCTATCTGGACCAAGGGGTAAACCGGGTCGTTGTCACGGCGCCGGTTAAGGAAGCTGGTGCGAAAAACATTGTTGTCGGTGTGAACGATGACATCTTTGACCCGGCCAACGACCGCATAGTGACTGCCGCTTCGTGCACCACTAACTGCCTGGCGCCGGTGGTCAAGGTGATTCACGAGAAGCTGGGCATCAAGCACGGCTCCATCACCACCATTCACAGCCTGACCAACACCCAGACCATTATTGATGCGCCCCACAAGGATTTGCGTCGGGCCAGGGCCTGCGGCAGCTCACTGATCCCCACCAGCACCGGCTCGGCAACGGCGATTATCGAGATCTTCCCGGAATTGAAAGGCCGTCTGGACGGCCATGCGGTGCGAATTCCGCTTACTAACGCTTCATTGACCGATTGTGTCTTTGAAGTGGAGAAGGCCACGGATCGTGAAACTGTGAACGAACTGCTCAAAGAAGCGGCCGAAGGCGAGCTGAAAGGCATTCTGGGCTATGAAGAGCGCCCGCTGGTCTCAATTGACTACAAGACCGACCCGCGTTCGTCCATCGTCGATGCCCTGTCCACCATGGTGGTCAACGGCACCCAGGTGAAAATCTACGCCTGGTACGACAACGAATGGGGCTACGCCAACCGCACTGCAGAACTGGCTCGCAGGGTAGGCACTGCCTGATATGACGGCTGCCATCAGACAGTACCTGGTGATTACCGGCAACTACTGGGCCTTCACCCTCACCGATGGGGCCCTGCGGATGCTGGTGGTGCTGCATTTCCACCAGTTGGGTTACTCGCCCCTGGAAATCGCCTTGCTGTTCATCTTCTACGAGTTTTTCGGGGTGGTGACCAACCTGGTGGGCGGTTACCTGGGCGCCCGCATGGGGCTGAACCGTACCATGAACATCGGGTTGTTCCTGCAGATTGTGGCACTGGGTATGCTGGCGGTGCCGGCGGCCATGCTCACGGTGCCTTGGGTGATGGCAGCGCAGGCACTTTCCGGGATTGCCAAGGACCTGAACAAGATGTCCGCCAAGAGCGGCATCAAGTTGCTGGTGCCGGACGAGCAACAGGGCACGCTGTACAAGTGGGTGGCGATTCTCACCGGTTCGAAGAACACTCTGAAAGGCGTTGGCTTCTTCCTTGGTGGTGTGCTGTTGATGGCTGCCGGCTTCACAGGCGCCGTGATCATCATGGTCGTGGCTTTGGGACTGGTCTGGCTGGCCAGCCTGTTTCTGTTGGGGCAGGATCTGGGCAAGAGCAAGGCCAAGCCTAAATTCCGCGAGATCCTCTCCAAAAGCCGGGCTATCAATGTGCTCTCGGCGGCGCGGATGTTTCTGTTCGGGGCCCGGGATGTCTGGTTTGTGGTGGCTTTGCCGGTCTACCTGCACACGGTCTTTGGCTGGGACTTCTGGAAAGTAGGCGGCTTTATGGCCACCTGGATCATCGGCTATGGCTTTATCCAGACCATGGCGCCACGCATCACCGGCGACATGGAAGGCAAGCAGCCTGCTGTGCTCTGGGCGGCGGCCCTGGCGCTGGTTCCGGCAGGAATTGCCATTGGCCTGACGGCAGGCTGGTCACCCCAGTTCGTGATCGTTGGCGGTCTGCTTTTGTTTGGCGTGTTGTTTGCCGTCAACTCGTCGCTGCACAGCTATCTCATCGTCAGCTATGCCCGTGGGGATGGTGTGTCGCTGGACGTGGGTTTCTATTACATGTCGAACGCGGCCGGGCGTTTGCTGGGCACCATCCTGTCGGGGTGGGTCTATCAGGCTTACGGATTGGAGGCCTGCCTGTGGATATCGTTCGGTCTGGTGGCCACCGCTGCGCTGCTGTCGCTGATGTTGCCCGAGCGTCGGCCAGTAACAGCCTGAGCGGGCCTCAGAACCGAATCGCCAGCCCGGCTGCGGCTTCCACCTGCAGGTAGCCGCTGCTGTCGAATCTGAGTTCGCATTCCCCTGAGCAGAAGGCCGAACCCCCGGAATTCAGGGCGGTGTAAACACCGCGCAGATCCAGCCTCAGGCGCAGTTGTTCAGTCAGGAAAAACTGGTAGCCGCCGCCAATGGACAGGGCGGCCCGGTGGTGGGTTTCATACCGTGAATCGTCCGGTTCCAGTCGGGTAACCCCGAATACACCGGAGACAAAGCCGCCATGATTCTGGCCACCGGGGAAATACAGTCCGCCAAACTGGAGTTGGTAGATGGTCAGGTCGATGGATTCCACACCCGGAGCGAACAGGCCATTGTCCAGTCTGGCCGAAGTGGTCTGCCGCCCGACATACAGTTCTCCCTGCTTGCCGGGATCCGGCAGATCGAAATTGAACACCAGCCCCTGGCTGGGGGTATCCCGGAAGTCGATCTGGTCTGAGGTGCTGGCCCCGGCGGTCCTTATATCCACCGAACTGCTCATCCGATACCCCGCAAAGGGCGCCAGGCTGACTTCCGCTGCGACCGGAGCGGCGATCAGTGCAGATGCCAGTGTGAACGTGACAAGAGATCGAAGCTTCATACCTACCTGGCCTGAGCGACTGTCGACTGGTTGTTGGCGGAACACTGTGTAATGGTATAGCCGTTACGAACTTGGGCGAAACCTGGTGATGCTATCTTGACAGATCTGGTGCTGGAAAATCTCAGCGTTGGCACTTTGCGTAACGTGTCGTTACGGGTCCCCGGTGGCGAGGTTGTCTGCGTGTCCGGGCCTTCGGGCAGCGGCAAGAGTCGTTTGCTCAGGGCTGTGGCAGACCTGGAACCCCATGATGGCAGGGTTTCTCTGGGTGATACCGGTCAGTTGGACGTTCCGGCACACCAGTGGCGAAGTCGGGTTGTCATGGCTCCGGCAGACAGTCAATGGTGGTTTGATGACGTGGGTGGTCACTTTCCCGATGAGGCGAAGGCAGGATTGCCGTCAGCGCTGGGGTTTACGCCAGAGGTCATGGGCTGGTCAGTGAGTCGGCTGTCCTCCGGAGAACGGCAGCGGCTCGCAATCTGGCGTGCTCTGGCCCTTGAACCAGAGGCTCTGCTGTTGGACGAACCTACCGCCAATCTGGACAACGACAGCACCGAAGCCCTTGAAACCTGGCTGCTTGACGAGATCCGGAGGCGGCAGATTGCTGTGCTCTGGGTCGCCCATGACCCGGCGCAGATCCATCGGGTGGCGAATGCCCACTACCGGATTCATGGCACCACGCTGGAGCGCGTCGATGGAAGTCATTGATCTGGCCTGGTGGAAGCTGGGGCTGGCGGCCCTGTTGGTTCTGGCGCTTGCCGGCACCGGGTATCTGGCCCGACTCGGCATTACCCGAAGCCTGCTGATTGCGGCCCTGCGCACGATCATTCAGCTGGCCCTGATCGGGCTGGTGCTGGAGGCCCTGTTCGCGTCCTCTGCGTTTTACTGGATTGCTCTGCTGGCACTGATCATGCTCCTGGTTGCAGGCCGTGAGGTTGTCGCGCGCCAGGGGCGCCGGCTTCGGGGCTGGTGGGCATTCAGTATTGGCACGGGGGCGATGTTTGTGTCGTCCTTTGCGGTTACCGTTCTGGCCCTGACTGTGGTCATCGGCCCCGAGCCCTGGTACGCCCCGCAATACGCTATTCCGCTCCTGGGCATGATGCTCGGTAACACCATGACCGGCGTCAGTCTCGCGCTGGACCGTCTGAATGAATCGGTCTGGCGGCAGCGGGCGGTTATCGAAAACCGGCTAATGCTGGGCCAAACCTCACAGCAGGCGCTGGAGGATATCCTTAGGGACGCCATGCGCAGCGGTATGATGCCGTCCATCAACGCGATGGCCGCCGCTGGTATTGTCAGTCTTCCGGGTATGATGACTGGTCAGATTCTCGCGGGTAGTCCGCCGGCGGTGGCGGTCAAATACCAGATTCTGGTGATGCTGATTATTACCGTTGGCACCGGTTTCGGTGCGCTGATGGCGGTTTCGTGGGGTGGTCGCAGACTGTTCGATGACCGGGAACGCTTGCGGCTGGATCGACTGGTGAAGTCCTGAAACAGCGGTCCCAACCTCAACAAGACACCAAAGTAGCATGGGCGAGGCCAGCCCCTCGAGGCTAGGCTTGGTCCATCGCGTGGAAGAAGACAACAACAATGATCGACCTGCTACGACGCTATCCCCTCCCTGTGATTGTCCTGGCCCAGCTTTTTGGCACCTCGCTCTGGTTCAGTATCAACGGTGTCTGGCTGTCGCTGTCCGCGGAACTGGGCCTGTCGGAAACCGATCTGGGACGGCTGACGCTGGCGGTGCAGGCCGGGTTTATCGCCGGTACCCTGACCATTGCAGTGACCGGTCTGGCTGACCGGTTCGGCGCCAGTCGTATCTTTGCGCTGTCGAGTCTGGTTGGTGCACTGGTTAATGGCGGATTTATTTTCGCCGCCGGTGCACCGCCGCTCGATTTTCTTCTGCGGTTTGCCACGGGTCTGTGTCTGGCTGGAATCTACCCGCTGGGCATGAAAATGGTAATCGCCTGGACCCCGAAATACGCCGGCGCCGCCCTGGCCTGGCTAGTGGGCATGCTCACCCTCGGCACGGCCTTGCCACACCTGATGCGAGGAGCAACTCTGGGCATGCCCTGGGAGTGGCCGTTGATGGCCGCCTCCTGCCTTGCGGTGGCTGGGGGCCTTCTGGTGTATGTGTTGGGGGAGGGCCCGCACTTGCCCAAAAGCAGCGGGCGTTTGCCTCTGAGCCAGGGGCTGGCGGCACTGCGTATCCCCAGATTCCGGTCCGTGGCCGGAGGTTACTTCGGCCATATGTGGGAGCTCTACGCATTCTGGACACTCACGCCGCTGCTCATCGGTCGGGAGCTGCAGCGATTAGGTCAGAGTGACTCGTTCATTCCCTGGTTGTCGTTTGCCGTTATCGGGATTGGCGCGGCGGGCTGTGTCGGTGGCGGCAGGCTCAGTCGCACCCTGGGCAGCGAGTGGGTAGCCCGCCGAGCACTGATGATTTCCGGTGCTTTCTGTCTTGTGTATCCCTGGCTGAATGGGCTCTCGCCGGTCGTTTTGATGGTGTTGCTGATTGTCTGGGGTATTGCCGTAGTGGCAGACTCCCCCCAGTTTTCCGCGCTGGCCTCGGCAGCGGCACCCAGGGAATCAGTGGGCTCCTCGCTGGCGGTGATGAATGCGGTCGGGTTTGGGCTGACTCTTCCGGCCATCTGGCTGACCAGTGGCTTATGGGGGCAGCTGGATGTCTGGGTGGTTCTGCTTCTGTTCCCGGGGCCGGTGCTTGGGTTGTGGTCACTGTCCAGGGCCCGGCCTGAGGTTCAGCCCGGCTAATGGTTGTGAGCATGACGAAGTCCGAGATACCTGGCGCACGGGTTCTTTTGCTGTCCGGCTACGATGCCGCCAGTCACCGCCGCTGGCGCGAGCACCTGGCGGCCCTGTTACCCGAGTTCCATTGGCACACACTGGCACTGCCTCCCAGATTCTTCCGCTGGCGCATCCGCGGCAACCCGCTGAGCTGGCTGAAGGAGCCACTCCTGCAGGAACCCTGGGATCTGATAGTCGCCACATCCATGGTGGATCTGGCCACCCTGCGGGGTCTGAACCCGCGCCTCGTCCGCACGCCCTGCCTGCTGTACATGCACGAAAACCAGTTTGCGTTCCCGATCTCCAGCGGCCAGAACGCCAGTGCCGATCCGCAAATGGTCAACCTCTACAGCGCCCTCTGTGCCGACTGCGTGGTCTTCAACAGTGGCTGGAATCGGGACAGTTTTCTGGCCGGAGCCCGGGCGTTCCTTCAGAAACTGCCCGATGAGGTACCGGAAGGCCTGATCGAAACCTTGCGCGACCGGTCCCGTGTCATCCCGGTTCCGATTGAGGATCGGTTGTTTTTCGAGCGCCCGCCACTTTCGGGCCGGGCCTGTCCGCATCTGCTCTGGAACCATCGGTGGGAATACGACAAGGGGCCTGATCGGCTGCTGAATTTGCTGCAGGTACTGGAACAACGCTCGGTGCCTTTCCGGCTGAGCGTGGTAGGGGAGCGGTTTCGCAGCTATCCAGAGGCATTTGACCGGATTCGTGAACAGTTCAGTCATCGAATCGAACACTGGGGCTTCCTGGACAGCCGTGACGACTACGATCATTTGCTGCGTCAGGCGGACCTGGTCGTCTCCACGGCACTTCACGATTTCCAGGGGCTGGCGATGCTGGAGGCCATGGCCTCAGGTTGCGTTCCGCTAGCCCCCAATCGACTGGCCTATCAGGAATATGTCCCGGAGCAGTGTCGTTATGTTAGCCATGAACAGGATGCCAGGCGAGAGGCGGAAGCAGCCGCCGACTGCCTCGAAGCACTGCTCAAAACAGACGTGCCAGCCTGTCCGCCCGAGGGTTGGCGGGCATCAAGACTGGCCGGAGACTACCAGGCTTTGTTTGATGGATTGATTAAAACCTGAGCAGGCAAGCCCTGATCCTGTTTCTTCCCCAAACCTGTCTCAGATCAAACCTGCCCTCTTGCGGTTGTCACCGTCGATACTAGACTCAGAACTGTCTGTCGGCCTCACCACAGGGAGTCGTGGCCATGGAGTTCCATACCCTCGACGGCAATGAAGCGGTGTCCTCGGTGGCTTATCGCCTGAGCGAGACCATTGCCATCTATCCGATTACGCCCGCCTCGGTGATGGGCGAACACGCTGACGACTGGGCGGCCCTGGGCAAACCCAATCTCTGGGGGCAGGTTCCCAGCGTGGTGGAAATGCAGTCCGAGGCCGGTGCCGCCGGGGCCATGCACGGGGCGCTGCAGGCCGGTTCCCTGGTGACCACCTTTACCGCGTCCCAGGGCCTGCTGTTGATGCTGCCCAATCTGTACAAGATTGCCGGTGAACTGTCGCCCTTCTGCATGCATATTGCCGCCCGCAGCATCGCCACCCATGCCCTGTCGATCTTCTGCGATCATTCCGATGTGATGAGTGCCCGCGGTACCGGGTTTGCCCTCTTGGCGTCCGGTTCGGTCCAGGAAGCCCAGGATATGGCCGCCATCGGCCACGCAGTCACTCTGGAAAGCCGTGTCCCGGTGATGCATTTTTTCGACGGCTTCCGTACCTCCCATGAGATTTCCAAGATCGCCGCCCTGAGCGATGACGATCTGAGGGCTCTGGTACCCCATGAAGGACTGGAGGCACACCGGAGCCGCCGAATGACGCCGGACCGGCCGGTGGTTCGGGGCACATCCCAGAACCCCGACGCCTTCTTCCAGGCCCGGGAGGCCATCAACCCGTTCTATCAGGCATTTCCGGACAAGCTGGAAGCCGTGATGGACCGGTTTGCCGGTATTACCGGCCGTCAGTACCGGTTGTTTGATTATGTCGGCCACCCCGACGCTGACCGTGTGATTATCCTTATGGGATCCGGCGCCGAATGCGCCCACGAGACGGTCGAATGGCTGCTGGAGCAGGGCGAGAAAGTCGGTGTGCTCAAGGTGCGCCTGTTCCGGCCCTTTGCGACCGACCGTTTCCTGAATGCTCTGCCAGACACCGTCGAGCACCTGGCCGTGCTGGACCGAACCAAGGAACCCGGTGCCCAGGGCGAGCCACTGCTGTTGGAAGTCAGTGGCGCCCTGATGGAAGCCTGGAGCCGGGGCGAGCGCAAGGTGCTGCCCCGGGTGATCGGCGGTCGCTATGGTCTGTCTTCCCGGGAATTCACTCCGGCCATGGTGTGCACCATTTTTGACGAACTGAAGGCCGAGGCGCCGAAAACCCGTTTCACCGTTGGCGTGCGGGACGATGTCAGCCATCTTTCGCTGAACGTGGACAGTGAGCTGGATATCGAGTCTCCGAAAACCCGTCGGGCCCTGTTCTTCGGTCTCGGCGCTGATGGCACTGTCAGCAGTAACAAAGCCAGCATCAAGATTCTGGGCGAGGGCACGGACCTCTTCGCCCAGGGGCATTTCGTCTATGATTCCAAGAAAAGCGGCGCGACCACGGTATCCCACCTGCGGTTCGGCCCGTTGCCCATCCGCTCCAGCTACCAGATCAACACGGCCCAGTTTGTGGCCATTCATGCGCCCCAGTTCCTGGAACGGTTTGAAGTGCTGGAACACGCCGCCGAGGGCGCTACGGTGCTGCTGAACGTGCCCTGGCCAGAAAACGAGGTCTGGGATCGGCTCTCGGTGGAGGTCCAGCGTGCGCTGGTCGAGCTCAAGGCCCGACTGTTTGTGATTGATGCCGCCGAGGTGGCAGAAAAAGCGGGGCTGGAACGGCGGATCAACACGGTGATGCAGGTCTGCTTCTTCGCCCTGGCCGATATCCTGCCCCGGGAAGAGGCCATTGCCCACATCAAGGAGTCCATCCGAAAGACCTGGGGACGGCGCGGGCCGGAAGTGGTGCGCCGAAATGTGGAGGCGGTGGACTCGGCACTGGACAACCTGCATGAAGTAACGGTGCCGGATAAGGTAACGGCAACCCGCACCCGACCACCGAGAGTGCCAGAGAGTGCGCCGGACTTTGTGCAGAAAGTCACTCGCCTGCTACTGGAAGGGCAGGGGGACAAGCTGCCGGTCAGCGCCTTTCCTCCTGACGGAACCTGGCCAACCGGCACCAGCCAGTACGAGAAGCGAACCATCGCCCTGGAAATTCCGATCTGGGAGTCTGACCTCTGCGTTCAGTGCAACTTCTGCGCAATGATCTGCCCGCACACCGCGATCACCAGCAAGGTGTTCGAGCCCGAGGCGGCCAAGGGGGCGCCGGAGAGCTTCGAGGCCGTGCCGGAAACCCAGACCTCTGAACTGGAAGGCCTGGATTACCGAATTCAGGTGGCGCCGGATGACTGCACCGGTTGTGGTCTGTGTGTGGAGGTCTGTCCCGCCAAGGACCGGGCCCAGCCAAAGCGCAAAGCCATCAACATGCAGCCCATTGAGCAGCACCGTGAGGTGGAAGCGGAGAACCTGGCGTTCTTCCGGAGTATTCCGGATGTGCCCAGAGACCGCATCCCCCGCGACTTCAAAGCCCTGCCGCTGCTGATTCCGCTGTTCGAATATTCGGGCGCCTGTTCCGGCTGCGGTGAGACACCCTACATCCGTCTGCTGACCCAGCTTGTGGGTGACCGGCTGCTGATTGCGAACGCCACCGGTTGTTCCTCGATCTACGGTGGCAATCTGCCCACCACGCCCTACACGGTGAATGCCGACGGCCGGGGGCCCACCTGGAACAATTCGTTGTTCGAAGACGCGGCGGAACTGGGTCTGGGCATGCGCTTGGGGCTGAACAAGCTTGTCGGCCGGGCCCGGCAGTTGCTGGACGCAGTGCAGGGTCAGTTGCCCGGGGGGCTTTATGCGGACCTGACCTCGCCCTGCACGACAATCGATGAAACCGCCATGGCGTCTCGGCGCGCAGCCATCGAGGATCTCCGTAGCTGGCTGACGGACCAGGAGGGGCAGGAGGCCCGGGAACTCGACAGCCTGGCCGACGAGCTCTGCCCGAAGAGCGTCTGGGTGATTGGCGGTGACGGCTGGGCCTACGATATTGGCTATGGCGGCCTGGACCACGCCCTGGCCTCGGGCCAGAACCTGAAATTGCTGGTGCTCGACACCGAGGTCTATTCCAACACCGGCGGGCAGCAGTCCAAGGCCACGCCCATGGGTGCAATTGCCAAGTTTGCCGCCGCCGGCAAGGCGACCCGCAAGAAGGACCTGGGCCTGCTGGCCATGAGCTACGGCCATGTCTACGTGGCCCAGATCGCCATGCAGTCCCACAGTAACCACACCACCAAGGCCCTGCAGGAAGCCGAGAGCTTCGAGGGCCCGGCACTGATCATTGCCCACAGCCCCTGCATTGCCCACGGCTACGATCTGGTGCACTCGCCGTCACAGCAGAAGCGGGCAGTGGACAGCTGGGCCTGGCCGTTGTACCGGTTTGATCCCCGTCGCACCCACGAGGGGCTGCCGCCACTGCAACTGGATTCCCCGCGCCAGAAAATCACCATGAAAGCCTACATGCAGGAAGAGGCCCGTTTCCGGATGCTGGAGCTGAGGGATCCCCAACGCTACGAACAGCTGGTGGCTGCGGCGTCGGAGGCGGCCACCGAACAGCGCGAGCTCTACAAACAGCTGGCCGGGATCCACTTTGAGCCCCACGAAGCTTCCGGCGCAGATAACCAAGAGGGTGAACGTCATGACTGACCTGGCAACCCGTTGGCTGGGCCTCGAACTCCGCTCGCCCCTGGTGGTCGGCGCCAGTCCGCTGACCGACGACCTGGATGCACTGAAGGCCTGCGTCAAGGCCGGTGCCGGTGCGGTTGTCATGCACTCGCTGTTTGAGGAGCAGCTGGTCGAGGAGCAGATGGCGGCTCATCGATTTATTGATTCCCGGATCAATACGGACGCCGAAGCCCGCTCGTTTTTTCCGGAGTCGGAGCTTTTCGAGATGGGATCGGGCAGCTACCTCCAACGGCTGGAGCTGTTGCGTCGATCACTGAATGTGCCAGTGATTGCCTCGCTCAACGGTATTTCCACCGGAGGCTGGACCGGACACGCCCTTGAGCTGGAGGCCGCCGGTGCCCATGCCATTGAGCTCAACCTCTATGACCTGGCCACCGATCCCTCCGAGACAGCCGCCAGTCTGGAACAGCGTCAACTGGCGGTGGTGCGCTCGGTGGCCGAACAGGTCACCATTCCCGTCAGCGTCAAACTGTCGCCGTTCTATTCGGCCTTGCCGTCCTTTGTCTCCGGTGTTGAAGCGGCAGGAGCCCGGGGACTGGTGTTGTTCAACCGCTTCTATCAGCCGGAGATGGACCTTGATGAGCTGGAATTGAGCCGGGAAGTGGTGCTGTCTTCCAGTGCCGAGCTGCCACTGCGGCTACACGCGTCGGCCATGCTTTATGGCCAGACGTCTCTGGAGATGGCTATATCGGGTGGGGTTCACACCGGTGATGATGCGGCCAAGGCAATCCTGTCCGGTGCAGCCGCTGTTCAGGTGGTATCAGCGATCCTGGCGGACGGTCCCGATGCCCTGGGGCGAATACACCACGGTATGAGCCGGCGCTTGTCCGATATGGGCTATCGTGATCTGGCTGAGGCGCGAGGCGCGCTGTCAATGGACAAGGCGCCCAACAGTCGCACCTGGGAGCGCCTCAACTATGCCCGCCTGCTGCACGGCTGGAAGTGACAGCTTAGAGGTTCTGTTCGGGGACTTCCCGGATCCGTCCATGCTCATCGATGGCGACATAGACAAACAGACCCTCGGTCACCTTGCGCGGGTTCTTGGCCGTCCGGTCCAGGGTCCACACTTCCACGCTGATCTTCATGGAGCTGCGGCCAATATCGACAAGCTCGCAGTAGCAACCTACCTGTGATCCGACCCGCAACGGTGACAAAAACTCCATCCGATCCATAGCCACCGTGGCATTGCGACCCTGGGAAATACGCCCGGCCATGGTGGCGGCGGCCAGATCCATCTGTTTTACCAGCCAGCCGGCGAAGACATCGCCATTGGCATTGGTATCGGCGGGGAGAGGAATGACCTGGAGGGTAAGATCACCACGGGGCGTGGGTTTGTCGTCGTCTAACGCTGTCATAGTACTGCCTTCTTGCGAGCCTGGAATTGTTTTACCCCGCATGGTAACGGGCTGGAGCGCCGCTGCAAGCAAATTTGAACATTCCTGACTATATTTCAGAGGCTGTAACAAAGTTGTCACAGAGTGCCATTAGTCTGCATTCATCGGTAAAGCACATCCTACACAACGTCCAAACCGAATAATGGAGACTTGACGTGATGAAACTGAACAAAGCACTCGCGACTGTAGCGCTGGCAGGCTCGGTAGCCGCCATGTCTGCACCGGCCATGGCCCGTGACACCATCAGCATCGTGGGTTCTTCCACTGTTTATCCGTTCGCCACGGTTGTTGCCGAGCGTTTCGGCACCAAGACCGACTTCAGCACCCCCAAGCTGGAATCCACCGGTTCAGGCGGCGGTCTCAAATTGTTCTGTCAGGGTATTGGTACCCAGCACCCGGACATCACCAATGCGTCACGTCGCATGAAGACCTCCGAGTTCGAACTGTGCCAGAGCAACGGTGTCAAAGACATCACTGAATTCCGCATTGGTTCTGACGGCATCGTGATCGCCAGCTCCAAGGAAGCCGAGAACCTCGACATTACCCTGGAGCAGCTGTTCCTGGCCCTGGGTTCCAAGGTTCCCGTTAACGGCGAGTGGGTCGCCAACCCCAACAAGAACTGGAGCGACGTTGACGCCAGTCTGCCGAACAAGCCGATCCGTGTGATGGGGCCTCCTCCGACTTCCGGTACCCGTGACTCTTTCAACGAGCTGGCTCTTGCCGCTGGTTGCGATGAACTGCCTGAGGCCGCCGATCTGAGCAAGGACGAGCACGCTTCCATCTGTGAAAGCGTTCGTGAAGACGGCGCCTTCATCGAAGCCGGTGAGAACGACAACCTGATCGTGCAGAAGCTGATTGGCGATGAAGGCATGTACGGCGTATTCGGCTATAGCTTTATGGAAGAGAACTCCGACCGTCTGCAGGCCGCTACTCTGAATGGCAAGATACCGACCGCTGAAGCGATTGCAGCCGATGACTACCCGGTTGCGCGCTCGCTGTTCTTCTACGTGAAGAAGGCACACGTTGGTGTAGTTCCCGGCATTCAGGAATATGTCAGCGAGTTCACCAGCAACGCCGCCATGGGCCAGAACGGCTACCTGAAAGATGTTGGTCTGATCGTGCCGCCCCGCGCTGCGCTGATGGATCTGATGGACAAGGCAGAGAATATGCCCAACCTGACCCTGGACGAGCTCAAATAAGACCGCAGTCCGGTCAGGAACAGAGGTGCGGGTCTCGATCGAGGCTCGCGCCTTTTGCACGTTTGGGTGATCCGGTGCCAGTGCAGGGCTGAGCCTGTAAACTGTGTGCCAATCCGAAGTCGAATACAGGAATTTTCATGCAACCGGCTAATCTTTTATTACTGACCCTGGTTATGGCCGTCGTGGCTTATGGTCTTGGATATGCTCGTTCCCGGTCATTAGCGATGCCTATGGGCGGGATTCGTCATCTGAAGTCCCTGCCTTTTTACTATGGCGCCCGGGCGGCTTTATGGAGCGTTATCCCTGCTCTGCTGGTACTGGGCTGTTGGATGGCTTTTCAAGGCAAAGTGATTCAGTTAATCGTGATTGGTGGCCTGCCTCAGGATATGGTTCCTGCTACCGATGGTGAAGCAAGTCTCTTGCTGAGCAAGATCAGTAACGTCGCCAGCGGAGCATTGCCGCCTGGATTTGTTGAAGCGCCCATTGTCGAGGCTGCGGAACGGTTAAAGGCACTGCGCTCCCAGAGCCAGTTTCTGATGTCTGCGTTGGTTGTCTCGGTTGCTGTATTGGCGGGCTTTCTGGGCTGGTTAAGAATCCGGCCGCATTTGAATGCCCGTGTCCAGGTTGAATCCATACTAAAATGGGTATTTTTCGCCTGCGCGGCTTTGGCCATATTGACCACTGTCGGAATCATTTTCTCGGTAGCGTTCGAGACATTCCGGTTTTTCGGCAAAGTCCCGTTCACCGAGTTTTTCTTTGGCAGCCACTGGAGTCCCCAGACCGCCCTTCGGGCCGATCAGGTAGCATCCGAGGGTGCTTTCGGCATGATCCCCCTGTTCACCGGCACCCTGCTGATCTCAGCCATCGCCATGACTGTGGCAGTTCCGGTCGGGTTGCTTTCGGCGATTTACCTGTCCGAATATGCCGGCAAGAAGGTTCGCGGCGTGGTCAAGCCGTTACTGGAAATGCTGGCGGGTATTCCGACTGTGGTCTATGGCTTCTTCGCCGCTTTGACCGTGGCACCGTTTATCAGTGACCTTGCTGCCTCGATTGGTATTGAGGCGTCGTCCCAGAGTGCCCTGGCAGCAGGTGCCGTTATGGGCATCATGATTATTCCGTTCGTTTCGTCCCTTTCGGATGACGTTATCAATGCAGTGCCCCAGGCCATGAGGGATGGTTCCCTAGCGTTGGGCGCGACGCAGTCGGAAACCATGAAGAAGGTGATTTTCCCGGCTGCGCTGCCCGGCATCATGGGCGGTATTCTGCTGGCAGTCTCCCGGGCTATCGGCGAGACCATGATTGTGGTCATGGCGGCGGGCCTGGCGGCCAACCTGACTGCCAATCCGCTGGAAACCGTCACCACCGTTACTGTCCAGATCGTGACTCTGCTTACCGGTGACCAGGAATTCGACAGCGCCAAGACGCTGGCTGCCTTCGCATTGGGCGCCATGCTCTTCCTGGCAACCCTGTTGCTCAACGTCATTGCACTGAAAATCGTACGCAAATATCGGGAACAGTATGACTGATCAACGTTCACAGGCGGAAATTGTCCGCCAGTCGCTCAAGCGCCGCTACCGTAAGGAACGCCGTTTCCGCGCCTACGGCGTCATGGCCATTGCCATTGCATTGGGGGCCCTGATAATCCTGTTCACCGATATCATCGGCAAGGGTTACACCGGCTTCGTCAAAACCACCATCACCATGGATGTAAACCTGGATGGTGAAATGATGTACCTGGATGATCCCACGGACGAGCGTCAGATCAAGATGGCTGATTTTGTCGAGCCGCTGGTTCAGGCGTTGATCAAGGAGATACCTGGTGCAACGGAGGATGACCGGAAAAACGTTCGCGAACTGATAAACCCCTACGCATCGGTGACGCTCCGGGATGCACTGAAGGCCAATCCGGAATGGCTGGGTACCACCCAATCCATGACATTCCTCACGCACACCGACGTGGATGTCTACGTAAAGCACGCAGGGGATGACGCCTACTCGATCAAGCTGAATGATCAGCAAAAAGCCTGGGTGGATGAGCTTTTGGAGCGGGATGTCATCGAAACATCGTTCAATGATGTGTTTTTCAGTGGTGGCGATTCCCGTGATCCATCCAAGGCAGGTATTCTCGGCGCAATTGTCGGTTCGTTGCTGACCATGTTCGTTACCCTGATCCTGTCGTTCCCGATTGGTGTTGCCGCAGCGATCTATCTGGAAGAGTTTGCGCCTCAGAACAAGTTTACCGACTTCATTGAGGTAAATATCAACAACCTGGCGGCGGTGCCATCCATTATTTTTGGTCTGCTGGGCCTGGCCGTGTTCATCAATCTTTTCGGGATGCCGCGTTCGGTTCCGGTGGTTGGTGGCCTGGTGCTGACACTGATGACGCTGCCAACCATCATCATCTCCAGCCGGGCCGCAATCAAAAGCGTTCCGCCCTCGATCCGCGAGGCCGCCGAAGGTATCGGCGCCTCCAAGATGCAGGTGGTTCTGCATCATGTGCTGCCGCTGGCCATGCCTGGAATGCTTACCGGTTCCATCATCGGGATGGCCCAGGCTCTGGGTGAAACCGCACCGTTGCTGCTGATCGGCATGGTGGCCTTTATTGTGGATGTGCCCGACGGCTTCTTTGATTCGGCCACCGTTCTGCCCGTACAAGTCTTCCTGTGGGCCGGCAGCCCGGAACTAGCCTTTATTGAACGTGCGTCGGCAGCCATCATGGTGCTGTTGACCTTCCTGATCAGCATGAATGCATTGGCCATCTGGATGCGCAAACGCCTTGAGCGCCGGTGGTAAGGAGAATCAAGATGAATAGTGTGAATACAACCATTGCCAGTGAAGTTTCCCAACCGGATGAGGTCGCCGTGCCAGTTCAGGAATCCAAACCCGCTGAAACCATCATTGAGGAAGGGAAAACCGTCGGGAAGCCGTTCTCGGACGACCCAAAGTTCAAGCTTCGGGATGTCGAGGTATTCTACGGCGATTCTCCCGCCATCAAAAAAATCAGCCTCGACATTGGCCGTAACGAGGTCATTGCCTTTATCGGTCCGTCGGGTTGCGGTAAATCCACCTTCCTGCGGTGCCTGAACCGAATGAACGACAGTATCGATATCTGTCGTGTAAAGGGCTCCCTGAAACTGGACGACCACGACATCTACGATCCCAAACGGGATGTCGTTGAGCTGCGGGCCCGGGTCGGCATGGTTTTCCAGAAGCCCAACCCGTTCCCCAAGTCCATCTACGACAACGTGGCATACGGCCCCCGAATTCACGGTCTGGCCAATCGCAAATCCGATCTGGACGAAATTGTGGAAACCAGCCTGCGCAAGGCCGGCCTTTGGGATGAGGTAAAGGATCGCCTGGACGCCAACGCAACCGGCATGTCCGGCGGTCAGCAGCAGCGTCTGTGCATTGCGCGCGCCATTGCTGTCAGCCCGGAAGTGGTTCTGATGGATGAGCCCTGTTCGGCGCTGGACCCTATTGCCACGGCGAAAGTGGAAGAATTGATTGCCGAGCTGTCTGAGAGCTACACGATCGTTATCGTTACCCACTCGATGCAGCAGGCGGCCCGGGTATCCCACCGTACAGCCTATTTCCACCTGGGGCACCTGGTGGAAGTGAACGAGACCAACAAGGTATTCACCTCCCCGGAACACGAACTGACCGAGTCCTACATCACCGGCCGTTTCGGCTGATTCCGGACCTGAGGAATTTTGGAGAAGAACAGTATGCCTACGAAGAAGGACGACGTTTACGGGGATCACATCTCCCACAAGTTCAACAACGAACTGATGGAGCTCAAGACCGAGTTCCTGAAAATGGGTGGGATGGTAGAAGCCCAGGTCGAGAATGCCATTCAGGCATTGGTGGATGGTGACGGTCACATGGCCGACGAAATCCGCGCCAACGACAAGAAAGTCGACAAGATGGAAGTGGAGATCGACGAGGAAGCCACTCTGATCATCGCCCGTCGGCAGCCGACGGCACGGGATCTGCGACTGGTGATCTCGGTCATCAAGATGGTTGCCGATCTGGAGCGGGTGGGCGACGAAGCCAAGAAGATTGCGAAGCTGGCCATCAAGCTGCAGGAAGAAGGCCAGGCGCCACGCGGCTACGTGGAAGTGCGCCACATCGGCACCCACGTGCTCAGCATGCTCCACGATGCCCTCGACGCTTTTGCCCGCCTGGATTCCGAGCAGGCCCTGCGGATCATGAAGGAAGACAAGCGCGTCGACGAGGAATATCAGGCCGCGGCGCGCACCCTGCTGACGTTCATGATGGAAGATACCCGCAATATCTCACGGTGCATGTCCGTGATGTGGGTGCTTCGTGCCCTGGAGCGGGTGGGTGACCATGCGTGCAACATCGCCGAGAACGTGATTTTCATGGTCAAAGGCGAGGATGTTCGTCATACGCCGGTGGAGGAAGCTGAGAAAGTCGTGGGCCGCTGATGGCTTGACTTGGGTGGCTGGCGGGGCTGGTCCGGCCTTTCCAGACACGCCTGCAAGTACGTCCCTGTAGGGCTTGGCTGTGGCCATCCATGGCCACAGACAGTCTGGAAAGCCCGGACCAGCCCCTCCGTTCAAACCTTGGTGCTGCCTATCAGTAATATTTAGTAGTTACTAAGCATGCCTAACTGTGTGGTTTGACCGGCCGGCGTGTGGTGGGGCTTTCCGGGACTGTCTTTCGCCATGGATGGCGAAAGCCAAGCGACCAGGGACGGCTCGAGCGTGTCCCGGAAAGCCCCACCGCATGCCGGCCCTCCACCCAAGTCTAAAAAATCAGGCCTGCTTCATTTTGTCGGTATACGGAGGCCAGCCCAGCGGCTTGCCGGCAAGTACGTGCAGGTGAATGTGGAACACCGTCTGCCCGGAGTTCTCCCCGCAGTTCATGACAACCCGGTAGCCATCGTCAGCAAACCCCTTCTCCTTGGCAATCTTCGCCGCCACCAGATACAAGTGCCCCACCAGTTCCCGATCGTCTTCGGTGATGTCGTTGATAGTGGCGATGGCTTTCTTGGGGATGACCAGAAAATGGACCGGCGCCTGCGGGTTGATGTCACTGAACGCCAGGGCGAGGTCGTCTTCGTAGAGGATGTCCGCGGGGATCTCGCGGTTGATGATCTTGGTGAAAATCGTCTCTGACATGGTGGCTCCTTTTCACGTGTCCTTGGGATTGTTGTTCGGTGTTAAAGCTGGTTCAGGCCCGGAATCCGGGACGTTATCTGTCTGACCACCGCCGGCAGTTCCTCGTCGATGCCCATGGCGTAGCGGGCCACGCGGTTGCGGGCGAAGGGCAGGGCGCGGGCGGCGCCCAGGCCCAGGTTGCGTAGCAGATGGACCGGCGGAATCCGGTTGCTGAACAGATGGTAGAACAGATCCATGGTCAGCATCATTCGGCGGTTCGCCGGCCTGCGTTCTTGTTCATACAGGGTAAGCCACTTCGGGTCCGCCAGATCATCGCCGGCCCGCTTGGCTTCCTTGAGGGCGGATTGCAGGGATTGGGCATCCTGGAAGCCCAGGTTCACACCCTGGCCGGCCAGGGGGTTGATGGTGTGGGCGGAATCGCCGGCCAGAACCACGCGCCCGGAATGGTATTGTTTGGCATGTTGCCGGGCGATGGGGAACGAGGCCTTGCTGTCGATGTGGGTCAGCAGTGGCAGGCTCGCGGGAAATGATGACTGGATTTCGCTCATCAGGGTGCTGTCGTCCAGCGATTTCAGGCGAGCGAGTTCCTCGGATGAATCGTACCAGACCAGGGAACCCCAGCTTTCGCCGGGATGTTCCGGCCCGGCGCTGTGCAGGGGCAGAAAGGCCCGGGGGCCAGAAGGATGGAAGCCCTGCCAGGTAATGTCTTCAACCGGCCCCTGATAACGCACGGAGATGACCATGGCCTGCTGGTCATACTGGTTACGGTTGGTTCCGATGCCGGCGAGGTCTCGGATTCGGGACTGGGCGCCATCGCAACCGACTACCAGGCTTGCGAGTAGTTCGAGGTCGTCATCCAGGGTGACAGTCGCCGTATCACCGGACTGTGCCAGGGAGGCGACTCCATGGCCGTGGAACAACGTCACATGGGGGCAAGCGTCGGCGGTTTGCCAGAGTGCCTGCTGGGTGACCGAGTTCTCGACGATGTGTCCCAGGTGGTGTGCGCCCAGTTCGGTGGCGTCGAATTGGACTTCGGCCAGTTTCCGGGGCACGAGATTCTGTAGCGGAAAGCGGGTTTCATCCCAGACGGCCAGTCGCTTGTAAGGCGTTGCGCGCATTCCAAGGATGTGGTCCCAGGCGCCGAGACTCTGAAGATAGCGCTCGCTGCCGGCGCTAAGCGCAGAAACCCGAATGTCCGGGGCGGTGTCTGGACTAAAGGCGGGCGGCGGAGACCGGTCAATGAGTGCAACACTGAAACCATTCTGGCCGAGGCCAGTGGCCAGTGCGGCACCGACCATACCGGCGCCAACTACCACAATATCAAAGGCTTGAGTCATATAGGTTTCCTGTCTGATGCCCCAAGTTTACGCGATGGCGGCAGCCAGACAAGAGACCGGGATCAAGCCGGCAAAAAAAGCCTCAATACCCGGCCATGCCTGATACCCGCTGCTTGTCAGCCTCCTCTGGCCGGCGACGGCCTTTGACCAGCCAGGCGGGCTTCTGGGCCCCCGGTTTATTGAAGCCCTGGTTCAGTACCATCGGTTGCACAAGGTTAATAAAATCGGCAGTTTTCATGTGGACCGATTCGCTGTGGCTGCCAGCGGCAAAGGCCAGTTCCGGCTGTTCGGTCAGGGCTTCGGCGCAGTACACGGTCATACCGAACAGGTTGCCAAAGGGCGGCATGGCGCCCACTTCGCAATCCGGGAAGCGGTCTTTGAATTCCTGTTCGTCCGCAAGATCAATAAAGTCGGTGTCCAGAATACGGGATAGCCTGTCCCAGCGGATTCGCCAGGTCGCCGGCATCACCAGCATCGCCATTTTGCCATCAAGCTCGATGATGACCGTTTTGACGACGCGGTCGCCGGCGATTTTTACGTGGTGGGCCAATTCCTGGGCGGTATACGCAGGGGGGTGAGAGAGGCACATGTACTCGACACCTGCCTCATCGAGGAATTCCTTCAACTGCTGTACCGGCATAGTGACAACCTCCTACCAGCAATGACAGCGTTCCGGAGCCCGTGTGGATCAGATTGCCTGGCCCCGATGGCTTGGCGGGGTCGCTAAACCCCGCCATTAATGGTCAGCTTAGTCGAGGTTACGCAGTTTGCGAGTAACCGGATGTATCAATGAGAAACCGATCGCGAATCTCAGTCGGATTTGATCATATGCACATCGCGCTGAGGGAACGGAATGCTGATGCCCTCGGCGTCGAACGCTTTCTTCACTTTCTCGTGCATGTCCCAGTAGAAGGGCCACAGATCAGCGGACTTGGTCCATGCCCGAACCGTCAGGTCGACGGAGCTTTCGCCGAGGGCGCCAACCACGATCAGAGGCTCGGGGTCTTTCAGTGCGCGCTCGTCTTCTTCGATGAGGCGCTTGCAGACGGCCTTGGCCTTGTCGATGTCATCGCCGTAGCCGATGCCAAAGCTCATGTCACAACGACGGGTTTCATAGGCGCTCAGGTTGGTCAGGCTGGCGTTGGCCAGCTGTCCATTCGGGATCACGATCCGGCGGTTATCGAAGGTATCGACAATTGTGTAAAGGATGGAGATTTCCCGGACGGAGCCAAGGTAGCCCTGGGCATCAATTGTGTCGCCAACTTTGAAAGGCTTGAAGATCAGGATCAGCACGCCGCCAGCGAAATTGGCGAGGCTGCCCTGCAGCGCAAGACCGACGGCCAGACCGGCAGCACCGATGATGGCAATGAAGGAGGTGGTGGCAATGCCGACCATGGAGGCGACAGAGATCAGCAGCAGAATCTTGAGAATTGCGCCGATCAGGCCGCAGAGAAACTTGTTCAGGGTAGGGTCTTTCTTGCCCAGCTTGTTGTCGAGAACACCGACAAACCGGTTGATCAGCCACATACCCACAATCAGAGTGACAATGGCCAGAACGACCTTGGGTGCGTAGGTCATGACCAGAGCTGTGGCCTGACTCATGAGTTCCGAGGCGCCTCCCTCAGCGCCGAAGAGATCTTCCATAATGGACTCCTTGCTCGTTGGTATTTTTCATAAGTGTCGGATTAACGGACAAAATCCTGCAACAACGTGATTCGTCTCCTTCTGTATATAGCAGACAAATGTCAGAGATGTGTGTCGCAGGAAAAAATGTTCAGTCAGTCGCCTACGCAATTGAGCGCTCGCTGGCCCACTCGAGAATGGTTTTTGGGCCCCCGCGGACCAGAATCCGGCCTTCCTTCTGGCTCAATTGGTAGTCGTACATGGGGTCGTAATAGTCCTTCAGCAGCGCCTCAATCCAGGCGTCATGGGCGCCAGTCCGTCCGGTGTTTTCCTGCTGCAGCAGCGCCTCTTCCATCAGGCCTCGCAGTTGCCTGTGACGTTCACCACCCAGGCGCTTGCGAATGCGATCGATGGCGCTCAGCAGATAGTCCCGGAAGTTCAGCCAGCCAGCTTCGGTTCCGTCGCGGTTCACGTAATCCGCAAACATGCCCTCGACATAGTCCTCCCGGATGATGCCAATGCGTTCTTCCATGGGTTGTTCGAGAATCAGTAGTGGCGACTCCGCCATGCGGTTTTTAAGGGATTCGGGCAGGGCGCATCGCCCCACCAGCCGGCTCTCATCTTCCAGGTAGATCGGGCCGCCCTTGAGGTGGTGGGCCTTGAGCATGGCCACGGCCAACCTGTTTTCGAAATCGATCTGTGAAGGTTGGGGGGTCACCTGGCGTCCGAAACTGGACCCCCGGTGGTTGGCCAGGCCTTCAAGATCCACCGGGTTCGGCAGCTGTGGTAGAACCCGTGTCTTGCCGGTGCCGGTGCGACCACTGAGAATCCGGAATTCACCAGATTTTACCTGCGCTTCGAGGCTGTCGATCAGGAACCGGCGCAGCGCCTTGTAGCCGCCTTTGACCAGCGGGTAGTCAATGCCGGCGTCCCGTATCCACTGTTGGGTAAGCCTGGACCGCAGGCCGCCCCTGAAGCAGAACAGATAACCTTCGGGATGCCGGGCAACAAAGCGCTTCCAGGCTTCGATGCGCTGGGCCTTGATGTCACCGGACACCAGTTGATGGCCTAGCTCAATGGCCTTGTCCTGGCCTTTTTCCTTGTAACAGATGCCGACCCGGTGGCGCTCCTCATCGTTCATCAGGGGAGCGTTCTCCGTGTTCGGAAAGCTGCCACGGCTGAACTCCACCGGTGCCCGAACGTCCATCAGTGGTGCGTCATTCAGGAACAGGGAAAGGTAGTCGTCAGTGTCGGGTCTGCTTGCCATTTCAGCGGTAAACCAGTTGTCAGATGGAGGCGGCAGTATAGCGGAAATGGGGGTTTTCTGCTTGTCGCGCCCTGTTTCCCGTCCCTGTCATGGGTACAATGTCGCCTTCTTGAAACCTGAGGTTGGATAGCCCATGGCAGCCGACAGTCTGAATGCGCATCTTCGCAAAACGCTGGCCCGTGGCCGGGTTGCCGTGTCCCGTCCCGCTGGCTGTGAGCGCATCGCGCTTTATCTTTTTGACCCGACCGTTCTTGAGGGGCCCCTGTCCCACGAAGAAGCCCAGGCGGTGGTTGCCGAACCTGCCTACTGGTCGTTCTGCTGGGCCAGCGGTCAGGTGCTTGCCAGCTGGATTCTGGACAACCCCGGCTGGGTCGAAGGCAAGCGGGTTCTCGATTTTGGTTCTGGTTCCGGGATAGTGGCAGTGGCTGCGGCGATGGCTGGCGCCCGTGAAGCCATCGCCTGTGATATTGATCCGGCAGCGCTGGACGCAGCCAGTGCCAATGCGGCTCTTAACGGCGTTTCGATTGGCCTCTGCCGGGACTGGGCAGATCGCCCGGAGGAACTGGATGTCGTGACAGCGGCGGATGTGCTCTACGATCCGGAAAACCGGCCGTTGCTCGGCGTTTTTCGAGAGGCGGCACCTAGAGTGCTTCTGGCGGATTCACGAATGAAAGTGTTGGGTGACACTGCCTATCACAGACAGACAACGATTGAGGCCCGGACCTGGCCGGATCTTCACGAATTCGAGGAGTTCAATAAGGTGCGCATCTACATGGCCGAAGGCGTCGGCAGATAACGGGAGAACAGCAGGAAGCGTAGAAAAAATAAAGGGCAACCACCCGGTTACCCTTTCTCGGAACAGGTCGGCGCATCCGTGCGCATTGGGCAACAGCCGTGTTGCGAGATCCTTGAGCCACTCCGTGGTGCCGGCATCCGAGCCGGCTATCCGAATAGTTATCCCTTAAGCGAGGCGTCCTTGTGTCCTTACCTCTCCCTGCATTCCTTGCCGGGGTGCATCCAGTGCGTCGTCCTTTTCCCTGTCGTCCTTGATGTAAACACTATACCAATTGAATTCTTACAAACGCGTGAACTGTGCACGGGGCGCAGGTGTTCTCAGCGAGGTCGCATCCAATAAAATATGGTTATCAACGGGTTAGGTTTTTGCTAAGGGCGTATTCGCACCACTGCGCACGTGATATCACTGCAAGATCTCACGCCTTTGTAAGAAATCTCTTACAAAGATCCTGGCGAATTTCGCAAATCCGGTTTTCCCAGTTTTCGAACGCCCGGCCAGGGGAGGAGTCCCAGTGCGATGCCTGCGCCGTCGGCAGCGAGGTCTGCCAGAGAAAATTCGCGGTAGGGCAGATTTCCCTGGATGATTTCGATGCCCAGACCAAAGCCGAGGAGCGCCGGTACAAACCAGATTGCCCGCAGTTCCGGCCAGGCCAGACGGGTCAGGATGGTCAGCTCAAGGAAGGCGACCAGGTGGTTTATCTTGTCGCTTGAAGAGGAGGGAATGGGGTAAGGGTTGTCGGTTGTTGCAAGAAACCCGATGGCGAGCACGGAAATCACAAAGGCTGCCCGCCAAAGTGGGCGATACTGCAGTAGGCTGGTCACTTGTTGTTTCAGTGTATCCATCGGGGAAGTCCCTGAGTGCTCTCGGGCTGTGGGAATGTTGTCAACATGATATGCTTTGCGCCCCGTCATTGTCATGGAAGCGGAGGTCCTGCCAGCGATGCTCAAGGGTAATTTTTTTCGTGGACTGGGCTACCTGGGGGAAGGTTTCCGCCTGATTCGTCAGCCCGGTCTGCGGCTGTTCGTCATTATTCCACTGGTTATTAATATTCTGCTCTTCGGATTGCTCTTCTTCTTTATGGGAGAGCTTTTTGCCGGGCTGATTGCCGCCGCCATGGCCTGGCTGCCGGACTGGGCGTGGCTACAGGCGCTGGACTGGCTGTTCTGGATTCTTTACGGCGCAGTCATCGTGCTCATGCTCGCCTACGGCTTTGTGATCGTTGCCAACCTGATTGGTTCCCCTTTCTACGGCTATCTGGCCGAGCTGACGGAAAAGCACCTGACCGGTCAGGAAGTGAATACCGACGACAGCTGGGCGGCCATCATCAAGGATATTCCCCGTGCGCTATGGCGTGAGGTTCAGAAAATCCTGTATTACCTGCCGAGGGCTATCGGCCTGCTGATTATCGGTCTGATACCCGTCGTCAATCTAGTTGCGGCTGTTCTCTGGTTTCTTTTCAACAGCTGGATGATGGCGCTGCAATACGTGGACTACCCGGCAGACAACCACAAGGTCAGTTTCCCCGCCCTGCGCCGGTTGCTCGGTGATACCCGCTTGTCTGCTTTCGGCTTCGGAGTGCCAGTGGCATTGGCTGCCATGGTGCCTGTACTGAACCTGTTCGTTGTGCCTGCGGCGGTGTGCGGGGCAACGGCTTACTGGGTGCGTGAGAACGGCGCCACAAGAACGTAATTGGTCTGGAGGTTTCTTGGATACATCGGAATTTGTTATTGGTCAGCGTTGGGGCAGCCACAGTGATACCGGCCTGGGGTTAGGCATTGTCACGGATATCTCCGGGCGTCGGGTAACCCTGGGGTTTCCTGCCGCCGATGAGGAACGCACCTACGCGATTGATAACGCACCTCTGTCCCGCATCATCTATCAGCTGGGCGAGGAGATTGAGACCTTTGACGGCGAGCGGTACATCGTTCGAGCGGTCGAGGATATTGGTGGCGTGCTCATGTACCACGCCGACGATGGCACCGACCTGCATGAAATTTCCGAGGTCAAACTTGCGGGCTCGGTGAACTTTTCTGCGCCGCACCAGCGGCTTTTCGCGGGCCAGTTCGATCGCAACGGCGCTTTTCGTCTGAGGTATGCGACCCTTCAACATATGAACCGCCTGAGGGCGTCTGCGGCCCAGGGGCTGATAGGTGCACGTACCCAGCACCTGCCGCACCAGATCTATATTGCCCATGAAGTTGCCCGGCGCCATGCGCCACGGGTGCTTCTGGCCGATGAAGTCGGCCTTGGCAAAACCATCGAGGCGGGGCTTATCCTGCATTATCAGCTGCACACCGGGCGGGCGAAACGCGCCCTTATCGTGGTGCCGGATTCCCTCACCCATCAATGGCTGGTGGAAATGCTTCGGCGCTTCAATCTGCGGTTCTCGATCGTGGATCAGGGTCGCTACGATGCCCTGAAAGAGCAGGAAAGCGATGTCGACGCCCTGGTTAACCACATTTTTGGCGACGAAGACGCGGTCAATCCCTTCGAGAGCGAGCAACTGGTGCTCTGCAGTCTCGATTTCCTGAAGCAAAGCCAGAAGGCGCACGACGATGCCCGCAAGGCTAAGTGGGATCTGATGATCGTGGACGAGGCTCATCACTTGGCGTGGAGCCCGGATGAAGTCAGCCCGGAGTACCGGATTGTTGAAGAGTTGTCGGCGATCAGTCGGGGCTTGCTGTTGCTGACGGCAACGCCGGAGCAGGTGGGTGTCGCCAGCCATTTCGCCCGGTTGCGGCTGCTGGACCCGGCCCGTTTCCATGATCTGGAAGCCTTCCGGAAAGAGGAGCAGCAGTACGAGACGATCAACGCGGTGGTCCGCCGGCTTCTGGACGAAGAATCCGCAATCAGCGCTGAAGACCAGAAGTTGCTGCGGGAATGGCTGGGAGAGGAGCTGGACCACCTGCTGACCGGAGACCATCCACGGCAAGCGGTCATTGATGCCCTGCTGGATCGCCACGGTACCGGGCGGGTGCTGTTCCGGAACACCCGGGCGGCCATCCAGGGATTCCCCGAGCGCCGTCCCAACCCGGAGCCTCTGCCATGCCCGGCCATGTACGAAGGGCAGGCTTCAGGTCTTCAGGGCCTGACCCCCGAGCAACTGGTGCCCGAGGAGCAATGGCTGTCGGACGATCCCCGGGTGGCGTGGCTCGAGAAAAAGCTGGTCAGCCTGCGTCCCGCAAAGGTCGTCGTTATCTGCGCCAGCGCTGAGACCGCCATGGCCCTGGAGCACTATCTCCAGCTGCGCGCCGGTATCCGCAGTGCGGCGTTTCATGAACACCTGAGCCTGATCGAGCGAGACCGGGCTGCCGCCTACTTCGCCGACACCGAACAGGGAGCCCAGGCGCTGATCTGTTCTGAGATCGGCAGCGAAGGCCGCAACTTCCAGTTTGCCCACCACCTGGTGCTGTTTGATCTGCCGGGCAACCCGGATCTGCTTGAACAGCGTATCGGTCGGCTGGACCGGATTGGTCAGACCGAAACCATCGATATTCATCTTCCCTACCTGCGCGAGACCAGCCAGGAGGTCCAGTTCCGATGGTTCCACGAAGGGCTGAACGCTTTTGCCGAAAGTTGCGCCGTCGGCGTTGCGGTTCAGGAAGCGGTCCAGTCCCAATGGCAGCAGGCCATTGATGGCGATGCCAGCATTGCGAACGAGCTGGTTAAAGCCTCCGCCGAAGAGGCGGAGCGCCTGAAAACCCTGCTGCAAAACGGTCGGGATGCCCTGATTGAACTGAATTCCTGCCGCCCGGACGTGGCGGAGGACCTGATTGCCGCTATTGAAGAAGAGGAATCTGAGGAGCAGGTTCGGGACTACATGATGGAAGCCTTCGATATTCTCGGGGTCGATGTCGAAGACCATGCCGAACACTCCGATATCCTGCGGCCGGGCGAACAGTACCGGGCCGGCCATGTCGCCGAATTGCCCGAAGATGGCATGACCGTGACCTGGGATCGCAGGAATGCCCTAGAGCGGGAAGATCTGGCGTTTATGAGCTGGGAGCACCCGATGGTCACCGGGGTGATGGACTCGGTCACCAGCTCCGGTCTGGGCAAAGCCGCGCTCGCCAGCCTGTCGGTCAAGGCCCTGCCTCCGGGAACGCTGCTGATGGAAGCGCTGTTTACCGTGCACTGCCCGGCGCCAGACGCTCTGCAACTGACCCGCTACCTGCCGGTTTCGCCGTTGCGCCTGCTGGTGGACGTGAATGGCAAGGAGCTGTCGGGGGCTTTGCCCCACAACCGGCTGAACGAAATGTGCTCGAACATCCGCCGGCGCACGGCCCAGGCTATCGTGCCCCAGATTCGGCCCCAGGTCGAAACCATGGTTGATCACGTCGAGCGCCTCTCGGAGCCTCATCTGGAGCCCCTGAAAGCCCGGGCGCTTGAACAGCTCGCTGCCAGTTTCGAGCCGGAAATCCGGAGACTGGAAGCGTTGCAGAAAGTGAACCCTGCCATCCGCGAGGAGGAGATCGACTTTTTCCGGAACCAGTTCGAAGCGGCTAGGGATGCCATAGGCCATGCCAGCCTGGCTCTAGAGGGTATTCGTGTGATCGTGACCTCATAAATCGGGGTGGGACGGCTGTAACTGGCTGACTGAGCGGCATTTGCTGGTCAGCCCTCATCTGATGCGGTACCGTAAACGTAACGGTTTATAGTCTTCGACATTCCCGAACCATGGATGACAGAGAGAACCTATGATGACTTTCATACTGTTTATTGTGGCGCTGGCTGGCCTGCTGATAGTGATGCGGCGCGAGTCCGGTGCAATGTCCGCGATTGGCGTCATGGCCATCACCGGCCTGCTGTCGCTGATTTTTGCCTCTGGTTGGCTGGCCCTTGTTTTGTTTATTGGTGCCGCCGTAACGGCTGCCGCCGGCCTGCCCGGGTTCCGCCAGGGCTGGCTGACACCCCGCGTTTTCGCGATGTTCAAGAAAGTCGCACCGAAAGTTTCCGACACCGAGAAAGTGGCCCTGGAAGCCGGTACCGTAGGCTGGGATGGCGAGCTGTTTACCGGTCGCCCCGACTGGCACAACCTGTTGATTAATCGCAACACAGGCCTGAGCGAGGAAGAACAGGCCTTCGTGGACAACCAATGCACCCAGGCAATCTCCATGTGTAACGCCTGGGATGTCGCCGTCGAGCGGGCGGACCTGCCGAAAGAGCTGTGGGATTTCCTGAAGAAAGAGAAGTTCTTCGGCATGATTATCCCGAAGGAATACGGTGGCCTGGAGTTTTCCGCCAAGGCCCAGACTGCGGTGCTGCAGAAACTGGCTGCCAATGAATCATTGATGGTATCTGTTGGTGTGCCCAACTCGCTCGGCCCGGGTGAGTTGCTGGTAAAGTATGGTACCGAAGAACAGAAAAACCATTATCTGCCCCGGTTGGCGGATGGCCGAGAGATTCCATGCTTCGGCCTGACCGGTCCTCGCGCGGGCTCTGATGCAACATCGCTGCCGGACACCGGTATCGTGTGTAAACAGAAGGTGGACGGTAAGGAAGTGGTCGGTATCCGACTCAACTTCGAGAAGCGCTGGATTACCCTGGCACCCATCGCCACCGTTGTGGGCCTGGCCTTCCGTATGTTCGATCCGGACGGGCTGCTGGGTGACACCGAAGACTACGGCATTACCTGTGCGCTGATTCCCCGGGACACCAAGGGCATGGAAATCGGCCGTCGTCATTGCCCGATTGGCAGCCCGTTCCTGAATGGCCCGATCAAGGGTAAGGATGTCTTCATTCCGCTGGACTACATCATCGGTGGCGTCGATATGGCCGGCCAGGGTTGGCGCATGCTGGTTGAATGCCTGTCTGTTGGCCGTTGCATCACGCTGCCCTCAGGCGCTGCAGGGGCAGCCGCCTACTCGGTCGGCACCGCCGGCGGGTTTACCCGTATTCGTCGCCAGTTCAACACCCCGGTTGCAGACATGGAAGGCGTGCAGGAGCCGCTGGCCCGGATTGGCGCCAAGACCTATATCGCCCAGGCGGCTGTTAATCACACCGCCAATATGATCGACAAGGGCGAAAAGCCGGCTGTGCCATCGGCCATCCTTAAATACCATCTCACCGAGTTCCAGCGTGGTGTCCTGACCGATGCGATGGATGTTCACGGTGGCAAGACGGTGACCCTTGGCCCGCGCAACTACCTGGGCATTGGCTACAGCGGTGCGGCCGTTTCGATCACTGTTGAGGGCGCCAACATCATGACCCGAAGCCTGATGATCTTCGGTCAGGGTGCAATTCGCTGCCATCCATACGTGCTGAAAGAGCTGGCGGCCAAGGATAACGACGATATCAAGGCGTTTGACGATGCCTTCTTCGGCCATGCCGGCCTGATCTTCGGCAATGCGGCCCGCGCCTTTACCCAGGCTCTGGGGCTTGGCCGGGCCGATGTGCCGTTTGACAGCGCCAGCCGCAGGTACGCCCAGGCGGTTGCCCGTTTCAGTGCCGCCTTTGGTCTGTGTTCGGATGCGGCGATGACCACTCTCGGCAGCGAGCTGAAGATGCGTGAACTGATCTCCGCGCGTTTGGGGGATATGCTGTCTAACCTCTACCTTGCCTCCATGGTGCTGAAGAACTGGCACGAGACCCAGCCGGTGGAAAGTGAAAAGGAAGTGATGGAATACAGCATGAGCCTGCTGCTGCATCGCACCGAAAACGCACTGGATGAGTTCCTGCAAAATCTGCCGAACCGCGCTGTTGCGATGGTACTGCGAGGTGTGACCATGCCTCTGGGTCGCCGTTGGGACAGCCCCCATGACGATTTGGCCCGCAAGCTGGCCCGTGCGATCTCCACTGACACACCGATCCGCAACAAGCTGATTGCCAGTGTTTGGACGACCGACAGCGAAGGAACCGTAGATAATCCGGTCGCCCGCTATAACGGGTTGCTGAAGGATTACGACAAGGCGGAGCAGCTTTACCGGAAGGTGACCAAGGCCTACGCCAAGGGCGAGCTGCCGATGACGGCATTGCATCCGGAAGAACGTTTCGAGGCCGCACTTGAGGCCGGTGTCTACACCAAGGAGGAGGCCGATTTCATGCGCCAGTATGAAACCGTGGTACTGGAAATGCTGACGGTCGATGACTTTGCCTTTGATGCCTTTGCCCAGAACAAGGAGTCTGTGATTGATCACAACCCCGCCTGACAGGGATCTGTCCTGAAATGTGGTTGTCTTTTGTAGCAGTCAGCGTTGGCGCCGTGATCGGCGCCAACCTGCGTTGGGCCCTGGGTTTGTGGCTTAACACCACCTACCATGCCGTGCCTTACGGAACCCTGGTTGCCAATCTCAGCGGCGGCTGGCTGATCGGCTTGCTGATTGGCTACTTCAGCCATGGCAGCGCGCTCGCACCGGAATGGCGACTGTTTGCAATCACCGGCCTGTGTGGCGCATTGACCACTTTTTCCACCTTCTCGCTCGAGATGTTTGCCGTAATCCAGGAAGGCAAATGGGCGATGGCGATTACCGGCATCCTGGCGCACGTGATCGGCTCCATCCTCATGACAGCGTTGGGAATTTATACCTTCGGTCTGTTGAAGGGATGATGGGTACCACTACCTACATAAATTCTCGAAAATACCCTTGGCAAGCTTCTGATTCAGGAGTACAGTGAAGGGCGTAGGAAAGATTCAGCAAAGCATTTCATGAATAAGACGTACCTCCGCAGTTAGTAGTGACCGTCCTGTTTTTGATTCCGCGAGTTCTGTATTTCCGCAAAACGCCGACCTGACACCATGCAGGTGCGAGGCGGCAGATAATATGATTGATTTCAGGAAGTTTAAGTATGTCTACTACTACCGGTACTGTTAAGTTCTTCAACGAAGCAAAAGGCTTTGGCTTTATCACTCGTGAAGGCGGCCCGGACGTTTTTGTTCACTACAGCGCTATTCAGGGCAGCGGTTTCAAGACCCTGGCAGAAGGCCAGCAGGTTGAGTTCACCGTTACCCAGGGCCAGAAAGGTCCTCAGGCGGAGAACGTTGTTGCCCTGTAATCCCTGACGGATTCGGCAATAACCGCCAAAAAGGCAGCTTCGGCTGCCTTTTTTAATGTCTGAAAAAGGACATTGGGTCATGCCTCGCTTTTGTCATTATCCCTTCTTTGTGTAATCTTTACGGGCCTGCTGCTCGTTTAAGCGGAAGTCGAGATCTCCAGGAATCGTTACATGCTCCGAGTGCTAAAAGCTGCCTGGATCCTGTTCTGGGCCATACTGCTGACCCTGATTCTGTTTTTTCCGATTGTGATTGCCGCCCTGGTGGGAAAGCGGGGGGATGCAGCCTTCCATGGCACCCAGGTTTATGCCTGGATCATCCTGAAAGTCTGCGGTATTCGGCTCAGAGTGCGTGGCAAGGAAAACATTGAGCCGGGCCAGCGCTACGTGATTCTAAGCAATCATGCATCCTACTTTGATCCGCCCGCGCTGGTGCTTGCGCTCGGCCTGCAGTACCGATGGGTGATCAAGAAGGAGCTGCGCAAGGTACCCCTGTTCGGATTGGCCCTGGAAACTTCCCGCAACCTGTTTATCGACCGCTCCAAAGGCAGCGATGCATTGGAGAGCATCAAGCGTGGGGTTGGCCAGCTTCCGGATGGCACCAGCATACTGATCTTTCCGGAAGGTACCCGTTCGTGGGATGGCAAATTGCTGCCCTTCAAGAAAGGTGGCTTTGTTATTGCCCAGGACGGCCAGCTTCCGATCCTTCCGATCACCATCTGCGGATCTCACCAGCGTTTACCCAAGGGCTCTGCGGCATTCAGCAGCGGTGAGATTGAAATCGTCATCCATCCCCCGATGGCCTCCGGGGCGTTGCCGCTGGATGACCTTATGACGGACGTTCGCAACAGCATTGCGTCTTCCCTTTAAAAACCAAAACCCGGCGGTCAGGCCGGGTTCCGGTTTTCAGAGCCCACTGTGTTACCGAGCGAAAATCTCCTCATAGAAACGCATGGTGCCGTTCCAGGAGCGGTTCGCGGCTTCTTCGTCATAGCCAATCGGCATACCGAACTCCTCGGCGACCTTGTCAGCGCCGGGATTGGTAAATGAGTGCAGCACTCCCGGGAAACTGACCAGCGTGAGGTCGACTTCTGCGTCCTGCATCTCTTTTACCAGACCGGCGACCTGCTCTGAAGGAACCATCTTGTCGGCGCCACCGGTATATACCTGAACCCTGGCTGTCACGGTTCCAGCTTCCGCGGTGATTGGACTTCCAAGGGCGCCGTGGTAGCTGACGACGCCGTCCAGGTCCACGCCCATACGGGCCATGTTCAGGACCACCGCCCCGCCAAAGCAGTAGCCTTGTGCGGCAATGCGGGAAGCATCAACGCTTTCATGATTCTGCAGGATTTCCATCGCCTTCAGGAAACGCGCCTTTACCTGGTCTATATCCTTGGTCGCTTCCTGCATGAACTTCTGGGCGGTATCGGGATGGTCTGCCAGCTTGCCGGAGCCATACATATCCAGGGCAAACGCCGTGTAGCCAGATGCTGCAAGCCGCTCTGCCTGGTCCCGGGCGAATTCATTGTGGCCCCACCACTCGTGAACCACCAGAACGCCCGGACGCTTCTCCTCGAACTCGTCATCCCAGGCCATGTAGCCGGTGAAGGTGGTCTCACCGATCTTGTATTCGACGGTCTTGGTTTGCATTTCTGCCAGTACCTGCGTGCTTGCCAGAGTAAGTGAGAGGGTTGCCACTGCCGCTGTTGCTTTCAGGGTTCTCATAATCAGTCCTGCTCCTTTTGGGTCGGATTGTCTTTTTGTCCGGAGATCTACGCCCGGAACGGGTAAACCGATGCAATCAGTTGCCAACCCAGTATAGGACCTTTTGACTACACTACATTCAGACACTGGTGAATCCCGATTGTTTTGGAGGTTGTGTATGAAAATCGGCGTGCCGAGGGAGATCAAGAACCGCGAATACCGTGTAGGCATGACGCCGGCGGCCGTTCACGAGCTGTGTGGCCACAATCATGAGGTGTTTGTGGAAACCGGGGCAGGCGTTGCCATCGGGTTTTCCGATGACGATTATCGTCAGGCGGGGGCCAGTATTGTTGATACCGCGAGGGAGGTTTTCGACACTGCCGAGCTGATCGTCAAGGTCAAGGAGCCACAGGCCGAGGAACGGGCGCTGCTGAAACCGGAACACACACTCTTCACCTATCTGCATCTCGCTCCGGACAAAGCCCAGACCGATGACCTGGTGCAGTCTGGCGCCACCTGTATAGCCTACGAAACGGTCACCGACCGTGCGGGCCATTTGCCCCTGTTGGCGCCGATGTCGGAAGTGGCGGGGCGTATGTCGATTCAGGCAGGCGCCCATTGTCTTGAGAAGGCCATGGGTGGGCGAGGCGTCCTCCTGGGCGGTGTGCCCGGTGTCAGCCCCGCTCGGGTCGCGGTGATTGGCGGTGGTGTTGTTGGCCAGAATGCCGTTGCCATGGCGGTGGGTCTCGGCGCGCAGGTGACGGTGCTGGACCGGAATATGGATGTGCTCCGACAACTGGACCACCTGTATGGCAACCGCATCACCACACTGTTTTCCACGGCCCAGACTCTTGATCAGGCCGTAACGGAATCGGATCTGGTCGTTGGCAGTGTGCTCATTCCCGGCGCTTCTGCGCCCAAGCTGATTACCCGTGACATGATCCGTCGCATGCCGGAGGGTAGCGTTATCGTGGATGTCGCCATTGATCAGGGCGGCTGTACTGAAACCTCGCGGGCAACCACCCACGACGATCCCACGTATATTGTCGACGGTGTGGTACATTACTGCGTGGCGAACATGCCGGGTGCCGTCGCGCGCACGTCCACACTGGCGCTGAATAACGTCACCTTGCCCTTTGTGGCAGCCCTGGCTAACAAGGGCCCGGACCGGGCGATGAAGGAAGATCCGCATCTCAGGGCCGGGCTGAACGTGGCCGCTGGCAAGGTGACTTACAGGGAAGTGGCAGAGGCGACCGGGCACCCATACACAAACCCTGAATCCCTGTTGGGATCCTGAGTGTGAAACCCTCGGAGAAACCATGAAACTGATCGGATCCACTACTTCACCCTACGTTCGGCGCATTCGTATCCTGCTGGATGAAGAGCCCTATGAATTCGTCAATCTCAATATCTATGGTGAAGGTCGGGATGAACTGCGGCGCAACAATCCGACACTGAAAATTCCGGTGCTCGAAGACGGCGGTCAGGAAATCTATGATTCCCGGATTATCGCCCGTTACATCAGTGCCAGGCAGGGCCGTGATCCGCTGACCTGGGACCAGGAAAACCAGCTGACCATGATTGACGGCGCCAATGATTCTGCGGTCACCATGCTGCTTTCGGAAAAATCCGGTATCGACACTGGCGCGGATCTGATGTTCTACAACCTCCAGCGTGAGAGGATCATGACCACCTTGCGTACGCTGGCGGCGATGGTGGAGGACGGTCAGTTCGAAACCTGGAATTACCCCGCTATCTGTCTTTACTGCCTGGTGGACTGGCTCGACTTCAGGGACCTGGTGGACTTCTCGGGCGTGGAAAGCCTGTTGTCCTACCGTGACAGCCACAGGGATTACCCCTGGGTTGCAGAAACTGATCCCCGCAACGCCTGATTTCAGGCGGCCGGCCACTGCCGGCCGCCTCTCAGCCCCTATCAGGGCATTTTTTGAGCACTCTGCCTTTCCCATCCGCCATTCTTGACTATAGTTAAGAGTAAGGAGTGGTTGCTGATCTGACAGTTTCCGCATCCCGTATTTCACAATACCAACAACAGCGAAGAAGGGGGTTGTCCATGCTCCTGTCACATGCGTTCGGTCTCTTCACCCATCCTGATGAAGAGTGGGCTTCCATACGAAAAGAACATGAAACACCGCGCCGGGTCTACGTGGCCTATGTCCTGATTCTTGCGGCCATTGCACCGGTTTGCGCCTACATTTCGACGGCCTATTTTGGCTGGACTGTCGGCAATGAGCGGCTGATCAAGTTAACCGAGATCAGTGCGATGCAGCTCAGTGTGCTCACCTATCTGGCGATGCTGGTCGGCGTTTTCGCACTCGGCTATGCCATTAACTGGATGGCGAAAACCTACGGCGCCAAGGAGGAACACGTGCCCTCCAACGGCATTGCTCTGGCAGCGTACTCCTGCACGCCCCTGTTCCTGGCAGGTTTTGCGCTGCTGTATCCGGTGCCCTGGTTCAACGCTATCGTTTTCCTGGTTGCGGCCTGTTACGGGGCTTACCTCATGTACGACGGTCTGCCGATTGTCATGGGTATCGAGAAAGAACGGGCCGTCATGTACGCCGGTGCGTTGTTGACTGTTGCCCTGGTGATTCTGGTTTCGACACGGGTCGGCTCAGTCATCCTCTGGAACTTTGGCGTAGGGCCGGTATTCGTCAGCGGATAGGCCCGATCTGAACGGAATGCCAAGGGGGAGCCTCGAGCTCCCCTTTTTTATGAATTCTGGCAGTTAGCGCAGGCCTGTCGTGATTTGCCATCCCCCTGTCGCAATTTGGCAATGCGTTCTTAACGAAGCCCGACTAGGTTCTTCAGTTGGAGTAGTACCGGCAAGGATCGCAGGATGCCGGGCTATGAAGGATGAATGCAGGGGAAGACATAACAATGAAACGATTGACACGACGGGATTTTCTGAAGGCATCAGCCATGGGTATGGGGGCCGTGGTGGTCTCTACCGGCCTGGCAGGCTGTGTGCTGGACAGCTCGGATGAGCGCACAATCACCTTCACTCACGGTGTGGCCAGTGGCGATCCGCTTGCTGACGGTGTCATGCTCTGGACCCGGGCAGCGCCTGCGAATGGCGGCGCCCCGGTGGGCGTGGCCTGGGAGGTGTCCACGGACGAGGATTTCGAGAACCTGGTGCATTCGGGTACAGCGGAGGCTGCTGCAGCCCATGATTTCACCGTCAAGGTGGATGTGCGCGGTCTTGTGCCCGGGCAAACCTACTATTATCGCTTCCAGACGACCGATCGTCAGTCACCGGTGGGCGTAACCCGGACATTGCCGGAGGGCAGTATCGACTCGGTGCGTCTGGCCGTGGTGTCCTGTTCGAATTACCCGGCCGGTTACTTCAACGTTTACCGGGAAATCAGTAAACAGACTGATCTGGATGCCGTGGTGCATCTGGGCGATTACATCTACGAATACAGCTCTGACAGCAGCAGCTATGCGGCTCAGGATGCCCAGGACCTGGGCCGGACCTTCCCCGAGAACAACAACCTTGAGCTGATTGAACTGGCGGATTATCGCAGGCGTTACGCTGCGTACCGGTCAGACCCGGATCTTCAGTCTCTCCATGCCAGAGTGCCGTTTATCGTGGTGTGGGACGACCATGAAGTGGCCAACGACACCTGGGAGGAGGGCGCCGAAAACCATAATGACGGAGAAGGGGATTTCACCGAACGCAAACTCAATGCCCTCAAGGCCTATTTCGAGTGGATGCCGATCCGGCCGGTGATCGAAGGCAGCGACGAAGCTATCTTCCGGACCTTCCGGTTCGGCAATCTGGTGGATCTTCACATGCTGGATACCCGCATCATCGGGCGCGACCAGCAACTGGACTATATGGACTACTTCACAGGCGAAGGCCTGGATGCGGCTCGTTTTACTGCGGATGTCGGCAGTCAGAACCGCACCCTGCTGGGCGCGGAGCAGTTGCTGTGGCTGCAGTCTTCCCTGAACTATTCCACGGCCACGTGGCAGGTGTTGGGGCAACAGGTACTGATGGGCCGTATGAATCTGCCCGCGGAACTGCTGGTAGCAATTGCTACCGAGCAGTTTGAAGGCTTGCCACAAAACCTGGCCGAACTGGCGCAGCTCAAAGGTCGCGCCCTTCAGGGGGATCCGTCTCTGACGCAAGAGGAATTGGCTCGCATCAACACCGTTGCCCCCTACAATCTGGACGCCTGGGATGGTTACCAATATGAGCGGGAGGTGGTTCTGGGGACCGCCAAGGCGCTGAACAAGAATCTGGTCGTGCTGGCCGGAGATACCCACAATGCCTGGGCCAACAATCTGAAGGACATCAATGGGGACCAGATTGGCGTGGAATTCGCCACGGCCTCGGTGACATCACCCGGTCTGGAGGAGTACCTGGGCATTCCGGATGAGATGATTCAGGGTGCGGAACAGGCGATCAGTCTGCTGGTCGATGATCTGGATTACCTGAATGTGAATCAGCGGGGATACATGCTGGTTACCTTCACTCCGGAAGAAGCAAAAGCGGACTGGTACTTCGTGGACACCATCAAGTCCCGGGAGTACCAGATCGATGCGGGCCGAACAGCTTCTCGACGGGTATTGGCGGGTCAGGGCGTACTCATGTCAGACCCCGTGTAATAACGGCCGGGTCGCCCCGGCCCTCAACCGCTGCCAACTCGGCGCTGGACAGCCACTCCCCCGGTGGCTTGTCCATAACACCCGCGCAGGCAGCCAGGGCATGGCCCCAGGAGCAGCCGTTGGCAAACAGCATGCCGGCCTCGTTCAGTGTGCCCCCGCGGTTGATGTAGCCCAGAACCCGGGATTGGGACGGGTCAGGGAACAACGGGTAGAGGTGGCCCCGGAACACCTCAGGGCGCATGTGAGTCAGGGCTACCCGCCGGTGAATGCGATGGGGGAACAGGCGCTCCCTCTCGAATTCCGACAGGCATACCTCTGCTTCCATCGTGTCCCTTGGCTGGCGGAACCTGCCCGGCTCCTGGATATAGACCAGCCGGAATGGGGTGCCGGTTTCACGCAATCGTTCACACGCCCGGATGGCCTCGGACAACTGATAGGCACCATTGGCCATGAGCAGCAACGGTTCGCCACCGCCTGTATCCTCATCCACCACCAGGGCACCGTGTCTGGCCAGCAGTTCGGATTCCCGTCTGTCAAACACACAGGGGCGTTCACGTTTCGGGATGACCATGCACGTGATCCTGCCTCTTTCACTGAACACCGAGGGCAGCGTCGCCAGGGTGCTGTTGTAGTCTGCCGGAAACAGGACCCGGGACACGTCATTCATCTCCGCGAGCATGCTCTCGCAGAAGGTGGTGTCCTGGTGGGATTGCTCGTTCTTTCCGTTTTCCCAGGTATGTGAGGTGGCAATAACCGGCAGTCCGAGCCAGCGTGCCGGTCGACCCACTTCCTTCTGGTGCCGGGCAAAGATCAGCTCCTGGCGGATGGCGCCCAGCATCTTCACGCAGAACGCCTCATAGCTGGCCACCAGGTTCACGCCCGCCTTGTTGGCCAGACAAGCCGATACCACGGCTTCTTCGTTCAGGGCCGTGATGATCTTGCCATGAACCGATTCCTGATCGTTCTCGGGTTCGTTTACCCGGTGTTTCAGATCTTCAAGGACACCCTCAAGCCGGTTGCTTGCCAGTTCGTCCGGATTACCCACTCGCGCCCTGAGCCCCGGGTTGTTAGCCACCAAAGCCCGGAAAAAATCATCCACGGCCTTCATGGGCGAGGTGTGGACGGGATTGGCCGGCAGTCTCGGGATCACGGGATCCGGTGGATTGCGCACTGCGAGGGCATGGTCCCGTTCCGGAGCACGTGATTGCCCGGCGTGCTGGTTCAGCTGAGCAATACAGCTGAGCAGTTCGTCAGGAGCCACCCACAATCTGGCTGCATGTTCGTTAAACAGCTCTCTGGCCCGGGCGTCCATGCGCGGGTTGCCGGGCAACGGCAGGTTGTGCGCAGCGTTGCTGCTGGCACCATAAAACCCGTAACCCTTGTTGGTTTCCGCTATGCCATAGGGCACCCGCACGGGATAGCTGCTTTCGCCCCTCAGAGCGGCCTCGCCATTGGTAGCCAGTGCCTGTTCCATCTCATACAGGGCACAGACAAACGCGGCAGGATCCCGGCCATCGAAACGGAAGGGCACGAAGCCCCGGTGCTCAAGATGTGCTTCAAAACGTTCGAGGCCTTCGCGGGTACCCAGTTCGGTGCGCTGTTCGATGCGCCGGCCGTTGGCAATCATGACCGGCATCACGGCGCCACAGTCCTCGGCGCGCCACCAGCGGGGGATCCAGTCACTACCGCGCTGTTCCTCGGCAGCGCCGTCCGACAGGAAGGCCACCAGGGACTCTCCCGGCAAGGGCATGTGGGCATACTGGAGTTCGGCAAAACCCAGGTAACCACCTTCGAGAATGCCACCCGCGGTGTGCGGATTGACATGGCTGCCAAGAGGGGCTGCCATGCTGCCATCCGGCTTCTGCCGGTAGCTGTAGAAATCGGCCACCAGGGTGGAAAGCCCGTCGGGCCCGCGATAACGTTCTGCCTGTTCCGGATGCAGGTTTCCGGTGAGGACATTCAGGGCATCCACCGCGGCCACGCAATGTCCCTGGCCCATCAACCAGCTCCGCGTCCGTCCGGTCAGGTTGTTCAGGGCGAGATAGCCGGCATAGGCCGGTACCATATTCAGTGCACCGCCAGTGTGGCCTTCCGGATTGGTTTTGAAGTCCTGGGGTGCCAGGGGTTGACCGGAGACATCGACCCGGCGGGCATAGGTCATATGCACCACCAGCCACAGCCCGGCACTGGTCAGCCGGTCCAGATCGCCAAGCCTGCGATAAACGGTGGCGGCGTCCGGCTGGTGGCCGGCGACAACCAGATGCTCTGCCAGCAACCTGACCTGATGTCGCGTGGTTTCGTTGTGCTCGATGACGCCATAGCCATCGCACCAGCGCCGGTAATCCGGGCAGTCGGTAGCGGTGTGATCCGCCGGTGCTGAGTGAATTGGCGATGGCATGAGATGCCTCCATGGCGTCAGTATGTCAGTGGATTTTAAAACCACCGCTGTTAACTGCCATTGATGCAGGTCAGTCGAAACTGCATCTTTCTGCGGGCAGGCTTGCTCGCCCGCCCGTTGCCGAATGCGATGGTTTCTGAGAGTCTGGTCGGACAAGGCATCTGAAAAGGAGACTCCCATGACGCAAGACAAGAACCAGGACAAGCGCCGTAAATATTCGGCTCCGGTGGTTGATGGCATTGGCAAATCCGCCAGCCGCGCCATGCTTCGGGCCGTCGGGTTTACCGATGAGGATTTCAAAAAGCCCCAGATCGGTATTGCGTCTACGTGGAGTAACCTTACGCCCTGCAACATGCACATCAATCAGCTGGCGGAAGAGTCTGCTGCCGGCGCCGATGAGGCAGGCGGCAAGTCGCTGATCTTCAATACCATCACGATATCGGACGGCATTGCCAATGGTACCGAGGGTATGAAGTATTCCCTGGTGTCCCGGGAGGTGATTGCCGATTCCATCGAGACGGTGGCAGGTTGCGAGGGCTTCGATGGCCTGGTGGCTATCGGTGGCTGTGACAAGAATATGCCCGGTTGCATGATGGGGTTGGCGCGCCTGAACCGGCCATCGGTGTTTGTCTACGGCGGCACGATCATGCCCGGCGAGAACCATACCGATATCATCTCCGTGTTTGAGGCCGTGGGTGCCCATGCCCGGGGCGACCTGGATCTGATCGAGGTCAAGCAGATCGAGGAAACCGCGATACCGGGGCCAGGCTCCTGTGGTGGCATGTACACCGCCAACACCATGGCATCGGCCATCGAGGCCATGGGCATGAGCCTGCCAGGAAGCTCCGCGCAGAATGCCGTATCAGATACAAAGGCGGCGGATTGTCGTGGTGCCGGTGCCGCAGTGCTGAATCTGCTGGAGAAAGACATCAAACCCAGCGACATCATGACCCGCAAAGCCTTCGAAAACGCCATCACCGTGGTGATTGCCCTGGGCGGTTCCACCAATGCGGTACTGCACCTGCTGGCCATGGCCAGTACGATCGGTGTGGATCTGGAACTGGAGGATTTTGTCGAGATTGGCAAGCGGGTGCCGGTGCTGGCGGATCTTCGCCCGAGTGGCCACTACATGATGTCGGAGCTGGTGGCCATTGGCGGCATTCAGCCGCTTATGAAGATGCTGCTCGATCATGGGCTGCTGCATGGGGACTGCCTGACTGTAACCGGCCAGACCATTGCGGAAAACCTGGCCGACGTGGCGCCCTATCCGGAGGGACAGGACATCATTCATGCCTTTGATAATCCGATCAAGGCGGACAGCCATTTACGTATCCTGTTCGGAAACCTGGCGCCAACCGGGGCAGTGGCGAAGATTACCGGCAAGGAAGGTACTCACTTTACCGGCCGTGCCCGGGTATTCCATTCGGAAGAAGAGGCCCAGGAGCGGATTCTCGACGGCACGGTGGTGGCCGGCGATGTGTTGGTTATCCGTTATGAGGGCCCCAAAGGTGGACCGGGCATGCGGGAGATGCTGAGCCCAACCTCCGCCATCATGGGCAAGGGCCTGGGTAGCGACGTGGCGTTGATAACCGATGGCCGTTTCTCCGGCGGCAGCCATGGCTTTGTGGTTGGTCATATCACGCCGGAAGCGGCTGAAGGCGGTCCCATCGCACTGGTTGAGGATGGCGACACCGTTACCATTGATGCCGTCAGCAACCGGATTGAGCTGGGCGTCTCCGGTGAAGAGCTGGAACGCCGGCGCCAGGCCTGGCAGGCGCCGCCTCCGCGATTTACTCGAGGCACACTGGCGAAGTATTCGCGAACAGTAAGTTCGGCCTCAAAAGGGGCGGTGACCGATCTGCCGTGATATAACTGGAGCTCAGCTCTTCAACGGTTCTGGCTTACCCCAGTAGTATCCCTGGCCGTAAAGGCCGGGGAACTGCTGCAGCCAGGCGGCGATAGCTTCCTCCTCCACGCCTTCGATTACGACATCCAGCTCCAGGGCCTCACCCAGGTCCAGCGCCGCCCGGAATATTCGTTGTCGGGCCGGTTGGGTGAGTATGCCACTGAGAAAGCTACGATCGATTTTCAACTCGTCCAGCTCGAATGTGGCAAGGGTTCCCAGCGAAGAGTGTCCCGTCCCAAAATCATCGACGGCACTTCTGAACCCGCTGTGGCTGAGGGTCCGAATGACTTCCTGTGCCAGGACTGTGTCGGCCATCATCGCTGTTTCGGTAATCTCCAGAATCAGGTCGGAGGGGTGTGCTCTATGGTGCTGAACAATCCCCTTCACCTTTTCAAGAAAGTCCGGATAGGTGAGATCGTTTGCAGAAATATTGACCGCAACTGCAATGTGGTCTCCGTGGCGAGACTTCAGGGCGCTCATATCTTCACAGACACGGTCGACCACCCAGAGCGTAACATGGTGAATCATCCCGACCTGTTCGGCTAACGGGATCCATCGATCCGGGGCAACTGTCCCGAAATCCGGATGTTGCCAGCGGATCAGGGCTTCCAATGACGCGATACTTGCATCCTCTATACGCACTGTCGGTTGGTATTCCAGCCATATGCAGCCGTTGCCCAGCGCCTCTTCGATATCCAGCATCAGCATTTGCTGCTGGTACTGCAAGTCTGCGATAGCCGGGTCGTAAACCGTCAGGGACTGATGCGTGTTCAGGGCAGCAAAGCCGGCAGATGACAGGATTGCTGACGCGTCGACTCCATGTTCCGGCGCATGAGCAATACCCACGGAAGGGCTCCAGGATAGCGAAAATCGGCCCTCGCGGAAGTTCTCTCCCAACCAGTTCACGATGGTTTTCAGTTTTTCCGTATCAGTGCCTGCAGTATCGCTCTGGTAAAAGGCGAAGGCATGGTTGCTGGTATCAATGCTGGCAAGCGCATAGCCGTCAACCATGATCAGCCGATCCCCCATGATCCGTTTGAGAAATCCGTCCAGCTCCCACAGATAGCTTCTGAGCAGATCCTCTGCCGTCCGATAGCCAAGCGCCTGCTCGATTTCGTTAAAGCGGGTCAATTGAATCATGGCGACGGTGTAGGGCCGCTGTTGGCTATCAAACTGGTCCAATGACTCCTCGAGCATGGCCCGATTGGGTTTGCCGGTTACGCTATGGGTTTTGAGGAGTTTTTTATAATTCTGCTCAACGTGAGATCGCAGCTTTCGTTCCTGACGGGCGCGAATATCGGAATTCAGCCTTTTTTTACGCTCTTCCAGTATTTGACGGCCAATGCCACTGGTTAGAATGAGAGACGCGGCCGCCGCGCCGATAAAGAATGCCGAGTCGGTAAAACTGTTCACCGGGACCCAGCCGACAGTCCGGGCTGCCGATATCACTGTGCCCAGGAGAATACAGAGCAGTGATAGAGCAAAGTAGCGGGCATACACCTCGTGCCGGGCCTGTTTGAGAGCCAGGGCCAGAATCATTGAACCACCGGTCAGCGCCAGTATCAGGAAGGAGTCCTGCCCGAGCAACGATAGCTGCAATGGCATGGCCAGCAGGTGCAACAGGCCGAGCACACTCGTCGCATTCAGTAGCAGCCTCGGGAGTCTAGAGACCTGGATGAAGTTTGGCGTGATTTGGCAAAGTGAGATGAGGCAAAGACACAAGCTGATGTTCAGTAGTGCGTTTACTTCCGGTAAGTTTGGCCAGATTAACCAGAGTCCAAAGCCCTCCATGACCAGCTGCACGTGAATAACGGATAGCGTGAGAACGCCCAGCCAGGCCAGTCCCGGAAGCCTGAACTTCATCATGAAACTGAGGCTCAGCAACAATGCAAAGACGAGGAGGCCGGTAATGAATGCCTTCCAGGCCATGGTGCCTGCGATGCTGCTCACGACGTTGTTCGGTTCCATAATGGTAATGGGCAGCAACGTGGGGCCTGTATTCTGAACCTCGAACAGGAGTGTGGACGTGCCCGTTGGTAATGAAACTGGCCAGATCCATGGTGGTAGCGAGACCACCCGGTTACCGAACGGGTAGATGTCTCCCATTTCGCGAAGCCTCTGGAAAACGCCGTTTTCATCGAGAATGGCGGGCCTGAGCCGGTCGATGTAAGGTGCGGATACCAGTGCCCACTGTTCGACGCCTGCGGTTCCGGGGTTTTCCACGGTCACCTTGAAGGTGACGGGGCCGTCGTAGTAGCCAATGCCGGAGTTCTCTGAAGGGGCTGCTTGCCAGTTTTGCCGGCGCCAGTTTTCGTTGTCTATTACTTGCTCCAGAGGTGCAACCAGATAGTCGATCTGCACAATGCGAGGGGACTGAGGTGCTGAGGCGGGAGCGTCAACATGCGGCAGCGGCGAAAGCGGGTTTGCAGGTTGATGGAGCAAGGCTGCCAGAAGGCCGTAGGCCATAGCAGCGAAAAGAAACAGAAAGGGCAGCCAGCGTCGGAATGGTGTCAGCCCTGACTGGGCTCGGAGTTCTGACAGCACGGCCTTTTCAGTCTGTTGTGTGCCGTCGTCCATATGAAGTGCAATTCCCGCTGAGTGGTGTTTTCTAACTCAATGAATCAGGCAGAATTTTAATGGATTCTAAACGCACGTGCATTCGCTGTGTGAAATTGGCGCAAGAAACTTTTCACCTGATCAAACAAGGTATTCGCTGTTATAGTTAGACCTGACTGCCATATCTGTAGAAGTCTGTTTCCGGACCGGTAGTGTTACGCATGAATAAATCACAGGATCTGTACAAATGAGACTTGCCGGCTTTTCTCCTATCGTGATCTTGATGCTGCTCTGGCTGCCCGGGGTGCTTGTGGCACATCAAACGGGGGGCGAATCCCAGGAGCGGGAGGCGGAAACAGAAAATGGCCCCAGGCTCGCTTCGGTGAATGCGGCGGTCGCGGTGGCCGGCGATAACGAACTCATTTTCGGCAAGAATGCGGACCGATCCGTACCCATTGCCTCGGTCACCAAGGTCATGACCGCCCTGGTTGTCCTGGAATCCGGAGAGCCGCTGGATGAGTGGCTGGTTTTCCGGGAGCGGCACACGCCCGCCGCCGCGAATGCTTACAGTCGGATCCGTATCGACTCGGAGATGCGTCGTAAAGATGTATTGCGCATAGCACTGATGTCCTCTGAAAATTTTGCCGCCTACACCCTGGCCCGCAGCCACCCCGGTGGATTCGATGCCTTTATCGAGGCGATGAACGCCAAGGCCTTGGCCCTGGGCATGACCGGCACCCGGTTTGTCGATCCGACCGGACTGTCGTCCGAGAATCTTTCAACCGCTGCGGACCTTGTGAAGCTGGTAAACGCCGCGGCTGAATATCCGGAAATCCGGGAATACTCCACCACCGGTTACTTCCGTGGCCAGTTCCGCCAGCCCCGTTACAGCCTGTCGTTTGGAAACACCAACGCCCTGGTTCATCGCGACAGCTGGGGTGTGGGATTGAGCAAGACTGGCTACCTCTCCGAGGCCGGGCGTTGTCTGGTCATGATCTCGAAGATGAACGGGAAAGAGGTTGTGACCGTTTTGCTGGATTCGTTGGGTACGCGCTCGCCCATGGGCGATGCCGGGCGCATCAAGCGCTGGCTCGATACCGGAGCCCGGGGTTCGGTGGCTGCGGCGGCCAGACGCTATGAACAGGAAAAGAATGCGGCCTATGCGACCGCAGGTAACAGCACGGTCAGTGTGAACTGATCCTGAAAGGAACTCCGCCATGATCCAGATCTTCACGACCGGTGGCACCATCGACAAGGTGTACTTCGATGCCAACAGCGAGTTCGAGGTGGGGCACAGCATGCTGCCGGAGCTGCTGTCGGAATCCAACATCCACGAGGGCTATCGCCTGCGGGAACTGCTGCGCAAGGACAGCCTGGAAATGACCGATGAGGACCGCCAACTGGTGCTGGCGGCGGCGACGGAATGTGACTGTGACCGGATCGTGATCACCCACGGCACTGATACCATGGCCGATACGGCCGCAGCGTTGGCCCGCCTCAAGGACAAGACCATTGTATTGACCGGCGCCATGCAGCCGGCCCGCATGCGTCGAACCGATGCCGTATTCAATATCGGGTTTGCCTGGGCCGCAGTGCAGTTGTTGCCACCGGGAGTCTATATCGCGATGAATGGCGAGGTGTTCGAGGCCGGAGCCGTGCGCAAGAACCTGAAGGCGCAGCGTTTCGAGCGCACCTGAATGTCACGCCAGGCTGTCTTTTTCCTCTGGGGTCAGTTCCCGGTATTCACCCGGTCCTAACGCTGTGTCCAGTTCAACCTTCCCGATCCTCAGTCGATGCAGCGCGTCGACGTGGTTGCCAACCGCTGCCAGCATACGCTTGACCTGATGGTAGCGCCCTTCCGAAATCGTGAGCTCGAAGATTCGTTCTTCCAGAACCTTTACCCCGGCCGGTCGCGTTGGCTTCGGGTCGTTGTGCAACTCCACCCCACGCTCCAGTTGTTGTGCCGCTGCGTCGGTCAGCGGTTCGCTCAGCGTTACCCGGTAGGTTTTGGGGCAATCGGTTCGTGGTGAGGTGACCCGATGGGACCACTTGCCATCAGTGGTCAGCAGCAGCAAGCCGGTGGTGTCTGCGTCCAGGCGGCCGGCGATGTGCAGGTTCCGGGTGATGTCTGAAGGCAACAGGTCGAGTGCCGTTGGGTGGTCACTGTCGGTTGTTGCGCTCACCACCCCTGCTGGCTTGTTCATCATCAGGTAGCGCTCTCCCGGCAGGTTCAGGAGTGTGCCGGACAATGCCACCCGTTCATGGCCCGCCAACCGGGTATTGGCGCCCTTACAGATCTGTTCATTGACGGTTACCTCACCTCGGCTAATAGCCCGTTTGGCGTCTTTTCGGGAGAGTTCGGTACTGGTGGCAATAAACTGGTCGAGTCGCATGCGATTCAACAGCGCTGTCCCGGTGCTGGCGAGCTCAGACTGGCTAGGCAAAGCACCGGGGTTTCTCCCGTCATCCGGGACCAGAGCAGCCCCAGGGCTTCGGTGTTCACATCGGGTCGGGGAGTCCGGAAGCTTGCCGTCGGGTCGATACCGCTGCCATTCCGGGTTGCCAGAACAAAGGTAAAGGGGTGCGCGCCGGGAATTCCCAGCCGGATGTCGGTGGCCATAATGCGGTCACCAACCTGGTCGTAATCCAGGAAGCCACGGGTGAACCATTCCAGGCGCTGGGCCTCGGGCAGATCCGACACTGCCTCCTGCAGATCCATGCGGCGCGGAAAATATTCAAGATTCAGAGGGGTATCGCCGTCCAGAAAGCCGGTAACAATCTCTACCCGCTGGTCACCCTGCAGAGCCGTGGCGCGCCACAACAGAGTGTTGAAAGGCATGGGTTGAACCAGCAGCTCGGGGTCGTCCAGCCCGGCTTCCGCGAGCGCGGGTTGCACCCTTTGGGTAATGACCTGTTGCGCAATCAGGCTCCAGCCAAGGTAGAGGGTGGAGACGGCCAGCCCCGCGATGACCGCCGATTTGGCAGGCGGCCGGGCCAGGAAAAACAGACAGCCGGCCAGCAGGGGCAGGGTATAGAGCGGGTCGATGATAAAAATGCTGCTGATGGCCACCGGAGGGCCGATGGGCCAGAACAGCTGGGTGCCGTAGGTGGTAAAGGAGTCCAGCAGTGGGTGCGTGATCAGGATCAGGCCAGTCAGCGCTAGCCATCGCTGGAAACTCAGTTGCGGTTTCCAGCGCCAGAGCAGCCAGGCAAGCACCACCGCCAGAGGGGCGAGAATGAAGAGAGAGTGGCTGAACCCCCGATGCTGGGTGAAGTTAGCCACCGCTGTTCCGTAGTCGATGACCACATCCAGATCCGGCAGGGTGCCCAGCACGGCGCCCGTCAGCAAAACCGAGCGGCCAAGGGTCTTGCCGGCTACGGCGCCGGCCAGGGAGGCGCCCAGGGCAGCCTGCGTTATGGAGTCCATATCAGATCAGTCTCGCGTCAAGAAAGGTACCTGCAGTAGTAGGCCCAAGGCTCTCCCGTGGATCACTGGCCTGCCGGTATTCCCAGCTGCGCCAGAACCGCTTCTCCCGGATAGCCATCGGCCACCAGGTTGTTAGCGGCCTGAAACTGCCGGATCGCAGACCTGGTTGCCGGGCCCATGATCCCATCGGGCTTGCCGGGCTCATAGCCCTTTTGCTGAAGGGCTTTCTGCAGGCTGATGATGTTGTCGCGGGACAGCGCTGGAGCATCCACGGGCGGAGGGTTCTGCAACTTGCCGGCACCGGCAATCCGGTCCGCCAGATGACCAACGGCTATGGCGTAGAACTCGGAGCGGTTCCAGCCCATGATCACGCGGAAGTTGTCATAGGCAAGGAAGGCCGGACCGCGGTGTCCTGCGGGTACCACCAGGGCGGCATCAATCGGTTCACGGGCCAGCGCATTGCCAAAGGCATCGGTGATCCCCATTTCTCGCCATTCTTTCAGTGGCAGGCGACGCCCATCTGCCAGGGAATAGTCGAAATTCTCTGGCAGCAGCACCTCACGACCCCAACGATAGTCGCCATTCCAGTTCATCGATTCCAGGAACCTGCCGGCCGACATCATGGCGTCCGGCAGGCTGTTCCAGAGATCCCTCCGGCCATCGCCGTCGGCATCCACCGCGTGTTTCAGGAAGACGGTGGGCATGAACTGGACATGGCCCATGGCGCCGGCCCAGGAGCCTTCCATCTGGTCGGCCGGAATGGCGCCCTCGTCGATAATGCGCAGGGCGGCGATCAGCTGCTCGGTGAAGAAGGTGCTGCGGCGCGGATCGCAGGCCAGTGTTGTCAGGGAGCTGGGCACCGGCATCTTGCCGAAATAGCTGCCAAAATTGGTTTCCAGGCCCCAGAAGGCTACCAGATAGGGCGCAGGCACGCCGGTTTCCCGCGTGACTCTGGCCAGAAGCTCCTGGTGTTCCTTCAGAAGCTCACGGCCTTTGCTGACCCGGGCGTCGTTCACGCGCCGGTTCAGGTAATCGGCAAATGTGGTGGTGAACTCCGGTTGACGCCGATCCAGCTCGATCACCCGGGCAAGGTGCCTGACCTCGGACATCACCTCGCTGGCGGTCTTGCTGCTGACGCCGGCAGTAATGGCCTGCTCCTGGAGCCGTGCTTTGCATTCAGCAAAGCCTGCCGGCTCGGAATAAGCGCCGTCCTGGGCGAGAACAGGCAGTGAGAGGAAAGAGAGAAAACCGGAAAACAACAAGCCGCTGGTCAGGCAGCCCTGGCGAAGAATCCTTGCAGGTCTGGTCAGCACACAAAACCTCTATCAGGCTGATGGTGGAATGATCCTGAGCCCATGTTAGCGCGTTTTCCAGCCGGAGAAACACTGTCCGGGGCCCGGTGGAGTGACAATTCTTTAACCTGCGGGTTCCCGGACTCTGTTGATTGTCGTCTTTTTGTTGCCGGCAGGTTTCTGGCGCGAGTCTTTGTTCTATAGTTGGACCATAGATTCGGGTTGTAGCTAGGGGAAGGTCTGAACCATGGCAATGCTGAAAGCGCTGGTCGTTGATGATGCCAGCTTTGTACGTGATCTGGTTAAACGAACCGTGCGCCAGCGTTTTCCGGTGATTGAGACAACCGATGCCCAGAATGGCCGTCGGGCCCAGTCGCTGATGTCGCGGACGGCGTTTGACCTGATCCTGTGCGATTGGGAGATGCCCGAAATGTCGGGACTGGAGTTGTTGCAGTGGATGCGCCAACAGCCGCAATACGAAAACGTCCCGTTTATCATGATCACCAGTCGCGGCGACAAGGATCACGTAATTGAAGCGGTCAAGGGGGGCGTTTCCGAATACCTGGGCAAGCCGTTCAGTCCCGATGGCTTGAGCAAAAAGATCATCAAGGTGATGGGCCGCAAACTGAAAGACGCCATGGATCGCAGTGGCAAGTCCATGGCCAGTCCGGCCGAAGCGTTCAAGGAGTCGGCTAATCTGCTCACCCGCAAGCCGGACACCGTGGCGGATAGCCAAGCTGCTGCATCTCCTTCGTCACCTGCGCAGGTAGTCCCTGCCGCAACGCCCAAACAGACCCCGTCCCGCGGTTCCATGAGCATGGCTTCGGTACGCTTTGCGGAAAGCACCCTGAAATCGGTGGTCAAGGATATCAACCTGACCGAGGTGCGGGTGATTGCCAAGCGGGATCAGGTGTTTCCGGGCATTCTCGATCAGGCGGTGGTCGATATCGAGACCGGCGAAGGCCAGATGGCCCGCCTCAATGGTTACGTGCACCAGTTGCAGGCGGTGGATAAACGCCAGGACACGGATTTTGTCAGCGTCACCATCCGTTTTGTCGATGAAGACCCGAAAAAGCTTGAGGACTTATCGAGGTTTGTCGCCCGTTTCCGTGCGGGTATGCGCTAGCCTTCCGCACTCTCCGGGATGCGTTCGACCAGTCGTTCCCGGGGGAAATGGCAGATAAATTCACTGCCCTCGCCAATCCGGCTGCGAATTTCCAGGTTGCCATCGTGGTTGAGCAATACGTGTTTGACGATTGCCAGGCCAAGGCCAGTGCCGCCGGTATCCTTATGGCGACTGGGATCGGCCCGGTAGAAGCGTTCCGTCAGGCGAGGTATGTGAACCGGATCAATGCCGATGCCGGTGTCCTTCACGGACAGGTGAGCGCCTTCCCGGTTTGTCGACCAGGATACGCTGATCTGGCCGTTTGCAGGCGTGTACTTCACGGCATTGAAAATCAGATTCGAAAACGCACTGCGTAGCTGGCTTTCATCGCCTTTGAGCAACCGGTGGTCGCCGATATGCACGGAAATCTCGTGCTGTTTTTCGCCACTGAGTGCCCGGGCGTCATGGCAGATCTGAGTCAGCAGTTGGTCCACGTCCGTGAGCGTGTCGTTCACCGTCTGTTCCCCGGTTTCGATCCGCGATAGCAGGATCAGGTCGGTTATCAGGGCTTCCATTCGGGATGACTGGGCGGCCATGGTGTTGATGGCGCGGCGCCACTTCGGGGGCAGGTCTTCAGCGTTGTCCACCAGGGTTTCCAGGTAACCGCTGATGACGGTCAAAGGCGTGCGCATCTCGTGGGAAACGTTACCGACGAAGTCCCGGCGCATCTGTTCGAGCTGGTACAGGCGGGTTACATCCTTGGCGACGATCAGGCGATCGTCATCACCGAACAGGCTGATCTGAATCTGCAGGTGGATGTGAGGCTTGGCCGGCGAATGTATTTCCAGGGGGTCCCGGTAATCCCGCGAATCGAAGTAGGTTTTGAACGCTGGCGTACGGATCAGATTATGGATGTACTGCCCCTGGTCGGTATTTCGCCTAAAGCCCAGCAGGTATTCCGCGGAGCCGTTCCACCATTCCATGGCTCCCCGGGAGTCAGTCATGATCACACCATCGCGCATGGCGTTGGTGGACTCCTGCACCCGGTTTATCTGGGCTCTCAACCGGTCCTGGGTTCTCAGGTGGGTCTGATGCAGTTTGTGGAGATTGTCGAAGATGTCGCCCCAGAGCCCGATACTCTGGGGTGCTTCGTCGGTGGCGCTGGGGTTGGTCAGCCACTGGTAAAGGCGCCGGGCCTGAAGCAGCGTCCACCACAGGTAGACAATCAGACCAAAGGTCAGGCCGTAGACAGGCTCTCCGAAGTAAAGGCCAACCAGGGTGGAGCCAATCAGGCCCCCGATAATGTAGCGCAGGTATCGCGACCAGTTGTGCTGCATCAAAAACTGCCTTGTGTCCGTTCCGGGGCCGATGCTCAGCTGGCCGGAGTTACTTACGCGGCTCTGGTCGAGAAACGATAGCCGGTTCCCCGTACCGTCTGGATCAGGTGGTCGTACTTGTCGCCAAGCGCCTTGCGGAGCCGGCGGATGTGAACATCAACTGTCCGTTCCTCAACATAGACGTTGCCACCCCAGACCTGGTCCAGAAGCTGGGAGCGAGTATATACCCGTTCCTGGTGGGTCATGAAGAACTGTAGCAGTCTGTATTCGGTGGGGCCCATGGTAAGGGCACCCTCCTGGGTGGTGACGCGATGACCGACCGGGTCCAGGGTCAGGCCTTCCACTTCAATCGGGCTGTCTACGCCCGGTGGCGTTGCACGACGCAGGACCGCTTTCAGACGGGCAACCAGTTCCCGAGGGCTGAAGGGTTTGGTGATGTAATCGTCGGCACCCACCTCCAGACCCTGGATCTTGTTGTCTTCCTCAACCTTGGCGGTGAGCATGATAATGGGAATATCGGCCGTCGCTTCCTCTTTCTTCAGGCGACGTGCCAGTTCCACGCCACTGGTGCCGGGTAGCATCCAGTCGAGGAGCACGAGATCCGGTTGTTTGTCGACAATCAGGGCATGGGCTTCCCGGGCATCCTCTGCCTCCAGATAGTCATAATCTGCCATTTCGAGGGCCACGGCGATCATCTCGCGAATCGGTGCCTCGTCATCGACGATCAGGACAGTTTTTCCATTCATGGGCGTTAACCTGTGTCAGACCTTGATTTGTTGCTGCCTCATTACAACGCTCAAGTGTTACAAGTATATGACAGGTTCAGTTGACCATGAGATCAATCACCAGGCCCACAAAAACCGCAAAGCCGGCCCAGTTATTATTGAGAAACGCCTTGAAGCAATCCTCACGTTCCCGTTCCCGCGCCAGGTACTGGTGGTACACGAACAGGCAGGCCATGGCCACAACACCCAGGTAATAGAAAGTGCCCAGTTCAGCGCGGTGGCCTACCATGATCAGTATCAGCACCACCATGCCCTGCAGCATGGCAATGATCGCTTTATCGGCATCGCCAAACAGGATGGCCGTGGATTTGATGCCCACTTTCAGGTCGTCGTCACGGTCCACCATGGCATAGAGCGTGTCGTAGGCCACGGTCCAGAGCACGTTCGCGGTGAAGAGCAGCCACGTGAGCTGGCTCAGCTCCCCCGCTTCCGCCGCCCAGGCCATGGGAATGGCCCAGGAAAAAGCTGCGCCGAGGAACAGCTGGGGTAAATGGGTGTAGCGCTTCATGAACGGGTAGATAAACGCCAGCAGCGCACCGCCGAAGGAGAGATACAGAGTCAGCGGGTTGGTGAACAGAACCACCATCAGGAAGGAAACCAGGCACAAGCCGGCGAACAGCGCCACCGCTTCCCAGGGTTTGACCCGGCCGGCGGTCAGGGGGCGATCCTTGGTGCGTTTGACGTGCTTGTCCCAGTCCCGGTCGGCGAAATCGTTGATGGCGCAGCCGGCCGCACGCATGAAGAAGACGCCCAGGGTGAACACAATAACGTTGCCAAGCCCAGGGCTACCATCACCGGCCAGCCAGAGCGCCCAGTAGGTTGGCCACAGCAGGAGCAGGGTGCCGATCGGGCGGTCGATTCTCAGCAGGCTGGCATAATCGGCCAACCGGCGCTGGATAGGTTCTGGCACAACATCAGGCAGCATGGCGGGCGTCCGTCTGGTGTTCTGGGAATTGAATGAGAACAGCGATTATAGCCAGTCGCAGGAGGCCGGTTAAAGCGTGCTTCGCTGAAACAGGGCTGGCAGCAGGTATTCACCAACCAGCAGGGAGCTGTTGTGGCCGCTGAACAGGGAGCGACGGGCCAGTTCCGGCTGGCCGGGCAGTGCCGGGTTGCAGAGCCCGGTTTCCAGTGGTCCCCGTTGCCAATGGGGGCTTGTGAACAGGTAGGCGCCCAACGGCCGGTTTCCCAGGTGCAGCAGTCGTCGGCCCTCACCTTCCAGGCAGTTCAGGGGAATGACCGTTCTGGCCAAAACCCAGGGCTGGTTATCACCACACAGGCTGACTTCCCGTATCCACGCGAACTGCCGGTGTGGAATGCCAAGATGTCGGGCCTCTTCCTGTGTGGGCGTTGCAAAACCCTCGCGGCGGACCTCAACGTGAAAGGAGCAGCTGCATTGTTTCTGCAGGGCCCGGGTAAATGAGCCCTCCACCTGCAGCCAGTACCGGGCGGGCCCATGAACTTTCGGGTTTCGGAGGCCGGCAGCCGTCAGCGATTGGTACCAGTCCGTCGGAGGTATGGTCAGGCGGCTGTCGATGTCAGAGTCCCTTGACAGCATAGATGCCGGGCGCGTTACGCCAGTAGCCCTTGTAGTCCATGCCGTAGCCGAACAGGAAGCGGTCTTCCACTTCCAGGCCGGTGAAATCGGCTTTCAGATCCGGGCGGGCTTTGCGGTCGTGTTGCTTGTCGACAAGAACCGCCGTGAGTACTTCACGGGCGCCGTGGGCGCGGCAGTAGTCGGCGATGGCGCACAGGGTGGTGCCCTCATCAAGAATGTCATCGACAATCAGGATGGTACGGCCGTTCATGTCGGCCTCGGGCTGTAACTTCCACTCAAGGATGCCGCCTGTGGTTTCCTGACGATAACGGGTGGCGTGCAGGTATTCGGCCTGGATCGGAAACCGGAGTCTGGGAAGCAGTTGTCCGGTAAGGATAAGTCCGCCATTCATCACACAGAATAGCAGGGGGTTGCTGTCTTTCAGGCGGGCGGTAATATCGTCGGCCAGGTTGCCGATTGCAGTCTGTACCTGCTGTTCATCGACCAAGCAGTCGGCCTCGGCCATTACCTGGTTCATTTCGGCGACGGTATCGGTCATATCGGTCGGTCCTGTCGTAAAACCGGCGATTATACCGGAGAGGGGCGGCAGAAGGGAGGGGCGGCTTCTGTTGTCAGATCTGTAATTGTGGCTATTGGCAGAAAACCCCCGGCGGGGCCGTCGGTATTGGCATTGGTCAATTCCGGAGCGATGGGTATGATGGCCTGATTCGACAGTTGTTCGTATCTGTTATGCGAACTAAACACTTGCGTGCATGATTGTCCGACAATTATTATTGCGCCCGACTGATTTTTTGGAGAAAACCTATGAAGAAGTGGCAGTGCGTGGTTTGTGGCCTGATTTACGATGAGGCCGAGGGCTGGCCCGAGGACGGCATTGAGCCTGGTACCAAGTGGGAAGATGTACCGGAAGACTGGGTATGTCCCGATTGCGGTGTCGGTAAGGAAGACTTCGAGATGATCGAGATCGGCTGATCTTGACCGGCGCGCGGCAGGTGAAATCTGCCAGGGTTCGTTAAATACAGGAATGCGGTTATGACTGAACAGGCCCCCATCATCATCGTTGGTACCGGGTTGTCCGGCTATTCGCTGGCACGGGAAATCCGCAAGCAGGACAAGGAGTCACCGGTTCTGATGGTGACCGCCGACGATGGCGTGAGTTATTCAAAGCCCATGTTGTCCACCGGCTTTACCAAGGGGAAGGATGCTGACGGGCTGGCCCAGGGCGCGACCGACGCCATGGCAGAGCAGTTGAACGTCCGGATCCGCACCTTTGCCACGGTTACCGGCATTGATACCGACGCCCACGAACTGATTCTCGGTGATGAACGCCTTGCCTACAGCAAGCTGGTCCTCGCCTGGGGTGCCGATGTAATCCGGCTTAGCCTTGACGGGGATGCTCAGGAGCATGTGTTCTCTATCAATGACCTGATGGATTATCGCGCCTTCCGGGAAGCCCTGGGCGAGGGTAAGCGGGTGGCGATCATGGGGGCCGGTCTGATCGGTTGTGAGTTTGCCAACGACCTTCGCAACGGCGGTTATGACGTTGAGGTAATTGCACCCTCCGAGGAGGTGATGCCCGGATTGCTACCGGAGGCTGCGGCCAGCGCTGTCCAGCAGGAGCTGGAGAATCTGGGGGTTGGCTTTCACCTGGGTACCGTGGTTGAACGGGTGGACCACCAGGGTAATGGTGTCAGTCTTACCCTGGCCAATGGCGAAGTTATCGAGGCAGATCTGGTACTGTCCGCCGTCGGCCTGCGTCCCAGGACCGATCTGGCCCGGGCTGCCGGGCTCGAGACGTCCCGTGGCATCGTCGTCAATCGCGCTCTGGAGACCTCGGCACCGGATGTCTACGCACTCGGCGACTGCGCCGAAGTGGACGGACACGTCCTGCTGTATGTGTTGCCGCTGATGGCCTGTTCCCGGGCGCTTGCCAAAACGCTGCTGGGTGAGCGCACTGAAGTGAGCTACGGCACCATGCCGGTGATGATCAAAACCCCCTGTTGTCCCACGGCGGTTTGCCCGCCACCCTCGGAGGCCGAGGGCAGCTGGGAGGTGGAGCAGGATGGCACCAGCGTCAAGGCACTGTTCAAGAGCCCCGGTGGCGATGTCCTTGGATTTGCGGTGACCGGCAGCTTTGCCATGGAAAAGCAGGCCCTCTCGAAGGAAGTGCCACCGATACACGGCTGACTCTCCCGTTCCATGCGACAGCCCCGTTCCCACGGGGCTGTTTTATAATGACCGATCACGGCTTTCCGTTGCGAAATTTCGCCGCTTGCGGTAGAAAACTCCTTCGTGTGCTAACGAAATCACAGGAGCAGGCATGCTTGAGGTAACCAAGAGACTGGTGGAGTTGCTGGATCTCTCGCCCATCGGTGACGATCATTTCCAGGGTGACAGTGAGGATCTGGGCTTTCCCAACGTGTTTGGCGGCCAGGTGCTCGGCCAGGCGTTGATGGCGGCCAGCCGGACGGTCGAAGGTCGCCTGTGTCACTCCCTCCATGCCTATTTTCTGCGCCCTGGTAACCAGAGCATGCCCATCGACTACGAGGTCCAGCGCGTCCGCGATGGTGGCAGTTTCTCGGTACGTCGGGTGATTGCCCGTCAGGATGGCAAGGAAATCCTGACCGGGTCGATGTCCTTTCAGGTGGCCGAGGAGGGTTTCGAGCATCAGCTGACCATGCCGGATGCGCCGGACCCGGAAACACTGCGCTCGGAACAGGAGTGGGGCGAACTGCTGGCCCCCCAGGTGCCGGAAAAAATGCGGCCGATCCTGACCCGCGACCGCCCAATCGAGATTCGGCCGGTGAACCCGGTCAACCCCCTGAAACCGGAGAAGCGCCCGCCCCATAAACAGAGCTGGTTCCGCGCACAGGGGCATCTTCCCGACGATCCCGTGCTGCACCGCTGCCTGCTGACCTATGCATCGGATTTCCAGTTTCTCGGCACTTCACTGAACCCACACGGCCTGACCTTCATGAGTAAGGGGCTGCAGGTGGCCAGCCTGGATCACGCGATCTGGTTCCACCGGGATTTCCGCATGGACGAATGGCTGCTGTACGACAAGGACAGCCCCAGCGCGTCGGCCGGGCGGGGTTTCAATCGCGGTAATTTCTTCAATCAGGAGGGGGTGCTGGTGGCATCCACCACCCAGGAAGCGCTGATCCGACAGAGGTCCTAGCCAGTCACCCCAGCTTGCGCCGCTCGGGCTGTTGTTGACTGCGCTCCAGCCACTCCAACAGTTCATCAAACAGCAGCGGCGGCGTCAGCAGATAGCCCTGGATCATGTCGCAGCCCATGTCCCGGAGCAGATTGGCTGTGACGTCATCCTCCACGCCTTCTGCCACCACCTGGTAGCCCAGGCTGTGGCACATTTCAATGGTGGTCTGGACAATCACACGGTCTTCCGCCTCGGTGGTGAGCTCGGTAACCAGTGAACGATCGATCTTGATCTCGCTTGCGGGCAACTGCTTGATATAGGACAGGGAGGAATACCCGGAGCCGAAGTCATCGATTGATACCGGGATACCCGTGGCGCTCAGAGAGTTGAGGGCTTTCAGAGAGTTGCCCGGGTCCTGCATCATGGAGGTTTCGGTTACTTCGAAAATAATGGCGCCCTGATGGCTGTGATAGCTGTTCATCAAACGTTGAACGAAAATGGGAAAGTCCGGTTCCCGCAGGTTGTTGGGCGAGATGTTGATGGATATGTTCATAGGCCAGCCACGATCCAGCAACCGTGAACGCAGCTCCAGTGATTGCTCGAGTACCCACCGGGTCAGCGGTTTGATCAGGCCCGTCTGTTCCGCAAGGGTAATTATCTCATCCGCGCGGATCGGTTTCGCCCGGCCAGGCCAGCGAATCAGAACCTCAACTCCGACAATCCGACCTGTCTTCAGGCTCTGCTTGGGCTGCATGAACAGGACAAGCTCGTTGGTGTTCAGGGCGTGTCGCAGCTCCGACACCATGGTGAGCCGGTCGGCACTGTAAGAGTCTTTTTTGGATTTGTAATAGGCAATACCTCGCTCGCGCGCGGAATCCGAGCCTTCGGCGATCACGGCACGGCGTATCAGGGTGTTGGCATCCGTGCCGTGTTCCGGAAAGATGGCCACCCCAAGCCTTGGGTCCAGTGGAATCTGCATGCCCAGATAGTCTATCGGGTAGCGTATGCCTTCCAGAGCCTTGAGAATGGCCCTGGGTACGGCGCCTGTGGCATCGGCGTCGACAATGAACGCAAAGGTCTGAGGATCCAGTGATGCCAGGTAGAAATTACGCTGGTCACTCTGTTCCACCGGCAGGGTGCCCGGCAGCTCCCGCGCCACGGCGTTGTAGTGCTTGGATGCCAGTTCCAGAATCCGGTCACTGTTGCGATGCCCCAGGGTTTTGGTGACCGACTGCAAGTTGTTCAGGTGGATGACCGCAATGCCATAGCGTCGCTCCGGGCTGCGAATCATCAGATCATTCAGCATCATCTCCAGACTGCCCCGGTTGGGAAGGCCGGTGAGGGGGTTGTGCAATGCATGATCCATCAGCTTCAGTTCTGCTGACCGACGTGCCGCCAGAGCCTTCAGTTCCGCTTCCCGCGCCTCAACCTTGTCCTGCCGTTCCTGATAAAGCCGTGCCGCCAGGGCCAGGGTTAGCAGAATGGCTTCCAGTGCCGATCCGATCTGCATACCGTAAGTGGTCACAAAATTGTTGGGCAGCAAACCGTATTTGTTAGCCGCCGTAATCGCGCTGCCCAGAGTCAATGCGGCCCAGGCCACGGTGTAATAGCCGGCCTGCGGGTTGCCCTTCCACCATTGCACCGGCCCCAGCACAGTGAGCAGCAGACAACTGGGTATTGCCAGGGCCACGGTCAGGCGACTACCCGTGCTGTAGTCCAGGAAGAATGTCATAAGCCCGACCACTGCATTCACGGAAACCATGAACACCACAAGCCGGTTCAGAACGGGGCCGGTGGCTTCAAGCTTCAGGAATGAACGGGAAAAAATGAGCGTGAACAGCAGAGAGAAGGGCACCGCCAGCAACATGATCTGATTCTGTAGTGCGGGGCTCTGGGGCCAGAGAAACTGAAAGGTAGTCCCGTTCAGGCTGCCAATCAGCAGGAGGTAGCCCAGTGTTGAAAGAACGTAGAGAAGGTATACCGGCTCTCGTAGAGCGGCAAAAATAAACAGATTGAAGAAAATGACGGTGATCAGGATGCCGTAATAGACCGCATGCATCTGGTCTTCCGTGGATGAGTGCTCGAAAAACGCCTGGGCGTTCCAGAGTCGCACCGGAATCTGCATGGCACCGTCTGTGCGCACCTCAAGCAATATCTCATACTCGCTGGCAATGCTCTGTTCAAAAGGGAACAGGAAATGGCGGTGCAGTATCGGGCGCTGGTCAAAGGGAACGTGATCGCCGGTTTCCACGCGCTGTGCGATCCGATCGTTCTCAAGCAGGAAAAAGGTCAGCTCGTCCAGTTGTGAGTAACGAACTTCCAGCAGATTGATCGTCGCAGGGTGGCCCACCGGAAACCGGAGCCAGACGATGTCCTGGATATAGCCAAAATTCGGGCTTTCTTCCTCGAGCGTTTGCCAGTCGTCGGAAGCCAGGGCTTCACTGGCTGTGAGCTTGTTATCGGTGGCGGTGCGCAGATACTCGATCTGCGGAACATAGGAAACCTCAGCCCCGAGGGATGGGGCGGCCAGACCCGATAACAGCAGAAGCGTTATCAGTAAACGAAGCCAGTAAATGGATGCCACGTCGTACCGTTTAATTGTCGTTGTCCAGACGAGTATGGCGTGTCGCCTTTGGCGGCTCAAGTCACCGGCGGGTCCTGTTTGGCAAATTTTTGTAGCTGTGGCTCATACCTGCTCCAGCCATGACCGGACCCAGGGCAGTGCTTCGGTTTCCGGTTCCATGGTTTCGAGTGCATCAATCCGAAGCGTGTCTCCAACCTTGCGGGCGGCAGTCTCGTACAGAGCTTCCTCAATCAGGTCGCCGGCGCCACAGAAGGTATCACCGTAAGAGCTGTCGCCCAGCACGATAATGCCAAACGGCCGGCCTGGCTGCTGGGGCAGTTGATCCCGAAGGTCCAGGTAGAAGGGCAACAGGTTCGCCGGCAGTTCGCCCTGCCCGGTTGTGGAGGTGCACACCAGAAGTGGATCATCGTTCGAGGTGATGTCATCCAGCGCCGGATTTTCCAGCACGGTCACGTGGTGCCCCTCTTTTTCCAGCTCCTTTTTGATGGTTCTGGCCGTCAGGAGTGCGCCACCGTAGACGCTGCCCACCAGGATTCTGAGTGATGTCATAGGTTACCTGTTCGCTGCCATGGAAATGACGTTACGGTTGTTCAGTGGCGCACGATCATAGCGGTAGTAATTTGCTGCCTCAAGGCGAGAGACTGGCGGAGGTCCCGCTTTCCTGGCTTCGAACCCGCGGTGCTATCTGGTTGCGCCCGGCTTCCTTGGCGTTATAGAGGTTCAGGTCGGCCTGCTTGAGCAGATCGTCGAGGGAGCGGGCCTTGGCAATGGAGCAGACACCGGCACTGATGGTCACCGGCAAGGCCTGATCACTGAACCGGAACGGATGGCGGGCAACCTGGGACCGTAATCGCTCAGCCAGCGTGAGGGCCTGGAGCAGGGAAGTGTCCGGCAACAAGACCAGAAACTCTTCACCTCCCCATCGGGCCGCGACATCCGCCTGGCGAATCACGGTTCGCATCAATGCGGCGAACTCCCGCAGGACATGGTCGCCAGCGTCGTGTCCGAATCGGTCGTTGATCTGTTTGAAAAGGTCCAGATCGATCAGGGCAATGGAAAAATGGTGGCCGGAACGCTGGTAACGGGAAAACTCCATGTTGAGGCGGTTCTGCATTTCACGGCGATTGGCCAGCCCGGTGAGCTCATCGGTGCGGGCGGCGTGCTCGTGGGTTTCGGCAAGGATCAGAAGTTCGTTGCGTGCTTTCAGTCGGCTGGCTTCAAGGACAAAACAGAAAATCGATTCGAAGGTCAGGGCTGCAAAAAAACGGATCTTGAAATCCATACTGTATTCCGCGGAGACCAGGGGCAACCCCGGAAACTGGAATACCACGACGGCAATCAGGTAACAGAACAGCAGAACGGCCGTGCCGGTTTTGAGATCGGTCAGATAAAACAGCAGAGGAGGGAAGACATAAAACCAGAGTGGCCCGGTGTTGCTCTCACCGCCGGAGGCGATCAGGTAGGTGAACAGCAGCCCCACAATCACGATCATCCCGGCTTTCTGGCGCGCACGGTTTCCGGTGCTGGCGAAGTACAGCATATTCAGCGCGATCAGGCCGATGAATGACCAGAGCACCCAGGCATGGGTCAAGTGCCCGGCAAACCAGGCCTTGGTTCCGATGCCAATAAGAAAAACGATAGCGGTTGCCGAGAGCCAGGTAAGCAGTCGCGAAACCTGGCCGTCTTCCCGCTCGCCGGCAGCCAGCTGTCCGGAGGAGGGTGAATGGGGCATGGGGACCTTATTCTGCTGTTTTTGTAATTTTGACGCTTATTTTTGGAATTATGAGTCAATTTAATGGGTTTTTGCACTCCAGTCTGTGATGTGTTTAGTCTGTGCGAATTGTGACCGTTTTATTTCATTTTCATGTCAAAAATTTTATAGTTGCCGCGCGACTGAGGTCGCCCCCAATCCTCACAGACTAAACGAGACCTGATCTGTTATGGCCCGTTCGAGCGGATACCTGGATACCCTTCTTACCAGCCCTACCACGGAACGATACAGGGTCGGCATCAGCCTGCTTTTCTTACTTGGCGTATGGTTGACTGTCGGATCATTCAGTCAGGGAATGCCCAACAGTATGCTGCTGATGGCCGCTGCGGTCATTGGCGGATACATGGCGATCAATATCGGCGCCAATGACGTTGCCAATAATGTGGGCCCTGCCGTGGGCTCCGGGGCCTTGTCCCTGGGCGCGGCTGTTGTTATCGCCGCAATTTTTGAAGCCGGTGGTGCGATTATCGCCGGCGGTGACGTGGTGTCCACCATCAAGGGCGGCATCATCGATCCTTCCAATCTGGAAGACAGTCGGGCTTTTGTCTGGCTGATGACAGCCGCCTTGCTGGCGGGCGCGCTCTGGCTGAACCTGGCCACCTGGATGGGTGCACCGGTGTCCACCACTCACTCCATCGTTGGCGGCGTTCTGGGCGCCGGTATTGCCGCCGGTGGCTGGGGGATCGCTGACTGGGCGGTGATGGGCAAGATTGCCGCCAGCTGGGTGATTTCCCCGGTTCTTGGTGGTGCTCTGGCGGCCCTCTTCCTGTTCGCGATCAAGAAGACCGTGCTTTATCGCAAGGAAGTCATTCCGGCCGCCCGCACGTTCGTGCCCTGGCTGGTCGCAATTATGGCGTGGGCTTTTGGCACCTATCTGATGATCAAGGGCGTCAAGAAGATCGTGAAAGTCGATTTTCTTGAGGCTACGCTCATCGGCCTTGCCGCGGCTGCCGTGGTCTTTTTCATCATGCGTACCCTGGTGGGGCGCATGGCATCGACCATGGAGAACAGTTCAGCAGGCGTGAATACCCTCTTCACTTGGCCTTTGATTTTTGCTGCGGCATTGCTGAGCTTTGCCCATGGCGCCAACGACGTTGCCAATGCCATTGGTCCGCTGGCGGCGATCAACGATGCCCTGTCCGCGAATTCTGTGGTGACTTCCGCCAGTATCCCGATGTGGGTGATGATGGTAGGCGCCCTGGGTCTGGCCGTTGGCCTGATGCTGTTTGGGCCGCGACTGATCAAGACCGTTGGCAGTGAGATCACCGAACTGGATAAGACCCGGGCCTTCTGTATTGCCCTGTCGGCGGCACTCACGGTGATTCTTGCGTCCCAGTTGGGCCTGCCGGTCAGCTCCACCCATATCGCAATCGGTGGCGTGTTCGGCGTTGGCTTCCTTCGCGAGTACCTGAAGTCCAACTATGCAACCCAGTTGCACAAGATCATGGAGCACCATGATCCGGCAGAGCAGGAGCGTCTCAAGCCTTTCCTGGATGATTTTCGCAATGCCTCGGTTGAGGAGATGGAGAATCTGCTGAAACAGGCGAAGAAGAAAAAGCAGGTACCCCTGTCCAAGTCGGAGCGCAAGCGCCTGAAGAAGATTTACCGCGAAGAGATGGTCAAGCGTTCGCACCTTGTGCGAATTGCTGCAGCCTGGATCATTACGGTGCCTGCATCTGCCATCATGGCGGCGACGCTGTTCTTTACGCTCCGGGGCTTGTTGATCTGACCGGGCTGGTTGTATAAACCGAGTTTGGTCATACTATCTTTAAAAGGGGTGTTTCACCCCGCAAGCCTATTTGTCCATGGAGTGAAGTATGAGTTCATCCGTTGAGAGCCGTCAGGCGAAGATGATTGATGAGCTGAGGACCTTTATCAAGAAGGTTCTGAGCGATCCGACTATTGCCGTAAAATCCATGGAAATCGCTCGCAAGCATCGCGGTCAGCCGAATGCCGAGGAGCTGATTGCGCAGGAGATCAGTGCCAGCACCAACATCCGGATTCCGGAGAACTGGAGTGAAGCGGACAAGATGTTCCTGGATATCATCCACGATGTGCTGGATGATGAAGAGGCGCTTTACTGATCTAATCCAGGCTCTTGGCCTGAAAGCTCGGGGAGGAGTCGGCTCCAGTGTTTCCCGCCGTACTCAAGCCTGTTTGGCGTTTGGCGTTGCCTGCTTCAATACCGCATCCGCCATCTGGTGCAGGATGCTGATCTCATCCTCGATACCCTCATCCCGGGACAACTCTCTCTGTTCCGAAAGGATGTCCGCCAGGATTTCTTTGGTGGTCAGCGGGTTGGCCAGTACCACCCGGAACACGATGCACGGGAAGTTGAAGTAACGGGCCGGTTCCAGGCGCGTCCGTGACACGAATGCCTTGCCCCGTTCCCGCTGGGTTTTCTGGATGAACTTGGTGATCCGGTTCAGGCAGGTGTTGAGCTTTTCCGCCTGTAGGGGGTCGGCAATGGCCAGGGCTTCCTGGACGTTTTCCGGGCAGTAGCGGTAGGTCAGGATGTTCAGTTCGGGCCTGGTGACCAGTTCGAAATCCGATTCGGCTTCGATCATGTCCGCGAAGGTCTTGGCTTTGTCGATGCCCTGATCGATCAGGATCTCGTAGCCTTCCCGGGCCAGGATTTTCAGGCCGGAGTGGATCAGCATGGACATGCCCGGCCGCGAGCCCTCAAGGGTGGTGCTGCCGAGATCCCGGGAGCCTTTCCGGATGATGTACTGGGCGTGGTGTTCCACGGCGCTGGCCAAGCTGGGGTCTCGGAAGACCACGAGGCCTACGCCCATGGGGACATAGAGCTGTTTGTGGGCGTCGAAAGTGACGGAGTCTGCCTTTTCGATGCCGCGCAGCAGGTGTTTGTAGGTGCGGGAGAACAGGGTGGGCCCGCCCCAGGCGGCATCCACGTGGAAGTGGGCGCCGAATTCCCGGGCGATGTCGGCCATGGCGTCCAGAGGGTCGACGTTGCCGGTTTCGGTGGTGCCGGCCACGCCGCAGATGGCCATGACTTTGATCTTCTGACGCTGCAGTTCCAGGCATTTGTCCCGCAGGGCATCGGTATTGATGCGGTTTTCGTCGTCGGTATCCACCGGTATCAGGGACTCGCGGCCCAGTCCGAGCACGTCGGCAGCCTTGCGCAGGGAGTAGTGTCCGCGGCGGGAGACGACGATGGCGGCGCCTTCGTAGCCGTAGTATTTCAGCGCGCGGAACAGGCCTTCCTGGTGCAGACCCCGGAAGCTGCCTTCTGCGGGGAACGCCCGGTTGCGGGCAACCCACAGGGCGGTGAGGTTGGCGACGGTGCCGCCCGAGCACATGGCCCCCAGGGCGTAACGGGGGTCGTGCATCCACTTTCGGTAGAAAGCGCCGTCTTCCTGGTATACCAGTCGGTGGATCATGCCCAGTACCTGGCGCTCCATGGGCGTGAAGGCCTTGGAGGTTTCGGTTTTGACCAGGTTCTGGTTCAGGGCAATCATGATTTTCGACAGCGGCAGCATGAAGTACGGCAGCGCTGAGGTCATGTGCCCGATAAAGGCCGGCGACGCAGTGTGAACGGAGTTGGCCACCAGTTTGTCGAGCAGGAACTGGGCCTGTTCAGACACGAAGACAGGCTTCTCGGGGATGCTGTAATCGGAGAAGTCTTTCTCCACATCCGAGAGATCCCGCTCAACCGCTACGATGTGCTCCTGCAGAAAGCCTGCAAGATTGCTGGAGATGTTCTGGTCAATCCGGCTCAGCGTCGATTCCGGCGCCTCAGGCACCGTGAATACGCGATACATGGCCTCTACCGAAGCCTGGGCGGATTTTTTCTTTCCGGTCATAGGTGCCACTCACACTCAGTGGTCATCCGAAGGGCCGGTTCCGGATGCCCTGCGGATACGGCCGGCATTCATGTCCGGCATTGGTTTCTGGTCACCCGCCGCTGGCAGGCGCACTGGCATCCCTGAGGGGGCGTAGTATACGGCCTGACAACGGGTTACGCCACACGGCTGCTGCCCGGGATTTTCCGGTCAGAGTATCTCCCGGTGTATATCCAGTATGGCAGCATCCACGCGTTCTTCGATGGCTTTTTCGATCTGGTCGAGGCGTTGGGTGATCTGCTGGGATGAGGTGCCAAGGGCCGCAATGGTCCAGGTGGCGCAGTCGAGGGCCTCCTGGTCGGCGGTTTCGGCGACGGCCAGGTCGGGTTCTTTGCCCCAGACGGCCTTCAGGGCGGTGAAGACTTTGCGCTTGGCTTTGAGGTCGTCGCAGCCGTAAAGCTGGAAGTGCAGGGTCAGCACGCCCACGTGGGGGGTGATGACTGGCTGCTGGGGAGCGTGGCCTTCCCGCAGGAGTTTTCTGAGTGCTTCAGACATAGACTTGGGTGCAGGAACCGGCGGGGAACTCCTTTCCAAAACACGCTGTGAATACGTCCTTGTACGCTCTGCTCCGCCATCCATGGCTCCGCAAGGTTTTGGAAAGGAGTTCCCCGCCGGTTCTCGATCTCTCAGTTGGATTCTGTTGTGTCTAGCCTACTACAGGCGTCGCCCGTTTGATAATGGATGCCGGATCGGTGCCCGAGGGCAGGTTGCCGTAGTTCATCCCGCCATTGGACTGCAGGCGAGAGGCGCAGAAGGCGTCGGCGACGGCGGCATCCGAGTGTCGCAGCAGCAGGGAGCCCTGCAGGGCCAGGGCCATGCGGTCGACGAGGTTTCGGGCGCGGTACTGGAAATCGCTGATGTCGGCGAAGTCGTGTTGTAGCTGGGCCAGGAACTGGTCGAAGCGGCGGTCGGCGCCTTTGGCTTCGGCGGTTTCCTTGAAGAATGCGTCGAGGGTGTCGGGCTCTTTTTGCAGGGCGCGCAGGGTGTCGAGGCACTGGACGTTGCCGCTGCCTTCCCAGATGGCGTTGACCGGCGATTCCCGGAACAGCCGGGGCATGATGCAGTCTTCCATCACGCCGCTGCCGCCGATGCATTCCATGGCCTCGTAGGCATGGTTCGGTGTGCGCTTGCAGATCCAGTATTTGCCGACGGGGGTGGCCAGGCGCGCCAGCAGACGTTCGTGTTCCTTGTCCTGGTTGTCCAGGGCGCGGGCGATGCGCATGGTGTAGGCCAGCGCCGCTTCGCTTTCCAGGGCCAGGTCGGCCAGGACGTTCTGCATCAGGGGCTGGTCGACCAGGCGGGCGCCAAAGGCGCTGCGGTGTCGGCAGTGGTGGCTGGCCTGGGCGATGGCCTGGCGCATGCCGGCGGAGCTGCCGATCATGCAGTCGAAGCGGGTCATGGCGACCATTTCAATGATGGTGGGTACACCACGGCCTTCCTCGCCAACCATCCAGGCCAGTGCGCCGCGCAGTTCGGCTTCGCTGGAGGCGTTGGCGACGTTGCCCATCTTGTTCTTCAGACGCTGGACCTGCCAGGGATTCTTGGTGCCGTCCGGGCGCCAGCGGGGCATCAGGAAGCAGGACAGGCCTCCCTGTGTCTGGGCCAGCACCAGAAAGGCGTCGCACATCGGGGCAGAAACGAACCATTTGTGGCCCACCAGCTCATAGGCCTGGCCGGGGCCGCCAGTGCCGATCGGGTAGGCTCTGGTGCTGTTGGCGCGAACGTCGCTGCCGCCCTGCTTCTCGGTCATGGCCATGCCAATGGTAACCGAGGATTTCTGGCTGTCCGGCCGGTTGCGGGGATCATAGCTGTCGGCCAGTATCCGGGCTTCCCAGTCCGCCGCCAGCTCCGGTTGTTTCCGGATCGACGGAATGGCGGCGAAGGTCATGGTCACGGGGCAGCAGTGGGCGGCCTCTACCTGGGAGTGCATGTAGTACTTGGCAGCGCGGGCAACATGTGCACCCTGTCCTGGATGGCTCCAGGGGCTGCTGTGCAGGCCGTTGTCGAAGGCGATGCGCATCAGCTCGTGGTAGGCCGGATGGAAGTCCACTTCATCAATGCGGTGGCCGTAGCGGTCGTGGGTATTGAACACCGGTTTGTTGGCGTTGGCGCGAAACCCCAGGTCGATGGTTTCCGCTGCTCCGGCCAGAGCCCCGAATGCCTTGAGATCCTCGGCTGCCTTGCCGGCCCCTTCACGGAGGGCTGCTTCCTGCAGGGCGATATCCTGCTCGAACAGGTTGTAGTTCTCCAGAGCCGGAGGCTGGTTGAAGACCTCGTGGGTGCTGGCCAGATAGCGATCTTCCTGGTCTTTTAATGGCATCTCTGGCTGGGGCTGCCGCGCGTTCATAGCTACCTCCTGGTGCCGGTCAACCCCTGCATACAAAAGCGAATGATGGAATTGACCAGCGGGTCATTGTTGTCTTCTTTTGCGCTGTTCGCCTGGCTGGTTTGTGTGGGTGACAGTGGGCCAACCAGGCTTTCCGCGATGGCGCCGACCAGGCATGTACTGCTCTGGAGAGCGTCCTGATCCGGGATGCATCCTTCTTCAATGCCTTCGCGGATCGCTTTCTCAAACAGGTTGGCGTAGGCCTTGCGATACGCCAGCCTTTCTTCCTCGACTTTCGGGTCCACCGGCTCGGCAATCAGCGACCAGGCCATTTGCGGGCCTTTCAGTGCCCGCTCGGCGAATTGTCTGAGTGCCCGTTCCAGTCGTTCAGCTGCGTTCCCGGGGGAGCCAAGGGCCTCGGCAACCTTGTCGACTTCCCGCTGGGTTGCCAACCGGAAAATTTCCGCGAACAGGTCCTCTCTGGACTCGAAATGCCGGTAAATAGTTCCTGTGGCAACGCCGGCCAAACCGGCTATCCGGGTAATGCGGGCGCTTCTGAAGCCGCCCTCGGCCACGCACTGATAAGTGCACTCCACGATTCGTTTTCGCGCCTCGGCTTTACGCTGGCGCATTTTCTCTGTTTCTCGATAGGCCATTCCGGCTCCCTACAAGTAGTGAATCATTATTCATTCTTTGTGTCAATTTTTTTGATCTACTGACGAATGTAAAATTTCCGCATGCAATTCAATTGGTTGTCAATGCTTACAAAAAATTACAAAAAAGACGTTGCCAAGAAATAGCGTGGTCACCAAAAGCAGATTATAAAGACGCCAAGGCGAGGCCGCAGGCGGACTTCGTCGATACGGAGTGAGGTCCCCTGCGGGGTCGCAGCACTCGACCATCTGTTTTCGTTGATGGAGAAAAGATCATGAGTGAATTCGACGAAAGCAACCTGGAGCAGTCCGGAGGCTGGACCAGCGACAGTGACGACAACCATTCCATAGCCGGCCGTGCACGTGTTCGTGCACAGTTGCAGGCAGACATCGAAGCCTTCCTGAGCCAGGGCGGAAAAATTCAGGAGGTGGATACCTCCTTCCGCTCTGACACGCCGCGAAAGGTGGATGTGGGTTTTAACAACCGCTCCCTCTGAACGCTGGCACGGCAGTCCGGGGCGCTCCGCCCCGGCTCCATTTTTGATCCCTGTCTCGGTATGACTGGCCAGCCTCGTTTATCCTCATTCTCTGTGGTTTTGCGCCGGTAACCTGGGCAAGCCGTCAGTCACCCGAAGACCCGGAATTCCTGTGGCAATGAAGTCCCATTTCCGTCTTTTGCTTGTTTTGCTACTGATAATAGCAGCTGTTGTCAGCTTCTGGTTGATGAGAGCAGATCTTGCCAGCCATGGCGACTCGAATGCGCCGCAGACCACCGGGGAACCGCCGATATCAGTGGCCCGGGAGGATGTTACTGCCGCACCATCGAAGTTGGTGAACAACGCGTCCTCGGTTCCTGTTCCTGAGCAGTTACCAGCCTCGCTGGCGGGTACGTCAGTGCCGGACGGTTGGGCCCGAACGGACCGGCTGGGCAATCTCATACCAACCCCGCAACTGCGACAGCTGTTTGAGTATTTTCTCTCTGCCCTGGGCGAGGAATCCCTGCCGCAGTTGGTGGCTCGCATACAGAGGGCCCTGTCGGTTCTCGATGAGCCGGCGAGAGCCCAGGCCCTGGTAACCCTTGGCGCCTATCTGGACTACAAGCTGGCAGTTTCGGAACTGGAACAGAGCTACGGAGAGGTTTCCGGGCTCGGGGCCGGGGAGCTGCAGCGCAGGATGGCAGAGATCCAGGCTCTGCGCCGTACCTGGCTGGACGCCGACACGGCCAACGCTTTTTTTGCCGACGATGAAGCGGTGGATCGTTTCCAGGTCGAGAAACTCAGGATTGCAAGCGATGACAGTCTGACCGACGAGCAGAAAGCCGAAGCCCTGCGCCAGGCTGAGTCCTCCCTTCCGGAACCCCTCCGCAAGGCCCGGGAGGAAACACGCCGGTTTGCGGACTATGAGCAGGTTCGTCAGGAGCTGTCGGATGACCCCAGGGCTCTTGAGGCCTGGCGCCGGGAAGCTTTTGGTGATGCAGCAGCGGAAAGGCTGGCCCGGCTTGAGGCGGAACAACAGGATTGGGACCGCCGCTGGCAGGCCTATGCCGGGGAGCGGGACCGGTTGTTGTCCTCCGGGCTGGCCGAACCGGAACGCAGGGAAGCGCTGGAGCGACTCAGAGCCAGCCACTTCAATGAAACCGAACGGATCCGTGCCCGGGCGTTGGATTCGATCCGGTAATCAGCCTGTCATTTAATCGCCTTATCCTGCTGAGGGAGTCTGCAACCAGCGGCGCTGGCCGTGTATGATGACGCAAAGGGCGCCCGGCCGATGCCGCGCTGGCCCATCAGATTATTTGTTCAGCCATTCAGGAGGTTGTCAGTGCCGATTCCGACTCCCCGTGCGTTTCCCGCCACCCGCCTGCGCCGTAACCGGGCCAGCGACTTTTCCCGTCGCCTGGTTCGGGAAAACCAGCTCACGCCGGACAACCTGATCTATCCGGTGTTTGTGCTGGAGGGCGAGGGACAGCGGGAACAGGTACCTTCCATGCCAGGGGTGGAGCGCCTGAGTATTGATCTGCTGGTTGAGCAGGCGGCGGAGCTGGTGGAATTGGGTATCCCGGCGATTGCGCTGTTCCCTGTTGTTCCGTCCGAAAACAAGAATCTGTCCGGCTCCGGGGCCTGGGATTCTGAGGGGCTGGCGCAGAGGGCGGTTCGCGCCCTGAAGGCAGCGCATCCGGAACTCGGTGTGATTACCGATGTAGCCTTGGACCCTTTCACCACCCATGGCCAGGACGGCATCATCGACAACGACGGCTATGTGCTGAATGACGTCACCGTCGAGGCGCTGGTCAATCAGGCGCTTTCCCATGCCGACGCCGGTGCCGATGTGGTGGCACCGTCAGACATGATGGATGGGCGGATAGGTGCCATTCGCGAAGCCCTGGAAAACGGCGGTCATGTGAATACGAAAATCCTGGCCTATTCTGCCAAATACGCCTCGAGTTATTACGGACCTTTCCGGGATGCGGTGGGGTCTGCGGCCAATCTCGGCAAGGGCAACAAGTCCACCTATCAGATGGATCCTGCCAACGGCGATGAGGCATTGCATGAGGTTGCCATGGATTTGGCCGAAGGCGCGGATATGGTGATGATCAAGCCCGGCATGCCGTATCTCGATATCGTGCATCGGGTGAAGACGGAATTGCGGGTGCCGACATTTGTCTATCAGGTCAGCGGTGAGTATGCCATGCACATGGCGGCAGCCCAGAACGGCTGGCTGGATGGCGATGCGGTAATGATGGAGAGCCTGATGGCCATGCGAAGGGCAGGGGCCGATGGAATCCTGACCTACTTTGCGGTGCGCGCGGCCCGACTGATGCGGGATCGAAAACACGGATAGGTCAAGCAAGTCATTCGCCGGTAGCGGCGAGCAAACTGGAATCGAGGAATCATGACAACGGATACGGCGAAGAATCAGACGGCAGGGGATGAGCGGAGTGTGCCTGCTCCGGTGAACGTGCCCCCGGTTGGTGAGGAAATCAACCTGGACGCCAACGAAAACTACTTCAACCGTGAACTGAGCCAGCTCCAGTTTAATTACCGGGTTCTCAAGCAGGCACTGGATACGACCCACCCACTGATCAACCGTCTGATTTTCTGCTGCATCTTCAGCAGCAACATGGACGAGTTCTTCGAGATCCGTGTTGCCGGCCTGCGGCAGCAGATGAAGTACGGCCGGGAAACCGTTGGTGCCGACGGCATGATGCCCGAGCAGGCGCTGGCGGAAATCAGCCGTGTTGCCCACGAGTACATTCGCGAACAGTACGACATCCTCAACAATGTTCTGATTCCGGAAATGGAACAGGAGAACATTCATTTTGTCCGTCGCCGGGAGTGGACGCCGGAGCAGGCGGAGTGGGTGCGCACTTACTTCGAAGAGGAGATCCTTCCGGTGGTCAGCCCCATCGGGCTGGATCCGTCGCACCCGTTTCCACGCCTGGTCAACAAAAGCCTGAACTTTATTGTGGAGCTGGACGGCAAGGATGCCTTCGGCCGGGAAACCGGTATGGCGATCGTGCCTGCACCCCGTTCGCTTCCACGTCTGGTCCGGCTTCCTGATGATGTCTGTAACGGTGGCGACAACCTGGTGTTCCTGTCGTCCATGATCCACGCCCATGCCGATGAGCTCTTTCCCGGAATGGAGGTGAAAGGCTGCTATCAGTTCCGGCTGACCCGAAACGCTGACCTTGAGCTGGAGGATGACCTGGAAGACCTGGCCTCGGCCCTTCGTGGTGAGCTGCTCAGCCGCCGGTTCGGTGATGGTGTGCGTCTTGAGGTTGCCGACAACTGCCCGGAAGAGCTGGTTCAGTTCCTGCTCAAGGAGTTTGGTCTGACCGAGCGGGATCTGTATCAGGTGCATGGCCCGGTCAACCTGACGCGGCTCATGGCAGTCGGTGGGCTGGTAGACCGTCAGGATCTGACCTATTCCGGGTTTTCACCGTCCATTCCCAGGCAGATTCGCAGCAAGGAATCAATGTTCGACGCCATCCGCAAGCGTCCAATCCTGCTGCTGCATCCCTATGAGAATTTCAGCCCGGTAGTGGATCTGCTGCGCCAGGCCGCCAAGGACCCCCAGGTTCTGGCGATTCGACAAACTCTCTACCGCACCGGCGCCGATTCAGAAATTGTTGAAGCCCTGGCGGACGCCGCGCGTCGTGGCAAAGAGGTTACCGCTGTTATCGAGCTGCGGGCCCGTTTCAGTGAGGCGGAGAACCTGGAGCTGGCCAGCCGGCTGCAGGAGGCCGGGGTGATCGTGGTGTACGGTGTGGTCGGCTACAAGACCCACGCCAAGATGATCCTGATTGTCCGTCGCGAAGAGGGGCGCCTGCGTCGTTATGTTCACCTGGGCACCGGTAACTATCACGCCGGCAATGCCCGCCTGTATACTGATTACAGCTTCATGACCTGTGACGAGTCTATCGGTGACGACGTCAACAAGCTGTTCCAGCAGCTCACGGGCATGGGCAAGGCCCTGAAGATCAAGAAGCTGTTCCACTCGCCATTCACACTGCACTCGCGCCTGCTCAGCCTGATCGAGCGCGAAGCCGGCTATGGCGAGAAAGGCCGGATTATCTTCAAGTTCAATGCGCTCACGGAAATCCAGCTGATCAAGGCGCTTTACCGCGCCTCCCAGGCCGGTGTGAAGATCGATCTGATTATCCGCGGTATCTGCTGCCTGCGCCCAGAGGTGCCAGGGCTTTCCGAGAATATTCGGGTCAGGTCCATCATCGGACGTTTCCTTGAGCATACCCGGGTGTACTACTTCGGCAACAACGGCCGCCCGGATGTCTATTGTTCCAGCGCCGACGGCATGGAGCGTAATCTGCTCAGCCGGGTGGAAACCGCCTTCCCGCTGGATGATCCCGAGCTGGTCGCCAGAGTCAGGGAAGATCTGGACACCTACCTCGCCGACAATTGCCAGTCCTGGGTGCTGCAACCGGACGGCAGCTATATCCAGAACCAGCCTGGCGAGGACGAAGAGCGCCTGGCCTCCCAACTGGTACTGCTGGAACGGCTGACCGGAAAAACCTGATTCCCGAACTGGAGAAAACCTTTGAATGCAAAATGGATGATTGCTGGTGCCGGTGTACTGGCTGTAGCCGGTGGCCTGCCCTGGGTCGTGGGGTACGTGACTGAACAGCAGTGGCAGCAGGCAACGGCGGAGGTGAACAGTGCCCAACCGTTCCTTCGCATGGAAACCGATAACTACGACCGAGGTATTCTCGGTGCCCGGTTCACTGGTTCGATCAACCTCACGAACCCGGAAACCGGAGAGTCCCAGCAGTTCTCCTATCGTGCCGATGTAACTCACGGGGTAACCGGCAGCCTGATGGATTTCGAACCCGAAGGAGGTTGGTCATCAGGAGGCACGGACTGGTTTTCTGGCGAGGAGCCGAGGCTGACCCTGGAAACCCGGCTCTGGGGCACCGCAGTGATTGAGCTCGAAGCGCCCCAGATGAGCGTAACTGATGCGAGCACCGGCGAGACCGTTGCCTCCAGCGGCGGGTTGGCAAGAATCGAAATCAGCGATTCGGGCTCGCAGGCGGATGCTTTGATGGTCTGGCCGGCTCTGACTCTGTCTGGCCCGGACCTGGATATTCGGGTCAGCGACTTCCACCTGGAGCAGACAATGACCCATCTGTCTGGTGAGGTCTGGACCGGCTCTGGCGAAGTGATGGTGGACTCGGTTGCGGTGACACCGGTTGCGGAAGCGCCCGTCAGGCTCGAGGAGATTTCGATCCGCAGCAGCAGTGAGCCGGTGAGTGATGGCGAGCGTCTGGATTCGCGGATGGCTTTCGAGGTTGCCAGAGTTGCAACGGCCGATGAGACGTATGGCCCCCAGCGGCTGGTGTTCGAACTGTCAGGGCTGGACGTGGCGGCCTGGAGCGGGCTGACGGAAAGCCTGTCATCACTGCAGGCCCTTGCGCTTAACCAGGCTTCCGGTGGTCCTCAGCAGTTCGAGCAGCAGATGAATGCCATGCAGGAGGTAAACACAGCCCTGCGTGACCTTGCAGCTGCCGGCTTCTCCGTTGGTTTTCCGGAACTGACCGTAACCACGCCGGAAGGTGTGGTGGAGGGCAGCGCCAGTATTTCCCATCCGGAGCTGACAGCCGATAAGAAAGGCGAGATGCTGATGGTGATGCAGAAACTGACCGGGGAAATGGATCTGAGTCTGCCGGTTGCGCTCGCGGAGGAATATCCGGAGTTCCGGTTGCAGCTGGCACCCCTTATCAAACAAGGGTTGCTGGTCCAGCAAGACGATCGACTGGTGCTTGATGCCAGTATGAGAGACCTCATGCTCGAGGTGAACGGGGTGGAGATCCCTTTGCCGCCGTTGCTCTGAGGCCTGGTTCCCTGTCGTAAAAAAGCCCCGTTGATCGGGGCTTTTTTACGGCTTCAAATTCAGCTGAATTTCTTTTTGAGTGCAGCCTCTACCGCCGGATCGACAAATTCCGATACATCGCCGCCCAGGGAGGCAATTTCCCGGATCAGGGTGGAGGAGATGTAGGACAGGTGATTGGCGGGTGTCAGGAAAACGCTTTCCACTTCCGGAGCCAGACGGCGGTTCATGTCGGCCAGCTGGAATTCGTATTCGAAATCCGATACCGCCCGGAGTCCCCGGAGGATCACGGTGGCGCCCTGTTCACGGACAAAATCGGCCAGCAGGTTGCTGAAGCCGGTGACGCTGACATTGGGGAGATGCGCAGTTGCCTGGCGGACCAGTTCGCAGCGTTCTTCGAGGTCGAGAAGTGGCTGTTTCTTGGGGTTGTAGGCGATGGCGACGACGATTTCATCAAACATTCGGCCGGCACGTTCGATAAGGTCGGTGTGGCCGTTGGTGATGGGATCGAAGGTGCCCGGGTAGATGACTTTGGACATGCACAGCTCCTTTCTTTGCAAGGGCCTAGGATAGCAGCATTTTTTGGCTACCTGTAGTTGGCGGCCGGGACAATGGAGGATGCATGTCGGCTATGCGGTAGTGCCAGCTGGAAGGGCTGATCCGGGAAACGCTACGAGCACATCCATGTGCGCTTGAGCGAAGCCATCCCTGGCTTCTCACATTCCCGGATCAGCCCTTCCAGCCGGCCCTGTTATCCCCGTGCGAGTCTCCCCGATGGGCAGTGTTAGCCCACTGATCAAGACAGTCTTTGTGCAAGTCTGGTGCTGTTTCTGGCCGCTAAAGCATAAACCGACAGCTGCGGGTTGGCCCCAATGCTGGTGGGGAAAATCGAGGCATCGTGCACGCTGAGGTTGCTGACGTGGTGGTGCTCGCCGAAGCCGTTGACAACCGAGGTTGCCGGGTCCGCGCCCATGGCGCAGCCGCCCATCTGGTGGGCGGTGAACAGGCGGACGCGGTGGGGTGCCATGGGGAGTTGGTCGATGGCGGCTTTTGCGTCGGTCCAGTTGGTGTACCAGTCGGAATCCAGGTGCATGAGGCGGACTTTTTCGGCGCCGGCGGCGAACTGGATTTCGGCCATGGTGTGGAAGGCCTTGCGGAGGCCCTCCCAGAGGTAGTCGGTGACCGGGTAATCCAGTACCGGGCTGCCGTCGTCGCGTAGGGATACTGTGCCGCCGGGGCTTTCGGGGTGGAAGCCGTCCCGGAGCAGGGCGATGACGGACTGCATGTGGGGCAGACCGGCCATGTTGTTGATCTGGGTTTCGCCGTGGCCGGGGATCACGCCGCTGGACATGCCGGGATGCAAGGGCGGTACTTCGAGCTTGTAGCCAACCGGGCCGTCGACGCCGTCGCGGAAGTTGAATTCGTCGGAGTAGATGGATTGGGGCGCGCCGTAATACGGGTCGACGCGCTGAGGCATCTGGGCGACTGTGGCGTTGACCGGATGGATGAATGAGCGCTTGCCGATGCGCTGGTTCGGGTCCGGGATGTCGGAGCGGAGCAGCAGGCCGGGGCTGCCGATGGCGCTGGCGGCGACCACGAAGTGTCGGGCTTTGAGCTTGACCTTGATCCCGGTCGGGGTGACACCATCATCCGCAAAGGCAGAGGCTTCCAGGTGGTCGATCTTGTCCTGGTTCATGACCAGGCGGTCGGCGCGCAGGCTGTGGAACAGGCGGGCGTTGTTGTCGAGTGCACCGGGGATGGTGGTCATGAGAGCGCCCTGCTTGGCGTTGGTCGGGCAGCCGATGCCGCAATAACCCAGGTTCCAGCAACCTTTGACGTTGCGGGGAATGATCTGCCAACTGTAGCCCAATTTCTCACAGCCCTGGCGCAGGATGTCATTGTTGACGTTGGGGGCTACCTGCCAGGGCGACATGGAATGCCGTTCTTCCCGCCCGTCGAACCAGGGCGCCATGGCCTCCGGGCGGAGGTCTTTCAGTCCAAACTGGTCGGCCCAATAGTTCAGGGTCGGCTCTGGTGTACGGAAACTGCTGGTCCAGTTCACCGTGGTGGAACCGCCAACACAGCGGCCCTGAAGAATGGCGATCGCTCCGTCCCGGGTAACCCGGCTCATGCCTTCCTGATAGAGGTTGGCATAGGAGGTCTGCTCGTCCATCTTGAAGTCTTTCTGGTAATACAGCCGGCCTTCTTCAACGAGGATTACGGACAATCCGCTGCGAGCGAGAATCTCGGCGGTGGTGCCACCACCGGCGCCGGTTCCGATAACAACAACGTCGGCTTCCGTGGTCAGGTTTTCCGTCAGTCGAGCACCATCGGTGACTTTCCAGCCCGATTCCAGGCCCCGGGCAATACGATCGGTTAATGACATGCTTTTGCTCCGTCAGATCAGCTGGCAATCAGGCGTTTTGGAATTGTGGTAGTGCGTCGACAGCATACTGGGGCGGTCCGGGGTAGCCGGACAGGTGCCAGAAATCGCGATAGCCATAAAACGCCACGTTGCTGATCTTGGTCAGCGCTATGTAGCCATTGTTGAACAGCCCGATACGGCTGGTGCGCCAGCGTTCCAGAAACGCATCCGCTTCCTCTGTGGTTACATTCGGCCAACTGGACCAGACCCGGGCAACGGTCACGCGGGTGAGCCCGAAGTTCAACAGATCAAACAGTCGCCGCAGTTCCTTCTGGTTGGCCGGTCCGAACTTGTGGATGCCGGCGTCAATTCGCTCGATCGTCCCGGCAATTGCCATGTTTCTGGCCTGGGGCTGCTCTGGCAAACCCGGACCAACCATGGCGGGCAGCAGGGCCTCGAACAGCGCTATGTCATCCTCGGTCAAAAACCGGAACTGGTAACTGGCATCCATACGGGTGCCAACGGCACTGAGTCTGCCCGCTGGCTGCGTCGCGCAACCGCTCAGCCCGGCGGTGACACTGACGGTACCAAGAAAAAGAGCGCCGCCCAGTCCGGTTTTGAGAAAGCTTCGGCGGTTGAGATCGTTAAATTGAGGGTGTCCTGACGGATCAGGGATCTGTTTCTGCATGGGCGGGTTCTCGTTATTGTTTTATTTAAGGCACTGACGTTGTCTGATCGTCGAGGGCCAGTTCTGCCTTCCAAAACTGTGCAAAACAGGGATGTTTTGCTCAAGCCTACACGGACGTATTCACGGCGTGTTTTGGAAGGGGCTACCAGCCCTCGACAGACTCCGCGTTCTCAGCGGATAAAGAACTTGTAAACCATCTTGTGCGCCGTCGTCCCGTGGGGCGCATAGACAAATTTGCCGCTGTTGAATTTCTGCTTGGTGAAAATGGCGCGGTGATGAGAGAAGGTCAGGAACCCTTCGCGGCCATGGTAGTGCCCCATGCCGGAATCGCCGATGCCACCAAACGGCAGGTCGTCCTGGGCAACGTGCATCAGTGAATCGTTGATGCACATGCCACCAGAGTGGGTGTTGTCTACCACATGCTGCTGCTGAGTCTTGTCGTATCCGAAGAAGTACAGGGCAAGGGGCCGTGGACGGTCATTGATGTAATGGATGGCTTCATCCAGCCCACCATAGCTGACGACCGGCAGAATCGGACCAAAGATCTCATCCTGCATCACCTTCATGTCCGGCGTGGTTTTCAGGACCAGTGTCAGAGGAATTTTGCGGGTGCCATCCTTGAGATTTTCCCGGGCCGGATTGATTTCCACCAGCTCGGCGCCTTTCTCCCGGGCGTCCTCCAGGTAGCTTTGCAGGCGATCGTACTGCCGCTCATTGATGATGGCGGTGAAATCGTCGTTGTCCCGCAGGCTCGGGTACATCTCGGAAAAGCGGGCCCGGAATTCGTCGACAAACGACTGCACCCGGTCGGCGGGACAAAGCACGTAGTCTGGCGCCACGCAGGTCTGCCCTGCGTTGAACGCCTTGCCAAAGGCAATACGCTGCGCAGCGTCTTCCATCGGTACATCCGGCGAGACCACGGCCGGGGATTTGCCACCCAGCTCCAGGGTAACCGGCGTCAGGTTCTCAGCCGCTGCCTTCATGACCAGCTTGCCTACTGACGTGGAGCCGGTGAACAGCAGGTGATCAAACGGGCGCGACGAGAAGTCCGCAGCCACGTCAGCCTCCCCGGTAATCACCGAGACAAGGTCTTCCGGGAAGCTGGCTTCGATCAGTTCCTTGAACAGGGCCGAGGTATGGGGTGTGTATTCCGACATCTTGATCATGGTCCGGTTACCTGCGGCCAGGGATGCGATCAGAGGACCCACCGCCAGATACAGGGGATAGTTCCAGGGCACGATCACACCTACCACGCCCTTGGGCTGGTAGTGGACCTTGTTGCTGGCAGGCTGGAACAGCACGGATACGTGGCGTTTGGATGGCTTCATCCAGCCACTGAGGTTCCTGAGCGTGTAGTTGATGCCCTGGATTGACGGCATGACCTCGGCAATCAGGGATTCGTCCTTCGAGCGGCAACTGAAATCCCGGTCAATGGCATCCAGTAGTCGGTCCTGGTTACTCAGCAGTACCCGTTTCAGGCGCTTCAGGTTCTCCTGCCGCTCCGCCAGGGAAGGCATGGGGTTGTTACGGAACGCCTTTTTCTGATCTTCGAACACCCGGTGGGTGTGCTGGATCTGTTTCTTGCTCTCGGTGAGCTGAACGACAGTGGCTCCCATGATGCTTGCTCCTCTGTGGCGGCAACCAGAGTTGGTTCGCGGCCTGGCATTTCGGATACTGAACGATTGGCGAAAAAGTGTTCAGTTTGCGTCTGGGGGTATTATTAGAGTATATACTCTAGTGAGTCAAGCGGGGCCGGATGGCGAATCAGGCCATCTGTGAGCTGTACAACACCAAACGCCGACGGGTCTATGAAGACAAGAGACAAAATACTGCTCTCCAGCCTGGAGCTGTTCAACGAACGGGGCGAGCGCAACGTCACCACGAATCACATTGCAGCGCACCTGGCCATTTCGCCGGGCAACCTCTATTACCACTTTCGCAACAAGTCGGACATCATTTACGAGATCTTCCTGGAATACGAAAAGCTGGTGGATTTCTACCTGGATATTCCGGAAGACAGGGCCATGACCCTGGACGACATGACCTTTTATCTGGAGTCGGTCTTTGACGGTCTCTGGAGTTACCGATTCTTCCACCGGGATCTGGAATACCTTCTGGACAGCGATCAGAGGTTGCGGCAGGACTATCGCGATTTTACCAACCGCTGCCTGGCATCCATCAGTCGCATCTTCGAGAAACTGGCGGAAGCCGGCATTATTGAGCCCCAGGAGGAGGACCTGCGGTCGGCGATGTCGCTCAATGTGTGGCTGGTGATTACCAACTGGATGGCGTTCCTGAAAACAGCCCATGCAGCCGAGGAATCCGCCTGCCTTACCCTCACCGAGTTGAAGCAGGGCATCTATCAGGTGCTGACACTCGAAATTCCCTATCTGACACCGGCGTATCGGGAGCGCGTGATGGCCCTGAGAGAAAAATACCGCCCTGCATTGCACGACTGAGATGTTCCGGGTTCCGCAGTGTGTAAGTGAAACCCGAAAAGCTGGTCAAAAAATGATCTAACCTGGAACTTTGCGCGAAGATCAGAGTCAGAAGGGTGACGTTGGGAATTCGGACATTCCTTGCGTCTCCTGAGTGCGATCTCAGGTTTTAGCACGTCGCAAACCCTGACGTTTCACCGGTCTGCTTTTCGGTAGGCCGGTTTTTTTTTATGTCATCAGAGGCTGGCGCCTTCGTCCCCGGGATGGCATTCCAGCCAGTCGATCAACGCCTCCCGACACTCCTCCACGCCCCGTTTTGACGTTGCAGAGAACATGATCAGGTGTTCCACGCAGGTGTACGCTTTCAGATCCTTTGCGATGCCGAGCATGGCCGTTTTGGCCTGGCCGAACTTCAGTTTGTCGGCTTTGGTGGCCAGAATCATCAGCGGCAGGTTGTTATGCTCGCACCATTCCACCATCATTTGGTCGAAATCGGTCAGCGGATGACGAATGTCCATCACCAGAACCAGGCCACGCAGACAGCGCCGGTCATTCAGGTAGTGACCGAGGTGTTGCTGCCAGTCGTCTTTCATGTCCCTGGATACTTTGGCGTAGCCGTATCCGGGAAGATCGACCATTCGGCAGTTCTCGCGGTTGAGAGAGAAGAAGTTGATGAGCCGGGTACGCCCGGGAGTCTTACTGGTCCGGGCCAGCTTGCCGTTGGCGGTGATTGCGTTCAGGGCGCTGGATTTTCCGGCGTTGGAGCGGCCGGCGAAGGCGACCTCGGCACCGAAATCCGGCGGGCACTCATCCAGACGGGAAGCGCTGATGAGAAATCGGGCGCTGTTGAAAGAGAGGCTTTTTTGAGTCAGATCAGGGTCCACAGCGGTTGGCTTTCCTTTGGATTTCAGTTATCAGGGATTAATGTATAATGCTACACCAATTCCGGGCGGCGCGCTGCGCGCGACCGCTGTCAGCCCCGGTTTTGAGCCTGAACTGGTCAGCGCCTACCGGCTGCATAGCGAAGAATACCCTTAAAAGATGAGAGAAGCGGAGCGAGCATGAAAAAACTGATCGCAGGAGTAGTTCTCGGTGTTGGCCTCACGGCGATGGCGCACGGGGCGGGAGATCCTCAAGCAGGCGAACAGAACGCAGCGGTATGTGCCGGTTGTCACGGCCAGAATGGTGCCAAGCCCATTATGGGGTCTTATCCCAAGCTGTCCGGTCTGGGCGAAAAATACCTGTATCGCCAACTGGTGTTGATCAAGGACAAAGAGCGGAATATCGCGGAAATGACCGGTATTCTGGACAACATGAACGACCAGGATCTGCAGGACCTGGCTGCCTACTTCAACGCCCAGGACATGGTGGTTGGTCAGGCTGATCCGGATCTGGTCGATCAGGGTGCGGCACTTTACCGTGGCGGTAACATGGCAACGGGCGTACCGGCCTGTGCAGGCTGTCACAACCCGCAAGGTGTTGGCAACGAGCCGGCCGGTTACCCGGCTCTCGGTGGTCAGAACGCAGAGTATCTGATCAAGCAGCTGAATGCCTATCGCGATGGTTCCCGGGATGCCGGCACGAACGCATCGATCATGATGGATGTCGCCTCGAAGCTGACCGATGCCGAGATCGAAGCGGTTTCCAGCTACATCTCCGGCCTGAACTGAAATCGCCGGACTGTACCGAAAACCCCGCCTGGTGCGGGGTTTTTTGTTGGTGCGCCAGGCATGGCGCGTAGCGCCTTGACGGCGCTGTTCCGGTACAGGTGGTGCTGGCCGGATGACTTGGGGGTGCAAGTCCCCTGTGGGCCCGGCAAGGGGAACCACTAGCCGGACGGCAAGGGTGTCCATTGCGAGGTGGAATCTGAAGGAAGCCGCAGGCAAAGCACTGGCCCGACGAACAGGAATCGTATAAGGCGGTCACACCGGGCAAGGCGGCCAATATCGTCAAAGCCCAGTACTTGCACGGAAGGTGTGGACGTAGATGCGGCGAGCATAAGTGTGAAGGTCACGCGTCTTACCCTGGGAAGTCTGGTTCTCTGCCACTGTGCTACCTGCCCCGTGAGGGGCTGGGATGGGGAGCCAGAACTCAGCCGAGGCCATAGTAGGTGCGTTACCGCGTACTGAAGGGCCGAACATGGTTGGCCGCCAGTAGGCGGTGAGTTCTCGTGATGTGCTTATGAAGACAGAAGCGACCCGGATGGGTCAGGGCATTCAGGGAGAGGCCGGACAGTATCCGGTCGAGACTGAAGTCCGTGTCGAGGCAGACGCGGGGGCTCACTCGTGGACGAACGCGGAGCCGAACACGCTGATGGAACAGGTGCTTGAGCGCCAGAACCTGATGCGTGCGTATCAGCGGGTGGTGTCCAACAAGGGAGCTGCCGGTGTCGATCAGATGCCGGTGGCAGCCCTGAAAGGCCACCTGCAACAGCACTGGCCAACGCTGCGTCAGCGGCTGTTGGCCGGAGACTACCATCCTCAACTGGTACGCCGGGTCAGCATCCCCAAGCCGCAAGGCGGCGAACGGACGTTGGGCATCCCGACGGTACAGGATCGCCTGATCCAACAAGCGCTTCACCAAACACTGAGCCCGATGCTGGAGCCGACGTTCTCGGATCACAGTTACGGGTTCCGTCCCGGTCGGAGTGCCCATCAGGCGGTTAAGGCGATGCGGCAACACATCAATGATGGCCACCGTTGGGTGGTCGATCTGGACCTGGCTCAGTTCTTTGACCGGGTCAATCACGATGTGCTGATGAGCCTATTGGCTCGTCGCATCCCCGACCGGCGGGTTCTTGCCCTGGTCCGGCGTTACCTGCAAGCCGGCATGCTCGAAGGTGGGTTGGTCAGCCCGAAGCGGGAGGGGACGCCTCAAGGCGGCCCCCTGTCACCCCTGCTCTCCAATGTGCTCCTGACCGAACTGGATCGGGAGCTGGAGCGGCGGGGACACCGGTTCTGCCGTTACGCTGACGACTGTAATATCTACGTCCGAAGCGAAAGGGCTGGCCACCGGGTCATGGCCAGTATTACCCGCTTCCTGGAAACGCGCCTTCGCCTGAAGGTGAACACGACGAAAAGCGACGTGGATCGCCCCTGGCGTCGGAACTTCCTGGGATACAGCGTAAGCTGGCACAAACGGCAGGTGCAGTTGAGGGTCGCTCCTAAGAGCTTGAAGGCCTTCATGACCAAGCTGCGTCCGCTGTTCAAGCGGTCACGGGGCCAATCACTGGCCACGACCATCCGGACGCTGAACCCGATGCTCAGAGGCTGGGCGAACTACTACCGCCTGACCGCTTCGAAGCGCCCGGTGGAGGCCCTGGACGGCTGGATAAGAAGGCGACTCCGTCTGATCCTGTGGCGACAGTGGAAGCGAGCCAGTACGCGGGCTCGCTACCTGATACGGCTGGGTCTTACCGAGCTGAGAGCATGGGCGAGTGCCACTAACGGTCGCGGTCCCTGGTGGAACAGTGGTGCACCACACATGAATGCGGCGCTGCCCAGGAAGGTATTCGACCGTCTGTCCCTGGTCAGCTTGCTGGATACGATGACCCGGTGTCAGCAACAGTGCTAACGGTCCGTAAAGGGGTCAATACTCACCGTTGTTGACACCGGCTTCAGAGCCATCCATGAACCGCCGTGGTACGGAACCGTATGCCCGGTGGTGTGAGAGGACGGGGGAGGTAACTCCCCCTCCTACTCGATCCTTTCGTTTCTGTAACTGCCGACCTGTGGAACTTTTCAGGTACGCTGGGTCATAATCCTCCCAAAACGATATTCAAATAACCGGAGATGTTTCATGTTTCGATCCTTCAGAATGGTTTTCCTGCTCCTGTTGGCACTGTCGGTTTCTGGCCTGGCCAACGCCGCAGAGTGGAAAGAAGGGACTCATTACAATCGTCTGGATAACCCGGTAAGAACCGATAGCGATTCTGGTGTCGAAGTAGCCGAAGTCTTCTGGTATGGCTGTCCCCATTGCTACAACTTCAAGCCCCTGGTTGAGGCCTGGGCGGCCGATGCACCGGATTACGTCAACTATGTGAAGATTCCTGCGGCGCTCGGCAGAAACTGGGAGCCCCATGCCTACGCCTTTTACGCCCTGGAAGCCATGGGTGAGTTGGACAAGGTCCATGATGCGCTGTTCGATGCGCTTGCTGGCGAGCGCCGCCCCCTGAATTCGCCGGAAGCCCTGGCGGACTTCGTTGCAGATTATGGCGTGGATCCGGATGAATTTGTCAGCACCTATAAAAGCTTCGGTGTGAATGCCCGCATGCAGAAAGCCCAGTCGAAAATCCGTGGCGCGCGGATCACCGGAACTCCGACTATGCTGGTTAATGGCAAGTACACTGTCAGTGCATCCATGGCCGGCAGCCACGAGGCCGTTCTGGAAGTGGTGGACTACCTTGTCGCCAAAGAGCGGGGCGAGGTGGAGTAAGGGAGCGCCAAAGAGCCACAACCGAGTTCAACAAGCAGCCGGCCGGTTGAGACCGCCACTATGTACAAGCATATAAGAAAGCAGTTGAATGGCATCCTGAAGCCGGCCGGCGGGCCGAGGGGTGCCTGCTCAGGGACCGAGCATGTCCCCGAGTTCGAGCCGCAAAGACACATTCGCCTGCTCACCTTCAACATTCAGGTGGGTATCAATACCTCTTCCTACCGTCACTATCTCACGCGAAGCTGGCAGCACATACTGCCCCATCGCAATCGCATCGAGAATCTGGACCGGATTGCCTCCCTGCTGCGCAGCTACGACGTGGTGGCCTTGCAGGAGTGCGACGGCGGCAGTTTGCGCAGCGGCTACATCAACCAGGTGCAATACCTGGCCGAAGCGGCCGGCATTCCCTATTGGTACCAGCAGCTGAACCGGAATCTTGGCCAGATCGCTCAGCACAGCAATGGTCTGTTGAGCCGGTACCGGCCCCTTGATGTTACCGAGCATAAATTGCCGGGTCTGATTCCGGGGCGGGGTGCCATCATTGCACGATACGGAACCGAGCATGATCCGCTGGTGCTGGTACTGATGCATCTTTCCCTGAGCAAGACGGCCCAGCAACGCCAGTTAGGCTACATCCGGGAGTTGATCGCTGATTACCAGCATGTGGTTCTGATGGGAGACATGAACGCTCATGCGGAGCAGCTGCTTACCCAGACACCCCTCAAGGAAACCGATCTGGTGCCCTTGCCAGACACAGCCCACAGTTTTCCAAGCTGGCGGCCCGAGAAGGCCCTCGACCATATTCTGGTGAGTCCCTCATTGGAAATCCGACGGTCAGAAGTGGTCAGCTATCCGATGTCAGATCACCTTCCTATTGCCATGGACGTGGCGTTACCCGAGGGTTATCTGGAGAAGTTCTGAGTGTCAGAGAGCCACAAAAAAGCCCGGCGCATTGGCCGGGCTTTTTTGTGGATGCCGGATCAGGAATTACTTGATCTTGGCTTCCTTGTAGGCAACATGCTTACGGACAACCGGATCGTACTTTTTGATCTCGATTTTTTCCGGCGTGTTACGCTTGTTCTTCTTGGTCGTGTAGAAGTGACCAGTACCTGCTGATGAAACCAGCTTGATTTTCTCGCGCATGATGCGGCTCCTTAAAATTTCTCGCCGCGGGCACGAAGATCGGCCAGCACAGCGTCAATGCCTTTTTTATCGATGATGCGCATGCCCTTGGTGGAAACGCGCAGCTTCACGAAACGCTTCTCGGACTCAACCCAGAAACGGTGGTTCTGCAGATTCGGCAGAAAACGACGACGAGTGTGGTTCATCGCGTGGGAAACGTTGTTACCGGATACCGGACGCTTACCGGTAACCTGACAAACTCTGGACATACTTGCCTCCGACCTGAGCAATGGTCTTAATAATACGAATTCGTTTTTAATGCGTCTCTGGTTGCAAAGGAGCCATCACGCCCCCGTTCGCGCCTCTAAACTGAACGCTGCTCGCCAGACGCCGCCAGAAAGGGACGCTTTTATACCAGAACTCGCACCCCAACGCAAAAAATTGTTGGGAATTTGGCCAGTTTTCCGGCATTGGCGTTCACCATCGTAAAGACGGTTTTACAGCAGACCCCGTTCAGCGAGGGATATTACCTCACCATGGCCAACAACCATATGGTCAAGAACCCTGATATCCACCAGACCCAGCGCCTCTTTCAGCCGACGGGTCAGTGAAATGTCGGCCTGGCTGGGCTCTGCCACGCCCGAGGGATGGTTATGTGCGAAGATCACTGCCGCGGCATTGTCTTCCAGGGCCTGTCGCACCACTTCTCTTGGGTAGACGGCCGCGCCGTCAATGGTGCCCCGGAACAACTCACGGTACTGGATGACGCGATGACGATTGTCCAGGAACAGGCCTGCGAACACCTCGTGGGGATAGGTGCCCAGTCGGCTGGTGAGGAAGCGCCGGGTATCCTCGGGAGATCGCAGGGGGTCCCCCTGGCGTAGTGGTTCCTCCATGACCCGGCGTGCCATTTCCATGGCCGCCTGAACCTGGGCGTATTTGGCGGTTCCCAGGCCTTTGACATTGCAGAACTGGCGCTGGGAGGCGGTCAGTAGCCCCCGGAGCCCCGAAAATTCCTCAATCAGGTGGCGCGCCAGTGCCATCACCGGCATGCCAGTGGTGCCCGTGCGCAGGAATATGGCAAGCAGTTCGGCGTCGGAGAGGGTTGGCGCCCCGTGGGCGAGCAGGCGTTCCCGCGGACGTTCGTCCGTGGGCCAGGTGGAATCTGTCATCTTGGCTTCCTTGCGATGGTCAAGTCCGGCCCCGGGCGCTTCCTGCGCCGCGACGGGCATCTCAGGGTTACAAAGGTTACTTCAAAAAGTAACAATCGGTAAACGTATGCCTGGCCTGGCAGGCTGTCGCTGTGGCCTGAGCATGCTATCTTATAAGCCTTTCATTTTATGCGGAAACGGAGCCCCTATGGCCGCCAGACGAATCCTGTTGGGAGTGACCGGTGGTATTGCAGCCTATAAAAGCGCCGAACTCGTGCGTCAGCTGAAAAAGGCCGGCCATGAGGTGCGGGTTGTGATGACCCGTGGAGCAGAAGCTTTTGTGGCACCACTGACCTTTCAGGCTCTGAGTGGCGAGCCAGTTCGGAGCTCCTTGCTGGACCCGGAGGCGGAAGCGGGCATGGGGCATATCGAGTTGGCCAAATGGGCCGATCAGGTGGTGATAGCGCCGGCGTCGGCGGATTTCATCGCCCGTCTGGCCCAGGGGATGGCAGACGATCTGCTAACCACTGTCTGCTGTGCAACCGAGGCGCCCATCGCCGTGGTGCCGGCCATGAATCAGGCCATGTGGAGCAACGCCCGTACCCAGAGAAATATCCGGCTTTTGGAAGAAGATCCCCAAATCGAATTGTGGGGGCCCGACCAGGGCGCCCAGGCCTGTGGTGATACCGGTCCCGGGAGAATGCTGGAGCCAGAGGCCATTTTCGGCCTTATTGATCGGGGTAGCGAGGGGGTGCTCTCCGGTAAGACCGTGGTGATTACGGCAGGTCCGACCCGAGAGCCCATCGACCCGGTTCGCTATATCAGTAACCACAGTTCCGGGAAAATGGGCTACGCCCTGGCCAGTGCAGCGAGCAAGGCGGGCGCCCGGGTGATTCTTGTCAGCGGACCGGTGGCCCTGGCGCCTCCGATCGGTGTTGAAGTGCGCCAGGTTCTAACGGCCGAGGACATGTTGCGAGAAGCCTCGAATGCCGTGGATGAGGGTTGCGATCTTTTTATTGCGACGGCGGCGGTGGCGGATTACCGTCCGGAAACCTGCGCCGGAGACAAGATCAAGAAATCCAGTGAGGCCATGGCACTCTCGCTGGTGCGCAACCCGGATACGCTGGCAACCATTGCCGGGCGTGACGACGCGCCCTTTACAGTGGGGTTCGCAGCGGAGACCACTGACGTGGCCAGCTATGCCATCGACAAAATGCAGCGCAAGAAGCTGAACATGATCGTGGCCAACGACGTATCGGCGCCGGGCCTTGGTTTCAACAGCGACAATAATGCTGTAACCGTGTTCTGGCCAGGTGGTCAGACGTCTATCGGCCCGAACAGCAAAACGAACATTGCCCGGGAACTGGTGGCAATGATAAGCGAACATCTCGACCAGGCCGCCCGCTAATTCAGCGAAGCGTTCCTGTACCACAATCGACAGGACACCTCATGAGCAGGAAAAATCTTCAGGTACGTATTCTGGATGACCGTATCGGTAACCAGATTCCCTTTCCCGAATATGCCACCGAAGGCTCCGCCGGCCTTGATCTGAGAGCCTGCCTGGATGAGCCGCTGACCTTGGAACCGGGCGATACCCAACTGATCCGGACCGGCTTGTCGATCCACATTGCAGATCCTTCCCTGGCGGCCATGATCCTGCCCAGAAGCGGGCTCGGCCACAAACACGGCATTGTCCTTGGCAATCTGGTGGGGTTGATCGATTCGGATTACCAGGGCGAGTTGATGGTGTCCTGCTGGAACCGTGGGCGCACCAGCTTTACCGTGGATGTAGGCGAACGCCTGGCCCAGTTGGTACTGGTGCCCGTTGTCCAGGCGGATTTTGAGGTGGTTTCGGAATTTGACGCCAGTGCCCGTGGTGACGGCGGCTTTGGCTCCACCGGTACGCGGTGACCAGGAGGCCGGCCACGCAGAACCACGCGCCGGCGTCTATACTTTGCGGGTAACTGCTTGTCCAGGACGATAAAATTACAAGTGCAGGATGGACTATGAAGCTGGGTAAAAAGAAAGATGCCGACGCGTCCGTTGATGAAAAACCGTCGAAGAAGGCGGTAAAAAAGGAAAAGGCCAATGCCTCGGGCCCCAAGCTCAAGCGGCTGAATACCGTGGCAGTAAACCAGTCACTGGTCGTGGTTCTGGCGAGCGTAATTGCCGTTGCATTGCTTCATTTTCTGGTGGTCCAGCCTTCGGCAACGGAACGATTTGGCTCGTTGAAAGCGCTCGAGGCCGATGCCGCAGCGCTTCGACTGAACCAGTATTTCGACCAGGTCCAGAAAAGCGTCAATGGTCTCTCCACTCAGCCGCATGTGGTTCAGGCGCTGGGCAGCCCGAACGAGATACCGCCAACCGAAGTGCAGCTGGCGGATTCACTGCCCGGTATAGAGGCAGTCCATCTGTTTCCCTACCGTGACATTCCCCGTACTTCAAGCAATGAGGGACTGTTGGGGTTCTCGGGCCTTGAACTGGCCCGGCGCGCTGAAACCGGCCAGCGGCTCTTCCCGGATGCCTTCCCAAGGGATGATCGCTGGTTTTTCCAGATGGCCACCCCGGTGCGGAACCCGACAAGCAATGCGGTCATCGGAAGCCTGCTGATCATCTTCGACTCCGCCCAGATCCAGCCGTTGCTGCAAGTGGTCAATTCCAGCCTCGGCGGCCAGTTGGCGCTGGTCCAGACGGTGTCAGGTTCGTCCCGCACCGTAGTCAGCAATGGCAACGGATCCGGAAGCGCCGAATCCCGGACGCTCGGCAATCCTGACTGGACGGTAACCTATACCCCCGCCAGATCCTCCGTAGCGCCGGTGGATACGTTGATGATCGCTATTCTGGTTGGGGTTCCCGCGCTGATCGCAGCCATTATTGTCTGGGTCCTGCTGGGCGGAGCCCAGAAAGGTCTGCGCCAGGATGTGACCGCTTTGATCCAGTGGGCTCACAAGGTATTTGGCGGAGAGCGGGTGAAATTGCCAACCTTCCGCTGGGATATGGTGGCGTCAACCGGTGAGGTGCTGTACCGGTTGTCACAGGTTGTCGATAAGCGGGTCGCCAAGGCTGGCGAAGCGGCGAAGCCAAAGCAGGCTGCTGCCGGGAAGGCCGGTGCAGGTACCGCCAAGGGCAGCGATGAACCCCTGTTCCAGGAAAAGGACATGCTCGATATCGACATGCTTGATGGCGATGAGGACGTTCTCGGTTTTAACAGTGGCGAAGATACCGTCTTTGGTTCCGGCGACACCCCGGATGTAGAAGAGGTGGCACTGCCTCAGGTAGAGCTGTCCCGGGATATTTTCCGGGCCTATGACATTCGAGGCATTGTCGGCGAAACCCTGACTGCCGAGGGCGTTGAGGTGATCGGCCGGGCCATTGGTTCCGAAGCCCTGGAGCGTGGTGTCGACAGCCTCTGCATTGGTTATGACGGTCGCCATTCGAGCCCGGATCTTGCGGATGCCCTTGCTCGTGGAGTGATGGCCACCGGGTGCAACGTGATTCATGTGGGCGCCGTGCCCACACCGGTACTCTATTTTGCCACCCACGAACTCCAGACCGGCTCTGGCGTCATGGTGACTGGCAGTCACAACCCCTCCAATTACAACGGCCTGAAAATCATGCTGGGTGGAGAAACCCTCTCGGGGGAAGCCATCCAGAAACTGTATCAGCGAATTCAGACCGGCGAGTTTGCCAGTGGTCGGGGCAGTCAGAGCACCGAGGATGTCCGCCGTGCCTATCTGGACCGGATTGTTGGCGATATTGCGGTAGCGGCACCGCTCAAGGTCGTCGTTGATGCCGGCAATGGCATTGCCGGCGAACTCGCACCCATGCTCATTGAAGAGTTGGGCTGTGAGGTGATTCCACTTTACTGCGAGGTGGATGGTGACTTTCCGAACCATCATCCGGATCCCGGCAAACCGGTAAACCTTGCGGATCTGATTGCCCGTGTCGAATCGGAAGGCGCCGACATCGGACTGGCTTTCGACGGCGATGGCGATCGACTCGGCGTGGTCACCAATTCCGGAAAGATCATCTGGCCAGATCGCCTGATGATGTTGTTCGCCCGGGATGTGGTGTCCCGCAATCCGGGTGCTGACGTTCTCTATGACGTGAAGTGCAGCCGCAGGCTGGCCGGTGTCATATCCGAAGCGGGCGGCCGACCCATCATGTGGAAAACCGGTCATTCACTGATGAAAGCAAAAATGAAAGAGACTGGCGCGCTCCTGGCCGGGGAAATGAGCGGTCATATCTTCTTTGGCGAGCGCTGGTACGGTTTTGATGACGGGCTCTATTCCGCCGCCCGCCTGCTGGAAATCCTGGGTATTGAAGACCGGCACAGCGATGAGGTCTTCGAGGATTTCCCGGACGATATCAGCACCCCGGAGCTGAATGTCGAAGTGACCGAAAGCTCCAAGTTCGACATCATAGAACGGCTCGGCGAGGACGGTGACTTTGGTGACGGCAACATAAGCACCATTGATGGCATCCGGGTGGACTACGCCGACGGCTGGGGGCTGTGTCGGGCATCCAATACCACGCCAGTGCTGGTACTGCGCTTCGAGGCGGAGACCGAGGACGCACTGGAACGTATCAAGTCTGTGTTCCGGGATCAGCTGCAGAAGGCAGCGCCGGATCTGGTGGCAGAGTTTTGATTTGAAAGCTCACTGACGATTTGCAGATCGATAACAACTCAGGATTAACAAGGCGAAAACATGGCGCTGGATCGTGAAACAGCAATGCAGGTGGCTTCGGTACTGAGCCGGGGCCTGCCCTATATTCAAAGGTTTACCGGCAAGACCGTGGTCATCAAGTATGGCGGTAACGCCATGGAAAACGAAGACCTGAAGAGCAGTTTTGCCCGTGATGTGGTGTTGATGAAACTGGTAGGTATCAACCCGATCGTTGTCCACGGCGGTGGGCCCCAGATCGGAGAGTTGCTGGAACGATTGAGCATCCAGTCCCGGTTCGTCAATGGCATGCGGGTCACCGATTCAGAAACCATGGATGTGGTGGAAATGGTGCTCGGTGGCCAGGTGAACAAGGAAATCGTTTCCCTGATCAATTCCCACGGCGGCATGGCGGTAGGGCTCACCGGGAAAGATGCGAACCTGATCCGGGCCCGCAAGCTGGAGGTGGTCAACCGTTCTCCCGAACTGGAGCGGCCCGAAATTATCGACATCGGCCATGTTGGCGAGGTTGCCAGTGTGAACGTAGACGTTATCGACATGCTTACCCGCAGCAACCTGATTCCGGTGATTGCACCAATTGGCGTGGGGCCCGATGGCGCTTCCTACAACATCAATGCCGACCTGGTGGCGGGCAAGGTGGCCGAGGCCATGAAAGCCGAAAAGCTGATCCTGCTGACCAATGTGGCCGGACTCAAGAGCAAGGACGACAAGGTGCTTACCGGGCTCACGGCCAAGCAGGTTAACGAGCTTATCGAAGACGGTACGATTCATGGCGGCATGCTGCCGAAGATCCGGTGCGCCCTCAGTGCAGTGGAGAATGGTGTACGCACGTCCCATATCATCGACGGCAGGGTCGCTCATGCGTGCTTGCTGGAGATCTTCACCGATGAGGGTGTCGGCACCCTGATTTCACGTAACTGACGGCACCCGACAAGGAGTCTCCGGATGAAGCGCCTGCTTGCGACGCTGGTAGTACTGGTTCTGATCGGCTTTGCCGCGTTCAAGGCAGGTGTCTGGTGGCTGGCAGACCAGCGCATGGCTGAAGCAAGACAGGCGCTGGAATCCTACGGTGTGCTGCATCGAGGCAGCATCAGTTCCGGTATTGAGGGCCGGCTGGTTCTCAACAATGCCAGTTGGCAGGATTTCGAGCTTACCCAGCCGCTGGATATCGCCCGGGCGGAGTTTGATACTGGTTCACCCGTTGACCTGCTGTCTGCTCTTGCCGATCCGACCAGTCTGCCGGCCCAGTGGACCCTGAGACTTGATGGCCTTGGCCTGACTCTGGACCCGACCATGCTCCGGAACTGGGTCACCGCAGAGGGCGTTAACAGTGAGGGAGATCCGGCGCTGTTTGTCCTGTCATGTGCGCCAGATCCGCGGCAGCAACTGGGGAGCGGCGATCTGATCCGCATGGGCATCACTGCGCTGGCCGGCGATGGTTTCGTGCGCCAGACCCAAGGCAATCTCCACGCGGAGCTGAATACCATCAGCACCGGTAGTCTCGAGCTGGACTGGCCTGATGCCCGAATCCGGGTTCAGGATTCCGAACTGTCCGTTTTGGACGGTGCCGAGCCTATGCGTTTGACCTTGCGCGATGGCGGCCTGATGCGCCGAATCGCCGCCTACTGTGCCCGCGAAGCCGGCATTGAAACCGGCGAATGGGCCGGCCGGGCGGTGGCCGCGCTGGTTGCTGGACTTGAAGCCCGGGGGGTGGCCGCCAGCGACCAGTTGAAAGCGCTTTACCGGCAGTGGCTGCTTGAGGGCGGTGAGCTTACCGTGAACCTGCAACCGGATCAGCCCATGTTTGGTGTTCCTGTCAGAGTGGATGACAACGGTGGCCAGGGCCCAAGCTGGCCAGTTCGCTACAATGGTGCCGGCGTACCGGACGTCTTTCTGACCGAGGCCGAGCCTGTTGTTCAGGAAACACCAGAAGTGGCGGTTGAGCCAGTGGTGCCAAGAGAAGATCCTGAGACCGAAAGCTGGTACCCGGCGGAACTGGAGAGCGCCGAACAATGGATTGACCGGCAGGTTCGGGTAACCCTGTCCAACGATAATGTTGTGGAGGGTCGTCTGGTGAGCGTCAGCGAGCGTGAGCTGGAAGTGGCCCGCGTGGTTGCCGGTGGTGAAGTCGCCTATCCGATGTTGACCAGGGCGATCGTCAACTTTGAAGTCTGGCGTCGTGGCCGTGCACAATGATTCCAGTGGGAATCTGAGAGGAAACTATGTCGCAGTCCGATAGCAAATCCGCAACGGTGCCGGGCATTCGTGACATGCTTGCCCGCCTGATATCGCTGCCTTCCATCAGCAGCGCGTCGGCGAAGTGGGATCACAGCAATGAGCCCGTGGTGCGAACGCTGGCCGAATGGCTCGAGGCTCTCGGGTTTTCTGTGGAAATCCTGGAAGTGCCGGGGATGCCCGGAAAGTACAATCTGATCGGAACCCTCGGCAGCGGCCCGGGTGGTCTGGTGCTGTCCGGCCACACCGACACAGTGCCCTTTGATGACAAACGCTGGCAGAGCGATCCCTTTACCCTGACCGAGCGGGACAACCGCTGGTACGGGCTGGGCACCTGTGACATGAAAGGTTTTTTTCCGTTGGCCATCGAGGCGGCCAGGGCCTTTGTGAACGAAGATCTCAAGCAGCCCTTGATCATACTGGCCACGGCCGACGAAGAGAGTTCGATGGATGGCGCCCGGGCCCTGGCCGAAGCCGGCAAGCCCAAGGCCCGCTACGCGGTCATCGGCGAGCCCACCAGCCTGAAACCGGTGCGCATGCACAAGGGCATCATGATGGAGCGCCTGAAATTCGAGGGCCAGTCCGGCCACTCCTCCAACCCGGCCCTCGGCCGCAATGCCATGGAAGGAATGCACGAAGCGCTCACAGAATTGCTGGCACTCCGGTCAGGCTGGCAGGAAAAATACCGGAACCCGAACTTTGAAGTGCAGTTTCCAACCCTGAATCTGGGCTGCATCCACGGCGGTGACAACCCCAACCGCATCTGCGCCCAGTGCGAGCTGCACTTTGACTTGCGTCCACTGCCGGGCATGAACATGGAAACGCTGCGCCAGACCATCCTGAGCAAGGTCCAGCCGATTGCGGAGCGTCGGGAGCTGTCGCTGGAATTCGAGCCACTCTTCGACGGCGTGCCACCCTTCGAAACCCCGGCCGATGCGGCCCTGGTCAAAGCCTGTGAAAAGCTCACCGGTCACACGGCCCACGCAGTCGCTTTCGCCACAGAAGCGCCCTGGTTACAGAAACTCGGCCTGGAAACCCTGGTCATGGGCCCCGGATCCATCGATCAGGCGCACCAACCGGATGAATTTATAGAGCTGTCCCAGCTGGAGCCAACCGTTAAAGTACTGCGAGGGCTTATCCGACAGTTTTGCCTTTAAGACGGAGTCCGGGTCAAATAGGGGGCTGAACACTGTCGGGAGCCCTCTCCAAAACACGCCCGTAAATACGTCCCTGTAGGGCTCGGTCGCGCCATCCCCGGCGCTCCACGGTTTTGGAGAGGGCTCCCGACAGTGTTCGTCAAGCTGGGTTGCAGGCCGCGTAAAGAAAAAAGCTTGGAGTATTCGAATTGAAATCAAACGACTGGCTGCATGGATTCCGCCATTCATCCCCCTACATCAACGCCCACCGCGGGCGTACGGTGGTGCTGACCATACCGGGGGATGCGATTGAACACGGGAATTTTATCAACATCATCCATGACATTGCGCTGCTGAGCAGCCTTGGCGTGCGGCTGGTCGTTGCCTTCGGTGCCCGCCCGCAAATCCAGGCGCGGCTGGATGGCGCCGGGGTGGAATCGTCGTTTGCCAAAGGGCTGCGGATTACACCGCAAGAGCACCTTGGCATGGTGATGGAGGCCATCGGTGGCCTGAGAGCTTACCTGGAAAGCCACCTTTCCATGGGGCTGGTGAATTCGCCGATGCACAATGCCCGTATTCGGGTGAGTGGGGGTAATTATGTGGCCGCCAAGCCCGTGGGTGTGCTGGATGGTATTGATTTTGGCCACACCGGCAAGGTGCGCCGGGTGGATGTGGCCGGCATCGAGAAACTGCTGGAGTTGGGGCACATTGTTCTATTACCGCCGATGGGTTATTCGCCCACCGGGGACGCCTTTAATCTCTCCTACGAGGATGTTGGTAGTCAGGTAGCGGCGGCGCTGCAGGCCGAAAAGCTGATGGTGTTTATTGATGATCCCGGCTTGCAGGAAGAGGACGGCAGCCTGATCAGGGAGCTGTCAGCGCGTCAGGCGTCCGAACGTCTGGCTTCCGGTGCGGTAACCGGTCACGATGCGGATCTGCTCAGGGCGGCCTGTGATGCCTGTGTGAAGGGCGTACGGCGTGCTCACATCATTAGCTATGTGGACGACGGGGCGTTGCTGAAAGAACTGTTCACTCGGGACGGTGCCGGCACGCTGGTGAGCGGCGATCACTACGAACAGTTCCGCCAGGCCAGGGTTGAGGATATTGGCGGGATTCTGGAACTGATTCAGCCATTGGAGGAGCAGGGCATTCTTGTGCGCCGTTCCCGGGAGATGCTGGAAACCGAAATTGACCGGTTTGTCGTGGCAGAGCGAGACGGGACCATCGTGGGCTGTGCCGCTCTTTACAGTTACCCCGAGGAAGGTGCCGGCGAGCTGTCCTGTTTTGCCGTGGATCCAAACTATCGCCGGGCCGGCCGAGGTGATGAGATTCTGGCGATGGTGGAGAAGCTGGCCAGGGGGCAGGGCATCCAGAAGCTGTTTGTGCTCACCACCCAGACGGAGCACTGGTTCCGGGAGCGGGGCTTCCAGCCTTCCACCGTGCAGGCCCTGCCCGGGCCGAAGCTGGCCTCCTACAATACCCAGCGGAACTCAAAGGTGTTCTTCAAACCGCTGTGACAGGGCCGCCAGGTGTTCAGACCTCTGGGGTTCCGGTTGCTCCGACAGCGTCTCGACGGCCTTGTAAAAGCTCGCAAAGTCGTAGTCTGCATTTCGAAGCATCTGCCGGAATGCCGGTACATGCTGGTTGTACTGGCGAAACAGCGCAACGTTGGCATTGTTCAGACTGACCGGTGCGGGTCCGAAAGGGCCCGGCTCGGGCCAGTCTGCGGAAAGCTCCTGATAGGCTAGCGCCAGGTCTTCGAAAATGGCCGTTTTCCGGTTTCGCAGTTGGTCATCAGACAAGCGGTCCTGTTCGGCGTACAGTGCCTGCAGGCGGGCGCTGAAGTCCTCCACCAGGGCCAGTGTCTGGTTGCGGCGGGCGAGACGGTCCAGGGCTTGCCGGAACTGACCGGGGTTGCCCTGCTCCGAGAGCCAGAGTCTCAGTCCCTCCAGCTCCACGGCGGTGGCGAAGCTTTCGTTAAAGGCCGTGTCATCGGCAATGTAGACCACCCGGTGGGCCAGTTCATGGAACATCAGGGCGACCATGCGGTCCGCCGCCAAGCGGGTAAAGCCAGTGTGCAGCGGGTCATCAAACCAGCCAAGGGTGGAATAGGCCGTCACACCACCAATGAAGGTGTCGAAACCTCTGTCCCGGAATTGCGCCTCCTCGGCACGCGCATCTTCCAAAGTGAAGTACCCCCGGTAGGCCTGGCAGCCGAGAACGGGGTAGCACCAGCGGTGTGGCTCCAGCGAGAATTCGGGCACGGCCACCAGATTGACCACTACCCAGGGTCTGTTGATCTCCACGTAGTCGCTGAAGGCGTCTCCTACCGGCAGGGCCAGTCGTTGGGCGGCGAAGTGCCGGGCCTGCTGTGTCAGCGAGAGTTTTCCTCGCAACTCCAGTGGGGTTTCATTATTTGCGAGGATCTTCTCCACCGGTTCCCCGGCCATCATCAAGGATAGATGCCCACTGACAGCTTGCGAATAGTAGCCAATGGTCGAACAGCCGTTAAGCATTGTTACCAGTAGCAAAAGTAGATAGATCTGACTAAGCTGTTTCATGGGTCAGGATGTTATAGTGGATTGGTTTGCCTGTGGGGGCCAGGCCGCTATAGTACAATCATGGTCTCTATAGTAGCAGCCGGTGGCATCCGCCATCGTTTCAGGGACGTGAGTCGGTACCGGGCAGTGTCTCCGGTGACTGTCCCGGCTTTGCGAGATATCAGGTAGTTCATGGATCCGAGAGAACGTCGTAGCAGCCCCCGCCAACCTATCAAGCTTGCCGCTCAGATTGATTTGGGAGCCGGTGAGGCGTGGCCGTGCCAGATCGCCGATTTTTGTGCAGAGGGCCTTTTCGTTCGCTATTCGAGTGAAACCTCGAAGAAGCTGGATCGGGCGTTGGCGTCCGGCACGCCGCCGGAACTGGTGGTTCGTTTTCGTGGCCTGGATGGCGCCCGCCGCCATGAACTGCACGTCAGTATTGTCCGGCGGATTGATGGCGCCATGGGAGTCAATTTCAGCCGCCCGAACCCGGAAGCGGTTGATGCCATGCTGCAGCAGTGCGGTGGCTCCCGCCGACAGGATCGCTCCTCTCTCCGGGCCCCCAGCGACCGGATCCAGTTTGTTCTGCATCAGTCCGCCAAGGCGGTGATCCAGTTTATCGAGCCGTTGATGGACGCCTGTTTTGTGCAGATGGTGGAGGGCCTGAAACAGGCGGCCCAGAAAGCCTCAAACGATCAGCAGGCGAATGAATACATGGATGCCTCGGGGCAGATCCAGGCCCGGCAACGGGTCATCTGGCACCAGATGGCGCGAAGCCTGGAATCGCCCTTGAAGCCCGCCCCAAAAGGCTTTCCCGGCTCCGAGCTCTCGGTGGTGGACAAGGGCGAGTTCGAGGACTGGCTGACCATTCGGGTGATGGTGACCAAGGCGGATACCCAGTACCGCGGCGACCTTCTGCAGCTCAAGCTCCGGCTGGACAAACTTGGCATCGCCAATGCCACGGGCCACCACAACCCCCTTGGACCATCCCTGGTCTGCGAAGCCTTCCATAATGGACTCAATCAGCTCAAGGCTTCCCGGGAGGTGGAGAAAGTCTGCCTGCGGGTCTTCGAGCAGACCGTGCTGCAGCAGTTGGGGCCTCTTTACAAGGAACTCAACGATATCCTGATTCGACACGGCGTTTTGCCGGACCTGGATCTCAGCAAGTATCTGAGCGAGCAGGCCGGGGCGAAGCCGGAGCAAAAGAAGGAGCAGGTTCAGCCAGAGCCGGTTTCGGCGGAGAGTGCTCCTGACGCATCGGAACCAACCCCAAAGGCGGAACAGGACAGCGCCAGATCGGCGCAACCTCGCCGCAAACCCGGAATGCTGGGTGGCGAATTCAGGGGCTATGCCCAGGCCGCGCAGACTGCATTCGCCACCGTTCGCAATCTGCTCAATACCTTGAGTGCGAGCCGTGTGGCCCGGGGCGATCCGGAACCCATGCCGTTCCAGCCAAACGCCAGACCATTGTCGTCCGGAGAGCTCCAGCGAGAACTCCAGCAGTTGCAGTCACAGGCCGTCGAAGCCGGGGAAGAGCTCGCGCCGTTAAAAGACCGGGTGGTCGAGAAGGTCAAGGCTAGCGGTGACAACAGGCTGGATGAAGAGCAGCAGGAAACGGTTGATGTGGTCGACCGCTTTTTCAAGTCGGTGGTGGAAAGCCCCAAACTCAGTGAATATGCCCAGCAGCGCATGCGGCAGCTGGAAGTGCCCGTTCTGAAAGTGGTCATGAGGGACCCTGCGTTCTTTGATGACCAGGATAGCCCGGTTCGTGGGGTGATGAACCGCCTGGCCCAATTGGGTGTCAAGGGTGGCCGGATCAATCCGGTGGTCCAGCGTCGGGTTGATGAGCTGGTGCAGCGGATTACCACGGATTTTGAGCAGGATACCGGAGTATTTGAGCACACGGTCCAGGAGCTGGACACCCTCATTGATCGCCAGAATCTTGTCTATCGCAGGAATGTGGAGCGTGTGACGGCCGCAGCAGAAGGCGCCCAGAAGGTAGCGGAATCCAAGAAGGCCGTGGCCGACGTGCTGGACCAGAAACTGGGCGGGCGCAAGGTGCCCAGGGCGGTGCTGAGCCTGTTGGACGGCGGATGGCGTGATCTGCTCTCGCTGACCTGGATCCGACAGGGGCCTGACAGCCAGCTCTGGCAGGATTACCTGGCGGTGATTGATTCCCTGCTGTCGTTCGCCGACGACCCCAACAGCACGATTAACCTGCCTGAATTGCTGCGGGTCATTCAGGATGGCCTGGCTTCCATTTCCAGTAACCATATGCCCTCATCCCAGATCCGTGACGAGCTCAAGCAGTTCCTGGTTCGCAGCCCGGAAAAAAGCCCCGAGCTGGTTGAGGTCCCGCCGGCCAAGCCGGAGCAGCCGGACACGAAAAAACTGTCCGATCGTGAACAGCGCAGCCTTCAGCGCTGGATCAATCGGGCCCAGCAACTGCGCACCGGTGACTGGCTGCGGGACCAGGAAAACCCCAAGGAGCCCCAGTACATCCGTCTGGTCTGGATTGCCCGCGGGTTCAGCCGGTTCGTGTTTGTTAATCATCAGGGCATGCGGGTGGTGGAGCTCGAGCTTGAGGCCCTGGCCCGTCAGATGCGCAAGGGGATTATCGTCCCCGATAGTCAGTACGAGCGACCACTGGTGGATGAGAGTATCGACCGCATGGTTCGCAAGGTTTACGACCAGCTGTCCTGGGCTTCCACCCATGATGAGCTGACGGGACTTCTGGGGCGCCGGGAGTTCGAACGGATGCTGGATCAGCAACTGGCCCGCCGGGAAGACGAGCGCTCCCTGGTGCGCCTGGATCTCCGCCGTTTCCGCCTGCTGAACGATACTGCCGGCTACCAGGCCGGCGATGAGACCCTCAAACGGGTGGCGGATATTCTGCGCAGTCACGTGGGGGATGGTATGCCCGTGGCCAGGCTGGCGGGCAATGAGTTTGCCATGCTGGTGCCCTCAGAGAGTGCAAGTGATGCGGCCAGGGATCTGGTCAAGGCGGTGGAGGCCGCCGAGTTCAGATTTGGTGGCAGGGATTATCGGCTTTCGGCCAGCGCCGGCGTCGTTCCCACCTTGCCGGCACTGGTCAGTGCCGAACGCTGGTTGCGGGCTTCTGAAGAGGCCCTGGCAGCTTCCCGGCAGCAGGGTCATGGGAAAGTGTCGGAGTATGCGCTGGATGCCGGGGATCAGGCCCGCCAGGAACAGATTGCCGCCAAGGTTGCCAGTCTCAGTGATTTGAATGAGGAACGCATGTTGCTGCGTTGCCAGAAGATCATACCTCTGCACGCCAAAGCCTCCATGGCGGCGCAGTACGAGGTGCTGATCAGCATGTACGATGACGACGGCAACCTCATTACCGGTCGGGACTTTGTTCGGATGGCCGAGCGTTATGACCGTATGCAGGCGGTGGATCGCTGGGTGGTCGGCCACATGCTGGACTGGCTCAGGGAGCAGGCACCGGACCCGCGGCATTTTGGCGGTGTCTGCATCAACCTGTCCGGTTACTCCATGAACGATCAATCGCTGCTGGAGTTCATCTACGAGAAGCTGAGTGAGAAGGACGCGCCCATAGAGCGGTTGTGGTTCGAGCTGACCGAAGCTTCGGCGATCAACGACGTCCAGTCAGTCGCCGATTTCATTATCGAGATGAAAGAACTCGGATGCCGGTTCTGTCTGGGCAACTTCGGTAGTGGCCCAAGTTCGTTCGAGTTCATGCGCTCCCTGCCCGTGGATCTGATCAAGATTGACAGTGCCTTTACCGGCCAGCTGGCAACCAGCGAGACCGATCGGGCAATGGTGCGCTCTATGGTGGATATGGCCCATTACATGCGTCGGGAAGTGATTGCTTCCCAGGTTGAGTCCCGGGACGTGCTGGACATGCTCAGGCAGCTGGGTGTCGACTATGCCCAGGGCTTCGTGGTCGAGAAGCCCCGTTTACTCGACAGTCTCACCTGATTCCGGCAATCTGCCCCTATGTCAAAACGCCATCCGATCATAGCGGTAACCGGTTCATCCGGTGCTGGAACCACCACCACCGGCCAGATTTTCAGCCGGATGTTCGCCAGTGAAGGGCTGAACGCTGCCATGGTCAGCGGGGACAGCTTCCACCGTTACAACCGTGAACAGATGGCCAGGCTCGCTGCGAAGGGCCAGTTCGGTGAGCGTAACCACTTTGCGCTGGCGGCCAATCACATCGACAAGCTTGAAGCCCTTTTCTACGATTACGGTCACACCGGTAACGGCCGTTACCGGCAATATGTCCACGACGAGGACCGACGGCTGGTGGAAGCCGGACACAAGCCCGGAACCTTCACGCCCTGGGGGCCCTTACCCCCGGACACGGATTTGCTGTTTTACGAGGGGCTGCATGGCGGCGTCGTCAGCGAAACCTGCAATATTGCCCAGTACGTGGACCTGTTGATCGGAGTGGTGCCCATTGTGAACCTCGAATGGATCCAGAAGATCCACCGGGACACCCACAAGCGGGGATACAGCCAGGAAGCGGTGGTGGAAACCATCATCAACCGCATGGATGACTATGTTCACGATATCGTTCCCCAGTTTTCTCATACCCACATCAACTTCCAGCGCATTCCACTGGTGGACACGTCCAATCCCTTTGTTGTCCGGGACGTTCCGACCGAGGACGAGAGCATGCTGGTTATCCGGTTCCGCGATCAATCTGAAGTGGATTTTCCTTACCTGCTGCAGGTGATCTCTGGCAGCAGCCTTTCCCGACACGACACCCTCGTGATTCCGGGCACAAAAATGCCGCTGGCCATGGACCTGATTGTCAGGCCCATGGTGCAGCGGCTGATGGCAAGAAAGCCATTCGCCTGATCCGTCAGGCCGTCAGTCGGCCGTCCCGGTAATCCCGAAGCGTCTGCTCAATTTCCTCCCGGGTATTCATCACGAACGGGCCGTACTGGACCACAGGTTCACCAATGGGCTTGCCGGCGATCAGCAGCAGGCGCGCCCCGGATTCTCCGGCAGTGAGAGCAATCCGGTCTCCGTTGTCACCCAGAATGTTGGCAGCGCTGCGTTGAAGTGCGCGATCGGCCAGGTTGGCGGTGCCCTCGTACAGGTACAGCATGGCATTGTGACCCTCCGGAACCGGCAGCGTCACACTTGCACCCGATTCGAGGTGGATGTCAGCGTAGATTGGCTGGGTGCTTCGATCCGCTACTGAGCCCTCGTGAAGCTGGCCCTCGATCTCCATGTTGCCGGCGATGAGCTTCACCTTGCCGCCTTCAAAGACGATCTCAGGGATCTCTTCCGGCTGGATATCGCGGTAACCCGCTTCTGTCATTTTCTCTGCCGCGGGCAGATTCAGCCAGAGCTGGAAACCCCGCATCACGCCTTCTTCCTGCTGCGGCATTTCCGAGTGAATGATCCCACGGCCGGCGGTCATCCACTGAACGCCGCCATTGCGCAGGTCGCCGCGGTTCCCCAGGTGATCCTCGTGCAGCATGTGCCCCTCGATCATATAGGTCACCGTCTCGAAACCCCGGTGAGGGTGCGATGGAAAACCGGCGATATAGTCGGCGGCCTCGGCGGAGCCGAACTCGTCCAGCATCAGGAACGGATCCAGGCGGATATTCTGTTGCTGGCCGATGGAGCGCTTGATGCGCACGCCGGCACCGTCGGAAGTTTCCAGGGCTGGAATAATCTGTTTCAGGGAGCGCAGGGTCATGGTGTCCTCCTCTCGTTAGCTCATGACTCCATTAAAACGGCAGACGAGGGGAGAATAAAACGCAGAATTCTGGCGGGTGACATCAAAAAAACTGAAGGACCCGTGACGCCCCGGGGCGGAGCGTCACGGGAGGCGATCATTCGACGTTGCGGGAATAGAAAATCTCAAGCATCTCACGGCGCAGGCGGTCTTCGATGGACTGTGCTTCCGCCGGGTCGAGATCACTGGCGTTTACCCCGAAGACATAGTTATCGAGATTGAAGTTTTTCAGCATCATCTTGGTGTGGAACAGGTTTTCCTGGTAAACGTTCACATCGATCATCTGATACGCGTTCTGGGTATCCTCGGTCAGATAGTTCTGGATCGAATTGATGTCGTGATCAATGTAGTGTTTGGTACCGTCCACATCGCGGGTAAAGCCGCGAACCCGGTAGTCCACAGTGACGACATCAGAATCGAAGCTGTGGATCAGGTAGTTCAGCACTTTCAGCGGTGAGATCAGACCACAGGTGGAGACATCGATGTCAGCCCGGAAGGTGCTTACGCCATCATGGGGGTGGCTTTCCGGGTAGGTGTGCACGGTGACGTGGCTCTTGTCCAGGTGTGCAACGATGGTATCCGGCAGCGGCCCCGGGGATTCCTCGTTGTCCGGTTCTTCGCCATTGGTCAGTTCATGCTCGGCAATCAGCATGGTGACCGAAGCGCCGTGTGGCTCGTAATCCTGGCGCGCAATGTTCAGGACGTTGGCGCCAATGATTTTGACCACGTCGGTCAGAATCTGGGTGAGACGCTCGGCGTTGTACATCTCATCGATGTAGTCAATGTAGGCCTTGCGTTGCTCTTCGGTCTGCGCATAACAGATGTCGTAGATGTTAAAGCTCAGGGATTTGGTCAGGTTGTTAAAACCATGCAGCTGGAGTTTTGATTCCATGCTCAGCCCCTCCGGATCGTGGAGATGAATGACTGCAGAGCTGCATTGCTGCGCTCTGCCGAGGCCGCCACCGACTACTGACCGGGTTGTTCACCTTTTGCGCAGACCGGCGGAGAGGGTGCGTATTATGCACACCGCAAGTGACGTTGAATAGTATTTGCAATGACATTTTAGCATCCGTGATTTCCGCTGCATTCGACCCACGGAATCTGGCCCATGGATGGTGTCGAAGCGCCTTGTCAGGCCTGCTATTCTGCCTCATGCACCTCATAGGTGTGACTGATCTCAACGCCCGCCTTTTCCAGCATGATGGAAGCTGAGCAATACTTTTCTGCCGACAGGCTGACGGCCCGCTTGACCAGGTTCTCCTTGAGGTTTTTGCCGGTTACCACGAAATGCAGGTGAATGCGGGTAAACACGGCGGGCACCGCGTCGGCACGCTCTGCCTCAAGTTCGGCATGGCAGGTGGTCACGTCCTGGCGGCTTTTCTTCAGGATGCTCATGACATCAAACGCAGAGCAGCCTCCCAGACCCATCAGCAGCATTTCCATCGGGCGCGGACCCAGGTTCTGGCCGCCGTGGTCCGGTGGACCATCCAGCTGGACACTGTGGCCGCTGCCGCTGGTGGCTTTAAAACTGGCGTTGCCGGTCCAGTCAATGGTTGCTTTCATGGGACGACTCTCCGTTGTAATAAGACGGGACCAACACTTGCGGTGGCCCGGATGAAAATGATCTGTGACGGGATGCTAGCACAACCGGCCTCGCCAGGCAGGCTGATCCCGGATACATGTTGTATACTCTTTCCGGTTGCCCGCAACAGACCTTCTTGTTATAAGTTGCGCAGTTTTGCAGTAAAAAAGAACGAACCCGCAAGGAAAGCCGGGTGCATAAAAAACATTGGGACCCGCCAGTATCTGAGGAGGCACGACTCGCATTATGGCCACTATCGTCAAGCCGGTTGAGCAGAAAACCAAGCATCTCGACTATTTCCTTTCGCAGTGTCATCGTCGTCGTTACCCAGCCAAGAGCACGATTATCTATGCCGGTGACAAGAGCGATTCACTGTTCTACATCGTCAAGGGATCAGTAACCGTCATCATTGAGGATGATGATGGTCGCGAGATGATCATGGCCTATCTGAACGCCGGCGACTTCTTCGGTGAGATGGGCCTGTTTGACAACATGGATTCCCGCAGTGCCTGGGTGAAGGCCAAAACCGAGTGCGAGGTGGCGGAGATCAGCTACACCAAATTCCGGGAAATCGCCCAGCAGGATCCAAGGGTCCTGTACTTCATTGGCGAACAGATGGCCTCGCGACTGCGCCAGACTACCCGTAAGGTCGGCGACCTGGCGTTCCTGGATGTCACCGGCCGTGTTGCCCGTACACTGCTGGACCTGTGCAAGGAACCGGATGCCATGACTCACCCGGATGGAATGCAGATCAAGATCACGCGCCAGGAAATCGGGCGGATCGTCGGCTGTTCCCGGGAGATGGTTGGTCGGGTGCTGAAAACGCTGGAGGATCAGGGACTGGTGCGCGTCAAGGGCAAGACCATGGTGGTCTACGGCACGCGCTGAGCGTTTTTACCGTTCATCCTGTTTTTGAAAAGACCGCTATCAACAGCGGTCTTTTTGCGTTTGGCAGCCACCATCCTGGCCGGCTGTGACCGCCAGCGCTACCCTATCACGGCAACGGATTTGATCTGCAACCAGATGTTCATGCCTGGCTCAAGACCGAACTGGGCGACGGCCCTGGAGGTCAGTCTGGACAATATTGGCGTCGGTCCGGCCAGAAGTCGCACCAGGCTTATGCCAGGAGCAATATCCGGGTCGATCTGGTCGATGACCGCAGGCACCAGGTTCTGGATGCTCTGGTCGGAATTTTCGCTCAGGGCCAGACTGACGTCCCGGGCCAACACTCGAACCCGAACCCGGTCTCCCGGCTTTACGCGATGCTCACACCGTAACCAGAGCTGGCCGCCCTCGAACCGGAACAGTGCCAGGTGCCAGTGATCGTCAAGATCGATAATCTGGCCTTCCAGCAAGGCACCAGCGTCGTCCTGAACGCGAAAAGGATTATCGATGCCTGCCAGGGTTTCTCGCAGTGGCCCCTGGGCAACCACACGACCTTCCTCCAGCATCACAATATGATCCGCCAACCGGGCAACTTCTTCGGTTGAATGGGAAACGTAGATGATCGGAATGGCCAGCGTATCGTGCAGTCGTTCGAGATACGGGAGAATTTCCTGTTTGCTGTTGAGGTCCAGGGCGGACAACGGCTCATCCATCAGCAACAGCCGGGGACTGGTCAGCAGAGCCCTGGCGATTGCCACCCGCTGGCGTTCACCTCCAGAGAGGCCGACAGGCATGCGGTCCAGGTGTGATTCCAGGCCAAGCCAACGTACTGCCTCGTCGAACCTGATCTGCCGGTCGCCAGCCGGGATGCGCCGGTACCCGAATTCCAGGTTCCTGCGCACGTTCAGGTGAGGGAACAGGTGGGTTTCCTGGAATACATAAGCCAGAGGCCGTTTATGGACTGGTCGAACGAACGTCTCGGTTTGCCAGGGTTCGCCGAGAACGGTCATGGAACCCGGGGCACTTTGCAGGCCCGCCATGCACCGTAGCAGGGTGGTTTTGCCACACCCGGAGTGCCCGAACAGCGCGGAGATGCCTGTGCCTGGCAGGGTTATGTCAACGTCCAGGCTGAAGCCGGGGAAGGTGCATTGGAAGCGGGCGTCGATGGTGCTGGAGGCGGTCATCTGATCGCTCCGGAGCGGGCTTTGCCGTTCAGCGCGTAGAGCGTTACCAGAACCACGAATGAAAACACCACCATGCCGGCGGACAGCCAATGGGCCTCGGTGTATTCCAGCGACTCCACATGGTCGTAGATGGCAACCGACAGTACCTTGGTTTCACCCGGAATGTTGCCGCCGATCATCAGGATCACCCCGAACTCGCCAATGGTATGGGCGAAGGTTAATACGGCGGCGGTCAGGAAGCCGTTCCGGGCCAGGGGCACGGCAACGAACAGAAACCGGTCCCAGGGCGCTGCGCGGAGAGTGGAAGCGACCTCCAGGAAACCCTCCCCGATGGCCTCGAACGCGTTCTGAAGGGGCTGGACGGTGAAGGGCAGGGAATAGATGACCGACGCGACCACCAGACCCTCGAAGGTAAACGGCAGCAGACCGATACCCAACGACTGGGTCAGTTGGCCAACCCAGCCTTCCGGCCCCATGACCAGTAACAGATAGAACCCCAGCACAGTGGGCGGAAGAACCAGGGGCAGTGCTACGACGGCCGCAATCGGTTGACGAAGCCAGTGTCGGGTTCGCGCCAGCCACCAGGCAATGGGGGTGCCGATCAGTAAAAGCAGCAGGGTTGTCGTCGTGGCCAGCCTGAGTGTCAGCCAGACCGGGTCCCAGTAGGTTTCAAGCATCAGTTGGCCGTGTCGTACCCGTAGTTTCGGATGATGGTGGTTGCGGTGTCTGATTTCAGGAAATCCATCCAGGCCTTGGCCGCGGCTTTGTCTGCACCGTGTTGCAACAGGATGGCCTGTTGGTCAATCGGCTGATAATAGGCCTGGGGTATGTGCCACAGTGTGCCATCATCTTCGTGCCAGGCCTTGATTTGGGACAGGGCCACGAAGCCTGCCTGGGCGTTGCGGCTGACCACAAACTGGAAAGTCTGGGCGATGGAGTCCCCGCGGACCAGTTTGGGTTGCAGGGCCTCCCAGTGATTCAGGTGCTCCAGAACCTGTTGTGCAGCAAGACCATAGGGAGCGGTCTTCGGGTTGGCAATGGCCAGCCGCGAAAACGGCTGGCGGGCAAGATAGTCTTCGGCATTGTCAAAGGCGGCGACCGTGGGGCTCCACAGCGCCAGTTTGCCCCGGGCGTAGGTGAAGCGGGTGCCGGGAACGCCCGCCTGTTCTTCCTCAATCAGTGCCGGTCGCAGAGCGTCTGCGGCCATGAAAACATCAAACGGGGCGCCGTTTTTGATCTGGGCGTAAAGCTTGCCCGTGGAGCCGTAGCTTGCTGAAACGGTATGACCGGTTTCGGTTTCAAAGCGCTTGGCCAGTTCCCGGGTGGTGTCGGTAAAGTTGGCGGCGACGCCGAGACTGACCTCGCCCGCCACTGCTCCGGCAATCGCGGAGCCGGACAGCACAAACAGTATCAGGGTACGGAAGATCCTGCGGCCTCGAGGATAACCCACACAACATCCTTATTCGTTCAATCATTGATGGCAAGTGTCCGGGAGTGACATCCCTGGTTGCTCTGACGTCCACGGCGACTCCGAGGTCAGGCACAGGGACCGGAGATACTCCCAGACCTCCTCCCGGTTGGTTTCGTTGAGCATCTCATGACGCCCGCCTTCAAACAATCGCAGGGTCACATGCTCCACCCCCGCTTCGCGGATTGTCTGGAAATGTCGGCGTACGCCACGCCCCATCTCACCAACCGCATCCGCGGTACCGGAAAACAGGTGCACGGGAAGATCTTTCCGGAAGGCAGACGGCGCAAGCGCTAGCATACCACCAATAAAGTCCCACCAGAGGCCAACCGTGCAATCGAAACCGCACAGGGGGTCGGCAACGTAGCGGTCCACCTGGTCCGGATCGCGGCTGAGCCAGTCGGCCCCGGTCCGGTTCGGGTGGAACTTGCGGTTGAACTGCTCAAAGGTCATTCGGGCCACCAGGCGGCTGCGGTGCCGCTTGCCACGAACCAGTCGAATCAGGCCGATCAGAGTCCTGGACGCCAGGAGGTGGCCCCGGTCAATCCGGTTGGTGGCGCTGAGAATCAGAGCGTCCAGCTGGTCGCCATGGGTCTGGGCATAGGCCTGGGCGATAAAGGAACCCATGCTGTGGCCCAGCAGGTTGACTGGCAGCCGTGGGAATTGCGCACGGGCGTGTTGAACCACCAGGTGCAGGTCGGCAAGCACGCAGGCCCAGCCACCCTGGTCGGCATAGTGTCCAAGGCCCTCGGGAGGGCAACTCCGACCATGGCCGCGGTGGTGGTAGGTGATGACCGCAATGCCGTTTTCGCCAAGCCAGTGGGCCAGTGGTTGGTAACGGTCGCCGTGTTCGGCCATGCCATGGCTGATGATGAGAATGGCGCTTGGTGTCGCCGGGGTAAAGACTGTCCCGGTTATCGTGTGGTCATCACCGGCGTTCAGCGTCAGGGGATGTTCGTTGATTGTCACGGCCCGTTTCCTTGTTATTTTTCACTGTGGCCGGGCGTTGCCACTCCGGCGGTTTCCATAGGTGGGTGAGGCGAGACAATAATCCGCCTGGCTGTGCCATGTCGCGGAACAGGTCCACGTATTCGTGGGTCCAGAGCACAATCAGGTTGTTGGAGCGGATGGGCCGAGTGATGCCATACTCGGGCGGATGCTGGGCGTCTTCGTCAACAAAGGTGCCGAACAGCCGATCCCACAGGATCAGGGTGCCGCCGTAATTACGGTCGATATAGCCGGGATTGCGGCCATGATGAACCCGGTGGTGACTCGGGGTGTTGAAAACAAGTTCAAGCCAGCGGGGCAGCTTCCCGACCAGTGTGGTGTGAATGAAGAACTGGTACACCAGTGACAGTGCATAGGCCACACCGATCCAGACAGGGTTGAGCCCCAGCAGTGCCAGGGGCAGATAGAAAATCCACATGCCGTTGAAAATGTTGGTGGCATTCTGGCGCATGGCGGTGGAGAAGTTCATCCGTTCGGAGGAATGGTGCACCACATGGGCGGCCCAGAACCAGCGTACCCTGTGACTGGCCCGGTGCATCCAGTAGAAACAGAAATCCACGCCCACAAAGGTCAGCAGGACCGTGAACCCGTTCAGCTCCAGGTCAAATAGCCGATAGTGATAGCACAGGGCGTAGACAGGAAACGCAATCAGCCCGGCGAAGAGCAGCTCTGTAACCTGATAGCCGGCACCCAGGGCGAAGTTGCGGATCGCTTCACGGGTATCCATCAGCCGCGGATCGTGGCGAATCTTCAGGTATTCCCAAAGTGTGACGGCCACGAAGACGGGGGTGGCGATCACAAAGATCAGCTGCCGTTCATCCAGCGCCAGCCAGGGAGAGGCCGCCTTCCAGAGGGCAAGCAGGCCGCTTTCTTCCAGTACGGCCAGCATCATGTCGGTCAGAGCCATCGAATTCCTGCCGGGTTCCATTGGTAACAGGACCATTCTCGCACGCAGCTGGGCCAACGGAATGTCGGTTCACGCCAGATTGGCTGGCGATTTCCGACAGGATCCGATTCAGTCTGGCCGGCGATTATCACTGTAGACTTTCTCCAGAGCCCGGATCTGAGGTTGCCACTGGTCCAGCCAGGTCTTGATGTCTTTGGGAATCCGGGCAGGTTTCGGCCAGGGAACCGGGTACTGCGCTGGCTGGAACATGGGTGCAAACAGGGCGGCGGCCGTGAGGTCGGCGCGGGTGAACTGATTGCCAACCAGGAACGGGCGCTCGGCATAGATCGCTGCCAGCTCAGTGAGAAGATCCTCCATGACCTGCCTGGATTTTTCTGAAGTTTTCTCGTTGATCTTCATCCACTGACGCATCACTTCATCAACCCGGCTGAACGCCAGGCTGAGCAGAATCCTGTTATAGAAGGGCGTGCCGGCAGCCAGCATGGGCACTACGATTTTGGGTCGCTGCAGGAAGTGGTGGTAGGAGTAGCAGCGAATGGCGGGGCCCGCTTCTTCGTCCAGTCGCCGTTCCCAGGCCAGCGCCTGCTCGCGAAGGTCCGGATCCTCCGGTGTCAGGGAATGCTCGGGAAAGGCCTGATCCAGGTAATCCAGGATGGCCGCCGAGCCCTGGACCACCTGACCATCGTGCTCCAGCACCGGGACCGAAGAAGCCTGGCCGGTCAGCTTCCGGATGGTTTTTACATGCTGTCCGGGCAGCAGGTTTACCGTTTCGTAGTTCAGCCCCTTGTATTCCAGGGCCCAGCGAATTTTCTCGCAGTAGTGGGAAATGGCAAATTGGTACAGTTTCAGTGCCATGGGCTTGTCTCCTCGGTTCAGCGTTCTAGCATACTGTCGGTGAGGCGCGAGAAGAAGCCTCGTCGAATACTCGCGGTGGCCTCGCCAGTCGTTGGGTTCTAGAATGTAGCCCGAAAACATGCCTACAAGGGAACTGACCATGCACTCACGACGAGTATTGATGTTGTCCGTCGTTACGGCCTCGGGCCTTGCTCTTTCCGCCTGCTCTTCTCTACCCGAAACCAGTCAGCCGGTTTCCGGAAGCTATGCCTGCGGGCAACTTGATATCGCGGTATCCGGGAGCGAGGACAGCGATCTGATCAGTGTGGACTATCTGGATCGGCGGATTTTGCTCAAGCCGGAAGTGAGCGCGTCGGGGGCCTTGTATGTTGCCCCGGGTGATGACCAGACCCGTTTCTGGAACAAAGGTGAAAAAGCGACCCTGACCATACGTGGGCAGACTTACCCGGAGTGCCTGCAGCCGGGTGATCTGGAAATGCCATTCGAGGCGAGGGGCAATGAGCCTTTCTGGCACGCGACGATTGAGGGCGGCGAGCTTTTGTTAACACGCCCTTTCGAGGAACAGGGCACCCGCCGTGTTCCGGTTGAAGTGAAAACAGCCAACCGCCATGGGCGGGAATTTACGGCAACACTGGATGACCTGCCCATCACGCTCACGGTGGCCCGGCAGCTTTGCGAAGACAGTATGTCCGGAGCGCAATACCCGGCACAGGTGCGCCTGACGGTCGGCGATGATGAATACACCGGGTGTGGCGGGGATCGGCAACGGCTCTTGCGCGGTGCGGTGTGGGTTGTCGAGGATCTTGCTGGCGCCGGCATCATCGATCGGTCGCGGATCACCATTGAGTTTCTTGAGGACAACCGGATGGCCGGTCGAGCCTCGTGCAACCGGTACACCGGCAGCTACCAGCTCAGGGGCGAGGGCATCGCAGTCGGACCCGTCGCATCGACCCGCATGGCCTGCGCGCCCGCGCTGATGAACCAGGAGGATCGGTTCCTCAGCCTGCTGGATCAGGTGAGTTCAGTGCGTATCGGGAAACATGGTGAGCTGCTGCTGTCGACGGCCGACGGCAAGACAGTCAAGGCGTTTCAATCCGACCACGATACGCCGTAGCGGGCCAGGATCTCTGATACCCGCCCGCTTCTTTGCAGTGCTCTTGCTCCTTCAGACAGGAGTGCTGCGAGCTGGGTGGAATCACGGCCTACCGGTGAAAACGCCACGTAGATCGGTGACTCGTGGATTACCGCAGCCATTCTCAGGCTCTCGGTGTCGCCTCCCTGCTGCAGCTGCCAATTCATCACGTACCGATCCTCCGGGAATACGTCAGACCGCTGCTGATGCAGGAGTTCTATTGCCCTGCTGAGTGGCGCCGGGCCCGACAGTACCCAGACCCGTTCCGGGTCATCCTGGTGGCGCTCGATATATCGGTCCAATACCGGCGAATAGGCATAGCCATTGATTGCAAGCAGTGTGAGCTCGCTGAGCGACTCTATGCCACCGTACTGCCAATCGTTGTCCGGGTGGGTGTAAAGCGCAATCGTTGAGTAGCCGGTTGCGGCGTCCGGGAATACAAAGTCCGGTGCGTCCCCCGGAAGGGCCCCGACAACAGCGTCAATATAGCCGTCCCTGGCCTGTTGCAGGGCCCGAGCCCAACTCATGTTGACATACTCCACATCGATACCTGCCAGGCCGAACGCTTCCCTGGCGATATCGATCATGTAGCCTTCGTGCTCGGAACCGGCCTCACAATTATGGGGGCACCACGGATCGGCGGCGATGACAACGCGCTGGCGGGGATTTGAGGGTGCCGGTGCCGCGGGAGCGGTCTTCGTTGCCTTTGCTGCTGTTTCAGGAACCAGTGGTGGCGGGTCCTCTGGCTGCGAGCAGGCGACAAGAAAGAACGCAATGAAAAGAGCCAGGGTTTTTGCCATGGTAATAAAACCGGGATGCCGATACCGTCGGCTTTCCCTGAAGCATAGACCCTGGATGTCGTTTTGTAATGCTAGGCCGCGGTTTTGTCCCGTTCGGCAGATGCCGCGGTTGGCACGAGCGCCTTGGCCAGATCCTTCATGTGCAGGGTGCCAACGTGCTGCCCGTCCCGCACAACCCGGAAATTCAGGGACATGTCACCATCCGATTTCAGCAGAATCGACTCAAGATTGTCTTTTTCCGAGATATCGCCGGCAAACTCTGAGTCAGCGTCGTCCGGCGGGCTCATCACAGAACGAACCCTGAGCACCCGCGCCCGGTTGATATCGCTGATGAAGTCGACAATGTAGGGGTCGCCGGGATTGAGCAGAATCTCCTGGGGATCGCCCTGTTGTACCACCTCACCGTCTTTCAGAATGACCAGGTGGTCCGCCAGCTTCAGGGCTTCATCCAGATCGTGGGTGATAAATACGATGGTTTTCTGCAACTCTTCCTGCAGCTCCAGTAACAGATCCTGCATGTCGGAGCGAATCAGCGGGTCCAGTGCCGAGAAGGCTTCGTCCATCAGCATGATCGGGGCATCGGACACCAGGGCCCGGGCGATACCCACGCGCTGCTGCATGCCACCTGACAACTGGTGCGGATACTGGTATTCATTGCCTTCCAGGCCAACCCGCGCGAGCCATTTCCGGGCATCGGCCTCAAAATCCGCGGTTGTGTAGCCGCGAATGTCCTTGGCCATGCCGGCGTTCTCGAGCACGGTTTTGTGGGGCAGCAGTGCAAACTTCTGGAATACCATCGACATCCGCTCACGACGCAGCTTTCGAAGCTGCTCCTCGGTGTAGCTCATGATGTCTTCACCGTCGACATGGATTTCGCCAGCGGTGGGGTCGATCAGCCGGTTCAGGTGGCGGATCAGAGTGGATTTTCCGGAGCCGGACAGGCCCATGATGACGGTGATCTCGCCATCGTGCATATCGACGTTGATATCTCGAAGGCCGAGGACGTGTCGCTGCTGTTCCAGCAACTCGGCTTTGCCCATGCCCTTGCGAACGTGCTCCAGGGCAACATCCGGGGTCGGGCCGAAGATCTTGTAAAGGTTTCGGATCGAAATCTTGATGTCTTTTGCCATGGGGCGTTCCTCACTGCTTCTGGGAGACGTTGATTCGTGCCAGGGACGCCTTGGTTACCCGGTCGAGAATAACCGCCAGGATAACGATGCCAAGGCCGGATACCAGGCCAACACCCAGTTCCAGGTTGCGGATACCCCGAAGGACCAGAACGCCAAGCCCGGGCGCCGATACCAGGGATGCGATGACGACCATGGCAAGACTCATCATGATGGTCTGGTTGACCCCGGCCATGATGTTGGGCAGCGCCAACGGGATCTGCACCTTGTAGAGCTTCTGTCGGGGCGTCATGCCAAAGGCGTCTGCAGCCTCAATCACGTCTTTATCCACCAGGCGGATGCCCAGATTCGTCAGCCGGATCACCGGAACGATGGCGTAGAGGATGATCGCGATACCGTAAAGCTTCGATTCGGTGACACTGAACAGGAAGATCAGCGGGATCAGGTATACGAAGGGTGGCAGTGTCTGCAGCATGTCCAGAATCGGCACGATCATGCGCTGCAGGGGGTTGCTTCGCGCCATGGCAATGCCTATGGGAACACCCAGTAATACGCACAGGAAGGCGCATACAAAGATGATCGCAAGGGTTTGCATGGCGTAATCATAATGGTCGATAAATGCCAGCAGCACGATACTGCCGCCGACGAACAGCACAAGTTTCCAGGATTTGGTGACCAGGTAAACAACCGCCAATAACAGTGGAATCACGATCCACCAGGGGGTATTGAGCATGGCGTACAGCGCGCCGTCGAGGAACCAGCTAAGCGGTTGGGTAAGCGGGTCCAGAACCAGGCTCAGGCTGTCCTTGATGGCCAGAAAGCCCTGTTCCAGGCCCTTGGTAAGCTCCCTGGACTGGGGGAAAGCGGCACAGGATTCGTTCAGGGCGTCCATGGACGGAAACGGGAGTTCCCACACAGAGGCCGGCTCGGCGCTCTCTCCCTTGGTTTTGTTCAGCAGATCGGCCATCGACATCGGGCCGCTGCTCTGACCTTCCGAGCACCATTGCTCAAGGCCAAGCGATGAAAAAAGGGGGTCGTAGGTTGCCATGGGCGGTCAGTCTCTCCTGCGCACGTCTGCAATCAGAACGGTTTTCGGGAAACGGCCCGGGGCATCCCTGAGGATGCCCCGGGAGGGGCAGGTCAATCAGTTGAGAACGTTGGCCAGACGCTCACGGGCGGAGTCGTTCAGCCAGGTTGACCACTCGTCGCTGTTGTTGCTGAGGTAATAAACCGCAGCTTCTTCGCCGGAGGCATTGTTCGCGTCCATCCAGGCCAGAATGCCGCTCATGGTCTCGGTTTTGAAGGTCAGCTTGCTGAGCATCTCGGCCACTTCCGGCTCGCGGTCTTTGAAGTCAGTGGTTACTGACGTCAGGATTGTGGCCGCAGGGAAGTCTGAAACACCCGGGTTATCGACATCCGGTGTCTGGTTTTTCTGGTGCACGTCCGGTTTGATCTCGCCCAGGTCAACCCGGGTCATGTCGTACTTGCCGAGAGGAACGGTGGGGCCCCAGTAGTAGCCGAACCAGGGTTCCTCATTCTGGACAGCAGACGCCATGGAGGATGCGAGGGTCTCGCCGGAACCATGGTTGAATACCTCAATGCCGGACTCTTCCAGATCCAGGGCGCGGATCAGGTTGTCACTGACAACACGGCAGCCCCAGCCGTCCGGGCAGTTGTTGAACCGGCCACCAACGAGCTCGGGATTAGCCATCACGCCTTCGATGGTTTTCAGTTCCGGGTGCTCTTCCGCAAGGTAAGTCGGAATCCACCAGCCTTCAACGCCGCCCGGATCCAGGACTTTGCCGAGGCGCTCGACCTTGCCCTGCTCTTCAAGGCGCAGGTAGGCCTCGCCCGCGGAGTTGAGCCACAGCTCGGTGACGATGTCGGGCTCGCCATTCTCGGCAACCGAGGTGACAGCCGGGACGGTATCGGAAGGGACAATGGTGACGTCACAGCCGTAACCCTGCTCCATGATAAAGGTGGCCACGTTGGTGACGACCGTGTTGGATGCCCAGCCCATTTCGGTGATGGATACTTCGCCGCAATCAGCCTGGGCGGCGACGGGTACGGATAGCGCGCAAAGCAGTGCAGCAGACTTTAGCTTTCGCATAGTCACTTCTCCTTCTTCAGGGTTTGTGATTTTTGAAGGGTGTGGTCGGTGTTAGTTCCGATACAGGGGTGCCGCGATCCGGACGGATCGGGAGAACAGCCGTTTTATGGTCGCTGTTATGGTCGAACAAATCAGAACATCTCGGTTAATACCTAATATTAGGATAACGAACCTCAGCTTAGTTACAAGGGCGTATTCCAAATGTATCTATAAATCAGACAGATTATGCGTTCCGATAGCTGTCAATAAGCTGTAGCAATCAGCGGCTACACTCCGCGGAACTGATACCGGAGATTGCCATGACAGAGCTGCGCGACCTGACGCCTCACACGTCGATTACCCAGGAGCAGGGCAGCCGTGATGGTCGCCAGCGGAGACTGTTACGAACCTTTCTCCCGGAGCTGATCGGTCTTGAACGTCTGCTGGCAGAAGCACCGGAACTCGTAGCCACGCGAGTGGTTGAGCGCATTGCCCTGAAGGATTTGTCGCTACCCATCTACCGGGTCGATATCGGCTCATCCCGAGCGGATGTGCCGGCGGTATTGATTGTGGGGGGCGTGCATGGGCTGGAGCGCATTGGCAGTCAGGTGGTGATGGCGTGGCTGAAGTCGCTGCTCGCCCGGGTAACCTGGGACGAGCATCTGGCCGGGCTACTGCAGAAAGTACGCATTACCCTGTTGCCGATTCTCAATCCGGGCGGCATGTACCTGAATCAGCGCAGCAATCCCAATGGTGTGGATCTGATGCGCAACGCGCCGATTACTGCCCAGGACCGCAGTGCGTTCCTGCTCGGGGGGCAGCGCATCTCCCCCCGCCTGCCGTGGTACACCGGCGATCCGGAGCAGGGCATGGAGCCTGAAAACCAGGCGCTGGAGGCCGTGATAGAGGAATTATTGCCCGGCCGACCGTTTAGCGTGGCGCTGGACTGTCATTCCGGTTTCGGTATGCAGGACCAGATCTGGTTTCCTTATGCCTACCGGCGGCGACCGATGCGCCGGATTGCTTCGGTTATGGCGCTGAAACTGATCTGGGAGCAGGCTTATCCCAACCACGATTACCGGTTTGAGCCCCAATCCCGGCATTACCTGACACACGGTGATTTATGGGACTACTTCTACAAGCAGGTCAATCGTGAAAATGCCGGTGTTTTTCTGCCTCTCACCCTGGAAATGGGGTCCTGGCGATGGATCCGCAAGCGCCCGCGTCAGTTGCTTCGACTGGATGGCTTTTTCAACCCCCTGGTTCCCCATCGCCACAAGCGGGTTTTACGCAGCCACCTGGCCTGGATGGATTTTCTGGTTAATGCTGCGGCCAGCCATGAGAACTGGTTGCCGGTTCGGGAAGAGGAGTCCATGCTGAGAGAAGCCGCGATCATGCACTGGTATCGCGATTCGAATTAGCGAATCGGTAGGCCCGGGCACTCATCAAACGGAACACTTGTATGCACTGGATTCTGTTGCGGGGGCTGACGCGGGAACACGCGCACTGGGGAAACTTTCCGTCCCGTCTGCGTGAGGCGTTTCCCGATCAACTTTTCCACACGGTGGATCTGCCCGGAACGGGAGTGCACTATCTGGAAAACAGCCCGTCAACCGTGGCCGCTATCCGGCAGAAGGTCTCCAGGCAGGTCAGTCATATTCCCGGACCCTTCAGCGTCCTGGCACTCTCGATGGGCGGCATGGTGGCCCTTGATTGGGCCCAGCATGTCCCCGAGGGTCAGATTCAGAACCTGGTGCTGATCAATACCAGTTCGGGTTTCAGTCCACCCTGGCAGCGCATGCGGCCGGGCGCCTGGCCTCGGGTGCTACGACTCCTGGGGCGCAGGGAGCTGTTTGATCGCGAGCGGGACATCCTCAGACTTACTTCCAATCGAGAGGTCCCATTGTCACTGGCAAAGCAGTGGTACAGCATTCAGCGACGACGCCCTGTCAATCCCCGGAACGCCCTCAACCAGTTGACGGCGGCCGCTCGCTACAAGCCTGATGAAAAACGACCGATGCCAGACGCTCTCTTGCTGGCCAGTCGGGGTGATCGCATTGTTCACTGGCGCTGCAGTGCCGCGCTGGAAGAACGCTGGCAATGGACCATGAAACTGCATCCTGATGCCGGGCATGATCTCCCGCTGGACGACCCGGAGTGGATTATCCAGCAGCTCCGCAACTGGCTGCCCCGGTAACGCCGGTTGCTTGACGCAACTCTTCTTTCCCGTCAGTCTTCTCGTTTTGAACCGCCAAAGCCGTCATTGATAAGGAACGGAGCCCATAATAATGAAAATCTTCGAAACCAAAACCGCCCCCAACCCGCGTCGTGTCCGTATGTTCATGGCTGAGAAGGGGTTGCTGGACAAGGCCGAATTCATCGAAATCGACCTGCAGAAGGGTGAAAACCTGACCCCCGAATTTGTTGCTCGAAACCCGATGAAGAAAGTGCCGGTAATGGAGCTCGATGACGGCACCTGCATCGCCGAGACCATGGCCATCTGCCGTTATTTCGAGGAAAGTTACCCGGATACACCGAGCCTTCTCGGCGATACTCCGCTCGAAAAGGCGCAGCTTGAGCAATGGCTGCGGTGGATTGAGCTGTTCTTCTTCATGCCTACCGGCATGTGCTTCCAGCACACCACCGGCTACTTCAAGGACCGGATGAACCCGATCAAGGAGTGGGGAGAAGAGTGCGGCAAGAGCGTCGAGAAGTTCATGCATTTCCTCGACAAGCAACTGGCTGGCAAGGAATACATCTGCTGCGATCGATTTACAGCTGCTGATATCAACGCCTTCACAACAGTGGCCTTCGCCCGTGTAGTAGGTATCCGGATCCAGCCAGAGCAGACTAATCTGCAGGCCTGGTACGACCGAATCAAGGCCCGCCCCTCGGCCCAGGCCTGAGCTCGTAACCGAAAGAGAGACGTAAATGACCACAACGGATTCAAGACTCCAGTGCGCGCTGGCGGCGATCGATACAGCGAACCAGGCCGATCCCAACCTGGAACCCTTTGGCGACGAACACCTGCCGAAGGAATACGCTTACAGTCTGCACATGACCCGCTGGCTGTTCGAGCTTGAATCCGACCCTTCCGAACGCATGCAGATCGCCTGCCGGGCCCAGCACATTGAGCGCTGGACCATGCCCCGGAAGGACTATCCGGAAGGCCGTAAAGCCTATTATCAATGGCGCCAGGCCTGTGGCCGGATGCATGGCCGGCGGGCGGCTGAGATCATGGCGGAGTGCGGTTATCCGCAGGAGGAGTGCGAGCGGGTGGAGACCATTCTTACCAAGCGGGAACTGAGGCAGGATGCCGATACGCAACTCCTGGAGGACGTGGCCTGCATGGTGTTCCTGGAGAAGTACTTCGCGGATTTCTATGAGGAAAAGGCGGACTACGACCGGGAAAAGTGGTTACGCATTGTCCGCCGGACCTGGGGCAAGATGTCGCCCCGTGGGCACGAGGCAGCACTCAAGCTGGCCGAGGGCATGCCGGCGCATCTTCTGGAACTTTTGCAGGAGGCCTTGGCAGAGCCTGAGAGTTAGCCTGCAGGGAAAAACAGCTCCCTTAATTTTGAACCAGGCTCCTCCGCTCGCATAAACGATTCCCCCACAAGGAAACCGTAAATCCCGCGAGCAGTCATCGCTTCTACGTCGCTGCGCGTCATGATGCCGCTCTCGGTAATTGTCAGCCGGTCCTGTGAGATCCGCTCGTGCAAATCAAACGTGGTGTCCAGAGACACATCGAAGGTATGCAGATTGCGGTTGTTGATGCCGACCAGGGGAGTCGTCAGCGTCAACGCATCGTCCAGTTCCTCGCCGTCGTGGACTTCTACCAGCACATCAAGGCCAATCTCATGGGCAATACCTTCGAGTTCCTGCATCTGGTCTTTGGTCAGGCAGGCTGCAATCAGGAGGATGCAGTCGGCGCCTATGGCCCGGCTTTCGTAGACCTGGTAGGGCGCCACCATGAAATCCTTGCGGATTACCGGCAGACTGCAGGCATTGCGGGCGGCAACCAGATAATCCTCATGCCCCTGGAAGAAGTCGTGATCGGTGAGCACGGACAGACAGGCCGCTCCGCCGTTTTCATAGCTCTCGGCGATCACTGCCGGCTCGAACGGATCCCGCAAAATACCTTTGCTTGGTGAGGCTTTCTTGATCTCGGCGATAACAGCGGGAGTCTGCTGTTCAATCCGGCTGCGCAAAGCGTTGGCAAAACCTCTGGCTGCCGGTTGATCCCCAGCCATGGCCTTAAGGTCAGCAAGCGAAACTTTTGGTTTCCGCTCGTCAATTTCTTCCCACTTACGGTCAACGATCTTGCGAAGAATGGTGGGAGTCTTGTCCAAATGTCGTTCAGTCATAACGGGCCTGTACAAAGTTAGCGAGAGTCGGAGCGGAGGGAGCTTCCAAAACTGTCTGCAGCCATGGATGGCTGCAGCCAAGCCCTACATGGACGTATTCACGGGCGTGTTTTGGAAGCTCCCTCCGCTCCGGCTCGTCCGGCTGCGAAGTCAGCAGACCAGGATCAAAAGCACTGAGAAAAATCAGCCAGCTCCGACATCTTGCCGGCAGCGAGGCCAGAGCCCATGGCGTCCAGGGCCATATCGACACCTTCTTTCGGCGTCTTGGCCAAACCAGCGACGTAGATGGCTGCGCCGGCGTTCAGGGCAATCAGGTCCCGGGCTTTCTCGGCCATTTCATCGTGGCCACGACCGAAAGCTGCCTTGATCAGCTTTAAGGAATCGTCGGCGGTGTCCACGGTCAGGCCCACCAGAGCCTGGCTCTTGATGCCAAGATCCTCCGGGGTGATGTCGTATTCGGTGACCTTGCCGTCTTTCAGTTCCGCCACGTGGGTGGCGCTGGCCAGGCTGATCTCATCCAGGCCGTCTTTGGAGCAAACCACCATGATGTGCTCGGCCCCAAGGCGATGCAGCACCTCCGCCATGGGGCGGCAGAGTTCCCGGTTGAACACGCCCACCAGTTGGCGCTTGACGCCCGCCGGGTTGGTCATGGGTCCCAGGATGTTGAAAATGGTCCGGCAACCCAACTCTTTGCGGGGGCCGATGGCGTGTTTCATGGCGCCGTGGTGAGCGGGAGCGAACATGAAGCCGACACCGATTTCCTCGACGCAGCGGGCCACTTCCTCCGGTTTCATGCTCAGGTTGATACCCAGCTTTTCCAGCAAGTCGGCACTGCCGCTCTTGGACGAGACCGCCCGGTTACCATGCTTGGCCACAAAGCCGCCGGCAGCGGCTACCACAAACGAGGCAGCGGAAGACACGTTGAAGAGGTTGGCGCCGTCGCCGCCGGTGCCGACGATATCGATCAGCGGCTCAGCCTTCACCGTTACTCCGGTGGCCAGCTCGCGCATCACCTCGGTGGCGCCAGTGATTTCATCAATGGTTTCGCTCTTCAGGCGCAACCCCATGAGAAACGCGCCAATCTGGGCGTCGGTGGCCTCGCCCTTCATGACGATGCGCATCACGTCCTTCATCTCTTCCCGGGACAGGTCCAGGTTGGAGGCAATGCGATTGAGAGCTTCTTTCATGTCCATGTGTCGGCCTCTTATTGTGTTCTCAAAAAGTTGCGCAGCAGTTCGTGCCCCTGTTCCGTCATAATAGACTCCGGATGGAACTGCACCCCTTCAATCGGCAGTGTCTTGTGGCGAACCCCCATGATTTCCTCGATGGAGCCGTCGTCGTTGCGGGTCCAGGCGGTCACTTCCAGGCAGTCCGGCAGGGTGGTCTTGTCGATGACCAGGCTGTGGTAGCGGGTGGCCTGCAGCGGGTTGCTCAAGCCCCGAAATACGCCGGTGTCCTTGTGAAAGACCGGGGACACCTTCCCGTGCATGACCCGGCCGGCCCGGATAACGTCACCGCCGTAGACCTGGCCGATAGCCTGGTGGCCCAGGCAAATGCCCAGGATCGGCAGCTTGCCGGCGAAATGCCGGATGGCCGCCATGGAGATGCCAGCCTCGTTCGGGGTGCAGGGACCGGGGGAAATCACCAGCCGTTCCGGGTTCAGGGCTTCAATCTGTTCGATGGTAATTTCATCGTTGCGGTGCACCTGTACGTCGGCACCCAGTTCGGCCAGATACTGCACCACGTTGTAGGTGAAGGAATCGTAGTTATCGATCATCAGCAACATAATCCGTTCCTCCGCCTCAGTGGTCGAAATCGTTGTAAGTCATGGCCACTGCCCGGAAAATGGCGCGGCCCTTGTTCATGGTTTCCTTCCACTCAAGGCGGGGCACCGAATCGGCCACCACGCCGGCGCCGGCCTGGATGTGCAGGGTGTTGTCCTTGATTACGGCGGTACGGATGGCGATAGCCGTGTCCATGTTGCCGTTGAACGACAGATAGCCCACGGCGCCACCGTAGACCCCACGCTTCACCGGCTCCAGTTCATCGATGATTTCCATGGCCCGGATCTTGGGCGCGCCACTGAGGGTGCCGGCGGGCAGGGTGGCCCGAAGCACGTCCAGGCAGCTGGTGTTGTCTTTCAGCCGGCCGGTGACGTTCGAAACAATGTGCATCACGTGAGAGTAGCGCTCGACAATCATTTTATCGGTGAGCCGGACCGTGCCGGTTTCCGATACCCGGCCGGCGTCGTTGCGGCCCAGGTCGATCAGCATCAGGTGCTCGGCAATCTCTTTCGGGTCGGCAAGCAGTTCCGCTTCCAGGGCCTTGTCCTCGGCATCGGTGGCGCCGCGCTTGCGGGTACCGGCGATGGGGCGAACGGTGACTTCCTCGTCCTCCACCCGGGCCAGGATTTCCGGGGAGGAGCCAACGATGTGGAAGTCCTCCAGATCCAGGAAGTACATGTACGGTGACGGGTTCAGCACCCGAAGTGAGCGGTACAGGTTGAGCGGCGGTGCTTCGAAGGGAATCGACATGCGCTGGGAAATCACCGTCTGCATGACATCGCCGTCGAGCACGTAGCCCTTGATCTTGTCCACGGCCGCTTCGAATTTGTCCTGGGTAAAGCCGGAGACGAAGTCGCTCTCGTCCACGGCTTTGCCGCGAAGGTGTTGAGGCGTGCGCGGCGCGTCGGCGGTTTGCCGATGCAGGTGCTTCTCCAACTCATCAATGCGGCTGTGTGCCTTCTCGAAGGCGCCCTCAACGGCCGGGTCAGCATGGACAATCAGGTGCAGTTTGCCACGCAGGTTGTCGAACACCACGATCTCGTTGGACACCATTAGCAGAATGTCCGGCGTGCCGATCTTGTCCGGTGGACAACTTTGGCGCAGGCGCTTTTCGATGTAGCGCACGGTGTCGTAGCCGAAGTAGCCCACCAGGCCACCGTTGAACCTGGGTAGTTCGTCCAGGTCGGGCGCGTGGAAGCGCTTCTGGTAGGCCTCGACAAACGCCAGAGGGTCTTCGACTTCTTCGGTTTCGACGATCTCGCCGCCGCGGCTGATCTCCACCCGGTGGTCAAAAACCTTTAGCACTTCATGACTGGGCAGGCCGATGATGGAATAACGGCCCCATTTCTCGCCGCCCTGAACGGACTCGAACAGATAGGAATACGGCCCGCTGGCGAGCTTGAGGTAGGTGCTCAGAGGCGTATCGAGGTCGGCCAGAACCTCGCGGTACACAGGGATGCGGTTAAAGCCGGCGTTGGCGAGCTCGGAGAATTGCTCGGGTGTCATGGTACGGTTTCCTGAAATCTGATCTGCATTGTGGACGGAAGCCAGTGCTTCCATCAGGTGCTGCGGGCTCGACGGGCAGGAGCCGGTCGGCCGCCGGGCTTGCTCAGCCGGTGCGCCATCGCCACCATCGTGTTGCGCGGGTTGTCAGGATGCCTCGCGCTGCAGTCAGATTCAGTCCCTGCACGGCAGGAATCTCCCGTAAAGAAGTGCTCAATGTAAGTTCCTTGTGAGATTACAAAAGCTCGGCCAGCGAATCAACAACCGCATCGGCGCCCAGGGTATCTACGGCTGGCCCATAATTGTAGCCGTAGCGGACCGCCACGCAGGGAATGCCCGCTGCCAGTGCGGCGTTAATATCCGCCCCGGAGTCGCCCACCATTACCGTGGTTCCCCGGGTTCCCCCCAGCGTCTCCATGGCATGAAGCAGGGGCGTCGGGTCCGGTTTCTTGACCGGCAGGGTGTCACCACCCACGGTCAGATCAAACCAGTGGTCCAGCCCCATCTGTTCAAGCAGCGGCGCTACAAACTGTTCCGGCTTGTTCGTGACAATGCCCAGCCGGCAGCCCTGGTTTTTCAGATGTGTGAGACAGGCCTCGACGCCGGCATAGACCACCGAATGCCGACCATTGATGGTGCCATAGGCGTGATAGAAGATTGCCAGGGCATCGTTGAACAGGGCGTCGTCTTTCGGCCGCGCCGGTTCCCAGTCCACCTGGCCTGCCAGGGCCCGGCGCACAAGCACGCTGGCGCCGTTGCCGACCCAATTCCGCACCCGGTCGATGCCGGCCGGAGAGCGGCCAAGATGTTCGAGCATCTGATCAATCGCTGCCGCAAGATCCGGCGCGCTGTCCACCAGGGTGCCGTCCAGATCGAACAGGGCAACCCCTGGCCAGCGGGCGTTGAACAAACCCGCCAGGCTCATTGGCTGATCACCCTGCGGGCCTGCTCCAGCTCTTCGCGCATGGCGTCGATGGTGGCCTTGTAGTCGTCCGTATTGAAGATGGCTGAACCGGCCACGAAGGTGTCGGCACCGGCCTCGGCGATTTCCCGAATGTTCTCGGTCTTTACGCCGCCGTCGATTTCCAGGCGGATGTTGTAGTTGCTGGCATCGATGCGTTTGCGGGCTTCCCGGAGCTTGTCGAGGGTGCCCGGTATAAACTTCTGGCCGCCGAAACCGGGGTTCACGGACATCAGCAGTACCATGTCCAGCTTGTCCATCACATGATCCATGTAATGCAGGGGCGTGGCAGGGTTGAACACCAGGCCGGCCTGGCAGCCACCATCGCGGATCAGTTGCAGTGACCGGTCAATGTGGTTGGTCGCTTCCGGGTGGAAAGTAATGTAACTGGCGCCGGCGTCGATAAACATACGGATCAGGTCGTCCACCGGCGATACCATCAGGTGGACATCGATGGGGGCGGTCACGCCATGCTTGCGCAGGGCCTCGCAGACCATGGGGCCAATGGTGAGATTGGGCACGTAGTGATTGTCCATGACATCGAAGTGCACAACATCCGCGCCAGCGGCCAGCACGTTGTCGACTTCCTCGCCAAGGCGGGCAAAATCGGCGGACAGGATGGATGGGGCAATCAGGTAAGGGTTCATGACGGCTCTCTCACAACAATGGATAATGGCGTGGTCAGCGGTCCCTGCCGCACATTCAGGATGGCTGCTAGTCTAACAGCTCAGTCGCGTTTTTTCGCAGTCAAAGGATCAGTATCTGTGCAGAGATTCGAGTTTTACCGGCCGGTCGTGTTCCGGTTTGTCTTCCTGGCACTGATGTTTGCGGTGCCCTCCATCACCCTCGGCCAGGAACAGGGTGAACAGGCCGGTGAGACTGAGGGCTCGGCGGCGCCGGCTACGGAGTCTGCAAGCCGGGCCCTGGTCTGGACGGGCACCGGGGAGCGCTCCCTGAACCAGAGCTTTCCCGAGGCGGCGGTATGGTTGGCGCTTGAGGAGGGCGACCGGGCGCTGGGGCTGTTCTATCCGGAAGCCCGGTTACCGGCCCGTGGTGCCGTGCTGGTTCTGTCGGACGAGGGCGAAACCGCCGCCTCCGGGGTGACCGGAGCGCTGGCGGCGGGGCTGGCTTCGCGGGGATGGACCGTGCTCACGCTGGGCCTGGAATCGCCTTCACCGGTACTGAGTGAGATCCTGATGCGGCCGGTGTCAGAGAAACCGGCGGCTGAAGCGGATGCAGAGGAGCAGCAAGCATCAGAATCGGTCATGATTGACGTCATGGCCTCAGAGAGCGCCGACGATCTCGAGGCGCGCTACAGAAGTCGAATCAACCAGATGCTCGCGGCCGGACTGGCTCTTCTGGTGGAGCGGGGCTATGAGGCTCCGGCTGTTCTGGGAGTCGGGCGGGCCAGCATACACGTGACCAACCAGGTGTTGGAGGGTGGCAATGCTTCTGCGCTTGTCTGGGTGGCTCCGCAGTTTTACCCGGTCGACAGGCCAGATCTGCCGGAACGTCTCGAGTCGCTGGGCACGGAATTGCTGGAGCTGTATCCCTCCGGAGACGTTGATGATCGATCAGGTTGGAGTGTTGGCATGAGGTTGCGCCGGGCCGGGATGAGTGGCTTTGAGCGACAGCCGGTGCCCTGGCTCACACCCGCACCCGGAACTCTGGGCGATACGGTTGCCAGCCGCGTTGCCGCCTGGCTTGAGTCCCGCTAGGGGTGGCCTAGGTGTTGTGACGTTTGATCAGCTCCCAGGCCTGCTGATAGTGAAGCAGACGTTCTTTGGCGAGGTTCTGGTCACGGACGCTTATCTGCTGCTGGGCCAGTTTGTCCGGATGGCACTCGGATACCTTCTTGCGGTAGGCCCGTTTTATCACCTCCAGAGAATCCCGTCGGGTAACCCCTAGAATCTCACAGGCTTGCTGATAACTGGTAGGTCTGGAGAGGTTCTCGCTGTGCCGGGTCCAGACTTTGCTGGCGTAGCTGTCAAAGATGTCCTCGGTGACGCTGACCGGCAGACCAATCTGATCAATGGCATCCTCGCAGCGGTAGCGTCTGGGCTTGCCGGGCCGGCCGTTAAGCTGACTGGCGTGGCACAGGCAGATGGCGGTTTTCAGGGCCGGTGCTGGCCACAGGCGGCGGGACAGGCGCATGGCCAGGCCGCGGATGAAGGGCAGTTGCCCGGCTGACTTGCCGTCCTGGAACCAACCAATGGCGCGCCGTCGTTGACGCTTCGACAGCTTCATGGCCTTTATCAGAGATTCGGCATAGCCGATGTCGGCTTCGGTCACACGACCCTCTGATTTGGCAATGTAGCCCAGAAAGAAAAACAGGGGGCGCCTGCACCAGCGGGGCAGGCGGGCGCGCTCGATCAGCGCTGGAGCCTGGTGGCCGCAAGCCGAGAGTTCCTGCATCAGGCTGGAAAACTCGGCTTCCATCCGGGCCGGCAATACCGGTTGTCTGTTACTGCCTGCCATGGTTTTCGGATTCCGTTCTGCCCAGTTGGCTGTCCAGCGCTTGCAGCCGTTCCGGGGTGCCCACGTCTACCCATTGTCCCGAATGGTAAAGGCCTCTCACACGGCCATCGCTCATGGCGTTGCGCAGCACCGGCCCGAGCTTTCCCGCCCGGTCTGTCAGGCCGTCGAACAGGCACCTGCGCAGCAGGCTGATGCCGGTGAAGGTCAACTTGTCCGACCCATCGTCCATGAGCAATCCCTGGTCGGTCAGGTGAAAGTCTCCCTCGGGATGGTGTGGCGGGTTGTGGGTGACCACCAGCAGCGCGTCGGCGTCGGCCGGCGGTATCAGTTGGGCCAGGTCGAAATCGCTCCAGATGTCGCCATTGATCACCAGGAACCAGTCTGATTCATCATCGGCCAGCAGGGGCAGGGCGCGCACTATGCCGCCGGCAGTCTCCAGGGGCTCGCCCTCGCGGGAGTATTGAATTGACAGGCCGAACTGATCGCCATTGCCCAGCGTTTCCTCAATCTGGTCGCCCAGCCACGCGTGGTTGATGACCACCTCGCGGAATCCCGCTCGCCGCAGGTGGTCCAGGTGATAGCTGATCAGAGGCTTGCCGGCGGCCTTGAGCAGGGGCTTTGGTGTGGCCAGGGTCAGCGGCCGCATGCGTTCACCTTTGCCGGCGGCGAGAATCATGGCTTTCACTGGTGCGAATGCTCCTGGCCGGGGGTCGGGCCAATGCTCGCCTCGATGCGCGGCATAACCGTATCGCTGAGCCATTCGTGGAAATGGCGCAGGGCCGGCTGCCGGCTGCTGGCAACGATCAGGTACTGCACGGTGCGCGGAATGTCCTTGAGGTAACCGTGTTTGCCATCGCGGATCGACAGCCGGGCGAAAATCCCGGCGGCCTTCAGGTGGCGCTGCATGCCCATCAGTTCAAACCACTGACGGAAGGTTTCCGGATCGGCCCGATGCAGCCCTGCGTCCCGGCTGCCCTGTCGAAACACCTCCAGCCAGTCGCAGATCCGTGCCTCCGGCCACTGGATGTAGCAATCTTTCAGCAGGGACACGACGTCGTAGGTGACCGGCCCGGTGACGGCATCCTGGAAATCGATGACACCGGGGCGTGGTTCGCCGGGGCGGACCAGCAGGTTGCGGGAATGGTAGTCCCGGTGAACCGTTACTTCCGGTTGCGCCAGCGCACTTTCCCGAAGCATGGAAAACGTGGTGTCCAGCAGCGCCCGCTCACTGTTTTCCAGCTGCATGCCCAGATGCTGTTCCAGTAGCCAGTCCGGAAACAGCGCCATCTCTCGCTCCAGGAGGGTGGCGTCGTAGGGAGGCAGTGGGTGCGCCTCGGGAGAGGGCTGGCGGGCAATGAGAGTGAGTTCCTCAAGGGCATTCCGGTACAGCCGGTCTGCAGACTTCTCGTTCAGTTGGCCAAGCATCAGCCGGTCGCCAAAATCCTCCAGCAACAGGAAGCCCTGTTCCAGATCAGCCTGGACGATTTCGGGCACGGCAATGCCCTGCTGATGCCAGTGCCGTGCGATGGCCACGAAGGGTTCGCAGTCTTCGTGTTCCGGGGGCGCATCCATAACAATAAACGGAACATCGCCACCGTTGGTCTTCGCCTGACCGGCGTGCTGCCAGACCCGAAAATAGCGGCGAAAACTGGCATCGCCGGAGACCGGTTCGGCTTCGCTCTGTTCGAAGCCGGGGAACTGTCTGACCCAGTTGGTCAGCAACTGCAGGCGGGTATCCATAACTCGGGTTGCGATCCTGAAAATAAGTTGTCGCTGACAGCGAAAGTTAGCAGAGGAGTATAAAGAGGGTAAATCGGTTTTGCAGCGGAGTTTCCGTTAACAACCCCGGAGGGCACGTGTAAACTAGTCGGCGGTTATTATCGCCCGTCCTCCAATTCACCCGGAACAGGATCCAGCCACCGTGCCATGTCCCGAACGCCCACTGCAATCACCGCAAAGCCGGTGGCAGAGCCGGTATGGCCATTTGCTACTGGCCGCGTTTCTGGGGGGTGGAAGTTCCGCAGGTTATGCCCAGGCAGCGCCGTCGGCGGCGGAAATTGACTGGCGCCCCAGGGCGGAACTGCCCGCCGAGGTTCGGTCTTCGCTGCCCCTGTTCTGCGACGGAGGCTACATGCCTTCTGGCGGTGCCGACGGCGTTGGCGGTGCGTTTGCCAATGGCAGCGATGCCGAACAACCGCTGGAAGCCAGTGGCCTGAGTGCGCGGTATGAGATCGATCGCGAGCTGTTTCTCCAGGGCGACGTCCGGATTCGCCAGGGCGGCTTCCAGGTAACCGGTTCGGAAGCCCGTTACAGCCAGGAGCGCGGCGCCGTCTCGGTCCAGGGGCCACTGGTCAGTCGAGGTGAAGGCTTTTTACTGACTGGTGAGGACGCTAATTATGATGTGGAAACCGGTCGCCTAGACATCAATACGGCGACCTTTCTGCTGCATGGGCCGGAAATGCGTGGCAATGCCGGCAGCCTGTCGCGTATCAGCGAGGAGCAGGTGGTCATTCAAGATGGTTTGCTCACCACCTGCGGCCCCAGACAGAATGACTGGGCCATCGTCGCCTCGGACATTCGCCTGGATCGGGCGGAGGGGTTTGGCACTGCCAAGCATGTTCGGCTGGAAGTCCTGGATGTACCGGTCTTTTACTGGCCCTGGGCCAGCTTCCCCATTGATGATCGCCGCAAATCCGGCTTCCTGTACCCTCAGTTCGGCTCCTCCAGTGCTGGCAGTGGCGCTTTCATCGCTGTCCCCTACTACTTCAATCTGGCACCCCACTACGATGCAACCCTGACGCCCCAGTACATTCATGGCCGGGGTCTGTTCAACGAAGTTGAAGGTCGGTACCTCAGTTCGCTCGGGGAAACCACCCTGCAGCTTGGATATATCGGCAATGATTCGGCGTTCGAGGAGGAGAATCCCGGTGAGTCCGGAGAGCGCTGGGCCCTGGATGCCACCACCCGGGCTGCCTTTGGCGGTGGCTGGCGAGGCTACGGGGATTTTTCCGTGGTAAGCGACGAGGACTATCTCAGCGACCTTAACCGCAGCCTGGAGATCAACCAGGCCACCCACCTGCAGAGAAAGGGCGGGGTGACTTTCCGGAGCGACCAGCAGTACTTTGACGCCTACCTCAATGACTACCAAACCATCAGCGACCGCATCGCCGATGTCGACAAACCCTATGCCCAACTGCCTGAAATAATCTACGCGGGGCAGACCGATGCCGGTGTTGTGGAAGCCAATGTGGAAAGCCAGTACACGGTCTTCTATCGGGATAACGAGGCCCTGACCGGTCTCGATCGTGCCAACGGCCAGCGCTTCCGGGCGCGACCGGAGCTGGCGTTGCCGATGCGGGCCTTGTGGGGATTCAGCCGGCCCTCGGTGAGCGTGGATTACACTCGCTACGATCTGGATGACTACACCCTGGGCGATGGCGCCTTCGATCGCACCGTGCCAGTTGCCGAATGGGATAACGGGTTGTATTTCGACCGGCAGAGCAGCCTGTTCTATGTGCCCTATAACCAGACCCTTGAGCCCCGCCTCTATTACGCCTGGGCCGATGCCGATCCGGACCAGAACGACATCCCGGATTTCGACACTGACCTCCAGACCTTTCGCTTCGAGCAGTTGTTTCGTCCGGACCGCTTCACCGGCGGCGACCGCGTAGGCGATGCCAACCAGTTGACCGTGGCCCTGACCAGCCGTTTCAATGATCTGCTCACCGGCGCCGAGCGTGCCCGGTTCAGTATCGGTCAGGTGCAGTATTTTGAAGATCGCGAGGTCACCCTGTTTGGTGAGGGTGCCGGTACCCGGAGTCGTTCTCCCCTCGCGGGCGAGGTGGTGCTAAACCCGCTGGATACTCTCGAGATCCGTTCTTCCGGGCTGTGGGATCCGGATACCGGTAACACGGAGGAAGGCCGGAGTCAGTTGCTCTTTCACTCCAGTGATTATCGCTACCTGGCCAGTGTTGGGCACACCTACAGCCGGGACGAACTGGAACAGTCGGACATTGCGGCGGTTTTCCCGGTATCGGACCGTGTTAGTCTGATCGGCCGCTGGGTCTATGATTCCGACCTTGACCGGACCGTCGGATCCCTGGCCGGACTGGAATACAATAACTGCTGCTGGAGTGTTCAGGTTGTTCACCAGAACTATCTGACCGACGACCGGGAGCTCGATAGCCGTATACTGTTCCAGATCCAGCTGAAGGGCCTTGGTGGCAGTGATGGGGCTTCATCGAGTATTTCCGAGGCCATTTACGGTTTCGATGAAAGGGAGCGTCGTCGTTTTGGAACTCCCTGAGTGGATCCCGGACTAAGGCCCCCAAAACGCCAGAAAAGCTCAAATTCTATTTGCAGAGGTGATTATGAAGGCGACCCTTCGCCATGGTGTACAAGCGTTACTGGTTCTTCTTGCCGTTCTGGCTCCGCTGTCTGTTCAGGCCGAGCGCAAGCTGCTGGATCAGGTGGTGGCCATTGTCGACGAGGATGTCATCCTGCAGACCGAGCTGGAAGCGCGAATCAGTACCATCACCAGTCGTCTCAGCGCCCAGGGCACGGCGTTGCCGCCGCGGCAGATCCTGGAAGAGCGGGTGCTTGATCAACTGATCACCGAATCCATCCAGATGCAGATGGCGGATCGCGCAGGTATGCGTATCAGCGATAACGAGCTGAACGAAACCATGGCCAACATTGCCGAGCGCAACGGCATGAGCCTGGCCCAGTTTGAAAACCAGCTGGCGGCCGAAGGCGTGAGCTACAACCAGGCCCGCGAGCAGATTCGAAGGGAGATGCTGACCAGCCGCGTTCAGCAGCGCCAGGTTGGCAACCGGGTACGGGTAACCGACAGGGAAGTGGAAAACTATCTGGAGAGCCTGGAGGCCCGTGGTGGCAATAACGCCCAGTACCGGCTGGCGTATATTTTTGTCAGCGTTGATGATCCGTCCGACGAGGCGGAGGTCGATGCGGCCCGGGAAAAGGCCCAGCGTCTGCGCAATGAGATTGCCAGCGGCCGTGATTTCCGCGAGGTGGCTGTTGCCGAGTCCGATGCCAGTAATGCCCTGGAAGGCGGCGATATGGGCTGGCGTGCCGAAGGCCAGCTGCCGTCTCTCGTTGCCCCGGTGGTACCGGAGCTGCCGGTGGGTCAACCGTCGGAAGTTCTTGAAAACAACAGCGGCTTCCACCTGGTTATGGTCATGGATAAACGCGGGGGCGAGCAGCAGCAATTGATCCGGCAGCATCGCGTTCGCCATATTCTGGTGCGGCCTTCCGAAGCAACCACCGACAGCCAGGCGGAAACCATGATCCGGGATCTGTATCAGCAACTGCAGAACGGTGCCAGCTTCAGTGCCCTGGCCAAGGAGTATTCGGATGACCCGGTGTCCGGTTCCGATGGCGGCAATCTGGGTTGGGTGAGTCCCGGTCAGATGGTGCCCGCGTTCGAGCAGGCCATGCTGAATGCCGATATCGGTGAGTTCCAAGGGCCGTTCCGCTCCCAGTTTGGCTGGCACATCCTGCAGGTTCAGGAGCGCCGTCAGAAAGACATCAGCGGTGATGTGCGCGACGCCGAGGCGCGCCAGGCCATCTACCGGCGCAAGTTCGAGACCGAATTGCAAAACTGGCTTCAGGAGATCCGCGACGAGGCCTTTATCGAGTTCAAGGGCGAGTACGCGAAGGACGAACCTGCAGAACAAGAGCCGGTCTCCTGATGAGTAATCCTGTGGTTCTGGCGCTCACCGCCGGCGAGCCTGCCGGAATTGGTCCGGAGTTGTGCCTCCAGCTGGCGCTGGAGTCCAGAACCTGTGGTGTCGTGGTGGTTGCCAGTAGGCCGCTGCTGGAGGCCCGCGCGAAGCAAATGAATCTGGCGGTTGAACTGCGTCCCTGGCAGCCCGGAGAGGCGCCGGAAATGAAGGCGGGCCTGCTGTCGGTGCTGCACGTGGAAGGTTGCGCCAATGACCAGCCTGGCTCGCTGGATACCGGCAGCAGTGCCTATGTGGTCAGGACGCTGGAGGTTGCCGCCAATGGCTGCCTGGATGGCGAGTTTGATGGCATGGTAACGGCGCCTGTCCACAAAGGCGTGATCAATGATGCCGGCATTTTGTTCAGCGGCCACACCGAATTCCTGCAGGAGCTCTGCGGCGTGGAGCGAGTGGTTATGATGCTGGCGACCGAAGAGCTGCGCGTTGCGCTGGTAACCACCCACTTACCGCTCAAGGATGTTTCCGCCGCCATTACCCCCGAGCGCCTGACTCAGGTGACGCGGATTCTCGATACCGATCTGAAAAAGTTCTTTGGCATTGCGCGGCCCCGAATTCTGGTCGCCGGCCTGAATCCCCATGCCGGGGAAGGCGGCCACCTTGGCAGGGAAGAGATCGACACCATCGAGCCCACCCTGGAGAGTCTGCGCACGGAAGGCCTTTCGCTGACCGGACCGCTGCCGGCCGACACCCTCTTCACGCCGCACTGGCTGGACCAGGCCGACGCGGTTCTGGCCATGTACCATGATCAGGGACTGCCGGTACTGAAGTTTCAGGGCTTCGGGCGCGCCGTAAACATTACCCTGGGCCTGCCCATTGTCCGAACCTCGGTGGACCATGGCACGGCCCTGGATCTCGCTGGCACCGGCCGGGCTGATGCCGGCAGCCTGCATACGGCCTTGAAGGTGGGCGAGCAAATGGCTCGTTGTCGTAAATCTGCAATTGAAGAGACCCGTTCGTGAGCAACAAAGCCGGCCACCAGGCCAGAAAACGGTTTGGCCAGAATTTCCTCCATGATCCAGGGACCATCGAGCGGATCATCCGCGCGATCAATCCGAAACCCGATGACGCCATCGTGGAAATTGGTCCCGGTCTGGGCGCGCTGACCGAAGAGATACTGGCCGTGAATCCACGGCTTCAGGTAGTGGAGCTGGATCGCGACCTGATTCCGGTGCTGCGCACCAAGTTCTTCAACTATCCCGAGTTCCGGATTCACGAAGCGGACGCGCTCAAGTTCGATTTCAGCCAGCTTATGGTGGATCGTCCCCTGCGGATCATCGGTAACCTGCCGTACAATATATCCACGCCCCTGATTTTCCACCTGCTGTCCCAGGCCGACGTGGTGCAGGACATGCACTTCATGCTGCAAAAAGAAGTGGTTCAGAGGATGGCCGCGGTGCCCGGCGACAACAACTACGGTCGCCTTGGCATCATGACCCAGTATTTTTGCAGGGTGCAGCCGCTGTTCGAGGTGGGACCCGGCGCGTTCCGCCCGGCGCCGAAAGTGGATTCTGCCATCGTCCGGCTGGTGCCTCATAAAACATTGCCCCATCCCGTGAAGGATCTGGCGACGCTCCAGGCAGTGGTGCGCACGGCGTTTAATGCGCGCCGTAAAACGCTGCGCAAGGCCCTGGGCGGCATGGTCTCGGTTGAACAGCTCCAGAGCCTGGGAATCAATGACGGTCTGCGCCCGGAGAATCTGGGGTTGGCCGATTACGTGGCCATCGCGGATCTGCTTTTCGAAGAGAAGGGTGCAGCCAGCACCGCAAACGAGGTAAGTGATGACTGATTACGCCATTGGCGATATTCAGGGCTGTTACGAACGCCTGAGAGACGTCCTGGACAAGGTGGATTTCTCCCCCTCCCGAGACCGTTTGTGGGTGGCCGGCGACCTGATCAACCGTGGCCCGTCCTCGCTGGCAACTCTCAGGTATATCGAGAGCCTCGGGGATTCTGCGGTTGTGGTGCTTGGCAACCACGATTTGCATCTGCTTGCGGTGTCGATGGGCGGCCACCAGACCCGTCGCAAAGACACTCTGTCGGATATCCTCGACGCGCCCGATCACGACCGGCTTGTGTATTGGCTAAGGCAACAGAAACTCTGTGTTCACGATGCGGCCCGGAATCTGGTGATGACCCACGCCGGTTTGCCCCATGTCTGGTCGGTCAGTCAGGCCATGGACTGCGCCCGTGAAGTGGAAGCTGTGATCCAGGGCGATGCCGCCGAGGAATACTTCACCCATATGTACGGCAACCAACCCGAGCGCTGGGACGATAGGTTGCAGGGTATGGATCGCTGGCGTGTTATTACCAACTATTTTACCCGCATGCGCTTCATTGCCGAGGACGGCACCCTCGAGCTGGCGGCCAAGGAAACCGTTGACAGTGCCCCGGAAGGCTTCGAGCCCTGGTTTTATTTTCCGCGCAATGACGATGTCCGAGTGGTGTTTGGCCACTGGGCAGCCCTGGAAGGAAAAACCGGCAGCGACCGGTTTATCGGCCTGGATACCGGCTGTGTCTGGGGCGGTGCCTTGACCATGATGAATCTGGATACCGGAGAAAAGATCCACTGTGACTGCTGAGCCCGTACATCAAACCCCGGGGCGGGTCCTTGTATGGCCCCTGGTCGCGGGAGCTTTTCTGGCGCTTCTGGCGGTAATGGCAGGCGCCTTCGGCGCACACGGCCTGCGCGGCCTGGTCAGTGACCGGGGACTTGAAGTTTTCCAGACCGCCGTCACATACCAGATGTATCATTCCATTGCGCTGGTTCTGTTGGCTTTGCTCAGCGGGCAGGGGCTTCCCCGGAAATGGCTTGGTTGGTCGGCAGGATTTTTCCTCGTTGGCATTCTGCTGTTCAGTGGCAGTCTTTACCTGTTGGTGCTTACGGACATCCGCTGGATCGGCCCGATTACGCCTCTGGGCGGCATGTCTTTCATGGTGGGCTGGGCGCTGTTAATAACCTCCGGTCTCCGCCGGAACAATTGATGAATACAGAGGTGCAAGAGTCACGATGCAGGTTCAGGTGAATGGCGATGCAATGGAGCTGCCGAAAGGCGCAACCGTTGCCACGCTGATTGAAAAGATGGCTCTCGCGGGCAAGCGGCTGGCGGTCGAGGTAAACGAGGACATCGTGCCACGCAGCCAACACCCGGAATTTACCCTGAGCGATGGCGACCGTGTGGAAGTCGTTCACGCGATTGGCGGCGGTTAAACTGGCCGGTCCGCCCGACCCGGCAACCACAGCGGTTTCCGTCCTCCCGTATTCAAATTATTCAGGAACTTTATGACAGAGACATCCGAAATCCAGCTTCCAGAAGACAGACCGCTAGAAATTGCCGGGCGGGTTTACCAGTCCCGTCTGCTCGTTGGCACCGGGAAATACCGTGACATGATGGAAACCGGTCATGCCATCGAGTCGAGCGGTGCAGAAATTGTTACCGTTGCCGTTCGCCGCACCAACCTCGGCCAGAATCCGGATGAGCCGAACCTGCTGGATGTGGTTTCCCCGGATCATTACACCATTTTGCCGAACACCGCCGGTTGCTACACCGCCAAGGATGCCGTGCGCACCTGTAAGCTGGCCCGGGAGCTCCTGGATGGCCATGATCTGGTGAAACTGGAAGTCCTCGGCGAGGAGAAGACCCTCTATCCGAACATGACCGAAACGCTGGTGGCCGCTGAGGAGCTGATCAAGGATGGCTTCAAGGTGATGGTCTACTGCTCGGACGACCCGCTGCTGGCCAAGCGCCTGGAAGATATGGGTTGCGTGGCCATCATGCCGCTGGGCGCGCCAATCGGTTCCGGACTGGGTATCCAGAACCGGTACAACATCCGGTTGATCGTGGAAAACGCGAAGGTACCCGTACTGGTTGACGCCGGCGTCGGCACTGCGTCAGACGCTACCATCGCCATGGAGCTGGGTTGCGACGGCGTATTGATGAATACCGCCATCGCCCAGGCCAAAGACCCGATCAAGATGGCCAATGCCATGCGCCTCGCCATCGAGGCTGGCCGGGAAGCCTACCTGGCAGGCCGGATGCCTAAGAAACTCTATGCCAGTGCATCCTCGCCCATTGATGGCACCTTCTTCTGATCTCGGGCACAATCCTGACTAACGATAACCGAGGGCCGGCGCAAAACGACCGGCCCCGACAACGATAAATCAGAGCGCTGCTGTCCTGCCATGACTGATCAGAAACCCAGTCGCCGCGAGGCGATTCTTCATGCCCTTGTGGAACTCCTGGAGACGGATCCGGGAGCCCGCATCACCACCGCCGGCCTTGCAAAATCCGTGGGTGTTACCGAGGCGGCCCTGTACCGACACTTTCCCAGCAAGCGGAAGATGTTCGAGGCGCTCATCGAGTTCGCCGAGGAGGCGGTGTTCTCCCGCTGCCAGGTGATCCTGCAGGAGCAGGAGGATGTGCGGGTTCGCCTTCAACAGCTGGTACATCTGGTGCTGGTTTTCGCAGAACGTAATCCCGGCCTGTGCTGCGTGCTGACCGGAGACGCCCTGATGGGCGAAAACGACACTTTGCGCAAGCGTGCCTCCCAGTTTTTCGAGCGCCTGGAAACCCAGGTTCGCCAGACCCTCAAGGAAGGTGAAATCCGCCAGGGTTTACGGCCCAGAACCACGTCTGCCCGCGGTGCGGATTTTGTACTGGTGTTCGTTGAAGGCCGGATTCAGCGATTTATCCGGTCTTCGTTCTCGCGGTTGCCCTCGACCGACTTCGACGAGAGTTGGGGTCTGGTTGCTGAGGGTGTTTGGGGCTGACCTTTTCGTTCGCCTCTTAAAGATTTCCTAGCCTGCTTGGTCTGGAGTTTAGGCGAGGGCAGAAAGGGCTTTCCCGAAACCGCTACGAGCACCCCTTCGGGGTCCAGTCAGCAATCACAGATTGCTGCCGTTCGTCTGTCGCATGAAGCTTCGCTTCATAAACGCTCCGCCTCACCCATGTGCGCTTGGCGTCGGCCATCCATGGCCGCCGACATTTCGGGAAAGCCCTTCCTGCCCCCGCCTATCAGACTCTTGAGATATATCTCCTCAATCCTACCTGCACACTCAGTCGTACCCAGAGGCAGACCGGAGAATAGACCGAACAGGCTCCCAGACAGCCGGCGCCGAGATCAGGATATCGCGGCCCCAGAGGTCCGCCGGATAGCCTTCAGGTACTTCGCTGAAGTGGCCCGCTGTGGCTCCGGCTTCCAGGGCGATCAGGCGGGCGGCGGCGAAGTCCCAGGGGCTGACGTTCTCGTAGTAGATATCCAGTCGACCACAGGCCACCCAGCAGATATCCAGGGCCGCCGAGCCAATACGGCGCAGGTCTCGGCATTGGTGAATCATCGCATCCAGGCGTTTGACCAACGGCTCGAGGGCGTCCTTGGTATAGGGAAAGCCGGTGGCGAACAGGGAGTCACGCGGAACGGTTGCTCCGCTGTGCCGGATGGGGCGGCCATTCAGCGTCGCGCCTTCTGAGCGGGTCGCCCGGAAGGTTTCGCCGGGGAAAGGCGCATGCACGACACCCACCTGAACGCGACCTTTTTCGGCGTAGGCAATTGAGACGGCTACCTGGGGATGGCCGTAGGCGTAGTTCACTGTGCCGTCGATGGGGTCCACGATCCAGAGAGGAGTGTCCAGTTCTTCCGCCTGGCTCAGGTCCGGCATGGTTTCTTCGGAGAGGATTCGATGGTCTGGGAAACGCTTGCGGATGGCGCCGGTAATGAATTCGTCGGCCATCACGTCGGCGTGGGTGACCAGTTCGGTCTGGTGTTTGTAGTCGGTGCGCAGGGCGTTTTTGTCCCGCTCGCGGCGAATCAGTTCGCCGGCTTCGCGGGCCAGGTTTTCGGCAAAGTCGGTAATCTCGAGCAGAGAAACAGAATCAGACATGGCGCCCCCCGTTAATATCCCCTAGGAATGAGGACGCCAGTCTAACACGGCAGAATCAGAGGCTGTTCAGCCACTGCTCCATCTTGTCCATGGCCAGAACCAGTCTTGGACACGCCTGCTTGACGAAATCGTCGCCCAGCTCCTGTTCGGCATAGTCAGTGCCGGCGAGGTGCAGGGATTCGGTTCCATCGAAGTCAACAAAGGCCAGTCGGGCCCCAAGATGATCCGGCACAAAGCCGAAGTCGCTGGCGGGCAGGATGGCGACGCCGGTGTTTTCCAGCAGAGCCTGGCAGAAGGCCTGGCTGGTTTTGATGTCTTTCCTGGCCAGTTGCTCCCGGAACCCGGAGAAGTCGGGGAACAGGTAGAACGCACCTTCCGGTTTCTGGACCACGGCGCCCATCTCGGTCAGGCGGCGATGCATGTACTCGCCCACAACCTTCAACACACGGCGGGACTGTTTCAGGTATTCATCAATGTCCTCACCGCCGTTGAACGCCGCGATCGCTGCGTGCTGGATTGGTGCGCTGGTGGCGGTATAGGTCTCGCTGGCGATGATCGCCATGGCGTCCTGCAGCGGCCTCAATTCCCGGGGGAAAATAAATGTGCCCAGGCGCCAGCCACCGGCACCGGCCCACTTGCTCAGACCCGTACTGATGATGGTGCCTTCGGGGTAATAGCGGGCGATGGATTTGTGCCTGCCCTCGAAATGCACTTCGCCGTAGATTTCGTCCGACAGCAGAATCAGCTTGTATTTGCGGGCCACGTTGGCGATGGCCAGCAGCTGGTCGTCGGTGTAGGTGCAACCCGTGGGGTTGGACGGGTAGTTCAGGATCAGGATCCGGGGCCGCGAGGGATCATCGCGACAGATGATATCCAGCTCTTCGGCGGTCAGTTGCCAGTTGTTTTCGGCATGGGTCGGCAGCCAGTGTACGGAGCGCCCGATGATCCGGGCTTGCGGCGCATAGGAAACCCAGCTCGGGCTGGGGATCAGGAGGTCCCCGTAGTAGGCCAGCTGGAGCATGAACAGCAGCTCCTTGGAACCCGGGCCGATGAGCACGTCCTCCCAGGTACAGTGCATGCGTTCGCTCCGGCGGATGTAACCGGCGATGGCCTCACGCAGGCCTTTGAGGCCCTTGACCGGCAGGTAGTCCTTTTCGTGGGCGTGCTCTTTCAGCGCCTCCACCACGCGATCGGGCACCGGGAAGGGGGATTGCCCCAGCCCGAGTTTGATAATGTCCTTGCCTTCGGATTTGAGGTGATTGCTCAGCTCATTGATGCGAAGGGTGGCTGAGGGCTGAATGCCCCGAACGTTCAGGTTGATCGCGTAACGGTGGTCGTTTTGGATGTCCATTGTCCCTGTCTGTTGGTTGGAAATGACCCCAACAGTATAGAAAACCCAAACATAGGTGTGATGCCGCAGCGGATAGGTGATTGCCGCAGTTTGGCATCAGACTTTGGTCGCGGCTAACGGGATTTGATCCAGACTTCCACGCGCCCGTTGCGAGAGTTGCCGCTGCCGCCCACTGGCATGTACTGGCCATAACCCGTGTAGGCAACCTCCGGCACGTTCACTTCCTGCAGGGCCTTGCGGACCGACAGGGCCCGAAGCTCGGAGATCATCTGGGCTCGCAGCTCGTGGCTCTGGGTGTCGGCAAATCCGATCAATAACAGGTCATCAGCGGATCGACCGTTCTGGAGCAGGTACTGCTGAACCCGCAGCAGGTCGCGGCGCGCCTTGTTATCGAGCTTGGTTCGACCTTCGGAGAAGCGGAAATTGACGGTCAGACGATGGTAGTTACCGGTCAGTCGGCGAAAGCTCTCGGGCGTCGAGTCGTCGAACTCCGGCTTCACCGCGATGGGGTTCTGTGAAATGAACCCGGATTCGGCCACCAGTGCCTGCCCCTGCTGGCCGAGGGCGAATCCGATCAGGCCGGCGGAGAGCGGCGGGACATCACTTCCCGGCGTGTACATGAACAATCGACGTGACAGCGGGTAGTCCTCACTGGCGACGGTGAGCTGATTGGGGCGCAGAGCTGGCGCTTTGCCTTCCGAGATGGCCAGCAGTTTGCTGTCTCGAACCGAAGCCAGGCCGGAGAAGCCGATGCCGGAGGGATCCCGGCTAACGTCATCGGATAGCTGGTCGTTGGATTCGTAGCGCCTGGCGGTGTTGTCCAGTTCGAACTCTTTCCCCAGTACCAGGGATTTGAAGGTGTCCCAGGTCCCGGAACGGTCGTCCCTGGCGTAGAGTTGAATGGGGCGATCCGGGCCGCCCAGCTCTGACCAGTTCCGGATCTGTCCGGAGAATACCCGGCCCAGGGTCTCGATACTCATTTTGCTGACGGGATTGGAGGGATGAACCAGAATCGCCAGTCCATCGATGGCAATGACGTGCTCGCTCTCTGGCGCATTGAGGTCGGCCCTGGCACGAAATTGCTCGGCCTCCTGTGGTTTTACCGGCCGGGAAGAGGCCCAGATGTGGGCTTTGCCGGCGGCCAGGGCCTTGAAGCCGGTGCTTGAACCGTGCGCTGCCACCAGCACCTCCGTCGCCCGGTTGTTCACCGGTGTGCGCAGAACTTTTTCGTTCTCCACGCCCGTGCCCCTGGACGTAACCTGCCCGCCGCCGTGCTCTTCCAGGTAGCCGGTGACCAGCATGGGTGCCAGGGTAGCGCCGACGGTATTGGAACCATGAATTTCCAGATCATAGGCCTGGGCCTGGAACGCCATTATCGTTGGCAGTAGCAGCCCCGGCAGTTTTGAGGTCATCCGTGTAAATCGCGGCATTTTGATAAAAGCCTTTACCAGTCAGTTGGTTGGAGCCGAGAAGGATGCTTCAGGAATATGACAGTTGTGTTTCATCGGTCCCACGTAATGGAGGTGCCCGGGCGGGGGCTGTAAAAAAATGTTAAGCAGTACGCGGAGAGCAAGGGCGCGCTGGCCTATAGTGAGTCATCCGCCGTAACAAAAATAAACACAGCGGGCAGAGGCTCATCCATGGATGCCATCACATCAGAAACGGGGCAGTCTGTTGCCTGTCGCACTCAGCCGCTTCCTTTGAACAAGGTGTTGCTGGTTGATGATCATGCCCTGTTTGCCCAGGGGTTGGCCGGTTTAATCCGGCAGGAGGGGCTGGCCGAATCTGTTATAACGGCCAGCTCGGTTGAGGTTGCCTCAAGTCTCCTGGCCCGCCAGGACGATTTTCAGCTTATCCTGCTCGATATTGCACTCCAGGGCGAGACGGGGCTGGCCTTGTTACCGAGACTGGCAGTCCACCGGGACCCACCTCCGGTGGTTATCATTTCAAGTAGTGAAGATGAGGCGACGGTGCGGGCAGCAAGGGCGGCCGGTGCCAGTGGTTTTCTGGCGAAATCTGCCGGTCGGTCGGCTCTGGTGAGTATGGTTCGGTCTGTTAGTCGTGGTGAGGGTTATTTCCCGGGCGGCCTGGAACCCGTGGCGCAGGATCTGTCATTGACGCCACGGCAAATGGATGTGCTTCTCCTCCTGGCACAGGGCTTCCCCAATAAACGCATCTGCCAGAGTCTGAACCTGACGGAACACACGGTAAAAACCCACCTCAAGGCCATCTTCACCCAGCTTGGTGTTCATAACCGGACGGAGTGCGTGAATCTGGCTCGTGCACGCGGTTGGCTGTGAGGGCCGCCGGTAACCGCACCCAAAACACAGACCCCCGTCCGGTCCCTGTTTCGACGCCACAGGTTCCCTGCATCAGGGCAACGAATTCCTTTACGATAGTCAGGCCCAGACCCAGGCCGGGGTAGTCTGTCTGGCCCTGGCCCCTGACGTAGGGTGAGAACAGGGAATCGTTCAGCTCGGGGGGCACGCCGGTTCCGTTATCCGAGACCTCCAACAGAACTTGCGTACCCACGCTGCGTGCAGACAGGTGAATACGATTGCCACCGCTATGTTGCACCGCATTGAACAGCAGATTCTGGAGGACCCGGGACAGCAGGGACGGATCGGCCATGACCTTGAGGTTGCCAGTGCCCTGGTCGATTTTCACTGTCACGTCACTGTTGCCCGATGAATCAGCCATCAGATCATTCAGATCCCGGAAAATCGGCGCCAGTGAGGTGGGCCGGATATCAGCCTGCACCATGCCCTCATTCAGTCTGGCGCTGTCAAAGACGGTGCCGAGAAGGCGGCGAAGATGTCGGACCATATCCTTCAACTGCCGGGTGGTGGAGCCGTCCTGGCCAGGCGAAAGGTTCTCCAGCGTTATGTCGATCACGTTCAGGGGCTGGCGAAGGTCATGGCTGGCCGCGGTGATCAGTTCGGTTTTTCGCCGGCTTTCATCCCTGGTTGCCTGGTGCAGTCGATCCAGCAGTTGACGATCCAGGAAGTGTGCACGGTGACGGTACTCGCTGGTCCAGGCGCCCACCATGCCAATGATGTTGGCCGTGGTCAGAAAGAACAGATTGGTGGCGAGGGCGGCGCCGGACATGCCGTTCAACAGCTCGATCATCAGGTAGCTGATCACCAGTACCAGTGACACCAGGGACGCGTTGAAAAACGGCAGCCCCATGGCGAAGTATCCGAACATGAGCATCAGGATCATGCCCTCGTAGGGCAGTGGATACCCGGCCTGCCGCGCCGCCGCGATGATCGCCACCACGCTCAGGCCGCCCATGAGATAGGCGAGGGTATAGATGCGTTCAAAGTTGATGTCGGAAGGAACTGGACGGTAGGCGAGCCAGATCACAATGGCAATTACAGGGCAGGTAATCGCGAGCCGGATGGATACTGTGACCTGGGCCAACTCGGCAGGGAGGGTCAGTGCATCCATCACCGCGTAGATCAAAAACAGGATCAGCCCGGCGATCGAGACTGGCCTGGCCCGATGCCTGATCAGGCCGGCTCGTGATCGCCGGAAGGCCTCTTCGAGGTCTGGCGTGAAGCGCAGGTTGCGGAATCCGGCGGTCTGCTGCTGTTCGATCTGCTCGGTCGTCATGGCCGTGTCCAGTATCGCGTGGGTCTCCGGATTGTATCTGGCACGGCCCACGTCTTCGGGAACCCGGGCACATTCTGGTCAGCCGTTGCCCAGCATTTTCAGTCGTGCCCAGGTTCTGTCCTGCTGCTGCGGGAAATGTCGCTCCAGTAATGCCTCCCGCTGTTTCTCCAGATCAGCGTCAGCCAGTCCTGACGAGGCTTCCCGGTCCACCGCTTCCCGGAAGTCTTCGAAACGCTGGTCAAAGTGTTCCCGTTGCTTCAGGTAATTCACGACGCTCTCAACGCCTTGCTGGTTCACGCCCAGCTCGGCCAGTTGCCGTCCGGCTTCCTCGGCCGAAGACGCCGATTCGATGGCTGCAGTTCGGGCTTGCTGCTGCCGGGTGCTGGCATGCAGGTGTTGTTCCGTCGTTCTCAGTTGCTCTGGCAGCTGGTTGCGGTGCCATTGGACGAGCGCCTGTTTGCCCTGCTCGCTGAGGTCCGTGCGTTGCTGAATGGCAAGGGTCGCCAGGGTGTATTCACTGTAGGCCTCTTCGAGCCCGAAGAAAGCCCGGTGGGACTCGGGACTGAAGGTGGCAGACCTCAGCTGCTTGAGCTGTGCCAGAGCGTCGCCCAGCGCAGCCAGCTGATAGGCCGGCTCGCCTGCCCGTGCAGGATCGAGGCGCGTCTGCATGACCTGAAGGGATGCCTGCTTATAGGCGAGGTATTCGTCCAGCAACGCCATTGCCTGAGCAGATGCGGGCTCTGGCAAGTGAGTCCTGGCCATCGTCTCGATCTGTTGAATGGCTGTCTCCGGAGCGACTTCGCCGACTGTGCTCAGGAAGTAATCGAAGAAGTCGCGGACCTGGAGGTTGATGACAAGCTCACCGTTGTCATCGGCGGTCAGCGCACCGTCGATTTCCGTGCCTGAAAGTGAGGCGGCAAAGGGTTGCGGTCCGAGCGAATCGGGTGTCGTGGCAGGCCCGGACTCCTGACTGAGGTTTTCTAAGCGCCCTTGCTCGCCAGACTCCTGCGAAGGTCTTGTTGAGTCGGCCAGGATGGCGGATTGCGTTGGCTTTGAAACCGCGCTGCTGGCTTGTGTCGGTGCGGTATCGGTGAGGCCGTACCAGAGACCACTGCCGGCCAGAATGGCCGACAGGGCACCGGGAAACAGCCATCGACGGGCTTCGATGGATGTCCGTTTCATGGTTACCTCACAGACCGCGGTTTTTAAGCCGGTTGGCCTGGGTGCGGTAAAGGGTGACCGGGTTGGTCCACAGAGAACGCGCACCCAGGAGGTGGTTGATGGCATCCACATGGTTCATGTCGTAGTGGGTGCCGATCACCCGGCCCATCATGGTGGAGCAGACGCCCACAAGACCGTCGTTGGGCTCGCTACCGAAAGCCAGGGCGGTCACGCCCAGGAAGGGGTCGGTAATGTCGAACACATTGGTCCACACGCCCCGTCCGGTCCAGGAAAAGAACTTGATGCGGTTGCCGTCGATCCAGACATCTTCACTGGTGCCGGCGCAGCTATTCCTGTTGACGCCTTTCCAGCCAAGGGCGTCGTTGAGGCTGGTTGTTCCGGGTGTGGTGAGGGTTTCCAGAGCTGCCAGCCCGTTCTGCGGATTGTCCGCACCGGACAATGCATTCACCAGGTCCCCCAGGGCGTTGGCTATGGCATTGGCGCCGCCCTCGACGTAGCTGCCGGGTGGCAGGATGCCCCGAACCACATCGGCTACTTTGGAGCCCTTGTTGACGCCATCGATGGAGGTGATCGAGGCAATACGGTGAGGAATCAGGGCTGCGGTTACCCGGGAGGTTGGCGCGCCCTGGCTGTGGGCCATCAGGTTGACTTTTGAATGCCCGAGGCTGTTCACGTAGTTCGCCAGTTGCTGGCCGCGCTGTTCACTGCTGTTGACGAAAGAAACGCTGGCGGAATAGACCCGTGCGCCACTGCGCTCAAGATTCCAGGGGATGGTATGGAAATAGTTTACAAGACCGCCAATGGTGTTGAACCCGGTGACACCATGAACCAGAACGATCGGATGGCGGGTCTGGGTATAGCCGGCGAAGCTTGTGAACGAGGCGGACAGCAAGGCCAGCCCCAGCAGAACTGCTGTGGTAAATCGAATACGCATGTGTGACTCCTGTTGTTTTTGTTGACGGCTGCATCAGGCAGCCGACGGTCGTCGATGCGTTGTCGATTATTGGTGTCTAAGGAACGATCAGGAATCGCCCAAATGGGTGAGGACAGGGAGGCTGCGTATTCAGGAAAACCGGTGGGGTTCCAGTTCCATATGCTGGATGCGTTGGCCCAGCATGATGATACGCCCGGTGTAGCGTTCCTCGCCGGTAGACGTGAAATCGAACAGGAAACGGCGCCACACGCGGATCTTTCCCTGGTCGTCGCGCTTGAACCAGAGACCACGGAGGAATACCGCATCATCCAGCAGCATCACGTCCATGCTTTTGCAGTAGCGATGCGCCGCCTGCAGCACGAAATCCTTGATGGCTTTGGCGCGCCACCAGTACCAGACAGCGAATCCGGCCACGAACAGCCAGAACAGGGTTCCAAGGGTCACGGTTGCAGCGATCTTCCACGGTTGGTCAGAGGGTTGATCGCCAGCCTACCCTATTGTGTCGGCTCGGGGAATCGCTTACCGCTTTCAGACACGGGTGCCGGTAACAGTCGATCGACCAGCATCTGCAGGAAATGGCTGGTAAGTAGCTGGGCCTGATCCACGTTATTGCCCAGGTTTTCGGATTCTTCCCGGGCGTTTTCACTGCTCTGGACCGAGCGGTTACCCAGCTCCAGCAGTCGTGCCGCCTGGCGTTCCACCTGAACGCTCAACGCGGCCTGTTGCTCGGTGGCACCCGCCACTTCGTGGGTGCAGGTGGTTATGACATCGACATCTTTCAGTGTTGCCTCCAGGGTTTCACTGGCTTCACTGGCGATGCCCGCCGTCTGCTGGCAGCAGTGGGTGCCGCTGTTGATCACCTCGACCACTTCGTGGGTTTCGGTTTGCAGGGCGCCGATCATCTCTTCGATCTTTCGGGTGGATTCGTGGGTTCTCTGGGCCAGGCCTCGCACCTCATCGGCAACGACGGCAAAGCCGCGTCCTGACTCGCCAGCGCGGGCGGCCTCGATGGCGGCATTCAATGCCAGCAGATTGGTTTGCTCGGCGATGTCCGAGATGACGTCCAGAACCATGCCGATGGCGTCGCTTTTTTCAGACAGCGTCTTCATGCGTCCATTGGCAACGGTGAGCTGTTCCTTCAAATCCGACAATGACTGGTTCATGGAGGTCATCTGACCACGACACTGGCCCGCTGACTGGCGTGCATCGTCTGTTGCCTCGTGAGTACGGGCGGTCAGCTCACTGACCCGACGAACGCTCTCTGCCAGTTCCTCGAAGGCCCGGGTTATGTCCTGGATATCATCCTGCTGGCTGCGAATGCTGGCCACCGAGTTGGCAACCCACTCGACGGTGCGCTGTTTCCGGCCATGGAGCTTGCCGACGTTGGCATGCATGCGGGCGGAAACCGCCCTGAGTACCGCGTCCCGTTTCTGACGATCGAATTCGATCCATGCGCCTTCATCCCGACGGCCGGTATAGACCCAGGGCATGGCCGGATGCGCTTCGCAGCAGGCCGCCCTGGCACTGCGCATCATCGGTAGCGCCAGCCAGAAAAAGACAATGAATACCGACAACACGAGCCCTTGCAACAACAGCAGGTGAGGCAGCGTCAGCTCGGACAGGCCAAACCAGGCAAGCGCGAAAGCGAGCAGTCCATAGAGACAGCCGATTTTCAGTGACAACGGCGGGCTGATCGCCAGGTATCGGCGTGGCACCTTGCCCCGGTTCCAGGCTGCGTACAGTTTTTCGGCCCGGGCAATCTGGTCTGGCCGGGGACGGGTGCGAACCGACTGGAATTCAACAATTTCACCGTCTTTGCGGATCGGGGTGACAAAGGCGTCCACTGTGTAGCCGGCCACTTCGGCGAACTCTTCATTGGCGGCGGTGATCTTGCCGCGAAGGTCGGTGGTGGTGATCAGGTGATAGTGGTCCGGGTATCCCCGTTCTTTTTGGCTGACGGGTTCGTTGATTCGCATGAAGTATTCTTGCCTCGGTATCGGTTCTCGTGACGTTGACTAACTATCGGCCGCCTTCTGTCTGTTCGATATCCGGTTATTGCAAAAATTGAACGTTTCTTCATGTTTTCTCCTGCTTTGGTCGTAGCAATTGTGTTTTTGCAATATGTGGCTAGGTTGGCGACAGATACTGATTATGCTGGTGACTGCAACTGGTCTGACCAGGTTCAGGGCTGCACGAAGGGAGTGAGCAGTGCATGCAGGTATTACAACAACAAGATTTCAGGGCGCTGGTGGATAACCACCCCAGGGCAATCATGCTGTCGACGACGGAGCCCAGAATTGCCTATGTGAATCGGATGTTCCGGTCTGTAACCGGGTACCAGGCGGAGGAGGTGGTTGGTCAGGCGCCGTCGATGCTCAGCTCCGGGCTTCATTCGCCGGAGTTCTATCAGGCCATGTGGAAAAGCCTGAGTGATTACGGGCGTTGGGAAGGGGTGATCTGGAATCGTCGCAAGAATGGCGAGACTTACCCCCAATGGTTGACGATTTATCCTGTGATCCGCGACGGGCGACAGTTCTTTGCCGGTGTCTTTACCGATGTTGGCGACATTGCTGCCGGCGATGAACGTCTGGCCTCGCTGGCCTATTACGATCCGCTGACGGAGCTGCCCAACCGTTCGCTGTTCCAGGAGTTTCTAAAAGCTCGTGTGGCTCAGCGGGAGCGTGACGGCGGATGTTTTGCGGTGCTGTACGTCGATCTCGACTTCTTCAAGTCTATAAACGACTTGCACGGACATGAATGTGGCGATCAGGTGCTGCAGCAGGCTGCCCAGTGTATAAAGAGTGTTCTGCGAAAGGGCGATGTGGTTGCACGGCTTTCCGGCGATGAGTTCGCGGTTATCATCGAACTGCAGAATGATGAGGACCTGGAGAGTGTATGTCAGCGCATGACGCAGATTTTCCAGGCGCCGATCATCTTAGGTGCGCGGGAGTACTTTCTGTCGGCATCGGTTGGCGCTGCCGTCTACCCGGGTCATGGCCGAACCGGTGCTGAGCTGTTGCAAAATGCAGATCGGGCAATGTACTCGGCCAAGATGGCGGGGCGGTCCTGCTACCGGATTTACAGTGCTGTGGATACCGAGAGGGGGCGGTACAGGCAGCGTCTTTCCGAGGCGTTGATCGCATCGGTGAAGACCGCCCCAGAGGAATTCAGTGTGGTCTATCAACCCCAGTACCACCTCGCGACTGGTGAGGTCGCTGTGGTGGAGGCGCTGCTGCGCTGGAATCATCCGGAATTCGGCCCGGTATCACCGGGGGATTTTGTTGCCATTGCCGAACAGCGGGGCCACATCCATGAGCTGACCGAGCATCTGGTGCGGTGTGTGTTAGCCGATCTCTCAGACAAGACGGCAAGGTTACCTGAAGGGCTCGGTCTGGCGATCAATATTTCGGCGCGTCAGATTACCGATTCCCGTTTGGAGGCCTTGCTGACGCCGCTGTTTGAACGCATTCTTGGTGTGGGCTGGGTACCGGAAATCGAGATTACTGAAACCCATCTGATGAATTTGTCGCGACAATGTCTGAACCGGCTGCAGGAATTCGGCGAGCAGGGCGTGGTGGTTGCGATCGACGATTTCGGGACCGGCTACTCTTCTCTCGCCTATTTGCATGCGCTTCCTGTGCAGGTCTTGAAGATTGATCGTCAGTTTATATGGCGTCTTGGCGGAAAATCCCGCGATTCCCGAATCGTCTCGGCGATCCTGGGAATTGCCGAGGCCCTCGATCTGGAAGTGGTTGCCGAAGGTATCGAGACCGAGGAGCAGCACAACAAACTGCGGGAGTTGAACTGCCACCGTGGGCAGGGTTTCCTGATGGCCAGGCCAGCGCCCTGGCAGAAACTGATTCCCTTATTTTTTGATCGAAATCAAGATTAGGTCAGTTCGATGCCTTTCCACGGGCATTTTGCAAGATTTGGCTAGGTCGGACACCCCGATTATTTTAATAAGGGGCAAACTCTCATCCCGGATCTCTATGCCAAATACTGCGCCAGAACTGGAACTCGATGCCTATCTTCGACTTAATCGTGCCTCCATCGCTGAGTGGCTGGCCGCGATTCGCGAGTTGTCCGGGTGTGACGACATCGACTGCTCCCTGTTTGAGGGCAGTGGCCACCAGGTAGGTGCCTTGACGACGCTGACCACCGAGCGTGGCCGCCTGATCTGTCTGTATGCAGCGGAGGGCATGGAAATTACAGGCTGCCGGGCGACTGAGCCTGTTTTCCTGTTACCGAGGGCCGGCAACCCCGAGATCGCAACACGTGATGAACCCTGGCAATACCTGAGCGGGCTGGCCCTGGCATGGCCGGAAGACCGGTTTCGATTGCGTCTGACGCCGAGATCGAGGGTATTGATTGTCAGGCTGGAACCGGACTTTTCGGCGCCGGTTGTTCCCGATGCAAGTGACGTCTGTCTGTCAAACTACGAAGAGCTCATCACCTGTTATCTTCATCGGGCAGCTTTCTTTCGGGATGATTCGGATGCCATCAGGCTCACGAATGAGCTTTTCTGCAACCTGACACGCCTCCCGGTGAAATCGGATTTTGCCTGTCAGTGCCCGAAACTCGATCGTCGGTTACTCCGGGCCATCGAAAAAATCAGATACGAGCCGGGCTGGGACTTCAACCTTCAGGAACTGGCCAGCCATTCCGGCGTCAGCGAACGTAACCTCTACTATCTGATGAAACGGGAAACCGGTATGACACCTTACCGGTTGTACCAGCGAAACCGGCTGCTAAGAGTGCGTCAGCGTCTGGTGGACTGCCAGTGCGACGTGCCGCACATCTCATGGTATGCCGCCGATGCAGGCTTTTCCCACCTGGGGCGGTTCGCGGCCCTGTACCGGGAACACTTCGGGGAATTGCCCAGCGAAACGGTTCAATGGCGGCGAAACCTTCAGGGCAGTGGAGCTGGCAAACCGATTGTGGAAGAGCCGGACCTGTTGATGTCCTGAGGTGATTCACAAAAAAGCCCGGCTCACGTTGCCGTGGCCGGGCCTGATGCCTTACTCCGGGTCAGTGGGCGGGGGCCGATTTACCTTCGGATTCGGACCCGTTGCCGTACTCATCGGAGGCTGAACCGTGATGATCACGGCCCAGCAGGATGTAGAACGCCGGCAACACAAAGATGGTGAACAGGGTGCCGATACCAAGACCTGCGCTGATCGTCAGGCCGATGGCAAAGCGGCTTTCCGCGCCCGGGCCAATGGCAATCAGCAGCGGTACCATCGCAAAGATCAGCGCCAGTGATGTCATGATGATTGGCCGCAGGCGAATCGCCGCCGCCTCGATCACTGCATCCACCTTGTTAAGTCCGCGCTCCTTCTGCAACTGGTTGGCAAACTCGACAATCAGGATGCCGTTCTTGGAGACCACTCCGATCAGCGTTATCAGCCCCACCTGGGTGTAGATGTTCATGGTGGCGAAGCCAAGCACGATGAACGCCATGGCGCCGGCAACCGACATGGGCACCGAAACCAGGATGATGAACGGATCCCGCCAGCTTTCGAACTGGGCCGCCAGCACCAGGTAAATCACCAGCAGCGACAGGAAGAAGGTCACCATCAGGGCGCTACCCTGGGTCGCCAACTGTCGGCTCTGACCGGTGTAGTCGTAGCTGAAGCCCTGGGGGAAAACCTCAGCTGCGGTCTGCTCCATGAAGTCCATGGCAGTGCCGGCGGCAATCCCCGGCATAACCACGCCCTGAAGTGTCAGGGAGTTCTGCTGGTTGAACTGGGTCCGGTTGGACGGTTCAACATCCTGGCTGAAGCTCACCACGCTGCCCAGTGGTACCAGTTCGCCATTGTCGGCACGAATGTAGTACTCATTGAGCGCCTGGGCGTCCAGCCGGAACTGCTGGTCAACCTGTGGAATCACCTGGTAGGAACGACCTTCCATGCTGAACCGGTTGATGTAGCCGCCACCAAGCATGCTCGACAGGCTCTGGCCAACGTCCTGCATGGACAGGCCCAGGTCGGCAACCCGGTCCCGGTCAACGTTGATGCGGGTAATTGGTCGATCGAAGTTGATGGACTTCTGCAGGAACATGAAGTTGCCACTGCCCATGGCCTTGCCCAGCAGCTCATCCGCAACCTGGTCCAGCTGCTCATAACTGCTGCCGGTGGTAATCACGAACTGGAACGGCAGGCCACCGCCGGAACCGGGAAGTGAGGGCCTTGGGAAGACCGCCGTCTGAAGACCGGTGACATTTTTGAGCTCCGCATCCAGCAAAGGCTGAGCTTCGAACTGGCTGATGTCACGCTCGCTCCATGGAGCCATCTTGAAGCCACCAAACACGGCGTTCGGTCCGGTAATGCCGATGATCATGAAGTCTTCATTGTAACCAGGAACGGTCGACATGCGCTCCTGTATCTCATCACCATGCTCGGTCAGATAATCAAGCGTTGAAGTCTGAGGTCCAAGCCCTTGATAGAAGAGAATCCCCTGGTCTTCAGTGGGCGCGAGCTCGTTCTGGCTCATCATGACCATGAAGTAGATCGAGCCAAGCACTACAAGAGCAAAGAAGATCACCACTGATTTGGTTTGCATCAGGGACGACAGGGCTGATTTGTACCCCGAAGCGATTCCATTGAAAGACCGTTCTACCAGATTTTCGAATTTCCCCGGGTTGCCGTGAGGCTTGAGAACCATGCCCGAGAGCATTGGTGAGAGGGTCAGCGCCACGATACCTGAAATAACGACCGTGCCGGCGAGCGTGAAGGCAAACTCCGTAAAGAGCGAGCCCACCAGTCCGCCCATGAAACCAATGGGTGCATAGACGGCCACCAGCGTTGTGGTCATGGCGATGATAGGCACCGCCATTTCACGGGCACCGTTTATGGCGGCATCGAAGCGCGATTCGCCCTGTTCAATGTGTCGGTGCACGTTCTCTACCATGATAATGGCGTCATCCACCACCAGGCCGATGGCCAGCACCATGGAGAGCAGGGTGAGCAGGTTCAGCGAGAAACCAAACATCAGCATGATGAACGCACCGCCAACCAGCGACAGTGGCACGGCGACGGAGGGAACAATCGACGCCCGGATGGAACCGAGGCACAGGAATACCACCACCAGAACGATGATCATGGCTTCCAGCAGTGTCTGGATAACCTCGTTGATGGAATCCTCGATGAAGTCCGAGGCATCGTACGCCAGGCGCACATCCAGACCGGAAGGCAACTGGCTTTCGATATCCGGTAACTGGTCTTTTACCAGACCGGCGACCGTCAGAGGGTTGGCCCCGGGAGCCAGCTCAATAGCGACATAGGTGGCCGGCTGGCCTTTGTACAGAGCCAGTTGATCGTAGGTTTCAGAACCCAGCTCAACCCGGGCGATGTCCTGCAGGCGGATCTGAGTGCCATTGGATTGCTTGACCACCAGATTGCGGAACGCATCCGGATCACCCACATCGGTGTCGCTGGTCATACTGATTTCGGTGTAGGTGCCCTTGGTGTTACCGACGGCAGCCTGGTAGTTATTGGCCCTGAGTCTGGCCACCACCTCCTGGGGTGTCATGTCCACCGCCGCCAGGCGTTCCGGATCCAGCCACACCCGCAGGGCGAATTTGCGGCCCAGCAGTTCCGCTTTGCCCACTCCTGAGAGCGCCTGGAGTCTGGGCTGGACCACGCGGGTGAGGTAATCGGTGATCTGGGGTACGGCCAGCTCGTTACTGTAAAAGGCAATGTACATCAGCGCCGTCGAATCACCGGTGGTGGAGGTTATCACCGGATCCTGGGCTTCGGCCGGCAGGACGTTCCGCTGGCTTGCCACCTTGGCCTGTATTTCCGCCAGGGCCGCGTTGGCGTCATAATTCAGCACCATCTTTGCTTCGATGGTGGAGGTGCCCTGGGAACTGGTGGATGTCAGATAGTCGATGCCGCTGGCTTCAGCGATTGCCTGCTGCAGCGGCGTGGTGATAAAGCCCTTGATCAGGTCTGAGCTGGCACCGGGGTAGGCCGTAGTGACCGTCACGGTGGTGCTCTCGAGCTCGGGGTATTGCCGGATCTCCATTTCCATGGCCGCCCGGGCGCCCAGGAGCAGGATCAGCAGGCTGACCACCGTCGCCAGGACGGGACGGTGAATAAATATGTCAGTGAAGCGCATTACTCAGACGCCCCCTGCTTCTGGTCTTCTTCCTGTATGGCCACCTGCTGGCCAGCGCGCAGACGCAGCAAACCCTTCTCGACGACGGTTTCGCCGGCCTCCAGGCCGGACAGAACGGCAACACGGGTGTTACGGGTTTCGCCGGTGGTTACCGTGCGGCGGCTAACGACCAGATTGCCCTCGTCGTTCTCCTCAACCACAAACACGAAATCGCCATAGGTGTTGTAGGAGATTGCAGTGCGTGGCACGGTCACAACCTCGTTGTCTTCCGGCTGCTGTGTCAGAACGGTGGCAAACATGCCGGGGCGCAGCAGGTTGTCCGGGTTGGAGAGCGTGGCGCGGACACGGACCGTCCGGGTTTCCGGGTTGACCGAGGTGTTGATGGCGCTGACGGACCCTTCAAAATCCTGCTCCGGAACGGCAGCGACAGTGGCGACTACCGGATAGCTGGTCTTCACGTTCGGCAGGTTTTTCTCGGAAAGGGTATAGTCGACGTAGATCGGATCCAGCATGTTGATCTCGACAATCGGGGTGCCGGTGGCAATATACTCACCCTGGTCGACCATCCGGATACCCAGCGTGCCATCAAAGGGCGCCCGAATGATTTTTTTGCTCAGTTGTGCTTCGGCTTCATTCACCCTTGCGCGGGCCGCGTCGAAATTGGCCTTGGCTTCATCGTACTGAGACTGGGACACTGCGCGCTTGGGGAGCAGGTCGGACACCCGCTTGAACTCCTGCTCGGCCAACTGTGCCTCGGCGCGACGTGTGCGCAGGGCGGCTTCATCGATTGCTGAATCAATCCGGATCAATACATCACCACGGCTGACCTGGTCACCGGATTCGAAATTGATGGTCTCAATGACGCCGGGCACTTCGTTGGCCACCTGGATGCCGTTGATGGCTTCAACACTGCCGACAGCCTTGATGGCGGGCGTCCAGGCTTCTTTCTGGGCCTCAACCGCGGAAATCTGGGCGGGTGGCTGAGGCTGGGACATCTGCTCTTGCATCTGGCCAAACTGGTAGAACTTGTAGCCGAAGATGCCTCCGAGCACTACGCCGAGAAAAATAATGACGATTATAAAGCGGGAAGCAGTGCGCATGGTTCGGGTCCTGGGGATCTGTGTCAGATTTTGGGAATCATAGCATGCTACAAAATCAGGGTCGCTATTGTCACCGGGTTGTAAGTATTTCTATCTAGACTCCGGGTTTGCCGGATTTGACAAGCATCAAGGCTGTCTGGGTGTTTTCATGAGGGGCGGCTTTCCCTGCAGGGTGCTGGTAATGTAGCTCGCGTCGATGACAGAATTACGACGGTATTCAGGGTGAGGATCAATAATGCAGTGGATTCTGGGGCTTGCGTTGGCAGCCGCCGTTTTTGTGATTCTGAAACAGTGGGGCGCGTTGTCCGCGGAAAAGAAAAAGGCGGCCACCTGGAAGGTGATCCTCGTGGTCGGTGGAGCCTTGCTGGTGTTCATGGTCCTGACCGGACGCGTGCATGTGCTCACAGCGGCAGTTGCGGCTGTGATTCCCCTCTTGCGCAAGCTTCCCGCCTTGTTGAAATTTGCTCCGGAAATCAACCGGTTCATGGGGAGGAAGCCGGGGCAAGAAAGCCGTGAGCAGGCGAGTGATCATTCTGGCTCGGGCACTGATCTGGCTGGGCAGATGTCAGAACGAGAGGCCTGCGATATTCTCGGGGTAAAAGCCGGCTGCTCTGAAGAGGAAATCGTGATGGCGCATCGCCGGCTCATGCAGAAACTTCACCCCGACCGGGGCGGAAACGATTACCTGGCAGCCAAACTGAACGAAGCCAAACAGGTACTTCTCGGCAAGCGACAGGCCTGATTCAGGGCAGAATATCGACTCGGACTTCAAAACTGCGATTGTCGGAGCGGCTACTGTTCACCTGATAGGTAATTCCACTGCGCTCCTGGCTGGAATGGGTTGCTGTGCTACCCAGTGACACCCACTGTCCCGGCTCAACTCGGCGAATGGTAACGACCGCTTCCGTTTCATATCCGTCCATATTTGCCGGTTCCTCCTCGAACGAGACAATGCTCAGTTCGACCGCCTGATCGGAAATGACCTGGGGACTGACCAGGAACCCGCTGCGGGTTTCGACCTGTTGCAGGAAAGCCGCGGGATTACGACCGCCGCGAATGGCGACTGGAATCGTCCGGACCTGGCCCGACGTAATGTGTGCCGACTGGCCATCCTGCATCACGATGGTTCGCTCCTGGGCGCTGCCGGTCGTGGTAACACGGCGTTCGGCTGAGAGTTCGGCCCGGCCGTTAGACGCGGAAATGCCGGCACCTGAGCGCTTGCCGCCGCTATCCGTTCTGGACCGAACAGTGATCCTGACCTGAACGGGCGCTACATCAAGCGTTTCGACAAGCCGTCCGATTTCGTCCAGCAGGTCGGGTTCACCGCGTACCACCAGTTGTTGGCCCCGGGCGGTCACGGTTACCGGCGAGCCCTGGTAAAGCTCGCGGATCTGCACCGCCACATCGTCGCCTGGTCGGTTATTGAGCTGGTACACGCGAGATTCCGCCTGGGCCAGAGCCTGGCTGGAACAAAGTCCCAGCAGCAGAACAAGAAAAAGCTGCAGGGGGTATCCTCGGACAAAAACGACCATTCAGTGCTCCAATCCTTCTGTCGGAGTCGAAAAAACTCCGACACACGGGTTGCCAAGGTGAAAACCAGGGGTATATATTGAAAAGCATGAAGACGACACACGCGACCTGTCAATTGAATGTTTTGCAAGCTTTCGGCGCCAAGCCGGCGGCTGCCGTCGCTGCTGTGTTTTTCTGGTGGTTTGGTTATGGCTTTTATTTTAGCCAGAGCCGGGGCCGCCCATAGGATCTTCATCGAACGAATAACGAGGAAGGCAGCCCGGCAGAAAACCCAGGCTGCCACCGGACTCAAAAAGCCCCGACTGGTAGCCCAGCCGGGGCTTTTTTGATTCTGACGCAGGGAAACGGGAACACTGACATGAACATGCCCTTGAACACTGAACTGACACACCAGGATGCGGAGACTCAGGCGCGGCACCGACAGGAAGTGGTTCTGCCGACGCCCGCGGAGCTGAGACTTGAGATGCCGGCCAGTGCCGCTGTCGTCCAACAGGTAGAAGATCAGAGGCAGGCCATCCGGGACATTCTACAGGGCGAGGACAGCAGAACCCTGATCGTAATGGGGCCGTGTTCCATACACGATGAGGTGGCGGCCCTGGAATACGGGAAGAAGCTGAAGGCCCTGGCGGACGACGTCAGCGACCGCTTCCTCATCGTTATGCGGGCGTATCTGGAGAAGCCCCGGACCACGGTCGGCTGGAAAGGGCTGCTGTACGACCCGGAGCGCACAGGAGAAGGCGATCTGAATGAGGGGCTGCGCCGCTCCCGCCGCCTGCTATTGAATCTGGCGGCCATGGGTTTGCCGCTGGCCACCGAGGCCCTGAGCCCGTTCGCCATGGATTACCTGGGTGACCTGGTAAGTTGGACTGCCATTGGTGCCCGAACCACCGAATCCCAGGTACATCGTGAAATGGTCAGTGGCCTGCCGATGCCCACCGGCTTCAAGAACGGCACCGATGGCGGTATTGCCGTGGCAACCAACGCCATGAAGTCGGCATCCCATCCTCATCACCACCTTGGGGTGTCCGCGACCGGGGCGCCGGTCATGATTACCACCCGGGGCAACCCTGATACCCATCTGGTGTTGCGCGGTGGCCGCGGTATTACCAACTATGATGCTGCAAGTATTGAACAGGCCGTTAGAGCCCTGGCAGAAGCCGGATTGTCGACTGCGGTGATGGTGGACTGCAGCCATGACAATGCCTGCAAGCAGGCCGAGCGACAGCTGGATATTGCCCGGGAAGTAATGGCACAGCGCCGTGCCGGCAACCAGCACATCCGTGGTTTGATGCTGGAAAGTTTCCTGGAACCGGGCCGCCAGGACGATGGTGAAGACCTGCGCTACGGCTGCTCGATTACCGATCCTTGTCTGGGATGGGCGCAGACGGAGGCTCTGATCCGCTCACTGTAGACAGTAGCAGCTGGCCTGCCAGTAACAGCAGAACACCGCCCATCAGCCGGTCCAGCCAGTGGCCAAACCGGTTAAACCCGCGGCGGATCCGGGGCAGGGTGAAGAAAACAGCGACCATGGCAAACCACAGCCCCGTGGCCAAAGCCATGTAAATGCCGTAGCCGGCCTGGAGCGCAATGGGCGTGCCCGGGCTGATCACAACAGAGAACAGGGAGACAAAAAACAGCGTTGCCTTGGGATTCAGGGCATTGGTCAGGAAACCCAGTCGCAGGGCGGCAAGACCGGATTGCCCTCCCGTCGGGGCCTGTTCTACATGAACGCCACCGGCCCGGGCCCTCAAACACTGAACGGCAATCCAGGCAAGGTAGAGTGCCCCCAGCACCTTGAGAACATTGAACAGCATGATCGATTGCTGGATCAGCAGGCCGATTCCGAGCAAGGAATAGCAGACATGCACCAGAATGCCCCCGCCGATACCGATGGCTGTCAGCAGCGCGTTCCTTCGGCTCTGGCAGAGCGCCTGTCTGAGCATCACGGCAAAATCCGGGCCGGGGCTTGCCACTGCCAGCAAGTGGACGAGGGCCACCGTCAGAAATTCCGGCCAGTAACTCTGCATAGTTCCAACTCCTCTCCTGAGCCTGCCAAGGTCTGAAAAGTCTGACAGCATAGGCCGAATCCGGTCTTTTTTCACGGTATGGGTGAAACTTGCCATGACTTCTATACTGAGGTCTCACCCGTTCCAACCTTCCGTGTTCCCCGATGCCGGGAACGCCTGTCAGGAGACCTTGTATGGAAAAGCGAGCCGTCGACGTTGCCATTATCGGAGCCGGTACCGCAGGAATGGTGGCGTATCAGCGTGTGCGCAAGGCGACCGAAAGAGTAGTACTGATTGAGGGCGACCAGTATGGGACCACCTGCGCCAGGGTCGGGTGTATGCCCAGCAAGCTTTTGATTGCGGCCGCCGAAAACGCGCATCAGATGCAGCTTGGCGACCTGTTTGGCGTGTCTGCCGGAGCGATCAGAGTTGATGGCAAACGGGTTATGGAACGGGTGAGAACCGAGCGGGACCGTTTCGTTTCTGGCGTGATTAACTCGGTCGAGAAGTTTCCGGAGGCGCACCGGTTGAGAGGTCACGCCCGGTTTGTCGGCCCGAATCATCTGGTCGTTGGCAACAACCTTGAGGTGCAGGCCGGCCGGATCATTATCGCTACCGGTTCACGGCCCAACATTCCCGGGTTTCTGAAAGAGGCCAAAGACCGGCTGGTGGTGAATGATGATATTTTCGAGTGGCAGGATCTGCCGGACTCGGTGGCGGTATTTGGTCCGGGCGTGATTGGCCTGGAGCTCGGGCAAGCCTTGAGCCGGCTTGGGGTCCGGGTGCGAATGTTCGGGGTTGGCGGGGCCGTCGGTCCCATCCAGGATGACTCCATCCGGGACTACGCCCTTAAAATCTTTAACGAAGAGTTCCCGCTGGATCCCGATGCGGAGGTCAAGAACGTTGAGCGGGTTGATAAGGGTGTTGCCATTACGTTTGTGGATGGGGATGCCGGTGAAAAGACCGAAACCTTTGATTACCTGTTAGCAGCTACCGGCCGTCGTCCGAATGTGGACGGGCTGGATATCCAGAACGCCGGTATTGAGCTCGATGACAAGGGCCTCCCCCTGTTTGATCCCCATACCCTGCGATGTGGCGACAGCCACATATTCATCGCCGGTGATGCCAATAACAGCCTGCCGCTGTTGCATGAGGCGGCCGACGAGGGCCGTATCGCGGGCGACAACGCGGCGTCTTACCCGGATGTTCGGACGGGACTTCGCCGTACCCCGTTGGCGGTGGTATTCACCGATCCGCAGATTGCGACCGTAGGCCTGACCATTCACCAGGTGGACGAGCGGTGTCGCGGTTGTTTCGCCGTGGGTGAAGTATCGTTCGAGGATCAGGGGCGCAGTCGGGTGATTGGCAAAAACCGGGGGCTACTGAGGGTTTATGGTGAGCATGGCAGTGGCCTGTTCATGGGAGCCGAGATGTTCGGCCCTGCGGCGGAACATATTGCCCATCTGCTCGCATGGTCGGCCCAGCGACGACTGACCGTCAGCGAAATGCTGGAAATGCCATTTTACCATCCGGTTATCGAGGAAGGCTTGCGGACGGCCCTGAAAGACCTCAACCGGAATCTCAGTATCGGACCGGTGCCAGAAGAGGGCTGCACCGATTGTGGGCCGGGTGTTTGAGCCGGCCCTTGATCAGAATCAACAGGTGTGGGGCTGAGTCTGGGATAAAGTTCCGGTTGCTGTCCTTGCGTTCCGCTGGCGGCGGGCCCAGATCTTTTCATGGAAGAAATAGGCAACGGTGTTGATGGCCGGCTCCACCATGGCGATCAAACTGCCAATCAGGATGTCACCCGTGAGCAGATATGCCACGGTGAAGGCCACTGTAAAATGGGTGAGGGCGAACGTTACCGTTTTGATCAGCGACTGGTCGCCATTCGTGCCATGGTTATGGACAAACAGTTTTAACGTGCTCATGGTCATCTCCGGTTTCGCTCGTGGTTCATTGCTTATTTAAGACCGGGTGAGAATGATTGTTAAATGAATTGTATTGAGAATGAGGATAGCTTCGGGCTATTTATTTGACTCCTTTCATAGCATTATTCAGCGTCGCTATTAACGAGATTAGCAAACTAAACTTCCCGACCGTGTTTGGTCGGTCGTATACTTTTTGAAACGTCATACATAACTGCCAAGGAGATGCGTTATGGGTAAGAACTTTATTGGTCTTGATACTGAAAAAACAGCACAACTTGCTGATTCCCTGAATGATCTTTTGTCCAACTATCAGATCTTCTACATGAATGTCCGTGGCTACCACTGGAACATCAAGGGCGACAACTTCTTCGAGCTGCACGTGAAATTCGAAGAGCTGTACGATGATCTGTTGCTCAAGATTGATGAGATTGCAGAACGCGTGCTGACGCTTGGCCATCGGCCGGCTCACGCCTACAGCACCTATATTGAGCGGTCTGAAGTGCCCGAGCGCAAAGATGTATCAGACGGCAAGGAAGCGATGGAGAACATCGTGGAAAGCTTTGCCAAACTGATCGGCAAACAGCGTGCGTTGCTCAGTCTGGCGGGTGACGCGGAAGATGAGGGCACAGTTGCCCTTATGAGTGACTACATCTCTCAGCAGGAAAAGACTGTCTGGATGTATCGGAGTTACCTCGGCCATTGAGTCGATTGAAGTTACGGAATGGCGACCTTCGGGTCGCCATTTTTTGGTGCGCCCGGCACGGGCGCACTCCTGGAGGTGCAAGTCCTCCCGTGAGCTGGCCACAGCGAACGAAGTGAAGCGCAACTGCGGAAGGGTGACCGACCGTGGGGAGGAAGCGTGGAGCGTAAACCGTGAGCCGATGAACAAGAATCGGATATGAGGCACTGCCAAGCAGGGCGAGCGGGCCAAAAGCCGCGAAGCTCTTGTGGCCAAGGCGAAGTGGTGTAAATCCGGCGGTTGTGCGGCGAAGGAGTGTGTTCTTACCCGGGGAGATCTCGCCTCATGCCTGAAAGGGCGACGTGGCAACACGGAGCGAGAAGTCAGCAGAGGCCATAGTAACCGCTAACACAGGGCGAAGGGCCGAACGAGAAGGAGCGTCAAACGCCTTGTCGATGAGCACTGTACGGCATCAGATGCCCGCGCCAGCGGGGCGGATCGCGCAACGGACAGGTGAAGCCTTGCCGAAGGCGATGAGCGATGAAGCAGGACTCCCGCGACAAGAACCGGAAGGCGCAGGGCGAAGCCTGCTTGAGCAGGCGTTCGCACGAGAGAATATGCAGCGGGCATGGAAGCGCGTGAAGGCCAACAAGGGAGCGGCAGGTGTGGACGGGTTGGACATTGCCCAAACCGCGGAACACCTGCGATGGGCGTGGCCTGAGCTTCGCCAGCACCTGCTGAGCGGCGCCTACCAACCACAGCCCGTCCGTCGGGTAGGCATCCCGAAGCCGGACGGCAGTGAGCGGGAACTGGGCATCCCCACCGTCACTGATCGTCTGATTCAACAGGCACTGTTGCAAGTGCTGCAACCTCTGATTGATCCCACCTTCAGCGAGCACAGCTACGGCTTCCGCCCGGGCCGTCGGGCCCACGACGCCGTGTTGGCTGCGCAGCGTTACGCCCAACAGGGCCGCCATATCGTGGTGGACGTCGACCTGTCGAAGTTCTTCGACCGGGTCAACCACGACATCCTGATCGACCGCCTGAAGAAACGCATAAACGACCCCGGCGTTATCCGGCTGGTTCGTGCGTACCTGAACGCGGGCATCATGGACGGTGGTGTGGTCATGGATCGGCACGAGGGCACGCCGCAAGGCGGGCCATTGTCGCCGTTGTTGGCCAACGTTCTGCTGGACGAGGTGGATAAAGTGCTGGAACGCCGGGGGCACTGCTTCGCCCGTTACGCCGATGACTGCAACGTCTACGTTCGCAGCCACAAGGCGGGAGAACGGGTCATGCAGTTACTCCGCCGCTGTTATGGAAAGTTGCGTCTGGTGATTAACGAAGCCAAGAGCGCGGTGACCAGCGTGTTCGGGCGCAAGTTCCTCGGCTATGCCCTGTGGCAAGGGAGGAACGCTGAGGTTCGACGCGCGGTATCCACCAGGGCGTTACAGGCGTTCAAGCTCCGGATCCGGCAACTGACCCGGGGATCAGGGGGTCGCAGTATTGAACAGGTGGTAGAGCAACTCCGCCGATACCTGCTCGGCTGGAAAGGGTACTTCAGGCTGGCGCAAACGCCACGCATCTGGCGATCACTGGATGAGTGGATACGTCGTCGTCTGAGAATGCTCCACCTCCGGCAGTGGCGGCGGGGTAAGACGATCTACCGGGAGCTGGTCCGGTTGGGTGCCAGTTCCTGGGTGGCTGAATCTGTGGCGGCTCTGAGTCGCCGCTGGTGGCACAACAGTCGCTCTGCCATCCACAATGTCCTGACGATTGCCTACTTCGACCGGTTGGGAGTGCCGAGACTCTCGTGAACCCTCAACGTCTCGAACCGCCCGGTGCGGACCCGCATGCCGGGTGGTGTGGGAGGGGTGGAGCCTCATGGCTCCCCCCTATCCCGATTTCCTGTCAGCAATTCGTCATGGTAATGACTCGGAATTGACGCTGAACTGTCACGCCTGTGGCCTAGCGTGTGTAGGAATTCCCTACACCAAGCAATGCCAGAGGCACAATGTCATGTTCCGTAAGACCCTGCTTTCCGCAACCATCCTGTCTTCCCTCTTGGGCCTGAGCGCCTGTACCAATGATGGTGACGATGGCGCTGATGGTATCAACGGCACCAGTAAATCACTGATCGAACTTAATGTCCTGGGCACCTATCAGGCCCCGGGCGATGTGTTCGACGTGGGAGCTGCCGAAATTGTTGCCCACGATGCTGCCAACCAGCGATTGTTCGTTGTAAACGCCGGTGCCTCCAAGGTAGACGTGCTTGATATCCAGGACCCCTCCCAACCGGTTCTCTTGCAGACCATCGATGCGACCGCCGAGGGTGCTTCCGCCAACAGTGTGGCTGTCTTCGGCAGCCTGGTGGCGGTGGCCATCGAAGCCGACGTCAAGCAGGACAACGGCAAGGTCGTTTTCTACAACACCACTGACCTTGGCAAGGTTGGTGAAGTTACGGTAGGGGCGCTGCCCGATATGGTTACCTTTACCCGGGACGGCATGAAAGTGCTGGTCGCCAACGAGGGTGAACCCAGCGACGACTACACCAACGATCCGGTGGGATCCGTCAGCATTATTGATCTGTCAGCGGGCGTTGCCGGTGCAACGGTAACCACCGCAGGATTCGAAGCCTTCAATGCCGATGAGGTGGCCCTGAAAGCCAGCGGTGTGCGGGTGTTTGGGCCGGGAGCAACCGTCGCCCAGGATATGGAGCCGGAGTACATTGCGGTCTCCCTCGACAACAAGACCGCCTGGGTCGCCCTGCAGGAGAACAACGCCGTAGCCGAGCTGGATATCGAGGCCGGGGTGATCAATGCGATCCTGCCCCTCGGTTTCAAGGACCACAGCGTGATAGGAAACGAGCTGGACGTCAGCAATCGGGATAGCGGCATCAACATTCGCAACTGGCCGGTAAAAGGTATGTATATGCCGGACGCGATCACCAGCTACGGCTACAACGGCAAGACGTACTACATCACCGCCAACGAGGGTGATTCCCGGGACTACGATGGCTTCTCCGAAGAGTTCCGGCTTGGGGATCTGACCCTGGATGCCACGGCCTTCCCAAATGCGGCCGATCTTCAGCTGGAGGAGAACCTGGGTCGGATCAACGTGACCTCGACCCTGGGCGTCAGCAATGGCTGCGATCCCTCTGACCCGGCGACAGATCCGGAAGTAGACTGCGAATACAGCGAAATCTACACCTACGGCGCACGATCCTTCTCTATCTGGTCTGCCGATGGCCAGAGGGTCTTTGACAGCGGCAGCGAATTCGAGCGGATCACCGCCAGTCTGTTGCCTGAGAACTTCAATGCCACCAATGACGAGAACAATTTCGACAACCGATCTGATGACAAAGGTCCTGAGCCGGAAGCCGTCACGGTTGGCACAATCAACGGCCAGACCTTCGCGTTTATCGGTCTTGAGCGAATTGGCGGAATCATGGTTTACGACGTGACCAATCCCCAGAATCCGGAATTCGTCCAGTACCTGAATAATCGGGATTTCTCAGTGTCGGATGCAGACCTGCAGGCCGGTATGGCCAAAGATCTCGGGCCGGAGGGCATTGCCTTCATCGCCGCCGAGGACAGCCCGAATGGGCAGCCCTTGCTGGCAGTGGGAAATGAAATCAGCGGAACCACCACCCTGTACGGTATTGACGTGATTGAACTGACGGCGAACTGAGTTCAGGGCCTGAAAGAAACCCGGGCGGCATCGTTATCGATCCTCCCGGGTTTTTTTGTTTTCCGCCTCAGACAGCGGCTTTCAGCGGCGGCACTTCCTGATGGAGGAACCACTTCTCCGTAACCACCTTTCTTGTAAACCAGTGCGAGCGCATCAGGCTGCTGGCCAGTGGCGTCTTGATCCAGTCCGGGACCTGCCAGCCCTGATCCGTGTCTGCCGCCCGATTGCCAAAGCGTTCGGCAATGGCATCGCCGTAGATCTGCAATGAGGAGGCCGAATAATCCGGCGCGTCCCGTATCACATCTGCCGCCAGCAGCGCTGACTCAATGGCGGGCCGGATGCCTTCACCGCTCTGGGTGTAAGCCAGGCCGGCGGAATCGCCAATCAACAGAATACCGTCGTCCACCAGTGGCCGCTCGGCATGGGCATAAAGCAGGTAGGCGTGGCCTTTGAAGCGCCCGGGCAGGTCCTCCGGAATGCGCCCGGCGGACTTCATCTCATCGACAAAAGCCTCTAGATGACCGCTCAGCTTGTGGTTATCCTCCCGGCCCAGCCCGATATTCAGGTAATTGCCCTTGCGAAACACCCAGGCATAACCCTTGAGATCGCGGCAGAACCAGAGCTCCGGGGTGTCGCCCCGGGCCTCGCAGGCGGAAGCCTGCTCGGGTGTCATTTCGAATTCCACCTCCTTGGCGGCGACAACGGTCTCGTGGCTACCCGGGCCGTCGCCAAGCAACCGTGCAACCGGGCAGAAGTGCCCGCCGGCACCCACGATAAGGGGGGCTTCCCAGGTGTCGTTGATGACCCAGTTGCCGTCTTTCCGGACGATGGACTTGACCGGCGTGGCGAGCTGTTTCGGACCGGTGACACGGCTGAGCAGATAATCGTCGAATTCACACCGGCGAATGCCATAGCTGACCACATCGCCGTGGTCGTTTTCCACGGCCGGCTGCCCCATCATGCCGATGCGAAACCGGCGAATGGGCTGGAGTGTCCGTCCGTTGGCGTACTCGTCGAGATCAATCTTCAGGGTTTCCATGACGGCAGGAGTCACCCAGCCCGCGCAGGTTTTATCCCGGGGAAAATCCTGTTTGTCGATGATCAGTACTTTTTTGCCGCTGGTCTCAAGGGCACTGGCCAGGGTGGAGCCGGCTGGGCCGGCACCCACGATGATCAGGTCGTAATAATCCATCAGGCCTCCTCTGGTGCCGCTGGAAACTCATACAGGTCCCGGCGGTTCTGCGGCAGACTGTTGTTGTCGCCGTGGGTGAAAACCACCTGGAACAGCTGCAGGGAGCCGGCGCGGAACGCAGCGATGGAGCCCGCCAGATACATGCGCCAGGCCCGGGTAAAGTGGCCATCGTACATGGCCGTTACCTTGTCTTCGTTCTCGTTGAAACGATCCATCCAATGGCTCAGGGTCTGGGCGTAATGCAGGCGCAGGTTCTCCACATCCAGCACCGAGAAATCGCCGTGTTCGCAGATTTCCATGAATTCGCCGATGCTGGGCGGATAGGCGCCGGGGAAGATGCGTTTTTCGATCCAGGCGTTCATCAGCATCGGGCGATTGCGGCCAATACTGTGGAGCAGGGCAATCCCGTCGGGTTTCAGGCTCCGCTTGATGAGTTCGGACAACGCTTCGTAGTTTTCTTTTCCCACGTGTTCCAGCATGCCGATGGAGACAAAGGCATCGTACTGGCCGCTGATGTTGCGGTAGTCGTCCTCGACGTATTCCACCAGATGATCCAGCCCCTGCTTGCGTGCTTCCTCCCGGGCAAAGGCCAGCTGCTCTTTTGAGATGTTGTAGGAGTGAACCTTGACGCCGTAGTTACGGGCCATGTAACGGGCCAGCCCACCCCAGCCGCAGCCGGCCTCGACTACGGTCATGCCGGGTTTGAGACGGAGCTTGCGGCAGACATGCTCCAGCTTGGCCAGTTGAGCCTGTTCCAGGGTCAGGTCGGGGCTCTCGTAATAGGCGCAGGTGTACTGCATTTCAGCGCTGTCCAGCCAGAGCTGGTAGAATTCGTTGCCCAGGTCGTAGTGATGGTTAATGTTTTCTTTGGCTTCGGAGATCCCGGTGGACCGGGGGTTGTGATTGCGCCAGAGTGCTTCCAGCCATTTCGGCCACTTCTGGCGCGCCTGATGAACTGAGCGGTAGAGGGTTTCCATCAGGTCAGGAAGGTCGCCTTCTACCTCCAGGCGACCTGCGCTGTAGAGATCGCCGAACGCCAGGTTAGGGTTGGTCACCAGTGCGTACAGGGCCTTGGGGTCGGTGAGGTGCAGAGTGAACTGTGCCTGTTGGCCATCCGGTTCGATGACATCGCCGTTCCAGAGTCGGAACCGGAGTGGCGGTGAGCCGGCCATGCGCATCAACTTGGCAATCAGCCAGCGCTCGTACGTGTGCGGTGACCGGTCCACGTGGGTGCTTTCCAATGGCAGGGTCAGAACATGGCTTTTGGGTTCTTGCCCGTGGTCACGGGGTTTCTGGGCAGTGCTCTGGTTCATGGACTCCAATCTCCCTTCATAACCTCAACATCAATGTTTTGTCGACGTGCGTGTTCCAGGGTTCCCGAATACCAGTCTGAGAATCACCGCTTGTCCGTTCAGTATAGAAAACAGTCAGATTTTGTCAGGTGAGGCGTATGAAGAAGAAAACTATCGTGAGAATAGAGTCGCAGGAAATGAGAGGGACAGAAAAAAATACCGGGCCCTCAGGCCCGGTATTTTTCGAATCAGTATGAGGAACTCATACCAAACCATTCTGGGAAAATGACTATCAGTGCCAGCACAAACATCTGTATCAGGATGAAGGGCAGCACGCCTTTGTAGATGTCCGTTGTTCGCACCTCCGGCGGTGCTACCCCCTTCAGGTAGAACAACGAGAACCCGAACGGTGGCGTCAGGAAGCTGGTTTGCAGGTTCATTGCGATCAGAATCGCGAACCAGAGCATGTTGATGCCCAGAGCTTCAGCCACCGGCGCAAGGATGGGCACGATGATGAAGGAAATCTCCACGAAATCGATGAAGAAACCCAGTACCAGAATGACCACCATGGCCAGAATGATGAAGCCCCACTTTTCGCCGGGTAGCTGAAGCAGCCACTCCTCCAGCAGATAGTCGCCGCCGGTGTAGCTGAACACCATGGAGAAAGCGGTGGCACCGATCAGGATCGCGAAGACCATGGCGGTCACCTTCACCGTGTCCTTGGACGCATCCCATACCATCTTGAACGAGAACTGACGGTAGATGATGGCCAGGACAATAGCGCCAACGCCGCCCAGTGCGGACGATTCCGTGGGTGTCGCAATACCGGTGAAGATCGAACCCAGCACCACAACGATCAGCGCCAGCGGCGGAATGATTGCCAGCAGTGCGTTAAAGATCTCCTTCTTCCGGGAGACGCCAGGCTCATCCGGCATGGCCGGAGCCGTCTCGGGCCGCAGCCTGGTCAGGACCAGGATATAGGCGATGTACAGCCCCACCAGCACAATGCCGGGCCAGACTGCTGCCTTGAACAGGTCGCCGACGGGAAGACCAAGCACGTCACCGAGAATGATCAGGATGATCGAGGGCGGAACGATCTGGCCGAGCGTACCGGACGCACAGATGGTTCCGGTAGCGAGCCGTTTGTCGTATTTGTGGGCCAACATGACCGGCAGGGAAATCAGGCCCATGGCTACCACGCTGGCGCCAACGACGCCGGTGGAAGCGGCGAGCAGGGCACCGACCAGAATGGTCGAAATGGCCAGGCCACCCGGCAGGCCGCCAAAAAGTCGACCCATGGAGGTCAGCAACTGTTCAGCCAAACGGGTGCGCTGAAGTACGACGCCCATGAAAATAAAGAGCGGCACGGCCATCAGAACGGTATTCTGCATTACGCTCATGATGCGATAGGGCATGAACGCAAAGAGATCCATGCCCTCGGCGAAGATTCCGAAGAACAGTGCAACGCCCCCGAAGGTGAATGCGACGGGGAAGCCCAGCATCAGCATCAACAGGGCGACGCCGAACATAATCATACCGATCATGCGAGGCCTCCTGCGCTGTGCTCACCTTCGTACTCCTTGTCTCCTGCCATGACTCGCAGGGCGTAGGTCGCCATGTTCAGCCCCGCAATCCCGATGAAGAGGGCACTGACAGGGATAACGGATTTGATGATCCAGCGGTGCGGGAGGCCGCCAGGATCACCGCTGCCTTCTCCCATGTTGTAGGAGTCCAGCGCGAAATCGTAACCGTAGATGCCAATCAGATAGGCAAATGGAATGACAAAGATCAGGGCGCCAATCAGGTTGACCCAGGCCTTGGCCTTGTTGCTCCATTTGGTGTAAAAAACGTCGACCCGAACATGACCATCCGTGCGTAATGCGTAGGGAATACCCAGCAGGAACACCACTGAATAGAGGTGCCACTCCATTTCCTGCATGCCGATTGAAACGTTGTTGAACGCGTAGCGGGCTACCACGTCGTAAAAGACGTTGGCTGCCATCAGTATCATTGCGACACAGGCAACCCACCCACAGAAGATGGACAGCCGGGCAAGCCCGTCGTCCAGTTTGATGATCCACCGCATTGATGATCCCCCGCCAGGAGAGCTGGCGTTTTTATCCGTTGCTATAAACGACAAAACCGGGATCACTCGGAGAGAGATCCCGGCTCCGTTAAAGCCTATATCTTACTCGACTTCGGCCATCGTGTTGAGGTAGGCGCGCTCGGAAATGTTGGAATAAGCGCGGCTCTGCTCAAGGTAGTTCGCCTGGGAGTCGATAATCTTGGCAGCCATGTCACTCTCAGCAGCGGCTTCTTTCAGCAGCTTGTTGTTGGCTTCATACATGGCATCAAAGATTTCGTCCGGGAAACGCTTGATCTGGACATTCGGATATTCCTCGCGAATATTGGCCCAGGCTTCCGCGTTGGCGTGCTGGGAATGAACCAGCATGTCATAGGAGGCGGTGCGCATGGCAACACGCATGATTTCCTGCAGGTCAGCCGGGAGCTTGTCCCAGACGCGCTTGTTCACCAGGAACTGAAGTTCGGTCGCAGGCTCATGCCAGCCGGTGTAGTAGTAGTCGGCAATCTGCTGGAAACCCAGACGGAGATCCAGTGCCGGACCTACCCACTCAACGGCATCGATGGTGTTGCGTTCCAGAGCGGTGTAAAGCTCGCCCGGAGCGATGTTGGTCGGGTTAACGCCAACTTCCGCGAACACTTCACCGGCGAATCCGGGAATACGCATCTTCAGACCCTGAAGGTCTTCCAGCGAATTGATTTCCTTGCGGAACCAGCCGCCCATCTGAACGCCGGTGTTACCGCCCGGGAAGGACAGCATGTTATGGGGCTCGTAGACTTCCTGCATCAGCTCCATGCCGCCACCGTGATAGAACCACGCATACTGTTCCATCGCATTCATGCCAAACGGCATGCTGGTGAAGAACAGGGTCTCGGGAACCTTGCCCTTCCAGTAGTAGGAAGCAGAGTGGCCCATGTCGTATTGGCCGGCCTTGACCATGTCAAAAATGCCGAGGGGCGCTTTGTGCTTGTTGGATGAATCAATGCGGACCTTGAGGCGGCCGTCAGACATTTTTTCTACGGTTTCGGCGAAACGCTTGGTGGTGTCACCGAAAATCGGAAAGTTTGGTCCCCAGGTTTCCGCAAGGCGGAGGGTGAACGTGTCTTGGGCGAGCGCCTGCGAGGAGGCAAAGGTAGTTGCCACAGCCAGCACAGCCGCGGAAAGAACAGAACGGATCTTCATTGCTCTTCTATCCTCTTATCTTTTTTGTGGGTCGAGCGTCCCCCTTTTGGGGAAAACTACTCTTGATGCTAGTTCACGTTAGCAATTATCGTTAACAAACGAAATCAAAAACCGGTGGATGTACGACCTTGGTCGTAGGGTGGATCAGAGATCTTGCATCCTGCCAATCTGGCTGGCGAGACGCATCGCCTCGTGTTCTTCCAGCGCCAGGAGGTCTTCCAGCAGCGACTTGGCTTCGGGGATTTCCGCCTTGCCGATCAGTGAATCGTAGAGGTCCATGACCTGGTCGTGAAACTGGAAGACCTCCCGGGTGATGTCCTCGAAAGACATGGACGCGTAATGGGTGTAGGAGTCGGCGCTGGGGCCAATCGGCTTGTGCTGGTTGTTCAGGTAATCGTAGAGGCGTGTGCTCATGGCCTTTGGTTCGGCCTGGCTCTCGAATTCACGCACGGCTTTCTCCAGCAGCGACTCATGGCGCGACAGGTAATCGAGCAACGCGGAGGCTCTCTCGTCATTGTTCAGTTTGGCCGATTCATGAAGGCTACGGGACAGATGCGCGTGCAACTGACGTGTCCAGTCAATCAGGTCCTCGAAAGTTGTTATCTCCATTGCTTTGCTCCTTACCGGGGCGGGTCGTTTGTAGTTGGCATTAGCGTTAAGTCTAGTCAAAATTGAGGGTTATGGGGTACCCGCCGGGCTCCGACGTCAGCGAAACGGAAATAGGCCATGACAACGACACTAGGCATCATTGAAGGATTCTACGGCCCCATGTGGACCTGGCAGGAACGTCGACACCTGGTCCGCACCCTGGCACCCCACGGTTACAGGTTTTATCTCTATGCTCCCAAGGCCGATGCCTTCCTCCGGCGCAAATGGCAGCAGCCACACCCGCCAGCCATGGCCTCGGAGCTGGCCGAGTTCTCGCGCTTCTGCCGACGTGAGGGCGTGCGTTTCGGGGTGGGTCTGAGCCCGTTCGAGATATTCAACCGGTTCGACGACGAGGCCCGCACGGCGTTGGCAGACAAACTCGCGCTGCTGGAACGTATCGGTATTGACGAACTGGCGATCCTGTTTGACGACATGCGTGCCGATACCCCGGACCTTGCCGGTACTCAGGCTGACATAGTGCACTGGGTTCGTGAGCAAACTGCCATCAAGTTTCTGAGCGTCTGTCCCAGTTACTATTCTGACGACCCCGTACTGGATCGGGTGTTTGGAGAGCGTCCGGCAGATTATCTGGAAACTCTCGGACGCAAGCTGGACCATTCGGTGAATGTCTTCTGGACCGGGGAGGAGGTGTGCTCCCGGGAAGTATCGCCCGGGCACCTGAAGAGGATCGGGGATCTGCTCGGGCGCAAGCCGGTACTCTGGGACAATTACCCGGTCAATGACGGTGACCGGATGTCGCAACATCTGCACCTTCGCGCGTTCACCGGGCGACCGGCGGCCAATGCCGCGCATCTGGCAGCCCACGGGATCAATCCGGCACTGCAGCCGACGTTAACGGCAGTGCCGGCCATCACGCTGGCAGAATCCTATCGCCTGGGACCCTCCTATCAATACGGCCAGGCGTTCCGCCACGCGGCCCGGGAGGTGCTGGGCCGGGAGTTGGCGGCGCAGTTGGAGGCGGATTTGCTGGTGCTTCAGGACGCCGGCCTGGGCCGGATCAGTGCTGAAAAGCGGCAGAGTCTGCAGCACACCTACGATGCCTTCGACCACCCTGCAGCCAACGAGGTTCTGCGCTGGCTGGCGGGTGAATATCAGGTTACCGATGAGATGGTGGCTACCCAGTAACCCGCGCGGCTAGCGAAGGTAATATTCAACGGTCGAGACCACGCGAACGGTTTTGACGGGTTGCTGTCCTTCCATGATGCCCGGTGCCTGATCCCGGGCCAGAATCTGGAACACACCCTGATTGGCGCGTCGCAGACCCCCGAGTTCCGCCTTGGCATCCTGGGCAAACTGGGCTGCCGCTTCCCGCGCTGATGCCGTGGCTTCGGCGATCATCTCGGGCTTGATATCGTTGAGTCCGTTAAACAGATAGGTAGGCCCCGATGGGCCGTAGTCCGAAGAGAGCACCACTCCCGAGTCCACCAGTTCACTGACCCCCTGTGCGGCCTGGCGGATCCGGGCGATATCGGTGCTACGGACCATCAGGGTCTGGCTGATGATGAATTTCTGCTCGCCGTTATTGGCCTGGTAGGGGTTGGCCCGGGTATCGGTGACATCCAGGCGCTGGAGTTCGACCGCATCCTGGTCAATGGCCTGCAGTTTCAGGAAGGCAATGATTGCATCCCGGCTGCTTCTGGCCTTGTCCTGGGCCTCACTCAGCGACGCCCCTGTTGCAACAAAGCGAATGGGCCACAAGGCAAGATCTGCAGTTACTTGCCGTTCAGCCACACCCTTGACGGTGACATAGCGGTCGCCGGTTTTCAGGTCAGTCAGGCCGTCACTGATCAGGGCGGCGGAGATGATGGCGCTGATGCCGAGAATCAGCGAGGCAAGAAGCTTCATGGAGTGTCCCTGTTGGCATTACCGGAGAGCTCCGGAAAGTCCCGGAAAGCGTCCGGCTGATGGCTGCTATCCTGAATATCAGGAACAAGATTAGCGCTTCACCCCAAAAGCTGGAAGGGAGGAATCATGACGGCTGTGAAAGTTGAGTGCGTCAAAGGCAATATTGCCGCGCAACCGGATATCGATGTCATCGTGAATGCGGCCAATGCAGAACTTCTGCCCGGCAGTGGCGTGGCCGGTGCCATTCACGGTGCCGCAGGCACCGGTCTGGCAGAGGAGTGCCGGACTTTGGCGCCCATCAGTCCTGGCGAGGCGGTGATCAGCTCCGCCCACAACCTTCCGAACCGGCATGTCATCCATTGCCTGGGCCCGGTTTATGGGGTGGATGAGCCGTCAGACCGTCTGCTCGCGGACTGTTTCCGGAACGCTCTGTGCCTGGCGGACCAGCGCGGCCTGTCCTCCATTGCCTTTCCAGCCATTTCAACCGGGGTTTTCGGTTACCCGTTGAGAGACGCAGCGGCTGTGGCCATGAAAACGGTCGCCGACACCCTGGCAGATCTCAACTCTGTTCGCCTGGTCCGGTTTGTTCTCTTCAGCGATCAGGATCTTTCCATATTCGATGAGGCCCTCAAGCTGGAACCGGACCTTTCCGGTAGGTAGAGGTCACCTTAGTCACAGGACCTGTCGGTTGATCGGCTGAAACGGGCCCTCATGGCTTCGCGTTCCCGCTCGGAATCCCGGAATTCGTCTGGCAGGGGCTGGATAAAGTAAACGAAGTCACCTTTCGTGCGATTGCTGTCCAGTGGTGGTTGGTTGATGTCCGATGGCCAGAACACTGGACTGATTACTGCGACAGACAGCTCCGGAGCACGTTGCTTCAACAGCGCCACGGTTCCCAGGCCGTCTTCACTGTGAAACGTGCCGGTCAGGTGCAGCACCTGGTGCCCCGGATGCTCTGCCCGGGCCTGCAGAATGCGGGCAGCCATGGTGTTGTCGCGAAGTAGCTGAGCCTTGTAGGTGTTTTCCATGCGCTCGCTCATGGTGTCGTCTGCCTGATGGCTCGCACCAATGGCTGCCATGAACTTTTCCCGGTAAGCCGGGGTGTCCATGAAGGGGGCGGAGGGCAACTTCTGTTTCAGGCTGTCCGAGACACGCTCGAGGTATTCCGGACCTTTCCGGCCGACACAGCGCACGACGTCTGCCGGCGCATTCGCCGCGATCACCGGCAGATTATGCCTGCGGGCAAATTCCACCAGTGGCCGGTAGGAGGCCCGGTAGTTATCCCAGGCATCGGCATCTTCAATCATCTCGGTTTCGCCGGTTTCTCCCTCCAGGTAGCGGTTCAGCTGGTCCTGACGGTCCAGGTTGAACTGTTCCATGCTGAGAATCTGCTCTGGCCGTTGCTGGAACAGGGTGGTCTGAAGCCGGGATTGAAGAAGATGTGAGCCGTGGTGCCCATGGTATTCGCCAACAATGACCACATCTGTGTCGATCAGCTTCTGCGCCAGCTGTTCAGGCGTCAGAACGGTGTTGTTTTCAGGCTGAATGATGCGGGCATCGTACTGGGTCTGCGGTGCTGTCAGAACCGCATCAGGGTCTTTTGATGAAGGCATGGCAGTACATCCGTTCAGGGCGGACAGTGTGGCAATGAGCAGGGCTGGCGCAAAAACGTTCATGACAGTCCTTACGTTTTGATCACATTCAGGATCTTTTTTCGCGTTCTTCTCGCCAGTCGGGGCCCAGCCTTTCTTCCACGTATTCCCGGATGAATTGGCGCACCCTCTGGGACGGGGTTACGTCTTCCTGCTTGCACAGTTCTTCAAAGGCGGCCTTTTTTTCCGGGTCGATCAGCAACGTCAGACGGGCAGTGCGCTTTTCCATGGAGTTGTTCATAACCTTTGGTGATTGCTAAGTATGTTAATCATATTAACATTGAATGAATATTTTATGAGCATATAATTTACAGGCATCAGTTGCAATTAACGAGTCTTTTATGCCGCATCGCGCCCACCTGTTTTCACTCCGGATAGCCCACGCATTCCGAGAAGCCTGCATCGATGAGCCCTATCGCGGAAGGCGTTTTCTACGGGATCTGATGGCCGGTGTAACGGTGGGCATTATTGCCATACCTCTGGCCATGGCGTTGGCGATTGCCAGTGGTGTTGCGCCACAGTTCGGGCTCTACACCGCCATTATTGCCGGGTTTGTAATTGCACTGACTGGTGGCAGCCGGTTCAGTATCTCCGGGCCTACGGCTGCCTTCGTTGTTATTCTCTATCCGATCGCCCAGAGCTATGGTCTGGGTGGTTTGCTGCTGGCTACCCTGATGTCCGGCGTTTTGCTGATGATCATGGCTCTGATGCGGCTGGGGCGATTCATCGAGTACATTCCGGAGTCTGTCACCCTGGGGTTCACCGGAGGCATTGCGGTGGTGATTGCCACTTTGCAGGTCCGGGATTTTCTGGGTCTGCCGGTTGGCGATATGCCCGAGCACTACTGGGATAAACTGGCGTTGCTGGCAAGCGCGTTGCCGAAGTTTGATGCCATGAGCACGCTCGTGGCCGGTGTCACCCTGACTGTAATGTTGCTCTGGCCAAGACTTAAAACCCCGGTGCCGCCGCATCTGCCGGCTGTGGTGATCGGGAGTCTTCTGGCACTGTGGTTGAATACACGAGGCGCTGCTGTCGAAACCATTGGTTCAAGGTTCAGCTATCTGCTGCCCGATGGCTCGATGGGGGCGGGTATTCCGCCTTTCCTGCCAGAGTTTGCCTGGCCCTGGCAGCAGACGGGGGCATCGGGCGAGCCAATTGGCTTGTCATGGTCGCTGGTTCGTGACCTGCTACCTGCCGCGTTTGCCATTGCGATGCTCGGCGCCATCGAATCCCTGCTCTGTGCCGTGGTACTGGATGGCATGACCGGAAAACGCCACAGCGCCAACAGCGAGCTGATGGGGCAGGGGCTTGGCAACATCATCACGCCGTTTTTCGGAGGCATTACCGCGACCGCCGCTATCGCCCGCTCTGCCGCCAATTACCGCGCTGGCGCCGAGTCCCCTGTATCGGCCATGGTGCACTCTCTGGTGGTGCTGCTTGCCCTGGTTTCTCTGGCGGGCCTTCTGGCCTATCTGCCTATGCCGGCCATGGCGGCCCTGCTGATTATGGTGGCCTGGAACATGAGTGAGGCGCCCAAGTCACTGCATCTACTGAAAACCGCGCCGCGCAGCGATATCCTGGTTTTTATCACCTGTTTTTCGCTTACGGTGCTGCTGGACATGGTAATTGCCATCACCACCGGAGTCTTGTTGGCGGCCGTCCTGTTCATGCGGGAAATGGCCCAGATGACCAAGGTCACGGATATCACACTGAGCAAACGGATTGCGGAAGCTCGAGTGCCCGAGGGCTGGCAGGTCTTCAAGATCAATGGTCCCTTGTTCTTTGCCGCCGCTGACCGGATTTTCGGAGAGCTGGCGCTGATGGCCAGAAACGCGCGCGGGTTCGTCCTTTATATGGACGGCGTCACCATTCTCGATGCCGGAGGGCTGTCTGCCCTGAACAAACTGATTGCCACCTGTGAGCGGGACGGTACGCAAATTGTGATCGCCGATCTTCAGTTCCAGCCGTTGCGAACCCTCTCTCGCGCCGGTGTCATGCCGGTGCCTGGTGTGAGCCGCTACACGTCCTCCCTGGACGAAGCCTTGCGGCTGATTGCTGAACCTGGCCAGCCCGCCGGATAAAACATTGATTCCCGAAGTCCCGGAATGGTTTACCCTTAGGCGATAAGACTACGCGCAAAAGAAGGAATGCCATGCTGCCTTTCCGGCTGATCGACCGAGTGAAATTCATACTGGAACGCCAACTGGTAAAGGGGGCGGGGTTCCAGCTTCTTGTGGTCGGTGTGTTCATCGGCCTGATTTCCCTGATTGGCGGCCTTCTGGTGGTGCCCCAGGGCGGAGACTTCGAGGAGCCGGGCTCAGCCATCTGGTGGGCTTTCCTTCGGCTGACCGATCCCGGATATCTGGGGGATGATGTCGGCACCTGGCAGCGAATCGTCTCGACGCTGCTGACAGTTCTGGGGTACGTGGTGTTCATGGGCACCCTGGTGGCCATCCTGACCCGATGGCTGATAGCCAAGATGGCGGACCTGGAACGCGGTCTCACACCGGTAACGCTTAAAAACCATGTCGTGGTGCTGGGCTGGACCAGCCAGACCCTGCCCTTGCTTTCTGAATTGCTGGGCTCCAGTGGCCGGATGCGCCGCTTTCTGGAAAAGCACGATGCCCAGAAACTGAATCTTGTTGTGCTGTCGGAGGAGGCTTCGGCGGCCCAGGTTCACGAGCTGCGGAGTGAACCGGGCATCGGTCGCAGGGCCCGGCAGATCATCCTGCGTTCTGGCTCGGCAATCCAGCCGGACGCCCTGCATCGGGTGGCCTGTCTGGATGCCGCGGCGGTTATCGTCCCCAGCGCCGCCCATGAGGCCGGAAGCCTGGTGACCTCGGATGTGGAAACCGTCAAGGCACTGCTCTCCATTGCGGCCCAGGCCAGACAGCTCAAGTCTTCCTTGCCTTTCGTTGTGGCCGAGATCCAGGACGTTCGCAAGCTTCCGGTGATTGAGCGGGCCTATCCAGGCGCGGTGGAAGTGGTAGCGGGCGATGCCACGATCAGTCGTCTGATGGTTCAGAATATTCTTCATCCCGGGCTATCGGAGGTATACAACGAATTGCTCACGGCCGGTGAGGGAAACGAGATCTACATCCGGGGCGGAGAGTCGCTGGGCGGAATAACGCTTGGTGAGCTGGCCGCGGCCCGGCCCGAGGTTATCGTGCTGGGCCTGTTGAAACAGCGCGGTGCAGGCTGGGACGTGCAGCTGCTAGCACCCTCAGACTCACGAATTGATCCGGCCGATCGGGTGGTCATCATGGCCCGGGACTACTCCGAGACCGAGCCCGATCCCAAAAAGACACCTTTGCCGGAGCTGGAAAGGGGGCAGGCGGTGCGCGTCGACCGGCCTTCTGACCAGGCCAACCACCGGGTTCTGGTGCTGGGCTGGAACCGGCGGGTGCCCAGCCTGATTGCGGAATTCCTCAGTTACGGACACCGTCATTTCGAGGTGGACCTGGTATCCGTGGTTCCGAAAGCCGAGCGGGAACAGGCGATTGCCCAGTACGTGGAGAATGCCGATCGCCTGAACTGCCGGCATATCGAAGCGGATTACATGGTGGAGGGAGAACTGCGCCGGATCGGGCCAGCGGGCTACGATACGGTGATCCTGCTCAGCAGCGACCGACTGGCCTCCGGCGAAGAGGCCGATGCCCGTGCGATGGTGGGGTATCTCCAGCTCGAGGACATCCTGGCCGATTTTGCCCGAAGGCCCCAGCTGATCATGGAGTTGAGTGACCCGGACAACCGCCACCTCTTGTATGGGCACCAGAGTGAAATGTTGATCAGTCCCATGATTCTGAGTCACGTACTGGCCCAGGTGGCCCTGCGGCGGGAGCTTCGGATCGTGCTGGATGAACTGTTTACTGTGGGCGGTGCCGAGATCCAGTTCCGGGACCCGGCGGATTACCCCTTGCCCGCCAGTGCGACCTTTCAGGTCCTGGAAAAAACGGTGGCCTCAGAGGGTGAGCTTGCCCTGGGTGTCTTTCGCAACAACGCCAACGAACGTGGGCGCCACCTGCAACTGAACCCGCCCAGGAAGGACTACCTGGAGTTGCAGCCGGGTGACCGCCTGGTGGTGCTGTGCCTGACCTGATGACACATCAGTCGATGCTGTCGAGCAGGGCCGCCATGATGTCGTCCATGACCACGAAGCCCTTGAGGTCATTGTCGGCCAGCACCAGCAGGCGCTTTACCCGGTATTTGCTCATCAGGCTTGCCGCATGCCGAACGTTCAGGTTCTCGCCGACGCTGATCACCGGCTTGGCGCAGGCGTCATAAACGTTGAGAAGATCGATATCGCCGTCTTCGGCGATGACGGTTTTCAGTACATTGGTGTAGGTGATCAGGCCCCAGGCATCGTGTTCGCTTGTCTTTTCCACCACCAGCGACTTCAAAGAATGCTGCTTCATCTTTGATAGCGCCTCGCGGATGCTGGCAAACGGAGAGATGGTGATCACGTCCCGAACCATCACATCTTTGACCAGTTTCATGGGTGTTCTCCGGTTACAGTGAATCTTTCAGGTGTTGTTCGAATTTTTCGACTTGTGACATGTCGATCCCACCCAGATGTTCCAGGGGAAGTGTGAATACAAGCCCCTTCGAATCGCTATGGTCAGGCATGAGTATCTTCTGGATGGCTTTGAGAATATCGAGCGAAAGGCTCTTTTCCAGGACCATCAGCAGAATGCTCTGGCTGCCATCGTAGGTCAGACCGAAGAAGGTTTTCTTGGCGGTATTGCTGATACCGCGACCAGAAAGCACCGTGATGCCGCCGGCACCAAGATCCCTTGCGGCATCAACGCAGTCCTGCTCCTGATCCTCGGGAACGATTGCTACCAGTACCGAAAATTTCATGGGTCTGTTTTCCTCTGCTTTGCGAGCATTTCAACAATGATGGCGTAGCTCATCACCGTCACAATCGGAAAGATGGAGGCGAAGGCGATCAGGCCGAAACCGTCGATGAGCACGTTGCGGCCTTCGATGCTGCTTGCCAGGCCAATACCCAGTGCGGTCACCAGAGGTACGGTCACCTCTGAGGTGGTTACCCCACCAAGATCGTATGCCAGGGGGATGATGTACCTGGGGGCCAGCGCGGTCAGGACGATGACCAGAATATAGCCGCCAATGATGTAATGGTGAATGGAATCGCCGCTGATAATCCGGTGAACGCCAAGGGTGATACCCACCGCGACGCCGACCGCCACGATAATCCGGATGGCGTTGCCGTTGATGGTGCCGGCGGCCGCCTGCTCCGCCTGGTGTCCGATCGCGATCAACGCGGGTTCGGCCATGGTGGTGGCAAAGCCGATCATGAAGGCGAAGAGGTAGACGAACAGATACTCCTCCATCCCCATCAACTGTCGGGCCATGCTTGTTCCGATGGGAAACAGGCCAAGCTTGAGCCCGACTACGAAGGCATACAGCCCCAGCACCACCAGCGCAAATCCGAACAGGATCTTGCGGGGATTGGTCAGCCCACGGCACAGAACCAGATACTGGAAAAACAGGATGGTAATGATGATGGGAAGGACGTCGCGGACCATCCCGGCAAGATCGAGCAGCATGCCCAGCACAACGGGTGTCTGGTCGACTGTTCCATTCTGGGCCGCCGTTGGCAAAGCGACCGGGTCTGCGGGGGCACCGGAATACACAACAATCCCGTACAGCTGAACGGTGATCATCGGAACCATGACGGCGAGGGCTACCAGACCGAAGCCGTCCAGTAGCGGATTGCGCCCCCGAATGGAGGCTGCCAGGCCAATACCCAGAGCGGCAATCAGGGGAACGGTAACGATGTTGGTGGTAACGCCACCGGAATCGTAGGCAAGGCCAACAATCTCGGGCGGTGCGAACCAGGTGATGATCACCACAACGATGTAGCCGATGATCATGAACCACTGCAGCGGGTAACCGAAGATGGTTCTGAACACGCCCAGGGCCACCACCAGCCCGACAGAAACGGCCACCAGTATCCTGAGTGTCAGGGCCTTGATCTTGCCCTCGCTGATTTCCTCGGCCTGCTGGGCTACCGCAATGAGCGCCGGCTCGGCGACCACGGCGGAAAAACCCATGGCGAAGCCGAACGACAACAGCACCGGTACCGAGCCCTTTCGGGCAAACTGATTGGACAGGCTTTTCCCGACCGGAAAAATGCTTAGCTCCAGACCCTGAAGAAACAGGGCGACACCCACTGCCACAATCAGCAGGCCTGCCGCCATCACGAAGATGTTCTCGGGTATTTGCTGGAGAATCAGAAGCTGGAAGAAGACAACGACGGCGATGATCGGAAACAGATTTTTCAGGGCATGCAGCAAGGAATGACTGAAAGCTTGCAGATAGAACACTGTTTGCGCCTGGTGGGTTCCGGTTAAAAGTGCTGGTTGGACACCGTAACAATAGCCATGGTTCCCGTGTTGATCCAGCTCAAGACCGGCGTCAATTCACTATTCACCAGGAAAATGCCGAAAATAGATCATATAAATTTCAATTATAAATTTGAAACCACTAAAGTAACCCTCAACGTCATCGCTTTGCTCAAAAAGTGAGCAGGTTGTTGGCTTCGGAAGTTGCTGTACGCTTCTCCCTAACGACTTAGAAAACCAACGTAGAAAGGATTGAGACCATGCCCTACGCACAAGACGTTGACCAGATTGCTTCCCTGTTGAAGCAGCACCCGACCTGGAACGCTATCAACCCGAAGCACGCCGCTCGCATGCGCGCCCAGAACAAGTTCAAGACTGGTCTGGACATCGCCAAGTACACCGCCAAGATCATGCGCGAAGACATGGCGAACTACGACAAGGACACGTCCCAGTACACCCAGTCCCTGGGCTGCTGGCACGGCTTCATCGGTCAGCAGAAGCTGCTGTCCATCAAGAAGCACTTCGGTACCACCAAGCGTCGTTACCTGTACCTCTCCGGCTGGATGGTTGCCGCCCTGCGCTCCGAGTTTGGTCCGCTGCCTGACCAGTCCATGCACGAGAAGACGGCTGTATCCGGCCTGATCGAAGAGCTGTACACCTTCCTGCGTCAGGCAGATGCCTGGGAACTGAACCACCTGTTCCGTGCTCTGGAAGAAGCCGAGAAAGCTGGTGACAACGCCAAGGCTGAAGAGCTGATCAAACAGATCGACAACCACGAAACTCACGTTGTGCCGATCATTGCCGACATCGACGCCGGTTTTGGTAACGCCGAAGCCACTTACCTGCTGGCCAAGCAGATGATCGAAGCCGGTGCCTGCTGCATCCAGATCGAGAACCAGGTGTCTGACGAGAAGCAGTGTGGCCACCAGGACGGCAAGGTTACCGTTCCGCACGCCGACTTCCTGTCCAAGATCAACGCCGTTCGTCTGGCGTTCCTCGAGCTGGGCGTGGATGACGGTGTTATCGTAGCCCGTACCGACTCCCTGGGCGCTGGCCTGACCCAGAAGCTGGCTGTTACCGACGAGCCGGGCGACCTGGGCGACCAGTACAACAGCTTCCTCGACGGCGACTACATCGAGGACGCTTCCGAGATCAACAACGGCGACGTGGTCATCAAGTCTGACGGCAAGCTGATGAAGCCCAAGCGTTTGGCCTCCGGTCTGTTCCAGTTCCGTCCGGGCACTGGCGAAGACCGTGTTGTTCTGGACTGCATCACCAGCCTGCAGAACGGCGCTGACCTGCTGTGGATTGAAACCGAGAAGCCGCACGTTGGCCAGATCGCCGGCATGGTTAACCGCATCCGTGAAGTAGTGCCCGATGCCAAGCTGGTCTACAACAACAGCCCGTCCTTCAACTGGACCCTGAACTTCCGTCAGCAGGTATTCGACGCCTGGAAGGAAGAAGGCAAGGACGTATCTGCCTACGACCGTGACAAGCTGATGAGCGAAGAGTACGACAACACTGAGCTGGGTCAGCTGGCTGACCAGTGGTGCCAGAACTTCCAGCGTGACGCGTCTCGCGAAGCGGGTATCTTCCACCACCTGATCACCCTGCCGACTTACCACACTGCGGCCCTGTCTACCGACAACCTGGCCAAGGGCTACTTCGGTGACGAAGGCATGCTGGCTTACGTTGCCGGTGTACAGCGCAAGGAAATCCGTCAGGGTATCGCTACCGTTAAGCACCAGGACATGGCTGGTTCCAACATCGGTGACGACCACAAGGAATTCTTCGCTGGTGATGCGGCCCTGAAGGCCGGTGGTAAAGACAACACCATGAACCAGTTCGGTTAATCGACGGTTCGGATGTTGCTGAGGCGGGCCTGACCGGTTCGCTTCAAACCACAAAACCCCGCCTTGTGCGGGGTTTTGTTTTTCTGACACCTCATTTCTTCTGTATGTGTCTGAAACGACCGCATAAAACTCCCATATCCCCCTTTTCATTTGCACTCGCTGTTTCATCGCTGAAACAGTTTCGTCATCACCAAGACCGGATGGATTTCAGGCGCTCAAAGGAAAAACCATTAAAAACAATGCTATGAATGCGAATTTTCGGTATTGGCACGGGAATCGCTCCTTTGTTCTGGCGGGTCTGAACCTTGGCTTACCCGAAGGCTAGCGGGTTGGGTCGGATCCCTTAAAAGCCAACAACTCAAAGGAAATGACATCATGAATACTAAAAAAACACTGCTAGCAGCTGCCATCGCGATGGCAATGGGCGTTTCCGGTTTTGCCTATGCCGATCAGGGCGGGGACGGTGATCCGAATACCAATGCGGACAACACCTCCACCGCTAACAACGACCAATCCGGCAATACTGACTCCGGTAACGACAATTCCACTGACAGCTCGGACAACAGCACCAACGTGGCTGATTCGTTCAAGATTGCCGACAGTGGCAACGACAACTCCACGGACAGTTCCGATAACTCAACCAATGTTGCGGACAGTGGCAACGACAATTCCGACAACAGCACCGACGTGGCCGATTCGTTCAAGATTTCCGACAGTGGAAATGACAATTCGGACAATTCCACCAACGTAGCTGACAGCGGAAATACAGCTGTGGCCGATAGCGGAAATGATAACTCCGACAATTCCACTAATGTGGCAGACAGCGCAAACGACAGTTCCGATAATTCCATCAATGTCGCGGACAGCGGCAATGACAGTTCGGACAACTCCACCAATGTCGCCGACAGTGGAAATGACAGTTCCGACAATTCCACCAATGTTGCGGACAGCGGAAACGACAATTCCGACAACTCTACCAATGTGGCAGACAGCGGGAATGACAGTTCCGATAATTCCACCAACGTTGCGGATAGCGGAAACGACAATTCCGACAACTCCACCAACGTAGCGGACAGCGGTAATACCACCGTCTCGGATAGTGGCAATGACAGTTCCGACAATTCCACTAACATTGCCGATAGCGGGAATACGACTGTCTCCGACAGCGGTAACGACAGTTCCGATAACTCATTGGCACTGGATCTGGACGTGTTCCTGAACAACGCTGATCTGGACGGCAGTGTGTCGGGCTCTTCAACCTCCTATGGCGATGCCAACGGCAGGGCATCTTACACCGAGGCTCGCAACCGCAACGAAATCGCCGGCGGTTCAGCGAACTACACCGGCGTTGGCGCCTTTGCCCAGAATGCCGGCAACGGCAGCGTTACACAGGCAAATGTCAGTGTAATGTCCAACCTGTCCACCGGTGGTGGCGGCCAGTAAGGAATCCAGGCCGCACCTTGGCGGGTGCGGCCCGGTTATTCCGGGAGAACTGCCATGGGTTACGTCATCAGATGGAAACTGAAGGCTGCCTTGCTGGCGCTATTGGTTACAGGAGCGGGATATGCTTCGGCCGAGGAGTGGATGGACGCCCATTCCCTGTCGGAAGATCAACTGGAAGATGCCAGCGGTCGCCAGGGAATCCCGCTGCAATGGCAAATCAACAATAACCAGCAGAACGCGAACGTCTCCGATAACCTGCTGTCCGGAAACGTTGTCACTGGCAATAACAGTATTTCCGACAACGCCTTCGGCAACATGAGCGGAGTCGCCACGGTTATCCAGAACACGGGTAACCAGGTGGTTATTCAGGACAGTACCCAGATCAACATACTGATCAATCACTGACGGAGGTGGGCCATGACCAGGAAGGTTCTTGTCGCGGTTTGCGCGAGTGCCGGGCTGTTATGGTCCACCGCATTTGCCGGATCGGTCATGGTTCCCGGTATTGGCGGGGACTTCCGTCTTAGCGTAAAGAGTTTTGAAAGCCGCCGCTTCGACAGTGTCCTGCGCCAGCAGTACGACTTCAGTTGCGGCTCGGCGGCAGTGGCCTCGTTATTGTCGTTTCATTACGAGGACCAGGTCACCGAGCACGAAGTCTTTATCGACATGTTGGCCTTGGCAGATGAAGAGAAGGTGCGCCGGCATGGGTTCTCCATGCTGGATATGAAACGTTACCTGGCGTCCAGAGGGTATCAGGCCGATGGGTTTCGCTTGCCATTGGAAGGGCTGAGGGAGAAGGTGCGCCTGCCGATGATTGTCTTGCTGAACATCGAGGGTTTCCGTCATTTCGTGCTGATTAAGGGCATCAGCGATGACGAGGTACTGATAGGCGATCCCGCCCGGGGTCTGAGAGTCTACCCCCACGAAACATTCAGCGAATACTGGGATGGCACTGCCTTCGTTATCCGTAGTCACCTTGATCAGGGGCGTGACCACTTTCTTGATAACGGCCATTGGCCACAGGTGGCCAGGGCCCCGTTGCAAAAAGGGCTCGGGGGGCCATCTCTCGGGCACACGCTGCCCTACTGGCCCTCCACGAGGGAATGGTGATGATCATGAAGGGCAGGATGCCCGCGGTCGCATTACTCGTTTTTGCCTGTTCGGCCCTGACGCCAGTGGCTCGCGCGGAACTGAACCCCGGAGTTGAGCCCATCAGTGACGGGGAGCTTTCGGAGTACCGGGGCGGCTTCCTGATGGATAACCTGGAGATCAGCATTGGCCTGGAACAGGTTGTTGGTATTAATGGTGACACCCTGGTAATCAACCGATTGACCATTCCCAACCTCAACCAGCCCGTCAATGACCGTTTGCTGGACCACCAGATGGAAACAGTACTGGAAGTGATCAGTGCCAACCGTAGTGGTGGTGCGCGGGTGGCCAGCCATATGGCAGGTCCCAGTGGCTGGATGACGGTGGTTCAGAACAGCCTGGACAGCACTGTCATACAGAATATGCATCAGTTGAATATCGAGCTGAATAACCTGGGTGCGGGGAATCAGTTCCCGGCCCGGTTCAGTGATCAACTGATTCAGTTGCTCGGCCGCTGACAGAACCCCGATCCCACGCTAGAGACTGATTGGAAGCTTGAGTGTAATCTCGCTGTTGGGCGCGTTTTCCGTAACGCCAATGCTTACCGTCAGGTTAAGAGATGTGGATCGCGACAGGCGCTGGGACAGCCCGAATGACAGAGACCCGATCTGAATTCGGTCGAAATTGGATTCGAAGAGATCAATGTCTCTCTCGAATGTGGTTTTTCGAATGATCGAGTGATCGTAGCCGAGGCTGAATGACGTGCGATCGTTAAACGCGAATCCCATCCCGAAGCCGAAGCGCACGATGTCGCCGGGGTCAACGGTGCCGCCATTTTCAAAGCCCTGCTCCTCTTTGAGGGTCCAGACATAGCTCAGATTGCCGAACAACACGGCCGGGTCTGTGGGGTAGATGAAAGAGAGTCCGGGTTCGAATGCCCAGAAGCCTGAACCTGTTGGCCGGCTCTCCAGCTCGACGCCAATCGGGTTGCCCTGGTTATCCTCGATGACCCGCTGGTCAACATCGTAGGGGCCTTCACCGGTTGGCGCCCTGACACGCAGCGCACCGATTACGTAGGGCCAGCCCCCGAGGCCATCAGTCAGTTGATAGCGAGCTGATACTTCAACATCACCGAGACCCTCGCCAGAAGACTCACGCAGGGTATCCACCGGTGTGCCCTGGAAAACCTCACGCTCTCTCAGGTCCTCGTTGATGCTCAGGTAAGGCACGCGGACCGCCGCTTCAAACTTGCTGGTAAATCCGTATTTGAGTGACACGGCGCCGACGAAAATATCGCGCTGGATTTCTGAAATGTTGATCAGTCCGATCAACAGCGCAGGGATGACGGTGTAGCCTTCGATCGCGACTGCCGTCGAGTTGCTGTGGGCATGGGAAAAGGATGGCTCAATGGAAAACCGGCCCGGCCGGGTGACGATACCGCGGTCGGCGGTTATGGAGGCGATATCGGTCGCCGGGTCGTGACCCTCGTCAGAGGTTGTCCGGATTTCGGTGGCCAGGGGAGCGTCATCCCGGTCTGCCTGAGCGGCTTCAACCAGCATCGCCGGACCCAGAGAAACAAGCGGGATGAGCCATAGTGTGTTTTTGTTCATGGGAAACTCCTTCAGCTGTCTTTCTGAAGTCGGGTTGAGGGGCCATGGGGCACGTGGTGCTTGTCCATCAGCCGGTAGAACGAAACCCGTGAAATATTCAGCAGCCGGGCAGCTGCCGACACGTTGTTGTGGGCAAGCGCGAGACTTACCGAGATCGCCTGCCGATCGGCTCTGGAGCGGAAAGCGTCCAGTGAGAGGTCTCGGTTTCGGTCGTGGTTATCCGCCGGGTTGGTGGAAAACCCCATGTCTTCGGCCCCGATCTGTGGGCTTTCTCCCAGCAATAATGCCTGACGCAAACGGTTCTGCAGTTCCCTGAGGTTGCCGGGCCAGGGGTGCCCGGCCAGGCAAATCATTGCATCGTCCGTGAGGCGCCTGGTGCCTCTGGCTGAGGGTGTGGCCGACAGTATCCGGCTGGCCAGGATGGGAATGTCTTCCTTGCGTTCCCGCAACGGTGGTAACAACACATGCAGGCTTCCAAGCCGGTAAAATACGTCGCTGCGGAAGGCCCCGGTCTTGACCAGCTGTTCAAGCGGCTTGGTGCTTGTTGCAATCAGTCGAGTGTCGACACTGATGGGATGGTTGGAGCCCAGGCGCTCGATCAGGCCTTCCTGGAGGAAGCGCAGAATGGCGGATTGTTGCTCTGATTCAAGCTCGTCGACACCGATCAATAGCAAAGTGCCGCCATTGGCGGCTTCAATGCGCCCTTTCTGGACGCTCATGGCATGGGTAAAAGCGCCTTTTTCGTGGCCGAAGAGCTCGTTTTGGGTCAGTGAGCGGGGCAGGGCTGCACAGTTCACGGCGATCAGTGGCTTGTTTTTACGTGGTGAATGATCGTGTATGAAACGGGCTGCGGCTTCTTTGCCGGTCCCGTTCTCGCCATAGATCAGTACGGATTCCTCCGTGCGGGCAAATTTCTGCAATAACGCTCTGACATGCCGGATCGCCACCGAGTCACCCTCAAGAGCAACGTCGTGATAACAGGCGGGCTTGGTCCGTGATGCCTCCGCCTGAAGTTCAGACATACCCCAAAGGTGGCCAAGAATGGCATTGAGGCGTTCGGCCTGCAGAGGCCTCGTGTGATAGTCCGTGCAGTAACGGTTAGTGAGGGCACAGGCGTCCGGGCTCTGGATCTGGTGAGGCTCCAGCGTGGCAATCCAGTGCTGGACCGGAATCGTGTCCAGCCACTCGGGCAGGTGGGTCAGTTGATCCGCGCTCAACGAGCCAAGATCAAATACGCCGACTCTGGCCCCATGGACGGGCGTCTCTCCTGCCGTGGGTTTGTCTGAAATGGGAATGTGAACAAGCTGCCAGTCCCTGAACAAGGGTCCGATGGCAGAAGGGCACGGGTACACCGCCGACAACCAAACGAGCGGTCGTTTTTCCTTCATGGCGACTCTCCCTGAGACTTTGCCTGGAAAACGAACTGCTGGACGTTCAGTAAATGTTGGTAATACCGGAACTGCTGGATCCGATCACTGCCCTGTGACCGCATACGGCTGGGGAAACAGGCAAACAACTCCTGCTGGCGGACATTCAGTTTGTATGCCAGTTTATACACTTGTAGGCCTTTCAGGAGCTTAAAGAGAGAGGGTTCTGTCATTCCTGGCTCCCTGTAAAGTTTGCCGACACAGACTGCAAACCAGACGGGCAGGGACTGAAAGCATGGAGTTACAGTGAGCGTCAGTCAGGCTATTGTTTTTTCGATACTGGGCATCGCCCTGGTGCTGTTCGTCTGGAATCGAATCCGGTTTGACCTGGTCGCCCTGATGGCGCTTCTCGCCGTTGCCATCGCCGGGATCGTGCCGGCAGATCAGCTATTCGATGGCTTCGGCCATCCGGCTGTTGTGACCGTGGCTGCGGTTCTGGTGATCAGCCAGGGGCTGGTCAATGGCGGCGTGGTTGACCGCCTGGCGCGCCTGCTCGGTAAGGTGGGGCACCGGCCGACCCTGCAGGTGCTGATGCTGACGTCGGTGGTGGCCCTGTGCTCGGGCTTCATCAACAACGTCGGTGCGCTTGCGCTTCTTATGCCGGTGGCAATCTGGATGTCCCGGGAAGCGGGGCGCTCTCCGTCGCTGCTGCTCATGCCACTGGCATTTGGTTCTCTGCTGGGGGGAACCATGACGCTGATTGGCACGCCCCCGAACATCATCATTGCCAGTTATCGGGAAACGGGGTCCTTTGGCATGTTTGATTTCGCGCCGGTAGGCCTGGCGATTACCCTGGCAGGCATTGCCTTTATCACGCTGGTCGGGTGGCGCCTGACGCCAAGACGAGGCAAACCCGATGATGGCGGCAAGCTGTTCAGTGTCGGGGATTATGTGACCGAACTCCGGGTTCCCGACGATTCCTCGCATGTTGGCGCCACACTCCATGGCCTGCTGACCCGGGCTGACGCCGACAAGGATGTGGTGGTGCTGGCGTTGATCCGGGATGACAAGCGGTCTCTGGCACCATCGACGTTTTCCGTTTTGCGTGGTGGCGATCTGCTATTGGTGGAGGCGGATACCGATGCTTTGCAGGAATTTCTCGACAGCACTGCTCTTGAGTTGGCGAATGTAGAGGAGTCCTCCTCCAAAGAGTCTGACGAGCAGGAGAGTGCACCGGAAAAACCGCGCGAAAAGTCTCTGTCCGAGGGTGATGTCCGATTGCTGGAAGCGGTCATCACGCCGGAATCAGGCCTGATCGGGAAAACCGCCAACAGGCTGAATCTTCGCGAGCAGAATGGCCTCAATATTGTGGCGGTTGCACGCCAGGGGCAGCGGTTGCAGCGCCGCCTGGGGGACATTCGCTTTCAGGCTGGTGATATTCTCCTGGTGCAAGGTGAGGAGGACACCCTGCGCGTTACCCTTCAGGAGCTCGGGTGCCTTCCGCTGGCAGAACGAGGACTCCGGTTCGGCCGCGAACGCAACGCCTTACTGGCCGGTGGGCTGTTTGTGGCTGCCATCGCAGGAATCGTTGTGGGCTGGTTGTCGCCGCCTGTTGCCCTGGTTGCCTGTGCCGTCGCCATGGTTCTCAGTGGCGTGCTCAGCAATCAGGAAGCCTACCGTGCGATCGACTGGCCGGTCATCGTTTTGCTGGCGGCTATGATTCCGGTGGGTCAGGCCCTCGAAACCACCGGTGGAGCGGAGCTGATAGCGTCCTGGATGCTGATGCTTGGCTCCGGGGGCGAGGCCTGGGTGGTCGTTACGATTGTACTGATGGGGACCATGCTGCTGTCGAACGTCGTGAACAATGCGGCGGCGGCCATTCTGGTCGCGCCCATCGCCCTGAGTCTTTCGGGCCAGTTGGGCATTGCCGCAGACGCCATGTTGATGGCAGTGGCTATTGGCGCCTCCTGCGCCTTTCTGACGCCCGTGGGGCACCAGTCCAACGCGCTCGTTATGGAACCCGGCGGCTACCGGTTTGGCGATTACTGGCGCCTGGGACTTCCGCTGTCTTTACTGGTGGCCCTGGTGGCAGTCCCTGTCATTCTGGCAGTCTGGGGGTGAGTCTGTTTAACGCCGTTTGGCACTCTCTGGTATGCTGACAAAACCGTTGATGATAAGTGGTTGGCCAGATGACAGCGATTGAACAAATCGATGCGGCAAAGGCGGAATTGCTGGATCAGCTTGAATGGACACGCAAGCATACTGAAACCCTTGTAGGTTCTCTGCCGGAAAGCGCGCTGGATGTTCCCTACCATCCGGGCGTGAATCCGCCGCTCTGGGAGGTGGGGCATGCAGCCTTCTTCTACGAGGTGTTTGTATTCAATCTGCTGGATGGCACACCCAGCCACGATCCATCCATGGACGATCTCTGGGATTCGTTCCATATCGAGCACCGGGATCGCTGGAACCGGGAGCTGTTTCCCGGGCGCCAGAAGACCCTCGACTACTTCAATCTTATCTATGACCGCGTGGCCGAACGGATCGAAAAAGAGCCTTTGACCGATCAGGCTCGTTACCTTTACCGCTACGCGATCTACCACCAGAACATGCACATCGAGTCGATGATCTGGTGCCGTCAGACCGTCGGTTACCCGGCGCCTCCAGACACCGATCTGTACCGGCCTGCACCGGGTGAGCCGCATCACGGAGATGCGTTGGTTCCGGCAGGAGAGTGGCTGATCGGGATGCCGGGCGAATCCCAAAGTTATGCCAGTGACGACTTCGCCTTTGACAATGAAAAGCCGCGCTTCAAAGTGAAGCTGGATGCTTTCGCCATTTCGAAATGCCTGGTCAGTAACCGCCAGTTCCTGGAGTTCGTGGAAGACGGCGGCTATCGGCGCCCTGACCTCTGGTCATTTGGCGGACGCAAATGGCTTCAGACCGAAACCGACGTGGCCCTTGTTCATGGCAGTCGGGAACCCCTGTTCCGTGCTCCACGTCACCCGCTGTACTGGCGCTGGCATGATGAGCAGTGGCAGGAGCGAGTGTTCGACCGGTGGCAGCCCCTGAATCCGGACGCTCCGGTTACCCATGTGACGTTCTGGGAAGCAGAGGCGTATTGTCGTTGGGCGGGGCGTCGGCTGCCGACAGAACACGAATGGGAAGTTGCCGCTCTGGGGAATCGTCCGGGCGAGCCGTTCCGGCGTTTCCCATGGGGGAATGAGGCGCCGACCAGTCAGCTCGCGGATCTGGACGGGAGAGCCATGGCCCAGAACCCGGTGTTTGATTTTCCAGAAGGTGACAGTCCCTTTGGCTGCCGCCAGATGACCGGAACGGTCTGGGAGTGGACCAGTGATCAGTTTCTCCCTTACGACGGCTTCAAGGTGGACATGTACCCTTTCATGTCCACCTTGCAGTTCGGCGATCACAAGGTCACCAAAGGCGGTGGGTGCGCGACATCATCCTGTCTGATCCGCGGCACCTATCGTCAGGCTTATCTGCCCCAGCGCAATGATGTCTATACCGGCTTCAGGACCTGTGCACTTGAGCGAGAGTAAACGTTAGGCGCTCGGGCCGATTCGATTACTCCGGATTGCCCGTCACCAGGGACGGTTTCGCCGGTGTCTCGTCGATCAGGTGGCTGGCCAGCGCAACGCCGGTCTCGCTCATGGTCAGATAGGCCTCGTCGGCGCCAGCTTCCCGGATCTGCTTTGCTTCGTCCTCATACATGGTGTGTGCCACGATAAAACCCTTGAACCCCATCTTGCGAAGCATGCGCGCGGCGATGAGCTTGCCCTCGATATCACCCATGGCAAGGATCACCGATTGCACCGCCGGCATGTGCAAACCATTCCAGAAAGAAGCGTCCTCCGCGTCAGCAAAGACCACGTTGCGGCCCTCTTTCTGGTGTTGTTGGGCCTTAGCCGGGTCAGAGTCGAGCCCCATCAGTTTGGGCTGGTCATCGATCAGCCAGTCGTAGGCAGCGGTGCCTGTCCGCCCCATGCCCATGATCAGCACCCGGGTGTCGCCCAATGACAGCGGTTGTTCGTCCGGATGATGCTTGCTGCCCTCATACCGGCTGAGCCCCTGGGCGTAGCGTTCGTAAAGGCCGTGCGCGAACCGGTTGATGGGGGCTGATACCAGGAACGACAGAGACACGGAAATGGCCAGAGGTACCAGCCATTCAGGCAAGGCAACGCTGGCGACAATGAGGCCGAATTCGCTGTAGTTGGTCAGTGCCAGCGCACTCAGGAAGCCGCTGCGGGCCCGCAGGCGGAAGGCCAGTAGCAGGAAAAAGAACAGAATGCCTTTCAGCGGAAGGACCAGGCCGGCAATCACGGCAAAGAGGAGCGCGTCGCCATCGGGCAGCCCGCCAATGCCGATTTGCAGGAAGAAGCCCACGAGGAACACTTCCTTGACGCTCCAGAGCGATTTGGAAAGCTCCTGGGAGCGAGGGTGATTGGCCAGCATGGCGCCGAAAACAAGTGCGCCAAGCTCGGAACTCAGACCAACCGCTTCGAAGCCAAGTCCGCCGACCACAAGCGCGAGCAGCAGTCCCAGGAGTACCAGCAGTTCATCGTGGCCGCTGGCATCGAGCAACCTGAACAGAAGAGGTCGAAGTAGCGGCAACCCGAACACAATCAGCGCCCACTCGGAAGGTGTCTTCCCGGCCGCGAGACTCATGACGACCAGGGCAATCAGGTCCTGCATGATGAGGATGCCGATGGCGACCCGACCGTGGAATGCCCGTAGCTCCCGTTTGGATTCAAGCACCTTCGCCGCCAGTACGGTGCTCGAGAAGGACAGGGCAATGGCCAGCATCAAGGCTGTCGACCATTCGATATCCATGAGCAGGTACAGCCCGGGCGTAAAGACCGCGCAGGTAATTCCGAAATGAAGCAAACTGCCGCCAATCACTTCCGGGCTGACGATGGAACGGAGCTTCAGTTTAAGCCCGACAGTGAATAGCAGCAGGAGTACCCCAAGGTGCGCGATGTGTTGGAGAACGTTGGTCTCCTCGATCACAACACCGGTTGCCTCGGCGATGCCACTGAGCACGAAGCCTGCGGCCAGATAGCCAACAAGCGGAGGGAGTCCAACAAGCTTGACCAGCAGGCCAAGGCCGAAGGCAAAGGTAATCCAGATCGCTTCAGGCATGGGGTATCAATTCGGATGTCAAAAACACAATAGTTGCTAGGCTACCCTGTTTTCCTCTGCTCGTGTACTCGCAGAAGGTGGAAGGCAGGCAAAGCAACCCCCAAAGGCTTCATTCTGCTGGTTGCCCGATAAAGGTTCGGAACAGTTCTGCCGATTCTGCGGGGGCCTCCACCATGGGGGCGTGACCAATGCCTTCCATCAGCTCCAGGCGGCTACCCGGTATTGCTTCCGCAAACACCTCGCCGTTGCGGTAGTTTATAACCCGGTCCTCTTTGCCCCAGATGATCAGGACCGGCGCCTGAATCTCTGTGATGGCGTCGCGGAAGTCCGACTCGAAACCGGCGTCCCGGATGGCCGCAAAAATGACTTCGTTCACTTCCCGATTGGCAATGGCCCGCTCTTCCATTACACCCATGATCGGCCAGGGTACAAAGGGCTCTTTCTCAAGTGCAAATTCCATGAGTCGCTCGAAATCACCGGGTTTCCTGGGGATCAGGGGGTTGTCTCCCTCCATCACCAGATCCACCAGCTCGCTTTCATACTCGAGAATACCCGCCGGGTCGAACAACACCGCCGATTTTACTTTACCGGGATGGTTGGCGGCATAGAGAGCCGTAATCGCACCCCCCATGGAGTTGCCCATAATGTGGGCGTCATCGACGGAAAGCGCGTCGAGAATCTGTGCGACGTAACCGGCCTGGTCTTCCAGGCGATAGCCGATATCGAGGGGTTTGCTGCTCTCACCATGCCCGGGCAGATCGATCGCGTAGACATTGAAATCGCCGGTCAGGTGGCCGGCGAGGCGGGTCCAGTTGTCTTTGTTGGCCCCGAACCCGTGGATCATAACGATGGTGTCGCCATCCACCGCCTCGTGATTCCGCAGGTAGGCGATATCCAGGCTATCGACAGTCACGGTATCTGCTTCCAGGCCCGCCGAGGACCGTTCGAGCCCGATGGCCGTCTCGTAGATGCCCTGGCGTGAGCAGGCGCTCAGAACCAGCGAGACAGTCAGAATCAGGAACAGATTGAGGGTTAGCGGGCGTGGCATCAGGGGCTCCTTTCGGTTGGCTTGTCGGCATCCGTTGCGAGGCGTTTACATTACTCCATAAAAAAGCCCGGTCAATGACCGGGCTGTGTTTTCGCCGACTGGTTCTGCCAGGGCTCAGGACTGTTCGCGGGCAATGGCCCGAAAAGCGATGTCCTTGCGATAGAAAGCGCCGTCCCACTGGATCCGTGAGGCCAGTTCATAAGCCCGTTTCTGAGCCTCGGTAACGGTGTTGCCCAGTGCGGTGGCGCAAAGTACACGGCCACCGTTGGTGACGACCTGGTCTCCGTTCAGGCGAGTGCCGGCGTGAAACACCTTCTCGCCCTCGGTTTCGGTGTCCGGCAGGCCGGAGATGGCATCGCCCTTGTTATAGCTGCCCGGGTAACCACCGGCTGCCAGTACGATACCGACGGAGGCCCGGTCGTCCCACTCCGAGGGGCACTGGTCCAGCTTGCCGTCGATAGCGGCATCGCACAGTTCCACCAGATCAGACTTCATCCGCAGCATGATCGGCTGGGTTTCCGGGTCGCCAAAGCGGCAGTTGAATTCGATCACTTTCGGGGCGCCGCTGTTGTCGATCATCAGGCCAGCGTAAAGGAAACCCTTGTAGGGATGGCCCTCAGATGCCATGCCACGCACAGTCGGGTAAATGACCTCATCCATGATGCGCTGGTGCACATCGGCGGTAACCACCGGAGCGGGGGAGTAGGCGCCCATGCCCCCGGTATTGGGGCCGGTGTCGCCATCGCCCACCCGTTTATGATCCTGGGAGGTGGCCATGGCCAGTACATGCTCGCCATCCACCATCACGATGAAGCTGGCTTCCTCGCCGTCAAGGAATTCCTCGATGACCACGCGGCTACCGGCATCACCGAACGCGTTGCCGGCCAACATGTCGCGAATGGCGTCCTCGGCTTCTTCCAGGGTCATGGCCACGATCACGCCTTTGCCGGCGGCCAGGCCGTCAGCCTTGACCACGATAGGGGCGCCCTGCTGGCGGACATAGGCCAGAGCTTCATCCACGTCGGTGAAGTTGCCATAGCCGGCCGTCGGAATCTTGTGGCGTGCCAGAAAATCCTTGGTAAAGGCCTTGGAGCCTTCCAACTGCGCGGCGCCGGCACTCGGGCCGAATACCCGCAGGCCACGCTGTTCGAACTTGTCCACGATGCCTGCCACCAGCGGTGCTTCCGGGCCGACGATGGTCAGTCCAACGTGGTTGGTGGCGGCGAAGTTGGCCAGTCCGTCCAGGTCCATCACGTCGATGTCGACATTTTCCAGGCCGGCTTCCCGTGCCGTGCCGGCGTTGCCGGGCGCCACAAAAACACGGTCTGCCTTGGGTGACTGGGCGGCTTTCCAGGCCAGGGCATGTTCGCGGCCGCCGGAGCCAATAACGAGAATATTCATGTTGCGTATCCCTCAGTGCCGGAAGTGGCGCATGCCGGTGAAGACCATGGCGATGCCGTGCTCGTTGGCCGCATCAATCACTTCCTGATCGCGCATGGAACCACCAGGCTGGATAACAGCGGTAATGCCGGCTGCGGCAGCCGCGTCGATGCCATCCCGGAACGGGAAGAAGGCGTCAGAGGCCATCACTGACCCTTTCACTTCCAGACCTTCATCAGCGGCCTTGATGCCGGCAATCTTGGCACTGTAGACCCGGCTCATCTGGCCGGCGCCCACGCCAATGGTGCGGCCGGCCTTGGCATAGACAATGGCGTTGGATTTAACGTACTTGGCTACTTCCCAGGCAAACAGCAGATCATTGAGCTCCTGCTCCGAGGGCTGGCGCTCGGTGACCACTTTGACGTCTTCCATGGCCACCATGCCCAGATCCCGGTCCTGAACCAACAGGCCACCGGTTACCCGTTTGTAGTCCATGGAGCGTGCACGTTCACCATCAAACTCGCCGCAGGCCAGCAGGCGCACGTTCTTCTTGGCGGCGACCAGTTCCACCGCTTCCGGAGCGACGGTGGGGGCGATGATCACTTCCACAAACTGGCGGTCAATGATGGCTTTGGCCGTCTCTGCATCGAGCTCCCGGTTGAAGGCAATGATGCCACCAAACGCCGAGGTGGGGTCGGTGGCGAAGGCCAGGTCGTAGGCCTGACGGATATCTGCACCGATGGCTACGCCACAGGGGTTGGCGTGTTTGACGATCACACAGGCCGGGTCGGCGAAGGGCTTCACGCATTCCAGGGCGGCATCGGTGTCGGCTACGTTGTTGTAGCTGAGCTCTTTGCCCTGGAGCTGTTTGGCCGTGGCTACGCAGGCTTCCTTCGGGTTACGCTCGGCGTAGAAGGCCGCGCGCTGATGCGGGTTTTCGCCATAGCGCATGTCCTGGACCTTCACGAACTGGGCGTTAAAGGTACGGGGGAAATCGGCATTGTCGTTATCCGGCGTACGGCCGCCCAGGTAGTTGGCGATGGCGCCATCGTAGCCCGCAGTGTGCTCAAATGCCTTGACCGCAAGATCAAACCGGGTGCTGTAGCTCAGTTGACCATCGTTGGCGTCCAGCTCTTTAAGGATCCGGCTGTAGTCAGAGGCGTTCACCACGATGGCAACGTCGTTGTGGTTCTTGGCCGCAGCGCGAACCATGGTCGGACCACCGATATCAATGTTCTCAATGGCAGTCGCCAGATCACAGTCGGGTTTGGCAACCGTCTCCTCGAAGGGGTAGAGATTGACCACGACCATGTCGATGGGGTTGATGCCATGCTCGGACATGACCGCATCATCAGTGCCCCGACGGCCAAGTATCCCGCCGTGAATCTTCGGGTGAAGGGTTTTTACCCGGCCATCCATCATCTCGGGAAAACCGGTGTAGTCGGAGACTTCGGTAACCGGGATGTTGTTTTCTTTCAGGAGCCGGAAGGTGCCACCGGTGGAGAGCAGCTCAACGCCGCGTTCGGTCAGGGCACGTCCGAAATCGACGATGCCGGTTTTATCACTCACGCTGATCAGGGCGCGACGGACGGAGGTGTTAGCCTGGTTTGCCATGGGTCACTTTCTTCGCTGGAGATGAACGAATAAGGGCCTCGCGAATGGTGTCCGGGAGGCCACAGGGAGCCTCTGAACAACTTCTCAATCCCCTCTGCGTGCTCTGAAGGCCGTAGATGCAAGGCGCGGCTCGCCGGCAATGGCCGTAGTCCTTGGCAAGAGTCGCAACGCCGCAGATGCGGCCTTCAGAGCGCGCCCTTCGGGGCCTTCAGAGCCATTTACACTCTGTGTTGCGACTTTTTGCAATGTCCCGACATTGCTGCAAAGTCGCGTCTTGACTGTAATTGGCTCTGAAGGCCAGAGGTGATTGAGAAGTTGTTCAGAGGCTCCTTAAATCAGGGTGTCTGGATTATAGCAGACCGTACTGCTTCAGCTTCTTGCGCAGGGTGCCGCGGTTCAGGCCCAGCATGGTGGAGGCCTTGGTCTGGTTGTTGCGGGTGTATTTCATCACCTGCTCCAGCAGCGGAGCTTCCACCTCGGACAGTACCAGCTGGTAGACCTCGGTCACCGGAGCGCCGTCCAGTTGGGCGAAGTAGTTTTTCAGGGCAACCTCCACGCTGTCACGCAGGGTGACGGTGTTGCCGCTGCTGTTCACCGTCTGCAACTGATGAATATCATCGTTGGCCGGGGTGCTCAGGTTATCGTTTGCCAAAGTCTCAGCGCTCATGCTGCGAATACCTCTCCATTTCGTAAGCCTGCAAAATACCGTTGAATCGTGTCTCTCTGCTCCAGCGCATCGTCGATGGCGTTGAAGCGTTTGCGGAACTGTTTACCCGGATCGTGGGACTGCAGGTACCAGCCCACGTGTTTTCTGGCAATGCGCACACCCATGGTCTCGCCATAGAAGGCGTGCAGTGCCTGGAGGTGCTCGGTCAGAATATCTTCGACCTCGTCCAGCTCCGGTGCGGCCATGTGGCTGCCGGTTTCCAGGAAATGCCGGATTTCCCGAAAAATCCAGGGGCTACCCTGGGCGGCACGGCCTATCAGCAAGCCATCGGCACCGGTGTGGCGAAGCACGTCCCGGGCTTTCTCCGGTGATGTAATATCCCCATTGGCAAACACCGGAATGCTGATGCGCGACTTCACATCGGCGATGGTGTCGTACTCGGCGTTGCCCTCGTACTTGTCCGCACGGGTCCGGCCATGAATGGCAACCGCCTGAATACCGGCATCCTCCGCCATTCGGGCAACGACCAGTGCATTGCGATTGTCCCTGTCCCATCCGGTACGCATCTTGAGGGTGACGGGAATATCAACCGCCTGAACCACAGCCTCAAGAATGTCGCGCACCAGGGCTTCATCTTTCATCAGTGCGGAGCCGGCGGCCTTGTTGCAGACTTTCTTGGCCGGACAACCCATATTGATGTCGATGATCTGGGCACCGAATTCCGCATTCTGACGTGCGGCGTCGGCGAGCATCTGCGGATCACCGCCGGCGATTTGCACCGAACGGGGCTCCGGCTCACCCTGATGATTCAGACGTGTCCGGGACTTGCGCGTATGCCAGAGTTTGCTGTCCGCTATGACCATCTCCGACACCGCCAGACCGGCGCCCAACCTCCGGCAAAGCAGACGGAAAGGGCGGTCTGTTACGCCAGCCATGGGCGCAACAATCAAGGGGTTGGGCAAGGTGTACGGCCCGATTTTTGCCGTTGGCAGCATGATCTGAGTCCGTGTCACAGCGGGTTAAGCAAAGGTCGGGCTGAGCGGTTGTTCAATAAGTAACCGATCCAGCATCCGAAGGGCGGTAATGATACCGCCGGGTGAACCATGATTGAAGGGGCTGGGCGGTGAAAAAACTGATTATTTTTCGCCCTTTCTGGTTGACTTTTGTTCTGTGCGATGGCCGTCGGCCATCGCTGTCGAGTAAATACTTCCTGACTCGATCAGGGAGTGTGGGGGCGGAAGAGGATGTTGTAATTCACTGCGTCACGGCCCGGATCCCGAATGTTGATGGCAATGCGCACGGGGGTATCCGTGGGCATGGCTTCCAGCTCTCGACCCTCGCCGGCCAGGTATTCGTCGGGCGTGAACAGGCTTTGTGCAACCACATCGCCGTTCAGGTTGGAAAAGGTCAGGGCAATGGCGGGGAACGGCTGCTCGAAATCGGCCCGGTTGATGATGACGGCATCGACCACCAGTTGCGAGCGGTTATCCGGATCGGTCCGAACCACCAGTTTCCGGCTCTGTATCGCCTCAACATTGATCAGCGGTTTGAGCTCGCATCCGGCCAGTTCACACCCTTTTTCATAAAACGGCCGCAACTCGGGAATGGCCGACAGGCGGTCGAACTGGAACCAGGTGACCTGGGCGATCAGAACACCGATCAGGCCCAGCACAATGACACTCCATACGATGGTTCGAATGCCGCTCCCGCCCGAATCGACGGCAACGGGGTCGCGACGCAGGTCCCGGAAGGGTGGGTCGGCATGGAAGGTGTCGGCCGGTCGATCCGGCTCATCGAAATCGAAACCGGATTCCTCCACAAAGTCATCGAAAGGATCAGGCTCTTTGGCGGTCCGGTCGCCCCGGGAAGCGGGTGTTTGGGTCTGCTCGAACACCGGTTCTTCCTCGAGGCTTAGCTCGCGGTCGGGTTCCTGTCTGGTTTGTGGCTCGAACGCTGGCTCTTCCGGCTCGGGCTCGGGTTCGGGCTCCGGTTCTGGCCGCTCTGCAGCAGACGGTTTCCGTTGCGCTGGCTCGTCATCCTGCAGAATGGCTTCGGCCCAGCTTTCATCCACATTCTCGTCGGAACTGTCAGTCTCAGCGTCTTTGTAGTCTGCTTCGTCGCGCTCGTCGAAGCTGCGGAAGCTGTCGCTGAGCTCGTCATCGGAAAAGGTCAGCTTTGTGCCGGCGTACCGGCCTTCCGCCGCATCCTCTTCCGGGTTGTCAGCAAAGACAAAATCTTCCTCGCTGACGCCGGAGCCGGCCGGTGATTGGGTGCCCGCCGGTTGCTCGGGGCTGGGTTGGGTTCGTGGTTTATCGCCGCCGGGAATAACCTGGTGTTCGATGGCGTTGAACACTTTCATGCAGTTCCCGCAGCGTACCTTGCCCTTGGCAATGCCAAGCTGTTCTTCGGTTACCCGGAACCGGGTCTGGCAATTGGGGCACTGTGTCTGCAGGCTGCTCTGGGTCATGCTTCTTCCTGAAAGCGACTGGGCTACGAGTGTCGGAGTTTAGTCGTTAAGACCGGTTTCGTCATCTGTCGTTGCGCCGTCCTGTGAGGCGTATCCACTCTTCCCGCTGTTCGGGCTCGTCCATCACGAACCAGGGCTCGTAGGCGGCCATCACTTCCCGGGCCTGGCTGGACAAAATGCCCGATAGCACGAGGTCGCCGCCGGGTCTGGTCCGGGAAGCAAGGTGAGAGGCAAGGCCGATCAGAGGCTGGGCCAGGATATTGGCGAGCATGATGTCCGCTTTGGTCTCGGGTTCGTCTTCTGGCAGAAACAGGTCCAGCTTGCTGTCTTCGACACCATTACGCCGGGCGTTTTCCCGGCTGGCTTCAAGGGCCTGTGGGTCAGTATCGACGCCAATAACATGGTCTGCGCCAAGCAGCAGGGCTGCCAGGCCAAGAATGCCGGAGCCGCAGCCATAATCGATGACCTGCTTACCCTGGGCGTCCTGGCCATCGAGCCATTCCAGACAGAGCGCTGTGGTCGGATGGGTTCCGGTACCGAAGGCCAGGCCGGGGTCCAGCATCAGATTCGCGGCATCCGGGTCCGGAGCGTCATGCCAGCTCGGCACGATCCAGAGTCGCTCGCCGAATTTCAGGGGCTGAAAATCGTCCATCCAGGCCCGCTCCCAGTCCTTGTCCTCAACCAGCGTTACTTCGATTTCGGGAAGCGCCTGCTGGGTTCGCTGGTGCCAGGCATCCCGGATATCGGCGCATAGCTGTTCGATATCCCGATCGGAGTCGAATAATCCGGTGACGGTGGTCTGGCTCCAGAGAGGGGTGGTGCCCGGGTCGGGCTCGTACAGGGGCTGGTCGGCGGCATCCTCCATGGAGACGGCGTCGGAGCCCATCTCCATGAGCAGATCTTCCAGCTGATCCGCGTTGTCCGGATCAGCCGGGATCTGGAGTTGTATCCAGGGCATGTTTAATCCCGCATCAGTTTCTCAAGGTAGTGGATGGTGAAGTCTACCTGTTTAAAGCCACCATCGCGTACCAGTTTCCGATGCAGAGGCTGGTTGGTCTTGATTCCCTCGACCACCAGTTCGTCCAGCGCGTTCTTCATCCGGCGCCGGGCAATGTCTCGGTCGTCGCCCCAGGTGATCAGTTTGGCCACCAGGGAATCGTAATAGGGCGGAACCGTGTAGCCGCTATACAGGTGGGAATCCACCCGCACTCCATTCCCGCCAGGCGCATGGAAATGCTTGACCTTTCCAGGGCTGGGGATGAAAGTTTTCGGATCTTCGGCGTTGATCCGGCACTCCATGGCGTGCCCGGAGATCCGGATGTCGTCCTGGGTGTACTGCAGTGGCAGGCCGCTGGCGATGCGCAGCTGCTCACGCACGATGTCCACGCCGGTGACCATCTCGGAGACGGGATGTTCCACCTGGACCCGGGTGTTCATTTCGATGAAATAGAACTCGCCGTCCTGGTACAGGAACTCGAAGGTGCCAGCGCCCACGTAGCCGATTTCCTTGCAGGCATCGACGCAGGCCTTCAGGGTGCGCTCCCGGGATTCCTGGTTGATGTTCGGGGCCGGGGCTTCTTCGATAACCTTCTGGTTCCGGCGCTGCATGGAGCAGTCGCGGTCGCCCAGATGGATGCAGTTGCCGTGCATGTCGGCAAGAACCTGTACTTCCACGTGCCGTGGGGCTTCCAGGAATTTCTCCAGGTACACCGTCGGGTCGCCGAAGGCATTCTTGGCTTCACTCTGGGTGATCTGGACACCTTTCAACAGGGCCGCCTCCGAGTGCACCACCTGCATGCCGCGTCCGCCGCCGCCAGAGGCGGCCTTGATCATCACTGGATAGCCGATTTCGCGGGCAATTCTCAGGGTCCGCTCTTCGTCGTCATCCAGCGGGCCATCCGATCCCGGCACAGTCGGAACACCGGCCTTGATCATGGCGTTGATGGCAGACACCTTGTTGCCCATCAGCCGAATGGTATCGGCCTTGGGGCCGATGAAGCGGAAGCCGCTCTTTTCAACCTGTTCGGCAAAATCGGCGTTCTCGGCAAGGAAGCCGTAGCCGGGGTGAATACCCACGGAATCGGTTACCTCGGCGGCGCTGATGATGGTCGGGATGTTCAGGTAGCTGTCGGTGGCGCTGTTGGGGCCAATGCAGACCGACTCGTCAGCGAGGCGCACATGCATCAGGTCGCGATCGACCTGGGAATGCACTGCCACGGTCTTGATACCCAACTCCTTGCACGCGCGCAGAATCCGGAGGGCAATTTCACCCCGGTTTGCGATCAGAACTTTCTCTAACATGGCCATGAGTAGCTATCACCGCGTTCAGGAAATGACGACCAGGGGCTGGTCAAACTCAACCGGCTGGCCATTCTCGACCAGGATGTCCTGGATCGTGCCGCTCTTGTCGGCCTCAATCTGGTTCATCATCTTCATGGCTTCCACGATACAGATGACATCACCCACGTTGACCGTCTGGCCAACTTCCACAAACGCTTTGGCGGTGGGCGACGGTGAGCGATAGAACGTACCTACCATGGGGGATTTCACGGTGTGTCCGGACGGACCCGCTGGCGCTGACGGCTCTTCAGCCTCCGGGGCAGACGCCGCAGGGGCCGGAGCTGGCTGTTGTGCAGGCGCTGGGGCCGGGTAATGACTCACGTACTGGGCGCCGGCGGCCGGCTCACGGCGGCGGGAGATACGTACCGAATCGTCCGCCTCGTGAATCTCCAGCTCCTCGACGTCGGATTCCTCGAGCAGCTCGATCAGTTTCTTGATTTTACGAATATCCATAGTCAGTCCAGTCCCGTTTTGTCAGGTCTATCGGTGAATGCGTGTCAGGGCCGCCTGGAGTGCAAGATCGTACCCCTGGCTGCCCAGCCCACAGATAACGCCTTCGGCGATATCCGAGAAATAGGAGTGATGCCGGAACGGTTCCCGTGCATGCACGTTGGAAAGATGCACTTCAATAAAAGGAATTCCCGAAGCCAGCATGGCATCCCGAAGGGCAACGCTGGTGTGGGTGAAAGCGGCTGGATTGATGATGATAAAGTCCACGCCTTCTGCCCGGGCCTCGTGAACCCGTTCAATCAGTTCGTATTCGGCGTTCGATTGCAGATGCAGCAGATGGTGCCCGTGCTCCGCCGCCTGTGAACGCAACCGGTCGTCGATGTTTGCCAGCGTCTCGTAGCCATAGACCTCTGGCTCGCGTGTGCCGAGCATGTTCAGGTTGGGTCCATGGAGTACGAGAATTGTCGACATGGTTCTGTCTGCCTTGGTGTCTTTTTACAGGATCGCCGAATTTAACGGCATGTTCCCCCAATGGTGCGTGCTTGTTTTGTTCAGATCAACACTTTTTGACAATCTTCCCTGTTGTCCATTGGTCGTAAAAAAGACGGCAAATGAATCGAAACGGGATCTTTCCGCTGATGACAATCATTGTCGTGAACGGAGGATCTAACTTCTATACGACGTTGGTTTCATAAAAGGTAGCAGCCGGGCAGGGACTCAGCCATGCCCGACCGAAATTTGTTCTGGAAGGTCTGCGCGGGGGGGATGCGGGCCGGAACGGCCCGGAATCAGGTGTCGGCCAGAGTCACGCAGTTGCGGCCCAGTTCCTTGGAGCTGTAGAGCGCCCGGTCTGCCCGCTCGCACAATGCCTGGGAAGTGTCGTCATCCCAGGCTGCGATTCCGCAACTGAAGGTGACGTTGAATTCCCGGTCGCCGGCGGGCTGCTGGAGCTCCGAGAACCGCTCCCGGATTTCATTGAGAACGTTCCGGGCATCGCTCGGGCGGGTGTTGGGCAGAATAATGGCGAATTCCTCACCGCCATACCGGCCGATGTGATCGGTTTTGCGCAGGCGCTGTTTGAGGAACATCGACAGGCTTCGCAACACACGGTCGCCGATCGGATGGCCAAAGGTGTCGTTTACCTTCTTGAAGTAATCGATGTCGATCATCGCAAAGCACAGTGGCTGTTCTTTCTGGCGAGCCCGCACAATTTCCTGGTCCAGCAGGTGGAGCGTGTGGGTGTGATTGAACAGGCCAGTCAGGCTGTCACGGATCATCAGTGCCAGTAGAGAGCGGGCACGGCGGCCACGGTTGTGGATGGTGGCTATCAGGTGTTTCGGGTCGATGGGCTTGGTCAGGAAATCGTCGCCCCCCAGACTCATGGCATGGAGCTGTTTGCTGACGTCTTCCTCTGCCGACAGGTAAATAATGGGGACGCTGTGGAAGCGATCCTGTTGACGGATGACACGGGCGATCTCCATCCCGGTGCAGCCCGGCATATACATGTCGAGGATGATGATCTCCGGGGAGAACTCTTCCAGCGCGTGGATGATCTGCATCGGGTCGGTGATGATGTGGGCGGTCATGCCCGCCTTTTTCAACACCGTTTCCATGTACTTGGCCTGGGCCCGGGAGTCGTCCAGAACAAGAACCTTGTAAGGCTCCACGGTATTGCCGTGGGTATAGGTTTCGATCTTCTCGATCAACTGGCCCGGATCGACGGCCGGATAGAAGAACTCTTCCCCGCCGCACCGTGAGGCCTGCAGACGGGTTTCAATGGAGCCATCCTCATCGCTCATGAAGATGATCGGGATGGGCGTATCGTGACGTTCCTGCAGATGCTCGATGGTGGTAATGCCGGCGTTGGGAGAACCGCCGAAATTGACGTCCACCAGGATGGTCTCGGGCTTGTGGAGTGCACAGGCTTCGGTCAGTTCATCGGCGTTGGCAAAGGCCGAAGCCCGAAAGCCGAAAAACTCCAGTTGCCGGATGAGGCGGCTTGCCATTTCCTGGTTGGCCAGAGCAATGTAGACCGGGGTGCGGCGAAACTGGTGAGGCGCCTCGGAACTATTGCGGTCCGTCCTGCGCAGGGTGCTCTGGGACAGGGTTTCGATGGCATCCTGGAGCTGTCGCTCAAGGCCTTCGTCCAGTGCCGAACCCGGCTCCCACTGGTTGATCAGCTCCAGCGTGGTTTGCCCGGCCTTGGCGTGACTTTCCATTTCGAAGCGCTGGGCGTAACGCACCAGCTTGTCGGTGGCAGCGGCAAACTCGTTGCGATGGGCGGCGGCCTTGTCCCGGTCTTCGTGAATTTTCTGCCAGGTGTCCAGAACAACCCGGGCCTGGGTTGTTACACGGCGTGCGAAATGCTGCCTGAGTTTTTCTTTCTGGCTTTCGTCGTTCATGTGGCTCGGGCCTGTCTCTTTTTCGTTATTGGTCGTCCTTCCCCGGTGCGGACGATTTTTCAACCTTAGTCCTTTTGCAGAGTCTATAGTGTTTAATGTTGTCGGCGTAGGTTGCGCTATGTAAATGTTTGTCAACTCTGCGGTGCAAGTCACAAACACCTGGCCGGCTGGCTCACAGCCAATCCGGAGAAGCTCCCCATGGCACGGAAGCAAATCCTCTTGAAACGTAGGCAGCAGGGTGTGGTTACCCTGCGAACAATGCTTCTGGTGTTGACCGGAGGTTTGCTGGTAACCCTGCTGGTTGCGGTTTTCATTACCAGCTTCGGGTACTTCCGGAATTATGTCTCCGATCAGTTGGCCGGCCACGCCCGTGACGGGGCTACGGCCATCGGATTGTCACTCTCCAACGCCATCGATGGCCGTGACCCGGTGGCTTCCGCGTCATTGATTGATGCGGTGTTCGACAGTGGGCGATACCTGTCCGTCAGCTACCTGAATCATCAGGGCGAGCAGGTTGCCGGGCGCGCAATGACTCTGAACAAGGTGGCTGTGCCGGCCTGGTTCCGCACTTTTGCGGATCTTCCCCTGCCGATCGCCGAGGCAGAAGTGGTCCGCGGCTGGAGCCGACTAGGCACGGTTCAGGTAATCAGCCACCCCGGTCGGGCCTACGAAGACCTTTGGCGAATCACCATTGGTCTGACTGCCAGTACCGCGGTTATTGGGGGTATTGGACTATTTGCGGTTTTCCTGCTGCTTCGCCGGACCCTGCGGCCGCTGCATGCTCTTGAGGATCAGGCCAGGGCCCTGGGCCAGAGGGATTTCAGGAAACGGGTGTCGATCAAGTCGACCCGTGAAATCAACCAGGTCACGGACGCCATGAACCAGATGGCGGGTGATCTGGGCCAGCTTTTTGAGGGCCAGGCCAAACTCATCCAGCACCTGCGCCGGGTCAATAACGAGGATTCGGTCACCGGGCTGGCCAGTCGGGGTGCCTTTGACCAGCGCCTGAAAGTCGAAGTGGAATCCGAGGAGAAGGCCGCGCCCGGGGTTCTCATGCTGATTCAGCTGGCGGATTTTTCCGGGTATAACCAGGCCTATGGCCGGAGCGAAGCGGATCGGCTGCTGCTGAGGGTGGCCACCGTGATTGCAGAGTTCGTCAGGCAGCATGCCGGATCGTTTGCCGGTCGACGAACCGGTGCCGAGTTTGCCATTTTTCTGCCTGGTGTCATGCCGGCCGACGCCGGTGTCTGGTGTCGGCAACTGGTAAATGATCTCGACGGGGTGTATTCGGATCTTGCCTCACCCATGGATACAGCCGTGCATGCCGGGCTGGCGAGAACGCTTGAGGGCCGCGGGGCCCGCGATCTCATGGCTGCTGCGGACGAAGCCCTGCGGACCGCCCAGAGTAGCAACGGCACGGGCTGTCACCTGGCGGATCCGGAGAAGGATGGCCATCACAATCTGGAGACCTGGCGGGTAATCATCAGTGAGGCGATCCGTCGACAGACACTTTCGCTCTGGCTCCAGCCCATGGTCCACGAAGGTCGTCTCATGCCGGTTTATCACCAGGTGTTCTCCCGCATTGATTCCGTTGAAGGGGCTCTGAAGGCAGGTACCTTTGTGCCCATGGCCGAGCGCTTCGGTCTGATTTCCGATATTGATCGGCTGTTGGTCCAGCGGGTACTGGATCGTTTGAAAGACCTGCCCGATCAGCCACTGGCCGTCTCGCTTGGCAATGCGTCCGTGGCCAGCGAGGCGTTTCGTACGGACTTGCTTGAACAACTGGGGCAGGCCGGTTCTCTGGCCCGAAATCTCTGGATAGGTATCTCCGAACAGACCATTCACCATCACCGCACGGCAGTGGGCTTGCTGGTCAGGGCGCTGGGGCGCCTGGGGGTGCCGGTACTGGTAGACCGCTTCGGCGTTGGTGGCGTGCCCTTCAGTTATCTCAGAAATCTGAGGTTTCAGGGCCTGCGTATCGATAACAGTTTCATCCATGACATCGACACCCACGAGGATAACCGCTTCTACATAGAGTCCGTTGTGGCCATCGCACACAGCCGCGGCGTGAAAGTGTTCGCTACAGGAGTGGAAACAGCCGCGGAATACTCGGTACTCTGTAAGCTGGGTGTCGACGGAGCCATGGGTTACCATCTTGGTCGGCCGTTTGCCGCTGATAATCAACAGACAGGGGATTAAGAGTCATATGCCAGGCAAAATCAGACAGTACTTCAAGGACAAGAAAGACGATGTTCAGGATTATGCCGGTGGCAGCGGCGTGATCGGCAAACTGATTCTTGCGCTGGTTGTGGTCTACCTGCTGGTGGCATTGGTGCTTGGCATGTTCTGGAGCAGCGAGCCGGAAACTTTCTCGGTGCGCGAGCATACCCGGTCGGTGGCCAACGCCATGGAAAGGGAACCCATTACCGGCTTCGCCACCACGGTGACCATGATTCGAATTGGCGAAACCCTGCTGGACAAGCCTGGTGGCTACATCTCCAACGACGTTTTCCCTCCCGGGCTTTGGCTGGACAACATGCCCAACTGGGAATATGGCGTGCTGGTTCAGCTCCGTGACCTCTCGCGTGCCATGCGCAAAGACATCAGCCGCTCCCAGAGTCAGTCGGCCGAAGACCAGGATCTGGTCATTGCCGAGCCCCAGTTCCACTTCGACAGCGAGAGCTGGGCCATTCCCTCAACAGAGGCTGAGTACCGCCGGGGCATCACCGCTCTGAAACGCTATCTTGATCGTCTGTCGAACCCGGAACAGGCTGATGCCCAGTTTTTCGCGCGTGCAGACAACCTGAGTAACTGGCTGGCAGACCTGGAAACCCGGTTGGGCAGCCTCTCCCGGACTCTGGGGGAAAGTGTGGGCAAAGCTTCCGTTTCCGATGCCGTGGTGAATATGGATGCGGGAGATCCTCTGGCTGAAGAAACCACGGGAGAAGATATCAAAACGCCATGGACCAAGATTGACGATGTGTTCTATGAAGCCCGAGGCAGTTCCTGGGCGCTACTGCACATCTTCCGGGCGATCGAAGTGGATTTCCGCAAAGTTCTCCAGGACAAGAACGCCATGGCCAGCGTACGGCAGGTCATTATCGAGCTTGAGGGTGCCCAGGGCGAAATGTGGAGCCCGGTCATTCTGAATGGCAGTGGCTTCGGCGTGCTGGCCAATCACTCTCTCACGATGGCCGCTTACCTTTCACGGGCGAACTCGGCAATCAGTGATATGCGGGATCTGCTGTCCCGGGGCTGATGTCAATTGGCGATCAGCCAGACATAAAAAACCGGGCGCAAAGCCCGGTTTTTTGATGCCACGAAAAGTCCGGCTCAGCCTTTGTAGGCGTTCACGGAATCTACGATGGCTTTCCTGGCGGCTTCTGCGTTATCCCAGCCTTGTACCTTCACCCATTTGCCCGGCTCGAGAGTCTTGTAGTTCTCGAAGAAGTGCTTGATCTGGTCGCGCAGCAGCTCCGGCAGATCGGTGATTTCCTTCACATCGTGGTAGGTGGTGGTCAGCTTGTCGTGGGGTACGGCTACCAGCTTGGCATCACCACCGGCTTCGTCTTCCATGTTCAGAACACCCACCGGACGGGCGCGGATCACAGAGCCGGCTTGCACCGGGTAGGGTGTGACCACCAGCACGTCGAGGGGGTCACCGTCGTCGGCCAGGGTGTGCGGGATGAAGCCATAGTTGGCCGGGTAGAACATGGGGGTGGCCATGAAACGGTCTACCAGCAGGGCGCCCATGTCTTTGTCCAGTTCGTACTTCACCGGGGAGCTGTTGGCCGGGATTTCGATGGCAACGTAGATGTCTTCCGGCGGGTTCTTGCCTGCGGGGATGTTGTCGAATTGCATGTGCGATCCTTCCTGGTACGTTAACGGTACGTTTAACTGCGGTTAAAAAGTGGGCGCAATTATACGGGAGTATCCTGCAGTTCGAAACTAAACCTTGGTCGTTGGTTTTTGGCTTGGTTGCGGGTCTTGGTAGGTCTTTCATTCTGGCGCACGCAGCTATCTGGAAGGGCCTTCCGAAAAACGCCCGTGAATACGTCCATGTAGGGCTCGGTCGCGCCATCCTTGGCGCTCCACGTTTTCGGAAGGCCCTTCCAGATAGCTGCCCGAACCATTGAGCAGCACTCAAAAGCGAACCCTGATGACAGAGGCCAACAACAGGTGGATTGCACATTGCTTGAACGGGTCCTGTCGGTGGCCTTTCCAAAACTGTAGAGGGCCAAGGATGGCCCGAAACAAGCGCACATGGATGTGCTCGTAGCGTGTTTTGGAAAGGCCGCCGACAGGAGCCCGCCCCCAATCTGGCAGGCTGGGGCAGAACCTGAAGGCACGATCGACGCCAGCGGTCTAGAGCTTGATCTGCTTGGCAATGAGCTCCTTCATGATTTCGGTGGTGCCGCCGCCGATGGAGAGAATCTTGGAGTCACGGTAGAGGCGCTCGACGACGGTTTCCCGCATGTACCCCATGCCACCGAACAGCTGCACCGCTTCCCGGGTGACCTTTTCGCAGACATCCACCGAGAAATTCTTGGCCATGGCCACTTGCTTGATGGGGTTCTTGCCTGCCTGCATCAGGGCGGCACAGCGGTAGGTGTATTCACGGGCTACGTCGATCTGGGTGGCCATATCCACCAGTTTGTGGCGGGTTACCTGGAAGCCGGCAATGTTGCGGCCGAATGCCTTGCGTTGCTGGGTGTATTCCAGTGCTGCCTCGTAGGCGAGTTGGGCGGTCATATAGGCCATGATGGCCAGGCTGAGACGCTCGAACAGGAAGTTGCTCATGATAGCGATGAAGCCGGCGTTTTCGGCGCCGATCAGGCGGTCTGCAGGGACCCGGCAGTCCTCGAAAAACAGCTCGGCGGTGTCGCTGGCCCACCAGCCCATTTTGCGCAGTTTCTTGCCGGTGGAGAAGCCGGGCATGTCGCGGTCGATGAGTAACAGACTGATGCCACCGTGGCCCTCGCCGCCGGTGCGCACGGCAACCGTGTAATGGTCGGCGCGCACGCCGCTGGTTATGAAGGTTTTGCTGCCGTTGACGATGTAATGGTCGCCATCACGGACCGCTCGGGTTTTCAGGCTGGCAACATCGGAACCCCCGCCGGGTTCGGTCACTGCCAGGGCGGCGATTTTCTCGCCGCGCAGAACCGGCGGCACGATTTGTTCCCGGACTTCCTTTTTCGCCCATTTGGCGACCGGCGGCAGGCCGATATCCAGGGAGCCCAGGCCGGCCACCAGGCCGCCGGAGGTGGAGCGCATCAGTTCTTCGGAGACAGCCACTTTAAGGAAAATGTCGCCTTCCCCGATGCCGCCCAATGCTTCGGGAAAACCAATTCCAAGCAGGCCTGCATCCCCGGCTTTTTTGTAGAGATCCCGGGGAAATTCGCCCGCTTCTTCCCAGTCGTCGATGTGGGGTAGTACCTGGGTTTCGATGAACTTGCGGGCGGTCGCACGGACCTGCTGGTGGGTTTCGTTGAAGTAGTCGGACACGGTGGAGCTCCCTCTGATCGGAATCAATGCAGAGCAGTGTCGCCGAAAATCACATACCAAGCAAGCGCTTGGTATGTGATTTTCCAGGCAATAAAAAAGCTGGCCCGAAAGGCCAGCTTCGACAATCGAGCAGCGATAGAAACCGGTCAGGCGCCCTCGCTGGAGATACTTTTCACGCCGTCTTTGGTACCGAGCAGTAACAGATCTGCGCGCCGGCGGGCGAACAGGCCGTTGGTGACCACGCCAACAATGTTGTTGAGCTGCTCTTCCACCCGGATCGGCTGGGAAATATCCATGTTGTGGACATCAATGATGATGTTGCCGTTATCGGTGACAACCCCCTCACGGTAAACCGGGTCGCCGCCCAGTCTCACAATCTCCCGGCCAACATGGCTTCGGGCCATGGGAATGACTTCCACGGGCAGGGGAAAGGCGCCAAGAATACCAACCATTTTGGAGTCGTCGGCAATGCAGATGAACGTCTTGGCCACCGCTGCCACGATCTTTTCCCGGGTCAGTGCGGCGCCGCCACCCTTGATCAGTTCCAGGCGTTCGTTGGTTTCATCAGCGCCATCCACGTAGAACTCCAGCCCACTGACGCTGTTGAGATCATAAACCGGGATGCCGTGGCTTTTCAGGCGCTCGGCGGTCGCTTCCGAGCTGGCGACGGCGCCGTCGAATTCGTTCTTCAGTTCCGCGAGCATGTCGATGAAGAAATTGGCCGTGCTCCCTGTGCCCACACCGATCACGCTGTCGCTATCCAGGCGGGGGGCAATGTAGTCAATGGCGGCTTTGGCGACGGCTTTTTTCAGTTCGTCCTGGGTCATCTGGGGCTCCGGCTGCAAATCAGGTTGGATTTAGGCGGATTATAACGCTTAAGCACCCTCTGCTTATAGACGGCTGCCGTGCAAACTTTCTACACTGTGGGTTTTTCTCAGCCAGCCATCACACACCAACCAAAAGCCGGAACTGCTATGCCGCAACGCTACATCAAGAAGATTCTCGATGCGCGCGTCTATGACGTGGCCATCGAAACACCCCTGACTGAAGCCCGTAGTCTGTCCAAGCGCTTTGGCAACAATATTCTGCTCAAGCGTGAAGATCTTCAGCCGGTGTTTTCCTTCAAGATTCGCGGTGCCTATAACCGGATTGCGCAGCTTTCCGAAGAGCAGAAGGCCAAAGGCGTGATCTGTGCATCTGCTGGCAATCATGCCCAGGGTGTGGCGCTGGCGGCCAAGAACCTGGGTATCAAGGCGGTAATTGTAATGCCGCAGACCACGCCGGAGATCAAGGTGCGTTCGGTGCGTGACCATGGTGCCAAAGTGGTCCTGAAAGGCGACGCCTTTGACGAAGCCGCTGCTCACGCCCAGGAGCTGATCGAGAAACACGGCTACACCTACATCCCGCCCTACGATGATCCGGATGTCATTGCCGGTCAGGGTACGGTGGCCATGGAGATCATGTGGCAGTTCAGCAAGCCGATTCACGCGATCTTTATTTGCGTTGGTGGCGGCGGTCTCATCGCTGGCATGGCTGCTTACATCAAGTACCTGCGTCCGGAAATCAAGGTGATCGGCGTTGAGCCGGAGGACTCCAACTGTCTGCAGGCAGCCATGAAGGCCGGCAAGCGGGTAGTGCTGGACGAGGTGGGCATCTTTGCCGATGGCGTGGCGGTCAAGCAGATCGGCAAGCATCCCTGGGAAATCTGTAAAGACTACGTGGACGAGGTGATCACCGTATCCACCGACGAAATCTGCGCCGCCATCAAGGATGTGTTCGAGGACACCCGCTCCATTGCCGAGCCGGCCGGTGCCCTGGGTGTGGCGGGCATCAAGAAGTACATCGAGCGGGAGAAAGTGGAGGGCGAAAACCTGATTGCCACCCTCAGCGGTGCCAACATGAACTTTGACCGCCTTCGCTACATTTCCGAGCGTACGGAAGTGGGCGAGAAGCGCGAGGCAATCCTGGCAGTGACCATCCCGGAAAAGCCGGGGGCCTTCAAAACCTTTATCAACGCCCTGCACAAGCGCAGCATCACCGAATTTAATTACCGCTACGCGGACGCCACCAATGCCACCATTTTCGTGGGCATCCAGATCGCAGCGGGCGGCCACGGCCGTGAAGACCTGGTGCAGGATCTGCGGGAGAACGGCTATTCGGTCGTCGATCTGACTGACAGCGATCTGGCCAAGCAGCACATTCGCCACATGGTGGGCGGTCATGCGCCGACTATCACCAACGAAAAAGTGTTCCAGTTCGAATTCCCGGAGCGCCCGGGGGCGTTGCTGAAGTTCCTGATGTCGCTGGGTACCCGCTGGAATATCTCCATGTTCCACTACCGCAACCACGGTGCGGCCTACAGCCGTGTTCTGCTGGGAGCCCAGGTAGATGACGATGAAGTTCAGGACTTCGAGAAGATGCTCGATAAGGTCGGTTTCCGCTATGAAAACATGACGGATAACGAGGCCTATCAGCTGTTTCTTGGGCAAGGAAATGCCCGATCGAATTAACGCAGAGTAGGCCAGGGTCTGGTGGAGCTTTCCAAAACTGTGCGGAGCCATGGGTGGAGCGCGAAAGCGCTTCACGGGTAGGCCATGGATGGCCTTCCCAGGACCCTCAGCGCGACGCAGGAGCAAGAAGCGCTGAGGGGCGGAGCCAAGCGTACATGGAGGTATTTACAGCGTGTTTTGGAAAGCTCCACCAGACCCTGGCCGGTCGCCGCACACAAAGCTTACTGAATTTTAATCTGTCAAAAATTGTAAAAGCGCAGATAGGTGTTAGTCTTTCTTCTGATTCTTGAAGTCAAGAATAGCTGACTGATTTCCCGACACTTTTAAAGCGCATTTTGAGGAACTGAAGCCATGGGCGGCAAGCCTGACATCATCAAAGCCATTGTGCTGATTTTTGCCATCGGCCTTGTGATTACTGGTTTCACATCCATCCACGCCTCTGAAGACAAAGACGCAAGAGCGGCCAATCTGGTCGGCTCCGTTCAGGTCATGAATCAGCCGCTGAACCGGTAACGTCGTTTATCGGTCACCACGCTGTGCAGGGGCACGTCCCAGGGCTCTGTTGGCAGCTTTTCCACTTTTTGAAAATCATGGGCCAGGCCAATCAGCTTCGGCGCCAGCCTTGGTCGTATCCGGCTGAAGGCGAACGTTCTGTCGTAGAAGCCCCCACCCATTCCCAGTCTTCCGCCCTGTTCGTCAAATCCCACTAACGGAAACAGTACCGCATCCAATGCCCAGGCCGGGCGTCGCAGGCCTTTGCTGAACGCCGGCTCGGGTATGCCAAACCGGTTCGCAGTGAGCTCCACGCCGTCGTAATAGGGGCTGAAAACCAGCCTGCCTTCATGGATCGGATGCAGTACCGGGAGGTAGAAACGGATGCCTTTGCGGCGGGCGATATCCAGGTAGACGTGGGGATCAATCTCGCCGTCATTGGGCAGGTAAATGGCAATATGCCGGGCGCGGTGAAGGTCCGGATTCTTCAGCAGGTTGAGTGCGAGATACTCGGCGGCCTGTTGCTGTTGCTCGAAACTCAGCGCACGGCGATGCTTTCGCAGGTGCTTGCGAAGTTCACTGCGTGAGAAGGTGTCAGGATGGGTCTGGAACGGTTGAGGCTCGATAAACTGGCTCAAAATAAAGCTTCCCGGGCTGCCGTTATCGGATGTGGCCCTTGAACCCAGAGTTCAAGGTCGGTGGCCGCTGTGACATATTAGGCTTTCCCCTGTCGGGGACGTGCTCACAATGCCCTGAAGTAGCCACCTGGGTAGTGCGCATCGGCTCGAGGACGTATCCGACTATCCCGAACAGCCCAGGAAGTTGGTTCTATTATACGGGCAGTGGCGGGGCCGATTGCAACACCTGTCTCCGATTCTCTGCCGATTCAGCGGCCCGAGCCGTCACCCAGGGCACCGTCGAGTTTACTGTCCATGGCACGCAGCAGCGTGCTGGTGGCGTCCGACATGGTGTCCCGCTCGAGCAGTTCGTGGGTAATGTTCAGAGCTGCCATAACGGCAATGCGCTCGGTGCCGAACACCTTGCCGCTGGCACGGATTTCGCGCATTTTGCTGTCCAGGTGGCGGGCAGCCCGCAGCAGTGCTTCCTGCTCTTCTTCCGGGCACGCGACCAGGTATTCCTTGTCGAGGATCTTCACCTCAACCGTGGTGGATTGCTGTGCCATCAGTGATGCTCCAGGGCCCGAAGGCGGCTGATCATAGCTTCGATCTTGTGCTTTGCGTGATCGTTCTTCTGCACCAGCTGGGCCCGTTCCCGGTTCCAGTCATCTTGCAGCTCCCGCAATGTGGCGTTGTCCCGCTCAAGTTTCTGACAGCGCTCAATCAGCCTGTCCAGCTTGTCCGCTAATGCCTGTACTTCGGACTGTTCCATGACGTGCCCAGCAGTGGTTTGAGGTAATTGCAACTAACTATAAGTGTGGACGCTAAGTCGGTCAATTTACAGGCTTGTCATTGCGTTCCCTGCGTGATGCGCATCACTGATCTGCGGGTTCGCCAAAGCCCAGCCGGCGGCTCTGGCGCCAGGTGCTGAAGGCCGGTACGAGCGCCACGATGAAGGCTGCGATTGGCACCGAAGCGAGCAATGCCCATTCCTCGGAAGTCAGCGGACGCAGCGCGATCTGCAGGCCATAGTTGGCCAGCAGCCATGGGCTTGCCAGTGAGACGCCTGCCATACCAATGGCAAGGGCCAGCACGCAGGCCGCGACAGCAAGGGCAACACATTCAATGATATATAGCGAGGCGATCAGCGCTGGAGAGGCACCGGTAGCTCTGAGTACGGCAATTTCGTGGGCCCGTTGCGCCTGTATGGTTAACAGAACAGCGATGAGTCCAATCAGGCTGGTAATCACGACGAATACGGTGATGCCCAGCAACGCCCGCTCGAACTGGCCCATCAGCCGCCAGAGCTCGCTCAGCGCAACGCCAGGTAGTATGGCTGACAGCGGCTCACCGGCGAACTGGTTGATTTCCCGTTGTATCCGGAAGGTCAGCACCTGTCTTTCGATGCCGATAAACGCGGCGGTAATGGCATCGGGGGTGAAATCACGGCCTTCCGCCTGCTCCCGGGTAATTGTCCGGCCCGGAATGGCGACCCCGGATTCCCAGCCCACGTGCATGGCCTCCATGCCATCCAGACCAATGTAAACCGCCTGGTCCACCGGCGTGCCGGTGGGCGCCAGTATGCCGGTAACCGTAAACGGCGTGTCTTCATGGTTGGAGAAGCTGGTTCTGCCGCCACCATGGGACAGTATGATTTCTTCGCCCACCTGATGAGCCAGCGACCGTGCTACGCCTGCGCCCAACACAACATCAAAGACCCCTTCAAACCACTGGCCCTCTGCCAGTTCAAGCGGCAGATCCCGGCCGTAACGGAAGTGCTTCAGAAAGTTCTCGTCGGTAGCGACCACTCGATTGCCGCGGTAGCTGTCTCCCAGGGAAATCGGAATCAGCCACTCGAGGCGAGAATCATCCTTCAGGCTCTGGTAGGTAGACCAGCGAATGTTGTTGGTGGCATCGCCAATATGAAACACGGTGTACAGCAGCAGGTTTAGCTGACCGCTGCGGGCGCCGACGATCAGGTCGGTGCCACTGATGGTGCTGGTGAAAGACTGTTTGACTTCGGTTCGTAGGTACTGGATGCCCAGTAGCAAGGAAACACTCAGGGTAAGCGTCAGGCACACCAGGGCCAGTACCTTTTTCCGGTGCCACAGGCTGGCCAGGGCCAGTGTCAAAGCAAGGCGTGCTTTCATGTCCGGTTACCCCGTAGTTCCAGCTGATTACCGAAATGGCGGGCGAGGGCCTGGTCGTGACTGACGAACAGCACGGAGGTGTTATGCCGGTGGGCAAGGTGCAGAAGCAGTTCCAGAAACCGGTCACGGTTGTCAGCATCCAGCGCTGAGGTGGGCTCGTCCGCGAGAATCAGACCCGGCGCGCCAATCAGTGCCCGGGCGGCTGCGATCCGCTGTTGCTGGCCAATGCTCAGCCTGGTGACTTTTCGCTGCCAGTGATCTTCGGGGATCGACAGGGCAGCAAGCAATCTCTCAGCTTCCTCTGCGACCGTCGGTTCGGTGTGCTGTTTGCGCAGTTCAGACAATCCGCAGGGTAAGGTGACGTTGGCTCGGGTCGTCAGGTAAGGCACCAGATTGAACTGCTGGAAGATAACACCCAGATGGTCGGCGCGGAATTGGTCCCGGGCGCCGGCGCCGAGCCGGTGAATGTCGGTATCCAGTATCCGCACTGAGCCGGCGTGGGGCCGAAGCATGCCCGCCAGGAGGCTCAGGAGTGTGCTTTTGCCGCTGCCGCTGGGGCCGTGTAGGAACAGGTGCTCGCCGCGCTTGAGGTTGATATCCGGAAAACTGAGGGGTGCCTGTGCCGGGTCCCAGGAAAACACAAGCCCGCTGACGTCAATCGCGGTTGACGTACTTCGGGAACTGTTGCTGGTTGAGTCTGTCTTGCTGGTCATGTTGGTTGCTGTCTGCCCGGTGTATGATGGCGGTTTCCCAGTTTCCGTATCAGGAGTTTGTGGTCCAATGATGTTTGCCCCGGCGCGTTCGCGCTTTGCGCTGCCCTCTATCACTGCGCTTGTCCTGGCGCTCTTGCTCCCGGCAGCCAGTCAGGCCGAAACCAGGGAAATCGACTGGCTCGAGCTGATGCCTGCCGAGGACCTGGCGCTGCTGGAGAATATGCCAGAGATTGAACACGAGGGCGATGGCCCGCCGCTGCTGCCGGACGAGATCATGACCGGCCGGGTTGTGCCGGAAATGGGCGACGTGGAGGGGCGCATCCCCGGCTTTGTGGTGCCCCTGAAAACAACCGAGGACATGCGCATCCTAGAGTTCTTCCTGGTGCCTTACTACGGCGCCTGTATTCATGTGCCGCCACCACCGCCGAACCAGATCATTCACGTGAAGTACAAGGAAGGTTTCACCCTTGAGGCCCTGTACGATCCGGTCTGGATCGAAGGCAAGCTGGTGATAGACCGCACCGAAAATGACATTGGCACCTCGTCCTATTCGATGGTTGCAACGAATGTTGAGCCCTATACGGAGTAGGGCTCGCAAAACTCTGTCCTCTGCCTTATTGGCCCTTCAGGCTGAAACTGCTTTCTGGCTGTTCGAGGCGCGTTGATCCCTGACCTCCTGACCACACCCACTGGACACCGAGATCTTCAATCTCGGGAAAGCGCTCGGTGAGGGGAATCAGCAGCGCTTCTGCGGATGCCAGTCCGGTGCAATTCAGAACCTGGGTCACTTCGAAATCCGAGTGGCCGTATCCTTCCGAATGCTCGTGTTCGTTATGCTCGTGGTGGTCGTGTCCATTACTGTCATGGCCATGGTCGTGGTGGTCGCCAGACCCATCACCAGCCTCATGATAAACCTCAGCGCTCGCCACCTTGCAGCTGGCATCTGGCGTGTTGATCAGCGGTGTGCGCTCGAGCCATTCTTCGGTTTCCTTGACCAGGGCCTTCTGGTCGTCTGTCCGGGCGCGGTGTTCGAATCCGAGCAGGTTGTAGGCGGGCGACGTGAAAATCAGATCGATCTGATTGCCATCCAGTGCTACCTGCAGTTCGGCATGACCATGTTGGTGAGCTCCCGGATTGTCGCTGGCATTCGCGCTAAGGGCCATCAGAGCACTGCTGGTAGCCAGAAATACGGCGTTGAGTTTTGATCGCTTCATGGCAGGAAGTTCCACGTTAATTGATATGTTATAACATATTGTTCTCTCGCCGGTTAAAAATCAACAGGCAGTGCCTTGAGGGCGCCTGAATGCTAAAGTAGGCGCCTAATCCACCAACACAGGATTCGCCTGTTTCATGTCAGAAACCGACACTTCCGGTGCTGCCCGCGCCGCAGAATTCGAGCGCTGGGCCAACGTTTTTACCGCTCACAAGGCATTTAGCCACCCATCCGAATTGCACGGTGCGCTTTGTGGTCGCCTGGCGGCCGGATCCCGTATCAATGAGCCGGAGTGGCTGGCCATGGTATGTGAGCACATGGGCCTGGCTGAAGACGCAGTCGAGGAGTCTGACGATCTCGCTCCGTTCATGAACAGGGCCTACGAGCAGACACTGGAGCTCTTGAAATCAGCAGACATGAGTTTCCATCCTTTGTTACCGGATGACGACTACGCCATTGAGCAGCGCCTCGAGGCCCTGGTTTCCTGGGTGCGTGGGTTTCTCGAAGGCATGGCATTGTCAGCAGGTGAATCGCTGGGCCAGGCACCGGATGAGATCCGGGAGCTGATCGAGGATATGGTCGCCATCAGTCAGTTGTCCGACGAAGAAGAAGCGGACGACGAAAGCGAGCAGCAGTTGCTGGAGATTACCGAGTACATCCGGCTGGGGGCGCTTGCCGTCTTTACCGAATTCAACGCCCCCGAACCGCCGAAGTCTGATTCGCCGACCCTGCACTGAGCAGGGTCCTGATTGCAGGAGAGACTATGAACTCCATGATCCCCGTGAAGGAGTTTGCCGAGCGCCGTCGAAAGCTGATGGAGCGCATGGCGCCAGACAGCATTGCGATTATTCCGGCCGCCCCGGAGCGCGTTCGCAATCGCGATGTGCTGCACCCGTTCCGCCAGGACAGTGATTTTCATTACCTGTCCGGTTTTGGCGAGCCGGAGGCCGTGCTGGCCCTGATCCCCGGCCGTGAACACGGGGAATCGGTTCTGTTCTGCAAAGAGCGTGATCCTCAGAAGGAACTCTGGGACGGGTTCCTGGTGGGCCCGGAAGGCGCCATTGAACGCTACGGCCTGGACGATGCGTTCCCGATCGCCGACATCGACGACATACTCCCGGGCATGATCGAGGGGCGCAGCCGGGTCTATTATCCCCTGGGCAAGGACGATCATTTTGACGCCCGGGTGATGGACTGGGTAAAGATGATTCGCAGCAAGGTTCGCAGCGGCGCCCATCCGCCCGGCGAATTCGTGGCCCTGGAGCACCTGCTTCATGACCTGCGGCTCTACAAGAGCGCCAACGAGATCAAGATTATGGCCAAGGCGGGCCAGATCAGCGCCGAAGCCCACTGCCGCGCCATGAAGCGGGCCCGCAAGGGTGGCTTCGAGTACAACCTCGAGGCCGAGCTTATCCACACGTTTATGGAGCACGGCGCCCGGTCAACGGCCTACCCGTCGATTGTGGGCGGAGGCGCCAATGGCTGCATCCTGCATTACATCGAGAACAGCGCACCGCTGAAAGACGGCGATCTGGTGCTGATTGATGCCGGCTGTGAATACCAGTGCTACGCCTCCGACATTACCCGCACTTTCCCGGTCAGCGGAAAGTTCAGCAACGAGCAGCGGGCGTTGTATGAGGTGGTGTTGGCGGCCCAGTATCGGGCCATTGAGGCTGTGTCGCCGAAAAACCACTGGAACCGTCCCCATGAAGCGGCGCTGGAAGTGCTGACCCAGGGCCTGATCGATCTCGGGTTGTTGTCTGGCACCCTCGAAGACGCCATTGCCAATGAAGCCTACAAACCCTTCTTCATGCACCGCACCGGCCACTGGTTGGGCCTGGATGTGCACGATGTCGGCGATTACAAGGTCGGTGATGCCTGGCGCCAGCTGGAGCCGGGCATGGCCCTGACGGTTGAACCCGGGCTGTATATTGCGCCGGATAACACCGATGTGGATGAGAAGTGGCGTGGCATTGGTATTCGTATCGAAGACGACGTTGTGGTGACCAAAGACGGCTGTCGGGTCCTGACCGAAGCGGTGCCGAAAACCATTGCCGAGATCGAAGCCCTGATGGCGGACTGACACCCTGTGACCAAGCCCGATACCGATCTGATCATTGCCGGTGGTGGCCTTGCCGGAGCAACCCTCGCCCTGGCGCTGGCCCGGATGGTGCCGTCGCTGCACGTGACCGTAGTCGAGGCCTTTCCGCTCTCTCCCGATGCCCTGCCGGACAGTTACCAGCCCAGCTACGACGCACGTTCCACTGCTCTGGCGTGGGGCTCCCGGCTGATTTTTGAAGAGCTTGGGCTGTGGCATCGTCTCGCCGAGCATGCCACGCCCATTGAGCATATCCATGTGTCGGATCGGGGGCATTTCGGCGCCACCCGGTTGCATGCCGTCGAACATGGTCAGCAGGCCCTTGGTTATGTAGCTGACAACCGCTGGATGGGGTTGTGCCTGATGCGTGAGTTGCTGGAGACCGACGTCCAGTGGCGCGCGCCGGCAGAGGTGACTGATATGACGCCCATTCCCGGCGGCGTTCGGGTCCGGCTGTCGGAGGATGGCGAAGATGCCCCGGAACTGACGGCTCGCTGCCTGGTGGTGGCGGATGGCGGTCGCTCCGGACTGCGTGAGAAGCTTGGCTTCAGGCCGGATCGTCACAGCTATGGCCAGAATGCCCTGATCGCCAATGTCTCCACAAGTGAAAGCCACGGTTTCACTGCCTTTGAACGATTCACCGATGCCGGCCCCATGGCGCTTTTGCCCCATGGTTCTCCCACGCGTGCAGGGCACCAGTCGGCACTGGTCTGGACCCTGTCCGACGAGGCATTGCAGGAAGTTCTTGAACTTCCCGACCAGGAAAAATGCCGCTGGCTCCAGGACCGGTTTGGCTGGCGTCTTGGCCGGTTTATCCGCATCGGTACCTGCCACCATTATCCGCTGACCCTGACCACGGTGGACGAGCCGGTGCGGCCCGGGGTAGCACTGGTGGGCAATGCCGCCCATGCCCTGCATCCGGTGGCAGGCCAGGGGTTCAATCTGGCCCTGCGAGGGTTGATGACCCTGGTGGAGCAGTTCCGGCTGGCGGAAGAGCAGGGCAGATCCATCGGGGATCTCGAGGTCCTCAAACGCTACCAGGCCCTGCATCGCCAGGATTGGCAGCAGACGGTACGCTTCTCGGATTCTCTTGTACGCCTGTTCGGACACTCCATGTTGCCGGTAACCGCTGCCCGCGATGCGGGCCTGGTGGGTCTTGATCTGTTGCCCGGAGCCAAGCGCTGGTTTGCGCGCAAGGCCATGGGCCTGGGAGGGCGCCGGGCGGTGATTGACCGGCCTGGAAATCTGGGCCGGGAGGCGCCTCGCCATGAGTGAAGTGAAAACCTTCGATATTCTGGTGGCCGGCGGGGGCATGATCGGATCCGCCCTGGCTCTCGGGCTATCACGTCAGGGCTGGCATGTGGCGCTGGTGGAGGGCTCCGATCACGAAACCCTGGTCAGGGCACCGGAGCCTGCCGCCACCGTTGCCGATTTCGAGCCTCGGGTCAGTGCCATTTCGGTGGCGAGCCAACGCTTGATGGAGCTGCTCGGAGTCTGGTCCGAGGTGACCGCCGGTCGACACTGTCCTTATCAGACCATGACAGTCTGGGATGGTGATGGCACTGGGCGAATACAGTTTGAAGCTGCCGAGCTTCAGGCACGGGCCCTTGGGACGATCGTCGAAAACCGCAGTATTGTGCGCGCATTGTTCCGCGCCCTGGAGCAAAGCCCGGTTGAGCTGATCGAGGGCGCAAGTATTACCGGCTGCAGGCGGTCCTCAGGGAGTTACGCCCTTGAGCTGGAGGATGGCCGATCCCTGTCGGCCGGATTGGTCGTGGGGTGTGACGGTGCCAATTCCCGTTTGCGTCAGTGGGTAGGTTTGCCAACCCGCGAATGGGACTACGATCAACAGGCCATCGTGTGCACGGTGCAAACCAGTCAGAGCCATCGCTTTACCGCCTGGCAACGGTTTTCAATGACTGGGCCGCTGGCGTTCCTGCCTTTGCTGCCCGAATCGGGCATTGAGCATTTCTGCTCCATTGTCTGGTCCCAGGATACCGACGAAGCCAGGCGCCTGATGGCTCTGGAGGACACGAAATTTGTGGCCGAGCTTGAGCAGGCGATCGAGCGCGAGCTTGGAACGGTTCAGGCAGTCTCCAAAAGGTTTGCTTTTCCGCTTCGCCAGCGCCACGCGAAAGACTACATTGCGCCCGGTTTCGCCCTGGTCGGCGACGCAGCTCATACCATTCACCCGCTGGCGGGGCAAGGCGCCAATCTGGGCTTTGGCGATGTACGCACTCTGTTGGACGAGCTTTCGCGGGCAAGGAAAGCAGGCCTGGGGCCAGCGGATGAACTGGTTCTGGCGCGCTATCAGCGCCGGAGGAAAGGTGAAAACCTGACCATGATGGCGGCCATGGAGGGGTTCAAGCAGCTGTTTGGTCGTGATGAGTTGCCGGTACGCTGGCTGCGCAACACCGGTTTGCGCTGGCTCAATCAGCTGGGCCCGGTGAAAAACCGCATTGCGGCCGAGGCCATGGGTCTTAACGGTTGAACAGAAAAGGAATTTTGTAATGGCAGGAAGCAGTCTTCTGGTTCTGATCGATGACATCGCCACGGTGCTGGACGATGTCGCCCTGATGACCAAGACCGCCACCAAGAAAACGGCGGGTGTTCTGGGTGACGATCTGGCGCTCAACGCCCAACAGGTAACTGGCGTGAAACCTGCGCGGGAGTTACCCGTGGTCTGGGCTGTAGCCAGGGGGTCGATGATCAACAAGGCCATCCTGGTGCCGGCGGCCCTTGCGATCAGTTTTTTCATGCCCTGGCTGGTCACGCCGTTGCTGATGCTTGGCGGTGCCTTCCTGTGTTTCGAGGGTTTCGAGAAACTGGTGCACAAGTTTCTGCATCGGGAGGAAGATCAGAAGCGCAAAGGGCAGCTGCGTGAAGCCCTGAAGAATCCGGAAACCGACCTTCGGGCGATCGAGAAAGACAAGATCAAGGGCGCCATCCGTACCGATTTCATTCTGTCTGCGGAGATTATTGCCATCACGCTGGGCACCGTAACAACCCAGACGATCGGCATGCAGTTCATGGTGCTGGCGGTGGTTGCCATCATGATCACAGTTTTTGTGTACGGCCTGGTGGCAGGGATCGTCAAGCTGGACGACGGCGGTCTCTACCTCAGTCAGCAGGACAACCCCGTGCTCCAGAAGCTGGGCGCAGGTATTCTATGGCTGGCCCCCTATCTGATGAAGACGCTCTCCATTCTTGGCACCCTGGCGATGTTCCTGGTGGGTGGTGGCATTCTCACCCACGGATTCACGCCGGTCTACGACGCCATTCATCACTTTGCCGAGGGATTCAGTGGTGTGGTTGGTGCTCTCGTGCCGACGATAGCCAACGGCCTGTTCGGGGTGTTGGCCGGGGCGTTACTGGTGGCCATGATTACGCCACTGGCCCGGTGGTGGCAGGCTGCTAGAGACAGGCGTCGAACAGCCGGCTAACCAGCACTGGTACCGCAGTTTCCACCCTCAGGATGCGGGGGCCGAGGTGGACACCCTGGCAACCGGCGTCTTCGAGTTTGCCTACTTCGTAATCTGTAAAACCACCCTCGGGGCCAATGCAGAGTACCGTCGGCTGATTAAGATGCGTCGGGCAGGGTGTGCTCGTGCCGGGGTGGGCTACCAGGGCTTTTCTGCCTGCCACCAGCGACGGAAGCTCGTCTTCCACAAAGGGTTTGAACAGCTTGCAGATCTGCACCCGGGGCATCAGGGTGTCTTTGGACTGCTCAAGCCCCAGGGTGAGGTTTTCCCGCACTTGCTGGTCTGACAGCCACGGTGTTTGCCAGAAGCTTTTTTCCACCTTGTAGCTGTTGATCAACCACAGGTCTTTCACGCCAAGTGCGGCGCAGGTCTGCAGTATCCGGCGGAACATCTTCGGTCGGGGCATCGCCAGAACCAGGGTGAGCGGCAGTGGTGCAGGGGGAGGCTGGTCCAGGGTTACCTGGAGTTCCGCCTCGGTATCGGTCAGTCGGACGACTACTCCGGTGCCTATTTGGCCGCCCTCGCGGCCCACCGGCACTGTATCGCCAGCAACGATTTTGATCACCGAGTGCAGGTGAGCCAGGCGCCGGCCGCTTAATATGGCCCGGTCGGGTGCTATGAAATCCTCATCAAACAGTAACGCCAGATTCATTCGCCGGCAGGCTCATCGCTGTCCGCGTCTGCCACTTCCCGTTTTGCCAGTCGCCCGAACAGGATGCCGACCTCGAACAGGATCCACATGGGAACAGCCAACAGCGTCTGGGAGATGATGTCAGGCGGGGTCAGCAGCATGCCGATGATAAAGCAGCCAACCACCACATAGGGGCGCTTGGCCGCCAAATCCGCTGGCGTGGTGGCCCCGGTGAGGATTAACAGCACGGTGGCGATCGGAATCTCGAAGGCCACACCGAAGGCGAAGAACATCTTGAGCACGAAATTGAGATAGCTGGTGATGTCCGGCAATTCGACGATGCCTTCCGGACCGATCGCGGTAAAGAAGCCGAACACCAGGGGGAATACAACAAAATAGGCGAATGCCGCGCCGGCATAGAACAGGATTACCGAGGTAAACAGCAGAGGAAAGGCCAGCCGCTTCTCGTGGGCATAGAGGCCCGGTGCAATAAAACTCCAGAGCTGGTAAAGAATGATCGGGATGGCGGCGAACACCGCCAGTACCAGCGCCAGCTTCAACGGCGCGAAGAAGGGCGAGGTCACATCCGTTGCGATCATGGTCTGGCCAACCGGCAACAGGGAGCGGATCGGTTCAGACAGGAACAGGTAGAGCTCGTTGGCAAACGGATAGATGGCCGCGAAGCACACCAGCACCGCTAAAACCATCTTCAGGAGGCGGTTGCGCAGTTCGAGCAGGTGCTCGATCAGAGGCATTTCCTGGTGTTCCGGAGGCATCTGGTTGCCGTCGGGTTTTGCATTCATGAACGGTTATCCGGCGGACTTTGCGGGGTTTCGTTTTTGGGGTGGTCGTTCCCGGCAGAGCCTGTATCCGGCGTCTGCGGAGCGTCGCTGGTACCAGCCTGCTCCCGGTCAGAAGACTCGGAGGGCTTTGGCTGGCCAGACACACGTCGTGTCGCCGGCGCGGGCCTTGGCTTCTGGGTTTCGTTATCGGGCAGGATCATGTGCTCGTACTTTTTAGCCTCGTCGAGGGCGCCACGCACGGTTTTCTGCACATCATCCAGACCAACATCGCCTGCCTTGCGAAGCTCTTCGCGGAGCTCATCGGCTTTCAATTGCCGGTCCAGTTCCGAGGTGAACTGGCTGACCATACGTCGCGCGCCACCCACCCAGCGGCCCGCAGCACGGGCAGCCGTGGGCAGGCGCTCGGGGCCGAGTACCAACAGCGCTATGACGCCGCAGATCAGCAGCTCAAGAAAGCCGATATCGAACATTCAGCCTGGTCTCAGCTGTGGGACTTGTCCCGGGGCTTGTCTTCGGCCGCGGCCTGTTGTTGCGGCTGCTCGTTTTCCTTGCCTTCCAGGGATTCCTGGTTCTCGGCCTTGGAGTCCTCATCGTTCATGGACTTCTTGAAGCCGCGGATGGCGCCACCCAGATCGCTGCCGATGTTGCGCAGTTTCTTGGTTCCAAACAACAGAATGACAATGCCGAGTACGATAAGTAATTGCCAGATGCTGATACCCATTACGGGGTCCTCGTTTTAATGTTTCTGTTCAATGACATTGTACGTTACCAGAACGGTTACGCGGAAACCCCTTTAGAGGTATTACCGCTCACTTTTCCCGTGACGCTTTTTCTTCCAGGCCTGACAGGTCGAACCGGCTGGCCAGCTCATCCAGGATGTCCTTCGGGCCAAGGCCCAGTCGGGACAACATCACCAAGCTGTGGAACCACAGGTCGGCTGTTTCATAAACCACATCCCGGGTTTCACCGGAGTGTTCTGCGTCCTTGGCGGCCAGCAGGGTTTCGGTGCACTCTTCCCCGACCTTCTCCAGAATCTTGTTCAGACCCTTGGCGTGGAGACTGGCTACATAGGAGGTTTCCGGGTCTGCCTCTTTCCTGGCCTCCAGAACCCGCGCCAGGTTTTCCAGTACATCGCTCACTGTCCGTGCTCCTCAGTTGCTGCCGTAAATAGTGCCGGGGTCCTTGATCACCGGGTCAACGCTGACCCACTGACCATCTTCCAGGGTCCGGTAGAAGCAGCTGCGCCTGCCAGTATGGCAAGCGATGCCGCCCTTTTGTTCCACCTTCAGCAGGATGACGTCCTCGTCGCAGTCCAGTCGAATGTCCCGAATGACCTGCTGGTGTCCTGAGGTTTCCCCCTTGCGCCAGAGCTTGCCTCGAGAGCGGGACCAGTAAATGGCCTGGCCTTCTTCGGCGGTCAGCCTGAGCGATTCCCGGTTCATCCAGGCCATCATCAGGATATCGCCGGTTTCGGCATCCTGGGCGATGGCTGGCACCAGGCCGTCCTCTGTCCAGCGAATGGCATCCAGCCAGTCAGGGGTCTCGACGTTATCCGAGCTATTTTGCATTTTTGTGAATCCTGAAATCTTTGTCGGTTATCGGCTGCCGCGGAGCATGAGTCCACCGGCAATTGCAAACAGGGCCCAGCTCCAGGTGGGCACGCTTTCAAGCCATTGCTGGCCCTCAGGCTGGGTGCCCAGAATGCCTCCGGCAACCAGAGGTACCGCCAGTGTAACCCGCCGCCAGCGCCGCTCGGTGCGCACCTGCTGCTCACGGAGCAACTCCAGTGTAGCCCGGTTCTGTGGCTCGGTAGGCCCGGCCTGCCGCAGCTGGAGGAGGGCATCGTGCACCAGTTGCGGCATTTCTGGCGACTGTTCCAGCCAGGACGGAAGGTGGGACTGTAGGGATTTGATCAACCCCGACGGACCAATCCGCTTGCGCATCCAGGTTTCAAGGTACGGTTGCGCGGTACTCCACAAATCCAGATCCGGGTAGAGCTGTCGACCCAGCCCCTCCACGTTCAACAGGGTTTTCTGCAGCAGAACAAGCTGGGGTTGCACTTCCATGTTGAACCGCCTCGCTGTCTGGAACAGGCGCAACAGGAAGTGGCCGAAGGAGATGTCCTTCAACGGCTTCTCGAAAATCGGTTCGCAGACAGTACGAATGGCCGCTTCAAACTGGTTCACCGGCGTATCCGGCGGCACCCAGCCGGACTGAATATGCAACTGCGCAACCTGCCGGTAGTCACGACGGAAAAACGCCAGAAGGTTGCGGGCAAGATAGCTCTGGTCGTCTGGTGCCAGGGTGCCGACGATGCCGAAATCGATGGCAATATATCGCGGATCCGAGGGGTTGGAGGTATCCACGAAGATGTTGCCCGGGTGCATGTCGGCGTGAAAGAAGCTGTCCCGGAACACCTGGGTAAAGAAGATCTCCACGCCTTTTTCGGCCAGCACCTTCATATCGACGCCGGCGGCTTTCAGGGCGGCGGTATCTGCAATGGGGATGCCGTGAATCCGCTCCATCACCAGCACGGATTTGCGGGTGTAGTCCCAGTCGATAAACGGGATATAGATCAGGGAGGAGTTCTCGAAATTCCGGCGCAGCTGGCTGGCGTTGGCGGCTTCACGCTGCAGGTCCAGTTCGTCGTGAATGGTGGAATCGTAGTCGGCAACCACTTCCACCGGGTGCAGGCGTTTGCCCTCGGACCAGTATTTTTCCAGCAGGCCGGCCATCAGGTACATCAGGGCAAGGTCCTGGCGAATCACCCTTTCGATACCCGGGCGCAGTACCTTTACCACGACTTTCTGGCCGTTGGGCAGGGTGGCTGCATGCACCTGGGCAACCGATGCGGAGGCCAGCGGGTCCGGGCTGAATTCGGCAAACAGGTCCGACACTGGGGCGCCCAGCGAGGTTTCGATAATGCCCCGGGCCTCATCGCTCGGAAACGGCGGCACACGGTCCTGAAGGTTTTTCAGGGATTCGGCCATGTCATCCGGCAACAGATCCCGTCGGGTCGAGAGTATCTGGCCGAACTTTACAAACACGGGGCCCAGCTCCTCGAGGGCCAGCCGCAGTCGATCACCCCTGTCCAGTTTGGGTTTGGGGAACAGATGCCATGGCGCAAGCAGGAAGAACACCTTCAGGGGCGCTGGCAGTTCCGCGATGGGCAGGAACGTGTCCAGCCGGTAGCGGCAAAATACCCAGGCAATTCGAAACAGGCGTTGCAGGCGGGTCACAGGTTCTCCGGTTCGTCAGTCTTGCCGCGGTTCTCAACCAGGTTCAGTCGGGCTTCCAGTCTTTCGGTGCGCAGATTCAGTTCGTCGATATCCTCGAACGTGGCTTCCAGTTCCCGTCGCCCGGGCAAGGCACGACTTTCTTCATGCACATATTCTTCGATGTTGGCATTCAGCGACTGAAAGGCCTCCCGGCTCCACCGGATGGCGCTGCGAATGCGTTTGCCCAGAAAGTGCGCGGGGACATCACCGATGTGCTGGGCCATGGCGGCTTCCCAATCCGGCTCAAGCTGGTTCAGTGCGCGCTGCAGCTGGTGGGCCAGCGCTGTATCGCCCGTCACTTCCAGGCGACCGTCGGCAAAGACCCGATCATCACCGGTGGCCAGTGCTGCAAAGGCGATGGGTTTGCCGGTGATCTCAAGAGCCGGTTGGTCCACAGGTTGGCTGCCCACCCGGATACGTTCTTCGGCCCTATCCAGCGTGTAGGTCAGGGGAACCGGATCGGTGACATTAAACTGCACCGGGCCCGCCAATGCTTCCATCAGGGCACGATGCCCCGCCGGATCCAGTTCCAGGGCCCGGTTCAGGGCACTTTCCAGGATCGCGGAGACAGCCGAAAGCAGGGTGGGGCCGGGAAACATCAGGGCTTGATTCCCACGTGCAGGGCAACAATGCCGCCGGTCATGTTGTAGTACTTGCAGTTCACCAGGCCGGCATCTTCCATCATGCCTTTCAGGGTGTCCTGGTCGGGGTGCATGCGGATGGATTCGGCCAGGTACTTGTAGCTTTCGCTGTCGCCGGCGATCAGCTGACCCATCAGTGGCAGAGCGGAGAACGAGTAGGTGTCGTAGGCTTTGCTCAGCAACGGATTGGTGGGCTTGGAAAACTCCAGTATCATCAGCTTGCCACCGGGCTTGAGAACCCGGGTCATGTCACGCAGGGCCTGGTCCTTGTCGGTGACATTGCGCAGACCGAACGCGATGGAGACCGCATTGAAGTTGTTGTCCGGGAATGGCAGGTGCTCGGCATCCGCCTGTACGTACTCAATGTTGCCGGCGTAACCACGATCCGTCAGTCGGCTGCGGCCCACCTGGAGCATGGAAGCGTTAATGTCAGCCAGCACCACTTTGCCGGAGGGACCAACCAGGTCTGAAAACTTCATGGTGAGGTCGCCGGTGCCGCCGGCAATATCCAGTACCTGATGGCCGGGCCGTACCCCGGAAAGCTCAATGGTAAAGCGTTTCCAGAGCCGGTGGATCCCCATGGACATCAGGTCGTTCATGAGATCGTACTTGCCCGCCACGCTGTGGAATACTTCGGCCACCTGGCTCGCCTTCTGGCTTTTCGGTACATTGCGAAAGCCAAAGTGGGTGACGTCATCCTGGCCGTTATTGTTTGCGGCCTGGTTGGCTGGCGTTTGCTGCTCGCTCATGGGAGATGTCCTGTCAGAATCTGAACCCCGTATTCTAACCGCTGACGGGGTTGCTACAAGGGTGGCGGTGCGTTAAATAGCGCCCTAAAATGTAAATTCGTCCAAATCCGAGAGAAAACGTTTTCATGTCCGTCATTGATGTACACCGCCCGCATGCCCTGGATAAAGAACACGCCAGAGAGGCTGCCGAATCCCTGGCCAAAGACCTTTCCAGCCAGTTCGACGTGCATTACCAGTGGGAAGGCGATCACCTGAAATTCAAACGAAGCGGCGTCAAGGGGCACCTGAACATTACCCCGACGGATCTGCACATTCATCTGGAACTGGGCTTGATGTTGCGGCCCTTCAAATCCCGCATCGAGCAGGAAATCCACTCGCAGCTGGACCAGATCATCAAGGCCTGATTCGTTGCTGCATGTCGGCTTAAAGGTCGCCCGGCAGGCTGAACGGGTCCGGGTGATGGTTCAGAATGTTGCGCATTACCTGCTGTTCCCGGGACACCAGCCGGTCGATCAGTAGTTCCACATCGTCCATCTTGCGGAAGGCGGAGTAGCCCCGGTGCAGGAAGCTGTGCAAATCGGTCAGATCGGCCATTTCCGCCGGGCTCCGGGTCATCGACAGCAGCCACCCCAGAGTGCGGTTGCGGACATAGCGATCAAGTTGCTGCCCTACCTCGGCTACCAGGGAGATCTGTCTTTCCCTCTGACTCAGCATCCGGCTCTGGCGGTAGACGGCACAATAGTCTTCAGTGTTAATTGAGTCGGCCCGGATGCCCTGTTGCTCTAACAGCTCGGCAAGCTCAAGGTCCAGCCGTTGGGTGATCAGGTTCAGCTCCACCAGCCCGGCAAACGTGTCCAGCAGATTATCCGGCAGCCACTTCACCATCTTCGGGAACACTCGATCAATATTGTCGTCCCTACGGGTCATGCCGGCGGGGGCGTACAGATCGGTCAACAGGAATTCCAGGCCGTGATGGTAGCCGGGGTGGTGGTAAAGGTCTTCATGGGTTGCCTTCAGCCGTTCCGCCTGCCAGTCAGCGAGGTGGAACGCATTCTCCACCATTGGGTGCTCGGCTTTCAGACGCCTGAAATCATGGTAGTCCAACAGCAGTGTTTGCAGCCGGCGAGCGCTTTCGGTGCGGGCTTCGGTAGCGACAAGGCGCTCACGGTACATGGGCGATGGCTCCACTAAACCTCAGGAAAAGAGCGTAGTCTAGCGGAGCTGCGGCGGTCTTGCAGCAGGGCAATGCCCGGGCTAGCCCTGTGCGGCTGCGGGCAGCGTTTCGAACCCCGGGACCCATTCCTTGCTGTCCAGGGTGATGAAGTGGCTCGGCGCCTCGGTTTCGACGATTCGCATGGTGGTCGGGCTCTGGCGGGCACTGGCGAGCATGGATGAGCGATCCAGGATGCGGTCTACCGCTGGAATCAGGAAGGTGCCGTGGCGCACGTGGCTGTAGACGCTGGTATCCGTTCGCGCCATCCAGTCCATGATGTTTTCGATGTTACGAACAATGGTCAGATGATCCTTGGTGGCAGAGAACAGTTTGCTGAGCAATTGCTTCTTGCGCGGGTTCATCTTGCCAAAGAAGGTCTGTCCGTAAGCAGACGAGGGCGCGCTGTTGATCAGACGAATCAGCCAGGGCCACATGCCATGGCTTACCGGCTCCAGAATGGTGGTCACCAGCGCCGAGAGTCGGCCGTCGGGAAGTACGGGCGCTTCAAGCACCACTTCAACGTCTTCATACAGGTCGGGCCATTGTTTGATGGCCTCGAGGATCACCGCCCCGCCCCGGGAGTGACCATGTACCCGGATGTTGTCAGTCGTGGGCAGGCTGGAAAGCGCCTGGTTGAGAATGCAGGCATCGTATTCGATGGTGCCTTCCAGGTGCTTGATCGGCACTTCCCAGTCCGGGGCCTCCGGCGTAACACCGTTCACCGGAATGTGGTAATTGCTGCAGGTGAGCAGAATTAGCTCAGTGGTGGGTGCTTCGTAGGCCTGGGTAAAGTAGCAGTGGTTTTCCAGAAAGCCGTGCACGCCGATCACGGTTTGTTCGGCCTTGCCACTGTGGTTGCGAACGGACACCGCGCCCTTGCCAACGCGATACACCCGCCCGGAGAACATTTCCGAGTAGGCGCTCTCAATCGGTTTTATCAGCTTGCGAACATGGCTCGCTTTCATAACTGCTCTCCCTTCCAGCACGGCAATGGCCTGTTATTGGAATTAGGGTGTGCTGGTAAGCCTTTTGTACCCCGATCAACTCGCTTTGTTACTGGCTCTGAGTGCAGAGTTTTTGATGTCTCAGGGCCAATCGATCACGGATCGGCAGCGTGTAATAACCATGGCGCCAAGGCTTATAACCAGTATAGGACTGAACAGTTACTCACGTGTAATTTTTTGTAACAGTGTGCGCTGGTGCCGCATATGGAGCCGACGGGGCTTGTCTGGCACAATGCGGAGTTCGGTTTTTACTTACCTCCACCACTTTTCCAGGGACGTTCGGGTTTGAGTCACGAACAATCGCATCTCCTGCTACCTGCGGATTCGGCCTGGCTGGCCCTGGAACGCCCGGAAAACCCCATGACCATCACCGTGATGCTGCGGGTTGATGGTCTTACCGCACCCCGTTTCCGGGAGTTCCTCCGTGTGTACTGGATGGCCTGGGAACGTTTCCGGTACATGCCGGTGAAACGCTCGCCCGCCTGGTGGTGGGAGCCGGACCCCATGTTTGATGTCCGCCACCATCTTGATGTGGTGGTAGATCGTTTCACGCCGGAAAGCCTGCAGGAATGGGTGTCGGTGCGGCTGAACCAGCCGCTGCCGATGTATCGCCCGCGCTGGAAATTCTGGCTGGCGCCTAATGCCGAGGGTGGGGCGGTGCTCCTGTTGCGTATTCATCACTGTTACGCCGATGGCCTGTCCTTGCTCGGCATTTTTGATCGCCTCTGTCCGCCGTCCCCCCAGCAGCACCCGGCCATCTACGGCGCACCCGAGACCGCGGAACTGTCACGCTGGACGGCTGCGGCAAAAGTCTGGCTCGGGCAACTGATGGCTTCCGGGGATTCCCGGGACGAAGTCCATGGCGGTGCCGGAGTCGACGAATCCAATGGCAATCAGTGGCAGGATGCTGGTCGGCTGGTGGAGCGGGTTGCCCAGAAGAGCCTCAAGCTGGTCCATGAGTTTTCGGAATTCCTGGTGGAGCCGGAGGACTCTGATACCGATCTCCGGCGACCCCTGCTCGGGCGACGGCACTGTCGCTGGTCTGACCCGGTGCCGCTGGAGCGCTTCCGGAACATTGCCCGAATCACCAATGTGACAATAAACGATGTGTTGCTGAGCTGTGTGGCCGCGGCTGTGCGAACCCGCCTGGGCATTGAGGGCGAGGACCTGGACGAAGCGGTTTTGCATGCCGCCGTGCCCGTTGATATCCGTAGCCGTTTGCCTGACGAGCTGAAACCGGCCCCCGGCGCCCTGGGCAACTATTTTGGCACCGTGTTCGTGCCTCTGCCGGTGGATGGCGAAAGTCCCCTTGAGAGACTGTACCGGATCAAGCATGAAACCCGCCGCCTGAAGAAAAGCTGGCAGCCGGGCATTGCCTGGGGGCTGGCGGCCAGTGCAACGGTCGTTCCGGAGCCCTGGCGGGAGCCTCTGGCCGAGGTGTTCTATCGCAAGGCCAGTGCCGTGGTGTCCAACGTGCCTGGCACCCCGGAGCCCCGGTACATTGCCGGTTGCCGGATTACCGAGCAGATGTTCTGGGTGCCCCAGGCCGGGGATATTGGTCTGGGTATCAGCATTGTCAGCTACGCTGGCCAGGTGCAGTTTGGCGTCGTTGCCGATGAGGCGGTGATGGCCGATCCCGAAGACTTTCTCAACGACTGCCTGCAGGAACTGGCCCAGTTTCCCGGCGACTGATCCGCCAGGTCGTACTCCCAAAGTTTCAATTCAAGTGCCTCCCAAATGAGCAGAAAACCTGCTCCCTGGAAGCATTTTCCCCCTCCCTCGCATCACCGACCATGGAATTCAGGCGACAGACCGCGCCTGGAGAGTCCGGATAACCCGGATCTCCGATCCCAGATTTCCAAAAACAACCGGGGGGAACTATGAAAAACAATAACGTCAGAAAGTCAGGGTTAGCCATTGCCATGGCAGCAGCCATGGGTGCCAGCACCGGAGCCAATGCAGAGATTGAAATTTACAATAAAGACGGTACCAGCTTTTCTACAGACGGTTATATTAACGCTTTTTATGTGAATACGGATGTGGATAGGCCAGGAGATGATCTCGATCGTAGGCAATCTCGTGTGAAAATGGGCTTCTTTCCCAACTATCTCGGGTTTAATGTCGGCAGAGACATGGGTGATCTTCAGCTGGGCGCCCGTTCCTCTTTTTGGGTCAATATTAACGACACTGATACGTCAGGTACTTCAACTGGTCTCAATGTACGGCAGTTATACGGAACCGTTGGGAGCAGTTGGGGCGAAATTCTAATTGGTAGGGATTTTGGTCTATTTGCAAGATCGAATCTTTTCTTAGATGAAGTTCTGATGGGGCACGGCCACAGTAGCGACGTGCTGGGATTGGTTGATACAGCTGGTGTTTCCTTCGGGAACATAGGGAGTGGTTATCCCTATGCTTTTCCAACCTCACAAATTACCTATCGTTCACCGGATTTGGGGGGGGGTGAAAGTCGCAGTAGGTATTTTGGACCCGAATAAGATTGCTGAGAGTTCAAGTACCGGAGCACGATATGAGGAAATGCCGCGTATTGAGTCCGAAGTGACATACAACATGGATGTTAGTGCTGTAAATCTTACCGCTTGGATAAATGGACAGTACCAAAAATCTGAAACCAAGGTCGCTGGTGGTGAGGACGTGACCTCAAAGGGGATTGGCTATGGTGTAAAGGTTTCCTTCGAAGGTTTGTCGCTCACAGCATCTGGATTTACAGCTGAAGGTTTGAATCCTCTATTCACTAATAATTTCACCATCGGTGGTGCTCTGCCAGCTTTTGAAGAGCAAGATACTGAAGGTTTTTTGGTCCAAGGATCGTATTCCGTAGGCTCTAATCGCTTCGTTGTATCGTATGGGGAGGGAACGGACGATATCCTCGATACGAATCGCGAGACGATAACTTTAGCAGCTTTCCATGATGTTAACGACTATCTCAAGTTAGTAACAGAATATACCCGCCACGAGAGTGTTGTCGAGTCTTCGGGGGCAGACTTGGAAGAATCGGACACTTTTGCAGTTGGAGCAATTGTTACTTGGTAGTAAACATGAAGACGTAACAGCAGGATGCCAACACCTGGTTTGGTCCAAGACTAAAGTGTCGGTTTGCCCCCTCGGAAACCGACGTAGACCAAATATTAATTCGGGGAGAAGCTCAATCAATGACTTATGATCATTTTGGCGAGCCAATCAAATGTACTGAAGTTGCATTGGCCGCGTTTCCGGATGCCGTAGAATCAGTGGAACGTGATTCGTTTTTGAGGTCCGCCTACATGAACTCAGTTACAACCCTGCCTGCCGTTCGGGTATCGAGCTCCAGTGTTCGCGATCCCATGCTGGCGGCAACTAATCTGGCCAGTCAGTTGAACCATGAGCATCTGGGTTGGGTGTTGTTTTTCTGTTCCGCAGAATACGATCTCGGCCGTCTCGGTATAGCCCTTGAACATGCGTTTCAGGGCGTGCGTGTGTATGGCTGTACCTCAGCTGGAGAGATTACGCCGGAAGGCTATGGCCGTGGATGCATTGCCGCCATCGGCTTCGATAATCGTTACTTTTCCATTGATTGCGCTCTGATTCGCGAGCTCGATCGGTTTACCCTGCAGGATGCCCAAGGGGTCATTCATGGCCTGCTGTCCACATGCCGTGATGCCAAGCTCGCTCCGGTGAAGGGTAATACTTTTGCGATTACCTTACTGGACGGTCTTTCCAGTCGTGAGGAGCTGGTGCTGGCAACGCTCAATGCAGCTCTGGGTGCTATCCCGCAGTTTGGCGGGTCAGCGGGTGATGATGAACGCCTGGCTAATACCCATGTATTCTTCGATGGGCAGTTTCATACCGGTGCGGCGACGGTTCTGCTGGTCAATACACCTCTGGATTTCCGGGTGTTTTCCACGCATCACATGGTTGAAACCAGCGATAAACTGGTCGTTACCGATGCCTGCGCTGAAAGCCGCACCGTGTACGAAATCAACGCCGAACCCGCGGCTGATGTCTACGCCCGCGCTGTTGGCGTGAATGTAGAGGCCCTGGACCGCAAGGTGTTCGCGCTGAGGCCCATGGGCGTGAAAATTGGCGGGCATTACTTCGTGCGTTCGGTTCAGCGGGTTAACCAGGACAAAAGCCTGACCTTCTACTGCGCCGTGGAAACCGGCATTGTGATTACCGCCATGAGGCCCGGAGGTCTCCTGGACAGTGTGCGAACTCAAATCGAAGCGTCTGAGCAGATGGTAGGGCCACCGCTGGTGACTATCGGATGTGACTGTTTCCTGAGGCGCTTGGAAGCTGAGCTGACAGGGGAAGTTGAGGCGGTATCTGAATTTCTTCGCCATCACAAAGTGATCGGTTTTAACACTTACGGCGAGCAGTTCGACGGCATGCATATCAACCAGACGTTTACGGGGGTGGTGATTGGCCAGCCTGATGTCCGTTCCGGACAAGATTGACCCATCCCCTGGGGATGAGCGGAACCGGCGGATTGCCGAGCTAGAGGCGGAGAACGAACGCCTGCGACGGATTCGGGATGCCCTGATTGTCCGGGTTGAGTCCGGCTCGGCCCATAAGCCGGAGCCCTACGCGGCCTTCGAGCATTCGGTGGTGCTTGCCGAACAGGTACGGGAGCGTACTGAAGCACTCAATCAGGCCATGGAGGAATTGAAGGGCAGCAACAAGGCCCTAAACCGGGCGCGGGAAGAAGCCGAAACGACGCGCCAGAGATTGAGCGATGCCATCGAGAGTATTGCTGATGGGTTTGTGCTGTTCGATAACCAGCACCGCCTGATCCAGAGCAACAGCCGGTTCCGGAGTTACTGGCGCCACGCCGGCCTGGACGTACCCGAAGCGGGCACTCCGATCGCTGAGGTGAAATCGCAGGCCGTCACCTCCGGATTGATCGTTGAAGAACACAGTCATCCGGATTCCGAGGGGGTAGTGTTTCTTCTTTCCAACGAACGCTGGGTCCAGATGACCGAGCGGCCGACTCGCGAAGGCGGTTTGGTGGTGTTGTACTCCGACATCACCGATGTGAAGAACAGCGAAATGGCTCGGCGGATCAAGGCGCTGGAGGAAAGCGAGCGCTGGATCCGGGTGGTCACCGATCATGTACCGGCATTGATTGCCTATGTCGGGGCCGACATGACCATCCAGTTCTGCAACAAGGTTTACGAGGCCTGGTACGGCCGCAAGGGTGAGTCGCCCCTGGGCAAGCGTCTGGATCATGTGCATTCGCCAGAGCTGTATCAGCGACTGTTGCCGCAGATTATGGATGTCATGGATGGCCACAACGTCACCTTTGAGTTTGAAGAGACCGGGGAGCAGGGTGAGGTGCGGTATATGCTTCGCTCCTACGTTCCGAACTTCGATGAGCAGGGCGACATCATCGGTTTCTTTGTGCTGATCCGGGACATCACCGACCGCCGAAAGACCGCCCTGGCCCTGGAGCAAGCCTATGACAATCTGGAGCGGCGGGTGAAAGAACGTACCGCAGCGCTGACTGGCCTGAATAACCAGCTGCGCCAGGAAATCACCGAGCGGGCGGCGGTGGAAGCCCGTCTTCGGGATGCCAAACTGGAGGCAGAGCGGGCCAATCTCTCCAAAACCAAGTTCCTGGCCGCCGTTAGCCACGATCTGCTGCAGCCCCTGAATGCCGCCCGCCTTTTTACCAGTGCGCTGTTGGAGCAGTCGTTCGGGCCCAAGGCGGAAGGCCTGGTTCGTTCGGTCAGCACCTCCCTGGACGATGTTGAAAATCTTCTCGGTACCCTGGTCGATATTTCCAAGCTCGATGCCGGTGTGATCAAACCGGATGTCACCGCCTTTGATCTGCGGGATCTGCTCAATAACATCGCCCGGGAATTCCGTCAGATGGCCATGGCCCAAGGGCTGCGTCTGGACTTCGTCGCCAGCTCCGCGATTGTTGAATCGGACTCGCAACTGCTGGCCCGGATTCTCAGGAACTTCCTCACCAATGCCATTCGCTACACGGGGAATGGCCGGATCCTGCTGGGCTGCCGGCGACAGGGGGGTCACGTTCTGCTGCAGGTATGGGATACCGGCCCCGGTATTCCCGAAGACAAACTCACCGAGATTTTTCAAGAGTTCAAACGCATCCGCCCGGCAGGTTCACAGCCCGATAAAGGCCTTGGCCTCGGGCTGGCTATCGTAGATAAAATATCTCGCATGCTTGGCCATGAAGTGGCGGTCCAGTCCACTGAAGGCAAGGGTTCTGTATTCAGCGTAAGTGTGCCCCTCGGCCGATTGAAGGCCAAACAGTCGGCGGTCGACCAGAACCGAGCCATCCCTTTCGATAGCGGTCTTGGCGGGGCCCGAATCTGGGTGATCGACAATGACCAGTCGATCTGCGAGGGCATGAAAACTCTGCTTGAAGGTTGGGGGTGCCGAGTCGTCACGGCGGTATCCCTGGAGGACCTCGAGCGTCAGCTGGATCCGGCCACCAGTGCGGTGGACCTGATCCTGGCTGACTACCATCTGGACAACGACGAAAACGGCGTGGACGTGGTGGCTGAGATCAATGGCCGCCGGAGATGCCCGGCGCCGGTGGTGATGATCACCGCCAACTACACCAATGAGCTCAAGCAGCATATCCGCGAGCTGGGGCACCTGCTGATGAACAAGCCGGTGAAGCCCCTTAAGCTGCGCAGTGCGTTGAGTCATTTGCTCAGGAATTGAGGTTGCAGATGGGTGTCGGATTAGCCAACGGCGTAATCCGACAACCAGGCCAAATTGGTAATCCGACAACCGGGCCAACTTAACGCTTCAAATACTGACTGAAATCCACATCGCTGGCAGACAGAATCGCCTGCACCCGGTTGTGAACCCCGAGCTTGCGCAATATCGCAGACACATGGGCCTTCACCGTGGTCTCGGCGATGTTCAGGTTATAGGCAATCTGCTTGTTGGATTCGCCCTTGGACATACGCTCAAGCACCAGCAGCTGGCGGCGGGTCAGGGAATTCAGCAGCTCTGGAGAAATCGGATCGTCCTCGTGGCGGCTGCGGCGATTGCTGGTGCTTTCCTTACCGGTACGGATGATGTCTGATGGCAGGTAGACATTTGTCATTGAGTATCTGCTGTATGGCTTCGGTCATCTGGGCCCGGGGCGAGGATTTGATAATGAACCCGAAGGGCCGTAGGTAAGTAGTGTTGATTGCAGGCATATTTGCAACTACTGGGAGAAGCTATGGAAGGCTTTTTCTGGGTTAGCTGAATGAACAACACTTTACTAGAAAATAACTTAGACTAGCGAACTAGATCTTCATGTTCTTTAGACGGATTTATCCAAGGCAAGCTTGACACTTTTCCATGGTAAAGGTAACTCTAAAAATTAAAAGAGCTTCGGCCATAGGAAATGGAAGATTAAGAGTGCCTCAATCATGTTAGGGGAGGCTCTGGTATGCAAACAAAGCCCAAGAAGCAGCATGGCATATATTTTCGTGGCTGTAGCAAGATTGTTCGTACTAATTGTATAGAAATAGGCTGATCTATGAGATGTATCCAAAAAGGTAGATTATTCCCCGAAATGCCCTCTTCCCGCCTATGCCTTCAAGGTTGCGCTATCGGTCCAACAGTCAAACTGTAAGCTGTGGAGTAGAGAGCTAAACCTAGACAGGCGGGGTGGGATTAGTTGACCACTACAATGGGCCTCATTCGTATTGGCGACGACGCGGGTTGTAAGGGGAGATTTGTTAAGAGGCTGTCGAGTTTTTTGATTTCGCTCTGGTTAGCTTATTTAGAGTAGCGTCCCAAACGTCTTTTATCCTCTAATAATAACAGTCGACTAGATGTCGAGGGAGAACTGCAATGGTAGATCTCATCGAACCAGAAGAGTTACCTATTTGGGTGCCGGGAGAGGTGTTGACTGCTAGTGACGACCTTGGGTGGCTTGATGTGGGGCAGCGTTCCTATAGGTATTCAGGCTTGGATGTTCCGATACCTCCGATGAATCACTATATGATAGTCCGATACTTTGAGGGGCAGACCCCCATGGATCGGCTTGTTGAGAGTCGCTGGAAGCGAACGACCTGCGTGCCAGGCCACATTTCTCTGCTAAATCGTGCGCAACCATCGCACTGGCATTGGACTCAAAGAATCAACGTATCACACGTATACCTCTCCGAGAGTTTAATGTCGCGTGTAGCTCAAGATGTCCTAGGCCGTTCAATATCTGAGATTTGCCTGCACGATGTGCTTAACGCAGAGGATCCAGTCATTACTTCAATCTCTGATGCCATCTTAGGAGAAACACGAAACTCAGCGATTGGCGGACCAGCATATGCTGAGGCACTGGGACTTCAGCTCAGCATCCACTTATTACGTAATTATGCGGATGTCAAATTCAAGGAGACGGTCAGTCAGTCTCGCCTTTCAAGACACCAGCGCTGTGCACTGACTGAATACATCCACGGAAATTTACAACATCAGATTAGCATAGCACAGCTGTCGGCAGTCGTTGGTTTGGGTGTTTGGACTTTTTGCCGGCGATTCAAGGAAAGCTATGGAATGACGCCTTGCGCATACCTACTAGAAAAACGCATTGAGCAGGCGAGGATGATGCTGTTGGATAGTTCTAAGCCAATCAAAGCTATTGCAAGCGAATGTGGCTTCTCGGACCAAGCTCATATGACACGAGCTTTCCGACGTAAGCTGAATCTGACACCTGGTCAGATAAGAGGATGACAGGATCATTAATCTGTAAGTGACCGCCCATCACACCTTGTCAGGTATAACCGGGTTCCAGTTATGGGGCAGGTCATGACGGCGGCAGCGGCATGCTCAAGATGGGATTACCGGACGCTTACATTAATCTGCTCTTTTTGGTCCGTCCCTAAGATTGCCTAGAGTGGCGGCATTCGTGCCACCACTCTAGGCATCAGTGCCTCAGTCGAGATTTTGATAAGTCGTAGCTTCGAATTCATAGAAGCCGGGATACGATGAGCAATCGTAGAATGGTAAAATTTGGGTTGCCCAGTAACCGCCGATTCCCTTGGTTTTATCGATCCACAGATAGGAATTGGCGAGCCCGGCCCAAGCCATTGAGCCCGGTGAGCGTCCTGTAGGGGCTTTCTCACGGTTAACCATGAAGGCATGGGACCAACCCTTATCGACCCCGGGCATAAACTCACCGCTGTTGGCAAGGCTAGGATCGGATGTTTTCCAGAACCCGATTGGAATGCTTGTGCCAGCGTAGCCGTCTTTAGCTAGCAAGCTTGCCGTTTCAGGCTTGAGCACCCTCCCGTTCTCGCCCGCTCCGTCGTTTAGGATCATGCGCAGGAACTTCATGTAGTCCCTCACGGTTCCATAGAGGCCGTGTCCGCCCATATCCATCGCAGGCTCTGTCGGTAATGCCAACTCTGGGACTGGTATTAACTGGCCGTCTTCAGCCCTTGAATGTATTGTCGCTCGTCGGTTCATCATGTCGTTGTTTACTGAAAATGCGGTGTCAGTCATGTCGAGCGGTTGAAACACGTGCTCATGCATAACCTCAGCAAGACGTCTCCCTCGCAACTTCTCCACGATCAGACCAAGCCAGTCAGTATTTACCCCATAGGTCCATGCATCGCCTGGATCGTGCTGAAGCACTGTCTGGATCGACTCTTTGGTGCAAGTGATGATCGATGGAATATCCTCTAGTTCTCGGTAGCGTTTATCTTCCGCGTTGAAAAACTCATAGCTAAGCCCTGAGGTATGCAACAGAAGATCACTAACCGTAACCCTGCGCTTTGGAGGCCTGAGTCTCGGCTTCCCATCCGCGCTGAATCCTTCAAGCACTTGCAGTTCATCCATCTCCGGCAGGTACTCCGCGATTGGATCATCAAGTCGTAGAAGTCCCTCTTCAATCAACTGCAACGCACATACACTTGTAATTGCCTTAGTGGTTGAGAAGATAGCAAACACGGTGTCTAAATCCATAGGCGTTTGTTTGCCCAGTTCCCGTACCCCCGCAGCTCCTTCGTAGATATTGCAGTCCTGATCAGTGACCATGGCTACGACACCTGGAGCACCACCATGGCGTCCTGTGGTCTGTTGAAGCACACTGTCCAGTGCAGCTTTCATTCTTGCATTGCTCATTTGGCACTACCTCTTGTTTCTTTTGGTCAGATGAGAGCTACGTATGTCATGCGCTGAATGTGAACCCCGGGTAGTTGTTTTCAGCCAACTCAACACAGCGTTGATTATAGTCATTCACCCCACCACAGTAGGAGAGTAGTCTTCTGGGCTTGCCTGGAACGTTGGTGCCCATGTACCAGCTATCGACAAGTGGTAGGAGTGTTTGATTTGTGACCTCATCGTGGTGCTGGACCCACTCATCCTGGAGCTGTTTGGTTGGCTCTATTACTGTCTTTCCCTCTTCATTAGCATGCTGAATGATATCGGTGATCCACCCCACCTGCTGTTGCAGGCAAGTTGTCATGTTGCACAGAGCCGCGGAAGGTGCAAGAGGTGCGCCGGTAGTGAACAAATTAGGGTAGCCATATACTTGCAGACCCATGGCGGTGCGGATTTCATCGTCCCACTCTTCCTTCAAGCTCCGGCCTTCCTTACCGCGTATGTCAATTCGCGTTAGGGCTCCGGAGCCTGCATCGAAACCGGTGGCCAGAATAATTACGTCCACCTCATGAACCGTGCCGTCCTTCATCAAAACACCCTGCGGCACGATCCCCTCGATCGGAGTCTCTCGACAATTCAGTGCTTCGACATTCGGTCGAAGGTATGTTTCGAGATAACCTGTATCCAGTGGAACACGCCGGATTCCGAATCCGTAGTCTGTCGGAATAAGAAGGTCGCAAAGGTCTGGATCGAAGTTCAATCGTTCCCGCATTTTCGACCGCACAAACTCGGAGATTTCTTCGTTTATAGCTTCGTCGGTGAACATTTCGGGATATGAGGAGAGCCAGAGGGCGAGTGAACCGTCATTGTAAAGGTTCTCCAGTCTTTCTTTGCGTTCCTCTGGGCTGTCAGAGTGCCAAGACCGGCCATCAAAGTCGTAGTCAAACCCAGCGAAGGTGTTGAGCACGCGATCTTTCAGATAAGTAAACTGTCCGGACCAGGATTTCCAATCCTCCTCTGTGTATTTCGGATTTCGCATCGGAATTGTGTACTGAGGAGTGCGTACAAAAACTTTCAGCGTATCCACCTCTGGCGCAATGGTCTGGATGGCTTGAATTCCAGTAGCGCCTGTGCCGATCACAGCCACACGCTTGTTTTTGAGGTCTACCCCCTCTTTGGGCCAGCGAGAAGTATGGCAAATCTGCCCTTTAAAGGTGGACTGTCCATTAAAGACATCCTCAAGGGGCGCAGACAGCATTCCAGTACAAGCGATCAGATACCGGGCTTCTAGATGGTCACCGTTGTCTGTTGTGATCGACCAGGTACCACCTGACTCGTTCCAGTGTGCAGAGTCAACGCGGGTTTCAAACTGAATGTCTCGATGAAGATCCAGTTTATCGGCCACATAATTCAGCCAGCGCTCACTTTCAGGCTGAGCTGGGAACCGCTCTGATGGTTTCCAGTTCTCATAAAGCTCTTTTGAGAACCAGTATTGGTATATCTCAGCCTGAGAGTCGAATCGCGCACCTGGATACCGATTCCAGTACCATGTGCCCCCTACCCCCGAGGCGGCTTCTATAACCCTTACGCTCATTCCGAGGGCTCGGAGTTTGTGCAACTGATATAAGCCAGCTACACCTGCGCCGATCACTACTGCATCATAAGAATCAACATTCTTTGACATATTCATCTCAAACTCCTTCGTTTCCTCTATCAGGAAACTTTCTTGTATTTGTTTGTCGGTCATACGCACCACCGATAGTGGCGCGGTAACACCAATAATGAGGTGACGGGTGAAGTTTGGTATTGGACGAAGCTGGCAAGTTATTGCACATTTCTGGCACATTCTGATTTCTTTGTCTGTCAAGCTGACTACTTAGAGAACGTGAAGTGGCGTTCTGGTTGCAGTCGTTGGCGTATTCAACTTCGGGCAGCCAGCCGGCTGCTGGGCTGTCAAGGCCAGCTCGGTTGCAGTGGGATGACCGGATTTGTGAGCTTGGACTGATCGATAGGCTGCTGGGAAAGTTGCGGGGGCTGGATCTTGCGGGTTCCCAAGGGTTTGTCGGATTACACTTAGCTAATCCGACTTACGGAAAAGTGGGAAAGGGGTCAGATTGATCTAGCCCCGGTTGTACAGAAACCTCAAAAGTGACTATACACAGAGTATAGGTAGGTGGCCTATGACAACCGAACGCAAATACCGTCTCTTTACCCCGGAGTTCAAGCGCGAAGCTGTGCGCCAGATGTCGGACTCCAATAAGCACTGCACCCAACTTGCTCGTGATCTTGGCATCCGTGTAAACCAGCTCTACAAATGGAAGAAGGAGCTGGAGGCCAAGCCGGAGGATGCTTTTCCAGTCTCTGGCCGGCCTGCCGGACCTGAAAGCGAACTGGCCAAACTCAAGCGGGAAAATGAGCGCCTGAAGCAGGAAAATGAAACCTTTAACAGCGTACTATGCCAAGAGCCTTGTGTGAAGTACGCCTTTATCCGGGATCACGCAGGGCAATATCCCAAACGCGCCCTCTGTCGTTCGGTAGGTGCCTCTCCAAGCGGTTGCTACGCTTGGCGGTCACGCCCTGAATCAGGCCGACTCAAGGCCAATAGAACGCTATTGCAGCGGATCGAGGAGATCCGCCGGCAGACTCGTCAAACCTATGGGCCTTTGCGGATCAGGAAAGAGCTGCTGTGTCAGGGCATCAAGGCTGGCCTGAACCGTAGTATCACCAAGTTAAAGCGCCAGGCGGGCCTGATCACGGCACAGGCCAAAGCCTGACAACGCTCATCTGTTGGCAGGACCTTCGAACACATCGTTGAGTATCGACTTCTGAGACGCTTCTGGGCAGAAGTGCCAAATCAACGTTGGGCGGGTGATATCACCTATATCTCAACAGCCGAAGGATGGCTGTATCTGTCAGTGATCATGGACTTGTTTTCAAGGATGATCGTTGGCTGGTCGATGAATGGGAGCCCGACTCGAAGTCTCGCTACAGAGGCCTTGGAGATGGCCCTGGGACGCCGTGGAAAACCGGCCAAACTGATGCTGCATACCGACCAGGGTGTCCAGTATCGGACAGCGAATTACCAGGCACTTCTGACCAGTAATGGCATTGAGCCTAGCACGAGGCGTAAAGGAAATTGCCTCGACAATGCCGCAATGGAGAGCTTCTTCCACACCTTGAAGACGGAGCATGTGGGGCATTGCCGGCACCTCACCCGCCAACAGGCTCGGCAAAGCTTATTTGATTACATAGAGGTCTTTTACAACCGACAGCGCCGGCACTCATACTTGGATTACATGACGCCTTTTGAGTATGAGCAACGAGACGCTGTCTCTTAACCGGGTGTCCGTAAAACTGGGGCTCGTTCAGATGAAATTTTCATCTGACCCCTTTCTCACCGCTTCAAATACTGACTGAAATCCACATCACTGGCGGACAGAATCGCCTGCACCCGGTTGTGAACCCCGAGCTTGCGCAATATCGCAGACACATGGGCCTTCACCGTGGTCTCGGCAATGTTCAGGTTATAGGCAATCTGCTTGTTGGATTCGCCCTTGGACATGCGTTCAAGCACCAGCAGCTGGCGGCGGGTCAGGGAGTTCAGCAGCTCCGGTGAAATCGGATTATCCTCATTGCGGCTGCGGCGGGTGTTGCTTTCCTTGCCGGTGCGGATGATGTCCGAGGGCAGGTAAACATTGCCGTTCAGGATCTGCTGGATGGCCTCGGTCATCTGGGCCCGGGGCGAGGACTTGGTGATAAAGCCGCAGGCGCCGTAGGTAATGGCCTGCAGTACCACCTGCTTGTCTTCCTCGGCAGAGACAATCACCACCGGAATGGTCGGGGCCTCATTGCGCAACGTGATCAGACCGTTGAGGCCATGCATGCCCGGCATGTTGAGGTCCAGCAGGATAAGGTCCAGATCGTCGTTCTCACGAGTGATATCGAGGGCGCTGTCCAGATCGTCGGTTTCGATGATCTCGCTGCCCTCAAAGCCAGAGGCGATAACGCTGCTGATGGCTTCGCGGAACAGTGGGTGGTCGTCGGCAATCAGAATCTTGTAAGCCGGCTCCATGGATGGGTCTACCTGTTTGTTTTCAGTGTCGGGAATGGCTTCCGAATCATGATAGCGTTTTTCAGAAGCATGATGGCAGTTTTCGGAAGGGTAGTTCTCGGTAGAGAGTGCGGCTTCGAGCTCGTTCAGCATGGCGGCCTCCTGTGCAGAGAATCGCCGGAATCGGTTCCGATCCTCTGTTTATTATTGTGATGGTTTCATTACACGCCATCTTGGTCTCGGGTTGAATGCGACCATCGCACCAAAAAACAGGCACCAAAGTACTATTCTTGCAAGGCTGTGGGCTTCGTATCGTGGAGCAATGAGCCTACAACCAACAATAACGACCGTCTCCCAATCCTCGCTTGCCGATCCCTGGATCAAACAGGGAATGGTCGCACTGCTATGTCTTCTTTTGAGTCTTGCAGGCAGTGTCCATGCCCGGGAAGGAGCGCCTGACCTGCCCGTGCTGTCTGTCAGCGTGTTGCAGTTTGGCACCGCCCACTGGGAGCTCGACCATCTCCTGCACCGGAAGCTGGACCGGGAGCATGGCTACCAATTGGAATTGAAACCGGTTGCCAACCTGCCGGCCTCCAGACTGGCGGTCACCAGCGGCTCGGTGCACGGTGCCGTCGCCGATCTGCTCTGGGCACAGTCGCGATTCCAAGCAGGCACGCCCTACCTGTACGTGCCGTTCTCCTCCCAGATTGGCGATATCGTCGTCGCTGACAGCTCAACGATTCGCTCGGTGGAGGATCTGGCGGGCAAGCGCATTGGTGTTGCCGGCGGGCCGGATAGCAAGGGTTGGATGCTGCTCAAGAAGGTGGCTCAGCGCCAGGGAATCAATCTGGAGGAATCCGCCGAACTTCAGTTCGCAGCTCCGCCTCTGTTGAGCCAGGCGCTAAAGCGCGGGCAGGTGGATGTTATCGTTACCTACTGGCATTTTGCGGCCCGCCTGAGAGGTGAGGGCGGCTGGCGATCGGTGTTTGGTATGGCTGACCTGCTCACTGAGCTGGACCTGGATCGCAACCTGCCGGTGCTTGGTTATGTCTTCCCTGCGAAATGGGCGACCGATCATGGATCGTTGATAGATGGTTTCGCGGCCTCCCTTCAAGAGGCCAAAGCCGAGCTGGCGGACAGTGAATCACCCTGGCAACGCTTGCGTCCCCTGATGGGTAATCCTGAAGATGGCGTCTTCACGGCATTGCGCGAGGGCTTCGTCGCCGGCACGCCTGCGCCACAAACAGAACAGCGTATTGCAGACCTGCAGCGATTGATGACCCTCACAGGTGCCGACCCGGACCGCCTGATGCCCGCCAATCTGTTTTACCGGAGCCAGCCGTGAAAGGCCCTACCGGCCGCCCGCCGCTCTGGAGCTACTGGATAGTTCTGCCCTCGTTTGTCGTGCTCTGGGCGCTGACGGCCTGGCTGCTTCAGTCGCCCCTTTTACCAACGCCGGCGAACGTACTGGACACCATGGTTCGGGAGTCGGCGTCCGGCGAGCTCTGGCATCACCTGGGGGCGACCCTGGCCCGCGTGGTGGTCGCCTTTGTTCTGGCCATGGCGATTGGCACCGCCATCGGCATTGTGATGGGCCGGTCACAAACCACCAATGCCCTGTTCGATCCCCTGCTGGTGTTGTTACTCAACCTGCCGGCGCTGGTCACCATCATCCTTATGTACGTGTGGTTCGGCCTGGTGGAAGTGGCTGCCGTGATGGCGGTCGTGATCAACAAAGTGCCCAACGTTGCGGTGACGGTTCGCGAAGGCGCCCGCAGCCTCGACTACCGGCTTGAGGAAATGGCCACCGTTTACGAGTTCACCCGCTGGCAACGGTTGCGTGAAGTGTGGGTGCCGCAGCTGTTTCCCTACCTCATGGCCGCCACCCGGGGTGGTCTTGCCCTGATCTGGAAGATTGTCCTTGTGGTGGAACTGCTGGGCCGCTCCAGTGGCGTCGGCTTCCAGCTGCATATGGCGTTTCAGGTATTCGACGTGGCCGCCATTCTGGCCTACAGCCTGGCCTTTATAGCCGTCGTCCAGCTGATCGAGCTGGCCATCCTGCAGCCCCTCGAGCGTCGATCCAGCCGCTGGCGCCAGCCGGAGGCCGCTCATGCTTGAACTCAGAATCGCCGGCCGTGATTTCGGCCAGCCGGTGCTCGGAGAGGTATTCGCAACCGTTTCGCGAGGCGACCGCATCTGCCTGCTGGGACCCTCGGGAATCGGCAAGACCACGTTACTGAACGCCATTGCCGGTCTCGATAAATCGGTGCCAGAGAGCGCCGTTATCGGCCGGGAGCAGCTCCGGGTGGGCTACCTGTTTCAGGAGCATCGCCTGCTGCCATGGCGGACTTTACACGCCAATCTCAGGCTGGTTGGTGCCAGCGATGACGAGGCCGGGACGTTGCTGGGCCAGGTTGGCCTGGCCGGATACGGCCATTATCTCCCGGACCAACTGTCACTCGGTATGGCCCGAAGAGCCGCCCTGGCCCGTTGCCTGGCGGTGAAACCGGACTTGCTCTTGCTGGACGAGCCGTTTGCCTCGCTGGACCCCATCATGGCCGGCGAACTGAAAGCCTTGATCGCCGGAATCCTGAACTCGCAACCTGATATGGCGATGATCTGCGTTACCCATGATGGCGGTGATGCAGAGATATTGGCGAACCGCCTGTGGTATCTCGACGGCAAGCCTGCGCGACTGCAGTGGGACGATGTATTGGCAGAGCCTGGGCTGGTCGATGGGCTTCTTGGGCGCCTTCGTGATCTGGATTTGACGGGCTCTTAGGTTGATCGAGGGTGTCCGCAGTCTGTCGGATTACGCTTTGCTAATCCGACCTACCTGTGTTGGCGGTTTGCACGGAGTATGGGTGGTCAGCGGGGAGAAGGTTTCCAAAACTGTGCGGAGCCAGGGATGGCGGAGCCCAAGCGTCACAGGGATGTGCCGTAAGGAGCGTGTTTTGGAAACCTTCTCCGCGCTGACCACTGGCACCAAATCAAGCCGGCTTGGAAGCCCCAATTATCCTGGTGCGTTGGGGCCGGAAGCCTGCCGTGGCCAGTAGCGCTAGCACCGCCGTCACACCGGCGGTAATCCCGTAAGCCATCGGATTCCACTCCAGGTACAGCGAGAAGCGGATCGCCTCGACCGCGTGGGTGAACGGATTGAACTGGCAGATCCAGTACAGCCAGGGGCTGGCCTCGTTCATGCGCCAGAGCGGATAGAGCGCCGAGGACATGAAGAACATCGGGAAAATGACAAAGTTCATCACCCCGGCGAAGTTCTCCAGCTGTTTGATCCAGGTGGCGATCAGCAGGCCCAGAGCGCCAAGCATCAGACTGGTCAGAATCAGCGCTGGCAACACCGCGAGGTAACCCCATAGCGGTGGCTCCACATCCACCAGCAGTGCCAGCAGCAGGAACACATACACCTGGCCAATGGACACCACGCCCATGGCCAGCAGTTTGGTGACCAGCAGGAACGGCCGGGGCAGGGGGCTCATCAGAAGCACCCGCATGCTGCCCAGCTCCCGGTCGTACACCATGGACAGGGCACCCTGCATGCTGTTGAAGAGGATGATCATGCCGCACAGCCCCGGGGCGATGTAGGTCTCGTAGGTGATGTAGGTTTCGTAGGGCGGGATGATGGAAATACCCAGCACTGCCCGGAACCCGGCGGCGAACACCACCAGCCAGAGCAGTGGCCGCACCAGGGCGCTGGCGAAGCGGGTGCGCTGCTGCCAGAACCGCAGCCACTCCCGGGTCTGGATGCCCACAAAACAGTGCCAGTAGTGTGCTGCCTTCATATCAGCCGGCTCCGGTCAGGGAATGGAAAGTTTCGGCCAGATCCCGGGTGCCTTCGGCTTCGCAGATGGCCTGGCCATTGCCGTCGGCCAGCAACTGGCCCTGGTGCAGGATCAGCACCCGGTCGTCAGTGCGAACTTCTTCGATCAGGTGGGTGGCCCAGAGTACGGTCAGGCCGTCTTCTTCGCACAGGGTACGCACGTGCTCGTTGAGCGCTTTTCGGCTTGCAACGTCCAAACCCACCGTGGGTTCGTCGAGTAACAGCAGCGAGGGTTCATGCAACAGGGCTCGGGCAATTTCCACGCGCCGGCGGTGACCGCCGTTGAGCTGGCGGACGGCATCGTTGGCCCGGTCCAGCAAGTTGAAGCGTTCCAGTTCCCGGTCACCGCGGGTGCGGGCTTCTTTGCGGGACAGCCCGTGTAACGCCGCGTGGTATTGCAGGTTCTGGCGAACGGTCAGGTCCAGATCCAGGGCATTCTGCTGGAACACCACGCCAATCTTGCGCATGGCCTCCGCCGGCTGCTTTTTCAGTGATTGGCCACCCAACAGAATATCACCCTGCTGCAGGGCCAGCAGCCGGGTGAGCAAACCAAAAAGGGTGGATTTACCCGCCCCGTTTGGCCCGAGCAGGGCGTGAAAACGGCCAGAGGTCAGCACAAAGCTGACCTCCCGGAGCACCGGCTTGTCGCCGTAACGAAAGCTGAGGTTGCTCGCTTCGATGGTCATGACGTCGGATCGATGACCACACCCCAGGGGTAGCGGCCCACCTTGATGGATTTAATGACCTTCATGTCCTCCAGATTGATCACGGACACGTCCCCGGAAACGCCATTGGTGGTGTACAGATGCGTCTCGTCCTTGTCGAGATCCAGCTGCCAGACGCGTGCACCCACCAGCAGGTAATCCAGAACCTCATAGGTTTTTGCGTCGACTACCGCCACATGATTTGAGGGGCCAAGCGCCACAAACGCGTACTTGCCGTCAGACGTCAGCTCAATACCTACCGGTTGGACCCGATCCTGATTCACACCGGGCACCTTGAAGGACATCTCGTGGATCTGCTCCAGGTTTTCGACATCGATGATGTGCACGGTGCCGCCAATTTCCGCGGAGGCCCAGGCAGTCTTGCTGTCCTTGCTGAACTCCACGTGGCGCGGACGCTGGCCCACTACGATGTTCTTCTCGATCTCGAAGGTCTCGGTGTTGATCCAGTGCAGCATGCTGGTGGTTTCGGAGGTGTTCACGGCCCACTTGCCATTCGGGCTCACCGCCATCCCCTCCGGCTCAATGCCCACATCGATCTGGGCCAGAACATCCTTGGTATCCACATCCACCACCGTCACGATGGCGTCGTCCTCGTTGGCGATGTAGAGGTGCTTGTTATTCGGGTGCAGCGCGAACTGCTCCGGATCTTCACCGGAAGGCAGGGTGTCCACAATCTTGCGGGTGGCCAGATCCAGCACCTGAACCGTGTCGTCGTCGCTGGCACAGATGTACAGCTTGGTAAAGTCTTTGGACAGCAGGATACCCCGGGGCCGCTGGCCGACACTGATGGTCTCAATCACTTCCTGGGTTTCGGTATCAATCACCGACAGGGTGTTATCTTTCTCGTTGGACACATAGGCCACGCTGGCCAGTGCCGGTGTCGACAGGCCGATCATGGCGGCCAGTGCGGTCTGTTTGAACAGGGTTTTCATGGTGTGACTCCTTTTTGTTTTGAACGTTGGCCGGCATGGGCTCAGCCGTTAATCCGGCACTCGCTTTCAGGTCTGTCGAAGCCGAGGGTGTCCATTTCGGTATTCGGGTGCAGGAAGCCTTCAAAAGGAGCTCGTGCTACCAGCCCCCGGGGATGCACGAGTGGAATCGGCTGTCTCAGCTGGCCGTTCCAGTCGCGGAAGGTGAGTTTGCGGCCCTTGAACGCGGCCAGCTGGAATTTGTCGCTGAACAGGAAGTTCCGGATCTCGCCGGGCTTCGCGGAATTCAGGTCGGTCACGGCAGTACCGATGGCGCGAATGGCCGCCCAGGCGGCGTAGTCTTCGCTGTTCATGTTCCGATCGGCCAGTTCGCGGAACCGGTTCTGCAGTTGCGCTGCGCCCCAGCTCTCCACTACCCGGTGCCAGGTGACCGGCGACATGCCCTGGGTGCCCATCACCGGGCGTGGCAGCCAGGTGTTGAATGGCACGTACTCGCCAAAATCGCCCCGCACATCGGCCACCACCACCGCGTCGTAATCGCTGGCCTGAGTGAACAGCGGCAGCTCTTTGGAGGCCGTGCGGCGGAGATCAGCGTCAAAGGTCCAGGGCTTGTCCTCGACAATCTCGAGTCCGAAGCGCTTGGCAGAGCGGCGGAAGGCATCGGCCCAGCCCTTATCGGCGTCGGTCGGCCCGGTAATCAAAAACACCTCATCCCAGCGTCGCTGATTCAGCCACTGGACGAGGGCGTCCGTGAGCATGGAATAGCTGGGCATGGTGTGCAGCAGATTGACGTGGCACTGGCCGGTGCGTAGGGCATCGTCTTTGGCCCCGGCGTTGAAGATCAGGGTGTTATCACCGGCTTTTTCGGTAAGGGTTTTCAGGGTTGACGCCGGCGCATTCACCACGAACAACTCCAGGCCGTTCTCGCGCATGGCATCAAAGGCCGCAATAGCTGCTTCTTCCGAGTCCGCCACGTTACTCTGCATCGAGTAAGTCTGGCCCAGAAACCTGCCGGTGGTGCTGTTGTCGTTGATGGCCAGCTCAGCCCCTCTCAGACCGGCGTCCTCAGGTTCCGGGATCACATTGGACAGCACCGGTCCCTGATCCGGCACCCACTGCAGATAGCCGATCTGCACATCGAGGGATTCCGCCTTCAACGGTGTTGCTGCTACCAGGGCGATCAGTGAAGTGGCCGTTGTCCGGGAAAGAACAGACATGGGTTTCTCCGGTTTGTTGTTGTGCTTCCAGCTTAGAGAAGGGCAAAAGCAGCGAAAATATTCAGAAAGTAGGAAAGTGGCGGTACTAAAGAACTATTCCGGTGAATTCTCCCGCCCTTAGCATGGATGTAGAGACGCTGTTTACTCGCAACGGATAAAAACAATGACCGTATACCGGAAGATTTCCCTGTTGATGCTGGCGGTTTTCCTGCTCGTCTACTTGCTTGGAGCGCTGCTCTATACCCAGCAGGCCCGACATGATGTTCAGCGGGAACTTGATGGCGTTACCGTTCTGGCTCAGAGTCTCGATAGCCCCGAACGTCTTCCCGGATCCGTTGTCAGTGGTCTTCGTCATCTGAGGCCGTCTGATAACGAGGAATCCGGAAAAGGCGGGGACGTGCCGGCCTGGTTTTTCGAGCTGATTGCCGGCGATGCCTCGCGGCCGTTGATTAACGGCTGGCAGGTTGATCCCGCCGATGAGGTGGAGGAAATCTGGGAAGGGTTCCTCCTGATTTCGGGCGCCTATGCCATTGGTATGGGCCTTTGTTTTCTTGCCCTGTTTTTCATCATTCGGCGCGGCGTACGTACTCTTGCCAGTCTGTCAGAGGCCATGGGTGCGGTTTCGACAGGTCAACTGACATCCCGGCTTCCCCGTCAGGGCGAACAGGAACTGGACGCGCTGGTTTGCCGGTTCAATTCCATGGCCGGGGCCCTCGAGTCGGAACAGCAAACGGTGAGCCGACTGCTTAACGAACTCCTGCAATTACAGGATCGGGAGCGCGAACACATCGCCCGGGTGCTGCACGATGATCTCGGCCAGTACCTGACGGGCATTCGGGCCCAGGCCCGCAGTCTGCTCTACGATCCGGACCTCGGTGACCGCCAGAAGCAGCAGGCCAGGGATCTGGCGGAACACTGTGAGACTGTCCAGAAACACTTCCGGCACCTTTTGCAGGAGCTGCATCCCCTGGTGATGGAACAGCTGGGCCTCGGCAGTGCCATTCGCCATCTGACTGAACAATGGCAACAGCTCAGCGGGCTTGAATGTCGCCTGGCGATGGACGAGCGCCTGCCCGATTTCACCGGGGAGCAGCAGACCCACCTGTATCGTTTCCTTCAGGAAGCCCTGAATAATGTTTCCCGTCATGCAAAAGCTTCCTGCGCCACGCTGGCCGTTGCCCGCAATGATAACGAGCTGAGCATCGAGTTGCGCGATGATGGCGTGGGCAATGATCAACTGCCCGGCAATGCCGGCCTGGGCGTGCGTTCCATGTGCGAGCGAGCCCGCTGCCTGGGGGGCGAAGTGAAGTTTCTGAGCCGATTGGGCGAGGGAACCCGAATCCGGCTGGCCGTGCCGCTGACTCCAGGTACCGGAGGTGTTTCATGAAACTGATGATTGTGGATGACCACCAGGTCGTGCGACAGGGCATTGCCAATCTGCTGCGCTCCATGCTGCCGGCAGTGGCCATCACCGAGGTCGACAACGGTCAGGATGCCGTGGCCCGCTATGGCGAGCTGCGGCCCGATGTGGTGCTGCTGGATATGGGGTTGCCGGATATCTCCGGGCTGGAGGTTGGGCGACGATTGCGCCAGCGCTGGCGGGGGGCGGCGATCCTGTTCTTTACCATGCACGATGAATTGCCCATGGTGCGTCAGGCGCTGGATGTGGGAGGGCTCGGTTTTGTCTCCAAGAGCTGCGCGCCCGAGGAACTCGCGGAAGCTGTGAAGCGGGTGGCATCGGGCCAACCGTACATCGAGCATCCGATTGCCACACGTCTGGCGATGAATCAGGAGCGGCCGGTCGATCACCGCCTCCGGGATATGACCCAGCGGGAAATGGAAGTATTGCTGATGTACGCCAGAGGGGAGAGCCTGGGCGGAATCGCCGAACGCCTGTGTGTCAGCAGCAAGACCGTGTCCAACCACCTGGCGGGGCTGAAAAGCAAGCTGCAGGTTTCGTCCTCCGTGGAGTTGATTCACCTGGCGGTCGATGCCGGCCTGATTCGCTATGGCCAACTGGAGGAAGCGAGGCGGGTCTGAGCCCGCCCCGGATCACCAATCAAAGGGGCAGGCGGTACAGCCCTCCATGTAGGTGCCCTCGAAGGTGGCGTAGTGGATCCGGCTTCCGGTCAGGTCCGCGTCCGCCAGGTTCGCCAGCCCCAGCTTGGCTTCCTGAAGGTTTGCCCCCCTGAGGTTGGCCCCCTCCAGATTCGCCTTCGGCATCCAGGAAATCTCGAAACTGCTGAACGGCATGGTGGCGTTGACCAGCGTGGCACCTGAAAAGCGGGAGAAGTCGAAGTTTGCTCCGGTCAGATCTGCGCCGCTGAAGTCCGCACCTTGGGCAAACAGGTATTCGCCCTGCATCCCCTGTAACCGGGCATTCCTCAGTGACGCGCCCCGCATGCTGGCCCGGTAGACCTGCAGGCGGTATCCGGTGACGTTGTCGAGGTTTGCCCCGTCGAGGTTGGCACCTCGCAGGCTGGTGTGGCTCAGGTTGGCGCCCGACAGGTTGGCACCGCGGAAGTTGGCGGAGCGCAGATCCATGTTCGACAGGTCCACGCCCTTAAGGTCAGCGCCGGGGCAACGGGTCTCCCTTTCCAGTTTGCAGCCGTTGATGACCGGCGCCTGATCAAGGTCGGCCATGTAATCGCCGGCCAGCGCTGGTGTAAACGCGAGTATCAGTGAGGCTGTTATGATGGGTCTCATGGGTTCACTCCCGAATCGATCTTAAAAAGGGGCCTGGCGAGACGCCAGGCCCGAACCGGAGGAAAATTAGCGGGAGGCCTGTGCCCAGGAGGGCATCTTGAAGACCCAGAAAGACCCGCCCTGAGAAATGGGCTTGGTCAGCTCGGCCATGTCGCCACCCCACAGAGGAACCGCGCCGCCGTAGCCGGAAGCAACCCCGATGTACTGCTCACCGTCCATCTCCCAGGTAATCGGCGAGGAGATGATTCCGGAGCCGGTCTGGAACTTCCAGAGCTCCTCCCCGGTTTCCGCATCGAAGGCTTTCAGGAAACCGTCGCCGGTCCCGGTGAACACCAGGCCACCCTTGGTGGTCAGGACGCCGGCCCAGAGCGGCAGCCGCTCCTTGTGCTCCCACTCGATCTCACCGGAGAGCGGATTCATGGCGCGAAGGATGCCCACATGGTCGTCATACATGCGCTTGATCCGGAAACCCTGGCCCAGGTAGGCGGCGCCTTTCTTGTAGGTGACTTCCTCGGTCCAGTAATCCTCTTTCCAATGGTTGGCGGGTACATAGAACAGCCCGGTATCCTGGCTGTACGCCATGGGATTCCAGTTCTTACCACCCAGGAATGGCGGAGACACCTCGATGGATTCGCCGCGGGTTTCGCCTTCAGCAACCGGTGGCGGGCGTTGCCCCTTCCGCTCTACAGGACGACCATCCTCTCCAATGCGTTCAGCCCAGGTAATGTTGTCCACAAACGGAAAACCTTTCTTGAATTCACCGTTCTCACGGTCGACCACGTAGAAGAAGCCGTTGCGGTCGGCATGGGCCGTAGCTTTGACTGTTTCGCCGTTCTCGTCGTACTCAAACAGCACCAGCTCGTTGTTGCCGGAAAAGTCCCAGGCATCGTTTGGCGTGTGCTGGTAGAACCACTTCACTTCGCCGGTAGTGGGGTCTACACCCACCTGGCCGGAGGTGTACAAATTGTCGTAGTCGGCAGGGTCACCGCCGGGGGATGTGCGTTTCCAGGTATTCCAGGGCGCTGGGTTGCCGGCACCAATGATGATGGTGTTGGTTTCCGCGTCAAAGCTGGCGCTTTGCCAGGGGGCGCCGCCGCCATGGCTCCAGGCCTCCACCTTGCCGGTTTCGGTGTTGGGATCATCTGGCCAGCTGGGCGCACGAGGGTCGCCGGTCGGCGTGCTCTTTTCGCCATTGAGGCGGCCGTAGTGGCCTTCAACGAATGGTCGCATCCAGACTTCCTTGCCGGTATCCGGGTCCCTGGCAAACAATTTGCCAACAACGCCGAACTCATCCCCCGAGGAGCCGTGAATCAGCAGGACCTTCCCGGTTTTTTGATCTTTTACCAGGGTGGGGGCGCCGGTCATGGTGTAGCCGGCTTCATGATCGGCAAACTTCTCTCGCCAGACCACTTTGCCGGTGTCTTTGTTCAGGGCAACGATGCCGGCATCGAGGGTTCCGAAGAACACCTTGTCGCCAAAAATCGCCGCTCCGCGATTCACCACGTCGCAACAGGGGCGGATGCCTTCAGGCAGGCGGTGGGTGTATTCCCAGAGGCGTTCACCGGTTTTCGCGTCCAGCGCGAAGAGACGCGAGTAAGAGCCGGTAATATAGACCACACCATCATGAACCAGGGCCTGGGATTCCTGGCCCCGTTGTTTCTCATCGCCAAACGAAAACGACCAGGCCGGTACCAGGCGCTCGACGTTATCCCGGTTAATGGTGGTCATGGGGCTGTAACGCTGTGCCTTCGGACCAATGCCATAGCCCAGGACGTTTTCCGGCGTCTGCGCGTCATTGGCAATGTCGTCCCAGGTCACGTCTTTGGCGTGAACCTGGCTGGCGAGGCCGGCCGCTGAGCTCAGGGCCAGGGCCATTCCAATCCCGCGAAGCAGCGGATGTTTGCGTGTTTTGATGTTCATAATCTTTCCCCTTGGTTTTTGTTGTAACCATCGTCTTGCTCATGGCATCGACGCTCCGAGTATTGGCGCGTACCTGTGCTGGTGGCGACGGAAAAAGCCACCCGGGTTGCGGGAAAATAGCCTTAAAAATCGGGAAAAGTTCCCGAAACGCAGCCTTCATCATGAAAAGTGGTCAGTTTCCGGATTTTTGGCGGATGCCTCGTGCTTTGGCCTTCGCTCCGACCGTCTACTACCAAGGAACTAAGCCAAAACCCCCAAAGTGGCATTCGGATTGGGTTCCTGGATTCCTAGACTGGGGATCAGCAAGTTGGCATCAGACAAATCCAATAGCCAACCACAGGGAATCCAATAACAGAGGTAAGACCAATGGGAATGTCCTTTTCACTTAAAGCGATCATGGCAGCGGCCATGGCTGGCGTGGCCGGTTTCGCGATTGCGCACGGCAATGTCACACCACAGGAAGTGGATACGGGCAATCTGCCGGAGCTGGGCGACGAAGTGCGCATCGAAAACCCCTTCCGTGAAGGTAATGAGTTCGGCGAATTCAACGCCCAGGCGGCCAAAATCGGCGAAAGCGCTTATGCCGGTAACTGTGCAGCCTGTCATGGCATCCGGGCGATGTCTGGCGGTCTGACGCCGGATCTTCGGGAGCTGACCGAGTGGGACGACGAGTACTACATCGGTCGGGTGATGAATGGCACCGACCGTGGCATGCCGTCCTGGAAGAAAAGCATGGATCAGAATGCCATGTGGGCAATCCGCACGTATGTGGAATCGCTGCCTAAGCCGGAATAACCGTTGCGGCGTCTACCAAAACGTATGCCTGAATTCGGGTCGGCCTTGTGCCGGCCCTTCGTCGTTGGGAGATAACAATGAAAACACTGACTCGAATGCTTGCCCTTTTGCTGTTTGCCCAGGTCGTCCTGGCTCAGGAGGTTAACGACGGCAACGAACTCCTGAATCGACCTGCCGAACGCACCTACGACATCATTCTGGACTCCGGCTATCTGAAAGTCGGCGTCTACGAGAATTTCCCACCGTACTCCTACGAGGTGGATGGTGAGCCCAGGGGCATCGACGTCGAACTCGGTCGCCGGATTGCCGAGGAAATGGGCGTGGAATTCAAAGTCCACTGGATCACCCCGGATGAAAACCTCGGAGACGATCTGCGCAACAACGTCTGGAAAGGGCATTACCTCGCCAAGCAGCGACTCGCCGATGTGATGCTGCGGGTGCCTTACGACAAAACCTACGCCTATATGCAGGATTCCACCGGCGAGTACATCAACGAGCAGGTGGTGCTGTTCGGCCCCTATCAGCAGGAAACCTGGCAGATTGCCTATAACCCCGAGAAGCTTGATGCGGTGGAAACCGTGGCGGTCTTTCAATACAACCGCATTGGCGTCGAGATAGACACGCTTCCTGATTTCTACCTGACGTCGGCCTTTGGCGGCCGCATGCGGGATCAGGTGCGTCACTACCACAAGGTCGCCCAGGCGTTCGAGGCAATGCGCAATGGTGAGATCAGTGCGGTCATGGGTATGCGATCGGAAATTGATCACGAACTGGCCAAGCCCGAGAACGAAGGCTTCAAGTCAGCCGGTAACGGTTTCCCGGGTATCGGCAAGCAGGTGTGGGATGTGGGCATGGCGATCAAACACACCCATCGCCAGCTGGGCTACGCCCTGGAAGCCATCGTCGACAGGTTGGTGAAAACCGGTGAAATGAATGAGCTCATGGTTGAGCAGAATCTCAGGTACAGCGTGCCGGGCTACTATCGGGCGTTTCTGGATGAACAGGCTATAGCAAGGGCGGAAGGGGAGCTCTGATGGTTCGATCGGTGTGCGCCGGCCTCAAGTTCCGGGGTAGTCGTACTACCAAGTGATTAGAAAACCTGTTCGGGCGAGCAATTGTTGGTTTTTTCCACAAAGCCAAGAATCGTATCAGAGGCGGGAAAAGTTCCCGGTTCGGCCTGAAACGAACTCAAGAGAACTGAAAACAAGAGACTTGGAGAGCGCAACCATGAGAACCAACAAGTTCGGGATTCGCATCGCGGCCAGCGCCCTGGCCATGGCAGTATCCTACGGGGCCCATGCGGTAACCGACGAAGACATCATCAACGATCACAAGACCCCTGAGGACATTGTCAGCTACGGCATGGGTACCCAGGGACAGCGCTACAGCATCCTGGAAGATCTGAACACCAACAACGTCCAGTATCTGCAACCGGCCTGGGCTTTCTCCTTCGGCAGCGAAAAAATGCGCGGCCAGGAATCCCAGCCGCTGGTTAAGGACGGCGTCATGTACGTGACCGCTTCCTACTCCCGCATCTACGCCATCGATGCCAAAACCGGCGAAGAGATCTGGCAGTACGATGCCCGTCTGCCGGACGGCATCATGCCTTGCTGCGACGTTGTTAACCGTGGTGCCGCCATCTACGGCGACAAAATCATTTTCGGAACCCTGGACGCGAAACTGGTGGCCCTGAACAAGGACACCGGCAAGCCGATGTGGATCAAGAAGGTGGCTGACTACCAGGCCGGCTACGCGATCACCGCGGCGCCCCTGGTCGTCAAGGGCAAGGTGATTACCGGCGTTTCCGGTGGTGAATTCGGGATTGTCGGCAAGGTTGAAGCCTACGACGCCAATACCGGCGATCTGGTCTGGACCCGTCCTACCGTTGAAGGTCACATGGGCTACGTCTACAAGGACGGCAAGAAGATCGAAAACGGTATTTCCGGTGGCAAAGCCGGCGTAACTTGGCCCGGCGAAATGTGGAAGAACGGTGGCGCGGCAACCTGGCTGGGTGGCACCTACGATCCGGACACGGATTCCCTGTTCTTCGGTACCGGTAACCCGGCTCCCTGGAACTCACACCTGCGCCCGGGTGACAACCTGTTCTCCTCAAGCCGCCTGGCGATTGATCCGGACGATGGCAGCATCAAGTGGCACTTCCAGACCACGCCGAACGATGGTTGGGATTATGATGGTGTCAACGAGCTGATCTCCTTCGACTACGAAGAAAACGGCAAAACCGTCAAAGCGGCGGCCACGGCGGACCGTAACGGCTTCTTCTATGTTCTGAACCGTGAGAACGGCGACTTTATTCGCGGCTTCCCGTTCGTGGACAAGATCACCTGGGCGAAAGGCCTGGATCCCGAGACCGGTCGTCCCATATACACCGAAGGCGGTCGTCCGGGTAACCCGGCTGATATGGACGGCAAAAAAGGTGAAACCGTTGTAGCGCAGCCCGCGTTCCTGGGCGGAAAGAACTGGATGCCCATGGCCTTCAGTCAGCAGACCGGCCTGTTCTACGTGCCCTCCAATGAGTGGTCCATGGATATCTGGAATGAGCCGGTATCCTACAAGAAAGGCGCTGCGTTCCTCGGTGCAGGCTTTACCATCAAGCCGGCCAACGATGAATACATTGGTGTACTTCGGGCCATGGATCCGAAAACCGGTGAGGAAGTGTGGCGTTACGAGAACACCGCTCCGCTGTGGGGTGGCGTGATGACCACGGCCGGTGGTCTGGTATTCACCGGCACTCCTGAGGGCCATCTGAAGGCATTCGACGCCAAGACGGGCGAAGAACTTTACCGCTTCAACACCGGTTCCGGTGTGGTAGGCACGCCTGTCACCTGGACCATGGACGGCGAACAGTACGTCTCTGTAGCTTCCGGCTGGGGCGGTGCGGTTCCGCTCTGGGGTGGCGAAGTCGCCAAGGTGGTGAAGGACTTCAACCAGGGCGGTATGGTCTGGACTTTCAAACTGCCGAAGGATCGGGTTGCCAGCAACTGATCCGAACGCTTCAAAAAAGGTCGCCTTCGGGCGACCTTTTTTATTTGGCTGGCTTCACCATCAGGCTGCCTGGTTCCGGGCTGTCTCGCTGACCGACTCGTGAATGTCCTCGAACAGCTTTCGATCCGTCTGCCCGATCGGCAAGTCATAGGTAATGGTTGCACCAAACGCCTGCGGATCGTGAGGGTCGTTTCGCACCTTGTCGAACACCAGCAGCCGGGTACCCAGGTAAAAACCTTCCTTGAGATCGTGGGTAACCATGAAAATGGTGGTGCCGGTTTCCTGCCACAGCTTCAGCAACAGGTCGTGCATGTCGCCCCTGATACCGGGATCCAGCGCACCAAAAGGTTCGTCCAGCAGGAGTACCCGTGGCCGCATGATCAGGGACTGGGCGATGGCCAGGCGCTGTTGCATGCCGCCGGAGAGTTCATGTGGCCACTTGTGGGCAGAGGGGCTCAGGCCCACGGACTCCAGCATCGCATCCACCTTTTCAAGCGCCTCCTTGCGGGCGCTTCCGAACAGTTTGCCCAGCCAGGGTTTCTGTTCCAGTTCCAGGCCCATCAGCACGTTCTGGCGCACGGTCAGGTGCGGGAATACCGAGTAGCGCTGGAACACGATGCCCCGGTTGCGGTCGGGTTCCCCGGGAAAGGCCTCCCCTTCCAGCAGCAGTTCGCCACGGGTCTGGGTTTCCTGGCCCAGCAGCATTTTCAGAAAGGTGGATTTGCCGCAACCGGAGGCGCCCACCAGGGTGCAGAACTCCCCCTGTTTCACGCTCAGGCTGAGGTTTTCCAGAACCACCTGGTCGCCGTATTCTTTCCAGAGTTTGTTGACGGTGATAAAGCTCATCAGTGGCCTCCTGCGTTGTACCAGGGGAACAGTCTGCGATTGGCAAGGCGCAGACACTGGTCGATGACGATGGCGAGAATGGTGATCCAGATGACATAGGGCAGGATTACGTCCATGGCCAGGTAGCGCCGAACCAGGAAAATCCGGTAACCCAGGCCTTCGGTGGAGGCAATCGCCTCGGCAGCAATCAGGAACAGCCAGGCCGGGCCCAGGCTCAGGCGTACAGCATCGATCAGTCGCGGTAACACCTGCGGCAGCGCCATTCGGGTAATAACCTGCCAGGAGTTTGCCCCCAGCGTCTGGATCTTGATCAGTTGTTCGCCTGGGAGTTCGCGAACCCGCTGGGCCACATCGCGCATCATGATCGGCGCGGTGCCGATTACGATCAGCATGACTTTGGAAAGCTCACCCAGCCCGAACACAATGAAAAGGATGGGTAATATCGCCAGCGGCGGCACCATGGACAGTGCCGAAACCAGTGGCGCCAGGTTGGCCCTGACCAGTGGCAATACGCCATTGAGAATGCCGACCACCAACGCCAGCAAGGCGGCGATGCCGACGCCCATCCCGAGGCGTGCCAGGCTGGCAGTGGTGTCCTGTACCATCAGGTAATCACCGCTACGGCGGTCTTCCTGGAACGCCATGCGTTCCACGGCGGCGGTCATCTGCTCAAGGCCGGGAAGGAGTTTGTCATTGGGGTTTTCTGCCAGCCGCTCCTGGGAGGCGAGGCTGTAGATGAGCATGATCAACAGGAAGGGAAGCAAGCCGAGCAGCGTGGCGGACACTCGCCCGGGGTGATGGTTGATCATTCGCATGAATCGTCTCCTCTGGTCACACAACACGGCAATGTTCTCGCGGGTAACAGCGTCCCTTGCGATACAGTCTCCCGGGCTTTTGTCCCGCCGTGTAACCTCCCAGAGGTCGGTGACTCTCGGACCAGCCATCCGGGAATCTTGCCTGCCCGGACCGGAACCCTAGTCACCCATTGTGTCCGTTGTGTTCGCCGCTCTGTCTGCGGTGTTGTGAACAGTGCTGTAAACGGATAGGGGGTTTCACAACCGCCAGTCGTATACAGTGCAGATGGCATGCCAGAACCATTGAATTGGCGAAATCGGGTCATCCCGGCGAAGGCGTTGGCAAATATGCGCACCGGATTGGTGCGATAAAGGTTCGGGTGCTCGATCATGACGCTTCTCCCGGCAGCAGGTTCCGGGCCGCAGCGAGAATGCGGGCGTGGCTGTCTGCGTCCCGACCGGCGCCACCTGCAATGTGGCCCCAGTCCGAATTCAACGGCTCCGCGGTTGCGCCGGGCATCCGGCTGCCATCCTCGCGGGCGTCTTCTTCGGTAAAGTAGAGATCGGTCGTGCTGGGCATCATCCGGGTGGGCATGTCGATGGTGGCAAGCGCTGCTTCGTAATCTCCTCCGAATACGGGGTTGTCGCTGATATCACCGTTCTTCCAGGTGTTCAGCACGGTGAGCAGATCATTGGCGTCCTGGCCCAGATGATCCTTTTCCCAGAAATCCAGCAGCTCTTCAATCGAGTTGAACCCCTGGTTGCGCCAGAGCTGGTGACGGAAAAACGCCTGGGAGTAGGCCCAACCGGCATAAACCCGCCCGAAGGCTCGCAGTCCGCGCTCGGGCGGTGTGCGGTAGCGGCCACCTTCAAAGGTCTGGTCGCAGGTCAGGGCCGCTTTTACACCCTCCAGAAATACCCGGTTATGGGGATAGCACCTAGCGGTGCAGCAGGTGGCCAGCACCGCGCGTACCTGCTTCGGAAAAAGGCAGGCCCACTGGAGCGCCTGCATTCCGCCCATGGACCAGCCCATCACCAGCGCGATACTGGCGTCATCAAAGACCTGCTCCACCAACCGTTTCTGCAGCATCACGTTGTGGTAGAGGGATAATGGGGGAAAGCCTGGTCCGGCCTGTTTTCCGTCGGTGTTGGATGGCGAGGATGATTCGCCGGCCCCTAACAGAGAGGGAATAACAATGCAGTACCGGTCCGGGTCCAGTGGGCTGTTGTCGCCAACCCAGGGATGATTGCCCGCCGCTGCACCACCATAGTACGTGGGCAGCAGTATCAGGTTGTCTTTTGGTGCATTCAGCTCGCCGATTCGGTGGTATCTCAATCGTGCGGCGTAAAGCGTTTCGCCGGAGGCCAGAGTCAGGTCTCCTCCCTCGAAATCCTCTACAAGCCATTGCTGGGCCGACATTTTGTCCTCTCTTTCAGACCGAATGATTGCCTGAAGTTTCGTGCTTTTGCTCTTTTATATACACGCTGGCATGTATGTTGAATGGCTAAGACGAAGAAAGAAACGTGCCAGAACCCAAACTGATTGCCCGCATGACGGGCGGGAGAGAAACACGATGACAGAATTGAGCAACACCCAGGCCCTGAAAGAGAAACTCGGCGAGGCCGGCGTAAAGTATGCCATCGCGAGCTATGTGGATATCCACGGTGTGACCAAGGGAAAGTTCGTCCCCGTGGCTCATCTTGGGCAAATGATGGAAGGTTCAGAGCTGTATACCGGTGCTGCCCTGGATGGCGTGCCCCAGGATATCTCCGACGATGAGGTTGCCTCCATGCCGGATCCGGAAGGGCTGGCAGTCTGCCCCTGGAACCGCCAGCTGGCCTGGTTCCCCGGCAATCTGTTCCTGAATGGCAAACCCTTCGAGGCCTGTTCCCGGAATATCCTCCGTCGCCAGCTGAGTGCTGCGGCGGATATGGGGTATCGCTTCAACCTGGGCATCGAGACCGAGTTCTTCCTGTTCCGGGATACCGAGGATGGTGGCTTTGCGCCACTGAGCGACCGCGACAACCTGGGCAAGCCCTGTTATGACCCGCGGACCCTTATGGACAACCTGCCGATCATGGATGAATTGGTGGATGCCATGAACGAGCTGGGCTGGGACGTGTACTCGTTTGATCACGAAGACGCCAACGGCCAGTTCGAGACCGACTTCAAATACGCCGACGCCCTGACCATGTCCGATCGCCTGGTGTTCTTCCGGATGATGGCCAACGAGATTGCCCGCAAACACGGCGCTTTCGCCAGCTTCATGCCCAAGCCTTTTGCCGACCGAACCGGCAGTGGCGCGCACTATAATATGTCGCTGGCGGACCTGAAGACCGGCGAAAACCTGTTCGAGCCCAAGGGCGACGACCTGCACAACTGCGGCATCAGCAAGATTGCCTATCACTTCACTGCCGGTGTACTGAAACATGGCGCTGCCATCAGTGCCGTGATTGCGCCGACAGTGAACAGCTACAAACGGCTCGTTCGCCAGGGCAGCATGTCCGGTTCCACCTGGGCGCCGGTGTTCATGTGCTATGGCTCCAACAACCGCACCAACATGATCCGCATCCCCGGTATGGGTGGGCGCATCGAGTGCCGTGCGGCCGACATTGCCTGCAATCCGTACCTTGGCAGTGCCCTGATACTGGCCGCGGGCCTGGAAGGCATCCGGGAAGGTCTGGATGCGGGCGCACCCCACCACGAGAACATGTACAACTACAGCGATGCCGAGATCGCCGAACAGGGCATCGAGTATCTGCCCCGGAACCTGGGCGAGGCGGTGGAAGCATTCGAGGCCGATCCGCTGGCCAAAGAAGTCTTCGGTGACGCCATGTTCGAAAGCTTCGTGGACTTCAAGAAAGCCGAGTGGGAGAGCTATCAGAACCACGTCTCTTCCTGGGAGGTGGATCGTTACCTGAGAATGTTCTGATAGCTGTCCGGGAGGGTGTCAGCTCCGGAAGCCAGGATCGATGCGGTCAAGCTTCCGGAGAAGTCCGGGCCAGGCAAGGTTGCCGCCCATGCCCCTGGTGACCTTCTTTGCCTGCTCACGAATCGAGCTCAGGATGGTGTCCGGAATACGCACCAGTGGCTGCCCACCAGACATGGCCTGGATCTGCACCTCACAGGCGCGCTGCAGGATGTACATATTCAGGAAGGCGTCGGCAACGCTGGGGCCTGTGGTCAGCAGTCCGTGGTTGCGCAGGATCATGAACCGGGACTGGCCCAGATCTGCCTGCAGGCGCGCTTTCTCGTCTTCCCGCAGCGCCACACCTTCGTAATCGTGGTACGCCAGCCCGGATAATGGGAACAGGCTTTGTTGGGACAGGGGCAGCAGGCCCTCCTTTTGCGCCGAAACTGCCACGCCGGCGGTGGTGTGGGTATGCATGACGCAGGCGGCATCCTCGCGAACCGCATGGATAGCACTGTGAATGGTGAACCCGGCAGGATTGATGTCGAAATCTTCCGGATTGATCTTGTTGCCGTCCTGGTCGATGCGCACCAGGCTGGAAGCCGTAATTTCCTCGAACATCATGCCGTAGGGGTTGATCAGGAAATGATGTTCTTCACCGGGAATCCGCGCGGAGAGGTGGGTGAAGATGAGGTCATCCCAGCCGTAGAGAGCAATCAGGCGATAGGCGGCGGCCAGGTCAATGCGAAGCTGCCACTCCTCCTCACTCACTTCACCCTTCTTGGATGGAATTGCCAATTGCTCGGACATAATGCTGACTCCTCGGAATCGTTTGGTTTTGTTGTTGGTTAACGGTCAATTTAGCGCCCGCAAGAATCGGATGGAAGGGGGCGAGGCAAACGCGCATCATAGGGATGCTGGGTTGTGTGCACATGAAGGAGTCAAAGCATGGCAAGTTCCCGAATCCCGATGCGTGACGAGAGAGATAGCGAGGCGGAATCATCCATCCCTGTTGCCGATCGAATGGTTGCTCTGGCCAGATACATCGAGAGCCGGCCAGATGAATCGTTGAGCCTTGCCGACCTCGGCGCTGTCGCTGGGTTGTCGCCATCGCGGGTACAGCGGGTGTTCAAGGAAGCCTTCGGTGTCTCGCCAAAGGCCTATCAGGACGCGCTGCGCCTGAACCTCTACAAGCAGGGCCTGAAGCGTGGTCAAACGGTGACTGAGGCAATCTACGATGCCGGTTTTGGTTCGATCAGCCGCGTCTATGGCAAGGCTGACCGACAGGTCGGCATGCCGCCGTCCCGTTACGGCAAGGGGGGAGAGGGTGAAACCATTACCTATGCCTGCCGGCAATCCTCACTTGGTTTGTTGATGATGGCCGCCACTGATCAAGGTGTATGTTTTGCCGAATTCGGGGACGACGAGGTGGCCCTGCGAGAGCAGCTAAAACAGGAATTCCCGAAGGCACGACTCTCCCCCTCCGAGGCAAAGATGTCACCAGAACTGGATGCCTGGATTGTCGCCCTGGACGACCACCTCAGCCAGAACACGCCTCGCCCGGAGGTTCCTCTGGATATCCGTGGCACTGCTTTCCAGACACGGGTCTGGAAGCTTCTTTTGAGCGTTCGCGAGGGCGAGGTCGTGAGTTATACGGAACTGGCAAGGCGACTGGGTGAGCCCAAAGCCGTTCGAGCTGTGGCCTCGGCTTGCGGTCGCAATCGCATCGCCGTGCTGATTCCCTGCCATCGTGTGTTGCGCAGTGACGGCTCCCTGGGCGGTTACCGCTGGGGGCTGGATCGCAAACGGAAATTACTTGAAAGAGAGTGCCAAGGTTCGTAATCGTGAGCGTAACGCCAAACAAAGCGAACCCCGGAAAACCGGGGTTCCTCAGTCATTCGAGAGCCCACGTTACGGGCTCTGATTGGGCAGAAGATTCCTGCTTTACTGGGGGGCCTCGGTCACTTCCGTGATGAACATGAGATCCATGTCGCCCTGGTACACCAGCGTGGTGTAGGGGCTGTCACCTTCAATCGGCAGGTAGGTCCATTCCGCGCCGCCCTCCACGTAGGTGAGGGAGCCGGAAGTCAGGACGGACCAACCGTTGCTGTCGATCTGGTTTTGGTCGCCAGTGACATCAAAGTCCATGTAACCGCTGCCATCCTGGTTCAGCACCAGATCAATGGTCGCGCTATCCGGAGCATCCATGTTGTAGATGCCGGCCTCGGCTGGCGTTCGGCCATCGATATCGGCAAAGCTGAGGGTCTGGGTAACGCCACCGATGAAGTCGTTGCCGCTGGCCTCGACGTAGACCTGCTGGGTATCGCCCTCGAAGTCCTTCAGCGTGACCGCATAACGGCCCAAGCGACGCAGGGTGAATGGTTCGCCTCCTTCGGCAACAGGAAGGTTGTCGGAAAGGGTCAGTTGTCCTGTCGGGTGGAGTTCTGCCGGACCATCGACGAAACCATTTCCGCCGTCGTCTTTCGCCGGGTCGTCAAACAGGCCTCCCGGGCCGTCCAGTTCCGCCGACACGGAGGTTACCGCAAACGTGGAACCGTCGAAGCTGTAGGTGCCCCACTCTGAGGAAACCGGCTCGACGACGTCGCCGTCGTAGACCTCGCTATTGTCATTGTGGACAACAACATAGTTGCTGTCATCAAGAATGGTGAGCACGTTGTGACGATCGATTTGCTTCTGTTCGTTAAAACCTTCGCCCAGGTACCAGCTACCGATCAGGCTTTGCTGGGCATTACGCACTGCTTCAAACCTGACTTCTTCGCTTTCTCCGACAGACGTCAGCATGAGTGCGCCGTCGCTCAGTTGCATTGTCCAGGCTGCGGGGGAATTGTTGTCGATCAGACCGCCACTGAGGTCTGACTCGTCAATCAGTGTCAGCTCGAGTTGACCGGAGGCACTGTCCCACGTGTAGGTGCCGTACTCCGCACTTGCGGCCCGCTGGTCACCGTCATCAGCCTTGGAATGGGCAATCAGGTATTCGCTGTCATTCAGGAAAGTCAGGACGTTGACGTTGCCATTAGCTTCCTCAAAGACCCAGCTGCCAACCAGGTCGCCGGATTGGGAGCTTTTGAAGTGTTCAACCGCATCTGCTGTTGCAATCAGCGTCTTGCCGGTGGCGTTGATGGCCGTGTTGGCCTGGGTTTCGAAGTCCGCCTCGCTGAGCGAGGGGTCGAGATCCATATCCTGCAAAGCGGTATGCACAGCGTCGGAAATGGTAATGCCATTGCTGGCATCGCCATCGGAATCCAGGGTCTGCAGTAGGCGCAGGATGTTCACGACGGTCTGGTCAGAGCTCCAGTCTGTAGAACCGCTACCCATGTCGGCCGGGGTGATGCGGCCGGTGGCTTCGACGGCCGGCAGGTCGATGCCGCCGATGCTGAAGACCACAGTATCGCCGGCTTCGTAATTGTACTCGCCCAGTGCGTTGGTTTGGCCGGATGTGCCGCTTGGTGAGGTGGTGTAATTGATGCCGGCAACTGCGGCGTCAACGAAGATGCCCGTTTCAGTGGCGGTGGTGCCGCCCGTGTTGCTGTCATTGGAAGAACCGCCGCTGCTACCACCACAACCGGTAAGAACGAACGCAGAGGAAATGGCCGTCGCCAGAGTCAACTTCTTGAACTTTCCCATAACCACACCTTTTTGATGAATATCAGATTGATTGGGTAATCGGGAAACTAGCATCGGGTTTGTATCAATACATACCCCATTTGGGGGATACGTCTGGCGCGGCGACGTTCGCAGGAGATTTCATTGCATCAGGAGGCTGGTAACTGCTTTAAGCGAATAGCTTTTTCGGATTTGTAATTGTTTGTTTCGAAGTCGTAAAAACGAAAAAAACCTGGGAGCTTCTGAAAAATTTGTCGCAAGGATCAGGGATCAGCGTAACAAGGCCGCCAGTAACCGGCTGATCAGCTCCCCCTGCCGCGAACAGCCGGTCTTCTGAAATATCTGTTTTAGCTGCGAACGTACGGTAGCGACGCTGCGTCCAAGCTGGTCCGCACACCCCTGGGGGTCAATCCCTGCAACCAGGTGTTCGCAGACCTGGGCCTCGGCGGGAGTCAGATTGAAATAGGCAGCGATGTGCTCTGCACTCGGTAGGACTCGATTCTCGGGGTCGTACACGGTGACCAGAGCGCCCCCGGCGAGCAATTCACTGCTTTCAATCGGACGTAGCACAAAAAGCAGTGGAGTCCGGCCCTCTCGTTTGAGAAAGAGTGTCTCAGAGGAATAGTTTTCCTTGCCCATGCTTGAGCGAACCACTTGGGCAGACGCCCGGAAGAACGCCGAGTGCAAGTCTTTCTCTGCGAAGCTGAATCGATCATGACGGATGCCCAGGCAGCGTTCCCGTTGAATCAGGTTGCGGGCTGCTTTGTTGGAGTACAGAACGGTAGCAAGACTGTCGAGTACAAAAGTGGCATCGGGCAATACTTCAATCACGGAAGCCAGTGAGGAGGCCGCTTTGCTGTGTGATTCCAGTTGCCGATACAGCAGTACGGCCTGTCGGATGTGCGGGACCAAACGGTTGAGGGATTGTAGCTCTGATTCCTGATATGGCCCCTGAGCGACTGTACGCTGGATAGTTAACAGGAAGGTATGTGTCGGGGTGCTATCCACGACCAGCCAGGCTGAGTCCAGCATATCCTGATCATTTTCCCACTTGGAATAGTCTTCGCCAGGCTGGAAATCCGGGAGCAATGGCAGGGCGGACTGAAACAGACCGGGGGGCTGTTTAATGGCCTGATTGGTGACCACATCCTGGGCAATCATGTTGTTTTCAAGGTACCAGCCCAGGAACTCATCGGAGAGGCCGTGGTACCACAGGTGATCCATCTGCAAGGGATGCTTGCGCACAACGAGCAGTTGAGCAGCGCAGCCATTGATCAGGTTTACCAGCTTTTCCAGAAACCCGTGAAAACCTTCCTGGTCGGTCAGGGCGCCGTAAAGCGATTGGATCAGCGAATGCTCACTTTGCAGTTCAAGTGTTGTTGTTTTCATTACCCCAGGGTCCTGACCAGAATGGGCGCTATCTGAGGCCGCAGCTTTTTATCAAAAATAAAAGATGCAGCTCGGCTGGCTTGATCTTAGCCGACCCAGAAACCTTAAAACGTGAAAAAAGGTAAAATTTCCCGATTTCCAAGCCCTTGCACAGCCAAAGCGTCAGGGCTGGTCATCTAACTCGACTTGCCCAGTAGTCGCCAGAACTGGCGTTGAAAAAAGGGTGTTTGCTGTTTCAGCGAAAACAGCTTTGGTGCAAACAGCCAGGTCTGGGTAATGCCCATTAGATAGGTGTAACTCAGCAACCCAAGATCCTCCGGGTTTTCCTGAGTGGAAAGCATACCCCGTTCAGCAGCCTGGCCCACCAGATCCCGGAACATCGCAATAATCGACCTGGTCAACGCGCGCTCCCGCTTCAGAGTCCGGCTCATGGCATCGGTCAGTTCGGTCTTGTTCAGCAGAATCTCGAACGACTGGCGATATTTACGATCATTGGCCAGCAGGCCCAGCCAGCGCTCGATGAAATGGTCCATGGCCTCAATGGGCGTTTCCCGCATCCCAGAACACTCCGCAACCAGTGCTTCCAGAGGTTCCTGGGAGTAGGCAAGTACGGCCTCGTACAGATCGTCCTTGTTCTCGAAATGCCAGTAGATCGGCCCACGGCTGCAGCCGGCCTCTGTGGCAATACGGCTCAAGGTGGTAAGGGAATATCCATCTCGACTGAACAGCTTTAAAGCTGCTTCCAGGACAGTTTGACGAGTTTTCTCAGCATCTTCCTTGGTACGACGCATAAATCTCTTTCTCGAGGCTTTTTTTAGGGTAAGGGGGCGGAGCCCAAGCGCCACATGGATGTGCCGCAAGGAGCGTGTTTTGGAGAAGTCATTAGCCCCCAACGATGCTCCCAAGCCCACAAAAAAGGGCACGACTAATCGTGCCCGATCCTAGCAGAGTTTTAGCGGATGATCGTTCAGATCTCCCCGTCTGCCGCCATCTGCATGTAGCTGTCGTTAAACCGAAGCTTCACATTTCCGGTGTCACCCATGATAGAGCCATCGGGAAACTCGATGCCGACGAAGTCCGGACTCATCGCACCCTGCCCAAGCAGTCCCTTCTCGAAAGAGAACTGACGAACGCTGTCCATCGCGTCCAGGGCTTCATTGCTGTTAATAAAGTCCACCGACATCTGTGGTTCCCAGAACATTTTCATGCCCGCGAGCTGTGCTTCGTAGCCGGCCTGGTCGGTACCGGAGAGCTCGCCGAGAAATGCTCGCGCTTCCTGACCTTCTTCACTATCGGAGGCGAGGATGCTCATGGTTTCGTACCAGGCACCCACAAGCGCCTTGCCCAGCTTCGGGTTGTCGGCCAGGGTTTCCGTGTTCACCAAGGTCAGATCCTTGATGTGGCCGGGAATCTGGCTGGAATCGAACAGTTTGGTCGCACCCGGGTAGGCTTCCACTTCGGCCAGCAGCGGGTTCCAGGTAGCCACATGGCGGACATCGTCGGTCTGGAACGCGGAAACCAAGTCGGCATCGGAAATGTTCACCACGCTCAGATCACGCTCTTCGAGACCAACGCTCGCCAGTGCTCGTGCCAGAAGGTAGTGCGATACGGACAGCTCAACCAGGTGAACGGTTTCACCCTCCAGCTCTTCGATGGTCTTCGCATCTTTGGATACGAGGCCGTCGTTGCCGTTGGAGTAGTCGCCCACGATAAGTGCAGTCGTGTCCACGCCGGAAGCGGCCGGTATTGACAGGCCATCCATGCTGGTAGCGGTCACGCCATCGAACTGGCCGGCGGTGTACTGGTTGATGGATTCGATGTAGTCGTTCACCTGCACGATATCCACTTCGATATCGTACTTGTCCGCCCATTTCTTCATGATTCCGTAGTCCTCGGCATACTGCCAGGGCACCCACCCGGCGTAGATGGTCCAGGCGATGCTGAAGGAATCCCTTTCCTGGGCCATTGCGCCCATGGATCCCAGTCCCAGGGAGGCCGTGAACAGACCGGCCGCCAGGCGTTTGGTGATGTCGCGTGTAGTCATGGTGTCTCTCCTCGGGCTTTGCCCGTGTTTGCAGGTTTGGTCTTTCTTCAGTTTTTTTGGGTTGCTGGCATTACTCGTTAATCTCTTCGACGATCACGACCGGGGTTCCGGGCGAGACCGCCTGTCCCGCTTCCCGACGCACGTCCACTACGCGTCCGGTTACGGGGCTCAGTAACTCGATTTCCATCTTCATGGACTCAATGACCGCTACCGGCCGTTGGGCATCGATGGTGTCGCCGGGTTGCACCAGGCACTCCCAGAGGTTGCCGGCTACGTGGCTTTCCACCGCGTGCTGGCCTGCTGGCAGGTTGGCAATGTCGTCTTCGCCGGTATCCTCGATCGGTGCTTCGGAACTGAAATTGATCTGGCCCGACTCGATCCAGCGCTGCAGTTCCTCATCGAAAGCCTGTTTGCGCTTGGCTGTGAAGGATTGGATTTCGTCGTCGTTGTTCGCCAGAAACTGCTCGTAGTCCTTCAGGTTGAAGCGGGTTTCCTCGACCTTTATCGGGTAATCGCCGTTGGGAAAGTCCCGCCGGATCTGCTGCAGTTCTTCGGCACTGACTTCGTAGAAGCGCACCTGATCAAAGAACCGGAGCAGCCAGGGTTTGCCAGCCTCGAACAGCTCGGTGGTGCGGTACCGGTTCCACATCTGCAGGGTGCGGCCAACGAACTGGTAGCCGCCCGGGCCTTCCATGCCGTAGATGCACAGATAGGCGCCGCCAATGCCCACGGAGTTTTCCGCGGTCCAGGTCCGGGCCGGATTGTATTTTGTGGTCACCAGCCGGTGGCGCGGGTCCAGCGGGGTGGCGACCGGCGCGCCCAGGTAGACGTCCCCCAGCCCAATCACCAGATAGCTCGCCTCGAAAAGCGTTTTCTTCACGTCCTCGATGCTGTCCAGCCCGTTGATGCGGCGAATGAATTCCAGGTTGCTAGGGCACCATGGGGCATCCTTGCGGACCGACTGCATGTATTTCGCGATGGCGGTCTGGCAGGCCCCGTCGTCCCAGGACAGGGGCAAATGCACGATGCGCGCGGGCACATCCCACTCGGGCTGTTGTTCCAGTTCCTTTTCGGCGCCAATCAGAAGATCCAGCAGCGCGCGCTGATTCAGCTTCTGGCTGTCGTAATGCACCTGAAGGGATCGGATACCGGGGGTCAGCTCCAGAATGGCGTCGTGGTTCTGCTCCCAAAGCCACAACATAAGTGCGTGGGCACGGAAACGCAGGCGGATATCCAGCTCCATGGGGCCGTATTCGACCAGCACATAGTTGTCGCCGGCGGCCCGGTAGACCACGCCGGTCTCGTGGTCATCGGCACTGAGTGATGCCAGAATCGGCGAGGTTGGCGTGATCGGTGTGATATGGGCGGTCGCTGCGGTCAGGGTGGCGATGGACTCGTCCAGCGCTTCCCGCAGGGCCACGGCCTGGTCCTGGCTGACCGGAACAAACTTCACCTTGTCACCGGCTTTCAGTTGTCCAAGCTTCCAGAGGTCAGCGCTGATCACCGTTACCGGGCAGACAAAACCGCCCAGGCTGGGGCCGTCGGGACCGAGAATCACGGGCATATCGCCGGTGAAGTCCACGGTGCCCACGGCGTAGGCGTTGTCGTGGATATTGGACGGGTGCATGCCGGCCTCGCCACCGTCGCTGCGGGCCCACTGGGGTTTCGGGCCAATCAGCCTGACGCCGGTGCGGCTGGAGTTGTAGTGGATCTCCCAGTCGCTGGCGAAGAAGGTGTTGATGTCTTCGTCGGTAAAATAATCCGGCGCGCCATGGGGCCCATAGGTGACGTGCAGCTTCCAGGTCTTGCCGATGGTTGGTTTCAGTTCGGCAGGCAGGGCGGCCGGGCCGGTTGGCTCGCAATCCGCCAGGGCCAGCACATCACCGGCACGTAGGGCGCGGCCACAGTGGCCACCAAACTGCCCGAGCGTAAAGGTGCTGCAGGAGGTCAGGTACTCGGGGCAGTCCAGCCCTCCACGGAACAACACGTAGGCCCGGGCGCCGTCCGCCGTGGTGGCGCCCAGCTTCAGGGTAGCGCCGGCGGGCACGTTGATCACCTGCCAGAACGCCACCGGTTCATCGTTCAGGGTCGCGTCCAGTTGGGCGCCCGTCAGCGCAATCTGGGTGGCGCGGTTGAAGGTGAGCACGGGTCCCTTAAGGGTGATTTCCAGGCCCGGAGCCCCTTCGGAATTGCCCAGCAGGCGGTTACCCAGACGGAAGGAATAGCTGTCGAAAGGGCCGGACGGCGGCACGCCGACTTCCCAGTAGCCGATGCGACCGGGGTAGTCCTGAACAGTCGTCAGGGTGCCGCCGCTGATTACATCCACGGTGGCCGGCTGGTAATCGAATTCATTCAGAGTGCGGGTGAACAGACGGCCCTCGGCAAAACGCGGATCGTCCAGCACCTGGCGTACATACTTGAGGTTGGTCTCGATGCCATAGAGCTGGCTGTCATCCAGGGCCTGCATAAGCCGCTTACGGGCAGACTCGCGATCGGCCTCATGCACGATGACCTTGGCGAGCATGGGGTCGTAAAGCGGCGAAACCTCGGTGCCAGGCTGAATCCAGGTGTCGACGCGAAGGCCGTCCTGGTCTGCCCAGGCGACATTGGTGAGCAAACCGGCTCCGGGCTGGAAATCCTTGTTGGGATCTTCCGCATAAATCCGGGCCTGTATGGCGTGGCCGGAAGGCACAAGCTTGCTGCCCAGTTCTGAAAGGTCGGGCAGGGTGCCGGCACCCAATTCCACCATCCAGCGAACCAGGTCCACGCTATACACCTGCTCGGTCACACCGTGTTCCACCTGTAAGCGGGTGTTCACTTCCAGGAAGTAGAATTCGGTGGTGTCCGGGTCGTAGATAAATTCCACGGTGCCGGCACTGCGGTAGGCAATGCTCTCGCCCAACTGACGTGCAGTGGCGTGCATGCGGGTGCGAACGTCTTCGGTGAGCCCGGGTGCCGGCGCTTCTTCAATTACCTTCTGGTTACGGCGTTGGGCGGAGCAGTCCCGCTCGCCCAGGGCCAGGACCTGACCTTCGCCATCGCCAAACAGCTGCACCTCAACATGGCGTGCATGTTCCACGAATTTTTCCAGGAACACGCCGCTGTTGCTGAAGTTGTTCTGGCTCAGTCGCTGGACGGATTCGAAACTCTTGTTCAGATCGTCCGGACCGTAGCAGCGGGACATGCCGATACCGCCGCCGCCGGCGGTGCTTTTCAGCATCACCGGGTAGCCGATGGTGTCAGCGGCTTTTAGTGCTTCCTCCAGATTGGTCAGCAAGTCGGTGCCTGGTAACAGAGGTACGCCGGCGCTTTGGGCCAGCGACCGGGCCGTATGCTTGAGACCGAACTGCTCCATCTGCTCCGGAGTCGGGCCCAGGAAAACCACGCCCTCGGCGTCGCAGCGCCGGGCAAAATCGGCATTCTCGCTGAGGAAGCCGTAGCCAGGGTGAATGGCGCCGGCACCACTTTTACGGATGACTTCAAACAGCTTGTCCTGATCCAGGTAGGTGGTCGCTGCTGGCCCCTCGCCCAGGGAATAGGCCTCGTCCGCCTGGCGCACGTGAAGCGAATCGGAATCCGCTTCGGCGTAGACGGCAACCGAGGTCAGCCCCATGTCACGCAGCGTGCCAATAACCCGGCAGGCGATGGCGCCGCGGTTGGCGATCAGAACCTTTGAGAATCTGCCGCTCAGCTCCATACCAGCACCTCGATCGGTGTCGGGTTCCAGCCGTTGCACGGATTGTTGAGCTGCGGGCAGTTGGAGATCATCACCAGAACGTCCATCTTTGCTTCCAGTTCCACGTATTTGCCGGCATCGGAAATCCCGTCGGCGAAGGTGAGTCCGCCATCTGCAGTCACCGGCACGTTCATGAAGAAGTTGATGTTGTGGGTGATGTCCCGCTTGCTCAGGCCCAGTTCGTCGTGTTCGGTGACGGCCACCAGCCAGCTGTCCCGGCAGGCGTGCATGCACTTTTTCTCGAGGGCGTAGCGCGTGGTGTTGCTCTCGGCGGCACAGGCGCCACCCAGGGTGTCGTGCCGGCCACAGGTGTCGGCGGTGATTTCCAGCATCACGTTGTTTTCCGAGGACATCAGCTTCGAACCGGCGGTCAGGTACACGTTGCCCTGCTCGCGGATGGTGTCGACGGCGCTATAGCGTTCGGTCGGGTTGTGGGCGTTGTAAAACAGGGTGTCGGCGGCCTGGTTGCCTTCCAGGTCCAGAATGCGGACGGTTTCACCGGCTTTTACCACTTTCAGGAAATACTCGCCCGCCGGGACGGTTTCGCGGAAGGCAGCGTTCTCAGGCTTCAAATTGCTTTGCTTGATCATATCGGGCCTCCCATTACTGCATCAGGTGATAGAGCGCGGTGTTGGCGAAGGCCCGGGTGGCCTCCGGTGACGAGATCTTGCACGGATCGGCGTCGGTCACCGGGGCTGCCTTGAACAACTGGTAGCGCAGCGGATGGCTGGGGTATTCGCTGGCCGGGTTCATCGGGTGCGGGCAGGTGTGCAGTACCACGATGGTGTCCATCTCGAAGCGCAGGTCGACGGTGGCGCCGGCGTGGGAGTGACCCTTGGAGAAGGTCATGTTGCCGTCGTCATCGGTTTTCACCTTGCTGAACCAGTTCAGGTTGGCGGTCAGGTCTTTCTTGCCCAGGCCGTACTTCGCCAGCTCGTTCAGGAAGCTGTTGAAGCCATTACGGTGGTAGTGGTTGTGGGCTTCCTGGTAGGTCTTTTTGCCCCAGCGCTGTTCCACCAGGTCGGCATTGCAGGTGCCGGCGACGGTGTCATGCCAGCCGAGGTCATCGCGGATGATGGAGGCAAAGACCCGGCCCATGTCGGATAACAAGACGTGGCCTTTGGTGAGCAGAAAGGTGTGCTGGTTCTTCAGGGTATCCGGCATGTTGTAACGCTCGAGGGGATTCTCGGGGTTGTACATCAACATGCCGACGTTGGCCCCGCCGGTTTCGTCAATCAGGCGCAGCACATGGCCGCGGCGCATGATAAAGGACCAGTGGGATCCGCCGGGAATCAGATCGTCGTAGAGGGGTGTTGCATACAGGGAGGCTGCGGTTTGCAACATGGCCTTTTCCTCCTGGTTAGGGCATCCAAAAAAGCGAGAGGCGTCAGTAACTGAGCGATCCTCCCGGGCTTTTGTCCCGCCGTGTAACCTTGGAAAAGGTCGTCAACTCTCGGACCAGTCGTCTGCTTTCACTGTTGGCAGACCGGAACCCTAGTTGACCATTGGTCAGATTGTGGCGCTTTGATTGTGGTTTCAGTAACCGACGTCTCGCTGCGTACGCTGTTCACTGCAGAGTCCATGCCAATCGCCAACTGTTTGATTTCATTGAGGTCGTGGTCCGAGCGTGGAGTATAGGTGCTCCCTGTCTGGGCGGGTGCACTTTTTTGGTGCATCAATCAGTGCGCTTTTCGTGCGTTTATTTTCGGAGTTTGATTTCGGAGCCGGGTCACTGGTGGCGTGGCCTTCGAGCCATCTACTACCAAGGGAGGAGTTTTTCGCCTCCATCGCATCATTCAAACCTCGAAGATTGAGGTCTACATTGAATGAGTAAACGCGAAAGGCCGCGTTGCCCTGCGACAAACACAACAAGAGGTCGAGATCATGATCTACGCACAACCAGGAAAGGATGGCTCCGTCGTTTCTTTCAAATCCCGTTACGAGAACTACATCGGTGGCGAGTGGGTTGCCCCGGTAAAAGGCCAGTATTTCGAGAACATCACCCCGGTTACTGGCGAAGTGATTTGCGAAATTCCGCGTTCCGGCGCTGAGGACATCGAACTCGCACTCGATGCCGCGCACAAGGCAGCGCCGGCATGGGGCAAGACCTCACCAACCGAGCGTTCCAACATCCTGCTGAAGATTGCCGATCGCATCGAGGCCAACCTCGAGAAGCTCGCGGTTGCCGAAACCTGGGATAACGGCAAAGCGGTTCGTGAAACCCTGAACGCCGACATTCCCCTGGCCGCCGACCACTTCCGGTACTTCGCCGGTTGTATCCGTGCCCAGGAAGGCCATATGGGCGAGATCGACCACAACACCGTGGCGTACCATTTCCACGAGCCCCTGGGCGTTGTTGGTCAGATCATTCCCTGGAACTTCCCGCTGCTGATGGCGGCCTGGAAACTGGGCCCTTGCCTGGCGGCTGGTAACTGCACCGTGCTGAAGCCGGCCGAGCAGACCCCGGCCAGCATCCTGGTACTGATGGAAATTATTGGCGACCTGCTGCCGCCGGGCGTGCTGAACATCGTCAACGGTTACGGCATCGAGGCCGGTCAGGCCCTGGCCACCAGCAAGCGTATTGCCAAAATTGCCTTCACTGGCTCCACGCCGGTTGGCTCTCACATCCTCAAATGCGCGGCAGAAAACATCATCCCGTCCACGGTTGAGCTGGGTGGCAAATCCCCGAACATCTACTTCTCTGACGTGATGAAGGCCGAGCCGGAATTCATCGACAAGTGCGTGGAAGGCCTGGTTCTGGCGTTCTTCAACCAGGGCGAAGTGTGCACCTGTCCGTCACGTGCGCTGGTTCAGGAAGACATGTTCGAAGAGTTCATGCAGAAGGTGGTACAGCGCACCAAGTCGATCAAGCGCGGCAACCCGCTGGACACCGATGTTCAGGTTGGCGCCCAGGCGTCCAAGGAACAGTTCGACAAGATCATGTCCTACCTGGCCATTGGTAAGGAAGAGGGCGCTGTGGTCCTGACTGGTGGCGACCGCGAGCATCTGGATGAAGAGTTCAACAACGGCTTCTACATCCAGCCCACACTGTTCAAGGGCGACAACAAGATGCGTGTGTTCCAGGAAGAGATCTTCGGACCGGTGGTGGGTGTGACCACCTTCAAAACCGAGGAAGAGGCACTGGCCATCGCCAATGACACCGAGTTTGGTCTGGGTGCCGGCGTCTGGACCCGCGACACCAACCTCGCCTACCGGATGGGTCGTAACATCCAGGCCGGTCGTGTGTGGATGAACTGCTACCACGCCTACCCGGCCCACGCAGCCTTCGGTGGTTACAAGAAGTCCGGTGTTGGCCGTGAAACCCACAAGATGGCCCTTGAGCACTACCAGCAGACCAAGAACATGCTGGTCAGCTACGACACCAACCCGCTGGGTTTCTTCTGAATCTGTGAGCGGTAAGCGGGCCTCCCACACGGGCCCGCCTGTGAGTCAGCACAGCGGATGTGCACCTTCATTCCCCGGCGATTGGCCGGGGCGACTCTCTGATGAGAGTTCGGGTTTTTCTGTCACTCTCTTTTGGCCCTTCCCAGGGCCTTTTTTCGTTTCAGGCCGGAGTCACTTCCGTCGCCCGGATTTTGCGACCTAGGGAGGCACCAAAACAGTTCCAAAGTACCATATTGGCCCCTTGCCCCGGCCGATAGGATGGGAACTGGGTTATCGGCAATGTCGTTGATTCACCCGCAATGCGCTAACAATCATGACAATAGAGGTGAGCATTATGTGGACCAAACCAGCCTACGAAGATCTCCGCATCGGTTTCGAAGTCACCATGTACTTCGCCAACCGCTGAGTGCTGAAGCGGCCAGCCTTGCGCTGGCCGTTTTGCTTGTGGAGTGACCCACCATGTTTATTCACGTTCTGGGCTCCGCCGCAGGCGGTGGCTTTCCTCAGTGGAACTGTAACTGCGCCAACTGCGACGGCTTCCGCAAGGGCACCCTGAACGCCCGGGCCCGCACCCAGTCTTCCATCGCCATCAGTGAAGACGGCGAGCACTGGATCCTGTTTAACGCGTCCCCCGACATTCGCGCCCAGTTGGCTTCCTTCGAAGCGATGCAGCCGGCCCGTGCTCTGCGGGATACCGGTATTGATGCCATTGTGCTGATGGACAGCCAGGTGGACCACACCACCGGCCTGCTATCCCTGCGCGAGGGACTGCCGATGGACGTCTGGTGTACCGAACAGGTGCATGAAGACCTCAGCGGTGGTTTTCCGCTGTTCACCATGCTCAAGCACTGGAACGGTGGCCTGAACTGGCGCCGCATCGAGGCGTCCGAGCAGGCGCCCTTTACCATTCCCTGCGCTCCGTCGATCGAGCTGACCGCCATTCCGCTGCTGAGCAATGCGCCCCCGTATTCACCGCGCCGGGACAACCCACACCCGGGCGATAACATTGGCCTGTTCCTGAAAGACACCCGTACCGGCCAGACTGTGCTCTACGCCCCCGGACTGGGCGAGCCGGATGACCGTATTCTCGGCTGGATGCGCCAGGCCGACGTGCTGCTGGTGGACGGCACCGTCTGGCACGACGACGAGATGATCCGCCAGGAAGTGGGCACCAAGACCGGCCAGGCCATGGGTCATCTGGCCCAGAGCGGCCCGGGCGGCATGATCGAGGTGCTCGACAGCCTGCCGGCACAACGCAAGATCCTGATTCACATCAACAACACCAACCCGATCCTGGATGAGGATTCCCCGGAACGGGCGGAGCTGACCCGCCATGGTATCGAGGTGTCCTGGGACGGAATGCACATCGACCTGTCGGGGCAGCCATGAACGCCAAAGCCAACACCGCCATGAACCGGACGGATTTCGAGCAGGCCCTGCGCGCCAAGGGCCAGTACTACCACATCCACCACCCGTACCATAAAGCCATGTACGGCGGGCAGTGCACGCCCGAACAGATCCGCGGCTGGGTGGCCAATCGGTACTACTACCAGATCAAGATTCCCCAGAAAGACTCCGCCATCATGGCCAACTGCCCGGACGCTGGTGTGCGCCGGCTCTGGCTGCAGCGGATTCTGGACCACGATGGCCACGACGGCGACGTCGGCGGCATTGAGGCATGGCTATCCCTGGCCGAAGCGGTGGGCCTGAGCCGGGAGGAAGTGATTGACCAGCGCCACGTGTTGCCCGGTGTCCGCTTTGCGGTGGACGCCTACCTGAACTTCGCCCGCCGGGCGACCTGGCAGGAGGCGGCCTGTTCGTCCCTGACCGAACTGTTTGCCCCGGAAATCCACCAGTCCCGACTGGACAGCTGGCCTGCCCACTATCCCTGGATTGAGGAGAGCGGCTACAGCTACTTCCGCAAGCGCCTGTCGGAAGCCAGACGAGACGTGGAGCATGGTCTGACCATCACCCTGGACCACTTCACCACCGAGGCCCAGCAGACCCGGGCCCTGGAGATCCTGCAGTTCAAACTGGACATTCTCTGGACCATGCTGGATGCCATGACCATGGCCTACGGCCACCGTACCCCGCCATACCACACCGTGACCGACGACCAGGTCTGGCACCGGGGTCTGTGATGGAGGTGGGTATGCAGGAGATACCAAGATTTCGCCGGGGATTCCGGTTCCAGTGGGAACCGGCCCAGGAAAGTTATGTGTTGCTGTACCCCGAGGGCATGGTAAAGCTCAACGGCAGTGCAGGCGCCATTCTCAACGAGGTGGACGGTCAGCGTACCGTGGCCGACATCGTCGCCAGCCTCGAACAGCAGTTCCCGGACGCGGGCCCCCTTGGCCAAGACGTGAGTGAGTTCTTGAAGGACGCCCGGCAACAACACTGGATTGAACTGTCATGAGCTGCTCCCACGCGCACAATCAACCCAATAACCCGCATGATGCCGGACCGCCCCTGTGGCTGCTGGCGGAATTAACCTATCGCTGCCCGCTGCAATGCCCCTATTGCTCCAATCCGCTGGATTTTGCCCAGACTGAACGGGAACTGACCACCGAGGAGTGGGTAAGTGTGCTTCGACAGGGACGGAAAATGGGCGCGGCGCAGCTGGGCTTCTCCGGGGGCGAACCCCTGGTAAGGCAGGATCTGGTGGAGCTGATCGCCGAAGCGCGGCACCTGGGGTATTACACCAACCTCATTACCTCAGGGCTGGGCCTGACGGAGGCCAAGGTGGATGCTTTTGCCGAGGCCGGATTGGACCATATCCAGGTCAGTTTCCAGGCTTCGGATCCGGAGCTGAACAATGCCGTGGCTGGCTCCCGCAAGGCCTTTGACCAGAAGCTGGCCATGGCCCGGGCGGTGAAGGAAGCGGGCTATCCGATGGTGCTCAACTTTGTGATCCACCGGCACAACATCCATCAGATGAACGACATCATGTCCCTCTGTGAACGTCTGGGCGCGGACTATGTTGAGCTGGCCACCTGCCAGTATTACGGCTGGGCGTTTGAAAACCGGGAAGGATTGATGCCCTCGAAAGCCCAGCTGGTGCAGGCGGAACAGGAAGTGAACCAGTACCGGCAGCGACTTCAGGAATCTGGCTCCGCCATGAAGCTGATCTTTGTGACTCCCGACTATTACGAGAAGCGGCCGAAAGCCTGCATGAACGGCTGGGGCAATCTGTTCCTGACCGTGGCGCCGGATGGCACAGCATTGCCATGCCACAGCGCCCGGCTTCTGCCCATCGATTTCCCCAATGTCCGAGACATGGATCTTCAAGGCATCTGGTACGACAGCCCGGGATTCAACCATTACCGCGGCGACAGCTGGATGCCGGAGCCCTGTCGTTCCTGCGATGAGAAGGAAAAAGACTTCGGCGGCTGTCGCTGCCAGGCCTATCTTTTGACCGGTAATGCGGATAATGCAGATCCAGTATGCAACAAATCGTCGTATCATGATCGAATACTGGCAGCCAGGAAAGCTGCGGATCACGCCACGGCCGGCCTGACTGGACTGGTTTACCGAAATGCGGACAATTCACGGTTATTCTTCCGGGGCTGAAGGTTCCCTGGCTGGGCTGGAAAGCTCTATTTCAGCTTCTACTTTTGCAGGCCTTGCTCATAACAAATCAGTGATGAGTGCCTACGAGGCCTGCGCAATGCATATCCAGCGTGGGGAATTGACCGTGTCTTCGGCCGGTCTGTTCTGGTTGCAGACCGACCCGTCGAGGGGCTGCAACACGCTCTGGCATCTCTCTGATCATGGCCCGGTCCGTCTTGGCCCCGATCATCTTGCAATTCGCAGCCGGGTGAATGGCTACGGTGGCGGCGCCGTCGCAGCGTCAGACAAAGGTGTTTTCGTTGTGGGTGAGGACCAGCAGATACGGTTCATCAACCACACCGGAGACCAATGCATCAGCCTGACCGATGACCCGGACGCGGCCTACGGCGGTCTGGTGGCCGACGAATCCCGGGAACGGGTTCTCGCCGTGCGGGAGGCCGATGGCCAGCAGCAACTGGTGGCTGTTTCCATGGCCGGTGAACGAACGGTGCTCCATTCGGGTCAGGACTTTTACAGCGCGCCGGCGGTTTCTGCCGATGGCCGAGAGATAGCCTGGACGAGCTGGCAGCTCCCGGATATGCCCTGGGTGCGCACCCGGCTCTGGACAGCAAATATTGGCAGTGACGGTCTTCTGGACCAATGCCGGGACTGGCCGACGCCCACCGAAGGGTCTGTTCAGCAGCCGGTATTTGATGGTGATCAGCTGTGGGCCCTGTCTGATCACGAAGGCTGGTGGCAACCCTGGCGTATCGAGACCTCGGGCGAGGGCGGTTGGAAGACTATCGCTGCGCCGGCGCGGGATCACGCCAACGCACCCTGGCAACTGGGCGAATCCCATCATTGCCCGACAGGCGAGGGTGGTTGGGCGAGAGTCCGCTACTGCAATGGCACCGGCGAGCTCTGGTTGAGCTCCGGCGATACCGGTGAAGAAATCCGGGTTGCCCGGGACTTCGGTGACTTTCGCTGCCTGGAGTCGGCTGGCGGACAACTCTATTGCATCGGACGAGCTGCCAGCCGTCTGGATGCGGTTCTGATGATTGATGCAAAGACCGGGCAGGTTCGAACCATTGCCGGAGGCGAAGAGGCCATGGCAGGTGCCCGTGCTGCTCTGCCTTTGGATATCGAGGTTCCGGCACTGAAGCCGGGTGAAAGCTCCATCCACGGGTTTTTCTACACCCCGAAACTCGCTTCCGCCGACCTCCCGCCACTTATTCTGATCGCCCATGGCGGCCCGACGTCGGCGGCCTACCCGGTGTTCAATCCCCAGGTTCAATACTGGTGCCAGCGGGGCTTTGCAGTGGCCGAAATCAACTACCGGGGAAGCAGCGGGTTCGGTCGGGCTTTCCGCATGGCTCTGGAAGGCCGATGGGGCGAAGTGGACGTCGAGGACATGGAGCGCGCAGCGGATCACCTGGCCTCTTTTGGCCTGGCGGACGGCCAGAGGGTATTTATCCAGGGGCGCAGTTCCGGCGGTTACACGGCTCTGATGGCAATGATAGGGAGCCGGCGCTTCACCGCAGGGGCCAGCATGTTCGGTGTCACGGATCCCATGCGTTTGCGGGCCATGACCCATCGCTTCGAGTCCGGTTACCTGGATTGGCTACTGGGCTCGCCAGACGAATACCCTGAACGGTGGCGGGATAGAACGCCCCTGTTTCACGCCGAACGTATCACCGCGCCCATGATCTTTTTCCAGGGCGGGCAGGACAAGGTGGTGGTGCCGGAACAGACCCGGGCCATGATAGAAGCCATGAAAGCTGCAGGCCGGGCGCCGGAGTTGCACTGGTTCGAAGATGAAGGGCACGGTTTCCGGCGCCAGGGCAACCAGGCCGGTATGCTCGAATGGATGTTCAGCTTCTACCGAAAGCATAGCCAAAAGGCCAATGATCAGGCTGAAAACTTGAGTTAAACTCTCGGCTATTCCTATAAAAATAAGCGGTCGGGTGCAGTCTGATGAGTCACGATATATCTTCCTTGCGAAAGTTTGTGTCACCGGAAATTGTGTTTGGTGCCGGCTCCCGGAAGTCCGTGGCAAATTTCGCCAGTAATTTCGGTGCCAGGCACGTATTCCTGGTGTCAGATCCGGGTGTGGCTGCCGCCGGGTGGGTTGACGAGATAGTGGCTCTGCTGACGGATGCAAATATCCGCTCGACCGTTTACACCGGTGTTTCGCCCAATCCCAGGGTGGAGGAGGTGATGACCGGGGCCGAACTCTACAAATCCAGTGAATGTGATGTCATTGTCGCCATCGGTGGCGGCAGCCCCATGGACTGCGCCAAGGGGATCGGTATCGTGGCCACCCATGGCCGCAGTATCCTGGAATTCGAGGGCGTGGACACCATCACCAATCCGTCGCCACCCCTGATCCTGATTCCCACCACCGCAGGCACCTCCGCGGATGTGTCCCAGTTCGCGATCATTTCGGACCCCAACCGGCGGTTCAAGTTCTCGATCATCAGCAAGGCCGTGGTGCCGGACGTATCCCTGATCGACCCGGAAGTCACCGAGACCATGGATGCCTACCTCACCGCCTGCACCGGGGTGGATGCCCTGGTGCATGCCATTGAGGCCTATGTGTCCACCGGCAGCGGCCCGCTGACCGATACCCATGCTCTGGAGGCCATTCGCCTGATCAATCGGAATCTGGAACTGCTGGTGGAGAACACCGCAGATCCTTACCTCCGGGAACAGATCATGCTGGCTTCGATGCAGGCGGGGCTGGCGTTTTCCAATGCCATTCTCGGGGCGGTACACGCCATGTCCCACAGCCTGGGCGGGTTCCTGGATTTGCCCCATGGCCTGTGTAACGCGCTGCTCCTGGAGCACGTGGTGGCTTACAACTTCCAGTCTGCCGAGGACCGTTTCCGGCGGGTCGCAGAGGCTATGGATATTGATACCCGTGGCATGGCCAAACCGGAAATCAAGAAGCGACTAATGAACCGCATTGTGGAACTCAAACGTCGGGTTGGACTTGAAGCACGGCTGGCCCAGCTTGGTGTTTCGGTATCCGACATACCGCATTTGTCCGGATTTGCCCTGCAGGACCCCTGTATTCTCACCAACCCCCGTAAGTCATCGCTGCGGGATGTCCAGGTTGTCTATGAAGAAGCCCTCTGACATCAAGGACGGCGAAAACGACAGCGGCTACGGAATTGGCGATCTTCTGGGGCTGGGCAGCCAGTCTGTCCGTAAGAACTATTACCCCGCTCTGCAGGAACGCATTGACGAGCTGGAGCAGGAACGTAACCGCTACAAGTGGTTGTTCGAGAATGCCCTGCACGGAATCTTCCAGGCCAACCTGCGAGGCGGATTTCTGGCCTGTAATCCAGCCATGGCCAGAATCTGCGGTTATGACAGCCCCGAGGCGTTAACTGAGAAAGTCATCCGGCTTCGTGAACAGTTGTTCTGCAGTTCCAGTGAGTTCGATGCGATACGTCAGGAGCTCCTCGACGAGGGTAGCCTGAGTGCCCGGGAAACCCGCTTCCAGCGTGCTGATCGCACGCCGGTCCACGTTGCGGTCACCCTGTTGAGGCGCCCGGACCTTGGTCCGGAAGTGGTGGAAGCTTTCGTGGCGGACATCACGGAACGAGTGTTGGCCCGGCAAAAGCTGGAGCAATTGAACGCCACCCTGGAGCGGCGCGTCGAAGAGCGGACTGAAGAGCTGCAGAATGCCAACGTGGGTCTTCGCTACCAGATTGAGGAGCGCGAGAAGGTTGAGCGCGAGTTCTTTGTTGCCATGGAGGCGGCAAAAGAGGCCAACCGCAGCAAGGACAAGTACCTTGCCGCGGCCAGCCATGACCTGCTCCAGCCCCTGAACGCCGCCCGTCTAATGATCTCCGCGCTTCAAGACAGCACGCTCCCCGAGCAGGAAACCCGCATGGTTCACCAGGTGCATCGGGCTCTGGAGGGCGCGGAAGACCTGCTTGCAGACCTGCTCGATATTTCCAAGCTTGACCAACAGGCGATGAAGCCGGACCTGGTGTACACCGATGTCGCCGCCCTGGCCAGATCCCTCGGGGAGGAGTTCGAGGCTGTTGCCGCCAATTCCGGCCTCGGCTTCCGGGTGCGGACAATCCCTGCGACGGTACGAACGGATCAGCGCATGCTGACCCGTATCCTCCGTAACCTGCTCAGCAATGCCTTCCGCTACACCCGCAAGGGTGGGGTTGTCATGGCTTTGAGATCCCGCGGCGACCGTCTTCGGATTGAAGTTTGGGACACCGGTGTTGGAATCGAGGAAGACAAGCTGAGGGACATTTTCACCGAGTTTCACCAGCTGTTGCCACAGGGCACCGGCGGCCGGCAGGGCGTGGGTCTGGGACTGGCCATCGTGGAACGGATGGTCCGAGTACTGGGGTACGATATCGATGTGGCCTCAAGGCCCGGCCGCGGTTCCCGGTTCGTACTGACCCTGCCGCTGGAACCCGCCCAGGCCAGCCCGGATCTGGCTCGCGCCGATTCGCTGAACAATTTCGCCGATGGATTTGACGGCGTGCCGGTGCTGGTCATCGATAACGAGCCGGCGGTGCTTGAGAGCATGCAGTTGCTGCTTGAGAAGTGGGACTGTGAGGTACTGACGGCCGCCAGCAAGGCTGAAGCTGTACAGACTCTCGAGCAAACCGGGCGGATTCCCGCGATCATTCTCGCGGATTACCACCTGAACAATGAGCGAACCGGCTACGATGCCGTGCACGGTGTTCGTCGCTTCCTTGGCAAGGATATTCCTGCCGCCATCATCACCGCAGATCGCAGCGACGACACCCGCAAGATACTGCGCGCCCAGTACCTGCCGATCCTGAACAAGCCGGTGAAGCCGAACCGGCTCAGGGCCCTGATGACCAGCCTGCTGACGTCTGACCCGGTCTGACAGCTCCTGTAAGACGTTCTTACATACAGCCCAAACCCCTTCGCGAAATACTCCCTCAACCGGTTTTCGACACCGGCTGGTTTCAGAACATCTGAGGGAGTAACAGATGAAAATAACAACGTTTGGCCGGAAAACCGGCTATGGACACGGGCTTTGGTCACTGGCGTTTGTCGGCATGGCGCTGATGGCCGGCTGTGGTGGCGGAGGTGGAGACACCGAGGTTTCGAGCCCTTCCGATTTCGAACCACCTGCGGAGCCCGTGAATATCGGCGGCGATGCCGAACTTTACGATCCTGATCGGCTGATAAACGTGTCGGTCACCATGAGCCCTGCCGATTTCAGCCAACTGAAATCGGAAGCCCGCACCCTGGCCAGCACCGACCGGGAATGTGTCCCCGAGTTCGACTACACAGAATTTGCCGCCAGTGTCACCATCGACGGTGACCGCATGGACCGGGTGATTGTGCGCAAGAAAGGCTACATGGGCTCCCTGAGCCCCAGTATTCCCTCTCTGAAGCTGGATTTTGACGATCTCTGGCCAGGTCGCACCTATCAGAACATGACCCGGATGACCCTGAACAATAACCGTCAGGACCCCTCCAATGCCCGCCAGTGCCTGGCCTATGACCAGTTCCGGCAGGCCGGGCTCGCGGCGCCGAAATGCAATTACGCCAGAGTGTCTGTCAATGGCGAGGATCTGGGCGTGTTCACCAATGTCGAGCCGATCAAGAAGCCTTTTCTTGCACGGGCATTCGGCGACGACGACGGTAACCAGTACGAAGCCCAGACGGCGGACTTCGGCACCTGGCTGAGCCAGCGTTTCGAGAAGAAAACCAACGAAAAAGAGAACGACCGTACTGACCTGCAGGCGGTTACCGATGCTCTGGCGTTGCCCGACGAGCAGATGGTGAATGTATTGCCGCAGCTGGTGGATGTGGATGAATTTATCCGGTTCTGGGCGGTGGAAACCCTGTTGGGCGCCTGGGATTCCGCCACGGGCAACGCCAACAACTTCCACATCTACCGGGACCTCGAAGACGGCCTGTTCCATTTTATTCCCTGGGGTGCCGATACGGCATTCCGTGGCGCGCATCCCCTCAAGCCCCTGACGGGGGTGCTCTATCGCAATTTCTCGCTGGCGGATCGTTTGTTCAGTATTCCCGAATACCGGGCGCGCTATGAGGCCGAGCTTGAGGACCTGCTGGCCACCCAGTGGGACGAAGCCGCGTTACTGGCGGAAGTGGAGCGGATTCGCGAACTTACGGGAACCACCGCGGACGCGTCAGCCAGCCTGAAAACCTTCATCAGCGGCCGCGGTGAGTCGGGCGATGGCGACTACCGGCCAGCGCGCAGGGCCGTCATTGAACAGGCCATCGCCGAAGAAACGCCCACCGGGGAAGTCTACCGGCTTTCGGATACAGAGCCTGACTGCGGTGCCCCGGCGACAACCAGCCTGACCGGCAGCATCAAGTCCGAGGGCGGTGCCGACACGGGAGCCTTCCGCTTTACGCTGCCGGGTGGTCAGTCGGTGAATGCGAGCCTGACTTTTGCTGCCTTTGAGGTGGACAGCCTGGTGTACTCGGTCGATCGAGAGTCGAAGCCGGCCGTCATAAGCCTTCTGCTGATTGGCGCGGATGTTAACGACAATTTCACGCCCTACGTGCTGCAACTGTTTATCGAGGCATCCGATTACGTGCCCGGTACCCATCAGTTCCACGGCTTTGCCACCAACGCTCTGCTGTTCGAAGTGGACGAAAGCCAGCCCGGCGATGTGCGTACCCTGGCCCTGGGCGCGGAGGGCACGATGACCATCACCCGAGCAGGCACCGGCGCCAGTGAGGGCGACGTGGAACTGACCCTGGATGCCACCCTGGAATACGATTCGGGCATCCAATGAACATGGCCGTCACCGGCCCGCGGGAAGGATTCCGCGGGCACAGCCTGGCTGATCAGATGCAGGCCTGTTTGATGAACCGGGTCGACACCAAGTTCCTGGTGCCGGCCCACCGGCTGGATGCTTGCCTGCGTGGATTGGAGCACCACTACTCCATGTTGGAGATCGACGGCAACCGGCGATTCACCTACGACACCCTGTATTTCGACACTCCCGGACGTCAGCTGTACCTGGATCACCACAACGGCAAACTGAACCGGTTCAAGCTCCGCGTCCGCCACTACCGCGAATCCGGGGATAGCTTCCTGGAGGTGAAGAAAAAGAGCAATCGGGAGCGAACCATCAAGAACCGTTTACCGCTCACCTCGCAAACCGTTTCGAGCGGGCAGGTGAACCATTTTCTGGAAGAGCAATTGGGCCTTCCGGTGGCAGGGATGCTGCCGGCTCTTTTTGTCAGCTATCGCCGGATGACCCTGATGAGCCCATTGGGGACTGAGCGCATCACCCTGGATACCGGACTGGCGTTTCATTCGGCCGACCGCCAGAGCGGTATTCGCTTACCCGACGTTGCGGTTTTCGAGGTCAAGTATGATCGGAAAATCCCCTGCTCCCCCCTGCTTGACCGGCTTGGTCAGCTTGGCTGCCGACCCGTGCAGTTCAGCAAGTACTGCGTTGGCACCAGCCTGTTGTTCGGCCACGAATGCAAAACCAATCGCTTCAAACCGCTGTTGAGGAGACTCCATGGAATCGGCAGTTGATTTCCATTTTGTGATCCGGCTTTTGATCAATACGGCCTCGGTGTTCGTGCTGATCCGTTGCTACTACGCCTTTTCCCGCCATAGGGAGAACGCCGCCTCGTTCATTCTGTTCGGGGTCGGCGTTTTCCTGGTGACCGCCTTGCTGCATTCGGTCACCGTCACCATGGGTTTTGCCTTCGGACTCTTCGCTGTCTTTTCTATGCTTCGGTACCGAACCGAGGCGCTGGGCATCAAGGAAATGACCTATCTGTTTCTGGTGATTGCCATGGCCCTGCTGGCGGCGGTTGGCACCATGCACCACCTGGAGCTGGTGTGTCTCAATCTGCTGGTCATTGTCCTGGCGCTGGTGCTCGAAACCCGTGTGCTTTTGCCACGGCACAGCGAGCGAGAGGTAGAGTACGAAAAGATCGAGAACGTCCATCGGGACCGTCGGGAACTGCTCATTGCCGACCTTCGTGATCGCACCGGTCTGGATGTGTTCCGGGTGGATGTGGTGTCGGTCAGCTACCTGCGGGATACCGCCCTGTTGCGCATGCACTTTCGACAGGAGCCCGATCATGTTCGCTGAGCTGAAATGGGCATTGCTGGTTATCGGTCTGACCCTGGCGTTTAGCCTGCAACCCCTGCTTGTTATGGCGTCACCGCTGGAAGCCGAACTGGGTGGTTATGTTGCCGCCGGTGTCGACCATTACGGTGCGTTTTATGACGAGGATGGCGAGCGCAGCACCACCCGGGGCGTACTGCGCAATGCGAAGCTTGAACTGGAACTGAGTTGGGGAAAGCGCTGGGAGGCAGAGCTGGACGGCAGCTACAAGATCGAAGCCGACAAGAAAGAGCTGGATCTTGGTGATGCCTACCTTGTTTACGATGGCCCGAGCCGGTTCGAAGCCCAGGTGGGGCGCTTCAAAGAACCTTTCGGCCTGGAGCGCCTCGCAAGCTACACCAACCTGAACACCAGCGAGCGTTCACTGGTGAGTTCGGCGTTCGCACCCGGGCGATCTACCGGTATTATGGTGGGGCAGTATCGCAATCGAGGCACCTGGTCACTGGGTCTGTTTACCGATGAACCCGATGGCGGCGCCACTCACGCCGTAACCGCGAGACTGACCCGTGCCCCTGTTCGTTCAGAGACCCAGACCGTGCATCTTGGCACGGCGGTCTCCTACCGTGACCTCGGCGACAGCCGTTTCCAGATCAAGGATGAGGGGGAGGTGTTCAGCGCCGATAATGTCATCCGCAGCCCGAGATTCGAAGCCCGTGATGCCTGGTTGGCGGGCCTTGAAGCCGCCTGGCTGTATAATCGCCTGACCCTCGTGGCGGAAGCCATGGCCCAGAACGTGCGGCGAACCGACGGGTCACGCTGGCAGTTCGCTGGCGCTTACCTTCAGGCCGGTGTGTTCCTGACTGACGATCAACGCTATTACAGCCGCGGAGAGTTTGACCGGATTGAGCCCCGGCATCGGGCGGGCGCCCTGGAACTGGTCGCCCGGCACAGTGCGGTAGACCTGCGAGACAGGAACCTGGGGGCCGAGGCGAGCGTAACGTTACTGGGTTTTGCCTGGTACCTGGGCGAGGTGTTCCAGCTGCGCCTCAACTATCTGATACCGGATATCCGCGGCAATACCTTGATGGCCGCGCCGGACGGAGACGCCGTTACCCTCCGCGCCGTGCTGCGGTTTTAGGCAGCGTGAGGGTTACCTCTGTCCATTGCCCGGGCTCGCTGGTAATCCACATGCTGCCTTTGTGATGTCGCATGATGGTCTGGCAGATGCTCAGGCCCAGCCCCAGGTTGTCCGGTGTATCGCTGGTGGAATAGAACGGATCAGCGAGGCGCTTGATATCCTCCGGCGCGATGCCCTGGCCGTTGTCCCGGATTTGGATGCGATGCGCAGTGTCGGTGCTTTCGGCGGTTATCTCGATTTTGCCGTGCCCATGGCTGTTGCTGACGGCTGAGGCACCGTTGAGCAGCAGGTTCACGAACACCTGGGTCAGCGCCGATGGATAGCAGGGAAGCAGGGTCCGGTCCGGAATGTTTATGTGAAGCTCCACGCCTCTCAGTTGATGCCGGCAAAACCCGGTTGCGGTGGCCACCAGTTTGCGCAGATCGGCTGTTTCCAGATTGTGTTCCGGCACGGGACGAGAAAATTCGATCAGGTCAGAGACAATATCGGCGATGCGTTTCTGGTGCGTGCTGGCGTCCGTCAGGGCATCTGCCACTTCGGAATCCCGGTTTACCGAACTTGCAAAATCCACCGCCTGGCTGGCGCAGTTCAGCGGGTTCATGATTTCGTGCAAAAGTCCTTTCGCCATATGGCTCAGAGCCTGTTGTTTCTGCTCCTGGGCCAGTCTCTCTTCCGTGACTTTCAGGGTCTCCAGTGTGCGGGACAGCTGGCGGTTCCGGTCGCGCAGCAGGAACTGGAGAGCCAGCAGATTGCGCAGAAACTGCGACAGGAACCAGGCCGACAGGGGCGCGACGACAAGGCACATCAGAATCAGCCAGTTGGTCAGAATGCCGATCAGGGTCTCGGCAACCTCGTGGCTGTCTACCGCCAAAAACGTGCAAAGTACCAGCAGGGACAGGTTAATCAGGATAATCAGGCTGGTGTGCAGCAGAGACAGGGTAATGATGCCCACGGAGCTGATAAAAAAGAACAGTCCCACGATGGGAGCGAGAGTCGCACCTGTGGTGATGTAACCCAGGTAGCTGAACACGGCCATGTTGAAAAATACCAGGTAGACGATCATCGGCGCGGACCGGCGCAGGCGCGTGAACCGGTGAGCGGCAATAAGGGCGGTCAGGATCGCTGTGTAGATCAGGTAGGTGCCGAAAATATCCGGTGCGTCCGGGTTCAGCGCCAGCCCGCCCAGGAACAGCAGGGTGCCGATGAAGGCAATGACCAGGTAAACGTCCGCGAACAGCGGCAGCACCCGGTAGCGATACTGGGTGTGGTAGAAGCGCTCGAAGCGCCGCTGGCGCCAGGCGGGCAGTTGGCGGATCTGATCGATGCCGGAAAGCAGTTTCACTCGGCGGCTCCGTGTTGGTGTCGTTGCATGAACAGTATCAGCTCGGGCAGGCGTTCGAAGCCGAGCTTCACGAATATCCGATCCTTGTAGGAGTGCACTGTTTTGCAGGACACGCCAAGCCGGCCGGCAATGTCCCGTACCGGAAGCCGGCTGGCCATTAACTGCGCCACTTCCCGTTCCCGTCCGGACAGGGCCTGGTATGCGAGCATGGCCGCCGGTTCGGGCTGCTGCCGCCAATTGCCGATATAAACCTGCCCGTTTCGAATGTAGAACAGGGTCTTGATCAACTCCTGAATTGGCTGGTCCTTGGACACCACGGCCTTGATGCCCGCTTCCAGATAGATTGCCATTCGCCCGTTGCTGACCGGTGTGTCTGAAATCAGCAATACCGAGAGAGAAGGGTTCATCGTCAGTGCATGCTCGGCGATGGTCAGCCCGTCGTTGTCCTGGAGGTTTTCTTCAATCAACAGCACAGTCGGCCTGGCCGCCTGCAGGTGATTGAGGGTTGCAACGCCGGTCTCGGATTCGCCGACCAGTTCGACCCCGCTGTCCAGCAGGATCTGGAACAGCAGGCTGTCACGGAGCAGGCGTTGCCCGATGGTGACGTACAGCCTGAGTCTGCGCGGGCCCGCCACCATCAGTCGGCCCTGGCCGGCAGTCGCAGGCTGACCCAGAGACTCTGGTCGCCCCCGTCGGTATCGATGTCGCCTGCCAGCAGCCGGCTACTTACGAACAGCATCAGCAGGGCGGTTTGCTGTTCCAATAATGGGCGTGAAAGCCGGGTAATGGGCGCCAGCAGGTGGCTGTACATATGAAACGCATTTGGGTTGGTTACAGTGAGGTGGTCCCCGGCCTGAGTGATCTCCAAAGCAGTGGCCTTCAGGCCCGACGCATTCAGAAGCGTTGCCAGTGAATGGCAGAGCATCATAAGTGGTGTTTGTGTTTCGCTCGCGGCGGCGGGGTTGTCCAATGCGTCGGTCAGGGCCCTTGCAAAGGCTCGTCTGGTCAGGGGGTTAGGTGGTGCGTCTGGTTCCAGGTTGTCCAACTGCCGGCCCACCAACCCGACAAAGTCTCTCATCAGATCATGCTCCAGGGCGGTTTCCCGGCTCGCCCGCAGGTGAGGCGGCTGGGCCGGAAGCGTGCGGATGCTTGTCAGGGCGTCCAGAAAATCGGCGGTTGTCGGTTCGCCGGTAACACTGTCCACTCTGTCAGACAGGTGTTCGAGCAGCCGGGCATGTCGTTGTTGGCGCAGTTCCGCAAACTGTTGCTCGGCCATTGAGCGGGAGCTGTCCCGTGTTGCAACCAGGGCACGATGATGGGCCAGTGCCTTGCGGAAAAGGTTCAACAGTTCATCGGCGCGCCAGGGTTTTCTCTGGTACCTGAAAATCCGGCCTTCGTTCACCGCATCCATCGCCACATCCACTTCGCCCCAGGCCGACGTGAGAATACGGACAATGGTCGGATGCGACTGTCGGAGCTCGTCCAGCAGCTCTTTGCCGTGCATCCCGGGCATTCTCTGGTCGGTCATCACCACGGCAACATTGCCGTCATCCCGGAGGGTCAACAGGGCCTCTTCGGCACTGATGGCGCTCTGCACCCGGAACTCGGTCTGCATGTGCGCCAGCTGTCTCGACAGGTAACGGGTGGCAGTCGGTTCGTCATCCACAATCAGAATCGCCGGGCTGGGGCCCTCTGGTGCCTCTCGGGTATCCGGAGCGGATGATTGCGCTTCCCGGGTGAGGGCGGCGGCCAACACGTGAGACCGGATGACATCCAGATCGACCGGTTGTTCAAAGCAGCGATCGATCAACTGATCATCAAGCAGCGTCACCAGGAGGTTCAGGGCAATGGCATCCCCTATCAGAATCTTCAGGATCCCGGGGTAGCGGTCCCGGACCTCTGATAGCAGGGACGATTCCAGGTGACCATCAGGCTGGTCAGGCACCAGAACGATGGCGGCCGGTAGTGTGGAAGCCGAGGCGAGGTGATCGAGGGCAGTCTGATCAGAGGCGAATGCCTGAATCGCGAAATCGTCGCCAAACAGGGTTTCGAAATGCTGCCGTTCCTGGTCATCGTCATATCGGAGAAGGATCTCCGCCACTGCGCTGGTAGCCATTATTGTTTGGGGGCCTGCTGATGGGTTTTGGAAGAGACTAGCAACGGCAGAGAATTATTGGTGTAGGAAATTCCTACAAATGGGGTCTGTCCAATGGTGGAAGCGTTGTTCTGTGACGGCCTTGGCACTATGGCCTGTTTCAAAGTCAGGAGCGACTACACTTATCACAGGTTCATCGAAAGGGAGATAACCATGACAGTTCCGGAAAATGGTCTGACGAACCACGAAGTGACAGTTTGTCTGGCTGGCGGTGCCGTTCTGGGGCCGTTCAATGCCACCTGGAGCAAGGATTCCGGGGGCGATGTGCGTGAACTGGTCCGCGAATACGACGCCTTCCTGCAGGGTGAAAAGCAGCACCGCTACAAATTCCATCTGCATGATACCTACACCAACACGGTTCATACCCTGATCCTGAATTTTGAACAGGTTACGGGCATCTGCGACCATGTCCGGCTCAGGTCCCAGGGCGGCGGTTGAGCCAGGGCCGGCCCTGGAGCGTACACGCCCAAAGCCCACGAGCAAATGGACGGACAGGAGGGAATATGAGCGAATTTAGAACGGAAACGGACAGCCTCGGGGACGTCCAGGTACCTGCAGATGCGCTCTGGGGCGCGCAAACCCAGCGTGCCGTGGAGAATTTTCCGGTCAGTGGTCAGCCAATGCCCCAGGCGTTCATTGCCGCTGTTGCGCAGATCAAGCGGGCAGCCGCAGAAGCCAACACCAGCCTGGGTCTGCTCGATAACGATCTCAGGGATGCCATTGCCCAGGCCTGTGAGGATATTGTGAAAGGCGAGTACGCCGATCAGTTTCCCGTGGACCGCTATCAGACCGGCTCCGGCACCAGCACCAACATGAATGTGAATGAGGTGATCGCCAGCATTGCCCGCAATGCAGGTTTCGAGGTGCACCCGAACGATCATGTGAACATGAGCCAGAGCTCGAACGATGTGATTCCGACGGCCATCCACGTGAGTGCAGTGATTGCGGCCAAGGAGAAGCTGCTGCCGGCGCTGTCGCATCTGTGCGGTGTGATCTACGAACAGGAGGCGGCATTCTCCAGCCAGGTGAAAACCGGTCGAACCCACCTGATGGATGCCATGCCGGTGACGCTGGGCCAGGAGCTGAAGACCTGGCGCGAACAGCTTCTGGCCGTTGAAAAGCGGGTAGAGGCCGCCGCTGATGAACTGTTGGCGGTACCCCAGGGCGGTACGGCAGTGGGTACCGGAATCAATGCGCTGCCGGAATTTTCCGGTCAGTTCGTCAAGTTCCTGCGGGCCAATACCGGTTATCCGTTTACGTCGCTCGATCACAAGTTTATCGGCCAGAGCGCGGTGGACGCCCCGGTGGCGCTGTCGGCGCAGCTGCGCGGTGCAGCCATTGTGCTCACCAAGATCGCCAACGATCTGCGCTGGATGAACAGTGGTCCGATTCACGGTCTGGCTGAAATCAGTCTTCCGGCATTGCAGCCGGGGAGCAGCATCATGCCGGGCAAGGTCAATCCGGTGATCCCGGAATCCGTTGCCATGGTGGGCGCCCAGGTGATGGGGCTGGATAGCGCTGTGGCCATCGCCGGCCAGTCCGGTAATTTCCAGCTCAACGTGATGCTGCCCCTGGTGGGTGGGAACCTGCTGGATATGACCGATTTGCTCTCCAACGCGGCCATCATGCTGGCAGACAAAGCGATCAGGGACTTTACGGTCAATGCCGACAACCTCAATGCAGGGGTGGGCAAGAACCCGGTGCTGGTAACCGCGCTGAACCCGGAAATTGGTTACAGCCTGGCGGCAGACATCGCCAAAGAGGCCTACAAGACGGGGCGTCCGGTCATTGATGTGGCGGAGGAGCGCAGCGGCCTCAGCCGGGAACGGCTTGAGGAGTTGATGGACCCGCTCAAGCTGACCCGGGGCGGGATCGCCTGATCGGCCGTTTCAGAGAGGCGCAAACGCTTGCTGATCGTCCTGGAGCTGTTTTTGATGCTGGTGCTGGCCAACGGTACACCAGTGGTCGCTGCCGGATTGTTGAAAAACCGCTGGTCAGCGCCGGTTGATGGCGGAAGACTCTGGTCCGATGGCCGCCCAGTCTTCGGGGAAAGCAAAACCTGGCGTGGGGTGGTTTCCGGCGCACTCGCCTGTGCGGTGTTTGCGCTGTTTACCGGTCTGGGGTTCCTTTTCGGGCTTCTGTTCGGCCTGCTCGGGCTGGCTGGAGATATGCTGAGCAGCTTTATCAAGCGTCGGCTGGGTCTGGCCTCCAGCGCAAGGGCCATCGGTCTGGATCAGATTCCTGAAGCACTCCTGCCCATGTTGCTGGCCATGGCCTGGCTGCCGGTGAGTTTCTGGGTGGTGCTGATTGTGGTGGTGCTTTTTACCCTGTCCAACATTTTCGGCTCACCGCTGCTGTACCGCCTCGGGATCCGTCGGCAACCTCATTAATCCGGCCCACGGGTCAGGGTGTGAAGGGTGACTTCCGGTGGGCAGTTGAGCCGAACATTGACAACAGACGTGCCCGAACCGGGGGAGGTATAGCCCTGCATACCGTTCATTCGCCAGTAGCCTCGTCCGAGTGTTCGCGGGCAGTCAGAATCCAGGGTCACCGGTATGCCACCGGGCAGGCAGATCTGCCCGCCGTGGGTGTGACCACAGAGAAAGACGTCATAGCCCGCGTGGGCGGCCTCGCGCCAGATCTCCGGCGTGTGGCTGAGCAGAATGCTGGTGCCCCCTGCCGGGATCTTGTCACCGGCCTGGTGCAGGTTGTGGACTTTGAAGAAGTGGGCATCGTCGACGCCCGCCAGGTACAGGGTCTGGCCGTCGCGCTCAATGGGTGCCATTTCGTTCATTAACAGCTGGTAGCCCATGTCTTCCAGCGCCGGTACCATGCGAACGCTGTCGTGGTTACCCAGCACGGCGTAGGGTTTCCCCTTTATTCCATCCCGCAACCTTGCCATGCCGTCCAGGGCCCCCTCGATCGGGCCCCAGGTCAGTTTCCGGTAATCGCCGGTCAACACGCACAGGTCATAGTCCAGTGGTTCGATCTGGCGCAGCACTGCCTGCAGGTTGGCTTCGTCCATGTCCACGTGAAGATCGGTCAGGTGCAGAATGCGAAAGCCCTCAAAGGCCTCTGGCAGGCCGGGGAGGTGGAAGCGATTATGCACGGTGTTCAGACGTCGGCTATTGCTCTGGCCGCGGCCCCAGAGACCAACCATGCGCAGACAGGTGCGTATAAACCCGGGCGCCGTGGCCCAGTTTTCCAGATGGAAGGAGCTGTGATCCTGCCCGAATACCTTCGCTTCAGCCTCCCGTTCAATGCCGAGCCTCTGGCGGGCGTGAACAGGGCCGAGCCGCAGGCTCAGGCGGTACTCCAGGAGTTCGTCCTGGTTTTCCGGTGTGCGAGCCCTTGCCGTCATTTTTCTTCCTTTGTATGCCGAGCGGGGCATGGCCGATATGCAATGTGGCAAACCCTGACTCTCATTATGGATGGCCCTCGAAGGTATGCAACCAAAACGACATAATGTTCATGTTTGATGACATATTGGCAGGCCGGCAGCGCACCTTGGGTTCTTCCATGATGAGTTCGTGAAACGTCGGCGATGGCTCTCGGACAGTGCCTACGGAGAAGTCGTGGCCCTTTGCCAGCTGTTGCCTGGTCCGGCGTCCAGCCAGGTGGGCCTGACCATCGGATTCCTGCGCGGCCATTACCGCGGTGCCTTCGCCGCGTGGCTGGGATTTACCCTGCCATCGGCGCTGATCATGATCAGCTTCGCGCTGGGGTTGAGCGCCTGGCCCGAGGCCGGCAGTGGCGGTTGGATACACGGCCTCAAACTGTTTGTTGTGGCGGTGGTGGCCCAGGCCGTCTGGCAGATGGGGCGAACCCTGTGTCCGGACCGTCCCCGAATCGCCATGGCTTTGCTGGTTGCCGTGAGTCTCCTGATGATCGGCGAAACCTGGATGCAGATATTGGCCCTGGCCATCGCCGGAGCTGTCGGTTCTGTTGTGCAGTTGGGGAGCAGTGCGGCATCCGAGCCGCTGCAGGTGCCTTTGCAATCCCGGAAGCCTGCGCTTTTTGCCGTGGCTTTTGCGGTCCTGTTGCTGGTTTCTTTCCTGCCACAGGCGACAGGTAGCCTCGGCTGGATCGCTGCGGAAATGTACCGGGCCGGCGCGTTGGTGCTGGTTCTCTGGTTGTGTCTGGCCGTATGGCGGGTGCCGGTCTGGCTGCTGGCGCCGCTGAGTGCGCTGGGCGGGGTGATCCTGCTGCCTTGAACAGCGTACATATAAGCCGGCTCACGCCGGCGGGTACAAGGGTTGGCAAATCCGCAGGTTTCCAGCCACAATCGGGCCGTTACAGGCAGAAAACGTGAACGCAGAGGTCATCATGACGACATCGTGCAGTATTCCGGGTCTCAACGTTCCGCGCAGCCGCTTTCCCGACCCCGAGCAGGATCTGCCAGCGGCAGAAGGTGAGCAGCGGGTTGTGCTGGCGGGCGGCTGCTTCTGGTGTGTGGAGGCGGTTTTCCTGGCAATGGATGGCGTCACCAGCGTCCAATCCGGTTACGCTGGCGGTCATGCCAGTTCCGCCAATTACGAGGCCGTATGCTCGGGTACTACCGGCCACGCCGAAGTGGTGGATGTCCACTATGATCCTGCCAAGGTCAGTTTTGGCGAGCTGCTCAAGGTATTCTTCTCGGTTGCCCATGATCCCACCCAGTTGAATCGCCAGGGTAATGACCGGGGCACCCAGTACCGCTCGGCGGTATTTTATGAAACGGCGGAACAGCGGCGAGTGGCCGAGGCCTACATCCATCAGCTCAATCAGGCCGGGGTATATCCGGATCCGATAGTAACCACTCTGGAACCGCTCGAAGCGTTTTATCCCGCCGAGGAATATCACCAGAATTTTGCGGCCCGGAACCCCTATCAGCCATACATCATGGCCGTGGCCGCGCCGAAAATGGAAAAGCTCGTAGACAGCTATCCTGACCGCCTGAAGCCGGAATTTACAGACAACGACACAGGCAGTACAGCCTGAGGAGGCAGACCATGGGAGTGTCAAAGGCAGGCTATGACCTGACGCCATTGACTGAGGCGCAGGTTGAGGAAAAGGCCGCAGATCTGACATCGGAAGAGCGACGTGTATTGCTGGACCATGGTACCGAGCATCCGTTCTGCGGGACCTTGCTGGATAACAAGAAAGCCGGAGTTTACCACTGCCGGCTCTGCGATCTGCCTCTGTTCAGTTCGGACTCGAAATTTGACTCGGGAACCGGCTGGCCAAGCTTCTTCCAGCCCTTTGATCCGGAACACATCCGGTACATCGAGGACACCAGCCTGGGTATGACCCGCACCGAAATCCGCTGTCCCAGATGTGACAGCCATCTTGGCCATGTTTTTCCCGATGGCCCGCCGCCAACCGGGCAGCGTTACTGCCTGAACTCGGTTGCCATGGTGTTTGAGGAAAACGCCTGAGAAGTGATGGGGCCGCCTGGCCCCCATTCTATTTACTGCCGCCTGTCACAGTGGCTACATAGTGTGCCACCGCCTGGATCTGTTCCTCGGACAGCGACTCGTTAAACGCGGGCATAATACCAACCCCGCTGGTGACGGCATTGGCCACCTGTTCCAGGGTTGGCTTGAGTTCATCCAGGTTCGGGCCGACGGCACCGGCTGAACCTGCGTCCGCGAGTGTGTGGCATATCGTGCAGGAGGGTTGTGCCTCCTGGGTGAAGACCTGCTTTCCTTTCTCCAGCTCACTGGCGACAACCAGTGAAGGTGGCCCGATCAGGGCTACCGCGAAAAATAATGCAGTTTTTCTCATGTTGTTGCTTTCCGTAAAGATCGGGGTCGACCTACTCCCGGCCGACCCGACCAGTCATCAACTGATGGCAACCGTAACTCCGTGGTCGCTCCAGCCATTGTGGCCGTAACCACGTTCATTCTCGACCCGGCCCTCAGGCTGGGTATTGCCCTCCACGTCTGTGGCCCGGCTGACAATCCGATGCTCTCCAGCGGTTAGATCGGCTGCCAGTACAAACGGCCGCCAGGCATAGGGACCCAGATCCGGGCCCAGGAAGCGAGCCTGTTTCCAGGTTTTGCCGCCATCCACGGAAACGTCGACTTTTTCCAGGGCAACGGTGCCACCAAAGGCCACACCGTAAATCATGTTTCGGCCGGCCCGACCGCTTTCCAGGGGAGCAGTCACCCAGGATTTAACGTTCATTTCCCACATGGAGGGCTGATCCGGGGCGCCTTTCACACCAACATCACGGATCCGGTAACCGGAGGCCTGGATCTTGGCGTCCGTCTGGTTTTCGGTGAAGGCGACGTTCTTGACGTACTTCACGTTGTTCACGCCGTAGTAACCCGGCACCACCATGCGCAGCGGGCCACCGTGGGTATGGGTCAGAGGCTCGTCGTTCATTTCCCAGGCCAGCAGGGCGCTTTCCATGGCTCGGGTGGGAACGGAGCGCTCGACGATCACGGTTTTCGGGTCCAGACCGTCAGGCAGTGTCTCGCCGCCGGTACTGGTGATGTAGCGTGCCCCTTCGACAGGACCGCCCAGAGCCTCTACAACGTCCTTCAATGGCACCCCGGTCCACATGATGCAACCAGCGGCGCCAACAGACCACTGGGTGCCACCTGCCCCGTGAGGGAAAAACGCCCGGCCGTTACCGGAACACTGCAGGACAGACGCAACGGTGGTTACGCCCATCTGCTTCAGGTCACCGACTGTCAGGGTTCTGGGGTTTTTGACGCCCTCGATCCGCACCTCCCAGACATCCGGGTTTTCAGTCACAGAGGCCGGTGGTGCCGGCAGGTTGTTGCGTACGAACAAACGGTCACTGGCGGTGATGACGCCGTTGCCGATGGCCCCCCGTTGGGTTTCCATGGTGTTGGTGCTGTGAACGATTAGGGCGTTGCGTTCTTTCCAGGCCGCGTAATCTGGCAGTGATTTTGGCTCATCGGCCTTGGCCAGGGGCGTAAACCCCAGCACGGAAACCGCCGCCATGGCGCCGGCGCTGCCAAGCAGCAGGGTGCGCCGGGTAGGGTTCTGGAGGCCCGGGTCATTCGGGCCACGCATCAGAGCTGTTTCCTGCTTCATGATCCGTCTCCTTTTTAGGGTTGTCGTTGGACGGTGGGACTGCTCTTTCGATTCTTTGGGGTTATATCCTTATATCTTATAGATAATGATCAAAAATTAATCAATGCTTTTGTGCGTTATCCAACGGGTTTTTCAGTCGCTATAATTCGCCGCTATTGAAATTCCCGGCAATGCCGGGAGCGAAACCGGGAAACAGAGAAGGGGCGCTGTGATGATTCGATTGAAGATGAATCCGCTAACGGAGTCGGCAACGCTTCTTCGGCGGGCAGGTGTGGTTCTTGGCAGTGTCGGACTAACCGCACTCTTCTCCCTGTTAGTGTTGCTACGGGCACTGTTCGGAAGGCTGAACCGGCCCATCGTTGATCAATACTGTCGGGAGTGGTCGGCGTCGCTGTTACGGCTGGTTCGTGCCAATCTGACGGTGCGAGGGCAGGTGCCAGATTTTGGTGATGGCCGGCGCTACATCATCCTGTGCACCCATGCCAGCCACTACGACATCCCGGTCACCTTCGTGTCGTTGCCGGGCTCCATCCGAATGCTGGCGAAGAAGGAACTGTTCAGTATTCCACTGCTGGGGCAGGCCATGCGTGCAGCTGAATTCCCCTCGGTGGACCGTTCCAACCGACAACGTGCCGTGCGAGACCTGGAAAAGGCCCGTGCCATGATGGAGAGCGGGATCGTGCTCTGGGCCGCACCTGAGGGGACCCGTTCACCGGACGGCAAGCTTCTGCCCTTCAAGAAAGGCTGTTTTCACCTGGCGCTGGATACTGAGGCGGTGATTGTGCCGGTGGCAGTGCGCGGCATTCATCGGGTGTTGCCGGCCCGGACCTGGCAAATCAACCTTGGCCAACCGGTGGACGTCCGGGTAGGTGAGCCTCTGGAAACGGCCGGAAAGACCAAGGCCGACCTGGATGAGGTGATGACCGAGGTGCGCGCAAGGCTGACGGAATTGCTGGGGGATGGTGAAGCCGGTTAGCACCGGCCTCACACAGTTAGGTCATATCAGGCGGTGCCTGCAGCCACCACCGTGGACAACAGATAACCGGTATAGGCAACGTAGACCAGTACCAGGATGCCGCCATCCACACGGCTTACCAGCTTGCGCCAGCCAGTCAGGCCGTAGCCCATCAGGAACAGGCCCACCGTAAGTGCCAGCATCAGGGTCCAGTCCCGGTAAAGCACTTCCGGATCCACCGCCAGGGGTTCGATAGCGGCAGCAAGCCCCACCACGGCCAGGGTGTTGAAGATGCCGGATCCCAGAATGTTGCCCAGGATGAGGTCGTGCTCGTTCTTCTTGACCGCCGCCAGGGCCGAGGCAAGCTCGGGAAGGGAGGTGCCGATGGCAACAATGGTCAGGCCGATCACCAGGTCGCTAACACCCAGGCTCTGTGCAATCGTGACTGCACCCCACACCAGCAGGCGGGAACTGACAATCAGCAGTACCAGGCCGATTACCAGCCAGATAACCGCGGTTTTGAGGGGCATGGGATGGGCGATGATCTCAGCATCGGCGTCACCGGCCAGGGGGTCGGCCTTGCCTCTCAGGCCCTGGTAGATGGACCAGCCCATGACTGCCGCGAAGACTGCCAGAAGCACCCAGCCATCCAGGCGCGAGAGTTGGCCGTCCAACAGTTGAACCCCGGCAATCAGAGTGAGCCCGATGAGTAGCGGCAACTCTTTTCGAATAACCTGGGAGTGCACCGCGATCGGGGCGATAACGGCGGTGAGGCCGACAATCAGGGCAATGTTGGTGATGTTAGAGCCATAGCCGTTACCCAGGGCTAGGCCAGGGTTGCCATCGGACGCAGCCATGGCGGAGACCGCCAGTTCTGGTGCCGAGGTGCCGAAACCGATAATCACCATGCCGATCAGAAGGGTGGGCATGCCCAGATGTTTGGCGGTCGCCGCAGCGCCCTCGACAAATTTGTCGGCACTCCAGACCAGCAGTACCAGGCCGGCGATGATTGCGCCAAATGCCATTAGCATAGATAGACCTCAGTTGATGAAACGTCCGAGCATGAAAACCCCGGCATAGCCAAGGGTGTAGGCTGCCAGGAGGTGTGCAAGATACCGCATATAGGCCGCAAAGGTCAGCCCCGGGACCTTGCTCATTGCCACGATGCCGGCGGCCGAACCGATCACCAGCAGCGAGCCGCCCACGCCCACGGCGTAAGTCAGTCCCATCCATTCGCCGGGACTCATGTCGATGCCGGCCTTCAGCAGTGCTGCCGTCAGCGGCACGTTATCGATCACCGCCGAGAAGATACCCATCAGGTAGTTTGCGTAAAGCGGTGGCAGGACATCGTAGATGGCCACCAGCGAGTCCAGTGCATGAATCTCCTTGAGCATGCCCACAAGCAGCAGGATGCCGAGGAAGAACAGCAGGGTTTCAAACTCGATGATACGGATGTATTCGAGAATCGGGTCCAGGTCCGAGTCGTCACTCATGAATCGCGATACCAGGAACATGATGGACAGGCCGAACAGAAAGGTCAGAACCGGTGGAATTCCGAACAGGGCATTGCCGGCGATCGTGCTCAGGATTGTTAACAAAAACAGTCCGCTGATGACCGCATCAACCCGTCGCACCGGGGTGGTGTTGGAACGAAGTGTCACGGTACCTGTCAGGCCCCTTGAGAGGAAGACAGCAAGGATGAAAACCGTAATCGAGGCCGGGATCGCGAGGGTCAGCAGAGTCAGTATTTCCACCTTTTCCGCGAGGAAAATCATCAGAGTGGTAACGTCGCCGGTGATCAGGGAAACGCCGCCTGAGTTGACCGCAAAAACCACCAGCGTGACGAACTGGATGCGCTTTTTCAGCTCCAGATCCAGCGACAGAATCAGGGAGCATGAGACTAAAGTGGCGGTGATATTGTCTGCCAAAGAGGAGAAAATGAAACAAAAAAGACCGGTCAGGAAAAGTAGCCGCCTCTCGCTTACCTGTTTCGGCATGATCAGGTAAATCACGTTTTCGATCATACCCTTCTTATTCAGGTAGGCGACGAATGTCATGGCTGCGACGAGAAACAGCCACAATCCGGCGATTTCGGCAATGCTCTCGGACAGGCCGGCGGAAATGGCAGACGTTTCATCCGGGCTATCACTGAACAGGAAGAGCAGCATCCAGCTCATGGTGCCAAAGAACAGCGTTACCTTGGCCTTGTTGATGTGGATGACGTCTTCAAATATGACGCCCAACAGCGCCAGAACCGCGAGAACAATCAGAATCGCATCAAGGGCAGACATTTGGGAAATCCCGTCCTGGTTTGTCAGAGTAGAGGCCGAAGCCGGCCAGACAGATCGTGCGGGCGGATTTTAGACCTTTGCCCCGAAGCAAACCACTGTTCGCAAGTGCACGTATCGGCAAGTGGAACCAGTAAAAGCCTGATAAGGGCGCAACGATTGACAATCGCAATTTATTATCCCGGCGAAAATCGGGATAATTGCGCGCACATTCAGACCGGAAGCAGACGGCGGCGCCGTTTACCTCGCGCCCGACCGGCTTCCGACAGGCCTCCTTGCTGATCGTGAGGGGGCAAAAAGGCTCAACACTAGCTAGGGTGAAAACCAATGGCCGTTAGACAGGCAGACGTAGTGCTGGTCGGTGGTGGCGTCATGAGCGCCACTCTCGGCATGATGCTCAGGCAGCTTGATCCGTCCCTGGACATCGTCATGGTGGAGCGTCTCGACCACGTTGCCCATGAGAGCACAGACGGATGGAATAACGCAGGTACCGGACACGCCGGATACTGTGAGCTTAACTACACCCCTGAAACCGACGATGGCGACGTGACCATCGATCGTGCCCTGCAGATCAACGCCCAGTTTGAGGTGTCCCTGCAGCTCTGGTCCTATCTGGTGGAGCAGGGCATTCTGCCGGAGCCATCCACCTTTATTAACCGCACGCCACACCAGAGCTTTGTCTGGGGTGAAAAGGACGTGGCCTTCCTCAAGCGCCGCTATGAGCGCCTGAGTGCCCATCACCTGTTCCGCGACATGGAATACACCGAGTCCCCGAAGGATCTCGAAGAATGGATGCCCCTGATCGTCAATAACCGGGACCCGATGCAGCGTGTTGCCGCGACCCGGATCAAGCACGGGTCGGATGTGGATTTCGGTTCTCTCACCCGCAGCATGGTGAGCTGGCTGGAAACCCAGCCGAACTTCGAGCTGATGCTCAGCTCGCCGGTGCACTACATTGACCAGCGGGACAACGGCCGCTGGAAGCTTCGCGTAAAGAACCAGAAGACCGGCGAGCTGACCAAGCTGGAAACCGGTTTTGTGTTCCTCGGGGCCGGTGGCGGTGCGTTGCCGCTGCTGCAGAAATCCGGTATCGAAGAAGCCCGGGGCTATGGCGGCTTCCCGGTCAGTGGTCAGTGGCTGGTGTGTGGCAAGCCCGACATCGTTCAGCAGCACGATTCCAAGGTGTACGGCAAGGCGCCGATCGGCGCGCCACCCATGTCGGTGCCGCACCTGGACACGCGTATCATCAACGGCGAGCCGGCCCTGTTGTTTGGCCCCTTTGCCGGTTTCACCACCCGCTTCCTCAAGCAAGGCTCCATCTTTGACCTGATCGGTTCGGTGAAATCCACCAACCTCAAGCCGATGCTCTCGGTGAGCAAGAGCAACATGGACCTGACCCGCTACCTGATCGGGGAAGTGTTCCAGTCCCACAGTGACCGGGTGGCCTCGCTGCGCAACTTCTTCCCGGACGCCATGGAAGAAGACTGGCAGCTGCGTATGGCCGGCCAGCGGGTGCAGATCATCAAGCAGGTTGATGGCGGCGGTGGCAAGCTCGAGTTCGGCACCGAAATCGTGGCGGCCAAGGACGGGACGCTGGCAGCATTGCTTGGTGCCTCACCCGGGGCCTCAACAGCAGCCAACGCCATGATCAACGTAATCGAGCGCTGCTTCCCGGAAAAGATCAAGACGCCGGAGTGGCAGGAGCGAATGAAAGAACTGGTGCCGTCCTACGGCCACTCCCTGGTTGAAGACGAAGCACTGCTGACCAAAGTTCGCGAGAGGACCCTGTCTACCCTGCAATTGGGCTGATATTCCCAAACGATCTAAGAAACCGAAAGGCACTGCGAGCACTGGGTTTTATCCCGCTGATCGCGGTGCTTTTCGCGTTCTAGAGGGGGGCGAAATTTGCGATTTCACAGCTACCGCGTAGGGTTATAAGGCAACCCTTATGAAAGGAGAGAGCCTGTGAGTGAGCAAAAGTACAATCCTGAGAAAGGGTATATTGCGCTGTTGGGCTGGAGCCTGAATGCGGTGGAAGCGGCCGACAAATTTGACCGTCGCTATGTTGTCGTGGCACCGGATTGGGCCGAAGCCTACTGCGAAGAGCATGACATCCCCTACGTGCCCTGGAATTTTGAGCGTCTGAACGACCGCTCTGTGGAGATTGCACAGACCCTCAAGGAGATGGGCGTTGACGTTGCCATCCCGTTGTTTGAGGAAACCGTGGAGTGGGCCGGTGCCATCAACTCGGTGTTGATGGACAAGCCGCGTCTGTTCGGTCAGGCCATGTTGCTGCGTGACAAGGCGCTGATGAAGCGCCGGGCCCAGCTCGGTGGCATCCGGGTGGGTATCTTCGAGGAGGCCCACGATAAGGGCGACGTTATCCGGTTCCTGAAGCGGGTAAATCAGACCCTGCTGAAACTGGATGGCGACCCCAACGACCCGATCCACCTCAAGGCGTTCGACAAGGCCGGCTGTCTTGGCCACCGGGTGATCCGCACGCCGGACGAAGTGGACACCATCCCGGAAGAAGAATTTCCGGTTCTGATGGAGTCGCACCTGGATGGCTGGGAGTTTGCGGTCGAGGCCTGGATCCACAACGGCAAGATCGCCTTCCTGAATATCTCCGAGTATGTGACCCTGGGCTACTCCGTGTTCGTCCCGGCAACACCCGACCTTGAGAAATACCGGGACCAGATCCGGGGTGAAATCGAGAAGCTGATCAAGACCTTTGATATCGAGTTCGGATTTATCCATCCTGAGTATTTCGTAACCAGCGACCGAACCATGTACTTTGGCGAGGTGGCCTATCGTCCGCCGGGCTTCAAGGTGTTCGAGTTGCTGGAGAAGGCCTATGGCTTCAACGCCTATCAAGGACTGATTCTGGCCTTCGATCCGAAAACCACCGAAGAAGAAATCAAAGCCTTCTTCCCGAAAGAAGTGGTGGATGCCAAGGGTTATGCCGGCTGCTTCGGGGTGTATCCGCGTCGCCGGGTGGTCAGCAGACTGGAGATCCCGGAAGAGACCGAAAATCACGAGTATTTCGAATCTCACGAGCTGACGCCGCCGCTGGAAGAAACCGTTACCAAGCGTACTGCGTTCGGTACCCACTGGGGTCTGGTGTATTTCTTCGGTGAGGATCCTTACGTCATGCGGGACCTCCTGAAACATCAGGAAGACCTCGATTTCTATGTATAATCAGGAGAAGCATTAACAACAAACGGGTTTGGTGCCAGGCCCTGAGGATTATCGTTTGAACGATCACCAACCGGGCAGCGCAACGCCAGCTGTGAATTTCGACAAGCTGGTGCAACGGCTGGATGACGCGATCCAGGCCATGGAAGAGAGCCGGCCCTTCGCAAGGGCCGGCAAGCTTCCGCGCGTACTGGATACTGCCCGACGGGTCCTGCTGCAGCCTGGTGGCTGCCAGGTTATCGAGGAGCGCGCCGAACGCCTCGAACTGGCCGGCGTGTTCGCCGGTACGGACTGGGCCGAACCCGGTATTCTTCTCCCCACACTGACAACCCATTCGCTGCAAAGCCAGAGTGCCGACACCGTGGTCATTGAGGCTTTCAGCGAACTGCGGTTGCTTGCCGTGGCCCGAGGCCACTATCTGCATCCCTCGGTATCGGCCGAACAGGCGCACCACTACCTGACTCAGGTCCTGGCCATCAACCTGGGCCTGTTGTTCGGCATGACCGGTGAAGCCGAGCGGGAGCAGGGCAAGCTCGCGCTGATCAGTCAGGCTGTGGTCCAGTACGTTGCTGATCACATCGGCTACGAGCATGTGATCGACAGTCTGATCGAAGAAATCTGGCGGATTCTTGAGCAACGCCCGATCCAGGTGACCGACGTGCGCCGCATGATCACCCAGATTGCTTTGTGCCGGGCGGATCCGCAGGCCGATCTTGGTGGTGCTGGCCGGGGTGCGGACCGGCTGATTTCCAGCCTCTACGGGCCCACCCGGGCCTGCAGCGAAGATCCCGGAACCGTGGTTTACCAGCAGCGGCTGGAAACCATGGATGCCCAGGCCCTGCAGAACGAAGCCACCGGGTTCGCACGTTCCATGCACGACACCGGATTGGTGTCGCCCTACCACGCCGCGTTCATCCGATTCATTCTTGCAGATCAGGACACCTTGCTGAGCGAGGCGCTGGGTCTGTCCAGTACCGGCAGAGATTGCCTGATGTGTTACCGGGAGCTGGTTCACACCCTGATTAACGAAGGCATCTATCCGGAAACGGCCCAGGGCATTTATGGCCTGGCGCTGCTGCTGGAGCGGGGCATTCTCTATCAACCTCCGGTAGCGCCTGGTCTTTGGCGTCAGGCCCGTCTGTCCCTCTGCCCCCACGCCCGGGAACGCCTTGAGCTGGCCTATGGCTACCAGCCACAACCCGGTGCCTGGCTGATCCAGGGCGTGCTGAACATGCTCGGGCAGCCCCTGGGTGTAGGGCAGGGCAATAACCCCACTTGCCAGTCGGCCCGCGCCTTGTCTATGTGGGCCTACAACGATCCGGACTATCTGTTGCAGATGGTGGCCTGGGCCGCCCGTGATAACGAGATCGTCATGCACTTCGAGGGCCAGCCAGTGTCATCGGCCCGGAGTGTCGGTGGCGTGGCTTCCGAGGTAACACTCGATCTGGATCCGGTTTCGCTGGTGGTGGTGCCACACCTGGATCGCATTTATGTGGAGATGGGCCGATTGTGTGTCGGGCGCGAGGGTGATCCCCATAAATGGGTAAACCCGGAATTTCACGGCTGGTCCGCCGGGCGTGGGTTTGCCATCAACGTCGATGTGGCTACTGGCAAACTGCACGATCTGGAAGGCTTTATCCGCCATTTCTACGCCAGCTATCACCCCTACTACAACGGCAATCAGCCACTGATTCACCCGCAGCCTGCGGGCATCGCCGTTACCGACAGTGCCGCGAGGTTTATCGGCTGGCACGCCATTACCATTCTCCGGGCCGCGCTGGACCCGGATGGCGAGATGCGGATTTACTTTTTCAATCCCAACAACGACAGTGGCCAGAACTGGGGCGACGGCGTCAAGGTAAGTACCTCCGGCAACGGCGAGCGTTTTGGCGAGTCGTCGCTGCCTTTCGAGCAGTTCACATCGCGGCTGTATATCTTCCATTATGATCCCCTGGAGCGGGGCGAGCCTGCGGAAGTGAACGAAGACGCCCTCCGGCGCGTAACAGAGGGTGTGTATCGCAGCTGGGGTCAGGATCGCGTACCGGCAGAGGCCCTTCAGGCGGAGCCGCCAAGAACCGATTGATCCCGATACCTGTCGATCACCCGGAATCCACCGATCAAGAGGAAGGCCATGGCCAACGAACACTCGCCGGCCCGTAACGGAGCCGAGTTGTTTATCCGGGCGCTGGAAAATGAAGGCGTTGAATACATTTTCGCGGTGCCCGGCGAGGAAAATCTCGCCTTCCTTGAGGCCCTGAGAACCTCCAGCATCAAGCTGGTACTCAACCGACATGAACAGGCCGCCGGTTTCATGGCCGCTACCTATGGGCGCCTGACCGGCAGGGTAGGTGTCTGCTTGTCCACACTCGGGCCCGGCGCCACCAACTTCGTCACCGCAGCCGCCTATGCCCAGCTGGGCGGTATGCCCATGATGATGATCTCGGGCCAGAAACCCATCAAATCCTCCAAGCAGGGGCTATTCCAGATTCTGGATGTGGTGGACCTGATGCGTCCGCTCACCAAGTACACCCGGCAGATCACCAATGCCAACACCATTCCCGCCAAGGTGCGGGAAGCTTTTCGTCTTGCTTCGGAAGAACGTCCCGGTGCGGTACACCTGGAGTTGCCGGAAGACATCGCAGATGAAGTCCCTGAATCCGACACCCATATCTTCAAGCCCAGTGATGCCCGCCGCCCCTCAGCCAGCCCGAAAAGTCTGGAGATGGCCTGCGAAATGCTGCGCGAGGCCCGGCACCCGCTTATCATGATCGGCGCCGGCGCCAACCGGAAACGGGTCTCACAGGCGCTGCTGCATCTGGTGAACATCACCGGCATCCCTTTCTTCACCACCCAGATGGGCAAGGGCGTGGTGGATGAACGGCACCCCCGTTACCTGGGTAACGCGGCCCTCTCGGCCGGCGACTTTGTGCACTGCGCAATCGACCGCGCCGATCTGGTGATCAACGTCGGGCACGATGTCGTGGAAAAACCGCCCTTCTTCATGACCCCCGGCGGCAAGAAGGTCATCCATGTGAACTTCAGTGCTGCCGATGTCGACCCGGTTTATTTCCCCCAGCACGAAGTGGTGGGAGATATCGCCAACAGCGTGGAATACATGGCCGAAAACTGTGGCCAATGCGCCAACCACGATTTCACTCGCCTGATGGAAGTTAAGGAGGCGGTGGACGCCCACCTGCAGGAACGGGCCGAGGACGACCGCTTCCCCGTGATTCCCCAGCGCATTGTCCACGATGTCCGGAAGGTGATGCCCGAGGACGGGATCATCACGCTGGACAACGGCATGTACAAACTCTGGTTTGCCCGCAATTACCCGGCCTACGACAACAACACCGTGCTGCTCGACAACGCTCTGGCTTCCATGGGGGCTGGCCTGCCAAGCGGCATGATGGCCTCCATGCTGTATCCGAATCTGAAAGTGATGGCGGTGTGTGGCGACGGCGGGTTCATGATGAACAGCCAGGAGCTGGAAACCGCGGTACGTCTGAACCTCAACCTGGTGGTGTTGATTATCAACGACAGCGCCTACGGCATGATCAAGTGGAAGCAGGGGCAGGAGGGGTATACCGATTTCGGGCTGGACTATCGCAATCCGGATTTCGTCACCTATGCCGAGTCCTATGGTGCCAAAGGCCATCGCATAACCCGCACGCAGGATTTGCGGCCAACCCTGGAAAATGCCCTGGCAGAAGGCGGTGTCCATCTGGTGGAGGTGCCGGTGGATTACAGTGAAAACCGGCGGGTGTTTGACGAGGAACTGGCGGAACTGACCTGCAGGTTGTAAGGGGTGTATCATGCTCTGCGGATATTGAACCCGAGGTAGCACAGCAATGATCCTTCTCCTTACCCGTGGCCTGATCGCCGTTTTTGCACTCACTATTCTCGCAGGTTGCAGTAAACCCGAGACGCCCCAGGAAGTGGCGGCGGCGTTCTGGCAGGCCATGGCCGAGAATGACGCTGGCGACGTTATGGAATACTCCACCCTGTCGGGCACCGCCGCGTTCGACGGTTATAAGCGGAGCTGGACCGATGCCGTGCCCTCGTTCGGGCGGGTCATCATCGAAGATCGGGAAGCCACCATCGTGACCCGCCTGCCCGCCGAGGCGGGTACTGAGGGCGAACGGCTGGAGTTGGTGACCTACCTCGTGCGCCTCCAGGAGCAATGGCTGGTGGATTACGATCGCACCGGAGAGGCCATCCTCAATCCCTCACCGTTCAACAGCATCATGGGTGAGCTCAGCCGGCTTGGCGAGGAGCTCAGTGCCCGTTTCTCCTCATCTTCTGATGAGTTTGAGCAGCAAATGGAGCAGTTGGCTCGCGACCTGGAAGCCTATTCTGACGAAATGGGCCGGCAGGCAGAAAGCGCCATGGATGAATTCGGTCAGAAACTGCAGGAAGCCATGCGGGAACTTGAGCGGTCGGTGGAGGAAGCCCTGAAAGACAGCGAGCCGACACCGGAGGATGACCGGATGATCCTGGAGCAGGCTGCCCGGGACCTGGATCGCCAGGCCGATGAATTGGACGACCCGACCATGGAATCCCTCGCCAACGCCAGTCGCACCGTGGCGGAAACCGGCGAACGCTTCACCCGCCTGAGTGAGGATACCCAGGAACGTTATCAGGATGAGTGGCAGAGAAAGTTGGCTGAGATGCGCGCCGATGCTGAGGAATTCATCCAGCAGCTCAGGCCCTAGCGGGCCTGTTCGGCGCCTCTGAGCATGGCCTGAAGCAGCTCTTCCGCATCGAACTTCGTCAGGGCTTCGTTGGCACCAACCTGATTGGCGTAGCTCAGGCTCATTTCGCTGTTCAATGATGTATGCAGAATGATGTAGGGCTGCTTCAGTGCTGAATTGTCCCGCACATTGAACGCCAGCTCGTACCCGTCCAGCCCTGGCATCTCGATATCGCTGACCAGAATATCCGTGGGCCGGCCCAGTTCGTGATCGCGCAGCAGGATCTGCAGGGCGTCATCGCCATTGGACGTTACCTGGTAGGGGATATCCTTGCTGTCCAGCACATCTGAGAGCTGTTTCCGGGCCACCTGGGAATCGTCCACCATGAGTATGTTCAGCGCTTTGAGGGTCTCACTCTGCACATCTGTGAGAACCACCTCCTGGGTATCCAGGGATTCCGGGTAAACCTTGGCCAGCAGCAATTCCACGTCCAGCAGCTGGATGATATCGCCATCCACGTCCAGCAGGCCGGTGATAAAGGCCTTGTTGCCCAGGGCTTTGGGCGGCGGCATCACTTGCTTCCAGTCGGTTTCGATAATCTGCTGAACGCTGCGCACCAGAAAGCCAATTTCCTGGCGCTGGATGTCCGTGATAATAATCGAGGCCTTTTCCTGTTCCTCCCTGCCGAGCGGTGGGTAGCCCACGGCCGCAGCCATATCAATCACCGGAACGGCGGATCCCCGGAAGGTGGCCGTACCGATGACCGCATGATGGCTATGGGGCAGTTTGGTCAGCCGCATGAAAGGCAGGATTTCCCGGATCTTCAGGGTACCGATCCCGAACAGACGTTCGCCGGAAAGCCGGAATAGCAGAAGTTTCTGGGTCTGCTTCGCTTTGCTGGACATAAAACCGGATCCTTTCAACTGCAAAAGCCCCTGAGGCAGGAGCTTTTCAAGAAATGGGTTCAGCAGGCTGAATAACGGGCATTTTGAAGCCCGCAAGCCAAGGGTATGTAGCAATAGTAGCAGCTTTACCGTAAATCGGGATTCAGAAGGATTGTTTCAAATGGTGACAGACCCTCTCATTGCAGGAGTGTCACCAGGGAAGGTTGTTCCAAACGAACCAGGCAGTGCCACCGGTCGCCAGGATCGCCACCAGGGCGAGCAGGCCATCCCGCGCCACAATAGCCAGGCCAAAGGCCATCAGGGCAATGCCGGCACCGTTGGCGCTAAATGGAATTACCTCCATCAGTGGCATGGCAGCGGCAACGGCCATACAAATGATGGCGATAACGTACTGGCCCGGCCCTCGAACCAGCCAGAGCAGCCGCTGTTTCGTCCAGCGATCCATAAAGCGGGCTGGCCTGGCCATCCAGTCCAGGCCCCTGGCAAGCTTTTCTCTTTCAATGTTCCGGCGGGCCAGCTTCGACGGAATCCAGATTGAATGTCGCTGGAACACCAGTTGTCCCAGCGTGAGCAGCACCATCAGCCCTAGCAGGGTGGGTACCCCGGGGATGTCACCGATCAGCGGCGCCAGGGTGATCACGCCAGCAATCAGAACCAGCGGGCCGAATGAGCGCTCACCGACGGCTTCCAGTATATCGGCCACAGACACCTGAACCTGTCCGGCGGTATTCGAGCGGAGGCGTTCCAGAAGCTCTGTGAGGCTGGCTGGGTCGTCTGGCTGGTTCATGGGGTTGGTGAGGGCTCCGTTACCGTGTGCTCCAGACACTACCCTGATTTGATGCTGATTGCATGACCACAGGATGACGGAAGCGTTAGTCCTGGACCAGTCTTGTCGACGGTTTTGAGAGAGGGCCTCATTGGTCTATAGTGAAGCTAACTTTCTTTGTTGGCGGCACCAAAGATGTATCAAGGCAAGAGTAACGGAGTTCCGTTCTCACGGTTTTTGCCCTCGCCCTCGTTCGGACCGTTCAAGCGTCAATTTGCTTTGGTCCTAGTTTCTGTTCTCTGTTTTTCAGCTTCAAGCTATGCCGACTGCGACATTTCCTTGCGCTGGGATGATGATCCTCCCTATTTCATGGTCCAGGAGGGCGAGGTCGTTGGCATTGATGCCGACCTGGTTCGTGAAGCCATGGAGCGGCTGGGGTGCGGTCTTTCACTGAAAAAGCTGCCATGGGCGAGAGCGCTTCTGGAGCTGCGTGACGGGCGCGTGGATATGCTCTCCGGTGCCTACCGGACGCCCGAAAGAGAGCAATATGCCTATTACTCCAACGTGGCGGGCCTGGTATCCCCCAATATCCTGTTTATCCGGCGGTCGGATGAGGCCGGGTTCGACCCGGTCGGATTGAGAGAGTTGCTGAAATCGGACTTCCGGCTCGGCGCCCAGATCAACGTGTCCTACAGCGACGAATACAGTGCCCTTGTCCAGAATCCGGACTACGAAAAAAACATACAGTATGTTTCCCGCCGGGAGTCGCTCTGGAAAATGCTGGCCCGCAACCGGGTGGATGGTGTGGTCGCCAGCAGGCTAACTGGCCTGTACGAAATTCAGAAGTTGGGACTAAATGGCAGGATTACGCCCAGCTCACTGGTCGTGTCCAATAAACCCGCGTTCTTCGTTTTCTCCAAAGCATCGGTCAGTTCCGACTTTGTGGCGGATTTTGATCGTGTGCTGCAGGAAATGCTGGATGACGGGACGTTTGCGGCGATTGTGAATCGGTATGTCTGCGTTTCCGGGGATTCTTGGCTGGCTGAGGCGCAGGCGGATACGGGCGCATGCCCGTTGGCGATACGTTGACGTTCGGCCAGGTCCTCCAGAACGCATAACGAAAAAAAGCCCCTGAAATCAGGGGCTTTTCTCTGGGAGTTTGGTGGAGACGGCGGGAATTGAACCCGACGCTATACGCGCTCGAAGCAACACAGTAAACCACTATTCTCGTCAATTCAGTCGCTTCTGAAAATAGCGTTTCACTGTGAACCACATCAAACCACCACCCCGTGGACACTTTGTTGACACCTTTCTAACGGTATAGGAACCTCTGATCGTCTGATTATTTGGTGAAAAAGGATTTCGATGTCCATAATTAGCGAAATTAATTCGTTTATAGATCTTGTCGCGAGGGTTAAATCATGGATAACTGAGCGTCGGTCCAAAAGCCAGCCCTCAACTCCGGCTGGGCGTTTTATAAAGCTTTTCGAAGCTCACGGTATCCACCGAAACCAGATTCCACGATATTTTCCAGAGGCTTTATCGCTTGCTGTAGTTCAAAGCGATGAAAAGCTTTCTGAGGTGCTTGATCAGAGGCTAATCGACAGCGCTTCACAGCTTTTCGGAGTTAATCCTGAGTGGATCGAGTGTGCAAGTTCTCAGGTCTATCAGACGCGAGACTTCTATAAGTATCCCCTTGAGTTTCTTGATTACGTGGACACCATTCTTTCGAAAGGTTCGCGGTTGAAGGGCGTTGTTTTCACAGCTGACGGCGATAGCCTCTCTCATGAGCAAGACACGTTTATACTGCTAATTGAAAGCTTTGAAACACATGAGGGTCTTTCTCTAGAGCGATACCATATTTTGGATGGTTGGCATTTTGATTATGGGAAGTCGCGTGCGTATCTCTCGCTTTGCGTAACCGCGGCTTGGAACAGAAAGGCGTACATCCAGGGCAGAACCGTAAGTCAGGAATTTATAGAAAAATATTCTGGTGGTTGCACTCTTCTACAGTCGGAAGTCACTGAGTCGTGGCTTGGTAAGCGTTGGTTTCCTGAGGACCTTGGCTTGGACCCAGCCATACTAATCAAGAATCTTCCAACGATACAGGACAAAGAGACTGCGTTGCGGGTCGTCATAAATCAAAGGGCGAAAGACACCAGGTTGTTGCCTGTCGAGTTTAGCATTTTTGATCGAGTTACCACTTTCCAAGAAGCATTGGATTCATTGACAGAAAAGGAATAGGAACATATTTGTATTGAGTCCCTTTATTCTGCTAATTTCTTTCGAAATTCTATTTTGCGATAACTGATGCCGAGGTGAAATATGCAAGTTTTAGAAGATAAGTGTTCAGGCTGTTTATCAGTTATTCATGAGCTTCCCATAAAAGACTATCTCGACCTGGCCATTCACGTCTACAAAAACCAGGGGGGGTTAGAGGGCCAAAGAGCGAAGCTAAAAACTAAAACCGCGATACGCATTCGCGAACGGATGGTTCAGGATATCGGCAAGGGAGCAATCCTGCCGCCTTTAGTTATTGGTGCTGTCGTTAATGATAAAGATTTTCTGGATTTATCCAATCAATCTAATCAGGAAGATATAATTTCAATACTTCTCGGGCTTGATTCAGATTGTTTGTCCATAATAGACGGAATGCAAAGAACAACAGCCATCTTAGAGGCTCGGAAGGAGCATTATATTGATGAAAACCCGGTTAGGCTTGAGATTTGGATTTCGAAAACGATTAATAGTTTGGTTTACAGGATGCTTGTTCTGAATACAGGTCAAGTGCCATGGGAAATGCGGAGGCAGCTGGAAACTGTTTATAAGCCAATTCTCCATGAAATAAAAGAAAAAGCCAGCCGAGTAAAGCCTATAGGTGTCGATGATGGTGAGCGAAGGAAAAGCTTTGGAGAGTATCAGGCAGATAAGATCATAGAGTCTTTCCTGATATTCTCTTCTCGGAAGGTTCACATTGATTTGAAAGAGCGTGTTGCCGAAGACTTTGCAAGAATGCATGCAACTGAAGCTACGGCCAACGAAAGATTTATAGATCACTTTGCCATAGTCTTGAATTTAATGGCGGAGTTTGATAAGCAATTTTCTCGTTGTGAAGATTCTGTCGGTGGTGAGGGAAAATTTAAGATTGGAAAAGACGTTTTTAGCAGTACGACAACTGGTTATGGTTTCGTTGCAGCTGCGTCAGTTTATATTTATGGTCCGCCGGGCTTTGAATACGATAAAGAGAAGGTCGAGAATAAATTTGAAGAATATGTGCAAAGGATGACAGCGTTGGTTGAGTCAATGAATCTTCAAACCGCTAGTCAGTTGCGTGAGTATTTAGACTTAATTACTTTGAGCGAAAGGACTAGCAGAAGAAGCGGTAAGGTTGGTGAGTTTGAGCGTGAATTCTTTTTCAGTGCTTTCAAGACAATGATCGAGTATGCAGATGAGCTGGAATCGCTTACACCATGCTGGATGGCTCACTGATGCCAAGCATGATTGAATATGCTCAGTATTGCATAAATAAAGTTTTTGATGGGATACTGACCGAAAGTGAATTAAAAAAGGTTCGAATTGATAAAGGGGATCGAAAAACGTTCGATAGAGAGCGTGATTGTTTCCAATCATTTCGATTAGAGGAGCAAGAATTTGCGTTACCCCATATTAAATGGGGAGCTTGTAGAGCTAAGATCCCTGAAACAGAGGGGCAAGATGCAACGAGTTTTTTAGTTTTTACAGGGTTAAGGTTTTCCGAGTCGGAGTACAAAGAGCTAAGCTCCTATGGTATCGAACCTGTTGTATTAAATACTGGATTAGCGCTGAGAGTTATTAAAGAATTTAAAGTTCCTATCTCTTCTCACGTTACTCTTCTTGAAATAGAGGAGAATCTTAGTAGTCAGCATCTTGACGAGGGTTATACTGGTCATGATTTTCAGGAGTTAATTGATTGCTTTGACGAGATAACAGTTCTTAAGATATCCGAGAACAGTGCAGTTTTGAGGCATTCTAAGTCCGCACAAGCTTACTTTGCTTTGTCATTCTCTAATGCTTTAGTTCGTCTGCCATTCGATGAGCTTCTGGTTTCTTTCAAGAATCTTATTATTGATATCCCGTACTTGCCTCCAGATAGTATATTCAAGTCTTTCACATCATCTCATTGGAAGCATTCTTATTTGGAGCTGTACCGGTGCATTGAGGCTATTTACTTGCTCCCAAAGGCAAAGCAGTTGAAAGCTGAGCTTCAAGCTGATGGTAGTGTTCTAGATTTCGCTGAGAAGGTGGAGTACCACCTAGGATGGCGCCCACGGGAGATTGATTCCTTAAAAAGTCTGATTTCTGTGGTTCCAAATGAGACGTTGGAGCACGCTGTAAGCGAAGGTTTTATAGATGAACCTGAGCAGAGTGAACAAGAAAGAAGTCACAAGTTGATCGAAAAGATTAGCTTACGCGTTTACGAGCTTAGAAACGGTCTGGTCCATTACCGTATTAGGAGGCAAAACCTAACTGATGAGACTGAATTGTGGCGCATGTCCGTGAATTACTTAATGATGATGCTACGAGATATTTACATGCACTTTTCGCAAGACTTGGACGAATAAAGTATAGACAGCCAATTATTGGCTGTTTAACCAGCGCCTGAAACCGCCACCATACATTACGACGGCCAGCCCTTTTGTTTTTGTCGTTCCCCTCGTCGGTCTCCATACCAGGAACTGGCGATTCGTGCCGCCACGCTGAAACCTATCCTGTTTTCAGGCTGTTTTCTTTCCGTGCTTTCTCCATTTCCGGGCTGATCTGGCCGGCTTCCGGAGTCTGGGAGGATCTGTGCACCTACTACCGACGCCGCGAGATCTATCAGAACGAGTTGTTCCAGCTCGTCCTGGATGGACTAATCACGCGACGACTACTGACAAAGGTGGCTCCATGATCAGGAAGTTCCCATCGGGACGATGGCAGGTCGATATCGAGCCTGGTGGTCGAGGGCAGAGGCGCATCAGGAAAAACGCTCGGTACCCATTTCATAAGGATTATACAAAGCAATTAGGTATCATCTTGAGCAATACGGCAACTTTGGCACTTCATCTATTTCTGCTTTTCGGCGAGCTGTTCAGCGTTCCGGTATTCGGCTTCCCAAAGGGCAATGTGCGCACATTTTAAGGCATACCTTTGCCAGTCGCTTTGTCATGAATGGTGGCAATATTTTTGTCCTTCAAAAAATTCTAGGCCACTCTTCCATAAACATGACAATGCGCTACTCTCATTTATCAAAAACCCATCTTGAATAAACACTCATTGTGGGTGAAAGCTTTGCTTTATGAGCGATTTTGTGTCTTCCGGGGCGGTTTCTTCTATGAAAGAGATAATTTCACTTTTCACGCTAGGGCCGTACTTCGTTATTTCCTCATAGGGATAGTAGTAAGAGATGTCTAGATTTCTCTCCTCTATTTCTTGAACGATTGCGTGATGGCATTTTGATACTATTGCATAATTTAAAACGTTTCTAGATTTTGCGCTCCTCAGTTCCTGGATGGAACTCGAAATTCTAGTGAGCACTGCTTTTTCTTGATCGATAAATCGGTCTAGAGTGTTACTAACTGAGTTTGATAATTTCTTGTTATTTTCATTTATTTCGATAATTGAGTTTCTGCTATAAAAGGATGCAAACTCACATATTTTTCTATGTAAGTTCAGGTATCTTAAGCATAGAGTCTTTGAGTAATCGTACTTGTTCAAATCAACAATGGGAAGGTTGATGGAGTGCTCTCCAATTATTTCTTTTGTAGAAGCTTTTAAATTTTCAGATAATTCTTCGATGACTCTATGGGTTAGCGGTGCTTTCTTCGCTATAGTCAGGAATTCCGTAATTAGTTCTATTGAGTTCTTCACGTTTGAAACTACGTTATCAGAAACGCTGTAGTCTCCGTCAGTGCTATTGGGAAAAATAATAGCGTGGATCTGATTAGTAGGTGCTTTTACTCGGAACTTCTCGCGAACATCAGCTATCCCAATAGCATTGTCAAACTCCTCTAGGTGTTTGAAGTGATTCGTGAAAATATTTTGCTCTCTTTGCTGTTTGATTTGGGTTGATGCCTGAAGGGAGCGGAGGTGCGATGCTGCAATTGCTCCAAGGGGAAAAGAGAGGCCGGCAATTTGCGTATTCCAGACCAAGGTTGCCACTGATTCCAGACGAAGCCTGCCACCCATTCCACGCGAAAGCTGCCACTGATTCCACGGCAAAGCTGCCACCCTGGCAGGCTGCCTGATTTCCCCATCAAAACGTCCGGCGCGGGATAACTAACGGTACTCTGCTCCTTTTCATCCGGAGAGGGCCAGATGCCAGCGATGAGGTTATCCATGCGTAAAATCAAAGAAGTCCTTCGCCTCAAGTGGGAGCGAGGGCTGAGTAACCGGCAGGTTGCCGCAGCCTGCGGCATCAGTCGCCCCACTGTGAGCGAGTATCTGCGGCGTGCTGCTGAGGCGGAGCTTGGCTGGCCGCTGCCAGAGGATCTGAGTGAAGCCCAGCTGGAGCAACGGCTGTTCCCGCCACCACCGGATCTGCCGGCACAGGCCCGAGGCATTCCGGATTGGAAGCGAATCCACGATGAACTCCGGGGCAAGAACGTCACCCTGTTCCTGCTCTGGCAGGAGTACCGGGAAGCCAATCCGGATGGCTACCAGTACAGCTGGTTCTGCGAGCACTACCGGGCCTGGCAGGGCAAGCTGGATCTGGTGATGCGTCAGGACCACCGAGCCGGTGAAAAGCTGTTCGTGGACTATGCTGGGCACACGGTGCCCGTCATTGATCGCACCACCGGTGAGATCCATGAGGCGCAAGTCTTTGTGGCGGTGATGGGTGCGTCCAATTACACCTACGCCGAGGCCACCTGGAGCCAGACCCTGCCGGACTGGATCGGCTCTCACATCCGAGCCTTCGAGTTCCTGGGCGGCGTGCCGGAACTGGTGGTTCCGGATAACCTCCGTTCCGGCGTCAGCAAGGCCCATCGCTACGAGCCGGATCTCAATCCGACCTATCAGGATATGGCTAGCCATTATGGCGTGGCCGTTGTCCCCACACGGGTTCGCAAGCCCCGTGACAAGGCCAAGGTGGAAGGTGGCGTATTGATCGTTGAGCGCTGGATCCTGGCGGCCCTGCGCCATCGTCAGCACTTCTCCCTGGGGCAGCTCAACGCCACCATCCGTGAGCTGTTGGAGAAGCTCAATAGCCGCCCCTTCCGCAAGTTGCCCGGGTGCCGGCTTGATCACTTCAAACAGCTGGACCAGCCGGTTCTACAACCGCTACCCGCCGAGCCGTATGTCTACGCCGAGTGGAAAAAAGCCCGGGTACACATCGACTACCACGTGGCCATCGATGGGCACTACTACTCGGTGCCCTACACCCTGATCAAGAAAGAGGTGGAGGTCCGGATCACCCACAACACCATCGAATGCTTCCACCGGGGCAACCGGATCGCCAGCCACCGGCGTTCGGATCAGAAGGGTCGGCATAGCACCATCGCCGCTCACATGCCGGAGTCCCATCGCCAAGCCGGCGAGTGGACCCCAGAGCGACTGACCGCCTGGGCAGCCAAGACTGGACCGGCAACTGAAAAGCTTATCCGTACCGCGCTGGGGGCAAGAAAGCATCCGCAACAGGCCTATCGGTCCTGTCTGGGCATTCTCCGGCTGGGCCAGAGCTACGGCGAGGCACGATTAGAACGTGCCTGCCAACGCGCCCTGATGCTGGGCAGTTGCCGATACAAGAGCATCGAATCCATCCTCAAGCACCGCCTGGATGAGCAGCCCCTGGAAGAGCAACAAGAACTGGCCTTACCCGACACACACGACAACATCCGTGGCCCCGCCTACTACCACTGAAGGAACCTGACATGCTGAAACATCCCACGCTGGATAAGCTCCACGCCCTCAAACTGACCGGCATGGCCGCCGCCCTGGCGGATCAATCGGCCACCCCCGACATTACCGACCTGAGCTTCGAGGAGCGCCTTGGCCTGCTGGTCGACCGGGAAATGACGGAACGGGACAACCGACGCATGAGCAGCCGCCTGCGCCGGGCCAAGCTGCGACACGCCGCCATCCTCGAAGACATTGATTACCGGAACTCACGGGGCCTGGATAAAGGGCTTGTCCAGAGTCTGGCCAGCTGCCAGTGGGTGAAGGAACACCTGAACGTGCTCATCACCGGCCCGACTGGCGTCGGGAAAACCTGGTTGGCCTGTGCTCTGGCACACAAGGCCTGCCGGGAGGGTTACACCGCCCAGTACGTCCGCCTGACCCGGCTGCTACGAGAGCTGACCATCGCCAAGGGCGATGGCCAATACTCAAAGCTCCTGACCAGCCTGGCCAAGGTCGACGTGCTGATCCTGGATGACTGGGGGCTGATGAAGCTGAGCGCGGAGAACCGGCGGGACTTGCTGGAGGTGCTGGAAGACCGACATGGCCGGCGCTCCACCATCGCCACTAGCCAATTACCCATCGAGGAATGGCACGGCATCATCGGTGACGCCACTCTGGCAGATGCCATCCTGGACCGGCTCGTACACAACGCCTACAAGATCAATCTGCGGGGCGAATCCATGCGAAAACAGCAGGCAAAGTTGACGGGCACTGAGACTTCGGAGTAAGAAGAGAAACCCCGCGTCGCTACGCTCCGATGGGTGGCAGCCTTGCTCCGGTCCGGGTGGCAGGCTTCACGTGGAATGGGTGGCAACCTTCAGCGGTTTACGCAGGCAATTAATGCTGTGAGCTTCTCATGCTGCCAGAGGTAGACAAGTTGCTCGTAAATTCCGGTCTGTTCTTTAACAAGCGTAAGTAGATCGTAAGAGGTCACTAAATAAGCGGCCGCCCCTATTGGAATAATCACCGCTAGTCTGAAAAGCCAGTTTTCCAATAGGGTGAGATCTGGTGCGAATCCACCCCTGAGAAATTTGAAGAAGCGAACCATTGGGTTTATGGAAGGCATGCCAGTGAGAGATCCTTTTCGTTGACGCTCCGTTGACACCTTGAGCGCTTTCGTCAGGAAAGCGCAAAAAAAAGCCCCTGAAATCAGGGGCTTTCTCTTGGGTGTTTGGTGGAGACGGCGGGAATTGAACCCGCGTCCGCCAGTACTCAGCCTTGAGGTCTACATGTTTAGCGTCTCTCTATTGATTTAAGTTCAAGCGACCCGAGAGCCAGGGTGCAAGAACCGAGTTCTTTAAATCTTAGCCGTTAACCAGTGAACTCTGGGTAACGGAGCATCCCGTAAGCGATGACGTCCTGAGATGTTGCTTCCGGGCTACGGGCGACCCGGTCAGGACGACTAGCAGCTTACGCTGCTAGTGCGTAGTTTTCGTCGTTTGCGACTATTGCGTTGCAGCTTTGGATTAACGAGATTGGCTGCCATCTCGACATGCACTCAAGGGTTCGCCACCGGCGTCGAAGCCATGTCGTCCCCTTATGATCAGTATATGTGTCCGGTTTACCGGACTTCAAGGTTTGTTTGTTGCAGTTTTGTGCTCTAAGGGTTGTAGATGTACCTACAGTCCTAGCTTGCCTTGCGTTCAATGGCATCCTGCCGGCCGGCCAGAGCCGCGTGGCTCAGGGCCTCGAAGCTTTCCCGGAAGTAGCTCATCACCGCATCCGGGTCGGCATGAATGGCTTTGTCCACGGTAATGCCGAACTGCACGGTGCCTGCATAACTGAGAATACTCATGCCGATACCGATACTGCCGCTCTGGGGCACCCAGAACATGGGCTGGGTCACCTTGCTGCCTGCCAGGTACAGAGGCTCTTTGGGGCCGGGCACGTTGGTCAGCACGGCGGACGCCTTGTTACTCAGCAGATCCAGTGCCCGCCGCTCAATAACATCGGGGCCTCGCCCGAAAATATCAAGCAGGCTGTAGGTGACCTGGGCCTGATAGGAGCGCTTGAGCCGGTTCATGTTCTCCTGCACCTGGCGGAAGCACATGAGCGGGTCCCTGATCTCCACCGGCAGCGTGACCAGTACCAGGCCAAACCTGTTGCCGAGGGTTTCTATGGGTTGATCCAGCGGCCTCAGGTTGAAGGGCACGGCCACGCGGATTCCGCATTCGGGGATGGTTTCCCTGTGGGCCTTGAAATGTCGTTGCAGAGCCAAGGTGACGGTGCAGAGCAGGGCATCGTTGATGGTGCCGCCCAGGGCCTTGGCGCAGGCCTTTACTTCCGCAAGATCGAGAGGATCTGCCCAGGCCACTTGCTTGCGTCCGGATAGTGGTTCCTTCAAACCGGTTTTGGGCTCTACCGGAGCCAGGCCGAGTTTGAGAAGGTCCAGAGCCACGCCGCTGGCGGTCGTCGCCAGTTTCAGCGGGTAGTTGGGCTCTTCCCGAACAGACTGGATAAACAGTTTTGCCTGGTTGGTGGCGGCTTCCGCGCTGTCTACGGCACGGTGCAGGAAGTTCTGGACGGTCGATCTCTGGCGGTGTTTCGAGCGACGCTTGCGAGCCACTTTGCCCAGCCTGGGTTCCGGCGTTTTGTCGGTGAGTGACAGCATCACCCGCACCAGCGAAATGCCATCGGCAATGCAATGGTGAATACGGATCAGCAGGGCGCCACCCTCGCCGTAATTGTCGATGTAGTGCATTTGCCAGAGCGGTTGCCGGAAATCCAGCGAGGTGCTGTTCATGTCACTGACCAGCTTCTGGAGTTCGGCTTTGTCGGCCTTGCCCGGCAGGGCGATGCGGTGTAGGTGGTTGTCCAGATCGAATAGTGGGTCGTCTTGCCAGTAGGCCCGGTCGCCCGTATCTATCACCCGCTGCCTGAACCGGTCGAAGCAGAGAAATCGCTCCTCCAGCGTATGCCGGAAGCGGCTCATTGAAAGCGGGCGCTCCAGAGTCCACACCCCACAGATCATCATGGGGTTCTGGGGCGAGTCCATGCGCAGCCACGCGCGGTCCACGGCAGACATTGGTATCTGTTTGGGTGACATAAGCGGCTCCCTTTGCCCTGCACCAGAGTTCCCGAGTATAGGCCTGTAGGAATTCTGAACAAAGAGAGTGAGTATGCGACATACCCGCCAACGCCGGCCATGACCGGCGTCAGGTATTTGCTAATTCGTGGGGGATGGAATCAAACGTTGGCTTCGCGCAGGATTCGCTGCTTCTGGCGGTTCCAGTCGCGCTCTTTCTCGGTGGCGCGCTTATCGAACAGCTTCTTGCCTTTCACCAGGGCAATTTCGCACTTCACCTTGTTGTTTTTCCAGTACAACGCCAGCGGAATGCAGGTGTAACCGGCCTGGTTCACCTTGCCGACGATCTTGGCAATTTCCTTGGCGTGCAGCAGGAGTTTGCGGGTACGCGTCGGGTCCGCGATTACGTGGGTGGATGCCGCGATCAGCGGGGTAATGTGGGAGCCAAGCAGCCAGGCTTCGCCGTCCTTGAGCAGCACATAGGCGTCCACCAGCTGGGCCTTGCCCGCGCGGAGGGATTTCACTTCCCAGCCCAGGAGGGCGAGGCCTGCTTCAAAGCGTTCCTCGATGTGATACTCGTGCTTCGCCTTCTTGTTCAGCGCAATCGTGTTGCTCGGCGTTCCGGGTTTTTTCTTGCTCATGAATCAATGAATCCGGGGTCGGACGAATGAACGGGCCGGCCTTGCTGCAGCCGGAAAAAGGCGCATTGTAGCCCAACACTGCCAGACCGGTCACGAATTCAGCGTTGTGGCGGTTTCTGGCTCGTGTGCGATGGGATCCTTCAGCTACAATACTGGCCCAGACCTTCTCCCCGACCTGTTCAGTGGCCTAAGGGAAGCGAATGCCTACGCCGTATCAGACACATATCGGGTCCTTTACCCGAAAATCAACCTTCTTCTGGGCCGCGGTGGGCGCTACCGTGGGGCTTGCCAATCTGTGGCAGTTCCCCTACCTGGCCAGCCTGCATGGTGGCGGCCTGTTCATCCTGCTTTACCTTGCCTGTCTGCTGCTGGTTACCCTGCCGCTGATGGTGACCGAGGCTGCCATTGGCCGCTATGCCCGTCACGGCATTGTCCTCGCTATGGACGGGCTGATCCGCAGTGCCAAGCAGTCCCGTGCCTGGATGGCGGTGGGCCGGCTCAGCATACTGGCGGCGTTCCTGGTGCTTTCTTTCACCGCTGTGTTCGGCGCCATTGCCCTGGCTTACGTGTTTTTCGGGGCGCTCGGCCGGTTTTCCGGTGCCGGCGAGCCGGAGGCAACCGGCATTCTGGCCGGCCTGGTGTCCGACCCCAAGGCATACCGGGTTTTCATGGGTTGGCATGTCTTTTTTCTGTTGCTGGTGTTGTGGGTCTCGGCCCAGGGGGTGGTGAAAGGGTTGGAGCGGGCCCTGCGAGTGGTGGTGCCGGGCGCCCTGGTGCTGATGCTTGTGCTCTTTGCCCTGGCAGCCTGGCACGGGCGGGTCGACGGCGCCATCGATCACATCCTGGCAATGCATCCTGAGGATCTGTCCTGGGAGAGCCTCAAGGCGGCGCTGTTTCATGCCTTCTTCACTCTCGGTCTCGGCATGGGCGTCTGGGCTATACTGGGTTCCTACACCACCTCCCACACCCGTCTGAAGCGCTCGATTCTGGCGGTGGTGCTGATGGATACCCTGGTGGCCATCCTGGCAGGCCTGATGATCTTCGCGATTGCGACCGACGGCAACAGCTTTGACGGTGAGCGAGGCTTCAGCCTGTTGTTCGTCTCCATGCCGGTCACTCTGGCCCATTTGCCGGCAAGCCAGTTCGTGATTGCGGCCGTATTTTTGCTGGTAGTGCTGATTGTCTGGACCACATCCCTGAATCTGCTTGAGCCGATTGTTGGCTGGTTCCGGGAGTGGACCGGCGCGCCGAGAAAACTGTCGGTGTTGCTCATTGGCCTGGCAGTGTGGCTGGCGGGGCTTGCCTCTCTGCTCTCATTCAATGTCTGGGCCGAACAGCGCATTGGCGGCGCTACCCTGTTCCGCTGGCTTGAACTGGTCACCGGTGGTTTGCTGATTCCCCTTGTGGCCATCCTGGTAGCGCTGTTTACAGGCTGGTGCCTGACCAGGCATCTTTCCGGTACCATGCTGGGCGCTGCACCGAAGCTGTTTACCGGCATCTGGTTCTGGGTGATGCGCCTTGTACTGCCTCTGGTCGTCGCCTGGATAGGCGTTCAGTACACGGCTTTTTCACTGGCCAATCTGTGCAGCAATGGCAATGCGGCGGCCTGGTGCGAGCGGCCTGCAAGGTTGCTCTCAGAGGTTGAAGAGGAGCCATCGAACGATCGGTCGCCTGCTGGGACACCAGCGCCATCCGATGAGCAGGCGGAAGGAGACAGGACGACGCCTGCGGCCGACCAGAAGTCGCCTGAAAAGGACGAAGGCGGTGGTAAGCCAGGCGAAAAAGCCCCAAAACAGGACGATATCCTTTATCATAGCGTGTGATTGAGGCTGTCTTCCTTTCCAGAAGTCTGCAACCTTTTCACAGCGTGTTTGCAAGCAGGACAACCGGTTCCAATGCCCCATCAGATCGATAAAACAGCTTTGGTTATGCACTCTGCCGAGCGCATGTTTCACCTGGTCAACGATATTGCCCGTTACCCGGAGTTTCTGCCCTGGTGTGCGGGAGCGGAGATTCACGAGCAGGAGCCAGAGCAGATAACTGCGTCCCTGGAGATCGCCAAGGGTGGAGTTCGCCACAAGTTGACGACCCGAAATCAGCTGCTGATGCCAGAGGCAATCGAGATGAATCTGGTGGACGGCCCTTTTCGAAACCTGACGGGCCGTTGGCACTTCAAATCCCTGGATGAGAATGCCTGCAAGGTGATCCTTACGTTGGAGTTCGAGTTTTCCGGATCGCTTTCAAGGATGACCTTCGGGCCGGTATTCAGTCAGGCGGCGAATACCATGGTAGATGCATTCTGTCGTCGTGCCGATGAGTTGTACCGTAAGGAGGGTGCATGATTCAGGTGGAAGTGGCCTATGCGAGGCCTGACCGGCAGGAAATTATTCCGGTGAATGTGCCAGAGGGAACGAGTGCTCTTGAGGCCGCCAAGCTGTCCGGAATCACTGATATTTTTCCGGAAATTGACCCTGACACCATCGATATGGGTGTGTTCGGAAAGGTGATCAAAGACCCGGCCGCCCACGAACTGCGTGAAGGCGACCGGGTGGAGCTGTATCGCCCGCTGAAGATCGATCCCAAACAGGCGCGATTGAACCGGGCGAAAAAGAAAGACCAGGCTCAGTAAGCCGGTGTTTCTTCCAGCAGTTGGGCCTCGTAGTAGGCGTACTGGTCGTCTTCGTAGTACACGATAATTCTTTGTTCCTGGATGTCTCCACCCTCTCTCTGGAACGTATACACGTAGTACTCGCGGGAGGGATCCACGGGGTTAAGCATAAGCGGCGTTCCCATCACGGCGTGCACCTGGCTACGGGGCATGCCTTCGGTCAGCTGCGTCAGCTCCTCATCGGTAACGATGTTTCCCTGCTGGACGTTGATCTTGTAAACGCCGGGGAAAACGCAACCGGATAGAACGAGAGTGAGAATCAGAGCTGTGAGCTTTTGCATCGCCGGGGGAAATCCTCTATCTTGAAATCGCCTGCCAGAGGCAGGTGTGACACGGGTTGACCGTTCAATGGCGGCTTCATCATACCGGAAGCCGTGAGGCACACCAAAGAGTGAATAGTAACATGTCATCTGAAAACGCCGAATTACGAAAAGTCGGTCTGAAAGTGACGCTACCACGCGTAAAGATCTTCAACATCCTGGAGACTGCGGAAGAGCATCATCTCAGTGCCGAAGATGTGTACAAGAAGCTTCTGGATCAAGGCGATGACGTGGGGCTGGCAACAGTCTACCGGGTGCTGACCCAGTTTGAGGCGGCGGGTCTGGTTCTCCGCCACAACTTCGAAGGCGGCCACGCCGTGTTCGAGATGGCTGGCGACGATCACCACGACCATATGGTTTGCACCCAGACTGGTGAAGTCGTCGAGTTCGTCGACGAGATCATTGAAGAGCGCCAGAAGAAGATTGCCGAAGAGCACGGTTACGAAATCGTCGATCACAGCCTGATTTTGTACGTAAAGCCCATCAAGTCCTGAACCTGATCCAGTCAGCCTGACGAAAAAAGGGGCGGGTTTTGCCCGCCCCAACAGCTCTCAGGATCGAGAGGGGTAGTGGAAAGTAGCTCGCGGCTCAGTGATGGGTTGCCTGCCCCTTCGAAAACATTTCCCGGGCATGAGCGATCGTGTGTTCGGTCATGTCCACGCCTCCCAGCATTCTCGCCACTTCACTGATTCTGCCGTGATCGTCCAGCGTCTCGATTTTCGAGAAGGTGGCGTCTTTTTCCGTAAACTTGCTGACAAACAGGTGCTGATGGCACTGGGCTGCTACCTGCGGCAGGTGGGTAACGCACAATACCTGGCCATTGCTGCCAAGCGTCCGGAGCAGTCGGCCAACCACTTCGGCAGTGCCACCGCCAATGCCCACGTCCACCTCATCGAAGACCAGCGTAGGCGTGGTAGAGGTCTGGGCTACCACCACCTGGATGGCAAGGCTGATCCGCGACAGTTCGCCGCCGGAAGCCACTTTGGCCAGTGGCCGCGCCGGTTGCCCCGGGTTGGCGCTAACCAGGAATTCAATCTCTTCCAGGCCGTGGGGCATCGGTTCTTCGCCGTTGCTGCGATTCAGGTGGGTAATGAACTGCATGTTGGGCATACTCAGCTGGGCAAGTTCGGCTGCGACCCGCTGATCGAGTTCGGCTGCTGCTTTGGCGCGGGCTTCTGACAGCTTGCAGGCCAGATCGTCGAAACGTGCTCGTTGGCTTTCCAGCTCTGCTTCCAGCTGTTCCAGGCTGCCTTCGCCGCCGTCCAACTCCGCCAGCTCGGCGCTCAGCCGCTGGTGCAATTCCGGTAATTCCTCCGGTGTGATCCGGTGTTTGCGGGCCATCTGGTAAATAGCGCTGAGCCGCTCTTCCACTTCCGCCAGGCGAGCCGGATCGGCCTCATAATCTTCGACAAAATGACGCAGATTGTCGCCGGCTTCGCTGATCTGAATCTGGGCTTCGTTCAACATCTGGATGGTGTCGGCCAGCGCGGGCACGTCCACGGGAAGCTGTTCCAGTTGTTGCAGTGCCTGGCGAACCAGGTCGGCTGCGCTGGTCTCATCTTCGGTGCAAAGCAGCGCAGCCTGGTGGCTGCTGTGCAGAACCGCGTCGGCCTGGCTCAGTTGCGCCTGCTCTTGTTCCAGTTGTTCCTGTTCGCCGTCTTCCAGAGCCAGGCGGTCCAGTTCTTCCACCTGGTAACGCAGCAGTTGCAGCTTGGCCTCCGCTTCGTCGGCGTTCTGCCGACGCTCGGTCAGCCGTTGGCGGATCTGGTTCCAGGTTTTCCAGGCCTCGCGGGTGTCGGCGGCCAGGGCTTCAACGCCGGCAAACTCGTCCACCAGTTTGCGGTGGGTGTCCTTGCGTAACAGCGACTGATGTTGATGCTGGCTGTGAATGTCCATCAACAGCCCGCCAAGTTCCTTCAAATGGTTCAGTGGGCAGGGCTGGCCATTGATGTAGGCCCGGGAGCGGCCATCCTTGCTGATCACCCGGCGCAGGATGCAGTCGTTGTCGTCATCCAGTTCGTGCTGGGCGAGCCAGTCTCCCGCTTCGGGAATGCCGGACACGTCGAAGGTGGCGGTAATATCAGCGCGCTTGGCGCCATGGCGGACTGCTCCGGCATCTGCGCGCCCGCCCATGGCCAGGCCCAGGGCGTCCAGTACGATAGATTTGCCAGCGCCGGTCTCGCCGGTGAGCGCCGTCATGCCCTTGTTGAACTGGAGTTCCACCCGTTCGGCGATGGCGTAATTGGAAACCGTAAGTTGAGTCAGCATGCAGATAACCTCCGCGTTTTTCCTGAGACCGGCAAAACACTGTGAATGTATACAGTTGCTGTGAATATATACAGGGTTTTTGTTGTTTGCAAATCAGCGGATGGGATTTTCTTCTGGAATGCAGGCATTGGTGGTTGAAACCTGAAGAGCGGGCCCCATATCCGTTCGCAACGACATTTTCCGGCTCGCTGCGGCCGGAGCCCATGTTTAACCGGCCACTGACAGCGGGCCGCATTCGAACAAGCAGGAGTAGCCATGAGCACTGACGAGAACCGGAACGAGCACGAGGAACTGAACGAAGCCCTCGAGGCTGCCAAAGAGGAAGCCCAATCTGCCGAAGGCGAGGCTGGAGAAAACGGCGAAGTCTCCGAAGTGGAAGCGCTCAAGGCTCAGGTTCAGGAGTTTCAAGAGCAGATGCTGCGCTCCCAGGCGGAGATGCAGAACGTTCGGCGTCGCGCCGAAATTGATGTGGAGAAAGCTCACAAGTTTGCCCTTGAAAAGTTCGTCAAGGAGTTGCTGCCGGTTGCGGACAGTCTTGAGAAGGCGGTCGAGAGCACTGAAGGGCACGAGGAATCGGGCGAGTTGGTTGCGTCCATCCGTGAAGGTGTGGAAATGACACTGAATCTGTTCATGTCCAGTCTGAAGAAGTTCAACGTTGAGCAGCTTAACCCTGTGGGCGAACCGTTCGATCCCCAGCAGCACGAAGCCATGTCCATGGTGCCCGCGCCTGACGCAGAGCCAAACAGTGTGGTTGCCGTGGTTCAGAAAGGCTATCTGCTGAATGGTCGGGTTGTGCGGCCGGCCATGGTGATGGTCGCCAAGGCGGAAGACGCACCAAAAATTGATGAGCAGGCTTGAAAAGCCGATTAAAGCGCCAATATAGCTAGTAAATAGCGAAAGCGGAGGCTAATCCCCTCCGGGAAAGCATTCAGAAGAATTGGAGTGACTCAATGAGCAAAATTATCGGTATCGATCTGGGAACGACCAACTCCTGTGTTGCCATCATGGATGGCGATAAGGTGAAGGTAATTGAAAACGCCGAGGGTGATCGCACCACCCCGTCCATCATCGCCTACACCGATGATGGTGAAACCCTGGTTGGCCAGTCAGCCAAGCGTCAGGCGGTAACCAACCCGAACAATACCCTGTACGCCATCAAGCGTCTGATCGGTCGTCGTTTCGAAGACGATGTTGTTCAGAAAGACATCAAGATGGTGCCTTATAAAATTACCAAGGCGGACAACGGTGACGCCTGGGTAGAAGTGAAAGGCGAAAAGATGGCGCCGCCGCAGGTGTCTGCAGAAGTTCTCAAGAAAATGAAGAAGACTGCAGAAGACTACCTGGGTGAGAAAGTGACCGAAGCGGTTATCACCGTTCCGGCCTACTTCAACGATAGCCAGCGTCAGGCCACCAAGGATGCAGGCAAGATCGCCGGTCTGGAAGTAAAGCGGATCATCAACGAGCCGACCGCGGCTGCCCTAGCCTATGGCCTGGACAAAAAGAGCGGTGACCGCACCGTGGCTGTATACGACCTGGGCGGTGGTACTTTCGACCTGTCCATCATCGAAATTGCCGACGTGGACGGTGAGCACCAGTTCGAGGTTCTGGCCACCAACGGTGATACCTTCCTCGGCGGTGAAGACTTCGACCTGAAAATCATCGAGTACCTGGCAGACCAGTTCAAGAAAGACAGCGGCATCGACCTGCGTGGCGACTCCCTGGCGATGCAGCGTCTGAAAGAAGCTGGCGAGAAAGCGAAAATCGAGCTTTCCAGCAGCCAGCAGACCGACGTGAACCTGCCGTACATCACGGCCGATGCATCCGGTCCCAAGCACATGAACGTGAAGCTGACTCGTGCCAAGCTGGAATCCCTGGTGGAGGACCTGGTTCAGCGCAGCCTCGAGCCCTGTAAGGTGGCTCTGGAAGACGCAGGCATGAAGGCCGGTGAAATCGACGAGGTTATCCTGGTCGGCGGTCAGACCCGTATGCCGCTGGTTCAGGAGAAGGTTAAAGAGTTCTTCGGCAAAGAAGCCCGTAAGGACGTTAACCCGGACGAAGCCGTGGCCATGGGTGCTGCTATCCAGGCAGCCGTTCTGTCTGGCGACGTGAAAGATGTGCTGCTGCTGGACGTAACCCCGCTGACCCTGGGTATCGAAACCATGGGTGGCGTGGCCACTCCGCTGATCGAGAAGAACACCACGATTCCGACCAAGAAGTCGCAGACCTTCTCCACAGCGGACGACAACCAGACTGCCGTGACCATTCACGTGGTTCAGGGTGAGCGCAAGCAGGCGAACCAGAACAAGTCTCTGGGCCGCTTCGACCTGGCAGACATTCCGCCGGCACCCCGTGGCGTACCGCAGATCGAAGTTACCTTCGACATCGACGCCAACGGTATTCTGAACGTGTCCGCCAAGGACAAGGCTACTGGCAAGGAACAGTCCATCGTGATCAAGGCCTCTTCCGGTCTGAACGATGATGAAATCGAGAAGATGGTTCGCGATGCCGAAGCCAACGCCGAGGAAGATCGCAAGTTCGAAGAGCTTGTTCAGGTGCGCAACCAGGGTGATGCAATGGTTCACGCCGTTCGCAAGACCCTGAAAGATGCCGGTGACAAGGTCAGCGACAGCGAGAAAGAGTCTATCGAGGCTTCCATCAAAGAGCTGGAAGAAGCTCTGGAAGGTTCCGACAAGGAAGACATCGAAGCCAAGACTCAGAAGCTGACTGAAGTCTCTTCCGAGCTGGCCCAGAAGATGTATGCAGATCAGGCTGATCAGGCGCAGCAGGCCGGTGGGCAGGAGCAGGCCCAGGGCCAGCAGTCTGACGACGCCGTCGACGCTGAGTTCGAAGAAGTCAAAGACGACGACAAGCGGTAAATCTGACGTACATCAGGCAGTTGGAAAACGCGGGGAGCTCCCCGCGTTTTCCGCGTTTAAAAACAGGGTTTTAAAAGCATGGCCAAACGCGATTATTACGAGATTCTCGGGATTTCCCGGGACGCGGACGAGAAGGAAATCAAGCGAGCCTACCGAAAGCTCGCCATGAAGTACCACCCCGACCGTAACCCGGACGACACCGAAGCCGAGAACAAGTTCAAAGAGGCCAGCGAAGCCTACGAAGTACTGGCAGAGCCGTCCAAGCGGGCTGCCTATGACCAGTTCGGCCATGCCGGCGTGGACGGCCAGGCCGGCGGTGGCGGATTCGGAGGCGGCGGTGCCAGCTTCTCGGATATTTTCGGCGATGTGTTCGGTGATATCTTCGGTGGTGGCGGTGGTCGTGGCCGCAACACCCGTGGCGCCGACCTGCGCTACACCCTGGAGTTGGATCTGGAGGAAGCTGTAAAAGGCAAGACGGTCCAGATCAAGATTCCGGGGCATCGTGAATGCGAAGTGTGCGACGGTAGCGGTGCCGAGAAAGGCTCCCAGCCGGAAACCTGCAGTACCTGTAAGGGTATGGGTCAGGTGCGCATGCAACAGGGTTTCTTCACGGTGCAGCAGGCATGTCCGACCTGTCGAGGCTCGGGCCAGATCATCAAGAACCCGTGCAAAGCCTGTCATGGCCAGGGTCGGGTTCAGGAAGAGAAGACACTGTCGGTTAAAGTGCCCCCCGGCGTGGACACCGGCGACCGCATTCGCCTTTCTGGCGAAGGCGAGATGGGCGTCGATGGCGGGCCTCCGGGCGACCTGTATGTACAGATCGCAGTGCGCGAACACTCCATCTTCACGCGCGATGGCCGGAACCTTTACTGCGAAGTGCCCATCAGCATCGTTGATGCATCACTGGGTGGGGAGCTCGAAGTGCCGACACTGGATGGCCGGGTGAAGCTGAAGATTCCGGCGGAAACCCAGACCGGCAAACTGTTCCGTCTGCGTAACAAGGGCGTCAGCCCAGTTCGGGGTGGTCCGGCCGGTGACCTGCTGTGTCGCGTGATCGTGGAAACGCCGGTGAACCTCACCAAGCGCCAGAAAGAACTGCTGGAAGAGTTCCAGAAAACCCTGGATGGCAGCAACGGCACCGAGCATGGCCCGAAGAAGAGCTCCTGGTTTGAAGGCGTTAAAAGCTTCTTCGACGAAATGAAATTCTGATCGGCCCGACAAAAAGGAACGCGAGCATGAGGGTAGCAATCATCGGCGCCGCCGGGCGCATGGGAAAAGTCCTGATCGAAGCCGTTGACGGCACCGAAGGCCTTGAGTTGGGCGCTGCGGTCGTCGAGCCGGGCAGCAGCCTGATCGGCGCCGATGCGGGCGAGATGACCGGTATTGGCAAAACCGGCGTGAAAATGGCCGGAAGCCTGGCCGATGTGAAGGACGATTTCGATGTTCTCATCGACTTCACCTTTCCGGATCTGACCCTGGAGAATGCTGAATTCTGCAAGGCCAACGGCAAGATGCTCGTCATTGGTACCACCGGCATGTCTGACGCCGAAAAACAGCAGCTGGCTCTGGCCGCCGAAGCAACGCCAGTGGTGTTCGCCCCGAACATGAGTGTGGGTGTCAACGTAGTCCTCAACCTGCTGCGCACCGCCGCGGCAACCCTAGGTGACGACTACGATGTGGAAATCATCGAAGCACATCACCGTCACAAGAAAGACGCGCCCTCCGGAACGGCCCTGCGCATGGGCGAAGTTGTCGCCGACGCACTGGGTCGCGACCTGAAAAAATGCGCCGTCTATGGCCGTGAAGGCTTTACCGGTGAGCGCACCCGCAAGGAAATCGGTTTCGAGACCATTCGTGCCGGTGACGTGGTGGGCGATCACACCGTTCTGTTCGCCACCGAGGGTGAGCGCATCGAAGTGACTCACAAGGCCAGCAGCCGGATGACTTTTGCCAAGGGCGCCATGCGGGCGGCATTGTGGCTGAAGGACAAGTCGGCGGGGCTTTATGATATGCAGGATGTGCTTGATCTGAAGTGAGTCCATTTCTCATGGACACAAACCGCCATATTTTTTACAATAAGGCGGTTTGACTGCACCAAGCGTACCTTTGCACAAAGTTTCTGAAAAAGCGGGACCGAGTTAAGACTCCGTCTCGCTTTTTTGCAACCTGAATTTGCGCTTGCGTTCCTGTTCGTGACGAACCGATACGCCACTCGATGAGGATACAAGCCTTGAGCACACCCGCAATCCTTGCACTCGCAGACGGAAGCCTGTTCTACGGCAGCGCCATTGGCGCCGACGGAGAAACCAGCGGTGAAGTGGTGTTCAACACCGCCATGACCGGCTACCAGGAAATCCTGACCGACCCGTCCTACTCCCGCCAGATCGTAACCCTGACTTACCCGCACATTGGTAACACCGGTGTGAACGAAGAAGACATCGAGTCAGACCGCATCCAGGCCGCCGGCCTGATTATTCGCGATCTGCCGCTGCTGGCCAGCAACTGGCGCAGCAAGGGAAGCCTGGACGACTACCTGCGAAGCAACAACATTGTTGGTATCGCTGACATTGATACCCGTCGCCTTACTCGCATCCTCCGGGACAAAGGTTCCCAGAACGGTGCCATCGTGGCGGGAGAAAACGCCACCGCCGAGCGCGCGCTGGAGCTCGCCAAAGCCTTCCCCGGCCTGAAAGGCATGGATCTGGCGAAAGAAGTTACCTCCGACAAGATCTGGTCCTGGAGCGAGACCGAGTGGTCCCTGGGCGAGGGCTACGGTGAACGTAAGGAATCCCGGTTCAAAGTGGTTGCCTGGGATTATGGTGTAAAGCTCAACATCCTGCGCATGCTCGCCTCCCGCGGCTGTGACATTACCGTGGTTCCGGCCCAGACCCCGGCCTCCGAAGTGCTGGCGATGAATCCGGACGGGATCTTCCTCTCCAACGGCCCCGGTGACCCCGAGCCCTGCGATTACGCCATCACCGCCATCAAGGAAGTCCTGGAAACCGAGATCCCGGTGTTTGGCATTTGCCTGGGGCACCAGCTGCTGGCCCTGGCCAGCGGTGCGAAAACCATGAAGATGGGCCATGGCCACCACGGCGCCAACCATCCGGTGCAGGATATCGACAAGGGTACCGTGATGATCACGAGCCAGAACCACGGGTTTGCCGTGGATGAGGCAACACTGCCGGCCAACGTCGAGGCGACTCACAAGTCCCTGTTTGACGGTACCCTGCAGGGCATCCGCCGGACCGACAAGCCGGCCTACAGCTTCCAGGGGCACCCGGAAGCCAGCCCCGGTCCCCATGATGTGGCCCCGCTGTTTGACGAGTTTATCCGCCTGATGGAAGCGCGATCGGCCTGAGGTCGATCGCCACGGAAAGCTCACGGGCGCCATATGTAGCGCTGCAAGAATTCAAAAGTTGCTGACAGGTTTACCAAGACATGCCAAAACGTACCGACATCCAAAGCATCCTGATCCTGGGCGCCGGCCCCATCGTGATCGGGCAGGCGTGCGAGTTTGATTACTCCGGAGCCCAGGCCTGTAAGGCGCTGCGCGAAGAGGGCTACCGGGTCATCCTGGTGAACTCCAACCCGGCCACCATCATGACCGACCCGGTCATGGCCGATGCCACTTACATTGAGCCGATCACCTGGAAGACTGTCGAGAAGATCATCGAGAAGGAGCAGCCGGATGCGCTGCTGCCGACCATGGGCGGTCAGACCGCACTGAACTGCGCCCTGGATCTGGAGCGCCACGGCATCCTGGAAAAACACGGCGTGGAAATGATCGGCGCCAACGCCGACACCATCGACAAGGCCGAAGACCGGGACCGCTTCGACAAGGCCATGAAGAAGATTGGCCTGGAATGCCCCCGCGCCACCATCGCCCATTCTATGGAAGAAGCCTGGAAAGTGGCCGACGACATCGGCTTCCCGTGCATCATCCGCCCCTCCTTCACCATGGGCGGCTCCGGCGGTGGTATCGCGTACAACCGCGACGAATTCGAAGAAATCTGTACACGCGGTCTGGACCTGTCGCCCACCAACGAACTGCTGATCGACGAATCCCTGATCGGCTGGAAAGAGTACGAGATGGAAGTTGTTCGCGACAAGAACGACAACTGCATCATCGTCTGCGCCATCGAGAACTTCGACGCTATGGGCGTGCATACCGGGGATTCCATCACCGTGGCCCCGGCCCAGACCCTCACCGACAAGGAATACCAGATCATGCGGAACGCCTCCCTGGCGGTCCTGCGTGAGATCGGTGTGGAAACCGGCGGTTCCAACGTTCAGTTCGGCATCAACCCGGACACCGGCCGTATGGTCGTGATCGAGATGAACCCGCGGGTGTCCCGTTCCTCGGCGCTGGCCTCCAAGGCCACCGGCTTCCCGATCGCCAAGGTCGCCGCCAAACTGGCCGTGGGCTACACCCTGGACGAACTGCGCAACGAAATCACCGGCGGCGTCACCCCGGCCTCGTTCGAGCCGTCCATCGACTACGTGGTCACCAAGATCCCGCGGTTCACCTTCGAGAAATTCCCCCAGGCTGACGCCCGCCTGACCACCCAGATGAAATCGGTGGGTGAGGTCATGGCCATCGGCCGCACCTTCCAGGAATCCCTGCAGAAAGCCCTGCGCGGCCTGGAAGTGGGCTCCGAAGGCTTTGATGAAAAGCTGGAAGAGCTGACCTCGGAAAACGCCCGGGAAACCCTGACCCGGGAACTGAACGTGCCCGGCGCCGACCGCGTCTGGTACATCGGTGATGCCTTCCGGGCCGGCATGAGTGTCGAGGACGTGTTCGCCCATACCAAGGTGGACCCCTGGTACCTGGTGCAGATCGAGGATCTGATCAAGGAAGAGCAGGCCCTTAAGAGCGCCGGCAAGGCCGACATCGATCAGGCCACCCTGTTCCGCCTCAAGCGCAAGGGCTTCTCCGACGCCCGCCTGGCCAAACTGCTGGGCATCTCCGAGGTAAGCCTGCGCAAACTGCGACACGACCTGGGCATCCGCCCGGTGTACAAGCGCGTGGATACCTGCGCCGCCGAGTTCGCCTCCGACACCGCCTACATGTACTCCACCTATGAGGAAGAGTGCGAGGCCGACGCCAGCGACCGCGAGAAAATCGTGGTCATCGGTGGCGGCCCCAACCGGATCGGGCAGGGCATCGAGTTTGACTACTGCTGTGTTCACGCGGCCCTGGCCATGCGTGAAGACGGCTACGAAACCATCATGATCAACTGCAACCCGGAGACCGTGTCCACTGACTACGACACCTCCGACCGGTTGTACTTCGAGCCGATCACCCTGGAAGACGTGCTGGAAATCATTCACGTCGAGAAGCCCAAGGGCGTGATTGTCCAGTACGGCGGCCAGACCCCGCTGAAACTGGCCCGTGGCCTGGAAGCGGCCGGCGTACCCATCATCGGCACCAGCCCGGACGCCATCGACCGCGCCGAGGACCGGGAACGGTTCCAGCAGATGATCCAGCGCCTGGGGCTGAAGCAGCCGGAGAACGCCACCGTGCGCAGTCACGAGGAAGGCATTCTGGCGGCCCGGGAAATCGGTTACCCGCTGGTGGTTCGCCCGTCCTACGTGCTGGGCGGTCGGGCCATGGAAATCGTCTATGACGAGGAAGAGCTGGTGCGCTACATGCGCAACGCGGTGCTGGTCTCCAACGACAGCCCCGTACTGCTGGACCACTTCCTGAACGCCGCCATCGAGGTGGACATTGACGCCATCTCCGACGGTAAGGATGTGGTGATTGGCGGCATCATGCAGCACATCGAGCAGGCCGGCGTGCACTCCGGCGATTCCGCCTGTTCACTGCCGCCGTACACCCTGTCCCAGCAGGTTCAGGACGAGATGCGCGATGCGGTCAAGAAGATGGCCATCGAGCTGGATGTGATCGGCCTGATGAACGTGCAGCTGGCCTGGCAGGATGGCGAGATCTACGTGATCGAGGTAAACCCGCGAGCCTCCCGGACCGTGCCGTTCGTCTCCAAGGCCATCGGTGTGTCCCTGGCCAAAGTCGCCGCCCGGGTAATGGCCGGCAAGACCCTGGCCGAACTGGGCTTCACCCAGGAAATTATTCCGCGTTACTACGCGGTGAAAGAATCGGTGTTCCCGTTCAACAAGTTCCCGGCGGTGGATCCGATCCTGGGGCCGGAGATGAAGTCGACCGGTGAGGTCATGGGCCTGGGTGACAGCTTTGACGAGGCCTTTGCCAAGGCCGCGCTGGCGGTGGGCGAGCGTCTGCCTGCCAAAGGCACCGCCTTCATGTCTGTACGGGATGTGGACAAGCCGGGCGCCGCCAAGGTGGCGCGGGATCTGGTGGAAGCCGGATTCAAGCTGATTGCCACCACCGGCACCGCCAAGGCCCTGAAAGAGGCCGGAATCGAGGTGGATCGGGTGAACAAGGTCCGTGAGGGGCGTCCGCATATTGTGGATGCCATCAAGAACGGTCAGGTTCAGCTGATCATCAATACCACTGAAGGTCGTAAGGCTATTTCCGACTCAGCGCAGATCCGCCAGTCGGCCTTGCAGACCAAGGTGACCTACACAACAACACTGGCGGGCGGCGAAGCCTTCTGCCGGGCCATCAAGTTTGGCCCGGAGCGCACTGTACGCCGCCTCCAGGATCTTCACGCAGGAAAGTGAGACTATGGCTGACAGAGTACCGATGACAAAGGCGGGCGAAACCCGCCTCCGCGAGGAGCTTCAGAAGCTGAAGTCCGAGGACCGTCCGCGGGTTATTGCGGCGATTGCCGATGCCCGTGAACACGGCGACCTGAAAGAGAACGCCGAATACCACGCTGCCCGAGAGCAACAGAGCTTTATTGAAGGCCGGATTCAGGAAATCGAAGGCAAGCTCTCAGCTGCTCAGGTTATCGACGTGACCACCATGGAGAACACTGGCAAGGTGATCTTCGGTACCACGGTGCATCTGCTGAACATGGACACCGACGAGCAGGTAACCTACAAGATCGTTGGTGAGGATGAGGCGGATATCAAGGCGGGTAAGCTGTCGATCTCTTCTCCCATTGCCCGGGCGCTGGTGGGCAAGAGCGAAGGCGATGTGGTTGCCATTCGCGTGCCTTCCGGTACCGTGGAATACGAGATCGAGCAGGTCGAATACGTCTGATCCGATCTGCAGGTAACAAAAAGCCGGCTCGGGTTTCCCCAGCCGGCTTTTTTGTTCCTGCTTCCCCTGGCGTCAGGTCAGTGCTTGTGGCGCAACAGGTTGGAAAGCTTGGGGTTGGGCTGCTTGGCCCGACGCAAAATAACGGCGATCTTTCCGATGGTCTGGACCAACTCGGCGCCGGAGGACTCGCACAGGGCCGTAATAGCTTCCTGCCTCGCTTCACGATCCTGGCTGGCCACCTTGATCTTGATCAGCTCGTGATCGTTCAGTGCGCGCTCCAGTTCTTCCTGGAGTCCTTCGGACAGGCCTTTGTCGCCTACGATGATGACGGGCTTGAGGTTGTGGGCAATGGCCCGGTATTCCCGGCGCTGTTCCGGTGACAGACTCATGATGTAATCTCTTTATCGGTGCAATTAACAAAAGGTCAGCGGCGAAAGTGCTGACTCAAACGTATAATTGGCGAATTGTACCAGATCGCCTTGCTGTAAAAATGGCCGTTAACACGTACCAACGTGGTTGCTGCAGGCTGAAGGAACCAACCCGGGGGCGACGGGTCAAAATGCTCGAACGAACTGAGCCATATCCGGGGTTACTGTTGTAATTTCAGATATGGCACCCAATATGAGAGTTAAAGGGTACTTTTCATCGAAGAGAGTTGTGCGTGGTTTGTGGCCGATACGGATGGGCCGTTTCTGGTGGACGGGCGTACAATTGGTGTAAGGTGTCGGAAAAGGGTGCTTTGCGAAAGGTATTCCCTTCAATTCACAGGTGATGATCCTTGAACGATATGGCAAAAAATCTGGTTCTCTGGCTAATCATAGCCGCCGTGCTGCTGATGGTGTTTCAGAATTTCTCTCCCACCACCACCGGCCAACAAGTCAACTATTCCCAGTTTGTGGAGATGGTCCAGCAAGGCCAGGTCCGTCAGGTCACAATTGATGGGTTGCAGGTTCAGGGTACCCGTGGTGACGGCTCCCAGTTCCAGACAATCCGTCCTCAGGTGTCTGACAACAAGCTGATGGACGATCTGCTCGCAAACAACGTCGAGGTCATTGGTAAGGAGCCTGAGCGCCAGAGTCTGTGGACTCAGCTGCTGGTGGCTGCATTCCCGATACTGATCATCATCGCACTGTTTGTGTTCTTCATGCGCCAGATGCAGGGCGGCGGTGGCGGCAAAGGCCCCATGTCGTTCGGCAAGAGCAAGGCGCGCCTGATGAGCGAAGACCAGATCAAGACCACCTTCGCGGACGTGGCCGGTGTTGATGAGGCCAAGGAAGACGTGAAAGAGCTGGTGGACTTCCTCCGGGATCCGAGCAAGTTCCAGCGCCTCGGTGGCAGCATTCCGAAGGGCGTTCTGATGGTCGGCCAGCCTGGTACGGGTAAGACCCTGCTTGCCAAGGCCATTGCCGGCGAGGCCAAGGTGCCGTTCTTCTCCATCTCGGGCTCCGATTTTGTCGAGATGTTCGTGGGTGTGGGTGCGTCCCGGGTTCGCGACATGTTCGAGCAGGCGAAGAAGCAGAGCCCGTGCATTATCTTTATCGACGAGATCGACGCCGTCGGCCGCCATCGTGGTGCCGGCATGGGCGGTGGTCACGACGAGCGTGAGCAGACCCTGAACCAGTTGCTGGTTGAGATGGACGGTTTTGAGGGTAACGAAGGCGTTATCGTCATTGCTGCAACCAACCGTCCGGATGTTCTTGACCCTGCGCTGTTGCGTCCGGGTCGTTTTGACCGCCAGGTGGTGGTCGGTTTGCCGGATATTATTGGCCGTGAGCAGATTCTGAAGGTGCACATGAAGAAGGTGCCCCTGGCGGATGGCGTGGAGCCCGTTCTGATTGCTCGTGGCACGCCAGGATTTTCCGGTGCGGATCTCGCCAACCTGGTGAACGAGGCAGCTCTGTTTGCGGCCCGTCGCAACCAGCGTCTGGTGTCCATGGAAGAATTCGAACTCGCCAAAGACAAAATCATGATGGGCGCCGAGCGCAAGTCCATGGTGATGAGCGAGAAGGAAAAGCGCAACACGGCGTATCACGAGTCCGGGCACGCGATTGTCGGCCGGTTGATGCCGGAACACGATCCGGTCTATAAGGTGAGTATTATCCCTCGCGGTCGTGCTCTGGGTGTCACCATGTTCCTCCCCGAAGAGGACAAGTACAGCCACAGCAAGCGCTTCCTGATCAGCTCCATCTGCAGCTTGTTCGGTGGTCGTATCGCGGAAGAGCTGACACTCGGCTTTGACGGCGTTACCACCGGTGCGTCCAACGACATTGAGCGGGCGACCAGCCTGGCGCGGAACATGGTGACTCGCTGGGGTCTGTCCGAAAAGCTTGGGCCTTTGCAGTACGACACCGACAGTGAAGAGCCTTTCCTCGGCCGCTCTGCGGGCCAGTCCCAGACGGTGTATTCGCCGGAGACGGCCCAGCGCATTGATGAGGAAGTCCGGAATATCATCGACAGCTGCTACGAGAAAGCCAAGCAGATCCTGATCGACAACCGGGAAAAGCTCGATCTGATGGCCGAAGCCTTGATGAAATACGAGACTATCGACCGTTACCAGATCGACGACATCATGGAAGGTCGCGAACCGCGTCCGCCCAAAGGTTGGGATGGTAGTGGCCCCACTGGAGGCGTGAAGGCCGATGAGCCCGAAGCGGCGCCGGAGCCGAAGTCCTCGGATGACGGCCGTCATCCCGGTGTTGGTCGACCGGCTGGAGAGCACTGACAGTCAGTGGCTTCCGGTTAGAAATAGTGTAATTCCCTGCGCCGCCCGGATTCCGGGCGGCGTTTGTTTTTGTCATTGAAAAAAGGTTTGCCATGAAAATGAATTTTGCCGGCCGGGAACTGGATATGTCCCGCTGCCATGTGATGGGCATCTTGAATGTAACACCGGATTCGTTTTCCGATGGCGGGCAATTCAACCGGCCTGATGCGGCCCTCGCCAGAGCAAGGCAGATGGTTGCTGATGGCGCCACTTTCATCGATATCGGCGGCGAATCCACGAGGCCGGGAGCGACGCCGGTCTCCGTCCAGGAGGAGCTGGATCGGGTATGCCCGGTGGTGGAAGCCGCTGCCCGGGAGCTGGATGCGGTGATTTCGGTAGACACCAGTGCACCGGAAGTCATGGCCGAGACAGCAAACCTCGGCGCCGGGCTTATTAATGATGTTCGCGCGCTTCAGCGTGACGGTGCTCCGGAAGTTGCTGCACAGGCGAGTATCCCCGTTTGCATCATGCATATCCAGGGGGAGCCGGATACCATGCAGGATCGCCCCGAATACCGTAACGTGCGGCGCGAGGTGAGTGCCTTTCTCACGGAGCGTTTGCGTGTTGCAGAGCTTGCCGGTATTCGCCCCGAAAATATCCTTCTCGATCCCGGCTTCGGTTTCGGCAAGAGCCTTGAGCACAATCTGCAGCTGCTTGCCTGTCTTGAGCAGATGCATATCCTTGGGCATCCGTTACTGGTTGGCGTTTCCAGGAAGTCCATGCTGGGGCATATCACCGGCCGGGACGTGAACGAAAGGTTGCCTGCAAGCGTTGCGGCCGCGACAATAGCGGCCATGAAGGGTGCGAGCATTATTCGCGTGCACGATGTAAGGGAAACAGTAGACGCCGTCCGTGTGGTGGCGGCAGTGAAGGAGGCAGGTTAATGTCCGAGAGAAAGTACTTTGGTACGGACGGTATTCGCGGACGCGTGGGTGAGTTTCCGATAACGCCGGAATTCATGCTCAAACTGGGTTGGGCCGCCGGCCAGGCCTTCAAGCGGGATGGTCAGCGCAACAGCGTGCTGATCGGCAAGGATACCCGGCTTTCCGGTTACATGTTCGAGTCCGCCCTGGAAGCCGGCCTTGCGGCTGCAGGCGTCGATGTAAAGCTTCTCGGCCCGATGCCGACGCCCGCCATTGCCTATCTGACCCGCACTTTCCGTGCCTCGGCGGGTATCGTAATCAGTGCCTCCCACAACCCACATCATGATAACGGTATCAAGTTCTTCTCGGCGGCCGGTACCAAGCTTGATGACGCCCTGGAGGCAGAGATTGAGCGCTGGCTGGATAAGCCCATTGAAGTCTGCGGGCCAACCGAGCTGGGCAAGGCCTCCCGAGTGGATGATGCCCCCGGCCGTTATGTGGAATTCTGCAAGAGCACCGTGCCCAACGAGTTTACCCTCGACGGGATGAGCATCGTGCTGGATTGTGCCCATGGTGCCACCTACCACGTGGCGCCCAAGGTGTTTCGTGAGCTTGGCGCCAAAGTGTCGGTGATTGGCGCTGATCCGGATGGGCTTAACATCAATCTGAACGTCGGCTCCACGCATCTGGACGCACTCAAAGCCGCAGTGGTCGAGAAACGCGCTGACCTGGGCATTGCGTTCGATGGCGATGGCGACCGGGTTTTGATGGTGGACCGTGACGGCTCTGAAGTGGACGGCGATGAGCTGCTCTACGTCATTGCCTCCCAGCGGTTTGCGGAAGATCGCCTTAAAGGCGGCGTCGTGGGTACGCTGATGACCAACCTGGGCGTTGAGCTTGCGCTGAATGAAATCGGAATCGAATTCGAGCGCGCGAAAGTTGGCGATCGTTACGTGATGGAGCGGCTGCTGGCGAACAACTGGGTTTTGGGTGGCGAGGGCTCTGGCCACATGGTTATCCGCGACTGCACCAGCACCGGCGACGGTATCGTTTCGGCGCTGCAGGTTCTGCTCTCTGTCTGGAAGTCCGGGAAAACGCTTTCCGAGCTGCGCCAGGGTATGAGCAAACTGCCCCAGAAAATGATCAATGTCCGGGTAGAACAGCGTTTCGATCCGTTCAGTCGTGACGATATCGTAGCTGCGGTTCGTAAATTCGAAACAGAGTTGGGCGGCTCCGGCCGAATTCTGCTCAGGGCCTCCGGAACCGAACCGCTGATCAGGGTGATGGCGGAAGGCCAGGATGCAAACGAAATTTTGCGAGTGGTCGAGGAGTTGGCGAAAGTCGTGGAGAAATCCACCGCTTAATTTTGTGTTTTCAGGCGGTTGTCTGCCGGGAGGGAGTGCTGTATAGTTCGCCCTCCCTCACGTTCGGGAACTGTTATGCGTCGAAAGATCGTAGCCGGAAACTGGAAAATGAACGGGTCGAAAGGCCTGGCGCAGACGCTGGTAAGCGATGTGCAATCCCAGGCGGCCTCTCTTGATAATGGCGTCGAGGTTGTTATTATTCCTCCCGCAATTTATGTCGGAGACGTGGTCGCGAACGCAGGTGGTAGTCTGTCGGTTGGCGTTCAGAACGTGGGGCAGTGGAGTTCCGGTGCCTACACCGGCGAGATTTCTGCGGAAATGGCGGTGGATCAGGGTTGTCAGTATGCCCTGATCGGGCACTCCGAGCGTCGTCAGCTCTTTGGTGAGTCAGACGATGTGGTCGCAGAAAAGGTTGGCCGGGTCATCGCCGCCGGGCTTCATGCAGTGCTCTGTGTCGGTGAGACTCTGGAAGAGCGCGAGGCGGGAAAAGCCGAGTCTGTGGTCGCTTCTCAGGTGAAGGCCGGGCTGGCAGGCGTTGCAAAAGATCAGTGGCAACGCGTGATTGTTGCTTACGAGCCGGTCTGGGCAATTGGCACAGGCAAAACCGCGACGGCGCAAGATGCTCAGGCAATGCATGCGTCGCTCCGACAGGTGCTTTCAGAGATGGGCGCGCCGGCGAATGAGATATCCCTGCTTTACGGGGGCAGCGTAAAAGCGGATAATGCAGCCGCTCTTTTTGCCGAGCCGGATATTGACGGCGGTTTAATTGGCGGAGCGTCGCTTGTAGCAGAAGATTTTGTGAGTATTTGTCGGAGTGTTCCGGCGAGTACCTGAATTTAAAGGTTCGCGAGAGTCGTTATGGATTGGGTAGAAACACTGGTAGTCGTTGTGCACGTGGTTATCGCGGTGGCGCTGGTGGGTCTGGTGCTGATCCAGCAGGGCAAAGGCGCCGACGCTGGTGCTGCCTTTGGTGGTGGTGCTTCCCAGACGGTTTTTGGTAGCCAGGGCAGCGGCAGCTTTCTGACCCGCTTTACGACCCTGCTCGCAGTGGTATTTTTTGTAACAAGTTTCTCGCTGGCGATTTTTGCCAAGCAGCGTGCCGAAGTGGCAGGGGAAGCGGGTATTCCTGTTGTTCAGGAATCCAGCAGTTCCGCCCCGGCTGACACCGCTGCCGATAACGGCGAATCCGCAGCCAGCGAAGCCGAGGGTGGGGAGTCTGATCTCCCTGAGCTCGAGTAAGAATGTTGCCCGGGTGGTGAAACTGGTAGACACGCTATCTTGAGGGGGTAGTGGCGAAAGCCGTGCCGGTTCGAGTCCGGCCCCGGGCACCATATTAGAAGAAAAACGGCTTGGAGTTTCCAGGCCGTTTTTTTTGGTCAGTCCTTGACCAGTCTGTCCGGCGTCTCTATACTCCGGCGGATATTGGGACCTGCCGCGTGGTGCTGGCGGGTTTCTGGCAGGCCAGGTGTCTGTCAGCAGGAAATGGTACACCGGTTTGTTTCCTGCGAGTTCTTGCAACAAAAGGCCCCATTGTTCGGGGCTTTTTGATTAAGGGGCCTGGCGCAACGGGCCCTGGTGCATAAAAAGGGCTGATAAAACAGCCCTTTTTTTGTTTTTGGGGCCGGTAAATTGATAACGGAGAAGGCACAACTTGTCAGCCAAGCTTAAGCAACTGGAAGACATTCTTCAGCCCGTCGTGGAAGGTCTGGGGTATGAGTTCTGGGGCATTGAATTCCGCTCGCAGGGCCATCATTCCCTGTTACGGGTGTTTATTGACGATGCCGAGAACGGCATCGGCATCGACGACTGCGAAAAAGTCAGTCGTCAGATCAGCGGTGTGATGGATGTGGAAGATCCCATCCAGACCGAATACACGCTTGAGGTCTCATCCCCGGGGATGGATCGCCCGCTGTTTCGTCTTGAGCAATACGAGGCCTTTGTTGGTCACCAGGTTCAGATTCGTCTCCGGATGGCGTTTGAAGGTCGCCGGAAGTTTCAGGGGCTGATCAAAGGCGTGGAAGGTGATGATGTGGTTGTGGTCGTTGATGATCACGAATACCTGCTGCCATTCGACAGCATTGAAAAAGCCCACATCGTGCCGGTATTTGAATGAACAAACTGAACGAAGTCCGTGGACGCACAGTTGATTTAAAGGGCAGGGCAATCCAATGAGTAAAGAGATCTTGCTGGTGGTTGAATCCGTCTCGAACGAGAAAGGTGTCGAGAAGGATGTGATTTTCGAGGCGATCGAGCTGGCACTGGCCACCGCTGCCAAAAAGCGCTTTGAAGACGAAGAGGCGGATATCCGCGTAGCAATCGACCGGAAAACCGGCGAATACGAAACCTTCCGCCGTTGGCTCGTGGTCGATAACGATGCCGTTCCTGCGCTTGGCACTGAGCTTACCCTGCAGGAAGCCGAAGAGATCGACCCGGCCCTGAAGCCCGGTGATATCCACGAGGAGAAGATCGAGTCTGAAGCCTTTGGCCGCATCGGAGCCCAGGCCGCCAAGCAGATTATCTTCCAGAAGGTTCGTGAGGCAGAGCGCACCAAAATCGTGGACAGCTACCGCGACCGCGTTGGTGAGCTGGTTTCGGGTACTGTAAAGAAGGTGACCCGGGACAATGTCATTGTTGATCTGGGTGCCAACGCAGAGGCGCTGTTGCCCCGTGAATACCTGATCCCGCGCGAGACGTTCCGCATGGGCGACCGTGTGCGCTCCCTGCTGCTGGAAATTCGCACCGATCATCGCGGCCCTCAGCTGATTCTGAGCCGCACCTCTCCGCAGATGCTGATCGAACTGTTCCGCATTGAAGTGCCGGAGATTGCTGAAGAGCTGATCGAGATCCGTGGTGCCGCCCGTGACCCCGGTTCCCGGGCCAAGATTGCGGTGAAGACCAACGATCGGCGTATCGATCCCGTTGGTGCCTGCGTTGGTATGCGAGGCTCCCGGGTTCAGGCAGTGTCCAATGAGCTGGGCGGTGAGCGTGTTGATATCGTGCTGTGGGACGACAACCCGGCCCAACTGGTAATCAATGCCATGGCGCCGGCAGAAGTTGCGTCCATCGTTATGGATGAAGACCGGCACACCATGGAAGTGGCTGTGGCGGAGGACAACCTGGCGCAGGCAATCGGCCGGAACGGACAGAACGTTCGCCTGGCCACGGACCTGACAGGCTGGACCCTGAACGTGATGACCGAGGAAGAAGCCGGTGAGCGTCAGGAGCAGGAATACAGCCGGCTTGTCGAGCATTTCACTGGCAATCTGGACGTTGATGAAGAATTTGCCGGTGTGCTGATCGAGGAAGGGTTTACCTCCATTGAAGAGGTGGCCTATGTGCCAATGGAAGAGATGCTGGCGATCGAAGGCTTTGACGAAGAGACCGTCACCGAGCTGCGCCGTCGTGCCAAGGACGTTCTGCTGAACCAGGCCCTGGCAAGCGAGGAAGCGCTCGAGGGTGCCGAGCCGGCAGAAGATCTTCTGGGAATGGACGGCATGGACCGTAGCCTGGCCTTTAAACTGGCCGGCATGGGTGTGCGCACCATGGAAGATCTGGCAGAGCAGTCGGTAGACGACTTGCTCGAGATTGAAGGTATGGATGAAGAGCGTGCTGGTCAGCTTATCATGACCGCGCGTGCCCCCTGGTTTGAAGACCAGGCCTAATTCGGGAGGAGGACCAGTATGGCTGAAGTAACGGTAAAACAACTGGCCGAAGATGTAGGCGCTCCCGTGGATCGTTTGCTGAAGCAGATTGTGGAGGCTGGCCTGAAAGCCCGCTCCGAGAATGATTCTGTCTCCAGCGATGAGAAGCAGCAGTTGCTGGCCTATTTGAGAAAAACTCACGGTGAGGCAGACGCCGAACCGCGCAAGATCACCCTTAAGCGTAAGACCACCACCACGCTCAAGGCCGGCAAGGCAAAGACCGTCAATGTTGAGGTTCGCAAGCGCCGTACCTACATCAAACGGGCTGAATTGCAGCCTGAGGCTGAAGCACCGAAACCGGAAGAGCCGGTAGCAGAGCAGCAGCCGGAGCAACCACCGGTTGAAGAAGCGCCAAAGGTAGCAGCCGAGCAGGCGCCGCAGCCTGAGGCAGAGAAGCCGGCCGAGGCAGCAACATCCGAGCAGCCGGAACAGGCAGAAAAACCAGAGCCGAAGAAAGAGCCAGAGCCTGAGCCCGAGCCGGTTCCCGCTCCGGAAGACATGCCGATGCCGCCGCCCGAGGGCGAAGGCAAGGATCGCAAGCCGAAGAAAAAGAAAGAGAAAGTTCGCGAGCGTGGCGACGAGATTGAAGAGGGCAAGCCTAAGAAGAAGCAGGCTGGCCATCGTGGTCCTCGCAGCCGCCCGGTGGAAGAGCCGCTGGTTATCTCCGAGGACGAGGAAGAGACCACGCTGCGTAAGCCGCTGCGTGCGAAAAAGAAACCCAAAGAGAAGCGTCACGGCTTCGAGAGGCCGACCAAACCAATGGTCAGAGAAGTAGAGATTCCAGAAACGATTTCTGTCGGTGACCTTGCCCAGCGTATGGCGGTCAAGTCGGCGGATGTCATCAAGACCCTGATGGGCATGGGCGTCATGGCCACCATCAACCAGGCATTGGACCAGGAAACTGCGGTTCTGGTGACCGAGGAGCTGGGCCATAAAGCCAAGACGGTCAGTGAAGACGCGTTCGAGGAAGAGGTTCTGAGCGAGTTCTCCTTCGAAGGTGGCGAAAAAACCAAGCGCGCTCCGGTTGTGAGCGTAATGGGTCACGTTGACCACGGTAAGACCTCCCTGCTGGACTACATCCGCCGTACCAAGGTGGCCTCCGGGGAGTCTGGTGGCATTACCCAGCACATCGGTGCCTATCACGTGGAAACCGATCACGGCATGGTGTCCTTCCTGGATACCCCGGGCCACGCGGCCTTTACTGCCATGCGTGCCCGCGGTGCGCAGTGTACTGACATCGTGGTTCTGGTGGTTGCTGCCGATGATGGTGTCATGCCCCAGACCAAGGAAGCGGTTGATCACGCGCGCTCTGCCGGCGTTCCGATCGTCGTCGCCATCAACAAGATGGACAAGGAAGAAGCCGATCCCGATCGCGTCAAGACCGAACTGGCCGGTATGGAAGTGATTCCGGAAGACTGGGGCGGTGATGTCCAGTTCGTGCCAGTTTCCGCGCACACCGGTGAGGGTATCGAAGACCTGCTTGAAGCACTGTTGCTCCAGGCGGAAGTACTGGAACTTGAGGCAGCCACTGATGCGCCTGCCAAGGGTGTGGTTGTTGAATCCAGTCTCGAGCGTGGACGTGGTTCCGTGGCAACCGTACTGGTTCAGAACGGTACCCTGCGTCAGGGCGACATGGTTGTGGCCGGCTCCTACTTCGGTAAGGTCCGGGCGATGACCGATGAAGCTGGCAAGCAGGTCAAGGAAGCAGGCCCGTCGATTCCGGTCGAGATCCTTGGTTTGAACGGTACACCGGATGCCGGTGACGAGTTCTTCGCCGTTGCCGACGAGAAGAAGGCCAAAGAGCTGGCTGAATTCCGCCAGAGCCGCGAGCGGGAGCAGCGTCTGCAGCGTCAGCAGGCGGCCAAACTCGAGAACCTGTTCGAGAACATGGGCAAAGACGAGGTCAAAACCCTCAATGTGGTGCTCAAGACCGACGTTCGTGGTTCTCTGGAAGCCATCACCAAGGCCCTGCAGGATCTCGGTAACGACGAGGTCCAGGTGAAGATCGTATCGTCCGGTGTGGGTGGCATTGCCGAGACCGACGTCAGCCTGGCCATGGCAACCAACGCGGTTATCTTCGGCTTCAACGTGCGTGCCGACAGTGCTTCCAAGCGCCTGGTCGAGCAGGAAGGTCTGGATCTGCGCTACTACAGCATCATCTACAACCTGATTGATGATGTGAAAGCAGCTCTGACCGGTATGCTGGCTCCGGAATTCCGCGAAGACATCGTTGGTATTGCCGATGTCCGTGACGTGTTCCGTTCGCCGAAGTTCGGTCAGGTGGCCGGCTGTATGGTTACTGAAGGTACCGTTTACCGTAACAAGCCGATCCGGGTTCTGCGGGACAACGTGGTTATCTTTGAAGGCGAGCTGGAATCCCTGCGCCGCTTCAAGGACGACGTGCCTGAAGTCCGTAACGGCATGGAATGCGGTATTGGCGTTAAGGGTTACGACGTAAAAGTCGGCGACCAGATCGAGGTCTTCGATCGCGTCCGGGTCGAGCGCAAGCTTGAGTCCACCGGCGCCTGATGCGCCCGATTTTGAAGGAAACCTGATGCCAAGAGAGTTCAGTCGTATTGATCGCATCGGCGATCAGATGCAACGGGAACTGGCCCAGCTCATCCAGCGGGAGGTCAAAGACCCGCGGGTGGGCATGGTCACGGTAAACGCGGTCAAGGTCAGTCGTGACCTTGGCTACGCCGATATTTATGTGTCCCTGCTTTCCACCGAGGAACTGACGGAGGAGTCTCCGGAGGTCAAGGAATCGATTGCGGTGCTGAACAAGGCCTCGGGCTTTTTGCGGGGCCAGGTAGGTCGCGCGATGAAGCTGAGGGTCGTACCCCAGCTGCGGTTCCACTTCGACACGCTGCAGGGCTACAGCCGCAAGATGGACAGCCTCATTCGCGAAGCAGTTGGCGACAAGCCGGCCGTGCAACGGAATGAAGAGGACGACCAGGATGATCCGGAGCGTAACGCTTGAGCCGCAGACGCAAAGGCCGTGACGTCAACGGTATTCTGGTTATCGACAAGCGGCAGGGTGTGACCTCCAACGGCATTCTGCAGCAGGTCAAGCGCCTGTTCGGGGCGGCCAAGGCCGGCCATACCGGCGCCCTTGACCCCCTGGCGACCGGCGTTCTGCCGCTATGCTTCGGTGAGGCCACCAAGTTCTCCCAGATGATGCTCGACAGCGACAAGGCCTACATTGCCACTGCCCGGCTCGGGATCCGAACCGAAACCGGTGACAGCGAGGGCGCTGTCGTTGCCGAAAAGCCTGTGCCAGACGGTCTGACCGCAGACTTGCTTGAGCCGGTACTGGATGGCTTCCGGGGTGATATCCAGCAAGTTCCCTCCATGTATTCGGCGCTCAAACACAAGGGGCGTCCACTCTACGAATATGCCCGCGAGGGTATCGAGGTTGAGCGTCCGGCAAGACCGGTGACCATCTACGAACTGACGCTGCTGGACATTCGTGAGAACGAACTGGATATCGCGGTCAGCTGCACCAAGGGTACGTACATTCGCTCACTGGTTGAGGATATCGGTGAAGCTCTCGGTTGCGGTGCCCATGTGACTGCATTGCGCCGCACCATGGCGTCAGGGTTTACCCTGGCCAATGCCCATGCCGTCAGTGATCTCGAGGCGATGCGCGAACGGGGTGAGAGCCTCGATGGTCTCCTGTTGGCACCGGATGCCGCTCTGTCGATGTTCCCCGAGCACCGTCTGGCGGGGCAGGCGCTGGTATCGATCTTGAACGGACAACCGGTTAGAATACCGGGTCAGGCTTACGAAGGCTTCGTGCGTCTCTATGCAAACGAGAGCGCAAACGAAAGCTTTGTGGGGCTGGCAGAAGCATTCCCGGAAGGCGAGCAGACCAATCTGGTCCCGCGCCGACTGGTGAAGAATAGCGGAAAGCGTTAGACGCGCCGCTGTTTAGCCGGGCTGTAGAGATGCGCGGTTCGGCCGTATTCGAAAGCATCGCAAACAATGAGGTGAGTTATGGCACTTTCTGCCAACGAGAAAGCACAGATCGTTAAGGATTTTCAGCAAGGTGATGGCGATACCGGTTCCCCTGAGGTTCAGGTAGCTCTGCTGAGCGCCAACATTAACAAGCTGCAGGATCACTTCAAGGCCAACAAGCAGGATCACCATTCCCGCCGTGGCCTGATCCGGATGGTTAACCAGCGTCGTAAGCTGCTGGACTACCTCAAGCGCAAGAACGCCGACCGTTACCTGGAACTCATCCAGCGTCTGGGTCTGCGTCGCTAATCCGGGTCTCTACGACCTGAGGGCTGCGCCGGCTTGTTCGGTGGCAGCCGTCGACCAGCAGGCCCTTTGTGGGGTCTGCTGGTTGTGTTTTTCTCCCGCTGCAGTTGGATTGTCTGTGTGTTCGAAGGATTCCCTGTCGTAATGGAAAGCCGAAATTGATAGCAGGTTGTTGAAAAACCCGGGCCCGGCGGCCTCTGGAACTGCCGCCTCCCAGACCGGGGTTTTGCAACAGCCTGTTAGCTTTCAGACGGGTTGCTCTTCAGACCACAGCACATCATCTGCAGGACTATGGTTTCGAGCGCAGGGGCGCTCGGAACGAATCAATCTGGACCAGATAGACCAGGAGTTTTTTGTGGATCTGAAACCTTTCAAGAAATCATTTGAGCTGGGCGGCAAGACCGTCACTCTGGAAACCGGCCGTATTGCTCGTCAGGCAACCGGTTCTGTATTGGTAACCGTGGATGACATTTCCGTGCTCGGTACCGTTGTCGGCGCCAAAGAAGCCAAGCCAGGCCAGCCGTTCTTCCCGCTGACCGTAAACTACTTCGAGAAGACCTACGCCGTGGGCAAAATCCCGGGTGGTTTCTTCAAGCGCGAAGGTCGTCCTTCCGAGAAGGAAACCCTGACTTCCCGCCTGATCGACCGTCCGATTCGTCCGCTGTTCCCGAACGGCTTCATGAACGAAGTCCAGGTCATCACCACGGTCATGTCCTCCAGCAAGAACCAGGATCCGGATATTGCCGCGATGCTGGCTGCGTCTGCGGCCCTGGCCATTTCAGGTATTCCGTTCGATGGTCCCATCGGCGCATCCCGCGTGGGTTACACCAACGAGCGCGGTTACTTCCTGAACCCGACCTTCGAAGAGCTGGAAACCTCCCTGCTGGACATGGTCGTAGCCGGTACGGAAGACGCGGTGCTGATGGTTGAGTCCGAAGCCAAGGGCCTGACCGAAGACCAGATGCTGGGCGGTGTGCTCTATGGCCACCAGGAAATGCAGACAGCGGTTGCCGCTATCAAGGAATTCGCTGCTGAGATTGGCAAGCCCCGTTGGGACTGGCAGCCGGAGCCGGAAAACACCGAGCTGCTGAATGCCATCAAGGCCGAGTTCGCCGGTGCCATTGAGGAAGCCTACGGTATCCGTGACAAGATGGCCCGCTATGAGCGTCTGGGCGAGGTGAAAGCCGCTGCAGTTGAAAAACTGGCCGGTGAAGAGGAAGGCCAGCCTTCCGAAGACGAAGTCAAAAAGTACTTCGGCAAGATCGAGAAGAGCGTGGTTCGCCAGCAGGTTATCGATGGCAAGCCCCGGATCGACGGTCGCGACAACAAGACTGTTCGCCCGATCGAAATTGAAGTGGGCGTTCTGCCCAGCGTTCACGGTTCCGCCCTGTTTACCCGTGGCGAGACCCAGGCCATCGTGACCACCACGCTGGGTACTTCCCGCGATGTGCAGATCATCGATGCTCTGGAAGGTGAGCGCAAGGATCCGTTCCTGTTCCACTACAACTTCCCTCCTTATTCCGTAGGTGAGGCTGGACGTGTCGGTTCGCCGGGCCGTCGCGAAGTGGGTCACGGTCGTCTGGCCAAGCGTGGTGTTCTGGCGGTCATGCCGACCCTGGAAGAATTCCCGTACGCCATCCGTGCGGTTTCCGAGATCACCGAGTCCAACGGTTCCAGCTCCATGGCCTCGGTCTGTGGTTCCAGCCTGGCACTGATGGACGCGGGCGTACCCATCAAGGCGCCGGTTGCCGGTATTGCCATGGGCCTGGTCAAGGAAGGCGACAAGTTCGCGGTTCTGACCGACATTCTGGGTGACGAGGATCACCTGGGTGACATGGACTTCAAGGTTGCCGGTACCCAGGAGGGCGTCACTGCCCTGCAGATGGATATCAAGATCAACGGCATCACTGATGAGATCATGGAGATCGCGCTTGAGCAGGCTCACGCAGCGCGTCTGCACATCCTTGGCGAGATGAACAAGGTTATCGCTACCCCGCGTGCCGAGCTGTCTGCCCGCGCTCCGAGCATCACCACCATCAAGATCAACCCGGAGAAGATCCGCGACGTTATCGGTAAGGGCGGCTCTACTATCCGTGCGATCTGTGACGAGACCGGTGCTTCCATCGATCTGGATGATGACGGCAACGTGAAGATCTACGCCGACAACCAGGAAGCTGCCCAGGCGGCGGTGAACCGGGTCAAGGAAATCACGGCCGAGATCGAAGTGGGTGCTATCTATAAGGGCCGCGTTGAGCGCATTGTGGACTTCGGTGCCTTTGTTAACATCCTTCCTGGCAAGGATGGTCTGGTGCACATTTCCCAGATCTCTGATCGCCGCATCGAGAACGTGACTGACGAGCTGAGCGAAGGTCAGGAAGTTCTGGTGAAGGTGCTGGATGTGGACAACCGTGGTCGCGTGAAGCTGTCCATGAAGGAAATCAAGGAAGGCGATCAGCCGACCGATTTCTCTGCCTGATCGTTTTCGGGCTTAATAAAAACCCGCCTTTCCTCTGGATCGGCGGGTTTTTTATTTGCTTGGCTTGGAGCAAGCGGCTGTTGGGTTTCCCTTTTCAAAAGACGCTACGAGCACATCCATGTGCGCTTGTTTCGGGCCGTCCTTGGCCCTCAACACTTTTGAAAAGGGAAACCCAACACCCGCCCGTGCATCACAGGTAAACGCCGTAGGTCGGATTAACCAAAGGCGTAATCCGACAAAACCAGAACTCTATTCTCCACCTTCCATAAACCGAATCATTTCCCTCCGGTACCCGGGAATAACAAACGTCGCCCCGTGAGGCGTATCCGTCTGCAAAAACTCCCTGGGCTGCTCCGCAGCTTCATACAGTGCTTCGCCATGATGGAACGGAATAATTCCGTCCCGAACGCTGTGGATTACCATAACGGGAACCGGGCTGATCCTGGGAATGTGATCTACCCCCTCATAGTCGTCCGGAATGGTCCAGCTCAGTGGAATCTGAAGTGGCCAGGTGAGCCAGAATCCACCCAATTTCTCCCGGGCGATCTTACGAAAGCCGGAGAAGGTACCGTCCAGGATGACACCATCCAGCCGGGGCTGTTCCTTCCTCTGGGTCCACTCACTTGCCAGTGCGATTCCCAGCCCACCGCCAAGGCTCTGGCCCAGGATGTACAGAGGCCGGTCATTTACCTCGGGCTTCTCAGCCAACCAACGCAGGCCGGTTTCCACGTCGTGCAGGGCGCCTTCGATGTCCGGGGCGCCGGTCGACTGGCCGTAGCCCCGGTAGTCGATGGTGAAGACGTTGTAGCCCTTCTCAGGCAGCCAGGCCACGTTCAGGATGTGGCTGCTGATATTCTGGGCATTGCCGTGGAGGAAGTAGACCGTGCCCCTGGCGTTCTTCCCAGGGCCTTCTGCGGGCAGCCACCAACCGTGGAGGGTTTCGCCGTCGGCCGTGTCGAGGTAGATGCCTTCGTATTCGAGGTTCAGCCGGTCCGGGGTGATGTAGGTGACCCGGTCCGGGTAGAAAAAGACGCTGCTGCAACCGGATAACAGCAGAAGGGCAACCAACAGCCCGCTTAACCGGGCCGTGGTGGCGTTTAGAAATACGCGTGGATTCCGGCGTGCCATGTGCTCTGGTACCTGTCGTAGTGGTCTTCCCGGGTGAACTCGGCAAACAGACTGAACTCGCGGCCGATGTGCCAGTTGGCTTTGGCGTAGAGCTGGTCCTGGCGGTGCTGGCTGCTGACGATCCAGGCCTTGGTTTTGGCACCGGCTAGCAGGCTGAACTGGTTGTTCTGATGGAGCAGGCCGATGTCAGCGCCCGGGGCAGCATCGTAGCCTCGGCGCAGGTCGTCGTCGATTTCCAGGTCGGCGGTAGCGATGGCAAACGCCTGGGTCTGATGCCCAAGGCTCCAGCTGCCGCCTGCCCCGCCTTCGAGATAGGGTGTAAGAACCCGGTCGTTGCCAGTGTCAGTGCGGCGGCCACCAAACCCGACCTGCCATGACAGTGGCGAGAAAAACGCGTTCCGCGGGCTCAACGAGCGGATTTCCACGCCGGTGAGCTGTTCCAGTTGCAGCTCGTTGTTGTCGGTATACAGGCGTGCGTCGAGGCGGAGGAACTGGAGCTGGGCGCCGGTGCGGTAGCCGGCTGGAGGATCGAGAACGTCGTGGTAGGCCGGACGCAGGGTCAGTTGAGTGAACTCCCTGTGTTCCAGTTGGCCTGCCCCGAGGCTCATGCGGAAGGTGTTGTGGCCCTCGTCGTCCCTCACAACCGGCTCGGGCGGTTCCTCTGGTGGGGCAACGTCATTGATTTGGCTGCGTTCTCTCAAGAGGTCATGGGAGAGTGGCGCCGCAATTTCCCGGGGCCAGCCGTCGGCCTCGCTTTTATAGCGAACATAATCGTAGGTGGCGTCCAGTATATGGGCTCGCTGTTCGGCTGGCAGCGAGCTCACCTCATTGGCATCGGCGTCTACATAACCGTTGGCAATGGCCGCCGCGAGGGTCTGGTGATCGTCGGGCAGGGTGGAGAGGCTGTAGGCCACGGAGGTGGCGGCTGACGGCCGGTAATACACATCGCTGACCAGGTCCTTGTCCACTACCCAGCGGACGGTGTCCGAGGGAATGGCGTGAGTGCTTACTTCGCCCAGAAGGTCTGTGCCGGGGCGCGCAATGTCTATCAGTGCGAGCAGGCGGTAGGCACAGTTCTCGTCGAAGAAATAGTAGTCAAAGTTACGATCCCTGATTTCCCAGGCGTGGGCGATCATCAGGTCCACTTCGTCCTGGGTGAGGTTCAGTTTGTACTCCCACAGGTCCCGATGCTCGATATCCGAGTACAGCCGTATTTTTTCGTAGTAGGGCTGGACGGTGGTTATTCCGGGATAGCCGCCAAAAATACCCTTGTAGGCGAACAGCAGTTCACTGTCGTGAGCGGCAGCATCCGCCGCGTAGGAAATCGTGTTGGCCAGCAGCAGATTGGTTTCCTCGTCGTCCTGGGGCGGGTCCAGGCGCAGGAATGTGTGACCGAACATGGAAGACGGACTGTTCAGGTAGGAGGCGGCGAACACCAGGGTCACGGTTTCAGTGTTGAGTGTCTCCGACCATTCCTGATATCCGGGGCAGCTGACTTCGGGCAGCGCCAGATTCAGCTCTTGCTGCAGCCAGGTGGTTCTTGCCGGAAACTGGCAGCGTGCGTGGTCATCGCCCTCGCCGGGCTTCTGTATTGCCTCCAGAGTGGCCTGCAGCTCTGACTTTGGCGAGTGCTTGCCGTCTTCGCTGAGAAAAAAGGCCGGGTCGTCGGCCTGGCTGGTGTAGCCATCGCCGAAGGTGTCGGGCTGGTAATGGATCAGTGTGAGCCAGGCAGGATCGAGATGGAGCTCGGATGTATCTGCAGGGGTATCGGCCTGGGTTGGCAGGCTGACTGCGAGCCAGATCAGGGCTGGCCCAATGCGAAGCATGTTGCCCATGGAATGTGCTGCATCCGGGGTTGAACGGTAGAGAGTGGAGCGATGCGCCGTCCCTGGCGCAAGAGCGCGTCCCTTCAGCGAGCCTGGATCAGGCTGCTACGTATTTGCTGAGTGACTCGTTTTTCTCCAGCAGCGCGACGATGGCATCGACCGCTTCGCCGGAGGTGGTGTCAGAGCTCGGGAAGATGGTGGCAAAGTTGTCCTGCAGCACCTTGCGGAAGGTGTCACGGTCAGCTTCGTCCACGCCCAGCAATACCGCAAGGGTATCGAGGTTTTCACCGGAACCGCGGGACATGTCACGGGCAACCTTGTCGATGTTGCTGTCCATGTACATAGCCATGGACTGAACAGACTGGTTGGTCTGGCAGCCAAGGGTGCCTGTGGTCATACCGAAGGTCTGGTTACCAAAGGTTCCGTTGGTGGTTGCAGCCAGTACGTGGGGGGCAATACCGGACTGTCCTTTCCAGATCATGGCGCCTACACCACAACCCGGTTGGGCAAAGGCCATGGAGGAAGCACCAAGAAGAATTGCACCTGCGATCAGTTTTTTCATTATCCACTCCTTTCTGTGGTTTAAAGCTGTCGTCGCAATACACAATGCTGCCCCAAGCGTGGAGCAGCATTGCGAAAACGGCCCTGACTGGTCTTGTGGAGACAGGTTGACCGTTGGTCTGAGTATAGTTGATATCCAGCCAACGCAAGTTTAAAGATTGGTGAGTATTTGATTTGGCCCAAAAAAAACCGGTGCATGTCGCCACGCACCGGTTCCAGGCAGCTTTTGGAGAGTTTGAATCAACCGCCCAGATAGGCGTTCTGGACATCCGGGTTTTCCAGCAGATTCTTGCCTGTGTCGTGCAGGCGAATCTTGCCGGTTTCCAACACGTAGCCCCGGTCAGCCAGATTCAGCGCCTGGTGGGCATTCTGCTCGACCAGGAAGACGGTGATGCCTTCCTCGCGAAGCTGGCCGATGATCTCGAAAATCTGCTTGATCACCAGCGGTGCCAGGCCCAGGGAGGGCTCGTCCAGGATGATCATGCGCGGCTTGCTCATCAGGGCCCGCCCGATGGCGAGCATTTGCTGCTCACCGCCGGACATGGTGCCGGCACGCTGATGTTCCCGCTCCTGAAGACGCGGAAAGAGCTCATAGACGTGATCGATACTCTTGCGGATTTCCGCCTTGGTGTTGAAAAAACCGCCCATATGGAGGTTTTCCTCAACGGTGAGGCCTGAGAATATCCGCCGTCCTTCGGGAACGATGGCAATGCCGGAGCGCATGATCTGGGCGGTGGGTTCGCGGGTGATCTCACGGCCCTCCAGGAAAATGCGACCGGAGCTGGCCTGGGGGTTCCCGCAAACGGTCATCAGCAGGGTAGTCTTGCCCGCGCCGTTGGCGCCGATCAGCGAGACGATCTCACCCTTTTTGACCTCGACAGACACGCCGTGCAAGGCCTCGATCTTGCCGTAATGGGTATGGACATCTTCTAGTACTAGCATGTGTTTACCTCAGGCCTCGCCCAGATAGGCTTTGATCACGTCGTCGTTCTGGCGGATTTCTTCCGGCGTGCCACTGGCCAGGGGGCGCCCCTGGTTGATGACGTTGATGCGATCGGAAATATCCATTACCAGGCTCATGTCGTGCTCAATCAGCACCACGGAAACGTTGTAGTCCTCTTTCAGGCTGACGATCAGCTGATTGAGTTCCTTGGTTTCCGCCGGGTTGAGACCGGCTGCCGGCTCGTCGAGCATCAACAGCTTGGGCTCGGTTACCATGCAGCGGGCAATCTCCAGGCGCCGTTGCTGGCCATAGGCCAGGTTTCCGGCTTCCCGGTTGGCCAGGTCCAACAGGCCTACCCGATCCAGCCAGTAGGCGGCCCGATCCAGGGATTTCTGCTCTTTTGCCCGATAACTGGGGGTTTTGATCAAACCGGAAATCAGGTTGGTGTTGAGGTGGCGGTGTTGCGCCACCAGCAGGTTTTCCACCACGGTCATCTGGCTAAACAGCCGAACATGCTGGAAGGTGCGCACCATCCCAAGTCGGGAGATCTTGTAGTCAGGCTTGCCCTGTACCTCCTTCCCCTCGAACAGGATCTTGCCGCCAGTCGGCTTGTAAAAGCCGCTCATGCAGTTGAAAACGGTGGTTTTTCCGGCCCCGTTGGGGCCGATGATGGACACAATCTCGTGTTCCTGGACGTCCAGAGACACTTCGTCTACCGCCAGCAGGCCGCCGAAGCGCATGGACAGATTCTGTACTTCAAGCATCGTCTGTCACTCCTGCTTTTTCAGTTCAATGTGAATGCGGCGCATGGGCATCAGGCCCTGCGGACGCCAGACCATCATCAGCACCATGGCGGCACCGAAGATCAGCATCCGGTACTCGGAGAACTCACGGGCCAGTTCCGGCAGGATGGTGACAGCGATTGCCGCCAGCACCACACCAATCTGGGAGCCCATGCCGCCGAGTACAACGATGGCAAGGATGATGGCCGATTCCAGGAAGACAAACGATTCGGGGCTGATAAAGCCCTGCTTGGAAGCAAACACGGTACCGGCGAAACCGGCGAAGAACGCGCCGATGGTAAAGGCCGACAGCTTTACCGCAGTGCGGCTGAGGCCCAGGGAGCGGGCAGCGATTTCATCTTCCCGCAGTGCCTCCCAGGCACGACCAACGGGCATGCGCATGAAGCGGCGAATGACCAGAGCTGTGAACACCGCCAGTACCAGGGCGATCAGGTACAGGAAGATCACCTTGTGCTCACCGCTGTAGGCGATGCCAAAGGTTTCGTGGAACGAGGTATTGCCTTCCTCCTTCACCCGGCGACCAAACTCCATGCCGAACAGGGTCGGATCGGGAATGCCACCAATGCCGTTGGGGCCACCGGTAAGCGTTGTCCAGTTATTCAGCAGGATCCTGATGATCTCACCGAACCCTAGAGTCACGATCGCCAGATAGTCGCCCCGTAGCCGCAGCACCGGGAAACCAAGCACAAGACCGAACAGTGCGGCAAGCAGGGCACCGATAGGCAGCGCCAGCCAGAAGGAAATACCAATGTACTGGGAGAGCAGCGCAAAGGTATACGCGCCCACGGCATAGAACGCCACGTAACCCAGATCCAGCAGGCCGGCCAGGCCAACCACCACGTTCAGGCCCAGGGCCAGCATGATGTAGATCAGCACGAGGGTGGCCAGATCCACCGCACCCCGTGACACGAAGAACGGCCAGAACAGGGCAAGAACCACGATGCCTGTCAGTACCCAGGATTCAATCTTGGCCCGGCGGTTCTCTGCCATGGGCTCCTTGCTGGCCTGGGGAAGGGGATGCGGGAGGCTTTTCAGGCCACCCATGATCTGTTCCCGGAACAGCTGGAACAGGAATACGATCACGGCAGCGAGCAACACCATGACAACGGTGCTGGCATCGGCTCCGGTCAGGGTTACGTTGATGCCCTGGGCCTCAAGGTTAAAGCCGATGATCGGGTAGGAAATGATCAGTGTAATGATCGCGCAAAACAGCGCGTGTCTGAAGTTATTAGCAGCCATCAGATCTTCTCAACCTCCGGTTTGCCGAGCAGGCCGGTGGGTTTGAACAGCAGAATCAGGATCAGCAGGCTGAACGAGATAACATCCTTGTATTCACCGCTGAGGTAGCCGGAAGTCATACTCTCTGCCACGCCCAGTATCAATCCGCCCAGCATCGCGCCGGGAATGCTGCCAATGCCGCCAAGTACCGCCGCGGTAAAGGCCTTCAAGCCGGCAATGAAGCCGAACAGAGGGTCAACCGAACCGTAGTACATGCCCAGAAGCAGGCCGGCAACCGCCGCCAGAGCCGCACCAATTACAAAGGTTGCGGAAATGATCCGGTTGGTGTCGATACCAAGCAGGTTGGCCATACCCAGGTCCTGTGATACCGCACGGCAGGCTCGGCCCGTCCGTGAGCGGGATATGAACAGAGACAGGGCTGTCATACAGATCAGCGTGGTGATGAAAATGGTGATCTGCATGTAGGACAGGGACATCTGGAAGCCGTCACCGGAACCGAAGTTGAAACCGCCGTCGATCAGCGCCGGGAAACCGACGTTCCGCGAACCCTGCGCAAGGTGGACGTAGTTCTGGAGGAAGATGGACATGCCGATGGCGGAGATCAGCGGGATCAGGCGATGGCGCCCCCGCACAGGCCGGTAGGCCACCCGTTCCACGGCCCAGCCCATGGAGCTGGAGACGATCATGGCGCAAATCAGCGCAACAATCAGAATCAGTGGTAGCCAGGCAATGCCCAGGGCAGCCAGACCGGTAATGGCAATCAGCGCCGTGTAGGCACCGATCATATAGATTTCACCATGGGCAAAGTTGATCATGCCAATGATGCCGTAAACCATCGTGTAGCCGATGGCGATCAGGGCATAGGTGCTCCCGATCGTCAGCCCGTTGATGAGCTGTTGAAAGAAATACAGGAGGTCTTGCATTGTTATGGGACTCCGAAAGCCTGCTCCCTCCGCTACCACACCCCATGCCCGGGATAAACGTGCAGGAAGTGGGGGAGGATCAACAGGAGCCTAGAAAAACACCTTCTCCCGGATCGCGGTGAGAAGGTGCTCTCATGATTACCGTTTGTTAACGATTTGGCTTAGTTTACCGGAGTTTTGCTTCCATCTGAATGCCATTCGTACACAACAAACTCGAATGACTTCATGTCGCCGGCCTTGTCGTATTCAACGGTGCCGATCGGAGTCTGGAAGGTGCCCTCGCGAAGAGCAGCGGCAACATCGAATGGATCGGTGGAGCCAGCGGCTTCAATGCCTTCGGCAACAAGCTGAACCGCGGTGTAGGAGGTCAGAACGAACGGACCGGAAGGATCCTCGCCCTTGTCTTCAAATGCCTTCACCAGCGCCTGGTTTTCAGCTTTCTGGTCAAATGCAGGTGGCAGGGTTACCAGCAGGCCTTCGGCGGCTTCGCCGGCGATGGTGTTGATGTCCTTGTTACCCACGCCCTCGGGGCCCATGAAGCGGGCATCCAGGCCAGCGGAGTCAGCCTGGCGCAGAATCAGACCCAGCTCCGGGTGGTAACCGCCGTAGTAGACGTAATCCACGTCGGCCTGCTTGAGCTTGGTTACCAGCGAGGAGAAGTCCTTGTCGCCGGCGGTGATGCCTTCAAACATGGCGATTTCAACGCCAGCGTCCTTCAGGGTGTCACGAACGGCGGTGGCAATACCTTCACCGTACTGCTGCTTGTCGTGAACGATAGCAACGCGCTCCGGGCTCTGAGATGCGATGTAGCGGGCCGCAACTGGTCCCTGCATGCTGTCCAGACCGATGGTACGGAATACCAGCTCATAGCCACGCTCGGTGATCTCCGGGCTGGTGGAAGCCGGGGTTACCATTAGGATGCCTTCATCCTCGTAGATGTCAGAGGCGGGCTGGGTGGAGCTGGAACAGAGGTGGCCGATCACGAAGCGTACACCGTCGTTAACCAGACTGTTGGCAACCGTTACAGCCTGCTTCGGATCACACACGTCATCGTATTCAACGGCAACCAGCTCTTCCCCCATGACACCGCCATTGGCGTTGATCTGCTCGATCGCCATGCGGGCGCCGGAGAATTGCATGTCACCGTACTGGGCAACGGGGCCAGTCATGGGGCCGGCAATACCGATCTGGATCTCGGCAGCGGCGTGGCCAGCGCCCATCAGGGCTACGGAAGTGCTAACAGCGGTTACGAGTTTTTTTACTGAAGTTCTCATTGAGTCTGTCCTGTTTTATTTCAGGGTTATTCTTGTGTTCTCAGAGAGTTAAACAAACACCACACCTCGCTGCTTGTCAAGCCGACGGGTGGCGCTTGCTCCGGAACACGGGCCTGTCTGCAAAGGCAAATCCCGTGCCGCTCTGAGCGGTGTCACGCATCCGTGCCGTCTTCTTCATCCTGGGAAACCAGCGCGCGGAAGCTCTCGTGTTCGCGGAGCTGGTCAAAACTGACGTCTACGGATGCATCGTCGCGGTATGCCTCCGAAATTTCAATAGCTTTCTTCAAAGTGCTGACGGCGTCTTCCCAACGGCCGATTTCTGCATAAGCGCATGCCAACTGATAGTGCGCGTGGCCATTATCCGGTGCAAGTTTCAGTGCCCGTTGGCAAAGACTGATGGCCCAGAGCGGTTCCTGCATTTCCAGAACAGCGTCTGCCTTGTAACTCAGCGCTTCCACATCGTCGGGGCGAAGGTCCAGAATCTGATCGTAGGCGGCAATCTTGTTTTGCTGGGAGGTTTCCTGGCTGGCTTTGAGCCACAGCGAGTGCACTTCGTTGGTGCGCTCGATCTCCGCCTGGTTCTGGTGGATGATGTCTGATTTCTGCTTCAGCTGTTCTTCGATGGATTCGAGGCGCTTCTCGTATTCAACCACCAGCTCGTTGACCCGTTTTTCCGCCAGACTGGTAAGCTGGTTGCGCATATCCCGGATGGAGTTCCAGCCGATAACCACGAGAATGGATGTGGCGCCCGCGATCAAGTAAAAGAAGTAGGTAACCGTATCGGTCGCGTAAGACATGGTTTTGTCGGCAACGGACAGTTCCTTGTCGACCACCTTTTCAATGAGTTCTGCGCGAGTGTTCTGCATCTCCTTGCGAAGCGCCTTGCTCTCTTCCAGCAGATAAAGTTCCACGAAGGGCGTGTACATGGGCTCTTCCAGCGTCTTGATGCTCTCTTCCAGGTCTTCCGCAGTGAGCTCTTTCTCGGGGCCCAGCTCATCCTGACCGTAGAGGGTGCCGGCGAATGTCATCATGAAAAGAAAAGGCAGGAAAAACTTGATCATCGGGCGTATTCCGTCCGTCTGTCGTAAATGGAACAAAGGCGAAACCTTAGCATAGTGGATGGCCGAAAAAATGCCGGGAAACTCGCCGACTTGCAATTCTCGGTGCAAAGACCTCTAATACTTAGGGGTGTAAATAAATTGCGAATCCGAATCGGAGCATTGCTGTGAACAGTTATGAAGATGTGCTGGTGGCTTTACGACGTGTCATTCGGGCAACTGACCTTCATTCAAAGCGCCTGAGCAAGCATGCCGGGCTGACCGGGCCTCAGCTGCTGATCATGAGAACGATTCGGGATCTTGGCGAAGTCACCATCGGCACCATTGCAGAAAAGGTCAGTCTTAGCCAGGCAACGGTAACGACGATTCTGGACCGTCTGGAGCACCGGAATCTGGTTTATCGCGTGCGCAGCACCCAGGACAAGCGAAAAGTGCATGCCCACCTGACCGATGAGGGGGCAGACTTGCTGGCCCGGGCGCCGAATCCGCTGCAGGAGGATTTCATCCAGAAATTCCAGAGTCTGGCCGAGTGGGAGCAGACCATGATTCTGGCCTCGCTCCAGCGTGTGGCCAACATGATGGATGCCGACGATATTGATGCGTCGCCGGTGCTGACCGTTGGGTCGGTATTGAAGGACGACGGCTGGAAAGAAAAAGCCTGACTCCAATGAGCCAGGCTTTCTCCTGATATTAATGCACCGAAGACCCGCTATTGGGCTTATTGCCAAAACACACCTGAAACACATCGTTGTAGTGTTTGGCAAAGTTCACCGACAGCCCTTCCTTGAGATACTCCGGCAGTTCCTCGTAGTCGCCCCGGTTCGCTTCCGGCAGGATCAGGTTACTGATTTTCTGCCGACGCGCCGCAATAACCTTCTCGCGAATACCTCCCACTGGCAGCACCTGTCCGGTCAACGTGAGCTCACCGGTCATGGCGATGTTCGGCTGTGGCGCTTCCTTGCGGGCGATGGAAAGCAGTGCGGTGGCCATGGTGACGCCGGCGCTGGGGCCGTCTTTGGGCGTGGCTCCCTCGGGTACATGCAGGTGCACGAAGGATTTGTCGAAGAAAGTCGGGTCGCCCTTGAAGCGTCTGAGGTTGGATGACACATAACTGTAGGCGATCTCCGCGGACTCCTTCATCACATCCCCCAGCTGACCGGTCAGTTTGAAGCCGCGCTGAGAGCTGTGGATTCTGGATGCTTCGATGCTCAGTGTGGCCCCGCCCATGGCGGTCCAAGCCAGTCCGGTGACAACGCCGATGCCTTTGAGCGACTTCTCTTTCTTGAACGATGGCTGTCCCAGGTAGCTCTGCAGATCCGATACACCCACCTTCACAGATTGGTCCGGGTTCTCCAGCAGCTTCACGATGCCCTTGCGAATCACCTTGTGCAGGAGCTTCTCCAGGCTTCGCACTCCGGCTTCGCGGGCATAGCCCTCAATAATCTGCTTGATAGCGGCGTCGGTAATGTTGAGCTGTTTTTTCAGCAGCCCGGCCCGTTTGAGCAGCCTCGGCAGCAGGAAGTGCTTGGCGATGGCCAGCTTTTCTTCGGCGATGTATCCGGACAGCCGAATCACGTCCATCCGGTCAAGCAGTGGCCGTGGAATTGTGTCGAGCTGGTTGGCGGTGCAGATGAACAGAACCTTGGATAGGTCCATGCGCACGTCCAGGTAGTGGTCCAGGAAGTCGCGGTTCTGTTCCGGATCCAGTGTCTCCAGCAGGGCTGACGCGGGGTCGCCCTGGAAGGACGCACCGATCTTGTCGATTTCATCCAACATGATCACCGGATTGGCCACCTTGGAATCCTTGAGCGCCTGGACAAACTTGCCCGGCATGGCGCCGATGTAGGTGCGGCGGTGGCCTTTGATTTCAGCTTCATCGCGCATGCCGCCCACACTGAAACGGTAGAATTTCCGCCCCAGTGCGTCTGCCACGGAATGACCGATGGAGGTCTTGCCAACACCTGGCGGGCCGACCAAAAGCAGAATGGAGCCGCTCACCTCGCCCTTGAAGGTCCCTTCAGCCAGAAACTCGATGATGCGGTCTTTGACATCGTCCAGGCCGTCGTGATCCCGGTCGAGTATCTGGCGGGCTTTCGCCAGGTCGAAGTGGTCCTCGGAATGGATGCCCCAGGGCACCTGCGTCAGCCAGTCCAGATAATTACGGGTGACACCGTATTCCGGCGAGCCCTGCTCCAGCACCTGCAATTTTTCGACTTCATCGTTGAAGCGCTCTTGCACGGCCTCGGGCGGGTTGAGTTCCGCCATCCGCTGTTGGAAGCGCTCGACATCTGCGGTCTTGTCGTCCTTGGCCATGCCCAGCTCGCGCTGGATCACCTTGAGTTGTTCCTTCAGGAAGAATTCGCGTTGGTGCTTCTGGACTTTCGCGTTCACCTCTTCGCTGATTTCCGACTGCAGCCGGGCAACTTCCTGCTCTTTACGCATCAGCAGAAGAACCTTCTCCATGCGGCGGAGCAGGGGGACGGTGTCGAGCACATCCTGCAACTCATTGCCTGGAGCGCTGGTCATTGAGGCGCCGAAATCGGCCAGAGGTGAACTGTCGTCCGGCCCGAATCGGGACAGGTATTGTTTTACCTCCTCGCCATAGAGTGGGTTGGTACGTAGCAACTCCTTGATGGCGCTGATAATGGCCAGCGTGTAGGCCTTGAGTTCGTCGGCGTCTTCTTCCGGTTCTGCCGTATACTCAACTTCCACCAGATACGGAGGCTTACGACGCAGCCACTGGACGATCCGGAAGCGTTGAAGCCCCTGGGCGATAAACTGGACCTTACCACTGTCATTCTGGGCATGATGCACACGCACCGCGCAGCCAATGGTCTCCAGCTGCTCACTGGCCGGGACGCCTTCTTCAGCGTCCGGTTCTTCCACAAAGCAGATGCCCATGACCTTGTGGTCAGTCTCACCGACCCTTTTCAGGGTTTCCTGCCACGGGTTCTGGTTTACCACTATCGGCTGAACCTGGGCCGGAAAGAAAGGCCGATTAGAAACCGGCAGCACATACATGCGCCGGGGCATCATCTGCTGGGGCAGGGCAAGGCTCTTGCTATGCTCGTCCTTGCCAATGTACTCGGTCACGTCCTCTTCGAATTCCTCAAAAGAATCGTTTTGCGTCTCGTCATTCATGCCGCGAGTGTCCATCCGGAAAGGTTGTGAATCGGCCCGGGACAGGCTGCGGAGTGATTGTCCCGGCGCGTTGCTTAGTAGCTATGTAACGGCAGATACGGTGATTTCAAGGACTTGGGTTAGCGCGTTTGGCGCTTGAATTTCGGGGAGTTGGCCCCATGTTTCTGGCAACTCCGAACAAATCATTCGACTTTTCAGGTGCCTTGCATGAGCAACTCTCCCTACATCTTTGATGCCACCATGGAAAACTTTCAGCAGAAGGTGATGGAAGCCTCTGCAAGCACGCCCATCCTGGTGGATGTCTGGGCCGAGTGGTGTGCCCCCTGTAAACAGTTGATGCCTCTGCTGGAAAAACTGGCGGAGGATTACCAGGGTGCGTTCATGCTGGCCAAGGTGAACGCCGACGAGCAGGAACAGCTTACCTCCAGTCTCGGCGTGCGCAGCCTGCCGACCGTCATCCTGGTCAAGAACGGCCAGGCCGTGGATGGCTTCAACGGTGCCCTGCCGGAAAGCGAAATCCGCAAGGTTCTGGACAAACACGTGGAGGCCCCCAAGGAAGACCCCTATGAAAAGGCACATCGGATCTGGGAAGAAGGCGATGTGGAAGGAGCATTGGCTATCCTGTCCCAGATGAACCAGGAGGACCCGGAAAATCTCAAAGTCCTGATCGACCTGGCCCAGTTGAAGGCGGAAATGGGTGATCTGGAAACGGCCGAGCAGGTCCTTGAAAGTCTGCCTCCAGAAGAAAAAATGCAGCACCAGGCCAAACAGCTGGCAGCACGAATCAAGTTTCTGAAGCAGTCGGCCGAACTGCCTCCGATCAAGGATCTGGAAATGGCGCTGGAGCAGGACCCGAAGGATCCGAACGCACTGCACCAGTTGGCACTTCATCACGTATTACAGGAAAACAACGCCGAGGCCATGGACCTGCTGATCCGCCTGATGCAGGTGGACAGCAAGTACAAAGACGAAGTGGCCAAGACAACGCTGATCGAACTGTTCGACAAGCTGGGTAACAACAACCCGGACGTAAGGACTTATCGCCGCAAGCTCTATACCCTGATGCACTGATTCTTTGGCGCTGGCCAAATACAACGTAGGTCGGGTGGAGCCATAGGCGAAACCCGACTGGTATTTCCGCAATGCTCAAACTACCTCCCCAACCCGACAACTGCGAACTCTGCGAACGCCCGGTTGCCAAACTCACCCGACACCACCTGATACCCAAGCACCTGCACCGAAAAAAGCGGTTCCAGAAACTGTTCACCAAGGAAGATTTGATCACCCGCACGCTGTGGGTGTGTCGCCCCTGCCACAACGCCATTCATAAGGCTCGCTCGGAATACGAGCTTGGACTGTACTTCAATACCCGGGAAAAGCTGCTGGAGCTGGAAGAATTGCGGACGTTTGTTGAGTGGTTGAGCGACAAGCCGGAGGGGTTCGTGCCCAAGTTTGTCCGGCAGAAATAACGCACCTGATCCAATGGCCGTCTCCGTTGGTAATTATGAGCTCATTCTTTTGGAGAGGGTCCTATGCCTAAGCAAAAAGACAATCATCGAATCAAACGTTTCCTGTCATTGAGCGCGCTGATTCTTCTGACGCCATGGCTCCTGATCGGAGGTCTGGTAACGGCAGAAACCCTGAATGAGGGTGCGATGGACAATGGAAGCCTTCAGGTCGCGTTGATCGTAATCATCGGAGCGGTGTTTGGCGCGCTGGTGTTCCGGGTCATCCCCAGCTGGAAGGCGCGTCGATCAAATCGCTGAAGAGGCAAGCGGCCCCATTCCACGGGGCCGCTTCAGAGAGGCTGGCGATTAACCGTTCCCTTTCTTCATTTCTTCATACTCATCTTCAAAGAAGAATTTCTCTTCTCCAAAGGCCGGTTCCAGCTCATGCAACCAGGTGGCCGTCTCGCTGTACTTGGCGAAGAATGGGCGCTGAACCCAGTCCGGGTTGCGGCCCTGCAGGAAGCGCAGTACAAACACCTTCTCGCCGTTGATTTCGGTAATCCCCTGGATCTCCACCTTGCCGGGGCCGGCGCTCATGGAGGGGCCGCGGGCGGTTCGGGCCAGGCCACTGACTTTCTTCATGGCTTCCCTGTAGATGTGGAAAGCTTCGACCAGAGGCACTTCAAAGTAGTTCTTCGCGCCGGTGTCCCGCTCTACAAACATGTAGTAGGGGATGATGCCCAGCTGCACTTCTTTCTTCCACAGCTTTGCCCAGGCGTCGGCATCGTCGTTGACGTGCTTGATCAGCGGGCCCTGGGCACGGATCTCGGCACCGGTGGCGCGAATACGGCGGATGGCCTCTTCGGCAATCTCGGTGGTGATTTCCTGCCAGTGGTTGTAGTGGGCCATGATGGCGACGTGCTTGCCGGCGTCGACAAGTTTCGCGAAAAGGTCGATCAGTTCATCGGCATCCTTGTCGGTCACGAAGCGGTAGGGCCAGAAAGTCAGGGCCTTGGTGCCGATGCGAATGGTCTGGATATGATCGAACTCCGGCTGTAGCAGCGGTTCCAGATACTGCACCAGGTTCTTGGTTTTCATCACCATGGGGTCGCCACCGGTGACCAGCAGGTCAGTGACCTCGGTGTGCTCCTGCAGGTAGCCATGAAGCTTTTCTGCTTCGGTGCTGGCCATTTTCAGGTCTTTGTCACCCACGAACTGCGCCCAGCGGAAACAGAAGGTGCAGTAGGAGTGGCAGGTCTGGCCCTGGGCCGGGAAGAACAGCACTGTCTCGCGATACTTGTGCTGAACGCCGTCCAGAACTTCACCGTCGAGCTCCGGCATGTTCATTTCCATCTGGCCAGCCGGGTGCGGGTTGAGTTCGTCCCGGATTTCCTTGGCGACGGCCTGAATCTCTTTCTTGTCGGCACCTTCCCGGTGCAGTTTCGCCATGCGCTCGTAATGCTCGTCTTTCAACATCCCTTTCTGGGGGAAAACAAGCTGATAGATCGGGTCGTTGGGTACCTTGTCCCAGTTGATCAGTTCATTGATCACATACTCGTTGACCCGGAACGGCAGCACGCTGGCTACCACTTTCATTTCAAACAGGGTCTCTTCAGGGAGATTCTGAATGACTTCGATCTTGTCGAGCTGGCGGTCTGTGTAGACCTTGAAACGCCGTTCCTCGAACTCCGTAGTGGGAATCCGGTTCGGGAAGGTGACGATGGAGTTCATAGATCGCCCTCTGTTGATGCCAATGACAAAAAAGTGGTCCGACCACTTTTTCCTGGGTGGTTAAAAATCAGGCAGGCGAGTATACATAAATCCGGAAATATTTTCAGGTCTAATTAAAAAGCTGCGATAAATCTGAGGGATGCACGGGAGCGAAGAGTCGAAAATTCAACAAAAAGCGCTAAATGTTCTGAATGATCGGCGAATAGCGGCGAGAAGATCGTTTAGCGTGATAATCAATTTTCGGCCTGATACGAATGCTACGACATTGGTCGCAATCTGGTTGTCTGTTGGTCCAAAAACGGTCATTCTTCCGTAAGTAACCGAAAGAAGCCCGTTACAAAAGGATGTTTGGAGGGCTTTGATTGAATTTGATGGTCAAAATGTAGTAAAAATACTACGAAACCGGGTGTTCTAATCCACGCACTTCGCCGGCATGCCGGTCATCCCCGGGGCCAAAAGCCCGTGAAACCGAGGTGATCAGGCAGGAAAAGTGTGAAAGCTGTTCTATGCTTTGTACAGGTTCTGTGTACTGGTAGCCGGTACACCTGTCAGGCTGAAAATACCCATAACAAAACACTGCATTCCATCGCAGCTTATCGACACCGCAACGCGCCCGGCTGCTGATCGTGGCGGCGCTGCACTTTTTGATGCCAAGGGGAGGGTTTGATGTACCAGGACGATGATCCCATTGAAACCAGTGAATGGCTGGATGCGCTGGAATCTCTGATCGAGAACGAAGGCGTAGACCGAGCCAAATATATTCTTGAGAGGCTTTCCGAGCGGGCGAGCCGCGATGGAACCGAACTGCCATATTCCATAACCACGCCGTTCCGGAACAGTATTCCGGTTTCCCAGCAGGCGCCGATGCCTGGCGATCTTTTTATGGAGCGCCGAATCCGCTCCCTGATCCGCTGGAATGCCATGGCCATGGTTATGCGTGCCAACCAGCGTCCCGGTGATCTCGGCGGACATGTTTCCTCGTTTTCTTCGGCAGCGACCCTCTACGATGTTGGCTTCAATTATTTCTTCCACGGCGGCGACGAAAAGCGCGAGTCCGATCTTGTTTACTTCCAGGGTCACTCTTCCCCGGGCATTTATGCGCGCTCCTTCCTTGAGGGCCGTTTCGACGAGAAAGATCTCGACAAATACCGTGAGGAAGTAGACGGCACTGGCCTCTCTTCCTATCCGCACCCCTGGCTGATGCCGGATTACTGGCAATTCCCAACAGTTTCCATGGGGCTTGGTCCGATTCAGGCGATTTACCAGGCCCACGTAATGAAGTACCTGGACAGCCGAGAACTCATCGAGATGGGCGATCGCAAGGTCTGGTGCTTTGTTGGTGACGGCGAGTGCGACGAGCCGGAAACCCTGGGTTCCATCTCCATGGCCGGCCGGGAAAACCTCAGTAACCTGATTTTCGTTGTTAACTGCAACCTCCAGCGTCTGGACGGGCCGGTGCGTGGCAACGGCAAGATCATTCAGGAGCTTGAAGGTGTCTTCCGGGGCGCTGGCTGGAATGTCCTGAAAGTTGTCTGGGGTCGCCACTGGGATCCCCTGTTCGAGCAGGACAAGGACGGCAAGATGCAGCGGGTCATGGACGAGGTCTGTGATGGCGACCTTCAGAACTTCAAGAGCAACGGCCCGGCTTATACCCGGAAGCACTTCTTCGGCAAGTACCCGGAAACGGCCAAACTCGTCGAGGGGCTTTCCGACGAGGAGATCAACAAGCTCAACCGGGGCGGTCACGATCCGTACAAGATCTACGCGGCCTTCCACCATGCCATTCACAAGAATGGCGGCCGGCCGACGGTTATCCTCGCCCACACTATCAAGGGCTACGGCTTTGGTGAGGCCGGTGAAGCGCAGAACACCGCTCACTCCCTGAAAAAACTGGATATCGAGCAATTGAAGTCATTCCGTGACCGCTTTGCGGTTCCGCTGCGGGATGATGAGCTCAAAGACGTTCCTTACTACCGGCCAGCGCCGGATAGTCCGGAAATCGTCTATATGAAGAAGCGCCGGCAGGAGCTGGGTGGTTTCTATCCCAAGCGTCGGAAGGATTGTCAGCCACTGCAGATTCCCGACCTGGACATCTTCAAGGCGGTCCTGGACGGTTCCGGCGACCGGAAGATCTCGACCACCATGGCCTTCGTTCGCATCCTGACGGCACTGACCAAGGACAAGCGAATTGGTAAGCGCGTGGTGCCGATCGTGCCTGACGAAGCCCGTACCTTCGGGATGGAAGGCATGTTCCGTCAGCTCGGCATCTATACCGCCGAGGGCCAGAAGTACGTTCCGGAAGACCGTGATCAGATCATGTACTACCGGGAAGACAAAAAGGGCCAGATCCTTGAGGAAGGTATCAACGAAGACGGCTCCATGGCAGCCTGGATGGCGGCGGCAACGTCCTACAGTACCAATAACTTCCCGCTGATTCCGTTCTACATCTTCTACTCCATGTTCGGCTTCCAGCGGGTTGGCGATCTGGCGTGGGCATCCGGTGACATTCAGGCCCGTGGCTTCCTGATTGGCGGTACCGCTGGGCGGACCACCCTGAACGGCGAAGGCCTGCAGCACCAGGATGGCCACAGCCATGTGTTGGCTAACACCATCCCGAACTGCAAGGCCTACGATCCGGCTTACGGATACGAAATGGCCGTGGTGCTGCGCAAAGGTATGAAAGAGATGTTCGAGGACAACCAGAACGTCTTCTATTACCTGACCATCGAAAACGAGAACTACGAACAGCCTGCCATGCCCAAGGATTGCGAAGACGGCATCATCAAGGGCATGTACAAGTTCGAGTCTGTGGAAACCAAGGGCAGCAAGAAAACGCCTCGGGTTCAGCTGCTTGGTGCGGGCGCGATCCTTAACGAGGTGCGCGCGGCGGCCCAGATGCTGAAAGACGACTGGGGCGTTGCTTCCGACGTGTGGAGTGTTACCAGCTTCAACGAGCTTGCCCGTGAGGGGCAGCATATTGATCGCTGGAACCGCCTGCACCCGGACGACAAGCCCAAGAAGGCTTACGTCACCCAGATGCTTGAAAAGCAGCAGGGTCCGGTGGTGTCCTCCACCGATTACATCAAGCTGCACTCCGAGCAGCTCCGGGCGTTCATCCCCAAAACCTACCTGACCCTGGGTACTGACGGCTTTGGTCGCAGCGACACCCGGGAAAAGCTGCGCAGCTTCTTTGAGGTGGACCGTTACTACGTAACCGTCACGGCGCTGTCAGCTCTGGCTCAGGATGGCGAGGTGAAGAACGATGTGGTTCTCGAAGCCATGCGCAAGTACGGAATCGATCGCAACAAAACGAACCCGGTGCTGAGCTAAGGAGTCCGCCATGAGTGAACAGGAAATCAAGGTTCCGGATCTCGGCGGTGCGGATGAGGTCGAGGTTATCGAAATCATTGTCAGCGCAGGGGATTCGGTTGAGGAAGAAGATCCGATTCTGACGGTTGAGTCAGACAAAGCCTCGGTGGAACTGCCGTCTCCCGGTGCCGGCAAGATCACCAAGATCACCGTAAAGGTGGGTGACAAGGTAAAAGAAGGTGATGTTGTTGGCATGATGGAAGCCAGCGCCGGTGGCTCTGACGATGCCGGCAGCGACGAGCCCGAGGAAAAGGCCGAGGAAAAGGAAGAAGCAAAGCAGGAACAGAAGTCCGAAGAGAGCAAGCCAGCGCCGAAGAAGGCTTCTGGTGGCTCCCGCAAGGAGACCGTCAAGGTTCCTGCGCTGGATGGTTTCGACAATGTTCCGGTGATAGAAATCAACGTTGCTGAAGGCGATACCATTGAGGCCGACGATCCATTGGTTACAGTGGAATCGGACAAGGCCACCATGGAGATTCCTTCGCCCTATGCGGGCAAAGTGGGCAAGATCCTGGTATCCGAGGGCGACAAGCTCTCCGAGGGCGATGAACTGCTGGAGATGACGGTTCAGGAAGGTGGTGGCGAAGAGGAAGAAGCCTCGGCGCCCGCGTCTGAGGAACCGGCGAAGGAAGAGAAGCCTGAGCCCAAGTCCGAGGAGAAGCCGAAACAGGAAGCAGAGTCTGCGCCTGAGCCACAGGGCGCCACTTATGAGCCTCCGTCGCCTGGCGCCAAGGTCCATGCTGGCCCGGCCGTGCGCAAGCTGGCCCGTGAGCTGGGTGCCGATCTGACGCGAATCAAGGGCTCAGGCCCGAAGAGCCGGATTACCAAGGACGATGTCCATGCCTACGTGAAGAGCCAGCTCAAGCAGGCTCAGCAGGGTACTGGCGTTGCTACCGGTTCTGGTATTCCGGGTGTCAAGCTGCCGGACTTCAGTCAGTTTGGTGAAGTGAAGCGTGAGGCCATGTCGCGGATGATGTTCGCCACGGCCAATAACATGCAGCGCAGCTGGCTGAACGTGCCTCACGTAACCCAGTTCGAGGATGCGGATATCACCGATATGGAGGATTTCCGCAAGGCCCAGAAAGCGGCCGGCGAGAAGAAGGGCGTGAAGATGACGCCGCTGCCGTTCCTGCTGAAGGCCTGTGCCACGGCGCTGGCGGAACTGCCCCAGTTCAATGTGTCTCTGGACATGGAGCGCAAGGAGGTGGTTCGCAAGAAGTACATTCACATCGGGATTGCGGTGGATACGCCCCATGGGCTGATGGTGCCGGTGATCAGGGATGTGGACAAGAAGGGCTTGTGGGAGCTGGCGGCGGAAAGCGCCGAGCTTGCCCAGAAGGCCCGGGACAAGCAGCTGAAGCCGGCAGAAATGCAGGGTGCCTGTTTTACCATCACGAGTCTCGGTGGTATTGGCGGCACGGCATTTACGCCGATCGTGAATACGCCGGAGGTGGCGATCCTTGGGGTGTCCAAAGCGGCGATGAAGCCGGTTTGGGACGGCAAGGAGTTCCAGCCCCGCCTGATGCTGCCGCTGTCGCTGTCTTACGATCACCGTGCGGTGAATGGGGCTGATGCTGCCCGGTTTACCACGGTGCTCAGTCAGCTTCTTGGGGACATTCGTACCCTTCTGCTTTGATCTGAAGCCTGGTGTCACTCAGCCTGAGGGTTGGGTGGCACGACAAAGGCCGGTGCGACTTTTCAGAACACGCTACAAGCACATCCATGTGCGCTTGTTTCGGGCCATCCATGGCCCTCTACAGTTCTGAAAAGTCGTACCGGCCTTTCTCGTTCTGGCTTCTATCTAATCGCTTTTCTGCATGTACATCTCTCTCCGCCTAGCCTACCAATCAATGAGCTTCGAGGTGTTGCTGGTCAATAGCGCCTCAAGGCAGAAGCAATCGGAGAGGTCTGAATAAAGCCCACACAAACAAAAACCCCGGCCGGAGCCGGGGTTTCTGCTGAGTCAACTAACTTCTAACGGAAGGATTAGAAGTTGTATTGAGCTATGTACATGAGACGATTTGCGTCGCCATCGGCTCCGCCTTGGCTTTCAGTTTCGAGATTCTCGAACTGTACACCCATGCTCACGCTATCAACCGGACTCCACATGTAGTTAATATACATGGAAGTGTTCTGTTCGGTCGTTGTTGCTGCAACTGCTCCACTTTGAACGGCGTCGTCCATGTCTGACATTGATGTGCCGTAGCCTACGTTGACCGAGCGTCCATTACCCAAACCAAAGCTAGCACCCAGAGCGCCGCCTACTGCTTCAATGGTTTCCAGATCGCCATTGCCGTCTACGTAAGCATCCGCACCAGCGAAGTTGCTGCCCGAACGATATACATAGGCGCTGGCACCATCTGCGAAGTTGATCGCGCCCTGAATGGAGATCATGTCGGTAATGGCAATTTTACCGGCCAGGAATGCCGCGTAACCGATGGATGAATCATCGGCTGTGCCTGTGTCGTAACTTGTTTGCTTGGCCATGACGGCTGCCGCGTAGGAGAAATCCACCCTGTGAATCTTCAAACTTTGTAGTCAGTGCAGGAGAGCTGGCGACGGTGCCTCTATCTTGGCCCGGTGTTAGCTCTAGCTGTTGCGTTCCGTCGGATTGAAGTTTACGAACCGGAGCTACGCCTACTACTCCGCCGTAATCGATAGCATTCTCCAGTGAAACGGAGAACGGGCCGCTCATGTAGGTGATTTGTTCGGTCCGGTCTTGTGCACCAGCAGTACCTGGAACGCCATCGAAGTCCACGTTGGCAGTGTTACCGACCCAAGAGTTATAGTTGGACCAGTACCGACCGATTCTGACGTTGTTGTACTCGCCATAAGCGTGGCGCAGGCGCGGCCACCATTAGAGATGTCCTCGTCGATATCTAAGCCGCAACCACGCGAGCGAAATCGTAAAGATTTGTCTTGTAGTCATCAGTGTTCAATGCTATCGCGCCAGCCACACCAAAAACTGCAGTTGCTGCAGTCGCACGACACGAATTGCCAATCTCAGTTTGTTGCTTTGCATCGTTGTTGTCTCCACACATTATTTTTGTTAGACCCAAAAACAAGGTAGTTAGTCGAATTCGTGACAATTCAAATAAACTCCTGCAGAAATTAGACGAATGTCTATAACAGCTTTTCGTTCATATACAGGCATCTGCAGTTGCCAGCGAGGCGTAATGTTGTTCCATGGCATCCGAAAGTACAGTTCTTGAGTCAGCGACGTTCGCGTTTCTTGATATTGAAACCACCGGCGGCAATTCAGCCCGGGACCGGATTACCGAGATTGGTATCCGGTTCTGGCGGGCCGGCGAGGTTGTGGGCGAGTGGCAGACGCTGCTGAATCCGGAAACGCGGATTTCCCCGTTTATCGAAAACTTCACTGGCATCTCCAATGAAATGGTGGCGGATGCGCCGTTGTTTGCGGATGTAGCGGACGAGCTGGAGGAACAGCTTAATGACAAGGTGTTTGTCGCTCACAATGCCCGCTTTGATTACGGTTTTATAAAATCCGAGTTTCGCAGATTGGAGCGTCTTTTCTCGGCGAAGGTGCTCTGTACGGTGAAGCTTTCCCGAAGGCTCTACCCGGAATTCCGGCGTCATAACATGGATGCTCTGATAGCCCGTCATGGTCTTGCCCAGGTTCAGCGGCATCGGGCCATGGGGGATGTCTCGGCCATGCTGTCGTTTTTCGAGCATGCCCGTGCAGAGAAGGGGGATGATAGATTCGAAAGTGCCCTGCGGGAGCTGCTGCAACGGCCGAGTATACCCTCTCATCTGCCAACGGATATCCTTCAGGATCTGCCTCGGGGGCCGGGGGTGTATCGTTTTTACGGTGAGAACGATGTGCTTTTATATGTGGGCAAGAGCACGAACATTGCCCAGCGGGTGGCATCGCACTTTTCCGGCGATCATAACTCGTCCCGGGGTGTGCGGATGTCCGAGAGCCTCCGTCGCGTCGAGTGCACAGAAACGGCAGGTGAGCTTGGAGCGCTTCTTCTCGAACTCAAACAGATCAAGACGCTGAAGCCCCTGTTCAATCGTCGGTCCCGGGCCGCCAAGAATCTGGTGAGCATCGAGCTTTCGAAAAACGAGGCAGAGTATCTGCAGGCTCGGCTGGTTCGTGAGATCGAGCCGCACCGGTTGGGGGATTATTTCGGGTTGTTCCGCAGCAAACGGGATGCCGAGCGTGCCTTGAGCGGCATCGCGGCCAAAAACGAGCTGTGCAATCGACTGCTCGGGCTGGAGCCTGAAAACGAAGGGCCTTGTTTTCAGCGTTCGCTGGGGCGCTGCAAGGGCGCCTGCGAAGAGCTCGAGAATGTCGAGCGCTACAATCTCAGGGTACAGATTGCCTTTCACAGCCTGCGGCTGAAAACCTGGCCCTGGAAAGGCCCGGTTGGGATTGTTGAGCGCAATGCCCGAACCGGCCGCACGGATATCCTGGTGGTTTATAACTGGATGCACGTGGCCACCCTGCATGATGAAAACGAGCTGCAGGATCTTTCTCTCCGCGGCCAGGCGGTCACCTTTGATCTGGACTCCTACAAGCTTCTGATCGGCACGCTGTTGGATCGCAACAAGAGTGAGAATATGCCGCACAGGGTGATTGAATTGCCGGCCATCGGGGAACCGGATGTTCTTATGCCGTGAGTGGCGTATTATGGTGCAAGAGTCCGCATACCCACTTACTTGTCTGGTGTGGTCACTCAACTATTTTTATGTGCTTAGCCGCTTTCCCGAGAGAGATTTATGAATAAAGACCCCGTCAGCCGCGAACTGTTCGATGAAGTCATGGTGCCCAACTACGCTCCCGGTTCCATTATTCCGGTGCGAGGAGAGGGCTCCCGGATCTGGGATCAGGAAGGCCGCGAGTTCATTGATCTCCAGGGCGGCATTGCAGTGACCTGCCTGGGCCATTCCCATCCGGGACTGGTGGGTGCGTTGCACGATCAGGCCGAGAAAATCTGGCACCTGTCCAACGTGATGACCAACGAGCCGGCCCTGCGCCTGGCAAAGACTTTGTGTGACCTCACCTTCGCCGAGCGTGTGTTTTTCGCCAATTCCGGTGCTGAGGCCAACGAAGCAGCCTTCAAACTGGCCCGGCGCTACGCCTGGGAGCATTTTGGCAAAGACAAGAACGAGATCATCTCGTTCAAGAACTCATTCCACGGGCGAACCCTGTTCACCGTGAGCGTAGGTGGCCAGCCAAAATACCTGGAAGGCTTCGAGCCTGCGCCTGGCGGTATTCATCACGCCGAGTTCAACGATCTGGAATCGGTGAAGAAGCTGATCTCCAAAGACAAAACCTGCGCCGTGGTGGTGGAGCCGATTCAGGGTGAGGGCGGCGTTATGCCCGGCGACCAGGCGTTCCTCCAGGGGCTTCGCGAGCTTTGTGATGAAAATGACGCGTTGCTGGTGTTTGATGAGGTGCAGTCTGGTGTGGGCAGAAGTGGCCACTTCTACGCTTATCAGATGTACGACGTGGTGCCGGACATTCTCTCCAGTGCCAAGGGGCTTGGTGGTGGCTTCCCGGTAGCGGCGATGCTGACGACGGCCAAGGTTGCCGCCAGTCTGGGTGTGGGTACCCATGGCAGCACCTACGGTGGTAACGCACTGGCCTGCGCCGTGGCTCAGAGGGTGGTGGACACCGTCAGCCAGCCGGAGATTCTCAAGGGCGTGAAAGCCCGTTCCGACAAACTCCGCAAGGGTATGATGAATATTGGTGAGCGCTACGGTGTGTTCAGTGAGGTTCGTGGCGCCGGTCTGCTGCTCGGTTGTGTGCTGACCGAAAAATGGCAGGGCAAGGCCAAGGATTTTCTGAATGCCGGCCTGGAAGAGGGCGTGATGGTACTTGTGGCCGGTGCGAATGTGATTCGTCTGGCGCCGTCCCTGATTATCCCCGAATCGGACATTGACGAAGCCCTCGAACGTTTTGAAGCGGCGGTGAAAAAACTGGCGGTCTAAGGAGATTTTATGTGGCTGGTACGTCCGGCTCGGCCGGATGATCTGGACCAGATTCTGGCCATGGCGGGCACCCAGTGTGCCCGTCTTTCTTCCACTCTGCCCAAGCAGGGCGACGCCCTGGCTTACAAGATCGAGCAATCCCTGGCGTCTTTTTCCGGCAGGATCAGCGCCGAAGACGATCCGCCCAGGTTTCTGTTCGTGCTGGCAAACACCAAGACCGGAGACATTGCTGGCACCGCCGGCATTGATGCCCTCGCCGGCAATGGCCAGCCCTTCTACAGTTACCGTCGGGATGCCCTGATCCATGCCTCTCATGAGTTGGGGGTGTCGCGCCGGGTGGAGGTGCTCTACCCCTCTCATTCGCTTACCGATGTCTCGCTATTGTGTTCGTTCTCCATACGGCCCGAACTCCAGAATACCGACGCGTTCGAATTACTATCCCGTGCCCGGATTCTGTTTATTGCAGATCATCGGGAATGGTTTACCTCGCGGATGGCGGTGGAAATCCAGGGGGTGCAGTTGGAGGATGGCAGCGTCCCCTTCTGGGATAGTCTTGGCCGGCATTTCTTTGATATGGATTTCGAGACGGCAGACCAGTACTCCGGTCAGTTGAGCAAGACTTTCATTGCCGAGCTCATGCCCCCGAATCCCATTTATGTCACGCTGCTGAGTGAGGCTGCCCAGAAGGCGATGGGGCAGCCGCATCAGATAACCGTCCCTAATTTTGAGCTACTTCAGCGAGAGGGATTCCAGCCGGGCAGTTTTCTGGACATTTTTGATGCCGGCCCGGTTCTGGAGGGGCGCACCGATAGCCTGAAAACCCTGGTGACCAGCCACCCCAAGGAGCTTCATGGCAGTAATGAGGCTGTGGGTGAAACCTGTCTGATCGCTGCTGGCGAGCGGGAGCAGTTTCGCTGCACCCTCACACCGGTCGCTGAAACTCTGGACGACAAACTCAAGGTTCCGGTTTCGACCTGGAAGGCGCTGAACATTACCGCGGGCGACCGGGTAAGGATTGCGCCGCTATGACAAGCTTGGGAATGGCAAAGTTTGTAGCTGTCGATCTCGGGGAGGCGACCTTATGCTGGTAATTCGCCCGTTACAGGAAAACGATCTGGATGACCTGTACGCCATGGCCCAGGGTGCCGGTAAAGGGCTGACCACCTTGCCGGCGGATCGAGAGTTGCTCCAGAAAAAAATCAATCACGCCCGTGAGACCTTCAATCAGCGCATTGCGCCGGAAGCAGGCTTGTATCTGTTTGCTCTTGAGGATATCGAGCGCAAAAAAACCGTTGGGATCAGTGGTATTCAAGCCCGGGTTGGTCTGGACGAGGTGTTCTACAATTACCGCCTGAGCGTTACGGTGAATGCCTCTAAAGAGCTGGGTGTGCATGTACGGACACCCACGTTGCACCTGTCCAACGACATGACCGACACCAGCGAAATCTGCTCGCTGCTGCTGTCGGATGAATACAAAGGCGGGGGCAGCGGGCTTCTGCTCTCCCGGTGCCGGTTCATGTATCTGGATGAGTTTCGCAAGCATTTTTCGGAAAAAGTGTTCGCGGAAATGCGCGGCGTGTCCGATGCCCAGGGTCGAAGCCCGTTGTGGGACGCGCTGGGGACCAAGTTCTTTGACATGGAATTCAGCGAGGCGGACATGCTGTCTGGCCTGGGCAACAAATCCTTTATTGCCGAGCTGATGCCCAAGTACCCGATCTACCTGCCCATGCTGCCGGATTCGGCCCGGGCGGTCATTGGCCGGGTTCATGACAACACCGCGCCAGCGCTTCGCATGCTTCAATCAGAGGGGTTCAACTTTAACGGGCTGGTGGACATTTTCGATGGTGGCCCCGTGGTCGAAGCCTTCGTGCACAACATCCGCACGGTGAGGGAAGGCATGAACCGGCACGCAATGGTTACTCGAAAGCCAGTGAACCTTAACGTGCCTGCCGACGAGCGGGTGATGGTGTCGAACCGCTCATTCCGGGACTTCCGGGTGACCACCCTGCCGATAGATTGCATAGGGCCGGATACCGTCAGCCTTCCGCCGGAAGTGGCCGAGGCGTTGCAGATTGAATCTGGTGATCCGGTTCGTCTGGCCCCCTTGAAAGACTCGGGGATGCTGACCAAACATACTTATAGAAGCTCAGTACCGGGAGGTGCATCGAAATGGCAAAGCTGACAGGTGAACTGTTTATCGACGGGCTCTGGCTGCAGGGCCATGGGCCGATATTCGAATCTGTCCAGCCGGTCACCGGTGAGACAATCTGGGATGGTGAAAGCGCCAACCTTGAAGATGTGGATGCGGCCGTTCGTGAGGCCCGCAATGCCTTTGTAAAGTGGCAGCGCAAAAGCTTTGCCGAACGACAGGCCGTGGTCGAAGCCTTTGGTGAGTTGCTGGAAGCTCACAAGGAAGAGCTGGCCCATCAGATCGGGCTGGAAACCGGCAAACCCCTGTGGGAGTCACGCACCGAAGTAGTGGCAATGATCGGCAAGATCGGCATTTCGGTGAAAGCCTACAACGACCGCACTGGCACATCCGAATCCGATGTTGCAGGTGGGCACGCGGTGCTCAGACACCGGCCCCATGGCGTGGTTGCGGTATTTGGCCCCTATAACTTCCCGGGGCACCTGCCGAACGGCCACATAGTGCCCGCCCTGCTGGCCGGTAACACGGTGGTGTTCAAACCGAGTGAGCTGACCCCCGGTGTCGCCGAGCTGACGGTGAAACTCTGGGAGAAGGCTGGCATTCCGGATGGAGTAGTCAACCTCTTGCAGGGGGACTCGGCGACTGGCAAGTCCCTGGCCAGTCATCCCGGAATCGATGGCCTGTTTTTTACCGGAAGTTCAACCGTTGGACACCTGCTTCACAAGCAGTTTGGCGGCCAGCCGGAGAAAATCCTGGCCCTGGAGATGGGCGGCAACAACCCGCTGATCGTGCAGGACGTGGCCGATGTGGATGGCGCCGTGCATCACGCACTGCAGTCGGCATTCCTGTCTGCCGGCCAGCGTTGTACCTGTGCACGGCGACTGCTGGTGCCCAAGGGCAAGAAAGGAGACGCGTTCCTTGACCGGCTGGTGGAAGTCTCCGCACGCATCAAGGTTGGTGAATTCGATGCCGATCCGCAGCCGTTCATGGGATCGGTTATTTCCGCGGAAGCCGCTGACAAACTCCTGGCGGTCCAGGCCAGCCTGTTGGAGAAGGGGGGCAAATCCCTGCTGGAAATGAAGTCTCTGAAGGAGGGAACCGGCCTGTTGTCCCCGGGTATCATTGATGCCACCGGGCTCGACGTCACCGATGAGGAGTTTTTCGGGCCGTTGCTGATGGTGTATCGCTACAAAAGCTTTGACGACGCCCTGGAGCTGGCCAATGACACGAGCTACGGGCTCTCCGCAGGTATCCTGACAGATGACCGGAAACTCTATGAACGGCTGGTGGAGGAAGTGCGTGCCGGCATTGTGAACTGGAATCGGCCACTGACCGGCGCCAGCAGTGCCGCACCCTTCGGTGGTGTTGGTGCCAGCGGTAACCATCGCCCGAGCGCCTACTATGCCGCCGACTACTGCGCCTGGCCCATGGCGTCTCTGGAGGCCGGCAAGAGTGAGTTGCCAGAGTCTCTGGCACCCGGCCTCAATTTCGATTAACGGGACCCAGTGCCATGGTGAAACACGCGGTTGAAGCAAACTTCGATGGCCTGGTTGGCCCGACTCACAACTACGCAGGGCTGTCCTGGGGAAATGTGGCCTCCAAGTCCAATGTCAGTTCCGTTTCCAATCCGAAGGAGGCGGCATTGCAGGGCCTGGCCAAGATGAAACGTCTGGCGGACCGGGGCTATGTGCAGGGCATTCTGCCGCCCCACGAGCGCCCGCATATTCCCTCGCTTCGTGCTCTGGGGTTTGAGGGTACGGATGCCCAGGTGCTGGCGCAGGCGGCAAAATCCAGTCCATCGATTTTGGCGGCGGTTTCGTCTGCGTCGCCGATGTGGACGGCCAATGCCGCCACGGTATCACCGAGTGCCGACACGTCGGACCATCGCGTGCATTTCACCCCGGCCAACCTGAGCGCCAAGTTTCACAGGTCCATCGAACATACGGTGACCGGTCGCTCTCTGAAAGCCATCTTTGCCGACGAGAGCTACTTTGCCCACCATCCGGCGCTGCCATCCGTGAGCCACTTCGGCGACGAGGGTGCCGCCAACCATACCCGGTTGTGCGCCGGATACGGCGAGCCCGGTGTGGAGCTTTTTGTGTACGGCCAGATTGCATTCAACGAGCAGGCGCCGGCACCCAGGAAATACCCGGCAAGACAAACCCTTGAAGCCTCCCAGGCGGTGGCGCGACTGCATGGGCTCAAGGATCGTAATGTGGTCTTTGCCCAGCAGAACCCGGAGGCCATTGATGGCGGTGTTTTTCATAACGATGTGATTGCCGTCGGTAACGGCAATACCCTTTTCTACCATGACATGGCGTTCCTCGACGAAGAACAGGTGCTGGCGGATATCCGTGAGCGCCTGACTGGCGCCGAGCTGGAAGCGGTGCGGGTCAGCAGTGCCGATGTGCCACTGGACGATGCGGTGGCGTCCTACCTCTTCAACAGCCAGTTACTGAACACGCCGGATGGCATGCTGCTGGCGGTGCCCGGCGAGTGTCGGGAAGTGGCTTCTGTCAGCCGTTATCTGGATAACCTGGTGAAGTCCGGTGGGCCGATTACCTCGGTCGAAGTTTTTGACGTTAAACAGTCCATGCGCAATGGCGGTGGGCCTGCCTGTCTGCGTTTGCGAGTGGTGTTGAATGACGTTGAGCTCAGGGCTATCAATCGGGGCGTGCTGCTCACTGACGAACTTTACGAGCGTCTGATCACCTGGGTTGAAGCCCACTATCGGGATGAGCTCAGCCAGGATGAGCTTGGCGATCCGATGTTGCTGGAAGAGGTTCGCAAAGCCCTGGATGAGTTAACCGGGATCATGGGCCTGGGTTCCATCTATGATTTCCAGCTCTAAAGGTTGTTGAGCCCCGGGGCCGTCAGGCTGAGATCGACGACGTCAGCATATCCATCGTGTGTCGGATCAACTGCTCGGCCGGAAATTCCGGGTTGCCTTCGCCCATTTCCGACTGACATAGCAATATTACCCCGTGCAGGGCACCGCGCAGATACAAAGCGGTTTGAACGGGGTCGGTAATCCGGTCCCGGTTCATGGTGCCGTCCTGAAGCCCCAGCTCTATTGCCCCCACCATCAGTTCCATCAGGTCTGATTTCGAGCACAGCATTTCCTCAGCCTGGCTTTCATCGGCCTCGGCCATGGCTGTGGATGCCTTGGTCAGCGCCGAGAAGTAATCCGGTTCCTCCAGATAGAAGCGATAATAGGATTCCCCCATTGCCCCTATCTGGGCCAGACCATTGTCGGCGGTCTGTCTTGCCTCTTCGAACCGCCGGAACAGGCTGTGTCCCGCCCTTAGCATGATGCCCCGCTGTATCGCTGCCTTGTCCTTGAAGTACACGTACAGCAAGGCCCGGCTGAGACTGGCGGTTCGGGCGATGTCGTCCATGGACGTGCGCTCGTAGCCCTTCTCGGAGAACACCAGTTCGGCAGCATCCAGAATGGTGTCGTAACGGGCCTGTTTCTCTCGCTCACGGCGGGTTTTCAGCGGTTCGCTCATTCAATCATCCGGTTGGTTGGCAACAACAGGCATAGGATACCTGAAAACGAATCAAACCCGATTATTGACAAAATGTCAAAGAATGACATGATGTCTAAATCAACCATCGGGTTTCTCCAGGGACTGGACCCCGCCAACTACACGAGCATGGATGAAAGGAAGAGTCATGACACCACTTCGAATCCCCGTCGCCATCGTTTCGCTTGCGGTTTTTTCACTGTTTCTGTCGGGCTGCAAAGCCAGTGACGTAACCCCGGAATCCGGGGAGCAGAAGGTTTCAGTGCGTGTGTCAGAGGTTACCGGCGGTGAACGCCAGGATATGCCCCTGCGGTTTTCAGGTATTGTTCGCGCCACCCAGCGCGCAACGCTGACATTCCAGGTCAGTGGCACCCTCAGGGAGCGTGCGGTGGAGCTGGGCCAGAAAGTGCAGGCCGGTGATCTTCTCGCCCGGGTCTACAATCCCGGCCTGGAGCCGGCCCGGGATTCTGCCCGGGCCCGGCTGGAAGAATTGCGAACGCAGTATCTGCAGGCCCAACGGGAATGGGAACGCTCCAGCCGGTTGCATGAGCGTGGTGTTGTATCAGAACAGACACTCGAGCAGCTTGCAGCGCGGCGGGATTCCCTGGAAGCCAGCGTGGCAACGGCGCGGGCGTCCCTGGCTGAGGCAACGCAGCTACTGGAAGAGAGTACACTCCGGGCACCTTTTTCCGGGCGGGTGGAAGCGCTGCTGGTTGAACAGGATGAATTTGTTGCCGCCGGTCAGCCGGTGATGCGGCTGTCCTCTCCAGAAGGGCGCGAAGTGGAGGTGCGGGTACCCGCCTACCTGCTGGATCACGTGGAACTGGAGCAGACGTTGCCCGTCTGGTCGGTGCAGGATCGCAGTCAGCCGCCGCAAACCGGTTCGGTGGTTGAAATCGCCCAGGCAAGCGCCATTCGCGGTGAGTTGCATCCGGTTCTGGTGAGCCTTCCGATTGACACGCTTGAGCCTGGAGCGCCCGTAGAGGTGGGGATTACCCCGGTGCGGGAATCCGCTCTCACGGTTCCGCTGCTTTCGGTGATTCGCAACGCCGAGGGCGTCAGCGTGTTTCGGGTTCGGGATAGTGTGGCCAACCGGGTTTCGGTAGAAGTCGACCGGGTTGTCGGGGAACGAGTGGTGGTTACCTCCGGTGATCTGTCTCCCGGTGATCAGGTGGTTTATGCCGGAATGACACGGCTGGCGGACGGTGATGCCGTGGAGGTGCGCTGATGACCCGTCGGCTTCTGAACTGCCAGCGCCTGCTGGGCATGGTTGTGACCATGCTCTGCCTGCTTGGTATAGCTGCTTACAGCACCATGCCGCGACAGGAAGATCCGTCTTTTCCGTACCGGGCCGGCCTGATCAGCATTAATTATCCGGGTGCCAGTGCCGAGGCTGTCGAGCGTCTGGTACTCCGGCCCCTGGTGGATGAGCTGCGTCAGGTGGAGGAGGTGGATTATACGCAATCCACGGCCCGTACCGGCGTAGCCATCGTTCGTCTGCGCCTCAATGACGATATCTACGACACCGACCCCGCGTGGGACCGGGTGCGCCAGGCTATGGAGCGTGCAAAGCAGGACTTTCCGGATGACGTGGGGCGGATGGTGCTCGACGATCGCCTGATCGATATTCCCGCCATTGTCATGGCCGTGGGTGGTTCACCCTCGGTCACCGAATTGTCCGATGTGGCCGAACGGCTGAAGCAGAATCTCTCGGATCTACCCGGTGTGTCGCGGATTGAGCTGGAAGGCGATGCCGACGAACAGATTACCCTGGCCCTGGACGATGCCGCGCTCTACCGGCTTGGCATATCCCCGGCGCGGGTGCTGGACACGCTGGCCCGGCGCAACCAGACCATTCCCGGTGGGTTCGTCGTGGTGAACGGCCGCCGCCTGTCGGTGCTTCCCAACAGCGAGTTTGCCGACATCGATGCCATCCGGGCAACACCCATCGAACTTCCGGATGGCTCCCAGGTACCGTTGGCTGCGGCGGCGGATGTCTGGCGCGGGCCGGTGGAACCGAGACAGCCGGAAACCTGGTATGACGGCGAGCGGGTTGTTCTGGTCTCCATCATCATGGAAGAAGGCACCACCGATGCGATCCGTTTCGGTGAGCGGGTGCGTGAACGCCTGGAGCAGATTCGCGGAGATTTCGAACCCTACGAGATCCGCGAGATGTTTTTCCAGCCAGACAAAGTACAGGAACGACTCGACAACCTGGCCTGGAGCCTGGTGCTCTCGGTGCTGATTATCGTGGCGGTGGTCTTCACCGGCATGGGCATCCGGATGGGGCTGCTGGTGGCCTCGATTCTGCCCATGGTGGCCCTGATCAGTGTCGGGCTCTACGATCTTGGCGGCGGCGTGCTGCACCAGATAGCTGTGATCGGCATGGTAATCTCCCTGGGCATCCTCATCGACAACGCCATCGTGATTGTCGAAAACATCCAGGGGCATCTGGATGAGGGCATGCGCCGGCTGGATGCCCTGCGCAAAGCCGTCAGTGAACTGGCTGGCCCGCTGGGAGCCTCGACGGGAACCACGCTGGCGGCCTTTGCACCCCTGCTTCTGGCCAAGGGCGGTGCCGCTGACTTCACCCGCGGCGTGCCGGTGATGATCATGCTGACACTGTCCGTCAGCTATCTGCTCGCTATCTCTGCCGTTCCGCTGCTGGCGGCCCGATTCCTGAAACCCCGGCGCAAGGCCGGCCAGGACCGATTGATTGGCGTCGCCCGCTTCCTGGGGAGTCTGGTTTCCCGTTATCCCGGGCGACTGATTGCCGCCGGTGCCATCCTGGTTGCTATCAGTGTTGCGATGACCCCCTTTATGGCCCAACAGTTCTTCCCGAATGCCGATCGCCCCCGGGTGATTGTTGAAGTCTATATGCCCGAGGGCACCGACCAGGCTCGCACGGCAGAGGCAACCGAAGGTCTGGAGCGAATGATCCGCTCACAGCCGGATGCGCTTGAGATTCACCGATTCGTAGGCTTCACCGGACCTTCTTTTTATTACAACCTGCAGCGCGCGCCTCAGGCACCGAACCGGGCTCGTCTGGTGGTTACCACACCGACGCTGGAAGACACCACCGGCATGATTCGCTGGATCCGCGCCCATGTGAAAGCCGAGATGCCGGAGCTGGATGTCACCGTGGGTATCCTCGGGCAGGGGCCCCCCAGAGCTGCCCCGGTGGAAATCCGCGTCTACCACGCTGACGACGGCTCGCGAATAGAAGCGGTGGAACAGATTTTCAGCATCCTGCGAGGTGTTGAAGGTACGGTTGACGTACGCCACGACCTGGACATCGGCGTACCCAGCATCGCCATCAACGTGGACGACGCCACCGCGGCCCGATATGGCCTTACCCGAGCGGATGTGGCCCAGAGCCTGTACGGCCAGAGTTTTGGTGTGGTTGCCGAGCGCTATCGCCAGGAAGATGATCCCATTCCCCTGGTGCTGCGTTCCCGTGAGGGCACGGCCCTGTCACTGTCGCGATTGTTGTCCGTCAACATCTACAACGACCGCGGCGACGCCGTACCACTGTCAGCCGTGGCGACCGTGGATACCACCTGGGAGCCGGCGGCCCGATACCTTCGGGATGGCGTGCGTATGAACACCGTCACCGCGAACCTCGAAACCGGCTACAGCTTCAGCCAGGCCCTGGATGGCCTCTACGCAGGCCTTGAGAAAAACCCGTTACCGCCCGGCACCCGCATGGCCATGGGCGGCGATGCCGAAGGCTCCGGTGAAGCCAACACAGCTCTGCTCACCGCAGCCCCTATTGGCATGTTGCTGCTGCTGTTTTTCCTGCTGCTGCAGTTCAACTCCTTCCGCCGGGTCGGCATTATCCTTCTGACGGTGCCGTTGGCTACCGTTGGTATTTTCCCCGGATTGGTGCTGTCCGGCTCACCCTTCGGTTTCCAGTCTCTGCTGGGCGTGATCGCCCTGGTGGGGATCGTGGTGAACAACGCTATCGTTCTGTTGGACGTGATGGATCGGGAACTGGAGAAAGGAAGAGACATCCGCGATGCGATGCGTAACGCCGTAGAGCAGCGTACCCGACCAATCCTGCTGACCACCGCAACCACCGTGGCCGGCCTGCTGCCCCTGGCGTTCTCCAGTTCGACACTCTGGCCACCCATGGCCTGGGCCATCATCTCCGGCCTGCTGGCCTCAACAGTGCTTACATTGCTGGTTATACCGGCTGTGTGTACCCAGCTAATCAAAGTCAGCGTGCCGGAACCCGAAAACGCCCCGGCCTGAGTCGCTGAAACTGGGGTCAGGTGAAGCTCTCACCTGACCCCGTTTTTGGCCGGATCAACAGCCCGACTCGATGGCCGACCGGCACCTCCGGATTTGGAAACACAATCGCCTCCGGCGAATGCCCAACCCGATAGCTGGTCTCGTCATCCTCCCAGATCACCCTGCCCGGCGGGTAGTCGGTGAAATTGGCCACATCGTCCGGAATATGAAACCGGAAATTCTTCCCGGTATTCAGAATCTCATGCACCACCTCGAATACCGTCAGGTGATCAAACGGCGGCTGTGGAGCAGGTGAGGGTAGCCCCCGGAACCGCCGTCGCAAGGCATCCCGGATACCTGAAAAACGCCCCAGATCATTCTGCCCGAACGGCCGCACCTTACCCAGCTCCACGGTAAAACTCTCGGCCTTCAGCAGCGACGACGAAAACGACGAAAACGTCGTACCCGCTTTGTGCTGCAGCAGAAGCGTCTCCACCTCCGCCTCCAACAGAAATTCGCACTGCTCTGACGGAACGGTCCGCCCCTCAACATACGGATACAACGCAAACCGCTCACGGTGAGAAGGTCGAATCGCCGTGTGCAGATCATAATGATAAAGCGCCTGTGGATTCGCCATCGCAAACTGCCGGCACGCCTCCTCAAGCTCCTGCGCCCGCGCAGCCTCGGCCAGCCCCTGATACTCGCTCCGCCCGTGGGCACCATCGAACAGCCGGTTCAGGTTCACCTCCATAAACCGTTTCCCGGCGACCATCGCGGGTGGGTTCCCAAGAATCAGCAATACCGGACAAGCAAGTTCCCACTCGCCGGCAATCAGCTCGGAAACCAGCCCGTTCAGAACCTCAATCGGCGCCGTTTCATTGCCATGAACACCGGCAGAAACAATGATGGCTTCGGCATTGGGGTTGTTGCGGTTGGTGGGAGGTGCAATGTCCAGAACGCCAACAGCCTTGCGGCTGATACGGGTGCCATCGGGGAGAAAAGTCTTTGTTTCCGGGAGTGAGGCATTGGCGTTGTCGAGCGTCTGGGAGAGCCAGTCTGAATGCGTTCCAAACAGATCGTGTTTTGCTGACATAGAATCCCCGAACCAGGTCTGGGGGCGGGCAGGGTATTGCCTCCCGGGAATGTCTGAAGCCATGGATGGCTTCAGTCAAGCGCACATGGATGTGCTCGTAGCGGTTCCCGGGAGGCAATACCCTGCCTGCCCGGACACTGAAGTATGATTTTTGCAGACTTAGCCACTAACCGGTCGCTGATGCTTCAGCAGATGGTTTTCCAGTTTGCGGAACGCGAACACCAGAATAAACGTAAGCGCCATATAGCAAAGCGCTACAAAGATAAACGCATCAAACGGCGCATAGAACCGGGAGTAAATGTTACGGGCCGCCCCAGTCAGATCCACGATGGTCACCACACTGGCAATCGCACTGGCATGCAGCATGAAAATCACCTCGTTGGAATAGGCCTGCACCGCCCGTCGCGCTGCACTCGGCAACACAATCCGCCGCATCCGCATAAACCAGTTCATGCCATAGGCTTTGGCCGCTTCAATCTCGCCGTTGGGCGTGGAGACAATCGCCCCCCGGATGATCTCCGTGGTATAAGCCGCCGTGTTCAGCGTGAACGCCAGAAGGGCCGGGTAGAACGGCTCCCGGAAAATCTCCCACCAGAAGGTCTCCTGGATGCCGGGAATCTGCGCAATGCCGTAATAGATGATGTAAAGCTGAATCAGCAGGGGCGTACCGCGGAACAGATAGGTGTAAAGCCAGACCGGACCGGACACGAACGGATTGCGAACCGTCCGCAGGATGGCCAGCGGAACCGCCACCAACAAACCGATGACCAGGGACAGGAACACCAGATGCACGGTCGTGACCATGCCATCCCAGTACTCCATCAGGGTCATGGCGGTAAAGATTTCGTTCTGGTTCAGCCACTCGGCAATGAAATCAGGCATCTGTTAACTCCCCTGAACCACGCCGACATTGGCCCGCTTGTCGAGCCACTTGATGAACAATTCTGATCCCGCCGTCAGGGCCAGATACACTGCCGCTACTGGAATAAAGAAGTGGAACGGCATGCGCTCCGCCTTGGCAGCTTCCTCGGCCACACGAACCATATCAGTGAGTCCGATAATTGAAACCAGGGCGGTCGTCTTCAGCAGAACCTGCCAGTTGTTACCCAGGCCGGGCAGGGCATGGCGCAGCATTTGCGGCAGCATGATTCTGCGAAAGGTGTGAAGCCGGGTAAAGCCGTAGGCCCGTGCCGCTTCAATCTGGCCCTTTTCAACCGCCAGGAAGGCACCCCGGAAGGTTTCGGTCATGTAGGCGCCAAAGATCAGCCCGATCGTTACAACGCCGGAGATGAACGGGTCGAACTGAAAGAAAAAGTCGATTTCGTAAGCTGCCCAGAGGTAATCCGAGAGCATATTCACTGCAACCTGGCCGCCATAATAGAAGAGCAGCATCATCACAAGGTCTGGCACGCCACGAATCAGGGTGGTGTAGGTGGTTGCGATACCTTTGGCTACCCGGCTTTGCGACAATTTGGCAGACGCGCCAATGAGTCCCAGGGCAACCGAGAGAGCAAGAGACAGGAAGGCCAGTTCAATGGTGACTACTGCCCCTTCCAACAGGGCCGGGCCATAGCCTTTCAGATCGAGCATGGGAGTGTCCGGTAAGCAGGGGCGGCCCTGATGGGCCACCCCTCGGCAGTTTTATATCTTGATGTCGTAAGCGAAGTACTTCTGCATGATGGTGTCGTAGGTGCCATCTTCCTTCAGGGTGCGAAGGGCAGCGTTTACTTCGTCTGCAAGATCGGTGTCGCGCTGGCGCATGGCAACACCCACGCCCTGACCCAGCTTGACCGGCTCACCGACTTCCTTGAAGCCGTCTTTGGAGAGCACAGTTTCTTCACCCACCGGGTAGTCTACGAAGACGACATCCAGACGCTGGCCTTCCAGGTCCAGAACCATGTCATCAGCAGTGGTGTAGCGTTTGATAGTAACAACGCCGCCCATGTTTTCTGTCACGTATGTGTCCATGGTAGTGCCACGCTGAACACCAACAGTCTTGCCTTCCATCGCGCTCATGTCAGTGACGTCAGTGTTGAAGCTCTCAGGTCCGAACCAGCCGCCAGGGGTGTTGTAGTACGGCTCGGAGAACAGAACCCGCTCTGCGCGCTCCGGAGTAATGGACATGGAAGACATGATCAGATCGAATTTACGTGCCAGCAGGCCCGGAATCATCCCGTCCCACGCCTGAATCACGAATTCGCAGTTGGCATTCATCTCTTCGCACATGGCTTCAGCCAGCTCTACTTCAAAGCCGGTCAGGTTTCCGTTCTCATCTTTGTATTCAAACGGTGCGTAGGGCACGTCGAATGCGATGCGGAGATCCCGCTCCTGGGCTTGTGCGCTGCCAGCAATCAGGGCGAGGGCGCAGCTTGCTGCAAAAATCATTTTCTTCATGTGTCACTTCTCCAGTGGTTTGCCTTTTGGGCTTTATTTTTGATGGAAGTTTTTGGTTCCAACATTTTATTTCTTCACCGGTTCAAGATAGCACCGAGTGTCAGAAGTTGGGAGTCAGGAACTGTTTCATGCGTTCCGAATCCGGGTGATCAAACACTTTCTCGGGGGTACCCTGTTCCTCGATCACGCCCTGATGCAAAAACAGGACCTGACTCGACACATCCCTTGCGAATGCCATCTCGTGGGTGACCACGATCATGGTTCGGCCTTCCTCGGCCAGGCTTTGCATAACCTTCAGCACCTCACCGACCAGCTCCGGGTCCAGAGCCGAGGTGGGTTCGTCAAACAGCATGACTTCCGGTTCCATGGCCAGGGCGCGGGCAATGGCTGCGCGTTGCTGCTGACCACCGGACATCTGGGCCGGGTAGTAGTCCTTGCGTTCGTAGATACCCACCTTGTTCAGGTAGGCTTCGGCGCGCTCGATGGCTTCTTTCTTGGGAACCTTGAGCACGTGAATCGGCGCTTCAATAATGTTCTCCAGCACGGTCATGTGGGACCAGAGATTGAAGCTCTGAAACACCATGGAGAGCTTGGCACGGATCAGTTCAACCTGTTTGTTATCCGCCGGGATACGTTCGCCCTTACGGTTGGTTGTGAACCTTATTGGGTCGCCGTGCACGATAATGTCGCCGGAGGTGGGTGTTTCCAGCAGGTTGATGCAACGTAGGAAGGTACTCTTGCCGGAGCCGGAGCTGCCGATCAGGGAAACCACATCGCCTTTGCGGGTCTCCAGTGAAATACCTTTGAGCACTTCAAGCTGGTCAAAGGTTTTGTGAATGTCCCTGCAGATCAAAGGCGCTTGGTCCGCCATGGGTGACTCCTGGGGCTGTAATTCAAAGGCGCATGTTTTACGGACTGTGGATCCGGAAATCAATCCCTTAATAAGAGCGTTTTACCGAAATTCACCGCCGTTGGCTGCATGACATTGTGGTCGAATGATTGTTCAATGCAAGCTTTTTGCCATGCTCAGGTGCCGGCCCGGGAATATTCATTAGCCGCTTCCTGGTTGACTGGCAGCCGGATGAGGGTGCCGCCATCCTTCTCCATGTCTCTCATTGCCTCGCTGACAAAGCGTACATGAGCCATCGCCACCTTCTGTGCATTGGCAGCCTTTCCGGCAATGACGGCTTCATAGAGCTGCCGGTGCTGGCGGACGATTTTCTTGCGCATTTCTTCTCTTGGATTCAGGTTGGCAACCGAGGCCTGGACGGTCAACAACATCATGTTTTTCAGGCTATTGAGTACATGCACCAGAACCGGATTGTGGGAGGCCTCAACAATCGCCAGGTGAAACCCGTGGTCGAGCCGGGCATTGCTGAGGGGGTCTGTGTCTTCCAGGGCGCGGAAGGCCTTGGTGATGCGATGGCGATCAAGCCGGGTCGCCCGTTGTGCGGCGAGGTAAGCGGCCTGACCTTCCAACTGCTCCCGTACTTCCAGGAGATCGAACAGTGTTCGAGGGTGCCCCTCGAAAAGATGCATCAGCGGGCTTTGTTCCCCGAGCTCGTCTGCTCCGGGAACCATGCTCGCAACAAACGAGCCCTTGCCGTGGCGGGTTTCGATGACACCACGACCCTGAAGTTCGTGCAAGGCCTCCCGAATGACCGCACGGGACACACCCAGACGCGTTGCCAATTGTCGTTCGGACGGTATCTTCTGCTCGGGAGCCAGCCCACCATCGAGTATAAGGCGCTCAAGCCGGTATGAGATTTCCTGGGAGATTGCCATGTGAGTGCCTGTGTGCGCTCTCTGGTCTGACCAGTGATTGCTTCTGATTAATCATTTTTCCTTTACTGACTACTATGCGTCCGAGCCCGTTAAATATGGCTGATTCAGCGTATTTCGTCCATTTTTAATGCCTCAAAAACTGGTCAGACCAGTGCTGCCCGAACTGGACTAAACACGGATTGCCTACGAATATTCTTCTAATGTCGGCTCGAGCCGGCGTTGCTTCAACGTTGATAACAACAAAGCCAACGGAGACGTTTCGATGAATTCGAAGAATAACATCCGAACCACATGTGACACCGGCGAGACCCCACCTCGCAGAAGTTTTCTCAAAACCGCCGCCATGGGCGCTGCTTTGGCGGGCGCAATGCTGATGGGCGCAGGCCAGGCCCAGGCTGCAACCACATGGAAGATTCAGTCCGTTTGGGACGCCGGTACTGTGGGCTACTCGTTGTTCGACGAGTGGTGCAAAAGTATTGAGGCCAAGTCTGGCGGCGAGCTGAAGTTCCAGTGCTTCCCAGCCAAGGCTGTCGCCGCCGACAACAACGCACTCTTTGACGCGGTGCGTAACGGTGTTCTTCAGGGCATGAACCCGTTCACGCTGTACTGGTCAGGAAAGATTCCTGCTTCCGTGTTCCTGTCCTCCTACCCTGCAGGTCCCGACCAGCCTCACCATTGGGACACCATGTTCTACTCCATGGGCATGCTCGAAAAGACCCGGGAAATCTACAAGAAGTTCGGCCTGTTCTACGTTGGTCCTATCCAGCACGACGCCAACATCATCCACTCCAAGAAGCCGGTTAACAGCCTTGAAGATCTCAAGGGCATGAAGATCCGTGTGCCGGGTGGCATGGTGGCCGAGGTGTTCCAGCAGTTCGGCGTTTCTACCGTCAGCCTTCCGGGCTCGGATATCTTCCCGGCACTGGAGAAGGGCACCATTGACGCCGCGGACTACGTAGGCCCCGCGGTTAACTACGAACTGGGCTTCTCCCAGGTGACCGACTACATCATCTTCGGACCTCCCGGGGTCATGTCCATCTACCAGCCGGTAGACCTGATGGACCTGACTGTCAGCATGCGTGCCTGGAACTCTATTTCCCCGGAGCTTCAGCAGCTGGTTGAGGACGAAGTGCGCATCTATTCCCAGAAGCACTATCTGGCTATCCAGGAGCGCAACATTGAGGCCATGGAGAAGTTCAAGGCAGAGGGTGACACGGTTACCCGCCTGAGCCAGGAAGATCTGGAAACCTGGCGGAAGGCCGCGATTCCCATCTGGTTTAACTGGGCGAACAAGAACGAGGACGCACGCGCCATCCTCGATATCCAGCTTGACTACATGATGAACGAGACGGTGGGTTACATCACGGAAGAAGACGTTGCGGACTATCAGTAAAGTCTGACCATTCAACAATAGCGATAAACGGGGAAGGCAGGGTTAGCCGATTCTGGATTAACTCTCCCTTCCCCGCTCTTTGATCTAGGTGGTAACAACATGTCTGATCTGAGTGCATTTGGCTTTGTCATGCCGCACTGGTTCTACTGGGGCTGGCTTGCCGTAATGCCACTGCTCATGATGGCTTGGGACAAGTGGAGCAGCAAGCATGGCGGGGATGAGGCCGAGCCCGAGAAAACGGTTTCCGAGTTACAGTCTGAAGAAGATGATCCGCTTGCTAAGTTTGAATATGAGGGTAACTGGTTTACGAAAATCGTTGACTGGATGTGCGAGAAGTCAGGCCTTTTCGTTGCGTTCTGGACCATCAACGCAGTGCTGTTCTATTTCTTCGAAGTGGTAATGCGTTACCTCTTCAACATGCCAACGATCTGGGTGCACGAGGCCAGCTTCCTGATTTTCGGTATGCAGTACATTCTTGCCGGCGCTTTCGCGCTGTTGCATGGCGCTCATGTGCGGGTGGATGTTGTCTACAACTTCCTGCCGGTTCGCGGGCGAGTGGGCATGGATATTTTCACTTCCATGTTCTTCTTTATTTTCGCGGCGGTTCTGGCCATCACCTCCTGGACCTTCTTCCAGGACTCTCTGATGATGCAGGAGACCACTGTCGAGACCTGGGGCATTCAATACTACCCCGTGAAAGGTGTGATGTTTGTGGGCGCAATCCTGTTGCTGCTCGCCGGTTTTTCCAAACTGCTTAAAGACATCGTTCTGTTCATTCGTCTCGGTCAGGAGCGCACATCATGAGTTCTACTACTGCAGCGCCCAACAACGGCATGGCCGGGAAGCTGGGCACATGGTTAATGATCATCGCCACCGTTGCGCTGGCGTTTGTCATCTGTGTTGAGTTGATCAACATTCTGTTTTATGACCCGTGGAGTGACGAGAAATTTCTCTTCAAGCTCTCGGGTAGCCTTTCCGGCGTAGAAATCGGTCCGTTGACCTATCTGATGTTCGGCTCCCTTGCCGTCGCCCTGATGATGGGCTTGCCCCTGGCTTTCGTGACCGGTGGCCTGGGTGTCATGTTCATCTATCTGGTGGGTGACGCCATGATGCTGAATATCGTCCCCGGCCGGATCTTCCCGCTGATGGCCAACCCGGACATCGCGGCGATTCCCCTGTTCATCTTCATGGCATCCATGCTTGAGCGCGCGGGCCTGATCGAAGAGATGTTCAGCGTGGTATACAAGTGGATGGGTGGCATCAGTGGTGGTCTTGCCGCTGCAACGATTGTGGCCTCTACGATTCTGGCGGCGATGGTGGGTGTTATCGGCGCTGCCGTTGTCACCATGGGCATCATCGCGCTGCCGGCCATGCTGAAGCGGCATTACGATCACAAGATTGCCATCGGTTCGATCATGGCCGGTGGTACCCTGGGTATCCTGATCCCGCCCTCGATTCTGGCCATCCTGTACGCGGTTGTGGCGCAGCAGTCGGTGGGCGAGCTTTATCTTGGCTCCCTGATGCCGGGTTTGCTGCTCTCCGGCCTGTATCTGACGTACGTGCTGGTTCGCAGCTGGCTGAATCCGAAGCTTGGGCCGCCGATTCCGGTAGAAGACCGGATCAGCCTGAAAGAAAAGCTTAAGCTTCTGGGCAATCTGATTGCGCCTCTTGCTCTGGTTGGTCTGGTTCTTGGTTTGCTGTTCGGCGGTATTGCTACCCCGGTTGAGGCCGCAGGTATCGGCTCCTTCGGTGCCATCATTGTTGCGATGATGCACAAGAAATTCTCGATCGCGGGTCTGCGTGAAGCATCTGTGACCACCGCAAAAGCATCCGCCATGGTTCTCTGGATCATGTTCGGTGCCTCGGTGTTCGTGGGCTTCTACATCCTCCAGGGTGGTCAGCAGTTCGTAACGGACGCGATTCTTGGCACCGGTATGTCTGCCTACGGCATCCTGTTCCTGTTGATGGTGCTGCTGGTTGTACTGGGTATGTTCCTTGACTGGGTTGGTATCCTGTTGCTCGCGGTACCCATCTTTATTCCGATCGTGAAAGCGCTGGAGTTCCCCGGCCTGTTCGGCTTCCCGCCGGTTGCCGGTGACGACGTGGTGCTCTGGTTCGGTGTGTTGTACCTGGTGAACATGCAGATGTCTTTCCTGAGTCCGCCGTTTGGTTACGCACTGTTCTACATCCGTGGCGTTTGTCCCCCGGAAATCTCCATGGGTACCATCTTCAAATCATCCCTGGTGTTCCTGGCGATTCAGGCGTTCGGACTGTTCATGTGTGTTCTGATTCCCGGCATCGTGACCTGGCTGCCAGGGCTGGTTTACGGCTAATCAAATCAAGGAGTAATGCTTTATGTTGACGATCAAACGACTGGACCTTGCCGACGCGCGCATCCTCATCGAGGGCGCGGCCGAAAAAGCCCGCGAGATCGGTGTGCCCATGTGCATCGCTGTGGTGGACGAATCCGGCAATCTGGTGGCCTTCGAGCGTATGGACGGCGGCAAGATCACCAGTGTGACCATTGCCCAGGACAAGGCCTTTACCGCGGCTGCGGCCAAGAAGGCCACCCATGACTACAACAAGGTGAACGTGCCCGGCAGTCTGGCCTTCGGTATCCATACCGAAGTGGGCGGGCGTATCAGTTCTGTCGGCGGTGGCCTGCCGGTGATCGTCGACGGCGATGTGGTGGGTGGTATCGGCATCAGTTCCGGTACTCCCCAGCAGGATATGGACTGTGCCCAGGCCGGTCTCGACCACTTTGAAACAAAACGCGGTTGATGACTGTCACACAGACGTAATTCATACCCAGAGAATGCTATGACTACCAAGCCGAAAGCCAGCAAAGCCGAGCTGGCGGAGCAGTTCCGGGCGTTTATCGACCCGGACTACGTCATCACCGATGACGAGACCATGAAGCCCTACGAATGCGACGGCATGTCGATGTATTGCGAGATGCCCTTGCTGGTGGTGCTGCCGGAGACCGTAGAGCAGGTGCAGCGAGTGATGCGCATCTGTAACGAAAACTCAGTGCCGGTTGTGGCCCGCGGTGCCGGAACCGGGCTCAGTGCCGGTGCCATGCCCAATAAGGAAGGCGTGGTGCTGTCGCTGGCCAAGTTCAATCGCATCGTGGAGATCGATCCGCTGGCACGAACGGCAAGGCTGCAGCCGGGGGTTCGAAACCTCGCGATCAGCGAGGAGGCGGCCCAGTATGGCTTGTACTATGGCCCGGATCCTTCTTCACAGATTGCCTGCACCATTGGCGGTAATGTGGCGGAGAACTCCGGCGGCGTGCATTGCCTCAAGTACGGTTTGACCGTGCACAACATCCTCAGTGTGGACATGGTCACTGCCGAGGGTTATGTGGTGACTGTGGGCAGTGATGGTCTGGACAGCTGCGGCATGGACCTGCTGGCTTTGATGACCGGCTCGGAAGGTCTTCTGGGTGTAGTCACGGAAGTCAAAGTGAAGCTGCTGCCGAAACCGGAAGTGGCTCAGGTTGTCATGGCCGGGTTTGATGACGTGCAGAAAGGCGGTGACGCCGTGGGTGGGATCATCGCCCACGGTATCATCCCCGGTGGTCTGGAAATGATGGATGGCCACGCCATTATCGCAGCGGACGACTTTGCCCAGGCGGGCTACCCGAGGGATGCCAAGGCGCTGCTTTTGTGTGAAGTGGACGGTACCGAGGAAGAGGTCCACGAGCATATTGCCGAAGCCGAGGAAGTGTTCCGCAAACTGGGTGCCACGTCGGTACGAACCTCGCAGAGTGAGGAAGAACGTGCCCTGTTGTGGAAAGGCCGTAAGTCGGCGTTCCCGGCGGTGGGCCGGATCTCCCCGGACTACTACTGCATGGACGGTACCATTCCCCGCCGCGAGATCGCCTACGTTCTCACGGAAATGGAGAAGATGTCCGAAGAGTTTGGTCTGCGTGTCGCCAACGTGTTCCACGCCGGTGATGGCAACCTGCACCCCCTGATCCTTTTTGATGCCAACGTACCTGGCGAATTCGAGCGCACCGAAGCCTTTGGCTCCCGCATTCTGGAAATGTGTGTGGAAGTGGGGGGCTGCATAACCGGCGAGCACGGTGTGGGCGTGGAGAAAATCCGCCAGATGGCGGTGCAGTTCAACGACGAGGAGCTGCAACAGTTCCACGACGTGAAGGCTGCGTTTGACCCTGCCGGTATCCTGAACCCGGGCAAGGGTGTTCCCGCCTTGCGGTTCTGCCAGGAATACCGCTCACTCGAGCACAAACAACACACGCACGAGCATACGGAAGCCGCCCATGGCTGATATTTCCCAACAACTGAAGGAGCAGGTGCTCCAGGCCCGGGACAGCGGGCACAAACTCAACATTGTCGGCGGTGGCACCAAGGCCTTCATGGGCCGGGAAGCCGACGCCGATGCCGGAACCCTCAACGTGGGCGAGCATACCGGCATCGTGGATTACCACCCGGTAGAGCTGGTGCTAACGGTTCGCGCCGGCACGCCGCTGAGCGAGATCGAAGCCACTCTGGCCGAAGAAGGCCAGTGCCTGCACTTCGAGCCGCCGCATTTCGGCGAGGCCTCCACCATCGGCGGCACCCTGGCCTGTAACCTCTCTGGCCCGGGACGCCCCTGGGCGGGCTCGGTGAGGGACCAGGTGCTGGGTATCCGGCTGCTGAATGGCAAGGGCGAACACCTTCGCTTTGGTGGCCAGGTGATGAAAAACGTGGCGGGTTATGACGTATCCAGGCTCCAGGCCGGCGCCCTTGGCACTCTGGGTGTGATCACCGAAATCAGTATGAAAGTGATGCCGAAACCGGCGGCCTCCCTGACCCTGGTTCAGGATATGGGCATGGACGAGGTGATTCACTATATGAACAGCCGCGCCGCCGAGCCCAAGCCGATCACGGCCGCCTGCTGGGTAGACGGCAAGGTTTACCTGCGCCTGGCCGGTGCCAAGTCGGGAGTGGAAGCCACGGCTGAAAAATGGACCGGCGAGGTGATGGAGCAGGGCGACCAGTTCTGGCGCCAGGTGCAGGACATGCACCATGAGTTTTTTGCCGGTAATGACGTGCCGCTCTGGCGTTTTTCGGTGGGCTCGACGGCCGAAGCACCGAAACTTGAAGGTAACTGGTTTATCGACTGGGCTGGTTCCCAGCGCTGGTTCCGGGGCGCCGGTGAACTGAAGGACCTGGAACCTGCCGCCCGTGCTGCCGGTGGCCAGGTAAGCCTGTTCCGTGGTGGCGACCGCAGCGGTGAGGTGATGCACCATCAGCCGGAGGCCCTGAAGGGGATTCAGCGCCGTATCAAGAATGCCTTCGATCCGGACAATATCTTCAATCCCGGACGTTTATACAGCTGGTTGTAATTATGCAGACGAATCTGGTTCAACAATTTGCTAACACCAAGGAAGGCCAGGAAGCCGAGTCCATCCTGCGGGCCTGTGTGCATTGTGGCTTCTGCACCGCTACCTGCCCGACCTATCAGGAGCTGAACGACGAGCGGGATGGCCCACGGGGCCGGATCTACCTGATGAAAATGTTCCTGGAAGGAGCGGAAGTCACCGAGAAAACCCAGGAGCATCTGGATCGTTGCCTGACCTGTCGGAGCTGCGAGACTACATGCCCCTCCGGCGTTCAGTATGGCAGACTGGTCGATATCAGCCGTGGCCTGATGGAAAAGGAGCTGCCCCGGAAACCGAAAGACAAATGGCTACGCTGGGCCCTGGCCCGGGTGATTCCGAATCGCCAGCTGTTCGGCGTGCTGCTGCGGATGGGGCAGATCTTCCGGCCCGTCTTGCCGGAGAAGCTTCGCACCAAAGTACCTCCGAGAAAACAGGCCAGCCCATGGCCGGCCGCCAGCCACAGCCGCATTGTGCTGGCCCTGGCTGGCTGCGTGCAGCCTTCTGCGACGCCCAACACTAATGCGGCAGCAGCCCGGGTTCTGGATCGCCTTGGTATTACCATGGTGGAAGCGCCCGAGGCCGGCTGCTGTGGCGCCGTAAACTACCATCTATCCGAGCACGAGAAAGGCCTGGAAAGAATGCGCCAGAATATTGATGCCTGGTGGCCTGCTATTGAAGCAGGTGCAGAAGCCATCATCATGACGGCTTCCGGCTGCGGCGCCATGGTTCAGGACTACGGCCACCTGCTGAAAGACGACCCGGTCTATGCAGCCAAGGCGCAGAAGGTCAGTGAGCTGTGCACCGATCTTGGCGCCTTCCTGTTGAAGCAGGATCTGGAAAAGCTGAAGGTTCGCCAGGACCCAGGCAAGGTGGCGTTCCATTGCCCCTGCACCCTACAGCACGCCATGAAGCAGAATGGCGTGGTGGAACAGGTTCTGACCCGGGCCGGTGTCAACCTGGCTGCCACCAAAGACAAGCATCTCTGCTGCGGCTCTGCTGGCACCTATTCGGTGACCCAGCCGGAGATGAGCCAGAAGCTGCTGGGCAACAAGCTGAAGGCTCTGACTGTCGACAATCCGGATCGCATCGTAACCGCCAACATCGGTTGCCAGATGCACCTGGAGACCAAGTCGCCGGTGCCAGTACAGCACTGGGTTGAGCTTCTGGATCAGTAGCTTGAATCCGGGGTCAGATGAGCTTTTCATCTGACCCCGTTTTCTTTTGCCCCCCAGGTTCGCGGCTTTTTCCGCTATACTGCCCCACCAAATTACCGAACCACAGGGAGTGGAACCGTATGCCAAGGATGATGGCTGGTCTCGTTTTGTCTTTTTTTCTCACTTCAGCAGTCAGTGCCGAGGTCTACACCTGGATAGACAGTCGGGGTGTAGCGCACTTTTCCGATTACCCGCCTGGAGAAATTCCCCATAAGCAGCTTGACGTGCAGGCGCCTGTCACGGTGCCGATGTCCGAGAACCTCGGGCAAGGCAAACGCGTTTCAGGAATCCGCAAAGAGGTTGAAGGCCTGCTTGCCTCAGGTCGCCCGACGGGCTCCGGAGCAACGGCAAAAGAAAAGGCCGATGCCGAGCTGGAGAAGACCTGCGCAACCTACAGAAGCAAACTGGAGCGGATCCAGTCCAAGCTGCGGGCAGGCTATAGCAACGACAGGGGGAACAGTCTCCGGCAGCAGCGCAGGACGCTCAGCCAGAAGCTGAGCCGTGAGTGCATCCTGCGTTGATTCAGGTCGATATCAGGCGCGTTTGAAGCTGGCCAGGGCAACCGCGGCGGTAACGAACAGCCCGCCAAATACCCGGTTCATTTGCCGCTGGCGGCGGGCGGTGGTCATGAATCGGAACAGCTGGCTGGCGAGTAGGGCATAGCCCAGCATCACCAGGCAATCCACTAATATCAGGGTAACGCCCATGGTGATCAGCTGCGGGCCATGGGGTGCACCTGCAACCAGAAACTGCGGGAACAGGGCCACGAGAAAGACCGTGGCCTTGGGGTTGGTCAGGTTCACGAACACCGCATTCCAGAAACGTTTGTGGCCGCTCACGGGCTGGCGGTCATCGTCCATGGACTCCATGACCGGTTCGCGCCATTTGGAAATACCCAGCCAGATCAGGTAGGCAACACCCAGCCACTTGATGATCGACAGAGCGATGTTCGAGGAGGCAATGATGGCCCCCAGCCCCGCACCCACCAGCAGAATCTGGATCCCGAAACCCAGCTGCAGCCCCATGATGGCTGGCAGCGAACGGCGGACACCGTAACGCATACCATTGCTCATGGTATTGATCGCCCCGGCGCCCGGGGAAACACTGATCAGTACGGCCGCAACAAGGAAGGTCAGCCAGGCTGCAAGTGACATGATTTACGCTCCTGAAAAAGCCAAGAGATACACCGTATAGGCCACGAAGGCAAGCAACAGGGCACCGCCCTCAAAGCGGTTGATGCGTCCGGCCCCAGGAAAGCCATAGCACATTGCAAACAGAACCAGGGTGAGGGCCCCCATGACCGGGAAGTCCCGGGCAAGCACCTCAGGTGCTACCGACATGGGCGCAATCAGCCCTGCAATGCCCACAACGCCCAGGGTGTTGAACAGGTTGGAACCCAGAATGTTGCCCAGTGCCAGGTCGTGTTCACCCTTACGAGCAGCAATAATGGATGACGCCAACTCCGGAAGTGAGGTGCCAACGGCCACGATGGTGAGGCCAATAACCAGATCGCTGATGCCAAACATGGTGGCCAGGTCAACGGCGCCCCATACCAGAATGCGGGAGCTGACAATCAAGAGCAGTAGTCCGACCACGAGCCATAAAAGCGCTTTTCGCAACGGCATGGCGTGAACTTCTTCGGTCATCTCTTTCGCCAGGGCATCGTCCGGTTGCCGGAAGCTTTGGTAAATGCTCCACCCGATCAGTACCACGAAAACCAGCATGAGGCCGATTGCATCCATTCGGCTCAGATTGCCGTCCCAAAGCTGCCAGCCGGCAAAGGCGGTTACCAGAATCAGGATGGGCAGTTCCTTGCGCATGACCTGGGAATGCACCGCGATTGGCGCCAGTAGCGCCGTGATGCCGAGAATCAGGGCTATGTTGGTGATATTCGAACCATAAGCATTGCCCAGCGCCAACCCAGGGTTGCCCTGGGACGCGGCCAGCGCAGAGACGGCCATCTCCGGCGCCGATGTGCCGAAGCCCACCACAACCATGCCAATCAGCAGTGGTGGCATCCCGAAGTGGCTGGCTGTGGTAGCCGAGCCTTCCACGAATTTGTCTGCACTCCACACCAGCAGAATCAGACCTGCAATGATCGCCCCAATGGCCATCAGCATTTCAGTCACTCCTTGTAATCAATTGCCTTCTCGGCAGCGCAAGAATCGATGGTGCCACAGGTTCCTGCAATAGGTATAAATGCCCTGCCTTCCATCACTTGATCTCAAGGTAATTGATTTCAGTCAACCCCCGGACGTGCCCAGGAATGTTACGTTGGTCAAACATTGATCAGAAAAGGAGGGGGAAACATGGCACAAGGAACTGAGAACATCGTAGTCGCATGCGACGGTTCAGAGCATTCGTCACACGCCGCCAAAATGGCAGCGGAGCTTGCCAAAGCGACCAGCCAGCCACTCAAACTGCTTGCCGTCTTCCCCGGCACCAAGGTCGAAAGAATGATCGTAAGTGGTATTCCACAGAGCGACATAGACGAAGAAGCCAGCGAATACGGACGCAAGGCATTTGATGCCGCGAAGCAGGCGGTAAGCGGGATTGTTGAGCCGGCTGAGGAGGTTCTGCTTAAAGGGGACCCAGCTAAGGAAATCGTCGAGTATCTCGATGAAAATCCCGGCTCCCACATGTTCCTCGGTCGGCGCGGCGACTCAATGCTGAGAAGTCTCACTCTTGGTAGTGTCAGTGAAAAAGTCGTGAGGCATGCTCATAGACCAGTGACAGTTGTTAGTGAATAAACGGCAAAGCTCGGTAAACACTCCAAAGCCCGCATCATGCGGGCTTTTTCGGTGCGCCCGGCACGGGCGCACTCCTGGAGGTGCAAGTCCTCCCGTGAGCTGGCCACAGCGAACGAAGTGAAGCGCAACTGCGGAAGGGTGACCGACCGTGGGGAGGAAGCGTGGAGCGTAAACCGTGAGCCGATGAACAAGAATCGGATATGAGGCACTGCCAAGCAGGGCGAGCGGGCCAAAAGCCGCGAAGCTCTTGTGGCCAAGGCGAAGTGGTGTAAATCCGGCGGTTGTGCGGCGAAGGAGTGTGTTCTTACCCGGGGAGATCTCGCCTCATGCCTGAAAGGGCGACGTGGCAACACGGAGCGAGAAGTCAGCAGAGGCCATAGTAACCGCTAACACAGGGCGAAGGGCCGAACGAGAAGGAGCGTCAAACGCCTTGTCGATGAGCACTGTACGGCATCAGATGCCCGCGCCAGCGGGGCGGATCGCGCAACGGACAGGTGAAGCCTTGCCGAAGGCGATGAGCGATGAAGCAGGACTCCCGCGACAAGAACCGGAAGGCGCAGGGCGAAGCCTGCTTGAGCAGGCGTTCGCACGAGAGAATATGCAGCGGGCATGGAAGCGCGTGAAGGCCAACAAGGGAGCGGCAGGTGTGGACGGGTTGGACATTGCCCAAACCGCGGAACACCTGCGATGGGCGTGGCCTGAGCTTCGCCAGCACCTGCTGAGCGGCGCCTACCAACCACAGCCCGTCCGTCGGGTAGGCATCCCGAAGCCGGACGGCAGTGAGCGGGAACTGGGCATCCCCACCGTCACTGATCGTCTGATTCAACAGGCACTGTTGCAAGTGCTGCAACCTCTGATTGATCCCACCTTCAGCGAGCACAGCTACGGCTTCCGCCCGGGCCGTCGGGCCCACGACGCCGTGTTGGCTGCGCAGCGTTACGCCCAACAGGGCCGCCATATCGTGGTGGACGTCGACCTGTCGAAGTTCTTCGACCGGGTCAACCACGACATCCTGATCGACCGCCTGAAGAAACGCATAAACGACCCCGGCGTTATCCGGCTGGTTCGTGCGTACCTGAACGCGGGCATCATGGACGGTGGTGTGGTCATGGATCGGCACGAGGGCACGCCGCAAGGCGGGCCATTGTCGCCGTTGTTGGCCAACGTTCTGCTGGACGAGGTGGATAAAGTGCTGGAACGCCGGGGGCACTGCTTCGCCCGTTACGCCGATGACTGCAACGTCTACGTTCGCAGCCACAAGGCGGGAGAACGGGTCATGCAGTTACTCCGCCGCTGTTATGGAAAGTTGCGTCTGGTGATTAACGAAGCCAAGAGCGCGGTGACCAGCGTGTTCGGGCGCAAGTTCCTCGGCTATGCCCTGTGGCAAGGGAGGAACGCTGAGGTTCGACGCGCGGTATCCACCAGGGCGTTACAGGCGTTCAAGCTCCGGATCCGGCAACTGACCCGGGGATCAGGGGGTCGCAGTATTGAACAGGTGGTAGAGCAACTCCGCCGATACCTGCTCGGCTGGAAAGGGTACTTCAGGCTGGCGCAAACGCCACGCATCTGGCGATCACTGGATGAGTGGATACGTCGTCGTCTGAGAATGCTCCACCTCCGGCAGTGGCGGCGGGGTAAGACGATCTACCGGGAGCTGGTCCGGTTGGGTGCCAGTTCCTGGGTGGCTGAATCTGTGGCGGCTCTGAGTCGCCGCTGGTGGCACAACAGTCGCTCTGCCATCCACAATGTCCTGACGATTGCCTACTTCGACCGGTTGGGAGTGCCGAGACTCTCGTGAACCCTCAACGTCTCGAACCGCCCGGTGCGGACCCGCATGCCGGGTGGTGTGGGAGGGGTGGAGCCTCATGGCTCCCCCCTATCCCGATTTGTGCGCCAGGCATGGCGCGTAGCGCCTCGACGGCGCTGTTCCGGTCCAGGTGGTGCTGACCGGATGACTTGGGGGTGTAAGTCCCCTGTGGACCCGGCAAGGGGAACCACTAGCCGGACGGCAAGGGTGTCCACCGCGAGGTGGAATCTGAAGGAAGCCGCAGGCAAAGCACTGGCCTGACGAACAGGAATCGCATAGGAGGCGGTCACACCGGGTGAGACGGCAACGATCGTCAAAGCCCCATACTTGCACGGACGGTGTGGACGTAAATGCGGCAGGCATAAGTGTGAAGGTCACGCGTCTTACCCTGGGAAGTCTGGCTCTCTGCCACTGTGCTACCTGCCCCGTGAGGGGTGGGGATGGGGCGCCAGAACTCAGCAGAGGCCATAGTAGATGCGTCACCGCGTACTGAAGGGCCGAACATGGTTAGCCGTTAGTAGGCGATGAGTTCTCGTGATGTGCTTATGAAGACAGAAGCGACCCGAATGGGTCAGGGTATTCAGGGAGGCGCCGGACAGTATCCGGCAGAGACTGAAGCCCGTGTCGAGGCAGGCGCGGGGGCTCACTCGTGGACGAACGCGGAGCCGAATACGCTGATGGAACAGGTGCTTGAGCGCCCGAACCTGATGCATGCGTATCAGCGGGTGGTGTCCAACAGGGGCGCCGCCGGCGTCGATCAGATGCCGGTCACTGCCCTGAAGGGCCACCTGCAACAGCATTGGCCAACGCTGCGCGAGCGGCTGTTGGCCGGAGACTACTACCCTCAGCCGGTACGCAGGGTCAGTATTCCCAAGCCGCAAGGCGGCGAACGGGTGCTGGGTATTCCGACGGTACAGGATCGCTTGATTCAACAGGCACTACACCAAACGCTGAGCCCGATGCTGGAGCCGACCTTCTCGGACCACAGCTACGGGTTCCGCCCCGGCCGGAGTGCTCATCAGGCGGTCAAGGCGATGCAACGGCATATCAACGACGGCCATCGTTGGGTGGTCGATCTGGATTTGGCCCAGTTCTTTGACCGGGTCAACCACGATGTGCTGATGGGCCTGCTGGCCCGTCGCATCACCGACCGACGGATACTCACTCTGATCCGACGGTACCTGCGAGCCGGCATGCTCGAAGGTGGGCTGGTCAGCCCGAGAAGGGAAGGGACGCCGCAAGGTGGCCCTCTCTCACCCTTGCTCTCCAACGTGCTTCTGACCGAACTGGACCGGGAGCTGGAGCAGCGGGGACACCGGTTCTGCCGCTACGCGGACGACTGTAATATCTACGTTCGCAGTAAAAGAGCCGGTGACCGGGTGATGGCCAGCATGACCCAGTTCCTGGCAACGCGCCTGCGCCTAACCGTGAACACAGACAAAAGTGCTGTGGATCGCCCATGGCGTCGGAGCTTCCTGGGGTACAGCGTAAGCTGGCATAAAAGGCAGGTACGGTTGAGGGTTGCACCGAAGAGCCTGAAGGCCTTCATGACCAAGCTGCGTCCGCTGCTTAAGCGATCTCGCGGGCAGTCGCTGACGACGACTATCCAGAAGCTGAACCCGGTCCTACGGGGCTGGGCGAATTACTATCGCCTCACCGCCTCGAAGCGCCCGGTGGCAGCGCTGGATGGCTGGATACGCCGACGGCTCCGCTTGATCTTGTGGCAGCAATGGAAACGGCCCCGCACGCGGGCACGCTGTCTAATGCGGTTGGGTCTGCCAGCACCGAGGGCCTGGATGGGTGCCACGAATGGTCGTGGGCCTTGGTGGAACAGTGGCGCCTCTCACATGAATACGGCGCTGCCCAAGAGGGTGTTCAACGGTCTGTCTCTGGTAAGCTTGCTGGATACGATGAATCGGCTTCCGAGCCAACCATGAACCGCCGTGGTACGGAACCGTATGCCCGGTGGTGTGAGAGGACGGGGGAGGTAACTCCCCCTCCTACTCGATCCTGATCCCCGCGCCCTCCAGGATTCGCCACAATTCATGCGAAAAACAACCGAGATAGGGCGCAGCCAGGTCTTTATGCTGACCGAGTGAATTCAACGAAACGAGGTGGCTATGAAGACGACAGAGCTGATTGAGAAATGGCTCGACAAATGTGACCTGGCGAGACTGGCCCAGGAGCGTTACGAAGAGGATCCCAGCCCCACCAATTACACGGAACTGAAAAGAGCCATGAGTGAGCGACGGCTGATGGAAGAGCGCATTGATCCCAGGGCGAGTCATGCCCAAAGAGTCGCGTGAGTCGTCTTTCTCAGGCGTCAAAAACAACAAAACCCGCACAAGGCGGGTTTTGTCTGAATTCTTAATGGTGCCCGGAGGCGGAATCGAACCACCGACACGGGGATTTTCAATCCCCTGCTCTACCAACTGAGCTATCCGGGCATGTTGCGCTACTGCTGTGCAACGGGGCGCTATTAAACCGGTTTCGATGTATTGAGTCAAGGCTGAGCCGGAAAATTTCCGAATCTTTTTAGGCATGCTCAGCCTTTGATCAATCCGGCGTTATTGTTCCGGTGGAACGTAGCCTTCAGCCTTGTCGAACGGTTCGTTATTGAAGAAATGTTCCATCTGCGCCTGCAGATACTTGCGGGTGTTCGGGTCCATCAGGCTCAGATGTTTCTCGTTGATCAGCATGGTCTGCTGGGCCTGCCATTCTTCCCAGGCCTGCTTGGAAATATTTTCGAAGATGTCCTGGCCCTTGGCGCCGGGCATGGGCGGGAAGTCCAGGCCTTCCAGTTCTTTCTGGTATTTGCGGCAGAAAACGGTACGGCTCATGGTGGCTCCTGTTGGCAAATGTTGCTGGCGGTGATGATAACAGATCGTTGCGGGTGAGGGCGTTGGCCGGCCAGATCAAAGCAAGGCAGCTTGCTCCGGTTCGGTAAGTAGCGACCTGATCGGCGCCGGCAGACCGAGGTTGAGCGCTTCATGGCGGTGCAGCCATTTCAGATGATCGCTGTCTGCAACGGTGTTGGCTCGGCCAGTGACGTTCAGGCGGGCCGGCTGAATGTGCAGGTGGTAATGGGAGAAGGTATGGCGAAAGCCGCTGATCAGCTCCGGCTCTCCGCAATCCAGCCCCAGGCTCTGCTCGCAGGCCTCCTGAAGTTCGTCGGCCCCGTAAGCCGGGTCCAGTTCCGGCAGGCTCCAGAGGCCGCCCCAGATGCCACTGGGAGGGCGACGCTCCAGCAGGATGCGCCCCTCGCCGTCCTCGATGATAACCATCCAGGTGGTTTTCTCCGGTTTGGCCTTTTTCGGTTTGGAGCCGGGATAGAGTGAGGTTTCATTCTGAGCGTAGGCCGTACAGCCTTCTTGCAGCGGGCAGCTCTCGCAGGCCGGTCGGCTGCGGGTACAAACCATGGCGCCCAGGTCCATGATGCCCTGGGTGTAGTCACGCACCCGCTGTTCGGGAGTATGCTCTTCCGCCCGTTGCCAGAGTTGATTGAGGGCGGCGGTCTGTCCGGGCCAGCCGGGGATCGCATGGTAGCGCGCCAGCACCCGTTTGACGTTGCCATCCAGGATGGCGGCGCGAACGCCGAAGGCCTGGGCCAGGATGGCGGCGGCTGTGGAGCGGCCGATGCCGGTCAGGGATTCCAGTTCTTCCTGGGTTTGTGGAAACTCACCAGCAAAGTCCTGAACAACAGTCTGCGCGGCTTTTTGCAGGTTACGGGCCCGGGCGTAGTATCCCAGGCCGGACCAGTGGCTGAGCACATCATCCACGGGGGCTTCGGCCAGGGCATGGACGTCCGGGAAGCGTTTCATGAACGCTTCGAAGTAGGGGATAACGGTGGTTACCTGGGTTTGCTGCAACATGATTTCCGAGACCCACACCCGGTAGGCGTTCCGGTTGTGATGCCACGGCAGGTCATGCCGGCCGTGGCTGTCGTACCATTGCAGCAGCTTGTCGGCGAAACGGTCGTGCATCAGTTGAACAGACCTTTCAGTTTGTCGCCGAGTTGCTCCTGAACCTTTTCTTTCACCTTTTCCTCCGCCTTGGCTTTTGCCTTGTCGACTTCCTCTCGGGCTTTTGCCTTGGCAGCGTTTTCCGCGATGGTTTTCAGAGTGTCCCGGAAGCGGGATCCGTCGAAAGAACACAGGCCGGCCGGGTCCTCGGCGAAGTTGCCCCGGCACTCTACAGGAATAACCGCGTTTTCCACGTATTCGGTGACACGGCAGGCCTCGTCCCTGTGGATCTCACCGACGATTCTCAGGCCCACTTCGTAATCCAGCTGGCTCTGGGCCATATCCACGGTACCGTTGCCCTCAAGGCGCATGCCGGCCAGTGCGGCGACCAGATCGGTGTTATTCAGAGTGTTGCCGTTGATGTCCAGGGTGCCACGCATGTCGTTGAACGGCGTGCTGGTGCCCCAGTCTGTGGTTGTCAGGTCTTCCTGGTTGACCAGTGCGATGCCCTGGCAGGCCATGCGGGTCAGGTTCATGCGACGGAACTCGCCCTCTGCCAGGTTGAAGCTGATCTGGCCGTCAGCATTGCTGCGCAGTGACGAGATTCGGTTACCGGTGGTGGTGGCGTTCACTTTGAGGTTCGCACCGCCGCCAAGCATGTCTACCTCCGCAAGATCGGTGAGCAGGGGCAGGGTCTGAACGTTGGTAACGTCTGAAGCCACGGTCCATTTCGGGTTGTCGCTGCGGGCGTCGATGGTCACATTGGCGCCAAAGCTGCCTTTGTAAAGTTTGCCGCTGAACTCATCAATCTTGAGCAGGCCGTTTTTCGCGGTAGTGCTCGCCTTGATTTCGTTGATGGTCAGGTTGCTTACGATCAGCTGTCCGAGACCCAGATCAATATCCAGCAACAGGCTACGAAGGGTCTCCAGGGGCAGCAGGTCGCCCTCCGGTCCAGTTGCCGCGGTTTCCTGGTTAGTAGGCGCTTCCTCGGCTTCCCCCTCTGCCTTGGGTGGCAGGTAGCGGTCGGCATTCAACTGGTCACCCTGCAGGTTGAAGACAATGCCTGAATCGGCCAGGTTGTAACTGCCGGAGCCATTGAACGTGGTGTCATCCAGTTTGATGGTCAGGTCGGTGAGTTCCACCTTGCCCGCCGGACCGCCAATTCCGGTGGAGAATGCGATGGCTTCAAGCACGTCCGCATCGCTGGTTTCCACTGCAGGCTGGCCGAGGTTGTTCAGAAGGTCTTTCAGCGAGAACTCAGCGATGGAGATCTTGCCGCTCAGGGTTGGCTTGTTGCCGAATCCTGAGACATCCAGATCGGTAGACAGGTTCAGGTTGGCCAGGCTGGCGGTAAAGCCGCTCAGGGTGGCGGTTTCGTTTTCCAGATTCGCCCGGGCAGAGCCGCCAAGTTCAGCAGTGACCTCTTTGCCGCCGAACGGCTCGCCGGTCATGTCAAACACAGCATTCAGGCTGGATACGGCGAATTCGTTGAGAGCTTCGTTGGCAGCGAGGCGGGCGCTTATGCTGCCATCCACTTCAAACGTGGGCTGGGTAGTGGCAACCCGGAATCCGATTTCCAGCGGGAACTCGGAACCCAGGGTGATATTGCTGGCGTTAACGGTGAAGTTCTCGAGAGTGACCGATTGGCCGGTGCTCTTGTCAATGTAGTGCACCTGGGCATTACTGATCTGAACGTTCTCAACGTTGAAGTTCAAGGGCTCGCCGCCGGCTCCTTCACCTTCCTGAGCCTGCTCATCCTGGGTGCCGGCTGATTCTTCCGTTGCCGCTCCGGCTGACTCCTCGGGCATGATTCTGGTCCAGTTGCCGTTGCCCTGTTCGTCCACTTCCAGCCGGACGTCCAACCCGTCCAGCACGAAGGTGTTTACCCGTGGCGACATGGCAATAAGCGACCAGAAATCGATCTGGGCAACCAACTGCTCCAGGGCCACAAAGCGATCACCCTCCAGTGTGGCTTCTACGGAATTCAGCTCCAGACCGAGTGGAATAAAAGACCAGCCAATGTCGCCCTCAAGGATGAGGTCCAGGTTCGTTGCATCTTCAACGGCTTGTTCAATCTGAGGCTTATAGTCGTTGGGGTTGATCACGGCCATGGCGATGGCAACGGCAGCCACAGCAAGAACGATGAGTGCAACGATACCAATCAGCACATAACGGACGGCTTTCATGATTCAGGCTTCCTTCCTAATGTTGGGAGCTTGCAGTATTCGCGGCGAATACCGACGCCAATGACCCAAAGGATAACGCAGGGTTAACAAATTAACAGCGCAGGAGTATGACAATGCGGTAGTGTTGGGCCAAAATACACGTCCTTGATTTACCGACTACATTGATACCTATAAACACAAGAAGGAGTTGGCCGTGGCTATTACCGTCTCTATTGAGCTGAACCGGGAGCTTGAGATTCCCGGAGGCTATGATGAAGTGTTTGATCTGCTGGCCGATGTGCCACGTTCAGCCAGTCACTTTCCCAAGGTTCACAAACTGACCGACCTCGGCGACAACACCTACCGCTGGGAAATGGAAAAAGTTGGTGTCGACAAGCACGCCATCCAGTCCGTTTACGCCTGCAAATACCATTCGGACAAAGACGCCGGAAGGATTACCTGGGAGCCGGTAAAAGGCGAAGGCAACGGCGTTGTAAGCGGTTCCTGGACCATTAAACCCAAGGGCGACAATGCCACGGCCGTGAAATTCCAGACCAGTGCAGAGCTGACGGTGCCCCTGCCAAGCCTGCTCAAACTGGCAATCAGCCCGGTTATCAAACACGAGTTCAACAGTCTTGTGGACACCTACATGAACAACCTCAAAAAGGCTTTCTGACAAGACCCGGTCTGCTGAATAACCGCGTTTCGCTATTGCAGCGATTAAACCGGTTGTGGGACTCCGGCGGACATAAAAGGTATAATCGCCGGATAGAATTTTTCCGGCGTTATGCCGCTCAATTGTCACGGAGTCCCCATGGCCGAACGCAAGGCTCGGGTAGAAAGAAATACCCTTGAAACCCAGATCACCGTTGAGATTGATCTCGACGGTACCGGTAAATCCAGTTTCGACACCGGCGTGCCCTTTCTGGAGCACATGATGGATCAGATTGCCCGTCATGGCCTGGTGGATCTGAACATCGTTTCCAGGGGCGACCTGCACATCGACGACCACCATACCGTGGAAGACATCGGTATCACCCTTGGCCAGGCCTTCAAGCAGGCCGTTGGCGACAAAAAGGGTATCCGCCGTTATGGCCACGCCTATGTGCCGCTGGATGAGGCTCTTTCCCGTGTGGTTATCGATCTTTCCGGCCGCCCGGGACTAATGATGGATGTGCCCTATACCCGTGGCGCCGTCGGCGGTTTTGACGTTGACCTGTTCGAGGAGTTCTTCCACGGATTCGTGAACCACTCCATGGTGACCCTGCACATCGACAATCTGAAGGGCAAAAACACCCACCACCAGATTGAAACCGTGTTCAAAGCCTTCGGTCGTGCCCTGCGCATGGCCATTGAAATGGACGAGCGCATGGCCGGTATTACGCCGTCCACCAAAGGCTCGTTGTAAAAGGCTCGTCACCAGAAGGCTCGCTTTAACCGGTCAGTTTTGGCCGGTCAATCAAGGACACCGCAACAATCATGAAAACCGTTGCCATAATCGACTACGGCATGGGTAACCTTCACTCTGCCAAAAAAGCGGTAGAGCACGTTGCCCCGGATACCACCGTACTGGTCACTGACAACGCCCAGAAAATCCGTGAAGCCGACCGTGTCATCCTCCCCGGCGTCGGCGCCATCCGCGACTGCATGGCGGAAATGCATCGTCTCGGCGTGGTAGATCTGGTTTGTGAAGTCTCTCAGGATCGCCCGTTTCTCGGCATCTGCGTGGGTATGCAGGCCCTGATGTCCCGCAGCGAGGAAAACGGTGGCGTTGACTGTATCGGCCTGTTTCCCTCGGAAGTGCGCTATTTCGGTGACCATCTGACGGAGAATGGTGAGCGCCTGAAGGTCCCTCATATGGGCTGGAACCAGGTGCAGCAGACCATTGATCATCCCCTGTGGCACAACATTCCCGACGAAGACCGTTTCTACTTCGTGCACAGCTTCTACGCAGAAGCCGAAGGCAACGCTGATATGGCAGGCCGTACCCATTACGGTGTCGACCTGGCGGCAGCAGTCGCGCGAGACAATATTTTTGCAGTGCAATTCCACCCGGAGAAAAGTGCCCGGGCGGGACTGCAGCTGCTTGAGAATTTTACAAACTGGACTGGAAAATGCTGATAATTCCCGCGATCGATCTCAAAGACGGCAAATGCGTGCGCCTTCGCCAGGGCCGTATGGATGACTCCACGGTGTTTGGTGACGACCCTGTCGATATGGCCACCCGCTGGGTGGAGGCCGGCGCCCGCCGTCTGCACCTGGTTGACCTGAACGGCGCCTTCGCCGGCGAGCCGGTCAACGGTGAAATCGTCCAGGCTATTGCCCGCAAATACCCGGATCTGCCGATACAGATCGGTGGCGGCATCCGCTCGGCTGAAACCATCGAGGCCTATCTGAAAGCCGGTGTACAGTGGGTCATTATCGGTACCAAGGCGGTGAAAGAGCCGGAATTTGTGACTGAAATGTGCCAGAAATTCCCGGGCCACATCATCGTTGGGCTGGACGCCAAAGACGGGCGCGTAGCCACTGATGGCTGGGCAGAAGTGTCAGAAGTGATGGCCACTGACCTTGCGAAGCGCTTTGCCAACGATGGTGTGGACGCGATTGTTTACACCGACATCAGCCGCGATGGCATGATGCAGGGCGTCAATGTTGAGGCCACTGCTGCGCTGGCGGAAGAGGGCGGAATACCTGTGATTGCCTCTGGCGGTGTCACCAACATGGACGACCTCAAGCGCCTGGCGACCGTGGCCGACAAAGGTATCCTGGGTGCCATCACGGGGCGTGCCATTTATGAAGGCACGCTGGACGTGGCTGAAGCCCAGGCCTTCTGCGACGGCCTGAAGGGGTAAGGACGGCTTATGGCTCTGGCAAAACGCATCATTCCCTGCCTCGATGTCGACAAAGGCCGCGTGGTGAAAGGCGTCAACTTCGTTGACATCCGTGATGCCGGCGACCCGGTGGAGGTAGCCCGTCGCTACAACGAGCAGGGCGCCGACGAGATCACCTTCCTCGACATCACGGCCAGTCATGAAAGCCGTGACACCACCTACGAGACTGTCGAGCGAATGGCAGCGGAAGTCTTCATTCCGCTGACGGTGGGCGGCGGTGTGCGCACGGTGGATGACATCCGTAAGCTGCTGAATGCCGGTGCAGACAAGGTGTCGATCAACACTGCCGCTGTGTTCAACCCCGAGTTTGTGCGGGAAGCGGCTGAACGTTTTGGCAGCCAGTGCATTGTGGTGGCCATTGATGCCAAGCGCGTCAGTGAAGAGGGTGAGGAGCCCCGCTGGGAGATCTTTACCCACGGTGGTCGCAAGCCCACGGGGCTGGATGCCGTTGAATGGGCGCGCAAGATGGTAGATATGGGCGCTGGTGAGTTACTGCTTACCAGCATGGATCGGGACGGCACCAAGATCGGCTTTGATCTGGGCCTGACCAAGGCCATCAGCGATGCGGTAATTGTGCCGGTGATTGCCTCAGGCGGCGTCGGAGAGCTCCAGCACCTTGCTGATGGCGTTACCCAGGGTGGGGCCGATGCGGTACTGGCGGCCTCTATCTTCCACTTTGGGCAGCACACCATTCCGGAAGCGAAGGCCTTTATGAAGGCCCAGGGTATAGAAGTCCGCGATTAATCCTTCTTTGCGAAAGCAGGTCGAATGGCCTGCTTTTCTCCCTCCGCAAACATCTCACGATTACCGTTACGCATTGCCCAAAGCCCACTGACGGTGGCTATGGCGATACCCTGCTCATCCAGTGTTGGCAGGTGCTTCTCCAGATAATCCACAGTGACCTTGTGAGGATGGCCAATGCCGATGGCACTGCCGTTTTCCCGGGCGCGCTTGATCAGCAGTTTGAACTGGCGGTCTACAAACTCTTCGGTTTGCTCATGGTCGAGAAACACGTCCCGGGTCATGGTTGGAATCCGGTAGGCGGCAGCAACATCACCAGCAACGGATGAGGCGATGGTGCGGCTATCGATAAAGTACACCGGGTAGCGGAACAACTCCTTCATCACCCAGTCCATGGGCTGCAGCTGCTGGGTCAGCAGGCTGCCCATGTGGTTGTTGACACCCTGCACATGGGGAATCGACTGCAACGCACGGCGAAGCGTGGTTACCATGCTTTGTTCATCCATATCCGGGGTCAGGCCGCCCGGGCCGAGGCCGTAATTGCGGGTGTTGGCCATGGGCGCGTGCAGCATGATTTCTTTGTGCTGCTTGTGGGCGAGCCGGGCAAGGCTGTCGGTGTGGCGCCGGTAGGGCAGGAAGGCCAGCGTAAGCGGCTGATCCAGGTTTGCCAGTCGCTTACCTTCAGCAAGGCTGTGGCCCATGTCATCGATGATGATGGCAATGGTCGGGGGTAGGGCCGTTCGTGTCGGCTCTGCCGACACCGCGCCGGCCGTAATGCAGAATGCCAGTGCCAGCAGGGTACGCGCTACTGTCACTGATCGCTTCCTTCTGCCTTGTCCTTCTTGTTCGGGTTCAGAATCCGGATGCCTTTAAGAAGGTTCAGTGCCGAACGCAGCTGGTAATCCCGGTCTGCGAGGGAGCCTGAATCGGCGTTTGCTTCGCTTTCGCCGTCCTTCTCCTGGCCTTCGTTCTGGCCTTCAAGGTGACCGCTCAGGTCCGCTTCGGTAAAGAAGGGTTTGCTGTCGAGTTCCTTCAGCTCCGCCGGGCGTACTACGATGTCCGGCTTGATTCCCGTCGCCTGGATGGAACGGCCATCCGGCGTGTAATAGCGGGCGGTGGTCATCTTGATGGCATGGGTCTCATCCAGTGGAATCACCGTCTGGACACTGCCTTTGCCGAAGGATTGGGTGCCCATCACCACGGCCCGTTCATGGTCCTGGAGTGCACCGGCCAGGATTTCCGATGCCGAGGCGGAGCCGCCGTTGATCAGCACCACAATGGGCGTGCCTGCCATGATGTCGCCGGCCCTTGCGCTGAAGCGCAGGCGTGAGCTCTGGATACGGCCTTCGGTGTAGACGATAAGTCCTTCATCGAGGAGGGCATCGGCAGACTCCACGGCTGCCTGCAAGACGCCACCCGGGTTATTGCGAAGGTCGATGATGAGCCCGTCAAGGTCCTGCCCCAGTTCGTCTTCAAGGCCGTTGAGTGCATCCCTGAACTGTGAACCGGTATCCGCCTGGAACTGGGTAATGCGAACATAGCCGTAGCCATTCTCCAGCATGCGGGATTTCACGCTGGTGACCTTGATGATGTCGCGCTCCACTTCGATTTCAATGGGGCCGGTCTCGCCTTCCCGCATGATCGTCAGTGTCAGCACAGAGCCGGGTTTGCCCCTCATCAGTTTGACGGCTTCTTCCAGGCTCATGCCTTTGACCGGCTTTTCATCAAGCTTGATGATCAGGTCCCCGGCCTGGACGCCCGCTTTCTGGGCCGGCGTGTCGTCGATGGGCGCAATCACTTTTACGAAGCCGTTCTCCATGCCCACTTCAATGCCCAGCCCGCCGAACTCGCCGGAGGTGCTTTCTTCCAGCTCTTCGTAGTCCTTGGGTGCCAGGTAAGTGGAGTGGGGGTCGAGGTCCGACAGCATGCCTTTGATCGCGCTTTCGAGGAGTTTGCGATCGCTTACTTCCTCGACATAGGCGTCTTTGATGCGGCTGAATACCTCGGTGAACTTCCGAAGATCTTCCAGGGGCAGCTGTTTCTCGGGGTCCGGCAGGCTGATTTCCACCCGTTCACCATTCTGGATGCCTTCGAGAAGCTGTTCGGTGGTGGTGTCTTCATCCTGGGCCCAGGCCAGTCCGGAGGCGGTTGCGAAACAGGTAGCGAGCGCAATGCTGCGTAATGGAAAGGCGTTAAGTGTACTGCTGACCCGTTTCATTCACATATCCTGTTTTTATTCCGATAGTTGGACTGGATTCCCTGACTCCGGACAGTATGGCGTTACCCGCGGCGTTTGTCAGCCCTCGACGAGTGCCTCAGTTCGCCAGCCACCGGCCCGGATTATCGGGCTTGCCATTGTGGCGAACCTCAAAATACAGGGCCGGGGAGTCGGTGCCACCGGTACGGCCTGCCTGGGCGATGGGCTCGCCTGCAACCACCCAGTCCCCGGGACTGGTGAACAGGCTACTGCTGTGGCCGTACAGTGTCATGTAGCCGTCGCCATGATCAATGATGGTAATCAGGCCAAAACCCCGAAGCCAGTTGGCGAATACCACCCGACCGTAGTGTATTGCCCGAATTTCCGCTTCATCACCGGTGCCGATAAGAAGGCCGTTGCGTCGGAGTTTGCCATCGGCATAGCGTTCACCATAGCGGCTCAATACCTTGCCCTCCACTGGCCACGGCAGCTTGTTGCGCAGTGAAGCGAAGGGCTGGGATTCGTTAGGTGAGGGGATGTTGTTGATTGCCTGCTGGACTTCTTCAAGCAGGTTTTCCAGCCGTTTGCGATCTGATTCCAGCTCTTCCCGTTCGCTCAGGCGGTTCTGGATGTCGGCTTTGAGTGCTGCCAGGGTCTGCTGGCGTTTCTGTCTGGATTCGGTCAGTTCCTGCTGGCGTTTGGCGACGTTTTCCTCGGTTCTGGCCAGTTCGACCCGCGTCGATTGCACGGCAGCCTGAGTGTTTCTGAGTTCTTGCAGGCTTTGCCTGAACGCTTCCAGGCGGTTGACGGTGTCCTTGCTGAGGTATTCGTAATAGGTCATGGTCCGTGCGATCTTGTCCGGATCTATCTCATTGAGCAGGACTTTTACCGCTGGCGCGTCCCCTTCCATCCAGGCTGCGCGGATCTGCTTCTTGAGGCTCTCCCGCTGGCGGTCGAGGGTTTGTGTGAGCTCCTGCGCCTCATTCTCCAGTTCCCTGAGTCTTTGCTGCTGCTGATCTGCCTGCTGGCGCAGGGATCGCCGCTCGCGGGTCAGGCGGCTGATGTTCTTTTCGGTCGCGGCAAGCTGCCGCTCCAGGGAGGAGCGGTCTTCTTCGGCGTCCTCCAGCCAATCGTCGATGTCCTCAATGCGTTCCTTGAGTTCCTCGATCTGGGCCGGGGTAACATCCTGTTTGGCGAGTGCCGGCGCTGCACCCAGAAAAAGGGTGAGCGCCAGAGTTGCGGTCAGTCGCAAAGGTTGGTTCCGTTCCCGGATCAGCCGATCTCAACCAGGCTGTGCCCGGTCATCTCCTCTGGTTGCTCCAGCCCCATCAGGGTGAGCAGCGAAGGTGCCACATCGCTCAGGCTTCCGTCGTTCTTCAGCTCAACCTTGCGATGGCCGGTGTATACCAGTGGCACTGGCCCGATTGTATGGGCGGTGTGGACCTGACCGGAGTTGGGGTCGGTCATCTGCTCGCAGTTGCCGTGGTCGGCGGTAATCAGTGCTTCGCCGCCAACTTCATCCAGAGCTTCGACAACACGCTTCACGCACTCGTCCAGGCATTCGGCTGCCTTGATCGCCGCATCCAGCTTGCCGGTGTGGCCAACCATGTCGCCATTGGCGTAGTTGCAGACCACCAGATCGTATTTGCCGCTTTTGATGGCCTCTACCAGCTTGTCCGTAACTTCCGGCGCGCTCATTTCCGGCTGCAGGTCGTAGGTGGCTACTTTGGGGGACGGCACCAGGATCCGGTCCTCACCTTCGAACGGCGTTTCCAGGCCACCATTGAAGAAGAAGGTTACGTGGGCGTATTTTTCGGTTTCGGCAATTCGCAGCTGGGTCTTTCCCTGCTTCGCCATATACTCGCCAAGGCCATTGGTAAGCTGCTCCGGCGGGTAGGCGCAGGACGTTTTGATGTCGGCCGCGTACTCGGTCAACATGACAAAATCGGCCAGTTCCGGGTGCTTCTTGCGTTCGAAACCGTCAAAGTCCTTTTCCACGAAGGTGCGGGTCATCTCCCGGGCACGGTCGGCACGGAAGTTCATGAACAGCACCGTGTCGCCATCGTTTATGGTGCCTTCCGGCTCGCCCGCGGCGTGGATGCGGGTTGGTGCCACGAATTCGTCGTTCTCCCCGCGCTCGTAGGCCTGTTCCAGCCCGGATACCGGATCAGCTGCGACGAACTCGGCGGTTCCCTGGGTCATCAAGTTATAGGCGGCTTCCACCCGGTCCCAGCGGTTGTCACGGTCCATGGCATAGTAACGACCGACAATCGACGCAACCCGGCCAACACCCAGGCTCTTGAGTTTCGCGGCCGCTTTCTCCAGTGACGGTTTGGCGCTGCGAGGCGGCATATCGCGGCCATCAAGGAAGGCATGGATATAGACTTCCTTCGCGCCGCGGGCAGCAGCCAGCTCCGCGGCCGCAATAATGTGGTCCTCGTGGCTGTGCACACCACCGGGAGACATCAGCCCCATGAGATGGACGGCGCGGCCGCTCTGAACGGCTTTGTCGATAGCGGAGCAGAGAACTTCATTCTTCTGGAAAGTGCCTTCCTCCAGGTCCTTGTCGATACGAGTCAGGCTTTGATAGACCACGCGCCCTGCGCCCAGGTTCATATGGCCAACTTCCGAGTTACCCATTTGCCCCTGCGGCAGCCCGACAAACATCCCTGACGTGTTGATGAGGGTTTTGGGCTGGCTCTGCCAGAGTTGATCCCAGAACGGGGTGCTGGCGTTGCTGATGGCATTGTCTTCAGCCGGGTCACGGTGGCCCCAGCCGTCCAGGATAATCAGTGCAGTCGGCTTGCGCATTGCAGTCATCATTCGGTCCGGAAGTGAAATGTTAGTAAATTTACTAAAACAAAAATCGAGTCTATCTATTTTCGCATTTACTGGCCAGTTTCGTCACCTTCTGTCCGGGGAGCAGGCTGTGTATAATCGCGCCAAACTCATCATCAGGGTAAATTCATGGACCGGTTGTTTGAATTTGTCGTTAACCACTACATTCTTGTGTCGCTGTTCGTGGCATTTCTGGTCGCCATCCTTATTCTGGAGTCCCGTCGTGGCGGTGCCAAGATCTCGGCCCAGGGCGCGGTCAATCTGATCAACAAGGATGAAGCCGTTGTAGTGGACATCCGGGACCGCAAGGAGTTTGGTGAGGGGCGTATTACCGGCTCTATCAACATTCCCCTGAACAGTCTCAAGAGTCGCGTTGGCGAGCTGAGCAAGTTCAAGGACAAGCAGATTATCGTTGCCGACAAAATGGGCCAGCATTCCGCCATGGCGGTCAAGCAGCTGAACGCGGAAGGCTTCAGCAATGTGGTTCGCCTGAACGGTGGTGTGGCTGACTGGAAGGCAAGCAACCTTCCGCTCGTGAAGAAATAGGTTGGCCCTTGATCTGAAGATCATTCTGCCGCACTGTTTCACATTAGCCGGCCCGGCCTGAACGTAAAATGTCCCGGCAGCAAGCTCTAGAGCATCCCATAACAACGGGCCCCGAGCCCACGATTGAGAATGAAAGGACCGAAAATGGCTGAGAATCAGCAAGCCGCAGCAGGCAGTGACAACCAGAACCAACCCCAGTTTGCCCTTCAGCGCATCTATGTGAAGGACCTGTCTTTCGAATCGCCCAACTCTCCAACTGTGTTTCAGGAGCAGTGGAAGCCGCAGGTTAACCTGGATCTGAATACCTCCCACAACAAAGTCAGCGACAACCAGTACGAGGTTGTGCTTTCCCTGACCGTTACCGCGAAAGTGGGTGAGAAGGTGGCTTACATCGTCGAGATCCAGCAGGGCGGTGTGTTCCTGGTTCAGGGCATCGAAGGCCAGCAGTTGGGCCAGATGCTGGGCGCCTACTGCCCGACTATCCTGTTCCCCTACGCTCGCGAAGCGATCGACGGCATTGTGAACAAGGGCAGCTTCCCGGCCCTGATGTTGGCGCCGGTGAATTTCGATGCCATCTATGCCCAGGCGCTCAAGCGTAAGCAGGAAGAAGCTGCGGGTGAGGCAAACGAAGAGCAGCAGACTCACTGATCTGCGGCAGATGAAAAAGAAATAGAAAAACCGGCTCCGGCCGGTTTTTTTTATGTTGCTCCCTTAAACCCCAGTTGCCGCCAGGCCTCGTAAACCACCAGGGCCGCGGTGTTGGAAAGGTTCAGGCTGCGGCTCTCCGGCTGCATGGGAACCCGCAGGCGATGCTGGGGCTGCAGGCCTTCGCGAACCTCAGCAGGGAGGCCACGGGTTTCCGGGCCGAACATCAGGTAGTCGCCATCCTGATACTGCACCTGATGGTAGTGAGTGCTGCCTTTGGTGGTCAGACCGAACAGGCGTTGCGGTTGCTCGCTGGCTAGAAAGTCCCGGTAATTTCGGTGAATCCTGACCGACGCGTACTCGCTGTAATCCAGCCCGGCCCGCCGCATCTGCTTGTCTTCCAGGTTAAAACCCAGAGGTTCAATCAGATGCAGCTGACAACCGGTGTTGGCGCACAGCCGGATAATATTGCCGGTATTCGGCGGTATCTCCGGCTCGTACAGCACCACGTGGAGCATGAAACTCAGCGCTCGACAGCCAGGGCAACGCCCATGCCGCCACCGATACACAGCGTGGCCAGACCCTTGTGAGCGTCGCGGCGAACCATTTCATGCAGCAGCGAGACCAGGATACGACAGCCGGAGGCGCCGATGGGATGGCCCAGGGCAATGGCACCGCCATTCACGTTTACCTTGCTGGTATCCCAGCCCATGTCGCGATTGACGGAAATGGCCTGGGCGGCAAAGGCTTCGTTGGCTTCCACCAGGTCCAGGTCATCCACGCTCCAGCCTGCGAGTTTCAGGCAGCGCTGGCTGGCGGGGATCGGGCCGGTGCCCATGATGGTCGGGTCCACGCCGGCGTTGGCATGGGCCTTGATGGTGGCAATCGGAGTCAGTCCCAGCTCTTTTGCTTTATCGGCACTGCAGACCATCACGGCGGCGGCGCCATCGTTCAGGGAGGAGGCGTTGCCGGCGGTCACCGTGCCGTCCTTCTTGAACGCTGCACGCAGGTTACCCAGGCTCTCGGCGGTCACGCCATCGCGCGGCCCTTCATCGCGGTCTACCACGATCGGGTCACCTTTGCGCTGGGGGATGGAGACCGGAACAATCTGGCCATCGAAGTAGCCGGCATTGCGGGCGGCGGCGGCTTTCTGCTGGGACGCCGCAGCAAACTCGTCCTGTTCGTCACGGCTGATACCGTATTTCTCGACGATGTTCTCGGCGGTAATGCCCATGTGGTAATCGTTGAAGGCATCCCAAAGGCCGTCCTTGATCATGGTATCCACCATGGACCAGTTGCCCATGCGCTGACCGTTGCGGCTGTTGGGCAACACGTGGGGCGCCTGGCTCATGCTTTCCTGGCCGCCGGCAATCATCAGTTCAGCGTCGCCGCAGCGAATCGCCTGTACCGCCATATGCACGGCCTTCAGGCCGGAACCGCAGACCTTGTTGATGGTCATTGCAGGTACGGAGGCAGGAATGCCCGCGTTGATGGCGGACTGGCGAGCCGGGTTCTGGCCGCAACCGGCGGTAAGCACCTGGCCGAGAACCACTTCGTTGATCTGGTCGCCGGCGACGCCGGTTTCTTCAAGGATTGCCTTGATCACAGCGGTTCCAAGCTGGTCTGCGCTCAGGCTGGAGAGACCTCCGCCAAAGGTTCCGATAGCAGTACGGCGGGCGGCAACAATAACGACATCACGCATGGGAAATCTCCGGATCAGAGGCACGCGGGGAATCAGGCCCGGCGCGTGCAGGATTGAAAACTGTCGGCATTGTATCCGGAAAGCGGCGCCCGGCCAAAACGGGCAGGTCTGGAGGTCACTGTCTGGATTACATGTTCAGGCTTCGGCCACCATCCACGGCGATAACCTGACCGGTGATGAAAGGCGCATCGCAGACCAGGAATGCGATGGTATGGGCAATATCATCAGGATTTCCTGTGCGGGCCAGTGGGGTCTTCTGGAGAATCGCCTGCTGCGTGGTCTCGTCCATTTCGGCCTCGCCCTCGGGCCAGAGGATTGCGCCCGGTGATACACCGTTCACCCGCACGTCCGGTGCCAGGTCTTTCGCCCAGGAACGTGTCAGGGCGGCGAGGCCGGCTTTACTGGCGCAGTAAAGTGGATGGTCATCGATGGGTCTTTCACTGTAAATATCGATCAGATTTACCACGCTGCCGCGGTTTCGCCGAAGTTCGGCCAGGCATTCCTGAAGCAGGAAAAACGGGGCCCTGAGGTTGGTGTTCAGGATGGTGTCCCAGTCGTCTTCGGAGGTGTCCGCAGTCGGGGTGGGGTAAAACACCGACGCATTGTTAACCAGTGCATCCAGTCGGCCCCAGTGTGCGATGGCATCACCGGCCAATCTTTTCACGCCGGCTGTATGGCTGAGATCCGCCTGAAGGGCGCAGGCAGAGTCGGGCCGTTGCCGGTTCAGTTGCTCAATCAGTGACCTCGCCTGCTCTTCTCGGCTCCGGTAGTGAATCACCAGGTTCCAGCCTCTTTCGTGAAGTGTCCGGGCCGTCTGTGCGCCAAGACGGTGGGCTGCGCCGGTGACCAGGGCAACGGGTGTTGTGGACGGCATGGTGACTCCTCAGTAGTTGGTCGGGGCGATGGCATCGCCGATACGTTTCAAGCGTTCGGTTCGGATTGCGCTGCCCAGCTCTTTGCCTTTGTAGCCCCGGGCGAGGAGAGTTTTTGGGTCAACACCGGTAGCGGCCCCAGAGGCGGTTCGAAGCAGGTTCAGTGGGCCCGACTCGCCGGGAAGGGCGCATTCGAGCACGTTCATCAGTTGCGAAAAGCGCTCCGGGCGGCGCCAGAAGTCCGCCTGGTCCAGCAGGTCCAGCAAGGCTTCGGCTTCAGGGTGCTGAGCATCGATGTTCCTGATTTGTGGCTTGAAGGCTGTAACCAGTCGCGCCAGGTTCTGGCAATCATTGGGGGCTTTCAGCGCCTTGGCTCGTGCCATGGCTGCAGAGTCATCCATGGGGGACAGCAGGGCGGCAAAGCGTTCTTCCGTCTGGGCGTCAGACTGGTTGTGGACACAACCAAGTGTCGCCATCGAAAGTTGAAACAGCTTTTCGGGTGCCAGTTCCGGAATGAGTACCTCCAGGGCCCCGCAGTCCTGGAGAACTTCGAAAAAGGCCCGGGGCGCCTTTTCATGCAGCGCCCGCTGGAACTCCTGCCAGACCCGTTCAGGAACCAGGTGGTCCACTTCTCCGCTAGCCACCATTTGCTTCATCAGGCCCATGGTCTGATCGCACACGCTGAATCCAAGTGGCTGAAAGCGGGCTGCGAACCGGGCGGTGCGAAGAATTCTCAGGGGGTCTTCGGCGAAGGCTTCCGAGACATGGCGGAGCTTGCGATCTTGTATATCGCTTCGGCCCTTGAATGGGTCCACCAAGGCGCCGTCCTCGGTTTTGGCTATCGCATTGATGGTCAGGTCCCGTCGCCGCAAGTCCTGCTCGAGGGTAACATCCGGTGCGCTATAAACCGTAAAACCGTGGTAGCCGCGCCCCTCTTTGCGCTCGGTGCGAGCCAGGGCATATTCTTCCCGGGTACGGGGGTGCAGAAAGACCGGAAAGTCCGCGCCTACCTGTTTGAATCCTTTGGCAAGCATTTCCTTTGGTGTCGCGCCGACGACCACCCAGTCCCGGTCCTTGACCTCAAGGCCCAGTAATTCGTCACGAACGGCACCGCCAACCAGATAGGCCTGCATGGAATGTCTGATTCCTTTCGGGGGAGTGTGTCGGTGGATTATCCGGTTCCAGGGCAGGGCAGGCAAACCTGTAACACGACAGGCCATAAAAAGCCCGCCCGTGATAGCCCTGGGCGGGCTTTGATCGGAAGTTGGAGGCAGATCAAATCTTCATCTGCTTCCTCTTTCAGTTTCTGATCAGAACGCGGTGCCAAGCTCCAGGGCTGCGCCCACATCCGCATCGCTGTAGAGGGCGCCGAGATCAAGGCGGACGCCAACAATGTTCAGGCCAAGACCGGCGGTGAACTGGGTTTTCTCTTCAATGCCGTCGTTGTCATCGTTGCTGGCCAGGTTGTGGCGAACGCCAACCCGAAGCTGGGCGTAGCGGAAGGCATCGAATTCGGCGCCGAGGGCTGCCCACTGGGTGTCGTCCTCGAAGCCAAAGGCTTCTTTCTTGGTCAGGTCAATTTCTGCGGTGACAACATGGTATTCGCTCTTGTGAGCAATGCCGGCTGTAACCATCGGGTCGAGCTTCAGTGTACGAACTTCCTCTCCCAGCAGCGGCCGGCTGGCGGCGGAGTCCAGTTCCATGGGGATCAGGTTTTTAACAACAATACCGGTGTTCCACTGGTTGGAGTCACCGAAGCTGTAGGCTGCACCAACGTCCACGTTGAACCCACTCTTTTCGGTCTGATACTGGTCGTCATCGAATTCGTCATCTTCGAAACCGGAAACCGCCTCGGTGTACTGGAACGTGCGCAGTTCAACGTATTTCGGTGAAAGGCCAAGCTGGAAGCTGTTGCCATTCTGCAGCTCAAAGGAACGGGCAAAGCTGATGCCCACTTCCCCGACGGCGGATGCCAGTATCTGTCCCTGCGATGTCAGGTCCAGGGTGCCATTCGTGCTGATCTGGTCGACGGCAATTTGCACGTCCTGGGCCGATGCGGCATTGGCAATGTTGTCCAGGGCGGTAATATCCTGGTCAGAGACATCACCACGAACTGTCGCCGTCAGATTACCATTGGTGAATACGCCAACAGACAGGGATTGTCCGGGCACAGCCAGAGCCAATCCAAGACCTGCGTTCACTCTCATGGTGTCCCTGTCAAATTCAGTCAGGCGATTGCTCAGATCTGCCGCACCATCCTTAATTACCTGTTCGTCGTCTGTATTCGGATCAAAGCCGGAAACCAGTGATTCCAGATCCGTGATTACATCCTGAATATCGTCTACCTGATCAACTGTTTCTTCTTCATCGGCTGCCCGGGCGTTCACCGAGGGCAGCATCAGCCCGAAATCATCGTGCCAGCTATGGTGATCCGCAGCCATCATTGCCGGGTTGTCCGAGGGCGCTGTAGAAGGTGTTGCAACCGCCACCCCTGTGCCGCCCATGGCGAATGAGCGTGCAGACATAAAAGACTGGGGGCTGGCCAGTGTTGATGAGGTGGCAATGGATAGGCCGATGGCCACAGAGAGTTTGGTCAGACGATGTCCGGTCATGAAGAATCCTGTCGTGTAAAAAAGCAAAATAGATATGACGTACTAGAAAGGTTAATGCAGAACGTTTTCCAGCACATGACGCATGGGGTAACGGTTTGTTTTTGATGTGTAATCGGAGGCAGTTTTTTGCCGCTCAGTGATTGCAAAACGAAAGGAATGGGCGTTGTTAATCGAAATATCAGTGGCTTAGGAAAGCTGGCGTGATTTTTTCATGGACAAGCGGAAATGATGTTTTCTGGAGACACGCAATGAATCTTCGCTGGATACTCATGCCTCTGTTGGCCGCAACGGTCGCAGCCTGTGCGCCGATTGGCAGCCACCAGGGGGATAACGGCAGCCAGCCCCGCCAGGATACGATGCTTGAGCCGATAACGGTGCGGGTGAGCGGTCTGGGGACCTATGAGGATGTTGCGGCCGACCGTTCGGATACCCGCAAACGCCTGATGGCCCGGCGAGCGTCCCAGCTGGATGCCTACCGCAATCTCGTGGAACGCGTATACGGTACCGTCGTATACGGCAGTTCCACCGTGAACGATTTTGTCTTGCGCAATGATATGTTCAGAACCTACGTCGACAGTTACATACGCGGCGCGAAGCTGGTTGCCGTGAACGAGCACAGCGATGGCGTGTTCGAGACCGTGATGGAACTGAAACTTGAGCCCCGTTTCCGGGCCTGTGTCGCCGAGGTGGCTGATGATCAGGTGCAGGACCTCTGCCCGATCCCCATGCCGCAGGAGAATGACAGCGTGGGCGATGTGCAGAGCAAGGGCGTGGATTCCCTGTATTACCTTGATTGATCGAGAGTGCTGAATGCTATGAAACGCTTGCTGTCACTGGCTGTATTCGGGATTCTCGCCCTTGTTCTGGTCTCGGGTGCCCACGCTGTTGTTCTTGAAGGTGTTGGTCACGCCAATATCCACAACGGAAATCTGGAAGCCGCCCGGGCCGAAGCCCGCAAGGCGGCGATCCGGGACCTCTCGCTCCAGCATGAGGCCAGGGTAAGCACGCACGACACAATGAAAAATGGCGTTATCACCGAATCCCGGATGGATCTGGCCTCAAGCGCCAGAGCCCGAAACGTGCGGATAATCGATGAGTACCAGAGTGGTAACCTGTTACGGGTGACTGTTCGTGGAGATATCAGCGAGAGTCGCAGTCAGTGTGGCGCGGGCGATGCCGGCCGGCTGAAAAAGCGGGTCGCGGTGACCGGCTTCCCGATGCTGTATCCGGACCTGGCCAGGGTAGGGCGAATTGACGATGCCGGCGAGATCTTGCCGCAACAGCTGCAACAGCGTTTGGTGGCTCAGGGTGGATTGCAGGTATTCGGGGCGACCACATCGCGGATGTTTACCGATCTGCTGAATGCGCCCACGGTTCAACAGGGGGATAACCGGTTGAGCAACGTTCTCGAGCTGGCCCGGGAAATGGGCGTTCAGTTCGTCGTGACCGGGGTTATTCGGGATCTGGGTGTGGCAGACCCGTCGGCCTGGGGCACTTCTGTGCTGGACAGGATGCAACGGGGCATTGGCGTGGTGGATCAACGCCGTCGGTTCGCGGCTGATCTGATTATATTTGACGGATTCAGCGGTGCGCCTGTCTACCGGCAGAGGTTTGCGACAGCAGCCCAGTGGGATGCTGGTCCGGGAAGTTCTGCCGGATTTGGTTCAGCGGGCTTCCAGAAGACCGCCTATGGACAGGCAGTGAACGGTTTAATTGGGGAAATGGCGGCCGCCGTGACCGAGGCGTTGGCGTGTCAGCCCTTTATTACCCGGATTGCGCGGGTGGACGGCCACGGGGTGACGCTGGAATCGGGGGCTACCGCCGGGCTCAGGCCGGGCGACGAGTTGAAGCTTTACCGGAGCAAGCGCTATCTGGATGCCCCGGAGGATTCTCCGGAGCTGCATGACACAGAGGTCTCCGTCACTCTTGATAGCGTTCAGCCCCACTTCAGTCGCGGGACCATGCCGCAACTCGGCGGCATCGTGAATATCCAGAGGGATGATATCGCGATTATCTGGTAAGGCGGGTAGGTATCAGTTGCTGGCGCCGGCCGCCTCGGCAGCCGCAATATCCCGGATTTTCCCGACCATGGCCCGAAGGCCGTTGCCCCGGGTCGGCGAAATATGGCGGAACAGGTCCAGTTGCTCGAACAACTCATCGATGTCGGTTGCCAGCAGATCCCTCGGGGTTTTGCCGTTCAGGGCAACCAGAATGATGGCGGCCAGCCCGCGTACAATCATGGCGTCTGAATCAATCAAGAGGTAAAGCCGGCCGCTGTCTTCGTCGAAGTGGTGGATCAGCCAGACCTGGCTCTGGCAGCCGTGAACATAGTTTTCCTCAACCCGGGATTCCTCCGGGAAGGCAGGAAGCTGTTTGCCCAGATCGATGATGAAAGCGTAGCGCTCTTCCCAGTCGTCCAGAAGCTCGAAGCCATCCAGAACGTCTTCCAGGGTGGTGTCTTTGCCAAGGGGGTTATTCAGAAAGTCCTGTTCACTGGCAGTCATTTACAGCATTCCCAGTTCGAGTTTGGCTTCGTCGGTGAGCATGTCGTTGCTCCAGGGCGGATCGAAAGTCAGCTCAACGGTGACTTTGTCCACGTTGGGCACGTGCTCGAGCTTGGTTTTCACATCCTCGGTAATCACCGGGCCCATGCCGCAACCGGCGGCCGTCAGCGTCATCAGGACGTAGACGTGGTTGCCGTCTTCGGTGCCATTTTCAATCTTGCACTCGTAAATCAAGCCAAGATCCACCACGTTTACCGGAATTTCCGGATCGTAGCAGTTTCGCATGGCTTCCCAGACCTGGTTTTCGTTGACGGTGCCGTCTTCGGGAGTTTCGAAGCTGCTTTCCAGGGGTTTCTTGCCGAGGGCATCTGCGTTGTGGCCTTCAATCCGGGCAAGATTGCCGTTCACTGCGACCGTGAAAGTGCCACCCAGTGACTGTGTGATGGTCACAAAGGTGTCCGACGGAATCATGATTTCGGTTCCGGCAGGAACAAGGCGGGCTTCCACCTCGCGTTTGGTCAGGACCACTTCCCTTTCTTGCATGCCTGTTCTGGCCTCGCTTTTCTTAAATCTCTGGTGTCGGATTACGCTAGGCTAATCCGACCTACACGTTCAGTGAGGGATTACGCTACGGTAAAGCTCTCGCCGCAGCCGCATTCCGCGGTGGCGTTCGGATTGCGGAACTGGAACATGGAGTTCACGCCCTCGGTGACAAAATCAATTTCGATGCCGTTCACCAGAGGCAGGTGCTCCTCTTTCACGAAGACATCGACACCATCGATGTGAAACACCTTGTCGTCAGCCGAGGCCTCTTCCACCCACTGGGTTTCGTATTTGAAGCCGGAACAGCCACTCTTCTTGATGGCCAGCCGGATGCCCTTGGCTTCCGGCTTTTTCTCCAGCTGTTTGCGCACGTGTTTAACGGCGCTCGGCGTCATGGTGACGGCAACGGTCGGGGTGAAGACTTCGGCTGTCATGATTCCACCTCCATCAGGCAAACAGACGCTGGACTTTCTGCAGGGCGGTAAACAATGTATCCACCTCGTCCAGTGTATTGTAGAACGCGAATGAGGCCCGGGCTGTACCGGGAACTCCATAGAAATCCATCAGCGGCATGGCGCAATGGTGGCCGGTGCGGATCGCAATGCCCTGCTGATCCAGCAGCGTGCCTATATCACTGGGGTGCAAGCCGGCAATTTTAAAGGACATGACCGGCACTTTCTGTTTGGCGGTGCCGATGATCTCCATGCCGGGCACGGTTTCCACCAGCTGGTTGGCTCGCTCCAGCAGGGCGGCCTCGGCCGCTTCCATGCCAGCACGGTCCAGACCGTTCAGGTAGTCGATGGCTGCGCCCAAGCCCACCGCCTCGGCAATGGCCGGCGTGCCGGCCTCGAATTTGTAGGGCAGGGTGTTCCAGGTAGTCCGCTCGAAGGACACCCGCTCAATCATCTCGCCGCCGCCCTGGTAGGGCGGTATTTCCTCCAGCAACTGGGCCTTGCCGTAAAGCACGCCAATACCGGTGGGGCCAAACAGCTTGTGCGACGAGAACACGTAAAAGTCGCAGCCCAGTGCCTGCACATCCGGCTGGTAATGGGGTACTGCCTGGGCGCCGTCCACCAGGGTAATAATGCCGTGCGCTTTTGCCTGTTCAATCAGGGCTGCCACGGGGTTTACGGTGCCAAGCACGTTGGAAACATGGGTGATTGCCAGTACCCGGGTTTTTTCATTGAGCAGGCTGGTGAAGGATTCGAGATCCAGCTCGCCGTCCGGGGTTACCTGAACAGGAACCACTTTTGCACCTGTGCGCTCGGCAATCATCTGCCAGGGCACAATGTTGGCGTGGTGCTCCATGTGGCTCACCAGAATCTCGTCTCCGGCCTTCAGGCGAGGAGCCAGGCCGTTGGCAACGAGGTTGATGGCCTCGGTGGTACCACGGGTCCAGATGATCTCCCGGGTGCTTTCCGCATTCAGAAAACTGCGAACCGTCTCACGGGCACCTTCGAAAGCAGCGGTCGCCCGGTCTCCGAGCGTGTGGGCGCCACGATGGACGTTGGAGTGCATCTCACGGTAATACCGATCCATGGCGTTCAGCACGGCCTCAGGCTTCTGGGCCGAGGCACCATTATCCAGATACACCAGGGGCTTGCCGTTCACCTGCTGAGACAGGATCGGGAAATCCCGGCGAACGGCGTCCACATCAAAGGTGGTGCGCTTGGCTGTGCTTGCCACGGACAGATCGGTCATAACCGCTTACGCCTCCTGGAATGTCTGTTCGAAGAAGTGGTTCAGCCGGCCCTGGACCGTTTCCCGCACTGCTTCAACCGGAATCTGCTCCACCAGCTCATTAATGAAGGCCATGGTGAGCAGAACGTTCGCCTCACGCCGTCCGATGCCTCGTGAAACCAGGTAGAACAGAGAGGTCTCATCCAGCTGGCCGATGGTTGCGCCATGGGCACACTTTACGTCGTCGGCGTAGATTTCGAGTTCCGGCTTGGTATCGATTTCTGCCCCGTTGGACAGCAGCAGGTTCTTGTTGTTCATATCCGCATTGGACTTCTGGGCGTCCTGATGGATATGAATCCGGCCATTGAAAACCGCATGTGACTGGTCGGCTGCAATATTGCGATAGGTTTCCTCGCTGTTGCAGTGGGCAGCCACGTGCTCAATGGTGGTGTGGTTGTCGTAATGCTGTTTTCCCTGGGTAACAACCACGCCGTTAAGCTTGCACTCGGCGCCTTCGCCTTCCAGCCGAACCTGCAGATCGTGCCGGCGCAGCGGGCCGCCAAAACCGACCGTGTGGCTCTCGAACCGGGAGCTGCGTTGCTGCAGGACACCGGTAGAGCCAATGTGCTGGACATTCTCGCCTTCCATGTTGAGGCGAATGCTGGTGATGTTGGCGCCCTCTGCGACGTTGAACTCGGTAACGGTGTTAACCATGACCGGGGCCGAGCCGCTGGAGATATATTCCTCTACGAGCGTAATCTGGCTGTGACGGCCGGCGTCTACGAAAATACGCGGGAAGGCCGAACCGCTGGCCTCAGCTGTGACTTCGTGAACGATGAACAGCGGCTGGTCGAGCACAGCGTCCGGCTTCAGGCGAATCAGCAGACCGTCTTCAAAACGGGCGGAGTTCAGCCGCGCCATCTGGACGGCTTTGTTGTCCAGGGTGCTGTCCAGACGGTCCGCCAGATCACTGGCCTCCTCGTCGCTCAGATCACCGAAACTCTGGATGCTGATGCCGTCCAGGTCCGGGTATTCACAGGCCTCAGGCATCATCACGCCATTGAGAAACGCGACCTTGTAACCGGGAACTGCCAGACTGCTGCCGGTCTTGCCTTCCGCCGGCAGCGAAATAGCCATCTCGTCAGTCAGCTTCAGGTACTTGCTGGAGTACTTCCAGTTTTCGGTTTTTCGGGTCGGCAACGGCATGTCGACCAAGGCGGTACCCCGTTGCTTGCGCAGGGCGAGCAGCGGCTCCGGCAGTGCCTGACCGGCCGGATGCAGGAACGCGGTGGAAAGCGTGGGTGCTGGTTTCATTCCGCGACCTCCTTAATTGGCTGAACTGTCGGCAGTTTCTTCATCCTTGATGCCCAGCCAGCCGTAGCCGCGTTCTTCCAGCTCCAGGGCCAGCTCGCGGCCACCGGATTTGATGATCTTGCCGCCGGCCAGCACGTGCACGTAATCCGGCACGATGTGGTTCAGCAGACGCTGGTAGTGGGTCACCATCAGGATGGCGCGGTCTTCAGCGCGCAGAGCGTTTACGCCGTCAGAAACAACCTTCAGGGCGTCGATATCAAGGCCAGAATCGGTCTCGTCGAGAATTGCCAGCTTCGGCTGCAGCAGCAGAGCCTGAAGGATCTCGTTACGCTTCTTCTCGCCACCGGAGAAGCCTTCGTTGACACCCCGCTTGAGGAATGAGGGATCCAGATCCACCTGTTTGGAAATCTCTTTGGCGAGCTTCATGAACTCGGCCGCGTTCATCTCGTCCTGGCCCTTGTGCTGACGCATGGCGTTCACGGCGGTACGCAGGAACTGCAGGTTGCTTACCCCGGGGATTTCCACCGGGTACTGGAATGCCAGAAAGATGCCTTCACGGGCGCGCTCTTCGGTTTCAAGTTCAAGCAGGTTTTCACCGTTCAGGCTGATCTCACCCTCGGTGACTTCAAATGCCTCGTTGCCTGCAAGCACCTGCGACAGGGTACTCTTGCCAGAACCGTTCGGGCCCATGATGGCGTGAACTTCCCCGGCCTTGATTTCCAGGTTGATGCCCTTGAGGATTTCTTTGCCCTCAACGGATGCGTGCAGGTTCTTGATGCTCAGCATTTGTGGCTTCTCTCTCGTTTAACCGTTGAATTCTGATGTTCACCCTGGCCGACGGCTTCCGCTATGCTTTTGCGTTTGCCGTCCTGTTAACCAGCGGAGCCCTTAACCGACGGACCCTTCGAGGCTGACCTCGAGCAGCTTGCCGGCCTCGACCGCGAACTCCATGGGCAGCTCTTTGAACACTTCCTTACAGAAGCCGTTCACAATCATGGACACCGCCTGCTCCGGGTCGATGCCGCGCTGGCGGCAAAGGAACATCTGCTCGTCGCTCACCTTCGAAGTGGTCGCCTCGTGCTCGACGATGGCCGACTTGTTCTTGCTCTCGATGTACGGGAAGGTGTGCGCGCCGCAGCGGTCGCCGATCAGCAGCGAATCGCACTGGGTGAAGTTACGCGCGCCTTCCGCGCCGGGACCGAATTTAACCAGGCCACGGTAGGCGTTGGAGCTCTTCCCGGCGGAAATCCCCTTGGAGATGATCGTGCTGGAGGTGTTCTTGCCCAGGTGAATCATCTTGGTGCCGGTGTCGGCCTGCTGGAAGTTGTTGGTCAGGGCCACGGAGTAGAACTCGCCAACACTGTTCTCGCCACGCAGGACGCAGCTGGGGTACTTCCAGGTAACCGCGGAGCCGGTTTCAACCTGGGTCCAGGAAATCTTGGAATTCTTGCCAATGGCAGCGCCACGCTTGGTAACGAAGTTGAAGATGCCGCCTTTGCCTTCTTCGTCGCCCGGGTACCAGTTCTGTACGGTTGAGTACTTGATCTGGGCATCGTCCAGGGCCACCAGCTCGACAACTGCCGCGTGCAGCTGGTTTTCATCCCGCATGGGCGCGGTGCAGCCTTCAAGGTAGCTCACGTAGCTGCCTTCGTCGGCGATGATCAGGGTGCGCTCGAACTGGCCGGTGTTGGCCGCGTTGATGCGGAAGTAGGTGGACAGCTCCATGGGGCAGCGAACGCCTTTGGGCACGTAAACAAAGGTGCCGTCAGAGAAGACCGCTGAGTTGAGTCCGGCGAAGAAGTTGTCGCCATGGGGGACAACCGAACCGAGGTATTTCTGCACCAGTTCCGGGTAATCGCGAATCGCCTCGGAAATGGAGCAGAAAATCACACCGGCCTTGGCCAGCGGTTCCTTGAAGGTGGTTGCCACGGAGACGGAATCGAACACCGCGTCAACCGCCACGCCCGCGAGCTTTTCGCGCTCGTGCAGGGGGATGCCCAGCTTCTCGTAGGTTTTCAGCAGCTCCGGATCCACTTCATCCAGGCTCTGGGGCATGTCTTCCTTGCGCTTGGGCGCGGAATAGTAGGAAATCGAGTTGTAATCGATTTTCGGGTAGCCCACGTGGGCCCAGTCCGGCTCTTCCATCTCGAGCCAGCGACGGTAGGCTTTCAGACGCCACTCCAGCATCCACTCCGGCTCTTTCTTGATGCCGGACAGGCGGGCGATAACGTCTTCATTCAGTCCGGGCTCGAACGTGTCGGATTCGATGTCTGTTACGAATCCGTGCTCGTATTCCCGTTTGATCAGCTCGTTCACCTCTTGGTCGGTGGTCGCCATGATCGTCGCTCCGTATTCTCTCATCGCGGGCTTTCGCCCTTGGTGTCGCCGGCAGCCTCAAGGATGGGTTGCCGATCGGATATCATCAGTTTGTGTGTTGCAGTGGTCGCTCGTCCTGTGAGTACGCCCTGCAATCGCTTTTTGGATGACGGATTGCCCAGGCTGTCGCCGGTAACTGAGCAAAAAAGCAGCCTGGATCCATCGCTTCTGGCGAGCGATTATACAATACCAGAGTAAAATAGTCAGGTATTAATTTGTGCGTGGGGTGATTATACCTTAATCGGCCTATGGGGCACTAAGGGGGTGGTAATGAGGCTGATAGCCTGGTTCTTGTAGGACTGAGAATTCTGATGTGGGCGCCAGGCTGGACTGCCTCCCAAAACACGCCGTGAACCCATCCCTGGGGGCTCGGCATTGCCATCCATGGCAATGCACGGTTTTGGGAGGCAGTCCCGCCTGGCGCCTCAGACTAATTGCTAGTCGCCGGTAGCCAGGATTCTGGTGAGGTAGCTGTGCTCCAGAGTCTCTGGAAGATCAGTCGGTTTCGGAATACGAACGATATGCCCGCTGCCAGGCGCATAGTCCATGGCCTGGCCGTTTCGGTTTTCCATGAAACTGGCCGAGAACCGGATGTTGCCGGCCGGGCTGATCAGTTCGAGGTGATCGCCGGGGGCGAATTTGTTTTTCACGTCGATGGTCAGCCATTGGTCGTCGGTGTCGGTGATGGTGCCGACCACCTGCTGGGTGCCAAGGAATGATGAGCCCTGTTCGTAGGTCTGGTACTCGCGGGGCATGTGGCGGCGGAGGAAGCCTTCGGTATAGCCGCGGTTGGAGAGGGCTTCCAGTTCGTCCATCAGGTTCATGTCGAAGGGCTTGCCCTGCATGGCTTCGTCGATAGCGCGGCGGTAGACCTGGGTGGTGCGGGCCACGTAGTAGGTGCTTTTCGTTCGCCCTTCGATTTTCAGGGAGTGGACGCCCATCTTTGCCAGTTCGGCGACGTGCTGAACGGCTCTCAAATCCTTTGAGTTCATGATGTAGGTGCCGTGCTCGTCCTCATAGGCGGGTATGAAGCCGCCCGGCCGGTTGGGCTCTTCCAGCAGGATTTCTTTTGGTGCCACTTCCTGTGCTTCGCCGCTGCCGCAGGTGGCGATCAGGTCGCCGGTCTGGTCGTGGCCGTGCTGTACCTGCTTGTAGTTCCAGCGGCAGGCGTTGGTGCAGGCGCCCTGGTTGGCGTCCCGGTGATTCATGTAACCCGAGAGCAGACAGCGGCCCGAATAGGCCATGCACAGGGCGCCATGCACGAAGACTTCCAGCTCCATGTCCGGCACCCGGTCGCGGATCTCGCGAATCTCATTCAGTGCCAGTTCCCGGGAGAGGATGACCCGGCTGATGCCCTGTCGGCGCCAGAATTCTACGGTAGCCCAGTTTACCGCGTTGGCCTGTACCGAGAGATGGATGGGCTGGTCTGGCCATTTTTCCCGCACCAGCATGATCAGGCCGGGATCCGACATGATCAGGGCATCGGGTTTTTGCTCCAGTACCGGTTCCAGATCCCTGAGGTAGGAGCGTACCTTGTCGTTGTGAGGTGCTATGTTGGAAACAAGGTAGAACTGTTTGCCCAGTTCGTGGGCCCGTTCAATGCCGGCGCCGAGGGCTGCAACGTCTTTGAAACTGTTGTTTCTTACTCTCAGCGAGTAGCGGGGCTGGCCGGCGTAGACCGCGTCGGCGCCGTAGGCAAAGGCCGTTTCCAGGTGTTCGGGGGTGCCCGCGGGGGCGAGCAGTTCCGGGGTGTTCATAGTGGCTCCGGGGGATTCTGAAAGCGGGGCATTTTGCCGTATGCGGTCGGATGTTCCCTTGATCCTGCTCAAAGGTCGTATTGATTGTTTTCGGCTAACATGTGTACGCTCACGGTTCCGGTATTTCGAGCCGATGCGTTGCAAAGGAGGAGTTCCAGATGGCATCAAAGCCTCTGACGCCAGAGGTGGCGCGGGCTTCGCTGAGTGTCAGGGTCAGTTCCTTGATCAGTGTTCAGCTTGCTCGTGGCAAGGTTGGTGTGGAAGTCGTGGCGTCGCAGCTGCATATGAGCCGTTACACGCTGCACAAGAAACTGAAGCGTGAAGGGCTGACATTCGCACGTCTGCTTGAAGATGTTAGGCGTCGGCAGGCGCTCACTTATATGCAGGATAGGACCAAGCCGCTGGTGGAAATTGCCGAGCAGCTCGGGTTTTCGGAGTTGAGTGCATTCAGCCGGGCTTTCAAGCGCTGGATGGGGACATCCCCGGCTGAATACCGTTCTGTCAGGCTTTCCTGATCAGGCTCAGACTTTCTTGAACACCAGTGTGGCGTTGGTACCGCCAAAGCCGAAGCTGTTGCTCATCACCAGGTCGAGGTTCTGGTTGTCCATGCGCTCACGGACAATCGGATAACCTTCTGCGCCTTCGTCGAGGGTCTGGATGTTGGCTGACGGCGCGATGAAACCTTCACGCTGCATGATCAGGCTGTAAATGGCTTCGTGCACGCCGGCGGCACCCAGGGCGTGACCACACAGGGGCTTGGTGGAACTCAGCGGCGGAATCTTGTCGCCAAACGTCTCTTTCAGCGCTTTCAGCTCGGTTACATCACCGGCCGGTGTGCTGGTGCCGTGGGTATTGATGTAGCTGATCTCGCCATCCAGGTTTTTCATGGCCTGCTTCATGCACCGCACTGCGCCTTCGCCACTCGGGGCGACCATATCCGCGCCGTCTGAGGTGGCGCCAAAGCCGACCAGTTCCGCCAGGATATTTGCGCCACGGGCCTCGGCGTGTTCCAGGGCCTCAAGTGCCAGCACGCCGCCGCCACCAGAGATGACAAAGCCATCCCGGTTTGCGTCATAGGTGCGTGAAGCCAGTTCCGGCGTGTCGTTGTATTTCGTCGACAGGGCACCCATGGCATCGAACAGCAGGCTCAGGGTCCAATGGATATCCTCACCGCCGCCGGCAAACATCACATCCTGACGCCCGAGCGCAATCAGGTCGGCGGCATGGCCAATGGAATGCGCGCTGGTGGCGCAGGCAGAGGTAATGCCGTAGTTGATGCCGCGAATACCAAAACCGGTTGCCAGTGACGCGTTGATGGCACTTCCCATGGTGCGCGGCACGCGATAAGGGCCGACACGGCGGATGCCGCGGTCGCGATGTGTATCGATGGAATCCAGCAGCTCAACCGTCGACGCTCCACCCTGGCCGAAGATAATGCCGGTGGTATCGGCCTTGATGTGTTCGTCGGTCAGCCCGGCCTGTTCGATAGCCTCGCGCATGGCCAGATAGGTATAGCCGGAAGCCGGGCACATGAAGCGCCACAGTTTACGGTCAATCAATTCCGGCAGGTTCAGGTTGATCTGGCCGCAGATGTGGCTGCGCAGACCGTTATCCCGGGCTTCTTCGCTGAAGCCTATGCCGGAACGGGATTCCTTGAGGGACTGGGCGACTTCCTTCTGGTTGGTACCAAGGCTGGAAACGATGCCCATACCGGTGATTACAACACGACGCATCCTGTTAACTCCTAAAAATCATCGGTCGAAGTGAACATGCCAACCCGCAGGTCTTTGGCTGTGTAGATTTCCCGGCCGTCTACTTCCATCCGGCCATCAGCGATTGCCATGGTCAGCTTGCGCCTGATCACACGCTTCAGATCCAGGTGGTAAGTGACCTTCTTGGCTGTGGGCAACACCTGGCCGGTAAATTTCACTTCACCGGCGCCCAATGCGCGCCCCTTGCCTTCGCCGCCACCCCAGGCCAGGAAGAAGCCAACCAGCTGCCACATGGCATCCAGGCCAAGACAACCGGGCATTACGGGATCATCAACGAAGTGTACCTTGAAAAACCACAGGTCCGGATTGATGTCGAGCTCCGCTACCAGGCTGCCCTTGCCGTAGAGGCCGTCGTCGTCTGCGATATGCGTGACGCGGTCGAACATCAGCATCTCGTTGATGGGCAGACGCATGGAGCCAGGGAAGAGCTCGCCATGGCCGCATTTGATCAGGTCTTCTTTATCAAAATGATCCGGGTTCATAGTGCCAGTGTCTCTGTTACAAAATGATTTCCTCATACTTTAGCTCGAATTTCACGAGGAGCTATTGACCTTTAGTGGATGATTGCCCGTTTGAAATTCCCGCCTTCCTTCTGTTCCCACCCGTTTGATGGTCATCAAGGTGGATGCACGTGCCCGCGAATACAATCATCCAGAGTCCGTTTTGCGAAATCCGGAGAGTCGAAACCGGCAAGGAGGACATCGTATGTCCGGGTATGAGGAAACCATCGAAGGCAAGATCCGGCGCAAGGGTGACCGGGTCATGGTATGTCTGGAAAGAGAGACCGGGCATTTGCCGGAACGCGTCTGGGAAATGCTCACCGACTCGGTGTGTCTGGCAGAGTGGTTGGCTCCTGGCACACTCGACGCCCGGCCGGGCGGTCGGGTTCAGCTTGATTTCGGTAACAGCGGTATGCCGATCGATTGCCGCGTGACGGATTGCCAGCCCAATCGTCGCCTGGCCTATTCCTGGAGTTCCGGCGATTCCGCCGAGCGGCCGTTGGTATGGGAGCTTGAGCCCATCGACGAGGGAACCCGTCTGTCGCTGACATTACTGCTGCCCGATGATGAACTGGTGCCCATTGCGTGCGCGGGCTGGGATGCGCACCTTGAAATGCTACTGGCGGCCCTGGAAGGGATCAGTATCCACTTCCCGGCGAGCCGGTTTCGCCAGGCGAGGGCAAGGTTCGAGTCGCTGGTCAGGCAGGAGTTAGCCGCCTGACCAGCCAGCGGTTTCAGCCTTCGCGGCCATCCGGTCTGGGGCTGGCCAGGATGCCGGTGTAGCGGTAAAGGAACATACCGAAAGCAAACAGCCAGAGCAGGGTGCTGCTGCCAATGCCGGGGTGCCATGGGATAATTTCGAAGGCCGTGAGCACACGTACCAGCGCGGCCAGATGAATCGCGACGAACGCAAGCACCATCCCCCTTGGTAACACCAGCGGTCTGCCGCTGTGGCCGAGTGCCACTCGGGCAATAACTCCCAGAATCAGACATGCGACCGCTCCGGTTCCGGCAGCGTGACTCCACGCGTTGGACGGCCAGCCAGCGAACAATGTGCCTGCCAGCAGGAACAGGGCGACCGGCACCCACAATATGGACAGGTGCAGAATCCAGAGTAGGGGTTCCCGGCGCACAAGCCAGCCTTTCCAGCCAGCCAGACGCACCAGCATCAGCGTACCGGACAGCAGCGCCAGCGCACCGGTAACGGTTTCCCAGCCGGTGACAAGGGAAGCCATCAGCAGAATAAGGCTGAAAATCGTTGCCATATCGAGGGCGGGAATTGTTTTCACCACGTTGCCGTCGAAGCCGCGCTGGCGCAACCAACCGCTGGAAAATGCCGGCGTGATGCGCCCTCCGATGATGCTGATCAGTGCCATGGCCATGATCAGGGCGCCGTAACTGAAGGTCATGTCCAGACGTGTAACGAACCCGATCTGCATCAGCCAGAGCAGGCCGAGCACCACCATGATCATCAACTGTCTTTTTTGCCGGGCGTGCCAGATTCGCCAGCCGGCATCCACCATAACCAGAGGCAGGAAAGCGAGGTTCACGCCCTGTACCAGCCAGTACGGCAGGTCTGCTCCGGTTGCCAACAACAGACGGCCGGCCAGCCAGACGCCCCAAAGCAGCACTAACCTGAATCCGTGGGTACGCTCGGTCTGGGTCCATACGCAGACGGCGGTCAGCAGGAACCCAGCGATTGCTGCCGACAGGAACCCGAACAGCATTTCGTGTTGGTGCCAGAATAATCCTGGCATCGCCAGAGGCAGGCTGATAACTCCGTTTACCTGCATTACCCAGAGGGGGATGGCGGCGAGAGCCAGAACGGTCATGGACAGAAAGAAGATCCGGAATGGATAGGAAAATAACTGACCGACGCTGGCAGACGCCCGATCAGGGGAAGTCGGAATGGCCCGCATAGATGTCTCCCATATACATGTATTTTGTGTATATGTTAAACCCTGCCGACTTTGTTAACCATACCTGCTTGGAGGTAGATTGCGTACAATAGGCGCAACCCATTCAATTACAAGGGAACTTCCATGACGTCGTACATGATCCTGAAGCACCTGCACATGACCACTGCGTACCTGACTATCACGCTGTTTGCCCTGCGGCTGCTGCTGGACGCGGTCGGTCGGCCTGGCTGGCGCCAGACCCCGCTGCGGTTTATTCCCCACATCAACGACACGATTCTGTTGGTGGCGGCCATTTCCCTGGTTTTTGTCGCCGGCTACGCCTCGGCCATGCCCGGATGGCTGATTGCCAAGATCGTGTTGCTGTTCGGCTACATCATTGCCGGCGTATTCGCTCTGAAGACCACCCTGGGCAAGCCCGTTCGAATTTCAGCCGCCGTACTTGCCCTGGTACAGGTGAGCGCCATTCTGCATCTGGCGATGACCAAGCCATTCTGAGTCAGCGTTTTTCGCTGACCTGCTTTGTCAGTTCCGCCAGCTGAACCTGCACTGCCTGGAGCTGGCGGGCAATTTCGTCCCGCTCATCGTGAGCCTTCTGGGCCTGCTTGGCGTTCTGCTCCTCGCCCATAACTTCCAGGATCGCCCCGATCATCATGTTCAGGAACACAAACGCTGTGAGGAAAATGAAGGTGAGGTAGAAAATCCAGCTAAGCGGGTATTGCTCCATGGTGGCGTACATCACGTCCGTCCAGTCCTCGAAGGTGGCCACCCGGAACAGCGTCAGCATGGCTATGGCCACGTCGCCCCACAGTTCCTCGTCCACGCTGGCGAAAAACATGGAACCCATGGCCGCGTATATGTAGAAGATGATGAACATCAGCAGGGCGATATAGCCCATGCGCGGGATCGCTTTTAACAGCGAGTTGATCAGGAACCTGAGTTCGGGCACCACCGACACGAGGCGCAACACCCGGAACACCCTCAGCAGGCGCCCCAGCAACACCGCTTCGGAATTATCGAGCGGAATCAGGCTACCGATGACCACCAGGGTGTCGAACAGGTTCCAGCCGTCGAACAGAAAGCGTTTTTTGTTGGCACACACACCGAAACGGAACAGGATTTCCACCAGGAAGAAGAGGGTGATGGCGTTGTCCATCACGATGAGCGACTTCTCCACCAGGGGCGGCAGATCATAGGTTTTGGCGCCAATGGTCAGCGCCGACAAAATGATGATGGTAATGACGGCGCCCTGGAAAACCTTGCTGGATTCAATACGGCGGAGTCTCTCGAAACCGGAGGCGGGGCTTAATTGGGACGACATGGCAGACGGCGGCTCCAGATAGTTCGGGGAAGGGCCGAATTCTAAAGGGCCTTGAATAAATTGGATAGACTAGGCCTGATTAACCTGCTGCAAGATGATCTGCCATTCCCGTTCGCTCACCGGCATGACGGAAAGCCGGTTACCTTTGCGCACCAGAGGCAGGTTTTCGAGCCCGGCCATGGATTTCAGCTCATCCAGCGGGATTAGCTTTGGCAGCGTGCGGACGTACTTCATGTCTACAGCCTGCCAGCGAGGCTTTTCCTTCGTGCTCTTGGCATCGTGGTAGGGCGATTCCGGGTCAAACTGGGTGGGGTCGGGATAGGCGCTGCGAACAACCATGACGATACCGGCAATTCCGATGTGTTTGCAGCTGGAGTGGTACAGGAAGACTTCGTCGCCTTCTGCCATGCGGGTCAGAAAGTTGCGGGCCTGGTAGTTGCGCACGCCGTCCCACGGGATAATCCCGTTTGGCGCCTTGGCGAAATCCTCGATGCCGCATTCCGCGGGCTCTGATTTAACCAGCCACTTGGCCATTGAGTCCTCCCATCACTGAATTCGCCTGAATTATAAGCCAAAAAAAGCCCCCGGAGAGGGGGCACAGAGGCGCAGGGTCATGCCCGGTCAGGGCTTTTTGCGGTTAAGCGGATAAAACAGCTGTGGCGAGGCCAGTTCCGGGAGGTCGGTTCTTTCCTCGTTTGCGGCCCACTCCACACGCTCGGCAGAGCGGATTGCGTAGTGCATCCAAGCCAGGGCAGCTGCCACGATCACGAACATCAGCATAAAGCAGCTCTGCCAGATGCCTGTAAGGTCGTTCAGGACGCCGAAGGTCAGTGGCAGGATGAACCCTCCAAGCCCGCCAATCATGCCAACCACGCCGCCTACAGCGCCGACGTGCATGGGGTAGTAGACCGGAATGTGCTTGTACACGGCTGCCTTGCCGAGGGACATGAAGAATCCGAGGATAAAGATCAGTGCCACGAACATGGGCAGGTTCATGGCCAGCGTAAAGCGGATATCGCCATCAATGCCCTGGACCACGTAATCGGTGGGCGGGTAGCTCAGCAGAAACGTGCACAGAACCGAGGCGCCGAAGGTCCAGTACATGACCCGGCGGGCGCCGAAACGGTCTGACATCCAGCCGCCCAGAATCCGGAACAGGGAAGCCGGGATGGTGTAAAGCGCGGCAATGATGCCCGCGGTCTTGATGTCCAGGCCGTATACGCCAATCAGGAAGTGCGGCAGCCAAAGTGCCAAAGCCACAAAGGCGCCGAACACGAAGAAATAATACAGGGCAAAACGCCAGACTCTCAGTTCCCGCAGGGGTTCCATCTGCTCAAGGAAGGTCTTGGACTTGCTGCCGGCCCGCTCTGCGGCCAGGGGATCTTCCTTGGCCAACAGGATGAAGGCAACGCCCATGATTGCCAGTACAGTGGCATAGATCTGTGCCGTGCTTTCCCAGCCGAATGCCACCAGCAGGAAGGGCGCGCCAAAGTTGGTTACTGCCGCCCCCACGTTGCCCGCTCCGAAAATGCCCAGCGCTGTGCCCTGGTGCTCCGGTTCAAACCAGGCCGCCGTGTAGGCCACCCCCACGATAAAAGCCCCGCCTGCCAGGCCCACACCCAGGGCACCGATCAACAGCATGAGGTAGGTCGTAGCGAAGGTGAGCAGATACACGCAGGCGGCGGTGGTCAGCATCAGAATGCCGAATACCCAGCGACCGCCATACCGGTCTGTCCATATGCCGAGGAATAGCCGGCTTACCGAGCCGGTCAGAATTGGCGTCGCCATCAGCAGACCCAACTGGGTATCCGAGAGCCCGAGATCTTCGCTTATGCGAATCCCGATGATGGAAAAAATGGTCCAGACCGCAAAGCACAGAGTGAAAGCGAACGTGGATAAACCCAGCGCGCGGTATTGCTCGGGTTTTGACGGGCTAGTGGCCATGTTCCCCCTCCTTTCTCATCTCCATCGAGAGCTGTCTGAAAGCGTCTCTGAAACCATACCAAAAACAGGGTTTTTTCATGCGGGGCATTAGAGGTACCTCCTGCTGGGTGCAGTGGTGGTAGGCAATCCGGGGCTTTTCGGGCAAAGGGGATAGGCCCTTGATTTCTCTCGTGGGGTACGCGTTGAAAGGGTTGATATACGTCAATTATGGGCGCCACCAGAGTGTGGGCTAATGCTGACAGATATCAATGGATGCCTTTTGAAATCGCCTTTGAGAGGGGGGCAAAACGCCCTCGGGAGAACCCAGAAATGAAAATCATGATTGCCTATGACGGATCGCGAAATGCCAGGCTGGCACTGGCTCAGACCATCACCATGTTTCGCGATCTCAAACCTGTAATCACCCTGGTTGCAGTTGCCGAGAATCCCCGGGACATCACCTCCGGAAACGAAGACCTGTTCCAAGAGGAAGTATCAGAGCTCAAAAAGCACCTGGCCGAGGCCATGGAGTTATGTGATCAGGAACAGATTTCAGCCGAGAACATGCTTCTGGAGGGCGACCCCAGAAAAATGCTGCTGTTCGCCGCGGAAAAGAAGGTCCACCCGGACATGCTGGTTATCGCTCGCCACAGCCATGAGCCCGACGGTGGCTTCATCGCCCGCTCGCTGACCTATTTCGTGGATGAACTGGATTACATGACCTTCGGCAGCGTGAGCTCATTCCTTGCCCGCCGCATCCAGTGCCCGCTTCTTATTCTGCCCAGCCGTTGAGTCTGGCCAGCAACCGTTTCTGAATCTGAAAGCCCAGGGAGGCTGACATGAAAGTCGCAGACGTTTTCCACGTCAAGAATCCGGAAGTCAGGGCACTGCACCTGACCTGGATTGCATTCTTTATTACCTTCTACGTGTGGTTCAACATGGCGCCGCTGGCATCGAGCATGCTCAAAAGCGTCAATTGGCTGACCGCCGATGACCTTCGCCTGTTTGCCATCTGCAACGTGGCATTAACCATTCCTGCCCGGATCATCGTGGGCATGGCCCTGGACCGTTTTGGTCCCCGTCGGGTGTTTTCCGTTCTGATGGTCCTGATGTCCATCCCGGCTCTGGTGTTTGCCTTTGGTAATACCATGACGCAACTGCTGGTCAGCCGTCTGGTACTCAGCTCTATCGGTGCCAGCTTCGTGGTCGGTATCCACATGACCGCCATGTGGTTCAAGCCCAAAGACATCGGTTTTGCCGAGGGCTTCTATGCCGGTTGGGGCAACTTCGGTTCTGCCGCTGCGGCCATTACCCTGCCAACCATCGCGCTGCACATGTATGGCGGTGAGGACGGCTGGCGCTGGGCCATCGCCCAGAGTGCAATCGTTATGGCGGCCTATGGCGTGTATTACTGGTTTGCGATTACCGACGGCCCGGCCGGCACAGTCCACCGCAAGCCCCGCAAGGCCGTAGCGCTGGAAGTCAGCAGCTGGGGCGACATGATCAAGCTGATCCTCTGGACCATTCCCCTGGTGGGTGTTCTCGGCATTCTGGTATGGCGCATCGAGAACATGGGCTACCTGAGCGCCACTGGAGCGGCCATCTGCTACGCGGTTATTGTGGCCATCGTGACCTACCAGATTATCCAGATCCTGCGGGTGAACGTGCCGATCCTGAAAAAGGGCGTGCCCGAAGATGACAAGTACCCGTTCAACAGCGTTGCCGCCCTGAACAGCACCTACTTCGCCAACTTTGGTGCCGAGCTGGCGGTAGTCTCCATGCTGCCGATGTTCTTCGAGGAAACCTGGAGCCTGAGCGCGACCGCTGCCGGCCTTATCGCTGCCTCCTTTGCCTTCGTGAACCTGGTGGCGCGCCCCATGGGTGGCCTGGTATCAGATCGAATGGGTAACCGCCGGTTCGTGATGCTCAGCTACATGTTCGGCATCTCCGTCGGCTTCGCACTCATGGGCCTGATGAACTCCAACTGGCCGCTGATCATTGCCGTGGGCATTACTGTATTCACCTCCTTCTTCGTGCAGGGTGCAGAAGGCGCCACCTTCGGCATTATCCCCTCCATCAAGCGGCGTCTAACCGGCCAGATTTCCGGCATGGCGGGCGCCTATGGCAACGTGGGTGCGGTGGTTTACCTGACTATCTTCACCTTCGTAACCCCGACCCAGTTCTTCTACATCATTGCCGGCGGTGCGTTTATAAGCTGGTTGCTGTGCATGATGTGGCTGAAAGAGCCGGAAAGCGGGTTCTCCGAGGAATACCACGTGTCTTCTGTGGATCTGCAAATCGAGGAAGAGGAGCGTCGCCGTCAGGCTGCCGCTACCAGCTAATCCGTAGCTGTCAAAGAGAAAGCCGCCGAGGCATTGCCCGGCGGCTTTTTTGCGTTTGCTTGAGCCGTCCCCAATAAGGTTCACGCCCGTCGATCAGAAGTGATCGTAGCCGAACTTCATGTATGTAATTCCAGGGCTCAGCACCAAACGCCAGGCCAGTTCTATATCGTCGCTGCACTCCCAGTCATAAGCTCTTACTGTATCCGTCAGGCAGTCCAGCCAGAGATCGTAGAGGTGGGGCTTGATACTCAGGTGGCGGGCACTGTGCAGGCAGGCAATCCGGTGGAGGACATCGTCCACGTTGCCGCTGGCGTAAAAGGCTACCAGGCTGAAAAAGGATTTCTTCAGCATGCTCCGCTGAACCGCCATATCGGTATTGCGAAACAGTGCTCGCACCTCCGGCGAGGCCATCAGGAACCGGCGGTAGAAAGCTTCAAAGAAGTCCGGGAAGCCGGGGCGGGGCTGAAGCACGCGTTCATAGCTTGCATCGAAGAGCTCTTCGAAGGACATGGCTGGCTCCCTGGCTTTGTCGGGAATTAATCCAATATCCTGAATCTAGCATTTGCCGGCGTGGGCGTCATTCGATGCAGATGGGGTGACAGGACCCGCTGGAAAGCAGGCATAAAAAAACCGGCGCCTTTGAAGGGCGCCGGTTGTTAAAAGAGGCTGTTATCAGGGATTCTTGATGTACGCGTTCTTGCGCAGGTAGAACCACCAGTTAACCACCAGGCAGAGTGCATAGAACACCGCAAACCCGTACATGGCCACTTCCGGAGTGCCGGCCTGGATTTCCTGGCCCATTACCCGCGGGGCGATAAATGCGCCGTAGGCGGCAACCGCGGAGGTCCAGCCCAGGACCGGGCCCTTCTGCTGCTGGTTGAAGATAAAGCCGATGCTGCGGAAGGTAGAGCCGTTACCGATACCACTGGCCGCGAACATGATAATGAACAGGATCAGGAACGGCGCAAAGTAGGCGTTCGGATCGGTGGAGTTGTAGGCCAGCATCATCACATAACCGGTTGCTACGGAGGCTGCAACCATCACAACCGAGATGATCTGGGTAACAATGGAGCCGCCTACCTTGTCGGAAATCCAGCCGCCCACCGGGCGAATCAGTGCGCCTACAAACGGTCCCATCCAGGCCCAGGTGAGTGCGCTCGGCGCATCCGGATTTACCACGCGGGTGACCGTGCCATCGGCCGCCACTTCCATCATGTTGCCAAAGATAACGGTGATAGACAGCGGCAGGGCAGCTGAGAAGCCGATGAACGAGCCGAAGGTGAGGATGTAAAGCACGGTCATGGACCAGGTGTGCTTGTTGCTGAAGATCGCAAACTGGTTCTGGATGTTGGGCTTTATGTCCCCGGGGATAAGGCGCAGAAGGATCAGCGTGAGCACAATTGTCAGCGGCAGAGCCAGCCACATGTTCATAACGCTGAGGGCCCAGACGCCAGCGATAGAGGCGAGAATACCGACGCCGTAGAGCCCCAGAATTTTGCCGAAAGCCGAGAGCGGGTTGCCGGGATTCGGAGTAACCACTTTCAGGTTGTTCATGCCAAACCAGCTGGCGAATGCCAGCGGAATCAGGAAAACCAGCCAGATAAAGCCAGCGTTCTGGATCCAGGTATCGGTTCCCGCCTCAATACGACCAATCAGCGTTCCGCTGGGGCTTTGCAGCTGCATCGGGTCGCCGGCCAGGGCGCCGAAGATACCTGCGGTCATTACCAGCGGAATGACCACCTGCATGGTGGTAACACCGAAATTACCGAGACCGGCATTCATGCCGAGGCCATAGCCCTGTTTGCTTTTCGGGTAGAAGGTGCTGATGTTGCTCATGGAGCAGGCAAAGTTACCGCCACCGATTCCGGAGAGCAGGGCAAGAGCCTGGAAGACAATAAACGGAGTATCCGGATTCATCAGAGCAATGCCGGTACCGGCAGCAGGAATCATCAACAGGGCGGTGGTCAGAAACACGGTGTTCCGTCCGCCGGCAATCTTGATCATGAACGAGGCCGGAATCCGCAGAGTAGCGCCAGACAGGCCCGCAATCGCAGAAAGGGTAAACAGCTGTTCAATGCTGAACGGAAACCCCAGGTTTTTCATCTGGGTGGTGATCATTCCCCACATCAGCCAGACGGCAAAGCCCATCAGAAGGCTGGGTATGGAAATCCAGAGGTTGCGGGACGCAATGCGCTTGCCTTCCCGTTGCCAGAATTCTTCGCTTTCGACATCCCAGTTTTCGATGTCAGCGTTTGTCCTGTTCTTCGCGCCTATCTGTCCGGCGCTCGCTGTACTGTTGGCCATGATGTGTGCTCCTCGGTTTGCTTTACCCATGGCCTCGGGTCAGAGGCTTCAGGGCTTTGAGCCATTGTGCAAAGCAGTGCGGGGAGTAATTCTTGATATTGCTCAAGGACAAGAATGCGGCGCGAGTGGTCGATTTTCAGGCGCTATTTTTATGCCGTTTTTGCCCTTTAAAAGTCATATAAATCAGTAAGATGCGGCGGTGATATTCCGAAGGGGGTAGGCAAACCGGTTGTCGGCGCAGTAGAGGTAGCCAATCATTTCCGCCGGTTCTGGACGTGTCTGAACAGTAAAGCCACCTGCAGCGCCACAAGGCCATAGATGCAGGACCAGCTCGCCGCTGAGAGCCAGAGAGCAGCCGGTTCGAGAAACGGCGTGTTTCCTGCGTAGAGGCGTGCGATAGCAGCAACGGCCATGCCTGAAGCTAGGCCAGCAACCTGCCAGGCGGGTGGCACCGTTCGTCTGGCTCGCTGCCAGGCCAGGCGCAACATGACGCTGGTGGAAAGCGTGCCCAGGCCACCGATGGTAATCAGGTGCATGGAAGCAAGAGGATCGTTCCTTGTCAGTAGGCTTATACCGCTCAAAACCGCACCGGCAGCCAGCCAGAGGTAGCCAAGTGCCAACACCAGGAGGTCTGGCCGGTTCCGGCAATGCCAGAGTTTCCAGCGAACCGTGCGAATCACAATCAGAAAACCCGCGGCCAGCAATAAAAGCCCAACGGCCGGGGCCGCGACTGGCAGAAAACTCAACAGCAATGCCAGCAGCAAGGTGGCCAGAAGAGTTCCCTCAACCTGTGGCTGAACCCGGGCCTCAATTGCAATGCCTTGCTTCTCCAGCGTGCCCGCTACGGCCGGTGCGATGATGCGCCCCCCGATAAACGTCATCAGAAGCAGCAAGCCGACAATCGCGATCGTCAGTACCCGGCGACTATCCGGTATTGCCGATGCGCTTGCGGCCATTGTGCTGCCGGCGAGCCAGAAAACCGCCGACAACAGGCAGAGAAGTAGAATCAGCGGGCCGGCAATCCGGTTGCGCCACTTTTTGGCTGCCTGAGATCTCGGCACAGCGTGGCGCGCCAGCAAGAGAGCGAAAGCCGGGCTTAACAGCTGGGCAGCAAGACTTTCCGGGGCCAGGATCCAGCTCACCCTCGCGAGTAACCAGAGTACGAAGAGTACGGTAAGCACCCGGTACGGTTGAGGACCAAGCGTGTAGCCGGCGACAAGAGCCAGGGCGAAGCCGAAGATCAATTCATGGCCGTGTCCTGCACCCAGTAATCCAGGTGGCCAGCCTGTCCCGGACAGCACGCTGAAAATCGACAGGGGAACCGTCAATGCTGCGAACAGTGATGCGGCGGGGAAGAACAGCCAGAAAGCATGGATGTTCTTTCGTGGCATGCCCGAGTTGTCTGAAGTCATCTCGTGTCCTTGACCCGTCGGCGTACCGTAACTATCAGTAAAAATAACGCGGGATACATTTTAAAGGTGCATCATGAATATTACACAACTTGCCCGTCTACCGTTTTCCGGCAATGGCGCCTGGTCAGAGCTGCGGCGCCTGGACCTGTCCATTCCGTTCCTGGCATGGGTGGTTGTAGTACCTATGTCGTTTCTGCCGCCGGTGCTGCTCTACTATGCTGGTACGCAGTATGGAGACGCCTTTATGCAGGGCTTTGGAGACAAGGAGTGGCGCTTCATCACTACCATTCTGTTCCTGGCAGAGTTGCTCACGTTCTTCGTGATGGGCTGGCTGATACACGCCGTTATGGACAGCCACCAACTGAAAATCAGTTATCAGGATGCCTATTTGCTGGCTGCAATCGCACCGCTGCCGCTCTGGCTGTCATCATTAGCGTTGCTGGTGCCCGTGCTGGCGGTGAGTGTTGTGGCCATGTTTGCCGCACTGTTCCTGTCCTGCGCTCTGGTCTATCAGGGCGTTCGGTCATTCTGCGAGCGAAGTGATAACGATGTCGTGGTCATGTCCGCCACCTACACCGTGATGGCGGCTTCACTGCTGGCGTGGGGCGTGCTGATGGCGATGGTCTGGGCGTTCTGATCAGACCGTGTGGGGCAGCACGCCAAAATAGATGGCACTGAAGTGGCAGGCGCTGCCGCCGATCACGAACAGGTGCCAGATCGCATGCATGTAGGGAATGCGGTCGGCCAGATAGAAGGCGACACCGGCGGTGTAGACAACGCCGCCGGCGATCGTCAGGTTCAGGGCTGTTTCACTCAGGTTGGCCACCAGGTCGGAAGAGGCGAACGTGATCAGCCAGCCCATGGCCACATAGATGCCGACCCTTGCGAGCTTGAAGCGGTTCTTGAAAATCACCTTCAGAACCACGCCGGTGATCGCCAGTGACCAGATCACGGCAAACAGGGTCCAGCCCACCGTTCCACGAATGTTCACAAGCAGAAACGGCGTGTAGGTTCCGGCGATCAGCAGAAAAATGGCGCAATGATCAAGGGTTTTGAATGCCCTTTTCAGTTCTGGCCGCCGGGCACCGTGATACAGGGCGGACGCCAGGTACAGCAGAATCAGGGAAGCGCCGAAAATACTGAAGCTCACGATTTTCCAGGCATCCCCGACCTGGCTGGCGCCCACGATCAGCGCAATCGTGCCAACAACACTCAATATAGCGCCGAGCCCGTGGGTGGCACTGTTCAGCCACTCTTCAATGCGGTGATGGATGTTCTGTGTCGGGGATACAGATGCTGTCACTGAGGGGTCTTCCTTGTAAGCCATGCCCATAAAATACTTGAGCGTACACGTGTACGCAATGGCTGATCGTGACCATCTTGTGAGGCTGTTCAGAAAAACTGAACAACCTGTCGGAAAAGTTCCGATTTCTCTCGAGTCCACCGCTGGTTAGCATGCGTATAACAGATTGCGGACAGAGGAGGTTTTCCAGATGGCAAAAGTACTTGTTCTTTATTACTCCATGTACGGCCACATCGAGACGATGGCGAATACCATTGCCGAAGGTGCAAAAGAGGTTGATGGCGCCGAAGTTACGATCAAGCGGGTGCCGGAAACCATGTCTGATCAGGCGTTCCTGGGCGCTGGCGGTAAGGCTGACCAGCAAGCTCCCGTAGCCGACCCGAAAGAACTGGCCGAATACGACGCGGTGATATTTGGCACACCGACCCGGTTCGGCAATATGGCCGGGCAGATGCGGACATTCCTCGATCAGACCGGTGGGCTGTGGGCTGAGGGCAAACTCCACGGCAAGGTGGCGAGCGTGTTTACCTCTACAGGCACCGGTGGTGGGCAGGAGCACACCATCAGTTCATTCTGGACCACCCTGGCCCATCACGGCATGGTGATCGTCCCCCTGGGCTATGGTATCCCTGAGTTTTTCGACATCTCGGAAGTGAATGGCGGAACGCCTTACGGGGCGTCAACCATCGCCGGGGGCGACGGCTCACGGCAGCCGAGTGAGAAAGAATTGGCCATCGCCCGCTTCCAGGGCAAGCACGTGGCCGAGCTGGCGGTAAAACTGCACGGCTGAATCTGAAGCATTACCAAAGCGTTGAGCGTTTTCCAGGGCAGCAGGCGAGAGCGTGCTGCCCTTTTTTTATGTTGTGCCTGGTTGGCGTGTCGCCTCATGGCCGAATTTTCGCACTCGCGGTTTTCAGCCGGGAAAAGGTCGCTGGCACGACGCCGAGCCATGATGCCAGTTGATTATCCGGTACCCGTTTAACCAGCTCCGGGTATTCCTCAAGCAGTAACTTGTATCGTTCTCTTGCCGGCATGGTGTGCTTGCGGAACTCTCTCATGCTGGTCAGCTCGGCAATTTCTTCCGTCAGGGCAAGGGCGAACTGGGGCCAGAGTCCCTCACCGTGAGACTGGATTGCAGACCGGAAGGCAGCGAAGTCGGCAACCCAGGCTGTTACCGGCGTTACTGAAGTCAGGCAGAGGGTATTTCTGACGGTTCGGCTACGGCCAAAAACCGGCCAGACCATATCGCCCTCAGAAAAGAAATGGTGCACTGACACCTTGCCACTGGGTGCTTCCCGGAACAGCCGCATAATGCCGTACTGAATCAGATAAACATTTGCCCAAGGCGTATCGTGCTTTTCCATGGCGGTTTCGGGGTCAATCCTGCAAAGATGAAACAGGCGGGCCAGGTCTGCCAGAAACCGAGCGTCCGGATCGTTTTCATGTCCTTCCAGGCGAATTCCGAAAACCCGACTCAGGCCGTTCAGCAGTGCAGTGGAATCTGATGCGGCATCTTGCTGGATGATGTCTGGATTGTCTTCTCCAAGCATGCAGGGCGAGGAGGCTATGTCTGGCCTGAAAAATGAGTTCATTGCTTTGACCCTGTTATGAGTGTCAGGTCAATTATGGTATCAAAGAAACATCTTATGAAATGACTTAAATCATTAAGGCTTTTTCACTGAGTCGATAACGATCAATGACTGGTTCCCTCTTCGTAGTTGATCTTGTTCCAGACGTTATATTTGCCGGAGGGTTTGTTCATGGGAATCCGTTTCTCTTCTTCCAGGGTGTCTGCGTCGTAGACGACTACCGCACCGTCCTTGTCCCATATGCTCAGCAGGAGTTTTTCACCGTAGCGGTCGAATTCTACATGGCCAGCAACCTTACCCGGTTCGGGCTGTAACGTTTTGACGATTTCCAGGGTCTGTTTGTCGATGACGTGGACCTTATCCTTGTTGGGACCGAAAAAAACGTCGACCCAGGCATAGCGGGAGTTTTTGTGGCTTCGCATAAAGAAGCCCGGCCCCTCGGTCTGGAGGGTCTTGATGATCTCCCAGCTGTCCATATCGATGATGGAAACGGCGCCGGTGCGAAAGTGGGGGGTGGCCATCACCCGTCTGCCCTGGTGCTCCCAGGTAATGCCGGAGCCCAGATGTGGCATGCCCGGAAGCGGCAGATCGGCGACGGTTTTGCTGGTATCCAGATTGAGCACCAGACCATGGCTGCCGTCCCGGGCGGCCCCGATGAGATGGTCGTAGCCCGGGTCAAAAAAGAAGTCATCGAGCCAGGTGTCGGTTTGCATCCGGCGAACGTTGGCTTTGCCATCCTGCACGCTGATCTCCCAGGCTTCAGGGATGTCCTTCAGGGCGGCAATGAAGCTGTTCCGCGGTGGAGCCGCGTACACGGCGCTGACCCGGGAGCTTGCGCCTGTGCCGTTCTCCACCGGGATGATGTCCATGAGTTCGAGATTGTCGGCGTCGAACAGAACCAGAGTATGGGGCAGATAATTGGCTGCCATAACGTGGTCGCCATCGGCCGAAATGGCGATGTTGCGCATGTTGATACCGGCGCGTACTTCCGCGACCACTTTCAGGTTGTACAAGTCGTACTTGGTTATCCAGCCGTCCCGTGAGCCAAAGTAGACGTAACGGCCGTCAGGACTGTATTTCGGTCCGCCATGAAGGGCGTAACGGCTCGGGAAGCGGTGGATGGGTTCCATCCTGTCGCCGTCGAGAAGGGTAACGTGATGATCGCCGATTTCCACCACCAGAAACAGGTTCATCATGTCGGCCTGGTAAGCCGGCTTATCGGGCAGAGTACCTTTTGGGTGGGGCAGTAAATGGCTGCCCAGAATTTCGGCCCGGCCCCAGGTCGGCGGGCTGGCGGGTGGTTGGTAAATGAAATCGGCCAGTGCTGTTATGGATTCCTTGCCGAGAACATCGGCAAAGGCCGGCATCTGGGTGGCGGGCCGGCCGTTACGAATGGCGTCTTCGGCCTGCGGCTTTTTCAGTCGTGACAGATTATCGGGCAGCAGGGCCGGACCCATGCCGCCAAGACGATCCTGGCCATGGCAACTGGCGCAGTGTTGCTGGTACAAAAACTCGGTTTCCGGTGAGGGCGTCGCTTGTAACGAGGTTGGCATCAACAGACTGAAGGCCATAACCAGTGGGGCGATATTGTGAATCCTCATGCCGGCCTACCTCCCGCAATGGCTGCACTGGCCTCGGGCTGGCTTATGCACCAGCCGGCAGCGGTTGGTTGCGCCAGTTTCTCGGCCAGTCGGACAACTTCACCAACAATGATCAGCGTTGGAGGCTGGAAGCCTTCACGAGCGATCGTAGCCTCGAGTTCCAGCAGCGTTGTAACTGTCATGTGCTGTTGTGGCGTGGTTCCCCGTTCCACAAGAGCCACAGGGGTGTCAGCCGGTAAACCATGTCCAATGAGTTCCCTGACAATGGTGGGGGCGTTGTGGAGCCCCATGTAGAACACCCGGGTCTGGCCCGGCGCCGCCAGTACGCGCCAGTTCAGTTCCAGGGACTGGTCGGCCTTGCGGTGGCCCGTTACAAAGGTGACGCTCTGGGAATAATCCCGGTGCGTCAGCGGTATGCCGCAGTAGGAAGCGCAACCGGCGGCGGAGGTTATGCCGGGTACCACCTGGAAGTCGATATGGTTATCTGCCAGGAATTCTGCTTCCTCGCCACCACGGCCGAAGATGTAAGGGTCCCCGCCTTTCAGTCGAACCACACGGCGTTGTTTGACCGCCAGCTGCACCAGCAATTCATTGGTGTCTTCCTGTGGAACGTAATGGCATCCGCTGGCTTTGCCAACGTGAATGCGTTCGGCCGCCGGGTTCACCAGTTCCATAATCTGGGGCGAAACCAGGCGGTCGTACACAATGGCATCGGCTTGCTGTATCAGCATCAGGGCCCGCAGGGTCAGAAGTCCGGGGTCTCCCGGACCTGCCCCAACGATGGCTACCTCTCCTGCCCGTAAGGGTTGTTCCGCCAACTGGAACTCCACCAGGCACTTCTTCCTTTGGCTGGTTGTCATGATGCTTGTCCTTACAGGTTGTGAACCGGAATCTCGATGACCGGCGCGGCAACCCGCCGGGGCATGTCGAGCACACCGATTTCTTCGTTAGTGAGGTAACAGCCAGGGTCCTCTTCCCAGAAGTCACCGGAAATGTTGTGGGCTCGGACCCGGGTGTTGCCGTTGCAGACGGGCAGGTAACGGCAGTCGGCGCAGCGGCCCTTGACGGGACGGGGGTTCTGGCGGAAGCCTGTCATCAGTGAGTCACTGGCTTCTGACCAGATCCGGGAGAACGGTGTGTTCCGGACATTGCCCAGGTTGTAGTCCCACCAGAATGTATCGGGATGCACTTCCCCCAGGTTGTCGATATTGGAAATGTTGACCCCTGAGGCATTGCCGCCCCACCAGGTCAGCCGTTGCTGAAGTGCCGGGACCTGGTCCGGGTAGTGCTCTGCTGCCCATTGCAGCAGGAAGGGGCCATCCGCATCGTTGTTGCCCGTTACGTATTCCCGTTCGATGCCTCTCTGAAGCTCGTCATGGCAGTGATCGAACATCAGGGTCATGGCCTCCCGGGTCATGTCATACCAGGCGTCCCGTTTGCGGTTGCGTCCGCCCCGGCCGGAATAGTTCAGATGGGAAAGGTAGAACTTATCGATATCGTGCTCATCCAGCATCTTGAGCATGTCCGGCAACTCGGGAAAGTTATCCTGAGTCAGTGTGAAACGAAGGCCCACCTTTATGCCGGCGCGTTTGCAGAGCTCCACTGCCTTCATGGAGGCAGCGAAGGCGCCTTTTTTCTGGCGGAATTCGTCATGGGTCTTTTCCAGGCCATCGATGCTGATGCCCACGTAGTCGTAACCGGCCTGAGCTATCTGATGAATATTCTCCCCGGTAATCAGTGTGCCGTTGGTGGAAAGGCCCACATAAAACCCCATGGCTTTGGCACGGCGGGAGATGTCAAAGATATCCGGGCGCATCAGCGGCTCGCCGCCTGAAAGAATCAGCACAGGAACTCCGAAAGCCTTGAGGTCGCCCATTACTGTGTAAACCTCATCTGTGCTCAATTCGCCCTTGAAATCCACATCGGCGGAGATGGAATAGCAGTGTTTGCAGGTCAGGTTGCAGCGGCGAATCAGATTCCAGATTACGACCGGGCCTGTGGGTTTCGGAACCGGGCGCACAGGCGTCGGATTCATCAGGCTCTTGATATAGCGGGTCATTCTGAACATGGTGCTCCCTCTCTCATGATTTCCGCAGCCGCAGACCGGTTTTTTTAAGGATGGCCGAGCTGTAAAGAATGGTGTGGCCTTCGCAGGTGTCTCCGAGCAAGTCTTGAATCTGCGAAGCCTTGTCTTCGACTTCTTCACGGCTGGTACCGTGAACCATCGCAAACAGGTTGTAGTTCCAGTAGGGCAGGTGCCGCGGCCGTCGGTAGCAGTGGCTGACAAAGGGCAGTTCACCCACTTGCCGGCCCATATCGGTGATGGCGTCGTCGCGGACATCCCAGACCGTCATGCCATTGAAGCGGTAACCCAGTCGGTAGTGGTCGGGCACCGCGGCCACCCGCCGGATAACGCCGGCGGTCTGCATGCGCTGAAAACGGGCCAGGACCTCGTCTGCTGGTAATCCCAGTTCTTCGCCCAGAGCTCCCCACGGGTCCGGTACCAGAGGCAAACCGCTCTGGGTGGCCAGGATCAGTTTCCGGTCCAGCGCGCAGAGCACGTAGCTGTGGTCAGACCGGGAAGTGGAGATGGACATGGAACTCTTCCTCCTTGGGCATGTTGTAAACGGGATAGCCCGTGGCGGATTCAATTGCAGCGATAACCCGGGCTATATCGTCCGGCGCTTCCGTTGCCAAGACAAACCACATGTTCAGTTCATGTTCCCGGCGGTAGTTGTGGGCCACTTCCTCAAAGGCGTTAACCTTCGCGGCGATGCTGTCAAAGTCCTGTTGGGGAATGCGCATGGCGGCCAGAGTCAACCCGCCCCCCATTTCGCCGGCATGGAACATGGGGCCGAAACGCGTGAAAATGCGACGCTCCAGTAGGTCCTGCAGGGTGTTCATAACCACTTCTTCGGCCATGCCGAGCTCATTGGCTACCGCTGCATAGGGCGAATGCATCAGAGGCAGCCCCGTTTGCAGCCGGTTAATCACAGCCCGCTCCACCTCAGTAAATTCGGGCGTTGTCACCAGGCTCTCAGTCATGGCTGACATAACGGCCTCCTCTCTGCCGGTAGGCTTTGGTGCTGAACAGCACCGCATGGGGTACCTGCTCCAGACCGTGATCTTCAATCAGCGCTTTGAGCTGGCGCAGAACTCGTTGCCGGTCAACGCCGTGAATCATGCAAAACAGGTTGTAGGGCCAGTCCGGGAGTCGGCGTGGGCGCTGATAGCAGAGGGTCACGAGGGGCACACGGGCCAGTGCCCGGCCCAGGTTTTGTACCTGATCGTCAGGAATATCCCAAACCACCATGGCATTGGCGGTGTAACCAAGGGCCCGGTGCCGGACTACCAGTCCGAATCGCTTGATGAGCCCCTGGTCCTGCCACTGTCGGATCGCTGTCATTACTTCCTGCTCGGACAAGCCGGTCCTTTCCGCCAGCGTCTGGTAAGGGCGTGGTGTTAGCGGAAGGCCCAGTTCCAGGTGCCGTCTAAGCCGCAGTAATCCCCAGGCACTGATCGGCCCGGCTCCCGTACCCTCCGGCATCGTAACCAGATATTCCGGAGCGTGGTGAGGGGTCACGGTAGGGCCTCCCAGTCAATATCGAAGCCCAGGTCAATGTGGTGGGCCTCTATCATGGGTAACCGAAGCATGGGGAGTCTGAGCTGGTGTTCCAGTTCGTCGAGCCGTTCTTCCAGAGTGTCTTCATCAGGCGCAGTCATGACGAACCAGAGATTGTAGGTGTGCTCGCGGGCGTAGTTGTGATTTACCCCCGGAGCACGATTTACCTGGGCGGCGACCAGATCCAGCTGTTCGTCCGGTGCCGCCACGGCAGCCAGCAGGCTTGCGCCTGCGCGGCTGTGTTCGAAAACCGGTCCGACCCGGCTGAGAACCTGACTGTCCTTGAGCAACTGCAGCCGTTCAAGGACCTCCGCTTCAGCGATGCCCAGTTGTCGGGACATTGCCTCATAGGGCCTCTGACCAACGGGCAGTTCCCGTTGGAAAAGGTTGATCAGCTGTTGGTCAGTTGTATCCAGTCTCATCTCTGGTCTCCTCCGGGCCGGAACCGATCAGTACACGTCGTGCTGGGTGTTGTAGACGTTGAACTTGCCGGTGGGTGTTACCAGCCGTTCATCGGTGATCACCTTCTTCGGCTTGCGTGTCTTATCGTCGACGACCACCAGGGCGGATTTCTTGTCCTGGGTATTCCACACCGAGAACCAGACTTCGTCGCCTTCAACGTTGTACTCCGGCTGAACGACCCGCTTGGGCCCCTCGCCCAGGTTTGCCCATTCGGCGATCGGGAGCACGTCATAGCCGGCATCCAGGTTATTGATGTCGAACACCGCGATGCTCTGACTCACGGCTTCGGCCGGGTTCAGGGCGGTATCAACCCAGAGGTTGGTGGATTTCGGGTGGGTTTTGATAAACAGCGACCCGCCGCCCTGGCCGTTCAGCGTTCTGACCACTTTCCAGGCCTTGTCCGGATGACCTTCGGGGTCGGTGCCGATCAACTGGATGGTCGGATCGCCCAGGTGGCTGGTCGCCCAGACCGGACCATGCTCCGGGTCCACAAAGTTGGCGCCGCGGCCAGGATGGGGAATCTTGCCTACATCTACCATGGCTTCGAGGTTGCGGTCCTGGGAGTCAACCACGGCGATCTTGTCAGACTGGTTGGCTGCTGTGAGGAAGTACCTCATGCTGCTGTCCCAGCCACCGTCGTGCAGGAAGCGGGCGGCATCGATATTGGTGACGGAGAGGTTATCGAGATCCTCGTAGTTCACCAGCATGATCTTGCCGGTTTCCTTCACGTTGACGATGAACTCTGGATGCTTATGGGAGGCCACGATGGCTGCCACCCTGGGTTCTGGATGGTATTCCTGGGTGTCCACTGTCATGCCGCGGGTGCCAACGATTTTCTTCGGCTCCAGGGTCTTTCCGTCCATGATCACGAACTGTGGTGGCCAGTAGGTGCCTGCAATCGCGAGCTTGTCTTCCCAGCCCTTGTACTTGGACGTTTCCACCGAGCGGGCTTCCATGCCAACCTTGATCTTGGCCACGGTATTGGGCTCTTCCATCCACAGGTCAATCATGTTGACCAGGGCATCACGGCCGATAACGAAGACATAGCGCCCGGAAGCCGACATGCGGGAAATATGAACCGCGTAGCCGGTGTCGATAATGTGGACAATTTCATGGGTATCGCCGTCAATCAGGGCTACCTGGCCGGCGTCCCGCAGTGTCACACTGAACAGGTTCTTCAGGTTCAGATCGTTCATCTGCTTGGTGGGACGTTCTTCGGGCGGGACAACGACTTCCCAGGTGGCCTTCATGTCTTCAAGACTGAACTCCGGAGGCTGAGGAGGTTCGTGCATGACGTACTTGGCCATCAGCTCTACTTCTTCTTCGGTCAGGTCGCCGGAGGTCAGCCAGTTCGGCATGCCCGCTGGTGAGCCATAGCTGATAAAGGCCTTCAGGTAATCAATCCCCCTTTCCTGGGTTATGTCAGTGGTCAGTGGCTTGCCCGTTGCGCCCTTGCGCAGAACGCCATGACACCCTGCACAACGCTCAAAATAAATCTGTTTTGCTTTTTCGAACTCGGCATCGGTCAGGTCCGGTGCGCCGGGCGTGCGAACCACTCTCGCGGATTCAGGGTCAACCGCGCTGGCGGTGCCCTCATAAGCGGATGTCGACGGATCGGGATCCTTGGGCGTGGCCTGGACAGTCATCACTCCGAAAGAGGCAACGGCGACGGCCAGTGCCAATGGCTTGAACAGCAGGTTTGATACTCTCATCAGATTCTCTCCTTGGATTTAAGAGTCCCTGTAGGTTTCGCTTCTTTGTCCTTCTGCTCATTGATTAATGTCATATGTATGTTATGTGGTGTCGCTATACCCAATGATAGGTAAGCCGAAATAGTCCTGGATCTGAATCTCTCTATTAACCAATATCAAGGATGAGTTTTATTGCTGTCTTCACGATGTGGCTAGGACTCGGGAGGGTGTGGCGTGTGAAGAGCTTTTGGCGGGAAGCGAAGATGCGAATGCTGTTTTCGGTACTCCAGGTTCTAGGGTTGATCATGATGTCCGTCACCGTTGTGGGCGACGACAACCCGGACCGGAATGCGAGCCGTCACCGTCTTGCCAATCTTGTGGTTCAGGATTGTGGCTCCTGTCATGGACTGACTCTCAGAGGAGGGTTGGGGCCACCCTTGCGGCCAGAGAATCTCGAACACCTTTCGGTAGAGGCCATTGCGGCCCTTATCCGGGAGGGTGTGCCGGGCACAGCAATGCCACCCTGGAAGCAACTGTTATCGCCGGAAGATATCCACTGGATCAGCGATCAATTGAAATCCGGTGCACTGGTATCGCCCTGACGTTCAACCTGGAGGAATGATCAAGCATGAGTCCGAGATTTAAGCAGGCTGGAAAACTGATCCTGGCGCTGTCCATGATCGTGGGCATGGCAGGGTGTCAGTCGTTCCAGGGGTTCGCAGGGGCAGAGTCTCCCCCTGAGGTCATGGGAACTGGTGATCTGGGCCTGGTTATTGAGCGCGCTTCCGGCTCAGTACTGGTCATTAACACTTCCCGCCACGAGGTTCTTGGGCGAGTCGAAGGGTTGGGTGATCTGTCCCATGCGTCGGTTGTTTACTCCAGAGACGCTCGATATGGCTATGTATTCGGGCGCGATGGCGGACTTACGAAAGTGGATCTGTTGAGCCGGACCATTGTCGATCGGGTTGTCCAGTCGGGTAATAGTATTGGCGGCGCAATTTCTCAGGATGGACGCTACGTTGCGGTATCCAATTACGAGCCGGGTGGCGTGAAGGTGTTTGATAGCCAGACCCTGGAGCTGGTGGCAGATGTGCCTGCCACTTACACCAGCGGCCACAGTGAGGCCGGCCAGTCGAAAACGGTCGGGCTGGTGGACGCACCGGGGAATCTGTTTGTGTTCAGCCTGTTTGAGGCCGGAGAGATCTGGACTCTCGACATGAGTGATAAAACCGCTGAGATCACCCGTTTTGAGGCCGGTAAATCGCCATACGATGCTCTGATTACGCCGGATGGTCGTTACTACATTGCCGGCCTGTTTGGTGAAGACGGCCTGTCAATGCTGGACCTGTGGAATCCGGGTCACGGGGTTAGGCAGATTCTCCCGGGTTATGGCAAGGGTGAACAAAAGTTGCCGGTTTACAAGATGCCTCATCTGGAAGGCTGGGCTATCGCCGATGGCCGGGCTTTTGTTCCAGCCGTTGGTCACCACCAGGTGCTGGTGGCGGATTCAAGCGACTGGTCCCTTAGCGAACGGATTCCGGTTCAGGGGCAACCGGTATTTGTCATGGCCAGTCCGGACAATCGCCAGATTTGGGTGAGCTTTGCCCACCCGAACAACGATGTAGTGCAGGTGATCGACTCACAGACCCATGAAATTGTCCGCACTCTGGAGCCCGGGGAAGCGGTTCTGCACATGGAATTCACGCCCCGCGGTGAAGAGGTATGGGTATCTGCCAGGGACAGTGATCGGGTGACCGTATACAACACTCGGTCGCTGGAGCCCGTTGCAACGCTTAGCGCACAAAAACCCAGTGGCATCTTTTTTACCAGTCGGGCCCATGCCCTGGGCCTCTGAAATGTGGCGGATATTGTCTGGAATGGTGCTGGCTGGCCAGTTGTTTACCGCGCATGCGAGCGATGGGGGCGCTCCGATTCTGATCGGGGTTGAGTCCGCGACCAGCGTTACCGATGTCGCTCGCTACCGGCTGACGGAGTATCTGCGTGATCAGGGTTGCCGGGCCGAACTCCGGTTTAACACCGAAGTTAGTGGTCTTGCGCTGGCATTCCTGTCGGAGACTCCGGAGGGGCGCGCGCCGATTCTGGTGGCGGTTAACCGGAATGGACAGCTTCCTGTTCCTGTCTGGGTTACGCGCAGGACAGCCGGTGTGAGGCATATCCGGGACCTGAAGGGTCGTGATCTTGCCACGGTTGCCGGCAGAGATCCGTTGGGCGCCAGCTTGCCGCTGGCGGAACTGAAAAAACAAGGTTTCATGCCTGTGGCGGAGCAGTTGTACGAAGCCGGTGACTACAGCTCTGCGCTGGGGTTGTTGCTGCATAACAACACCCACGCGTCGGTTTCAGAGTTGGGGTTTGTGAGACCGTTTCTGGACGGGAACAACCTGGTGGTGAGCTGGCAGGGCAAACCGGTAGCGGCAGCAGCCTGGTACCGTCAGGCTAACTGGAGCCAGGCGGCGTTGGCCTGTGAGCAGGCATTGCTGAAGTTACAGCGGGAAGATGATTCGCAGATATTCGTCATCTTTCCTGAATGGGTGTTTGGCTTTGCCTTGCCCGAAAAACAGTATTCAGAGGATTCAATGCAATGACGTTTTACCAATCGGTTGGCAATGAAATAGAGCTGTTTCAGGCGGCGGCAACCAACGGCTTGCCCGTGCTTATCAAGGGGCCTACCGGCTGCGGCAAGACCCGTTTCGTCCGGTTCATGGCCGAGAAGCTTGGGCGGCCAGTGTATACCGTTGCCTGTCATGATGACCTGACCGCCGCCGACCTGGTAGGCCGCCACCTGATCGGGCCGGAGGGTACTTACTGGCAGGATGGCCCTCTGACCCGGGCGGTGCGCGAAGGTGGCATCTGCTACCTTGATGAGGTAGTCGAGGCTCGTAAAGATACGACGGTGGTTCTGCATCCGCTTGCGGATGACCGACGTGAATTACCGATCGAGCGCACCGGGGAGGTGTTGTCGGCGGCGCCCGGATTCATGCTGGTGGTTTCGTACAATCCCGGCTATCAGAGTCTGTTGAAGGGGATGAAGCCCAGTACCCGTCAGCGCTTCGTATCCATGAGCTTTGACTATCCGGGGGCAGAGGCGGAACAATCCATCGTGATTGAGGAATCCGGATGCAACCGGGACCTGGCGGAGCAACTGGTGAACCTGGCCCGGTCGGTCCGTAACCTGAAGGATCACGATCTGGAAGAGGCGGCGTCAACACGGCTGCTGATTCATACCGCGCACCTGGTGCGAGCGGGTGTGCCGGTTACCGAAGCCTGCCGGGCCGGGATGATAGAACCGCTGTCTGACGATGAAGCAACGGTAAGCGCGCTTATGGAGGTGGTCTATGCAGTATTCGGGAGGTCAGACGAAAACCAGTAGCGGTGCTGTCGTACCGGTTGTCTGGTACCTGTTGAACCTGCTGGCCCTGCCGGTGATCGGGTTCGCGGTACTGGCGTGGCTGTTTGTGCGTAGTGAGCGGGGGTCAGCCCTGCGCCAGGCCCATACCAGGGCTGCTTTTTACATGTCGATTATCGGTGCAGTATGCATTTTCTCTGGCGTGGGCGCGTTCTGGTTGCTGTTCGGCAATACGGGTAACTTCTGGACTGGCGCCATTGTCTGGGCAATTGTTCTGCATACGGCGTTTGTGCTGTGGGGAATGATCGCACTGGCTCAGGCTATTGGTGACAAGCCGCCCTATTTTCCGAAACGTTATATTTGAAGCTGTGAGCGTGGGCGGCTTGGCCTGATCACTGGATTCCGCGAATGGCTGCCAAAGCAGCCACAACGATCACCGCCCAGCCTTGCGAGGCCAGTCTCCATCCCCAGGGAGCATTCCGCATTTCCATGAAATGATCCACCAGCAGCACCGCCTTCACGATCACCAGCGCAAATACCAGCCATACCAGAACGGAAGTGTCGGCACCTGCCTGCATGGCAATCACGGGCGTCATGGTGCAAACCATCAGGGCAATGTAAACCGCTAACATCGGCTCTTCTCCCTAGGCCAGAACATAAAGCATGGGAAACAGCACCAGCCACACCAGATCCACCATGTGCCAGTAGGAGGCCCCGGACTCCATGCCGTTCATGTCGTCGCCATTGGAGTCACTGTTGTAGTCACCCCGATTCGCCTTGACCGCAAGAACCACGAGGATGATCTGGCCCAGCACCACATGCATGAAGTGAAAGAAGGTGAGAAAGAAATAGAACATGAAGAAGGTGTCGGTACCCAGGTTGTAGCCGTTGCTGTAGAGGTCGGCGTATTCCCAGAGCTTGCCGAATGTATAAACGGTGGAAGCGGCGATGGCGCCCGTGAGCAGCAGGGTGACATGGGTCTGTCGCTTGCGCAGACGGTGAACGGCGGTGGCTACCAGATAGCTGGCGGTGATCAGGCCGACGGTGTTGATCAGACCGGTCCAGGGGTGCAGTACCTGGCGGCCGGAGGCAAAGGTATCCGGGTCGAAGCTGCGGGCGACGCCAAAGCTAATGAACAGGATGCCGAATACCGCCAGTTCGGCAAATATGAAGAACCAGACGGCCAGATCGCCGGGGAGGTGTTGGCGTGTTGAAGCGGGTGCTTGCATGGGCGTCAGCGTGTCAGGTTCATATAGAGTTTGGGGAGCTGAAGCGGCAACTGCGTCGGGTCCTTGATGACCACGAAATGGTTGCTTCCGAAGACATAGGGCAGGTATTCGTTGGCATCATCGTCGATGGTGACGCAGAAGGGCGTCAGGCCAGCCTTGTGGGCTTCCTGCACAGCCATTCGGGTGTCTTCCACGCCATAGCGTCCTTCGTACAAGTCCAGATCATTGGGTTTGCCGTCGGTTAGCAGCAGCAGGATTTTCTGGTGTTCATGACGCCCCTGCAGCAAACGGGTAGCCTGACGTATCGCAGCGCCCATGCGGGTGTAGTAGCCTGGTTCCAGCGCCTGGATGCGGCCCCGGCTGATGTCATTGTAGGGCTCGTCAAAGGACTTTATGTGGTGGAATCGTACGTGGTCCCGACGGCGTGAAGAGAAGGCAAAAATCGCAAAAGGGTCGCGGCTGGCCTGCAAGGCTTCGCTGAGCAGCTGTAAGCCGTCCCGGGCGATGTCGATGACCCGCTGGCTGTTATTGATGAAGGTATCCGTGGACATGGAAACGTCTGCGAGAATCAGGCAGGCCAGATCCCGCTGGTTCTGTTTGCAGCGGCGGAACAGCTTCTGGTCGATAACCCCGGAGCCCCGGCGATGCTGGACCTCCCGATCCATGCAGGCATCCAGATCCAGCTCCTCGCCTTCGGTTTGCCGGCGTTCCCATTGCCGGAGCGGTTTCAGGGCGCTGAACTGTCGACGCAGCCTCATGGCAGATCGGGACAGGTGATCCGGTAACCGGGTGGGAACCGACTCTTTGCTGAGCATGGGCTGCAGGCAGCAGAACTTTTCCCGATAACTCTGGCTGCGCCAGTCCCATTCTGGCAAGTGGATGCCGGGGCCCAGGTGCAGATCGTCGTTCTCTTCGGACGGCAGGTCCAGGTCGAACTTGATGGCAGACGACGCTTCCCGACGGTCCTTGGAGACCGAGATCATATCCATGTCATCGGCCACGGCGTCGGCATCGTCTTCCTGGGTGTCGTCACCGGCCCGATCCACCGGAATGAACTCGCTCCAGGAAAACAGGCTCTCGAGGCGGAACAGCATCAGGCCCTGATCTTTATCGAATGCATCGACCCGTTCCGCGCGCCGGCGCTTGCGTTTTTTTGCCAGCCCGCCCGGTGTTGAGGTCAGGTTGTCATCGCCAATGATCTGCCCGGTAACCTTGCCCTGGGCCAGGGTGGGATAAAGCCAGATAACAACCGGCCAGGGGTCGGACTCTGCTCCTGGAAGCGTCTCAACGCTGCCGGGATCAATCAGCGCCTGGCGAATGGCTTTTTCGCGGCGACTCTCGGTCGGCGACAGTGTGCCCGGATCCGGGCGCCACTGCAGCGTGTGGCGCACCAGACGCTGGTAAACCGGCTCCAGCCCTGGCCATTTGGTGAGCAGGGTCTGGACCATCATCTGGTTGCCGGTGAGCCAGCCGGAATCGGTCAGTTCGCCAAGCGAAGCCAGCGCTGCCAGCCACAGATAAAGATCCCGGTTCACGGCTTTGGAGGGAAACAGGGCGAGGCGTTCCGGCAGCCGCAGACTTTGCTCATCGCGCCAGGCCAGCTCGAATTTCCTGTGGGTGCCCGCCAGTTTCTGCAGGAAGCGGCGGCGGGTACGAAAATGGCGCGGCTCAGCCGTGACCAGGCTGAGGGCCGGGTCGCCCCCCAGTGCCCGGAACACTACGCCCAGGGTTCGCGCTTCGTCTTTCAGGTGTACCGCATGCTCCGGGAACTCGCCCATGGCCTGCCGGGTAATGTATTCGTGCCATTTGAAGCCTACCCACTCTTCCATTTGAACTCCTCAGCTTCAGGCGTTTTGCCGGTGTGGTGATGGATCAACCTGGCGAACCGGAATCAGAACGGTCTGTTTGCCGGGTTCACCGGGTTCCCAGCTCAGCAGGGAACCTTCCGGATTGTTTTTCTGCACATCGCGACAGGCGCTGACGCATTGCAGACACTGGGTGCAGGTGAATTTCGCCCGTTTGTGACTGCGAGTCGGCAACCTCATCGGGCAGGCTTCATCGCAGGCGTTGGTGCAATCCCGGCACGCGGCCGCTCGTTTGGTATCAAAGGTGACAACCCGGCCTTTGCCGTTGGTCATCCAGGCGATGCTCTGGACCACGCCAAAGGCGCAGCCATACTTGCAGAACAGGTGCCGGGCAAACAGAAAGTCCAGGGTGAAAAGAAGCGTCGCTACGGCCAGGAACATGGCGGGGTAAAACGACAGATTGCCGGTAACCAGGTCGGTGTACAGCGGGATCGGGGGCAACAGATACGACAGCATGGCCAGCGCCCAGGAGAATCCGATAAGTCCACACACCAGAGCCAGCCCGGCCCAGTGCAGGACCTTGCCGCGCCGGCCCTTGCGAAGCGCTTCATAAAGGGTTGGTCTGCCGGTCACCCGGGTCATCAGGTGGTTGATGGTCTCTACCACCGAAAAGTGCGGGCACAGCCAGCCACAATAGATCCGCCCCCATTTCCAGGCGATCCAGAGCACCAACGGTACCAGCAGTGTAATGGGAAGTATGAACCAGACGAGGATTTGTCCGGCCACTTCTGCCGGCGAACTCTGGCTGACCCAGGCCAGCTCAAGATTGAAGGAGAGGGGAAACCCGAGCAGTACAAACTGGGTTTCCGTCAGATCGTATCGAAAAATATTGAGTACCGGCGCAAGCAGAAACAGCCCGAAGAATGCGGCGCGTGTCAGCAACCGTTTTCTTTGGAGGGTGTCCTTGTTCGGGAGCTTCTGCTCATGCACGGCAACTATCCGTTTACGGTTGGGCAGGCCGGAGAGGGTCGCTCCGGCCTGCGGTTTTCAGGCTTCCTGGGTGGCAGGACCGCGGACTTCTTCTGCCGGGGATGCCTGGCCCTTGATGAAGAAGCTGCCGAAGTACACCACCAGACCGGCCATGAAGAAGCAGCCGGCGACCAGGCGCATCCAGTAGAACAATGCGATGTTGTCCTGGGTGGCCATGAACGACAGTGCTTCACCGCTTTCCGGAAGCCGCTGCAGCCAGACCTGCAATACGCCAGCGCCGGTCAGGAACAGCGTGATGAATACCATGGAGATGGTCATCAGCCAGAACCCCCACATCTCGACAATCTGCGCGGTATTGCTGTTGCCATAGGGCCGGCCACGCATAATGGGCACGGCGTAGGAAATGATGGTCAGCACAATCATCACGTAGGCGCCGTAGAAGGCCATGTGGCCGTGGGCTGCAGTAATCTGGCTGCCGTGGGTGTAATAGTTTACCGGCGCAAGGGTATGCAGGAAGCCCCACACACCGGCCCCCAGGAAGGCCATCACGGCAGTACCCATGGCCCACAGCATGGCAGCCTTGTTCGGATGGTTGCGACGCCGACGGTTGATCATGTTGAAGGCAAAAACCACCATCATGAAGAACGGAAGCGGCTCAAGGGCGGAAAACACAGAGCCCAGCCACAACCAGTACTCGGGCGGACCGATCCAGAAGAAATGGTGCCCGGTACCGATGATGCCGGTAATCAGCGCCATGGCGATGATCACATAGAGCCATTTCTCGATGACTTCCCGGTCAACCCCGGTGAGCTTGATCAGCACATAGGCCAGAATCGCACCCATGATCAGTTCCCAGACACCTTCAACCCACAGATGCACCACGAACCACCAGAAGTACTTGTCCTGAGTGAGGTTTCCCGGGTTGTAGAAAGAAAACAGCCACAGCACGGCCAGGCCAATGAGACCGGTAATCAACACAATGTTGACCACGGTTTTGCGCCCCTTCAGAGCTGTCATCATGATGTTGTAGAGAAATCCAACGACAACCAGCGCTATGCCTATTTTGGTGATCGTGGGTTGTTCGAGGAATTCACGGCCCATCGTTGGCAACAACTTATTCATCGTGACATCCGCCAGGGTGGCGTAGTCCACGAACAGGTAACCAAGGATGGTCAGGGTACCGGCAACGGCGAAAACCCAGAACAGGATCCAGGCAAGTAGCGGGCTGTGCAGCTCGGTCTGTGCCTCTTCCGGAACCAGGTAATAAGTTGCTCCCATAAAGCCGAAGAGCAACCAGACAATCAGCAGGTTGGTATGGACCATTCTGGCAACGTTGAAGGGGATTTCCGGAAACAGGAAGTCACCGACTACGTATTGGAGACCGAGGATCAGGCCGAACAGAATCTGACCGGCAAACAGAACCAGGGCAAAGATGAAGTAGGGCATTGCTACCCTTTGAGATTCGTATTTCATGTCGGTTCCCTCAGCCTTCGATGTTGGGTGGCCAATCGTTATCGTCAATCTTTGAAGTCCACTCCAGGAAGGCGGCGAGATCCTCGATTTCCTGATCGGTCAGATTGAACTGGGGCATCTGGCGGCGGCCGGGCACATTAGTGGGCATGGCGTTCATCCAGGCGTTCATGTAGGCCTTGAAAACGTCGCTGTCACCACCGCCGCGGCGATCGAATACGTTGGCGAGTTCCGGCGCGAAGTACGCACCTTCACCCATCAGGGAGTGGCAACCAACACAGTTGTTGTTTTCCCAGACATGTTTGCCTCGAACCACCTGGTCGGTGAGTTGGTCGCGGTTATCCCGCTCGGGCATTGCCCGCACCTGGGTATCAAAAGTCAAAGCCAGAAACAGCAGGACGAAGAATGCACTTCCTCCCAGGTATATGTTCCTGGCCATGCTTTTGGTAAAGCGCTCGGCCATGGGTCTCTCTCCTTAGTCTTTGTGGAATACCTGACTGCCGTACTAGGATATAAAGATGCATGCTAAATGCTGTTGATGATTATCAAGCATGCCCGGATATTTCACCGTTGCGCCGGGGAGTTACCTCTGGAGGGGTAGGTGATAGACTGCGCAGCCAGTTTGTCCGGACATGTTTCCTTGGTTACGGAGCGCCGATGGCCGCCGCGTTTGCCCTTTTCTTTAAGCTTATCCCGCTCTATGTAACGGTTGCATTGGGCTGGATTGCCGGTCGCTATCTTGAGGCCAGCGGCCGCCACATTGCCGGCATCATGCTGTACATCGTGACGCCGTCGGTGGTGTTTTCGGGGGTAATGGCAGCGCCATTGTCGCCGGAAGTCATCCTGTTGCCGTTTATTGTTTTTGGAATCTCATCTGTTCTGGGGATCGTGCAGCTAAAACTGGCAAAGACTATTCTCACCGATGGTAGTGCCAACATCATTCCCCTGTGTGTCGGCTCCGGGAATACTGGTTACTTCGGCGTTCCAGTGGCCCTTTTGCTGTTCGGGGAAGAGGGGCTGGGCCTTTACATCGTCTGCATGCTGGGCACCACGCTGTTTGAAAATTCCGTGGGTTTTTATCTTGCCGCGAGGGGACGTTACAGCATCAGAGATGCGCTCTGGCGGGTACTTAAGCTTCCCTCCGTGTACGCCTTTCTGGCGGCAGTCGGCCTGAATCTGGCTGGGGTCGGAATTCCGGATATTTTCGTGCCGCTGTTTGATAACCTGCGGGGGGCTTACAGCATTCTGGGCATGATGATTATCGGTATGAGCATCACAAGTTTTCGCGGGCTGGCAGGCAACGTTCGTTTCACGGCGTTGGCGTTTTTCGGGAAGTTCGTTATCTGGCCCCTGGTGGCTATTGTGTTCTGGTGGGTCGATTCAACGCTTCTCGGTATTTATGAGCCGGCAGTGCACAGAGCCATGTTCCTGATTTCAATCACGCCGATTGCAGCCAACACCGTGGTCATCGCCACCTTGCTGGATACCTCGCCAAGGCAGGCGGCGGGTACGGTGCTGCTCACCACCTTGTTTGCCCTGGCGTTTATCCCGGTGATGATTTCGCTGGCATTTTAGCGGCTGCTTGATGATGCAGCTCCCGGTTGCGCTTTGCTGGCTTTGGCTTCCGCGATGTCGCTGCGGGCGTGGCGCACCACGCTGATGCCGGCGGTGATGGCCAGCGTGCCCATGATTGCGGCAACAATCAGGTCCGGCCAGGCTGATCCGGTGCCAAATACACCGAGAGCGGCCACCATAACGGCGATGTTGCTGACGGCATCGTTCCGGCTGCACAGCCATACCGAGCGCATGTCGGAATCCCCTTCACGGAATCTGAACAGCAGGGCGGCCACGCTCACGTTGGCGGCAAGGGCCAGCAGACCCACTGCCCCCATGGTCAGCGGCTCCGGTGTAATACCTGCCTGAACCACCCAGACCGCCCGGGCCCAGATCACCAGGCCGAACACGGTCATGGTGATACCTTTAACCATGGCCGCGCGCCCGCGCCAGAGCATGCCCATGGAGAGGACCGTGAGAGAGAGAATGTAGTTGGCGCTGTCGCCGAAGAAATCGATGGCATCCGCCATCAGCGAAACAGAGCCAGACGAAAGACTGGCCAGCCCTTCTACAAAGAACATGGCCAGGTTGACCCACAAGGCAATCCACAAGGCGCGGCGAAAGCCCGGCGCAGGGGATTTGGGTTCGGGGGCAGAGCAACTGCACGCCATAAAGACCTCCTGTGTTCAGATGGTCTTATTGAAAACCCTTTAGTAGCTACAGGGTCAACAGTTGCGTCCGGGTTTTCTTGCGTGGTCAATTCTGGCCCGGGCCATGGGTGCCGGGAACGTGGTTGTGGCGGTCCTCCGGTTCCGGTGTTTCAAGCTCCGAACTCAGGCCACCCAGAATGCCGCATTCCCTTACCGTGCGGCCATGCGAGCAGGCTTCCTGAAGCTGAACCAGGGTTTCCTCCAGACTCGCCAGTTCCTTCAACCGTTCCCGAACGTGGTTCAGGTGGCGCGCCAGCAGGGCGTCCACTTCACTGCAATCGGCCTCCGGTTGCTCAGCCAGCCGGATCAGCTCACGGATCTCCTCCTGGGCCATGTCCAGATTGCGGCAGCGTTTGATAAACAACAGACGGTCCAGGTGGGCATTGCGGTAGGAGCGGTAGCCACTGCTGTCCCGGTCGGGTTCGGGCAACAAAGCGATTTTTTCATAGTAACGGATGGTTTCGATTTGAACTGCCGTCCGTTTCGCGAGTTCACCAATCTTCACGGTTTCCTCTCTCTTTCGACGTCGGGAAAGCAAGCCACTGCTTTGAGCTCCCCGTGCGAACCAGTACTGAACGTCAGGCTACCACCATAGCGTTCGGTGATCTCCCGGGCGATGGCCAGGCCGAGGCCATGGCCGGGATGGCTCTTCAAACAGCGGAGCCGGCGGAACTCCGTGCCGGTCAGGCCGTGTTCGGTGCCATCGGAAAGTCTCAGGCTCTGGCGACTCTCATCAAGCTCACACCGACCGGCCTTCAGGCCGCGCTGACCAACTTGAATCCAGGCTGAACAACAAATAGTTTGCCATTTTCAGAAGGAATTCAGGTTAGTGAGCGATGCTAGCAAACGATTCTGGGCATTGCTCAATTTTCTGAGCAAGCGCCACAGGCTTTAAATGTAAATCACGACAGGAGTAGATCGGATGCATACATCAAAGTTTTTGGTTGCGGGCGTGGCCCTTTCAATGTCAGCGAACGCACTTGCAGCAGGCGCTCACGGTGGTGGGCATGGTGCCAGCAGCGGCGAACCAGGTAAGGCGTCAGAAGCCGGTCGAACAATCACGGTGGAAATGTACGACAACTACTACGAGCCGGAAGCGATCGAAGTGAAGCCCGGCGAAACGGTGCGCTTTGTGGTCGAGAACAAAGGTAACCTGGTGCACGAATTCAACATCGGGACCCCGGAAATGCACGAAACCCATCAGAAGGAAATGATGATGATGGTCGAGCATGGCGTTATTCAGGGAGGCAAGCTCAACCACCACATGATGGACATGGATATGGGCAATGGCCATTCCATGAAGCATGACGACCCCAACAGCGTTCTGCTGGAGCCTGGCCAAAGCAAGGAAGTTGTCTGGAAATTCTCCGATAAAGGCAATATCGAGTTTGCCTGCAACGTGCCCGGGCACTACCAGGCCGGTATGTATGGTGACGTTAATTTCAACTGATTGTTTCGCGTCAGTTTCCTGTTCGTTACGCCGGCTGTCATGGCCGGCGTAGCGGGCAACTAATCGAAACAGTTAAATAGTGGGGAGTAGTCGACTATGAAGATAACCCTTCTGGCGTGCCAGGTGTCAGTTTTCCGGGCATCAAGCCGGAAGAACCCTTCACCTGCCAGTTTCACATCCAGCAGGCGGACGCGACCATCCAAAAAGGAGGTGATGCATGCGCCATATATTCAGGCGCAATTCCTGTTGGCCGACTCCATATCAGTTGACTTTTCAAACCCCGGGGAGGCCGGAACGGTTTGCAACTTACCGGGTGCAACTGCGCTCGGGATTCTGGCCTTCAATGGCTTCACCACGATAACCAACAGTGGCTCTGAGGTAATAGACCCCAAGCGGAATTTGGGGCGCGCCATTGTTATTTCCATCGCCGCCTGAGATTATAAAGAAGTAGGACGACGCCCATGCCGCCGCTACACGCCCGGCCCTGGGGAATACGCCGTCTGGTTCACCGTTGCGATTGCCAGGATGGCACCAGCAGGCGGCCTTCTTTGATCTGTCCAGGATTACCGCACTGGGTATCGTTTTCTACCTGGTGATGGGTATTGCCATTCACTGAGGCGTAATGCCCTGTCTGCGCCAGGACATAAAGGCCAACGCCTGGGTGCCGGCAACCGCTATTCTACTAGACCTGCTTTTACTTGGTGGCTTTGTCTGGGTCAAGCTCAGTACCGACCCGTTTGTCATTGGCGTGGCGTTTGTCACCATGATCGTTATCGCGGTGGCCGAGCGGGTATTCCTGCAAAGGACCGCAAAAGCCGAAGAATCCGGGCATGAGGAATCTCATACTCACCATCACAAGTAAGTGGAATTCGACACTGGGAGGAGAGCTACTGATGGACAGTGAAATAAAACAGACAGCCCAGGGGCAAAGAAAGCTTGAGCTAATTGTGCCCGGAATGGGGTCAGACCATTGCGCGGGCATCATCAGCAAGACGATTGGTCGTTTGGAAGGTATTGACGGGGTACAGACTAACATCGCCAAACATAGAGTGAGTGTCCGCGCTTCGGCATCCAAGCCTGATAGTGATGCCGTCAAACGCGCTGTGGAAGGGGCTGGCTACGACGTGGCGTCTGTCAGAGAAGTTGGTGCGACCACTTTCAAGGTGACGGTGCCCGGAATGGGGTCCGACCATTGTGCCGGCATTATTAAAAGCACGCTGGCCCGGCACGACGGCGTTCAGACAACGTCAACCAATATTGCGAACCACACCGTAAGCGTGGTGGTCGGCCCCGAAGGGCCGTCAGAGCGTGAGTTGAAAAAACTGATCGAGGGTGCCGGCTATGATGTGGCCACCATCGCGCAGGAGGAGGATGCCAATCAGGAAGACGACTCGGCCGCTGAGGAGGCCTATCTGAAGCTTGCATTGCGCAGGTTCTCGATCGCTGCGGTACCGACAACACTGATCATGGTGTTGATGATGTTTCATATGTTCTGGCAGCCCATTCCGGGGTATCTGGCGATCATAGCCGTGCTTGGCTTTCCGGTGGTGTTTCTTTATGGCGGTGCCGCTACCCACAAGGCGTCCTGGCGGTCGCTCAAAAACGGCACCTTCAACATGGATGTGCTGATTTCCATGGGCAGCCTGCCCCCCTACCTGATCGGTCTGGTGGGTTTTGTCTATCCGATGACTTCTTTCATCGAAATGGCCGTTACCATCATGACCTTTCATATGCTTGGTCGGTACCTGGAGGCAAAGGCCAAAGGCAAGGCCTCGGAAGCCATCCGCAAGTTGCTCACGCTGGGTGCCAAGACGGCCCGTGTGGAGCGGGATGGCGAAGAAGTTGAAATTCCCGTGAAGGAATTGGCACCAGGCGACATCATGATTGTCAGGCCCGGTGACAAAGTGCCCACCGATGGGGAAGTGGTGGACGGTGAGAGCCATCTGGATGAATCCATCGCCACTGGCGAATCGGTCCCTGTCTATAAAAGCTCAGGAGACACCGTCATCGGTGCCACCATCAACAAGGAAGGTCGCCTGAGGGTCAAAGCCACCCGGGTTGGCGGCGATACCTTCCTGGCCCAGGTGGTGAAGCTGATTGACGAGGCCCAGGGGTCCAGGGTACCGATCCAGGAATTTGCAGACCGCATGACCGGTCGCTTCGTGCCGCTGGTCATTGTTATCGCGCTGGGCAGTTTTGCGATCTGGCTATTGGCAGCGGATACGCTCCGGCCGATTCTTGAATGGGGCTCGGTTTTTTTACCCTGGGTAGATCCAACGGCCGCGACACCGGTGTTGGCCATTCTGGCGGCTATCGCGGTGTTGGTGATTGCCTGCCCCTGCGCATTGGGGTTGGCGACGCCGACAGCGTTGATGGTGGGGTCAGGCGTCGGCGCCGAGCGGGGTATCCTGATTCGCTCAGGCGAAGCCATCCAGACCTTCAAGGACGTCAAGGTGATGGTGCTGGATAAAACCGGCACTATCACCCGGGGCGAGCCAAAGCTTACGGACGTAGTAACCGCCGGAGGGGTTTCAGAGACCGAACTGTTGGAGCTTGCCACCGCCGTGGAAAATGCCTCCGAGCACCCCATCGCCCGTGCCATCGTGGACGGTGCCAGGGAGCGGGGGGTCAAGCCCGGAAGCGTTGCGGATTTTCGCTCCACTGGCGCTCGCGGCGTATCGGGCACGGTCGGTGACAAAACTGTGTTGATTGGCAACCGTCTCCTGCTGGAAGAACAAGGCGTTAAAGGGCTGGAAGCTCTGGATAAGAGCCTTTTCGACCTTGAGAGCCAGGGTAGAACCGCCGTAATCATCGCCCGTGATGGTGACGCCTGCGGTATTGTTGCGGTTGCCGACACGCTCAAGGACGAATCGGTGGCAGCCATTCGGGCCATGCACGAGCAGGGGCTCTACGTGGTGATGATTACTGGTGACAACGAACGTGCAGCTAACGCCGTTGCCCGTGAAGTGGGCATTGACGAGGTGCGCGCCGGGGTGCTGCCGGAGGGCAAGGTGGACGCCATTCGGGAACTGCAGGAAAAGTACGGTAATCATGTTGCAATGGTGGGTGACGGGATCAACGACGCCCCGGCTCTGAAACAGGCGAACGTAGGAATTGCCATAGGCGCTGGCGCGGATGTGGCCATAGAGGCTGCGGACGTCACCCTCGTCCGTGGGGAATTGTCCGGGGTTGTTGACGCTATGATCTTGTCCCGTGCCACCTTCAAAAAGATCGTTCAAAATCTGTTGTGGGCCAGTGGGTACAATGCAGCCGCCATTCCAATTGCGGCTGCCGGATTGTTGCATCCTATGATTGGTGTGGTGGCCATGACGGTCAGCTCGCTCTCAGTCATTGGTAATTCAATGTTGCTGCGGCGGCGTTACGAGAAAGATCACCAATAGGCCCGATGGTTCAGCGAAGAATAGTCTGTCTGGCGCCGAACGCGATTGGTGTGGTCGCGCAGTTGTTTGTAGATCCGCTCACATGATGCCCTGGGCCTTCGGTTTGCATTACCGGGTGTGATCATGGTCCTGACGTCTGAGATCAAGCCAGCCTCTGTAGAGCCAACGCAGACTGTAGAGTGATATTATTGGAACGATAACCCACTGTACTAAGGGGGCGATACCTGTGCCTAGAAAGGGGAGCAGCGGCATCGCATCATTGTAGCTCCAGCGCTGGCCTACGCCCGTGGCCCATGCTTCAAAAACTATTGTGATAAATAAGCCAGAGGCAAAATACGCTCCTAACGTATGGCGGCGCCACCATCCCTGTATCCAGAAGCCGTCTCTGGTTACCACTGCGGCGATGCCATAGGCAAATAGTGCAATATTGGCATCACCGATTGCCGCCCGAGTGCACAGCCAGACGACCGCACCATGGGGCGCATCCATCATCCCCGTAAAAAAAGGCACCTGGGCCATTTCCCAGAAAAAATGCAGCAAAAAACTGACAGACCAGATTAAAACAAACAGGAACCAGGCTCTGTACGATGGTCGACTTGCACAAATCATAACCTACCCAACTAGTCTCACGATTTCAGGCTGTCGAACTCGAGATCGACATTTCCACATCAGATATTAGCCAAGCCCTCCGAGTACTGGAAATACGGCTAGTATCCAGAAAGCAAGGTCGGGCAAAGCCATCGATATCTTGGCTATCAGAATCCTCCCCGAAAGCCTTCAAGTAGTCAGTCGCCGATGGCTGTTTGAGGGCGTGCCCATCTCTAAAGGTGACTGGTCCACAGTGCGGGAAGCACTTTATTCTTATACAAAAGTCGTAGGAAAATGAAATGAAGCTGAAAATTCAGGTTCGTTTCAGGTTTCTCGGGCATGATGAACTGCCGCTAAACAGGCGAACTTCTAAAAAAGCAAGAAATACAACAATCGTGGTCTATACGAAAATCAAAAAATAGGGAGTTTCAAGTGAGCAGACTACTCAAATCAATCGGCGCTCCGCTTGCGATAGCAGTTGCAACAACACCGGCATGGGCTGCAGAGCCGGTCGGCAGTGCATCACCCTCTGTGGACGACTTGAAGACCGAAATCAATCAACTGACGGCAGAAGTTGAGAAACTCAAGCAAAGCGATTCGCCCTTTAGTGTGGGCGGTTATTACCGTCTTCAGGCTACGTCACAAAGCCTTGATGAAACCAACGATAACAGTAGTTCTTTCGTTGATCAGCGCTTGCGGGCAAAGATCACCGGCGATCTCAATGATAACGTGAGCCTGGTCTGGTTCGGTGAGTTCGATTCTCCCTGGGGTGAGACGGGAAGCTGCCAGGGTGACAACTGTGGCAAACTCAGCGCCGACGGCGTTGGCGTCGAGACCAAGAATGCTTACGCTGAACTGAAAGTGCCGAACAGCGACTGGAAGGTGCGAGCGGGTATCCAGGGGTATGGCTTCGGCAAGTACGAGAGTTTTGTCACCAATGACGACATGAACGGCATCTCCTTCGCCGGTAATGTTGGTATGGCCACACTCTCAGGCGGCTGGTTCAAGTGGGAAGAAAACGATAGAGATTCCGCGGACGACGTAGACTTCTACATGTTGAACGCCGAACTTCATCCCAGCGAAGTGTTCCACTATGGTCTGACCGGGGCCCAGATCAGCAATAAGAGCCAAGTTGCCCTGAATGGGACGGCGGCTCGAACCGATGATAATTATGTTGGCGTCTATGCCGACTTTACCGCGCATAGTTTGGCTTATAGCGGCTCGGTACTGTACAAAAAGTCGTCTGGAGTCGACTCGAGTGCGACCGATGGTGACACATACATGCTGAACCTTTATGCCAAAAAGCACTGGGACGGCGGTAATCTCAAGGTTCACGGCATCTATATTCCGGCTGACGACAGCAGCAACGGTGCCGACCGCTTTGCGGCAAACCAGTCGGGCTGGGAGCTGAATAGCAGCAATCTGCAAATCTTCGGAACAGACGTCTACTACAACAATGGTGCCCAGGGTGCTAGGTCAGTTAAGGATGCGGCTTACCAAGGGTATGGTCTGATGGGGTTGATGGTCTCAGGTGATCAGGAACTTGCCAATGACTACTACCTGAAGTACGGCACCGGTTACTTCCGCGCTGCCGACGACGCGCCCGACAGCGCTGCTCAGGCCAACGGCTCAACCCTTGGTACTGAAGTCGCTGCTCAGCTTGGTAAAAAGTTTGCCGGCGTGTATGACATCAGCCTCCGCGGTTCTTACGGTTTCATGGGAGACTTCTACGGAGATGACCCGGAGGATACCTATAAGGTTGTCGCTATGGTCAACATCAGCTACTGATCAGCGCGCTATTTCATAATCCGCTTGAGCGGCCGGACTTTTGTCCGGCCGTTCTTCTTTGTGCCAAACATTTAACCTCAGGAAGATTCCAATCTTCCAACGCTCGTACCCGTTCAGTTTCCAGGCCCCGGAGCGCACTAAAAATGGGCGCCCTTGAGGGTGCCACTCCATGATTGCCTCAAATTCGGGCCTACTTGCCACCCCTTGTTCTCTCACGCACCCGAATGTTTCTATAACTATATGTATTAAAATGTTTTTATGAATTATGGCAGCATAAGTGCATATCGTTCAGTGCCATCAATTCAATACAGGGTGTACTATGAAGAAGCATAACTTGAAAAAACGCGGACTCCTCGGCATTGGCCTGCTTGCTGCCTTGCAGGCGACCCCTTCGATGGTCAGCGCAGAGGTGAGCGCCAATGTGAGTGCAGCCAGCAACTACCTGTTCCGCGGCGTGACCCAAACCGACGGAGCCACCGCGATTCAAGGCGGACTGGACTACGAGCATGCGTCAGGATTTTATGCCGGCGGCTGGGGCTCAAATGTGGATTTCGGCGATGGGACGAGCTATGAGCTCGATCTGTACGCAGGGTATTCCGGCGCCGTTGACGACATCGGGTATGATGTCGGATATGTCTACTATGCGTATCCGGACGCGCCTGATTCGATCGACTTTGGAGAGATCTACGGGGAACTCAGCTATGGCATCGCCGCTCTGGGTTTTGCATACACTGCCAACAGTGACGCAAGCGGGGAAGGCCTGTTTGTGGAAGGCGACATTTACTACTACCTGTCGGCTAGTGTACCGCTGCAGAACGACTACAGTGCAGGCGTTACTGTTGGCTACTACGACTTCACCGATGACGGCAAAGTCTCTGTGGGTGAAGCCAACTACAGTCACGCTGCGGTCAACGTTACCAAGGACGCCGGGGATTTCGGATCGTTCGGCGTCAATCTTGAATATGCGGATATCGACCAAAGCGATGCACTCGGCTCCATCAATTCGGACGACCCCAGATTTTGGCTCGGTTGGAGCAAGAGCTTCTAAGTCCGCTAGTCAAAAGCCTTCGCAGGTGAATGACCCAAACGACCCCAGCCTCGGGCTGGGGTCGATTCATTTAGCGAAGTACAAAGTCGACAGGATTCGTACTCAATTCAAAGCCTGGGCTGAGATGGCTCAAAACCACCACCTGACACCAGCAACGAAACTTGAGGACTCAGAGTCCTCTCCCTCCCCTTCCCGAAGATCTTTGGTGTCGCCCAAAAAGCGCGTGTAAGCAACCCCGATATAAGGTGCGATTTCTCTGGCGAAGTGATACCTCAACCGAAGTCCAAGACCCACGTTATTGACTCCGGAGCCTACTCCCCATTCCTCGACTTCACTGAACGCAACCATTGTTTCACCCCGGCCCTGAAGGATCAGCCTTTGGGTAAGCATCCAATCGTATTCAGCTTCGAGATCGTAGGACACGTCACCGTCCTCGGTCACTCTGAGATTTGTATCTACCTCGAACCAATAGGGCGCCAGCCCCTGGAAGCCAACGATGGCCGAATAACGCTCCTTATTAGGGCCGGGACCAAAGGTTGCCTGGGCGCCCAACCCGGCTTGCAGATCCCAGAAGGGGGCAAGACGATAACTGTACTGAACATCGAAATTTTCGATGTCGCCACCTTCACTGGAGAGATCGGTTTCTCCCTCAGTCTCGATCCAGAGTCGCTTACGATCCTTACCGGCCCAGGCTTGAGCATCCCATAGAGCGATTTCATCACTGCCATCCCGCTGGTATTCCATTCGATCGAACAGTATCTGACCGAATACCTCGCTATCATGGACAGGTAGAGGCCAATCTTGCTCAGCCTGTATTCCAGTGCCAGCGGCAAAGGCGCCCGAGGCAACAGTGAAGGCGCAAAGGCCAATAACCGGTTTCATTCGCTTCATCATAGTAACCACCCCTATTTAGCCCTCAAACGACCGAAACCACACGAAACATGCCTGCATCCATGTGGTAGAGCAGGTGGCAATGAAATGCCCAGTCTCCCGGCGCATCCGCTGTAATCAATGCGGACACTCGTTCGCCTGGTTTCACAGAAATAGTATGTTTGCGCGGGCGATACTCACCCGCTCCGGTTTCCAGCTCCATCCACATGCCATGGAGGTGGATTGGGTGATCCATCATGGAATCGTTGACAAGAATCAAACGGAGCCGCTCGCCATGGTAAAACCTGACAGGACCATCCACCTCGGAGAACTTCTTGCCATCGAACGACCACATATAGCGTTCCATGTTGCCCGTGAGATGAAGCTCAATTTCCCGCTCCGCATTGCGCTTGTCAGGCCAGCCGTCGACGCTTTTTAGCTGAGAGTACGTCAGCACCCTGTGATCTGCCGTTTCGAAACCGGGGCCTGGGTCATCCAAGCGTGATTGTGGGTTAGAGGCAACCATGGCCGCTCCGGGACCGTGATTCTCCGGCCCATGAGAGACCGGTCTTCCGGCCGTTGGAACTGGCGCCAGGGCACCATCGTCCATTGATTCACCCATGCCGTGCTGACCATGCTTCATTGCCATGCCGCCTGCTCCCTTTGGCATTTCGCCATGGTTCATCGGCATGTCGCCGTTCATGGCCGAGCCGCCATTTCTACCCATCGCCATGCCGCCCATACCCATGGCAGCCATGCCTCTTTCCATGCGCGGGTACATGTCGGGCACCGGAGCTTCCAACCCCTTACGGCTGGCCAGCGTTCCGCGCACGAAACCGGAACGGTCCTGGGACTGAGCAAACACCGTGTGAGCGATGTCTGTTGGCTCGACAATGACGTCATAGGTTTCAGCCACACCAATACGGAACTCATCAGTGTCGACTGGCTGCACGGGCTGACCGTCGGCGGAGATGACGGTCATCGGGAGGCCGGGAATTCGAACATCGAAGAAAGTCATGGCCGACGCGTTGATAAACCGGAGACGAACTTTCTCGCCCGGACGGAACAAACCGGTCCAGTTGTCAGCTGATGTGGAGCCGTTCAAGAGATAAGTGTACTCAGAGCCGGTGACATCCAGTATGTCCCGCGGGCTCATCCGCATACGGCCCCACATGCCCGCCTTGCGCCATGCACCATCCCAGCCCATGGTTTCGACGTCATGAAAAAAATCGCCCACGGTACGCTGGTTGTAATTGTAATAGCCTTCGGCTACTTTCAGATTGCGGAACACGCTGGCCGGAGAATCAAAGGTCCAATCGGACAGGACCACTACGTAGTCGCGGTCATAGTCGACTGGCTCTGGTTCGGCCGGGTCGATAATAATGGGGCCATAGTGACCGAGTTGTTCCTGGAAACCTGAATGGCTGTGATACCAGTAGGTGCCATGCTGTTCGACCGGAAAACGGTATTCGAAGGTTTCGCCCGGCATGATGCCCGGAAAGCTGACCCCCGGAACGCCATCCATCTGGTACGGGAGTATCAGGCCGTGCCAGTGAATGGATGTTGCCTCAGGCAAGGTGTTGGTGACCCGCATAACGGCTTCCCGTCCCTGTTTAAGTCGAATCAGGGGGGCGGGCAATGTGCCATTAATTGTGATGGGCTGGTTTGATAGTTGGGAGCCAATCGTGAGAGGCGTTCTTGCAATGGTGAGGTCATAAATGTCTGCGCCATCACGCACGGTGTGGAACACATTGGAGTTATCCAGCTTGCCACTCGCATAAGCAGGTAAAAGGCTGTCAAATCCTGCGAGCAGTCCCATGGCGCCGACACCCTGAAGCAATTTACGCCGGGACATGCCCACGTGAGAGCGAAAATGAGCCATAGATGATTCTCCTTTTTGAATCTTCAGCCAGTACGTTACAGATCAAAACTGAAACAAGCCTGAAACAGACGGTCGACCTTCAATCATCGCTTGAGCAAAGACTTGCTTCAGTTCATGCCTCGAATGGCTCAATAAGGTGGTCCGCCGAATCTGATGTATGACCAAACAGGATCAGCGAGGTACTGTGGATCATTTGTAAACAACCTGTAATCTTTGTCGAATAGGCTCTCTCCTGATGGTTCAATACCCACAGGCAAATCGAAAGGAAAAAACGACTATGAGCAAGAAATATTTGGGCTTGGCTTTGGCGATTTCTGCAGCGTCTGCCGCACAGGCCGGAACGGTTACGTCCAGCGGCAAAGACCTTGTGATTGATACCGATAGCGGAATCAAGGTTAAAACGTCTGACAATTCTGCGTCCTTTCAGCTTGGCGGGCGTATCCAGTGGGATTATGACGCCACGCGGTCCGATGACAATGGCGTGGATCAAACCGATTTCGATGTGCGTCGGGCACGACTGTACGCCAAGGGTCACTTCGGCGATTGGGCATACAAAACCCAGTTCAACGTCGCTGAAAGTGATGGCGCTGAGGGAGGCGACGCTGAAGATCTGTACATTCGCTACCTGGGATTTGGTTCAGCCGCAAACCTGACCATAGGTAAACAGAAAGAACCGTTCGGCCTGGAGGAATTAACCAGCTCAAAAGACATGCCAGCACTTGAACGTTCTGCGATGACAGAGCGTTATGCTCCTGGTCGTAGCGGCGGCATTCAGCTCAGCGGAAAGGGCGATAATTGGACTTACGGTATCGGCTATTTTGAAGCCGCCGGTGATGGCAGTGACGATTTCAATAACGCGGCGATAACGGCACGGGGCACATTTGCCCCCATCAAAACGAATAGTGCTGTTGTTCATGTTGGTGCGGGTTACACCACGCGCGATGCCGACATCACTGACGATGAAGTTGATACTTATAACCTTGAGCTGGCTGGCGTTTCCGGGCCATTCCATGCCCAGGCTGAATACTTTGATTCCGAAGAAGGTCAGGTGAATGCTGATGGTTATTATGTGCAGCTGGGCTGGGTTGTCACCGGCGAAAGCCGTCCATACAAAGCTGGGGTGTTCAAGCGAGTGAAGCCATCATCGCCCAAAGGAGCCTGGGAAGTTGTTGCCCGTTTTGAAGATGGCGACGGAAAATACAGCGATGTGGGGCTGGCTACAACTGACGGCGAGCAAACGACGCTGGGGGTCAACTATTATGCCAATAATAATGTTCGACTTGGCGTGAGTTATATGGATGGGGAAGAAGCCAATGGCGCTAGTGGAGATGAAGTGCGTGCAAGATTGCAATATGCATTTTGAGCGAATCGGGGGGGGCTTAATTGAGCTTGCCACTTGATAGGGCGCTGGTGAGGGAATCGTTGTGATTAAAAAAATTTCGGACGATTCAGCTAGAGTTCAGTTTGGCTTGATACAGTTCAATTGAGTTAACGAAGTACTCAGGTTTTTAGGGCGGATACTAATCCGCCCTTTTTTTTTTGCCTGTCTCGCTCATGCGAGAAACCCCGGCTGCAAACCGGGGTTATGACTCGAAGAGAATGCAAAGGCGAAATCGCCCGCCGGTCGAGTTGGCTTTGAGTTGTTGATCAGAAGTTGACGCTTAACCCCAGTGAAGCGGTGCGCGGCAGGTTCGCCATGGCGCCATCGGGCAAACGTGAAACAATTTGCTGTTCATCGAACAGATTGTCCACTTTCAGGAAGACATCCGCACTGGCGGTCAGTGCGTAGCGGCTGATGAAATCGACCAGGAACAGGGACTCGGTTTCGTCCAGTTTTGTGGCGGTGTTGTTGCACCCCGCGCTCACACACATCTCATCGACGTAGGTGGCCACAAGGTAGTTGTCCCAGCCACTCGGGTGTTCCATACCTGTCCGGAAGCTCATCTGGTTTTCCGGTACGTCCTTGAGTTGCTCGCCTTTTTTCAGACCCGAGGCGGCATTGTCCTTGCTGATTTCCGCCTGGGTATAGGTGTAGGTAATGCTGACCGGAAGGTAGAACTCGCCTGCCCGGGTACCGGTCTGGAGCTGGAACTCAATACCGGAAATTTCAGCCTCACCGGTGACGAAACTGCCCGAGGTGTCGCCATTGCTGCACGGAGAGCCTACCGAACAGTTTTCGGCCTTATTGGAGAAGTCGCTGTAGAAGCCGATCATTTCCGCGAAGAACGCATTGCCAAAGTACCGGAGGCCGGCCTCCCAGTTCTTGCTGGTTTCCGGCTCTTCGTTTGCCCTGGCGCCACCCCCGAGAGGGGAAAAACCCCGGTGCACGCCACCCAGAACCTGCCAGCTTCGGGCCAGGTCATAGGTAAAGGAAGCGCCAGGCAGGAGTTCAGCGCTGTCATTGGCGCGGGTGCTGTCGACGGTCGTGCGACCGGGGTCCGCGTATTGGGTGCGACCGGTTTTCACATCCTCGTAGCGCAGAGCTAGGTTGATATTGAGCTTGTCCGTCGCCTGCCAGGTGTCGAGTGCCCAGAAGCTCAGGGCTTCGCCGGTCTCAAAGCGATTATTGCTGCCGGTGGGGGCGACCGTGTTCTGGAACACCAGAGAACCGTTGACCTGATCATAAACATCGACCGGCTGGAAGCGATCCATTTCATCTTCGTGGTAACGGGCGCCGAAATCAAACTGGTGGCTGCCCATGTCGACATCAAAGTTTACCTGCACACCCTCGGACAGGTAGTCCCTGGCGTTGTTTTTGTAATCCAGGCCGCTGGTGTCAATTGTGCCGTCCAGAATGCCCTGGGCATTGGCGTCTCCGCCGTTGGCCGAGTCGATGATGCTTCCGCCGCCGCTGAGCTTGAACCAGTTCCGCTTGAAGTCGTTGCGATAGAGGGTGGCCGTGCTGCTTACGGTTTTACTCCAGTCGAACTGATGGGTCAGACTGATACCGGAGTGGGTATTGTTCATCTGGTCGATGCTGGACAACCCGTAGCGCCGGTTCGGGTCCTGGCTGAAGTCCGCATCGGTCAGGCCGAGGTAACTGGAGTTCGAGGTTTCCTCGGAATATTGCAGCTTGGCGGTCACGCTCTGGCGCTCTCCCTGCCAGCGCAGCTTGCCGACATAGTCTTCGATATCAAAGCCGGTGTCGCGGTTACTGCGGTCAATCTCCTTGAAGCCTTTCGCGGAGCGCTGGACGGTCTCAAGCAGGTAGCCCCAGTCGCCGGCCGTGTCGCCATGGGTTACATGAACGTCGGTGGAGCCGCGGTCGTTGGTGACTGTCTCGATATAGCCCTGCCGCTTATCAGGAATGGGTGTTGAAATCAGGTTGATGACACCGCCGGTGGTTTGTGGGCCATAGCGCAGCAGCGGGGCACCCTTGAGCACTTCCAGCGAGGACATGCGTTTCAGCGTTGGGAAATAATAGGCGGCCGGGTTGGAGTAGGGCGCCGGTGCGATCAGAACGCCATCTTCCATCAGGGTAATATTACTGCTGCGCTCCGCAGTGGCACCGCGGATGCCAATATTGGGACGCAGGCCCAGACCTTCTTCTTCCCGCACATAGACACCCGGGACGGTTTTCAGTACCTGGTTGATGTCGCTCTCAACCTCGGTTTTCAACTGCTGCTCACCAACGACATAGCCTGATCCCGGCAAGGTCTGGGCTGCGGATGCATCGCCAATGATTTCCATGGGTTCAAGCATCTGGGGCTCATCTTCGCCGGCTGCCCAACTGGCGCCCGGGGCAAGGCTGATAGCTACGGCCAGTGATAGGCGGGAAGGTTTAAGCATTGGGCCAATCTCCATTATCATTTGCTGGTTTAAATAAAAGTAAAAATCATTTGTATTCATGTTAGCCGGAACTTTAAGACTCTGTAACTATTAAGTCAATAGCTGATCTTTATGGATCTCGAAGATGTCTGCAGGCCGGAAACCTTCAACTTCGGGAGTTCGCTGCAAGGCGATTTCGAGTGCGGATTTACCACCTGCTTTTCCTTTGTCGACCCAGAGGACTGTCCCGATAGCTTGCGAGTATGCCGATGCTAATGACGTCAACATCCTGAACCAGGGGCCGATGTTCTAGCCTGACGCCGAGTGGAACCGCTTGAGGCAGAGTTGAGGCCGGCCAGCGCGCCGCCTTTGTCCTGTTCGCTTTGTCTGTGAGCTTTTCGAGGTACCCCTTCAGTGTCAGTTTCAATCTGACAGATATCAAGGTTGCCGCTGACATAACCAACCTACACTGAATTATCGACTTATCAATGAAACATTGACTCCTTTCACCCCCTTATAGGGCCAAAAAGGTACCACTAGGATGAAAATGATGCTGACGCCACTCTCTGCCAGGAAGGACCAAAGAAACCAGAAGTCTTTGCTGGCCTTGGCCATTGGTTCACTCATGGTTACTTCTGCAACGCCTGCACTGTCTCAGACCTTTACCGAAGCCTTGGCCGGTGGAGCGGTTTCGCTTGACGTGCGCTACCGTTACGAATTTGTGGATCAGGACAACCCACTCGATCAAGCCCATGCTTCGACCGTTCGAACCCGGCTGGGTTACCGGACTGATGATTTTCGGGGATTTGAGGTGTTTGCCGAGGCGGAAGATGTGAGCGCTGTAGGAAATGAAAACTACAATAGCACCGTTAACGGTAAAGCCGATCATTCAGTGGTTGCTGATCCGACAGAAACCGAAGTCAACCAGATTTACGTCCGTTACAAAGGCCTCCCGGATACCAGCCTGACCTATGGCCGTCAGCGCCTTGCTCTGGACAACCATCGGTTTATAGGCACGGTTGGCTGGCGCCAGAATGAGCAGACCTTCGATGCCTTTATCGGCACCAACGAGTCGCTTAAAGACACAAAAATTACAGCGGGCTATCTTTACAATGCGAACCGAATATTCTCGGATGCCAGCTCGATTGGCAATTTTCCCATGCAGGCGCCGATTCTTAACGTTCAGTATCAGGGATTGGCCGCCGGAACCCTGACCGCCTATGGTTATCTGTTCGACTTTACGACCGTAGACGCTAACTCAACCCAGAATCTTGGCTTGCGATTCACTGGTGGTACCGATGTAACGCAAGGCTTCAAAGTCCTGTACACCCTGGAGTACGCAATCCAGAAAGACTATGCAGGCAATCCGCAAAGCTTTGAGGCCGCTTATTGGTTGGCGGAAGCGGGCCTCGCTGCCTACGGTCTGACCTTTAAGGTGGGTGTGGAGACCCTGGAGTCGGACGACGGTCGGCCATTTCAGACTCCTCTGGCTACGCTTCACGCCATGAACGGTTGGGCGGACCAGTTCCTGGTCACGCCGGACGACGGCCTGCAGGATCTATACGTATCGGCGGGTGCAGCAGTTAAGGGAGTCAAGTTGCTGGCCATATTTCATGACTACAGCAGCGACATCAATAGCCTGAGCTATGGCTCGGAGCTGGGGCTGCTGGCTGTCTACCCGATCGACAAGCATTACACGTTGGGCGCCAAGTTCGCCAGTTATGCCGAGGATGGTCGCGGCGTGGATACAGACAAGGCTTGGTTGTGGGGGGAGGTCAAGTTCTGATCTACTCACCATGACGTTGGATTGCGCGGCGATAACCCGAGACCGGCGGATCTTTTAACCCGCCGTGAATGGCTTCGAGGAATGCGCTGGGCCCGTGGCGATGTTGTTAATTTACAAATAATGATGTGTTATCTATGCTTTGTGGGGAAGCTAAACAACGAGGAGAAACACGATGGGTAAAGCTATTAATGGCAAGTTTGAGAACATGGATCAGGCACGCAATACGCGAGACGACCTGATTGGCAGCGAAATCCCACAGGATCTGATCTATATTGATAAGGATGAGCAAACGATCCGGGTGATGTTGCCGTCGGAGGAAGCAAGAGAAGTCTATGAAATATTTGACCGACACGGTGTCACTTATAAGTGAACGCTCGTTAACACTGATCTTCAAGCCACCTTCTTTCGCCTTGGCTCTACTCGCATGACGTTAAAACAGCCGGGGCTACCCAGCCGATCAGCGTGGCGAGAGGTCCATAGGAGATGACGCCTTTATAATCCACGTTATAGGGAGCAAGCTCTTTCGCCAGATCGATGTAGACCCTTGGGCTGACAAAATTGTTCTTGCTTTCAAAAGGTTCCTTTAAGCTGTCGCGGGCGGTTTATTCGCCAACCATCAGATCTTTTTACCAACCCTGCTTCAGGCAGCGTTCGAACTCGCCGTGGCTCAGTTCTCTGTAGATGACAGTTATGCCCCCAGAAGCTCTTAAACAGCAATGCCTCCCCCCGTGCTTTCTTGCTCAATGACAGTCACTGCCTTTGGTCAGGTGTGCGAGATTGTCGAGCTCACACTCCTCGCTGTAATGAATCAGCCTGCGTTTTACCTGTTCCGCCATACCTTTTGAAAGCCGGGCTGCCGCCTGTTCGATGGTTTTTTCGATATCTTCCAGGGATACCTGCAGCAGATCGTAAGTCACATGCAGCTCCTGATCCGTAAAGTCCAGCGCCTCAATACCCATCAGCGACTGCAATGATGTTTCCAAATCTGCCTTGAGATCATCGCTGATCGCACCGCGGAGACGAATGCGGCGTATTTTTAAAGCCACTTGGTTTTTCTGCTTGATCGACAATCCGTGTTGAGGATTGCCCACAAACAGGTGAGGATGGGATTTGAATCGATCAAGGCACTGAGACGAACAGAAATAATGGTCGACACCCTGATAATTCAATAGCAGCGAGCGATTGATTTTGGTCATATGGCATACGGGGCAATGAATCGTGGACTCCAGTTTTCTCATCAAGCCCTCCTCAGGGATTTTGGCTTATACCATTCAACAAGTGGTATAGCTCGGTTTCGGTGGTTAATACCATTGTTGTGGAAGGGGCGATCACCCGCTTCTATTAGCAGCCGCCCCCGTCTGGCGGACCACGGTTGGCCAATCACCGCTTTTGCGAGCGTCTGGTCGAAAGGGGGCTCCCTGCCTTTTTGGGGGGGGGCAAGGTGTATGCTTGCCGAGAAAGATTCGTTGCTCATGCCTTTCTCTCCTCAGAGTGCTTCTAAAAAACATGTTTCCAGTAAATTCAGTAACCGGCAAGTGCAGGCGTCATCAATTTCAGGGCATTGTTTTTAATTTGATCGAGATCAAGGTGTGCTCTGTTTCGGTCCGGTAAGTCAGTTTGAATTCAGGCAGATGTGGTCTACTTCCGTCAGGAAACGCTATGCCCGGGCTGAAGCAAGGCAAAGGCAGCTGTTGCAGCAGCAGACTGGAGAGGTCTTTATGGAATGGTTGGCAGAAAACTGGTTCTCGGTGCTTATTGGCATCGTCTTCGTGGCCATGCATATGTTCGGGCACGGAGGGCATGGTGGCCACGGCGGGGGCGGGCACGGCGGACATGGCGCGCCGGACAAACCGGACAAGCCGGACAGCGACCGGGACAGGCCTTCGGGCCATCAGCATTGACGGGGGGTAGAGCATGCTTAATACAAGACTGGTTGCCTGGGCGCTGGGGCTTTTCACAGCGGTCACCTTCATCGTCTGCGTTATCTACGGACTGGTGACACCCCAAAGCGTGCACATGCACACATTCCTTGAGCAGGTACTGCCGGCATTCAAGTGGCTGACCTGGTGGGGATTCCTGCTAGGCTTGGTTGAGAGTTTTCTATACGGCGCCTATGCGGGGCTGGTGTTCTGCCCGATCTACAACTGGCTTTATCGCCGCTTCAACGCCCGGCGGGAGGCAAAATGATTGAGCCTCCCGCCGACGTGACACCGCTCATAGACCTTCTTGCCGAGCGGGGCACCGGGCCGACACGTACGCGGCGGCCCGTCTACGAGGACCTTTTGCCGCCCTGCAACCAGGCCTGCCCGGCTGGCGAGAACATCCAGGGTTGGCTCGAGCAGGTGCGTTCGGGCCGCTACCGTGAAGCCTGGCTCACTCTTACCCGGGACAACCCCTTTCCGGCGATCCACGGGCGGGTCTGCTATCACCCGTGCGAAACCCGATGCAACCGCGGCGCACTCGACAGCGCGGTCTCCATTCACGCCGTTGAGCGGTTTCTGGGCGACCTTGCCACACAGGAAGGCTGGCAACTGCCAGTCGAGGCGCCGGCCTCGGGCAAGCGCGTGCTGGTGGTTGGCGCGGGACCGAGTGGACTCTCGGCCGCCTATCACCTCGCGCGGCTGGGGCATGCCGTGGAGATCCGCGACGCCGGTTCGCAGCCCGGTGGCATGCTGCACTTCGGCATTCCCGCCTATAGGCTGCCGCGCGAGGTGCTCATGCAGGAAGTGAGGCGGATTGAGGCGATGGGCGTCAAGATTGTCCTCGGTCACAAGGTTGAGGACCTGCTTGCGGAGCAGACGTCGGGTGGCTTCGATGCGGCGTTCGTCGCCATCGGTGCGCATGCCTCGAAACATGTTGACATTCCGGCGCGCGATGCTGCCCGTGTGCTCGATGCCGTCACACTCCTGCGTGAGGTTGGTGCCGGCGGGCAGTTGCAGCTCGGCCGGCGAGTGGTGGTTTATGGCGGCGGCAACACGGCGATGGACGCCGCGCGCACAGCGAAGCGCCTGGGTGCCGAGGAGGCAGTAATTGTCTACCACCGCGACCGGGCGCACATGCCTGCCCATGCTTTTGAGGCGGACGAGGCGCTTGAGGAGGGCGTCAGGATTCAATGGCTCACCAGCATCAAGGAAATCGCCGGGCCATCGCTGCGCGTTGAGCGCATGGAGCTGGATCCGGACGGGCGGCCGCAACCGACCGGCCAGTTTGAGACGCTCGAAGCAGACGCGGTCGTGCTGGCCCTTGGGCAACAGAGCGATAGTGGCTTCCTCCGCAAGATCCCGGGGGTCGAATTCCAGCCCGACGGCACGGTCGTGGTTGCGGAAAACATGATGACCGCTCACCCCGGAATTTTCGCCGGCGGCGACCTGGTGCCGGGCGAACGGAGTGTGACGGCCGCGGTCGGGCACGGCAAGAAAGCGGCACGACACATTGATGCCTGGCTGCACGGGGGCAGCTTCCAGCCCCCCGAGAAACACCGGCTCGCCACGTTCGACATGCTGAACCTGCCAATCTACAGCGACGCCGAACCGAAGGCGCAGCAGGTGCTACCGGTCGAGGCCCGTGCCGGCAATTTCACCGAGGTACTGTCAGGGCTGGGCAGCACCGAGGCGCGCTATGAGGCACAACGATGCCTTTCCTGCGGCAACTGTTTCGAGTGCGATCAGTGTTACGCTGCCTGCCCTGAGCAGGCGATCGAGAAGCTGGGGCCGGGCCGGCGCTATCGCTTTCTTTATGATCGGTGCACTGGCTGTGAGGTGTGCTACGAGACCTGCCCAACCCACGCGATCAGCATAATTCCCGAACCGGTCCGGGAGGATGACAAGTAATGAACCACGAAACCGACAGACTCCGGACCGAGACCCTGGACGGCAACAGCGCGGTTGCCCGCGTTGCCTATCGCACTAACGAAGTGTGTGCGATTTATCCCATCACCCCTGCCTCGTCCATGGCGGAGCTGGCGGACGAGTGGGCGGCCCGGGGGATGACCAACCTTTGGGGCAGCGTTCCTGTGGTGCAGGAAATGCAGAGCGAGGGCGGTGCCGCCGGCGCTGTTCACGGCGCGCTGCAGTCGGGTGCCATGACGACCACCTTCACGGCCTCCCAGGGGCTGATGCTGATGCTGCCGAACATGTACAAGATCGCGGGCGAGCTGACCCCGACCGTATTTCATGTGGCGGCCCGCGCACTGGCGACCTCCGCGCTGTCGATCTTTGGTGACCATTCCGATGTCATGGCCGCCCGCGGGACCGGTTTTGCGCTGCTGTCCTCCGGCTCGGTGCAGGAGGCCCACGACATGGCGCTGGTTACGCAGGCGGCAACGCTCGAGGCGCGGGTTCCCTTCCTGCATTTCTTTGACGGCTTCCGGACCTCGCACGAAGTGAACAACCTGAGTCTGGTGTCTGATGAGCACATCCGGGCAATGATCCGCGAAGACCTTGTGCGCGCACACCGGGCGCGCGCCCTGACGCCGGAACATCCGGTGGTGCGTGGCACGTCCCATAATCCCGACACCTTTTTCCAGGCGCGCGAGGCCTGTAATCCTTACTATGCGCGAGTGCCGGAGATCGTGCAGGCCAGTATGGATCGCTTTGCTGCGCTCACCGGCCGAGCCTACCGCCTGTTCGAGTATGAGGGGGCACCCGACGCCGAGCGGGTCATTGTACTGATGGGGTCGGCGGCGGAAACCGCGCGCGAGACCTCTGATTTCCTGGGGCGTGCCGGGGAGAGGGTGGGCGTGCTGCAGGTGCGGCTCTACCGTCCGTTCGCCGTCGGGCACTTCCTCGCCGCCTTGCCCGAGACCTGCCGTGCCATCGCGGTGCTGGACAGGAGCAAGGAGCCGGGGGCGCCCGGCGAGCCACTCTATCTTGATGTGGTCGCGGCCCTGGCCCGGGCGGTCACCGACGGCACGCGCGCAGTCCTGCCGCGGGTGATCGGCGGGCGCTACGGCCTGGGCTCAAAGAACTTCAACCCGGCCCAGGTCAAGGCCGTGTTTGACGAGCTGAAGCTGCCTGAACCGAAGAACGGCTTCACGGTCGGCATTGAGGACGATGTTGCTCACACCAGCCTGCCGGTAGACGCCGCATTCTCGCTTGAGCGCGACGACGTGGTACGCGCGCTCTTCTATGGCCTGGGTGCTGACGGCACAGTCGGTGCCAACAAAAACAGCGTGAAAATCCTCGCCGCGGCGCCTGGGCGCTACGCCCAGGGGTATTTCGTTTACGATTCGCACAAATCGGGCGCACAGACTGTCTCACACTTGCGTTTTGGAAAACAGCCGATCCGCGCTCCGTACCTGATCGAATCGGCCAACTTCATCGCCTGCCACCAGGCAGGTTTTCTTGATCGCATCGATGTGCTGCGGCTGGCCGCCGAAGGCGGAACCTTCCTGCTCAACACACCCCATGGACCGGACTCGGTATGGAACAGCCTGCCGCGATCACTGCAACGGCAGATTCTGGACAGGAAGCTGCGCTTTTATGTGATCGACGCCTCGAAAGTCGCGCGCGATGCCGGTCTGGGCGGGCGTATCAACACCGTGCTGCAAACCTGTTTTTTCGCCATCTCAGGGGTGCTGCCCCGTGACGAGGCGATACAACGGATCAAGCAGTCGATCGAGAAAAGCTATGGCGTCAAGGGCGCCGACGTGGTGCGAAAGAATTTCGCGGCCGTGGACCAGACGCTGGCGCAGTTGTTCGAAGTGGCCGTTCCGGGCGCGGCGACCAGTCTGTTCGACCGGCCACCGGTCGTGCCGGACCGGGCGCCGCCATTCGTGCATGAAGTCACCGCCATGATGATGCTCGGCCTGGGCGACGAGCTCCGCGTCGGTCAGTTGCCCGCCGACGGCACCTTCCCGTCCGGCACCGCGGCGTTCGAGAAGCGCAACATTTCCGATGATGTGGCGGTGTGGGAGCCGGACTTGTGCATTCAGTGCGGCCAGTGCGGCTTTGCCTGCCCGCACAGCGTGATCCGGTCGAAGTACTATGGCCAGAGCGAGCTGGACGGTGCGCCGGCTGACTTCAAGTCGGCACCGGTCAATTCACGCGGCAATCCCGATGTCCGCTTCTCGCTGGAGGTCTACGTCGAAGACTGCACGGGCTGCGGTATCTGTGTCGAGGTCTGCCCGGCGCACAGCCCGCTCAACCCCGGGGTGAAGGCAATCAACCTTGGGCCCAAGGCGCCGATCCTCGAAAGCTCGCGCGAAAGCATCGCCTTCTTTGAGGCGCTGCCGGTGAATGACCGCGCGCGCATCGATTTCGCCAACGTCCGTGGTGTTCAGTTTCTGCAGCCGCTGTTCGAGTTCTCCGGCGCCTGCGGCGGCTGCGGCGAGACACCCTACCTCAAACTCCTGTCGCAACTCTTCGGCGACCGCCTGCAGATCGCCAATGCCACCGGCTGTTCGTCGATCTACGGTGGCAACCTGCCGGTCACGCCCTGGACCAGGGACGAGGGCGGACGGGGGCCGGCCTGGTCGAACTCCCTGTTTGAAGACAACGCCGAGTTCGGGCTGGGATTCCGTCTTGCCGCCGATCAGCACCTCGAGCTGGCGAGAACGTTGTTGCGCCGGTTGGCGCCGAAAGTGGGTGAGGAACTCGCCCGTTCGATCCTCGATGCGCCGCAACTGCGCGAATCCGAGCTCCGCGCCCAGCGCAGCCGTATCGAAGAGCTGAAGCGCACGCTTGCCACTCTGGATGACGAAACCGCCGCCGACCTGTCATCGGTTGTCGACCATCTTCTGCGCCGCAGTGTCTGGATCGTTGGCGGCGACGGCTGGGCTTATGATATCGGTTTCGGCGGACTCGATCAGGTGCTGGCGAGTGGTCGCGACGTCAACGTGCTGGTGCTGGACACCGAGGTTTACTCCAATACCGGCGGCCAGGCGTCCAAGGCGACGCCGCTCGGCGCGGTCGCCAAGTTTGCCGCCGGCGGCAAGCGCGTGGCCCGCAAGGATCTGGCATTACAGGCAATCGCCTACGGCGACGTCTATGTCGCGCAGGTGGCGATGGGCGCCAATCCTCAGCACACGCTACTTGCCTTCCGCGAGGCCGAGGCCTGGCCTGGCCCGTCGTTGATCATCGCGTACAGCCACTGCATCGCGCACGGCTTTGATCTGCGCCACGGTATGCAGCAGCAGGATCTGGCGACCGCGAGCGGCTACTGGCCGCTGTTCCGTTTCAACCCGGCCATGCACACCATTGGCGAACGGCCATTCCGGCTCGACTCACCACGACCGACAATCCCGTTCAAGGCGTACGCCTACAACGAATTGCGCTACCGGGCGCTTGCCCATACGGATCCGGACGCGGCCGAGGCGCTGCTGGCCAAGGCACAGCAGGTCGTGACCGAGAAATATCGGCAGTACGAGGAACTGGCCAGTCGCGGTAGCCAGTGTTTCCATCCGGTCATCGACGAGCCCGGTGTGACACAAGGGTGACATAACGGTGACACAACGGTCGTGAATACTTGCATTCTGGAACAGGGATAACCCAAAGATGGAGAATGGCCTATGGACTTGACGACCCATTACATGGGGCTGCGCCTGCGCAATCCGCTGGTCGCTTCGGCATCACCGCTGAATGGCGATCTCGACCAGCTCTGCCGGCTTGAAAATGCCGGTGCCGGCGCCGTCGTGCTGCCGTCGATCTTCGAGGAGCAGATTCTCGCGGAGCGGGATGAGTTTGAACATCGCACCGAAGGGACGGCGGACGGATGCGCCGAGGCACTGAGCTTTTTTCCGGGCCACGGTGGCTGCGGCTTTGGGCCGGAGCGTTATCTCGACATGGTGCGCCGAGCCAAGGAGGCGCTCGGCATCCCGGTGATTGCCAGTCTGAACTGTGTCTCGCAGTCCGGCTGGGTCGACTATGCGCGCGGGCTGCAGGACGCCGGCGCCGATGCGATAGAGCTCAATATCTACTTTGTCCCGACCGATCTGGCGATGGCAGGTCGCGACGTCGAGCAGCGCCATCTCGACATCCTGGCGGCGGTGAAGGGGGCGGTTACGATCCCGGTTGCGGTCAAGATCGGCCCCTGCTTCAGTGCGCCGGGGGCGATGGCCCGGGCGCTCGCCGAGGCCGGTGCGGACGCATTGGTACTGTTTAACCGGATCTACCCACCCGACATCGATGTCGCGACGCTACGGCTGTCGCTGGATCTTGAGCTCAGCACGCCGGCGGAGATGCGGCTGCCACTGTTGTGGGTTGCCGTGCTCCATGGACGTATTCCGGCGGCCCTGGCTGCCAGCACCGGGGTGGAGTCGGCGGAAGATGTGTTCAAATATCTGCTGGCCGGTGCGGACGTGGTCATGACCACCGCCGCCTTGCTGCGCCACGGCCCCGAACATATGCGGACTCTCATCGACGGCTTGACCGCCTTGCTGTCCGCACGCGGCATTGACTCGCTCGGCGATATCCGTGGCCGCATGAGTCAGTTGCACCTGAAGGACGCAATGGCCTTCGAACGGGCTGCTTACAGGCACATGTTGCAAAGTTACAGGATCCCCCACAAATATGCCGCAGGAGGCAAGCCATGAAGACCAGCACACTGGAAGTCGGCGGTCTGTTATCGGCACTGAGTGCCCAGGGCGTGGAGAAGCAGTTGTTGAGGTTGCCTGGCGTCAAGAAAGCCGAGGTCAACTATGTGGCCGGCAGCGCGACGGTCACTTACGATGAGGTCAAGGTCGATCTTGAGGCCATCAAGGCCCGGATACACGAGTGCGGCTATCACTGTTCCGGAGAACAGTTACCCAGGCATGTATGCGACCGGCGGGACCAGTCGGGTGAGGCGGGGGATAAGGCGGTGCGTGGCCATGCCCATACCTCCCATGCTGCCGCCGCCCACGACAATGGGGCCCACCCTGCTGAACACGGCCAGCATACCGGCGCCAAGGACGAGATGGCCGAAGAGATGGGTCACGGCGGAGGCATGGGCATGCAGGCGATGGTGCGCGACATGCGCAACCGTTTCTGGGTTTGCCTGATCTTCACCATACCGATTTTTATTTATTCCCCCATGGGCGGGCTGTTCGACCCGCCGGCGCCGCCCTTCGGGCTGCGGCTTGACCTCTGGCTGTTAATTCTCGCAAGCATCGCGGTGCTCTGGCCAAGCTGGCCATTCTTTGTTGCCGCCTGGCGCGCGCTGAAAAATGGCGTGCTCAACATGGCGGTGCTGGTGGTGCTGTCGGTGGGCACCGGCTACCTGTTCAGCATCGGTTCCACGCTCTTTTTCCCGGGTGTGCAGTTTTTCGAGGCGGTGGCGGTGCTGCTGGTGTTCATCCTGCTCGGCCACTGGCTGGAGATGCGCGCCCGCGCCGGGGCCTCGGACGCCATCCGGTCGTTGATGGACCTGGCACCACCCAAGGCGACGGTGCTGCGTGATGGCCAGGAACGAGAGGTTCCCACCGCTGAGGTTCTGAAGGACGACATCGTCGTGATCCGCCCCGGCAATAAAATTCCGGTGGACGGTGAGGTCCTGGAGGGCGACTCCCTGGTGGATGAGTCCATGCTCACCGGCGAGTCCATGCCGGTGGAGAAGAAACCTGGCGATACGGTGATCGGTGCCACCATCAACAAGAGTGGCAGCTTCAGGTATCGCGCCACCAAGGTGGGTTCCGACACGGCCCTGGCGCAGATTGTCAAGCTGGTGCAGGAGGCGCAGAATTCCAAGGCGCCGGCACAGCTGCTGGCGGACAAGGCCTCCCAGTGGTTGGTGGTGATCGCCATTGTAGTTGGCCTGCTCACCTTCGCCGTCTGGTTCTGGTGGCTCGGCCAGACGCTGCTATTCGCCGTGACGCTGACCATCACTGTGTTCGTCATCGCCTGCCCGGACGCCCTGGGTCTTGCCACGCCCATGGCGGTGATGGTAGGCACTGGCCTGGGCGCCAGGAACGGCATTCTGTTCAAGAACGCCTCGGCACTTGAGGATGCCACCCGGCTGGATATCGTGGTGTTCGACAAGACCGGCACCCTGACCATGGGCGAGCCGCAGGTGGTCGAAGTCGTCGTGGCGGCGGACAGCACCGAGGAGGCGGTCCTCGCTCTGGCTGGGACCGTGGAGCAGGGGTCGGACCACCCCCTGGCCCAGGCCATTCAGAGGCGGGCCGAAGGGCTGCAACTCGAATCGCTGACCGGTTTCGCCAACATCGAGGGCAAGGGTGCCCGGGCCGAGGTTGGCGGCAAGACTGTCCTGCTCGGCAACCGCCGGCTGATGGACGAAGAAACGGTCGATATGGCGAGCCTGAAGGACGAGGCGGCTCGTCTTCAGAGTGCGGGGCAAACCGCGGTGCATGTCGCCCGGGATGGGAAACTGGTCGGCCTCATTGCCATTGCGGATGCGCCGAGACCCACCGCTGCTGCGATGGTCAGGAAGATGCGGGAACGCGGCGTGGAGGTGGCCATGCTCACCGGCGACAACCAGGCCACCGCCGAGCGCATCGCCGGGGAGTTGGGCATCGGCACGGTGATCGCCGATGTACTGCCGGGGCAAAAGGCAGACAAAATCAAGGAACTCCAGGCGCAGGGCAAGAAGGTTGGCATGGTGGGCGACGGTGTCAATGACGCCCCGGCACTGACCCAGGCGGAGGTGGGTTTTGCTATCGGCGCCGGCACCGACGTGGCCATGGAAAGTGCCGATGTGGTGTTGATGAAGAGCGATCCCTACGACGTGCTCGGGGCCATTGAGCTGTCGCGCGCCACCCTGCGCAAGATGCATCAGAACCTGTTCTGGGCGGTGGGCTATAACGTTATCGCCTTTCCCGCGGCGGCAGGCGTGTTCTATCCGTTGGTGATAAGCCCAGAAGTTGCGGCGGTGGCTATGTCAGGAAGCTCTGCGCTCGTGGCGGTGAATGCACTTCTGCTGAAGCGCACCCGGCTAGACGGCTTAGGGTAGACGGATACCGAACATGAGGAAAAACATCCACTAAACGTTGATTCGTGATTTCGAAATCGAAATAGCCCAAGCCTATTTGCTGGCGCACTGAAGGAAGACTGACATGGCCAAAGAAAACAGATCTCCAGATATTGAAAAGCAGGGTCTCGCAACGCGGTTCCGTTGTTCAGGCTCAGGTCAGCAAAGAGCTTCATGAGTCAATGCTTTTCCTCCTCCTCAAGGCTCCATTATGCCGGATTTTCCAGTTATAAATGGACCTAAATTCTGGGGTAGGGTCAATACGGCCCCTCTTCAGCAGCTCTGTCAACCATGGCCATAAGTATGGGCGTTTTTGTGACTGTGATCAGGATGTTCAAACTCCAATGTTGAATGAGTTATGCTGAACTGGTTTTCCAAAGTCCGTTTTATCCCGTCTTTGACTTTCTCAAGCTCATTCCAGGCACTTATCTCGACCACCACATGGGCGTCGAGGGAGGCATCATGCTCACCCATCTGCCAAAAATGAACGTGGTGAAGGTCGATAACCCCTTCTACGTTTGATACAGCCTCAATGACCGAATCTGTGTCAATATCCACAGGACTTCCCAGCATAAGTGTTCTGATGGTTCCGCCGATTTCCGTCAAGCCCAGGTAGAGAATATAGCTGGCGATACCAATTGTGATTGCGGGATCAACCCAGCGCATGTCGTAGAGCAGGATCAGGGCTCCGCCTACAACGACTGCGATTGACGCGAACGCATCAGACAAGTTATGCAAAAACAACGCACGAATATTAACGCTGCCTTTCTGCATTGAGTAGGTCAGCAGCGCGGTCAACGCGTCCACTGCCAGTGCGACAATGCCAAGCCAGATTACCCACCATCCCTTGATTTCTGTCGGCTCAATAAATCGCATGGTACCTTCGTAGATCAGGTAAAGACCTATCATGATCAAGGTGGTGTAGTTTATGAGTGCCGCAACGACCTCAATTCTCCCGTAGCCAAAGGTCATCTTGGAGTCGGCCGGGCGACGCGCAATTTTTCGGGCCGCAAAAGCGATAACCAGCGATGCCATGTCTGAAAAGTTATGTATAGCGTCGGCGATTAGCGCCAGGCTGCCGGCGAAGATCCCTCCCGCGATCTGGGCGATAGTCAGGATCCCATTCGCCCAGATGGCTACGGCAACCCGTTTATCCTTGGTTTCGGGGGACATATGAACGTGTTCGTGGCTCATAGGAGAATCCTTGATCAGTAGCTTGTGGTGAAAGTGCCGGTGCAATGCTCAGCTTGTTGCTTCGTGGATTGGTGACTTCTTGGGCTCTATTCATTTTGGTAGTTTTCAGCCTCGTTTCCTCGACTTGTTTCAGTCCTAAATCCCGTGACCAAAATCATGATCACGCCCAGGACTATAAAGATGTCGGCAAGGTTGAACGCAGGCCAATGCCAGGACTGCCAATGGAAATCCAAGTAATCGACAACGTAGCCTCGAAAAACTCGGTCGATGACATTTCCTAGTGCCCCTCCCAGCACCATTGCGTAAGCCAGGGCCTCTGCTCGTTGACGGCTGTCCTGGATTAATCTGACGAGAACAGCCGAGACGACAACGGCTATTGCGATAAAAAGTATCGCTGCCAGCCACCGCTTTCAGTGTTGCGTATTCCGGCCCATCATGAACGCCCAGTCCGGACGAACGTGAACACCAATTCTGGTTCAACGTGAACAGCCATTCTGGCTGAAGATGAACGCTTTTCCGGATTTTCCGGCATCGGTGTTCACGATGCCGGAATCAGCGTTCACATTCCCGGAACCGGTGTTCACGTTCAACCGGAATCCTTCTTAACGCATTGTTTATTTGACTGTTTGCTACGCTGTCGTTGGCACTCGACGATTCAGTCGCCCTGACGGATTCAGGGCTGGCCTCTTCCGTCCTCTGCAGGGAGGCGCCCAGACCCATGGTTTCCAGTTTGCTGGAAATAGCTCCGGTTTCGCCTCGATGGATAATTTCCAGCTTTCGATTCGATAGATCGAATGAGAGTGACAGAATGCTGTCAAAGCCAGTGAGCGCCATTCGAATCATTCGTTCTTCCGAAGGGCAATCCATCTTGGGCACTTTATAAATGCTGGATTGGGCGGAAGATGCCATGGCGGGCCTTTTAAAGCTATTATTGACGACAGATTCTTCACTGCCACACTTTCCATCACAGGTGTTGCTCACTTTCGCGACTCCGGTTCTCAAACAAGTGACATCATTTGAAACCCTGTAGTTACTACAGAGTCAATGTTAAGTCGTTTTTTTTTGGCGACACTGTGAATCCGCTGCAATTCGACGGCTTGCGGCTTGACCCTTTAGTAACTAAAGAGTTGACCGTTAATAAATCTGACAAAAAAGGGGGGGCTATGGGGCGAAAGATAAGGGCTGCCATGCTTTTATTGTCGCTTCTCTTATGATCCTTGCGGGTTCCCATCCACGTAAAGTGGACGTTACTGAGAGGCTGACTTGGCCGACTCTGAAGACACCACATTTGGTATGAGCTTCGAGCATAAGTTTTCCGTGTAGCGTCGAGCGCGGTCGCTGAATACAGGGAGACCGATCTATCTGAAATCTTTCCTGGATTTCAAGTTCATTTAAGGTTCGTGTGAGAGACTATGTTTGAGTTAACTAAGGTTATTTAATGGCGGGGATGCTTCATTCCCGCTTTTTTTTGTTTTTGTGTTTCCTCTTTGGTCCCTTTCTTTCACCACTTTTTGACTATACCTCGCCATAGTTTCTTCGAACTCCGCACGAGTTTAGGTTTGATGACGCCGAATTCAAACTGATTTCAAGGTCTATCTGTAGGGTCATACTGGCATTTACGGCGAAACCGCTGATTCATTTATCTCAGTTAAATAGCCAGGATGACATTGAATGAACAAACGACTGTTGTTTTGGGTGCTGATAGTACCTGGAGTCTTGACCGTCATGCCTTCTGCGGCTGTCACGGTCGGGGAGAGCGTTTCACTAAAGGAATTCCAGCGAGCCAGGGCCAGCCAGGCTGTTTCCCTGAACGAGGCCATGGTGATGGCTTTTGAGAATAGCCCGGTATTGGCTTTGAGGCGGGCTGCGGTCTCGATACAGCAGGGGCGGCTTGATCATGCCAGCCGCTGGGCGCCGAGCAATCCAGAGTTTGAGTTGGGGGCCCGTCAGGCCCCGGATCAGGCCGACGAGTCCCTGGAATATGGGGTGAGGGTTACTCAGGAGATCTGGATGGGTAATCGCGGCGACCTTGGGCAGTCGCGTGCCCGGAGTAATCTCACGTCCCGGCAACAGGAGCTTGAATACCTGAAGGTAGCCACCAAGGCGCGGGTGCGGGCCGCCTATTTCCGGATACTGCTGGCTCAGAAAGAGTTGGAAACCGCAACCCGTGCCGTTGAACTTATGCAACGCACCAAAGACCTGGTTGAAATGTCCGTAAAACAGGGTAAACAAACCCGGATTGATCTCAATACCGCAGTCATTGGGCTTGCCAGGGCCCGGAATCAAAAAGCCTCGGCGGAACAAAAGCTCGAGCAATCAAAAATTGACCTTACCGAAGTGCTCGGGGTGTCCCCCTCCGATGCCGTTGGGGTGACCGGCGAGCTTGATGTGACGCTCGAAGACCTGCCTCCGACCAGCCAGCTTGTCGAGATGGCACAGAGTCAGAGAGCGGACCTGAAAGCGGCGGCCGCCAGAATTGCAGCGGATGAATCTGGCCTTGAAGTTGCGAAAAGCCTGACGATTCCAAATCTGAAAGTCTTCGGATTTTATGATCGTGAGGAAGGCTCCAACCTTTTCGGTGCAGGGGTGTCGATGCCTTTGACCGTTTTCCATGATTATTCCGGTGAGCAGAGACAAGCTGCTGCGCGGCTGAAAACCTCCGAGCTTGAGGCAGAGGCCTTGCGCCTGGCTACAGAGCGTCAGGTTGTGTCGGCTGTGGCCCGGTATAAATCCACCGCCGTTCGGCTGCGCCAGATGAACGAGTCGATCCTGGAGCGTTCAGAGGAAACATTACAACTGATGCAGAAAGCATTTCGGGCGGGCAAGGTCGGTGCCTCGGATGTTCTGGCAGCACAGGACAATCTCCTGTCGGTAAGGCAGGAATACGTTCAGGCGCAGAATGATTATATCGATGCCGTCCGGGCGCTGGAGATAAGCACAGGAGGTGCTCTGTCGATGTCAGCCGGTTCCTGAGGGTACGAAATTCAAAACTGACCGTTCTTTAAATAGCGAGGGTGAATGAATGATTCGCAATCTGAAGATATTTTTAATAGTTGCCAGCATTCTGAGCCTGCAGCAAGCATACGCTGCCGGAGAAGCTGGAGGTGACCAACACGGTGATGAAAGCGTCGAGCATGCCGGAGAGGAGAACCAGTCCCGCCAGATCCATCTGACGCCGGAGCAGACAGAGTTATTGTCCATTGAGACGGTGACGGCTGCCAAGGGGCGCGCTGGCGCAATTGTTACGGCACCTGCCGAGATTCAGTATGTGCCGGATCGCGTGGCCGAGGTTGGTCCGCTGTTGGAAGGAAAGTTGACGGGGTTGGTGGTTGACCTGGGGGATTACGTCAAGAAAGGGCAGCTATTGGCAACCTTGAACAGTGTGGAGTTGGCCCGGATTCGCTCCCGGTTGATCTCGCTGGAGGCCCGTAAAGAAGCAGCCGAGTCAGACTACAATCGCGAAAGACAATTGCAGGACCAAGGTATTTCCAGCGAGGAAGAATTTCTTGATGCCAAGGCGATCTACCTTGCCACAAAAGCGGAGTACGATTCCGTGCGGGAACAACTGGCGGTATACGGTAGTGAGTCGCCAGGTGACAGTGGGGGGCTGGCGCAATACGCGCTTCGCTCACCCATTGAGGGGCGTGTCGAACAGATGCCTGTCCGGCTGGGTCAGACGTTAAGTCCATCGGATACGCCTTTCATCGTGGCAGACACCTCGGTTTTGTGGGCCATTCTTCAGGTGTCGGAATCCGATATTGACCAGATTTCAACGGGAGACGAGGTTCAGATTGCCTCCAGGGATTCAGGTTCTGACCGGTTTCACAGTGGGCAGGTATCCTGGGTGTCGAGCATGCTGGATGGAAAGACCCGCACCATCCCCGTTCGCGTTGTACTGAAGTCTCCCAGGGGCGACCTTCGCCCGAATACCTATACCACCGCCAGAATCATGACGGAAGCGGAGGCATCACTGCCGCTGGTTCCGGATGATGCGGTTCAAACCATTAGCGGTGAATCTGTTGTGTTTGTTCCGGGCGATGAGAAAGGGGCTTACAAGGCTGTTCCCGTCACGCTTGGCAAGGAAGCAAACGGCTTGATTGAGATCAAGTCCGGGATCAGCGCGGGCACGGAAGTGGTTTCAGTAGGCGCTTTTGATCTGATGTCGGCCATTACCGCCAGTGGCCGTAGCGCCGCTCACGGACACTAAAACCCGGGGGGAACATGGTTAACGCAATTGTGAATTATGCGCTGAACAACCGTCTGATGACGATTGTTTTTGCTATCGCCGTGATCGTTGCCGGGGTATTTTCATTTCAAAAACTGCCGGTGGACGCATTTCCCGACGCGACGCCTACCATGGTTCAGGTTTTTACTGCCAGTCCTGGTCTGTCGCCGGTGGATATTGAAACGCTGATTTCCTATCCCATTGAAATCAGCATGTACGGCATCCCCAAGTTGCAGAAGGTTCAGAGCACGTCGATTTTCGGGCTTTCCCGGGTGACCATCTATTTCGAAGATGGCACCGATATATACTTCGCCAGGCGGCTGGTAAACGAACGGCTTTCAGAAGCCAAGCGCCAGATCCCGGAGGGCATGGGGGAACCCGAACTAGGACCCATCACCACGGGCTTGGGACGTATCCTGATGTATTCCCTGAAAGCTGAGGACGAGAGCCAGTACAGCTTGCAGGAAATTCGCACGATCCAGGACTGGATTGTTAAGCCGCAGCTCAGAACCGTACCCGGGGTAACCGGTGTGCTGTCCATCGGAGGCGAGGTTAAGCAATACCAGGTCAATATCGACGCGCACAAGCTTCAGGCAAGGAGCCTGACGGTCTCGGATGTTCGCGGTGCCCTTACCCAGAACAATCGCAATGTCGGCGCCTCTTTCATTACCAGAGGAGGTGAAGAATACATTGTTCGCGGTTACGGCTGGGTCAACTCTGGTTCCGAAGGCATCAAAGACATCCAGAACATCATTGTGTCCAAGAGTGAGGGGGAGTCCCCAATTTACGTCAAGGATGTTGCGGAGGTTGGTCTTGGACCGGCAATTCGCCGTGGTGCAGAGGTGTCCTCGGGTGAGGAGTCCGTTGGCGGTTACGTGATGAAGTTGATCGGGACCAACACCAGCCAGGTGCTTGAGGACGTCAATGCAAAAATCGACGACCTGAACAAGTCACTTCCGGAGGGTCTGAAGATCGAAGCGTATTACTCCCAGGCGGAGTTGGTGGGCAAGGCTATAGGCACTGTCGAGAAAGCGTTGCTTGAGGGCTCGGTTCTGGTGCTGGTGTTCCTTTATCTGTTCCTGGGAAACATTCGTTCCACACTGATCGTGGTGGCGACGTTGCCGTTGTCTGTACTCTTTGCGTTCATTGCTATGCGCATGTCGGGCCTGTCGGCCAACCTGATGAGTCTGGGCGGGCTGGCTATCGGCATCGGCATGATGGTGGACGGCGCTGTGGTGATGATAGAGAACATCTTCCGACATATTGAAGAGCGATCGGACGAGAAAATCAGCGTGCTCAGGCTTGTTGGTGAATCCGCACGGGAAGTGGCTCGTCCGATCGTCTTTGCCATCGGCATCATTATTATTGTCTTTCTGCCGCTATTTACGCTGCAGGGCGTCGAGGGCAAGCTGTTTTCGCCCATGGCTTACACCATCAGTTTCGCTCTGATCGGCGCATTGCTGCTCGCGTTGACGTTGGTGCCGGTTCTGGCCTCGCTCTCATTCAGGATGGGTGGGCACCATAAGGAGCCGAAGCTGGTTCTATTCCTTAACCGGCTTTACAAACCGGTGGTCAATGTGGTCGTCAAGGCGCCAAAGGTGGTGATGGGCGTTGCAGTGCTGGCCTTTGTCGGAAGCCTCCTGCTGTTTCCCTATCTTGGGAGCGAATTCGTCCCCACCCTGAGGGAGGGCACTTTCCAGATCCGCTCAACACTGCCGCCGGGAGCCAGCCTGGAGTCCGCGATTAAATATGGCAAACGAGTCCAGTCCGTTGTGGAAGAATTTCCCGAGGTAACAGGCACCTACGCACGGATCGGTCGAGCCGAGGTGGGAGGCGACCCTGAGCCGGTAAACGTAGTGGCGACGCTTGTTAACCTCAAGCCTTTGGATCAGTGGAGAGAGGATGTGCGCTATGAGGATCTTCAGAGCGAGATCGCAGAAGCGCTGAATGAACGGGTCCCAGGGCTTGCCAACAATCTGTCCCAACCGATTCAGCTCAGAACCGACGAACTCTTGTCGGGCGTTCAGGCTCAGTTGGTCGCCAGCATCTTCGGTGACGACCTAGGCGAGTTGGGCCGTATCGGCAGGGAGGTGGCGGCCCTAGCCAAAGAGGTGCCGGGTGCAACGGACGTCCGCGCTCAGCAGAGTGCGGGCAAGAAGCAAATTGTTATTCGCCCCGACCGTGAAGTTTTGGCGCAGTTCGGCATCAGCATTGATAACTTGATGAGTACGGTCGAAACCGGTATTGGCGGCAAAGGCGCCGGACTTGTCTTTGACGGTGTCCGTCGGTTTGAGATTTTTGCCCGACTGCAAGAGTCCTACCGTGGGTCGATTGATGAAATCAGGAAGCTTCCCCTGAGGGGCAACAGTGGCGAGCTTATTCCGCTTTCACGGGTGGCTGATGTTGAAATGTACGCAGGCCCCAAGAAAATTTCACGCTCCAATGCCAGTCGCAGACAGTACGTGCAGATGAACGTACGTGGTCGCGATATGGGCGGTGTTGTTCAGGATTTGCGCAAGCGGATCGAGGAGCAAGTGGACATGCCGCCGGGGTATTTCGTGGAGTTCGGCGGTCAGTTTGAGAACCAGGAAAGGGCCATGGCGCGGCTGGCGATCGTTGTGCCCATTACCCTGGCGCTTATTTTCCTGCTTCTCTTTTCGGCATTCAGTAGTCTTCGCTATGCGGCGCTGATCTTCATGAATGTGCCCTTTGCGGTTACTGGTGGCATTGTCGCGCTGTTTGTGACTGGGCTTTACCTCTCTGTGCCCGCTGCCGTGGGATTCATCGCGGTGTTCGGCGTAGCCGTACTGAACGGTGTGGTGATGGTGAGCTACATCAATCAGTTGCGGGACGAAGGCTACGAAGTCATTGAAGCAGTCAAGTTGGGTGCTCAACGCCGTTTGCGGCCGGTTCTGATGACCGCCTCTGTGGCTATTCTGGGGCTGATTCCCCTGCTGCTGGCCGATGGCATTGGCTCTAATGTCCAACGGCCACTGGCAACGGTTGTGGTTGGCGGTCTGATCACTTCAACGCTGCTGACGCTGGTGGTGTTGCCCAGTGTGTACCAGTGGTTTGCATCTGAACGTCGTGACATTTCAGTCTGATAGTCAGGAGACGGTTTATGTATGAAATAAAAGCGTATGTCAGAGAAGTGATGGCAGAGCATGTGGTTGATGCTCTGGCCAAAGTTAAGGGGGTGGCAAGTATTGCTGTCGTGTCTCTCGGCGAATTTGGTCATCTGGTCGGCGATGAGTCGCCTCTGGAGAAAGTGAAGATGGTCAAGCTGGAAATAGACGTAGCGACCGATGATGTCGCTGGTGAAGTTGTGGAACTCATTGTCAGAACGGGCAGAACCCAGGAAGGGCACCCGGGTGACGGCAAGGTGCTTGTATCCCGCCTGGTTCGGGCTGTTCGTATCGAGGACGGCGAAACCGGTGAGAGTGCACTGGAGCCTGCTTCAAGCTAGTGCTCTGGAAACTGGATGGCGGTTCTGCGGCTTTTGGTTGCGGGCCGCCATCACAGTTCTATCTCCAGTTCCCAGCGATAGATCATATCGTCTGAGTCCGTAGTGAGGCCAAATGCAACGCCCGCCTGGAGTTCCAGAATACTGGAACCCATTCTGAACTCAGCCAGGATGGCAGGTCCCATCAAATGGTTGTTTTCGGCCCCGTAATACTCCAGCCCTGGCTGAAACGTGTCAGACTTCGTGTAGGCGAACTGTAATGAGCCAGTGGGCTCAAGCTGCTCGTCGTCTTCGCCAAATGAGCGGCTAACCAGAAGGTTCGTCAGGATGCTGTAATGCGCGTATAGCTGTCTCTCGTAAAGTGACCCAAGGGTCACTCCACCGGCTTTTTGGCCATGTTCTTTTGACAGTTCAATGAACAAGCCCGCAGCGCTCTCAGTGTCTTGAAAAAAGTTTCCAATCAGTTCGATTTCGTATTCCTCAAGTGAATACGCTCGCCCCGGTCTCTTGATTGCGTTGAAGTTAAGTTCGGCGCTCAGGCGTTCAGATAGCCCGTAACCCACCTCCCACTGATCGGCACGAAGGTTGTCAATTTCGCTCCCCTCACTGTCCAGAAACGCCCCAACCACTCCGATTTCGAGATCCCCCGCAGTTACCCGGGGGGAGTAAATTTCATCGACTGCGAGCTCTGATTTGACCGTGAGGGGCCATAACAGAACCAGGAAAGCCAGTTTGAGTTTGAATCCGTGGCGCGGTGCGCCTGCGTTATTCGTTGCTCGAGACATAGATCACCTTGAAGAAGTGACGGAAAGTAAGGGGCATCGAATGACAGGCTATTGATCTGAGCGCTACAGAAACATAAGTCTTTGGTACTCATTTTGTCCGTCAAAAGGACAGTCCGGGAATGCTGGTGGAGTTGGAGGGCGGTTTCTTTTGTGGATGACGCTTCGAATTCAAGTTCATTTCAACCTTTTCACTTACTATCTCCACCTACCTTGTCATGGGCGTCTCGCCCCCATGAATTGTGGCTAACAACCCCTTCGGGAGAAAGTCGATGAAGGCAAGCAAGCACTCGCCCAGGGCGTTGCTGTGTTCAGTACTATTGTCTATTCCTCTGTTCGGTCAAGCGGAGACTGTGAATTGGACAAATTGGCTCACTGGCCAGATAAGCAAACATCCGGATGTTATGGCGGCGACAGAGCAGGCGGCAGCCCGGGATGCGGATGCTGAGGCAAGCGAACAACCGCTGTATAACCCGGAGCTGTCTGTTGGAGCAGACAGAACGGGCAGTGAAAACAACTTTGAGGCAGGGCTATCACAAACGATCGATTGGTCTGATCAACAGGGTGCGCTAAAGGACAAGGCAAAGCTGATCAGGCTTTCCGCTGAAGCTGATTTGAACGAGGCGGTTTTGGCACAAACGTCCGAGTCGCTGTTTGCGCTTGTCGAGTGGCGCGCGGCGACGCGTGCCGAAGAAATTGCGGAATCCCAGCAACACCGTCTGGATGCCTTGCTGGAGCAGGTTGAGCAACGCCAGCAGGCGGGCGACCTGGGGAGTACCGATGCAGAGCTGCTTTTTTTAAGCCTTTCTCAGCAGCTCAGTGAACTCGCCCAGGCAAAGGCTGCGGTTGATCAGGCGCAAGCCCGGGTCAGAGAGCTTCTGCCGGATTGGCGGCCTCAGGATGGGGGGATCCCCGAGTATATCTGGTCAGCGCTGGAGTCCCAGATTGGTGAGGCTGATCTGTTGGCACACCCGTCAATTGCAGCCGCTCGAGCCAAGTGGCAGGTGTTGAAAAGTGAGGCAGAGGTTGCGAGACGCAAAGCCACAGCATCGCCGACAGTAGGGCTGAGCGGAGGGCGTGACGGCGGCGAGAACGTGGTTGGCCTGACATTCTCGATCCCTCTGAACGTCCGTAATAACTACAGCGCTGAAATCCGGGCCGCGAATCGACGGGCTCTGGAGGCCGAAGCGCGGTTTCAGGCGCTCTACCGGAAACAACAATATGACCTGGCAGGCGCTCGCGCTTCCTGGAAGCGATACGACAAGCAACTTCGTCGATGGAAAGAACTATCCCAGGGGCGTGTACAGCGAAGTGCCGATTTGCTTGAGAAGCAGTGGCAGGTCGGCGACCTCTCCACCTCTGAGTATCTCCAGGCGCTGGGCCAGCGCGCGGAGAGCCTGAAAACCGGTATTGAACTGGAAAAGCAGGCGCAGTTGGGTCTGATTGAACTCTTACAACGGTCTGGCGAACTGGTTGCCCCCTTTCAATAATATTCTGGAAACTGGATATTCATTATGAAGACAACTCTGATTTCTGTATTTGTATTGACGTTGCTTACAGCCCCATTTTCATTCGCACAGGCAGAGGAAGACGCTCATCAGGAAACCGGCCATGATCATGCTGCCGGGGGCGACGATCATCAAGAAGGCGCCAGTGAAGAGGTCGAGCATAAGGAAGAGCATGGTGAAGAAGGTGAGCATGAAGAGGAAGGGGGGCACGGCCACGAAGATGAGAACGGTGGCCATGAAGAAACAGCCACCGCGAGCCTCAATGCCAAACAGAAAGACCTGGCCGGCATTGAAGTGGCAACCCTCGAAAGCAAGCACGTTGACTATGAAATCTACGCTCCCGGTGAGCTGCTGACCAACGGCTATACCAGCTATCACGTGTCCCCCCGGGTTGCCTCAGTGGTGCTGCGGCGTCACGTGGAACTGGGTGAGCACGTAACCAAGGGCCAGCCGCTGGTAACCCTGTTCAGTGAGACGGTGGCACAGGCGCAGGCGGATTACAGGAAAGCTTTTCCTGAATGGAAGCGAATCAGCGGGCTGGGTCGTTCCGTGGTTGGCGATCAGCGGTTCAATACAGCGAAAGCCAACATTGAAGCAGCAAGGGCGACTCTGCTTGCTTACGGGCTGAACGATGATGACATTGGTGCGTTGAAGGCCAGCGGGGTGGATAGTCTCGGTGAATACATGCTCAGGGCTCGCGTGGATGGTGCAGTACTGACCGATGAGTTTGAGCAAGGACAAAGAGTTGAGGCTGGCCAGCCGCTGGTGACTCTTGCTGATGAGAGTGAGCTTTGGGTAGAAGCCCATCTGCCAGCAAGCTCCGACATTGTTCTAGAGAAGGGCGCGGAAGCCGAAGTCAGGGCAGCGGGTCGTGTGGGCGTGGCAACGGTGTCCCAGGAAGCCCACACCATTGATCCTGTGACCCGCACGCGGATTGTCAGGCTGGAGCTGGACAATCCTGAAGATCGTTTTCATCCAGGAATGTTCGCAGATGTGTATTTTCGTTTTAAGACCAGCGAGCCGGTGCTTGCCGTGCCGGAGACTGCATTGATGCGTGGTGCGGACGGCGACTGGACGGTCTATGTGGAAGAGGCCGAAGGCGAGTATGAACCCGTGGAAGTGGAACTGGGCCGCTCAATTGGCGGGCTCCGTGAGGTTTCCGGCCTGGCTGCGGGCCAACGAGTCGTTTTGCGGGGCGCATTTTTTGTGGCCTCTGAGATTGCCAAAGGCGGCTTTGATCCGCACAACCACTGATTCCGGGAGCCATTATGTTCAACCGAGTTGTCGACTGGGCGGTTCAGAACCGCCTGTTGGTTCTTATTGCGCTTGCAGTGCTTATCGCCACGGCCGCGTTTCAGATACCAAAACTGAATCTTGATGCTTTCCCCGACGTTACAAACGTCCAGGTCGCTGTTAATACAGAGGCGCCCGGACTTGCGGCTGAGGAAGTCGAGCAGCTGATCACCTATCCCATTGAAGCGGTGATGTATGCGTTGCCGGATGTTGAGGAGGTTCGGTCCATCTCCAAAACCGGGTTGTCTGGTGTCACCGTGGTCTTTAAAGAGGGCACGGATATCTATTTCGCGCGCCAACTGGTTTTCGAGCGGTTGCAGGCCGCGCGGGAGCTGATTCCGGACGGGGTCGGGGTGCCTGAAATGGGGCCGAATACGTCCGGTCTTGGCCAGGTCTACCAGTACTTGCTGATAGCGGACCCGGATTCGGGGTACGACGCAATGGAATTGCGCAGCTTGCACGACTGGCTGGTCAAACTGTTGCTGATACCGGCTGAAGGGGTTACGGAAATCCTGTCGTTTGGCGGAGAGGTCCGCCAGTACCAGGTTAACCTGAACCCGGCGCGAATGCTGTCCTATGACTTATCACAGAACGATGTCATGGAAGCCCTGGAGAACAACAACTCCAATGTTGGGGGCTGGTATATGGGCCGCGGGCAGGAGCAGTTGGTTATTCGCGGTATGGGCTGGCTGGGTAATGGCGAGCAGGGGCTCGAGCAGATCCGTCAGGTGCCCGTTAAAACCAGTGATGGCATTACAGTGACAGTGAACGATGTCGCCGAGGTAGCGCTGGGCACTGAAATTCGCCAGGGTGCGGTAACCATGACCCGGAAGGATGAAGCCGGTCAGGTTGAACAACTGGGTGAAGTGGTTTCTGGCATTGTACTCAAACGAATGGGGGCCAACACAAAAGCCACCATCGACGGCATCGAGGCCCGCATTGATCGCATAAATCAGGCGCTTCCGAGTGGGGTTCGTTTTGAGCCCTATTACAACCAGGCGGATCTGGTGACCAAGGCCGTAGAGACGGTGACCAATGCGCTTTTGTTGGCTTTTGTGTTTATTGCGATTGTGCTTGCCCTGTTCCTGATGAATCTGCGGGCAACAACGCTGGTGCTGCTTTCAATACCGATTTCCATCGGTATTGCACTGATGATCATGGCCTGGTTCGGTCTCTCGGCCAACCTGATGTCTCTGGGCGGCATTGCTGTGGCAATCGGCATGCTGGTGGATGGCTCTGTCGTTATGGTCGAGAACATGTTCAAACATCTGACGCATCCCGATGCTGAGCATGACGCCCACCGGGATGAGTTGATTAAAAACGACCCCGACCCATTAGACGCGTCACACGACGATCATGGCATTGCGCTTCGACTCCAGGAAGCAGGCCGGGAAGTGGCGCGCCCCATCTTTTTCGCGACGGCAATTATCCTGGTCGTTTTCATGCCCCTGTTCAGTTTTGAAGGTGTGGAAGCCAAGCTTTTCCAGCCAATGGCGATCAGCATCATGCTGGCCATCGTGTCTGCTGTGATCGTGGCGCTCGTGGTTGTGCCTGCGTTGGCATCGTTTATGTTTCGCAAGGGTATTCGGGAGCGGGAAAGCTTCGTTTTAAAACCTCTTGAGAAACTGTATCGCAAGGTCCTTGACTGGTCACTGAAACACACCCGGTCTGTTGTCGGTGCTGCCGCTGTTCTTGTCATGCTGGCAGCCCTGATTGTGCCGCGACTCGGCACTGAGTTTGTTCCTGAGCTGGAAGAAGGGACGATCAACCTCCGGGTGACGCTGGCCCCTTCATCAAGCCTTGATACGGCGCTTGAAGTTGCGCCAAAACTGGAAGCCATGTTGATGGAATTTCCAGAAGTGACTTACGCTTTGTCCAGGGCTGGCCGGCCAGAAATAGGCGGCGACCCGGAGCCAGTTAACAACATAGAGATCTATATTGGCTTAAAACCAACTTCCGAGTGGACCAGCGCCAGTAATCGCTATGAATTGCAGGCTCTGTTTGAGGAGAAGCTCGAACAGCACCCGGGACTACTGTTTAACTTTTCTCAGCCTATCGCGACTCGGGTTGATGAATTGTTGTCAGGTGTCCGTGCGCAGTTGGCCATCAAACTCTTTGGCCCGGATCTTGACGTGCTGGCGGAGAAGGGCCAGCAGATCGAAGCGGCGGTCCGAACCGTTCAGGGAACACGGGACGTGGCCATGGAGCAGATTGCCGGTGAAGCGCAGTTGGTGGTTCAGCCTGACCGTCAGGCACTCTCCCGGTACGGACTCGCCGTGTCTGATGTGATGAGTGTCGTTCGGGATGGTCTGGGTGGTGCCGCTGCGGGTCAGATCATCAACGGAAATGAGCGGTACGATATCTATGTGCGCCTGGCCAAACGTTTCCGGGAAGACCGGGATGCCATTGCCGATCTAAGGTTACAGGCGCCATCCGGAGCCTGGGTGAGACTCGGTGATGTGGCCGATGTGTCTATTGAGTCCGGCCCGCCTCAGGTGCGCCGCGATGACGTTCAGCGCCGTGTGGTCATTCAGTCCAATGTGCAGGGCCGTGACATGGGCAGTGTGGTTGCCGATATTCAGGATGCCATCACGTCAGAAGTGAACCTTCCCCCCGGCTATTCGGTTGACATTGGTGGTCAGTTTGAAAACCAGCAGCGGGCCCAGAAGCGATTGACGGTTGTGGTACCTGTATCTCTGGGCCTGATCGCGCTGTTGCTGTACTTTGCTTTCAGTTCGGTCGGTCAAGCGTTGTTGATTCTGGTCAACGTGCCCCTTGCCGTTATTGGTGGCGTCTTTTCACTCTGGATCTCCGGCCAGTATCTTTCTGTGCCCAGTTCCGTTGGATTTATCACACTGTTTGGTGTGGCGGTGCTTAACGGGGTCGTTATGGTCGAAAGCATCAATCAGCGAATACAGGATGGATTGAGCGTGGATACGGCGGTGTTTGAAGGTGCCGTTTCGCGTTTGCGTCCTGTCTTGATGACCGCAATAACCTCGGCGCTTGGTTTGATTCCGATGCTATTGTCAACGGGCGTGGGTGCGGAAATCCAGAAGCCACTGGCCAGCGTGATTGTAGGTGGTCTCGTGACCGCGACTTTCCTAACGCTTTTTGTTTTACCGGCTCTATTCAAACGCTTCTCAAGCGCTAAACTCGATGATATGCGGCGCTGAGGAGGCAAGGGGGCTATAGCAACCGCATGGACACTGACCGGTTGGGTCGCCGACCGGCCGGTTATGCCCGTTACCGAGGGCATGCTGAGGCTGGCGGTATTCGGGGTTGTCGTCAATGTAATCAGGAATCTATGGGCGGCAGGCAAAGTCTTTCTCCAGGAAACCCCGGACAAAAGGATGCATGGAGACATGCGGGCAACCCTTTTGGCTGTTGACGGTGTGAAGGAGGTACATCATTAACGTCTCTGGACGGGGAGCGCCATGTTTAAACGGCCCGCATAATTCCTGACCCGGTCATCAATATTTCAGATTATTGGTACCTGAAGCAACGATTGGCGGAAGCATTGAGGCCTTATGAACTTGCCCATACAACCCTGGAAATAGAGTTCGAAAGTGAGAGATGCCGGGCTCTTGGCGCTTCAGTCTAATAAAGGAAACATGACTGTGATTCTTGCGCCACCTGTTTCCGAGGAGCCAATGTCCATCTGTCCGGAGTTGTCTTCAACAATTTCGGACACGATCGAAAGCCCTAGTCCAAATCCCGTAACGGATTCATCAAGCCGAGAACCTCTATCCATCACTTTTGAAGCCGCTTCTGGAGCGATTCCAGGGCCGTCGTCAGCCACTTCTATCGTGAGCCTTGAATCGGTTTGACTAATTGAAATGTCCACCTCGCTCTGACCCCACTTCCCGCCGTTTTCCAGCAGGTTGCCCAATAACTCTGAAAGGTCCTGACGTTCCATCGGCCAACTGAAGTCATTCGGCAAGGAAGTATCGATACGGAATATCTTGTCGGGAAAAATTTTTTCCATGACCGAAATGACATTCTTTGCTATTTCGACCGGCAAACACGTTTGCCCAATCTGCATGCCGGATATATCTGCCTTGGTCAAGCGGTAATTCAAGGACCGGTTTAGATCTCTTAAGTTTGAAACCATGAAATCTATATCCTCGCGAGACGGAGGTAACGAATCACTGTCTGACAAAATCGCGAGATTAGCAGAGATCGAGGTTTTTACCATGTGAGAGAGATCGGAATTAAGGCGTCGATGGCGATCAATGCGACGACTTGATAAATCAAGTAAGTTGTTGAATTGTCGTACCAGTGGGCTGAACTCCTTTGGTACGTCAAGGTTCAAGCGAGGCTGGTTTCCGGATCGAAGTCGCCTCATGTCCTCCTTGATGTGCGCTATCGGTTTGAGGGATAAATAAATGGCGGTACCCACCAGGGCCAAGAGAGCAACAAGCAATAATGCGGAGGCAATAATCAAGGTCAGATGGGCTTCAGTGGATTGCTCAGCGAGTCCATTTTCCATTTCCAGGATTGTGATTGATGAAAGCGGGCTATCACTTCGGACGTTCCGTTTTAGTCCGAGAAGCTCATCTGCACCCAACGATACTTCTATAAAACCAGAAGGCTTATCCGAAACGATGCGGAAGTCTGTTTGATTTACGTTGCTACTGACAATCAAGCTTCCATCTTTCATTTCGACGATGACGGCGTGCTCCAGTAGTAATTGGAACCGATCAATCATGCTGCTGATCTCGTCATTCGCAGGTAATTCGTTTTCAATGATAGCTTGAAAACTCTCCACCTCTTTCTCAAGACGATGTTTTCTGGATTCGTTTGAAAGCTGCTGAATCACGTATGTGTGGGAAAAAAAAAGGAGTGCGAGATAAATAAGGCTAAAGATAATGCCATATCGGAATGCCGTTGTTCGGATGCTTTTGCGCGCTGTCATGATGATGCTTCAGTAGGTCAAACGAAAGAGGCTATTCGAAATGATTGGGAAGCATAGATAGAATTGAAGGGTGTCGCAACTGATACGGACCTGAGTGGCTTTTGGGTAGGTGATAAATACACTGGAAAAAAAGTTTTCGTACCTGATTTTCAAGTGTGATTAAGGTTCGCATGTTTCCATTGCTTGGCAAAGTAAGTGGATTTAATCTATTGGTTTGCAGTATAGGTGTTAGCTTCTATAATTTTTATCTGGAGGCTCATTAGGCGTTCAAAAGAAATGCGTTTGGCTTTAAGACTTTTATTGAAGAGGGTCTCGCGCGAAAAAGTAACCTTGACCTCTCAGTGTTTTTATTTTTTTCTTTCCAAGCATCTTCCTGAGTCTGGCTATGTATACTTGAATAACATTTCTGGTTGGGCACCGTTCGATGTTATAGACCGATTCAACAAGTTCGTCTTGGGAGAATACTCTGTCAGGAGATCGAAGAAAGCATTGTAAAAGGCGGTATTCTGTTGCGGTTAGTCGGAACTCGATACGATCAGGGGTTGTTAGCGTTCTAAAGGTTGGATTAAGTTGAAAGCCATCAACAATTATTTCGTTGGTTAATCGTCCGTCTTTTCTTCTTATTATAGCGCTAAGTCGAGCCTTTAGTTCGTCAAATTCAAATGGTTTGGGAAGATAATCATCTGCCCCGGCATTTAGACCCTCAACTCTCTCCGTCCAGCTTGATCGGGCAGATAAAACAAGAATGGCCTCATCTTTGCCATCGCTCCTCCACTTCTGCATCAGAGAAAGTCCGTTTTCATCAGGTAGCCCGATATCGAGTATGATGACTTGGTATCTGCTTGACTTTACAAAGGAGTCGGCCTCTTTGCCAGTTAGGGCTATATCCACAGTAAAGTTTTCCTTCGTAAGCCAGCCACAGATTTTTTCTGCGAGCACAGCGTTATCCTCGACAATTAGAACTTTCATCTATAGACGCCACATTCTTAATTTTTAATGACTATCGCAGCTGCTCACCAAGTCGGCAACTCAAAAAAGATCGGTAGTGCGGTTGCGACCACACTGTAGCTTAATGGCCCAAGCTGAATTGAGTCTGAAAATGCAGTCGATGCTGTTTTCGCGGAGAAACCGCATGTTTCCGGAATACTTGATGCTCATCAAGTCTCCGGCCCGGAAAGACTCTTTTTGTATCTTTTTTGGATTTTTTCAGCATGAGTTCAGGCAGATGAGCTTAAGTAGCAGGTAATTGCAGTCTGCTGACGCATTTGTCAACAACGAAACTACATAAGGAAGCGTGAAGATGGATATAAAAACCTTCGGAGAGCTTATTAACTGGACAAGGGACCTGCATGCTCACTTGGCACGATGCCTGGCACATTGCGCCACGAAGAACGAAGAAGAACGAGCTCGGGCGTTATTGGACTATCTCGCAACCCATGAATCGGGAATGGAACGCATTGTGAACGAGTTTAAGTCGCAGGGCGATTCCAAAGCATTGGAGACAAAGGTCTACGACTACCTGTCCCACCATCCCATTAAAACCCACAGAACCTGCGATGAGCCGTACGCACAGCTGGACTTTGAGGGCATATGTAAAGAAATATTCGATTTCCATGATCAGATAGAGGACCTTTATCGGACCATGGCAGACAAAGCTGAAATTCCCGAGGCGAAAGAGTTATTGCGATCGTTGCTGACGATGGAAGAAAACGAGGCTATGCGATTGGCCAGGCAGATAGGGCGTATGGACGACCTTTGATCAGAATACTGAAATCTTTCTCCGGTGCAGAAAAAGGATGTTGAAAATGGTGGCGTCTTCCAGTCAGTTACGGGTTTTCAAGATGGGTATCAATACTCATCAGGAGCCTGTCGTCTACATGCGTGATGATTGTGATGTGTGCCTTTCAGAAGGATTCTCCGCCAGTTCCAGGGTGGGAATTTCCTCACAGGGACGATCCATCATCGCAACTCTCAATATTTCGTCTGATGAAACGGTTCCCAAAGGGTATGCGGGGCTTTCAGATATCGCCATAGAGCGGCTCGGGGTGGCTCAGTCTGACCTGGTTTCAGTACATCATGCGCCCTATATCGAATCCTTGAGTCTGGTTCGTCGGAAAGTATTCGGACACAGCTTGCTTCCGGCTGAGATGGCCCGCATTGTCTCCGATATCTCCGCACACAAATACAGCGATGTCGAAATAGCCTGTTTCCTGAGCGCTTGTGCGGGTGGCAGATTAGGTTTCGATGAGATTGTTGCTTTGACCCAGGCGATGGTGAATTGCGGACAACAGCTCGATTGGCCAGGCGTGGATCGTGTGTTCGACAAACACTGTGTTGGAGGCCTGCCGGGCAACCGGACCACGCCGCTGGTTGTGTCGATCGTCAGCGCAGCAGGCTTAGTAATGCCTAAAACCTCCTCCCGTGCCATCACCTCACCGGCGGGAACAGCGGACACCATGGAAGCGCTGACCAATGTGAGGCTTGGGCTGAACGAGATTCGCCGTGTGGTCAGAGAAACCGGTGCCTGTCTCGCCTGGGGTGGGGCGATGAACCTCAGCCCGGCTGATGACCTGTTGATTCGCATCGAGAGAGCGCTGGACCTTGATGGTGAGGGCCAGCTCGTGGCCTCGGTGCTGTCCAAGAAGATTGCTGCCGGTTCCACCCATGCGGTGATTGATATTCCGGTGGGGGAGACGGCCAAGGTTCGAACGCCAGCCGATGCCGACCGGCTGGCCTCTCTTTTCACAAGCGTTGGGGCGGCCTGTGGGCTGAAGGTACGCTGCATCGCGACAGACGGCAGCAAGCCGGTTGGTGCAGGGATCGGGCCGACAGAGGAGGCCCGTGATGTTTTGGCCGTGTTGCAGGGAAAGCGGGGTGCGCCGGAGGATCTACGGGGCCGCGCCATCTTGCTGGCTGGCCATTTATTCGATCTGGCCGATGGTCTTGGCGTGAAAGAGGGGATGATCAAAGCAGAGCGATTACTTCAAAACGGCTCTGCCTGGGAGCAGTTCAAGCGCATAACAAAGGCTCAGGGGGGACTGAAGAGCTTAGGTGAAGCCCGTTTTCGGCGTCCAGTTCTGTCCTCGGAATCCGGAACAATCGTGTCTATCGACAATCGTCGGCTTGCCCGTGTCGCCAAGCTGGCAGGCGCACCTGCCAGCTCTACCGCAGGGCTGCGGCTACTGGCGACCGTCGGTGATAGAGTCACTAAGGGAGAGCCTCTCTATGAATTGCTCAGTGACAGTCCGGGGCAGCAGGATTATGCGCTGGCGTTTAACGATATGGGGCCGGCAATCTTCACTGTAAAGCGAGAGGAATGATTGTGGACATTATTGAAAAAAATGTGCTGTTTAGCCTCACCCCGCACCCATTACAGGAGAAGCTTTGTGATCAGCTTAACTTGGAGCCGGGAAGTTTGGAGGTGCGGAGGTTCCCTGATGGTGAGTCCTACTTACGTGTGCTCACATCAGTCAAAGGTGCGAACTGCGTAATATTGGCCGACCTAACGCATCCAGACACCAAATACCTTGCTCTCCTGTTTCTCTTTGAAACTCTCCGGGAACTCGGTGCCAGGTCGATTGGGTTGGTGGCGCCCTATCTTTGCTATATGCGCCAGGATCGACGCTTCGAAGAAGGGGAGGCGGTCACTTCCAGGGTGTTTGCCCAGTCTTTGTCTTTACATATCGACTGGCTGATCACCGTTGATCCACATTTGCACAGGTACCAGTCTCTTGACGAAATCTACAGCATACCCACGCAAGTTGTTCAGGGAGCACCGGCGCTGGCGGATTGGCTACGGGGGCAAAACGGTCTGTTGCTGGTAGGTCCGGACGCGGAAAGTGAGCAATGGGTATCAAGTATCGCGCAGGCCAGTAACCATCCTTATGTCATTGGCACCAAGCAGCGTCTGGGTGACCGGCGCGTTGAAGTCACCTTGCCGGATATCTCGGCGTATAACGGCCGGAAAGCCGTCATCATTGATGACGTTATTTCCAGCGGCCGCACCATTGGCGAGTGTGTCAGGGCACTTAAGGCGCAAGGCACGGAGGCCATCCTGTGTGCGGCGGTGCATGGCATTTTTGCGGAGGCCTCGGACACCTACCTTCTGGGTACCGGCCTGCAGACGCTGGTGACCACCAACACGGTTCCACACAGCAGCAATGAGATCGATGTCAGCGAGTTGCTGGTGCCGCCGGTCAGGCATTTTCTCAATCAGGTGGAGGGTGAGCGCCGATGAACATTACATTTCTGGGTGGCACGGAAACCGTGACCGGCTCCAAGTTCCTGGTTGAAACCGGCCAGACACGTGTATTGGTCGATTGCGGCCTGTTTCAGGGGTACAAGTGGCTGAGAAAGCGCAACCGGCAACCGTTGCCGCTCGATATTGCCTCGCTGGATGCCGTGCTTCTGACCCATGCCCATCTGGATCATTCAGGCTACATCCCTGTGTTGTACAAGCAGGGCTTCCGGGGGGCGGTTTATACCCATCATGCCACCCGAGAGCTATGCAGCATATTGCTGGCCGATAGCGGCCATCTTCAGGAAGAGGAGGCACATTACCTCGGCCGCCATAAGCTGAGCAGGCATGAGAATCCGGAGCCCCTGTATGATCAGGAGGATGCAGAAGCCTGCATGGAGCTGTTTCAGTCGGTGGACTTTCACCAAGTGATCCAGCTCGGTGATATACGCTTTCATCTGCGACCGGTCGGGCACATTCTCGGGGCGGCCTGTGTCATCATCGAGGCGGAAGGTAAACGCGTCGGTTTTTCCGGCGATGTGGGCCGCCTCAATGATATTTTCATGAGGCCACCTGCGCCTCTGCCAGCTCTGGACATGCTGATGCTGGAGTCAACGTATGGCAATCGTCGCCACGACGATGCGGACCCGTTGTCGCAGTTGGCAGACATCGTTAATGAAACCGTCGACAAAGGGGGCAATATACTGATTCCGGCCTTTGCCGTGGGCAGAGCGCAGGTCTTGCAGCATATGCTCACCGACCTGATGAAGGCGGGACGAATTCCAAGGTTGCCAGTTTATCTGGATAGCCCCATGGCGATTGATGTTTCTGAGATTTACTGCCGCTACGAAGATCAGCATCGGTTGAGCAGTTCAGAATGCCACGAAATGTGCAGCACCGTTCATTATAGCCGCAGCGTCCAGGACTCCAAGGCGCTGGCTGATCAGGCCTACCCGCACGTAATTATTGCAGGCAGCGGTATGGCAACGGGCGGTCGCATTCTTCATCACTTCAAGCGTCTCCTCGGCCAGCACCGTACAACCGTTATCTTTGCCGGTTATCAGGCAGGGGGGACACGAGGCGCCAAAATGGTTGATGGAGCGGAAAGGATCAAGATCCACGGCGACTGGATTCCGGTCAAGGCCCGGCTGGAGGTGTTGAGTGGGCTTTCCGGGCACGGGGATTTCGCAGAGATTGAACAGTGGCTTGCTCAGAGTGACCTGGCCCCCGAAACGCCGATCAACCTGATCCACGGTGATCCGGAGGCGCTGGAGGCGCTGAGGGATCACTTGCGTCAGAATACCCGGTTTGAGGTGGAGGTGGCAGGCTACCAATCCATTTTGCGTCTTTGACGATGCCCTGACGGCCATCTTCGAGGGCGACCTGAATGAGCCGCTTAAGATCCGGCAACGACCTTGGACGCGGCGGCTGCCGAGTGCTAGAGTGGGCGATCTCATTGGCTGGAGTGAGAGGCAGTGGCCCTGATCCCGGCTCCAACCTGAACAGTAATGTCATAAGGAGTGTTTGGTGAAATCCCAATCCTGGCTCTGGTCTCTGATAGCGGTGTTGGTGCTCGCCGGCGGTTCTTATGGGGTTTTTGTTCTGTTTGGGGAAGAGCCCTTGCCGCAGGGAATCGTCTATGGCAATGGCCATATCGAGGGGCGGGAAGTGCGGATCGCGGCCGAAGTGGCCGGTCGGGTCATCGAGCACCATCTCGCGGAAGGCAGCAAGGTTTCGGCTGGCGACACGGTAGCCGTGATCGACCCCGCCGATGCCAGAGACCGCCTGCGCTCGGCACAGGCCGAGCTGGCCTCGGCGCGGGAAGTCCGTGACGGCTTCGACAGCCAAATCACCACCTGGCGTCATCATCTCAAGAATGCCGAGAAACAACGGCAGCGGATCCGGGACTTGCGGTCCCGCAATCTGGCCAGCTCGAGTGATCTGGATCAGGCGGAAAATGCCGTCAGTGAGGCCCGGGGCCGACTTGAGTCTCTCCAGCGGCAGAAGGATGCCGCCGAAGAACAGGTGGCTGCAAGGGCGGCGCAGGTGGCACTGGCTGAATCGCAACTGGACAAAGCGGAGGTTGCCGCGCCGCTCTCCGGAACCATCCTGATCCGGGCGGTGGAGACGGGAGAGATTGTCGATACCGGCCAGCCGCTGGCCACGATGGTGAATCTGCAGCAGCTCGAACTCAAGGTCTATGTCCCCGGTGATATCCTCAACCGGATCAGCTTGGGGGATCCCGCCAGAATCCGCGTGGACGGTTTGCCCGGGGACTTTTCCGCCAAAGTCGGCAGGATTGACGATTTCGCCCAGTTCACCCCCCGCGATGTCCACATGCCCGACGAGAGAGTTCGGATGGTCTATGGCGTTACCCTGGTGCTGGATAATCCGGCCGATGCTCTGAAACCGGGTATGCCGGCAGATGCCTGGATTCGCTGGGATCCGGACGCCGAGTGGCCAGCGACCCTCTCGGTTCCGGCGCGCTGAGCCGTCATGTCTTCCCCGGAACCCATCGTCGCCAAAGGCCTTGGCCGCCAATTCGGAGACAATGTTGTCATCGAGCCACTGGATGTTTCCGTTGATCGCGGCCAACGAGTGGGCATTGTCGGTGCTGATGGCGCTGGCAAGACGACGCTGTTACAGATGTTGGCTGGCATCCTGGACCCCACTGTGGGGGAATGCCGGGTCCTGGGCTTCGATACCCGTCGTGAGGCCAAGCAGGTTGCTGCCCAGATTGGCTATATGTCCCAGGGATTTACGCTTTACGATCGACTCAGCGTCAAGGAAAACCTGAGCTTTGCCGCTCGCATCCGGGATGTGCCCGACGAACTCTATCGGGAGCGTTCAGAAAGGTTGCTATCCATGTCGGGGCTTGGCCGCTTTACTGACAGGCCCGCCGCCAAACTGTCCGGTGGCATGCAGAAAAAGTTGTCGCTATGTACCAATCTGGTCCATGAACCGGAGCTGCTGATCCTTGACGAACCGGGGCTCGGCGTCGACCCCCTGTCCCGGCGCCATCTCTGGACCATGCTCGACCGCTTCCGGTCGCAGGGCCTGACCATGGTTGTGGCTACCTCCTACATGGACGAGGCGGAGCGCTGCGACAGGATACTGCTGCTGGAACAGGGCCGCGTTCTTGCGGATGGGTCGCTGGAAGAGCTGCTGAGGCCCGCCGCCGGAAGGGTGTTCACTGTAAATGCTGGAGATACCGGACGAGGCTTGCGGGAGTTGTCCGGCATCCTGGCTCAAATTGACAGCGTCCATTCAGTGCAGTGGTTGCCGGATCACCTGCGACTGGTGATGAACGCGGACATCGCTGAAAACCAGCTCGCCGAGTTATTGCCCGAGGGAACCCACCTGGCGGCGGCCGAGCCCCGGCTCGAGGATCTGTTTGTGCTGCGGACGGACAGGAGGGCCGGCGAGCAGCAGTTTCCGGAATTGGCCCGGCAAGACAGGGGAAAAGAGGAAGGGCTGGTGGCCACCGGCCTGAGCGTCCGCTTCGGACATTTCAAGGCCGTTGACCGGGTGAGTTTCGAGGCGCCATCTGGCGAACTGCTTGCGTTGCTGGGGCCCAACGGGGCGGGCAAGACAACCCTGATCAGGGCCTTGTGCGGGCTGGTGGCCATCGATGAGGGCAACGCCCGGGTGGCCGGGGTGAGCTCCGGCGGGGGTAGCACCGCATTGCGCCGGCAAATTGGTTATATGTCACAACGGTTTTCACTCTATCTGGAACTGACCCCCTGGGAGAATCTCCGCTTCTTTGCCAATGCCTACGGCCTGGCCGGAGGCGCGGCGCGGGCTGCGATCGACTGGGCCAGGGAAGTAACGGGGCTGACAGATATTCCCGACAAGCTCACCGGTGATCTTTCAAGTGCCTTGCGCCAGCGTCTGGCGCTGGCCTGCAGCCTGCTTCACCGGCCCCGGGTCTTGTTCCTTGATGAGCCCACCTCGGGTGTCGATCCCGTCGCCCGGTACCGTTTCTGGCGGGTTATCCGTGAGCTGGCCGCCAGCGGTATGACCGTGCTGGTCACTACCCACTACCTGGAGGAAGCGGCCTATTGTGATCGTTTGGCGTTAATGCTGGACGGGCGGCTGCTTGCACACGGTAGCCGATCATCGCTGAATCATTCGCTCGGCCTCGAAGCCGACGCCACGGTGGAGATGCTCTTCACGGCGGCCATAGAACAGGCGGGAACGGCCAATTCCCGGGCGTTGGGACCATGAAGGCTCATCGGCTTGGCGCCCTCATCGTCAAGGAAAGTCGCGAGCTGATTCGCGACCCGGTTACCATTGCGTTGGCCGTGATCATGCCGCTGATCATGCTTTTTCTGTTCGGCTATGCGGTCAATCTGGATGTGGAACAGGTTGCCGTGGGCATTTACGATCTGGACAACACGCCGGCAAGCCGCGACCTGTCAGCCCGTTTCGACAGCTCGCGGTATTTTCAATTAGAGCAGAAAACGACCGATCTCCGCGATCTGGAGTCGGCACTGCAAAGCTCGACCATCAGCATGGGCGTGGTGATTCCAGCCGGCTTGGCCCGGCAACTGCTCAGAGGCGACGAGGCGCCTGTCCAGGTGATCGTGGACGGAGGCTATCCTGTTCTGGGTCGATTGGCATCGGCCTATGCCGAGGCGGTAATCGCAAATTTCCCCGCCCCGCGTCAGAGCGCCGTCCGGGTCCAGGCCAGGGTCTGGTTCAATCCCTCCCTGCGCAGCGTCAATTTCGTCATCCCCGGGTTATTTGCCGTGATCCTGATGGCGTTCCCACCCCTGCTGACCGCCCTGGCGATCGTGCGTGAGAAAGAGACCGGTACGATTGAGCAGATCTATGCATCGCCGGTCACCTCAACCGAGTTTGTTGTCGGCAAGCTGGTGCCCTACGGTCTGGTGGCTTTCCTGGAGATTCTTATGGTCATGGTGGTGGGGTTTGCCTGGTTTCAGGTCCCCATTGCCGGCAGCCCGATACTGCTGCTGACGTCCGCTTTCGTTTATGTGCTGACCACGGTGGGTATCGGCCTGTTGGTCTCATCCCTGGTCCGTACCCAGTTGGCGGCCATGTTGATAACGCTGATTGTCACCTTGATGCCGTCGTTTTTGTTTTCCGGTTTTCTGTTCCCTCTGTTCACCATGCCTCTTGCCCTGCAACTGTATAGCTGGCTTTTCCCTGCCGGTTATTTTATGGAAATCTCCCGGGGCATCGTACTGAAATCAGCCGGCCTTGAAGCCGTTCTGCCAAATCTGATGATGTTGATCGTCTATACGGTCCTGGTATTTGTCTTCGCGGCCTGGCGAATGAAGCAGAAGGTGGCCTGATGGGAATTGCCTTATTTGGTTTGTTGCGCAAGGAGCTCGTGCAGTTCTTTCGTGACCGGTTGATACTGACCCTGATACTTTGGCTTTACACCATTGAAGTCGTCATTTGTGCCGTTGCGCTCAGTTTTGATGTAAGCCACCTGCCCCTGGCGGTGGTGGACGAGGATCGCAGCGCCTTGAGTCGCTCGTTGATCCAGAAATTTGCGGTGAGCGAAACCTTCGACCTGAAATTTCAGGAAACCCGTGTGGCAACCGCCACTGACCTCCTGGAGAAAGGCGATGCCACCATGGTGTTGGTCGTTCCCGCCGGGTTCGAAGGTGCTCTTCTCGCTGGCAAGAGTGCTCAGCTCCAGTTGCTCCAGGACGGCACCAATTCCAACATTGCCGCCAATGCCGTCAATGATGCTCTGCAGATCGTCCAGCGCCAGGAGCGCGAAGCGCTCCCTGCTGCCGGGAAGAAGGGGGTCGCGGTACCCCTGATCCGTATCTGGTATAACCCCGATCTGACAACATCGGGTTTTATCGTGTTATCGATGATTGCTCTGGCCGGTATGATGGTGGGCGTTATTCACCCGGCCGCCTCTATTGTCCGGGAAAAGGAGCGAGGCACTATCGAGCAGCTGCTGGTGACGCCCATTTCCACCCTGGAACTGTTCCTGGCCAAGGTCACACCCACGCTGATCATGGGCGTACTGTCCATCTTTCCGAGTTTGGTGATTGTCAGAGTCTTTGATGTGCCCCTTCAGGGCAGTCTGCTTTTATTTCTGGTGCTGACCGCCATCTTTTTGCTCAGTGCGATTGCGCTGGGCGTACTGATTGCCGCCTACAGCCGGACCCTTCAGCAGGCGTTGCTGCTCTCCTTTTTCGGACTTTTCCCGCTGATGTTCCTGTCGGGCAGTTTGACGCCGGTAGAAGCCATGCCGCCTTTCCTGCAAAGCCTCTCCCTGCTGAGTCCACTGCGTTATTACATGGATATCATCGTCGGTATTTTCCTCAAAGGCGCCGGCCTGGCGGTTCTCTGGGATGAGGCTCTCGCCTTGCTGGTAATCGGTGTCACGCTGTTTATTTTCTCCCTTTGGGTCTTTCGACGCCGGGTACAATGAGATCGGTTGGGTGAGTGCCTGACGTTTGTCGCTACACGGCCAAGAGGATACGGCGCATAGGCATCAGGATTACCGTGATTATTCATTTTCATCAGTAACCTGAATCATTGCCAGCCGCCAGGACCCGAAGGGCGACATCTTCTTCCAACTTCCGGGCGATCTTTCGTGATGAAAACACGCCGGTCGCGTACGCATAGATCAACACCTTCAACATCATCCGCGGATCGAAAGGCGAGTTGCGCCGACCGCTCCCTTCATACCGGGCGTAGAAGGCACTCAGATCCAGTTCCTCGACCACGTCACTGATGAAATAGGCCAGATGCCCTTCGGGCAGCCACTCGTTCAGGCTCGGGGGAAGAAGCAGTTCCTGATCAGGTGAATAGGGGCGGAAGGTGGTTCCCATCGGATTCTCCGGTGCTGAAGAATTGCCAAAGTGGAAAGTTTGATGCGTATCAATTCCTCATTATAGAGAGGCTCTTTTTTCATCTTTTGTTGGATTTTTTCAGCATGAATTCAGGCTCATGAGTTTTAGTAGTAGGTAATGGCTGTCTGCTGGCGTAATTGGCAAAACGAAACAACATAAGGGAAAGGGAAGACGGATATTAAAACCTTCGGAGAACTTATTAACTGGACACGGGACCTGCATGCTCATCTTGCAAGATGCCTGTCCCACTGCGCCACTAAGAATGATGTGAGACCGGGCAAATACCCGGGGTAATCCGGATATTTACGGCGAGGATTTCTAGTAGGCCACCATTAACGTCAGTAGAGTTATCAGGGAGAGATCATGAACGGCTATTCCATTGAGGATTCACATCGAATCCAGCAGCGTGCTGCCCAATACCGGCAGCGTTACCCCCAGTTTGCCAACTGGGCAAAAGGGCGCGGGGTGATCGAACATACCGATTTGACCCAGGTGCGCGTGTTCGACCTGTGCCAGGAACTCGTTTGTGCCGGGCGTTATGACTCGCTCGACGATGCCCTGATTATTTTCGAGGCTGCAGACACCCTCACCAACGCGGCCATGTGGCTGGTAGCCCACATGACTTATGCCAGCAGAGTGGACCTGTCCGGACAGCCGCTGGCGGCGGATGACTTCAAGGAAAATCCTCAGGGGCATACCGGTGGTTCGCTGAACATGGTGCCTGCCTATCTTGGCTACACGGCCGCCAACGCGTTGGCGGGGCTGACCCGTAGCTGGCTGATGGGGCAGGGGCACTGTGTGGCGGCTATCGAAAGCGTCAACATACTGCTCGGCAATCTGCATCCAGAACAGCAGGCTCGGTACACGCTCGACGAGGTGGGGCTGTCCCGGCTGGTGAGTGACTTTTACAGCTACGCCGTCACTCCGGATGGCACACCGGGGGTTCCCCTGGGCAGTCACGTCAACCCCCACACTGCCGGCGGGCTGATCGAGGGCGGATATCTGGGCTTCGCTGAACTGCAATACACCCACATGCCGCTGCCGGGGGAGCGTCTGGTCGCGTTTCTCAGTGATGGGGCATTTGAGGAGCAGCGGGGCAGCGACTGGGCAAGCCGCTGGTGGCGAGCCGAGGACTGTGGCCTGGTGACCCCGGTGATGATTGCCAACGGCCGCCGCATCGATCAACGTTCAACGATTTTTCTGCAAGGGGGGACGGACTGGTTCCGGCAACACCTGGAACTCAATGGCTTTTACCCCATACTCATTGATGGCCGCGATCCTGCGGCCTTTATCTGGGGCATCTTCGAGGCCGAGTCGAGGCTCCAGGCGTGTAGCGAACAGGTCAGCTCCGGCCACATGACTTACCCTGTAAAGCTTCCCTATCTGATTGCTGAGACGGTCAAGGGGTATGGTTTCTACGGTGCCGGCTCGAACGCGGCGCATGGGACCCCGCTTCCTGCAATACCAAAATTTGATGAAATCTCGCGCAGGCATTTTCACGAATCTGTTGCCCAATTGTTCATGCCTGAGTCCCGGATTCACCGGGCTCGCGAGGTGCTGGCAACTCATCATGAAGACAGCCGACCGGCAGAAAAAGATCACCCGCTGGGTTGTCGTAACGTCAAGCTGCAAATGGTGCCCGAACCGGTCTGGTTGCAAACCGGTGAATTGCAGTCGCCCATGTCGGCGATTGATGCGCAGTTTGTCGCCGTTGTAACGACCAACCCGGTCCTGCGTGTTCGCCTGGGAAACCCGGATGAACTGCGTAGCAATCAGATGAACCAGTCGCTGAACCTCCTGAAGCATCGCACCCTGGCGCCTGAGCCCGGCCTTGCCGAATCCCTTCACGGCTCGGTAATCACAGCCCTGAACGAGGAGGCGGTTGTCAGCGCCGCTCTGGGTAACAAGGGGGGCTTGAATCTGGTGGTGTCGTACGAGGCGTTCGCCATGAAAATGATTGGCGCGCTTCGGCAGGAAATTATTTTCGCGCGACACCAGAAAAGTCTCGGTCGGCCCGCACGATGGTTATCCGTGCCGGTCATTGCAACGTCGCACCTCTGGGAAAACGGCAAGAACGAGCAGTCTCATCAGGATCCCGCCTGTGGCGAGGTCTTGATGGGGGAGATGAGCGACACCGCCCGTGTTGTTTATCCCGCCGACGCCAATAGTGCCGTGGCGTGCCTGAACATGTGCTATCAAACCCAGGGACAGATCTGGGCTATGACGGTTCCCAAGGCAATGCTCCCTGGTGCTTTGGACCGCCGTCAGGCTTTGCAATTGGTACAGGACGGCGCCATTGCTCTCGGAGGTGGAGGGGATGTGCAGTTAATTGCGGTTGGTGCCTATCAGCTTCAGGTTTGCCAGGAGGTCGCGCAGGAACTGACTGAGCACGGGGTTTCATGCGGGGTTGTCTATATTCTCGAACCCGGTCGCTTCCGCGACCCTCGGGATTCATTGGAGGCCGGGCATCAGTGCGATGCCTCGAGAGGGGCGGAGCTGTTCCCCCGCGATAGCAAACTCAGAGTGTTCGTTTGCCACATGCGCCCGGAGGTTCTGCTGGGAATCTGCCGGCCTCTGGATCTCGGTCCTGACAGGACGCTGGCGTTTGGCTATGAAAACCATGGTGGCACCCTGGATACTTCGGGGCTGCTGCTGGCTAACAAATGTGATTCAGGTTCGATAGTGCAAGCGATCCTTGCAAAACGTGGCTCTTCAGCCGCTGATCACGCGACATTGTAACGAGAGAGCGCGAGGATCGATTTATGGCAGTCTCTATGGGAAAAGTGAGGCGTTGACCATCACCTTTCTGATTCTCACATTAAAACAATCTGGGCGGCAACCGATGCAGCTAACCGTCCCACATACAGGTAAATCATGCTATGAATGAATCCTTCGATCATGCTGGGGCTTGGGGCATCACACTGATCGTTATCGTTCTGGTGTCCTGGTTCTTTTACCGTTATTTCGCGCCGAAGAACTGGCGGGAATGGGCCGGCGCTGGGGTGGTGCAAGCCTTTATAATCGCGCTTTATGCTGAAATGTACGGCTTTCCGCTCACCATCTACCTGTTGGTGCGTTTTTTCGGGCTGGACAGCGAGTATGTCAGCGCCAGCCTATGGTCGACACTGGTGGGTCTGGGCGAAACCGGCATGGTGATTTCAATGCTGCTTGGTTATGCGCTTGCCTTTACCGGGATCGGGCTTTTTATTCAAGGGTGGCGCCAGGTTCATAAGGCACGAGGCGAAAATCGTCTGGTGACATACGGGCTGTATGCGTATGTGCGGCATCCGCAGTACACGGGACTATTCATCGCTCTGTTCGGTGAAGGCGTGGTGCATTGGCCAACGCTGTTCTCCGTCGGCCTCTTTCCGGTAATCGTGCTTGTCTACACATGGCTGGCTCGACGTGAGGAACGGCAGGTGTTGAAGGAGTTTGGCGAGGAGTACCGTGCCTACCAGCGGCAGGTGCCGATGTTCATCCCCCGTTGGGGGCGTTGGCGTCAGCTCGCTGCTGCGTCGCAAAACAGCGGTGATAACGATACGGTATGACACAGGCTTACACCGCTCGACTTCCCCGATGTCAGAAAATTGTAAAAAGTGATTTGCATCAAGATCGCGACAACACGATCGGGTATTTCAGTTTCGTTTCAGTTCATAGGTGTCTAATTGTTCATGTTTTGGATTAACGGCTTAATTGGTAGGCCTTTTTTCGAGACAGACAATACGTCTTTTCATCTAAACCCAGAAGGGTGCACCTATGAAAAAACTCCATTTTATTAAGATGTCACTAGCCGCCTCCCTATTCGCGAGTGGGGCTGCGGTCGCAAACGAAGATACTGAATCAAAAATTGCCAACCTTGAGTCGCAGATCGCGGCATTGCGGGAAGATGTAAAGAGCAACAATCTTGATACGCTGTCCAAGCTGCATATGGCGGGATACAGCAACGTTGATTTCATAGCGGGCTCTGATCGACAGGAAGACGGTTTTACTGCAGCGCGATTTGCGCCGATCTTCCATTTCCAGTTTTCCGACAGGGTGCTGTTTGAAGGCGAGCTTGAAATCGAGACGAATGCCGATGGTGAAACCGAAATCGCAGCGGAATACGCGACCATTGATCTCATACTGAACGATTACATGGCGCTGGTCGCGGGTAAGTTTCTGAGCCCTATTGGCCAGTTCCGCCAGAACGTTCACCCAAGCTGGATCAACAAGCTGCCTACCGCTCCTGTGGGCTTTGGTCACGGGGGTGCGGCACCGCTTTCCGACCTGGGTGTTCAGTTGCGTGGCGGCATTCCCCTGAGCGGGGCGATGCGCGCCAACTATGCGCTGTTTACCTCGAACGGACCGACACTCCTGGTCGATGGGCATGGTGACGAGGTTGAGCTGGAAATGGAAACCGAGGCTGCCGCGTCCAATGCCGATGGCAATTTTGTATACGGTGGCCGGGTAGGCTTCCTGCCGGTGCCCGCGCTGGAACTGGGTCTGTCAGGTGCTCTGGGCAAAGTCGGAGTGGCCGAAGGGCACGACGTCTCTGACCTGGCCGCGGGAGAGCCGGACCGTGACTACACCGTTTTGGGTGCGGACGCCGTTTACAACCTTGACACCCTGCAGCTGCGCGGTGAATTCATACAGCAGACCGTGGGAAGCGAAGCCAACAGCACGATTGCTGATGGTTCGGTGACCAAGGAGATTGACTTTACAGCCTGGTATGCGCAGGCGGCGTACCGGTTGCCTGATACCAAATGGGAAGGTGTTGTCCGCTATGGTGACCTGGACACCCCGAATGCCGATGCGAACCGCGCCCAGTGGTCCGCGGGGGTGAATTACCTGTTCGCAAACCACGTTATCATCAAAGCGGCCTACACCGTGGATAATTACGATGACAACGCTATTGACGATGACAAGCGCTTCAACGTTCAGTTGGCTTACGGATTTTAAGAGGGGATTAACATGAAATTAGTGAACCGCAACCTCATCAGTAATGCTGCATTCATGGCTGCGCTTTTTATCGGTGGTATAGGCTCGGCGGCGGCTCAGGATGCTGACGATCCCATGGCATTCGTCCGGGGTGCCCAGTCATGGGCCGACAACTGTGCACGGTGCCATAACATGCGCGACCCGGCCGAGTTCCGCGACGATGTCTGGGAACCAACCGTGCTTCACATGCGCATCAGGGCGGGACTGACCGGGCAGGAAGCAAGAGATATCCAGACCTTTCTCCAGAAGAGTAATGATCCCGCAGATAGCAAAGGGGGCAATAAATGAAAAGGTCGTTTTTTCTGATCGCCAGCCTGGCCGCCGGGGTCCTTGCGCACTCAGCCGGAGCCGCGGCTTCGTCTGACCAGGTGGAAGCCGGCGAAAAACTGTATAACACCACGTGCGTCGCCTGCCATGGCGCAGACGGGAAAGGCAAGCTGCCCGGCGTTCCGGACTTCACCAAGAGCGATGGCCGGCTGTCCAAGGGTGATGACGTACTGGCTACTCACATCATGGAGGGTTTCAAGAGCCCCGGCTCGTCCATGGCGATGCCCGCCAAGGGCGGCATCAGTTCATTGACCATGGAGCAGTCGGAGGCCATCGTTCAATACATGCGCCAGGCCTTTACCAGCGATTAGTCGTTAAAGTAGGACAGCCCGGGCTTCCGTGTTGTCCTACTTTTTTCGGGTAAGCGGATTAAATGGTTGATCTTACCTTTGCATGAGGAGTGAGACAGACCGGCATCTCATCGGATTATCTGGTTGATGCTTCACCTACTGCTGGTGCATGTTTCCTTCGCTAATTCCAGCAAGAACCCCACACGCCTCAACTTCCCGGTCATCGTTGCAACTCGCTCTCAGTGAAACGAGTTGTTTCTCAAGCGCTTGCAGAGCGGTTATCTGCGACCGCACATGAGAGATGTGATCATCGAGCAAGGCGTTGACGGCGGTACAAGGCTGATGAGGGTCGTCCTGATAGCTCTGTAGTTCGTGAATCTCAGCCAGTGACAGGCCCAGGATTCTGCAGCGACGGATGAAGGCCAGCCCCTCACCATGCTTCTCGGTATAGACACGGTAACCGTTGTCCTGCCGATCAGGCGGCGGCAACAAGCCCTGCTGTTCATAGAAGCGGATCGTCTGTGTTTCGACCCCTACCAACTGCGCCAACTGACCAATGCGCATCAGCCTCCTCCCCAACGGATTCTTTACTCTATTGACCTTATAGTAGCTTTATAGTTTTAAATGGTACCACAACATTGTTCAAGTGGAGTCGTATCATGAGCAAATCCTGTGGTGGCGCCTGTGGCGGTGATGCAACGTCCGCAGCGGATACCGATATACAGGCCTCCTCCGAGGCGCCAGGGAGATGGGTCAGTGTTTATGCCGTGCCGAAGATGGACTGTCCATCAGAAGAACGAATGATTCGCCTAGCCCTGAACGGCTTTGAGGAGATTCGGGCGCTGTCCTTCGACTTGTCGAACCGCCGGCTGAAGGTCGTGCATGACGGCGAGGTCGAGCCCGTCACCTCGAAACTGAAGACCTTGGGGCTAGGCGCCTCGCTTCAGGAAACCGTCGCTGCAAATCCGGAGACCATCAAGGCCGCCGAGTTTTCGGCAGCTTCTGCTAAGCAAGAATCCGGGACCCTGCGCTGGTTGCTCGGCATCAATGCACTTCTGTTCGTGGTGGAAATGACTGCCGGTCTGATCGCCCAGTCCACCGGCCTGATTGGAGAATCCCTGGACAATTTTGCCGATGCGGCGGTGTACGGGCTTGCCCTTTATGCGGTTGGACATAGCGTGAAAATGCAGGTACGTGCCGCGCATCTTGCTGGTGTACTGCAACTGATTTTGGCTGTGGGCGTGCTCGTAGAGGTGGTGAGACGCTTTGTATTCGGTAGTGAGCCTGAATCGCTGGTGATGATGGCTATCGCATTCGTCGCATTGATTGCCAATACCAGTTGTCTGCTGCTCATATCCAAACATCGGGAAGGCGGGGCGCACATGAAGGCAAGCTGGATATTCTCGGCCAACGACGTGGTGATCAACCTGGGGGTCATCACCGCCGGCGCCCTGGTCGCGTGGACCGGTTCCAATTATCCGGATCTGATTATCGGCACCATCGCGGGGGGCATTGTACTTAACGGTGCCAGACGCATTTTGGCGTTGAAGGGTTAAATAATGCTCATTATTGGCAAAAAGCTCTCGCCGTATGCCCTATTGTCCATATCGGGCCTGCTGGCAGCGTCTGATCAGGCTGTAAAGTGGCTGGTGCAGCAATCAATGGCCTATGGCGAGTATGTTTCGGTGACCCCGTTCTTTAACTGGGTGCACCTATGGAACACCGGTGCCGCATTCAGTCTTTTTGCGAATGGTGGAGGCTGGCAGCGCTACTTTTTTATCGGAATCGCGGTAGTGGTCTCGATTTTTCTGATCAAGCTGATCCTTGAAAATCGTCATAAAGGAGAAGCCATCGCTTACAGTCTTATCCTCGGTGGCGCCATGGGCAACCTGATTGACCGGGTCTTTCGCGGCTATGTTGTGGATTCCTTTGATTTCTATTGGCGAGACTGGCATTGGCCGGCCTTCAACCTGGCTGATATTGCAATTGTCCTCGGTGCCTTACTTTTCGTTTCCAGCAGCTTGTTGGGTAAAAAAGCAAACACCAATGCCGAGCCGGATGGATCTGACTGACACCTACGCCTATACAACACCATGACCGAACTTCCCGACAACATCCTTCACCTGCCGCAATACCAAGTACTGGGCTGCAAATCAACCGACGACGAAATGCACTTCCAGGTGGACGTGCCCGATCCCATCGCCTGCGAGGAATGCGGCGTGCAGGGTGAGTTCGTACGGTTCGGCAAGCGTGACGTTCCCTATCGTGATCTGCCCATCCACGGCAAGCGGGTCACTCTCTGGGTGGTCCGCCGCCGATACACCTGCCGGGCCTGCAAGACAACATTCAGGCCCCAGCTACCGGAGATGGTGGACGGATTCCGTATGACACTGCGGCTGCATGAGTACGTGGAGAAGGAATCCTTCAACCACCCCTACACCTTTGTGGCGGCACAGACCGGCCTGGACGAGAAGACGGTGCGCGACATCTTCAACGCCCGCGCCGAGTTCCTGGGGCGCTGGCACCGCTTCGAGACGCCCCGCATCCTGGGCATTGACGAGCTATACCTGAACAAGCGCTACCGCTGCATTCTGACCAACATTGAGGAGCGAACCCTGCTCGACCTGCTGGCCACCCGCCGCCAGGACGTGGTGACCAACTACCTGATGAAGCTGAAAGACCGGCAGAAGGTCGAGATCGTCAGCATGGACATGTGGAACCCCTACCGGGCAGCGGTCAAGGCTGTGCTGCCCCAGGCCCGTATCGTGGTCGATAAGTTCCATGTGGTGCGCATGGCCAACGATGCCCTAGAGAGAGTGCGCAAGGGCCTCAGAAAGGAGCTGAAACCGTCCCAGAGCCGGAATCTCAAGGGAGACCGGAAAATCCTGCTGAAACGCGCTCACGAAGTCTCAGACCGGGAGCGCCTCATCATGGAGACCTGGACAGGCGCGTTCCCGCAACTGCTGGCCGCCTACGAGCACAAGGAGCGCTTCTACGGCATCTGGGACGCCACCACACGGCTCCAGGCAGAAGCCGCCCTGGACGAGTGGATAGCCACCATCCCGAAGGGCCAAAAGGAAGTCTGGAGCGATCTGGTCAGGGCAGTGGGAAACTGGCGCGAAGAGACCATGACCTACTTCGAGACGGACATGCCCGTCACCAACGCTTACACGGAGTCCATCAACCGACTGGCCAAGGACAAGAACCGTGAAGGGCGCGGTTACTCCTTCGAGGTGATGCGGGCACGAATGCTCTACACCACGAAGCACAAGAAGAAGGCACCGACTGCGAAGGTCTCTCCTTTCTACAAGAAAACCATCGGTTACGGACTGCCGGACTTCGCAGAGGAACTCAACTACGGAGTCGATCTATCAACCATCTGAGGGTGGTATCAGATTGATGGGGTGAAGGTGCCCCATCAACCATTAAATCCGTATACCCCTTTTTTCAAAGGTCGTTCTCGCAAAACAGGTCATAAAGTACTTCTATAATCCGGCGAGCCTCATCTCCCGCCAGGGAGTAGTGCATGGTCCGCGCCTCGCGGCGCGCAGATACCAGGCCGTCCTTGCGCAGCAGGGCGAGTTGCTGGGAGACCGCCGCCTGGCGCATCTCCAGTGCATCGGCGAGTTCGCTCACCGCACGCTCGCCTTCCACCAGTTGGCAGAGAATCATTAATCTGCTCTTTCCAGAGAGTGCTTTTAACAAGTTGGTAGCACGGTCAGCCGCATCCGACATCTGATTGCTGTTCATATATTCATAGCTCTGAATTCGTGAATATGATAAATTTGCTGGAGGTGACTTGGTCAACACGTTGAGTTTTGCTTGCCGTTTGGCCCGATCCAACGTCCCTTTGTTCGCCAAGTAGATAACCTAAATGCCATGCACTTTTGACGAGACGCGCAATCTGTTGGACCTATAGCGCGTTAGTATAACAGGAGAGAGATATGTCCATTGACCGTCTTGTACTCGCATTCGCGGGATCTTTCATTCTTGTAAGTCTGGCTCTTTCCCAGCTCCATTCACCTTACTGGCTGTGGTTTACCGCGTTCGTGGGCGCCAATATGCTGCAGGCGGCCTTCAGCGGATTCTGCCCACTGGCGAAGATTCTCAAGGCAGTGGGCAAGAAGCCTGGCGCAGCCTTCGACTGACCCACGGAGGCACTGTAAATGGCTGAAAAGACCGCGGGTTCCTGGCTACAGTTTGCAACTGACCGTCCTCGACTGACCGTTTGGGCCATGGTGGCCGTCACGCTGGCGCTGGTGGCGCTGGCGGCGCTGCCAAGCGTCTGGCCCGAGCGGTTTGGTCTGCTTAATCCGCTGACCATCGATACCGACCCCGAGAACATGCTCTCTGCCGACGAACCCGTGCGCGTGTTTCACGACGATATGAAGGAGCAATTCTCGCTCTATGACATGGTCGTGGTGGGTGTGGTCAACGAAAACGACCCTGACGGGGTATTCAATGTCGGTTCGTTGCGACGCATCTATGAGCTGACGGAGTTTGCCAGCACGCTCAGGTGGCCCGATCCGGACAATCCCGGCCGGCAGGAGGGTGTGGTCGAGGAGGATATGCTTGCGCTCTCGCGGGTCGATAACATCGAGCAAGAGGGGGTCGGCGCGGTTCGCTTCAGCTGGCTCATGCCGGAGCCGCCGGATACCCGCAAACAGGCGCTCGCTATTCTTCAGCGGGCGCAACGCATCCCACTGTTCGACAATACCCTGGTCAGCGCCGATGGCAAGGCTGTCGCCCTTTACCTGCCGCTGACCAGCAAGGACATGAGCTACCGGGTGCGCGAAGCCCTGCTTGACAAAGTCGCTGGCTGGAAGGATACCGGCGACCAGGTCTACATCACCGGGCTGCCCGTGGCGGAGGACACCTTCGGTGTGCAGATGTTCTATCAGATGGCGATCTCTGCGCCACTGGCAATGCTGGTTATCTTCCTGGCGATGTGGTGGTTCTTCCGCCACGTCCGGCTCATTACCTCGGCGATGATCGTGGCCGTGGTAGCGGCCGCGGGCACCATGGCGCTGCTGGTGATCAGCGGCAACACGGTCCACATCATGAGCTCGATGATCCCCGTATTCATCATGCCTATTGCGGTGCTGGACGCGGTGCATATTCTCTCGGAATTTTTCGATCGCTATCCCCTGCATCGGGACCGCCGCCGGGCCATCCTGGAGGTCATGGGGATACTGTTCAAGCCGATGCTGTTCACCACCCTGACCACGATGGCGGGGTTTGCGTCACTGGCACTCACCCCGATCCCCCCGGTTCAGGTGTTCGGCATTTTTATCGCGATCGGTGTGTTCCTGGCCTGGTTGTGCACGGTGACCTTCATTCCGGCGTACATCATGCTGATGCCGGAACGGCGGCTCACTGGCTTCGGCCACGCCGCCGGGGATCCGGACCGGGATACGGTCATGGGGCGCTGGCTGCGTCGCCTCGGCGAGGGTGTGGTCGGCCACGCCAGGGCGGTGCTAGTGGTTACCATGGTCGTGGTGGTGGCTGCGGGTTATGGCATCAGCCAGATCCGTATCAACGATAACCCGGTCAAGTGGTTCGAGCCCGAGCACCCCATCCGGGTGGCGGACCGGGTGCTCAACGAACATTTCGGCGGCACCTATATGGCCTATCTGGCGCTGGTTCCGGAGGCCGATGACGCGGCCCGGCCCGACGAGACCTTCAAGCGCCCCGAGGTCCTGCGCTATATCGCTAGGCTGCAGCAGCGGCTGGGCGAGACCGGTGTGGTGGGCAAGTCCAACTCGCTCGCCGATGTGGTCAAGACCGTCCACCGCGAACTTCTGGGTGGCGATGCCGGGGCCTTTCGCATCCCGGACAGTCCGGCGGCGGTTGCGCAGACCCTGCTCACCTACCAGAATGGCCATCGCCCCCAGGATCTCTGGCATTTCGTCACACCAGACTACCGCCGTGCCAGCATCTGGGTTCAGCTCACCAGCGGCGACAACCGGGACATGAGCCGGGTGGTCGAGGCGCTCAACGACTTCATCGCAACTAACCCTCCGCCTGCATCGCTCCAGGCACGCTGGTTCGGTCTGAACTATATCAATGTCGTCTGGCAGGAAAAAATGGTCAGCGGCATGGCCATGGCCCTGTTCGGCAGTTTCGTTGTTGTGCTCCTGTTGATGGCCCTATTGTTCCGCTCTCTGCTCTGGGGCCTGCTGTGCATGATCCCCCTGACCGTGACCATCGGGGCCATCTACGGTCTGATCGGCATTGTCGGCAAGAATTACGATATGCCGGTCGCCGTGCTGAGCGCCCTGAGTCTGGGGCTCGCCGTGGACTACGCCATCCACTTCCTGGCCCGTACCCGCGCCACTCAGGCCGAGACCGGCTCCTGGCGTCGCTCGGTGGCACCGATGTTCGGTGAGCCTGCACGAGCAATAACCCGCAACGCCATCGTGCTTGGCGTTGGTTTCCTGCCGCTGCTGGCGGCGCCGCTCGTGCCCTACCAGACGGTGGGGGTATTTATCGCGGCCATTCTGTTGACCGCCGGCCTGAGCACACTGCTGATCCTGCCGGCACTGGTAACCCTGCTGCAACGATGGCTGTTTCCCGGTGCCCGCAGGGCCGCCCCGAATCCGCAAAACCAAGAGGAAGGCGTGCAATGAGTAGATACTGGCCTGTTACCCTGTTCCAAAAGCTGGCCCTGGTGGTGATCGCTCTGGGCATCACGCCCATTGCCCTGGCCCAGGATGCCGGCGCTGCGCCCTCGGTGGAGCGCATTGTCAACCGTGCCAATATGGTCTCCTACTTTCAGGGGCGTGATGGCCGCGCCAGGGTCGCTATGACCATCACGGATAGCCAGGGGCGTACCCGTAGTCGCGAACTCACCATTTTGCGGAGAGACGGTCCGGAGACAGATGCCGTTGAGGGGGGCGCCTATCTCGGCGAGCAGAAGTACTATGTCTATTTCCGACGACCGGCGGATGTGAGCCAGATGACGTTGCTGGTTTGGAAACACCAGGACCGGGACGACGACCGCTGGCTGTACCTGCCGGCGCTGGATCTGGTTAAGCGAATTGCCGCTTCCGACAAACGCACCAGCTTCGTCGGCTCGGATTTCTTCTACGAGGACATCTCCGGGCGCAGTATTGATGCCGACAGCCATGAGCTGATTGAAACCACGGATAACTACTACGTAGTGCGCAACAAACCCAAGAGGCCCGGGGAGGTTGAGTTCGCCTACTACGATGTCTATATCCACAAGCAGTCGTTCCTGCCGGTTCGCACCGAGTATATCGACGACAGTGACAACCTCTACCGGCGTTACACCGCGCTGGCGGTGGAGAACATTCAGGGTTACCCCACGGTCGTCAAGGCGAGGATGGAGAATCTGCGTAACGGTGGCACTACGGAGCTGACCTACAGCGGCATTGACTATGACCTGAGCCTGCCGGAAGACGTGTTTTCGGAGCGGTATCTGCGCCGGGCACCGAGGGAGTACTTGCAGTGACCACCGGTGCACTGAGGGCAGGAGGGCGTGGATGAACACCAGAAGCCTGCTCTGGGGCATGTTGCTGGCGGGTATCGTTCTCGGTGCAGCGCCCGGGGCGCTATGGGCGGCCGCGCCCGAGCTGCCGGAGGGGCTGGGTGCGCCAGCCAGTGATACCGCAGAACCGGCCCTGCCAGCGGGCCTCGGGGGTGAGACCGGAGCAGAACAGACCACCGACCGATCGGCTGCGGCGGCGCTGCCATTTCGTCTGCGCGGCTTCTGGGAGGCCCGCGGCGGAACCCGGCTGGGCGATGATCCTCACCAGCGCGATCTCTCCATCGCCGAAACCCGGTTGCAGCTCGAGGCGGAGAAGTATTTCAAGGGAGTAACGCTGCGCCTTACCGGCGATTTTCTCTATGACGACCTGGACGATGATCGGTCGGTGGACCTGGAATCGGGTGAGGGCGCGTTCGACCTGCGCGAGGCCAGCCTGGTGTTTTCGCCGAGCGCGGATACCGATGTCAAGCTGGGGCGCCAGATACTAACCTGGGGAACCGGCGACCTGGTGTTCATCAACGATCTGTTTCCCAAGGACTGGGTCTCGTTTTTTATCGGCCGCGATGTGGAGTACCTCAAGGCGCCCTCGGACGCGCTGAAGGTTTCGGCTTTTTCCAGCTGGGCCAATCTTGACCTTGTCTACACCCCCCGGTTTGACGCGGATCGCTTCATCGACGGTCGCCGTCTCTCTTTCTTCAACACGGGGCGAGGGCGGCTGACCGGGCGCGATGCGGTTGTACTGGCGGAGCGCCCGGCAGAGGTGTTCGAAGACGACGAGTGGGCCGCCCGGCTGTACCGTAACCTTGGCGCCTACGAGGTCGCGCTCTACGGCTACGACGGCTTCTGGAAGAGTCCGGCCGGGGCTGAGCCGGCCAGCGGCAGGGCCACGTTTCCTCCGCTGTCGGTGTTCGGCGCGAGCCTGCGCGGACCGGTGGGAGCGGGCATCGGCAACGTCGAACTGGGCTACTATGACTCCCGTGCCGACCGTGATGGCGACGATCCTACGGTGCGCAACAGCGAGCTGCGCCTGCTGCTCGGCTATGAACAGGAGATCGCCCGTAACCTGACCCTGGGTCTGCAGTACTATCTGGAGCGCATGGGCGAGTTTGAGGCCTACCGGCGGACCTTGCCGTCCGGTACCCCGGTGCGGGACGAAAATCGCCACGTCCTCACCCAGCGGCTGACCTGGCTGACACACAGCCAGAATCTGGAGTGGTCGTTGTTCCTGTTTTACTCGCCCTCGGACCAGGACGCCTACCTGCGCCCCCGGGTGGGCTATCAGGTTGATGACCATCTGTCTGTCGAGGCTGGGGGAAACCTGTTTTTCGGCGCCCGGGAGGAAACCTTCTTTGGTCAGTTTCAGGATAACAATAACCTGTACCTGGGAGTGCGCTATGGGTTCTGAAAAAGGCGAGGCTTTGACATCCGAGTGCTGGCTCAGTTGTGCCCTGCTCGGTTTACCTGGAGAAAAGGAGATGTATATGTCGTACACAATGAATCGCATTATTCAGAATGCAGAGTTCGAGACCGTGGACGAGCGAACCCGCGAGGCCCTGGCCGATCAGGGGTTCGGGGTTTTGACGGAAATAGACGTCAAGATGACCATGAAAAAGAAACTGGACAAGGATATGCCCGCCTACCGAATTCTTGGTGCCTGCAATCCAGCCATGGCATGGGAGGCAATTGGCGTAGAACCTCGGGTCGGTGCTATGTTGCCGTGCAATGTCATCCTGCGCGAGACTCCGGAGGGTGTTGAAGTCAGTGCTGTTGATCCCGTCTCATCCATGGCAGCGATCGAGAATGAGCAGCTCAGGAAAATTGCCGCTGAGGTGAAAGGCAGGCTGTCTGAGGTTATCAAGGCGGTCTGACTCAACGAGTATCAACGTACCCGCTGTGTCTTTAATTCATGCCGCAACGCTTGGCCGGGCCCTTGGCTCGGCCCGCTTACAGCCACCTGCGCAGCAACAGCCCAAGCGTGTCATACGCGCCTTTTATGAATCCGCGGTGTTTCCAGGCGATGCCAGTAATTTCACGGGCATCGCGCAAGTCCGTTATGAACTCGTTTCTTAACTGGCCATTCAGGGCTTCGTTTTCGGAGATCAATGTCAGTTCATAGTTAATAAACAAACTTCTGTAGTCGAAGTTTGCTGTCCCTATGCTCCCCCAGGCATCGTCAACGAGCAGCACTTTGGAATGCAATAGCCGGGGCGTGTACTCGAATACCCGAACGCCGTGTTCCAGTAGTTCTCGGTAAAAGGCGCGGGCAGCCCACTGCGCGGGAATCGAGTCGGTCTTTTCGGTGGTCAGAATCCGCACGTCGATCCCCCGGCGGGCCGCGAGCACAAGTTGTTTGCGCAATCCACGATCCGGCACGAAATAAGGCGTCGCCAGCCAGATTCGGTCTGACGCTCCGGCCAGTTGCTCCTTGATGGCACACCGCAACTGAACGCGACAGGCGCGAGTTGTATTGGGGATGATCCGATTGTTCCCGACTGTAGGGTTGTCTGGGTTCCATTGTGTGTCGCCGCACCAAAAGGCGTCGAACAGGGCGTCAGCCTCTTTGGCTAGGGGACCATTAATGCGCACATGCATATCGCGCCACCGCTGGGGGCCATAAAAGCGCCTTGAGCCCTCGCGATGAATGTTGAACCCGCCGACATACGCCGTTTCACCGTCAACCACCAGCAGTTTACGATGATCGCGACGGTTATAGCGAAGTGGGTGCCGCCAGCTCCAGCTGTGAAAGCGCTGCAGACGAACGCCGGCGGCCCTGAGCTGGCGACGGTGCTGCCGCGTAAGCACGCCGCTTGAGCCCAGCGCATCGACATGAATGCGCACGTCGAGATCCTGGCGGGACTGCTTCATCAGTTCATCGAGCAGATGCGCCCCCACCTCGTCCGCTGCAAGGATATACGAAGCGAGAAAGATACGCCGGGTGGCGGTACGGATCGAGCGGGCCATATCCGCATAGAGTTCGTCTCCCTCGCCGAATAGCCTGAACACATTCTTCACGGCTCCGCCCTCCGGTTCACAGGCGTCGCCGCCGGGGCCGGTGTTCATCTCTACAGGCCCAGGGAGCCGATACCCAGGCTGTCGTTGGTGTTCCTGATCGAGGTTTCCGCATCGCGTTCAGCCCCGGTAAGTGCGCGTATGGCATCGATGGTTTCCGGAACAACAATCGCCTGGTTGTCGACCATATAGGCATAGAACAGCTCGTTACCCTGCACCTTGAGCATGCCTTCCCACAGTGCGACTTCATACAAGCTGTCGTGGGGCCGGCCAAGATCGGCCATCAACTCCTTGACGCTGTTGATCGCGTCGAGGCCATCGCTGCTTCGGATAAGAGCAATGCGGGAAGAGGTGCGGAAGGCTTCGAGCACTTCGTCCTTGCTCGCATTACGTGTCAGTTGCACGGACCAGTAGTGGAGGTGGGCCAGCGTCTCCGGAACCTTGACCGCCATGGTTATCACATTCAGATCCGGGTCGACACATTGGGCATCCGGGCCCTGGTGGCTGGGGATCTCTGGCTCTGGCAGGAGGGTATTCATGATCCCGCCCAGATGACTCTCCCAGGGATCGGTGGCACGGCGCAGAAGGGTTCCCCGTGCCCGGTCCAACAGCCCATGGCGCTTGAGCGCTGACAGGGTGCGGATGATCGACGTTGTGTTGCATGAGACCACTCGCGTGCAGTTACGACCAACAGCACTGGCGTAGTTGGCCTCGGCCACGAATGAATGGCCTGTGCTTTCATGTGTCTCGCCGCCGTGGACAATGTACTTGAGGCCGAGTCGCCGGTAGGTTTCGATATTCTTGCTGGCTATGTGTTTTGGTGTGCAGTCCACCACGACATCCGCAGCTCCAAGTAAGTCGTCCAGCGTGCCGGAAACATCGAGCCCGGCTGCGCCCATGGCAGCAGCATGCTCTTCAGTTGCGCCGTACAGAGCATATCCTCTACTCAGAGCCGCTCTCACCCGCCAGTCCTGCGCGACATCAGCTACGCCTGCCACGGCCATGTCTTTCTGTGCCGCAACGGCCTGGGCCACTCGCTTGCCGATAACCCCATAACCATTGACCGCCACGCGAATAATTCTCTGACTGAACATCTTTTGAATCTCCCGGTTTCTGAAGAAGAGCGAACGAATTCAAAAACTATTTAGATGACCAGATTATAGACAAAGACTGAATTCCAACTGAAAGCCGGGTTGACTTACAGCGAAGTGCAATGGCTTTGGCGAAAATCTGATGTTGATCAAAAAAATACAAGGCGTTTAAGTGCTTTTCAGGTTCAGTTCATCCGGCTGTAGTGGAATAGACTCCGACGGTATGGCTGCTCCATTGCCGGGACCAGGTCGAACCTCAAGGGGATCGCGTGGTATGAAACCATCGAAAGGATGATCGGAAGATGTCTGCGAAAGAAAACAGTTCTGGTATCAAAGATCGGGTAGGGACGGAGTCGAAGGGGCAGTTCACCTGCCCGATGCACCCGGAGGTGATATCTGATCAGCCTGGGAATTGCCCGAAATGCGGGATGCATCTTGTGCCTGTGGAACAAGAAGGCGTGAATTCTTATTCGGACCACTCCCACCATTGTTCCGGAGAGCATGAAAAACCGTCAGGCGATGAGCGAAAATATGATCGTGTGCCGCCTGGATATTCGGGTGTGGTCTACACCTGTCCCATGCACCCTCAAGTGCGCCAGAGCAAGCCCGGCGCCTGTCCTATCTGCGGTATGGGGCTGGAAGCGGAGTCTGCCGCCGTTGACGATGAGGGGCCTAACCCCGAGTTGGTGGACTTCTCCCGCCGTTTCTGGGGAGCCCTGGTCTTTACGGTTCCCCTGCTGGTTCTGACCATGACCCCCTACGTCGGTATCATGGCCGTTCGCGAATTCTTTGGTGAGCGTTTGTCGCTCTGGATTGAGCTGGTGCTGGCCACTCCGGTAATTCTTTGGTCCGGCTGGCCCTTCTTTGTCCGGGGTTACAATTCGTTTCGCACAATGAACCTGAACATGTTCAGTCTTATTGGCATGGGGGTCGGGGCGGCCTACATCTTCAGCATCGTGGCGGTCCTCCTGCCGGGGATCTTTCCGGCAGGCTTCCGGGACTCCGAAGGCAACGTTGGCGTTTATTTTGAGGCGGCAGCCGTTATTGTCACGCTGGTCCTGCTGGGCCAGGTAATGGAGCTGAGGGCCCGTGAGGGCACCGGCAAAGCCATTCGTGCGTTGCTGGATATGGCCGCGAAAACGGCGCGTGTGATCCGGCCCGACGGCACCGAGAAAGAGGTCGCTCTGGAGGACGTGAAGGTCGGTGATCATCTCCGGGTACGCCCCGGTGACAAGGTGCCGGTGGACGGAGTTGTTGTTGAAGGCCGCTCTTCCATTGATGAATCAATGATTTCCGGGGAGCCGGTTCCGGTAGAGAAGGTCGAAGGTGACAAGGTAACCGGAGCCACCATCAACGGTACCGGAAGCCTGGTGATGGAGGCGACCCGGGTCGGGGCGGATACTATGCTCAGCCAGATCGTTGAAATGGTCGCCAATGCCCAGCGAAGTCGTGCGCCTATCCAGAAGTTTGCCGATATGGTGGCCGGCAAGTTCGTACCTGCCGTGATTGCCGTGGCAGCCTTGTCATTTGTGGCGTGGGCCATCTGGGGGCCGGCGCCAGCTCTGTCGTATGCACTCGTATCCGCGGTTGCGGTGCTCATTATCGCTTGTCCTTGCGCCCTGGGGCTGGCTACGCCCATGTCGATCATGACAGCAACAGGGCGCGGTGCCCAGTTGGGTGTGCTGATCAAGAACGCCGAAGCCCTGGAGCGTTTTGCAAAGGTAGACACCTTGATTGTCGATAAAACCGGTACGTTGACGGAAGGTAAGCCGAGACTTGTGTCGGTGCTGCCGGAAGCGGGGCATGACGAGACCGAGGTTCTCAGGCTGGCAGCCACACTGGAAAAAGGATCGGAGCATCCACTTGCCGAAGCCATTGTCTCTGGTGCCGAGGCGCGCAACGTGACACTTGGCAAGGCCGACGACTTTGAGGCGGTCACAGGCAAAGGGGTTAGAGGGGTTGTTGATGGCAAACCGGTCGCACTGGGTAATGCCAGGCTACTGCAGGAGCTGGGGCTGGACGGTGTCCATCTGACGGAAGTTGCCAATACCAGGCGCGATGAGGGTGAAACGGTCATGTTCGTGGTACTTGATGGCGCCGTAGCGGGTCTTGTCAGTGTTGCCGACCCCGTTAAGGAAACAACACCTGCTGCGCTGAGAGCGCTCCACGCCGCCGGTTTCCGCATCATCATGGCAACGGGTGACAATGAGCGCACGGCAAAGGCGGTGGCGGGTAAACTCGGTATTGATGAGATTCGTGCCGATGTACTGCCGGAGGATAAGGCAAATATCATTCGCGAACTTCAGAGTCAGGGACGCAAGGTAGCCATGGCTGGGGACGGAGTCAATGACGCACCAGCCCTGGCCCAGGCCGATGTTGGGATTGCTATGGGGACCGGCGCGGATGTCGCCATTGAGAGCGCTGGTTTTACGCTGGTCAAGGGGAATCTCGACGGTATTGTCCGTGCCAGACGACTGTCCCAGGCGACGATGCGTAATATCAAACAGAACCTGTTTTTTGCCCTGGTCTACAACGGCGCGGGCGTACCGGTGGCTGCGGGTGTGCTCTATCCATTCCTTGGCATCCTGATAGGGCCTATCTTTGCTGCTTTCGCGATGAGTGCCTCCTCGCTGTCCGTGGTGATGAACTCCCTGCGTTTGCGTCGGGAGAAAGTTTAGGCCCGAAACGGATATCCCGAAACGGATATATAGAACGACGGATCTCGCACTGATAGCCCTGTTCTTTGGCTTACAGTGGGAGAGGTCAGAGTAAAAGTGAGTATGGCCAGGGAAAGATAATGAAGATTGTTTTCTTTGAGGTGGAGAAGTGGGAGTGCGATATCCTGCAGCGGATCTGCTGCAACCATGAGGTGGTTTTCACGGATGAGGAGCTCGGAATAGACAACGTTCGTCTATACAGCGACGCCGATATCATCTCACCGTTCGTCCATTCGGCCCTGGATGGTTCGGTTCTTGAGTGCTTTGAGCATTTAGAGTTTGTCGCTACCCGGTCGACGGGCTATGACCATATCGACCTGGATTATTGCACCAGAAATTCTATTCCGGTCAGTAACGTTCCCGTCTATGGTGATCAAACGGTAGCGGAGCATGTCTTTGCGCTGCTCCTTGCCATTAGCCACAAGATTCCAGAGGCGATCAATCGCACTCGCAAGGGGGATTTTTCTCAGAGGGGGCTACAGGGATTCGACCTGCAAGGCAAAACCCTTGGAGTGATCGGCACCGGCGCCATCGGGAAGCGGGTCGTGGAGATAGCACGAGGATTCCGTCTGAACGTTCTGGCCTGTGACCCCAAACCGGATGCTGTATTTGCCGACCGACATGACGTGTCTTACGTTGATATGAATTGCCTTCTCGAGCAGTCCGATATTGTGACGCTGCACGTACCAGGCAGTCAATCGGCCACGCATCTTCTGTCGGACAGGGAATTCGCCCGGATGAAAGACGGGGTTGTCCTGATCAATACCGCTCGCGGCTCTATTGTTGACACCCGAGCTCTGCTGCACGCACTGGCGGATGGGAAAGTGTCAGCTGCCGGCCTGGATGTGTTACCGGATGAGCCCTCCATCAGGGAAGAGGCGGAACTGATCCGCTCTTTTTTCGACAAGAAACATGATCTGGAAACGCTGTTTGCCAACCACGTTCTGCAGCACATGAGAAACGTCATTGTCACACCGCACAGTGCGTTCAATACGAAAGAGGCTGTAGAAAGAATTCTCACCACTACCGGTGAAAACATTGTTGGCTTTATTGAGGGTGAGCCCCGCAATCTCGTGAACAAACTCTGAGTCAGGATAGTGTTATGCCGATGCTTTATACCTATATGACCTGGAGTACATTGTTAGTCGTGCTGTGGGGTGTGGTTTTCTTGTTTACCCGCAACAAGAAGAAAATGCTGACAATGAGCCTGGGTACGGCGCCCCTGGGGTTAACGGAGCCACTTTTTTACCCGGAGTACTGGAGCCCTCCAACGTTGTTCGGGTTAGGGGAAGCCTACGGCTTTGATGTGGAGAGTATTCTGTTCTCTTTCGCTGTGGGAGGCCTGGCCAGTACACTTTATGAACTCGGTTCTACCGCCAAAACAAAGTCAATGCCGGGAGATCGCAAACTGGGTAGAGAGCATCGGTTTCATGCATGGGCATTGACTTCGCCGGTTTTGGTCTTTGTCTTGCTGGAACTGACCACCAGTCTCAACCCAATATATACCGCCTCCATGGCGCTCTTGACCGGAGCCGTCAGCACCGTTGTTTGTCGAGTCGATCTTCTCGGCAGTGCAATAAAAGGTGCGGCCATATTTTCGCTGTTTTATTTTGTTTTTTTCAGCGCCATGAACTGGTCACATCCAAACTTTGTTGATCTTTACTGGAACAATGCAGCGATCAGTGGTTTAAGGATTTTTGGGGTTCCAATCGAGGAACTGCTCTTTGCCTCCACGTTAGGCGCTCTCTGGAGTAATTTCTACGAGCACCGCTACTGGCAGAGCAGGGTATAACAAAAGGCAAATCTATATGCGGAACGTTAAAGGCAATAGCCATCTCCTACACCCTATTCTGCCGTCGCTGTTCAGCATTGGCGCCATTGGTCTGACCCTCGCTGGCGCACTGATCTGGCAGTCGGAGTTTGCATACGCGCTTGCTTATGTATCCTCGTTCGTCGATGGTCTCCTGCGCTGGTGGTATGTGGCACTGGTTGCGTTTTTGACGGCATTTGTATTGTGGTTGGGGCTGGGCCGCTATAAGAACGTCCGTCTTGGTAAGGACTATGAGCAACCCGAATACCGGCTTTTCCCCTGGTTGGCGATGCTGTTTGCAGCTGGTACCGGGGTAGGGCTCCTGTTCTGGAGCATCGCCGAGCCGATTATGCACTTCCAGGGTAACCCCTTTACTTCAGAGGGCTTTACGCCTTCCGCAGCATCCACCGCAATTCAGCTGTCGTTTTTCCATTGGGGGCTAAACGGCTGGGCGATTTTTGCGTTGGTCGCTATTGCGTTCGGATACTTCAGTTACCGGCAAGACCTTCCGCTCGCACCTCGTTCGGCGTTGTTCCCGTTGATTGGCGAGAGAATCTATGGGTTCTGGGGGCATGTGGTTGACGCCCTCGCTGTTTTTGCCACCGTTTTTGGTCTGGCGACCACTCTGGGGCTCGGAGCTCGTCAGACCGGGACCGGCCTTAAGTGGCTTTTTTCCGTGGAGGCATCCATTTGGGTGGAGTTGTCGGTGGTCGCCGTGGTTACTGTGATCGCGACGATTTCGGTGGTGTCTGGGGTCAGAAGAGGTGTGAAGATACTGAGTGAGGTGAATCTTTGGCTGACGTTGGTTTTACTGGCCGCCTTTATGCTGATAGGACCCTTTGATTACATGGCCGGGTTGTTGGTGCAGGAAATCGGCGGTTACCTGGATAGCCTGTTGGCCATGACCTTCTATGTGGGGGCCAATGAGCCTGGAAACTGGCAGTCGACCTGGACAGTGTTTTTCTGGGGTTGGTGGCTGGCCTGGTCACCTTTTGTCGGGTTGTTTATCGCCCGGATATCCCGCGGTCGCACCCTGCGAGAGTTTGTTTTCGGGGTCCTTCTTTTACCAACACTGGTGACGTTTGTATGGATCTCGGTAATGGGGGGCGCTGCTCTCCATAGTGAACTCTTTAGTAACGGAGGTATTGTCGAGGCGGTCAATAAAGACATCGCCTACGCGCTTTTTGCAACGATCGAGCATATGCAAACGCTTGACTCCATTAAATTTGCCATGGGGCTGGTCGCTACACTCCTTATCAGCATTTACTTTATAACGTCTGCAGACTCTGGTGCATTGGTGGTCAATATCATTTTGTCAGGAGGGCAACCTGAGCCTCCTAAGGCGTCAAGAGCCGGCTGGGCCATTGCCAACGGGGTGTTGACCGCTGTATTGCTGGTGGCAGGAGGTATTGCCGTCCTTCAGGATGCGGTCATACTTGCGGCTTTGCCATTCTCACTGGTTATTGTTGCTATGACTGCCGGCCTCTTGAAGGCATTGCATCATGAGCCTCTGGCAGCACCCAGAGAAGGTTGTAAGCAACATCGCGCTGCTGAGCCGTGGACCGGAGCAGATAAACCTTGAGCGCCACCTGGGAGATATGCCCATCCTCCAGAATCGAAAAGCTGTTTGAGCCAACTGGAATTCGGGAAACATAAACTGGGTCTTTGGAGCATCATCAACTATGGCAAGTCGGCTGGGTGCCAAAGTGGCATGCCGTCTTTGCCGCTCCTATGACCGGGCTATATTCGTATGTTCGGCATCCACAATATGTAGGATTTGTTTTGATTATGTTTGGCTTCCTTCTGCAGTGGCCAACACTTATCACCTTGGCGATGTTTCCGCTTCTGCTTTTGATGTATGCACGGTTATCGCTAAAGAACGGCCTGGAGGCCGAACAAGCGTTCGGGGGCGCCTGGCAACACTATAATACCCCTCGATTTTTGCCACAGTTTCGCAAAGTAGGACGGCAGGCTTGAACGATAGCTCTACTCATTCGACGAGTAGATCAAGGAGCGGTTGGTGAATCAGTCACTGTCGATACGTGTAGTTGCCGGGATGATTCTCGTCGCCCTTCTTTGGGCGATCTGCTTCCCTTTTATTGTGGTGGGGTTGCCAGACGCGCCACCTTTGCTTTTTGCTGCTTTACGGGCATTTCTGGCAGGGCTGTGTCTGATCCTGATCGGTTTTACAAAAGGCAGTGGGCCCAGTTATTCGCTTCAGCAGCTCCTGATGCTGGCCGTAATTGGCTTCAGCTACACGGGTATGGGGCTTGGGGGTATGTTTCTTGGCGCTGGCAAACTGGGACCAGGACTTGCCACTGTACTTGCTAATGCACAACCGCTCTTTGCTGCGGTTCTCTCGTTTTTTATCGTCCGAGAGGTAGTTACAGGCCGAGTGTTTATAGGCCTTTTGATCGGTTTTATCGGTGTTGTTGTGCTTGCGATGCCCGAGATGGAGTTTGGGAACGCCAGATTTTCAGGGGCGGTCTATGTTCTTGGAGGTGCTATCGGGACCGCCATTGGAAACGTGCTCCTTAAATATCAGGCTGGTAGTGATGATATTTACTGGTCAATGGGGATTCAGCTTGTCATAGGTTCACTATTTTTGGGTATAGCATCTGCGAGCCTGGGCGAGCCCATGGAAATAGATTGGACCTGGTCGTTTACCACCGCAATCTTCGTTCTGGCTATCCCTGCGACTGCTTTGATGGTTGTGTTGTGGTATGCCTTGCTCGCTAGCGCCCCCTTGAACAGCCTGAATTCATTTACTTTTCTGACGCCGGTTTTCGGTCTGGTTATCGGAATGCTCCTGTTTGGTGAGACATTCAATACAGTCGAAATGATTGGGATAGGGATAACAATTGTCGGCTTGATTATCGTTGTAAAAGCGCCTCGAAAGCAGAGGTCGGCCCAGTCGCTGGGGAGGAAGCGCGGAGTGTAAACCGTGAGCCGATGAACAAGAGCCGGATACGAGGCGCTGCCAAGCAGGGCGAGCGGGCCGAAGGAGTGGGAGAGCGAACCCGCATGCCGGGTGGTGTGGGAGGGGCGTAACCTGTTTGTTCCCCCTGTCTCAATTGCTTGCTATTTTAGGTCCCAGTCTTGTGACGCCTTCGCACTCAAGGTCCAGAAGGCTAATTTTGCAAATGCCCATTGAATTACTGAGTGAAAAAAAGCCGCAACATCCTGCGGTGTTGCGGCGAATTCGAACGATAGCGACTATTGCAAGATGCACGTCACTGAAGGCTCCGACAGAAGCCTATGATGAGCAGCCCTGAGATTAGCTCATATTTTCCTGAAATGAATCTGAAAAATAAAAAGCCTTTTCGCATTACAGGTGTTCTCGCGTTTATACGACGGCCATCATTTACTATTACTTCGGTGTAATGCAGTTCCGGTTTAATTAGTTTTTCAGCTTCATTTAAGGGAGCTATGGTAAAGGTCAAGTAGCTCAAATTCTGTTGGGCTACAATAACAAGAGTCTCACGCCAGAGATTTTGGAGGATCTATGAAAACAACACGAAAACTAATCAGTCAGGGTGTTCTGGGGGCGCTTATAGCAGCAAATGGAGTGCCTGCCGCAATAGCGGTTGAGGTCCCCACGGCCTCAGGGATCAAGCTAGATATACTAACTCAAGGTAAATTCCAGCCAACCTATTTCTCCAATTTCGATCTGGACAGCAGTGTCGATGATGGTGCCACAGGAACTTCTGCGGGTGCTGTTCAGGTTGGAGACGAGCACGTCAGGGCTGAGGTCAGGCTTGGTGTAGTGGCGACTGGGGATAATTGGACCGGTAAGCTGCTTCTTGAGAATGACTTTGCCCTTGATGCGAATTCCGTTGATCGCGCATACCGAGGCGAAAGATTTGGTCTGGAGCAGGCGTTCTTCACTTATACCTTTGATCCGGCTTTTACCCTTCAGGGCGGCTGGACCTTCAAAAACCTGGACCTTGCCTCCGGCGGGCTTCTATACGGCGATGACCATCCCCTATTCGGCGCCACGGGAAAGACCTCTTGGGGCAGTTACGATGTTTACTGGATGCCAATAACTGATGGGTTGATTTCGAACATCCAGTCTCCCGGGGCCAACCCCGCCAACGGAGAGTTGGATTGGGATGTGTTTGCTTCAAAGTTTGATATCGATCTGGGGAGAGGTAGTCGTATTTCTCCGATCCTGACTTATAGCGACAACCAGCAGCAAGGTGCGAAAGCAACCTATTATGGTGTCGAATACATCGGGAATATTGGCGCCATGAAGATTCGGGCCGAGGCACTAGGTGTGACCGGGAGTTTCGACAACGGTGATGACATAAGCGCCTTTGCTGGCTACGCCGGGCTTGAGTACCCGCTTAGTGAATCCTTTAATCCCTTTATTGCACTACGAGTTGCCAGTGGGGATGACGACCCTGCCGATAATGATGTAGAGGGCTGGCTGGGTATTACAGACATCGGTAGATACTCGCCCCTGATTGGTATTGATGGCCAGTTCTTGGGGTGGCAGCCCAACTCAAACCAAGCGATAGCATCAGGCCTTTTCGGTCTCGCTCTTGATCAAGCTGGTCCTGGTGGCGCAGGGTACGGTGGTATCTCCAATGCCGGTACTGGTAACAACCCGGGCCAGATCATGCTCTCAGTTGGCAGTTCGGGAAATTTGGCGTCGATCTCGCCAAAGCTGTCTTATCAGGCGCAGATTTTCCCGATGTGGTTCCAGCAAACGGGGGGGCTTGAGACGCTCAGCACTGCCAGTGGGTCTGTGGATAGTTATGCCGGTACCGAACTGGATGTGGCTGTAAAATACCAGGCCAACCAGTATTTTGCTCCAAGACTGGTGCTCTCCAGTTTCCTGCCAGGCAAAGGCGTTGAGGACGCAACTGGTGCAGACGATGCAGCTTATGTTGCAATGCTCGAACTGAACTGGAATTACTGATCCCAGGGAACTAATTGCGACTGGAGGTAATGGGATTGAGGCGCCGGAGACGGGGCCTCAATTTTTTTGAGGGGCATATTATGAAGCCAATTTCCGTGATCTTTCTTGTTTTTTTTGCAGTGTCAGGTGCTCAGGCTCAAGGCTACGACTTACCCTTGGACTCGCTGTCGGAATGGGCGGGAGAGAGGAGTATCAGGATCGTATCGAATATTGATGGCCTGAATACCGACAAAGAGTTTCTTGCACTATTGGGTCGGCTCAATGTTGAGGGATTCGATGTTAAGTTTGGCGATTCCGGATCCACCGATGAAGGGCTGATTCTGGAGGTTCTTCAGGTCAGCGATAAGATTGCAGTGTCAATTAAGTCCACCGATGCTCAAAGATATTTACTTTCCGTCTTGATTGACGAGGGCGATCAAAGTGGAGGTGAAGTGCGAGAGGGGGGTGATTTTCGCGGCGTCCTTCCTTTGCCAGCAGATTTCAATCCGAAAATGGTTGAGGCGCTCCCCACGTCGAACCGCGAAGGCGGTGAACTGGTTTTTCTGTCAGATTCCACATTGGTGCTCGGCGTCTTCGATGAAAACAGGATAAAAAGAGTTGATGCGCTAACATCTAACATCAAAAATTCGAAAGCGATTTTCTTGTCGGTTGGTCAGTCAGACTCAGATCCGAATCCGGAGGTCGCTGTAGTATGGGGTCAGGACCGAGATATTTCAGGCAAGGGGCAATATACGAAGGTCTTCTCTCAACTCTTTGAAATATCTGGGGAAAAGTTGCAGGAAGAAACCAAAAAATCGGAGAACACTGCTTTACGGTTTATCAACAATCGACTGTACTCCCAGCGATACGACTTTTTGCATGGTGACATTGGAAAACTAACATCAGCTTCTGAGGAGGGAAAGGATGTTCTGGATGATTCAATGTTTTTGTCTAATGCTGAGAATATGATTTTCTCCATTTTCCCTATTGATAGCACAGTCTCTATTGTGGTGAATGAAGACAGTCTTGAATTGCGGGACCGTGGCTGGGAGTCCTGGCCACGGCTAGACTTGGGCAAGGTTTCGTCGCCAAGGCTAACTAAACGCTTGGAGGATAGGGAAATCACTACATCACCTGATTACGCCTTTTCCGTTAACGAGGAGCATCTGTCTATTCCCAGGAAGGTGGTCGTTAATAATGGATCTGTTTTGACCTATCTCAGAAAGAGAAGGTCGGGTTTTTCTGGGTTAGCTCCCGCTTCAGGGTCAGATACGTTAATCAGAGCGCGCTGGGATAATGATGAACCCGAATCGGGGTTTGCAGTTTTCCCTATGCATGAATTAAGTTCCTTTATTATTGATTTTTCATATGTGAAAGCTAAAGGGAAATATCGGCTAATAATATTGGCTAATGAAGAAAATGATAGTCAAGGCGCAAGTCAAATATACATCTATTGATTTTTTAAGGTTTGCAGTACAGTAACAAATTAATCGCCAAAATCCCAGTAAAACTATCATATGGCCAGTCATGTTATTTCATGACTGGCAACACTCTTTGTATGAGAAGCAAGCTTAGCTTGTTAGCTCTGTAGGAAAGACACGTACTAGTCGTCAATTGAATCTGCTAGTCCCGCCTCCTTCATTTGCTCGTGTAATTTTTGATGCTTCAGGCAGAGTTCTTGCCTGTCAGTTGTTTCCACGGTCTTGTTTGGATAGCTCCTTGCCTCGTTAATCCTGTCGGCTAAACCATCTGCGAAGGCAGAAGAAGTAAACAGTGCTGTGATTGCGATGGCTGTAATGATGCTCTTCATAACTAACTCCTTACTCTGTTGCTGTAAGCTCATTTAACTGGGGGCTTACCGTCATCTGTGTTTTCACCCAATTCCGGGGTTCTAGTAAATGCCGCTGAAGACTACCAGTGGTTTTTCTAATCTCATTTTCTGGACGTTAGCTTCTACTTCATTTCTTTATTTTTCAGAATACCTTCATTAATTTGATCGTTGTTCATTCTTTTGTGGATCTATTTCATCTCCTGGCTCACTTATTGATTCTATTAAATCATTGGTTCCTGAAACCTGGCTGAAAAAAAACAATAATTTTGATTGGCGATTTTATAATTCTTGTTGAGCATAAGAATCGTTGAGCCAGATCAAAACAATATCAATTGATGGGTAATTTCAGCTTCGTTTCAGTTTTGGTGTCTAATATAAGCGCTCACATGCTTTCCTCGGAGATCTCAAGTTGTCCATCCGCCCCTTTTTTATAAAGCCAGCTATTTTGGGTGTGTTGCTGTTTAGTAGCATTTCTGCGTGGGCCCAGCCCAGGCTGGAGCTCATGAGTGTCATCGAAGCAGCGACTGAAAACGATCCCTGGCTTGACCAAAGCTCTTATAAACAAAATGCGTTGATGGAGGAGTCTGTCGCTGAAGGCGCGCTTCCCGATCCCCGGGTAACGATCGGAGCGGCCAATCTACCTCTAGACACATTTGATACCAGACAAGAGCCCATGACTCAGGGAACGATTGGCGTTACTCAGCGAATCCCTCGAGGAGATAGCCTCCGGTTGGCTAGCGCAAAGAAAGAAGAGATGGCCGGTGTACAGCCTTACCTCCGCCAGAACCGCCGAGCACAGGTCACCGAAACGGTCACTCACCTATGGCTCGATTTATGGAGCTCCCAGGAAAGCATCCGCCTCATTGAACAGAACCGGGGGCTGTTCGAGCAATTGGCGGATGTTGCTGAAGCTGGATATACCTCCGCGACAATGGGCTCCAGACAACAAGATGTTATTCGTGCTTCGCTGGAGTTGACTCGCCTTGAAGATCGACTGACTGCTTTGCATACCCAGTTGGCTTCGAGCAGAGAAGCTCTTGGTGAATGGATTGGTTCCAGTCAGGCTCAACTCTCGGTCACTGAAAACATTCCTCCTCTGTTATTGGAAGACGTTTCCAACGGCTGGTCGGAGACGAGCGTGGAGTCTGTCATCCGTCACCCATCGATTCGTGCCACAGATCAACTGGTTGATGCCCAAGCCATCGACGTGGATCTTGCCAGGCAAGCTTACAAACCTGAGTGGTCGGTCTTCGCACAATACGGATATCGGGACAGAGCTCCGAACGGCCAGGACAGGGCAGACCTGTTTTCGATTGGTATTGGATTTGACCTGCCCATCTTCACGGGAAACCGGCAAGATCGACGCCTCAACGCTTCTGCAGCCAGACTGGAAGCCGAAAAGACGGATCGGGTTCTGAGAATCAGGTCGTTTCAGGCGAGGGCGCGCGCGGCTTTAGCCCGCATTGAGCGGTTGGATGATCGAATTGACTTGTATCAGCAAACTCTTCTACCGCAGATGGAAGAACAGGCCGGTGCCTCGCTGACCGCCTATAACAATGACGACGGTGATTTTGCTGAAGCGGTACGCGCAAGGATTTCCGAACTCAATGCCGAGGTCGAATTGATCCAGATGATGGCCGAGCGGGCCAAAACTCTGGCAAGTTTCCGTTATTTGACCACGGAGGCCTCAAACATTCCCTCCTTTTCAATGTCCCATTTGCAGGATTAATCATCATGGCTAATTTCGTTCGCCCATTGGGCTTCTTATTGCTTGGCGGGATTGCTGGCGTGGGTGCCGCCTATTGGCTTGCACCGGAAATGGCCTCCGTTCCAATCGCGAAGCGGGGGGATAATGAGGCAAAGGAACCGCTCTATTGGGTGGCACCCATGGATCCCAATTTTAAAAGCGACAAACCCGGAAAGTCACCTATGGGGATGGATCTGATTCCAGTGTTTGAGGATGCCGGGTCGGCTGAGGACCCGGTCGGTACCGTTCGTATTTCGCCTGCAGTGGTAAACAACTTAGGAGTTCGCACAGAGTCCGTCATCCAGGGGCGTTTGCCAAATACCATAACGACCGTCGGCTACGTCCAATATAACGAAGATGAAATGGCCCACGTACACCCCAGAGTAGAGGGTTGGATCGAAGCGCTCTACGTGAAAGCTGAGGGGGAGCCAGTCGAAAAAGGCAAGCCTCTGTATACCCTCTATTCGCCCACATTGGTCAATGCGCAGGAGGAGTTGCTTCTGGCCGTGAATCGGGGGAATCAGCGACTGATCAATGCTGCTGAGGAACGGTTGGCTGCTCTGAACGTGCCGGTCAGCCTGATCCGTCAACTGCGCCAGACCCGAGAAGTACAAAGAACCATGACCGTATACGCCCCAAGCTCCGGCGTGATCGACAATCTGAACGTTCGCGAGGGCATGTTTATAAAACCCGGGGACCGGGTTTTGTCAATTGCGGCGCTGGACGAGGTTTGGGTCATTGGCGAGGTGTTTGAAAGCCAGCTCTCTGCAGTAGAAGGCGATAGCCGGGTGGTGATGACCCTGGATTATATGCCCGGGCGCCAGTGGCTCGGAGAAGTGGACTATGTGTATCCCGAGGTTAATCCGAAAACTCGGACAGCCCGGGTCCGGATGCGCTTTGACAACTCCGACGGTGCCTTGTTGCCCGGGATGTTTGCTCGCCTGAAGGTCCAGGGGGGGCGGGGGCAAAGGCGCCTGTTGGTGCCGCGTGAATCGATCATCCGCACTGGGCAAAGCGACCGTCTGGTGGTGGCACTGGATCAGGGTGCTTTCAAATCCGTCAACGTCACTGTGGGGCGGATTGGTGATAAGTACGCGGAAATACTGGATGGTATCAAACCGGGCGATACTGTGGTGACCTCTGCGCAGTTCCTGATCGATTCCGAGTCCAGCAAGACCTCGGATTTTCAGCGAATGTCGACACCAGGCAGCAATACGATGGATTCACAGATGGACCATTCGGGGCACGCTATGGATCCGGAAAAAACGGAGCCCAAAGTCGAACCTGAGGTGATAGACCATAGTTCCATGAATCACGGCGGAGACGAATCATGATCGCTGCCATCATTCATTGGTCTGTGCGTAATCGTTTTCTGGTACTTCTGGCGACCTTGCTTATTACTGGACTTGGCCTTTACTCGCTGAACAAGACGCCGGTAGATGCCCTGCCGGATCTTTCGGATGTGCAGGTCATCATCAAAACCAGCTTTCCGGGTCAGGCACCACAAGTGGTGGAAGACCAGGTAACCTATCCTTTGACCACGGCCATGCTGTCGGTGCCGGGTGCCAAAACGGTCCGGGGCTACTCATTTTTCGGTGATTCCTATGTGTACGTGATCTTCGATGAAGATACCGACATGTACTGGGCTCGCTCCCGGGTGCTGGAGTACCTCTCCCAGGTGGCCCCGAGCCTTCCGGACTCGGCCCGGCCGCAGCTCGGGCCGGACGCCACAGGCGTTGGCTGGGTTTACCTTTACGCCTTGGTGGATCGCACCGGGAACAATGATCTCAGCCAGTTACGAAGCCTGCAGGACTGGTTTCTGAAATACGAGCTGCAGACAGTGCCGGGTGTGTCGGAAGTCGCCGCACTTGGTGGCATGGTGAAGCAGTACCAGGTCAAGGTCAGTCCGGAAAAACTCAGGGCGTTGGGAATTCCTCTTGCGCATATCCAGAACGCCATCAAAAGAGGCAATCAGGAAGTGGGCGCCTCTGTCATTGAAATGGCCGAGGCGGAATACATGGTGCGCACGTCCGGCTATATCCAGTCTCGCGAGGATTTGTTGTCGATTCCACTGGGGCTCGATAACAACGGCACCCCTGTTCTACTGAAAGACGTAGCCAGTGTTGAGGTCGGCCCACAGATGCGGCGCGGTATAGCGGAACTGAATGGGGAAGGGGAAACGGTTGGCGGTGTTGTCGTGATGCGTTTCGGCGAGAATGCCCAAGCCACCATCAATGGTGTAAAGGCGAAGCTGGAGGAACTGAAATCCAGTTTGCCGGAAGGTGTGGAGGTGGTCACGGTTTATGATCGCTCAGGCCTGATTGAGCGGGCGGTCAATAATCTTGGGTTCAAGCTGCTTGAAGAATTCCTGGTGGTGGGCCTGGTGTGCATGATCTTTCTGTTCCACGTCCGTTCGTCATTGGTGGCGATTCTCAGCCTGCCGGTTGGCATTCTGGCTGCCTTTATTGTGATGCATTGGCAGGGCATCAACGCCAATATCATGTCCCTCGGCGGGATTGCGATTGCGATCGGGGCGATGATCGATGGCGCCATCGTGATGATCGAGAACATGCACAAACACATGGAGCGAACTCCCTTAACCTCTGCGAATCGGTGGGAGGTCGTGGCCAAATCAGCCTCTGAGGTCGGCCCAGCCCTGTTTTTCTCTCTCCTGATCATCACTGTCAGTTTTGTGCCGGTGTTTGCGCTGGAAGCTCAGGAAGGACGGATGTTTGCTCCTCTGGCCTTCACCAAGACATACGCTATGGCAGCGAGTGCCGCTTTGGCGGTGACACTGGTCCCCGTGCTCATGGGTTATTTCATTCGTGGAAAAGTGCTTCCGGAACATAAGAATCCCGTGAATCGTTTGCTAGTCGGCGCCTACATGCCAGTCCTGAAGCTGGTGCTTCGATTCCCGAAAACTACAGTTTTGGGTGCACTGCTTGCATTGGTTGTGGGTCTCTGGCCGGCCACCCAAATCGGGAGTGAGTTCATTCCACCACTGGATGAGGGTGATCTGATGTACATGCCTACTACCTACCCGGGTATTTCGATTGGCAAGGCCCGGCAGCTCCTTCAACAAACCGACAAGTTGATTGCTACCGTACCGGAAGTTAAAACAGTGTTCGGTAAAGTAGGTCGGGCGGATACCGCGACTGATCCGGCACCGTTGACGATGATCGAAACCTTTATTCAATTGAAGCCCAGGGATGAATGGCGGGAAGGGATGACCACGGAAAAGTTAAAGCAGGAGCTCAATACCCTGATTCGTTTCCCGGGGGTAACGAACGCCTGGGTGATGCCCATCATCACCCGCATCGATATGCTGGCAACGGGAATAAAAACTCCAGTCGGTATCAAAGTGGCAGGGCCTGATCTTGCCGTTATCCAAGACATCGGAAAACGCCTTGAGGAAATCATGGTTGACATTCCCGGCACCGCCTCTGTTTATTCAGAGCGGGTTGCCGGTGGTCGATACATCAAGGCAGATATTGATCGTGAGCGTGCAGCCCGCTATGGATTGAACATAGCTGATGTTCAACAAGTTGTAGCTTCAGCGATTGGCGGCATTAACGTATCGCGAACGATTGAAGGGCTTGAGCGTTACCCGATTAATCTGAGGTATCCTCAGGACTACCGGGATTCTCCCGAGAAGTTGGAGCAGCTCCCGATAGTTACGTCGACGGGGCAGCGAATTGCGTTGGCCGATGTGGCCGATATCCGGGTCGAAGACGGTCCTCCGGCGATCAAGAGCGAAAACGCCCGCCTCAACGGTTGGACCTTTGTGGATATTGACGGGGTCGATGTCGGTACATACGTGGAAGAGGCCATGGCTACCGTGACCAAGGAGCTTGATTTACCCGCGGGCTATTCGGTTACATGGTCTGGCCAGTACGAATACATGCTGCGCGCCAAGGAAAAGCTGACCTATGTGGTTCCGCTGACGCTGGCAATTATCGTCATTCTGCTGTTCCTGAACTTCCGACGTTTTGCGGAAGTGGGCATCATCATGGGTACGCTGCCGTTTGCCATGATCGGTGCCATCTGGCTAATGTACCTTCTTGGCTATAATTTCTCGGTGGCGGTTGGCGTCGGCTTCATTGCTTTGGCGGGGGTAGCCGTGGAAATTGGTGTCATCATGTTGGTCTATTTAAATCAGTCCTACCAGGAAATGTTGGAAACATGTGAGGAGAAGGGGCTGACACCCAGGCTGGAAACCCTTCGTCATGCGGTATTGCACGGTGCCGGTTTGCGGGTGCGGCCGATCATGATGACAGCGGCCGCCATTATCGGAGGGCTGGTCCCTATAATGGTTGGTACTGGCACAGGTTCCGAGGTCATGGGACGGATCGCAGCACCAATGGTAGGGGGCATGATCACTGCCGTAATCCTGGCGCTGCTTGTGATACCTGTGGCTTATTATATGTGGAAAAGTCGGGGCCTGAACGAAGCTTGAGAATACGAACTGAGGCGGCCTGATCCGGGGGTGGAAGGTTCACTGAGTATGGTGTAGAAGTGCGTCAATGTCAGTGACACTATTCTTCTGCAATGGCAGGAGCGTTAGTGCCGAGCTTTTCGCCCGGATTCGTGCCGACCAGTCGGAACCGGTTGTGGGATTAGAATAAGGTTGGTCAAATTCGGGCATTGAGGCAAATTCAGGTCATTCCCTATTATTCTCAGGGATAATAGGGAATGACCGACTACAAGCTCGACAGTGCATACTGGACTCTAAAACTCAATCACGACCCGCAGTCCTCCACTGGGGCTATTCGAGAAAACGAGCTTCCCGCCATACCGGCTAACAATGTCTTGAACTATTGCAAGACCGAGCCCGTGGCCTGGGGTCTGTTGGTCCAGCCTTAGTCCCCTTTGGCCGAGCTTGCTTAATTCGGATTTGTCAACGCCGGGACCATCGTCTGTCACGACAATTCGCTTGGTGGGGCCGCGTTGTTCCAGCAATAGCTCAACCTCTTTGTGAGACCATTTCCCGGCGTTGTCCAGCAAGATTCCCAGTATTTCAGATAAGTCGTACTCTTCAATTGGCCAACGGATACTCTTCGGAAGTGAAGCGGAAAGCTCAAAGGATTTGTCGGGATACAGTCTCCCCATCATCCACACTAGATCCCTTGCTTTTTCTATTGGAAAAGAGCTTTTTCCGATGTGCGGGCCGGCAAACCGACTGCGGCGCATTTCCGCTTCAAGTTGCTTATCAATGTCGCTGAGGCGCACTGCTAGGTGTTGCCTTAATTCGCTATCTAGTGGTCTTGAGGTGTCTCCAAGAATTTGCTGTACCGCCGCAATCGGCGTTTTGACGCTATGTGATAGGTTTGCCAGTGCATCCCTGGAACGGTCCAGTCGTTGATCAAGCGAGTCAAGTAAATGGTTCAACTGTTCGACGAGAGGAAGAAACTCCTCGGGAACGCTCATATCAATGCGCGAAACCCTTCCATCTTGAAGTTTCTTAAGTGACGCCTTGAGTCGAGTGACAGACCGCATAGACAGATTGATGCCGAACCAGATTGCGCAAACCAATAACGAGATAAGTACGAGAGATGCGATCGCCGTCCAAGCATGCAGCTCTGTCTGACTATTCTTCAAGGCGCCAAGGTCTTCCCCAACAATAACCACAAACGGTTTTTCGCCCGCTATGAAGGAGCTTCGATAAGCCAGAATGTCTGATGGAGCCTCTGGCACTTCCGTGTTCTTTATCCGAATTATGCCCTCTTTTGCCGAATCGATGAGCGGCGCCAAAAGCGGTGCCCAAGAATCAGGAGAAATGACGGTCTCGGATTCGGAGTGCTGAACGAAAGCATGATGGAATACGCGCTGAAAGTAGTCGCCAGTCTTAAGGTCGTCGAAAGTACCGTCGCTATCTCGAATTTGGTGTTCTAGGAACGAAACCTCTTCTTTTAACCTGTCCTTGACAAATTCACGGGCCATCCTTTCCAGCAAGGTGCCATGAGCAAACCAGGCAATTGCCATCAAGGTAACACTTGCGGGCAGAAGTAACGCAAGCAGGGTGCCTTTTACAGACGCAGGTTTTTTAAACATCATCGTTAAACATATAGCCTTGGCCGCGTCGAGTCGAGATGGTGGAGTTTCCGACCAGTATTCTCAGTCTTCGAATGTACGCCTCGATAACGTTCGCACTCGGACTATCTTCTAGACTGTAAAGCTGCTCCAGTAATTGATCTTTTGAAAAGACATAGCCCGGCTTGCTCATCAGACAGCGCAGAAGACGAAACTCTGTTCCGGTTAGTAGATGATCAGGTCCATCATCCACCGACAAGCATTGACGATTCTCATCCAGTACGAAACGGCCTGCCTTTACCAGTGCGTTAGTTCTCCCTTCGCTTCTGCGAACAATGGCATTTAGTCTTGCTATTAACTCTTCGGTCTGGAAGGGCTTCGCAAGGTAGTCGTCTGCTCCAGCCTTCAGTCCGGCTACTTTGTCATGCCAGTCATCTCGCGCCGTCAAGATTAGTATGGGGAAATTTATATTTTTGGCGCGCAATTTTTTCACTATATCCAAACCGTTACCGTCAGGCAGTCCCAGGTCCAATATACCCACCTTATATTCTTCCTGTTCGCTCAGAACCATCGCCTCTTTTGCAGTGTAAGCTCGGTCCACGCTAAATCCTGACTTTTCAAGCTGTTGCGTAAGGCTGCGTGAGAGTAGTTGATCGTCTTCTACCAGTAGTAAGCGCATTTTTTTCCTTTTTTCTGGGCTATATCTGTGAACTAGACGTAGTGTCTTTCATGATCGTGAATTCAGCCTAAATTATTTTTTTTGAATTTTCAGTAAGAATTCAGGTTGGTAAGCGATGCTAGCGAACGATTCTGGACATCGATCAAGTTTCCTTGAAATGCGATTGATTGTTATTGAATGATTCCACAGGAGAAGCTGGTATGAATGCATCAAAACTTATGGTCGTCGGTGTAGCGCTTTCTTTGTCTGCAGGCGCTTTTGCCGGTGGTGTTCATGGTGGCGGTCACCATGGGGCTAGCAGCGGAGAGCCCGGTAAGGTTTCCGAGGTTGCGCGCACTGTCACCGTTGAAATGCACGACAACTATTATGTCCCTGAGAAAGTCACCGTCAAGCCCGGTGAAACCGTGCGTTTTGTTGTAAAGAACAAGGGCAACCTGGTGCACGAATTCAACATCGGAACCCCTTCCATGCATGAGGCTCACCAGAAAGAAATGATGATGATGGTCGAGCATGGCGTGATTCAGGGCGGCAAGCTGAACCGGGACATGATGACCATGGATATGGGGAACGGTAAAACCATGAAGCATGACGACCCCAACAGCGTTCTGCTGGAGCCTGGCCAAAGCAAGGAAGTTGTCTGGAAATTCTCCGATAAAGGCAATATCGAGTTTGCCTGCAACGTGCCCGGGCACTACCAGGCCGGTATGTACGGCGATGTTAATTTTGAATAATCCATTGCTATGAAGATCTGGAATGTCCGGGTTGTTGCTCCCGTCTACAACCCGGCTTCACCGTTGATTGCATTGAGGTAAGGCAGATGAATATGCGCTTTCTTGCAGGGGTCTTTGGCCTCCTGCTGCCGGGGCTGGTTTTAGCTGGCGAGTACAACTTGACGGTTGACAGGGTCGAAATCGATACCGGAGATTTCGTCAAAGAAGGTATTGGGTATAACGGTGCCTCCCCAGGGCCGGTATTGCGATTTAAAGAAGGAGAAAACGTCAGGATCAACGTGACCAACAACCTGGATGAGACGACGTCTATCCATTGGCACGGACTCATTCTTCCATTTGATCAGGACGGCGTGCCTGGTATCAGCTTCCCGGGCATTCAGCCAGGGGAAACGTTCACCTATGAGTTCCCGATCCAGCAGGCTGGTACCTATTGGTTTCACAGCCACTCTGGTTTTCAGGAGCCGGACGGTGCCTACGGCGCCATTGTTATCGAGCCCAAAGAGCGTGAGCCGTTCCGTTATGATCGCGAATACGTGGTACAGCTGACTGACAAGCATCCCCATTCCGGTGACCGCATTATGCGCAACCTGAAAATGATGCCGGACTATTACAATCGCAAACAACAGACCGTGGGTGAATTCTTCACAGACGTGTCCAAGAACGGCCTGATGAATACGGTCCGGGACCGGATGGCCTGGGGCGACATGCGGATGATGAAAGCGGACGTTGAGGATATCCATGGCTTTACGGGCTTGATCAACGGCAAAGGCCCGGACCAGAACTGGACGGGACTCTTTGAGCCGGGCGAACGCATTCGGCTGCGATTCATCAACTCCTCGGCAATGACCTATTTCGACGTCCGGATCCCCGGCCTGGATATGACGGTCGTGCAAGCCGATGGCAACAACGTGCAGCCGGTTAGTGTCGATGAGTTCCGGATTGGTGTGGCGGAAACCTACGATGTGATCGTGCGCCCGAGGGACGAGCAGGCTTACACCATCTTCGCCGAATCCATGGGGCGTTCAGGATATGCAAGGGCTACGCTGGCTCCGGAAGATGGCATGGAAGCAGCCGTGCCGCAATTGCGTGAAGCCGCCCGACTGACCATGGCTGATATGGGCGGTATGCCCGGTATGGACCACGGCAGTATGTCTGGCATGGATCATGGAAACATGGAAATGAGTAGTGCGGACGGGATGGAGCATTCCAGCATGGGGAGTATGAATCATGGGACTATGAAAAACATGGATCATTCGGCCATGTCTGGTATGGACCATGGTTCCATGTCGATGGGGAGCGAAGGAAAAAGCGATCCTTTTTACGCCAGGGGCAGTGGTCTAGTGCCTGAAGCTGCCAATGGCGGCAAGTTTTTGTCGTATGCTGACTTGAAGGCTCAGGATCCGCTGTATGAGGACCGCGAACCGACCCGTGAAATCGAGCTTCGATTGACCGGCAACATGGAGCGCTATACCTGGAGCATTAACGGAGTGAAGTATGAGGACGCTGATCCGATTCGTCTCAAATACGGTGAGCGGGTCCGCTTCAAGTTTGTGAATGAAACCATGATGACTCACCCCATGCACCTGCACGGTATGTGGTCCATTCTCGATGTTGGTGCAGGCCAGTGGAACCCGATCAAGCACACGGTCAGTGTCCAGCCAGGCACCACTGTGTATATGGAAACAGAGGTGGACGAGCCAGGCCAGTGGGCTTTCCACTGTCACTTGTCCTACCATGCGGCCGCCGGGATGTTCCGGAAGGTGATTGTCGAAGGCGGCCCTGGGTCCGCGCAGGTCAAAACAAACGTTATTGGTGAAGAAGGAGGTGAGGCGTGAGCCGTATTCGATCCATTGTCGCTATCAGCCTGCTTGCGTCCTTCGTATTCCCGACGGTGGTCGTGGCTCAGGAAATGATCTCTGACACCACCGCCCGCAAGCAACCGCTAACAACATGGGGTGTTCAGTTTGAGGAGTTTGAATACCGGTACAGTGACGACGACGAGGAGTTGGGAGTCTGGAACGCGGATGCCTTCTACGGTACGGATGATTTTAAAGTCCGGTTGCTCACTACTGGGGAATATGAGATTGAGGAACAGGCCTACGAAACATTGGAAAACCAGTTGGTCGGGCAGATACCCATCTCCAAGTTCTTTGACGCTAAAGCGGGCGTACGTTTCGACACCCCTGAGGGGCCTGACCGGACCTATGCAGTGCTGGGTGTCGCGGGGTTGGCTCCGCAGTGGTTTGAGATAGATGCAAATCTATATGTGAGCGAGGAAGGAGATACTTCAGCCGAACTCGACGCAGAGTACGAGTTGCTGTTCACCAACTACTGGATCTTGGCCGCAACGCTGGATGCGACAGTAGCGTTTAGCGAGGATAGGGAAATTGGCGTTGGAAAGGGGGTGGTTTCCACCGAAACCGGGCTCAGACTTCGCTATGATCTGATCGATCGCGCCTTTTCGCCCTATGTGGGTGTTGTGCATGAGCGTAAATACGGCGATAGCGCAGATTTTGCAAGAGCTGAGGGCGGAGGTACTGAAGACTGGTTCGCAGTTATCGGTGCCCGTGTCGCTTTCTGACTGGATTAGTGAGCCAGGGGTTTGTCCTGGCTCTTTTTTTGATTCTCGTCAAATTCTTCGACAGCCTTTGTCGATTTTCAGTCGCAGTTCAGGTCCGCATGCTTTCATTGTTGTGAAATGAATAGGCAAAGAGGTGCCTACCATGACTAAAGCACATAAAGCATCGAATCAGGAGCAGTTCCTGCTGCGACGGAAACTTGCTGTGGAAGGTCTTAAAGACAGTGAGTGGCCTGACTTTATTCACGAACTCAACCATCACCCATGTGTCGATTTCGCCGAGCGCAAGCCAAATAATCGGCTACATGTCACTTTTGATGGAACTCATTGGTCCACCGACGAGTTGCTAGAGGCTATTGAAGCGCATGGTGGTCGATTGAAATCAGGGTGGTGGACTCAGAGAAAATTGGCGTGGTACCGGTTTACGGATGAAAACGTTCGTGCCAACGCAAAACATGATCCGTTTTGCTGTTCAAAGATTCCACCAATGAAACGAAAATGACTGGAGGTTAAATGAGCAGGGAGCAGGACCGAACTACTCGCTACAGGGAAGGCAGTCTGACCCTCCCGGGAACAGTCATGTTAGGAACCGGCGTCATGATTGGCGCCGGTATTTTTGCTCTGACAGGACAGATGGCACAAATGACGGGTGTTCTCTTCCCGTTGGCATTCCTGGCTGCGGCGGTGATCGTCAGTTTCAGTGCTTATTCCTACATCAAGATTTCGAATGCTTATCCCTCTGCCGGTGGTATCGGTATGTACTTGCATAAAGCCTACGGTAATCGGTTACCTACGGCTTTCAATGCACTGCTGATGTATTTCTCCATGGTGATCGCTCAGAGCTTTCTCGCTCGTACCTTCGGCGCTTACACCATGCAATTGTTTGGTGGCGATGAAAGCGGCCGAATGGTGCCGATTCTTGGCGTATCCCTGATTCTTGCGGCATTTCTGATCAACCTTCTGGGCAACCGAATGATTCAGGGTGTGGCTTCTTTTATAGGCATCTTAAAGATCGGGGGCATATTGGTTTTTGGAATTGTGGGTGTCTGGGTTGCTGATAGCTTGGAAGTGGATTTCTCGAGCGCGGGGGAGGCGGGGGCAACGGGAAACTTCCTTGGGGCAACGGCACTTGGAATACTTGCCTTTAAAGGCTTTACCACTATCACTAACAGCGGTTCTGAAGTGATAGATCCTAAGCGAAATGTAGGGCGAGCTATCGTTATTTCCATCGCTGCCTGCGTGGTTATTTATACCTTGGTGGGATTCGCTGTTGCCAGTAATTTGTCTCTAAGCGAAATCATCGAAACGCAGGACTATTCGCTTGCTGCCGCCGCTCGCCCGGCGCTTGGAGAGTTCGCTGTCTGGTTCACTGTTGCCATTGCCATGATGGCCACTGCCGGAGGGATTCTCGCCAGTATTTTTGCGGTCTCCCGTATGCTGGCGATGTTAACCGAAATGAAGCTGGTTCCCCATCGCCATTTCGGCATGCCCGGCAGTATCCAAAAGCACGCGCTGGTGTATACCGTGGTTCTAGGACTGGTTCTGACGGCGTTCTTTGATCTCTCCCGGATTGCAGCACTCGGTATTGTGTTCTACTTGGTAATGGATATTGCCATTCACTGGGGGATCCTTCGTTATTTGCGTAACGATGTGAAGGCAGAGGCGTGGGTGCCTGCGGTTGCTATCTTCCTGGATTTGCTCGTACTTGGAGGTTTTGTCTGGGTCAAACTGAACTCCGACCCATTTGTGATTGGCGTTGCGGTTGTCACGATGGTTGTTATCGCCTCCTCGGAGCAGATTTTCCTGAAAAGGTTCCGGGAATCCGGACATTCGGGACATGATGAAACCCATGCCCATGATCACGACTAATCAGATGTCAATAGGGAGGAGAGCACAATGATGGAAGGCAATATGTTTGGCAACACAATGTGGGCAGGTCACTGGCTCTGGATGCTGGTGATTGGCATTGTGGTGGTGATACCGGCCTGGCGTATTTGCCAGCGAACGGGCTACCCGGGGTGGATGGGCGTCTTGATACTGATCCCCGTCGTCAACCTGATTCTCCTCTACTTTATCGCTTTTAGTGAATGGCCTAATGAGCGGAACGGGAACTAAATGGGTTGTTGTACTCTGACCAGCGCATTGAGCTTTTTACAAATATAAGATATGGCTTACGTTATACTGTCAATGTTCTGACAATTATTGAATAAAAACGGGAGATAACCAAATGAAAGCAACAAATCTAAAACTGCTTGTATGTTTGCTGTTTTTGCAAGTGCCGTTGGCGCAGGCTGAAGAGGTTCTTTCTGGCGAAGATGTTGCTAGTTTAGTCGTTGGAAACACGGTGCAAATGGAATTTCGAGATGCTCAGGATGATTTCCGAACTCGGACTTTTCATGAGTACTATGATCCTGATGGTTCGATCTATGGAATGACCAAATATCGCGAACATCAGGGAAACCTTACCCACTACATAGGAAGATGGGAGGTGAAAGATGGCAAATTTTGCACATCGGTGTACGGACGCGACTATTCTTGCAACCGAATAAAGCCTTTACCCGGCAATAATTACGAATTGGTCAATGAAGGAGGCGAGATCAGGAACGTCAAGGTATACGAAGGCAAGCATCATGGACTGGAGTAAGGATACCTGAGGGGGAGTTCTTAGCCTTTGTTCACTTAGACATTACGGTTCGCTCACGCGGAACCAAGAATCGAGTTAAGTCCATATTAATCTTGTCTCTGGTGAGGGGCGGAGGGCATGTTTGGTTGCGCGACTTGAGGATTAGACGATGAGTGTTTTGGAGCAGTACCGTCTGCTGCTTGCCTTGGTGCTCGGAATCGCAGCTACGGTTTTTGTCCTGTACGGGCTTGCCCGCGCGATAGGTCCGACACGCCAAGAGCCGGGTAAGGATGTACCGGCGAGTTCCGGAGTCTTGTCGCGGGATCCGGTATGGGGGCGCTATCATGCACGCTACTACGGTTACGCCTTGCTGTTCCTGGCCTTCGATATGGAGATGGCGTTTATGTACCCTTGGGCAGTTGTGTACAAGGAAGTAGGGCTGGTTGCTTTGTACGATATGGGCGTATTCCTTGCCATTCTCTTTCTCGGCCTGCTCTATGGCTGGAGCCAGGGTGCTCTGAGGCGGCAATGACTTCTAATCCAGAATTATCCAGGGCTGGCGCGCGCCAGCACCGGGAGCGTTTCACAACACTGCAGAAGTGGGTCTCTCGGGCCCTGGTGCGTAGTCTGGGCTGTCTGATCGTCCCGGGGCCGGAGGTGGCCCTGGCGCATGGTCTGGATGTCAAGGCCGCAGGCATGCGTACAACCGCGACGCCGCGCGACGCGGGCGTACTCCTGATTGTCGGAGAGCTGCCAGAGAAAATGGGCGAGGCCGTGGCAGTGCTCTACGCGCAGATGCCCCGGCCACGCGCCGTCGTCATGTTGGGCGGACAAACACCGTCATCTTTACCGAACGCTGATATTTCCGCAGGCCTTTCGCAGGAGAACCTGACGGACGCCGTAGGTCGGCTGCAGCGGGCATTGGCCGAAGGCGTCTTTGCCGCATCATCTGAGGACTTCGAATCATCGGTTCTGCATACCAGAATTGAGTATGTCTGCCCCATGCACCCGGAAGTTGTTCAGGACGAACCGGGCAGTTGCCCCAAGTGTGGAATGGACCTGGTAGCCCGGGAAGCCGGGGAGTCGGCTCCGGAGCACGGGCACGACCATGAACACGAACAGCATCATGATCACGGACACAAGCATCATGGCCATGAGCACCATGGGCACGAACACTGCCATGATCATGGACATCAGCACGATCAATCCGATGCTCGCGCAGAACATGAGCATGCCGGCCACGATCACGGCGGGCATAATCATGGTGGACACGATCACGGCGGGCATAATCATGGTGGACGCGATCACAGTGGCCATGATCATGGTGCCTCGGGATTCATGTCCATGATCGAAGTCACCAAAGACCTGCCTCGCAGTGCCGATGGTCTGGCGATGGACTGGCTTGAGGTGCCCTTCGGTCCGGTCTTCCCCGGCTTACCGGGTGGTCTTAAGTTGACGCTGACGCTCGACGGCGATGGGGTGACTGAGGGGCAGGCGACAACCCTGGTGGGTATGGCCACCGAAGCCGAAACGATGGATGCCGAGACCTTCATTGAGTGTCTGTCGGCTGCAATGCCTCTGGCCTCGGTGAGCTACCGCCTGTTGGCCTGCGTGGCTATCGAGCGGGCGGCCGGGCTGGAGGACGATCCGGCGACCGCCCGGGCCTGTGCCCTGGAGCGGGAGCGGATTGCCAGTCATCTGGGTTGGCTGGCCCAGTTGGGGCGTCAGCTTGGCTTTGTGTGGTTGATACACCGTGCGTCGGACTTGCAACTGAAAATTCGGCACGCCAGCCAGGCGCGGCTCACTGAGCTTGAACCGGCACTGAGGGCTCTGGCTACCCGTATCGGACGGACGCCTTTGCTTAGGGCGAGGATGAGAGGTATTGGGCTATTGCCCGCAAGTTCTTCTGGCCTGCGTGGCCCCGTGGCGCGCGCTGCGGGCGGAGCAGGTGATGCCTGGGCGCGCCTGTGGCAGCGCCTGGCTGAAATCACGACGAGCATCGAATTCATCAAGGCGAATGGAGAACCGGAGTTGCCCACTCTGCGAACCATCGGCCATGCATCCGGGGTCGGTGAGGCAATCGTGGAAACGCCACGGGGAGAGGCTCAGTTGAGTGTGACTCTGGAGCACGGCCAGGTGAAATCCTATAACCTGGACACCGCCTGCAGCCACCATATCGGCCTGGTGGCAAAGCTTGTCGAGGGGCGGGAGCTTGGCGACGCGCTGGTGGCGGTCGGGTCACTGGACCTGTCGCCCTGGGAGGTGATCGCGTGAACGTTGCCATCGTGTTGCTTGCGTTGTTCGGCAGTGCCTGGCTGCTCGCCGTAATCGAGGCCTGGACCACAACCGGTCGTCTACGGCTAACTGCCCCACTCCTCAGTGGCCTGGCGCACCTTGGCCGCGAGTCCATTGTACCGCGCACGCCGGACCGGGTCTTTTTCGAGGCGGCGCCGATATTGCTTCTGGTGGTTGCGGTGCTTGGTGCCGCGGTGCTGCCGCTGGCGCCTGCCCTGGTGATCGCGGATCTGGCCACCGGCGCCCTGTTCATTAACGCAGCACTTGCCTATGTGCTGGTCGCGCTGATCATGGCGGGTTGGGGCCCTAATGGGGCCTATGCCATGATCGGCGGCTGGCGATTCCTTGGCCAGCTGATCGCTTACGCCATGCTCATTGTGATGCCTATAACAGCGGTGGCCATGCGTGCCGAGTCCCTGGTGAGCACAGTGATCGTTGGCTCCCAGGAAGGCTTGTGGAACATTGTCTATCAGCCCCTCGGTTTTGTTCTGTTTTTCATTGCCGCCATGGCGCTGGCGTTCCGCGCGCCTTTCGACCTGCCAACCGCAGAAGGGGAGCTTGGCGGAGGTGTGGATGCCGAATATACCGGCGTGCGCCTGGCGGTTCTGCGCCTTGCCCGGCTGACGCTGGTGGTCACGCTGGCTTCCGCGACCTCGGTGTTCTATCTCGGCGGCTGGCACGGACCGCTGCTGCCGCCGTGGGCCTGGAGCCTGATCAAGACCCTGGCGGTGGCCGTGTCGATGCTGCTGGTTGGTCGTTATCTGCCGCGCATTCGCGAGGCGGATCTGATGAGGTGGTGCTGGACCCTGGGAATTCCCCTGGCTCTGCTGAATATCATTATTGTCGGTCTACTGGTTCTGGTGGTGCCCTAATGTACGCTCAGGCTTTTTTTCTCGCTGTCTTTGGACTGGCTGCCATCGGCTTCGGCGTGGTGGTGTTTCGCACCTCCTCCATGATGCGCTCTGCGCTGGCGTTACTGTTTTCGCAGACGGCCATAGGCTGCATGTTTCTGGTGATGCAGACGGAATTCCTGGGTGTGCTCCAGATCATGATGATGGCCACGGAGATGAGTATTATGGCCATCTTCATGGTGATGTTCATGATGGACCCAGGAGGAATGGGCGGCATGGACATGAGCCACCAGAAGAGCTTCTCTATTGGTGCCGGGGTGGTGGCTGCTGGCGCCGCGATTGCGGTCGCGCTTCTGGCCGACTGGGGGCCGGTCACGGTCGAAGCGCCGGATGCGGCGATGCAGACACGGGCGCTGGGCCTGGAGCTGCTGGGGCGTTCCATGCTGATCTTCGAAACCGCCGGCGTGACGATCCTGACCGCCATGATTGCAGCCACGGCAGTGGCGATACCGGTGCAAACGCCTAAATATAGTGCCGCCAAGGAGGGTTCGGAATGACTTTGGTCTTGATCGTGGCGCTGGTGACCGGCGCAATCCTGTTCGGCGTCGGTGTCTATGGTGCATTGTCCCAGACCAACCTGGTGATGATCATGATGGGGGTGGAACTGATTCTCGCGGGCGCGCTGGTGAACCTGGTGGCCTTCTGGCGTTTTCTGCACCCCGAAAGCTACTCCGGCCAGATGTTCGTGCTGGTGGTGATGACCGTCATGGCGGTTGAAATGGCGGTCGGCTTCGGCGTCGCAATCGCCCGCTTCAGGGCCAAAGGCTCGGTAGAAATGGAGGAAGCTGGGGACCTGAAGGGATGAGTGCTGTGCTCCTGCCAACATTACCGCCGCTGATCGCCGCCTTGGCGGTGTTGGTACTGCGGCGGGGCAGTCCTGCTCTGGCCCTGTCCGGCGCAACGCTAAGCCTTGTAGGAAGTCTGTGGCTCCTGGCCCGGGTCGCTGGCGGTCAGGCGGACACTCTGCTTCTACCGGGCCTGCCGGAAATGCCGCTTCGACTGGTCGCCGGACCGCTGACGGCGCTGCTGGCCGTTGTGGTGGCTACGGTGGGCACATTTGTGCTGATTTACGCCGTCGGTTATATGAAGCGGGAGTCTGGTCAGGCGCGTTTTTATGCCGTGATGTCTCTGTTTCTGGCCGCCATGCAGGCGTTGGTGCTGGCTGGCGACTGGGTTCTGCTGCTGGCGGCCTGGGAGGTGATCGGTTTGTGCAGTTATCTGCTGATCGGCTTCTGGTTCGAGCGGCCCGAGGCCGCAAACGCCGCCGGCCGTGCCTTTCTCTATACCCGCAGCGCCGATCTGGGGCTTTACGTGGCGGCATTCATGTTGATCGGGTCAGCCGGTAGCAGTGAGATTGGCGCCTCCCTGGAGGCAGGCGACAGTGCATCGACCGCCGCCGGGCTTCTGTTGTTGCTCGCTGCCATGGGTAAGTCTGCACAGGTCCCTTTGCAGGACTGGCTCATGCGCGCCATGGCGGGGCCGACACCGGTTTCGGCGCTATTGCACTCCGCCACGCTGGTGGCGGCGGGTGCCATTCTGCTGATCCGTACTGCGCCGTTGCTGACCCCTGAAGCGCTTTTCGCTGTCGGGCTTGTCGGTGGTATCACCACCGTGGCGGCCGGGGTGATTGCGCTTGCCGAGCGTGATCTCAAGCGCCTGCTCGCGGCTTCCACGGCCAGTCAATACGGCCTGATGCTGATTGCCGTGGGCGCCGGGGTTCCTCTGGCCGCGCTGTTGCATCTGCTTGCCCATGCCGCCATCAAAAGCACTCTGTTCTTGGCCGCCGGCGACTTCCAGCATGTCCGCGAGAGTACCGGTTTCGATCAGTTGAAGGGTGTTGGCCGCGCCAGGCCCTGGGCTTTCGCCGGCTTTGCGCTGGCAGCACTGGCTCTGGCCGGCATCCCTCCACTGAGCGGGTTCTTCTCCAAGGATGCGGTGATTGCAGCTGCTCTGTCGGGGCAGGGCGCTGTGTGGCTAGGCTCCCTGGCCCTGGCAGGGACTCTGCTGACCGGCGCCTATATGGCCCGGGCTTTACGCGTGCTCTGGCAGGGCTCCGTTGTTACTCGCCCGGTCGCCGGTACTGGCTGGATGCGAGCGGGCGTCTGGGGGCTGGCGATCCCCGCCGCCGGCCTGGGCCTCGCCTTTGGTCCACTCGAAACCATGCTTGATCTGCCTGCTCCTGAAACCGCGGGTATCGGCGTCATATTGTCCGGACTCGTCGCCGCATTGGTCGGCCTGGCGCTGGGCTGGCTGGTGCCGGCCAAGCGTCTGCTAGGCCCTGTCCATCAATGGGCGGCATCGGGGCTGGTGGTGGCGGGCGGTCTTACTGCCTGGATAGCGCAGCCCGTAATGGCCGTTGCCCGGGCGTGTGAACGTTTGGAGGGGCTTTTCTATCAGGCCGCGCTTCGCATTGGCCGTGGAAGCCTCATCATTGCCCGTGGGGGAGATCGCCTGGAACAGCGCCTGTATGGGATTGTACTCGGTGCTGGCCGTGTAAGCCTGGCTGTCGCCAACCTTGTGCGGGTCGGGGATGAACGCCGTATTGACGGTCTGATCTTTGCCCTGGTGGCGGGTGTGCGCGCCATGGGTGCGCGGGCGCGAATCCTGCAAAGTGGTCTGATCCACCATAGTCTGGCCATCAGCGCGGGAGCCACCGCCGTGATACTGGCCATTTTGCTGTTAGCTTCACTGAGCTTCTAGAGGAAACCCCTATTCATGCTGCCACTTGTCTCGCTTACCCTGTTTTTGCCACTCGCCGGCGCAGTGCTGATTCTGTGTTTGCCAAAGCCGACGGCGCGGACGGCGCACGGCATAGCGATTGCCAGTGCTGTCCTGACCCTGTTGGGTGCTCTGGGCATGTGGTTGCAGGGCACCAGTGGCGCGGGCTTTTCCCAGGTTGAGGAGCTACAGTGGATCCCTGCCATCGGTGCTGCCTATCGGGTCGGTGTTGATGGTATCAGTCTGCCGTTGGTGTTGCTGAGTGCCGTGCTGTTTCTGGTTGCGTTCATTTACGCTTCGTCACTTCGTGAACGTCCGCGTGCCTACGTGGCCCTGGCACTGCTTCTGGAGACTGCAGCCATCGGTACCTTTACCGCCCTCGACGGGATTTTGTTTTACGTCTTCTTTGAAGTTTCCCTGGTGTCAATGTATTTCATGATCGCCGGGTGGGGACACGAGGACCGGCAGCGCGCCGCCCTTATGTTCTTTATTTACACGCTGCTGGGTAGCCTGCCGTTGTTGCTCGCCATCCTGGGGCTTTACCTTGGCAGCCCTGAACCGACCTTCGACATGCGGGCCTGGATCGAGAATCCGCCGCTGGAGGGGGCGGCAGCTATGTGGGCCCTGGTCGCCATGCTGATTACCTTTGCGGTAAAGATCCCCGCAGTGCCGCTGCATACCTGGTTGCCCGCCGCTCACGTCCAGGCGCCGACAGTCGGCAGTGTCATCCTCGCCGGCATCATGTTGAAATTCGGCACCTACGGACTGGTGCGCTTCGCGTTGCAGATGACCCCCGAGGCTTTTCGTGAAGCCGGAGTCGTTGTTCTGGTCTTCGGTGTTGTCAGCGCACTATACGGCGCCTTTGCTGCCCTGGCACAGACGGATCTAAAGCGCCTGGTGGCCTATACCTCGATCAACCACATGGGGTATGTAATCGTCGGTGTTGCGGTTGCGGCTCTGACACTGGACCCAAGCATACGTGCCACCGCGCTTGACGGTGCCGTATTGCAGATGTTCAGTCATGGCCTGGTCACTGGCGCCCTGTTCTTGCTGGTTGGCATGATTCAGGACCGCGCCCATACCCGTGAAATGGGCAAATTCGGGGGTTTGCTCAAGACGGTCCCGGTGCTTGGCTGGTCATTTGTGTTGGCGGCCTTTGCATCCCTCGGCCTGCCGGGGCTGGCGCATTTTCCGGCTGAGTTCCAGATATTTCTTGCCACGTTGAGTGGTGCGCCCGCTGCGGTTGTTGTGATTCTGGGTATTGCCATTATCGCCGGTGTCTTTCTCAAGGCGCTGCGCGAGATTTTTCTGGGTGAGGCCAGGGAGCGTTGGAATAAAATGCCAGACCTGAACGCGCGCGAAATGCTTGCCGTGGCGCCACTGCTGGTGCTCACCGTCGCCACAGGGGTGGCGCCGTCCTGGGTGTTGGATCTCATTCACCGGACGACATCGGCACTGGTACTGTAATGGCTCGTGACCTTGCGCTATTGATTCCAGAGATCGCCGTACTATTGACGGCTGTCGGCGCGCTGATCGCAGAAATGCTGCGCAAGCCGAGATTCTCTCTGTTTGTCGCGGTCACTGGGCTCCTCGCCGCCACCGGCCTGACTCTGCGGCTGATCGGCACGGACACCACAGTGTTCGGCGGCAGTTTCCGCATTGACGAGCTCAGTGTCTGGGCCAAGCTCATCCTGCTGCCCGCTACAGTGCTCAGCATCTTGCTGGCGCGGGTGGATGTAAGAGGCACTGCAAGGGAGGGCACGGTCTACAGCCTGCTGTGCTTTGCCACCCTGGGTGCTTTGGCTCTGGCTGGCGCGGGCGATACCATGTTCCTGGTGCTGGGCACACTGCTGACGGGGTTGGCCACCTTTGCCCTGGTCGCCTATCCGGACACCGACCCGGCCACCGAAGCCGCCATGAAATTCTTTGTGTTCGCCTCGGTCACCGGTGCCATCATGATTTTCGGCCTGAGCTACTGGTTTGGTGCCGCCGGTTCCACCTTGTTGGCGGATCTGCCGGGCATGGATGCCATGCCGATGGCCGTCCTGCTCGGGTTTGTAGCAGTGGTTGTTGGTCTGGGCTATAAGGCATCGCTGGTTCCGTTTCATTTCTGGGCACCCGATGCCTACGAGGGTGGCCCCCTGTCGATTGCCGCCTACCTGTCTGTGGTTCCCAAGGTTGGTGCGCTGTTTGCGTTCGCGCAGGTCGTTCGTGAGCTGCCGCCGGAAAGCGGTTGGACTGTCGTCATCGCGGCCTTGGCGGTGTTGAGCATGACCTACGGCTATCTCGCTGCGCTGGTACAGAACAACGTCGTCCGGTTGCTGGCGTATTCGTCGATTGCCCAATCCGGCTATTTTCTTCTCGGTATCTTGGCAATTGGGGCCAGTGAGCTTGCCTTACCATCCATCATCGTGTTCGCTGCCGCCTATGCCGCGATGAATCTGGGTGCTTTTGCCGTTGCTGCCGCAACGGGACGTACGCTGAACGATTTTGGCGGACTGGGGCGTTCACGGCCTCTGACAGGAATTGCAATGGTGATCTTCCTTCTATCGCTGGTCGGTATTCCGCCATTCGCCGGCTTCGTCGGCAAGTTCATGCTGTTTGCTGCGACTATTGATGTCCAGTTCACCTGGCTGGCCGTCGTGGCGATCATCAATAGCGTACTGTCACTGGCGGTGTATCTGCGCATCGTTGTGCCAATGTACAGGCAGGGTGAGACTGTGTCTGTCGGGCCGAACATTTGGCTGGGAACGGTGGTGTTCGCCGCGGCTGCAGCCACCTTTGTAATCGGACTGGCAGCTCAGATTTTTCTCGTGTAGGTGCGTACAGTCGTTCAAGGTGCGCTTGCGGGTATTGCAATCAATGCCAGGTCATCGCAAAAAACGGGTTAATGGGAGGTAAATCGGTATGGATATAAAAACATTTAAAGAACTGATCGACTGGACGCGGGATCTGCACTCACATCTGGCGAGCTGCCTATCCCATTGCGCAACAAAGCATGAGGAAGAGCGGGCCCGTGCGCTGTTGGATTATCTGGCTGCTCATGAGTCGGAGTTAGAGCGGATTGTGGACGAGTTTGAGCACCAAGGTGACAATAAAGCCCTGGAAACCAGGGTGTACGACTACCTGTCCCATAATCCGATCAAAACTCATCGAACCTGCGACGAGCCGTATACGAAGCTTGATTTCGACGGCATTTGCCGGGAGGTGTTCGACTTTCATGATCAGATCATGGATCTCTACAAGACACTGATTGGAAAGGCTGAAATTCCAGAAGCAAAAGAGCTTTTCGAATCCCTTCTGGCTATGGAAGAAAATGAATCCATGCGGTTGGCCAGACAGGTAGGCCGAATGCAAGATCTCTGATCTTCACTCGCCTTCACTGACCGTGTGGCCTGCCATCGTGCTTGCCGAGGGTAAATTCTTACACCTGAAAAACCGGCGCGAAGCCACCGCCCGGAGTGCGAAAATTGGTGGCCTGGCCCTGGTAAACCCGGGCAGCGGCAAGCAATAGCTGTCCGGCATAGGTGTAGAGGCGGATATCGACTTTGCGGGTGGTGACCTCGCCATCTATTCTGAGGGTGCGCTCTCCGGCGGGAACGAAATTCTGCGCGATGTAGTCGCCCTTCAGAATGTCCTCAAAAACGCGGCGGGTGAGCTTTTCGCCCCGGTAGACGCCCTTGCTGCCATGCCCCGCCACCGGTTTGAAAAACAGTCGGCGTCTGTTACTCCACAGCGTTTCCGCGTCCTCTGCTGAAACCAGCCGTGTATCGGGCACCGCTTTCTCCAGATACCCGGCCTCGGTTTCATTCAGTCCCCATTCGCGTAGTGTCCTGGCATCGGACAGCAGAATCAGGTTGCGCTTGTCGGCCATCAACGCATGCACCCGGGGGTTGGGGGTTACCACCACGGCATTGTCCAGATAAGCGTGTCTCAGGGCCCGATGATTTGGGGCCTCCAGGGCGAAATCCACCAGCCGGTTGTACACCATGTCGATGGGCCGGCCCCGGGCGGTCAGGACGCCATTGGTGTAGTCAAGCTCCGATGGGTCGAGGATCACGGTTTCGATTCCTCTGGCCTCGAGCATTTGTTGCGCCAGCCGGAATTCCGGGAACATGAACTGGGACTGCGGGTCGTCATCCACGATGGCCAGACGCGCAGGCACTGAATCACGGCCTTGCCTTTGCCACTCCTGATGAAACATGGCAAGCACCGCCCCTTCAAATCCATCCAGTAACCCGTTTGTGCTGGCATCCTGCAATGGAGGAGTACAGCATCGATGTTGCGCACGGGCCAGAACCGCATTCAGAAATGCGCCACCGGCGTTGGTGTTGATTTCGATCAGTCGGGGGCCGTCGGGAGTCAGGTGAAAATCACAGCCCATGAAGGCCCCGATTGGGCCTGGATCAAAACCGGCAATCTCCGGTGCCCAGGAAAGCGTTCGTTCTTTGAAGGGCGCAAGCGCTGCAGCGGCTTCGATCGCCTGAACGACTAGTTCCATCGATCTGATTTCTGCCTGGGGAACGAAGACCGGCGTGCTTGAGAAGAACGGTTGGAGGTCAGGAGCATCAAGCGCCCCTGTGCGAGTGTCCGAAAATTGCCTCTGGAGGCTCTCGTAGAGGGCTTTTCGGTCGAGAGTAATGCAGAAACACTGTCGGTTGAGTTGGTCGGCATGGGATGGGCTTGTCCCTGGATTTTTCCGCGGCACGTCTTGCATTGAGCATCCATAGTCAGGTTGGAGAGTTCAAAGTTGATTTTGGTCAAACGGATGCATGTTTCGCAACCATTTTCAGGCTTGTTTCAGCTTGGCGTGCTGCACTGGTGTTAGTGAGTATGCCTGTCTTTCGGCGCAGACGCCGGGGGTAATTTGACTGCGACCTGTTCTGAACCTGTTTTTGGCGGAGGAGCCGCTCATGGATCGACGCTTTACAATCACTATGGCAATTTTTGCCGTTATCGCCCTGGTTTTACTCTGGGGAGAGCACAAGGTTCACCTGCTTGGGGCCTTGCCCTGGCTGATACTGCTTGCCTGTCCGCTCATCCATATGTTTATGCACGGAGGACACGGAGGACACGGAGGACACGGAGGACATGGAGGGCATGGAGGGCATGGTCACCAAGGAGAGCAACCTGGCAAAAGGGGAGAACAGCGCGATGACTGATGGCGCATCAGATTATGGCCTTTGGAGCCTGGTGGTGCTGAATTCGGCGATTTTCATTTTCTTCGCCTTCAGCTTCTTTAAACCGCAGACGCGCCGGGACTGGCGTTCGTTTGGTGCCTTCAGCGCGTTTCTGGTGGCTCTGTTCACAGAAATGTACGGGTTCCCGCTGACGCTCTACTTTCTCTCCGGCTGGCTGCAGAGCCAATATCCCGATGTGAACTGGTTGGCTCACGACAGTGGCCACTTGCTGGAAATGCTGTTTGGTTGGCAAGGCTCCCCGCACTTTGGGCCGTTTCATCTCTTGAGCACTGTGTTTATTGGCCTCGGTTTTTATCTGATTGCGGCTGGGTGGCGCACTCTCTATGCTGCGCAAAAGGCGGGGCAGTTGGCCACAACCGGCCTTTATGCCCACGTTCGCCACCCCCAGTATTCCGGCTTTGTGCTCATCATGTTCGGTTTTTTGCTGCAATGGCCCACGCTGCTGACGCTGGCCATGTTCCCGGTGCTGGTCTGGATGTACTCGCGCCTGTCTTTGCACGAGGAGCGTGAAACAGAAAAACAGTTCGGCTCCGATTGGCGGGCCTATGCAGCCAGAACTCCTCGTTTTATTCCGCGCTGGGGAAGTGTCAGGCGCAAGGAAATAGAGGAACAAGATTGATGCATGTAGTAACTATCTCAGTAGGCGTTCTTGCGGTCGCACTAATCAGCGGTTGCGGTGAACAGACGGTGGATGACCGCTGGTACACACAGGCCCAGGTTGACCGCGGTGCCGTGGTTTTTGACGACAACTGCGCTAGCTGCCATGGCAGCAATGCTCAAGGAGCCTTCAATTGGAAAAAGGCCCTGAATGATGGCTCTTACCCACCGCCACCTCTCAACGGAACGGGCCATGCCTGGCACCATTCGTTCGACACGCTCATGGCTACAATTCAGCAAGGAGGAGCTCCCCTGGGCGGAAAAATGCCAGCCTTCGATGGCAAGCTCTCAACGGATGATCAAAAAGCCGCTATCGCCTATTTTCAGAGCAAATGGGACAAGCGGATCTACGAGGCATGGTCTGAAAGGAACGGGTTCTGATTTATTCGGGCAATCAGACGACTAATTCGAGGAAGTAGCGTATGAAAGGCGTGTCGTTGATCGCTGTATTGAGTGCGTTTCCGGGCATTGTGTTCGGTGATGTGCCCTCAGGGGAATCATTGGTAGACGGGATGGAAGACACGCTTTGGTCCGACACCAACCACGGCCGCTTCACCATGCGCATTGAAACCGAATACTGGACCCGGGAACTGGACCTCGAAGCCTGGATGGATCGGCCGGAGAAGACGCTGATTCGAATTCATGCCCCTAAAAAAGAAGCAGGCATCGGTTCACTGCGTATTGGCGATGCCATGTGGAACTACCTGCCCAAGGTGGACCGCACCCTCAAGATCCCGCCCTCGATGATGCTGCAACCCTGGATGGGGTCGAATTTCAGCAACGACGATCTGGTCAAGGAAAGCTCGTTTGTTGATGACTACACCCACGAAGTGACGGGCAGCGAAGAGCAGGGTGGGACGACTGTCTATCGAGTGGTCTCCACCCCCAGGCCTGACGCACCGGTGGTCTGGAGCCGCCTGGAATTCTCAATCCGTGAGGATCACATCCCCCTTGCCATGACCTATTTCGGTGAACGGGACCGGGCCGTAAAGACCATGACATACAGCGACGTCGATACCCGTGGCGGACGTCAGATCCCCACCCGCTGGACCATGGTGGATGCGGACAACCCCCAGTCCCGAACGGTGATTGAGATCGAGTCCATTGAGTTTGATGTCCCGCTGGACGACAAGCTGTTTAGCCTGCGTCGGCTGCGCAACCCGCGGTGAGGCTTGCCCATGGCACTTGTGAATGTTGACCACGTCTCCCGCGTTTACCGGCAAGACAGTATTGCCGTAAAGGCCCTGGACGACGTGTCGATGACCATTGAGGCCGGCGAGTTTACAACACTGGTTGGGCCGTCCGGCTCTGGCAAGACCACGTTGTTGAACCAGATCGGCGCACTGGACGAGCCGTCTGCTGGCAGGATCCAGATCGATGGTCAGGAAATCACCGGTCTGAGCCGCAGGAAACGAACCGACCTGCGGTTGTGGAAGATCGGTTTCGTGTTCCAGGAATACAATCTGATCGGCGTGCTTTCAGCCCAGGAAAACGTGGAATACGTGCTGATGTTGCGGGGCGTGCCCTTTCGCGAGCGTCGCCAGCGAGCCCGGGCGATACTGGCTGATGTGGGGCTGGAGGGTCTGGAAACCCGGCTGCCCAATGAGCTGTCTGGCGGCCAGCAGCAGCGCGTGGCGGTCGCGCGGGCAATCGTCAGCAAGCCAGCCATTGTATTGGCCGACGAACCTACGGCCAATCTCGACTCCAAAACCGGTGCCGCTCTGTTGGACATGATGCGCCGGCTTAACGACGAACAAGGTGTCACTTTCGTGTTTTCCACTCACGATCCCATGGTTATGGAACGGGCCCGGCGAGTGGTACATCTCAAGGACGGCCGCATCGAACGCGAGGAGCGCCGGCCATGATGGCCTGGCTGCGGCTGGCGTTGGGTAACCTGCGGGCGAACCGACGCCGCACGGGGATTACCCTGCTGTCGCTGACCGTGGGTGTGGCAGGCCTCGTGTTTCTGTGGGCGTTCATCGATGGCATCAACGCCCAGATGATCAATAACATGACCGGCTATGTTACCGGTGATCTGAAGGTACACGCGCGCGGCTTCCACAACGAGCGGGAAATGAACATCGCTTTGCCGGAACAATGGAATCTGCCACCCGGGGTGGCTGATACCGAAGGCGTGGCTGCTGCTGCGCCCCGCCTGACCGGCCACGCTCTGGTCAGCCTGGCGGATAAAGCCCGGGCGATGCAGATCACCGGTGTTGATCCCGCCGGCGAGAAAACGGTAACCCGCCTCGACCACTCCCTGGTGGCGGGCCGCTATTTGCAGACCGGAAACGAAATCCTGCTGGGTGCCGGTGCGGCCGGGGCTCTGGAAGCCGAAGTGGGCGATGAATTGGCCCTAGTGGTGCAGGCCGCGGACGGTTCCATCGGTGCTGACCGGTACACCGTTATCGGTTTGTTCGAAACCGGTGTGAAACGCATTGATGGCCAGGTAGCTCAGATTCCCCTGGAGTCGGCTCAGGAGCTTTATGCGCTCTGGGGTCGCGTCACCGAAGTGGCTGCCCGAGTGGACGACCCCGACCAGTTGCCATTGGTGATTGATCGCCTGCAGGAGCAATTACAGGCGCGACAGGTAGAAGTTCTGGGTTGGCCTAAGCTGATGCCGTCTCTTGTGCAGATGATGGACTTTCACAATGCCGTGGCCTACATCGTCATCTTTGTAGTGTTTGTGGTGGTGGCTGCAGGAATTGCCAACACCATCCTGATGTCGGTCATAGAGCGTGGCCGGGAGTTCGGTGTCATGATGGCGGTGGGCACCTCGGGTTCGCGCATCGTGCAGTTGGTGCTGCTGGAAACGTCTTTGATGGCCCTGGTAGGTTACGCCCTCGGCCTGGTCCTTGGGTTGGTCGTGACCGCCTACTTTGCCAGCAGCGGCCTGGACTTTACTGCCTACATCAAAGCCATGGATACCATGCCGGGTCTGAGCGGCATCGTCTATCCCACCACCAGCCCGGATCGCTGGGCAATCATCGGCCTGGTAGTCATTGTGGTCGCCCTGCTGGCGGCCGTCGTTCCCGCCTGGATTGCCAGCCGCCATACGCCGCTGGAGGCCATGGATGCGCACCACAGTGCCACCAACCGCTTGCGTCGCATCCACACTGAGGTTACCTCAGATCGCAGGTTTCTGATCTTTGCCCAGATGGCCCTGCGCTCGCTCTTCCGGAACCCCCGCCGCTCACTGATTACCGCCTCGGCCACGGCTTTCGGTCTGGCTGCCTACCTGTTTTTGTACGGCTTTGCCGACGGCTTCTTCGAGCAGATGGTCCGTAACTCCACCCAGCAGCTCAGCGGCCATGTTCAGGTGATGGCGAAGGGGCACGATGTGGATCTCGCGCCGAATTTGCGCATCGACAATGTAAGCGAGCGACTGAAAACTCTGGCGGATGAACCCGACGTGCAGGCCGCTGCCCCGCGTATCCTGCTCAAAGGCATGGTGGCCAACCCCAAAACCAGCCAGCCCGTGGAACTGGTGGGTGTGGCACCAGAACAGGAACGGCAGGTAACCGAACTGGCCCGCTACATGGTGGAGGGCCGGTACGTTCAGGACGATGGTAAAGGCATTGTCATCGGTCGCAAGCTGGCGGACGAACTGGACGCCCGGCTGAACGACAAGCTGGTGGTGACTGTGCAGCAAGCCAGTGGTGATCTGGCTTCCGGCGCTTACCCGATTGATGGCATCTACCGCACGGGCAGTGACCTGTTCGATAGCGAATATGTGTTCGTGAACATCGCTCAGGCCCGCCAACTCGCCGGCTTTGCGCCGGATCAGGCCTCGCGCATCGCACTGAAGTTGCTGGACCGCTCGCAGAGTACGCCGCTGGCCGAACGCCTCAATCGCGAACTCACCGATACCCAACTGGTAGCCCAGGACTGGGAAACCCTGTTGCCGGTAGTGGTGCAGATGATCGAGATGACCCAGATCGACTTTTACCTGATCCTGTCCGTTGTGTTTGTTGTGGTGGCCATCGGGGTGATGAACACCATGGTGATGTCGGTGATGGAACGCACCCGGGAATTGGGGGTCATGCTTGCACTGGGCACCCGGGGCAGCCAGTTGGTGCTGACGATCCTTTTCGAGGCATTGTTCCTGGCGCTGCTGGGCATGGTCGCGGGCACCGCCCTGGGCGGTTTGATCGTTGCCTGGCTGAATCGCAGTGGCATCGACCTCTCTGCCATTGCTGGCTCCTTCGAGACGATCCCGGGCATCACCGACAAGGTGTACCCGGTGCTTATTGTTGACCACGTCTGGTTGCCCAGTGTGCTGCTGTTCGCCTGCTCCGTGCTGGTGGCGCTGTACCCCGCGAGAAGGGCAGCCCGCCTCGACCCGGTGGAGGCCATTCGACATGGTTAGGCGGTTTCGCGCCCTTCTTGGGCTGCTGGCGGCCCTTTCAGCTGCCGATGTCCAGGCGGATGTGAGCCATTCTGGCTACCTCAAGAACCAGACAGCGGGTTCACGCTCGTTGGTGAACGGTGATTCTTACCTCTCAAACCTGACCCGGTTGCGCCTGAAGCCGCGCTACCGCGAGGGCGACTGGACTATCGAGGCTGCGTACGACCTGGAGCTGCTCACGGGCAACTTTCTGGATTCACCGGAATTTGCGTTGCTCAAGAGGGCGCCGGACCCGCGTTACTGGACCCTGCAAGACGAGTTTTATGAGTCCGGTGATCTTGTCGCTCGCCACCAACTCTATCGGGGGACCGTGCAGTGGCGGTCACCGATGGGCGACTTCCGGTTGGGGCGCCAGCAGGTGAACTGGTCTACCGCTCTGATCTGGAACCCCATGGACATCCTCAACCCGGTCAGCCCCTTGCAGTTGGAACCGGATGAACGCGTCGGCGTAGACGCGATACTGTGGGACCAAGCCTGGGGGGCGCTAGGGCGGATCAGTGCGGTGCATGCCCCGCAACACGAGGACGAGGATGGAAGCACGGCTGCGCGGGTAAAGCGCTATGTCGCCGGCGTGGACGCCGGGCTGATGCTGGGTGAATTCGCGGATGTCACCAAGGCCGGGCTCAGTGGCAGCGGCTCGCTGAGGGGCACCGGCTGGCGCACGGAACTTCTCTGGAGCCAGCCGGCGCAGGGCGACAGCTACTGGCAGGCGGTGGCGGACGTAAATTGGTCGTTCCGCAGTGGCATCAACCTGGCAGTTGAATACTTTTACAATGGCCAACCAGTGCCGCTGCAGGCCCTCGACCTCAGTCGTCTGGTGGCGTCAGAACCGCTTTATGCCGGGCGCCACTACACCGGCGTGCTGGTCTGGCAGGATATCAACCCGTTCTGGCAGTATCGGGTGGTTGCCATCCGTAACGCCGACGACGCCAGTTGGGTGCTCTATCCCCGCTCCAGCTGGACATTGCCAGTTACAGAGGAAGTATATCTGATGGCGGGAGCACAGATATTCGGCGGCGATGACGACAGTGAATATGGGCGTTTGGAAATGTTGGGATTGTTCGAGCTACAATGGTACTTTTAATTTTGAGGCGATAAATAATGATAGTCAGCCATTTTACAAAAATGGCTGACTATCTACTTTCAATAGGCCTGTTTAGTGGTTTCACGAGTGGCCATTTTAAATCCTGTTCTATCACTGGAAACGTCGGAGCGTTGCGGTATGAACCCGGTTTCCACGATTCAGATCAATTTCGGATGAATTCGCCTGCATCGAAACGCAATTTTCAGCTCCGATTCAGTTTTATGGTCTTTACTGAACGGGATGCAAATGGATGCAGCTCTTAAGGAGGATCTCATGAACAGATTAAACCATTTGGTTGCGTGTTCCGTTATGGTTGCTTTACCTGTTATTGCCTTTGCCCAGGGTAACACCGGGCAAATGCCCCACGGTGGCATGATGAATCAGGAACAAATGCAGCAGATGAATGAAAATATGGCACGAATGCAGGCCATGATGCAGGAAATGCGCGATGCCACATCGGATGCCGAGCGACAGCGCATCCGGGAAAAGCACATGGAGTCCATGCAGAAACACATGGGTATGATGCGTGGTGGCATGATGGGGCAGGGAATGATGATGGGGGATGATCATGGGATGAAGAATGGTCAGGGAATGATGAATAATCAGGGCAAGAAGCAGCCCGGTAACGCCCAGGGGAATCGTTCTGGTGGTCCGGGGATGGACAATGAGCAGCGTCTTCAGATGATGGAGAACCGGATGAACCAGATGCAGATGATGATGGAGCAAATGCTGGAGCATCAGCGGCAAATGAACCGCAACTGATGTGTTCCTGCCTTCTAGTCAAACAGTGACAGTTGATCGGGCTGCTGCTTCGCTGGCACGCCGGGGCGTTTCTGGACAGGCCCCTTGCGACTGCCGTGGCGGGCCAGCACCCGGTCTGTTTCTGCCTTGCTGACGTGCTGCTTGCGAAAGTCGCCAACCGCCTTGCGGGCAACCCGGGCCGCCTGCTCATGGTCACACACCGGTGAGATGTAGGTGTTGCCGCCATAGCGTTCTTTCTGGGCCGGAGTCATCAGCCAGGGCGTGTGGATCATTTCACTGGGCACGCCCGACAGCTCCGGGATCCAGCGCCGGATGAATTCGCCTTCTGGATCCAGTTTCTGGCTCTGCAACACCGGGTTGTAGATGCGCAGGGCGTTGATGCCGGTCAGGCCAGACTGCATCTGGGTCTGTGAGTAGTGAATGCCCGGCTCGAAATCGGTAAACAGGCGGGCCAGATGAAGGGCCGGGTCCCGCCAGTGCAGCCAGAGCTGATAGCTGGCGATTGCCATCAACATGGCGCGCATCCGGAAATTGATCCAGCCCGAATGGGCCAAGGCGCGCATGCTGGCGTCCACGAGGGGCCAGCCGGTCTGGCCTTCCTGCCAGCGCTGCAGGCGCTCGGAATCGTTAGGCCCGGTTTTCAGTGCCTCCATTTCCCGGTGCATGGCCCGGAACTCCAGCGCCGGCTCGTCCTCCAGCTTCTGGATGAAATGACAGTGCCAGTGCAGCCGGGAGCGGAAGCTGGTCAGGCTTTTCTTTTTCCGTGGCAGGGTATTGCGGTGGTTACCAGTGACCTTGGCCTGCTGGTAGACCTCCCGCAGGCTGACGGTGCCGTAGGCAATGTGGGGACTGAGGCGGGAGCAGGCCCTGACGGCGGTGTTCGGGCTGGAGATATTGTACTGGTAGCCGACGCAACGGCGATCCAGGAACGAGGTCAGAAGCTTTTCGCCTCTCGCGCTGCCACCTATCTGGCGGTCCGGACACTCGTCAGGTACTTCAAAAGCCTTGCCATTGTCGCCAGCGCCAAGGGCCATCAAAGTATCCGATGTCGGAATTACAGTCGGAGCGTCCTGCAACGGTTGCCGCATCAGCTCGGTCCAGGCCTTGTCCCAGACATCCCGGTCGCTCAGGCGACGAACCACACCAAACTGGTTCCACTCCCGGAATTCCACCTGGTTATCCGAACACCAGCCAATCACCGACCTGTCACGCTCGTAGGTCCACTGCCCGCCGGTTTCCTGATGGCAGAAGATGCGGTTGATTGGCTGATGGGCCCGAAGCTGCTTCAGAACATCGATCACCGACCCTCGCAGCACCAGCAACTGACTGCCGGCCTTGCGCAACTGCCGGTCCAGGTCGTCCAGAGAATCCCGGATAAACGCCCATTGTCGGCCGCTGGTGTCCGGCAGTTGCCAGTACTCGTCTTCGATGACGTACAAGGGTATGACCGGCTCTCCCAGGGTGGCCGCCGCGGCCAGGGGAGCATGATCCCGCGTGCGCAGATCGCGCTTGAACCACACCACAGTGGTCATGACGATGCGGTCCTCTCGCGCCGGCAACGTTCGCTGCAGTAGCGCACATTTTCCCAGTCTTTGGCCCATTTTTTTCCGCCACTTAAAGGGCCGCTGACAGACCGGGCAGATTTTTTCCGGGAGACTCAGTTTCTTGTGGGGCACCGGTGTGTTCCGTTCAGAATGTATGGCTTTCTACGTCTGCCCTTCAGGCAGGGATCAGCCCCGGGGCGGCGACGGAAATAGACCTTAGGACCGTGATTCCCGGGCCAGCTGGGCCAGATCTTTACTGATCTGCTCAGGCGATAGGCCGGGGCGTAGCAGCAGCCGGGCGCTTCCACTGCGATCGAACACATAAACGGCACTGCTGTGGGAAACATTGTAGTTGCCGTTGGCGTCGGGCTCGTCGTAACCAAAGGTTGTCCGGTAGCGTTTGGCGAGCTTTCGAAGTGTGGGTTCTTCGGCGGTGAGACCAACGATTCCTTCCCCGAAAAAGCTTACGTAACTGGCTAGGCGTTCGGGGGTATCCCGGCGCGGGTCAACGCTGACGAACAGGGTGGTGACATCGTCCTGATACTCTTCGGGCAGTTGCTGAACCGAGCGGCGCAGATCGGTCAGCGTGGTTGGGCAGACATCCGGGCAGGAGGTAAAGCCGAAATACACCAGCCGGATGTTGCCTTGTGAGTCATCAGGAGTCACGGTTTTCCCATCGGTGCCCTTCAGCTGGAACTGGAGCTCGGGCATCAGGCCCGAGATGTCCTTGCCATGCCAGCTTTTCTCATCGCCAGCGCAGCCAGCGAGTACCAGGGCAATGAAGACGGGCCACAGTGGCAGCGTTCGGTTCATGCGTTTCCTCCTGCCAGAGAGCGGCGCCTGGGAAATTTGCCATCTTCATGCATGGCCCGGCGGAGCATGATCAGAATGCCAATAATGCTCATCATGGCCGGGGGGATCCAGGTCAGCAGGCCGCCCAATAACTGATCGGTTTCGGGAGGCATGGGCCATGCCCGGCCGCATACTTCGTACACGTCGTACACCATGCCCCGGGAAAAGACGATCCAGGCCCCGAGTACCATCTGGGGAATGGCCACCAGTGCCAGCAGCAGAATACGCTTGCCGTAACCCAGAGCATTGGTGATTGCCGGTGAGCGCGGGTCGAATATCAGCCACCAGAACAGCAGACCATCCAGCAACATGCTCCAGTTCATAATCCAGTAGAACTGCCGGCTCAGCATGGCGTCAAAATGGATGGGCGGCCAGAGCCAGAAATAGATCAGCCCCACGAATAGGAACGAGGCTATAAAGGGCTGCTGCAATACCCGGTAAATCCAGCCAACTGGTTGTAGCCAGTAGCGCAAAGAAGGTGACATCTTCTGGTACCAGAAGCGCATCACTGGCAGCGGATTGGACAGCGCGATCAGTATTGGCCCCAGGTGATGAAGAATCAGATGCTGCCCCCGGTGAACGAAAAACATGTACTGGGAGTAATAGTCGAATCGGGTCTGCATCACCGCATAACAGAGCATGACCCCGAGTGTGAACGTGATAATCCGGCCCGATCCCGGCCGGTCTTTCTCCGGCATTTTCAGTAGCGCGACACCATAAAATCCGAGCACCAGCATGTAGCTGAGCAGGGTCAGAGGCGAAAAATCATAAGGCAGCAGGTAGCTCGATATTGCCATGGATCGGACTCGATACGTGCACGCACTGGAAACCGGGTTTATCTTTCTTGTCAGTACCGCCGAGTTTTGCCGGCCCGGCGGCGGATTTCAAGGCCGGCTTCAGGAAACTTCTGACGGAGACGGGGCATGGCCCGATTCTGCGATTCCATTTCAGCACCGTCGGTGTTGATCTTCGACTGGCACGGCACGCTGGTAGACACTCACGATGCCATGTTCAGTGCCATGGAAGACATGCTGCCGCAGCTGGAGGATCTGGGGCTGGTGGAACGGCTGCTGCCCGAGGACAAGTGCCGAACATCGGACGATGCGCGCCTGGTGCGCTACATCCGGATTTTCCGGCGGCTGCATCCACGTATCCTGGCGGAGCGCCGGGTGTCGAGGACCGACATCTTCAACGCCATCTTTGGTGATGACAAAGACGCCAAACTGATCGCCCACAAGGCCTATAACGAGGCTTATCGGCGATACTTCGGTCAGGTAAAGCCGTTCCAGCCTGGCGCCTACGAGTACCTCTCAGCCCTGAAAGCCATGGGGATCCGACTGGCGGTCTCCACCAACCGGAACCGGGAGTTTCTGGACCGGGAATTACAGACGGTGGACGAGGGCCGATGGCGCAACCTGTTTGATGCCACGGTCTGCGCCGATGATGTCACCGAGTACAAACCCGACCCCGAGGTGATCCTGAAGGCGCTTGAGAAGCTCGATCTTCCGGCCGATGAAAAGGCCTGGTACGTGGGTGACAGCTACGTTGACATGCTCACCGCCAACAAAGCGGGCGTGTCGGGCGTTTTCTACAACGGGGCCCGTTGGGAATCCGGCCGGATCGACAGCTGGTTTTCCCACCGGGACGCCCCCGCGGCCATTCTGGACAGCTTTGAAGACCTGATGGACCTGCTGGCCCTGATTGAACGGAGCCAGCCGGAAGCTTTTGAACAGACGCCTGCCGAGGTTCGCCCACGACCCTTCCCGCCGCCACAGCGCCCGGAGCCCCGCATCGAGCCGGACTGGCATCCGGCGGTGGTCAAGCTCATTCGCCCGGCGGTCATCCTGTTCGACTGGCACGCAACCCTGGTGGATACCCTTGACGCCATGTACCACGCGGTGGATGACATGCTGCCGGATTTCCACAAACTAAAACTGATGGACCGCATGGTGGCGCCGGAAGACAGCAAGACCCCGGAAGACGTGAAGCTGGTTGCCTACGTGCGGGAGTTTGCGAAGTTGCACCCGAAGGTGAAGGCGGACCGGAAGATTTCGAGGACGGATATCTTTGAGGTGCTGTTCGGGGATGATCAGGAGGCCAAGCAGGTCGCCCACAAGGCGTTCAATCATCACTATCGAAAGCACTACGGTACCGTGAAGGCCTTTGAACCGAAGGTTCGGGAGGTTCTTGAAGGTTTAAGGCGGCTTGGTATCCAGGTGGGCGTTATTACCAATCGGGACCGCGAGTTTTTCGAGCATGAGCTGGCGGCTGTGGAAGACACCGGATGGACTCATCTATTTGATGTCGATGTCTGCGGCGACGACACGCCCCTGCGAAAGCCGCACCCCGATCAACTGCTGCTGGCGGTTCAGAAGCTGGACTATCCGCCGGATCCGAGCGTCTGGTATGTGGGCGACAGCACCACCGACGTGATTGCCGCCAAGCGTGCCGGCCTCACCTCGGTTTTTTTCAACGGCGCCCAGTGGGACCTGCCCTGGCTGAACAAGATTTTCCCGGGCACCCACAAGCACCCGGATAAACCGGACGTGGTAGTTAATGACTTCTCGGAGTTCTGGGCGCTGGTGCTGGCCTGCGAGGTAGGGCCACCTTGAATTAGGGCGGAACCTGGGAAGGCGACCAGAATGGTCAGTACTGTTCAACCTGGCTGAGTGCTTCCTCGATGCTGAGACCGACTACAGCCACGCCGATGGCTGACTTCCCGTGGCCGGATACCACTGGCGTGCTGGCGGTGATCTGAAATCGGGCCGCGGAGGTGTCATAGCGAATCGGGGATATGTACAGCCGCCTTTCGGCTTCGGTGCCGGTGACCCGGTTTTCCATTACCCTCTGGAACTTGGGTTCGTCCCCCTGCCAGTAGTCAGATGTTAGCTGGCTCATCGCGGCTAGAGTTCCCATGTCGTTGATCAGCATTACCTCGGTAACAAGGCCCCTGTGAGACTCCTGCCAGGCCAGAAGTGCCCTGGAGCCCGGCAGCGCGAGGATCCTTTCGGCCAGATCCGGCGTTGTGACCGGCACCAGCGCTTGCCACTGACTGTCGATGGTCATGACATCGGTAAAGCTTTCCTGCCTGGGGCCTGCCTCAATGATCTGGTTTATGTCCAGAACGCTGTTCATTTCTTTGAACAGGCGCCCCGATAGTTCCGTGATGCGGCGTGTTTCCTCTTCGGACAGTGCGAGCTGACCGGCCATGCAACTGTTCAGAGTACGGTTGAAAGTGCCAAGAAAATCAGGATAGTCGGAAGCGAAAGCTTCGCTCAGGTACAGGTAAAGCGGCGCGTAACGTACAAAGTTCGCAGTCAGTTGCACGGATTCGGAATCGTTTTCGTAACGCAAACGATTCATCACGCGTTCATCCATCAGTGCCGTATCGATTCGGCCCCGTTTGAGCAGCGCAAGCAACTGCGACGGCGAAGACACGCTCAGGAAAATGGCATAGCCGTTGGCTTCCAGCCAGGCTTCTTCGTTGCTGCCGGCCACGACTCCGATTCGCAGGTTATTGGTAAACGCTTTATTGCCCCCGGTAAAAAAGTACCATTTCTCCAGAGCCACCGGATCGCTGCGCCTGGCTATGTTGTCGAGTTCTGCGGAGGGATCAATGGCAAAATAGCCATCGATCATATTGCGTTCCAGCGAATGTATGGCGCGATTCTGGGGCGTAATCCGAATACGCGTTGCCCAGCCAGCGCGGTTTGCGGCACAAACCACCGTGTCCGCGGTTTCGCCGGAAATTCGATTGCCTCCACCCTTTTCCTGGCTTGCCACCTGGTAGGGTGGGCTTTCGAAGGTGTAGAGGTTCAGTGTCGGAGGCTGGGCCTGACACACGGTTGAATACAGTATTGTTGTCAGACTCAGAGCGAGTCGAAGGTTCATCGTGAAGGCAGCATCCGTGATGTTAGCAATCCTAGTGTCAGGCTAGCACCAATGTGGGGCTTTTGCTCCACAGTTTCGGAACACATGATGGAGGCATTTTTGCAGAGCTAATCCAGTATGAATTGCCTAAAGCTGCTCCACGTTCGCCAGCAGGTATTCGGCGCGCTGGAGCAACGCTTCCCGTTTCTCGGGTTTCTGCTTGTCCCAGTTACGGTACATCATGCCCATTCGCGGGTTGTTGGCGAAGTCGTCCCGATGGCGATCGATGAAATGCCAGTACAGGGCGTTGAAGGGACAGGCGTCCTCTTCGGTGGCCTTGTTCACCTTGTAGTGACAGTTGGCGCAGTGGTCCGACATGCGCTGGATGTACTTGCCGCTGGCGGCGTAGGGCTTTGAACCCAGATAGCCGCCGTCAGCGTGCATTACCATGCCCAGCACGTTGGGCAGCTCTACCCAGTCGTAGGCATCGGCGTAGACCGCCAGGTACCAGTCACAGATTTCCTCCGGTTTGATGCCTGCCAGCAGTGCAAAGTTGCCGGTGACCATCAGCCTCTGGATATGATGGGCGTAGGCGTTGCGGCGGGTGGCATCAATGGCTTTGTGCATGCAACGCATTTTCGTATCGCCGGTCCAGTAGAACCAGGGCAGGGCGCGGGTGTTACTCAGGCGGTTCTCCTGAGCATACTCCGGCATGTTCATCCAGTAAATGCCCCGAACAAACTCCCGCCACCCCAGGATCTGCCGGATAAAGCCCTCCACCGCGTTGATCGGTGCCCGTCCCGAATACCAGGCCTGGGCCGCCGCTTCGCAAACCGCCACCGGATCCAGCAGCCCGGAGTTGATGTAGGGCGACAGGATGGAATGGAACAGCCAGTCCTCGGTGTCGGAGATCGCGTCCTGGTAATCGCCAAAGCAGGGCAGGGCATAGTCAATGAAGTGCTCAAGCGCCGCCTGTGCGTCTTCCGCCGTCACGGCGAAGTGGAAGTCGTCGGTGGTGCCGAAATGATCGGCAAGATGCTCGTCCACCAGCGCGATCACCTCCCGGGTAATGGCATCCGGTTCCACCCGAAAGGTCGCCGGGGCCGGCGGCTTTCCGGTCCACTTCTTGCGGTTGTCGGAATCGAAATTCCACTGCCCGCCTTCCGGTTCACCATCGGCGGTCATCAACAAACCGGTCTTGCGCCGCATCTCCCGGTAGAAGAACTCCATCCGCAACTGTTTCCGGCCTTCGGCCCAGTCCGTAAATTCCTGCTTGGTGGCAATGAACCGTGTATCCGGGCGGATCTCCACCGGCACTCCGAGGCGTTCATGCCAGCCACTGATCTGTTCGTGCAGCCGCCATTCCCCGCACTCGGTGGTGATGACTTTTTCCGCGTTGATACGCTCCACCTGCTCGCCAACCACCGCTTCGAGGCTCTGGTGCTTGTTGTCCCGGTGATACGGCTGGTAGTGCACCTGCCAGCCATCGCTCTCCAGTTGCCGGGCAAAATGGCGCATGGCGCTGAACAGCAGCACAATCTTCTTCTTGTGGTGATTGGTGTAGCTGGCTTCGTCATGAACTTCGGCCATCACCACCAGATCCCGATCCTTGTCGGCGTTGTCGAGAGCGCTGATGTTTCTCGTTAACTGGTCGCCGAGAATCAGAATCAGGTTGGCCATGGTGGGGGAATCCTCCAGTCAGTAAGCTGCGGGCTATGCCCACAAAGGGGTAAACCAAGTACGCCAAGAGCCCAAGGGTGGTTCAGTCTCCGGGCTGGTAAACTCAAACCATCAGTCACCTGACCCGAATCAAGAAGCCAGCCAAAGGATTGCCCTAGAATGCCGGCAAATCCTCGATGCCCCCGTTATACCCCAGAGCGCTTATTATGACCTCCACATCCGCACTCAAAGCCCATGACTCAACCCTGCCGGAATTCATCTGGGATGATGCCCTGATCCGACGCTACGACCTCAGCGGCCCGAGGTACACCTCCTATCCCACGGCCGTCGAGTTCAACCAGAACTACCCGGTGGAAGAGATGGTCAAGGCTGCGGCCCGCAGCAAGGCCAGCAATCGTCCGCTGTCGCTCTATACCCACCTGCCGTTCTGCGCGCACCTCTGTTACTACTGCGCCTGCAACAAGGTGATCACCAAGAAGCGCGACAAAGCCATGCCCTACGTGGAGCGGGTGCTGAAAGAGGCGGCCATCCAGTCAAAACTGTTCGGGGCCGACCGGCCGGTCACCCAGCTGCATTGGGGCGGCGGTACCCCCACGTTTTTGCCAAAAGATGTGATGGAACACCTGATGGCGGGATACGGGGAGTTGTTCAACCTGCAAACCGGCGATGAGCGGGATTACAGTGTGGAGATTGACCCGCGGGAAGTGGACCAGGATACCCTGCCAACCCTGTGGAACCTGGGCTTCAACCGGATCAGTCTCGGCGTTCAGGACGTCAACCCTGAGGTTCAGAAAGCCGTGAACCGTATCCAGCCGCGGGAAATGACCGAAGCCGTGCTCAACGAATCGCGGCGCATCGGCTTCCGGTCCATCAACCTGGACCTGATCTACGGCCTGCCGTACCAGACGCCGGAAAGTTTTGCCGAGACACTGGAAGCGGTAATCGAGATGTCTCCGGACCGGCTGTCGGTGTTCAGCTATGCCCATCTGCCGGACCGTTTTTATCCGCAGACCCGGATTCAGGGCGACACCTTGCCCAGTCCACAGCAGAAGCTGACCATCCTGCACAACACCATCAATCGCCTGCTGGACGCCGGTTATGAGTACATCGGCATGGACCATTTCGCCAAGCCGGACGACAGCCTTTCTGTGGCACAGCGCGAAGGCCGCCTGCACCGGAATTTCCAGGGCTATACCACCCACTCCGAATGCGACCTGGTGTCGCTCGGTGTTTCCGCTATCGGCCAGACCGACGATGCCTATTTCCAGAACAATCACGACCTGCCCTCCTGGGAGGCGTCCATTGATGCCGGTCAGTTGGCCATCACCAAGGGCGTGAACCTGACTCGCGACGACCGGATCCGCCGCTGGGTGATCGGCCAGCTGATCTGCCAGTTCCGGCTGGATCGTCAGCTGTTTGCAGATGTCTGGCAGGAAGATCTGAACCGCTATTTTGCCGATGAGCTCAGCCGTCTGAAGCCCATGATTCAGGATGAGCTGATTGCTGATGACGGTAATGCGCTTCAGGTGCAGCCCGCCGGCCGCCTGCTGATCCGGGCGATCTGCCAGATCTTTGATCTTTACCGAAAGGAAGGCGCCAGCCAGCGGTTCTCCCGGATTATCTGACCGCAGATTGCGATATGCCCCGCTGACAATGATCAAGGCATTGCTGTTTGTCGCCATTTACTATGGCGCCAAACGATTTCAGCGGAGCGTATTATGGAACTTGTCTGTCCGGCCGGCAGCCTCCCGGCCCTGAAAACCGCCGTTGATAATGGCGCCAACGCCGTGTATTTCGGTTTTAAAGACAGCACCAACGCCCGCCAGTTTGCCGGCCTGAACTTCAACGATAAACGCGCTGCCGAGGGTATCGAGTACGCTCACCTCCGGGGCGCGAGAGTTTTCTGTGCCATCAACACCTACCCCCAGCCAGATGGCTGGGAGCAGTGGAAGGGGGCGGTAGACCGCGCCGCGAGTCTCGGCGTGGACGCCATTATCCTGGCCGACATGGGCCTGCTGGATTATGCCGCCAACCGGTACCCGCATATCCCCCGGCATCTGTCGGTTCAGGGATCTGCCACCAGCCACGAAGCGCTTTCTTTTTACAAAGACAACTTCGACATTCGCCGGGCCGTGCTACCCCGGGTTTTGTCGCTGGACCAGGTGCGTGGCGTGGCCAAACAAAGCCCGGTGGAGCTGGAAGTTTTTGCCTTCGGCAGCCTGTGCATCATGGCCGAGGGACGTTGCTATCTTTCTTCCTACCTGACCGACGAGTCGCCCAATACCCGCGGTGCCTGTTCACCGGCCAAGGCGGTGCGCTGGCAGGAAACATCCCAGGGGCTCGAATCCCGTCTCAACGATGTGCTGATTGACCGTTATGGCCCGGGTGAATCCGCCGGTTATCCCACGCTCTGCAAAGGCCGTTTCGAGGTGGAGGGTAACGTTTACCATGCCATTGAGGAGCCAGTCAGCCTGAACACCCTGGACCTGTTGCCGGAGCTGCAGACGCTGGGTATCAGTGCCGTGAAGATTGAAGGGCGCCAGCGAAGTCCTGCCTACATCGCAGATGTAGCCAGGACCTGGCGCCATGCCCTGGATAATCTTGAGGATGGCACCGAGAGCTTTACTGTTGAACCGCAATGGCAAAAGACGCTGGCGGGTCTTTCCGAAGGCGGCCTGACCACACTGGGCGCCTACCATCGCAAATGGAAATAAGGTTTCACCAACCATGCTGAAGTTATCCTTGGGGCCGATCCTGTGGTTCTGGTCCAGGCAGACGGTTTTCGATTTCTACGCCAATGCCGCCGAGTGGCCGGTGGATACCATTTATCTGGGCGAGGTGGTGTGCTCTCGCCGGCGGGAACTGAAACCGGATGACTGGCTGGATCTGGCCCGTGACCTGAAAGCCTGTGGCAAGAATGTAGTGCTCTCTACGCTCACACTGATTGAGTCGGAGGCCGATTTGCGTCGGCTGCGCAAGTTCTGCGAGCAGGATGAATTCCTGGTGGAGGCCAACGATCAGAGCGCCTTGCAAGTGGCTATCCGGAACAGGATTCCGTTTATTACCGGCCCCTCAATGAACATCTACAACACAGCCACCCTGAAGATCCTCGCCAAACAGGGCCTGGAAGCATGGAGCCTGCCGGTGGAGTTGGGCAAAGAAACTCTCGATAAGCTAATCAAGGAGCTGCAGCAGGAAGGACTGGATCTCCCCGCCGAGGTGTTTTCCTGGGGTTTCCTGCCCCTGGCCTGGTCCTCCCGTTGTTTTACCGCCCGCCATTACAATCTGCCCAAAGACAACTGCGAGTTCCGCTGCCTGCAGCATCCGGACGGCATGGAGTTGCGATCCCGGGAAAGCCAGGAGCTGTTTCGCATCAACGGCATTTCCACCTTGTCCGGCTCCCGTTACGACCTGATGCGGGAGCTACCGGACATGGAGCGTATGGGCGTCAGTACTGTGCGCCTCAGCCCGGAGCATCAGGGCATGGAGGCAGTAATCAGGCGTTTTGATAGGGTACGCCGGGGGGGGATGCCCGCCACTGACCCGCTGCAGTTGGTGGAGGCGCCACCCTGCAACGGGTACTGGTATGGCAAGCCGGGGATGGATCTGGTAGCTGGCGAGTAGTTCAAGGCAGGATTTTAAAGTTCCAGTCCAGGCTGTCCAACAGGTTCTTCAGGCCTAGGCCCAACTCCGTGTCGCCCTCGATGACCAGCTGACGCTGGAAAAACAACTGGTCGGGGTCCTGTTGGCGTTCCGCGAGTGTTCTGAAAGCGGACAAAGAGCCGCGGATGGTCGCCTCGCCGGGGCCGTCGATCACCCTGAGGCGGCCGGACCAGAAGCCAATGGTGATACCGGGTTGTCCCCCGTTCACCTCCAGGCGAATACGTCTGCCTTCAAAGTCATCGAATTCCCCATCATCAATTGCCTGGGCGAAAACGCGGTTGAGTGGTGCTTCTGCGACCAGTTGCTTGAGCGGTACCGGTATGCTGCGATCAATAGTGCCCAGCATGGGCACGGGGGAAGGCAGGTATTCCCGAAATACCGAGAGCGTTTGGGCAAAAAGAGGGGAGTTCAGGGAGGCGATGGAAGGTAATGGAATAGCCATGCTTTACTCCGGGCGGTCAGTAACCGGCACAGAGTAAAGCAAAGCGTTCTGCAACGATTTGATATAACTCAGCCTTTGTGAAGACCCTCTTCAACCGCCCAAACAGCAACTTCCACCCGTGAGCGCAGGTTCAGTTTCTTCAGCAGGTGCTTTACGTGAACCTTGACAGTGCCGTCACTGATGTCGAGCTTGCGGCCGATCATCTTGTTGGACAGCCCCTCGGCGATCAGGCGCAGGATGTCCTTTTCCCGGGGCGTCAGGCTGTCGAAATCCGGGCGTGACGCCTGCTGGGGTTTGTTGGAGCGCAGTGCCTCGGCCAGCAGTGTGGTTAATCGATCGCTAATTACCATTTTTCCGACTGCTGCCTGATGGAGCTGGGAAATCATGTCCTCCGGTTCCATGTCCTTCAGCAGGTAGCCGTCGGCACCGGCCCGGAGTGCCGCAACAACGTCGTCTTCCTGGTCCGACACGGTGAACATCACGATGCGGGAGCTGATGTTCTGTTCCCGCAGTTTCTTGAGCGCCTCGATGCCGTCCATCTCCGGCATGTTCAGGTCCATCAGGATCAGGTCGGGCTCCAGCTCAGTCGCCTTTCGAATACCATCGGCAGCGTTGCTGGCCTCCCCGGCCACGACCATATCGTCTTCCATGTCGATCAGTTGTTTGATGCCCTGGCGAAGAAGCGGGTGATCGTCGATCAACAGGATACTTGCGGGTGACTCAGACATCGGGTTCTCTCTTTTTATCAGGCGTTTGATGCTTCTGTGGGAATCAGGTTCCGGCTTTTCGGGACGAAGCCCAGGGAGACTTCCACCCCGCCTTCATCACGGTTGCTTACCTCGACCTTACCACCCAGGGTTCGAGCGCGGTCCTGCATGATGATCAGGCCATAATGGTTGACGGGTTGGTCGCTGCCGGGCAGGCCCTTGCCGTTGTCCCGGATCCTGACCCGAACTTGCGGTGATTCGAACAGAACATCCACGGTTATGTCCGTGGCATCTGCGTGTTTGACGGCATTGGCAAGACCTTCCCTCACAATCTGCAGGGTATGGATCTCTTCATTCGGCGACAGGGTCTGGGGCGGCAGATTGTACTGCAGCTCAACAGGTTTACCCAGGCGTTCGGAAAACTCTTCAATGGTCTTTATCAGAGCGGTAAAGAGATCCGGCGTGTCCAGCTTCAGTCGGAAGGTGGCCAGCAACTCCCGGAGCTGTCGATAGGCACTGTTCAAACCCGTGCTGAGTTCATTGAGAATGGACTCGTGAGTCTCTTTCTGGTCGCCCTCAATGTTAAGTCTGCGCATTCGGGCCACCTGCATCTTCAGGTAAGACAGTGACTGGGCCAGGGAGTCATGGAGTTCCCGGGCAATCACGGTGCGTTCTTCAGCAAGGGTCTGCTGCTGCTCCTCGGTAATCTGCCGTTCCAGGAAAATGGCGGTGGCCAGCTGGTCGCTGAGGGTTTCCAGCAGCCGGCGAGAGGTTTTCGACAAACCTTCTTCGGCCGGGTACCAGACCTCCAGGGTGCCCAGCAATTGCCCGGGGGTGCGGATGGGAAGAAGCAACCGACGACCGTCGTTCGATTCAACGGGAAGCTCGTCATACGCCTCTGGTGTTACCAGGCAGGCATTGCAGTGATGATCACGACAGTAAAAAGGCCGCTCCCGGCTGGCGGTTGTGATCGCCTCAACTGGCTCGGCGGATTGTTTGTCGTGAAGATAGAGGCGAATTGGGCCAATGCCCAGTAGCTGCTCAAGCTCCTGGAGCATGGGAATCGCCCCGTTGCACAGGTCATGGTTGGCAAACAGGTCGCGGCTGGAGGAGTGCAACAGCTGAAGGGCTGCATGGCTTCTTTCGAGCTCTTCCGTTTTCTGGCGGGCCCTTTCTTCCAACTCGTAATAGGTCAAAGCCAGCTCGCTGGTCATCTGGTCAAAGGCCTGACCCAGTTGTGCCAGCTCGTCGGAGCCGCTCAGGTTAGCCTTCCGGGAAAAGTCCTGATCGCCTACTGCGATGGCGATGCTGACCAGCTTTCGCAGTGGTCGAAGGATGCGGTTTTTCAGATCAATGAACAGCGCCACAATGATCAGGATAGAGAAGGCCAGGCTGATGATCTGAATAAGGTGCAGGAGGTCAATGCGGGCTTCGGTTCGCTGTTCCAGCATCGTCACCAATTGGTCAACGTCATCAACATACTGCTTCGTTGAAGCGAGCATTGCCGCGGAAACAGGTTTGCCCTGATCGTGTTCCTGCAGGGCTGGCCGCAGCATGGTTTCCCAGGACTGAAGAATGGCCTGGTATTGGGCAGCCAGTGGATGGTCCCGGTTCTCGGGGATGGCGTTGGTAATGCTGGCATCACGCAACTTGGTCTCGTAGCGCTCCAGCATCTGCCCGATGGAGTCCTCCCCGAATTCCGGATCAGCAGGGCCCGCGCTCCGGGCAAGCAACTGGAAGGCCCCCATGCGCAGGGCGCCCGCCAGATTGATTGCGGTGGCATTGCCTTCGATGCTTTTCGAGACCGCAAGCGTGGTTGCCATGCTGACAAGGGCTGTCACCACCACGGCGCCAACGACGATGGCGATTCGGTTTACAAGCGGGCTTCTGTATTTCATTCAGTCTCTTGCGCATCAATGCATGTGGCGGAGCAGCGTGAATTATGCCCCCGCACTGGGCTTCCACGATACCTCTTTGAGGATAGTCAATTACCCCAATGGTTGGTAACCCATCATAATCTTTGACCCTTTTATGATCAAAAGATGAAACTGAAAAACAGGTTTCCAGAAGAGCAACGGTAATGAAGTCCGAAACGGATCGTGCAGATGACCGGCTGGCGTCATTGGCAGTGGTACTGCCGTTGGCGGTGGCGGGCTTTGTTGTCGCCGCCGGCTGTTGGACTTTGTTTGCCGTGGCCGGCGTGCACTTACGCTCGGAACTGGATCTCAGCAATTTTCAGTTCGGGTTCCTTCTGGCGATGCCGATGTCGGTAGGAGCGGCTCTGGCAATTCCGGCTGGCCTGGCAGCGCAGAAATTCGGTGCGCGCCGGATCATGCTGTCCTGTCTGGGGGGGCTTGCGGCGTGCATGGTGATACTTCTGACCACCGATACCTTCCCGGGTTACCTGATCGCCGCCGGCGGGCTCGGACTTGCGGGGGGCTTTTACAGCGCCGGACTGCAGTTCGTCACGGGACACTGTGAATCATCACGCCTGGGCCTGGTACTGGGAGTGTTTGGTGCCGGTGTGACCGGTGCGGGATTCAATTACTACCTGGTACCACTTTTCCATGAAGCCTTTTCCTGGCATGGGGTTCCGCTGGCCTATCTTATTGTGCTGGTTCTGGTCATTGCCTTGTTGGTCATGCTGACTGATCCGGAAGATGCGGCGGCGGATCCGTCCGCCGAAACTTCGGTCAGGGTATTGCTGCACCGTATGCAGACCAGGCGGGCTAGTCAGCTTTGTGGTTACTTCGGCGTTGTTGCCGGCAGCTTCTTTGCTCTGGCGTTGTGGCTGCCGGACTACCTTTCTTCCCAGTTTGATCTGTCAGTGGACTCCGGTGCGAGGCTGGCGCAATGGTTCGTGATTCCCGGGGCCTTGGCACAGATTGTGGGAGGAGGGCTTTCCGATCGCTTCGGCAGTGCAAGAGTTGTCAGCCGTGCACTGTTGGTCTGCCTTTTTGCGCTGTTTGTCTTGTCCTACCCACCCATGACGCTGTTTATCCAGGGTGTTGATGCCACAATCCGCGTTGAATTTGCCTTGCCTATGGAGATAGAGGGTGTGTTTGTCGTCATTCTGGGTCTTGCCATGGGCTGCACCATGGGTAGCCTCCAGCGGTTGGTGATCATCGAAAATCGTCCGGTGGCGGCGTTTGTTGCCGGTCTGCTTCTGGTGAGCGCCTGTTCTGTCGCTTTCGTGCTGCCAGTGATCTTCAGCAGCGTTAACCACTGGTTGGGCGTCCGCAGTGCGGTCTTCATGATTCTCTTCTTGCTGCTTGTGGGCTGTCTTTTCCTCTTTGCCAGGGAAAGTCGCCGGCACGAGCGTGAACACCTACTCCACCCGGGGATATAAGCCACCTACCCCCAGGGTGGTAGAAGCGGGTTATGAGGTAGTAACCACGCAGATTTCGCGGTTTTTCTCACACACAATGGTCTCAAATCGGAGCAACGATCCGGCAGACGGAGAGAGAGACCATGAGTCATTTGATCGATAAACTGAATTACTTCAGGAAGAAGCGCGAACCGTTCGCGGGCGGCCACGGCGAAACCCACGAAGTCAGTCGCGAGTGGGAAGACAGCTACCGCCAGCGCTGGCAGCACGACAAGATCGTGCGTTCCACCCACGGCGTAAACTGCACCGGCTCCTGCAGCTGGAAGATTTATGTCAAGAACGGCCTGGTAACCTGGGAAACCCAGCAAACCGATTACCCTCGTACCCGTCCGGACCTGCCCAACCATGAGCCTCGCGGCTGCCCCCGTGGTGCCAGCTATTCCTGGTACATGTACAGCGCCAACCGCCTGAAATACCCACTGATGCGCAAGCACCTGATGAAGCTCTGGCGCGCGGCAAAAGTTGAGCACAAGGATCCCGTCGATGCGTGGGCGTCCATTGTTGAAGATCCCAAGAAAACGGCGGAATACAAGCCTCGTCGCGGCATGGGCGGTTTCGTTCGCTCCAGCTGGGATGAAGTCAACGAGCTGATTGCGGCTTCCAACGTCTACACCGCCAAGAAGTATGGCCCGGACCGCATTATCGGCTTCTCGCCGATTCCCGCCATGTCCATGGTTTCCTACGCGGCCGGCAGCCGTTACCTGTCCATGATCGGTGGCGTCTGCATGAGTTTCTACGACTGGTACTGCGACCTGCCGCCGGCCTCCCCTCAGACCTGGGGTGAGCAGACCGACGTGCCCGAGTCCGCGGACTGGTACAACTCCGGCTACATCATTGCCTGGGGCTCTAACGTACCCCAGACCCGTACCCCGGATGCCCACTTCTTTACCGAAGTGCGCTACAAGGGCACCAAGACTGTCGCCATTACTCCGGATTACGCAGAAGTCTCCAAGCTGTCCGACGAGTGGATGAACCCCAAGCAGGGTACCGACGCGGCTCTGGGCATGGCCATGGGCCACGTGATCCTGAAAGAGTTCCACGTCGAGAAGCCCAGTGAGTACTTCACCGATTACGTACGCCGTTACACCGACATGCCGTACCTGGTCATGCTGGAAGAAAAGGACGACGGCAGCTATGTGCCGGGCCGTTTCCTGCGCGCCAGCGATCTGGTGGACGGACTGGGTGAAGAGAACAACCCGGAATGGAAAACCATTGCCATCGACGAGGCGTCTGGGGAACTGACCGCGCCCAACGGCTCCATCGGCTACCGCTGGGGCGAGAAGGGCAAGTGGAACCTCAAGCAGACCGCCAAGGAAAAAGACGTCAACCTGCAGCTTTCCATGGTCGAGAAGCACGACGAGGTTGTGGACGTTGCCTTCCCGTACTTCGGTGGTATCGAGCATGACCACTTCAAGCACGTTGAAATCAAGGATGTGCTCAAGCACAAGCTGGGTACCCGCAAGGTACAGCTGGCGGATGGCTCTGAAGGCCGCGTTGTCACCGTTTACGATCTGATGGTTGCCAACTACGGCATCAGTCGTGGTCTGGGCGACGACGACGGCGCCACTTCCTATGACGAAGTGAAGCCGTACACCCCGGCCTGGCAGGAAAAGATCACCGGCGTGCCCGCCGAGAAAGTGATCCGCATCGCCCGTGAATTCGCCGACAACGCCGACAAAACCAAGGGCCGTTCCATGGTTATCGTGGGTGCCGGTATGAACCACTGGTACCACATGGACATGAACTACCGCGGCCTGATCAACATGCTTATCATGTGTGGCTGTATCGGCCAGAGCGGTGGTGGCTGGGCCCACTATGTCGGCCAGGAAAAACTGCGCCCGCAGACCGGCTGGCAGCCGCTGGCGTTTGGTCTGGACTGGCAGCGTCCGCCCCGGCACATGAACTCCACCTCCTTCTTCTATGCCCACTCTGGCCAGTGGCGCTACGAGAAGCTGGGCGTGGACGAGATCCTGTCACCGTTGGCTGACAAGTCGAAGTTTGGTGGCAGCCTGATCGACTACAACGTGCGCGCCGAGCGCATGGGCTGGTTGCCGTCTGCACCACAGCTGAACCGCAACCCGTTGACCATTGCCGCTGAAGCCGAGAAGGCCGGCATGGAAGTGCCCGACTATGTGGCCAAATCCATGAAGGATGGCTCCCTGGCGTTTGCCAGCGAGGACCCGGAAGCGCCGGAGAACTGCCCGCGCAACCTGTTCATCTGGCGCTCCAACCTGCTGGGCTCCTCCGGTAAGGGCCACGAGTACATGCTCAAGTACCTGCTGGGCACCAAGAACGGCCTGCAGGGCAAGGACCTGGGCCACGAAGGTGGTGCCAAGCCCCAGGAAGTGAAATGGCGTGACGAAGCGCCCGAAGGCAAGCTGGACCTGCTGGTCACCCTGGACTTCCGCATGTCTACCACCTGTCTGTATTCGGACATCGTTCTGCCGACCGCGACCTGGTACGAGAAGAATGATCTGAATACCTCGGACATGCACCCGTTCATCCACCCGCTGACCGCGGCCACCGATCCGGCCTGGGAAGCGCGCAGTGACTGGGAGATCTACAAGGGCATCGCCAAGGCGTTCTCCAAAGCCACCGAAGGCCATCTGGGTGTCGAGAAAGACGTTGTCACACTGCCGCTGTTGCACGATGCGCCAGCGGAACTGGGCCAGCCGTTTGATGTAAAAGACTGGAAGAAAGGCGAGTGCGACCTGATCCCGGGCAAGACCGCACCCAACTTCATGACCGTTGAGCGGGATTACCCGAACACCTACGCGCGCTTTACCTCCCTCGGTCCCCTGATGGACAAGCTGGGTAACGGTGGCAAGGGCATCAACTGGAACACCGAGAAAGAAGTGAAGTTCCTGGGTGACCTGAACTACAAGCACATCGACGGCGCCAACGCGGGCCGCCCGAAAATTGAAAGCGCGATTGATGCGGCGGAAGTGATCCTGACCCTGGCTCCGGAAACCAATGGCCAGGTGGCGGTGAAGGCCTGGCAGGCGCTGTCCGACATTACCGGTCTGGACCACACCCACCTGGCGACCAACAAGGAAGAGGAAAAGATCCGCTTCCGGGACATCGTGGCGCAGCCGCGCAAGATCATCTCCAGCCCCACCTGGTCTGGCCTGGAAGACGAGCATGTGTCCTACAACGCCGGCTACACCAACGTGCACGAACTGATCCCCTGGCGCACCCTGACCGGTCGTCAGCAGTTCTACCAGGACCATGAGTGGATGCGTGCCTTCGGTGAAAGCCTTCTGGTGTACCGCCCGCCCATCAACACCAAGGCGGTGGGCAGCATGCTCAACCAGCGCAGCAACGGCAACGCCGAGAAAGCGCTGAACTGGATCACGCCGCACCAGAAGTGGGGTATCCACAGCACCTACAGCGACAACCTGCTGATGCTGACCCTGTCCCGCGGTGGCCCCATCGTGTGGCTGAGTGAGGACGACGCCAAAGAACTGGCGATTGAAGACAACGACTGGATCGAGTTGTTCAACGCCAACGGCGCCATCGCGGCCCGGGCCGTGGTCAGCCAGCGTGTTATGCCAGGCATGGTGATGATGTACCACGCCCAGGAGCGGATCGTGAACGTTCCCGGCTCTGAAATCACCGGCACCCGGGGCGGTATCCATAACTCGGTTACCCGGGTATGCCCGAAACCGACCCACATGATTGGCGGTTACGCCCAGTATTCGTACGGGTTCAACTACTACGGCACTGTCGGCTCCAACCGCGACGAATTCGTGGTGGTCCGCAAGATGCACAACGTCGACTGGCTCGACGGTGAAGGCAATGACACTGTTCAGGAGGCTGTAAAATGAAAATCCGTTCCCAAGTCGGCATGGTGCTGAACCTGGACAAGTGCATTGGTTGCCACACCTGTTCAGTCACCTGCAAAAACGTCTGGACCAGCCGTGAAGGCATGGAATACGCCTGGTTCAACAACGTCGAGACCAAGCCCGGTATTGGTTACCCGAAAGAGTGGGAGAACCAGGACAAGTGGAAGGGCGGCTGGATGCGCGACAGCTCCGGCAAGATCCGCCCGAAGATCGGTGGCCGTTTCCGGGTACTGGCGAACATCTTCGCCAACCCGGATCTGCCCCAGATCGACGACTACTACGAGCCGTTCGATTTCGATTACCAGCACCTGCACACCGCTGGCGATACCAAGCACCAGCCGGTTGCCCGGCCGCGCTCGCTGATTTCCGGCCAGCGCATGCAGAAAATCGAATGGGGTCCGAACTGGGAAGAGATTCTCGGTACCGAGTTCGCCAAGCGCCGCAAGGACAAGAACTTTGACCAGGTGCAGGCGGATATCTACGGCCAGTTCGAGAACACCTTCATGATGTATCTGCCGCGCCTGTGCGAGCACTGCCTGAACCCGGCGTGTGTTGCCAGCTGCCCGAGCGGTGCCATCTACAAGCGTGAGGAAGACGGCATCGTTCTGATCGACCAGGACAAGTGCCGTGGCTGGCGGATGTGTGTCTCCGGCTGTCCGTACAAGAAGATCTACTTCAACTGGAAAACCGGCAAATCCGAGAAGTGCATTTTCTGCTACCCGCGGATCGAAGCCGGTATGCCCACCGTGTGCTCCGAGACCTGTGTTGGCCGGATTCGCTACCTGGGCGTGCTGCTGTACGACGCCGACCGCATCGAAGAAGTGGCCAGCGCCCCGGGCGAGCATGAGCTCTACGAGAAGCAGCTGGAAATCTTCCTGGACCCGTTCGATCCGAAAGTGATCGAGCAGGCGAAGAAGGACGGCATTCCGATGAACGTGATCGAAGCTGCCCAGCAAAGCCCGGTGTACAAGATGGCAGTGGACTGGAAACTGGCCCTGCCGCTGCACCCGGAATACCGCACCCTGCCCATGGTCTGGTACGTGCCGCCCCTGAGCCCGATCCAGTCTGCGGCGGAGGCCGGCAAAGTCGAGTTCGACGGCGTACTGCCGAAGATCGAAAGCCTGCGGATCCCGGTGAAGTACCTGGCCAACCTGCTCACTGCCGGTGATGAGAAGCCGATTGTGCTGGCTCTCAAGCGGATCATGGCCATGCGCCTTTATAAGCGTGCTGAAACCGTTGAAGGCAAGGAAGACCTGCGCGCCCTGGAGGAAGCCGGTCTGACCAAGGCCCAGGCGGACGAAATGTATCGCTACCTGGCCATCGCCAACTACGAGGATCGCTTCGTGATTCCCACCAGCCATCGCGAGCTGGCGAAGGAAGCCTTCCCCGATGCCACCGCCCACGGCGAGCGCAATGGTTGTGGTTTCAGCTTCGGTGAAGGTTGCAACGGCGACAGCAAGTTCAACATGTTCGGTGGCCGAAAGCAGACCACCAGCATGGTTCAGAAGCTGTCGACCGTGAAGCAGGTTGACCCGAAACAGCTGCAGGAATAAGGAGGCCGAGATGCAACTCTTGAAAGTACTGGCACGGGTGCTTGAGTACCCGACCGAAGAACTCCAGGCCTCCAAAGACGCCCTGGTAGCCGCAGTCCTTGAGGACAGCCGGCTGCCGAGGCAGAACAAGGAGCAACTGCTGCGCTGTGTAGAAATGATCTGCGATGGCGACCTGCTGGACATGCAGGAGAACTACGTGGGCATGTTCGACAAGGGCCGGGCGACATCCCTGCTGCTGTTCGAACACGTGCACGGGGAATCCCGCGACCGGGGCCAGGCCATGGTGGACCTGATGGAGGAGTACCGTACCAACGGTCTGGAGATCGACGCCCGGGAGCTGCCGGATTACCTGCCGCTGTTCCTGGAATACCTCTCCACCCGCCCCTGGGACGAGATCCGGAACTGGCTGGAGGACATCCACCACATCCTGGGTTTGCTGGGCGAGCGACTGTATCAACGGGAAAGCTTCTATCACGTGGTGATGGATTCCCTGCTGACCCTGTCCGGTCGAAGCGCGAACCGCCAGGAGCTTGCGGAGATTGTCGCCGCGGAAGAGCGCGACGATACCCCGGAGGCTCTGGACAAGGTCTGGGAAGAGGAAATGGTGAAATTTGTTGATGATCAGGGCAGCTCCTGCAGTACCGGCAGCGTTGTAGGCCAACGCCGCCGCGAACTGGAACAGACCCAGACCATTCACCTGAGTGATCAGCTGATGACGGATGCAACACCCCGTCAGGCAGGGCGCGCCTGAGGGCGCAGGAGGAAACGGAAATGATGTCCTATCTGAATACACTACTGTTCGGGGTTTATCCCTACATTGCTCTCGCGATTCTGGTGATTGGTACCTGGGCACGCTATGACCAGGGCCAGTTCACCTGGAAAGCCCATTCCAGCCAGATGCTGCGCAAGAAAAACATGGTGATGGCCAGCGTGCTGTTCCATGTGGGTGTGCTGGTGATCTTCTTCGGCCACCTGGTGGGCCTGCTGACTCCACACGCTTTCTACGAGCCGTTCATGACACCTGGCACCAAGCAGGTCATGGCCATCGTCGTCGGCGGTATTGCTGGCGTGATGGCGATCATTGGCGGCGGCATGCTCGCCTGGCGCCGGCTGACCGACCCCCGCGTGAAGGCCAGCAGCACCTTTGCGGACAACATGATCATCGTCATTCTGGTGGTTCAGCTGGCACTCGGCCTTCTGACCATCCTGCCCACCATGGGCCATCTGGATGGCAGCACCATGTTGAAGTTTTCGGCCTGGGCCCAGGGCATTGTCACCCTCCAGGGCGGCGTGGCCGGCTACATCGCCGATGTGCACTGGATCTACAAGACCCACATCTTCCTGGGCCTGACCATCTTCGTGCTCTTCCCCTTCACCCGCCTGGTGCACATGCTCAGCGTGCCGGTGGAGTATTTCGGGCGGAAGTACCAGGTGGTTCGCAAGCGCGCTTGATGTAAATGAAAACGGGGTCAGATGAAAGCCTTCATCTGACCCCATGTTCCCTGAGGTTATTGCTATGCAACTCATCCCCGTCGGCGACGCCGAAAAACCCAGAAACCAGTTCCCGCCGGTCTATGTGGGTGAAACCCTCATCGGCGAAGACGACATCGCCCGGGAAATGCAGCATCACCCGGCCGAGGAAGTCGCCGAAGCTTGGCACGAAGCTGCCAAAAGCCTCGTCATCCGCGAGTTGCTCCTGCAGCAGGCCAGCCGCCTCAAGCTCGACGACATCGACGACGAAGAAGACCGCATCGCCCGGGTTCTGGAATTCGAACTCAACGTCCCGGACCCGACCGAACAGGACTGCGAACGCTTCTACAACGCCAATCCGGCCCGCTTCCGCAGCCCCACACTGATGGCTGTCAGCCACATCCTCCTCGCCGCTGCCCCGGACGACGTCCAGGAACGCATCCGCCAGGAAGAAGCCGGCCAACAGTTACTGTCGTCCCTCATCGACGGCCGCTCCCAGTTCGCCGAACTGGCCAAACAATACTCCGCCTGCGAATCCCGTCACCAGGGAGGCAGCCTCGGCCAGATCAGCAAAGGCCAGACCGTCGACGAATTCGAGCGCCCGGTCCTCGCCCTCCAGGAAGGCCTGAACCCGGAACTGATCGAAACCCGCTACGGCTGGCACATCGTTCGCGTTGACCAGAGAATCGACGGCCAGCAGCTCCCGTACGAGCACGTCAAACCCCAGATCCGGCAGTATCTGAGCGAGAGTGTAACCCGCCGGGCATTCCGTCAGTACTTGCAGGTTCTGGCTGCTGAAACGGGTGTGGAAGGTGTCGATCTCGAACTCCCAGACTCGCCCCTGATGCAGTAATTAAGGGTTTGGCTCCGGGGTCGGGAGGTTGGTGGTCAGTAGGGCTTCCCAAAACTGTCTGCAGCCATGGATGGCTGCAGTCAAGCGTCACAGGGACGTGCCGCAAGGAGCGCGTTTTGGGAAGCCCTACTGGCTGCCAACCTGTGCTCTACAGTCAGTCCGCCAATACCAAGGCTCAGTGAATTCCTGTTGAGCTCAAATTAGTTGGCAACAGAACACTTTGAGTTAGGTCAATTACTCCCGAATAACTCCCCGACTACCCCCATGGGGGGAGCGATTTTCCCCCAGTATCCTTCTACTATTTAAAACATGATTTCGAATGCATGAATATGCAGAGAGGATACACCAATGGCAATGACCCAAACGGCCGAAACCCGCTACACCAAACCCGTGCTCGTCGCCGTCAACAAGCCTTTCGATGATGAAGACGACCTCCAGGCCCTGCGTAGCCATCCACTTTTCTCGGAACTCAATGGCAAAGACCTGCAGCACCTGATCCAGCAGTCCCGAAGAATCCGCCTTGGCCATCACCAGCTGCTCTACCGCCAGGACATGCCGGCGCACCATTTCTTCTTCGTGATTTCCGGCCGCCTGCGTCTGTACCGCCTGGACTCCTCTGGTATCGACCGAACTCTCGACAGCATCGCCCCCGGTGATTGCTTTGCCGAAGTCATGATCTACGCCGATCCGCCCCGGTATGCCTGCTACGCCGAGGCCCTGAAATCCAGCGAAGTACTGATGATTCCGGTCAAGGCCTACCAGGACATGCTGGAAAGCAACCCCAAATACGCTCAGGCAGCGCTGCGGCATTACGCCAAACGCGCCGTTTCCCGGTTCCACGACCTGGAAATCATGACCGTCCAGAACGCCCGTGACCGCCTGATCCGCTACCTGATCGACCTGCTGCCCAACGGTGCAGAGGAGGGTGGAGAAGTAGAGTTGCCACTGCCCAAGTGCCTGGTGGCCTCCAGGCTCGCCATGCAGCCGGAAACCTTCTCCCGGATTCTGGCGGATCTCAAGTCCAACGGACTGGTGCGGGTTAACCGTAGCCGACTGTTTATTTCAGATCCCCAGCGCCTGATCGAGATCAGTCAGTAACTGAACACATTTTTGCAAGCCTCCAGGTTTCTGGATGGGAGGACGAGTGATCGCGAGAAAACAACGACCGCTGATTTACTCATGTTCCGGCTGCTCCGATGTTGCGCAGCTGGCCAACAATGTGGCGGTCCGGCTCGACCATGCCGGTGAATTTGAAATGTCCTGCATTTCGGGCGTTGGCGGCAAGGTGCCGTCCCTCGTGAAAACCGCCCGATCTGGTCGCCCGATTACCGTGATTGATGGCTGTCCGTTGCACTGTGCCCGGGCATGCCTCGAGAACGTCGGTGTTGAGCCTGATGAGCACGTCCGGCTCTACGACTTCGGCTTCAAGAAACATTATGGACAGAGTTACGGCGAAGAAGCCGTGGAAGAAGTATGCGATGAAGTTCGCAGGCTCACATCAAACGACCAGCTCATTGCCCGCCAGGCGTAAAACGCAGCGGCCCGGTACCAGTAAGGATTCACCAAAATGATCAGCAGTTACAGTGACCTGATTCAGGCCTCTTATAGCCAGCAGGAACCCCAGCGCCTGCTATTCGTGTTCTGCCGGGCAGAGTTGCCGGATGAGGCGTCCCCGGAAGAAAAAGCCGCCTTCGAGCGCGGCGAGGGTGGCGCCCTGACGCCGGTAGTCTGCGTCGACAAGACCCCCGATGAAGCCCCGGATTTCGCGACGCTGCATGAAGAGTCCCGGGCCACGGGCCAGTCCTGGGACGTGGTGTTTGTTGCCGCCATGTCTGGCCGGGGCGGCACGCCTCCATCCACTGACGAAGCGCAACAACCATTGACCATGATGGTGGAGTCCATCCGCCTTGGTCATATCAATAATTACCTCCCTCTCGATACGCAGGGAAACGCTGTCAGCCTGGGCTGACAGCGAGAATCCGATCAGTTTACCTGCCAGGTGTATTCAATAAGAGGTATTTGATTTTCCTCTAATTTGCCTAGGCTGAAGCAATAAGGCGCTTTTTCTCAGGGAGTCTTCTGTGTCCGTTTTTTCCCGCTTCGCTGTTCTCTTTTTCGCGTCGATCATGGCCATGGCCCTGAATGCAGCGCCTTTGGCCAAGTATGAGCCCGTTGCCGGTCGTCAGGTCATCGGGCAGGCTTTCCCGGAAGTCACCCGGGTTGTCCCCCGGAAAGGCAACCGAGCCATTCAGGAGCTCTATGCCCGCGATGAACTGGTGGGCTACGCCTATCAGTCCCTGGACTTTGTCCAGACCCCCGCGTACTCGGGCAAACCCGTCAACGCCATGGTCGTACTGGATATCGAAGGAACGATCAAAGCCGCCAAGGTCATCCACCACGACGAACCCATACTTCTGGTGGGTATTCCCGAGAGCAAGCTTCATACCTTTACCGATCAGTATATGGGCCTGAAAGCCGACCAGCGGGTAACCGTGGGTGGAACCTCCTCGGAGCGCAAGGTAGCCGTTGACGGACTTTCCGGCGCCACTGTCACCGTGATGGTCATCAACGAAGTGATCATGCGTACTGCCCATCGGGTGGGCGTGGAACTGGGTATGGTTGAGGGCGAGGACGGCACCCGTCCGCCGCTGGCTACCGTGGACAAGCAGGCCTTCGAGCAGAAAACCTGGGAGGAACTGACCGGAGACGGCTCGGTGCGCCGGCTGCTGCTCACCAAGGGGCAGGTGGATGATTCCTTCAAGGGTACGGAAGCCGAGGGTGTTGATACCGCAGGGCCCGAAGAACGAAATGAGCCACTGATCGATCTGTATACCGCCTACCTGGATGTTCCGACTATTGGTCGTAACCTGCTGGGAGAGAGCCAGTACCAGTGGCTGACATCCGAACTTGAGGAGGGCGAGCACGCCATTGCCGTCATGGCCAACGGCGAGTACTCCTTCAAGGGCTCCGGTTATGTTCGCGGTGGCATTTTCGACCGCATCCAGATCCGTCAGTTCGGCGACACCTTCAACTTCCGCGACCTGGATTTCTACCGGCTGAGCGATGTCTACGCCGAGGGCATGCCGGAATTCACCGAGATGGCGATCTTCATTATTCGCCAGCAGTACAACTTCGATCCCGGCACCCCCTGGACACTCGAACTCACGGTCAAGCGCCAGACCGGTCCCCTGGATAGTGAATTCCAGGTGTTTCCGCTGGAGTATCAGCTGCCGGAGCAGTATTACACCCGTCCGGAGCCTGTCGTCTCCGAGGAAGAATGGCTGGAGAGCCAGCCCATGTGGGTCCAGGTGTGGTACCAGCGGGAATTCCAGATTGTGGTGCTGGGTATCGGTATCGGTGTGCTGATGTTCATCCTGTTTTTCCAGGACTGGCTGGTGAAAAAGCCGAAGATGATGCGCTGGATTCGCCACGCCTTTCTGACCTACACGCTGTTCTTCATCGGCTGGTACGCCATGGGGCAGTTGTCCATCGTCAACGTGCTCACATTTGCCAATAGCCTGATCAGCGGGTTCAGTTGGAGCACGTTCCTGATCGACCCGATGTTGTTCATCCTCTGGGCCGTAGTGGCCGCCATCGTCCTGCTCTGGGGGCGGGCGGTTTACTGCGGCTGGTTGTGCCCATTCGGTGCACTCCAGGAATTGCTGAATGAAATTGCCCGGAAGCTGAAGGTGCCTCAATACACCGTGCCCTTTGCAGTGCACGAACGGCTCTGGGCCATCAAGTACATCATCCTGTTGGTGCTGTTCGGGGTGTCCCTCGATTCCATGGCAACCGCCGAGCGCCTGGCCGAGGTAGAGCCGTTCAAGACCGCGATCACCCTCAAGTTTGATCGTAGCTGGCCTTTCGTGACTTACGCCGTCCTGTTGCTGGTGGTCAACCTGTTCACCCGCAAGGTGTTCTGCCGCTACATGTGTCCGCTGGGTGCAGCCCTGGCGCTGCCCAGCAAATTGAGAGTGTTCGACTGGCTCAAGCGGCGCAAGGAGTGTGGCAACCCCTGCCGGCTGTGCGATCACGAGTGCGAAGTCCAGGCGATCCATCCGGACGGGCACATCAACTACATGGAATGCCATTACTGCCTGGATTGCCAGATGACCTATTTCGATGACCACAAGTGCCCGCCGCTGATCGTCAAGCGACGCGGTAAGCGCCGTGGTCATAATGCACCGGGCCACCCGGAGGAAATACCCGTGGTTCAGGTGTCCTGAGTAGTCCCAAAAAAAGAAAGCATGAGAAGTAAACCGCCATTACCAATAACGGAGTTGGATGTTATGAAAAGAAGAGATGATCTGACCAAAGACCTGAACGAGCTTCCGGAAAGCGGCCAGAGTCGCCGTCGGTTCATGGGGGCTGCTGCTCTGGCGGGTGTCGCCGGTGCAACAGGGCTCGGCACCGCGGTAATGTCCCGTGAGGCATTCGCGGCCGCAGCCGAGGAGGCCCGCAACAAATACGTGATCCATCCGGGAGAGCTTGATGAGTACTACGGCTTCTGGAGTGGTGGTCACTCCGGTGAGGTTCGGGTTCTGGGCGTACCCTCCATGCGGGAACTGATGCGTATCCCCGTATTCAACGTGGATTCCGCGACGGGCTGGGGTATCAGCAACGAGAGCAAGGACGTTCTGGGCCATGACAATACCCACCTGAACGGTGATTCCCACCACCCCCACATTTCCATGACGGACGGTCGTTACGACGGCAAATACCTGTTCATCAACGACAAAGCCAATACCCGCGTTGCCCGTATCCGCCTGGATATCATGAAGTGTGACAAGATCACCACAATTCCGAACGTTCAGGCCATTCATGGCCTCCGGCTGCAGAAGGTCCCCAAGACCAAGTATGTGTTCTGCAACGCCGAGTATGTCATTCCCCATCCGAACGATGGCAGCGACACCAGCCTTGAGAGCAGCTTTACCATGTTTAACGCCCTGGATGCGGAAACCATGGAGGTGGCCTTCCAGGTGATTGTTGACGGTAACCTCGATAACACCGATGCCGACTACACCGGCAAATACGCCTGCTCCACCTGCTACAACTCGGAGAAGGCGCTGGATCTGGCCGGTACCATGCGCAACGATCGCGACTGGGCGGTGGTGTTCAACATCGAGCGTATTGAGCAGGCGGTCAAGAATGGCAACTACAAGACCCTGGGTGATTCCAAGGTGCCTGTGGTAGACGGTCGTGCCGGCTCGGAGCTGACCCGTTACATTCCGGTTCCGAAGAACCCGCACGGTCTGAATACCTCTCCGGACGGCAAATACTTCATTGCCAACGGCAAGCTGTCTCCGACCGTATCCATCATTGCGATCGACAAGCTGGATGATCTGTTTGATGGCAAGATCGAGCCGCGGGATACCGTGGTGGGCGAGCCGGAACTGGGTCTTGGGCCCCTGCACACAACCTTTGACGGCCGTGGCAATGCCTACACCACTCTGTTTATCGACAGCCAGGTGGCCAAGTGGAACATTGCCGATGCCATCAGGCACTACAACGGCGAGGATGTGAACTACATCCGTCAGAAGCTGGACGTCCATTATCAGCCGGGCCACAACCACGCGTCCCTGACCGAATCCCGGGATGCTGATGGCAAGTGGCTGGTGGTACTGTCGAAGTTCTCCAAGGACCGGTTCCTCCCGGTTGGACCTCTGCACGCGGAGAACGACCAGTTGATCGATATCTCCGGCGAGGAGATGAAGCTGGTTCACGACGGCCCGACCTTCGCTGAGCCCCACGACTGCATCCTTGTACGTCGTGATCAGATCAAGACACGGAAGATCTATGAGCGCGACGATCCGTTCTTTGCCTCTGCTGTTGAGCAGGCCAAGAAGGATGGTGTGACTTTGGAAGCCGACAACAAGGTTATCCGGGATGGCAACAAGGTTCGTGTTTACATGACCTCGATTGCGCCGCAGTACGGGATGACCGAGTTCAAGGTGAAGCAGGGTGATGAGGTGACGGTGTACGTGACCAACCTGGACACCATTGAGGATGTTACCCACGGTTTCTGCATGGTGAACCATGGCGTGAGCATGGAGATCAGTCCGCAGCAGACGTCTTCAGTGACCTTCAAGGCGGATCGCCCCGGGGTGCACTGGTACTACTGCAACTGGTTCTGTCATGCACTGCATATGGAGATGCGGGGTCGCATGATTGTAGAGAAGGCCTGATTTCGGTCGGTCTTGCCGGGGCCTGATGGTCGGGCCCTGGTAAGCCTGCTGCTTGGGTGTGGCAAACCGATGGCAAAGGGCTTTCCGAAACACGCCCGCGAGTACTTCCCTGTAGGGCTCGGATCGGGCCATCCATGGCCCTCTACGGTTTCGGAAAGCCCTTTGCCATCGATTTGCTCGAGGTAAAGTGCAGTTCGCCAATTTCCTTACTTTTGAGAAACGTTGATGTATCGAATCTTGCGTTATGGAGTGGCCCTGACAGTCGCTCTGTTATCGCTGACCGCGAACGCGGACCTGCAAGAACAGCTTGATGCTCTGGAACCGGGCGCGAGCTTTGAACTTCCCCCTGAACAGATTTCGTCTCTGGCAATCCGGGTGCCCGGGGTGTCTGTGTCTTGTCATTCCGACACGGTCATTGACGCGGGCGGGCTGGGGAATGCAGTGGATATTGTTGCCGAGGAAGTGAGGTTTTCCGGCTGTGCCGTTCGCAACTGGGGCCTAGACCTGAACGAGCTGGATGCGGGAGTTTTTGTGGCCCGGGAGGCGCGCGGCGCCGTGGTTGAGAACAACCGGTTGGATGGGCCGGGTTTTGGGGTGTGGCTGGATGCAACGCCGGATGTGACGGTTCGCAATAATACGATTCGAGGTGATGACTCGCTGCGTCCGAATGACCGGGGTAACGGGATTCATCTGTTCAACACGACCGGGGCCCTGATTGAGGGCAATGACATTCGTCAGACCCGGGATGCGATCTACATCGAGACGGCGAATAACAATACGATCCGCGGCAATGAGATGGCGGATCTGCGTTATGGCATTCATTACATGTACTCGATGAATAATCTGCTTGAGAACAACGTTACCCGCAACACCCGAACCGGTTATGCGCTGATGCAGAGCAAGCGTCTGACGGTGATCAACAACCGGTCGGTGAATGATGAGAACTACGGGATTCTGATGAATTTCATTACCCAGTCGGAGCTGCGGGGGAATGTGGTGACGGGGGTGTCCCAGGGGCAGACAGCTGGTGTTGCCATTGAGGGCGCCGAAGGCAAGGCGGTGTTTATCTATAACTCCCTGTACAACACCTTTGAGGGCAATGTTTTCGCTGACAGTAATATCGGCATTCATCTGACGGCGGGTTCGGAAGACAACGAGGTTTTTGGCAACGCGTTCGTGAACAATCAGCGGCAGGTCAAGTATGTGGCCACCCGCACCCAGGAGTGGTCGAAAGGTAACAGCGGCAATTTCTGGAGTGATTACCTGGGCTGGGACCGGAATCAGGATGGCGTTGGCGATGTGCCCTATGAGCCCAACGACAACGTGGACCGGCTGCTGTGGAAATACCCGGAAGCCAAGGTTCTGATGTTCAGCCCGGCGGTGGATACCCTGCGCTGGGTGCAGGATGCGTTTCCGGTGGTCAAGGCCGCCGGTGTCACCGATTCCCACCCTCTGATGCGGATGCCCGCAGAGCTTCAACCGGAGATCCGATGAGCTGTTTTCACCTTGAAAATGTGAGTTACCGGTACGACAAGAGCCCGGTGCTGCACGGAATTGATCTGCGCCTGGAGCCGGGCGAGATCCTGGGATTGTTTGGTCACAACGGGGCCGGAAAGACAACCTGCATCAAGCTGATTCTGGGGTTGATGACGCCCAATCAGGGCTCGGTTTCCGTGCTGGGTGGTCACGCCGGGGATCCGCAGGTGAGCCAGCACATCGGTTACCTGCCTGAGAATGTGATGTTTTATCCGCAACTGACCGGGCGGGAGATTCTTACCCATTTTGCCCGGCTGAAAGGTGCGTCATTGCAGCAAGTGCCCCGACTGCTTGAGCAGGTGGGCCTGGGCGATGCCATGAATGCCCGCACCAAGACCTACTCGAAAGGCATGCGCCAGCGTCTTGGTCTGGCCCAGGCGCTGCTGGGCGAGCCCAAGCTGCTGATGCTGGATGAGCCTACCGTTGGACTGGATCCGGTCGCCACGGCAGACCTGTACCGGCTGCTACGAGAGTTGCGTAATGGCGGCACGGGCATCGTGCTGTGTTCCCACGTCCTGCCCGGTGTCGAGCCCTATATTGATCGTGCCGCCATTCTTACCAATGGTGCGCTGAAGGCCGCCGGGGATCTGGCCGCGTTGAGGCGGCAGGCCAATATGCCGGTAACCCTGTCTCTGGATCCCGCGAACAGTATCTCGGCGCTGGAAAAGGTAATTGACAGGGCATCGAGTAACAGTGGCCTGATCCTCAGGACTGACAGCGGGCGCCTGCAGGTAGATGTGCAGCCGAGGGAAAAGATGACGCTGCTGAATGCCGTAATGGCCTCGGGTGAAGTGGCCGATATCAGCATTCATCAGCCCAGCCTGGAAGACATCTACGTGCACTTTATCGGTTCGGGTGGCCTGGCCCACCGTGGAGGCAGCCAGTGAACAGTATCTGGACCATTGCCCGAAAAGAACTCAGCGATAGCCTGCGCAATCGTTGGTTGATGGCCATTTCCCTGGTGTTTGCGACCCTGGCTTTGGGCATCGCCTGGTTTGGTGCCGCAGCGTCGGGGCAGGTGGGGTATGCCTCCACGCCGGCCACCATTGCCAGCCTCGCGAGCCTCGGGATTTTCCTCATTCCACTGATCGCATTGTTGTTGGCGTACGACGCCATCGTGGGCGAAGAAGAGGGGGGAACCCTTTTGTTGCTGCTGACCTACCCAATGAGTCGGAGCCAACTGCTGCTCGGCAAGTTTCTGGGCCATGGTCTGACCCTCGCGCTGGCCACCGTAATTGGTTTCGGCGTAGCGGGCGTGGCCATTGCCGTATTGGTCGAAGACGTGGCCATCGCCAGTCTCGCGGCAGCCATGCTGCGCTTCATCGGCTCTACCGTGCTACTGGGGTGGGGCTTTATTGCCCTAGCCTATGTGATCAGTGTCCGGGTCAGCGAAAAGCCCATCGCCGCCGGCCTGGCCCTGGCGATCTGGTTCTTCTTCGTGCTGATCTTCGACCTGATGCTGTTGGGTACCCTGGTGGCCAACGAAGGCCAGTTCAGCGCGGAACTGCTGCCCTGGCTGTTGATGCTCAACCCCACGGATATCTACCGCCTGCTCAATATCGTTGCCTTTGGCGACAGCGCCCAGCTCAGTGGCGTGCTCAGCCTTGGCGCCGATCTGCCCGTCGGCGCAGCGGGCCTGTGGATTGGTCTGGTGTTGTGGTTTGCCATCCCGCTGGCAGGCGCTCTGTTACTTTTCCGAAACCGCCGTATCTGAACGGAGTTATCCCGATGAACAGAAGTAAACCCAACTGGCTCCTGGTCGCCCTGGCAGCCTTCGCATTGACCGCTTGTTCAGGTAGCGAAGAACAAGCGACTGCCAAAGCCGCCCCGGTCAATTTCGCAACCGGCGATGAATGCCACGTCTGCGGCATGGTCATTACCAACTTCCCCGGTCCCAAAGGACAGGCGATCACCGAAAAGGACCAGCACGTGCGCAAATTCTGCTCCACCCGGGACATGTTCGCGTGGGCGCTTCAGCCAGAGAATGTTAACCGCAATCATACCCTGTACGTACACGACATGGCCGAAACCGAGTGGGCAAGCCCGGACGACACCGCCCTGATCGACGCCCGAGACGCCTTCTATGTTGTTGGTTCCAGCCGAAAGGGTGCCATGGGTCCAACGCTAGCCTCCTTTGCAGCAAAGGCCGAAGCCGAGAAGTTTGCAATGGAATACGGCGGAGAGACTATGGCTTTCCCGGAGATCACGATGGATCACCTGAATTCCGGCATGGCAATGCACAGTATGGGTGGAATGGATCACTAGAAATGAAAAAGGGGCCAGATGAAAACCTTCATCTGGCCCCTTTTTTGTGCTGGCTGTTCAACCGCCAGTCATGTTCATGAACCGGAGAATCTGCACATCCCCATTACTGGAGAAGTGATGCCGCTCCGGCTTCAGATCCATGGCGTTGATGATGGTCTCCCGCAGCTTGTCATCGGTCACCGGATTGCCCCGCAGAACCCTGCGCAGATCCACCGAGTGCTCGTTGCCCAGGCACAGTAGCAGCCGCCCTTCGACGGTTACCCGCACCCGGTTGCAGGTGGAGCAGAAGTTGTGGGAATGCGGTGAAATGAAACCGACCCGGGTCTTGCTATCTTCCATGCGGTAATAACGCGCAGGACCGCCGGTATCCTCGGTGGCAGGCACCAGCTCGTGGTGCTTTCTGATGATGTCCCGCACTTCCTCACTGGTGCACAGGGCAAGACCACGATCATGCTCGGAAATCTCACCCAGGGGCATTTCTTCGATAAAGGTGATGTCTACGTTCTTCTTCCGGGCGAACTCGACCAGCTCGGGGACCTCTTCATCGTTGCGGCCTTTCATCACCACGGTATTGATCTTGATGCCGCGGAAGCCGGCCTCCCGGGCAGCATCAATGCCGTCCAGCACCTGGGAGAGTTTGCCGGTGCGGGTAATGTTGTGGAATTTCTCAGCATCCAGAGAATCCAGGCTGATGTTCAGGCGATGCATACCGGCCTTGCGCAGGGGCTCGGCCATGGTGGGTAGCTGGCTGCCATTGGTGGTCATGGCGAAATCGCGCAGCCCGTAGGTGCCTATTTCCTTGACCAGTTCCAGAATATCCTTGCGTACCAGGGGCTCGCCGCCGGTCAGGCGTATTTTCTCGGTACCCAGATCAACAAAGTTGCGGGCAACGCGGGCGATTTCCTCAAGCGTCAGAACCTGCTGACGGGGCAGGAAAGTCATGTCCTCGGCCATGCAGTACACGCAGCGGAAGTCACACCGGTCGGTGACGGACAGACGCACGTAGTTGACGGTGCGGCCAAAACGGTCTGTCAGCTTGTTCTGGGGCATCGGGTTGGTCCTGTTGCCGATTGTTTTTTAACCTGATTATAGACCAAGTATTACAGATCAGATCACCAATTCCGATACCCCTCGGGAGGTAAGCCTCCCATCCGGTATTCCAGAGTGGCCCGTCCCTGGCCCATCCTCTGTTTGATCAGGCGCTTAGCTCGCTGGCAGCGCCCTTTTCATCGGTTTCCAGGGCAACCGGCTCGAGATCCGGGAAGAAGACCCCTTTCACCACCTGCCAGGTGACGGCCAGGGCGCCGACGATGAAGACCACGTCGCCAATGGTTCTTACCCAGCGCAGGGTCTGCAGAATATCGCTCTGCATGAAGGCTTCGCTGCGTGCGTACCAGAGACCTTCGCTGGCGCTGGCAATGAACTGGATGAACCCGACCGGCAACAGGCTGGTGAACAGCATCAGAACCAGGCCAATGTTCAGCCACCAGAAGCCGACTTTCATCAGTCGCTCGTCAAAAACGATGCGCGGGCGGATATATCGCAGGATCATCAGTGCGAAGCCCAGGGCCAGGAAGCCGTAGACACCGAACAGGGCTGCGTGGGCATGGGTAGGCGTGGTGTTCAGGCCCTGGATGTAATACAGCGCGATGGGCGGGTTGATCATGAACCCGAGCACGCCGGCACCGAGCATGTTCCAGAAGGCAACTGCCACAAAGAAGGTCAGCGGCCAGCGGATATTTTCCATCCACGGGGCTCGCGATTTCAGGCGCCAGTTTTCCCAGGCTTCGTAGCCGAGTACCACCAGCGGTACCACTTCCAGTGCACTGAAGGTGGCGCCCACTGCCATGACCGGTGTGGTGGTGCCGGAGAAGTACAGGTGGTGGAAGGTGCCGGGTACACCCCCGAGCATGAACAGACTGGCGGAAGCCAGGCTGGCAGCTGTCGCCACGGTGCGGGAGACCAGGCCCATGCTGCAGAAAATGAACGCCAGGGCCGCGGTTGCGAACACTTCAAAGAAGCCTTCAACCCACAGGTGGACAATCCACCAGCGCCAGTACTCCATGATCGAGATATGGGTACGCTCGCCGTAGAAGAAGCCAGCACCGTAGAACAGGCCGATGGCAACGACCGACGCAGTCAACAGGGCAAGCAGGTTCTTGTCACCGGGCTGTCGCAGGGCGGGCACAATGCCGCGAAGCATCAGCACCAGCCAGAACACGATGCCGAGGAACTTGCCGATCTGCCAGAGGCGGCCGAGGTCGACATACTCGTAGCCCTGGTGGCCCAGCATGAAGCTTAGGTTGGCCGGCATGATCTGGTTGATGGCCAGGAAATTGCCAATAAACGAGCCGGCAACGACTGCAACCAGAGCCCAGAACAGCACATCAACACCCAGCTTCTGGTATTTAGGATCCTTGCCGCCATTGATGATGGGCGCGAGGAACAGGCCGGCTGCCAGGAAGCCGGTGGCAATCCAGAACATGGCCGACTGAATGTGCCAGGTGCGCATCAGGGAGTAGGGGAACCACTCCGAAGTCTCGATGCCGTAGAAGCCCTGACCTTCCACCGTATAGTGGGCGGTAAAGCCACCAAGCATCACCTGGAACGTGAACAGACCAACCACGAGTAATAGATACTTGCCCAGTGCTTTCTGGGAGGGCGTAAGGCCAACTGCAGTGAGCGGGTCCTGGACTGGCGCCTCAGGCTCCTCGTCCTCTTTGCGAAGGAAGGCCCAGGCCCAGATCAGGCCACCGACACCGGCAATAAGAAGAACCACGCTGATCAACGACCAGACAACGTTCTCACCGCTTGGCCGGTTGTCGATCAGCGGCTCGTGGGGCCAGTTGTTGGTGTAGGTAACGTCACTCTCCGGGCGCTCGGTAGCGGCGGCCCAGGCGGTCCAGAAGAAAAACTCGGTCATCCGCTCCCGACGCTCGGCGCTGGGCAGGGTGTTTTCCTTCATGGCGTAGTTATCACGGGTAGACTGTAGTTCCGGCGCGTCACTGAACAGGCGGCTGTAGTAGTCGGCGGTTTTGGCAATGGCTTCGACCCTGCGCTCGGAAAGGTGCAGGGTGCTGGTTTCGGCGTCGTAGGTGTTGGTGCGGTACTCGGTTTTCAGGGCGTACTGCAGGGCGTTTTGCTGTTGCCCGCTGAGGCTGTGCCAGTCCTGTCCGTACTCTTCCCGGGCGGCGATTTCCAGCCATGTCTCCAGTTCCCGGTGCAGCCAGTCGGCGGTCCAGTCCGGTGCCTGGTAGGCGCCGTGGCCCCAGATTGAGCCAAGCTGCATACCCCCGACGGACTGCCAGGCTGTCTGGCCATCAAGAATACTTTCCCCGGTCATCAGGGTGTCGCCATCGGCGGATACAACCCGCTCCGGAATTGGCGGTGCTTCGCGATACACCTCCGCACCGAAATACCCCAGTAGCGTGAAAGTTACTGCCAGGATTCCGATCAGCAAAAACCACAGGCGGCGATATTTAGCCATGGTGCGCTCCCTCCAGTCGACTTGAGTAGGCTTCTTTGAGCTTCATGAAACTTCTCCTCTTTAACATTCATACAGAATAAATCTTTATGGCGGGATTTTGATTAGGTGCATTTCAGGTGTCAAATTTAATTTATGGGTATATCCGATGAGGTATTGCCCGTAGAGCTCCTGAGAAGAGCAGGTGAACCTCTCCGGTTTGATTTTCTGAGGAAGTGGTCATATCATTAACATGTATTTATAGTAAATGTTAAAGGGGTGTGTCATGGCTGACTATGAAAAATGGCTGTTCGCAGCAAACGGTGCTCTCGGACTGTCCGTCTTCGGTTTGCTGGCTACGATTCTGCTTGCCTACCCGCTTGCGGACGCGCTGTTGCTCTCTGTGCAAATTGCCGCGCACATCGGAACCCTGGTTTTTGCAGTTGGTGTCAAGGTGGCCTATGTGGCGCGTCTGGTTTTTCTGAGCCGTTTGGGCAGACCTGTTCATTGAATCCCGGTAGAATAGATGCAGTTATCAACCTTGGTGAGAACCCCGCAATGGGCGACCGTTTTGGGAAAACCGGATTCCGAATTCTTGCGTATATGTCTGTTGCGCTGGCTGCCGCTGGTGTCGTGCTTCCACTGTTGCCCACGACGCCTTTTGTTCTGTTGGCTGCATTTTTCGCTAGCAAGGGGTCTCCGGCTTTTGCCAAGTGGCTTGAAGACCACCCCAGGTTTGGTCCGGCCATTGATCAGTGGCGCACACGCAGAGCCGTGCCGGCACGGGCGAAGGTGCTGGCCTGCAGCATGATGGCGCTGAGTTGGGGAATGCTGTTTGCGCTTGGGGCGTCCGGAGTGGTGCTGGGTATCTCTGGCGTATTTCTGTGTGGTACAGCCTGCTATCTGTTAACCCGACCTTCTTACTGAACGATTGTGACAATAACTGGAGTATTGAATGCACATCACCCGCTACACGGATTATTCACTTCGAGTACTGATATATCTGGCAGTTCAGGGTGATCGTCTGGCCACCATTCAGGAAATCGCCGATAGCTACGACATTTCCAAGAACCACCTTATGAAGGTGGTGCATCAGTTGAACAAGAAGGGATACATTGAAACCATCCGGGGCAAGAAAGGAGGCATGCGCCTGCACCGTTCCCCTTCTGACATCAGTATCGGTATTCTGGTTCGGGAAACCGAACAGGATCTGAGCATCGTGGAGTGCTTTTCCTCCAAGAATGCCTGCAAGATAACGCCGGTTTGTGGTCTGAAATCGATGTTTGGTGAAGCTCTGAAGGCTTTTCTGGAAGTGCTCGACAAATACACTCTGGCCGACGTTATCCAGGATCAGCACAGACCCCAGCTTTTGAGATTGCTTCAGATAGCCTGATCCGGCCAGCCGCATCTAAGAGACTGGCCGGTCGGGCCTGCTCAAGCCGCTCTGGCCATTCCGGTCACCTTTTCAGGCAGTGAGTGCCGGAGTATCCGCTTCAACACCGTGCCGTACTGCTTCGCAAAGCGACCCGTGTTGTAGTGAATGCCGTACTTTTGACACACAGCCTGAACCTTCCCGGAAATTTCCGGATACCGGTGGGCGGGCAGGTCCGGGAATACGTGGTGCTCCACCTGGTAGCTCAGGTGCCCGCTCAGAACGTGCAGCCAGCGGCCCCCGGTAAAGTTTGAGGACCCTGTTAGCTGGCGCAGGTACCAGTGGCCCTTGCTTTCACCCTCGCACTCCTCTTCCGTGAAGGTTTCCGCATCCTGCGTAAAGTGGCCGCAGAAAATTACCGTGGACGACCAGAGATTACGGATCAGATTTGCGCCCACGTTCCCCGCCAGAACAATCGGGGCCACCGGAAACGTGAGCAGCGGGAAGAAGACGTAGTCCTTGAACGCCTGCCGGCCACCCTTACGAGCAAACTCTTTGAGAAACGGAAGCTTTTCACGCCAGCTGATTTCCCGGCTGCGAAGTTTCTCGGTTTCGAGTTCGTGCAGCCCCACGCCCCACTGAAAAAACACACTCAGCAGGATGTAATTAATGAACTGAAGTGCGTGCCAGGGTTTCCAGGGCTCCTCATCCGTGAGTCGCAGCACGGCGTAGCCGTAGTCACGGTCCTTGCCGATGATGTTGGTGTAGGTGTGATGCTCGTAGTTGTGGGTGCGACGCCAGGAATCTGATGTACACACCGTGTCCCACTCGTAGGTCTGGGAGTGGAGGCTCGGGTCATTCATCCAGTCATACTGGCCGTGCATGACGTTGTGGCCGATTTCCATGTTCTCCAGGATCTTGGCAACGCCCAGGGTCACCGTCGCGGCAACGAATACAGGCGGTATAAAGCCAAACGGCATCATGAGCCGGCCGCCGGCTTCGAGACTTCGGTGCAGGCGGACCATCCGCCGGATATAGCTCGCGTCCCGGTCGCCGAGGTCTGCGAGAACCTCGTCCCGGATCGCGTTCAGATCGGTTTCAAGCTCTGCGAGTTGCGCTTCGGTCATCTTTTTCATGGTGATACTCCCTGCGGTGCATCAAGGCTCCGCGATAAAATCGGGTGATAGGCTTAAAGGTCGAGTGACACCGGGCCCCGGGGTACCGAGATGCAAAGCTGAACGTTTTCCTCGCCGGGGCCGGAGGCCTGGCCGGTCAGGCGGTTGATGACGGTGCCCGTGGTTTTCCGGCAACTGCATTGGTGGCATATGCCCATACGGCAGCCGTGGCGCGGAGTTAGGCCTGCGGCCTCGGCGATCTCCAGCAAGGTGGCATCGCCCTCGGATCCGACTTCCAGTTGACTGGTTTCAAACTGAACCTCGCCACCAAGCGTTGCTCTGTCCAGATCCGCCGTTGGCACCGAGAAAAAGGTGCTGTGGATATCCGAGTCAGCAATACCCCTCCGGTACAGAAGGTCCCGGGCCAGATCCATGAGCCCCTTCGGTCCGCACAGATAGACCTGCCGTGCCTTGATGCCCGGCACCGCTTCCAGATCCCGGTCACGCAGGTAGCGGGGTTCTTCTGACTCGTTGGTGGCAATGATATTCAGCGTCAGTGCGCTATAGCGTGCCTCCAGTGCCCGCAGTTTTTCCCGGGCGATGACGTCTTCACGGGTTCGAACGAAATAAAGCAATGTCACCGGTGCCCGATAATCCTGTGCCGCCATGGTCTCAAGCTGGCTCAGGACTGGCGTAATGCCGCTGCCGCCGGCAATGAACAGGACCGGTCGGGCAGGTTCTGGTATCAGGAAGTCGCCAAAGGCCTCGCCCATACCGATTACCGCACCAGTTTGCAGATGATCGTGAAGCCAGTTGGTCACCAGGCCGCCCGGAAGGCGTTTGATGGTCAGGGTGACCAGCCCCTGGTCCCGCCAGAGCAGGGGGGAACTTGAGAGGCTGAACGTGCGGTTGCGGCGGACTCCATCCACTTCAACACAGATGTTCAAATGTTGGCCGGCGCTGAAGCCGGACCAGCGTCGGGCCGGTTTCAGCATCAGGGTTTTGGTGTCATGGGTTTCAGAGAGAACCTGCTCTACTCGGGCCGGTGTGTACTCTTGTACCCACATCGGATTGATGCGCTCAAGCAGAGGGTCGAAAAATGCCTCTGGATCGTTTCGGTTGAACAGCTGTCTGCCAAGCCATTGCAGAGCTTTGTGCTGGGTGTTTCTCGCTAACATGCTGAGTGCCTCCCTGAGGCTTTCCGTTATCCATGTGTACAAGTGTTCACTAATGTGTACGACTGTACACACGGAGCGTTAAAGTCACAATGGATCAGCTGGTAATGGCTCGAAATGACAAGCATTCTGTACTTTTATTTTTTCGGATGTGTACACTTGTGAGCCATTCGTTGACGGCAGGCGGTACGGACAAAAGATGGCGGAAAAACAACGCAGAAAGCCCGGCGAAACCCGCGAAAAACTGATGAGCGCGGCGTTAACGCTGGTCGGTAAGGGGCGGCATTTCGCCAGTCTTGGTATCCGGGAAGTAACCCGTCAGGCGGGTGTGGTTCCAACCTCGTTTTACCGGCATTTCCGCAATATGGACGATCTGGGGCTTCAGCTCGTGGATGAGCTGGGACTGGTGTTGCGCAGGATGATGCGAGAGGCCCGGGCCAACGTGTCGCAGGCGGATAAACTGATTGAGGAATCGGTGGCCATTTTCATCAGTCACGCCCAGGCGAACCGGAGCTTTTTCCTGTTTATGGCTCAAGGGCTGGCAGGTGAAAGCAGGGCGGTGCAGGAAGGTATCCGGAGCGAGATGCGTTTCTTTGCCAGTGAGCTTGCCAACGACCTGCGCAGGCTGAGGCTGGTAGATCACCTTACCGACCAGGATCTGGACATGACCTGTGATCTGGTAGTCCGGAGTGTGGCCTTCAGCCTGACGGATCTGCTCGGCGTCTCGGCCGATGACGACTACCAGATCGAGCAGATCCGGAAGCGGACCACCCGCTTCCTTCAGCTGATTTTCGTGGGCGCTGCCCACTGGCAAAGCGCGGGCTGATCTTACGCTCGATCAGTCTGCTTTACTCTTTTTTGTCGCCGGCTTTCGTGGTGCCTTGGGCTTGGCCGCCGCTTCTGATTTGGCCTTTGGCGGCAGAATCAGGCTTTCCAGTTCGTCCAGCGCCTCACCGGTGTAAACCGCCAGTCTCTGCATGCTTGGCAGTGTGTCCCTGCAGCCGGTGTAGCCGAAGTTCAGTGATCCGTCATAACTAAGGCAGGTGATGTTCAACGCACCGCCGTGTGCGATCAGGGACACCGGGTACATGGCTTCCAGTTTCGCGCCCTCGTAGTAGAGGGTTTTCTGGGGGCCCGGCACATTGGAAATCGTGACATTGAACACCGGTCGCATCCGCCCGCCGAGGCCCGACATCAATTGCAGGATGTAGGGTGACATCAACAGCATGGTGTATTGGGTCAGGGCGCTTTTGGGCAGCTTTTGCAGGTGCTCTTTGGCCCTGCGGGTGGATGTCTTGATGTTCTGCAGCCGCGTTAATGGATCCGCCTCGTCGGTCGCCAGGGATGCGATCATGAAACTGATCTGCGTGCCTGTGCCCTGGTCATCGGAGGGGCGAATGTTCACCGGGATACCGGCGGTCAGCGGAATGTCTGGCAGCTCGTCCTGCTCCACCAGAAAACGTCGGAGGGCGGTACCGCAGAGGTACAGAACAATGTCGTTCAGGGAGCCGCCGGAGATGTGGGCAAGCTCCTTGATGCGGTCAAGCTGGTAATGCTGGGTGGCGAACCGGCGCTGCCCGGTGACCCGGTGATTGATCTTGGAAACGGGCCCGGTAAATGGCGCGGTGAGGCCGTCTTCGGGATGACGCACCGAATGCACCAGCCGGTTGCCCGCCTGCCACAGGCGTGGCGCCATATCCGCCTGCAGCTTCAGGGCTTCCATGGCCTGTGAAACCGCGCCGGGCACGCTGGCCTCGGAGTCGGATTTGCTGCCGCGGCGACGCTCCGGACGTACCGACCAGGGGGGCGGCATATCCCGTTTGTCAGGGGCAGTGGTCAGTACCCGTTGCATCAGGCGCATACCACTTATGCCATCGATCATGGAATGATGCATCTTGGTGTAGAGCGCAAACCGGTTGTTCTCAAGACCCTCAATAACGTGGCATTCCCACAGCGGGCGGGCGAAATCCAGGGGATTGGAGTGCAGGCGCGATACCAGGATACCTAGTTCCCGCTCACCGCCAGGGCGCGGCAGGGCGGAATGGCGAACGTGATAATCCAGATCTATTTTCTTGTCGACTTTCCATGCCGGCGCCAGAACCCGGCCCAGCAAACCGGACCAGGCAAGCTTGTAACCCCAGGGAGGCGCTACATCGCCGGTCTCCTTCATACGGGTCACCATGTCCCGCAGAAAAGTGTCAGGGGCGCCCTCCGGTAGCGAAAAAATCTGCAGGTTGCCCACGTGCATGGGGGTGTCTTCAGATTCTACGGCCAGCCAAGAGGCATCCAGGGTTCCCAGGCGTTTCATTCCTTGTGTGTCTCCACCAGTGTCCAGGTATTTTAATTGTCTGATGCAAGTATACGTGCAACTGCTTCTGGACACGATGCTTGCGTCCACAAAGTTCCCGGTTTTACAGCGTTTAACCGTTACACGCTGTTGCCGTTGAAAGCTCCCGAAAGGGCACAGTGTGTGCTACTTTTCATCGGTTGGTTGCAGTAAAAACAAAAACATCCGGAGGCGTTGTGGAATCCAGCCCGCTTATCTCGGCAGGACTGCCGATTGCTCTGTTCATTATCATGATCGGTATCGGCATGACCCTGACGATACGTGACTTCCGCCAGGTAGCGGTGTATCCGAAAGGGATGATCGTCGGCACCGTTGCCCAGATTCTGGTCATGCCCCTCATTGCTTTCTTGCTGGCCACATTGCTGGCGGTTCCACCGGCCATCGCCGTTGGGCTGGTAATTATTGCCGCCTGCCCCGGGGGCACCACATCGAATCTGTTTGTGCTGCTCTCACGGGGTAATATTGCACTGTCTATTGTGCTGACGGTCAGTGCCAGCCTGATCACCATCCTTACCCTGCCGCTGTTCACCAACATTGCCCTTCAGCATTACATGGGAACCGAGGAAGACATTGTGCTGCCGGTGTGGAAAACCATCGGCATGCTGGTTGGTATCGTGCTCTTCCCGGTAGCCATTGGAATGGTGGTTCGTACCCGCAACCCTGAGGTTGCCCGCAAGGCAGAAAGCATCGTTAGCATCTTCGGCGGTATTGTGCTGGCCGTCCTGATTGTGGCCCTGGTGTACGGGGTTCGTGACCAGATCTGGGAGCTTTTGAAGCAGGCAGGGCCGGCTACTTTTCTGTTGAATGTGGCCGGTATCGGGCTGGGCCTTGCTGCGGGTCGCCTGGCGGGGCTGACCCAGAGAGAATCGCTTGCGGTGGCGGTGGAGCTGGGTGTGAAGAACGGCACCATTGCCCTGATGGTTACCCTGACCCTGCTGGAGTCCAGCGCCATGTCCATTCCGGCAGCGGTATACGGAGTGCTGATGTTCCCGATCGGTTTTGTCCTGGCCATGTATGGCCGGAGTATCATTCCCATTTCGACCTTACAAAGCAAACCCTGACTGGAGTCCTGCGTCATGCAGTTCCTGAACGGCATTACCCTGCTACTGGTGTATCAGCTGGTGGGTGAGATCACGGTTCGATTGCTGGGGCTGCCCATTCCAGGGCCGGTGCTGGGTATGGTGATGCTGTTCATTACCCTGATGATCCGGGGCAAAGCCCCGGAGTCCGTTGACCAGGCGTCTACCGCCTTGCTGAGCCATCTTTCGCTTCTTTTCGTTCCGGCCGGTGTGGGCATGATGGCGCATTTCGGCCGCATCGCCGACGAGTGGATTCCAATAACCCTCGCGCTGCTGCTGAGTACGGTCATAACCATGGTTGCCACGGCCCTGATCATGCAGGTAACCACGCGCTGGTTTGCGTCGCCCGTTTCGGAAAAGGAGGCAGATGATGACTGAGCCGGGGCTGAAAGACATCTGGGTCTACCTTTCCACATCGCCGCTGCTTGGGCTGACCATCACCCTGGTGGCCTATGGTCTGGCCTACCGGCTGTACCTGAAAACCAACTCCAATCCCCTCGCCAATCCGGTCGTCACGTCCGTCGCCATGCTCATCATCCTGTTGCTGGCCACTGGCACGTCTTACAGTGATTATTTTGAAGGCGGGCAGTTTGTTCACTTTCTGCTGGGTCCGGCGACGGTGGCGTTGGCTGTTCCCCTGTACCAGCAGTTTTCCCGGTTGCGACAGCTCTGGCTGCCCGTGACGATTTCGCTCCTCTGCGGCGTCGTCATCGCTGCCGGCAGTTCCATTGGTCTGGCCCGCGTTCTCGGAGGGTCTACGGAGATCCAGATGTCCCTGGCCCCGAAATCGGCAACGGCACCGGTAGCCATGGGTATCTCTGAAAAAATTGGCGGGCTCCCGTCTCTGACGGCCGTCCTGGTCGTGATAACGGGCATCACCGGCGCCGTTCTGGGCACAAAACTCTTCGAGTGGATCCGGGTTAGGGATGACACCGCCAAAGGCATCGCCATGGGTGTTGCAGCCCACGGTATCGGAACCGCCCGGGCGTTTCAGGTAAGCTCGCAGATGGGGGCTTTCTCAGGTCTGGCGATGGCACTTTCGGCGTTCGCAACGGCTTTGCTGGTGCCCTGGCTGGTTGATCTGCTTGAAGCGTGGATCCCCGCCTGATTTCGCCGCCTTGTACCTGCAACCAAAGTCCTATAAAAAAACAGATGAAATGATTATTTAAAACTGGCTTTCCGACGGATTGAATGGGATGACACCATTTTCCGATTGCTGGCGTACCCGTTGTCAGGAGAAGTTCTTGATAACGAGTCCCCTGGAGGCCCTTTGAACAAGAATAATTACCTTGCAACTCTGGCACTGGTTCCCATCTGCTTTTCAGTCTCCCCTGTTGTGACGGCCCAACCACCTGCAGGCCAGGGAGAGGAAGAGTTGGTTCTGGAGGTTACGTCACCGAGGCTGGTGCGGGACCTGTATGAAACGCCCGCAGCGGTCTCCGTGGTCAACGCTCCGGACATCCGTGAGGGACAGCAGCGCCTGCAGCTGGACGAATCCCTCGATACCGTCCCCGGCCTGTTCTTCCAGAACCGCTACAACTTTGCCCAGAACCTCCGGCTGTCCACTCGCGGGTTCGGGGCCAGGGCGCCTTTCGGTATTCGGGGTATCCGGATCCAGGTGGACGGCATCCCCTACACGCTGCCGGACGGCCAGTCGCAGATTGATGCCATTGATCTGGATTCGGCCCAGCGCATCGAGGTTATTCGGGGGCCGGCTTCGGTACAGTACGGAAACGCTGCCGGCGGTGTCATCGATATTTCGACCGCGCTAGGCGACGAACTCCCGGCGGGCGGCCGTCTGCGGCTGGATGGCGGCAGTGACGACTATCGCAAGGCTGCCATACAGGGCAACGGCGTGGATGGCGATACCAGCGGCATAGCAACGCTTTCGTGGCTGACATTCGATGGCCACCGGGAGCAGAGTGAGGCGGAAAAGGCGCTGTTCAACGCCTGTGTCGCGCGGGATCTGGAGTCCGGAAGGCGTCTGACCGCAACGTTCAACGCGCTGCATAACCCGAAATCCGAAGACCCCGGCGGGCTTACCCTGGCCCAGGCCGAAGAGGATCCGGAACAGGCCACCGCGCTTGCCAAAAGGCTGGATAGTAGCCAGACCGTGAACCAGCAGACCCTGGGTGTAAGATGGGAGGATTCCGTCGTGCTGCCCGGCCAGCTCACCCTCGATACCTTCTACACCCACCGGGATTTCGCGCAGCAACTGCCGTTTCCCGGAAGCAGCCGGATAGCCTACGACCGGCATTTTTACGGCATCAGTTCCCAGTACCAGCAGGAATCGATGCTGGCCGGATTGCCTCTGGTCTGGGTCACCGGCCTTGATGTACACCATCAGTCCGATGATCGGCGCCGTTATTCCGTGTCGATCGATGGTGATATCACCGGCCAGACCCAGGCGGAAAACCAGAGCGCCACCAATGTCGCCGTGTTTGGCCAGGGCGATCTGGCGCTGAGCGACGTACTCAACATCTCCCTGGGCGTGCGGTTCGACCGGCTGCATATGGCGATAGACGACGAATGGCTGCAGGACGGTAGCGATGATTCGGGCAACCGGACCTTCCGGGAGTACAGTGGTGTTGCCGGAATCAGCTACAAACTGGCACCGAGGCACCAGGTATACGCCACCCTGGGTACCGCTTTCGAGTCCCCCACCTTCACCGAGTTTGCCAACCCGAATGGCGGTGGCTTCAATCCCGATCTGGAGCCCCAGCAGGCATTGAATCGCGAGCTGGGTATGCGCGGCATGCTGGGTGCAGGGTTGAGCTATGATATGGCGCTGTTTTCCATTCGGGTGGAGGACGAGATCCTGCCCTTCAACGTGGGCGATCAGACCTTCTATGAAAACGCCGGTGAAACCCGTCGCAATGGCTTCGAACTGGGGCTGGCCTGGGAGCTGTCCTACGCATGGCGGGTAACCAGCGCGCTGACCCTGGCGGATTACGAATTACGGGACTTTGCCGATGAGCAGGGCAACGATGCCAGCGGCAATGCCATTGCAGGTCTGCCCGAGCAGCTCTGGGTGAACGAACTGGAGTGGCGCGGAACAGGCGGCCGTTTTGCGGCCCTCGAGTGGCAGTATGTGGGCGAGTTCTACGCCGAGAACAGTAACCAGACCCTGGTCAGTGATTACTGGCTGGCTGGTCTGCGTGCCGGCGATTCAATTCGCATGGCGTATCAGACCCTGAACCTGTATGCCGGCATTCGCAACCTGCTGGATCAGGATTATTTCAGTAATGTACGCATAAACGCCAATGCGAACCGCCCGGTGGAAGACCGGGGCTATTTCGAACCAGGTCCCGGAAGAACTTTTTATGCGGGCCTGGAATGGGTATTCTGAATACCTATAACAACACAAACAGTAGGAATTTTTTATTCATGCAAACCAAGTTCCTTCTCGAAGAAAGCCAGATGCCCAAATACTGGTACAACCTGCAGGCGGACCTGCCTGAGCCCTTGCCGGCTGTCTTGCACCCCGGCACCCAGCAGCCGGTGGGCCCGTCGGATCTTGAGCCGCTGTTTCCGATGGCGTTGATCGAACAGGAGGTAACCACCGAGCGGGAAATCGAGATTCCGGAGCCGGTGCGTGACGTCTACAATCTCTGGCGTCCAGCGCCTCTGTACCGGGCCCATCGCCTCGAGAAGGCCCTCGGCACCCCGGCAAAAATCTTCTACAAGTACGAGGGCGTGAGCCCGGCGGGCAGCCACAAGCCGAACACCGCGATTCCGCAAGCCTTCTACAACCGGGAAGCGGGCATTCGAACCCTGACTACGGAAACCGGTGCCGGGCAGTGGGGCACCTCTTTGTCTTTTGCCGGTTCCCTGTTTGATATGGACGTGACCGTGTTCCAGGTCCGGGTTTCATACAACCAGAAGCCCTATCGTCGGGCCGTCATGGAAACCTACGGTGCCAAGTGTGTCGCCTCACCCTCGGAGCTGACCGAGTTTGGACGCAAAGTGCTGGCCGAAAATCCTGACCACACCGGCAGTCTGGGCATCGCCATCTCTGAAGCCGTGGAACTGGCTGTCCAGGATCCTAACACCAAGTACGCCCTCGGTTCGGTACTCAATCATGTGCTGCTCCATCAAAGCATCATCGGACTGGAAGCCATGCAGCAAATGGAAATGGCGGACTGCTGGCCCGATGTGATCGTGGGTTGCACCGGCGGTGGTTCCAACTTTGCAGGTATTGCCTTCCCGTTCATGGGCCACGCCCTGAGAGGCGGTGAGAAATCCCGGATTGTAGCGGTGGAACCCTCGGCCTGTCCCACCCTGACCCGGGGCAAATACGCCTATGATTATGGCGATACCGCCCACATGACCCCGCTCACCAAGATGCATACCCTGGGCTCCGGATTCACCCCGCCCGGCTTCCACGCCGGTGGCCTGCGCTACCACGGTATGGCCCCGCTTGTTTCCCACGCCAAGGAACTGGGGCTGTTTGATGCAGTGTCCTATACCCAGCGGGAGTGCTTCGAGGCCGGTGTGCTGTTCGCGAAGAATGAAGGTATTGTGCCGGCTCCGGAAGCCAACCATGCGGTCAAGGGCGCCATCGACGAAGCCCTGCGCTGTAAGCGGGAAGGCAAGGAAGAGGTGATTCTGTTCAACCTCTGCGGTCACGGCCATTTCGATATGGCGGCCTATACCTCCTACTTTGCCGGTGAACTGAGCGACCACGAATACGACGAACAGGAACTGGCGATGGCCCTGTCCGGGCTGCCCTCGGTCAACGCCTGATCAGTTTTCTTTAGCGCGTCGCTGAAAAATCGTACCCCCGCCGCCGGCATCCAGTTGCCGGATGGCGGTGGGTTCGCCTTCTTCATCCAGCCTCACATCCCCGATGCCCGCCCCGTTCCACAAGCGCTCTCCGGCTTCCCGGCCCTCCGGTAGCCTGGGAGAGATCCACATTCGCCGTCTCTTGGTGAACCAGTTCAGGGGCGACCAGGGCGCAAACAGCCAGCGATTGAGCCGGTCCAGCCATTCCAGCAGGGTGTTGGGGAATTCATTTTTGATGCCGCTACTGGTGATCTGCCAGACATGTGGACCGTTCTGTTTGTGGCGCAGCCTAACGTCATAGGCAAACGAATAGTGGACATCCCCGGAAAGAATCACGAAGTGTCTGGGCGTTCGGGGGTGGCCGAAAATATTGAGCAGTACACTGGCGGCGCCTCGATGCGCCATCCAGTTTTCAGCGTCTACCAGCAGGGGTTTGCCGAAAAAGGTAAACACCCGCTGGATCATCTCTATGAGCTTCACCCCGAACATGGGCGCCGGGGAGACCACCACGACCGCGTCCTCGCCCATGATCTCATGCTGGAAATCGGTCAGCGATTCCCAGTCCATCAGGCCGGACGGGTGGCTGCGCCGGATCTCACTGCGCCAGCGGTGCGTGCGGGTGTCCAGAACCACCAGTCTGGGCGAGGTGGGCAGGCTGTAATGCCAGTGCTGGAAGTGAAACAGTTGGTCGATCAATTCATCCTGGATGGCCTTGTCCAGCTCGTGTTGTCCGTCACTGGAATCGAACAGCTTCTGACACTGTTCGATCAGGTCCCCGAAATTACCCGGTTGGTTACCCCAGCCCTGGCACAAGAGATAGCCCAGCAGGGCATTGCCGATGATGCGCCGGGAAAAGGGGTGTTCATAAGCGGTGGTTTCCCAGAGGGCCGAGAGATTCCAGTCGTCGGTAACGTCATGATCATCAAAGATCATATAGACGGGCACGTTAGCCATGGCCCGCGCTGCCCGCGGAAGGGTTCTGCGAAACTCGTCGATAGCGGCCTGTTCTTTCCGATAACGCGCCAGTTCGTCCGGATCTTCGACTGGCTCCGCGCTGGTAACAAGGTGCCAGGGCTCCGGCGACCACACCAGCAGGTACATGGCCATCACCTCGGCGAACGAGATCAGGTGATTGCCGGCGTTGGCGGTTGTGAACACTGGCTTGCGGACGCCACCAAAGAAACGCTCGGTGAGGTCCTCGTTAAATTCGGATTCCGGCAGCAGTTCATCCCGGTGGTAATAGGCATTTGCTACCGAAGTCAGTTCCTTGCTGTGTGAAAGCGAGGCGCCTTCCAGCACTTCCTGGTAAAGACCCAGCTGGTGAATAACGCACTGGATGGCGTGCAACATCGGACCGGCCACATCATCGGCGTAGACCTGGTCGCCGGTCATCAGCAGCAGAGACGGAACGTCCTCTAGTCTCTGTGCCTTCTGCAGTTCCTCATCCACCCGAACCAAACCGTCTCGCGAGGGATGGTGAGGTCTCCGGCAGGAGCCATGGAGTATGCGATCCAGTTTCGACTTCAGGGTAAAGCCAGGGCGATCGCGGCTCTCCGGGCAAAGATGCGTAGCCCAGCTGCGGATCCATCGGGGTGGGGCGGATCCGTCACCAGTGAGCCCCAGGTCGTACTCAAGCGGGGTGTCCCGGGGCAGAGCGGAGTCCGGTGTGATTGTCAGAAGGTTCAGCCAGGCACGGGTACCAATTCGAAGCCGTGAAACCTCTGATTCTGCTAGCGGACGATCCAGCAGGAGCTCTCTGCCTTTGAATACCTGAACGGCGAGCGCTGTCCGTTCGCTGGTTACCAGCCACAGAACAAGTGAGTCCGGCGCGGAATGACGTAGAATCGGGCCGGCCAGTACCGGCCCGAATTTGCCATCAGGCTCCAGATTCAGTCCTCCTCAAGTTCCCTAGGCGGGCAGTGGTGGTCTTCCACCACGGTGCCATCGTCCACGCTTTCCAAATGCACATCAAAGCCCCAGAGCCTGTGCACATGGCGCAGAACCTCGTCGGTTTCCTTGCCCAGTGGCACACGGTCTACCGGTATGTGGCGCAGGGTCAGGGAGCGGTCGCCGCGCACATCCACATTCCATACCTGGATGTTGGGTTCGCGATAACTGAGATTGTACTGTCGCGCCAGTTTCTCGCGCAGGTCCCGGTAACCGGGTTCATCGTGGATGGCGGTTACCCGATAGACGTCCTCCTGATCGTCGTTCTGGATCGCAAAGAGTTTCAGGTCCCGCATCACCTTGGGTGAGAGGAACTGCTGGATGAAGCTCTCGTCCTTGAAGTTCTTCATCGCGAAATGCAGGGTTTCCAGCCAGTCGCCGCTGGCGATGTCCGGGAACCACTCCCGGTCTTCGTCTGTGGGGTTCTCGCAGATTCTGCGCAGATCCGTGAAGATCGAGAATCCCAGGGTGTAAGGGTTCAGGCCGGAGTACCAGGGGCTATTGAACGGTGGCTGATACACCACCGCCGAGTGGCTCTGGAGAAACTCCAGCATGAAACCGTCTGTCACCAGGCCCTTGTCGTACATACGGTGTAGAAGGGTGTAGTGCCAGAAGCTGGCCCAGCCTTCGTTCATGACCTGGGTCTGGCGCTGGGGATAGAAGTACTGGCCCAGCTTCCGCACGATGCGGATGATTTCCCGCTGCCAGGTCTCCAGCAGTGGCGCGTTCTTCTCGATGAAGTAGAGAATGTTCTCCTGTGGCTCTTCCGGGTAGCGCTTGCCGCGTCTAACCGGGTCATCCTCGTCGTCCATTTTCGGAATGGTGCGCCAGAGATCGTTGATGCGCCGCTGCTGGTACTCCTCACGCTCCTTCTGGCGCCGCACTTCTTCTGAAGCCGATATCGGTGCAGGGCGCTTGTAGCGATCTACGCCGTAGTTCATCAGGGCATGGCAGGAATCCAGGATTTCCTCGACGGCATCCACGCCATAGCGCTCCTCGCACTCCGCCACGTAATGGCGGGCAAACACCAGGTAATCGATGATCGCGCTGGCGTCGGTCCAGGTGTGGAACAGGTAGTTACCCTTGAAGAACGAGTTGTGGCCGTAGGAAGCGTGGGCGATAACCAGCGCCTGCATCGGGAGGGTGTTCTCTTCCATCAGGTAAGCGATGCAGGGGTTGGAGTTGATCACGATCTCGTAGGCCAGGCCCATCTGACCGCGCTGATAGCCCTTGGAGGTACTGAGGAACTGCTTGCCGAAGGACCAGTGATGGTAGCCAACCGGCATGCCCACGGAGCTGTAGGCGTCCATCATCTGTTCGGCGCTGATCACCTCAATCTGGTTGGGGTAGGTGTCCAGGCCGAACTCGGCGGCGCACTTGGCAATCTCGTCGTCGTATTTCTGGATCAGCTCGAACGTCCATTCAGAACCGGTCGAGATCGGCTCCCGGGCTCTGGGCTGATCGCTTTCGGGCGAGTTTGGACGGTCCATGAGGTTAGTCATGCGGCTTTCCTCTCGAACAACTGCCGGAATACCGGGTAAATTTCGCCGGGGTCGGCGATCTGCTGCAGGGCAAAGCTCTGCGGGAATTGCTCCTGGATCTTCTCGTACTCGTACCAGAGCATCTGGTGGTCCTGGGGTGTGATCTCCACGTAGGCAAAATACTGCACCAAGGGCAGGATATTGTCGGCCAGGATCTTCCCGCACACCGGCGAGTCATCGTTCCAATTATCACCGTCCGATGCCTGGGCAGCGTAAATGTTCCACTCGGCCGGGGAATACCGGGATTCGATAATCTTGTGCATCAGCTTGAGGGCGCTGGAGACGATGGTGCCGCCGGTTTCCCGGGAATAGAAGAACTCCTCCTCGTCCACTTCCTTGGCGCTGGTGTGATGCCGGATGAAGACCACTTCAATCTTCTTGTAGTTCTTCTTCAGAAACAGATACAGCAGGATGAAGAAGCGCTTGGCGATGTCCTTGTGCATCTGGGTCATGGACCCGGACACGTCCATCAGGCAGAACATCACGGCACTGGTGGCCGGCTGTGGCTTTTTCACGTGCTGGCGGTAGCGCAGGTCGATCTCATCAATGAAGGGAATGCGGCGAACATTCGCCTTCAGTCGCGCGATTTCCTCCTCCAGAACCTGAATCTGGTCTTCGTGGCTGAACGCGGGATCCAGGTCTTCCGGCGCTGATTTCAGTGCTTCCAGCTGTTTTTCCAGATCCCGGATCTTCTTCTTGCGCGCGCCTCCCAGGCCCAGGCGTCGGGCGTGGGCACCGCGCAACGAGCGTACGACATCCAGCTTGGCCGGCACCCCCTCGGTGCTGAAGCCGGAGCGGATATACTTGAAGGCCTCGGTGTCCTTGAGTTTCTTGCGGGCCAGGTTGGGCAGTTCGAGATCGTCGAACAGAAAATCGAGGAATTCTTCCTGAGTGATCTGGAAGGCGAATTCATCCATGCCCTCGCCGTCCGGGCTGGCCTGTCCCTGGCCGGAGCCCTGGCCACCACCGCCCTCTGGCTTGGGGATGGTGTCGCCGGCCACGAACTCCTGATTGCCGGGGTGCACCACCTCCCGTTTGCCGCCCTGGCCGTGGTGGAAGATCGGTTCTTCAATATCCCGGGACGGAATACTGACCTTCTCGCCCCGTTCTATATCGGTGATTGAGCGCTTCTGAACCGCGTCCGACACCGCACGCTTGATGTGGTGGCGGTAGCGGCGCAGGAACCGTTCCCGGTTCACCGCGCTTTTGTTTTTACCGTTCAGTCGCCGGTCGACTATGTGGGTCATTCCCATGGCGTTACTCCAGCTCAGTGAATGGTCACTGACTTAGTGAGACTTGCGAACCCGCAGGTACCATTCTGCCAACAGCCGAACCTGCTTCTCCGTGTAGCCTCGATCGACCATACGCTCGACGAACTGCTTGTGCTTGTTCTGGTCTTCCTGACTTGCTTTCGGGTTGAACGAAATCACCGGCAACAGATCCTCGGTGTTCGAGAACATCTTCTTCTCGATCACGCTGCGCAGCTTTTCGTAGCTGAGCCAGGACGGGTTCTTGCCACCGTTGTTGGCCCGGGCCCGCAGCACAAAGTTGACCACCTCGTTCCGGAAATCCTTCGGGTTGGAAATGCCCGCGGGCTTCTCGATTTTTTCCAGTTCTTCGTTGATCGAGGAGCGATCGAGGATTTCGCCGGTGTCCGGATCCCGGTATTCCTGATCCTGGATCCAGAAATCGGCATAGGTGACGTACCGGTCGAACAGGTTCTGGCCGTATTCGCTGTAGCTTTCCAGATACGCAGTCTGGATTTCCTTGCCGATGAACTGCACGTAGTGCGGCGCCAGGAATTCCTTGATGAACCTCAGGTATTTCTCATGGGTCTCCGGCGGGAACTGTTCCTGTTCGATCTGTTTTTCCAGAACGTAGAGCAGATGTACCGGGTTCGCCGCCACTTCGGTGGTGTCGAAGTTGAAGACCTTGGACAGGATTTTGAAGGCGAAGCGGGTAGAGAGCCCGTCCATGCCTTCCATCACGCCAGCGGCGTCACGGTACTCCTGGATGGATTTGGCTTTCGGGTCTGTATCCTTGATGTTCTGGCCGTCATAAACCCGCATCTTGGAGAAGATGCTGGAGTTTTCCGGCTCCTTGATGCGCGAGAGCACCGAGAACTGGGCCAGCATGTCCAGGGTGTCTGGCGCGCAGGGAGCGCCTTCGAGCGAACTGTTGCTGAGCAGTTTCTTGTAGATCTCGATTTCTTCGGTCACCCGCACACAGTAGGGCACCTTGACGATATAGACCCGGTCAAGGAACGCCTCGTTGTGCTTGTTATTGCGGAAGGTCTGCCACTCCGATTCGTTGGAGTGGGCCAGGATCACACCGTCGAACGGGACAGAGCCCATGCCTTCGGTGGTGTTGTAGTTGCCTTCCTGGGTCGCGGTCAGCAATGGGTGCAGCACTTTGATGGGTGCCTTGAACATCTCTACGAATTCCATCAGCCCCTGGTTGGCCTTGCACAGGCCACCGCTGAAGCTGTAGGCATCCGGATCGTCCTGGGAGAAATCCTCCAGCATGCGGATGTTGACCTTCCCGACGAGGGCGGAAATGTCCTGGTTGTTGTCGTCACCGGGCTCGGTCTTGGAAACAGCAACCTGGTCGAGTACCGAGGGGTACATTTTTACAACCCGGAACTGGCTGATGTCGCCGCCGTACTCATGCAGGCGTTTCACGGCCCAGGGCGACATGATGTTTTTCAGGTAACGGGCAGGAATCCCATATTCCTCTTCGAGGATCTGGGCGTCTTCGGCGGGATCGAACAGACCCAGGGGAGATTCGTTTACTGGCGAGCCCTTGATGGCGTAGAAGGGCACTTTCTGCATCAGTGACTTGAGTTTTTCCGCCAGGGACGATTTACCACCGCCCACTGGGCCCAGCAGGTAGAGGATCTGTTTCTTTTCTTCCAGGCCCTGGGCGGCGTGGCGGAAGAAGGAAACGATGTTTTCCACGGCGTCTTCCATGCCATAGAACTCGGAAAACTCGGGGTACCGCTTGATGACCTTGTTGGAAAATATCCTTGAAAGCCTCGGATCTTTGGAAGTATCGACGAGCTCTGGTTCGCCAATGGCAATTAACATTCTCTCAGCGGCCGTGGCATAGGCCGTTGGGTCCTTTTTGCAGATCTCCAGGTATTCCTCCAGGCTGTATTCTTCTTCCTGGGTACTCTCATACCGGTCTTTGAAGTGCTGCAGTATGCTCATAGATTGCCCTCGCTCGCTGTATCTTCAGCTTTCAATTCACGCAATTTCCCCGTTGCAGTCGGCTCCGCCCATCCGGGCGGTTCGTTTAGTTATGGGTGGAAGGAATGGATACTTACAAGCCTGTGAACGATCAACTCGTGGCCGGCTTGGTTACTTTGAGCTTAGTTCACGGTTCGGGAGTTGGACAGTGTGTGAGTGGTTAAGGTTCATTAAATTATGTTAGAGCGGTGTGGGGTTTTTGTAGCTCTGGTGGGCTGGCATGTCGCTATGGGGGCTGGAGCGCACCAGGGGTCTTCCTGAAAGCGAATTGGCAACTCGCTGCGCTCAGACATCAAATTCGCTTTCAGGAAGACCCCCGGTACACTCCGATCAGACTAATGATGCGACCGCTTGAAGGCATCTTAGATTTTGGTTAGACGGAACACGCTTTCCGAGGCATTTTCCAGGCCTTTCCGTTTTGTAAACGGATGATCCTTGGCCAGGGTGTTGGTCAGGATGTGTTCGATTTTGTAGTCGTCCTGGTAGAGCTCCCGCACCTCTTCGTCGCTGACGTTAAACGGGGGGCCTTTGATCTCTGTGTCGTAGTCCAGGGTGATCAGCAGGATTTTTGTGCCGTCGGGGATGATGGCGGTGAGGTGGTTTACATAGTCTTTGCGCATGTGGGGCGGCAGGGCGATCAGGGCAGCGCGGTCGTAGACCAGTCGCACGTGTTTGAGGTCGTCGGGAACCAGCTGGAAGAAGTCGCCGCACCAGAGTTGCAGGTTGTCGTGTTTGAAGGTGATGAAAGGCTCACCGGGGTGGACCTTGGCTTTTTCGCCGGCTTCTTCGAAGAAGTCCTTGCAGGCCAGTTCGCTGAGTTCCACGCCGATGATGGGGTGGCCGCGGTCGTGGAGCCACCACATGTCGTGGGCTTTACCGCACAGGGGTACGAAAACGGCCTCAGTGCCTTTGCCGGCCAGTTCCGGCCAGTGGTCGTGGAGGTACTGGTTGACCGTGCCCTCGTGGAATCCGATTTCCTTTTTAGCCCAGCGTTCGTGCCAGAATTCATGTTCCATGGTTCACACCCTGTTATTGCTTGGACATTTTGAGTCTTGGACGTTTACCTCAGTCTACCCTAATCTGTGACCATCTGGATTCAGGAGAAAAGTATGAAAGCGGTGTTCCTTGATGCCAAAACGCTTGGCGATGATGTGGATCTGTCGCCCATCGAGTCGGTGGCAGGCAAACTGGAAAAGTACGAGCGCACGGGGCCGGGAGAGGTGCTGGAACGCATCCGGGGCTTCGATACCGTGCTGGTCAATAAAGTCGTGCTCACCCGCGAACACTTCGAGGCCTGTCCGGAGCTGAAAACCATCGCCGTGGTGGCGACCGGCCTGAACAACATCGACCAGGCAGCGGCGAAGGATCATGACATCAAGGTGATGAACGTGACCAACTACGGTCGCTCGACGGTGGCCCAGCACACGATGGCTCTGATGCTGGCGCTGGCCACCCGGCTGCTCGATTACGACCGGGATGTGCGGTCCGGGCTTTGGGGCAAGAGTGATATGTTCTGCCTGATGGATCATCCGATTATGGAGCTGGAGGGGCGCACGCTCGGTATTGTCGGCTACGGCGATCTGGGTGAAGGCGTGGCGGAGCGGGCTGCGGCCTTTGGCATGCGGGTCTTGTTGGGGGCCCGACCGGGTCAGGAAGCCGGAGAGGTGGACGGGTATTCCCGGATCCCCCTGGATGAACTCTTGCCTCAGGTGGATGTGCTCTCACTGCATTGCCTGCTCACGGATGAAACCCGGGATCTGATCGGTGCCCGTGAACTGAAAATGATGAAGCCGGACGCGTTGCTGATCAACACCAGCCGCGGCGGCCTGGTGAACGAGCAGGCGCTGGCAGACGCGCTGCGCGCCGGCGAGATTGGCGGTGCCGGGTTCGATGTGCTGACCGAGGAGCCGCCCCGCAACGGCAATCCCCTGCTGGCGGACGATATTCCGAACCTGATTATTACCCCCCACTCTGCCTGGGCCAGCCGTGAGGCGAGGCAGCGGATTGTTGGTATTACTGCAGCCAATCTGACATCGATTGGCTGAAAAGTCGTGAAAGGTCCCGGGTCTCCTGTACCCAGATTGTGAACGTGAGTATCGCAAACGCTCGCTAATCGGCCATACTCTGGTTAGACCGGATATCTGACTGATAATCTGAACAAAACATGGAACAACAGGACCTAAAGTGGCTGCATTCCAATTGAAAGAACGGCTTCAGGCCGCTGAAAGCTGGATTCTGGCAAATCCCAACCCGCCCCAGAGTTGGCCCTGGACCTGGTTGTACAAGGTCGGGCGCACGGCCTATGCCATGGCCCGGGACGTACTCAGCGGGCAGCTCACTCTCCATGCCATGAGCTTGGTCTACACCACGCTGCTAAGTATCGTGCCGCTTCTTGCCTTGAGCTTCTCGGTTCTCAAGGCGCTGGGTGTGCATCAGCGGATGGAACCATTCCTGTTCCAGTTCTTTGAACCTCTGGGCCCCCAGGGGATACAGCTCGCCGAGCAGATCCTCGGGTTCGTGGATAACATGAAGGTTGGGGTGCTCGGCTCTGTGGGTCTGGCATTGCTGGTCTACACGGTGGTTTCCCTGCTGCAGAAAATCGAACGCTCCTTCAACATGATCTGGCGCGTACCAGACATGCGCTCCATGGCACAGCGCTTCAGCAACTACCTGAGCGTCATCATGGTTGGGCCACTACTGATGGTTTCAGCCATTGGTGTGAGCGCGACCATTTTTTCCTCCACCATTGTCCAGAAACTGATTGAAATCGAGCCGTTCGGTTCGGTGATTCTGGTTGCCAGCCGCTTCACGCCGTTTTTCCTGGTTGTTGGAGCATTTACGTTTGTTTACGTGTTCATGCCCAATACCCGGGTCAAACTGCGTTACGCAGCCATCGGCGGTCTGGTGGCCGGGGTTTCCTGGCAGGCTGGCGGCATGCTGTTTGCCTCTTTTGTGGCCGGATCTGCCAAGTACGCGGCGATCTATTCCAGTTTCGCCATCGGCATCATCCTGCTGATCTGGATTTATCTGAACTGGATGATTCTGCTACTCGGTGCCAGCCTGGCGTTTTATCTGCAGAATCCCGGATCAGTGGCCAAACGACGCCAGGTGCAATTGGCGCCGGAACTGCAGGAGAAGGTGGCGCTTGCAACCATGTGGCTGGTGGCCAAACCTTTCAGTGAGGGAAAGCCGGCGCCTCAGCAGGAAGTATTGGAGCACCAGTTGAGAGTGCCAGGCGAAGTGACCCGTGCGCTCAGTGACAAGTTGATCCGGGCGGGTTTGCTTAGCCTGGCAGGAAGCCAGGGCGATCGACTCGTGCCGGGGCGTGCGCTGGACCTGATCACCTTAGGGGAAGTCTTGAAAGTGGTTCGCAACGATGAGGATCGGATCGTTGACCGGCTGCCAGCGGTGATCCCGGCTGAATTAACTGGCTCGCGTAAGGTTGAGGAAACGCGAACATTCGCCGAGTTGTTGCGAGCTGATGATGAGCAGGAAACGACCACATCATTGGCCGAACCCGAGCCGGTGTCAGCTCCTGACAGTTGAGCGCCCGCCTTCCCGGAGCATCTTCTGCACCGCGTTGCGCACGTCACTGATTTGTTCCGGGGTTAGACGCACCAGTTTTGGCAACTGCTCTTCGGCAAGATTCCGCTGGTGCGCATGCCTGAGTACTTCTCGGGTACCAATGACCATGCCATCCGTCAGCGGCGTGTGCTTCTGCCTCGGCGCCGGCCGTTCGGCCGCCAGAAGGTAGGCATGGTACTTGGGGGGAAGGTTCCATTCGTTCGCCAGGAGCTGGCAGGTAGCCCACTGGTATCTGGCCAGAGCATGCCGAATAAGCGCTGGCTCCGGTTCGCCGATTGCTGTGCGCGACCGGCAGATTCGCTGAAGTTCACGGCGGATCGTGATGTACGCCAGTGAGGGCAGCAGGCCTACCATAAAGTGGGCACTGGTGTCTTCGCCCTGGGTTCTGGCGATCAGTTCCGCCGCCCGGGCACAGGTCAGCCCCCAGCGCCAGCCACGCTGACCAAACAGCGCTTCCCGGCTGTTCCTTGCGGCCATCATGGGGCGCATAACTGCCGCGGAAATCACGTTCCGGATGCCATCTACCCCCAGTACAAATACCGCCTGGTCCACCGATTCAATGGCGTGGTCGCTGGTCCGGAAGTAGGGGCTGTTGGCAATCTGAAGCAATTGATCGGTCAACGAGGGATCACCAAGAATGATCTCCGTGAGCCGCTGGCGGTCTGTGGACTCGTCGGACAGGGCCCGCATGAGCATGGGCAGGCTCATGGGTTGGCGGGGCAGTTCCTCCATTTTGTTGCTGGTGAGCCGCTGATAAAGCTCCTTCAGCACTTCCTCGTAGGAAGAAAGATCAACACGCAGGGCTGCCGGCTCGGCATCCAGCAGCCAGCAGAACAGATGTTCCTCAAGCTGTTGGGCAAGCTCCGGGCTGGTGTCAGGGGTGTCGGTAGCCGGCTTCTCCGGGGATGGATTGAACAGCCGCGCTTCCGGAGCGGGTGGTGCAGATTGTTTGCTTGGGAATAATCCTGAAATCCAGGAGAGAAAACCTGGCATCCGTTGCCTCCGGGTCGAACCTGTTCGAAGTAATGAACCTCCGTTTCCGAGAGTATAGATGTACGACGCATCCTTGCACAGGTTTCAAGCCCGTGAATTACTGCGGAAATTTACAGTAACGATTCTCCGAACACGAACACCAGTTGGCAGATGCCGGCACCAAAGCCCAGGAAAGCGCCTACCAGAATCAGTTTGATTTCATCCTCCTGGAAGCAGGGTCGGAGAAGGTCCTGGAATTCTTCGGAAGACAGGGCAATCATGCGCTCGACCATGATTGATTCGACCGCCTGGGCCCGGTCCTTTTCGAACACCGGGTTGTTGAACGATGTCTGGGATATCTCGATGGCTTTTTCGCCCACCTGGTTCTTAAGCGTTGCAAAGCCGGTGGGTCCAAAGGCCATCTGCGTCAGCGCCTTGCCCATGCCAGCGGTTTCATCCACCAGCGGTTTGATGTGTTTCTTGACCATGTTGCGGGCGCGGTCGCCCTTGGGGCCGTCGAGAATTGCGTTAATGATGTTGCCAACGGTCAGAATCTCGTGGGTCACAATGTGGCAGAATGACTCAGCCACGGCCGGCTGGCGTTTCAGGAACAGGCCCTGAATCCGGAATGGGCCGACTTTTTTGGCGTGCAGCGGCCGGAAAATCACGTTCAGCGCAATCCAGTTAGTCGCCCAGCCCACCAGCAGGCCGAAGAAGGGCAGCACCCACCAGATCGGGTAGACATACCAGACCGCCATCTGGATAAGGCCAAAAAGGAAGCCGAAGTAGAGGCCCGAGTTGATGATGAAGCGGAATTCGACCTCACCGCATTCAATAAAGATCCGGTTCAGCAGCTCCTTGTCGCTGGCCAGGCGGTCAATGACCATACCCTTGATGTCCAGCAGGTCTTCGATGTTGTCGGAGACGTCTTCCACCAGGTTGTCCACCAGCTGAGGGGTGGATTTGCGGACGCGATCGTAGACCATCTTGCGAGCTGAGGCGGGCAGGTTTTCCCAGAAGGTGGGGTATTCCTTGAGCATCATCTCGTCCACGTACTCCTCGATTCGGGGGTCGACAGAGTGAACGATGTGGGTGGCCAGAACCTTGGGGTCAATCTGCTGGAAGATTTCCCGAACGGTGCCGATCTTCGAGATGGTGGCGTCGACGCTGATAGCCGCCATTTTCCGGGCCTTCGAGGGTATGATGCCCTGCCAGCCGAGCAGCGGTGGTTTGCCAATGAATTCGAGGGGATAGAAAGTCATTTTGATGGCCAGCCAGTTGGTGGTCCAGCCGATCAGGGCGGCAATAACCGGGATACTGAGGTATTGCCAGAATTCTTGGGTGCTTAGCAGGCTTGTCATCCCGTTACTCGCGTGTGATCGTTTTTTTGATGTCGGAGTCGACAGGGATAATGTTGTTGGCACCCCTCCATGTCAATGACTTGCGTGCCGACATGAGACGGCGGCACGGTCGGGATCGATCAGCTGCCGATATCACCCCACAACCACTGGCAAAGCGCCATGGCCGCAACCGGTGCGGTTTCGGTGCGCAGCACCCGGGGGCCAAGGGCTACCGGCAGGAAACCTTCTTTTTCGGCCTGGGCGATTTCCTCGGGGGAAAGCCCGCCTTCCGGGCCGATCATCAGAGCCACCCGTTCTGGGGGAATGATGGACTTCAGGGTGTGTTCGGTGCGGTGGTGGAGAACCAGGCGGACTTCGCAATCGCGGCTGTGTTCCAGCCACTCGGAAACCGTCATCACCGGCAGTATCTCTGGTACTCGGGCGCGCCCGCACTGTTCGGCGGCGCTGATGGCAACGGATTGCCAGTGGCGCAGGCGTTTGTCTTCCCGGTCGCCCTTCAGTTTTACGTCGCATCGTTCGGTGGTCAGCGGCACGATACGGGTAACACCCATTTCCACGGCTTTCTGCACCGCGTAGTCCATGCGGTCGCCCTTGGAGAGAGTCTGGCCGAGGACGATTTCGAGGGGGGATTCTGTGGCGTTTGCCTGTGGAGTGCCCACCTGGACTTCCACGTTCTTCTTGCTGGCGCTGGTGATAGTGGCGGGGTAGTCGTTGCCATCGCCGTTGAAAAGCAGCAGATCCTGCCCCGGTTGCATGCGCAATACCCGCCCGACGTGTTGCGCCGCGTTGTCATCAAGTGCTGCGGTGCCGCCCTCCGTGAGGGCGGAATCGGTGTAGATGCGGGGTATACGCATGGGCTGGTCTCTCAGGTCCGGTCGGCTGTCAGTCGCGAACTGCGATCTCAATGCCTTCCGTTGCAACCTGGCCCAGATGGCGGATCTGTTCTTCGGTGATCACGTAAGGCGGCATGAAGTAAACCACATTACCCAGGGGGCGAAGCAAGGCCTGGCGAGTCAATGCATGCTGGTAAACACGAATGCCACGGCGTTCCTGCCAGGGGAAGGGCGTTTTCGAGGCTTTATCTTTCACCATTTCCACCGCTAGGGTCATGCCATGCTGGCGGATGTCGCCGACATTGGGGTGGTCCACAAGATGGGCGACGGATTCGGCCATGCAGGCAGATAGCCGGTGGTTGCTCTCGATGACATTGTCATCACGGAAGATGTCCAGGGTCGCCAACGCCACGGCGCAACCAATGGGGTTGCCGGTATAGCTGTGGCTGTGGAGGAAGGCCTTCAGGGTTTCGTAGTCGTCGTAGAAGGCGTTATAGACATCATCGGTGGTCAATACCACGGATAGTGGCAGGTAGCCGGCGGTAAGTCCTTTGGACAGGCACATGAAATCCGGAGTGATGCCAGACTGTTCACAGGCAAACAGGGTGCCGGTACGGCCAAAACCAACGGCGATCTCATCCGCAATCAGGTGCACGCCATAGCGGTCGCAGGCTTCCCGAAGTTTGGTGTGGTAGATGGGGTGATGCATCCGCATGCCGCCGGCACACTGGATCAACGGTTCCACCACCACGGCGCAGATTTCGTCGTGCTTTTCTGCCAACAGCTTTTCCATGGCCTCAAACTGGCGCAGTGCGTAGGCCTCATCGGTCTCACCCTGCTCTTTGTTGAAGGCGTCCGGGGAGGGTGCGGTCAGTACTTCCATCAGCAATGGCTGGTAGGTGTCCTTGTAGAGCGATACATCGCCGAGGGCCAGAGCGCCCAGGGTTTCACCGTGGTAGCTGTTGCTCAGGTTCACGAAGTTTTTCTTGCCCGGTTTGCCGTGGTTCTTCCAGTAGTGGAAGCTCATCTTCAGAGCGGCTTCGATGGCCGAGGAGCCGTTGTCGGCGTAGAAAACCTTGTTCAGGCCCGGTGGAGTAACTTCGATGAGGCGCTCGGACAGGTTGACTACCGGCTCGTGAGTGAAACCGGCAAGGATAACGTGCTCCAGCTCGCCAATCTGCTTCTGGATCGCCGCGTTGATTCTCGGATTGGCGTGGCCGAACAGATTGACCCACCAGGAGCTGACGGCATCGATAAAGCGATTGCCTTCAAAGTCCTCCAGCCAGACACCCTCGCCCCGCTTGATGGGCACCAGGGGGACGGCGCCTTCGTGGTCTTTCATCTGGGTGCAGGGGTGCCACACGGACTTGAGGCCACGGGTGACGAGGTCAGCATTGCGCATGGTAATTCTCCGTCAGACGGTCTGATTCTGGGTTGTCGCTGTTAACCTGTGCGGATATTACAGTTAACAGCGGATATCGGCCACCCGGATTTCAGGTTGATCTGACACGGTATTGCTTGAAGTTTTCCGCCTGTTCGAAGATTTCCTTGTAAACTTCATCCCGGTCTACAGGCGGGTAACCATGCTTGCCGAGAAGGAGAATAAGGTCCACCTTCAGCTCGGCCTTGATATCATCACGCTGGTTCCAGTCGGTGTACTTCACTTTGTCATCAACAACCGATTTGACGGCTTCCGCCAGGGGGATCAGTTTCTCCTCCGGGTAGGTGAAGTCGTATTTGGCGGCGAGGTCTTTGAGGATGTCGTAGAAGGCTTTCACCTCCAGATCGATACCCAAATCGGCAAATGAGCCCACTTCCTGCTTCAGTGAACGGATCATTTTCAGGTAACGATCAATGATCTCGTCGGTAAAATCTTCGACCACCTCACCGCGCAACACATCCACTTCTTTACGCTCGTTGTATTTCTCTACCAGGCTCTGCAACTGCTTGCTGAAGTCGACGCCCCGGGCCTTGTTTACCCGCTTGAAATCCTCAATGGCTTTCGCCAGCAGTTGCTGAAGTAGCTTGATCTTGGTGTTGGGCAGTTTGATTTTCTCGATCTTGGCCAGGTAGTCATCGTCGAAGATGTTGCGTGCCTCGGCGCCGTCCTCACCCAGTTTGAAAACCTCTTCCACACCGTCGGCTTTCAGGGCTTCGGTCATCATCTCCCGCACTTTTGCGTTCATCTGGGCGGTGTCTGGGGCGTGGCCCCGGGTCAGTTTGAACACAATTGAGCGCACGGCCAGATAAAAGTGAATGCGATCCCGCTCGGCCTGCGTCACGCCTTCCGAGCCGCTGCAGATGTCGTAGGCCGCTTTCAGGCGTTTCACCAGGGCCATAAAGCGCTTTTCAATTTTGTCGGTAAGCTGGGCGAACTCGGCGGCCTGGTTTAGGCAATTGAGTTGTTCCAGCGGACTACCCTTGAAGTACGCGCGTGCGTCAAATTTGTGAAACAGTTTGTCCAGCAGGTCGAGGTGATCCTTCACCACGATGATCGACTGCTCGATCTCCTCGATGTTCTGCTGGTCGGCCTTGTTGTAGTGGGCCAGGGCAAGGTTCATCTGCTTCTTGATCCCGATGTAGTCCACCACCAGGCCTTTACGCTTGCCCTCGAATTTGCGGTTGACCCGTGAAATGGTCTGAATGAGGTTGTGGCGCTGGATGGGCTTGTCGATGTAGAGCGTGTCCAGGAACGGTACGTCGAAGCCGGTGAGCCACATGTCCACCACAATGGCGATCTTGAAGTTGGATTTCGGGTTCTTGAACTGGCGGTCCAGCTCCTTGCGGAAGTCCTGGGTGCCAAGCATGTCCCAGAGCGGCTTGGGGTCATCCTTGCCACGGGTCATGATTAGTTTCACCCGCTCCATGGGCTTGATCTCTTTCTGGTCTTTGTCAGAAAGCCGGGCGCCGGGTTCACACACCAGCACCTCGTTCCATTGCGGCCGTAATTCAATCAGTTCCTGCCAGAACCGGTAGGCAATAGAGCGATTGCTGCACACGAACATGGCCTTGCCTTTGACGGTGGCGCCTTCCTCGACCCGCTGCTCGTAGTGGTGGACAAAGTCCTTCGCCAGCGTTCGCAACCGGTCCGGATCGCCCAGGATAATGCTCATGTTGGCGCTGGCTTTCTTGCTTTCTTCTATCTGGTACTCGCTGGCGCCGTCCTCCGCGCATTGATCGTAGTAGGCCTCGATGTCCTGCAGCTTTTCGTTGTCCAGGATCACCTTGGCGGCCCGGCCTTCGTAAACGATGGGAACGGTGATCTCGTCCTTGACTGATTCGGTCATGGTGTAGCTGTCCACTACCTCGCCAAACACATCCAGCGTCGCGTCGATCGGAGTGCCGGTGAAGCCGACGTAGGTGGCGTTGGGCAGGGAATCGTGCAGGTATTTGGCAAACCCGAAACTGCGCCGGACGCCGTTCTCGGTCACCCGGACTTTCTGGTCCAGGTTGACCTGGCTGCGGTGGGCCTCGTCGGAAATGCAGATCACGTTATACCGAACCGTCAGCAGCTCTGTATCTTCCGTGAACTTGTGGATCGTGGTCAGAAACACCCCGCCACTGGTGCGGCCTTTCAAAAGCTCCCGAAGGTGGCTTCGGCTCTCCACGCTGATCACCGTCTGGTCGCCAATGTATTCTTTGGCATTGGTGAACTGGCCGGATAACTGGTCGTCCAGGTCGGTTCTGTCGGTAATCAGCACAATGGTGGGGCTTTCAAAGTCCACGCTTTTCATCAGCAGCCGGGTGAGGAAGAGCATGGTAAAGCTCTTGCCGCAGCCAGTGGCCCCGAAGTAGGTGCCGCCTTTGCCGTCACCCTCCGGTTTTCGGTGTTCCAGAATGTTCCGGAACAGCTTGCCGGCGGCGTAGAACTGCGGGTACCGACAAACGATCTTTTCCTCCCGGTGGGATTTGTCCGGGAAATAGATGAAATGCCGGATCACCTCCCGCAACCGGTTGTGATCAAACAAACCCTGAATCATGGTGTGCAGCGCGTTGATTCCGTCCTGCTCGATGGTTTCGTTACCGGTTACTTTGCGCCAGGTATAGTAGTACTCGTAAGGCGCGAACAGTGAGCCCAGGCGGGAATTGACCCCATCACTGATCACGCACAGGGCGTTGTACTTCATCAGGTCTGGAATATCCCGGGCGTAGCGGACGGTGAGCTGCTTCCACGCATCGTGGATGGTCGCGTTCTCACGGGTCGCGCTTTTGAACTCGAACACCACCAGGGGCAGGCCGTTGATGTAGAGAATCGCATCGGGAATGCGCTTCTCCAGCCCGTCAATCTCTAACTGGTTGACCACGCGGTAGATATTGCCGCCAGTGTGGTAGCCCCCGGCATCGTCCGCGATGAGTGTATCTACTTCGCCGGGCCGGGGCTCGCGCTGCTCCGGAAGCCCTTCATAGTCCACGAGTTGAATGTAGAGATCTTTCTTTGTGTGCTCCTCCCGCTTGAGCAGGAAGCCGTCGGCCACCCATTTGTGGATGGTCTTGTTGGAGGCGTAAAGATCCGAGGCGGAGAGGGCATCCAGCCGGTTGATGATGGTGCTGATCTCATGCTCGGTGATTCCGTCTTTGGCGTGACGGCTAGCCAGGAATGATCGCAGGTCGTCGCGGATGAGAACGTCGTTAGGTGAGCGCGACAGGGAAGGGCCCGGCGTATGCGGAAACCCCTGCTCACCCAACAGGGCGATAATGGCCTGTTCCAGTTTGTCCTCGGTGAACTTGGGCATTCCCTATCCTTAGTGCGTGATCTGGCGTCCCGGACCGGCTGAATCCGCTTGGTTTATTAGCATGTTACCTGATTGTAGCCATTTTTTGCCCGCCCGACGGCATCGCACTCTGAAATCGTAGAATTTGGCCGGGCGGGCGCTTCCGTATAAACTGCGCCTGTTCACTCACAGAGCCAGGATGGCTCAGCAAAACGCAAAGGATGCGACATGAGTAAAGCCATTGTTCTGCTCGGAGACCTCGGCTCCGACCACGAAGGTTTTCCGCCCACGCCAGTCATTGCCGGCTCCCCGGATGTACTGATTGACGGCAAGCCCGCTGCCCGCGTGGGCGACCCGCTGGCACCCCACTCCAAACCGAAGCACCCACCCCATCCCCGGACTATCACCGGTGGTTCTGCCACGGTCATGATCAATGGCAAACCGGCCGCGGTGACCGGTGGTGCGATTTCCTGTGGTGGCGTGACGATTGGTTCCGGGTCTGTGGTGATTGGTGACACTCACACGCTGGCGCCGTTTTCGGGGGTATCCCCCGTTACCCCCAAAGCAGCGATATCTTCCGCGACGGCCGGGGAGTCAGTTCGGGCAACGCCAGAAAAGTTGAAATCCACAGACCAGGCTGAATCTTTGGCTTCTCCGACTAACTCAGCCTCCGCGGCTGAGCCCGGAGCAAAAAATACGGTCAGCACAACTCACTCTGACGCCGACGATAGTCGGGACCTGAGCGAGCCCGGATTCCATGTCGTTCGCGCACCCATGAGCCGCAATGAGCTGTTGTCTCGGCTTTATGGTGATGCATCTGCGAAACCTGATAATTTTGAGCGTTTGAACCCGGGGCTGGGCAATCGTGTTCTACCCGGAGAAATGATCGTTATTGCCGATCCTGAAAGCCTGGAATGCACGGTCGAAGAAAATGATCTGATGACCGTGGCGGCCCAAGTGAATCAGGAGGTGCGACAACTGAGCGAACAGGAAGCTCAGTTCATCGTCGATCATTACGACCTTCTGGAACTGATGACGGCGAATGCTGCGACCGGCATGGGTGCAGGCGCGGCGATGATTGGCCAGCAGATCAAGAGCATCAATATGACTCTGAAGGATATTGAGGCGCTGTATCAGAATACCTTCAGAAAACACGGTAGGCTGAACGTTCCGGAATTTTACGAGCAACGCCGAGCCTTATTCACCAAACTGGATTTCGCGCTTGGGAATATGGCGCGGAAAGGTCTCTCGCTCGATGACAATCCCAAGTTGAAGAGGGCCCTGGGGCTTTCAACCAAAGGCACGGTTCACCACTGGAAAGAGGCGGGTGTTGGGCCGATTCCGGGCTACGGAGCCCACTATTCTAGGGCTGCAGGCGCTGCACGGTTTGTGGAGCATGGAGGGCGATTGGTTGTGGCATTGGATGCCGGGCTGGCTGGGTACAAGATTTACGAGGCGTGTTCGACTGGGCGAGCGAATGAGTGTGAGCGAGTTGGGCTAACCGAGTCTTTGCGATTTGCTGGTTCAGCAGCGGGCGGCACAGCGGGAGCCTTTGCAGCTCCGTTACTCTGTGTAGCTGTAGGCATCGGCACTGCTGGCGTAGGCGGCGTAGCTTGCGGAATCATAGCTGCCGGCATGGGCAGCGCCATCGGTGGAAAAACAGTCGGTGATATGGGCGCAGCTGCGGGAGAAATGATTTACGAGGTGCGTAACCGTGAGTGAGGAATGGCGGATTTTCGCAGCGTATACGGTGGCTGGGGGTATTCTGCTGAGCTTGTTGTTCATTTTTTTGACCGTGACTACGGGCTTTCGCTATGCAAGAAAAATAGAACAAAGAGTCTCGACACCTTCTGGCAGTCTTTCCAGTATCAGCCAGATCTGGTCAGAAGCGCTCGTTGGCCGCCTCGTCAGATGCAGTCATATCTTTGCCTTTCTTGTTTTCCGTAATTGTTCGTCTCGCTTCTGCCACAAACGTGCATCCATGCTGGGTGACCCTGACGTTCCGCTGCCGAGGCTTTGGCAAGCGTGGTGTTTGGTGCCTGTGTTGTCGATGTATGGAACGCTCGTGCTTGTTCTGCTGGCGGGTATATATATGCAGTTTGAATAAGAAACTTTCCGACCAATTAAGGTTGTCATGTGACAACCTGGGTGTGTAATATTTGCCCAAGGAACGGCAAGAATGCCCCGCAAGAAACATGCGAGCAAAGAGATTGAAGCGGCGCTGGCCTACGCGGAACTGAATGGCTGGCGGATCGAAAACAGGAATGGCCATGCCTGGGGGCGAATGTATTGCCCGTTCAATAACCTGGATTGCCGGTGTGGAGAGTTCTGTGTTGCCAGTATATGGAGCACCCCCAGGAATCCACGGAACCATGCCAGGCAGATTCGCCGCATCGTTGATAACTGCACCGAGAACCGAGGTGTCGAAGGTGAAGACCATGAATCGTGAGTACGACTTCACACTTAAATTTTCAGTTCCGCCAGATCTGGCGCAGGACCAGGTAGAGAGCTCATTGTTTCAAGCGGGATGTGATGACGCCATCATTGGCCTCGGTCAAAAGGGCCGGCTTGCTCTGAACTTCACACGCGAAGCGGCTTCAGCAGAACAAGCCATGCTCAGCGCGCTACAGGATGTGCAGCGGGTGCTTCCTGAGGCCCGCCTGGTGGAGGCCGGGCCGGATTTTGTGGGTATTTCCGACATGGCGAGTCTGTTGATGTTTTCCCGCCAGAACATGCGCAAACTGATTCAAACCCATCTGGCCAGTTTTCCACTGCCGGTCCATGAGGGCGCGTCGGCACTCTGGCATTTATGCGATGTGCTGGCCTGGTTCTCTGAAAAACAGAAGCGAGCCATTCCGGCGGATTTGATGGAGGTGGCTCAAGTAAGCATGGGCGTTAATCTCGTGCGGGAAGCAGGGCGGATTGATCAGCGATTACAGGCGCAGCTAAGACAACAAAGCGCTATCGTCTAGCGGTATCCAACAACGCCAGCATTTCCCGCTGCGGCCAGATCCAGCCTTTGATGCCCTTAATCGTGCAGGGCCTGTCCGCTAACCAAGCTCCGGTTCTGTAGGGTGCCAAGTCGCTGATCGAAAGACGGTCATACCAGATCTGATGCTCAAGATCCTGCCCCATCCGATTCATGGTTGCCTGCACGGAACGGTCGCATTCCGAGTCGCAAACCAGTTCTGCGAGGGCGCGTTCGGCGGCGTCCATCTGCGCCTCATTCGCGCCGGACTTGAGCAGCGTGTTCATAAATGCATCCTGAAACCACCAGTCCAGCTCTGCTAAGTCCGGTTTGGTCAGGCAAGTGGCCAGCAACGGAAAGCGGGTGCGGTCGTGAACAAACAACACGCAGTTGCGGCGCTGGATGGTGAGCAGGTTGGCGTGCCAGCCGCTCAGCGGGCTTTCAGACTCATCATTGGCGGCATGGGGGAGCGGTCGCTTGCGTTTGAGGCTGCCGGATGCGTGAAGTGGCAGTTTTGCCAGCAGTTTCTTGGTGCAGTGGAGGCGGATCATGGGTTTTCGGCTGTGCCCTTTCTGAGGCCCCGTCATAGCTTCCTTCGATTTGCGATGAAATAAGACGGAATTTATGTTTCATGGGGTTAGGTCTTACTGAACACGGTCGCGGGATCAGTAGTGAAATAAAATGGAGGATCTAACCCGTACTTCCTCAAAACGAGAATAGCGGACTTACCGATGAAAAGAATAGCGTGCCAATACGCCATCGTACGGTTTATGCCTTATATCGAGACGGGCGAGTTCGCCAACGTCGGTATTTTGCTATGGGCGCCGAAAACCCGCTACCTGGGCTTTAAACTGCTTCGGAAAAAACATGCCCGTATCACCCAGTTTTTTGAAGAGCTGGACCGGGGGGTGTACCTCAAAACGATGGCGAACCTGGATGCGGAGTTGTGCAGAGTGCAGGGCATGCTCAAAGGCCAGACCGCCGAGTTTGGTGACAACGACCGGGAGTATGGATTTCACAAAGGCCTGTTCCGGGAGCTGATCCGGCCTCGTGAGACCATTGTGCGGTTCAGTGAGCAGCGGGCCGTGCTGGGGGAGAATCCAGAGAGAACAATGGCCGAGCTCTATGAGTATTACGTTGACAGGAAATTATCTCCGCGCACGCCGTCCCGTTGATTTGTATTCTCCGAAGTTTTCCACCAGATCCACAGGTTCGGCTTCCTCCAGAGCCTTGGCGCTGCGTTTGCAGTACTCCGCAAGTTCGGCTTCGGATGGCCGGAAGCGGCCGCGGAATGCGCGGGCGGCTTCCTTGTCGCCAATCAGCTTCATCATTTCCTCGAACAGTTCCGCGCCAAGCACGTAGCCTGCGGGCTTGTTGTGGCTCAGAACGGCTATGGGCTTATCGCCAAAATACTGCGCAGGATTGTTGCGTAACGCAGACATGCTGACGGATTTCTCCGCCAGGATGGCGTGAGTTTTCATGACGAGCCCTCTCTAAGGAAAAGCATGAAGATTTCGTTGAAATGATTACACAAAAGATTGAGCAATTTTTAACGCACCATAATGCCGAGATTTGGTTCTGTCAGAAAAGGAGCGCACTCGTTCGTGCGAGCCGTTCCGCAATTTGGTGTACGGCTTCATTCACGATGGCTCAATCGGTCTCGCGTTTTGACAGCGACTCGAGTTGCCTGATTGTTTCCTCAGCACCCGCCTTCTCCAGTGATTCCCGCCGCCTTTGTTCGAATTTCTGATACTCCAGACCGGCTTTCTGGTCTGCGTCCCGCTTACTGATCGTTCCGGCTCCCGACAGAACCTCTCGCTCGTTGAAGCGAAGAAAGTCATTCAGCTTTTGCTCCCAGTCCTTCAGGAAAACCTGCTTTCGCCTCTTGGCCTGATCTTCCGCAAAATCGAGCCACATGACGACGATCCTGTTCAACGCATCAATTTCATCGCTCTCAAGGTAGTTCTTGGCCACGGTTACATCCGCCTTTCGAACGATCTCGCCTTTCCAGACGGTTAGCCCCATGTTGGGTTCCGAGGCATTTGCCCGGGTTGCGATCAGTTCAGCAGCCGTCTGGCCCGTTGCGGCGTAATGCAGCTTGTTCTGAATGACGCGGAAGAATTGCACAGTTTCCTTGGATGAAGGTTCGTAATCCGCAGCCAGTTTGAAGATCTCCCGCACCCTCAGGTACATGCGACGTTCACTGGCACGTATATCCCTGATACGCTCAAGCAAATCGTCAAAGTAATCGGGAACTGGGCTGGCGCCCGGCACCGGCGGGTTTTTCAGGCGCTCGTCATCCATGACAAACCCCTTGACGAGATACTCCTGAAGCTGAGCGTTGGCCCAGCGACGAAACTGGACACCCCGGGGCGAGCGTACGCGAAAGCCCACCGCCAGTATGGCTTCCAGGTTGTAGTGCCTGACCGTCCTTTGAACGCGCCGCTTGCCCTCCTGACGAACTTGTAAGTAATCCTTACAAGTTGCCTCTTCGTCGAGTTCGCCATCCTCGAAGAGTGCCTTGAGGTGCAGAGTGATGTTCTGGGGTGTGGTCTGGAACAGCTCAGCCATGAGTGCCTGGCTAAGCCATAACGTGCCCTCTGAAAAGCGGCACTCCACACGTGTCTCGCCATCGTCGGTGGTGTAGACGATAAACTCGCCGCCGGGCATTTCTTGTTCAGGCATCTATCCGTTCCTTAATTCCATGCGTCCTTTGGTATATCCACTGTCAAAGTCGGTAGCCTAGATGATCTCTGCAACCGGCCGCTCCGCCTCCGGAACCCGCAGTTCGCCAGATAGGAGTTTGGGCAGGAGGGTATCGCGGAGTCTAGTCAGGGCATCCGTCTGTTCGGAAGTGAGCAAGATTCGCGAATAAATCGCCTCCGCCTGCTCGTTGAACGCTTCCAGTATGCCTTTTCCGGGCACCAGAAAAGGAATAGGGCGGAAGTTCTTTTTGCTGATTTCCTGAAACGTGCTGCCATTGGCCCGGTCGGTAATATGGTTCATGTTGGTTTTTGCCCAGCACAACAGATAGACCGGCCCGTAATGTTGGTTGGGCAGCATGGCGATGATGCCCTGGTTGACGGAAACCGGGATGTCGCTGATGGCCAGATAGCCTATCGGTGCTCTGGAGGACATCAGAACCGTGCCTTTGGGAAGCTGGCCTGACGAAATTTTCCGGACGCCAGCGTCGGTCAGGTGCCTTTCGGTGTCCATCAATACCAGCGATTTCAGTTGCGACATATCTTTCGGCGTGCAGAACGGATGTACCCCGTTATCCCAGAAGTCCGGATTCTTGGTGCTTGGCGTGCCGCCGCCGGTGGTTTCAACCTGCTCGCCGATGGTGCTGATATGCCACCCCTCCGGCACCCACCCCATTTCCTCTGTCAGCACAAATCGGTCCGGGAACTGCTGGCGGATGTGGTCGGGCAGGGGCTTGCGCTGGTCGCCGAGGGTGGCTCTGGCGTCGGCGCGGGCTTGCAGGGCTTCGGGGATGGGGTTGCCGGCGGCCAGGGCGTTGTCGATCACCGGGTCGAAGTCCACGAACCAGCTTTTGAACAGGGCCTGGGCCATGAATTCGAGGGTGGTGTTGATTTGTTGGTTTAGGGCGATTTTGTCATCTAACCTACCAAGAATTCGCCCAATTTTTTGCTGTATTCCTAGAGAGGGGTATTTGATTTTGGCGTTTAATATTTGTTTGGGTGACAAGTTGGCTTGTCCGCCAGAGCTTGTTGCTATTGAAATGAAAAGAAACTGATAATCCCATGCGGAGAGCAGATAGCCCATAAATCGTGGGTCAACAACGGTGTTGTCCCGGGCCCTCAAGGCTCCGACACGTTGGTTGATTAAATAGGGTGAGGATTTGTCAAAGAAGGCTACTTTACCTACCCAAGTTTCAGGCGAGCCATCATGTCGGTTTCCTGACATGGAGATAAGAAGGTCACCATTTCTTGCCAGTTTCTGAGGCCGCTCATCCAAGTAGCTTCGGGACACATACGAAAATTCGTGTTCGCTGAAGTGACCTGCTTTGATATTTTTTATTTTGATTACTGGAATGCCCGATGTCTGAAATTCTCTACTCTTGAAAGCGTAGCCATTGATTAGATCAAATAGGTCTCCGACGCTACCTGTTTGCCACTCACTCCCCATAACCCAACCCCTCCAGATTCCCTCGAATCACCGCATCGAGCTTCTCCCCCTCAGCCATCTGCCGATACAGCGTCTGGCTCAGCTCCGCCATCTTCACCTCAAACGGAACACCGTCATCTTCAATCTCCGCGGCGCCCACGTAGCGGCCCGGGGTGAGCACGTAGTCGTTGGCTTTGATGTCCTCAATGGTGACGGCTTTGCAGAAGCCGGGTACGTCCTCGTAATCGCCGTCTTTCGTCTCCCCGCGCCAGGCGTGGTAGGTGCGGGCGATGTGGGCGATGTCGTCGGGGGTGAGTTCCTTATGTACGCGGCTGATCATGCTACCCAGGTTGCGGGCGTCGATGAACAGGGTTTCGCCTTCCCGGTTGCGGTGGTTGCTGTCGCTGTGGCCGGGGATGGTCTGGGCCTTCTTGTTTTTGGTGAGGAACCACAGGCACACGGGGATCTGGGTGGTGTAGAACAACTGGCCGGGCAGGGCGATCATGCAGTCCACCAGGTCGTTCTCAATGATCTTCTGGCGGATGGCGCCTTCGCCCTTGGTGTTGGTGGACATGGAACCGTTGGCCATCACGAACCCGGCGGTACCGTGTTCGGACAGCTTGGCGATCATGTGCAGTATCCAGGCGTAGTTGGCGTTGCCGGTGGGCGGTACCTCATAGCCGGCCCAGCGAGGGTCGTCGGTGAGCTCGTCCGGGGCGCGCCACTGGTCCATGTTGAACGGCGGGTTGGCCAGGATGAAGTCCGCCTTCAGGTCCGGGTGCTGGTCCTTGAAGAAGCTGTCGGCAGGAACGTCGCCCAGGTTGCCGGCAATGCCGCGAATGGCCAGGTTCATCTTGGCCAGCTTGTAGGTGGTGGCGGTGTATTCCTGGCCGTAGATCGAGATGTCTTTCTGGTTGCCCTGGTGGCTTTCCACAAACTTGATGGACTGCACGAACATGCCGCCGGAGCCGCAGCAGGGGTCGTAGATCTTGCCCTGAAACGGCTCGATCATCTCCGCCAGCAGGTTGACCACGCACTTGGGCGTGTAGAACTCGCCGCCACCCTTGCCTTCGGTGGCGGCAAATTTGCCGAGGAAGTATTCGTACACCCGGCCCACCACGTCCTGCTCGCGGTCTTCCACCGTGTCGATGTTGTCGATGGAGTCGATCAGCGCTGCCAGCTTGCTCACGTCGATGCCCAGGCGGGAGAAGTAGTTGTCTGGTAGGGCGCCGCGCAGGGATTTGTTGGTTTTCTCGATGGTGGACAGCGCCGTGTCGATTTTCAGGGCAATGTCGTCCTGCTTGGCGTGTTTGCGGATATGGCTCCAGCGGGCTTCCGGCGGCAGGTAGAACACGTTCTTCATGGTGTAGAAGTCCACCATGTCCACGTAATCGCCCTGGCCTTCGTCAATGAGCGCTTGTTTGCGCTCCTCGAACTTGTCGCTGACGAATTTCAGGAAGATCAGGCTGAGTACCACGTGTTTGTACTCGGAGGATTCCACCGTGCCGCGCAGTTTGTCGGCGGTGTCCCAGAGGGTCTGTTCGAAGCTTTTGGTGGTTTTCTTGCTGGGGGCTTTGGCCATGGGGGTTACTGCGTCCTTGTCCGGCTAAGGGGGTTCACATCGCCGGTGGGTTAAACGGTTTTGTGGAGCATTGTTGCGATTTGGTGGCGGGCATTCAAGAAAAAAGCCCCCGCGAGCGGAGGCTTTGTCGAGCTGGTTTGGCTCAGTGCGCAAGAACCCGAGAAAGAAACGCCTGCGTGCGCTCATTCTGCGGGTTGTCGAACACATCGTCCGGTTTGCCCTGTTCCACAATCTGGCCTTCGTGAATGTAGATCACACGGTCGGCCACTTCACGGGCGAAGCCCATTTCGTGAGTCACGACCATCATGGTCATGCCTTCCTTGGCCAGCTCGCGCATAACGTCCAGCACTTCGCCGATCATTTCCGGGTCCAGTGCTGAGGTTGGCTCGTCGAATAGCATCAGGCGCGGTTCCATGGCCAGGGCCCGGGCGATCGCGACCCGCTGCTGCTGGCCGCCGGACAGCTGGCTTGGGTATTTGTCGGCCTGGTTGCCAATGCCCACCCTGTTCAGCAGTCGTTCGGCGGTCGCGTTGGCTACGGTTTGAGACGTGCTCTTCACCTTCTGGGGTGCCAGCATGATGTTCTTCTTGACCGTGAGGTGCGGGAACAGGTTGAACTGCTGGAATACCATGCCCACTTCCTTGCGGATTTCCGCGAGGGATTTCGGGTTGCCGCTCTTGGGCGCCAGCGGGTGGCCATCCACCTCCAGGGTGCCGGACTCGAACTCTTCAAGACCGTTTACACAGCGGATCAGGGTGGATTTACCGGAGCCACTGGCACCGATGATTACCACCACTTCGCCTTTTTCGACAGTAAGATCAATATCTTTCAGGACATGCAGTTTGCCGAAGTACTTGTTCATGCCCTTCATTTTTACAATCTGAGTCATGTGTAACGTTCCTTCAGACAGAAGCCAGACCGCGCCGCTCAACGAAGCGGAGAATCAGTGACAATGAGAGGGTAATGGCCAGGTAGAGGATCGCGACCACAAAGTACACCTCAAACGCGGTAAAAGTGTTGGCAATATAGATCTGACCCTGGCGTACCAGTTCACCAACGCCAATCACCGAGAACAGCGATGTGTCCTTGATGCTGACGATGGCCTGGTTGCCCAGCGGCGGAATCATCCGGCGGAACGCCTGCGGCCAGACCACAGACCAGAAGGTCTGGGTGCGGGACAGGCCCAGGGAAAGCCCGGCTTCGGTCTGGCCCTTGTCGATGGACTGGACACCACCACGGACCACCTCGGATATATAGGCGCCGGAGTTCAGGGCGATGGCCGCGATGCCGGCCGTCAGGGGATCAATCGGGCCGCCGATAAGGTCGGGCAGACCGTAGAAGATGAACAGCACCTGAACCAGGATGGGCGTGCCGCGAAAGATTTCAATGTAGGCGGTTGCCGGCCACCGCAGGAACCACTTCTTGTTGATGCTCAGCAGGCCAAAGACAATGCCCAGAGCAAAACCGATCAGAAGACCGCCAAAAGAAATCAGCAGGGTGTAGGGGATCCCTTTGATCAGAAAAGGGATTGAGTCGATGGCTGCCTGCCAGTCGAACTGAAACTGGAATTCCACAGTGAGAGTCTCCGCAGAGTTTTGGAGTCACGGATTGCCGGGGCAGTGATGCCCCGGCACAGGGAATCAGACCGATAGGGTCCGGGAGGCCTTACATGTCTTCGGGCATGGGGCCAAACCACTTCTCGTAGATGGTCTTGTAGGTACCATCTTCTTTCATGGCGGCCAAGGCCTCGTTAACGTCATCAACCCACTCACTGCCGCTCTTCAGGGCGATACCATACTGCTGGCCTTCATAGAGCGGGCCAACGGTTTTCACCTTGCCTTCACCTTTGGTGCGGGCGAAGTAGCCAACGTTCGGCGCATCATAGAAGACAGCATCAATGGAGCGGGACATCAGCGCCATGTACATGTCCGAGCTGCCCGGATAGGGGGTTACGCCGTTATCGGCTTCCAGATTCTTGACCAGGTAGTCGTAACTGGTGCTGCCGATCTTGGTGCCGATTTTCTTGCCTTCGAGGTCGTCGAATTCGCTGACATCGCCGTTGCTCTCGCGAACAAGAATGCGCAGACCGGAATCGTAGTACGGGTCTGAGAAGTCGACGATCTCTTCACGTTCTTCGGTAATGGTGATGCCGGCAATGGCAATGTCGACGTTACCGGTTTGCAGGGCAGGGATGATGCCGTTGAAATCCATGGTGTTCAGATCAATCTCGAAACCGGCACGGTCGGCCACCTCGCGGATGATTTCCATGTCGAAACCGATCATCTCGCCGGTTTCCTGATCCATCATTTCAAACGGAACGAAACTGGGGTCAGTGACGACGCGCAGGGTCTCTGCGCTGACGGTTCCTGCGGCAACGGTGAGTGCCAGGCTGGCGCTTACGGTCTTTAGCCACTTCGTGCTCATACATTCTCCTTTTCTTTCTTATGAGGCTCCATTTGCCCGGTAAGGCAAGCCGGACCAATCACTGCTGGTGACTGCGATCTCCGGGGAGCGTTGATGGAACTGCATCACATACACTCTAGACTATTACGCAGATGGACACAGGAAATCAAATGCTTGGCGGGTAGGTACGGCTGGCGGGAGTTGTTGGATTACGGTCCTTTGGACCTGATCCAACCTACGATGAGCGGCTTAAATTTGCGGGAGAACGGTAAGTCGGATTAGGCCCACGGGCCGTAATCCGACACCGGTTACGCACATCAGAAAGCAATCTTCTCCCGCTCACTGATGCCCAGGTTCTTCCAGATGCTGATGCTGGGTTCCACCTGGTTCAGGGTATAGAAATGCAAGCCCGGCGCGCCGGCCTTCAGCAGCTTCTCGCACATCTCGGTGACCACTTCCTCACCGAATTTGCGGATGGAATCACTGTCGTCGCCGTAGGCCTCGAGCTGCTTGCGAATCCAGCGGGGAATTTCCGCGCCGCACATGTCGGAGAAGCGAACCAGATTGGAGAAATTGACGATGGGCATGATGCCCGGCACCACCGGAATGGTAACGCCCATCTTCTCCAGACGGTCGATAAAATAGAAGTAGCTGTCTGCGTTGAAGAAGTACTGGGTGATGGCACTGTTGGCGCCAGCCTGAACCTTGCGGGCAAAGTTTTTCAGATCTTCTTCGGCGTTGCGGGCCTGGGGATGAAACTCAGGGTACGCTGCCACTTCCAGGTTGAAGGTGTCGCCGCTGTGCTCGCGGATGAATTCCACCAGCTCGTTGGCGTAGCGCAGCTCACCGGCTGCCCCCATACCAGAGGGCATGTCGCCCCGCAGGGCGACAATCCGGTTGATTCCATGCTCTTTGTAAAGATCCAGCAGCTCGCCGATTTCCTGGCGGGTGCCCCCGACGCAGGAAAGGTGCGGAGCCGTGGAAATGCCCTGGCTATGCAGGTTGAGCACGGTCTCGATGGTGCGGTCCCGGGTGGAACCACCGGCGCCGAAGGTGACCGAGAAAAAGTCCGGATTCACCTCGGCCAGCTGGTTGCGCACGTTCTGCAGCTTTTCCTTGCCCTGATCGGTCTTGGGCGGGAAAAACTCAAAGCTGAAACGGCGCTTGAACTGTTTCTGGGATTGCATCTGTTTACCCGATCAGTACTTGTAGCTTTCTGGCTTGTACGGGCCTTCGACCGGTACACCGATGTATTTGGCCTGCTCCGGCGTCATCTTGGTGATCACGCCACCAAAGCCTTCCACCATGGCCCGGGCCACTTCCTCGTCCAGGTGCTTGGGCAGAACCTGAACGTACACGCCTTTCTCACGGGCATCTTCCGGCAAGTCGGCGAACTTGCGCTCGAACAGGTACATCTGGGCCAGAACCTGGTTGGCGAAGGAGCCGTCCATGATTCGTGACGGGTGACCGGTGGCGTTGCCCAGGTTCACCAGGCGGCCTTCGGAGAGCAGGATCAGGTGGTCGTTGGTGGCCTTGTCGCGGTACACAACGTGCACCTGTGGCTTCACCTCGTCCCATTCCCAGTTCTTGCGCATGTAGGCGGTATCGATCTCGTTATCGAAGTGGCCGATGTTGCACACTACGGCTCCGCTTTTCAGGGCCTTGAGCATGTGTGCATCGCACACGTTCATGTTGCCGGTGGTGGTGACCAGCAGATCGGTGTTCTGCAGCAGGTCACGGTCCACGCCCGCCTCGGTGCCGGTGTTCACGCCGTCGATGTACGGGGACACCACTTCAAAACCGTCCATGCACGCCTGCATGGCGCAGATCGGATCGGCTTCGGTGACTTTCACGATCATGCCTTCCTGACGCAGCGAGGCGGCAGAGCCCTTGCCTACGTCGCCGTAACCGATGACCAGGGCCTTCTTGCCGGAAAGCAGGTGGTCGGTCGCGCGCTTGATGGCGTCGTTCAGGCTGTGGCGACAGCCGTACTTGTTGTCGTTTTTGGACTTGGTGACCGCGTCGTTCACGTTGATGGCCGGAACCTTCAGGGTGCCTTCGCGCAGCATTTCCTGCAGTCGGTGCACGCCGGTGGTGGTCTCTTCGGTCACGCCGTGGCACTTGGCCAGAATCTCCGGGTATTTTTCATGGAGCAGGGCAGTCAGGTCGCCGCCGTCGTCCAGGATCATATTCGGCTCCCAGCCGTCAACGTCGGCACCCACGGTGCGCTCCAGGCACCAGTCATACTCTTCGTCGGTCTCGCCTTTCCAGGCAAACACGGGAATGCCCTGCGCCGCGATGGCCGCTGCAGCTTGATCCTGGGTTGAGAAGATGTTGCACGAAGACCAGCGCACGTTAGCGCCCAGTTCCACCAGGGTCTCGATCAGCACGGCGGTCTGTATGGTCATGTGGATACAGCCCATGATGTTGGCGCCTTTCAGCGGCTGCTCGGCTTTGTACTTCTCACGGAGCTTGATCAGGGCCGGCATTTCGCCTTCGGCGATGTTGATTTCCTTCCGGCCCCAGCCGGCCAGGGAAATATCGCGAACCTTGTAGTCGTCAAAGCTGTTCAGTTTTTCTGCGGGAGTGCTCATGGTGTTCTCCTGTCAGTCAGTTTGGCTTGGGCATATGTCTGGTGACATACGCCCCAAATCGGTTTAGATACCAGCAGCATCCTTGAGAGCGGCGGCGCGATCGGTCTTCTCCCATGGGAAGGCAGTAAAGGTCTTGCCACCCACGGTCATCTCGTACGGATCGCGGCCAAAGTGGCCGTAGGCTGCCGTGGCCCGGTACATCGGATGCAGCAGATCGAGCATGTTGGTGATCGCATACGGGCGCAGGTCGAAGTTTTCGCGAACCAGCTGGATGATCTTGTCGTCGCTGATCTTGCCGGTGCCGAAGGTGTTCAGGGAAATCGACGTTGGCTGGGCAACGCCGATGGCGTAGGACACCTGGATCTCGCACTTGTCGGCCAGGCCGGCGGCAACAATGTTCTTGGCTACGTAGCGGCCGGCGTAAGCGGCGGAACGGTCTACCTTGGACGGATCCTTGCCGGAGAAGGCTCCACCACCGTGGCGAGCCATGCCGCCATAGGTGTCGACAATGATCTTCCGGCCAGTCAGGCCGCAGTCGCCCACCGGGCCGCCGATCACAAACTTGCCGGTCGGGTTGATGTGGAACTGGGTGTCCTTGTGGAGCAGTTCAGCGGGCAGCGCATGCTTCACAATCAGCTCCATCACCGCTTCTTTCAGGTCTTCCTGGGTCACGTCTTCATCGTGCTGGGTGGACAGAACCACCGCGTCGATACCGGCAACACGGCCATTCTCGTAGCGGCAGGTTACCTGGCTCTTGGCGTCCGGACGCAGCCACGGCAGCAGGCCGCTCTTGCGGGCCTCGGCCTGGCGCTGCACCAGACGGTGGGAGAAGGTGATCGGTGCCGGCATCAGCACGTCGGTTTCGTTGCTGGCGTAGCCGAACATCAGGCCCTGGTCGCCGGCACCCTGGTCTTCCGGCTTCTGGCGGTCAACGCCCTGGGCGATATCCACCGACTGCTTGCCGATGATGTTGATGATGCCGCAGGTGTCGCCGTCGTAGCCCACTTTCGAGGAGGTGTAGCCGATGTCCTTGATCACACCGCGCACCAGGTCTTCCAGGTCGACCCAGGCGCTGGTGGTGATTTCACCGCCAACGATGGCCACACCGGTTTTTACCATGGTTTCGCAGGCAACACGGGCGTGAGGATCGTCGGTCAGGATGGCGTCCAGCACGGCATCAGAGATCTGGTCTGCCAGTTTGTCCGGGTGGCCTTCAGAGACCGATTCGGAAGTGAAGATATTGTAGTCAGCCATAACGCATGCTCCTCTGTGAGCGATTCAAATTCAGGCCGGTAAGTGGCTTTCTTAAAGCGCTTTCCGGTATCCGGTTTGGTGGTCTGTGTAAGGATACGTAAAACTACGTATCCGTATATCAAAATTTGTTGATATTGCGATTCAGGTCGTCAAATCTGGCCGCTGTGTTTCCAGAATTCGCGAACCTGGATCTGGAAACCGTTTCGCAAGCCGATGAACAGCTGTTCCCCGGCTACCAGGCCAGCGTCCGCTGCCCAGCTTGTCAGCTCTTCCGGCTCGAAACCGAGCCAGAGATCACCGCAGTTTTCTTTGGCCCAGTCCTGGTCGTGACTGCACAGGTCGCTGATCACAAAGCAGCCGCCGTTGTTCATCAGTGCCGCGGCATCCAGGAAGATGTCAGCGGGGCTGGGCACGTGGTGCAGCACCATGTTGGCAACCACCAGGTCGAAGGCGTCGCCCCGGGCCAGCAGGGTGTCGGTTACGCCCTCAATCAGATCGATGTTGTTCAACCGTTCTTCAATACACGTGCGGGTTGCCTTGGCCAGCATGTCCCGGCTGTTATCAAGGGCAACCACATGTCCGCAAAGCTCAGCCAGAACAGGCAGAAAGGCGCCTTCACCGGGGCCGATTTCCAGGGCCGACTGCCACTGGTGCTTGCGGGACCGCTTGCGGATCATCTCCGCTACCGGCTCCGCATAAAGGTCAAAGGCAGCGATCAGCTCCTGCTGTTCCCGGAACTGCTCTGCATGGCGAGCAAAGAAGGCCTGGGACTGATCGGCACGCTGGGTGCGAATGGCTTCAATGCGTTCCTGCAGGTGCGGCGGCAGCGGCACCCGGTCGACCACCTCAAATATCTGGCGGATGGTCTGGTCGGTTGGCTTGTCGCTGTCCAGATGCAGCGGGCGGCGATAGAAGATCGCATTGCCTTCGCGCTGTGGCTCCAGCAGACCGGCCTTGTTCATCACTTTCAGGTGGTGGCTCATGCCGGACTGACGCATATCGAACAGCTGGCTGAGTTCCAGTACCCCGAAGGTATCCCTTCTCAACACACGCAAAATCTCCAGGCGCAAAGGATCCCCGCTCGCTTTGAAGATCGGGGCCAGTGCGTCCACGGAGGACAGGTTATCGGCGTGTGCGTTCATGGATGTCATGGCAACGAAGTTTAGGGTGCTTCGGGTGGTCAATCAATAGGCATATCAAAAAATTTTGATATAGATTTATCGTTCTTTGAAATCAGACCCTTTCGGAAATCCACAGGCAAACAATCGTGAAACAGGCGTATGCCGATTTGCCCCGGCACACACTAATCGGCGAAAATACGCGCCTCATTTTGATCGCCCTTTAATCACTACGAATTCTTTTCCTGCAAAACACTGGAGAAACGTCAATGCCGTCTCGTAAAGATCTCGCCAACGCCATTCGCGCGCTGAGCATGGATGCGGTTCAGAAAGCCAAGTCCGGCCACCCGGGTGCGCCCATGGGTATGGCGGATATCGCCGAGGTTCTGTGGAACGATTACCTGAGCCACAACCCGGCCAACCCTCAGTGGGCCAACCGTGACCGCTTTGTGCTGTCCAACGGTCATGGCTCCATGCTGCAGTATTCCCTGCTGCACCTGAGCGGTTACGACGTTTCCATCGACGACATCAAGAACTTCCGTCAGCTGCACTCCAAGACCCCGGGGCATCCCGAGTACGGCTACACGCCGGGCATTGAAACCACCACCGGCCCCCTCGGTCAGGGCATTGCCAACGCCGTTGGCTTTGCCATTGCCGAGAAGTCTCTGGCAGCGCAGTTCAACCGCCCAGGTCACGAGATTGTTGACCACTACACCTACGCATTCCTCGGCGACGGCTGCCTCATGGAAGGCATCTCCCACGAAGTGGCATCCCTCGCTGGCACCCTCGGCCTCGGCAAACTGGTGTTCTTCTACGACGACAACGGCATCTCCATCGATGGCGAGGTTGAGGGCTGGTTCACCGATAACACCCCGCAGCGTTTCGAGTCCTACGGCTGGCAGGTGATTCCCGCCGTCGACGGCCACGACGCCGACGCCATTCGCGCTGCTATCGAAGCAGCCCGGGCCAATACCGATCAGCCCACCCTGATTTGCTGCAAGACCATCATCGGCTTTGGTTCCCCGAACAAGCAGGGCAAGGAAAGCTGTCACGGTGCTCCCCTGGGTGACGACGAAATCACCCTGACCCGCGAGCAACTGGGCTGGCAGTACGGCCCGTTCGAAATCCCGGCCGACATTGCCAGTGCCTGGAATGCCCGTGAGAAAGGCGCCGTAGCCCAGTCCGAGTGGGAGCAGAAGTTCGCGGCCTACGAGAAGGCCGAGCCGGAGCTTGCCGCAGAATTCAAGCGCCGCATGGCCGGCGACCTGCCTGCCGATTTTGCCGAGAAGGCCCAGGCCTACATCCAGGAGTGCCAGGACAAGGCCGAAACCGTGGCTTCCCGCAAGGCTTCCCAGAACACCCTGAATGCCTACGGCCCGCTGCTGCCGGAACTGATGGGCGGCTCTGCCGACCTGGCTGGTTCCAACCTGACCATCTGGTCCGACACCAAGGGCCTTACCAAGGAAGATGCCAGCGGTAACTACATTTACTACGGTGTTCGTGAATTCGGCATGGCCGCCATCATGAACGGCATCGCCCTGCACGGCGGTTTCGTGCCCTACGGCGCTACCTTCCTGATCTTCATGGAATACTGCCGTAACGCCGTGCGCATGGCCGCGCTCATGAAGCAGCGTTCCATCTTCGTGTTCACTCACGATTCCATCGGCCTGGGCGAAGACGGCCCGACACACCAGCCGATCGAGCAGATGGCCAGCCTGCGCACCACGCCCAATATGAGCATGTGGCGCCCGGCCGACACCGTTGAATCTGCAGTGGCCTGGAAAGCCGCTCTGGAGCGCAAAGATGGCCCGACGGCCATGGTGTTCTCCCGTCAGGGCCTGCCGGCTCAGGATCGCGACGCCCAGCAACTGGCTGACGTGGCTAAGGGCGCCTACATCCTCTCCGACAGCGAGGGCACTCCGGATCTGATCCTGATTGCCACCGGTTCCGAAGTGGCCCTGGCCCAGGACGCCGCTGCCAAGCTGCGGGAGCAGGGCAAGAAGGTGCGCGTTGTTTCCATGCCGTCCACCGATGTGTTCGACGCCCAGAGCGCTGAGTACAAGCAGCAGGTTCTGCCGTTGGACGTGACCAACCGCATCGCCATCGAAGCCGGCATTGCCGACTACTGGTACAAGTACGTTGGCCTGGACGGTCGCATCATCGGTATGACCACCTTCGGTGAGTCCGCGCCTGCTGGCGAGCTGTTCAAGGAATTCGGCTTTACCGTGGACAATGTCCTGGAAGTGGCGGCTGAGCTGCTGGACGCCTGATGGCAGACTCTGCGCCTTTTCGTGTCGCCATCAACGGGTACGGCCGAATCGGCCAGTGCGTGTTGCGCGCGCTTTATGAAAACGGCTTTCGCGACCACCTGCAGGTGGTCGCGATTAATGAGCTGTCGGATATCGACACCATTGCACACCTGACCCGATACGATTCCACCCATGGCCGGTTCCAGGGTGATATTTCGGTATCGGGCCAGGATCTCATGGTCAATGGCGATGCGATCCGCGTGTTGAGTCATGCTGACCCGGCAGAACTGCCCTGGCGGCTGCTTGATGTCGATCTGGTACTGGAATGTTCCGGCGCCTTCTCAGATCGCGCCACGGCCCAGAAACATATCGATTCTGGCGCCAAACAGCTGCTGTTCTCGCAGCCGGCCGAGTCAGATGTAGACCGCACCGTGGTCTACGGTGTGAACCACGCCGATCTCACAGCTGATGATGTGATCGTGGCCGCCGCCTCATGCACCACCAACTGCCTCGTTCCGGTGATCAAAGTGCTGGACGACGCGTTTGGTGTGGAGCAGGGCAGCACCACAACTATCCATGCCGCCATGAACGACCAGCCGGTCATCGATGCCTACCACCATCAGGATCTGCGGCGCACTCGAAGTGCCCTGCACAACATCGTCCCGGTGGAAACTGGTCTCGCCAAGGGTATCGAGCGGCTGCTGCCCAACATGGAAGGCAAGTTCAGCTCGGTGGCCATGCGGGTACCGACCATGAACGTGTCCGCCATCGACATGGTGGTGAATGTGCGCAAGAGCACCGATGTGGCAGCGGTGAACAGCCTGCTAAAAGAGGCCGCCAATGGCCCGTTGAAGAGCATACTCGGCTACACCGACGAACTGCTGGCAAGCTCCGATTTCAACCACGACGCCCATTCCGGCGTGGTGGACGGCGGCCAGACCCGGGTAACCGGGGGCACCATGGTGAAAGTACTGTGCTGGTTCGACAATGAGTGGGGGTTCGCGAACCGGATGCTCGATGTCAGCAAAAGCTGGTTAACCAAACATTCTTAATCTGAAATTTTGTTGAAGGGACGAACGTTATGGCCATCAAAAGAATGACCGACCTCAACCTCGCCGGCAAGCGAGTGCTGATCCGCGAAGACCTGAACGTGCCGGTCAAGGACGGCAAAGTCTCCAGCGACGCCCGCATCCGCGCGTCACTGCCCACCATCAAGGCCGCCAAAGACGCCGGCGCCAAAGTCATGCTGATGTCCCACCTGGGCCGTCCGGAAGAAGGCGTGTACGACGAAGCTTCCTCCATGAAGCCTGTCGCCGACCACCTGACCAAGGTGCTGGGCCAGGAAGTTCGCCTGATCAAGGACTATCTGGACGGCGTTGAAGTGGCCGATGGCGAAGTCGTCCTGTTCGAAAACGTCCGCTTCAACAAGGGCGAAAAGAAAGACAACGAAGACCTCGCCAAGAAATACGCGGCCCTGTGCGACGTCTACGTGATGGACGCCTTCGGCACCGCCCACCGCGCCCAGGCCTCCACCCACGGCGTTGCCAAATTCGCCCCCGAAGCCTGCGCCGGCCCCCTGCTGGCGGCGGAACTGGAAGCCCTGGGCAAAGCCCTGGATAACCCGGCCAAACCGGTGGTTGCCATTGTGGGCGGCTCCAAGGTCTCTACCAAACTGGACGTGCTCAACGCCCTTGAGAAAGTCTGCGACTCCATCATCGTGGGCGGCGGCATCGCCAACACCTTCCTGGCCGCGGCCGGTCACCCGGTCGGTAAATCCCTGTGTGAGCACGATCTGATCGACACCGCCAAAGACATCGCCAGCCGCGTTGAAATCCCGCTGCCGGTCGACGTGGTTGTTGCCAGCGAATTCGCCGAGACCGCCACCGCCACCGTCAAGAACATCTCCGACGTCACCGACGACGACATGATCCTCGACGTCGGCCCGGAAACCGCTGGCGAATTCGCCCAGTTGCTGAAAAACGCCAAAACCATCCTGTGGAATGGCCCGGTTGGCGTCTTCGAATTCGACCAGTTCGGCAACGGCACCAAAGCCCTGGCCGAAGCCATCGCCGAAAGTGACGCCTTCTCCCTCGCCGGCGGTGGTGACACCGTCGCCGCCGTTGACAAGTACGGCGTTGCTGACAAAATCTCGTATATCTCCACCGGTGGTGGCGCTTTCCTGGAATTCGTAGAAGGCAAGACACTCCCGGCAGTAGCGGTATTGGAAGAACGCGGCGAGTAAACAAACAGAAGCGGTTCTGATCGGGCCCTACAACAAGACCAGAATCGCAAGGCAGGTGGAGGATCGCTTCCCGGGACTGTCTGCAGCATGGATGCTGCAGTCAAGCGTACATGGATGTATTCACAGCGTGTCCCGGGAAGCGATCCTCCACCTGCCGCAGCAGACTCCCAAGCAAGAAACGAACAGAATTCAAACATCCAAAGTCCAAATGAAGGAGACGACCCATGGCCCTGATTTCGATGCGGCAAATGCTGGATCACGCCGCCGAGCATGGTTACGGTGTGCCAGCCTTTAACGTCAACAACCTGGAACAGATGCGCGCCATCATGGAAGCCGCCGACAAAACCGATTCCCCGGTGATTGTCCAAGCCTCCGCCGGTGCTCGTAAGTACGCTGGCGCCCCCTTCCTGCGCCACCTGATCCTGGCGGCCATCGAAGAATTCCCGCATATCCCGGTGGTCATGCACCAGGACCATGGCACCAGCCCCTCCGTGTGCCAGCGCTCCATCCAGCTGGGCTTCAGCTCCGTTATGATGGACGGGTCCCTTGGTGAAGATGGTAAAACCCCCACGGACTACGAGTACAACGTAGACGTTACCCGTCGCACCGTTGAAATGGCCCACGCCTGTGGTGTCTCCGTAGAAGGCGAGCTGGGTTGCCTGGGTTCACTGGAAACCGGCCAGGCCGGTGAAGAGGACGGCATCGGTGCCGAAGGCACCCTGGACCACAGCCAGATGCTGACCGACCCGGAAGAGGCGGCGGACTTCGTCAAGAAAACCCACGTGGACGCCCTGGCCATCGCCATCGGCACCAGCCACGGCGCTTACAAGTTCACCCGTCCGCCCACAGGTGACATCCTGGCCATCGACCAGATCAAAGCCATCCACGCCCGCATTCCAGACACCCACCTGGTTATGCACGGCTCCAGCTCCGTACCCCAGGAGTGGCTGAAGATCATCAACGAATACGGTGGCGAGATTCCGGAAACCTACGGCGTGCCGGTTGAGGAAATCGTAGAGGGCATCAAGCACGGCGTGCGCAAGGTCAACATCGACACCGACCTGCGTCTGGCCAGCACCGGTGCCGTCCGTCGCTTCCTGGCTGAGAACCCGGCCGAGTTCGACCCTCGCAAATTCCTCAAGGAAACCATGAAGGCCATGACCGAAGTGTGCATCGCACGCTACGAAGCCTTCGGTTGTGCCGGCAACGCCAGCAAGATCAAGCCGGTTAACCTCGAGCGTATGTTCGAGCGTTACGCCTCTGGCGAGCTGGACCCCAAGGTAAAGTAAGCCTAAGAGACCGGAACCGAATCGGCCTCCGCATTGCGGGGGCCTTTTTGTTTGTGGCGCCAGGCCGCCAGGAAAATAAGCAGACCGATGGTTGCCGTCGTGGCCCCGACATAGCCTGTCGAAGACCAGCCGAAACCAGCGGTGATAGCCATGCCCGCCAGCCAGGGCCCAAGGGCGTTGGCAACATTGAAGGCAGCATGGTGAGAGGCGGCTGCCAGGTTCTGGGCGCCGTGCGCCACATCCATCAGATGGGTCTGCAGCGCCGGGCCCAGGGCGCCCATCATGGCGATCAGGAAACAGGCAACCAGCAGTATCGGAAGTGTGCCGGTGGTGGAGGGGAATACCACCAGGATGCAGGCGCTCAACAACAGGATGACGCCGACCGCCCGGAACCCCAGGCGATCGAACAACCAGCCGCCCAGCAGGTTGCCGGTGAAGCCGCCGAGCCCGAACACGGCCAGTGCCAGGGGAATCCAGTACTCTTCAACCTGTGTGACTTCCAGCAGTGTCGGCGCCAGGTAGCTGAACACGGCAAACATACCCGAGAAACCGATGGCGCCGATGGCCAGGGCGAACCAGATGCCGGCCCGGTTAAACGCGCGAATCTCGCTGAATGCTCCCTTCCGTTGTTCCTGCGGATCAGTTGGCAACACCGAAATCACCATGGTCAGCGTGAGTACGGAAATGAGCCCCACGAACATGTACACGTAACGCCAGTCCAGAGACTGCCCCATCCAGGCCGCCATGGGGTTGCCCAGCAGCAGCGCCAGGGTCAGCCCCATCATGACGCGGCTGACCGCTTTTGCCCGTTGATGGACTGGCACCAGGGACGCTGCTACAAGGCAGGCAACGCCGAAATACGCCCCGTGAGGGAGGCCGGCTACAAATCGGGCAATCATGACCCCCGTGTAGTCCGCCGCCAGAGCACTTGCCAGATTCCCTGCCGCATAAAAGGCCATCAGCCAGATCAGCAGCTGGCGCCGGAAAAAGCGGGCTCCGATCACGGCCAGCAGCGGCGCGCCCACGACAACCCCCAACGCATAGGCGCTGATCAGATGTCCTACCTGTGGTTCCGTGACGCCGAGATCCTGCGACACATTGGGCATCAGACCCATGATGGCGAATTCACCGGTACCGATGGCAAATCCACCAAGCGCCAATGCGAATTCAATCAGGAAAATCCGGAGTCTTGTGGCTGGTTCGCTGCTCAAAAAGCTCTCCCTGGCGCTGGTTTAAAGAGTAAAACCGGTAATTCTCACCTCTACCGGAACGAGATGCCATACGAGTTATCACAGTGGGGTGGGTCACAAGCTCTCACGTGTTTGATCTACCGCAACTGCGCAGCACCGGGTGCTTGTAATTTCGCTGCCAGCGTCAACTATAGGTAACAAAGATCAATTGTTGATCACCATGATGATCAGTAACGAGGAGTGCCATGGACTTCAAAGACTATTACGCCGTACTCGGTGTGAGTGAGTCTGCCTCCGCCGAGGAGATTAAAAAGGCCTACCGGAAGCTGGCGCGGAAATACCATCCGGATGTCAGCAAGGAGGAAGATGCGGACACCAAGTTCAAGGATGTTGGTGAAGCCTACGAAGTACTGAAAGATCCTGAGAAACGGGCGGAATACGACCAGCTGCGCAAATACGGCGCCCGGGCGGATGGCTCCTTCGAGCCACCACCGGGCTGGCAGAGTGCATCCGGCTTCGGTGGCGGTGGATACACCGAGGCCGATGCCCGCCAGTTTAGCGACTTCTTCGAGGAGATCTTCGGTGGTGGCCGTCGCGGCGGCTTTTCCGGTGGCTTCGGTGGTGGCGGTTTCCGCCAGAACATGAGAATGCGTGGTGAGGACGTGCACGCCAGGATTGCCCTGTTCCTGGAAGAGGCGTTTCACGGCTGTGAAAAACAGGTGTCTTTCGCGGTCCAGGAGCCTGATGAGCATGGCCGGGTGATTCCCCGGCAAAAGACCCTGAAAGTGAAGATTCCCGCCGGTATGCGCGAGGGCCAGAACATCCGCCTCAAGGGCCAGGGCTCGCCGGGTATTGGCGGCGGGGAGCCAGGTGATCTGTTCATCGAGGTTGAGTTTGCGCCGCATCCCCATTTTTCCGTGGAGGGCCGGGATGTCATGGTGACTGTGCCGATAGCGCCGTGGGAAGCGGCTCTGGGGGCAACGGTGACGGTGCCGACTGTTGGCTCGAAGGTGAACGTGAAAGTGCCCAAGGGGTCCACCAGTGGCCGGAAGCTTCGGCTCAAAGGCAAGGGCTTTCCGGGCAAACATCCGGGCGATCAGATTGTTATCCTGCAGATCGCCATGCCCGAGAAACACAGCGCCGAAGCTGAGAAGCTCTACGAGCAACTTGCGGAGGCCGAGAAGAACTTCAATCCACGCAGCAAGCTTCACGTGTGAGCGGGAGTAAGGTATGAGCAAGCAAGATCATATTCTGACGGTCGAGGTGCTCGATCAGGATGGCAGCACCTTCACCCTGCGTGAAATCTGCGAGCGCGGCGAGTGCCATGCAGAGTTTGTCATCAAGCTGGTGGACTACGGTATCATTGCCCCGGTTGAGGAGTCACCGGAAGCACGGCAATGGGAGTTCGATGTCGTCGCCCTGAGCCGGTTGCGTAAGGCTCAGAGGCTGCAGCGGGACCTGAAAATGAATCTGCCCGGTCTGGCCATGTCACTGGAGTTGCTCGACGAGGTGGAGGAGATGCGTCGGGAAGTGGGCCGTCTCAATCATCGCATCCGGCAATTGATGGGGGAGTAAACGCTCCCCCGCTCATTTCTTTTCTTCCAGCGCCTGAATCTCGGCGTAGATTTTTTCCGCCTCTTCCATAAGCGTACCGTGAGTTCTCAAATCGCCGTTGCGCTGGGCATCCAGTGCTTTGGCGAGTTTGGCCTCGTATTCCTTCTGCAGTTTTTTCTTCGGATCGCCTTTCATAAATCCCAGCATGGTGATGACCCTGTTTTGGCTGACTGTTCAGAGCTTTACGCTCTCTGCCCTATAAAGTTCACAAAATTTTCATGATCAAAAACTGGACAGCCCAAAAAAATGGGAATAAATTCCCAATTAATGTTTTGGGAAAATAATCCCAATAATAATTCGGGTGGTTCTCGGTGACTGCCCGCGGATGCAATAACAAGCCTGGAGAAGAACGATGAATCGCAAACCTTTAGCAGTCGCAGTGAAGTTGGCCATGACAGGGGCTCTGGCCGGTGCCCTCGCCGCTTGTGGCGGCGGTGGCTCCGGAGACACCTCTACCAGTGGCACCTCATCGGGCACCAGTGTCGGGGCGGTTTCCGGCTTCGGCAGTGTTTACGTTAACGGTACTCGCTTTGAAACCAATGGCAGCGTTAGCAGCGACGACGGTCTCGAGCGCGAGGACCAGCTCGAAAAGGGCATGATCCTTAAAGTTGAGGGCGACTGGGATGACCGTGGCCAGGGCCGGGCCGACAGGGTCAGTTATGACGATACCCTGCGCGGCCCGATTTCCGGAATGAGCTGGGACGATGTCACCCGCACCGGAAGCCTGACGATGCTGGGCCAGACTATCTCATTGGACGGCAAAACGGTCTTTCGTGGCGCCACCCCGACGGCTCTCGCCGGCAATCCCCAGGGATATCGGGTAAGGGTCAGCGCATGGCGCCTGGAGGATGGCGGCTTCCGGGCCAGCTTTGTTGGCGCTCGTGCCATCGGCCTTGATTTCGATGACGACAACGAAGTGGAAATAGAAGGCGTTGTCGCGAACCTGGATACAAGCGCAGAAACTTTCACCATCAATGGTTTCCTGATCGATTACACCAGCGCTGTCGGCGATGACGACTTCTCCCTGGATGATCTGGCAGATGGAATCGTGGTGGAAGTCGAAGGCTACCTTGACGGCAATACCATCATGGCCGAGGAAATCGCCGACGAGGACGACCTATTCGACGATGACGATGATGTCGAAATCTCCGGAAGCATTTACGACTATGACTCTGCCAGCCGTCAGTTCTCGATAAATGGGGTACGAGTTCAGATTAACGGCGGCACCGAGTTCGACGATCTCCGAGAGAGCAGTCTGGCCGATGGCCTGTTCGTGAAAGTGGAAGGGGATTTCCGCGAGGGTGTCCTGGTGGCCGAAGAAATCGAAGGCCGTGAGTCTGACACAGAGCTGGATGGCCGCATTGAGTCCATTGATCTGGGCAATGAATCCATGCTCGTCAGTGGCGTTCGGGTTCAGCTCACCAGCAATACCCTGATCGATGACGACGATGATGATGACGATGACCGTCGCAGTCGAGTTCAGGACGTCCAGAGCCTGCAGGTGGGTGACTATCTCGAAATTGAAGGCCGCCAGCGCAGCAGTGAGGGCGGATTCCTCGAAGCCCTCAGCATCGAGCGTGAGGATGACGACGATGATGACGATTTTGAACTCGAAGCACGGGTGACTGCGATCGGCGCCGAGTCGATCACCATCATGAATCTTGAGGTGCTCCGCAATGGCTACAGCTTTTCAGGCGCCCAGGTTGGTGATGAAGTGGAAATCGAGTACCGCCAGACCAGCGGTGGTCAGTATGAACTGACCGACAATGTCGAAGTCGAGGACGATAGTGACAACGACAGTGATGATGATTGACCAGTGAGCCGAGGGTGCGGGCCAGACAGTTGTCGGCCCGACTCCTGGCTTTCGAAGTCGCTATGGGAATACAATCCCAAACATGAAAAAGACCAACCCCCTGCATCAAGCGCTGTTCCGCATTCTGCGCCCTCTGGCGAGGTTGCTCTTGCGGAACGGCATCCCCTTCGGTGAGTTCTCGGAGCTGGTGAAACGTGCCTACGTGGAAGCCGCCCTGGAGGACTTTGCCGACGGCCGCCGAAAGCCCACGGATTCGCGGGCTGCGGTTATGACCGGGCTGACCCGTAAGGAAGTAAAGCGCCAGCGGGAGATCCTGGCAGGGGAGGATTCCGGGAGCCGCGATGTGCTGCATACCAACCGGGCGTCCCGGGTGGTATCAGGTTGGGTCCATGATGCGGTCTTTCAGGCCGAAGACGGAGAGCCAGCCATCCTGCCTTTCGACGGGGCGGGGAGTTTCAGTGAACTGGTCAAACGCTACAGCGGTGATATGCCGCCCCGCGCAGTGTTGGATGAACTTCTTCGGGTCGGTGTGGTGTCGATAGACGGCGAATCGGGCCGGCTGATTCTGCAGCAAAGGGCCTATGTACCGGCTGGAGACAGCGAGGAAATGCTGCAGATTTTCGGCGAAGACGTATCCGATCTCATAGCGACCATCGATCACAACCTGGTCAGTGGCGAGCCCGGTCAGCCACCACTGTTCCAGAGGACACTGACCTACAACAACATACCTCCGGAAGTGATGGAGCGCTGGCGGAAGCACGCAGCTGCCCAGTCCCAGGCATTGCTGGAGCAGCTGGACAACTGGCTTGGTCCCCATGATCGGGATATATCAGGGCAGAAGTCTGGCTGTGACTCCGGGGGGGCGGTCCGCACCGGCGTGAGCATCTTCTTCTTTGAAGAGCCCGCCGGGAAATTGCCGAAAGGAGACTAGTGGCATCTCCAGCAGGTGTTCTGATGATGCTTTGAAATCAAGGCCGGCCGGGAACGCCGGACAGGGAGAGAAAAGTTATGAAACGGCAACTCCGCAATCGTGTTTTCAAGCTGGCCGCCGGCACAGTGGCCTTCGGGGTGATTTCCGCCTGTGGTGGCGCGGGCGGGGGAGGCCTTGATGTTGCCGATGGCGGTATAAGGGGCACCGGGTCCAGTGTTGGGCCGGTTTCCGGGTTCGGGAGTGTGTTCGTTAATGGCGTCGAGTTCAGCACCGATGACATTCCGAACCGGGAAGTCGAAAGCGACGATGGCATCACCGCTGAGAGCTTGCTGAGCGAGGGAATGATTCTCAGGGTTGAAGGCGAGTGGCGCGATGATGGCACTGGGACGGCCGAGACGCTCAGTTACGACGACACGTTGCGGGGTCCTGTCGGCCAGGTGACTGCAGATCCAACAGGCGCCGGTGAGTTCGTCACCTTGTCGGTCATGGGGCAGTCAGTGCGGGTAGATCGGCAGACGGTGGTGCGCGGTACAACCTACGCCGCCCTGCTTGGCGGATCCCAAATCACCGGTCATGTCCAAGTCAGCGCCTGGCGTCAGGCCGATGGCTCCTATCGGGCTGGCTACATCGAGGTCATTAATCCGGATCTGACAGATATTGAGCTGGAAGGCACATTGTCAGCGGTGGATGTATCCCAGAATCAATTCACTATTGGCACGATCACCGTTCAATACGATGAAATCAGCGCCAGTTTCGGGTCAGGACTGACGGAGGCGGATCTGGTCAATGGTGCTGTTTTGGAAGTTGAGGGAGAGCTCAACGGGACCACGCTGTTTGCAACTACGATTGACCGGGACGACGCCCGACGCTTCAGTCGCAACAGTGCCGACGATATCGAATTCACGGCAGTCATTGATGCTTCCTACACACCTTCCGGAGCTGGCCCTCGGCCGGGTGAGTTTACGATGGGAGGCCTGACCGTTCGGGTAACAGATGCGACCGAACTGGATGACAGCATTACTCTCGACGAACTTACCGAAGGACTCCTGATTCAGGTGGAGGGGCAATTCCTCTCGGATACGGTTGTTGAGGCTGAGGAAATTGAACTTCGGGACGGTAATGCGAAGGTGAAGGGAGTGGTTTCTACTCCAGCTGACAATGTTTTCTTTATCGGTGGTGTTGAAGTTCGGGTTTCCTCGACGACAGTCTTCACCGTTGAGGATGGCTCCGGTACCTCACTCCAGGCTCTTCCAATTGGCACCACAACCGTTGAGGTTGAGGGCATTGAGAAAGAGCAGGGTGTAGACGTCTTCATTGAAGCGTTGAAAGTAGAAGTCGACAACGAAGTTGCAGACTTTGATGATCGAAACCTTTTCGAGCTTGAAGGGAAGCTCACGAACATCACCCCAAGCACCATCACTGTTCTCGGCGTATTGATCGATGCCGGACCAGGCGCTTACGACAGTAATCCTCAGAGTGAGATCATTGATCGTTTCGATGATGGGGAGATTTTGATTCTCGAAGTTGAGTATTCGAAGAACGGGAACGACCTCATCGCCGACGAAATTGATCTGGAAGAGAACGATGACGATTAACTACAAAACCCGTACATAAAAGCGCGCTATTCAGGCCCGGGTTTTGCTATACATACGGACAAGCCAAGCAGGGACGCTGTTGCCGACTGTGCAGGATGCATGAAGCAAACATGCTAGCGGAGTCCGTATGTCACTCAGTTTTATCAGGCGGCTGATCTCAAGCCGCCTTCTGCGGCCGGTATTCATAGTTCTGGTCGTTGCCGGTCTGGTTCAGGTCCTGGTCAGCCAGTGGCTGATTTCCAGCCAGGTGGAACGCCTGGTAAACACCGCAGGGTCCGCCCTTGAGGCGAGCAGTCAGCAGGTCAGCGCCTCGTTTGGGGATACCCGCGAGGATGTCCGGACCCGCCTGGAGACCATGCGGCAGAAGACCACCGAAGAACTCTCCGCCGAGCTCACCCGCCAGCAAACCGCCCAGCAGGAACGCGTTGCCGGTAACGTTCGAACCGCTGTTATGGCCGAAGCCCAGGGCCTGGCCGATGTGCTGGCTGCGGTCGCCGCTCCGCTGATCTGGGATCGGGATGTCCCCCGCCTGACTGATCTGGTGGAACTGGCCGACGCCCGAGAGTCGGTTCTTTTCGCGGTTTACTACGACCAGTACGGTGAGCGACTGACCCGCTATGTGGATCGCACCGATGATCGGGTACGCACCTTAATGGAGCAGGGGGAAGGTCGTGGTGCGGCAAATCGGGTCCTCGATGCGGCAAGCCGTGACCCCAACGTCGTCATCATTACCGCTGATATTGCTCCCCAGGGGTCGGCCATTGGTCAGCTTAAGCTGGGTTTGTCCCTGGAAGGCATTAACCGGGATCTGGCCGCCCTGGAAGAAGAATTCAGTGCCACGATTACCGGTAGCATAGACGCTCTTCGCGACACCCTGGAGGCGGAAACCGAGCAGGTGAACCAGCGCCTTCAGCAGCAGCTGGCGGGCATGGACTCCGATACCCGCTCCAGAATCCAGAGCACTGTGGAAGCGCTGAATGCCGAAGCCTCAAGCCTTTCGGCCAACCTGAGCATGCTCGCAATCGGCTCTGTGGTGGTTCTGATCCTGCTCGTTGCATTGGTCCTGGGTGGCGGATTGCTGCCACGGGTCTTCCGTCTAAGCTCGGCGATCTGGGGAATTGCCGACGGTGAGGCAGATCTTACCCGCCGGGTATCCATGAAAGGCAAGGATGAGCTCACCGAAATGGCCCAGGGTGTAAACCGGTTCATTGCCCGTATCCAGGAGCTGGTTTCCGACGTCAAGGAGTCGGCCGAATCGGCCGCTGGCCAGGCCCAGGCTCAGGGGGATATCAGTCGCAGTGCGGTGGCCGCCGTGAATCGTCAGGAGCAGGAGGTGGCCGAGGTGTCCGGCACCATGGATGCAATGTCCCGGAGTATTTCCGAGGTGGCTGAAAACATCCAGGATATCGCCGGTTCGGTCAGCAACGTCAGTGCCGAGAGTGAGGCCACCGCGGGCATTTCCCGGGAAGTTCGGAACCGGCTGGATCAGGTGGTTCGTAACGTTGAGCAGGCCGTGGAAGCGGTCAATCAGCTGGACCACCAGAGCAAGGAAATCGGATCGGTGCTGTCAGTGATCGGTGCCATCGCGGAGCAAACCAACTTGCTGGCTCTGAACGCCGCTATTGAGGCCGCGCGCGCCGGTGAATCCGGTCGGGGCTTTGCCGTGGTGGCCGATGAGGTCCGCACCCTGGCGAGCCGCACCCAGGAATCCACAACCGAGATCCAGTCCATCATCGAGCGCCTTCAGCAGGGCAGCCGGCAGGCGGTGAGCGCCATTGGCGAGGTGTCGGGGCAGGTTGCGGAGTCTTCGTCAGAGTTCCGTCGGGCGGATGAGCATTTTGATCGCATCAACCAGTTGCTCAGCAGCCTTCAGGATCGGGCCATGGCCATTTCATCCGTGGCGGAAGAGCAGGGCCGGCACGCCAGTGAAGTCAGTGTGAGCGTGAGCGATATTGCCGGCTCTTCCCGCCAGACGGTCGAAGCCATTGAGCGCTCCGACGAGGCCAGCGGCCAGATTGCCCGGACACTGACCTCGCTGAAGGACAAAGCCTCGCAGTTCCAGGTTTAGGTGCCTGAAGATAGCAGGCGTTCCCGGGCGCTTCTGTATTCGTCGGCCAGGCGGCTCACCAGGTCCGGGACGGTGAGCACATCGTGGATCTGGCTGACCCCCTGGCCGGCGGACCAGACGGTTTTCCAGGCCTTGGCTTCATCATCGATGGGCTTCAGCTTTTCCCCGTAGTTGATCTCGCCGGCCTGGTTCAGCTTGTCCATGGGGAAGCCAGCCGCCTCCAGACTCTGGCGCATGAAGCTGGCGGGCACACCGGATACCGCCGGTGTGTGAATAATGTCGCCAGACACCGCCTCAATGATCATGTTCCGATAGGCCTCGTCGGCCTGAGACTCGAAGGTGTTGATAAAGCGGGTGCCCAGATAGGCCAGGTCCGCCCCCAGCGCCTGAGCCGCCAGCAGGTCCTCACCATGTGATAGCCCGCCAGCCAGCAGAATCGTGCCATCAAAGACTTCCCGGATTTCATGCACCAGCACGAACGGGTTGATGGTGCCCGCATGGCCACCGGCACCCGCTGCCACGGCGATGATGCCGTCGACGCCCGCTTCTGCAGCCTTGCGGGCATGCTTCTGGTTGGTCACGTCGTGGAACACCACGCCACCATAGCTGTGGACCGCCTCCACCACCTGGCTGGCGGCGCCCAGAGAGGTAATGATGATGGGGACCTTGTGTTTTACGCACAGCTCAAGGTCTGCCTGCCAACGGGGGTTGGTCCGGTGCACGATCAGGTTTACGGCATAGGGGGCAGTTGTTACATCCGGATTCGTGCTTCGAAAAGTATCCAACTCCTCATTCATCTGGATGAGCCAGTCTTCAAAGCCTTCGCTGGTGCGTTGGTTCAATGCCGGAAAACTGCCAACAATGCCCTCCTTGCAGCAGGCAAGCGCCAGTTCCGGGCCAGAGATCAAAAACATGGGGGCGGCCACCAGTGGCAGTGAGAGCGAGTCTTTCAGGGACGCGGGCAACGGCATGAGGATTCCTTAATTTTTGTTGGAACTTTTGTAGGATATAAAGGATCTTAGCGTGCCTGGCCCGATCTGAAAACGGTCGCGAGCTAATTAATTCCGGAAACCACAAACAGAATAAGGAGTCCTTCCATGGGTGAAGCAAAACGTCGCAAGGAAACCGGCGCACCGCCTCCCCGAAAAGCAAAATCCAATAAGCCGCTGTATGCCGGTATTGGTCTGCTGGTTCTGGCCGCCGTGCTCCTCGGTGTCTTTTTCCTGACCGCCGCACCCGAGCCGACCTCTGACGAACTGCCCGTCGCCGCCCCCAATGCCGATGATTTCCCGGCCCAACTGGACCAGTACGGCGTCTCTGTTGGCCCCGAGGATGCCCCCGTAGTGGTGCGTGAATTTGCCGACTACCAGTGCCCCGCATGTGGCAGCTTTTCCTCTGCCAGCAAGCAGTTGAAGGAAGAGTATGTGGAGGCGGGCCAGGTTCGCTTCGTCTACTTTGATCTGCCATTGCAGCAGCATCAAAATGCCATGCCAGCGGCCCAGGCTGCCCGGTGTGCCGGGGATCAGGACGCTTACTGGGCCATGCACGATCGCCTATACGATTCCCAGACCGAATGGAGCGGCTCAAACGATCCGGTTGCCACCTTTTCTCGCTACGCCGGTGATCTGGGCCTGGAGGAACGGCGCTTCCGCCGGTGCATGACTACCGAGTTGCACCGTGAAGCTGTCGAGCAAAGCCGCCAGGTGGCCATGCAACTAAGAGTCACCAGCACACCAACGGTTCTGGTGGATAACATCCGCCTGACTCGTCCCGGCTGGGGTCAACTTTCTGCCGTGGTTGAGCGTGAACTGGCCAATGAGGCGGACTGACGCTTTGTTCCAAGGGTAACCCCGCACTTGATCGTGAGCCTGAGTTGGTTAAAATTTGCGCCCTCTCAGGCTCCGGCCTCCGAGACTTTCTAACAGTTACCAAACCATGCTCCGGATTTACGATCCGGCCCGCAGGAGAAAATGATGAGCAACAACGTTGTTGTCTGCGCACTGTACAAGTTCGCAGTTCTGAATGATTACAAATCCCTCCGCCAGCCCCTGCTGGACCTGATGCTTGAGAAAGACGTGCATGGCACTTTGCTGCTGGCGCGCGAAGGCATCAATGGCACTATTGCCGGCAGCCGAGAGGGCATTGATGCCGTGAAAGCCTGGATCGCCAGCGACGAGCGGTTCGACGGCATTGATTACAAAGAGTCTTTTGTGGACATCCAGCCGTTCAAACGCACCAAAGTGAAGCTCAAGAAAGAGATTGTCACCATGGGTGTGGAGGGTATCGATCCGAAGCGGATTGTCGGAACGTATGTTGATCCGAAGGAATGGAATGATATGATTTCCGATCCTGAGGTTGTGTTGGTGGATACCCGCAACCAGTACGAAGTGGCAATTGGCACCTTCAAAAATGCTGTCAATCCGGCCACCGATACCTTTCGGGAGTTCCCGGAATACGTGAACCAGAACCTGGATCCTTCAAAACACAAGAAGGTGGCCATGTTCTGCACCGGCGGTATTCGATGCGAGAAATCCACCGCGTATCTGAAGGAGCAGGGTTTCGAGGAGGTGTATCACCTCAAGGGTGGAATTCTGAAATATCTCGAAGAGGTGCCGGAGGAGCAGAGCCTGTGGCACGGAGAGTGCTTTGTATTTGATGACCGGGTTACGGTCAACCATCGGCTGGAGCGCGGAGAATACGACCAGTGCCATGCCTGCCGCCGGCCGATCACCGAGGAAGACAAGCAGCGTCCCGAGTATGAGCAGGGTGTGAGCTGCCACCAGTGCATCGATTCGCTGACCGAAGAGCAGAAGGCCCGGTTTGCCGAGCGTGAACGCCAGATGCGTCTGGCGGAGGAGCGGGGTGAGGCCCACGTTGGCGGCGAGGCGGCGCGCATCATAGCTGAGCGCAAGGCCTGGAAAAAGGCCGAAAGAGAACTTCAGGCGCGCAAGAGCCTGGAAGGCGAACTTGGGGTCAGATGAACCTTTCATCTGACCCCCTTTTCAGACAGGAGACTTCATGGATTTACGACAGGCCGTAGCTATTACCGCAGTTGTTATCGCGCCCTTCGCCAGTGCGCAAGAGGAAGACAACTGGAAGGGCGAAACCGAGCTGGGTGTTTTGATCACCTCGGGCAACACCGAAGAGACCAATATCAAGGGGCGCCTGGGGCTGGTCCATGAAGTCGAAACCTGGCGTAACACCGGTGAATTCCGGACCAATTATTCCGAGACCGACGACGAAACCACCGCCGAGGAGTACCTGGCTGCACTGGAGACGAACTACAAGTTTGATAAAAACCATTACTGGTTTCTGCGGGGATCCTACGAGGACGATCGTTTCTCCGGCTACGATTTCGAATCCACGGCAACCACCGGTTACGGTAACCGGGTCTGGACCTCTGGCCAGCGCTCTTTCCTGGATCTCTCCGTCGGTGGCGGTTATCGCTATAACAGGCTTGAGATGGTCAACGCCGAGGGTGATGATACCGAAAACGAAGCGATTGCCCGCCTGGCAGGCAAGTTTGATTACGCCCTGTCAGCCAGTTCCCTGTTCCGCCAGAAGCTCAGCACGGAAATCGGCCTGGACGACAGCAACACGGTCACCGAATCGGAAACGTCACTTCAGGCGAACGTGATCGGGAATCTGTCAATGAAGGCGGCGTTTCGGGTGAAGCACCTGTCGGATCCCCCTGCTGGTTCTGAAAACACCGACACCGAAACCTCGCTGTCACTGCTGTATGGATTCTGAGTAAGCGCATGAACTCGGGGTCAGATGAAAATGAGGTCAGATGAAAAGTTCATCTGACCTCATTTTCATCTGACCCCAGCTTCAAGCTTCATACGTTGTTTCTGAGGCCCAGCTCATCCGGATAGGGTGTGAGGTACTGCTGGGCATGCAGGTAGTCCACCGGCTCCCTTCGCTGAGCCATGCGCAGAAGGGTCATCGGAACCACCAACGGCACCTCGCCCCGGCGGTAAGCCTCCATCTGCTCCATCAGTACCTTGCGGTCTTCATCACCCATGGAATCCCTCAGGTAGCCCATCAGGTGCTGCATGGCGTTCATGTGTGAACCTCGGCTCACCTTCTTGCTCATGGCCTCCATAAACTGGTGGATGTAGCGCTCCGCAATAGCTTCCAAAGGTTCGGATTTCAGGTCTCCCAGCATGGGGCCGAGCTGGCGGTAGATTCGCTCCGAGTGGGCAAGAAGCTGAAACTTGTGGCGGGTATGAAACTCGATCAGCGCCTGAGCGGAAAGCTTGTCGCCGGCCACGTTCTGCATCCAGTCGTCGTAGGCAAATACACGCTCAATGAAGTTTTCCCGGATCATGTCGTCATTGAGACGTCCTTCTTCCTCCACCGGCATCAGCGGATAAGCCTTCAGCAGCGCCTCGGCGAACATGCCCCGGCCATCGCGGCGGATGACATTGCCATCCTCATTGTGGACCTTGATCCGCTCCATGCCGCAGCTCGGGGACTTGGCCATCAGGATGTAGCCGCGCAGGTCAGCCAGGGTGGGCATGACCTGGTCGATAAAGCCCTGCATGGCATCGGTATGGTCCGCAGCCCCCTTGGTTTCGATCAGGCGCAGGCCCTCACTGTACTCGCGCAGGTGGATGGCAGGGCGTGGAACGCCCAGGCCCGCTTCCAGCTCGGGGCAGATGGAGCGGAAATCAAAATGCTTTGAAAGCACTTGGGTGCAGTAACGGGAATGTTTATGGCCGCCGTCATGGCGAACTTCCTTTCCCAGCAGGCAGGTGCTGATTCCGACAGGGATACCGCTCACGTTACTCTCCATTCATCAGGTCGGTCCGAGGGTGAAAACTGTCTTTGTAATACGTGAATTGAGTCTAGCCCGATCAGCTCCGCCAGGAAAACCGTAACCCTACTTACTCGGGTCGAAGCACCGATCCTTTTCGCTTTTTGTCGTACATGGCCAGGGTGGTGCCGTAGATGGTGCGAACGTCACTGGCAAACTGCTCTACCGAATAATCCCCGGCAAACTCCAGGGCCTGGGAGGAAAGCTTCCGGCGAAGTTCGTCGTCTTCCAGCAGTTTTTTCACCTGCGCCCGCCACTGGTCCTGTTTCTCCGGCGTTTTGAATCCGTTGAACCCGTGCCGAACCACGTCCTCAATACCGCTGGATCGAACTGCGACTACCGGCAAGCCGGCGGCCATGGCCTCAAGAATGACCATGCCCTGGGTTTCGGATATCGAGGCAAACAGGAAGGCATCGCCAAGCCGATACCAGATGGCCATTTCGTCCGGCGGAACGGCGCCGACCAGGGTGAAGTGTTGTTGGAGCCCGAGGTCTTCAATCTTCTTCTGCAGCCGGTCTTTCTGGTGGCCATCGCCGATCATCAGGAACCGGAAGGGCACATCGGTTTCCCGTCTGAGGGCATCAATGGCCTCGATCATGAAGTCGATATTCTTCTCATTGGAGAGCCGGGAAACGCTGACGAGCACTTTTTCGTCTTTCAGTTCCAGCCTGTCACGGAGCTTCTTGATGTCTTCCTGCTGAACGTCCTGGAATTTGTGGTATTCGATGCCTGTGGGCTGCACGAACGTTGGCGTTTTCACCCCGATCATCCGCAGGTATTCCTCGGTGGAGTAGGTGGGCACGATCACGCCGTCGCACTTGTTGGCAAACCGCTTGATCAGGGCGTGGGAGATCAGGTTCCGGAACAGCATGCCCGGAAGTGGCACAAAGTGGGCGTAGTGCTCCAGCCGGGTATGGTAGGTATAGATGGCAGGTATACTCAGGGTACGCGCCACAAACAGACCCAACGACCCCAGCCAGAACGGATGATGCAGATGGATAATATCCGGCTTGAAAGCCCTCACTCGCTTGCGGATCCGGCCCAGGAAAATATTGGCCAACCTGAATTCCCGTTTTTCTCCCATGGCCAGAAGTGAGGGCACCCGAAGTACGTGGGGTTCGGCCTCAGGCTGTCCTTTGTAACGGGGCGCCACTATCAGAAGTTTATCACCAAGGGCCTCCAGACCCCGACGCAGGCGTTCGATGGAAATCGGCACGCCGCCAATAAAGGGCAGGTAGTTGTTGGTAAACATCGCCACCCGCATCGGTTTTTCGAGCCAGGGGGCCGGGTCCAGATCGTAGTCCGGGTAATAATCCTTGCCGATAAAAATGGCGCCGTAGAGTTTGATGGCAATGGCCGCAAACACGGCGACAATCAGAATGAAATTGAGGTAGCCGGTGTAGAACAGGGAATAAATAAAGAACCAGAGACTCTCCAGCCGCTTCAGAATCGGGTGCTGGCCTACTTCGAGGCGCTCCAGGTTGTGGCTTAGCTCGCCATCGGCGCCCACATTCACCCGCACATAGTGATAGAAACTGGTGTCGTTGTTCATGACCAGGCCACCGGCACCGCCCGTGGTAACAAACGTGGTGTCTCCTACCGTCTTTTCGGAATAGAGCGACAGGTTGGCGGAAAACACCCGGTCAACATCATGCTCTTCGATTGTCTGGAGCAGTGCGTCCCGAAACTCAGGCGGCGCCAGGTAATCATCCTTCTGATCGAACGGGGCGTTCTCGTCCGGGTGCAGGGGAGGATGCCCGATGAACAGAATTCGGGCCTTTGAGCTGTCCTGGGCCAGCAGATCCTTCAGCCAGCGGATCTGCCAGCGCCAGGGGGTTTTCCCGGTGCTGTCGAGGAAAATCAACCGGGCGGCACCTGCCTCTATGCTGAAGAAGTGCGGGCCGAAGTGATCGTAGAAACGGAAACTGCCAAAATCCTCAAACTCGTGGGCGCCGAAGGTCAGCAGGTAGGGAATCTCCAGATGACCCAGAGTGCCGTAGAGGGCGCGGTACTTGTCTTCGCCACCGCCGCTGACTGCATTACCCGCCGAGACCAGAAAATCGAGCCCGGACCGGTTCAGTTCCGGAATGATGCGGTCCTCGAAAACCCCCACCGAGTTGTTGATGTTACCCACCACCGCAAAGCTGAATGATTCACCGGGGTCAAGCTCACGATAGATCCGCTCCACCTGCTCGGTATGGATCCCCTCGAAATCCTCTGTGAACAGGTTCAGATAGGTCTTGTAGCCCACCAGCAGAAACACCACCAGCAGGCAGAGGTAGAACAGAAGCTTGAGGGGGTTGCGGAAAATCATCCGGCTCTCCTGCGATTGGCGACAAGTTCCTTCTGCAGCACCACCAGCCCGATGATCATGCCCAGGTAGATGGTGAGCAGGCGCCAGCAGACGATGACCAGTATCAAGTGGTTACCCGAAAGGATATCCCGGAAAAAGCTCCCGAAAACACCCTCCGAAATACCGGAGGCACCAGGCGTGGGTGAAAAATACATAACGAAGGTCGTCACCACCAGCAGGCCCACTGACATCACGTAATCAACACTGTAGTCCAGACTGTGCATCAGAAGCGCCGGGAAACTGAACAGACTGAGTAAGAAGATGGCCGTGAACAGGATGGACAGCCAGACGAACACCGGAGCGCCGCGCAGATAATCGCCAAAGCTCCGTGACAGCCGCAGCATCTCCCTGCGTGCCTTGAACTGCCATCGACGGTGGCGGCGCTCACTGATCAGGTGCAGTCGACGTGCAGTCCTCAGCAGTCGGGTCAATGGGCCAATCAGCCAGCGAGTCCGGAACAACAGCACCAGGAAAAAGCCGAGATACAGAACGATCAGAAAGGCCAGCGCGGTGCCGATATCGCCGACAATCGAATTGCCGTCCAGGGACTTGAGCGTGAGCAGGAATACCGGCGTGAGCGAGAAAATAAACAATACCGCCAGTACCGTGCGAATCGTTGTGGCTGCCGTCGCCCTGCCAACCGGAACACCATGGCGGCTAAGAAACCAGATCTGGGCGAAACCGCCCCCGGTGGCCATTGGCGTGATGTTGGAGAAAAACAGGTTGATAAAGACCAGCCGGAACATCGCTGGCAGGGGCAGCCGATGCCCCAGCGCCCGCAGGGTAAAGTAGAGCCGAAGGCCATCAGAGATGAAATAAACCAGCAACAGACCAGCCACCGATAACAGGGTTCCCGGAGCGATCAGCCTGGCATCAAAAGTAAGGGTGCGTTCGGCAAACAGGTCGTAAACGGCATACAGCCCGGCAGCGGTGAGCGCCACAAACAAGAGGCTGAACATCGCCAGCCTTTTTCCCGAGGCGCGTTTCGAATAGTCGATGTCCGTGGAGTGAGTCATGGGCTGCCCGTCAGAGTGAGACGGGCAGTTTACAGGGTAGGGTGTGGTGGGTGTCCAGTGTCCGGCTAGTGGCCATACACCATCATGGTGGTGTTGGTGATGGCAAAGTCCGTGAACTGAACGCTACCAATGCTGGTGCCGCCCATCTTGAAAACCGGCATATCAATATCCGCCCGGAACTCAACGTCATGTACCGAAAGCCCTTCCTTGCCCGAGGCGGCGCTGGTGCCCTGTGACAGCTTGGCAGTCGCACTGGCCATGCCGAAATGCCCCAGCGTGTCATCGCCCCGCCGGTTATGAATCTGCAAACCCTCAATACCAACCGCGGCGAAGTTGAACAGCAGAATCACATCCGCCGCATCCCAGTTGAGGCTACCGTTGGTAATCTCGAAATGGGTATCCAGCTGCAGTTCAGAGCCTGAGACCTCGTTGCCGTTCGCCAGAGTGCGAGTAGCGGTTCCGTCGTTGGTAATCACCAGATCCGTCGGCCCGATGTGCCCTTGCAGCAGGATGTCCGAGAACAGTGTGGCTGAACCCTCGCTACCCGAAGTGGTCACACTGTCCACTGCCAGCTCAAAATCCACCGCCTGCAGGTAATCATTCAGGCTGCCAGGATCGCCATAATCCGTAGCACCCAGGTGCATCACCAGATCACCGCTTTCGAACTGCTTGCCAAAAGAGCCCCCGACGAAATACTTCGTCAGAGCATCGGCCACATCCGGATCGGTTGGGTCCAACAACCCCGCATCGGCACGACGGGCAATCTCCGAAAACCCGTGCTCCAGCACCTCCCCATCGCCGGCAATATCGATCGTCAGCTTCATGTTATCCAGCACCGTATCGTTCTGCCCGGACAATCTCAGCCCGTTCACATTCAACGAACCCTCATCAATCCAGCTGAACCGATCAATGCTGAGCTTGGTCTCCAGCTCAATCGTCACACCCGCCTGACCGGTTACACCAGACAGCGCCCCATCATCCAGCGGCCGGAACTCCGCCATGGCTGGTAATGGAAGGGAGAGCGCAAGCACCCAGAGCGAGAGCGTGGAAGACGTGATGTTTCGACGACAGGCAAGTGACTGAGTCATGGTGGCCCCAAAAGTCTGGTTTATTGTTTTTTAGGGGAGAGCGTTCAAACACTCCCCGGGCCGCAGGGGGACAGCACAACCAATGCAGCAAAAACGTTGCTTTGTTGCAGACTGTTACGATAAGCGGGGGAGGGACAAAGATCTGTGAGCCCTGTCACATGTAGATGTAACCACAGAGGATGGGGCGAAGCGGGCAGGCAGGCCTCCCCAAACTGTGCGGAGCCATGGATGGCGGAGCCAAGCGTACACGGATGTATTCACAGCGTGTTTTGGGAGGCCTGCCTGCTCGCTTTGCATGCGTCTCAAGCCGGCAGGCAAAACCTGGACTAAGAAGCGAGAGCCTGCTGAATGAGAGACTTCTGGTGCTCCGCAAACTCCCGAATCAACGACTGCGCCTTATCAGAATCCCGCGCCAGCACCGCCTGTGGCAGATTGGCAAAAAACTCACTGGTCTGCGCCAGATCCCGCCGATACCGATCCGCGCTCAGATAATAGGCCCGACTGACCGCCGGCTTGAAATTCGACAAAGCCTCCGTGAGATAAGGATTCCCCACCACCTCACAACAGGCATCCATCACATCAAAACTCGCCTCAACCACCCCGGAGATGTCGGCAGAGCCCTCGTTGATCTTTTCAACAGCCTTGCTCACTGCCCCAAGCACCAGAGACTTATCGTTCTCCTGCCAGCGCTCGCACAAACGCACCGCCATCATCATCAGCAGATGCATGTAGACATCGTAAAGCTCGGACGCATGGGCCGCGTCCAGCCGGGTTGCCGAAGCACCCTTGCGGGGCGTGATCTCCACCAGATGCCAGCGTTCCAGGGTGTACAGGGCTTCCTTCACCGAGGCACGGCTGACCTTCAATTCACCGGCCAGGGTCGCCTCCTGAATCCGCTCACCGGGGCGAATCTGCCCGGTCATGATCCGCTCGGCCAGGTAATTGGCAATCTGCTCGGCCAGAGTGTTGGGCACCTGAAAATCCATAAAGGCTCTCTGAACAGGTCTTAAAAACCGGTCGGCTGCTGCGTTAAGCCGGCCGGCGTGGGGATGAGTGCGCATGAGTTTATCACAGCCTCTGAGTCTGACAGTCACAACGCCTTGATCCGCCGAGGGTTCCTGACATTTGTCAAAAAACTCCCGTCCATCGGTTGACGACTGATGTATTGTAGGACAATAATGCACAAAACAACAGGTGATCAGAGTTTCACCAACAAGCATTTGATGGAGATAACCCAATGAGCACGACGCAGTTATCGGTAAATCGCGAGGCCACTCGCCGGCGAATATTGCTTACCCTCAAGAAGTACAGCTACCTGATCGCCATGGTGCCGCTGGTGCTGCCCCCTCTGCTGCTGGCCGCCGGCCACGCCACTGATCTGGTAAACCTGTTTTCCTGGGGCGTCCCCGTCGTCGTCTTCGGGATCATCCCGGTGCTGGACATGCTGCTCGGCAAGGATTCCCTGAACCCGGATGAAGAAACCGACGTGCCAAGAATGGTCGGCGAGCGTTTCTACAAAGCCATCACACTGGGCTGGGTCGCCGGTTTCGCAGCCTTATTGGTCTGGAGCATGCTGGAACTGGCTTCCGGTACATTCAGCCTGATAGGAAGCATTGGCTGGATCGTCTCCATCGGCATCGTCGGTGGCCTCGGCATCAACGTCGCCCACGAACTTATCCACAAAGACGACAAACTCGAAACCCGGGCTGGCGGCTTCCTGCTGTCACTGGTCTGCTACGCCGGCTTCAAAGTCGAACACCTGCGCGGCCATCACGTCCACGTCTCAACCCCGGAAGACGCCTCCTCATCCAGATACAACCAGTCCCTCTACAACTTCCTGCCCCAGGCCTACGTACGCAACTTCATTAACGCCTGGAAACTGGAAGCCGAACGCCTCCAACGCAAAGGCCACAAGGCTTTTAGCTGGCACAACGAACTGATCTGGTGGTACAGCCTCAGCGCCCTGGTACTGGCCGCCTTCACCATCGCCTTCGGCTGGCTCGGCGCCGCCTTCTTTTTGGGGCAGAGCTTTATCGCCTTCACCCTGCTGGAAATCGTCAACTACCTAGAACACTACGGTTTGCACCGCAGAAAACTCGAAAACGGCCGCTACGAACGCACCGGCCCCGAACACAGCTGGAACAGCAACTACTTCCTCACCAACGTCTTCCTGTTCCACCTCCAACGCCACAGCGACCACCACGCCTGGGCCAAGCGCAGATACCAGATCCTCCGCCACCACGACGTTGCCCCCCAACTCCCAGCCGGCTACTCCGCAATGATCGTCCTGGCAATGTTCCCCCCACTCTGGCGGCGAGTCATGAACCCAAGAGTGGAGGCTTACTACAAAGGCGAAGAACACCAGTTGGTCTAGCCCGAGAAACGGCGGGCTGACCCAAAAGTTCGGTCGGCCGGGGTGTGAGGGGTTTGTTTCTGCAGGGAAACGACTGTCTGAGCGAAGCGAGTTCGGCTTCCCGGAAGAAACAAACCCCTTATGCCTCGGCCAGCCACCAAACTTCAGAGCGTCTCTGAAGAAACGCCGGTGTGAAAACCGGCCCTCAAGACCCCGGCGGCTCGTCTCTGACCCCGGGGTCTTTTTTTGTGCCCTTGAAATCCCATTGAAACGCACACAGGTATATCCTGTGAACTCCACGGAAAAAAGGGATAACCAAAATGCCCAAGCATTTCGAACAAGCCCCCGGTCTGCACGAAGAGCCCGTTCCCGAAACCGAAGGCTATGTATTCAACCAGACCATGATGCGCATCAAGGAACCCGAGCGCTCCATGGACTTCTACACCCGAGTGATGGGCATGCGCCTGGTTCGCAAACTGGACTTCCCCGAAATGAAGTTCACCCTGTATTTCCTGGGTTACCTGGATGATCGTCAGGCTGGCCTCGTGCCCCAGGACGACGCCCACCGCACCACCTACACCTTCGGCCGCGAAGCCATGCTTGAGCTGACCCACAACTGGGGCACCGAAGACGACAACGATTTTGGCTACCACAACGGTAACGACGAGCCCCAGGGCTTTGGCCACATTGGCGTTGCCGTACCCGACGTATACGCCGCCTGCGACCGCCTGGAAAAACTTGGTGTAGAGTTCGTGAAAAAGCCGGACGACGGCAAAATGAAAGGATTGGCCTTTATCAAGGACCCGGACGGCTACTGGATTGAAATCCTGCAGCCGGACATGCTCGAGAAGCAGCGTAAGGAAGACTGATCTTCCTTACTCCGCACCGGCCTCCTGGCCGGCTGCGGGTTTACGACCGTAGCGGGAGGCCACCACCACCGCTGCGGTCAGAATCAGCGCCCCCGCAATGCCAATCGGCCCCAGAATCTCCTCCAGAAATACCCAGGCCAGCAGCGCCACAAATAGCGGTTCCAGAGTCACGATGATGCTCGACAGCGTTGCCGGTGTCGTTTTCATGCCTGTGAAAAAGCACACATACCCGATGCAGGTTGGCACCACGCCCACATAGATCACCATCAGCCAGTGGCCGAAGTTCAGGGTTTCCAGCCCCTCGAACCCGCCAGTCAGCGCCACCACCGGTAACAGAATCAGCGCCGCCGTAAAGAAACAGATAAACGCCGTGGTGAACACCGGTGTACCGGCAGAGCTGTAACGGCTGGTGAGCGTGAACCCGGTGTACACACAGGCGGCCAGTAACGCCACCAGAATGCCTGCGAGCCGGAGTGTACCGGTGGTGTCCATATCGCTGAGAACCAGCATGGCGGTGCCTGCAATGGCCGCGAACAACGACAGAACGGTTAAAAGGCTGGGCTTCTCTCCCAGCAGGGGCGCAGCCAGAATGGCCACCAGCACCGGAGGCAAACACAGCGCGATCAGGGTGGCAATGCCCGCACCGGTGAGGTCTACGGCCAGAAGGTAGCTGCCCTGGTAAAACGCCTGGAACAGACCAAGCGCCGCCAACGGAATCAGGGTCTTGCGCGTAAGGCTTCGCAGCGAACTACCGGGCACGCTGGCGCCCGGATTGGCGCGCTCAAGGCGTGTCTGCTCCCGCCGCATCAGCAGCCAGAAAAAAGGCAAGGCCACGGCCAGTCTCAGGAAGCCCAACGTAATGGCCTGCAGCTCGGTACCGGTAAACAGAAATTTCGCAACAATGCCCGTGGTCGCCCATAGCAGGGCAGCCAGGGCGATCAACAGGGCGCCTTGGATCATTCAATAATCAACACAATCAGCTCTTTGGGACCGTGAACACCGTAGGCAAGGGTTTGCTCGATGTCGGCGGTTTTGGAAGGGCCAGAGATTAGCAGGGCATTGGTCGGCATGCCAGCGGCCCAGTTCTGGGCCTGTATCGCTTCGCGGAAGGTGGTGTAAAGCTCCGAGGCCTTGAGCACGGCAATATGAACAGGCGGCACCAGGCTCATCAGCCGTGGCTCATCATTGTTCGGCCACAGGATCAGCGAGCCGGTCTCGGCAATACCGCCTCGGGTGGAAGTGATGCTGGCGTCCACCTCGTTGAACAGATGGGCCTGCCAGCTTTCGATCGGCTCATCGTAGATCAGGAGTTCCGGCAGGTCCTCACGACCGGCATTGCGAAGGGCTTGGCCGATTTCGTGCTGCTCTGGGATCAGCAGGTTTCTGGCGCCACGGGTGGTCAGTACCTCGGCCAGTCGATCCATCCACATGTCTTCGGTGCAGTGGTGAACTTCCCCATGCACAGATTCGATCATCTTCTCGAACCGCTCGATGCGTTCTGCCGTGGACCAGTCGTCCCGAACCAGAACAGAGAAGTCGCATTCCGGTACCGTCAGTTCGCCACCCGTCCGATTACGCAAACGCTGAAGAATCGTTTCCCGGGAACTCATTGGCCACGCTCCTTCATCCGTTGGTGCAGAGTTTTGGCCGCCAGTTTGGGGGCCGTGCGGTAATCGGTCCAGGCGCCGGCTTTCGAGGGCTGCAACGCCCTGAATTTTGTCGCGGCGCTAGTGCCAAAGCGGTAAATGCCCGGGCTTGCGTGCATCCAGGCCCAGCCTTTCCAGATCAGTGCCTCTTTTGAGCTTCGCTTGGCGCCATGGCCACGGACCTTGGCCGGATGCAGGTTGTCACCATCCACCGATTCCTGGCGCAGGCGAACCAACAGATCGGGAATGGGGATCTTCACCGGGCAAACCTCGCCACAGGCACCACACAGGCTGGAGGCGCTCGGCAGATGCCGGCCTTCGTCCAGGCCAATCAGATGCGGCATCAGGATTTTGCCGATGGGGCCCGGGTAGGTGGTGCCATAGGCGTGGCCGCCCACTCGTGTGTACACCGGGCAATGGTTCATGCAGGCGCCGCAGCGGATGCAGCGCAGGGTATCCAGCAACTCATCGTCCTGGTAGATCGACGAGCGGCCGTTATCCACCAGCACCAGATGAACTTCCTCCGGCCCGTCCAGCTCTTCGGCCTTGCGCGGGCCGGAAATCATATTGAAGTAAGTGGTGATGTGCTGGCCGGTGGCAGACCTTGTCAGCAGGGCGAGCAGGGCAGAGACGTCCTCCATGCTCGGCACCACCTTCTCGATGCCGGTTACGGCGATGTGGCACTTTGGCACCGTCGTGGTCATCCGGCCGTTACCCTCGTTTTCCACCAGACAGAGCGTGCCGGTCTCCGCCACCGCAAAGTTGACGCCGGAAACGCCGACATCTGCGTTCATGAACTTTTCCCGCAGTTGCTGGCGGGCACTGGCGGTGAGGTATTCCACATCGTTGGAGAGATCCGTGCCGGTTTTCTCGTGCATAAGCTCGGAGATCTCACCGGTATTCTTGTGAATCGCCGGCATGATGATGTGCGAAGGCGTCTCATCCGCCAACTGCACGATGTACTCGCCAAGATCCGATTCCAGGGCTTCAATTCCCTCTGCTTTCAGGTAATGGTTCAGCTCCATTTCCTCGGAGACCATGGATTTGCCCTTGATCACCGTCTTCGCATCCCGGGCCTTGCAGATATCCCGTACGATCCGGCAGGCTTCGTCGCCGTCCACCGCCCAGTGCACCTTGATGCCGTTTTCCGTCAGTTTTTTCTCAAGCTGCTCCAGCAAATCGGGCAGGTTGGCAAGGGCCCGCAGCCGAACATTGGCGCCTAACTCCCGGAGGGTTTCCAGGTCCCAGCTCTCGAACGCCGTCTTGCGCTTGGACATCAGCCCGTCCATGGCACTGCGGAAGTTCTTGCGGATCTTGGGGTTGTGAATGGCCGCCTGAGCCCGCGGGTGGAACTCTTTTACGTCGATGTGATGGCCAGTGTGCTCGGCTGTCTCGCTCATGACTGCTGCCCCCCTTTGCCCCGGGTGCGCGACCACAGGAAACTGAGAATGTGCTGGCCTTCAACAGGCTTCTGGTTCTTCTCGGCGTACCCGGCAATGTTCATCAGGCAGCCGCAATCGGTGGTGACAAACTGTCTGGTGCCGGTCTCCACCAGTGCATCTACTTTCTCGCTCACCATGGCGCCGGAAATCTCCGGGTGGCGAACCGCAAAGGTACCGCCAAAGCCGCAGCATTCCTCCGGCCGAACCTGCTCCACCAGGTTCACGTTTTTCAACTGGCCAAGGAGCTTTGGCCCCACCTCGGCCACGCCCATTTCACGGCGGGCGGAGCAGGAGGTGTGCATGGCAACCGTGGTGGGCTCACCCAGGTCTTCCAGTTTGATATGGCAAACGTTCAGCAGAAAATCCGTCAGTTCCCAGACCCGGCCAGCCACCTCGGCGGCTTTGACTTCATCCGGGGTGTCCTTGAACAGATCCGGGTAGTGCTTGCGCATCATCCCGCCACAGGAGCCGGACGGCACCACAATGGGCCAGTCGCCAGGAAACAGGTCGAGCTGGGCTCTGGCTACCGATCGGGCCTGGTCATGGTAACCGGAGGTGTAGGCCGGCTGGCCGCAGCAGGTCTGGTCCTGCGGGAACAGCACCTCAATGCCTTCACGCTCCAGCAGCTCCACGCCGGCAATGCCTGCATCCGGGTAGAACATGTCCACCAGACAGGTGCCGTAGAAATACACTTTTGAAGGTTTGGATGGATAAACCTTGATGGGATCAACCATGGGCCGACGCTCGTCATTTTTGAATTGTTACCCAGCAATAATAGGGTGGCGAGCGCAGTGTTGCCAGACGACTTTATGGGCAGCCGGAAATCGAAAATGGAGCGATGCAGGAAGGGAAGAAGGGCAGCGGCAGCCCGCCACTGCCCGGGGTGTTACTTGACGGTCAGGCGCGCGGCGTTCTTCTCGATAGTGCGCTCGCCAATGCCTTTCACGTTTGCCAGGTCTGCAGTGACTGCAAACGGGCCGTTGGCTTCGCGATAGGCAACGATGGCTTCAGCCTTGCTCTGGCCAATGCCGTTCAGGCTGGCGAGGGTGGCCACGTCGGCGGTGTTGATATTGATAGCGGCTTCCTGGGCGTAAGCAAAACCGGTAACCAGGCTGAACAGCAGAATGAGGGTTGCGAAAAGCGGAGTGCGTTTCATGACTATGTGCTCCTGAGGCTGACATTTATGGTTTTGTGCCAGGGCGCAAAGCAGCAGAAGCGAAATGTAAAAGGAGAGCAGAAATGTCTGTGGGGATGGGGAGTGCACGGACGGGACCACATTCCTTGTGATCCCCGATTCCGTGGCTGACCCCTGCCTGTTCCTTCAGGCGTGCGACTCATCCTGAGCGCGTCTTCCCTGTGGTCATCCCTGTAAGCCCTGATCCTTTGGGCAACTCCATATCCATGGAGTTTTCATCCTTGCGGCTTCGATCCTTGAAGCTCTCGTCCTTGGGCCAACATTCCTTGCTGGCTTGTCATCCCTGACACTGACCAGTCTACTGTGGTTAGAATTCCTACCTATCGGAGAATCGCTCCGGGGGTTGTGCGATATGTCTTACAGATTTGTAAGCATTTCGGAGGCGAGCAAAATGAACCGGAGTTCAGTATTTGCGGGGCCTGCAGGGCAATTTATTGCCCGCCGCGGTGCGCCTCAGCGGCTTCGCGGATTCGCTCTATCGTAATCTCCCGAACCGCCTTCTGGCTGGCTCGGATATGGCGGGTCAGCCGATCGGCGGCCTCGCTGGCCATGCCGCTCCTCAAGGCCTCCAGAATGGCCGCATGCTCAACGTAGGTAGCATCCACCCGTTCCTCCCGGCTGAAGTCCAGGCGCCTCACAATCCGGAGCCGGTCAGTGATCTCCCGATGAATCCGCGTCATTTCCCGATTCCCTGCGGCGGCGACCAGATCGCAGTGAAAGCTTTCGTCCAGCATCCGGACCGTGCTGCCCACCGCACGCTCCGAAGGATGATCCGGATTCCAGAGGGCGGTGAGTGTGCGCAATGCTTCTGGTTCCTCAGCCAGGCCACAGATCTTGTGCACGGCCGCCCGCTCGAGGGTGATGCGCAGGTCATAGAGCTCTTCCACCTGCCGGAAATCAAACGGTTTTACCTGCCAGCCACTGCGGAACAGCACCTCCACATGACCCTCACGCTGCAAGCGGTAAAGCGCCTCCCTGACGGGCGTCCGGCTCACATTCAGGCGGGTTCCGATATCTCCTTCGCTGAATCGGTCGCCCGGAAGTAGCCGGAACTCGAAGATGTCCTCTTTCAGGGCTTCATACACCCTGTCTGCCACGGACTCTTTTCTTCTTTGGTTTGCCATTGGCTCCGATTGTCCCCCGTCAGGCGCCAGATTTACCCGCCATACTCAGGATCTGGAGGCGATATAGGCGCGCCAGCCACCAAATTCCGTGACATCCTCTGCACCCTCAAAACCATAGCCTTCGCAGATAAAACCGTTGACCCATCGACCATCCGCCAGTTCAACGTTGCCAATACCAAGGGGCGCGGGAATCAGATCCACAAAGGAACCGAAGGCAGAGGCGGGCATTTCCCAGACTTCCACAATGATCGCCTCCCCCTCGCCCGGGGTCGCCCGCTTCAACCCGGGCTTCGGCGGTGTGGTATTTGGCAGGGCAAACAGCCGGTAGTTGGCGGAGGTTGTGGTTTGCTCAAGCAGCACCGCATGGCGCTCACCGAGCTGCGTGTTCAGGGGCATGCCACTGAGGTGGGCGCCAACAACCGCCACCTTGATGGTGGGCGTGGAAAGGGCGGCCCCGGGTGTCTCTTCGGGGCGCGCCCGGGCGGTAGAACCCAACGGTGTGGGGTGTGAATTCAGCCACTGGCAGGCCAGGTGTTGCAGCTCCGCGTCTTTCCAAGCGCCGCTGATCAGGGTAACGCCAAAAGGCAGGCCGTCATCCCGGAATCCCGCTGGCACAGCGAGGGCGCTCATGTCGGCCAGGTTAACGAAATTGGTGTAGGTGCCCAGTTGGCTGTTAAGGGTCACCGGGTCTGCATTCACCGCTTCCATGGTGGGCGCGGTCGGAGCCGTGGGTACCAGCAGGGCATCCACGTCTGCCAGCAGCTCATCGATCTGGCGAAGCAGTTCTTCTTTGCGGTAAAGGGCCTTGAACGTTTCGGTGGCGCTGAAGTTCGCAGCCTTGCTGATAATGCTTTTGACCACCGGATTCATCTCATCGCCATGGCTGGCCATGAACGATTCCACGGCCGCATGGCGCTCTGCCACCCAGGGGCCTTCGTAGAGCAACGCGGCGAGTTCCAGCAGGGGGCTGAAGTCCATTGGAATCAGTTCCACGTTCTGCTGACGCCACTGGCTGATGGCCGTGTTCCAGGCCGCTTCCGACTGTTGATCGCCAAACCAGTGCGGATGCTCGGGAATGGCGAGTCGTTTAATGGGTCCAGGTCGCCGAAGGGCGGCGCCATCAAGCGGTAAGGCGTCCGGGGACTTGCGCGAAAAAGCATCGCCGGCGTCGAAGCCAGCCATGACATCCGACACCAGGCCGGCGTCGTTTACGGTGAGCGCAAAAATGGATACGCAGTCCAGCGAACGACAGGCCGGCACCACGCCTCGAATGCTGAACAGCCCTTTGGTTGGCTTGAGGCCCACCAGATTGTTCAGCCCGGCAGGCACCCGACCGGAACCGGCGGTGTCGGTACCCAGGGCAAAAGGAACCAGCCCTCGCGCGACAACCGATGCTGAGCCGGAGCTGGAGCCGCCGCTGATAACTTCCGGTTTGAACGTGTTCGGGACTGCACCATAAGGGGAGCGTGTTCCTACCAGGCCAGTAGCAAACTGATCCAGATTGGTTTTGCCAATCACCACGGCACCTGCGGCCTTGAGTCTGGCCACGGTGTGGGCATCTTCCGCCGGCGTGTAGGCGAAGGCAGGGCAGGCTGCGGTTGTTTCAAACCCGGCCACATCAATGTTGTCTTTCGCCGCAAACGGAACGCCGTAAAGAGGCAGCGTGCTGATATCGCCACCAGCCTTCTCGAGCTCCTCATCCAGCTCAGACAGCGCTTTACCCAGCCCCTCCTGGTCCAGAATCGAGATCCACGCAGCATCGTTTGAATCCAGGCCGGTCAGCAACTCACCCAGCAGTAAACTGGGCGTCGCGCCCTCCTTATAAGCGTTCTGCCAGTCCTTGATGGTCCATCCGAGCATTGAAGGCATTCGTCTTCCTCTTGTGCGTAATCAACTTGTATACATGAGGAATGGCAATGCCTGTGCCATTTGCCGATTTTTATCGATAGTGACTGAAAAACATAAGGTTATGAGTTTTTTTGATGCACAGGACGATTCAGATCTGCCCGCATCAGGTGCGGGCGCACCAAAAACGCTCATGAATGCTGTGCTCTGGAGGCATGTTTAGTGGTGCTGGACTGCGTAATCTGCCTTGTATACTAGATAACTAATTGTTTTTTAATGATATATGGCGTGTGTGGAACAGCAGATGCAGAGGCCCTGCTGCGTTTTTAGACGAACTGCATACCTAACTAAGAAAAGGACGCCTGAAATGACTATTAAAAAACACGTGAAACTTGGCCTCTCTGCACTCGCACTTTCCATCTCTTTTAATTCCATGGCGGCGGAAGATCCCATCAAGGTGGGTATCCTGCACTCTCTGTCCGGCACCATGGCCATCAGTGAAACCGTTCTTAAAGACACCGTTGAAATGCTGATCGAGCAACAGAACGCCAAAGGCGGTGTGCTCGGTCGTCAGATGGAAGCGGTGGTTGTCGACCCGGCTTCCAACTGGCCGCTGTTTGCTGAAAAAGCCCGTGAGCTGTTGGCCCAGGAAGAAGTAGACGTGATCTTCGGTAACTGGACCTCGGTTTCCCGTAAATCCGTACTGCCGGTGGTGGAAGAGCTGAACGGCCTTCTGTTCTACCCTGTTCAGTACGAGGGTGAGGAATCCTCCGAAAACGTCTTCTACACCGGCGCTGCGCCCAACCAGCAGGCGATTCCTGCGGTTAACTACCTGATGAACGAAATCGGCGTAGAGCGCTGGGTTCTGGCAGGCACCGACTACGTCTACCCGCGCACCACCAACAAGATCCTTGAGACCTACCTGATGGACATGGGTGTGGCCAAGGAAGACATCATGATCAACTACACGCCGTTTGGTCACTCCGACTGGCAGAACATTGTCTCTGACATCAAGCGCTTCGGTTCCGCCGGCAAGAAGACCGCCGTGGTCTCTACCATCAACGGCGACGCCAACGTGCCTTTCTACCGCGAGCTGGGTAACCAGGGCATCTCTGCTTCCGACATCCCGGTTGTTGCCTTCTCCGTGGGTGAGCAGGAGCTCTCCGGTATCGACACCGGCCCGCTGGTTGGCCACCTGGCCGCCTGGAACTACTTCATGAGCGTGGACAGCGACGCCAACTACGACTTTATCGACCAGTGGATTGAGCACACCGGCAATGAAGAAGCGGTCACCAACGACCCGATGGAAGCTCACTACATCGGCTTCAACATGTACGTTGAGGCGGTCAAGAAGGCCGGTACCACTGACGTTGATGCGGTAAAAGACGCCATCATCGGCGTAACCGTGCCTAACCTCACCGGTGGCTACGCCGCCATGATGCCCAACCACCACATCACCAAGCCGGTGCTGATTGGCGAGATCCAGGACAACGGCCAGTTCTCCGTCGTCTGGGAGACCCCGTCCACCGTTGCCGGCGATGCCTGGTCTGACTACCTCCCGGGTTCCCGCGACATGATTGCAGACTGGCGCAAGCCGTTGTTCTGCGGAACCTTCAACACCGCAACCGGCACCTGTGGCGCCTCTGCGGGCGAAATGGCTGCTGAAGCCGAGTAAGGCTCAGTTGGCATAGCACCATGGACAACCGGGAGCGGCATTGCTGCTCCCGGTTGTTGCCCCGCAACACGCTTGAAACAGACAGGACATTCTCATGAGCATCTTCCGATCGCTCACACTGCTGCTTATCGCCCTGTTTTCCCTGCTATCGCTGCCCGCAGCGGCGCAGGAAGACGACCCTGGCAAGGCTCTGCTGATCAACCTGGCAGAAGCGCCGGCCAGCAAAGTGGAAGAGGCGGTGAACGCCATTGTCAGCAGCGGTGATGAAAGAGCCAGAGGCTGGCTCGAAGCCTATGGAAACAATCGCCTGAGCCGGATCAAAGACACCGGGCAGGTGGTACTGGTACTGAACAACCGGGGCAGGGACTGGGAAATCGCAGATCCACTGACCGGAGAGAACATGGGTGAAATGTCCCGCCGCGAGCTGGACAGAGTCGCCATCAACAACCGCATACGGGGCCAGCTTGAGGGCATATTGGCCATGCTGGATCTGAATGCCAAAGACCCGGATGTGCGCGAAGCGTCCGCACAGGACATGATGGGCAAAGTGGACGCCTCCCTGGTGGCGCCGCTGGAAGCGCAACTGGCAAAAGAAGAAAACGCCGCTGTACGCAACCGCATCGAAGAAGCCCTGGCCATCTACCGGGTGGGCGAGGGCAACCTGGAGGCCGTGGATGTGCTCGCCGGCAGTCTGCACCCTCGGGCTCGCGCAGCCCTGAACGAAGCCGTTCGCGGTGACAACGAGGCTCTGGCTCAACGTGCCGCCAAGGCCCTCGAAAGCATTGAACAGAAACTCAAACTGAACCGCGCCGCCGAGACCCTGTATTTCGGCCTGTCGCTCGGTTCGGTTCTGGTCCTCGCCGCCATCGGCCTGGCCATCACCTTTGGCGTGATGGGCGTGATCAACATGGCCCACGGCGAACTGATCATGCTGGGGGCCTACACCACCTGGGGCATGCAGCAGCTGTTCCCCGGCCAACCCGGCCTGGCACTGATTCTCTCGATTCCCGCCGGCTTTCTGGTGGCCGCCACCGCCGGCATCATCATCGAACGCAGCGTGATCCAGTATCTGAAAGGCCGGCCGCTGGAAACCCTGCTGGCCACCTTCGGCATCAGCCTGATCCTGCAGCAGCTGGTGCGCACTGTGATCTCGCCCCAGAACCGCACCGTGGTAACCCCGGACTGGATGAGCGGCTCCCTGGTGATCAACGACGCCCTGTCACTCACGCTAAACAGACTTTATGTGCTGGCATTCGCTCTGATTGTGTTCGCCGGCCTGATGCTGATCATGCGCAAGACCCGCCTGGGTCTGGAAGTGCGTGCCGTTACCCAGAACCGGGCCATGGCCCGATCCATGGGCATCCGAGCCACCCGGGTGGACATCATGACGTTCGCCCTGGGCTCCGGCGTAGCCGGCCTGGCCGGGGTGGCGCTGTCCCAGCTCACCAACGTGGGGCCGAACCTGGGCCAGAACTACATCATCGATTCGTTCATGGTGGTGGTGTTCGGCGGCGTCGGTAACCTCTGGGGCACGCTCATTGCCGGGCTCTCTCTGGGCACCATCAACCAGCTGCTCGAACCCTGGGCCGGTGCCGTACTCGCCAAGATCATTGTGCTGGTGTTCATCATCCTGTTTATCCAGAAACGGCCGAAGGGGCTCTTCCCCCAGAAAGGCCGGGCTGCGGAGGGCTAGGGTGTCCCGTCTAGCCAATTCTTTAATCCACTGCGAGGCGCAAGCGCCTCGCCCTTCGGGAGCCTCTGAACGCCTTGATAGCCGCGTTGCAGCGCCTCGATTTGGAACCACCAAACCTTCGCCACTGCGCCTTGCTCTCAAGGCGTTCAGAGGCTCAGTGAATCAAATAATTAGCCAGAAGGGACACCAGTTATGTGGCTAACAAGACCCTTACAAGAGCGATCCACGCAAGTATTTCTGGGGGTGCTGTTTGTGGCCCTGGTGGTCGTGAGCTTCCTCCACGTGTTCATGCCTGAGGATAGCGCTCTGCATGTCAGCGCCTTTACCGTCACGTTGCTGGGCAAGTACCTGTGCTACGCCCTGCTGGCGGTGGCGGTGGATCTGGTTTGGGGTTACCTCGGTATCCTCAGCCTGGGCCACGGCGCCTTCTTTGCCCTCGGCGGCTACGCCATGGGCATGTACCTGATGCGCCAGATTGGTGATCGCGGCGTGTATGGCGATCCCATCCTGCCGGACTTCATGGTGTTCCTGAACTGGCAGGAGCTGCCCTGGTTCTGGCACGGGTTCGACATGGCCTGGTTCGCCTTCATCATGGTGCTGCTGGCGCCGGGCCTGTTGGCCCTGGTGTTTGGCTTCCTGGCCTTCCGCTCGCGGGTGACCGGGGTGTACCTCTCTATCATCACCCAGGCGCTGACCTTCGCGCTGATGCTGGCCTTCTTCCGCAACGAAATGGGCTTTGGCGGCAACAACGGCCTCACCGACTTCAAGGACATTCTTGGCTTCAACCTGCGCACGGATGCGACCCGCCTAGGTCTGTTCATCGCCACCGGCATCGCGCTGGCCATTGGCTACGTGATCTGCCGGGGCATCGTGACCAGCAAACTGGGCCGGGTGAGCGTGGCCTGCCGCGATGCCGAGGCCCGTACCCGCTTCCTGGGTTACCGGGTGGAACGGGTTCAGCTGTTCGTGTTCGTGGTGTCCGCCATGCTCGCGGGCGTGGCCGGCGCGCTCTACGTACCCCAGGTCGGCATTATCAACCCCAGCGAATTCTCGCCGCTGTTCTCCATCGAGATCGTGGTGTGGGTGGCCCTGGGTGGCCGCGCAACCCTCTACGGCGCGGTGATAGGCGCCATCCTGGTGAACTACGCCAAAACCGTGTTCACCGGCATCATGCCGGACGCCTGGCTGTTCGCCCTCGGTGGCCTCTTCGTGCTGGTAACCGTGTTCCTGCCCAAGGGCATTGCCGGGCTGCTGCAGAAACGCCGCAAGGCCAACACCGATGACGACGCACCCGCTGGCCAGGAGGCAACCGCATGAGCATTTTCAAGGAACTGGCTGACCGGGAGCACGTGTTTGAATTCCTTACCCAGGTGCAATCGCCGGTAGACGTGCGCCACGGCCCTATCCTGTACATGGAAGACGTGAGCGTGAGTTTTGACGGCTTCAAGGCCATCAACAACCTCAACCTAACCATCGACGACGGCGAGCTGCGCTGCATTATCGGCCCCAATGGCGCGGGCAAGACCACCATGATGGACATCATCACCGGTAAGACCCGGCCGGATACCGGCTCGGTGTGGTTCGGCAGCCGTCACAACCTGCTCACAATGAACGAGCCGGACATCGCTTCCCTCGGGATCGGGCGCAAGTTCCAGAAACCCACGGTATTCGAAGCCCTCACCGTGTTCGAAAACCTGGAACTGGCCATGGCGGCGGACAAGCGGGTGTTTCCCACGCTGACAGCCGTGATGAAAGCCGAATACCGGGACCGCATCGACGAAGTGCTGGAGATGATCGGCCTGGAATCCCTCCGTGACCGCCTCGCCGGCATCCTCTCCCACGGGCAGAAGCAGTGGCTGGAGATCGGCATGTTGCTGATGCAGAAGCCCCGCCTGCTTCTGGTGGACGAACCGGTTGCCGGCATGACCGAACAGGAAATGGAGCGCACCGCCGAACTGCTCACCAGCCTGGCTGGCAAACAGTCGGTTGTGGTGGTGGAGCACGACATGGGCTTCGTGCGCTCCATTGCCCGCAAGGTGACCGTGTTGCACCAGGGCAGCGTGCTGGCCGAAGGCACCATGGACCAGGTCTCCAACGATCCGGAAGTAATCAAGGTGTATCTCGGGGAGGAGGCGTAATGCTGAAGATTGAAAAGCTCAACCAGTTCTACGGTGAAAGCCACACCCTCTGGGATCTGGACCTGGACGTACCCCAGGGCCAGTGCACCTGCGTGATGGGCCGCAACGGCGTGGGCAAGACCACCCTGATGAAATGCATCATGGGTGAGGAAACCACCAAAAGCGGCAGTATTGAATTTGCCGGCGATGTGGAACTCACCAAAAAGAAAGTGGAAGACCGCTCCCGCCTGGGCATTGGCTACGTGCCCCAGGGCCGCCAGATTTTTCCGCTGCTCACCGTGGAAGAAAACCTGCGCACAGGGCTGGCGGTGCGCAAGGACGGCAGCAAGAAAATTCCCGAGCGGGTGTACGAGCTGTTCCCGGTACTGAAGGAAATGAAGCATCGCCGCGGTGGTGACCTCTCAGGCGGTCAGCAACAGCAGCTGGCCATTGGCCGGGCCCTGGTGATCGAACCGCGTCTGTTGATCCTCGATGAGCCGGGCGAAGGCATCCAGCCCAACATCGTGGCCCAGATTGGCGAGGTAATCCGAAAGCTCATCGAGGAAGACGGTCTCACCGTGCTGCTGGTGGAGCAAAAGCTTCCGTTTGCCCGCAAATACGCTGACCGCTTTGCCATCCTCGACCGGGGCCGCCGCGTGGCGGACGGTGAGATTGCCGAGCTGACCGATGAACTCATCAAGAAGCACCTGACCGTATGACCGCCTACCAGCCCATCACCGCCCACACGTCCGGCCATCGTTTTGATGGCGAACGGCGCTGGGCCGCAGCGATCGATCTGGGGTTTGAGGCGCGCAGCGAGGGTGATCCTGTGCCGGTGACCCGCCTGGTACGCCGCCGGCACATCGGCCCGTTAAGGGTACAGCGCCCGTTCTACCCGGAAGGCAAAACCGGGTGCTGCCATGTGTATCTGCTGCATCCGCCGGGCGGCCTGGTGAGCGGCGACGAGCTGCGTATCGAGGCGTCGGTAGCCGAAGGCGGGCACGCCCTGCTTACTACCCCGGCCGCTGCCAAACTCTACAAGGCCGACAGCCACGGCGTGGCCTGGGGACAGCACACGCGATTGCAGGTGGCGAAAAACGCGATCCTCGAATACCTGCCCCAGGAAACCATAGCCTTCGATGGCTCTCGCGGAGAACAGACCACCACCATTGAACTGGCCAGTGGTGCCCGAACCCTGGGCTGGGAAGTCCTCGCCCTGGGTCGTCCGGCCAGCAATCTGCCGTTTGCCACCGGCGCCCTGGAGCAGCGCTTCCATCTGAGTCTGGACGGCAAGCCCCTGTGGCTGGAGCGTCAGCTTCTGGACCCCAGCCACCGTCGCTTTACCGGCCACTGGGGGCAGGGCGGGGCCACCGTGCAGGCCACCCTCTGGGCGGTTGGTCTGGACGATGAGGCCGCCGCCATTGAATTGCTGAGAGAACAACTGCCGGACAACAACCGCTGGGCCGTCACCCGGCGCCGTGGCGTGTTGCTGTTCCGGTACCTGGGCACTGAACGCAACGAAGCCTGGGCCCTGTGCGAACAGGCGTGGCACCTGTTGCGACCCATGCTGGCCGGTGTGCCGGCCCACACACCCAGAATCTGGCTTACCTGACGGCGTTAGCCGCAACAGAGAGAGAACGGAGTCACCATGGAACTCACCCCAAGAGACAAAGACAAGCTGCTGCTCTTCACCGCCGCCCTGCTGGCGGAACGCCGCAAGGCCAAGGGCCTGAAGCTGAACTACCCGGAAGCCGTGGCCCTTATCAGCGCCGAAATCATGGAAGGGGCCCGGGAAGGCCGCACGGTGGCTGAACTGATGAGTGCCGGCACAGAAATCCTCACCCGTGACGACGTGATGGACGGCGTGGTCGACATGGTGCACGAGGTGCAGGTGGAAGCCACCTTCCCCGACGGCACCAAGCTCGTCACCGTTCACAACCCGATTGTGTAAGGAGACCGACATGACCCCCGGTGAATACCAGATCCAGGACGGCGACATCGAACTCTGCGCCGGTCGCGAACGCATCGAACTCGACGTATCCAACACGGGCGACCGCCCGGTTCAGATCGGCTCCCACTACCACTTCGCCGAAGCAAATCCGGCCCTGGATTTCGACCGCGCCAAGGCCCGTGGCTACCGCCTCGATGTGGCCGCCGGCACCGCGATCCGCTTCGAGCCCGGCCAGACCCGCTCGGTCACCCTGATTCCGTTTGCCGGCAACCGGGAAATCTACGGCTTCCGCCAGGAAGTGATGGGCAAGCTGGAGGGTAAGGCATGAAAATTTCCAGACAGGCGTATGCCGACATGTACGGCCCCACCGTGGGCGACCGGGTTCGCCTCGGCGATACCGAGCTGTGGATCCAGGTGGAAAAGGACCACACACACTACGGCGACGAAGTAAAATTCGGCGGTGGCAAGGTCATTCGAGACGGCATGGGCCAGAGCCAGCGCTGCGACGACGCGGTGATGGACACAGTGATCACCAACGCCCTCATCCTCGACTGGTGGGGCATCGTGAAGGCGGACGTGGGTATCCAGAAAGGCCGCATCGCCGCTATCGGCAAGGCCGGCAACCCGGACACCCAGCCAGACGTGACCATCGTTATCGGCCCGGGCACGGAAATCATCGCCGGGGAAGGCAAGATCCTCACGGCCGGCGGCATCGACCCCCACATTCACTTCATCTGCCCCCAGCAGGTGGAAGAAGCCCTGATGAGCGGGATCACCACCATGCTCGGCGGCGGCACCGGCCCGGCCACCGGGACCAACGCCACCACCTGCACCCCGGGGCCCTGGCACATCGGCAAGATGCTCCAGGCCGTGGACAGCCTGCCCATGAACATCGGCTTCCTGGGCAAGGGCAACGCCAGCCTGCCGGAAGCGCTGGAGCTGCAGGTGAAGGCCGGTGTGATCGGCCTCAAGCTGCACGAAGACTGGGGCACCACCCCGGCCAGTATCGATAACTGCCTCACGGTGGCAGATGAGTACGACATACAGGTGGCCATCCACACCGATACCCTGAACGAATCTGGCTTCGTGGAAGACACCCTGGCCGCCTTCAAGGGCCGCTGTATCCACACCTTCCACACCGAAGGCGCGGGCGGCGGACACGCCCCGGACATCATCACCGCGTGCTCGAAGGATTACGTGCTGCCGTCGTCCACGAACCCCACACGGCCCTACACCGTGAATACCATCGACGAACACCTGGACATGCTGATGGTGTGCCACCACCTGGATCCGAACATTCCGGAAGACGTGGCCTTCGCCGATTCCCGCATCCGCCGGGAAACCATCGCGGCGGAAGACATCCTGCACGACATGGGCGTGATCTCCATGATCTCCTCCGACTCCCAGGCCATGGGCCGGGTGGGCGAGGTGATCTGCCGAACCTGGCAAACCGCCCACAAGATGAAAGTGCAGCGCGGCCTGCTGCCGGAAGATGAAGAGCTGGGCGTCGATAACTTCCGCGCCAAACGCTACATCGCCAAGTACACCATCAACTCCGCCATCACCCACGGCATCGCCCATGAAGTGGGTTCCGTGGAAGTGGGCAAGCTGGCCGACTTGGTGCTCTGGAGTCCGGCGTTTTTCGGCGTAAAACCCGCCTGCATCATCAAAGGCGGCATGATTGCGGCAGCGCCCATGGGCGACCCGAACGCCTCCATCCCCACGCCCCAGCCCGTGCACTACCGCCCCATGTTCGGCGCCTTCGGCAAGGCCGCCAGTGCCACCCGCCTGACCTTTGTCAGCCAGGCCGCGTTGGATGCCGGTATTGGCAAGGAGCTGGGCCTGGAGAGCCCGCTGTCAGCCTGCAAAGGCGTGCGGGAAGTGCGCAAGGGCGACATGAAACTGAACGACGCGTGCCCACACCTCACCGTGGACCCGCAAACTTACGAAGTACACGCAGACGGCGAGCTGCTCACCTGTGAGCCCGCCACCGAACTGCCCCTGGCCCAGCGTTACCATCTTTTTTAATCAAGACAGCTCAGGGCTGCTCTGAGAGGAACACACTAATGTTGGAACTGACAAAACGACTGAGTGAACAAGAAGCGGCCGGGATCGAGAGCTCCGAGATTCTCGACAACCTGATCCTGCCCTACGAACTGCGCATCCGTGGCCGCCTGCGCGCCACCACTCAAACAAAAGTGGACGTGGGCCTGTTTCTCGACCGCGGCCCGGTACTCCGTGACGGTGACCTGCTGCAGGCCAAAACCGGCGAGATCATCCGCGTCCGAGCGGCCGAAGAGCAGGTGGTGACCGCCCGCATCGAAAACGGCCAGCCCCTGGCGCGCCTGTGCTACCACCTGGGCAACCGCCACGTGACCTTGGCCATCGGTATGGACGACAAGGGCGCCTTCGTGCGCATCACCCCGGACCACGTGCTGGAAGAACTGGCGGAACGCCTTGGCGCCACGCTGATTCACCACACCGCCCCCTTCGACCCGGAACCCGGCGCCTACACCCAGGCCGGGTATTCCCATGGAAACGGTCACAGCCACGGCCACAGCCATTCACACGATCACGACCACGGGCACAGCCATGGCCACAGCCACAAGCACACCCACTGAGGCCGGCGCGAGCCCGGCTGGCGATCTGGCCCTGTTGGGCCTGATGCAACTGGTGAGCCCGGCACTGCCCATCGGCGCCTTCGCCTGGTCCCAGGGCCTGGAAAGCGCCTTCGAACTGGGCTGGGTGAACAACGAAGCCGAACTGGCCGAGTGGGTTGAAGGCGTGCTGGAAGATGGCCTTAGCCGCTGCGAACTGCCCCTGCTGGCGCGTTTGCAGACCGCCTGGGCGGAAAGCAATGCCGAGACGCTGGCCCACTTGAACGACTGGCTGCACGCCACCCGGGAAACCGCCGAGCTGAGCGACGAAGACACCCGCCTGGGCGGTGCGCTGGTCACCCTGCTGCGCAATCTGGACCTACTGCCGGAGCAAAGCCTGATTCCGGAGGAGCCCGGCTACATCACCATGTTCGCCTGGGCCGCCCACAAGCGGTTTGTGCCCGTGCGCCAGACGCTGCTCGGCTTTGCCTGGGCCTGGCTGGAAAACCAGCTCGCCGTCGCCTGCAAGGCGCTGCCCCTGGGGCACACCGCCGCGCAACGCATCATCGAACAGCTGCGCCCGCAACTGGTGGCGGCAGTAGACAATGCCCTGGAACGAGACGATCACGAACTCGGGCCCATCCTGCCGGGACTGGCGCTCGGAAGTGCCTTACATGAAACACAGTATTCACGGCTTTTCAGAAGCTGAATAACAATTGAGGAGATCTGCCATGACACATTGTCTGAGAGTTGGAGTCGGCGGCCCGGTTGGCTCCGGTAAAACCGCACTGCTGCGACAGCTGTGCAAAGCCCTGCGGGACCACTACGATATCGCCGTGGTGACCAATGACATCTACACCCGGGAAGACGCCGACTTCCTCCTGCGCCACGAAGCCCTGGCCGCAGACCGCATCCTCGGCGTGGAAACCGGCGGCTGCCCGCACACCGCCATCCGCGAAGACGCCTCCATGAACCTGGCTGCCATCGACGACCTCCAGCGCCGCCACCCGGACTTGGAACTGGTACTGGTGGAATCCGGCGGTGACAACCTCTCCGCCACCTTCAGCCCGGAATTGAGCGACCTCACCCTGTACGTGATCGACGTCTCCGCCGGCGACAAGATCCCCCGCAAAGGCGGCCCCGGCATCACCAAATCGGACCTGCTGATCATCAACAAGATCGACATCGCCGAACAGGTGCATGCCTCCCTGGAGGTAATGGAACGGGACAGCAAGAAAATGCGCGGCGAACGGCCCTTTGTGTTCACCAACCTGTACGACGGGGTAGGGCTGGAGACGATCATCAGCTTCATCCTGGAGCGGGGCATGCTGCCGGAACGCCGCCCTGAAAAACTGGCGGAACCCGCCTGAGCCAACCGACTTCGAACGATTTGAGAACCATCAGGAGAAAACCATGAAATTCACAGCCAAACTCCTCACCGCCGCTGCGCTACTCACGGCTTCCGCCACCGCTATGGCCCACTCCGGCCACGCCGAAGGCGGTTTCGCTAGCGGCCTGCTGCACCCCATGCTGGGCCTGGACCACCTGCTGGCCATGGCCGCCATCGGTTTCTGGAGCGTGCGCCAGAGCAACCTCATGAAAAACGCCACCCCCGCCTTCGTGATCGGCGGCATGATTCTCGGTGCCACCCTCGCCTGGGGCGGGCTGAGCCTGCCGGGCGTGGAAACAGGGATTACCTTCTCCGTGCTGGTGGCCGGCATCCTGATCGCCACACTGGCGAAACTGCCAACTGCAGTCGGTGGCGCTCTGGTTGGTGCGTTTATGCTGTTCCATGGCTTTGCGCATGGGGCGGAGATGCCTGTTGGTGTCACTCTCGCCGCTTACCTGGCTGGTTTCTCCATCGCTACGCTCGCCATCACCTTCGCTGGCCGTGGTTTGGGTAGCTTGATGCTGAGGGCGGATAGCCGCTTCAGTCGTGGGGTTGGTGGTGTGTTGGCGGTTGCGGGAGCGTACCTGGCGGCTGCCTGATTCGCACTTCGAAACCACCAACAAAACAGACAGGAAAACCGCCCGGAAAATAGGGCGGTTTTCTCGTTATCAATTAAGAAAGAAACCCAGCCGGTTTTTTAACGGCTGGGATTCAACCGAACAATATGATCCAGACTGAAGGTGTTCGTCGGCTGATCGGATAAGGATTGGCTAACTGTTCGATTGGTTAGGCAGAAGTTGCCGTTTTAGGAAAGTAAGCGGATCGATTTAGAACTTGTATAAAGAATCAGATAGCTAAGGAAGGATTTCTCTGAGTCCTCTTTTAAATCCATAGGCAGTTTTCGATTGATTCATAAGCTTCGCTCAAACTTTGTAAAGTCGAGCAGAATGGAGAAGGTTGAATGCGTAACACCGCTCTGAAAGTGAGCGGTGTTTGCAACCTTCACATCCAACGGCCAGCGGGCTTTCGGACGGCTTTCTAAATTTGCGGATCAAGCCTTTTGATTGGAGTCAAAAGTGGCTAACCAATTGACAGAAATCATATTTCTAGCTTGAAATCGACAATTCCTTCCAGCCACTCCGGGCATCTAGGCAGCTGAACATTCATCAAATCCTTAGGCTCAATCTTTTTGAGACCGCCCCCGTATTTTCGCCAATGAAGCTTCAAAATCTGGGTTTCCAGTTCCTTTAAGAGCTCAAACAGACTCTCATAGCGTGTTGGATCCCGCTCGAGTAACTCTGCAAGCCTTGGTTTCGGATACATCAGAAGATAGTTGTTGGTTGCGACAGCCTGGGAACAATTCCGTAGAAACCTTATGGGCGGCACTCCTTCGCTTCCTCTGCCCATGTAGGTTACCAGGAATGGTGCTGGCTTTCGTTGCTCTTGCTGCGTCCAGACTTTTCGAGATCTGATCAGGGTACGTTGCTTTATACCCTGCTCATCGGCGAGATCTAAGAATTGTTTTAATTCAGGAAATTGAAGGCGAAGTTTGTTTTCTTCAATATTGGTGTCAAAAAGAAAAAGCCGAGGTTCTACGTCAGGGGTGCCGTCTGGCAATGCGGCAATTGTGTCACCTTTAATGTAACGTATTTTTGGAATGACAGACTTTGTAAGTTCTCTTGGTATATTTAACTTAACCAAAGATTCTTCTTGCATAATAAAGAAATCATTGGCACCAGTCGCTATGCCACGAGTCACGTTGAACAGCTCCCCGAGAAGAGGGCCTTCCATTACCGGCAAATCCTCAAAAATATTGCCAAAGGTCCATTTTTTCATAGCCCTTAGATCTTCAGCGCTATGTAATTTTTTCATGCTTGGGTTTTCAAGGCTTCCGCCATAGCTGAAATTGATAGCTTTGCGGGATCTTGGAGTACGATTTGTAAAAATGACAACGCATGGAGAAACTTGTGCGTTTTCAAATTTAGGTGATTCATCGCTATAAATATGAATTAATTCTAAGTCTACCCTGCTTAAAAGGTATTCTCTCAACGAGCTCCCATAGTTTGATGACATGAAATCAGAGGGAATTAACCATGCGGAGATTGCATTTTCTTGCATCCATGCGTGACTCGCCAGTATAAAATAAATGTAAAGCCCGGATTGACCGCTTATATTCATTCCACTTTCGAGAATTGCCTTCTCTCGGAGGGCCCTACTATATTTCGACTCTATGTGCTGATACCTTACATATGGAGGATTGGCTATGATAACCGACCGATGGGGTAGGTTGTCGATGTGCAGGTAGTCGCCCGGAAAAACTTGAAGCCCTTTATGAGCCCAGCGCTCTTCCGTTTTTTTTGCTCTGCTTTTATTTAGCTCAATCCCTATTGCACTCTTTATTTCGTTCTCACTAAGCAAATGCTGAAGAATCGAGAAAAATACGCCAGTTCCAATCGCAGGGTCTCCAAAGTGAATGTCAATATTTCTTTGTTTTGCAAGGTGTATAACCTTTTTTGTGATTTCTGTAGCCAACTCCGGCGGAGTGAGATAAAGGCCTGTTTTGTTATTTTCCTCAGAGTTGAACTTGCTCCACGAAGCTGGATCTTCCAGCGAGGGCTCTACAAATTTTAAGCTAAAACTACTTTCAATATTTTTTAGAGCTTTCTGGTAGCTCTTTGTTTGGTTTTTAATGTGTAGACAAATCTTGTCGACTATATCTATTCTCTCTTCTTCGGATAGCCCCTCTATTGACTCAGCGCTTAGTGTTTTTCCAGTTATTGAATAAAATAACGCTTTACTATCCTCGGGGTAATCAAAGGTTGTTTGTGTCGAATTTTTAGTTTTTCTTTTGAGAAGAACCTCTGTCAGCCCATTACTTCCTGATAGATCAGCCCTGATGTTCCATGAGTATTTGTTTAAAGTTTTTAGAAGTTCGCGCGCGTAGTGAGCGGATTTTCCATCATAAAGTGTAATGTGGAAGACACTGTCAGGGTAGTGAGGTTTATGAGCGAGCATTTCGAGCTCATCTGAGGAACACTTGATGAATACTGTTTTTCTTGAATCGTCTCCATCGAGATGAAGTGTGCCAAAAGAGCCTGGCGCCATAAGGTCGATATAAGTGGGCCTGGCATTTTCATAAAGATCTAGATTGCTGTCTGACAGTTTGTCTATGTATCTTATAGTAATGTGAGGCCTAGAGGAGGATCTAGGGTTTGATAGTTTTCTTATGAGGTCAAGCGCAGGCGTTATTACCTGGTTGTCAATATTTAAAACCAATACTTTAGCCAATTTAGATCACCAGGTGACGTACCAGTTTTATATCCGATGAAGTCTCTTCGTCGATTTTTTCGAGAAGCTCAAACATGAGGTTTCCGAATTCATTGGCGCCCTCAAATAGTGCCTCAACCTTTTCTTTATTTTCGAACTCGCGATTAATGGAATCCTCCGATAGGCCAGTCTTTTCAATAAATACTGAATATTTTTTGAGTAGATTTTCAACTATGTCTATTGTATTTGGGAGGTTTTTGGGTATCTGTTCAAGTCGCTCTCTTGGAGTCATGCGGATTAATTCTTTAATTCTTTCTGAGTTTACTGGTGGCTCTAAAGAACCAATTGCGCAAACCGTAGCGAAGCACGTTGTTACTCTGCTGTATTTTAGCTTGTAGTTTTGTACTTTACGCTTAGTTTTTTCTCGAGGATTCTCTAAATTGTGATCCTGTCGATTCTCTAGCACGCGTTTGTTTTCATAATTTAGAAGGATTGTTTTCCAGTATCGACAGATGTCATTTAGCAAGAATGTCGGCTTAAAGTTTTTTTCGTGTTGGTCAAAGTCTTTATAATAGTAGTCAATTACAGAGTTAATAAGCTTTTCGTATTCTTTATCTCCGTACAGGCATTTGCTTTCAAGCAGTAAAAGCATGCGTGCGGTGAAGAAATTTTGGTGATCGTCGGTAGGACTTCCAAGGTTTTTGAACATTTCATTGGTGGATATGATATTGAGATACCTGCAATCTCTTGAGAACTTTGGGAATCCGAGGTCGTCAATAACATCAATCATTTTCCCAAACAACCTAAGCTCTTTAGTTCGGGGGTCCTCGACTTTCTCTGCGGAAGTGAAAAAGAACATGTCAATGTCCGAATACTTGCTTGCTTCGTGCCGTGCAAGTGATCCTGCAGCAATTATTGTTAAACCAGGATATGCCTCAGTTTCACTGAGGTTGGAGAGCTTTTCTTTTAGTTCCTCAAGCCTTTTGATTGAATAAATTTTTCTTTCTTTGAGGATGTCTGGTTGACTCGAAATGCCTTCGTTGATGCTCATTCAAATTTCGCCCTCTGCCTTTTTGCATTGTTCGGTAAGCGATTTGGCGCGTTTCACGATTTCTGCTTTGCTTCCGAAAGGTATTTCTTCTCGTGCCCTTCGCAGTGCTCGCCGTTTCAGGTACTTCTCCTGCGCTTTATCAAATTTGTTTCCGCCAGCATTGGTAGCGGAGGCACTTATCTGAAGATATCGAGAGAGGCACTGCATCAACGTTGCGTCGTCGATTTGTTCGCTGGAATTGGAATATTTTGCCTTCTTAAGGTCTGAGAGAAGGTCAGTATACTGCTGAATGGCCTGGAGATGGGTGGCGTTTTTTTCGGCGACAGAATAAACGTCATAAAGTGCGTTCATTATGAAAACTAGCAACGCTATTACAGCGACAGCGAGCATGACAGGTAGGCCGCTTACGGAAGGCGCCAGTTTTTCAACAAGTCCGAAATCAGCGAAAACTACTAAGGTAATAAAAGCGCTGGTGCCGACATTAACTACTTTCTGGAATGACAATAAACTTTGGGTGCGGTCCTCCAAGATGTCGTGCACGCCTCGCTGTAAACGTATCCGGCGCACGAGGTCGCTTTGAAGGTTTTGCTCGTATCGAGCTGAATTTGGTTGGTTCACTGCTAACGTGCGCTCCCTGCAGATCACATTGTTTTTTCTTTTAAAATCGTACTCGCCGATTCTGCAACTTTCTGACCAGTAAACGCAAACGGGACAAGAGTGTGGTAGGTTTTAGTCGGGGTAAGTCTAGGTTTCCGAAATACAGTGGGAGTACGCAGTGCGGGTCTTTTTTGGAATTTGCCCCCCAGAGACTATTAAGAAGCAATTGATGGCCACCAATTTTCGTGTGGATGGGGTTCATTGGCAAGCTGGAAGCGAACTGCACATCACAGTGTGCTATGTCGGGGAAGTCTCTGATAAGGACGTTGACAGGTTAAGGTCTTCGTTAGGGAGGATTTCAATCGCTCCATTCAGGGTCGCGGTTAAAGGAATGGGTGTTTTTGATTCGGAGGGAGGGGCGGTCCATTTATGGGCGGGCCTACAACCAAGGGCTGAGCTGGAGGCTCTTCATACTTTGGTCAAGCGTCAGGTTGAGGCTCTGGGCATCAACATTGCTCACTTTAGATACCAACCGCATATTACGCTTGCCCGCCTGGCATCCAGCGCGGCAGGGAGTGTTGACGATTTCTTAGAGAGTAATCGAGATCTGTGCACCCGATCCTTCGAGGTTTCGGAGATCGGACTTTTTAGGAGCATTCCGGGCAAGTTCAAGTCAATTTACCACTGTCTGGACACTTTCCCTTTGAGTGGAACCTGTAGGTGATTTGAGCGAAAACCGGGATAAATCTATTGTTGCGCGTAGTTGGTTTAAGCTGCCCCGTTTTTCGAAGACATTCCCTTCTCCCACTCAGCTTCATCGCCCGGCGCTGGCAAAAACCGACCAAACTCGATCATCTGGGTGGCCGGAATGTCCTGCAGATAGATCCAGACATCTTCATCTGATATGTCCACGATTTGGGCGATTTCTTCCAGCATCTGGCTCATCAGGGCCTGTTTGATCTCGATGCTTCTGCCCTCCCGCACCAGGCCGTGCACATACACCTGAGGCGTGGTGTTCACTCTGCCACCCACAAAGTGATCGCCCTCATTGGCCGCAGAAAACAGAACCTGGGCAAAGAACCGGGGAGCACCGGTTTGGGTGCTGTGGGCCGCTGTGATGGCCTCGGCGATCTGTGATTTCTGCTGCGGCGACAGAGACAGATTTGCGACCGTGACGGTGTAAGTGGGCATGGGAAACTCCTGCCATGGGTTGTACGTTTGCACTGGATCTCGCCACTATGGGAGTGAGGCGGGCTTGTTTCACTGTAGCAACGCTTATCTTCCTGGCCAAGCGCACGGGCCAGGTAGGTCGACTGAGAGACTGAACGAGGCGTAAACATGCAAATCGGGGTAATCGCAGACACCCACAGCAAGATGCGTCCCGAAGCCCTGGAGGCTCTGGAGGGCTCGGATTTGATCCTTCATGCCGGTGACGTGGGGAGGGATGAGGTTCTGGAAGCACTGGAGGCCATCGCTCCCCTGGTTGCTATCCGCGGCAATATCGATAGGGCAGGCCGTGCAGCGACGCTCCCTAATGCTCAGGATCTGGAATTTCTCGGCCATGCCTTCTACATGCTTCACGACGTCAAAACCCTAGAATTCGATCCGCAAGGCCGTTACCGAGTTGTGATCGCCGGCCATTCCCACAAACCCCGCAATGAATGGATTGGCGACGTGCTTTACTTCAATCCCGGTGGCGCCGGGCCCCGGCGTTTTACGCTGCCGATCACGGTGGGGCGGCTGGAGGTGAGTGAAGACGGTGTGGTTGGTGAGATTATTGAACTGCCGGTTTGATCCTGCGAGCAACCCGGGACGGACTTATTTACTAGAAACGAAAACCGGGACAGATTTATTTTGAAAACCGACCGTTAGCAACATGCGATGTGGATGCATCTAATAGATAGGTCTGTTCCGGTTTCGGTTTTGATGCTTGCTGAAGGCGGATAGCCGGTTCAGTCGTGGGGTTGGCTGTGTGCTGGCGCTTGCAGGGGCGTACCTGGCAGCTGCCTGATACGCAGGTCGAGACGACCAGAGAGCAGACGAGAAAGACGCTCGGGAAACCGGGCGGCTTTTGTTTTTTGTGGTCTACTAAATTATTCGTCTACCGAGTGGGAAGTTTCCCATGTATTAGACTAGTGTGTAGTTTTAAGAAACTGATAAACGGCGCTGTTAAGGATGACAGATGGACTACGCCCCGGCGTTACCGCCCCTCTCCGATTATTTCTGGTACCTGATACCGCGCTTCACTTTATCAAGGCCCAAACCGAGCAGCGGTTGGCTGCTGTGGAAGTTCAGCAGATGATCGAAGCCATTGAATCTGGGCGGCTGATGGCTAAGTTCAGAAATCACGTTAAGCATGTGAAGGCGGCCGTGGCGAAGAATGGTTGGTGGTGTGTTATTGCAGTAACGACACTGTCAAATGATCACAATAACGAAGCGCGCTGCCTAGTCAATGTCATGATTATTTTAGGCTACCGAGGGTTAATATGATTTTAAAAGCGATAACCGTCGGTCTGGGTTTTCTGATTGCTCTGCCAGCAATCGCTCAAAACGACGACAAAGTGATTTATCAGCAAGACGGGCTTTGGGTCCTCTCGTTTCCTTGGTCATCAAACCAGCGTTGGTGTGAAGATCACAACCTTCCCGGTCGCGCCATCCCGGTCAGTGTTTTTTATTCCGCTCCTCACGAGCAACGAATGGCAGCGCTTGGCAAGCCTCTGCAACAGTGGGTGTATGATGCCATTCTCCCCTCAATTCAGCGTGTTTGTGGTGCCGAAGCCGAGATCGATTACATCACTCTGGCCATGTACCGCAAGCCGAGCAATTTGGCCCCAAGTGGACTTGTCTCCGCCCTCAAAAGCAACAAGCCCCCACCTTGGGATAGCATCACGGTAAAAGTCAGTAAAGCAGGGGCTGAAGTAACCGGTCACCGCCCCCTTGATGCGCAATACCACCTTAATTCCAAGCAATTGGCAGCCCTCGACCCGCGGAGCGCCGCCGAAGTTGAAAAACAGCTTATTCGCAGCGAGATCAATGACTACGTGTTGCATCAGAGCGAAGGCCTAAAGTTTATTTCATGGTTTAGTCAGCCTGGACCCAAATGGTGTCAGCATTCCTACGTCAGCGTCATTGCGGAATATGATAACGAGGCGGTCAAAAAGGAGATTCTCAACTCACACCCCGCCGTTTATTTGCAAGAAAAAATAATTCCCGAAATCCGTCAAATCTGCCCTCAATTCCCCAATTATCCTCAAGTTCTCGAGGGTGCCAAACAGCTTCTGGTGTTCAAGTTCAGACCGAAGACCGGGCGTATCGCCGATGAGCGGATCAATCCTGATAAGCTGAACTTCCAAGTATTCGACAATGGCGGCGTCAAACTCCTACGTGACAAGACTTACGAGCGTTGGTTGGTCGCGAAGCAAAATGCCTCAGTCCAAGGTGCAGTGACGCAAATGGTCAAGTTGGATAACGACTGGCTTTTGTCGAATGGTATTCAATCTGCAGGAATGAAGGCCGAGATTGCCGCTAGTCTCATAAAAATCAACGAATCACTGTTTGAGTTGAAAGGGTTCAAGTCGCTGAAAAGACATTTTGAAAAGATTAAACAGCTAAGACGTGATGCGCTGAATGACTTCGATACAGCTCGAAATGAGTTCCAAAAAGCGGAGGAAGCCGCAAAACAAGCCAAACTGCGTAAACCGCTGAAGGTTGCCACCCATTCCACGTGAAGCCTGCCACCCGGACCGGAGCAAGGCTGCCACCCATCGGAGCGTAGCGACGCGGGGTTTCTCTTCTTACTCCGAAGTCTCAGTGCCCGTCAACTTTGCCTGCTGTTTTCGCATGGATTCGCCCCGCAGATTGATCTTGTAGGCGTTGTGTACGAGCCGGTCCAGGATGGCATCTGCCAGAGTGGCGTCACCGATGATGCCGTGCCATTCCTCGATGGGTAATTGGCTAGTGGCGATGGTGGAGCGCCGGCCATGTCGGTCTTCCAGCACCTCCAGCAAGTCCCGCCGGTTCTCCGCGCTCAGCTTCATCAGCCCCCAGTCATCCAGGATCAGCACGTCGACCTTGGCCAGGCTGGTCAGGAGCTTTGAGTATTGGCCATCGCCCTTGGCGATGGTCAGCTCTCGTAGCAGCCGGGTCAGGCGGACGTACTGGGCGGTGTAACCCTCCCGGCAGGCCTTGTGTGCCAGAGCACAGGCCAACCAGGTTTTCCCGACGCCAGTCGGGCCGGTGATGAGCACGTTCAGGTGTTCCTTCACCCACTGGCAGCTGGCCAGACTCTGGACAAGCCCTTTATCCAGGCCCCGTGAGTTCCGGTAATCAATGTCTTCGAGGATGGCGGCGTGTCGCAGCTTGGCCCGGCGCAGGCGGCTGCTCATGCGTCGGTTGTCCCGTTCCGTCATTTCCCGGTCGACCAGCAGGCCAAGGCGCTCCTCGAAGCTCAGGTCGGTAATGTCGGGGGTGGCCGATTGATCCGCCAGGGCGGCGGCCATGCCGGTCAGTTTGAGGGCGTGGAGCTTATCCAGCGTGGGATGTTTCAGCATGTCAGGTTCCTTCAGTGGTAGTAGGCGGGGCCACGGATGTTGTCGTGTGTGTCGGGTAAGGCCAGTTCTTGTTGCTCTTCCAGGGGCTGCTCATCCAGGCGGTGCTTGAGGATGGATTCGATGCTCTTGTATCGGCAACTGCCCAGCATCAGGGCGCGTTGGCAGGCACGTTCTAATCGTGCCTCGCCGTAGCTCTGGCCCAGCCGGAGAATGCCCAGACAGGACCGATAGGCCTGTTGCGGATGCTTTCTTGCCCCCAGCGCGGTACGGATAAGCTTTTCAGTTGCCGGTCCAGTCTTGGCTGCCCAGGCGGTCAGTCGCTCTGGGGTCCACTCGCCGGCTTGGCGATGGGACTCCGGCATGTGAGCGGCGATGGTGCTATGCCGACCCTTCTGATCCGAACGCCGGTGGCTGGCGATCCGGTTGCCCCGGTGGAAGCATTCGATGGTGTTGTGGGTGATCCGGACCTCCACCTCTTTCTTGATCAGGGTGTAGGGCACCGAGTAGTAGTGCCCATCGATGGCCACGTGGTAGTCGATGTGTACCCGGGCTTTTTTCCACTCGGCGTAGACATACGGCTCGGCGGGTAGCGGTTGTAGAACCGGCTGGTCCAGCTGTTTGAAGTGATCAAGCCGGCACCCGGGCAACTTGCGGAAGGGGCGGCTATTGAGCTTCTCCAACAGCTCACGGATGGTGGCGTTGAGCTGCCCCAGGGAGAAGTGCTGACGATGGCGCAGGGCCGCCAGGATCCAGCGCTCAACGATCAATACGCCACCTTCCACCTTGGCCTTGTCACGGGGCTTGCGAACCCGTGTGGGGACAACGGCCACGCCATAATGGCTAGCCATATCCTGATAGGTCGGATTGAGATCCGGCTCGTAGCGATGGGCCTTGCTGACGCCGGAACGGAGGTTATCCGGAACCACCAGTTCCGGCACGCCGCCCAGGAACTCGAAGGCTCGGATGTGAGAGCCGATCCAGTCCGGCAGGGTCTGGCTCCAGGTGGCCTCGGCGTAGGTGTAATTGGACGCACCCATCACCGCCACAAAGACTTGCGCCTCATGGATCTCACCGGTGGTGCGATCAATGACGGGCACCGTGTGCCCAGCATAGTCCACGAACAGCTTTTCACCGGCTCGGTGGTCCTGACGCATCACCAGATCCAGCTTGCCCTGCCAGGCCCGGTAGTGCTCGCAGAACCAGCTGTACTGGTAGCCATCCGGATTGGCTTCCCGGTACTCCTGCCAGAGCAGGAACAGGGTGACGTTCTTGCCCCGGAGTTCATCGTGGATTCGCTTCCAATCCGGAATGCCTCGGGCCTGTGCCGGCAGATCCGGTGGTGGCGGGAACAGCCGTTGCTCCAGCTGGGCTTCACTCAGATCCTCTGGCAGCGGCCAGCCAAGCTCCGCCTCAGCAGCACGCCGCAGATACTCGCTCACAGTGGGGCGACTGATGCCGCAGGCTGCGGCAACCTGCCGGTTACTCAGCCCTCGCTCCCACTTGAGGCGAAGGACTTCTTTGATTTTACGCATGGATAACCTCATCGCTGGCATCTGGCCCTCTCCGGATGAAAAGGAGCAGAGTACCGTTAGTTATCCCGCGCCGGACGTTTTGATGGGGAAATCAGGCAGCCTGCCAGGGTGGCAGCTTTGCCGTGGAATCAGTGGCAGCTTTCGCGTGGAATGGGTGGCAGGCTTCGTCTGGAATCAGTGGCAACCTTGGTCTGGAATACGCACCAAACAACAGAACAGCCAATTGACCTATCTCACCATCAATAAAGTCGATCAACTCATTGCTGTCTACCAGCAGCATAACAAAAGCGGAGAGCAAGTCTTTGATGCTGCACTAGGTAAACTTAAGAGAGCAGAGAGCCTTATCATTAAAGAGTGACGTCGACCCGGAATGACGAGAGATGATCAAGATCGAACGCACAGAATTGCGCTATGCCAAAGCTATTCAAGCGCTGGACGCACGAATTGCTGAGCCATGAAATATAATCATACAAATATTACGCGATACAGCGTCGATAAATAAATCCGTTTTATAATGTCATACACCACATCTCTTTTGTGACGGTTGGCCCGGTAGGATGATTTGGTATTCATTGCCCAATGATGGTGCATAAAAAAACCGCAGCAATCGCTCCTGTTGGCCGCTGGGACAGCCAGAACGCTGCGCTTATTTGTCTGCTCCTGTGCGGAGCATTATTTTCTCCAATAAATCATAGGAAGGAGATTTTTATCGATGGCGATTGTTAAATGTAGAGAGTGTGGTGAAGAGGTTTCTAATAAAGCTGAAAAATGTCCCCATTGTGGTGTGAAAACACCTCACTCGACTAATTATTGGGCGGGAGTTTTCTGGAAATCGGTAATTGCGTTTTGGGTTGTATATCTTATTTTTAGTGGGAAAGCTGCCTTCATTCTTTCTGAAGTCGTTAATTTGTTAGATTCTGGAGGGAGTAAGGCAGTTTGCGAGCTGTCGAATAATCGGCTCACTCAGGATGTGCTGTTGATAAACGGAGAAGGCGACTTCGGTTATAGATACAATGCGACTGTGAAAAATCATGGGGAGCAAGGTGAAATCACAGTTACTGCAAAAATCTCCACCTCCGAAGGTAATTTTGAGCGTGTACAAAAATTGAACTTTGGCAGTGGGCAATCTATGAACCTTACGTATGCCTTTCCTGAGCCAACAATAAATGCGGCGAACGTACAAGGCCACATATCTTGCAAACCTTAAGGCAAAACCGGGACAGGTCTATTACTTCGCGAAATAAACCTTTCCCGGTTTCGGTCCTTTAAGCATGTGAAGGCAGTATTATGCCTTTCTCTGCGTATTCAGACGTCATTCTCTGCATACCTTCCAATATGCGTATTTCAGGTGTCGAACGAAACTGGTCTCGGTGCCCGGTGCTTCTTCCGCACGACCACTGTCCCCGCTAGCTTGTCATGCCAGCCCTGCTTGCGGGAATCAAAGGCCACCCAGAAATAGCCAAGACCGAGAGGCAATAAGGATATGTAGTAGGCGAGGTAGCGTCCGATCAGTTGGCCAGTGGTTGCAGCATTGCCAGTTTTGGCATCAACAATTTTGGCGGAAACGGCCATTTTCCCTGGTGTCGCCTGTTTCGATGTCCAAAATAGAATCACTGCTACAGCGGGAAATATCCAGGACAAAAGAAAATCCATAGGCCCAACAATTAAACTTGTACTATCCCAATAGGACTCACCATAGAACGCGGTGAGCAAGGGAAGCACAATAATACCTATCAAGATAGAATCGATCAGCGTTGCGCCAGTTCGAGCCCAAAAGCCGACGTATTCCAGGTCATCATATTCCATACTTCATCCTTTAAGTTTATGAGTTTGCTTCCCGTGCAGGCCTACTGTGAGGTGACCTTCTTCGGTGAAATTTGGCATTGCAGAGCATAAGTTACCAAGCTAACTACAATTTGCAAGCTTCAAAAAATGAAACAGATTGTTACTGCAAAGGTGAGTCTGATCAGCCAGACTTCTTCCGCGGGTAAGCTAGGAGGGTTCTATTTTTCCGGGCTTTTGATATAGAGAACGTTCTTATCTCGTATTGTCATTTCAAAGAGATCACTGGCTCGGATAAGGTCGCTCAGCTTTTTGTACCCGTAGTTCACGGGTGAGAAGGAACTGTTATTCGAAATGTACTGGCCTACCTTGCCGAGGTGGGCCCAGCCATCATCGTCAGCAGTCTGTTCCACCGCAGTTCGTAGAGTCCGCACCAGCACGGCGTCGCCCCTCAGCTTGTTCCGTTCCCACTTGGTTTCGACCGTCGGTTTTGGCGTGCCGCCGTTGTTGACGTTATCGGGCTCATCAGCTTCTTCGCGCAGGTTCTCCGTGTAGATAAACTGCGAGCAGGCGTTCACGAATGGCATAGGGGTTTTGCGCTCGCCAAAGCCAAATACGGGCAGCCCAGCTTCAAGAATTCGCATGACCAGGGGCGTGAAGTCGGAATCGCTGGTCATGAGGGCGAACGCATCAACGTTTCCGCTGTAGAGCAGGTCCATGGCGTCAATGATCATTGAGGCATCGGTAGCGTTTTTGCCGGTGGTATAGGCAAACTGCTGAACGGGCCGGATGGCGTTGGCGTGGAGCTTTTCGATCCAGCCACCTAGTTGCGGACCGTTCCAGTTTCCGTGGGCGTGGCGCACGTTTACAGCCCCGTATTTGGCGAGCTCCTGCAGTACCCCTTCGATGGATTGGTGACTGACGTTGTCACAGTCGATGAGTAGAGCGATTTTGTAGTTGCTGTTCATCGTGCTTGAGCTGTCCTTGTCTCGGGAGGTTCTGACCTTCTCAGAACAGTTTGCGCTGATGCGTTTGGATGTCTGCCTCCTCGATAAACTTGAAGCTGAACCTTTCGCCGTCGAGTTCTACTGTCAGAGCATATATCGACTCAGGCCTTTGGTCGAAGCGAGTCATCTGGGATTGAAACCTTCCGCTGTAACTCTGGCCCGGAAAAACAGTTGTCTTCTGGAGATATCCATCCATTGAAGTAAGGTTGCGCTGCAGGTCTGACTGGATGTTTGAAACTCCGGCCTGGACGTTGGCTTGAATCTGAGCCTGAGCTGCTGCAGAGGCGGCTGGGTCATGGGTGTATGACTGAGTAGTGCCGTAGTAGCTTGCAGTCCCTCCGCTTCCGTATGCAGTTCCCGAACCGTAGGTTGTAGTGGTCTGAGGCTGTGCAGCAGTGAAGCTCTGGGCCATCGCGCTGAGTGCAAGAGCAGTTCTTCGGGATTGAGCGCGACTTATGTGTTGCTGAGTCAGCTCGTTGTAGGAAAGAAGGTCGATCGAGTACTCGTCTTGCTGAAAGGAGATGTTTTCCACACTGACGTTCACGGGTTCTTCAGACTTGTTCTGAACGAAGAGTAGAGCAGTTATCGCCTCCCACGCCTGTTTTCCGTCGCGGACAGCCATCTGAACTACAAAGTCTTCAGACTCCTGCTTCTGGATTATCCAACCCTCGGAAAAATAGGCCATTGAATCGTCTGACGGGAGGGCGTCGAAGCTGGTGTTGATCGTTTGCGTTGCGCAGCCAGATATCATGCTCAAAACGAGCGCCATAACTGCGAGTCGACTGATACGATAAAGCATTGCTACAACCATTCATGAGTCAAAAGTATTTAATATCAGTGATGTTAGCAGAAGTGGAGGAGGGGAATCCTGAACAGATTTATATTTGACTCGATCATCTCACACATAAGAAAAACCGGAGCCCGAAGTGATTAAACCCAGTTGTTACAGTTGCCGAAAAAGGTTTGAGCCATATGAGCTCCGGGTGTCTTACTCGAAAAACTACTGTGAGCGCTGCGGCGTTGGGCTGTTTGGTGAGGAATATTTCAGTTTCAACGCCAAGCCCGCCCCAACGATCCGGAAGAACCTGGCTGTTCATTTTACAGTGCTTTTTTTCGGGGCTGCTTGCCTGTTTTTATGGCTTTTGGCAGGCCAGTCGTGACCGCTCGGAATCCGGCGCAGATTTATTGTCCCACTTTTCCAGCTGTCCTGATTCCGGATCCCTTTTTAGTTCGAGAATAACCCTAGGTGCCAATGAGGGGCGATTTGCAGCCCAAACCTAAAGATAAATCTGCAGCTCTTACTTCCAATTTGCGTGATTTTCGCCCCGTTCAAGCAACCTTTTACAATTGACTACAATTCGCTCTTTCACCTCTTCTTAATAAAAACATAAACTTGCGCCGAAAAATAAAGCAACCTAAGGAAGAGGTAGATAATGAAAAAGGCAGCAATTGTTGGAATCATCGCAGCTACGGTTTTGGCGTCTGGCTGTGCTCACCGCGTCGCTGATCTGACAGTCGGTAGTACCAAAAACTACAACATTAACTCGGCAAGCTTTCTGAAAGGTGATCGGGTAACTGGCGAGGACATCGTGCCCGTCGTTCTCTTTCCGCTTGGTATCCCCAATGTTAAGACAGCTGTAGATGATGCTATTGAAAAAGATCGGTGCGCCGTTGGTTTGTCTGATCTTGTCATTACCAGTCTGCAGCAGGCGTTTCTGGTTGGTCGCATAGGATTCCGTGTAGAAGGGAATCTGATCATTGACGAAGAAATCGACGGTTGCAGCGCACGCGCTTAATCTGAATTCCTGCAAGCCAGGAACCTGAGATAGTCTGGCCGACAGTTTCTGTCGGCCTTTCCAGTGAACATGAGAACTCTGAAAACCGCTATAGATCTAGTATCGCGGTTATTTGAGTAAGCTAGCCCGCTTTTCCGGAGACATTCCCTTCTCCCACTCAGCTTCATCGCCCGGCGCTGGCAAAAACCGACCAAACTCGATCATCTGGGTGGCCGGAATGTCCTGCAGATAGATCCAGACATCTTCAGCCGTGATGTCCACGATGTGGGCGATTTCTTCCAGCATCTGGCTCATCAGGGCCTGTTTGATCTCGATGCTTCTGCCCTCCCGCACCTGGCCGTGCACATACACCTGAGGCGCGGTGTTCACTCTGCCACCCACAAAGTGGTCGCCCTCGTTGGCCGCAGAAAACAGAACCTGGGCAAAGAACCGGGGAGCGCCGGTCTGGGCGCTGTGGGCCGCTGTGATGGCCTCTGCGATCTGTGATTTCTGCTGCGGCGACAGAGACAGATTTGCGACCGTGACGGTGTAAGTGGGCATGGGAAACTCCTGCCATGGGTTGTACGTTTGCACTGGATCTCGCCACTATGGGAGTGAGGCGGGCTTGTTTCACTGTAGCAACGCTTATCTTCCTGGCCAAGCGCACGGGCCAGGTAGGTCGACTGAGAGGCTGAACGAGGCGTAAACATGCAAATCGGGGTAATCGCAGACACCCATAGCAAAATGCGTCCCGAAGCCCTTAAGGCTCTGGAAGGCTCCGATGTGATCCTGCATGCCGGTGATGTGGGGCGGCATGAGGTTCTGGAAGCACTGGAGGCCATCGCTCCTTTGGTTGCGATTCGTGGCAACATCGATACGGCGGACCGTGCAGCGACGCTCCCTGATGTTCAGGATCTGGAATTCCGCGGCCATGCCTTCTACATGCTTCACGACGTCAAAACGCTCGAATTCGATCCGCAGGGCCGTTACCGCGTGGTGATCGCCGGCCATTCCCACAAACCCCGTAATGAATGGATTGGCGATGTTCTTTATTTCAATCCCGGTGGCGCCGGGCCCCGGCGTTTTACGCTGCCGATCACGGTAGGGCGGTTGCAGGTGACTGAAGACGAAGTGGTTGGTGAGATTATTGAACTGCCGGTTTGATCCTGAAGCAATGAACTATCCTGAGGCTCTCGGCCTTCAAGCATGCGAGCCAGACAATGATCGAAACGCCCCTGGAACTTCAGAGCGATGGTACAACCTCTCGCGGGTCATGCATTGGGTTCCCAACGGTTAACGGGAGCCACACATTGTTTTATCGTGTAGTTAGATGAATGCGATGCAAACAAGGGAGAGGGCGATGACGGCACCAGGCAATCAGCTTCGCGTGTTTTACGATGGCGCCTGCCCGAGCTGCGTCAAGGATCGCAGGCTCTATGAGCGGCTCGCGGGTAGGACCGGCGAATCGGTAGAGTGGGTGGATATCACCGGCCGTGACGAGGCGTTGAAGGAACGTGGTATAGACCCGCAAGCCGCTCTTCAGGAGCTCCATGTGGAGGATGGCCAGGGCAACATCCACCGGGAACTGGATGCCTATATCCTGTTGATGTCGCGGGTCTGGCTGCTGAAACCGCTTGCCTGGCTGATTGGTTTGCCGGTGATTCGGCCAGCGCTGGCGAAGCTGTATCACAAATGGGTGAGTGAGCGGTTGGAGAGAACCGGGCGCATGCCATAATTTGGATGTGATAATGGATGGCGAGGAGCATAGTCCTCGCCGCCACTGATCAAAGGATCGGTACAAAGCCAACGGTGTTGCAGTCGGCATGGCTCTCAACAATCTGGCCATCTATCCATAAAGCTACGGCGCCTGCTGTGCCAGCCGCACTGCTGCCATATCGAACTTCCGCAGATCCATCACTGGCAACACGTATGATGCCCCTGGTTGGACAGGCTTCATTGACAGAGAGGCTCACCGGAGTGGGGGTCGATACCTGAACATGTCCTTGAATTGCAGAGCCGATAAGCGTGCCAGCCATTGAGTATTCAAGGTTAGACTCCGTGCCTTCCAGGCGCGTCTCGGTATTGGTGAGAGCGATGTAATGGTTGCCGACTTTCAGCTCGAAGGCTTCGGTGGTGTCAACAAAACGGCCGCTTGCCGAGTCGTTTTCCCAGCGGAATAGTTGATCCCAGTCGCTGCGACCTTTTACGGTCAACGGTTCGCCGCTGTTTTTAAGCTCACCGGTGATGTTATAGCTTTCATACCCCTTCCAGCTTTCGCTGGTCGCCGTTTCGCCGGTGAGAGTATCAACGTACCGGAAAGTGCCATTGAGCAGGACGTCGCCGTGGCTAAAGGTGGAAACGACGCAGTCATTGAACGACCAGCGTTCATCTATGTTCCAGTCTTTGCCCGCGTAGCCGCTTGAGTCAAGCGAGAGAGTTGGCTCTGCGCGTACGCCGCCCCCTAGTCCTGGGCTTCGGTTAGCCGCAGCACTTTTTGAATTTGAGTCAACTACCCGCTTGGAATAACGCCCTGACCATAATCGCCGCATTGAGATTGCCCGCAATAATCAATTCTGAGGCTACAGGCCAATGTCTCTTCGTATGTGGTCTGGGAGAGAGCGAAGCTCATCTGTGGCTTTTCGTCTGCTTCGAAATGTCTTCCAAAGAACCACAAGGCGTGTTTTGAGTCGATCGGCACGGTTTATTGAGCGTGTTGGATTCTGTCCTTCCGACGATCGCGCGGATGAGTCCTTCTCATCATGATTCCTGTGTTTGCCCATGACCCTCGCCCCTTTTTCTGAATAACGTCCTTTAAAATTTCAGTGCCCACATCGGCAGCGATGTTGGTGTTACTCAGTCCAGAAAGGCTTCCGGGATTCCTGTTCGGCATCGATTCTGGAGATGCCGATGTCTTGCAGCATGAAGTCAGGCAGGCGGGCAAGTTGTCGACGAGTTCTCCAGTTCACATGCCATCGGCTGATTTTATGAATCAGGCTGCTCTCAACTATATTACTGCTGTGCACGTAATTGGCTGCGTGAGCAGAGGAGGAAGCGGCTGACATTGTGGTTCTCCTGTACTGTAAAGTTCAGGCTTATTGTTTCGTTTGGACTGCCGCCGGACAAACGGGTTAAACTGACATACGATTAAGTTAGGCTTAACCATAGGTTGTGAGTATGCAGGCGCTCCCTCCCCTCCGGGCTCTACAGGCTTTCCGGTATGCGGCCAGAGACCTCAGCTTCAAAGCTGCGGCTGAAGCAATGAACATTTCCAATGCGGCGGTCAGCTCACACATTCGCGGGCTTGAAGAGTTCCTCGGAATTAAGCTGTTTGTGAGGCTGACTCGGGAGGTGAAGTTGACCCCTGAAGGAAGTCGTTTGTCGGGATTCATCGAAACGGGCTTTCAGGAGATTGAACGGGGTATTGCCACTTTTGCTCCGAACTCTGATCCGACAAATCTGAAAGTGTCGACGTTGCCCTCGTTTGCGAACCGCTGGTTGATGCCCAGAATCAGTCGGTTTCAGGAAAAATACCCTCAGATAAAGCTCAGTATTATGCCCAGCTTCAGCCTGGTGGATTTTCAAGGCGACGGTGTTGATTTGGCGGTTCGTTTCGGGAAGGGAAATTATCCCGGGCTGGAGTCCCGATTATTAATGGAAGAATCGCTCGTTGTGGTTTGCCACGAGGCACTTGTTGGGGACCGCAAAATCGAGATTTCTGACCTTGCAGGATTGCCCTGGCTAGTTGATGAATCTATTGATATGCAGGGCTCCTGGACCGAGTTTCAGAAGGCCTTGGGCATTGATATTCCCGACACCGCTATCAAACTCGTTGTAAATGAGGCGACTGCCCAGGTGGAAGCGGTACTTGCAGGGCGTGGCATTTCCTTGGTCCGCTACACTCTGGTCGCCGATATGCTGGAGGCCGGGCTCTTGATCCGGCCGATCAATTTCTCTATGCCTGCGGAGTATCACTATTACCTTGTTGCCCCGGAGGCCAAGTTCAGAACCGAAAAGGTCAGAGCCTTTGTGTCCTGGATTTCCTCCGGTTAATGGTACTAGACCTGGTTAGCACCTGAGTAGTTGATCAGAGAAGCAAGAGTATTGCTGCCATTAGATTCAGAAGTGTCATTATCAGATCGACCAGGAAGATGAACAGCATCTTGCCGGTAACCTTCCAGGCACCACCCCCGTGGCGATTCTGGAGCGCTATGGGCACGTTAAACGCGAATTGAGTTCCATGGGCCACTGCTATGACCAACAAAAGCAGGCCGCGCTGGGCGTCCGCCGGGAAAAGGTTAAGGTTCCAGACCAGAAGAAAGCACAGAAGTGCAAAGGCGAGGTTGAATCCCCCTAGAAAGCGTCCGGACGCAACTAGAATCTCGAACGCGGGTGTATCACGGTAATCCTTCGGAACCATCATTTTTGCGAACACTCGGCTGCGCAGCGAAAAGGCATGAAACCCCAGCCCAAACCAGATGAAATTCATTACTAACAGGGTTTCGAGCATCATTTTCTTCCTTTTCTCAACGATCTGAAGAGCCGGATGAAGGCATCCCGGCGAGCCGCCTGGTTGCGCCTTTCAATTCTTTTTAACTCAGGCAGTGATGTGTAATACATAAGATGATCTTTGTGGCTTTGTGCTTATCGCGGCTTTTCACCACAACACTTTAAGGTGCTCTCCTGAACACAGGGAATGCGCAAACACGCAAGCCAGAATTGCACATACGAACAAGTTAGTTCGAGGTGAGATTGAGCCTCCGAAGGCCGAGGCGCACTCGCCTCCTAGCCGGCTTTCAGGTTACCGAAGGAGAGTTTATGCGGCGTGGATGATTATCCCAATCATGGGAGGCGTTCAGCTACTGCTTGATGACGAACCATGTTCATCTGGTCGTGCAGGCAAACGACAATGTGACCGCAATTCCTCAATTGATGAAGCGCCTGGCTGGTCGTCAGACACGTTTTGTGAACGCCCTCTAGAAACGCAGTGGTTCGCTCTGGGAAGGGCGCTACAAGATTGGCCCGATTGATACTGATGCCTACCTGCTGGCTTGTTGTCGCTATGTGGAGCTCAATCCTATTAAAGCAGGGATGGTGGATAAACCTGAGTTGTATGAGTGGTCGAGCTATTTTGCGCGGAAGTTGATGAGTTAATAGAGGTATGGCGTGGGTGTACCTAAATGGGTACACTTAGTTTGCTCCAAGGAGAGGAGTTGTATGGCAAGGAAAACGGTTAACGTCGTTTTTTATAGAAGCGACAGTGGTCGAGAGCCGGTCAAGGACTGGTTGCTGACGCTTGATAAAGAGGATCGTTCAGTGATCGGAACTGATCTGAAATCGGTGGAATATGGATGGCCACTGGGCATGCCCTTGGTTAGGGGCTTCTCTGGGAAGGCTAACTCAGATCTGTGGGAGGTCCGCAGCGATCTCTCGAACGGTCGGATTGCACGAGTCATATTCACGATGTTCCGCGGCGATATGGTGTTGCTGAACGGCTTTATCAAAAAGACTCAGAGAACGCCGGATCAAGAGTTGGCAAAGGCGAGAGATCGAAAGAAAAATCTTGTCTGAATGGGAGCAAGAAAATGACACAGCACAAACACGTTGGCAGCGCTCTCGATGATCTGCTTGAAGCTGACGGTTCACTTGAGCAAGTAGAGGCTGAGGCGCTCAAGCGGGTAATTGTCTGGCAGATCAAACAGGCTATGGGGCACACCGGTGTGAACAAGTCTCAGCTTGCCCAGAAAATGCATACCAGCCGAACAGTGGTTAACCGCCTTCTTGATGAGAAGGACACTGGTGTAACCATCACAACGCTTGTCAAAGCCGGGCGCGCTCTGGGTATGACCTGGACTTTGCAGGCTGGTGAAGATAATGGATCTGGGCGCGCGGCTTGATCTGGGCATAAACATGCAAATAGGGGTAACGCAGACACCCACAGCAAGATGCGTCCCGCTCTGGAGGGCTCGGACCTGATCCTGCATGCCGGTGACGTGGGGCGGGATGAGGTTCTGAAGGCACTGGAGGCCATCGCTCCGAAGGGACGTTATCGAGTGGTGATCGCCGGCCATTTCCACAAACCACGCAATGAGTGGGTTGGCGATGTGCTTTACTTCAATCCGGGTGGTGCCGGCCCCCGGCGTTTTACGCTGCCGATCACGGTAGGGCGGCTCAGGACAGAACCTGGCCGCCGTCCACCACCAACGTCTGGCCTGTTATCCACCGGGCCAGATCGGAGGCCAGGAATAACGCCACGTCGGCGACTTCCTCTGGCGTGCCCAGGCGCCCGAAGGGAATCCCTCCGCGAATACGCTGGTAGAGCTCTGGATTGTTCTGCCGGGCCTGATCCCACACGCCGCCCGGAAATTCGATCGAGCCAGGGGCAATGCCATTAACGCGCACTTTATACGGCGCCATGGTCGCAGCAAGGCTGCCGGTGTAGTGGGCGACCGCGGCCTTGATGGCGGCGTAGGGGGCGGTGCGTGTCGAGGCGTGCAGGGCGGCGATGGAGGCAATATTGATGATCGTGCCCCCGGTTTGCTTAAGCGCTGGCAGGCAGATATGGCTGGCGCGAACCGTGCCCATCAGATCCACTTCAACACTGCTCAGCCAGCCTTCTTCGTTGTCCTCCCGCCCGAACGCCGAGGCGCAATTGACCAGCACGTCCAGGCCGCCCAATTCGCCTATGGCTGTCTGCAGGTAGGTTTCCAGCGCGGCCTTGTCGCCGATGTCGCAGGGTGCCACATGCAGAGCCGAGAGCCCCTCGTCTGCCACTTCTACTGCCAGTGCGTCCAGGGACGCCTGCCCGCGGGCGCACACAGACACGCTGGCCCCGGCTCGGGCAAACCCCAACGCGATTGCCCGACCAATTCCCTTGCTGCCGCCAGCGACGATGACGCGCCGGTCGTGGAAATCAAACGTCATTGGAGGCTCCTGTTTTCCCATAAGGTTATGTCTCGACCTTTATGCTGTTTTCGGCCGTATCGAAGGCATGCCGATGCGCAACAGCGATTAAACCTGCTCAACTATTCCTTGAGCCGAACAAGCAACTGCCCATCTTCGACCTGGATATAGTCCACCCCTGCCGCAAAGGACTGCCAGAACCCCGGATTAGCGCCAAACTCGTTAACCAGGTCCACATTCTTGAGGTTGCCCAGCCAGGCATTCGGGATGGGGACGCCCATCAGGCTGACACCCTTTAACTTCACGAGGGGGCGACCGTTGGCAAAGGAGAGCTCTACGCCGGCATTCACTCGCAGGGTTCGGCCACCGAGTACAGGGAAGTCCTCCTCAAGAGGTACGAGAAGCCGGGCGCTCAGAAGATTGTCTGAAAGATCCACGGCCAGTCTTTGCGCCAGATCGGTGTTATTGGCCAGCATACCGTTGAGTTCCCGCTCGCTGAAGCGAACTTCACGGCTAGCGCCTTCCTCACTGTAGGGCTCCGGTTTTAAGGGGCCGCCAGATCCACCGCCTTGGGTATCAATGCCCAGGGTATTCAGCTTGCTGTTGAGTGAATTCTGTTCACTGGCATTCAGGGTTACCGGCTCGAAATTATCGGGAAAGACATAGTGGCTGAGCCACCAGTAACCCACGCCTACGGTGGCAACGATGGTGAGCAGTACAATGCCAAAGACGTGCAAGCCACTGAAGCCTTTCTTTTGAGGTGGCGGCGCTGACGCTGTTTTATCTTCGGTAGTCTCATTCATTGCCAATGTCACCTGATGGCCCTTTGAATTCCCCGTAGGGCCGGTGGAGCAGTCGCCTCCTTGCCGGCTTTCAGGTTACCGAAGGAGAGTTTATACGCGGTGGGGTGATTATCCCAATCATGGAAGGCGTTCGAAGACCGGAACAGATTTATTGTTGGGGGCCTATACTGAGGAGAGGCTGAACGCTGCCAAAGGCGGCTGGTCTCTGAGTTCTCGTTACCAGGGAGTTGGCGATGGTGGAAAGCTGGCACGATTTGCTGGTTGCCATACAGGAAATAAGTTTGCTGGATGTTCTTCCGCAGGCAGCAGTTCTGGTGCTTGCGGCGACGGCTGCGTTCTATCTGCATCGCCTTGTTGCCCGGCGCACCGCTGCGGACTCCCAGGGCGTGCGCCACCTGACGCAACGTGCCCTCCAGCGCCTTGCCTTTCCAGTCTCGATGCTGGTGTTGGTTCTGCTGGGGCGCGTGTTGCTTGCCGCGCTTAACCAGGCCTACTGGGCCCTGGATCTGGCGGTCCCGCTGCTGATCTCGTTCGCCCTGATCCGCACCCTGGTGTATATGTTGCGCAAGGGCATGCGAAGCGGCCCCCTGGTCAAGGCTTCGGAGAATGTCATCAGTACCCTCATCTGGCTGGTGGTGGGCCTGCATCTCGTGGGCTTGCTCCCCGGGTTGCTTGAGGCCATGGATAGCCTGGCCTTCTCCGTGGGTGAGCTGCGCATTTCCCTGTTGGCGATCGTCAAGCTAATCCTGCTGATGGGCCTGGTGTTGGTGGTTGCCATTTGGCTCTCGGGTATTATCGATCGGCGACTGACCCAGTTGCCGTATCTGAGTGCCGGTGCGGCCGTGGGTTTCTCCAAAGTCGCCAAGCTGGTGCTGATCACTGTCGCGGCTCTGTCTGTTCTGAATCTCGTCGGCATAGATCTTACGGCGCTCGCAGTGTTTGGCGGTGCTCTGGGTGTTGGGCTTGGCTTCGGCCTGCAGCGTATCGCCAGCAATTTCATCAGCGGGTTTATTCTTGTGTTCGACCGCTCGATTCGCCCCGGTGATGTGATCAGCATTGGAGAGAAGTTCGGCTGGGTGGTCGCGCTGCATGCCCGTTACGTGGTGGTTCGCAACCGCGATGGTGTGGATACGCTCATTCCCAACGAAAACCTGATTACCACTGAGGTGATCAACTGGTCTTATTCAGATCCCAATGTGCGCCTGAAGATCCCGGTGTCGGTGAGCTACAGTGATGACGTGGAGCGTGCGATGGCCATTATTCTTGATATCGCCCGCGAGCACCCGCGAGTGATTGCGGATCCGGAGCCGGTATGCCGGTTAACAATGTTCGGCGACCACGGCATTCATCTGGAGGCCCGGGTCTGGGTTGCAGACCCGCAAGCAGGTTTCGGAAGCGTAAGCTCGGACATCAACCTGGCGATCTGGCGCCGATTCAAGCAGGAAGGCATCACCATCCCGTTTCCACAGCAAGACGTTTACATCAAGGAATTGCCGGCGAAATAGGCTACTCTCAGGATTGCTTCCTGCTTTTCTGTGGACCGACTATGCTGTTAAGAGGATGGGTGCAAAGAAGGGAGAACAATCATGCGCTATCTTCTGGTTTTACTCGTAACGCTGCTTTTTTCCGCACCGGCTCTCAGTGGCCAGTGCCCCACGTTAATGAAGGAGGTCGACTCTCAGATGGAGTCGGCGGATCTGGACGCAAGCACAAAGGCTGAAGTTGCGAAACTCCGTGCGAAGGGCGAGTCGCTTCACAAGGAGGGCAAGCATGGGGAGTCCGAACGGGTCCTCCGGCAGGCCATCGAGACAATAGACGCCGCTGTGGAGCAGGCCGCAGGAACTTGATCGGGCTTGGATGTCGTCACTATAGGTTGCTGAAGGTCTGTGAAACGATGACCTCGTACTCTTCTGAATAGCTATTTCACAGACAGGCCTGGACATCGTCCCCAAGGGCAATGCTACCCGCTTCAACCACCCGCGTCGTAATTCCGCCGTGCCCGCGCATGGCGTTGTAGCCGCCGGGCCCAAGCGCAGTCTCCATCTTGCTGCAGGGATGGCAAAGGCCGGTATATTCCAACACCACATTGCCAATTCGGAACTGTTTGCCCTTCAGGGCCAGCAGGTTCAGGCCAGAGACGACGATGTTGCGCCGGAAAACCTCGGGTGCGATGGCCTCGCGTTGCAGACACGAGGCAATGGCATGCAGGTGTTCTTGCTGGATCAGGGTTACCTGTCGTTTGCTGGTTTCTCGACCCTTGAATCGGTCGCCCTCCAGGCCCTTGCCAATCGTTACCGCCACGCTGTCGCGTGCCTCCACGGGTTCGCCGCGGGCAGGTCGGATGCCAATCCATTCCACGCGGCCACATTGGGGCAGGGTGTCCAGCAGGGTTTGAAGTAGGGATGGTTCAGACATCGGTGCTCGCTCGTTCACAGAGGCGAATCAGCTCCGCCTTTCGATTTTCACGAAGGTATCAAAAAATGGAAGAAAACCCATTCTTTTGAGGAATCGTATGCGTATCGTTCTGGTCAGCGCATTTTTGAGGAGTAACTATGTTTCGCATTCACGTCGAGCGCGTGCTTGGGATGGATATCGACACGGTCTTTGAGGCCATCGCTGACCATGCTCGTTACGATCGGTTCCCTGGGGTGAGCAAGTCTTTGCTGGTTGAAGAGGGAAAAGACGAAAAAAATGGCACCGGTGCGCTCCGGGTGATCGGCGCCGGCAAGCTTGAACTGACTGAACGAATTACGCGGTTTGAGAGGCCAAACCGTATGGACTATCGCATCGAGAAATCCAGCCCGTTTCGCGTTCAGCACACGAAGGGGGAGATTTTTTTGAAGCCCGAAGGTGAACAGACACGTGTGATCTGGATTTCCGAGGGTTCTTTGAAGGCGCCCTTGATTGGAAGGATGATGGATCGGATGGCTGAGCGTAGTTTCTCGAAAGCCTTCAGCTCCCTGCTGAAGGCAATTGAGCGCCTTTAGGGCAGAAAGCCGGTCTAAATGTCCCCAAGCACTCTTCGAAAACCATGAGAATCGAGAAAGTCAGATTCCAGTTTGATCAAGTTTCCATTGTTGGACTCAAAGAAGACGAACGAGGAGTCTGAATCAGACAGGAAGTAATAATATGCGTCGCCCTCGATTTTCCAGCTGCCCGTGTCTGTACCCTCTACGAACACGTGTCTGAAGGATGCCACGCTGGCCTGTGAACAGCTGTGGTTGGGCGCATTCGACAGTGTTGCTTCGAAGAAGTCCGTCCATCCGCAGCCCCCAGTATCGAGGCTGTTTTCGGTGGCAAAACTGATATAACGCTTACCGCTGGTTTCGGAATATTTGATAAGCAGTATGTCGTTGTTCATGCCCAGTGAGCCAACGATAACAGGAGACTCGGGCACCTGGAATTTCATACCAGCATAGGCGGCGGTGATGTATTGGTCAGTTTGAGCGCAGGCAGAGAGCGAGGCGAAAACCAAAGCGGCCAGCAGGGTGGATCTTTTCATATCACAATCCTTGTTTTGCTAATTCCATTTTGTTGCGAAAGTTTACTGCGACTCGCTGTCGGCAGGTTTCGTAAATCTGAGTGTCGCCTGAGGCAATCCGCTTTCCAATCTTCGCGACTTGCTTAATGACGTACTTGCCTCCTGGGCGGCCTGAGATGGGACGGGGCACGAAATCCATAGCGGCGGAGCAACTTTGTGCTTCTTCTAGCGCCTCGTAGGCGATGGCAGCCATACCTTGATTCACGGATTCCGGCGAGGTTGTCCCTTCGCCCCAAAAATAATTGATTACTGTAGATATGTGTTCGCGTTGGTCAGATTCCATCGTTTTCACTCCTTGTAAACAGGGCCCTTCCTGGGCAACGAAGCTGAAGATACAGAGGCTGCTGTTTGTCGGCAAGTGACCGGAACTGTTTTCACGTTCCACTAAGGCAGTTCGAATGACCAACTGAGCACAAACTCTCGTATCTCTCTTCTGAGAGCCGCAAAGGGAGCAGGAAAATGAGCTTCAATTTTTCCGTCACCAAAAAACGCACCTTTCTGGCGTTGATGCTTTTGCTCATCACACTGACCACTCACGGAGCTGACATGAACAGTTTGAGCGACTATCAGTGGAAAAACCGACTCATTCTTGTGCAAGCCTCAGATGAGAATGCCGGCGAGATCGAGATGCTCAGGAGTGCTCGGGCCGGGGTCGATGATCGTGATGTTGTCTGGTTTGTGAACACTGGTTCCGAGGTGGTTTCAAATCAACAGTCTCTTTCGAACAGCCTTGAGAGCGATATCAAAACCCTGCTTGACGGGGGGCGTTCTGATGGGAGGGTCTTGTTGATCGGCAAGGACGGCGGTATCAAAAGCCGCGAGGTGAGCCTCGATCTTGATGCTATCTTCCGCCGCATAGACGCCATGCCAATGCGAATGCGCGAGATGCGTGTTGATTGAAACCCTATCAGCTCTTGAATGAGAGAAAATCGGGACAGGTCTATTCCCCCGAGGATTGAACGACATAGAATGGGGCAATGATATCGACCGGGTGTCTATATGGATCCCTAGTAAGAGGCACAGATGTCCCCAGAGGTAACCTTGGCGAAAAAGCATCGTATGGAAAGAACGTCGGCGGCGCTTTGCGGCGTGGTTATGATTGTTTTCCTTGCTTTGCCTGGTGTCTCGCAAGCAAGTAGCAATCTGACATTCGCGTTCGGCGACAAATCACCGCCTTATAGCTCCTCGCTCGATGACAGGGCCGTCGGGCTATTTCCGGATTTAGTACAGCTCACCTTCAGTTTTATTCCCGGCTACACCACGGAACATGTTGTGCTGCCCTGGGCCAGGGCACAGTACAACGTGCAACTCGGCCTTGCCGATGGCCTTCTTACCTATCCGTCGGAGGAGCGAAAGGAATACGCCGTCTTTTCAGACAAGCCACTCTTCACGCAGGACTTCGGTCATCTGGTTTACTCGGCAGACAACCCCAACAGTGACCTGATCGAATCGGCTACCAGCTTTGCTGATTTGTCCAGTCTGACGGTGATCGTCGAGAGGGGCTCCCGATGGGAAGAGGACAATATTCCCGGCTATCTGGAACGCGAGCCGGGCCGGGACATAAAAGCGATGATGCATCTTCTCATGCTGCGGGAGGCGGGCGATTTCATGGTGCAGCCCGCCGAAGACGCCCGATACATCGCTCAACAACTCGGCTATTCGGAGAAGCTGAGAGTTCGCCAGGTTCATTTCATTCCGAACTCCCGGATCACCTTCCACATTGGTGTTTCGCGGCTGCACCCCTCCGCGATGGATGTGATCAATGAGGTTGACGCGGTCACGCAGAACCCTGAATTTCAATCAGAGCTGAACACGTTAATCAGAAGATATCGATAACGCGGCGGGAATCTCGACAGGTGTATTTTCGGAGCCTGGAGGCACTATGAACTATACGGAAATGGTCAGCGAAACCTGGCGCCATAGTAAGCTCGGCAGCTCTCCACACGTTTACAGGGAGCTAGTGCGCTATGCCACTCTGGCGGCCTCCAGTCACAACACTCAGCCCTGGATATTCAAGCTCGAACCCAACCAGATACAGGTGCTTCCGGATCTGTCGAGGCGCTGTCCCGCCGTCGATCCTGATGATCACCATCTTTACGCCAGCCTTGGGTGCGCGACGGAGAATCTGCTGCTGGCAGCGCGGGCGGCCGGGCTGAAGGGGGACTGCCGATTCGATGCATCCAAATCCGGGTTGGTGGTCGACTTTGAAGAAGCCGAGGCCGAGCGGTCTGCGCTGTTCGAGGCAATTCCCCTGCGCCAGTGCATCCGCTCAGAGTATGACGGTGTGCCCCTTACCCCCGAAGAGCTGGAGTTGCTTCAGAGTGCCGGCGAGGGTGAAGGTGTGTCGGTGTTACCAGCGCCTGGCGCTTCAGGCCACCGCCCTGGATTTGCGCACGGCGTTTATCAATCAGCCTGTGGAAGTGGCGGCACTGCGCCCGGAATTCGCCCGCGCCATTGGCATTGGCGACCGGCGGCCAGACCTGGTAGTACGGATTGGCCATGGCGCGCAGATGCCGCGCTCGTTGCGACGACCGATTGAGGAGGTTACAAGTGAGTGAAGACGGTGTAGTGGGCGAGATTAACGAATTGCCGGTTTGAGAGGACTGCTTATGGCCTATGATTTGTCGGATACTCTGGTGGTTGGCATCACAGCAACTGCGCTGTTTGATTTGAGCGAAGCGGATGCAGTATTCCGGCGTAAGTTCGAATCCAATCGAGAAGAGGCCATCGAGGAGTACCGTGATTACATGGCCGCTCGTGAGTCTGAATCGCTGAAGCCCGGCACCGGGTTCTACCTGGTTAAGGCGCTTCTCTCCCTGAACCAGTTCCAGTCCGGCGACAAAACCCCATTGGTGGAAGTGGTGGTAATGTCTCGCAACAGCCCGGAAACCGGAGTGCGGGTGTTTCACAATATCCGTGAATACGGTCTGAATATCACCCGCTCTGCGTTCACCGGAGGTGAGTCGGTGGTGGACTATCTGGATGCCTACGATGTCGACCTCTTCCTGACCACCAACACCAAAGACGCCCAGCGAGTCATTGATAGCGACAGCTGTGCTGTGGCTTTGGTAAAAGAGCCGCCCGCCAACATGGAAGCGATCCCAGATGGCCAGGTACGGATAGCCTTTGATGGCGATGCGGTGCTGTTCAGCGATGAGAGTGAAATTGTATACAAGGCCGAGGGCCTGAAAGGATTCCATTCGGCGGAGGACAGAGAACAGGACAATCCCCTGAACGATGGCCCCTACGCAACGCTGCTTCGGAAGCTCTCGCGCTTGCAGGACCGGCTGCCCCACAAGGTCGACTTTTCACCGGTTCGTGTGGCCATTATCACCGCAAGAAACAGCCCGGCCGAGATGCGCGTGATCAAAACCCTGCGCCATTGGGGCGTATATGTGGATGAGATTTTTTTCCTGGGTGGCCTGGATAAATCCAAGATCATCAAGGCGTTCAAGGCGCACATTTTTTTCGATGATCAGGATGTGCATCTGGAGCCGGCGGCCCGATATACGCCTGCGGGGAAGGTGCCTTACCGGTCCGGTTCGCCTTTGAAGGATTCTGAGAAACAATAAAGAATCTGGGGATTGTAGATTATTTGTTTACGATTGCGGACCATTTATGGCGAAACCGGACCGTTTTCAACAGCCTCTAGCTTCACCCGAAAACCACAGGCAGCAGCATAGTTGTTGAGTGTTTCCCAGCTCGGGTTGCTTCGGCCGCGCTCAAGCCTGGAGATGTTGCTCTTGTTGGTTCCGAGTTTCTTGGCAACCTCTTCTTGGGTTAGGCCAGCCTTAGTTCTCATCGTAATCAGTTGATCGATCAGGCTGAATTCGTCTTCAAGAAAGTCGTATTCCCGACGGACTTCAGGATTTTTAAGTGCTTTCTGCTTAAACTTTTTGAAATTCATGATTTCCTGACCTCCTTCAACCGCTCTTTGGGGGCATCTCGGAGAACTCTTTGTCCACGTTCCTGTAGAATTCTATATCCCAATCCATGGGTGCTCCTCTTCCATCTGGTTATCATATACGATAACTGGAGCTTTAAAAAGTGATCATCCTCTTCCTGTCTGCATGCGTTGATGACGCCTGCATTCTGGTCACGATCACCACTCGTCAACCCGTGTTGAGGATATGGGGCGCTCTCATCGATGCTCGCCCAGACTACGCCAGTCTGGATTAATCTCCCTTTTTGAATTTCGCTTTGCAGTTACCGCTCATGCACATGGTGCAGTAATGCTCGCGGTCCTCGTGGCTGGTGCCTTCTGCGATCTTAATGCCACAGCCGTTGCAGAGCAGGATGGAAACGTCTCCTTTCACTTCCAAAACTGCGTGTTCGTAGTTCATTAAAAAGCTCCGTTGCAGGCTGTTGGTGTTAACGCGGTATTACCGTATCCACGTTGGGTTAGAAAGCTGCAGGCCATTACGCCTTGCGTGCTGGATTGGTTCTCCCCGTGAAGGTTTTGTGACCTCTTCTTTACCGACTTTTGACCGGGCCGTGACGGCCACGTAAGCGTTCCTTTCTATTCTGCATTCTGACGCTGCCGGCTCCGACCCAGGAGCCGGGCAGTGTCGAACATAAATTGTTTCCAGCAAGGAGAATGCACAATGAAAAGCCTGACAGCCACTCTTTTGGCACTTGGTACCACCCTGGCCTTGATGGCGCCCGCCCACGCAGACGACATGGATAAGGACAGCAAGGGTATGGACGAGACCATGATGCATGACGACATGAAAGATGACGGCATGGCCAAGGACTCAATGAAGACCGATACCATGCACGACGAAATGAAGGCCGATAGCATGATGGATGAGGGAGTGAAGAAGGACCCTATGGACAAAGACACCATGAAAAAAGATGAAATGTCCGACGGGGATAAAACCTCGATGTGATGGCAGTGATTGGGAAAAGGCTCAGGTTTCGTCGCCCGGATACATTCCGCATTCGGCGACGGGCACAAACGGCGAAACCTGTAGTAACCCCTTAATACCCGCTCCATTAGCCCCACTGCTACTGTTTCCGGACCTGGCAAAACAAACACAAGGAGACAGCCGTGAGCGGAGGAAAAGCCATGAGCGGGAAGAAGATTCTGATGATCACCGGTGATTTCACCGAAGACTACGAAACCATGGTGCCATTCCAGGCGCTGCAGGCCGTTGGTCACACGGTGCATGCCGTTTGCCCCGATAAGAAGGCGGGCGATACCGTGGCCACTGCCATCCACGACTTCGAGGGTGACCAGACCTATTCTGAAAAACCGGGTCATCGGTTTGCCTTGAATGCGGACTTTGAAGGGATCAACCCAGCTGATTACGACGCCCTGGTGGTGCCCGGCGGGCGTGCCCCCGAGTATCTGCGCCTGAACAAGGATGTGCAGAAGCTGGTTCGCCATTTCTTTGAAACCAACAAGCCAGTTGCGGCGATCTGCCACGGTGCCCAGTTGTTGGCAGCGGCAGGGGTTCTGGAGGGGCGAAAATGCTCGGCTTACCCGGCTTGCCAGCCGGAGGTGGAACTGGCCGGCGGAACCTTCGCTGGTATCGAGGTTGATCAGGCCGTCACCGATGCTAATCTGGTAACAGCGCCCGCGTGGCCCGCCCATCCGGCCTGGCTGGCGCAGTTCTTCAAGTTACTGGAGCAGTAACAGGGCAGGGGCCGGCCTACCGGCCCCACAGCGTGTCCAGGGAGGCTGTTATGTGCAAGCTCTTCATCAACGCCGATCCGGAGCTTTGGGTCAGCCGAACCCACTCCCTGCGCATTGATGGCATGGTCACCAGCGTGCGGATGGAGAATGCCTTCTGGCAGGTACTGTCGGAGTTGGCCGAGCGCGATGGCATGAACCTGCCTCAGATGATCACCCGCCTCTACCACGAGTCCATTGATGCCGGCCACGACCTCGGCAATTTCACGTCCTTCCTGCGGGTTTGCGCGCTGCGCTATCTTGAATTGCAGCTGAGTGGCGACGTGCCCAGGGATACCCGGGTGCCCATTGCCTCACTGAATGCCGACCGGATTCTTGCCGGTAAAACCGGTGAGCCGGTAGCGCAGGAAGTGGTGAGCAAGGCGAAGCATTAAATTCTCTGGAAGGTCAAAAATACAGGCCAGCCTGACTCGCACCAATCCATGACTCAGATTAATGGTTGAATGAGATTAAATCATTTTTATTCATTGATTCATGCGCCTAGCATAGATTCCAGTCTCAACCGCAGCCGACTGAACGGCGACGGTGAGGGGCAGCCAATGAATTCAGGTTTTATCTCAGGAATCAGGATACCGGGTCGTCATGAACAACGAGCTCACATTCGCCATCAAGCGTCTGCGTTTTGATGAAAAGTACCGTCCATCGCAGAACACGCGCATTACCACCAACTTTGCCAATCTGGCCAGGGGAGAGAAGCGCCGGGAGAATTTGCACAACGCGTTGACGATGATTGATGATCGTTTCAACGCTCTGGCGCACTGGGATAACCCCGAAGGCAACCGCTATTCAGTCCAGCTTGATATCGTTTCCGTTGACATGATCGTGGGTGTTGAACACCAGAGCGACACCTTCCCGGCGATAGAGGTGCTGCAAACGAGCATCGTTGATCGCAAAACTGGCAAGCGCATTGAAGGCGTCGTCGGCAATAATTTCTCCTCCTACCTGCGCGATTATGACTTCAGTGTGCGGCTGCTGGAGCACAACCGGCATCAATCCGGATTCAGCGTGCCCGAGGATTTTGGCGATCTGCATGGAAAGCTCTTTCAGCATTTCGTGCATTCAAAAGCTTACACGCAGAATTTCGGCAAGCCGCCGGTTATCTGCCTCAGCGTTTCGGACAGCAAAACCTACCACCGCACCGGCAATCAGCACCCTGTGCTGGGTGTTGAATACCAGCCCAACGACTCCTCCTTAACCGAGTTGTATTTCCGGAAGATGGGGCTGGAGGTTCGGTATTTCATGCCTGCAGGAAGCGTGGCACCTCTGGCGTTCTATTTCTTCGGTGATCTGCTGAACGATTACACCAACCTTGAGCTGGCCAGCACCATCGCCACCATGGAAACCTTTCAGCGAATCTATCGACCGGAGATTTACAACGCCCACTCTGCAGCAGGCGAGCGTTATCAACCGGATCTGAAAAACCGTGATCACTCGCGCACAGACGTTGTTTACGATCGCGAGGAGCGCAGCGAGCTGGCGGTTGAGCAGGGAAGATTTGCTGAGGAGCGTCTCATCAAACCTTACCGAGCCCTCCTTGAGCAGTGGTCCGCGAACTACTTGCCTGACTACGCGCTTTGATCATCAAGAACCCATAGGTTACCCATCGTGAAAAAACTGTTACCTACTTCAACCGCCGGCAGTCTGCCAAAGCCGGCCTGGCTTGCTCAGCCCGAGACACTCTGGTCACCCTGGAAGCTGCAGGGTGAAGAACTCGTTGAGGGCAAGCAGGACGCCTTGCGGGTGTCATTGCAGGACCAGCAACTGGCTGGCGTTGATATCGTCAGTGATGGCGAGCAGACGCGCCAGCACTTCGTGACCACCTTCATCGAACACCTCGACGGCGTTGATTTCGAGAGGCGCGAGACCGTTCGAATTCGTGATCGCTACGATGCCAGCGTGCCCACGGTGGTCGGTGCTGTGAGTCGCCAGAAGCCTGTATTTGTGGACGACGCCCGGTTCTTGCGTGAGCAGACCGATCAACCGATCAAGTGGGCACTGCCTGGCCCCATGACGATGATCGACACGCTGTACGATGCCCATTACAAAAGCCGCGAAAAGCTGGCCTGGGAGTTCGCCAAGATACTCAACAAGGAAGCCAGGGAGCTGCAAGCGGCCGGTGTGGATATCATCCAGTTCGATGAACCCGCCTTTAACGTGTTCTTCGATGAGGTGAATGACTGGGGCATCGCTGCCCTGGAAAAGGCCATTGAAGGGCTTAACTGTGAGACTGCCGTGCACATCTGTTATGGCTATGGCATCAAGGCCAACACCGACTGGAAGAAAACCCTTGGCTCCGAGTGGCGACAGTACGAAGAGATTTTCCCCAGGCTGCAAACCTCCAATATCGATCTGATTTCACTGGAATGCCAGAATTCGCACGTGCCGATGGAGCTGATTGAGCTGATCCGGGGCAAGAAAGTGATGGTGGGTGCGATTGATGTCGCCACCAATACCATCGAAACGCCGGAAGAGGTGGCCGAGACGCTCCGAAAGGCGCTCCGGTTTGTCGATGCCGACAAACTCTATCCCTGCACCAACTGCGGCATGACTCCTCTGTCCCGCCGTGTGGCCAGCGGCAAGCTGCGAGCGCTGAGTGCCGGCGCTGATATTGTCAGGCGCGAGCTTTCGGTGACGGGAAGTCTGTAATGAGTGCGGATTTGATGGCCCTATCGTCTACCAGCAGCGCTATCGAACCCGCGCGATTTCGTGAAGCGCTCGGGCACTACGCCTCAGGTATCACGGTGATTTCATCCCTCGATGAGGGCGAACCGGTTGGTTTTACGTGTCAGTCGTTCTACAGCGTGTCGATGAACCCGCCGCTGGTGTCATTCAGCGTGAAGTCCAGTTCCTTCAGCTATCCGCGGATTCGCCGCGCCGGTCGATTCGCCGTCAATATCCTCTCCGCCGAGCAGGAAGCAATTTCCAATCTGTTTGCCCGCCAGGGCGCCGACAAATGGAAGGACGTCCAGTGGCAGGCATCGCCGCTGGGCAATCCGATCATTCCCGGTAGCCTGGGCTGGCTGGATTGCGAAATCCACGCTGAACACGCGGCAGGGGATCACCTGATCGTGATTGGCGAAGTGAGGGCGTTGAATGTGAAGGAAACCACAGCCTCCCGGCCATTGCTGTATTTCCGGGGCCAGTATCATGATATCGCCGAGCAATGCGCGCACTCATTTGCTTCGCAAAACCAATAGTCTCAGGTTCTCGCCAGCGCCTCCACGCATAGACGGAACAGGTCCGCTGAGAAGAAGGAATGCTCGCCTGGCTGGTCTGCCACGAAGAGCTGGCCACCGGAGCTGTAGATGCCGCCCTCAATCATCAGGTTGTCGCTCATCTCAAAGTCTTCAATGCTGTGTCCCAGATCGTCCAGCTCGGTGCCGCCTGCCCGTTCACGGTAGTAGCGGTTATCCAGGGTAAATCCGAAGGCTCGCTTGCCCTGTCCGATCATGTAGCCGACTTCGAAGACCGTACCCGGGTCGGCACTGATGCCACGGAACGGGGTGAGGTTGGCGATGATGGCATCGCAGCTGTCCATCAGTTCTCGGTTTGCCCGGTAGATCCGATGGCCAAGCCTGAATTTCGACTCGCTGTCGGAGGCGGCCAGTTCGGTGTCCAGCGGGTCTACGCCCTCCAAACCGTATTCCAGCAGAAGGCGCTTTTTCTCGGCCACGATGGCCTGGTGTTCTTCGGCGGGGAAGAACACTTCCGGACCGGCGAGGTAGATGCGTTTTGGTGTTGCCATGGAGCCCCCTTCAACCCTGGTAGAACCGGCGAATAGCGTCCAGCAACCGGTCGACATCCTGGCGGTTGACGTCCAGGTGCGTCACGAAGCGAATGGGGTCTCCCGCCGTGATCAGGATGCCCTGGTCAGCCAGGTAGTCTCGCAGGTGCGCGGCTCTGCCGGACCTGCAGCGGGCGTAGACGATGTTGGTCTGAGTGCTGGTGGGGTTTATCTCCAGCTGCGGAATGTCGGCCAGGCCGGCGCTCAGGTACTCGGCGTTCTCGTGGTCTTCAATCAGCCGAAGCGGCCCTTTCTCCAGAGCGATGCGCCCAGCTGCAGCCAGTATGCCAGCCTGGCGCATGCCGCCACCCACCATTTTACGCAGCCGTGTCGCTCGCTCGATAAAAGCTTTCGAACCCAGCAGCAGCGAACCGACGGGTGCACCCAGCCCTTTTGAAAGGCAAACGCTCACTGAATCGTAGCACCTGGTGATGTCGGTAATGTCGCAGTTGGATTTTACGGCTGCGTTGAACACCCGGGCGCCATCAAGGTGCAGCAGCAAACCGTGTTCGTCGCAAAAGGCGCGGGCCTCGCGCTGATAGTCCAACGACAGCACTTTGCCACCGATGGTGTTTTCCAGCGAGAGCAGGCGGGTAGGGGCGAAATGGAAATCGTCGGGCTTGATGGCGGCTTTGGCTTTGCCAAGGTTGATGCTGCCATCCGGCTCGTTCTCGATCGGTTGTGGTTGTACGCTGCCCAGCACAGCAGCGCCACCGCCTTCGTAGCGGTAGTTGTGAGCCGACTGACCACAGAGGTACTCATCGCCCCGGCCACAGTGGCTCATGATGGCCAGCAGGTTGGCCTGGGTGCCGGTGGCGGTAAACAGGGCCGACTCGAAGCCCAGCCGTTCGGCGGCGTAGGCCTGAAGGCTGTTCACGGTGGGGTCGTCGCCATAAACGTCGTCGCCCACCTCGGCGCTGGCCATGGCCTCGCGCATTTCAGGGGTAGGGCGGGTGACCGTGTCGCTGCGAAAATCGATCATGTGTTCAGTGTCCTGAAGAAAACCTGTTTCAAGCTTATCGGGATCTCACCACAGATTCACTGTCGCCGCTTCCTGATCAATACCTTGTGCAGTTCCTCGACAATGACAAGACTCATGGCAAGTGCGAGCAACTGCAGCCATTCCGCCAGGGATATCGGTTGAATCTGCAGGACATCGGAGAGCCCCGGCACATACATGGCACCAATGTGCGCCAGTTGGGCCAGGGGAACCGCCAGCATCAGGAACGGGTTGCGGAGCAGAGGAATGCGGAACAGCGAGCGGAATTCCGAGCGGCTGCTGAGCGCGTGAATGTTGCCGAACAGCACCATCAGCATCAGCGTGAGGTTGCGGGCTTCCTCAAGGCTTTGGCCCTGGTCGAGCGTCCACTGGAAATTGAGGAAAGCAACAAGGCCCATCCATGAGCCCACCACCAGAACATGCTCAATTATGTGCTTATCGAACACGGGCTCGTGGGGTGAGCGCGGTTTTACGGACAGTTCGCCGCCTTCCTTCGGTTCGAAGGCGAGGGCCACGTCCTGGAAGCCGTTGGCAACCAGATTCAGCCACAGGAGCTGTACCGCGATCATCGGCATTGGCAGACCGGCCATGACACAGAGGAAAAAGAGCAGGATTGCGGAGAAACCGGTGGCCACCAGCAGCCCGATGACCTTGCGGATGTTGTTGTATACCACCCGGCCCTGCTCGATTCCGGCGACAATCGATGAAAAATTATCGTCGGTGACGATCAGGTCGGCCGTTTCCTTGGCCACATCGGTGCCTCGCTTACCCATGGCGATTCCGGCATGGGCCTGTCGCATGGCGGGGGCATCGTTAACACCATCCCCGGTAACCGCCACAAAATGGCCATCCCGCATGAAGCTGTCCACAATCTGGGCTTTTCGGGTGGGTTCTATGCGGGCGAATACCCGGGCGGGGCGAATGAGCTTGTCCACCGCCAGCTGGCCACGAGCGCTGGCTTCATCCAGCATCGGGCCTGTTACGACGGTTGCGTCTGCGTCACACAGGCCCAGTTCCTGTGCGATCGATTTCGCGGTCGCCGGGTGGTCTCCGGTGACCATGGCGACCTCAATACCGCCGGTGCGACACTTTTCGATCGCGTCGAAGGCTTCATGGCGAAGTGGATCGATCATGGCGACCATGCCGAGAAAGACCATCCCGGCCATTTCATGGTCGCCGTGCGCGGAAGTTCTCTTCGCAAGGGCAATAATCCGGTAGCCCCTGGAGGCCAGTTCGGTGAATTGGCGCTCAAGGGCCGGCTTGTCGATGGCTATGGAGCCGTCCGCGGTGGTCATCCGGTCACACATGGCCAGCATCTTTTCAGGGCTGCCCTTGGCGTAAATCACGGTTTGATCACCAACCCGGTTGACCACGCCGCTGTAGGCCTTTTCCGACTCGTAAGGGATAAGGGCCACCTGTTCCTGCCGGGTTCGCAGGTCCGTGATGGACATACCCAGCTTCTTGGCCATCACCAGAAAGGCGATGTCTACGATATCTCCCTGGGAAACCCACTCGCCGCCGCTGTAGTCCAGGTGGCTTTCATTGGCGAGGACGCCTGCAACACAGAGTTCCCTGAGTGTTTCCTGGCCAGTCGCATCCATCTCGGTGCCGGCATGCCCAGTAATTTCCCCTCCCGGTGCCACGCCCTCGCCAGTTACCTCGAACTGCCGCCCGTCAGGCAGCATCACCCTGCGAATGGTGAGCTCGTTAACGGTCAGTGTGCCGGTCTTGTCGGAGCAGATGAGAGTGCAGGATCCCAGTGCCTCCACGGCGACAAGCTTGCGAATGATGACATTGCGTTTTGCCATTCGGGACATGCCAATGGCCAGGGCAACGGTGAGTGCGGCAGGCAGGCCCTCGGGGATCACCGAAACCGCCAGGCCGATGGTCATGAGGATCATCTCCTCGATGGAATAACCGCCATCCAGGATCATCAGGCCTGCCAGGGCGGCAATAGCCGCCAGAATGCCGAAAGCGACCTGATAGGTGAACTTGCGGATCCGGATCATCAGCGGCGGCTCGGCCGAGGTTTTGCCGGTAACACCCTGTGCAATCTTGCCAAGCTGGGTCGCCGAGGCGGTAGCGATCACCCGGCCGCGCCCGCGCCCATGGGTGATGATGCTGCCGGCAAAGCACTGGTCAGCGCGCTCAGTCAGCGGGGTACTGTCATCGCTTGTAGTACCGACATTCTTGGCAACCGCCAGGGATTCCCCCGTCAACATGGACTCATCCACTGCCAGGCTGCTGGCGCTGAGTAACTGAAGATCAGCGGGTACCTTGTCGCCCGAGGAAAGCAAAACAATATCGCCCGGAACGATCTCCTCGACGTCAACGGTGACAATCTGGCTGTCCCGAAGCACGTGGGCTGTCCCTTTCATCATTTGCTTCAGCGCAGCCGCGGCCTTCTGAGCCGAAAACTCCTGCACGGTGCCGATGATCGCGTTTATCAGCAGAACAATCAGAATAAAAACCCCGCTCGGGGTCTGGCCGAGGGCAAATGAAACCCCGGAAGCGATCAGGAGGATGTAAATGAAAGGGCTGAGGAACTGCCTGGCAAACAACTCCAGAACACCTGGCATTGGAGGGGCAGGCAGCCGGTTGTAACCGAACTCCTCCAGCCGTGCACTGGCCTGCTGGCTGGAAAGCCCGCTCTCAGCAGGATTGGGCGTGATGGGTAGCTCTGGCGCAGCGTCGTTCATGGCGGTCCAAGTTGGCCATTCAGGAAAAGGGGGCGGATCTCGTGTCGGCCCAAGGGTAAAGGTAATGGCATCTGCTAGTATGGCCAAATTTTCGTTCAGAAGACGGCCAGATACTGCAACATGAATGCTCCTTTCAAACTACGCCCATACCAGCAGGACGCGGTCGAGGCCACGCTGAATCATTTCAGAAAGTCCGATGAGTCCGCCGTTATCGTGCTGCCAACCGGCGCCGGCAAAAGTCTGGTGATTGCCGAGCTGGCTCGTCTCGCCCGGCGGAAGATTCTGGTGCTGACCCATGTGAAAGAGCTGGTCGAGCAGAATCACGCGAAATATGAGAGTTATGGGCTGGAGGGCGGCGTTTTTTCAGCTGGGCTGAAGCGCAAGGAACGCCACCATCAGGTGACCTTTGCCAGCGTGCAGTCAGTGTCGGCGAATCTCGATCAGTTCCGGGATGAATACTCTCTCTTGATCATTGATGAGTGCCATCGGGTCAGCGGTGAGGAAACCAGTCAGTATCAACGAATCATTGAACTTTTACGCGAGCAGAATGAGTCCCTGAAAGTGCTCGGGCTGACTGCCACACCTTATCGCCTGGCGATGGGCTGGATCTATCGCTACCACTATCGGGGCTTTGTTCGTGGTGAGGACGACAAGCCCTTTCAGCACTGCATTTATGAGCTGCCGTTGAGCTACATGATCAATCGCGGCTATCTCACCAAACCCGAACTCGTGAACGCAGCTGTGGCGCAATACGATTTCTCGGCGCTGCCTCAGGACCGTTTTGGCGAGTACGCCGAGAAAGACGTTAACCAGTTGCTGAGCAAGCACAAGCGAGTTACACGGGCGATTATTGAGCAGGTGATGGAGCTGGCCGCCGACCGCCGGGGAGTGATGATCTTCGCGGCCACGGTGGAGCATGCGCGGGAGATTACCGGTTACCTGCCAGAGCATGAGACTGCCTTGGTGACAGGTGCGACGGATCTGAAGGACCGGGACTTGCTGATTCAGCGCTTCAAACAGCGGGAGCTCAAGTATCTGGTGAATGTGTCCGTGCTGACCACGGGCTTTGATGCGCCCCACGTGGACTTCATAGCCATACTGAGGCCCACACAGTCAGTAAGTCTTTACCAGCAGATTGTCGGCCGTGGTCTTCGGCTGGATGAAGGCAAACGGGATTGCCTGGTGATTGATTATGCCGGCAACCATGTAAACCTGCATCACCCGGAAGTGGGTGAGCCGAAACCGGACCCCGACAGTGAGCCGGTGCAGGTGTTTTGCCCGGGATGCGGGTTTGCCAACATCTTCTGGGGCAAAACCGACAGTGACGGTGGTGTGATCGAGCATTACGGCCGCCGGTGTCAGGGGCTTCTGGAGACTCAGGAAGGAGATGAATCTTTCGGCGGTAACGGGCGCCCGCAACAGTGCGATTACCGTTTCCGTTTCAAGGAGTGCTCGCACTGCGGTGCCGAGAATGACATTGCGGCCCGCAACTGCCATCAATGCCACAAAGCCATTATCGACCCGGACGATCAGCTCCGGGATGCCTTGAAGCTCAAGGATGCCATGGTGATTCGATGTGCCGGCATATCGCTGGGCGCTGACGGTAGCACGTTGAGGATTACCTATCACGGCGAGGATGGGGAGGAACTCAACGAATCGTTTGATTTCAGCAAGCCGGGCCAGCGCACTATTTTCAACAAGATCTTCGGGCGTCGTTTTGCCAATGGCCAGGCCCCGAAAGTGTTCAGCTCAGTGGATACGGTATTTGAATGTCAGGCCCTGTTGCCGGCACCGGATTTCGTGATCGCTCGCAAGCAGAAGCACTATTGGCAGGTGCAGGAGCGGGTTTTTGATTACAAGGGCAGTTATCGCAGGGCCAACGAAGAATGAGCCTTGCCATACTGTTCGGTTGTTCCATTCCTGCAGTCAGCGCCGGAGCTGGCTATAATGGCGGTCCAACCAACCTCGCTGAGAAATATATGCCAATCGAAAAGAACCAGGTCGTCCTGTTCCATTACAGCGTGCGCGACGAACAAGACAACATTATTGAAGACTCCCACGGCGGCGAGCCGAACGCCTACCTGCATGGTTACGGCGGCATTATCAATGGCCTTGAAGAAGCCCTGGAAGGTCGCGATGCGGGTGATACGTTCAGCGTCACCGTCACTCCGGAAAAGGCCTACGGGCCGCGCAAGCCTGATGCCATCCAGCGAGTGCCGATCAAGCATTTGATGGGCGCCAAACGCTGGAAACCGGGCATGATTGCCCAGGTTCGGACCGAGCAGGGCCCGCGCCATGTGGTTGTTGCCAAGGTGGGCCACAAATTTGCCGATGTCGACACCAACCATCCGATGGCGGGCAGAACCCTGACCTTTGATATCGAAGTGATTGACGTGCGCGCCGCGACCTCGGAAGAAATAGCCCACGGTCACGCCCATGGCCCGGGTGGGCACCATCATTGAGAATGTATAGTGGTGTGAGCATACCGATGGTTGTCATCTCAGACACCCATAGCAAAGCAGGTCCGGCGCATCGTCAGCCGTAGCCCATCATGCCTGGTAACCACAACACGATACCGGGCAGCGCGATCAGGGCGGCGATGGTTAAAACATCCGCCACAAAGAAGGGGGTGCAGCCCCGGAACACGTCCTGCACCGAACACTCTGGACGCACGCCAGCAACAACAAAGCAGTTCAGCCCTATGGGAGGCGTAATCAGGCAGAGCTCTGCCATTTTCACTACAATAATGCCAAACCAGATGGCGCAGCCGGTTCCAGAAACCCCAAAGGCCGATTCGGCGGCAGTCACATCGATGCCCCCATTCAGGGCAATCACTGCGGGGTACACCACGGGCAGAGTCAGCAGTAGCATGCCGATGGCGTCCATAAACATCCCCAGAACGGCGTAAGCGCAGAGAATGAGAAGGAGTGTCAGCAGCGGGCTCTGCTCCAGGCTGACGATCCAGTCAGAAAATGCCGTGGGCAGGTCGGCGAATCCAAGAAAGCGAACGTAGATGAGAACACCCCAAATGATGGCAAAGATCATCGCCGACAGCTTTGCCGTTTCCATCAGTGAAGCTTTCAGCTCTGGCCATCGGCTTCCGTTATAGAGCGCCATGCAGAGAATAACAAAAGCGCCAAGGGCACCGGCTTCGGTTGGTGTACCCACGCCCCCATAAATGCAGACCATGATGATTCCAACCACCACGAAGATGGGCATTGCGCCGGGTACTGACTCAAAGCGCTGTTTCCACGTGTAGCCACGAACAGGCGGGCCAAAGTTCTTGCGGGTGACCGCCATGATTATGACGAGTGCCCCGTAAACCAGGGCTGAAAAGGCACCGGGCAGGAACCCGGCCATCAGCAGCGCACCAACGTCCTGTTCAACGATGATGGCGTAGATGACCAGGATGGCAGAGGGGGGGATAAGCGAAGCCAGTGTGCCGCCGGCAGCGACAACACCCGCGGCGAAGCGCTTGTCATATCCCAGTTTCAGCATTTCCGGCACCGCGATCCGGGCGAAAACGGCAGACGTCGCCACCGATGCACCGGACACTGCTGCGAAGCCTGCGGTGGAGAATACGGTGGCCACCCCCATGCCGCCGGGAAGCCAGCCGACCCATCGTTTTGCCGCTTCGAATAGAGATTTAGTGAGGCCTGCGTGATAGGCAAGAAAGCCGATCAATATAAAAGCGGGAATCAATGACAGGGCAAGTGAGGAAACCTTCGAATGGGGGATGGTGCCCGCCATTTTCACAGCGACCAGAAAACCCCGGTCGAAACCGAGCTTGGCGGAGAAAATCCATACCAGACCGAGAAAGCCGGCTGTGGCAGCTGCGAAAGCGACTCGAACGCCCAGCAGAACAAAAACCAGCATGGCTCCGGTGACCCAGAGGCCGATGTCGATGGAATCCATGTTGCCCATGGTTTGGAACAGTTCAGTCATGTTGTTTTTTCTTCATCGTGGCCACTGACGGCACTGGCTTCACGGGCGGCAACGTCGGCCGCTGATTCAACAAGCGGGACTGCTACAGGCATATCTCCGCCCTGCTTGAGCGCCCGCATGTAGCCCCAGAGCTGAAGTAACAGGCGCATTGCCAGGATGGTGAGAGCAATTGGAACCACCAGTTTGGCGGGCCAGGTGGGCAAATTGATGTCTAGCGATGAATCACCAATGGTGTAGGCTCGCCAGAAATGCATGTAGCTGCCGTAAATAAGTACAGAGGTGACTGCCAGCATCAACAGCGTTGTAACCAATTCGGTAAACCACAGATAGCGGCCGCGGAATTGTCCAACCAGTATGTCCATACGGATGTGGCCACCCATTCGCTGGGTGTAGGCAATGCCAAGAAAAGCGATGAATGCCATGGCCTGTTCGACCCAATCAACGTAACCACTGATTGGCGATGAAAAAATCCAACGTCCGAGTATGTTGACCGTTGCCAACAAAACCAGCAGAAAAATCGCAAAACCGCCGGCCAGGGTGAGTAAGGATTCCAGCCGGAAAAACAGACGGTCCAGACGGCTCAGCGTTGAGTTATCAGCAAGCACAGATGCTGCTGCAGACATGTCAGCCTCCAGTCGGGGAAGGGGTGGTTTCCCAAGAAATAAACCGGTGCCCGTTCAGTTAGAATCGGGCTCCGGTTTTACGAGTCAGGTTATTGTTCGGCGAAGAGCTTGGCTGTGAAATCGAAAACAGCCTTTGCATCAAAATCGCCCTTATGGGTTTCGATCCACTCCTGACGGACAGACTCTGCAAGTTCGTTCAGCCGGGCAGTTTGCTCTGCCGTAAAGGTAACTTCCGTAATGTTGGTCTCATCCTTGGCAGCCTCGAACCTGGCCGTGGTGTTCTGCTCGTAGTTTTCTACGTAATAGTCGAGAGCTTCCTCAACAGAGCCCAGCAGCGCTTCACGGTGGGCCGGTTCAAGCATGTCCAAGGCGTCGGTATTGACGACTACCGGGCAATTGGCAGAGCCGAGATTGAGGTTAGTTGTAGCCCACTGACCTACCTTGTAAGTTGTGGTGGCCAGGTGTGCATGGGGTGCGAAGGACGCTGCGTCAATAACTCCGGAATCCATGGCCTGACGTACTTCAGAGAAAGGCACCCCTGTCTTGACAGCGCCCAGTTTGCCCAACACGCCCATTATTCCGCCCGGGCCGCGGATGCGCATGCCTTCAAAATCCTCCAGAGTCCCGATCGGCTCGCCTTTACCGACGAGGTTGTACTGAGGCAGCGGGGTGGGCATCAACAGAGTGGCATTCCATCGAGCCAGATCTTTCTTGACCTCGGGGTGCTTGAACACTTCCGTGTAGATGTCGCTGATCCGGGACAGAGACACATCTTGTGAAAAAGGCAGCTCGGTTACCGTGATGGTCGGATTTTTGTCGGTGTGGTAAAAGGAGCAGAACTGCGCCATTTCGAAAGCGCCAAATGAAATGCCATCAAGGTTTTCCCTTGCCTTGGATAACCCGCCGTAAGAGATGTTGAGGGTAAACTCCCCATCGGTTTTGGCTTCAACCAATTCGGCGAGTTTCTCGACGTTTTCGGTAAAAGCTCGGCGCTTGCCCCACAAAGATACGTTCCACTCGGTCGCCGCGTGAACATCGGCTGCGATAAAACTGGCTGCGGCCGCAGATGCGACCAATGCTGTTTTTATGGTTTTCATGATGCTTCCTTCTGGTCAGTAAGTTGTTGTTTTCGGCCATTATGGTGAAGGCGGTTGCACTGATGATCAAAACCAGTGCTACTGATTTCGTCTGGAAAGCTTAGGTCACGTTGGCCATCTTGTGCAGTAGTATATTGGTCGGGTAGAGCCGAGAATCGGAATGTCGGGCATATTCTCGGGGTTCCGTTGCAGTTAGGCGGCATCGTGCCGCTGGATAAACAGCAGTTCCTCGTGGCCGTCTTCCATTCTCCGAAAGATCAGCGCGACGGACGCTCGGGCAAATCGACGCCGGAAAGGAATTTTTTTGGGGCGCAAATGGCTTACCCAGGACTTCGATCGCACGTAAAGCTGTCCTTTGATGTTTGATGGCTATAGTTAAACATATCCTGGATGAGCAGGGTGTTTGCGTTGCGACTTAGTTGGCATAGGTTCTGGAAATGAAACCGTTTTATTTGATTGTTGTATACCTTGGTGCTGTCACGTTGCCGTTGATCCTGTCCGCTGCGGTTGGCGGACCGCAGCGCGAATGGCACCAGGAACTTGCCTCGGGTCTTGGCATCCTCGCCTTCTCGATGATCCTTATGGAATTCATCCTCTCCGGCCGTTTCAAAGCCATTTCGAATGGCGTCGGAATGGATGTGACGATGCGGTTTCACCAGATCATGGCCCGCACGGCCCTGGTTTTTGCGCTTGTGCACCCGTTTCTTTACCAGGAAACGCCCTCCGGTGGTCCCCGCCCATGGGATCCCAGCCGTGAATTGACGCTCACAACGGACTTTTCCGCGATTTTAAGTGGAATTGGCGCTTTTTTGCTTCTTCCCAGCCTTGTGCTCCTCGCCATCGGCCGGACCCAGTTGGACTATAAATACGAGACATGGCGCCTGATGCACGGGGTCGGCGCGCTTTTGATTGCACTTCTTCTGCTGCACCACACGGTCTACGGAGGACGTTACGGATCGGAACCAGTGATGACCTGGATTTGGCTGGCAATGACTGGAGTAGCGGTCGGGTCATTGCTCATGGTTTACCTGTGGGTTCCCCTTCAGCAAAAGGCACGCGCTTGGCGTGTGGCCTCCGTGAACCAGCTGACACCGAAGCAATGGGAATTGAGCGTGGAGCCTGAAGGGCATGCGGGGCTGGATTATAAAGCCGGTCAGTTTCTGTGGCTGAATGTGGGGCATAGCCCCTTCTCATTGAAAGAAAATCCCTTTTCCATTTGTTCGGCACCTGCCGAGGGGCCACGGGTATCTTTCATGATCAAAGAGCTCGGCGACTTTACCCGCACCGTTGGCCAGATAGAGCCGGGAACCCTTGCCTACGTTGACGGCCCCTACGGCAATCTTACTGTTGATGGTCGAGCGGGACCCGGAGTTGCCCTCATCGCCGGGGGAGTAGGGCTTGCGCCACTGCTGGGTATGCTCAGGCAAATGCGGGCCACCAACGATCCCCGCAAGGTGAGGTTGATCTACGGTAATCGCGTGATTGATCAGATCGCTCACCGGGAGGAGCTCGGGACGGAGAATGTGGTCTATGTGTTGTCGGAACCACCAGATAACTGGGAGGGTGAGACCGGCTTCATTGATGGCGCGCTGATCGACAGGGTTTTCTCCGAGGAAGAATTCAGCGAATGGCTCTTTGTGATGTGCGGGCCTGCACCCATGATGGATGTTGTTGAGGATCACCTGATCAAGCGAGGCACGCCTTCCCATCACATCCTTTCGGAGCGTTTCAGTTATGACTAATCCCATCAAGCGGGCAAGTCTGCGGCGCCGGGTTTCCAGATCATACGGCAATTGGCGGAGACGGGTGTTTTCTAGTCCCGTCCCCCTCTATCAAACGCGGGTTACTGCCCTTATGTTCCCGGATAGCTATCGTGGTTGAACGCTATATTTCCTTTGACACGACGGCAGACCAATCACTGAACATGCCTTCCACATCTACTGTACGAATCGTGAAATACCATACACCGTTTTCAAGACCTTCAACGGTGAACTTCATGGTCGATGCTGAACTGATCTCAACTTTGCCGGTCATTGCTGTAATGTTATTGGTTTGGCCATATCGGATTTCGTAGCCATCCAACTCGCCCATTGAAATGCTCTCTCCATTCTCTCTGGTCAACGGCGCATTCCATGACAGTGTTGCAGTGCCGAGAGCAGGTTCTGGCTCAGGGGTTGGCTCTGGTTCCGGGGCAGGCTCTGGTTCCGGGGCGGGCTCTGGCTCGGGTGCAGGCTCTGGTTCCGGGGCGGGCTCTGGCTCAGGGGTAGGCGTTGGCTCAGGGGTTGGCTCTGGTTCCGGGGCAGGCTCTGGTTCCGGGGCAGGCTCCGGCTCCGGAGTAGGTTCTGGCTTCGGGGTAGGCTCTGGCTCAGGAGTGGGCTCCGCAAGCTCCATTGACCGTCGCGCCAGGGAATCGGCCGCGTTCGCCAACGTTGCTGCATCAATCCCCACACCTTTTTGATCAGCCAGGGCACTCGCCTGCGCACTGGCGGCCAGCAACAGTAGCTCGCGGCTGAGTCCCATGCCATTCTCGCCGCCGCTAGCTGGAAGCTCGCCAGACGACTGAATGGACTCAAGTGCAGCATTGATCACGTCGCCAACGTTGCTCCAACGGCTATCCGCAGCAAGTGAAAGAAAAGCAGCGTTTACCAGTGCAAGTTCAAGCTCTGGCTGGCTGGCATCCAGCGACGCCGGATGAGTAAGGCTCAAAGGTTGCTTTGCCATCGTTCCCTCAGGGATACCGAACCAGGACTCTACGGTCGTGGTTGCCCGATCAAAACCCTCTGCTGTTAGTGCAACGTCTTGCCGTTTTGCCAGTTCCACTGCCAACGTGCTTAACGGTGTGAGATAGGCGCGTTGAACACCATCTACTGCGCTGAGACTTGAAAGCTTCAGGTTGTTGCCCGGAGAGAATGGTTCGCCAAATGCGGCCATACTACTGGTGCCCGCATGCCGGCAACCCTCGCTTACATCGCAAACCATTTCCGTCGCGGTATCCGAGGAGAGTTCAAGCACTACGATTTCGCCGCCGCCCGCGTGCGATGGCGCATTGAATGAGAGCGTAAATTCTCCGTTTTCTTCGGTACGAATGGGGTGGGTTAGTATTGTGAGTTCCCTATCTGTTACGGCTTGTTTCATTGACGCCGAGATCAATCCGTTACTGATCGCTCCTTTCATGGCAACGCCGCTGATTTCTATTAATTCGCTACTTTGTGAGTCTGAATTGCCGGTGTTGCCAACTGCGCTGTCGCTGTCACTGGAGCAGCCGGTGAGGGTGAATAAGCACGTGATAAAAAACGCGCCCAACCTCATAACATTTGGAGAACCCATGAAAGCTCCGTTGAATAAAAAATGAGCGAAGAGTCTATCCGGGAGCTTTGTCAAATTGTGTTAAATGATGTCTAACAAAGGTATGAGAAAAAGCGGCGAATACGCGTGATTTTTGCCGGCTGAACGGGTCTGTTTTGGCGCACTATCTCTGCGAAAGCTCGCTCAGAATTTTCTGAAGAAATGTTGAAACAAACATTTAGATTTCCGAGCTAAAGTGAATTAGATAGTGCTATGCCGCGGGCAAGGTCTTCGAAAAACGATGAACAAATATCAATGTGGATATCGAAAGCTTATTAAACCTTATTAATGGTTGATGGTTTTGCTGCTAATCCAGGCAACTGATCAGCACCTGCACTGATTTCCATTACTGAGTGACTCTGTTGCTGCAGGCCCTGATAGGCTAATGTCCAAGTTAAGTGGGGCCAGTTTAGATTATGAGTTCCTGATTCTGGAGAATGGTCATGCAGCCAAAGGACATTGTGGCTCAGTTCATTGAAAACATTCGTGCCCAGCGGTTAGATGAGGCCAAGGATCTGCTTGCTGAAGAGGGCTTTGAGTACGTGGGGCCCAACATGCGATTCTTGAACCGGGACGACATGTTGGCCTACCAGTTCGGTATGTTTGCCATTCAGAAAGACCTGGTTCTACGGCAACTGAGTGCCGACGGTGAGCACGTGTTTGCGATCCTGGATTACCGCACTTACTTCGAGCCGATTGGTGATGTGCGCCTGGCAATCTGGTGTCGCGTAAGGGAGCAAAAAATCCGGTGCGTTGAAACCTTCTACAACGCAGCGGTGATTGAAAACATGCTAGGCGGGAGTTTGCCTGCAGCGGGGTGATTCAAGCCTCGAACTTCAGAGTTCGACAAACCTCGGCACAACCATGAGTACGACCCCTACGGCCAGCATTTCCCATGCGCTACTGGCCAGATAAGGATAGATGATCATGGCAATGCCGCAGTATCGGGTGACGATGTTTTTCCTGCGCCGGCCATACATGAAATACCCGAAGCCGATGCAGCCGAACAGCAGCGCCAGCAAGATGTCAGCGGTTTCCATGCAATGAACTCCTCCGTTCTGTTTCACCGTATAGATTGTTGCTGAAAGTCTGAAATGAATACAGGGAGCAAGATAGAAATGAGAGTGTCTGGTTTAGTAAAAACGGTGCTAATCCTGTTGTCACTGGTCCTATCGCCGATAGTAGCCCATGCGAACGCCGTGTGGATTGATGTCCGCACCGAGGCCGAGCATCGGCAAAGCCACATTGATGGCGACCCGTTGATTCCGCACACCCGGATCGTTGCGCAGGTCACCGAGAGGTTCCCGGACAAAGACACCGAGATCAATCTTTATTGCCGCAGTGGTAACAGGGCAGGCAAGGCGAAGGCGGCACTTGAACGCGCGGGCTATACGAATGTGGAAAACAAGGGCAGCCTGGCAGAGGCGCGCCAGGAACGCGGCCTTTAGGAAGCGAACAATTTTTAGCCACATCGGGTATAATGAGAGGCTTATGCTGTAAAACAAGCCACCTTGACCTGGATACCAACATGAGCAAGAAAAACGAGAAAGCTACCCTGACCTCCGCCGAAATTGAGGAACAGACTGCCGCCTTTTTGAAAGCGGGCGGGTCTGTCGAATATGTCGGCAAGGGCCAGAGCGGACAAGTTTCTTCCACAGGTTCAAAGCAGATCAGCCTGAAAAAGTAACGCGCGGCTCAAACCCATTGACGAGCTCACTCCGATGCGCGCCAGTGTGTGAATAGTTTCGACATGACTGTGCTGCCTCTTCAGGCAAAGTCGTAGTCACCGCCTTTCTCAAGTGCTTTCTGATAAGCCGGCCTGGCGTGAACCCGTTTCACCCAGCCGGTGATGTGAGGCCGGTTCTTACCGACAATGCCCCTGGCTACCGAGGCTTCAAGCGGGAAGCTCATCTGGATATCTGCAGCGCTCAGTTTGTCACCCAGGAACCACGTGTTCTTCGCGAGGTGGCCTTCCACAAAGTCCAGATGGGTCTTGATCATCGGGCCGATGAAGGTTTCATTGGTTTTATCTGAAATGCCCTTGGCGACCGGTTTGATAAAGAACGGCATCGGACTGGTTTTGACCTTTTCAAACACCAGGCGCATGACCAGAGGGGGCATCAGTGAGCCCTCGGCATAGTGCAGCCAGTAGGTGTAGTCGAGCCAGGTCTGGCCGCCGCTCTCGGGCAGCATGGTGTCTTTGCCGTAGGTGTAGGCCAGGTATTCAATAATGGCGCCGGATTCGGCCACCACCAGATCGCCGTCGGTAATCACCGGGGATTTGCCCAGCGGGTGAACCTTCTTCAGGCTTTCGGGCGCCAGCATGGTTTTGGGATCACGCTGGTAATGCTTGATCTCATAGGGCACACCCAGCTCTTCCAGCATCCAGAGAACGCGTTGTGAGCGGGAATTATTCAGGTGGTGGACGGTAATCATGCGCAAGCTCCGTTCGCATCGAAAAATGATCGGGTGTGAAGAGTAGGCTTCAAAAAGCGTTTTGGTTCACCGCGGAAGGTGATTGTTGGGCTAATGCCGATTGCGTACGGCAAAGCCGTGGCGTTTGAGCTCCTTGAGAATCTCGGGAACCTTGAAGGGCATCAACGTACGGGTTGTCTTCAGAAGGCTGATGGCAACGTGCATTCGCTTGTACCAGAGAACCTGGCGGATCTTTTTCTTCATGGGGTGATAGCCCTCCAGGTACAGCTCCTCAACACGGTCTGCGTTATTGGTGAGGCTATAGCTGCTCAGGTCCAGAGGCACGGCTATATCGGCATTCTTGAGTTGCTTGCGGGTGTTGAAATCGATGCCAATATTGATGGCGTTGGTGATCACATCGAAGGTGTTATCCGGCTTCGGGTATCGGCTCACATGGCTGAGATCAACCGCTACAGTGATGCCGGCGCCCATTTTCGCCAGTGGTGAAATCGGCACATTTTCTACCAGCCCGCCGTCCACCAGTGTTTTCCCATCGATCTCTACCGGTACAAACAGGCCGGGTACCGCCATTGAGGCGCACACAACGTCTGCCAGGTTGCCCTCCCGGAAGATCAACTGTTCGCCGGTTTCGATATCCGTTGCGCAGATGGCCAGTGGAATCTTGGCGTCTTCGATCCGGACATCCCCGAGATCCCGATGGATCATCTCGCGAACGGTATTGGTGCTGAAAAGCCCGCCGCGCTCGAAGGTAAAGTTGATGATTTTCGAGAGGTTCAGGGTTGAGCAGATGGAAAGGATGGACTCCGCCGGGCGGCCAAAAGCGTAGTAGCTCGCGATGAGGGCGCCGGCGCTTGTGCCCGAAATACAGTGAATCCTGATTTGCTCTTCCTCGAAGGCTTTGAGCACACCTATGTGCGCAATGCCCTTGGCAGCGCCACCTCCCAGAGCCAGACCGATGCGGGTATTAAACGGGTTGAGTTTCATAGCTTAATGATCACGGTGCGTAGATTCGGAAACGAAAGGTTATCTGCATTCTACAGTGCAGCGGACTTCATGGAATGCATACCCTTTGTATTATTCCGGAATCGTCCCCATAAACGTTAAGTCCCAAACAATAGGAGATCGGAAATGACGGCACCAACTCTGAAGGAACAACTGAACAACGCGGTAAAGGAGGCAATGCGCAACAAGGATAAAACCCGTCTGGTTACCTTGCGCATGGCCCAGTCTGCCGTAAAGCAGATCGAGATTGATGAACGCCGCGAGCTCAACGATGAAGATGTTCTGAAGGTGCTCGACAAGATGCTCAAACAGCGCCGCGATGCCGCGAGTCAGTATGATGACGCCGGCCGCGAGGAACTGGGTGACAAAGAGCGCGCCGAAATGGTGATCATTGAAGAGTTCATGCCCGCGGCCCTGAGCGAAGATGATCTGGATGGTTTGATCCGAATGGCCATCAGTTCAACCGATGCCCAAGGGATGCAGGACATGGGCAAAGTGATGAACGAACTGAAGCCCCAGGTACTTGGCCGGGTAGAGATGGGGCATTTGAGCAAGAAGGTGAGGTCTGCGCTGGCGGGTTGAGCGCCGGCGTTTGCCTGCTCGCGGGCATTAATGCCCCGGTTACCAATCCAGCCTGAGGCTGGCGAGCAGGGCGTCACCCAGTTTCAGATCCACCGTGCCCGTGTTCAGGTCTTTGTGCCGGACACGGGTATCGACGCTGGCGCCGACGCCAAGAATCACCGCCGGCCAAGCCCTGCGCCCGTCGTAGGCCCGGTATTCAAGTTCCGTTCTCCACTCCCGCAAATACAGAGCGCTTTCCACTTCCCTGGTTTGGTCAAGCGTCGCCCAACGGTCCCCGTTTCGTTCCACCCGAAACTCCCAGCGCTGCTCGGGGGGTTGCCATTTTAGTAAAACCGGCAGGTCGAGCAGCCAATACCCGTTTTCGTTGCTGTGTTGCCAGCGAATTCTGGGAAGCCAGCGGAAGGACCCGAAGCGATGGTCGCCGCCGATCCCGATGCTCAATGGGCTTGTTTCATCCATTGCCCGGAACACTGCGATGCGGCCGTTCAACACGTCACTGTGAAAGTCCCGGTGCTTGAACATGTTGGAAGTGCCGGCAACGCCGGCCCGTGCTTCCACGCGGTAAAGCCGATGCTGCCAATCGCCACCGAAGGTCAACCGATGGAGGTGCCCGTTGTGGGCCGGTTCGCCTGTGCGGATTCTCAGTGGCTGGTAATCGTAATCGATGCCAAAGGTGCTCGCAGAGTTCTGCTGTTGCCAGCCCAGGCCGCGCTGCGAGCGGGTCACCTCGTTGCCAGATGGCAGATCCTCTGGCCAATCGTAAGCTTGCCACTGGCGATAGAGCAGATAAAAAGAGTTTGAGGCCTGCGCCTTGCAGGGTATTGCGAGGATGGCAACAAGGAACGGCGCCAGAAGGCAAAAACGGAGTCTGGCCAGGTTCCTGATTCGGTACCAACGCTCTGCATCCACGATGCCCCGCCTCTTGCCAAACCTGTGAATTGAGCAATCTATGCCCTACTATTTTAGCGTCAGATTCTGCAATCGCTGCGATTTTCAGGAGCCCATGGCCGATAAAGATTTACGAATCCGATCCGACAAACAGGCGATCGATCAGTTTATTAACGAGGTTCGCTCGCTGCCTAAACAGGGTGGCGGCCAGGGGCGTCTGATTTTTGCACTGGACGCAACCGCAAGCCGGGAGGCAACCTGGGATCAGGCTTGCCATCTGCAGAGCGAACTGTTTATGGCAACCCGGGATCTGGGCGGTCTAGCCATTCAGCTTTGCTACTATCGTGGCTTCGGTGAATTCAAGGCTACGGGTTTTGTGACCGAGACGGGGCAACTGCTGAATCTGATGAACGGCGTGTCCTGCCTCGGTGGCCGAACCCAGATCAGCCGGGTGCTGGGCCACGCGGTGAAAGAGACTCGCACAAACCCCGTCAAGGCGGTGGTGTTTATCGGCGATTGCTGCGAGGAACCGGTAGACGAGCTCTGCCATACCTCCGGGGAATTGGGCATGCTGCGCACGCCGGTATTTATGTTTCATGAAGGCAGTGACGCCCACGCCAGGGCGGTTTTCCAGCAGGTGAGCAAGCTCTCCGGCGGCGCATACGCGCCCTTTGATCGGAGCAGCCCGCAGGTTCTGAAGGATCTTATGGCGGCGGTCGCGGTCTATGCTTCCGGGGGAGCCAAGGCTCTGCAGGACTTTTCCAGCCGCAGTTCCCCGGAAGTGAAGCGCCTGACAAAACAGATCCGATAGTGCTTCTGGAAATCCATTCGAGGGCCGGTGAGCCCGGGGTATCTGAGTGCCGTTAACTCTTGTTGCCATCGTGGTCGCGGTTGTTGCCTGGATGTGGTTGCGCAATCAGCCAGCCAGCCAACGTAATGCCGCCATTCTCAAACTCGCTTTGTTGGTCGGTATCGGGATCGTGGTCGTTCTCGCCGCAACCGGTCGCCTGCATTTTGTGTTCGCGGGGTTGGCGTTTCTTTATCCGCTCTTGCGTCGATTGCTGCCCTCACTATTGCGCGGTGGACTGGGTGGTATGGCTGGCGGAGCTCAAGCCAAATCCGGCAATCAATCTCACGTGTCCAGTGACATCCTGGAGATGACCCTGGACCACGATTCCGGAAACATGAGTGGCAGAATCATAAAAGGGCCCATGGAGGGCCGTGATTTGTCAGATTTGAGCGAGAGCGAGTTCCTGGAACTGCTGCGCTATTGCCGGGCGCAGGACGAAGACTCGGCCCGGCTCTTGGAAAGTTATCTGGACCGCCGGTTCGGTGATTCCTGGCGACAGGATGATGAGACTGCCTCCGAAGGCACGGAGTCAAGCGGAAATGGCAATGCTGGAGGTCCTCTGACCGAAAGCGAAGCGCTGGATATCCTGGGGCTGGAGCCCGGCGCGAGCCGCGAAGAGATTATCAAGGCCCATCGACGGATGATGCAGAAGCTGCATCCGGATCATGGTGGCAGCAATTATCTGGCGGCGCGCATCAATGAGGCCAAGGAGTGTTTGCTAGGCTGAAGGGCGGCCCGGTTCGCAGGCGTTTTGCCATAGTCGGTTGCCTGTTCTGACGGTTAGCGATATTGTTCAAAAACTGAACTTCTCTGGGCCCGGGGGAGAGTGCCGCAGTTGAAGACATCAACGTTGGTCTCGTGGATCTTGCTTTTTATATTTGGTTTGCCCCAGTCCGGGCTCGCCGAGTCAATAAAGAGGCTGAAAGTACTCGCGCCCGAAATCCCGGGCGCAGCCGAGCCAAATCTCGAAGGGCGTGATATAGAGCTGGTTCTGGCGACGTTCGAGGAGTGCGGCTTCAGTGCCCAATTCGTTATGCAGCCCTACGAGCGGCATGCGCGTACTTACCGGGAACGTCAGGACTTCGATGCCATCATGACTGTGCCTCTGCACTGGCGTCTTCCCGGGTACTCCACATCTGCCTACATCTGGTATCAGAACGGAGCCTTCTATAACCATTCGCGTGTCGGGCCGATTGAGCGTATCAAGGATCTGGCCGGGCTTAACGTGGTGACTTTCCGTCAGGGTGTTGATGTTCTGGGGATCAGCAACAATGTCCCGGAATTCGCCTCTCTTACAGAGATTGCCGATCAGACTATTCACTCGCGGCTACTCTTCATGGGGCGGGTCGATGCGATTCTGGCTGATGGATTTGTGGTAGCTGAGGTCAATCGAAGAATATTTCTCGAGAAGCGTCGTGGTGAGAATTGGCCCTCTCAGTCTGATACCTTCCGATTTGCACCTATATTCAACCCTGCGCCGCACAAAATGGTTTTTCGGAACCCTGACCTTGCCGCTGCATTCGACCAATGCTTCGATGATCTGCGGCAATCAGAGGTGATCGCTGACATCAATCAGAAATACATCGACAAATACCAGCATGTATTGCGTTTCAGGTATCTGGCACGGTAACTGCCGATCTGTTTGGCTTTCCCGAGAGGCCCCTGGGGGCCTCACCGCAAACTTTCTCCGCAAACTTGTTATCTCATGTTCTCGATTGCTCAGCCATTTCACTGGCTGACTTTTTCGGCTACCCGGGATTTTTGCTTGCCGGATGCCGTTTTTTTTGCGCGGTGATGGTTGTCGCTTCCTGACTGCTGGCGTGGGAGGTGCCGGCTCATTCCGCAAATAGGAACCTGGAGCCGGCTCGATGACTGGCAGATTTCTCTCTCCCGGAGTGCGGGCTTGCACTTCGCCGCCACCGAATTGTTCCGCCCACGCCACCCAATCGGGCCACCAGGAACCTTCAAACTGCTCGGCACCTTCCAACCATTCATCCGGGTTTGCTGGGTTGTCTTCGTTCAGGCGATAACCGTACTTTTTCTTCTCGGGTGGATTGATGATTCCGGCAATATGTCCCGAACCGCCGAGTACAAAACGCAGTGGCCCGCCCAGGTTGCGCGCGCCTTTGTAGCAGGAAACCCACGGCGCTATGTGGTCTTCAATGGCGGATGCGAAATAGCTTGGAATCTTCACCTTTCTCAAGTCGATTGGCGTGCCCGCCAGGGCAATGCCGCCGGGCTCACGCAGCCGATTGTTCAGATACATATTGCGCAGGTAAAAACTGTGCATGGCCGCAGGCATGCGCGTGGCATCCGAGTTCCAGTAAAGGAGATCAAAGGGCGCAGCGTCACGACCCAGGAGGTAGTTGTTGACGAAGAACGACCATATCAGACTGTTGGCCCGAAGCATGTTGAAGGCCGTTGCCATGGAGGCGCCTTCAAGATAGCCCTGTTTGTTCATAGCCTTTTCTATTTTCGCAATAGAATCCTCGTCGATGAAGACTTCGAGATCGCCAACATCTGAGAAATCCATCATGCTGTTGAGAAACGTCGCGCTTTTGACCCGGTCGTCGCCACGAGCGGCCAGCCAACCGAGCGTGCAACCCAGCAGGGTGCCGCCGATGCAGTAACCCACGGTGTTGACTTCGCGCTCACCCGTTGCCTGCTCAATAGCATCCATGGCGGCGACCGGACCTTCGAGCATGTAGTCTTCAAAGGTCTTGTGCGCCAGCTCTGGGCCGGGATTGACCCAGGAAACCACAAACACAGTGTGTCCCTTCTCTACCCAATAGCGGATGAAGGATTTTTTCTCGCCAAGATCGAGGATGTAGTACTTGTTGATCCAGGGCGGAATCACCAACAGAGGCCGACGATGTACAGTTTCGGTGGTAGGCCGGTATTGGATGAGTTGCATCAGATCGTTCTGGAACACCACGTCGCCGGGTGTGTTGGCCAGATTGTCGCCCACCTCAAAGGCGTCCGGGTCGGACATGCGAAACGGCATCGGGCCCTTTCCCTCGTCCAGATCACGTAACAGGTTCGCCAGTCCACGCAGCAGGTTTTTACCGCGTGTCTTTACAGTAGTTCGCAACACTTCCGGATTGCTCAGAACGAAGTTGCTGGGAGCGAGGGCATCGGTCATCTGGCTGGTGAAAAAGCGGACTTTCCGTCTCTCGTGATCGTCCATGTCCCGGACATCATCAATGGTGTCCATTACCCAGCGTGTTGTTAATAGATAGGCCTGCTTGAGGGCGTTGAAGGCGATGACGTCGTTCCAGGCCTGGTCACGGAACCGACCGTCGCCAGGCTCTGGTTCTGCTACGGTCAAAGGTTTCTTGCCAATACCGCTGGCGAGAAGGCCGGACCAGAACAGACTGGTGTCCTTGAGCAGTCGCATCTGCGCGAATAGAAGTGTGTCGGGTTGGGTTGCAAGCTTGCCAGTCAGGGTAACGAAGGGCCTGGCCATGCTACTCACGCTGGCGGGGTTCGGCGGGCCACCGCGTAATCGGCGCATGACAGAGCGCTTGAGCAGACGGCCACCATGAATACCTACTCGTGCCAGAGAGCGGCTTACCACATTGGGTTCGAAGTCAGGCGTTGTTTGCTTTTTTATTGGTTTATCAGCCATTTTCTCGCCTTCTGCTTTGTTCGTGTCACATGTAGACGCCGCCGTTCACATTGATCTGCTGGCCAGTGATGTAATCCCCCTCTGCGGCCAGGAAAACCACGGCGCGGGCAATTTCCTCCGGTTTGCCGAAACGCCCCATCGGAACCCGGGCAATGATCTGCTCCCGGATATTCTCCGGAACCTCGGCGAGCATTTCGGTTTCGGTGAAGCCCGGGGCAATGGCATTGACGGTGATGTTGTATTTGGCCATTTCGAGCGCGAGGGTCTTGGTAAAGGCGATAATGCCGCCCTTGCTGGCTGCGTAATTGGCCTGCCCGAAGTTGCCGGCCTGCCCGACGAACGATGTGATGTTGATGATACGGCCGTACTTCTGGTCCATCATTATTTTCAACACTTCCGAGCAGGTGGCGTAGACGCTGCCCAGGTTGGTATCCAGGACGTCGTTCCAGTCATCGTCAGTAAGCTTCTTCATGGACTTGTCTTTGGTGATGCCGGCGTTGTTCACCAGAATGTCTATGCGGCCCCACTGATCATGAACCTGACGGACCAGGCTGCGCGCTTCCGGCATCTTGGAAAGGTCTGCTTTGAAGGACAGTGCCCGGACGCCAGTTGCCTCGATTTCCCTGGCAACTTCGTCGCCTTCGGACTGGCGGGAGCGGTAGTTGATGGCGACGTCAGCGCCGCGTTGAGCAAGTTGCAGTGCGATGTGACGACCGATGCCTCGTGAGGCTCCGGTTACCAGGGCGACCTTGCCCTCGAGGTCCTGCATGACATCCTCCCTGGAGCGGTGGCCCGCTCTGATTGTTATTCCTTATTATTCATCACCTCATTTAAGCTAGCAGAGCACCTGAGTGGCGACAAGAAAATGTGACGCCTGTCACGCTTGGCTAATGAATGTCTTGAGGCGAGGCGCAATGGATTCGCGCCATTGACTGCCGTTGAAGACGCCGTAGTGGCCAACCCCTTCCTGGAGGTGGTGCAGGCGCTTGGCATCGGGAATACTCACGCAGAGGTCGTGAGCGGCCCGCGTTTGTCCGGGGCTGGAAATGTCGTCCTTCTCGCCTTCGATCGTCATCAGCGCCGTCTTCTCGATAGCGGCGGGGTTCACCTTCCTGCCCCGGTGCGTGAAGCAACCGCGGGCAAGGTGGAATTCCTGAAAGACACGCTGGATCGTGTCCAAGTAAAAGGTGGCCGGTAGATCCATGACCGCGAGATATTCGTCGTAGAATTCACGATGACGTCTGATCTTGTCGACTTCTCTGTCTCGCATGGACTTGAACAGGCCCCGGTAGGCGTCAACGTGCCGGTCGAAGTTCATGCTCACGAATCCGGACAGTTGCAGAAACCCTGGATAAACCTTGCGCATGGCGCCCGGGTAGGGCGCGGGTACCGGGTGCACCAGGTTGCGTCGGAACCAGGCGAGGTTATGTTTGGTGGCCAGTTCGCAGGGAGCGGTGGGATCAATACGTCCGTCGATGGGGCCGCTCATTAGGGCTAGTGAGCGCGGTGTCGCCGGGTTTTTATCCTCGGCCATGAGGGCGGTGGCCGCGAGCACCGGCACGACAGGCTGGCAAACCGCCAATACATGGGTATCAGGCCCAAGCTGTTCAATAAAATCGATGACGTAGTCGATATACTCGTCTAGTCCAAAATCTCCAGCGGACAATGGGACCCGGCAGGCATCGCGCCAGTCGGTAATGTAGACGTCGTGATCTGGCAGCATTTCCTTGACGGTACCCCGCAGCAGCGAGGCAAAGTGTCCGGACAAAGGGGCGACGATCAGGAGTTTCGGGTCATCAGGTCGCGATACACTGCGCTGGAAGTGCTTGAGCTGGGCAAAGGGTTTTCGCTGGACAATGACTTCACTGACGTCTACTTCCTCGCCATCGCACACCGTTGAATGCAGATTGAACGCCGGTTTCGGGTAGCGTCGGGTCAAATCGCCAAATACACCATAGGCTGAGGCAATACTGCGAGCGCCCGGCAAGCGGGACAGGGGGCTGAGAGGATGCCTGAGCAATTTGCTCTGTGTGTCTGTCATCATACGCAAGGGCATCAGCGCTGCGCGGCTCATTTCATGGGCAAAATACATCATGGCACTGTCCTGCTGGAGTTATGGAGGCCGGAAGTCAACGCAAAGCTCAGTAGCCATCGATTTCCGCGCTCGATCTTCGATACCCGATGCTGATACAGGTCCGGGCGAAAGAGGTACACTCTTCCAAGAAGGTTGAAGATGTTCTTCTCGCAAATGAATTCGCCGCCCGCCTTGGGCTTGGCCAGAACGCAATTGAGTTTGTAAAGCCGGCCCTCGGAAACCATGTCCACGTGCGGCCCTACCTTGTGCCCTTCTGGATATCGGACCAGGTATATATTCAGGCGTCTGGAATGAAAGAGAATCCGGGTTTTTACTTTTTCAGGCATGGTAGTGGCACACGCTCTCGCAGAATCACTATCAGCAGTTTGCGCGCTGTGTGTCCCATTGGTCAATTATGGCGAGGGAACTGGCTCGTAGAGAGATGAGGATTTGAACGTATGTCCAGAGCATCAGGTGGTAGCAAGCTTTTGCGATGGTTTTTGCTGCTAAGCGCTGGCGCTATCGTGCTGGTCCTGTTGGTGGTGCTGATGTTCCGGTTCGTAAATCCACCCACCTCGGCCTTCATGCTGGGGTATCAGGTTCAAAGCGCGAACAGATCCCTCGCTCACGAATGGGTGCCCATAAATGAGATCTCTGCCTGGATGCCGCTGGCAGTGGTTGCCAGCGAGGATCAACGCTTCCCGCATCACGCGGGCGTGGATTTTGAGGCTATACGCCAAGCCCTCTCGGAGTACAGGGCGGGCGAGGGGCTTCGAGGGGCCAGCACCATCACCCAGCAAACGGCTAAAAACCTGTTCCTGTGGAACGGGCGCAGTTTCGTCCGCAACGCTGTTGAGGCAGGTTTGGCCGTTGTCATAGACGGCCTCTGGCCCAAGCAGCGCATACTGGAAGTTTACCTGAACGTTGCTGAGTTCGGACCCGGTATCTATGGGGTCGAAGCGGCAAGTCAGGCCTACTTCGATAAGCCTGCCCGTCACCTCACTGAGTACCAGGCAGCGCTGCTCGCGGCCGTGCTTCCAAATCCGAAGGTTTTGCGTGTCAACGCACCGTCCACTTATGTGCGGGAGCGAGTGGTCTGGATTCAGGGGCAGATCGCACAGCTTGGTGTTGGATATCTGCAGGATCTCTAGTCTTGCAAGAGGAGCAGGTTTATTGGCGTGACCCCTGGCGCAGACTCGTTGATACTGCAGATATTGCAGGACCACTTATTGTTAAAGGATTGTACCAATGTCTCTCTTCCCCGATGACAACGGCGAGAACGACCTGTTCATGTCGCGAACCGACCCGGACAACCCGCTGGGCACCCATGCCCCCTACAGTTTCGAGTTGGAAGGCAAGATCTGGCCAACCGTGGAACACTATTTCCAAGGCATGAAATTCACTGATGACAACCGCCAGGAAAAGGTGCGCAACGCCGATACGCCGGCCAAGGCAGGTAAGCTTGGGCGCAAACGCCACAAGAGCCTGCGGCGGGACTGGAAGCAGGTGCGCGAAACCGTTATGACCAGAGGGATCTACGTTCGCTGCCGGACCCACCCCAAGTTGGCGGAGGCTTTACTGGATACCGGCGACACGAAAATCGTTGAGAACAGCAACTTCGATTATTTTTGGGGTTGTGGCGGGGATCGGCGGGGTGAAAACCGGTACGGGAAGGTGTTGATGAAAGTGCGGGCGAAGCTGCGTGAAGAGCAAGAATCTGCGAGCTGATCCCTGTAGATCGGTTCGCCTTTTGCAATTCTGCATGTAGCTAATTTAGACGTGTTTTCTTGCGAAGAGGGTCAGTTGGGATAAAGTATAGGTGTGGGGGCTCGACCTTTCGCACCAATCGAACAAAGAGCCTTGCAGGGACGATTTGGCTTTTCTAACCCATCAAGCACGGACGGTAACAGAGACTCAGGCCTTGAACGTTTCTCGTCAACCAGTCTTATTTCCGCTTGTTGTGGGCCTGCTTTACTATCTGGGTGCCTGGATTGGAGTTCACTACGTTGCTCTGGATAGCGGCATAGTAGTGCTCTGGCCACCGAACTCTGTATTGCTCGCGGCGCTGCTGGTTCAGCCGAGGAGCCGTTGGTGGTCACTGTTTCTCGTTGTTTTGGCCGCAGAAATTGCAGCCGATATCTCGGTATTTTCTCTGTTCCACGCGTTGCTGTTCGGCGCCATCAACATCGCCGAGTGCGTGCTGGCGGCCAGCCTGATTCGGTGGTTTCTCGATCGAAGTCTCGATTGGAGTGAGCCCAAGGACCTGAGTCTCTTCCTGGTTACCGTCTTTCTCATAGCGTCGCCGCTCGCCGCACTGGGCGGCGCATCGATCTATTCTTTCCTGCTTGAAAGAGACACTCCATTTCTCACGTTGTGGCGGCTTTGGTGGGTAGGGGATGCGACAGGGTTGATCATCTTGACGCCTTTTCTGCACATGATTTTGAGTTCGGGCCTTTTGAAGCAAGTGGTTAACAGCAACTGGCATGTACGTATGGAACTTGTCGCCGCCTCGATAGCCGGCCTCTTAGTCTGTTACCTGATCTTCGTGTTTGACTTTTCCTCAGAAAATTACCTGGCACTGTCCCCATTGGCAGTGGCTGTAGTTCCGGCATGGGTTGCTGTCCGTTTTGGACCGCTCGCGGGTTTCCCCCTGGCTACAGCTGTGGCGCTTTTCGTAGCTCTCGCCACTGCTTCGGGAGTTGGCCCTTTTGTTAGTGAGAAACAGGATCTCAGCGCTTTATTCGCTCAAGAGTTCATTATCGTTTTCACCGTGTTGCTACTATACGTGGCCGCGTTCGTCGACCAGAACCGCCGAAAGTCTGGCGAGCTCAAAAAAGCTCTGGTAAGGGTCCAGCACCTGAACCAGGCCCTGGAGGAGAGAGTCCGGCAACGCACGCAGGAATTATTTGATGCTAATCAACAACTACAGACCCTTGCACTGACTGATGAACTCACTGGTATCCCTAATCGAAGGCGAATGAGAGTGCTGGGAGAGGAAGAGGCGAAGCGTAGCGAACGATCTGGCCGTCCCTTTAGCGTCATGCTGATGGATATCGATCATTTTAAACGGGTCAACGACCAGTATGGACATGCCGTTGGCGACGAATGCCTAAAGGCATTTGTCAGGGCGATTGCACCTTCCCTTCGGTCTATTGATCGTTTTGGACGGTGGGGTGGGGAAGAATTCATGATCATCGTGCCGGATTCCGATCATGTAGATCTTTTGATGCTCAGTGAAAAGGTGTTGGAATGTGTTCGAGAGGTAATTATCGCTGTCGATGATCAACGTGTGGGCATGACAGTATCGATCGGTGTTGCAGAGTGGCACCACGCCACCTTTGACAAGCTGGTTTCGGAAGCCGACGACGCTCTCTATCGGGCCAAGTCCAAAGGCAGAGATCGCGTAGAAATCAACTTGCGCGGACTGCGGGTGACCGAGTAGAGATGCGAACTAGTGTTCCTGGCGACGGGGTTGTCAGCCAGGCCTGATTTATTGCGCCGAGTCTTTATTCCTGAGCCGAGCCGACGAATCAGTCGCTTTGGTCCAGGCCCATCTTCCAGAAATCGATCTCGAGACGTGTGGCATCGCTGAAAATCCGGGTCAATTCTCTGAAACGGCCAGGGGAGACGTCGGCCAAACGCTCATTGAGCCAGCCAATTTCAGCCTGCATGGCCTCCTGAAACTCGTCGCTTTCATACATCTCGATCCAGGCATCATAGGGATTGCTGTCGCCCCGAATAGTCTCTGCACGACTGTTCAGCCAGTTGGCGATTTCGCCGTAGCCCACCATGCAGGGTGACAGGGCGACGTGCAGGTCCAGCAGATCGCCCCGGTTGCCGGTATCCAGAACATAGCGGGTGTAGGCCAGTGTGGCGCGGGCCTCTGGCAGATCGGCAAGCTCTTGTTCAGAAATTCCCCATTCCTTGCAGTAGCTGATGTGCAGATCCAACTCCACATCCACGATGGCCTGTAAACCCTCCTTGGCCTGGCGGAGGTCTGACAGTGTCGGGCTTTTGTAGGCAGCCAGGGCAAAGGCACGGGCAAACTGGATCAGGAACAGGTAGTCCTGCTTCAGGTAGTGTTGGAACGCCTCGGGCGCGAGCGACCCATTACCGAGTTGCTGCAAGAAGCTGTGCTGGATGTAGGCCTGCCATTCATCTTGGCAGCTCTTTTTCAGGTCTTCGAACTGATAAGGCATGCTTTCTCCTGAAGTGCGGTGGGCTCAGTAACAGGAATTGGGGGATGAGTCAGGGTTGATCTCGCCGGCGACTTCTTCCGGATCAATGCCGTGACGGGTCAACACTTCCCGCACAAAGTTCACCTGAGCCAGAATTCTGTCGGCATCATCCCCATACTCAAACCGATTAATTTCGACCGGCTGGGGCATGAAGGTAAAGGCGGTTTTCAGAGCGGTGAGTGTATCTTCATCGGCCATTGGCAGACTCCTCATGCGGTTTGATTGATAGATGAAGAGTATACGCAAGTCATTGGGGAAAGGCCGACAGGCAGCCATGGAAAAGCAATTGATCCCGGGCATCTTGCGGGAGATTGCTGATCGGTGTCCGTGTTAGTCTGAGGGATGATGTATTCCACCAGCTGACAGGATTCCCCATGCAAAAGATTCACATCGACATTGTTTCCGACATCGCCTGCCCCTGGTGTGCCATTGGGTATGCGCGTCTGGAACAGGCCATTAAGCAGTTGGCGCCTGAGTATGAATTCGGCGTTCAGTGGCATGCCTTTGAACTGAACCCGGACCACAGCGGAGAGGGCGAGCCTATTCTCCCGGCGCTGGCCAGAAAGTACGGCCGCAGCGAAGAGGAAATGCGTGCAACCCAGAATCAGATGATGAGCATCGCAAAGGATCTGGGCGTCAACTTCGAGAAGCTGCAGGAACGTCTGACCACCAATACGTTTGACGCTCACCGGCTGGTAAAATGGGCAGGAGAGCAGGGACTGCAGACTGAGATGAAACTGGCGCTCTTTGAGGCCTACTTCGGAAGGGCAGAGGATGTCTCCGATCCGAGTGTCTTGTTGAGCTGCGTCGAGAATCTGGGGCTTGATCGCGCCAGGGCGGAGCAAATTCTGAATTCCGACGAATATGCCGACGTGGTGCGCGCGGACGAGGCAACGTATCAACAGGCCGGTGTTTCGGCAGTGCCGGCATTCATCGTGAACGGGAAATACCTGATCTCCGGTGCGCAAGAACCCGATACCCTGGTACAGGCATTTGAGGAAATCGCTGCAAAGCCTGAGTGAGTGCGTTAACGGGAGCCAAAATGCCGAAACCTTCCGAAGCCCGGCAGCGGGCCATTCTGGCACGGCTGGATAAATTCAGCCGCTTTACCGATAGCAACATCGCGATTCCGTTCACCAATGTACGGATTGGTGCGGAGGCAGTGATTGGCCTGTTGCCCGTGGTGGGAGACATGGCCGGCCTGGTGCTGGCAAGCTACGTGCTGGTGGAGGCGCAGCGGGCGGGCGCCAGTAAGACAGTTAAGCTTCGCATGCTGCGCAACATGGGCATTGATTTCCTGGGCGGGCTCTTGCCGGTGGTCGGTGATGCGTTCGATGCGGTCTACAAAGCCAACACGCGGAATACCCGCCTGCTCCGAAATTACCTGGAGAAAGAACTGGCCATTGAGCCACCTCCACCGCCCTTCCCCTGGATGACTGTCATCGGGTTGTCGGTTCTGTTTGCCGTGGTGACCGGTGGCCTCACGCTTTTGTTCTGAACCGGGCAGCTTTCTTAAAGCATCAGGCCGGATTCCGGGTGGGATGCCTCCCGCCGGACCAGCACTTGCCCGTCTCGTACAGAAGCCAGCACCGGTCGTTGTCCGAGCAGCACTTCATAGGGTGTGGTTCCCTGAAGCACCACGCACCGTGCTGGCATCCCCTCGTAAACGCCATACTCATCAAGGTCCAGCGCTGCCGCGCCATTGTCGGTAATCAGTTCCAGCGACCGGTCGATCCAGCTCATGCCCAGCATATGGCAGGCGTGCAGACCGACATCGAGGGTGCGGAGCATGTTGCCATTGCCCATCGGATACCAGGGGTCGCGAATCGAATCCTGGCCGAAGGCAACCTTCAGTCCGGCATCAAGCAGCTCGGGGACCCGGGTGATGCCGCGGCGTTTGGGGTAGCTGTCGAACCGACCCTGCAAATGCAGGCTTTCCGTAGGCATGGAAAGAAAGCGCAGCCCGGACTTTTTCAGTAATCGGAACAGGCGGCTGCAGTAGGCATCGTTATAGGAGCCCATGGCGCAGGTGTGGCTGGCGGATACCCGGGAACCGTAATCCAGTCTGAGGGCCTCGGCGGCCAGAACCTCCAGGAACCGGGATTCCGGATCATCAATTTCGTCGCAATGGACATCCACCAGCCGGTCGTTTTTGTGGGCCAGCTCCATCAGCCAGCGAACGGATTCCGCGCCGTAGTCCCGGGTAAACTCGAAGTGGGGGATGCCACCAACCACATCAGCTCCGAGCCGCACGGCTTCCTCCATTAGCTCACGCCCGTTTTTGAAAGACCAGATGCCCTCCTGGGGAAATGCGACGATCTGCATATCTACAAAGGCTGCGGTGTTCTCGCGAACCTCAAGCATGGCCTTGAGGGCCGTCAGGCTCGGATCCGTTACGTCCACATGGGTACGGACGTACTGGATGCCGTGAGCGGCAAACAGTTTCAGTGTCTGGGTGGCGCGGTTAATGACATCCTGGTGGCTCAGGGTTGTCTTGCGCTCGGACCAGCATTCAATGCCTTCAAACAGGGTGCCGCTCTTGTTCCATCGGGGCTCGCCGGCCGTCATGGCAGCGTCCAGGTGAATGTGCGGTTCCACGAAAGGTGCGGTGACCAGATTGCCTCCGGCATCCAGTTCGCCGTCTCTGGTGGTGGCGTTGTCGGGTTGGGCCGTGATACCTGAAAAGCGTCCGTTGGTGATCTCGAGCCTGTACAGCCCATCCTGGCCCTGTAAACGCGCGTTGGCTATGGCATTCAATGGTGTGGTCATATTGTCTCCGGTAAGTCGCTCACCAACCTTTATGGTTTCAATAGCAGGTGGGCCTTTAAGAGTGTTCTGAATTTTTCAGTGGTGTTGCTCGGTCCTGGTAACGATTCACTGAGTTGGTTCATTCGGTTGCGTATCGTGTTTCTGTGACAACCCAATGCTTCTGCCATGGCACTCTGGTTTCCTCGGCAGGCGATCCAGGCGTCGAGCAATTCGGTAGATTCCGCCAGAATGGACGGATCCACCTGCTCAATCGATGTATGTTCGGACCAGACGATGGCTCTGCCGATGGCCTCCGTGACTTCCACCATGGGCAGCGAATAGGGCTGTTCGAACAGAGGTATCGCGAGCTCGTCGGCCAGCCGACAGAGCGTGTTGGGCAGTTGGCCAATATAGGCGTCTCCGGTCAGGACGACGAGTCCGGAGACATTGCATTCTTTACCTTCATACAGGCATTCCGCCAGATTCTGGGGGCTGCGATGCCGGCTAATGCCGGTAACGAACACCAGCTCGCCACCTTTGACCCAGTTCTTGAACGAGCGGTTTTCCGCCACATAGGGCCAGCGTACCGGGTTATCCCCGGCGGACTCCCCGCCCCGGAGCCGAATGGCGTCCAGGCCGGGCAGAAGTGGCACCTCCCGGCATCGCAGTGTCACTCAGATTGCTCCCATTACCTGTGCTTTGCGCTCACGGACAGCTTCGCTGACCACCAGAATGAGGCTGTAGCTCAAGGCCGCGACGAGGACACCCACAATGGGTGCAATCCAGGGGGAAGTATAGGCGGCTGCGGAGCCGATGGCGTAGGCCGCGAGCCCCGGGACGTTGAAAGCTGGCAGTGTGACCTTGGTCAGATCGGGATACTGGCGTTTATAGCCGACAAAGTAGCTGGCCATGATGACGCCACCGATCGGCGGGATAAAGGTACCAAGCAGAACAAGGAACGGGATCAGCCATTCGTACATACCCAGCACCGCCAGTACGGTTCCGATCGCGGCACCAGCAATGGTCACTGACTTGCGGCGGCGGGTACGGATCAGGTTGCAGCCTGCCACCGCAAAGTTGTAAACCGTGTTGTCCTGGGTGGTCCAGAGATTCAGGAACAGCATCAGGATACCGAGTGTGGCCAGACCCTGGGCGACCATGATGTCGACGATGTCGGCCTGCTGATAGACGAGGGCACCAAAGGCGCCGATCAGTGTCATCAGTCCGTTACCGAGGAAGAAAGCAAGCAATGTGGCGATCACCGCGGTTTTGCCGGATTTCGCGAAGCGGGTCCAGTTGGTGGCCTGGGTGCCGCCGCTGACAAAGGTGCCGAACACCAGCGTGATTGCCGCTGCAACGGTCATTTCATCCGTCGGGGTAATGGCCAGAAGCCCGGACAGGCCGCCGGCATCGGCCGTGGCGAAGGACATGCTGACGGCCACCAGAATGATCATGGCGGGCACAGCCACCCGAGATAGCCACTCGAGGCCTTGATAACCGATAAACGCGGTAACACAGAAGGCGAAACCGAACAGCACCATCAGCGGTGTTGTCATCCCCTCCGGCATCCCCGTGAGTTTAACCAGCAGAATTGCCATAGTGGCGGTGCCCCAGGCGTACCAGCCAATCTGGGTGAAGCCCAGAATAAAATCTGAAAGCTTGCTGCCCATCTCGCCGAAGGTGAACCGGCTCATCAGCGCAGTGTTCAGGCCTGTTTTCGCGGCGATATAGCCAAGCCCTGCTGCGTAGAGCCCCAGCAGCAGATTGCCGACCGCCAGCACCATGAGCATGGTGGAAAAGTCGAAGGCAACACCAACGCTGCCACCGGCCCACATGGTGGCGGTAAAGAAAGTAAAGCCAAGGAGGACCAGCCCCATGGACCAGACGCTTTTACGCTGATCCATGGGGACGGGGCTTAAGGGGTAATCCTGTTCTTTAGGTGTTGGTTCAGTGGTCATGGCGATCTCTCCGAGTCGTAGTTAACACAAGGAGAGTTGGCAACGTTTGTGCCATAGGGGTTTTTCGGGGCGAATCTTGTGGCCTGGTCGATCAGTCATTGTGCATGCTGCACAATAATGTTGTTGAAGAGCCGTTGACAGGAATCCCTTTGCTTCAACATGGTGCGATTTGGTGGCTAAGTTGCTCCTTTGGTGCGTCGAATGGTGAAAATGCTGATGGTTGAGTGAGGCCTGCGCTAAAAACCTAACAGTGGTACGTCTTTTGAACCTTCTATTTACTGGTGGTCAGGGCGAGAATTTGTTTAGACTCGGCATGTACAGGGAATCAAGTGCGTTGTGGATTTTACTTTTATGCCGACTCCTTCGGTTGAACTGAATACCGTGTCCTCCCGCGATCTGCTTATGCTGCGACTCTCAATCGTGGTTGGCGGGATTCTGATCTCCCTGTTCATGATTGGTGACCTTCAACTGATCCCTCCAGAATTGTCTGGCGCCTACATCACCAACAGGGCTCTTATCCAACTTCCGATTCTTGCTGGCCTGCTGGTTTTCACCTTTGCTCCGCAATTTCTGCGCTTTGCCCAGACAGCATTCCTGGCAACCGTTATCAGCATTACCTACGCGAATTACTACCTTATCCATGTGGCCTGGGAACAGGCGGCCTTCAGTTTTCCCTATGAAGGTACGCTGCTGTATGCCTTCTTTGGTTTCTTTGTTTTCGGAATGAAATTCTATTATGCGTTGGCTGCGATGCTGATCAGTTCGGCAGGCTTTGTCGGGTTGATGCTGCTGGATTCAGTTTACGGCGAGCGAACATGGATGAATGCCGGGTTCGTGGCTGGTTCATTGTTTGTCGGTGTTATTGGAAGGCACAGGATTGATCGATTGCTGGGGCAGCTTGAAGATGCCAACGAGCAGTTGGTTGGCCTGAGCACCGTGGATGGTCTCACGGAGTTGTTCAACCGGCGTGCTCTGATGAGCGAATCTGAACGCCTGTTTGCATTGAAGCGGCGTGCCAATCATCGACTCGCCGTGTTCATGATGGATCTGGATCATTTCAAGCAGTTCAACGATCGCTATGGCCACCAGGAGGGCGACCGAGCCATCCGCATCCAGGCCGACATCATGAGACAGGTATTCAAGCGGCAGACGGATATCCTCGGGCGCTACGGCGGCGAAGAATTCATGGCGGTGATCGAAGGCGACCATGCTGACCGTTTCGAACGACTTGCGACGGAAATACTCCGTCAATGGCAGGAACGGGCGGTGCCAAATGAGGACAGCCCCAATAGCAAGGTACTCAGCTGTTCCATAGGGATCTGTCAGGGCCTGGCCAGCGAATTCGATTCAATCGACGACATGATCAGAAGGGCCGACGAAGCCTTGTATTGCGCTAAAAGACAGGGCAGAGCCCGCTACGTGATGGGTTAGCGGTCGGAGATGAGCGATGGATACCTCCTGGTTCCTGGTCTTTGCTGATGCGCTCCTGATCCTGCACACGATGCTGGTGGCCTTCGTGATCCTCGGGCTGGTGGCAACTTTCGCTGGTTATTTCCTTCAGTGGCGGTGGGTCCGCAATTTCTGGTTTCGCCTGAGCCACCTGGCGGTTATTGCCGTTGTGGTTCTTCAATCCTGGCTGGGCGTGTTATGCCCGCTCACAAGCTGGGAAATGGCGCTCCGGGCCAAGGCCGGGGAGGCGGGCTATGAGGGATCGTTCATCCAGCACTGGCTGCAATCCATTCTGTATTACAGCGCTCCGGATTGGGTGTTTATTGTGGCTTACACGGTGTTTGGAGCGCTCGTCCTGGCCAGCTGGTTTGTGGTCAGGCCCGAGCGGTGAAAAACAGGCTGGGTTATTTCTTGAAGAATGTCAGGAAAGCGCCGGCTGCAGCAGCGGCCGCCCCGCCGATCAGGTACCACATGGTGTCGTCGGTAAATCGGCCTGTGACCGTCTCGGTTAGCTGGTTTCCTAGGGACTGGGTTGATTGATAGCCGAAATAAAGCAATCCGATGCCAACAACCAGTAAAACGATACCGACCAGCTTTGAACTTCCCATTCTGTTCTCCTTTTTGATTGGCGCTGAAATACAGCGCGCCGTGGGTCAGGGAAGCTTGCCATCCGATTCCGGTTTTTCCAACCGTTCTTATTACTCTGTTGGGGATAAACCCCGTCCTATTCTGGTTTTCTGGCAATCAGGAAGTAAACGTCTTTCGAGGTTTCAGGCACCCAGCGGTAATCAATCTGGAATCCGCCATGCTCCAGATGCCGCTCCAGCTGAGCACGGGACAAGAAATTAACATAGGGCGCGAGTCGCAGCACTCGAGCCAGGGCAGCGACTGGTTTCAAATAGGGGCAGGTATCTTGAAGGCAGGCGGTGTTGCTAATGAATACTCCGCCAGGTTTCAGCATGCTTGAAACCTGTTGTATCGCACCTTCGGGGTCTCGGAGCAGGTGCAGAATGTTCAACCCCAGAATTGCGTCGAACGCCTGCTGTCGATGTTGCATGTCGTCAAGTGTGGCAACCACAAAGCGGAGGTTGTCGGCGGATTTTTCTGTCTTTCGCTTTCGGGCAATGTCTATCATCCGGGGCGAGGCATCGGTTGCCAGGTAGCTACGCACCCTGGGAGCATGAATAAGTGCCGTCGATCCGGTACCGCAGCCGAACTCCAGAACATCCATTTCCGGATTGAGATATTTCTGGGTGAGGGCGATTTTTCGCAGATAGGCATTCTGGTCCGCGATTGGCCGTTGGGCGTAGCGTGCAGCGCTGCGGTTCCAGAAACTGATGGAAGAATTCATGATTTCGGCTCTTAGGGTAGTTGATTCAATACCTGGAACGGATTCTATATCTTCACTTTTGTTGGTAATATCGACAAAAAATTATTTCAGGTATGCATTTCTGAATGGATTGGCGAGCCGTTAAATTTGACTGGAACCGAGCACGCGCATTCCTGGTGACTGCGGAGGAGGGATCTCTCTCGGCTGCCGCAAAGGCGTTGGGCGTTTCGCAACCAACCCTGGGAAGACAGGTTGCGGCACTGGAAGAAGAGCTTTCTACAGCGCTTTTCGAGCGGGGTGGTCGAGGGCTGGAACTGACTCGGAATGGCCTGGATCTGCTTGCCTACGTTCGAGCGATGGGGGAGGCCGCCAGCAGCCTCTCGCTCGCGGCAACCGGTCGGGCAACATCCATTGAAGGCGAGATTGCGATTTCAGCATCGGAAATCACTGCAGCCTACATTCTGCCGTCCATTGTTCGAAGACTCCGACAGCAGTATCCGGGCGTTCGCGTCAATCTTGTCGCGTCCAACGAAGCCAGCGATCTTCGCCGGCGCGCAGCAGATATCGCCATCCGTAATTTTCGGCCCACCGAACCCGATCTTATCGCCCGAAAGGTGGGTGAATTCTCTGCGACTCTTTTCGCTACACCGAAAATCCTGGCTGATCTGCCATCGTCGATGACCGAGGATCTTTGTAAGGCTCCATTCATCGGCTTTCTCTCAAACAATGAGAGATACATGGGAGCCTTGGCGCAACGTGGCCTCAAGCTGCAGGATGAGCAATTTGTTGCCAGGACGGACAGCCATCTGGTTCATTGGCAATTGACTCGGGCGGGTATCGGTATTGGTATGATGCCCGTTGAATTGGGTGATGCAGAGCCTGACGTTGAGAGAGTCTTCGAGGATAAGGTGTTCGGCGGCGATGTCTGGCTGGTATCACATCGGGAACTCAGGATGAACCTGCGGGTTCGGACGGTCTTTGATTTTCTGGCTGCTGAACTGTCTGGGTACTTTGGGAAGTCTGAACGTTAATTCGAGAGAGATTGGTTTGCTAGCCTGTCCCTCAGGTCGGTAACGCATTCTGTGATTTCACGCTCGTTGGCACTGGCAAAGCCCATTACCAGGCCCGTTTTCGCGTTTTTCCCCAGGAAGTGTGCGCTGAGCGGCGTGCTGCCAAAGCCTCTGGCTTTCAACCATTGGCTGAGAGCCACATCATCAAAAGCCCCTTCCAGCACCAGATGCATTCCCGCGCTTTCCGCCACTGGTTGGGCAAGTCCACCGAGCTTTTCGATTACCTCATGCTGGAAGCGTTGCCATTTGTCCCGGTAGAGCTGGCGCATTCGCCTGAGATGACGTGTGAACTGACCACTCTCAATGAATTCGGCGATGGTAGCCTGGGTAAGGAGCGGCGTCTCGCCACCGCTGATCTGCTTTGCCCAGAGTAGGGGTTCGACAACCGCTTCCGGAACCACCAGGTACCCGACGCGCAATGCGGGTAGCAGAGTCTTGCTGAAACTGCCCATGTAGAGCACGGGCGCATTCTCGAACAGGCCCTGAATGGCGGCGAAGGGCTTGTTGTAGAAGTGGAACTCGCTGTCGTAGTCGTCCTCGATGATCCAGCATCCGGTTCGCTGGGCCCACTGTACAAGCGCCATCCGCTGGGACAGATCCAGGATGCCGCCCATGGGGTACTGGTGCGTGGGTGTGCAGAACAGGAGCCTGGCCCTGGCCGACTCGAGGCCAGGCAGCGCCTCCACATCCAGGACCTGGTTTTTGAGAGGGATTGGAATCAGTGGATTGCCAAAGCGGCCCAGCGCGTTCCGGGCGCCACGGTATCCGGGGTTTTCACACAGGATGCTGTCACCTGGTTGCAGAAAAACATCCGCTAACAGCGAGAGCGCCTGCTGGGCGCCGTTGGTTATGATCACCTGATGCTCTTGGCAACGAACACCGCGGGAGGTTCGCAGGTAAGCGGCGATGGCGCGTCTCAGGGGTTGATAGCCCTGGATGCTGTCGTATCCCCGCAGTGATCGGCGGCTTTCCTGATGATGCATGATGCGATTCCAGGCCCGAATCGGAAACGCGTCCAGGTCCGGCAGGCCCGGCTGGAACGGCAAGCTGGCGTCTTCCACGGGTTTTGATTTTCCAGAGGGCCGCGCAGGAAGCGGCGGCAGCTCCATGCCAACCCCGACAGCTTTGTCCACGCCTGGTCCGGATGGTTTGACGACTGATTTGATGTCTTCGTGGACAAAGATACCCTTGCCGGCACGACTTTGAAGAAAGCCCTCGGCCTTGAGCTGTTCGTATACGGCGTTCACCGTGTTGCGGCTGATGCCCAGGTCCTGGGCCATCTGACGGCTGGGCGGCATTTGGCGCCCGGCCGGATATCGTTGGTCGAGTATCCGTTCGGCCAGTTGCTGATACAGCTGGTGTTGCAGTGGATGCTCACCATCCAGCCGGAGATCGTCAATCACGTCAACTGGTCCCATTTAAATTCATAATCTGGATCTTTTGATGGTATCAGAACTGCCTTTCAATAGAAGTACGTTTTTTTGAAGTGCAAGACCAGAAAGGAGCTTTTGATGACAACGACTGATGTGGCCCGCATTGGTGCGTCCCCGCTGACTTCCTGTCCGCGCAGTAGTGTGCAGAGGGCAGCCAAGAGAGCCAGTTATGATCGGGAAACAGCCTACAAACTGATTGATCGACTAAAAACGGCCCACCTGGGATTTGTTGAAGAAGGTGAGCCCCGGATCATTCCGATCACCGCCTGGCGGCTTGGTGATGATCTCTTCGTGCATACGCTGAATGGCGGACGGTTGTCCCGACGTCTGGAATCGGGCGCATTGCTCTGCATCTCCTTCGCCGTGACAAACGAATGGGTGATGACCAAATCGGCGTTCAATCACAGTGCCAACTATGAATCACTGGTGTTGTTTGGCCATGCGGTTCCGGTAACTGATGATGCTGACTTTGATGCCGCGTTCCGCGCGATTATCAACCAGATTGAGCCAGGACGGTGGGAACAGGTCAGGTCACCAAATGACAAGGAGCGAAAAGCAACGGCGTTATTCCGGATACCGATTGAAGAGGGGGCGTTCAAAAGCCGCACCGGCGGACCGAATGACGATCCGGAAGATCTCGGGTTGCCGGTGTGGCATGGGACTTTGCCAGCCGGATTATGAAGGCTCTCCGGGTGAGGTCTGGTCTTTAGGAGCCATTCGGAGGAATACACCCAACGATGCAAGGAGCAGAGCAGTGCTCGCGATAATAGCGACCGGATAATAGAGATTTCCAGCCAGCTCCAGCTGGCTGTACTTGATGATCATGATCAGGCCTTCCAAAGACATCGCAACACAAACCGTGCCTATAAAACGCGGCAGTGTTCGCCGCATCATGGTGATGACATCGTGCGACTCTGAACGTCCGCTGTATTCGGAACGAATAACCATTGCCAGCTCGTATACGGCAAGAGCGATGATGCTTCCGTTGACGCCTTTGATCAGGGCCTGCATAAGTTGCTGCCCAGACTGGAGGGCTTCAATCACTTCCATGACAGTGGCACTGACCAATGTGAAAGCAAGCACGAAAAAAACCAGCGAAAATAATCGGGCGAATAGAGCCCTGACCGGAATAGCAGCCAGCATATTGACCATATTGGTTAACCCTCAGCGTATATCTAGTCAGGCGCAGGCTACTGATGACAGAGGTAGATTTCGCTTAAGGATTGCTCATTTTTTGGTAATCTCTGATCCCGTTAAAGCGCCCCGATCAAAAATAGGGAAAGGATGTTGTTCGGGTGCATCTATAGTAGTTTTTCAGCCCGGCTGCGGCCCATGATTCGAAAGAAATGAATCGTCCCGGCCATGCGATCGATTCGAAAGGCCACGCCAGATCCAGCCAATCAATGATCTCGTGTTCGATTCGCTCGGCAACCTTTTTATCGAGGTTGAGGTGAGTCCACAGGTACGCTTCAGCGTCATGGCCCATGCTAGCGGTAGGATAGATGTAAAGGCATCCAAGACATTCCCGTTGGTCCGTGTCGAGGAGATGGTAAGCGAAAGATTTGCCCAGTTCGAACTCATTTGCATGCCATGCGAGGTCGGCCTCATCCATGCTTCGGCTAAGATCTCCTGGGGGCCAGTCATCTTCGGGGCCAAAGAGGTGCTTCAGCTTGCTCCGACTCGCGACAACGGCTTCGAAATCCAAATCTGTCCACTCTGGCCCTGCGGGAATGAGGCGAGCGTAGGTTCCCTCCCAGCTCTTGGGCACCGAAAAGCCTTGTGGCAAAAGGGGCTGGAATCCCTCTGGGCGGGCAGCCAGATCAGGCAGCATCCCGACCTTCCTCCCCCATCAGTCGACGAATCTGGAGTTCGAGGCGCCGGTATTCATCTGACTGCAGGAAGGCTTCGCGGTCGTTTTCCGGCAGATCGACTTTGAAGTCCGTATGGATCGTTTCTTTCAGGCGGCCAGGGTGGCGTGACAAGAAGTACACCACGTCTCCCAGGTAAAGTGCTTCCTCAATGTCATGAGTTACGATCAACACGGTATTTCGTTCCTTGCGAACCACGTTCAGCAGCAGGTCCTGCATTTGCCAGCGGGTTTCCGGATCCAAGGCGCCGAAGGGTTCATCCATCAATAGTAGCTCAGGGTAGTTGGCCAGCGTTCGGGCGATGGCCACGCGCTGTCGCATACCGCCAGAGAGCTGGTGAGGATAGGTACTGGCGAATTTTTCGAGACCGACGGCCTGAATGAAGTGGTCAACGGTTCCCTCATTCAACGCACTGCGATCGCCGTTGATTTTAAGTCCGTAGGCCACGTTCTCCCGCACGGACAGCCAGGGAAACGAAGTGTAGTCCTGAAATACCATGCCCCGGTCCCGGCCGGGCTGGGAAACCGCCCGGCCATTGAGGTTAATGTCGCCTTCCGAAGGTTTCTCAAGGCCTGCAACCATGCGCAGCAGGGTGGATTTGCCACAACCTGAGGGGCCCAGCAATACGCCCACCTTTCCTGCCGACAATGACAGCGAGATGTTTTCAATGGCCTGAACGGTCCGCCCGCCAGATTTGAACACCTTGCTTACGCCTGTGATAGAAAGACCTGTGTTGGAAGACATGGGGTGGCTCCTTTTCTGCGGTCGGGTCAGAGCGTGGATTTAAGCGGTGTCATATCCACCCCGGATTCCATTGGATGGCGCTCTTCTATGAGACCGAATTTGAGCCACCAATCGGTAACAGTCTCCCAGTTGTTGGTAACCTGGCCATTGGGCAGGCCCAGAGGCAGTTCGCCCGGCATCAGTCCCATGTACTTGGCAGCCTGCGCCTTGTCGAAGATCCAGATCCCGCCTTTGTAGATCTCGCCGTCTGTGCCCAGAACTTTCTCAACGTCGGCAACCGGGAAGTTTAGGCCTTCGGCGATGATCTTGTTGGCTTCGGTGGGGTTGGCTTTCCAGAAGTCTACAGCATCGAAATAGGCCTGCATGACCTTGGCAGCTGTTTCCGGTTTTTCCTTGAGAAAGTAGTCGCTCATGTACATGGCATCGCCCAGCAACGCTGTCTCGATCCAGCCGGGTTCCTCGGAAGTAGCGACAACCGTTGCGCCTGGCAGGGCATCCAGTGCCTGGGATCCGAACGGTTCCCAGAATTCAGCGGCCGCCACGTCACCGCCAACAAGGGCGCCAACGGCATCATCCATGATCAGGTTGGTGAACTGGACCTCATCAATGCTGACGCCATTTTCTTCCAGCCAGATGCCCATAAAAATCTGGGTGAGGCCGCCTTCAAGAACGGCGACAGACTGGCCCTTCAGGTCTTCAGCACTGTTCACGCCGGGTGCCAGAACGATCTTGTCTGTGCCGTAGGAGGGGTTGGTATAGGTGACCATCTTTACCGGCACCTCTTTATCGGCCGCAATGGGCGCATATTCTGCGGTGCTTGAGGTTACATCCAGCGCGTCGGCCGACATTAGCGCAAAGCTTTCATAAGGGTCTTCAATGATCGCAATTTCGAACTCAAGGTCAGGTGCCAGGTTTTTCTCCTGAGCGATGAACCAGAAGCCATAACCAGGCCAGGAGAACAGTGACAATCTGACCTTTTCAGCCGATAGAGCCGTGCTGGAAAGCAGTGCCAGGAGCACCAGGGGCATTCCACGTTTGAGCCAGTTCATTTTTGATACCTCTTGGGTTGGAAAACGAATCGGAGATGGTATTTCATGCTTCACTTCGCCTGTCCGAGATAGGGGAAGCACTTCCGGTAAATCAGTCGGAACAGAACATCGAACAGCAGGCCGAGCACACCGATGGTGACAATGCCCGCCATGATGTCGTCCACGTGTACAAAACGTTTGGCCCGCATCATCATCGCCCCGATACCGTCGGTCGCCGCGACAATTTCCGCGATGACCAGGTAGGTCCAGCTCACGGCCAGCATTTGCCGGCAGGTGTCCACATAGCCGGGGAGCGAGTTCCGGAACAACACGGTCCAGAGGATGATGCGCCGGCCGCCGCCCAATGTTTTAGCGGTTTCGATCAGCACCCTGGGCGTCTGCCGGGTGACGTCGGCCAGCATGATGACCAGGAAAAACACCACGCCCATCAGCAACAAGGTGATTTTCTGGCTGTCGCCGGTCCCGAGCCACATCAGAAGCAGTGGGATGAACGCCGGAGCCGGCAGGTAGCGCCAGGCTCCGAGCAATGGGTTGAGGATACTGTCCACCCGGGCGAAGGAGCCCATCAGGAGGCCTAACGGCAGGGCAATCAAGATGGCAATACCGAAGCTGATAACAATCCGGCTCACACTCGCCAACACGTCACTGAAGAACGCTTTCTCCAGAAACAATTCCCGAAGGGAGCTGAAGACAGCGGCTGGGCCGGGATACAAGCGATCAGGCGCAAGATCCATCTGGGACGTCACCTGCCACAGAGCAAGAAACGCAACCCAGCCGACGGCTCCGAGCACCAGTCGCTGACCACCGGGCACGCTCTGATTGAAATCAAACCACTTGTCCGGCTTCGGTCCGACCTTGCTCACGGTAGTCCTGGTCAGTGGTTGCGATGTGGCCTGTCCGGAGAGTTTTGCAGTCATGGGGTGAGCCTCAGAAAGCGGTCAGGAAGCTGAGTCCGTAAACGGGGACTGCTTTGCCATCCCGCAGGGCTTCGGGAACTTCCACCTGGCCGTAGGTTTCCGCGTAAATGCCCGCCAGGCGATTCCGGTGGTAGCTCCTGAGCTGTCCTCTCAGCCCTACTGTCCGGGTATAGTTGTCGCCGTAGAGTTCCCTGTGCAACGCAGGCAGCTTGTACCAGGGCATAGTCGGTTTGGTGTGGTGCGCGTTGTGATAGCAGAAGTTCAGCACCAGCAGGTTCAGCGCCGGCCATCGACGGCTGATGAGGTTGCTGTAGGTATTGTTTTCCTCGTACTCGCGGTTGCCTTTGTAGGGAAACACAGCATCGGGATCATTCAGGTTCACCAGGATTTCATAGTTGTGCTGGTAGGCATCGAAGAAGCGGAGCACAGTGAGCATCAACAGATAGGCAACCGCATACAACAACACGGCTTTGAGGCTCCAGGAGGCCAGCGCGAGCAGAAGTAGTGTCCTGATCGCGATGACTGCCAGAGACCGTCTCCGGTGCTCGCGGTTGCCGATACTGGTGAATGGGGCAATGATCAACATGGCATGCATCACAATGTCGACAGCCGGAAAGTAACACCACTCGAGGGCAAAGACGGCTTTCTCGGTTCTTGGGTGCGCTTTGAGCCATGCCCGGTAGTCGAAGGAAATGGGGTCGGCATTGTCCACATGGTGACGCATGTGTTTGTAACGGAGGTCTTCGTAGGTGCCGTAGCAGCCGCCAGTGAGCCAGTTCAACGCCTTGCCAAGGCGGGTGTTGTACTCGGTTTTCTTGAACAAAGCATTATGTCCGCAGTCATGTATCAGGTAGGCGGCGATGACCATCCCATGGCCGCAGGCCAGGACGCCGATAATGGGCAGAAGAAAACCCGGCTGGGCCATAAGTACCCAGCCACCGATATAGGTCGTGAGGATGTAGGCCAGCACAAGCGTCAGCGGCCAGACACCGTCTGAATAGCGAAAATGCTGAGTCAGATTGAACATGGTCCTGTTCTCTCCCAGAAGGTTTAAGCGATTTTAGATGTTTTGGTTGCCGCGGACTGCCAGCGCTGGAAGTGGGCCAGTTCTTCCTCTCCAATCCAGCGGTTCAGGGACCAAAGGTCTGCGATGGGCGCCTTGGTGAAGGGCAACAGGTGCAGGTAGCCATCGGTACCGAACTCCGGAGTCATGGTGGTGACCTCCAGGCCGCGTGCTATTTGGGATTCCCAAACGGCCTCCCAACACGCCTGATGTGAGGCGAGAGCATCCGCATATTCAGGCGCGGCCGGGTGCGGTACCTGCGGCCCCTGATCGTAGCCGACGCGGGAATGAATATGGCGGGCCTGCTGGGCCGTGCGCACAATGCAGTCCCATTCGATGTGAGGGAGTCGCTCGCTGACCACGGCCCAGTGGCTGAAGTCACATGTCACATCGATGTGCGGTACTTTCTCCAGGATGGCAACGGTGTTCCATGGGCTGAAAAAGCTCCGTCCGCGATGAGTTTCGAAGCTGGCTGGGACGTTGTGTTTGTCCGCAATGTTCTGGGCTTCGGAGAAGAAACGCACGGAATCGTCAATTGGCCAGGCATCGCACCCCCCCATGACATTGACGAATTCGGGTTTCAGGCCAGTGTATGAGGCGCTGATTATCTTCGCTTCAAAGTCTTCCAGATGCTCTGTTATCGCCGCATGGCGTCTTGGCACATAACTGCCTGCCGTACAGATTTCCTGAATCCAGAGCAGTCCGTTTGCGGCGAGGGTCTCACCAAAGACTGCGGCTTCGGCCGGAGCGTCTGGTACCGGCGCTTCGATTCCTGAAAACCCCGCCTCTCTGACTTGATCAATGGCTTCTGCCAGAGAACCCTCGTGTCCCCAGAGGGTTTTGAATTGTCTTAGGTCCACAGTCGTCTCCCGAGCAACACTTGAGAATTTCCCCTGACCCGCTGCAACCGTTGTGCCATAAGTTCTAAAAGGCTTTAAATATACAAGCTGGCATGTAAGCTGCGGGGTTTGATTGGTGCTTAAGGGCTCTGTGAGTGGTAAACAATGGTGCGCCTGCACGCAGCAAGTGCACTCCCGGGGCTTTTTATTTGCGCCCGGGCTTGGGCTACCATGTCCGGCCTGACGATCATCCGGTATCAAAAGGCAACCACTTTATGTCTGAAGATCCTTTGAAAATTCTTTCCGACCTGGCCAGCGATGCCCATGCCCGCATCCAGGCAGCCCATCAGCACATCAATCCGGTGGTGGAAGTTCGCCGGGGTATGCGCGACGCCGGTGTACCCGCGGATGTGATGACCATTGACTGTTTGCGAACCCGGCGAAGAATTACGCTGATTCTTCACGATGAACAGCCTGGCGTTCTGCTATATCAGTTTGTGACCATCGAGGATGAGGTGGGCAATGACTTTCAACAGATGGCACTTGGCGACATGACAACCACCAAACTGTTCGAGTGGATTCAGGACTATTTTGGCTGACTGGCGCTAATTAAAACGCACCCTGACGAGGACTTTATGAAACCTGTTGCACTTCTCGACGGCGGCCTGGGCCAGGAAATCTATCGCAGGGCCATGAATGTTACGTCACTGCTGTGGTCGGTGGCGGTCATGCGGGAGCAACCGGAGGTTGTCACCGATGTCCACGCTGACTTCATCAGGGCGGGCGCCCGGACCCTTACACTGAACACCTATGCCGCGACGCCAACGCGACTGGCCAGAGAGGGCCTCGGCGACGAGATTGGTGCAATCCATCAGCGCGCTTTCGAGGTGTTGGAGCGAGCCATCGCGTTAACCGGCGCCGAGGTTGATATCGCCGGTTGTCTGCCACCGCTGGTTGGTAGCTACCGTGAACAACCTGCCCGGACGTTCGAGGACTTGAAGTCAGAGTTCGATGTGCTCGTGAAATTGCAGGGTGGCGCGGACGTTTTCCTTATCGAAACCATGACCAACTCGCTGGAGGCGAGCGCCGCTTGTGCTGCCGCCAGTGAATCAGGTAAGCCTTTCGGCGTGGCATTCAGGCTGGAGGCCGATGGCAAGCTCCGGTCAGGAGAAACCCTCGCAGAGGCCGTCGAAGCGGTGAAGGCGTCAGGACCAACGGCCATTATGCTCAATTGCTGCGACCCGGAAGTCATTTCGCTGGCAATGCCAGAGCTGGCCGGTTTGTTCCCATGCACCGGTGGCTACGCCAACGCGTTCAAAACGGTTGAGCCGATGGCCGGCGGAGCGCTGGTGGATGAACTGGAAGCCAGACCGGACGTTTCTCCCGGGCTGTATGCGCTTCAGGTGAAGCAGTGGCTGGAGGACGGCGCAGCCGTCGTTGGCGGCTGTTGTGAAATCACGCCGGAGCACATCAGCCATCTGGCCGATGTGCTGACAGACGAGTATCGCCTGATAAAGTTCTCGGAACTGGCCCGCCGTTAACCGGCGAGTCGAGGGCTTTTCGTCCTGCGCGCTTCCATGGCGCGTTTGGAGCGGCGTGCCTCGATGTATTGCATTGCATCATTCCGGATAGGAAGGTGCAGTGCCCCTTCCAGATCAAGGCGTTCGTAACCAAGATCGGAAAGCGTATCGTCTTTTTCTTTAAGCAGTGACTGCGCCATACGCCGGAATTTCTGACGCCTTGCGTACCCTTCAATCCACTGCATTGCGGCGTTTGCGTGATGCTCTGTGTGCTTCAACATGTCTACGGCCCCGAGTGTTGGTGAATGGCTTGCCGCAGCTCGTTTAGAGGTGTTGTGTTACTCGCTAACGGGTGCCTGTAACCAATATTCTGGTGTTGTTTTTGCCTTCAATCAAACGAAAAGAATTTAAGATCTTGTTCAGTTATGCTTAAGGGAGTTGCCGGTCATCAATCCAACCGAAAGGTCCGCACATGAATATGCCTCTGCTTGATAACGACGTGCTCAGGAGTTTCATTGCCATTGCGGAACACGGCACGTTCACCAGTGCCGCCAAGGCTGTGCACCGAACGCCGTCAGCCCTCAGCATGCAGATCAAACAGCTTGAACAGAACCTCGGCAAAACTCTCTTTATCCGGGAGCCCAGGAGAGTCTCTCTGACGGCGGAAGGTGAGGTTCTCCTGGATTACGGGCGCCGGCTGTTACGCCTTAATGAAGAGGCCGTGCAGCATTTCCTTGCGCCAACCCTCGAGGGAAAAGTGGGTATTGGCACTTCCGACGATGTTGGCACCCGGATTCTGCCGGACGTTCTGGCGGAATTTGCCAGATCCTACCCTGCCGTGCTGGTTGACGTTGTGGTTGGCTCTAGCAAACAGAATCTGGCGCGTCTGGATGCCGGTGAACTCGATATGACCCTGGTGACCGTGGCCGATGAGGGACGAATCCCCCGTGGCGAGGTGGTTCACGAAGAACCGCTGGTTTGGGCCGGGAGAGAGGGCTCATCGGCCTATCAACGTTCTCCGCTGCCGATTGCCATGGCCCACGAAGGATGTGCCTGGCGGCGCATGACACTCAGGGCACTGGACAGGGCGGGCATACCCTACAGGATTGCCTACACCTGTGAGCATTGTTCCGGCCAGGAGGCGGCAATGCTGGCGGACTTGGCCGTGGCCCCGTTTCCGCAAAGCCTGATCCGCCCGCCTCTGAGAGAGGTAGCCGGTGATACCCTCCCGCAAATCGGATTCTATCAGCTGGCTTTGGTACGGCGGGGTTCAAACCCCCTGAATGATGCGCTCGCGTCTCATGTGAAAGAAGCGTTCCAGGGTCTACGCTAAACGAAGGCGCCACGAATGGACCGTTGCGCACCCCTGGCCCCCGATTTTCAATCAAGGAAACTATAGATGACAGTATATTTCGTCCAGGCGTTTATCTACCTGGTCGCAGCGGTAATTGCTGTGCCCCTGGCAAAACGACTGGGGCTCGGCTCGGTCCTCGGCTACCTGGTGGCGGGTGTGGTGATTGGTCCTGTCACCGGGCTGGTAGGGCAGGAAGCCAACACCATCCAGCATTTTGCCGAGTTTGGCGTCGTTATGATGCTGTTTCTGGTAGGCATGGAGCTCGACCCCAAGGCGCTGTGGGCCATGCGGGTCCGTCTGGTCGGTCTTGGCGGACTGCAGGTGGTGTTGACTGCGGCCGCCGGTATGGCAGTGGCTGCCTGGCTCGGGCTTCAGTGGCAGACAGCGCTTGCGGTCGGCCTGATTTTCGCCCTGTCGTCCACGGCGATTGTCCTGCAGACACTCAACGAAAAGGGATTGGTTAAAACTGAAGGCGGTCGCAGTGCCTTCTCGGTATTGCTGTTCCAGGATATTGCGGTCATTCCCATGCTCGCACTGATTCCGCTGCTGGCGTTGCCGGAACTGATGGCGGCCGGTGGGGCTGCTGAAGACCATGGAACCCGCTTGAGCCTGGTAGACAGCCTGCCAGGCTGGGCCCATGGGCTGGTTGTGGTGGGGGCCATCGCCGCCGTGGTTGTGGGTGGCCATTACCTGAGCAGGCCCCTGTTTCGGTATGTGGTGCAGTCCGGTTTGCGTGAAGTCTTTACTGCCACCGCGTTGATGCTGGTGGTCGGAATTGCGGCCCTGATGAGCCTGGTGAATCTGTCTCCGGCGCTTGGGGCCTTCCTGGCCGGTGTGGTGTTGGCTAACAGTGAATTCCGGCATGAGCTGGAAGCGAATATTGAGCCGTTCAAGGGACTGCTTCTGGGCCTGTTCTTTATTACCGTGGGCGCGGGCATCAATTTTGACGTTCTGGCTGAGCAATGGGGCACGGTGGTGTCCCTTGCGGTGTCCGTGATTGTCGTCAAGGCCGCGATTCTGCTGGGCCTGGCGTTGCTGTTCAGGGTTCATGGCAGTAATGGCTGGCTGTTCACGCTATCTCTGGCTCAGGCTGGTGAATTTGGCTTTGTGCTTCTGACCTACAGCGTCCAGAACAACGTGATTCCTGTGGACACCTCCCAGATTCTGTCCCTGGTAGTCGCGCTGTCCATGTTCCTGACACCGTTGCTGTTTATTGTCTATGACCGGCTGGTGTTGCCGCGCTACCGGCGATCCCAGAACGATGAGCGGGAGGCGGATACCATCGACGAGCAGGCGCCGGTTATCGTCGCCGGAGTTGGTCGTTTTGGCCAGATAGTCTGCCGGTTGTTGCGGGCCAACAATGTCCCGATTGTTGCGCTGGACCATGAGATTGAACAGATCGAGAACCTCCGGCAAATCAATATCAAGAGTTTCTTCGGTGACGCCAGCCGGCCGGATTTGCTGGAGACCGCCGGCATCGAACAGGCCCGCTTGCTTGTGGTGGCTATCGACGATCGGGACCGTTCGGTCCAGATGGTGGAGCACGTAAAGCAGTTTTTCCCCGGTGTCTGGGTGTTGGCACGGGCTTTCGACCGGGGGCACGGCTACCGGTTGAGGGAAGCAGGTGCCGATGACGTCGTGAGTGAAACCTATCATTCGGCACTTGAGCTCGGCGGTCACGCCTTGACCGCTATGGGTGTGCACCCGATGCGTGCCCGCCAGATGACCTGGGCATTTCTCGACAACGAAAAAGCCCACGAGGATGAGTTGTTCGAAGCCTGGAAGGAAATCGAGGAAGGTATCCGGTTCAGCCCGCGTTATGGTGAACTGTTCATGAAGCTGGAAGAAGCGCTCAGTAGCGCCATGCACCGTGACTGGGAAGAGCCGAAACAGGAGGATGTTCCTGTATGGCGACCGCCCGACCGCTGACAGTGAAACAACGCTGGGCTAGATTAGTGTCGGTACGGCTGTTGAGGTGAGTGTGGTGTTCAGGAAAACGCTTGTTGTTTCAGGCTTGGTTTTCGCCGGGTCCTGCGCTGCTGCCGAGACGAATAGAAACGATTGTATTGCCAGCAGCATTCAGCCGGAAGCCATTGATCTGGACAAACCGAGGGACCAACTCGCCCGGCAGAACGATCTGGTCATTCCGGAGGGCGCGCGCATTGGTAGCATCCGCGTTCTTCGCCGTCCGATCTTTGATACCACCGATCCGGAGCAGAACAACGCGCTGTATCGAACCCTGAACGCCCTCAACACGCCTACCTGGGAATCTGCGCTGCGGGCCCAGTTGGTGTTCGAGCAAGGCGACGTCTACGAGCCCGAGCTTATTTCCGAATCCGAGCGGGTGCTGCGCCAGCGGGAGTATCTGACCGCAGCCTGGGTGGGCGTTACCCGGGTTTGTGGGGACGAACTTGAGGTAAGTGTTCTGACGCGGGATACATGGACGCTTTTCCCCAGCGTTGGTGTGTCGCGATCCGGTGGTGAGAACACCACCAACTTCGGGGTGTCTGATCCCAACTTTGCCGGGTCAGGGAAGAGCCTCGGTATAGGCTATGCAAAGGACCCCGATCGTACAGAAACAAGTCTCTACTTTGATGATCCCAACGTGCTGGGCTCGCACTGGCAGGCCGGGTTCTCGTTCGATGAACGGAGCGACGGCCGGGGCCGAGGCGCCTACCTTGAGCGGCCTTTCTTCAGCGAAACCACCAACTGGCGATTTGGCCTCAGTGGTATCGACGATGTCCGGGAGGAATCCCGCTACGTAGGGGCGGAGGCCATTGCCGATTATCGGCGCAGCCACGAATTTTTCAGCATTGATGGAGGCTGGCGCCTCGCTGAGAGGGACGACCGGCAACTGAGATTGCTTGCAGGCTACCGCTACGATGCGCTGGTATTCGACCGTTTACCCAACGAACCCAATCTCGACATCCTGCCGGAAGACAGAACCCTGAGTTATCCCTGGATTGGCTTCGATTACCGCCAGAATCGCTTCCGGGAAATGACCAACCTGACCCGGCTTCAGAGGGTCGAAGATGTGCGGGATGGCTTCGTGTGGCGTACCGAACTGGGTTATTCCGGCAGCGGGCTGGGTGCCACTGAGGACCGTGTGGTTCTCAATATGGATTTCCGGGATGTGCTGCACGTAACCGAGACCAACTATGCCAGCTATACCCTCAGCCAGAGCGGCACATACCGCCTCGACGAGGATCGGGTGGAAAACCTGCTGGGCACAGCAAGCGTGCAATACTTTCATGGCGGCTCGGAACGCTGGAACAGCTGGTACACCAACCTGGCGTTCACCGCAGCACACAATCTGACGGCTGATCAGCAGCTGCTCATCGGCGGCGAGAACGGGCTGCGCGGTTACCCAAGTGAGTACCAGCAGGGCAATCGCCGGGTGCTCTGGACCCTGGAGCGACGTTACTTCCCGGATTGGCATCCGTTCCAGTTGTTCCGGGTGGGCGGCGTAGTGTTTACCGACGTCGGCCGGGCCTGGTTCACCGACGACCGGAATAGTGGTCCTGACGAAGGGGTGCTGAAAGATGTCGGCTTTGGCATGAGGCTGGCGTCCAGCCGCATCGAGGTGCAACGGATGCTGCACCTCGACTTTGCCTTTCCGCTGGACGGCGACGACAGTATTGATGATTTTCAGATACTGTTGCGGGGTCGAAGCCAGTTCTAGCGCACAGGTTCTGCCTGAGCCACACTGGTTTGCGCTTTCTTCCTGTTGCTTATCCTGAGCCCGAGGATCACCAGGAATGCACCCAGCCAGATGGTTACAGAGTAGTGCTCCTCGAACCATAAAACACCTATGAGCAATCCGAAGACGGCCGCCACGGCTCCGAGCTGACTGTAAAAAACCGGGTTGGAGCGACGCTGGAGTTCAAAGGCGCAAAGGTAGGTCAGCGCCGTTAGTAGTCCCTGCAGAATCACAATGCCAATTAGATCCGATCCCGTGCCCTCCGGAAAAATAGGGGTGTCCGTCAGGCCGGCGACCAGGGCAAGCGTGAAGGCCGACGCCAGCAGCGTACCCGATGCAAGGACCATGGGTTTTACATCATCAGGCCAGGCGACTGAGCGATAGACGTTACCGATGGATAGCATCGCCGGGATAATCAGGCCCATGGCGAACCAGACTATGTTCGGGCTGCTGATCTCGGAATGACGTTGCAGCACAATCCAGGCGCAGGCGACGACCGCAATGGATAACCCGGTCAGTTTGATCCAGCTTCGTTTTTCCAGGCCGATGCTGGTGGCGAGCAGGAACGTAAAGATTGGGGGGAGGGCATACATGATTCCCGTGAAACCGGCTCCGAGTTTGGTCACCAGATAAAATCCGATCACATTCGGGATCGCGATACCAGTCAAGCCGCTGATGAGGAAATAGCGGGTCAGGCGACGTTCCAGCAGAGAACGGCGTTTTTGGGAGCACAACAGTAGAACGGCTCCTGCAATGAGCGTTTGCCAGAAGGCATAGGTGACGGCAGGCATACCCTGAGATGTTGCCGCTTTCGCCAGTGCCAGCATCAGTGCAATCAGAAATCCGTTGGCCAGCAGTAGGCCCCAGATCAGGGCTTGGGGAGGGATAAAGGAACGCTGCGCTGTCGCTATCATCACTGAATGCTCCGGTTGGTGAGGCGGGTTGTTGATACTCAGTGTGCAGCAATCGATTGGGTTGATAATTGGGTCTGGGCGAACAATACTCCTTCCAAATCAGAAATAATCAGGAGTTTTAAGTGGCTACGGACAAGCTGGTGGCAATGAAAATTTTCAGGCGCGTTGCAGAGCTCGGTAGTTTCACCAGGGCTGCGGATGACCTGGATATCACCGCTGCAACGGTGAGTAAGCACATTGCCTTTCTGGAACGGGATCTGGATACCAGGCTGATCAACCGTACAACCCGCCGCATGAACCTGACTGGCGCCGGGCTCGCCTTTCTGCAACGTACTCAGGCGTTGTTGGATGATCTGGAAGAGGCAGAGCTTGAGGCAAGGGGGTTGCAGGCAGAGCCTCGAGGCACGATCAGGCTGAACGTACCCATGTCGTTCGGCTTGACCCACATAACAGAGGCTATCGACAGTTTTCTGCGCGACTATCCGGAAATCGATATCGACCTTCAGCTCAGTGATCGAATGGTTGATCTGGTGGAGCAGGGCGTAGACATCGCTATTAGGGTTCGAAGCTCCCTGGCTGATTCAACCCTCATGGCCAGGCCACTGAGAACGTCCAGAAATATTGTATGCGCATCACCAGACTATCTGAAAAACGCCCCGGATATTCTCGGTCCGGAAGACCTGACACGGCACAACTGCCTGACGTTTTCACTGCATGACAGACCGGGAGTCTGGGAACTGGGCGATGTGGAGGTGAGAGTCAGTGGCAACTACCGAACGGACAGTAGCCTGGCGATCCGTCAGAGTCTGTTGAGGGGAGCTGGCGTTGGTTTATTACCGCGCTTTCTGGTGCAGGGCGATATTGAAAAGGGCGTCCTGGTTCCCTTGCTGACCAATTTCCCGCCCAAGCCCTATACTGTATTCGCCCTGTTTCCGCCTGGGCGCAAGCAACCCACCAAGGTTCGTCTGCTGCTTGACCATCTGGACCAGCATCTGGGCGAGAAGCCTTATTGGGAATAGCGCTGATCCCGTGGCTTAACTTCTGGCTATTTCCATTTTGGAAAATATGTAGTTCTATTTCATCCGTTTTTTAGGGTTCGCCGGTTCCATAGAGTGGTTACCTCAAACTGAAGGAGGCAACCCTATGAACATACACGAAGCCCTGGACTGGCGTTACGCCGTCCGCGAGTTTTCACCAGAAAAGCTTGATGGCCAAACGGTGGAAACACTGGTGGATGCAGCCCGCAAGAGCGCATCTTCCTATGGACTGCAGCCATACAAAATTCTGATTGTTGAGAGCAAGCCGGTCCGGAAGGATTTGCTGCCTTATTCGTATGGCCAGCAGAAGGTCTTGGACTGCTCGCATTTAATTATTTTTGCAGCGCAGACAGACATTGGTGATCACACCGTCGACAGGTATGTCACGCAGTTTGAGAAAACCCGGAGCGTACCTGCGGCGGAGATCTCGGGCTATGTGACTCACATGAAAGAGGCTCTCGCATCCAAGTCGCAAGCAGAGAAACAGGCGTGGGCACACCAGCAAGCCTATATTGCCCTGGGCACGTTGCTCACCGCGGCCGCCTCCATGCGGATCGACAGCTGCCCGATGACCGGTTTTGACCACAACGCCTATGATGAGGTGCTGGGGTTGGCCGAGTTGGGGCTGGAGAGTTCGGCCATTGTTGCCCTGGGCTACCGCAGCGCCCGTGACCGGAGTTCTGGCTTGCCGAAAGTGCGTTTTGATTACGACGATCTGGTTATTAGGATGTAAGGTTTGGCTGGGCCGATTGGCCACTCTGGCTGGTGTTCCTTGGCTATAGGGTATAGGTTCGGGAGAACGGCGACACATTCTCGAGCAAACTGCCGTATAAAAGGAGCACCAGCTCTATGACGGTTTTTTCCAACCCGGTTGGTTCCGGAAATCTGTGGTTTGACAATCTCACCACTGCCGAGGGCACGCCGGTCGCTTACGATCCACAGGCCAGGGCATTCGTCCCCATGCCGCCTTTCTGCGTGAATCGGGACATTATCGGCTGCAACTGGATTGCGCCTGAGAAAGGGGCTTTCTGCAGGTCTTGCGCGATGACAGCGCTGGCGCCGGACCCGAACATTCCCAATGCCATGCCAAACTGGGCCGAGACTGAGGCTGCAAAGCGGTGGGTGCTGGATAACCTCGGGCGTTGGCACTGGTTTCGCCCGGAGGATCCGGGCACACGCCCGGTTTTTCATATGTTGGCGGAGGGACTGACTCCTGTTGCCATGGGGCACGCCAATGGTGTGGTTACCATCAGTGTTGCAGAGGCGGATCCGGTGGTTCGTACCACCCGACGACAAGCCCTCGATGAACCCTACCGCACCATGGTTGGCCATATGCGCCATGAGATCGCTCATATGCTCTGGTGGCGTCTGAGTTTGCGGGAAGATTTTCTTGATGCGTTCCGGGAAATGTTTGGTGATGAACGAGCCGATTATCCGGCGGCCCTTGAGCATCACTATCACAACGGTCCGCCAGAGGACTGGAGGCTGTTCTACCTGACCAGTTACGCCTCGGCACACCCTCACGAGGACTGGGCAGAGACTGCCGCGCACCTGCTGCACCTGACAGACATCACCGACAGCCTGGTGTCATCGGGGCTGACATCGCCGGAAGTGCCCAGACAGGGCTGGGATCCTTACGCCGAGCCCGACACAGCCATGCTGATTAACGTCGCGGCGTCGCTGGCCATTCGGGTCAACCATGTGAACCGCTCCATGGGCCTTTCTGACCTGTACCCGTTTGTGTTGTCAGAAACGGCGCAACGCAAACTCGCGTTCGTGCACGACTGGTTGCGCCGGGGCGCCCAGGGCCTCTAGTGAGAGTTTGCGCCGGCCAATCAGGCTGGCGCCACACCAAACAGCCACTGGTGGGCCCACACCACCATAACCACATACACTGCAAGGCCGCCGATGACTGCAATAACGTCATTGGCTTTGGTGGCTGGCAGCGTTGGAATGGCTCGCTGGGTTCTGCGCTTCATGGAGATCCGGTCGGCAACGGCCCAGGCCAGGAACGAGCCGAACAGCAGAAGATCGTGGAGCATTCCGTTTGCGAGAAGGTGTGCCAGAGCCCAGAGTTTGACGGCAACGAGCATGGGGTGCCCCAGCTTTGCCTTGATCTTCCCCGGGAAGTAGGTAGCAAACAGTAGCGGAAATACTGGCACCAGAAGCAGGAAGGCCACGTGCTTTAGCCAGGCGGGAGGCACGTAGATCACCGTCGGATCCATCCGTGCTGCACCATAACCCCAGACGATCAGAACCAGACCTATCAGCGACACTACGGAATAAAGTCCTTTGAAGGCTCCCTCTCCCATGGACGCGTTCAGCCTGTTACGCAATGGCTCGTTAAAGATGGAGAGCGAATGCACGCCGAGAAACAGAATCAGACCAACAATCATTGTGGTCATTTGGAAAACTCCTTGTGGCTTAAAAAGAGTGGCTATCAAATGGTAAGGCTATCTTCCTTCGCCAGCCCTAATACATTGAATCGCCACTAGTATAGGAAACCGGGACAGAAGCTGCCTGAGCGTTTATGATCGGCGATCTGATTCACCGGATTGAAAAGGCCCCTATGAAGTTTCCAAAGGTGACTGTTGTACTGGTATCTGCCGCCCTGCTGTTTGTTCTCTGGGACCAGACCCGCGAACAGCCCGACCCCATCGACGCAAGCCGCCTTTCCAACTTGCGGGCCAATCCCGTTGAACTCAGCGCCGCGGTTGACTGGATCTTTACCCAGATTCCGGACTTTTGCTCGGATGTTACCGGCGAGGGTAGTGGCGCGACGGCGCAGGCTGATTGCGTCAAAAATGCTGAGGCACGAACCTCTACGTGCCGTCGGATGCTTTACGATCGATTCCCGAGTGTTGTTGCTTCAGAGGCGACTTTTCGGGATGTTTCGCTCACGGCCATGGCGTGTCTGGTGCCTCGGTCGGGGTTGGTAAATTAGTCAGTGCAGTGGGATCGATAGCCTGATGGGGTGACTCCGAACCTTGATTTGAACGCCCGGCTGAATTGACTGGAATCGTTGAATCCGCACGACAGAGCAATAGCGGTAATTTTGTTGCGGCTATTGCGGAGCAAGTCACGGGCCCGGATCAATCGTTGCTCCTGCACATACTGATAGGGCGCGCAGCCGAATGTCGCCCGGAAAAGCCTGGCAAAATGATAGGGGCTCAGGTTTACCCAACTGGCCATGTCGGCAAGCGTCAATGACTGGCCCAGATGAGCGTGGATGCGCTCTTGCAGCATTCTGCGATATCGAACTGACAGCTGTCCCGTGACTTCCGGCAGCGCATGCTGAACACTGGAATGGCGGCTGACGACCTGAAGAAGAAGCCATTGTGCCAGGTGATCCATGGCCATGGTCTGGCCGGGAGCCTGCCAGTCGCTGAGTGCCAGTAGCTTGCCGGCCTGGGCGAGAACCGCGTCCTCCGAGTGGTAGAGCTCGGAAAGCTGGCGCTTATCGGGATCGGCATCCCAGGTCTCTTCGGCGCACCGGGCGACGTCCAGATCATTGAAATAGAAATGAAAAAATTCGAACTTGCCGCCGATTTGCCAACTTGAGCGGCTGCCCGCCGGAAACAGGCAGACGGCACCCGGAAAACCCTGACTGACAACCTTGCCGTTCAACATCCTTCGGGCTTGCTCGCCCTTGTCTATGTAAATGCTCAATGCATGGTGACGGGGCCGTTCATAGCGCACCTCGCCCTGACGATTCTGCCACTGCGCCAGAGCCCGCCCCTGATCCAGTTCCACCATTCGCTGTGGGGCGACGCCAGCGGTTCTCAAGGTATCGACAATGTCACGATTTGCCGGGCGCGATTGCGTTGGGTGTCTGGGCATGGATTCTGAATCGGTCTGCATAGGGGGCCTCCGCAAGAATCATCCATGGTTCAGCAGGATCTGACAAGTTTTGGTGGTGTTTGAGTCGTATGCTGATCCCTGCTCAACGATTGTTACTATTGCAACAGGATTCACTGCCATGCCCATCTCTGCTCACTATGGTTTGACGGTACTGATCTGGGGGCTGACCTGGACAGCGATTCGCCTGCAGGTTGAAGCAGCCCCTGTCGATATCTCCGTGTTTTACCGATTCGTTATGGCCTCTGTGGTGACACTGGTGGTTCTTGCCATCGTGCGCAGATTGGAAAAGCTTACCCTGAAACAGCACGGCTGGCTGGTACTGCAGGGGGCGACCTTGTACAGCATCAACTTCCTTCTTATCTATCGTGCGGCAGAATCGATGACAAGCGGTCTGCTGGCGGTGGTATTCTCCCTGGCCGCGCTGTTTAACGCCCTGAATGGCTGGCTCTGGTTGCGATTGCGGCCCACCGCTCGGCTGTATCCGGCAATCTCTCTGGGGATCACCGGTGTGGCCCTGCTGTTCTGGCACGATTTGCAGCTGGGTAACGCCACCGCCACCAGCATTTTGTTCGCCATTGCAGGAACTTTCTGGTTCTCCATGGGTAACCTGGTCAGCATCAAGGTGCGGATGTCACAGGTGCCGCTGTTCCAGGCCAACGCATGGGCCATGGTTTACGGCGCGGTGATTCTTGGCATCTGGTGCCTGTTGCAGGGTGTGGAATGGGTGGTGCCCACTTCAGCGACATTCTGGGGAGCGACTGTATTCCTGGCGGTGCCTGGCTCCATCATTGCGTTTTATTGCTACATCACGGTCATCCAGACTCTGGGCGCTGACAAGGCTGGCTACGCGACGGTGCTTTTCCCTGTGGTTGCCCTGAGCGTTTCGACCTGGCTCGAGGGCTTCGAATGGACAGCAACGGCTGTGTTGGGAGCATGCCTGGCGTTGTTGGGGAACTATGTTTTGTTCCGCTCCGCCAAGGCGTAGCGCTGGTGTAGCTCGCGGATGGCGTCTGCAAGAGCGGGGAAAGGACCCTCAGTAGGAACACCCGGCACCACCTGATTGATTGGCAAGGTTGCCACGGGTGGTGGCGCCACATGCAGCTCGTCGAGCCAGCTTGAAAGCTGCTCTGACGAGCTTGCATAAACAATGCGGCCGAGCCCCACCCAGCCATGGGCGGCTGCGCACAGCGGGCAGGTGTTTCATTTCGGTTTCGTAGATCACGTTGCCTCCTTCATTGACCTCGTGCGTCCAGGTAATGCATCCAGAGCATGCGAGCTGCTACAGCTCGCCACGGCTGCCATTGTTCTGCAAAAACAAGTTGTTCATCTCTGGTTGGCCGGGCCTCCAGCTGTTTGATGTCCTGTATCGCGGATGCCAGTGCCAGGTCTCCCTGAGGCCAGGCATTCGCTCGCCGGAGCGCCATCATGTAATAGACGTCGACGGTCCAGGGCCCGAGACCCGGTATATCCAAAAGGTGGCTTCGGCCCTGCGCATCGTCAAGGGTGTCAAGCTTTGAGAGTTCCAGCGCACCGCTGGCAACCCGATTGGCGAGCTCGACGCAGTACCGGGCTTTTTGCCGTGTAAGCCCGACTTGCCTCAGCTCAGACTCGCCAGCCTTTTGGACCAATTCCGGGGTTACCGATCCTAGATGCGACGCGAGCCGCTGAAACATGGTGGCTGCGGCTTTGATCGAGACCCGTTGTTCCAGAATGATATGCACCAGTGAGGCAAACCCCGGCTCTCGGGCCCAGAGTGGCGGGTACCCAAGCCGGTCCCGGATCCTGTATAAAACGGAATCTCTCTCGGCCAGAACGTCAACGCCCATTCTCAAGGTTTCGTCAGTAATTGTCTTTTGTTGCATAAACCCCTTTTAGCTTAATGGCTCGCCGATTCCCGATCTCCGTTCAGGATCTGCTGTTGCACAAAGGAGCGAGCTTGCTCTTGCAGTGTATGCCGTCGATCTTTGGTTCCGCCATCATTCAATATCCGAAGACATGATGCCAATTTGTACGAAACAGGCCCTCATTGGTTCTCAGGGCCGAGCCTTGGCGAACCAGGGGTGTCATTCCCATAAGGATATGCCCTTAGAGTCGAAAGGGATCCTGGTATGGGTAGGATGCGTAACACTCAGTGCTTTCAATGACCAACCAATGAGGTGCAGTCACTATGAAATTAACGCTTAAGCATACCATTGCTGCAGTCGGGCTCGCTCTGATTTCCGGGGTTGCGATGGCGGCCGAACACGTTGTTGAAATGAAAAACTCCGGCGCTGACGGCGCCATGGTCTTTGAACCGGGATTTGTGAAGGCCGAGCCTGGCGATACCGTCAAATTTGTCCTTGTCGATCCAGCCCACAACTCAGTGTCCGTAGAGGTGCCTGAGGGTGCTGAAGGTTGGCAGGGAGCCATGAATGAGGGCATCACGGTGACCCTGAACGAAGAGGGCGTATACGTTTATAAATGCACGCCCCATGCCGCGTTGAACATGGCCGGTGTCATTCAGGTAGGCGAAGCTGTCAACTACGACTCTGCGAAAGCCGCCGTGGATAAGCTCACTGCAGCCGCTGCAACGAACAAGGACCGTCTGACCGGTTACTTTGAGCAAGTCCAGAAGTAAGTCAATCGGGATAGAGGCCGCTCAGATTACTGCGCGGCCTTTTCTATTTTAATCGAAGACAATTCGATTACGGCCGTCCCGCTTCGCTTTATAGAGTCGCTGGTCGACCAGATCCAGGAAATCGGCGATGCGGTCGTGGCGTGAGGGAATCACAGTGCCTATTCCCATGCTCATAGTAACCTGTTTACTGTGCGGGCTGCCTCCCTGGGGAAGTTGTTCCTTGAGAAGCAACTGACGGCAACGTTCAGCCACACTGATGGCAGCTGGCGTGTCCGTTTCGGGCAGGATGATCACGAATTCCTCACCACCGAACCTTGCCACGAAGTCGCGGGGCCGTTGGGCCGCGTTCTCCAGTAGCGTAGCGATTCGCTTGAGACATTCATCACCCTGCAAATGGCCGTTAAGATCGTTGTACGCTTTAAAATTGTCGATATCGAGCAGTATGACTGACAGAGAAGACTGGTGTCGGATGGCGTCGTTCCAGTTCTCGTTCATGACGGTATCAAACATTCGGCGGTTTGCGACGCCGGTGAGTCCATCCTTGTAAGAATACTCTTCCAATTTCTTCTGCAGAGCGACCACTTCGTCTTCGGTTTTCTTGCGCTCGCTGATGTCGAACATAAAGCCGATCAGAGCCTCGACATCACCGTTATCGTCACGCAGTACATGCACCACATCCCGCAACCAGACGTATTCTCCTCGTTCGGTGAGGGCCCGATAGTCCGCCTCATGATCGACCCCGGCCTGGGATTGCGATACGCAGAAATTGACGACCCGCTCCCGATCCTCGGGGTGCATGCGTGTGGCCCAGTCGTCTACGGTTAGCCAGCTGTCCTGGGGCCAGCCGAGCAAGGCTTCAATCTGGGGCCCTATGTACTCGAATCGCATGGTTCGCCAGTTGATTTTCCAGGGAATCGCTTTGGTTGACTCCAATAAGGTTCTGTAAACGGAGCTATCTTCAACCAGTCCAGCGGGGTTGTCACTCAATTCATTGTTCTCCAATTACCGAGCCAGAGCAGCTCTGTTTCTGCGTGATGAACGTAAAAGGCACATTGCTTTCTATGGTTAAGATAAACCAGTCCTCGCAACAAAAATACCGCTTTTGGCGCTTGCCGGTTTTCGGGATGATCCCGTTGTTTCAGGAGGTGTCATTTTGAGCATTGATCGGTTCGTGAATGCTTTCCAGAAGATCCCTGTTTTGAAATTGTTACACGCCGGATGCTTTCGCCAAAGCCACCGCGCGGGGCGCGCCCAGCGCTAAAATAACAGCACCCGTTGAACAAGCTAGCATAGCCATTGTGATGCTGGGCAATGTCTGATCACCCGTGATTGAGGACAGGGTGCTGATGGCGCCGGCAATGGTAAATTGCGACGCGCCCAACAGTGCCGCTGCGGTGCCGCTGAGGTTCGGAAAGAATTTTATGGCGTTGGCCATGTTGTTGGGCACGATGCCGCCCTGGCAGCCAATGGCAACAATGATGCAACCTGCCACCAACCAGAGCGGTCCCTGGAGTTGGACGCTGGTAACCAGAGCGACAAGGGCCAGCCATTGGGCGATGACCTGCGCGCGCACCAAATGGACTGAGGAAAATCGTCTCAGCAGGGGGCGGTTGAGCAAATTGAGGCCAGCCATGAAGCCAATGTTGGCGGCGAACAGGATGGCGAAGGTGCTGTTGGAGAGACCGTACCACTCCTGGTAGATGAACGAGGAATGGGTAATAAATAACAACATGGTGCTGAAACAGAGGACCTGTATCCCGATGAACCGCATGGTGGTTGTGTGCCGGAGCACGAGCAGATAGTTGGTCACCAGGGATCGAACCGGTGTCTTGATGGGGGCTCTTGGTTTCAGCTTCGGGAAAAGCGCCACCTGCAGAACTACCACGAGAAACGCCGCGTAGCCGGCCAGCATGAGAAAGATCCACTGCCACTCGCCAAGCGCCAGCATGAGTGACCCCAGCGAGGGAGCCGCAGCCGGGGCTATGAACATGATCAGACCAATCAGGCCAAACAGCCTTGCGGCGTCTTGCCCACTGACTTCGTCGCGAACAATGGCAGGAACCGATACCGCACAGAAGGCGCCACCAATCCCCTGGGCTATCCGCCAGAACACCATGTCGGACAGACTGTCGGCCATAGACACCATGACGGCTCCGGCCATGAAGATCAGCAGTCCTCCGAAAAGAATTGGCTTGCGACCGTATCGGTCAGACAGGGGGCCACCAACCAGCTGGGCCAGGCCCAGCGTGGTGACATAGGCGCTGAGCGTCAGCCCCACATGCCCATGGTCAATGCCCAGGCCATCGGCGATGTCCGGAAACGCAGGCAAGTAGGCATCAAGTGCCAAGGGCCCGAGTGCCACGGTCATGCCAAGCAATATCGCCAGGTACAGGTGGGACAAAAGAATCCTCCTAAAAAGATAGAATCCTAACAATACGGTGATGTTTTTTATCGGACCATGCGTATTTTCAGAAATCCCCCGTGCAAGAGGCTTTCACTTCCTGTAGCCTGCGCGGCTTTTTCTTCCGGAGGCAGACCAGATGACCGTTCAATCCCAATCTCTCCCGCGAGCCAGAAGCGGGCCGTTTTCAGACAGTGATCCCGTCGTTCTGGTGCTCACGATCGGCTTCATTCTTCTGTTCGTGGGTGCTTCAATCATCGACAGCAGCCACGTGGCCGACCTGATCGGCGCCGGGTTTGCGTGGACCGCCACCTACCTGGGATCCTTTTTCCAGTTGCTGCTACTTCTGACGTTTTTCATTGCAATTGGTACAGCCCTGAGCCGCGCTGGCGCCGCACGGATCGGCGGGCTGGAAAAGCCGGAAATAGGCCGTTTCCGGTGGTTGTCGATGATCATGTGTACCTTGTTGGCCGGTGGCGGCGTGTTCTTTGCCGCCGGTGAACCGGTTTACCACTTCGTCATGACGCCCCCGGCGTTTGACACCGAAGCCGGCTCCGCCGCAGCGGTCGCCCCGGCCATGGCCCAGTCGTTTACTCACTGGGGGTTCCTGGCCTGGGCCGTGCTCGGTTCCCTTACCGCGCTGGTACTGACCCGGGCCCATTACGGCCAGGGCAAGCCGCTGCAACCGAGAACGCTGCTGTACCCGGTTTTCGGTGAGAAGGTGATTCAGGGCCGCCTCGGCGGGGTTATTGATGCTTTCTGTGTGATTGCCGTGGTGGCCGGAACCGTCGGCCCCATCGGTTTTCTCGCCACCCAGATGAGCTTTGGGTTGCACGAGCTGTTTGGCGTGGCGGACGGCTATGGCACCCAGTTGACCGTGCTGGTGGTATTAGCCGGCGTTTACATGACATCTGCCATGACCGGTCTGCACAAGGGTATCCAGTTGCTGAGCCGTTTTAACGTCATACTGGCGCTGGTGATTGCCGGTGTCATTTTTGTTTTCGGGCCAACTCTGTTCCTGGCAAATACCTACACCCAGTCTATGGGTGAATACGTCACCTCCTTCTTTGCCATGGCAACCATGACTGCCGAGACGGCGCCGGCCTGGTGGATGAAATGGTGGACGGTGTTCTTCTTCGCCTGGTTCATTGGCTACACGCCGCTGATGGCGGTCTTCGTCGCCAGAATTTCCCGGGGCCGGACGGTACGCGAAATGGTCCTGGCGGTAGCCGTGCTGGCGCCGATCGCCACCACCATCTGGTTCACCCTACTGGGGGGCTCCGGTATCTACCACCAGCTTGCCGGTACCTTCGACCTCACCGAAGCGCTGAATAACTTCCGCTTTGATGTCGCCACTCTGACGGTGGCACAGGCCCTGCCCGGTGGTACCTGGATGGCGGCTGCGATTCTGCTACTGACAACCATTTTCGTCGCCACCACCGGCGACTCCATGAGCTATTCCATTGCCATGGTCGGCGCAGGCCATGACGAACCAAACCCGTGGATTCGTGTGTTCTGGGGTGGTGCCATGGCGCTGATGGCGGCAATTCTCCTGTACATGGGCGCCGGCCAGATTGGTGTGCTGCAGCAGTTCATTGTGCTGACGGCGATTCCGGTTTCGCTGATTATCCTTCCCTCGCTCTGGACCGGCCCGAAGGCGGCCATGGCAATGGCGCGAGAGCAGGGCCTGGTCTAGGCTTTTATGGAACGCGGCGACCCAGAAACATGCTCGCCGCGGACTCTTCTGATCGAAAGCTCCTGGAGGGCTGATGCTGGAATCGTTTGAGGCCGGTTTCACGGCGTGGTTGTGGCCGGGGTTTTCGGCGATTCTGGCGGTTGCGGTCACCTATATCGTCTACCGGCTTGCCCTCGCTGTGTTCCGGCACTTTTCCGAGTCCAGAACGGTTATCCGGTTGTTCCTGGATGCGGCGGCGCGGGCGCTCGGTGTGGTTTTTTGCCTGCTTGCGCTGGCTGGCTCTCTGCAGACTGCACCACCTGATCTGCCCCTGATGGCGGCGATCCAGCAGGTGACAACCCTGTTGCTTGTGCTCGCCATTACCTGGGCGGCGGTTCGACTGACCTCAGCCATCGGCGAGGTCATTGTGGCGCTTAATCCGGTGCTGGAAGGGCAGTGGAAACGGGCGCGCAAGGTCGAAACCCAGACCCGTTTTCTCGTTCGGGCACTGAACATCCTGATCGTTATTATCGGCCTGGGCGCGGCCCTGATGACCTTCGAATCCGTTCAGCATATGGGCGCGAGCCTGCTGGCTTCTGCCGGCGTTGGCGGCCTGATTCTTGGCTTCGCGGCCCGGCCGGTATTGAGCAATCTGCTGGCGGGTATGCAGATCGCCCTCACTCAGCCCTTCCGCATAGACGATGTCCTGCACGTGCAGGGCGAGTGGTGCTGGGTGGAAGAAGTAACAGCCACCTATGTGGTGTTGCGGGTCTGGGATTTGCGCCGCCTTGTAGTGCCACTGCAATGGTTTATCGAGAATCCGTTCCAGAATTGGTCCAGGAATACCTCTGAGCTGCTGGGAACGGTCTTTGTCTGGGTCGACTACACCATGCCGGTTGAACCGCTCAGACAAGAGTTTGCCCGCCTGCTGAAGGAGTCGGGACTCTGGGATGGCGAATTTTCATCAGTACAGGTAACCGATTCCAGCGATCAGGCGATCCAGGTGCGGTTTCTGATGAGCGCTGCCGATTCCAGCAAGAACTGGGACCTGAGATGTGCGGTTCGGGAGGGCATAGTAACCTTCATCCAGGAACACTACCCGGCCCAGCTACCGAGACTCCGGGCCCGTGTGGTGGAATCCTGAGCCCCGGTTGGAAATGTTTAATAGGAGTGGCGTACCCGACATGAGCAATAACGAACAGAATCAGGTAATGGAAATGGATGGTGAAGAGCGGTACGACTACTTCCTGAGCCAGGTGGCCGAGGACCGGGAAATCTGGATTCTGGTCAACAACGACAGCCGCTTCCTGAAGATTGCCTCGGATGACGGCGATGTGGAGTACCTGCCGGTTTGGCCCACTGCGGCCTTTGCTTCCGAGTATGCCAGCGGCGGCGAAGAGCTGACGCCTCGAAGCATTTCATTGCCCGATTTCTTCCGGAAGTGGGTTCCCGGCTTAACAAAGGATGGCCTTGATGTGGGCGTGTTTCCCGGCCTCGATAAAACGGTTTGGATCACCGAGCCTGCAGAGCTCAAGCAGGATCTGCAGGATGTGATGTCCGAATTCTGAATTCGGGCCTTAGCGTCTGGCCGGAGCTGAGGCGCTTCCGGCCAGTATGCCGCCGTCGATGTTCAGCTCGATGCCTGTCACATAGTTTGATTCGTCTGAGGCAAGATAGAGAGCCGCATAGGCGACATCCTCGGGCTTTCCCATCCTGCCAATCGGAACGCCGGCTTCTACCTCTGCGATTGCAGCGTCCCGGGCTTCCCCCTCCCCAAGCATCGCTTCCCACATCGGACTCATAATGGCGCCGGGATGAATGGAGTTGCACCGGATCGCGTAGCCTTTTTCGGCACAGTACAGCGCCACGGTCTTGGTGTGATTCCGGACGCCGGCCTTGCTGGACGCGTAAGCAGCCGCCCCGGGAATACCAACAATCCCCGATCTTGAGGAAATGTTGACGATGCTGGCGGCCCGGGAGGTCTTCATCAGCCTGATCCCATACTTGCAGCCTAAGGCAACACCGTTAAGGTTCGTTGCATGAACGGTCTGCCAGGAATCAAGATCGAGGTTTTCCGGATCGTGAGGCCCGCTACTCTCCAGAAATCCGGTAATGCCGGCGTTATTCACCAGGATGTCCAGGCCCCCGAACTGCTCTTCGATCAAGCTGGCGCAATCGATCCACTGGGCTTCATCGCTCACGTCCAGATGGAGATAGTGCATGTCGAATTCTGAGCTATCAACGAGTGCCTGACCCTGCTGATCGTCAATATCTGACACGATGACCTTCGCTCCATGCTTGGCGAATTGAACGGCGATCGCCTCACCAATGCCTCTGGCCGCTCCGGTAACCAGAGCCGTTTTGCCATCGAGTCTTCTCATGCTGAACCCCTGTCTGCCTGGTGCTTTCCCACTCTGGCTGGTCATTATGGCCGCAAACGGCCGGTCTGGCGATGCGAGGTGAGTGCTGCAGCTTGATTTCCTGCCGTCTGCCCTGATCATCTTTACCAGTAAAAACTCTGAGGGTAATGAATCATGACCGACATCCGACACCTGGTTTGTCCCCACTGCCATAAGGTCAATCGAGTACCGGCGGAGAAATTGTCAGCCGGCGGAAATTGTGGCGCCTGCAAACAGCCGTTGTGGCCGGATCAGGTTCTGGAACTCACAGACCAGAGCTTCGCAGCCCATACCGGGCGCAGTGATTTGCCGGTGCTGGTGGACTTCTGGGCGAGCTGGTGTGGCCCCTGCAAAATGATGGCACCGCAGTTTGAACAGGCCGCGAAGGACTGGCGGGGCAAGGTACGGTTTGCCAAGCTCAATACCGAACAGGCCCAGGGCCCCGCCAGCCAGTTTGGCATTCGTAGCATCCCCACCATGATCCTGTTCCAGAATGGCAGGGAAGTGGCCCGCCAGAGTGGCGCTATGAATCAGGCGCAAATCAGTCAGTGGCTGCAGTCCAAGGGTATTCGATAGCCCTGGCGAGACTGTTTGTTCTTTGGCCGGTCATTAAAACGCCACAATTGCTGAGGCCCTGCCATTGCAGGGCTGAAGGCACCTATCCGAACGCTTCCCACAAAGTTATCCACAGTTTTTGTGGGTAAAGCTGACTTCGCAGCGATATCGACTCTGTCATGGCATCTGGCCGGAATTCGAGCCAAACTGTCTTTAACCAGTAAGGCAGCGTTGGGCAAACGACGACCTTACCCGATTGATCACTTCGACGGGGACCGAATGAGAGTAGTTCTGTTTTTTGTAATGGCAGTCTGGCTCCTTCCAGTTTCTTCCCAAACGCTTCAGATTATGGGATCGGACGAGGGCTTTATGCCGTTTTATTACGGCAGCGACCTCAAAGAGGGCATTCTGGTCGAGGTGATCAATGACTTCACGATGGAGACTGGTATCTCGGCCGATTTCCTCCCGATGGCTCGTAAACGCCAGGCTTGGGCGTTGGAAAGAGGACTGGCCAACGCGGTTTTTGCTAACCCGCTATGGATGCCTCTGCCGGACAGAATGCACGCCGTTGGGCCGCTGTTGACCTGGCGCGATCGTGTGTTCGCGCAACCAGGCCTTAAAACGGACTCCTTCGATGACCTTGAGGGAGGCATCTGCCTTCGCAGATGGTTTGTCTACAGTGATCGACTCGAGGAGCGGATCGGGAGCCAGCTGGTGCGCCATGACACATACAACACCCAGCAAATGCTGCAAATGTTTCTGCGCAACCGCTGCGATTACATCGTCATGAACGAAATGGAGTTCCGGTTCCTGGCGCAGCTGGGGTCCATCGACCCGGACCGTTACAGAACCGAACTGATAGACGCCGAATGGCCGGTCTATCTCGGAATACTCAAAACCGAGACGGCACTGATTGAAGCGGCGGAAGCTTTTTTTACTACCTACAAGATTGACGTGGAGGCCATGCTACCCGGACTGCCACGGCCAGGCCTTTAATGGTGCAAGATCTGGCCGCTGTGGGTCCAGCACAGAGGTGAAGAGAGTGGTGTTTTTATCTTTCATACTCAGACTGGCTCTAATGAGTCCCTCCCCCATATGGCACAAATCAGCCGCATAGCATTATTCCAACAATGAACGGTCATTCTGTGACCGGTCGAGAGCCTCAGCTTCTAAACAAAAGCGAACGTTCGCGCACCTCGGTTCGATAAATCTGCCTATCTTTTCGTAGTGTCCGCAGTGACGGGGTAGAGCCTCAAGAGGTCGATTGGTTCAGAAGCTAATCCCTTTGGCTTTTTGTTCCAATGTCTCCCTCATGTAGAGATGCAATGAGCGGGCACGCGATGCTGTCCGGCCGTGCGTGGCATTGACTGACCATGTCGCTCAGAGCCTTCTCAATTTTGACCAGCCTTTCGATCTTTTCACGCACATCCTTCAGCTTGTGCTCGGCGAGCGCACTGGCTTCCTCACAGTGGGTGCCATCTTCCAGCCGTAGGAGGTCGCTTATCTCATCGAGACTGAAACCCAGGTGCTGCGCCGTTTTCACAAAGGTCAACCGATCAATATCGGCGAAACCGTAGCGTCGAATGCCACCCGGAGGCCGCTTGGGTTCCGATAACAGACCACGCCGCTGGTAATAGCGGATCGTCTCTACATTTACGTTGGCCGCCCTGGCCAAGCCGCCAATAGTCAGTGAATTAGCTTTATCCAACATGATGCTTGACTCCGTACTTGACTACGGAAGTAACCTTATCTCATCAAGTCCATGGGCAACAGGTGTAAACGTCATGTCGAAATTCAAATCTAAATCCGGAGGTGCTTCTCTCGCTGTCGGGGGGGTTGCTGGAATTCTCGCCTCGGCTTGCTGTCTCGGGCCATTGGTACTTATCACTCTGGGCGTTTCCGGTGCCTGGATCGGCAATCTGACAGCTTTGGAGCCCTATCGACCGCTGTTCATTGGCGCGGCCATCGTCGCCATGTACCTCGCCTGGCGACGAATCTATCGCCCTGTAGAGCAATGCTCACCCGGTGAAACGTGTGCGATCCCTCAAGTCCGAAAGACCTATAAGATGATCTTTTGGGTAGTTACGGCTCTGGTACTGGTCGCTTTAGTGTTCCCTTACATTTTGCCCCTATTCTACTAAACGGAGATTTTCCTCATGCGTAAACAGCTTGTACTTGCCATGTTCCTCACTTTGCTCAGCATGTCCACCTGGGCTGCGTCTCAAAAAGTGACTCTCTCGGTGCCTGACATGACCTGTTCTGCGTGTCCGATCACCGTCAAGCTGGCCTTAAGTAAGGTGGAAGGGGTGTCGCAAGTTTCCGTGAGCTACCCTGATCGAGAAGCCGTCGTCACCTTTGACGATGCGCTCACTTCCATAGAGGCGCTCACCGAGGCCACGAGCGACGCTGGTTACCCCTCCACTCCCACGGCCTCAGAGGCGACCCCGGAGGGGCAATGAAGAATCCGAAGAACCTGCTCAGAGTTGGCATAGTAGGCACTATTCTGGTTGCACTATGCTGCTTCACACCGATTCTGGTCATTCTTATGTCCACCGTGGGACTGGCCGCCCTGACGGGCTATCTCGACTATGTGCTTCTTCCGGCACTGGCGGTATTCATCGGCCTTACGGTCTATGCGTTCTGGCGGAAAAAACACTATGACGCCAGCTACGAGAGCAATTCCAAAGCTCCAAGGAGTTTCCCGAGTGAAAAATGACCAAAAACTGCATATTGCTGTAATCGGCAGTGGCGGAGCCGCCATGGCGGCTGCCTTGAAGGCAACAGAGCGCGGTGCCCGCGTCACCCTGATTGAACGTGGGACCGTCGGCGGCACCTGCGTAAATGTTGGCTGCGTGCCCTCGAAGATTATGATTCGTGCAGCACATATCGCGCATCTTCGAAAAGAAAGCCCTTTTGACGCGGGCATCAGTGCTGCGGCTCCTGAGGTAGACCGAGCGAAACTGCTTCAGCAACAGCAGGCACGAGTGGAGGAGCTGCGTGACACCAAGTACGAAAAGATACTTCGAGAACACAAGGACATCACAGTCCTGAACGGTGAGGCCCGGTTTGTCGATACCAATAGCCTGGTAGTCACGCTGGCTGAGGGTGGTGAAAAACCGGTTCATTTTGATCGCGCCTTTATTGGAACCGGAGCCAGACCGGCAGAGCCGCCAATAACGGGGCTGGCAGACACTCCTTACCTGACATCAACCAGTGCCTTGGCGCTGGATACCGTTCCCAAACGGCTGATCGTGATTGGTGCCGGTTTCGTTTCCTTGGAATTGGCTCAGGCATTCGACAGACTCGGCAGCAAGGTTACCGTTTTAGCCCGGAGCCGTGTGTTGTCCAGCGAAGATCCTACGATCGGAGAGGCCATAGAGGCGGCTTTTAAACGGGAAGGGATTGAGGTGCTTCGCCAGACCACGCCCAGCAACGTGGACTATAGCGACAACGAGTTTATCGTCGAGACGCCTGCCGGCACCTTGCGAGCCGACCAACTACTGGTGGCGACCGGTCGAACGCCCAATACCGAGGCCCTGAACCTGGCGAGCATTGGCGTGGAAACTTCACGCGGCGCAATTCAGGTGGATGAGCATCTGCAAACCACGGTCACCGGAATATACGCTGCTGGTGACTGCACCAATCAACCGCAGTTTGTCTATGTCGCAGCTGCCGCAGGCAGCCGAGCCGCCGTCAACATGACGGGAGGCGAGGCCAAACTCGACCTCAGTGCCATGCCCGGGGTCATGTTCACCGATCCTCAAGTCGCCACCGTTGGCCTCACTGAAGCCGAAGCAGTTGCTCGGGGTTATAGCGTGGACACCAGGCTGCTCGACTTGGAAAACGTGCCGCGTGCGCTAGTAAACTTTGACACCCATGGATTTATTAAAATGGTAGCAGAGCGCAGCACAGGCCGTTTGCTCGGGGTGCAGGTTGTCGCAGCGGAAGGCGGTGAAATTATCCAAACGGCAGTGATGGCGTTACGAGCAGGTTTGACCGTTCAGGAAATCGGCGATGACTTGTTCCCTTATCTGACCATGGTTGAAGGACTCAAACTCTGTGCGCAAACGTTCACCAAGGATGTAAAGCAGTTGTCCTGCTGTGCCGGTTAATCGCTCCGGCTCTGGTCAACGCGAGCACTGTCCAAAATTTGAACGTTCGCTTTGCGACCGTTGCGTGAGTTTAGTCATGGCGAAATAATCACGCTCAGCATCAAAAAATCTATTCTTCCCCCTCAAAAAGATAAAGAGAATAGGCAGGCCATCCTCAACCAAAAGAGCAAACCGCGTGGAATACCTGATTACGATGTGGGAGCTGGCTAGAGCAGGTGAAAAGCAGGGTGTCATGTTTTTCATTGCGCTCTACTGCTTTTTGATCATGAGCATTTCGCTCTTCGGCCAGTTGCGTATGAGGCAGTGGCCTTCAGTCACAGGCAAATTACTGGACGGAGGCACCCGCACCTTTGGTGGAAGTGATCGATATGATGCTGATACGCGTTATGTTGTCAGCGCCCTCTATGAATATGAGGTTCACGGCAAAAGGTATCAAGGCAAACGTGTTTCACCTTGGATCTTCGTCACCAATCGAAACGCCAGGGGTATTCTCGAGCACCAGTTTAAAAGCGTGGATCGGCAGGGGGACTTGGTTAAGATTTTCTATAACCCGAACAATCCCAAGAAAAGCACGCTGTTGAAACCCGGTAAATTCGGACTCGGCGTATCTCTTACGATTTGGATCGGCCCGCTGCTTACCTACCTTGCCTCCTATCATTGAACCCTGAGAATAGATCTGACAGTTGCAACTAAGAAGACTAATTGATGTTGAATCTTGGGCTCGTGTGCCACACAATCAGGTTCAGTGAAGTAAACAAACACTCACTTTAATTCCGGTAGAGAGGTAGTACAGGTGACTGAGCTGGTAAGTTATGACTTGAAAGACGGAGTCGCTACGATTGCCATCAGCAATGGCAAGGCCAACGCCCTGAGCCATGAAGTGTTCGAGGGGCTCAATGCCGCGCTGGATCGGGCAGAGCAGGACAAGGCCGTTGTGATCCTGACTGGCCAGCCAGGCGTTTTCTCTGCCGGCTATGATCTGAAAGAAATGCAGAAAGGCCCCAAAGAGGCCGCCACGCTGGTCAAGACTGGCTCCGCCTTTACCCGTCGACTGGCGGCGTTCCCCTTGCCGATTATTGGTGCCTGTAGTGGCCATGCCATTGCCAAAGGGGCCTTCATTCTGCTGTCAGTGGATCACCGCATTGGTATTAAGGGGCCCTTCAAACTCGGCTTGAACGAGGTTGCAATCGGCATGACCATGCACCACGCCGGGATCGAAATTGCCCGCCATCGACTGGCGCCTGCGCACTTCTATCGCTCGGTCGTGAACGCGGAAATCTACAACCCGCAAGGGGCTGTAGAGGCGGGCTTCCTGGATGAGGTGGTTGCCCAGGACAAGCTGGTTGAGCGGGCCACCGAGCTGGCGCTCCACTTCAAGACCCTGAACATGCGCGCTCACCGTGAAACCAAGGTAAAGGCCAAGGCGGACTATCTGGCGCTGCTGGATCGTTGCATCGAGCAGGACGCCGAGCACCTCGGCCTGAACGGCTAGTTCAGGCTTCGGAACCAAACTGGGCTGCTTCGCGAAAACGGAACAGCTTGGTAAGGATTACGTCGGGGAAGGACTGAATCCGCGTGTTGTAGATCATGGCACTCTCGGTGTAGCTGTTTCGCAGTAGCGAAAGATAGTTTTCCGTCTCTGCCATGATCGACATGAATTTCTGAATCACCTCATTGTTCTTCAGGTCCGGATAGCCTTCGATCCGGGCCTGAAGTGCGTTGGTTACCTTCCTCTCGAACTGGATCAGCTTGTCTGCCTGCCCGCTCGAATTCATCTCGGCGGGGTCGGCATTACGCAGCTGGGCAATGGCTTTCAGCAGTTGTTTTTCATGGGCCAGAGACGCCTTTACGACTTTCTCCAGGTTGGGCCACAGGTCATGGCGTTGCTGGAGAATGGTATCGATATTGGCGGCTGCTCGATCAACGCGGTTTTTCAGAAAAACAATGTCGTTGTAGTGCAGGATGCCGGTGTAAATTAGCAGTACAAACGGTACCGTCAGCGCTGACAGAATCAGGTTGTCCGGGCTGAAACCGCCGTCTGCCGCAAACAGGGCAGTGGTGGCGAACAGGAACAGGCCGAGGGTCAGGGCAATGCCCGCAAACCCCCGTGCGCCGCGGTCCAGCACAATGTCCTCTTCTTCGTTGCCACTGATCAGGAAGGGTGACGCTTCATCCTTCTGAATTGTGAGTCGGTCCGGCCTGTCGCGGTCCAGTCCGGCGAAGCCCAAGCAGTAGACATTCACGAAGGTGTCGAGGAAGCGCACGGTGTAACGCCTGTCGCCCTCGCGTTCTGAATGGTATTGGGGGTATTCGATCTTTGCTCCGTTCGGCTGTACGAGAACTTTCCCCTCGCTGTCCTCAAGCCAGAAAGGCACGCTTTCCTGCCGATGCTCTATCACACGCCACTTGGCGTTTTTTCCGGAGCCACGCTTCTCTTCCACCTTGTAATCGAAGGCCACGCATTTTTCGTTTTTCAGTGGGTCACGAAGAGGCGGGTGGTCATCATCAACATCCACCATGGCCTTGAGCTCAGAGAGACCAAAACTGAGGCCTCGCGTACTGCTGGTGGGAACCGCCTCAATCAGGCGCTTGAATTTGACGGTCCGGATCGACAACCACAAGAGCAACAGGGCAGCAATAATGCTGGCTGCTGCCAGTCCCCGGCTGGTCCAGGCGTGCTGATATCGGCCTTCGGGCTGGCTGGCCACGATGGATTGGGCCATGCTGGATGTCCTTTCATCCAGCTCGGGAACGGGCAGGCGATTCTGGACCACGCTCCGGAACATCCAGCGATCCAGCCAGCCACTGGTGCTCTGGCGGATCAGTTGCTGCAGTGCGGCCACGTCGGCAAGCACCAGTGGCTCGGAGCTGGCTGCATCCAGCTGTTGATAGCGGGTTTCATACAAATCGGCGATGGCCGACCATTCCTGCCGGAGCTTGTTGATGCCAAGCACTGATAGAGTTCCTGACACCGCAAACGTCATCACCAGGACGTAGACCCAGAATCGGTGAATCTTTACGAGGGGCAGCAGTAGCGCAACGCCCAGCGCCAGCAGGCCGGTTGCGATGGAAATGCGGATGGCAGCTTCGAAGAACCTGTCGCCACTGTCTGCGGCCAGGGTATTCCTGGAGACCATAGCGGGCAGACTGAAATCATCCAGGCCTGCAAAGCTGATGGACGAAGTATTGCTATCGTATTGGCCTATTACTCTCGCTGTGTGGCCCGGAACGAGGGCCCACTCCGAATAGATTCGCCGACCGGATTGCTGGCGATAGGTCCGCTCCAGGACCCACTCCGCGGCCCCAAGATTGCCGCCCGCTGCCACAGTGACCGATCCGGTCTGGTCCCTGAGCAGGAAATTGCCGCCACGAGCGCCCGAATCCAGGGTGCGGATGCGCAAATCACCGTCGGAATCGCGATATTCTTCCTCCAGTTTGTAGCGATAGTAGACCGCCTTGGTTTTGGAATAGGGCGTATTGAGCGTTCCCAGCTGGTCCGTGACATCGCCTGCGACCACGTATGGGCCCGTGGTCAAACCGCCGATGGGTGTCTCAGGTAGCCGTTCCAGTTGCCGCGCCTCGGTGAGCTGGCTAAGGCCTGTCGTCATCGCGTAGTAGCTGCCGGCCAGGCAGACGACTGCAATGATGGCGGTAATGATCCGGCCGGGAATACTGGCGATGTTGAAGCGCCTCATGGCGGGAGTGCCCCTGTGCTACTGGCTTTAAGGGGCAAGAGTATAAAGTATCCGGCTTCGTCATACTGCCAATCCAGTGGCAACTGGGTATCGGCAAGTTGGCAACTGCTGGCGGTTGCTATAACGTAAAAGGCTTTCCTTTCAGATTTCAGGAGCGGTTGTGTCCCAGTCCGAGCAGTTTGCCAGCGACAACTACAGCGGTGTTTGCCCACAGGCCTGGAAGGCCATGGAAGCGGCCAACCGCATGGATGAACCCGCATACGGCGAGGACAGCTGGACGCAAAAAGCGGCGGATGGTCTGAGAAAGCTGTTCGATACCGACTGTGACGTTTACTTTGTGTTCAACGGCACCGCCGCCAACTCTCTGGCCCTGGCGTCGATTGGCCAGTCATTCCACAGCGTGATCTGCCATGAGCTTGCGCACATCGAGACCGATGAATGCGGCGGCCCGGAGTATGCGTCCAACGGTGCCAAGCTGCTTCTGGGGCAGGGTGAAAACGGCAAGCTTACGCCGGAGAGTATCGAACACCTGGTCACCAAACGGACTGACATTCACTACCCCAAGCCCAAGGCGCTCAGTCTCACTCAAGCCACGGAAGTGGGCACGGTGTATACGCCCGAGGAACTCAGGGTTATTCGAGAGGTTGCTGATCGCCACAGGCTTAATATCCATATGGACGGTGCCCGCTTCGCCAATGCGGTGGCAGCGCTGGATGTGCACCCGTCCGAGATTACCTGGAAGGCCGGTGTCGACGTTCTTTGTTTTTCGGGCACCAAGAATGGTCTGGCGCTTGGCGAGGCAGTGGTGTTTTTCAACCGTTCTCTGGCGGAGGACTTCGAATGGCGCTGCAAGCAGGCCGGCCAGCTGGCCTCGAAGATGCGCTATATCTCGGCACCCTGGTGCGGGCTTCTGGAAGGCGATGTTTGGTTGGAGAATGCCCGCCATGCCAATGCCTGTGCACAGCGTCTTGCCGAGGGTTTGGAAGGGCTTCCCGGTATCCGGTTACGCTATCCGAGGCAGGTGAACGGTGTTTTTGTGGAAATGCCGGACCCCTTGCAGGCGGCACTGCGGGCCAAAGGCTGGCGGTTTTATAACTTTATAGGCGGCAGTGCCCGCCTGATGTGTTCCTGGGCTACGAGCACTGAACAGGTCGACCGTTTCCTGTCGGATGTACGAGCCTTCGTGAGCTAAGAGCTATCGATTCCGGGGCGAAGTCGTGGTATATCAGCAGCCCCGAAACCCCAATTTTTACGGAACCAGAAGACATGCCCAGAGCCAGTGAAATCAAAAAGAATTCCGCCGTTGAATACGATGGTCGGGTGTATTTTGTGAAGGATATCGAGCGTTCAGTGCCTCAGGGCCGTGCTGGCGGCAGTCTCTACCGCATGCGCATGTATGATGTGGTCACCGGCCAGAAGCTTGACGAGACCTTCAAGGATTCCGACATGCTCAACCTGGCCGATCTCACCCGTCGGGAAGTCACCTTCTCCTACGCTGATGGCGATGAGTATGTGTTCATGGATACCGAAGACTTCACACAGTACAGCCTGAATCGTGAAGCCATCGCCGACGAGTTGTTGTTCATCTCCGAGGACACTCAGGGCGTGATGGTCATCCTGTTGAAGGATGCTCCGGTTGCACTGGCACTGCCGCCGACGGTTGAGCTGGTGATTGACGAAACAGATCCGTCTGTCAAAGGCGGCTCGGCGACAGCCAGAACCAAGCCCGCCCGTTTTGCCACGGGCCTGGTTGTTCAGGTTCCCGAGCACATTTCCACAGGAGATCGCATTCGCATTAACGTGGAGGAGCGCAAGTTCCTGGGCCGCGCTTGATCTAAAGTTGTTTCGCAGTAAGGAATCTCCGTGAAGCCGATAGAAACAATCAAGGTGCTGGTCGCCAGCGTGATTTCGGTGGTGGTGATGGTGGGCATTGCCCGATTCTCCTACACGCCGATGATCCCGGAAATGGTGGCTGCGCTCGGGCTGAGCAAGTCCGTGGTGGGCCTGCTGGCCACTGTGAATTACGCGGGCTACCTGACCGGGGCAGTGCTGATTACCCGGATCAGCGATCTTGATCTCAAGTTCAGGCTTTACCAGCTTGGCCTGGTGGTTGCCGTGGTCTCCACTGTGCTGATGGGCTACACCACCAATGTGTGGCTCTGGTACCTGCTGCGCTTTATTTCCGGTCTGAGCACCTCAGCGGGAATGTTACTGGGCGCCGGGCTGTTGATGAGCTGGCTGATCAAGAACAACCAGAAGTCCGAGCTTGGGGTGTTCTTTTCCGGTATCGGCCTCGGGATTGTCCTGACCGCCGTTACCGCGGAGCTGATCAAGGATCCGTTTACCTGGGATCAACAGTGGGTAATATACGGCCTGGTGGCTCTGGCTCTGCTGGTCCCCGCATGGCGCTGGATGCCGGATTATCGGGCCTGTGCCTTGCCGAAAACAGGTGCGGCCAAAACAGGTGATGAACGCAGCCGTTTCATACGGATCCTCCAGCTGGCGTATTTCTGTGCCGGCGTGGGCTATGTGGTCACGGCCACCTTCCTGGTAGCAATTGCAGAATCCATGCCCGAGCTTCAGGGGCAGGGTTGGCTGGTCTGGCTGATCGCCGGTCTTGCGGCCACCCCTGCCTGCTGGTTGTGGGATGTGTTCTCCCGCCGCTGGGGGCAGTGGCTGGCCTTGTATCTCGCTTACATCCTGAACTCCGTCAGCATCCTGATGCTGATCGTGAACACCAGCCTCGCCAGTGTGATGCTCAGTTCGGTTATTTACGGCGCGAGCTTTATCGGTATTGTCAGCATGATGCTGGCAATGGTGGGGCGGGTGTTCCCGGAAAATCCATCACGCCCCATGAGCCGGCTCACGTTCAGCTATGGCATTGCACAGATGGTGGCGCCGGCGGTGGTTGGCTATCTCGCCGACGTGGAGGGCAATTACACCAACGGCCTCTGGCTGACCCTGGTGGTGATGGCGTTAGGCGTTTTGATGCTTCACTTGGCAAGGCGGGCTAAGGAAAGAGAGGCCGAACCTGCTCTTTCCCCTTGAGTTTCGCGGCAGTGCCTGCGGGGATCCCGTTACTCCCTGGCCCGGTAAAAAGCTCGGCTCTTTTCGTAAACAGGGGACATATCAACCAGAGCGAAGCCCAATACCGGTTTGTGAACCCGGAAATCGACGTTCGCGCCTGTCTCGAGGCTTTCCCAGTATTCCGTAATATTACTGCTCCGTTGGTCAATCGCAGGATAGTCTGAATGCTCAAAGTGGGCCGCCCCGGTCATTTCATAGGCAACGGACATTGGCTCAGGCGAAGCGATCAGGGTGTAACGTTGTATGCCCGGATACGTTGCAGCGATCGCCACCATACAGAGCATGGCTGCAACCCCCACCCGCTCAGCACCAGGTGCACCTCTGCCGAGTCGTATTCCCAGTGCGCCCGCGAGTAGGCCTGCAGAGACAAATGGCCACAGGGGGAGGTCTCCAAGAATCAGATAGTTGGTGAGCAATAGGTAATCGATCAGCGCGTAGGCGCCCAGGCCGGTCAGCAGTACAAGTTCGATCACCATGCCCCGGTGCTTGAGGAGGTTGAAGTGTTTGGCCAGCGGTCCGGAACGATCAACAGGTGTCGAGGCAACACTTGCTTCACCGGCTGCTTCAGACAGGGCCCTCACGAGAGGCGCTTCGTTGATTATGGCTTCCACTCGTGCCTTGGGTTTTCCGAAGGCTCCGGTAAGCCCCAGTCGGTGATCCGGAGCGCCAACCTTCAAAAAGTTGTAGGGTTGGAGCAGGTAGGTTTTACTGTCGGTGATCAGGCGGAGCCGCGATTGCTGAATAGCCTGGGCCATATTCCGGAAACCCGTGACCGGGGTCAGCTCGATCTTCCGAATGGTGTGCAGCGGGATCCGATGCTCGCCAGTAGTCAGTCCCATCAACCCGAGCCCGGTCAGTTTGGGAATATTGATGCTGACGGTTTCACTGTCCAGGGTCACTTTCACTTTTCGGTTGGCTGCTGCAACCAGCGCGCCGATCAGCGAAACGATAACCAGAATCTGTAACTCGAGATGGATGTTTCCATAGTCGTCTCTGAATATCTCGGCGAAGTCCATTTCGCTGAGGTTTGGCAGTTCCAGCAGGAGGAGGCTTCCCAGCATGAAGGCGAACAGCGCAATGAGTGCGCCCAGTAGCTGGCCGGTTTTTAAAATACTGGCGGAATAACGGAAATGTTGCTTCACCATGCTTTGATCATCCCTGAGTCAACAAATGTGGGGCCATAGTAATACATCATTTGGGCTAAACCAGTATTTCAGGTTCTATCTTTGCGCAGTGACACAGAGTGAGAATGCCGTATGTGGAAGTTTCACTTAGAGGTATCGGGGATGTCGGGTAGACGCTGACTTTCTTGCTGATGTTCAAATTATGATTAACAGAACCGGAAAGAGGATCGTTCATGGCTGACAAGCCTTCAAAGCCCGTATCAGCATCCGCTGTTGAGAAGCACGTTTACAAGGTGTTTCCGAACGACATGAATTCCCACAACACGGTGTTCGGCGGCATGATCATGGCGAAGTGCGACCGGCTGGCTCTGGTGGTTGCGGAGCGCCATTCCGCACATGTTTGTGTGACGGCTGCCGTGGATTCAATCCATTTCAGGGCGCCGGCAAAGGGAAACGATACGCTGTTATTCAGTCTTTCGCTGAACCGGAGCTGGGGCTCTTCCATGGAAATCGGTGCGAGGGTGGAGGCCGAAAACAGCTACACCGGCGACACCCGGCATATTCTTTCGGCCTTTTTCACCTTTGTTGCCCTGGACGACAACGACAGGCCGGTAGACGTGCCAGAAGTGATTCCCGAGACGGCCGAACAGAAACGCCGCTTCAAGAATGCGGAAATCCGTCGCGAGGGGCGTTTGGCAACCAGAGAACAGCTCTCGTCCGCTGACGGGCAATCCTCTGATTAGCCCTGGTTTATAGCACTTCCGGTTCTGTTCTGGTTTCTGTAGTGGGCGCGGTGTCTCTCAATCCGCCGAAACGCTTGTAGAACTTTTCGCCAGGACCGGGAAGGGGGCCAGAGGCGTTTTCGAGGTTTTCGTCGAGCCACTGCTCGGCGCGTGCGTAGATCTGCCGGTACAGGTTGCGACACAGCTGTTTGGCACTGCGTCCTTCCCAGTCGCCGGGCAGCAGTTCATCCGGCAACAGCGGATCACGCAGCAGGATCTTGCGGTATTCGTGGATTAGGAGTACCCGGAGAATAAGGCATTCCTCGGGGCTCAGTGTGTCCTCAGACTGAAGCTCCCGCCACAGCGGACGGAATTGGCTCAGGAATCGACGGTACCGACCGCCCAGCTCTTCAAGGTTCCAGCTCTCCCGAACCTGCAGTCTCAGCGCCTTTGGGCTCTTCTGCTCCATGGGCATGGTCTGCATGACGATGGTGTCTTCCAGGGCGCCCCATTCCTGGAGCATCGGGATCAGCTCACTACGTGTGAATCGGGGGTGCTCCATCAAACCCGGCGCCATGCTGCCGAAACTCAACCACTTAAGTTCTTCCCGGACTTTCTGTCTCAGCTCCGGGGACAGCTGGTTCAGGTACACCAGACACCAGCTCCCGCTCCATTCCTCGGTATCCAGGTTGTAAACGTGCTGGAACGCCTGCTCGAACCGGCGCAGTCCAGGGCCGGTGAGGCTGTAGTAACTGCAACGACCGACTTTCTCAGTTTGCAGCCAGGATTCCTGAACCAGGCGATACACGGAGGTGCGAACCAGCCGCTGACTGATGCCCATGGGCTCAACCAGTTTCATCAGGCTTCCCAGCCAGACATTGCCGCCGCGGGGAACGATGGCATCGCCGTAGATGGTAATGATGAGGGAGCCTGCACGTAGAGGCCGCTTCTTCTGGAAGTTCTTGACGAGCAATTCTAGCTGGCTTTTTGCAGTCATGGCCTGAGTTCGCAAATAAGAATCAATGAAACACGTTGCACGTATTATGCGGTTCTTACGTGTCAGGTAAAGGTTTGTCTTTGTATTCGCCGTGCTGGCGTGTTGCGCCAGTGTCGGCTTTACTGAAAGAGCTGTGTCGATGCTCTCCCTAAATCTGTTGACACGAGAGTTATGATACAATAACTTCGTTTGATATTCGTCAATGGTATCGAATTATACCGGGAGCGAAGACACAAAAACTCAAGCCCCTGCACAATTCGGGAGAACAAAAACAATGTTTAAAACAGTGATTCGTCGCGCAGGAAAATGCGCAGCCGTTGCAGCCGCCGGTCTCATGATGATGAGCGCTCAGGCGGCTGAACCCATCAAGATCGGTTCGTTCCTGTCAGTGACAGGCCCGGCGTCCTTCCTTGGTGATCCCGAGCTGAAAACGCTCGAAATGTACGTTGAAAAAATCAATGAAGAAGGTGGTGTCCTGGGTCGTCAGCTCGAGCTGATCCACTATGACGACGTTGGTAACGCCTCTTCGGCCCGTAATTTCGCCAGCCGTCTCATCCGTTCAGACCGGGTGGACATCATCGTTGGCGGCAGTACCACAGGCGCAACCATGGCGGCCGTTCCGCTGGTAGAGCAGGCGGGCGTACCGTTTATCTCCCTGGCCGGTGCTGTTGTTATTACCAATCCTGTCAAGAAGTGGGTCTTCAAGACGCCTCAGACCGATCGCATGGCCGCTGAGCGTATCCTTGCAGACATGAAAGACCGCGGTATCACCAAGTTTGGCCTCATCTCCGGCACTGGTGGATTCGGCAGCTCCGGTCGCACGCAGACCCTGGAAGTGGCCGAGCAGATGGGCATGGAAGTTGTTGCCGATGAGACCTACAGCGGATCTGATACAGACATGACCGCCCAGCTGACCAATATCCGTAACACAAGTGGTGTGCAAGCGGTTCTTAACTTCGGTTTTGGCCAGGGCCCGGCCATCGTGACCCGTAACTATGCCCAGCTGGGCATGGAGCTTCCGTTCTATCAGTCCCACGGTGTGGCGTCTGACAGCTTCCTGGAACTGGCTGGCTCTTCTGCAGAAGGCCTGCGTCTGCCTGCCTCTCCGCTGCTGGTGCCGGACTCCCTGCCGGACAGCGACCCCCAGAAAGAAGTGGTTCAGAACTACAAGGCTGAATACGAAGCCCGTTGGGATTCCAAAGTGTCCACTTTCGGTGCCTATGCCTACGACGGCCTGATGCTGGCAGTTCGCGCGATGGAAGAAGCCGGTTCTACCGATCCGGAAGCCGTTCGTAACGCGCTGGAAAGCATCAATGGCTATGTCGGCGTGACCGGTGTGTTCAATATGTCACCGGAAGACCACAACGGCCTTGATCCGGAGTCCTTCCGCATTCTGGAAGTCCAGAATGGCGAATGGAAGCTGATTAACTGATCCTCCTTTAACCTGTCTCGCGGCTGGCGACGTCCCTCCTCCCCTGGGCGTCTGCCAGCCGATGTTCGACCGGAAATACCGCTATGTTCGCAGAATTCTTACAGTACCTGTTTACCGGGGTCACTATTGGCGCAACCTACGCGCTGATCGCTCTCGGCTTCACCCTGATCTATAACGCCAGTCACGTCATCAACTTTGCCCAGGGCGAATTCCTGATGATTGGAGGTATGGCGACGGTTTCCCTCACGGCCATGGGTGTGCCCATGATCCTGGCGGTCGTTCTAGCCGTTATCCTGGCCGGTATCCTCGGTATCGCCCTGCAGCGGTTTGCCATTGCGCCGGCCAAGCAGGCGGATGTCGTGACTCTTATTATCATCACCATCGGTGCGTCGATCTTTATTCGCGGTATTGCCCAGATTGTCTGGGGAAAGGAATACCACGTGATGCAGAATTTCAGCACGGACCAGCCCATCGAGGTGTTCGGTGCGGTGCTGAACAGCCAGAGCCTCTGGGTTCTGGGCATCGGTGCGATCCTGGTTGTCGGTCTGGTGCTGTTCTTCACCAAGACTCTGATTGGTAAAGCGATTCTGGCGACTTCAATGAACAAGGAGGCCGCGCGCCTTGTCGGTATCCGGACCCAGATGGTTCTGATGCTGGCCTTTATGGTGTCTGCTCTGCTTGGTTCGGTGGCGGGTATTGTCGTTGCTCCGATTACCTTCACCTCCTACGACATCGGTATCATTCTCGGGCTGAAAGGGTTCGTGGCAGCTGCCATTGGCGGCCTCGGTAGCGGTGTGGGCGCGGTTGTCGGCGGTCTGTCGCTGGGCATCGTTGAAGCCATGGCGGCGGGCTATATCTCGTCTGACTACAAAGACGCCGTGGCCTTCTCCATGATTCTGCTGGTGCTTTTCTTCCTGCCCCGCGGCTTGTTTGGTGCCAAGGTAGTGGAGCGCGTCTGATGTTGAATACCTTTATGCAGTCGCGTCTCCGAGGGCTGATTATTCTCGCCCTGATTCTTATCATTCTCCCTGCTTTTCTGGGCAACCCGTTCCATTATGAGCTGGTCACCCAGATAGCGATCATTGCCGCAACGGTCGTTGGCCTGAATCTTCTGGTTGGTTACGCCGGGCAGATCAGCCTGGGGCACGCCGGATTCTTTGGTCTCGGTGCCTATTTCACCGGTATCGCAACCGGCACCTATGGCTGGTCTTCTGTGCCAGCTCTGGTGGTGGGCGCAATCGTTGTCGGCTTCATTGCCTGGATTGTTGGTCGTCCGATCTTGCGCCTGAAAGGCCACTATCTTTCCATGGCAACCCTTGCCGTGGGCTTCATTATCGCCATCATCCTGAACAACGAGCGGGCGCTTACGGGCGGGCCAGATGGCATGCCGGTGCCGGCGTTCGAGGTGTTTGGCTGGGAACTGAGTGCGTTTGGCAGTTATTCACTCTTTGGCATCGAGATTGAAGGCTTCCAGGCCTGGTATATCTTTGCCAGTGTCGTGCTTCTGGTGGCGGTCTGGTTTGCCCTGAACCTTATTGAATCGCCTATTGGCCGGGCACTGCGTTCGGTTCACGGCTCGGAAGTGGCTGCCAGTGTTGTTGGTGTAAATACCGCGAAATACAAAAGCCTGGTGTTCGTGATTTCTGCCATCTACGCCAGCCTCATGGGCAGTCTTTATGCCCATTTCCAGGGCTTTATTACGCCCGCAGTGGCAAGTTTCGAATTTTCCATCCTGTTCATCACCATGGTCGTGCTTGGTGGCATGGGGTCCACTTTCGGTGTGATCCTTGGTGCCGTGGTGTTGAAACTGTTGCCCCAGGTCCTGGCGGATTTCCAGGAGCTGGAGCACGTCATGTTCGGCCTGATACTGATGCTTACCATGATCTTTATGCCCAAGGGGCTGTTGCCCACTCTCTCCGCGTTTGTTTCCAAAAGAATGCGCAAAAAAGCGGGAGGTGAGGCATGACAGCGCTGGTAGAAGTCAAAGGGCTGGATAAAGCCTTCGGTGGCGTCCATGCGGTGGAAGGTGTGAGCTTCGCCGTAGAGGCAGGGCAGGTCTATTCGGTTATCGGTCCCAATGGTGCCGGCAAGACCACGCTGTTCAACCTGATCACGGGGCTTTACACACCAACCAAGGGCGAGATCCTGCTGAACGGCGAGAGTACCGCCAAGCTGGAGCCGAATGACCTCGCTGAACGGGGCATGTGCCGTACCTTCCAGCAGATGCAGATCTGTATGAACATGACGGCCATAGAGAACGTTATGCTGGGGCGTCATCTCAAGCTGAAAAGCACGCTGCTGACGACTCTGTTCCGGTTGCCGTCCCTGCGCCGTGATGAAGCTGCAGCCCGTAAGCGTGCCGCTGAGCTGATGGAATATGTCGGCTGCGGTGAATACCTTGATACGGAAGCCTCCGCCATGTCCTATGGCGCCCTCAAGCGCCTTGAAATCGCCCGGGCACTGGCGGCTGAACCGAAGGTGATACTCCTGGACGAGCCGGCGGCCGGTTTGAACGCGGTTGAAACCGCTGCCCTGGAGGAGCTGATCCGGAAGATTGCGGATCAGGGCACCACGGTAATGCTGGTTGAGCACGATATGAAGCTGGTGATGGGTATTTCGGACCGGTTGCTGGTGCTTAACTATGGCCGTGTTCTGGCTGAAGGAACCCCCGAGGAAATCCGACAGAACCCGGATGTTATTGCCGCCTATCTGGGTGGCTGAGCAAGGAGACATTTCACATGAGCGAGCAAACTACTGAAATGGCGCCTGCCCAGTCACGCAGTGAGCAGGCCGTACGGATTATTGTTCACGAGCACCAGGCGCTGTGGCGGATTCTGGATCTGCTGGATCAGCTGCTGAGTGACATGAACGTCAACGATCAGCGGCCCGATGAGCGGCTGCTGACGACCATTTTCGATTACATCCAGCACTTCTCCCAGCGTGTCCATAGTACGCCGACTGATATCGAGCTCTACAAGCGGCTCAGCGAGAAGTCTCCGGAGACGGCGCCCCTTCTGGAAAAGCTGGCCAAGGGCTATGTCATCGGCCATGAGAAGCTTTTGGAGCTGCGCCGGTTGCTGGCCGAGTGCGAAGAAGGCTGGCCGGAAGGTCGCGAAGAATTCAGTCATGCCCTGGCCCGTTTCACGGAAGCCCTGCGCAAGCACATCCGCAAGGAAGAGGGCGTGGTTATCCCGCGGGCCCGTAAACTGCTGACCGAGGAAGACTGGCAGCAGATCATCGAAGCCCGGGACGTGGAAAATGATCCCCTTTTCGGTGAGCGCGTCCGGGAAGAGTTCCGGGAGTTGCGGCACCAGATTGTCAGCTATACCCCGGAGAAATTCGGTGGGCTGGGGCTGAAACACGCGGATCGGGTTACCGCGCCCCATGCCAAACAGGAAATGCTGTCCATCAAGGGACTGGTTACTTCCTACGGCCAGATTGAAGTTCTGCACGATGTGGACATCCACATCAACAGCGGCGAGATCGTGTCACTGGTGGGTGCCAACGGCGCGGGTAAATCCACGCTCCTGATGACCATCTCCGGCCTGCAGCCTACGGATCGCGGTGCCATTACCTTTGAAGGCAAGGATCTGGCGAAGATCAGTGCCGATCAGCGGGTGGCTAACGGTATCGTACAGGTGCCGGAAGGGCGGCAGGTGTTCAAGGACCTGAGCGTCCACGACAACCTGCTGTTGGGGGCCTACACTCGAGGCAAAACGCCCGAGGTGATGGACGATCTGGAGCGGATGTATACCAAGTTCCCTATTCTGCGTCAGAAGCGTCATAACCTGGCGGGTGAGCTGTCCGGTGGTCAACAGCAGATGCTGGCGATGGGACGGGCCCTGATGGCCAAGCCAAGACTCCTGCTACTGGATGAACCGAGCATGGGCCTGGCGCCGCTGATCGTTGAAGAAATCTTCAACATCGTCAAGGAGCTCAAGGAAGAGGGCATTACGATCTTCCTGGTGGAGCAGAATGCCTCCCAGGCCCTGGCGCTGGCGGATCGCGGCTATGTGCTTGAGACCGGTAAGGTGGTGATTGAAGGCACCGGCCGTGAGCTGCTCAGCAATGAGAAAGTGCGGGAGGCTTACCTGGGCATGTAATCGCCTGGGATTTTCCTAGCACCAATAAAAGGGGGACAGGTCTTGCGACCTGTCCCCCTTTTATTTGCCTGAGGCTTTCCCCCTGGGGTCCAGGACAGGGAGAAAGCTGGGAAGCCCGGTGTTACTCGGGCTTCTTGGCAACCAGTGTCAGGATGTCGTAGCTCGCAACCAGCTCGTCGTTCTGGTTGGTCACCTGGACGTCCCATACCACCACACCCTGGGGGTGGCCGTCGGGGGATGTCCGACCCTGATCGATCTTGCGCTTGCAGGTCAGCCTCGCCCGGATGGTATCTCCCGGCGCAACCGGCTCAATGAACCGCAGTGTATCCAGGCCATAGTTCGCCAGTACCGGACCTTCGCCCGGGGAAACGAACAGGCCGGCCGCGGCCGACAGTACGAAGTAACCGTGGGCGATGCGTTTGCCGAACTGGGATTCCCGGGCGGCAAGTTCGTCGAAATGCATGTAGAAATGGTCACCGGAGAGGCAGCCGAAGTTCACGATGTCTGCTTCGGTCACCGTACGACGATGGGTCAGCAGAGACTCGTTGATCTGCAGGTCCTCGAAATGGCGACGGAACGGGTGTACTTCGGTTTCGATAACGTCTGCGCCACGCACATACTCACGGGTAACCGCTGCGAGCATGGTCGGGGAGCCCTGGATCGCGGTGCGCTGCAGGTAATGGTGTACCGCACGGATACCGCCCAGTTCCTCACCGCCGCCGGCACGACCGGGGCCACCGTGCTTGAGCATCGGCAGGGGAGAGCCGTGGCCGGTGGACTCTTTCGCCGCTTCGGCATCCAGCAGGTGCAGACGGCCGTGGAACGCAGCCAGTAGAGGCGCAACCTTGCCGGCAATGGCGGGATCGCGGGTGGTGAGCGTGGTAACCAGTGAGCCGCGACCCTTGGAGCACAGCTCAACGGCATCCTCGATGGTGTCGTAGGGAATCACCGTGGCCACGGGGCCGAACGCCTCAATGTCGTGAGCACCACAGCCGTTTTCCGGGTTACGGCACAGCAGCAGGTGCGGCTCGATGAAGGCGCCTTTCTCGGTGCCCTCGCCGGTGGCCTTGAAGTTTCCGTCACCACCGATAACCAGTTCGCTGGTCTTGAGCAGTTCCTGGATATTGGCTTTGACATCTTCCAGCTGGTCGATGGAGGCCAGTGCGCCCATGCGGACGCCTTCGACAGAGGGATCACCCACGGTGATCTTGGAGAGTTGCTCTTTCAGCTTGTCGCAGACCGCGTTTACCTGGTCTTTTGGTACGAAGATACGACGAATGGCGGTACATTTCTGACCGGCCTTGGCAGTCATCTCGCGGCGGATTTCCTTTACGAAGACATCGAACTCTTCGTGCTCGGGGGTAACGTCCGGGGCGAGGATTGCACTGTTCAGGGAATCAGCCTCGGCGTTGAACGGAATCGAACGGTTGATGATGTTCGGGTGGTTACGAAGCTTGCGCGCGGTGGCGGCGGAGCCGGTGAAGGTCACCACGTCCTGCTCTTCCAGGTGGTCAAACAGGTCGCCGGTGCTGCCGATGATCAACTGCAGGCTTCCTTCCGGAAGCGCGCCGGATTCGTGCATCAGGCGCACGGCAAGCTCGGTCACGTAGGAGGTAGAGGTAGCCGGCTTCACGATGGATGGCATGCCCGCCAGGAAGGTGGGCGCGAACTTCTCCAGCATGCCCCACACCGGAAAGTTGTAGGCGTCAATGTGAACCGCCACGCCACCACGGGGAACCAGAATGTGGGTACCGGCAAAGTGGTTGTTTTTGCCCAGCGGAGTTACTGGCCCCTCGTGAACTACGTTGCCTGACGGCAGCTCGCGCCGTCCCATACTGGCGTAGGAGAACAGGGTGCCGAAACCGCCATCAATATCGATACCGTTATCGCCCTTGGTGGAACCGGTATGCATCGACAGGGCGTAGAGTTCTTTCTTGTGCTCCTGGAGGTACAGGGCCATGGCCTTCAGGGCCAGGGCGCGCTCCTGGAAATCCATCGCCATCAGGTTTTTACCGCCAACCTTGCGGCCATACTCAACGGCGTTTTTGAAATCGAGGGTGTCGTCGTGAGTGTGGGCGACGATCTCGCCATTCACGGCGCTGGGCAAAGCCTTGGCAGGCTTTTCTCCGACCCACTGGCCGGCAATGAAACTTTTCAGGACTGACATGGGAAACTCCATTCGTTTCTGAAACGCGAAGGCAAGCTCCGCTGTTGCGGAACTTGCCTTGCTCGTATCTTGTTTTGAGGGCGGAAACTACATCTCGTCGTAGTCCAGAACCACCTTGTCACTGATCGGGTAGCACTGGCAGGAAAGCACGTAACCGGCTTCCACCTCGTAGTCTTCCAGAGCAAAGTTCTGGTCCATCTCCACTTCACCTTCCACGACCTTGGCGCGGCACGTGGAGCAGACGCCGGCCTTGCACGAGTACGGCAGATCGGCGCCTTCTTCGTTTCCGGCATCAAGAATACTCTTGGTATCGCGCACCAGCGGGAATGTCAGTGAGCGGCCATCGGCAATCACGGTGACTTCGCTGATTGACTGGGGATCGACGTGGGCCGGATCCCGGTCTTTCCGGGACTGTGGTACACCGCCGGCCGGAGTGAACAGTTCAAAGTGGATCTTGCTCTTTTCCATGCCGTGCTTGAGCAGTGAGTCACGCACGGTTTCGGTCATCATCTGCGGGCCACAGATAAACGCTGCGGTCAGCTCCTTGGCGTCAATCCAGTGGTCGAACAGCTTGTCGCATTTCTCGTGGTCAATGCGACCGTTGTAGAGGTCAATGTCCTGCTCTTCACGGGTGAAGATGTACACCAGGTTCAGGCGGGACATGTACTCGTTCTTCAGGTCCTGCAGTTCGTCACGGAACATGGTGCTGCTGGTAGCCTTGTTGCCGTAGAACAGGGTGACCTCGCTCTTGGGCTCGGTCTCCAGGGTGGTCTTCACGATCGACAGGATCGGGGTAATGCCACTTCCAGCAGCAACGGCCAGGTAATTGCCTTCGCGTTCCGGGTCCAGATCGATGGAGAAGTGCCCCTGAGGAGGCATGACTTCAAGAGTCTGGCCGGGCTTGAGCTGCTCGTTGGCGAAGGTGGAGAAGCGACCGCCGGGAACCTGTTTGACGGCAATGCGCAGTTCCTGGTCGTTGACGCTGCGGCAGATCGAGTAGGAGCGGCGCACTTCCTCGCCATCCAGCTTGGTGCGCACAATCAGGTGCTGGCCCTGCTGGTAATGAAATTTGTCTGCCAGATCTTCCGGCACGTCAAAAGCTAGTGATACGGCGTTTCTTGTTTCAGGTCTGACCTCTTTGAGGGTCAGTGAGTAAAATTTGTTCATGATCGTATCGGCTCTAGATGCATTTGAAATAGTCGAAGGGCTCGAGGCATTCCTTGCAACGGTAAAGGGCTTTACAGGCGGTGGATCCGAACTCGCTGACCCGTTCGGTGTCCTTGCTGCCGCAGTGTGGGCAGGCAATCACCTCCGGTTCCCCGAGCAGGCTCATCTTGCTGGAGCTGCCCTCGGGTGGCGCGATGCCAAAGGCCCGAAGCTTCTCTTTGCCTTCGTCTGTGATCCAGTCGGTGGTCCAGGCAGGGGTCAGCACCTGATTGATTTTCGGATCCCGGAAGCCCGCAGCGCGCAGGGCCTCAGCGATCAGTTCTTCAATCAGTTCAGTGGCCGGGCACCCGGAGTAGGTCGGGGTCACGTCGATGGACAGCTCTTTGCCATCCCAGTGAACCGCCCGGACAATGCCGAGCTCCACGACACTGACTGCCGGCACTTCGGGGTCTTTGACCTCCTCAAGAAGTGCCCAGATGTCGTCTTCTGTCAGCAGATCGGGGCGGGCGTTGGCCGGCACCCGATCGCTGGCAATCAGAATGTCGACAGCTGACCGGCTGTCTGAATCACCATGTTGTGGCATCGGGATAGGCCCTCTGCAGGAACTGCATTTCTGCCAGGATGAAGCCAAGGTGCTCGGTGTGCTCGCCGTGCTTGCCGCCCATGTACATCCAGGCGTCTTCTGCGCCCGGTGTCAGGGTTGCCTGGGTAAGCACCTCATTGACCATGCCGCGCCAGTCTTTGGCCAGCTGGTCAGGATCCGGGCCAATGCCCGCCTCGGCCATCAAACGATCAGTGTCGTCCGGAGTGATCAGCTCACCGGTGAAACGCCAGAGGATATCAACGGCATCCTGCATGCGGCGGTGGCTTTCTTCGGTGCCATCGCCCAGACGCTTCACCCACTCCGAGGAGCGACGCAGGTGATAGGTCACCTCTTTGAGCGACTTGGCAGCGATGCCGGCAATGCGCTCATCACTCGACTCGGTCAGGCTCTTGAGCGTGAAGTAGTGGTACACGTCGAAGAAGAACTGACGGCCCATGGTGACCGCGTAATCCTCGTTGGGCTGCTCGGTGAGCAGCAGGTTACGGTAGTCGTGGGCATCGCGACGGAAGCACAGCTTGTCGGCATCGCGACCATCATCAATCAGCTCGGCTGCGTACTCGTACCAGTTGCGGGCCTGGCCGACGAGGTCGAGGGCAACGTTCATCAATGCCATCTCTTCCTCAAGTGCCGGGGCCTTGCCGCACAGTTCGCAAAGTCGCTGGCCCAGGATCATGTCGGAATCTGCCAGGCGCAGCAGGTATTCCTGTAATGCTTCTGCTTGTGTCATGGGTACCGCTCCTTACATGTGTCCGACTTCATCGGGCAGCTTGTAGAAGGAAGCGTGCCGGTAGACCTTGTCTTCCGACGGATCGAAAAGCACTTCCTTCTCGTCGGACGCGGACGCCGTGATGGTGTCGGAGGGCACAACCCAGATGCTCACGCCTTCGTTGCGGCGTGTGTACAGGTCACGGGCGTTCTCCATGGCCATCTCGGCGTCAGCAGCGTGAACGCTGCCAACGTGTTTGTGGTTCAGACCGTGCTTGGATCTCACGAAAACTTCGTAAAGGCGCCATTCAGCCATGTTCTATTCCTCCGGTATCAAGCGGCTTGCGCGCGCTGTTTTTGTTTTTCGGCGTAGGCGACGGCCGCTTCGCGGACCCATGCGCCTCCATCAATCGCGTTCTTGCGAGTCTTGATGCGCTCGCGGTTGCAGGGACCATTGCCCTTGAGAACGTCGTAGAATTCCTGCCAGTTGATTTCACCGAAATCGTAGTGGCCGGTTTCTTCGTTCCACTTCAGGTCCGGATCCGGTGCGGTGCAACCAAGGAACTCGAGCTGCGGAACGGTCTGGTCGATGAACATCTGACGCAGTTCGTCGTTGCTCTTGCGCTTGATCTTCCAGGCCATAGACTGCTGCGAGTTCGGGGATTCGTCATCGTGTGGTCCGAACATCATCAGGGCCGGCCACCACAGACGGTTGATGGCGTCCTGAACCATGGCTTTCTGCTCTTCGGTGCCTTCGCGCATCATGTCCAGCAGGATCTGGTAACCCTGGCGCTGGTGGAAGCTCTCTTCCTTACAGATGCGGATCATGGCGCGGGAGTACGGGCCATAGGAAGTACGCTGCAGAACCACCTGGTTAACGATGGCAGCGCCATCCACCAGCCAGCCAACGGCACCCATATCCGCCCAGTTCAGGGTCGGGTAGTTAAAGATGCTGGAGTACTTGGCTTTGCCCTGATGCAGCTTCTCGATCTCTTCGTCACGGTCAGCACCCAGGGTTTCCATGGCGCTGTACAGGTACAGGCCGTGGCCCGCTTCGTCCTGGATCTTGGCCATCAGCTGGAGCTTGCGCTTGAGGGTCGGCGCACGGGTTACCCAGTTGCCTTCCGGCAGCATGCCAACCACTTCCGAGTGGGCGTGCTGGGAAATCTGGCGAATGAGGGTCTTCCGGTAGCCTTCCGGCATCCAGTTCTTGGGTTCGATTTTGGTTTCGGCGTCGACCTTTTCCTGAAACTCGCGCTCTTCAGGCGACATCTCTTCTTTGGTCTTCAGGCGCTTGGCGCCGGTTTCAACGAGCTGGGCGTACATAAACAAATACCTCCGGATCGGGCTTGTTGTTCTGTTGTCCGTGAACAAGAGAGACCTCAGTGACGGCTGAGGGTCAATATGTCCATATTATATGATACTGAATAAATATCAAGAACTGCCTTTGTGTGTCATGTTATATCTAAGAGCTTCCTTAAAGAATCCTATAGTGCTGATTTGCATAATAAAAAATATGATACGTGTGAAAATGCTATTGAGATCAGCGAACGGAAAGTGAAATTAAATCGGCGATTATGTGCAGGAGAAGGCAGGAAAGGGCGAGAGAGCCAGCCGCAATGGCTGCGGTCTGGCTCTCTGTCTGGCTGGGGACTTACTTGTTCCGGCGGTCGAAGACCCGCTTGGCCTTGCCTTCTGAGCGGGCCAGACGATTGGTTTCCACCACTTCAACACGGGTGCTGATGCCGATGTAGGACTTGATGTGGTGTGTCAGTTCCTTGGCCGCTGCGGCGCGACTTTCGGGCGTGTCCGTCGCGCCCGGTTGCAGCTCGGCCCGGATATCCACACAGTCCAGGTTGCCTTCCTTGTAAACCTCGATCTCGTAGTGGGGCGCCAGCGCGTCGCACTTCAGTACCTGCTCCTCGATCTGGCTCGGGAACACGTTCACGCCACGAATAATCAGCATGTCGTCGCTGCGACCGGTGATCTTGTCGATCCGGCGCATCGGGCGGGCGGTGCCCGGCAACAGGCGCGTGAGATCCCGGGTGCGGTAACGCAGAATCGGCAGGGCCACCTTGGTCAGTGAGGTAAAGACCAGCTCGCCGTATTCACCGTCTGGCAGTACTTCGCCGGTATCCGGGTTGATGATTTCCGGGTAGAAGTGGTCTTCCCAGATGGTGGGGCCATCTTTCGTTTCAATGCACTCCATGCCCACACCGGGACCCATGACTTCAGAGAGGCCATAGATATCCAGTGCCTCGATGCCAAGGCGCTCTTCGATCTCGGTGCGCATGGCGTTGGTCCAGGGCTCTGCGCCGAAAATACCAAGGCGCAGAGGCAGCTTGTGGGGATCGATACCCTGGCGTTCCATCTCATCGGCAATGTTCAGCATGTAGGACGGAGTGACCATGATGATGTCTGGCTCGAAGTCCTTGATCAGTTGTACCTGCTTCTCAGTCTGGCCACCGGACATGGGGATGACGGTGCAGCCCAGGCGCTCCGCGCCGTAATGGGCGCCCAGGCCACCGGTGAACAGGCCATAGCCGTAGGAAACATGTACCTTGTCACCCCGGTAGCCGCCGCCGGCCCGGATGGAGCGGGCGACAATGTCAGCCCAGGTGTTGATGTCGCTCTGGGTGTAACCAACCACGGTTGGCTTGCCGGTGGTACCACTGGACGCGTGCACGCGAACCACGTCGGACATGGGTGTGGCAAACATGCCAAACGGGTAGTTGTCGCGCAGATCCGCCTTGGTGGTAAATGGCACCTTGGCCAAATCGTCCAGGGAGCTGATGTCCATGGGTTTCAGGCCGATGTCATCAAATGCTTTGCGATAGAACGGCACGTTAGTGTAGGCATGGACCACGCTCCAGCGCAGGCGTTGCAGCTGTTCGTGGCGCAGCTCATCGATGCTGGCGGTTTCCATGCGGTCAAGTTTGCCAAGTTTTTGCAGTGGTAAGGTCATGAGTCTGTCCTGCGTTGTTCTTGTCGAGTAATGGTCTTTGTTCAGTTCCGCACGGTGGCCTCAGGCCACCGCATCCGTCCGCTCAATGATCAGGGCGATTCCCTGGCCAACACCGATGCACATGGTGCACAGGGCATACCGGGCTTTCTGGCCCGCGGCGTGGCGGCGTTCCAGTTCGTTCAGGGCGGTAGTGACCAGCCGGGCGCCGCTCATGCCCAGAGGATGGCCTAGGGCAATGGCGCCACCGTTCGGGTTAACGTGCTCGGCGTCATCCGGCAGACCGAGATCCCGGGTTACCGCCAGGGCCTGGGCTGCAAACGCCTCGTTCAGCTCGATCACATCCATATCGGCCAGTTCCAGGCCGGCCGTGGCCAGGACCTTGCGGGTGGCCGGTGCCGGGCCAAAGCCCATGATCCGTGGCTCCACACCGGCCGTTGACATGGCAACGATCCGGGCACGGGGCTTGAGGTTGTACTTTTTGAGAGCGTCGGCTCCGGCCAGCAGCAGGGCACAGGCGCCATCGTTGACACCGGAGGCATTGCCGGCGGTGACCGTACCGCCTTCACGGAACGGAGTTGGCAGTGAGGCCAGTTTTTCCAGGCTGGTTTCACGGGGATGCTCGTCGGTATCCACCACGAGCGGGTCCTGCTTGCGACGGGGAATCGTGACCGGTGTGATCTCCGTAGCGAATCGGCCATCCTTTTGGGCGGCCGCTGTGCGCTGCTGGCTGCGCAGGGCGAAGGCATCCTGGTCTTCCCGGGAAATGCCGAAATCGGCGGCAACGTTTTCCGCTGTCTCGGGCATGGAATCAATGCCGTACTGCTTTTTCAGGACCGGGTTCACAAAGCGCCAGCCGATGGTGGTGTCAAAAATCTCCGCCTTGCGGCTGAACGCGGACTCGGCCTTGCCCATAACGAAGGGAGCCCGAGACATGGATTCGACGCCGCCGGCAATCATCAGCTGGGTTTCGCCAGTACGGATGGCCCGGGCGGCGCTGCCCACTGCATCCATGCCGGAACCGCAGAGGCGGTTGATGGTGCTGCCCGGCACGTCTACCGGCAGGCCTGCCAGCAGAAGGGACATGCGGGCAACGTCGCGGTTGTCTTCGCCGGCCTGGTTGGCACAGCCGTAGAGAACGTCGTCAACTTTCGACCAGTCCAGGTCCGGATGACGCTCGGTCAGCGCCTTTATGGGGATGGCGCCCAGGTCGTCTGCACGCACTGCGGAGAGAGCGCCGCCATAACGACCGATGGGGGTGCGAATGGCATCGACGATGTAAGCGTCTTTCAAGGTGTTGTCGGTGCTCATGCAGTTTCCTCCGAGTTGCGAACGGTGCCACGAACCTCGTAGGAGCGGCCCCGGAATAGGGCAACCTTGCGGCCGTCCTGGTTAGTGAGTGTGATGTCGTAAACGCCGGAGCGGCCGCCGCGGGCCTGTTCTTCGGCGGTGGCGGTCAGCTGGTCGCCCTCTTTGGCGCCGTACATGTAATCAATGCTGCAACCGGAAGCCACGGTGGCCCGGTCGTAACTGTTACAGGCAAAGGCAAATGCTGAATCAGCCAGGGTAAACAGATAGCCGCCGTGGCAGGAGCCGTGGCCCTGGATCATGTCACCGGTCACGGTCATGGTGAGAACCGCTTTGCCGGGGCCGATAGATTCAATGTTCATGCCCAGCTTCTGGCTGGCGCGGTCCCGCGCGAACATGGCTTTCGCGCATTCTTCGGCGAGTACTTGCGGGTCCATCTCGCTCATGAATAAAACCCCTTTTGTGCAAATGCGTTCTTACGGAGCAGCAGGGCAGGGCGATAGCGGTCCTCTGCGTAGCTGTTCTGGATGTTGGTGAGCACCTTGAACACGTGCCCGGCGCCAAGACGGTCGCTCCAGCTCAGGGGACCGTCGGGATAATTCAGGCCAGCTTTCATGGCCAGGTCGATATCGGCGACTGTCGCGACACCGTGCAGGGCGGCATCGGCGGCTTCGTTGGCCAGCATGGCAACGGTCCGCATGATTACCAGACCGGGACGATCAGCTATCAGGCTGACGTCGATACCCGCTTTCTGCAGTAAAGCACAGGCACAGGAAACCGCTGCCTCGGACGTCTGGTCGGCGGGCGCCAGGGCGAGCCTGGTTGCTTTGCTGTAATCAAAGGCCAGGTCGAACAGCACCAGGTTGGCGATACCATCGGTGGCCGCGCGCTCGATTGCCATTCTGCCGTCGGTGAGCGCCAGTACGGCATCGCCGAATCGAATCTGGCCCGGGCCGTCGCGCTCGATAATGGTCAGGCCGGCAGCCTTCAGTCGCTCAAGCAGCGGTGCAGCGACACCGGGATTGCCTTCGGCGATGACCACGGATTCATCGGATTGATGTGCAGGCTCGGTCTTTGGTTGCGGCTTCTCCGCATTCTCGCCATAGGGATAGAAACCATGGCCGCTCTTGCGTCCCAGGCGACCGGCTTCCACCAGTTCTTTCTGGATCAGTGAAGGCAGAAAGCGCGGGTCCTGGTAATAGGAATTGAACACAGAGTTGGTAACCGCGTAATTGACGTCGTGTCCGATCAGGTCGGTCAGCTCAAACGCACCCATGCGGAACTGGCCCGCTTCGCGGATGATGGCATCCAGCGTGGCGGCATCGGTGGCCTGCTCCTGGAGCAGGCGAAGGCTCTCTGCGTAAAACGGACGGGCTACGCGGTTGACGATAAAGCCGGGAGTCGATGTCGCATAAACCGGCTTCTTGCCCCAGGCAGTTGCCGTGGCATGGATGGTGTCGGCAACGGCTTTGCTGGTGGCCAGACCCATAACGACCTCAACCAATGCCATAAGGGGCGCCGGATTAAAGAAGTGCATACCCACCAGGCGTTCGGGTTTGTTCATTTCAGCGCCGAGGGCGGTCACTGAGATGGAGGAGGTGTTGGTGGCCAGGATCGCATCGCCGGCACACAGGTCTTCAAGATTGGCCAGCAACTGACGTTTGATCTGAAGGTCTTCGATGATGGCCTCGATCACCAGTCCGGCATCGGCTACTTGATCCAATTTCGCGACTGGTTGAATCCGGCCGATCACATCATCCAGCTCGTGCTGCTGCATCGTGCCCTTGTCGACGCGACGCTGGAGCTGTTTGGCGATACCGTCACGTCCGGCTTCGGCTGCGCCTTCTCTCTGATCGTGCAGGTAAACCTGATGGCCAGCCTGTGCGGCCACCTGGGCAATGCCAGAGCCCATGGCTCCGGCCCCAACGACGGCAACTTTGGTTTGGGTGTCCAGTGCCGGCATGGCTTATTTCCCCTTGAAGTTCGGAGTGCGTTTTTCCATGAAGGCGGCAACGCCTTCACGGTAGTCTTCGGTCTGTCCAGCCATGCGCTGCAGATCGCGCTCCAGGTTGATCTGCTCTTCGAACGTGTTGCTGGCGCTGGCATGCAGTGCCCGTTTTATCAGTGCGAGGCCCTTGGTCGGTTGGGTCGCAAAATGACGGGCCAGTTTCATGGTTTCGTCCATGAGCTGCTCGTTGTCGACACAGCGCCAGATCATGCCCCAGTTTTCGGCCTGTTCTGCACTGATCTTGTCGCCCAGAAGCGCCATGCCTTTGGCACGGGCCATGCCCGCCACGCGGGGCAGTGTCCAGGTGCCGCCGGAATCAGGTACCAGCCCCAGTTTGCAGAAGGCCTGAACAAAATTGGCTGAGCGGGCGGCGAGGGTGATGTCGCAGGCCAGGGCAATGTTGGCGCCTGCGCCAGCAGCTACACCGTTCACGGCACACAGAACGGGCATTGGCAGATCCCGCAGGCTGCGCATCAGCGGGTTGTAGTAGTTCTCAAGGGAAGCGCCGAGGTCCGGCATTTCCTGATCCGGAGAGACGCTGCGGTCGGAGAGGTCCTGACCCGCGCAAAAGCCCCGGCCAGAGCCGGTGATGACCAGTACCCGGACAGACTCATCCTTGCGCACGGTGCTGATGGCATCGCGCATGCGTTCGTGCATTTCGACATTGAAACTGTTCAGGTTGTCCGGACGGTTCAGGGTAAGCAGAGCCACGCCCTGATCGATTTCAAGAAGAATGCTCGGCTGAGTCATGGCGGTGTTGTCCTGTTGTTTGTTGTAGGGGGATAGCGTGAAAGGTGTCCTTGATCGGCACGGTGCTATCGATCGTGGAAAATGAGTATATCTTAGAATTGATACTCGTCAAGGATTGTGCTGTCCATGTTTTGTATCACTTTAGTCCAGTGTGGCAGCGTGGAATTTCTATGTTGCTGAAAAGTCGATAAAAATTATCAAGATCTTTTGTGTTGGCCGGAGAATAGCGTTGAATCCTGCCCTGGAAACAGCTTGCAGGCTATGAAAAAGCTCCAGGAAAAGGATAATGTGATACAGAAAATGAATCACAATGACTTTTCGGGTCCCACGTTTTGCTCCGATGTATCCCGGAACGCTGCAGGGCCCTGCCAACCAGGAGATCGCTATGCCCAGCTACAGTATAGAAGGCGTTGTTCCCGTCGTTCACCCGTCTGCCTATGTGCATCCCACAGCCGTTCTGATTGGCGATGTGTGGATTGGCCCGGATTGTTACGTGGGCCCGGCGGCTTCACTGCGTGCGGATTTCGGTCGGATCGTTCTCAAGCAGGGATCCAATGTCCAGGATACCTGCGTGATGCATGCCTTCCCGGGCATGGACACGGTGGTCGAGAAGAATGGCCATGTCGGGCACGGGGCGATTCTCCACGGCTGCATTGTCGGCGAGGATGCCATGGTAGGAATGAATGCGGTGATAATGGACGAGGCCCATATTGCGCCGCGCTCTATCGTAGGCGCCTGCGCTTTCGTGAAGGCAAAGTTTACCTGCGAGCCAGGCTCACTGATCGTTGGTTCTCCAGCCAAAGTGATGCGGACGCTCAGCGACAAGGAGATTGCCTGGAAGAAGAAGGGCACCGAAGAATACCAGCGACTGACGCTTCGTTCCCTCGCCAGTCTGCAGGAAGTCCAGCCACTGGAGGAAGCCGAGCCCGACCGGGCCCGTGTGGACGCCAGCGGGTACAAGCCCAAATACGAGCAGTCTGAGTGACTGCCAGCGCCGGCGTCTGAGGAATCCTCTACAGGCCGGCGTCTTTCACGTTCTCCATTACCACAAAGGTACTGGTCTGCAGCACATGGGGCAGGGCAGAAATTTCCTCCCCCAGAACCTGCCGGTACTCCTGCATGTTGCGGGTCCTGACTTTCAGCAGGTAGTCGAAGTTGCCGGCAATCATGTGGCATTGCTCGACCGCCGAGACGTTTTGAACGGCTTTGTTGAACGCGGTAAGAGCGTCGCTGCTGGTGTCGTTCAGGGTTACCTGGGCAAAGGCGATGTGGCTGAGGCCGAGTTTGGTCTGATTCACCAGGGCTGTGTAACCGGTGATGTATCCGTGTTCTTCAAGCCGGCGCATCCGCACCTGGCACGGCGTTTTGGAGAGACCCACCCGAGAGGCAAGCTCGGTTACCGTGATTCGGGAGTTCTTCTGCAGCTCGCGAATAATGGATTGGTCTATTCGATCCAAATCGGCCATGTTGTCTGTCCCAGGTTGAATTAACGGCTAAATCATGTGGCAAATATAATCGAAACTCCTCTATTCCGAAACTATATGGTCCAAGTGACTTTCTGGGCTTGCGTATACTGGTAGTTCCATTAGTCCAGTAAGAACGTTTACCAAGTCCGGAGAGTTTCGATGACCGATTCCCGCGCATTACAAAAACAAACCCTGCTGGAACAGCTTGCCGATGTCCTCCAGAATCAGGCCGCCGACAACGACGACTCCCTCGAACTCCGGGAGCTTGTGGCCAGAATGGTCGAAGAGTCCCGATCCTGGGACGATGACTTGCATGGTGAACTGGTTCGGAGTTTCGGCGACTCGATTGGCGGGCGCTATGCCCAGGTTTTCAGCGGCGGTTTCCCTTCGGCTTACCGGGCAAGATTTCCGGTATCGGAAGCACTCGCTGATATCGAGCAGATCCAGTCCATCGCCGTGAGCACCGATGTCCCCATGCGCTTCTACCAGCCGCGGGACCCGGCCGAAACCGGATTCCACTTCAAACTCTACAGCGAAGGCCAGCCCGTTGTTCTTTCAGACGTGATCCCTATTCTGGAAAACTTGGGAATGCGTGTTCTGGGTGAGCACCCCTATCGGGTCCGTCGACGGGATGGCGAAACCTTTGGTGTCAGTGATTTTACCGTCGAGCTCCATGATCGGTGCCGTGCCGCCGATCTCGACACCGCCAGGCCATTGATCCAGTCGGCATTCCGGGAGATATGGAACGGCTTTGCTGAAAACGATGATTTCAACCAGTTGATCATGCTGTGCGGTCTCAGCTGGCGTGAAGTCGCGTTGATCAGGGCTTATGCCCGCTATATCAAGCAGATTCGGTTCGGTTTCAGTCAGCCCTTTATTGCAGAGACACTGGCCCGCAATCCGGAGATCACCTCGCGGCTTGTTGCATTCTTCTTCAGCCGTTTCGAGCCGGATATAAAAGGACGCAAGGGGAAGGTGGAGCGAATCGAAACTGAGCTTCGCGACGCCCTCGAGGCGGTGGCAAGCCTGGACGACGACCGAATTCTACGTCGCTTTTTTACCCTGATCCGGGCAACGCTCCGGACCAACTATTTTCAGGCCCGGGAGGACGGTGGGTTTCCGTCCTACCTGTCACTCAAGCTGGATCCGTCCTCCATCCCGGATATCCCGCGCCCCACCCCGAAATTCGAGATTTTTGTCTATTCGCCCCGTATTGAAGGCGTGCACCTGCGCTCCGGGCCGGTGGCAAGAGGCGGGCTCCGGTGGTCTGATCGCATAGAGGATTACCGCACGGAGATCCTTGGTCTGGTGAAAGCCCAGCAGGTGAAGAACTCGGTGATTGTGCCCGCCGGTGCCAAAGGTGGCTTTGTGGTGAAGCAGCCGCCACGGGACGGCTCACGGGAGGCTCTGCGGGAGGAAGGCGTTGCCTGCTATCAGACCTTCATCAGGGGGCTGCTGGACATCACGGACAACCTCGACAACGGCCAGGTGGTGCCGCCGAAAAATGTGGTTCGATACGACGGCGATGATACCTATCTGGTGGTCGCCGCCGACAAAGGTACAGCCACCTTTTCCGATATAGCTAACACATTGGCAGCCGAGTACCGCTTCTGGCTGGGCGATGCCTTCGCCTCCGGCGGCAGTGAGGGCTATGACCACAAGAAAATGGGTATTACCGCCCGGGGCGCCTGGGAGTCGGTCAAACGGCATTTCCTGGAAAAAGGCACGGACACCCAGGCGGATGAGTTCACCGTGGTCGGGATCGGTGACATGGGTGGCGACGTGTTTGGCAATGGTATGCTGCTCTCGGACCGGATTCGCCTGGTCGGTGCGTTCAACCACCAGCACATATTTATCGATCCGAATCCGGATGCCGCGGCATCGTTTCGTGAGCGCCAGCGGCTGTTCGGCCTGCCAGGCTCCTCCTGGGCCGATTATGACACCGGGCTGATCAGTGACGGCGGTGGTGTTTTTTCGCGCTCCATGAAATCCATTCCTGTGTCTGCGCAAATGCGCAAGGTGCTGGGGATCAAGGCCCGGACCCTGTCGCCAGCGGACCTGATCAGTGCTCTTCTGAAAGCGCCCGTGGACATGCTCTGGAATGGTGGCATTGGCACCTACGTGAAATCGCCCTCGGAGTCTCATGAGGATGTGGGTGACAAGACCAATGATGCTTTGCGCATCGACAGTACCGAACTGCGCTGCAAAGCCCTCGGGGAGGGCGGCAACCTGGGTGTTACCCAGAAGGCCCGGATCGACTTCGCCCGACGCGGTGGCTCGGTCAACAGCGATTTTATCGATAATGCCGGTGGTGTTGACTGCTCGGACCACGAGGTAAATATCAAGATCCTGCTCAACGATCTGGTGCATCGGCAGTTGATGTCGCTTCCAGAGCGAAACCGGATGCTCAGGGCGATGACGCCGGAAGTGGCCGAGCTTGTTCTGCGTAACAATTACCGGCAGGCCATGGCGCTCAGCCTGGCCCAGAATCCGGCGGTTGCCACCGCTGACCAGTATGATCGCCTGATGCGGAGGCTTGAAGCCGAGGGCAAGCTGGACCGTGATCTTGAGTTTCTGCCCTCTGACGAGGAACTTCAGGCCCGCCGCGATCAGGGTGGTGGCCTGACCCGGCCGGAGCTGGCGGTGCTGGTTTCCTACGCGAAGATTGAACTGAAGCAGGCGCTGGTCGCGTCTCCCATCGTGCAAGACAAGCGTTTTAACTCGGCGCTGCATTCCGCCTTCCCCGCCTCCCTGCTGGCCACCTTCCCGGAAGCGGTCGAGTCTCATCCTCTGCGGGCCGAGATCTCGGCCACGCAAATTGCCAACGATATGGTGAACCGGATGGGCATTACCTGGTTCGACCGTATTCGCAGTGCCACGGGGGCAGATGCCGGCCGGATCGCCGCGGCCTACCTGATCTCCCTGCGAATCCATGACGTAGACGCCCATTGGGAGGCCATGGAATCACTGGATGGAAATGTCAGCGCAGCCGTTCAGGCAGATCTTTTCGCCGACGCGGTTCGCCTGGTCACCCGCAGTACCAGCTGGCTGTTGCAGAACCGTAGGCAGGCGTTGGACCCGGTGTCCTGCATTGATCATTACCGGGCGCCGATGGCCGATGTTTTGGCTTCCAGAAGCCGTCTTGAATCGGTGATCCCTGCAAGTCGGTGGTTTGACCGCTATGCTGAATACTGTGAGCGTAAGGTTCCCGAGGACCTGGCGGCGTGGTGCGCATCCGCAGAAAGCCGCTACTGGTTGATGGATATGATCGAGATTGCCCGTCAGCTGGGGGAGGATCTGGAATCGGTGGCCTGGGTCTACTTCACGCTCGGCGAGAGTCTGAATCTGACCTGGCTTGACCGGCAGATGCGGGCGTTCCGGGCGAATGGCCACTGGCAGGTTCTGGCAACCATCCATTTCCGGGATGAGCTGGACCATCAGCTGCGGAACCTGACGTTCAGCGTGTTCTCCGAGCCTGTCGAAGGCGAAGGAACGCCGGAACAACGCCTGGAGGCCTGGCGTAGGGACAAGCAGATGCTACTGGGCCGGTGGGAGCGGATGCTGAACGACATGCAGGCCGCTAATGACGTGGATTGCGCCGTTTTCTCGGTGGCGCATGGTGTCCTCAGAGAGCTGGCGATGAAAGCAGCTTAGGGAGTCAGTAGAGGCAAAATGCCCTAATTTTGAGGTTTTGGAAGAAAATTATTAAATTTTCATTATCTAAAAAAGCCGTAATGGGGTGCTTGTCCGAATTTTATAGAGAAATTGTCTTTGTTGATCTCGGTAGAATGCGGGAGAGACAAACAACTAAGAGGGTACAACTATGAGACCGCAGCAATCACAGACGCCCGAGCTTGTCGATAGCCGGCAGGCGATTCGTGATTATTATCTCGCTGACGAGCACAAGGTTATCCACGAGATGATTGCCGGTGCCCAGTTGTCCCAGGCCGAGCGCGATGCTATTTCCGCCCGTGCCGCTGAACTGGTACGCAGCGTTCGCAAGAATGCCAAGTCCACCATCATGGAAAAGTTTCTGGCAGAGTACGGCCTGACCACCAAGGAAGGCGTTGCCCTGATGTGTCTGGCCGAGGCGCTGCTGCGCGTGCCTGACAACACCACCATCCACGAACTGATCGAAGACAAGATCACCTCCGGTGCCTGGGGCACCCACGTGGGCAAGGCGTCCTCTGGGCTGATCAACACCGCCACCGTTGCCTTGTTGATGACCAGCAACCTCTTGAAAGATTCCGAGCGCAACACCGTTGGTGAAACCCTGCGCAAACTGCTCAAGCGCTTCGGTGAGCCGGTCATCCGTACTGTGGCCAACCAGGCGATGAAGGAAATGGGGCGCCAGTTCGTTCTGGGTCGCGATATCGATGAAGCCCAGGATGAGGCGAAGGAATACATGGAGAAGGGTTACACCTACTCCTACGACATGCTGGGTGAAGCCGCCCGCACCGATGATGACGCCAAGCGTTACTACGACGCCTATTCCACGGCCATTGACAGCATTGCCAAGGCAAGCAAGGGCGATGTACGCAAGAACCCGGGCATTTCGGTCAAACTCTCCGCTTTGCTGGCCCGTTACGAGTACGGCAACAAAGAGCGGGTCATGAACGAGTTGCTGCCCCGCGCACGTGAACTGGTCAAGAAGGCGGCGGCCGCGAACATGGGCTTTAACATCGACGCCGAGGAGCAGGATCGGCTGGATCTGTCCCTGGATGTTATTGAAGAACTGGTCGCCGATCCGGAGCTTGCCGGCTGGGATGGTTTTGGCGTGGTTGTCCAGGCTTACGGCAAACGTTCATCGTTCGTGCTCGACTGGCTGTATGGGCTGGCCGAGAAGTACGACCGCAAATTCATGGTGCGTCTGGTGAAAGGTGCCTACTGGGATGCCGAGATCAAGCGTGCCCAGGTGATGGGGCTGAACGGCTTCCCTGTGTTTACCCGCAAGGCCTGCAGTGACGTTTCGTATCTGTCCTGTGCCACCAAACTGCTGAATATGACGAGCCGCATCTACCCGCAGTTCGCGACCCACAACGCCCATTCGGTATCGGCCATCCTGGAAATGGCCAAGACCAAGGGAGTCGACAACTACGAGTTTCAGCGCCTGCACGGTATGGGTGAGTCCCTGCACAACGAGGTTCTGAGGGTCAGTGGTGTACCCTGTCGGATTTACGCGCCGGTTGGTCCCCACAAGGATCTGCTGGCGTACCTGGTGCGCCGTCTGCTGGAAAATGGTGCCAACAGTTCCTTCGTCAACCAGATCGTCGACAAGCGCATTACGCCGGAAGAAATCGCTAAGGATCCGATCGTCAGCGTTGAGGAAATGGGCAACAACATTTCCAGTAAGGCGATCGTGCATCCGTTCAAGTTGTTTGGTGATCAGCGTCGCAACTCCAAGGGCTGGGACATCACTGATCCGGTCACGGTTAACGAGATCGAGAAGGGCCGTGGTGCCTACAAGGACTATCGCTGGAAGGGCGGACCGGTAATTGCCGGTGAAGTAGCCGGCACCGAGGTGCAGGTGGTGCGCAACCCGGCCGATCCGGACGATCTGGTGGGCCACGTCACCCAAGCTTCCGATGCCGATGTGGATACCGCGATTACCTCAGCGGCTGCTGCGTTCGAGAACTGGTCCGCCAAATCGGCTGAAGAGCGTGCGGCCTGCGTCCGTAAGGTAGGCGACCTTTACGAAGAGAATTACGCCGAGCTGTTTGCCCTCACTACCCGTGAAGCGGGCAAATCCCTGCTGGATGCGGTTGCTGAGATCCGTGAGGCGGTCGATTTCTCCCAGTACTACGCCAACGAAGCTATTCGCTATAAAGACAGCGGCGATGCCCGCGGCGTGATGTGTTGTATCTCGCCCTGGAACTTCCCGCTGGCGATCTTCACTGGCCAGATCCTGGCCAACCTCGCGGCGGGTAACACCGTGGTGGCGAAGCCGGCTGAGCAGACTTCCTTGCTGGCCATTCGCGCGGTGGAGCTGATGCATCAGGCGGGTATTCCGAAGGATGCTATCCAGCTGGTGCCGGGCACTGGCGCAACCGTGGGTGCGGCCCTGACCTCCGATTCGCGGGTGAGCGGCGTGTGCTTCACCGGTTCTACTGCTACCGCCCAGCGCATCAACAAGGTGATGACCGAGAACATGGCACCGGACGCGCCTCTGGTGGCAGAGACCGGTGGCCTGAACGCGATGATCGTGGATTCCACGGCATTGCCGGAGCAGGTTGTGCGTGACGTGCTGGCGTCTTCGTTCCAGAGTGCCGGTCAGCGGTGTTCGGCCCTGCGCATGCTCTACGTGCAGAAAGACATTGCCGATGGTCTTCTGGAAATGCTCTACGGTGCCATGGAAGAGCTAGGCATCGGCGACCCCTGGTTGCTGTCCACGGACGTGGGCCCGGTGATCGACGAGAACGCCCGCAAGAAGATCGTCGACCATTGCGAGAAGTTCGAGCGCAACGGCAAGCTGTTGAAAAAGATGAAGGTACCCGAGAAAGGGCTGTTTGTTTCGCCGGCGGTTCTCAGCGTAAGCGGGATTGAAGAGCTGGAAGAGGAAATCTTCGGCCCGGTACTGCATGTGGCCACGTTCGATGCGAAGAACATCGACAAGGTGGTGGACGATATCAACGCCAAGGGCTACGGCCTGACGTTTGGCATCCACAGCCGTGTTGATCGCCGTGTCGAGCGAATTACCAGCCGGATCAAGGTGGGTAACACCTATGTGAACCGCAACCAGATCGGTGCCATCGTGGGCTCCCAGCCATTTGGTGGTGAAGGCCTGTCTGGCACCGGTCCCAAGGCCGGTGGTCCGCAGTACGTCCGCCGTTTCCTGAAAGGCGAAACGGTTGAGCGCAAGGCGGATTCGAACGCCAGGAAGGTGGATGCCAAGCAGTTGCAGAAGTTGATTGGCCAGTTGGACAAACTGAAGGCGTCCAGGCCTGAGGCCCGTATGGAGGCAATCCGGCCTATCTTTGGCAATGTTCCGGAGCCGCTGGACGCTCATGTTGAGGCACTGCCCGGACCAACGGGTGAGACCAACCGCCTGTCGAACCATGCGCGTGGTGTCGTTCTGTGTCTGGGACCGGACAAGGAAACCGCGCTGGAGCAAGCCGGCACCGCGTTGTCACAGGGCAACAAGGTGGTGGTGATCGCACCGGACACTCAGGATCTGGTCGATCAGGCGAACAAGGCCGGGCTGCCGATTGTGGGCGCCGAGGGGCTGTTGGAGCCAGACGCACTGGCATCCGTCGATGGCTTCGAGGCGGTGGTCAGCTGCGGCGAACAACCCCTGCTGAAAGCCTATCGCGAGGCACTGGCCAAGCGCGATGGCGCCTTGCTGCCGCTGATCACAGAGCACACCCTGGATCAGCGTTTCGTGATCGAACGCCACTTGTGTGTCGACACAACCGCAGCGGGCGGTAACGCCAGCCTGATTGCCGCCTCCGAATAAGCGGCGACAATCGGTGCCAATCGCGCCCGGCGTCAGGTAGTGCTGACGCCGGGCGCGCCTGTTTTGAGCCGCTGGTTAAACAGCATTCGGCGGCCTTCGGCCTCGGCAACATCCGAGAGATAAAAGCTGACCGATGATCCCGGCCCCCTCTGGGACAGAAGGCCCGCATCCAGTGCGCTCAGGCAGCCGATTTTCGGATAGCCGCCGATGGTTTGCCGATCTTTCATCAGAACAATTGGCTGGCCATCTTTCGGCACCTGAATGGCGCCATAGGCAATTCCCTCCGACACAATCCCGTCCAGATCCGAATGAATGGCATCGCCTTTCAGACGATAGCCCATGCGGTCGATGTTCTGGCTGATTTCGTATTCACACGAGAAAAATTTCATCCGTTGAACGGCGGGAAAGCTCCGATACTGATAGCCGGGAATCAGACCCAGGCGCAGGTGCTGTTGATAATCGGGAATTTCCGGCTCGGGAAGAAACGCCTCAATAAAGGGGGCATTTTGGTCGAACTCCAGCTTATCGCCCTTGGCCAGTTTTGCGCCTTTGCCATCGAGACCTCCCAGGCCCTCCCGGGCCACGGTAGCGCAACTGCCCAGTTTCAACGCGGGCCTGAACCCACCACTGATCGCCAGGTAGGCCCGCAGGCCGCTCACCGGCGCGCTAAAATCCAACCGGTCGCCTTTGCTGATGTGATGGGTGCGCCAGGGCGCAATGGCCCGATCATTGATCCTGGCGCCCAGGTCGCCGCCGGTAATGGCAATACACGCATCATGGTTTGCCTTCAGGCTGAACCGGCCAAAAGTGATTTCGATCTGGGGGGCATTGAGATCGTTGTTCAGCAGGCGGTTTGCCCAGAAAAACGCGAACTCGTCCATGGGGCCACCGGTGGTCACCCCCATATGCTGGTAGCCGTAGCGGCCAGCGTCCTGGACGAGGGCCAGCATTCCGGGTTCAAGGACGTCAAAGCTCATCGACCTTCCCTCCCAGCTCGAGAAATTCGTCCCGGCTGATGGCGCGAAAGCGCACCTGATCACCGACCTGTACCAGCGCCAGGGAGTCGCTGTCCCAATCAACCATTTTCTGCGGTGTGCGGCCAATGATCTGCCAGCCACCGGGCGTGCAGCTCGGATAAATGGCAGTTTGGGTGCCCGCGATGCCAACGCTGCCGGTAGGGACTTTCAACCGGGGCGTGGATTTCCGGGGAATGGCAATCCGTTCGTCGGTGCTTCCCAGATAGGCAAATCCCGGAGCGAAGCCGATGGCGTAAACCTGGTAAAGCTGTTCACTGTGAATGCGAACGACTTCGTCTCGTGACAGGCCGGCATGCTCGCAGACATCCTCAAGATCCAGACCCACTTCCGGATCATAGTAGACTGGCAGCTCGACAATACGGGCAGCACCCTCCCCGGTGGAGCCATGGTCGTCGGAGTCGATCGCTGAGCGCACCCTGCGGGCAATGGCAAACCGGTCGGCCTGCTCCAGATCCCAGGTCAGCAGGATCGACGTGTAAGACGGCACCAGGTCGATGATCAGGTCGGACATATCGCGCCGGAGCCGATCGGTGGCCTGTTTCACCTGGCCAGCAGACTCCGCACCAATCTGGTCGCCAAAATACACCATGCAGGTGTTTTCGTTGACCGACTCGATCCTCATAGCGCTTCCACAACCTGTCGCATGTGCCGTGCAGCGTCGACGGCATGGTAGCTGTCGCCGTGAATGCAGATGGTATCGGCTTTGATCGGAATGCGTTTGCCCGAAATCGAGGTGACCGTTCCGTCCTGGATAATCTGGGTAACCTGCGCCTCGATGGCTTCCGTGGTTTCGTGAACGGCACCGCGCACTGACCGTTTTACCAGTCTGCCCTCGTCGCTGTAGGCGCGATCAGAGAAAGCCTCGAACCAGACCTCGATACCGTACTCGTCTGCCCGGTCCTTGACCTGCTGCCAGTCCGGCGTCGCCATGACCACCAGGGGGCATTGTGGGGCATAGGAACGAACCGCCGACATCACCACGGACAAGGTGGTGTTATCGACCATCATCCGATTATACAGCGCGCCATGGGGCTTCACATAGGAGATGGAGGTGCCGTGCACCTGGCAGATCCCGTTCAGCGCCGCCATCTGGTAAACCAGAATGGCCTTGAGCTCGTCCGGCCGGCAATCCATGTCCCGACGACCGAACCCGAGCAGATCCGGGTAGCCCGGGTGAGCGCCAATGGTCACATTCTGGGCCAGCGCCAGCTTCACCGTATGGTCCATGGTCAGCGGGTCGGACGCATGAAACCCGCAGGCAATACTGGCCATGTCAATGTAGGGCATGACTTCGGCATCCATACCCTTGGTCCAGGTGCCAAAGCTCTCGCCCATATCGCAGTTGAGTTTCATTGTGTACCTCCAAAAAACGTTGTTGCCCGCGTTATCCCTGGCTCATGGTCTGGGGCAGGTAAGTGACAATCTCCGGGAACCAGCCGATCAAAAACAGCGCGGCCATGATCAGCAGGAAGAACGGCAGGGCTGCCCGGGCGACATAAAGAATGTCCTTGCCGGTCAGGGCCTGGATGACGAACAGGTTGAAGCCCACTGGCGGCGTGATCTGTGCCATCTCTACCACCAGTACAATAAAGATCCCGAACCAGAGCAAATCAATGCCGGCCTGTTGAACCATCGGCATAACAACCGCGACAGTCAGGACCACGACCGAGATCCCATCAAGGAAGCAGCCGAGGAGAACGAACAGCACAGTCAGGCCTATCAGAAGTTCAAACGGTGAAAGGGACATGCTGCCGATCCAGGAGGCCAGTTCCCGTGGAATGCCCAGGAAGCCCATGGCCAGGGTCAGGAAGTGTGCACCGACGAGAATCAGGCCGATCATGCAGGAGCTTTTCACCGCGCCCAGCAGGCTGTCGCGGAAACTCTGAACGCTCAGAGAGCCGGTTGCGGCCGCGATGATAAGGGCGCCAAAAACGCCCAGGGCGGCTGCCTCGGTCGGAGTGGCGAAGCCGGTATAGATGGAACCCAGCACGAAAATGATCAGGCCAACGATCGGAAGCAGCATCTTAAGCGCTTTGATCTTGACCGAGAACGCCAGATTTTCTTTCTTGGTGGTCGGTAGTTCGTCTTTATTGAGCTTGGCCCAGATCATGGTGTAGCCCATAAACATGGCGACCAGCATCAGCCCGGGCAGGGCGCCGGCGATAAACAGGCGGCCAATGGAAACCTCTGCGGCCACGCCGTAAACGATCAGGATGATGGAGGGCGGAATCAACAGGCCAAGGGTACCGGAACCGGCCAGGGTGCCCACCGCCATCTTGTCACTGTAACCCTGTGCTTTCAGTTCCGGCAGGGTCATTCGACCAATGGTTGCGGCAGTGGCCGCGGATGAACCGGAAACCGCCGCGAAGATGCCACAGCTCAGAATGTTCACATGAAGAAGTTTGCCCGGAAGCCCGCCCATCCAGGGGGCCAGCCCCTTGAACAGATCCTCGGACAGTCGGGTACGGAACAGGACTTCGCCCATCCAGATAAACATGGGCAGAGCCGTCAGGGACCAACTGGTACTGGCGCCCCAGCTCGACGTTGCGAACAGCAGCCCGATCTGATCGTTGCCAGACAGCAACAGGCCCAGAACGCCGATGCCAACGAGTGTCAGGGACACCCAGACACCGACAGCGAGCATCAGAATCATCGAAACCGCCAGGACAATGGAGAGAAACGCAATATCCATTACACTTCCTCCAGATTGAGTTCGTCTTCATGCTGCTGGTAAGAGGGCGTTCGCTTGCGGAGGATACCCACCAGATCATCCAGGACGGCAATGTTGAGTGCCGTCATTCCGAGTGCCACCGGAACCTGCGGTATCCAGATGGGGATGGGAATATAGCCGTGGGAAACTTCTTCAAAAATGTAGGATTCCCAGACCATGTGCCAGCAATAGAAAGTCATGTAGCAGGCGAGCCCGAAACCGAAAATCAGTACGATCAGCTCTTGAAAGAAGCGTGGCCGCCCGGACCATTTCTGGATCACCAGGGTTACCCGAATATGGCCGCCGTTATGAAAGGTGTAGGCCAGACCGAAAAAAGTGGATGCGGCGAGCGCCCAGCCGGACACGTCTTCCGCTGAGGGGATGATAAAACCGAACAGCCGACCGACGATCTGGGCCAGAATAATGACCATGATCAGAGCTATGCAGAAGCCTGCGGCGTAGCCGGATGCCAGATAAAATTTCTTTCGAAGAGAGTTCATAACGGATGCCTCCCGGAACAGCCTCCCGAGTACTCGGGAGGCTTCCGTTGAGTGAACTTTTTAGCGGTAGTTGGACAGAATAGCGCCGACTTCCTCCGGTGCTTCCTGTTCCCACTCTTTCACCATGATGTCGCCGATTTTCTCCAGTTCGGCCATCAGTTCAGCAGAGGGCTCTGAAACGGTGATGCCATTTTCAGCCAGCGTGGCCGTGTCTTCCGCGGCGGTCTTGCGAACGCCTTCCCAGCCTTTCGCCTCGGCAGCGGCGGCTGCATCCAGGATGACCTGGCGCTGTTCATCGCTCAGGCGACGGAAAGCGCGCTTGTTAACAACGACGACGTTTTTGGGAATCCACGCCTTTATGTCGGTGTAATGGGAGAGGTAATCCCAGGCCTGGCCGTTGGCACCGGTTGACGGTGAGGTGATCATGGCGTCGATGATGCCGGTGCTGAAGGCTTGCGGAATCTCTGGAACCTGAACCGTTGTCGGAGTGGTGTTCATCAGGTCGGCGAGGCGCGAGGTCGAGGGGCTGTAAGCCCGCATCTTCAGCCCTTCGAGGTCTGCAAGTGTATTAACCGGCTTTTTGGTGTACAGGCTCTGGGCAGGCCAGGGTACGGTATACAGGAGAGTCATACCTTCCTTGTCCAGCTGCTTTTCGATCTGCGGCTTGGCAGCCTCCCAGAGTGTCTTGGCGTCTTCGAAGCTGGTTGCCAGGAACGGAATGTTATCGTGTTTGAACACCGGGTGGGTGTTGCCCATGATGCCGATGAAGATTTCACCCAACTGCACCTGGCCGGTTCTCACGGCACGTGGAATTTCCGGGTGCTTTACCAGGGAAGCACCAGAATGAACGGTGATGGTGATGTCGCCATCGGTGCCGTTTTTGATGTCCTCGGCAAAACCGTAGGCGATCTGGGTAGGCAGGTTGGCATCGCCATAGGGCGTTGGCATGTGCCATTGCTGGGCCTGAACGGATGAGGTCAGCAGCGCCCCGGTAACCAGGGTGGCTGTAGCGAGTTTTTTGAACATAACGAATCTCCCGTGTTTCTGCTTTTTTATCGTTTCAATTGAACAGCGGCTTCAGAGTACCGCCAGTTCTTCATTCAGCCGCTCGGTAAGCAGCATCTTTCCCGGTACATGGGTTATGGCGAACGGCAGGCGTGCATTCTCCAGAGCCAGTTGCGGAGTTACCCCGCAGGCCCAGAACAGCGGAAGCTCGCCCGGCCTGATCGTTACCGGATCTCCAAAATCGGGTGTGTTAACGTCCTGGATGCCAATAAGTGACGGATCACCGATGTGAACCGGTGCACCGTGGGCCTTGGGCAGGCGTGTGGTAATCTGTATCGCGCGAATCGCATCCGTACCGTTGAACGGACGCATGGAGACCACCATGTTGCCACTGAACGGGCCTGCAGGCCGGGTAGCGATATTCGAACGGAACATGGAAACGTTCCGTGCCTCGTCCACGTTCCGCACCGAGAGACCGGCTCTGATCAGGGCATCTTCAAACGAGAATGAACAACCCAGAACAAAGGTCACCAGGTCGTCCCGCCAGAGACTCTTGAGGTCTGTGGCAGTCTCTGCACGCTGGCCATTGCGAAATACCTGGTATTCAGGCACATCGGTCCGGATATCCAGATCATGTCCCAGATCGGGAAGGCTGGGGTCACCGGGTTGAGACATGCCAATCAGGGGGCAGGCAACCGGGTTACTCTGACAGTATAGGAGAAAATCGCCGGCCCATTCGGACGGCAGGATAACGACATTGCCCTGCAGCAGGCTGCTGGCCGTGCCGCTTGTGGTGCCGGTATGGGCTCCGGACCGGATACGGGCGCGCAACTCGGACGCCTGATCAAGCACGCTGTTTTTGAATTCGGAATACGCACCGGTGTGCATGACGGTAACCCCTGATTGAAATTGTCATTTACAACTAAATTTCAGGGTATACCGCTTAGTGAAAAAGTCTAATTATCGTTTTTTAGGTCTTGCGATAATTTTTCGTGATGTGTGGCTCGGTCGTATTCGTCGGAGACCATCACTCCAAGGTTGGCTGCCAACTCTGCAATCGGGTTGAAGGGTGCCCCGGAATAGGAGGCTGTGAAGGCGAGTTCAGAGGGCGTCCATGAAGTGGTGAGCTGAACCAGACTGCCGCTCTCCAACTCGTGTTTGATTACGCTTAATGGCAGCGTGGATATACCGATGCCATCGAGGGTCAGCTGCCGACAGGCTGCCAGCGAGCTTGAGGAATAAAACCGTGTGGGCATTTCATCCAGTTCACTGAATTTCTGACTGATTTCAGCAAAAGGTTTGGTGTTTCTTGCGTAGGTAATGATGGGCCATTCGGCGAGATCCTTGAGAGCCAGAAGTCGGTCCGGAAGGTTGAGCTCAGGGCTGGCGACCCAGATCAGCGGAAAACTGCAAAGCGCCCGGTTCTCAATTTTCGGCTCTGACACGGGCCCCATCAAAAAGGCCAGGTCCAGGCTCCGGTCCAGCAAACCGGACCGGAGGTTGCCAGACACGTCTACGGTGATTTCCACATCCAGGTTGGGTGCCGTTTCGTGTAGTTCCCGGAAAAAACGCGGCAGCCAGGAGTGCACAATGGTTTCCGAAACCCCGAGCCTGAGAATACCCGATAGAGAGGCTCCACGGTCTGCGCGTTTGCGCAGCTGCTGGGCCATAAAAACAATCTTCTCGGCGTAGGGCAGGAGTTCCTGCCCCTTGCTAGTAAGTTTGCTGTGCCCGGATTCGCGCTCGAACAGCCGGACGCCAAGCTCGTCCTCAAGCGCGGCAATACGGTTGGAAATGGCCGGCTGGGTGGTGTGCTGGTGCTCGGCCGCCTTGCGAAAGCTGCCCAGCGTCGCAACCCAGATGAAGGTCTCCAGACGCTTGAAGTTCATTGATTAACGGACCTCTGAGGGGCCTACAGTGCGGCATAGCGCTCGTGAAGGATGCCAACCCTTTCTACGTAGGCCTTTGTTTCGGCATAGGGCGGTACGCCTTTGTATCGGCTCACAGCGCCGGGCCCCGCGTTGTAGGCGGCGGTGGCCAGCCGGATGTCGCCATTGAATCGGTCGAGCATCTTGGCCAGGTAATGGACGCCGCCACGGATATTCTCGGCAGCCGCCAACGCGTTCCGAACACCCAGCTCTTCGGCCGTGCCCGGCATCAACTGCATCAGGCCCTGGGCACCGACCGGGGACAGGGCTTTTTCATTGAATGCAGATTCGGCATGGATCACAGCGCGGACAAGAGCCGGATCAACTCCGTATTCCTGGGCTGCGGTCTGAATTTCTGAGCGGTACGGTTTGGTGAACAGCGGCGTTTTGCGCCAGTCGACGCTGGACTCCGGGTCGCAGGCGTAACAGTGAAAACGGATAACGTCGAACTCAGCCGCGGTTGGCTGGACGCTGCTGTATGCAATCACGCCATTGTCATCGGTGTAGCGGTAGACGGTATCGTTACCGCTGGAGGCTCTGGGCTGGCCGGCATTTTTTACGTTGGTGAATTCGACGGTGCCATCGGGATGCACAATACGTTTGATGCCATCTGCCAGAGCGGATGCTGACAGAGCAAGCACCAAAGCTGCTATTGATGGGATCAGAAGTGATCTGCCGGTGGTCATTACTCACTCGCGAAAGATGCCGTCGGTGGCCGGCTTCAGGTATTCTCTGAAAACCGCCGTTGCCTGAATTATACGGGCTTGCGGGCCGGAATAAAGCGCGCTCTCTGTCGTAAAAATGTTACGTTCTGCCTTTATTGCCAGCCAGTTCTCATTCTCCGGAGAGGTCACACACAAGCATCATGGTTAACCCGACCGATACAGGAAACCTTGTTCTCATCGGTATGCCCGGTAGCGGCAAGAGCACCGTGGGTGTTCTGCTGGCCAAGCGTCTGGGTCTCGGGTTTGTCGATACCGATCTGCTGATCCAGGAAGAAGCCGGCCGTACCCTCCAGGCTATTGTAGACCAGGACGGCTACGAAGCCCTCCGGCGGATTGAAGAGCAGGTGCTTCTGAAGCTGGATGTGGAGCACAAGGTTATCAGCACCGGAGGCAGTGCGGTCTACAGTGCCCGAGCCATGGAACATCTCAAGGCCAACGGCACCATTGTGTTTCTTGATATCCCGCTCGAGCTGGTTGTTGAGCGAATAGGGGATCACAGCATGCGGGGTATTTCCCGTAGGCCGGATCAATCGCTGGATGCCTTGTTCGAAGAGCGGTTTGAATTGTATTCCCGATATGCGGATCTTACCGTGCAAGGCGAAGGCCTGAACCAGGATCAGGTGTGCGATGCGGTCGTCGAGGGCCTGCTTTCAGGCAAGCGGTGAGCCTCAGTATTAGGTTTAGTTAAGGTGCAATGGGCTTTACCTCGCTGCTACAGTCCGGAGATGAATTTGGAGGACTGAGAGATGAAAAACTGGATTTACGCGCTTGCGATTGCTTTTGCCGGCATGTTTTCGGCGGCGACTCTCGCCGAAACCTCATCGGGGGATTCTTCCGTGGAATCGCTTGAACAGGAAACCCGGGAGTTGGGCGAGGCGCTCCAGGAGTATGGTTCTGACCAGAAGGAGCAGGCCGAGGACTCGATCAATAGAACACTGTCTGCCCTGGACAAACGTATCCAGGAACTGGAACAACAGCTTTCCGAAAACTGGGACGATATGAGCGACACCGCTCGGGAACGGTCCCAGAAGAGTCTGGAGTCTCTGCGTGAACAGAGGGCGCGTGTGCAAAACTGGTACCAGGAACTGAAAGAGAGTTCTGCATCTGCCTGGGAGCGCGCTCGCAAGGGTTTCTCCGAGGCCTATGAAGCGCTTTCAGAGCAATGGAACAGCACCGAAAAGGAGCTGGATGAGGACACCGGAAAGCGCTCTGAAAGTATCTGATCCAGAAATACGTCGAGCATTTCACTTCCGTCCGCTCATTAAGTTTCCTCGGGAACTGGTTCGGGCGGAAGTCGCTTTCCCGCCAGATTTTCCATTAGCCGGCAGGTCACCAGGTCTCCCGTCACGTTGATCGCGGTGCGGCACATATCCAGAATCCGGTCCACGCCCATGATCAGCGCAATGCCGCTGGGCGGAATGCCTACGGTCTGGAGTACCATCGCAAGGATCACAATGCCTACCCCAGGCGTGGCCGGGGAGCCGATTGAGGCGCCCACGGCCATGGCAACCACAAGCGCCATGCTTCCCATACTCAGATCAATACCATAGACCTGTGCCAGAAAAATGGTAGCCACGGCCTGATAGAGTGCGGTGCCATTCATGTTGATGGTGGCACCCAGGGGAATCACGAACTGGGAAACTGAGGGCCGCACCCCCAGCTTGTCTTCGGCCGTTCTGATGGACAGGGGCATGACGGCCGCCGAGCTGGATGTGGAGAAGGCCAGCAAAAGCACATCCCGCGTGTCTTTCAGAAAGCGAACGGGGGATTGGCCAGCGAGGAGCTTCAGGATCAGCATGTAAACGCCCAGCAACACCAGCAAACCCACAATAACGGTTGCGACATAGGAAGCCATGCCCAGCATTGCGCGGAATCCGAGCGTGGTTGTCAGTTGGGCCATGAGGCCGAACACAGCAACCGGCGCCAGGCGCATCGCCCAGCGGACAACGGTCATGCAGATTTGCTGGAGGGAGTCGAGCAGGTCCAGCATGGGCCTGGATTTTTCCGGGGCCATGCTTACCAGGGCGATGCCGACAATGATCGAGAAGATCACCACCTGGAGCATCTGGCCCTCAACCATCGCGTCCAGTGGGTTGCCCGGTAACAGGCCGATCAGGGTTTTGGGCAGCTCGTCGACACCAGGCATGCTGGCAACCGGCGCGCTGTCCTGGGGTGTTGCCGCCGGAGTGCCAAGGCCCGTCATCATCCTCCCCGGGTTGATCAGGTCGCCGATCCAGAGACCTATCGATGCCGCCATGGCCGTGGTGACTACGAAGAAACCGGTTACCCTCAGGCCGAGCTTGCGCAACTGTTCCAGGTCCTCGCTGGCGGCGAGCCCGCGAACTACCGAGGCAATCACCAGGGGGATCACAATCATCTGGATCGTGGCGAGGAACAATTGCCCGGGGAATGCCAGCCAGTTGCCGATCAGCGTGCCGGTGTCCGGTTCCACCAGTCCTACGGAGGGGCCGAGGAGCGTGCCCGTGATCAAACCCAGGAACATGCCGATCAAAACCTTCAGCCATAGCTTTCCCTGCACCAGCCCCGAGAGGTAGCTGCTGAGGTGACGAAGTGGCCGCGGATAAAAATCGTTCGTCTGGTTTGGCATTACTCTGAACCATCCCTGTTTCTCTGGAACGCCATACAAGGATAGTCGATGCGTGCGAAAGTCTCGTGAGACAGATCAAGCCTGCATCAAGTCGATTTCTTCAGGAGTAAGAGGGCGGTATTGGCCTGGTGCCAGGGAATCGTCCAACCGGATCTTCCCCATTCGCTCCCGATGCAGCGCAGTTACGCGGTTACCGGCGGCATGAAACATCCGCTTTACCTGGTGGTAACGGCCTTCGTAGATGGTCACCCTGGCTTCGCAGGGGCCCAACAGGTCGAGTTGAGCGGGTGAGGTGGTGAGTTGCTCATACTCGAACCAGATCCCTTCCGCGAATCGTTGAGGCGTGTCCGGAGAAATCGGATACGCGGTGCGGACCCGATAGACTTTCGGGATCTTGATTCGCGGTTCGGTGAGCTGGCGAGACCAGCGGCCATCATTGGTGAGAATCAACAGCCCGGTGCTGGCCCGGTCTAGCCGTCCGGCAATGTGTAAATCTTCGCGCAGTTCCGGCGCTATCAGTTCCATCACGGTTGTGTGCGTGTGATCGAGGGTGGCGCTCAGGAAGCCCGCCGGCTTGTGCAGCATGAGGTAATGGCCGGGTTCCGCCTTCTGAACGATTTCGCCGTCGACCTTCACACTGGAAAAGCGGTCCACTTCGGCAGCAGGATCCCCGCAGGCAACGTCATTCACGGCAACCCGACCCGAGGCGATCAGGAGCCTGGCCTGACGACGACTGACGCCATTCTGGTTGCTGAGAATTCTCGAAAGCTTCATGGTGTGAATCGGCTATGCTGAAGGTAACCCCGACAATAATACGAGGAAATGCCATGCCATTCTCTGTTGATCATCTTGCCGAACTCAATTTGCTGGGCCAGTTTCCCTCTACTTCCACCCAGGAAGGCCTCAAGGTACATGCTCATTCGGCGGCCCCGGAGACGGTGAGGGCGGCCGAAAGCCTGCACGCCAAGGGGCTGATCAGCCAGAAAGACGGCGGCTACCTCACCCCATTGGGCGCAGAGGCAGTAGACCTGACTCAGAAGCTTCAGTCGATTCTCAGCAGCGCCTGAACCGGAGATGAGCCTGCCCGCACTTTGAGCCCGGGCGTCTTCACAGGGTAGGGTGTGGGCATGAGGAGCTGGAAGAAATCGCCCTTCCTGTGGATGGGCGGCAGCATAGCCGGTGTCGGACTGATAGTCGGTCTGCTCTATGCGTTCGGGGTTCATCAGCAGGTGGTTGACCTGTTGCGCTGGTTCGATACCCAGGGCGCGTGGGCGGCTTTCCTGTTTATTGGCATCATGGTACTTGCCATGGTGCTGCTATTGCCGGGAGTGCTGCTGACCACCGGTGCAGGTTTCGTGTTCGGTGTGCTGGAAGGCACAGCGTATGTGGTGGTGGGTACCACCCTGGGCTCGGCCATCGCCTTCCTGTTTGCCCGGCATTTTCTGGGCGAGCATGCCCGGGTCTATATCCACAGTCGCGCCCGGTTGTCTGTGGTGAGCAATGAAATGGCGCCCCATGGGTGGAAAATAGTGCTGCTCACCCGTCTGATTCCCTTCTTTCCGGGCAAGCTGTCCAATTTTCTGTTCGGTCTTACCAACTTCTCCTTCGGCGGGTTTGTTGCCGGCACCTTTCTGGGCGTGATTCCCTTTTCCTTGCACAACGTGTACCTGGGTTCGCTGGCCGCCGACCTTTCTACGCTGGGGGTGCGGGAAACCGGTCGTACGCCCCTGGAGTGGGCTATTTACGGTGCCGGTTTCGTAGGCACGGTATTGGCCGTGGTGTTTCTCAATCGTCTCGCGCGCCGGGCCCTGGCCCTACTGGGTAGAGCGCCAGTTTGACCCTATGGATCAGTCCTTCATTCCCCGCGCATTTTCGATCACTCATATCAACCTCAGTAACCGCAACTGGACGGCGATTGGCCAGCCGGATGTGGATGAATTGCCGGTTGTGGATCCCCGTGGGTTGCTGACGCCGTTCCACGACGGCTGGTCACTGGATGCCTGGGTCCTGGCGGACGACGGCCGATGTCTTTTACCTTCACGTAGCAAGGCGGCCCGGCAGCGCCAGGAATTCGAGGATGGCCCCTGTGTCGTGACCGAATCCGAATTGAACGGTCTGAGCCTGACCAGTCGTTCCCGGGTGGTGGTGGAAAAGGGCCGGCCGGTGTGTGAGATGGTCCTGAAGGCGCGGTCAGAGACATCCGGGTCACTGGTGCTTTCGCTGCGTCCGGCCAACCCCGAGGGGATCAGTTTCATCAATCGGGTTGGCCTGTCAGAGCAACGTGATGCATGGAGCGTGGATGGCAGGCAGGCGGTGTTTTTCAGTCGACCCGCGGAAAGCCATCACGTGTCAGACTATCGCCAGGGCGATGTTCGCATTCACCTGCAGGATAAGGAAGACCAGAGCCGGGGCGAATGCGCTGTCGGAATGGTGACAGCGGCGGCTCTGTTCGCGCTTCAGGCAGGGGAAGAGTCGGAACTCACGGTAAGGATTCCGCTGAAGGATGAGTCGGCGCCGACCATCGGTTCGGATGGCTGGGACAGCGCCATTGGGGAGTATGCCCGGCTGGAGTGTCCGGACGAGAACTGGCAGTTTCTCTATCAGGCGGCTATTCACTCACTGGTGCTTCATTCTCCCGAAGATGTTTACCCCGGGCCCTACACCTACAAACGGTTCTGGTTTCGCGATGCCGCCTTCATCATCCATGCCTTGCTATGCGCAGGTCTGACCGACCGGGCCGAGCGAGCGCTTTACCAGTTTCCGGCACGACAACTCAAAAGCGGCTATTTCCGCTCTCAGGAAGGGGAGTGGGACGCCAACGGTGAGGTGCTCTGGATTCTCAGACGGTTCCATGAACTGACCGGTCGGCCGCTGCACCATGAATGGCAGGAGCCCGTGCGCAAGGGCGCCCGCTGGATCGAGAACAAACGTCTCAGCGACACTATTGATGAGCCCCATGCCGGTCTGCTGCCCGCTGGATTCAGTGCCGAGCACCTGGGGCCCAATGATTATTACTACTGGGACGATTTCTGGGGCATTGCCGGCCTCAAGGCGGCGGAAGCAATGCTTGCCCCGGTTGACCGGGAAACCAGTGAGCATTTCGGTGCCGGTGCCCGTGAGTTCAGCCAGACCGTTGACCGCAGCCTGGCAACCTGCGAGCAGCGACTGAAGCGACCGGGAATGCCAGCTTCGCCCTATCGCCGTCTGGATGCCGGCGCCATCGGCTCTCTGGCGATGGGATATCCCACGCAATTGTGTGAACCGGATGATCCCAGATTGCTCGACTGCGTCGAGTTTCTGCTCGAAAAATGCTTCGTGAAAGGCGCCTTCTACCAGGACATGATTCATTCGGGCCTGAACGCCTACCTGACCCTGCATGTGGCGCAGGTGCTACTGCGCGCAGGTGATCCGCGGTTCCTGGAGTTGGTGGATGCGGTGGCCGGGCTGGCCTCACCAACGGGGCAGTGGCCGGAAGCGATCCATCCTGCGACCGGCGGTGGCTGCATGGGCGATGGCCATCATGTCTGGGCGTCCGCAGAGTGGGTGTTGATGGTGCGTAACTGCTTTGTCCGGGAGGAAGGTGATCGCCTCATTCTCGGGGCCGGTATTCCTCCGCGCTGGCTGGCTCAGGAAAAGCCAATCCGGTTTGGTCCCGCACCAACCAGTTTCGGAACCGTATCCATCACCATTACGCCGAGGCCCGGTGCCTCGCCCGATGTGTCCTGGGAGGGCCGCTGGCATGACTCGGAACCTGACATCAAGGTAAGACTGCCGGACGCGGAAGACTGACAAACTGTACTGGTCGCGAAACCGGATTTCTGTATCTGTTTTGTTTGCCTGCTAACTTATAAAGTAGAAGGCTTATAAATACATCGAATCCGGTTGAGGTTCATGCGCTCACTGTTCTTCTCGTTTTTCGTGCCTGCACTGTTTGTCTGGTTGTGGAGTACCGGTTTTATCGGCGCCAAGTACGGCCTGCCGTTTGCGGAGCCGTTTACGCTTCTGCTGATCCGCATGTTGCTGACGCTGGTGGTACTCGGGGCGCTGGCGTGGGTTATGAAAACCCGTTGGCCGGGCTGGCGGGGAGCCGGGCATCTTGCGGTCACCGGGATGCTGGTGCATGGCTGCTACCTCGGCGGGGTCTATTACGCGATCCAGGATGGTATGGCGTCCGGGATTGTATCGTTGATCGTTGGTTTGCAACCGCTGGTGACGGCGGCGGCTGCCGTTGTGATTCTCAAGGAGTCCGTGAGTGTCCGGCAGTGGGTCGGCCTGACCCTGGGGCTGGTCGGCGTTGCCCTTGTGCTGTTGGAAAAATTTGGCGTCAACGGTTCAGACTCGTTGTATTCCCCCTGGAGTCTGCTTTGGGCAGTTTTTGCACTTGCCGGTATATCCATGGGGACCGTCTATCAGAAGCGGTATGGCACCAATGCGGATCTGGTGGCGGGCACCCTGATCCAGTTTGCGGCAGCGGCCGTCCTGTTTGCCATTGGAGCCTTTGCCCTCGAAACCCGGGAAGTCGAGTGGAGCCTGCAACTGCAGCTTTCCATGGCCTGGCTTGTCATCGGTTTGTCCACCGGTGCCGTTCTTCTGTTGATGTGGCTGATCCGCCAGGGCGCAGCTTCCCAGGTCGCCAGCCTTTTCTATCTGGTGCCACCGGTTACCGCGCTTGAGGCCTATCTGCTGTTCGATGAGCGTCTGGGCGGGCTCGCCATGACGGGCGGCCTGATCGCCATCGTTGGCGTGGCATTGGTAGTCACCCAGAAAAAACCGGCTTAGCCAATGTTCCCAGGGGTGATTGACACATGACGGAAGTGACCAAAGGCGTCTGGTATGGACTGGGCGCCTACACCATCTGGGGCTGCTTTCCTCTGTTTTTTGCCCTGTTCGAGGGCGTGCCTGCCTTCGAGATTCTGATTCACCGGATCATCTGGTCCTGCGTTTTTCTGGCCGTGGTTATCAGTGGCCTGCGTCGCTGGCCGGCGGTTAAAGCGGCATTGGCGAATCCCACCCAGCTCTGGCGAGTGCTGGCCTGTGCCGTGCTCATTGCCGCCAACTGGGGTATCTACATTTATTCCGTAGAAACCCGCCATGTTCTCCAGGCCAGTCTGGGTTATTTCCTGACGCCGCTGGTGAATGTGGCGCTCGGTATGCTGGTGCTTCGTGAGCGTATGGGGCCATGGCAGATGGCGGCCGTTGTGCTTGCCGGCGTCGGAATTCTGATCCAGTTGGTGATCCTCGGTGAGCTGCCCTGGATTTCTCTGGCTCTGGCGATCAGTTTTGGCACCTATGGCCTGGTTCGAAAGCAGGTGATGCTGGATGGATTATCCGGATTGTTTGTCGAAACCATGTTGCTGCTGCCCGTTGGCCTGCTGACCTTTGGCTGGCTTGCCAGGGAGGGCATGTCCAACTTCGGAGATAGCGCTTATATAGGCGCGCTGTTGATGGCCAGCGGTATTGTGACTGCCATCCCGTTGCTGCTGTTTGCCGGTGCTGCCCGACGTCTGCGGCTGGCGACCGTCGGCTTTCTGATGTACATCAACCCGACCCTGCAGTTCTTCATTGCCCTGCTGGTTTTCGGCGAGCCACTGAGTGACGTTCAGTTGATCAGTTTCGTAGTGATCTGGATCGCACTGGGCCTGTACAGCTGGTCGTCCTGGCATTACCGGCCGCGGGTGCCGGTTGGCCAGGACTGAAATCGTCACCTTCAGGACTGTATTTATCAGGACAGAGTAGCGAGCAGACCATTGATCGCCCGGGCGAAGGCCACGGGTGAATCCTCCTGGAGAAAATGGCCGCCTTTGAGGGTCACGTGGGGTTGGTCCTTTGCGCCCGGGATCCGCTTCTGCATATACGCATCGCCGCCCCGGGTTATCGGATCGCCGTTGCTGAAGGTGGTCAGGAAGGGCTTTTCCCAGCGCTCAAGCACCTTCCAGGCGTTGCGGTTGGCCTCGCTGGCGGGGTCGTTGGGGTGCATCGGTACCAGTCGGGGAAAGGCCCGGGCGCCGGCTTTGTATTTCTTGTCCGGAAAGGGCGCATCATAGGCACGCATTTCATCGGGGCCCAGCTTGCGGAAGGATCCGGTGTTTATGATCCGTGCGATGGGGAACCACGGGCTGTGCAAGGCGAAGTTTTTCCATATTTTGAACGCTGGCGGCGCTTTCTGGTCGCCGGTAGGCAGCATGCCGTTGCCGACCACGATGGCCCGGAACCGGTCGGGATTCTCTGCGGCCAGCCGCAGCCCTAACAGAGATCCCCAATCCTGGCAGACCAGAGTGATGTTGTTCAGGTCCAGTTGATCCAAAAACGACTGCATCCAGTCCATGTGTTGCTGGTAGGAATAGTCGTTGATCGCCGTGGGTTTGTCGGATTTGCCGAAACCGATTAGATCCGGTGCGATAACCCGGTGTCCGGCCGCCGCGCAGATCGGAATCATGTGACGGTAGAGGTAGGACCAGGAAGGTTCCCCATGCATCATCAGAATCGGGCTTACCTCTGAGGAACCTTCATCCAGGTAGTGCATTCGCAGACCGCCCACCTCCAGGTAGTGGGGCTCAAAGGGATAGTCCAGCAGTCTTTCAAAGCGTTTCTCCGGGGTTCTGACAAAATCCATCGCGCTTGCCTTGTTGTTCATTATTGTGAGGGAATGGTTGCAAGGATTTTGCTGGAGCAGGGGAGCAGAGACAAGCGCCATGGCTTATTGGCTGATTTGCAATTCCAGAGCGGGTGATGGTGAGCGAGGCCGGGACTTCTGGCTGGAGCACCTGGCATCCGCGGGTATCCGGGATCTTCACTGCCATGACTTTGAAGAGGCTGACTGGACCGAGAATCTGGGTTACCGGGATACCGTTATCGTTGCAGGGGGTGATGGCTCAGTGAACCGTGCGGCTGCTGTTTGCCGGGCGACAGGTGCCACGCTGGCCATTCTGCCCTCTGGAACCGCTAACGACTTTGCGCGGAATCTCGGCCTTCCTGACCAGCAGCAAGCCCTGTGCGAGCTGATTGCCAGCGGCATCACGCAAACGGTCGACGTTGCAGACTATGGCGATGGCATCTTCCTGAATGTAGCCCATATCGGCATGGGGACCTTGCCTGCGAGGGAGTCCCGTGGTGCTGAGAAAAAAATCCTCGGGCGTTTCAGCTACGGTGTGGAATTGCTGCGTCGGTTGAACGCAAAAAGAGGTTTCCGGGCAACCATCCGATGCGATCGGGGTGTGGTCAAGGGACGGTGGCTTTCCATTGCAGTGGCCAGTGGCGCTTTTTTCGGGGGCGGCAACGAGATTCCCGAGGCGTCGGCCAGCGATGGTCAGCTGGATATCATCGCCATCCGGCCACGACCAATTCTTCAGCTTCTGTTCACGTTTCTGATGGTCCGCCTGAACAGGCAGGCTCCGCAACGGACCAGCACCCTGGTCCATATCAAAAGCCAGCGCTGTCTGGTGCATACCGGCAAACCAAAAACGGTGACGGCCGATGGTGATGTGGTCTCCCGCACCCCTCTCAACGTAGTGTGTAAGCAGGGCAGCCTGCGTGTGATCGGGTCGAAGGTCGTCAGCACCGCCGCCAACACCGAAGACCGATTAGGTATGCCCGGCACCGGATGAAGGGTTGCTGAAGGGTTGCTAAAAAATGGCGGGCTTTCAGATACGTTTTGTCACTGACTTTTCCCGCAGGAAACGCAATCATGGGCTTTGCTGGCATAATCAACCACAATGGCTGACATTAAATGCCAGAGTGTCGCTTTTGCAACCATATTTCTTATTTCTGGCCTCCCGTTGCGGCCGCCTGACTTCCGTTCCAGCTGAATCGTCGAAAAGGACTAGAGAATGCCCACAGAAACTGCATCGCTCTCCTCGAAGGTAATCAAAGGCATAAAAACCGGCATCATCGCGCTAACGCTGTCTGCCATCGGTCAACCGCTTCTTGCAGCCGAGCGTCTGTATATCTTTACCGAAAACTACCCTCCCTATAACGCCTCTGAAACCGGAAAAGGTTTTGCCCACAACGAAGAGGACATTACCGGCATCTGCACGGATATGGTGAAAGCCATGCTTTCCCGGGTCGACTACGACTATGTCATGAAAATGCGGGACTGGAGCTACGCCTATAACTGGGTTCAGGACAGGGAAAATCATGGACTTTTCTGCACCGCACGAACCGACGAGCGGGAAGACCAGTTTCAATGGGTGGGGCCTCTGGCATCCATCAAGTGGACACTCTTTGCTGCACCGGATTCCGACATCACACTGGATTCGCTGGAAGATGCCAAAGACCTGAGAATCGCAGGCTACAAGGGCGATGTGATGTCCGAGTACCTGGTCGATCAGGGTTTCAACGTAATCATGGGTATTTCCGGGGACGTGAATACCCGTCGTCTCACCCTGGGCCAGGCGGATCTCTGGGTAACCGATGGTCTGGTTGGTCCCCTGGTGGCGGAAGAGGAGCACGGGATCACCGGGCTGAAGCCCGTGCTGGTGTTCCGGGAAACGCCCATGTATCTGGCATTCAGCAACAATACCGATCCGGCGGTGATCGAAGATCTTCAACGGGCTCTGGATCAGGCCCGTGAAGCCGGAGAGATCGCCCGCATTGCGTCCAGCTACGAGTAAACATCCAGCGTTGCGCGGAAATATCAGAACCAGAGCCCGATCTGCGGATCGGGCTCTTTGTGTTCGATCATCAGGCCGTTCTGTTCGAGCAGGCCAATGAGCTTCTCGGTGTCTTCAATGTTCAGGAAGCCGCCAATTGATACTTCTGTATCCCGATGGGTGAGTGACAGTTTGGCCGGCGTGAACGGATGCGGCGGTGATTGGATCCGAAGCCGTGCATAGCGGGTGGGGAGCGTCCATTCTGCCTGCTTGCGTTTTCTGCCCTTCTCCAGATGAATGTCGTCACGGCTAATGGAGAGAACCTCCTGCCGCTGGCATGCCCGGGATGTGAGGTAGATGCCGCAGGCAAGCGCGACAAGTTCCAGCCCGGCAAACGGGATGATTACCCAGGCGCCTATGAGCGTGAATCCCGTGGCTATGAGGGCTGAAAGCACGAACAGGGCGGCCCAGATTCTGACATTGCCATGCCAGCTCAGGGAGCGGTTGGGGGTGAGAATTAGCCGGAAGCCGTCCGGATGTGGCAAGCGTTCCACCATGGAATCTGCCTCAGTATTAACGCGCCGCTTGACTTGATGATAGTCAATTATACGGTGAGCGCGACCTGATCAGATCTGGCAGTTGGCCGGCGGAACGGTCTCGAAAACCGAGCGGGCAGCCGCCAATTGATTCTGCAGCGAGGCAATGCGGGTATCGTGATTCGGGTGGGTGGAAAGAAATTCCAGCGGTTGTGCGCCTGAAGCCCGCGCCATATTCTGCCAGAGGCGAACACTCTGGTCCGGTTCGAAGCCGGCTCGGGCCATGATTTCCAGACCCATCAGATCCGCCTCCTCCTCATGGGCACGGCTGAACGGCAGGGTGATGCCCAGTTGGGCACCGATGCCGAGGGCCTGCTGAATCTGGTCCTCTGCAATTTCGCTCTCGGTGAACAGGCCGATCAGCAGCATGCCTGCCTGCAGGCCCAGCTGCTGGGTTAAACGTTCATTGCCATGGTCAGCAAGAACGTGAGCAATTTCATGCCCAATGACTGTCGCCAGCTGTGCCTGGTTTTCCGCGAGCTGCAGTAGCCCTGAATGCACGCCGATCTTGCCTCCGGGCAGGGCGAAGGCGTTAGGTGTGTGGTCCTCAAAGACGGCCACCTCCCAGGATTGGGGCATCGGTGCCCCGGGATATTCTGTCTGGGCCGCACTGACCAGGGCCTCTGTAATGCATTGTACAAGGCGGTTGACATCTGGTCTTGTGATTACCGGGTTCTGCTGCTTCATCTGCTCGAAGCTGTCCTGGCCCATGTCCGCCAGAACGGCGTCGGGAACCAGGGCCAGCCGGTTCCGACCGGTGGGAGATTCCTGGCAGCCGGTCAGGAATGTGACAGTTACGAGGATAAGCAAAAGCGATTTCAAGCAGCGCTCCGATACTGTTGCTGGAGATTGTACTGTCAGCAACAGTAGCGTTATTTTCGTCTCTTCGCACTAACCGGTAGGCCAATACAGCGTCTTTAATCGGGCACATCGGAGACACTGTCGACCACCGCCGCGTAAAGATCCCGCGTGGACGCCAGGGCGCCATCGTGCACCTCCTGGGCGGACAGTACCTTGCCGTTGGCAGCCTGCAAAGGACGGGTGGCGGTGGCGCTGGCGACGACGGTCGGCGTGTATCCCAGATTGAAGCCGCCGTGAGCGGTCGAGTTGACGCACATGTGGGTCATGAAGCCCGCAAGGATGATGTTCTTCACGCCTTTGGCTTTGAGCTGCTCATCAAGATCCGTCTGCACGAACGAGTTCGGGAAGTTCTTGGTTATCACCGGCTCGCCCTCGATGGGCGCGACAACATCGGCTATGGCCCCGATGTGATCATTGATGTCATAGGGAGAGCCGGGGCCGGCATCGTGCCGGATGTGAAAGATCGGGATGCCCAGCGCCCGGGCTCTTTCCAGCAACTTTTTCCCTTCTTCCAGAGCGTTCTCGACCCCTTCAAGTTTCATAATGCCTTCCCGATAGGTGTTCTGGCAGTCGATCATGATCAGGGCGGATTCGGAAAGGCCTGAGGGCGTGTGGCCAAGGCCTTTAAGGTCTCTGAGGGTAGTGGAGGCTGTTGTCATGGTTGTTCTCCTGTTGTTGGTCGCTAAGGAATCAGTGCAACATGGGTTGACCAGGTGTTACATACGACGATAAACCCGTTTCGATGGGTCTTTGGTAGGATGGTCGCAGATAACGTTGGGGATGGGTTGATATGAAGGTAATGTTGCTGGGTGCCACAGGTTTGACCGGTGGCAAGGTGCTGCCGGGTTTGCTGGTCAGGGATGAAGTTTCGCAGGTGGTGGCGCTGGTGCGGCACAAACTGCCCACTCTGCATGACAAGCTGGCCCAGCATGAGGTGGATTTCGACAAACTGGAGAATCACGCCGAGCTGTTCGATGTGGATGTGATTATCTGCTGCCTGGGTACCACCATCAAAAAAGCGGGCTCACAGGAGCAGTTCCGGAAGGTGGATCTGGGGTACCCTCTGAAAGCGGGAGAACTCGGTCGCTCCCAGGGTGTGCGGGCGTTTATCCTGATGTCCGCCATTGGTGCCTCATCCTCGTCGACCATTTTCTATAACCGGGTAAAGGGCGAGCTGGAGGACGCGCTGAGAGATCTCGACTATCCCTATCTGTCCATTTATCACCCGAGCCTGTTGTTGGGCGACCGAAAAGAACAGCGCACCGCCGAGGCCCTGGGCATAAAAGCGATGCCTTTGGTCAACCGACTGCTGATTGGTCCCCTGGACAAATACCGCGGTATCGAGGCGCAGACGGTAGCCGATGCCATGGTCAATGAGGCCTGCAGCCTGGCCTCACAACCGGCTGCCGAGCAGGTGGTTCAGACTCGCGAGTACGATGAGATTGTCCAGTTGGCGGGTTGAGCCGGTTATTTGCCGTTCAGAATACCGAGGACCAGGCGGCCGGCCAGGCCAAGCAGAATGGCGCCAAAGATACGCTCGAACCACACGGCCTTCTGCCTGAGCAGGGTAAGCCATTTCGGGTTGGAGAAAAGCCAGGCAACAATCAGGTACCAGCTGGTATCAATGACAAGGGCGGTTGCGGCGTAGCCGAACTTGGCCATCAGGCTGGTGTCGGTGCCCACGACCTGGCTGAAAAGCGCCAGAAAGAAGACGGCGATTTTCGGGTTGAAGAAGGCAATCAGAAAGCCGTCGCGGGCGGCACTCTTGGTGGTAGGCGGCTCGGGCAGTTCGTCATCCGGCTGCCGTTTTGCCATCAGCCCTTTCATTCCCAGCCAGGCGAGATACAGGGCGCCGCCCCACTGCAGGATTGAAAACGCCGTTGGCGAGGCGGTGATGATGGCGGCCAGCCCGAGAATGCTCAGGAAGGCATAGATGCCGACACCGATGCCGTGGGAAAGGGCGGTAATGACGCCGTTGCGTCGACCGCCGGTAAGCGTCTGTTTGAGGACCAGGGCCAATGACGGGCCCGGCGACATGGCGCCCAGAACGCAGATGGTGACAACGGCCAACCAGGTGGCAAGCGTCATGATGAGTCAGTCCTTTGCAAATGAAACAGGCTGCCAAGTCTAGCAGCCTGATCACCATCAAAAACCTGGAAACTGCAACCAGTTCAATACTCACTCACCGGCCAGAATCCAGCGGGCGGCCTTTTCCGCAATCATCAGGGTTGGGGAGTTGGTGTTGCCGCTGGTGATGGTGGGCATGACCCCGGCATCCACCACGCGCAGTCCGGCCACGCCCCGGACCCGAAGGTGCGGGTCAACTACTGCCTGGTCATCATCGGCCCGCCCCATGCGGGTTGTTCCCACCGGATGAAAGATCGTAGTGCCGATGTCGCCCGCCAGCTTGGCCAGTTCGTCGTCGGTCTGGTACTCAAGGCCTGGTTTGAATTCCTCGGGCTGGTACTGCTGGAAAGCCGGTTGTTCGGCAATACGGCGCGTCACCCTCAGAGAGTCGGCAGCCACTTTGCGGTCTTCCGGCGTACTCAGGTAATTCGGCGAAATGGCCGGCGCCTGCTTTGGATCGTTACTGCGGATGCGCACGGTGCCCCGGCTGGTGGGGTTCAGGTTGCAAACGCTGGCGGTGATGGCCGGGAAATTGTGAAGTGGTTGGCCGAATGCGTCCAGGCTCAGGGGCTGAACGTGGTATTCGATGTTGGCGTGTTTGTACTCCTCGGAGCTGCGGGTGAACAGGCACAGCTGTGACGGCGCCATGCTCATGGGGCCGGAACGGGTGAGAAGATACTCCAGGCCGATACGGGCCTTTCCGATCAGGGAGTTGGCCATAGTGTTCAGGGTTGTGGCGCCTTTTACCTTGTACACGGACCGGATCTGCAAGTGATCCTGGAGGTTCTCCCCAACGCCAGGAAGGTCGGCAACCACATCAATTCCGTGCTCGTTCAGAAGGTCGGCAGGGCCAATGCCGGAAAGCTGGAGCAGCTGAGGTGAACCAATGGCGCCCGCGGACAGGATGACTTCTCGTTTTGCCCGGGCGATGACGTCATCGCCGCCAGAGCGCTCGACCCGGACGCCGACACAGCGGGGCCCTGAGCCGGAGTTCTCTGTTTCCAGGCCCAGCACCTGGGTAGAGTGCCACAGGGTCAGGTTGGGTCGCTTTTCGGCGTCCCTGAGGAATGCTTTGGATGTGTTCCAGCGCCAGCCGGAGCGCTGGTTTACTTCAAAGTAGTCCACGCCCTCGTTGTCGCCGCGGTTGAAATCCCGCGTACGCGGTATGCCAGCCTCAACGCAGGCGGTTGCGAAGTCCTCCAGCACTTTCCACTTCAGGCGCTGGTGCTCCACACGCCATTCGCCGCCGTGGCCGTGATACTTGTGGTGCTCCGGGTCAGCATCGCCGCCATCATCAAGACGATAATGGTCCTCGTGGCGCATGAAATCGGGAAGGCAGTTGTCCCAGTTCCAGGCGTCCTCGCCGGTCATCTCGGCCCAGTGGTTGTAATCCCGTGCCTGACCGCGAATGTAAAGCATCCCGTTTATGCTGGAACACCCCCCGAGCGTCTTGCCCCGTGGGTAAATCAGGGAACGGCCATTCAGGCCGGGGTCCGGCTCGGTGCGGAAGCGCCAATCCGTGCGTGGGTTGTCGATGCAGTACAGGTAGCCGACCGGGATGTGAATCCAGTGGTAGTTATCCCGCCCACCTGCCTCAATGAGCAATACCCGGTTCTCCGGGTTCGCGCTCAGGCGATTGGCGAGCAGGCAGCCGGCTGAGCCGGCGCCTACCACGATATAGTCGAATTCCTGCTGTCCCGTCGCGTTATTGTTGTCGGGCATGGCGCTCTCTCCGCAGCTCCGTCAGTCGTTATTTGGCTGTTGGCATCACAAATTCGGCGCCGGCATCAATGGAATCAGACCAGCGCTGCATGATGGATTTCTGGCGCGTGTAGAACTTTACGCCCTCTTCGCCGTAGGCGTGGGTATCGCCGAACATGGAGCGCTTCCAGCCACCAAAGCCATGCCATGCCATGGGTACCGGGATGGGTACGTTGATTCCGACCATGCCGACCTGGATCCTGCGGCCAAATTCCCGAGCCACGCTGCCGCTCTCGGTAAAGCAGCTTACGCCGTTACCAAATTCATGATCATTGATCAGGCGGATGGCGGTGGCGATATCCGGCACCCGGACACAGGCCAGAACCGGGCCAAAGATTTCTTCTTTGTAAATCGTCATCTCGGGCGTGACATGATCAAACAGTGAACCGCCCATCCAGAAGCCATCGGCACAGCCCTCGCCAGTGTTCGATGCATCGAACTCACGGCCATCAACCACCAGTTCAGCGCCTTCGGCCACACCTTTGTCAATGTAGCCGGTAATACGCTGGTGTGCGGCGGCAGTCACAATCGGGCCCATCTCGGCATCAAGCTGTTCGCCGTTTTTTACTTTCAGGGCGCGGGCTCTTTCGGCAAGCCGGGGCATGATCTTGTCGGCAACATCGCCAACAAGCACGGCCACACTGATGGCCATGCAGCGTTCGCCGGCACTGCCGTAGGCGGCGCCGATCAGCGCGTCAACGGCTTTGTCCAGATCGGCATCCGGCATGACGACCATGTGGTTCTTGGCGCCGCCAAGGGCCTGAATGCGCTTGCCGTGTTTTGCGCCTTTCTCGTAGAGCAGGTTGGCAATGGGTGTAGAGCCGACAAAACTCAGGGCCTGAACATCGGGATGTTCAATGAGGGCGTTCACCGCCTCTTTGTCACCCTGGACCACATTGAATACGCCATCGGGCAGGCCAGCCTGTTTCAGCAGATCGGCAATCATCAGGGACGCGCTTGGGTCCAGCGGGCTGGGCTTCAAAACGAAGGTGTTCCCTGCGGCGATCGCTACCGGAAACATCCACATGGGCACCATGGCCGGGAAGTTGAAGGGGGTTATGCCGGCGACCACGCCCAGGGGCTGGCGGGTGGTCCAGTTGTCGATTCCGGTGCTGACCTGCTCGGTGTAATCGCCTTTCAGAAGCTGGGGAATACCACAGGCAAACTCGACAATGTCGATGCCCCGGGCCACTTCGCCCTGGGCGTCTGTGAACACCTTGCCGTGTTCCGCGGTGATGGCACGGGCCAGATCATCCTTGTGCGTGTTCAACAGCTCCAGAAACTTGAACATGACCCGTGCCCGGCGAATGGGCGGGGTGTCGGCCCAGGCGGGGAAGGCGGCATCGGCGGCAGCGACAGCAGCGTTCACATCCTCGCGGTTGGCCAGGGCCACCCGTCCGGTTGCCTGGCCGGTAGCCGGGTTGAATACCTCCTGGGAGTGGCTGGATGTGCCGGGAGATATTTGGCCATTAATATAATGCTGGATGGTTGCTTCGGTCATGGATGCCTCTGTCTGTTCGTGCTCAGCCTCTAAAATGGGACAGAATGTTTGATTCTGCGGGCTAAAATGAGCGTTGATTAATATCTGACCATATAGGTTAGGGGTGGCTATTGGGTAAAGCAATTGAGATTTTTAAAAGCACAATATAAGTTAATCTTATATCGTGTCCTGTAAGCGAGGTCTTCTATGCATCCCCTTCAGAGCCTTCGGGCATTCGTTACCGTGGCGCGGGAGGGTAGCGTTTCCCGTGCAGCAATTCGCCTTCACCTGACCCAGCCCGCCGTTAGCCTGAAGCTTAAGCAATTGCAGGATGAGTTAGGGCTGAAACTGTTTCTACGCAAACCCCAGGGGCTGGTCCTGACACCGGATGGCCAGGCTCTGCTCCCGCCGGCAGAGAAAGCGCTGGCAGCCGTGGCCGCCTTTGAGCAGAGCGCCCGGGCGATGCACAGCACGCTGCGAGGGCGATTGCGCATCGGTACCATTGTGGATCCAGAATTCATCCGTCTCGGTGCGTTTCTGCGCCGGTTGGTCGAACGGGCGCCTCAACTGGAGACCGAACTAAGGCAGGGCATGAGCGGCAGCGTATTGGAGCAGGTACGGGATGGCCGGCTCGACGTCGGCTTTTTTCTGGCTCCGCCGGGTGTTGGGCCGGGGTCACTGGCACCCGATGTGACTCATCGTGAGCTGACCCGGTTCAACTATTATGTTGTTGCCCCCGCGGGCTGGGGGCCGAGAATTCGGTCTGTGCAATGGTCTGATCTGGCCACCATGCCCTGGATTGTGACGCCCGAGGACTCCGTTCATCACCGGCTACTCAAAGGCACTCTGGATCCCATGGGCTTAATGCCCCGTGGCGTGGCTCAGGTCGATCAGGAGGCCTGCATGCTGGACCTGGTTCGGGCCGGAGTGGGCCTCAGCCTCGCCAGGGATGCGCTGGCCATGGCTGAGCGCCAGGAAACCGGTCTGGAAATTGTCGATGGGGTACAGTTGCCTTGCGCACTCAGTTTTATATGGCACCGGGACCGGCAGGACGAGCCGCTGATAGCCGAGGCGCTGGAAGCCCTTGCGGGCGTCTGGGCTGTTAGCCCAGCGTAGCATCCAGGAACATCATCACCGCGAAACCGACCATCAGGCAGAAGGTGGACATGATCTTCCACTGGCGATGGTGAGTTTCCGGGATGATCTCATTGCTGATGATGAACAGCATGGCGCCCGCTGCGAAGCCCAGGGTCCAGGGCATCAGGGGCTCGGCCAGCCACACGAGGGTAGCACCGAACAGGCCACCCAGGGGTTCGGCAAGGCCGGTCATGAGGGCGATGGCGAATGCCTTGGTGCGGGAATAATCGATGGCAAGCAGGGAAAATGCCACTGCCAGCCCTTCCGGGATGTTTTGAAGCCCGATGCCGGTGGCCAGCACGTACCCGTTATTGACGTCGCCGCCAGCAAAACCGACACCCACGGCCATGCCCTCGGGAAAGTTGTGAAGGGTGATGGCGACAATGAAAAGCCAGATGCCGCGAATATAGGAGGCGTCCGGTCCTTCCCGGCCCAGCTCAAAGTGCTGGTGTGGCAGTCTCTGGTGAACGAAATAGAGCGCGGCAGCTCCAGATAGCAGACCGAAAATGACGATCAGGGCGGAAGTCCAGGTTTCGCCGGTAATCTGCTCCCCATACTCCAGTCCCGGCAACAACAATGAAAAAAATGAAGCTGCGAGCATGACACCCGCGGCCGACGCGAGCATTCCGTCCTGCAGTTTATGGGTCAGGGTGCGAACAAGGAACACGCCCAGAGCGCCGACGCCGCTGGCGAGGCCTGCCAACAGACTGGCCATGGTTCCCAGCCAGACAATACTGATGTCAGAGGTCATTCAGTCTCCCTTTCGCTTGTGATGTCAGCATAGCAGTTCGAAGTAGCTACGCAGGAGAAACCCAGCTGGGTTCCTCCTGCAACATCGATAGGGAGGGAGAGACGATCAGGCGGCGTTTTGCTTGCGCCAGGCCAGTTCGTTGGTAATCGTGGCCTTCGGTTGCAGCATCGCGAAATCGATGTCTGCTATCTCTTTGCCGTCTTTGAGTCGCTGCACGAAGTCGGGGTTTGCGAGCGCTTTCTTGCCGACCGCAAGCAGGGTGTGGGGGAACTGGTTGGCAACGTCCTGGCAATTGGTTTCATCAATGCTGCCATTGAGGATCAGGTTGATGCCTTCAACGCTGGCCGCCACGCTAGCCAGACTTTCATCTCCTTCCACAAAGTGCTTCCGGTTCACGTCACCGTCGGTGGTGTGAACGAAGTCGGCACCGGCATCACGCACGGCCTCCACAATTTGGCGGAACCCTGCTGCACCTTCGGGCAACTGGTAGTCGGGGTCGGTTACGGTGCCCTGGGACAGTCGAATGCCGACGGTAAATTTCTCGCCAACAGCCTCTCTTACTGCGCGGACGACTTCCACCACCAGGCGAAGCCGGTTTTCCAGTGCTCCGCCGTACTCATCCTCGCGGCGATTGAAATACGTGCTCAGGAACTGATTCAACAGGTAGCCATTGGCACCGTGAATCTCAATACCGTCAAACCCGGCGGCCTTCGCATTGGCGGCGGATTGTGCGAAACCATCAACAGCCGCCTGAATGTCGGCCTTGGTCATGGCCGCAGGGGTTTGCCATTCAGTCTGGTCACCGTAAAACCCAAGCGGTGCGCCTTTGGGTGTGACTTCACTGGGGCCCTGGGGCTGTTCCGTGAAACGGTTTGCCTGGAACTGCGCGCCGGCGTGCATAAGCTGAACAAGCATTTTGCTGCCTGCGGCGTGAACCCTATCGACAATGGCTTTCCAGCCATCGATCTGTTCCTGGTTTATGATGCCGGGTTGGTTGGCATAGCCCTGACTTGCCTTGTCGTCGGTGTAGGTGCCTTCAGTGATCACCAGTCCGAAGCCGCCTTTTGCATAGCCTTCGTAGTGATCGGCCATCAGGGCATTCGGAGTGCCGTCTGGCTCTGCGCTGGTCCGCGTCATCGGTGCCAGGGCGAATCGGTTAGGTACCTCAATGGTGTTGAACTTTATGGATTGCATCACGTCGCTCATAGATACCCTCACATATAAGTGAATTGATGGGCACCTACTATCGGGCCGCGCCTCGGACTCTTAAAGCGAAGAATATCGACGCAGCCTGTCAATATTTTTGAACGATTATTCTGAGGAAGCGGATTTATTGTCCGAATGCCCAAGCGAGCGGTCCGGCGCAATCTGATCCCGAACCAGCTGTTTGAGTCTGGTAATTTCCGGGAAGCCACCGTCCTCCTTGCGAGACCAGATGCGTTTGTCATTGACCCATACCTCGAAAACCCCGCCAGTGCCGGGATGCAGGCTGAGCTCACTGATTTCACTTTCGAAGGTTGTCAGCAGCTCCTGTGCCATCCAGGCCGAGCGCAAAAGCCAGCGGCAACCGGTGCAGTAATGGATATCGATTTTGTTGGTCATCAGGAATCAATCCGTGTCATGGGTTGGATAGACCGAACGGGACAGGGTAGGGGCACAGCCGACGACGCCTCGGGCCTGTTTGTGGGCGTGGAGATACCAACGCTGGCCGGGTTCTGCAAATGTGGTTTTGCTCACGGAGAAGTCCGAATTTTCCATGGTTGCCGGAATTGGCGAGCCGTCGGCGTGGCGATATACACAGCTCACGCCGATGGTCAGCGCTGTGGCTACCGGTAGCTCAACAAAGCCATCCTCTCTTACATCCGGCTCTTCGCCATTGATAGCAATGATCTTGAGACAGGGGCCGTAATGCACCTTCTCGAGATCATCCAGGTATTCGTTGAGACAATGACTGGCGCTGACGAAGACAGTGTCGGCCTCAATCCCGTCCTGGCCGGCGGGCAGCGACTGGCACCCCTGGAGTATCAGTATCACGAAAGCCACGAGCGGGATCTGTTTCATGATTTCTCCTCAACTGATGGGTGTATCCTGTTTCAGAGCTTTGCCCGTTCCGGATTCGAGACGGATACCGGTGTAGTGTAGCGCGTATCCCCCTCGGCGGTTTTCCGGAGCTGGTCGATCAGGCGGGAGTCGCGATTGTACAAATCATTGCGGAACTGCAGTTGTCCCTCGTTATCCACCCACGACGTCCAGTACTGGATATGCACAGGCACGGGTTTCGGGAGCACGACCGTCTCCGGTTCTGCCCCGGAAACCACCCGGTCAATCTTTTCCCTGGACCAGCCGGGCGCCGATGCCAGAAGCCGCTCTGCGAGATCGAACGGTTGCTCCACCCGGATACAGCCTGAACTGAACGATCGCTCGGCCCGGGAAAAAAGCCCGCGACCCGGCGTATCGTGCAGGTAAACATCGTACTGATTCGGAAACATGAACTTAACCTGGCCCAGGGCATTCTGGGGGCCGGGTTCCTGCACCAATTGGTACGGGAAGTTATTCCGGTTCAGTGATGACCAGTCAACGTCCAGCGGATCCAGCTTTTGCCGGTCAGCGCCCCAGCCACGGTAAACGCTGATATTGAGTCGGGAGAGATAGTCCGGATCGCGGACGATTTGTGGCAACTGATCCTGAATCATCACTGTGCGCGGTACGGTCCAGGTGGGATTAAATACCAGATACCGGATGCGGTCGCTGAACACCGGGGTTTGACGGAAGGGCTGGCCCACGATCACCCGTTTGCGCAGCACTTCTTCCCCGTTTTCGACCATCTTCATTTCAAATCCGGCAATATTGACCAATACATAAGTGTCGCCCAGGGTTTCCGGCAGCCAGCGCCAACGTTCGAGCGTGGCGTCAATCTGGCGCAGTCGTTCCACCGGCATCAGGTTAAGGGCCGTTACGGTGTCGCGCCCGATAAGACCATCGGATTCAAGACCATGTCGGGCCTGGAAACCCATCATTGCGGCTTCAAGTTCCGCATCGTAGACAAGAGGATCCGTACCGGTTTCAGTTCCCTGCGCAAGCTCTCCCAACAGAGAGAGTCTGCGGCGAATTTCACTCAGCCGCTCATCCCTGTCCCCGGGGCGAATGGTCGGGCGAGAGGCCAGAGGTAGCCAGGGCTGGCCCAGCAATCTGGTCAGGTCCTGTCGTGCAGTCATCAACTTTCGGTAGGCGGGATCGGATGGCCGCAACGAATCCAGTGTGCCGGTAATGTCCGTGCGCTCCAACGCATCCCGCAGCACGGATTCCATCTGGCGTTGGCGCCGATTGGCCGTCCACTCTGCGTGGACCGTTTTTGGGTTGACCTTGCCGACCAGCATATGTGAGCTGAGCATCAGAAAGGCGTCAGAGAAAAGCAGATCCAGATCGGCCCTCAGGTCCTCAGAGAAATCGCTCATGGGTCTGAGCGTCAGCCCGGAAAGAATATCCGCGTGATAGTCAGCCGGGTTCAGGCCGTCATCGCTGGCTTGTTCAACCGAATCAATCAATTGCCGGCGAAGCTCGGCTGATTGCCATACTCGCTGGTATCCGTTGGAGCCATAAAAGGCAGACAGTGCCTGATGGGCCATTAACCTGTTTCCGAGCACCTGCACCGGGAAACCGGCCTCCATGGCTTCAATCCTGGAGACAATGGCTTCGTCTGCGGCAAGACAGCTGGGTTGCCAGAGGGTGGCAAACAGGGCAAACAAGGTCGGGGCGAGGTAACAACGTCTGATTCCATGCATGGATGTTCTCCACCTCATCCTTGAGAGGCATTAAATTGCGGTGGTCGGAGGGACGATACTTTGATGCTACCACAGTGGCATTTGTTCCCCACCTGGTCGCCGGAAAAGATCCTTCCGCAGCGGTTCCTCTTCATGGAGGTTGAGCCCAAGCCGTCGTGCCTTTTTGGTGAAGCGTTGGCGAATCAGATCCGAGTAGGGGCCCGTGCCGGTCATCCTGCGGCCGAAGGTGGCGTCGTAACTCTTGCCGCCTCGCAGGTCGCGCATCCGGTTCATCACATGCTCTGCCCTTTGCGGAAAATGCCGGTGCAGCCAGTCCTGGAACAGTTCGTCCAGTTCGTGGGGCAATCGGAGCATAATCCAGCTGGCGCGGGTAGCGCCCGCGTCCGCAGCGGCTTCGAGAATGGACTCGATTTCTTGATCGTTGATGAAGGGGATCACCGGCCCAAGGATAATCCCGGTTGGAATGCCGGCCGCCGAGAGCTGCCTGATCATCTTCAGGCGAGTGGCCGGAGCGGCTGTCCTTGGCTCCATGCGTCGTTTCAGATCGTTGCTGAGACTGGTGAGGCTGATACGCACAGAACAGAGCCCCTCGGAGGCCATATTGGCGAGAAGATCAAGGTCCCTCAGAATGAGAGCACCCTTGGTAATGATCGATACCGGGTGGCGGTACTCGGCAAGAACTTCCAGCACCTGGCGGGTGATTTTCTGATCCCGTTCAAGGGGCTGGTAGGCATCGGTATTGACGCCCAGGGCAATCGGCGAAACCCGGTAGCCGGGCTTGTCCAATTCTTCTCGCAGCTGCGCTGCAGCGTTCGGCTTGGCGATCAGCCGGGTCTCGAAATCCAGCCCTGGTGACATGTCCCAGTACGCATGGGTAGGGCGGGCAAAGCAGTAAATACACGCGTGCTCGCAGCCGCGATAGGGGTTTATGGACTGATCAGATGGCACATCCGGAGAGGTATTGCGGCTGATGATGGATCTTGCGGTTTCCTGAATGACTTCAGTGGCCAGGGTATCGGGATTGAGGTCGTCCTCGGGATCGTTATACCAGTCGGGGTCGACCTCTCGGTCAGTAACAATGGGCTGGAAACGGTTGTGGGGATTCAGGGCGGTGGCGCGAGTTTTCATGGGCATACCCGATACTGTTTAAATGTACAGTATCGGGTATGCTAACCTCTGTAAACCGCCCGCGCAACCGCTGTTTCAGCGAGTCAGAGCCGAAAGCCCTGGGAGGCCTGGGTCAAGGCTGTTACCTGGGCCGACAGTCGCTCGATGTGGGCGTTGAGCTTTTGGCGGATATCCGCGGTTTCTCGGGTGTGGCCGTGAATCTGCTCAACTTTCTGGGCGATTTCCTCGGTGGTGGTTGATATCCCCTCAACCGACGACACCACCTGGTTCATATCCCCCGCCAGTTGTTGGATGGAGCTGGTGATCTGCTCGATCGAATGGGCCGCCTCTTTTGAACTTTCCTCACCCTCGCCGGCGGACTTGAGGCCCTCTTTCATTAGTCCGGATATCGCCTGGGTTTCACGGTTCAGTGACTCCACGATGTCGGCGATGCCATTAGTTGCAGATACGGTTTTTTCTGCCAGGGATCGAACTTCGTCTGCCACAACAGAAAAGCCTCGCCCGGCCTCGCCGGCTCTTGCGGCCTCGATAGCGGCATTGAGAGCCAGCAGGTTGGTCTGCTCAGCGAGACCGTTAATGACGCCGACGATAGAGTTGACCTTCTCTCCGGTTTTGCTCAGCTGGCTTACCTGATCGTGGGTTTTCTGAATCCGCTCGGCAAGTTCGGTCATGGTTTTGGCGCTGCGCCTGACCACCTCGGCACCGGAATGGGCGGCCCCGTTGGCGCTCTGAACGGCGTCATTGACGGATTGGGTATACTGGGCAATATCCACTGCGGTGTGGGAGATCTCCTGAACCGCCGTCGCCGTTTGCTCGGTTTCATCTTCGACCTGTTCGCCGTTTTTTCCCATCTGATCGATCAGTGCGTTCAGTTCGGTCTGAAGCACTGACAGCGTCCGATTACCCTCGACGACCTGGCCGATAACATCCGAGACATCGTCCAGCATTTTGTTGGCCGCCTGGCCAAGGCGATTGAATTCATCATTCGGATTGCGGCCCGGCTCGACGCGTTGGCTGAGGTCCCCGCCAGCAACCCGGGTCAGCAGGTTTACGGTCTCATTGAGTCGCCTGACCAGGGTGCTGGAGGCCGTCGTGAGTGTGAGTACGAGGATGATGACGACCGCTGCGGCGGTTGCAACGATGAGCCATGTTGAGGCTGTCCTGGCTGCGTCAGCCTGTTCGCTCGTTGCCACGATAATCTCCCGGCGGAGCAGGGTGTTCTGTTCTGAGATAAGATTCCTGATTCGAGTGCCGGCGCTCGCGAGCTGGTTCTCGATGGCGGACAGATCCGCGATCAGCGTCTCGGCGTCGGAAAAGGCATCGTCGAAGGCCTGTACCGCCTTGCCAATGTCGATTTCCTGCCAATCCATTTCTGTGACCGTGGCCTGCATCCGCTCCAATGCTTCCCGTGTGGTCTGGGCGTAGGTCGCGTCGAAGGTTGCCAGGTAATCGCGGTAGGTAGAGGCGATGGTGTTGATGTCGTCGTTGAAGATCGAGATGCTGATTTGACGGAGCCTCTCATCAATCGCACTTAACATCGTTGCTCTCAGGCCATCCGACGGCGTGAGCCCGAGTTGTTGGCTCAGGGCCAGCCATTGCGTGCGAAGTCGGGTATACTCCGCAACCTGTTTGTGGATTTGTTGTGCCGTGGTCTTTACGGCGTCGCCCGGGAGGGTTTGCGCTGATTCATTGAGTGCCGATGACTGGGTGGCCAGTGACGCCAGCCGCTCCTGATAGGTTTCAACCTGGTTTGGCTCCAGGCTTTCGCTCATTCTCTCGAGACCCAGCCAGTCGTTCAGCAGGGTGAGGGATGCTGATTCGTAGGCTCTCGCTTCGCTTTGGGCCTCGTACGCGTCCGATACCCTGCCAAGACCGCTCAGTGATGCCAGTGTGGCAATGGCCAGGCCAATCAGTGTGGCAACAATCAACAACAGGAACTTCTGTTTCCATGACAGGGCCATTCTCATCCTCCGGACAATGTTATTTTTCTTCGCAAATAGCTGAGTTTAGACCAGTTCCGGACAAATGACGGCCCTTTTGACGACAACCGGGAATCCATGTCTGATCTCGCAATTTACCAATATCTGCTGATTGCACTGATTTTCGTCTGGAGTGGTTTTGTCCGTTCCGGGCTGGGATTTGGTGGTGCCGTTCTGTCCCTGCCATTCCTGCTGCTGGTTCTGGATCAACCGTTGGTCTTCTTGCCGATCATTGCGGTTCATCTTCTTGTGTTTTCTTCCCTGACCATCTGGATGAACAACTGCAGAGGGTCGGGTGAGCAACGTCAGGCGGGAACGGGAACCGTCGACTGGCAATACCTCTGGCGAATTCTCGGCATCATGATCGTGCCCAAGCTGATTGGCGTGTTTGGCCTGATTACTATGCCGTCCGACATTCTCAGCGTCATCATATTCGTGATCGTGGCGCTTTATTCGGTCTCCTACATCGTAAACCGGCCGTTCCGCAGTGGCAGCAAAACGGTGGATGCGATCTTCCTGATGCTGGGGGGCTACATCAGCGGCACATCCCTGATCGGCGCCCCCCTGATCATAGCCGTGGCAGCCCAGCATTTGCCGAAAGAGAAACTCAGGGACACCTTGTTTGCCCTGTGGTTTATTCTGGTGCTGATCAAAATGGCCGCTTTCGTGTGGGCCGGCGTCGATCTTCAGCTTATCCACCACCTCTGGCTGTTGCCCTGTGCCGCGGTGGGCCATGTCATAGGGCTTTACGCTCACGACCGGATTCTCCGGGCAGAGACTCCGGTCTTCTTCCGGTTGTTGGGTACGGTGCTGCTGCTGGTGAGCAGCATCGGGATTGTCAGCGTCTTGTGGTAAGCGGAGTGGCGGGCTTCAGCCCGCGCGTCCGAACACCCTCTCGAAGAACCCAACCTCTCGTACGTCCGGAATCGGGAGGTTGTCGACTTCCTCCATGGCCCGTCGCCAGAATTTCTCGGGTTCATCCAGGTGGGCCACTTTAGCCCGCTCATCCGGGCTGTAGTGATTGTGTTCTCCGGCAATACCCTCGGCCATGAGGTCCTGGGTCCAGAGGTAGATCGCGGCGCGAACGGTTCTAAGCAACCTGCAATAGGCGTCGCGGCTCAGATTGATGGCCAGTTCGGCCGTCAGATTGATCTGCTTCTGCAGCACCGCCATCTCGTCTTTTTCCAGCAGCACCCGGTTGCCGTTGCCCTTTTTGCAGTTCACGCAGATTTTCTCAAGGGCTTTTACCCCCTCGGGCAGATCCATGTAACCGAATTCCTCTTTTTGCTGATCATCTACCGGTGCAGGAATCCAGCCGTATTGGGGAGATTTGGCAACGATGTGTCCGTGCAAACCACGCCGGTAGGGCGGTGCGGCTGCAACATCCTGGTAGCCGTCAAATTCGGTACGCAGCCAGGCCGCCATTTTCCGGTGGCGAAGCATCATGGCAAGGGTGATGGCTGAGGGCATGATCTCTTCGAGCAAATCGGAGGAATCCCGCGTGCGCTCGTCAAGATGGTTCACGGATGTTGACATTTCTCCTCCTCGACAACGGGGTTCCCGGTGTTCCTTCCCGTTGCACGTTTGTTGTTTTTGGCGTTCGGTAGTTGTATCTGTCATTGCCGGTGACTAAAAAGTAGTCAGATAATGTTGGGTGCGCCGTTGTAAAAAAGTTACTGCTTTGTAACTTCCGGTAATCAGCCAGACCACGGGAAGGGATCAAGACAATGAATCGGGATAATGGCTTCGAATCGCGCAGAGCTTCCATGGTGGATTATCAGCTTCGTGCCCGGGGAATCGAGTCGCCGCTGGTGCTGGAGGCCATGGGCCGGGTGGCACGTGAACGCTTCGTTCCCGAGCGCATGCGGGACTGCGCCTACGATGACAGCCCCCTGCCCATCGGGGCCGGACAGACCATTTCTCAGCCTTATATCGTAGCGTTAATGACAGAAGCCCTGGACCTGGAGGGCGGGGAAAGGGTTCTCGACATAGGTACCGGCTCCGGGTATGCCGCCGCGGTTCTAGGGTGCATTGCCGGTGAGGTGTTCAGTATTGAACGGGTAGAGGAACTGGCCGATCGCGCTGCCCGTACGCTTGCCGCCGAGGGGTTTGACAATGTCGAGGTTTGCTGCGGCGACGGCACCATGGGGTGGCCGGAGCACCAGCCTTACGACGGTATCGTCGTGGCTGCGGGCGCGCCAGCTGTGCCCGATTCGTTAAAGCATCAGCTTGCAGTTGGCGGGCACCTGGTCATTCCGGTGGGCTCGGAGCATTCCGTGCAAACACTAATGCGCGTTACCCGCCTGGCAGAGGATGGATTCCGGACCGATAACCTGGGCGCGGTGAGGTTTGTCCCCCTGCTCGGCGAGCAGGGGTGGTCTTGACAGTCAGATCTGACGCGCTGGATCAGCTGCCAGCGTTTGTGCTTTCGAAGATCTTGTCGGCGGATGCCGCCACGAAACCCGAGTAGAGCTGGCCATCGGGTTTCGGATAACGCAGGGCAAACTCGTAGAAACAGCTGGGTATGGTCACTGTCTGGTCGGCAAACGCCACAGGTACACGGTCAGCCATGGTTGATGATTGCTCCAGCAGGTCTTCCGGCGAGCCCTTCACCTCCCCGCCAGATGCATTTACCTTGTAGCCATGAGCTTTCAGCAACTGGTTGATTTCCGGCACCGAGCGGAACTGGTCCAGATGGTTGATGCTGACCGTGAAATGGTTGGCGCGATAGCCCCAGGCGGCCATCCAGGCCGCGTATTCGCTTTCCTTCATCAACTCGCGGTAGGTGCCGTAATCGACTTGCCAGTGGCGCCCCGAATACAGGAAATCATCGGCGGCAACCGCTTCCGGCCTTACCTGTTCAACAAGCCGCTTCACCACAGACTGTAACTCCGGCGAACATTGCTCCACCAGCAGCTCGGAGATGAAAACCTTGGGAAGCTCCAGGGAGGGGTGCTCATAATGCCTGGCATAGAGTTTCTTAGCCTCGAAATGGTATTCACCGCCCTGACGGTAGCCGAGGCTGAGAAAGTGCTCGGCCAGGGCGTCCAGGCGCACCGGATCCAGATTGAAGGTGCGAAGCGCAATATGATCGTTGACGATGGCCTGCCCCTCTTCGGCGCCCAGGATTTTATGTATACGTTCGGCAGAGGGGGTCACCTGCCGATAGGACTCCCATAGCCTCTCGAACAGGGTGTCCGGATCAGTATGCATAGCGAATCTCCTCATTAGCCTGTTTGTGACGGGGCGGTTGGCGCTTCTGTGACTGCTTGCTGGTCTGGCCCAGGGGCAGGCAGCACACCAGACTGCCGTCGCCAAGGTCCAGTTGATTTGCGATTTGCGGTTCCACCACAAGGTCATTGCTGTATGCGGTCGGCCAGACCTGATCGGTCACCGTAGCCCTGAATTCTGAACAACTGGCATTGGCAACTATAGCGGATTTACCGGTTCCTCCCGAATTGTCCGCCGGATCCTGTTGCCCGGTCACGGTGTTTGCCAGGAAGGTTTCCCGCACGCTGGCAATGTCTGATCTGCGGCACTCCAGGGTCGGTCCGCCGTCCAGAAGATCCACGAACCCCCGGTGGCGAAAGCCTTCGCGTTCCAGCATATGCCGTGCCGCACGGGTATCCTCGTGCACCTGGCCGATAGCCGCGATGGCTTCACTGGTCATCTGCCGGAGATACAAGGGCGTGGCGGGGATGAAGCGGTCAATGAAGCCGCTCTGGCCGCAGCAGGCCAGCTGTGTTGCAGACATGAAATCCAGATCCGCCACCTGGTGCCTGAGCCAGTCCCAGAACGGAGATTGGCCAGAAGCATCTGAAACACCGCGCATTTCTGCGATCACGGTGTCTGCGAACCGCTCCGGGTGCAGGGCCATGAAGAGAAAACGCACCCTGGAGAGCAGTTTGCCGGCATTGGCCCGTCGAAATTCAGGCCGAAGGTACAGCGAACAGACCTCGGTGCAACCGGTGTAGTGCTGGCAACGAGTCAGGCTTTCCTCAATCTGACGTTTCTGTCGATCTTCTGCGTGATGAATAACGGCATTGCGACGAAAATGGACGAGAGGGCGGTTGACGCCAGCGGCGGCTTCAATTCCGGTGGTGCCCATAATATCGCCGGTCGTGCTGTCCTCCAGCACGAAAAGATAATGTTCATCGCCTGGCTTCGTTACCGTTCGGGCGAAGCTTTCCACCGAGTGATCGATCTTTCGACTCAGGGCATCGCGATCCGGCATCAGGGAGGTGAAGCCAGGGCCGGATTCAGTGGCGATCTGTTCCAGGGCATCGAGATCCCTGGGGGCGATTGGTCGAATTATCATGGCGAGGATCCTGAGCATTGTTTCGGCTCAGTATGAAAGGCGAGGCTGCCAGATTGCAGCTGCATAACGGTCGAAATGGTCTACAATAACGGCAAATTGATAAGGAGTTTTGGCAGAATGATCAGTTCTCAGGATCAGAAGCTATTGATGCTGCTGAGGCAGAATGCCCGGGCCAGTATTACCGAGCTGGCGAAGGCCATGCATGTGTCACGGTCAACGGTACAGAATCGCATCGCCCGGTTGGAGGCCAGCGGGGTGATCCGCGGCTACTCGGTGCAGTTGGGTGGGGAGTTTTCTGCCAGCCAGGTGGAGGCGCATGTATCGATCAAGGTTTTCCAGAAACTGACCAGCCGGACCAATGCCGCACTGGAGGGGATCAGCCAGGTTTCGCAGCTGTTCTCGGTGAGCGGAGAGTACGACCTGATTGCCATCGTGCAGGCCCAGTCCCTGGAGGAGCTGAGCGCTGTGCTGGATGACATCGGCAATCTGGAAGGGGTTGAGAGGACCAACTCTGCCGTGGTCCTCGAAACCCGGTTCCGACGCTAGAAAAGCCTGCTCCGATCAGGACCCCAGCATTCCGGCGTAGGCACTGTAGAAGAAGGCACCCGAACCAAGAAGAATGATGCCCCAGGCGGGAAAGATCAAAAACGAACGTTTTGCTTTGCTCATGGCCATATCCAATTTGCTCGGAAAGTGGAGTCACACTATTCACAGTAGCTCAAACTTGACAAATGTTACGAAAAATTTTGAGGAACAGCTCTCAGACGAGGATTAATTTGCCAATCGTGCGGGCACTAAATGCTATTGAGCGGGTCTGAAATGACGCTAGTATGAACAGGAATTGCAAACCAAAACATAAAGTAAAATAACAAAAAGGAGCCGTTTATGGCGGTAGATCCCCGGAAGCAGACCTCACTCCATTGCCTGTACTACTGGGCAGAGGAAACCCCCGATAACGTTTATCTTACCCAGCCGTACCCGGATGGCCGTGTCGAGGATATTACCTGGAAACAGGCTGCCGACCAGGTGTCCAGGATGGCCGCTTACCTGAACAGCCTGGAACTGCCCGAGCCCAGCAATATCAGTATCCTCGGCAAGAACAGTGCGCACTGGATCCTGGCCGACCTGGCGATCTGGGCGGCGGGCCACGTTTCCGTGCCGCTCTATCCCACGCTCAACGGTGACACGGCCGCTTACGTGCTTGAGCACAGTGAGGCAAAGTTATTGTTCCTCGGCAAACTGGATGGCACTGCGGACGGCTGGAACGACATCAAGAACCACATTCCGGACGACCTACCGATCATTTCGCTGCCCATGTCGCCACGGGACGACACCCCGAAATGGCTGGATATCATCACCGACCAGCAACCGGCAGAGCCCAAATTGCCGGATCCGGACAACCTGGCCACCATTGTGTATACCTCGGGCAGCACCGGCCGTCCCAAAGGCGTCATGCACAGTTTCCGCACCATGATTTCGGTGGCCGATGGCCTGCAGCAGCTGTTCCCGGTTTCCTCTGAAGAACGCATGCTGTCCTATCTGCCCCTGGCTCATGTGGCGGAGCGCGCAGCGGTTGAAACGCAGTCCCTCTATTACGGATTCCATCTCTACTTTGCGAATTCGCTGGATACCTTCCAGGAAGACCTGCAGCGGGCAAGGCCGACCCTGTTTTTCTCGGTACCTCGCCTGTGGATGAAGTTCTATCTGGGGGTTAACGCCAAATTGCCTCCGAAGAAGCAGAAGCTGCTCTTCAACCTGCCCATTATCAGCGGTCTGGTCAAAAAGAAGGTTCTGAAACAGCTGGGACTGGACTATTGCCGGGCAGCCCTTACCGGCGCGGCGCCGCTGTCAGCGGATATCGTCAACTGGTATCGCAATCTCGGGCTGGAGCTTCTGGAAGTGTACGGGATGTCGGAAAACTTCGGGTATTCCCATGCCAACCGGCCCGGGCAGGCCCGTGCTGGCTCTGTGGGGATGGCTAACCCTGGAGTGGAACACCGTATCGGCGAGGGCGGTGAAGTCCAGGTGAAAAGCCCAGGTCAGATGCTTGGCTATTACAAGAATGAGGAGAAAACCAAAGAGGACCTCACCGAAGATGGCTTCCTGAAAACCGGAGATATGGGTGAAATTGACCGGGACGGTACCCTCCGGATCACTGGCCGGGTAAAAGATCTGTTCAAAACGTCCAAGGGCAAGTACGTGGTTCCGGTGCCCATCGAAAACCGCTTCAATCATCCCAAGGCCGAGGTGGTCTGTGTCGCTGGCGCGAACCAGCCTCAGCCTTGCCTGATGGTCCTGCTTTCCGAGGAAGCCCGGGATGAACTGGAAACCGGCGCTGATCGCGGTGAGCTGGAGCAGGAACTCGCGGCCGAGCTGGACGCGGTGAACGCGGAGTGCGAGTCCCACGAGAAGGTCGCCTTTGTGGTTGTGGTCCGGGAGCCCTGGACCATGGAAAACGGCATGCTGACGCCGACCATGAAGATCAAGCGGAACGTGATTGAGGACTTCTACAACCAAAAGATGGACGACTGGTTCAGCCAGAAGAGGAAAGTCGTCTGGGAATTCTGATCCGCTAACGCAAAACGCCGGTGGCCCCAAGGGTACCACCGGCGTTTTCAAATCCTTATGTTCTTTCTGTTCTCAGCCTGAGCGATCTCCCCGCTCATGCCAGACCCAGCTGCCGTTTAGTGGCCGCCCTGCATCTGGCTCATGTCCGGAGCAACGTTCGCTGCTTTCCGGTTGAAGTTCCGCATCTTACGACTGACAAACTGTACCGCCTGCTTTGCTGCAGCACGGGTATACTGGCGCCTGACCTCAGCACTGTTGTGGAGGATACTGGACGGCAGCGGGTTTACGGTTGCGATATGGTTCTGAGTCATAGCGCCTTCCTCCTTATTTCTGGTGAATTGATTAGCGATCTACCTTTAATTTACAGACGATTCTAAGGGTTCTTATTTGCAGCTCAAATACGTTAAAATCCCTACTCACGTTGCAAATATGCAGTAGCTATGGACTGGGATTATCTTCGATACATAAGGGCTCTGGCAATGGGTGGAACACTTGCCAAAGCCGGAGAATTACTGGGTGTGCACCAAACCACAGTTTTGCGTCGACTCGATCAGATGGAAGAGTCGATGGGTGTGCAGTTTTTTGAACGTAGCCGGGATGGATTGCATCTGACGCCGGTGGGCGAAACCGCGTTTCGGGAGGCCGAGCGGCTGGCCATCGAGATGGAAAATCTCGAGCGTAAACTGGTTGGGCAGGATTCGGCGCCGGTCGGCAAAGTGAGGTTGGCGGCCGAAGACGCAATGATGAATGCATTGCTCAGCCCGATCCTCGCCGAGCTGGTGCGCGAGTTTCCGGACATAGAACTGGAAACCCTGACCGACAACGACGTGGCCAATCTGAGTCATCGCGAAGCCGACCTCACCCTGCGATCGGAAAACAAGCCCCAGGCAACGCTCGAAGGCGAGCGGATTGCGGCTATCGAGTCTGCCGTTTATGGGTCTGCGCGTTATTGCCGGCGTCACCGCAATATGGACATCGAGAATCACCCGGAAGGTTGTCTCTGGATCCTGCCGGATGAAACCTTTAGCCATCTGGCCACTGGCCGGTGGTACAGGAAGCACCTGAAAAATGTCACTTCTTTCATTCGCTGCAACAGCTTGCAATCCATGCATGCTCTGGCGAAAGCTGGTGCCGGGCTGGCGGTTTTGCCCTGCTATCTGGGAGAGAGCACCCGCGAACTGCGCCGCTTGTCGGACCCGCTGGAAGGTGAGAGTGTTGATCTGTGGCTGCATGTCAATCAGGACACCCAGCAAATGGCCCGGGTTCGCATCGTCATGGAATATCTGGTTGAACGACTTCAGGCTCTGGAGTCCCAACTGGAGATTTCTTCGACTTTGTAGCCCGCATCAGCCGCAAAATGGCCAGAACTGGTACCAGCGCCAGCACTGGAACTCCTGCTCGCAGGTTTTGAGCTGATTGTCATATCGGAAGGCCCGGTTCTGCACCCGTCCCGCCAGGTTCATGACGGCCGGCTTTTGCTCGAAACTCCTGCGAGCGTACCCTCCACGGCCCTCATGGTAGGCAAGATACAGCTTCCTGGGTGCTGAATAGGGAATACCCAGCTGTTGGTGGCTCAGCTGGTTGTACCAGCCTACGAAATCCAGCGCGTATTCCATGTCGGTTCGCACGGTAAACCAGCCCTCGCCGTTGGCTACGAGATATTCCTGCCAGGCAGGGTCTAGTGCCTGGGCATACCCGTAGGCTGTTGTTGGCCTGGTCCAGGGGATAAATCCCCACAGCAAGGTTCGTGGCGGCCGGGCATGACTGCGGAATGAGGATTCGTAGTAGACGAACGCCATCTGGGTGGCGATGGGGGTGCCCCAGCGTTGCTCGGATTCGCTGGCGTAGTCGTACCAGACGGGGTGCTCCCGGAAAATTTCGCAGACATCTTCGGGATTTGCCGGGGGATCCGGTGCCAGAAGGCTGAAGCGAAGGGTTGCCCAGGTGCCCATCAACAGACCGAGTATCGGGAGCCCATACCATCTGGCCCGGCTTTTCCAGATCTCCAGAGTTGTGCGCCGGCCTCTGTTTCGCCGGCGAGGTGTTTTCCGTATTCCTACCAAACCGTCATCTCCGGCCCCCCGGGATTGCTTGCCGCATGCATCACACCCATGGCATAAGGGAATCAACGACACGTTCTGGATGATAGGTAGATGATGCGATTTCCCCTAATTAAACCTCTTTTAGTCACAGCCCTGCTGATGACCGGTACTGCCCAGGCGGCGCCGGATGCCCAGGAGGTGCTGGCAGTATCGCCTGTTGACGACATTGTGGCCCGCTACCCGGCCATGATGAGCCAGGGCATCCGTGAGGGGCTGAAGCAGAATGGTCAGCTCCCTCCGATGATGGCCAATACCATCGGCAACATTGTCAGCAGCGGCTTCAACTCGGTGGATATCGAGAAGCAGATCGTTAACAATCTGCAAGCCAGCCTCACCGACTCGCAGCTTCAGGCCGTTCATGACTGGTACGAAACCCCCATGGCCAAAAAGATCTCCGCCGCCGAGATTGCGGCTTCCGAGCCCTCTGCCTGGCAGGAAATCCAGGCCAGAGCTGCAGAGCTGAACAGCCAGTACAAAGGTACTCGCAGAGCGGACATGTTCGATCGGTTTGATCGGGCGGCCCGGGCAACAGAGAGCGCGGTAGATACCACTATCGCAGTCCAGCTCGGTCTGGCAACTGCGATGGCGGCGTTCAGCAGTGATTCGGCCAATTATGAACAGCTGCGCCAGCGCATTGAAAGCCAGCGCAGCATGCTCAGGGGTGTTGTTGGCCAGCAGGTTTACGACAGCTATCTGTACACCTACCAGAACATCGGTGCACAGGAGATGGGCCTGTACCTGGAGTTTCTCGAGAGTCCGGCCGGTTCAGCCTTCTCGAAGGTTGTGACCAACAGCATTCAGCAGGCAATTACCGAGCCGGTGGAGAGTATCGGCAAGCAGATGTCGCGGTTTCTCAGTCCGGAATCGCCAGGCGGTCAGTGAATCCTGCAAGCTCCCTGTAGACGTCGTCCCGTTTGCGCTCATAGCGATGGGAAAAGTGGAATGCAATCAGTTGCCGAACGTTCGCCTCGTTGGCGATGTCGGCACACGCCCTGGTGGTAAGGTGATGCGTTCGCCGTGCCATTCGTGAACCACGAATCTCGGGCCCCGATCCTCCACGCGATCCCACAGAATACCGTTGATCATTCCGGTGATGTGCCGCACCAACCCTGGTGGTCCGAACAGCCGGCAGGGCGGGAAGTGACCGATCCGGCTGCGCAGAAACCACATGAATCCTCCGATATGGTCGGCGTGGCAATGACTGATGAAAACGTCAGTTACCTGGTGCGCAGACCGGAGTGGCATGCGCCCGGTATCGCCCAGATCAAACAGAAGACTGCGGGCTTGATGCAGGAGCCTGAGCTGCAATAAAGGGTCACCGCAAACACCGTTCACGAGGGACGCGACCACGGGCCCTGCACGCACTGCCACTTGCGGATCGCTGGTAACGTTGGTCAGGGCGCCCAGCTCGACGCTGACCTGGACAGCACCATCGCTCTGTTGCTTGCGGCCCATGGGGTCTCCCGATTGATGAATTATTCGGTGAGTGGGATTTGTGCAAAGCTGGAATAGGGTCCAATCTCCCTAGTATATGCCAGTGAGGAGTGCCGTTATGGATTTCAACGCCTATCAGAAAGCCTTGTCCTCACAATTGAGGGGGGTGGAATGTCCGTTTCCAGAGCAGGAACTTGCAGAGCGTCTGGCCCGTGTCCGGGACAGGATGGCCCGGGAGGATTTTGGTGCGCTGCTGCTGACTGATCCTTCCGACATTTTTTACCTGACCGGTTACAGCACCTTTGAGGTGTCTGTGCATGTGGCCCTGGTGGTTACCCAGGAGGACCTTCTATTGCAGGTGCCTTCCATTGAAATGGGGCCAGCCATGGTGACCACCCGGGTTGCCCGGGTCAGCGGCTACCGCTGGGAAGGCATCGGTGAAGTGCTCGAACCACTGGTCCAGGCCCTTAACGACGGCGTGGAAACGGTGGGCATTGATGCCTGGCACGGGTCCCTGCGCTATGGCGTGCTGGAAAGCCTGAAGGCACGAATGGCAAGCGTTAGGTTTATGAACAACGGCGGTCTGTTGAAACAGATCCGGATCGTGAAGTCGGATGCCGAAATCCGTTTTTTGCGAGAAAGCGCGCGGATCACCGCCGAAGGTCTCAGGGCGGCCGTGGCCGCGGTCCAGCCGGGTGTCACTGACAATGACATCGCCGCCGAAGGTGCCCGGGCATTGCTGGAGGCTGGCAGTGAGTTTATGAGTATGCAGCCGATTGTCGTGACCGGGCGTCGAAGCAGCGTAATCCACTGCAATCACAAGCGCACTGTGGTGCAGGAAGGCGATCCGGTGTTTCTGGAATTCGGATCAGCCTGGCACCGCTACACCGCGCCGATGATGCAGACCGTCGTGGCCGGGGCAGAGCCCTCTTCTGAAATGAGAAAGGTACATGACGGCTGTCGGCGGGTTGTCGACACTCTGCTGGCATCGGTCCGCCCGGGGGTAACCTTCGATCAGGCCGCCCAGGACGCAGAGAGAGCACTCCAGCCATTGGCGGGCAAGGTGTTCTTCTCCGGCGTCTTTGGCTACACGGTGGGCGCACAATTTCCACCCTCCTGGGTAGAGGGCTCGGGCTTTATCGCCAGGGGCGGCAATATGGAGTTCCGACCCGGCATGGTCTTCCATCTTCCCATCTGCTTGCGCATTCCGGGGCAGTGGGGCATTGGGTGTAGTGAAACCATTCTGGTTACCGAAGATGGTGCGGAACCGATCACGGATAACCCCTGGACGCTTGGTTAATCCAGCCGCAGGTCTGACAGATAAACAGTGCGCGGCTCGGGCAGGCGAACGGCAAAGAGTCCCATACGCCTGATCTGCGACATATCCATGGTTCGGTCGGCTGGTGCGTTTTCAATATCAGCCAGATTTCGGGTGAACGTGTTGAAGCCAGGCTCAAGGATCAGGCGAGTGTTGTAGCGGTCATTGTAGGCATGTTCACTACGGTCGTGGGCGACGTCATTGATTCGGAGTGTCAGTGCCAGTGGTTCCGTTGAGGGGTTGAACAGCGTTATGACCAGCCTCTCGAAACCCCGCCAGTCGGACGGCAGGTTATCGAGCGAGATACCCGAGTAGGTTTCCGTGCCCAGAGCAATCTTCAGGCTGTGCGGGTGATTGACCGAATGGCTGCCAGAGACTGCCGGATTGCCAGACCAGAAGGGCTCCGGGTTCTGATGACTGAAGTCGTAAAGCTGGGGAAGCTGATGATGGACCTGCCATTGTCTGGCCGCTACGATGCCGGTGCCTCCCAACTCAAAACACAATAGCAGGGTGGCTGTTGCCGCGAGCAGACACTGGCGGGCAGAAGCCCGTGTTCCCGGCAGAAACACCGGACGCCAGGCGATAATCAACCAACTGCCAATCAGGTTGCGTAGCAGATCCCGCCCATCCATGTCGCGGTTGTGGTCGCCCTGGATCAGCTCGATTCCAATTCCGACAGCAAGCAATACTGCGGTTACGCCCAGCCACAGCCGCCAGCCGCCCAGCCAGCGCCAGGGCCTTATTGCGACTGTCAGCAGTGCAAAAAGAAGGATGTGGCCGAGGTTCCAGGCCGACTTGAGGAGCGGCCCCGAGGCCCAGTCAGGCCCGCCAACAAACAGGAAGGGCGCGATGAGCAGAGAAGCGAAACTGGCCAGCAACGGGAGTTGCCGGCCGGCGGTTGGCATTCCCGGTATGAAACCAGGAATCATCAGCTACGGCTGGTTACTTCCAGCAGGTGATAGCCAAACTGGGTCTTGACCGGACCGATAACCGTGTTCAGTTCGCTGTTGAACACCGCCTTGTCGAACTCCGGCACCATCTGGCCCGGGCCGAAGGAGCCCAGGTCGCCGCCATTGCGGCCGGAGGGGCATGAGGAGTGCTGCTTTGCCACTTCGGCAAAGTCCTGACCGCCTTCAATCGCCTTCTTCAGTTCTTCACATTTTGCTTCGCTTTCTACCAGAATGTGGCGCGCTGTTGCCTGTGCCATGATCAATGTCCTTGTGTCGGATGAATGGGTACATCAGAACGGGAATGCTGCCCGCACAGCTCGCCGGAGGCAAGCCTTTTTATCCGTGTTTCTGCGGCCTCACAGTCCAACGGGCAAACCTGTACAATGCCGGCTTTCTTTTCGCCGGCGTTCGCCCGGCCCCACATCGACAGGTTTGTTTCTTGATCTCCACCGCCAATATCACCATGCAGTTCGGGGCTAAACCCCTGTTTGAAAACGTCTCCGCCAAATTCGGTAACGGCAACCGCTATGGCCTGATCGGGGCCAACGGCTGTGGCAAATCCACGCTGATGAAAATCCTCGGCGGCGACCTGGAGCCTTCCGCCGGGCAGGTCATGCTGGAGCCCAACACCCGTCTTGGTAAACTGCGACAGGACCAGTTTGCCTACGAGGATTGCTCGGTCATCGATACCGTGATCATGGGCCACGAAGAGCTCTGGAACGTCAAAAAAGAGCGTGACCGGATCTATTCCCTGCCGGAAATGAGTGAAGAAGACGGCATGGTGGTGGCGGACCTGGAAGTGCAGTTCGCCGAAATGGACGGCTATACGGCTGAATCCCGTGCCGGTGAACTACTGCTGGGCCTCGATATCCCGCTGGAACAGCACAACGGCCCCATGAGTGCGCTCGCGCCGGGCTGGAAACTGAGGGTGCTGCTGGCCCAGGCCCTTTTTTCCGATCCGGACGTGCTGCTGCTGGACGAGCCCACCAACCACCTGGACATCAACACCATCCGCTGGCTGGAAAACATCCTGGTGGCCCGTAACAGCACCATGATCATCATTTCCCACGACCGCCATTTCCTGAACAGTGTGTGCACCCACATGGCGGACCTGGACTATGGCGAGCTGCGCCTGTTCCCGGGCAACTACGACGAGTACATGACCGCCGCCACCCAGGCCCGCGAGCGCATGCTGGCGGACAACGCCAAGAAGAAGGCCCAGATTGCCGAGCTGCAGCAGTTCGTCAGCCGCTTCTCCGCCAACGCCTCCAAGGCCAAACAGGCCACCTCCCGCGCTCGCCAGATCGACAAGATCCAGCTGGAAGAGGTGAAGCTTTCAAGCCGGGTGAGCCCGTTTATCCGTTTCGAGCAGGGCAAGAAGCTACACCGCCAGGCCGTGACCGTGAAAGATCTCTACAAAGGCTTCGGTGAGGAATGTGTGCTGTCCAAGCTGAACTTTCAGATCGAAGCCGGTGAGCGTGTCGCCATCATCGGCCCCAATGGCATCGGCAAGACCACCCTGTTGCAATGCCTGGCCGGCGCCTACACCCCCGACAGCGGCGAGGTGAAGTGGACCGACAGCGCGGAAGTGGGCTACTTCGCCCAGGATCACACGGCGGACTTTGCCGACGATGAAACCCTGACCGACTGGATGGCGCAGTGGACCAAGGGTGGTGAACAGCTAGTGCGTGGCACTCTGGGCCGCATGCTGTTTTCTGGGGACGACATCGGGAAATCGGTGCGGGTGATTTCAGGCGGCGAGCAGGGGCGGATGCTGTTCGGCAAGCTGATTCTGCAGAAGCCCAATGTGATGCTGATGGATGAGCCCACGAACCACCTGGATATGGAGTCCATCGAGGCGCTGAACCTGGCGCTGGAGAACTATCCGGGTACACTGATTTTCGTTAGCCATGATCGGGAGTTTGTGTCTTCCCTTGCGACCCGGATTATTGAGCTCAAGGCTGACGGCATTACTGATTTCAGCGGCTCTTATGATGATTATCTTCGGAGTCAGGGATACGCCTGAGTCTCTGAGTTTTTTTGAGCCCAAAATTTGGGGGCTGGGCAGCCGGGGAGGGCTGTCCAAAACACGCTCCTTGCGGCACGTCCATGTGACGCTTGGGCTCCGCCATCCATGGCTCCGCACAGTTTTGGACAGCCCTCCCCGGCTGCCCGACCGGACTTCTGTGCGGGCCTCTAAAAAAAGAGAATCCAGTATGGATGAGACCGGGATTATTACTGCTACCCGCAAATGGGTCGAAGACGTGGTCGTTGGCTATAACCTTTGCCCGTTCGCCAAACGGGAACTGGTTCGGAACCGGGTCCGTTTTGTTGTGTCGGAAGCAAAAACCGAGGACGAGCTGCTGCAGGCCCTTCACTCGGAGCTGCAGCGGCTGGAAGACGAACCGGAGATTGAGACCACGCTGTTGATACACCCGGATGTATTGCAGGATTTTGAACTCTACAATGAGTTTCTGGATGCGGCCGATGGTCTGTTGGCGTATCTGGATATGGAAGGCGTATACCAGATTGCCAGTTTTCATCCGGGGTATCAGTTTGAAGGCACCGAGCCGGATGCGGCTGAGAACTACACCAACCGTTCGCCGTTTCCAATGCTGCACCTTTTGAGAGAAGCCAGTCTGGAAGCGGCGATTGACAGTTATCCGGATGTGGACAGCATCCCTCAGAGAAATATTGAACTGATGAACGAACTGGGCTCGGAGAAGATGCGGAGTATCTTGCGTTCGTGTGTTGGTGAATCCACCCACAAGGGTTGAACAGATGGGACTGCTTTTCGAGCAAATTGACAGCCAGCCGTCGGTGATTGGTGAGATCACGCTTCGCAGGCGCCGGATTCCGGCCATTGGCGACCGGGATATCTACGAGGTGAAGCTGGGCGAGGAGTTCCTGATGTCCAGCATGTTCGTGGATGCCGAGGTGGCCCTCTCGGATATCGGGCTGGGCCAAACCGAGGGTGACAACCTCAGTGTGGTTGTCGGTGGTCTGGGCTTGGGCTACACCGCCGTCGCGGCGCTCAGACACGAGCGTGTTGCCGAGCTGCTGGTGGTTGAGTACCTGAAGCCGGTTATCGGATGGCATCAGCAGGAGCTGGTGCCGCTGGGCAAAGACCTGAATGCTGATCCCCGGAACCGCTATGTGCATGGCAGTTTCTTTGACCTGGCAATTGCCGATCCAGCCGAGGGCGGTTTCGATCCGGAGAACCCGGGCAAACAGTTCGATGCCATTCTCCTTGATATCGACCACTCGCCCCGGGCGCTGTTGCATGATTCCAGCGCCAGCTTCTATACCGCCAATAACCTGCGCCTGATGGCGCGGCAATTGAAGCCCCGAGGCGTTTTTGCCATGTGGTCGAACGAAGGCGAGGACGACGAATTCATGGCCGTTCTCAACGAAGTGTTCACCGATGTGGCGTGCCATGTCGTATCTTTCTTTAATCCATTTCAGAACAGGGAATCGTTTAACACCGTGTATGTGGCCCGCAAGCCGGGCTGAAAACCGGAGTCTGTATGTCTTTGACCACGCACCGTAGCCGACCTTTCAGTTCCAGCCAGCGTCTGCCCGAGCCGGAGCAGCCGCCGGTGTTGCATGAGCCGGAGGAGGCCGGGGCATTGCTGGCGGAGTTTATCCATCGCTACCCCCGCTTGCTGATTCTGACCGGTGCCGGGGTCAGTACCGATTCGGGCATCCCGGATTACCGGGACGGCGATGGCGCCTGGAAGCGCAAGCAGCCGGTCCAGCACAAGGCGTTCATGGAAGACTTCTACACGCGCCAGCGCTACTGGGGCCGCAGCCTGATTGGCTGGCCGGTGATGCGCAACGCCAGGCCCAATCCCTCTCATCATTACATCTCCGATCTCGAACTGCTGAACCACAGCAGCCTGGTGGTTACCCAGAATGTCGACCGGCTTCACCAGAAGGCGGGTACCCGGGCGGTAACGGATTTGCACGGGCGGGCCGATGAGGTTGTGTGCATGAGTTGCGGCTACCGTTGCCCGCGGGATGAGGTGCACGATCGCTGCGCCGATCTGAACCCGGGCTTCCAGAAATACACGGCCGAGACAGCGCCGGACGGTGATGCCGATCTGGATGTCGATTTCGAGGATTTCCGGCTGGCGGACTGTCCGAAATGCGAGGGGATTCTTAAGCCGGATGTGGTGTTCTTTGGTGACTTCGTTCCGAAAGACCGGGTGTATTCGGCCCTGGATACGCTGAAAGCCAGTGATGGCCTTCTGGTGATCGGTTCGTCGTTGATGGTGTATTCCGGCTTCCGTTTCTGCCGGTACGCCAATGAGTGGAACAAGCCCATTGCCACCCTGAATCTTGGGCGGACACGGGCCGAGGATCTGGTGGATCTGAAACTGAATGCCCGTATCGGGGAGACCCTGGCGTCGGCCCTCAAGCAACTCTGACGAAGAAGGGGTCAGATAAAAGCGTTCATCTGACCCCAAGTTCACGCTGTTTACATCAGGTTGTAGATAAAGACCACTGCCACCGCTACCGGCGTCACAAAACGCACGGTGATCAGCCAGAGATTGAACATGCCTGGAGACAGTGCCAGTTCCTTCTCCATGGCCTGGCGCGACATCACCCAGCCTGCGAACAGGGCCACAAGCAAACCACCCAGCGGCAGCATGATGTTGGCGGTGAAGAAGTCCAGCAGGTCGAAAATGGTCTTGCCTTCCAGCATGGGCACAAAGCCAAGCGGAGCGAAGTCGGACCAGAGGTTCAGGGACAGAATCGAGGCAATGCCCAGTCCCCAGCAGACAAATCCGGCGCCCAGCGTGCTGACGGTGCGGTTCATGCCTTTACGCTCCTCCAGCCACTCCACGATAGGCTCCAGCAGCGAGATCCCGGATGTCCAGGCGGCGAAGATCAGCAGCACGAAAAACAGGGTGCCGAACAGGGAGCCCATGGGCATCTGGCCGAAAGCCAGCGGCAGGGTCTGGAAGATCAGGCCCGGGCCGGCACCCGGCTCAAGGCCGTTGGCAAACACGATCGGGAAGATGGCCAGACCGGCCAACAGCGCCACACCGGTGTCGATGACCGACACGGTCATGGAGGTCTTGGCGATGGAAATATTCTTGGGCAGGTAGGAGCCGTAGGCCATCATCACTGCCATACCCAGGCTCAGGGTGAAGAACGCATGGCCCAGAGCTACCAGGATTCCGGACGTTGTGAGCTTGGAGAAATCCGGCTGAAACAGAAACGCCGCGGCTTGGCCAAAGTGCCCGGTGGTCATTGCATAACCCACGACAATCAGCAGGAGCACGAACAGGGCCGGCATCAGGATGCTGACCGCCCGCTCAAGACCCGAGCGAACACCCCTCACAACCACAACCATGACCAGCGCCATGAACAATGTATGCCAGGCGAGCAGGGTGGTGGGATCACTCAGCAGACCCGAGAAGATAGCGCCGACGGCGTCAGCAGTCTGGCCGGTAAGCTGGCCGCTGGCGGTTGTGCCCACGTAGGAAATGGCCCAGCCGCCAATCACCGAATAGAATGAGAGGATAAGGAAACCCGCCAGAATACCGATGGCACCGACCAGCTTCCAGGCCGGGTTGAGGCCGTCCCGTTCGGCAATCAGGCTCAGGCTCTTGACGGGGCTTCGACCGCCGCGACGACCGATCATGACTTCCGCCATCATGATGGGAATACCCACAACTGCGATGCACAGCAGATAAACCAGCACGAAGGCGCCGCCCCCGTTTTCGCCGGTCACGTAGGGAAATTTCCAGATATTGCCCAGGCCCACGGCGGAGCCGGTAGCGGCAAGAATAAAGGCCAGACGTGATGACCAGAGCCCGCGTTGGGCGTTTGAACCTTCAAGCGCCCCCGAATAGGCGGCGGAATCTGAAGAAGTGACGGACATAACTATCTCCCGGAGTATTTGTTTTTGTATCAGGGTTTAAGAGGGAAGCCGCAGCTGCCTGCAGCTTCCTGAGGGGTGCGCCGGTGTCAGCTCAGCCGGTGCGAGCCAACCGCTCGGGTGCCAGGCTGGCTCCGGCGGTGTGCTTTTTGAACCGTTCTTCCGCCAGTTCGTTGGCGATTTCCCCGGTGGGGCGCCCTGAGCGGTCGGAACGGTTGAAGATTTCGGTCAGGGTGTCCCCGATGGTCTCGACGTGGGCCCGAACGGTTTCCGGAGTGGCGCCAGTGCGCTCGTAGAACACATCGATGATGCCACCGGCGTTGATGGCAAAATCCGGCGCATAGAGGATGCCCCGGTCCCGCAGCATGGCATCATGCTCCGGGTGCTCCAGCAGGTTATTGGCGGCGCCGGCGACAATCCGGGCCTGCAGCTGGGGAATGCTGTGATCGTTCAGTACCGCGCCCATGGCACAGGGCGCAACCACGTCGACCGGCAGGGAAAGAATGTCCTCGGCGGCGGCCGGTCTGGCTCCCAGCTGATCCACTGCCCGCTGCATGTTGTCCTCGTGGATGTCATACACCCAGAGATCAGCGCCAGCGTCCTTGAGGTGTCTGGCCAGCCGGAAACCAACATTGCCGATGCCCTGAATGGCCACCTTCAAGCCGTTGAGATTATCCCGTCCGAGTTTGTGTTTCACCGCTGCCTTCAGGCCAATAAACGTCCCGTAAGCAGTTGCCGGTGATGGGTCGCCGTTGCTGGGATTGCCGTCGAAACCGGTGCGCGAGGCGATGCCGGCAACGTGGCCGGTGTGTCGGCCCATGATCTTGAGGTCCGGTACGCTGGTGCCGGAATCCTCTGCCGCAATGTACTGCCCGCCCAGACTTTCCAGATGACGGCCCATGGCCTCCATCAGCGCTTCGGTTTTCTGTTTGCGCGGGTCACCAATAATCACCGACTTGCCGCCACCGAGATCCAGGTTGGCGAGGGCCGACTTGTAGGTCATGCCCCGTGAAAGCCGCAATACATCGCGCACCGCCTCCTCATCGGAGGCATAGGGAAACATCCGGCAGCCACCCAGTGCGGGGCCGCGGGAGGTGTTATGGATAGCAACGATGGCCTTCAGGCCGGTTTCGGGATCGCAGAAAAAGGACAGATGTTCGTGGTTATCGAACTCGGGATGGCTGAATAGCATTGTGAAATCCTCTCCCACTGGGCCGGATCTCGGCATGAGCGGGTATCTTGTTCTTGTCGACCGGCTTGTGGCCGGCGTTTCGATTTCAGGTGTCCGCTTTTCGCTTGGGGGTTACCCATTGAAACTGCCCTTTTGGGGCTGGACGAAAAACAAACTAGCCGCATTTAACGTTAACGTCAACATGCAAAAGTGAACTATTCGGTGCGGTGGTGGTTCTTCGGTTTACAGGCTTTCCTGGAAAGTTTCGGCGTAATCACGGGTTTATCTATTCGCGCTTTCTGCTCGGATCTGGTCCATTAGTCTCAGATCTGGTGGTTTCTGCGGGAACTACCTATACGCGTTTGGGGGAAACTGGCCTAGTTTCCCCTGATGTCTGTCGCTTCCTATTCTTATCAGCTCCAGCCGGCCCGGGTACGGGTGGAGTTTTTCCGGCTACTTCCCATCTCCTTGTTTGTGGTGGCGTTCGGCGCTGCCTTTGGGTTGGCCGCTACCCAGAAAGGTCTTGAACCACTTCAGGCCGTGCTGATGAGTGCCACGGTCTTTGCCGGGGCCTCCCAGTTTGCCGCCGTCGATATGTGGGGCGCTCAAGTCTCTGTCCTCCCAATGATTGCCGTGGTCTTCGCCATTAACTCCCGCCACCTGCTTATGGGCGCTTCCCTGTACCCGATGCTCCGAGATGTATCGCCTGGCAAGCGCTATGGCCTTTTGCTGCTGCTGACAGACGCCAACTGGGCGGTGTCTGCCCAGGAATATCAGAGTGGCCGGCGCAACCTGGAGGTGATCCTCGGCGGTGGTCTGGCCCTTTGGCTGGCGTGGATCATCGGTACTGGCCTGGGCGTCTACTTTGGTGGGCTGCTACAGAATCCCAAGGCCCTCGGGCTGGATATGGTGCTGGGCTGTTTCCTTTTGGCCATGGCTTTGGGCGGCAAGAAATCACCCAGGGTGCTTGTGGCCTGGACAGTGGCAGCATTAGCATCACTGGCGGCCTGGAAGTGGCTGCCGCCCAATACCCATGTGGTGGTCGGCGCCCTGGCAGGTGGAGCTATCGGATTTTTCTGGCTGGAACAAAAGCCTGCTACGGATGGAAATGATGTAAGAGGTGGGGAAGCCAGCGACCATGACCATTGAAACCACCACCGCGGGCATTCTCCTGCTGATCGCGATCATGACGTTTGTAACCCTGGCGACCCGTTTCGGCGGTGCGTTCGTCATGTCGTTCGTAAAGATCAATCCCCGCATTGAGAGCTTTATCAACACCATGGCCAGCTCGGTTCTGATTGCCATCATTGTGCCCATGGCTTTCAGCGGGAACCTTGGGGCAGTGGCAGCCCTGATTGTCACTGCGGTGATCATGCTGGCCCTGCGCAAGCCGCTGCCGGCGATAGCGGCTGGCATCGCCGCTGCCGGTATTGTGCGCTATCTGAACTGAACGCCCGAACCTGAGGCGATCAAAAACTGCTCAAGTCTGATGCCGCCCGGCCGATATACCTGTGTAGTGAATACAGGTACCCGAAGCCATGATTTCCTCCAGTCAGATTTCGCTTTTCCAGGACAGTTCCCGCCAGGTATCGGCTTTCGACAGCACCCAGCTGCGCATCAACCGGCAAGCGCCAGCGCCCCAGTCCAATGGGAATGCGGTGGGCTCTGAACTGACACTCATGCGCCAGGCTGCCTACCGTTACAGTAGCCAGGAGCAACTCGCGTTCAGCGGCAGCAGTACAGTGACCAGTGGTGAGGGTCAGCAAAGTGTGTTCACCAGCGCCCAGCTTGCCGAGAAAACCTCAGAGCTGTTCCTGATGGGCCAGCAGGCGCTGAGCGTAAGCCGTGCGGCTCTGGGCGGTGATGCTGGCGTCGAGGATCGTGGCAGCCTTTCGGTTTCCGCCGGGCGCTACATGTTCTACTCGGAGAGCGAATCCAGAAGCTTTGCCTCTACCGGCACCATCAGCCTGGAGAATGGCGAAACCATTGATTTCACGCTCTCCCTACGGCAGTCGCAGTCTCGCACTTACGAGTATTCCGAGCTGGTCCAGATCCAGGAACGGCCGCTCACCGATCCTCTGGTGATTAACTTTGGCAATGCCACCGCGCGCCTGACCGACACGCTGTTCGAATTCGATCTGAACGGCGACGGAGAAACCGGCCAGTTCGCCACCCTGGGCAGTGGCAGCGGCTATCTGGTGCTGGATCGCAACGGCAACGGCAAGGTGGACGATGGCACTGAATTGTTTGGTCCCCGGAGCGGTTCCGGCTTCGGCGAGCTGGCCCGGTTCGATGACGACGGCAACCGATGGATTGATGCCAATGATGAGATCTTCAAATCGCTGTCCGTGTGGGTGCAAACCGCGGACGGCGCCCAGGCCCTGAAATCCCTCGAGGAAGTCGGGGTTCAGGCCCTCTACGTGGACAATGTCGAAGACCGCTTCACCCTCGCCAACAGCCAGGGCGTGCCTCTAGGCCAGATCAAGGGCTCCGGCATTTACCTGACGACCGACGGCGAGGTTCGCACTCTCGAGGAAATTAATCTGGCGGAGCAGAATACGACCGACTCGCCGGTTACCGAGACGGTCCTCGGCACCGAACGTGGCTTAACGGACCGCGGCGGCAGTGATCTGGTGGAGGCCAGGGTGGAGGCGATCCGCTCGGCACTGGAGAAGCTGAACGAAATCCGCGAGAAACAGAAGGCATTTATCGAGGAGTCTAAGGAATCCGGCAAGCCGGAATCACCGCTTGTCGATTACCTGAAGCTCATCGATAAAATGCGGCTGGAAATGCTGAACAGCCAGGATGAGAAGAAGCAGGCTGCGAGTCGGTATCTGGAGTTTGCTAGTCTTTGATGGCTAGCTCCGGGGCAGGTCAGGTCGGGTGCAGGGTTCCCAAAAATGTGCGGAGCCATGGATGGCGGAGCCAAGCTTACAGGGACGTATTCACAGCGTTTTTTGGGAGCCCTGCACCCGACCTGGCCGTCTGTTCAATGAGGCTCATCGGCTCATTCGGGCATCGGGTTGGTATTTCTGAGTGCCAGTTCCCCAATGCCGGGTAGCTTGACTCCGAGTGCCAACGGGTTAATCCCGAAAGAAAGACCCAAAAGGTTCAGTTCCAGCCCTTCGCGGACACCTGCCAGCACGCCAAAATACCCGCCCAGCGAAACCTGGTAACCAGCGCCACCCGGAACCTCTGCGAACACCCGATCGCCCAGGTAGTCCTTGCCAATAGCGTGGTTGGGCAAAGCGACATCAAGTCCAGGAACCTCCCGTATCACCCAGGCCACGAAGGTATTGCTGTTGGGGCCCGGCCAGGCTTCGTATTCGGTTGGGTAGGGGTAGGATTCCACTGCCCGGTAGATGTCGGGAATAAGCTTTTCTGCCTCTTCTCCGCGGATATCAGCATAGAGTTCCGGTTTCGCACCATACCAGTGTCTGTCGGGTTCGCCCGGGCGGGAATTGACCACGTAGCTGCGCCAGCCAGTAACCTCATGAACCCGGTAGTGGCTGGCGCCTTTTTCCTTTGTGGCTATCCAGGTATGGACTGCAAAGTAGCCTCGCCAGCTCCAGGCCCGGGCCCCGTAAACCTGGACGATGGCCTCGTCGGCCTGTTCTGGCAGGGGCGCAATGCGGGCGCTTTCCCGGGTGGCTGTCTGCCAGCTCTCCGCTCCCTGCAAGCTGCCGCTGGTGGCCAGCAGGATTGGGCCGGAAAGCAGCAGGAGCACCGCACCGACAAACCAGCTGGTGTATTTCAGAAATCGTTTCATGAATCCAATCCAGAACGTGAGGGTATCCGGGACTCGTCGGGGCTCAGAAAGTTCCGGATGGCGTTATTCATTGTAGTGAACAAATACGTCCTTCGTCTTGTTGCGGATGAGGACTGTGCCGGGCTGTAGTTTGCTGGCATCAGGCTTGTCTTCTAGGCTGAAAACTACAAGCTGCGATTTTAAGGAGGGTTCCATGTCTGACCATCATGTCTACAAAAAAGTGGAAATTGTCGGGTCTTCCAAGAAGAGCATTGAAGACGCCATCGAGAACGCACTGGAGGAGTGCGGCAAAAGTGTTCGCAACATGGAGTGGTTTGAGGTAACCGAGACCCGCGGCCACATCGTCGATGGCAAGGTCGGCCATTATCAGGTGGTTATGAAAGTAGGGTTTCGTATCGCTGACAGCTAAGGCTGGCGGGTCCTCAGCTGCTTCGAATGGTCCGGTGCCGGATAGACGAAACCAACTGGTTCATCAGTTCCCGGGCCTCGCCCTCATGCAGGCTGTGACATTTTTCCTGCAATACCCGGCGGTCGTGGTTGGATGAGGCGCTGGTGACGTCCTTGAGCAGATCCAGATACTGGCAGGCAGCCAGGTGGGCCTTTATTTCCGCATCGATCAGCCGGGTAACCAGTTCATCAACGGATTCGGTGCAGAACGGACGGTTCCGGTTCAACAGGTTGCGGGCCTCCAGGGCAGCATTGCGGGCTTCCAGTCTGAGTTCGCCGGCGGCCTCGCCCGCTTCAACCGCCCTCAGGAACATGCCCAGGCGTTCATGAAGATGCCATACCTGGGGCCATATCTTGCTGTAGGCTTCCACTTCTGTGTGATAACGGGCTTCTTCAACCGGCGAGCCTGACGCTCCGTTGCCGGCCTCCCCGGGGCGATTGAACTGCGCGACTCTTATATCGTCCACTTCCCGCCATAGGGTGTCCGAGCGCTCACGCAGCGCTGTCAGTTGCTCTTGGTATCGGCGTCTTGCCCCTGAACCCAAAAACAGGGCAATGAGCGCCAGGCCCAGCGCTCCGGCGGCAAGAAGGAGCGGCAGGCCACCTGCCGATACCGTGCTCCAAAATGGGTCTGCATCCATAATATCTGACCCCTGCGCAAATCCTGTCTGGGTCTTTCAGTATAGAAGTTAATCCTGCGTCTGCTGTCGAAAGGGTAGGACAGATTGTGCGTCTTTGAAGTAACCGAGGACGTGTTCGGCTTCTTCATGGGTGAAGTTTTCTATCGCCTCGCGGAAGCCGGGGTGAAGGATTCCGTGCCAGGAATGGGTAATCACCGGTTCAAAGCCGCGCACCAGTTTATGCTCGCCCTGGGCGCCGGCGTCAATGTGGCTGAGCCCCAGCTCCATGGCCAGCTCGATGCCCTGGTAATAGCAGGTTTCGAAGTGCAGGTGGTTGTATTCGTCCAGGCACCCCCAGTAACGCCCGTACAGGGTGGTTTTGCCTGCCAGGAACAGCGCCCCGGCAATCATTTCACCTTCGCGCTGGGCGATCACGAGGTGTACATGTTCGGGTAACTGTTCCCGAAGCAGCTCAAAGAAGCGCTTGTTGAGGTACGGCCGCTGGCCCCGTTTCAGGTAGGTAGCCTGGTAAAACACATAGAAGGCAGACAGCACATGCTCGGGAATATCCCGGCCGTGGAAACGGGCAAAGGAAATGCCCTGTTCAGCAACCTGGCGACGTTCCTTGCGTATGGATTTTCGCTTGCGGGACGTCAGAGCTGCCAGGAAATCCTCGAAGTTCCCGTAACCGTGGTTGTGCCAGTGGAACTGGCATCCAATGCGGTGTAGCTCCTGGTCGTGCTGGAGCAGTTTCTGGTCCTCGCTGTCCGGAAAGAGAAGGTGCCAGGAGTGGGCGCCCAGTTTGTCGGTCAGCGTGTCCAGCAGATCATGAATCTGCTCGGGCGTCAGTTGTTCCCGCAGGTCCGGGGCCAGCAACAGTCGGGGCCCGGCAGAAGGCGTAAACGGGATGGCGATCAGCAATTTCGGATAGTACGCAAGGCCATGTCGCTGATAGGCATCGGCCCAGGCCCAATCGAAAACATACTCCCCCATGGAGTGGCTTTTAAGGAAAGCCGGTGCCAGTCCCACGATTTTGTCGTCCGACTTGAACACAAGGTGGCTGGGAGACCAACCGGTGGCTTCGGACGTGCAGCCGGAGGCTTCGAGAGCCTGGAAAAACTCGTAGCGAAGAAAAGGATTGGTGCAGCCCGCCAGTTGTTCCCACTCTCGTGCGGGAATGTCGTTGATGCTGGCGCAGGTTTCCAGGGTAAGAGTCGCTTGTCCGGATTCTGGCATGGCGCGGGAAAACTCCTGTGTGTACCCGTTACCATACGTCAGAACATGGCTTTTGATCACCCTCGGCGGCCCTCCTGAACCTCGTCTGTGACTGTGTAAAGGTTCTGCAAAGCGGGCAGGGCCAGCCCGGCACTATACCCCGAGCGTGTTAGACTTCATCCAGCTATGGTGGCCGGCACGACAGTTGGAGAGGCAAGATGCAGAACAGGGTGTTACTGGTCGAAGACGATGATGAATTACGGCAACTGCTCGCACGTTACCTGACCAATCAGGGCTTCACCGTTCGCGAGGCGGCAAACGGGCGGGACGGACTCGCCCTGGCGCTTGGCCAGGACTGCGATATTGTCGTGCTCGACATCATGTTGCCCGACATCAGTGGTCTTGAGGTGCTGCGGGAATTGAGGGCAGAGACGCATCTGCCGGTTGTGCTGCTGACTGCCCGAGGCGATGAAACCGATCGGATCGTGGGTTTTGAAGTCGGTGCTGATGACTACATTCCCAAGCCCTGCAACCCTCGCGAGCTGGTGGCCCGGCTGCAGGCGCTGTTGCGGCGGATTGCCTGGGACCAGAAAACCGAAGTCAATGCGGCCCGGACCTATGGCGATCTGAGAGTCGAGCCCGGCCATCGCCGGATTTATCAGAACGATGTAGCCATGGAACTGACCGCCACCGAATACGAGGTTCTCCAGGTCCTGCTGGCCCATGCCGGCAGCGTCGTACGCAAAACGGACCTGATGCAATGGGCCCTGGGACGCCGGCTCGAGGCCTACGACCGAACCCTGGATATGCACATCAGTAACCTTCGCAAAAAGCTGGGCAACGACGATCCGCCCCGGATTGAGACCGTTCGGGGGCTGGGTTACAGCTATCGGGTGCCGGAATGAAGCAGCGGCCCATGTTCCCGCTGTTCTGGCGGATCTTCCTCTCCATCTGGCTGGCCATGGCGGTCACCGTGGTGGCCAGTAACCTGGCAACCAGAATGCTCCTGGATCGCGAACGGGAAGCGATCGAGCGGCAGGCAGGGCTCAGGGACGTGGCCGAGGAGGCAATCGCTATCCGTGAGGCTGGTGATCGAAGCGCTGCCTGGCGTTTTCTGAGGGACGAGGGCGAGCGTCTTGAACTGTTTCTGGTGCTGCTGGAGCAGGATGAAAATGATGGCAAGCTGCCTTCGTTCATTCGCGACCGAATGAAATCCGGCTGGTACCCGCAGAAACCGGCGGTTCTGGATGTGGGCGGTGATTACCGCCTGGTGGCCTGGCCGCGGGTGCAGGGCGCCGGCTGGCTCAACCCCAGGTTCTTCCGGGCTATCGAGCTGGGTCTGGCTCTATTAATGATTTCCCTGGCGTGCTGGTGGATTGCCCGCATGGTATCAAGACCGCTGCGGCATATGGAAACCACCGCCCGCGCGATTGCGGGAGGGGACAATTCACTCAGGGTCAGCGACAAGATCGCGCAACGCAGGGATGAGGTAGGGCAACTGGCAACAGCCTTCAATGCCATGACAGAGCAGCTTTGCAGTCTTCTGGATCGCCAGAAACACTTGCTTCGGGATATTTCCCACGATCTGCGAACGCCGCTCACCCGCCAGCGTATTGCCATTGAACTGGCGAACGAAGCCGGCGCAGACGAAGAGCTTATGGCGAGTATTTTGCGCCAGAACGAGCGGCTCGAAACCATGACCGGGCAGATACTGACGCTGTACCGGGTTACGGAGGCCGGCGGCAATATTGAGCGTGAGCCCCTCCGGCTGGTACATGTAGTCAATCAGGTGCTCACGGATGCGGCCGATTATGCCGAACACCAGGGGGTGGACTGCAAGCTTGTGGTGTCGCCTGAAAGCTCGCGGGCATCGGTATTGGGTGATGAGGGGCTTCTGCAGCGAGCAATCGACAACATCCTTCAAAACGCCCTGGATCACACACCACCAGGCAGAGCTGTTCACCTGGCGGTGACGGTGGCCGATGACTTGTTGACTCTGACGGTTGATGATGAAGGGCCAGGCGTAGCGGATGAGATGATTGGTCAGCTTTTTGAGCCGTTCTTCCGGGCGGACAAGTCCCGCGGCGGTAAGGGATGGGGCCTGGGCCTGGCCATCGCCAGAGACATTGTTGCTGCCCACGATGGAACGATCGCGGCAGCGGCGGGCGAGCATGGAGGCTTAAGGGTGACGCTTCGCCTTCCAGTGTTTTTCGGCGGTGGCTGATTCTGGCTCCGGATCGGAGGGCTTGAGTTTCTCCGCGCCGGAAAAGTCGATACCCTCCTGCAACTCGTCCTCGTCAAAGCGAATTCCGCACGCTGCTTTGCGGATTCTTGCGGGTTTGGCAGTGCCCGGGTTGTTGTATTCGTCTTCAGAGGCCATAGGTCGGTGTCCATGAAAAAAGATTACCCCGTTCCAGCAGGATACCTTGAGCGTGAAACGGAAGTGAAGAAAAGCCGGTTCATTGCCCGGGTAGCGCCCGTGAGTTCCCGGGAGGAGGTGAAAGACTGGCTGGAGCAGGCACACCAGGACCACCCGGACGCCCGCCATATCTGCTGGGCCTACCAGATCGGCCGCCCCGGTTCTGCCGCTGAGGCCGCCATGAACGACGATGGCGAACCCTCCGGAACCGCCGGGAAGCCGATTCTCAACGTGATTCAGCACAAGGATATGGGCGATGTCCTGGTGATGGTTATCCGCTACTTCGGCGGGATCAAGCTGGGTGCCGGCGGACTGGTGCGGGCCTATGCCGGGGCGGCAGAGAGCGTGCTGTCAGCGGTTGACCGGGTGGTGCAAACACCCATGACGGACGCACTGGTCTCCCTGTCCTTCGCCGATGAGCAGCCCCTGCGACACTGGTGCGACGTTAACGGTGCATCGGTGGAGTCTGTTGATTATGGCGCGTCCGTTCGCGCCCGGGTGCTGGTTCCGGAGGACCAACTTGCAGCGTTCGGGGCTTTCTGCGATGCCCAGAAGCTGGATTACAGTTTTGAAAGGTGATGGATCCCGGGGGCATCGTACCGCGTCCGCTAAGCGTATACTGTTGAAAAAGCGAATTCTCAACCGAGGGCAGAAATCATGATGCGTTTTCTGATGTTGGCGCTTGTCACACTGGCCATGACCGGTTGCGCCAGCAATGTGGTGACCGACTACAACTCGTCTGTGGTTTTTGGGAATTATTCATCCTGGGCGTTTGCCAGTGGTACGAACGAGTCGTCATTCACCTCACTCGACGGCACACGGGTACGCAGTGCCGTTGAGAGGGAGCTGAATCGTAAAGCGTTGCGACAGGTGCCTGAGGCGGAAGCGGATTTGCTTGTAAGCTGGCAGATTGTGCCGGAAGAGAGGCTCGAACAGACTGGCCTGGGCCTCGGGTTTGGCTTTGGTAGCGGAAATTTCGGCTGGGCCCTGTCCGCGCCGCCACCGGTGCGTGAGATTGAAGAGGGCAAGCTTGTGGTCGAACTGGCGGACAGCAAATCGAAGGAAGTTGTCTGGCGTGCAGCCAGTCGCCGCTACCTCAATGAAAACCAGTCACCCGAGACCCGCAGGGAACTGATCGACGAGGTCGTGGCTGAAATGTTTACCAAGTATCCTCCCGGTCTTGATTGAAAGACCGGGCAAGACCGGAATGGCACGGAGACGGAATGAAGAAGCGATCTGAGGGCGGCCTGGTTTTCTCGACCGAACAGGGGCGCATGTGCCCCGATTGCCGTAACCCGGTGAACGAGTGCACCTGCGCAACAGCGTCACGGCCAGCCGGCGACGGCATTGTCCGGGTGAGCCGGGAAACCAAGGGCCGCAAAGGCAAGGGTGTCACCCTGATTACCGGCATTCCACTGGATGACAAGGAACTGAAGGCTTACGCCAAGGTGTTGAAAGCCAAATGCGGCACCGGTGGTACGGTAAAAGACGGCGTAGTCGAGATTCAGGGCGACCAGCGGGACCTCCTGGTTCCACTTCTCGAACAGAAAGGGTGGACCGTCAAGCGCGCCGGTGGCTGATGGTATAACACGCAATTCCCTTATGCTCACGTTACAATAGACCCTGCGAAGAACGAATCCCGAGTTTCACATCAACTGGAATCTGGCCAGAAATCCCCGGGAATATCCTGTGGGATGGCGGTTTCCGTTCGACCGGAGGCGAGCATGCATATACTGGTTTTGGGCGCAGGCGTTGTGGGCATTACCACAGCCTGGTATCTGCAGAAGCAGGGGCACCAGGTAACCGTGGTTGATCGCCAGAACCAGCCCGGCGTGGAGACCAGTTATGCCAACGGGGGGCAGATCTCGGTCTCCCATGCCGAACCCTGGGCCAATCCATCAGCGCCCCTGAAGGTGTTGAAATGGCTTACCAAGCCGGATGCGCCTCTGCTGTTCCGGCCAACGCTGGATCCCAACCAGTGGCGCTGGGCGCTTTCCTTCCTGGGACAATGCACGTCGGCCAGGGCCGCTCACAATATCCGCCAGATGGTGAACCTTGGCACCTACAGCCGTAGCCAGTTGCAGGCTCTTCGCAAGGAGGCCGGTATAGAGTACAACCACCTCGAGAAGGGTATCCTGCATTTCTACACCAATCCGGCCGAATTTGACGGTGCCATCGAGCCTACCCGAATCATGCAGGATCTTGGCTGTGACCGGCAGATCATCGACGCTGACCGCGCAGTTGAACTGGAGCCGGCACTCAAACCGATCCAGGACCGGATCGCGGGTGCAACCTACACCTCTGAAGATGAGTCCGGTGATGCCCGGATGTTTACCCAGAACCTGGCAAAACGCTGCGCCGAGGCGGGAGTAGAGTTCCGGTACGGCACTGAAATTCTTGCGTTCGAGCGTGCCGGTGAACGGGTGCTTGGCGTCCAGACCCTTCACGACGGCCACCATGAGACGCTCCGTGCAGACGCCTACGTGCTGAGCATGGGGAGTTTCAGTGCGGCACTCGCCCGGCAGCTGGGCATTTTCCTGAACATCTATCCGGCCAAGGGTTATTCGATTACCGTGCCGGTGAAAAACGAAGAGGCGGCGTTCCAGGTCAGCCTGACCGACGATGAGTACAAGCTGGTATTCTCACGCCTGGGCGATCGCATGCGTGTGGCAGGCACGGCAGAACTCAGTGGCTACAGCCGGAAACTGAATTACACCCGTTGTCGCGCCATCGTCCGGCGCACTGCGGAAGTTATGCCAGAGGCGGGCTACTGGGACCAGGCCGAATTCTGGACCGGTCTGCGGCCGGCAACTCCCTCCAATGTGCCCTACATCGGAAAGAGCCACTTTGCCAACCTCTACCTGAACACCGGGCACGGCACCCTGGGGTGGACCCATTCCTGTGGCTCCGCCGCCGCGCTTGCGGACATTATTGACGGCCGTAAGCCTGAGGTGGATTTTACGTTTTCCGGGCTATAGAAATGAAAAGGGGCCAGATGAAAGCCTTCATCTGGCCCCAGTCTTCAGCGTTCGGCCGGTTTACTGCAACTGATCCCGAATCAGCTTCTTGTTGATCTTGCCAACACTGGTCTTCGGAATATCCTCGACAAAATCAATATGCTCGGGGATTGCCCATTTATTGATCTCGCCACTCTCCACAAACTGCTTCAGGTGGTTCTGGATATCCTCGGCACTGGCTTGTTCTCCTTGCTTGAGGGTAACCAGAGCGTGAGGACGCTCGCCCCATTTTTCATCGGGCACACCCACCACGGCAGCGCCGGCGACGGCCGGATGCTGGCTGATCAGGTTTTCCAGGTCCAGAGAGGACAGCCACTCACCACCGGTCTTGATCACATCCTTGATGCGATCCTTGATGGTAATGGTGTTGTCAGGCTCCATGGAAGCAACGTCGCCGGTGTGTAGCCAACCGCCTTCCCACAGCTGCTCGCCTTTCTCGGGCTCCTTGAAGTAGCCCTGTGTCAGCCAGGGGGCGCGGGCCACGATTTCGCCCTTGGCTTCGCCGTCGTGGGGTACGGGGTTTCCGTCAGGATCGACAATTTCCAGCTCAACCATGGGCGTTGCAATACCGGTCTTCACGCGGATTGCTGTTTGCTCCTCAAGCGGCAACTCCAGGTCTTCGGGTTTCAGGTGGGAGGCGCACAGCAGCGGACAGGTCTCGGACATGCCGTAGGCGGTGAACATATTGATGCCAAGCTTGGCCGCGGCATCGCACAGACCCTTAGTCAGCGCGCTGCCGCCAATTAGCACGTGCCAGTTGCTCAAATCAGCGGTCTTGATGGACTCCGTGGCCATCATCATCTGCATGATGGTTGGCACGCAGTGGGAGAAGGTGACTTTATGCTCCTTCAAAAGGTCGACCAACAGCTCAGGCTCGTAGCGGCCGGGGTATACCTGTTTGATGCCCATCATGGTGGCGGCGTAGGGCACACCCCAAGCATGTACGTGGAACATCGGGGTGACCGGCATGTAAACCGACGAAGAGCGCATCAGCGGCATCTCATCGAACGACGCCACGGTGCCTGTCATTGCCAGGGTGTGCAAGACCAGCTGGCGGTGGCTGAAGTAAACGCCCTTGGGATTGCCTGTGGTGCCTGTGGTGTAGAAGGTTGTTGCGACACTGTTTTCGTCGAAGTCGGGGAAGTCGAACTTATCATTGGCCTTCGCCAGTAGATTTTCGTACTCGCCGATGGTTTCAACCGGTGCCTGTTTCGCGGCATCGTCGTCGGTGAGCTGAATCCAGGTCTTGACGGTTTTGATCTCGCACTTTACCGCCTCAATGATCGGGAGGAAGTCGTCGTGTACCAGTACCACATCGTCTTCAGCGTGGTTCATGGTGTAGACAATCTGATCCGGAGACAGCCGGATGTTGACCGTGTGCAGAATCGCCCCAATCATTGGAATGGCAAAGAAACACTCGAGGTACCGGGGCGTATCCCAGTCCATCACTGCAACGGTATCACCCGGCTTCACGCCGGCATCGGTCAGTGCGTTGGCCAGGCGGTGGATGCGCTCAACCAGATCTGTGTAGGTGTACTTGCTGCGGTTGGAGTAGACAATTTCCTGGTCCGGATTATACCTGGGGCCGGACAGCAGGAGTCGTTTGATTAGCAGCGGGTACTCGTAGGCATTTTCAGCCGGGGGCAGAATGCGGGTCTGTGCCATTACCTGTTTCCTCTTTCCCAGTTGTTGGTGTTATCGCGAGAATCAGGAATAAATCTGACACAGTTTGGCTGAAACAGGAACCGGTAACAGTGAAAAAATGCAGAGCGAACGGTGGCTTATATGCAAATCCCGTTTCGCTCTGCGGACACGTCTGTCAGCGTTGGCGTGATAATCAGAGGTGTCGAATCACGCGCAGGTGCGCACTTACTGGTAGGTGCAAAGATAGGCGGTATCGATATCGGTTTTGGCCTTGAAACTGGCCTGGCCCGCGACATCGAAACTTTCGCCTGCACCATAGGTCATCCACTCGTCCATGCCTGGCAGCAGGACGGTCAGAGCGCCACTGATGACGGTCATGGTTTCTTTCTTGCTGGTGCCGAACTCATACTCGCCCGGGCTGATGACGCCGACCGTGGCAGGCAGGGTGGATGTCTGGAAGGCGATGGATTTTGCCTTGCCGTCGAAATATTCATTTACTTTCAGCATGTGCTGGGCTCCTCGAATAAGTTTGGGAGCCTACTATACGGCAATTTTCTTGAACTCCAATGACAAAATGCTCGATCAGGGTTTTCACTGGTCCCAGGGGTTACCCTCGGTATTTTCCATGGTTTTGACGCCGATATGCATCGCTGCCTTGGCCAGAATGTTTGCACTTACCGGGGCTGTCATCAACAGAAACACAGTGATAAGGATTTCTGAGATACCGATTCCTGCGCCATTGGCACTGAAATAAAACACGGAGCTCAGCATGATCGCGCCAACGCCCACTGTTGTGGCTTTTGTTGGGCCATGCAGGCGGGTGAAGAAATCCGGAAGTCTTGCAAGACCTATGGCGCCTATCAGTGTAAAAGCGCCACCCAGTAGCAGCAGCGCTGATATGAGGTATTCCGCAATCAGGCTCATCGTGACATTTCTCCTGCAGGTGAAGGATAGAAATCGGGACTATTCAATGACACTGCCTCGCTTGAGATACTTGGCCATGGCAACGGTCCCGACAAAGCCCATTACCGCGATCAGCAGAGCTGCTTCCAGGTACATGCGCGTACCCAGGGTGATGCCGAGGAGGATGATCAGAGCGATGGCGTTGATGTAAAGCGTGTCCAGTGCCAGAACACGATCTGGAGCATCGGGTCCCTTGATCAGCCGGTAGACGTTGAGCAACGCGGCCAGAGTCACCATGGCGATCGTGATGTAGAGAGCGGCTGTCATCATTGGAACATCTCCATCAGTGGCTTCTCATAGCGCTTGTGAATGGCGTCAATGACCTCCTGATCGCTGCCGGCATCCAGAGTATGGATCAGCAATGTTTTCTGGTCATCACTGACATCGGCAGATACGGTGCCCGGCGTCAGGGAAATTGTGCTGGCGAGAATTGAAATGGCCAGCGGATGCTCAAGCTGAAGCGGGTAACAGACGAAGATCGGTCTTGGCTGGCGCGGGCTCAGAATCAGACGTGCCACAGAGAAACTGGCCACCACAATGTCTTTCAACACGATGGCCAGATAGGCAGGCATCTTCCAGGATTTAATAAATGCCGGTCGCTCAGGCCAGAATCCCTGGGTGATTTGGGGGATCAGCCAGGCGAGAATGATCCCCATCACAACGCTGGCTCCGGACACGCCATCACTCAGCAACTGCCAGGTCGTAAAAAGGATCAGGCTCAACCACGGTTGCGGAAAACTCAATCGATCAAGCATCAGTCATCCTCCCCGACCACGGGGGTCTGCAAGATGTTGATATAGGCATCGTTGTTAAAGAGTTGGGCCGCCGTCTCATCGGTGTAGCGTGTTATTGGCCCTGCCAGGACCACTATCGCAACCGCCAGGGCAGTCAGGGCGCCGGCTGCGACGGAAATCCGGCCGTTGAGGGGGTCAGGCTTTTCCAGATGGCCATCCACAGTCCGCCAGAAAACAATACTGCCCGCACGACTGTACGCGATAACGGTCAGGAAGCTGCCAATAAGCAGTACAGACCATAGCCAGGCCATTTCAGTTCCCGACTGAACGGATTGCAGAATCAGCAACTTGCCAAAGAATCCACTCAGTGGTGGTAGCCCTGCCGCGGCAACGGCTCCGACCAGGAACAGCACGCTCAGGAAGGTACGATTCTGCATTCTGGGGGCCGTAACGATGCGATCCTGAGCAGAACCTCGCTGGTTGGCCACCAGTTCCGAGACGAGGAACAGGCCACCAACCGTCCAGGTTGTGCTCAGCAGATAGAAGAGGGCAGCGGACAGCCCGGCTTCGGAGCCGAGCGATATCGGAGCCAGTAATGTGCCCACGGAAATGATGACCTGCCATGCGACCAGGGTTTTCAGGCTGCCAGAACCCAGTGCTCCAACAACGCCCATGGCGAGTGTGGCCAGGGCAATCGGGAACAGCCAGTCCATACCCAGGTTTGCCAACTCGCCGGCGTCGTCACCGAAAATCAGCAAATACACGCGCAAAATCGCATAAATTCCAACCTTGGTCATGACTGCAAACAATGCGGCGACCGGAGCCGTGGCTTTTGAGTAGGCCCTGGGTAGCCAGAAGCACAGGGGCAGAATGGCTGCTTTCAGGCCGAAGACGACGAGAAGCATCATCCCTCCAGCCTTGACGATATTCACGTCCTCGCCCGAGACCTGGGGAATTTTTACTGCCAGATCGGCCATGTTCAGGGTGCCGGTGACACTGTAGATCATCCCGACACTGATGAGGAAAATGGCGGAACCGGCGAGATTCAGGACCACGTAGTGCAGGCCGGGGACGGTTCTGACGGTTCCCCCGCCGTGCATCAGCAAGCCGTAAGAGGCAATGAGTAACACCTCGAAGGCAACGAAAAGGTTAAATAGGTCACCGGTGAGGAAGGCAATGTTCAGGCCCATGATCTGGAACAGGAACAAGGCGTGGAACTGGCGGTTTCCTTCATCGGCGCCGCCAATGGCATAGATATGGCAAAACAGGGCCAGCACGGCTGTCATCACCAGCATCAGCGCAGCGAGGCGATCCAGTACCAGAACAATCCCGAAGGGCGGCTGCCAGTTGCCGAACGCATAGATCCGATAGCTGCCATCGTCTGCCAAAACCAAAAGCACGATCGCTGAGACCAGGATCAACACAGTTGTTGCCAGCGCCAGGGTGCGGCGCAGACTGATAGGCGCATAGCCCATGAAAGCCTGAAGAATGCCACCAAGCAGCGGAATAAGAACAGGAGCGGTAAGCCAATGGTTCATTTACCGGTTACCTCCTCTTCTTCTTCCGGAGCAGGAGATTTGTAGGGCTGCTTGCCATCAACATGATCGTCATCGTTGTCTGCCAGGTTTCGCAGCGACAACACCACAACGAATGCCGTCATGGCGAAGCCAATCACGATAGCCGTCAGTACCAGCGCCTGTGGCAGTGGGTCTGAGTGGGTAGCTGCAGTGCCGAGCACTGGCTGCTGGCCCGTCGCCAGGCGACCACTGGAAAACAGGAACAGGTTCACGCCGTAGGAAAGCATGGTCAGACCGACCACCACGGGGAAGGTGCGTGACCGCAGAATCAGATAAACGCCGGATGCCGTCAGGGCGCCAATAACCAGTGCGAAAACGAGCTCCATTACGCACCCTCCTTTTTACTCTTGATAGCCGAGTGGGGCGACAGCCGTCCAATACTCACCAGCGCAAGCAGAGTGGCTCCGATAACCGTCAGATAGACGCCGAGGTCAAAAACCAGGGCGGAAGCAACCTCGAATTTTCCTACTACAGGCCAGGTTATGTAGCCGAACGTGGACGTCAGGAATGGGTAGCCGAAGGCAAAACTTCCGACGCCAGCAATCGTTGCGAACAGAAGGCCCAGACCAATTACATTGTGATAACGGAATGGAATCCGGTCCTGGGTCCAGATCATGCCGCTGGCAATGTACTGGAGAATGAGCGCCACCGAGGTGATCAGGCCGGCGATGAAGCCCCCGCCAGGCAGGTTGTGGCCTCGCAGGAAAATGAACACCGATACCATCAGAGCCAGTGGTAACATCGGGCGCGCAATCTGGCGAAGCATCAGCGGATAGGCATCCCGGGTCCACGCGTGCCCCTCGCCATCACTTGGGGGTGGTGTCAGGGCTGTGTTTTTGAGCATGGCGTAAATGCCCAGGGCGGCAATAGCCAACACGGCGATTTCCCCGAGGGTATCGAAGCCACGGAAGTCCACCAGAATAACGTTGACCACGTTGGTGCCACCGCCGCCGGTTTTGCTGTTCTCCAGGAAAAATTCAGAAATTGAACTGAATGGCTGGGTCAGCATGGCGAGCGTGACCAGCGTCATACCGATACCTGCAGCTCCTGCAATAACCATGTCCCGCAAACGCCGTTTCATTGGGGTTTCTATTGGCGTCCAGGACGGCATGTAGAAAAGTGCGAGCATCAGAAGAACGATGGTCACAACCTCGACAGACAGCTGGGTCATGGCAAGATCCGGCGCCGAGAATCGGGCGAAGGCCAGGGCCACAATCAGGCCCACCACGCTAAGCAGAACCAGTGCATAAAAACGCTGCCGGTGCAGAGTAGCGGTTGCCAGGGCGCAAAGAATAAGGATGCCAGCCGCAATCGTCGTAGGTGCATCAATCGGACTCAATCCGTTCTGCCCCACGAAAATCCCCAAATCAAGAAGTGGCGCTGCGGCAACGGCAATAACACTGACGAAAAGCAGCAATGCGTATCGTTGAAGCGAACCGTTCTCGATACGCGTGGTAAACCTGTTGGCCAGGTCGACGACCCTCAGGACCACCGCTTCGAAAACAGCCTTTTCGTCAATTTCCTTGAATCGGGCGTGGAAATCGAAGAAACGCTGACGCTGACTGTACATGAGCAGGCCACCAAAGAAGGCGACGAAACTCATGAGCAACGGAAGGTTGAATCCATGGTAGACAGACAGGGTGTAATCCGGCACATCACCGCCAAGCGTGGCCGAGGCGGCAATATAGAGTAGCGGGCCGACAGACACCGCCGGGAACACGCCTACCATGATGCACGCAAACACCAGGATCTCCACCGGAAATTTCATATAGCGCGGTGGTTCATGGGGAGGGTAGATGGGAAGATCCACCGGTTTGCCATTGAAGAACACATCGTGGACAAAACGCGCTGAATACGCCACTGCGAAAATCCCGGCCAGGGTCGCGACAATCGGGGGTAGCCAGGCTATGAGTCCCGGGAGGTTCAGTTCCAGGGATTCGGCAAAGAACATTTCCTTGCTCAGGAAGCCGTTCAGCAGCGGAACACCGGCCATGGATGACGCCGCGACCATGGCCAGGGTGGCGGTGTGTGGCATGTAACGCCACAGCCCGTTGATGCGCCGCATGTCCCGGGTACCGGTTTCATGATCGATGATACCGGCGGCCATAAACAGGGAAGCTTTAAAAGTAGCGTGGTTAATCACATGAAAAACCGCTGCCACTGCAGCCAGCTGCGTACCCATACCGAACAGCAGCGTGATCAAGCCAAGGTGGCTGACCGTTGAATGGGCCAGCAGCCCTTTGAGGTCATGCTTGAACATGGCGACATATGCGCCAATGAGCAGGGTAGCCATACCGGTAAAGCTGACCATATAAAACCATTGCTCGGTGCCTGCCAGCGCCGGATAGAGCCGGGCCATCAGGAAGATGCCGGCTTTCACCATTGTGGCAGAGTGCAGGTAGGCCGATACCGGGGTAGGCGCCTGCATGGCATGGGGTAGCCAAAAATGGAACGGAAATTGGGCCGATTTGGTGAACGCGCCCAGCAGAACCAGTGTCAGGGCGACCGGGTACATGGCATGGGCCTTGATCTGGTCACCGGCTGCCAGCACATCATCGAGTTCGAAGCTGCCGACGATATTGCCAATGATCAGTATGCCGGCCAGTAGCGCGAGGCCACCGCCACCAGTGACCGCAAGGGCCATCCGGGCACCGCGACGGGCGTCCTGCTTGTGTGTCCAGAAGCTGATCAACAGGAACGAGGTCAGACTGGTCAGTTCCCAGAAGATCATCATCAGCAACAGGTTGCTGGAAAGCACGATGCCCAACATCGAACCCTTGAAGCAGAGCAGAAGGGCGTAGAACTTGCCGACGTTCTCGTGAGCTTTCAGGTAATAGCGAGAGTAAAGAATGATCAGCAGCCCGATAATCAGGATCAGCAGGGCGAACAGCAGCGATAGTCCATCCAGCCGGAAACTGAATGAGAGGCCCAGGGCAGGGAGCCATTCGTAGCTGTGCAGAACCACGCCGCCGTCAGCAAGGGTTTCCCAGTGTGGGAAGAGGGCTGCCAGAGCGATCAGTGCGGGTACTGAAGATGCAACGGCTATCGCCGTTCTGCCGCCCTGGGCGAACAGGGGTGCGGCTATGGCACCCAGAAAAGGCAGTAAAACAACCAGCGGTAGCGACATCGCAACCTCGTTATTGGTTTTCTTTTACGTGAGTATTGAAGGCATGTTTGCCAGAGTCTAGTCTCAGGCCGGCCACCCTGCACATTGGGCAAAGATGCCATTACGGCACAGGGGGTGGCGTGGATCAGCTGAGACGAGGCGGATCCGGGAAGTACGGTAAACGTCCCCGGTGCCGCGCGATGTCAGCGGTAACAGGTGGGCGGGTAACTCTTGTGCAGCCGAAGGACCTTGCGGTCATGGTTGCTCCGTCAGTCAAACTTGTTTGCCGATGATACGTGGCCCGTCTGGAAGGTCAAGTCAACTTGCCATTGATCAAGTGTATACTCCCGATAAATATTTTATGAGAGAGTCCCATGACCGATAGCTATCCCAACCTTCTGAAACCGCTGGACCTCGGCTTCACCGAACTGAAGAACCGGGTGCTGATGGGGTCCATGCATACGGGCCTTGAAGATCGGTTCTGGAACATTCACAAGCTTGCCCGCTATTTCGCTGAGCGAGCCGAAGGTGGCGTCGGGCTCATGGTAACGGGTGGCTTTTCGCCCAATCTGGTCGGGCAGTTGGCTCCACTTGCTTCAACCATGAACAACCGGGCCACGGCTTTGCTGCATCGCAATGTGACGGGCGCGGTTCATGAGGCGGGCGGAAAGATCTGCATGCAAATCCTGCACGCCGGTCGCTACGGGTACCAGCCACTTATTGTTTCGGCGTCGGCCACCAAAGCGCCAATCAGCCCATTCAAGGCACGCGCCCTGTCCACGAAGGGCGTTGAGCGGCAGATCAACGATTTTGTCGGTGCCGCGAAACTTGCCAAGTTTGCCGGTTATGACGGCGTTGAGGTGATGGGCTCCGAGGGCTATTTCATTAACCAGTTTTTGTGCGAACGGACAAACAAGCGGACAGACAAGTGGGGCGGGCCGTATGAGAACCGTATGCGCCTGCCCGTGGAAATTGTTCGCCGGATGCGCGAAGCAGTGGGGCCCGACTTCATCATTATCTATCGGTTGTCCATGCTGGACCTCGTTGAGGGCGGACAGACCTGGGATCAGATCGTAACCCTGGGCAAAGCCATCGAGCAGGCAGGTGCCACTATTATCAACACCGGCATCGGCTGGCACGAAGCGCGGGTGCCCACCATTGTTACTTCGGTGCCCCGTGGCGGCTTCGCCGATGTCACCGCCAAGTTCTATGGCGAAGTGGATATCCCGGTGTGCACCACCAACCGAATCAACACTCCGGAGAAAGGGGAGGAGATTCTGGCGGCCGGCAAGGCGGATATGGTGTCCATGGCGCGGCCTCTGTTGGCGGACAGCGAGTTTGTGCGCAAGGCCGAGCAGGGGCGCAGTGATGAAATCAACACGTGCATTGCCTGTAACCAGGCCTGTCTGGACCATGCCTTCCAGGCCAAGCGGGCTTCCTGCCTGGTGAACCCCCGAGCCTGTCACGAAACCGAGCTGGTATTGACGGTAGCGCCTGTTGCGCGCCGGGTCGCCGTGGTAGGTGCCGGACCTGCCGGTTTGGCCGCAGCAACAACAGCCGCGAAACGCGGCCATAAAGTGACGCTGTTCGAAGCGGATGACCAGATTGGCGGCCAGTTCAACTACGCCAAGCGCATCCCGGGCAAGGAAGAATTTTATGAAACCCTTCGCTATTTCCAGCGCCAGATCGAGCTGCTTGAGGTTGACCTCAAACTCGGCACTCGTGTGGATGCTGAGTCACTTAAGGCGCAGGGTTTCGACGATGTCGTGATCGCCACCGGTGTGAAGCCGAGAACTCCGTCCATTGACGGCATTGATCATCCCAAGGTGCTCGGCTATCTCGATGTACTTCGCCATAACAAAACCGTTGGCAAGAATGTGGCGGTTATCGGCGCCGGCGGTATCGGTTTCGATGTCAGCGAATTCCTGACCCATGATTTCAGCCATCATCCCGAAGGCGAGCAGGTCAGCGTTGCCGACTGGCAGGCGGAGTGGGGCGTTAATCCCCATTTTGATGGCCCCGGCGGCCTGGCGGAACGTCAACCGACCCCCTCGCCCCGCAAAATTTATCTGATGCAGCGAAAAACCGGCAAGGTCGGTGGGGGCCTGGGCAAGACCTCGGGCTGGGTGCACCGCAACAGCCTGAAGCATCGCGAAGTGGAAATGCTTCGTGGGTGTCGCTATGAGCGCATCGACGACCAGGGACTGCATATTTCAGTCACCGATAAAGAGGGCAAGGTGACGGAAAGCCGGGTGCTGCCGGTGGATAATGTGATAATTTGCGCCGGTCAGGAGCCGTTCCGGGAACTTTTCGATCAGTTGTCGGACTCTGGGGTTAACGCACATCTTATCGGCGGCGCAGACGTTGCCGAAGAACTCGACGCAAAACGGGCCATCCGGCAGGGAACGGAAGTCGCAGCCAAACTATGACATTACTTATTGCCTTCGCAGTGCTTTCGATAGGCTTCTCCTTCTTGTGTTCCATTCTCGAAGCCGCGTTGCTGTCGGTGACGCCGAGCTACATCGCCTCATTGAAGAAAGAGAAACCGCAGCTGTTTTCCAGATTGCGCAAACTCAAAGACGATGTGGACGACCCCCTGTCTGCAATCCTTACACTGAATACCGTTGCCCACACCGTCGGCGCTACCGGTGTCGGCGCCCAGGTCACCGTGGTCTTTGGTGAGGCCTGGCTCGGTATCGCCTCTGCCGTGATGACCCTCGCCATCCTGATTTTCTCGGAAATCATTCCCAAAACCATCGGGGCAAAGTATTGGCGGGGCATCGCTCCTCGATTGCCTGCCATTCTGGGCTTCATGATCAAGGCGCTGTTGCCGTTCATCTGGTTGTCCAAACAGGTCACTCGGCGCATTGCCTCGGGTGAGGCAGATACGGACATCCGCGCCGAGATCAGCGCCCTGGCAGAAATAGGAAAAGACCAACAGGCGCTGGACGAAGATGAGCGTCGGATGATTCACAACGTTCTGCGCTTCCACGAAATCAAGGTCAGTTCGGTCATGACACCGCGGACGGTTTGCAAATACGTCGATCCGGACGTTACCTACGAACAATTCCGCGACCAGGTCAGAAAATCACCCTTCTCCCGTTATCCGGTGATAGACGAAGACGGGGAGGCACTCGGCTACCTGCACCGGGCCGATCTGATCAACCTCGATGCCGACGTCGACCTCCTGGAACACATGCGCAAGATCAAGCGTGTGAAAGGCAACACCAACATCGAATTCCTGTTCTCGGACATGCTGAGAGAACGGCAACACCTGGCCGTGGTCTATGACGAACTGGGGACCTGGTTGGGGATAGTGACGCTGGAGGACATATTGGAGACACTTTTGGGCACGGAAATCATGGATGAAACCGATAATGTCTCTAACCTCCGCCGGTACGCGAAGCAGCGCTGGAGCCGTCGACTGAAGAAGTATGGCTCCGGATAAACAGGGATGTGAGGTTTAACGGGCGGCTTTCAGTGCATTGGAAATTGCTTCGGCTTCTGCTTCAAGTACCTGACACCGAAGGCTGTTTCCCTGCTGCATCGCCTGCTCGATCTGCTTTCGTTTCATGTCGTACAGCTTGCTCAAGATATCTGCCTGGCTTTGTCTGATCGGTGCGTTCATGGCGGGCCTCCCCAAAGTGACACCTGTCGGTATTCTTTACGTTCAAGACCGGATGTTGGCCTTCGCTGAAAACCGATGCATAACCCGGGCCAGTCGGGGGGTGGCAACATTACCTGACAAAGCGGGGCCGGTAAGCACCCGGGGATAGCCCGGTATGTTTGCGGAACAGACGAGTGAACGAGCTCACGTCCTCATAGCCTACCAATTGCGTGATTTCATCAATCGGTAACCGCGATTTCTCCAAATGCTGACGTGCCACCTCAATCCGAAGAAGCTGCAGGTACCCTGTAGGCGTATCGCCGGTGGCTGTCTTGAACCGGCGAATCAGGGAGCGCTCGGTGAGTCCGCCCAAAGAAGCCATGCGGTGGAGGGTGACGGGTTCACTGTAATGGCTATCCAGCCAGTCCTGAAGCTTTAGAATGGCAGCATCGGAATGGTAGCGCCGGGCCTGGAGTGCACTGTAGGGCGCCTGACTGGTCCGCCCTGCATCAATCACAAACGCCTTCGCCAGCTCCCTTGCGACTTGTGCCCCCGCGTACCTTTCCACCAGATAGATCCCCAGATCCCACCAGGCCATCCCGCCCCCGGCACAGGCAACGTCGTCGTCCACCGTAACGAGCTTGTCCGGCTGCAGGTTCACCGCCGGGAAACGTTGCCGAAACTGATGGCTGAACCCCCAATGTGTCGTCGCTTGCCGACCATCCAACAGCCCCGCCTCGGCCAGCATGAACGCCCCGGTACAGTTACTGGCTACCCGGACCTGCCCGGCGTCTGACGCCCGAAAGGCGCCGAGCCACTCAATGAGCTCCGAATTCCCTGCCAGCACAACATCAATTGGACCGCCAATTGTCGGTATCACCACCAAATCACTGTCGTCGCCCCCCGGAAGCAATTCGTTCCAGGCTCCGTCTGGCTGAATGGTCAGCCCGTTTATGCAGCGGCAAGGCGCTCCGTCCTTCGTGAGAAGTCGGGTTGTGAATTGGGGTACCGGCGTTTCATCGTTAATCCGCGCCCAGGTAACGCCGGCAAGACGGAAAAGGTCAATAATCCCGGTGATGGCACTGGCAAGTGCCCCGTCAAAACCGATAACAGAAACGGTTCGCATGCATTCTCCAAGGTAGGCTCTGGGGTGGGTCAGTCTGGCCGGGACTGTCTGCAGCATGGATGCTGCAGTCAAGCCTACATGGATGTATTCACGGCGTGTCCCGGCCAGACTGACCCACCTCAGAGCCGGTCGGTCAGCAATGAATCAGCGACAGGTGATCAGGTGGTGGCAATATTGACCATAATTATGTCATAAACGCCGGTTCCCAGGAAAAACCAGTTGTGAGAGGCTGTCGACAACAAACAGGAGACCAAGCATGACCGACACCCTGATCGACCGCCGCGACCTGGCGTTCCAGCTATACGAAGTACTCGATACCGAAAACCTCACCACCCGCGAGCGCTTCAGCGAACACAACCGCGACACCTTCGATGCCGTCATCGAAACCGCCGACAAAATGGCCCGGGAGAAATTCGCCACCCACAACAGCGCCGCCGACAAAGACGAGCCGAAATTCGTCAACGGCCAGGTCGAGATGCTTCCGCAGGTAAAAGAAGCCTTCGACGCCTACGCCCAGGCTGGCTTCATCGCCGGACGTTACGACTATGAACTGGGCGGCATGCAATTGCCGGAATCCGTCATGGCAGCGTGCAACGGCTTCTTCACCGCCGCCAACCCGGGCACCGCCGGCTACCCCTTCCTTACCACGGCTGCCGCCAACCTCATCCGTGTCTTCGGCAACGAAAAGCAGAAAAATACCTTCCTGCCGAACATGCTCAGTGGCCGGTTCAGCGGAACCATGGCGCTGACCGAGCCCCACGCCGGCTCTTCCCTGGCAGATATCCGGACATCCGCGTCGCCCACCGACGAAGGGCACTATCTGATCAAGGGTGCCAAGATCTACATCTCAGGGGGAGAGCAGTCCATCACCGACAACATCGTTCACATGGTGCTGGCCAAAATCAAAGGTGCGCCTGCGGGCGTGAAGGGCATCTCCCTGTTCATCGTGCCCAAGTTCCTGGTGGATGACGAAGGTAACCCCACCGAGCGCAACGGTGTAAGCCTGGCCGGTTTGATCCACAAACTGGGCTACCGCGGTACCACCTCAACGGCACTGAGCTTCGGTGACGACGCCCCGTGTCAGGGTTACCTGGTTGGCGAACCCCATCAGGGTTTGAAATACATGTTCCAGATGATGAACGAAGCGCGGGTTGGTGTTGGTTTTGGTGCTGCCGTAATCGGTTATCGCGGTTACATGCACAGCCTGGAATACGCCAAAGATCGTCTTCAGGGCCGCAAGGCCAGTGAAAAGAATCCGGAAAGCCCGCAGGTTCCGATCATTGATCACGCCGATGTAAGGCGCATGCTGCTTGCCCAGAAAGCCTACAGTGAGGGTGGTCTGGCCCTGTGTCTCTATGGCGCCCGGTTGATGGATGACCAGCACACCCACCCGGACGAACAGAAACGCCAGGAAGCCGGCAAACTTCTGGACCTGCTCACCCCGGTGATCAAGGCCTGGCCGTCCGAATACGGCCCCAAGGCCAACGATCTGGCCATCCAGGTCTACGGTGGTGCGGGCTATACCCGCGAATATCCGGTGGAGCAATGCTGGCGCGATAACCGACTGAACCCGATTCATGAGGGCACCAACGGCATCCAGGCCCTGGATCTGCTGGGCCGGAAGATCTGGCAGGATCAGAGCCATGGTCTGCAATTACTGATGCAGGAAATGCAGGTGGACCTGCAGGCGGCTACAACCGATCGGTGCCAGCAGTGGGCCTTGTCCCTGAGTGAAACCCTGCAGCAGGCGGTGAAGGTTACCCAGAGTCTGGGCAAATCACTGATGGAAGGCGACCCCGATAAAACTCTGGCCAACGCGTCCTGCTACCTGCACCTGTTCGGGCATATTATCGTTGCCTGGATGTGGCTACGTCAGGCCAACGCAGCAGCCCACGCCCTGGGCTCCGCCAACACAGATGACGAGCGCAACTTCTACCAGGGCAAGCTGCAGGCGGCCCAGTATTTCTTCCACTGGGAACTGCCCACCGTGGCCCAGGATCTGGTACTGCTGCGCAATCAGGACGATACCTGCCTGAACATGAAGGCCGACTGGTTCTGATCTAGGGAGCTCTCCCGGCCTGCCAGTATCGGAGTAGGCACGATCAGCGGGTGCGGCTTCCCGGGACACGCTACAAGCACATCCGTGTGCGCTCGGCTGTGGCCATCCTTGGCCACAGACGGTCCCGGAAAGCCGCACCCGCTGGTCGCGCCCAAAATTGGGTAGGGCCTGCAGAGAAAATAAAGGTTTTAAAAGGTAGGACAAATGGCTTTGGTAAGCGTTGAAAAGAAAGATCACATTCTGCTGATCGGGCTAAACCGCCCTGAAAAGATGAACGCCATGAACCGCGAGATGTACCACCAGATCGCGGCGGCCTATTACCAGCTGGAACACGACCCGGAGTTAAGGGTAGGTCTGATGTATGCGGAGGGAGACCACTTCACCAGCGGCTTGCAACTGGACGACTGGGCCGGTGTCTTTGCCAACGGCAAAGGTATTGAGCCGGGCGAAGGTGAACTTGATCCGTTCCACATCACCGGTGAGGCACTCAGCAAACCTGTCGTCTTTGCTGCCCAGGGTATTTGCTTTACTTGCGGCGTTGAGATGATGTTGAACACGGACGTGCGCGTCGCCGCTAAAGGCACCCGCTTTGCCCAGCTGGAAGTAAAACGCGGCATCTTCGCCTGCGGCGGCGCCACCATCCGCCTGCAGCGGGAAATCGGCTGGGGGAATGCCCAGCGATACCTGCTGACTGGCGATGAGTGGACTGCCGATCAGGCCTATCAATGGGGGTTGATCCAGGAATTGGTGGAACCGGGCGAGCAATTCGACGTTGCGTTGGAAATCGCTGAAAAGATTGCCAAGGCCGCCCCTCTCGGTGTCCAGGGCAGCCTGAAATCGTCAAAAATTGCCGTCGGCGAAGGGCAGGAGGCTGCGAAGCAGCGTTTGTTCCCGGATCTGCAGCCGGTAATGGCCAGTGAAGATGTCAAAGAGGGAATCCAGTCTTTCCTGGAACGGCGCGAAGCTGTTTTTAAAGGCAAGTGACTTCTAAATTTCCTCGAGAAACACGGGCTTAAGGAAGCTATAAAAAAGCTGGCGAAGTCATCAGAACTGTGGGCAGCGAACCGGGGGATTCCTTCCGGGAGTGTGAGCAGCAGGGATGCTGCGATCAAGCCCCCATGGATGGGTTCACGGCGTCTCCCGGAAGGAATCCCCCGGTTGGCTGCATGCACCAGACCCCGAAGGCTGGGGCCTGGCCTAAAGCGCAAGAAGAATTCAGGCGGCCTCGGATTTCCTGGATTCGTGACGAGCCTTAGCTTCTGCCGCCACCTCCGCAGCGTAGTCCGCATACTTGGCCATCAGTTCCTCTTTCCGATCCGGATCCCAGTTGATTTTGCTCAGATCCCCCTCGTAGTGATCAATCACCCGCTTATCCATGGTTTCATACCACCACTGAGGCAGGTAGGCCGGCAAAAGCATTGAAGCATAACCCCCGGGCAACTGGGGCGCTTTCTCAAAATGCCTCAGGGCCTGGAAGCTGCGCTGTGGATGAGCATGATGATCTGAATGCCGCTGCAACTGATACAGGAACAGGTTGGTCACAATGTGATTACTGTTCCAGCTGTGCTCCGGTTGGGTCCGCTCGTACTTCCCGCTCTTGTCCTTCTGGCGCAACAAGCCGTAGTGCTCAATGTAGTTTACGCTTTCCAGCAGGCTGGCACCGTACACCGCCTGGGCCGCCAGGAAAGGCACTGCTCTTGGTCCGCAAACCAGGGTTGTCGCGCCAAAGAAGCCAGCGCTCATGGCCCAGCCCTGCAGTAGCTCGTTGTCCAGGCTCCAGAAGGTTTTACCCTTGCGGGCAAGTCTCGCCTTCTCGATCTTGATGGAGGATTTGATGCCTCCCAGCACCGTGCGCGGCAGGAATTTCCAGAAACTCTCGCCCATGCGGCTGCTGGCGGGATCCTCCGGCGTAGCCACCCGTTTGTGATGACCGAAATTGTGTTCGACAACAAAGTGGGTGTAGCCGGTGGGGGCCAACGCCGCCATCGACAGCAGCTTGTTCAGTTTGTTGGATTTGTGGCCAAGTTCATGGGCCGTGTTGATGCCCACGCCATTGATGGCGCCGACCGTCAGCGTCAGCCCTATCTTGTCGTCCAGGGGCGTGCTTTTGCGGCTGGCAAGCCAGGCGCCCATAAAGGTCATGGCGTACTGGGTGGGAATAAACGCCTTCACAATCCGGTCGTAGTACTTGTCCTGCTCCAGTGTCTTCACCGCCGATTCCGGAGGGTTGCTCTGATCTTCACCAATAGCGCGGTCCAGGGCGGGAATGATTCCGTGCACCAGCGCCGGGCCAGTCCAGGCAAGGGCTTTCAGCTTCTTCGGAGCCAGGGCATAGCCGGTCAGGGCGGCCAATCCGATTCCCGGCAGGGCAGGGCCGAGCAGCCACATGTAGCGTTTCGGGTCTTTCCAGTTGCCAGTGGCTTCCTTTTCGACAGGCGATGAGACCTGATGTGATTGCAGATTGTCTGGGGTTTTGGTGTTCATTGTTTTCTCCCGTTCGGTGCGCGTACCTGCAATTTATGTCGGACAATCGAACAATGCAACGGACGTCCAGATCCAGACCAAACCTTGGCTCGAAATGACAAATGGCTTTTCTTTGGCACAAACCCCGTTTCTGGGCCAGACTGACATAGACAACAAGAGCTGGATCACAAGGAAGAATCAGCCATGCCAAACTCTTCGTCTGCCACTGCTTCATACTCTGTCCAGGGGATGCTTCGCGAATACCTGTCTACCGGCAGGCTTACCGAAGTGGTCTACCGTGATAGTGCCGGCCAGGTATGTCTTGTCCACGATGTCATTCGCGATCTTTTCAGTCGTGCCGGGCAGGATTTTCTTCTGCTCGGGCGGGGAATCATGCTGCCGTTTGATCATGTGATTACCATTAATGGCCAGGTGCTCTCCGACAGCGCCGATTAACGAAAGGGTAATCGGCCGGTAATTGTGTTTGTCAGAGTTCACGCCGTACCCTGTGCTCCGTTGTAAATACTTACCAACAGAGGGATATGGTATGAACAAGCTCACACTGAGTGCGCTTTTGATGGTGTTGACACTTGGCCTGGCTGCCTGCAGCTCGGAAGACAACGAAGGCGTGGATGTCGAGCAGGCAGCAGATAACGCCGGAGAAATGATGGAAGACGCGGCGGATTCCACCGAGGAAACCCTGGAAGAAGCCACCGGCCAGGATGAAAGTGCCATGGGCGAGTTGCAGGAAGGCGCAGAGGAAGCTGGTGATGCCATGACTGATGCCGCCGAAGAAGCTGGCGATTCCATTGAGGAAGGCTACGAAGAAGCCACTCAGCAATAACCGAGTGAGCTGACCGCTCCGCCGCAACAGATTGCACGGAGCGGTCGGTCCCCCGGTTCGAGCGCTTGTAAACTAATGTTAACGAATTTGTCTTTTTAACTTCCGCTTACTGTCATATTTCCCGCCGAAACTGGCCTCTCAACAACATTGACCCGCTGTTCTTTGAGAGAGGCAATAACATGGCTAAGCACGACCTTGATCCCAATTACCTGGATCCCAACTACGAGCCGGTAGTCAACCACACTGAAAACACCCCCTTCCACCAGGCCCTGTCTGCACGCATGCAGCGACGCACGGTGATGAAAGGCAGCGTTGGCGCGGCGCTTGCCAGCGTTATGGGGCTGGGGCTCGCCGGTTGTGGCAGCGACAGCAACGACGGCACCACCAGTAGCAATGTTTCAAGTACCGATATCGGCTTCAAGGCGGTACCGACATCTACAGCCAACGAGGTAGTTGTTCCCGAAGGTTACTCTACTGAGGCATTCCTGCCGTGGGGCACGCCCATTACAGGGTCTTACCCTGCCTACAAGCCGGATGGCACCAATACCGGCGCCGAGCAGGAACAGCAAATGGGTATGCACCATGACGGTGTGCATTTCTTCCCCATCGATCTGAAAGCGGGCGGCAACAGCTCCAGTGAAGGTCTGCTCGTGATGAACCACGAGTACATCAACCAGGGCGCTCTGCATGCCAACGGCGCAACCTATGTAAACGATATGCGCCCTGCGGACGAAGTGCGCAAGGAAATCGCAGCACACGGTGTTTCTGTCGTTCACATCAAACGCGACACCAATGGCAAGTGGGACATCGTGTTTGGCAGCCCGTTCAACCGTCGTATTACCGGTAACACCGAAATGGATATCCGTGGCCCGGTTCGTGGCTACAGCAAGCTGATCACCAAGTACAGCCCGGATGCCACCGAGACCCGCGGCACTCTCAACAACTGTGCGATGGGTCCGACGCCCTGGGGAACTTACCTCGCTGCAGAAGAAAACTGGCACGGCTACTTCGCCAATGGCGATGCCACGCAGCCACGTGAGCAGACCCGCCATGGTGTAGGCAGTTCCAGCCGATATGATTGGGAACTGGCGGATAGCGCCGCGGACCAGTACGTTCGATTCAACGTGAGCACGATCGGCGCAACCGCTGCGGATGACTATCGCAACGAGGCCAACACGTACGGCTATATGGTCGAGATCGATCCGTTTACTCCTGAAAGCAAGCCGCAAAAATGCACTGCGTTGGGCCGTTTCGGTCACGAGGGCGTCATCTTCGCACCGGCCAAGGAAGGCGAGCCGGTGGTTTGCTATTCCGGCGATGACTCCCGTTTTGAGTACATCTACAAGTTCGTATCGTCGAAGCCCTACTACGCCGCCACCGCCGGTGGATATCTGTTGGATGAAGGTACTCTGTACGTAGCCCGGTTCAATGACGACGGCTCCGGCGACTGGTTGTCACTGGATCTCGACGACGCGGACTTTGCAGCCAAGGTTGCTGCAGCCGAGGGCACTCAGGTGGGTGATGTCCAGTTTGACGGTTTCGAAAACCAGGCTGACGTTCTTCTGAACACCCGTCTGGCCGCCGATATCGCCGGTGCAACCCCGATGGACCGCCCGGAGTGGGGGGCTGTCGACCCGAATTCGGGCCAGGTATATTTCACGCTGACCAACAACTCCCGCCGGACGGAAGAGCAGGTTAACGCCGCTAACCCGAACGCCAACAACCGCACCGGTCATATCATCCGCTGGAGTGAAGAAGGCAATGACCATACTGCCACCAGCTTCGATTGGGACATCTTCGTCTTTGCTGGTGAGCAGGGTACGGAAACCGTGGTGGATGACGAGGTGATCGTATCCCTGACTGACGACAACATCTTCAACAGCCCGGATGGCCTGTGGTTCGACTACAACGGTCGTCTCTGGATCCAGACCGATGGCTCCGATGCAGCGCCTTACCAGAACAACATGATGCTGGCTGCCAACCCCGAGACCCGCGAAATCAGGCGCTTCTTCGTCGGTCCCGTGGGTTGTGAGGTTACCGGCGTTGTCTCCACTCCCGATGTGAAGACCATGTTCGTCAACATCCAGCACCCCGATGGCAACTGGCCAGATTCCAGTGATCCGCGCCCCCGTGACGCAACCGTCATCGTCACCAAGGACGATGGAGACGTGATTGGCGCCTGAGCCAACATTGAAGTAGTAATCTGAACACCGCAAGCCCGGCCTGCTCGGTAACAGAGTGAGTCGGGTTTGCGGTTTTTTGTTTCAGAAATGCTATTCCCCGCCGATATGTATATTAAATACACTAAAGTATGAGTTATAAACTCATGTCAATTCTTTAGTCTCCACAATGGCCTTTAATAACAAAATGTTTGCAGAAGCAACGAAAAAGAAGAGGTTTCTATGGGCTTACTGGATCGGGCTTCAATTCTATGGGGGTTGGCGGTTGCCGTTGTTCTTGCGGTCGTCTGTGCAGTGGTGGCGCCTTTGTTAGGTCTGGAACCTGCGTCCATTTTGATCGGGCTCGTCGTCGGCCTTGCGGCCGCTGGCGGTTTCCTTATTGTCCGGGTGTTGGAGCCAACTGAACGGGGCCTCAAGGCTCTGAATGACGGCACCCTGTCTGACAATCATCCGCTGCATGCCCAGTGTCACCAATTGCTTGCCGATGCCAGGGCTGGACGCGCGCTGGTGGAAACCCTGTCTGGAAGCGCCGACAGAAACGCAATATCGGCTGCCCAGGTGTCTTTTGCCGCTGATCAACTGAAGCTCCGGCTTGATCGTCAGGTTGAAGAAACCGCTCAAATGGCCGACTACGCAGGCCAGATTACCGAGACTGTCCGGGAGTCCTCGGAACAGGCCACGGATGCGGCTACCATGGCTTTGCAGAACAAACAGGTCAGCACCGAGGGACGTGAGGCCCTTGTCTCCGCCATCGACAGCGTCAGGGCAGTGCATCAGCAGTCCGGGGAAAATCTGCGGCTGATCCAGGAGCTGAACGAGAAATCCAACAAGATCCAGGGTGTAACCACCACAATCCAGGGAATCGCTGAACAGACCAACCTGCTTGCTCTCAATGCGGCCATCGAGGCCGCCAGGGCAGGTGATCAGGGGCGCGGTTTCGCGGTGGTTGCCGACGAAGTGCGCCAACTGGCGGGCCGAACAGCCCAGGCGACGGGGGAAGTGGCTGAAACGCTGGAAGAAATACGGTCCGATACCACGTTGATCGTGTCTCGCATTGAAGACCTTGCCCGCAGCATCGAGGAAGGACTCGCCTCAGTTGAGAGCGTGGGCGAGCGATTGGACCAGATCAGTTCCCAGTCGGACCGGGTTCAGCAGCAAGTAGCCCGAATTGCCGAGATCGACCAGAACAACGAGCAGAGTCTGGCCCAGGTGTTCTCCGCCATTGAAACGGTGCGTGACCAGATCTCGGAGAGTGATACCAGCGTTTCTTCACTGGCAGAGCAGGCTGCGACGCTGATGGAACTGGCGGAAAAAGCCAATGCTTCATTCGCCTTGAACAGCGAAGCAAGTTATCACCGGCCCTTTTTCGATCAGGCAAAAGCCGGCGCTGACCAGATTGGCCAGATGTTCGAGCAGGCTATACGGGATGGCAAGCTTTCGGAAAGCGCTCTGTTCGACAAGACGCGGACTCCCATCCCGAACACGCATCCGCCGAAATACTCCAGCAGCTTTGACAAGTTTACTGATCAGTACCTGCCGGCCATTCAGGAACAGGTGAAGAACGCCCATGAGGCCATTGTCTTTGCCATAGCGGCTGCGCCCGACGGGTATGTACCGACCCACAACCGGGATTTTGCACACGCACCAACCGGAGATCCGAAGGTGGATCTGGTTAAAAGCCGAAGCAAGCGGCTGTTCAACGATCGCACGGGTATCCGCTGTGGTCAGCACACCGAGAACATGCTTTTGCAGACCTATCGACGGGATACCGGCGAAATCATGCATGATCTCTCGGTGCCGATCTATGTGAATGGCAAGCATTGGGGCGGTTTCCGCCTGGGCTACCGTCCGGATAATCACTGACCGGGTCGGGATTATCGACTCTAGAGGCTGTGCTAGACTCCAATTGTCCAATCAATAGGAGAGTTGTCTTGGCTGAACCGGAGTTTATACCTGCCGACACGGATCCCGCTTCCCGCCGCAGTGACCCGGCGCGTAACCTGGCGGTGGTGGTCTACATCCTTCAGGCACTGTCTTTTTTCGTGGGAGGCATTACCGGTCTGGTGGGTGTAATTATCAATTACGTGAAGCTGGACGACGTTCGCAATACCTGGGTGGAGCAGCACTTCCGCTGGCAGATCCGCACCTTCTGGATTGGCCTGCTCTGGACGGTGATTGGCATTGTGACCACGCCGATTATCATCGGCTGGTTCATTCTCCTTGGTATTTCTATCTGGATCATCTACCGGATCGTCAAAGGCGCTCTGGCTCTGAACGATGGCAAGGCACCCTCCTGAGGAGGGTGCCCCTGATCAGTCCTCGGTGACTTCCTTCAGGCGGATTGCGCTGAACATCCCTGCCAGCCCCATCAGTCCAAGCACAATGATGACTGCTACCTCTGAGATCATCGATACGAGGGCGGTCAGGCCGCCGGTAACCAGCAGAAGAACACCAATGACCGTGTTGCTCACCGCCGTGTAATCGGTGCGTTTGTTGCCGCCTGCCATATCCACCAGATAGGTTTTGCGCCCCAGCCTGACGCCTGCGTGGGCGATGCTCAGAACGAAAAACGCGACCGGGTAGAACCATACACTGCCGATTTCCGTCCCGATAAACAGCGCGGTAAAACCGACGAGCAGACACACGCCGCTGGCCATTGCAGCGCCACGGATCATGACTCTACGGCTTGAGGTGTCCGCGGCCCAGCCCCAGAAGCTGGCACTGAGGGAACTGGCCAGACTGCTGGCCAACAGGAAGATACCCAGCATCCAGCCAATGTCGGATTCTTTCTCTGCAAGCACCACGAAGTAGGGCGACGCCAGGGCCGAGCACAGTAAAAGCGCCCGGGTGATCACGAAGTGTCTGAACGGTGCATCATCGCGGAGCAGGGAAAGACTCTGGAACGCTTCGGTGATGGCGTTACCGCCACCTCCGGTTTCACCTTCAAACTCTTCTACTCCGGCGAACAGGAATCCGGCAATGACCCAGAGAACACCGGCGAGAAGTAGTAGCACGGTATAGAAGGCAATGGTCGGGTCGCCGCGTTCCCAGAACAGGAGGGCGGTCAGCACAACGGTGGCCGTGCCGCCAATGGTAGAGGCCAGTCCGCCAAGTCTCCCCCGGCGGGTTTTCGGAATGCATTTGCCCTGAACATCTTTCATGGATACCGAGCAGAATCCTCGGGCCAGGGAAAACACAATGAGGGCGGCTATGATCCCGGAACCTGCGACATAGCCCTCGAAAAACCAGATGCTCGCCGCCATGGCCACAACACTTGCAGCCTGGCCGAAACTTCCGAGGGTCCAGAACCACTTGCGAACGGGTTTGCGGCGCACCCAGGCTGCGATGACCATTTGTGGAACGAGAGAGCCGGATTCGCGGATCGGAACCAGCCAGGCCACCAGCGCAGGAGCACCGATGGCGCTCATCAACCAGGCCAGGACGGTTTTGGGGCTGATGAGGAGATCGCCCAGCTTGGTCAGTACGTTGCTGGCGAGAATCAGGAAGAAATTTCGGGGCACCTCGCGACAGGCTTCCTCCGGAATGTCTTTGCAGACCCGTGCGTCTTCTTCGTTGGCAATCAGGCTGTAAAGCTGGTCGATGGTGTCCTTTCTGCTCTCGGGCAAACCGCTGTCCTCCGGAAAATGAGTCAGAAGGATACCAGTGTGGACCGGTATCCTTAAGTCCGGAGTACGGTGGTTGCCACTAATCAGACCAGATGGTGATCCCAGTAAACAGGAAGATCTGCCAGTTCCCTGGCCGGTGTGGTAGCGCCCATCCGAACCAGCTTGCCCTGGCCGGAGGAGATCAGGAAGTCGCCCCCGGCAAGGGCCTGGACACCGGCGCAATCGGCGATGGAGGCGCGGTTCACCAGTTCACCGGTACTGCCCCTGAAGATAATGGCTGTGCCACCAACAGGTGAGGCAGCAGCAACAAGGTCGTTCTCTGGATGGGCAACGACACTGGCTATGTAGTTGGCCATGGCTTTCTGGGTGTCCGCATCGAATCGGTATTCCCGCAGTTTTCCCTGTTCAAGGCGTGCCAGTAGGGGCGGCGTTTCGTACTGCGGTCCCTGATATTGAAAGGCCACGTACACTCGGCCACTCCCGCTGACGCTTACATGGCGGGCACTTTGCTGATGATGGGGCGGCTTGAAACGGCCAACGATTTTGCCGGAATGACGATTCATCAGAAGCAGGGCAGGATCCATGGTATCCAGATTCAGCTTTATACGGTCGTAGTCCGGGTGGGTCAGGATACCCCCGAGTCCGATCACCAGGGTTTCGCCGTCCGGGTGCATGGTCAGCTCGTGGGGACCAATGCCATTAAGATCGAAGGTATCGGTTCGCTGGTACTCCTTTTCCGCGTCGTATACCGCAATAATGCCTTCGCCCTGTTCGTATCGGCTGGCGGTTACGTATAGCCAGCGGCCATCCAGGGAAAAAACACCGTGGCCCACGAAGTGCTCGCCGGCTGCCGCGTCTATGCGATGTTTGAAAGCTCCCGTCGTTGTATCGAACACATAAAACGACCATCCGGGGCGACGATCAAAGAAAAGGGTTTCGCCCCTGGCAGGCCGGTTGCACCCGCTGTGGCAGCGTGTTTGAACCGGCGTTTGCCAGAGGACGTTACCGGTGCGATCGAACGCGCTGACGCCAAAGCTGCCATCCGGCAAGCCGATGGCGCCGGCATAGTGGTCTGGTTCGCCCGAGGCTTTTCGCGGAAGCATTGAACAGCCGGTCAGGGCCAGTGCAATACCACCGCCAACGGATACTTTGAGAAGGGTCCGCCGGTGCAAACGCATAGGAACAGTCGCCTCCTCAGTCGCCATCGCTCGAGTTGAAGCCTCTTACTACGTTGAGAGCAACCGCCGCCTGGTCATTCACCAGAATGGTCAACTGCGAAACGTCCACGTAGAGGCCCTGAAGGACCCGGAATTGGACTTCTTCGTCGAGTGCCGTTGCCATGGGAAGATAAGCACCAGGAAAGTTTTGCTGAACTTCGTTGAACTGATTACGAATGCGCTCAGCAAGGTGCTTCTCTTCGTTGCCTTCAAGCGCTGTCGTGAGCCCTGGCAAAAAGAACTGGTCCAGGCCATCGACTGTGGCCTCTATGGTCTTCAGTGTTTCGCCGCTGCGCCAGGCGTCCGTGATGTAGGGATTGCGCTTTCCATTCCCGCGCAGACCCATTGGTTGGGCCAGTCGGCGCTCCTCGAGGATCTCCAGTGCGGCCATCCCAGCGCGGACGGTAGTGTCGAAGTACTGTTCGCTCTTCAAGTAGTGAGGCCTGAAGCCCTGCCATCGGGTCACTAATTCGTCGCCGTTGCTCTCTACGTGGGCAGCCACGACGGTCAGCAGTTCGCAGGTCCGGGGGGCGGGCAGTTTGTTATCCCCGGTATTAAATGTCTGATCGAACAGCAGGTATTCAATCATCGGGAAGCCCTGAACGGCCACGCCGGATTGGCTGATCACCTGCGGAGTGATCGGTTCCTCGTCGCCGGTCAGGTAAGCTGCTTTCCGCGCGACCAGATTCTTCGGGTCGGGCCAGAACTGGAACTGCCAGGAAAGATTGTTGTTTCCGACCGGTCCGAAATCGACAAAGCGCACCCGCTGCCAGGCCAGGAAGGCATCCAGCCAGGCGGCTTTTAGTTGTTCCCGGCTTTGCGGGGCAGGATTCCGGCAGTAGTCCCGGGCGAGGTCAGCCAGAGCGCCCGTTTCTTTTTTCAGCGACTGATAGCCAGTCGCAATGCCCTCATACCATTGCTGGCGGGCCTGGCTGATGGCATCGCTTGCCCACACCAGGGGCGATGTTGCTGCGAGGATAAATGTGCACAGCAGTCTGGTGATCGGTTGCATGGCTGATCCTCAGAGTGAATTCAGGAAATCAATCAGGGCCGCACGATCCCCGGACGACATCTGGCGGTAGCGATCGGAGGCGGTCGCTGCCTCACCACCATGCCAGAGCACGGCTTCTTCCAGTGTGCGGGCACGACCGTCGTGCAGGAACCCGGCCTGAGGATTCACTACTTGCGCCAGTCCAATGCCCCACAGCGGGGGTGTTCGCCATTCGTTGCCATTGGCCAGGAATTCATCACGTCCATCCGCCAGAGCCGGGCCCATGTCATGGAGCAGCAGATCTGTGTAGGGCCAGATAGTCTGATTGCTGAGATCCGGGCGTTCGGCTACCTCACCCGTCTGGTGTCTGGGAGTATGACAACCAGCGCAGCCAATTTCGTTGAACAGTTTTGCTCCTTGTTGAACCGAACCGGACTCAAGATTTCGGCGTGCCGGAACGGCGAGGCTCCTGGCATAGAAGGTCACAAAGTTGGCAACCTTATCGCTTACTTCCGGTTCGCCGCCATGGGCGAACCGCTCACAGTTCTGCTCGGGCATGCAGTCGGTTGTGGGTTTCAGGGTCGAGGTCAGGCCCATATCGCCGGCGAAGGCACCCATGCTTTGCTGATGGACATCCGGCTCCGCCGCCTTCCAGCCAAATCGGCCAGGCCGCGTCTGTTCCGTTGCCAGATCCCAGACCTGGTTGAGTTTTCCGGAAATGCCATTGCCGTCGGCATCGTCAGGGTCATGAAGGGCTTGCAGTTTTTCGATGGGGATGGCTTCCAGCAGGCCCATTCCGATCATCTGCGGTGCTACCCTGGGTGAAACCAGCAGCTCGTTGGGCAACGGACCGTAGTTCGGGTTTTCGATGCGATACACAGGTTTGCGCAATTCCACAACAGTGCCGTCCGCCAGGGTCTTTTTTACCGGCGTCCATTCAATGACGAGGTCGGCCTCCGGTTTCGCTGCGGGAAGTGCAGCGGTCTGCAACTGGCTGCCGTAGACCGGTGCCGGTTTAAAACCGTGCTTGCGCAGAAGTTCGGCGTCCCGTACCGGGTCAGCAGGCACTGCCAGCCTCAGAAACAGGGAGACTGGCGGTTCATCAACACCGGGGGGGTGTCCGCGACCATCCTTGATGTGGCATCCCTGGCAGGAGTTGGTGTTGAACAGCGGACCAAGGCCATCACGGGCATCGGTGCTCGCCGGTGCCTCGACCCAGGGGTTCCGGAAGAAGCTGTTGCCCACGCTGAAATCCAGACGCTTGGTCATGGACAGATTGCCCTGGGGCAGCGAATAGGCGTTGGTATCTGACTGCTGAACCGTCCCCTCGCCACCGGTGGCGGGAGTGGTCTGAATAGGGTAACCCGCGTGGGTTTGGGCGGAGACGGGTGCGCTGGCAATTGCCAGCGCACCGATCAAGGCGAACGGTCTCATCATGCTCAGAACGCGTGACCGGCGTCATCCGGAGACAGGGCTTCGATGCCAAGGTCCCGCGCAGCCTGCTCAATGGATCCGGTCTGGGCGACCAGCGCCATGATCGCGCCGTTGACGATCCGGGTACCTTCGGCGTTCCCCGGTGCGATCATAGTATCGAATGCCATGGGGTTCTCGCTGCTCTCTGCACGAGCCTTAATCAGGGCAAGGGCTTCCATGGACGCATCCAACTGGTTGTTCAGGCGCGCATCCAGTTCAGGGTTGCTCTGCTGAACCAGGTCAGACAGAGAGTGTCCAGTCACCAGGCTGCCGTCGACACGACGGTAGGTGCCGGTATAGACATTCTGGATGCCCTGGCCGTTGTAGTAGTGGGAATTGTGGGTATTGTCGCTGAAGCAGTCGTGCTCATCTTCGTAGGAGTTGGCCTCCAGGGCAACCTTCATCCGTTCACCGGCCAGTTCACCCAGGGACAGGGAGCCCATTCCGAACAGCATTTTCTGAACACCTTCATTGGCGTCGGCGGCAGTCAGCTGGGCGCGATAATTGTCGTTGGCACCGGGTGCCCACTGGGCCACCATCCACTCCAGATCTGAGACCAGAAGGTCGGTTACCGCGTCCAGGTATTCCCCGCGACGTTCACAATTGCCATTGGTGCAATCAGCGCCCTCGGCGTAATCCGTAACCGGGCGCTCACCGGCGCCGCTTTCGAAACCGTGCAGATCCTGGCCCCAGAGCAAAAATTCAACTGCATGGTAGCCGGTAGCCACGTTGGCTTCAGATCCGCCTACTTCGTTCAGATCGGCCAGCAGTGCAGGGGAAAGAGAGGCCACATTCAATGTTTCACCGCCCACATTGATGCTTTTGCTCGCGATGATATTGGCGGTGGCCCCGGAGTTGCCCAACTCGTGCTGGTAGCCGTCAGCCTTGACGTAATCGATCAGGCCCTCATCCAGCGGCCAGGCGTTCAGTTGTCCTTCCCAGTCATCGACAATAGCGTTGCCAAACCGGAATACTTCAGTTTGCTGGTAGGGGATTCGCGCGGCGAGCCAGGCTTCTTTTGCGGCTGCAAGGTTCTCTTCGGTCGGGTTGGCAATCAGCCGATCGGTAGCGTCGTCCAGCGCGCGGGCGGTAATCAGGGCATCTTCATAGTTGGCGTGAGCAAGGTCGGCATAGTGTTCAACTACGGAAGCCTTGGTAGCGGGTTCTGGCTTCTCTGAGGCCCAGGGAGTATAAGCGCATCCCGCAGTTAGCATGGCGGCCACTGTTAGCGCCAGTGGGGCCGGACGAAACATGGATTTCATTCCTTTCTCCAGTTTTGGTAATCGTGGTGAAAATGAGAAAAATTAGCGTTCACGATTATGGTTGCCGACTGATGAAAAGGCAAGCGGGAATAGGGGGTGTGACCATGATGCGTGTCGGGTCCCTTGCTCTTGGCAACTGTGATCGGGCTTAATGGCTCCGTTACCAGGGAGCTATTTTTGTATGTTGAGCTATCTACACGCCTTCCACGCCGGCAATTTTGCCGATGTCCAGAAACACAGTTCACTGGCGCTTGCCCTTGCGATGATGCAGTCGAAAACATCCGGCATTGCCTGTTTCGACACCCACGCCGGCAGCGCCATATACGATTTGCGCAGTGAGCGAGCCCGAAAGACAGGAGAGGCTGATTACGGCGTTCAAAAGGTATGGAGCGGAAGAGATAGGCTAAGGTCCGGGGATTGGAAGCCGTTTCTGGACGTGCTGGCAGGATTCAATGCCGGTGACGGAGAGCTCTCTGTTTACCCGGGGTCTCCGGTGTGGTTCCGGCATTTTCTACGGCCCGCGGATGCGCTGACGTTGTTCGAACTCCATCCATCCGAGAGCGAACAGCTGGCGGGATGGGCCGCCGAAGCCCCCGTCCGCGTGCTCAAACAGGATGGCCTGGCCGGCCTTCTGAAGCAGCTGCCACCGAAACAGCCACGGTTGCTGACGCTCATTGATCCTTCCTATGAAATTAAATCTGACTACGTTGAGGTCGCTGAAACCCTGGCAAAGGCTTGGCAAAAGTGCCGTCACGGGGTTTATCTGGTCTGGTATCCGATACTCACGAGCGGATTGCAGCAGCAACTGAAAGAGGCTGTCGGGCGCACCGGCGTGCGCAAGGTGCTGTGTAGCGAGGTGCATCTCAGAAAGCCGCCGGAGCGGGGCATGGTCGGATCGGGCATGCTGGTGGTGAATCCGCCCTGGGGCTTTGATTCCCGTTTATCGGCGATGATGAGTGATGTAGCCGGGCCAGATGTTCTGAATCTGACCCATGATATTGGATGGCTGGTGCCGGAATAGTCCGGCAGTCTACTCCGGCTTATTGGCGTCCAGCTCTTCGATCAGTTGTTGCAAACGCTCGAAAATACGCTGTCCGCTCTCGCCGGTGCGTTCCAGATAGAGGTCACGCACAGGCATGCTGGCTTGCCGAAATGCCTCCCGCTCTGCATCTGTCAGGCGGACAACTTTCAGGTGTCCTTCTTCCAACATTTTTTCCAGCCGGGTCTGATTCAGTTCCTCCTGGGTCTCCCAGGCAATCTGCGCAACATCATTGAGACCGTTATCAAGCCATTGTTGCTGGTTTTCCGGCAACGCGTTGTACCAATCAAGATTTGAGACCACGGAGGCAACGAACTGTGCCGGCCGGGCAAGCGTCATGGTGCTCTGCACTTCATAGAAATCCATTTCCTCGATGGCAAAAACGGGATTGCTCTGGCCATCGATCTTACGCAGCTGAAGGTCGCTGTAGACCTGTGAATAGGGGATCTGACTCGGTTCGGCGCCATAGGCTCGAAAGGCTTCCTCGGCCATGTCGGATGTCATGGTGCGTATCCGCTGGCCATTGAAATCGTCCGGTGTGCGCAGCGCTTTGTTGGCCGTCCAGGCCATCCAGCCCTCTGGCACGAAGCCAAGCAATTTCATGTTCTGGTCGGCATAGGGCTGTTCAAACAGATTAAGGAGTTCCGGACTCGCCAGAAGCTGTCGGGTCACCTCAGCGTCGTCCGGCAGAACATAGTGCAGAGTGAAAAGGCCCACTTCCGGGATGGTGTTGGCCAGGTGCCCGGGAGAGGCGAAGGCAAGACTGACCGAACCGTTCTTGACGAGTTCGGTGAGCTGCGCCGAGGTGCCGAGAGAGCCGTAGGGAAAGATATCGACTTCAATCTTGCCTTCAGAACGTTCTTCTATGCGTTCTTTCAGGGCTTCGGCATAGGCGTGTTGAACGCTACCCTCGATTTCTTCCAGGGCGAAGCGCCAGGTGACGGGGTATTCGGGCGCTTCCGGTGCCTTGGCGGCCTCCGGCCCATGGTCGGTTTGGCTGTCTGAGCAGCCGGCCAGCGCAATGACCAAGGCGATGCTTAATGGCCAGAACCTGATACGGGCAGCGGGCATAACGGGGCTCCAGTTTTCTCAATCCTTTTCGACATTGGTAGACAAGGTAACACAAGAATGCGCCCCGCCGTGGGTAACAGGGTTCGATTGCATTACACTGTCGGCCAGACGATCCCGCGGGTAGAGGAGAAAATCGATGGAGTTCCAGTGGCTGGCAGGAGGCCGTGAATGAAAAACCAGAAGCAGGCGATGCTTTATGGCCTGGGCACGGTGCTATTGTGGTCAACAGTGGCAACCGCTTTCAAGCTGTCGCTCAGGGAGCTGGCGCCCGTTCAGATGCTGTTGATTGCCTGCAGTGCGTCTGTGGTCGTCATGGCCGTCATTCTGATGCTGCAGGGGCGCTGGCATCTGGTGTTTTCTCTCAGTCGCAAACAGTACGCCCAGTCGTTCGGCATGGGGCTGATCAATCCCTGCCTGTACTATTTTTTGTTGTTCGGGGCGTTTGACAGGTTGCCGGCCCAGGAAGCGCAACCGCTGAATTACACCTGGGCGCTGGTATTGGCCTACATGTCGGTGCCTTTTCTTGGGCACCGGCTGCGCAAGCTCGATATTGTGGCGGGCCTGATCTGTTACGCCGGCGTAGTGGTCATTGCCACCCGTGGAGCGGTGACTTCGCTGAGTTTCGAGGATCCTCTGGGTGTATCTCTCGCCCTCGGCAGTACCGTGGTCTGGGCGTCCTACTGGATTATTGCCACCCGGGATACCCGCGATCCGGTGGTTGGCCTGTTCCTGAATTTTCTGTGTGGGCTCCCGGTGATTCTGCTGATTTGCTGGTGGACGGAAGGTCTGGACTTTGCCTCGGGAACGTCGCTCGCCGCTGCGGTTTACGTTGGTGTGTTTGAGATGGGTATTGCCTTTGTGCTCTGGTCCTACGCCATGAAAAAGGCAGAGAACACGTCGAAAGTCAGCAATCTGATTTTCATCTCTCCTTTCCTGTCACTGGTGTTCATCTATTTCATTCTGGGGGAGCATATTCTGCCCTCCACCTACATTGGCCTGGTTCTTATCATGATGGGGCTCTGGATCCAGCAGAAAAAAGTCAAAGACAGGGAAGAGGCGTTAAATCTTGGCTAGCTGGTTTGTCTACATGGTTCGAACCGCCAGTGGAGCGCTCTACACCGGAATCACGACCGACGTTGAACGACGTTTCCGGGAGCATCAGGCGGGCGCGCCCAGGGGCGCCCGTAGTCTGAGGGGAAAGGGACCATTGGAACTGGTCTTCAGCGCCGCCGCTGGCGACAGAAGCCAGGCTTCCCGTCTGGAGTGGCACATCAAGCAGTGGCCCCGGCTAAGGAAAGAGGCCCTTGCCCGGGGTGAACTCAGCCTGCCAGATGACGTTTGATGTGTTCGCCAGCGGTTTCCATCGCCTTTGTGGCCCTGTCGAGCTGACCGCTGTGCACCTGAAAAACGTGCCAGAGGCTGTTGTATATCTCCAGGCGGGTTTCCACATCCTGACGGTTCGCCGCTTCAGCCAGCCGCTCGGCATCATTCAACAGAATCTCCTGGCTACCCACCTGGATCAGCAGGGGCGGCAGGCCGCTCAGGTCGCCGAATACCGGTGAGATCAGCGGATTGCTCAGGGATTCCTTTCCGGCATAGAGCTTTGCTGCCTTACTGGTCCAGCTTGGCTGGAGTACCGGCTCACATTCGGGTTCATAGAGCTGCTCCTGAGTGAGGTCTACCCAGGGTGAAAATACTGTTAGCGATGCCGGAAGGGACTGCTGCTTGTCGCGTAGCCGCATGGCCAGGGCAACGGCGAGGCCGCCGCCGGCGGAATCCCCGGCGACAGCGATCTGCTCCGGCTTTAGGCCCCGCTCCAGCAGGCCGTTCCAGCAAGCTTCCGCATCGTCCAGAGCTGCGGGGAAGGGGAATTCGGGTGCCAGCCGGTAATCAGGCGTAACAATGCTGCAATTGCTGGTTTTTGCCAGGTGCCCGGTTATGCCGCGGTGGGTACTCGAAGAACCAATGATATAGCCACCGCCGTGCAGATAGAGAACAGCGCCGTGCGGCTTGATGCTGAAACTGGTTCGGGTAACGGGAATACCGCCAACCGTGGTGGCTTCGAATTTTGCACCCTTGGGCGGTATCGAACTCCTGTAAGCCTGGCGCACAATGCGTCGCTGAAGCGGAACCGGCACCGTCGGGTTGAGAACCGGTCTTACCAGCCGGTTCATGGTCTGGCGCAACGCACTCTCCAGAAGGTGTTGCAACATCTGTGTCTTTCCCCTGCTATGGGTTAGGATTGGAGGCCAAAATTTATAATCTATTCATGACAGGCGTTTAACTCTACGTGTACTGGAAAACAGATACCATAGAAATACCGGATTGGGACAGGCACTCGCTTCTGGACAGGCTCGAACCCTTCGATCCGGCCTGCGCGCGGGATCTCAGCGACGAAATGGTCGCCTACTGCCGCTTTTACGGTCTGGATCTCTGGGTGGAGCACCCGGACGTTGCTTACCATCAGGGGTACGTCAACGCGTGTGATCACGAGGTCATGGTGCATTATTTCCGGTTGCCGGAGCAGGCAGGTGAACGCGGCACAGTGTTTATTATGCATGGCTACTTCGATCATGTTGGGCTTTACAGCCAGTTGATTGACCGCTGTCTGGGCGCCGGCTTTGATGTGCTGGCTTATGATCAACCGGGACATGGTCTTTCCAGCGGCACGCCGGCGGCGATTGGAAGTTTTCTCGAATACCAGGGTGTCTTGACAGATGTGATGGCCAAGGTCAGAGACAAGGTACGCCAGCCCTGGTTTGCGGTGGGCCAGAGCACCGGTGGCGCGATCCTGATCGACTATCTGTTGTCCAATCAGCACAATCAGCAGACCTCGGATTTTCGGAAAGTAGTGCTGCTGGCGCCACTGGTAAGGCCGGCGGGCTGGTTAGGAGCCAAGGTACTCCATAGCATCGCCAAACCGTTCATTTCCCGCTGGCGCCGGGTGTTTGCGGAGAACAGCGGTAATAGCCGTTTTCTGAGGTTTCTGCGTGAACACGATCCGCTCCAGGCCAGGGCGGTACATGTGGATTGGGTGAGTGCGTTGCGAAAGTGGGTGCCCCATATCGAATCGGCACGGCCTGTCGACTTTCCCGTGACTGTCGTGCAAGGTGAAAAGGACCTGACAGTCGATTGGCAACATAATTTGCGCATTATCCGGAATAAATTTTCGGCGGTGGAGGAACTGAAGATCCCTGACGGACGTCATCATCTTGTGAACGAAGCTCAGGATTTGCAGGCAACCGTATTCAATACCATCATTGATACATTCACGAATTCGGCAGAAAGGACCCGTTGAATCGGGTTTGCTGAAGAAACCAGGAACAGGAGAAAGCTGTGAAGAAGACGATTCTTGCATTTGCGGTGGCAACGTTTGGTCTTGGTGGTTGTATGACCTATGACCCGTACACCGGCGAAGAGAAAACGTCGAATGCGACCAAGGGCAGCATTATTGGCGCGATTGGCGGTGCGGCCATCGGTGCCGCAACTTCAAGTAAGAGTGATCGGGGAAAAGGCGCCCTGATTGGCGCGGCCAGTGGCGCTGCTATCGGCGGTGGCGTTGGTTACTACATGGATAAGCAGGAAGCCGAGCTGCGTCGCAAGCTGGAGGGTTCCGGTGTTCGCGTAGTGCGCAACGGCGACGAGATCGAACTGATCATGCCGGGCAACATCACCTTTGATCTGAATGAATCGACGATCAAGCCTTCATTCAGCGGCACTCTCGAGTCAGTTGCCCTGGTGCTGAAGGAATTCGACAAAACGATTATTCAGATTGAAGGCCATACCGACAGCTCTGGTTCGGACAGCTACAACCAGCTGCTCAGTGAGCGTCGCGCATCCTCAGTACGTGACTTCCTGCTGAATCAGGGCATTGAGCCCAAGCGTACCCGTGCTGTGGGGTATGGTGAGCGCTACCCTGTGGCCTCCAACGATACCCCGGCCGGTCGTGAGCAGAACCGTCGCGTTGAGCTGACGCTCGTGCCCATGCAGTAAGTCGCTGTTCTAAGGCCATAAAAAACCGGAGCAAATGCTCCGGTTTTTGTCTCAGGCCATGAATCAGAACAGGACGCGGCAGCGAATCGTTCCCTTCACTTTGAGCAGCTTTTCCAGCGCCAGCTCGCCGTATTCTTTGTTCACATCCACAACCACGTAACCAATGTCTTCCTTGGTTTGCAGGTACTGACCGCAGACGTTGATGCCGTTCTCCGAGAATACCTGGTTGATTTCGGACATCACGCCCGGCACGTTCTCGTGGATGTGCAGCAGGCGGTGCTGGTTGGGGTGTGACGGCAGGGCCACTTCCGGGAAGTTCACGGACGAAACAGACGTGCCGTTGTCGCTGTACATGGCCAGTTTTTCCGCCACTTCCCGACCGATGTTCTCCTGGGCTTCGATGGTGGAGCCGCCCACGTGCGGGGTCAGGATCACGTTATCGAATTCCCGTAGCGGAGACACAAACTCCTCATCGTTGGATTTGGGTTCCACCGGGAATACGTCGATGGCGGCGCCCAGCAGTTTGCCACTGCGCAGAGCGTCGGCCAGGGCATCAATGTCGACAACCGTGCCACGGGAGGCATTCATCAGAATGCTGCCGGGCTTCATCTGGGCAAACTGCTCGGCCTTGAACATGTACTTGGTGGCCGGTGTTTCCGGCACGTGCAGGCTGACCACGTCGGCAATGTTGAGCAGCTCCTGGAGCGTGCCCACCTGAGTGGCGTTACCGATCGACAGCTTTGACACTACATCGTAGAAATACACATCCATGCCCAGGCCCTCGGCCAGGACACTGAACTGGGTGCCGATGTTGCCGTAGCCGATGATGCCCAGCTTCTTGCCGCGGATTTCGTAGCTGTCCTTGGCGGACTTCAGCCATTCGCCGCGATGGGCTTTGGCGTTTTTCTCTGGAACACCACGCAGGAGCAGGATGGCCTGGGCCAGAACCAGTTCGGCAACGCTCCGGGTGTTGGAGAAGGGCGCGTTGAATACGGCAATGCCGCGCCGGGTGGCTGCCTGGAGATCCACCTGGTTGGTACCGATACAGAAACAACCCACGGCCACCAGCTTGTTGGCGGCTTCAAATACTTTCTCTGTCAGCTGGGTGCGCGAGCGGATACCGATGAAGTGCGCATCGGCAATTTTCTCAATCAGCTCTTCCTCGGCCAGCGAGTGAGACAGGTACTCGATGTTGGTATAGCCCGCAGCGTTCAGGGTATCAATGGCAGATTGATGGACGCCTTCCAGCAGCAGGATACGGATTTTGCTCTTCTCAAGAGACGTATTTGACATGGGCTTGCTTCCGAACCTTTCGTCACGTGAAATGACCTGTGGCCAGTGATCGTCGGGGCTGGCTCACAGAACAGGGCCGGTATGATACCATAAACGCAGATTTTCACAGCGCGCCGGTTTGCCTGAATCAACTGTCTGTGACTCCTGTTGCAGGATGCTCCGGCCGAAACCTGACGAGACCGAATAGCCCATGAATTCTGAACAGATCATTGCTTCCCTCAAAGACCTGATGGCTACTGGCGATGCACCCGGCAAGGTGCTGACCGACCCGGCAGATCTGGATACCTATGGCAAGGACTGGACCAAGATCTACCCACCCAAACCTTTGGCGATTGCCTTGCCCAAAACCACTGAGCAGGTGCAGGCGCTGGTGAAGTTCGCCAATGAGAATCAGGTGGCGCTGGTGCCTTCCGGCGGCCGGACAGGTCTGAGTGCCGGTGCCGTGGCCGCCAATGGTGAAGTGGTTGTGGCGTTCGACAACATGAACCAGATCCTGGATTTCAACGCCAGTGATCGAGTGGTTCGCTGTCAGGCGGGCGTTGTGACCGAGCAGCTCCAGAATTTTGCTGAAGAAAATGATCTGTATTACCCGGTAGATTTTGCCTCCGCCGGTTCCAGCCAACTGGGGGGCAACCTCTCCACCAACGCCGGCGGTATCAAAGTGATCCGTTATGGCATGAGCCGGGACTGGGTGGCCGGGCTCAAGGTAGTCACTGGCAAGGGCGATATCCTGGATCTGAACAAGGACCTGGAAAAGAACAATACCGGCTACGATTTGCGTCATCTGTTTATTGGTGCTGAGGGGACACTGGGCTTTATCACGGAAGCGACCATGAAGCTGTCCCGCAAGCCGGATAACCTGACCGTACTGGTGTTGGGGTTGAACGACCTGACCAACACCATGGACGTGCTGCAGACTTTCCAGAAAAAGATCGACCTCACCGCCTATGAGTTTTTCTCTCATCAGGCCATGGGGCACGTGCTGGCCCATGGCCAGGTGCAGGCGCCGTTCGAAACCGAGGCGCCTTACTACGCTTTGCTGGAATTCGAGTCTGTCTCCGACCAGGTGATGGACGACGCCATGACCCTGTTTGAGCAATGTGTGGAGAACGGCTGGGTGCTCGATGGTGTGATCAGCCAGAGCGAAACTCAGGCCCAGAATCTGTGGCAGTTGCGCGAGCGCATCTCCGAATCCATCGCGCCCCGCACGCCCTACAAGAATGACATCTCCGTGGTGGTCTCCAAGGTGCCGGGTTTCCTGCAGGAAATCGACGCCGTGGTTACCGAGCACTATCCGGATTTCGAGATTATCTGGTTCGGGCACATCGGCGATGGCAACCTGCACCTCAATATCCTCAAGCCGGAAGATATGGCCAACGAGGACTTTTTCGAAAAGTGCCAGCAGGTTAACAAATGGGTGTTCGAGATTGTCGAGCGCTACCAGGGCAGTGTGTCAGCCGAGCACGGTGTGGGTATGACCAAGAAGCCCTATCTTCAATACACACGCAGTGAGGCGGAGATTGCTTACCTGAGAGGTATTAAAAAGGTATTCGATCCCAACGGCATCATGAACCCAGGCAAGATTTTCGACTGATGCAGGACCACATCGTTGTACTGACAGGCGCAGGTATCAGCGCCGAGAGCGGTCTCTCCACATTCCGTGACAACGGCGGGCTGTGGGAGCAGCACAGTGTGTACGATGTGGCCACGCCCGAGGCGTTTGCCCGGAATCAGGAGCTGGTGCTGAGGTTCTACAACGACCGCCGGCGCCAGCTGGAATCCGCCCAGCCCAACCGGGCCCATCGCCTGCTGGCAGAGTTGGAAAAGCGGTACCGGGTAACGGTGATCACCCAGAACGTGGACGATCTCCACGAACGGGGTGGCGCCAGCAACGTCATTCATCTTCACGGCGAGCTCACCAAGGCCCGCAGTTCAAGGTATCCGGAGCTGGTTTACGACATTGGTTATCGTGATATCAATCCGGGCGACACCTGCGACCGCGGCGCCCAGCTTCGCCCCCATATCGTCTGGTTCGGTGAGGAAGTTCCCATGTTGGAAAAGGCCGCCGACATTGTGCGCACCGCCGATCATCTGCTGATCGTAGGGACGTCGCTCCAGGTCTATCCGGCGGCGGGGCTGGTGTATGAGGTGGACATGGATGTGCCCATCACGGTCGTCGACCCGGGAGAGCCCGCTTCAGTGTCCCGTGCCCGGGTCATTCGCAAGGGGGCTGCCGAGGGTGTGGCCGAGTGGGTTGATGGCCTGAAGTAATTCTCCATTTCTCGAGGCTCATCCTGGCGCAGCGGTCTCTGAAGCCTTAAGGTATTTCTCGAGCTCTGACCGAAATGCCGCCTGAACCCCCAGTCTTTTCAGCATCCAGTAGTGGCCAGCAATCATTCGGTCAATGAAAATGCTCTCCACAGGTGGTTTGAAATAATCGAGGTATTTAAACACCGTGCTGGTTTTTTCGGCGACGCGTTTATGAATGTCGGCTTCCGCGAAATCGTATGGTTGGTCGCGCTGCTCAAAAGGCACCACGAGTATGTCCCGCCACATCGCGTAATACGCTTCATCCACGGCTGGCTGGCTTCCCACCCGCGCGCCAAGGTCGATCAGGTAGCGGTCCAGGGCCTCATAGTCTTCATCAAGCGCGGCCACGAGGGCGTTGCGGTAGGCTTCGACGATCTCCGGCTTGAGTTTTTTCACGCAGCCGAAGTCGTACATGATGATGGAGCCGTCCGGTCGGTAGGCGAAGTTGCCGGCGTGGGGATCGCCGTGGATGCACTGGAACCGGAATAGCTGGTCCGCCATGAGGGTGAAAATGCGATGGCCGATCAGGTTGACGGTGTCCTGATCGTATTGCTCCCGGGTGACCTTGCTGACGTGATCGCCCTCCACCAGTTCCATGGTCAGCACCCGCCGGGTGGAATGGCCGGGAATGATCGCCGGGATCAGGACCCAGGGCTGTTTTTCGTGGAACTTGCGGAACAGCTCGATGTTCCGGGCCTCGTTTTCGTAATCCAGCTCTTCTTTCAGGCGTTCCCGGATTTCTGCGAACAGCTTGTCCACGGATTCCTTTGGCATTTTCAGCAGGCCGCCGAGTTTGAGCGTCATTCTCAGCTGTTTCAGGTCCGAGTCGCAGGATTCGTCTACGCCGGGATACTGGACCTTGACGATCACATCGGTGCCATCGTGCAGGCGGGCACGGTGCACCTGACCGATGGATGCGGCCGCGTAAGGCTTTTCCTGGAGGTACTCGAACAATTCGGAGACCGGCTTCCCGAGCCCGGATTCGATCTGCTCCACGATCACCTCGAACGGCATTGGTGGCGCTTCTTTCTGCAGCTTTTCCAGGGCTTCCGAGAATTCCCGGGGCAGAAAATCCTGCGTCTGGGAGGCAATCTGACCGACTTTCATCACGGCACCCTTGAGCTCCCCGAGGGTGTCGGCTATCTGCCCGGCCATGCGGGTATAGCTTTCACTCTGGGCGCCTTCGTCGTTCTCCGAGCGAAAAAGCCTGCGAGCGCGCTGACCCGCATACTGGCCTGCCACGGAAGCAGTCATGCCAGCGAGCTTGAAGAAGCGACCACGTCGGGAGGTAACCGGTTTCTTTGCCATAAATACCATTACGCCTTTGACCGGATTTGGGTTTAGCCGGTCCTGCACGTTAAACCACTTTGGTCTCCACGAACAGCAGGTCTTCCAGTTCAAGTGACAGGGTCTGGCCCGAGACCAACGGGCCAACGCCCTTTGGCGTACCCGTAAGCACGACATCGCCGGGAAGCAGGGTGAACTGGCCGCTGATGTGGGCAATTAACGGCACAATGGGATTCAGCATATCCCGGGTGTCACCGGTTTGCTGGCGGTGCCCGTCGATATCCAGGGTAAAGTGAATGTTGTCCACGGCGAGTTTGTCAGCCGAGATGAACGGTGACAGGGGACAGGCTCCATCGAACCCCTTGGCGCGCTCCCATGGCTGCCCTTTCTCTTTGAGCCGGGTTTGCAGGTCACGGAGGGTCAGGTCCAGCGCCAGGCCATACCCGAGTATTGCGGCTTCGGCCTGGCTGGCGGATGCGTTGGTCAGAGGGCGGCCAATGAGAACGGCCAGTTCGGTTTCATAGTGGATCTCCCCCTGGTCTGCCGGAATTCTCAGGGGGCGGGTGATATGGACGGCCGAGGTGGAGGGTTTGATGAACAGCAGGGGCTCGTCGGGCACCGGATTGTTCAGTTCCTTTGCATGCTCCGCGTAGTTGCGGCCAACACAGACGATCTTGCCTAACGGCAGGTGAATCGAAGTGCCGTCTTTCCAGTGATGTTGGTAATCCGGCATGGCTGCCCCCTGTCCACGTTCGGTTAATCCCCTTCAAACGAGCAGACAGTATAAACCTGAAGACCCTCTTCCTGAAGCTTGCGGGAGCCGCCGAGATCCGGGAGATCAATCATGGCGGCCACTTCCACAATTTCGGCGCCGATCCGGCGGATCAGCCGGGCCGCGGCCAGCATGGTGCCGCCGGTGGCAATCAGGTCGTCCACCAATACCACATTATCGCCCGGCTTGAAGGCATCTTTGTGCAGTTCGACGGAGGCGGTGCCGTACTCAAGCTCGTAGTCTTCCACCAGGGTATCGAAGGGAAGCTTGCCCTTCTTTCGCACCAGTACCAGGGACGCGTTGAGCTCGTAGGCCAGTGCTGAGCCGATGATGAAACCGCGCGCGTCCACAGCTGCCACCGCATCAATCTTGTGGCCGTGATAGCGGTGTACGAAGGCATCAATCAGCTTCCGGAATGCAGTCTTGTCCTGCAGTACCGTGGTGATATCACGAAAGGCTACGCCGGGCTTTGGCCAGTCCGGCACCGTACGAATCGCCTTTTTGATGCTCTCAGAAAAATAATCCATAAACGTTCCGGTAAATGCTCTGGATGCGGATCAGGCCGCATCCAGGAAAATGAATTTCAGAACAAAGACGACAGCAATAATAACAACGCTGGCGTTCAAATCCGCCCAGCGGCCGCTCAGGGCCTTCAGGATGGCGTAGGTAATGAACCCGAGGGCAATGCCGTTTGCGATGGAGAACGTCAGCGGCATCATCAGGGCTGTGACCACAGCCGGAGCCGCGTCGGTAACGTCATCCCAGTCAACCAGTTTGAGGCCGCTGGCCATCAGAACCGCAACGTAGAGTAGTGCCGGAGCGGTTGCGTAGGCGGGAATGATGCTGGCAATGGGCGACAGCAGCAAACACGCCAGGAACAGTGCGGCAACAACCACAGCGGTCAGGCCGGTACGCCCGCCAGCGGAAATACCCGCCGTTGATTCGATGTAGCTGGTGGTGGTCGAGGTGCCGAGGGCAGCACCGGACATGGTGGCGACCGAATCGGACATCAGGGCCCGGCCCAGGCGCGGCAGCTTGCCGTCCTTGTCCAGCAGTCCGCCACGCTGGGCAGCGCCTATGAGCGTGCCGGAGGTGTCGAACAGGTCAACGAACAGGAACGCAAAAATAACGCTGATCATGCCCACGTTCAGGGCACCGGCCAGATCCAGCTGCATGAAAGTGGGAGCCAGGCTGGGCGGCGCGGAAACAAAGCCTTTGTACTCCACCATCCCCAGCGCCATGGCAACGCCGGTAACCGCGATGATACCAATCATGACAGCGCCGGTTACCTGACGGAACGACAGTGCGCAGATGAGCACGAAGCCGCCAAAGAACAGCAGGCTTTCGGCAACCTTCACTTCACCAAGGCCAACCAGAGTTGCAGGGTGATCCACCACAATACCGGCGTTCTTGAGCGCAATCAGGGCCAGAAAGAAACCAATGCCGGCAGAAATGCCGAACCGCAAGGACATCGGGATGCTGTTAATGATCCATTCACGGACCTTGAAAATGCTCAGCAGGAAAAACAGGAAGCCGGAAATGAACACCGCCCCCAGCGCCACCTGCCAGCTGTAGCCCATGCTGCCAACGACCGTAAAGGAGAAGAAGGCATTCAGTCCCATACCCGGCGCCAGGGCGATGGGGTAGTTGGCCCACAATCCCATGATCAGGGTGCCGATAACGGCTGCAAGGCAGGTAGCAACGAAGACAGCCCCGAAATCCATGCCGGTAGACGACAGGATGCTCGGGTTGACCACAATGATGTACGCCATGGTCAGGAAGGTGGTAATCCCCGCAACCACTTCTTTACGAACGGTGGTGCCGTGGGCCTGGAGTTGGAACAGTCGTTCAAGCATGACGGGTGTCTGCCTCACAGGATGCTGAAAGTTAGTATTTGGGAATCTGGTCTGAGCGGAATTCGTGGATTGCGTGAAAAAACGGCAATATTACCGACTCGTGCGCCTCAGGCCAAGGGATGATTGACAGTTCGTCAAGCAGCCGATGGGGCTAGCTGTTGTGTGGATCCCGCTGGAGTCGGATATCAAACCGCACGGCCAGCATGCGCACGATCACGATGAAAAGCAGTCCGATGGTCAGAGGCAGGGCCTCGTTGTCCAGGAACCACTGGCAGACGAAATACAGCCAGCAACCGGCAAACGAAATGGATGCGTAGATCTGGTCTTTGCGGAAAATGTAGGGCACTTCGTTGCACAGAGTGTCTCGCAGTGCGCCGCCAAAGGTACCGGTCATGACGCCGAGAAGAGACGCTACAAACCACGAGTGTCCCAGGTCGAGGGCCAGTTGGGCGCCCAGAATGGAAAAAACTCCCAGTCCGATGGCGTCCGGAAAGACGATTCTGGACTCCCGAAGCCGCTCCGCCCGTTTCCAGTAACTGAAGACAATTGCCATCGCCAGAATCAGCATGGGCTGTTCCTCATGCTTGATCCAGTAGAGCGGGTGGTTGTCCATGATCAGGTCCCGAAGGGTACCGCCACCTAGCGCCGTGATAAATCCGATGGTAAACACGCCCACAGGATCCATATTCTTGGAGCGCGCCACGATCATGCCGGAAATCGCGAAGGCGACGATTCCTATCATTTCAAGTACGTAGATGATGTCGAGCATGGCGAAACCCGGGAGAGGCGGAGAATGGCCTGATGGCCTGGTTTTGAGCGCCGAGGATAGCGGAAAAAGCGCCTCCTTTCATCTACGGATCGGGCCTGTCAGGTTTGTGGCCACCCGGAACTGTGATCCATAACGACACGTTCAGACGTATCTTGGATTCATCTTACGTCTATCCTGTTGTACGGAGTTGCTATGTCCTTGATGCGTCTGGCCTATGCCAGTGAAGCCACGTTCGAAGCCAAGCCGGTGGAAAAAGGTGTAGAGCCACACGTTGCGCGAATCCTGATGACCTCCCGAAAAAACAACGCCAGAGACCAACTGGTGGGTGGTCTTTATTACGGCAACGACCGCTTTTTCCAGTATCTGGAAGGAGATGAAGATGCGGTGCGCAGGACCTTCGATCGCATTCTGAAGGATGAGCGCCATAAGAATGTCGTGACCCTCATCGAAGAGCCGCTCACAAGCCGGACCTTTAGCAACTGGTCTATGAAGTATGTGCCTCTCTCCCGGGATGTCCGGAACTTCCTCGATGAGCAGGGTCTGGAATCCTTCGAGCCGTCCTCTTTCACATCGGATCAGTGCGAGAAAATGATCGAGCTAATACGCAATTCCAGCCAGGATCAGATTCTGGTCAACCGGGACAACAATCAATTCGTTGGCGACGCCCCCCAGGTGTTGTCGTCTGGAATGAAAATGGGCCTGATCGTGGCTGGTCTGGTGCTGGTGGGGGCTCTGGTGATTGGCGGGACCATGCTCTGATGGAAATGCTGTAAAAATAAGCCTTGCTTATGCGGTTGGATAAAAGAACTTTATTTGCTTCATGATAAGACTCTGTTTAGCTTGACGGATAACAATTACAGGCGTGCACTGCCTGGAGCCCGATCAAACAAAAATGGAGAGTTCATGAAAGCCATCCTCTGCAAGGAATATGGACCGGCCGAGACGCTGGTCATCGAAGATGTTCCCAGTCCTGAGGTAAAAGGCCGAGGCGTAAAAGTCCGCGTAAAAGCCGCCGGCCTGAATTTCCCCGACACCCTCATTATTGAAAACAAATACCAGTTGAAGCCAAGTCTTCCTTTTTCGCCCGGTGGTGAAATGGCTGGTGAGGTTATCGAAGTTGGTGACAAAGTCACGCGCTTCAAGGTAGGGGACCGTGTCGCAGGCCTGACCGGTTATGGCGCTTTTGCAGAAGAAGTCATCGTGCCGGAGCAGAACCTGCTGCCCGTTCCCGATGGCATGTCAGACGAGAAGGCCGCCGCCTTCACTATGGTCTACGGCACTTCCTATTTCGCCCTGAAACAGCGAGGCAACCTCCAGCCTGGCGAAACGCTGCTCGTTCTTGGCGCCAGTGGTGGCGTTGGCCTCGCCACGGTCGAACTGGGCAAGGCCATGGGCGCCAAGGTCATCGCAGCGGCCAGTTCTGCCGAGAAGCTGGCTGTGGCCAAAGAGGCCGGCGCCGACGAGCTGATAAACTACACCGAAGAGCCTCTCAAAGATGCGGTAAAGAAGCTCACCCACAGCAAGGGCGTGGACGTGATCTACGACCCGGTCGGCGGTGACTTTACCGAACAGGCCCTTCGCGCCATGGGGTGGAACGGCCGCCACCTGATCATCGGCTTTGCTGCCGGTGATATACCGAAAATCCCCGCCAATCTGACGCTCCTGAAAGGCTGCTCCGTGGTTGGCGTGTTCTGGGGCAGCTTCACCCAGCGCGAGCCGGAGGCGAGCGCGCAGAACATGATGGAGCTGATGAAGCTCTATGCCGAAGGCAAGATCGATCCGAAGATCAGCGCCGTCTACGACTTTGAGAACTACGCCGAGGCTCTGGGGGCTCTGACTGGTCGTAAGGCCACCGGCAAGGTTGTGCTCAAGGTCGGCTCCTGAGTTATATCGTAGCCTGCGAGTCTGAGGAGGTTGCCGGTTGGAGGCACTTCCCAAAAACCGCTACGAGCACATCCATGTGCGCTTGGCGTCGGCCATCCCTGGCCGCCGACATTTTTGGGAAGTGCCTCCAACCGGCAACTTCTGACATCAGTTATATCTCAGGTTGCAGAGACTATATCGCTATAGCCCGTTGGTGAGGGTGGGTGCCTCCTCCCAAAAATGTAGAGGGCCAAGGACGGCCCGAAACAAGCGCACACGGACGTGCTTGTAGCGGTTTTTGGGAGGAGGCACCCACCCTCACCACTCCGCTAACCCAAAAGGCTAGGGCCCAGACAAACGGCCAATCATCAAAACCGAACCGAGCCCGAGTTAATCTCCGAAACCAGCTCCGAAGTCAGCAGGGAATACCCGTCAGTCCCCGGCAACCAGGCATAAACCTCCTCGCTTTCCCGAAGTGAATAACCAAGCTTCTGGATGTCCACTTTGCGGTACTTGAAGGTGCCGGTTTTCTCTATGGCGTGGGTGACGCGCACGAACACCGGTACCGCATAGGCTGGCAAATTGTCCTGCAGATAGCGGAACAAGCGATTTATATCGAAGGCCCGGCCGTTGCTCTGGGGCACGAGCGTCACCATCCCGGCCTTGCCGTTGGTTCCGGGGATCTCGACGCCGTAGACAATGGCTTCCTCTGCCATGCCAGAGCCGTCGATGATGTTCTCGACTTCCGTGGTGGAGACATTTTCGCCTTTCCAACGGAAGGTATCACCCATGCGGTCAACGAACTGCAGATGGCCGCAGCCGATTTCCTTCAGCACATCACCGGTGTTAAACCAGGCATCGCCCTTTTTGAATGCGTTGCGGAGGATGGATTTTTCCGTGGCCTCCTTCTGGGTGTAGCCCTCGAATGACCATTTCTTGGTGATCTCCCCGATCAACAGGCCGGGCTCACCTTTTGCCACTTCCTGCATCAAGCCTTTTTCGTTGCGGATCGGATCCCGGGTGCCTTCGTGGAACTTCACCAGCTTGTAAGGCGCGGTGGAGAAACCGACGGTGTTGTCCATGTTGAAGAAGTTGCTGAAGCCGATGTTGCCTTCGCTTGAGGCATAGAGTTCCGCCACGGTTTCTATGCCGAAGCGTTCCTTGAATTCTTTCCAGATGGATGGGCGCAGGCCGTTGCCGATCATCTTGGTGAGGCCGTGGTTGCGGTCCTGCTCGCCAGGCGGCTGGTTCAACAGATAGCGACAGAGTTCTCCGACATATCCGAAGGTGGTGGCGTGGTAACGGCGCACATCGTCCCAGAAGGCGCTGGCGGAGAATTTGCGGCGCAGGGCAATGGCCGAGCCGCCGGCCAGCACTGAGCCCCAGCACACCAGCAGGGCGGTGCCATGGTAAAGGGGCAGGGTGCAGTAGAGAACGTCCTCTGGCTCCATGGCCAGCGACATCAGGCCGAATCCGCCGTAGGCCTTGATAAACTTCCTGTGCGAGCCCGGGGCCGCCTTGGGCAGTCCGGTGGTGCCGGAAGTAAACAGGTAAATGGCGTTGTCCCCCATTTTCGGGGGAGTGTTCACCACCGGACTATCGCTGTTGAAGGTGCTGACCTGCTCGGCCATGTTGGCGTAACCGGACGGGGCATCGCCAAAGGCGTTCACGGTATTGGTGTCTGCCAGAAACTGGAAGGGTTGCGGGTGGTCAGTCTTGAGTTCTGCCTTGATACCGTCAAAGGCCTCCACCAGCTCTTCGCCCACAATTGTCATCTTCGGCTCAATCAGGTTAATGCTGTGTTCCAGCACCTTGCCTTTCTGGGAGGTATTGAGCATGGCGCAGGCGACGCCGAGTTTGGCTGCGCCGGCCACCACGGCCAGCAGTTCCGGCCGGTTTTCAAGGAATACCGCAATGGCATCGCCTTTGGTGAGTCCCTGTTCTTGCAGATAGCGTGCGATACGATTGGCCCACGAATTCAGCTCGCCCCAGGTGATCGTTCGATCCTCGAACAGGATGGCTGGTCGATTGCCGAAGGACCGGGCGTTGTTTTCGATCAGCGTGCCCAGAGTGAGCTCTCGCTTCTCGTTCTTGAGGGAATAGTAATAAAGCCCCCGTGTGATCGACGGCAGGCGCCGAAGCACGCCGGGCAGGTTGCGGGCAATGTCCAGTGCGGATACGTTGTCTTGGCTCATGGTTTTTCCGTTGGTCCCTTTTATTGTGCGAGCTGAGAGCCTGTAACAACGCATGTCGCGGCCTCAGTCCAGAAACAGATCCGGCATCAGCGGCTTGTCGCCTGGCTCGTACCGGTAGTGCTCGAAGTCGGTCATACCGTCCTGCCTCAGCAGGTCTTCATCGATCAGGTTCTGGCCGGTCATGGTGTCAGGCGACCGGCCCAGGATGCTGACGGCGGCATCGGCCATAATGTCCGGCTTTCTGCCCTGGGCCATCAGTTGCGGACCGCCCACTTCGAACTCGATGGCCGCCGTGGCGATCAGGGTTTTCGGCCACAGGGTATTTACCGCTATGCCATATCGCTTGAATTCCTCGGCCATGCCCAGGCTCAGCATGGTCATGGCGTACTTCGTCGTGGTGTAGGGCCCATACTGGGCGAACCACCGGGTATTCAGGTTCAAAGGCGGCGACAGGCTCAGTATGTGGGCCTGGTCCGACTCTTTGAGCCAGGGCAGAGCAGCCTGGCTGCAGGCCATGACCGCCCGGGCATTGACCTGATGCATCAGGTCGTACCGGCTGACCTTGAGCTTCTCCACGCCAGTCAGCCGGATGGCGCCGGCGTTGTTCACCAGAGCGTCAATGCCGCCGAAATGCTCGCCGGCTTCGTCGATGCGCTGGCGAATCTGTTTTTCGTCCCGCACATCCAAAACCAGTGGCAGTGCCTGGCCGCCGGCTTCGCGCACTTCCTCGGCCACCGTGTGAATGGTGCCAGGCAGCTTCGGGTGTGGAGTGTCCGATTTGGCGGCGATCACCACGTTGGCGCCCTGGCGGGCACAGGCGAGGGCAATAGCTCTGCCGATGCCCCGGCTGGCGCCCGTGATAAAAACGGTGCGGTTACGCAATGTACTCATGCGTTACTCTCCTGTTCGGCTGTCTCGCTGGCGCTGATTTCAACCAACAACTGACTGCGTTTGACCTGGTCGCCCTTGCCGGCATGAACCTCGCCCACAATGCCGTCTCGATCGGCTTTTACCGGATGCTCCATTTTCATGGCCTCCAGTATCACCAGCGTATCGCCCTGGCGAACGCTCTGACCAGTCTCTACCAACACATCAATAATGGCGCCATCCATGGTTGCCTGGATTCTTCCACTGCCAGCGCCACCTGCGCCTTGCGCAGGCTGATGGGTAACATCCCGAACCGACCAGGATTGCCCGAACGCCTGCAAATATAAGGAATCGCCCTGGCGGTGATATTGGCAAGTCTGACGAACACCATTGTCGATAATGCACAACAGGCCATCCCGCTGGCTTTCAAGCACCAGAGTGTGTCGGGTTTCGCCCATGTTGAACGTCAACCGGTTACCGCTGCGGGTCACCAGTAACTCCACAGTGGCGTCGCCACTTTCGAGCTTGATTGGCGTCATGGTGGCCGGTGCATTGCTCCAGGCGCTCTGTCCGGCAATGCCATGGTCAAGCACGCAGGCGGCCAGCGCCAGTTGGCGTATATCCAGAGTCTGGGGCTGCAGGGATGGATCTTCGCTGAACGCCTGCTGCAGGAAGGCGGTGGTAGCCTCACCAGCCCCGAAGGTGTCGTCCGCGATAATCCGGCTCAGGAAATGTCGGTTGGTGGTCACGCCGAATACGGTGGTGTCCTCCAGGGCCCGGATCAGGCGGCGACGGGCTTCGTCCCGGTTCTGGCCCCAGGCAATGACTTTGGCCAGCATGGGGTCGTAGTGGGGTGTGATGGTGTCTCCGGAGCGAACGCCCGTATCGTATCGAAGGCCTTCTCCCTCTGCTGGTTCAAAGGCATACAGTGGTCCGGTCTGGGGGGTGAATCCGTGAGCGGGATCCTCCGCATAGAGCCGCAATTCAATGGCGTGGCCATTGAGCTGTATTTCGTCCTGGGTGAGTGGCAGTTCACGGCCTTCAGCAACGGTGAGCTGCCAGGCCACCAGGTCCTGGCCGGTAATCAGCTCGGTGACCGGGTGCTCCACCTGCAGGCGGGTGTTCATTTCCAGGAAGTAGAAGTTCCGATGTTTATCGACCAGGAACTCGACGGTGCCGGCGCCTTCGTAGTTACAGGCCAGTGCCGCTTTCACCGCGGCCTCGCCCATGGCCTGTCGCAGTTCGGGTGTGACAAAGGGAGAGGGCGCTTCTTCGACCACTTTCTGGTGCCGGCGCTGGACCGAGCAGTCTCGTTCGCCCAGGTAGACGGCGTTGCCGTGTCGGTCGGCGAACACCTGGATTTCCACGTGGCGGGGCTCAATCACGGCTTTTTCGAGGATCAATTCGTCGTCGCCGAAGGCTTGCTTGGATTCAGACCGGGCCCTTTTGATGTTGTCGGCCAGTTCGGATTCGCTCTCAACCAGGCGCATGCCGCGGCCACCGCCGCCGGCTGAGGCTTTGATCATCAGCGGGTAGCCGATGTCTTTGGCGGCGGCGATCAGTTCGTCGTCGGTGGCGTTGTTACCCTCGTAACCGGGCACCACGGGTACGCCGGCTTCCTGCATGGCGATTTTGGATCGGCGTTTGCTGCCCATCAGTTCGATGGCCGATGAGGGCGGGCCAACGAACACGAGGCCGGCGTCTTTGCAGGCGTTGGCGAAGGTGGAGTTCTCGGAAAGGAAGCCGTAGCCGGGGTGGATGCAGTCAGCGCCGGTTTTGCGGGCGGCTTCGAGGATGGCGTCGCTGTTCAGGTAGGAGGCGGACACCTGGGCCGGGCCAATGCAAACGGCTTCGTCGGCCATTTCCACATGCATGGCTTTGGCGTCAGCCTCGGAGTAGACGGCCACGGTGCGGTAACCCAGGGCTTTCGCGGTTCGGATGACCCGGACTGCGATTTCGCCTCGGTTGGCTACTAATAGTTTCTTTAACATGTTCTTATTCTCTCCTTTGGAGTAGGCCGCGAGGCTGAGTGCCGTCTGGCTTCCAGAAAAACGCTACGAGCACATCCATGTGCGCTTGGCGTCGGCCATCCATGGCCGCCGACATTTTCTGGAAGCCAGACGGCACTCACCCTCGCTCCGCATCAGTCCGATTCGCCTGCCCACGCTGGCTTCCGCTTTTGCATGAAAGCCATGGTGCCCTCTGTTCCTTCGCTGCCCCGGATGGCTTCAGCAAACTTTTCAGCCGCGCTGTCAAGCAGGCCGCTCATCGGCTCATGACCAACCCGGTGCAGCAACGCCTTGGTTTCTGTGGTGGCAACCGGGGCACATTGGCGAACTCGATCCAGAGCGCTGCCCAGCATATCTTCAAGTTCATCATCGGAAGATGCCGCCTGGTGTGCGATGCCGAGACGGCATGCTTCGTTTGCATCAATTCTCAAACCGAGCAAAGCGAGCCGGCGGGCCTGTGTGAGGCCGATGCGTTCAACCACAAAGGGTGCAATCTGAGCGGGAATGACGCCGAGGGAGGTTTCCGGCATGCCGAATTTCGCAGTCGGCCCGGCAATGGCAACGTCGGAAACGCAGGCCAGGCCGAACCCGCCGCCCATGACGGCACCCTCGGTGACCGCGATGACCACTTTCGAGGATTCGTTCACCTGCTGGATCATCTGGCCGAAGGCCCGGTTCAGGCGGTAGAACGGATCTGCTTCACCCTCGGCGGCTTTCTGTCCGCGGGCACCGGCCATGTCTTTGATGTCGCCGCCGGCGCAGAAATGACCACCGGCGCCCCGGATGACGACGGCGCGGATGTGCAGGTCGCTCTCGATCTGCGTAAATACGGCCGAGAGCTCCGCGACCATTTCCAGGCTCATGGCGTTGCGGACGTTCGGGCGGTTAATGGTGATGAACAGGGTGGGGCCCTGTTTCTCCAGTAAAAGTGTTTCGCAATGTGGTAGCTGATCCATAACTGACTCCACGAAATTTGTCTGGGGGCTATCGGGTCGGATCAGGCGTCCGGGACTGTGAGCAGCATGGATGCTGCGATCAAGCCTACATGGACGTATTCACGGCGTGTCCGGGACGCCTGATCTGGCCCGATAGCCCTGCCACCGAAGCCTAAGGCACTTAGTCGCGCTTTTTGCCCGGAAGCGTCCCCATCATCTTGCAGATAATCCCGAGCATGATTTCATCGGCACCACCGCCGATGGACACCAGTCTTACATCCCGGTGTGCGCGAGAAATCGGGTTATCCCACATGTAACCGTTGCCACCCCAGTACTGCAGGCAGCTGTCCGTAACCTCACGTCCCAGACGTCCGGCCTTGAGCTTGGCCATGGACGCCAGGCGGGTCACATCCTTGCCTTCAACGTGCAGTTCACAGGCCTGATAGGTGAGGGCACGCAGGGCCTCGACTTCGGTTTGCAGCTCCGCGAGGCGGAAATGGATTACCTGGTTGTCGATAAGTGGTTGGCCGAAGGTTTTGCGTTCGCGGCAGTACTCGATGGTCTTGTTGATGCAATTTTCCAGCGCCTTGATGACGTTGGCGGCACCCCAAAGGCGCTCTTCCTGGAACTGGAGCATCTGCATCATGAAACCGGTGCCCTCGGCGCCAATGCGGTAGCGCTGGGGCACGCGCACGTCGTCAAAGAAAATCTGTGCGGTTTCTGAAGAGCGCATACCCAGCTTGTTCAGGTGCGGGCTGAAGGAGATGCCTGGAGTTTTTGTGGGCACCACAATCAGGGACTTGTTCTTGTGGGGCTTGTCGTCCGATGTGTTGGCCAGCAAACAGATGAAGTCGGATTTGGGGCTGTTGGTGATCCACATCTTGGAGCCGTTGATGATGTAGTCGTCACCGTCTTTTTTTGCGGTGGTCTTCATCCCCGCCACATCCGAACCTGCGCCCACTTCACTGACACCGATGCACCCGACCATGTCACCGGCAATGGCCGGCGCCAGGAAGCTGCGCTTCAGCTCATCGGAACCAAACCGGGATATCGCTGGGGTACACATGTCAGTCTGAACCCCAATGGCCAGCGGCACGCCGCCACAATGGGCCATGCCAAGCTCTTCCGCAGCCACCAGGTTGTAGCTGTAATCCAGCCCCATGCCGCCATATTCTTCCGGCTTTTGAATGCCCAGGATCCCGAGGTTGCCGAGCTTTTTGAACAGCTCATGAATCGGGAATTCCCCGGCCGCTTCCCATTCGTCGCAGTGAGGATTGATTTCCTTCTCCACGAAATCGCGGACGGTTTTTCTGAGGGCTTCGTGTTCGGCTGTGAATTTCACGTTCTTGTTCTCCTGAGGTAGTTCGTGCCTTCTGTTTCGGGTGCACGTTCTCTAGCTTGGGTGGCGGCTGCGTGGGATCGGTTTCAGAAAACCGCTACGAGCACATCCATGTGCGCTTGGCGTCGGCCATCCATGGCCGCCGACATTTTCTGAAACCGATCCCACACAGCCGCTGACGTCTACAAACTGGTTGTTGCCTGCTGGCAGTTTTGTTGTTTTTGTAGGTCGGCTTAACCGAAGGCGTAATCCGACCTACCGTTGTTTTCTGTATGCCGCCGCTGAAAAGCATGCTGTTTCTAAGCGTTAACTCCGAATTCCGAAGAACCGGTTGGGCCCCTCTGTCCAAAAATGTCGACGGCCAAGGATGGCCGGCGCCAAGCGCACATGGATGTGCTCGTAGCGTTTTTTGGACAGAGGGGCCCAATCGGTTCCCACCGAAACCAAAGAAGGCATGGAGGCGGGCCCCACCGAAACCAGAAGCCTCAAAGGCGGGCCACCCCAAACGTATTGGGCCGCAACTGCCTCGTCTCGGCTTCCCGGCAAACGCCGAAAACCAGAGCCAGAACCCGACGGGTATCCCGCGGATCGATTAGCCCGTCATCCCACAATCTGGCCGTTCCGAACAACGCCGTTGAGCCTTCCTCCAGTTTCTTGGCCGTCGCCTGCTCCAGAAAATCCAGTGTCTTAGGGTCCGGCTCCATGCCGCCGCGGCGCTGCTTGTCTTCGGCCACAATACGCATCACCTTGCCAGCCTGTGCAGGGCCCATGACTGCTGTTCGGCTGTTGGGCCATGCAAAGATGAACCGTGGGTCCAGACCACGTCCGCACATGGCGTAGTTACCTGCACCATAGGAACCACCGATGACAATTGCGACCTTTGGCACCCGACAATTGGCCACGGCCTGGATCATTTTTGATCCGTGTTTGATGATTCCGTTCTGCTCCGAGTGGGTGCCCACCATGAAACCGGTTGTGTTATGCAGGAACAGCAGCGGCGTTCCGGCCTGGTCGCAGAGCTGGATGAACTGGGCGGCTTTGGCGGATCCGGCCGGGGTGATCGGGCCGTTGTTGCCGATGATGCCAACCAAATGGCCTTCGATACGGATGGTGCCGCAGACGGTCTGGTCGTCGAACTCGTTCTTGAAGTCCATGAACTTCGAGCCGTCGGCGATTCGGGCAAGAATCTCGCGAACGTCGTAGGGTTTTTTCGAGTCTGCCGGGATCACGCCCAGGAGTTCCTCGGCCGGGTAAAGTGGCTCCTCCCATTTCAATTCTCGCTGCGGCGGCAGTTGCTCGTTCCAGGGCAAGGCCTCGAGGATATTTCTGGCCTGGCGGATGCCGTCGGCGTCGTCTTCGGCCAGGTATTCGGCGGTTCCTGCCACATTGGCGTGCATTTCGGCACCGCCGAGTTCCTCGTCAGTGGCAACTTCGCCGGTGGCGGCTTTCAGAAGCGGGGGGCCGGCCAGGAACATCTTGGCTTGCTCGCGCACCACGATCACATAGTCGGACAGCCCCGGCTGATAGGCGCCGCCGGCGGTGGCGTTGCCATGGACGACGGTAACCTGGGGAATGCCGGCGGCCGACATGCGCGCCTGGTTGGCAAAGCCCCGGGCGCCGAGCACGAAAATATCGGTAGCGTAGTTCAGGTTGGCGCCGCCGCTTTCAGACAGCGATACCACCGGCAACTTGTTCTCCATGGCAATCTGCTGCAGCCGCAGCGTCTTGTCCAGGCCGGCTGGGGTGATGGTGCCACCTTTGATGGCGCTGTTGCTCGCAACAACGAGGCAGCGAATGCCGCTCACATAGCCAATACCAGCGATGATCCCGCCGCCGGCCATGCTGCCGTCCTTGTCATCGTGCATCTTGTAGCCGGCGAGCGAACACAGCTCCAGGAAGGGTGTTCCCCGGTCCAGCAACCGGTTGATACGGTCCCTCGGAAGCAGCTTGCCCCGCTTGGTGAACTTCTCCCGGGCCGCTTCCGCCAGATCCAGCACCTTCTGTTCCACATCCCGGAACGTGGTGATATGGGCGTCCATGGCCTCGGCATTGGAGCGGAAATCCTCGGACTGGGAGCTTACGGTGGATTCAAGTACCTGCATGGTAGGCTCCTCAGTTGTCGCTCAGAACTTTCGGGGTAACGGCCCGGTGAAAGCCGTTGTAGGGCTCGTTATTCTTGGCCTTCGGCAACGGCCACACCCGGCCACCCTGGGAGGCGCCGCCATCGATCCGCAGGCAGTCGCCGCTGATAAACGCTGCGCCAGGGCTGAGAAGGAAACAGATCGCCGAGCTGACTTCGGATTCGGTACCCATCCGCTTGATCGGCACGTTATCGCCCAGGCTGCGAATCCACTGCCTCATGTGTTCCGGGTAGTTGTCCATGCCACTGGAAGCGATCCAGCCCGGGGCAACGGCATTCACCCGAACGCCGGAAGCGCCCCATTCAACGGCCGCTGTCTGGGTAAAGTTCACCATCCCGGCCCGGGCAGCACCGGAGTGTCCCATGCCGGGCATGCCGCCCCACATATCGGCCACGATATTGACGATGGCACCCCCGGTTTTCGACAGCGCCTGGGTGTATGCTTCCCGAGCCATCAGAAAACCGCCGGTCAGATTGGTGCGAACGACCGTCTCCCAGCCCTTCTGGTTAATCCCGGTCAGCGGCGCCTGGAACTGCCCGCCGGCATTGTTTACCAGTCCGTTCAGACCGCCGTGTTCGGCAATGATCGCTTTCACCGTGGCTTTGACTGATTCCTCTTCACGGATATCGCAGACATGGGCGGACGCAATGCCGCCGTCCTCAGTGATCTCAGCTTTCACAGATTCCACTTTCTCGGACTTGCGACCGACCAGGGCAACCCGCGCGCCCAGGGCAGCGAGTTCATGGGCCGTGCACCGGCCGATGCCAGAACCGCCGCCGGTAACAATAAACACCTGGCCCTTGAACAAGTCGGGATGAAAAACAGACTGATAGCTCATAGTAATGAAGACCCTTTAAAAGTTCGGGCGCTCTGGTTGGTAGCGCGTTTCGGGACTGTGAGCAGCAAGGATGCTGCGATCAAGCCTACATGGACGTATTTACGGCGTGTCCCGGAACGCGCTACCAACCAGAGTGCATGCACAAAAAAATCAATCTTTAACCAGGCCAGAAGGAACAGGCACCGGGAACTCAAGCAATTGCTGCGCAAACGCCTTCCCCTGGGGATCAATCCGCAAGCTGGCGACACCCCCGCCACCAAGACTGTGCTCCAGCAGGAAATTGATGGCCTGCAAACCGGGCATGGCCCAGCGGGTGACCCGACCGTTTTCCGGATTCAGGGTATGTTCCATCCATTCCGCAACGGCCGCTTCCGTCAGTGCGGTTTCAATGAACGGCAAAAATTCCGGCTTGCGGGCAATCACGCCAATGTTGGTGTGGTCGCCCTTGTCGCCACTGCGGGCCCAGGCAAGTTTCACCAGAGGAACAGTGGTATCGGTGGCGCTGGTGTCATGAGTGAACGACTGTGGCGGAAGGTCGGCACTATCGAAGCTGCCGCTGGTCTCAACTTCAACCGCCTGCCGCTCGCCACCCAGATCCACGGATACCTCGACTTCTGTTTTAGGCACCAGGCAGGAATACAGCCGGATTTTCGGCCACACGGTCGGACGTCCTCCGACAATTCCGGTAATTCCCGGTGCCATGCCCGTTGCCGCCTGGGCAATTTCCCGGGAAAACAGCACAAGCGCTTCTTTCTTGGGATGGGCCGTGCTGATCTTGACCACGACTTCCCGGCAATCCTCACCCCGGCCGTGAGCGCCATAAGTGGTTTCGGTACCCAGAAGCTCGATGCTGGTTTCACTGTAATCGGGCAAACCACGCTCACTGAACATGCGAGAGGTCTTGGCGAGGATGGCCTGGGCCACGGTCTTGGCTTTGGCCCTGGCGTTCATACCAGCCAGAAGGAATGTGACAGTGCACTTGAAGCCGTCCGGCCAGGTGCCCGACACCTTGTAGCTATCCGTAGGCGCAAGGCCCCGGGCGCCTCGAACCTGAACCCGGTCCTTGCCCGTTTCCTCCAATTCAACGCCCGTGAAATCGCAGGTAACGTCCGGCAGCAGATAGGCCCTGGGATCGCCAATCTCATAGACCAACTGTTCGGCCACGGTGCCCCGGCTCACCAGGCCGCCTGTGTCCTCGGGCTTGGTGATAAAAAAGCTGCCGTCGGCACTCACTTCGGCAATCGGGAAGCCCATGTTGGCGTAGCCACCGGCCACCTCTTCCCAATCGGTAAAGTTGCCACCTGTAGCCTGGGCGCCGCATTCCAGCAGATGCCCGGCCAGGCTACCCTGGGCCAGCTTGTCGTAGTCCTGCCAGCTCCATCCGAATTCGTGCACCAGAGGGGCCAGCGCCAGAGCGCTGTCAGCAACCCGGCCGGTAATCACGATGTCGGCGCCCTGTTCCAGGGCGGCAACCAGGCCCGGCGCGCCGAGGTAGGCGTTCAGGCTGACCATCATGGGTGGCATCGGCTGGCCGGAGGTCATTTCCGTGATGCCCATATCGGCCAGCTTTTTCTTTTTCGTCAGCAGGTCGTCGCCCAGAACCAGGGCAATCTTCATGTCTACGCCTGCCTTCTCGCAGAGGGCCTGAAGGGCGTCGCGACAGGCTACCGGGTTCACGCCGCCAGCGTTGGCCAGTACACGGATGCCTTTTTCCTTAATGTCCCCAAGCAGGGGAGCCATGACGGTCTGGACGAAATCCCTTGCATAGCCCTGGGACGGATCTTTCATCTTCTGCCCGGCCATGATCGACATGGTGATCTCGGCCAGGTAATCGGCCACCAGGTAGTCAATGTTGCCCTGATGAACCAGTTGCGCGGCGGCGGTCTCAGTATCGCCCCAGAAAGCGGCGGAGCATCCGATGCGAACAGTTTTTTGAGATTCAGCCATGTTCCTGTGCCCTGTTTAAGCCCTGTCTATGGTTACCGATTCGATGCCCGGGGCAATCGCGGTTTTGTCAAACATGGAATTGACAATACCAAGCAAGCGCTTGGTTTGTAAATAGGCAAGTTTCAGGTAGAATTAAAGGCCTCTTTTGCCAACCGGAAAGCCTCAGTGAGCCAGAACAAGATCCTTCAGTCCCTGATCGCCGAGAACCTCGTGTCTGATCCCAATGGTGCCCGCGGCCGCCTGCTCACAGAGGCGGCCCGGCTGTTCCGGGAAAAAGGCTATGAGCGCACCACGGTTCGCGATCTGGCCGCCGCCGTCGGTATTCAGTCTGGCAGCCTGTTCCATCACTTCCGGACCAAGGAAGAGATCCTCAAAGCAGTGATGGTTGAAACCATCCGTTTGAACACCGCGCTCATGCAGGCGGCGCTGGAGGCTGCAGATACCAACAGAGAAAAGCTGCGGGGTCTTGTCCGTGCCGAGCTGGAGTCAATCAACGGCCAGACCGGCGAGGCCATGGCGGTGTTGGTTTTCGAATGGCGGAGTCTGTCGGCCGCCTCCCAGGTGGAAGTGCTGGAGCTTCGGGATATCTATGAGAAGCTCTGGCTCGATGTCCTGGAATCGCTGAAACGCGAAGGCGCTCTGAAGGCGGATCCCTTCGTTGTTCGAAGGATGTTGACCGGTGCTCTCAGCTGGACCGTAACCTGGTACAAGCCGGAGCGGGGAGGACTGACGCTGGATGGTTTGACCGATCAGGTCATGGCCATGATGTCTCTCTGAATCGGTGTCATTTTCGAAAGTCTTTGTTTTAAATCAATAAAACCCAGAGCAATTCCATTCCCTGGAGGCCATTGGCCCGATCGGCATAACAAAATCGGCATTCGAGCCATTTTTGTAGGACAGTTTTCACCGCATTCTTGCACCCGTTGACAAAAACCGAGTTCAGATCGGGCAAACAAAAACAACGTGATGCAGGGTGAAATATGATCTCCTCTCTGGCAAGGCTCGGACCGCGCCTTTTCGCGGCTCGCCTCAAGGCTCTCTCGCTGGCGGCGGTTGCCGCACTCGCAGGTTGCTCGGCAAATCCAATCTACACCACCACTGGCGTTGTGCTCTCCAATTACTCGGAGGGCGAGGCTACGCCCTACGTATTGCAAATGTCCGACGCCCAGATGGCCTGTGCGTTGGGTGAGGGCATTGACCCGTTGCTCTATTCCTTCTCCCGCGTTACCGATGCCCCTGACAGTACCGGTTCCTTGCTCATGCTTCTGGCAGGCAATTGTGCCGAGTACGAGGCCTGGGAGGCTGAACTCGCCTATCTCAGAGCGGACTACGAGGGTGATGTGGCTGCGGCCAAGGACGCCAGGGAAGTGGCCAAGCGATTGAACGCGCTGACAGCGAAGCGTCGCTATGCGTCCTTTCAGCGAGCAATGGCCGCCTACGAGTTCGATCCCGCCGCGGAACCTCTTGAATGCCCCTTCCTGTTCGCCGAGCAGGATGAAATTACCTTCCTGCTCGGCTTGCTGACCGGCATGCAGGCAATTGTGAACGATGCCAATTCCGGCGCCATGGCCGGAGTACCCAGGAACATTGCACCCCAGGCCGAGCGTGCCGCCACCTGTCTGGACAATGAAAAGTGGGGCGGTATGCCCAATGCGATTCGTGCCCTGGTCTGGCTATTACTGCCGGATACCCGTCCGGCGCTGGCGCCGGATCCCTGGCAGGTGCTGGAACACAGCAGGGAGCTGGGTGTTGAGAAAGGAATGCGGGTTCCGCACGCGCTCCAGGCTGTTGCCGCCGAAACCTTTGGCCGGCCCGAAAAACTTGAAGAAGCCATCGCCACTTTCGCCGAGGCCGATGCAACGATTGAGGTCTGGGACGACTACCGTCTCGTGGATGAAGTTGCTGCCGGAGTGGTTCGCTTTTCTTCGGACAAGCACTGGACCGCCAACTACGGCTATCGGACGCCGCAATCCTACTTCGGCAGGATGAGCCCTGAGCGGCAAACCGAAAACGTCGAAACCATGAATCTGGACGACCTGCTGTAAGGCAGGTGGCCGACATCCTCTGAAAACTGACAAACACAAGAATGACCCGGAGGTCGTTATGATCCGCAAATCCCTGACTGCCATGGCTCTTGTCGCTGCCGCTCCTCTGGCATCGGCGCAGTCTGTCTCCATGTGTGTATTCGATGTCATCGGCGCCAATGGAGACTTCTACAACTTTGTCAAAGACTATGCCCTGGAGATGAAAGGTCATGGCGTGGATTTCCAGCTGAAACCTTACACCGACGAGGGTGTAGCCATAGGTGATTTCAATGCCGGGCAGTGCGATGCGGTTGCCGCCACCGACATCCGGATTCGTCCATTCAACAAGTTCACGGGCAGCATCAGTGCCGTGGGAGCCCTTCCCACCTACGACAATCTTAAGACCCTGCTGGCCACGCTGGCCCAGCCCAAAGCAGCGCCGTTGATGAAGGATAATGGCTACGAAGTGCTCGGAATCATTCCGGTCGGTGCCGGTTATCTGTTTGTGAACGATCGCAGCATCGATACCGCCGGCGAGCTGGCGGGAAAGCGGATGGCGACTCTCGATTACCAGAAAGACGCCATTCACATGGTGAACTTCGTCAAGGCCACGGTGGTGCCTTCCGACATCACCAATTTCGCCGGCAAATTTAACAACGGTTCTGTGGATACCGCCTATGCGCCGGCCTTCGCTTACGAGGCCCTGGAACTTTATAAAGGCATCGGCGAGAGCGGGGGTGTGGTGGACTATCCGCTGGCCCAGCTGACGCTTCAGATGGTCGCCCGGGATGACGTGCTCGACGATGAAACCGCGCAGAAAGCCCGGGAAGTAGCCTGGAATATGTTCCCGCAGGCCATGGGCCTGATCGAAGGCCAGGAAGCGGCGATTCCTGAAGAAAAATGGGTGCGCATCCCTGAAAAAGATATCCGTGGTTATCAGGAAATGTTTCGGGAGAACCGGATCGAGATGCGTGATGGATTGAACGGTGCCCCGGATGTGTATCATCCGAAGATGATGGGGCTGCTCAGCAAGATTCGTTGCGCCAGTAACCCCGCTGCTGCCGAATGCACCGCGGCCAACCGCGAATAACGGGGCAAAACCATCATGAACTGGCGAGCCATAACTGCACCGGCCGCACGAACCCTATACCCCGTACATCGCATGTACGGGGCCGTTCTGCTGCTCCTGCTTCTGTTCACCCTGTTGCTGGGCATGGGCAATTCTCTCCATTCCCGTCTTCTCTGGGTTGGTGAGCAGACCTGGCCAAATTATTACCTGCTCAATCCGGATGCCACGGAGCCATCGTGTCAGTTGGCGATGGACATTGATGCTGAGGTGGCCCGACGGGTAGCCAACTATAAGCCGGATCCGGACGACCTGTTCAGTTCACCGCCCAATCCCGAAGCCATTCGTAAATCGCTGCAGAGCAATCTGGAACTCTGCCAGCAGCAATACGATGTCTACGAGCAGAACCTTGCCCATGCCACGCCGGCTCTCGGCGCTTTCAAGGCGGTAGAGCAGGGGCTGGCGGATTTCCTTCTGGACAACATTGAGCTTACCAAGTACCTGTTCATCGCAATGTTCGCGATGGCCGCCGCCATTGCGGCACTGGACACGGACCACATAGCCTTGCGCCTGCCCCGCAATCGTGCCGAATGGCGGTTGAGCCAGGGTGTGCAGTTTGTGGTTAACGGTCTGATGGTGCTGTCCCTGAACGCTTACCTGGGCAAGCTGGCGACATCGCCCGGATCGGAAGACACCATGAGCCTCCAATATGCCTGGGGCGGGGTCTTCGGCCTGTTCATGGTGATCAATGCGGTCCGGTTCCTGAACGTCCCGGAACGGATTCGTCCCGGCGGACTTTCCGCCTCCTCGGGCCTGGTAATTCCGCTGTATTGCGCCATGGGCCTGATCGCCATGAGTTACTTCTTCCTGGTAGACGGGTATGCCTCGGGCCTGGCCATCTATTTCGGAATGATGTCCAACCTGTCGTCCATGTTTATCAACATTGGCCTCTACGTGCTGGTGGGCATGATGCTCAAGCAGACCCGGATTCCCGAACTTCTGCTGAACCTCATTAAACCTTTCAATCTGCCCGCGCCGCTGCTGGCTTCGGTAATCATCTTCGCCACGGCCTTTCCGACTGCATTTACCGGCGCATCCGGTATATTCATCCTGGCCGTGGGTGGGGTGGTCTATGACGAACTGCGCCGAGCCGGTGCTGGGCGCCAGCTGTCTCTGGCAACGACCGCCATGTCCGGCAGTCTCGGGGTGGTTCTCAATCCATGCCTGCTGATTGTCGTTGTCGCAGCCCTCAATAAAGAAGTCACGACCACCGAAATGTACAGTTGGGGCTTCTGGGTTTTCATCATGTCAGCGACGCTTTTTTCGCTGATTGTCTGCAAGACCCAGGGCAGCTGGAAGCCCCGTCCGGCGCCAGGGGCCTTTCGCGCCGCCCTCGCTGAAAGCCGGGCTTTGCTGCCTTATGTGGCAGTGGCGGCCCTGGTCATCGTGTCTATCTGGGTGGTTCTCGGATTGAAGTTTAACGAGTACAGCGCACCGTTGATTCTGCCGCTGGTCATGCTCGCCTTGGTGTTGCTGGATTCCGGTCGCAGTAATGAGGAGCAGGGCCAGACCCTCTCTCAGGTATTCTGGAGCCGTAGCTCCGCCGCGGCCAGCGATTCAGCGGTGCATATTGGAGCCCTGCTTGCGCTGATCGGGTTTTCCATTTGCCTGGGGGGTATCCTCGAGCGCTCGGATATTGTTCATTCGCTCTTCCCGGAGGATTTGACCAGTCCCTGGGTCGCCATGCTGGTGATTGTGGTGATGCTCACGGTGATTGGTATGGTCATGGACCCATTCGGTGCGGTGATCCTGGTGTCGGCCACCATTGCCCAGCCGGCTATCCAGCTGGGTATTGATCCGCTGCACTTCTGGATTGTGTGCCTGGTGGCATTCGAGCTCGGCTATCTGAGCCCGCCAGTGGCGCTGAACCACCTGCTGACCCGCCAGGTGGTGGGCGAGACCGAAGTGCTGGCGGCAGAGCGCACCGGTTCCTTCTGGCATCGCTATGAGCGGCTGCTGCTGCCTCTGGCCGTGATGGGGCCGACACTGCTGTTTGTGGCGTTCGTGCCGATGCTGTTCTACGCGCTGTAATGTTGCAGTGAGATAAATAGAACCGCCTGAGGGAAACTTCAGGCGGTTTTTTGCATCTGGAATACAAGGGGAAACGTAGTTTGAACGAAACCGAACACTTGAGAGAAGCGTGTTTGGTATAACCTAGGAATCAACATTGACCTGCTGCCATTGGCCTGACCTATGAATTCTCTTGCACTTTCAAAATCAGTCCCGCTTTTCCTCGCTGCGCTTTCCCTGGTGGGTTGTGGGGGAGGAGGTAGTGGTGACAGCCTGGATTCTCAGGAACCCGGATTGAGTGGCACCATTACCATCGAAAGTGGAACACGGGTGGACTCGGACACTGCTGATGACAGCCGCCTGAACGAAGCAGTTTCCAATGATTCGTCGAGCACCGCGCAATTAATCCCTTCAACCGGTATTCTGGGGGGCTATCTGAGTGCCACCTCTGGTGTCTATCCGGATTCTGACGGGTTTATATTTGAGTATGTCATCGACGGCCAGGATTCATTTCGCACAGATCTGGCAGCGGGCAGCACGATTGCCGTACAGGTTTTCAAAGATGCAGGTTTTACCGAGCCTACGATTACACTTTCCGTTGAGCAGGGCGGTGCCTCAGATTCAGATTCGGGAGCAGGCGATACGCCTCTGATGGTAAGTGCGCCTGCTGAAGGGCCGGCAGAAATCAGCGTCAGAACGGCAGGTGGTGGTCCTTTCCGATACGTCCTGTCTGTTTCGACTACCGGCGTTACCAGTTTCCAGAATGCTCAATACAGCCAACCGGAGTTTGTGCCCGACGAGGCCATTGTGTTGATGTCGCCGGAAGAGCAGGGTCGTTTCAGTTCGCAGGGCCTTGCCGGCGCTTTGTCAGCGTCCTCCGCGAAATCACTGGGGCGGGGCGCCTGGTTAATCCGGCGCGACCCCGCCGGTGTCGTTGCTTCTCAATCATCCAGCACGCCGGGAGGCCTGCGTGATCAGACGCTTCGCTGGATCGCTGACTTGAAAACGCAGCCCGGGGTTGAGGTTGCTGAGCCGAATTACATCTATCGCGCTCAGGCGGATCGGGATCTCTCATCTCTGCAATGGAATCTGCCGCTCATCAGTCTTCCACTTGCCTGGCAAGCCGCACCGGACCTTGGCAATGATGTTGGCGTTGCCGTCATGGACACGGGCCTGTTTACGTCCACCCCGCAAACCTACGGCGAATGGCACCTTGATCTGGATGCGAACGTTGTTCCGTTCAATTCCAACCGCATACTGGATTATGTGTCCGCCGAGGTGGATATTGATCCGCAGTTCAACGATCCGTTGGGCTATGACAACAATCCTGCCGACCCGGGAGACGGAAAACCTCAGAGCAGTAACTTCCACGGAACTCATGTTGCCGGCATTGTTGCGGCACTGGCGAATGGCGAGGGTGTAGATGGAGTGGCTCCCAATGTCACTCTTTGGCCAGTCCGGGTACTGGGCCGGGATGGGGCAGGAACTCTGGATGATCTGGTGGCGGCGATGAACTGGGCTGCAACCAATCCGGATATCGACGTCATCAATCTCAGTCTGGGAGGCGTTGGTCCAAGCACCGTGTTGGAGGCGGCCATAAACCGGGCGGATTCAAACGGAAAGCTGGTCGTTGCAGCCGCAGGCAACCAGGGAACCGATGAATTGACCTACCCGGCAGCCTTTGAACGAGTGATTGGGGTCGGCGCAGTTGACGCGGGCAAGGTGAGAGCATCTTATTCCAACTTCGGCGGTTCCGTTGATCTTGTTGCCCCTGGCGGGGATGCCACCAGGGATGCAAATCTGGATGGCAATGCCGATCTTGTCATTAGCACCTGGGGTGTCGACGATGGCGGTGAATTTATCCGCTCATACGCGGGATTGCAGGGTACTTCGATGGCTGCTCCCCACGTAGCGGGTATTTATGCCTTGATGAAAGCTGCGAATAGTGAAACCGTCAGCCCCTCTAACTTTCGCGCCTGGCTCGCAGCCGGTCTGCTGACAGAAAGCGTCGGGAGCAGCGTTGAATACGGCGCCGGGCTGATGAATGCACTCAAGTCAGTTGACGCCGCCCTTGAAGGTTCGGTCAGTACCATTGTCTTGCCTTCGCCCTCAGCACTCGAGTTTGATATTGCACGTTTCAGTCGTGATCTCGACTTTTCAGTGTATCCCGACGGCGAATCGGTTTTGGTAAACGGTGTTTCCTTCAATTCCGATCTGATCAGTCTCGAACCCGCACTTTCAGCTGGGAGCCCTCTGCCGGGGTCGGTGGCAGTCACTGTGGTGGAGGGAAACGTTATCGATGGGCAGACTTATGCCACCACCATCGAAATCGATTACAGTGCCGGGGGAGATTCAGGAACTGTTGAGATCCCGGTCTCTATAGACCTCAGGGCATTGGCTGATGAGCGAGACGCAGGTCGCCATTACGTATTGTTGGTGAGTCCTGATGAAAGTCGCGAAACCATTGAGCAGCGCGTAGTGACTGCCCGTGACGGAAGCTATAGCTTCTCGTTCGATGATATAGAGCCCGGGGAGTATTTTCTGGTTGCGGGAACGGACACGGATAACAACGGCTTTATCTGTGAAAGTGGTGAAGCTTGCGCTGAGTACCCGGTAAATGGCCTGCCAGAGAAGATCGTTATCGGTGAAGAGCGGGTTTCTGGAGTCAGTCTCAGTACAAGCTTCCGTCGCCCGACCATTGCATCCATGGGATTGCCCCGCATCGGTTTCGAGGGCTATCGTCTGAAAAACCATGGAAACGCCAGTGCTGAGCCAATGAGAAACTTGGAGACCAATCGTTGATGTCCATTTACTTTCGCGCCGGATGTCTGCTGGTTGCAACGCTGCTGGCATCCGGGTGTGCGAGCAGTCGTTCTGAAACTGCAGCGGGCGGGCCGCTGGCACGCCAGATTACCCAGTCGGCACACTGCGGTCTGACTGCTCCCGGTCATGTTTATCTGACAAGCCGTGAGGAGGTTCGGCGCCTGGAAGCCCTGCCCGGTCGGAACCTCTCCCTCGAGTCTTTGAAAAACATTGACTTTGAGCGAGAGCACATCGTTCTGGCGGCTATTGGCCAGAAGCCAACCGGCGGCTACAGCGTTACACTGGACGCCTCCGAAATTCGGAGTGGGGCCCTGGAACTCAAGGTCAGAGTGACCGAACCCGCCCCCGGCATGATCGTCACTCAAGCCCTGACCACCCCATGCGCGGTGATCGCGGTGACGGCTGAAGGCTGGGACGATATCCAGATCACCCGAGCAGAAAACAACCGTTGATCTTTCGTCACGAATCCCTAAGCTATGGCTCAGCTTTTTATATCAACCGCGGAGTCAGTTCCTGCCCATGAGCCAGCAACAATATAACGCCGATGCTATTGAAGTACTGAGCGGCCTGGATCCGGTGCGAAAGCGGCCGGGGATGTATACCGACACCAGTCGGCCCAATCACCTGGCGCAGGAAGTTATCGATAACAGTGTGGATGAGGCGCTGGCAGGGCACGCAAAGCGTATCGATGTGGTGTTGTACAGTGATGGCTCACTGAGCGTTGAAGATGACGGCCGGGGCATGCCGGTGGACCTCCACAAGGAAGAGGGCCTGCCTGGCGTCGAACTGATCCTGACCCGCCTCCACGCCGGCGGCAAATTCTCCCAGGGCAACTACAACTTTTCCGGTGGCCTCCATGGTGTCGGTGTTTCCGTTGTAAACGCGTTGTCCACCCACCTGGAAGTGACCATCAAGCGGGATGGCCAACTCCACAGGATGACATTCGCTAACGGTGAGAAGGCCTCCGAGCTCGAGGTGATCGATACCGTCGGCAAGCGCAACACAGGTACCCGTCTGAAGTTCACGCCGGACGTAACTTACTTCGACAGCCCCAACTTTTCGATCAGCCGGCTTCGCCACAACCTGAGAGCGAAAGCGGTTCTTTGTCCCGGCCTTACGGTGACTTTCCTGCAGGAAAAAACCGGCGAGAAAGATGAGTGGTTCTATGAAGACGGGCTGCGGGACTATCTGCGCACTGCCCTGGCAGATATTGAAGTGGTGCCGTTGGAGCCTTTCACTGGCAGCTTTTCCGGCAACAAGGAAGCGGTGGACTGGGCCATTCAGTGGCTTCCCGAGGGCGGCGATGCCATCATGGAGAGCTACGTCAACCTGATCCCTACAGCCCAGGGTGGCACTCATGTAAACGGATTGCGTACGGGGCTGCTTGAAGCCATGCGCGAGTTCTGTGAGTTCCGCAATCTGTTGCCCCGTGGCGTAAAGCTTTCCCCGGAAGATATCTGGGAGCGGGCGGCCTATGTGCTTTCCTTCAAGATGCAGGAGCCACAGTTCTCAGGGCAGACCAAAGAGCGCCTTTCTTCCCGTGAGGCTGCCGCCTTCATCTCCGGTGTGGTCAAGGATGCCTTCAGTCTCTGGCTCAACCAGCATACCGATGTCGCTGAGGCGCTGGCGGAACTCTTTATCAGCAATGCTCAGCGCCGTCTGCGGGCCAGTAAAAAAGTGGCCCGGAAGAAAGTTACCTCGGGCCCTGCGCTGCCCGGTAAGCTGGCGGACTGTTCCGGCGGTGATACCGCCCGTTCGGAGTTGTTCTTGGTAGAGGGCGACTCCGCTGGTGGTTCCGCGAAACAGGCCCGGGATCGGGAATTCCAGGCAGTGATGCCGCTGCGCGGCAAGATCCTCAACACCTGGGAGGTGGACTCCGGCGAGATTCTGGCATCCCAGGAGGTCCATGATATTGCCGTTGCCATTGGTGTAGATCCGGGGTCTGACCAGCTTGAGGGCCTCCGCTACAACAAGATCTGCATCCTCGCCGACGCGGACTCGGATGGTCTTCACATTGCCACGCTGCTGTGCGCGCTGTTTGTAAAACACTTCCGCCCTGTGGTGGCCGCCGGCCATGTGTTCGTCGCCATGCCGCCGCTGTATCGGGTGGATCTGGGCAAGGAAACCTTCTACGCCCTCGATGAGCACGAAAAGCAGGGCATCATCGACCGCATTGCTGCCGAGAAACGCAAGGGCAAGATTTCGGTGACCCGCTTCAAGGGGCTGGGTGAAATGAACCCACTCCAGCTGCGGGAAACAACCATGGCTCCGGACACCCGTCGACTGGTTATGCTGACCATAGAGGACGGTGACGACACTGATAGCCGTATGGACATGCTGTTAGGCAAGAAGCGCGCATCCGATCGGAGAGCCTGGCTGGAGACCTACGGCAACATGGCCGACATTGAAGTTTGATATGCCATAAGGTGCTATAAAAAGCATCCTTTATTCTTTCTCTGCATTCTTTAAACTCGTTATCCTGCCAGTTTTCTGATCGGGAAGAACCGTTGATGGACTGGCAGGGCTGGTTTGCGCTGGGCCTCGCAGGCACCGCGCTGATACTGATGAGTGCAGGGCGATTTGCGCCCCATCTGATTATGATGGGTGTGCTCGTTGTGCTCAGTGCCAGCGGAATTGTTTCCGCGGATCAGGCCCTTGCGGGATTCAGCAACAGTGGCCTGATTACCGTTGTAGCCATGTTTGTGGTGGCCGCGGGCATTCACCATTCCGGCGGCGTCGATCTGCTGGTGCATCATCTGCTTCGCAATCCCCGGACCGTCCGCTCGGCACAGGCGCGGATCGCTCTCCCGGTCTCCCTTCTGAGTGGCTTTCTCAATAATACTCCGGTCGTCGCCACCATGATTCCGGCGGTACACGCCTGGTCCCGGAAAATCGGTATCTCACCGTCGAAACTGATGATTCCCCTGAGCTATTCCGCCATTTTGGGGGGTACCCTCACGTTGATAGGAACCAGCACCAACCTGGTCGTGAATGGCCAGTACCAGCAACTGACCGGCGAACAGGGCTTTTCGATCTTCTCCATTACGGCCGTGGGACTGCCGGTAGCCATCATCGGTGTCGCGGCGCTGTTGCTGGTTATGCCCAGAGTGCTGCCGGACCGCAAGGACCAGCAGAAATTCGGTTCCATGAGGGAATTCACTCTGGAAGTGGCGGTGTCATTCGACGGGCCGCTGGTCGGGAAGACCGTCGGTGAGGCAGGGCTCCGGGAGCTGGAACGTCTATACCTGGTCGAGATTGAGCGGGATGGTAGCGTGGTTACCGCAGTGCCTTCGGAGGAGCGGCTCAGGGGTGGCGATCGGCTGGTGTTCGCCGGTGATACCCAGGCCATTTCAGACCTCTTGCGCATCAACGGTATCGTTCCGTCGGTTCATGAAGATGAGCCCAGCCTGAGCAAAGACCGGGCCGAACGGCGTCTCGTGGAAGCGGCCTTATCGCCGCAGTCTGATGTTCTGGGCTCGACCATTCGCGATGCGCGGTTCCGTGACCGATACGGTGCTGTCGTCCTGGCTGTTGCTAGAGGTGGTGAGCGTGTGTCCGGCAACCTCGGTAACATTCGACTCAAGCCGGGCGATGTGCTGCTTCTGGAAGCTCGGCCCGCGTTTGTCAGTCGTCAGCGCTATAACAAGGACTTCCTGCTGATCAATGACCTGGAAACCGAGACGCCCCGGCATGACCGCGCCTGGCTGTCCTGGGGAATCCTGTTGGTGTTGGTGGGCCTTGCTGCCTGCGGCACGCTGAGCATGCTGAATGCGGCCTTGCTAGGTGCCGCGGCGATGATTCTGTCGGGCTGCTGCTCGGTCGGCCAGGCCCAGAAATCGGTCGATGTGCCGGTTATTCTTACGATAGCGGCGTCATTTGCCATGGGTGCAGCGCTGGAGCAAACCGGCGCTGCGGGCTTTGTCGCTGAGGGCATTCTTGGCTTCAGTCAGGGCAATGTCCTTCTAACCATCCTTCTGGTCTATCTTGTTGTGTCGGTGCTAACTGAGGTTATTACTAACAACGCTGCCGCTGTGCTGGTCATTCCCATTGTTCTGTCGATGACGACCAGTATGGGAGTCGCTGCCGAGCCTTTCGTGATCGCCGTCATGATGGCCGCCTCGGCCAGCTTTGCCACGCCACTGGGGTATCAGACCAACATGATGGTGTTCGGGCCGGGCGGTTACCGATTCAGTGATTTTGTGCGGGTGGGGTTGCCGATGAATCTGTTCATTGGTGCGGTCACGGTTGTGGTCATTGCACTGGTTTACGACATAAATCCCGGATTATGAGGTTTGCTCGGTCGGGTTGGCGAGAATGTCGCAGCAGAGCACCTGGAGTTTTCCGTCCTGAAAATACCCCAATGACAGAGTGACACACATATAAGCACCGGTAACGCAGAGATACGGTGCGGTGACGTGCAGGCTTTCCGGGTGGGCCAAAGCCTGGCGGAGGTACTGTTGGCGGAACCAGTCGGCACTGCTGGTACTCTCCAGAGGTTTAAAACGCGGGTCCATGCTGCGGGTACCGGTGTCGGAAACCAGCGTGTCATCGATCTGAACGCCTTTATCGTCGACCAGGTAGCAGCGTGAGACGGCGGGGTGATTCAGCAGCTCCAGACAGGATTGTTGCATGCTCATACCGCTGCGGAGCTTGCTGATGGCATGGTCAAAAAAGCCACTGAAGAAGTCCACCAATTGCCGTGTCGGGTCCAGTGTAACCTGGTTGCGGTTCTTGTATTCCTGCAACAGATTGTCGAAATCGGCAGGCCCGTGGGCCAGTTGGTCCAGTTCGGTACTAGGTCTGCGGAAATAGAAGCCTTGCACGAAGTCCACGCCGGCATCAATGGCGATCATCGCCTGATCGCGGGTTTCAACACCTTCCAGAAGCACCAGGCAGCCGGACTGGTGCAGCAGTGACACGATGCCATTCAGAATCTGTCGGGCTTTGTGATCGTCTGTTGCCCGGGTCAGCAGCTTCCGGTCCAGCTTGACGATGTCCGGGGACAGGTTCCAGATTCGCTCGAAATTGGAGTGGCCGGCGCCGAAATCATCAATCGCCGTCAGGCAGCCCAGTTTTTTGTAGTAGGCAACGGTTTCCCGCAGCCTTTCTGCATCGTCTGTTGGCTGCTCGACGATTTCCATGACAATACGGTGCGGCGGAAGCCCGGTCTTGGTGAGCAAGTGACCGAAAAACGAATCGGCTTGGCTGCCGCTGGTGACCACTTGCGGAGAGACGTTAAGGAAAAGCCAGTTCAGTTGATCGCGGATGCCACTGTAATTACGTATGTGAAGGTATCGGCACAGGCGGTCGAGGAGCAGGTTTTCCGCGTCTGAAGTCGGTAGCTGAAAAAGGTGGAGCGGCAGGACGGCGGAGTTATCGTTATCAAACGCTCTGATCAAAGCCTCGTAACCGACGATGCGCTTGTGCGAAATGCTGTAGATGGGTTGGAGTGCTGTTCTGAGGGTCAGTCCGCGAAAATCGGCAGTCCATGTATCACCTTCCCTGTTCAGCATAGGGGATAACAGTTCCACTTCGGGATCTGTCAGCTTTTCAGGGAGGCGTTTCGACATAGCTGATTCTGGTCAATTAAACGAACGCATCAGCCGCCCCACTCTGGCGCCTGAACTGTCTTTTATCAGTACAGATGACGCAGTAAAACTTGCGAAGTTACTGATAGTTGGAGGGAAGATTGCCAAAAAAACGCGTTTATTACCACTGTTTCATGTGGAAAGTGGAAACGGTTTGTATCTTTCGCTGTCTTGAGATGGGAAGAGGAGCCCAGCGGCCCGGGCGGACCGCCAGAGAATCAATTGTTGCTGGGTACAACCACGCTTTCGTCGAATTCGAGTTCCATGTCCTGTCCTCTCGGTCACTGAGGCCCCAGACGGGGCGTTCAAATATGCATCAAGTCTATCGTTGCTATAATTTTGAGCAATCCGTAAAACCCGTATGCGACCAAAGGCAAAAGGCGGGGGAATGGTCAGAAATTCTGATGTAGCGCTGCAAAAGATTTCGATTTTTTTCGTCGTTCCGAGTTTCTAAACTCGCCGAAGCATCTTTAACCAGGGAATAGGGTCATTTTTCATCATGCAATTCAGAAACACTCCGGCCAGCTACGGTTTAGTGGCGATCATTATCCACTGGCTTGTCGCTGTGGTTGTTCTTGGACTTTTCGGGCTCGGTTTCTGGATGGTGGATCTGTCGTATTACGACGACTGGTATCGCAGAGCACCCGACATCCACCGCAGCATCGGAATTCTTTTGCTGATGGTGATGCTTTTTCGTGTGGCCTGGCGAATGTTGAACGAGGCGCCGGAGCCGTTGCCCGGTCACAAGCGCTGGGAGATCCGAAGCGCTCACATGGCCCACCTCCTGCTGTATGTGCTGATTTTCGTTGCCATGGTGAGCGGTTACCTGATTTCAACAGCGGACGGTTCTTCAATCAGCGTTTTCGGCTGGTTTGAGGTGCCATCAGTTACCGGCCAGATCAAGGGAATGGAAGACACCGCCGGGACCGTTCACTACTGGTCAACATGGGCAATAGTTGCCCTTGCAGCGGTCCATGCGGCCGGGGCTCTGAAACACCATCTGTTTGATCGTGATCGGACCTTGTGGCGTATGTTCGGGAAGTGACCCGTCTGCCGTTTTTCTCATCGTGTAACGCCCGGGAGTCGGGCACCTATGAAATAAGGGAGTTAATCATGAAAAAAGTTCTGCTTGCTTCTGCCGTGTCGATGGCGCTTGTTGGTGCGGTTCATGCCGACGAGCACAGTGGCACCTATGCCTTTGATACCAAAGGCGCCCACCAGTTCGTCACTTTCAAGATTTCCCACCTGGGCTATAGCTGGCTCTACGGGCGTTTTAACGATTTTGACGGCGAATTTGTTTATGACGCCGAGAATCCCGAAAACAGCACCGTGAACGTGACGATCGATACCAGCAGTGTGGATTCCAATCATGCAGAGCGTGACAAGCACCTGCGTAGCGAAGACTTCCTGTATGTGGACGAGTTTCCGCAGGCAACTTTCAAGAGCAAGCGCGTGGTGCTGGATGAAGAAGGCGAGGCCGATATCATCGGTGACCTGACTCTCCGTGGTGTTACCAAGGAAGTCACCCTGGATGCCGAAATGCTGGGTCATGGTGAGGACCCCTGGGGAGGCTATCGCATGGGTTTTGAAGCGGAAACCGAGCTTCGCCTGAAAGACTTCGGTATCCCGATGGATCTCGGAAAGGCCTCCGAGACCGTTGAGATCATCATTTCTGTCGAGGGTATCCGGCAGTAATCCTGGCTGACCCTGCCACTGACAGATTCCGGGCCTAGACCCGGAATCTGCCTGTCTGACTTTCCAGTTCCCTCGCATAGCCCTCTAGGGATTCACTGATTCCATCAATATCCCGTGAGCGATTTGCGCTCTCTGTTGCCAGATCGTTGATTTCAGTGATGCTACGGTTGATCTCGTCCACTACCTGAGTTTGCTCTTCAGTGGCTGACGCTACACTGGTGTTTACATCTGCAATGTTTGCCATAGCCTCCAGAATGGCTTTGAGTTCAGATTCTGCATCGGTGGCCAGTTTTTCGGTTTCGCTTGCCTCCTTGCTGCCCGTCCCTGCTCGCCGGCACGTGCTGCCTCGATAGCGGCGTTCAATGCCAGCAGGTTGGTTTGCTCGGCAATGCCCCTGATTACGTCCAGAACGGACGTGATGTTGTCGGAATCGTCAGACAGCTTGCGGATGACTTCCACGGCTTTTGAAATCTGGGCGGCCAGCCGGTGCACCTGCTCTGAAGAGCTGCGGATAATTCGTGCGCCGTTCTTGCCCTTTTCTTCCGCCTCCCGTGTAATCTCCGCGGCCCTGGAGGCGTTGCCAGCAACCTCTTCGATGGCACTCTGCATTTCGTTGATGGCAGTGGCGACCATGGAAATGGAGTCCGTCTGTCGCGTCACGCCATCGTTGTTATCCTTCGCCGCCCGGGCAAGATCTGAAGCACCAGTGCCAAGCTCCCGGGTCAACTGCTGGATGGAGCCAATCATCGATTGCAGGTTTTCCAGGACCAGGTTGAAGCTTTTTGCGAGTTTGCCCAGATCATCATCCATCTCGACCGGAATTCGCTGGGTCAGATCGCCTTCTCCCTGGGCGATATTGTCCAGTTGATCCCTGAGGGCACTAATCGATGCGATAATCATTTTCAGGAATACAGCGAAGAGCCCAATACTGATCAGTATGGCGACGACTGTGATCAAAAGGATGGTCATCGAGCTGCTCTGGCCTTCAGACGAGGCTTCACCGGCTCGAATCTGGGCTTGCGCATCGGCGTGAGCGCCAACCTCATCAAAGTAATTGCGGAGATTATCGAAAAGCTCGTTGGTCTCACTGGCGGCCAACGATCGTGCCTGCTCGGCATCTCCCGTCTCTGCCAGCTGAAGAACTCGCTGGGCGGAACTCAGCCAACGCTCGTAGGCCGTATCAAACCATCGGATACACCAGTGCCTTCAAGCCTGGCCACCGCCTGGTTAAAGCGTTCGAGAGCCTGTCCAGCATTTTCATCGAAACTGGCGAGGTAGTTCTCACCCTCCTCATTGTTGAACTGGGCGTCCACAAAGGCCATCTGGGCCACCATTGCCTGGTAGAGATCCCGGTCACCATTGAGGATTTCGCTGACGGATGGCAGGTAGGTTTCGGCAATGTTGTCGGTGTCGGAGACCAGATTCCGGACGGTACTGACAGCGAATAAACCGATAACAATCAGGGCTACTGCAGTAATAGCGAAAGGCAAAGCAACTTTTACCCGAAGCCCCAAACGCTTACCAAAATCCATAGATCTCTCCCGTACTGTCGGTTTGGCTTATTGCCAATATAGCATCGGGGAAGAGAATGATTTGAAAAACAACTGGGTAATTGCTCCCGGTCAAGGAGGCAGCATTCTGGCCGGGAGCAGATCGGGTTATCGGGAGGGGTCGGGTGATTCCGATGGTGTGTCGCAGGATCTGCAGAGATGTCGCTGTCGCCAGAACTGTCCCGCGAAAATGACCACCCAGATCAGTAATCCTGCCCAGAGATAGGTCTCGGGAATCTGGAAGCTGCCACTGATTGCAAACTCCACAAGGAGCATCAGTGCTACCGCCAGAACTGCATTTACCATGGCTGTGACCATGGCTTGCCCGCAGGCTTTGATGTTGGGTTTCATAGTGTTCCGCTTGTCAGAGAAGTAAAACGGTCTTCTATTCACTGGATGCGAGAATACGGCCCACCTTACAGACTCTCCATGCGGGAATTCCGCTATTGGAATCAGGCGTCTGTGCAACGGAGGTCCGTTTTTGGCCAATAAATCCGCAGGTTGTTGGTGTATCGGCGCCTTGCTCCATATAATGTGCGCTCCTGCTGTCCGGTGATTATTCCGGGGCCAGGGCACAGCATCACCGACGGTTTTCAAATCAGGCAACACAGGCAATCAAAGAGGCATCCATGCCAGAGTTTCAGACTACGGATGAAGGCTTCGAGAGGGTTTCGCTCCGGGATTACACGGAGAAGGCCTATCTCGATTATTCCATGTACGTCATTCTTGACCGGGCACTTCCCAATGTCGGCGATGGCCTGAAACCGGTTCAGAGGCGAATTGTCTATGCCATGTCCGAGCTGGGACTGAAATCCACCTCGAAATACAAGAAGTCCGCGCGCACCGTGGGCGACGTGCTGGGTAAATTTCACCCCCATGGTGACAGCGCGTGTTACGAAGCCATGGTGCTGATGGCCCAGCCTTTTTCTTACCGTTACCCGCTGGTGGACGGGCAGGGGAACTGGGGCTCGCCGGACGACCCGAAATCCTTTGCCGCCATGCGTTACACCGAATCCCGCCTGGCGCCTTTCGCGGAAGTGCTCCTGGGCGAGCTTGGGCAAGGTACGGTGGACTGGGTGCCCAATTTTGATGGCACCATGGAAGAGCCGTCGGTACTGCCTGCCAGGTTGCCCCATGTACTTCTGAATGGCACCACCGGTATTGCGGTTGGTATGGCCACCGATATCCCGCCGCACAACGTGCGGGAAGTGACCGCCGCCTGTATACGCCTGCTGGATCAGCCCGGGGCGACGGTGGAAGAGCTTTGTGAACACATCAAAGGCCCGGATTTTCCGACCCAGGCGGAAATCATTACTCCCCGGAAGGACATCCGGCAGATGTATGAAACCGGCCGCGGATCCTTACGGATGCGGGCCCGCTGGATTCGGGAAAGCGGCGAAATCGTGGTTACGGACCTCCCACACCAGGTCTCCGGTAACCGTGTGCTGGAGCAGATCGCCCATCAGATGCAGACCAAGAAGCTTCCCATGGTGGCCGACCTTCGTGACGAATCCGATCACGAGAACCCGACCCGCCTGGTGATCGTGCCACGGTCCAACCGGGTGGATCTGGATGGTTTGATGGCGCACCTGTTCGCGAGCACCGATCTCGAGAAAACCTATCGGGTCAACATCAATGTGATCGGTAATGACGGCCGGCCGGGCGTGAAGGGATTGCAGCAGATTCTGACCGAGTGGCTGGCCTTCCGTCGCACTACTGTAATCCGTCGTCTCCAGCATCGCCTGGACAAGGTTCTTGCTCGCCTGCATATCCTGGAAGGCTTGCTGATTGCTTATCTCAACATTGATGAAGTGATCGAAATCATCCGTACTGAAGACAAGCCCAAGGCCGAGTTGATGGCCCGTTTCGGGTTGTCCGCCGATCAGGCCGAGGCCATCCTCGAATTGAAGCTGCGCCATCTGGCCAAGCTTGAGGAAATGAAAATCCGGGGCGAACAGGATGAGCTCTCAGCCGAACGGGATGAACTCCAGTCCATCCTCGGTTCTGAAGACCGCCTCCGCGAGCTGATCAAGAGCGAGCTGCAGGCAGATGCCGAAACCTTTGGCGATGACCGTCGCTCACCCATTGTTGAGCGTGAGGAGGCCCGGGCCTTCAGTGAAGTGGATCTGGTCTCGAATGATCCTGTCACCGTTGTGTTGTCCGAGAAAGGCTGGGTTCGCGCCGCCAAAGGGCACGACATTGAGCCGGAAGGTCTGAGCTATAAAGCCGGTGACCGTTTCTCACTGGCAGCCCGGGGGCGCAATAACCAGCAGGCGATCTTCCTGGATTCAACCGGGCGGGCCTATTCGCTGATGGCTCACAGCCTGCCGTCTGCCAGGGGGCAGGGCGAGCCGCTAACCGGGCGGATCAACCCTCCTTCCGGGGCAAGCTTTTCAGGGCTGTTGATGGGGGATCCGTCCCGCAAGGCACTGCTGGTCACCGATGGCGGCTATGGTTTTGTGACATCACTGAACGACATGATCAGCAAAAACCGCAATGGCAAGGCGGTGGTGAGTGTCCCCAAAGGAGCCAGGATCATGCCTCCGGTGGTAATACCGACCACCGAAAAAACCTTGTACCTTGGGGCCGTGTCCAACGAGGGACGTATGCTGGTTTTCCCGCTGGGCGAGCTGCCGGAACTCGCCAAGGGTAAGGGTAACAAGATCATCAGCATTCCTTCAGCCAGGGTCCAGAACCGCGAGGAATATGTGGTGGCAGTGGCCGTATTTGCCGAGGACGACCAGTTGGAGGTCCGGGCGGGCAAGCGCAAGATGGGGCTCCAGTTCAGTGACCTTGAACACTACCTCGGAGAGCGGGGCCGGCGCGGCCACAAGCTGCCCAGGGGACTGCAACGGGTTGATGGCATCGATGTGATTCCTTCCGCTGCTCGGGCGCAGGAAGAGGCCGGCTCAGACAGTGAGGGTGTCGACAGTGAGTGAACTGGTACTGATTAATGTCTCCGGACGTGACAAACCGGGCCTGACGTCGGAAATCACCGGCATCATGGGGCGTTACGATGTGCGGATTCTGGATATTGGCCAGGCGGTCATCCACGATCACCTGACCTGGGGCATCCTGATCGAAATTCCGGACGAGTCCAAATCCTCTCCGGTCATCAGGGATCTGTTGTTCCGGCTCCATGCCCTGGATCTGCAGGTGCGGTTTGCGCCCATCACGGTGGAGGAATACCAATCCTGGGCCGCCGCCCGGAACCGGGCCTGCTACATCGTGACGCTGCTGGCCCGGGATATCAAAGCCGAGCAGATTGCCCGTGTTTCGGCCATTACCGCCCGCCACGGCCTGAATATCGACAATATTTCCCGGCTGTCTGCCCGGCCTTCTCTGAACGCCGCCGATAACCGGATTGCCTGTGTCGAGTTTTCGGTTCGGGGTACACCATCGGATCTCGAGCAGTTGCGCGCGGACTTCCTGCACATCGCCGGCGAAATGAATGTGGATATTGCGTTCCAGGAGGATTCCATTTTCCGGCGTAATCGTCGTCTCGTGGTCTTTGATATGGACTCCACGCTGATCGAAGCCGAAGTGATCGACGAACTCGCGGCGGAAGCCGGCGTGGGCGAGCAGGTGGCGGAGATTACCGAGAGGGCCATGCAGGGCGAACTGGATTTCAGCCAGAGTTTCGCCGAGCGCCTTGCGCTTTTGAAGGGGCTGGACGAGTCGGTACTTGAGGGCATCGCCTCACGGCTGCGAATGACCGAGGGGGCTGAGCACCTGATTCGAAGTCTCAAGGCACTGGGTTATCGCACGGCCATCCTGTCGGGCGGATTCACCTACTTTGCCCGCCATCTGCAGCGCAAACTTGGCATCGATTACATCTACGCGAACGAGCTTGAGATCGAGGCTGGCAAGGTCACCGGAAGGGTGTCAGGGCAGATTGTGGACGGCAAGCGGAAGGCAGAACTGTTGCTGGAGATCGCCGAGAAGGAGCATATTTCCCGGGAACAGGTGATTGCCGTCGGTGATGGCGCCAATGACCTCCCCATGCTCAGTCAGGCTGGCCTGGGTGTGGCGTTCCGTGCCAAACCCCTGGTCAAGGAGTCGGCTCGCCATGCGATTTCCACGCTGGGTCTGGACGCAATCCTTTATCTGATTGGTTTCCGGGAGAGCGAAACCAACCAGAGTCTGGACAACGCCGACAACTGAGCCGATCAGGCTCAGTTGTCGCCGAAGTCGTAGTTCATTTCCGGTACCGGCGCCTGCAGATAGTAGCCCTGAATGTAATTCACGCCGGCCTGCCATAGTGTGGCGAGAACGCCGGCGTTCTCCACCAGCGGAATGATGGTGAGCTTGCCGCTGGACTGCAGGCTCTTGACCATTTCCTTGACCTGCTCCTTGGCCTCCTCGCTCTTCTGGATTTCTTCCGTGAAGGAGCCATCGATTTTCACGTAGTTGGTATCGATGTGCTTCAGGGTATTGAACGGATTGAGGGCGCAGCCGAACTGGGCGATGGATACCTTGCAGTGAAGCGCGTGGACCGCCTTGGTGAAGTCTTTCGCCTGCTTCATGAAGTTGTTGGCATCGCCTTCACGGATCTGGAAGATCAGGGAGTCTCCGGGCAGCCTTCAGGGCGACACTCAGCCAGGGAGTGAAGGTCTTATCCTGCAGGGTTTCAGCCGTCACATTGAGGAACAGGCGGGTATCGTGACCCCGTGACCGGTGGCTGGAGAGCTGCTTGATGGTCTGCAGGATAACCCAGCGGTCGATCTTGATAGCGGTGTCGCTCGGGCCCGTTGGCGGCAGGAAGTCATAAGGGGAGACTTCCTCGTCGTCCTTGTCGAGCATACGCACGAAGGCTTCGTAATGCTCTTCTCCTTCGCCACGCAGGTTGATAATCGGCTGGAACAGCAGCCTGAAGCGGTTCTCATCTAGTGCCTTCTGAATCGCTTCCACCGAATTGCTTTGATCCAGTGTTTCGAAGTCGGCCGGGTTGTACACCACCACACCGTTGCCTTCGGCATGACCCTCGAGCTTGCGCACTTCCGCCGACGCCGTATGCGCCCGGGCCATGAGCTCCTCGGCCTTCGGAGAGTTCTCGGTAATTGACGCAACACCGATGCTCACAGTCAGCTGTACCGTGCGATCATTGATGTCGAAAAGATGGTCTTCTACGGTCTTACGGATACGCTCGGCGTGTTCGACCATTGTGCCTTCGTCGCATGGCTGGCACAGCAGGCTGAAGGCATCGTCGCTCAGACGTGCCAGGGTGAGCTCCTCTCCGGCCTGTTCCTTGAGCAGGTTGGCCAGATCGCCCAAGAGCAAATCTGCGCCGGAAATGCCTACCTGCCCCTTCATGCTCATGAAGTTGTCCAGGGCGATGTAAGCCAGCGCACCGGTCTCATTCTTCTTGCCGGCAGTGGCAATGGCTTCGGCGAGTGCATCCATCAGGTACTGACGGTTGTAGAGGCCAGTCAAAAGATCCTGGCTGCTGATCTGGCGAAGCTTTTCTTCCAGTTCCGCATCGCTGTGCTCTGGCTGCAACACAATCTGTGTGCAGGCCTCGCCGTCATAGGTGGCAGCCGACACCGACATCGTGACGTTCAACTCGTGATCGTCGCTACGCCGTGCCGTGCAGTTCATGGTCATGCCGTCTTCGCCCTTTTCGGCAAACGACTTCATGAACTCCTTGTACTTTTCCTGGCTTTCCGGAGTAAGGGTGTCCAGCACAGGAACGCAGATAAGGTCGTCAATATCGTCGTATCCGAGGAATTCCATGTACGACTGGTTGGCATAGATATGCATGCCGTCGTTGATGTAGGCAATGGCATCCTTGGAGCTCTCGAGGAGCAACTGGCAGCGCTGTTCTGCCTCTCGCAGGTGGGATTCCAGAACACGACGTCTTCTGCGCTCATCAAGGGCAGCCAGCTCCCGGTTTACCTTCAGCACAATCAGGTCGGTATGCTCGAAAGCCACAGTATCCTGGGCGCCCGCCTTCATCATGCCGACCGTGCGTTCGCGGCTTTCCTCTTCCGTTAGGAGGATAAACGGAATGTCCTTGTCCATCCTGCGGATCATGGCAAGGGCATCATCGGCCGAGAATTCCTGGTCCAGATCACGGGCCAGAAGGAGATCCCAGTTTCCCGCTTTCAGCGTCTCCTCAAGATCTTCTTCCGAGGTGATTCTGTGGGCTCGGGTGGCCTTGCCGGAGTTGCGGAGCAGGCTGACCAGCGATTCGGCATCGTTTTGCGATGGATCAAGAATCAGCAGGTGTACGGTCGCGTTCTTTTTCTGCATTCGAAGGGCGTCTCGTGATACACGGTTCATTCACTAACGCTGAATGATGCAGGGGTTGTGGTTCAATAACAACCCTCTGCCGGGGCCGGTGTCTCAGTTTGGTGACCTTACAGCGATGGCCAGAGCGAGTCGAACTCATCCTCGCTGGCACCGGACGATGCTGGTGGGGCGCCAGCATTCAGCGTTGCGGCATTCTGCAATTTGAGTTCGAATTGGCTGATGCTGCCGGTGGAGGAGACCTTGCGAGACAGTTGTCCCTGGTCCTCCCGGCCGTCGTGGAGCAGGGAAATGCGGCTCCCGGACTGGAACGGCAGGCGAGGTGTGATCAGCGTGGCGGATTGGTTGACCACGCTGATTTCCGGCAGCAGCAAGCCACGTAGATATTCGCTGCTATTTCCCACCTTCTGAACAAGGCGAACCCCACAGGGTGAGGCGCTGGGGGCCAGGAGCTCAATTCCGACCTGCGTACCCTGATTCTTGATCTGACGAATCCAGCGCACAACGGCTACGCTCCAGGGGTGGCTGCTTTGCTCTCGAACTCCCAGAATTTCACCGGCCTGCAGTGAGGGTGGCACATTGCTTTCCCAGGCAACGCAGTAGCCGCCCGGACTTGTATTGATCAACAGGGAATGGTGAGACCTTGGCCGATTCCTGTCCGTCGATGGCGCCTGCGAGTTGCCGAAGGAACCTTTGAAATTGATGGGCGTATCGGCGGCGTGGAGTCGTTCATCGCTGGGCCCTGCATCGTGTGCGCCCGACCAGGCATCCTGTTTCTGGCGTGAAGACCGTACGAACAGGTTTTCATCCTCATGATGGCCGTTGTCATTGCCATTCACGAATTCGGTAAACGTTTTCTCGCCGGCGATGAAGTAATGGGCGGCGGTCAGACCCACGCACACTTCGAGAGATCCCTGGCTGGCGATTCGGTTGAAATTTCGCTTGGCGAGAATCCCCAGGGCCTGGCTGAGATGGGTGAGCAGGGTGTCGCTGACCTTTGCCGGTACTCTCAGTTCGTGATCGGTCTCCTTATGCTCACGCCGGGCGTGAAGCGTTTCAGAGAGCATCGCCGAGAGATCCCGGGTATCGAAGCCAAAGCTCTCATCACCGGGCTTTTGGTCCAGAAGGCTGCGGTAAAACGGTGGGTTGTCCCGCTCCAAGTTGATTACGAAGAGACTGTCGTCACCGATATCAGGCCCGCAACGGGTGTGGTCAGTCCATGATTCACAAAGCTCATAGACATGCAGAAGTTCCGACTGTCGCAGCTGATTGGGACGAGCACAGCCAAGAAGGAGAATTCTCTTGTAGGCATCGGCTACTGAGCTGGTGCGACGATGCAGGAGCGTGTCGTCCTCCACCTGAACCACGGAGAGCTTGTTGCGATGGGCAAACCGGTACAGCCGATGACACTCGAGCCAGCTCTGGGCAGGGCTGGGGCAATAGAGTTGATGTGATCTCAGAATCGTTGCCGAAAGTTCGGAAATGGCGCGATGCGCGGCGGTGGCAATCTGGCGGCGGTTTTTGTCCAGGCCTCCGTTGTCGATGAACTCCAGCACGCACAGCTTGTATCCGCCGGCCAGGTGTAATTGAAGCGCCTGGGACAGGTTGGCGATTTTCCTCTGTTTTTCAGGAAGCGCCACCGCCAGACCGAGGTAGTGCCTGGAAAGCTCGTTGCACACGAAATGAATCTTTTCCCGGATAAGCTCCAGGAACTGCATGCGTTGCTGGGGCGTCAGAAACAGGTGGTTCAGCTCGATAATGGCATGGTAGAGCTGCCGTGATACCTCGCCGATATTGGCCATAGGCAATTGGTCGATCCAGACCCGGAACGCCTTGGGCGTCGTGTCACAGAACGACAGACTGGCCGTTTTCTGTTCGGGAACGCGGAGATCAGGTTTCAGGGTCTTACCTTCCATGAATGCATGCCAATGTCTGGACCACAGGTGGTATTCCGGGGTTGGCCCTGTCCGGCCACTGGTGGCTACTGAGTGTCCACCGGCCTGTCAGGAAAACGCCGTAAATACATGTTTTTATCTTCAACGTTACTGGACTTTAAAGTAGCAAACCAGTCGTAAAAAGCGAGAAGATCATGAGTTGACAATCTTTGACAAGTGAAATCGGGCCCTTTTTTGCGATGTCGGTCACGGGAACAAGTTGATCGGGGTCTTGCTTTCCTTGCCGGGCTCCTCTCTTACCAGCTTTGGCACCAGGAATCCTGGCAATCTCGACAGCAGTTCACGCACCAGGTGTCGTGCTTCTTCATCCGGCACATCGTAGTGGTGGGCGCCTGCCACCGGGTCAAATGCGTGCAGGTAATAGGGCAGGACGCCTGCTTCAAACAGGGTCTCGCTCAGTTCCTCAAGCACCGAAGCCTGATCATTCACTCCCCTCAGGATAACGCTCTGGTTAAGCAGTGTTACGCCTGCAGCCCGGAGATAAGAGAGGGCCCGGCGCGTGGCGGTGTCTATTTCCGCTGGATGATTTACGTGCAACACGATCACGATCTGAAGGGGCGTTGTGGAGAGCCATTTCAAAAGCTCGTCACAGACCCTTTGCGGGATGACCACTGGCAGGCGTGTATGCAAGCGCAGGCGACGAATGTGCGGGATGCCACTGATAGCGGTTGCCCATTGAGCCAGCAGTCTGTCGTTAACAGCCAGGGGGTCGCCGCCGCTGAAAATGACTTCATTGATTTCCGGGCTGGCCGCCAGGGTGTCAATGACCTGCTTTCTGTCATCCGGGTTCAGTCGCTGTTCATCATAGGGGAAGTGCCTGCGAAAACAGTAGCGGCAGTTGATCGCGCATTGTCCGGTCACCATTAGCAGCGCCCGGCTGCGGTATTTGCGAATCAGCCCTGTGGTGGCAATAGCGCCCGACTCTTCCAGTGGGTCGCTGACAAAACCCGGCGCGTGACCGGTTTCTTCAGCAAGAGGAAGCACCTGTCTGAGCAGCGGGTCAGCGGGATTGCCCTTTTCCATGCGAGCAAGAAACGGTTCGGGCACCCGCACCGAAAACAGGCCATGGCCTTGCCGTGCCGCCGACAGCCACGGTTCCTCGGGTAACTCCAGGCGTCGGAGCAGCTCTTCCGGCGACGTTACGGAGTCCGACAGCAATTGCTGCCAGCTGCGATGTTCGTGGTCGGAAAGGTGGGCTTCTATACGGGCGGGGGTTCGCTGTATCATAACGCCCTTCGAATTCTAAACAGCATTTTGTCAGGTGGACATTTCATGGCTTCATATTCTACCAACGAATTTCGCGGCGGTCTTAAGGTTTTGCTGGATGGCGACCCCTGCATCATTCTCGAGAACGAGTTTGTAAAACCCGGTAAGGGGCAGGCCTTCAACCGCGTAAAGCTGCGTAACCTCATGACCAACCGGGTCTGGGAGCGCACGTTCAAGTCCGGCGAAACTCTGGAAGCCGCAGATGTCATTGATCAGGACATGGAATACCTCTACACCGATGGTGAGTTCTGGCACTTCATGCTCACTGACGGCTCTTTCGAACAGTACCCGGCTGATGCCAAGGCGGTCGGCGATGCTCTGAAGTGGCTGAAAGAGCAGGACGTGTACACCGTGACGCTCTACAACGGCTCGCCACTGTCGGTAACGCCCCCCAATTTCGTCGAGCTGGAAGTGGTCGATACCGACCCGGGCATGAAGGGCGACACCGCCCAGGGCGGCTCCAAGCCCGCGACGCTCTCCACCGGTGCCGTGGTCAACGTACCCCTGTTTATTACCATCGGTGAAGTCCTCAAGGTTGATACCCGCTCCGGCGAATACGTCAGCCGGGTGAAGAGCAGTTAATCCAGCCATGACCCGCAAACCTGTCTGGCAGCCTTCTGCCTCGCAGGCTGCCCTGGAAAGCCGTGCACAGCAACTGGCGTTTGTGCGCGGCTTTTTTGCGAGAAGAGGGGTGCTTGAGGTCGAGACGCCGATTCTGGGTCGGTGCGGCGTCACCGACGTCAACCTCGACGGCATTCACGCCCAGGTCACCGCCGGTTCCCGGACCGGGGGTTGGCTCCAGACCTCTCCCGAATACCACATGAAGCGTCTGCTTGCAGCTGGCTCAGGTTCGATCTATCAGATCTCCAGGGTGTTCCGCAACGGCGAGCAGGGACGTCGCCATAACCCGGAATTCTCGATGCTGGAATGGTACCGGACGGGTTTTGATGACGTGGCGCTTATGGAAGAAGTGTCGGATCTCGTGTGCGGCTGGCTGCAATGTCAGCGGCCAGTCACTATCCAGTATCGGGACGCACTGGAGCGCTGGGCGGGCCTTGATCCTTTTGCGGCAACCGATCGGGAACTGATGCGTCGCTGCGAACAATGGATGGAGCCGGAACAGTTGGCGGATCTCGGGCGCGATGGCTGCCTGGATCTGCTGATGAGTTTTGCAGTAGAGCCGCATCTTGGCCGGGACAGACCCGTGTTCATAACCGGCTATCCGGCGTCGCAGGCCTCTCTGGCCAGGGTTTCACTTTCGCAGGGTTACGAAACGGCGCACCGTTTCGAGCTGTACATAGATGGCCTTGAACTGTGTAACGGCTACTGGGAGTTGACCGATCCGCAGGAACAGAGGCTGAGATTTGAAGCCGATAACCAGCTACGAAGGCACTCCGGAAAGCCCGAAATGGCGCTGGATGAGGCGTTTCTTGCCGGTCTTGAGCAGGGATTGCCCGAGTGCGCTGGTGTCGCCCTCGGACTGGATCGCCTGTTGATGCTCAAACTCGGGGTTCAGGATATCAGTGAGGTTCTCGCCTTTCCGTTCGAGCGGGCGTGAGCCTAAACGAACCGATCAGGCCAGGGCTCCAAAGGCCTCACCCATCCGGACGATTTTTCCGGCCACCTGATCGCTGTTCCAGGTGACGGCTCCCTTGGGCATAACCATAATCACTGTTGAACCAAGGCGGAACCGGCCCATCTCTTCACCTTTCTCGAAGCTGATGGCGTGCTCACCTTCATACCGCGTTGAGGTAACCTGCCTGCTGCCGGGCACAACCACGCCTGCCCAGCGGGTTTCCACGCTGCCGACGATCATGGCGCCAACCAGTACCATTGCCATGGGGCCGGAATCGGTATCGAAGATACAGACAACCCGTTCGTTGCGGGCAAACAGGTTCGGAACGTTCTCGGCAGTCACAGGATTCACCGAGAACAGCTTGCCGGGTACATGGATCATTTGCCTGAGTGTGCCTGCCATCGGCATATGGATGCGGTGATAGTCTTTTGGAGAGAGATAGATTGTCGAGAACTCGCCACTGGTAAACGGTGCGGTGGTTGCTTCTTCGCCGCCCAGCAATTCACTCAGGCTGAAAGACTGGCCTTTGGCCTGAAACACCCGGTCTCCGGTTACCTGTCCCAGCTGGCTGATGGCACCGTCCACAGGGCTGACGAGGGTTTTTTCGCCGTCCGCCAGAGGGCGGATGCCTGGCTTCAGCGCTCGGGTGAAAAACGCATTGAAGGTAGGGTAGGCTTCCGGATCCGTTTCGGCGGCTTCGCTCATGTCAACGCCGTAGCGGCCGATAAACCATTTGATGACCCGGTTCTTGAGCGCAGGGGAGCTGTCACTGTCGGCCAGACGACCGGCAAGGTTGGAAACCCCCAGTTGCGGCGTGATGTACTGGCTCAGAACAAAAAGCTTGTCGAACATTAAATGTGATCCTTTGCGCTCAAAGGCGCGAAGTTTACCAAAGACTGCCACCTGTATAGAAATTGTTTCACGGCTTCGCGGTTGTGGCATGGCCTTGCTATTATCGGGTCAACTTGTGCGTGACAGCTTCCGGCTTCGGCCAATAACCAAGAAAATAGGGCGTGCGTAGATTCTATGTTACTGATCGTCGGTTCGATTATTGTTCTGGCCAGCGTGTTGACTGGCTATGTTCTCCACGGCGGCAATCTGATGGTGCTCTGGCAGCCGACCGAAGTGTTGATCATTTTCGGGGCGGCTCTGGGGTCGTTCATTATTGCCAATCCCATGCACACCCTGAAAGAGGTGTTTGGCAGGGGTATTCAGCTGCTCACAGGCTCGCCCTACAAAAAAGCGTTCTACATGGACCTCCTGAGCCTGCTTTATGAGATTTTCGATAAGTCCCGTAAACAGGGTGTGATGGCGATCGAGGAAGATATCGACAACCCCGAGTCCAGTCAGATTTTCAGTCGCTACCCGGCCATTATGAAATCCAAGGAATTGCTGGCCTTTATCACCGATTATCTGCGCATTATCAGCTCCGGCAACATGGCAACCCATGAGCTGGAAGGCATGATGGAGAACGAAATCGACAGTCGCCAGCATGAGCTTGAGGAGCCTGCCCACGCGGTCAACAAGATTGCCGATGCGCTGCCCGGGCTCGGCATCGTCGCCGCTGTGCTTGGTATCGTGATTACTATGAACTTCCTCACCGAGGGGCCGGAAAAAATCGGTCTCAGTGTGGCTGCGGCCCTGGTGGGTACCTTCCTGGGCATCTTTATGGGGTATGGCTTCGTTGGTCCTGCGTCCATTGCCATGGAACACGCGGCAAAATACGAGCTGAAGGCCTACGAGTGCGTAAAATCGTCAATTGTCGCAACCGTATCCGGACAGGCACCCCAGATGGCCATCGAGTTTGGCCGGAAGGCATTGCCCACGGACAAACGCCCTGGATTCCAGGAGCTGAACGACCACGTTCGCTCCAAGTAAAAACGTCCTCATCTGAACCCGGAGCCGATTCGTGGAAGAGCAACCCATCATCATCAAGCGGAAAAAGGTTGTTGCCGGTGGCCACCATGGTGGTTCCTGGAAAGTTGCGTTTGCTGATTTCGCAACCGCCATGATGGCGTTCTTCCTGGTACTCTGGTTAACGGCTACAGCATCGCCTGAGCAGAAAAAAGCCGTAGAGGGCTATTTCCGGGATCCCGTTGGTTTCACAGAAGGGGGCTCGCCGAACCCCGTCGATCTTGAGGGCAGTGCATCGGTGGTCAACGAGGCAAGTCCGGATATCGAGTCCAGCCAGATCCAGATCGAAGACCAAGTGGTGGATGAGCTCTCTGAAACCCTCGAGCAGCGGCGTATGGAGGAGCTGTTTCAGGAATTGAAAGATCGCATCGAACAGAATGAAACCCTTCAGGAGTTCAAGGATCAACTACTGATCGATATCACCGACGAGGGCTTGCGAATCCAGATCGTCGACCGGTCGGGGCGTCCCATGTTCGATAGCGGCCGGGCAGAGCTGAAGTATTACTCTCAGGATATTCTGTTTGAGCTGGCCAAAACACTGGGCTCCGTGAACAACAAGCTCAGCATTACCGGGCACACCGACTCTACACCGTTCAATGGCCGGCCAGGCTACACCAACTGGGAGCTGTCAGCAGATCGGGCCAATACTGCCAGAAGAGCCCTCGTGGCCGGCGGTGTTCGCCAGCAGCAGATTGCCCGCGTTGTGGGGCTGAGCGATTCCGTGCTGTTCGACAAGGAAGATCCGAATGCACCGGTCAATCGCCGCATTTCCATCATCGTCCTTAACAAGAAAACCGTCGACAACATCCAGAGCAGCGCCGGCCAGTCCGACGAGCCGCTGATCGATCTCACCCAGCCAACTGAAGAAGAGCAGGAGGCTGCCCGTGAACGCCTGGAGAGTGGGGAATGGCTGCAGGAGAAGGAAGAGCCTGCACCGGGTGAATTGAACTGGTAAAGCCGGATACCTCAGTCCAGCTTGAGCCCCCGGGCCTGTTGTTCCGCCATATCCTGAAGAATCCGGTGGAAGCTTTTAAGCCGCTCGGGGCTGATTTTCCCTTCCTCTGCGGCCCTGTCGATGGCGCAACCCGGATCACCCATGTGCCGGCAGTTGCGGAACTTGCAGGTGCCAATCACCTCCCGGATTTCCCGGAAACCATATTCGATCTCCTGCGCCGTCATATGCCAGAGCCCGAATTCGCGAATGCCCGGCGAGTCAATCAGTTCGCCGCCCAGAGGCAGGTGGAACAGTTTCGCCGTAGTCGTAGTGTGGATTCCCTTGCCGGTACTCTCTGATACAGCCCCAACGCGAATGGCTTCATCCGGCATCAGGGTCTGGATAATCGAGGACTTGCCCACGCCGGATTGGCCAACAAACACACTGGTCTGATCCTTCACCAGCGCCTCAACCTCCGGCGACGGCTTATCTCCAGACTCCGCGGCAGACGTTCGCACCACCTCATAGCCCAGGGCCTCATACCGGCCCAAAAGCGCATCGATACTATCCCGGTTACTGCCGGTGATCAGATCAGTCTTGTTCAACAGAATCACGGCAGGAATATCCGTGATCTCTGATGCCACCAGGTACCGGTCAATCAGGTTATCATGGGGTTCCGGCTCCGGAGCGATCACAAGAATAATGTGATCAATATTGGCGGCCACCGGCTTCAACGCGCCAAAATTATCCGGCCGCTGCAGCAGATTGCGACGCTCACCCCGGGCAACAATAACCCCGGTCTCGTTCTTCCCCGGCCGCCAGACAACCTTGTCACCGGTCACCAGACTATCGATGTTGGCCCGAACAAAACACCGCACCACGTTTCCGGCCAACTCCCCTTCAAGCGCTTCGACATCCAGCTGTTGCCCGTAGTGAGCAATGACCAACCCTTCCTGCTCCGGACCAAGCTCCCCGGCATCAGCCTGCTCCTGAACCTTCTTCTCCTTGCGCGCCGCACGGGCCGCCCGCTCTTCCTGGACTTTCTTGATGCGGAATTGCTGCTGTTTGTTCAGTCGCCGTTTTGTCATTTACGTCCCGGATAACCAGATGAAAGTTTTGCTCTTGGTGTGCCATCATACTGCAATCGTAATTGATCGGCCTAAGCAATGCCGGCACGTCAAAGATATATCATTCGATTTCGCGGTGGGGCTGGGACCGGCTTTCCGGAAATGGCGACACATTTTGTATATCTCTTAATTTGCACGCGGGCGTGGGGATGTCATTCCGGGAATGTCGGCGGCCATGGATGGCCGACGCCAAGCGCACATGGATGTGCTCGTAGCGTTTCCCGGAATGACATCCCCGCGACCGCACACTCAAATCTGGAAGGCTAGGAAAATAATGGCAGAAAGCAATAACCGCCTCGTATGGATCGATCTGGAAATGACAGGCCTGGATCCGGAAAAAGAACGGATCATCGAAATGGCCACAATCATCACCGATTCAGAACTCAATATTGTGGCAGAAGGACCTGTTATCGCCGTCCATCAGCCACAATCCCTGCTGGACTCCATGGACGAATGGTGCACCCGAACCCACGGTGAAAGCGGCCTCACCAAGCGCGTTCAGGAAAGCGATATTTCCGAGTCTGAGGCCGAGCGGCAAACCATCGAATTCCTGAAGAAGCACGTCGAAAAGGGCCAGTCACCCCTGTGCGGCAGCAGTATTGGTCAGGATCGCCGATTCCTGGTCAAGTACATGCCCGAACTGGAAGACTTCTTCCACTACCGGAATCTCGACGTATCCACGGTCAAAGAACTTGCCCGCCGCTGGCGCCCGGATGTCCTGGCCGGGGTTAAAAAGAAAGGCAGCCACCTCGCCCTGGATGACATCCGGGACTCCATCAACGAGCTGCGCCATTACCGGGAACAGTTCTTCAAACTATAAACCGTGGAGTTTCAGTGCCCATTGGACATGCTCGCGGACCATCTCGGAAGGGTGATCCGCGCGCTTTTTCAGGGCTTCAATCACTGGAATAGTGGATGGCGCGTTGCCCAGCCCCACGGCCAGGTTACGCAGCCAGCCCTCGTAGCCCGTTCGCCGAATCGCCGATCCCTCGGTGCGCTTCAGGAACTGCTCCTCCGTCCAGAGAAACAGCTCTGCCAAAGAACTGTTGTCCAACCCGTGTCTAGGCTGAAAATCCTTTTCCCCGGTTGGCTTGCTGAACTTCTGCCAGGGGCAGACCAACTGGCAATCGTCGCAGCCGAAAACGCGGTTACCCATCAGCGGGCGTAGCTCCTCGGGAATGCTCCCCTTGAGTTCAATGGTCAGATAGCTGATGCAGCGCCGGGCATCGAGCTTGTGGGGGCCGACAAAGGCGTCTGTCGGGCAGAGATCGAGACAGGCCGAACAGCTGCCACAATGATCGGTCTCAAAGGGCTCGTCGACGGGGAGGGGTGCGCTGGTAAAAATTTCTCCAAGGAAAAAGAAGGAGCCGGCCTTCGGGTGGATCAGCATGTTGTTCTTGCCGATCCAGCCCAGGCCAGCCCTCTGGGCCAGGGCGCGCTCCAGCACCGGCGCGCTGTCCACGAACGCCCGGTAGTCGTATCCGCTGACGGCGTCATCAATCCTGGCTGCCAGCTGCGCGAGACGCTTGCGGATCAGTTTGTGGTAATCGCGCCCCAGTGCGTAACGGGTAACATAGGCGCCCTCCCGGTTAGTAAGCGCTTCTTTCGGGCTGTCCGGCGAAGGCAGATAGTCCATTCTCACAGAAATCACCCGAGTGGTACCCGGCACCAGGGAGGTGGGCGTATAGCGCTTGTCACCATGATAGGCCATATAGTCCATTTCGCCCTGGTAACCCGCTGCCAGCCAGTCCTGCAAATGGGTTGCGTGCTCACCGGTATCCGCGGTGGTGATACCCACATCAGAGAACCCGAGCTCAGCCGCCCACTGGCGGATAAGCGCTGGCAGATCAGCGAGTTCCGGATATGTTCTGGTGCTCAATGATGTGGCGCTCATAGTCACGGCCGGTGCCAGGGTTCGTTCTCGAACCGGGGTACGGATAATTAATCTGATTAAGTTATGACCTTTTCCACTGTTTTGCTATGCTTTACAGGTATCTGGCCAATTTTCTTAAACCGGTTTCTGTAACGGGAGCAAAGGTTCATGCCGCCGTCCGTTGGACACAGTCTACCAGACGCACTGTTTTCCGCCGATGCGGTGAGGCAGATTGATCGCTATGTGATTGATCATCAGGGCGTCGATGGTTTTGAGCTGATGCAGTCTGCCGCCCATGCGGCTTTTCGCTGCCTGGTTCGGTACTGGCCCAAGTGTGGCTCGGTTCTGGTGCTGTGCGGTGCGGGTAACAACGGCGGTGACGGCTATCTGGTTGCAGCCAGCGCGAGGAGGCATGGCCTGGATGTCCGGTGTGTCGCGGTTGCGCCCACAGGCAAACTGTCCGGTGACGCACGAAAAGCCTGGCAAAAGGCACTGGCAGACGGTGTTGACGTGCTCGATCTGGAGGCACTCAGCGACTCTTCACTGGATGATCTGTTTTCCGACGCAGGGCTCATCGTCGATGCGATGCTTGGTACTGGCGTTTCCGGTGCACCCCGGGAACCGTTTGCAGGGCTGATAGGCCGATGTAACCAGGCGCCCGCGCCTGTGCTCGCAGTGGATCTGCCCTCCGGGCTGAATGCCACCACCGGGGCGGCCGAAGGAGATGTTGTTAACGCAGCCATGACGGTCACCTTTATCGGGCTTAAGGCCGGCCTATTTACCGGGCAGGGAGCGGCGGTCTGCGGTGAGGTGGTCTTTGAATCCCTGGATACTGCCGATGGTGTAGCTGGCAGCGGCCAGAAGCCGGTGGCTGTTCGTCGTGATTGGGGCTCTGTGATGTCCTGGTTGCCGCCACGGCCTGCCAACGCCCACAAGGGGCGGTTTGGGCATGTGCTGGTGGTGGCCGGCGATCGGGGCTTCGGCGGCGCCGGACTGCTGGCGGCAGAGGCGGCTGCGCGCTCGGGGGCAGGGCTTGTCTCGCTGGCAACGCGCCCTGAGCATGTGACGGCAGCCCTGGCAAGATGTCCGTCGGTGATGGTTCATGGACTGATTCATGGTTCTGAGCTTCCGTCGCTGCTTGACGCAGCTTCGGTGGTCGTCTGCGGCCCCGGTATCGGGCGAAGCGCATGGGGGCAGCAGATGCTGGAGCAAGTCATTGCCAGTGGCAAGCCCAGGGTGCTTGACGCAGATGCCCTGAACCTGTTGTCCGGTCGGGTTGCCGTACCGGCGGATAGCCATGTTTTGACGCCGCACCCGGGTGAGGCAGCCAGACTGCTGAATTGTCTGGTGCCGGATGTAGAAGCGGATAGAATGGCCGCAGCCAGAAAATTGCAGGCACTGTATGGCGGCACGATTCTCCTGAAAGGCGCAGGTACGGTTGTCGCTTCTGAAGGCGGCGCCCTTGACATCGTCAGTGGCAGCAACCCCGGCATGGCTACTGGCGGTATGGGGGATGTGCTCTCGGGGATTATCGGTGCCGTTCTGGGACAGATTGGTGACGGGCAAAAAGCCGCCGTGCTCGGAGCATCGGCCCACCTGGCAGCAGCGGATCGGGCCTCGCAAACCCATGGGTATATGGGTTTGATCCCTAACGATGTAATAGACGCACTGCCGTTGGTTTTTCGGGAGTCTGAAACCCACCCGGGGGCAAGAGATCTATGAGCATAATGGGCAATGAACGCCGGCTTTTCCTCGAGGGTGAGGCGGAAACCGAGCATCTTGGCCGTGAGCTGGCGAGAACCGTCGCTGAATCTGGCCACGGTGTGGTTATCTACCTGGATGGTGATCTTGGTATGGGTAAAACCACCATCAGCCGGGGTGTCATGCGCGGGCTTGGCCACCAGGGGGCTGTAAAAAGCCCGACCTACACGCTGGTGGAGCCCTATGAAACCCTGCAGCCACCAACTTACCATTTTGATCTTTATCGCCTGGGCGATGCGGAAGAACTGGAATATATGGGCATCCGGGATTATTTCTCCGGTGAAAATCTTTGTCTGATTGAGTGGCCGGAGCGTGGTAAAGGTATATTGCCCGAGCCGGATCTGGAGATTCATCTGGAGACCCGGGGCGAAGGGCGTTCTGTAGTGATCAGGGCCCGTTCAGAGTTGGGCGGCCATTTGCTGAACGAATTGGATGTGTTGGGTCCGGCGCATTAGCGGCTCCGAAAGCGGGAACAGACTGGCAGGTAAGCTGTATGAATTGTACAAAGCTGAGTAAACAACTGATATGGCCAATAGCGCTATTGCTTGCGACATTGGCGTTTCACGGTTCGGCTGCAACGCAGGTCGAGAGTGCCCGTATCTGGCCCGCGCCCGATCACACTCGCCTGGTTCTGGATACCGGCGGTCAGGTCGAGCACAACATCTTCTCCCTCAGCAGTCCGGCCCGGCTGGTTATCGATCTGAAAAATGCCAATCTGAAAACCGACTTCTCCGGCCTGGATCTTTCCGGCAGCCCTATCAAACGGATCCGGAGCGCGCCAAGGAACGGGACTGACTTGCGTGTAGTCCTGGATCTCAAGGCCGACATCAAGCCGCGGAGCTTTCAGCTGGAACCGAATCAGCAGTATGGCCACAGGCTGGTGGTCGATCTGATTGATGAAAGTGGCAGCCGGCTGGAAAAGGCAGCTACGCCGACCGTGACCCAGGATTCTTCGGGGAAGCGTGACATCATCGTGGTCATTGACGCCGGGCACGGCGGAGAGGACCCCGGCGCCATTGGTCCGAGAGGAACCCATGAAAAAGACGTGGTTCTGAAAATGGCGAAAACCCTGGCCAGCCTGATCAATGATCGGCCGGGATATACCGCCAAACTGACCAGGACAGGGGACTATTATATTGGTCTTCGCAATCGCACGATTCTGGCCAGAAAATACAACGCCGACCTTTTTGTATCGGTACACGCCGATGCTTTCCGAACGCCTCAGCCAAGGGGAGCCTCTGTGTTCGCCCTTTCCCAGCGTGGTGCCACCAGTGAGACTGCCCGATGGCTGGCTAACAGTGAGAACCGCTCCGATCTGATCGGTGGCGCCGGTGGATTGTCTCTGGATGGTCGGGACGACATGCTTGCCGGTGTTTTGCTGGACCTCTCGATGACGGCCAGTATCAACGCCAGTCTTGGCGTAGGCAGTTCCGTTCTTGGCAAACTGGGTGGCGTAGCGAAATTGCATAAGCCAGGCGTCGAGCAGGCTGCTTTTGCGGTGCTGAAGTCGCCGGATATCCCCTCCATTCTCGTGGAAGCCGGATTCATCTCGAACCCCCAGGAAGAGAAAAACCTGTCGACAGAGTGGTACCGCAACAAGCTGGCCGGCGCCATCATGAAGGGCATTGACGATTACTTCCAGAAAACGCCACCGCCGGGCACCCTTCTGGCGTGGCAGAAACAGAATCGCCAGGGCGGGAACAGCATCAGCCACTATCGCATACAGCGCGGCGATACGCTTTCCGGCGTGGCTCGGAAAAACCAGACGACCGTCAGCGAGCTGATGCAGTTTAACGACCTTCGGGACGACCGTGTTATGGTAGGGCAAACCATTCGTATTCCCGCGTCCTGATCAAGAGGTTTTTCCGTAACATGCCCCCCATTCGATTGCTGTCACCACGGCTCGCGAACCAGATTGCCGCGGGTGAAGTGGTGGAGCGACCCGCGTCTGTCGTCAAGGAACTGGTCGAAAATGCCCTGGATGCCGGTGCCAACCGGGTCGACGTTGAAGTTGAGCAGGGCGGCGTCAAGCTGATTCGCGTTCGCGATGACGGCAGCGGTATTGAGGAAGATGATCTGCCCCTTGCCCTCAGCCGCCATGCCACCAGTAAGATTGCCAGCCTGGATGATCTGGAGGCAGTCGCATCGCTTGGCTTTCGCGGAGAAGCGCTCGCCAGTATCAGTTCCGTCTCTCGGCTTACCCTGACTTCAAGAACCGAGTCCCAGGAAGCGGCCTCCCGGGTGGAAGTCGAAGGCCGGGAAATGGACGCGAGGATTTCGCCTGCAGCCCATCCCGTTGGAACGACGGTGGAAGTGCGGGATCTGTTCTTCAATACCCCGGCCCGTCGAAAATTCCTGCGTACCGAGAAGACCGAATTCAACCACGTTGAGGAGTGCGTGCGCCGCCAGGCGCTGAGCCGTTTCGATGCAGGCTTTACCCTGCGCCACAATCAGCGGGTTGTGCAAAGCCTCAGGCCAGCGGAATCGGCTCTGGATCGTGAGCGGCGTATTGGTGCCCTGTGCGGCCAGCAATTCATCGACAATGCCGTGGTAATTGATGCCGAAGCAACCGGTTTGCGGCTCTGGGGTTGGGTGGCTCTACCTACCTTTTCGCGTAGTCAGGCCGATCTACAGTACTTCTTTGTTAACGGTCGCGTTATCCGCGATCGCCTGGTGGCCCATGCCGTGCGCCAAGCCTACCGCGACGTGCTCTACAATAACCGGCATCCGGCGTTTGTGCTCTATCTTGAGGTGGATCCCGCCACTGTCGACGTGAACGTCCATCCGACCAAGCATGAGGTCCGGTTCCGTGATGGTCGCCTGGTCCACGATTTCATCTTCAGAACCCTCCATAAGGCGCTGGCCGATGTGCGGCCGGACGATCATTTTCGCGGTGCGGTGGCGCAGTCCTTTGGTCGCGAGGCATCGGCCCAAACCCAAGGGGGAGTTGCGGCAACCGGTGCTCCTGTGGAGGGGGGTTGGAACGGCCAGCCCTCGGTACCCAATTACGGTTATCCGGGCGGCTCAGGTGCCGGGTTTCGCGGGCAGCCTCAGCCGCAGCAGGAGTGGCGGGCCAGTGATCAGATGGCCTTTTACCAGTCCCTGAATGCCGGCGGGGGCAGCGAAGGGCCGCAGCCTGTATCCACCAGTGATAGCGTAGCCACGCCAATGCCCACACCGCCTGTTGACAGCGATCAGGAACCACCGCTTGGCTACGCCATTGCACAGTTGCATGGAATCTACATTCTTGCCCAGGGGCGCGCGGGGCTGATCGTGGTAGATATGCACGCCGCTCACGAGCGAATCACCTATGAGCGAATGAAACGTGCACTTGCCGAGCAGGATCTGAAAAGCCAGCCATTGCTGGTGCCGTTATCGCTGGCGGTCAGTCAGAAAGAGGCGGCCCTGACCGAGACCCACGGTGAAGAATTGCAGAAGCTTGGTTTGCAGATCGAGCGCATTGGCCCGGAGACCCTGGCGGTGAGGCAGGTACCCGCGCTGCTGCGTGGTGCGGATACCGAACAGTTGGTGCGTGATGTACTGGCGGATCTGATCGAGCATGGTCAGAGTGACCGGGTTGAAGCGGTGACTCACGAACTGCTTGGAACCATGGCGTGTCATGGGTCCGTCCGTGCCAATCGGCAGCTCACCATTCCTGAAATGAATTCGCTGTTGAGGGATATGGAGGCAACCGAACGCAGCGGCCAGTGCAATCACGGTCGGCCGACATGGACGCTAGTGACCATGTCCGAACTGGACAAGCTGTTTCTCCGGGGCCGCTGAGGTGTCGCTGCCGCCTGCCATTTTCCTGATGGGCCCCACGGCCTCGGGTAAGACCGATCTGGCCATGGCGCTTTGTGATCACCTGCCTTGTGAAATCATCAGCGTGGACTCTGCGATGATCTATCGGGGTATGGATATCGGGACGGCGAAACCGACCGCAGAAGAGCTTGCGCGGGCGCCCCACAGACTGATCGATATCTGCGATCCGGCGGAAACATACTCAGCTGCAGATTTCCGCCGGGACGCGCTAGCTGCGATGGCAGAAATTACAGCAGCGGGACGGGTGCCGCTGCTGGTAGGCGGCACCATGATGTATTTCAAGGCGCTTCTCCATGGTATGTCGGGCCTGCCATCGGCAAGTCCCACCGTTCGAGTTGCCCTGGAACAAGAGGCCGAAGAGCGAGGCTGGGAGGCCCTGCACGAGGAACTTCGGCGCAGCGATCCTGTCGCAGCTGAGCGCATTCACCCCAATAACCGGCAGCGCCTGATGCGGGCCCTGGAGGTACTGCGTCTTACCGGCAAGCCCATTTCCGAATTCTGGAAGGCCGAAACCGGTGCCGGCGAACAACCAACGGCCGCGGCGCAAGGCGGTGATATTGAGGATTACACCTATTTCACTCGCTGGCAGGCAGACGAAACATCTTTGCTTCCGTATACTGTTGTTCAGCTTGCCATGATGCCGCCGGAGCGGCGCGTGCTTCATGAGCGAATTCGCCTGCGTTTCCTGAAAATGCTGGATGCAGGCTTTCTTGACGAAGTGCGGGCACTGATGTTCAGGGAAGACTTGCACCCTGATCTCCCTTCCATGCGTTGTGTCGGATATCGTCAGGCCTGGAGTTATTTGTCCGGAGAAGACGATTACGAGACATTTGTCGGCAAGGGAGTGGCAGCAACACGCCAGCTCGCCAAGAGGCAGTTGACCTGGTTGCGCAAGTGGTCCGATGTGGAGTGGCTGGATAGCGACGACAAACTTATCGCTGAGGCAGCCTTGAAAAAAATCCGACTTCGCACCACATTTAAATTTTACAAATGACGATCTGCACTTACTAAAAACAGGAGAAAACACATGTCAAAAGGGCATTCGTTACAAGACCCTTACCTTAATGCACTGCGCAAGGAACGCATTCCGGTTTCCATCTTTCTGGTCAACGGTATCAAACTTCAGGGCCAGATCGAATCTTTCGACCAGTTCGTGATTTTGCTGAAAAATACTGTCAGCCAGATGGTCTACAAGCACGCTATTTCCACTGTGGTACCTGCACGTAATGTTCGCATTCCGCAGCAGGCTCCGGGAGGAGAGGGCGAGTCTGAAGACTGATACGCCCAATTCCCGATCTTGTCACCCGCGTTCCAGAAGATCCCGCCAGCCAAGGGATCTTGTGGCAGCGGGTGTTTGTTTTTATGTCACCCATAGTCTGATTGCCCGGAGTTGACGCCAATTGTTTGAACGTCCTGATGTCGGTGAGCGCGCAGTACTCGTCCACATCGATTTTACTGCCCACGATGGCACCGAAGACCCCGGTGAATTTCGGGAGCTTGTAACCTCCGCCGGTGTTGAGCCTGTTTGTACCGTCACGGGGTCCCGGAAGCAGCCCAGTCCCAGATTTTTCGTCGGTGAGGGCAAGCTGGAAGAAATTCGTGACGCAGTGGCGGCCAATGAGGCTGATGTTGTCTTGTTCAATCATGCCCTGAGTCCTCGCCAGGAACGCAACATTGAGCATGAGCTCAAGTGCCGTGTGCTGGACCGTACCGGTGTGATTCTCGATATCTTTGCCCAGCGGGCGCGGACACACGAGGGCAAGCTCCAGGTAGAACTCGCCCAGCTTGAACATATGTCCACGCGTCTGGTTCGGGGCTGGACCCACCTTGAGCGTCAGAAAGGGGGTATTGGTCTTCGCGGCCCCGGTGAGACCCAGCTGGAAACCGACCGCCGACTCTTGCGGGAGCGGATCAAGTCCATCCACAAGCGTCTGGAAAAGGTGCGTCGCCAGCGGAACCAGGGGCGAAGAGCCCGTGAGCGAGCTGACATTCCCACGGTGTCTCTGGTCGGTTATACCAACGCCGGCAAATCCACGCTATTCAACCGGATTACCACTTCGTCCGTATATGCTGCAGACCAGCTGTTTGCCACGCTCGATCCGACGTTGCGGCGGCTGGAACTTCCGGATATCGGGCCGGTCGTAATGGCGGACACCGTAGGCTTCATAAGGCATCTGCCGCACAAGCTGGTTGAGGCGTTCCGGGCGACGCTTGAAGAAACCACGCAGGCGACTTTGCTGTTACATATCATCGACTGCCACGATCCGCGCCGCGACGAGAATATTGAGCAGGTTGAAGAGGTTCTGGCGGAGATTGGTGCAGACGAGATTCCCATGCTGCAGGTGTTCAACAAGATTGATCTGCTGGAAAACTTCACACCGCGTGTCGAGCGAAATGAAGAGGGGATTCCAGTCCGGGCCTGGGTGTCCGCAGTAACTGGTGAGGGCCTGGACGGTCTGTTCGATGCGATCGTTGAGCGGGTAGCGGAAGATGTGGTCCATCACTTCGTCCTGCTTGGTCCTGCGGATGGCAAGTTGCGCGCACTCCTGCATGAAGCGGGTTCGGTGCTGAGTGAGGAGTACCGTGATTCCGGCGACACCGTTGTTGAGGTGCGATTGCAGAATCGGGACTGGCAACAACTGCTCAGCCGGGCCGGCGTCAACGAAAAGTCAATCCGACTGGACGGTGGACACGAATGAAACCGCCCCGGCTATTGCCGGGGCGGAGATAAATCCCTAGTATTTGCAGCCATTCTATCTATAAGTCAGTAACGGAGAGCACTATGGCCTGGAACGAACCGGGTGGAAACCGTAACGACAATGACCCCTGGGGTACCGGTGGTGGTCGACGCGGCAATGATCAGGGGCCGCCAGACCTCGATGAGGCGCTGAAAAAAGGTCTCGACAAGCTCAACAAAATGCTGGGCGGCAAGGGTGGCAAGTCCGGCGGAAGCGGCGGAAGTGCCGGCGGCTTCGGGGCCATCCTCGCGCTTGCAGGCATCTTGGTAGTCGGCTACGTGATTTTCCAGTCGTTTTACACCGTTGACGAACAGGAAAGGGCGGTTGTGCTTCGATTCGGTGAGTACCATCAGACCGCTAACCCTGGTCTGAGGTTCAAGGTTCCATTGATCGACAGTGTAACCAAGGTGCGTGTCACCAGTGTTCGTACTGCCGAGTCCAGTGGCCAGATGCTCACTCAGGACGAAAACCTGGTCACTGTGGATCTGCAGGTGCAGTATCGCGTAGGCGACGCCGAAGCCTATGTCCTGAACGTTCGAGATTCCAACCAGGCGCTGGCATTCGCGACCGATAGTGCCATCCGTCATGAGGTGGGCAGCTCCACCCTGGATGACGTGCTGACCGAAGGTCGTGCCGAATTGGCTGTTCGAGTAGAGCAAAGGCTTCAGACCTTTCTGAGAGAATATGGCACCGGTCTGGAGTTGGTGCGGGTGAACGTTGAAAGTACCCAGCCCCCCGCCCCGGTTCAGGATGCGTTCCGTGAAGTTCAGCGCGCCCGGGAAGACGAGCAGCGGGTCAAGGAAGAAGCTGAAACCTATCGCAACCGAGTCGTACCTGAGGCCCGTGGTGAGGCTCAGCGCATGATCGAAGAGGCTAATGCCTACAAGGAAGAAGTGATCGAGCGGGCTCGTGGTGAAACCGCCCGTTTCCTCGAGCTCCTGGCTGTGTATGAGATGGCTCCGACCGTGACTCGTGAACGTCTGTATCTGCAAACCGTTGAAGAAGTGTTGGCCAATAGCAGCAAGATCCTGGTCGACACAGAGAGCAGCGGCAACATGATGTACCTGCCGCTTGATCGTCTGACTCAAGGTTCTCTGCCACGCACCGGTGGATCTTCTTCCGGTAGCAATCAAGGCAATGTGGATATCCAGACCCTGACTGATCAGGTTCTGCAGGAACTGCGAAGCAGGCAGGATACTACCGTTCGGAGGAGCAGATAATTATGGGACCTAAAGGTGTAGTGGGCCTTGCAGGCGCCCTTATTGTTGTCCTGCTGGTCTTGTCCAGTGTGTACATTATTCCGGAAACCCACCGGGGCGTTCTGCTCAGGTTCGGTGAGCTGGTAGAGACTGACATTCAGGCAGGTATCCATTTCAAGGTTCCTGTCATCGATCAGGTTCGTGAATTCGATATCCGGGTTTTGACCATGGATCTGCCATCCAGGCAGTACCTGACCGTGGAAAAGAAGCCGTTGGATGTGGATTCCTACATCGCCTGGAAGATCCGGGATGTGGACCAGTTCTACCGGGCGACCGGCGGTGACGAGTTCCGTGCGCAGTCTCTGCTCGCCTCTCGAGTGGACAACGGACTTCGGGATGAGTTTGGTATCCGGACCATGGTTGAAGTAGTCTCTGGCCAGCGGGATGAGCTGATGCACACCCTGAGGGATCGTGTAAACCAGACCGCGCAGAGCGAATTTGGCATCGAAGTCCTGGACATTCGGGTCAAGGCAATTGAATTCCCGGGGCAGGTGAGCGAAAACGTCTATCGTCGGATGGCGACTGAACGTGAAAAGCTGGCTCAGGAATTCCGTTCCCGGGGTCGCGAGCTGGCCGAGGGTATTCGGGCCGACGCGGATCGTCAGAGAACCGTTATTCTGGCGGAGGCCTTTGCCCAGTCGGAAGAAACCCGTGGTGAAGGCGACGGTGAGGCGGCCAGGATTTACGCCGATGCCTATGGCTCGAACGCGGACTTCTACAGCTTCTACCGGAGTCTTCAGGCCTATCGCAATACCTTCATGAGCAAGGATGACATCATGGTGATCGACTCCAACAGCGCGTTCATGAAGTTCCTGAACGACCCCCAGGGCACCCAGTAAACCGGAGCCTGAGAGCAAAAACCGGAATACATCCGTATTCCGGTTTTTTTGTGCCCGCCAACCGTGTAAAATTCTGGCGGTTTTGTGTCGGGCTTTTTAACGAGTGCCGCTTTAAATCCTGTGTGATCCCCCGCCGACTGCGCCGGAGCGGATATAACGGACAACGGAATCTCATGACAGTATCTGATCGCTGGTTACTGCCAGACGGGGTAGAGGATATTTTGCCCCCGCTGGCCGGACGGATCGAATCCCTGCGCCGGGATGTAATGGATACCTGCCAGCGCTGGGGTTATCAGCTGGTAATCCCACCGCTCATTGAATATCTCGAATCCCTGTTTACCGGAACCGGAAACGACCTGGAGCTTCAGACGTTCAAGCTCACCGACCAGTTGACCGGGCGCATGATGGGTGTTCGCGCTGATATGACGCCCCAGGCAGCGCGGATTGATGCCCACACCCTCGGCCAGGAAGGGATCACCCGTCTGTGCTATGCCGGGCACGTACTCCATACCCGTCCCCGGCATATGCTGACAGGTCGTACTCCTATCCAGGCCGGTTGCGAGCTATTCGGCAGTGCCTCGGAAGCTGCGGACATGGAAGTGATCAGCCTGATGCTGGAGACTCTCCGGGTGGCGGGTTTGCCGCGAATTCACCTTGATCTGGCCCACGTGGCCATTTATGAGAGTCTGATCGGCGAAGCGGATTTTGACAGGGATACCGAGCGCGCCATTTTCGATGCCATGGCCCGCAAATCGGTCCCCGAGCTTGACGAACTGCTGGGGCAGTGTGCCGCAGGTTCAGCCGGGGCCCGCCTGCGTGAGCTTGCGCGCGTCAGTGGCGGCCCGGAGGCCTTGAGTGAGGCCCGCCGGATCCTGCAGGGCGCCTCCGACAGCCTGGATGCCGCACTTGACCAGCTCGGGCGGGTGTCCGATATGTTGAGTCGGGATTATCCGGAGATTAGCTTCGGATTCGATTTCTGCGAGCTTCGTGGCTACAACTACCACACTGGGCTGGTGTTTGCGGCCTATGTGCCTGGCCACGGTGATTCCGTTGCCAAAGGCGGTCGGTACGATGCCATTGGCAGCGATTTTGGTCGGGCCCGCCCGGCAACCGGGTTCAGTCTCGATATACGGGCTCTCGTCGCCCTCGGAGAGCGGGTGGCTCGCAAGGCGGGTGCTGTCTGGGCGCCGGCGGACGATGACCCCGCTCTTGAAGGCGTGATTTCCGGTCTGAGAATGACAGAGACCGTTGTCCGGGCTCTGCCCGAAGACGAGGGTGCTAATCCGACGGCCAAAGGCTGTGATCGGGAGCTGGTGAAACAGAACGGCCAGTGGGTCGTGCAGAAGCTGGGCTGATGGCCCCGGGGCCTCGGTGAATTCATTTACAGGTAAACTTGCGAAACGCGTGTCCCTTGGGGCAGCCGCATTGAGAGAGAATCATGGGTAAAAACGTTGTTGTGCTGGGCACCCAATGGGGTGATGAAGGCAAGGGTAAGATTGTTGACCTGCTGACTGACAAGGTCGCAGCGGTTGTTCGCTTCCAGGGCGGGCACAATGCCGGACACACCCTGGTAATAGACGGCAAGAAAACAGCGCTTCACCTGATTCCTTCCGGTATTCTGCGGCAGCATGTTTACTGTCTTATCGGCAACGGTGTTGTCCTCTCCCCGGAAGCTCTGCTCAAAGAGGTCCGAGAGCTTGAAGCCAACGATGTGGCGGTTCGCGATCGCCTGCGTATCAGCCTGGCGTGCCCGATCATACTGCGCACCCATGTCCGCATTGATCAGGCCCGGGAAAGGGCTCGTGGCGTCGACAAGATCGGCACCACGGGTCGCGGTATCGGCCCCGCTTATGAAGACAAGGTTTCCCGCCGCGGCCTGCGCCTGGGTGATCTGTGCAATCCCGCCGACTTCGAAACGAAGCTGCGCGAGATCATGTCTTACCACAACTTCATCCTGACCGAGTACTTCAAGGAAGAAGCCGAAGATATTGATGCGGCCCTGGAAGAACTGAAGCAGATGGGTGAGGAAATTCTGCCCATGGCGGCGGACGTGACCGACATGCTGCACGATTTCCGCAAGCGTGGGGAGAACATCCTCTTTGAGGGTGCCCAGGGCTCGCTGCTGGATATCGATCTGGGTACCTATCCGTATGTGACTTCGTCCAACACCACCGCCGGCGGCACCGCCACTGGCTCCGGGTTTGGCCCGCTGTTCCTCGACTATGTGCTGGGTATCACCAAGGCCTATACCACCCGTGTCGGTTCCGGCCCGTTCCCCACGGAGCTGTTTGACGACATGGGCAAACATCTCGCGGTGAAAGGCAACGAAGTGGGCACCACAACCGGTCGCGCCCGTCGCTGCGGTTGGTTCGATGCGGTGGCGATTCGACACGCGATCCAGATCAACAGTGTCTCCGGCATCTGCCTGACCAAGCTCGACGTGCTGGACGGGCTGGAAACCGTGAAGGTCTGTGTCGGTTACAAGACTCCGAATGGCGAGATTTTCCGGCCGCCCATCGGCTGTGACAGTTACAAGGACATTGAGCCGGTTTACGAAGAGCTGCCTGGCTGGAGTGAGAGTACCGTTGGGCTGACCAGCGTCGATCAGTTGCCGGAGAATGCGAAGGCCTACATTCGGTTCCTGGAAGAGCAGATCGAGGCACCGATCGACGTGATCTCCACGGGGCCGGACCGCATTGAAACCATCACGCTCCGTCATCCATTTGGCGAGTAATCGCCGATGGATGAAGAAACCGCCCTGCCGAAAGGCACGGCGGTTTTTTTGTGCTCAGGGCTTCTCGGCAATCACGGTGGCACGAAGGGGCCCAGGGTAACCCTCCACGGTTTTTGACGGGTCGTTCGGATCCAGAAAATCCTGTAGGGAATTGAAGCGCATCCAGTCGGTGCTGCGCTGTTCCTCGGTAGTGGTCTCGGTCACATCCACCACCCGGGCATTGCGGAAGCCGGTGCGGTCGAGCCAGCGCAGCAGTGTTTCGCAGCTGGGCAGGAACCAGACATTGCGCATCTGTCCGTAGCGATCCTTGGGCATCAGGCTGAAACCTTCAGGGCCCTCCACCACAAGTGTTTCCAGAACCAGCTCGCCACCCCGGCGCAGTGTTCCCTTGAGCTCCAGCAGATGATCCAGAGGCGAGCGACGATGATAAAGGACGCCCATGGAAAAGGTGGTGTCGAAGGTTTCAAGATCGGCTGGCAGATCCTCCATCCGGATCGGCAACAGATCGACGGCGACATCGCCCAGGTAGTCCTTGACGCTGAAGAACTGGAACATGAACAGCAGCCCCGGGTCTATGCCGATCACCCGGCCCGCGCCTTCGCCCAGCATGCGCCAGCAGTGGTACCCGGAGCCGCAGCCCACATCCAGTATGCGGCGACCGGAGAGGTCTGAAAGGTAGGGTGCGACCCGTTCCCACTTCCAGTCGGAGCGCCACTCGGTATCAATGTAGGTGCCGAAAAAATCGAAGGGACCCTTGCGCCATGGCATCAGGCCGCGCAGTCCCTGCTCCAGCTGTTCCTGCTGTGCCAGGTTCAGCGGCTCGGGTGAATTCAGGGTAATGGCAGAGCGGTTCAGCTGCGCCTCCACCTGCTCAATGTTGGGCAGGCGGTCCAGGGCGGCCTGCCAGCGATCCAGATCGCCATGGGGGCGGTCTTCGAAGCGGTGAACCAGTTGCTGCTGAAGCGAAGTGGCCCAGTGACCCAGGCCGTCTTTTGCGAGTTCATTGATGATAGGCCCGAATCGGGCTTTCCAGTCAAAATCTGCCATGGTCATTCGATGGTTTTGTCAGCCTTGATGGCGAGCATGGATACAAAGTTGAAGCACTGGTACCAGACCACCACATCATTGAAGCCCGCCGCCAGCAGTCGTTCCTTATGGGCCGCCAGTGTCTCCGGAATCAGGATCTGTTCGATGGCCGTGCGCTTCTGGCTGATTTCGAGATCCGAATAGCCGTTGGCACGCTTGAATTCGTGGTGCAGTCGGGTCTGAATGGCCTGCTCGTCCTCCGACTCAAAGCGGATTTTTTCTGACAGAATCAAAGCGCCGCCGGGGAGGGTAGCATCCGCAATTCGTTTGAGCAGGCTGGACCGCCTTTCCGGATCCACAAACTGCAAGGTGAAATTCAGCGTGGTCACCGAGGCGTTGCTGAGTTCGGTGTCCAGAATATCCTCGCACCTGAGGGTGACAGGGAGGGCGCTGTCGTCCAAAGCAATGTAATGCTCGCAGCGTTCGATCATGGCGCTGGAGTTATCCACGCCCACAAGGGTGCAATCCCCATATGAGATGCCGTGCCGCATCGCCAGGGTCGATGCGCCCAGGGAGCAGCCCAGGTCATAGCAGTGGGACGCTGGCTGGGCGTATTGTTCGGTGATCACCTCGATCATCGGAATGATGGTGGTGTAGCCCGGCACGGACCGGCGAATCATGTCCGGGAAAACCCTTGCCACCGACGCGTCGAACCGGAAATCCTCGGGTCGGCGTTCTGTGGCAAACAATCGGTCTGTCACCTGCTCGGGTGGCTCCGAAGGCTTGCGGGGCTTAACCATTGGAGTCTGCTGCCTCCGGAGAGGGTGGAACCGCAGGGCCTGTCGGTGACGGTCGGGAGCAGCGCACGCCCCGGTTCTTGTAGTCCACCAGAATGCCCCGGAACGAGGGGTCCACATCGGCGGCAATTGCCAGATAGCCATTCTCGCAGACCGCATGCAGTTCCGATGCCTTGGGTGACATGCGGAACGGATCGTCCTCGGTTACATGTATGGCCTGGAAATCGCCAACCGGCATGTGATCCTTGTTGTCGCTGTGACTGATCTTGCCGCTGATTTCCAACGCAAGAACGGTGCCGATTACCGCAACCAGTGCGGTCACGATCAGGCTGCGGACGGTGTAACGGGCCTCACTCTGGCTCATGCCTACCTCGAATCAAACGAATTTAAAGTGTTACTCAGTATTGCCCCGGCACCGTGATGGCCGGAGACTGCAGGGCGGATAGTTGCTCCCGCAGCGAGAGAATCTGGTCTGACCAGAAGCGTGGCTGGGCAAACCACGGAAAGAAGCGCGGAAACGCAGGATCATCCCAGCGCTTTGCCAGCCAGGCGCAGTGCGCGATCTGCCGGTAGCACCGCAGCGGCTCAATCAAGTGGCGTTCTCGACGATTGAAATCACGGAACATCTCATAACCTTCGAGGAGTTCTCCGAGCTGGGCCCCCCGGTCGACATCGTCTCCGTTAAGTAGCAGCCACATGTCCTGGATAGCAGGCCCAGTGCGGCAGTCGTCCAGATCCACAAACAGCATCTGCTCGTCCCGGCACAGGATGTTGCCGGAATGACAGTCGCCATGAAGTCGCAGAGTTTCTACCGGGCCGGCTTCATCAACCCGCGCCGCACAGAGCCTTTGCAGGTCGGGGATCAGACTGTCCCAGGCGGGCCTGAGATCCCCCGGAATCCAGTCGCCTTCAACCAGAAGCCGGTTGCTGGCTTCAATGCCCTCAAGCAGATCCATGCCAGGGCGATGGGCAAATGGTTTCTTGGCGCCAATGTTGTGAATCTGACCCAACCACTGGCCCAGACGGTAGAGAGTGTCTGTCACGCTGGTATCGGGCGCCTGTCCGCCACGCTGAGGAAAAACCGCGAACAGGAACTCGCCGTGGCGACCGAGCGTATCGCCCGAAGTCAGCTTCATCGGTGCAACAACCGGAATGTCTGCCTGCAGAAGTTCCAGGGTGAAGTCATGCTCCTCTTGAATTTCCGCTTCGCTCCACCGACCCGGCCGATAAAATTTGGTGATCACGGGGGCTCGCTCTTCCAGACCCACCTGGTACACCCGGTTTTCATAGCTGTTCAGGGCGAACAGCCGCCCACTTACCGCGAACCCGGCCTCTTCCATGGCGTCCAGGATAGTATCGGGCGTCAAAGAATCGTAAGGGTGGGTGGATGCAGCGAGTGAGGAGTCATGGGTCATAAAGGGATGTTTCAGAGCCTTGTGTCGTATTTGGATTTCATAGATTGCAGATGGTACCAGTTTTCATCCAGCTCCCAGCGAATGCGGCTGATGCCAGATGCCCCGAGAACTACATCCCCGGCCCGGGCCTGCACTTGCGCCAACTCCCTTTCTGCCCGTTGCCAGTCCCGATGGCTTTCCCCAAGATTGCGCATACTCGGAAACACTGCACTCAGGGCCTTGTGGGTCGATGTCGTATGGGACCGCAGTGAACTCATGATGGCAGTATCACCCTCGACACGGAGTACACGGTGTTTGTAGGGATAGCTGGCAACCACGTCATCCGCTTTCAGCCGCTCATTCAAGCTGATTACTTCAAAGCCACGCCAACCGAGCCATCCGACAAACAAGGCGGCCACCACCATTACCAGAACAAACTGCTTCCTGTCAGACATCATAAGCCGGGCTCCATGCACTGCATTCCGGGAGCAAGTATAACCGGTATGGGCTCTTGAGTAATGTGTTCAGCCTGTCATAACCGGTTTTCGCCGAATCGGGAGGATGGGGTATGCTCAGTGCTTTCTCTGGTGAGGGGCGGCCATCCGTGTCCACAGAAGTCCTTGAAACACAAACCGTGGTAATCGGTGCAGGTGTGGTTGGCCTTGCTATCGCCCGCGCCCTTGCGAGTGCCGGCCATGACGTGATTGTGCTGGAAAGCGCTGGCCGGTTTGGTGAGGGCATATCCTCTCGCAACAGTGAGGTCATTCATGCCGGCATCTATTACCCGGAAGGATCACTGAAGGCGGAACTTTGCGTTGCAGGCCGACAGCGGCTTTACGAGTACTGCCAAACCCGCAAAGTCGACCACCGGAAGTGTGGCAAATGGATTGTGGCAGCCAATGAATCGCAGAATGGAAAACTCAAGGATATTCAGGCGGCCGCGGCCCGCAATGGCGTTGAGCTGACCTTGCATGACGCAAGCCGGATCACACGGGAAATGCCGGAAATCCGTGCCAGCTCCGGTCTCTGGTCGCCGGAAACCGGCATCATAGACAGCCATGGACTGATGCTCTCACTGCTCGGCGAGTTCGAGGATGCCGGCGGCCAACTCGTTCTCCGGTCACCGGTGGAGGCCGCTGAATCGGATAACCACTGGCATTGTCTCCACGTGGGAGGCGACCATCCGCTGACTCTGAAAGCGAAAAACGTCATCAACGCCGCCGGACTGGCTGCGGTTCCACTGGCAAAAACCTGGGCCGGCTTACCTGACGACTTCAAGCCAGAACAGTGGTTCGCAAGAGGCGTCTACTTCAGCTACAGCGGCCAAACACCCTTCAAAACCCTGATCTACCCGGTCCCCGAACCCGGCGGCCTCGGTGTCCACCTAACCCTCGACCTCGCCGGCCAGGCCCGCTTCGGCCCCGACGTGGAATGGATTGAAACCGAAGACTACACAGTCGACCCGAACCGCCAGGAAACCTTCGCCAGAGGTATCCGCCAATGGTGGCCTGGTCTCGACCCGGCCCGACTTCAACCTGCGTATGCCGGTATCCGCCCCAAGTTGGTGGGCCCCGATGGTGGTTTTGCGGATTTTCGAATCGATGGACCGGAAGATCACGGTTTGCCGGGACTGGTTAATCTTTTTGGCATCGAATCGCCTGGATTGACGTCTTGCCTGGCAATCGCAGATTTTGTGAAGAGAAAGCTGAACTGAACAACTTACTCAACAGTCCGGGCGCCGGTCAGGCAGTCCCTCCCGGGATTGTAGAGGGCCATGGATGGCCCGAAACAAGCGCACAGGGAAGTGCTTGTAGCGTATCCCGGGAGGGCCTGCCTGACCGGTGCTTGCTCCCAAGTATGAGTTAATGGCCTTTCCCGGCGAATGCTCCAGGGAAAGTGCGGTTAGTCGAGCTAACCAGGTGTCCGCGCCAAAGCCCAAACCTGAATCTCCCGAGCCCCAGCCTCCCGAAGAACCGAAGCCAACACCCGAACCGTCGCCCCCGTCGTCACCACATCATCCACAACGGCTACCCGCGCAGGCACCACAGACGTCACCTCGAACACCCCGCGGAGATTCGCCAGCCGCGCCTCCCGGTTCAGCTCTCGCTGTGCCCGAACCTGCCGGACGCGCCGCACCAGCCCGGTAGCGACAGGAATGTTCAACTGACTCCCGATGGTCTCGGCAATGTCCTGGGCCTGATTGAATCCCCTTTGGCGCCGTCGTCGCGCATCCATGGGTGCCGGTATCAGCGCCAACGGCTTCGGCATGCTGCCATCCTGTAATGCTTCTTCAAGAGAGTCCGCAAAATCGGACATCAGGGGCCGGCCGAACTTACGTTGGCCATTGTATTTGTAGCGGCCAATCATGCCGTCCAGCGGATACTGGTAACGCCAGGGAACAAAAGACATATCGAAAGGTGGCGGGTGCTTCAGGCAGTCGCCACACAGCAGCTCCGAGGACGGAAAAGCCAGGGGCAGGGCGCAACAGCGACAGTGCCAGCGGTTGACCGGCAGCTCATCACGGCAGGGTTTGCATAACCCATTGAAAGCGTTGGAGGAAAGGCACGCGACACATAGCCCACCGTGCCTGACGCTGTTAACCTTTTTCTCCATGAAGGTTGACAGCCAGTTCAGTCTCTTTATCATCTGATTCATCCGTAAACCCAGAGACCGGGAAAGGTTAACAGGACTTTTACATGACCGCTACAGAACTCCGCCACGACTGGACACTGCAGGAAGCCCGCGAGCTCTTCGAGCTACCCTTTAACGACCTTCTGTTTCGCGCCCAGAGTGTGCACCGGCAGCATTTTGACCCGAATGAAGTGCAGGTCAGCACTCTGCTGTCGATAAAGACCGGCGCCTGCCCGGAGGATTGCAAATACTGTCCCCAGAGTGGTCATTACAACACCGGTCTCGAAAAAGAGAAGCTGCTGGAAATCGAAAAAGTGGTGGCTGAGGCCCGTGCCGCGAAAGAGAAGGGCGCATCCCGGTTCTGCATGGGCGCCGCCTGGCGCAGTCCCTCCAAAAAAGATATGCCCTACGTGCTGGACATGGTTAAGCAGGTCAAATCCCTGGGGCTTGAGACCTGTATGACGCTGGGCATGCTGAAGGAAGAGCAGGCGGTCGAGTTGGCTGACGCCGGGCTGGATTACTACAACCACAACCTGGATACGTCCGAAAAATACTATAGCCACATCATCACCACGCGGACCTATCAGGACCGCCTGGATACGCTCGATAACGTTCGCAAGGCCGGCATGAAAGTTTGCTGCGGTGGCATCATGGGCATGGGTGAGGATGAGGATGACCGGGTAGGTCTCCTGGTCCAGTTGGCAAATCTGCCTCACCATCCCGAGAGTGTGCCGGTTAATATGCTGGTAAAGGTGAAGGGCACGCCCATGGAGAACGTCGAGGATCTGGACCCGTTCGAGTTCGTCCGGATTATTGCGGTGGCGCGGATCATGATGCCGGCATCTCATGTTCGTCTGTCAGCGGGCCGTGAGAACATGAACGAGCAGATGCAGGCCCTGTGTTTCATGGCTGGCGCCAACTCGATTTTCTACGGCGAGAAACTGCTGACCACCGCCAATCCGGAGGCGGATGCCGATATGCTGCTGTTCAAGCGTTTGGGTATTCGGCCTGAGCAGCGGGAGCAGTGCGCTTCTGAGGAACAGGAAGAGGAGGCGATTGCCGAAGCCGTGGAGTATGAGGCGACGCGTCATATGTTCTATGACGCTACGCGGGAATCTGCCTGAGCTTGAGAAGAGTTGCTGAGCTCGGGGGAGCAGGCCGCATGCAGGGCTCTCCGGGATACGCTACGAGCACCCCGGTGGGGTCCAGCCAGCAATCACAGATTGCTGTCGTTCGGCTGTCGCATGAAGCTTCGCTTCATCGGCGCTCGGCCTCACCCATGTGCGCTTGTTTCGGGCCATCCTTGGCCCTCTACAATTCCGGGGAGCCTTACCCACTCGTTGCCCGGGCCGTTGAGTTAACCTCCAGGTGCTATCGTGCGGGACTTTGCCCTTGAACTTGAAGAGCGGAAACAGGCCGGTCTGTACCGGACACGTCGGCATGTGACGGGTCCCCAGCGACCCTCTCTGATTGCGGACGGCAAACCTTTGCTGTCGTTCTGCAGCAATGATTACCTCGGTCTCGCCAATCACCCCGCCAATATCGAGGTCCTTCGTAATGCGCTTCCTGAAACAGGGCTCGGGGGCGCGGCTTCTCATCTGATCTGTGGTCATCACGATGCCCACCACCGGTTGGAGCTTCGTCTGGCAAAGTTTACCGGGCGCAGTTCAGCACTGTTTTTCTCCACGGGTTACATGGCCAATATGGGGGTTATTTCGGCACTGGCCGGGCGGGGCGATACGATTTTTTCGGATCGGCTGAATCACGCATCCATTATTGATGGCTGTATTCTGAGCCGGGCCCGGGTTCGGCGTTATGCCCATGGTGATGCGGCAGCGCTGGAGGCGATGCTGGCGGAGACGTCGGGGCACAAGCTGGTGGTTACCGATGGTGTATTCAGCATGGACGGTGATGTTGCGCCGCTGGCGGAGTTGGCCCGGGTCTGCCGGGCTCACGATGCGTTACTGGTTGTTGATGATGCCCACGGGATTGGAGTTCTGGGGCCCGAGGGTCGGGGCAGTGTTGCGGAGTTGGGGTTGTCGGAGGAAGACGTGCCTGTGTTGATCGGCACCCTGGGCAAGGCGGTCGGCACCAGTGGCGCATTCGTGGCCGGTCCGCCGATGTTGATGGATTATCTGGTTCAGAAGGCCAGAACCTATATCTATACGACGGCGATGCCGCCGGCAATTGCCATGGCAACGATTTCGAGTCTGGATCTTATTGAACGGGATCAGGGGCGTCGTGACCATGTAATGGGGCTGGTGTCCCGGTTCCGTAGCGAGGCCTCTGCCATGGGGTATGAATTGATGTCGTCGCGCACGCCGATTCAGCCGATCATGATTGGCGACAATTACGGCGCGCTGGCGCTCAGCCGGGCCCTGGAGAAGCGGGGGTTGCTGGTTTCGGCGATTCGCCCGCCCACGGTTCCGGTAGGCGAGGCGCGGTTGCGGGTTACGTTCAGTGCCGCGCATTCCCAAGAGGATCTGGACTGCCTGCTGGGGGGGCTTTCAGAGTGCCGTCACCTGCTTCAAAAGACGGACGTTGCGATATGAGTTCCGCCATCGTCTGTCAGCGCCTGATAGTGGTTGCCGGGTGGGGTGTCCGCGCAGAGATGCTGTCGAAGTTGTATGGCTACTGGCCCGGGGACGTTGTGCCGGTGTCGCTGGATGATGAATTACTCGCACGTTGCGATTCTCTCTCGCAAGTCACGGATGAGCTTTTGTCTCTGTACCCGGAGCCGTCCGTCTGGATGGGGTGGTCTCTGGGTAGTCAGGTCGTGATGGAGGCCGCAGCGCGACAAACCGGCTCGGTATCCTGCGCCGTAACGCTGGGTGGGTTTCCGAAGTTTGTTGCCGATGACAGCTGGCCCCATGGCATGCCGACAGCGGACTTCCGGGCTTTCGCCCTGGGCATTCGCCGTGACCCTCAACGGTACTGGCTGCATTTTCTGTTGTTGATGATCAACGGTGCGTCGAACGAAAAAGACGAGCGACAAAGTCTCAGGCCCTGGCTCGAAAAAGGCACCCTGGTTTCGCACGAGCACCTCAGCAAGAGTCTCGCGTGGCTGGAAGCCGGGGATCAGCGGGCACTATGGCGATCACTCGTCACCCCGGCTCTGCATGTGATGGGCGAGAACGATATTGTGGTCAGGTCCAGAGCTCAAGATCTTTCACTTCCCGCCACAAGTGGCCATGCGGTTGTCCCTGGCATGGCACATTGGCCCGGTGGATGCTCTGCCTCGGATTGCTGGGCTGCGATTCAGTCGTTCTTTGCCTCGCAAAAGGCACTGTCATGGGCGTTATGAACTCGCCGGTCGGCGCATCGGCCGGTGTTTCTGAAACCCTCAAATCGGATATTGCCCGGGGCTTCGGCATTGCCAGTGGCACCTATGAAAGCGCCTCCCGGCTGCAGCGTTTCATGGGCAACACCATGCTGCAAAAATTCCAGGCCGTCGAGTGCAAGCAACCTCATTCGGCCACCCTGGACCTGGGTTGCGGCACCGGTTGGTTTACCCGCAAGTTCGCTGGGCTTGAGGGTGTTGGGGTGCTGGCCGGGCTTGATCTCTCACCGGGTATGCTGGCGCAGGCTCGAGAGAACTCGCCTGAGGGAGTCGGCTGGATTGTGGGCGATGCCGAGCACCTCCCTTTGCTTGATGACAGCGTGGACCTGATCTTCAGTAACCTGATGATTCAATGGTGTGATGACCCCCGTGCAGTGCTCCGGGAATGCCAGCGTATTCTGCGTCCCGGTGGATTCCTGATGGTCTCGACGCTTCTGGATGGAACACTTCGAGAGTTGAAGGCAGCCTGGCACGCAGTGGACCCCGATCATCAGCACGTCAATCGCTTTGAGACCGATCTTGCCTTGCAGGCCAAGGTGGGGGCCGAGTTGCCGGATGCCGTTATCGAGAACCGTACAATAAGGCTGCCCTACGAGTCGCCGATGGCCCTGGCCGGTGAGCTCCGCCACCTTGGCGCCGGCTTCCGGGGCGCTGGTCGTCGTCGAGTGGTCACGGCGCCCGGGAGGTTGCGGGCAATGTGCAGGCATTACCCGAAAGAGCCGGACGGCACTATTATGGCAAGTTATGAGGCTGCCTGGATTTACTGGCAGAAACCACAGGAAGCGTTAACCGGGAAACAATAATGGCCAAGCACTCCTTCTTTGTAACGGGCACCGACACAGGGGTTGGGAAAACCCTGGTTTCCGCCGCCATTCTTCACGCGGCCCGGACCATGGGCAAACACACCCTGGCGATGAAACCCATTGCGTCTGGTTGTGATCGAACGCCCGAAGGTCTCCGCAACGAAGATGCCCTGATTCTGCAGAACGCCATTACCGAGCCGCTGGCTTATGAGCTCATCAACCCGGTGGCGCTGGAACCGGCGATTGCCCCCCACGTTGCCGCCGAGCAGGCCGGACGTCACATCACTTCGGATCGCCTCGTCGGGTTCTGCCGTGGTTTGCAGATCCGTCCGGCAGACCTGCTGCTGGTGGAGGGCGCTGGCGGCTGGCGAGTGCCTCTAAACGATCGGGAAACCTATTCGGAGTTTCCGCGCCAACTGGCCATGCCGGTTATTCTAGTGGTCTCACTCCGCCTCGGCTGCATCAACCATGCTCTGCTGACGGCGGAAGCCATCAGAACTGATGGTCTGCGGTTGGCGGGGTGGGTTGCCAATCGGACGGAATCCGAGCCAATGAGCTGCGAGCAGGACACTCTCAATTACCTGGTGAACCACATGGGCGCGCCCTGCCTGGGTATCCTTCCCTGGCTGGAGCAGGCGCGGCCGGAAATGCTGGCCGGCTATCTGAATATCGATGGATTGTTTGAAAATTGACCAAATGTGTGGCTTAATTGAGTCAATAAATGGTCACCAGGCAGCTTGGTCATGATCAATAATACTCTCGCAGTTGGAATTCAGGGCATTCAGGATGGCATGGTCGGCATGGAAAATGCCGCCCGTAAGATTGCCCGTGCCGGTGCTGATGGTCCCCAAGGAACCGCGGAAGGTGCGGGTAGCCTCGTCGAGCCCATTGTTGATCTCAAGATTTATGAGCGCAGTGTTGAAGCGTCCGCGCAGGTGGTTAAAACAGCAGACGAAACGCTGGGAACGCTGCTGGATATCATGGCCTGATTACTGAAAGAGCGCAGAGTTCGTGCTTTCCTCTCTCCCTCCTGTTCCTCCGCCGATCCCAGCGCCCTCGTTTCAGGGCCCGGTTTCTCCGCGAGTCCAGGCCACGGGCCAAGTATCGGCAAAGCCGGAGGCGCCGACCGCTGGAGCCAGATCTGTTGAGGCTGCGGGCAAAGCCGAGTCCGCGCGGGAAAATCCGGACTCCGGGCCCCGCAGCGGGGAAGCCGACAATCCTCAGGGGCTCACAGACCAAGAGCTGAAACAACTGACTGAGCTGAAAGCGCGAGACCGTGAAGTTCGTGCCCACGAAGCCGCTCACCAGGCAGTTGGTGGCCAGTATGCCGGCGCAATGTCGTTTACCTACCAGCGGGGGCCGGACGGCGCCCAGTATGCGGTGGGTGGCGAAGTCTCCATCGATATCTCCCCCGTGCAGGGGAATCCCCAGGCAACCATTGAAAAGATGCGAATCGTCCGCGCGGCAGCCATGGCGCCGGCGGAGCCTTCTGGGCAGGATCGGGCCGTTGCCGCTCAGGCCATGCAGATTATGCTTCAGGCCCAATCCGAGCTGGCTGCCGAATCCGGATCCTCTCCAAGGGAGGCAAGCGATGCCTATCGCAAAGTCTCCGCCATGGGCGAAGGTGAACAAAAAGGCGACGAAGACCGCGCGTCATCCTTCAAGCCTGTGTCCGCCTGACCCCCGCCTTGCAGGCACTGATTCCTGTAAATATATCCCATAGTTAAAGGTCACTTCTGTCCGGCATGCACTGTCGTGGCGCATGATCCGGTGACAGTTCGCAACACAAATTTTGCATCCGGCTATTGACAATTCTGTGCCTGTAAACGTATGTTTCAAACAAGTGTTTAATTAAGGCTGCAGCGCATTGCGTTGCGGTGTCTGAGCAAACCCAAGGCCAGAAGCTGTTAAACCCGATTCAGCTGAGACCGAGAACTGAGGTGGATTCCATGCCTGATTACAAAGCGCCCCTGCGTGACATCAAATTCGTTATGACCGAGCTGCTGAACAGCGAGCAGCATTACGCCAATCTGGAAGGTGCTGAAGACGCTACTCCGGATATGGTGGATGCCATTATCGGGGAAGGTGCCAAGTTCTGTGAGCAGGTTCTGTCTCCGCTGAACCAGGTGGGCGACAAGGAAGGCTGTACCTGGAGCGAAGATGGCGTCAAGACGCCGACTGGCTTCAAAGAAGCCTACCAGCAGTACGTTGAGGGCGGCTGGCCTTCCATGACCGCCGATCCCAACTACGGCGGCCAGGGTCTTCCGCATTCCCTCGGCCTGGTGATGAGTGAAATGGTCGGTACCGCCAACTGGTCCTTTGGGATGTACCCTGGCCTGAGCCACGGTGCCACCAACACCATCGAAGAGCACGGCACCGAAGAGCAGAAGCAGACCTACCTGACCAAGCTGATCAGCGGTGAGTGGACTGGCACCATGTGCCTGACCGAGCCGCACTGCGGTTCCGATCTCGGCACCCTGCGCACCAAGGCAGAGCCGAATGCCGATGGCACCTACGCCATTACCGGTACCAAGATCTTTCATCTCTGCCGGTGAGCACGACATGGCCGAGAATATCGTCCACATCGTTCTGGCACGTCTGCCGGGCGCACCGGAAGGCACCAAGGGCATCTCCCTGTTTATCGTGCCCAAGTGCCTGCCGAACGAAGACGGCTCTGCCGGTGAGCGCAACGCCGTATCCTGCGGTTCCATCGAGCACAAGATGGGTATCCACGGAAATGCCACCTGTGTGATGAACTTCGACGGCGCCAAGGGCTGGCTGATCGGGCCTGAGAACAAGGGCCTGAACTGCATGTTCACCTTCATGAACACTGCTCGTATCGGTACCGCCATCCAGGGGCTGGGTGCCGCCGAGCTGGGCTTCCAGGGGTCACTGGCTTACGCCAAAGAGCGTCTGGCCATGCGTTCACTGAGCGGCCCCAAGAATCCGGAAGGCATTGCCGATCCGATCATCGTTCACCCGGACGTACGTCGCATGCTGCTGACCCAGAAGGCCGTCGCTGAAGGCGCTCGCGCCCTGATTTACCTGACTGCGCAGCAGGCTGATATCGTGCACAGCGGCAAGACCGACGAAGAGCGCAAGGCGGCCGATGAGGCGTTGGGCTTCCTGACGCCAATCGCCAAGGCGTTCCTGACCGAGATTGGTTACGAGGCGGCCAACCTGGGCATGCAGGTGTTCGGTGGCCACGGCTTTATCTCAGAGTGGGGTATGGAGCAGAACGTTCGTGACGCCCGTATCGGCATGATCTACGAGGGCACTACTGGTATTCAGGCGCTGGATCTTTTGGGCCGCAAGGTTCTGATGACCCAGGGCGAATCCCTGCGAGGCTTCACCAAGCAGGTTCATCTGTTCTGCAAGGAAAACGCCGACAACGAGCAGCTGCAGGAATTCATCGAGCCGCTGGCCGCCATGAACAAGGAATGGGGTGAGCTGACCACCAAGATCGGTATGTCCGCCATGAAGAACCGCGAAGAAGTGGGTGCGGCTTCCGTGGATTACCTGATGTATTCCGGTTACGCGGTCTTCGCCTACCTGTGGGCGCGGATGGCCAAGGTTGCACTGGACAAGATGGTTGAAGGCACTACCGAAGAAATGTTCTACAACGCCAAGGTTCAGACTGCGCGCTTCTACTTCAAGCGCATGCTGCCCCGGGCCAAGAGCCACGCAGAAAGCATGCTGGCCGGCGCCGACAGCCTGATGGACATGCCGGAGGAAGCCTTCGCCATCTAAGGCGCGGGCACCGAAGGACGGTTCGACAGGACAGGAAGCCCGCACTCCCCGGAGGCGGGCTTTTTTCGTGAGTTGCGGTCCGCTTTTAGGGTAGAATAGGCGCCCATAAAAATAATCTTCAGCGGACACATAGCCCGAGCAGGTGTGACCGGCCCGAACTGAGGCCCTATTGCCACCTGAACAGACTGACAGAATTTTTGGAGAGTTTTAGATGGCTGATTATCAGGCACCCTTACGTGACATGCGCTTCGTTCTGAATGAGGTTTTCGATGCCCCCGCCCTATGGGCCTCGCTGCCCAAGGTTGCCGAGCATGTGGACCCGGAAACGGCGGACGCGATTCTTGAAGAGGCTGGCAAGATTAGCAGCGGTGTACTGGCGCCCCTGAATCGCGAGGGCGACGAGCAGGGCTGCAAATGGAACGACGGGGAGGTGACCTCACCGGACGGATTCAAGGAAGCCTACCAGACCATCGTAGAAGGCGGTTGGAACGGCCTCGGCGGTAACCCGGATTTTGGCGGCATGGGCATGCCCAAGACTCTGGTGGCCCAGTTCGAGGAAATGATGCAGGGTGCCAACATGGCATTCGGCCTGGCTCCTATGCTGACGGCCGGCGCCTGCCTCGCGCTGGACGCCCACGGCAGTGATGATCTGAAAGAAAAGTACCTGCCGAACATGTATTCCGGTGTCTGGTCCGGCGCTATGGATCTGACAGAGCCCCACGCCGGCACCGACCTGGGAATTATCCGCACCAAGGCCGAGCCCAACGAAGACGGCTCTTTCAACGTCACAGGCACCAAGATCTTCATTACCTGGGGCGAGCACGACATGGCGGAGAACATCATTCACCTGGTTCTCGCCAAGCTGCCTGACGCGCCGAAGGGTCCCAAGGGGATTTCCCTGTTCCTCGTGCCCAAGTTCCTCGTGAATGACGACGGTTCACTGGGTGAGCGCAACAGCTTCAGTTGCGGTTCCATCGAGAAGAAGATGGGCATCAAGGGATCTGCTACCTGTGTTATGAACTTTGATGGCGCCAAAGGCTGGTTGGTCGGTGAAGAGAACAAAGGCCTGGCGGCCATGTTCACCATGATGAACTACGAGCGCCTGGGCGTGGGCATCCAGGGAATCGGCGCTGCCGAGGCCTCTCTCCAGAGTGCCCGGGAATACGCCCTTGACCGTATCCAGAGCCGCGCGCCAACCGGCGCCCAGCAGCCCGAAAAGGCAGCAGATCCGATTCTCGTTCATCCGGATGTGCGCCGCATGCTGCTGACCATGAAAGGCTATGTGGAAGGCGGCAGGGCCTTCTCGACCTACGTTGCGCAGTGGTTGGATATCTCCAAGTACGCCGAGGACGACGAGCGCCGCAAACATGCCGAGGGCATGGTGGCCTTGCTGACCCCGGTAGCCAAGGCATTTTTGACCGATCGCGGCCTGGATGCCTGTATCATGGGCCAGCAGGTTTTCGGTGGCCACGGGTTCATCCGCGAGTGGGGTCAGGAGCAACTGGTTCGTGACTGCCGTATTACCCAGATCTACGAAGGCACCAACGGTATCCAGGCGCTGGATCTGATGGGCCGGAAAGTGGTTGGTACGCAGGGTAAACTATATGAGTTGTTCGCCCAGGACGTGGCAAACTTCCTCGAGGAGAATAGCGGTGATGAGCACCTGCGCCCGTTCCTAGAGCCGCTAGCGGCGGCGGTTGAGCGTCTTGATGATGTTACCGAGCACGTGATCAAGCAGGCTGGGGACAATCCGAACGCCATTGGCGCGGCCTCCGTAGACTATCTGGACCTGTTTGGTCTGACGGCGCTTGGCTACATGTGGGCGAAGATTGCCAAAGCAGCGGCACCCCAGGCCGAAGCGGACACCTCCGGCTTCTACAGCGGTAAAATGAAGACAGCGCGATTCTACTATGACCGTCTGTTGCCAAAGACGGTTTCGCTGGCCGAGGGTATTCGCAGCGGCAGTGATTCCATGATGGCGCTGACTGCAGAGGAATTCTGATTCCGTCAGCAATGGCAACGCGCAAAAAAAAACAGGCCTTCGGGCCTGTTTTTTTATGGATGCTGACCAATTGGCCTGATCCCTAAAGAACTTACAATCGCTCCATCCGGTTCGGATCGGTGACGAAGGGGTTGTCGTTGCCCTGGATTTCAGCGATGCGCCGATGACGGGTGATCTCGCCATCATCCGGCGGGTCCAGACGATTCCATCCCTTGAAGACCGCGGAGGAGCCCAGCCAGGGCAGGTCATAGGTATCCACCATGTACGCAACGGTGCGCGCGACATCGCCTTTGACGCGGACCGGTGGCTCGAAGAACTGGGCGCTTTGGCGAATGCCACAGTCATCCTCGCTGACGGACGCCCCGAGATCTTCGTAGCGGGCATTGCGGCGCCCCATCTCGGTCCGGCTGCGTACCGGTATCATGTTGTGCATGTCAGACGCGATCTGGCGGTAGCGATTGTCCTGTTCACATTCACGGGATGTACCGCAATCCAGTGCGCTACGGACATCCGCCAATGGATAGACATAGCCGTCTGTCAGCACGAAACCTTTGCTTGTAAAAGCCGTGTTGCAAAAGAAGGAGTTGCCGCCGTTGGCGTAGAGGTCACCCCAGAAGTGATCGGCAACGACGGTTTTGGGGTCACTGAACCGGGTATTCTGGCCAATCACGAGGGTGGTGGTGAGTAACAGGCAGAGCGCTGTGGGTATCAGTAAGATTTTTTTCATACGCCTTTTATACCTCGCAGTATTCCCAAACGTCCTGGCAATTCGGGCCCGAATGAAAAGGGTTGATCAGAAACTGACCGGGCGGGTCAAAACTATGACGCTTTGTTCACTGATACTGTGAAGTATGACACAGAGGCTCTGAGGCACAGAGCCTCTGAGGTAGAAATTTGTGGCGTAATGTTAACGGGTTAACAGTTTTACTTCAGTTTGTTGCGGATGTTCTGATAACCGGTTTTCAGATCTTCGCCCAGTTTTTGCGCCGTTTGGCGGGCTTCCTGGGACGCGTTTTCTGCATCGTGCAGAACCTGGTCGATTTTGTTTTTGAATCGATCCCAGTCCTGTTCGAGGTCCTCCCACTCGTCCTTAACGTCTTCCCGGGCCAGATGCATCTGAACGCGCGCCTCATCCCGGTACTGTTTTACCTTTTCCGACAGCTTCTTGAGCTCTTCTTGAAGACTCATATCAAGCACCTCCTTGGATTGTTGGTGTGCTTACAATGCGCCCGATTGTAAAAATCTGTCAAGGGGCTGGCTGGGCCAGACGATAACAAGAAAGGCAGAGTTTGATTCAGGTCAGGAACGACTGGCAAGCAGGGCGGACATATCCCGCAAATAGTGCCACGGAGTGAGGGAATCGAAGCCTTTGGCGGCCCGATCGATCTGACTGCAAAGGCTGATGGCCTCATTCAGTTGGGAGCGGTTCAGCCTGCGCGCGGCCTGCTCGAGCGCCCGGGCCCGCTGGGGCTGGAACACTCCTCGCTTCTTCAGGAAGGCTGCGGGATTCTCCGACTGACCGGCTGAGGACTTCAGCTCCAGCAAGAGATTCAGGTCGCGGCTGAGAACCGACAGCAGGCCCAACGGGTTTTCTCCCTCTTGCTGAAGCACAGTGATCATCTTACCGGCGTGAGGGGCCCGGCCACTGATTAATTCCGTGACCAGTTCGAAGCCATTGAATCGGGAACTGTCCTGGACTGCCTGTTCAACAGTTTCCTCGTCGATGGTATTGCCGTTTGCCAGCAGAGACAGCCTGTCCAGCTCCTGGCTGGCGGCGAGCAGATTGCCTTCCAGGCGTTCGCTCATGATTGCCAGGGCGCCCCGGGTCAGGCTCAGGCCCCGGTTGCTGGCCCTCTGCTGGAGCCACCCCTGGAACTTATCGGCATCTACCGGCCACACCGGCACGTGAACACCTTTACCCTGGAGTTCTTTGTACCATTTTCTCCGTGTCTCCGCGGCGTCCAGGCGGGCGCTGATCAGCAGCAGAATGATATCTTCGGGAGGATCTGCCAGTACCCGTTCCAGCACCGCGCGACCGTCACCAAGCTTGCCCGTGGGCAAATGAATCTCGATGCGCCGTTTCTCGGCAAACAGGGACATGGCACTGAATTCTTCGCCAACGGCATTCCAGTCCAGTTGGTGATCGGCGTGGAAGGTCAGGCGGTCATGATAGCCGGCGTCTTTTGCGGCCTTTCGTACTTGATCACAGCATTCCTGAACCAGCAGGGGTTCATCACCGGAAACAAGATAGACCGGCGAGAGGCCCTTTTTCAGAAGCTGGGATAACTGGCCCGGGTTGGTCTTCATGGCTGGCCTGTGGCTTGGGCGTCATCTTCCTGTTTGCGCTGATATTCTGCCCGGATGGCGTCGATGCGCTGCGGGGTCAGAGGAGCCAGCCGGAATATCACCTGCTGCGCAAGGCGATCGTCCATTTGCTGGCGGAGGACCTCTTCTTCACGCTGTCTTGCCAGCACGTTGGTCTCGTCGTAGCGGTAACTCTCGCTGGTCGTCAGGCGGGTCGTACCTACCATGGGAACCCGATCCGAGCTGACCACTTCAAGATCAACGGAGTGACGGAGCGTGTATTCGGCGGCCGCGGCCTGGGCTGTGATGGCGCTTGCGCGACGATCCCGCTTGAAATTCCTCAGTCGCAGAATGTAATCGGCCTCCGCCACTGGCGCCACACGGACATTGCCCAGGTTCAGCTGTTCGCGCAAGGAACGGCACAGGGTGTCGGGTACCTGGGATGAGCAATCCACGGCCAGAGGTTCAAGGGCCGAAGAAACCGGTGGCGCACCCCGCAACTGGAATCCGCAACCACCAACCAGCGCCGCCATTACAGCGGTCAGCATCAGGCGTGCTGAAGATTTCAGAGCGGAGTGGCATGACATATCAGTTGGCCACCACATTCACCAGTTTGCCCGGCACCACGATAACCTTGCGTACCGTCGCGCCCTCCGTAAAGCGCATAACGTTCTCGTTCTCGAGGGCCAGCTTTTCCAGATCGGCCTTGCTGATATCGGCCGGCACATCTTCCTTGGCCCGAACCTTGCCATTGACCTGCAGTACCACCTGGATCTGGCTGCGAACCATGGCGGACTCATCAGCTTTGGGCCAGGACGCATCGACAACGGGCTCTTCGTGACCTAACGCCTGCCAAAGGGTATGGCAGATGTGCGGAACGATCGGCGACAGCACGAGCACCGCGGTGTCCAGGGCTTCCTGGCGGACGGCACGTGCCTGGGGCTCGTCACCCTGGAGTTTGCCAACATCGTTGAGCAGCTCCATCACGGCGGCAATGGCCGTATTGAACGTCAGCCGCCGGCTGATATCGTCACTGACCTTGGCAATAGTCTCGTGAGTCTTGCGCCGCAGGTTTTTCTGGCCATCGTTCAGTTCGGCCGCGGCCACAGCCGGCGCAGGGCCGCCTGCTGCATGCTCGTTCACCAGGCGCCAGATGCGCTTGAGGAAACGGTGTGCACCCTCAACACCACTGTCCGACCACTCCAGGGACTGTTCCGGGGGTGCCGCAAACATCATGAACAGGCGAACGGTATCGGCACCGTGCTCGTCGATGATGGCCTGGGGATCAATGCCGTTGTTCTTGGACTTGGACATCTTGGTGACGCCGCCGGATACTACCGGCTCGCCATCTTCCCTGTGCACGGCCCGAACAGGCTGGCCTTTCTCGTCTCGCTCGACGGTTACATCGGCGGGCGAAATCCATACCTTGCCACCCTTGCCATCTTCGCGGTAGTAGGTCTCCGCCAGGACCATGCCCTGGCACAGCAGCCGGTTGAAGGGCTCGGAACTGGTCACCAGGCCCACATCGCGCAGCAGCTTGTGGAAGAAGCGGGCATACAGCAGGTGCAGGATAGCGTGCTCAATGCCACCGATGTACTGATCTACCGGCAGCCAATAGTTGGCAGCGGACGGGTCCAGCATGCCCTGATCGTAATTGGGGCTGCAGAACCGGGCATAGTACCAGGAAGACTCCATGAAGGTGTCGAAAGTGTCGGTTTCCAGGGTCGCCGGCTGGCCGTTGAATTCAGTCTTGCACCACTCAGGATCTGCCTTGATGGGAGACTGCACACCGTCCATTTCCACGTCTTCGGGCAGGCGTACCGGCAGCTTGTCGTCGGGCACCGGCATCTCGGTGCCGTCTTCCAGTGTCATCATCGGAATCGGCGCGCCCCAGTAACGCTGGCGGGATACACCCCAGTCGCGCAGGCGGTAATTCACGGTGCGCTTGCCAATGCTGTGTTCTTCCAGGAATTTTGCAATCTCATCGAAGGCTTCGTCGCTGCTCAGACCGCTGTACTTGCCCGAGGAAACGAGGATGCCCTTCTCGGTGAAGGCCTGCTCCTGGACATCGATCTCCCGGCCGTCACTGGCGGCAATCACCTGTTTGATGGGCAGTTTATACTTGCGGGCAAACTCATGGTCGCGCTCGTCGTGACCGGGCACCGCCATCAGCGCACCAGTGCCGTAATCCATCAGCACAAAGTTGGCGACCCAGATCGGAATCTCTTCCTGGGTCAGTGGGTGCACCGCCTTGAAACCGGTATCGATACCGCGCTTCTCCATAGTGGCCAGCTCGGCCTCCGCGGTCTTGCTGTTGCGGCACTCCTCGACAAACTCAGCCACGTCGCGATGGCGCTCTGCCGCCTCTTTGGCCAGGGGATGCTCTGCGGCCACGGCCATGTAGCTCACGCCCATCAGGGTGTCGGGGCGGGTGGTATAAACGGTCAGACCGCTATCACGGTCTTTAAGCGGGAAGGTCAGCTCGGTGCCTTCAGACTTGCCGATCCAGTTGCGCTGCATGGTCTTGACCTGCTCTGGCCAGTCTTCCAGCTCGTCCAGATCGTTCAGCAGTTCTTCGGCGTAATCGGTAATGCGGATGAACCACTGGGGAATCTTCTTTTGTTCCACCAGCGCCCCGGAACGCCAGCCCCGGCCGTCCACGACCTGCTCGTTGGCCAGAACCGTCTGGTCCACCGGGTCCCAGTTCACCGTGGACATCTTCTTGTACACCAGGCCCTTCTCATACAGACGCGCGAAGAACCACTGTTCCCAGCGATAGTAATCCGGCTTGCAGGTAGCCAGCTCCCGATCCCAGTCGTACCCGAACCCCAGCTGCTTGAGTTGGTTCTTCATGTACTCGATGTTGGCGTAGGTCCACTTGGCCGGTGCAGTCTTGTTGGCAATGGCGGCGTTCTCGGCAGGCAGGCCAAATGCATCCCAGCCCATGGGTTGCATCACGTTCTTGCCCTGCATGCGCTGGTAGCGGGAAATCACATCGCCGATGGTGTAATTGCGGACGTGCCCCATGTGCAGCTTGCCACTGGGGTAGGGGAACATGGACAGGCAGTAGTACTTGGGCTTGCCCGGTTCTTCCTTAACCGTGAAGGTCTTGTTCTCTTCCCAGAAATTACGGGCATTCTGTTCTACGTCACGGGGATTGTATTGCTCGTCCATTCCTGCCATTACCGAAATTACCTTGTGTGGAAAAAATAAAAGCCTGTATCAAAATCACGTCCGGAGCGGGCCGGACATTCTAACGCACACTAGCCTTTACAGGTAGTCTGCCAATTTTCTGTTCTTGTGCCAGACTTGCAGATATGGGGGAAGCGCTGGCGGCGATGACTCCCCGGGACACGCCGTGAATACGTCCGTGTAGGCTTGATCGCAGCATCCATGCTGCTCACAGTCCCGGGGAGTCATCGCCGCCAGCGCCCCAGGCATAAGCAGTGGAGTCGGCAGGTGTTTTTCCAAGGTTTGGGAGACGGGCTTCGACCTCTCTTTCCGGGACTGTCTGCAGCATGGATGCTGCAGCCAAGCGTACATGGATGTATTCACAGCGTGTCCCGGAAAAGAAGGCTGTGCAGCGGCTCCTGCACCTGAACGCGGTATCGAGGAGTCAAAATGACACAACCAGAAAGAAGTCATCTATCAGGCAAGGCTTTGGAAGTTTACGACCGTATGCTGGAGCGGGTAAAAACGCGCCTTCATGACCTGGAGGAAACATCGCTCCAGAACCTCGAAGAAGAGGTCCAGAAAGCGGTGGAATTTGAGTACGAGCTCGAGGAGATGACCAGGGATGAAGCGGCCCTGCTCGGCGAATACCTCCAGAGGGATCTCGAGCACCTACTGCACTTCGTGGAGGAAACTGGAGAAGGCCTGAGTGAATGGTTGCAGCTTGATATGGCATTGCTGGAACACCAGTTGGCGGACAGTCTGCTGTCAGTCGCTGACAAAACGGTTGTGGACTTCCTGGAGCTGAAACAGAAGCTGGAAAATAAGGAAGTGGGCCAGTACATCTCAGGGGAAGTGGCTACCGCCGGGATGTTCCAGTGCCTGAACTGTGGACATATGCGGTGTCTGACAGCCACCAGCCACCTGGAACCCTGTGAAGCCTGCGGCTCCCACTACTACGAGCGGGTCACGAGCCGCTGGCCGAAACAGGAGGAATGATCCGCTCCCGGACAAAAACGATCAGAATGACCGCAAGGGTCAGCACTGGCCAGGAGCCGGTTTGCATGTAGGGCGTGTTACCCGTGGCAGTGAACACCTCGCCGCTCAGGGTGGCGCGTTGGAACTGGGGAATGGTTTCGGTCAGTTCACCACGGTTATTGATGATTGCCGTTACGCCATTGTTGGTGCCTCGAAGCATGTAGCGGCCGGTTTCCAATGCCCGCATCCTCGCGATTTGTAAATGCTGCAAAGGGCCGATAGAGTCGCCGAACCAACCGTCGTTGCTGATGGTGAGCAGAAGGCCTGCGCCCCGGGCGTTAAAGGCGACAAAATCGGGATAGGCGACTTCGTAGCAGATAAAGGGCATCACGTTGATGCCATTGGCCTCGAGCGGATCCTGCCACTCAGGTCCACGGCTGAAATCGCTCATGGGCAAATCGAAGAAACCGATCAGACCCCGCAACACACTTTGTAGAGGCACATACTCCCCGAATGGCACCAGCTTCTGCTTGTGGTACATGCCCTCGCCGTTGCCGATGGCCATGATGCTGTTGTGGAAGGTGAAATCCTCAATTCGGTCACTGAATCCATACCAGGGTATACCGGTAATCAGGGTGCTGTTTTCACCCAGTTCTGCGCTGATGTGGTCAATGATTTTGCCAGCCTGATCCTGGGGAATGGGAATGGCCGTTTCCGGCCATAGAATCAGGTCTGTGTCCCAGTGGTCTTCCGTCATTCCCAGATAGGTGACGATCTGGTCCTTCAAAAACTCCGGGTCCCATTTTATCTGCTGGGGGATATTGCCCTGCATGGCAGCAAAGGAAGTCGGGTTTTCGCTCAGATCCGTCCAGTCGAGGCGATTCATCGCCGGAGCAACTAACCAGGGGATAAGGGCAACAACGAGTGTGATGCCGGCAGCAACTGGTCTCAGATGCTTCAAGAGCCACCAGCCGCCGTAAAGTGCGGCACCGGTAGCAGCAATCCAGAAGGTGATGCCATGCACGCCGGTCAAGGGAGCCAGCCCGGCCAGGGGGCCGTCTGTATGCGCCGTGCCCAGATACAGCCATGGAAAGCCGGTAAGCAGCCAGCCACGGAGCCAGTCGCCAAGAATCCAGATGGCGGGGAAGAGGATCAGGCGTCGGACGGGACTGTCCTTGGCAAGCTTGCCCCAGAACCAGAAAGCGAGGCCGTGGAACAGTGCCAGACCCCCTACGAACAGAACAGTGAGCAGGATGGCTATGGGAATCGCTGTGTTGCCGTGTTCGCTGATGCTGATGTAAACCCAGCTGGCCCCGCTGCCGAACAGGCCCAGGCCAGTGAGCCAGCCGGCCCGGAACAGTTTCCCGGGGGCCAGGGGTACGGTAACCAGAAGGATCAACAGGAGCGAAACCGGCCCCAGCCACCACAGGTTGAACGGTGAAAAAGTCAGGGTTTGCAGGGCGCCGGCGACCACAAGTACCGCCGCGCCCAGCCAGGCATTGGAAGAAAACGGGGTTGTCAGCGCTCTGGTGTTGGTGGCGTCACTGGTCACTTCGGGTTACCTGCAGCAGACGGATTACACGGTTATCAGCGTTGGCAATGGTAAAGCGCAAGCCGCCGAATTCAACCGATTCGCCCCGTCTGGGCAGGTGTCCGAATTCCTTGAGAACCACGCCACCAATGGTATCGAATTCTTCTTCGTCCATTTCGGTTTCGAAGAACTCATTGAAATCATCAATGGGCGTTACTGCTTTTACGGCGTAGCTGCCATCGCCCCGGGCCTTGATGTTCGTCTCTTCATCGAAGTCGTGCTCGTCCTCGATCTCGCCAACGATCTGCTCGAGAACGTCTTCGATGGTGATGAGGCCGGCGGTGCCGCCGTATTCATCCACCACGATGGCCATATGGTTGCGGTTTTCCTTGAACTCCTTGAGCAACTGGTTGAGGCGCTTGCTCTCGGGGACAAAATTGGGTGGCCGCAGAATTTCCCGGATACGATTCCAGTTCAGGTCGTTGTTCAGGGCCAGGGGAAGCAGATCCTTGGCCAGCAGCACGCCGATGACATCGTCCTGGCTGTCGCCAATAACCGGGAAACGGCTGTGTGCAGAATCCATGATTTCGCCCAGAAACTCTTTGGGCTCCTGGGATGCCTTTACGGTGACCATCTGCGAGCGGGGAATCATGATCTCATCCACTCGCATGTCGATCACCTGCATGGCACCTTCGATGATGCTCATGGCATCGACATCGATGATGTTCTGGGACTCGGCGTCCCGCAGGATTTCCAGCACGTCCTCAACGGACTCAGGCCCGCTGGAGAAGGCCTGTGATATACGTTCCAGCCAGGACTTTCCGCCCTGGCTGCGACTCGACTGATCGTCGCTCATGAGTCTTGTTCCGTTTCCTCTGCTTCGTAAGGATTGCCATATCCAAGCTGCATCAGCAGCCGGATTTCGAGGGCTTCCATGACCTCGGCATCATCGTCTTCAATATGATCAAAACCCTGGAGGTGCAACATGCCATGCACCACCATATGCGCCCAATGGGCGTCGAGGGTTTTGTCCTGCTCCCTGGCCTCTTTCTCGACAACCGGCGCACAAATCACCAGATCTCCGGCCAATGGCACCGTTATACCGGCTGGCGCCTCAAATGGGAAGGACAACACGTTGGTCGGATAGTCCCGCCCCCGGTACTGGTGATTGAGTGCCTGACTTTCTTCGGTTCCGACAATACGGACAGTCACCTCGGACGGATCCTCGCCCTGCCAGGCAAGTTGCGCCCATTTCTGAACCTGCGCCTCCGAAGGTATTCCCGGAGCCTCAAAAACCTGCTGAAAATCTACTGTCAGCTCGTTCACTGGCCGGTCGCACTCCCATCATCAAAGGAATCGTAGGCCTCGACAATCCGTTGTACCAGCGGATGGCGTACCACATCCTTCGCCTCGAACCGGGTAAACCCAATGCCCGGCACCTTGCTGAGAACACCGGCGGCATGAATAAGCCCGGAGTTCTGGCCGCGGGGCAGGTCCACCTGGGTGGTGTCACCGGTAATAACCGCGGTAGACCCAAAGCCGATCCGGGTCAGAAACATCTTCATCTGCTCACGGGTGGTGTTCTGACTTTCGTCCAGAATAATGAACGAGTTGTTTAGCGTGCGACCGCGCATGAATGCTAGCGGCGCAATCTCGATCACGCTCTTCTCGATCAGCCGGGTAACCTGGTCAAAGCCGAGCATCTCGTAAAGGGCGTCGTACAGCGGGCGCAGATACGGATCCACCTTTTGGGCCAGATCCCCGGGCAGGAAGCCCAGCTTCTCGCCGGCCTCAACCGCCGGCCGAACCAGAAGAATCCGCTTCACCTGCTCGTCTTTCAGAGCCTCAACAGCACAAGCCACCGCCAACCAGGTCTTGCCGGTACCCGCCGGCCCGATCCCGAAGTTGATATCGTGGGTGCGGATGTTGTGAACATACTTCTGCTGATTCGCGCCCCGGGGCTTGGCTGTCAGTTTGGGCGTCTTGATCACCGTCACAGCACCATCGTAGGGCACGTCCTCCGGTAGACGCTCAAAGCCGGTTTCCCGGATAAACAGATGCACGGTATCCGGTGGAATATCTTCCGTGGCCTCGGTTTCCCGATAAAGATGCCGGATAACCTCGACGGCCGCCGCCACATGCTCGGTTTCCCCTTCCACCCGGAAATGATGACCCCGCCTGCCGACTTTCACATGCAGGCGTTTTTCAATCATCTTCAGGTTTTCATCAAACTGGCCACAAAGCGTCGCCAGCCGACGCTGGTCCACCGGGTGCAGGTCAAATTGTCTGTGATCGTTGGCGTTCAAAAGTGCTCCGTTTAGGTTTACTTCCCCTGGTTTTTTGTTGGGGAGTACGTCTTTCTGATGTTCGGTTAACGGGCAAGGGCCGGAGGGGCTTTCCAAAAAACGCCCGTGAATACGTCCATGTAGGGCTCGGTCGCGCCATCCCTGGCGCTCCACGTTTTTGGAAAGCCCCTCCGGCCCTTACCCTTTACGTACTATGTGCAGGCCCGAATGCTGAAAAACAAGTAGGTCGGATAAGCCGGTAGCGTTATCCGACAGGTTCACTCGTGACAGGCACGTTGATGGATTACGACTTTGTCTAATCGAAACTACAGCCCTATGCATTGCCGTCTGGTTGTTTTGGGCATGCAATGGAGTAGTCAGCGGAGAGTGGTGGGGCCTTCTTCCCAAAAATGTCGGCGGCCATGGATGGCCGACGCCAAGCGCACATGGATGTGCTCGTAGCGGTTTTTGGGAAGAAGGCCCCACCGCTCGCCAAACTCCCAAGCCGGACGAATCCCGAATAAGGCCTAAAACATCTCCGAGTTCACGGGCACCCCGCGAAGTGAGTTGGGATAGGCCTCCACAATATCGACATCAATAAAGTGCCCAACAACCTCCGGATTCTCATGCCGGAAATTCACAATCCGGTTATTCTCGGTACGCCCTGCGTATTCGCCAGGGTCCTTCTTGGACAACCCGGTTACCAGAATACGCTGAGTAGAACCCACCATCTTGCGACTGATATCCATCACATTCTGATTCAGGCGATCCTGCAGGATACTCAGGCGCTGCTTTTTAACATCCATCGGAGTGTCGTCCGGCAGATCTGACGCCGGTGTGCCCGGGCGGGCGCTGTAGACAAAACTGAAGGACATGTCGAAACCGATGTCGTTGATCAGCTTCATGGTGTCTTCAAAGTCTTTCTCGGTTTCGCCCGGGAAGCCGATAATGAAGTCCGAAGAGAAGCTGATGTCCGGGCGGATCTTGCGCAGGCGGCGGAGTTTCGACTTGTACTCCAGAGCCGTGTGGCCACGCTTCATGGCAGCCAGAATCCGGTCGGAGCCGCTTTGAACCGGCAGGTGCAGGTGGCTGACCAGCTCCGGAACACGCTCATAGACGTCGATCAGTGCATCCGAGAACTCCACCGGGTGAGAGGTGGTGTACCGAATACGGTCGATGCCTTCGATGGTGGCAATCAGCTCGATCAGCTCCGCCAGATCCATGGTGTCTCCGTCGTGGGTTTCGCCACGGTAGGCATTCACGTTCTGCCCCAGCAGGTTCACTTCCCGAACACCCTGGCTGGCCAGGTGGGCGACTTCAGCGATGACGTCATCAGCCGGGCGACTGACTTCTTCCCCGCGGGTATACGGAACCACGCAGAAGGTGCAGTACTTGCTGCAGCCTTCCATGATGGAAACGAATGCTGAAGGGCCGTCTGCGCCCGGTTCGGGGAGATTGTCGAATTTTTCGATTTCCGGGAAGCTGACATCGACCACGCCAACGCCGTTACCCTTGGCGCGCACTTCGGTGATCATGTCCGGTAGCCGATGCAGGGTTTGCGGGCCAAAGACCATGTCCACGTAGGGCGCGCGGTCAATGATCGCCTGGCCTTCCTGGGACGCCACACAGCCGCCCACGCCGATGATCATTTCCGGCTTTTTGCTTTTCAGCTTTTTCCAGCGGCCAAGCTGGTGAAACACCTTTTCCTGGGCTTTTTCCCGAATGGAGCAGGTGTTCAGCAGCAGAATGTCGGCGTCATCCGGGGAATCGGTCATTTCGACGGTTTCACCGGTTTTGAGCAGGTCTGCCATGCGGGCAGAATCGTACTCGTTCATCTGACAGCCGTGGGTTTTGATGTACAGCTTCTTGGCCATGGGTCTCACGTATTCTGTTGGATGGTGCGCCGGGAACTGGATGGTTTAAACGGGGCGCCAGCAAAAAGGAACTGCGTATTATAACGGGGTGCTTAAACTTCAACCACCTTTGTCTCGGCTAGTTGCTAGTCCGCTTGTGGTATTATTTTTGGTTCTTTAAATCGACAATCAAGCCCGAACACGATCATGACCCCCGAACGCCTAGCCCGAATCAAACAAACCCTGAACACCCGGCAACCGGACCTGAGCGTCCTCACCGATCAGGTTCACAAACCCCGGAACCTCTCCGCCATTATCCGCTCCTGCGACGCGTTTGGCCTTGCCAACATGCATGTGGTCTGGCCGAAGGAAGGTTTCCGGGCCTTTCGCAAGACCGCCGGCGGCAGCTACAACTGGGTAACCACCCACACCCATCGGAGCATGGACGAAGCGATCGACAGTCTGAAAGGGCAGGGCCACAAGCTATACGCGGCTCAGCTGTCTGACCGGGCCATCGACTTCCGGGAGGCGGATTACACAGTGCCGTGTACGGTGATCATGGGTAACGAAGTTGATGGTGTGAGCGCCGATGCGGCGGCCCAGGCCGACGAGCACATCGTGATCCCGATGATGGGCATGGTGGAGTCGCTCAACGTGTCTTCCGCCTGCGCGATTATCCTGTCCGAAGCTCAGCGGCAGAGAAAACTGGCTGGTATGTTCGACCAGCGCCGGTTGCCGGATGACGAATACAACCGCCTGCTGTTCAGATGGTGCCAGCCAACCGTCAAACGCTACTGCGACGACCGCAACCTGCCGTACCCGCCAATCGATCCGGACACCGGCGAGTTAATTGATGGCGTAGGCTGGATGCAGGAAGTAAGAAAACTAAGGGCAAATCGCCCAAGATGGGACGATCAGCCCATCACTCCTCGCGAGCCTCGAGATACCGCTGAAGCTGTTCCCGCAAAGCCTTGGGAAGCCGGGTAATCGTCAAGGCGTCTTTGTCGCGGTCATAGTAAACCGCCTGATTCACCAGGTCGGATGAAAAGGACACGCTCATGCCACCCCCGGAGCCTGCAATACGCACCAGCTTTTTCACCTTACGGTGGTCCGGGTGCAATACGCCGCTCTCCGGCAGTTCGGCGGTTTTCGAGGCGAATTCCTTGAAGCGTTGCGGCTCGCTCTCGTCCAGGTAGCCGGATAGCGCCTCGATTTCCACAGGCTCGCCCAGGGCATGCTGTTCCTTGCAGAACTCATAAGCCTTGTTGCGAACCTCGCCGGCTTTCTCTGGCTCCGAGGATTTTGCGAAGGCTTCCACGGCGTCCAGGAACGTCATGGTTTCCTTTTCCACATCCACCTGATTGGTAAACCCGCACAAACGGATAAACAGCTCGCCCGGCTCACCGGTTCCACGGCCATGCACCAGAGTGAGGTAGTTCTCCGCCGGGTTGTTGCTGCGCCAGTCGTCCAGCTCGATGCGAACGGCCAGGTTCAGGCGGGACAGACTGAGGACGTCGGTGGCATCCAGTGACTGCTTGCCATCGAAGCGCATGGCGCTGTCGGTTTCCAGAATAAACAGGTAAACCACCTCGGCGTCGGCCAGGGCATCGTGGACAATCATCAGATGGCCATCGAATTCTTCCTGGCTGCCAGTGAGCAGTTCCTGCCACTGCCCGAACAGGCGGTCGGTCATGGCGCCAAAGGTTTGTTTGTCTTCCAGATAGTCTTTTAGCCAGGCGCTGAACGGGCACTCGCCCAGATCTTCGGAAAACCGGCCGTATTTCTTGCCGGGCTTGCTGTTGAACAGCCGCTTCATCTGTTTGTGCAGCCCCTCGTAATCGCCACCGGGCTCCTGCAGGGCCTCGCCGGTCACGAGGCGGGCAGGCTGGCCCGGCTGGTACTGGCTGGCGAAGGCAGTGCGGAGGTGTTTGATGGCCATTTTTGGCTCCTGTTCGTTGTTTCGGTTAACTCAGAGAGGCGGGATTCTGCCACGATTTGGTGGCGGATTCATTGGTAGCCTGAAGGTTTGCGGGAGGGCCGCAGGGCAGGTCATTCTTTTTCTTACGAAAAAACAACTCGCTTCGCTCAGACATCTTTTTTCTAGAGAAAAAGAATGACCTACCCCACGTCCACGGGCCTCTCAGTGGTCCGCCAAAAAAGGATGAATGTTTTGCCGTAATTTTACGCGGGAATAAGCACTAGAGTATGCCGGTGACGGGGTGGGGGTATCTTTTTCTCTAGAAAAAAGATGTCTGAGCGAAGCGAGTTGTTTTTCCAAAGAAAAAGATACCCCCACCCCGGCGCCAGCCACCGTAGTAAGGGTATCTCCAGTCAATTCAAAATTTAAACCCGCTTGCTGCGAATCAACTCCTGAACAAGTTTGCTAACAGCCTCAGGAATCTCCTGTTCGCTGTCCGCGGTCGCAGCCGCATTGGCGATGTCAGTGCCGAGGTTCACGGCAATGGCAACCAGTCCGTGGGAAGTCAGAAGCTGGGCAACACGGCGGCGCTCGTCGGCATCGCCGGCGTTCTCTTCGTTGACCACAACCGCGGTTTTGCCCTGGTCGAACAGGGCACGCTCTACGGCGAGGGCCAGTGCTGGCGCCTGTCGACCGTTGCAGGCAATGATTGCGGGCTTCTGGGCCAGTCGGCGTTCGCGTTCTTCTGCCGACACCGGATCGAGGGATTCCCCGGAATCGGCCAGGCCAGCCACCATGCCAGCACCAATGGTGACGTTGGACAGGCGGTCGATCACGATAAAGCTGCCGGTGACGTGGTTGCGCTGGTATGCGTCAAAGGCAATCGGCTGGTTAAGGGTCAGTTCACACAGACCAATTTCGTTCAGCTGCAGCTGGCTGGGGTTGGCCTGCTGTTCCAGGGTGTTTACGTCGGTCTGGTGATGGATCTTTTTCACCGTGCCGGAGGTAAAGGTCGGTCCCAGCTTGATGTCGTACAGGCGCCCGGTTTCCAGTGGTGCATCCGTCATCCACACGATGTTGGCATTGAAGCGGTTGCCCACTTCGGGTTCATCTTCCACCTTGACCAGCATATCGCCGCGACTGATGTCGATTTCATCGGTCAGGGTGAGGGTGACTGCCTGATCGATATACGCCTCTTCCAGGTTGCCATCGAAGGTGACAACTTCCTTGACCGTACTGGTGCGGCGTGAGGGCAGGGCCATGACCTTTTCGCCCGGGCGGATCACGCCGGAGGCAATAGTGCCGCAGAAGCCCCGGAAATTGAGGTTCGGTCGGGTAACGTACTGAACCGGAAAGCGGAAATGCTCCAGGTTCTTATCCCGGCCGACTTCTACCGTTTCGAGGATTTCCATCAGCGGCTGCCCAGTGAACCAGGGCGTGTTCTCGCTCTTGTTCACAACGTTGTCGCCTTCAAGGGCGGACAGCGGCACGAAGCGGATGTCCTTCAGGCCCAGCTTGGCGGCAAATGCCAGGTAATCGTCTTTGATTTCGTTGAAGCGTTCTTCGCTGAAATCCACCAGATCCATCTTGTTCACTGCCACGACAATATGGCGAATGCCCAGAAGAGAAGCGATGTAAGAGTGGCGCCGGGTCTGGGTCAGCACGCCGTGGCGGGCATCGATCATCAGGATGGCGACCTGGGCCGTGGAAGCGCCGGTTGCCATGTTACGGGTGTACTGTTCGTGGCCCGGGGTGTCGGCAATGATGAACTTGCGCTTGTCGGTGGAGAAGTACCGATAGGCGACATCAATTGTGATGCCCTGTTCCCGCTCTGCCTGTAGGCCGTCCACCAGCAGGGCGAGGTCAAGTTTCTCGCCGGTGGTGCCCATCTTGGCGCTGTCGGTTTTCAGGCTGGCCATGTGATCTTCGTAGATCATCTTGGTGTCGTGGAGCAGCCGGCCGATCAGGGTGCTCTTGCCGTCGTCCACGCTGCCGCAGGTGAGCAGGCGCAGGAGTTCCTTGTTCTCGTGCTGCTTCAGGTAGGCCTGAATATCTTCTGCAATCAGATCAGACTGGTGTGACATCTTAGAAATACCCTTCCCGCTTTTTCTGTTCCATGGAGCCGGCTGAATCGTGGTCGATCACCCGACCCTGGCGCTCGGAGCTCTTGGCCAGCAACATTTCCTGGATAATGTCCGGAAGCGTGTTGGCTTCGGACTCGATGGCACCCGTCAGCGGGTAGCAGCCCAGTGTCCGGAAGCGGACCGATTTCATCATCGGTTTTTCGCCTTCCTTCAATGGCATGCGGTCGTCGTCCACCATGATCAGGGTGCCATCACGCTCAACAACCGGACGCTCGGCGGCGAAATAAAGCGGAACGATGTCGATGTTCTCGAGGTAGATGTACTGCCAGATATCCAGTTCTGTCCAGTTGGACAGCGGAAAAACCCGGATACTCTCGCCCTTGTTGATCTTGCCGTTGTAGATGTTCCACAGCTCCGGCCGCTGGTTCTTGGGGTCCCAGCGGTGGTATTCATCCCGGAACGAATACACGCGTTCCTTGGCCCGGGATTTTTCCTCATCGCGACGGGCACCGCCAAACGCTGCATCGAACTTGTACTTGTCCAGTGCCTGTTTCAGGGCCTGGGTCTTCATGACATCTGTATGTTTCGCGCTACCGTGGGTAAAAGGGCCGATTCCCTGATCCACGCCTTCCTGGTTCGTATGGACGATCAAATCGAGGCCAAACTTCTCAGCCACGTTGTCCCTGAACGTGATCATGTCCCGGAATTTCCAGGTGGTATCAATGTGCATCAGGGGGAAGGGTGGTTTGCCCGGATAGAAGGCCTTCAGGGCCAGGTGGAGCATTACGGCGGAATCCTTGCCGATGGAGTACAGCATTACCGGATTGTCGAACTCGGCTGCCACTTCCCGGATGATGTGGATGCTTTCCGCTTCCAGCTGTTTCAGGTGCGTGAGGTTGTATGTGGTCATGATAATCCGTTGCCGCCGTGCGGGCCGTGTTGGCTGTGCGAATGAATACGGCAACTATACCAGAGGGGGTAAGGGCATAAGAAGACGCCCAACTAGACATTGGCGTTATAACAATATAGCAGTGGCAGGCTCTGAATGGAGGTGAGCCAGGGGTGACGTTCAGGCCGGATTGCGGGAGTCGGCCAACAGTTTGGAGACGTAGCGGTCAACGTAGTCGAAGCCGTTGCCTTCAAACTCTGCGAACTGGATGCCCAGCTGGAACTCATCCCGCGCGATGCGTCTCATGTGAACGATGTTGCCGTCGGCAATAATAGAAACCGGTTGTGTGGCGACGACGGGCACGGCGAAGCGCGTTTTTACCGCAATCCAGTTGCCGGGGGCGGGCGCCTTCTGCTCGGGTATAAGCTGTTTCACCGTCTCCTGATTACAGGAGATCATCACCCCGGTACGGGAAAGATTGGACACCGAACAGGTCAGGCAGCAGCCGTCCGGTTTCTCAATCGTAATGTCGGTGGCTACATCCACCCGTTGTTGGTTGCGCAAATTCAATTTGGCGGCGACAGGTTTCATGTTGACTCTTCTGGCGTGTCTGGTTGCAAATGAGGCTGCCTTTCCCATAAATCTCTTCCAGAAAAAACACTTAAGCGCATGAAAGTGTAGTTGTTTACTTTGTGATCAGCAAGAAGCCTGCCGTCTATAGTGGCAGATTTGTTAAATCTTTCTGAACAGGGCGTCACAAATTTTGACGTCTGTCAGATTATTCTGCTGCTTTTCCCGGTTCGACTCTTGGTGCAGCCGATCCCGCAGCTGGTGTAAAATACCGGCCTTCATTCATTTGTGGGCTCGTGCCGAGCTCCGGGATTTCCAAGCCTTTTATGACAGATAACACCCAGACCCCTGCCTCCTCCGGTAACGGCAAAGTCGGTTTCATCAGCCTTGGCTGCCCCAAGGCTCTCGTAGACTCCGAGCGAATCCTCACCCAGCTGAGGCTGGACGGCTATGACGTCGTGCCCACCTACAACGACGCAGATATCGTTGTCGTAAATACTTGCGGTTTCATTGATGCCGCCAAGCAGGAATCCCTGGACGCCATCGGCGAGGCAATCAGCGAAAACGGCAAGGTGATTGTTACCGGGTGCATGGGCGTGGAGGCCGACAAGATTCGCGACACTCATCCCGGTGTACTGGCGGTTTCCGGTCCCCACGCCTATGAAGAGGTGGTAGGCGCGGTTCACCAGTTCGTGCCCCAGCAAAAGCAACACGACCCGTTCACCGATCTGGTCCCGCCTCAGGGCATCAAGCTGACGCCGAGGCATTATGCCTACCTGAAGATCTCCGAAGGCTGTAATCACCGCTGCACCTTCTGCATCATCCCCTCCATGCGCGGCGACCTGGTGAGCCGCCCCATTGGCGATGTGATGGACGAGGCTCAGCGACTGGTAGATGCCGGAGTGAAGGAGTTGCTGGTTATCTCCCAGGACACCTCGGCCTACGGCGTCGACACCAAATACCGCACCGGCTTCTGGCAGGGCAGGCCGCTCAAGACCAAAATGCAGTCCCTGTGCGAAGCGCTGGGCGAGTTGGGTGTCTGGGTTCGCCTGCATTACGTTTATCCGTATCCCCATGTGGACGACATCATTCCCCTGATGGCCGAAGGCAAGATCCTGCCGTACCTGGACATCCCGTTCCAGCACGCCAGCCCGAAAGTGCTAAAGGCCATGAAACGCCCGGCCCACGACAGCAAGACCCTGGGGCGCATCCGCAAATGGCGTGAGATCTGCCCCGAGCTGACCATTCGCTCCACTTTCATCGTCGGTTTCCCCGGCGAAACCGAGGAAGACTTCCAGTACCTGCTGGACTGGCTCGACGAAGCTCAGTTGGATCGTGTTGGCGCGTTCAAATACAGTCCGGTGGAAGGTGCCAAAGCTAATGAGTTGGAAGGTGCGGTTCCTGAGGAAGTAAAAGAAGAGCGTCTGGCCCGTTTCATGGAAAAACAGGCCGAGATTTCAGCGGCCCGCCTGCAGGCAAAGATTGGCAAGACTATTGACGTGCTGATTGATGAAGTTGATGAGGAAGGCGCGATTGGTCGCTCAAAGGCCGATGCGCCGGAGATTGACGGTATGGTTTACCTCAATGATGAGACCGACCTTGTTCCAGGCGAAATCGTTCAGGCCGTGGTTGAACATGCCGACGAGCATGACCTCTGGGCTCGTCTGATCTGATCTGCCGGGCGTTATCGAAGGAGTCCGCAGCCTTGGCAGGTGGCTTCTCCCAAAAATGTCTGTGGCCAAGGATGGCCACAGTCAAGCGCACATGGATGTGCTCGTAGCGTTTTTTGGGAGAAGCCACCTGCCATGGCATCCCCCAAACAACCAGGCCAGGGCCGCAACCAAGAGCCACGGCCCAAAGCCAGCAGGCTATCCCCCAAGCTTGCGAACAAGAATCTCGTTAAACAGCTTGGGATTCCCCTGACCCTTCGAAGCCTTCATCAGCGGCCCCATAAAGCCACCAAGCATCTTCTTGCGCTTCTTCGGGTCTTCCTCGTTCTGATACTGCGCCACCTGATCCGGCATACCGGCCAGAACCTCATCCACCATGGCTTCCAGAGCGCCAGTGTCAGAGACCTGCTTCAGCCCCTTGGCATCAATGATGGCATCGACGCTGTCGTTCTCGCCTGTCCACAGCGCCTCGAAGACCTTCTTCGCGCCAGCGGATGATATGGTATTGTCGGCAATCCGTACCACCAGGTCACCCAACTGAGCGCCGGTGATAGGCGAATCGGCGACGGATTTCTCTTCCGCATTGAGGCGGGCAGAGAATTCGCCCTGGATCCAGTTGGCGACCAGCTTCGCATCTTTGCCCTGGCTGGCGGCTTCTTCGAAGAATGCGGCCAGTTTCGAGTCGCCGCTGAGCAGGCCAGCGTCGTAGTCGTTCAGGCCGTATTGATCCTTGAAGCGGGCCTTGCGAGCGTCCGGCAGTTCCGGAAGGCTATTGCGGGCTTCTTCGATGAACGAGTCATCGATCTCCACCGGCAACAGGTCCGGGCAGGGGAAGTAGCGGTAGTCGTTGGCTTCTTCCTTGGTGCGCATGGAACGGGACTCATCACGATCGCCATTGTACAGACGAGTTTCCTGCACAATTTTGCCGCCGTCTTCCAGGATATCCATCTGCCGCTCGACTTCGTGGGCAATGGCCTGTTCCATGAACCGGAATGAGTTCAGGTTCTTGGTTTCGGTACGCGTACCCAATGTGTCGGAGCCCTTGGGTTTCAGCGAAATGTTGACGTCAAACCGCATAGAGCCCTGGGACATATCGCCGTCGCAGATGCCCAGCGAGGTCACGATGCTGTGCAGCTTCTTGGCAAAGGCGACCGCTTCGTCAGCGTTGTTCATGTCCGGTTCGGTGACCACTTCAATCAGTGGGGTGCCCGCCCGGTTGAGATCAACACCGGTCATGCCATGGAAATCCTCGTGCAGGGACTTTCCCGCATCCTCTTCCAAGTGGGCGTGGTGAATGCGCACCCGCTTGGATTCACCGTTGGGCAGGTCAATGTCCACGTAGCCGGGGCCAACAATCGGGCGCTCAAGCTGGGTGGTCTGATACCCCTTGGGCAGGTCCGGGTAGAAATAGTTCTTCCGCTCGAAGACCGAACGGCGCTCAATCTCGGCATTCACTGCCAGGCCGAACATGACTGCATAGCGGAACGCCTGCTCATTGGGCACCGGCAGGGTGCCGGGCATGGCCAGGTCAACCGCGTTGGCCTGGGTGTTGGGCTCGGCGCCGTAGGCGGTGCTGGAGCCGGAAAAAATCTTGGTTTTGGTGGCGAGCTGAACGTGAATTTCCAGCCCGATCACAATGTCCCACTGCATACTCGTTCTCCTGTTCCGGGCTTATTGCGGTTCGCGCTGGTGCCAGTCGGTCACCTGCTGGAATTGATGGGCGGCGTTCAGCAAACGGGCCTCGGAGAAATAATCCCCAATGATCTGCAGGCCCACCGGCAGACCATCCACGAAACCGGCCGGCACTGACATAGCCGGAACACCCGCCAGGTTGATGGCGATGGTGAATACGTCCTCGAGGTACATGGTCACCGGGTCGCTGGTCTTCTCGCCCTGGATAAAGGCAGGCGAGGGCGTGGTCGGGCTCATCAGCACGTCCACTTCCTTGAAGGCATTGATGAAATCCTGCTGGATCAGCCGCCGAACCTTCTGGGCCTTGAGGTAATAGGCATCGAAATAGCCGGCGGACAGGGCGTAGGTGCCCACGAGAATCCGACGTTTCACCTCTTCACCAAAACCCTCTGCCCGGGAGCGGGTGTACAGATCCATCAGATCCTTCGGGTCCTCACAGCGGTAGCCATAGCGCACACCGTCAAACCGTGACAGGTTGGCGGAGGCTTCGGCCGGCGCGATCACGTAATAGGCCGCAATCGCCAGTTTGGCGTTTGGCAGTGACACCTCTTTCACAGTGGCGCCCAGCTTCTCGTATTCTTTGACCGCGTTGCGAACCTGTTGCTCCATCGCCGGGCTGAGCTGGTCGCTGAAATATTCCCTCGGCAGGCCAATTTTCAGACCTTTCAGCGGCTCGTTCAGGGTCGCCGTGTAATCCGGCACCTCACGGTCAATAGACGTGGAGTCCTTGGGATCGAAGCCGGCCATTACATTCAGCATCAGCGCATTGTCTTCTGCTGTGCGGGCCATGGTGCCACCCTGATCCAGACTGGAGGCAAAGGCAATCATCCCGTACCGGGATACCCGGCCATAAGTCGGCTTCAGCCCGGTAACACCACACAGCGCCGCCGGCTGACGGATCGAGCCACCGGTGTCCGTGGCCGTCGCCGCGGGCACCAGCCGAGCTGCAACCGCCGCAGCCGACCCGCCAGACGACCCGCCCGGCACACGTTTGTTGCCTTCACTCAATCCCCATGGGTTGGTGACGGCGCCAAAATAACTGTTCTCATTGGACGACCCCATGGCGAATTCGTCCATGTTGGTCTTGCCCAGGCATACCGCGCCCGCCTGGCGGAAATTCGCAGTAACGGTCGCGTCGTAGGGCGGAACAAAATTCTCCAGCATCTTCGAACCACAGGTGGTGCGAACGCCGTTGGTACAGAAAATATCCTTGTGCGCGAAAGGAACCCCGGTCCAGGCCGTGGCATTCCCCGCTGCCCGCTGCTCATCCGCCATCCGGGCATCAGCCAGCGCCTGCTCCTCGGTCACGGTAATAAAGCTGTTGTACTTCGAATCTTCCCGCTTGATGCGGTCGAGGAACTCCTGCGTCAGCTCAACGCTGGACACCTCGCCGCTCTTAAGATCCCGGGAAAGCTCTGCTACGGATTTGTTATGCATGACGTTTCCTTTCACTCAATCACTCGGGGAACCAGATAAAGCCCGTTCTCGGTAGCCGGCGCAATCGCCTGGAACGCCTCCCGCTGATTGGTCTCGGTTACCTCGTCCGCGCGCAGGCGCTGGACCGCATCCAGCGGATGGGCCATGGGCGCAACCGAATCGGTGTCGGCCGCACCCAACTGATCAACCAGATCCAGGATGTTGCCCAGATCCTTCTCCAGAGCCGAAACCTGCTCGTCATCCACACGAATGCGGGCGAGCACAGCGACTTTCTCAATGTCCTCACGGGAAATGGTCACGCATTGCCTCCCAGGTAAATGAAATGTCGGTAATAAAAGAAGCCGGAATTTTGCACGGGGTCCGGGGGTGGTTGGAAAAGGCTGTCCAAAACTGTTGAGGGCCATGGATGGCCCGAATCAAGCGCACACGGATGTGCTTGTAGCGTGTTTTGGACAGCCTTTTCCAACCGCCCCTGCACCCAAATAAAAATTAAGGGCAATATGGTAACAGATTCGAACAATGGCGGGAGGCCCCAGCCCATAAGGTAAATGTGTGAACCGTAAGGCGTGAGGCCCGCTAGCGCCTTGCCTGCAGGGGTGCTCACTGCTAAAGTTGCCGCATCTTTTCTTTGCGACTGCAACTCTCAGGTTGAAACTACACGAATGTTGATAAAAAGACTCCGAGGCATCTTCTCCAGCGATCTGTCCATCGACCTGGGCACCGCCAACACCCTCATTTACGTGCGTGAGCGCGGAATCGTGCTGAACGAGCCCTCGGTAGTGGCCATTCGCACCAACAACTCCCAAAAAATGGTCGCCGCGGTAGGCGCCGAAGCCAAACGCATGCTCGGCCGTACACCGGGCAACATTACCGCCATTCGCCCAATGAAAGACGGCGTAATTGCAGATTTCGTGGTAACCGAAAAAATGCTCCAGCACTTTATTCATAAAGTGCATGAGAACAGCTTCATTACCCCTAGCCCGAGAGTGCTGGTGTGTGTGCCCAGCAAGTCTACGCAGGTTGAGCGCAAGGCCATCCGCGAATCCGCCCTCGGTGCTGGTGCCCGGGAAGTCTTCCTGATTGAAGAGCCCATGGCGGCTGCTATCGGTGCCGGCCTTCCGGTTGAGGAAGCCAGCGGTTCCATGATCGTCGACATCGGTGGTGGTACCACCGAAATCGCCATTATTTCCCTGAACGGCATCGTCTATGCCGAATCCGTGCGGGTTGGTGGTGACAAGTTCGACGAAGCCATCGTTACCTACGTGCGCCGCAACTACGGCAGCCTGATTGGCGATTCGACCGCCGAGCGCATCAAGCACGAAATCGGCTGCGCCTACGAAGGCCTCGAAATTCGTGAGATCGACGTGCGCGGTCGCAACCTTGCAGAAGGTGTGCCCCGGGCATTCACGCTCAACAGCGAAGAAATTCTCGACGCGCTGCAGGAATCCCTGGCGCAGATCGTTCAGACCGTCAAAAGTGCTCTTGAGCAGTCTCCGCCTGAACTGGCCTCCGATATTGCCGAGCGCGGTATTGTACTGACCGGTGGCGGCGCTCTGCTGCGCGGGCTGGACAAACTGATCAGCGAAGAAACCGGCCTGCCGGTGATCATCGCTGAAGACCCGCTGACCTGTGTTGCCCGTGGTGGCGGCAAGGCGCTGGAAGTGATTGATCGGGGTGGCATCGGAATGTTCTCCCAGGAGGGATAATCCTGTGGGGAGGGCTCGCCATTAAAACCATCTTTGTCCAGGGGCCTGTTCCCGGTTTCAGACTCCTCATTGTTCTTCTCGTATCGGCAGCCCTGGTGGTTGCCGATGCGCGTTTCGACAAGCTCTCAACCGTGCGAAGCACCATCGCCACCGGCCTGGCCCCTGTGTACTGGCTGGGCAACGCCCCTTACGAATTTACCGACTGGGTCGCCGGGCTGTTCGAAAACAAACAGGATCTACAGGAAGAAAACGAAGATCTCCGCGCCCGTTTGCTGATCCTTGAACGTCGCGCCCTGAAATACGCCGCGCTTGCGTCGGAGAACAACGAGCTGCGCCGCCTGATGAACTCTTCCGAAGTTCTGGATGATCGGGTAATTGTCGGTGAGGTTGTCGGCGTTTCCCCGGATCCCTTCTCCCACGAAATCATCATCAACAAGGGCCGTAGCGACGGCTTGTCGCCGGGCCAGGCAATCCTGGATGCCCATGGTCTGATGGGGCAGGTGGTGCAGAGTAGTCAGATCACCTCTCGCGTTCTGCTGGTTTCTGACAGCAGCCACGCGGTGCCCGTGGAGGTAGTGCGCAACGGCCTGCGCGCAATCCTGCTGGGCACCGGTGATACCGATACCCTGGATCTCGTTCATGTGCCGGACACGGCCGATATCCGTGAGGGCGATCTGCTGGTCAGTTCCGGGCTTGGCGGACGTTTTCCGAGGGGGTACCCGGTTGCGGAAGTCAGCCGTATTTCCAAGGAACCGGGCGAACCGTTTGTTTCCATCGAAGCGTCGCCCAAGGCGCAGCTGAACCAGAGCCGTCTTGTACTGGTGGTATTCCCGCCGGAGAATGCCTCTCCGATCGAAGTCGAGGTGGTCGAGGGTGAGGCTGCCGCTAACGCCGAGGATGACGGCAACCAGGGAGGGGAGGACTGATGTTATCCGTAATCAGCTATCCGGTTTTCGCGCTCTCCGTGGTTGTTGCACTGGTGTTCAGTATTTCCCTGTTTCCTGTGGGTTGGTTCGAGTTCCGCCCGGAGTGGCTGGGGCTGGTGGTGTTCTATTGGACATTCCGGGCTCCGGCCCAGTTCGGAATCCTCCTGGCCTGGTGTCTGGGCTTGTTGCTGGATGTGCTCGAAGCCACTCCCCTTGGCGTCAATGCCATGGCCATGGCGCTGATCGCCTTTCTGGTGCTTACCATCCATCAACGTCTGCGCATGTATCCGATGCCCCAGCAGTGCCTGATGGTGTTCCTGTTGCTGGGCATCAACCAGATGCTGGTGCATTTCGTGAAGCAGCTGCTGGGGGCCGATGACGCCGGGTTCAGCTACCTTTGGCCGGCCCTGACCAGTGCCCTGGTGTGGCCGGTATTCTGTATCCTGCTGGACAACATTAACCGCAAACTGGGTTAGCCATGCCATCCATCATTCTTGCTTCGGCTTCGCCGCGCCGGGCGGAGCTGTTGCAGCAAATCGGCCTGAAATTTTCGGTTCGTCCGGCGGACATCGACGAAACAGCGGAAGTCGATGAAACGCCGCAACATTATGTGGAACGTTTAGCCCGGGAGAAGGCGCTGGCTGTGGCCGAATCCGCGCCGCAATGCCTGGTTCTGGGGTCGGACACTTCAGTGGTGCTCGATGGAAGAATCCTTGGTAAGCCCACAGACGCGGCGGATGCCCGGGAAACCCTGGCCCGCCTTTCGGGCGCGACGCACCAGGTGATGACTGCCGTGGCGCTGGCCAACGATGGGCAATGCCAATCCGTTCTGGTCACAACGGAAGTCTGTTTCCGGGATCTCTCCTCCGAAGAGATTGATGCTTACGTGGCCAGCGGCGAACCCATGGACAAGGCCGGAAGTTATGGAATTCAGGGCCTTGGTGGTATTTTTGTTAATGAGCTCCGGGGTAGCTACAGTGCCGTGGTTGGCCTGCCGCTGCAGGAAACCGCCGCGTTGTTGGCTGGTGCCGGTTACCCGGTCTGGAAAAACTGGCCGCGCAGTCTGGAGAGCCAAACATTATGAGTGAAGAGATTCTTATCAACGTCACCCCGGTGGAAACGCGGGTGGCCCTGGTTGAAAACGGCATGCTGCAGGAGGCCTACATAGAGCGCACCAGCAGGAAAGGCATTGTCGGGAACATCTACAAGGGCAAAGTGGTGCGGGTTTTACCGGGCATGGAAGCCGCGTTCGTCGATATTGGTCTGGAACGGGCTGCATTTATCCATGCCTCCGATGTGGTTCCGAGTCAGTCCAATGGCGATGAGCCTGCCGACACCCCCAAGACCGTCCCGGATATCCGCAGCCTGCTCCGGGAGGGCCAGTCCCTGGTGGTTCAGGTTACCAAGGACCCGATTGGTACCAAGGGCGCCCGTCTGACCACCCAGCTTTCAATCCCTTCAAGGTATCTGGTGTTCATGCCCGGCGTCAGTCACGTTGGCATTTCGCAGCGCATTGAGGATGATGCCGAGCGAGCGCGCCTGAAAACCCTCGTCGAGGAGGCGGCAGCGGCAGATCAGGACGTTCAGGGTGGTTATATCATCCGGACGGCTGCAGAAGCGGCCTCGCCTGAGGACCTGATTGGCGATATGGCCTATCTGCACCGGTTGAGCCAGTCCATACACGAGCGAATTGCCCGGGTTCAGGCCCCGGCCGTTGTGTACCAGGATCTGCCGCTGTTTATTCGCACCATCCGTGACCTGATCCGACCGCAGACTGAAAAGGTTCGCATCGACAGCCGCGAGAGCCACCAGAGGGTGATGGAGTTTGTCGAAGAGTTCGTTACGGAATTTGCCGACAAGGTAGAGTACTACCCGGGCGAGCGGCCCATCTTTGATCTCTACTCGGTGGAAGACGAAATCCAGAAAGCCCTGAGCCGAAAGGTCCAGCTCAAGTCCGGCGGTTATGTGATCATCGACCAGACCGAGGCCATGACCACCATCGATATCAACACCGGCGCGTTCGTGGGGCACCGTAACCTGGAAGAGACCATCTTCAAGACCAATCTGGAAGCAGCCCGGGCGATCAGCCGCCAGCTGCGGCTGCGGAACCTGGGCGGTATCATCATCATCGATTTCATCGACATGGAAGATCCCGAGCATCAGCGCCAGGTGCACCGGATGCTGGAAAAGATGTTGGAACGGGATCACGCCAAGACCAAGATTACCGGGGTGTCCGAGCTGGGCCTGGTGGAAATGACCCGCAAGCGCACCACCGAGAGCCTGGGCCAGGTGCTTTGCGAGCCCTGTCCGATCTGTGACGGACGCGGTTTCCTGAAGACCACCGAAACCGTGTGTTATGAAGTTTTCCGGGAAATTCTCCGGGTCAATCGTGCCTACGATGCCGAAAGCTATCTGGTGATGGCCTCCCAGAGCGTGGTGGACCGCCTGCTGGATGAGGAGTCTGACAACGTCGCCGATCTGGAGACTTTCATCAGCAAGACCATTCGGTTCCAGGTGGAGCCGTTCTACAGCCAGGAGCAGTATGATGTGGTTCTGCTCTGAACCCGGGAAACCGCGCCGGTTACCGGGTTAAGGGGCCTGGATGTCCTCCGCTGATCACGAACCGCCGCTTCCGGAGAACCTGCCCGAGAGCCCTCCAGTGCGGCTATTGGCGCGGCTGGCCAGTCTGATCTGGTGGATGCTGTTGGCTCTGCTTGTGCTCCTGGCACTGTACGCCGGGCTTGGGCGCCAGCTAACCCAGAATGTGGACAGCTTTCGCGATGATCTGGCACAGGAGTTGTCCAATCGACTGGGCCATGATGTCAGCATCGGCGGTCTTTCCTCCCAGTGGTACTGGCTGGATCCTGCATTCACCGCTCGGGACATTCAGATCAGTCACCCTGATACCGGCGTCGTTGTAGCGAATCTCCAGCATCTGAACATCCGTTTTGATGCGCTCGCCTCGCTGACCCGCCTGAGGATCGTCTTTGAGGACTTCCAGGCAGACGGTCTTGAGCTGACCGTCAACCAGGAACGGGGTGGTGACGTCGCTGTGAGGGGGGCGGACATACCGGAACCAGTGAGCAACCAGTTGCAGGAGTGGCTGGAGCTTGCCGGCAACTGGCTGTCCGATCCCTATGTGAAAATCACCCGGGTCAATTTGGGCATCCGGGATAATCAGGGCAATCTTCGTCACCTGGACATTCCCCAACTGGACCTTGATTATCGCCGTGGCTTGTTCCATGCCTCTGGCCGCGCCATGCAGTCCGGTACCACCCAGCAGTTGGCCAGCTTTGCTTTGGTAGGTCGTCACTTTTTTCGGGGCGATTTTACCGGTCAGCTGTACCTTGATGTGGATTCCGGTCGGCTGTTCGATGGGCTGATCGACGAATACCAGTGGCGGACGCTTCGGGTGGAAGGGTTCGATCTTGGCGGCGAGGCCTGGCTCACGTTCCGCAACGGCCTGCTGCAACAGGTGACCGGAACCGTTCGAACACCCTACCTGCAACTGGGTGTCGGGTACGAATCCCTGGCGCCCCTGGAGGATATCCAGGCCAGATTCGGCTGGCGTCGCCACGATAGCGTGATGACCGATGAAACCCTGGTCGAAACCGGCGCCTTCGCACTCGGGGAGTGGCACCTGAAGCAGCTCCAGTGGACCTGGGATGGTGACGTGGTTTCCCCCTTCAGCCTGCGGCTGGCACCGTCGGAGGGCGGCATGTCCGTGATCGCCGATGCCCTGCCACTTGCGCCCACCCGCCGCCTTGCGGCCAGGCTGCCGATACTCCCTGAACGCGCGCTCAGGGCTCTGGGAAACTATCGTCCGGGCGGTTTCCTTGATCAACTGAAAATCTTCTTCCCCGACGGCGCACCGGAGAATTTCGAGCTCTCGGGACGTTTACGCGAGGTCAGCGTGAGGGCCCACGGTGGCGCACCCGGCATCACCTCCGCGAACGGTGAGATCTTTCTCGACAGGCAAAAGGGCTATGTCCGGATTGCGGCGGGAGAGTCTCCGGTTTCGCTCGAGTTTCCCCAGCTTTTCGGTGGTGCCTGGTCCTTCCCGGCCATTGAGGGCGACGTGGCCTGGCAACTGGATGGTGCCATTACCCGGGTCTTTTCAGATGGCGTTCGCATGCGTTACGGCGAAACCACAGAACTCGACGGCGCTTTCGACCTGAGGATGGATCGCGAAGGCGAGGACAACCTTGGTCTCAGGGTTTCGGTGAAAAACGGCAATGCCGGGATGCTGGCAGACTTTGTTCCGGTCAAAGCGGTCAATCAGGGACTGTATGACTGGCTTACCACGGCGATCCTTGAGGCAGATATCAGCTCGGGAACCTTCTTCGGCCATGGCCAGATAGGCTCGGATGCTCCGAAAGGGTCCTTTGTGACGTCCATGATCTATGAGTTTGACCAGGCGTCCGTTCGTTACGATGACGCCTGGCCGGCAGTCACAGGTGCCCGGGGCAATGTCAGGGTTCATAATGGTGATACCCTGGTCCGTCTGGAGGCCGGGCGAACCGGAGGCCTGGATCTGGCTTCCGGAACAGTCCGGGTTATTCCCTCTGATCAAGGTACCCGAATAAAGGTGGATGCCTCGGCTCGGGTGCCGGGTGAGTCGGTTGGTTACTGGATGGAAAACAGCCCGTTGGGTGATATGGCAGGGACGGAGGCCCAAAAACTTCAGTACCGCGGTCAGTATCAGCTGGATCTGGGCATTGATCTGCCGCTGGGCTCGGACCAGCTGCCCGTGGTTGAAGCGAGTATTGCCGTCGAGGAGGGCGCCGTGTCCTATCCGGCAGCCGGGCTAGACTGGCAATCGGTTCGTGGTGCGCTGACCTATCACAGTGAAGATGGATTCTCGGGTGGCCCCCTGGCTGCAGAGTTTTTCGGCGAGCCGGTAACCATTGCCTTCAGCAAGGCCCGCGCCGGCAATGCACTCAGCATTCGCCAGTCCGGCTCTCTCCGGGTACCGGAAGTGTTCGCCAAAGCCGGGCTGTCAACGGACTCCGGCTTTGGTCTGCAGGGTAACGTTGCCTACAGTGCCGAACTGGATGTGGGAGCCCAGTCAACATCCGGAATTCGCGTTCGCTCCAGTCTAGAGGGGCTGTCGGTGGACTGGCCGGAGCCGCTGTCAAAAACAGCGAGTGAGGCCGCACCGCTGCGGGCCACGATCAATCCATCCGCTTCCGGCGGTCTCGGCATTACCGGTGATTGGGAAAACCGGGCTACGTTCGATCTGTTGTGGAAAGAAACCGGGTTTGATCTGCGCCTGGGGCGGCTCTATCTTGGCCCAGAGGTCCTGAGCGACATCGAGATCAATGCGCTCGACCTTGATGACCGCTGGGTGGTCAACACCAGTTCCCGACGCGCCGAAGGCCGGTTGGTGATTCCGACGAGCGGCGAGACAGTGAAGGCTGACTTTCAGGTGCTACGGCTCGTCCGTAGCGAGCCCCCCCGTGAGGAGTCCGAAGAATTATTAACGCTGGAAGAACAGCTGGAAGCCTTCCGGGCGCTGGATATGGGCAGTTGGCCAGATATCGATGTGTCGATCGCTGAACTTCGGCTGAATGAAGAATCCCTGGGGCAGTGGGCCTTCCGGCTTCGCCCTGAGCCTTTCCGGCTACAGGTGAACGACATCGAGGGTCGCCTCAACTCCCTGACCCTGCTGGGAGATATGACCTGGAGCATCGTCGGAGACCGTGAAACCAGCCGGTTCAAAGGCTCGATAACCGGTGGTGCCCTGTCGGACTTGAATGAATTGTTGAATGCCGAAATGCCGGTTACCAACGAGGGCACGAACATCGAGCTGGACCTGGACTGGCCCGGCCGCCCGGATGAGTTCTCCATACCCGAACTCAGCGGTTCCGTAAGCCTGCGACTGGATGAGGGGGTCATCCTTGAACGAAACAACACAGCTCAACTGTTCCGTGTCTTCAATCTGCTGAACTCCGACACACTCTGGCGCCGGCTGAAGCTCGACTTCTCTGATCTGTATGAGCGGGGCGTGGCCTTTGACGCGATCTCGGGGAAGGCGCAAATTATCAACGGATTGCTGACCATGGATCCGGAACTTCAGATTGTGGGCCCATCGGGCGCTTTCAAGCTCAGTGGTACCACCAATATGGCCAGCGAAGATCTGGATATGCGACTTGTAGTTGTGTTACCCCTGACCCAGAACTTACCCCTGGCCGCTTTGCTTATGGGGGCAGGAGCGCCGATTGGCGGCGCTCTGTTTGTACTGGACAAGATTCTGGGCGATCCTCTGAGCAGGCTGACCAGCGCAACCTACAGTGTGACCGGTACATGGGATGAGCCGGAGGTGGATCTGCAGCGGGTCTTCGATACCGGTGAATGAGTTTTCTGTTCGGCAATAGCGGAGGCAGTTATGAGCAAGCGTGTTTCCAACCGGGTTGCGGCCATACAGATGGTCAGCGGCCATGATATCGAGGCCAACCTGGCTGAAGCGCAAAAGCTGTTGAAGGAGGCCGCCGCAGAGGGGGCTTCTGTCGCGGTGCTGCCAGAGAATTTTGCAGTTCTGGCCACGTCTCAGATGATCGATTGTGGCCGTCAGGAAGCCGGCCCTGAGCCCGTAATCAGAGCATTTCTGGCGGAGCAGGCCCGAAAGCTCGGAATCTGGATCGTGGGCGGATCAATGCCTGTGGCCAAGCGACCGGATGGTTCTGAGATCGAAGATCGGGTTCGGGCGACCTGCCTGGTGTTTGACGATCAGGGCAGTGAAGTTGCCCGCTACGACAAGATCCACCTGTTCGACGCCATGGTCGAAGACGCCCATGGCCAGTATCGGGAATCCGACACCTTCGAGCCCGGCGAGCAGGTGGTGACCGTGGACACGCCCGCCGGGAAGCTGGGGCTGGCGATCTGTTACGACCTGCGCTTCCCGGAGCTGTTCCGGCTGTTGCGGGAGCAGAATGTGGACTGGATGTGCCTGCCGAGCGCTTTTACCTGGCAGACGGGTGATGCTCACTGGTATCCGTTGATCCGGGCGCGGGCTATCGAAAACCAGGTATGGGTAGTGGCGCCGGGCCAGGGTGGTCAGAACAGCGAGCGCCGGCGCACCTATGGCCACAGCCTGATCTGTGATCCCTGGGGGCGGGTGGTGACGGAAATGGGTGAAGGCCCGGGACTGGTTGCCGCCGAGCTGGACCTGGATCAGGTGGCCAACCTGCGCACCCGGATGCCAGTGTGGGAGCACCGTCGGCTCAAAGGCTGAAAGCAGGGCAGATGAACCGTCATCTGCCCCTGACTTCACAGGTTCACATCGCCTCAGCGTCGTCGATGCATTCCCGAAGGTACCGGAAGAGTTTTCGGGCCTGGCCGGTGTTCTTTTGCTTCTCTACATCCTTGCGGGCGTTGCGGGCAAGGTTGCGCAGATGCTGCATGTCGGCGCTGGGGCAATAGCTGAAAAATTCCCCAACGACCGAGTCTCCTTCTGCAATCATTCGATCCCTCCAGCGCTCCGCCAGGTGATGCCGGCGGGTGTGTTCCTCGCTGCCAGCATCAAAAGCGTCGATGGCTTTTGAAAGGGCCTCTGGATCGTCTTCCTGGCGAATGACTTTACCGATGTACTGAAGATGCCGGCGTTTTGCCTCGTTCTGGCGGATGCGCCGGGATTCTTCGATGGCGGCACGAAGTGTGTCGCTGATCGGCAGCGTTTCCAGCTGATCATTGCTCAGATCGAGCATCCGCTTGCCAAGATCCTGCAGGGCATTCATCTCCCGTTTCAGCTGGGATTTGCTGGGACCGTCGTATTCCGGCGCGTCGTTGTCTTGGTGATCTTTCATAAATCCGACATCCGTTTAAGCATAGAAAATCGTCGCAAGGCCGAGAAACGCCATAAAACCGACCACGTCCGTAACGGTCGTGAGAATCACGCTGCCTGCCAGGGCCGGGTCGATGTTGCGGGATCTGAGAAACAGTGGCAGGACCGTGCCGACGAGGGCAGCTGCAACCAGATTGATCACCAGCGCGGCAGCGATAATGGCTCCTATCAGCAAATCCTGGAACCAGAGCATGGCGGCGCCGGCAACAACGGCGGCCCACAGCATTCCATTCAGGATGCCCGACAGGAACTCCCGGTTCAGCAACCATTTTACATTGGCACCACTGATTTGCCCGACCGCCATGCCGCGGATGACGAGGGTGAGGGTCTGGCTGCCGGCAATACCGCCCATGCTCGCTACGATGGGCATCAGCACCGCCAGAGCTACGACCTTGGCGATGGTTTCCTCGAATAAACCGATCACCGCCGATGCAATCAGGGCGGTGATCAGGTTGATTCCCAGCCAGACGGCGCGGCGGCGCGATGTCTTCCACACCGGCGCGAAGGTGTCCTCGTCCTCGTCCAGACCGGCCATGCTCATCAGGGAGTGGTCCGCATCCTCCCGGATTACGTCCACCACGTCGTCGATGGTGATGCGGCCCAGAAGCCGGCCTTCCTCGTTCACCACCGGCGCCGAGATCAGATCGTAGCGTTCAAACAATGTCGCTACCTTGGTGTCGGAGAGGCTTACGGGAATCGGCTCGATGTCGGTATCCATCACTTCCCGCACGGTGGAGGCGGGATTCGATACCAGCATCTTGGTAATCGGCAGCATGCCAATGAAATCATCCCGCCGGCTCACCACGATCAGACTGTCGGTCATGGGGGGAAGGTTGCGGTGTCGACGCAGGTAGCGGAGAACAACGTCAATACTGATGTCCGGACGCACCGTGATGGTGTCCGTGTTCATCAGGCCGCCGGCGGTGTCCTCCGGGTAGGAGAGCACTTCCTCAACCCGTTGCCGGTCCTGTTCGTCCATGGTCTCCAGGACTTCCTGGATGACCGTATCCGGCAGCTGCTGCAGCAGGTCCGCCAGGTCGTCGGATTCGAAATCCTCGATGATGTCGGCCAGTTCCTGGGCGTTCAACTGGCTCAGGAAGTAACCCCGGATATCATCGCTGAGATACTGGAGAACCTCGCCCTCCAGCTCTTTGTCTACCAGGTTCCAGAGCAGGGCACGCTGGCGGGGCGGAGAGGATTCGAGCAGATGGGCAATATCACTGGGGCTCAGGCCACCGTTCAGGATGCGGGCAACCTGTTTCAGTGCGCCACTGTCCAGGGCCTCGCTCAGTGAACGAAGGCGCTGGCGGGCCTGGCTTTTTTCCAGAATATCGGTCATGTGTCTATTTTACTCACCTTCGCCGAAATAATCGTTGATCAGTTCGGCCAGGGCCTCTATGGCCTGCTCTTCATCCGGACCATCGGCAATAAGCTCCACATCGGTCCCCTTGCTGGCGGCCAGCATCATCACCTGCATGATGTTTTTTGCGTCCACATCCCGGCCCTTGCCACTGATCCGCACACTGCTGTCGAATCTGGATGCCGTGTTAACGAGTTTGGCCGTGGCGCGCGCGTGCAAACCCAGCTTGTTGATAATGGTAATCGGGCGGCGAATCATGGTTCGATCAGATCTCTTCCCGGGTCTGAAGGTGTGGCAGTTCGGTATGGCGTACCTGCACATTGCTGTAGCGCTGCCGGAAGTAGTCGCCCAACTGCTCGCAAACATACACTGAACGGTGCTGGCCGCCGGTACAGCCAATGGAAATCGTCATATAGCTGCGGTTGCTGTCTGCGAAGGAGGGCAGCCAGGTATCCAGGAAGGCCTTCAGGTCTTCGATCATCTTCCGGCTCGCCGGTTCCTTTTCCAGAAATTCGATAACCGGCTGATCCGTGCCCACGTACTTCCGCAGACTGGTATCCCAGTAAGGGTTGGGCAAACAGCGAACATCGAAAACATAGTCGGAATCCAGCGGTACTCCGTGCTTGAAGCCAAACGACTGGAACAGCAGTGCCAGCTCCTGATCCTTCCGGCCCACGACTCGCTGCTTCACCATATCCCGAAGTTCGTACATCGACATACCGGTGGTGTTCACATACAGGTCGGAAAGCTTGGACAGTGGTTCAAGCAGCTTCTTCTCGCTGGTAATGGCTTCCCTGAGGGAGGTCTTGTCGTCACTCAGCGGGTGTTTTCTGCGGGTAGCGTGGAAACGCTGGAGAAGTGACTGCTCGTCGGCATCAAGGAAGATAATTTCAACGGTAACCCCGGTCTCCTGGAGGCGCCGGTAAATTTCCTCGAAATTGGCGAGCTCGCCGGAAAGGTTGCGCGCATCAATGCTGACCGCCATCTTGCCGAGCCGGCCGGGCTTGGTCTGGCTCGCTGCTTCCCGGGTGAGAGGAAAGAGCAAGCCAATGGGAAGATTGTCGATGCAGTAGAACCCGAGGTCCTCCAGCACATGAAGCGCGGTACTTTTACCCGAACCGGACCTGCCACTGACGATAATCAGCTTCATGACCAAATCACCTCCACTGCAATGAAAATCAGCCGCCTGAGGCGGTCATGCGCTGGTACAGCGTGCCGGCGTCCTCACATTGCCGGAGGCGATCACAGAACGACCGCTCATTGAACTTCTCCGCCAGTTGGCTGAGCAGCTCCAGGTGTTCGCTGGTTGCCTCTTTCGGGACGATCAGGGCAAAAATCAGATCCACCGGCTGATTGTCGATGGCATCGAACTCAACGCTTTCTTCGAGCGTCATCAGAACGCCCACCACGTGATCAAGGCCCTCCAGGCGACAGTGGGGAATGGCGATCCCCTGGCCAATGCCGGTACTGCCCAGGCGCTCACGGGAAATGAGGTTGTTGAAGAGCTGGGTCTCGCTGAGCGTGTTGTCCTGGTGGTTTATTTGCTCGGCAATAAACTCCAGGGCCCGTTTCTTGCTGGACGCAGGTACCCTGCAGAGGGTGAGCTCCGGAACAAGAATAGTGTCTATGGTCAGGGATGTGTCGCTCATGGATCGACTGCGTTTCCGTTAAAAAAAAGGCTGCGACACGTTGTTCATGTCGCAGCTCGATTAGATGACTTGCATGAAAACAGCCAGTTAGCGAGAGCCGTTTCCGTGCATCCGGTCTACATTCTTTTCCTTGTGCTTGAGGATCTGGCGGTCCAGTTTATCGATCAGGGCATCGATGGCTGCGTACATGTCCTCGTTTTCTGCCTTTGCGTGAATCTCACCACCAACCACGTGCAACGTGGCTTCCGCAATCTGGCGCACCTTTTCCACTTCCAGGGTCACCTGGCAGTTACTGATGTGGTCGAAGTGACGCTCGAGCTTTTCGAACTTCTCTGAAACGTAATCTTTCAGTGCGGGAGTCAGTTCTACGTGATGGCCTGAAATATTGAGTTGCATAGGCGTCTCCTGTTGTCATCGTGCCGGCTCCCGGGAGCCGGTCTGGGTGCTGGCGCATTGTGCGCCCGCGAATACGGTGTTGCGCCCCGCATTGGGGTATTCAGACCAGCCGCTTGCGCTCGTTGGACGGCGGAATGTGCATGGCCTCCCGATACTTGGCAACGGTGCGTCGCGCAACCTTGATTCCCTGTTCTCCTAGCATGGCTGCAATTTTACTGTCGCTCAACGGCTTTTTGGGCGTTTCCGCGGCAATCAGCTTCTTGATCATCGCCCGGATGGCCGTGGAGGAGCATTCGCCGCCCTCGTCAGTGCTGACGTGGCTGGAGAAGAAATATTTCAACTCGAAAATGCCCCTTGGGGTATGCATGTATTTCTGGGTGGTTACCCGTGAAATCGTCGATTCATGCATTTCTACCGCCTGGGCGATGTCTGAAAGAATCAGCGGCTTCATGGCTTCCTCGCCGTGATCCAGGAATCCCTGCTGGTGTTCGACAATACGGGTCGCCACTTTCAACAGGGTCTCATTGCGGCTCTGCAGGCTCTTGATAAACCACTTGGCCTCCTGCAACTGATCACGCAGGTAGGTGTTGTCGGCACTGCTGTCCGCACGCCTTATAAGTGAAGCATAGCTGGCATTCACCCGAATGCGCGGGGCAATTTCCGGATTCAGCTCAACACGCCAGCGGCCATTGTGCTTGCGAACGATAACGTCCGGAATGACATAGTCGGGTTCGGCGCGATCAATCACGTCGCCCGGCCGCGGGTTAAGGCCGGTGATCAGCGCCAGAACCTCTCGCAACTGGTCTTCTTTCAGACGGCTGCGCCGCAGCAACTGGGCGTAGTCACGGTTGCCCAGCAGATTGATGTAGTGGGTAATCACCAGTCGCGCCTGGGCCAGCCAGGGCGTCTCGGGTGGTAGCTGGTTGAGCTGGATCAGCAGGCATTCCTGCAGATCCCGGGCAAACACCCCTGGCGGATCAAAGTGCTGGAGGCGGTGCAAGACGGCTTCCACTTCATCCAGTTCCAGAGGGTCTTCCTCGTTCTCATCCAGCAGTCCGGCGTGGATTTCTTCCAGAGGGCTGGTGAGATAGCCGCGCTCATCCACAGCGTCCATCAGGGCATGGGCAATGGCCTGGTCCCGTTCACTCAGCGGGGTCAGATTGAGCTGCCATTCCAAGTGATCCTGAAGTGTTTCGGTGGGCGAGTTGCGGGTCTCGAAATCGTGATCGTTCTCGTCGTCGTTGCGGGCGGCAGGTGCCGGCGCAGACTGGTAGATGTCGTCCCAGGCGGTGTCTACCGGCAGGTCGTCCGGAATGTTGTCCGGAATGTCGTTTTCGGAGGACCAATCCGGGCCATTCTCTGATTCGTCCCAGTCGCTCGAAGGTTCCGGCGCTGACTCGGCCGCGGATTCTTTCTCGCTAGTCTCGCGCTCGTCGTTCTCGGCGGTTGCGTCAGCCTGATCATCGTCCTCGGATGTCTCCAGCATGGGGTTGGATTCCAGTGCCTGCTGGATTTCCTGTTGGAGGTCGAGGGTGGAGAGCTGGAGAAGCCGGATCGCCTGTTGCAGCTGGGGCGTCATGGTCAGGCTCTGACCCAGCTTTAACTGTAAGGAGGCTTTCATAACCATGGTTCAGGATCCGTCACTCATCAGCGCTTTGTGTCATAAGTCGTGAAAAATTCTATATATGCCGGTTACTTGCCGTCGTTTTATTTTACCCTAGCAAGTTCTTTGCCGAGTTTACTTGCTACAGGTCATCAAAACAATGAGCCTTTCGGTGTCACAGCCTGAATTCATCGCCCAGGTAGACTTCCTTGACTTGCTGGTTGGCCAAAATCGCATCGGCATTGCCGGAGGCGATGATGTGGCCTCCGGAGACAATGTAGGCGTTCTCGCAGATGTCCAGGGTCTCTCGCACGTTGTGATCGGTAATCAGAACGCCAATACCCTTGTCACGCAGATGCCGGATGATGTGCTTGATGTCGCTTACGGATATCGGGTCGACACCGGCGAAGGGTTCATCCAGAAGTATGAAGGCCGGTTCCATGGCCAGCGCCCGGGCAATTTCCACCCGTCGCCGTTCCCCTCCCGACAGGGCCATGCCAACGCTGTCCCGGATATGGGTTATGTGGAATTCTTCCAACAACTCCTCGAGCTTTTTCTCTCGATCCGCTTTGCCCAGCCCCCGACGGGTTTCGAGGATCGCCATGATGTTGTCGCGTACCGACAACTTGCGGAACACCGAGGCTTCCTGGGGCAGGTAACCGATGCCTTGCTGGGCGCGTCCGTGCATCGGCAGTGGCGTAATATCCCGGCTGTCGATGGTGATACGGCCACGATCGGCAGGGACCAGCCCGACGATCATGTAGAAGCAGGTGGTTTTCCCGGCGCCGTTGGGGCCAAGCAGTCCCACTATCTCCCCACTGCGAATTTCCAGGGAAACGTCGATCACCACTTTTTTCTGCTTGTAACTCTTTGCCAGGTTACTGGCTCTCAGAACTGCCATCGGTTTCCTGTCTGTCAGTGCGTCTGTCGGCGCTGCGTGGCTGAATCACCATCTCTACCCGGCCGCTGCCTTCGCCCGTGTCGGCGCCGCCTTCAGCGGTCACTACCCGGCCGGCGGTATCATAATGAATGACGTCGCCGCGGAACAGGTTGCCATTCTGCTCGATGACTGCTTCGCGTTCAAAGGTCAGCCGACTGTCGGTGGCTGACCAGGAAATGTTCAGGGCGCGGGCGTCGGTTTCTCCTTCGCCCTCTCGCGCCGGTTGCCGGTATCTGGCCGGGGTGCCGGAGGCTTCGATCCGGCTCAGCCCGTCCTCGGAGCGATAGAGGACCACCCGGTCCGCGTTCAGCCGAGTTTTGCCCTGCTCAAGTTCTACATCCCCGGTGTAGGTGGCAATGCCCTGACTGTCGTCGAGGCGTGCATTGTCTGCGGTAACCTTGATGGGGGTGTCGGAATCAAGGTCGAAAGCGGCCGCCGGGCCGATCATCGCGGCTGTCAGCAGGGCAACCAGCAGGCGCCGGTATCGGTTAGTTTCCGGTTTCATAGCGTCCTTCCACCTGGGAGTTCAGTTCCAGAATCCGCTCGTCTATCCACGCTTTCATGCCCGTGGCCCGGGTAATACCGGTAACGTCGCGTATTTCTACGGGTGCATCTGTATATACCATGCCCCGGTCGTTATCCAGGGTCAGGGTTGATGTTGTCAGGGTGGCGTCCCGTTCTCCAATCGTGCGCTGAATCCGGACATTGTCCGTCAGGTACACCAGATTCTGGTTCTGTAGCAGGCTGCCATTCTCGGCTTCAACAATCCAGGGTAGGGCGCCGTCGCCGCCATAGAGTTCGGCACGGGGAGAGTCCATGGTAGCCAGGTTGCCTTCTTCGAACTGTTCGATGCGAGGGCTGGAGAACCGGATCTTCAGGTTCCCTGATTCGTCGAAGGAAGTGTACCGGCCATTCACCACGAAGCCGTCCGGCTCGGCATCGCCCCTCAGCGCCGCTGCCTCATCATCGATGACCGGCGGCTCATCGCTTTGCCAGAGCAAAAAGACGGCTGCCACCACGGTGCCAGCCAGCGCCAGGGTTCGCAGCCAGGGCCGGTCCGGGAGCCAGTTCACGCCTCGGGCTCCAGATAGGGTGCCAGTGTAGAATCAAGCTTGCGGTGGGCGGTAAGCAGCAGATCGCAGGCTTCCCGCACCGCACCTTCTCCGCCTCGAGCGTGGGTGCAGTAGTCCGCATGTTGCTGCACCAGCCAGTAACCGTTGGGTACGGTGATGCCGAGCCCGGCGAATCTGAGCGCCGGCAGATCTGGCAAATCGTCGCCCATATAGGCGATGGCTTCCGGACCAATGTCCATGGTGCTGACAAGCTCCTGCAGGGCCACTTTCTTGTCTTCGCGCCCCTGCATAAGGTGAGGTATGCCAAGATCGCGCATCCGTTTCTCAGTCAGCGGCGACTGCCGGCCGGTAATAACGGCGACGGTAATGCCGGCTGCCATAAGCTGTTTCAACCCCAGGCCGTCGAGGATGTTGAATGCCTTCAGTTCATCGCCGTTGGCGCTGAAGTAAAGCTTGCCATCGCTCATAATGCCGTCGACATCGAGGGCAATCAGTCGGATTCTGGCGGCTTTTGTAAGCAGGGCGTCCGGCCATCGGTGCGTCATATCACATAGCTCCCCATAGCCCTTAGATTACGCCGGCTCGCAGCAGGTCATGCATGTTGATGGCGCCAACCAGAGCACCTGCTTCGTCCGTCACCGGCAGGGCGTTGATCTTCATTTCCTCCATGATATTGAGCGCTTCCGCCGCAAGATGATCGGCCTGAATGGTTTTGCCATTCCGGGTCATCACCTCGTTGATGGGGGTATTATGAATATCCACCGACCGATCCAGGGTCCGGCGCAGGTCACCGTCCGTAAATATTCCGGTGAGGGTGCCGTCCTGATTGACGACGGTGGTCATGCCAAGCCCCTTGCGGGAGATTTCGAGGAGTGCGCCACTGAGAAGTGTGCTCTCGTTGACGACCGGAATCTGGTCACCTGTGTGCATGATGTCGGACACCCGGAGCAGAAGCCGGCGCCCCAAGCTGCCGCCGGGATGCGAGAAGGCAAAATCCTCGGCACTGAATCCGCGAGCTTCGAGCAGGGCAACTGCAAGAGCGTCGCCCATGACCAGGGTGGCCGTTGTCGAGGAGGTAGGCGCAAGGCCCAGGGGGCAGGCTTCCACCATCACGCTGACGTCCAGGTTGGCGACTGCTTCTCGGGCCAGGATGGAGCTGGCATTGCCTGTCATGCTGATCAGGGGGGCACCCATGCGTTTGATCAGCGGCAGAATGGTGACCACCTCGCTGGTGCTGCCACTGTTGGAGATCGCAATCACCACATCCTGAGGGGTGATCATGCCCATGTCACCGTGGCTTGCCTCGCCGGGGTGCACGAAAAAAGAGGGCGTGCCGGTACTGGCCAGGGTGGCCGCAATCTTGTTGCCGATGTGGCCGGATTTTCCCATGCCGGTCACCACCACGCGGCCCTTGCAGTTCATAATGACGTCGCAGGCTCGGGTGAACTGGTCATCGATCCGGTTCTCAAGGGCATCAATGGCGTCGCGCTCGATGCGGATGGCTCGTATGGCAGAGGATCGGAAATCGTAGGGTGTCGGTTCGGTCATCGGGCTTTGGGCCTGGCTGTCGGGACATTGAAAATGTTGGGCAGAGTATACCATTTTCACCCGGCAACGATGCCCGCTTACCGAAAGTTCAGTCAAACTGATCATTGCTATCAGTACATTTTGGGCTGTTTGGATTGAGCTTGAACGCTCCTTGGCATAATGTAGCCCCTCTTTGAAAGGTAAGGACTATGAATTCGCCGGCTTACATATCGCTCAAGGATGTCGTGTTCTCCCGCTCCGGGCGCCGTATCTTCGACGGTGTCAGCCTGGACATTCCGCGCGGAAAGATTACCGCGATCATGGGGCCCAGCGGAACCGGTAAAACCACACTGTTGCGCCTTATTGGTGGTCAGCTCAAGCCGGATTCCGGCAGTGTTGTGTTGGATGGTCATGAGGTCCCAAAGCTCAAGCGTAAGGCCCTCTACAGCCTCCGCGAAAAGATGGGCATGCTGTTCCAGAGCGGGGCACTGTTCACGGATCTGAGCGTGTTCGAGAACGTCGCCTTCCCGCTTAGGGTTCATACAAAACTACCGGAAGACATGATTCGCGACATCGTCCTGATGAAACTGGAAGCCGTTGGCTTGCGTGGTGCCCGCCAGTTGATGCCCTCGGAGTTGTCCGGAGGCATGACCCGCCGCGTGGCTCTGGCCCGAAGCATTGCCCTGGATCCAGAGCTGATCATGTACGACGAGCCATTTGCGGGCCAGGACCCGATTGCCATGGGCGTTCTGGTCAAGCTGATCCGTGATCTGAACGGTTCCATGGGGCTGACCAGCGTGCTGGTCTCCCACGACGTGCCTGAGTCCCTGAGCATCTGTCATTACGCCTGCATCATCTCGGACGGCAAGGTGATCGGTGAAGGCACGCCGGAAGAGTTGCGGGCCCATCCCTCCGGGCAGGTGCAGCAGTTCCTTCAGGGGCAGCCGGACGGCCCCGTGCCGTTCCATTACCCCGCGGATGGCGCCGCTCAGGACTTCGGATTGTCCGGGGGTGCCTCTTGATCGACAGAATAGCGGCCTTCGGTCGTCTCGGTCTTGATATTGTCTCCTCATTCGGCCGATCCGGTCGTTTCCTGGCGGGCGTTCTGGGCGGGGTGCCGAGGCCGGCCACCGGTTTCCCGCTCCTGCTGAAACAGCTTTACGCTGTTGGTGTTCTGTCCCTGGCCATCATTGTGGTGTCCGGCCTGTTTATCGGCATGGTGCTGGGGCTGCAGGGGTATACGATCCTGAGCGATTATGGCTCTGAGGCAGCCATCGGTCAGATGATAGCCCTGACTCTGGTGCGTGAACTCGGGCCTGTTGTGACTGCGCTGTTGTTTGCGGGCCGGGCGGGTTCGGCGCTGACAGCTGAGATCGGTCTGATGAAAGCCACCGAGCAACTGTCCAGCATGGAGATGATGGGCGTGGACCCGCTGCGGCGGGTTATTGCGCCCCGGCTCTGGGCTGGGTTTATCGCCATGCCGGTGCTTGCCGTGATTTTCTCGGTGGTCGGTATCTGGGGCGGGATGCTGGTAGGTGTAGACTGGCTAGGCGTGTTTGAAGGCTCCTTCTGGGGCAACATGCAGTCGTCGGTGGATTTTGTTGATGACGTCCTGAACGGCGTCATTAAAAGCGTTGTTTTCGGCTTTGTCTGCGCCTGGATCGCGGTTTATCAGGGTTATGACTGCGTGCCGACCTCGGCAGGTATCAGTTCGGCGACCACCAAAACCGTGGTGTACTCCTCGCTGGCCGTGCTGGGGCTGGATTTTGTGCTGACCGCTGTGATGTTTGGCGATTTCTGAATCATCGATTAACGAGAGAATACCGGAGCCGGAAATGGCACAGAGAACCACTGAAATAATCGTTGGGCTGTTCATGATCGCAGGCTGCGCGGCGCTGCTTTTCCTCGCATTGCAGGTGAGCGGGCTGTCGCCGAAGTCGGCCGACAGCACCTACACGATCTATGCCAATTTCAACGATACCGGCGGGCTTACGCCACGTGGGCGAGTCTCCATGGCAGGGGTGACCGTGGGCACCATTGAATCCATTAGCCTGAACAAAGAGACATTTCAGGCGCGGGTGGAAATGTCGATTCACTCGGACGTCGACAATATCCCCTCGGACAGTTCCGCAGTTATACGTACATCCGGCCTGCTCGGTGAACAGTACATTGATATATCGATCGGGGCCGAGATGGATTCGCTGAAGGAAGGCGATACCTTCTATTCAACGCAGTCGGCCATGAACCTGGAGCGATTGATCAGCAACTTTGCATCGGGCCGCTGACTCGGGCCGGGAAGATTTAACAGGAGATCCTGATGTTTGCACTAAAACACCACATTCTGCTTGGCCTTCTGATGGCTCTGGTTCTCGTTATGCCGGCTCACGCTGGTGAAGCGGAGGATCTCCGGAACTATGTGGATGAAAACACCCAGCGGCTCGTTGAAAAGCTCAATGAAGAGCGCGGGCTGTACGAGCGAGATCCGGAAGCATTCTACGAGAGCATGGACAAGGCGTTGACGGATTTCGTGGACTTCCGTCGCATTGCTGCGCGAGTGATGGGGCGTTACGCCCGGCAGACGACGCCCGAGCAGCGGGACGAATTCGTGGTCAAGTTCAAGCGCAGCCTGTTTGACAGCTACGCGCAGGCGCTGGTCAATGCCGAAGATTTCGAGATCCAGGTCAAAGAAGCGACCATCAATCCCCAGAGTGACGACCGCGCCTCCGTTCAGATGGAGGTTATCAGCGCATCCGGAAACCGTTACCCGGTGACCTACTCGATGTACAAGAACTCCGAAGGCAAATGGTTGATGGAAAACGTGATTGTTGAGGGCGTGAACATCGGTCTGGCCTTCAGGGATCGGTTCAGCCAGGAAATGGAGGAAAACCGCGGCCAGATTCAGGTGGTGATTGACGGCTGGAGCGATGCCGTTGAATCGCTGAACCTGGAGCGGGAAGTGGACAACTCATGACGGCAGGTGTGCCTCGGGTTCAGCTTTCCGATGAAGCGCTGATTGTGTCTGGAGAGGTTACTCCGGACACGGTGGTAAGCCTGCGGAACGAAGGCGAGAAACTGATCCGCTCGGTATCCGGGGATCTGGTTATCGACCTCGATGGACTGGTCACCGCCCACAGTGTGGTGCTCTCTATGCTGCTCTGCTGGCAGCGCCTGGCGCATCAAGCCGGTATTAGCCTGTCATTCCGGGGTGTCAGTAGTCGACTGGCTTCTCTGGCGGCCCTGAGCAACCTGGATGACCAGCTTACGGGTTTTCGCCCGGAAACTTCCCAGGCACCCCACTGAATTTTCCGGTCTCGGGCCCTCTGTTTACAAGACAGTAAAGCTGACCCGAGCGCCGGAATTGGTTACAATCTCGCCCCTGATTTTAAAACACCCGAGGATTTTCTATGGATGCCACCCAAGTCACCGAGCTGGTCAAGGAAGCATTGCCCGGCTGCGAAGTTCAGGTACAGGTTGATGGTACCCATTATCTGGTCGTCGTGGTGGGTGATGTCTTCGAAGGCCTGCCGACCATCAAACGCCAGCAGCTGATCAACAAGGCGCTGTTCCAGCAAATCATGGATGGTTCGATTCACGCACTTCATCCGAAAGCCTTTACTCCGGCCGAATGGGCCGAGCGCCAGGGCTGAGCGGCCCGGACAAAACAGGATAATTATTGTGGATAAACTTCTGATCAGGGGCCGAAAGCCTCTTGATGGTGAGATCCGGATTTCCGGTGCAAAGAACGCCGCACTGCCCATACTGGCAGCAACCCTGCTGGCGGACGAGCCGGTGACCGTCGGCAACCTGCCTCACCTGCACGACGTGACCACCATGATCGAGCTTCTCGGTCGTATGGGCGTTGAAGTGATCATTGATGAGAAAATGAGCGTGGAAATTCACGCCAACACCATCAAACACTTCCATGCGCCTTACGAGCTGGTGAAAACCATGCGCGCCTCCATCCTGGTGCTGGGTCCCCTTGTTGCCCACTTCGGCGAGGCGGAAGTATCCCTGCCAGGCGGCTGTGCAATCGGTAGCCGTCCGGTGAACCTGCACATCCACGGCCTTGAAATGATGGGCGCAGAGATCAAGGTCGAGAATGGCTACATCAAGGCCAAGACCAACGGTCGCCTGAAGGGCGCCCACATTTTCCTGGATACCGTCACCGTAACTGGCACAGAGAACCTGATGATGGCCGCTGCCCTGGCAGACGGAAAAACCATCCTGGAAAACGCGGCCCGCGAGCCGGAGGTTGTCGACCTTGCCGAGTGTCTGATTGCCATGGGCGCAGACATCAAAGGTCACGGTACTGCCACCATTGAAATCAACGGTGTCGAGCGTTTGCACGGTTGTCATTACAACGTGTTGCCAGACCGGGTTGAAACCGGTACCTACCTGGTGGCTGCCGCTGCAACCGGCGGTCGTGTGAAGTTGAAGGATACCCGGGAAGACCTGCTTGAAGCGGTGGTGCTCAAGCTGGAAGAGGCCGGCGCCCACATCAACACCGGTCCGGACTGGATCGAGCTGGACATGAAAGGCAATCGCCCGAAAGCGGTGAGCCTGCGTACAGCGCCTTATCCTGCTTTTCCCACAGACATGCAGGCCCAGTTTGCTGCAATGAATGCGGTGGCCGAAGGTACCGGCACCATTGTGGAAACCGTATTCGAAAACCGGTTCATGCACCTGCAGGAGCTGATCCGGATGGGCGCGGACATCACGCTGGAAGGCAACGCTGCCATCATCAAGGGCGTGGATCACCTTACCGGCGCGCCGGTCATGGCGACGGATCTGAGGGCCTCGGCCAGCCTGGTTATCGCTGGGCTGATGGCTGACGGCGATACCATTGTTGACCGCATTTACCACATCGACCGCGGTTACGAGTGTATCGAAGAGAAACTGCAGTTGCTGGGCGCCACCATCCGACGCTTGCCAGCCTAAAAGATATCCATCCAGACAATACGGGAAACCGGAAGAATCCATGACAGATTCCATCACCATCGCCTTGTCGAAGGGACGAATCCTGGAAGAAACCCTGCCTCTGCTCGCAGAGGCGGGCATTGAGCTGATCGACGACGTCAAAAAGTCCCGCAAACTGGTGTTCCCGACAACGGACCCGAATGTCAGGGTGTTGATCATCCGCGCCACGGATGTGCCGACCTATGTTCAGTACGGCGGTGCGGATCTTGGCGTGACTGGCAAGGACGTACTGATGGAGCACGGTGGGGAAGGGCTGTATGAGCCTCTGGATCTGAATATTTCCCGTTGCCGCCTGATGACCGCCGGTCCGAAAAATCAGACTCCGCCATCCGGTCGTATCAAGGTGGCCACGAAATTCGTCAATCTGGCCCGCCGATATTATTCGGCCCAGGGTCGCCAGGCAGACATCATCAAGCTGTATGGCGCCATGGAGCTGGCGCCGATTCTTGGTCTGGCCGACGAGATCGTCGATATTGTGGATACCGGCAACACGCTGAAGGCGAATGGCCTCGAAGCCCGAGAGCTGATTGAGCATATCAGCAGCCGTCTGGTGGTTAATCGTGCGTCCATGAAGATGAAACACGAACGTATTAACCCCATAATCGAGAAGATGTCCGCAGCCGTGGATAAACGCCGGGCTTAGTGCCAGAGCCGGGCAGAGTCAGTTAGTCGTTAATCCCAGACAGGATTTGAGTTATGACCGCCAAGATCACCCGATTGAACGCTTCCCAAAGTGACTTTAACGATGCGTTGGCCAAACTGCTGGCCTGGGACGACAGCGTTGATCATCAGGTGAACGAGTCGGTGCGTCATATCCTGCATGAGGTGAAAACCCGTGGCGACCAGGCGGTTCTGGAATTTACCGAAAAATTCGATCGTCTGAAGATTGGCTCTGTTGCCGAGCTGGAAATGAGTCAGGACCGTTTGCAGCAGGCCCTCGAAGCGATTCCCGAGGACCAGCGCGTAGCTCTGGAAAAAGCCGCCGAGCGCATCCGCGACTACCACGAGCGCCAGAACCAGAAGTCCTGGCAGTATGAAGACGAGGACGGAACCGTGCTCGGCCAGAAGGTAACGCCGCTGGATCGGGCGGGCCTGTACGTGCCCGGCGGCAAAGCCGCCTATCCGTCCTCGGTGCTGATGAATGCTATTCCTGCCAAGGTTGCTGGCGTCAGTGAAGTGGTGATGGTTGTTCCGACACCGGATGGTGTGGTGAACGACATGGTCCTGGCCTCCGCAGCGATTGCCGGTGTTGACCGCGTGTTTACCGTTGGTGGCGCACAGGCCGTCGGCGCGCTGGCCTATGGCACGGAAACCATCCCGGCGGTGGATAAAATCGTCGGCCCCGGCAACATTTTCGTCGCCACCGCCAAGCGCGAAGTTTTCGGCGTCGTCGGCATCGACATGATCGCCGGCCCCTCGGAAATCCTCGTGATCAGCGACGGCAAAACCGATCCCGACTGGATTGCCATGGACCTCTTCTCCCAGGCAGAACACGACGAACAGGCCCAGTCCATCCTGATCAGCCCGGATGCGGAATTTCTGGATGCCGTCGAAGCCAGCATCAATAAACTGCTGCCAACCATGGAGCGTGCCGACATCATTCGCACTTCCATGACCGACCGCGCCGCGCTGATCCAGGTCGCCGACCTGAAACAAGCCGCCGAAGTGTCCAACCGGATCGCCCCGGAGCACCTGGAGCTGTCGGTTGAAGACCCCGAAGCCATGCTGGAAGACATCCGTCACGCCGGCGCTATCTTCATGGGCCGTTACACCGCAGAAGCCCTGGGCGACTACTGCGCCGGGCCGAACCACGTGCTGCCTACCAGCGGCACAGCTCGGTTCTCCTCGCCCCTGGGTGTCTACGACTTCCAGAAACGGTCTTCCATCATCGGTTTCAGTGCCGTCGGTGCTGATCGTATGGGGCGCGTGGCGTCCGTTCTGGCCCGTGGTGAGGGGTTAACCGCCCATGCCCGGTCGGCGGAATACCGTATTAAGGATTAAAAAGACCTTACCCCCTATGTCTGCAGGGATGGTGGGGGCCGCCTTTCCGGGAATGTAGAGGGCCATGGATGGCCCGAAACAAGCGCACATGGATGTGCTCGTAGCGTTTCCCGGAAAGGCGGCCCCCACCAGACCGTTAGCTCGGAGTTAAAAATGAGCAAATTCTGGAGCCCCCTCGTAAACGACCTGGTTCCATACGTCCCAGGCGAGCAGCCAAAAATGGCCAACCTGGTGAAGCTGAACACCAACGAAAACCCTTTCGGCCCCTCACCAAAGGTCATCGAAGCCATCCAGGCCGAACTGAACGACAGCCTGCGCCTCTATCCGGACCCGGAAGGCGAAAGCCTGCGCCAGACCATCGCGGCTTACCACAAGGTAAAGCCGGATCAGGTCTTCCTCGGCAATGGCTCGGATGAAGTCCTGGCACACATCTTCTTTGGCCTGTTCCAGCATGGCGAACCGATCCTGTTTCCGGACATCACCTACAGCTTCTACCCGGTGTACTGTGGCCTCTATAACATCGAGAGCAAAAGAGTACCGCTGACAGAAAGCTTCGAAATCAACCCGGACGACTTCAAGCAGCCCAACGGTGGCGTGATCTTCCCGAACCCCAATGCGCCAACCGGAATGTATCTTGGGTTGCAGCATGTGGAAGAAATCCTGGCTGCCAACCCGGATCGCGTTGTCGTTGTGGATGAGGCCTACATTGATTTCGGTGGCGAGTCCGCCATCACCCTTGTCGACAAGTACCCGAACCTGCTGGTTTCCCAGACCCTTTCCAAGGCAAGGTCTCTTGCCGGCCTGCGGGTAGGTTTCGCCGTTGGCCACCCCGACCTCATCGAGGCATTGAACCGGGTCAAGAACAGCTTCAACAGCTACCCCCTGGACCGCCTGGCCCTGGCTGGCGCGAAAGCGGCCTACGAAGATGAAGCCTGGTTCCGGAAGTGCCGCGATGGCGTGATCTCCGAGCGCGAGCGCGTAACGGCCGCCCTCGAGGAGTTGGGTTTTGAGGTGTTACCCTCAAAAGCGAACTTTATCTTTGCCCGTCATAAGGATCAGCCGGGTGAGGTTTTGGCGAAAGGCCTGAGGGAGCAGGGTATTATCGTCCGGCACTTCAATAAGCCTCGAATCAGCGAATTCCTGCGAATCACGATTGGCACTGTTGAGCAGAACGATGCTTTGATTGCTGGCCTCGAATCACTCTAGCCTGCGTATTGGCGGGTGGAGCCGGGTGGGCACTCCTCTCCGGGAAACGCTACGAGCACATCCATGTGCGCTTGGCGTCGGCCATCCATGGCCGCCGACATTCCCGGAGAGGAGCGCCCACCCGACTCGTCGAGCTTCCGTAAAATAGTCAGGAGCTTAGTTTTATGGCGAATCGAAACGACATCCTGAAGAAAATCAACGAGTGGCTACAGCCGGAGAATTTCCAGGATTACTGCCCAAATGGCCTTCAAGTCGAAGGCTTGTCCGAGATAAATACCGTTATTTCCGGCGTAACAGCCTCCAAAGCCCTGATCGAAGCCGCTATTGAAGCACACGCCGATATGATCCTCGTCCACCACGGTTACTTCTGGAAAGGCGAGGATCAATGTATTCAGGGGATGAAACGAGAACGTTTGAAACAGCTTTTCGACAACGACATCAATCTCGTTGCCTACCACCTCCCACTGGATGACCACCCCGAATACGGCAATAACCGTCAGCTGGCGGATATCCTCAACATCAAGAACCCGCGCCCGTTGGGCGGTCTGGTCTGGGAAGGCGAGCTGGAAGAGGCGATGTCTCCGGAGAAATTCGGTCTTCACATCGCAAGGCAGCTCCACCGCGAACCGCTCTGGGTTGGCGAGGGCCCGGCAACTATCAAGCGGGTAGGGTGGTGCACCGGTGCTGCACAGGGATTCATCAACACTGCGCTGGATGCTGGCCTCGATGCCTACATCAGCGGTGAAATCTCCGAGCCGACGACGCACACGGCCAGAGAATGTGGTATCCACTATTATGCAGCTGGTCATCACGCGACTGAACGTTACGGGGTTCAGGCCCTCGGAAAGGCTCTAGTGGAGGAGTTTGGGGTAACCCACAAATTTATTGATTGCGACAACCCTGTCTAATCAATAACAGGCGATTAAATGAAGGTTTAGTGCGAATTGCACAGAAGCTGATTGAGCGGGGTAGGTGCCCCTTTCCGAGAATGTCGGCGGCCAAGGATGGCCGACGTCAAGCGCACATGGATGTGCTCGTAGCGGTTCTCGGAAAGGGGCACCTACCCCGCTCCCTCCCCGAGTTCAGCAGTCTTAATCCAGGCTGAATTCCCAAACTACCGCAAGAAAAATCAGGCCTGCTGAGCCTTATCACCCTTCTTGAGCCCAAAGTCCTCAGCAAGCGTGCCGGAATCCTTAGGATCTGTCTTGGGCGCATAATCCCGCGGCGGCTCGGAAGCGTCCTCGCGAACCTCTTCCAGGCGCTTCTTGGAAGTCTCCTGCGCCAACTCCTCCATCCAGTCTTCGTCATTGCAAAGACGGTTGGCGCCGCGTGCCATATGCTGGTTCACGTCGCGGTAGGCATCGTTGAAGCGGCGCAGCAAATGGGCCGACTCCATGAAATGCTCGTTCACCTGGGCCTGGTAGCGGGTATATTCGCTTCTCAGTTCCTCAATCTGCTGTTCCGCCCGGCGCTGCCGAAGCGACGTTCCCTGCCCGGAACGGCCAACAAATACCCCGATGACAATGCCAACAACCAATGCGGCAATCGCTGCCAGAATCAGGTTTGTCATATGCTGTGTCGTCCTTTTACCTAGAAGTGAGCCAAGCCCCTGCAAGCCGAGTATAACGCCCCAGGCGCCATCATCCCATGATTGCGGCCTGCGCCTATCGTCGTATTGCCGCAAAGGTGGCCAACGTGGCGAAAAATCGCTAAATGCGAGACAATACGGCGCCCAAATCTACGTTCAACTTCCGGGAATACCTGATGACAGCTGCGATGTCCTCCGAAACCAGTGCGAACATGACCCCTTGGCAACGCTACCAGAAGGATCTTGAACGCCCCGATTTCCAGAAGGACTCGGCCCAGGAAGATGCCGTCAAGCGCCTTCAATCACTGTACGACAAACTGGTGGAAGCCGAAAGGGATCGCAGCAAGCCCAAGGCCAAACTTTTGCGCAAGCTCAAAAAAGGCAAGGAAGAGCCGGTCAAGGGCCTGTATTTCTGGGGTGGAGTAGGCCGCGGCAAAACCTACCTGATGGATACTTTCTACGAGTCGCTGCCCTTCGATCGCAAGATGCGGGTTCATTTCCACCGCTTCATGCAGCGGGTACACAATGAACTTAAATCCCTCAAAGGCGAAAAGAACCCGCTGGAGCTGGTCTCCAAAAAATTCGCCGATGAAACCCGGGTTATCTGCTTCGATGAGTTTTTCGTGTCAGACATTGGTGACGCCATGATCCTGGCCACCCTGATGGACGGGCTGTTCAGCCGCGGCGTTACCCTGGTTTGCACCTCCAATATCGTACCAGACGGCCTTTACAAAGACGGGCTTCAGCGTGCGAGATTCCTGCCCGCGATCGATCTGGTCAAGAAACACACCGATGTGGTCAACGTGGATGGCGGAGTTGATTACCGACTGAGGACTCTCGAGCAGGCGGAGCTCTTCCACTCCCCCCTGGACGAGGAAGCGGACGTCAGCCTTCGGAAGAGCTTCGATGCCCTGGCGGTCGAAGCCGGTAAACACAGCAAAACCATGGAAATCAACGGCCGAAAAATCCCGGCCCAGGCCCACGCGGACGACGTAGTGTGGTTTGATTTCAAAGATGTGTGCGACGGCCCCCGAAGCCAGAATGATTACATCGAAATGGCACGGCAGTTCCACGCCATCATCGTCAGCAATGTGCCCATCCTGGGCAAAGAAAAAGATGACCAGGCTCGCCGTTTCATCAACATGATCGATGAGTTCTACGACCGCAACGTCAAAGTCATCATCTCTGCCGCTGCACCGATCACCGAACTCTATGCTGGCGGCCGCCTTGGCTTTGAATTCGAGCGCACCGAATCCCGCCTGCTGGAAATGCAATCCCGGGAATACCTCGAAGCGCCGCATAAACCATAAAAAGAAAACAGCCCTGAGTAGGTCGGATTAACGAAGCGTAGTCCGACAAAAAACTACCATACAATCAACTGAGAGATTCAGAAATGAGCACAGACAACGTCGTCATCGTTAGCGGTGTCCGCACCCCCATGGGCGGATTCCAGGGCAGCCTGGCCAGCGTCAGCGCCACCGACCTGGGCGCCATCACCATCGCCGAGGCCGTCAAGCGCGCCGGCCTTCAGCCTACGGATGTGCAGGAAGTTATCATGGGCAACGTCCTGCCCGCCGGCCTCAAGCAGGGCCCGGCACGCCAGGCCATGCGCAAGGCCGGTCTTCCGGACCACACCGGCGCCACCACCATCAACAAACTCTGCGGTTCCGGCATGAAGGCCGCTATGTTCGCCCACGACCTGATCAAAGCCGGCAGCAACGACATCATGGTTGCCGGTGGCATGGAGAGCATGTCCAACGCCCCTTATATTCTGCAGGGCGTCCGCAGCGGCTACCGCATGGGCCCTGGCCAGGCACCCCAGGATCACATGTTCCTGGATGGCCTGGAAGACGCTGAAACCGGTCGCCTGATGGGGGCGTTCGCCCAGGAAATGGCAGATAAGAAAGGCTACACCCGTGAAGAAATGGACGAGTACGCCATCACCTCCCTCACGCGGGCGAAGAAAGCCATCGAAGAAGGGCTGCTTAAAGAGGAGATCATCCCGGTTACCGTCAAGAGTCGAAAAGGCGAGGTCGTTGTCGAGGATGATGAGCAGCCTCACAACGCCAATATCGAAAAAATCCCGAGCCTGCGTCCGGCCTTCGCGAAAGACGGCACCGTAACAGCCGCTAACGCCTCATCAATTTCCGACGGCGCCTCGGCGCTTCTCCTGATGCGTGAATCCGAAGCCGAAAAACGCGGCCTCAAACCCCTGGCGCGAATCGTCGGTCACAGCACCCAGTCCCAGCACCCGTCCGAGTTCACCTGCGCCCCGGTTGGCGCCATCGAAACCCTGTTCGGCAAAACCGGTTGGAGCAAAGACGACGTCGACCTCTTCGAAATCAACGAAGCCTTCGCCATGGTCGCCATGATGCCGATCCGCGAACTCGGCCTGGACCCCGAGAAAGTCAACATTCACGGCGGCGCCTGCGCCCAGGGCCACCCGGTCGGTTCCACCGGCTCCCGCCTGCTGGTAACCCTCATGCACGCCCTTCAACGCTATGGCAAAAAGAAAGGCGTTGCGGCCCTGTGCATCGGTGGTGGTGAAGCAACCGCTATGGCTATCGAGATGCTGTAACTTCTTATAGCCCTCTGCTTTTGAGTTCCGGCAAGGGGCATTGGCCTTTCTGAAACGCGCCGTAAATACGTCCATGTAGGCTTGACGGCAGCATCCCTGCTGCCGACAGTTTCAGAAAGGCCAATGCCCCTTCCCGCCAGAATGAGGGAATGCTTTTCAAGCTATTGTCAGCACAGTTCTGTTTTCGTCTCGATTTGAGGCGTAATAATTCGCGGCCTTTGCGCCAAGTATGGGCGCTGGCGCCGGGGTGGGGCTTCCGGGGATGTCGGCGGCCAAGGATGGCCGACGTCAAGCGCACATGGATGTGCTCGTAGCGGTTCCCGGAAGCCCCACCCCGGCGGCAGTGCTTTCACCCGACTTGAAGACTTCAAGAAAGCCAGAAAAACCACCAAAACCAAAGTGGTTGCATCCAAATTTGTTGTCTATAGTGATTCTGTGCGAAGAAACCCGGCGGCAAACGGCGTTAACAGAGGGATGAGAGCAAAATCATACTTTTGACTGATCAAAGCGCCTGATGGCGTTAGCTATAGTGCCAACATCACGAGCACTGTGCATGAAGCCTCCAATACATCGTGAACACCAATAATCAGAGCAGCGACTCAGAACAACAATGGAGTAGCCTTCCAATGACAAGAAAAACACATCAATGGCAGCGTTGGACTAAATTACCGCTGGCCGTGGCCGTTGCAGCCGGTATGTCTGGCAACGCAGCAGCTTTATCGTTTTACATGGGAGATGTGGAAGCCCAGTTCAACACCACGCTTTCTGCGGGTGCAGGTTGGCGAGTTGAGGATCGGGACAAGCGTCTGATCGCCCAGGGTAACCTCGGCCCTGAGTACACGCCGGGCGGAGCACTGGAAAACATTGGTGCGTCCACGAACAACTACGATGACGGTAACCTCAATTTCGAGAGCGGAGATACCTACTCCAAGATCGTCAAGGGTAACAGCGAACTCTACCTGAATTATTACGTCGACAATCCTTACCTCACCCGAGTAGGCGGCCTTTTGCGTGGCCGTTACTGGTACGATTTTGAACTGAAGGATGAGAGTAGGGCGGTAGACTACGTTGGCCAACAGCGTGAGCTGAACCCGGAAGCCAAGGACAATGCCTCTGGCGGTGAAATTCTCGATGCCTACGTCTTCTCTGATTGGTATTTTGGCAACGTTCCTGTGAGCCTGCGCTACGGCAAACAGGTAGTGAGCTGGGGCGAAAGCACCTTTATCCAGGGTGGTATTAACGTCATCAACCCTGTTGACGTCCCCGCGTTCCGCGCACCTGGTTCCGAGCTGAAAGACGCTCTGTTGCCCGTTGAAATGTTCTACATGTCTGCAGGTGTTACCGAGAATGTGACGGTAGAAACCTTTGTTCAGGCAGATTGGGAACCCATTCGTCCCGACGATTGCGGCACCTTCTTCTCTACCAACGATTTCGCGCCTGATGGCTGTGGCCCGGTACTTCTCGCTGGCCAGTTGCCGGACTCCCAGGCGCTTGCCCAGGGTCTGGTATCCGATCGTGTAGGCGATCGCGAGGCTGATTCCAAAGACCAGTTTGGTGTTGCTCTGCGCTGGTATGTGCCGCAGTTGAACGATTCGGAACTGGGCTTCTACTACATCAAGTACAACAGCCGTCTGCCGTACGTCAGCGGTATTGTGCGGGATCCGGCCAATGGTCAGAACCTGCCCCTGTACTTCATTGAGTACCCGGAAAATATCAACTTGTACGGCGTGAGCATCAACACCACCACCCCGGGTGGCTGGTCGTTGGGTGCAGAATACTCCTACCGTGACAAGATGCCGCTGCAGTGGAACGCCTTCGAGCTCCTTTACGGTGGCAACGAGGTTATTAACCCCGAAACTGGCGAACCAGCAAGTAAGTTGCAGGTTATCCGCGAAGCAGAAGCCGGTGGTGCGTCTCTCAACGGTGAAGCCGTAAGAGGTTGGGATGAGTATGGTGTGTCTCAGGCGCAGTTTACGCTGATCAAGTTCTTCGATCAGGTGATGGGCGCAAGCCGTCTCTCTCTCATTACCGAGTTTGGTGCAACTTACGTTCATGACCTTCCGGACTACGATACTGCCCGTTACGGCAGGTCCGGCACCTTCGGTATTGGCCAGTTGCCTGGCGGCGCCTGTGATGGCAGTGGCGCAACCGGAGCGGCTTTGAACATCAATACCAACTACTGTAACAACGAAGGCTTCACAACCGACTTCTCGTGGGGTTACCGTACGCGTCTGGTCTGGAGCTATCTGAACGCACTGGCTGGTGTTAACCTGTCGCCGCAGCTGGCCTGGAGCCATGATGTGCAGGGTTACAGCCCCCAGCCGGGTGGAGCTTTCAATGAGGGCAGCAAAGCGATTGGCCTTTCTCTGGAAGCGGAATATCAGAACAAGATTACCGGTGAGATCAGTTACACAAACTTTTTCGGCGGCAAGCCGTATAACGAGTTGACTGACCGCGATTTCGTGAGTGTTAGCGTTTCATACTCATTCTGAACCCGGAAAGAATTCGTTGAACGAGGGAATTTAAATGAAACTGAACAAGAAACTACTGGCCACAGGCGTACTGGCAGCAAGCATTTTTGCTGGCCAGGCCTGGGGTGCGGTTTCTGCTGAAGAAGCGGCCAAGCTGGGTAAGTCGCTGACACCGATGGGTGCAGAAAAATCCGGTAATGGTGGTACGATTCCCGCCTGGACTGGAGGCCTTACAACTCCACCGGCCGGTTACAAGAATGACGGAATTTATGTGAATCCGTTCCCGAATGAGCAGCCGAAGTTCACCATCGATCAGAGCAATGTCGAGCAGTACAAGGACAACCTGTCCCCGGGTCAGGTTGCGATGATTGAGCGTTACGACGACTACTTCATGCCGGTGTACGAAACCCATCGTACCGCTGCTTATCCGCAGGAAGTAATGGAGCAGACTGTCGAGAACGCGACAGAAGTAGAGCTCATTAAAGGCGGTAATGGTCTGGGCAACTATCAGTCCGCCACACCGTTCCCGATTCCCCAGAACGGTCTGGAAGCGATCTGGAACCATATTACCCGCTACCGTGGTGGTTCTGTTCAGCGTAACGTTGGCCAGGTAACTCCGACCGAGGGCGGTGAATTCTCGGTGGTGAAATTCCAGGACGAGCTGACCTGGCGGACCTACCTGGCGGACTACGAGCCGGGCATGGACCCGAACGTTCTGTTCTACTTCAAGCAGGCCATCACTGCGCCGGCACGTCTGGCGGGTAACGTTCTGCTGGTACACGAGACCATTGACCAGGTTGCAGAGCCTCGCCGTGCCTGGGTATACAACGCCGGTCAGCGTCGGGTTCGTCGCGCACCCCAGGTAGCCTATGACGGTCCGGGTACTGCGTCTGACGGTATGCGTACGTCTGACAACTTCGACATGTTCAACGGTGCTCCGGATCGTTACAACTGGGAGTTGATCGGCAAAAAGGAAATGTACATTCCGTACAACTCCTACAAGCTGGTTGATCCGAGTCTGACGTATGACCAGATCATCAAGGCTGGCCACATCAATCAGGAATACACCCGCTACGAGCTGCACCGCGTGTGGCACGTAAGGGCAACCCTGAAGGATGGCGCCCGTCACATCTACGCCCAGCGTGACTTCTACATTGACGAAGACTCCTGGCAGGCATCGGTTATTGATCATTACGACGGTCGTGGCGAGCTCTGGCGCGTTGCCGAAGCCCACAGCATGCAGTTCTATGATCAGACTGTGCCCTGGTACGCCATTGAGACTCTGTACGATCTGCTCTCTGGCCGTTACCTTGCACTGGGTCTGACTAACGAAGAAGAGAATCCGTATGAGTTCGGCGTTGAGCGTCGCTCACGGGATTACACGCCGGCCGCACTGCGCCGCGCAGGTACCCGGTAACGGATCATCTGAAGATCTGAAAAACGGCGGGCCCCATGGCCCGCCGTTTTTTTTACACCTGAGAAAATCCTTTCACGTCAAAATTTTGCAGCCTACCCCTCAATTGGTTTAACCTTCCTATCATACTAAAGGCGTACCCGATGCCGGTCGCCACTCAAAAGTCAGTGCAAGATCCACTTTTCCGGCGGTGCGAGGCAGTTCAGGCCGGAGTTAAATGGGGCAGTGCGTGAAACCATTCAATGATGGCTGTGCAGCCAACGATGAATTTCAGTCGGCGAATAGTGGTCTACAGCGAGGTGAACTGGTCAGAGACTTGCTAAGACAGCGGGTTCAGCTTCCGCCGATTCCGTCTGATTCACTGGCCCGGCCCAGGCTTGATGGCAAGATCTCCGAAGCGCTGAGTCCCAGAAGTGTTCTGTTTATAGAGGCGCCCTGTGGCTACGGAAAATCCCATGCCGTGGTGAATGCGCTTGGCAGTGCAGAAATGACTGCTGAACAGGTTCGGTGGGTTGCCCTTAACTCTCAGGACAATGCGCCCTCCCGTTTTCTGACCTTGCTCGCCACCGCCCTCGATCTCCCCGAAACGCCGGAGCAGGGCTTGAAGAATGGCGCGACCTTCTCGGATATCCTGTCAATGATGCAGGTGGCGCTGGCCCGCAAGGGTTCAGATCAGCCAAGAGTGCTGGTGCTGGACAACCTCCAGAATCTCAGCAACCCCGCCGTCGTGGACCTGCTTCAGCAATTGGTTATCGATTTTCCGGCAGGCTCCTCCATCGTGCTGATTTCGCGCAAGGCACTGCCGTTTGAAACACACAGTCTCGAGCTGGAAAACCGCTTTGTCCGCATTGGGCCGGAAGCGCTGGAATTCTCTCGTTCAGAGACTTTCGAGTTCTTCCGGCCGGCCACATCAAACAGTGGACTGACCAGTGTGGCTGTCGACAACCTTTATGACATGACCGAGGGTTGGGCAACGCCATTAGCGCTTTATCGTCGAGAAGTTTTCCAGAATGTTGAAAGGAAACCGATTCAGGAAACGCCCAGTGTTGAGCGGTTTCTCAAGGAATCGGTCCTTGGCACTCTGACACCGGGCCAGATGCGCTCCATGCGCGGCATTGCCGAGCTTGAGCTGTGTTCCGATGAACTGTTCCTGGCCCTTGAGCCCCTCCTGCCTGAAGCGGGTTTTGTTCCTTCCCAGGCCGTTGAGCGGGGGCTGCCGCTAAAGTCCATGCCGGGCCGTGGGCGCTGGTACCGCATCAATCCGTTGTTGCAGGAATGGTTGAAATCGCCGGTGATGGCCGGCTATTCGGAGCGTATGCTCCAGGCCAGTCGTTGGTTTGGTGTGCGTGACCAGTTCCCGGAAGCGCTCAAATATGCCCTGTTGGCTGGCGATGCCGACGAGGTAATCCGCATTGCTTCCGAGGGGTCAGAAGCCCTGTTACTGGGGCAGGATACGGCTTCACTGCTTCGCCTCCGCAAGAGCCTGCCCGCACAGCTGCTGGAACGGAGCGTGCGGCTCAGGATCGTCTATAGCTGGGTTCATGCGATCGGTGGACAGTTCCGTCAGGCGCGAGCCCTGATAGACGGCCTGGCGGAGCATGACCTGAAAGAACAGGCTCCGCGTATCTGCGCACTCAAAGCCTTTATTCTGCGCGGAGAGGGAAGTGTTGGCCCGGCCCTGGAAATGGCGGATCGGGCCCTGGCCGAGGGTGAGCTCAGTACCCAGGGTCAACTGGTTACCCAGATGGTCCGCTCCAGTGCCCTTTGTGCAGCAGGTAGATTCCAGGAAGCGCGGGAAGCGAATCGCGCTGCCTCGAGACTGGCCAGGGAAGCGGGCGATTCCGGTTCTGAAGCCCTGGCGGTTTATGCCCATGCCCGGATTGAACTTGGCAAAGGCGCACTGAAACACGCCGAGCAGTTACTGCGCACAGGCCTTGATACCGCCATGCAGGAACTGTCTCGCCCGGCCCGAATTGGCGAAACCCGACTGCAGTTGAACCTCGTTCTGGTGCTCTGGCATCAGGGGCGGGAAGCCGAGGCAGACCGTTTGCTGGTTACCTGCGGCCGTCATGCGGAACAGACCCGCGATCTGGGCCTGCTACTGGCAATGACGATCCGCGTGCTGATGTGCAAGGCCCAGGGCAGGCTTGAGGATGCTTTTGTCTGGATTGGCAGGGCCGAGCGCACCATGCATTCCTGGCAGGTTGACGAATCGCTGTTTGTGCCGGTGCTTGAAGCACTGAAAGCAAATTGCTGGCTGGCCCAGAACCAGATCGACAGCGCCGATCAGGCAGTTCGTAAGCTGGCCCCATATCGGGAAGCTGGCTGTGTGCCTGAGCTGTTCCCAATGATGCCAGGGCTTCTGGACTGCCTGCAGGTGCGGGTTGATCTCGCCCGTGGTGACCTGATCCGCGCCCGGGAGACTCTCCAGGGAATCCGTGAGCGTTATCAGGGCGCTATTCCCTGGGGCGTTGAGATCCACATGCGTCTGCTGGAGGCGGTGATTGTTCTGGATGAAAAGGGGCCCGTGGTCGCCGTTAAGATTCTGTCTAACGTTGTTACCGAGGCGGAGGCAGAGCACTTCATCAGTCCGTTCAGGGAGTTGCGGAATGAGCTTCAGGAGTTGATGGCAAAGGGCTTTGGTCAGTTGCCGGATAGTGCTTTCAAGGAGGCGCTGGGTGAGCTTTTCGAGTTGTGTGCCGGCTCAGCCGGTGCTGACGCTCTGGCGGAACCGATCAGCGAGAGGGAACAGGGCGTGCTTGAGTTGATTGCCAAAGGGCTGTCAAACCAGGAAATTGCCGACAAACTGCACATTTCCCTTCACACGGTGAAAACCCATGCCCGCCGGATCAATGCCAAACTGGAAGTGAAATCCCGGACTCAGGCTATTGTGCGCGCCAGAGAACTAGGTTTGCTCTGAAGACGGGGTCTGACCCCGTGGGGTCAGACCCCAATTTCAGCTTTTCCCTCGGTCTTTAGCTCCTCTATGCGCCGATCTTTCTCTGTCCAGATCTGACTTACCCAGCGCTGAAACGCGATTCGGGTTTCCCGGTTGTTTTCGTAATCCATTCCCAGGAACTCACCGGGAATCTCGCGCGTCCGCACATCAATAATAATCCTGCGGATCCGCCCACACAGATAATCCCAAAAGCCGGCGCGGCCGTCCGGATACACGATGGTGACATCAAGCATGGTGTGGATCATTTCGCCCATAGCACCCAGTACAAAAGCCGTTCCGCCTGCTCTTGGTTTCAATAGGTGCTTGTAGGGTGAATTCTGGCGATCATGTTTCTCGGGTGTAAACCGCGTGCCTTCCATAAAGTTGAAGATGGTCACCGGTGTGTAGCGAAACTTTTCGCAGGCGGCCTGGGTGGCTGCCACATCCTTGCCTTTCAGTTCCGGGCGTTTTGCTAACTGCTCCTTGGTATGGCGGTGCATAAACGGGAAATCCAGTGCCCACCAGGCAACGCCGAGCAACGGCACCCAGATCAGCTGTTTCTTCAGAAAGAACTTCAGCAGCGGGATCCGGCTGTTGAGTACGTACTGAATGGCAGGAATATCGGCCCAGCTCTGGTGGTTGCAGGTAACAAAATACCAGTGCTCCCGGCTCAGATTCTCAACGCCCCGCACATCCCATTCGACCTTGTGTAACAGATCCATCAGCAGATTGTTGAAACCGATCCAGACCCACGCAATGTTGCTGAGTACCACCGTGCAGCCCTTGCGAACGGACGTGATCGGCAGCACGAGTTTCAGCAGGGCGAATACCAGAAGAACCGGAAACAGCACCAATGTGTTACACAAGATCAGCAGGGCCGCCAAAGTCCCCTTCAGCGGCGCGGGGAGAAAATCGAGCATGGGGTAGGGTCTCTAGCCTTCAGCCGGGTTCGTGTTCAATGAGGATTGGCGGGGCAACAACCCGTTTGGTGCGTCCGTCGAGGCCAGCTGCTCCAGGCTGCCGGGATCGAGGTTACTGACGACGCTGCGGAAATTGTCATCATAGAACTCAAGGTTGTTGTAATGAATCATTGCCCGGATCTCTTCTATATACTCTTCGCCCCGTTCGGAATAGCCGAGCAGGCCTTCAGCCAGTTCCAGGCCGGACAGAGGCGTATCGTTTCGGCGATCCTTGAGGCGAACGTCCCGCAACAGCTGGTACGTGGGGTGGCGGTTCAGGTTCTGAATATAGGCGCGAACCGACCGGTACGGTGAAGAGAACTTCGCCACTTCATGGCTGGCGCCTTCAGCACGCCCGAGGGGCACCAGGCCACAGCCCTTGGAAAAACACCACTGGCCGAACAGATTGTTGCCCTCGGTCGCAAAGCGGGAGGTGCCCCACGCTGATTCGTTGGCAGCCTGGGCCAGGATCAGTGACGGTGGTATAACATCCAGACGCTTGCGTAACAGGGAAAATTGCTCCTCGCTGCCCGGCTCGGCGTCCACTCTCAGCCTCTCGGATTGCTGCGCCAGCCAGTTGTATTCCTTGCTGGTCAAGGTTTCCTTGTCGGAAAGACTGTCGAGGTAGTCGCGTTCAATCAGAATCCGGGAGTTGGCCAGGACAATCCTTGGGTACAGAAACGAAAAGAAGGCGGCTTTCTTCTCCGTTGTGTCGCGGTACTGTGAGAAATCCGGAAGGTCGTCGTTGGCCCAGTGTGGCAGTGGTGGCAGGGAGGAAAGGGCAGGTTCGGAACCCGAGTTATCAGAATTGCCTCGGTCAACGCTCGCCTGAGGCGTATAGAACCCGCCCCCGATCGCAAACGCAATCAAGGGAACCATGAACATGGCCGCACGTTTACCTGCAGACATAAAACCTCTCGAAAAAGTCGATATGGCAATAATTATAACAGGTTATACGTAAGCGTCTGCCTGTTGGGTTTTGTCGGATGCTGCCGGGCTCAGGGCAGCCGCGTCGCAATCACGAGGCCAATCTGTTCCTCGCTGCCCTCGGTGGTTCGGAAGCGCAGGTAAAACTGGTCCTGACTTGCTGTGTGAAAGCCATCGAGAACAAGGCTTCCGCTGGTGAACTGCACCTGACCACCGCCGGATTGAGTGTAGGTCAGGGCGATGTCCGGCAGGCTCTCAAGGGCAGGTTTTGTCACTGTCTCGTTATCGACAGAATGGGTGCTGGTAATTGCTACCGGAGACAGTGTTGCGGCACTGGAGGAGTCGATGGTCAGCAAGGCATTGTCGAAATGCCGCAGCCGGTTCGTATCCGGTGTCAGGGCCAGGGCCACGCCCTGAAGCCGGAACTGGCCGGTGGCCGGTGCGCTGTTCGTAGTTTGCTCGGCTGCGATCAGGAGCCCGTCACCCAGTGGGCTGTCGTCCAGATTGAATGCCATCAGGGAGCCGTCCGGTGTGCTGGCGCCTACACCGATATCCGGCTGTTCGAAATTTCCGGAGGCGGTGGTGATGTCCAGGTTCAACCGACCAATATCCGCATCGCCATTGCTGAGCCGTGCAGTGCGGGAACTCAGGGTCCAGGAGTCTGTTCGGGAGCCGGTGGGGTCCGTGGTGACAGTGCCCGAGTTACCGCGCTGTACCGTTGTGTAGCTCTGGGATTGGCTGACCGTGCCGCCATTGACTTGCCACTGACCAATACCGGCTTCGATGGTCAAAGGTGCCGTCCCATCGCTGAACTGATTCGCCAGGTATACAACGTTGTAGTCACGGCCGTTCAGAGTGCCAGCGTCAAAGCCCTCCTGTCGCAGCAGGTTTATCTCGAGAACAGACAGATACTGGTCTTCCAGCGTGGCGAGCCTCTGCAACTGATCGCCCTCAGCTTCCAGTTCAATTGCCTTGCCGGCACTGAAATAGCCGCTGATCACCCGGTCCGGCCCGGTGGTTTCATCCACGGGAGTGCTGGTGAAGGCATCCAGGTAGTAGGGGTTCCGGGTCCAGCCGATGATTTTGGAGCTGCCACGACCGGTAATACTCTGGTAAAGCGCCCGGCCAGCCAGTAACCGAGTGTCTTCCAGCAAGGTGGCAGCCCCGGGAGAGGAGGAATGGGTGTTACGTTCCCAGTTCTCGGAGCCGCGCACAAAGAAATTGTTGCCATCCTGATGAATCAGGATTTCCCGATCGTAGGGGATATCGTTAGCCAGAGACGTAACGCGGATATTGAAGGCATCGAAGCTGGTAAGTGTCAGGGCCGGGTAGACATAGCCGGTGCCGCTATTGTCCGTCAGCACCTCTTCCTGGGCCGTACGAACACCCCATTGTCCCGATCCGCTGAGGGAGGATTCCAGAAACGTTTGTCCCAGTTCCATGCCCAGGAATACCGCGTTATAGTCCGCCGAACTGGCGCTGATCTTGCCCGAAGAAGTTTCGTCCAGTACTGCGTAATCGGCCATGGCGCTTACGTACCGGGCAAAGTCTCCCCGATTCTCCAGGACATCCAGGGCGCCGCCCAGGCCTGTATTCGAGGGAATATCAATTTCAAAGTCGTGCACCTGATCGGCCAGGGTGGACCACACATATTTGTTCAGGCACAGCTCGCCACCGGCATCGGCAACGCAATCCATTATGGTCTGGAACTCACCGGCCGTGTAGCTGCTGAGGGTGTTGCGTATCAGATACTCGGAGAAAGGGTTCACCTTCACATCCCGGTCGGCATCGGCGGCCAGGGCCCGCATGCGTGTATTGCCGTAAGTGGCATCGATAATCACATCCGGCCCGAGAGGCAGGCCGTCGGTAAACTCGATAATGGTGAAGCCTTCGCTGTCGGTGCGGGTGGAAATCGAGGGTTCATCAAGCACAGACAGGGCCTGATTGGTGTAGTAAACGCTCACCCTGTCCGGTTGTACGATTCTCAGGTTACGGCGGGTAAGCTCGCCCTCGCTGGTGACTCCATCCGGTACCTCCATGGTCACCCGGACTTCGTTGCTGGCAAGGCCACCTGCGTTGTTGGAGTCGCCGGTACTGCCGGTACTGAAATCATCCACTGGATTCTTGTTTCCAGCGAAATTGTTGGGTTGGCTGGCCGCGCCTTCAATGGCGTCTTCGCCGCTTCCGCAGCCTGCGGTGAGCAACAGAGTTGAGGAGAGCAATATACCGAGTGTGAAACGCATGCCTGGCTATCCGTGCAGAAAATACAGGCAAACAGTCTAACAGTCAGATTATCGGGAAAGCGTGAGGAAAAGCACGAAAGGGTTATGGCGTGGATGCGTTGCGGAGAGAACGTAAAACGGGCCCAACAAGCTGGGCCCGTTTCGGAGGGGCTGGGATCAGAAGAAAATCTTCATGCCCGCCATAACGCCCTCATCAAGATTGACGTCTCGTGACGAGTTCTCAATATCGGTGTTCAGATAACGGTAGCCGGCAAAGAGCTCGGCGTTGCGGATAACGCGATAGCTGCCACGGAGTTCCAGGCTGGTCATATCGTCTGAATCGCCAAACGATAGAATGCTCGGCGCGTAGTGCAGGCCGCCGGTGAATGACAAACCAGGAACATTCGGGATGTTCACGGTGGCGAAACCGCCGAGCCCCAGCGCTCCGCCATCTGCACGGCTCTGATCCCAGAAGATACCACGCATTCCGATGCCCGCGGTGGTGGGCAGGTTACCGATAGCGGTGCGGCCCTGGGCGTGGAAATCGGCATTGAAAATGTCGCGGCCGCCTTCGTGGTAGGTGTAACCGGCGCCAAGCTGGACATCATTGTTGGTGTTGAAGAAGTTAACCTGGCCTTTCACCGAGTCGTTGGTAAGGCTGAGATCGGCATCCGCCGCAAATGCCGGCGCGGCCGCCAGTGAGAGAACCAAGAGGGAAATCCGGGACGCTTTCATATGTGTGCACCTTTGTTACGTTTTTAGCAGAATTGGCGGTATGTTAGCGGGGCGCTCCGGACCACTCAACTTAAAAGCCAGTAAGTCCCCGTTAACTTTCGTTTTTCGCAGATCAGTGCCGGGTGGTCTCACCGCCCTGGTCCAGATCCTCCGGTGATGCATTTTCTGCGGGTACCCGGTATTCCTCGTTGGCCCAGGCCCCCAGGTCGATCAATTTGCAGCGCTCGGAACAGAATGGGCGCCAGGGGTTGGTCTCGGTCCATTCCACGGACTTTTTGCAGGTTGGGCATTCAACGTTCATGGTTGCCTTCGGGGTTTGGAAAGGTGTCTGGATGTCTGTGCCCGTATGTCAGGAAGTTGCTCTCAGGAGGCAGCAGACGCCTGACAATATTGTTCCAGTACTGCCCGCAGCATTTCAATATTGACAGGCTTGGCAACGAAAGAATCCATACCGCTCCGGCGGCAGCGCTCTTCGTCTTCTTCCATGGCGCTGGCCGTTAGTGCGACCACCGGGATTCGTGCGCGGTTATGGGCGGTCTCCCACTCCCGCAGGCGGCGGGTGGCTTCGAAACCGTCCACCCGGGGCATCACGCAGTCCATGAAGACCAGGTCGAAGGGATGCCACTGCCACAGGCTGGCTGCCGCCTCGCCGTCGTTGGCGGTCATCACGTCGCAGCCCAGTTTCTCAAGCAGCCTGCGGGTAAGAGTGCGGTTGACCGGATTATCCTCCACCAGCAAAACCTTCATGCGACCACAGGGGAGTTCCCGGCGCCGCGCCGTGTCGGTAACCGCCTGCAGTGAGAACCGGGTCAGGAAACGCCGTTCGTCCCTCGCGGCATCAACAAACAACTGGTTGAGAATCGGAGTCAGGCAGGATTCTCGCAGAGATTTGCTCAGGAAGGCATCGGCACCGGCCTGGCGGAAATGTTCGGCGTCGCCCCGTTGCGGGTTGGACGACAGAATCAGCAGACGCATGTCTGCCCAGAGCGGATTGCTCCTGATTTGACGGCACAGCAGATCGCTGTCCATATCTGGCACGAATCCATCCAGGATGATCGCGTCGAACGGCTGCTGGCCATCGAACGCCGTACGCAGGGACGTCAGGGCCTCGCCGGCGGACTTTACCGCCTCAATGTGGACGTCGTGCCGGGACAGCATTTCCAGGGTGATTTTGCGGGATAACTCATAGGAATCCACCACCAGAATCCGGCGATTCTTCACCATGCGGGTATCCGGGCGAACCCGGGCGGCGTTCTCCGGAGCGATGGGCAACGTGAGTTCCATCCAGAACGTTGAGCCCTCTCCAGGGCGGCTCTCCAGATCCATAGAGCCGTCCATCAGGCCAACCAGTTGGCGGCAAATGGTGAGGCCCAGGCCTGCACCAGGTAACTGGCGCTGGAACTGCTGGCCCAGTTGCACGTAGGGCTCATAAACCAGGGGAACGTCTTCCGGGTTGATGCCTACACCCGTGTCTTCCACCGCAATGCGAATGCGCGCCCTGTCGTCCCGGCGCCCCAGCACTTCGATACTGATCAGCACGTGGCCGGAATCGGTGAACTTGATGGCGTTGGAGGTGAGGTTCAGGAGGATTTGGCGAATTCGCACCGGGTCGCCTTTCAGGGCCCAGGGCAGGTTCTCATCGATCCGAAGCTCCAGTGCCAGACCCTTCTCCCGGGCCCGGGAGCCCAGCATGTGCACCAGATCATTGAGGGTTTCCCTCAGATCAAAAGGAATGTCATCCAGTACCAGCTTGCCGGCTTCCATGCTGGAGATATCCAGCAAGTCATTGATAATGGCCGAAAGGCTCTCGGAGGCACTCAAGAGTGTTTGAACGTATTCCCGCTGCTCCTGGTCCAGGGGCGTGTCGGTCAAAAGGTTGGCATAGCCCAACACGGATTGCAGGGGAATCCGCAGTTCGTGGCTGACATTGGCGAGGAACTGGCTCTTGGCGTGGTTGGCGCGCACTGCTTCGTCACGCTCACCCTGGGACTGGATCGTGGTCTGGCGCAGTGAGCGGGTGTCCTCAAGAATTTGCAGGCGCATCTTGTTCAGGGCCTGCTCCAGTTCCGAGAGCTCGTCTGGCGTTTTCCGGGTTTTGCGTTTGAGTTTCAGCGGGTCGACCAGCGCGTCCAGGTTCAGCCGGGCTGCGTAATCTGCCATGGCTTCCAGGTGCCGGGACAGCGTTAGACGAACGATCACCAGCAGCCCCAGGGTTCCCAGCATCACCACGATTGATTGGAACAGCAGGTTCAGCAGGGCGCGGTTGCGCAGGTCCGTGTATATCTGGTCGATGGAGGAGGTAACCGTCAGTGTGCCCACATTTTCCGGGCTGCGGGTGCTGGAGCGGTCGAACACCAGGGGGAACGTCTGGGAGAGCACCCGGCCTTCGGGGTAGGTGCCGGTTGTGAAGGTTTCGCCGGTGCTGGTCACCACCCGACCATACTGGACCGCGGGCACCGCCTTCATATCATCCAGGGCGTTGGCCACCTCGCTGAAATTCATCAGCCAGATGTTGTTGCTCATGCTCCCGGAAACCAGTTCGGCTGCCCGGGTCTGGTCGTTCAGAAGGTCATTCTTCCGCCGCTCGAACTCACCAATCAGCTGAACGCCGGTGGCCACCAGAGAGAGAAACACGCTGAACAGTAATACGTAGGCGAGCAACCTTGCTGCCAATGGCCGTATTCCCAATCGTTTGAACAAACGTGTTGAAGGCAAGGCACATATTCCCTGTGTCGACTACAAAATCACCAGAAGCAGTTTAACAGACCGTCAGCACTTCGACACGTTTTCGTGAATGATCATTCACGAATCGGAATCGCACGTTCAGGTCGTACAGATGCGCGCCGTAGATGCGTTCTTCTTCCCGCCCTCTGCGAAAAGAGGGCCTGGGATCGTAAGCGACCACATCCTCTATAAGGGGGCGAAGTTCCGGATAGTCTTCCGGTGAAAGTTGACGGATCTGCGCTTCCGCTTTCGGCAGAAAAACTACCTCCAGCCGTTCCGTGGGCGGAGAATCTGCCCAGCCAAGGGTGGCTTCGGGCACGGAATCGGCGAAGGGCAGGTAGGGCTTGATGTCGAGAATCGGTGTTCCTTCGATCAGGTCATGATCGCTGATGCGCAGGATAAGCTCGCCGTCCTTACGAATCAGCCCTTCATTGCGGACCACGGACAAACCGAGACTGTTGGGGCGAAACGGTGAGCGACTGGCAAATACACCCATCTTGCGGTTACCGCCTAGCCGGGGAGGGCGCACCACGGGCCGCCATTCTGCCCGCACCGCCTCGTGAAACTGGAAGGTCAGCCACAGGTGGCTGGCGGTCTCCAGCCCCCGAAACGCATCTTCCCGGTCAAACGGTGGCTGAATGATCAGGTCGGCCCGGGCATGACGGGTGAGCCCCGGCTGGCGCGGCACCCCGAACTTGTCCCGGAAGCAGGAGCGGGTAATGGCAATTGGCGTGAGGGTAAGGGCCTCGGCCGCCGGCTTTGACGGGTGTCTAGACATAGAGTCTCCGGTGAACACCGGGGTCAGAAGAACGCTTTCTTCTGACCCCTCTTTCAGAGGCGATCATCTTCAATAATCCCCGAGAAAAACATCTCCACCCGGAACACCACAGACGCCCGGTCTTTAAAGCTTTCCTCCCGTGGGAATTCCAGCGCGGGAATTAGCTCTGCGTACAGCCAGTTGCTGTGCAGCCGGTAGCGAAAAGTGACATCGGTGAACGCGGAGGTGGTGCGCCAGGAGGGCTTGCTTTCTCCCAGCAGGCCCAGTCTCGGCGTTACAATCAACCTGTTATTCATGCGCTTGCGCATGCTGAAGATCTGGCCCGCCACAAATTCCTTATCGTTGTGCACCCATTCCAGTTCTGAAGAGGAGCGGAAATACCAGTCATTCCCAACCGGGCGACCAACGCCAACCCAGGTTCGCTCGCCCCAGCCGTCTTGATGAAAATAATAAAACCGCTGTTGGGCGTTCAGAACCCACTTGTCGTCAAGCCGCCATCGCTTTTCAGCCGTTGCCCGCCAGAAAGCATCCGGAGGAAGCCGAAGACGCACACCCACGTCATTGGAGAAGTTGATGGCATCGCCAATTTGGGTCAGGTAGCGCAAAGCGCCCGTGGCTTCTGTATCAGATCGCTCCGGCTCGGTAAGCTGCCGGTCCCGCTGGCGCTCGCCGAGCGGAATCAGGTCCTCGCTTTCGCTTTCGATAACCAGGCGCAGTTTGCGTCGGGTGGTGGGAATGTCCAGCCGAAATCGGGCCTCCGGCTCAAACTGTGCCGGGTCGCCATATTCAGATTCCGTTGCAAACCCAACGCGCAGGTAGCTCTCATTATTGGGTAGGCTCTGGGCGCTTCCGGAAAGAGTCCGGTCTGCCCACTGTCCAACCGACTGGATCTTCTGCCCGTGGAGGCGCTCCTGTCGCAACACCCAGTTGCTGAATTTCAGCCAGTAGGAATCACGCGGTTCGGCCCAGTATTCGTCCGGTTCAAAGGTGTAGAATCCGATTGGTAGTTGAGCCGGGGACAGAATCTCCGCCACCGAACGCTCCCGAACCTCAAACACCGGCTCAATGGTGTGGCCCGGGGAAGAGAATGTCAGAGACAGTGCCGCGGCAAAACCTGCAAAACGAGAGCGGAAAAACCAGTCAGACAAAGTCCACCAACAACCTTTCATGCAGCTCCCGCACCTGACGCGTTACATCATCCAGAGGGCGATCATTATCAATCACCTCATCGGCCCGCGCCAGCTTATCCTCACGGGACATCTGAGCCGCAATAATGCGCTCCACCTGCTCCCTGGAATTCGTGTCCCGGGCCATGGTGCGTTCAAGCTGAATTTCTTTGGGCACATCAATCACGATAATGCGGTCAACCAGCTCGTGCTGGTCAGTTTCGAGGAGGAGAGGGGAGACCAGAAGCACATAGGGAAGCGAGTAGTTCTCCGGGTTCAACTGCCGAATCAATTCCTCGCGGATGATCGGATGCAACAGAGACTCCAGCCAGACCCGCTCTTCCGGCTTCTCAAAAACAATCCCACGAAGCTGAGCCCGATCCAGAGCACCCTCGGAGTTGAGAATTCGCTCCCCAAAATGCTCTGCAATATCAGCAAGCGCTGGCTTGCCTGGCTCAACTACCTCCCTGGCAACATCATCCGCATCCACCCAGTGCACGCCAAGCTTACCGAACAGGCGAGCCACAGTGGATTTCCCGGAACCAATTCCGCCGGTGAGGCCGATTACTGACATTGAATCTCCGAATTAGAATTCTGTCTGACAAGTTTGGCGTAGGTCGGATTAGCAAAGCGTAATCCGACAAAATACTCAAACCCCCAAAAACCCAAACCAAAACGCCTGAATCTCACTCCCAAACCACAAACAGATCAGCCCCGCCGTCGCCAGGTAAGGCCCAAACGGAATCGGCACCTCGCGTCCATGCTTCCTGAACACCATCAGGCTGATGCCCACAACCGCACCAACCACCGAAGAAAGCAGAATCACCGCCGGCAACAACTGCCACCCCAGCCACGCACCCAGCGCAGCGAGCAATTTAAAGTCTCCATGCCCCATACCTTCCTTGCCGGTGACCAGCTTGAACAGCCAGTAAACCGACCACAACGAGAGATACCCGGCCACCGCACCCCAAAAGGCACTGTTGAAGTCCGTAAGCACACCAAAATAATTCAGCACCAGGCCCAGCCACATCAATGGCAGAGTAATGCTATCTGGCAATAACTGGGTATCGAAATCAATAACGGTCAGAGCCACCAGTGCCCAAACCAGCAAAAGGGCCCAAAGCGCCGACTCGTTCGGCCCGATGACAGCAATGGTAACCACCGAGAAAATCGCGGTAACGGCCTCGATGATCGGATAACGGGGCGAGATAGGCGCCTTACAAGAAGCGCATTTGCCCCGAAGAACCAGCCAACTGACTACCGGTATATTCTCCCAAGCCCGAATGCCGTGGCCGCACGAGGGGCAGGTGGAAGCCGGTTTGGAGAGCGTAATTCGCTCTTCCTGTTTGCGCTGCTTCTCCGGCAGTTCCAGGAATTCCTCGCACTGACAGCGCCAATCCTGGTGCATCATTTTTGGCAGCCTGAGAATGACAACATTCAGGAAGCTGCCGATGCAGAGGGAAACGAGGGTGACTGTAAGAAAGAGAAGCCAGGGCGTGCCGAGAAAAGCGTCCAGAGTAATCATCAATTGTCCGAGAATCAGGCGGGGTAACTCGGGGTCAGAAGACTCTTTTCTTCTGACCCCGCCTTAAAGCAGTGGGCTGTTAAAGCAGGCTTTTAGCCAACAACCTGACCCATCTGGAAGATCGGCAGGTACATGGCAATGATCAAACCGCCAACCAGCACACCCAGAACGGCCATAATCATTGGCTCCATGAGAGCTGTCAGGTTATCGACCATGTCGTCGACCACTGCCTCGTAGTGTTCCGCCACTTTGGCCAGCATTTCATCGAGGTTACCGGATTCTTCGCCAATCGCCGTCAGCTGAACAGCCATGACGGGGAATACATCCTGCTGGCGCATAGAGGCCTGTAATTGGGTGCCGCTTGAAACGTCGTTCTTGATGCGGTCGATAGCGTCTCTGTAAACCGCATTACCTGTTGCGCCAGCTACAGAATCAAGGGCGTCGACAAGCGGAACACCTGCGGCAAAGGTGGTAGAAAGAACCCGGCCAAACTTTGCGACTGCTGATTTATCGAGTATTTCTCCCACAACAGGTAACTTAAGGACGTACTTATCCACCAAATCCGAAAACTTTTGAGAACGTCGTTTGGCTTCTTTAAACAGAAAAATCGACCCGACAATGCTCAGTAACACAACAAACCACCAGCTTTGGAGCCATTCCGATAGATTAACAACCATCTGGGTGAACACCGGGAGCTCTGCGCCAAAGCCTTTAAACAGACTCTCAAACTGAGGTACTACTTTTACTAAGAGGATCGCTGTAACCACGATAGCAACGACAATTACCGCAATTGGGTAAGTCATTGCTTTTTTTACTTTTTTCTTGAGATTCTCTGTTTTTTCCAGGTATGTGGCGATCCTGTCGAGCATGGCCTCAAGCGCACCGGCTTTTTCACCTGAATCAACCAGGTTGCAGTACAAGTCATCAAAGTACTTGGGATGCTTACGCAATGAGCCTGCGAAACTTGTACCCGACGAAATATCATTCCGGATACTCATAACCAGTTCCTGAAGCCCCTTGTTCTCAAGGCCATCGGCAACAATGTCAAAGCTTTGAACCAGAGGCACGCCGGCCTTCATCATGGTAGCAAGCTGACGAGTCAGCATGGCAATGTCGAAGGGGGTAATCTTCTTACTGCCACCGAAAAGCGGCTTCGGCTTCTTCTTGACCTTATCCGGAATAATGCCTTGCTTCCGAAGTTGCGCCTTAACCAGCGCCAGGTTGGAGCCAGTCAATTCACCCTTGGACTTGTTTCCCTTTCGGTCTTTCCCTTCCCAAACGTACGATTCTAGCTTCTGCGCTTTCTCTGCCATGCTTAATCCTTCGTCACGCGGTTGGCTTCCTCAAGGCTTGTTACGCCCTCGATCACTTTCATAAGTGCCGATTGACGCAAGTTACGGAAGCCCTCGGCCTGAGCCTGCTTTGCAATTTTAATGGAACTGGCTTCTTCCATAATCATGTTCGCCAGCTCGTCGGTAATTTTGACCACCTCGTAAATCCCGACGCGGCCTTTATATCCTCCATTGCATTTATCACAGCCCTTGGGACGGTACAACGTGAAGCCTGTATCAATTTGTTCCTGTGTGAACCCCTCCTCTAACAGCACGTCTTTCGGGACTTCGAAGGGCTGTTTGCAAGCGCTGCACAGTCTTCGGCCCAGGCGTTGGGCAATAATCAGGCTTACCGAAGTAGCGATGTTGAACGCGGGTACGCCCATATTCATCATACGGGTGAGCGTCTCTGCTGCACTGTTTGTGTGGAGGGTGGAGAGAACCAGGTGCCCGGTCTGTGCCGCTTTGATAGCAATATTGGCCGTTTCCAGATCCCGAATCTCACCGACCATGATTACATCGGGATCCTGGCGCAGGAACGCTCGGAGTGCTTCAGCAAAGCCAAGTCCAACCCTCGTGTTCACGTTGACTTGGTTAATGCCCTCTAGGTTGATTTCTGCAGGGTCTTCGGCAGTAGAGATATTGATGTCCGCGGTGTTTAGTATGTTCAGCCCGGTATACAGAGAAACCGTCTTGCCGGAGCCGGTTGGCCCGGTAACGAGGATCATGCCTTGTGGCTGCTGCAGGGCATTCAGGTACATCTGCTTCTGATCTTCTTCATAACCCAGAACATCAATGCCAAGCTTCGCTTGACTGGGATCAAGAATCCGCAAAACGATCTTCTCACCCCATAGGGTGGGGAGCGTGTTGACTCGGAAATCTATGGCTTTTGTTTTGGATAGCTTCATTTTTATCCGGCCATCCTGGGGGACTCGTCTCTCGGAAATATCGAGTTGGGCCATGATTTTTACGCGGGCGGATATTTTTGGGGCTAGCTTTATAGAAGGCCGAGAAACTTCTTTCAAGATACCGTCAGTACGATATCGAACCCGATAGATCTTTTCGTAAGGTTCAAAGTGGATGTCTGACGCCCCGCCCCGAATTGCATCAAGCAGCATTTTGTTTACGTACTTAACGATGGGTGCATCATCAACTTCGCTTGCCGTTACTGTTCCTTCGTCTTCCTGTTCTCCACCTTCCGTTTCAACACCTTCAAGATCGGCATCTTCAAGATCACCCATGGAGGTATCCTGAGATTCCAGGTATTTATCGATCGCTTCTCTGAGCTTGGCGTCGTCTACCAAGACAGCATCGGTACTAAGTCCTGTATTGAACTTGATTTCATCAAGAGCCTGGATATTAGTTGGATCCGAGACAGTGATGAACAGGCGATTACCTCTCTTATATAAAGGAAGAGCGTTGTGCTTACGGACCAGCTTCTCATCTACTACCTTCTCCGGCATCATTTCCGGCATAAACGCTGAAAGGTCCAGAACAGAGACGCCGAATTCCATCGCTGCCGAGAATGCAAGCTTTGAGCTGTCAGCAAGATTGTTCTGGGTCAGGTAGGTGATTAAGGCAATACGGTTCTGGGATGCTTGCAAAAAGGCATCTTTAGCCGTTGCTTCATCCAGAAGACCGTCATCTACGAAGCGCCTCGCAAGGCCCGTGAGCGTGATGTTGCTTTTGTTGGTAGACATAAATTAAGTAAGAAACGCAGCCTAAGTATCTGAAACGGGTGTTTTGTCAGTTGCAAAGAGTTTAGATGGCTGGCGCAAGTTTGGAAAGCTATTGCGTAAGATGGCGTCTAGTAGCGAAGCAAGAAAGGTCCCTGGTATGTCAGCTCTTTAAATTCCGGTCTCAGTGACGAAAATTGTCACCCACTGACGCCGCTGGGCAGGAAAAATGGCCCTGCCGTAAACTGTGAAATTGTCCTCATGTTCTTGTAGGTTTCTGAAATAAATGCAGTAATCTTTATAGGTTTGTAAAACTTCAATGTTGGCACATTCAATGCATTTTCGTACTCAGGCTCAAAAAGCCGGTCACGGGGCGCGGCTCCATCTGGCCCGGGTCAGAAACAGTTGGTCAACGATAAACACAGAGGTCGATAATGAAGAATATCCAAATTAATCACGCCCAGAAGGGTTTCACACTGATCGAATTGATGATCGTTGTTGCGATCATCGGTATTTTGGCGGCGATCGCCATCCCGCAGTACCAAGACTATGTTGCGCGCTCTCAGGTAAATCGGGTTTTGGGTGAAATTTCTGCGGGCAAGACTGCGACCGAAGAGCAGTTGAACCGGGGTGTGTTCCCGGGTAGTGCGACGGATATCGGTATGACATCTTCAAACCTGATGCAAAATGATCTGCCCACGGTAACGTTTGCCTCCAATGGCCAGGGTGCGGGTACTATCGTGGCAACATTCGGGCAAGATGCTTCTGCCATCCTGAACGGCGATACCATTACGCTGACTCGCACGACTGCTGGCAGTTGGGCATGTACTACTAATGTTGACGCAGAATACGTGCCGGCCGGTTGTAATTAATGTCTAGACAGGCCTTCCGGTCTGGTTTGGACAGGGGCGCACAGCGCCCCTGTCCGAAATTTTCGTTTTCTGGTCTGGCTTTATTCGTTCTTTGTTTTTGCCTTTTGAATGTTGATTCTCTTCCTGAGGATCAGTTCTTCCTTGCCCCGGTCTTTTTTATCATCGCAATTGCGCCTACGTTTTTGGTATCAAACGCAAGGTACAAAGTCTCGCCGATTGCGCTTTTCGCCAATTTCTCATTGATCTTTTTATCTTTTCACTGGCTTTTCAGCGACTGGCCTTGGATGTCGCTATGGTTGGGTGGGTGTTTGGCGCTTTTGCCGGTTGGCGTTCTATTAGCAAGCAATATCGACGCAAAAAAGCGTATTGAGCAAGCCCTTCCAATCGTTTTGATTGTTGTTGCTTTGGTAAATGCTTTATTTCTTCTCTATCAAGCGCTGGCTTCAGACGGTCGCCCAGGCGGATTTCTGGAGGACCCAAATCTCGGTGCAAACATTATTGCAATAGGTGCGCTGTGCGCGGCATATCATTACCTATCGAAAACAGTCTCCCACTGGGTGCTTCTTACAGTCGCAATAATGTCTGCGGCGCTTTTTTTTGCCCAGTCACGGGGTGCCTGGATTGCGTTGATTATTTCTGGATCGATTCTGTCTCTTGTTTTTCTTGTATCGGGGCAACGTGAACGGCAGCGGCTGTTCTTTTTGGGTCTGGCACTTTTGACAGGGTTCGCGGTTGCTTTTCATTTGGCGGGTACAGGCCTCGCTGAATCGGTTGGTATCGGTGTAAGAAGTCAGTCTCTCGGGTATCGTGTTGAAATATGGGGTAGCGCTTGGGAGCTCTTTTCGCAGCGCCCATTGCTAGGAAGCGGTATTGGTACTTTCCCCTTAAGGTATCCTGCAGTTCGATCCGCTTTCGAAATTTCAACAACGGGTCATTTTGCCCACTCGGACATCCTCCAGTTATTTGTCGAGCTAGGTTTTTTTGGTGCTTTATTATTTTTATTGGTGCCGATTGTGTTTGTTGTTAGTTTTGGTGCCAGTATTAGAAAATATGGCGCTGGTTTTGGTTTGCCGGTACTTGCTTTTTGTGTGGTGGTTCTTGTGGGCTTGCATGGATTAGTCAACTTCGTGATTTATCAGCCGTTGATCGCCTTTACTGTCGGGTTGTTGATTGGCGCTTCAGAAAGAGGTGAGAGAGGGCTTGATTTGACTTTTAATGCTCCTGCTCGTCGCCTGTTCGGAGTTTTTAGTGTAGCAATCTCCTCGCTTATTTTGGTGATGTCATCTGCAGATTTAATGGCGACTAAAAGGATTTCTCAGATTGTTCAAAGTGAAGGTCCCTTCAACTTGCAGTCAAATGCATATTACGACTTGCTTTTTCTCGAGATGTTTTCTCCGCTTAATGTCAATATCAAGAACTTTATTGTCGATGCTGAAGTTGCATCTGCTCTGGGGTTGGTTGGCACGGATATGGGCCCACCTTTTCGAAAGCAGATTATCGAAAGGATAGAGCAAGGTAGGCGCTATTATGAGCCCAACTGCGTCCAGCAATCCGCGCGTGGGCGCTTGTTGTGGTTGGACGATCAAGATAGGGCGGTTTCGGCCCTTGAGTCACTTGTTCATAGGGCTCCGAATTGCTACCGGGCATATATCTCCCTATCCGAAGCTTATCTCGAACAACTTAGATTTTCTGAGGCTGAGCAGCTTCTGGAAGGGGCGCTCGCACGGTTTAAATTTGGTGAGGTCAGCAAAGAGCAAGCCTCTGCTTTGCTTGATGCGCTTGCAAAGACCCTGCGGCGTCAAGGCAAAGAATCGGAAGCGCGCGCGATTGAAGCATTCAGTCGTGCAAGCTGACGCTTTTTATTTAAGCATCCCCTGTTAAGAATTGGTAGACGCCGAACAAGCTTCAACTATTGCCGAACTCTTTATTGGTTCGATTATTGCCTGAAGTATCGCGTGAATAGTTATCAAGAGTTGGCGACCTGATGAAAAATAGAAAATTTTCCGGCTTTTCCCTCATTGAAGTTATGATCACTGTTGCGATTATTGGCATTTTGGCCGCGGTTGCTATTCCGCTTTATAGCTCTAACGTCATGAAATCTCAAATGAATCGTGTATTAAGTGAGATTGCTGCCTACAAGTCGGCTTTTGAAGTTCAGCTTGCGAAAGGAAGTTCTGTAGCCAATGTGGATCTGGGTTATGTTCCGTCGGATCTTACTACCGGAAACGTTATGACTGACGTTGGTGTGGCTAATGGCGACGGATCTGGTCGCATCGAAGTGACGATGGGGGGCAGGGCGCATCCAAATCTATCCGGTGTAGTTGTTCAGCTCGTGCGGGATATCAATGGAGTCTGGGTGTGTACAATCGATGTGAGCGGTGCCAGTGGTTGGCGGAGCGAATACCGCCCGGATGGTTGTCGGGTTTTGTAGCCATCAGATTTCAACTTCCTCAAACAACTCCGGTACCTCAACATCCCAGCCAAACTTATCCCGAATCCTTTTGCGCATAACGTCACTCGCGACTAACTCACCGTGAGTGACGTATACCTTCTCCGGCTTGAGTGAGCTTTGCTCAAGCCACGCCAGAATCTCGTTGTAGTCGCCGTGCGCAGAGAGGGAATCCAGGTTATGAATCTCCGCCTTCACAGGCCAGTACTCACCGTGGATCTTCACTGATTCCGCACCGTTCACCAGTGCATCACCGCGGGTGCCAGGCGCCTGGAAGCCAGCGAACACCACGCTGTTGCGGGGATTTGGGAGTAGCGTTTTCAGGTGGTGTAGGACCCGTCCACCACTGGCCATTCCGCTGGCGGAAATAATCACGCAGGGATAGCGCACCGCATCCAGTTCAATGGATTCCTCCACCTTGCGGACAAATTCGGTTTTTTCGTCGATCAGTTCGCATTGAGCGGCGTTCAGTTTGTGCTCCTTGTGATGCTTGCAGAAGATCTCGGTAGCCTTGATGGCCATGGGACTGTTCAGGAAAACCGGAAGTTTGGGTATCTTCCCGTCCCCCATAATCTTGTGAATCACATACAGCAGCATTTGCGCGCGGCCCACGGCAAACGCAGGAAGAAGCACGATACCGCCACGCCCCGCCGTGCGGGTAATGATTTCAGCCAGCTCTGCTTCCGGATCTGTCTCGCCGTGGGCCCGATCCCCATAGGTTGATTCGCAGATCAGCACATCGGCCTTCTGAAGCGGCTCCGGCGGACGCATGATGATGTCGTTCTGACGCCCAACGTCACCACTGAATACAACTGTTCTGTCTGCGCCCTTGTGATGAACATGAACACAGGACGAACCCAGAATGTGACCCGCCGGGGTAAAGGTTACATGGAACCCTTTAACCGGTTCGAACGTCTCGTGGTAGTGCAGGGACTCAAAGTGCTTGAGGGCTTCCCAGGCGTCTTTCTCGGTGAACAGCGGTTCCGGTTTTTCGTGCTTGGAGAACTTCTTGCGAAACGCGTATTTCGCATCCTCTTCCTGCAAAAAGCCGGCATCTGGCAGCAGAACCTTGCACAGTTCGTGCGTGGCTTTGGTGCAGTAAACCTTGCCCTTGAATCCATTCTTAACCAGAGCGGGAAGATACCCGGAGTGGTCAATGTGAGCATGGGTGAGCACCACCGCATCAATAGTGGAGGGGTCCACAGGAAACTTCGCCCAGTTGCGCCGGCGCAAGGTTTTGACGCCCTGGTACATGCCACAATCCACCAATACCCGATGTTTCTCATCGGATAAAAGGTAGCGGGAGCCCGTGACTGTGCCTGTGCCGCCGAGGAAGCGAAGTTTCATAGAGCCATCCTTCTCGTTCTTTATTGAGGGAGTGTTACTATTGCCTATGATAGTTCATAACGTTTTGATCTGAAGCAGGAAGCGAATCACATGCATTACAGCTCCATCCTCCCGGACGTGATAAAAGTGGCCGATGCGGCCAGTGAGAAAGTGCTTCACATTTACCAGTCTGACTTCAAAGTGAGCTACAAGGAAGACGACTCGCCAATTACCGCTGCAGACACCGCTGCCCATGACATCATCACCCATGGGCTTAGAAGCATCAGCCGGGATATCCCGATCCTTTCGGAGGAGGGCGGCGATATCCCCTGGGAAGAGCGCAAACACTGGCGTCGCTTCTGGCTGGTGGATCCTGTTGACGGCACAAAGGACTTCACCCAGCGCACCGGCGAGTTCACGGTAAATATCGCCATGATCGAAGATGGCCAGCCGGTGATGGGGGTTGTCATCGCGCCTGCCCTGAAAGAGGCGTTCTGGGGCATTGTGGGAGAGGGCGCTCATATGCGGGACCGCACGGGCAGGGTTCATCACATCCGTGTGGCAGAACCTAAACCCCTGAAACGGGTTGTTGCCAGCAAAAACCACCTCAACGACGAAACCCGGGCATTTATCGAGGCATTGGGTGAACATGAGTTGGTGCAGGCGGGCAGCTCCCTCAAATTATGCCGTATCGCCGAGGGGCATGCGGATATCTATCCACGGCTGGGCCCTACCTCTGAGTGGGATACCGGTGCTGCGCAAGCCGTGCTGATGGCTGCCGGCGGCAAAGTGCAGACACTGGATGGGGAACCCCTTAACTATGGTAAGCAGAATGTGTTAAATCCGTATTTCGTTGCATCGGGAAGCTGGTACAGTCCCCGGCCATGACCTGGTACGCACTTCAACACAAGCCCGCCCAGGGCGACCGCGCTCTTCAGCACCTTCAGAACCAAGACATCGCCTGCTTTTACCCAAAAATCAGTGTGGAGAAAATCAAGGGCGGAAAGCGCTCGAAGAAACTGGAACCCTTGTTCCCTGGCTATCTGTTCGTAAACCTTGAGCAGACGGATCCAATGTGGTCGAAGCTTCGTTCCACCCGTGGTGTGTTGAGAATTGTCGGATTTGCCAACAAACCCGCACCCATAAGCGATGGTGTGATCCAGCATATCAAAGAGAGCCTCGACTCGGTGGCAGAGCAGGGCGGCATCAAGCCGGGCCAGCCGGTACACCTGAGCGAGGGGCCCTTCGAGGGCATCAATGCCATTTTTCAGGCCTATGACGGCGAAGAGCGGGCAATTGTGCTCGTCAATTTTATGCAGAAGCAACAGAGCATCAGAGTCCCGGTATCTGCTATAAAGAAGTAACTGTTGTGGCCTTTGCCCAGAAAAAATACTGGGTATTCGGTTCCGGCGTCGAGCAGAGACATCCTTGGCTTAAAGCATCAATAGAGGAGCGCAGATGGAAGAGATGCCGCGAGAGCGTCGATCAGAGGCAGATGACGAACTTAGTCTTGTGGATCTGACCTTTATGTTTCTGAAGCATCGGAGAGCCTTCTATCTAGTATTCTTCTCTGCACTGTTTTTGGGTGTCATTTACGCTTTTTTCGTGCCTCACAAGTACGAATACGTCACTCTCGTTGGGCTTGCAGAGAAGGAGCCCGGTACCTTTATCGAAAAGCCGGGTACTGTTATTGCAACTCTGGAGAATCGCTGGCTTCCTGAATATCAGGCAATATATCAAGCAAGCCATAATCAACCCTTGCCGTTCGATATCAACTTCGTCAACCCCGAGAATACCGCTTTGATTCGAATTTCTTCAGAAGCCTCAGTTGAGCAGGGTGAACAGGTGAGGCGGGCGCACGCTCATTTGGTCAATGAGTTAGAGCAGAGTCAGTCAGCCGCAGTGTCGGCTGTGAAGGGGGCTCTTCAGAGCCAGATAGAGTCTCTGTCTCAGACGGTCGGCATGTTGGAGAGTTACAACGACGCCGGCGAGGCTATAGCAGGGACCGTAGGAAAGCGTTTGTCGCTGGAAGCGACCCTGAAGTCAATTCAGCCAATGGAAGTTCTTGCTGAAAGTCGAAAAAGCTCGGAGCCTATTGGTCCGGCGCGAACCCTGATCGTTGTTTTGGCAGGTATGCTCGGATTGATGGGAGGCGTTTTTTCGGCGTTCTTTATGGAGTTTGCCAGCGTTATGAGGGCCAGGGTGAGCGAAAGTTAGTCGATTTCCCTGCATTTGTGATCCTTTAACAATTCTTTACTGCGGTAAGCCTCTGAAACCGCACCTGTCAGACTTTTTGTCACTTGCTTGTCACAGGCGATGCCGTAAAATCGTCACCCTTCTGAAACAGAACATTCATCTACCGACAAGGAAATAGTTGGGATTCAGTTGTTCCCTTCCTTTTGCCTGTTTCCTGTCGATTTTCAGATTATTTATATTTATGACCTTAAAACACTGGGCCCTGGTCGGTGGGGCGGTAGCGTGCTTTAGCAGCCCCCACCTTTGGGCGGCGCCCTGGCTTGAGCCGGGGGATTCACGGGCCAGGTTCGCGGCTCAGAAGTTGGCAGACCGTGGCCATATGGACCGTACTGTAAGCACCTGGCCGCTGATGTGGAGTGCCGTTCACAGTGGTTTGCAGCCCAGTGTGAGTGCGGATCATTCGTCGGTAGGCTCTGCCGCGGCCTACCTGCGTTTCGAGCAGGAACAGCAGGCGCACCCTGGTTTTCGCGGTGAGTACAGTCTGTATGGCAGCAGCGAGATTCCCGGTATCCGTGGGTTTGATCAGAATGCTCTTGCGAAGGTTGGAGCGGCAATTGATCTTCAGTGGCAGGGCGAAGTCTGGGCCTTCGGGCTCAACCCCGGCTATGCCCATAATCCTGATGATGATGAAGAACTGCGCCTGGATGGCTCCTATCTTGCGGCAGCAGCCGGCAACTGGGTGTTCGGTGTGGGTGCTATTGACCGTTGGTGGGGGCCCGGTTGGCAGTCTAGCCTGATTCTCTCGAATAACGCCCGCCCGATGCCGGCGCTCTGGATCAACCGAAACAATACCCACGCCTTCGAAACCCCTTGGCTGAGCTGGATCGGTCCCTGGCAGTTTACAGCGCTAGCCGGACAGTACGAGAGCGATCGCGCGGTGCCGGATGCCAAACTCATTGGTATGCGCTTTACCTTCCGTCCCGTCGATGGCCTGGATTTTGGCCTCTCCCGTGCGATTATGTTCGGTGGGGAGGGGCGGCCGGAAGGGGCGTCCACTATCTGGAATGCCCTGATCGGCCGGGATAATGGACAGCTTGAGGAAAACGATCCGGGCAACCAACTTGCCAGCGTTGATGCGCGATACGGTTTCTCAGTTGGCCAGCAAACAATGGGCATTTACGGCCAAATGATGGGGGAAGACGAAGCTGGTGCCTTTCCGGCCAGAAAGTCCTGGCTTTTCGGGGCAGATTGGACCACCCAGCTATTCGAAGCCGACCAGCAATGGTTTGTTGAGTACGCGAATACCCTGGCTGACGACTTTCTGGGTGACGCCATTCCCAATATTACGTATGAGCACTCCCGTTACCGTTCCGGCTACCGCTACTACGGTCGCAGTATGGCTACCAGTTTTGACGGCGACGCAGAGGCCATCACCCTCGGGGCTTTCAATTTCTTTGGCAATGGCACGAACTTCAGCGCCAAAGTGAGTTTCGCACGTCTCAATAAAGAGGGTGCAATTGGAACAGTGGTGCCGAACGACGAAATATTTTATACCGTGCCCGATGTTGATCAGAACGTAACCATTCTTGATGTAGGGTACGGAGCCAGATTGTTTGAAGGATGGCTGGACCTGAAGCTCCAAGCCACCGATAAGAAAATTAAGTACTTGGGTGGCGAAAAAGACCAGTGGTCTTTGGGTGCCGCCTGGACATACCGTTTCTAAACTGATCGAACCAAAACGTCGGATCTTAAATTGTGAAGCTCAAGAATCTCCTGCTACCCCTGGCCATACTGCTCCCCGCGGTAACCTCCGCCCAAGCTATCAGTCAGTCCCAGATCGAACAATTTCAGAGCCTGCCCAGAGCCCAGCAGGAAGCCCTGGCTAGCCAGTACGGTATTGATCTGGAAGACTTCCAATCCTCTGGGCAACGCAATCAGCGACCACGAGACGTTCAAGTAGTTGAGCCGGCTGAAAGTATTTCGGACGAAGAGAGGGGGCAGGCCCGCGGAGAAAAGGAGGAAGAAGAAAAAGAGCGGCGAGCCGCCGATAAAAACGGTGGTCTGAAGCCCTTCGGCTACGAGTTGTTTCGGGGCAGCCCAACCACCTTTGCTCCGGTAACCGAAATCCCCATTCCCTCCGAGTACACCCTTGGGCCCGGAGACGTATTGCGCATCCAGCTCTGGGGCAAGGAAAATCAGAACCTGGAACTGCCCATCGGCCGCGATGGTACCATCAGTTTTCCTCAATCTGGACCCATGAGCGTCGCGGGCTTGAGCTTTGATGAAGCCAGGCAGCAGATCCGCAATCAGGTATCTGAACAATACATCGGGGTTCAGGCCAGCGTATCGTTGGGCGAGCTTCGCAGCATGCGGGTATTCGTGCTCGGTGAAGCGCGTAACCCGGGTTCCTATTCAGTCAGTTCGCTCTCCACAATCACCAATGCCTTGTACGTCTCCGGTGGCATTAAACAAACTGGATCGCTGAGAAACCTCCAGCACAAACGCGACGGAAAGCTGGTAGGCACCCTGGATCTATACGATCTCCTGCTCAAGGGCGACAGCTCAAACGATAACCGTCTCCAGCCGGGCGACGTGATTTTTATTCCATCTGTAGGCAGGCGTGCGGGCATTGAGGGCGAGGTCTACCGCCCTGCGCTCTATGAACTGGAAAATGAGAACACCCTCGAGGACTTAGTCAGTATGGCCGGTGGCCTCACCCCTCAGGCGTACCCGCAGCGCATCAATATTGAACGCACCAACGAGGACTTCCTTAGAATCATTGCCGAGGCGGATTACACTGCAGCAAAGGGAAAGAGTGCACGAATTCAGGCGGGTGATAGAGTAACCATTCCGTCGATCTCGGATATCACAGGCCAGTATGTAGAGATCGCCGGCGCGGCCACGCGGCCCGGTCGATTTGCCTGGATGCCGGGCATGCGGGTGAGTTCGTTGATTCGAAATCTGGATGCGGATCTTACCCCCTTCGCAGACAAGCGCTATGCGGCCATCGTTCGTACAGACAAACAAAGTGACACTATTTCAGTGCTAAACCTCAGGCTGAGAAAGGCCATTCAGAATCCCGGCGGCGAGTTCGATTTCCTGCTTAAGGAAAAGGATAAGCTGTTGATCTTCTCTGACGCAGGAAAGGTGGAGCGCAAAAATGAGCCAACTGAACAGCTTGGCGACATGGATGGTGAGCAACAGTGGGAGTTCACACGGGAAGCCCTCTTCGAACCAGTACTCCGTCGACTGAAAAGCCAGGCAACACCGTCTGCTCCACAGAGAACCATTCAGATTAGCGGGCCAGTTCGATACCCCGGTGAATACCCCATGCCTGCCTCACGGCAACTTGCGGATGCCGTTTTTGTGGCTGGCGGGTTGAAAGATTCAGCGTCACTTTTCAATGCGGAAATTGCCCGATACACCACTGATGAGAACGGCATTGGGAGGACGAAAATTCTCAATGTGAACCTGGCCGACGCCTTGGCCGGAAACGCCAATCTGGCACTGCAAAGTAGGGACCGGATTCTGATTAAATCCATCCCGGAATTCGCGAAGACAAGCACCATCCAGCTGCAGGGCGAAGTACGTTACCCGGGTGTGTACACTTTCCGGGACGGAGAAACGCTCAAAGAAGTTATTGAGCGAGCCGGCGGACTAACTGATAACGCTTTCCCGAGAGGCGCGGTCTTCACCCGAGAAAAGTTACGCCGCCTTGAAGCTCAGCGCCTTCGCGAAGCGGAAGAGCGCCTGCAGGGAGACCTGCTCGGAGTCCAGCTTGAGGGCGATGGACTGGCAGGAGAGAGTGCGGATCGAGCGCAACAGGTTGAGGATCTGCTTGAGGATGTCCAAAGCAGTCGTCCGGTCGGTCGAATGGTGGTTAATCTCGAAGCAGTCGTGAATAACGAAGACTACCAGGCGATCCGCCTTCAGGACGGCGATACCCTGACTGTTCCAACCATTCCTCAGTCCGTTACCGTGTTTGGCGAAGTTCAATTCCCAACGAGCCACTTGCATCAGGCGGGCTTAACTGTCGATGACTACCTCGAACGTTCCGGTGGGCCAACACGTCAGGCTGATGAAAGTAGGGTTTACATTGTAAAAGCGGATGGTTCCGTAATGCTGCCCGAAAGAAGCCGCTGGTTTGGCAGTCGCAGCCAACAAATGGAGCCGGGAGACACGATCATCATGCCAATCGATGTTGACCGGCTGAACCAGCTCGAGTTGTGGTCTAACGTGAGCCAGATCGTTTACCAAATGGCTCTCGGTGCTGCCGCTGTGGGGAATTTGTAATGAGTAAGCATGAGCTGCGAGTTCAGCCTGCAATAGAAAAGCCTCACCTTCAGGATGATGAAATAGACCTTCGAGAGCTATTTGAGACCTTCTGGCGCGGCAAGTGGTTGATCATGGCCATCACTTTTGTCTTCGCTGCAGGCGGCGTTGCATACGCGCTTTATAAGCCAAACGTCTATCAAGCCAATGTACTCCTAGCCCCAGCAAACGAAGAGGGTGGCTTACAGGGCCTCAGTGGGCAACTCGGAGGCTTGGCCAGCTTAGCCGGCATTAGCATTGGTGGTGAAAGATCCAATCAGACCATCATAGCAAAGGAAGTCCTTCAGTCCCGCGCTTTTCTGGCTGACTTTATTCGTCGCCACAGCCTTGAAGTGCCACTTATGGGTACCGAAGCCTGGAATGAAAAGAGCCAAACGTGGGTATACAACTGGGAAATCTACAACCCCAAGACAGGTGAATGGCTCTTGGATGAAGGCGGCAAGAGCTACAAGCCGACGGATTGGGACTTGGTGAAAACATTTAAGGAAAAAAGCCTTAACGTCAGCGAGAACAAAGACAACGGCATGATCACTATAAGCGTGAAAAGCCTGTCACCCTCCGCTGCGCAGCAGTGGGCCCAATGGCTGGTTAAAGATATCAACGAACATATGCGCAAGCAGGATGTCACCAAAGCCACTGCCCGAATCAACTATCTTGAAGAAAAACTGAACGACACCAACGTCGCTGGCATGCAGCAAGTGTTTTATCAACTCATTGAAAATGAAACCCGCACAGTGATGCTGGCCAATGCCCAGCAAGAATACGTGTTCGAGACTGTAGATCCGGCGGTTGTGCCTCAAGAAAAAAGTGAACCTAAAAGAGCATTAACGGTTGTCTTGGCAACCATTCTGGGCCTCATGCTTTCGATTATAATTGTGTTCATTAGGCTCGTACTCTTCACGAGTAACAAATCCAGCAATCCATAGAAGACACTTGGCGAAAATCTAATGTTAGAAAACTCTACTATCCTCGTAACCGGTGGCACTGGGTCGTTCGGCCATAAATTCATTCCCATGACACTGGAAAAATACAATCCCAAGAAAATCATTGTGTTTTCCCGGGATGAAATGAAGCAGTGGGAAATGGCCAAGCTGTTTCAAGGCGACGACCGCCTTCGTTTCTTTATAGGCGATGTACGAGACAGGGATCGACTATATCGGGCACTTGATGGCGTTGACTATGTTGTGCATGCAGCTGCCACGAAGATCGTACCCACCGCTGAGTACAATCCTTTTGAATGTGTAAAAACAAACATTCACGGAGCCATGAATCTGATAGATGCCGCGATTGATAAAGGCGTTAAGGGCGTCGTCGCGCTTTCAACCGATAAAGCCAGCAGTCCTATCAATCTCTACGGTGCCACCAAGTTGGCCTCTGACAAGCTTTTTGTGGCCGGCAACTCATATTCTGGTGGCCATAAGACCAAATTCTCTGTGGTCCGGTACGGTAACGTAATGGGGTCTCGCGGCTCGGTCATACCCTTTTTCATGTCGATCAAAGAAAAAGGCGTGTTGCCTATAACCGACCCGCGCATGACACGTTTTATGATCAGCCTGGAGCAAGGCGTAGAGTTGGTCTGGCATGCATTCGAAGACATGGTGGGTGGTGAGATTTATGTCAAGAAGATCCCGTCAATGAAAGTAACGGACCTCGCGCAAGTGGTTGCCCCGGATGCAAAACAGGAAGTGGTTGGAATTCGCCCGGGTGAAAAACTGCATGAACAGATGATTGGCGCAGAAGACTCCTATTTCACCTACGAATATCCAGAGCACTTCAAAATTTTGCCCAACATTAACGATTGGGGAACATGCGAAAGCCGAATCAAGGACGGTAAGAAAGTGCCCGAGGGCTTTGTCTATTCAAGTGACAATAATTCGGAATGGATGACTGACAAGGAGCTTCAGGCGTGGATTGATCGTCACAACAACGAAATTGGAAAGATCTGAGAATGATTCCCTACGGCAAGCAAGAAATCTCTCAGGCCGACATTGACTCTGTGCTTGAAGTGCTCCAGTCGGACTTTCTGACTCAAGGCCCGAAGGTGCCTGAGTTTGAATCAAAGGTAGCTGAACATGTCGGTGCCAAGCATGCGTTGGCCGTGAACAGTGCAACCTCGGCCTTACACATTGCTTGTCTGAGTCTGGGGTTGGGGCCGGGTGACTGGCTGTGGACATCGCCTATTACGTTTGTAGCTTCCGCGAACTGCGGACTTTACTGCGGTGCTAAGGTCGATTTTGTTGATATTGACCCCAAAACATACAACATGTGCCCGAAAGCACTGGCTGCTAAGCTGGAACAGGCTGAGAAGTCCGCATGCCTGCCCAAAATTGTGGTTGCAGTTCACCTGTGTGGTCAGCCGTGTGACATGGCAGAAGTGCACCGATTAAGCAAAAAATATGGGTTTCGGGTTATCGAGGATGCCTCACACGCCATTGGCGGAAAGTATAGGGGGGAGTTCATCGGCAACAGTCGCTTCAGCGACATTACGGTTTTCAGTTTTCACCCAGTAAAGATCATTACTACCGCGGAAGGTGGTATGGCCCTTACCAATGATGAAAATCTGGCCATCCGTATGAATTTACTGCGTAGCCATGGAATTACCCGGGATCCTCGCCTGATGACTCGCGAGGCTGACGGCCCATGGTATTACCAGCAAATCGACTTGGGCTTTAATTATAGAATGACAGAGCTTCAGGCAGCTTTGGGTGTAAGCCAGATGAATCGCTTGGATGCTTTCGTAGCTCGCCGTCATGAGCTAGCCGATCGTTATAATGAAATCTTGGCGAGCTTGCCGGTGACTACGCCATGGCAGCACCCAGATAGCTACTCAGGTTTGCACCTGTACGTCATCCGTTTGCGTCTCAATGAAGCTGATAAATCCCATCGGGAGGTATTCGAATCTCTCCGGGAGCAAGGCATTGGAGTGAACTTGCACTATATCCCGGTTCATACGCAGCCCCATTATGAGTCCATGGGCTTCAATGCAAGTGATTTTCCAGAGGCGATGGCTTATTACCGCGAAGCAATCAGCCTGCCCATGTTTCATGGGATGACTTACGAACAACAGGACCAGGTTTCGAGCGCGTTGGAGTTTTCGCTGGTATGAAGGTTCGGCTCTTGTTGCAGGCAAGGACAAATTCTTCTCGCTTGCCGGCCAAGGTTTTACTGCCAGTGGGCGGTGTGCCTTTGGTCGTGCTTGCAGCCCGTCGGGCAGGCAATACCGGCCATCCTGTAACGGTTGTAACCTCTCGGGAACCTTCGGATGATCTGTTATGTGAAGTCCTTGCCAAGTGGCGCATCAACTTTTTCAGAGGGGACTTGGAGGATACCCTCAAGCGCTTCGTGGATGCGCTTGAGGGGGTCTCAGACGAATATGCCGTTGTTCGGCTGACCGGCGATAATGTCTTTCCGGATGGGGCATTCATCGATGAAATGCTCAAGGAATTCGAGAAAAAAGAAGTCGCATATCTTGGCTGCGTTGGAGGCTCATCGGGGCTTCCCTACGGCGTCAGCGCTGAAATAACGCGCGCCGGACATCTCAGGGAAGCTCAGAACGAGACAGAGTCCTCGTTTGATCGCGAACATGTTACCCCTTGGATAATAAGAAAATATGGTGGAAGCAGATTCGAACACTACCAATCCCAGCGTATGGAACACTATCGCTGTACCGTAGATACACTGGATGATTACTTAACCGTTGCAAAGTTGTTTGAAGGCTCCGATAAACCTGAAAATATGCCGATGGAAGCTTTGCTGAAAGCATTGAAAGCTGAATCGACAGACGTGGCAGTTACAGCTCCAGCAAAAAGAATGGTTTTGGGAACCGCTCAGTTTGGATTGGACTACGGTATTGCGAACAGGGCTGGGCGCCCTCAACAGAAACTTGTGAACGACCTGGTACGAACCGCTATTAAAAATGGTGTTCAGAACCTGGATACCGCGAGAGCCTATGGCGACAGTGAGAAGGTGCTGGGCAAAGCGTTGGCTGAAGGCTGGTCCTCAAGGACAACCGTTATTACGAAGCTGTCACCTTTAGATGACTGCCCTCCTGTGGCCCAGCCGGAAGTGGTGGAAGCCTTTGTAGAACGAAGTGTATATCAATCCTGTCGATTGCTCGGTGTCTCCAAGCTCGACGCTTTAATGCTTCACAGGGCGGACCACTTAACTGCTTGGAACGGGGAGGTCTGGAACGCACTTGCCCAACTCAAAAAAAAGGGCGTTGTTGGTGAACTCGGGGTATCGGTACAGTCCCCGAAGGAAGCATTGACCGCTTTGTCATTTGATTCCGTTTCGATTCTCCAGATACCTTTCAACATCCTGGACTACCGCTGGGATTCGGTCATCGAAAAAATTTTGGATGAGCGAAAGCATCGTTGCCTCACTATTCACGTCCGAAGTGCTTTACTGCAGGGGTTGTTGACTACCAATCACTTAAACCTTTGGAAGAGAGCTAAATGTCCTAATGCGGACCAGGTATTGGAATGGCTTCGTGAACAGGCAAATAACAACTGCGGAGGGGATGTGGTTGAACTCTGTTTGCGCTTTGCGCTCTCTCAAGACTGGATTGATGGCGTTGTGCTGGGCTTGGATACTAAGGAACAGCTCCTTTACAACCTCAAGGTAATGAGCGTCGAGCCGTGGTCACGAGATCAGCTACTGAAGATCATTGAAGATCGCCCTCAGGTCCCGAAAGAAACGCTTGACCCCGCAACCTGGACGAAGCCCGATGCCTGATCTAAAACAAAGATTTTCACTTTACGGCAAAAGCGTTCTAGTAACAGGGGCCACTGGATATCTTGGTAGGGCGATGGTTTTTGGTCTGGCGGAGTTGGGGGCTAAAGTACTGGTGAACGGCAGAAATCGCCCTCGTGTCGAACAGTTTGTGGAAGAGTTGTGCGAGGCAAAGCTAGCCGCCCAGCCTGCTGTCTTCGACGTAAATGATGGACAAGCTGTACGTCACTGGTTTGCCCAATTTGGTAACACGCCATTACACGGCTTGGTGAACAATGCTTATGCTGGTGGGGCAGGTTCCATAGAGAATGCGACAGATAAAGATTACCGTGATAGCTATGAAGTTTCGTTGGTATCAGCGAACAGACTGCTACGAGAAGCACTGCCTAATTTGCGATTGGCTGTTAAGAGCGGTGGCGGAGCTTCTGTAGTAAATATTGGTTCGATGTATGGAATGGTGAGCCCTGATCAAAGATTATACAAGGGCAAGAACGCGGCCAATCCGCCGTTTTATGGTGCCGCAAAAGCCGCACTAATCCAGTGGACTCGGTATGCGGCCTGTGAGTTTGGCATAGAAGGAATACGAGTCAATGCAGTCTCCCCCGGGCCATTTCCTTCAACTGCTGTGCAGGCGACCAATCCGGATTTCGTAGAGACTTTGGCTGGCAAAGTGCCTTTGGGACGAATTGGCCAGGCAGAGGAAATTCAGGGGCCTCTGTCATTCCTGATTTCGGATGCGTCCACCTTTGTGAACGGCTCCAACCTAGTTGTTGATGGGGGATGGACGTGCTGGTAGCGTTTCGCGTTGATGCTTCGGAGCGTATAGGAACGGGCCACGTTATTCGCTGTCTCACGCTAGCTGATGAACTTACCTGTCAGGGTCACCAATGCGTGTTTATCTGTCGTAAACATCAAGGGCACCTGACTGATTTAATCGCAGGCAAAGCGTACCAGCTGTTCATTCTGCCGGCTCCCGAAACTATGGAATGCAACTCGTCAGCCTATTTGAACGATTCTTATGGCGATTGGTTAGGTGTGCCTTGGCAACAAGATGCAAAAGAGACCCGTGAAGCTCTGGCTCTAATAGATGCGGACTGGTTGGTGGTGGATCACTACGCCCTTGATGCCTGCTGGGAACAGCAGGTTGCAATGGTGGTAGATCAAATTATGGTTATTGATGATCTGGCTAGCAGGCAGCACGAATGTGCCCTGTTGTTGGATCAGAATCTGGGGCGGGTTGCCTCAGATTATGATTGGCTTGTGCCGAAGGATTGCTTGCGATTGATAGGCCCCGAATACGCGCTGCTGCGGCCGGAGTTCGCACCACGTCGCGAATTCAGCCTAAAGCGGCGTGAGCAGCCGAAGCTGAAGCGAGTTCTGATCTCTCTGGGTGGTGTGGATCGAAACAATGTGACGGGGCAGGTTTTAGAGTCATTGGTGGAATCGGAGCTGCCTCGCGACACTCAACTAGACATCGTCATGGGAGGCTCTGCGCCTCATCTGGACGAAGTTCAGCAACAGGCTAGCCGGTTGCCTTTCAAGGCAACGGTGAATGTGAATGTTCCCGACATGGCCGAGCGGATGTGCCTGGCAGATCTCTCTATTGGAGCGGCGGGCGGTACCTCCTGGGAGCGTTGCTGTTTGGGCCTCCCTGCAGTGTTGGTGATTCTGGCTGATAATCAAGTGCCTGGAGCGAGAGCCTTGGAGGCCGCCGGAGCTACTTTAACGATCACTGATCCCGATACAGTTCAGGCATCTTTGCCCTCCGTGATGGCCGAAATTGGTCGGTTTGATTGTCTTCAACGCATGAGCCGTGCCGCAGCTGCGATAACCGATGGGAAAGGTACCTCCAGGGTTCTTGAGTCGATTATGACCGTGAGCAGGAGAGCATCGTGAAAGCGCACAATCTCCGGCCTATGACGGAAACTGACCTTGAGCAGGTGTTGAGTTGGCGTAATCACCCTGATGTACGTCGCTACATGTACACCACTCACGAAATTGGGATAGAAGAGCATAGAAAATGGTTTTCCGGCGTCAAGCATGATCCTGCGGTAGATCCTATGATTTATGAAAACCACGGGCTGGCCAGAGGTTTTGTGAATATTACGCGCACGCGATGCCCGGAGGTTGCAGACTGGGGGTTCTACCTGGCGCCTGACGCGCCGAAAGGTACAGGGAGGTCTTTGGGTAACCAAGCTTTAACGTACGTGTTTCTAGAGCTTGGCCTTCACAAGCTTTGCGGCCAGGCTCTCGGCTTTAATGAGCGCTCTATATCGTTCCATAGGGCGCTAGGGTTCTCCGAAGAAGGGCGCCTCCGAGATCAGCATTTTGATGGCCACGAGTTCCACGACGTTTTTTGCTTTGGTCTACTAAAACAAGAGTGGAAAACAAAAGATCAGGAATCGAATAATGACTGAACCGAAAATAGTAATAGCCGGAAGAGAGATCTCTCGCAACCAGTCTCCCTACATTATTGCAGAGCTTTCAGCTAACCATAACGGTAATCTTGAGACTGCGATGAGGATTATTACCGAGGCCGTCAAAGCAGGTGCCGACGCTGTTAAGTTACAGACATACCGACCTGATACTATAACGCTGGATTGCCAGTCGGACGAGTTCAAGATCAAAGGGGGGCTTTGGGACGGAAGAACGCTCTATGAGCTTTATGAGGAAGCGCATATGCCGTGGGAGTGGCATAAGCCACTTTTTGATCACGCACGGAATGTTGGAATTCCGATATTTAGTTCGCCCTTTGACCGAACTGCGGTGGACCTTCTTGAGGATCTAAACGCGCCAGCATACAAAATTGCGTCTTTTGAAGCGATTGATCTCCCACTTATCCGTTATGTGGCTGCCACTGGGAAGCCTATGATTATCTCTACGGGTATGGCCAATGCCGAAGAGATTGAAGAAGCCATCAATGCTGCCTATGAGGGAGGTTGTAAGGAACTAGCAATTCTGCATTGCGTAAGCGGCTATCCGGCTCCAGCCGAGGATTACAACCTTCGCACGATTACAGACATGGTTGAAAGGTTTGGCTTAGTTACCGGCCTGTCTGATCATACCTTGGACAACACAACTGCAATTGCCAGCGTAGTTTTAGGGGCCTCTCTGATAGAAAAGCATTTCACGCTAGATCGTCGTGGTGGTGGGCCAGATGATAGCTTTTCTCTTGAGCCGAAAGATCTGGCAGAGCTTTGTTCCGGCGCAAAAACGGCTTGGAAATCGCTTGGCAAAGTTGATTATGGTCAAAAGTCCAGCGAGGTAGGTAATGCACAATTTCGAAGGTCGCTCTATTTCGTTGAAGACTTGAAATGTGGGGATCGGATTGCTTCCAGCTCAATTCGTAGTGTTAGGCCGGGATATGGATTGCCCCCAAAATACTACGATGAGCTTTTGGATCGAAGGCTGAAAAGCGATGTTAAAAAGGGTACGGCTGTTACTTGGGACTTGCTGGCTTGAGCATGACCAATAATCTTTCAGAGGAGGTTTTGATTTGAATGCTGCTGCAGTAGGGCGGTTAAAACGCGTTTTCGAGAGTTTGTCCAGTAAACCAGGCTATACCTTAATGAGGGGTTTTGCGCGTTTTTCCACTTTGAGGTTATCCATACCCTTTCTGCGTGCAGCAGTTCTCAAAATTAAAGGTCGTTCCCATCTCGATTCTCTTGAGCTAGAAGGCAAAGAGACATGCTTTCCTGATGTTGATATCGATTCAGTGGTGGCAGCGCTTCGAAAGGATGGAGTTGCATTTGGTTTCAGGCTGCCGGATGAAGTAGTGCAGTCTATCCGCTCATACGCAGAAGAAGCGTTATGTTTCGCTGATAGGGCACCTGCATATGGTTTTAAGATAGAACATAGAGAGCGTGCGGAGGAAGTGCTTAATAAAAAAATACTTGTTGCTCAGTATTTTAATACGCTTTCGGAAAATCCTGAAATTGCCCGTCTGGCTCAAGATCCCACTCTCAAGGAGATAGCCCGTCGTTTTTTGAATTCACCTCCGACCTTCGTTGGTGCCAACTTGTGGTGGACGTTTCCGGTGGAAGCGACTGAAGAGGATCGTCACCGGCATGCGCACAAATTCCATAGGGATGTAGACGACTTCAAATTCTTCAAATTCTTTTTCTATCTCACAGATGTTGAGAAAGGGGATGGAGCCCACGTCGTTGTTGCGGGCTCTCAAGGGAAACCGCCCATAAACGGTTTCTTTGATCGGTGGAACATCCGCCGCTACACCGATCAAGAGATTGCTGAGAACTACAGCCCGTCCCAAGTAAAAGAAATTGACGGTAGCGCAGGCGATGGATTTGCAGAAGATACTTGGTGTATTCACAAAGGGCAGACGCCAGTAAGAAAGCCTCGCCTTTTGCTTCAACTCCAATTTGCGCTTTTCGATTACAACGCAATGCATGATCAAAGAAGCCAAGAGTTGCTTCAAAGGCTAGCGTGAACAACCGATTAAACTCGGCATCTTGGTTACGTATCAATCAGAGGTGGAAAAGAGAAGTTTGGTACGTTCCGATATTGGGCGGAGCCATGGCGCTAATGATGCTGCGCCCCTTGCTTATGGCTCGGCTTTTTGACGCCCCTGATTTTGGCACGTACATAGCTGGATTGTTGGTTTCGAGCAGTTTCTGTGTCCTTGGCTGTTTGGGACTACAGCCAAAATTACAGCGCAGTATGCCGATGGGCTTCGTCGCTCGAAAAGAATTGGCAAGCCAAATCCTTTTATTTCAGTCCATTCTGGTTGCACTTCTTCTGGCCTTGGTAGGTTGTTTGATCGGGGTGGCAGATTTGTCTATCGCCGGCTTGAGCCCGGGGACCTTTGCAATAAGCGTCGTCCATGGTTTTTCTCAGCAGATTTTCGTGCTCTCAACGGTGGAGAGCAGGAGTAGAGGGCAGGCGTTAAGGTTTAGTTGGCAGAATATGGGGCGGGCGATTTCAATAATCACGGCGGCCGGCATGGTCGCGTGGTACGTGCGCTCGCCCGAAGAGACACTTCTAACCGAAGCCATCATTTCCATCCTATTGGCCTCGCTTATACTGGTCAAAAGCTCTACTCGCCACAGCACTGGGCTCCGTGCCTTATTTCTTTTGGCAATTCGCAGACTAGCCGTAATTCGGTGGTCTGAACCGCTGTCGCTGATGCTTGTGATGTTGGTGGGGTTCAGTTTGGCAAACGCAGACCGATGGGTAGCAGTTACCGTTCTTCCGCCTGTTCAGTTCGCGTGGTATGGATTTGCCTGGATATTACTTACAGCGGCGCAATCAATTCAAACGATTACCAATTCATCCCTTTATCCCGCATTGGCAAAACGTTTCGCGATAGGGGGGAGAAGGGCCAGTTTTTCACTCGCTTGGAAAGCGAGCTTAGTCTTCTTGATTTTGGGTGGTATCGGCGTGTTGCCGAGTTACTTCCTTTTGGAAGAGATAATTGTTAATTGGTTTGAGGACTATCAACGTTCCCTCGAAATACTTCCAATTTTCCTGGCTGTTGCTTCGATTCGATTATCTGATTTCTGGTCTAGTCATCTACTTGTTTCAGGAAAAGAGCGTTTACTACTTGCGGTAAATTGCTTATCCGGGGCATTTGTTTTTATCTCATTTTCGCTGCTCGGCTACTTTCAGTCCGTAGATAAACTAGGCATCACTGAGCTTGCTCATCTCGCCCTAGCTTTGACCGTTGTAAATTACCTTCTTGTATTGATCTTTTCTCTGAAATTTAGGAGATGACGTTGTTTAAAGCTTCCCATTTAAGAAGAACATTTCTGTGGCGGTGGTGGAATTTTCTCTGTTTCATTGCCAGAGGGGTGCGAATTCATCCCACAACGGTTATAGATGGGCGTTCTGAACAAATAACCCTTAATAGGGGAGCGAAGATAGGAGCACGAGTCAATATACGATTGTCAGCATCCGGAGAGTTAGTTTTATCAAATGATGTTTGGCTTTCCCACGATGTTGAGATCGAGTCTTCGGAAAAAATCACAATTGGCGCCGGTACGACGGTGCAGCGAAGAGCAACCATTAACGGATCGGTAAGCATTGGGAGCGGGTGCATCATTGCGCCAAACGTTTTCATTTCATCAGGAACTCATCCCTTTAGAGTATATCCGGAAAAAACCATCCGGGAGCAGGAGCGACTAATCATTGAGGAGCGGGGAGATCTTTCTTCACTTGACAGGCCAATTAGTATTGGCGATGACTGCTGGTTGGGTGTGAATGTAGTCATATGCCCAGGGGTCAACATTGGCCGGGGATCGGTTGTTGGCGCGAACTCCGTTGTATTAAAAGATATTCCAGAAAACACCGTTTGTGCTGGTGTCCCAGCTAATATCGTCGGATCTCGATGACTTTAGTTTGAAATAAGCTTCCTTATGATAATCCATAGTATTTCAGATTTTGGTAGGAGACTAAATATATACAGCTTCGGGATGCTAAATGATTAAGCATTTTATCTGGGTTTGGGTTTTTTACTGGATCGCTTTTGCCTTTCTACCCGTTAGTTCGCTTTATACATCTGTAGGCGAAGCTTTTTTACTTCAACTCACATTTTTAGTCTTAGTTTTGTTTGGTTTTAGTTGGAGTTGGTTGGCAGGTGTCCATTATCGAGCCCCAATGTGCGGAACGCGGACACCGAAGAGTTTACACAAAGCGATCCAGTTGTCGTTAATATTTTCGAGCGTTGGCACTCTCTGTATAATTTATGACAAAATCGCAATTCAGGGCATAGATTATAGTCAAGGTGTGGCAGTAGCCAGAGAAGCTTGGAGAAAAGAGGGGATTGAAAGAGAGGGTGGTATTTCTTCGGTCTTCAGTATGCTGGGGTACCTTTTAAGTAGTGGCTATTACGTGGCTGCCGTGCTTCTTGTTGCGTTTGGCGAAAGTTTAAAAAGGTCATTCCTATATAAAGGAATTTTTCTAGTTTTTATTTTACTTATGGCTAACTCCGTTCTGGCTGGTGGGCGTTCAAATGTTCTATTGGTCACAGTCTTCGTTGCGGGTGCGATAACTGCAGTATCTGGATGGTCATATCGGTCAATTTTCCCAAGTAAAGGGCTGCGCTCATCTGTATTTGTTTTGGTTTTATTTTCATTTTTCTATGTTTTGTATGTCTTTTCTGAACGAGCCGAAGCGACAGGGATCGACGTTTCCGCCTATGTAAAACACTTTCTTCCTTACCTCGGTCTAAGGTTAGCCCCATGGTTTTCTGAGGCAAGTGGTAATGGAGTATTGTTTGATATTATTAACCTATTGGTGCTCGCGCTTAGTTATATCACACATAGTTTGGCAACCGCAGCCGGAATCATCGAGAACGGGCCTGGGGACAAGGTAATTGTTTTTCTACACCCTTTGAACATCTTAAACAAGCTAGGAATTGTTGCCCGGCCGGATAGTTCGTGGTTTTTGTCTGGTAGGTTTCCGTCATTGCCCGCTGCATTGTTTTATCAGTTCGGTCTTTTTGGTTTTATTGTTGTTTCAATTTTTGTAGGATTCTTGAGTGCCGCAGCGCGCTATTTTTATATAGCCTTTCCTTCTAGCATCGTTGCTATGAGCTTTTATCTAATGATGTATTCTATTCTTATTATTTCGCCTTTGCTTCTTGCTATTGATTTTATGAGTTTTCCATTTGTGATGTTTTCTTTCTTCCTTGTTGCGGTTATTTCGAGCGCGAGTAAATTTATAGCACGTTCACTTAAATTCTGACTTCGGAGATTTTTCTTGAATATTGGATTTGTTAATGTTTTTGCTTTTCGGCCTCACGTTGAGCATTTGATATATCTTTCAGAATTATTAAAAGCGAAGGGGCATAATGTTTACTTTCTCACGTGTGATTCTTCTGTATCCAACTGCTACGCCCGTGAAATCAAGGGCTCTGGGCGAATAAGCGAGTGCAGTAAATGTATACTAGGAGGCGTCCGCTCATACACAAACGAAAACATTACCTCCGTGGTTGATCAAAAGACTGATCTAACCGAGCGTCAGTTGGATCGAATGGCTCTGTCAAGCTCCTGTACTTTGTCACGGACTGAGTCCGATGTTGAATGGAATGATACGGAAGTAGTTGAAATCCGACGATCTCTATATTCACCCATAGGTTCCGTGTACGAGAGCACCAAACAATGGATAGCAGACAATAGCCTAGAAGGTGTCATCTGTTTCAATGGGCGCATGGATTTGACTCGTGGTGTCACCTACGCCTGTGAATCAGTGGGTATTCCCTTTATTAGCCATGAACGGACATGGTTTGGGGACGGTATCCAGCTGGTGCCGAATGGCAACTGTCTCGGACTGAAAGCGTTGGGTGAGCTTGTTTCAGAGTACAGCGAAAAACCATTGACAGTATCCCAAGCCAAATATGCAGGAAAACTAGTAGGGGATAGGTTCCTGCAGCGAAACTCATTGGAATGGCGCCTGTATAACCAAAATCCTGAGCCTGCTCCTTGGCCAACCAGGACATCCGGAAAGAGGATTCTAATTGTACCAAGTAGTAAGAACGAGTTCGCCGGTCATGAAGACTGGGAAACTGGGTGGCAGGATAACACCCAGGCCCTTGACGACTTTTTCGAGGTCTACAACATTCACCCAGAGCAAGTAGTTTTACGGTGCCACCCTAATTGGTCTGAAAATATTGGGCGGGTAACGGGAGAACGTTCGCTAAGGCTTTACCGGCAATGGGCGGAAGATCGAGGAATCCATTTCATCAGTAGTGAAGAGAAGGCAAGCACATACGACCTCATACAACAGTCAGATATTGTTGTTTTGAATGGGGGAAGTTCAGCTGTAGAGGCCGGAGCGTGTGGTAAGCAAGTTGTGTGTCTCGGGCCAGCTCCTTACGAGAGGGCGGGGTTCGCCCAGATTTTCCTGTCCCGCCAGGATATGGAAGAGAATGATCTGCTTGATTTGGATGAAGACCTGGTGCGGCGTAAAACCCTTAGGTTTTTATACGTTCGTTCTCATCGTTACCCCCAGTTCGTGGATTATGTGAAGGCGCTGGAAACCACCAAGTATCAATATTTTGAAGGTGCAGACCCTGATCGCATCATCAGGCAATTTGAGACTGGCAACATAGAGGCAGACGATCCGGTCTTTTCAGAATTCGAGAATTCAGAGAACGAGGTGCTTTCGCTGCTTCGGCAGAATGCCTGGGGAGAGTTGGCCGATTACGAAGTCCCAAAAACTGTTGGCCAGCCATATCAAGTTAGTCGTCGTTTTGCCTTTCGATGGGTCGACGGTTTTAGATCTATGTTTTCTAGAGGGGATCGGGGGTGAGCAAGACTACAGAACAATCAGTAACGATAGTTACTCCCGCCTACAATGCTGCGAGATTAATCGACTCTACAATTCAATCGGTCGTCAACCAAACCTTTGACGATTGGGAGATGCTTGTTGTTGATGACTGCTCGACTGATGGAACACGCGAAATCGTTCAAAAGTGGGCGGAAAAGGACCAGAGAATTAAATTGATTGCACTGAGCGCTAACTTTGGGGGGCCAGCAGGCCCACGGAATATTGGCGTGAGAGAAGCGTCTGGACAATATGTTGCCTTTTTGGATTCTGACGACATTTGGCATCCAAGGAAGCTGGAAATCCAATTGGAGGTGCTATCCAAATCTAATGCGAGTTTCGTTTGCTCGCAGATGAAGGATTTCACGAGTGAGCAGGGAATATCGTTTGATAGGATTGAGCGATATGACGTTGAAGAAGTTTCGTTTAAGCAACAAAGCTTGCGCGCGCGGATTCCTACTTCCAGCGTGATTGCTGAAAGAGATCTTTTAAAGGCAACTCCGTTCGTAGAAGGCATTAACTATAAGGCTGTCGAAGACTATCACTGCTGGCTGAGGATTCTTGAAAAAAAACCAAAATGTATAAAGGTTCGCGCTCCGCTGCTTTTCTATCGAAAGATTGAGGGTCAAATATCCGGCTCCAAGATGGCTATGATGAAAAAAGTTTTCATGGTGCATTGGGACTACCCTGGAAGGAGTCTTTCTGAGGCGGTGTTTTTAACCCTGACCCATGTATTGGGTGGTTTGTATTTCAGATTTATAAAGAAAGGAATGTGATATGAGAGTACTTGTAACTGGTGGGGCTGGTTTCCTAGGGTCCCATCTGTGTGAACGCCTCTTGAATGAAGGCCATGACGTCCTTTGTGTAGACAACTTCTTTACGGGGCGAAAGAGAAATATTGCCCACCTTATGAATAACCCTTACTTTGAGGTGATGAGACACGACGTCACGTTCCCCCTTTACGTGGAAGTCGATCAAATCTATAACCTGGCGTGTCCCGCCTCTCCTGTACACTATCAGCACGACCCGGTACAGACTACGAAGACGAGTGTTCACGGCGCGATCAACATGCTGGGTCTTGCAAAACGATTGGGGGCGCGGATTTTCCAAGCGTCCACCAGTGAAGTATATGGCGACCCGGAGGTACACCCCCAGCCCGAAAGTTATTGGGGTAAAGTTAACCCAATCGGAATACGGTCCTGTTACGACGAAGGGAAGCGATGCGCAGAAACGCTGTTCTTTGATTACTACAGGCAGCATAACCTTCCAATTAAGGTGGCCCGGATTTTCAACACCTATGGTCCTCGGATGCATCCGAACGACGGACGAGTCGTCAGCAACTTTGTTGTTCAGGCGTTGAAAGGAGAAGACATCACGATCTATGGTGAAGGGCAGCAAACCCGCAGCTTCTGCTATGTGGATGACCTGGTCGATGGTTTCGTCCGTTTGATGAATTCACGGGAAGACTTCACCGGTCCGGTTAACTTGGGTAACCCAGGTGAGTTTACCATCAGAGAGCTCGCGGAGCGCGTGATTGAATTGACTGGTTCGTCTTCCGAATTGATTTTCAAGCCCCTTCCACAGGACGACCCAAAGCAGCGTCAGCCGAACATTGAGCTTGCGCGTGCAGAATTGGGTTGGGAACCCAAGATCAAGCTTGATGATGGCCTGAAAAAAACAATCACCTATTTCGATGATTTGCTGTCTATTAAAGATCTGGATTGAGTCGTTCCATGGAAAATAGGGTTCTCGTTACCGGTGCCACGGGATTCGTCGGGCGGGAGCTATGCGCCCGACTTGTGTCCGCTGGAAAGGACGTCGTGGCGGTTGGCCGCGGAGGCGATTTAGGCGATTTAACAGGGCGTTCAGGTCTGGCATATCGTCAGCTGGATCTGGAAACGGACGATCTGCAACAGCTGTTTTCAGACGGCATCGACGCGGTTGTTCATTTGGCGGGCCAGGCACATGGTAAGGGCGGTAGCGAACGCCAGGAACTGGATGGCTTTAGACGGGCGAATGTGAATGTGACGCTCAGGCTTGCTGAGGCGGCGATTAAAGCCGATGTTCGGCGGTTCGTGTTTGTAAGTTCGATTGGCGTGCACGGGACGGCGACCACGGGGAAGGCAATATCTGAGAGCACGCCATTGAGCCCCGCCTCTCCTTATACGCAATCAAAGATGGAGGCAGAGGTGGAGCTAACCCGCCTGTTCGATGGGGTTGGATCTTCTGAATTTGTCATTGTTCGCCCTCCGCTTGTTTATGGCGAGAAAGCGCCGGGGAACTTTGGAAGTCTTCTTCGGCTCGCGAATTCACCTGCTCCGCTCCCTTTTGGTATGTGTTCAAACCGTCGCAGTCTGATATCTGTGGGAACTTTGTCAGATTTCCTTATTACGTGCATTCAGAGCACCGAAGCTGGAAACCAGGCCTTCGTTGTAGCGGATTCCTCAGCTGTCTCAACCGCAGATATCGTGTCGTCTCTGAGGCGCGGAATGAACAGGTCTGAAAGGCTCATTCCCGTTCCGGCGTCGCTTGTGGCTATTGCTTTGAGGTTAGTAGGGAAGCGAGAAATGTACACACAGCTTTTCTGCGATTTGGAGATCGACAATGAGAAGGCGAAAAGGCTTGATGGATGGGCGCCTTGCGATAATACCAGGTCAGAACTGGAGACAGTCGGAAAACTCTTTTATGAGTCTCAGTGATCGAAACGAATTTTGAATTAGGACCCAAATGAAAATGAAAATTGCAGTGGTTGGTACCGGGTACGTTGGTTTATCAAATGCTGTCTTGCTGTCTCAGCATAACGATGTCATTGCTCTGGATATAGATGACAGGCGCGTTGGCATGGTGAATGAGAGGCTGTCGCCGATAGAGGATCCAGAAATTGAGTCTTTTTTGGTAAGCAAAAAACTCAGCCTCAGGGCCACCACCGATAAGAACATCGCTTATGAGGATGCCGACTTTGTAATAATTGCGACGCCGACAGATTACGACCCTGAAACAAATTATTTCAACACTAAAACCGTGGAGTCGGTGATTTCGGATGTCCTCGAAATAAATCCGGGGGCGCTGATGGTTATAAAGTCCACCATTCCGGTAGGTTTTACCGCGATGGCTAGAGCCAAGTACGGTACGGAGAATATCGTTTTTTCTCCCGAATTTCTGCGTGAAGGTAGGGCACTCTACGATAATTTATACCCCTCAAGGATCGTTGTTGGCGAGCGCTCTGCGAGGGCTGAAACCTTTGCCAAGTTGCTTTGCGATGGTGCGCTTAAGGAAGACATTCCAACACTATTCACAGAATCGACAGAGGCTGAAGCCATCAAGCTCTTTGCCAACACCTACCTCGCTATGCGGGTCGCTTTTTTTAATGAGCTTGATACCTATGCAGAGACGCATGGGTTGGATAGTCGGCAAATTATCAATGGCGCATGCCTCGACCCACGAATTGGCGACTTTTATAACAATCCTTCATTTGGCTATGGAGGCTACTGTCTGCCAAAAGACACAAAGCAATTGCTGGCTAACTATTCGGATGTGCCACAGAATTTGATCAAAGCGATAGTGGATGCCAACACTACAAGAAAAGACTTTATTGCGGAGGCTGTAATAAAAAAACGGCCGAACTGTGTTGGCATCTATCGTTTGATTATGAAGTCAGGTTCAGACAATTACCGAGCTTCAGCGATCCAGGGTGTTATGAAGAGAATCAAGGCCAAAGGGATTGAGGTAGTCGTTTATGAGCCGGTAATTGAAGAGGATCAGTTTTATGGGTCGGAAATCGTAAACGATTTGGATCAATTCAAGCAAAGATGCGATGTAGTCATTTCCAATCGCATGGTGCCGGAATTATCAGATATTCAAGATAGAGTTTACACTCGCGATTTGTTCGGCAGTGATTAATCGGGAATAGAACCGATTGGAGCTTGTCCTTTCCGTCACCAAGGAGTTTATGTGATTCGCGCTTTTGATGTTTTTTTTGCGCTACTAGGGTTGGTTGTTGGCCTTCCTTTGCTGCTTCTACTGGTTTTTATCGGGCTCTTCGACACGGGCTCGCCTGTTTTCATGCAGGAGCGGGTGGGCCGACACAAAAAGCCGTTTACCCTGGTTAAATTCCGCACGATGAGCAAAGAAACACTGTCTGTCGCCAGTCACCTGGCCAGCCCTGCTGCGATTACACCATTCGGTCGCTTTCTGAGACGAACCAAGTTGGATGAACTGCCGCAGTTGTGGAATGTGCTGAAAGGCGAAATGAGCCTTGTGGGCCCGAGGCCGTGTCTCTTCAATCAGGAAGAGCTCATTATGGAACGTGAAAAGCGCGGTGTTTTGGCTGCCAGGCCGGGTATTACCGGACTTGCGCAGGTGAACGACATTGATATGTCTACGCCAACACTCCTGGCAGAGACGGACCAGAAAATGCTTCAGAATCTGACTGTGTCGGCCTACTTCAAATATATTTTGATGACTGTTTCAGGGAAGGGCGCCGGGGACAGAGTGCCTGGAAAACACTGATTGGCTGCTTCAAAGCATCGCTCGCGCTCCTTGTGTCTTATAATATCTAGTGCCTTGTATTTTTTTAGCTGGTAAAGGAAAACCATGTTCCAGAGATTTCTGAATCTTTCCCGGGTTCACAAGCTGCGTATTCCAGACCAAGGTTGCCACTGATTCCAGACGAAGCCTGCCACCCATTCCACGCGAAAGCTGCCACTGATTCCACGGCAAAGCTGCCACCCTGGCAGGCTGCCTGATTTCCCCATCAAAACGTCCGGCGCGGGATAACTAACGGTACTCTGCTCCTTTTCATCCGGAGAGGGCCAGATGCCAGCGATGAGGTTATCCATGCGTAAAATCAAAGAAGTCCTTCGCCTCAAGTGGGAGCGAGGGCTGAGTAACCGGCAGGTTGCCGCAGCCTGCGGCATCAGTCGCCCCACTGTGAGCGAGTATCTGCGGCGTGCTGCTGAGGCGGAGCTTGGCTGGCCGCTGCCAGAGGATCTGAGTGAAGCCCAGCTGGAGCAACGGCTGTTCCCGCCACCACCGGATCTGCCGGCACAGGCCCGAGGCATTCCGGATTGGAAGCGAATCCACGATGAACTCCGGGGCAAGAACGTCACCCTGTTCCTGCTCTGGCAGGAGTACCGGGAAGCCAATCCGGATGGCTACCAGTACAGCTGGTTCTGCGAGCACTACCGGGCCTGGCAGGGCAAGCTGGATCTGGTGATGCGTCAGGACCACCGAGCCGGTGAAAAGCTGTTCGTGGACTATGCTGGGCACACGGTGCCCGTCATTGATCGCACCACCGGTGAGATCCATGAGGCGCAAGTCTTTGTGGCGGTGATGGGTGCGTCCAATTACACCTACGCCGAGGCCACCTGGAGCCAGACCCTGCCGGACTGGATCGGCTCTCACATCCGAGCCTTCGAGTTCCTGGGCGGCGTGCCGGAACTGGTGGTTCCGGATAACCTCCGTTCCGGCGTCAGCAAGGCCCATCGCTACGAGCCGGATCTCAATCCGACCTATCAGGATATGGCTAGCCATTATGGCGTGGCCGTTGTCCCCACACGGGTTCGCAAGCCCCGTGACAAGGCCAAGGTGGAAGGTGGCGTATTGATCGTTGAGCGCTGGATCCTGGCGGCCCTGCGCCATCGTCAGCACTTCTCCCTGGGGCAGCTCAACGCCACCATCCGTGAGCTGTTGGAGAAGCTCAATAGCCGCCCCTTCCGCAAGTTGCCCGGGTGCCGGCTTGATCACTTCAAACAGCTGGACCAGCCGGTTCTACAACCGCTACCCGCCGAGCCGTATGTCTACGCCGAGTGGAAAAAAGCCCGGGTACACATCGACTACCACGTGGCCATCGATGGGCACTACTACTCGGTGCCCTACACCCTGATCAAGAAAGAGGTGGAGGTCCGGATCACCCACAACACCATCGAATGCTTCCACCGGGGCAACCGGATCGCCAGCCACCGGCGTTCGGATCAGAAGGGTCGGCATAGCACCATCGCCGCTCACATGCCGGAGTCCCATCGCCAAGCCGGCGAGTGGACCCCAGAGCGACTGACCGCCTGGGCAGCCAAGACTGGACCGGCAACTGAAAAGCTTATCCGTACCGCGCTGGGGGCAAGAAAGCATCCGCAACAGGCCTATCGGTCCTGTCTGGGCATTCTCCGGCTGGGCCAGAGCTACGGCGAGGCACGATTAGAACGTGCCTGCCAACGCGCCCTGATGCTGGGCAGTTGCCGATACAAGAGCATCGAATCCATCCTCAAGCACCGCCTGGATGAGCAGCCCCTGGAAGAGCAACAAGAACTGGCCTTACCCGACACACACGACAACATCCGTGGCCCCGCCTACTACCACTGAAGGAACCTGACATGCTGAAACATCCCACGCTGGATAAGCTCCACGCCCTCAAACTGACCGGCATGGCCGCCGCCCTGGCGGATCAATCGGCCACCCCCGACATTACCGACCTGAGCTTCGAGGAGCGCCTTGGCCTGCTGGTCGACCGGGAAATGACGGAACGGGACAACCGACGCATGAGCAGCCGCCTGCGCCGGGCCAAGCTGCGACACGCCGCCATCCTCGAAGACATTGATTACCGGAACTCACGGGGCCTGGATAAAGGGCTTGTCCAGAGTCTGGCCAGCTGCCAGTGGGTGAAGGAACACCTGAACGTGCTCATCACCGGCCCGACTGGCGTCGGGAAAACCTGGTTGGCCTGTGCTCTGGCACACAAGGCCTGCCGGGAGGGTTACACCGCCCAGTACGTCCGCCTGACCCGGCTGCTACGAGAGCTGACCATCGCCAAGGGCGATGGCCAATACTCAAAGCTCCTGACCAGCCTGGCCAAGGTCGACGTGCTGATCCTGGATGACTGGGGGCTGATGAAGCTGAGCGCGGAGAACCGGCGGGACTTGCTGGAGGTGCTGGAAGACCGACATGGCCGGCGCTCCACCATCGCCACTAGCCAATTACCCATCGAGGAATGGCACGGCATCATCGGTGACGCCACTCTGGCAGATGCCATCCTGGACCGGCTCGTACACAACGCCTACAAGATCAATCTGCGGGGCGAATCCATGCGAAAACAGCAGGCAAAGTTGACGGGCACTGAGACTTCGGAGTAAGAAGAGAAACCCCGCGTCGCTACGCTCCGATGGGTGGCAGCCTTGCTCCGGTCCGGGTGGCAGGCTTCACGTGGAATGGGTGGCAACCTTCAGCGGTTTACGCACACAAGAGACTGATTTCGGTCTTCGCTGATGTCGCCGTGCTGTTTTTTGCTCTTTGGGCAGCGTTTTCGCTTCGTCTGGACCAGCAGTTCTGGGTGCCCGACCGGGGCCAGCTCATCGTCTCGGGTCTCACCGTCGCTATTACCATTGCGGTATTCGTTAAGCTGGGTCTTTATCGGGCGGTGATCCGTTACCTGAGCGACCGGGCTTTTATCACGGTCATCACTGGTGTCTTTGTATCTGCGATTACCCTGATTTTGCTTGGGTACTGGCTTGAGGTGCTGGTGCCCCGCTCCGTTCCCATAATTTACGGCGCACTGGCCTTTATCTTCGTGAGCGGTACTCGCATGACAGTGCGCATGTTGGTGAACCGACCGAAGCATAGAAACAAACAGTTTGTTGGCATAGTGGGTGCGGGAGAAACCGGTCTTCAGTTGGCGAATGCCTTGGATCAGGGGACTGAGTATCATCCTTGTGCGTTTATAACCCTTATGAAGTCCAATCACAGAGCGCTTGTAAATGGTATTCCTGTTTACGACATCAGCCACATAGAGCGTGTTGTAAGAGAACATCGGATAAAAAGGCTTTTGCTAGCATTAGATGCTGATTCTGGGATTGATCGGAAACGTTTGTTGAAAAGACTGGAGCCATTAGCGATCCCGGTTCAGACGGTTCCAACCATGTCCGAATTGGTGGCAGGACAGGCTCGCATTAACGATATCCGAGATTTGGAAATAGAAGACCTGCTAGGTCGTGATCCGGTCCAGCCTGACAATGCCCAAGTCGCGGCTAGTCTTTATAACCGCTCGGTACTGGTAACGGGTGCCGGTGGTTCCATTGGCTCTGAGCTGTGCCGGCAGATTATTCGCCACCGGCCTACGCGACTTGTGCTTTTTGAGCAGTCCGAGTTCTCACTCTACGCAATCGAGCGTGAACTCCAAGCTTTGAACCGTATAGAAGGCTTGGGTGTGGAGATTCACCCCTTGCTGGGCAGTGTTACCCACCGCAGACGATGTGAAGCGGTTATGCGCAGCTTTGGTATCGAGACGGTTTACCACGCCGCTGCCTACAAGCATGTACCTTTGGTTGAGCACAACATTATTGAGGGTGTTCAGAACAACGTCTTCGGTACATTCCATGTGGCTGAGGCTGCGATTGCCACTGGTGTTCAGCGTTTTGTCCTCATTTCTACCGATAAGGCGGTGCGCCCTACCAATGTGATGGGCGCCAGCAAGCGAATGGCGGAACTGGTATTGCAGGGGCTGGCCCAGCGGCAGTCCGATACTGTTTTTTCAATGGTGCGCTTTGGCAACGTGCTCGGATCATCAGGGTCTGTGGTTCCATTGTTTCGCGACCAGATTCGGGATGGCGGGCCAGTTACAGTGACTCACCCGGATATCATCCGATACTTCATGACCATTCCGGAGGCGAGTCAGCTGGTTCTTCAGGCCGGAAGTATGGGGCTCGGTGGTGAAGTGTTTGTTCTAGATATGGGGGAGCCCGTCAAGATTGCGGACCTGGCCCGCAAGATGATTCATCTGATGGGGTTAATCGAGAAAACCGATGAACGGCCAGATGGAGATATCGAGATTGTCTTCTCAGGGCTGAGGCCGGGCGAGAAGCTTTATGAAGAACTATTGATTGGTGACAACCCGCAAGGCACCGCGCATCCAAGAATAATGATGGCCCGGGAAGCGTCCATGCCTTGGGAGGATGTAGAGCAGACCCTCAATCGGTTGATGCGGGCAAGCCACGAATTTGATTGTCACGAGGTGGTTCAGATTCTTAAAGCAGCGCCCACTGCGTTTTCGCACAATGGTGATGTGGCGGATTTAGTTTGGTGTAACGGGAATCAGACGCCGGTTGGCGAGACAAGGAATGAGGACAAAGTCCGTCGGTTGCCTTTGGCGTAGGATATACTATTGGTTTGGTAGTTGAATGGCGGGGGCTTGATTGCCCCCGTTTTTGTTTTTTAACAAGGAACGTTGACGATGATTGAAGTATCCCACCACGGCGCCACCTCCGGCGTAACCGGCTCGTGCCATGAATTGTCCCTGTCTCGGGGTTCCCAAAAGAGTGGCATTCTCATCGACTGCGGCCTGTTCCAGGGCCAGGACGAAGGCCGCGGCGCTTCCGCCTCTGATCTCTCCATTGATTTTCCCATCGAACACATCAGGGCCTTGGTGGTTACCCATGTGCATATCGACCACGTCGGCCGCATTCCCTATTTGCTGGCGGCGGCGTTTGAGGGACCCATTATTTGTTCCGAGCCCTCGGCGATTATGCTGCCGGAAATTCTGGAAGATGCCCTGAAGATCGGTTTCACCCGCGATCGGCAGTTGATTGAGCGGGTTTTGGGGCTGATTCGTTCCCGCCTGGTGCCGGTGCCCTATGGCCAGTGGCATTCGGTGTTTGATGAGGATGATTGCTCGCTGTCGGTTCGGTTGCAGAGAGCCGGGCATATTCTGGGCTCGGCCTATGTGGAATGCGATGCGCGTGTGGGGGATTCTGAAGAACGGATTGTATTCAGTGGCGATCTTGGGGCGCCCCATGCTCCGTTGCTTCCGGCGCCCCAGTCCCCGGATCGAGCGGACCGGCTGGTGATTGAGAGTACTTATGGGGATAAGGACCATGAGGATCGGGAAACGCGGCGCTATCGATTGAAGGCGGTGCTCGAGCACGCCCTGGAAGATGGCGGCACGGTGTTAGTGCCGGCGTTCAGTATTGGGCGGACGCAGGAGTTGCTTTATGAAATTGAGAGTTTGATTCATGAGTTTGGGAGAGGCGCGGTAGCTTCGGGCATGAAAATGGGGTCTGACCCCGTGGGGTCAGACCCCTCCTTCACCTGGGAGTCTCTGGAAATTATCGTCGATTCCCCACTCGCCGCCGAATTCACTCGCATCTACCGCGATCTGAAACCCTACTGGGACGCCGAGGCTACTGAATTGGTCAATCAGGGCCGGCATCCGCTCTCTTTCGAGCAACTCACGGTCATCAACTCCCACGAAGACCACCTGAATGCGGTAGATTACCTGGCCCGCTCCCACCGCCCCTGTGTGGTTCTGGCCGGCTCCGGTATGTGCGCAGGTGGCAGGGTGGTTAATTACCTGAAGGCGATGCTGGGCGATAAACGGAACGATGTTCTGTTCGTGGGTTACCAGGCCGCGGGCACGCCGGGAGGGGATATTCTGACCTATGGTCCCCGTGGTGGTTGGGTGGAGTTTGATGGTGACCGCTACGATATCCGGGCCCGAATTCATCAGGTTGGGGGTTATTCGGCCCATGCAGGACAGCGTGATTTGCTTCGTTTTGTTGAAGGTATTCCTGAAGCACCGAGGGAGATTCGGGTAGTGCATGGGGATGAGGATGCGAAGGCGGCATTTCGAGAGAGGCTGGTGAGTTCTCTGCCTGACAGTCGTGTAGTGATTCCGGATTAAAGGGCATGCTCGCACCGGTTGAATTCACCCTGCCTTGTTTTGAGTTATTGTGCTAATCTGCATCAATAGTATGAACTTTGTTGCGGAGTGAGGGGATGGGCACCATACGCAAGACAATAACATTGACCGACCAACAAGGTGACTGGATTAAATCCCGGATCGCCAGCGGCGGCTTCACTAACGACAGTGAGTATTTTCGTGATCTGATTCGGCAGGACCAGGCCCGTAATGCGGGAATAGAACAACTGCGTGCGGCTCTTGATGAAGGGGAGCGCAGTGGTATAAGCAACCGCAGCCCACAAGAAATTCGTCAGGCGGCCAGGGAGAGGCTCGAAAAAGATGGCAAATTACCAGCTCAGTAAAAGAGCTGATGAGGATTTTGAATCGATTTATTTGTTTGGGTTGCTGAATTTTGGTCTGATTCAGGCGGACGCTTATGTTGATGGGCTGGAGGAGCGCTTCGAACAGATTGCAGCGCAGCCCGATTTGTATCCGGCCATTGATCATCTGAAGCCGGGGTATAGGCTCAGCGTTTACCAGAGTCACTCAATATACTACCGCGTTGATGAGAGTGGCGTTCTTATTATTCGAATTCTGCGTAATCAGGACCTGAAAACGGCATTATGAAAAAGGGGGCAGCCCCCTGGTTCACAGGGAAAGGTTTATAAAATGAAGAAAATTGCAGTTATCGGTTTGGGATACGTTGGTCTGCCTCTTGCTGCTGCCTTTGGCGAGAAACGCGAAATTGTCGGTTTCGACATCAATAGTAAGCGCATTGCCGAACTGAAGGATGGCGTTGATTTTACCCGTGAGGTTTCCAAGGAAGAGTTAGCGGCAGCATCTGGTTTGTCGTTTACGGATAATCTTGAGGGCATTCGCGATTGCCAGATTTACATTGTCACGGTGCCCACCCCAATTGATGAATTCAAAACCCCGGATTTAACACCTCTGGTAAAAGCCAGCGAAACCGTAGGCAAGGTTTTGAAGCAGGGCGATATCGTGATTTACGAATCCACGGTCTATCCTGGCGCCACGGAAGAAGTTTGTGTGCCGGTACTGGAGAAAGTTTCTGGCCTTGCGTTTAACAAGGATTTCTTTGCTGGCTACAGTCCTGAGCGTATTAATCCGGGTGATAAAGAGCATCGGGTAACTACCATAATGAAGGTTACCTCTGGCTCCACTCCGGATATTGCTGACGAAGTGGATGTGCTTTATGCCGGTATTATTACGGCGGGCACCCATAAAGCCAGTTCCATTAAAGTGGCCGAAGCGGCGAAGGTTATAGAAAATACCCAGCGTGATCTGAATATCGCCCTGATGAATGAGCTTTCGATGATCTTTTCGCGCCTGAAAATTGATACTCATGAAGTGCTGGCCGCCGCGGGAACCAAATGGAATTTTCTTCCTTTTAAACCTGGACTGGTCGGTGGCCACTGTATTGGTGTGGACCCGTACTATCTCACTCACAAAGCCCAGGCTATTGGTTATCACCCGGAAATTATTCTGTCCGGCCGGCGGGTAAACGACAATATGGGGCCCTATGCAGCGGCTGAACTGGTAAAAGCGATGATCAAGGCCGGGCATACCGTGGCATCATCAAAAGTGCTGGTAATGGGGCTGACCTTTAAGGAGAATTGCCCGGATTTGCGCAACACTCGGGTGATTGACGTTATTCGGGAATTGGAAGATTTTGGCTGTTCGGTGGATGTAACAGACTGCTGGGCGGATAATGCCGAAGCAGAACATGAATATGGTATTTCTCTGGTAGAGTCACCGAGATTCGGAGATTATGACGCACTGTTTCTGGCAGTGCCGCATCGTGAGTATGCCACTAGATCTTCGCAAGAGTTGCGCGCTTATTTGAAAGATAATGGGGTTCTGTTTGATCTGAAGGGTATTTTGCCGCTGGGCGAAGCGGACCTGAGGTTGTAAGTACAATTTTCGTACAGCGTTTGTATTAAAGGCCGGTCAATTTGATCGGCCATTTTTATTAAGGGCTCGTAAATAAATAATTTTGCCAGACTAAATTTATTTGATTATTATTGGGCCTGACTTTTAGTCAACTCCAATTGAGTTTTTAAAACCCCTATTTGAATAAGGTTTTAATTCCATGGCAAAGATTAACGACTATTACCAGAAAAAACAGCTTATGGAAAAGCTTGCTTCAGAGTTGGAACAGCTTGAAAAAGACCAGGCTCTGAAAGGTGAACTGGAGTTTGAAAACAAGGTTCGCGCATTGATGAAGGAGTATGACAAGTCGCCGAAAGACGTGCTTCAGATTCTTTCGGCAATTGATCCCTCTGTGGCCGGCAGCAAGGTTGATTCAACGGCTGGCAGCCGCCCGAAGCGCCCGATGAAAACCTATAAGAACCCGCACACCGGTGAAGTGGTCAAGACCCGTGGCGGCAATCATAAGACGCTGAACGAATGGCGTCAGAAGCATGGTAAGGAAGCCGTGCAGAGCTGGCAGCAGGATTAACCGCCAGCTTGGGGTCAGATGAAAATGGGGTCAGAAGAGATTTTCTTCTGACCCCATTTTCATCTGACCCCGATTTTACTCCTTCATAATCCGGATGATTTTATCGCTGAGGCAGCTTCTGACAAATCGGTTCATTGCCTGCTGGTCACCGGATTCATAAAACTCGAGCATTAACTCGTTAAACTCAAGCTGTCGCGAGGCAGGGATATTTATAGCGGGATACCCGTTGTTCAATAAGTGGCCATTCATCATGAAGCGGCCCATCCGTTTGTTCACATCATAGAAAAACTGGCATCGGGCCATGGTCAGAAAAATATGAATGGCCTGATCGTAGATGTCCTCAATGTCATCTAACCTAAGCACCATTTCCTCAAAAAGGCCCGCAAGTTTCTCAGCTGCCGGAGGCTCATAATCAGTGCCTGCGATAAGAACAGATCCTGACCGGAAGCATCCCCATTCCAACGCTTCTTCTTTTGCCGCAATTTTGTGTAGGTTTTCAGCGCATTCTCTCGTGACCTGGAATTGTCCGTCACGGATCATTTGAAATAGCGCTTTCCAAGTTTCGCTCTGGTTTATAGCAATTTGTTGATCGCTTAATTTGTGCCCCCCTACGGTAATACCCTGCAGCAATGTTTGAATTTCCGGCAACGTAAAGTTAATGCCCTCTAGACGCACGGCGTCATAGACAAAAACAGAGACTTCCCTCTGCGCAATCATCAAAGCCTTGCTCTGACTAGCCGGCATATTCCAGTAGGTGTCGGTACTTGCAGTCATTGCAGTCATAGGCACTTCGGATCCGGTTCAAGAGTTATGCGACATTATAGCAGCGAGGTTCTTGAAAATCGGGGTCAGATGAAAACGGGGTCAGAAGAAAAGTTCTTCTGACCCCGTTTTCATCTGACCCCAACTTGGAAACCACTCGCTGTTAGTCGGATATGCCGTACCTGGCTTTAAGCTGGCTCTTAAACTCAATTGAGCCGAGGCTTTTGCCACTTCTTGCAGTTTTCCGGATTTCATCTTTCAGATAATCCGGCATCGGTTTGGCAAACAGTTGACGATAACGGCGTTGGCGGTCGGGCTGGTCTTTGCCGAGGGCCTGATAGATAGGGTGGGGGCTGTGCATGTCGCTTACCTTTCCAAGCGCATGGCATTGGTAGCTGGACCACCAATAATCTTCAGGGTTTGTGACCATGCCGGCGCTCACAGGGTTCATCTCGATATACCTTTGACAGGCGAGCAAATAATTCTCTGAATCGATCAAACAGGATCGGAATCTGCCCTCCCAAAGGCCGCCCGTTCTTTCATGTCGACGGTTGAAGTAACGAACATACCGCCGACCAATGGACTGCATGAAGGCTGACAGGCTGGTCTCTGTTGAGGGTGTTACCAGCAAATGCACATGATTGGTCATCAGCACCCAGCCATGAAGGGCGACACCGTGCTCTTCGGAATACTGCTCCATCAGGCGGCAGTAGAAGGCAAAATCCACGCGTCCTTTAAAGGTCGGCTGACGGTTGTTGCCTCTCTGAATAATGTGTTGGGGAATGCCGGGAGGGCAGAATCTTATCGTTCTGGGCATAGCATCACATCCTTGTGACAGTTGAGTTGAAGTTGGAACCCTACCGCTATGTGGTCTTGTTTGCCATGACGGAACACACGAACTCGGGGTCAGATGAAATTGGGGTCAGAAGAACTTCTCTTCTGACCCCAATTTCATCTGACCCCGAGTTAAGCAACTACCACCCGATTCCTGCCGCCTTCCTTCGCCGCATACAACGCCTCATCCGCCTTCTGCATCCACTGCATATAGTTCTCAGGCTCTTCCGTTAACTGGGCAATGCCAATGCTGATGGTATAGCGGATCGGCGCCACGCTGGTTTCCACCACGCTTTGTTCAATGGTCTCCCGTATCCGTTCGCAGATGATGCGCGCGCCCTCGGCGTCGGTTTCCGGCAAGATGATGCCGAATTCCTCGCCCCCGTAGCGGCCGGCACTGTCTGACTGGCGGATGGCGTTGCGGGTGACCCTGGCGGTGTGTTTGATCACTTCGTCCCCGGCCAGGTGGCCATGAGTGTCGTTCACTGGCTTGAAATGGTCGATATCAAACATCACCAGGCTGGTGGTGTGGCCATAGCGGCGGAAGCGTTCGAACTCCGCGTCCACCAGGTTTTCCCAGGTGCCCCGGTTGAGCAGGCCGGTGAGACGATCTGTCATGCTCAGTTTGGCCAGCTGCTCGTTGGCCCGTTCCAGGGCCATTTTGCTGCTGGCGATGTCGGTAACGTCGTACACCATCAGGCACACTTTCTCGACTTCCCCGTTGGTGCCGGAGAGCGGGCTGATGGTGAGGTTCTGGAACATGTACTCTTCCGTGCCGGTGATGGGCCGGGTATTGCGGAACTGGAACAGGTAAGGGCGCTGCTCCCATGAGGTGAACGCTTTGGTGTTGAGCAAGGCTACGGCGTCCACCTTACGGGTCAACCAGGCCTTTGGGATATCCGGGAATACGTCGAACAACACCTGGCCCTGGATCTTGCTCGCTGTGATGCCGCTGTGGTTCTCCATGAAGCCGTTCCAGACTTCCACCCTGAAATCCAGGTCGAGCACCACAAGGCCCACTTCCACGGATTCCAGCATGTCCATCAGCCAGTGAAAAGAGTTGGCTTCAGATTCTTCTATGGCCATGAGTCAGTCCACCAGATATTGCAGGCGATCTTCGAGAAAAGGCACTGAATCCTCGGTGAGGAGGATCAGCATGTCGCATTCGATGTCCCGGTCTTCCAGGGCGTAGCAGATTTCGATGCACAGCAGCTGTTCTTCACGGGCGCTGTGGTGTTCGAGCAATTCGGTGATCTGCCGATGCTGGCCAAGCACGGTGGGGTGGCCAAGGCCGAGTTTCAGGTCCAGCTGGTCGCCGATGCCCTTGAGGAAGGCGCCGAAGAGTATGCTGGACATGTCCATCAGCACCTCCACGTTTACCGCCTCGCCCTCAAGCGTGTCGTAGTGAAGCATCTCTGCCATTTCCCGGAAGCTGGCATCTGCAAATAACAGTAGCGCTTCGCCGGCAATACCGGCACCTGTGAACCCCTGGCACACCGCAGAATAGGTGTCGCTGTCGCTGACCGAGGAAATGGCCATGTGCAGTTCGGAGTTGGCCAGGAACGCGACCTTGGGTATCGGTTGTTTCACGAAAACCCGTAGCAGGCGGGCCAGAAGATCCGAGGACCGGCCCATGGCGACGTTGGAGATTTCCTGCAGGTAGTCGTTCAGGGAAACGGAGATCTCCGGAGTGGCGCTGCCTGAATTCTTGAGGCTGGTATCCTGCAGCGCTGTGTCTTCGAGTTCTCCGGGGCGGTACACCCCGTATTCCACCAACAGGTCGAGCACGATGTGCGTTTCGGTGGGCTTCTTGATGAAGTCGAGAGCGCCGAGTTTTTTGACCCGTTCCCGGGCTTCAGGCTGAATATCGCCGGAAACCACGATGGTCATCACCGGCAGATCTTCCTTGCGAACCTGTTCCAGCACCTGGTAGCCGTCCATCTCCGGCATGTTGAGGTCCAGGAACATCAGCTCAGCCTCGTGCCGCCGCAGCTTCTCCAGTGCTTCCACACCGTCTTTCGCGAAACTGACGTCCCCGCGCAATCCTTCTGGCAGGGCTCGGGCCATTTGCTTTCTGGCCAGGGCAGAGTCGTCGCAGATCAGAATGCGGGTGGTCATTGATGGGGCCGTAGGGGGTTGCTCATAAGGTGCGAAAGTATACCAGTAGTCTTTGTTGTGTACACGTTTGCTACAGCATGCGTAACAATCGGTAAGGTGTTGTAAGTATTTTAAGGCAAAGGTTTTGTGACTGTATTCAAAGTTGGTTGAGTATTACTGAATTGTAAATGGTGATTGTGACTCTGCTCACTCTATTGGCCGATCTGCCTTGGTTATAGTGTGTGTGCGGCAAATAAAAAATAATGTAAATCCCTGCCGCCTGTGAGCACCGGAAAACCAAAAACAAACCGGGCTGCAGAGGAGTCGGGCGTCGGAAACTGACTCTAAATAACTAATTCAGAGACGCAAAATATGAGACAGCGAGCGTATGGATACGCTGCCGTCACCTTGTTCTGCCTGGGTATTGCGCCCGTTGCCCAGGCCGAGCTGAAGCCCATTTCAGAGGAAACAATGGGTGAGGTGACCGGGCAGGCTTTTATGCAGATCGAGAACATCCCGGGGGATACCCATGCGTTCACGCGTATGACGCTGACCATGGATGTGGAAACCCGGATGAACGTGGATGACGTGCAGGCCGGCGACATTGATGGCGGCGTGGACTTCGCTGCCCAGCATGTGGCGCTCGGGCACATTGCCCGGAATGACGGTGAGCAGTTCAACGGCCGCACCTACAGTGCCGGAGATACCGTTCATTTCGAGGCGTTCAAACCGTATATCGAGCTGGCGGAAGACCCTGCCGAGGGGAAGCTTTCCGGCTTCCGTATGGGGTTTGAGCAGGCGAGGGGATCGGTTTCCTCGCTTACCAGCAGTTTCAGTGGCGATATTGGCCTGAAACTCGTTAGTGGAGGCCAGGAGTACGATGCCACTCTCTTTGATGAGAACGCCCAGGCGACCAACTATCGCGCCAGCCACATAGGTATCAACGACCCTGCTGCCGCGCCAGCTGATTGCACCGCTGGTTCTGAAACAAATTGTGCGCCACTGACGCATTTACAGTCGATTACTGTGGGCGAAGAGGGCGTCGATGGCGTGACTGATTTCACCAGCGACTTCTTCATTGGCTTCCAGCGCGAGGGTGTGGACTGGCAGAGCCCGGATGGCAGCACCGTGATCAATGCTGGAAAGGGTGTGTTTATTAATCTGCCCACAAGTATGAAAGTGGATATGAGCCAATTGATCACGCAGGGTGTGGACCGGCTGCAGACCCATCGGGACGATATGGGTACCCGATTGTTTTAAATGCTAAACTCCTGCCAGTGCAAATTCATTCGGCAGGAGCCTAATCCCTTGATCCGCTCGTTTTACTGGCACGATTACGAAACTTTCGGGGTAGACCCGGTTCACGACAGGCCTTCCCAGTTTGCCGGCGTGCGAACGGATGCGGATCTCAACATCATCGAAGACCCGCTGGTGATTTACTGTAAGCCAGCGGAAGACTACCTGCCATCGCCGGAAGCCTGTCTCATTACCGGCATTACGCCCCAGAAAGCACTGGAAGATGGCTTTCCAGAGGCCGAGTTTATCGCGCAGATCAACGAGGCTTTCAGCCAGCCAGGCACCTGTGTGGTGGGCTACAACAGCCTGCGCTTTGATGATGAAGTGACCCGCCACACCCTCTACCGCAACCTGCGGGATCCCTATGCCCGCGAATGGCAGAATGGCAATTCCCGCTGGGACATTATTGATATGGTGCGCCTGACGTTCGCCCTGCGACCGGAGGGTATCAAATGGCCCCGCAAGGAAGATGGAAGCCCCAGTTTCAAACTGGAGGAGCTAACGGTTGCCAACGGAATCGCACACGAGGCGGCCCACGATGCCATGTCGGATGTTGAGGCAACCATTGCGGTGGCCAAACTGATCAAGGAGAAGCAGCCAAAGCTCTTTGATTTTGTGTTGCAGAACAAGGATAAACACTCTGCACGCGCCATGCTGGATACCGCCACCATGAAGCCGGTTTTCCACATATCCGCCAAGTACCCGGCCAGTCGGGGTTGCTGTGCGATGGTGGCCCCGGTGGCCGAGCATCCCACAAATAAGAACCTGGTGATTGTTTACGACCTGAGGGAAGACCCCACCGAGTTGATCAATGCCAGCGCTGATCAGATTCGTGAGCGGGTGTTTACTTCCCAGGCGGAATTGGGGGAAGGCGTGAGCCGCTTTCCGCTGAAAGGCGTGCAGCTGAATAAATGCCCGGTGCTGGCGCCGGCGAACATGTTATCCACCCTTTCTCCGGAGCGCCTCGAAGAGTTGGCCCTGGATGGGGATACCCTGCGGGCCAATCTCGCCATGTTGCGCAAGGCCCCCGATCTGCCAGCCAAGATTGCCGAGGCCTTCGACCAGCCCCACGAAAGCGATCTGACAGACCCGGATGAGCAGCTCTATGCAGGTGGCTTCATCAGCAAAGCTGATCGAGAGAAGCTGAACTGGGTGCTGGAGCAGCCGGTCGAGACGCTTGGCGAGCTGGATGTGACGTTCGAAGACAATCGCCTGCAGGAGCTGCTGTTTCGCTATCGGGCGCGGAACTATCCAGGCAGCCTGATGGGTGAGGAGCTGGAGCGGTGGGAGGAGTTCCGTAGCCAGAGGCTAATGCACCCGAAGAAGGGGTGGCGATCTCTGGAGGCTTACGCTCAGGAATTAAAGCGCCTGGCGGCGGACCCGGAATTGACGCCGCAGCGGCGACATATTCTGGAAGATTTGCATTTGTATGGGGAGTCTTTGATTCCTTATATCTGAGGATAAGGATGTTGGCCGTTCCGGCCGCCGCTTTCTTTATTGTTTGGGGGGCAAGGTTTAAACTCCAGACATATACCGCAAGCTACTGAGTGAAGTATGGCCGCAATTAATGCACTGGAGATGCTGAAAGGAAAACAGGACGAGATTCGCCTGCTTTGTAAAAAGCACAGGGTAAAGTCCTTCGGTGTTTTCGGCTCTGCTGCCACAGGGCATTTCAATGAGACCAGTGATCTGGATTTTATTGTGGATTTTGATCCAGCTCTAACCGCTACTCAAAAGGCTGCGGCGTTTTTCGGGCTAAAAGAAGAACTGGAATCAATGTTTTCTCGCCCTGTGGATTTGGTCACGATGTCCTCCTTAACCAATCCCTATTTCAGAGACTCGGTTCTCGAAGAGCGGCATTCCTTATATGCAGCGTGAGGCTCTCAATGCTGATTAATAATCGTCAGTCGATATTGCAGGAGTGCGTCGAAAACGGGGTCAGATGAAACTTTCATCTGACCCCAAGTTCAATCTCAGCGCCGCTTCACGAAATAAACACTCAAATTCTGCCCCATCAGGCTTTGCACCTCACTGCCCAGTGCCTCCGCCTGAATCTGTTGCTGAACCGGCCCGGTTGCCAGGCTGTGGCCATCCACATCCCGTGCTTTCACGAGTTTCCATTCCACCTCGTTGCTCGCCATAGCCATCAGCTCTTTCAGCTGGGCTGTGTCCTGTGGCCGGAACCATCGGTCCCGGCAGCCGCCGAGGCTGTAGAAATCGGCGTCGGAAATCAATTCCTGCCACGCTGCATCGTTCCTATTGGAAAGCACCATCCGGCGGAGCTGGCGCAGCGTTTGGCGGGTAGGTTGAAGCTTGTGTTCGGCAACCAGTTTGCGGATCTGTTGGTCACCCGATGTTTGCTCTGCAATGGCGGTATGCATGTGCACCACACCGCCGGATCCGGTGGCTTCGTTGACCAGGGCCGCCAGAGACAGGCTCGTCATGGCCGGTGAGGGCAGGCGACCGACTTCGATCCAGTGCACCTGGTGGCCATCGGCCACGAAACGCTGGGCGATGGACCAGGGCCAGAACACGATGTTGTCCATACCCATCTCGTTCGCCATACGCGTGGCCTTGGCGATGTTGGCCAGAGATTCATCCACCGCGATCACTTCCACATCGTCCAGATAGCCCGCCAGTTCCATCGCCCGCTGGCCGGACTGCGCACCGCACACCATGATGCGAACGGTGGCCGGGAGATTGTCGGTGTCCAGCCCCAGCTCGGTGGCCATCAATGTTTTAAGGCTGCTTTCGGTGCGGTAGGCCAACTGAGACCAGGACGGCCATGCCTGGGGAACATCGGTCTTGTCCAGACAGAGCTCCTCGGCCTTCTCATCGAAATTCTGTTTGATTGCCTCTTCCTCGGCCCGGTCGTAATAGCTGGCAGCCAGAACTGGCTGCAGCGCCAGAGGCCAATCTACCAGGTTCCATTGGCCAAGTTGAACGGCAAATGATTGGTGGAAGAGTGCGCCATACATTGCGCTGATCATCAGTGAGCCGATGAGCCCGTCCTGTTCCTCACCAAGGGCAAACTGGGCCTGGATGCTGTCGTTGATGGCAGAGACAAGCCGTTCTTCATCGTCCTCTGCGGCGAGGGCATAGCCGGTTCTGTCGGCGTATTGAGCGATGGCCAGTGTCAGACGTTGCAGTTGGTCCCGAAGTTCAACGGTTTGTGCGACTTCGGCAATGATCGCCCTGCGCAGCAGGGTAACCAGCTCTTCCACCGCAGGATTGGGCATCAGAGTTTTCTGGAGCGCGAGCATCAGTAGTTCGTCTTCGCTCGCAGCATCCAGGAAGATCTGTGCATCCGGGTTATCCAGATCATACTGTTGATGGATAATCGCGCCGACAAACCGACCCAGCTCCTGATGCGGCAAACCATCCCGCTGGAGCAAGGCGATCGCATCGTGGGCGAGGGCTGAATCGGCCTTGTTCACCTCCAGATGCTGGGCACAGCTCAGCATGCCGCTGTACACGGAATCCCATCCGGCGCCGGTTTCCAGCAGCTTGCGATAATGCAGGTAGGCTACATCGAATTGCCCCTGCAACCGTTTGGCATGGGCAACACCACAGAAAGCGGCGGCAGATTGCCGGTCACAGTCCAGGGCCTGCAGGAAATACTGCTCTGCAAGCGCTGGCCGCTCGGTTTTCAGGGCCCAGTAACCCAGGTTGCAGTACTGCTGCGCCTGGCCCGGCTGATGGTTCAGGCTGGCATTGAACAGGGTGTGGGCTTTCTCGAGCTGCCCGTCGTCCATTTCCACGCGGCCAAGCAGTCCCAGCCCACCGGCATTCTCCGGCTCCAGAGCCAGCGCATCGTTCAGATAGCCGCGGCATTCCTGCCGGGCCTTCAGCCGCTGGATATGGCTAAGGCCGTTGCTGTTGGACTCCCCGTAGGCAAGATTGGCCTGAAGAAGAAGGCGGGCAACCTGGGCCTGTTGGGATTGGGATACCTGGACTTGATGCTTGGCTTGCATGGGACACCTCGTGAATACAGCCGCAATGGGAAGCGGCAAAGGTCTGCAGTTTTGGACGGTTTGCCGTGCTTTGAGGGAGGTGTTGCGAAAGCTGTGCCAGTTTGTGCAGTGGATAGCTTTAAGATGAGGGAGGTTGTTGCTTAAAAAAAGAGGGCCCGGTTTACACCGAGCCCTCTTGGGTTTGGTCTTTACGTTTAACCCTGCAGCAACTGCAGAACCTGCTGAGGCCGAGCGTTGGCCTGGGCCAGGACGGACAAGCCAGCCTGTTGAAGGACCTGGGTTCGGGCCAGTTCGGCGGACTCTGCGGCGAAGTCGGCGTCGCGGATCCGGGAACGGGCTGCCGAGAGGTTCTCTGAAGTCGTGCTCAGGTTTGCAATGGTGGTCTCGAAACGATTTTGTACTGCACCGAGATCCGCTCGGACGCTATTGATGCTCTGAAGGGCAGAGTCCATCGCAAGAAGAGCTTTGTTTGCGCCTTCGACCGTAGAAATATCGACGGTTGCGACATTCTGACTGGCATCGACGTTAAGAAGCGTTTGATCAAAGCCAATAATGTCAGCGCCGCTGTTAAGAGTGACATTATCTAGAGACTGAAGAGTGATCTCGCCTCGGTAGAGAAAACTATTTGTCACGCTTGCATCAGTGTCAGCCGTCTGCGCAAAGCCGTCTTGGAAAATCGAGACAATTTCAGATTGGCCAGTGTTAGCTGTGGCACCATCGTCTGTAATTGACATGTCCTCCTGAATCTGAATGTTCCGTCCATCTTCGGCTCTCATAACAAGATTGCCTGAGACATCAATTTCAGCCCTTACTCCAGTTCTGCTGCTGAACTGATTGATCGCCGCTTCGGCGTCAGCCAGAGATACTGTGTCGTCATCATCCAGAGTTGTTTCTAGTACCACCACACCATTAATCTGAAGCGAATAACTTGCGGTATCGCCTTCGTCGTCCGGATCAGAAAACTGGACGAGCGAGGTGTTGCCGGTTCCTATACCGGCAAAGCTTTTTTCGGTACTAGCGAGAGCGCTCACACCATCCAGTCCGCTGCCATTAATTGCAGCAGCTTTGGCATAGGCGCTATCTGATTCCTGGCCTGCGAGGGTACCTGCAAACCGAGTGGAATCGGCTACAACTTCGCCGTTAATCACCAGGTTCGCCCCGGTGGCAGAACCGCTCACACCAGTGTAATCGGTTACCCCTGACTGCACTGTACCGTTAGTTCCCCCAGTTGCTGTTCCGAGAGTTTCTGCGCCGGTTCTCGCAACAGTTCCCGCCTCGTCAACCACCGAGCCAATCTGGTTGGCCTTCGTGCCTTCTATCGAGACACCAATAGTTTGGTTGGCGTTGGCACCCACTTGGAACTGTTGGGTAACATAGCTGCCATCCAAAACCCTCAATCCATTGAATTCTGTTTCCGCCGCAATCCGATCGACCTCCTCAATCAGCTGTGCTACCTCCGCTTGGAGTGCCTTACGGTCAGAACCAGAATTGGTTGCGTTGGCGGATTGCACTGCGAGCTCCCTGATTCTCTGCAAAGCAGAGGCTGCCTCTCCAAGAGCGCCCTCCGCGACTTGCGCCAGAGAAATACCATCGTTGGCATTACGAATTGCCTGATTAAGCCCGCGCACCTGGGATGTAAAGCGTTCTGAAATGGCTAAACCTGCTGCATCGTCTTTGGCAGAGTTAATCCGCAGACCAGATGAAAGTCGCTGAAGAGCGACATTTGCGTCACCTTGGGTTGTGTTCAGGTTTCTTTGGGCGTTCAGTGAAGCAATGTTGGTGTTAATGACCTGAGGCATATCAATTCTCCCTGCTCAGAGGTGCCGGAAGCCAGGTTCCCGATCCTGAGTGGGAACCTTTGCCGGCGGAAACTCGTTAAATTGCCGTTTTGCAAGGTGACAAGCGAAGGGTGTGCCAGTTTCTGAGGGTGGTGTTTATTTTATTGTTTTTAAATGGAATTAAGGCTTCGCTATACGGTTGGCCTGTATCCATACGCCAAAACGCTGCCGCTCTGAAGGGAACTGAATTGCCGGTTTTACATTTGTTAACAAAAACAGTGGATTTTTTTCTAAAGCAACCGCCTGTGGCGCCGTTAAGTGGAGTAACAGGGCGGCGCTCCCAAACGAAAAACGGGCGCCAGACCTTTTCCATGAAATAACGACATCTGTCGAAGGAGAAGCATTATGGCTCTCGGTATTAACACTAACGTCGCGTCACTGTCTGCTCAGAATCAGCTGAGCAATTCTCAAAAGCTGAATGACCAAGCATTGGAGCGCCTTTCGTCGGGACTGAGGATCAACTCTGCCAAAGACGATGCAGCAGGTTTGGCTATCTCTGAGAGGTTTACAAGTCAGATCAATGGCCTCAATCAAGCAGCGCGTAATGCCAATGATGGTATCTCTCTGGCGCAAACAGCGGAGGGGGCTCTGGAGGAAAGCAGCAACATTCTCCAGCGGATTCGAGAGTTGTCTGTCCAGTCATCGAATGCGACGAACTCATCCTCTGACAGAGCCGCGCTTCAGCAGGAAGTCGGACAGTTGTTGAATGAGCTTGACCGTGTAGCAACGACCACTCAGTTCAACGGGTTGAATCTTCTTGACGGGAGCTTCAACGCCCAAGACTTTCAAGTGGGCGCGAATGCAAACCAGACGATAAGCGTATCGGTTGCTGGTGTTCGTACCAGCCAACTTGGCGCAAGCGTTGATGCCGAGGGCACTCTGGCGGGCACTGCCGCCGCAGGTGCCGCAGCGACCGCTGGCACTCGAAACTTGAGAGAAGCAGACGGTACTGCTGCCGATACTACCCGTGACCTCGTTGGCTCTGTTTCCAATGCGGCCGTTTCAGATCTAACGATAAATAGTGTGAACATTCCATCGTCAACCGCTTATGCTCTTGATGGCGATTCCTACAGAGGGGGCGATAGTGCAACTGCGAAAGCAGCAGCTATCAACTCAGAGTCAGCCCAAACTGGCGTTAGTGCCGTGGCGAAGAATGAGATTACGTTCGGAACAAACGGCGGTACGGCCGGAGTCGATGACTTTCTGAATATTAGTGGTGGTGACTTTGATGCTAATGGAAGTTACACCCTGACCATTAACGGCGAACAAGTCTTGAGTCAGAACTTTGTAAGTGGTGAAACAGCCGGCACTTCTGCAAATATTTCACTAGATGACGCAATTTCCAAGATAAACGAGGTTTCTGGAGACACAGGTGTTACCGCGAGAAAGGACGGTGATAAGCTTGTATTGGAGTCCTCAGACGGAAGAAATATTGAAATCCAGGAAGAGGCGAGTTTTGACGGTGATGCTGTCCTTACCCTCGATACTGCGTTCTCGAGCACAGTCCAGAGTGGCGCTGGCGCAGCAGCGGTAGTTGATTCAACTGAAACATATCGAGGAACCGTTACGTTGCAATCGAACGATAATGTTGAGTTGGGTGGCACTATTGCTGGAATAGGTTTCGACTCATCTAATCAAACGAACATTGCAACGAGCGGTAGCATCGAGGGACTGACTGTAGCCACCGTCACTGGTGCAAGCGAAGCAATTCGTCGAGTGGACGCGGCGCTGGATACAATTAACGACACGCGAGCCAAGTTGGGTGCTGTACAAAACCGGTTTGAGTCAACCATTGCGAACATTCAAACCACCTCGGAGAACCTTTCGGCGGCACGTGGACGCATATTGGACGCAGACTTTGCGGCAGAAACAGCAAAGCTCTCTAAGTCGCAGGTACTGCAGCAGGCCGGTATTTCTGTCTTGGCCCAGGCCAACGCCCGTCCGCAGCAGGTTCTGTCCCTCCTGCAGTAAGGGGCTAGCGGTAACAGCCGGAACCCTCGGGTTCCGGTTTAATGCCGTTTGAGGATAGCGAGGTAAAGCTATGAATGACGTTAACCTGAACAGCCCGGATCTGAAGCTGGTTCGTGCCAGTGAACAAGCACCGGCTCGGGCAATTTCGTCATCTCAGGCCGAAGGCAGGAATGCCTCCGACCTTGCTGGTTCGTCTGCCGCTGTCCGTCAAGTACAGAACCCGCAGGCAATATCCGACGCTTCGAAGACTGAAAAGCTTCAAGCTCGGAACGAAGCCACTCGGGAGCAACTGGATGATGCGGTTAGCCAGCTGAACGACTTTGTTCAGAATGTGCAGCGGGATTTGCAGTTTGAAGTGGATAATGAGCTTGGCCAGACGATCGTAAAAGTCGTTGATCAGTCGACCAAAGAAGTTATTCGCCAGATTCCGGATGAATTAGCATTGAGGTTGGCAGAAAACTTGCAGCAGGAAGAGCCGCTGACGTTGTTTAATATCAAAGTGTAAAGGCGGTCGCTTTTACTCCGATGGAAACGACGGTATTTCAGCACCGCCGCACCCGTGAGGGGCCGGCGGTGTTCTGCGTATTGGTATTCTGGTAAAAGTGGGGCAAGAAAAAGGTTTTCTTCGGACCAGGAGGGGTGTCAGCTGTTACACGGTGTTACAAATCAGCTAAAGAAAAAGGCAAAGTTCTGCCGCTTTTTGCCGATAAACTGATCAATGAAGAGGTTCGCCCCCTTGAGGAGGCATGAGCATGGCAAGCATTTCATCGCTGGGTATAGGTTCAGGTGTTCTGACCTCTGATCTTTTGGATCAGTTGGTTCAAGCGGAGCGCGCGCCCACGGAAAACAGGCTGACACAGAAAACAGAGCAAACACAGGCTTTGCTCTCTGCCTATGGAAAACTTCGTAGCGTGGTTACCGAGTTGCGCCTACCGATGCGCCAGCTCAGCGCTCCAGATAATCTCAAAGCGTTTTCTGCAAGTTCTTCCAATGAAGGCATTGCGGTATCAGTGGACAGCACCAAGGCGAGTCGCGGCACATACAGTGTCGAGGTGACAAGTCTTGCCGGTGCGCAGGCTTTGGCTTCCCGGGATGCGTTTGCGGACCGTGACGCGACCAGTGTCGGGCAGGGCACGCTGACGCTGAATGTTGGTGATAAAACTACGAACATCACCATTGATAATAGCAATGACACGCTTCAGGGGCTCGCGAACGCGATCAATGATTCCGGTGCGGGCGTCTCTGCGGGTGTCATTGATACGGGGAACGGCTTCCAGTTGGTTCTCTCTGCGGATGAGACCGGAACGGCCAACGCGGTGAGTATCTCCGTTTCCGGTGATACGGGGGGGACAGATACCGACAATCAAGGTCTTTCGCGTTTCGCGTTTAACACTGGCATGGATGCAGATTCCGGTCTGCAAGAGACCATTGCTGCTTCTGATGCGGTTATGAAGGTTAACGGTGTTGAAGTTACCCGGTCGACTAACAGCTTTGAAAATGTGATTGACGGCCTAACCTTTGATATTGCTGAAACTGGTTCCTCGATTATCAAGGTCCAGCAAGACTTCGGTGCAGTTGCCGATCGAGTGCAGGGTTTCGTCGACAAATTTAACGCGCTTCAGTCCACCATTGACAGCCTTGCTGGTTTTAACGCCGAAGCGGGCGTTGGCAGCTTGCTCACGGGCGACAGCACCGTCCGTTCGATTCAGAATCAATTGCGGCAGGTGCTGACGCGGGTTGTGCCGGGCCTGGAGAATGCCAGTGTTCGCAGTCTGGCCGATGTGGGTGTCACAACAAACTTTGAAACCGGCGGCTTGGAGTTTGATCGAGCCAAGTTTGAAGAGCAACTGAAGAATAATCCGGACGATGTAACAGCATTGTTTGCTGAGCAAGGCCGGACAACTGATAGCCAGGTTGAGTTTGTTCGCAGTGGTTTGAACACTGAGCCAGGCAGGTACGACATCAATATCACCCAGGCCGCGACACAAGGCTCACTCTCCGGGACTGCGATTTCGAGTGTGCCGTTTGCCATCGACGCCGGCAATGACGAGCTGACTTTTCAGGTTAATGGGGAAACCTCGGTGAGCATTCAGCTCACTCAGCAAACCTACAACACCGCTCAAGAACTGGCAGATGAAATCCAGGCGCAGTTGAATGCCAATAATGCTCTGAATGCGTCTGGCTCGAATGTCCAAGTTGGCGTTGGGAGCGGTGGTGAGCTGACATTTGCCTCTTCCGATTACGGCAGTGATTCCAACGTCAGCCTAACATCAGTGGAAGACGGTTCTGCTTATGGGCTTTCCGCTGCCACGGGTACATCGGGTGTCGATGTGGCTGGCACCATCGGTGGTCGAACGGCGGAAGGCGACGGCCAAGTGCTCTTTCTGGGGAATGGCAATGGCGGTGCGTCTGGTCTCCAGGTCCGGATTCTGGGAGACCAGACCGGAAGCCGTGGCTCGATCACCTTTGTTGAAGGGGTAGCCGAAAGAACCGTTGATTTGGTGACCAGTTTTGTTGGTGCGGACGGTGCCATCGAATCCCGAACCGAAGGTCTTAACAGAGAGCTTGAGCAAATTCAGGAGAGCCAGGTTCGCCTTGAGGAGCGAATTGCTGCTTATCGTGAGAGGTTGGTTAGCCAATTCACGGCAGCCGACTCACTGATTTCGCAACTCAACAGCACCCAGGATTACGTAAGTCAGCAGCTTGCTGCGCTTGCACCCCAAAACAACCGGAACAACAACTGATTGGCACGGGCCGATTAGCGAACCAAGAGGTCGAGTATGAACGGTTTACAGGCATACCAGCGCGTAAACACCCAAACCAGCATCACAGATGCGGACCCCCATAGGCTGATCCAGCTTCTGTACAACGGTGCGATTGAGCGAATTAACATGGCCAAGTCCCGGATTCAGGCAAAGGATTACTCTGGAAAGGCACAGTTGATCAATAAGGCCATCGAAATTATTGGTGGACTCCGCTCTTTCCTGGATTTTGAGCAGGGTGGCGATCTGGCTGCGCGTCTTGAGGCGCTTTATGACTACATGGAGCGGACGCTTCTGCAAGCCAGTGCGAAGAGTGACGTGGAAAAGCTGGATGAGGTTTTGACTCTTCTCCGTTCCGTCAAAGAAGGCTGGGACGGCATTCGTGAAGAGGCTATTGGGCAGCAGCAGGCTGTTTGAACCGGCACGCTCAGCCTTGCTAAAGTCGGGGTCAGATGAAGGCTTTCATCTGACCCCTGTTTCGAACACGCAGCCTGCCTAATACCCCGGCCCAATAGCCATTCCCCCCGCTGTCCCGTACAATAGCGCCCTTATTTTCAACACATCCATTCTGTTCAGTCTGGAGCAAGGGCATGTCTGATATCAAAAAGGTGGTGCTGGCCTATTCTGGTGGCCTGGATACTTCCGTTATCGTTCGGTGGTTGCAGGATACCTATAACTGTGAGGTGGTGACCTTCACCGCCGACATCGGCCAGGGCGAGGAAGTTGAACCGGCGCGGGCGAAAGCCGAGGCGTTGGGCGTTAAGGAAATCTACATCGAGGACCTGCGCGAGGAGTTTGTGCGCGATTACGTGTTCCCGATGTTCCGCGCGAACACCATCTACGAGGGTGAGTATCTGCTGGGTACCTCCATTGCCCGTCCTCTGATTGCCAAGCGTCTGATCGATATTGCCAATGAGACCGGCGCCGATGCTATTTCCCATGGCGCTACCGGCAAGGGCAACGACCAGGTGCGTTTCGAGCTCGGTGCCTACGCGCTAAAGCCCGGTGTGAAGGTGATTGCGCCCTGGCGTGAGTGGGATCTGAATTCCCGCGAGAAGCTGCTCAAATATTGCGAAGAGCGCAACATCCCGGTGGAAATGAAGAAGGGCAAGAGCCCGTACTCCATGGACGCCAACCTGCTGCACATCTCTTATGAAGGCATCAATTTGGAAGATCCCTGGACGGAAGCCGAGGAAGATATGTGGCGCTGGAGTGTGTCTCCTGAAAACGCACCGGATGAGCCGACTTACGTAGAGCTGACCTACAAGAAGGGCGACATTGTTGCTATCGATGGTCAGGACATGAAGCCGCATGTGGTTCTGGAGACTTTGAACAAGCTGGCGGGTGCCAACGGTATTGGTCGTCTGGATATTGTTGAGAACCGCTATGTAGGTATGAAGTCCCGCGGCTGCTACGAAACCCCGGGTGGTACCATCATGCTGCGTGCCCACCGTGCCATCGAGTCCATCACTTTGGACCGCGAAGTGGCGCACCTGAAAGACAGCATCATGCCGCGTTACGCTGAGGTGATCTACAACGGTTACTGGTGGTCTCCGGAGCGTGAGGCGCTGCAGGCGCTGATCGATCAGACCCAGAACTATGTAAACGGCACGGTTCGTCTGAAGCTCTATAAGGGCAATGTGGATGTGGTTGGCCGTAAGTCTGAGGATTCTCTGTTCGACGAGAAGATCGCCACCTTTGAGGAAGATCAGGGTGCGTACGATCAGAAGGATGCCGAAGGCTTTATCAAGCTGAATGCGCTGCGGCTTCGGATTGCTGCCGGCAAAGGCCGCAAGCTTTAAGTCTGCTCTTTGGACGCCCGGAACTCTCCGGGCGTCTTCCCCGTTACCGCCTTGAACTTCCGGTGGAACGACGTGGTTTCGCTGTACCCCAGCCTCAGAGCAATATCCGGAATGGCCAACTCGCTGTTTCGTAGATAGTCCTCGGCCATTTTTTGCCGCACTTCATCCAAGAGTTTCTGATAAGACACACCTTCCTGCCCGAGCTTTCTCTGCAGAGTGCGGCTTGTCATGCCAAGGTCCTCGGCCACCATGTCCTGCCTTGTGACACCTTGCATCAGCTGTTGCTGAATGCTGTGGCGAACTTTTGAGGTCAGGTCGCTGTCGGTATCCAGAGAGGCCAGCTGGCTCAGGGCATGGGCTTCCAGGGTTTTGCGGAGCAGGGGGTCGGGTTGTCGCAGGCGGGTTTCCAGCAGGCTTTTCTTGAGCGTGATGCTGTCCTCATCGGCTGAGAAAGTCACCGGGCAGTGCCAGCGCTCCCGGTAGGCCATTTCAAATTCCGAGCCTGGCGAGGATCGGCGGAGCTTTACCGAGCTAGGTGACGCGTCCTGATTGTCTGCAAGCCAGCGGGCGTAGTTCACCCAGGAGGCAAATACGTTGTCCACCAGTTGCGGGCGGACGACGGGATCGGTGTAGTTGCAGTTCCAGGTCAGTTTGATGTCTTCGCCTTTCATGGCGAGGCTGGTGGTGCCCATATCTCCGACGAGTTTTTCGAACGGCGCAATGCGTGCCACGGCCTCGCCCAGGGTGGCGCAGCTCATGGTGATGTAGCCAAGCACGCTGTAGGAGCCGGGTTGAACGAAGTCGCCGGTTTCGAGGCCCAGAATCGGGTTGCCGGTTTGCTCGCACAATAAACGGATAAAGTGCTGGAACTGCTCGCCGTTGATTCGGCCGTCGTCAGTGTCGAGTATTCTCTGGTCCAGTTCGGCCTGGACGAAAAGGCGATGGATGTCCACGTCAGTGGATTCGGCAGCACGAACGTATTGGCGCAAGGCGGCGACAGAAGCGGTTCCGAGGGTTTTCATGGTTACAGCACTGTTTTTGGAATCGTTATGGCGGGAGTATAACGGAACTGGCGCGGAAACGTCCGGGGCAGAAAATAAAAAGGCCAGCTAAAAAGCTGGCCTAAAAACAAGGAAAGAACGAAAGTGCCTGAAAAATTCGTTAATCCGGTGGATTCGATTCCCCATATGGCGGCGGAGGTACTACTCGGCTCCTCCACCATGGGGGATACTGCTTAAATCCACGATGTCAGATTAAGTCTTCCGTGCCTTCCTGTCTGTTTGTGAAGTGTGTATCAGTGTTACCGAGTGTGTCGCCGCTTCAGGCCGTCGCTCCGATCTCGGGTGCGGTCTCGGTAAACCGGCGTGTATCGTAGGCATCCACCAGCCCTTGCACTGCGGCCCGTTCCATATCCTGGATTGACGGGGTGCCGTTCTGGGCGTCGGCTTTGCACAGCACCATGCCCGCTTCCACGGAAATGTAGCCGGCAGTCGTCTTCAGAGCCTTGTGGTTGATGCCGTCGAACACGCGCCGGAAAGCGGTGGTGGTGCAGTGGTCGCTGTTCGGGAAGTAGGCAATGATGGCGAACTGGTTGTCGCCAACGCGGCACAGGGCATCAATGGGCCGAATCAGAGTGCTCAGGCGGCGGGCGATGCCGATGGCCAGTTCACTCATCACCGTCGGTGGGTGTTTGCGCTTGAGCTCTTGCCAGTTGCGAATGCCGCACAGCACGTAGGCAGAGCAGCCGCCGCGGGATTCAGCGTGGCGTAGCGTCTTGGTTAGTCGCTCGCGGCCGTATTTCGTGTTACAGAGACCGGTTTCCAGATCAATGATGTTGGTGGATTCCAGTTCCCGATTGTTTTCGATCAGCAGGGAGTTGGCCCGGAGCAGGGTGTTCTGGCGGTCAGCCATTCGGTCCGCCGCGAAGATGCGGGGGATCAGCTGCTTGGTCATGTCGGACTTGTAGATGAAATCATCCACGCCCCGGTCGAAGGCTTCAGAGAGGGCTTCGACGCTCTCCCGGGCGGTGAGCAGGATCACGTAGGTGTAGTGATTGTTCTGCTCGTCCTGTTGTCGCACCTGGTCGGTGAGCTCAAGGCCATCCATCTCGGGCATCAGCCAGTCCGCAATCAACACACTAACCGGGCGCTGCTCGATCAGCTTGAGGGCTTCCGGTGCGTTGTTCACGATGCGCACGTCGCGATATCCGGCATTTCGCAGCGTGCGGCCAACCACCATACTGCTGAATTTCGCGTCGTCTACTACGAGAATGGGAAGGTCCAGATTGGGCATTGTTATCTACTTTTACCAGTCCGTTGTCAGGTGCGGGAGATGCCGGGGGTTGGTATCATCCCCAGCAAATTGAAGAAGTATACCTTCTTACCCTGTTGGAGAATAACGACCATGCCTTCTTTTGACATTGTTTCAGAAATCGATATGCACGAAGTGACCAATGCGGTCGACCAGGCCAAGCGGGAACTTGGCAATCGCTGGGACTTCAAAAACGTTGAAGCCGACATTGAGCTGGACGACAAGGGTATAACCATCAGTGCCGAGCAGGAGTTCCAGCTGGAGCAGTTGCTGGATATGCTGCGGATGGCGTTTGCCAAGCGGAATATCGATGCCCGCGCCCTGGCAGAGGACGGAGACAGCAAGTCTGGCAAGCTGGTCAAGCAGCACCTGCTATTGAAGCAGGGCATTGAGACCGATATGGCCAAGAAGATTGTGAAGATGATCAAGGACCAGAAGATGAAGGTCCAGGCCAGTATCCAGGGCGATAAAGTGCGGGTGACCGGCAAGAAGCGTGATGATCTTCAGGGAGCCATCGCCATGTTGCGCGAGGCTGAGCTGGATATCCCGCTTCAGTTCAATAATTTCCGTGATTGATCCGGAGGCTTTACCATCTTCACCGGCACCCGCCTGACCCTGATTCGGGATACGCTCTACACCTACACCCGTTGGCAGGTGATCGCCCTGTTGTTCCTGGGGTTTTCGGCGGGTCTGCCGTTCTTGCTGGTGTTTTCCACGCTTAATGCGCGGCTGGCGGATGTCGGGGTGGAAACTGCCACCATCGGTTTTTTCAGCTGGCTAGGCATAACTTATTCCATCAAGGTGTTCTGGGCGCCGGTAGTGGACCGTCTGAAACTGCCGCTGCTGGACCGGCTGCTGGGCAAGCGGCGAAGCTGGATTATCTTTGCGCAGGCGGGTATTGCCACGGGGCTTTACCTGATGGCTCACGTGGATGCCACGGTAGCGCCTGAAATGATGGCTCTGTGTGGCCTGCTGGTGGCTTTCTCCTCAGCTACCCAGGATGTGGCCATTGATGCTTATCGTATCGAGATTGCCGAGGAACGGTTGCAGGCCGCCCTGGCTGCAACCTATATCTTTGGCTACCGGCTGGCGCTTCTGGTGGCCGGCGCCGGTGCCCTTTACCTGGCGGAATTCTGGTCCTGGCAGGTGTCCTATGAGGTAATGGCCGCCCTGGTAGGCGTTGGCGCGCTGACGGTGTTGATTGTTCGCGAGCCCAGCGTAAACCACTTTGCCGCCGCTCAGGACATTGCCCACAAGATCGAGCAGGAGGCCGCCAAGCTCACCCATCTGAGTCCCCGCGTAGCGAGACTGGTTGGATGGTTCTACGCCGCCGTCGCCGGCCCTTTCCTGGACTTCTTCCGCCGGTACAAAGAACTGGCCCTCATTATCCTGCTTATGGTTGCCGTCTACCGGATCTCCGACATCGCCATGGGCGTGATGGCCAATCCGTTCTATCTGGATTTTATGGGATTCAGCAAAACCCAGGTGGCGGACGTGACCAAGATCTTCGGTTTCTTCATGACCATCGCCGGCTCGCTGGTGGGTGGAGTTATGGTGGTTCGCTACGGCGTTCGCCGGATTCTTCTGCTGGGCGCAGTCATGACCGCAGCCACCAATCTGCTGTTCGTCGTGCTGGCCCAGTACCCGCCCAACATCGTCACGCTGGCCGCGGTGGTCAGCGCCGATAACCTCAGTGGCGGCATTGCCAACGTGGCTCTCATTGCCTGGCTCTCCAGCATGACCAGTGCCTCATTTACCGCCACCCAGTATGCTCTGTTCAGTTCGCTGATGACCCTGCCAGGCAAGTTCATCGGTGGGTTCTCAGGCATAGTTGTGGCTGGTTTCGGCTACGCAGAGTTCTTCCTGGTGGCCGGCATCATGGGTGTGCCGGCCATCCTGTTGGCCATTTTTATGATTCGACATGGTGATCGATTGGATGCGTTAGCGCTTCGACATGAATTAAAGTCTGACGCAGAAGCGGTGAGCTCCTGATGTCCGAACCAACAAAAGACCAGAAAATCTGGCAAGTGGTACTGGCCGTCCCAAAGGGTAGAGTGGTCAGTTACGGGCAAGTTGCAGAGATGGCTGGATTGGGTCGTCAGGCCAGGTATATCGGAAAGGCCTTGGGTAAGCTGCCAGAAGGCCATGTCGTGCCGTGGTATCGGGTTATTCGTAGTAACGGCCAGATTGCCTTTCCCGTTGGGTCCGAGAAATTTGAAGAGCAGGTTAGCCGTCTTGAGGCCGAGGGTGTTGAGGTCGTTGATGGACGAGTATCGATGTCTCGATTCCGTTGGTAATGGGGCGCTCCGGGCGCCCCATTCAGTGGTTGTTCAACCGGTTAGAGCCTGAGGGCTCCATCCACTTCAATCATCCGCCCTGACACATAGTCGTTCTCAAAGATGAACGCCGCAGTTGAAGCAATCTCTTCGGGCTTGCCCATGCGCTTGAGCGGAATGCCGGCCGTCATTTTTTCCAGGGCTTCCGGTTTCATGGAGGCGGTCATTTCGGTCTCGATGAAGCCCGGGGCGATGCCGGCACAGCGAATGCCGTAACGGGCGAGTTCCTTGGCCCACACGGGAACCAGGGCAGAGACGCCGGCTTTGGCGGCGGAGTAGTTGCTCTGGCCCATGTTGCCGGCACGGGAAATGGAAGCGATGTTGATGATCGTGCCCTGGTCGCCGTTTTTAATCATCTGGGTCGCAGCTTCCCGGCCGCAGAGAAACACGCCGGTGAGGTTGACGTCGATTACGGCCTGCCATTGGGACAGCTCCATACGGCGCTCGACTTCGCCATCCTTCACTTTGACCATCAGACCGTCCCGGAGGATACCGGCGTTGTTGACCAGGCCATTGAGGTGGCCGAAATCTTCCACGATGGCTTCAAAGGTTTTTTCAACGTCTTCTTCTTTGGCGACGTTGCAAATGTAGCTTCTGGCTTCTGTGCCGGCGGCTTTGCACGCGGCAACTGCTTCATCCAGTTTTTCCGGCATCAGGTCGATCAGCGCGACTTTGGCACCTTTGGCGGCGAGGTATTCGCCCATAGCACGGCCAAGGCCCTGGCCGCCGCCGGTAATTGCAATCACGGAATCTTGAAGTTTCATGTTTTGCCCTAACTACTGTTATCAGGTGGTTTTACGGTTGCTGTGCGTCTTTTCACCGGTAAAACTGGTGTGTCGGGCCATTTAAATGGCTTCTTTTTAAAACGGAAGGGCTGCGAGTATACCAGACCTTCTGAAATTCCTGCTCAGACCCTGAGGTCCGGATGTCAGTGTTTCTGTTCTTATTCATTATCATGCCAATCGCCGAGATGGCGGTATTGATCCAGGTCGGCGGCATGATTGGTGTGCTCAATACCATTGGGCTGGTGCTGCTGACTGCCGTCATCGGTGCTTGGCTGCTTCGCCAGCAGGGCCTTGCCACGCTATTAAAGGCCAATCAGCGGCTGAACAGTGGGGAATTGCCGGCCAAGGAGGTTGCCGAGGGGCTGATTCTGGCCATTGGTGGTGCCCTATTACTTACGCCGGGCTTTATTACCGATACGGTCGGTTTCCTATGCCTGATTCCCGGGTCCCGTCACTGGCTGGCAGCCCAGGCGCTCAAGCGTATGGTTGTGGCTGGGCAAAGCCGGAGCAGCAGCTTCTATTTCCGTGCCGGCGGCGGGTCGAACCCTTTCGGGCAGGATCCGTTCGGTGGCCGCGAAAATCCCTTCGGTCGGCAACGCCCGTTTGACCGGGACAGCAACGGCGACATCATAGAAGGGGAGTATCAGGACGAGACGGAATCCGATCGGGACCGGATCGAAAAAAAGTGAAAAAATTTCTCTCCGGGGTGTTGAAAACACCTACCCGCTACCCCAAATAGAAACCACAAGTTCGCTGCAGGCTGATTTCCACTGAAAACAGTTGGTTATCCAGCCGGGCAATTTGTCGGGTCCGGTTTTGCCGATCCGACCAACATCAACAATGTCATTGCCACATTAATCTGACTATTGGAGAAACCGAGCAATGAAAATTCGTCCGCTACACGATCGTGTTGTCGTGCGCCGTAAGGAAGAAGAAGAGAAAACTGCGGGTGGCATCGTGCTGCCGGGTAACGCCAAAGAGAAGCCTTCCCAGGGTGAGGTGATTGCCGTTGGTAACGGTCGCATCCTGGAAAACGGCGAAACCCGCTCACTGGCGGTCAAGGTGGGTGACACCGTGGTCTTCGGCCAGTACGCCGGTAACACCGTCAAGATCGACGGCGAAGAGCTCCTCATCATGAGCGAGAGCGACATTTACGGCGTGCTTGAGTGATCGCTGAGGCGAATCGCACGAACTCTCATTAATCCGATAAATTCAGTTACTTCGGTTTAACGAACAGGAATAGAAGACATGGCAGCAAAAGACGTTAAATTCGGTGATAGCGCGCGTAAGCGCATGGTCGCGGGCGTCAACGTTCTGGCAGACGCGGTTAAAGTGACCCTCGGCCCGAAAGGCCGTAACGTGGTTCTGGAAAAGTCCTTCGGCGCGCCGACCATCACCAAAGATGGTGTTTCCGTCGCCAAGGAAATCGAGCTGGCTGACAAGTTCGAGAACATGGGCGCCCAGATGGTGAAAGAAGTGGCTTCCCAGGCCAATGACACGGCTGGTGACGGTACCACTACTGCAACTGTTCTGGCCCAGTCCATCGTAAATGAAGGCGTGAAGGCTGTTACTGCCGGCATGAACCCGATGGATCTGAAGCGTGGCATCGACAAGGCTACTACCGAAGCCGTGGCGGCAATTCGCGACATGGCCAAGCCCTGCGACGACAGCAAGATGATTGCCCAGGTTGGCACCATCTCTGCCAACGGCGACGAGACCATCGGCAAGATCATCGCCGACGCGATGGAAAAGGTTGGCAAGGAAGGCGTCATTACCGTTGAAGAAGGCCGTGGCCTGGAAGACGAGCTGGACGTGGTTGAAGGTATGCAGTTCGACCGTGGCTTCCTGTCTCCGTACTTCATCAACAACCAGGACAACATGTCTGCCGAGCTGGAAGACCCATACATCCTGCTTGTTGACAAGAAGATTTCCAACATCCGCGAGCTGCTGCCGGTGCTGGAAGCTGTAGCCAAGGCTGGCAAGCCGCTGCAGATCATCGCTGAGGACATCGAAGGCGAAGCGCTTGCAACTCTGGTTGTGAACAACATGCGTGGCATCGTGAAAGTCAACGCTGTTAAGGCGCCTGGCTTTGGTGATCGTCGCAAGGAAATGCTCCAGGACATCGCGATTCTCTCCGGTGGTACCGTGATCTCCGAAGAAGTCGGCCTGACTCTCGAAAACACCACCCTGGATGACCTGGGCACAGCCAAGCGTGTCAACGTGACCAAGGAAAACACCACCATCATCGGCGGTGCAGGAGCACAGGCGGACATCGAAGCTCGCGTTGAGCAGATCCGCAAGCAGATCGAAGACAGCTCTTCCGATTACGACAAGGAGAAGCTGCAGGAGCGTGTTGCCAAGCTGGCTGGCGGTGTTGCCGTCATCAAGGTTGGTGCCGGTTCCGAAGTGGAAATGAAAGAGAAGAAGGCCCGCGTTGAAGATGCACTGCACTCCACCCGCGCTGCGGTTGAAGAGGGCATTGTGCCGGGCGGCGGCGTTACCCTGATCCGCGCTATTGCTGCTCTGGACAAGGTAGATGCCATCAACGAAGAGCAGAAAGCCGGTGTGAACATCCTGCGCCGTGCCATGGAAGCTCCGCTGCGCCAGATCGTGTACAACGCAGGCGGTGAGTCTTCTGTGGTGGTTGCCAAGGTTCGTGAAGGCGAAGGCTCTTTCGGCTTCAACGCCTCTACTGAGCAGTATGGCGACATGCTGGAAATGGGTATTCTGGATCCTGCCAAGGTTACCCGTTCCGCGCTGCAGGCGGCTGCTTCCGTTGCGTCCCTGATCATCACCACCGAGGCGATGGTTGCCGATGAGCCGGAAGACGAGAAAGCCGGCGGCGGTATGCCGGACATGGGTGGCATGGGCGGCATGGGAGGCATGGGCGGCATGATGTAATGCCGGCCTGATCCCAGGCGCTCCGAAGTTTTGGGGCGCTGCCCGATCACCACTGAAAACCCCGCGTTGGTTCACTCCAACGCGGGGTTTTTGTTTTTTTGTCATGAACTTGGGCAATGCCTTTGCTAGACTCGGCTTCCGGTCCATTATCTGTGCAACGCCGAATGAGTGACGCTGAACCCAAAACTTTTCTTCGCCCCGGCAAGGTGTTTCTGCTCCTGCTGCTGGGCGCTCTGGTTTATCTGCTGTCACTGGTCTTTCTGGTACCTGCTGGGTGGGTCTGGCAGCAGGCTTCTGCTCACGTTTCTTTGCCGCCCCAGGTTCAGGTGCGACAGGTTGCCGGAAAAGTATGGGATGGTGAGGCCGGGGTTGTGGTTGCCGGCTTCCCGCTGCGTGTTGACTGGCGTCTTCACATGCCAAAGGTCACCAGCCTGAAATGGCCAATGACAATTTCTGTCGAGTCGTCACAATCCTCGCTTAATGGCGATGTTACGATTGGCTGGCCTGCCAGTGCGCAGCTGGATGCGAGTGGGCGGGTTATGGTAGCCGAGTTTGAAGACCTGATTCGCCAGAGTGGCGGTGCAATGATCGAAGGCGAGGTGATGATCGACCGGCTGACTATGGCCTGGGCCGATAACCGGATTACACGCGCTGAAGGCCTGGGGCGCTGGGATGGCGGTCTGGTGACCTGGCCCATGGGCGACCAGCGGGGTCGGGCGGAGTTTCCGCCCATGCAGGCGACCATGGATACCACCCAGGGGGGCGTTGCCCTGAGCGTTTCCGAACAGGGCGGACAGGGTCCGGCGGCAGATGCCACGGTGTTCTGGAACGGAATGCTGGAACTGCGTGTCTACAAGCGAATGGTGGACCTGGCAGGTCAGCCCTGGCCGGATTCTGCCAGCCCCGGCGATGTGGTGTTCCGGGTGCGCCAGCCTCTTGTCCCGGGGGCGCGATAGTATGGCTATGTTAAGTACCCCGGCCCAGCGCCGGATTTCGCGGACTCTGGCGAACCTGTTGTTGCTGGTATTGGTGGTGTATCTGGCTGTCACGCTCGCCCGGATGACCTGGCTGTTCGCCTGGGAGGACAGGCCGGTCCCAAGTGCGCCAGCGTCGAACAGTGCCGGGAACATGGCCGGGAGCAGCGGTCTGACGACTTCCATGGCCGTTTACGATTTCTTCGGGCGTTCGGAGCAGCCGGTTCAGGTGGCGGAAGCCGTTCGCCGCTCGGCTCCGGAAACCCGCCTTCGGCTTCGGCTCGAAGGGGTGCTGGTAGCGCAGCGCCCGGAGGACTCCGGTGCTATAGTTGCTGGAAGCAATGGTGAAACGGCGTATTACCGGGTCGGGGAAATGTTGCCCGGCAACGCCGAGCTTGCCGAAGTCGAGCCCGGTCGAATTCTGATTCGTCGGGGCGGACGGTACGAGACCCTGACATTTGAGGAACAGGTGTCTTCAGATCTGGTTGCAGAAGTAACTGCCGAGCCGGCAGAATCAGGACCGGATGAGTTTCTGGCCAGCGCCCGCGAGCAGATTGATAGCCAGGGCATTGCTGCTCTCGCGCCTTTCGGGTTGAGCCCGGTGGATGACAGCGGCATGTCCGGTTACGTCTACGACGGCTCCAATGCCATGCTGAATGCTGTCAACCTGCAGGCCGGTGACGTAATAACGGCGATCAACGGCCAGAGGCTGGGAGATATCAGTCAGGACAAGGCCCTGCTTGAGAACTGGCGCGGTCAGGCCCAGTTGGAGATCGAAATCGAGCGTGACGGATCCATCCTCACCATAAGTTATGCCATACCCGAACAGTGGCGCTGATCGGGTTCATTGAAACAGGACGAAATCGCCAGATGTATAACCACAAGATCAATCTTTTGCGGGCTATTGTCCTGCTTGTTCTCCTGCCCTTTATGTCCATGGCGCACGGGCAGGAAGCCGAGACATGGCGGCTTAATCTCAAGGACGCCGATATCCGCGCCTTCGTGACCCAGGTGGCCGATATTACCGGGTACAGTTTTGTGGTGGATCCCAGGGTGAAGGGCAAGGTAACCGTGCTCTCCAGCGCGCCCATGAACAAGGATGAGATTTACGACCTGTTCCTGGCGGTCCTGAACGTCCACGGATTTACGGCCATTCCTGGCGAAGAAGTGATCAAGGTGGTGCAGCAGGTTGACGCCAAGCAGTCGGCCGAGATTCTGGAGCGGTTTCCGGAAACGCCCTCGGAACAGCTGATCACCCGGGTCATACAGATCGATAACGCAAATGCCCTGGAGCTGGTCCCGATTCTTCGCCCACTGGTGGCCAAGTATGGCCACCTGGCCGGGGTAGCCGCTGCCAACGCGCTGATCATCAGCGATCATTCTTCCAACATCCAGCGCATCGAGCAGATTGTCCGGGAACTGGATAGCCCCTCCAAGTACGAAGTGGAAGTAATCCAGCTCCAGGAAGCCTGGGTCGGTGATATGGTGACGCTGCTGCAGGAACTGGCTCCCGATGAACTGGGTCGGGCCGGCGGCGACAACGCGGCGAGAAAATACAGCGTAACCGCCGATGAACGCAGTAACCGGCTGATTTTGCGGGGCGATGAAACCTTCCGGGATAAGATGCGCGGCCTGATCCGGCAGTTGGATCAGCCTTCGGCAACCGGTGGCACCACCAAAGTCCTGAGGCTCAAACACGCCGACGCAAAGAACCTCACTGAGATTCTCAAGGGGGTTATGGGAGAGCTGGTTAAAGAGGGCGCGGGCTCGGGCGGCGCCGGGGGTGGCGCGAAGCCTCAGAGTAGCTTCGCGGTTTTCGCCGATGAAGGGCTGAACGCCCTGGTGGTGCGTGGCGAGCCGTCCCTGATGCAGGAAGCCGAACAGATTGTGGCCGCTCTGGATGTGCGTCGTGCCCAGGTGATGATTGAGGCGGCCATTGTCGAGATCAGTGACGAGCTGGGCCAGGATCTGGGCGTTCAGGTTGCCGTCGGTGACGAGTCCGGCGAATCCACACCGGTTGCCGGCACCAACTTCGGCAACGTGGGTCGCAGTCTGGGCGAGGTACTCAGCGCGATTCTGACCGAGTCCGCCATCACCCCCGCAGTAGGTGGAATCACCGTCGGCGCCGGCCAGCGGAACGAGGATGGTGTGAGTTGGGGAATTCTCCTGCAGGCTCTGTCCACTTCCGCAGCAGCCAACCTGCTGTCCACGCCCAGCATCATTACCCTGGACAATCAGGAATCGGAAATCATTGTGGGGCAGAACGTGCCGTTCCGGACTGGCCAGTCAACAGTCACCGGCGATGGCACCACCAACCCGTTTACCACCATCGAGCGTCGTGATATTGGCCTGACCCTCAAGGTTACCCCGACCATCAGCGCCGATGGCCTGGTACGTCTGGTGGTAGAGCAGACCACGGAGAACGTGGCGGACAGTATCGAGGACGCCTCGGATATCGTTACCAACAAGCGGGAAATCAAGACTACGGTACTCGCAGATGACGGCGAGACCATCGTCCTGGGCGGTTTGACCCGGGATGATTACCAGGTCAACAAGAGTAAGGTGCCCCTGCTGGGTGATATTCCGTTCATCGGGCGTCTGTTCTCATCGGAATCGGAGCGTCGGGTAAAGCGTAACCTGCTGGTGTTCCTGCGCCCGAAAATCATGTTGGGTAAAGAGGAAGCCGTTGCGGCCACCTCTGACAAGTTCAATCAGCTGTGGGACGTTAACCTGAATATCCGGGAAAAGCTGGGCATGCCTACCGAAGAGCAGCGCCCGACGGTGGACGCACTGTTTGAAGGCGAAAGCACCCGCGTACAGTAAGTAAGCGTTCAGACAGCCAGTGGCGGCATCGGACAGTCCATCTGATCCGCCACCAGACGCATCAACTCATACTCCCGCGTTTCCACCTTGCCGTCGCGGGTGATGCAGTACCCGCAGGCATCAATGATCGCCGGTTTCAGCAAAGGCGAGAGGCCGTTCAGGGCCGTTAAGGCCTCTCTTAGCTGGCGCATGGTGACTTTCTCCAGAACCGGCTCATTGCCATCCTTCGCATTCATGAAGCCTGCCATGGCTTCCCGATAAAGCTTCTCGGCGTCAGCCTGGGACGCAGACCCCGCCCTTGCCATCAGGCTCAGAAGTCGCTGGAGGGCCGGCATGACCGGTTTGTAGCTCTTGTAGCGAACCGGAACCACTCTGGCTGCCTCATCGCCCAGATGGCGGGACAGGAAACTGGTCAAGGCGAGTTCGAACAGGGTGACCCGATTATCCGCCGCAACCAGCTTCTGGACATTGGTAATCAGCATCTCCCGTTCTTCCGGATCCAGCTTGCGCAGCGCCGGCATGGCCAGCTCCAGGGCAGGAAAGCGGACTCCATCCCCAATAGTCTTCAGGGCTGGTAAGAGCTTCTCCAGCAGCTCTGGCTGGCTGCCCAATACCGGGTGAGCCGGCAGCAGGTTCAGTCGTTCCTCCTGCTGCGGTCGCGGCAATTCACAGATCAGCATGGCGTAACAAAGTTGTGAGGCTCCGGCCCGGGTGTAAAGCAGGTTCCGGAAAGTGGCTGGCAGTCGCTCCAGAAAGCGCAGCGCGAAGTCTTCGCTTTGCCGGTTGATGGTTCCAACCTGGTCTGAGAATTTCCGCCCCGGCTTGATCGGCGCCTCCGGGCTCGACGCCAGGGGCGAGGTTCTCCCATTCTTGCCGGTGACCGGTCCAAGGATGTCGGATGCCGCTCCGGTGAATCCCGATGCGCCGGTTTCAGGCGCCGATGAGGAGCTTCGGTAAAGGTCGGCGCCGGGTTCGGTATCCCTCAGCCGGCTGCGCAATCTGGCCAGCATGCCGGGCTGGATGGCATTGATGCGCTCGTCGATGGGCGGATGGGAGGCCAGCAGCGAGGTAAACTTCATCCGCGCACTCTCGCCGAAACACATGTGGTTCATATCGCTGGCGTGACTGGTGGTGTCCAGATAGCCGCCCTTCATGCCGATTTTGAACAGTGCGCCGGCGATGCCTTCGGGGTTACGGGTAAACTGCACGGACGAGGCATCGGCCAGCATCTCTCGCTGCCTGGAGACGGCCGCCTGTATGAGCCGGCCAAAGAAAACTCCTACATAGCCGATCACGAACAGCGCCAGGCCGATAATGCCCATGGCCGCCTGTGCCCTTCCGTCCCGGGATCGACCCACGCGGTGGCCACGATAAAAGGAAGCTCGAAGCAGGAAGCCGCCAATCTGACCGATCATCAGGATGCCGGCGAGCAAAGCTATGAGCCGGACATTTAGCCGCATGTCCCCGTTGAAAATATGGCTGAACTCGTGGGCGACCACGCCTTGCAGTTCGTCCCGGGATAGCTGGGTGATGGCACCGTGAGTGACGACCATGACGGCTTCGCCGGGCGTGTAGCCTGCCACGAAGGCATTGATACCGGTTTCCTGATCCATCACGTAGAGTTCCGGTACGGACACACCGCTGGCAATAGCCATCTCCTCGACAATATTGCGCAGTTTACGTTCGTCACTGTCCCGGGTATCCGGATCAATCGGTCGTGCGCCCACCATTTTGGCAACCCGGTCGCCGCCGCCAGCCAGGTCGACCCAGCGGAGCAGGGAGCCCAGAACAATTAGCCCGATAACCGTAACGGCCGTTAAAAGGCCATGGTTGGAGAGCAGCCAGTGGTGGAAGGCGAGACCAGAGGATTCACTGCGGGTTACGAAATAGCCTACGAGGCAGACGGCGAGCGTAATAAACGCAACCGCCGTCAGGAAAAGGAAGATCAGCAGACTAGTGTTGCGCCGGGCATGGGCCTGGCGCTGAAAGAAACCGGGGTGAGCCATGCCTCAGGGCCTCAGAAGGCCACTTTCGGTGCCTGACGGGCTTCCGGTGATTCCAGTTCCAGTTGCGACGTTTCCTTGAACGCGAACATGCCGGCAACGATGTTGTTGGGGAACTGCTCCCGGAAGATGTTGTAGCTCATCACGCCGTCATTGTAGGCCTGGCGAGCAAAGGCGACACGGTTCTCGGTGCTGGAGAGTTCTTCCATCAGTTGCTGGATGGTTTCGTTGGCCTTCAGCTCCGGGTAGTTCTCGGCCACGGCGTAAAAGTTGGCAAGTGCCTTGGTCAGCAGGTTTTCCGCGCTGCCAAGTCGCTGGATCTTGGTGCCATCGCCAGGATCCTTGGCGGCATCTTTTTGGGCGCTGACCGCATTGTTGCGGGCTTCCATCACCTGGGTGAGGGTGGTTTTCTCATGGGTAAGATAGGCCTTTGCCGCTTCCACCAGGTTCGGGATCAGGTCGTGCCGGCGCTGCAGCTGAACGTCAATCTGGGCAAACCCGTTCTTGAACTGGTTACGGAGGGAAACCAGACGGTTGTAGATAAAGACCAGGTAGAAAACAACGACGGCAATGACAATCAGGCCGATAACGGTGGTTCCCATGGCAACTCCTCAGGGTAATGGGTCAGGCGTTATTTTCCACGATTTGCTCGTGGAAACCTTTTACGAAGGTCTCAAATTCACGCGGCGGCAGCGGCTTGCTGAAAAAATAACCCTGAGCCAGCTGACAGCCGCGCTGGCTCAGATAGTATTCCTGTTCTGCCGTTTCCACACCCTCTGCAACCACCGACAGGTTCAGGCTCTTGCCGAGATCGATAATGGTGTTGGCGATTCGGGTGTCTTCTTCGTTGACAAGCAGATCCTGGATAAACTGTTTGTCGATCTTCAGGTGTTGAACCGGCATCTGCTTCAGGTAGGTGAGCGAAGAGTAGCCGGTGCCGAAGTCGTCCACTGCGATGCTTATCCCGGCTCTGTTCAGCCTGTGGAGTTTGGCCACCGCATCAGAAAGGTTGGTCATGAAGCTGGTTTCGGTCACCTCAAGCTCCAGCCGCCCGGCAGGAATCTTGTGTCTTCGCAGGGTATCGAGGATGTCATCGACGATGGTTTCCTGGCGCAGCTGTACTGCCGAAAGGTTAACGGCAATACGCAGTGGCGTGCCATCGGCTGCCCACCGAGCCGCCTGCCAGCAGGCCTGATCCAGGACCCACTGGCCGATTTCAACGATAGACCCATTCGCTTCGGCGACAGGTATGAATGTGTCGGGAGGCACCATACCCCGAGCCGGGTGTTCCCAACGGAGTAGCGCCTCAGCCCCGATCACCCGTTTGCTCTCCAGGTTGATCTGGGGCTGGTAAACCAGATGCAGCTGATGGTTGGCGAGTGCCTGGGACAGGTCCTTTTCCAGCTGCTTCCTGTCGCGGATTTCCTGGTCAATGCTGGCGACATAGAACTGGAAGTGGTTATGGCCGTTCTGCTTGGCCAGGGTCATGGTCTGTTCGGCACTCTGGAGCAGACGGTCTGCCTGGCTGGTGTCCGACGGGTAAAGGGCAACCCCCATGGTAGCGGTCATGGAAATGCTCTGATCTTCAACAAGCATGGGCTCGCTGATACAGGCGAGGATCCGCTCAGCAGTATCTGCCGCCTGGAATCCGTCCCGGAGTCCCTTTTGCACGATCACGAACTGGTCACTGCCAAGGCGTGCGATGGTAAAGCGGGCATTGTCCAGTTTGTTGGTCAGCCGGTCTGCGACCGTCTGCAGAATGAGATCGCCAGAGCGGAAACCGCATTGCTCGTTCACCGACTTGAAGTCATCAATTCCGCAGACAATCAGGGACAGCTGTGAGTGGCGCTTGTTGGCCTCCTCAATGTCCCGCATCAGCAATTCCATGAAGGTATCCCGACTGGGCAGGCCGGTGAGCTGATCGTAGCGGGACAGGCGACTTACGCGGTCCTCCGCCTCGCGATGACGTTTCTGGCTGTCACCAATCGCAACCAGCAGATTGTTGGTGGCGTTTACCCACAGCCCCAGCTCGTCACTCTGGTGACCGGGTGGCGTCGTGACAAGACGATCATCCGGGTGTGCAGGGTCCACCTGTTTGACGGAACTTACGATTCTGAGAAGTGGACGCGTCAGCAGCAGGTGGAAGACATAGAACAGCACCATCCCGAGGATAAGGGCCGTCGCTATGCCGGAAGCAAAGGTGACCGCTGCCCTGTCCAGCCAGGTGCGGGCAGCCGGGGCAGTATCGTAGTGAACATCAAGGTAGCCGTAGACGTCGCCGGGATTACCTTCCCGGGAAAGTGGTTCCCGGAACAGGCGTTCATTATCGAAGAAGGGATCAGTAACCGGGCGAAAGGCGGTTTGCTGCAAAGGACGGTCGCGATTACCGAGTGGCTCTCCGTCGGGGTGGACGATGCGGGCCATATGAACAGCCTCCTTCGCAAAGAGGCCGTCCACCACTTGCTGGGCAAGTTCGGCATCTATACTGAACACTGCCTGGGTAGCGGCGTCTTTCACCATCGCTATTGTCTGCTCGGCGTCGTTATCCAGACCCTTCGATACGCGTTGGGCATCCAGGATGACCTGTATCGTGCTGACGATCACGCCACTGACAAGGGCCACGGCAAGAATCCAACGTAAGATTCGATAGCCGAGGCGATGTTCAACCTCGAAGGTGTTTTGCATTCAAGCCTGTCTTATTCCGGTTATGCAGGACGATAATTCCGCACTCTTCACGGCGAAAATGTCCTGCTTCGGGCGTTTTGTTTGGGGCTTCACCCTGATTCTTGCTGCCAAGTATGGTCGAGAGTTGCCATATCTTCATGGAGTATCGGCGATTTTTTCAAAGATTTCAGGGTGTGCTTGTATCAAATTGTAATTGCTCAGGTATGACAGACACAAAAACGCCCGCCAGGGGCGGGCGTTTTAACACAGTGCAGTGTTTGCAGTCTGTGTCTGGAAGCAGGGCTTCGATCAAGCCAGGTTTTCGTTCACGAAATCCCAGTTGACCAGGTTCCAGAAAGCTTCCAGATAGTTCGGACGGGAGTTGCGGTAGTCGATGTAGTAAGCGTGCTCCCAAACGTCGACGGTCAGCACCGGCTTGTCTGCGCCGGTCAGCGGCGTTTCCGCGTTGCTGGTGTTAACGATGGCAACACTGCCGTCTGCTTTCTTCACCAGCCAGGTCCAGCCAGAACCAAAGTTGTTGGCGGCCTTGTCGTTAAATTCTTTTTTGAAGTCTTCGAAAGAACCAAACGCCTTTTCGATGGCTTCCTTGGCTGCGCCGGTCGGCTCGCCGCCGCCGTTCGGGCTCAGGCAGTGCCAGTAGAAGGTGTGGTTCCAAACCTGTGCGGCGTTGTTGAACAGCGGGCCGCTGGCGCTCTTGATAATGTCTTCAAGAGATTTGTTGGCGTTATCAGTACCTTCGATCAGGCCATTGAGCTTGGTGACGTAGGTGTTGTGATGCTTGCCGTAATGGTACTCAAGAGTTTCCTGAGAGATGTGCGGTTCCAGTGCGTTCTTTTCATAAGGCAGTGCGGGAAGTTCAAATGCCATGAGGTCGTTCTCCCTGTCTCTCTGTTTATTTGGATGTTCACTTGCCCAATATAAGGGCGCTTTGAGCTATATCAACCCTTTGCTGTCAAAGAACTTTTAAACTCGGGGCTGCCGGGCAGGAACTGCGCGCAGTTCTTTACCCGCCAAACCAGTTCCTCGTAGCTGTCGGCCAGAATGTTTACGTGGCCCAACTTCCGGCCCGGTCGTTCACCTTTATTGTAGAGGTGAACATGGGCATAGGGCAGTTCAAGAATGCGCTCGATCTCGCCATGCTCGCCAATAATATTGATCATACAACTGAGACCACGGGGTGCCACGTTGCCCAGCGGGTGGCCACTGACCGCACGAATGTGGTTCTCGAACTGGCTCGTCATCGCGCCCTCGATGGTCCAGTGCCCGGAGTTATGAACCCGCGGGGCCATTTCATTGGCCACCAGACCATCGGCTGTTTCGAAAAGCTCAAGGGTTAATACGCCGACATAGTCCAATTCGTTCAGTAGTGCCTTTATGTAGCGCTCCGCATCTTCCTGAACATGCTTTTCGAGTTTTGGTGCCGGTGCAATCGAGTACCGCAGAATCCCCTCGTGGTGAGTGTTCTCAGCCATCGGGTAGAACGCGAGTTCGCCGTCTTCAGCGCGCACTGCAATAATCGATACTTCCCGGCGGAAGTCGACAAACTTTTCCACAATCAGGCGGGGGTGGCCAATGGACGCCCATGCCGCCTCTGCTTCCTCGGGCGTTCTGAGCACAGCCTGGCCCTTGCCGTCATAACCTTCGGTGTTGGACTTCGCCACCACCGGGCAGCCAAGCTCCTCGGCAGCGGCTTTCAGTGAGGCTGCGCTGTCGGCAATTTTCCACTCTGGCGTGGGAATGCCCAGCTGGCCGAAAAGGGTCTTCTCCGCTTCCCGGTTCTGGCACACCTGCAATGCCCGGGGGCAGGGATGCACTGGTTTGTGGGCGGCAATCTTCTCTGCCACCTCGACCGGCAGGTGTTCAAACTCGTAGGTAACGCGATCGACGCGAGAGAGGAAGTCATCCAGGTATTCGCCGTCCCGGTCAATGATGACTTCACCAAGACCGGCACTGGGGCTGCCAGACATGTCATAGAAAACAAAGGTCTTGGCCAGTGGGTATCCGGCCAGTGCCAGCATTCTTCCGAGTTGGCCGGCGCCCAGTACACCAATTCTCATTTGTGTTCTCCTGCCTCTGTCGGCATTTTGCAAAAGTATGGGAAGCGGGCGGGACCTTGTGTCCAAAACTGTTGAGGGCCAGGGACGGCCCGAAACAAGCGCACATGGATGTGCTCGTAGCGTGTTTTGGACACAAGGTCCCGCCTGCTTCTTTCTCCCAATGTTGCGTTACTGGTCCCGAGGGTCGGGATTCTCCAGAATCGTTTCGGTCTGTGTGGCCCGGAACTGTTCCACAGCCTTGCGGACATTATCGTCTGAGGTGCCGATAATCTGTGCCGCCAGCAGACCCGCGTTGGTGGCCCCGGCTTTGCCAATGGCCAGGGTGCCGACGGCAATGCCACCCGGCATCTGGACGATGGACAGTAGCGAATCCAGGCCGTTCAGGGCTTTGGACTGAACAGGTACACCCAGGACCGGCAGGGCGGTTTGTGAAGCAACCATGCCCGGCAGATGCGCGGCGCCGCCAGCGCCGGCGATAATAACCTTCAGGCCACGGTCTGCGGCGGTTTTGGCGTACTCAAACAACAGATCCGGGGTGCGGTGGGCCGAGACGACTTTGGTTTCATAGGGCACGCCGAGTTTTTCGAGCATGTTGGCGGCGTGTTCCATGGTGGGCCAGTCGGATTTGGAGCCCATGATGAGTCCTACAAGCGGCTGCATATGCAACAGTCCTGTGATAATTGGAAAGCCGGCCATTGTATGTTTTGCCTACCTACCATGCAAACTTATGGCTTCGGAGTAGGGCAGGATGGAGGCGCTTTCCGGAAAACGCTACGAGCACATCCCTGTGCGCTTGACTGAAGCCATCCATGGCTTCAGACATTTCCGGAAAGCGCCTCCATCCTGCCCCCCAACTCTTTGCAAGAATTATAGATTGGCAAGGCTTCATTTTTACCTGCGAGTAACTACAGGTATTATCTGGCCTTATTGTTTTAACCGTCCATAGTCAGGAGCTGTAATGGAACCCATCCGTCCAGATGATGATGAGCTGAGGGCTGAACGACCGATTGGTATTGCCGGGCCGAAGAAAGCGGCGGAGAAAAAGTCCAGGCCATCGTCCGGTGGGAAGGGCGAACCGTCGGCGCCAGCAAAGCCTCCCAAAGGGGGTAAAGGCGGTAACGGGGGCGGTGGTCATGGCAGCTCGGCCATGCTTTGGGTGCTCTTGATCGTGCTGGCCGTGGCGGGCGGTGCCGGTTGGTATTCGCAGGAGCAGCGGGTTCAGGCATTGGAAGGGCAGCTTGAGGAGGCAGATTACTGGGCTCGTCAGAGCAAGCTGGCGCTGGCCCGGTTTGAGGGGGAGCTTTCGGAAACTGGGGAGAACCTGCAGGAGCGGGGAGCGACTCTGGAGGAGCAGATCGCGGCGCACACCAAGCGCCTGGATACGGCAGATAGTGAGATCCGGAAGCTTTGGGCGATTGCCAATGAGCGCAACAAGAAGCGTCTGGATGAGCAGCAGGAGCGGATTGCTGCGTTGGAATCCGGTCTTGCGGAAGGGAAACAGGCCATTGGTGCACTTGAAGCATCGGTAGAGAAGGCCCGGTCGTCGCTCTCTGCCGATATTGTCGCTCTGAAGCAGCAGACGGAGACGTCGATAACGGCACTACAGGAGGCCAGCCGGCAGGCAACGGATCAGTTGACGAAACTGAGTCAGCAACTGGCGGATGTGGATCAGGTGATCGAGAGCCGTATCCGGCGATTCGAGCAGGAGCAGAAGCTTGGAATCAGTGGTATGGAGGGGCGGATTTCGGCTCTGGAGCGGGAGACGGATGAGTTGGCCGGCGATGGCCGGGTTCAGGCACTCCGGAACGAGGTGGCCAGTCTGAAGCGAACGGTCGAGTCGATCGATGCTTCCCGTTCACAACTGACTTCCCGTCTGGTTCGGCTGTCTGAAGAAGTGAACCAGCTGCGGAGCCAGGTCAGCGGGCAGTAATTGTCCCGCAAGGCGTTTCGGTCATCGCATTTCGGGTTTTGTAACGGTTTGTAGCCATCCCTTGCGGTAGCTCTCATTTCTGGGGATTTGCAGTTGTTATGATCAGGCAACTCGCAATCAGGATGAAGAGTTAACAACAATGAAAACCCGAGTGCCTTCCGTTTTTCCCTTGCTCCGGCCGCTGGTCGCGTTACTTCTGTTGCTGGCGGCGTCCGGGTGTACGGTTTATCAGTCCATTGGTAAAAGCGTCGGTTCGTTCCTGCACCCGGTTTCCGGCCATGATTTCGTCCACATTGATAACGACAGCTGGGACCGGCGCAACGCCGTGCTGTACTTCTATCGGACCCATTCCCAGTGGGCTGCAGACGAGATCGAAGCCCCAAGTGTCTACATAGACGATACCCACTATTTCAACATCCGTAACGACAGCTTCACCTGGCTGGAGGTGAGCCCCGGGGAGCGCCATATCGCCATGCGTCGGCCGCTGCTGGGGCTGGAGGGAATGAACTCCTTCAGTCTGAGCCTGATCGCCGATGCCACGCTGGAAGTCGAGCCCGGAAAGATTTATTACCTGCGTTATAACGAGCTCTCCGAGCCGGGCCAGCGACACCCTGATCTGGATCCGGACCACCCGCTGACCCAGGGTGACCTACAGCTGGTTACCCGGGAGTATGCCATGCAGGCAGATGAGATCGTTTCCACTCGATTCCTCAACAGTGATCTATTGGCACCGAACCACGCTGCAACTTCGATTGTGGAAGTGAATGAAGACATGGATTACGAGCGGCAACTGGTGTTGCTGGAAGAGGAGCGGGAGCTTGAGATCGAGCGGATGAAGGAAGAAGGCAAGTACGAATCCGCTTCCTGGTTCTGGCCATTCGGTGGTGGCCCCACCGCTCCCCTGGAGACAGATCAAAAGATTGAGCAGCTGGAGCGGGAGTACGCGGAACTGGAGCAGGAGCGTGAGCGAAGGGAAGAGGCAGAATCCGGAGGTGGCTGGTGGATTTTCTGAGTGCTGACTACACTGACGTCAGGTGAAAAACGCGGGAAATTCAAAAACAATGACTCTCAAGGATTCTCTTAAACTCAGATTTGAAAAGCTGGCGGACGATGTTGTTCCCCAACTTCTCGATAGCTGGGGCGATCTGCAAAAAAGGCTGGATGACCTGAATTGTTCCCTGGCCAATCGGGCCGTTCCTGAAGATAGGCGCAGCCGTGTTAGCGAGTTGTCTCTGCAGGAGAAAGCCCAGCAGGCAGGGCAGGATCGTCCGGTTGTGCGGGCCGTCAAAACCTCGCGGCAGAAGTGAATTTGCTTAAAAACTGTACGCTTTTGAATGGCTTGCAGGTTTTTAAAGAAAATTCCGGGAAAATATTTGACACCGCCAGCCAAATGCTTAAAATGCGCCTCTCACTTGGTTGAGACAGCACGGCTGCCAAGCAAGTGAATGCCTTTTGAAAGGCTTGAAAGTGGGTGGTTAGCTCAGCTGGGAGAGCATCGCCCTTACAAGGCGAGGGTCACTGGTTCGATCCCAGTACCACCCACCACTTTCAAATGCATCACCGGATCACCCCATCCGGTTTCAGGTTCGAGCCCGAGGGCCGAATTGATGCGGAGCGGTAGTTCAGTTGGTTAGAATACCGGCCTGTCACGCCGGGGGTCGCGGGTTCGAGTCCCGTCCGCTCCGCCATTTTTTATTTAGATAGTATTCCCGGGTGGTTAGCTCAGCTGGGAGAGCATCGCCCTTACAAGGCGAGGGTCACTGGTTCGATCCCAGTACCACCCACCAAATTTCGAAAAAGGGCCGATCCGCAAGGATCGGCCCTTTTTTTATTTGCCAATCAACGATTGCCCGCAAACCCGCACAACATTGCCGTTCACTCCAGTGGATGCCGGGCTGCAATACCAGGCGATGGCTTCTGCCACATCCACCGGCTGTCCGCCCTGGGAAAGGCTGTTCATCCGGCGACCCGCCTCGCGGATAGTGACCGGCATTGCTGCTGTCATCTGGGTTTCGATAAACCCGGGAGCAATGGCGTTGATGGTCACCCCGTTTTTCAGTTGCCGGGCCATGGCTTCCACGTATCCGATGACTCCGCATTTGGCGGTTGAGTAGTTGGTCTGCCCGAAGTTGCCAGCAATCCCGCTGATGGAAGAGATGCAAACAATGCGCCCGTTGTCTTTCATAAGCTCACGCCTGGCCAGTTCCTCGTCGATCAACTCTTCGGCGGTCAGGTTTACGGCGATGGTCATATCCCAGAAGTGTTCAGGCATGTTGCCCAGGGTCTTGTCGCGGGTAATTCCCGCATTGTGAATCACCAGGTCCACCCCGCCGAAATGCTCGTCGATAAAGTCGGCGATCAGTTTTGGTGCTTTGTCGTCGGTAATGTCGCAGGCCAGGGCCTTGCCCTTGATGGCGGATGTGACCTTTTGAAGATCTTCCATGGCTGGCGGAATATCCAGACCAATGACGGTCGCGCCGTCCCGTGCCAGGGTTTCTGCGATGGCGGCGCCTATGCCACGGGAGGCGCCCGTGACCAATGCAACCCTGCCGGTCAGTGGGGCGACGGGGTTAGTTGCCGGCGCCGCATCGCTTTTGCCGATCTTGACGACCTGGCCGGACACGTAGGCAGAGCGGGCAGACAGGAAGAACCGAACGCTGGACTCCAGTTGCTTCTCTGCTCCGGGCGCCATCCACAGCAGGTTTGCCGTTGAGCCTTTCTTGCCGATCTCCTTACCCACGCTGCGAACAAATCCTTCCAGTGCCTGCTGAGCCGCGGCCTGGGGTGCTTTCCTGCAGGTGGCGGGGGTCTGGCCAACGACCAGAACGCGAGCGTTGCTGCCGAGCTTTTTGATGGTGGGGTGGAAAAAGTCGTAGAGCGCTCGAAGGTCGTCGGGGCCTTTCAGGCCAGAGGCGTCGAATACCAGGGCCGAGAATTTGTGGTCGATGTCCGACCCCAGGTCCAGTGGTCGGGCTTTGTTGCCGGCTTTGGATGAATCGTTCAGGCGCTCGTTGCCGCTGGCATGGTGTAGTGTGGCGGCACTGGCGCTGAGGGTGCTGCCAATGGTTGCGATGGCTTTGCCGCCGGCTGCTGCACCAATGAGTACGTCGCCCTCAATAAAGGGCTGGTCGGTGCGTTTGAGGCGTTTCAGGGGCACTGGTGCTGGCAGGCCGAGGGATTGTGCGGCGGTTTTACCTACCGGGGTGTTTACTATTCTAAGATAGAGGTCAGACATGGTGGCTTCCTTGTTTTGCATTCGGGTTGCTGGATGCGAATCGTCCTACAGGGTAAAGAATCGGATAGTTTTTGGATTGACTCAATGCCTGTAGGGTGTTGTCAGGGGTGCCAATGAGGCATTTCGGGTTGTCGCTAAACTGTCGACATTAACAACTCAGCCTGGGTGCAGGGAACATTGGGGGAAGGCTTCCCAGAACACGCCCGTGAATACATCCATGTAGGGCTCGGTCGCGCCGTCCCTGGCGCTCCACGGTTTTGGGAAGCCCAACCCCATTGCTCCTTTGAACATCTCGATATCTCATAAAAGGAATGGTTTGATCATGGCAGAAGCATCGAAAACTCCACGCAAGAAAACCGCTACTTCGAAAAAGACCAGCTCCGCGCCTTCGGGTATTCGCCGCGTGGCGGTGCTGGGTGGCAACCGGATTCCGTTTGCGCGTTCCAATACAGCCTACAGCAAGATCAGTAACCAGGAGTTGCTGACGTCGGCTCTGCGGGGGCTGGTGGATCGGTATGGTCTTGAGGGGCAGCGGCTGGGTGAGGTGGCTGCCGGGGCGGTTATCAAGCACTCGCGGGATTTTAATCTTACCCGTGAGGCGGTGATGAGCTGTGGATTGGCTCCGGAGACTCCGGCTTACGATATCCAACAGGCCTGTGGAACTGGGCTGGAGGCGGCGATTCTGGTGGCCAACAAGATTGCCCTGGGGCAAATCGAGTGCGGCATCGCCGGTGGAACCGACACCACATCCGATGCGCCGATTGGCGTGGGTGAGGGGCTCCGGGAGATTTTGCTGGATTTGAACCGGGCCAAGACTGCGGGCGAGCGGCTGAAAACTCTGGGGCGGTTCCGGCCGGGGCATCTCAAGCCGGAGGTTCCTGAAAATGGCGAGCCCCGCACCGGTATGTCGATGGGCGAGCATGCCCAGGTGACGGCGAAGGAGTGGGACGTTGCCCGGGAGGATCAGGATAAGCTGGCCGTCGAGAGCCATCAGAAGCTGGCCAAGGCCTATGAGGAGGGTTTTTTCAACGACTTGATGACGCCGATGGCAGGTTTGGAAAAGGACAACATTCTGCGGCCGGATACCTCGCTGGAAAAGCTGGCGACGCTCAAGCCGGTTTTTGATCGCGAAAACGGCACCATGACGGCAGCCAACAGCACGGCGCTGACGGATGGCGCGTCTTGCGTGCTGCTGGCCAGTGAGGAGTGGGCGAAGGCCAATAATTACGAAGTTAAGGCGTGGCTGACGTTCTCGGAGGTTGCGGCAGTGGATTTCGTGGACAAGAAGGAAGGCCTGCTGATGGCGCCTGCCTATGCGGTACCCCGGATGCTCGAGAAGGCCGGGCTGACACTGCAGGATTTCGATTTCTATGAAATCCATGAAGCCTTTGCCGCTCAGGTGCTTTGCACTCTGAAAGCCTGGGAGGATCCGGCTTTCTGCAAGGAGCGCCTGGGTCTGGACAAGCCCCTGGGTAGCATTGACCGCGACAAACTCAATGTGAAAGGCAGCAGCCTGGCGACCGGCCATCCCTTTGCGGCCACCGGTGCCCGCATTGTTGCGACTCTGGCCAAGTTGCTGGAGGAGAAGGGCAGCGGTCGGGGCCTTATTTCCATCTGCGCTGCGGGTGGCCAGGGGGTTACTGCGATTCTGGAGAGGTAGGTTTGGTTAAACCCGGAACTTTCCTTTGACAGTGTCGATCACACCCCTTATCATGCGCGCCACGTCGATCAGGGGTTCCCTGAGAAATAACCAGTTTGATGCGGGGTAGAGCAGTCTGGTAGCTCGTCGGGCTCATAACCCGGAGGTCGTTGGTTCGAATCCAGCCCCCGCTACCACTATTGAAACAAAGCCGGCCGAGAACCGGCTTTGTTCGTTTCTACTCCTGTGTTTTTCAGAATCCTTCCGGCTGAACAAAGCCGGCAAGCCCCGCCTCCTCCAGCAGTCCCGCAAACCCGATCGTCGTCAGATCCATCCCCGGTGCACCGATTACCTGAACATTGAACGGCAGGCCTTCCTGGGTCCGGCCAATAGGCACGGAGGTGGCGGGCAGCCCCAGCAGGGTGGCGAAGGCGATCCAGCAGAACTGGTCCATGTAGGCCCGTGGCTGGCCGGCGACGGTGATTCGGCGTTTGAAGACAGGGTGGGTGTGGTCATGCCGGATGGCCGTGGTTGGTGTGACCGGCGTCAGCAGAACGTCCACTTCCTGAAACAGGGATTCGATTTCGGCGCGCATTTTCTCCCGCATTTCGCTCCAGGCCATCCACTGGTAAACGGGCTGGTTCACGCCCCTACCGTATTCACCAATAAATGGTGTCATCGGGCCCAGGAATTTGAGCCAGGGTTCGAGTCGCCCGACCCATTTCATTTGCCGGCGCTGCGCAGGTTTCAGGGAGGTACTGAGCAGAGTGCCGAGCAGGTTGAAGTAAGCGGGCAGGATATGCTCAAGGCTCAGTAAAGGATGCTTTGCTTCGGTGACCAGTGCGCCCCGCTCTGCAAGTGATTTTCCCAGGGCCTGATAGCCTTCGGTGAGTTCCTGCTCTACCGGGCACAGTGGGTCTTCAAGCCACAAGCCGACCCGCGCCTGGTCGAGTCTCTGGAGCACTGACGGTGCCATGTGAAGCGCCCAGCTTCGCTCTTCGGCTGGCCGTGGCCCGGCAATGACTTTTAGCAAAAGCTCCAGATCCCGGGCGCTGCGCGCCATTGGGCCGCCCTCGGCCAGGTCGGGCCGGGATTGGGTGCCGGGCGGTCCGGGAATGTGGCCCCGAAACGAGACCAGGGAGCGGGTTGGCTTGTGGCCGAACACACCACAAAAATGGGCCGGTGTGCGAATGGAGCCGGCCAGGTCGCTGCCCACTTCGAGCGGCGTCATGCCAGCGGCCAGAGCAGCCGCTGCGCCGCCCGAGGAGCCCCCCGGAGTGTGAGCCGGGTTGTGGGGGTTGTTGGTGACCCCGAACAGCTTGTTGTAGCTCTGGAGGTCCGTGGCGTAGATGGGCACATTGGTCTTGCCCAGAATAATGGCGCCGGCGTCTTCCAGCCTCTGCACGACGTCAGCGTGGTATTCCGGGTTGTGGTTCCTAAGGGCCGGCGCGCCTGCGGTGCAAGTCATACCAGCCACTTCCCAGGTGTCCTTGAGGGTAAGCGGCAGTCCATGGAGTGGGCCTTTCACCGCGTTAGCTGCCCGTTGTTCATCGGCCTGACGGGCGTTGGCGAGTGCCAGCTGTTCATCCAGGGTCACAACGGCATTGATAGCGGGATTGTGCTTCCGGATCTGGTCCAGAATTGCTGCGGTAAGGGCTTCGCTGGTCAGACTGCCCGCCTCCAGCTGCGCCAAAAGGTCATGGGCGGATTGGTAGTGCAGTGGCAAGTGCGATGCATCCATGGATGTTCTCTTTGTTGTTGGTTTCTGGAAAATCTCGCCGGTTCGTCAAGGCAGCTCGGATCGCCAGTGTTTCACTTTAACCTGCCCCTTGATCGCATCAATGATCTCGATAATCAGATTGATCAGTGCTTCGTTCTGGGTTTCGTCGGCTCTCACTTCGCCGGGTGTCGGCAGGAACACGTTCACGATGTCTTCAATAAAGGCGTGATTGGAGGCCGAGGCCAGGTCTTCCAGAATCTGGTGGATAACGTTGGCAACGATGTCTCCCACGGCCTCTTCCAGGGTTTCCTGAATCGTGGGGCCGACCACCGGCAGGTATTTCAGCCGCGACAGTTCAAGATTCTGCTTGAGGGCGTTATCGACCCGGTCCTCCAGATAGCTGCGCAGCGCTCCGCGGTTGGGTACATAGCCCTCCTGGGTTGCCTCAGCAACGCGCTTGGAAATCCAGTCTGAGAGCATGTCCCTCCGGGGGTAGAGAATGTCCTCCTGGATCTTGTCGAATAGCGGTGAGCCGCGTCTAACCTCCTGCTGCACGCCGCTCAGAACCTTGAGCACGATGCGGTCCGAGAGCTCTTCCATAAAGGCTTCATAATAAAAATTTACGAACCGGTAGATCTTGGTGTTGGTGATATCGATGATCTTGTACTGGTGCAGGCGATAGATGATCGAGATCACCCGCAGAATACGCAGGAAACGCAGGCTTCCTACGGGAATACAGCCCACCAGGTCATACCAGTGGATGAACGGGTAGAAGTACCAGCGGTCATACACCTTGGCCTTTATGGCATAACCCCACCGAACAAAGAACTCGGTCAGGAAGATGCTGACAAAGATCAGATCGTAAAAGATGAAGCGTTCATGAATGGGGTGGTAGGCGGACTGAATAGCGGGGGCGTGTTCTTTCAGGAGATTCTGAACCGCGATAAAGTTGTAGATCGAGTCCCAGATAATGAAGGCAAGGTTGATGATTAGCAGCCCCAGCATCAGGAAATCAATGATGAACCAGATAAGCTGGTGACTGGATTTCAGGTTTTCTCGATTTATTTTCAGCATTCGCCTGGGTCCGGTCTGTTGCTAAGTATCTGACAGGTTAGCTTATTTCGAAGCCACAAACGACTTGCCCTGGCGCCGCCTGACGCGTGCCCGAGGGTCAACCATGGATTAACTTGACCGTCTGCCATTAAACTCCCACGCTTTAACGTAAATCCTTCTTGTTACCACCAACACTGAAATAGCCGGATGCTATCAATCTACCAAGTCGTGAATTCGGGCCGGGTCCGGCTTCTGATCCTGCTGCTCTGCTGGCTGCCGTCGTGGGTTTCTGCTCAACAGGTGGTTGTTAACGTGGAAGGTGACTATCCAGAGCTCAAATCCAACGCTGAGGCTTTCATTGGAGAGGTTGAAGGCCGAAGCGCCGGCAATCTGAGGCGATATGCCCCAACGGCTGTCAATCAGGCCCGGGAAGCCCTGCGTGCCTTGGGTTATTACAGGCCCCTGATTGACTGGCGGATAGAAGAGGGCGACTCGGACACAACGGCGACGCTCACCCTGTCCATTACCCCCGGTGAGCCGGTGAGAGTCAGCTCCCGGATCGTGGAGATACGGGGCGAGGCTGCGGCTGATGCAAGGCTTACCTCTGATCTGCCGCCACATCCGGCAGAGGGCGATATTCTCAATCACGGCGACTACGCCAACCTGAGAGACACCATCCAGACCCGTGCCCGGCGCAGGGGGTATTTCGACGGCAGGTTTGTCACTCGCACCCTGGAGGTGGATCCGGCGAGGCGCAGCGCCGAAATCACGCTCATTTATGAGAGTGGTCAGCGATATCAGCTGGGAGAGGTCACTTTCGAGGAGGGACATTGGTTCGAGATCGAGCTTCTGCGGGATTTCGTCACCTTTGAACCGGGGACCCCCTATCATGCCGACGAAATTGCGCAGCTGAACAAGGATCTGCTTAACAGCGGCTATTTCAGCAATGTCGACATCAATATTTCACCGCAAGAAGCCGAAAATGGTGTCATTCCCGTTAGCGTAGGACTGACTCGGCGCGAAGCACGCTCGGTATCGGCCGGCGTCGGTTTCTCGACCGACGTGGGTCCGCGGTTCCGCGGCACATGGCGGGAGCACTGGATCAATCCCATGGGGTACAAGCGGGGTGCGGAGACAGAGCTTTCGGTGCCACGTCAGAATCTGAGTACCTGGTACGAACTGCCTCTGGACCCGCCCATGACGGATCTGATCCGTCTGACGGCCGGATATCAGCGGGAGGATATCGAGAATGTTGAATCGGAACTTCTGACCTTAGGCCAGCAGTGGCAGCATCAGCTGGATAATGGCTGGCTCCAGGTACTCTCACTACGTTGGGAGGGCGAACGGTTCAACATCGGCAACGACGAGAAGGGCACGAGCACGCTTCTGCTCCCGGGCGCAGGCTACTCCAAGATCCACGCGGATTCGCCCCTGGACCCTTCCCGCGGCTATCGTTTGCAGTTTGATGTTACCGGCTCGCATCGGGCTGTGCTCTCGGATGTGGATATCCTGCACGTGAATGCGCTGGTTAAGGGCTTGTTTACCTTAGCTGGTAAGCACCGATTTGTCGGCCGGTTTCAGGCAGGAGCCGTTGCCACAAACCGGTTCTCGGATGTGCCGCCGTCCCTCCGTTTTTTTGCCGGTGGCGATCAAAGCGTCCGGGGCTATGGTTATGAAACACTCTCGCCTGAAAACGAAAATGGTGTGCCGGTGGGCGGCCGTTTTTTGATGGTGGGCAGCGGTGAGTATCAGTACCAGTTTGCCGACCAATGGCGGGCTGCGGTGTTCGTCGATCATGGCAATGCCATCAACGATCTGAACGACCCCCTGGCAACCGGCGTCGGCATTGGCGTTCGTTGGATCAGCCCGGTGGGCCCGTTGCGGTTCGACGTTGCCAAAGGGCTGGATCGCGAATTTGGCGGGGAGTGGCGGATTCACTTTTCCATGGGGCCCGAGCTTTGACGCAGACACCGGACAGACACGAAGACAACCAACAGGAACAGCCGGCCCGCTCACACCGGCTTCGCTTCTGGCTGATTGTATGTCTCGGGGTGTTGATCCTCGCGCCCATCTTGTTGCTGACAGCGGTTCTGCTGGCCTTGCGTTCCGAGACCGGGACCGCGTGGGTCATTGAACAGGTCCCGGGGCTGCAGGTCGAAAACGACCGTGGCTCATTGTTTGGCCAGTGGCAGGCTGATCGTCTGCAATGGCGAGGTTATGGGGTAGAGGTTATTGTTGAATCGCCTTTCGTGGACTGGTCGCCCTCCTGCCTCTTCAGGAAACAGCTTTGTGTTGACGGTCTGAAAGCAGAGACGCTTGCGGTTACCCAGTTGCCCCCGGCGGATAAATCGGGGGATGGCGGTGCAATAACGCTGCCTGGGCTCGACTTGCCTCTGGCGCTGAATATCAGCGGCGTCCGGATGGGCCCTTTCACCTTCAATGGCAACAGGGTCTGGGACCGGCTTGAGCTGGACGCGGGCGGATCGGGTGCTGACTGGACCATCGAGCGCGCCTGGTATCGGTTGGGTGATTACACGGTTTCTGCCAACGGCCGGATAGAAACCCGACGGGACTGGCCCGTCAATCTTGAGGTCAGGGCAGAGGTTCCACCTCCCTACGGTGACCAGTGGACGCTGGATGCAACACTCTCTGGCAGCGTGCGGGATCTGATGGTGGCAGCTACGAGTCGCGGCTATCTGAATGCCAAACTCTCGGGGCAGGTCGCGCCGCTCGATCCCAGCCTGCCAGCAAGACTCAGGATAACCTCGGACCAGTTCCGGGCAGCTGAGGCGCTGCCGGAGACCCTGGTGCTCAACGACTGGTCTGTGGAGGCCCGTGGCAGTCTGCAGAAAGGTTTCCGTGCACAGGGGCGAGCACGACTGCCCGGGACAACCGGGCCGGTGCAGCTGGCGCTTGAGGGCCTTGTGACCACACAGGCGGCTCAGGGCATCCGTATTGAACTGGCCACGGATAGCTCAAATGGCAGTGAACGGAATACGGTGGTGGCCAACGGACGTGTGGGCTGGAGTGAGGTCTTGGAGGCCAGTGCCGATGTCCGCTTGCGCGGGTTTCCCTGGTACACCCTGGTCCCGGGCCTTGAAGAGCCGGCGGTTACGCTCCAGTCGCTCGATGGTACGGTGTCCTGGCGAGAGGGAAGCTACCATGCGGAGCTTGAAGCAGGCGTTGACGGCCCTCAGGGCCGTGCTGATCTGTCTACCACGGTGGATGGTGACAGCGAGCAAACCACGCTGACCGATCTGAGAATCAGCACTGGCGCCGGGTCGCTGACCGGAAACGGATCGGTCAACTTTGCCGGCCCGCTGTCCTGGCAGGCAGCCCTGGCCCTTCAGAATTTCAATCCGGGATACTGGGTGCCGGTTCTTGAAGCCAGCCTGAGTGGCGATGTCACCACCGAAGGGCAGCTCGGGGACGGTCCCATTCCTGCCATGAACGCCACCTGGAATCTCGAGGGTGACTGGCGTTCCAATCCTGCATCCCTCGAAGGGCGCCTTGATACCTCATCCGGTAGCTGGGAGTTGTCTGGGCTGACTCTGGCGATCGGTGCCAACCGGGTAGAAGGACGTGGTACCTGGGGCGAGCTGTTGCAGGGCGATCTGGCCCTGAACCTGCCTGAGCCCGAGATCTTACTCCCCGGCCTGACCGGCAATCTGGAAGCGACCCTGATGGCTGAAGGAACGCCAGAGCGTCCGGTGGGAGAGTTGAAAGCGGGCGGCCAAAACCTTGCCTGGCGCGACCAGCTGACCATTGAAACCCTGAGCCTTGAGGCCGACCTGGACGACGGGCTGAGGCTCACAAGCCAGTTGCAAGCGGAGAATATAGGTGGGGGCGGTCAGGAGCTTGAAACGCTCACGCTCCAGGCGAATGGCACTCAGGGGCAGCACACCGTGAGCCTGAGGGCTGAGCATTCCGAAGCCGACCTGGAACTGGCTTTCGAGGGTGGTGCTGGTTCCGAATGGAAAACCTGGCAGGGGCAGCTATCAACCGGGGTGATAAATGTTCCGGAACAGTCGCAGCGATGGCAGTTGGAGTCACCAGCGACCCTCGCCTATGGTGCCAACGGTGAACTGACCTTTGGCAGCCATTGTTGGCGTTGGCAACAAAGCACCGTTTGCGCCGACGATCAGACATTGCTTCCGGTTCCCGATATCGCCTACCGAATCAGCCGGTTCCCAACGCTCGCTCTGGCGCCCTTGTTGCCGGAAACCGTGCGCTGGAATGCGCGGTTAGATGGCGAGATCGATTTTACCACCACGGCGGAAGGCCCTGATGGTCGCGTGTATCTTGATGCCGGTGATGGCGAATTCCAGCTTTTGGTCGATGGTGAGTGGGAAGACCTCGACTATGATGCCTTTACCACCGAGCTCACCCTCAAACCTCGACAGGCCGATGTCTCCGTTCGTCTGGCTGGCCCCCAATTGGGCAGGTTTGAGCTGGACATGGGGCTGGACCCGAACTCCGAAAATCGCAACATCGAGGGTTCGTTCAATCTGGAAGGGCTTGATATCGCCCTTGCAGGATTGCTGTCCGGGCTTGATGAGGTGGCGGGGAAAGTGAATGGCCAGGGTCAGCTTTCGGGCCCGTTGATGAAGCCGGCTGTGACCGGCGAATTGCATCTGGTGGATGGCCGGGTTTCAGATCCCCGGTTGCCGCTGCCCATTGAGGAGATGATTGCCACTATTGAATTCTCGGGCTATTCGGCACAGATCAGCGGCAGGATCCAGAGCAATGCCCGGAGTCAGACCATCCTGGATGGCGAGGTCGACTGGCAACAGGCGCCGCGGGGGAAAATCACGATTTCCGGGGAGCGCGTACCGTTCAGTGTGGAGCCCTATGCCCAGGTTGAGGTGGAGCCGGATCTGACCCTGGTTTTCCGTGAAGGCACCCTGGAAATCACCGGACAGGTTGCAGTCCCAAGAGGGGACATCGAGATAAAGGGGCTACCTGAGCAGGCCGTGTCGGTTTCTGAAGACGAAGTCATCGTAGGTGTTGAGAAGGAGGAACCCGTAGTTCGCTCACTGAACATGGATGTGAATGTCTTGGTGGGTGAGGATCAGGTGACGTTTTCGGCCTTCGGCGTGACAGGCGATCTCGAAGGGTCCCTCAGGATCACCAACGATATGGATACCCGGGGAACACTCCAGCTGGTTAATGGCCAGTATGAGGCCTACGGTCAGGAACTCGAACTCAGGCGTGCCAGGCTCCTGTTCGTTGGCAATCTTGCTCAGCCCTATCTGGATATCGAAGCCGTGCGGCGGGTTGATACCGTGGTTGCCGGTATCCGTCTGACGGGGCCGGTGCAATCACCTGAGACCGAGGTGTTCTCCAATCCCGATATGCCGCAGACTGAAGCTTTGTCCTACGTGATTCTTGGCAGGCCCCCCCAAAGCCAGGGCGACGAAGGCCAGATGAGCCGGGCTGCGCTTTCGCTGGGGCTGACCCAGGCCAGCAAGGTAACCGGGCAGATTGGTGAGGAGTTCGGTATCCGACAACTGACACTTGAGGCAGAGGGCTCGGGCGATCAGACGTCGGTGGTGGCCAGCGGCTACCTGACGGATGAGCTGAGTGTTCGCTATGGTGTCGGCATTTTCGAGCCGATCACGACCGTTGCACTGCGTTACGACTTGGGCCGATACTTTTACCTGGAGGCGGCCAGTGGTCTGGCGGCCTCCCTGGATATTTTCTACACGCGGGATTTCTGAACTCAGTCGAGTTCGAAGGTCGCGCTCACCGAAGCGCGGATTTCCCGCTCCCCCACGCTTGCGACTGTATCCGACATGGATTTGGCCTCGGCCATCATCATCGGAACCGGGCGGTGCCCGCCATTGATGTTGATGGTGACAACATCGCCGCAGGTCTGGTCGAGCTGATTGGCCACGAATTGGCACCGGGCCTTCGCGTCTGCGATTGCCCTGGCAAGCGCCTCCTGCTCCATCCCGGTCTCATCCGAGTGGAAGAACTGGTGTGGGCCCAGATGGTAATCCAGGCCCAAAGACTGGGCTTGCTGGAGGAGGGGGTTGAGCAGGTTAAGGTCGCTGATGCTGAAACTGATGGTTTGTGAAGCCACGGCCTGTTTATGAGGCTCCTCTTCCCGCTCCGGTGCAGGCAAGGTTCGGGTGTACAGGTTCACGGTGGCGTCTGAATAGTCGTTGAGTTGGTCACGGTATTTGCCAATCCCCTCCCGCCATTGCTCCATCAGCGCAGCTACACGTTCAGTAGCCTTCTGCGGCAATTCGTGCTCGGCACTGGCAGTAAACTGAAGCCTGGCGCTGTCCGGCTCGTATCGGACACTGCCTTCACCGGTGAGCGTCACCTCGCCCGCCATCGCCAGGGTTGGCACTGTGAGAGCCAGGGCAATAAGGAAACGGGATTTCAGGTTAAAACGGAGCTTGGGGTTCCTTCCGTTCATGACATTGCCTCCTTTGGCAACCGTTGATGGATCAGGCTTCGCCGGAATCCGGTTCCAGGCGCGCCAGTTTGAAACGGCGGGCGGCATCCACGAACTGGCCAAAAATGCGCCGGTGCCCACCGTGGTAAAGCAGATATTCAGGATGCCACTGGATGCCCGTCAGCCACTGACCTTGCGTGCTTTCAATGGCCTGTACAAAAAGATCATTATCCACGGCGGTTACACGCAGATTTTGGCCCAGGCGTTTGATCGCCTGGCTGTGAATGCGGTTGGCGCCGATCACAGGCGAGCGCATGGCTTGTTCAAGCCGGCTTTGCGTTACCAGTCGCACCGTTTGCAGGGGCAACAGCAGAGGCCGATGCCGGGTGTTGACCCTCAGCGGGGTCACGTTCTGGCACAACGATCCGCCATGAAAAACGTTAATGAATTGCGCGCCGCGGCAAATCCCCAGCACGGGAATGCCAATGGCCTCGGCCTGCTCCAGCAGCGACTGATCGGTCGCATCCCGTTTGCGATCATAGTTTGCGGTAACCTGGGGTTCCTGGCCATATCGCTCAGGATGGACATGGGTGCCGCCGGAGAGCACCAGGCCATCAAGCATTGCTACGGCCACCCGCGACCCGGGACGGATGTAGTGGGTACGAGCGCCGTGAAGACGCAATCCAAGGCTGATCAGGCGATGGGCCAGGCTTTTGCGAGCAGGACCACTGATGCCAATGGTCAGGCCGGGAACCTCAAGTTCCTGTTCGGGAAACGGCTCAGACATACCCGTTCTTGGCCAACCAGTCGTCGGTGGTTTCCTGCCAGCTGTGGGTCAGGTTATGCAGGTTGAGCTTCCGTCGCTCCCGGAACAGTCGCCGCATGTCCGCCAGGTCGTCCGGGTTGTTGGCCAATTGCTCCAGTACCACCCAATCGTTCCACACGGTAGAAAAGTGCCAATCCGGATTATCGATGTCGCAATCCGGCAGCCGGTAGTGCAGGGTTGGCCGGCTCTTGATCCGCGGATCGTGAACATGGCGCTCAAGACGCTCACTGTCCAGGTGAGCAAACAGAGGCAGCAGGTCAAGCGCCCGGTTCCTGGTTGGGTTGAACTCCAGGTAGTCCTCCATCAGCTCACCGAGGTTGGGCCGGTAGTTGTCTTCCATCAAAAGCTCGGTATAGCGCCCATGCCAGGGTTCGATATAGGTGGTGAATTTGCGGCTGACATCCAGTTGATGCCGGTCTTTGAGCCAGTCGTAAAGCGCCGCGAACGCCTGGAAGTATCGAACCATTGTTTCCGGGCTGAGATCGGGCAGTTCCGGGTTCAACTGGAGGCCGAAGGCAAAATAGATGGCATCCCGGCTGCCCAGAGCGCCTGCTTTCCTGAGGTCTTCAACGAGAGATTCGATAGTCTCCAGGCTGGAGAAAGGCAGGGGTGGGCTGATGATTTCCAGGGGCACAACCCGTTCTGCGGCAGCATCAATCACATCCATCGCCTGGCCGCCCAGTTCCCGGATCGACTGAGGCAGGCGTTCATCGGCCAGATCAAGGTCCTTGATCGGGTCGGAATCCAGTTCCACCGTGAATTCGCCGAGTGCGGTCTCCAGCTTGGTCACGTAGCGTGACTGGAGCACCGCCGTCCCTTCAAGAAGCCTTGCGGCCAGGGTGACCAGTTCATCGTAGCCCAGACCAGACAATTCGATCTCGACACCCACGCGGCGTTCCCGGCCTTCGTTTGTCTCTCGGATATCAGGCATCCTGCAACTACTGGCTTGCGTCATGCTACTTCCTGACTTGTGAGGGCTTGAACACTAACCATATCACACCGCTGCTGATCATCATGGTTAACCCAATGCAAGAAAATCACGGGCCTGACTTTACACTGGATAAAACACTGTATATAGTCAGTTTACTGTATAAAAAAACAGGGCGCCTGAAGCAGGCTATCCGGAGCAGGCATTCCCGGACTGCGGATACTGGCACCGACCCCGATACAACGGAGTAGCTTGATGAAACTCACAGCAAGGCAGTCACAGGTACTGGATATCATACGCCGCTACGTCGATGAGACCGGCTATCCGCCAACTCGTGCTGAAATCGCAGCTGAACTGGGTTTTCGTTCGGCCAATGCTGCAGAGGAGCATCTTCGTGCGCTGGCTCGGAAGGGGGCCATTGAGATGGTGCCAGGGGCCAGCCGCGGTATCCGGCTGCCAGAGGCAGAGGAGGATCTTGGGCTGCCGGTGATCGGGCAGGTTGCCGCTGGTAGTCCGATCCTGGCCCAGGAGCACGTTGAGGATCACTGCACGCTCCAGCCCGAGTTCTTCTCGCCCTCGGCAGATTATCTACTGCGGGTCCGGGGCATGAGTATGAAAGATATCGGCATTCTTGATGGCGATTTGCTGGCAGTGCACAGCACCCAGGATGTTCACAACGGCCAGGTGGTCGTTGCCCGGGTCGGCGACGAGGTTACGGTAAAGCGTTTCCGCAAGGAAGGCTCGAAAGTCTACCTGATTGCCGAGAACGAAGAATTCGCACCCATCGAAGTAGACCTTACCGAGCAGGAATTGTTCATCGAAGGCCTGGGTGTGGGTGTTATCCGACGCTCTGATCTGCACTGATCAGTACGGATAACCTCTGATAGATTGGAAAACGGGTGAATTATGGAACAAATGAGCTTTAATCAGAATCTGGCTTACAATCCCAATGCTCTGTCCTGTTCAGTGCCGGCAACCGCCGCCCGCGAGCGACGCTCTGTCATTCGTGCCCGACGTTCTCCGGAATCCAACGAGACCAAGGTCTCTGGCAATGTGACGGAAATCATCTTGCCGGAAGGCCAGGTGGAAAACTTTCAGTTGCTGTTGCCCATGCTGACGCAGCTGAACCAGGAAAAGCGCTGGCTGGCCTGGATTGATCCGCCTCAGGCATTGGTCAGCAAGTGGCAGAAAATGCATGGGATCGTGGCTGGTGAGTTGCTAGTGCTTCGTTCAACGTCGGATTATTCCGCGCAGGAACTGGCCGAGCGAGCCCTCAGTGCAGGCACCTGCCATGCTGTGGTCATGTGGACCCGTAAACTGGGCCGCGCTGCCTTTGAGTCCCTGCAAAAAGCCTCTGCCGAAGGCAACAGCCATGGGGTCGTTCTCAGGCAGCGTTAATGACTCAGTGGAGAGTGTAGGAGGGCTGGGCGTCTGAAGCGTCCAGTTCGTCGTCTTCCCAGTCGATATCGTGGGCAACATTTCCGACCGCCTCGATACCTGCGGCGATCATTGCTTTAGCAACAGACATATCACGGTCTTCCATCATTTCCCGGGCTTCCTCCGAGAATGAGATCTTCACCAGTGGCGCACTGTCATCGTCAATGCGGCGCAGGGCGTAATCGCCGTTGGTCAGTTGCACAATTTCAAAAAACGATGGTGACATTCAGTAAACCTTCAAGTTAATCAGATCAGTGTAACCGGCAATTGGAGTGGTTCACCACTCGCTGTGCTGGTCTTCCAGATCGTCGGCAAAGTGTTTGACGGCATTCAGTGTTTTCAGCAAGGCCGCCGCGGAGCGATCCGGGCCGGTGTCGGCGGCTACCGCAATAATGTTCTCCGCGCTCACGGTTTTTTTGGTTGCTGGCGGTCGGCTCTGAGAGCGTTCCAGTTGTTCCAGATGGTTCCACCAGCTGCCTGAGCGCTGTTCCAGCTCTCTGAGCCGACTTATTTCATTCGGTTCCGGTCCGATCAGCGAGGCCAGTTCAGCCAGAGTGGCAGGCTCTTCTGATTTTTTCTGGTACAACCTGGCAATCATCACCAGCAATAATTTCCGGGATCTGAGAAGTAACTCGATCGCCCCCTGGATCGCGGCTTCCCGGCGCAAAGCCTGTTCAGCTTCATTGGGGGGATGGCCTACGCCCTCGACTGTTGGTCGATCCAGTTGCCCCAGCAGAGTGCGGGCGAGAAAGAGTTTTTGCGAAACCTGCGAGTGCCATTGCGAGGCCATGGAATACCTTCAATCCCCCAGCGCGGGTGCAACCCCGGAAAATTAATGCGACAGCATACCATTTTTGGCGGCAAATTTCTTCAACTGTCTGCCAGGGGAGGTTTCACAATAAAATACAAACATTCACTTGAAACGACCGTTTGAATTTGGCAAAAAGGCGCCCGGCTGTGCGAGTTCTGATCGTTTCGGCTGCCCAACAGCATGAACTTCTGGAGGTGTAAGGGATGCGAAGCCACATCGTTGCAGGTGTCGCACTGGTTTTTCTCGGTTTTTCCGGACAGGCTCTGTCCAAAGTCACGACTGCCGAAGCGCAGCGGCTGGGTGATGATCTCACTCCGGTTGGAGCCGAACGGGCCGGCAACAGGTCAGGCAGCATACCCGAGTGGACCGGTGGTCTTGCAACGCCCCCGGACGGCTGGCGCGAGGGGCAGGTTGAAATTGATCCCTTTCCCGAAGACGAGGCCCTCTTCGTCATAACCGCCGATAATGTCCATCTCTACCGCGACAAGCTTTCCGATGGCCATATCGCCATGCTGGACAAGTACGGGCCGGACTATTTCATGCCGGTCTATCAGACTCGCCGAACGGCAGCGTTTCCCGAGCACGTTTACGACAAGTTTCGTGAGAATGCTCTGACAGCGCAGTTGCTGGACAACGGTAACGGTGTTCGAGACACCATTATGACCAGCCCATTCCCGATCCCCAAAGACGGTCTGGAGGTCATCTGGAACCACATTCTTCGCTACCGGGGCGAAGAGATTTCCCTGCGTAGTGCGTCCGCAACGCCCCAAAGGGACGGTTCGTACAATCCGGTGGTAAATGATTACGACTATTTCTTTGCCTATAGTCAGAAAGGGGCGGAACTGGCGGAAATCGATAACAAGATTTTCTACCTGAAGACTGACACCATTGCACCCTCTTCGCTGGCCGGCACCATCACACTGGTCCACGAAACCCTGGATCAGGTGCGCTCGCCGAGGCTGGCCTGGCGGTATGATTCCGGCTCGCGCCGGCTTCGCAGGTCCCCAAACCTGGCCTATGAGACGGACTTGCCGAACTCATCGTCACTGCGTTCGGTTGACCAGAAAGATATGTACAACGGCGCACCCAATCAGTACGACTGGGAATTGAAAGGCAAGCGGGAGCTGTTCGTACCCTACAATGCCTACAAGCTACACGGGCCGCAGGTGGAGGCCGATGATGTGATTCGTCCGGGCCACATCAATCAGGCACTGACCCGCTATGAGCTGCACCGGGTCTGGGTGGTTGAGGCGAAACGCAGGACCGGGATCAGTCACATCTACGATCGCCGCGTGTTCTACGTGGACGAAGACAGCTGGCAGATTCTGGCATCCGAGGAGTACGATGCGGAAGGGAACCTGTGGCGAGTGTCGGAGGCCCATAATATCAGCTATTACAGTGAGCCCGTATTCTGGACTACCATGGAGATGACCTACGACCTGAAGGCGGAGCGTTACTACATTGATGGGCTGGATGATGCCTTCCCGGCGTACGATTTCAGCCCGGGGTTCCGGGGTAATGAATTTACTGCTTCCGCTGCCCGTAGAGCCGCTCGCCGTTGATCACCAAGGAGGCCGATATGGCAGACCCGCAAGCGCACCTTGATCATCTCGACCAGTTGATGGCCAGGCTTGGTCGCGCTTTGGCAGATAAAGACTGGGAAGCGATGGCCAGTCTTAACGAGAAGGTGAAGCCGGCAGTCGAGCCGCTGATGGCTGCCCTGGAAGCGGGTGAGATCGAGGCGGAGCCGGTGCGGCTCCGCTTGCAGGAATTGCAGCAGTTTATTGACGCAGCGGACGGATCCGCGCGTATTGCCCGCAAGGAAGCGGAGGACGGCCTCAAAGGTATTAACCGAAATCGCAGCGCAGCGAAGGCCTATCAGAACGTTTCTTCAAATCGACCGAAATAGCGTCATAAAATTGACTCTGTCGCCCTTACAGTCTTAAATACCGCACAAATCCCCCAAGAGATTCGGTTGAATGTCTAAAAATAACAAAGTGCTGGTGCTGAGCGAGGATGATTCAAGACTGCGGGACATGGTCACCATTCTTGAGTTCATCGGCGAGGAACAGATCCTTGCCGGCGATGAAGCCAGGGCACTTTTGAGCAGTGGCGACGAGGAAAGCCTTTCGGACATCGCGGTCGCGGTGGTAAACGGCGAAGATGCCGGAGTCACCGAGACCATTACCACAGTCTGCAATGCGGTTAAGGGCGTTCCGTTACTGCTGGTTGGACACCCCGAACTCTCAGGCCTTTCCGAAGATGCCGGCGCTCGCATTATTGCCCGCATGGAGTGGCCGCTGAATTACACCAAGTTTGTTGATTCGCTCTACCGTGCCCAGGTCTTCCGCGATCAGTTCAGTCGATCCCGGGAGCGAGGCCAGCAGCGCGGTCTTCAACTCTTCCGTAGTCTCGTGGGGACCAGTCGCAAGGTCCAGCAGGTCCGTCAGTTGATGGAACAGATAGCCGATAAGGACGTCAGCGTTCTGATCACCGGCGAATCCGGTACTGGCAAGGAAGTGGTTGCCCGAAACCTGCACTATCACTCTTCCCGACGGGATAAGCCGTTTGTGCCTGTAAATTGTGGCGCCATCCCCGCCGAACTGCTGGAAAGCGAACTTTTTGGCCATGAGAAGGGCGCCTTTACCGGTGCGATCACAGCCCGGGTGGGGCGCTTCGAAATGGCTGAGGGCGGTACCCTGTTTCTGGATGAAATAGGCGACATGCCTCTCAATATGCAGGTAAAGATTCTTCGGGTTCTGCAGGAGCGTACCTTCGAACGGGTGGGTAGTAACCGGACCCAATCGGCCGATGTCCGAGTGATTGCTGCAACCCACAAGCATCTGGAAGACATGATCGAGTCCGGGGATTTCCGGGAAGATCTCTATTACCGCCTGAATGTATTTCCCATTGAGATGCCTGCTTTGCGTGATCGGGTGGAAGACATTCCCTTGCTGATCAACGAGCTTATTTCCCGGATGGAAAAAGAGAAGCGCGGCTCGCTGAGGATGAATTCGGCCGCAATCATGAGTCTTTGCCGCCACGACTGGCCTGGCAACGTGCGTGAACTGGCCAATCTCGTCGAACGCCTCTCGATCATGCACCCGTACGGTGTGATCGGCGTACAGGAGTTGCCCAAGAAGTTCCGCTACGTGGATGACTACGATGAGAACCGTCCGGTCGAGGACACCGGCATGCCTTCCGGTATTCCGGGACTGGTCGGGCTGGATGCCCCTGCGTTGCTGCCGGTGAACGGCATCGATCTGAAGGATTACCTCTCGAACCTCGAGAAGCAGTTGATCCAGCAGGCGCTCGACGAGGCTGGCGGTGTCGTGGCCAGGGCTGCCGAAAAGCTGCGTATTCGTCGAACCACACTGGTAGAGAAGGTGCGTAAGTACGGGCTGAGAGAAGAGGAATCCGAGGATTCGTGAACTGGATAGTTCGCATTTTCGAGTTTTTGAGACGGCGTCAAAGGTTCGTAACCTAAGGCGCCGTTTCTGTTTTTGACCGACGTAAAATTGTCATTCGCCTCTTTCTGGATTCTCTTTCCTGCTGATATATAAAGGAAAAATTAAGTTGGCACGGTGCTGGCTTAGTGACCTGTAAACGAAGTATCCGAATCAGGAGGTCCGATCCGACGGACCGATCGGGGAGTCAGGTTATGAGTCAGGCACAGTTTGTTCTTCAGTCCGGCGCAGGCAGCGCGAAAGCCAACGCGGCGGCGGATGTAAACGACAAGGTTACGGCCCTGTTCCCGGAGCAGGACGACGCGGCGGTGGATTCCGCCCTCGAGCTGTTCAACCGTATGTCGCGACAGATTACCGACTCCTACCGAACCCTTGAGTCCCGGGTGAACCAGCTTTCCGGCGAGTTGAACCAGGAATCGCTCCAGCGTCAGCAGGAGTTGGAGGAGAAAGAGCGATTGGCAGACCGTCTGTCGACCTTGTTGAACGCACTGCCTGCGGGCGTGGTGGTGCTGGACAGCCAGGGCGTGGTGACGCAGACCAATCCCGCCGCCATTGCGCTTCTCGGGGAACCCCTGGACGGCACCCGGTGGGTGGATGTCATCCATCGCTGTTTTGCCCCCCGGCGGGACGATGGCCACGAAGTCTCCCTGAAAGATGGTCGCAGGGTCAGCATTGAGATCCGGACCATGGAAAACCAGCCCGGCCAGCTGATCCTTCTGACCGACCTCACTGAAACCCGACATCTCCAGGCGCAGCTGGCACACGCCCAGCGGCTGTCTGCCATGGGCAAGATGGTGGCATCCCTTGCACACCAGATCCGTACGCCTCTGTCTGCGGCAATTCTCTATGGTGGCCACCTGAGCCAGGACGACCTCGATGAAGAAATGCGTCAACGCTGCGCTTCGCGTCTGATGTCTCGACTGACTCACCTGGAGCAGCAGGTGCGGGATATGCTCATATTCGCCCGGGGCGAAACCCGGCTGGCAGAGGAGATGTCTGCCGGCAAGCTGGTCTCGGCTCTGGCGTCCGCAGTGGAGGGGCTGAAGCCGGCTCCCGGCGCAGAGGTGACTCTCGAGAACGAAATTTCCGGCGACTGCCGTCTCTTGTGTAACCGGGATGCCCTTGTCGGCGCCTGCACCAATCTTGTGAATAACAGTCTTGAGGCCGGAGCGACCCAGGTTGCAGTTCGGGTAACCGAGGAGAACAGCGAGCTGGTTATTCGCGTTGTGGACAACGGACCGGGGTTCGAGCATTCGGACGCGGCCCGGTTAACAGAAGCCTTTTATACAACCAAGTCCCATGGTACGGGGCTCGGCCTTGCGGTGGTGCAAGCCGTCATCAAGGCGCATCAGGGGCGGTTTTCCATTGAATCGCCAGAGCAGGGCGGCGCCATCGCTACCTTGCGCCTGCCGCAATTACGTAACAGAAACTGATCGGAGGCAACCATGGCAAAGGCCCAGATTCTGATTGTTGAGGACGACCATGACCTGCGGGAAGCGCTGGTAACCACCCTTGAACTGGCAAAATTCCGGGTGAGGGAAGCGTCAAATGCCAACGAGGCGCTTCAGCGACTGGCAGAGTCCCCGGTGGATATGGTGGTCAGCGATGTCAATATGCCGGGCCTGTCTGGGCATCAGTTGCTGGCCGAGGTCCAGCGGCTGTATCCGGGCTTGCCAATGATGTTGATCACGGCCTATGGCCAGATCAGCGATGCGGTCTCGGCCATGCAGGCCGGCGCTATCGATTACCTTGTGAAGCCCTTCGAGCCACGGTTCCTGGTCGACGCTGTCAGTAAAATTGTGGGTGGCGGACGCGAAAAAGCCAGCGATGAGCCGGTGGCCGAGGATCCGATCAGCAAACGCATGTTCCAGCTGGCGACCAAAGTGGCCGGCAGCGACTCGACCGTCATGATCTCCGGCGAAAGCGGAACTGGCAAGGAAGTCCTGGCCCGGTACATTCACCAGCAGTCCCCACGGGCGGATCAGCCCTTCGTGGCCATAAACTGTGCCGCCATTCCCGAGAACATGCTGGAAGCCATTCTGTTTGGCCACGAGAAAGGGGCCTTTACCGGGGCTGTTGCCTCGTCGCCCGGTAAATTCGAGCAGGCCAACGGTGGCACTATCCTTCTGGACGAAATTTCTGAGATGGATCTTGGGCTTCAGTCCAAGCTGTTGCGGGTTCTGCAGGAGCGCGAAGTGGAGCGGGTTGGAGGTCGCAAGACCATCAGTCTCGATGTCCGGGTGGTGGCGACCACCAACCGCGATCTCGCAGATTACGTGCGCGAAGGCAAGTTCCGGGAGGATCTCTATTACCGCCTGACGGTTTTCCCGATGCACTGGCAGCCGCTCAGGGAGCGTCCGCTGGACATCATGCCGCTCGCCACGTCACTGCTTAAAAAGCACTGCCGAAAAATGAAGCTGACAGGAATTGCCTTCGCCCAGGACGCAAAGAGCGCGCTTATGAATCATCAGTGGCCTGGGAATGTCCGGGAGCTGGACAACGCAATCCAGCGAGCCCTGGTGCTGCACCAGGGCAATGTTATTCACGCCGGGGACCTGTGTCTGGAGCTGGGCATTACCGGGCGACCGGACCTTCGCTGCCTGGAGCCGGTTTCGTATCCTGAACCTGTCGCCAACCCGGCGGTTGACGCGGAGATGTCAGAGCCCGCCGTTTCTGCCATCAATCAGCCGCCTCATGGGCAGGCTGGAGAGCCGGAAGGCGCGGTTTCGCTCGGAGATGATCTGAGGCAGCAGGAATTCCGTATTATTATCCAGACACTTCGGAAAGAGCGTGGACGTCGCAACCGGGCCGCCGAGCAGCTGGGCATCAGTCCCAGGACGCTGAGGTACAAATTGGCCCAGATGCGCGACGCCGGTATCGATCTGGACGCCGAAATGGCCTTGGTCTGACCCCCTGCAAAACGAACTCCTTCATTGGCACCCGTCAGGGTGCCATTTTTTTATCTGTCGTCAAAAGTCCGTCAGTGATTTCTCCTGTACGACGGATGTTCTTCGTAAGTGTCTGATAATAAATATAGAAAGTTACTTGGCCTGCCAATTGCTTAATTGGGGATAACAGCACCCCAAGAGCAAATCCGTCCCGGGGAGGGCGGAGCCAGGAGAGAGTTATGGTTCAGCGTGCCGACATCAACAGTGTTTTGTCCGATATCCGGTCCCTGCGTTCCCAGATGATGCAGAACCAGCGAATCGAACAGGATCAATCGGTTCGTGGCCGGATAGACGGTCCCCGCCAGGTTCAGGAAACCCAGGAAACGCCCAGTTTTAATGACATGCTGAGCAATGCCGTGAACACCGTGAACGACCTCCAGAAAACCGCGGGGGATCTAAGAACCGCGTACGACATGGGCGATCCGAATGTCGACATCACCCGCGTGATGATCGCCGCCCAGAAATCCTCTGTCTCCTTCGAAGCGCTGACCCAGGTACGTAACCGGGTGGTTCGGGCCTACGAAGACATTATGAACATGCCGATCTGATAACGGAGCAGAGTCATGGCCAGCGTACCTGCAGAATCCAACCCCTCCAACATGCCGGCAGCTCGCGAGGGCGACGCACCAGAGAGCCGTAGCGACCTGTTCATGGGTTTCAACCGGCTCAATCTGCTGCGTCAGATCGGTTTGATGGTGGGGCTTGCCGCCAGCGTAGCGCTGGGATTGGCGGTCGTGCTCTGGGCCCAGGAACCGAACTATCAGCCGGTAGTTGGCGACCTTTCCTCCTACAACCCTCAGGACGTGACCAGCATCCTCGACAACAGCGGCATCGACTACAAGATGGATCCGCGTACCGGCGCATTGCTTGTGCCGTCCGAGCAGGTTTACGACGCTCGTCTGAAACTGGCGGCGGAGGGTGTTACCGATCGTCAAACCATGGGCTACGAGTTGCTGGATCAGGAACGCGGTCTTGGCACCTCCCAGTTCATGGAAACCATTTCTTACCGCCGCGGGCTTGAGGGGGAGCTTGCCCGCACAGTCGCCAGTATGCGCGGTGTGCGGAATGCCCGGGTGCACCTGGCAATTCCGGAGCGCTCGGTCTTTGTCCGTGATGCACGCGATCCGTCGGCTTCGGTATTCCTCGAAGTGTTCGCTGGCCGCCGGCCGGAGCAGGAGCAGATCAACGCCATTGTGAATCTGGTTGCCGGCAGCGTTCCCATGATGAGCAAAGAGCATGTCACCGTCGTCGACCAGAACGGCAATCTGCTGACTGGCAAGGAGAGTCAGAGCACCGCCGACCAGATGGCGGATCAATATGAATACACCGCCAAGGTCGAGGAGCGTCTGACCCGCCGTGTGGCGTCATTGATTGCACCGATTGTAGGAGACGGCCGTTACCGCGCGGAAGTTTCGGCAGATCTGGACTTTTCCTCGGTGGAGCAGGCGGAAGAACTGTTCAACCCCGAACAGCAGGCGGTGCGCAGCGAGCGGGAACTCACCGAACAGCGTGCAGCTGGTGCCCAGGGCGGCATCCCCGGAGCGCTGGCGAATCAGCCCCCGGCCGATGCCACTGTTCCGGAACAGGCCGCCGGTGCTGATGGCGAAGAGGCTGCGCCCCAGCCGGTGAACGTGCGTCGAGAGTCAACGCGGAACTACGAAATGGATCGCACTGTCAGCTACAGACGCCAGGAACTGGGACGAGTGAAGCGCGTCACTGTTGCTCTGGCGGTGGATGATATGAAAGTGGTTGATCCCCAGACCGGCGAAGTCAGCTACGAACCCTGGCCGGAGCAGGAACTGCAGCGTCTGAGCATGCTGGTGCGGGATGCGGTGGGGTACTCCGCCGCCCGCGGAGACAGCGTTACGGTGATGAATACCGCGTTTGCACCGGAAGAAGCGGTCGAGTTTGAGGCCCCGGCCTTCTGGGAGCAGCCCTGGTTCTGGGACCTGATGAAGCAGGTGTTGGCAGGTCTGGTCATTCTGGTGCTGGTGCTTGGCTTGTTGCGTCCCACGCTCAAGAGCCTGTCGGGTGGTGGCCAGCGCGAGCGCGGTCTGGATTCTGGCAGCGGTGGCGGTTACGGTGGTCTTGACGATATCGAGGGCGGAGATGAGTTACGCAAGGCCATGTCTGCTCAGGATGATCTGCTTTTGCCGGGTGCCACAGACGGCTATGATAGGCAGCTGAACGCATTGAAAGGTCTGATTGCCGAGGATCCTGCGAGGGTCGCACAGGTAATGCGCCAGTGGGTGAATGTCGATGACTGAGCAAACCAATCAACAGGGTGGCGGTGAGGCGAAGAAGCCACAGCGGAAGATTCCGCGTGTGGAACAGGCTGCGATTCTGCTGATGTCACTGGGCGAAGCGGACGCTGCCGAGATCCTCAAGCATATGGGGCCAAAGGAAGTTCAGCGTGTGGGCGTGGCCATGGCCCAGATGAAGGACGTCAGCAAGGACGAAGTTACCTATGTGATGAATCAATTCGTTGACGCCGTGGGCGGCCAGACCGGTCTGGGTGTTGGCAATGATGAGTACATCCGCACGATGCTGACCCAGGCGCTGGGAGACGACAAGGCATCGAGCCTGATCGATCGTATACTAATTGGAGGCAACACCACGGGCCTTGATACCCTCAAATGGATGGAGCCCCGTGCGGTGGGTGACATCATCCGCTACGAGCATCCGCAGATTCAGGCCATTGTCATTTCCTATCTGGATCCGGATCAGGCGGCCGAAATTCTTGGTACCCTCGACGAAAAAGTGCGCCTTGACGTCATGATGCGGGTGGCGTCTCTCGAGAGTATCCAGCCCCAGGCGTTACAGGAGCTCAACGATATTCTGGAGAAGCAGTTCTCAGGCGGTGCCGCTTCACAGACCAGCCGTATCGGTGGTGTCAAACGCGCAGCCGACATTATGAACTTCATGGATCGCAGCATTGAAGGCAATCTGATGGATTCCATCAAGGATATGGATCCGGATCTTGCCAGCACCATTGAGGATCTGATGTTTGTGTTCGACAACCTCAAGGAAGTGGACGATCGCGGTATTCAGGCGTTGTTGCGGGAAGTATCCTCGGAAGTGCTGGTGGTGGCCCTCAAGGGTGCCGACGAAGAGGTCCAGGAGAAGATCTTCAAGAACATGTCCAAACGTGCTGCGGAGTTGCTGCAGGATGATCTTGAGGCCAAGGGGCCGGTCAAGGTCAGCGAAGTCGAGTCGGCCCAGAAGGACATTATTACCATTGCCCGCCGTATGGCCGAGGCCGGTGAAATCTCCCTCGGCGGGGCCGGCGAAGAAATGATGTAATGAAAGATTCCAGCCGAGACGTCAATCGTATTCCCAAGGAGCAGCTGACCGCCTATGAGCGCTGGGAGTTGCCCTTACTCGATGCCCGTGGCAATGAAGTGCCCCGGGAGGAGGAGCGCGAGGTCAAACCCCTGACGGCAGCGGACATCGATGAGATTCGTCAGGCCGCCCGTGAAGACGGTTTTAAAGAGGGGCGGGATCAGGGTTACGAGGACGGTCTGAGGGCCGGGAAGGAAGAAGGGCACCGGGAAGGACTGGAAACCGGCCTGGCAGAGGGCAGGGAACAGGGCCAGACCCAGGGGTACGATGACACCCGCAAGGAGATCGACGCCAAGCTCGACCGGCTTGAGCATTTGCTGGGTGAGCTGCTGCAGCCAATCAAGCGGCACGAAGACGAGCTGGAAACCTCTCTGGTGAACCTGACTACGGTTCTGGCGAGGGCCGTGGTCTACCGCGAACTGACCATCGACTCCTCCCAGATCCGGCATGTCGTTCGCCGTGCCATGGAAGCCTTGCCCTCCACTGCCGACAATATCCGGATCCATATAAATCCCGAAGACTGTGAGATGGTCCGCGAGGTGACCGCGCGTCTGGATGCCTCTGCTTCAGTCATTGAAGACGCCAGCATTCTACCTGGTGGTTGCAAGGTAGAGACCCGTCACAGCCTTGTGGACTTCACCGTCGAAAAACGCTTCCAGCGGTCGGTTCAGAGCATGCTGGACCAGCAGATGAACGACAGCGAGGGCGGAGAAACCGAAGAGCTGGATTCGATGATGGAAGACCTGACCGGTTTCCACCGGGACGTCCTGGATTCTCAGGATGCCGGGGATTCCTCGGGTGATTCGAAGCCGGCGCAAGATGAAGGTGACGGTGATGACCTCGAACCTCGCTGACCGTCTGAACCGCTTTCAGGGCTTTCTGGGCAACGAACCGGAGCCGGAACTCTCGGGCCGATTGACCCGAATGGTCGGTCTGACACTGGAATGTGTCGGCTGCCCCATGGTTGTCGGTGACCGCTGCGTGATCTTCGGCCAGAACACCGGCAATGTTGAAGCAGAGGTGGTGGGTTTCGAGGATGACCGGGTTTACCTGATGCCGCTCACTGCCATTGAAGGGCTCAAGCCCGGTGCCAGGGTCGTGCCGCTCTCCGCCGCCAGCCGAGTTCCGGTCGGGCCCCAGTTGCTCGGTCGGGTTGTGGATGGCAGCGGTGAGCCTCTGGACGGAAAAGGGCCCTTGCAGGCCGAAGCCCGCGTAGCGCTCACAGGCGATATCATCAACCCCCTGAATCGTGCGCCGGTGCGCCAATCGATGGATGTAGGTATTCGGGCAATTAACGCGTTGATGACCGTCGGCCAGGGTCAGCGCCTGGGTCTGTTCGCCGGCAGCGGCGTGGGCAAGAGTATGCTCCTCGGCATGATGACCCGCTTTACCGATGCCGACATTACGGTCGTGGGCCTGATTGGTGAACGGGGCCGCGAGGTAAAGGAATTTATCGAGGATATCCTGGGCGAGGAGGGGCTTTCACGCTCGGTGGTGGTGGCCGCGCCCGCCGATGACTCCCCCCTGATGCGGCTGCGCGCCGCCATGCTGACCACCCGGATTGCCGAATATTACCGGGACCAGGGCAAGCGAGTGCTCCTGCTCATGGATTCCCTGACCCGTTACGCCCAGGCCCAGCGGGAGATCGCGCTTGCTGTGGGCGAGCCTCCGGCGACCAAAGGCTACCCACCCTCGGTGTTTGCCAAGCTGCCCCAGTTGGTGGAACGAACCGGCAACGGTCGCCCCGGGGGCGGCTCGATTACCGCCTTCTACACCGTGCTTACCGAGGGTGACGACCAGCAGGATCCGATCGCCGATGCCGCCCGTGCGATTCTGGACGGCCACATTGTATTGTCCCGTCGGCTCGCCGAAGAGGGCCATTACCCGGCCATTGATGTGGAAGCGTCCATCAGTCGGGTGATGCCCCAGGTTACCGAGACCGAGCATTTTTCCAGAGCCCAGCGTTTCAAACAGGTGTACTCCCGGTATCAGCAGGCCCGGGACCTGATTTCCGTGGGCGCCTACGTGAAGGGCTCCGACCCGGAGACCGATTTTGCCATCACTCATATTGGCAATATGCGCCAGTTTTTGCAGCAGGGGCTCAACGAGAGCGCTCCCTTGAAAGACAGCATTGAACAGTTGCTGGCGGTGGTGCCGGAACGTCGTTCCCCCGAGCGGCGCAAGTCGGCCGTTCCCAATCCGGCTGCCGGCGCCAGCGGCGGTGATGCCTGATGCTGCGATCCCGGCGGCTGGAGGTGGTTCTTTCCCTGGAAGAACGCAAGGAACAGGAAGCACTGGAGCGAATGGGTGAGGCCCGAAAACTGGTCGAACAGCAGCGCGAACAGGTGCAAAACCTGAATCGTTACCAGCAGGAGTACCGGGATCAGATCCGCAACAGCCAGCAGGGCGTGGTGCAGGTGTCCCGTCTGCAGGCCTGGCAGGCCTTTATTGCGCAGCTGGACCAGGTGATACGGCAGCAGCAGAAGCAGCTGGCGCAGGCCGAACAGGTCTTTGAGACACGCAAACAGGAGTGGCAGCAGGCCTGGGAGCGGCGTCGCGGCATGGAAAAGTACATAGAAACCTGTCGGCAACAGGAGCAGAGAGAGCAGGATCTTCGCGAACAAAAGCTCTCGGATGAGGCGGCCGGGCGGGCCTTTTCTCGGCGTCGACGCTGAATCTTGCTCCACATCAAGCAAAAACGGATGCAAAGTCAGTCCACTCAGCTATCCTTACCCGAAGAAGGATCGGTGAAAACCGCCGGTTAAACGCTGCTCTTGATACCTTGGGAGGTTGAGGAATGCCGATTCAGACCCGCCGTGATGATGACGGCCAGACCCTTGTTATCAGTATTGAGGGCCGGTTTGATTTCAGCACCCACCAGGCGTTCCGGGATGCCTATGAGCACGGTGACCCGACTGTCCGCAACTACATTGTGGACCTGTCGGACACCACCTATCTGGATAGCTCGGCCCTTGGCATGTTGTTGCTGCTCAGGGATTACGCCGGGGGCGACAGTGCCCGCATCGTTATTGAAAACTGTAATAACGATGTGAGGCGGATTCTTTCCATCTCCAATTTCGAGCAACTGTTCAACATCCGCTGATGCTCGCGGACTGCCGGAGTAGTCATGGATGATTCCGCTGCAGAACATAGCAGTCCTCTGAGAATACTCATCGCTGACGATTCGGACAGCGACCGCCTCATCCTGAAAACACTCCTGAAGCGCCTTGGGCACGAGGTTCTGGACGTCGCCAATGGGCTGGATGCCGTCTCGGTATTTCAGCGCGAGGCACCGGATCTGGTTCTGCTTGACGCCCTTATGCCGATCATGGATGGCATGGAAGCTGCCCGTCAGATCAAGGTTCTGGCTGGTGAGCGGCTGGTCCCCCTGATCTTTCTGACTTCCCTGTCTGAAGCGGGCGCCCTGGCCCGGTGCCTGGAGGCCGGTGGTGATGACTTTCTGGGCAAGCCCTACAACAGGATTATCATCGAAGCCAAGATCAAGGCGTTCAATCGAATGCGGCTGATGCACCAGACCCTGTCAGACCAGCGCGATCTGATCCGTGAGCGCAATCGCCAGCTCACGGAAGAACAGGAGATCGCCAAGCGGGTGTTCGATAATGTGGCCCATTCGGGTTGCCTCGACGCCGCCAGCATTCGCTATCACGCCTCCCCTCAGTCCATTTTCAACGGCGATGTGCTGTTTGCTTCGCCCCGGCCCGCGGGCGGAATGTTGATTTTTATGGGGGATTTCACCGGCCACGGTCTGCCGGCGGCGATTGGGGCCATGCCGGTTGCCGAGATCTTCTACGGCATGACCAACAAGGGCTTTAATGGTGAGGACGTACTGCGCGAGATTAACCAGAAGCTCAAACGAATTCTGCCCACCGGGATGTTCTGTTGTGGCGCCATGATAGAGGCGGACTTCAAGCTTAATCAGATTCAGATCTGGAACGGTGGGCTCCCGGATGGCTGGCTGATCCGGCACTCAGGCGAGCATCTGGCATTACCATCACGGCATTTGCCCCTCGGTATCCTGTCGCCGGATCAGTTCAATGCCGATTTCGAGAGGGTCGGAGCTGCACCGGGTGACCGGGTGTTGATGATGACCGACGGCTTTCTGGAGTCCGCCGACAGCGAGGGCAACGTTTTTGGCGAGCAGGGTGTGACTGGAACCCTTGATCAGTTGGAAGCGGATGATCACCCTTTTGACGCCATGATGGCCGCGGTTCACCGGTTTACCGGCAACTTTGAGGATGGCGACGACCTGACGCTGTGCTGTCTGGAAATGATGGACGAGGCAGGGCTGGCGCCGCTGCCAGATCGCGCCTCACCGTCTGCGCTTGCAGGGCCGGCGGAGTGGCGCTGCACCTATGAAATCCGGGAAAGGACCCTTGGAGAATTCAGCCCCTTGCCTTTGTTACTCCATATCTGCATGGAAGTGCCGGGTCTTCGACGGAAAAGCGGCGAAATCTACACCTTGTTGGCGGAACTCTACAACAATGCACTGGAACACGGCGTTCTGGAGCTGCCCTCAGACTGGAAGCACTCGCCCGAGGGGTTTGGCCGTTACTATGCCGAGCGCAACCGGAGGTTGGCCAACGTAGAGGGTCACTACATCCGGTTTACGCTGCATCATTCCTTGAAACCGGATGGCGGCAGGCTTCGTGTTGTTTGCGAGGACAGTGGTCAGGGGTTTGATTTCCGGAATCATCCCAGTGTGGCTTCCGGTATCTCCCCGCCAAAAGGGGGGCGTTATGCAGGGCGGGGCCTGCTGCTGTTGAAACGTCTGGCTGAAACCATCAGGTTTCATGAACAGGGCAATCATGTTGAAATTGTTTATGATTGGCAGTTCGCCCGTACAGCGGAGGATCGAGATGACTGATAAACCACACCTGGACGAGGAGGCGCTGGCTGAACTTCGGGACGTCATGGAGGATGAATTCGAAGTCCTGATACAGACCTATCTGGCAGATTCCCGGGACAGAATCCGGGCGCTGCGGGAAGCGCTCAAGGCAGAGGATAGCGACGCCTTCGCGAAGACAGCCCACAGTTTCAAGGGCAGTTGCATCAATATCGGTGCACCCAGGCTTGGCGAAATTTGTCTCAAGGCCGAGATGGCTGGAAAAGAGTCCAGGCTGGGCGATGCGCCGGATCTATTGAATGATATCGATCAGGAATTCGCGCAGGTGATTCATGGCCTTGATGGATTGATGGCCCGGTAATTTTCGTCAACAGGAGGTCTTCCCCCAGAAAGCGCCCATGTGCTCTGGCATCACAATTGCTAAGTCTTTCGCATAGAGTTGATTAACCGCCCAAACACCGGCGAAGTCCGGCAAGGTGAGGGCGACAATGCGATAAAAGCGGCAAGAGGTTGCCATGGCCCAGATGGTTCTCCCCCAAACTCCCTCGCCCGGGACTCAAAAGGATTCCGGCCCGTCGAAATCCGGAGCCAGCCGGGATCCGGCTGACAGAAAAAACGATTTTGAATCTGTCTCCCAGGCAGAGCAGAAGCGTTTGGACCGCCAGAGAGCGGATCGCAACGCCGATGCAAAGTCTGCTGATGAAACCCGGTCTGCCCGTGACGATGCGTCGGATACAAAACCCGATGCCAATGCCAGCGCAAAGTCTGGCGAGAAGCCTGATGCGGCCTCCGGTAGCGACTCCCGGGAATCCAGTGACGTGCCCGTTGCCAGCGATGAAGCCGGAGCAGGGCCCACCGCACTGCCACTGACCTTTGCCGAGTTACAGTCATTACTGGGGCCGCAGGCTGGCCGTTCCGGTGAAGCCGTCGTTTCGGTGAGCGGCGCTGGAACCGGCGCCAGTGTGTCAGCTGGCGGGACGGGGCAGGCAACTGCGGTTGCCGGCATGTTTAATGGCGTTCTCTCGTCCGTGTCCGGTCAGAAGGGGCAGACCTCGGCCGGTGCCGTCACTGGCGATGCCACATTGACAGATGTTATGAAAGCGTCGGTACTCACCGATTCAGGTCGGAATCCGGATTCGGGCTCGCTGATGGGGTCTGGCCGATTCCAGTCAGCCATGGATCTTGTCTCCCAGCAGGTGGCCAATAACGCGAATGGCGCCGCCAAGCTGGCAGGCGAGAATGCTGCGCCCCTGCGAGGTTATGCCACGTCGATCGACGTGCCGGTCGGCCACGCTGAATGGGGCGACAAACTGGTCGGCAAGCTCAGCTGGCTGACCGCCCGCAATATGTCGGTTGCTGAAATCCACCTGACTCCGCCAGACATGGGGCCCATGGAGGTCAAGGTCAGGGTGCAGAACGAGCAGGCGAACATTACTGTCCATTCTGCGAATCCGGTGGTCCGGGATCAGTTGGAACTCCACTCCCATCGGCTCCGGGACATGCTGGGTGAGCAGGGGTTGTCACTGGCTGGCTTTGATGTGTCTGACTCGCCCAGGCAGCAGACCGGCGAACAGGGAACCGGAGGCGGTGACGGCTCCGATGCAGATTCGACGTCCCTCGTCGCTGGCGATCATGAAGATGACAATGCCAATACCGGTAGCCTTGATCTGAGCTGGAAAGGCGAAGTGGACATCTTCGCCTGACACTCCTGAAAATTCCCCCCAATCTCTTTTGCCCATCCTTCCCGGCAACGCTAAACTGCTGTTCTGAACGGGAAGGTTGGGTGTTCTGGCCCGTCCTTTGCATCTTATCCTGAAAAGTCACGGAAAACGCTCCGTCTGACGGATTTCTGGCAAATCGAAGACTATGGCTGAAAATAACGAATCTGAAGCGGCGCCTGCCAAGAAAGGAAAACTGAAGCTGATCATCATGCTGGTCGTGGTGGTCATTCTGGCGATTGTACTGTCCGTGGTGGGCACCCTCTGGTTTCTCGGTGATGGCTTGCCGGGTATGGGTGGCGACGACGGTGAGTCGGAAGAGGTTGCAGAGGAAACCTTCATTCCCAGTAGCTATCACCAGATCGACAAAGCCATCGTTACCACAGTTCAGGCGGAGGGTCGCCAGCGCTACGCCCAGGTTTATCTGGCGCTCGAGTCAACGGATCAGCAGGCGCTGGAAGCTGCCAAATTGCATATGCCCTTGATTCGAAGCCAGTTGGTCACGGTTCTTGGAAGCAGCGACTTCAATGAATTGCAGACGCCCGAGGGGCGGAGCGGCCTGGCCGACCGGATGCTGACTACGGTGAATCAGGTGCTGGAGCTGGAAGGCGAGCCCGCGATCAAACGGGTGTTATTCAGAAATTTCGTCGTGCAATAGCGCACGGGCCAAGGTACTTCAGGGGCAGGACTACGTATGCAGGACTTGTTGTCACAGGATGAAATCGATGCCCTCCTCCACGGGGTGGACGACGGTGACATTGACACCTATGAAGAGACTGACGATACCGGCATAAAGTCCTACGACCTTGCCAGTCAGGACCGCATTGTCCGGGGCCGGATGCCGACCCTGGAAATGATCAACGAGCGCTTTGCCCGCTATACCCGGATCAGCCTCTTCAACCTGATGCGTCGCAACGCCGATGTCTCGACTGGCGGCGTTCAGATCATGAAGTTTGGAGAGTACATCCATACCCTCTACGTGCCCACCAGTCTCAACCTGTGCAAGGTACGCCCGTTGCGCGGCACGTCGCTCTTCGTGCTGGATGCCAAGCTGGTCTTCAAACTGGTGGACAATTTCTTCGGTGGGGAAGGGCGCCACGCCAAGATCGAGGGTCGCGAGTTCACCCCGACCGAGACCCGCATTGTCCAGATGGTTCTGGACCAGGTGTTTCATGACATGAAGGAAGCCTGGCATGCGGTCCTCAAGGTGGACTTCGAGTACCTGAGCTCCGAGGTCAACCCGGCCATGGCCAACATCGTCAGCCCCAGTGAGGTGGTTGTCGTCAGCACCTTCCATATTGAGCTCGATGGCGGCGGTGGTGAGCTGCACTTTGCCTTGCCCTATTCCATGATCGAGCCCATTCGTGATGTGCTGGATGCCGGGGTCCAGAGTGATATCGACGATGTGGATGAGCGCTGGGTGAATGCGCTTCAGGAAGACATCAAAGAGGTAAACGTACCGATCAACACCACGGTCTGTCGCCGTCGGATCTCGTTGCGGGACATTGCCAAGATGAAAGCCGGCGACATCATCCCGGTTGAGATTCCCGAGCATTTGACGGTCACCGCCAACGGAATCCCGGTCTACAAGGCGACTCTGGGAACCCGTGACGGGAAACTGGCGCTTCGAATTCACGAACGGGCATCTGTGCCCAAGGTAAAGAAACAACTGAAGGTGGGACGCAATGGCTGACGACGACAAGAAAGACGAGCAGGAACTCAGCGAAGACGAAAAGCTGGCTGCCGAGTGGGAAGCCGCCATGGAAGAGTCCGGTGACGAAGGCGAACGTGAGGACGAGTGGGCCGCTGCCATGGCCGAGGCCGGCGAGACCGGTGGCGACGAAGACGACGTTCAGACTGCGCCCATGGAAGAATTTGATGCCGGAAGCGAACCTGCCCAGGGTGGTGGCCCGGCTCCGGATATCGACGTTATCCTCGACATACCGGTCACTATCTCCATGGAAGTCGGCAACACCCAGATCCCGATACGGAACCTGCTACAGCTGAACCAGGGGTCGGTTATCGAGCTGGACCGGCTGGCGGGTGAACCTCTGGACGTATTGGTCAACGGTACGCTGATTGCCCATGGCGAGGTGGTCATGGTGAATGAAAAGTTCGGCATCCGTCTCACCGATGTGATCAGCCCGGGCGAACGCATCAAGCGGTTGCAGAAGTAACATGTGGGCCAGACTGACTGCGGCACTGGCGCTGCTGGTAATCCATCCGGTTGTTGCCCAGGAAACGGCAAACACAGCCGCGCCCGACTCTCCGGTGCGAGCCCCGGATACGCTCGGTACCATCGTCAGCCTCGGGCTGGGTCTGGTGGCCGTTGTGGCAGTCATCTATGGCTGCGCCTGGATCATCCGGCGGATGAACGGCATGACCGGCATGAACAACAACGCCATCAAGGTGGTTTCGGTGATGGCTATAGGAGCCCGGGAGCGTATTGCCCTGATTGAAGTGGGCGGCCAGCAGATCCTGTTGGGCATTACGCCATCGGCAATCCGAACCCTCCATGTGTTTGATGAGCCGGTTGTCGAGGCCGGCAGCGCCGGTTCCAGCGATTTTGCCCGCCGCCTGCAGGGCATGATCGGCAAGTCCTGGACCTCCCCGACAAGGAACGATTAGCCCCATGCTTGCCGCAACCATCAAGCGACTGCTGCCTTCCCTGATTTTATTGGCAGGCTTTTTCTGGGCACCTCTGGCGTTCGCGCAGGAACCCTCCGGCATCCCCGGTATACCGGCGTTTACCGTGACCCCGGGAGAAGGCGAGGGCGCGCAGGAATACTCGGTCACCCTGCAGATCCTTGCGCTGATGACCGCGCTGACGTTCCTGCCGGCCATGCTCATGATGATGACTTCGTTTACCCGCATCATCGTTGTGTTCGCCATCCTGCGCCAGGCCATCGGCCTGCAGTCCACGCCCTCGAACCAGATTCTCCTGGGACTGGCCCTGTTCCTCAGCATCTTCATCATGAAACCGGTGCTGGAAGAGGCCAATCGGGTGGCATTACAACCCTATATGCAGGAAGAGGTGACGTCCCTGGAGGCAGTGGAACTGGCCAGCCAGCCGTTCCGGAAATTCATGCTGGAGCAGACCCGGGAGAGTGACCTGGCCCTGTTCATGCGAATCTCGGACGTACAATACGATACCCCCGAGGACGTGTCCTTCTGGATACTGATGCCGGCATTCGTGACCAGTGAGCTCAAAACCGCGTTCCAGATCGGGTTTATCCTGTTTATCCCGTTCCTGATTATCGACATGGTGGTGGCCAGTGTTCTCATGGCCATGGGTATGATGATGCTGTCGCCGATCATCATCTCCCTGCCGTTCAAGATCATGCTGTTTGTGCTGGTGGACGGTTGGGCCCTGATCATGGGCACCCTGGCCGCCAGCTACGGAATATAGGAGGCGTCATGACTCCGGAAACCGTTATCGACATCCTGCGCGAAGCCCTCTGGATGATTGTTCTCCTTGCCTCGATCATCATCGGACCGGGTCTGGTGATTGGCCTTGTGGTCAGTACCTTTCAGGCGGCGACGCAGATCAACGAACAGACCCTGAGCTTCCTGCCCCGCCTGCTGGTTACGCTGATCGTTATCATCGTGTGGGGCCCCTGGATGCTGACGCAGCTGCTGGACCACGCCAACCGGCTGTTCGGTAACATTCCTTACCTGATCGGCTGACGGATGATACCGGCGGAAATCAGCGCGGACGTTATCGGCCAATGGGTCGGCCAGCACATCTGGCCACTGTTCCGCCTGGCCAGCTTCCTGATGGTGATCCCCATCTTCGGTACCCAGCTGGTACCCGCGCGGATCCGTCTGGGGCTGGCTCTGCTAATGACCATCCTGATTGCACCCATGATCCCGCCTGTACCTCAGGTGGAGGCCCTGAGCGCCGATGCGGTGGTGATCACCCTGCAGCAGATCCTCATTGGTGTCGGCATGGGCTTCGCACTCACGGCGCTCTGGCAACTCTTCGTCATCGCCGGCCAGATGATCGCCATGCAGATGGGCCTGGGCTTCGCTTCCATGGTGGATCCGGCCAACGGCGTGAACGTGCCCGTCCTGTCCCAGATCTATACCATTACTATCACTCTGCTGTTCCTGGCCATGAATGGACATCTGGTGGCTTTCGAAGTCTTTATCGAAAGCTTCCGGACCCTGCCCATCGGCATGGAAGGGTTGGGCCAGACAGGCGTATGGGAACTGGCCCACCGGATCAGCTGGATGTTCGCCTCGGCCATGCTGCTGGCGCTGCCGGCTGTTACCGCCGTGCTGATCGTCAACATCTCCTTCGGCGTCATGACCCGGGCGGCGCCGCAGATGAACATCTTCGCCCTGGGCTTCCCGATTGGCCTGATTTTTGGATTGTTTGCCATATGGGTGCTGCACGCCAATTTTCTGCCGCACTTTGATCAGTACACCCGGGAGACCTTTGAATTCATGCGGGGACTGCAAGGGCAGCCATAGAGACTCATGGCCGAAGAAGACGATAACAGTCAGGAAAAAACGGAAGAGGCCACCCCCCGAAGGCTCGAAAAAGCCAGGGAGGAGGGCCAGACTGCCCGTTCCAAAGAGCTGGCCACCATGGCGGTGCTCCTGGCTGGCGCGGGAGGCATGCTCGTGTTCGGCGCCAGCCTCGGAGCGTCGCTGGAAGCCATCATGCGCGAAAGCTTCGTGATCGAACGGTCCGCCATCTTTGACATGCGGCACATGAGCGTCCAGCTCATCGAATCTTCCAAGGAAGCCGCCTGGGCCCTCTCGCCGATTCTGGTACTACTTCTTATTGCCGCCATCTTCGGCTCAATCGGAATTGGCGGTCTGCTGATCAGCGGCAAGGCCGTGGCCCCGAAACTAAATCGTATGGACCCCATCAAGGGCCTGGGGCGCATGTTCTCAATGCGCTCTCTGATCGAGCTGGTCAAGGCCATTGCAAAAGTCGGCCTTGTCATGGCTTTGGCCATTCTCATCCTGGATCTACGCACCGAAGACCTGTTGTCCATCGCCGAGGAACCGGTGGTGCCGGCAATGGAACACGTGCTCTGGACCATCGCCTGGAGCTTTTTCCTCCTGGCTTGCGCCACGATCATCATCGCGGCCATCGACGTACCCTTCCAGATCTACGATCACCAGAAAAAACTGCGGATGACCAAGCAGGAAGTGAAGGACGAGTACAAGGACACCGAAGGTAAACCCGAGGTCAAAGGCAAGATCCGACAGCTCCAACGCGAAATGGCCCAGCGCCGGATGATGCAGGATGTGCCGACCGCCGACGTTGTAATTACCAACCCGACTCACTATGCCGTGGCCCTGAAGTACGATCAGAAGGCGATGGCTGCGCCGATTGTAGTGGCCAAGGGGGCGGATGAGGTGGCCTTTAAGATCATGGAAATTGCCCGCGAGAACAAAGTCGAGATTCTGAGAACACCGCCGCTGACCCGCGCGGTTTACCACAACACGGATATCGGCGAGGAAATTCCTGATGGCCTCTATATGGCTATTGCTCAGGTGCTCGCTTATGTCTTCCAGCTACGGCAGTTCCGCAAGGGGCGTGGGCCCAAGCCCGGTATGCCTGATTTCCCGATTCCCTCTGATTTGCGGCGCGACGTTTAGTTCTGAGCGGGGTTCCTGTAAGTAGCCTGCGGGTTTAGGAGTTAGCGCTGTTGTGGGTGGCCTTTTCAGGACACGCTACGAGCACATCCATGTGCGCTTGACTGTGGCCATCCATGGCCACAGACAGTCCTGAAAAGGCCACCCACAACCGCTTTTCAAACCCATCGATATCGCTGAAAAATACTAGTGCTGACCGTAGGTCGGATTAGGCGAAGCCGTAATCCGACAATCCCGTTGTGGTTTTAATAACATTTGTTGGATTAGGGCCTCGCCTAATCCAATCTACGCGGTTTTGGCGGATTCCCGTCAGGTTTGCGAGGTTTGTGGGTCTGCTTCCCAAAAATGTCTGTGGCCATGGATGGCCACAGTCAAGCGCACATGGATGTGCTCGTAGCGGTTTTTGGGAAGCAGACCCACAAACCTCTTACCCCGAAACAGCAGGCTAGGGCAGGACTCGAAGGCAAGGTCAGCAACCAGCCTCAATAACCCGAACCATCGGCTCAGCGCGGCTTTCGGGAATCGGCAAGATTCCATACCAGGACCGCGGGTCATGCACGGTGGCAGAGGCGAACCCACAGGACAGGAAATGCTCCCTTGCCTGAGCGTCAGTCCGGAAGTGGAAGGATACCTCGCTGCGGGTGATGGCCCCGAGGACGCCTCCTAATGCTTTTAGGGTGGTGTTCAGTACAGGCTGGCTTGGCTGGCAGTAGCTTTCGGACAGGTAAACTGAACCCGGGCGCTTGGCCATGGCTGCGGCCAGGCGGCGCCAGAACTCGGTGATGGTTTTAAGGGAAAAATAGCTGGTCAGGCCTTCGGTGACGATGATTACCGGCTCGTTGTTCTCGAATACCCGGTCGATTACTTTTTCCAGTTGGTACTCGCCGTGATCCGCGAGGATATCGATGGGCGTGACCTGGTGATGGTCGCCGAGGCGGCCCGTGGCCATCAGGCGGAGCGCCTTGCGGGCGGCCATGTCGGGCAGGTCGGCTTCGACCATGTGGAGCAGGGGGTGTTTCTGGCGTAACCGGATGCCCCGGGGAGACATGCCGCAGGCGATTTCCAGGAACTGAGTGATGCCCTTTTCTTTGATGGCCTGGTCGATCAGGTGGTCGATGATCAGATGGCGTTGCAGGAGGAAGGTGCGGATGTTGCCACCGATAGCCGCCTTGCTGGCGGCCTCGAAGGGTGTCATCAAGCGGTATAGCCAGCGGCCTTTTTCCGTTGCCAGGGTATCGTCAGAAAGCCCGTACCGGTGCCAGACGGCACCGGTATAGAGGGCAGTGAAGCTGATGCCGGAGCTGTCAGTCGGCTTTCTGCTCATAGACGGCTTTGCCCCATGCCTCGCGGCTGCCTGGGAGGATCAGGTTCAGGATGATGGCCGCTACCGCACAAAGCGCGATGCCTTCCAGGTGCCCCAGCACCATCCCGCCGATACCGAATACCAGGGTGACCCCGACGATAACCAGGTTGCGAGACTGTGACAGGTCCACCTGGTGACGGATCAGTGTGTTAAGGCCAACCACGGCAATGGAGCCGAACAGCAGGCACAGGATGCCGCCCATAACGGGGACCGGGATGGTCTGCAGTGCCGCGCCGAACTTGCCAACAAAGGCCAGAACGATGGCTACGCCGGCCGCCCACCACATGACTTTCGGGTTGAAGTTCTTGGTCAGCATGACCGCGCCGGTGACTTCAGAGTAGGTGGTGTTGGGTGGTCCACCGAGCATGGAAGCAGCACTGGTGGCCAGGCCGTCACCCAGGAGGGTGCGGTGGAGGCCCGGCTTTTCCAGATAGTTCTTGCGGGTCACGTTGCCGATGGCCAGTACGTCGCCAATGTGTTCGATGGCCGGGGCGATGGCCACCGGAATCATGAACAGCACGGCGCCCCAGCTGAACTCGGGCGCAACGAAGTTGGGAACGGCAAACCAGGCGGCTTCTTTGACGGGCGTAGTATCTACGATGCCGGCAAACGCGGAGAGGATGTAGCCGGTGATCACGCCAAACATGATGGGAATCAGGCGGAAGATGCCCTTGGCCCAGACCGACATGATGATGGTTACGGCCAGGGAAATCATCGCGATCCAGATGGCGGTGTCGTAGGGGATCAGCTGGTTGGCGCCGTCACCAGTGCGGCCGGAGGCCATGTGAACGGCAACCGGTGCCAGGCCGAGGCCGATGGTCATGATCACGGGGCCGATGACCACTGGCGGCAGCAGGCGGCGGACAAAGCCGGTGCCCCGCATCCGAACCAGGCCACTCAGGAAGATGTAGAGAATACCTGCGGCCATCAGGCCGCCCAGGGTTTCTTCCATGCCAAATCGGCCCTTGGAAGCGATTACGGGGGCAATAAAGGCGAAGGAGGACGCCAGGAAGATCGGGATCTGCCCGCCGGTCACCACGTGAAAGATCAGGGTGCCCAGGCCGGCGGTGAAGAGGGCCACGTTGGGATCCAGGCCGGTGATCAATGGCATCAGCACCAGGGCACCGAAGGCCACCAGCAGCATTTGCGAGCCGGCAATGGCCTGTTTCCAGACCGGGTCGTTGGTACGATCCTGCATGCTTAAACGTCCTTCTGCTTGGTGCCGAAAATCTTGTCGCCGGCATCGCCGAGACCCGGAAGGATATAACCTTTCTCGTTCAGGCGTTCATCAACGGAGGCCGTGTAGATCGACACGTCCGGATGGGCCTCGAGGACTTTCTTGACGCCCTCGGGCGCGGCTACCAGAACCAGGGCCCTGATCTCGGTGCTGCCGGCTTTCTTGAGCAGGTCAATGGTGGAGATCATGGAGCCGCCGGTAGCGAGCATCGGATCGACGATCATGGCCATTCGCTGATCCAGCTCACCCACCAGTTTTTCCAGATAGGTGCTGGCCTCGAGTGTCTCCTCGTTGCGGATCTGGCCGACAACACTGACCCGGGCAACGGGAATGAGGCTCAGAACACCGTCGAGCATGCCAAGCCCGGCCCGGAGGATCGGAACGATGGTGACTTTCTTGCCGTGAATCTGTTCCACATTCACTGGGCCGGCCCAGCCTTCGATGGTTTTTTCCTGCAGGTTAAAGTCCTTGGTGGCCTCGTAGGTCAGAAGTGCACCAACTTCCTGTGCCAGCTCCCGGAAATTCTTGGTGCTGATATCCGCACGGCGCATGATGCCGAGCTTGTGGCGGATCAGAGGGTGTTTTACCTCGTGGATTGGCATGGGGTCACCTGTGTGTCTGGTTGGGGTTTTAGCGTCGCAATTAAATGGCGCAAGGATACCGCATCTGGCAAGGCGAGTCAGGCCGCAAATGGCCGGTTCGCGGAAATCCACTAAGGGCTGGTACGGATCTTGCGATAACTCTTCCAAACGACGCCGCCGCGTCAGATTTTCGACCTTTGAAACGCCTGCAGGCACGGCCAATCGGAGAAGTATCCGGCATGGACAGAGCTTTAGTCCTCAATAACGTCAAAACCCTGACGCGGGGAAATCTGGGCATTCCCATCATGCTGATGGGCTTGCTCGGTATGATGATTCTGCCCATGCCGGCGTTTTTGCTGGACGTGTTCTTCACGTTCAACATCACCCTGTCGATTGTCATTCTGCTGGTCTGTGTCTACGCCCTTCGGCCCATGGAGTTTGCCTCTTTCCCCACGGTACTGCTGGTGGCCACGCTGCTGCGTCTGGCCTTGAACGTGGCGTCCACCCGGATCGTTCTGTTGAACGGCCACGAGGGCGGCGACGCGGCCGGTAAGGTGATCGAATCCTTCGGTGCGGTACTCATCGGAGGCAACTACGCCGTGGGTCTGGTGGTCTTTGCGATCCTGATGATCATTAACTTCCTGGTGGTCACCAAGGGCGCCGGCCGGGTCTCCGAAGTGAGTGCCCGTTTCACCCTGGATGCCATGCCCGGCAAACAGATGGCCATTGATGCGGATCTCAACGCCGGCCTGATCAATCAGGACGAAGCCAAGCATCGCCGGGCCGAGATTGCCCAGGAAGCGGATTTCTATGGTTCCATGGACGGTGCGTCCAAGTTCGTTAAAGGCGATGCCATTGCCGGCCTGCTCATTCTTGCCATTAACATCGTCGGCGGGATCGCCATCGGTATGCTCCAGCACGGCCTGGATTTCGGGCTGGCCATGGAGCGCTATGCGCTATTGACCATTGGTGACGGCCTGGTGGCACAGATTCCCTCGCTGCTGCTGTCCACGTCTGCGGCGATCATGGTAACGCGGGTTACTTCCAGCCAGGACATGGGCGGCCAGATCCTGCAGCAGATGTTCAGTGCGCCGAAGGCACTGTCCATTGCCGCTGGAATCCTGATTATCCTCGGCCTGATTCCCGGCATGCCTCACGTGGCCTTCCTGGGTCTGGGTGCGCTGGCTGGCGGCGCTGCCTGGTATATCTGGAAACACCAGAGGCAGACTGTCGAGGAGGAGGGCGCCTTCCCGGCCAGGGGCGCTGGCGGCGCGGCACCGCGACCGGCGGGTCGTGATCTGCCGCCGGGCGGAGACGCGGGTGGCGATCAGGGTCGTCAGCTGCCGGCACCCGGAGAGACCAAAGAGCTGGGCTGGGACGATGTCTCCACCGTCGATATCGTCGGTCTGGAAGTGGGGTATCGGCTGATTCCGCTGGTGGATAAGTCCCAGGGCGGTCAGTTGCTCAGTCGCATCAAGGGTGTTCGTAAAAAACTGTCCCAGGATCTGGGATTCCTGATGCCTTCGGTGCACATTCGCGACAATCTGGACCTGATGCCCAACGTCTATCGCATCACCCTGATGGGCGTAACCATCGCCGAGGCGGAGATTCACCCGGACCGGGAGCTGGCCATCGACCCCGGCCAGGTATTTGGAAAGGTCGAAGGGATTGAAGGAAAGGATCCGGCGTTCGGTCTTGATGCCTGCTGGATCGAGCCCGATAAGAAAGACCAGGCTCAGACCCTTGGCTATACCGTGGTCGATGCCAGTACCGTGGTTGCCACCCATCTGAACCAGGTGTTGCAGAAACACGCCCACGAACTGCTGGGCCACGAGGAAGTCCAGAAGTGGCTGGATCAGCTTGAGAAGATTTCTCCGAAGCTGGCCGAAGAGCTGGTACCCACCACCGTTTCAATCAGTCTGCTCCTGAAGGTCTTGCAGAACCTGCTGAAGGAGGAAGTGCCGATCCGGGATATGCGGTCCATTGCCGAGGCCATCGTGAATGTTCATCCGAAGAGTCAGGATCCCAAGCTGCTGACCACCGTAGCCCGGCAGTCCCTGCGCCGGATGATTGTCCAGAGCATCTGCGGCAACGAATCGGAGATACCGGTGATCACCCTGGATCCGGACTTGGAACAGTTATTGCTGAAGTCTGTTCAGCAGAGTCAACAATCCGGCGGTCAGGAAGACATTGGCCTGGTTCTGGAGCCGAATATGGTGGAGAAGCTCCAGCGATCGCTTCAGGAGAGCGTCCAGCGCCAGGAGATGCTTGGCAAACCGGCCATTCTGCTGGTGTCCGGGCCACTGCGGCCGGTCCTGGCGAAGTTTGCCAGCTATGGGGTAGAGCGACTGCACGTGCTCTCATACCAGGAAATTCCGGATAACAAACAGATTACGATCGTGGCGTCCGTTGGCCAGTAACGGCGCGGATGACAGAGCGGACAGCGCCGGCACGGCGTTGCCGGTGGAGGAAGAGGCATCATGAAAGTAAAACGGTTTTTTGCTCAGACCATGGCAGAGGCGCTGAAACAGGTCAGTGAACAGATGGGGCCGGATGCCGTGATTCTTTCCAACCGTCGGGTCGACGGTGGTGTCGAAATCGTGACGGCGCTGGACTATGACGAAAACATGGCGCGCCAGCGCCTGGGCAACCAGGCCGAAGAAGCCACCAACGGATCCCGCCTGGCAGAAATGCAGGCTGACCAGCATCGTCGTCTCGAGGATGAATTGAGCCGATCCCGTGACCGCATCCGTGAAGTCAGGGAAAAGCGTGCCTCCCAGGGAGCCGGCTACTCAGGTCCGTCGTTTGCTGCTGTTCAGGAAACGGTCGGCGGCGATTTCGGTGATAGTGTGGCTGAGCCCCAGGCGCCGAAGGATGTCTATTCTGATGAACTCGCACAGATGCGTGCCGAGATCAGCTCCCTCAGGGATATGATGCAGGGTGGTCGCCCGCAGCCGGACCCGGTGGTTTCGACAAACACGGCTGTTCAGCAAAGGCTGGCCGAGCGCCTGCAGGAATTCGGCCTGGACAGCGAGCTGGCAGGGTCAATTTCCCGTCGCCATAAGGCAGGGCGACTGGAAGATGGTTGGAAGCAGTCCCTGAAAATGCTGTGCACCGGCGTCCGGACCTCTCGCATGGAGTGGCTTGATGAGGGGGGCGCCTATGCGCTGGTGGGTCCTACCGGTTCCGGCAAGACCACCACGATTGGAAAGCTGGCGGCGCGGTATGTGCTCAAGCATGGCTCCGACTCCCTGGCTCTGGTCACCACCGATCGATACCGGGTGGCGGCGCACGAGCAGCTGTTCGTGTTCGGTCGTATCCTGAATGTGCCGGTTCGGGTGGTGGATGAGACTCACAGCCTGGACGATATTCTGGACGAGCTGTCAGACCGTCACCTGGTTCTGATTGATACTGCCGGGCTGACAAGTTCGGATAAAGGTTATCAGGAACAGCTGGCCGAACTGGCTCGCAGCCATCACAATGTCAAAACGCATCTGGTCGTCTCGGCAACCAGTCAGCCGCGCATCATGAAATCCGTCTGGCATTGCTATAAGATGGCAAATCTTGCGGGCTGTGTGATGACCAAGATCGATGAGGCCCTCACATTGGGTGAGTCCCTCGGTTTTGTCATGGAAACCGGTCTGCCGGTAGCCTACTACACAGACGGGCAGAAGATTCCTGAAGATCTGCACCACGCAGAAGCTGTTCCGCTGGTGCGGCTGGCCGTGGATCGGCTTAAAACACTCCAGCAACAGCAGGCGGTCGCAGAGGGCCTGAAAGAGCACGCCTGAGACCGGACAGATTGACAGCAGGCGTCGGAAACGCACCGGCGAAACGTGGCAAGAGACAAAAAACAGTATGAGCAGAGCACATCCGGTACAGGTGATTGCAGTTTCCGGCGGTAAAGGTGGAGTCGGCAAGAGTAACGTGTCGGTCAACCTCGGAATTGCCCTGGCGCAGAAAGGCCGGAGAGTGGTGCTGCTCGACGCCGATCTTGGGCTCGCCAACATCGACGTATTGCTGGGCATCACCGCCAACCGTAACCTTCAGGATGTTCTGGCAGGCGACTGTGACCTCAAGGACGTTCTGGTAAATGGTCCCGGCGGCATAAAGATCGTTCCTGCCTCCTCAGGTACCCAGCGGATGACCCAGCTCAGTCCCATGGAGCATGCCGGGCTCATTAATGCGTTCAGCGAGCTGGGGGATCAGATCGATGTACTGATTGTCGACACTGCCGCCGGTATCTCCGAATCGGTGGTCAGCTTTCTCAGGGCGTCCCAGGAGTTACTGTTGGTTGTGTGTGACGAACCCACGTCCATCACCGATGCCTACGCCCTGATCAAGCTGATGAACCGGGATTATGGAACCAATCGTTTCCGCATTCTTGCCAACCAGGTGCGGAATGAGCAGGAAGGCCGGCATCTGTTCGAAAAACTGACTCGGGTCACCGAGCGCTTCCTCGATGTGGCACTACAATATGTCGGTATAGTCCCCTACGATGAGGCAGTGAAGAAAGCAGTCCAGAGACAGAGGGCAGTGCTGGATGCCTATCCCAGAGCGAAAGCCTCCCTGGCCATCAAGTCTCTGGCCGACAAGGTAGACAGCTGGCCGTTGCCGTCCTCTCCCCGTGGACATCTGGAATTCTTTGTGGAGCGGCTCGTCGAAGTCTGAATCGGATCCAGTCAAACAAGAAACCGGATACATGACATTGGCGAAAAACCTCGGAATCTATAACCAGTCGGGTGCGCAGAAGGCATCTCAGCTTGTTGAGCAACACGCGCCGCTGGTCAAGAAAATTGCCCTCCATTTGATGGCCCGCCTGCCGGCTTCCGTTCAGCTTGAAGATCTTATGCAGGCCGGCATGATTGGCCTGCTTGAGGCTGCCCAGCGATACAGTTCCACCAAAGGAGCCACCTTCGAGACCTACGCCGGTATCCGGATTCGTGGGGCGATGGTCGATGAAATTCGCAAGGGCGACTGGGTTCCCCGCTCCGTGCATCGAAACGCCCGTCGCATTTCCCAGGCCATCAAGGCTGTGGAAGACCGGCTTGGCCGGGAAGCCCAGGATCAGGAAGTGGCCGAGGAGCTGGGCATGGAGCTTGCTGAGTATCATTCCTATCTTTCCGATTCCAACAGTGGCCGACTTTTTAGCCTCGATGAGCTCAATGAATCCGGAGAGCTGCCGATAGAACAGACAGAGACGCAGGATAACCCTCTGGAGGGGTTGTCCTCCGATGCCTTCCGGCGGAGCCTGGCTGAGGCCATTGAAGACCTGCCGGAGCGGGAAAAACTGGTTCTGAGCCTTTATTACCAGGAAGAGCTGAACCTCAAGGAAATAGGCGCCGTGCTGGGCGTCAGCGAGAGCAGGGTCAGCCAGATTCACAGCCAGGCTGCCTTGCGCCTTCGGGGGCGGTTGTCGGATTGGCGCCAGGAACCGGACAGCTGATTGCGTTCAGTCTGTGTCTGCGAAGGGGCAGTCTGTAGTTTTTGGTAACCGATGCTTTACAACGGAAGCAAAGGTCTGACAATAAGCGGTTTAAACAGCGGCCTGCTAGACTTTGAACGCGAAGGTCAAACGAATTCCGGGTGTTACTAACTGGAGGTCCCATTGGACAAAAACATGAAAATCCTCATTGTGGATGATTTCTCCACAATGCGACGGATCATCAAAAACCTGCTGCGTGATCTGGGCTTCACCAACACCGATGAAGCAGACGATGGCAACACAGCCTTGCCGATGCTGAAGAGCGGCAAATACGACTTTCTGGTCACCGACTGGAACATGCCGGGCATGTCCGGGTTCGATCTTCTGAAGGCTGTCCGGGCTGACGAGAATCTGAAAACCCTGCCGGTATTGATGGTAACGGCTGAGGCGAAGCGCGACCAGATTGTTGCCGCGGCTCAGGCGGGCGTGAACGGCTACGTTGTCAAACCGTTCACTGCCGCTGTGCTCAAGGAAAAGATTGAGAAAATCTTTGAAAGAATCCAGTAACCAGAGGTCGGATGGCTCTCATGAGCGATAGCAAAAAGAACCATCGGGGCCTTGAGCCGGAGGTGACCGAAAAGCTCCAGCGGCAGGCAGCAGAGCTGGCAGAGAGTGTTGATGCCGGTGATTATGCCAAAGCCATGACCCTGATCAATGAACTCAGCGAGGTCAGGGATCAAAGTCTGTACCGCGAGGTAGGGCGATTGACCCGGAGCCTGCACGAAGCCATCCGGAACTTCCAGATTGACCCCCGGAACGCGGAACAGCAGGAAGCGCTGTCGAAGATGACAGACGCCTCCGATCGCCTCGAATACGTTGTGCAGATGACCGGCGAAGCGGCCAACCGCACCATGGACCTGGTTGAGGAAACCATGCCGGTGGCCAACGCGTTTCGTGAAGAAGCGGCCTCCTTGCGGGACGAATGGCAACGTCTGCGTCGTCGGGAGATGCAGCCGGCGGAGTTCCGGGAACTGTACGGCCGTATTGATCGCTTTTTTGTCAGCACAGCCAGCGACGCTGACACCATGTACAACAATCTGTCGGAAATCCTGCTTGCTCAGGATTATCAGGATTTGACGGGCCAGGTTATCCAGAAGGTCACCGCCCTGGTAAAAGAGGTTGAGGAGCAGATGCTCAGCCTGGTGGTGATGGCCAGCCATGTGGATCAGCTCACCGGCACCGTGCACCAGATTGAAGAGAAGGAAGAATCTGCAGAGAAGGGCGTCGGGCCCCAGATCAAGGCCGATGAGCGTGAAGATGTAGTTTCGGGACAGGATGACGTTGACGACCTGTTGTCCAGTCTCGGTTTCTGAACAAAGAGGGTAACGCATGGCGTTTGATGCTGATGAAGAGATTTTGCAGGACTTCCTGGTAGAAGCCGGTGAAATTCTCGAAAAGCTGTCAGAGCAGTTGGTAGATCTTGAGCAACATCCTGACGACAGTGATCTGCTCAACGCCATTTTCCGTGGCTTTCACACCGTTAAAGGCGGCGCCGGCTTCCTTCAGCTTGAAGCGCTGGTAAATTGCTGCCACTCCGCCGAAAACGTTTTCGACACTCTGCGCAATCACAAGCGTAAGGTGGACTCTGAACTGATGGACGTGGTTCTGGAGGCCCTGGATAACGTTAATGCCATGTTTGAAGAGGTTCGCAATCACGAGGAACCAACACCGGCTCCGGACGAACTGATTGCCCGCCTCGATGCCCTGGCCCTGCCAGAAGGTGAGGGAGCGCCTGTCGCTGCCCCTCAGCCAGAGCACGAAGAGAGTGAACCGGCGGAGGATGGCGGCGACATCACCGACGACGAATTCGAACAGCTTCTGGATGCCTTGCAGGACGAAAAGAGCGAAGAACAGGCACCGGCTTCAGACTCCGGAGCGTCTTCCGGTGACCGGGAGGGTTCCGGAGATGACGAGATAACCGACGACGAGTTCGAGGCGCTGCTCGACCAGCTGCACGGAAAAGGGCAGTTTGCCGGCGCACCTGCGGGCGAGGACGAGGCTGTCAGCAAAGAAGAAAAGCCGGCGGCCAAGGCAGAAGGCGGTGGCAGCGACGATCTGATCACCGACGACGAATTCGAAAAACTGCTGGACGATCTCCATGGCAAGGGTGGAAGCCCGACTGCCGGCGGAGAGTCCTCCACTCCGAAAAAGCCCGCGGGAGCGAAGGAGCCTTCAGCGCCAAAAGAGCCTTCAGCAGCGAAAGAGCCCTCAGCGCCAAAAGAGCCCTCAGCGCCGAAAGAGCCAGCCAAGCCAAAAGCAGAGGCACCGAAGCCCGGGAAGCCGGAGACCAAAGGCGCTGCCACCCCTGCGATGCCCGCCCGCGAACACGCGCCCGCGGCTGAAACAACGGTGCGTGTTGACACCAAGCGTCTCGACGACATCATGAACATGGTGGGTGAACTGGTGCTGGTGCGTAACCGCTTGCAGCGTCTGGGCGCGGAAAGCGAAGACGAACACATGCACAAAGCCGTGTCCAACCTGGATGTGGTCACCACCGACCTCCAGTCTGCCGTCATGCAGACCCGTATGCAGCCGATCAAGAAGGTGTTCGGCCGGTTCCCCCGGGTTGTGCGTGACCTGGCCCGGAACCTCAAGAAAGAGGTCAACCTGGTGATGCACGGTGAAGACACCGATCTGGACAAGAATCTGGTCGAAGCGCTGTCTGATCCGCTGGTTCACCTGGTGCGAAACTCGGTCGATCACGGGATCGAAGCCCCGGAAGTGCGCGAGAAAGCAGGTAAGCCACGCCAGGGTACGGTAACCCTGTCTGCCGAACAGGAGGGGGATCATATCCTGCTGTTCATCGAGGATGATGGCGCCGGTATGGATCCGGAAGTGCTCCGTCGCAAGGCCGTCGAGAAGGGGATTTACGATCAGGATGCCGCGGATCGCCTGACCGATTCCGAGTGCTTTAACCTGATTTTCGCAGCCGGTTTTTCCACGAAGGAGCAGATCTCGGACGTCTCCGGTCGTGGCGTAGGCATGGATGTGGTCAAAACCAAGATAGGCCAGCTCAATGGACAGTTGAGCATTGAATCGCAACTGGGTAAGGGTTCCCGGATTGTCATCAAGGTTCCGTTGACCCTGGCCATCATGCCCACACTGATGATCATGTTGGGTGACCAATCGTTCGCGCTGCCGTTGGTGAATGTGGTCGAGATCTTCCATCTGGACCTGACCAAGACCAATATCGTCGACGGACGAGAGTGTATTGTGGTCCGGGAAAAGGTGTTCCCGCTGTTTCACATCAAACGATGGCTGGTGCGTGATGGTACTTCCCAGGAAGTGCCGGAGAACGCCCATGTGGTCATCGTAGCCATGGGGACCAAACAGGTCGGTTTTGTTGTCGACCAGTTGGTGGGGCAGGAAGAGGTGGTGATCAAGCCCCTCGGTCGAGCCCTCCAGGGTACGCCGGGAATGGCCGGCGCCACCATTACCGGCGACGGCAGGATCGCGCTGATCATTGATGTGCCAAGCCTGTTGCAACACTACGGCTAAGCCGGGCTTTCAGGTGACTGCGGCCATAGAAGGCCGAAGAACGATGGATTGGGTAGGAGAAGTGGATGACAGTTTCTGTCCTGGTCGTTGACGATTCAGGGTTTTTTCGCAAACGGCTGACGGAAATCCTGACCAGCTCCGGCCAGATCAAGGTGGTTGGGGCTGCAACCAACGGCCGGGAAGGCGTGGAGCTGGCCGAAAAGCTGCGTCCCGATGTGATCACCATGGATTACGAAATGCCGGTGATGGATGGCATCTCCGCCGTGCGCGAAATCATGCGCAAACACCCCATACCGGTACTCATGTTTTCTTCTCTCACCTATGAGGGCGCCCGCGTCACACTCGATGCCCTCGAGGCGGGTGCCGTCGATTTCCTGCCCAAGAACTTTGAAGAAATTGCCCGGGACAACAGCCAGCTCCAGAAAATCCTGATTGAGCGGATTCTGGACGTGGCCCGCAGCCGCCCTGGCAACCGCCCTGCAGCGCCGGCCCGCCCCGAACCTTCGGCGCCCACGTCCCGCGCTCCCGCCACGCCGGCCCGTCCTCGTGCGGAAGTCACGCCGCGCCAGCGGCCAGGCGCCCACAGCCCTGCGGCTGCGCCTGAACCCGAGGCGCAGAGGCGTCCTACCCGTCGAGGCCCGGCAAAGCATTACGCTGTGGTTGGCATCGGAACCTCCACCGGTGGACCTGTTGCCCTGCAACGGGTACTGACGGCGTTGCCCGCAACCTTTCCGGCTCCCATCGTGTTGGTACAGCACATGCCTGCCAGCTTCACGCCGGCTTTCGCTGAACGCCTGAACAAGCTCTGTCGGATTGAAGTCCGGCAGGCCGCGGATGGCGATGTGTTGCGGCCGGGACTTGCTCTTCTGGCACCGGGTGGCAAGCAGATGATGGTTGAGAACCGGGGTGGGCAGGCCAGGATCCGCATCCTGCCCGGCGACGAGCGGCTCAACTACAAGCCCTGTGTCGACGTCACCTTCGGTTCCCTGGCCCGCAGTTTCCCGGGCAAGACGCTCGGCGTCATTCTTACCGGCATGGGCTCGGACGGCAAGGAAGGGTGCCGGATGATGAAGCAGAGCGGGTCGGACATCTGGTCCCAGGATGAAAAGTCATCGGTTATCTATGGCATGCCCATGGCCGTTGCCAAGGCAGGACTGACTGACGACGTGCTGTCCCTGGACGAAATCGGTCCGCGTCTGGTCGAAGGTGTCTGCTGATGGATATCCTGAGTTTGCTCGGGGTCATACTGGCCTTTGCCGCAATTCTTGGCGGTAACCTGCTGGAAGGCGGAGCGGTTGGCTCACTGTTTAATGGGCCGGCGGCCATCATCGTCATCGGTGGCACTCTGGCCGCGACTATCCTGCAGACCTCGTGGCCCATGCTGAAGCGGGCTTTCACTCAGGTGCGCTGGGTCTTTTTCCCGCCGTTTATCAACCTTGAAGACGGTATCGGAAAAGTCATTGACTGGAGTGTAAAAGCTCGCAAGCAGGGCTTGCTGGGCCTTGAAGGGCTTGCCGAGCGCGAGCCGGAGCCCTTTGCCCGCAAGGGGTTGCAGTTGCTGGTCGACGGTGCCGAAACCGAGACCATCAGGGGCATCATGGAAGTTGATCTGGAATCCCGTGAGCAGAGGGATCTGGAGTCGGCCAAGGTGTTCGAGGCCATGGGTGGTTACTCGCCAACCATCGGCATTATCGGGGCTGTCATGGGCCTGATCCAGGTGATGACCAACCTTGAGGATCCCCAATCCCTGGGTAGCGGGATCGCAACCGCCTTTGTAGCCACCATCTACGGTGTGGCGCTGGCCAACCTCCTGTTCTTCCCGGTCGCTAACAAGATGCGCGGTATCGTGCGGGAGCGCACCCGCTATGAGGACATGATGATCGATGGCCTGATTGCCATCGCCGAGGGTGAAAACCCGAAATCCATCGAATTGCGGCTGCGGGGCTTCCTGCAGTAAGCATGCGCAGGCCAACTTATGCGGCGCCGTAGGCAACCCCAGGATGATCTGCACAACAAGGAGCGGTGGCTGATTTCCTACGCGGATTTCATCACCCTGCTGTTCGCCTTTTTCGTCGTGATGTACTCGGTATCGTCCGTTAACGAAGGCAAATACAAAGTCCTTTCTGAAACCCTGACCGGCGTGTTCAATGCACCCCAGCGCTCCTTCCAGCCAATCGAGATTGGCGACCAGCCCCAGAGATCGCTGAATGCGCCTGCCGAGAACGTAATCCCGCCGGCGGTGACCGAAGCGCCCCGAAATCCGGAGATGGACGCGCAGGCGCGGACCGAAGCGCTGCGAGCCATGGCTGACCAGCTTTCCATGGAGTTTGATGAGCTGATCAACCAGGGCGTGGTGTCGCTTGAGACCAGCGACCAGTGGCTGGAGCTGAATCTGCCCAACAGTCTGTTGTTTGGCAGCGGCGATGCCGAGCCCCATTACGATGCGTTCGAGGTGGTCGAGAAAATCGCCACGGTTCTGAACAACCGGGACAACGCTGTCAAAGTGGAAGGCTTCACCGATAATCAGCCGATCAGTACCTCCCGTTTTCCGTCAAACTGGGAATTGTCAGCCGCCCGGGCGGCTGCCATGGTCCGGATGCTGGTGATGGAGGGCATCGAGCCGGAACGTCTGGCGGCTGTCGGCTATGGCCAGTATCAGCCGGTTGCCCGGAATGACACGGAAGAGGGACGGCGCAGAAATCGGCGGGTGGTATTGCTGATTTCCCGTGACGCCAGTATCCGCGGCGCTATGCGCTGAATGGCATCGTCGGCAGATGCGTATAGAGCCATTGGCACGGTTCCTGTATTAATCCCCGTTAACAAAAAGGCGCCGGCAAGAGCTTGCCGGCACTCCCGAATGCAATTCGTTCAAGTTGCCCGGGGAGTGGCCGATAACCGGGCTGTGGCTATCGTTAAAGTTCGGCCACACCGACGTGTTCTCTGGAGAATCGAAGCGTGCGAATCTGGGCAGTAGCCAATCAAAAAGGTGGTGTCGGTAAAACCACGAGTGTTGTCGCGCTGGGCGGCCTGCTTGCCGAGCGAGGCAAGCGTGTTCTCGTTGTAGACCTGGACCCACACGGCTCGCTCACCAGCTGGTTCGGGTATGACCCGGATACCATCGCCCACAGCGTTTTCGATCTGTTCCAGCATCAGGGTAAGGTGCCCGAGGGTCTTCCGGCCCAGCTGATTACCGAAACCAGCTGCAAGGGGCTGTCCCTGCTACCGGCAAGTGCGGCTCTGGCTACCCTTGAGCGCAGGATGATCGGGGTTGAGGGCATGGGGCTGATTATCTCCAGGGCCCTGGCCCAGCTCTGGGACGACTTTGATTATGTCCTGCTCGACAATACTCCCTCTCTGGGGGTTCTGATGGTTAACGCCCTTGCGGCAGCCCAGCATCTGATCATTCCCGTGCAAACCGAATTTCTGGCCATCAAGGGCCTGGAGCGCATGCTCCACACCCTGAAGATGATCATGCGTTCCCAGAAAAACGAACTTTCTTACACCATTGTGCCCACCTTGTATGACCGGCGGACACAGGCGTCGGTGAAAAGCCTGAACCTGTTGCGGAAGACCTACCGCGAGTCCCTCTGGCAGTTTGCGATTCCGGTGGACACCAAGTTTCGGGATGCCAGCCAGGGCGGCATAACACCGTCCGCGCTGGATGCCGAAACCCATGGTGTCCGCGCCTACAGCCATCTGCTGGATGATCTCATGGCCCGGGTGGGCAGGGTGAAGGAGCGTCAGCATGGCTGACGATAAATTGACACGGCTGGCGGATCCGGAAACTGCCATTGCCAGTTATCTTGACGAACTGCTGCACACGGCCACTGATACGGCGCTTCGGGAGGAAATCGAAGCGCCGGAACCGGTGAAACCTGCACCTCCGGAACCGCGGGTGGCAACCCGCACGAAACCGGCATCTGTGCCAACCGTCGAAAAACCGCCGGCAAGACCTGAACCACCCAAACGGGTCCGGGAAACGCCGGCGGAACCTGAGAGGCCAGTGGTGCGACAGGTGCCGGAAGCGCCGGTGCCGAAGGCAAGGATTGAAGCTCAGCCTGCGCCGGAGCCGGCCGCGCCGCCGTCCCGCCCGGAGTGGTCAGAACAGCCCTTTGAGTGCCTCATTTTCACGGTGGCCGGTCTGCAGCTGGCGGTGCCTCTGATTCTGCTCGGTGCCATTCACCGCATTGAAGAAGAGATCCGGCCCATCCCGGGAAGTCCACGCTGGTACATGGGAATCCGCCCGGACCGGGATCAGAACCTGAGGGTGGTGGATACCGCCGAATGGATCATGGCAGGGCGGGTGCCGCCCGATGCCCGGGACAACTACCGGTTCGTGATCCGGCTGGATAACAGCGACTGGGGGCTCGCCTGTGATGACGTCGCCCAGTCCTTTACCCTCCGGCCGGACGAAGTGCGTTGGCGCACAGCCCGAAGCAAGCGTCCGTGGCTGGCCGGCACTGTGATTGACCACATGTGTGCGCTGATTGATGTGCGCACCATGGCAGACTTGCTGGTGAGGGCGGAAAGAGAGCACCATCTGGATCTGAGCTGACGCAAACAATGGTTACTGAATGAAACCGAGCCGTGCTGGCACGGTTTGTGCCCTTAACTATAGTATTGGGCACTGATGATATTTTTTTGACGATCAGGTTGCCCGCCGGGCAGCCCAAGAGGAGAAACATCGCTATGGCATCCCCGAGCGGACAAACCAATCAGGCCCAGGACGATCAGGTACTGCAGTACGTTACCTTCCGGCTGGATGATGAGACCTACGGTCTGAACGTCATGCAGATTCAGGAAGTGCTGAGATACACGGAGATTGCTCCGGTTCCGGGGGCCCCGGATTATGTGCTCGGCATCATCAACCTTCGGGGTAACGTGGTTACCGTTATCGACACCCGCCGGCGCTTTGGCCTGGCCGATGCCGAAGTAACCGATGCCACCCGGATTGTGGTTATGGAATCTGCCAACCAGGTTATGGGCATTCTGGTGGATTCTGTCGCCGAGGTGGTGTACCTGAAAGCCAGCGAAATTGAAACTGCACCGAACGTGGGTAACGAGGAAAGTGCCAAATTTATCCAGGGCGTGTGCAACAAGGATGGCGAACTGATCATTCTGGTTGAGTTCGACAAGATGCTGTCAGACCACGAGTGGGCTGAAATCGCGGCACTGTGATCCGGGGCAACCCGCTACAGGCCTCACGATGGATGCCTTCCGTGGCAATTAACGGGAGACATCCGTCATGTTTGCAGAAATTCCTTCATACCTTCCCTGGGCGCTGACTGTTGCGGCCCTGTCTCTGGTTTTCGTTCAGGGCCTGGTTCTCGGGCGCCAGGTACGTAGCCTCCGAGCAACGCTGAAAGAGCGCTGTGATACCCTTGGCCGGGAACTGCATGCCACCACCAGTGGCAGCATGGGGGTAGGGCAGCGGTTGGTTAGCTGTGAGCGTCAGTTGCACGAGCTGAGGACCACGCTCGACGAAATGCGCCAGAACGATCCGCTGCGAATCTCTTACGATGAAGCCTCTCGACTGGTTGATCTCGGCGCCGATATCGACGATCTTATGAACACGTGCGGAATTTCCCGTCCCGAGGCCGAGCTGGTGTCAGCACTCAGAAAACGTCAGGCGGCCTGATACCAAGCCGTTACGGACGTTGTTGAATGAAGAGAGTCTATCCGAGGGCCCTTGAGGCCCTTCGATCTGTATCCCGCCATGATTTTGTTTCCGGTTCCGACCTGGTTGCCTCGATAACCGGCCACTCCATTCCCCGCGAAGAAACTGTCAGCCACATTCTCTCCCTGCTCCCGGAAATAGAACCGGATCAGATGGTGATGCACGTGGGCGGTGGCTCAGGCTATTTTGCCGCTGTGCTGTCCGGGCTCGCCCATCGGGTCCTGTACGTGGAGCGGAATGCCGTTGTCGCCGAGGCTGCCAGAGAGCGGTTTGTCCGTCTGGGTATGCACAATGTGGATGTCGTTGTTGCCCGTGCGGAAGAGGCGCCCGAGCCTGATCCACTCTGTGATCTCGTTTTGTGTACCTCGTTTGTCAGGGACCAGACTGCCCTGGCGCACCTGGTTCGTGAGGGGGGGCGCCTGGTGTGTCTTGAAGGGCGAGCGGGACCCGTCCCGAGCCTGGCCATGTTCGAAAAACAGGGTGCCAAGCTCAAGCGTGTGCGCACCCTGGGCTGGGTCGACTTCAACCGTAACGTCGAGCAGATCCTCATTGATCAGGGTGTCGTGGACGAAGCGGTCCTGGCCGAGGCAAAGGCGGAGGCAGCGAAGCAGAATTGCCGGCTGCTGGACGTGCTCCGCCGGAAACTGAATCTTGAAGAGATTGATCTCTACCGTTCTCTTGCCCGTCAGCGGGGCATGACCTTCACCGATGCGGACGAGCTTCTGCCGGATCTCCATCCGGCGCTTTTCCGGCGATTTTCCCGAACGTTTCTGGATCTCTCACGACTGATACCCATCGCCGAGGAAGATGGTCGGATCACGGTTGTGACCGACGATCCCGATGCGCGCACTGATCAGCTCGAGCGGTTGAGTCCTAACCAGGTGGTTGACTGCCTGCTGGTTACACCGACGGACTTTCGTCGGCTCTGGTCAGCTCTTGATCTGACTGCCAAAGGGCGCCGCTTTGCAGCGGATCAGGAACCAACCCCGAACCAGGCGGCGGACCCGACTGGCAGCAAGGATCAGCTTCTGGGCAAGGATCCGAAAAACAAGCACGTCAGCCCCTATCTGGTGTCTGTCTACGAAGCCATTCTGATGGACGCTGTAAGTGAAAAAGCCAGCGACATCCATATAGAACAGTACGGTGACCGGATTCGCATTCGCCTTCGGGTGGATGGCGATCTCCATGATCTGCCCCAGTACCAGCTGTCGGCCCGGGAGATGAAAGGGGTGATTAACGTCATCAAGCTGCGGGCAGAGCTGAACATCGCCGAGCACCGGCTGCCCCAGGGTGGGCGGTCCCGGCTGCAGCTCGGCGATATGGCCTACGATCTGCGGATACAGACCCAGCCTTCGCTCCATGGCGAACATGCCGTTATACGTCTGCTGCCGCAGACCGGCCGCGCCATGACCATTGCCGAACTTGGCATGTCATCCATGATCGGTGCCCGTTATCAGCGCTTGCTGGATAACCCGGCGGGACTGGTGCTGGTGGTCGGTCCGACCGGGTCAGGCAAGTCCACCACGCTGTATGCCGGGCTGCAGACCCTTGCCGATGACGGCCGCCGGAAAGTTATCACGGTGGAAGACCCCATCGAGTACTCCATCGACAACATTCAACAAACCCGGGTCAGATCAGAAATTGGCTTTGGTTTCGCCGATGCCATGAGGGCGTTTGTCCGGGAAGATCCGGATGTCATTCTGGTGGGCGAGATCCGTGACCAGGAAACCGCTCTGGAGGCGATACGGGCCTCCCAGACCGGCCACGTGGTTCTGTCCACGCTGCACTGCAACGACGCGGTGGATTCACTGCAGCGCTTGTATGATCTGGGTATCCACCCGAATTCCATTGCCGGTGAGCTGCTGGCTGTGATCGCCCAGCGGCTGGCCAAGCGCATCTGCAAGCATTGTTGCCAGCCTGCAGAGCCGGACCCGGTGATTCTGTCCGAGGTGTTTCCCGACGGCCCGCCCGCGGATTTCCGGTGTTTTCAGGGCGCCGGTTGTGACAAATGCAACGGCCGCGGCACCCAGGGGCGAGTGGCGATCGTCGAGTATATGGAAGTTGATTCGGACATCCGGAATGCCATTTCCAGCCAACCGCCCATCGGTGAGCTTCGCTGGCGCGCTCTCGATGCCGGACTGGTGACCATGCGGGACAGTGCTCTGGACCATGTTATTGAAGGCATAATTCCGCTGTCCGAACTGCCCCGTATTCTCCCGAGAGAGCGCATGGCACCGGAAGTTCGCGGCGGCCGCAGGAGTCAGGAATGAGCAACAAGCAATCGGTTACAAAGGCAGCCCAGCGGGAACCGGCAGAAGTGGTCTATGCCGCTGAGCTGGACAAGCTGAGAGGGATGGATCATGGCCCGGTGCCACCCGGCTGGCAGATGTCCCCGCGAGCGGTGGAAAAGTTCGTGATGGGGGATGAGAAGCTCGGCATTGAACGGAAGTTCGTGGCGGAGCGTGCCATGGTGGTCCGGATCATCATTTCCCTGTGCACCAGTCGCGGGTGCCTGCTGGTTGGCGAGCCGGGAACGGCCAAATCCTGGTTGTCGGAATTGCTGGCTGCCGCCATTTCGGGTGGCTCTACCCTGACCTTGCAGGGCGGGGCGGTGAGCGACGTAGGGCAACTGTTGTACAGCTGGAACGAGGCGGTCCTGCACACCGAGGGGCCGTGTCTGAAAGCGCTGGTTCCGAGCCCGTTGCTGCGGGGCATGATGGAGGGTCGAATGGTGCGGTTTGAAGAGATCGCCCGCTGTCCGCAGGCGCTGCAGGATGCGTTGCTCTCGGTCTTGTCCGACAGGGTTGTGGTGATTCCGGAGCTGGCGGGCGACGACGGGGTGGTGCTTGCGCGGGAAGGCTTCAACGTCATCGCCACGTCCAACAGTATTGATGAGGGTGTACACCGGATGAGCGCCGCCCTGAAGCGGCGCATGGACTTCGAGGAAATACGCCCGATCCGCAATCTGGCCGACGAGATGGATGTGGTTCTCCGGGAGGTTGGCAGGGCCAACAGTCGGGCCGGGATAGAGGTGGCACTTGAAGAATCGGTCATCGAGGTACTGGTGACCATGTTCCACGAGCTGCGCAATGGTCAGACACTTGATGGACGCAGTACCGACCGACTCGCCGGTTCGGCGCTGTCGACGGCGGAAGCGGTTTCGGTGGCTCACGCGGCCAGCCTGAACGCCTGGTATTACGGCGGGGGCAGTATCACGGTGGAGCAGCTAATGCACCACATCATCGGTTCAGCCCTCAAGGACCAGCCCGAGGACCGGCGCCGGCTGCGTCATTACTTTGAAACCACCGTGGCGCCAAGGCGTGGCGACAACTGGCAGCAGGCCTGGGCGCTCCGATCACTGATTCACTGAATCATCCGACTCGCCGGGTCTGCGATCGTCTGGGGTTAGCCCGCGAATATGGAAGGCAAACGCCAGGATTTCCGCAATCACCCGGTACAGCGACTCGGGAATTTCTTCGTTCAGTGACAGGCGCGCCAGAATGCTGGCCAGCTCCGCATTTTCATAAAGGGGAACATTGTGCTCCCGGGCGATGCGGATGATCTCTTCCGCCAGCTCATGGGTGCCGGTGGCGCTGATGGTTGGCGCTTTCTCGCCATCGTACTTGAGCGCAACGGCGGCTCTGCTGTGATGCTCTGTCTCTGAGGTCATGCCCGGGTATCCACCAGTCTGTGTTCGAGTCGGGTTACGCTGCTCTGGGGCGTGCCGCGGCGGCAGTCCAGGTCAGTGACTTCCAGGCCCAGATCGCTCAGGCTCTGCCGCAAGGCGGGAAGCTCCTGGTTCACCTGGCGCAGGGTTGACTGCTTTTCGGCCCAGACCCTTGCACTGACCGCCTGCTGGCGGAGGGAAACATCAAAGTGCAGGGGGCCTGCCTCATCCAGATCCATGGTCAGTGATAGCCGCCATTCAGCCGTGGTGGTTTTCGCGGACCTGGTTTCTGACTCGCTGTTCTCGGGGTACTGTTCGATCCGGACCTGTGCCAGTCTCGGTTCGTTTTGTGGTGTCAGCCACGGCAGATCAAGTACCAGAGTCGACGCGGGCGCCGGGCCCGGAGCTTCGCCGCCCCCCCTGGCCGTGAGTACCTGGCTGTGCAACTGGTTGACGGTGATCCGGTTGAGCATTCCGGCCAGCAGGCGGAGCATCTGCCCGACGCTGGGCGCTTCGCCACTGCCGGGGGCCTGGGGTGTGGCCAGCGGTTGGGGAAATTGCAGCGGCGCCTGCATGAGCTCTGGCGTCGAGATAGGTGTCAGCCGGTTGAAGTGTTCTGGTGTACTGCCCTGTTGGGCAAGCAAGGCGGTGATCACTCTACCGAGCGCCAGCTTGAGATCGGGCAACTGGGCAGAGGGTGCCTGGGCCAGTCGCGACTCGGCGAACAGGCCACTTTCTGAAAGCCATTGCCGGACCTGTTGCGATGTCGTGTCCTGGCTGCCAGAACCGGGAGTCAGACTGTTCCCCGAAGGCAGCCTCGCCATCATTTGTTCAATAGCCTGTCTGGCGGCCTCCGGCAGAGGTTGGGGGCCTCGCGATGAGGGCAGTTGGCCCGGTAGCGGGTCTTGCCGGAGGCCTTGTGTGAGAGTGCCCAGCAGCCTTGCCAGTCCACCATCCAGGGTTTGCTGCCAGGGCAGTCGCTGGGCCAGCGCTCGGGCGATACCGGCTTCGGGTGCGGGTGCCAGTTTGCCCATCAGCTGCAGCTCATTGCCGGCCCGCATCACTTTTACCCAGTCACCGGTTGCCAGTTCAGTCTTGCCGACGGCCGCCTGAACCAGAAGAGACTTGCCGCGAATGTCCAGTAACAGGTCCGCGCTGTTACCGCCCTGACGGTTGATGATCTCGGCCACCCGGGCCAGGGTGGTTTCCCGGTTCGTCAGCTGCAGCTGATCGAGCAGTTGCCGCGCTGATGCGGCCACGGGCTCCCGGGCCGCTTCGGTTGAGACTGAAGGCCGGGACGTCTGTGTTGCAGGCTGGGCTGGAGGTGTCGGGGGCTGTTGTCCGTTGGGTAGTTTCATCGTCACTGATTTGATGTTGGACAAGAGTAATCCGCCGGCGCTTTTGTTATAATAGTCCGCGCCGGCAGGTCATGCGCGAACAATGTTCATGGTCGCCGCTGTCACGAATGCACCCGATGCCGTCTTCACGCGCATCGTCCTGGTTACGGGGTCCTGATGTCTGAGCCGTTATTACAGGCTGTCGATCTGCAGTGCGAGCGGGATGAACGGATCCTGTTCCGTGACCTGTCGTTCTCCATACTGCCCGGTACGGTCGCCCGTGTCGAGGGGCCGAACGGCTCCGGCAAGACCACGCTGCTGCGAATGCTGGCCGGCCTGAACGACGCCTGGTCCGGCAATCTGCTCTGGTGCGGCAAGTCCAGGTCTGCCCAGCGGGAAGAATTCCTCCGCAATACCCTGTATCTTGGCCACCGGCCTGGCATAAAGCCGTTGCTGACACCGATGGAGAATCTCCGGGCACTGACGGCCGGGCGGCGGCCGCTGCCAGATCCCGTTCTGCGTCAGGCGCTTGATGGCACCGGATTGACCGGGTTCCAGGATGTGCCCTGTCGCAATCTTTCGGCGGGGCAGCAAAGACGGGTTGCCCTGGCGCGCCTGTTGATTGCCGACGAGCCGCTCTGGCTGCTGGATGAAGTTTTTACCGCCATTGATGCCAGCGGTGTCAGCGCCATTGAACAGCTGCTTCAACAACGGGCTGCCGAGGGAGGTGCGGTGGTAGTGACGACCCATCACGATCTCAGATTGCCCGGTATGCAACGCATTGTGTTGGGCGGAGGGTCGACCGATGAATGCTGATTGCAGGCCGGCACTGACTTTGCGGCAAGACACCGTCGGTGCGCTGGCGGCAATGCAGACCGTGTTTGCCCGGGATATGAAGGTGGCCTTCCGGCAGCGCCAGGATCTGCTCAATCCGCTGTTGTTTTTTGTCATGGTCGTAACCCTTTTTCCCCTGGGGGTTAGCCCGGAAGTGTCATTTCTGCGGGAGGCCGGGGCCGGTATCCTGTGGGTAGCGGCGTTGCTATCGGTGTTGTTGTCGCTGGACCACCTGTTTCGCCATGATTTTGACGACGGCACGCTCGAGCAACTTGTGCTTCAGCCCCAGCCCCTGTTTCTGCTGGTACTGGCGAAAACAGCGGCGCACTGGGTGTTAACAGGCTTGCCGCTGGTGGTACTAACGCCGGTTTTGGGCGTAATGGTCCATCTTGACGGGAACTCCATCGGAGTTTTGTGTCTAACGCTGCTGATCGGTACACCGGTGCTGAGTCTGATCGGGTCAATCGGCGCGGCGCTGACGCTTGGATTACGGTCGGCAGGGGTGCTCTTGTCCCTGTTGATCATTCCGCTGTACATTCCCGTCCTGATTTTCGGAACAGGTACGGTGGCTTCGGCCGCAGAGGGCGCTCCCGCGGGAGCCTATCTGGCCCTGATGGGCGCGTTTCTGGTGCTGGCACTGACCCTGGCACCCTTTGCATCGGCAGCGGCGCTGCGTATCAGCCTGTTCAACGGGTAAAACAAGGTAACGGTAGGACGGTAACCATCTGATGTGGCAATTTTTTCACAAGCTGGGTTCTCCCAAATGGTTCTTCGGGATTGCAGCCCGGCTGATGCCCTGGCTACTGGCAGGTGGCATCCTGCTGTTGATGGCAGGCATTGTCTGGGGGCTGGCCTATGCTCCCAAGGATTACCTGCAAGGCAACAGCTACCGCATTATTTTCATCCACGTCCCTACGGCCTTTCTCGCCCAGTCGGTCTACGTGATGATGGCGGTGGCGGCTGTCGTCACTCTGGTCTGGCGCATGAAGCTGGCGGATGTATTCGTCAAGTCGGTCGCACCGGTGGGGCTGGTACTGACCTTTCTGTCCCTGTTTACCGGAGCGGTCTGGGGTAAGCCCACCTGGGGTACCTGGTGGGTCTGGGATGCCCGGCTGACCTCGATGCTGATTCTTCTGTTCCTGTACGGTGGTGTCATTGCTCTGGACAGGGCAATCAACGACGAAAAATCCGCGGCGCGGGCTGTATCGGTGCTGGTTCTGGTCGGGGTGGTGAATATACCGATTATCCAGTACTCCGTTGAATGGTGGAATACGTTACATCAGCCGTCGACGTTCAAACTGACTGAAAAGCCGTCCATGCCGGCGGAAATGTGGGTACCGCTGCTCCTTTCGGTACTCGGGCTGTACCTGCTGTTCGGCTGGCTGGCCTGTTTGCGTATGCAGACCGAGATTCTTCTGCGCGAGCAGAGAACGCGCTGGGTTAAAGATTATGTGTTGGCCGGGAGGGGCTGAAGCATGGCATTTGAATCCTTTTCGGCATTTATGGTGATGGAAGGTCACGGGCCCTATGTCTGGGCCTGTTACGCCGTATTTTTCCTGCTGATGATCGGCCTTATGGTATGGTCTCTGCGTCGCCGCAACGCCGCTATTGAGGCCTGCCGTCGCGGTTATGAGTTTCAGGCAGGCCGGCAGGACCCGCAGGCTGCGTCAGCTTCGGCAGCGTCCTTCACCCGCGTCAAGGTTTCCCAAGACTGAAAGGCAGATATCTGATGCATCCAATCCGAAAAAAGCGACTGACTATTGTCCTGTTCCTGCTGGTGGGGCTGGCCATCGCTGTGGGTCTGACCACCTATGCGCTGCGACAGAACATCAATCTGTTCTACGACCCCACCCAGATTTCCGCCGGCGAAGCGCCGGTGGATGTCAGAATCCGGGCCGGTGGTATGGTCGAGGAGGGCTCGGTTCTGCGTGATCCGGACAGCCTGATGGTTGAGTTCAAGGTGACCGACTTCAACGCGTCTGTGCCGGTTCAGTACACCGGTATCCTTCCGGATCTGTTTGCCGAGGGGCAGGGTGTGGTTGCCATGGGCAGGCTGAATGAAAGTGGCCGCTTTGTGGCCGATCAAGTGCTGGCCAAGCACGATGAAAACTATATGCCGCCGGAAGTCGCGGATGCGCTGGAGAAGGCCTCGAAGGGTCGGCATGCAGCCAGTGGCAGTGCGGAAACCGTGTCCTACTAACCGATTTATCTAACAGCCTGGTTTCTGGAGGCCTTTAATGTATCCCGAACTCGGACAGCTTGCACTGATTCTCGCACTGTTGTTGGCAGTGCTTCTATCCGTAGTCCCTTTGGCCGGTTCTTTGACCGGCAGAAACAATCTTCAGGCGTTCGCCAGGCCGCTGGCGTCCGGCGTGTTTGTCTTCGTGGGGCTTGCTTTTGCCGTCTTGACCCATGCCTTCGTGACTGACGACTTTTCGGTGGCCTATGTGGCCAATAACAGTAACAGCCTGTTGCCCTGGTATTACAAGTTCAGCGCTGTTTGGGGCGGTCACGAGGGCTCGCTGCTACTCTGGATACTGATGCTGGCGGGCTGGACGTTGGCGGTCGCTATTTTCAGCCGTCGCCTGCCGGCGGTGATGATCTCCCAGGTGCTCTCGGTGCTGGGCATGGTCTGCGTCGGCTTCCTACTGTTTATCGTGATTACCTCCAATCCGTTCGACCGTTTGTTGCCCAATGTGCCCGCCGATGGCGCAGATCTGAACCCCTTGCTCCAGGATTTCGGGCTGATCGTGCATCCGCCGATGCTCTACATGGGCTATGTCGGCTTTGCCGTTGCTTTCGCTTTTGCCATTGCTGCGCTGATCAATGGCCGCCTCGATGCCGCCTGGGCCCGTTGGTCGCGCCCCTGGACCACGGTTGCCTGGGCCTTTCTCTCTCTGGGTATCGCCCTCGGGAGCTGGTGGGCCTACTACGAGCTGGGCTGGGGCGGCTGGTGGTTCTGGGATCCGGTCGAAAATGCATCGTTGCTGCCCTGGTTGTCGGGGACTGCACTCATGCACTCGCTGGCCGTTACCGAGAAGCGCGGCGTGTTCAAGAGCTGGACCGTACTGCTTGCCATTGTCACCTTTTCACTAAGTCTGCTGGGCGCTTTCCTGGTCCGTTCCGGCGTGCTCACCTCTGTGCATTCTTTTGCGGCGGACCCGGAGCGGGGCACCTTCCTGCTGGGCCTGCTGGCAGTAACGGTGATCGCAAGCCTGGCGCTCTATGCGTTCCGGGCGCCGGTGGTTCACGTCCGGTCGCGCTACGGCTCGTTTTCCCGAGAGGTTTTCCTGCTTCTTAACAACGTACTGTTGGTTTCCGCCACGATTCTGGTGGCGGTCGGCACACTGTATCCGCTGGTTCTTGATTATCTGGAACTGGGCAAACTGTCGATCGGTGAACCGTTCTTCAATCTGACGTTCAGCCCACTGGCCGTCGCAACGGGCCTGTTGCTGGGCGCTGGTATCTTCTCCCGCTGGAAGAAAACCGATGGTGGCTGGCTGGCGCGCAAACTGCTGTGGCCCTTGGCAATCAGCATCGTTGCCACCACGGCGGTCCTGATCGGCTATGGTGGATTCAAGCCCTGGGCTTTCCTCGGCGTGTTTTCTGCCATGTGGGTAACCGTTGCTACTTTCTGGGATCTCTGGGAAAAATCATCGTCCCGAAAAGGCCGTCTGCACGGCCTCAAGCGGCAGTCCCGCAGCTATTACGGCATGGTGCTCGGGCATCTGGGCCTGGCCATTACCATGGCGGGGGCTACGGTGGTTTCCAACTACGGCATTGAGCGTGATGTTCGCATGGTGCCGGGCGATGTCGCGACCGTCGGCGATTATCATTTTGTATTCAGGGATATCGGCGCGCGCCAGGGCGCTAACTTTACGGCTCAATATGGCACCTTCGATGTCATGTTGGATGGCGAGCGTGTTTCCGTGCTTCATCCCGAGAAGCGCCAATACTCCGTGGGGATGAGCGTCATGACCGAGGCCGATATCGACGCCGGTCTGTTCCGGGACATCTTCGTGGCCATTGGTGAGCGCATCACCGACGAGGCTTGGGCCATCCGGCTGCAATACAAGCCGCTTGTTCGCTGGCTCTGGCTGGGCTCGCTGTTTATGGCAGCCGGCGGCTTCCTGGCTATCGCTGATCGCCGCTACCGCATCCGGGAGGGAGCTGACACGAAGGTGCAGACCGATACTGTCGCGCCTGAGCCAGGTTCTGCGACGTCCGCTGGAGTTACCTCATGAAGCGGTTCCTGCTCTTTCTGCCACTGCTGATTGCCCTTGTTGTTGGTGTCGTGCTGTTCGCGGGTATCGGCAAGGATCCGACCAAACTGGAATCGGCTCTGGTTGGCAAACCGGTGCCAGAGTTCAGTCTGAAAGATTTGCACAACGCTGATGTCGTGCTCGATCAGAGCCTGTTTCGTGGCCAGGTCACTCTGCTGAATGTCTGGGGCACTTGGTGCCCCGCCTGCAAGGACGAGCACGACGACCTGATGTGGCTGGCCGAAGAGAAAGGCGTCAACATCATTGGTCTCAACTACAAGGACAACCGCGAGGATGCGCTGTTGTGGCTTGACCGTTTGGGCGACCCTTACCGGAAAATCATCTATGACCCCAGGGGCACACTCGGGTTTGATCTGGGGGTATACGGCGCGCCGGAAACCTTCGTGATTGATGCCGAAGGCGTGGTTCGCTATCGCCATGTGGGTGTGGTCAATAAGGCGGTCTGGGAACAAACGCTGCTGCCTGTGTTCAATGACGCTCAGGGGAATGGCTGATGGTCCGGATCGTTTATTTGATGTTGGTGCTTCTGCTTTCCGGTGCCGCTGCAGCCGAGGTGGCCGACGTATACGATTTTTCGGATCGGGCTCAGGAGCAGCGTTACCAAAACCTGATCGCGGAATTACGCTGCCCGAAATGCCAGAACCAGAACATTGCCGATTCCAACGCGCCTATCTCGAAGGATATGCGGGATGTTGTTTACCGGATGATGAAAAACGGGGCCAGCAACGAGGAAATCGTTGAGTCTCTCGTTGGCAGGTTTGGTGAGTTTGTTCGCTACAAACCCGAGCTGGACAGCCGGACAATCTTGCTCTGGGCGACACCTGCGATTGCGGTGTTCGGCGGGTTTCTGGTGGTTGCTGGTGTGGTGATTCGTTCCCGGCGAGCGGGGCCGTCAGGCCCGGCGTTGAGCACTGAAGAGAAAGCCCGTGTCGACAAAATGCTGGCAGAGCAGGAAAGATCCTCCTGAAGCCGGCACTTTCCGGCATGTCCTGGCCGCAACCTCATTCTTAATTCTGAACCTGTGACTGAAACTCCATGACTGACACTTTCTGGATTGCCGCAACGGTACTGATTGTTCTTGCCCTGTTGTTTGTCTTGTACCCCGTCTTTTTCCATCGGCTCGGCACGAGGAAGCAGACGGACCTGAAAAACCAGAATCTGATGGCCTATCGCTCCAGGATGAAGGAGCTCGACAACGAATACGAGGCCGGTATTCTGGACGACGAAAATTACCGGCAACTCAAGGAGGAGCTTGCAGGGAGCATGCTCGATGACGTTCCAGAGCAGGACCAGGTGAGGCCCGTGATCAGTGGTCGCAGGAGTGCCATGGCAGTGGCCCTGGTCTCGATTCTACTGATCCCGGCTGCCACGGTTTATCTGTATGAGCGCTGGGGCGCGATGGATCGGGTTGAACAGTTCATTACCATGCAGGAAATGGGAACCACCGAAGGATCGAGGCAGGCCCAGATGACCGAGCTTTCAGGGCAGCTCCGGGAACGTCTGGAAGCCAGCCCGGATAATCCGGACGGCTGGGCAATGCTGGGACGCACCTACATGCGTCTGGAACGCTTCGACGATGCAGCCTGGGCTTTCCGGCAACTGGCCGACAGTGTTAATGACGATAGTCGGGCGCGAGCCGTTGCTTATGGTCTGTCGGCCCAGGCGTTGTTCTTCGGGAGCCAGGGCGCCATGACGAAAGAGGTTACGGCGGCCATTGAGCAGGCCCGTGAGCTGAATCCGGATGAAGTGAATGCCCTCGGTTTGCTGGGGATCAATGCCTTCAGCCAGCAGAACTATCGGGAAGCCATCGAGTACTGGGAGCGGATCGAAACCGTAGCACCCGACCACCCCCAGATTGGCTCCATTCGGGAAGGTATTCGTGAAGCCTACACCCGTCTCGGCGAGGAGCCACCGGCACAGGTGGCCGCAGCCGAAACCTCCGGTGCTGGGGTTACCGTTCGGGTAACGCTTTCCGAGGATTTCCAGAATCAGGTGCCTGCAGATACCACTCTGTTCCTGTTTGCTCGCCAGCCCAATGTCCAGCAGGGCCCGCCTCTGGCAGTAGCCCGGCTGACGGCAGATCAGTTGCCGGTGGAAATTCGTCTGGACGACCGTTACGCGATGTCACCCCAGGCTACGATTTCCAGTGTTGACGAGGTTGTCGTGACTGCCCGTCTCAGTCGTTCCGGCAGTGTCAGCGCCCAGGCGGGTGACTGGCAGGGCAGCACCGACCTGCCCATCGCGGTTAATGAAGGCCAGGACGCGCCGGTCGCCGTCGTGATCGATCAGCAGCTTATCGACTGAGCCTCAGGACAGCCCTTTCGGGTAGAGCGGAGGCAGATCGGCGTTCTTTTGCACTTGCCGGTGCCTCCGGACCTGTTCAAGGACCCGCACCAGTGGTCGGCCGTCCCAGCTGTCGTTCTCCTGGCCGGGGGCAAAAAGCCGGGCCTGAAGCCTTCTGAGTTCTGCTGCCAGCGTCTCGTCATCGAAATGATCCACAACGTCAGACGCCGAGCGGAAGCCGTGGCCGGGCACGTGCAGATTGGCCCATTCCACGACCAGTTCCGGCGTTACCGCTGCGCCGTCCCTTGCGGCCCTGATCAGACGGTTGAACGCGGCATCTTCGTCCCGGTTGTCAGTTTGTGCTGGCGTGCTTTTCCGGCTTTTTCCCGACCACCACCATGCCACTAGCGTGCCCGCCCAGAGTATTCCCAGCAGCAGGGCGAGCCACTGCCACAGTCGGGTGCGCTCGGATGCCGGGTTAGCCGACGATTCGGTGCTGCTGACATCCGGTTCCGGGCCTGCATTGCCCTGGTCGTTTTGCGGGGATGGAGTCGCGGCAGCGGTAGTTGGGGTTTTCACCGTCAGTGTTCTCTGTGGAATCGTGGCCACCCGCTCCTGATCGGCTTCCGTGTCCCACCAGACAACGCGTATGGCTGGCAGGGTCATCTGGCCGGGCTCCACGGGTACCAGGGCCACAGACTGGGTCAGTGAGGATGTGAGGCCAGCGGGTGTGGCCTCGGTCTGTCGCTCCGGCTCTTCGGGGTAACTTCTTAATCCGTCCGGTACCGCATCGGGCAGCGGTGGTAGTGCCTCCCCGGGAAGCCCCGCTGCCGTCAGCTTGATTTCGCGGGTCATGTTTTCACCGGTGGCCACCTCCAGCGACGGCGGAAGCCCGGACTCCTCAAGCGCGACGCCGGTTGCCGGCAGCCAGGTTTCGCCACTGTATTGTGCAGGTACATCCTTCACCGGCACTTCAAACAGCTCCTCGCTGTCCCGCAGAAAACGAAGGTTGCCGGAAGCGTCCCTGGCCTGGCCCTCGAAACGGATCGCCGGCAGTTTCAGGGTACCCGCACGCTGGGGGAAGATCGCATACCGGCGTTCCACAACACGGTATCGGACTCCGTCGCGGTAGCGGGAGAATTCCTGTTGCCTGCCCAGGGATTCGATAATGACATGGGGATGGGTGGGCTCGGAGAGCTCTCCGCGAATCAGGTTACCCCGAAAGAAAAGCCGGACCGTCAGAATCAACTGCTCCTGGACATACACTTCATCTTTGTCGGCAGACAACTCGATAAAGCTGTCCCGACCGGGAGTGGCCTGATCCGGTGGTGAGCCATCCACCACTTCTATGGTAACCGGCGCTGATACTGCCTCTTTAAAGGTGAGCGCGGGGATGGTCAGCTCGCCGGTGCTCTTCGGTGCAAGCTGGTAGGTCCAGGTAATCTCGCCCACCATCTGACTGTTCACGGTTCGGATACTGTATTGCTGGTTCTGGGCCAGGATTTCAAAATCCGGCTCCACTTTCTCGATATCCGGCTTGGGCAGGCTGGACATGTCAAAGTCAAACAGGTTGCCCAGGTTGATATCGATCTCCATGCTACCCTTAACAGTCAGTGTCAGCACCTCGCCTTCGTAGAGGCGGGTACGGTCGGGTTCGACCGTCAGCTGCTGTGACTGTGCCTGGGCCGGCAGCCAGATTGCCGTCAGAAGCATCGCTAGAAGAAATTGACAGACGGCGGGTGTAATCAGCCGTTTTACCATGGTGTATCGCCCTCATCGGATGGAGTCTGGCGTTGTTGATACTGCTGCAGGAATTTGCGCTGCAGTAAGCCGCCCGGGTTATCAGGTACCCGTCTGAGCCATTGTTCCTGGCTCTGGGTCAGCGGCGTTTCGGAAATAGGGGCGGGAGCCTGTGCCTCGCCTGCGGGAGATTTCCCCTCGCCGGATGCCTGCTCAGAATTGCCTTCCTCACCTGGCTCCTGCTGATTCTGCTCATCGCCCTGATTGTTTGCCGAATCCTCATTACCGGACGGGTTCTGGCTGTTCCGGGGATCCTGCTGCTGATTGTTTCCCGAACCGCTGGAAGATTCGCTTTCACTGTTGCCGTCCTGGTTCTGGCGGCTCTGTTGCTGACTGCCCTGGTTTTCCTCGTTGCTGGAGGATTCCGACGAGTCCTGCTGGCCGCCTTCTTGATCCTGCTGCTGTTGATTCAGCAGCTCTTCGACAATCTTGCGATTGTGTCGGGCATCCTCCATGTCGGGTGCTTGCTCCAGGGCTGCATCGTAGGCGGCCAAAGCCTCCTGTAGTTTGCCGGCACGGGCCAGCGCGTTGCCACGGTTGTAACTGGCACGTGGGCCCTGCGACCGGGCGAATGCCTGGGCGGCGCTCTCGAATTGCCCGGAACGATACAGTGCGGATCCTCGCCATTCCGGGTCTTCCAGCTGCCGGGCGGCTGCCTCAGGACTTTTCTCGATCAGTTCCGGAGCTCTCTGGTCCTCCCGTTGCCAGAGCTCATCCCAGCTTAAGGCAGAGGCGGGCTGTGGCCAGACCGGCAGGAGGATCAGTGCGAGGGCACTGAATGCTCCGCGGCGCCAGCCAAGCAGAATCAGGGGAAGGGCTAGCCAGAGCAGCCAGTAGCCGTCGTCCTGCCAGCGACTGACCGTGAGGCCGTCTTCAGATTCCTGCCAGTCGTCGCTGTCCTTCGGGCTCAGGTTCAGGGAGCGAATATCGGTATCGTCCAGGGTCAGCTCGTGGCTTCGGCCGCCGGTGCTGGCAGCGAGTTGCGACAGTGCTTGCGGGTTGGCCTGACTGATCACGATGTCGTCGTTTTCACGGATAAATCCGCGCCGGGCCAGGGGAATTGGGCCACCTTCCTCGGTGCCGACAACGAGAGTGTTGAGGGCGTAACCGGTTTCAGAAAGGGTGTTCCGGATCGTCCCGGTATAGCGATCGTTGATGTCGTCCGTGATCAGCAGGATCCGGCCCTCGCCCGGAGCCCCCTGCTGCAACAACTCTTTTGCCCGGGCAACCGCCAGGTCGGCCCGGTTGCCTGTGGCCGGCATGATGACCGGGTCCAGCACATTGAGCATGCCCTCAATCGTTCGGCCATCATCGGTGAGCGGGGTGACCACGTGGGCGTCGCCGGAAAAGACAAGCAGACCGGTCAGGCTGCCTTCCCGCAGCGCAAGGATATCCCGGATTTTCCGTTTGGCCCGCGTCAGGCGATCAGGTTCAACGTCTGTGGCCAGCATGGACAGGGAAAGGTCCAGGGCAATCACAAGGCTGTCGCCCGGCTGTTTCAGCGGGGTGGGTGCCTCCTGCCAGGCGGGGCCGGCCAGAGCCAGCGACAGGATGATAAGGGCAGCGGTGGCCGGGGCCAGAGGCGACTTTGCCGTTTTCCCCGAGCTGCCGTTGTGACGAATCAGCGGCGACAGCAAGCGGGCCGGAATAAGCCGGGACCAGCCGCTGTCGCCCAGGCGCATTTGCCGGAACGCCAGGTACAGGATCGGCAGCAGCAGAAGCAGCAAGAGCCAGAACGGCCGCAGAAAGTGAAAGTCAGCCCACATTCGCTTCCTCCTCCTTCCTGTTGCGCCGGGAGTCGGCAGCCAGCGCATGCCCGTGGCGAACGAGGAACAGGGCCAGCCACAGCAGGACCGCCAGGCCGGCGGGCCAGACATAGAGTTCGGTCACTGGCCGATAAAACTTACCTTCCAGCTCTATCGGTTCCAGTTGGTCGATACTCTCGTAAATCAGTTCCAGCTCCGGCAGGCTTCGCGCCCGGAAATACTCACCGCCGGTTTGCTGGGCCATCCGGGTGAGCAGATTTTCATCCAGGTCCCGGGATGGATTGACTCGACGCGAACCCAGCAGGCCGCGCTGCACCATGGATTCGGCCCCAATGCCGATGGTGTAAAGCCGAATACTGGCAGCGGCGGCGATTTCGGTGGCCTTGTCGGGGGTAATTTCGCCAGCCGTGTTGGCGCCATCGGTCAGCAGGACTACAACGCGCTGGTCCTGGGGCCTGTCTCTCAGTCGCTTGGTCGCCAGACCGACCGCGTCGCCAATGGCAGTTGCGCGTCCGGCCATGCCCAGACCCGCCTCTCGCATCAGGGTCCTGACGGTTTCAAGATCGAAGGTCAGTGGGGCCTGAACATAGGGCTCAGTGCCGAACAGGATCAGACCGAGCCGGTCACCCTGGCGGCGGGAAATGAAGTCATCAAGCACCCGCTTGACCGCCTGCAGGCGATTGATGCTCCGGCCCTGAAGGACCATATCCTGCTCGTCCATGCTGGGGGAGATGTCGACAACCAGCATCAGATCCCGGCCGGAAACCGGCATTTGCACCTGCTCGCCTACGTGTTGGGGGCGCGCCAGGGCAATCACCAGAAGCGTCCACATTAGGAACAGCAACAGCTGTTGCCACAGTGGAACGGCATTGCCGCGACGACTGACACCGGGCAGGTCTGACAGCCAGTGACCGACCGGCAGCACCGGCGCATCCACCGACTGCCCCCCAGGCTTCCGCCATTTGACGATAAGCGGTATCAGTAAGAGAACCAGTACCCAGGGCCAGGCAAGAGTCAGCATTTCTGACCTCCCAGCCACAACCGGGCGAACGCCAGTGCCTCGGTGGGTTCCGCCGAAACCGTCGGCCGCCAGGCACTCTGCACCAGTGCCTCGGCAACCGGCCTGGAGGCAACCCGGTCCCTTGGGGCGGTAGACAGAAGGAAGTTCACCCAGGCATCACCAGTCAGCGCTTCCGGATGCTGGTCAGGGTAGCGCTCCCGGGCGGCTTGTTTGAGCAGGGTATTCAGTTGCGCAAACCACGCGGGGTCGGAGCTGGCTGAACCTTCCAGTCTCGCCAGCTGGGCGCGGGCGGATCGCAGCCACCGATTTCGTTTCCGTCGCTTCAGGATAAGCCAGATCAGCGCTGCAAGTGCCGCAATGACCAGGACGGCCAGCATCCACCAGCCAGGAGCGGGTGGCCAGAAACCACCAGTCTCGGGCAGGTGTATGTCCCGGAGCTGGCTGAGCGGATCCTGCGGGTTCATCCGATGCGCCCTCCCGGCCCAAGCAGTAGTTTCAGGGTCGCCGCCGGATCTTCCGCCGTGGACACCTCTGCCATGGTGACCCCGGAGGTTCGGAAACAGTCTTCCAACCGGTGTTCGTGGTTGGTGACTTTCTCATGCCAGGCGCGCTGGAACCGGGGGTTTCCGGCGTCGAACCACACGGGACCGTCCGGGCCGGCAACCGCGAAGCGTCCACTTTTTGGCAGCTCCTTTTCGAGTGGGTCGACGATTCTCAGGGCGCTGACTGAATTGTGGCGGGCCAGGGCCCCGAGCAGCGTGCCTGTTTCTGCAGAAATATCCAGAAAATCACTGATCACGAAAATCCGGCTGCCGGTGTGGGCGACCCGGCGGGCCTCGGTAAGTGCCATGTCCAGCCTGCACTGGGCGGGTTGCTCGTCCTGTGCCGGCGCTTGGTTGTCCCGTCGTTGCTGTTCGTCCAGCGTGTCCAGCAACCGCAGCACCGATTTTTTACGACGGGCAGGGCGAAGAACACTCAGGGTCTCATCATTGAATACGATGCCTCCCACCTGGTCTCCCGACCACAGCGCAAGCCAGGCCAGAATGGCAGCGATCTGGGCACAGCGGACCTGTTTAAAGGCGCCGGTGCTGGCAAAAAAAAGGCTGGGGCCGAGATCGCACAGGAGCAGCACGGGCCTTTCCCGCTCCTCCTCATAGAGCTTTGTGTGTGGCTCCTGGCGGCGGGCGGTGACCCGCCAGTCGATGCTGCGGATGTCATCTCCGGGCTGGTACAGCCGGACTTCCGCAAACGCCATGCCGCGGCCGCGCTGGGGCGAGCGTTGCAAACCAGCCTGGCGTGAGCGCACTGGACGGGCGGAGGGCAGTTTCAATGCCCGGGCGTCCGCCTGCAAGCGGATCAGGTCCGGTAGGCTGATGTGGGTAATGGCTTCGCTGTGGCCCATGCCTGACGGCTCCCGTGTATTACTTCCGTCGATGGCTTCAGGCGCTCACCGGAACACGCTCGATCAGCCGCTCGATGACGGTATCAGCGGTCATGCCTTCGGCCTCTGCCTCAAACGTCAGCAGGATGCGGTGTCGGAGCACGTCGAAGGCCATGGCACGTACATCATCCGGGGTGACGTAGTCGCGGCCGTCAAGCCAGGCCAGTGCCCGGGCACAACGATCCAGGGCAATGGTGCCGCGGGGGCTGGCGCCAAAGGCGGTCCAGCGGGCCAGTTCCGGGTCCAGGGCGGCCGGATCACGGGTGGCCAGCACCAGCGCCAGCAGGTATTGCTCAACAGGCTCTGCCATGTAGATGTTGGCGACGTCCGCCCGGGCTTCGAACACCTGATCTGCCGTCAGGCGCAGATCTGTCTTGGGCAGGCCATGCCGATAATCGTTCCTTGCCAGTTGCAGAATGGCCTTTTCAGCCTCCGCCGACGGGTAATGGATGACCACATGCATCAGGAACCGGTCCAGTTGGGCTTCGGGCAGCGGGTAGGTGCCTTCCTGTTCGATGGGGTTCTGGGTGGCCATGACCAGAAACAGCCGGTCCAACGGAAAGGTGCGCATGCCTACGCTGATCTGTCGCTCGCCCATGGCTTCGAGAAGCGCGGACTGGACCTTGGCGGGTGCCCGGTTGATTTCATCGGCAAGCACGAGGTTATGGAATATGGGACCGCGCTGGAATTCGAACTGCCCTGTTTCCGGGCGGTAAATCTCGCTGCCAGTGACGTCGGAAGGCAGCAGGTCCGGGGTAAACTGGATTCTGTGGAAATCACCGTCCAGGTGGTCGGCAAGGGCTTTGATGGCGGTGGTTTTGGCCAGACCCGGTGCGCCTTCGACCAGCAGATGGCCGTCGGCAAGCAGCGCGATCAGCAGACGATCCACCAGTTTTTCCTGTCCGATTATCCGTTTGGCTAACTGTTCCCGTAACTCACCGAACGTATGCTGTAGCGACATTGGAAATGACTGCTCTCTGTATCTGAAGATTTTCCGGAGAAACCCGTATCGTGCGTAGGTAGTTGCCGAAGTTTTGGCGTCTGGCCGGCAAAAATCAAGGGTTTGACTATGCTTATGTGACGATACGCCGATTACGTTTATTTCACACTAACTGAGGTCGACCATGAATGCGCTGACAGTGGCCAGCAAGGATCAATTCTTTGAACAGTTGGCTGACGCTTTCGCGAAGAAGATTTCAAAAACCGAAGCCAGGAAAATCAGCGAATTTGCCAAGCAGCATTATGCGCATATCCCACTTGAAGAACTGGTCAGTCGACGATTCGGCGACACCTATGGGGCAGTTCTTGCCGCATGGCAGTTTCTGCAGAAGCGGTCTGCCGAAGAAACGCCGGTTGCCGTATTCAATCCTGATCTGGAGAGTGATGGCTGGCAGTCGACGCACACCGTTGTCTTTATTCTGCACCCGAACATCCCGTTTCTGATCGATTCCCTTCGTATCGCCATTAACCAGCGGGAGATTGGTACCCATTCTATCCAGCACTCGATTTTGCAAGTGGAAAGACAGAGCGATGGGAAGCTGAAGAAACTGCACACCACCAAGAAGAAGGCCTCCGGTTCGGACTACGAAGCGTTCATTGTCCTTGAGATCGACAGACACAGTGATCCGGAAGATCTCCGGGACCTGGAGGACACGCTCCAGAATGTCCTCCATGAGGTTCGGATTGCCGTCAGCGACTTCCCGGTCGTTACCGAAAAGGTAAACGAGATCCTGGGCGAGCTGGACAGCACCACGGCGGGCATCAATGACGAACAGAAAGAGGAAGCCCGGGCATTTCTGGAATGGCTGGCCCGGGATCATTTTACCTTCCTTGGTTATGACGAGTACGACTTCGCCAAGGACAAAAGCGGAATGGTTGTTCGCCGGGTCGAGAACTCGGAACTGGGCATTCTCCGCGTCAATAACGAGCGCCCGGACCGGGTTCGCCTGAATGAATTGCCCCAGCGCACCCGCCATGAAATGACCCGAAGCGACGATATTTTTATCTTCGCCAAGTCGGCCCAACGTTCGCGGGTCCACCGGCCTGCGTACCCGGACTACATTGCCGTCAAGAAATTCAACAACAAGGGCGAGGTGGTCGGTGAACGCCGTTTTCTCGGCCTTTACACCGCCCGGGTCTACAACGAGCGGCCCGACGAGATTCCCCTGCTGCGTCGCAAGTTCCAGAGTGTCATGAAGCGGTCCGGATTCCTTCGCGATGATTACGCCGGCAAGGAACTCGAGCAGATCCTCACGGTGTATCCCCGCGACGAGCTGTTCCAGATTGAACCGGAAGAACTTCTCAAGGTGGCGAAAAGCATTCTGTATATTCAGGAGCGCCGCCGGATCGAGCTGTTCATGCGGGAGGATGTGTACGGCCAGTTTGTTACCTGCCTGGCGTTCTTCCCACGGGACATCTACAACACCGAGTTGCGACTCAAGGTAGAGCAGGTGCTGGTAGACCGGCTGGAAGCCGAGGACGTGGAGTTCGTAACGCACTTTTCCGAGTCGGTACTGGCACGGGTCCAGTTCACCATCCGGGTCCCCCAGGTTGAAAACCGCCAACTGCCCACAGCCGAGATTCGCGAGAAGGTTATTGAGCTTGCGCAGTCCTGGCGCGACGGACTTTCCGAAGCCCTGAGCGAGGCTTATGGCGAAGAGCAGGGTAATGAGCTGTACCGGCTTTGGGCGGGTGGATTCCCGGCCAGTTATACCGACATGTTCTCGCCCAGGAGGGCGGCCATCGATCTGGACCACATTGCGGCATCGGCCAACAATCACGATCTGGCCATGAGCTTCTACCGGGCCCTGGAGGAGGACGAAAGCACGCTGCATTTCAAACTCTTCTATCCAGATGAGCCGTTGCCCCTGTCGGATGTGATGCCGATATTCGACAACCTGGGCTTCCGGGTAATTGGTGAGCACCCCTTCGAGGTGACCGACAGGCACAACAAAACCGTCTGGATCCACGATTTCACCCTCCAGGCCCACACCGGCAGTGTTGTCGACATCCATCGCATCCGGCCAATATTTGAGGAGCTGTTCCGTCGGGTCTGGCACGGCGAAGCGGAGAACGACGCCTTCAACAGGATGCTGCTTTCCTCCTACATGAGCTGGCGGGAAATTGCGCTGCTGAGGACCTATGCCCGCTACATGCGTCAGATCCGGTTCTCCAACAGTCAGACGTTTATTTCCAACACGCTGGTCAACCATGTTGAGTTGACCCGTCTGTTGCTGGAGTTTTTCGAGATCCGCTTCAACCCGGAGCGCTACCAGAGTCCCGGCAAGAGCCAGGCGGCCCAGCAGAAACTGGAAATCGAATTCAATGCCGGTCTCGAGAACGTTGAGAATCTCAGTGAGGACCGGGTGCTTCGGCTCTACCTGGAGCTGATGCAGGCCACCCTGCGCACAAACTACTACCAGTTGGACGAGGCAGGTGGCCCCAAACCCTACATCAGTGTGAAGTTCGATCCGTCCCGCATTCCGGACATGCCTCTGCCCATGCCGATGTTCGAGATCTTCGTGTATTCGCCGCGTGTTGAGGGTGTGCACCTGCGGGGTGGCAAGGTCGCCCGGGGCGGCCTGCGCTGGTCAGACCGGTTCGAGGACTACCGCACCGAGATTCTGGGCCTGGTCAAAGCCCAGCAGGTCAAGAATGCCGTCATCGTGCCGGTTGGTGCCAAGGGAGGTTTTGTGGCCAAGCGCCTGCCGGACCCGTCAGACCGGGAAGCGTTCCAGGCTGAGGGCATCGAGGCCTACAAAACGTTCATTCGGGGGTTGCTCGATATTACCGACAACCTGGTGGATTCGGGAATCGTGGCCCCTGAACGGGTTATTCGCCACGACGAAGATGACCATTATCTGGTTGTGGCCGCTGACAAAGGCACCGCCACCTTCTCGGATATTGCCAACGGACTGGCCGCGGAATACGGCTTCTGGATGGGCGATGCCTTCGCCTCCGGTGGCAGCAATGGTTACGATCACAAGAAAATGGGCATTACCGCCCGGGGCGCGTGGGTATCGGTAGAGCGACACTTCCGGGAGATGGGCATCAACCCTGCGCTCGATGAATTTACCGCCATCGGCATTGGTGATATGGGCGGCGACGTGTTCGGCAACGGCATGCTGTGCTCGGAGAAGACCAAGCTGGTTGCGGCCTTCAACCACGTGCATATTTTCATTGATCCCTCGCCGGATCCGGAGAAAAGTTTCAAGGAGCGCAAGCGCCTGTTCGGGCTTCCGCGATCGGCCTGGACCGATTACGACAGCAAGCTGATATCGAAGGGCGGCGGGGTATTCAGCCGGAATTCGAAATCGATCCCCGTCAGTCCGGAAATGAAGAAACTGCTGGGTATCAAATCGGATCGGGTGCCACCAAACATGCTGATCTCGCACATCCTCAAGGCCCAGGTCGACCTGCTCTGGGTGGGTGGTATCGGCACCTATGTGAAAGGCGCCAGTGAGTCTCACGGCGATGTGGGTGACAAGGCCAACGACGGGCTGCGGATCAATGGTTCGGAGCTGCGCTGCAAGGTGGTCGGCGAGGGCGGCAACCTGGGCCTGACACAGCTTGGCCGGATTGAATTTGCCCTGCGGGGCGGGCGTCTGAACACCGACTTCATCGATAATTCCGGGGGTGTGGATTGTTCTGACCATGAGGTCAACATGAAGATCCTGCTCAACCGGGCCGTGGCCATGGGCGATCTCACCAACAAGCAGCGCAACGTCATGCTTGAGGAGATGACCGACGATGTCGCAGAGCTGGTGCTGAAGAACAACTACCGGCAGACCCAGGCGATCAGTATTGCCAGTGAGGATGCCGCGACGCGGCTGGAGGAATATCGCCGGCTGATGAACACCTTTGAGGGTGAGGGCAAACTGAACCGCACCCTGGAATTCCTGCCGGATGATGAAACCCTGTCCGAGCGCAAGCTCGACAAGAAGGGTCTGACCCGGCCGGAACTGTCGGTTCTGATTTCCTACGTGAAAGGCGATCTGAAGCAGACCCTGATCGACAGCACTCTGCCTGACGATCCGCTGCTGGCTGGCGAGATGTACAAGGTGTTCCCGAGGGATCTGACCCAGAAATTCTCGAAGGAGCTGGGAGAGCATCAACTGCGCCGTGAAATCATCGCGACCCAGATTGCCAACGACATGGTCAACCACATGGGGATTACCTTTGTGGAGCGTCTGAATCAGTCTACCGGCGCCGATGCGGCTTCCATTGCCCTGGCCTGGATCATCGCCCGGGATGTGTTCCGCATTGATAACTGGTGGGACAGGATTGAGGCCCTGGATTTTCATGTGCCGGCCCAGCTGCAGATGGAACTGATGCAGGACCTGATGCGTCTGATGCGTCGTTCGGTGCGGTGGCTGCTGCGCAACCGTCGAGCGGAGCTCAGCATCCAGCACCATATGGAGCGTTTTGCCGACAGCGTCTGGGCGATTACTGCGGGGCTGCCTGAATACCTGGGTGATCAGGCCAGGACCAACTGGGAGAAACGGCATCAGGCTCTCGTGGATGCCGGTCTGCCTTCGGAGCTGGCATCCGTGGTCTCGGGCACAGGGCACCTGTATTCGTCCCTGGGCATTATTGAGGCCCACGAAGCCTCTGGCATGCCGCTGAAAACCGTTGCCAACCTCTATTATGAGCTGGGTGATCGTCTGGACCTGAACTGGTTTGCCAACGCCATTGCTGCGCTCAAACCGGCTTCCCACTGGCAGGCACTGGCCAGGGAGAGTTTCCGTGAGGACCTCGACTGGCAGCAGCGCGCGCTGACCACCGGTGTTCTGAAGCTCGCGGAAAAGCCGGAGGACGTCCCTGCCTCTGTTGAGAACTGGCTCTCGCGTCATCAGCAGATGATTGAGCGCTGGAAGTCCATGCTGTCCGAACTCAAGGGCGTGCGAGAGCCGGAATACGCCATGTTCTCGGTGGCATTGCGAGAATTGCTGGATCTGGCCCAGAGCACAATGCATCAGCCGCACGCTGAGGCAGAGGTTGAGACCAACTGAGTATTGCGTTGAAACCCGCATTCCCGTTCAATCGCTGATCGGGAACCATCAAATGGAGTGGGATAATGGGTCAGCTTGACCATCTTCTTGAAAAAAACCGGGCCTGGGCGGATGGCATCAAGGCCCAGGATCCCCAGTTTTTTCACCGCCTGTCGAACCAGCAGGCACCGGAATACCTGTGGATAGGCTGTGCGGACAGTCGCGTGCCGGCCAACCAGATCGTCGACCTTCTGCCGGGGGAACTGTTTGTACACCGAAATGTGGCCAACGTGGTTGTCCATACGGATTTTAACTGTCTGTCGGTGCTGCAATTCGCTATCGAAGTGTTGAAGGTGAAGCACATCCTGGTGGTTGGTCACTACGGTTGTGGCGGTGTAAGAGCGGCCTTGCTCAATGAAGGGTTCGGGCTGATCAGCAACTGGCTTCGTCATGTTCAGGATGTCCGGGACCGTCATCAGCAGGTGCTGGATAATCTGCCTAACGTGCAGGATCGGGTGGATCGGCTTTGCGAGCTCAACGTCGTTGAGCAGGTAGGGCATGTGTGCCAGAACAACATTGTTCAGGAAGCCTGGAGGCGGGGCCAGCCACTAACGGTCCATGGTTTTGTTTATGACGTTGCCGACGGGATTCTCCGGGATATGGGACTATCGGTCGCCAGCGAGGAGGATCGTGAACGGGTCCGGCAGAACAGTATCGACGAATTGGTGCAAAGGCCGGTAAGGTCGGGGCGTCAGAAAGTCGTCCAATAAAGAATGTAAAATTGCGTCAAAAATTCGTGATGAGCGTCACTTCCTGACCCTCGGCGTCATCACGGTTGGTCGCCTCCCGCTTTGCTAAAGTGGATCCTGCAGTAAGCGAGGAGGTAGACCATGAAAGAACTGATGCAAAAAGCCCTGACAGTACTGAGCCAGCGTAAAGACATCTCGGCCGGCGCGGAGCAGCAGGGTCGGGGGCGGAAACCTTCTGATGCCAGCCAGTCCGAAGACTGGGGTATGTCCCCTGAAGATGCCTTGCGGGTTGGCACTGTTGCCCGCTACAAGTGACCGAGTTTGCCGTGGTAGTTACCCTCTGAAAGCCCTCCCAGCCTCTGCCTTGCAGGGGAGACGCGAGGGCTCATTCCGGTTAGAGTATCCCGCTTGTGATCCAACCACGCGGGACCAGCTAATCAATGTCATTGCCCAATTCCCATGAAGCCTTATTGCGAAACCGCCAACTGTTGCAGGGGCGGGTCGCCCTGTTAGGCGTAGCCGCCACCGGGCTGCTGGCCGACCTGCCTGCCGGTGGCATGGCCATGAGCGAGCATGCCGGTGTCTGTGCCTCGCTCGCCGGGCAAGAGGGCTGGCAGATCTGTTTCGGCTACGATGATCCGGCACTGGCAGCCGGCGCTTTCGACACCCTGGTTGTATTTCTGCCCAAGGCCCGGGCCGAACTTGATCTACGTCTTGCCCTGGCGCGCTGGCTGGCGGCGGCGGGCGCGCGGCTGGTGCTTGTTGGTGAAAAAAAAGAAGGGATTGCCGGCGCCGTCAAGCAGCTCAAGGCTGTGGCCCCTGGGGCTACTAAGGTCGATAGCGCAAGACACTGCCAGGTCTGGTGTGTTGATCAGATCGAACCACTGCCTGAATTCTCGCTTGAGCAATGGATGAGCTGGACAGGCATTGACTGCAAAGCGGTGCATCTGGAAGTCGCGGGACTGCCGGGCATTTTCAGCCTCGGCGAGCTGGACGAGGGTACTCGCATGCTGCTGGAGACGCTGGACGAAAATCCATTGCGGTCTGGCCCTGTGCTGGATTTTGCCTGTGGCGCCGGAGTCCTTGGCGCCTGGTTGCACCGCTGGCACGAGCAGCAGAACCAACCTCGGGTCACAGTCGACGGAATCGACGTTCAGTCCCAGGCAGTCATCTGTGCCCGGGCTACCTATGAGCGCAATGGCGTTTCCGGACGCATCCTGGCCTCGGATGGTCTCTCCGCAGTTGAGGGCACCTGGCCCGTTATTCTGAGTAATCCCCCCTTTCATACCGGTGTCAGAACGGACATGTCGATGACCGAGCGCTTTCTCCGGGAAGTTGGGCGACATCTGGCGCCGGGTGGTGAGGTGCGTCTGGTCGCGAACAGCTTTCTGCCCTATGAGCCATTGATGAAGCGCTGCATCGGCCCGGTTGAGCGCCTGAGAGAAGACCGCAGGTTTTCGGTTTATCGCGCTTTTCGGCGTTCCTGAACGAAAAAAGCCCCTGGGGTGAGGGGCAAAAGGTTTGCGTCCAGAACAACGGAGCCAACCGGAAAAGGGATGTTCAGGGTGAACACCTCCAACGTTAGGATTAATTTCTAGAATAAACAGCCTAGAATGGCGCTTTTGTGACAAAAAGCCTCCAGGATGCCTGAAATGACAACTGCAGAACTCGTTTTTTCCGAAGGCAGGCTGATTCTGGGCCGCCCGGGGACCGATGATCCGACGCTGAGAGCGTGGGATGCTGCTGACGAGCTTTTGCTGGAACAGGCTCTTGACGTTGCGGCGGGTATAGAAGAGCCCCGGGTCCTGGTGGTGGACGATCAGTTCGGGGCCCTTGCGTTGGGGCTTTCGCGACTGTCGCCCATCGTTGTTGCCGATAGTGCTGTGCTGCCCGCCGCACTTGCAAGCAACGCTGCATTGAATTCCGCGTTTTCTTCAGCAAAGCAGGTTTATAGCTGGATCGATCCGCCTGCGGGCCCATTCGATCTGGTGGTGTTGCGGATACCGCGCCAGGCTGACTATCTGGCCTGGTTGTTGCGCTGGCTCAATGGCGTGATAACTGATTCCAGTGTCTTGCTGGCAGGCGGGATGATCAAGCATTTGCCGGCCAAAAGTGTCGAGGTATTTGGCGAAGCGGTGCAGACGGAACAGGTGCTTCCCGCACGAAAAAAGGCACGGGTCATTCGGTGTCGGAAAGGTACTGAGAGTCTGGCGGGCTGGCCGGGATGCTGGAAGGGGTATGCACTATCCGGCAGGAACGGTGAGCTGGCAGTCCAGGCATTGCCCGCGGTGTTCGCCAGGGAAAAGCTGGATATCGGTAGCCGCTTGCTCCTTCCCCACGTGGCGAGAGAGGTATCCTCCTTGCAGGCTGGGAGCTCTGTGATGGATCTGGCCTGTGGCAACGGCGTGCTGGGCTTGACGGCGCTCGCGGAGAGAGGGGATGTGCAGTTGGGTTTCAGTGACGTTTCAAGCCACGCTGTGCTCAGTGCCCGACATAATGTCGAAAAGGCTTTCCCGGAGGCCAGCGCGTTCTTTTCGCACTGCGATGGCATTGATGTCGGTGCGGGCGCTTTCGAGCTGATCCTTCTGAATCCACCGTTCCACGAGGGCGGCGTGGTCGGTGATCATATTGCCCTGCGGTTGTTTGAGCAGGCCTCGAAGCACCTGAAGCCAGGAGGGCGCTTGCTCATGGTTGGTAATCGCCACCTGGGTTATCACCGAAGCCTGCGGCGGTATTTTTCGCAGGTAGAACAGCTGGATGCCAGCCCCAAATTCGTGGTGTTCCGGGCCGGCAACCGCTGAAACACCACATGAGTCAGAGCGTCGGGGCCGGGCGGTCGTATCCCAGTCGGGCCAGGGTGTCCACGATGGTCTGGGTCTGGCTGTCTATTTCGATGTTAACCCGTTGACCCTCTTCACAGGTGCCGAAGGTTGTGGCCCTCAGTGTTTCCGGAATCAGATGGATGTTGAACCGGTTGCCCCGCACTTCACCGATGGTCAGGCTGGCGCCGTTGATGGCGATGTAGCCTTTGGGAAAGATGTAGCGTGTCCACTCGTCGGGAACTTCAAACCACAGGGTGACGTTGTTTTCCGGTCTCAGGATTTCGACAATCCGGGCGGTTGTATGAATATGTCCGGACAGCAGGTGACCGCCAATCTCATCGCCGATACGGGCGGCCCGTTCGAAATTCACCTGGTCTCCGGTTTTCAGATCCCCCAGGGTAGTCAGTCTCAGGGTTTCCTGCATGGCATCGAAGTAAAGCACGCTGTCTTCCTGGCGTGTCACGGTCAGGCAGGTGCCGTTGATTGCCACCGATGCGCCAATCGACACGCCGCTAGCCTTGTCTGCGGGCAGCCGGATAGCAAACGTGCTCAGTCCGGGCTCGGCCTTGACGTCGTCGATGGTTGCAATGCCCTGGACAATGCCTGTGAACATAATCCTGACCTCGTAAAGTGTGGTGTTCGGATGCCTTTCTGGCAGGTGCGCCAAGGATAGCGACCGGACTGGCGAATGCCAAGATCGGGGCAGGGAATTCAAGTATCCGATGTGACGGTCGATACCTGTTTAAACCCTTTAATCCGGACAATCTGCCATGGCTGAAAATCAGAGTAAGGCTGCCACCCAGGCGAATGAGCCGGTGCAGGCGCCGGTGTTGAGGCCGGGGCGGGCGGCCGATCCTGTGCCGGCCCCCAGAACGGCGGATGCCCAGCCTTCGGCTCCAGTATCCGACAGTCAGGCTGACAAAGGTGCACCGTCCGAGCAGGGCCCGGACACCGGTTCAGAGCCCGATAACGCTTCAGCTGGTCAGGAATCCCGGGAGGCAGGTAGCAGCGGGGCCGAGAGAGTGATGGCAGAATCCCGGCAGCGCAAGCTCCGGCTGATGCTGCGGCAATGTGATCGGGTTCTGCTGATGGATTTTGATCTGCTGGCCATGAACGGTTGGCCGGATAACTTTACGTTGGCTGAAGCCCGTCGTGGGCGGGATCTGTGGTTGTTCAGCGCCCTGATTGCCGCAGCCATCTTTCTGAGCGGGCTGACCGGGTTTGTCCCTGCCTGGATTGCAGGCGGCGGCTTCGGCGCCTTCGTGATCATTCTGTTGCTGGGAATACCGGCGGTACGCAGAATCTATACCACCAAACCTTCCTATCTTGACCTGATCATGACCCGCCAGAGGATGATCCGTGAAGCGCGGCAGCACGTTGCCCACCTTGAAGGCTCGGACGGCCTGATCTGGCAATGCGCCCGGATGGCAGATTTTAATCCTGCGCTGAAGAATACCCGGTTCAGTCATCTCCTGAAGTTGTCCGAGAGCCGGGTTCTGTCCCGGCAGTTGACGCGCAGGGAGCATGTGCGTCTGTACCTGATCTACCTGCTGGAAGCAGAGAAGGCGTACAGCCGCGTCCAGAAGGCCTTTTTCGAGGGTAACCAGGAAGCAATTGACCGGGGTTGGGAGGAAGTGGCGGCAGAGCCTGAGCCCAGAACTTGACACGGATGCGCTTCAAACGTATGTTTCAAACAGACGTTTGCTAGAGGCATTGATAACAAAATGGCGCAGTCTGATACCGTTGACCGGATTCTCGATGCAGCCGAAGAGCTGTTCGCCGACCGGGGTTTTTCGGAAACCTCGCTCCGAATGATTACCAGTAAGGCTAAAGTAAATCTGGCCGCTGTCAATTACCACTTTGGTTCAAAGAACGCCCTGATTCACGCCGTTTTCGCACGCTTTCTGACGCCGTTTTCTGCAACCCTGGAGAACGCCTTTGATGAGCTTGAGGAACGCTGTGACGGCAAACCGCCAACGCTGAATCAGACGCTCTGGGCGCTTACCGAAAGTGCGGTGCGCATGCCTCAACGCAACGAGAAGGGCATCTCGATCTTCATGCGCTTGCTTGGGCTTGCCTACACCCAGTCCCAGGGGCATTTGCGCAAGTTCCTGGAACAGGAATACAGCGAGCCCTTCAGCCGTTTCATGCGGTTGCTCAAGGAAGCGACTCCCCAGCTTTCGTCGGTGGATAGATACTGGCGCATCCAGTTCATGTTGGGAGCAACAGCCTTCACCATGTCCAGCAGCGATGCATTGAGAGACATCCTTCAGAACAAGTTGGGTGTGGAAACCACAGTTCAGGAAATTGCCGCGCGATTGGTCCCCTTCCTGGCCGCCGGCATGCAGGCGGAAGATGCCATGCTGGTTCCACCGGTTGGCAGCAAGGTCTCGGTTGCCTGAGTTCCACTCTCTCGGTTAGGCTTCCTCCTTTACCCCAAGGGAGCCTGGCCGGTTTTGACGCATCCTGCATCAGTCCGCATTGATATAGATCTGAGCCTCCAGCGCCTGCGGCTTGAAACCGCAGGCGGAGAGCTTGTTGCTTCCTATCCGGTTTCCACCGCGTTGAACGGGCCGGGAGAGAGCGATGGCAGTGGCTGTACGCCCCGGGGAGAGCACTATGTCCGGGCCTGTATCGGGGCAGGACTTCCCGTTGGAACCGTATTCCGGGCACGGCGCCCCACCGGAGAAATCTACAGCTCCGAACTTGCCCGTCAGCACCCTGACCGCGACTGGATCCTGAGCCGGATTCTCTGGTTGTGCGGCCGCCAGTGGGGCGAAAATCGGGGGCCGGGTGTCGATACTTTCCGTCGCTTCATATACATTCACGGCACGCCGGACAGTGAGCCGATGGGAGTGCCGCTGTCCCACGGCTGTGTGCGGATGCGCAATGAAGACATTATTGATCTGTTTGATCGCGTCGCGCCGGGAACGGCCGTTTCCATTCGATAAACCTTTCGAGACCAGAGGGATCCGATGATCGGAGATGTTATGGCCATGGTGAATGGCTGGATCGAGAATTTCGGGCTGCTGTCTGAAGCCTGGCGCGTCGGAATTGTCGTGTTTGCGCTGGTTTTCGGGACAGCCACGGTGGCGTATATCGCCAGCCATATCATCGCTGCCCTGGAGCGTAAATTCAGTCAGACCAAGAACCTGTTTGACGACGCGTTATTGCACGCGGCCCGCAAACCGGTTGTAGCGTTTGTCTGGCTGCAAGGAGTCTACTGGGCTGCGGAAGTGGCTCATAAATACTCGGAAGCAGAGATATTCAAGGCGAACGAGTCCGTCCTTCAGATCGGTTTCATCTTTGTTCTGGTGTGGGCCGTTCTGAGACTGATCAAGGAAGCTGAGGGGATACTGGTATCGCCTCTGAAAATGAAGCAGCCCATGGACTACACAACCGTCAACGCGGTGAGCAAACTGTCCCGGGCGGTGGTTATCATTACTGCAGTGCTCATTGCGATGCAGTCCATGGGCTACAGCATTTCCGGTGTCCTGGCGTTCGGCGGCGTGGGCGGTATTGCCGTTGGCTTTGCTGCCAAGGACCTGCTGGCCAACTTTTTCGGCGGCTTTATTATCCATCTGGACCGGCCATTCAAGGTAGGAGACTGGGTACGTTCACCGGATCGCAATATCGAGGGTACGGTGGAACATATCGGCTGGCGTCTCACCACCATCCGAACCTTCGATAAACGGCCGCTTTATGTGCCGAATGCCGCGTTCACCACCATCGCGGTGGAGAATCCATCGCGCATGACCAATCGCCGGATCTACGAAACCATCGGCATTCGGTATGCCGATGTCGGGCAGATGGCGTCCATCGTTGATGACATCAAGGCCATGCTACAAGAGCATGAAGAGATTGACAGCGATGAGACCCTGATCGTGAACTTCCTCGCGTTCAATGCCTCCTCGCTGGATATCATGGTGTACACCTTTACCAAGACAACCCAGTGGGTCCGGTTCCACGAGGTGAAGCAGGATGTGCTGCTGAAAATCAGTGACATCATTGAGGGTTACGGTGCCGAGGTGGCTTTCCCGACCCGCACATTGCATCTTCCGGAGGGCGTGAGGCTGTCCGGATCACAGTCCGAGGGTTCCTCAGACAAGGGCGCGGCGGATTCATCCGGCAAGAGCTCCGGCAAGTCGCAGAATCGCCAGACAACCGGAGATGTGGAAGATTCAGGAGAGGCAGAATGACGTCACCGGAGAAAATGCACCCTGTTGGCATTATTGGCGGCACCGGCCTGACCACCCTTTCGGGCCTGGAAATCACCGGTGAAAAGCAGGTTGGCACGCCATGGGGCAGTCCATCGGCGCCGCTGGTGGAAGGGCGGCTTGGCGATCAGCCCGCTATCTTCCTGTCGCGACATGGTAATCCGCACCGTATTCCACCCCATCAGGTGAACTATCGGGCGAATCTGAAGGCCCTTTACGATGCCGGTGTCCGGACGGTAGTGGGTGTCAACGCCGTCGGTGGTATCCACCCGGATATGGGGCCTGCCCACGTCGTTATTCCCGATCAGATTATTGATTACACCTGGGGGCGTGCCAGCACCTTTTTCGAGGGTGACCTGGAGTCGGTGACCCATATAGATTTCACCTGGCCCTATGACGAGAGTGCCCGTCAGATCCTGATTGATGCCGCAGGCGCAGAGGGCGTGCCGTTTTCCGGTTTCGGGGTGTATGGCGCAACCCAGGGGCCAAGGTTGGAAACTTCAGCCGAGATCATCCGGATGGAACGGGACGGATGCGACCTGGTGGGCATGACCGGCATGCCGGAGGCCGCGCTGGCAGCGGAACTGGGGATGCGATATGTCTGTCTGGGGCTGGTGGTCAATTGGGCGGCTGGCAAATCCGATCACATCATCACGATGGAAGAGATCGAGGCGGCCATCGAGCAGGGAATGTCCGGTGTTAAACGGATTCTCGCAGTGTCGATGGCCGGCCTTGGAGTGCTTACTCCGTTGCCTCAATCTTCTTGAAGAACACCAGTACGCCGATCGTGGGGGAGTCCAGGAAGTGGATTTCCTCACTGCGCATACGCCGGGTTTCCCGGATCCAGGTCAATAACTCCAGCGGGGCAGGCTCAGCCATTACAGCAAGTGGCTGAGCGGCAGATTCGTCGAGTGTCGTTGAAGAGGGAGCGGTGTCTTCAGCGCCGGTCGCCCCTGCAGGCGGGGGCGTCTCCTGTGACAACTCGGTCGTCTCGTCTTCAGGCAGGGCTTGAGCATCTTCCGCCAGCTGCCAGTGGTTGAGGTGAACATTTACGTGCAGGTAGCGTTGCCGGTCGATGGTAATGTGGCCTTCAACCTCCCTGGTACGGGCGTTGTCAATCCAATCACCAATTTCCACCTGCAGGGGCGTGCCCTCGTAATCCGGCGGGAACGCCTCATACCAACCGGCAGCCAGGAGCACACGGTACCGTCCACTGCGCTCAAGTCGCGCCGCCGCGCTGGCAAGGTGAAGGTCTTCCCGGGGCGCCAGTTCCAGGGTGGTTTCCGTGGTGCCATCCTCCAGCGCAGACCAGAGAACCTCCTCCGTTTCTATCGGCTCCTCTACCGTGCGGCCAGACATGCGCTCATTCACGGCCTCGGGTTCTATAATCCGCTCAAGAATCACGAACTCGGCCCGGTAGTAATCGTCGGGAATGGGGGTGCCGGGCTCCAGGGGCAGTGTTGCCCGGTCTGGCTGTTGGGCAGCCCCTGTGGCCGCGAAGCTCAGCAGGAGGGCGGCCAGAAAGGCCCGGGTCGGGTATCGGCACCAGCGAATTCCGTCAGTCTGCAAGGGTCGTACTCCACATGTTGGTCGGCCGTTCATGAGCCGGATGCGTGACTTTTCGCAGGCTCCAGCTCGCCAAGCATCCGGGAAATGCCGTCGAGTTTACCACCGGTTGTGGCATCCTTCAGCCGAAAACGGAAGCTGTTGGCACCTTCGAGCCGGTATTGGTCCGGTGCAGATTGCACTTTTTTAACCAGAACCAGAGGGTCCACCGGCGTCGAGCTGCCAAACTCGAGGCGCGCCCATTCCTTGCCAGCGTCAACTTTCACGATACCCAGGCCTTCTGCCCGGAGTCGAAGCTCGGTCTGGCGGATTAGATTCTTGGCCGGATCCGGTAACAATCCGAACCGGTCAATCATTTCAACCTGAAGTTCTTTTAATGCATCCGGGCTGTCGACGCTGGCGATTCGCTTGTAGAGCATCAGGCGGTTATGAACATCCGGCAGGTAATCTTCTGGAATCAATGCCGGAATTCTCAGGTTCATCTCGGTGCCGTGGCTCAGGGGCAGGTCGGCGTTGGGTGTCCGGCCCTCCCGGATAGCCTTGACGGCCTCGTCCAGCAGCTGCATGTAGAGGGTAAAGCCGATGCTTTCGATCTGCCCGCTCTGTTCCTCGCCCAGCAGCTCACCGGCGCCGCGGATTTCCAGGTCATGGGTGGCCAGCATAAAGCCAGCGCCGAGGTCCTGCGCCTCCGAGATGGCGTCCAGCCGTTTTTTGGCGTCGGCCGTAATCGATTTCGGCGGTGGCGTCAGCAGATACGCATAGGCCTGGTGGTGCGACCGGCCAACGCGACCCCGAAGCTGGTGCAGCTGGGCCAGGCCGAACTTGTCTGCCCGCTCGATAATAATGGTGTTGGCGCTGGGAACGTCGATGCCGGTCTCAATGATGGTTGTGCACACCAGCACGTTGAAGCGCTTGTGGTAGAAGTCCGACATGATCTTCTCGAGATCCCGCTCCCGCATCTGGCCGTGGGCGACGCCCACGCGGGCTTCGGGAATCAGTGCCCGCAGATCCTCGGCGGTTTTCTCGATTGTTGCCACATCATTGTGCAGGAAGTACACCTGACCGCCGCGGAGAATTTCCCGCAAGATGGCTTCCTTGACCATGGCATTGTCTTTCTGGCGCACGAAGGTTTTCACCGAGAGTCGCCGGGCCGGAGGTGTTGCGATAATCGAGAGATCTCTCAGATGCCCCATGGCCATGTTCAGGGTCCGCGGGATCGGAGTCGCGGTGAGGTTGAGCATGTCCACTTCGGCCCGCAGCGCTTTCAATCTTTCCTTTTGCTGCACGCCAAACCGGTGTTCTTCATCAATGATGACCAGGCCGAGATTCTTGAATTTGATGTCACCCTGAAGCAGTTTGTGGGTGCCGATCACGATGTCGGCCTTGCCATTCTCCACCGCCTCGAGGGCTTTGCTGGTCTGGCCGGCGGTACGGAATCGGCTGAGCAGTTCGACCTGAACCGGGGTTTCTGAGAAGCGGTCCCGGAAGGACTCGTAGTGCTGTTGGGCGAGCAGGGTGGTGGGCACAAGAACCGCCACCTGTTTGCCGGACCATGTGGCCAGGAAGGCGGCGCGCATGGCTACCTCAGTTTTCCCGAAGCCGACATCACCACAGACCAGGCGGTCCATCGGTCGCTCACTGGTCATGTCCTCGAATACCGACTGAATGGCCACCTGCTGGTCGGGCGTCTCCTCGAAGGGGAAGCCGGCCGCAAACGCTCGGTACGCCTCCTTCGGATCCTCGAAGCTGAAACCCTTGCGCGCCTCCCGGCGGGCGTAGACGTCCAGAAGCTCTGCGGCGGTATCGCGGATTTTCTCAAGGGCTTTCTGTTTCGCTGTGCTCCAGCGATCCGTGCCCAGCTTATGCAGTGGCGCGTGCTCGGTGTCATTGCCGGCATAACGGGAAATCAGATGCAGGCTGGACACCGGCACATAGAGTTTGGAGCCACCGGCGTACTCCAGCATCAGAAACTCGCTGGCCTCGCCCTCAACGGTTATGGTTTCGAGGCCCAGATAGCGGCCCACCCCATGGTCGATGTGAACCACCGGTGCACCGATCCGCAACTCCGACAGGTCCCGAAAACCTGCATCGTCGGTTTCTGTGGGCTTCTCCCGGCGACGTCGCTGCAATACCCGCTCGCCAAATAAAGCCGTTTCTGTAATAAGGGCGATGGAATGCTCGGGTAGTACCAGGCCTTGCTCCATCGGGGCAATGGTAATGGCCAGCGGGGTTTCGTGATCGTCCAGAAAAGCCTGCCAGCCGGCCAGGGTTTTCAGTTCAAGGCCCTGTTCGCCAAGATTCTCCAGCAGGGCTTCCCGCCGGCCGGATGACTCTGCGCAGATCAGTACGTGGCCGTCAAAATCATCGAGAAACCGCTTGAGACGGCCCGCAGGATCAGCGGCACGACCATCCATGGCGATATCCGGCAGGGTTCTTGTCGGGCAATTGACCGATCCTGTGGCCTCCTGGGAATCGGAGGAGATGGTTACCCTGGGAAAGGCTTTCAGGTGTCTGAACAGCTCCTCCTGCTGCAGAAACAGCCGGGTGGGTGGCAGTATCGGCCGCAGTCGATCGTGGCGACGGTCTTCGTAACGGTTACGGGTTTCGCTGTCAAAATGGCTGACCGCGTCGTTCAGCCCGTCGGCGGTAAAGACATGGGTCGCCCCAGGCAGATAATCGAACAGGGTTGCCGTCTCGTCGAAGAACAGGGGCAGGTAGTACTCGATCCCCGGTGGCGTGATGCCCTGGGTCACGTCCTGGTATATGGGCGTGTCCTTGTCAGCGTCCGGGAACTGCTCGAACCAGCGGCTACGGAAGCCCGACCGTGCCTCCTTGTGCCACGGAAATTCGAAAGCAGGCAGCAGTTCGATCCGATCTATCCGGTCAATCGAACGCTGGGTTTCGGGATCGAAGGTCCGGAGAGTTTCGATTTCATCATCGAACAGGTCAATCCGGTAGGGGAGGCTGGCGCCCATGGGAAAAATGTCCAGTATCGCGCCGCGAACAGCGTATTCACCGTGTTCGTAGACGTTCTCGGCGTGCCGGTAGCCTGCCGCCTCCAGCTGCATGCGCCAGTTTTCTATATCCAGGGACTGCCCGACTTCCAGAAGCAGAGTATTGCCCTGGAGGTAGTTAACCGGCGGCAACCTGTGCATCAGGGTTCTTGCAGGAACCACCAGAACCCCATGGCTGGTCGAGGGCAAGCGGTGCAGCGTCCGGATTCGCCGGGAGATGATGTCCTGATGGGGAGAGAACAGATCGTAGGGCAGGGTTTCCCAGTCCGGCAGGGAGAGCAGCTCCAATCCGTCTTCGCTGATGGCGGGGCCATCCTCTTCAGGAGGCAGCCCGAGAAAGAACCGCATCGCCTGTTCAAGCCGGATGGCATCGGCGGTGCTCCGGGTTATCACCAGAGTCAGGCCTTTGTGGGCGCGGGCGCTTTCACAGATGGCCAGCGCATCACTGCTGCCATGCAATTGGCCCCATGTCCTGTGATCAGCCGCTCGGGAAGGGAATTCCGGGGCAATCATGGATCGGAGTGACGGGCGTGTGCTGGCACCTTGGCTCATGGGCGGTCTGATTCTCCTGGTTTGGGTGTCCGGGCGGCGGTGTGGCGCGTATTCTAACGCTCGCGACTGGCACTGTCATGGCGCTGAAGTCGTGGCTGACACTTGCTTAATCGACGGGCAGGTTCTATACGAAGGTCATGGTCTGGCGTATTTGCGGTCAGCCGGATTAAGTTGGATAATATGCGCCCCATTTTCCAAGTGCCAACTGCAGAGGTTCAAGCGTGAGTCACGAACAGATCAATCAGCACCTGTCCAACTGGACGGAAAGAGAATCCACCGCGGAAGCCATGATTCCGCTGATCGGCCGCCTCTACCGCAAAAACAATGTGGTTACTTCTGTCTATGGCCGCGCCATCATCAACCAGTCGGTCATTGATATCATCCGCGCTCACCGTTTCGTGCGCCAGGTTGAAGACAGCGAGCTTTCTGTTCACGACACCCTGCCGATCCTGCAGGCGATGGACAAACTTGATCTGGGCCGCGCTCACGTCGATATCGGCAAGTTGGCGGTCAAGTTCAAAGAGGAAGGCGGTGACCTGACCGAGTTCCTCAAGCGTGAAATCGGTCCGGTGGTTGGCCAATATGCCGCTCAGTCCGAAGAAGACGCCCACAACGATACCAAGGATGTGGTCCTGTACGGCTTTGGCCGTATCGGCCGTCTGCTGGCACGTATTCTGATTGAGAAAGCCGGTGGTGGTAACAACCTGCGCCTGCGCGCGATTGTTGTGCGTCAGGGCGGTGCGGAAAACGATCTTGAAAAGCGTGCCAGTCTGCTTCGCCGAGATTCCGTACACGGACCGTTCGATGGCACCATTACCGTCGATGAAAAAGAATCAGCCCTGATTGCCAACGGCAACTACATCAAGGTGATCTACTCTGACGGTCCGGACAAGGTGGATTACACCGAATACGGCATCAACAACGCCATTGTGATCGACAACACCGGCAAGTGGCGTGACGAGGCCGGGCTTGGTCTGCACCTGAAGTCCAAGGGCGTCAGTCGCGTTATCCTGACTGCACCGGGCAAAGGCGACATCAAGAACATCGTCTATGGTATCAACAACGACTGGATCACCAACGAAGACAAGATCCTGTCCGCGGCTTCCTGTACCACCAATGCTATCACCCCTGTACTGAAAGCGATTGAGGATGAGTACGGCATTGAAGACGGTCACGTAGAGACGGTGCACTCCTACACCAATGACCAGAACCTGATCGACAATTACCACAAGGGAAGTCGTCGCGGACGCAGCGCTGCCCTGAACATGGTAATTACCGAGACAGGTGCCGCCAAGGCTGTTGCCAAGGCGCTGCCGGTTCTGAAGGGCAAGCTGACAGGCAATGCGATCCGGGTGCCGACGCCGAACGTCTCCATGGCGATTCTGAATCTCAATCTCAAGAAAGAAGTCGATGCGGAAAGTGTGAACGACTATCTGCGGGATATGGCGCTGCATTCAGAGCTCCAGAAGCAGATCGACTTCGTGAACTCTCCGGAAGTGGTTTCCACCGATTTCGTCGGTTCCCGTCATGCCGGTATCGTTGACGCGCAGGCAACCATCGCCAGCGGCAAGCGTCTGATCCTGTACGTCTGGTACGACAACGAGTTTGGTTATAGCGCCCAGGTTATTCGCGTGGTCAACCAGATGGCCGGCGTAAGTTACCCGATCTTCCCCAAACGTGCGAGAGACTGAGTCGATCGCGCCGATCTGGTGAAGTGAAGGTCCAGAAAACCCCGATGGCGAGTGCTGTCGGGGTTTTTGTTTTTACAGGCATTGCCGTCGGGGTATTTCGATGTCGGCATTTAACCTGTTCCGAGTTCTGGTGGAAATAGGATTCCTTAATCTCTATAATTGGCGCGATTTTGGGTACGTCTGGCACTCCGTTTCTCATGGTTTTTCTGGGCCGCAGGTGTCGGGCGTTACGAATCCATTGAAAAGTTTCTGATGATTGGATGAGGCTAATGATCAAGATCAAAAAAGGCCTGGATCTTCCCATCAGCGGCGCTCCCGAACAGACCATTACAGACGGCAAACCCGTTCGCCACGTGGCGTTGATCGGTTTTGACTACATCGGCATGAAGCCGACGATGGCTGTGAAAGAGGGAGACCGTGTCAAGCGCGGTACGCTGCTGTTCACGGACAAGAAGACCGAAGGCGTTCGTTATACCTCACCCGCCGCCGGCGTGGTGAAAGAGATTAACCGTGGTGAGCGTCGTGTGTTCCAGTCGATCGTTATCGAAATCGATGGCGATGAGGCTGAGACCTTTGCGCGCTACAGCGACGCGGATCTTGCCGGCCTGGAACGCCAGCAGGTGGTAGACAATCTGGTGGAATCCGGGCTTTGGACGGCGTTCAAGACGCGGCCTTACAGCAAGGTTCCCGCAATTGACTCCGCGCCCAACTCCATTTTCGTGTCGGTCATGGACACCAATCCGCTGGCAGCGGACCCGACAGTCATCATTGGCGAGAACAGTCAGGCATTTGAAAACGGCCTCAAACTGCTTACCAAGCTGACCGCAGGCAAAGTCTTTGTTACCGGCAAGCCAGGATCCAACGTGGCGGTTCCCAAGACCGACGCCGTTGAAGTCCACCAGTTCGATGGCAAGCATCCCGCGGGTAATGTTGGTACCCACATCCATCATCTGGACCCGGTATCCGGCAGCAAGACCGTCTGGAGCATCAATTACCAGGACGTCATCGACATCGCCAAATTGTTTGAATCCGGCGAAGTGCCGGTTGAACGTATTGTCGCGATCGGTGGCCCCAAGGCTTTGAAGCCGCGCCTGGTGCGTACCCGCCTGGGTGCCAGCCTTGAGGAGCTTCTGGACGGCGAAGTTGCCACGGATTGCGAGGTCCGCGCGATTTCGGGATCCGTGTTCGGTGGTCGCCGTGGCGACGGACCCTGCGCCTACCTTGGCCGCTTTGCCAATCAGGTATCCGTGCTTGAAGAAGGCAACAAACGTGAGTTCATGGGCTGGTTGTCTCCGGGCCCGAACCGCTTCTCGGTGCTGAACATATATCTGTCCAAGCTCGCCAGTGGCAAGCTTTTCAACTTCACCACCACGACCAACGGTAGTGAGCGGGCGATGGTCCCGGTTGGCGCTTACGAGCAGATCATGCCTCTGGATATCCTGCCGACGCAGCTGCTGCGTTCACTGATTGTCGGTGACACAGAGATGGCACAGAAGCTTGGTGCGCTGGAGCTGGATGAAGAAGATCTGGCGCTGTGCACATTCGTGTGCCCGGGCAAATATGAATATGGTCCGATTCTCCGCGAGAACCTGACCCGAATCGAGATCGAGGGCTAATACGATGGCTATCAGACAGTTTCTCGATGGAATCGAGCATCACTTTGAAAAGGGTGGCAAGTACGAGCGCTGGTACGCGCTGTATGAGGCCGTGGATACCATTTTCTACACTCCCGGCAAGGTAACCTCAACCACCGCCCATGTGCGTGACGGCGTTGACCTCAAGCGCATCATGATCACGGTATGGCTGTGTACTTTCCCGGCGATGTTCTTCGGTATGTGGAACATCGGCTATCAGGCCAACAGTTTCCTGGCATCTAACCCGGATGCCATGGTCGCTGACGGCGGCCTGCGTACTGCCTTTATCCAGGCGCTTGCCATTACCGGCGCCGGTGCCGGCGTATGGGATAATTTCGTGTACGGCATGGCTTACTTCGTGCCCATTTACTTCGTGACCTTCGTGGTCGGCGGTTTCTGGGAAGTCCTGTTTGCCACTGTGCGTCGTCACGAAGTGAACGAAGGCTTCTTCGTTACATCTGTACTCTTTGCACTGATCTGCCCGCCCACCATTCCGCTCTGGCAGGTGGCCCTGGGTATCACCTTCGGTGTCGTCATCGGTAAAGAAGTGTTCGGCGGTACTGGCAAGAACTTCCTGAACCCGGCCCTGACCGGCCGTGCGTTCCTGTACTTTGCCTACCCGGCGCAGATCTCCGGTGACACCGTTTGGACCGCGGTTGATGGTTTCAGTGGTGCCACCGCGCTGAGCTGGGCTGCAAGTGGCGGCCTGGAAGCCCTGGAAGCGCAAATTGGCTGGATGAGCGCCTTTATGGGCACCATTCAGGGCTCCATGGGTGAGACCTCAACGCTTGCGGTACTGATCGGCGGTCTGATCCTGCTGGCCATGAAAATCGCCAGCTACCGGATTGTCGGTGGTGTGCTGATCGGCATGATCGGTATGTCCCTGTTGCTGAACATTATCGGTTCTGAAACCAATCCGATGTTCGCCATTCCGGCGCACTGGCACCTGGTCATGGGCGGATTCGCCTTCGGCATGATGTTCATGGCAACGGATCCGGTTTCTGCGGCAATGACCAACACCGGTCGCTGGTGCTTCGGTATTCTGGTGGGCGTGATGACGGTTCTGATCCGCGTGATCAACCCGGCCTTCCCGGAAGGCATCATGCTGGCCATCCTGTTCGCTAACCTGTTCGCGCCGCTGATGGACCATTACGTGGTTCAGGCCAACATCAAACGGAGGCTTGCTCGTGGCTAAAGCTAAAGAAACTGTCTCCCGTACGCTGATCGTTGCGCTGGTGCTGAGTATTGTATTCTCTGTCGTGGTTTCTACCGCGGCAGTCATGCTCAGACCCGCCCAAGTCAAGAATCAGCATCTCGATATGACAACCAATATTCTTTCTGCTGCAGGTATGCTGGATCAAGGCGATACCACAGAGCAGATTTTGCAGAAATTCGAGAGTTTCGATGTTCGTCTGGTGGATCTGGATACCGGTGAATTCGTCGAGCCTTCCGACGTGGGTGTCCAGGACCCCATGAAGTACGACATGTACAAGGCTGCTTCGGACCCTCAAATGTCCACCAACATTCCGTCTTCTGAAGACAAGGCCGGTATCAAGCGCCGTCCGAATGTTGCCAAGGTCTACACCATGAGTGAGAACGGCCAGATCAATCGCGTGGTTCTTCCGATCCACGGCTACGGTCTCTGGTCCACCCTTTACGGCTTCATTTCCCTCGAGGGCGATCTGAACACCATTGAAGGTCTGGGCTTCTATGCGCACGCGGAAACCCCGGGTCTTGGCGGTGAGGTGGACAACCCGCGCTGGAAGCGCCAGTGGGTTGGTAAAGAGGTCTACAACGAAGACCGTTCCGAACCCCAGGTGCGACTGGTCAAGGGCGGCGTCAGCGCCGATGCCCAGGATAAGGAGCACAAGGTTGATGCTCTCTCTGGTGCGACCCTGACAAGCCGTGGCGTTGAACAGTTGGTCAACTACTGGATGGGCGACCGCGGGTACGCGCCGTTCCTGCAAAAACTTCGTGAAGGGGAGGTCTGATCATGGCAGATGCATCAGCCAAACAGGTTCTCTTCGAACCGATCTTCAGCAATAACCCGATTGCCCTGCAGATTCTGGGCATCTGTTCAGCGCTGGCGGTAACCACCAGCATGAACGTCACTCTGGTTATGTGTATGGCGGTTATCGCCGTTACCGCATTTTCCAACCTGGCCGTTTCTCTGGTTCGCACACAGATCCCGGGCAGCATCCGGATCATCGTGCAGATGACCATCATCGCCTCCCTGGTAATCGTGGTTGACCAGGTGCTCAAGGCCTACGCCTATGAGATCTCCAAGCAGCTTTCGGTGTTCGTTGGCCTGATCATCACCAACTGCATCGTCATGGGCCGCGCAGAAGGTTTCGCCATGAAGAACGGCCCCTGGCTGAGCTTCCTGGATGGCGTTGGTAATGGCCTCGGCTACTCCGTACTCCTGATCTTCGTTGCCTTTTTCCGCGAGCTTCTGGGTGCCGGCTCCCTGTTCGGTGTATCCCTGATGCCGGTAGTCAACGAAGGTGGCTGGTACATTCCGAACGGTCTGTTGCTGCTGCCGCCGAGCGCGTTCTTCATTATCGGCCTGGCCATCTGGGGTCTGCGGACCTGGAAGCCGGAGCAGGTTGAAGAGCCGGACTATAAAATGTCCCGCCATGTCGCCAAGGAGGCTTTCTGATGGAACATTATATCAGCCTGATTCTGAAGGCTATTTTCGTTGAGAATATGGCTCTGGCCTTCTTCCTGGGGATGTGTACATTCCTGGCTATCTCCAAGAAGATCGAGGCGGCGACGGGTCTCGGTATTGCCGTGGTGGTGGTACTGACCGTAACCGTGCCGGTGAACAACCTGCTGTACAACAGCATTCTGCGGGAAGGGGCCCTGGACTGGGCAGGCCTGCCCAACGTAGACCTGAGCTTTCTCGGCTTGCTGACGTATATCGGTGTAATCGCGGCTATTGTCCAGATCATGGAAATGGTTCTGGACAAGTATATCCCGGCGCTCTACGCCGCTCTGGGTGTGTTCCTGCCACTGATCACGGTGAACTGCGCCATTCTGGGTGCTTCGCTGTTCATGGTGGAGCGTGACTACACCTTTGGCGAGAGTGTGGTGTATGGCTTCGGCGCCGGCCTCGGCTGGGCTCTGGCCATCATTGCCCTGGCGGGTATCCGCGAGAAACTCAAGTACAGTGACGTTCCGGAAGGCCTCCGTGGCCTGGGTATCACCTTCATTACTGTTGGTCTGATGTCCCTGGGCTTCATGTCCTTCTCCGGTATCTCACTGTAATTCACCCGGTGATTCGGTTTAACGAAAAGGCGAGACCATGAATACAGAAATTATTCTCGGCGTGGTCATGTTCACCGTTATCGTTCTGGCCCTGGTCGCAGTGATTCTTGCGGCCCGGTCCAGGCTGGTAAGCACCGGTGACGTGACCATTGAGATCAACGATGATCCTGAACACACGCTGAAGACCGAAGCCGGCGGCAAGCTGCTCGGTACCCTGGCAAACAGCGGTATTTTCCTGTCCTCTGCCTGTGGCGGCGGTGGTACCTGCGCACAGTGCAAATGCAAGGTGCTGGAAGGCGGCGGTGCCATGCTGCCGACGGAAAAGACCCACTTCACCAACCGTGAAGAGAAAGAAGGCTGGCGTCTGTCCTGCCAGGTTCCTGTGAAACAGGACATGAAGGTTGAAGTGCCGGAAGAGTTCTTCGGCGTCAAGAAGTGGGAATGCGAGGTTATCTCCAACCACAACGTGGCCACCTTCATCAAGGAGCTGGTGCTCAAGCTGCCCGAAGGCGAGGAAGTGGACTTCCGGGCCGGCGGTTATGTTCAGCTCGAGTGCCCTCCCTACGAGATCGACTTCAAGGATTTCGATATCGAGGAAGAGTTCCACGAAGACTGGGACAAGCACAACATCTGGCGTTACAAGGCGATTAACAAGGAAGAGACCATCCGGGCCTATTCCATGGCGAACTACCCGGAAGAGAAGGGTGTTCTCAAGTTCAACATTCGTATCGCCACGCCGCCTCCGGGCACCGATCACCCGCCGGGCATTATGTCCAGCTACGTCTTCAACCTGAAGCCGGGTGACAAGGTAACCGTGATGGGGCCGTTCGGTGAGTTCTTCGCCAAGAAGACCGATGCTGAAATGGTGTTCATCGGCGGCGGTGCCGGTATGGCGCCCATGCGTTCCCATATCTTCGATCAGCTCAAGCGCCTGAACTCAAAGCGCAAGATCAGCTTCTGGTATGGCGCTCGGAGCGTCCGCGAGATGTTCTACGTGGAAGATTTCGACGGTCTGCAGGAAGAGAACGAAAACTTCGAGTGGCACGTTGCGCTGTCCGATGCGCTGCCCGAGGACAACTGGGAAGGGCCGACTGGCTTTATCCATAACGTGTTGTACGAAAACTATCTGAAGGACCACCCTGCTCCGGAAGACTGTGAGTACTACATGTGTGGGCCCCCAATCATGAACGCTTCCTGCATCAAGATGCTCAAGGATCTTGGTGTTGAGGATGAAAACATCATGCTGGATGACTTTGGAGGCTAAGCAGTCCTGATGACATCCCGCATGGTACGACCCGCCAGGGTGGCCCTGGCCAGCGCTTTTACAGCGCTGGTCTTTGCCGTTCTGGCGGGTTGTTCGTTTCAGCCAGAAGAAAAAATCTGGGAAATCTCCGGCCCCGTGTTCGGCACCAGCTACCACATCAATGTCGTATTGACCGAGGATCCGGAGAAGCTCGAAACTCTGGCCAGTGGCATCGATGAGGTGCTTGAAGACGTCGATGCATCAATGTCGACCTGGCGCGATGATTCTGAGCTGTCCCTTTTCAACCAAAGGAACGATCAGTCCGAATGGATTCCCGTTTCAGCCGGGTTGTTTGAGGTGCTCCAGAAAGCCCGGGAGATCTCCTCAATGACTGGCGGCGCTTTTGACGTAACCATCGGTCCGGTTGTGAATCTATGGGGTTTCGGGCCCCAGGCAAGGCCGGAACAGGTGCCGTCGGAGGAATCGCTTGCCATGGCTCTTGCCGCCACTGGCTACGAAAAACTTGAACTGCGGGCAGATCCGCCCGCCGTGCGTGCGACACCGCCGCAATACGTGGATCTTTCGGCGATTGCCAAGGGCTACGGAGTGGATGCGGTAGCCCGTTTCCTGGAAAGCGAGGGTATCGAGGCTTATCTGGTGGAAATTGGCGGCGAGGTTCGGGTAAACGGCCGGAAACCGGATGGCAGCACCTGGCGACTGGCCATCGAGCAACCGGTGTCTGAGGGGCGCGAGGTGAACCGGGTTGTGGCGCTGGAATCCCGTGCTATGGCAACATCGGGCGACTATCGTAACTATTACGAATCGGAAGGGCGTCGCTATTCCCATACAATAGACCCTGAAACCGGTAAGCCGATCGCGCACAGGCTGGCGTCGGTAACCGTTATCGCAGACGACTGTATGACAGCGGACGCCCTTGCGACCGGCTTTAACGTGATGGGCTATGAGCAGGCCAATGAGCTTGCGGTGAGGGAAAACATCCCGGCCTATTTTATTGTCAGGACGGAAGAGGGCTTCGAGACACACCAGACGCCGGCTTTTTCGTCCTACGTGACTCAATGAGGGGAGGGCAATATGGGTACCTTTCTTTTGGTTCTGTTTATTGTAGTGCTGCTGGTTGCAGCCATGTCCATCGGCGTAATTCTGGGCCGCAAGCCCATCAGTGGAACCTGCGGCGGGATTGGCGCGCTCGGTATCAGCCAGTCCTGTGATATCTGCGGCGGCAACACCCAGAAATGCGAAGAAGAAAATGAGCGATTGGCCAACGAGGGCAAAGAGCCCGAGGCGTTGGCTTACGACGCCAGCAATACCAGCAAGCACTGATCTGTTTCTGATAATTACAATCAACTTTTCACGACGTAGATAAGGAGTCACTGCGCGCATGGCAGAACATCATTACGACGTCGTCGTTATCGGCGCCGGCCCGTCCGGCGAAGGCGCGGCGATGAATGCGACGAAACATGGCAAACGTGTCGCGATCATCGAGGACAAGCCTACCGTCGGCGGGAACTGCACTCACTGGGGCACCATCCCTTCCAAGGCGCTGCGCCACTCCGTCAAACAGATCATCACCTTCAACACCAATCAGATGTTCCGGGATATCGGGGAGCCCCGCTGGTTCTCCTTCCCCCGGGTACTTCAGAACGCCCAGAAGGTCATTGGCAAGCAGGTCAAGCTCCGAACCCAGTTCTATTCCCGCAACCGGGTGGATCTGATCAACGGGCGGGCTTTTTTCATCGACCAGAACCGTATTGAGGTCCGTGGCAGCAAGTCCTCCGAGACCCTTCACTTCAAGCAGGCGATTATCGCCACAGGGTCCAGGCCCTATCTGCCGCCAGATGTGGATTTCCGTCACCACCGTATCTACAACTCGGACACCATCCTGAACCTGTCCCATACCCCCAGAACCCTGATTATCTATGGCGCTGGCGTTATCGGCTCAGAATATGCGTCGATTTTTGCAGGGTTGGGCGTGAAGGTGGACCTGATCAACCCGGGTAGCCGGCTGTTGTCGTTCCTGGATGACGAAATTTCCGACGCCCTGAGTTACCACCTGCGCAATAACGGCGTCCTGGTGCGCCACAACGAGCAGTACGAGTCGGTTGTGGGTGATGACCACGGCGTAGTGCTGTCGCTGCAGTCCGGCAAGAAAATCCGTGCGGATGCATTCCTCTGGTGCAACGGGCGCAGTGGCAACACTGAGAAGCTTGGTCTGGAGAACATCGGCCTGGTGCCCAACGGTCGGGGTCAACTGGCGGTTGATGAGCACTACCGCACCGAGGTGGAGAATATCTACGCGGCGGGTGATGTGATCGGCTGGCCGAGTCTGGCAAGCGCGGCTTATGACCAGGGCCGTTCGGCGTCTTCAGACATTGTTGATGACGAGTACTTCCGCTTTGTGTCCGATGTGCCGACCGGGATCTACACCATTCCGGAAATCAGTTCCGTGGGGAAAACCGAGCGTGAACTGACTGAAGCCAAGGTGCCTTACGAGGTTGGACAGGCGTTCTTCAAGGATCTGGCCCGCGCGCAGATCACCGGAGAAGCGGTAGGCATGCTGAAAATCCTGTTCCACCGGGAGACCCGCCAGATTCTGGGTATCCACTGTTTCGGTGACCAGGCAGCAGAAATCGTTCACATCGGCCAGGCGATCATGAATCAGGAAGGAGAGGCCAACTCTCTGAACTACTTCATCAATACAACGTTCAATTACCCGACCATGGCGGAAGCCTACCGGGTTGCCGCATTGAATGGCCTGAATCGAATTTTCTAGGCTGCTATAGAAAACGGGGTCCGGGGAAAGCATCCCTCCGACCCCGTTTTCTTTTGATTCAATCTTTTGCTCTCAACCCGCCGAGACGGCCTCCTGGTTCGGGGTAACTCCATCCTGACTCTGGGGGAGCGACAGCGCCGATCTGGCGCGATTATCGAAAAACATGCGTGTGCTTGTCGGATAATCGGTGATGATGCTGTCCACCCCCATCGCTTCCAGTTGCAACATGTCGTGAATCCGGTTCACGGTCCAGGTGGACACGTGCATACCCCTGCGATGGGCCTGTTCAACCAGCATTTTGGAGCACAGCTTCCAATTGATGCAGAGATAGTCACAGCCAAGCCGGTTTGCCATGCTCAGTGGCCGTGGAAACTTTCGTTCCGCTACGAGGCCGATGCGGATGTTTGTGTTCCGCCTCCGGATCTGTTTCAGAAACCAGGTATCTGACGAGGTTATCGCCACCGTCTGGTAAAGGTTGCGACGCTGGATCACCTCGGTCAGCCGATTGCTCAGGATGTTGAGCCGCTGACGCGTATCCTTCTTGACCTCCAGTTGCAGGTGTTCGATGTCGTCGAACTGATCGAGAAGGTCTTCCAGGGCGGGGATCCCTGTAGGTTTGGGCCAGGAGCTCGTGTTACGACGAGCGTCCATGGCTGCAAGTTCGGCCGCTGTGTACTGGCTGATGCTGCCTTTCTGACTGGTGGTGCGGTCTACCGAAAGGTCATGCACAAGAACCGGCTTGCCGTCCTTTGAGAGCACCAGATCCAGCTCGAAATGCCGGATACCGTGCCGATGAGCATGAACAAATCCCGGGAGGGTGTTTTCCGGGGCTTCTCCCTTTGCGCCTCTGTGTCCGTAGACAATCATTCCGCTGCGTCATCCTTCAGGCGTTGATAAATGGCCTGGCGCTTCTTCCAGGTATCATGGCAAAGGCGAATATCTTCCAGGTAGGCCGGCAATTCTTGCATGAGAAGCGCCTGGGGCCCATCTACAAGCGCCTTTTCCGGTTTGGGGTGGAAGTCCACCAGCACCATGTTGGCGCCCGCTATCACGCCCTGTGCGGTGGCGTGCATGACATCCAGAATTCCGTCTGGAGACTGTTCGCGGCTGCCAACCGAGTGGGACGGGTCTACGCACACCGGCATACGGGTGAGCCGTTTTACCGCAGGCACATGGGCAAAATCCACCATGTTCCGATGCGGCTGCCCAGCTTCGGTTTTCATGCCTCTCAGGCAGAAAATAACATTCGCGTTGCCCTCGCTGGCGAGGTACTCCGCGGCGTTGAGAGATTCGTTCAGGGTAATCCCGAAGCCGCGCTTGAGGAGTACCGGATAGGTGCTCTGGCGGCCGATGGCCTTCAGCAGTTCGAAGTTCTGGGTGTTTCGGGTACCGACCTGCAGCATGACGCCGGTGGGTCTGCCCAGTTTCTCCAGGCAGGTGTCGATTTCCTCGATGTGGCTCTCGTGGGTGATCTCCATGGCGATCACCTTGATACCGTGCTTGCCAGCCTTCTCGAACACCCAGGGCAGGCAGCCCTTGCCGTGCCCCTGGAACGAGTAGGGGTTGGTGCGCGGCTTGTAGGCGCCCATCCGGGTGCAGACTTCGCCGTTGTCCTCAAGGGCCTGCATCATCATTTCGACGTGCTCGGGTACATCGACTGCGCAAAGGCCGGCAAAAATGTTCAGATTGGACTGGTTGAACTCGACACCGTTGTAGGTGAAACCGCTTTGCCGGCGATCATCCCGGTGACGGCCCAGAATACGGTAGTCTTCCGAGATACGAATCGCCCGTTCAACCGCTGGCAAGGCCTCGATCTCTTCCTTGTTCAGGGGTTTGGTATCCCCGAGCAGATAGATTTCGGTCAACCTCTGGGTGGCACCCTGGACCTCGTGAACCCGAACCGTGACGTTCGGGAGATTCTCGAGGTAGTGCATGGTCTGCCTGTATTCCTCGCTGTCCAGAGAGGTATTGGGATGAAGAATCGCTAGCATGCTGTCTCCTTTCAAGAACCGGCGTCTTGCGCCCGGTGCCGCGCCTGCATGAACTCCCGGTGATTAAGATGCAGCAGGTCTGCCATGCGGCGAATAAGATGTTCTTCGTATTTGTCGATGCGACCGTCGGCAAAAGCCACGCGCCAGATACTTTCAAGCAGGGCCTGCTTGCCTTCCTGGTCGAGGTGCTCGTTGATCTGGCCGGTAAATTCATAGAGTGATGTGGCATCGTCTGCGTGGTTCAGCGCATCCTTAAGAATTTCCTCTGCTTCGGCCCGGGTGACCTGGTGCGCTTTCACAGCCCCGTCGACAATGGCCTGTAGCTCGCGTTCGTCCTCGTGCTGGTCGATCCGTGAAACCTGAACCATCAAAGCGGTCGCAGCCACGGCCAGTTGGTGAGAATCCGGTTTCTCGCTCTCAGCTTCCGGTGCCGCAAAGAGTTTTTTCAGGCTCTCGATCATGATCGGACAATCCCACTCCTGTGTTTGGTTTGAGGCCCGGTTTCAGGCGGCCCTGGCGAGCTGCCGAACCCGGTTTTCCAGCTCTATCTGGTCGGCTGTGAACCGGCGAATGCCATCGGCCAGCTTTTCGGTCGCCATGGCGTCCTCGTTGGACTCCCAACGGAACAGCCTTTCGTCAATGGTGCCAAACTGATCCGGTGAGCTGGCGGTATCAGCCACCAGACGACGAGGCAGGTCGCCCTGGTCGTCCTGCAACTCCTGCAGTAGGGCCGGACTGATGGTCAGGCGGTCGCAACCGGCCAGCATCTCGATTTCGCCGGTATTTCTGAAGCTGGCGCCCATCACCACCGTCTTGAAGCCGTTGGCTTTGAAGTAATTGTAGATGCGAGAGACGGACAGCACCCCGGGGTCTTCCGCCGCCGGGTAGCTGTCGCGGCCCGTGCTGGCCAGGTGCCAGTCCAGAATACGACCAACGAACGGAGAGATCAGGAAGGCACCGGCTTGGGCGCAGGCGGCCGCCTGGATGAAGGAAAACAGGAGTGTCAGGTTGCAGCGAATGCCTTCCTTCTCCAGTTGCTCGGCAGCCCGGATACCTTCCCAGGTGGAAGCAATCTTGATCAGCACGCGACTGGTATCGACGCCCTGTTTGTCGTATAGCTCAATCAGGCGGCGGGCTCGCTCCAGCGTGCCGGCGGTATCGAAGGACAACCGGGCGTCGACCTCGGTGGATACCACACCGGGAATCAGGTTCAGGATTTCCCGGCCAGCGAGCACGGCCAGTATATCGGTGGCCATGGTTAATTGCTCGGCGTCTGAGCCGCCATGCCGGCGGGCTTCCGTCACAGCCTTGTCCAACATGGGACGATAAGCATCGGAAGCGGCCGCCTTGAGGAGCAGGGATGGGTTGGTGGTGGCATCTTCCGGCCGCCACTTTGCAATGGCTTCGATATCGCCGGTATCTGCCACTACCGTGGTCATGGTTTTCAGTTGGTCGAGCTTGCTGGTCATTCGTCCTGTCGTCCCGGTTGATCTGTTATTGGTGCGCCCGAATCCCGGGCGCTGGCTATACGCCTACAATAACGGGCTGCTCTGACAGGAACAAGACAACAAAAGGTATGGGGGCAATTGCCTGCGGTTAAGCTTCGGCAATCTCCGGCATTGACGGTTCACGCACCTTTTCTAGCGCGGTCTCGATAACTTCCAGGCCTGCGCCGGTTTTATGGGCGTTCTCACTGATGTAGCGACGGAACTGCCGGCCACCGGGCTGGCCGTGGAACAGGCCCAGCAGGTGTCGGGACATGTGGGTGAGGTATACGCCCCGCTCGAGTTCGCTCTGGATGAACGGAAGCATGGCCCTAAGCGCCTGATGCCGGGTTTCCACCGGCGCTGCCTCCCCGAAAAACTCCGGATCGACACCTGCCAGCAGCCAGGGGTTGTGGTAGGCCTCCCGGCCCAGCATCACGCCGTCGGTATGCCGCAGGTGCTCGTGGCATTCATCGAAGGTCTTTATACCGCCGTTGATGATGATCTCCAGGTGCGGGTATTTCGCTTTCAGCCGATATACCCAATCGTATTTGAGCGGTGGGACTTCACGGTTTTCCTTGGGGCTCAGGCCTTCAAGGATCGCGATTCGGGCATGCACGATAAACGTCCGGCAACCCGCATCAGACACTTTTTCCACGAACTCGCAGAGATCGTCCCAGGACTCCCGGCCATCAATACCGATCCGATGCTTCACAGTGACCGGCAGGTCGGTTGCCTCAATCATGGCCCGAACGCCCTCCGCCACCTTGTCGGGGTGGCCCATCAGACAGGCGCCAATCATGTTGTTCTGCACCCGATCGCTGGGGCAACCGACGTTCAGGTTAACCTCATCAAACCCGTATTGCTGGGCCAGCCCGGCGCAGTGCGCCAGTTCGCCGGCGTCACTGCCGCCAAGCTGAAGGGCCAATGGGTATTCGGCCTCATCGTGGCGCAGAAAACGTGCGGTATCACCGTGGATCAACGCCCCTGTGGTGACCATCTCGGTGTAGAGTAGGGTGTTCCGGCTGAGCTGGCGCGCCAGATAACGGTAGTGGCTGGTGGTCCAATCCATCATCGGGGCCACGCAGAAGCGGCGGGAGAGGCCCGGTTCGGTCATTGCGGCGGCTTGTGATGGTATTGCTGGCATTGCGGTTACCTGATCGACTGATTGGCTGGTGCAGCTAATCATTACGTTGCTGTTTGGGCCCTAGTTTAACAGGGTTGCCCAGCAGATTTCCGTAGGGCTTTGGCGAAATGCCCAAGTTACCCCATGCCTCAAAGGATAAGCCGGCGAGAGTGGCGATTGAGGTCTCTAAAAACGTTGCGCGTTGGCCTCATATATTCAATAGCTATTACATCTTGTCGTGGAACAGACCATATAAGCCATGGGAAACTGCCAATCCTTTGTTCGGCAATGAAAAGATAAAGGAAAGTAACCTTGACCAAATCCATTTTCATCACCGGCGCAGGTGCCGGAATTGGCCTTGAAACAGCACGCCTGTTCGCGTCAAAAGGCTGGTTTGTCGGTGCGGCAGACCGTGACCCGAGGGCCCTGGAAAATCTGCAGGCCGAACTGGGTGAGAGGGTATGCTCAACTCATGTCGTCGATGTGACTGATGAAAAGGCGGTCGCTGAGGCCCTGTCAGAATTCGCAGAATTAACCGGGGGAACCATCGATGCACTGCACAACAACGCCGGCATTTTGAGAGTAGGTCCGTTCGAAAGCATCGACATTCAAGACCATCGCGCGATCGTTGAAATCAATGTGATTGGCCTGATGAATGTTCTGTACGCAGCTTTTCCCTACCTCAAGGGTGCCTCCGGTGCAGTGGTTGTGAACATGAGTTCTGCTTCAGCGGCTTATGGTACACCGGATTTCGCCTCCTATTCCGCCAGCAAGCACGCGGTGAGAGCCATGACCGAGGCCCTTGATATCGAATGGCAAGCTCATGGCATTCGCGTCTGCGATCTGATGCCCCCCTTTGTGAACACGGCGATGGTTCAGGCCAACGTCGGAGGGTCGCGTTTGTTTGATAGCCTGGGCGTTAATCTGGCGCCGTCTGAAGTTGCCGCCGAGGTCTGGAAGCAGGTCGCTTCGCCTCAACTTCACAGGGCGGTTTCCGGTCAGTTCAAGATCCTATGGCCAATTGCCCGCTCGGCGCCCACGGCAGTGACCCGTGCCGTGATGAAAAAACTGCGGCGGAGCTCATAGATATGCCTCTGATGGTGCAGGCCCTGCTGCCCGTATTTGTCCTGATCATGCTCGGGCATGTGTTCCGGCGTATTGATTTTCCTGGTGGCGATTTCTGGCCGCAGGCGGAGCGCTTTACCTACTACGTGCTGTTCCCGGCCATGCTTGTTTTCAAGCTGGGGCAGGCGCGGTTGCCGGCTTCCGCCTATGGCGATATTGCCTTGCTGATCGGGGCCATGCTGATCGCGATGACGTTGGTTCTGGCATTTGCCCAATGGTTCTGGGGCTGGTCCGGGCCGGTCTTCTCGTCGGTTTACCAGGGGGCAATCCGGTTCAATTCCTATGTGGGGCTGGCGGCTGGCGGCATGCTGCTGGGGGATCAGGGACTTTCGTTGACCGCAATTGCCGTGGCCATCATGGTGCCGTTGCTGAACCTGCTCTGCATACTGATGTTCTCGCTGGTGGCCGCGGAAGGGCCGGTGAGGCTGGTGCCGGTCTTCAAGGCGATTGTGACCAATCCGCTGATCGTAGGCTCGGTGATTGGTGTGGTCTGGAGCTTTTTCGAGATCGGATTCCATCCGCTGATCGGCGGCATTCTCGAGCCGCTCAGTAATCTGGCGTTGCCGATGGGACTGATGACGGTCGGTGCCGGGCTTCAATTGAAAGCCCTGCGAGGTGCGTCCCTGCCATTTATTGTCGCGTCTACGTTGAAGCTGATCGGGTTTCCGATGATGACCGCCGGACTGGCAATGTTGCTGGGGCTCGAAGGAATGCTGGTGCAGGTGGCGGTTCTATTGGCAGCGCTCCCCACGGCCACCTCTGCCTACATCCTGGCGCGGCAACTGGGTGGTGATGCCCCCTTGATGGCGGGCATCATCAGTGGCCAGACCTTGCTGGCCATCGTCACCATTCCGTTAATGCTCAGTATCCTCTGGTAGGCAGTTGAGTACCGCGTCGACAATGCTGTGCTGGAAGTTGTTGTAGCCCTGGGCCGTTGCCTCGATATCGGTGGCAAGGGGGTCCCAGGTGCTGAAGGTGACGTTCAAATTCTCCGTGATCGAACGCCACCACTGCCGGTTAAACTGCGGTTCGGTCAGCAGGCATGGGTGGTTGGCGTTGCGTAGTTTTTCCTGCACCTCCGCGATATGCCGTGCCCCCGGCGACAGCTCCGGGTTCAGGGTCAGAACGCCCTCGAGTTTGAGTTCATAGTGTTCGGCAAACCGGGTAAAGGCGTCGTGATAGGCGAACAGGCTGATGTCGTGGGCCGGTGCAAGGCGGTCGCGAATATTGGCATCGGTTTCTCGAACGCTGGCTTTGAACAGCTCGAAATTCTCGTTTAACGCGCCAGCGTCAACACCTTCCAGTTTTGAGAGAGCATCGCGGACCGTCCCGGCCATTTCGATGGCCAGTTCGGGATCCAGCCAGATGTGCGGGTCTTCGCCGTCTCCGTGATCATGGCCGTGTCCATGTCCCTCGTTGTGGTGCTCTTCCTTCTTGGTCTGCTCTTCATGAGCAGGGCCATGGTGATCGTCCGCGTGGTCGTCGTGGGCGTGTTCATCGTGGGTAACTTCTGCGGGTTCGTCTTCGGCATCCATGAGCGCGACCGTTCGACCACTGAATTCTTGCCCGGCCAGGAGGCGATTAAGGAAGGTTTCCATGTCGGGCCCGACCCAGAAAATCACGTCGGCGTTTTCCAGTGCCCGACGCTGGGATGGCTTCATGGTGTAGTTGTGGGGGCTGGAGCCAGGTGGAACCAGGGTGGTCGTCTGCATGTCGTCCGTTGCGATGGCGCTGACAATCAGTTCAACCGGTTTGATGGAGGTAACGATACGGGTCTCGGCTTGAAGTGCGCCGCTGATCAAAAGGGTGCCGGCACCGAGTGCCAGAGAAAGTGCTTTTCCGGGAACGCGCATGATAGATGAGATCCTGCAATGCCATTGTGTAATGTTATAATGTAACAAATTGGTGTGGGGTCGGCAAAAGAAACTTTCTACTGGCAGTCTATGGTGCGCCTGTTAACTTGCTGATCATGCGAAACCTGACGATGGCCGGTATAATGCCCGCTTTACAAAACGGCCACCGATTTTTCAGGAAGGTTTCATGACTGTACGTACCCGAATTGCTCCGTCACCTACGGGTGACCCTCACGTTGGTACCGCCTACGTGGCCCTGTTCAACCTGTGTTTTGCCCGTCAGCACGGCGGGCAGTTCATCCTGCGTATCGAAGATACTGACCAGGCCCGCAGTACTGCGGAGTCCGAGCAGGACATTCTAAAGGCGCTTCGCTGGCTTGGTCTGAACTGGGACGAAGGCCCCGATGTCGGTGGTCCTCACGGCCCCTATCGCCAGTCCGAGCGCAAGCACTCCTACCGCCAGTATGCCGAGGACCTGGTCACGGCCGGGCACGCGTTTTACTGCTTCCGCACACCGGAAGAGCTTGAAGCCATCCGTGAAGAACGCAAGGCCCAGGGGCTGAATCCGGGCATCAAGGGCAATCTGGAGTTGCCTGAGGATGAAGTGAAGCGCCGCCTTGATGCAGGCGAGCCATATGTGATTCGCATGAAAGTGCCCGATGAGGGCGTCTGCGAGATCGACGACATGCTTCGGGGCACCATTGAGATCGACTGGGCTCAGGTGGACTGCCAGATTCTTCTCAAGTCCGATGGCATGCCCACCTATCACCTGGCGAATGTGGTTGATGATCACCTGATGGAAATCACCCACGTTCTGCGTGGAGAGGAGTGGATCAACTCGGCGCCCAAACACAAGCTGCTGTATCAGTATTTTGGCTGGGAGATGCCGGTGCTCTGTCACCTGCCGCTGTTGCGTAATCCGGACAAGAGCAAGCTGTCCAAACGCAAGAACCCCACCAGCATCAACTTCTATGAGCGCATGGGTTTTCTGCCTGAGGCTGTGACCAATTACCTGGGGCGTATGGGCTGGTCAATGCCGGACGAGCGGGAAAAGTTCACCCTGGACGAGATGATCGAGAATTTCGACATCCAGCGTGTTTCCCTTGGTGGCCCGGTGTTCGATGTGGAGAAACTTCGCTGGCTGAACGGCCAGTGGCTGCGTGAAGAGCTGACCGAAGAGCAGTTCATGGAGCGCATGCGCCAGTGGTGGTTCAACGAGGATGCCCTGCGTGCTCTGGTGCCCCACATCAAGGGCAGGGCAGAGGTATTTTCGGATGTGGCGCCCATGGCTCAGTTCATGTTCTCCGGTATGCTCAACCTGAAGCCGGAAGACTTTGCCCACAACAAACTGGAGGAAGCTCAGGTCAAGCGGGTTCTGCAGTTTACATTGTGGAAGCTTGAAGCCCAGCGCCATTGGAGCAAGGAAACCATCTTCGCGGACATCAAGGCCCTGGCCAAGGCCATGGAGCTGAAGATGGGTGATTTCATGTTCTCTATCTTTGTGGCGGTGGCTGGTACGCCGAACTCCTGGTCCGTGATGGATTCCATGGCGCTTCTGGGCCCGGACATGACCCGTTCAAGGCTTCGGCATGCGCTGGAAGTTATGGGTGGCTTTTCCAAGAAAGAAACAAAGAAAGTTGAAAAGGAATACGCGGCTCTGGGTATTCATTGACCGCTTTGGTGAATTAATAAACGGCTCGAACAGGGATGTTCAGAAAACTGAAAAAAAGTGTGATTCAGAGGTTGACGCCCATAGGGCGGATCCTTAATATACGCAGCCGTTGAGGGGCCATAGCTCAGCTGGGAGAGCGCAACACTGGCAGTGTTGAGGTCGGCGGTTCGATCCCGCCTGGCTCCACCAATTTCTAGTCCCCTTCGTCTAGTGGCCTAGGACTCCGCCCTTTCACGGCGGCAACAGGGGTTCGAACCCCCTAGGGGACGCCAATTAGGCTTTTCGGTTTAGTCCACCGGAAAGCCATCAAAAAAACCGCCTTCGGGCGGTTTTTTTTGTGCCTGTAAAAATGGGGTCAGAAGAAAAGTTCTTCTGACCCCATTTTCATCTGACCCCGCATTCACGATCTCAATCAACGCTCCGCAATGGCCCCTTTGCCAACACCTTCATAGGCCTTCACCCGGATGGTGTCTGTCGCAAACTCCACCTTGAGCTTGTCAGCCATGTGGGCGGCAATCAGCTCTACCGTCGTGTCGGTATCCAGCATGTACACGCGCTCCTCTGGCAGGGTCAGCGCAAACTCGCCCTGGTTGGCTTCGTATTCGAAGGTCACATAGCGAACGCCGTCTTCACCCACATGCCGACGCACCACATCTTCTTCTGAACCCACGTAGATGTCGCGCCAGAGTTTCGCCCAGCGGCGTTCCAGGTCGTAATCGCGATGCCCGTTACGGTCGATACGGATCGGCGAGCGGTGACCGTGGGCGATGCGCTGGCAGTTGCCCAGGTGTTTCTTCAGGCCGTGCACGTAGTGATAGTAGGCGCCGTCGATTTCTTCTTCCCGGAGGTTGATCTCCACGGAAATTACATTGGCGGGAAGCACCGCCTTGATTTCCTGTTCCAGCAGCGAGGCAACAGCTGATGGCACAACCCGGTCGGCGGACAGCCAGACGATGGCTTCGTCCGGCGACCGGTGAGTGATCTGGCTGCCATCGGTCAGCGACCAGTTGAAGGTGTCTGGCTCTTCCTCGTTCCATGACAATCCGTGGTAACCTCGGGGAATGACCAGGCGATGGTCCACTCGCTCATCAATGACCCGCTTGATGGTGCGTTTTACGTTGCTGAAGTCGAACACCATACCCTGTTCGTCCAGCTCCCCGCCAAGCACCACATCCGCAATCCAGCTTTCACCCACCAACCCCCGGGTCGGGTCGAGGTAAGCGAAATCGATAACGGTCAGGTTGTCTACAAACAGATGGTTCATCAAATTTCCAGGCGGGTATGATTGATTGATGGCGGAATTCTAGCAAAAATCATCGAATACAGCAGTCTGGCGGATTCCCCGGGCTCCATTTCTTACTGTACGGGTTTCATCATCTTAAACTTCGACAAGCTCAACGATCAGCAATTCCCGGTACTGGTACTGGCTGCCGGTGTCTCCAGCCGCCTTGGCCGGCCCAAAGTCCTGTTGCCTCTGGGCCCCCGGGATCCGGAGGTAACCGATTCCCGCAACCGTATTCTCCTGGATGCAGCCATTGGCCAGGGCCGAGTATTGAGCCCGGACGTCCGGGTTGTGTGCGGTGCCTGGTACCCCTTGATCCGCTTTCGTTGCCGACGCCAGCCATCGTTATGGCTGAGAGCGCCGGATTGGCAGCATGGGATTTCAGCGTCGCTGTCTGCAGGGCTTCGAAGCCTGGGGCCCGCTGCGAAAGGGGCTTTCGTTCTGGTGGCGGACCAACCGTTATTGGATCTGAATGCCCTTGAGGCTTTTGGCAAGGCCGCGCGCTATGTGCCGGATCAGCCGATTGCCGCAGATTATGGGGGGCGGCCGGGCGTGCCTGCCTACCTTCCACGCTGGCTCTGGCCTCTGGTGCTTGATCTGGAGGGGGATAAGGGCGCTGGGCAGCTGCTGGCAGAGATGCGGGCCACCCGGGTCGATATTCCGGGGGTCCACGACGATGTGGACACCCCGGCAGACTGGCGCAGAATCCGGGCGCTGCTTAGCCGAAAAGGCCTGACAGCCAGGCAATCCCGACGCTGAAGATCCCGAGGCTTACGGCAAGACCAATGGTGTAGACTCGAGAGGCTGCAGAACGCTGTTGGGCAACGAACAGATCGATTGTCCGCTGGGCGATGTCTTCAGCGGTTTCCCGGGAAATTTCATGGGCCTGCTGAATGGCCTCGGATTGAAGGGTCTGCCAGAACTCGGTATCGATCGTCTGAACGCTGGTGATGTGATCTTTCAGCTCAGCCATATGATCGCTGGTAAAGCCGGAATTCTTTTTCAGCTCCTTCTTGAGAACTGCCAGCTCGCTGCCGAGGTTGAGATTGACTTCGGCGGCGACGTCGTCGCGCAGGCTTCTGGTTCGCTCCTCGACCATTTCAGTCACTGCGTTCAGGCGCTCCTCGATAGCCGCGTCCTGCTTGCTGCGAGACTCGTCCAGCGCGCGCTTCAGGTGGTCGAACTGTTCATCAAAGAGCGAGCTGAGCAGTTCATGCAGCCGATTGTTGATGTGGGTTTTGACCGCAGAACGGGCAATCTGCTCGATAAGCTCGCTGGTCAGGGGAACCACGTTGGCCTGAGGGTTACCACGACCGGCGGAATCGCCTGTTTTGGGAGACAGTTCCACCGAAGCATCCGCCGGTACGTTCAGTAATTCATCCTCGTCGACGTAGGCGGACGCTGATTCAGTGGGCGGTTCTGGCAGGGTTCCCCCTGTGACATCGCTGGCCAGTTGGTCCAGAACTTCTTTGAGTCCTTCGGTTTGTGGCGGCTTGGTCAGGATGTTGTAGACACCAAAGTTTCGCGCCTCTTCCATAAACGAGGACGATTTCTTGGATGTGCACATGATGATGGGAATGCTGGCGGTCTCCGGATTGCCCTTGATGGCCTTGGTGGCCTCAACGCCATTCATTCCGGGCATCAGATGGTCCATGAAGATGACATCCGGGCGGCCATGGCTGTTGAGGAAATCCAGGGCCTCTTCGGCCGAGCCAGCCATGTTGACTTCCATATCGCGACTCTCCAGCAGTTTGCTCAGGGCAAATCGTGCCACCTTGGAGTCATCTACCAGCAGAGCGTTTTTGATCGCCATGTCACTACCTCAATCGTTTACTGCAAACGCGTTTGTTATCGGGCTGCCGGGATTACCAGCCTTCCAGTTTCGGGCACTCTGTGGCCCGGTAGCTCTTGTCCCGATAACAGACACCGGGTTCAGTGGTTCGGGCAGTGAAAATCTCCCCTGCCGCCGTGGTCAGGCGCACCTGTCCGTAAGGCTCGCCATGACGGAAAGTGGCTTCGATTGAACTGCCGTTGGGGTTTTTCAGCAAACCCCTGCCATGAAACTTCCCTTCGATGTACTGACCTTCGTATTTCTTGCCACTGGCGAAGACCTCGGTTCCTGTGCCGTGGAAAGCGCCGTTGGAAAATTCGCCTTCGTAGTGCCTTCCATCGGGGTAGGTCAGTGTGCCACTGCCATGAAATTCGTTGTTCCGGAATCCGCCCACATAGAGCATGCCGTCCGCAGTGGTCAGGGAACCGTGGCCATTGAGTTGCCCGTCCTGCCAGTGTCCGGTCAGTATGTCTCCGTTTGCCAATGTCAGGGTGCCTTTGCCATTGAACTGGTCGGTCCGGAATTCTCCTGAGTACCTGGACCCGTCAGCGCTGCGCCATTCGCCTTCGCCCTCGCGTTGTCCGGCAGCCCAGTCTCCCTCGTAGCGGCTGCCGTCTGGATACCAGGCGGTGCCCTGACCGTGGAATTCACCGTCCACGAAGTGGCCTTCGTAGCGCAGGCCGTCCGCATCCTGATAGGTGCCGTCACCGGTTTTCACGCCGCCGACCCAGGTCCCGTCCCGGAAATTTACCGTGGTAAAGGCTTCCAGTTCGCCCACCAGGGTCATCTCGTTGCCGGCTTCAAGGGCCACCGTGCGATTCCAGGGCTTGAAGCCGGGCTTGCTGATAGTGACCTCATACCGGCCCGGGTCCAGCTCCAGGTCCAGGCGAGTGGCGCCGTATTGCTTTCCGTTTATCGTCACCTGATCGCCGACCACATTGGAGCGGAGCACCAGCAGAGCCTGCGTTGGTCGCTCTGGCTGCTGTTGTTTTGCCAGTTTTTCCCGGGTTGCCTTGGCTGTGTCAGTCCGGGTTGCCATGGCTGCCGGCGGTTCAGCCACTGCCAGAACCTCCGGATTCTCAGGCATGGGCGGAATGGTGAACGGGGTGGCGTCGACCACGGGCGCGTTGGATTGCTGGGGAGCTGGCTCCGGTATGGTGGGCGCCGTGGCGGCAGGTTCAGGCGGCGCGCTGATCTCTGATTCATCAGGGCCGGATGTGATCACCTGCTCGACGGCGGGTGGCTCGAAGGTTTCCGTCATTCGAAGGTCATCCCGCACGGATGCGAACCCGGCGGTAACCAACAGCATAAGTGCCAGGGCATTTATGAACAGAAGCGGTCTGAAATCGACCATGACGGAACCTCGTGATCCTGCATTCTTGGAATTCTGTCTACCGCTTCATCTTACCCAGTGACTGCAACACTATGTAACAGAAAGTGTCCGGCAGTTACCGAGAATGCAGGCCAAATCACACTTTATCCGGAAGCTGATCATGGTTGAGTTGTTCCCATGATCTCATGTACACGTCGGCTTCGTATTCATAGGGTGATTTGAAGGGGGTCAGCACGAAGTCAAATACCAGGAAGAAGAACCCGATGGAGGCCCAGGCGATGACCAGTGTACTGATGGTGGTCGCTTGCACCTCTGGATTGGAATCAACGAAATCCTGCAACAGTGGGATCAGATCTGAAGCCAGCACAACGGGATTGAAGCTGGCCATCACAAATGGAACCCAGAAAGCGATAAAAACCGGGAAAAATCCAAAAGACCAGAGCAGGCGACGCAGCAGGTATATGGCAACTTCCCGCCAGAAGCGCTGTCTGATTTCCGGTACCTTCCGGATCCGGTCAAGGTAATTTCGTCGTTCTGCCCAATAAGCGGCGACTTCCGGAGCGTCAACTGCCTTTGTCTGAGGAGCGGGAGTTGTCATGGACGGCGAGGTACCCTTTAGCTACTGGAGTGATGCATGATAAGCGATACTACGTGTTACCCTACAATTCTCCAATTGTTTAAAGACAGGATAGTTTGAATGGCTGCAGTGATCGACAACGCAACCCATCCGGCCTTTGAGAAGCTTCGCAGTCACCGGATCGACACGCTCAACCTTGAGGTTGAGGAGTATCGTCACAGGAAAACCGGCGCCCGGCACCTGCACCTGGCCGCAGATAACGACGAGAACGTATTTTTCGTGGCGCTTCGAACCTTCCCGATGGATTCCACCGGCGTTGCTCACATTCTCGAGCATACCGCGCTTTGCGGCAGTGAGCGTTTTCCGGTTCGCGACCCATTCTTCATGATGATCCGGCGGTCGCTGAACACCTTCATGAATGCCTTTACCAGCAGCGACTGGACTGCCTATCCGTTCGCCAGCATGAACCGGAAAGACTTCGACAATCTGCTGTCGGTCTACCTCGATTGCGTGTTTTTCTCCAAGCTTGACCCACTGGATTTTGCCCAGGAGGGTCACCGCCTGGAATTCGACAAACCCGAGGATCCCTCGACCGATCTGGTCTATCGGGGCGTTGTCTACAACGAGATGAAAGGCGCGATGAGTTCGCCGACCTCCCAGCTGTGGCAGAACCTGAGCAGCCATCTGTTCCCGACCACGACCTATCACTACAACAGTGGTGGTGAGCCGGACCACATCGTTGACCTCAGTTACGACGACCTGCTTCAGTTCTATCGCCATCATTACCACCCCAGCAATGCGATATTTGCCACGTACGGCAATATCCCGGCTCATGAGCATCATGAAAAGTTTGAAGAGCTGGCACTGAAACGTTTTGACCGACTGGATATTGATCTGCCGGTCCGCGACGAGAAGCGCATGTTTGCGCCCGTTCGTGTGGAGCAGGGCTACGCCGTGAACGAGGGTGAGGGTACCGACAACAAGACCCACATCGTGGTGGGGTGGCTTCTGGGCCACAGCTTTGATCTTCAGGAGAACCTGGAGGGGCAGCTGTTGTCCGCCGTTCTGCTTGAAAACAGTGCCTCGCCGCTGATGCGGGCCCTGGAAACCACAGATCTGGGGCATGCACCGTCGCCCATGTGCGGGCTGGAAGATTCCAACCGTGAGATGACCTTTGTCTGTGGCATCGAAGGCAGCGAACCCGACAAGCACAAGGATCTGGAAGCGCTGCTCGAATCCACGCTTCTGAAGGTGGTGGAGGAAGGCGTCAGCGAGGAACGTCTCGAGGCCATCCTGCATCAGCTCGAACTGCACCAGCGGGAAATCGCTGGAGACCAGTTCCCGTACGGTCTGCAACTGATCATGAGCGCCATCGCACCCATGGTGCACGGTGGTGATCCTGTTGAACTGCTCGACCTGGAGCCGGTGCTGGCAACGCTCCGGGAGAAAATTCGGGATCCGCAGTATGTGCCAAACCTGATCCGCCGCAAGCTACTGGAGAACCCACACCGGGTCACTTTGACCCTGCGACCGGACGAAAAGCTCGAGTCCCGCCGGCAGGAGGCTATCCGTGAAGCCCTGGCCCGTCGCAAGGCCGAGCTGACCGACGAAGAAGTCCGGATGATCGTGGATCGGGCCAAGGCTCTGGAAGAGCGCCAGATGCACAAGGATGACGATTCCATCCTGCCAAAAGTGGATCTGTCCGACGTGCCCCTGCAGATGCCAGAGCCGGAAGGGCGTTATGACGGCGATATCTCGGCGACGGTTTATGCCCGTGGCACCAACGGTCTGGTATACGAACAGATTATTGTCCCGGTTCCGGCTCTGACAGAAGAAGAGCTTCTGCTGGTGCCTTATTACACCACCCTGATTTCCGAAGTGGGCTGTGGTGATCTGGACTACCTGCAGATGCAGGATCGTATTTCTGCGGAATCCGGTGGTATCGGGGCGGCGTTCAGCGCCAAAGGCCGTATTGATGATGTTCAGGATTTGTCCGGATACATCATCTTTAATGGCAAGGCGCTGGCCCGTAACCGCAGTGAGTTGACCCGTCTTCTGCGGGATGTCTACACCAGCGCCCGCTTTGACGAGAAAGAACGGATCCGGGAAATTATTGCCCAGATTCGGGCTCGTCGAGAGCAGGCGGTGACCGGCAGTGGTCATGCGCTGGCCATGGGCGCGGCGTCTCAGGGCATGAGCCCGGGAGCCTGGCTGTCTTTCCGGCTCGGTGGTCTTGCCGGTATTCGCGGTACCAAGCAGCTGGATCAGGCCCTGAAGGATCCGGAGGAGCTGGCGGCTCTGTGTGACGGACTGTCTGCGTTGCATGAGAAAATTCGCAACCAGGGGCGTGAGTTCCTGGTGATCGGTGAGGACGAGCAGCTTCCGGCGATGGTTGATGACCTGAAGTCCTGCTGGCGCGATGCTTCCGAAGCAGCCGTTTCTGACTGGAAAATGGAGTCGGTCAATTACACCACCCGCGAGGCGTGGCTGACCTCTACCCAGGTCAACTTCTGTTCCAAAGCCTACAGCACGGTAGCGGTGGACCATCCGGATGCGGCGGCACTGACCGTGCTTGGTGGTTTCCTGCGCAACGGTTATTTACACCGTGCCATCCGTGAAAAGGGCGGTGCTTACGGTGGTGGCGCTGGCCAGGACAGCGTGAATGGTACCTTCCGGTTCTTCTCCTACCGGGATCCGCGCCTGGAGGAAACGTTGGACGATTTCGATGCGGCCCTGGCGTGGTTGCAGGACAACGACCATGATTATCAGGAGCTTGAAGAGTCGATTCTTGGTGTGATTGGCCAACTCGACAGGCCCCGGTCCCCGGCCGGTGCAGCTCGGCATGCTTTCCACAACAAGCTGTTTGGCCGCACCCTGGAACAGCGGGCGAGGTTCCGGGAGCGAGTGCTGTCGGTCACACTGGACGACCTGAAGCGCGTCGCCAGAACCTGGCTGGTGCCCGAAAAAGCCAGTACCGCAGTGGTAACCAGCCCGGAGAATCGGGCCAGGGCCGAGAAACTTGGGTTGGCTATCGAAGAACTCTAGAGCCCGGCTTCACAAAAAGGCGCTATGAAAAAGGGGTCAGATGAAATGTTCATCTGACCTCTTTTCACATCTGACCCCTTTTCAGTTACCCGGTCATTTCCCTGGCGCCCTGCGATGTTTAGCGGTGTCTTTTCAGCCCGGTTGTTACCATGATTCGGGTGGAGATTTCCTCTACGGAATAGGCCGTGGTGTTCAAGTAGGGAATCCGCTCACGCTTGTACATCAACTCGATTTCCTCGATTTCGTGCATGCACTGCTTGATGGAGGAGTAGCGGGAGTTTGGCCGGCGCTCGTTGCGTATGGTCGCCAGGCGTTCCGGATCAATGGTCAGCCCAAAGATCTTCTCTTTATGAGGTTTGAGTGCTTTGGGGATCTGTTGGTCTGCCAGGTCTTCTTCCGTAATCGGATAGTTGGCAGCCTTCACGCCATATTGCAGGGCCAGATAGAGGCAGGTGGGTGTTTTCCCGCTACGAGAGGCACCCACGAGGATCAGATCGGCTTCATCGTAATGCCGCGTGCGTGCGCCATCGTCATTATCCAGAGCAAAGTTGACCGCATTGATCCTGCGCTCGTAGCTCCCTTCGTTATTGATGGCATGGGATTTACCCACGGTATATGAGGAAGAGGACTGCAACTCTTCCTCCATGGGTTTGAGAAAGGTCCCGAAAATATCCACCATGAAGCCTTCGGCGGTGGCGATGATTTCCCGGATATCGCTATTTACAATGGTGTCGAACACCAGCGGGCGTGCGCCATCGGTCTCGGCCGCCTTGTTGATCCGTTTGACCATTTCCCGGGCTTTTTCTTCGTCCGCAATATAGGGAACGGTGACCCGTTCGAATTCGATCTTTTCGAATTGGGCCAGAAGGCTGTGCCCCAGTGCTTCGGCTGTCAGGCCGGTGCCATCAGAAATGAAAAAAGCAGTGCGTTTCATGCTGTATCGTCCGGTTCCATGGTTCCTTGATTACTGGCCTGGTGGCCTAGGTAATTTCCGCAGGTTACAGTATCATACACGCCAAGTCCGAGACTCCGCAGTGGATATTGCCTACTTTTACCGCTGGCCCGATTTTGCTCTTAGCTTCACAGACTCAAGGGAGACATGCTTTGGAAGATTACATTATCTGGTTTGATCACCTGGGAATGTCCGATGTCGATCGGGTAGGCGGCAAGAACGCCTCACTCGGCGAAATGATCAGTAATCTCGCCAACGCAGGTGTTACCGTTCCGGGTGGTTTTGCCACTACAGCGCACGCCTATCGCGAATTTCTCGCCACGGACGGATTGAAGGAGCGGATCGACAATGCTCTGGACGCTCTGGATATCAATGACGTAAACGAGCTGGCCCGGGTAGGTGCGCAGATTCGCCAGTGGATCATCGAGACACCATTCCCGGACGTTCTGGAAAATGCCCTGAAGGAATCGTTCGCCGCCCTGCAGGATGGCAATGAACACATGGCGGTTGCGGTTCGCTCCTCTGCCACCGCGGAAGACCTGCCGGACGCGTCATTCGCCGGTCAGCAGGAAACCTTCCTGAACGTGGTGGGCCTTGAGCAGGTTCGCACTTCTGTGAAGGAAGTGTTTGCCTCGTTGTTCAATGACCGCGCTATTTCCTACCGCGTACATCACGGTTTTGACCACAAAATGGTCGCGCTTTCAGCTGGCATCCAGAAAATGGTGCGCAGTGAAACAGCGGCCAGCGGCGTTATGTTTACCCTCGACACCGAATCCGGCTTCCGCGACGTGGTGTTCGTGACCGCTTCCTACGGCCTGGGTGAGACGGTCGTTCAGGGCGCTGTGAACCCGGATGAATTCTACGTACACAAGCCGACTCTGAAAGCGGACCGTCCGGCTGTGCTTCGCCGCAATCTGGGCAGCAAAGCCATCAAGATGGTCTACCACACCAAGCCCGGCGAGGGAGAATTCGTTGAAACCGTCAAGGTGGAGCAGGAAGAGCGCAACCGCTTCTGCATCACCGATGCCGAGGTGGAAGACCTGGCGCGCCAGGCGATGATCATCGAGAAGCACTACCAGCGTCCGATGGACATCGAGTGGGCCAAAGATGGGGACGACGGCAAGATCTATATCGTTCAGGCCCGCCCTGAGACGGTGAAAAGTCGTGCCTCTGCCAACGTAATGGAGCGTTATCTCCTCAAAGAGACCGGCAAGGTACTGGTGGAAGGCCGGAGTATCGGCCACAAGATTGGTAGCGGTCCCGTGAAGATCATTACCAGCATCAAGGAAATGGATCGTGTTCAGGCCGGCGATGTGCTGGTCACCGACATGACCGACCCGGATTGGGAGCCGGTCATGAAACGGGCCTCCGCCATCGTGACTGATCGTGGTGGTCGTACCTGCCACGCGGCGATCATTGCCCGCGAGCTTGGCATTCCGGCCGTGGTCGGTTGCGGCGATGCCACCGAGTTGCTGACCGATGGCCAGGAAGTCACTGTTTCCTGCGCCGAAGGTGATACCGGTATGATCTATGAGGGTGCACTGGACTTCGAACTGCGGGAAAACACCGTGGACTCCATGCCCAACATACCGTTCAAGATCATGATGAACGTGGGCAACCCGGACCGGGCCTTTGATTTCCAGGCGCTGCCGAATGAGGGCGTCGGCCTGGCACGGCTGGAGTTCATCATCAACCGTATGATCGGCGTTCACCCCAAGGCACTGCTGAACTTCGACGGGCTGCCGCGGGATATCAAGCAGACGGTCGAGAAGCGCATCTCCGGCTACAGCTCGCCGGTGGATTTCTATGTCGACAAGCTGGTTGAGGGCATCTCCACTCTGGCGGCTGCGTTTGCACCTAAGAAAGTGATCGTGCGGTTGTCGGATTTCAAATCCAACGAATACGCCAACCTGATCGGCGGTACCCTCTACGAGCCGGACGAAGAAAACCCGATGCTCGGGTTCCGGGGCGCCTCCCGGTATATCTCTGACACTTTCCGGGACTGCTTCGAGCTGGAATGCCGCGCCCTGAAGAAAGTGCGCAACGAGATGGGCCTGACCAACGTGGAAGTCATGGTTCCGTTTGTTCGTACGGTGGGTGAAGCAGAGCAGGTTGTGAATCTGCTGGCGGAGAACGGACTCAAGCGTGGTGACAACGGCCTGCGAGTGATCATGATGTGCGAGCTGCCGGCCAACGCGCTGTTGGCGGATCAGTTCCTTGAGCACTTTGACGGCTTCTCCATCGGCTCCAATGACCTGACCCAGCTGACACTGGGCCTGGACAGGGACTCGGGCATCATCGCGCACCTGTTTGATGAGCGTAACGATGCCGTCAAGGCCCTGTTGTCCAACGCGATTCAGGCCTGTAAGAAAGCCGGCAAGTATATTGGTATCTGCGGGCAGGGACCATCGGATCATCCGGATCTTGCCAAATGGTTGATGGATCAGGGCATTGATACGGTGTCACTGAACCCGGATTCGGTGCTGGATACCTGGTTCTTCCTGGCCGACGAAAAAATCGACTGAGTTTATTTCCAGGATAAGGAGAGCGGCAACGTGACGACGATAATTACCCCGGACCTGTGCGACGAATTTCCGGAAGTGCAGGTGGTAGAGCCCGGTTTCAACAACTACGGCGGCAACAAGGCTTTTGGCGGTGAGATTGTCACCGTGAAGTGCTTCGAAGATAACTCCGTGGTGAAAGAGCAGGTTGGCCAACCCGGAAACGGTCGTGTGATGGTGGTGGACGGTGGCGCTTCAAAGCGTCACGCACTGCTGGGTGACATGCTGGCAGAGAAAGCGGCGAGCAACGGGTGGGCCGGTCTTATTATCTATGGTTGCGTGCGCGACGTGGATGAGATTGGCAACACCGCCCTGGGTGTACAGGCCCTTGGCACTCATCCCAGAAAAAGTGAGAAGCGTGGCCTGGGAGACCTGAATGTTCCGGTCACTTTCCACGGCGTTACTTTCCACCCCGGGCACTATGTCTATGCCGACAACAACGGCATTATCGTCTCGGAAAAGCCTCTGATTTGAGGCCTCTGCGGGCACAGACAAAAACGGCGGCCAATGGCCGCCGTTTTTCGTTTAGCGAGTAACTTCGCTGATGTTGGTTCCCAGCAGGAATCCGTCGCCTTCGGCCTCGCAGCGAATCACTTCGCAAACCGCCTCAAGCGGCGGGAATTGATCACTGCTGGGGTGAAGAACCGTCTGGAGCTCCTCCCCCACGGCTACTTCCCGATCGACGTAAAGCTGCATGCCGGTGGCGCTCAGGTCGCGACACACCCCCTTGAAGCTATTGCCCTGGCTATCGGTGATCTCAATCTCAGAGTTTACCTGCATACGGTGGAAGTCGCGTTTTTCCGAATAGTCTTTCATGGCATCAGGCCCAGTTGTCGGTTTTTCTTGTCGGTTTGAGCATGGGGATGATCAGTGCCAGCAGCACACCACCAAGAACCAGGCCGGCGCCCAGCAACATGAAGTCGTATTCCTTGCTGGCTTCAAGACGTTCGTTTTCGGCCGTCAGTACCTCAAGGTCGTTGCGAATCTTCTGGTTTTCTTCACGGAGCTCGCGATTGCGACGTTCCAGGTTAATGGAATCTGCGGCGATACTCTTGATCCGCTGGAGCTCTTCCTGGAGCTCCTGGGAGCGGTCAGAAAGAGAGGCTTCAGAGCTTTCCAGGGCGTTACGTTCATTGACGACGTTGGACAACTGCTCCTTTACCTGGGCCAACTCAGCGCGGGTTTCTTCCAGCTGGCGATTGGCTGTCCGAAGGCGGTCTGCCGCGATAGGCGTTTCGCTCAGGTACTGGCTGGAAACCCAGCCCTCAGTGCCCTTGGGTGTGCGAACAAGGGTATACCCGGAATCGGACGCCTCGATCACTTCTAGCGGTGTGCCGCTGGGAACCGCGTTCTCGATGATCCGGAACTGGGAGCCCGCGCCGGATCTCACCGGAAGATACAACTGGTCGTCCACCCAGACAGTTTTGGCCTGGGCAACGGCAATGGACGACACTGCGAACAAGACACTGATGGCGAGACGAAAAAGCGTCACTGGTTACGTTCCCTGAAGTTCTGCGATTGAAATCTGAGCGTGATTAAAAGCGCAATTTTGTCACAGATGCCCCGCCGTGCAAGCGAGCCATCATTACAATAAACTCATAGAGCCCCATGGCATCGCTTACGGCAAAACAGCCTTGAAGGGCTTCACCACCACCTTCTGGTAGACGCCTGCATCCACATAAGGGTCGGCATCTGCCCACGCCTGGGCTGCTTCCAGGGAGTCGAACTCCGCGACCACCAGGCTGCCGGTAAAGCCGGCATCGCCAGGCTCTGGTGTGTCGAGCGCCGGGTGAGGACCGGCAACAAGTAACCGGCCTTCGGCTTTCAATGCCTGCAGCCGCTCGATGTGAGCAGGTCGCGCGGACTGACGCAACGGCAGGCTGTTCTCGACGTCTTCACTGATAATCGCGTAGTACATTCAGCTCTCCGTAATGACACTCATAACCGGGGTGAACAGCCAGACAATCAGCGGTCGTGTCGCGCAAGGGTTGGCTGGTACACTGTAAGCCCGCGGCACGCCGCCAGTTATCTGATGATTCAGGATATTTTGTGACTATACCGCAAGACCCGCATTTGTGCATTGATCTACATTGCCACAGCACGGCTTCCGATGGCGCGCTATCACCGGCCGCGCTGGTTGAGCGGGCTGCCGGTCGCGGCGTCACCCATCTTTCCCTGACCGACCATGACACGATCGCCGGCCTTGCCGAAGCGCAAACTGCTGCACAGGTACAGGGCATCGAGCTGATCCCCGGCGTTGAACTCTCCTGCCTCTGGAAAAGCCGCACGATCCACATCGTGGGCCTGGATTTTGATCCCGCTGCCGAGGGTTTTCGGCAGGCGCTTGAGCGGCAGAACGAGAATCGCTGGGCTCGTGCGCGAATGATCGCCGAGCGCCTGGGCAAGCTTGGTATTGATGATCTGCTGGCCAGGGCATCGGAGGCCGCCGGCGGGGACGTGCCGGGACGCCCGCACTTCGCCCAGGTTCTGACAGAGGCTGGCGTGGTCAATAATACCGGCCAGGCATTCAAACGGTATCTGGGCGCCGGTAAGCCGGGTGATGTAAAGGCCTTCTGGCCGGAGCTATCGGAGGTCGTTCGCTGGATTACCGAGGCGGGCGGCGTTGCGGTTCTTGCCCACCCCCGGAAATATCAGCTGACGGCAACCAAACTGAGGGAGCTGACCTCGGATTTCCGAAGGGCAGGGGGGCAAGCCATCGAGGTGTCCACCTCCGGGCAGTCCAGCGGCGACCTGGGCTTTCTGGCAGAGCTGTGCAGGAAAGAGAAGTTACTGGCGTCCCAGGGCAGTGATTTTCACTTTCCGGGTGCGCCCTGGTGTGAGCTTGGCCGCATCATGAAAATGCCAGACGGGCTTGAGCCGGTCTGGCATTCCTTCAGGCAACCCATTTTGAGGTCTGCGACGGGTTAATCCGGCGCGTGGAACAGAAGGTACAGGTCGGTCAGTGAGTCCGGAATGGCATCGGCCATTTGCCGGGACAACTTCTCACTGTTGCGAACCTTCTGGAAGTCCTCGTCGTCGAACAGTCCCGATAGGGTCAGCATAGGCACCATCAGATCGGCGGTCTCTTCCTCGCTGGATGCCTCCAGCCATTCCTCTTCATGTTCAAGGAAAGTGTCCACAAACCCGGCGCACCAGTTTTCCAGAGCGTTCATCGGGTCGCCGTCCTCCGGCTCCGGCAATTCCAGGGCCTGCCCCATATCCAGGGCATGGGCCATGTCATTTGCCAACTGGGCGGAACAGCGCCTGAACACCTCGGGAATCCCGGTGTCGGGCAACTGATCGGCGCCAGTGGCGAGGCGGAAGATGTCTTCCGCACTCAGTTCGGTCGGGCCGACGACGCTGGCGCAGACCACTCCGTGGAAACCGAAGAAGTCCAGGGCATCCTCTCCCCAGGGTTCCGCGAAGAGGATGTCTTCCAGCGCTTCAATCTCGGAGTTCGATAGCATCAGTTAGTTACTCCCGGCCTTCTTGGCCTCTTCCGCAGCTTTCTGGCGCTTGCGGACCTCTCTGGGGTCGTTGTAGGCGCGACCCGGTGTCACCGGCACGTCGACTGTCGGAGTCTCGGTGGGCGTGTCCTTCGCCGCAGGCTCCGGAGCAGAGGGCTTTTCGACTTTTTCAGCTTCTGCCTTTTCAGGCTCGGCCTTCTTTTCCTCGGCTTTTGCCGGTGCCGGTTGCTTCGGTTCCGGCTGGCTTTCCGGCGCCTCGACTTCGGCCGCCGCCTTCACCTCCGCCGGCTTCTCAGCTTTTCCGGGCTCTGCTGCCGCCTCTGATTTGGCTGCCGGCTCGGGTTTGGCCTTGGGCGCGGCTGCCTCTTTTGATTCAGCAGGCTGCTTTTTGGCTTCCGGTGCCTGCTCGCTTCCGGCTGCGGTCTTGGGTTCCGGCTCTGGCTTGGTGTCTGTTTGCTTAGCCTGCTCGGCAGCCTTTGCGCCAGCCTCTTGCGGCTTCGGGCGAGGTTCGGAGCTCTTTTCCGTTTTGGCGGCCCCACCTTTTTCGGCCTTTTCAGCGTTCAACTGATCAGCTTCAGGCTTTTCAACTTGCTTGCCACTGGCCTTTGCCGTCTCTTCTGACTGGGCCTGCGGTTTGCTGTCAGAGGGTGCCTTGGCTGAAGGCGTCGGCTCAGGCTTCGGCTCTTTAGTGGGCTGTTCCTGGGCTGCAGCTGGTTTCGGCGCTTCATTGGCCGCTGAAGCTGTATCAGTCCGGGATTCGGACTTCTCAGACTTTGCGGGCGCCTTGTTTGAAGACTCCATCGGTTGCTCGGCTTTTACTTCCGCCTTGCTCTCGTCCCGACCTTTTTCAGGTTGGGTGTCCTTCTGGTGCTTCTCGCTGCGGGCTGCTTTACGGTCCGCCGGTGAGGAGGCCGGTGTCTCAGCGGGCGATCCGTCACGATTACGCTGGCGACGTGGCTTGCGACGCTTTTCGTCAGAGCCGGACTTGTCAGCCGGGCCGGACTTGGTGGCGTTATCGTGCGCGCCCTGATCCTTCTGGTCCTTCTGGTCGCGGTTGTCCTTCTGGTCCCGCTGCGGCCTGTTGCGGCCACGGCCCTGGTTATCGCGACGGTTATCACGGCGATTATCAGAGCCTTTGTTGTCTCCGCCCTTGTTATCGCTTCCGCGATTGTCCGAGCCTTTGTTGTCAGCCCCCTGACGGTTCTGGTTGCCGCGGTTCTGGTCATCACTGCGGTTGCGTCCGCGCCCGCGGTTGTCATCACCACGGCTCTGTTGGCCGCCCTGGCGCCGGTCGTTACCACTGCGGTTGCCACCGGAGCGCTGTTCGTCACCGCGGGCTACCCGGGACTTGCGACGGTCCTGCCGTCCCTGGTTTCGGCGCTCTTCGCGCTGGCTCTTGCCCTGGTCGAGAATTTCGGTCTTTTGCTCTTCTTCGCCGCTGAAGAAGGCGGAGATCTTACGACCGAGCCGGCGGAACAGGCCTTCTTCCTGATCGGCTGCTTCCTCTGCTTTCGGTGCTGCCGGAGTGGGCGCGGGCGCGCTGGGCCGGATGGCCTTCACAGCGGCCTGCTCTCGAACCGGCTTTTCAGGAGCCGGAGCCTCAAAGATTTCCTCTTCGCGCTCGCTGTATTCCTGGGCCACCTGGTGGCTGGAGATATGCTCGGGCGTGGTCTCATCCTGACGCATCCGGATGATTTCAAAGTGTGGCGTTTCCATGTGTGGTACTGGCACCACAACAACACTGACTTCCTGGCGGGCTTCAATGTCCGCCAGTTGCTTGCGCTTTTCGTTCAGCAGGAAAGTGGCAACGGAAACCGGCACAACGGCCCGTACTTCGCCGGTCTTGTCCTTCGAGGATTCCTCGTAGATCAGCCGCATGATGCTGAGGGCGAGGGACTCGATACCGCGAATAGTGCCCTGGCCTTCGCACCGGGGGCAGACTTCGCTGCGGGTCTCACCCAGGGAGGGGCGCAGGCGCTGACGGGACATTTCCAGCAGTCCGAAACGGGAGATCTTGCCGACCTGAACCCGGGCCCGGTCGATTTCCAGGGCCTCCCGCATCTTCTGTTCCACTTCCCGCTGGTGCTTGGCCGGCGTCATGTCGATGAAGTCGATGACAATCAGGCCACCCATGTCACGCAGTCGCAGCTGGCGGGCGATTTCCTCGGCCGCTTCCAGGTTGGTCTGGAGTGCGGTTTCCTCGATATCCTGGCCTTTGGTGGCCCGGGAGGAGTTGATGTCGATGGAAACCAGGGCCTCGGTCGGGTCAATCACGATGGAGCCGCCGGAGGGCAGTTTTACTTCCCGCTGGAACGCCGTCTCGATCTGGCCTTCAATCTGGTAGCGGCTGAACAGGGGGATTTCATCCTTGTACAGCTTGATCTTGTTTTCGAACGTGGGCATGACGGCGCGGACGAAATTCAGGACGTCCTCGTAAACCCCGTTGGCGTCAATCAGCACCTCGCCGATATCCTGACGTAGGTAGTCGCGAACGGCGCGGATGATGACGTTGCTTTCCTGATGAATCAGGAAGGGCGCCTTGCGCTCACCAGCGGCCTGGGTGATGGCTTCCCAGAACTGCACCAGATAGTCCAGATCCCACTGGAGTTCTTCGGTGCTGCGGCCGATACCGGCAGTGCGGACGATGATGCCCATGGACTTGGGCACCTGGACATCGTTCATAGCTTCTTTGAGTTGGGCCCGCTCATCGCCCTCAATGCGGCGTGAAATACCGCCGGCACGGGGGTTGTTGGGCATAAGCACCAGATAGCGGCCGGCGAGGGAGATGAAGGTGGTCAGGGCCGCGCCCTTGTTGCCACGCTCTTCCTTGTCCACCTGAACGATTACTTCCTGGCCTTCGGACACTACATCCTTGATGTTGATCTTGCCTTCGATCTGGCCGGGAGATTTCTTGAAGTATTCCTTGGAAATTTCCTTGAGCGGAAGAAAACCGTGGCGCTCGGCACCGAAATCGACAAAGGCGGCTTCAAGGCTGGGCTCAACGCGGGTAATGCGGCCTTTGTAGATGTTGGCCTTTTTCTGCTCGCGGGAGCTGGATTCGATATCAAGATCAAACAGACGCTGGCCGTCAACGAGGGCGACGCGCAACTCTTCAGGATGAGTTGCATTAATGAGCATTCTTTTCATGGAAAGAAAGAGTTCCTGTCGTTTAATTTGACAGAAAACCAGAGGGGATCGCATCAGCGAAGCAGGATGTGCGTGCCGCGGGCCCTGTTACATCAAGGGCGGACCGGCGGCCAGACGAATCAGACCCTTCGGGGGTGTGATCCTGTCGGTCTGAGACCAACGCCGACGATCCGTCTGCCTGTAGGCAGGGAGAGGTCGTGTAAGGTTCGTGTCTGTTGACGCATGTTATCCGTTTTCAGGTTCACTCAGGTGCCTGGGTCTCACGTCGTATTCGTATGCTGGACGGCCCGGCCCTGGGTGGCAATGATTCTTCGCGATGTCGCCCGCGGTTTTCTGCGCGGTTTTTCTTTCTCCCGGGTACAGGATGCAGTCTTGTGAAGATCTGTCCTGGTCCTCCGGGAGCATTTCTCTCGCCGTTCCCGGTAGTGATTGGGTGCACGGCGTTCAAACTCTCGAATAGTGTCGGTATACTTCTGCCGCTCCGGCTTCTGACTTGAGTTGGTCAGGCCGTAGACAAACGGCAGAGCACGCCGGAATATAACAGTATTCAGGCACCCGTTCAATCCTGTAGCTACTCCATCATCCAAGGAACTTCATGTCCCGAAAGTCAGCCAGCAAAAAGCCACCCCGGACCAGGCCCGATAAGCCGGTCAGGACAAGTGAGGTTGGCGGTGGGAATGCTGCTGCCCGAGGCGAAGTTCGTCAGGGCGTTCAGTGGGTTAACGTGGATGAGGATAACGATGGTCAGAGGGTGGATAACTTTCTTCTTGCCCAGCTGCGTGGTGTGCCAAAGAGCATTATTTATCGAATTATCCGCAAGGGCGAGGTTCGGGTGAACAAGGGGCGCGTGAAGCCGGATACCCGCGTGAATACCGGTGATCAGGTGCGCATACCGCCGATTACCCGCAAGGAAAAACCCGAGCAGGTGGCGCCAGGTTCCCGGGTTCAGGGCGTCATGGAGGCGGCCGTTGTGTTCGAGAACGACCAGATGCTGGTGGTCAACAAGCCCTCCGGTATTGCGGTTCACGGCGGCAGCGGGCTGAGCTTCGGGTTGATTGAGGTGCTTCGTTCGGGTCGTCCGTCAGCAAAATTCCTGGAGCTTGTTCATCGTCTGGATCGCGATACATCCGGCCTGGTCATGGTAGCCAAGAAGCGATCGGCACTGCGTTTCTTGCAGGATGAGCTGCGACAGAAGCGCATTCGCAAGCACTATCATGCGCTGGTTGCCGGCGACTGGCCAGCCAGTATCGACCGGGTCGATGTGCCCCTGCTGCGCTATGAAATGCCAAACGGAGAGCGCCGGGTTCGGGTTGATGACTCTGGGAAAGCGTCCCTGACGACCTTTCGCTGCCTGGAACGCTTTGCCGGCTACAATCTGGTGGAGGCCTCGCCGATTACCGGGCGGACACACCAGATCCGGGTGCACAGTGCCTGGGCCGGTCATCCGATTGCGGGTGACGACAAGTATATGGATGATGTCAGCCTCAAAGCATTCCGCTCCATTGGCGGGCAGCGATTAATGCTGCATGCCCGCGCCCTGGAGTTCACCTTGCCGGTCACCGGTGAGTCGATGCGCCTGGAGGCGCCTTACGACGATGCATTCAACGACGTACTCAGGAAGCTTTCGGGGCGTCTTAAAGGATCCGATCAATGAACGTCAGAGTGGTTATTTTTGACTGGGACGGGACCCTGGTGGACTCGGTTGAGCACATTGCCGACAGTCTGCACCAGGCTGCGACCGAGTTGGGCTATCCGGCCCTGGAGCGGGAGGCCTACCGGGATATTATCGGCCTTGGCATGGTCGAGGCGCTGGAGAAGCTTTACCCGGGCATCAGTCGTGAGGAAATGAATAATATCCGGGAAGGTTACGCGCGTTATTTCTTCAGCAAGGTGACAACACCCCAGAATGTGTTTGAAGGGATGGCCGAGGTGGTGGCAGATCTTCGTGGATCCGGGCGAAGTTGTTCCGTTGCTACTGGCAAGAGCCGGCGCGGGCTGGATTTCGCTCTGGTCTCCAGTGGCCTGGGTGACCACTTCGAAATTACCCGATGCGCCGATGAAACCCGCTCAAAACCTGATCCGGCGATGCTTGAGGAGATCCTTCGGTTCTACCGCATTGAGCCGGAAGAGGCGGTGATGATTGGTGATACCCGATATGACCTGGAAATGGCCCGGCGTATTGGCATGCCTTCCATCGGGGTTGAGTGGGGTGTCCACAAGCGGGACGTGCTGGGCGATTACTCGCCGCACGCCATTGTTGATTCGGTGCCTGACCTTCGTCGGGTGCTGGGGTTGTAGGTTGTAGACAGACCGAATTCATCGAATTTGCTGACAGGATGCGTGCATGAGTGACTGGGAATCTGACAAGCCTGCCGATTGGGGGGATAAGCCGGTAGAGCCAGAGAAGGAGGGTAAGCCGCTGTTCGGGCGTAAATCGCCGAAACTTCCGCCGGAATCCGGCCGTGACTGGAAGCTGATTGAAAAGCTGGTGATGTCGCTTCAGGCCGAGCAGCGAAGAAGTCGGCGCTGGGGCATCTTTTTCAAATTTCTGACCTTTGGTTATCTGATCGCTCTGCTGTTCATGTTCAAGTTTCCCATCGGCGACTCTCTGGAAGGTGTGGCAGGGGAGCATACTGCTCTGGTTGAAATAAATGGTCCGATCGCCGCGGACGAGCTGGCAAGCGCTGATAACATCGTTGGTTCCCTTCGAACGGCCTTCGAGGAGCCGAACTCTGTGGCCGTGATTCTGCGCATCAACAGTCCGGGCGGCAGTCCGGTTCAGGCGGGTTATGTTTACGACGAGATCAAGCGTTTGCGGGAGGAATACCCCGAGAAAAAGGTTTACGCCGTGATCTCTGATATTGGTGCCTCCGGAGCCTATTATATTGCGGCCGCAGCGGATGAAATTTACGCCAACCGTGCCAGCCTCGTTGGCTCCATTGGCGTTGTGGCTGGCGGTTTCGGGTTTACCGGGGTTATGGAAAAAATCGGTGTGGATCGCCGTCTTTATACCGCCGGCGAGAACAAGGCTTTCCTGGATCCGTTCTCTCCGGAGGAGCAAGATGAGGTGGCGTTCTGGCAGAGCGTGCTGGAAAACACCCATCAACAGTTTATTGCAGCCGTAAAGCAGGGGCGTGGTGATCGCCTGTCAGACGACGAAAGACTGTTCAGTGGTCTGGTGTGGAGTGGCGAGCAAGCCGTTGAGCTTGGACTAGCCGATGGGTTGGGCAGTGCTTCACACGTTGCTCGGCAGATCATCGGGCAGGAAAAGCTTGTGGACTACAGTCGTCGCAAGTCGCCATTCCAGGATATCGTCGATCAGCTTGGTGTCGCCTTTGGCGAGGGCTTCGCCAGTCAGTTGGTCGAGTCCCGTCTCGAGCTGCGTTAAGTTTTTCCGGGCTCAGGCCGGTTTTCCAGCAGGGGATTCCGGCCCCAGCGCCGAAGCATGTCGTTCAGGGCGATCAGCGGTAGCCCTACCAGGCTGTTAGGGTCCCGGCCTTCAAGCGCTTCGAACAGTGTGATGCCCAGGCCTTCCATCTTGAAGCTGCCGGCGCAGTCGTAGGGTTTCTCGTGCTGCAGGTAGGCTTCTATCTCCGCGTCAGTCAGTTCACGGAACCGGACATTGTAAGGTTCGCAGAGACTTTCGAGCTTTCCGGAATCGGCGTCGAGCAGTGCCAGGCCTGTCAGAAACAAGACTCTGTGGCCACTACTCTGGCGCAATTGATGCGCTGCCTGTTCATGGCCGCCGGGCTTGCTCAGCACCGAGCCGTCCGGTAGGCAAGCCACCTGGTCTGAACCGATGATCCAGTGCCCGGGAAAGCGGTCCGCCAGTGCACGGGCCTTGTTTACGGCCAGGCGCGTTGCAAGGGATTCTCCGGGTTCGTCTGGTTCTGGCGATTCGTCGATGTCTGGGCTGGCGCAGGTGAACGGCAGGCCCAGCCGTTCCAGAAGCGTTTTCCGATAGGGTGATGAAGATGCGAGTAAAAGCGGTTTTCGGGTCATCGATAGGTCCTTTGAGTGCCTGGCCCCGGTAATTGAGTTGCGGTTATCGTAAATTACACCTATCTGCACGGGAACCCCCGTGAAAAAGCAACGAAGTCTTTGACACCAGAGGGCTGCGCCCCTAAAATTGCGCGCCTATGTCAAACGCGTCCAACGCCGAGTTGCCCAAATCTGTTGATCCTTACCGGTTAGCGGAACAAAACAGCACACTGGAGGGAGAGATTCCTATCAGCGGGCTTGGCCGTTTTTGCGAAGCGGTTCTCGGGTTCTCGGAAGGTGCCGCGTGCCGGGTAAAACTGTCTTTCTTTATGGATGGTGAACGGCGTCGCGTGGTGTCGGGTGAGCTGACCGCTCCCGTGGATCTGGAATGTCAGCGGTGTATGGGTCCTATGAGTGTGACTCTGGAGTCCCGGTTTACCCTGGGGCTGGTCACCAGTGACGAGCAGGCCCAACAGCTACCGAAAGAGCTTGAGCCGTTTTTGACCGATGACTTCACCGCGGATCTCTGGTCCATGGTGGAAGACGAGCTGTTGCTGGTGTTGCCACCATTTCCGCTTCACGAACGGGATGAATGTCCTGCTCGGGAAGATCTGGAAGCATTTGAGCCTGATGGCTCCGAGGCAGAGCCGGTAAGAAAATCGGGCGAGAATCCGTTCAGTGTTCTGGCGGAACTGAAAAAGACAAAGCATTAACCGGGTGCGGGTCTCCCTTGGGAAGCCGGCGCACATTTAACGAACAGACGTTACTTGTTCAGCAAGACAAAGTTTACGTTAACAGGTCAGGAGCATAATCATGGCTGTACAGCAAAACCGTAAGACCCGTTCCAAGCGTGGCATGCGCCGTTCACACGACGCCCTGAGCGCCGCTGCTCTGAGCACTGATGCGACCACCGGTGAAGTACATCGTCGTCACCACGTGTCTCCGGACGGCTTTTACCGTGGCAAGCAGGTAATCGAAGCACGCGACGAGTAATCTCGTTGCCGCTATGCATCGCCAGGAATCGGATGGAAGAACGGTGAAACCGGTCACCATCGCGATTGACGCCATGAGTGGCGACCGCGGCGCAGCCGTTGTGGTTGCCGCGTCATTGCAGGCGGTGCGTGAAAACGAAGCCTTGAGCATCGTTCTGGTGGGAATCCGGAGCGAGCTTGAGGCTTTGTTGCGTGAAGGGCATGCCAGAATCCGCATTGTCGAAGCGGCGGATGTGGTCAGAATGAACGAGCGCCCCTCCCACGCCCTTCGCCACAAGAAGAATTCCTCCATGGCCATTGCGCTGGGTCTTGTCCGGGATGGCGAGGCGCAGGGCTGTGTCAGTGCCGGTAACACCGGCGCGCTGATGGCCTTTGGTCGCACCATTATCCGAATGTATCCGGGTATCGAGCGCCCGGCCATTGCCAAACTGATTCCTTCGCTTCGTGGACGTTGTCACGTCCTTGATCTGGGTGCCAACGTCGACTCCACTGCCGAAAATCTTTATCAGTACGCGCTGATGGGGTCACTGATGGCTTCTGCCATCTGCAGCCAGGCAGAGCCCCGGGTTGCACTGCTGAACGTTGGCGAAGAAGAGATCAAAGGTAATGAACAGGTCCGCCTGGCCTCTCATATGCTGGCCCAGTGCGACAGCATTAACTACATTGGTTATGTGGAAGGCAGTGATCTGTTTCGCGATGTGGCCGATGTGGTTGTCTGCGACGGCTTCGTTGGCAATATCGCCCTGAAGACCGGGGAAGGCGTTGCAGGTCTGCTGATCGAATTGATGGAGCAGGCATTCACCCGGAACCTCTACGGCAGGCTGGTCGGCCTGCTGGCCCGGCCGATTGTTGGTCGGCTTCTGCAATTGATGGATCCTTCCCGCCACAACGGTGCCAGCCTGCTCGGGCTTCAGGGTGTGGTGATCAAAAGCCATGGTAACGCCAATGAGCGCGCCATGCTGTCGGCCATTCGTCAGGCTGTCAGGGAAGTTGAGCTGGAAGTGCCCCGCCGTATCAATGAGCGTCTCGACGATCTCATGCTTTGAGTGCCTGAGACTAAAGTCTGTCCCGGTTTGGCCACGCATTCGCGGATAATTGGCCTAACTTGTACTATTGGCTAATCTCACGTAACCACCCAATGACGATAAGATTCCGCTTATGAAATCAGCCTTTATTTTTCCAGGACAAGGGTCGCAATCGGTGGGTATGCTTTCAGCTGCCGCTGAAGCCTGGCCCATTATCGACAGAACCTTTGCTGAAGCCTCCAACGTGCTTGGTTACGACCTCTGGGCGCTCTGCCAGAATGGCCCGGCCGAGGAACTCAATAAAACCATGGTTACCCAGCCTGCACTGCTGACGGCCAGTGTTGCCCTTTGGCGGCAGTGGTTTGTTGCGGGCGGTGTTGCGCCGGACTTCCTTGCTGGTCACAGTCTGGGGGAGTACAGCGCCCTGGTTGCCGCCGAAAGCCTCGACTTTGTTGAGGCGGTAAAGCTGGTTCGCCTGCGTGGTGAGCTCATGCAAGACGCCGTACCGGCAGGGCAAGGCAAAATGGCCGCCATCCTCGGTCTTGAGGACGACGACGTCGTTGCCGCCTGTGAAGCAGCGGCACAGGGTGATGTGGTTTCTGCGGTTAACTTCAATGCTCCCGGCCAGGTCGTCATTGCTGGCTCGGCAGCCGCGGTTGATCGCGCTATTGAGGCCTGCAAGGAAAAAGGCGCCCGCAAGGCCATGCCATTGCCGGTCAGCGTGCCTTCCCACTGCGCCTTGATGAAAGGCGCTGCTGAAGAGTTGGCCAAAGCCCTGGAAGATGTGCGCTTTAATGATGCTGTCATCCCGGTCATACAAAATGTTAACGCTGCCGCCGAGACCGAATCCGCTACACTGAAGTCCAATCTGCTCAAGCAGCTTTATTCACCGGTACTGTGGACGGATTCCGTGCGTACTCTTGTTGCCAACGGGGTTGAGGTCGCCGTTGAATGCGGCACCGGCAAAGTCTTGGCGGGGCTTGCCAAACGCATCGACCGGACTTTGGCCGTTCACGGTATCGAAGATCCGGACTCGCTGGCGAAGGCGCTAGACGCCTTCGGTCAGTCCTGAAACGAAAGGGAGTTATTCATGTCTCTGGAAGGTAAAACTGCACTGGTAACCGGTGCGACCCGCGGCATTGGCCAGGCGATTGCCCGTGCGCTGGCCGAGCAGGGCGCTGAAGTCGTTGGCACCGCGACCAGCGAGGCCGGTGCCGAGTCCATCACCAAAGACCTCCAGTCGGCCGGTTTCAAAGGCTACGGCATGGTCATGAACGTTGCAGATCCAGCCAGCATTGAATCAGGCCTCAAGGCGCTGACGGAGAAGTCGGGTGCGCCTCTGATCCTGGTCAACAATGCCGGTATTACCCGCGACAACCTGCTGATGCGTTTGAAAGACGAGGACTGGGCGTCCGTTCTGGAAACCAATCTGTCCAGCGTCTACCGCACCAGCAAGGCTGTTCTGCGCGGCATGGCCAAGGCGAAATGGGGCCGGATCATTAACATCAGTTCCGTAGTTGCCGGCATGGGCAATCCGGGGCAGGGCAATTATTGCGCTGCCAAGGCCGGCGTTGAAGGCTTCACCCGGAGCCTGGCCAAAGAAATGTCGAATCGGGGTATCACCGCGAATTGCGTGGCTCCGGGATTTATTGACACAGATATGACAAAAAAACTGGACGACAAGCAGCGCGAGGCTATGCTGGAAATCATACCCGCGGGTCGTCTGGGTGAGCCGGAAGAAGTGGCCGCCGTGGTCGCCTTCCTGGCATCCGATGCAGCCGGTTACGTGACGGGTGAAACCATCAACGTGAACGGCGGAATGTACATGGGATAAACCCCCTGTGGGGGTCTGTGCGCAACTCCTTGTCGCACAACATGTTTATCAGAATCCCTGCTTGTTTGCAGGTAGGGTTTAAACTAAACTGGCAGCACTTGAGTTGCTTGGTTGACACACAAAGTGAGGACATTATGAGTACAGTTGAAGAGCGCGTGAAGAAGATCGTTTGTGAACAGTTGGGCGTTAAAGAGTCCGAAGTTCAGAACTCATCTTCTTTTGTAGAGGATCTTGGCGCTGACTCACTGGACACCGTTGAGCTGGTTATGGCACTGGAAGAGGAATTCGAAACCGAGATCCCTGACGAGGAAGCCGAGAAGCTGACAAGTGTTCAGGACGCGATCGACTACATCGTCGCGCACACCTGATACTCTGCATTTAAGAAAGCCAGGCAAAAAGCCGTCCTTGTGAAACAGCGAGGGACGGCTTTTTTATTGGCTGAAAATCAGGTTCAATCTGCGTTCAGATTCATTCGGACAAGATCAGGTGTAACAGGTTATGACTAAACGGCGAGTTGTCATCACAGGCATGGGCATGCTGTCTCCGGTCGGCAATAGCGTGGAGTCGTCCTGGCAAGCCATCCAGGCCGGACGTAGCGGGATTGGTATGATCGACCGCTTTGACGCATCGGCGTACAACACACGGATTGGAGGGGCCATCCGGGATCTGGATATGGAGCCCTACCTGTCCCCCAAGGATGCTCGGAAACTCGACGCCTTTATCCATTACGGCCTGATTGCCGCCCAACAGGCGGTGGACGACAGTGGCCTCGAATCTTTTGACAGGCTTGACCGCGAGCGCGTTGGTATTGCCATTGGCTCTGGCATCGGTGGCCTCGAGTACATCGAGAAAAGCGTTCTTACCATGGACAAGTCCGGTCCTCGAAAGGTTTCCCCGTTTTTCGTGCCGGCCTCTGTTATCAACATGATCTCCGGTAATGCTGCCATCCGCTTTGGCTATCGCGGTCCGAACATTGCGATTGTCACCGCCTGCACCACCGGCACCCACAACATTGGCTACGCTGCCCGTACGATTGCTTACGGTGACGCCGAAGTCATGCTGGCTGGTGGGTCTGAAATGGCGACCACGCGAACCGGCATGGCTGCCTTCTCCGCAGCGCGGGCCCTGTCCACGCGAAACGATGAACCGGAAAAGGCCAGTCGACCGTGGGATAAAGATCGGGACGGCTTCGTACTCAGTGACGGTGCCGGCGTGGTGGTTCTTGAGGAACTTGAGCACGCGAAACAGCGGGGCGCCACGATCTACGGCGAGGTGGTCGGCTTTGGCATGAGCGATGATGCCCACCACATCACCGCGCCGCCGGAGGATGGCGAGGGCGCGGCCCGTTCCATGGCCAATGCCGTGCGTGACGCTGGCCTCGACGCCGACGAGATTGACTATATCAACGCCCACGGCACCTCCACCCAGGTCGGAGACGTCGCCGAAGTGGCTGCTGTTCGGAGAGTATTCGGCGCACATGCTGAAAAGCTGGCCATGAGCAGTACCAAATCAATGACCGGGCACCTTCTTGGCGCAGCCGGTGCTGTTGAGGCGATCTTCTCGGTACTGGCCATACGCGATGGCGTGCTGCCGCCCACCATCAATCTGGATAATCCTGATGAAGGATGCGATCTGGATCTTGTGGCCCACAAGAGTCGTCAGGCCGATGTTCGAGTGGCGCTGTCCAACTCGTTCGGATTCGGTGGTACCAACGGAACCCTGATTTTCCGCCGCTACGAAGGCTGACACTCGTCGTGTTTCGTCTTTACTGGGCAGATGAGGGCGGCCTGCCTGCCGGTGATCGTGGTCTGGCCTATGGTGACGGGCTGTTCGAAACCATCCGGATGTCCGGGCACAGGGGTGTACTTTTATCCCGCCACCTGGAGCGAATGGTTCGTGACGCCGCGCGCCTTGGAATCGAGGTTTCCCGGAAGGAACTCGCCAACGTTTGCGTCGAGGCGGCGCAACGTTTCGCTGATCGTTTCAATTCGGAGGACTGGGTTCTGAAACTGACGCTGACCCGCGGCAGTGGCGGGCGAGGGTATCGCCCGGACCCCGGCATGGAGCCTAACCTGATGGTTTCTGCCTCACCTTTGCCACCTGTGCCTGATCCAGCCGGTGTTGCGGTTGATGTCTCCAAAGTGCCGCTGACCGTTAATCCATTGCTGGCGGGGATCAAGTCTCTGAACCGGATAGAACAGGTCCTGGCGGCCTCTGATCTCGGGCCTTCTCTATTCGAGGTGATGATGGCGGACCGCGACGGCAATCTTGTCGAAGGCACCCGCACCAATCTTCTGCTTCGCCGGGGCGATTGCTGGCTGACACCGCCGGCATCAAGCCTGGCGGTTGCCGGTGTGCTCAGACAGTGGCTTCTGGAGCGACTCAGGCAAAGAGGGGATACGGTGACAGAGCGTCCAGTCACGGTAAACGATGTGCTTGGTCCAGATTGCCAGGGACTGTTTCTGCTCAACAGCGTGCTGGGTATTGTTCCGGTTCGCACTATCGCCGGTCATGATTTGCCTGTCGATGGCGGACTTGCGACAATCTTCAATCCTCTCGAAACACTGGAATAAATCGTTTGCTCAAGAAGTTATTGCTTGCGTGCGTTTGTGTCGCCGTCCTTGCCTCGGCAGGAACTGGTCTCTGGGTGTGGCAGGGTCTGCAAGGCCTGAACAAGCCGGTGATGCTCGAAGAGCCGCTGCTTTTTAACGTTCCCCAGGGCAGTTCTTTTATTGAAGTAGTTGGCCGACTTGAGTCTAAAGGACTGGTTTCAGACCGGTTGTGGCTCAGGCTCTATGGTCGGCTCGAGCCTGGACAAACCAGGATCAAGGCTGGCGAGTACGAATTTGTCGACGGCATGAGCCCCAGGGACATGATCGGTGCCATGGTGTCCGGCGATACCAAACACTGGTATGTGCAGTTTATCGAGGGTTGGACATTCAAGGATATGCGAGCAGCACTGGCCCGGGCCGAGCGGCTGGAGAAAGTGACCGGCCAGTGGACCACTGAGCAGATCATGGCGGCTGTTGGCGCCGAAGGCGAGCATCCCGAGGGTCGGTTCTTTCCCGATACCTACGCTTTCACCAGTAGCGAATCGGATCTTGATCTTCTGAAGCGGGCCTTCAACCGGATGGAAACCGTATTGGCCGAAGAGTGGGCAGCGCGGGAAGAAGGGCTCCCTTACGACACTCCCTATGAAGCTTTGATCATGGCCTCGATCGTGGAGCGCGAAACCGGAGCGCCCCATGAGCGGGATCAGGTTGCGGGCGTATTTGTTCGTCGTCTTCAGAAGGGGATGCGGCTGCAAACCGATCCCACGGTCATTTACGGCATGGGTGACAGCTACCAGGGCAGGATTGGTCGTAAGGATCTGCGTACCTATACGCCTTACAACACATACCGAATCAATGGACTACCTCCCACGCCCATAGCCCTCCCGGGGCGTGAATCCATTCACGCAGCGCTACACCCGGACAAAGGTGATGCACTTTACTTCGTCGCCCGGGGTGATGGCACCCACAAGTTCTCTCGCACACTCTCGGAGCACCAGAAGGCGGTGCGAGAGTTTCAGCTAAACCGACGTGAGGATTACCGTTCCTCGCCGGCACCACAGGATGCCGATTCTGATGAGGATGCCGGATGAAGGCGCGGGGACAGTTCATAACATTTGAGGGCACCGAGGGCGTTGGCAAGTCGACCCAGTTGACCAACGCCGCCAGCACACTGGATCAGATGGGTGTTGATTATATTGTTACCCGTGAGCCTGGAGGCACGCCCATGGCTGAGGCCATCCGCGAGCTCCTGCTGGCACCCCGGGACGAGCCGGTGAATGAAATTACCGAGCTGCTGCTGATGTTCGCGGCCAGGGCCCAGCATCTCCACACGCGGATCCTTCCAGCGCTGGAGCGAGGCCAGTGGGTCCTGTGCGACCGCTTTACCGATGCGACCTTTGCCTATCAGGGTGGTGGTCGGGGCGTTCCCGAAGAACGAATCGCCTTGCTTGAAACCCTTGTTCAGGGTGACATTCGTCCGGACCACGTTATCGTTCTGGATGCCCCCGTGGACACAGGCATGGCCCGAGCTCGCAAGCGGGGTGAACTGGATCGCTTTGAGCAGGAAGATCTGGATTTTTTCCAGCGAATCAGGGATGCCTATCTTGCCAGGGCGACGGCACAGCCCGCCAGGTATCACGTGATTGATGCCGCTCGTCCGCTTGCAGAGGTGTCGGACCAGGTGTCGGGCCTTTTGAACCGGTGGGTCAATGGTCAATAGTTTCAAGTCCGACAAATACTCTGGTTTTGCCGCCGTTTTTGTTCCATTCGTGCACTTTCTGTAATGTTCTGCTTTAATTGAGGAACATTCTCAGTTAAACGCTGGCAGTTTTAATGGTTAACGCGAAACTTCTGAAGCTTCCCACGGCCGCGCATCAGCACTGGCATGAGCACCACCAGATTGTCATCGGGGTGCGTGGAGAAGCCGAGTTGAGCGTTGATGGAGCAGGGGCCTACCTGGACACCTGGCGGGCTTATCTGGTGCCTACGGAGGCCCGACACGATTATCGTGGTAATGACAAGAACCATGTTCTGGTCATCAATCTGGATCCGCTTGCACCCGCCGTTAATTCTCCGGCTCACGCCGACTATGAGCGCATGATGCGGGTCTTTGAAAAGCCGCGAACCTTGCAAATGGATAGTCGCCTGCACGGTCTTGTCCAGTTCGCCGCTGTCGAGTTTGATCGCGCGCCCAATCATGTAACGCTCCAGCAGCACCTGGCTTCCAGCATTCTTTACTGCATGGCTGACCGGATCACGGATGGCCAGTCCTTCACCTCAAACCGGAATGCGATCAGCCCTGATGCAATCCGCCGCTTCATCCACAGAAATCTCCATAAGAAGATCACCGTTGAAGACATGGCTGGAGAGGTTTGCCTCAGTGTCAGCCGGTTCCATGAGGTGTTCAGGGATCTTGCAGGCATAACGCCGCACCAGTTTCTGTTACAGACGCGCCTGGATCAGGCGGCGCACCTTCTCGCAACAACGACCCTTACCGTGTCTGAAATCAGTTATCGAACCGGTTTCTCGTCGCAAAGCGCGCTGACAAATGCCTTGCGGAAATACAAGGGGACCACGCCGTCACGATTACAGGTTGGCGAGCGTGTGGCCTGATTTGGCCCCTCAGTTCAGTAGTCCCGTAGGATTGTGCAAAAGAATCGTAGGATTTCGTAAGCCTGAAATCCGCACTAATACTAACTTATAGCGACTGAAGCCCGGTGCGGGGTGAGAGTCGCAAATGCCCTTTGCGCACTCAGGTTCAGGGAATTACCACAAGGAAAAATCCCTGCTTCAATTGAGCTGGAATTCGGGAACAAAAGAAGAATAGTGCAGCGAGTTGGCAGAAGGTCAGCCATGTGCTTTGCGAGCGGATCTATTCCGACTCATTAAACCGGAGGAGCCCTTATGGCTATTGGTGTTTGGATCAGTCTATTTGCTTACTTTGCGCTCATGATCGCCATTGGCGTTTATGCCATGCGCAGAGCTACCTCTTCATCCGAGGACTATATGTTGGGCGGTCGAGCCCTCAGTCCGAAGGTGGCTGCGCTTTCAGCCGGCGCTTCTGATATGAGTGGCTGGTTGCTTCTGGGTCTACCAGGGGCGCTGTTTGCTTCCGGTCTCGGATCGGCCTGGATCGGTATTGGCCTGCTCGTGGGGGCATTCTTTAACTGGACGCTGGTTGCGCCACGGCTTCGTGAGCAGACCGTTCACTACGGAAATGCCATTACCATTCCCTCGTTCCTGGCGAATCGCTTCCCGACGCAGGCACTTTCCCTCAGAACAGTATCTGCGATCGTCATTGTTATCTTTTTCGCAGTGTACACGGCGTCAGGTCTGGTTGCCGGTGGCAAGCTGTTCGAAAGTGCGTTCTCCGGGATTTTCAACTTCGGTGGCTTGAGTGATTACGCAGTTGGTATTGTCATTACCCTGGGCGTGGTTCTGGCCTATACCGTGGTCGGTGGTTTCCTGGCCGTGAGCATGACGGACTTTGTGCAGGGCTGCATCATGATGCTGGCGCTGGTGATTATGCCGGCCGTTGTGCTGTTTGGCGAAGGTGGCGGTGGTTTTGCCCAGGCGTCACAAACTTTGAATGAAGTCGATCCGACGCTGCTGTCCTGGACGGAAGGCCTGACCTTCATAGGTTGGCTGTCTGCGGTTACCTGGGGTTTGGGTTACTTTGGTCAGCCCCATATCATCGTGCGTTTTATGGCCATCCGTACCCTGAAGGATGTACCGGTTGCCCGGAACATCGGCATGAGCTGGATGCTGATCTCCCTGATCGGTGCGATCTCACTGGGTGTCTTTGGCCGCGCCTACGCCATTCGCAATGGTATGGACATCCAGGATCCTGAGACCATCTTTATCATTCTGTCCGATATGCTGTTCCATCCCCTGATTACTGGCTTCCTGTATGCAGCCTTGTTGGCGGCGGTAATGAGTACAATTTCCAGTCAGCTGCTGGTGTCTTCCTCCTCGCTGACAGAGGATTTCTATCGTCTGTTCCTGCGTAAGGAAGCAACTGATAAGGAATGCGTGAATATCGGCCGGGTGTGCGTTGTCCTCGTCGGTCTGGTCGCAGCCTTCATCGCCTCCGATCCGGACTCTCAGGTTCTTGCGCTGGTTGCCAACGCCTGGGCAGGCTTTGGTGCTGCATTCGGCCCGCTGATCATCCTGTCACTGATGTGGCCGCGCACCAATGGTGCGGGAGCGATTGCGGGTATGGTTGTTGGTGCAGCCACGGTCATTATCTGGATCTCCCTGGGCTGGAACGGCTCGTTCATGGGTGGCCCGGGTGTCTATGAAATTATTCCGGGCTTCATTGCGGCGTTCATCGCAATCCTGGTAGTGAGCTCGGTAACCGCCGATGCCGGTGAGTACCAGCACATCGAACGGTAAAAAAACGCTTGAAAAGCGTTATCAGAAGTGAAAAGGGCTCCTTCGGGAGTCCTTTTTTTAGTCATAATGATTCCTTATCGAGGGGTCTACTGTCGTATCCCCCAAGCTTGGATGGAGCGCGCTGAGTGACTGTTCTGGAAATCGGGGCTTTGCTGACGATCGGCGGCATTGCCGGTTTTATTAATGTTCTCTCAGCCGGCGGTTCCATGCTGACCCTGCCCCTGTTGATGTTTCTTGGTCTGCCGCCCCAGGTCGCCAACGGCACGAACCGGGTGGCGATAACCCTGCAGAGTGTCACTGCGGTAGGCAGCTTCTACCGCATGGGGCATGGCAACCTTGTTGTCAGCCTGCACCTGGCGATTCCGGCGGTTCTGGGCTCTCTGGTGGGTGCCTGGGTCGCTACCTGGGTTTCCGATACCGTGTTCGAATGGGTGCTCGTGGCGGCCATGATTTGCGCCTCTGTCTTCATGCTGTTGCCGCAGCCCGTTCTCAATACCCGTCCACTGACACCCGAGCGCCTTGGTCCGGCTGTCTACCTGGCGATGTTCGTGGTTGGCATGTACGGCGGATTCATTCAGGTTGGTGTCGGAGTGCTTTTCCTTGTGGTGCTTTACCACATGCTCAAGATCGACCTGCGCCAGGTGAACGTGCTCAAGGTCTCTATCGTGCTTCCGTTTACCTTTGCAGCACTGGTAGTGTTCGCCCTTAACGATCAGGTGCGCTGGGGCGTGGGCCTGACCCTGGCAGTGGGCAACGTTACCGGTGCGTTTATCGCTACCCGGGTCAATATGAGCAAACGCGGCGCACGTTGGATCAAGGGGATTACCCTCGTTATGGTGGCTGCGATTCTGTTGAGGCTGATTATCGACTGATTGTGTGGGCGTCCCGGGTATGTAAGCAGGCATAAAAAACGCCAGCCCGAGGGCTGGCGTTTTTGTGCAGCTAGACCTGAAGGTCAGCGCTTAGGCAACGTTCGCCTCGGCAGCCTTCTTGGTGTAGTTCTCCATCTGGTCGAAGTTGAGATACTTGTAGATCTCTTTCGACATGCTGTTCAGGTCCTTGGCGTACTCCATGTACTCCGCAGGGGAGGGGAGTTTGCCCAGAACCGCACCCACAGCTGCCAGTTCCGCAGAGGTCAGGTACACGTTGGCACCATCACCGAGGCGGTTCGGGAAGTTACGGGTGGACGTGGACAGAACCGTCGACTTCGGTGCTACACGCGCCTGGTTACCCATGCACAGGGAGCAGCCCGGCATTTCGGTGCGAACACCGGCAGTGCCGTAGGTGTTGAAGTAGCCTTCTTCCATCAGCTGGGCCTGATCCATCTTGGTCGGCGGAGACATCCACAGGCGGGTGCTCAGCGGACCCTTGTGCTGTTCAAGTAGCTTACCAGCGGCACGGAAGTGACCGATGTTGGTCATGCAGGAACCGATGAAGACTTCGTCCACCTTGTCGCCTGCCACTTCGGACAGGAACTTGGCGTCGTCCGGGTCGTTCGGGCAGCATACGATCGGCTCTTTGATGTCAGCCAGGTCGATCTCGATAACGTGGGCGTACTCGGCATCTTTGTCGGCACGCATCAGCTTCGGATCAGCCAGCCACTCTTCCATCTGCTGGGCGCGACGCTCCAGGGTACGCGGGTCGCCGTAACCTTCGGCAATCATCCAGCGCAGCATGGTGATGTTGGAGCGCAGGTACTCGGCTACGGAGTCTTCAGACAGGTTGATGGTACAACCGGCTGCGGAGCGCTCGGCAGAGGCATCAGACAGTTCGAACGCCTGCTCAACGGTCAGGTGCTCAAGGCCTTCGATTTCCAGGATGCGACCGGAGAACTCGTTGATCTTGCCTTTCTTCTCAACGGTCAGCATGCCCTGCTTGATGCCGTACAGCGGAATGGCGTGTACCAGGTCGCGCAGGGTGATGCCCGGCTGCATTTCGCCCTTGAAGCGAACCAGAACAGACTCCGGCATATCCAGCGGCATTACGCCGGTGGCAGCGGCAAACGCAACCAGGCCGGAACCGGCCGGGAAGGAGATGCCCATCGGGAAACGGGTGTGGGAGTCACCACCGGTGCCGACGGTGTCCGGCAGCAGCATGCGGTTCAGCCAGGAGTGGATGATGCCGTCGCCCGGGCGCAGGGAAACACCGCCACGGGTGCGGATGAAGTCCGGCATGGTGTGCTGCATTTCCACGTCAACCGGCTTCGGGTAGGCAGCGGTGTGACAGAAGGACTGCATAACCAGATCAGCCTGGAAGCCCAGACATGCCAGATCTTTCAGCTCGTCCCGGGTCATCGGGCCGGTGGTGTCCTGGGAACCTACGGTGGTCATGTGCGGCTCGCAGTAGGTGTTCGGACGAACGCCTTTGCCTTCTTCCAGGCCACAGGCCTTACCGACCATCTTCTGGGCCAGGGTGAAGCCCTTGGTGCCGGCTTCGGGATCTTTCGGCAGGCGGAACAGGTCGGTCGCGCCCATGCCCAGTGCTGTACGAGCCTTGGCAGTCAGGCCACGGCCAATGATCAGGGGGATACGGCCGCCGGCCTGAACTTCGTCCAGGATCACATCAGACTTGAACTTGAACTCGGAGATGGTTTCACCGGCTTCGTTCAGGATCTTGCCTTCGTACGGACGGATCTCGATCACGTCGCCCATGTTCATGTTGTCAACGGGAGCCTCGAAAACCAGGGCGCCGGCATCTTCCATGGTGTTGAAGAAGATCGGAGCAACCTTGTTACCGATACAGACACCACCGGCACGCTTGTTGGGCACGCCCGGGATGTCTTCACCGAAGAACCACAGAACAGAGTTGGTGGCGGACTTACGGGAAGAACCGGTACCGACAACATCACCAACAAAGGCAACGGGCAGGCCCTTGGACTTGATTTCGTCGATCTGGCTCATGGGGCCGGTAACGCCGGGCTCTTCCGGCTTCAGGCCGTCGCGCTCCATTTTGTAGGCAGCGCGGGCGTGCAGAGGGATGTCCGGGCGGGACCAGGCATCCGGAGCCGGTGACAGATCGTCGGTGTTGGTTTCGCCAGTAACCTTGAACACCACCATCTTGGTGCTCTCGGGTACCTTCTTCTTGTTGGTGAACCACTCGCCGTTGGCCCAGGATTCAATGACTGCCTTGGCAACGGGGTTGCCTGCGTCCATCTTTTCCTTCACGTCGTTGAAGGCGTCGAACATCAGCAGGGTACGCTTGAGCTGTTCACCGGCCAGTTCGGCCAGTTCGGAGTCATCCAGAAGGTCGACCAGAGTCGCGATGTTATAGCCACCCTGCATCATGCCCAGCAGCTTGACCGCTGTCTGCTTGTCCAGCAGCGGAGAAGACGCTTCGCCTTTCACAATGGCGGTCAGGAAAGCGGCCTTCACGTAGGCGGCTTCATCCACACCTGGCGGCACACGGTTTTCCAGGAGATACACCAGGGTATCTTCCTCGCCGGCCGGCGGGTTTTTCAGCAGATCGACCAGAGCAGCGGTTTGCTCGGCGTTCAGGGGCTTGGGAGGAATACCCAGGGCTTCACGTTCAGCAACGTGTTCACGATAGGCTTCTAACACGATATGGACCCTCATCAGTTGGAATGTCCCGCGCCGTTGGCTTCATGCCTTGGCGGGCGGTTTTTGGCGGAAAGGCCGCAGGAGCCTCTGAATAATGCCTCAAATCACCGATGGGGTTTCAGGGTTTATTCAGAGACTCCTCAATCTGGCGCTGCATTCTATAGGAAACCCCTTATAAAGTTAAGTTGGACAGAGGTCGGAGGAATCTGTTAAGTGCGCTATACTCGCCCGCCGCCAATTAACCAATGTGCTTAGCCATGAACGACGCCCTGCAAGAGATTCACAACTTCCTGCCGTGCCGGACCCCGCAACAATGGATCGACAACGCCCTGGCGAATCAGGATCTGATGCTGATTGATCACGCCCACTGCGAGAAAAAGGCCGCCTCCACAGCGCTGAGTTTGATGTACCGTTATGTCGACAACACCGACCTGTTGAACAAGATGTCCCGGCTGGCCCGTGAGGAGCTGAGGCATTTCGAGCAGGTGCTGGCGATCATGAAAAAGCGGGGCGTGGAGTATTGTCACCTGACGCCGGCCCGCTACGCTGCCGGTTTGAGACAGGCAGTTCGCACCGAAGATCCCGGACGTCTGGTGGATGTGTTGATCGTGGGCGCTATTATCGAAGCGCGCTCCTGCGAACGTTTTGCTGCCCTGGCGCCATTTCTGGATGAGAAGCTGGCGGACTTCTACACCAGCCTGCTGAAATCCGAAGCCCGACATTATCAGGATTATCTGTCTTTGGCCGAGCAGGCTGCCGGTGAGCCTATCGAGGCGCGGGTGGCAGAATTTCTGGCGCTTGAGAAAGCGCTGGTCGAAGAGCCGGATACGGAGTTCCGGTTCCACAGCGGGCCGGTCTCAGCGTAGCTGCCGGCACAGCTCTATCCAGGCATCAATGCCGGCGCTGCGGTATTTCTGCTTGTGCAGGATAAAATAGAACTGGCGATCAAATCGTCGGTGTTCCGGGACCGTCAGCGGCACCAGGCTGCCCCGCTTGAACGCGTCTGCCAGCACCACTTCAGACAGGCAGCCAATGCCCAGGTCCGCCTCTACGGCACGCTTGATGGCTTCAGTGTGTTCCAGTTCCAGCAGCACGTTCAGATCCGGCAGCAGGCCGTGCATGCCTCGCTCAAAGCTCTGACGGGTTCCTGACCCTGGCTCCCGCATGATCCAGGTGGCGCTGCGCAGGTCCTCGTCGGAGAGAGACTTCTTGCCGGCAAGAGGATGGCTCGGAGAGCAGAACACCACCAGCTCATCACCTCGCCAGGGCAACACATCCAGTTCAGGTGACTGTAATTCGCCTTCAATCAACCCGATGTCCAACTCAAAGTCCTTGACTCGTCTGGCAATGGTGCTTGTGTTGGCCACTTCCAGAGAGACTCTGGGGTGTGTAGGGGTATTCATGTATTGGGCCATGACACCCACGGCCAGATAGTTTCCGATAGTAAGCGTGGCACCTACTTTGAGCGCACCCACTTCCGTGTGCTTGCTGAAGGCCTGTTCCAGTTCGTTCGCCTGGGCCAGGACGGCTTCCACCTTGGGGCGGTAAAGTCGCCCGAGTTCGTTTAACTGAAGCCGTTTGCCAACGCGATCGAAGAGCTGGATATCGAACTGATTCTCCAGTTCTTTAAGTGCACTACTGGCTGCTGACTGCGACATGGCCAGCGATTCGGCGGCCCGGGTAATGTTCTGGAAGTGTGCCGCTGCAAGGAAAACCTCCAGCTGTCGGAAACTGTATTTCATAACTTTTCGCTCTTAATCGGTTTACTCGAATAAGGTTATGAGAATATCCCATTTTCCCGATAGGTTAGTGCCGGGTTAGACTGAGCGCAATCCAAAGTTAAATCATTCGCCGTAAAACAGCGTATCGAACAGGCAAGAGGTTTACATGAGCAACCTGATCAAAGAGAAAGTTACCAGCGTCCATCACTGGAACGATACCCTGTTCAGCTTCACCACAAGCCGTGATCCGGGCTTTCGTTTCAAAAACGGTCATTTCGTCATGATCGGTCTGGAGACCGAGGGCAAGCCGCTGATGCGCGCCTACAGTATTGCCAGTGCGAACTACGAGGAAGAGCTTGAGTTCTTCTCGATCAAGGTGCAGGACGGCCCACTCACATCCCGTCTACAGAAGATTCAGGTGGGCGACGAAATTCTGGTAAGCCGCAAACCAACGGGTACCCTGATCCTGGATAACCTGCTGCCGGGCAAGAACCTCTGGCTGATCAGCACCGGTACCGGGCTTGCCCCCTTCATGAGCATCATCAAGGATCCAGAGGTCTACGAGGCCTTCGATAAGGTGATCCTGACCCATGGCGTTCGTTACGTGTCCGAGCTGGCCTATCAGAAGGAAATTGAGGAATTGCCGGAGAACGAATACTTCGGCGAAATGGTCAAGGGCAAGCTGGTTTACTATCCCACCGTCACTCGCGAAGAGTTCCGCAACCGGGGCCGGCTGACCGATGCCATGGAAACCGGGAAGATTACCCGTGATCTGGACTTGCCGGACTTCGATCCGGAAAACGATCGGTTCATGATCTGCGGCAGCCCGAGCATGCTGAAGGACACCTGCGCCATCCTGAACAATATGGGTTTCAAGGAAGCCCGGGGCGGCGACATGGGGCATTACGTGATTGAACGGGCCTTTGTGGAGCAGTGAGTTTTCAGGGCCAGGCCGCCTTTGACAAAGCCGGAGCGTGATGCTCCGGCTTTTTTGGTGCGCCCGGCACGGGCGCACTCCTGGAGGTGCAAGTCCTCCCGTGAGCTGGCCACAGCGAACGAAGTGAAGCGCAACTGCGGAAGGGTGACCGACCGTGGGGAGGAAGCGTGGAGCGTAAACCGTGAGCCGATGAACAAGAATCGGATATGAGGCACTGCCAAGCAGGGCGAGCGGGCCAAAAGCCGCGAAGCTCTTGTGGCCAAGGCGAAGTGGTGTAAATCCGGCGGTTGTGCGGCGAAGGAGTGTGTTCTTACCCGGGGAGATCTCGCCTCATGCCTGAAAGGGCGACGTGGCAACACGGAGCGAGAAGTCAGCAGAGGCCATAGTAACCGCTAACACAGGGCGAAGGGCCGAACGAGAAGGAGCGTCAAACGCCTTGTCGATGAGCACTGTACGGCATCAGATGCCCGCGCCAGCGGGGCGGATCGCGCAACGGACAGGTGAAGCCTTGCCGAAGGCGATGAGCGATGAAGCAGGACTCCCGCGACAAGAACCGGAAGGCGCAGGGCGAAGCCTGCTTGAGCAGGCGTTCGCACGAGAGAATATGCAGCGGGCATGGAAGCGCGTGAAGGCCAACAAGGGAGCGGCAGGTGTGGACGGGTTGGACATTGCCCAAACCGCGGAACACCTGCGATGGGCGTGGCCTGAGCTTCGCCAGCACCTGCTGAGCGGCGCCTACCAACCACAGCCCGTCCGTCGGGTAGGCATCCCGAAGCCGGACGGCAGTGAGCGGGAACTGGGCATCCCCACCGTCACTGATCGTCTGATTCAACAGGCACTGTTGCAAGTGCTGCAACCTCTGATTGATCCCACCTTCAGCGAGCACAGCTACGGCTTCCGCCCGGGCCGTCGGGCCCACGACGCCGTGTTGGCTGCGCAGCGTTACGCCCAACAGGGCCGCCATATCGTGGTGGACGTCGACCTGTCGAAGTTCTTCGACCGGGTCAACCACGACATCCTGATCGACCGCCTGAAGAAACGCATAAACGACCCCGGCGTTATCCGGCTGGTTCGTGCGTACCTGAACGCGGGCATCATGGACGGTGGTGTGGTCATGGATCGGCACGAGGGCACGCCGCAAGGCGGGCCATTGTCGCCGTTGTTGGCCAACGTTCTGCTGGACGAGGTGGATAAAGTGCTGGAACGCCGGGGGCACTGCTTCGCCCGTTACGCCGATGACTGCAACGTCTACGTTCGCAGCCACAAGGCGGGAGAACGGGTCATGCAGTTACTCCGCCGCTGTTATGGAAAGTTGCGTCTGGTGATTAACGAAGCCAAGAGCGCGGTGACCAGCGTGTTCGGGCGCAAGTTCCTCGGCTATGCCCTGTGGCAAGGGAGGAACGCTGAGGTTCGACGCGCGGTATCCACCAGGGCGTTACAGGCGTTCAAGCTCCGGATCCGGCAACTGACCCGGGGATCAGGGGGTCGCAGTATTGAACAGGTGGTAGAGCAACTCCGCCGATACCTGCTCGGCTGGAAAGGGTACTTCAGGCTGGCGCAAACGCCACGCATCTGGCGATCACTGGATGAGTGGATACGTCGTCGTCTGAGAATGCTCCACCTCCGGCAGTGGCGGCGGGGTAAGACGATCTACCGGGAGCTGGTCCGGTTGGGTGCCAGTTCCTGGGTGGCTGAATCTGTGGCGGCTCTGAGTCGCCGCTGGTGGCACAACAGTCGCTCTGCCATCCACAATGTCCTGACGATTGCCTACTTCGACCGGTTGGGAGTGCCGAGACTCTCGTGAACCCTCAACGTCTCGAACCGCCCGGTGCGGACCCGCATGCCGGGTGGTGTGGGAGGGGTGGAGCCTCATGGCTCCCCCCTATCCCGATTGTTTGTATCTGACAGAATTGGTCGTATAAACGGCAAACGGTTATGGAGGCGGACAAAATGGCGGGAATGCAGGGAACGAAGAAAAACGTCATCAGTTTCCTGGTGGCACTGGTGGTCGGAGTGGTTCTTGGTACAGTGGTTCAGACCCAGCTAAACCTCCTCGCCCTTCAGGCCATCGGGGTGGGGGTTGGATTTGACGCCCGCCTGTCCGCCACTGTGCATGATCTGGTTTCCTTCGCGCCGCTTTATGGAATCCTTTTTGGTGTTAGTTTCGTCGTTTCCCAGGTTGTCGCTACCGCTGTCTCGCGTTTCGTGGGGCGTGGGCTGCGGGTACCGCTGTTCGCACTGGCCGGGGCCTGCGGGCTGTGGGTGGCGCTGCTGACAGCCAATGCACTGGCCCCCATGCCTACGCTCATTGCGGCTACCCGGTCTGCGGGTGGGCTACTCGCGATGTTGCTAACGGCGGCGTTTGCGGGTGCATTGTTCGCCCGACTGACGGCCAGGCGGCATACCGGTGTCGTTGGTCATGCTCCGACGGTTATTCTTGCCTGTTGCCTGGCACTGGGCCTCGGGTCGCTGCCCGCGCCGGTGCAGGCTCAGTCTCCCGGCAACTACACCGTCGAGACATTAATCTCCGGGCTGGAGCATCCCTGGTCCCTGGCGTTTCTCCCTGAGGGTGGCGCCCTGGTAACGGAGCGGGCAGGGCGGTTACGGCGCATTTCAGGGGAGTGGGGGCTGGATCCCGAGCCGATTACAGGCGTGCCGACAGTTTTCAATGATGCCCAGGCTGGCCTTTTTGATGTCCTGCTGTCGCCGGATTTTGAGGCTGACCGGGCGGTATTTCTCGCCTACGCTTGCGGTACCGCCGCAGCCAATCACCTATGTGTTGCCCGTTGTCAGTTACAGGGAATGGCTCTGCACGACGTAGTCGAGATATTCCGGGCTCAACCTGCGAAGCAGGGCAGTGCCCACTATGGTGGCCGAATGGCGTGGCTTCCCGATGGTACGCTGATCGTCACCCTGGGAGATGGATTTGACTATCGCGAGCAGGCGCAGGACCTGTCCAGCCATCTTGGCAAGATTGTCCGCCTGAACCCGGATGGCACCGCGCCCGAAGACAATCCCTTCGTTGGCAGCCACGATGCTCTTCCGGAAATCTACAGTTACGGACACCGCAATGTGCAGGGGCTGGTCTACGATTCCGTTGATGGTTTGCTGATTGCCCACGAACACGGCCCACGTGGCGGGGATGAGGTCAACATCATCGAGCCGGGACACAACTATGGCTGGCCGGTGATCACTCATGGCATCGACTACACGGGAGCGATGATCACGCCCTTTGTTGAGCATGAGGGTATGGAGCAGCCGCTGCTGCACTGGACCCCTTCAATCGCGCCCTCAGGGATGACCCGCTACAGGGGCGAGCTGTTTCCGGACTGGCATGGCAACTTGCTTGTGGGCGCGCTCGCCGACAGAAGTGTGCATAGGGTGACGCTGGACGGACGGCAGGCCAACGATACGGAAACGATGTTCGAAGAGCTTGATGAGCGGATTCGGGATGTTGCCACCGGACCTGAGGGCGCAGTGTATTTGCTTACCGACAGCGCCGACGGGCAGCTTCTGCGTATCGTGCCTTAGTCGGATATCTGGGTTGTTTGCGTGTGGCCGGTGTATAGTAGGCGGTTTTCAGAAAAGGGGAAGCCACCATGTTTCATCTGGAACTGGAACCACGTTTCAGCGATACCGATGCCCTTGGGCATATCAGCAATACCAGTCTGCCAGTCTGGTTCGAGCAGGCCAGAACGCCGGTTTTCCGGATTTTCCATCCCACCCTTGAGGCGGAGACCTGGCCGCTGATCATTGCGCGCCTGGAAATCGACCTGTTGGCCCAGAGTTACTGGCATATTCCGGTCAAGATCAAAACGGGTATCGGCAAGATCGGCAATTCCTCGTTCCATGTGGTTCAGGAAGCCTGGCAGGGCGATAAGCAGATAGCGCGGGGCGTCGCCGTGTTGATTCATTTTGATTACGAGACCGAGAAAGCCCTACCGATTCCTGACGACATCAGAGCTAGACTGACCGAACATGTTGTAGAGTGATCGCGCGCACTTTTTGGCTTTCCCGGAGGCGTTTGGTGTTTCGTAGATCGCTTGCATCGCTTGTTCTTATCACGGCTTATGCACTCGCTGGTTGTGATTCCGCGAATGAGACTATGGATCCCGGTCCAGAGTCTCGGTATTTGTCCGCGTCGGAGAGCCCTGATGTGGATGTTTCCCTGGCGCTGACCTCCGCGCAGTTGGACTGGGTCGGTCAACAGATTTTCTGGAACGAATGCGCAGGTCGTTTCCAGTGCCTGGTCCACTGGAACGATGGTGAAGCGTTCCCTTCGCTCGGTATCGGGCACTTCATCTGGTATCCGAAGGGCGTTGAAGGTCGGTTTGTCGAGAGCTTTCCCGCGCTGATGGAATACATGGAGCAACGGCAAGTCAATATTCCCGAATGGTTGCTGGCTCTGGAGCCGTTCGACGCTCCCTGGAGCGAAAAAGCGGAATTCGTGGCCGTCGAAGACTCGCCCCGGCTGGCGGAACTGCGGGAGTTTCTGGCCGGCACCCAGGGGGTCCAGGCTGAATTTATATTCCGGCGGGCCAGGCAGTCGCTTGGAAAAATCATTGAGTCCGCTCCGGACGATCGAAAGTCAGAAGTGGCTAACAGGGTGAAAGCGCTCAGTCAGACCCCCGGCGGCGTCTACGCCATCATCGACTATGTGAATTTCAAGGGAGAGGGGCTCTCACCCACGGAACGCTACAACGATCAGGGCTGGGGGCTACTGCAGGTGCTGCTGGAAATGTCGGGCTCGCCTGACCGCAGTGCCCTCGAGCAGCTTCGGGAGGCGGCCGCTACTGTTCTCACGCGTAGAGCTGAGAACGCAAAAGATCCCATCGAACGAGAGCGCTGGCTGCCAGGCTGGTTGAAACGCCTCGAAACCTATGAAGAGCCACCCGTCTTCAAAATTTCCGAATAAATTTGCATAAAAACTAGTTCATTTACCGAACCTTGTTCTACTTTTAAGGAGCACGGCTCCAATGCTGCCTTTTTCTGGCGCATGGAGTCGCAATGAGGGCACTGTATCAGTGCATGAAGCAGCGTCACCTCGTTTCAGATCTGTCTGTAACGCCCTGGTGGCGGATAAAAACAATACAAATCATGGGTTTAAGATGTATGGCTCGCAAATTGCTGAGTCCATGCGTCTCGAAAAACCAACTGATGTTCGGAGAAAAGACAATGAGAAAGACGAAATCGATTGCCCTGGGGATTGCTCTGGCCGTAGGTACCTTCTCGGCTACTGGTGCGATGGCCGCCACGACTCTGGAGAACGTCAAGGAGAAGGGGCACCTGCAGTGTGGTGTTACCACCGGTCTTCCGGGATTCTCCCAGCCTGATGAAAAAGGCAACTGGACCGGTATCGACGTTGATACCTGCCGCGCCGTAGCTGCAGCGATCTTTGGTGATGCCTCCGCAGTCGAATTTACGCCCCTCACTGCAAAAGAGCGTTTTACCGCACTGCAGTCCGGTGAAATCGACATGCTCTCCCGGAACACCACCTGGACGTTGACCCGTGACGCTTCGCTGGGTCTCAACTTCGCGGGCGTGAACTACTACGACGGCCAGGGTTTCCTGATCAACAAGGATATCGGGGTTACCGATGCAACCCAGCTTGACGGTGCCTCAATCTGTATCCAGGCGGGCACCACCACAGAACTCAATCTGTCCGACTACTTCCGTGCCAAGGGCATGGAATTCAAGCCGATCGTGTTCGACACATCCGAGCAAACCGTTCAGGGTTTCTCTGCGGGACGCTGCGACGTTCTGACGTCTGACCGCTCCCAGCTGGCGGCACTGCGCTCCAAACTGCCGGACCCGAGCGCGGCAACGATCCTCCCGAACACCATCTCCAAAGAGCCTCTCGGTCCGGTCGTCCGTCAGGGCGATGACCAGTGGTTCAACATCGTCAAGTGGGTGCTTTCAGTGCAGATCAACGCTGAAGAACTGGGCGTAACAAGCGCCAATGCTGACGACATGCTGAAGTCTGATAATCCGAACATTCAGCGCCTGCTGGGTACGGATGGCGACATGGGCGCCAAGCTTGGCCTGCCTGACGACTTCGGTCACAAGGTTGTGAAACTGGTCGGTAACTATGGCGAAATGTACGACCGCAATGTGGGTCCGGACACACCGCTCGGTCTGGATCGGGGTATCAACGCCCTGTGGACCGATGGCGGCATCATGTATGCCCCGCCAGTCCGGTAACACCTGAAAGCACACCGGGGCGCCTCGCAAGCGGCGCCCCGGTGATCTCTGATGAAGTCAGCTGCAGGGAAGCCTTTCGGAACATTGCATGAAAAAACAAACAATTGATTCAAGACCTGCGGGGCCCAAGCCCTGGTATGACCCCCGGGTACGTTCACTCTTTTTCCAGGTTGTCGCCATAGCCCTCGTTTTCTGGGCTGGCTGGACACTGGTAGAAAACACGCTCGCCAACATGGAGAGCCGGGGCATCAGCACCGGTTTCGGCTTTCTTGATGAGACTGCCGGTTTCGGCATCATCATGAGCCTGATCCCTTACGATGCCACCATGACCTATGGCCGAACCTTCTGGGTTGGCCTGACCAATACCCTCCTGGTCTCCGCAATGGGCATCGTTGCTGCAACGATTCTCGGATTCATCATCGGCGTGGCCCGTCTGTCCAGTAACTGGCTGGTTGCCAAGGTGTCCCTCGTTTACATCGAGGTCATCCGGAATATCCCGTTACTGCTGCAGATCTTTTTCTGGTATTTCGCCGTTCTGGGCGCCTTGCCTTCGCCGCGCCAGAGTATCGATGTGGGCGGTACCATGTTTCTCAACAACCGCGGGCTTTATGTCCCGGAACCCCTGGCACAGGACGGTTTTGGGCTGGTCTGGGGGGCTCTGGCAATCGCCATTGCCGCAGTTGTTGGCATTCGAATCTGGGCCAAAAAGCGGCAGCTGACTACTGGCCAGATCTTTCCCACCTTCAAGGTTGGTGTTGCACTTCTGGTCCTGTTGCCGGCAATTGCCTACTTCGCCGCAGGCAGCCCGCTCGAATGGGAAGTACCCGCACTGAGGGGCTTCAATTTTGGTGGTGGTATTACCATCATTCCCGAGCTTGCCGCCCTGTGGGTGGCGTTGTCGCTGTACACGGCCAGTTTTATCGCAGAGATAGTCCGGTCCGGTATCCTGTCAGTGAGCAAGGGCCAGACGGAAGCGGCCAAAGCGCTGGGACTCCCTAACGGACTTACGTTGCGCCTGGTTGTGATACCGCAGGCAATGCGCGTCATCATCCCGCCATTAACCAGTCAGTACCTGAACCTGGCGAAGAACTCATCCCTTGCGACGGCCATCGGCTATCCGGATCTCGTTGCAGTCTTCATGGGCACCACCCTTAACCAGACCGGGCAAGCGGTCGAGGTTGTAGCGATCACCATGGCGGTTTATCTCACGATCAGCCTCTCGATCTCGTTGTTCATGAATATCTACAACCGGGCTGTGGCGATTAAGGAGCGATGATGACTGAGTCAACCATGAAACCACCCAAGAAGGCGCTCAGTCCGATCAAGTGGATGCGAGAGCACCTGTTCTCAACCTGGTACAACGCCTTGCTGACCCTTGCCGTTGGCTATTTGCTGGTGACCAGTGTCGGCCCCCTGCTGAACTGGTTGCTGTTCGAAGCGAACTTCCAGGGCCAGGATGCGAGTGACTGTTCTGGCGCGGGCGCGTGTTGGCTGTTTATCAGTCAGCGTCTGAATTTCTTCATTTACGGGTTCTACCCTGATGAGCTGCAGTGGCGTGTGGACGCCATGTTCCTGCTGCTGGCCATTGCGTTTGTTCCCCAGTTCATTGAGCGGTTCCCTGGTCGCAAATGGCTCGGGATTTTCGGCATGACCGGCTTGCCCATCATCGGGTATTTCCTGATTCCTGGCGGCACGTTCGGCCTTGAGGTTGTCGAGAGCACAAAATGGGGCGGCCTGATGCTGACCCTGATTCTCGCCTACATCGGCATCCTCGCCTCTCTGCCTATTGGCATTCTACTGGCCCTTGGACGGCGTTCGGAGATGCCGATCATTCGTGGTCTGAGCGTGGTGTTCATTGAGGTCTGGCGGGCGGTGCCCCTGATCACAGTGCTGTTCATGGCCTCGGTGATGCTGCCGCTATTCCTGCCCGAAGGCGTCAACTTCGAAAAACTGGCGCGGGCCCTGATCGGTATCACACTCTGGCAGTCTGCCTATATGGCGGAAGTCATCCGGGGTGGTCTGCAGGCCATTCCGCGGGGCCAGTATGAGGCAGCGGACGCCCTCGGGCTCGGCTACTGGCGGAAAATGGGGCTCGTTATTCTTCCCCAGGCACTGAAAATGGTGATTCCTGGAATCGTGAACACCTTCATTTCACTGTTCAAGGACACCACGCTGGTCCTGATTATCGGCCTCTTCGATGTGCTTGGTACGGTCCAGTCCACTGTGACTGACCCGGCGTGGCAAAACGTTGCCATCGAAGGCTATGTCTTTGTCGCTTTCTGTTTCTGGGTCTTTTGCTTCGGCATATCCCGCTACAGTCAGAACCTTGAACGCAAACTCGACACCGGTCATAAAACCTGATGGGTAATCCAATGACAGAACAAACCCAGACATCCAACGTGACGTCCTCCGGGCAGGGCGGCACCGACAAGAAACCCGATATCATTCGCGTGGAAGGGATGCACAAGTGGTACGGGGATTTTCACGTGTTGAAGGACCTGAACCTGACAGTGGCCCAGGGCGAACGAATTGTCATCTGCGGGCCGTCCGGCTCCGGTAAATCGACATTCATTCGCTGCATTAACCGGCTGGAAGAGCATCAACAAGGCAAAATCATCGTCGACGACGTTGAGCTGACGGATGATGTGCGCCAGATTGATACGGTTCGCCGGGAAGTCGGCATGGTATTCCAGCATTTCAACCTGTTCCCGCACCTGACAGTGCTCGAGAACTGTTGCCTTTCACCGATTTGGGTCCGCAAGATTCCTCGTAAAGAGGCGGAAGCGACGGCCATGGAGTATCTGGAGAGGGTAAAGATCCCCGACCAGGCTCTCAAATATCCCGGACAGTTGTCCGGCGGCCAGCAACAGCGGGTTGCGATTGCCCGAGCCCTGTGCATGAAGCCGAAAATCATGCTGTTCGATGAGCCAACGTCGGCGCTGGATCCCGAAATGATCAAGGAAGTGCTCGATGTCATGATTGAGCTAGCCGGCAGCGGCATGACGATGCTTTGTGTAACCCATGAGATGGGCTTTGCCAAAACCGTGGCCGACAGGGTCATCTTCATGGATGGTGGTGAGATTGTGGAGGAAGCACCACCGCACGAGTTTTTTACAAACCCGCAGGAAGCTCGGACCCAGAAGTTTCTCCAGCAGATACTGGCGCACTGAAGCAAAGGGCAAAAAAAACCGGGCATTTGTTCTATATAGTACATAGAACTGTGTAATTTTGATAAAAACCCCCTTAGTTGGGGGGTTCTTTTCCTGAAGACTGCACTATATATATAGTATATACTGTGTAATTTGTGCAGGATTCAAGGATGTTTGCAACGAAGGTTACAGCTAAGGTAGTTCAGGATAACAGTGGCGTGGCCACAGAGATCCCGGTGATCCTGACCGACCAAGGGGTTTTGGGGTCGGTCACAGATTATGTGCTTAGCCTTCACCTAAATGGCATCTCACTTTCAACAATCACCAACCATATTCAGTCGATTAGACTCCTCATCGAGTTTATGGATGCCAACGAAGGCATGTTCGATGAACCCGAAGCGTTGTTCGCTGGCTTCGTCCGACGGCTCTACAGCGGGACCATCGGTGAAGATGGATTGGACCCCTCTGGCCTGTATTGGATACCGGCCAGTAATGGCACGATACATCGACACATCAGCAATCTGACGAATTTCACCAATTGGCTTTCGGACAAAGGTCTGGGCAAGCCTCTCAATACCTTGCGCACAGCCACTCGACATGAGGAACGCATTCAGTACGCCGCTTGGTTTAGGCGTCACCAGCATGATTTCCTCGGGCACATTAAAGACACCTCGATTAGTACCACGGTAAAGAGAGCCCGCAGCATCAAGGGCAGGACACCTCTGGCAAAAACCAATGACGATGCCATCGCCTTCCCTACGGGAAAGTTTGAAGACTTCTATATGAAGGGATTGGGAGGAGCCAAAGACCCGCGAGTTGTGCTGCGGGACAAGCTTATCGTACTCCTGATGCACGGGGCGGGATTGAGAGTGAGCGAAGCACTGTTGCTCTGGGTCACCGATGTCTTTGACGACCCCTCCGATCCAGATCGGGCAATCGTGAGGATCTACAACGAGATAGAAGGTAAGGCACCTGAAGGCTGGAAGTCCCGAAAAGGGATAAAAACCCGCAAGGCGTACCTGCAAGAAAAGTATTCACGCATACCGCGCCAGGAGATGCAAAACACCCAGCATCTCGGCTGGAAATCCAAAACCCTGGATCACAAGAATGGTTATCTGGAGGCGTATTTCTTCCCGAAGGAGTTTGCACGGGTATTCATGTCGCTGTGGCGACAGTATTTGGTTTTCCGTGCATCGGTGGAGTGCCATCATCCCTATGCGTTTGTCAGCTTTGACTCTCGCTATCTGGGTAATTCCTATACCTACAATTCCTTCAACCAAAACTATGCGGCTGGGCTAAGACGAATTGGCCTCGAACCCGACAAGACCGTAGGGTTAGATCCTCATGGCCATCGCCACAACTATGGCCGTCGATTGACGGATGCCGGAGTCGATCCGCTCATTCGCAAAAAGTGCCTGCATCACGCAAGCCTGGAGTCTCAGGTTCCTTACACCATGCCCTCCAGCACGAAAGTCTCGGAAGCGCTGTCCCAGGCAACACAACAACTTCAGCTGCAATCCGATAAGCCAACGAACCAAGGATCTTTCGATTGGAAGGAGTTGGCACAGCATGGCTTTGAAGACCTCGATCCAGACGGCTACTTCACCGGCAAGAATCCACGATTAGGCAAGGGCAAATCATGACCCAAAAACGGCAGAATAAAGGCTACACCACTGACCTGACATTTGGGTGGGTCACACAGGACCTTGGGCCAGAATGGTTGCAATGGCAGCAGTATGCCGCTGAGTGGGTGGCAAAGAATCCTTCGAACAGTGCGATGCGCTTAGAGGCCATCAAGCCTTTTTTGTTGTACCTGAAAATTAAAGCTCCTTACGCGCACGACATCGCTTCGATGTTCAAGGGTCATCGAGACGGCCACCAAGTATCAAGTGAAGAGTTCAACGACTACTTGCTGAGCAGAGGCGTTAAAGCAAGATCTTCTCAATACGTCAAATTGGTATACGGATTATGCGATTACATCCTCAAACACCATTTGAGCGTTGACGATGATAACGGTCATCCTGTTGCGTTGTTTCGAAATCCTTTCGAAGAAATCAAGAGCAGCCGATTAAATACAGAAACCGTCCACAGCCCCTTGCCCTATCGCTACATCCAGCAACTGAGGCACATCCTCTGCCCCTATCCAACCGAAGATCCTAGCAATAAAGCGCCATGGTTAGGCCGCCATTTCCGGGACTGGCATTGGGCCATCGATCACCTTCAGAATGGCAACGCGGGGTGGATGGAAGTGCCGCCCGAGGTCATCGACCCTGATGATCCAGATTGCGTTGTGCGGACGCGGATTGTGACAAGGAATAATAAAAGAGTTGAGGTCCACGAAATCTGGTCGCCGGTTATGGCGATGTTCCTGTTCACCAAACTGCACCTACCGTTGCGTTCTTTTCAGGTGAGGCTTCTGGACTCCGGCGAGGGCGATACCTGGCGCTATGAAGGTGGGCAATGGGTGGAAAACACCAAGCATCCCTTCAAGTATGGGACGCCCAAGCGATCCTATCAAAAGGGGGTTTTCCGACGGATTTATGACTCTATGACGGAGAGGTACTCGACCGGCCTCTACGTCTCCACTAACAAAACCGCCGACCAGAATAAGGACGAAGTTCAGCGGGGGTACACCATCCCCTGGCGGCACGAAGAGCTGCTGTATTGGCTGGAAAAACTCCGAAATTGGCAAGAGAAATACAATCCCATTGACCGGTTGGTTAAAGGTACCGAACTCAAAAGGGCGCACTTGGGTCATACGAAATCCAAGCAACAATTAAAAGAAATGGGCGAGTTTGCCTTTTTGTTCCGAGATCGAAACTCAGCCCTCCCCATTCCCAAAATGTCAGGTAGCAGTCCTTGGTATCGCTTGCTCTCCAAACTGGAGGAGGATGCCTTCCAAGCGGGCCACACGATGGCCAACGGCGACCGCCTTCGGTATGTGAAAGACTACGGCGAGGACTTTGAACATGGTGAATCCGCTAAGGTGGCAACGGAATACCCGCTCCATAGCCTTCGGGTCTCCTTGATCACCTGCTACACCATGGACACCGATCTCCCCTTGCCGGTGATTTCGAAGCTTCTGGCCGGCCACACCCGGCTTCTGATGACGATCTACTACAACAAGATCACGCCCTCCGTCATGGCCGACAAAATGAAGGAGGCGCACGCAGTTCTGTCTGAAAGAGGTGAAGGCTCGCTCCGAAACTTTCTGGTGGACGCAGAGATGAGGAAGATTCCGCTCCGGGCTGCGTTTCACAATGACCAGCACAATTCCGTCAAGAGCGTACTTGCCAACCGGAATCCCATTGGCTGGGAGGAACGGGCCACGGGCTTATGCCTGGTCGGAGGTAACACCGTGCGCTCGGACGAGCTGTCCACCGTAGGCGGCTGCTGGAACGGTGGCCCGATAATTCGGGATGCCGAAAGGCCAGATTCCAGAGTTTATGGACCTGTACCTCACGGGCCGGAAAATTGCCCCCGCTGCCGCTGGCACATTACCGATGCCACCTATCTCCCGGCACTCAATTCGGCGTTCAACCAGGTCAGCTACAAGGCGCACCAGGCCGCCGAGCTGTCTGTTGAGCTAGAGGGTAAGCTAGAAGCGCTGAAAGACGAGCTGTTCATCGCTGAGGAAACCGGTGCCGTGTTTCTCAAGCACAACGAGCTACAGGCCTCAGAACGCCGTTACGAGAAGCAGAGGGTAGAGGCCGATGAGTACGCCAAGGATTACATCGCCATTTTCAACCTGATCAATCGGGTGATCCAGATCGAAAATGGGCGTGAAGAGGGCGACAACGGGCAAAAGCTGATCGCGGTCGGCTCCGATGAAGACCTCAAATATAGTATGAAGTTCGTCGAAACCGACTCGGAGTTGCTGCACCTGGCGCTGTTGTGCGAAGACGCTGAGTTCCACCCCGATCTGCATGATGATCTGCGCAAGACGCCCGCGATCGCCAAGCGTACCAACGCCTTGAGCCGCATGATGGCCCGCTCCGGGTACAAGCCCGTTTTCCTTGAAATGGACGAACAAACCCAGTTGATTGCGGGTAACGCGCTCATGCGCAAGATGGCCAAAATCGCCGCCCCCGAAGATCGGCTGGAGGGCTATCGGATCGCGTCCAATTACATCGAGGCGCAGGAGTTCCTCAAAGACGATCGGCTGCTGAAATCCGGGTTTGACGCCGTGAAGAAGATAGCCCCGATCAGCTTGCCTACTGAATCCGTGGAGCGGATTCCCGCTCTGGAGGTGGAAGAATGAACATCGATACCGATGCGGTTCTGGAGTCCCTCAAGGACGGCAAAACCGCTAAAACGCAGTCGTCCCTAGATACGCTCAACCAGACCCTGAAAGACTACTACGAATCCGGTGCCCGGGACTTCTCCATCACCACCATAGGGCGTGTCTCAGAGGAAAATGGCGGCGTGGGCTATCAGTCGATTCGTGCCACCGCGAACAAGCATTATCGGGACCTGATTGAGGCGTGGGCCGCTAAGGCGAAGACCACCACCAAGAAGCCACCGGTAGGGCCTGCCAAGAGACCAACTCAGGACCATCAGCTGCTTGAGCGGATTGATGATACGGCTGTGCGAGCCCTTTTCGGGCAAATCATCCGTGAGCGGGATCGCTACAGAAGCGAAGCCAACATGCTCAAGAACCAAACCCAGATCGTCATCGACAAGCGCCCTACGGCTTACAGCGAACCCCAGTCAGACGCCAGTGTGGAGCTGCTTCCCTCGTTGAAGGGAATCTGCTCTGACAACGAGATTAAAGCCCTGCAAGCCGTCTGCACCGATGAGTGGCTCGAAAAGCTCGGGTTCCAGGCGAACAAATTGGGTCAGGTGAAGGATGAGTTTGGCATGGAAATCCTGCCTCGTGGCTTCCTGACCGGGCTCAAGAAGATCTTGGGGGAAATTGATGAGTAATGGTCAGGAAAGAGCACGTCAGAACCTGAATGCCTTCCAGAGCTGGGTGGCCACCCAAACGGATGACGACTTTAAGCAGATCCTCTTTCGGGGCCAGTTAAACCGTGGCGAAGTGGCCAAAGCCATAGGCATCGGAAAGAGCGCGTTGCGCCAGAATCCGGCCATCAAAACGGCGCTGGAGAATCTGGAACAGAACCTGCGTGATCGGGGTGTTCTGCCAGAACTGACCGAAACCGCCCAGGCCCAGCGATCAGAACCCCAGCGTTATGATCCCAGCGTTAACAAAAGAGCCATGGAATCGAGAAGGCTCTCAGTGCTGGAGCAGGAAAACATTGAGCTAAAGGCCCGGGTGGCAACCCTCGAAGCCAAGCTAAAACGGTACGGTGAACTGTCCGAAGTCCTCACAGAGTTAGGAGTCGCGCCCGATGCATGAAGAGTATTTCCGTGTCACCAGTTGCCAACACAACGGCTATAAATACACGATCTTCACGGGCGTCTGCGTATTCCAGACCAAGGTTGCCACTGATTCCAGACGAAGCCTGCCACCCATTCCACGCGAAAGCTGCCACTGATTCCACGGCAAAGCTGCCACCCTGGCAGGCTGCCTGATTTCCCCATCAAAACGTCCGGCGCGGGATAACTAACGGTACTCTGCTCCTTTTCATCCGGAGAGGGCCAGATGCCAGCGATGAGGTTATCCATGCGTAAAATCAAAGAAGTCCTTCGCCTCAAGTGGGAGCGAGGGCTGAGTAACCGGCAGGTTGCCGCAGCCTGCGGCATCAGTCGCCCCACTGTGAGCGAGTATCTGCGGCGTGCTGCTGAGGCGGAGCTTGGCTGGCCGCTGCCAGAGGATCTGAGTGAAGCCCAGCTGGAGCAACGGCTGTTCCCGCCACCACCGGATCTGCCGGCACAGGCCCGAGGCATTCCGGATTGGAAGCGAATCCACGATGAACTCCGGGGCAAGAACGTCACCCTGTTCCTGCTCTGGCAGGAGTACCGGGAAGCCAATCCGGATGGCTACCAGTACAGCTGGTTCTGCGAGCACTACCGGGCCTGGCAGGGCAAGCTGGATCTGGTGATGCGTCAGGACCACCGAGCCGGTGAAAAGCTGTTCGTGGACTATGCTGGGCACACGGTGCCCGTCATTGATCGCACCACCGGTGAGATCCATGAGGCGCAAGTCTTTGTGGCGGTGATGGGTGCGTCCAATTACACCTACGCCGAGGCCACCTGGAGCCAGACCCTGCCGGACTGGATCGGCTCTCACATCCGAGCCTTCGAGTTCCTGGGCGGCGTGCCGGAACTGGTGGTTCCGGATAACCTCCGTTCCGGCGTCAGCAAGGCCCATCGCTACGAGCCGGATCTCAATCCGACCTATCAGGATATGGCTAGCCATTATGGCGTGGCCGTTGTCCCCACACGGGTTCGCAAGCCCCGTGACAAGGCCAAGGTGGAAGGTGGCGTATTGATCGTTGAGCGCTGGATCCTGGCGGCCCTGCGCCATCGTCAGCACTTCTCCCTGGGGCAGCTCAACGCCACCATCCGTGAGCTGTTGGAGAAGCTCAATAGCCGCCCCTTCCGCAAGTTGCCCGGGTGCCGGCTTGATCACTTCAAACAGCTGGACCAGCCGGTTCTACAACCGCTACCCGCCGAGCCGTATGTCTACGCCGAGTGGAAAAAAGCCCGGGTACACATCGACTACCACGTGGCCATCGATGGGCACTACTACTCGGTGCCCTACACCCTGATCAAGAAAGAGGTGGAGGTCCGGATCACCCACAACACCATCGAATGCTTCCACCGGGGCAACCGGATCGCCAGCCACCGGCGTTCGGATCAGAAGGGTCGGCATAGCACCATCGCCGCTCACATGCCGGAGTCCCATCGCCAAGCCGGCGAGTGGACCCCAGAGCGACTGACCGCCTGGGCAGCCAAGACTGGACCGGCAACTGAAAAGCTTATCCGTACCGCGCTGGGGGCAAGAAAGCATCCGCAACAGGCCTATCGGTCCTGTCTGGGCATTCTCCGGCTGGGCCAGAGCTACGGCGAGGCACGATTAGAACGTGCCTGCCAACGCGCCCTGATGCTGGGCAGTTGCCGATACAAGAGCATCGAATCCATCCTCAAGCACCGCCTGGATGAGCAGCCCCTGGAAGAGCAACAAGAACTGGCCTTACCCGACACACACGACAACATCCGTGGCCCCGCCTACTACCACTGAAGGAACCTGACATGCTGAAACATCCCACGCTGGATAAGCTCCACGCCCTCAAACTGACCGGCATGGCCGCCGCCCTGGCGGATCAATCGGCCACCCCCGACATTACCGACCTGAGCTTCGAGGAGCGCCTTGGCCTGCTGGTCGACCGGGAAATGACGGAACGGGACAACCGACGCATGAGCAGCCGCCTGCGCCGGGCCAAGCTGCGACACGCCGCCATCCTCGAAGACATTGATTACCGGAACTCACGGGGCCTGGATAAAGGGCTTGTCCAGAGTCTGGCCAGCTGCCAGTGGGTGAAGGAACACCTGAACGTGCTCATCACCGGCCCGACTGGCGTCGGGAAAACCTGGTTGGCCTGTGCTCTGGCACACAAGGCCTGCCGGGAGGGTTACACCGCCCAGTACGTCCGCCTGACCCGGCTGCTACGAGAGCTGACCATCGCCAAGGGCGATGGCCAATACTCAAAGCTCCTGACCAGCCTGGCCAAGGTCGACGTGCTGATCCTGGATGACTGGGGGCTGATGAAGCTGAGCGCGGAGAACCGGCGGGACTTGCTGGAGGTGCTGGAAGACCGACATGGCCGGCGCTCCACCATCGCCACTAGCCAATTACCCATCGAGGAATGGCACGGCATCATCGGTGACGCCACTCTGGCAGATGCCATCCTGGACCGGCTCGTACACAACGCCTACAAGATCAATCTGCGGGGCGAATCCATGCGAAAACAGCAGGCAAAGTTGACGGGCACTGAGACTTCGGAGTAAGAAGAGAAACCCCGCGTCGCTACGCTCCGATGGGTGGCAGCCTTGCTCCGGTCCGGGTGGCAGGCTTCACGTGGAATGGGTGGCAACCTTCAGCGGTTTACGCAGGCGTCCCCCTCAAGGCTGATAGTTACAAAATCAACTCGGGCAAATACATCGTTAGCATCCGATGCGAAAACCAGTCCCTGCCTATCAAGCCGTCCGTTGGACAGCAATGGCGGGTGCGTGGTGCGAGAACCCTGGAGACCGTTCAGGCAGGCGATTATAAGCTTCAGCAGCATTTGTATGATGCCCCGGCTGAGATGGAGTGCACGCTGCCGGAAACGGGCGAGGCGCTGATCCGATTCATTGCCAATGAAAAGGAGTTCACCGGCATCGGTGAGGCCAAAGCACGAGCCCTCTGGGACGCTTTTGGCAGTGACCTGCATACCATGCTCCAATCCGATACCTCCGAGCACAGAAGCCGTCTCAGGGAGGTTCTTAGCGACATTTCAGTAAACGCTCTATACACCGGCTACGCCAAGTACAAAAACCTTGCGCATGCGAACTGGCTGGCCTCTCTGGGAGTGCCGCTGAGCATTCAGCAACGCATTCTGAAATACCACGATAATCGTACCGTTGAGGTACTCAAGAGCAATCCTTACGCATTGCTCGGATTCGGGATGTCTTTTGCCGATATCGATGCCATTGCTGAACAAATGGGCATGGAGAAATCGGCACCGGTGCGGCTCGCAGCTGCTTTAGAAAGTGCGATACGAAAAGAGGTAGAAAAGGGGCACACCTACGCCACTCATCAGGCGCTCAGGCCCGAGGTGGTCAAGCTGCTGGGCGATAAAGCGCTGGTTGCAGAGGCGTTCGCCAGCGGTTATCGCAACGGCCAGTTCATTCTCAGGCCAGAGACAGGCACCTACCATCCCACCGCCCAAATCATGATGGAGTCGGTCGTTGCCAAGCGGCTCAAGGCCCTGGCCGCGATCAAGGATGATGATGAATCCGTCTTCAAGGCACTAACCGAGGCGGTACAGGAGCTGCCCTACGACCTGACCGAGCAGCAGGTCCAGGCGGTCGAATCGAGCCTGACAAATGCGGCGTCCTGCATCACGGGTGGTGCCGGTACGGGCAAGACCACGGTTCTTCGAACCGTGCTCAAAGCCTATGCTGCGCTGGGCTATAAGGTTCATGCCGTCGCTTTATCAGGGCGAGCAGCCATGCGGCTGCATGAGAGCATCGGATTCTTCACCATGACGATTGCTCGCTTGTTACGGGAAGAGCCGATCTCGCCGTCATTAGATGAGCCGAAGCATCTCCTGGTCATCGACGAAGCCAGTATGATCGACCTCCCGACCATGTATCGGATCATTACGCACCTCGACCCTACGGTACGCATCATCCTGACCGGCGACCCGAACCAGCTGCCAGCCATCGGATGTGGCAAAGTCCTCTCTGACATTGTCGAATCCGGTGCAATCGCTACGGTTGAGTTGAGCATCGTCAAACGCCAAGAAGGCTCGACGGGCATCCCGGAATACTCGGCCACCATCAATCGGGGTGAGATTCCCCCTTCGTTATCGGTTGGCGCAATCACGTTCCACGAGACGCCTCCGCAGCAGGTGGTCGATAAGTGCAAATCCTTGTATGCGGAGTCGCCCTATAACACCCAGATCATCGGAGCCACCAAGGCTCTCGTTGGCGAGGTGAACCGTGAATACCAAAAGCTGATCAATCCCGATGGGGATCGCTTGCAGTTTAGGCTGCATGGCGATGAGTTCTTCCTCGATATGAGAGTGGGCGACCCGATCCTCTTTACCAGGAACAACTACAACATCGGCATTCAGAATGGGTCACTTGGCATCTTATCCTCAACAGAGCGCGACACTCAGGATGGCCAGGAAACATTTGGTATCGTGACCCTGGACGCCGGAGAGGCCATTTCAATTACGGATGAAGTCTTCGATTGCATGGAGCTTGGTTACGGAATCACGCTCCATAAAGCTCAAGGGAGCCAGTTCCCGAGAATCATCGTGGCAGTCCAGAAGGGTCGCATCTCAGACCGTGCGTGGCTTTACACGGCGATTACCCGTGCCGAGGCAGAGATCCACATCGTCGGGCAGGCTAGTGATTTTGCGTCCATCGTAAAATCGGTAAGCAATGCCACAAGGCGGGCGAGCTTCTTGAGGGAGTTGCTGGAAGAGAGGGATTCGGGGGTTAGCCATTAACGGCATGCCCCCTCATCGCCGGTCGCGGCCATCGGGACCTCTCCCTGTACCGCAATTTCATCTTAAACGATCATCGGTGGTCGTCAAATACCTCAAAATCAGCTCATAAACAAAAGCGAACATTCGCCCAGGTGCAGCCGCTGGATTACCGAGAATGGGCTTTGGCCTCTCCAGACTCGCCATCCTTTGGAATCTGTGGGCCTTTGTCCATTTAGTTTAGCCCTAGAAAAATCAGCCAAGCTTTCCAAGAATTGGGAACGTCGACAACATCCACGACGCAAAGAGTGTCATCTGGCCGGTAAGCACCATCACACCCATGATAACCAGCACCAAGCCTGCCAAGGCTCTAAGCCATCGACTCCAGCGACTTAACCAACGCACTCGTTGCCGAAAGTGCTCCATGAACAAGGCGGTACCCAGAAACGGAAGCGCCAATCCCAACGAATAGACAGCAAGATACAGCATGCCGGTTTCGGCATTCGCATGGGTGGAACTGAGCGCCAGGATAGCGCCCAATATGGGACCAATGCACGGCGTCCAACCCACCGCAAAGGCGATACCGAGAAGGAACGCTGCTGTGGGACGTCCACCCTCAAGGGTTTGCCCAAAACGCCAGTCCCGCTGCAAGGCGGGTACGCTCCACCAACCGAGCATAAATAGGCCCATCAGAACAATCAGCACGCCAGCCACCAGGTTGGCTTCTCGGCGGTAGGCCATCAACCACTGCCCAAGGATGCTCGCGCTCGCACCCAGAGCCACGAATACCAGACTGAAGCCCATCACGAAACAGAGGCTCAGCCAGATGGCCTTCAACCGATTCGAGGCCTCAGTCAAAGCGCCTCCGGTAACAATCGACAGATAGCCGGGAACCAGAGGCAGGGTGCAGGGCGAAAAGAAAGAAACCAAGCCGCCCGCAAACGCAGCAGCAACCCCCCAGGTCGCAAGATCAGGCATTTAGCCTCCTATCACTATGCAGCGGTCAAACCGCCCAGAAATCAAACTTGATGCCTTTTTTGAACACGCCGTGTTCCAGAATGGCCCGCGCCTTCCATAACATCTTGCCGGTACCGCACTCCGGGAGCGTGATAGTGCCTTGGTATACGCCCTTATCATCAGGCAGCAGGCGTGTCCGGACCATGCCCATGTACATGTGTAGCCCCTCGAAATCGACGATCAGGGAATCCGCAGTCATGTTGTCGAGGCGCACGCGAATGGGAATTTCGGTCATCGATTCGATCGTGTCCCGACCAAGTTCAAGGGTGATACTCTGATCGCCCTTTCGCCCGACGCATTCACCTTCAAAAGGTGCACATCCTTCAGTGGCATAGAAAGTAACACCGGCATCGGGATCCGGCTTCAGGTAGCGCGGTAATACCAGGATGGCTGCCGCCACGACACTGAAACCGGCAACACCAAGAAGCAATGAACGATTTTGGATGTACTGTTTCAATGGCATTTCCAAGAGTCCCGAGATTGATAGTTAACGTCTTCTGATTGCCGTGAGAGGTCAGGAGGAAGCCTCTGGCTCAGTGGCATTCTGGCTTTCTTCCAGTTGATACCGGCGCTGATCCTCATCCCAGAAGGTCTTCAGGTACTCAATCACGGCCTGTATCTCCTGGTCGGTGAGGGTGTCCCTGAACGCCGGCATGGTCAGCCGGTCAGTCTTGTTGAAGGGGTGTCGCCACCCCTCCGCGATCATTCTGAACAACATGGCATCGCTGTGACGCCAGGTATGGCCGGTTTCATCATGAGGGGGCGGCGGCCTCTCACCGGCCTCATCCGGTTTTTGCCAGTTGGCGGCACCTTCACCCTGCCATCCGTGGCAGGAAGCGCAGTATTGCTCGTACACCTGACGGCCTTCGGCCAGCTTCGCCGGTACACTATCGCTGGTCGCCGACCCGCCCGGTGCCATTCCGGCAACTGGCGCAGCGAACAGGACGAGCAAGGCACCCCACCTATTCATGAACAGCTGCCCATTGGCCAGAAGCATTGCGGGCGAGCAGATCACCTTTTTCGGTGCCCAGGACAAGCCCCTGCCTGGATGAGAATGTCAGAGCGGTCACGGCCCCGGCGACCTCAACGCCTTCCCAGGTTTCGCCACCGTCCGTACTGTGATGAAGCTGACCCTCGACGACGGCATAAACGTTTTCAGGAGCCTCTGGATCGTAGGCAATAGCGGATACAACGCCGCGCAGCTCGCCCGCGTCGCCCCAGAAGCAGAAGCAGTCCATGGACCGGGCGACGCCGCGAGTGGTCCCGGCAAACAGCCAGCCGCTCTCCATGCTGCCGGGCATGTCCGAATGCAGGAACGCCTGCACCGGCTCCCGGGGCCCACTATCCACTTTTACCCATTCAACGCCGGCGTCCCTGGAACGGAACATGCCGTCTTTTTCATGGTAGGCGTACAGAGTATTCGGCTGGGTGGCGTGAGCGGCAATGGCGGTAATACCGGCCTCGGGCAGGGTATCATTGAGCGATTGCCAATTCTCACTCGCACTGTCATAACGCCAAACGCCTAGGCCAGGTCCGGCCAGGTAAATGCGATTGTCCGCGCCTCTGGCCAGAGAGCGGGGCTCGGCACCGGAGGCTGCCGGTGGCAGGGGCACTTCGGTGACCGCCTGACCTTCGAGGGCAAAGAGGCCGCCGTTTCTGAGTACCAGCAGTGCGCCTGAGGCGTTGGTCGCCAGTGCCTTCACCTGCTGGCTGTGGTCCCCAGGCTGGGCTTGAGCCGAGGCAGGCATGGCGACAGCCAGCATGAGCAGGAAAAAACCTGAGAGCAGGATGCCCGGGTGTTTAACCATCGTTTTCATGGGGCTGACCTCAGTAATCCGTGTGTTCGCGGAAAACACGTTGCTGGCCGTTGGCGTTGAAGGCGATCACCTGGTAATCGTCCTTCCGGCCCGTCTCCATGCCAGGGGTTCCATGGGGCATGCCCGGCACCGAAAGCCCTGTGGTTTCGGGCTGAGGGTTTTCCAGATAGGCCAGAATGTCACGGGCGGGCACGTGCCCTTCAATGACCAGGCCATCGATCAGCGCCGTATGGCACGAGGCCATGTCCCGGGTGACACCATGTTCCTGCTTGACTGCATTGAGGTTATCGGTCTCCACAATTCGGGTTTCAAATCCGTTGGCAGCGAGGTGCTCAGCCCAGGACTGGCAGCAACCGCAGTTGGGGCTCTTGTAGATGGTGATGGCCTTTTCTGTCTGCTGAAGACTGGCCAGGGCAGCTTGTGATTCGACAGGTTCGTTGGCGGAAATTGCCAGGGTGGTGAAGCCGGCAGCAAAGACTGTGGCGGCCAACCCCGTATAGAGGGCAAAAGTTTTGGTTTTCATGGATGATCCTAGATCGATATGAGCTTTGGGCAGCGTAACGCCCGGGGCATGCGTCGCATCCCCGGGCTCTGTGTGTCAGTTCAGGTCAGTGTTCGAACTAGCCTGCCTGACCGCCTTTATCTTCGGTGTCGCCGTGGGTGGCTTCGCTGGTATGGCTCTGCATCATTTTCATGCAGGACTCCATCATGGCTTCACGATCTTCGGGGGACATGTCAGACATCATGTTCATCATTCCCATCATGCCTCCCATTCCATCCATGCCTTGGGATGACATCATTCCATGGTGGTCGGAATGACCGGCCATCATGCCTTCACCCTCGCCATGGGCGAATGAGGAGAAGAGCGCGACGCTGCCTGCCAGAGTTGTGGCTGCCACGATAAACTTGAGTTTTGAATTACGCATTTGATTCACTCCGGTTAAGGCCTCGTTTCGGATAAACGGAAACTCAGGACCTTGTCGCAAGTAATAACGTCAAAGAGTCTGCCGCAATGGGCAAACGTCCGGGTTAAGACTCAGGAGTGATGTTCTGGAGGGGGAGTAATCGAAGCCAGGAACGGATTCTGATAAAACGCCGCTCGGGTGATCGATAGGGGCTGAGAGCCGGTATCGGTAAAACCGAGGGAACTCCCTGGTAAGAGAGCGAGGCTCACGTTGACCCCGCATTTGACCAACCCGGTGGCGCTCGCGCAGGCCATTTCAGGGGCGGAAACGCAATCCGTTGCGGTGTCGGAGGAAGAACTGGAGTTTTCGGCCTGGACGGTCATCATCGAGCCGCAATCCGCCATTGCCGTCTCCGCCTGATTAACCGCTACGTTTGACATAGCAAACGCAGGCCCGCTCATCACCAGCAGTAGTGATAGCAACAGGGCCATGATTGGGCGGCTTTTTGCGGGCATCCTGATTGTAAGTTCCAAGTTGGAAAGATAGGTCTGTGACACACAGACTAGGAGTCAGTTCCACAGATCATAGCAGTTTTTGGTTCAATGTTTACAGATCGGGATGGCGTTTTTGCGAGGCCACGTTGGGGGAATTTCAATCCAGGCGGGGGATTGTCAGTTACCGAGTATTTGCCTCGCCAGGAGAAACGTAGAGATTTGAACCCTCTCCCTCGTATCAATTTCATGCCGCGAAGCGTTCACTGCATAACAAGTGACCGTGGTTCTGCCTGCATATTGAATGTCCGCTTTGGGACCAGAGCTACGGCCGGCCAATTTATTGTGGCAACCTCCAGCTACAGTATGAGTATGGTGGTATGACCACTGCTAACTGTTAAGCATCCCCGAGGAAGTTATCTTTATCTGTGCTCTCACTCGATCACATCGCTGGTCGTCAAATACCTCGGGTGAATCGTCGCTTGCGGCGAGAGGGCAGAGCCCTTGGAACAAGCGCTTCTATTTTTACACACCGAATTACACACTATGTAAAAATAAAGAATGCCCCAAAAGGCTCTGCTCATGGGGCACTCACTCACTCGCTCAGTGAATTACATAATTTGCACTATATACTCCAAATGCCCGGTTTTTTTATAACGGTTGTTTCTTCAGCTCTGGCTCTTTACCAGGTTCCGCCTCGAGCCACCAGATGTTCTTGTCCCAGTCGCCCAGGACAATCCGCTTTGCCGGCAAGCCGTTGGCAATGAGCTCATGCACGGCGGGGCGGTGGGTGTGGCCATGAATCATGTGCTGGACACCGTGGGCTTCCATATCCTTGATCACTTCCTCCGGCGTTACGTCCATGATGAACTCTTCCTTGCCCTGATTTTTCGCCATGCTGATTTCCCGCAGCTGGCGGGCCATCTGCTGGCGGTCCTCAAGAGGACGCTGGAGTATCATCTGTTGCCACTGAGGGTTGCGCATGTTGGCCCGGAACTTCTGGTACTCCACATCGGCCGTGCACAGGCTGTCGCCATGCATGAGGAGGGTAGGGGTGCCGTGCAGATCGATTACCGTGGGGTCGTCCAGAAGGCTTGCGCCGGCCCGCTTGCAGAAATCCTCACCAATCAGAAAATCCCGATTGCCGTGCATCAGGAAGATGTCGGTGCCGCTATCCCTCAGTTTGCGCAGGGCAGCAGCAATCTGTTCCTGGAGCGGCGTGCGTTCGTCATCGCCGATCCAGGCCTCGAAGAAATCACCGAGGATATAGAGCTGATCAACGCCGCTGGCTGTCCCGTCGAGAAACCCCAGAAATGCCTCAGTAATATCCGGGCGGGATTCCTCAAGGTGAAGGTCTGAAATAAACAGCGTGGTCACGCGTCCTCCAGAACCTCAGCCTTTTCGATAACCACGTCATCGGCAGGCACGTCCTGGTGGCCCGCTCGCATGGTGGTGCGGACCGCACGGATTGCGTTGACCGTGTCCATGCCCTCGACAACCTTGCCGAACACGCAGTATCCCCAGCCTTCCGCGTTCTTGGCGGTGTGGTCGAGGAAGCCGTTATTCTCAACGTTGATAAAGAATTGGGCGGTAGCGGAATGCGGGTCCATGGTGCGTGCCATGGCGATGGTGCCCTGCATGTTGCTCAGGCCGTTATCGGCTTCGTTCTGGATGGAATCGCGGGTTTTGCGCGGCGTCATGCCGGGCTCGAAGCCTCCGCCCTGAATCATGAAATTGCTGATCACACGGTGAAAAATGAGGCCATCGTAAAAACCGTCGCGAACGTACTGTTCAAAATTCTTGGCGGTTTCCGGTGCCTTGTCATAGTCCAGTTCCAGCTTGATGTCACCGTAGTTGGTTGTCAGCAGAATCATCAGGTTTTCCTGTTCAGAAAGGTTAGGTACGTTACAGGGCCCATTGTACTCAAGAGTTTCCTGCTATGCATGAGTCCGGCAAGGATTTGTGAGTATAATACGCGGTTTAAGATTCACTCCCCTTTTAACAGAGATTGTATGAGCGCCGAGTCGAAGAAAGCCCACAACTTTATCCAGAGCCTGATCGAAGACGCCATCGCCAGCGGAGAGCATACCGGCAAGGTGGTCACCCGATTCCCGCCGGAGCCCAACGGTTACCTGCATATTGGTCATGCCAAATCGATCTGCCTGAATTTTGGCATCGCCGAGACCTTTTCCGGCGACTGCAACCTGCGGTTTGACGACACCAACCCGGAAAAGGAAAACCAGGAATACATCGACGCCATCAAACAGGATGTGGAGTGGCTTGGCTACGAGTGGGCCGGGGACGTTCGTTATGCCTCGGATTACTTTGATGCTCTCTATGAATTTGCCGAGGAACTGATTACCCGGGACAAGGCCTATGTGTGCGCCCTGACAGCCGACGAAATGGCTGAGTACCGCGGAAGCCTGAAAGAGCCTGGCAGAAACAGCCCCTACCGGGACCGCCCGGTGGAAGAGAGTCTGCAGATGTTCCGCGACATGCGGGATGGCAAGTACCAGAACGGTGAGCTGGTGCTGCGGGCCAAGATCGATATGGCCTCGCCGAACATCAACATGCGGGATCCGATTCTTTATCGTATCCGTTACGCAGAGCACCATCAGACCGGTAACAAATGGTGCATCTACCCGATGTATGACTTCACGCATCCGATTTCAGACGCCATGGAGGGGATTACCCATTCCCTGTGCACCCTGGAATTCGAGGATCACCGGCCGCTGTATGACTGGGTTCTGGATAACATCTCCGGCCCCTGTCACCCACGCCAGATCGAGTTTGCCCGTCTGAACCTGAATTACACCATCACCTCGAAGCGCAAGCTCAAGCGACTGGTGGATGAGGGCGTGGTTGATGGCTGGAACGATCCCCGGATGCCAACCATTTCGGGCATGCGCCGGCGCGGTTATACGCCGGAGTCCATCCGCACCTTCTGCGACATGATTGGCGTGAATAAGGCTGGCGGTACCGTGGATGTGGGCATGCTGGAGCACGCTATTCGCGAAGATCTGAACACTCGCGCACCGAGAGCCATGTGTGTCATGCGCCCGCTGAAAGTCACACTGACCAATTACCCGGCCGACAAGAGTGAAACCCTGATCCTGCCGGTTCATCCGCAGGACCCCGATATGGGCGAGCGGGAAGTGCCCTGGACCCAGACGCTTTTTATCGATCGGGAAGATTTTGAAATGGAGCCGCCGCGCAAATGGAAGCGGCTGGCGCCGGATCAGGCGGTGCGTCTGCGGGGCGGTTACGTGATGACCTGCCGCGAAGTGGTTCGTGATGACAACGGTGAGATCGTGGAGCTGAAATGCGAGTACGATCCCAACACCTTGGGTGTCAATCCCGAAGGCTACAAACCCAATGGCGTGATTCATTGGGTGTCTGCCACCGATAGCGTGGAGGCGGACATTAATCTGTACGACCGCCTGTTCAACCATGAGTCCCCGGACAGTGACAAGGAAGGTGATTTGATGGATCACCTGAACCCGGAATCACTGGTGGTCCTGAAGGGTGCCCGGGTAGAGAAGAGTCTTGCCGCGCCCCGCACAGATCTTCCCTACCAGTTCGAGCGGGAAGGCTATTTCTTCTGCGATCAGGCCCATACCGAGTCTGCCGGTCGGCCGGTGTTCAACCGCACGGTTACGCTCAGGGATTCCTGGGGTAAGGGGGGCAAGTGATCCGCATCTACAACACGCTGACCCAGCAAAAGGAAGAGTTCCGGCCGATTGAGCCGGGCAAGGTGCGGATGTATGTCTGCGGTATGACCGTCTACGACTACTGCCACCTGGGCCATGCACGGGTGCTGGTGGCCTTTGACGTGATTACCCGTTACCTGCGCCATCGCGGCTACGACGTAAACTACGTTCGCAACATCACCGATATTGACGACAAGATCTTGCGCCGTGCGGATGAGAACGGTGAGCCCTATAACGAGCTTACCGACCGGATGATCAGGGCGATGCACGAAGATGAAGCCCGTCTTGGTGTGCTGTCTCCGGACGAAGAGCCCCGGGCGACTGCGTACATTGACGAAATCATCGCGATGATCCATAAGCTGATTGCCAGTGGCCACGCCTATGCGGCGGATAACGGTGATGTCTATTTTGCCGTTGATTCCTTCGAGGAATACGGCAAGCTCAGCAAGAAAAAACTGGAGGATCTGCTGGCGGGCGCGCGAGTTGACGTGCAGGAAGCCAAACGCAGTCCGGCGGATTTCGCGTTGTGGAAAGCGGCCAAGGCAGGGGAGGTCAGCTGGCCCTCGCCCTGGGGCGATGGTCGTCCCGGCTGGCACATTGAGTGCTCGGCGATGTCCACATGCTGCCTGGGGGATACGTTTGACATTCACGGCGGCGGGCCGGACCTGTTGTTCCCGCACCACGAGAACGAGATTGCCCAATCCGAGTGTGCCACTGGCCACACCTTTGTGAACACCTGGATGCACGCGGGCGCCATCCGGGTGAACAAGGAAAAGATGTCCAAGTCTTTGGGCAACTTCTTCACCATCCGCGAGATCATGGAGAAGTACCCGGCGGAAGTGGTCCGTTACTTCCTGGTGTCCAGCCATTACCGCAGCCAGGTGGACTACTCCGAGGAAAATCTGGCCGAGGCCGGCCGCACGCTCACTCGGCTGTATCATGCCCTTAGAGGCATCGTGCCCGCCAAGGCCGCCGATGTGCCGGAATCCGAGCATGATGAGCGGTTTGCCGAGGCGATGGACGATGATTTCAATACTGCGGGCGCCATTGCTGTCCTCCACGCGGTTGCCAACGAAATCAACCAGCACCGTCGCGATGGTCGCGAAGAGGATGCCAAACGTAGTGCGGCGATTCTGGTGAGGCTTGGCGGTGTCCTGGGGCTGTTGCAACAGGACCCCGAGGCGTTTTTCCAGGCGGACACCGGTGGTGAACTCAGCGCCGAAGACATTGAAGCGATGATCCAGGCCCGGGCCGATGCCCGAAAGGCGAAGAATTTTGCCGAGGCCGACCGGATCCGCGACGAGCTACTCGATAAGGGTATTATTCTGGACGATTCCCGAGAGGGGACGACCTGGCGTAAAGCCTGAATTTCCGGGAGATGCTGGTTGGTCAGACCAGTTTTGCGCGTGCAGGCATGATCTTGTAAGGATTTTCCCTTACAATGCGGCGCTCAAATTAGAATGCCCCCTCAAGATGAAGGGGGAGTCGGGAAACGTAACCCACTGAGGCAGACAACGATGACAGAACGCGTACAAATCGGCGGCATTCAGGTCGCAAAGAATCTGTATGATTTCGTGAACAATGAAGCGATCCCGGGCACAGGGGTCGATGCCGATAAATTCTGGGCAGAATTCGACAAGATCGTGAACGAGCTGGCGCCACGCAACCGCGAGCTGCTGGCCAAGCGTGATGCGATCCAGGAAAAAATGGACAGCTGGAACCGTGATCACAAGGGTCAGAAGCTGGACATGGCCGAGTACAAGTCCTTCCTGAAAGACATCGGCTATCTCGTTGACGAGCCTTCCGAATTCAAGATCTCCACCTCCAATGTGGATCCGGAAGTGGCCACCATGGCCGGCCCGCAGCTGGTGGTTCCGATCATGAACGCCCGGTTTGCGCTCAACGCGGCGAACGCGCGCTGGGGTAGCCTGTACGATGCTCTTTACGGTACCGATGCGATCTCCGAAGAAGGCGGCGCCGACAAAGGCCGTGGTTACAACCCGGTTCGCGGGGCCAAAGTTATCGAATGGGCCCGTAACCTGCTCGACAGCTCCGCGCCGCTGGCCTCAGGCAGCCATAAAGATGCTGCCAAGTATCTGGTTGAAGGTGGCAAGCTGGTCGTCAAGCTGCAGAACGGTGAGACCACCGGTCTGAAAGACGAAGCCGGCTTTGTTGGCTACACCGGTGCTGCCGACGCGCCCACCGGCGTGCTGCTGGTCAAGAACGGCATGCACTTCGAAATCCAGATCGACGCCAGCCACCCGATTGGCAAAGACGACGGCGCTAACGTCAAAGACGTGCTGATGGAGTCTGCTCTGACCACCATCATGGACTGCGAAGATTCGGTAGCGGCCGTAGACGCTGACGACAAGGCACTGGCTTACCGCAACTGGCTTGGCCTGATGAAGGGTGACCTGCAGGAAACCTTTGAAAAAGGTGGCGAGCAGCTGACCCGCAAGATGAACGCTGACCGCACCTACACGGCAGCCGACGGCAGTGAGCTGAGCCTGAAAGGTCGAAGCCTGATGTTTATCCGTAACGTCGGCCACCTGATGACCAACCCTGCCATCCTGCTGAAGGACGGCAACGAAGTGCCGGAAGGCCTGATGGACGGTCTGATCACTTCGCTGATCGCCATTCACGACATGAAGGGCAACGGCAAGTTCCAGAACAGCACCAAAGGCTCCATGTACATCGTGAAGCCGAAGATGCACGGACCGGAAGAGGTGGCGTTCACCAACGAATTCTTCGGCCGTGTTGAAGATGCGCTTGGTCTGCCGCGCTTCACCCTGAAGGTTGGCATTATGGACGAGGAGCGTCGTACCACAGTTAACCTGAAAGCCTGTATCCATGCCGCCAAAGAGCGCGCCGTGTTCATTAATACCGGCTTCCTGGACCGCACCGGTGACGAGATCCATACCTCCATGGAATTGGGTCCGTTTATCCGCAAGGGCCCGATGAAGCAGGCAACCTGGATCAACGCCTACGAGCAGTGGAACGTGGACATTGGCCTGGAAACCGGTTTCCGTGGTGTTGCCCAGATTGGTAAGGGCATGTGGGCCATGCCTGACCTGATGGCCGGCATGCTGGAAGCAAAAATCGGCCATCCGAAGGCCGGCGCGAACACAGCCTGGGTTCCGTCTCCCACGGCGGCCACGCTGCATGCTACTCACTACCACCAGGTGAACGTGGCTGATGTCCAGAAGCAGCTGGAAAGCCGCACTCGTGCAGCACTGGAGGACATCCTGACAGTGCCTGTAATGGATGATCCGGCCTCCCTGAGTGCCGAAGATATCCAGCAGGAACTGGACAACAATGCCCAGGGTATCCTCGGTTACGTTGTTCGCTGGATCGATCAGGGCGTTGGCTGCTCCAAGGTACCTGACATCAATGATGTGGGCCTGATGGAAGACCGCGCCACGCTGCGTATCGCTTCCCAATTGCTGGCCAACTGGCTGCATCATGGTATCTGCTCTGAAGAGCAGATCATGGAAACCATGAAGCGCATGGCTGCGGTGGTCGACAAGCAGAACGCCGGTGATTCGGCCTACCGCCCGATGGCCGGGAACTTTGATGACAGTGTCGCCTTCCAGGCAGCGCTGGATCTGGTTCTCAAGGGCCGAGAGCAGCCCAACGGCTATACCGAGCCGCTGCTGCACGCCTACCGTCTGAAGGCGAAAGCCAAGTACGGACAGTAAGCGCTGCGCATAAAAAACCCCGCCTCGGCGGGGTTTTTTGTGGCTTGCTGGATTAGGCGGAGCCGTAATCCAACACCTCGGCTCAGTCCTTGTGCAGGACATCCGCGGCATACAGTGTATTCTGCAGCAGGGTCGCAATGGTCATCGGCCCGACGCCACCGGGAACCGGTGTGATGTAGGCGGCGCGCTCTGAAGCCGCTGCGAAATCTACATCGCCATATAGCTTTCCGTCTTCCATCCGGTTGATGCCCACATCAATCACCGTCGCTCCCGGCTTTACCCAGTCGCCCTTGATCAGGCCGGGCTTGCCGACTGCAGCGACCAGGATGTCGGCTTCCCGGACAAACTTCTCAAGATCTGGTGTGAAGCGGTGACAAACCGTTGTCGTGGCACCTTTCAATAGCAGCTCCATGCTCATGGGGCGACCGACAATATTGGAAGCGCCGACAATCACGGCATGCTGGCCCTTGTAAGGCGTATCGATGCTGTCGAGCAGGGTGATGATGCCAGCCGGTGTGCATGGGCGCAGGGTAGGCTTGCGCTGCATCAGGCGGCCGATGTTGTACGGGTGAAAGCCGTCGACGTCTTTGTCCGGGCGGATCTTGACCAGAATCGGGTCTGCATCCAGATGAGCCGGCAATGGAAGCTGTACCAGGATTCCATCTACGGTCGGGTTTTCATTCAGCTCATCAATCAGCGCCTCGAGTGCTTCCTGGGAAGTGTCTTCCGGCAGATCGTATGAGAGGGAGAGAATTCCGGCCTGGTCGCACGCCTTGCGTTTGTTGCCTACGTATACATGGGATGCGGGATCGTTGCCGACCAGTACCACGGCCAGCCCGGGGGCTCTCAGGCCTTGCTGGGTTCTTGCTTCCACCCCTGCGGCGACTTGCTGTCTTACTTCGGCGGCAATCTCTTTTCCGTTGATCAGTTTGGCGGTCATGTCTCGTCTTGTCGGTTGGGCATCGGTAAATTGGAGGTGGGGCATTGTCTCATGCTTCCAGGCGAACTCCAATTGAACGGGCGCCTGACCGGGCTCGAAGGAACTTTCGGCACCGCACTTTGTCACTGAAGAGGCTGTTGTTTCAGGGAATTTGGAAATCCGTGTTGACGGGACCCTCCGGCGCCGGTAATATGCGCGCCAACTTTGCTGAGGCACTTGTTGTTCAGTTCAAACGGGGTATAGCGCAGTCTGGTAGCGCGCCTGCTTTGGGAGCAGGATGTCGGGAGTTCGAATCTCTCTACCCCGACCATTTTCTGAATGTTCAGGTGGGCGAACGGTCAAGCGCCCGTAGCTCAGCTGGATAGAGCATCCGCCTTCTAAGCGGATGGTCGCAGGTTCGAGTCCTGCCGGGCGCGCCATCAAGTCGTCGGCTTGGTCCGCGCCGGAGCGACCGTAACCAGCAAAGTTGAAAAGTAAAAGGCATGTCCCGATGTGGTGGACGTAGCTCAGTTGGTAGAGCTCAGGATTGTGACTCCTGCGGTCGAGGGTTCGAACCCCTTCGTCCACCCCACTTTTCTTTCAGAGTTGATTCCGCGTTTGTTGAATAGGTTGATGGCAGTCTGGCCATCGGGCATTCTTCATTCTGTTGTGCGCGAGTGGCGGAACTGGTAGACGCGCTGGATTTAGGTTCCAGTGGGGCAACCCGTGAGAGTTCGAGTCTCTCCTCGCGCACCACCCCTTTCTTTTTGCCTTTTCGTCCCCATACCTCTTCCCATTGGATTCGTAGGCCGTGTGTGCACGGGATACCAAACTGCGCTGCGGGGTGATTCTCTCGGCGGTGCAAAGCATGATAAACTAGCGGCTTTTAATTTTCAGTCCTTTCTCGGGCATTGCCCCGAAATCGGACTTTTGGGTTTAATTTCATTCACATACCGAACCTGTAATTTGAGGATCTTCCATGCAAGTGTCTGTTGAAACGACCTCCAACATCGAGCGTCGCATGACGATTGGTGTGCCCGCCCAGGAAATCGACCAGGCGGTCCAGAAACGCCTGCAGGAAACCGCGCGTACCGTGCGCCTGAACGGTTTCCGCCCGGGCAAGGTGCCCATGAGCGTCGTCAAGCGTCGTTTCGGTGACAGCGTCCGCCAGGAAATCGTTGGCGAGGTTATGCGCGACAACTACATCAAGGCACTGCAGGAGCAGGATATCAACCCGGCGGGCTGGCCAAAGTTCGAGCCCAAGACGATGGAAGAGGGCAAGGATCTGGAGTTCGTGGCCACTTTCGAAGTGCTGCCCGAAATCGAACTGGGCGATCTGAGCAAGATCTCCGTTGAAAAGCTGACCTCCGAGATTACTGACAAAGACGTCGACAACATGATCGACAACCTGCGTCGTCAGCAGGCCACCATGAAAGAAGTCAAGCGCAAGTCCAAGAACAAGGACGTGCTGACCATTGACTTCAAAGGTTTCATCGATGGTGAAGAGTTTGAAGGCGGCGCCGCTGAAGGCCATCGCCTGACTCTGGGCTCTGGCCAGATGATTCCGGGCTTTGAGAAAGCCATCGTTGGTGGAAAGGCCGGCGAAGACATGGAAATCGAGGTGACCTTCCCGGAGGATTACCACAACGAAGAGCTGGCAGGTAAGCCAGCCAAGTTCGAGATCAAGATTCACAAGGTCGAAGAGCCGCAGTTGCCGGAACTCGACACCGAGTTCTTCAAGAAGTTCGGTATTGATGCCGAAGACGAAGCCGCGTTCCGCGAAGAAGTCAAAAAGAACATGGAGCGCGAGCTGAAGCAGGCGGTTTCCAACAAGGTCAAGAACGACGTGGTTGACGGACTGCTGGAAACCACTGAGCTGGATATCCCGGCTGCTCTGGTTGATCAGGAAATCGATCGCCTGCGTCAAGATGCCGTTCAGCGCTTTGGCGGCCAGGTTGATTTCCAGCAGCTGCCGAAGGAAATTTTCCAGGAGCAGGCGGAGCGTCGCGTGAAGACCGGCCTGCTGTTCCAGGAAGTGGTCAAGAAGAACGACCTGAAAGCCGATCCGGCAAAAGTAGACGAAAAGATCCAGGAAATCGCGTCTACGTATGAACAGCCTGAAGAGGTTGTTGCTCACTTCAACAGCAACCCGGAGCAGAAGAGCCAGATCGAGTCTTCCGTTCTGGAGGATGCGGTTGTTGACCATGTGCTGGAGCAGGCGAAGGTCAAAGAGAAGAAGGTCAAGTACGAAGAGGCCGTTCAGGCCGGTCAGCCGCAGCGCTGATTTTGCCCGGGATCGGATCAAAAGCCGGTCCCGATGGCCGACCCAGAGAACAGCCGGCATGTCCGGCTGTTTTCATCTGGGGCCGCTGCTGGCAAAGTATAGGGTGCAATACTTTTGAAACTGCCGTGGAGCGAGTCCACGACCCATTGTCCATAAGGAGTTCAGGCGCATCATGACGCAGAAACCAATCGATGGTCCCGCAATGGTTACCAATTCAGGACTGGTGCCGATTGTTATCGAGCAGACAGCTCGCGGCGAGCGGTCGTTCGACATTTATTCCCGCTTGCTCAAGGAGCGGGTAATCTTCATGGTGGGCCCGGTAGAGGACCACATGGCGAACCTGATCGTGGCCCAGCTCCTGTTCCTCGAGTCTGAGAACCCGGACAAGGACATTCATCTTTATATCAACAGCCCGGGCGGTTCGGTCACTGCGGGTATGTCCATCTACGACACCATGCAGTTCATCAAGCCGGACGTCGCGACCCTGTGTGTAGGTCAGGCTGCGAGCATGGGTGCATTCCTGCTCGCCGGCGGTGCGGCCGGAAAGCGGGCCTGTTTGCCCAACTCCCGCGTGATGATTCATCAGCCGCTGGGTGGTTACCAGGGGCAGGCAACGGACATTGAGATTCACACCCGGGAAATCCTGAAGATCCGGCATACCCTGAACTCCATCCTGGCCCATCATACCGGGCAGGATCTGGAGACGATCGCCAAGGATACCGACCGTGACAACTTCATGGATCCGGGCCAGGCAAAAGAGTATGGGCTGATTGATTCAATACTTGATAAGCGCGTACCGAATAAATAATACTGGAACTAATCGCATCATACTTGGCCGGCGTATCAGGCAGTGACGCCGGCAAAACGAGATCAGAGGTATTTCAATGGCAGATGAAAGAAACGGCAGGGGCGACGATAACGGCAAGTTGCTTTACTGCTCGTTTTGTGGAAAGAGCCAGCATGAAGTCCGAAAGCTCATTGCAGGGCCCTCGGTGTTCATCTGCGACGAGTGCGTCGACCTGTGCAACGACATTATCCGGGAAGAGATCCAGGAGAACGCGCAGGAAGAGCCGAGCGATCGCCTTCCTACACCGGCCGAGATCCGCAATACCCTTGATGAGTACGTCATCGGTCAGGACCGGGCCAAGGTGGTGTTGTCTGTTGCGGTCTATAACCACTACAAACGTCTTCGTTACGGCGAGGGCAAGGGTGATGTCGAGCTCGGCAAGAGCAACATCCTGCTGATCGGCCCGACCGGCAGTGGTAAGACTCTGCTTGCAGAGACCCTGGCTCGGATGCTGAATGTTCCCTTTACCATTGCCGACGCCACCACGCTGACGGAAGCCGGTTACGTGGGTGAGGATGTCGAGAACATCATCCAGAAGCTGCTGCAGAAGTGCGATTACGATGTCGACAAGGCCCAGCGGGGTATCGTCTACATCGATGAGATTGACAAGATTTCCCGCAAGTCAGACAACCCGTCTATTACCCGGGATGTTTCCGGTGAGGGTGTTCAGCAGGCACTTCTGAAGCTGATCGAAGGCACCGTTGCGTCGGTTCCGCCACAGGGTGGTCGTAAACATCCGCAGCAGGAATTCCTGCAGGTTGATACCGGCAACATGCTGTTTATCTGCGGTGGCGCTTTCGCGGGCCTCGACAAGGTGATTCGCGAGCGTACTGAAAAGAACAGTATTGGTTTCTCTGCATCTGTCGCCAGTCAGGATGATGCCAAGAACACGGGCGACGTCATCAAGGACGTGGAGACTGAGGATCTGGTGAAATATGGCCTGATTCCAGAGTTCGTGGGTCGTTTGCCTGTGGTGGCAACCCTCAACGAACTGGATGAGGAGGCGCTGGTGCAGATTCTGACCGAGCCCAAGAACTCCCTGACCAAGCAGTACCAGAAGCTGTTTGATATGGAAGGGGTCGAGCTCGATTTCCGCGAAGACGCGTTGCGGGCCGTTGCCCGTAAGGCCATGGAGCGCAAGACGGGTGCCCGTGGTCTGCGGTCCATTATGGAAGCGACGCTGCTGGATACCATGTACCAGATTCCCTCGGAGCATGACGTCACCAAGGTGGTGATCGACGAGAGCGTAATCAGCGGGGATTCCGAGCCCTTCAAGATCTACGCGAGCAGTGATCACGCCAAGGCTGTGCCTGAAGACTGAGCGTTGTTCAGTGGTTCAAATGAAAAGGGGCGGTGACGCCCCTTTTCGCGTTTTGTATCCCGAGTTTCCTGCCCTGTTTCGTTTGGTAAAAAGATTGCAATTTTTGCGGGCGCCCCAATGAAGGGTGATATGCTGAAAGAAATACCGTCAGAGGATTCCCAATGACCCGTATACCCGAAAATGCTGTGCAAGAGTACCCGCTGCTTCCGCTGCGTGACGTAGTGGTGTTTCCGCACATGGTGGTCCCGCTGTTCGTGGGCCGAGAAAAATCCATTCAGGCTCTGGAAGCCGCAATGGAAGGAAGCAAGGAAATCCTCCTGGTTGCCCAGAAAGACGCTTCCACCGATGAACCCGGTCCCAAGGATGTGTTCGAGATGGGCACCCTGGCCACGGTCCTGCAAATGCTCCGTCTGCCCGATGGCACAGTCAAAGTGCTTGTAGAGGGCAACGCCCGAGCCACCATCAGCGACATCACCGAGGGCGAATTCCTGTCCGGTGGCGCAGTCCTTATGGATGAAGAAGGCTTGCCCGAGCGCGAGCAGGAGGTTCTGGTAAAGACTTTGATGGATGAGTTTGAAAAGTACGTAAAACTCTCCAAGAAGGTACCCTCTGAAGTCTCCAATGCGCTTACCGGTATTGAAGAGTTGGAGCGACTGGCCGACACCATGGCCGCGCATCTGGAAATGCGTATTCCTGAAAAACAGGAGCTCCTGGAAGCGCTGGATATCCGCAAGCGTGTGGACCTTCTGCTGGGCAAGCTCGACGGCGAAATCGATCTGATCGAGGTCGAGAAACGCATCCGTGGCCGCGTCAAGAAGCAGATGGAGCGCAGCCAGCGCGAGTACTATCTGAACGAGCAAATGAAGGCTATCCAGAAGGAAATGGGTAACCTGGGCGAAGGCAATAACGACTTCGAAGAGCTGGAACAGAAGCTCGAGGAAGCCGGCCTTCCGGAAGAAGCCCGCAAGAAAACCGAAACCGAACTGAACAAGCTCAAGATGATGTCGCCGATGTCTGCGGAGGCGACCGTCGTTCGGGGTTACATCGACTGGATGCTGGCCATTCCTTGGAAGAAGCGAAGCCGTGTCCGTCACGACATCGAAAAAGCCCGGGAGATCCTCGATAAAGATCACTACGGCCTGGATGAGGTCAAGAAGCGTATTCTGGAATACCTGGCGGTTCAGAGTCGTGTGAAGAAGGTCAAAGGCCCGGTGCTTTGCCTGGTGGGACCTCCTGGTGTCGGTAAGACCTCACTCGGGCAGTCCATCGCCCGCGCTACCAATCGGAAATACACCCGCATGGCCCTGGGCGGCGTTCGGGATGAAGCTGAAATCCGTGGTCACCGGAAAACCTACATCGGTGCGCTGCCGGGCAAGCTTCTGCAGAAGTTGTCCAAGGTGGGGGTGAAAAACCCGCTGTTTCTGTTCGATGAAATCGACAAGATGGGCATGGATCACCGTGGTGACCCGGCATCAGCGCTGCTTGAGGTTCTGGATCCGGAGCAGAATCACACGTTCAACGATCACTATCTGGAAGTTGATTACGACCTCTCCGATGTGATGTTCGTGTGCACCTCCAACTCCATGGACATTCCGCCGGCGCTGCTGGACCGGATGGAAATCATCCGTATCCCCGGATACACCGAGGACGAGAAGGTCAACATTGCGCTGCGGTATCTGTTGCCCAAGCAGATCAAGGCAAACGGGCTGCGCAAGGACGAGTTGAAGCTGCCTGAGGATACCCTGCGCGACCTGATCCGCTACTACACCCGTGAGGCCGGTGTGCGTGGCCTGGAGCGCGAGATCGCGAAAATCTGCCGCAAGGTGGTGCGTGACCACGTGGAGAGTGGCGATAAGGCGTCTGTGACTCTCACGAAGGACATGCTTGAAGACTACTCCGGGGTCAAGAAATTCAAGTACGGCCTGGCCGAAGAAAAGAATGAAATTGGTCAGGTGACAGGGTTGGCCTGGACCCAGGTGGGCGGCGAACTGCTGCACATTGAATGTGCGCTCACACCGGGCAAGGGCCGGGTGGTCAAGACCGGTTCTTTGGGCGATGTGATGCAGGAGTCCATCCAGACGGCCTTGACTGTGGTTCGCAGCCGCGCACCCGGTCTCGGAATTGCCGATGATTTTCACGAGAAACACGATCTGCACGTCCATGTGCCGGAAGGTGCCACGCCGAAAGACGGCCCGAGTGCGGGTATCGGCATGTGCACAGCCCTGGTTTCTTCATTGACCAAGATTCCGGTTCGCGCTGACGTGGCAATGACCGGTGAGATTACCCTGCGAGGGCGTGTATTGGCCATCGGCGGCTTGAAGGAAAAGCTTCTTGCAGCACACCGGGGTGGCATCAAGACGGTGATTATCCCTGATGAAAATGTTCGGGATCTCAAAGAGATACCGGAGAACATCAAGGAGTCACTGGAGATACGGCCGGTGAAGTGGATAGACGAAGTGCTCGACATTGCGCTGGCGTATCCGCCCGAGCCAAGGGTTGAGGATTCCTCCCCGGAAACCGGGTCCGGCAAGCCGCGTGATGATGAAGGCGACGCGTCAGAACGCATAAATACACATTAAAGCCTTGATGAGTTGTTGACATGCCAGAGAGCCCATTGGTATAACTGTTTCGCCGTGAAGCAGCCAATACCAAGGGCTCCCGCGCAGTTAGTGCCTATTCCGAATGCCGGTATAAAGCCGAAAGGAATAAGAAAACTGAAGAATGGAATTCTCTGACCGCTTATGCGATAGTCGAGAACGTCCGAGAAAAAACAAACCAACCTATAACATCTTCAACCTGAAATCGAAGGGGTTTAGTGTGAACAAGTCCGAACTTATCGATGCAATTGCAGAGTCCGCAGATATCTCCAAAGCCGCCGCTGGCCGTGCTCTGGATGCAATGACCAACTCCATCACCGGTGCCCTGAAAAAAGGCGATCAGGTAACTCTGATCGGTTTTGGTACCTTCTCCGTTAAAGAGCGTGCTGCTCGTACCGGTCGTAACCCGCAGACTGGTGCCGAGATCAAGATTCCGGCCTCCAAAGTGCCTGGGTTCAAAGCAGGCAAGGCCCTGAAAGACGCCGTTAAGTAACGGTTCTTTCTCCGGTGGCTCCTGTCACAGGGGGCCACCCAAGAAGAATTCAAGGCGCATTCCACTCAGGGTGCGCCTTTTTACGTTAGGTCCGCCCGTAACAGCGCGCTGAAACGAATAACACTGCACGACCTTGAACAGGGATCCGGGAGAAACATGCTTCAAGATATTCGGGAAAATGCCCAGGGCACGATTGCCAAGATCATCATTGGCCTTCTGATTGTGTCGCTATCCATCTGGGGAATGGACGCCATTGTTGGCGGCTTCTCTGGCGAACCAGAGGTGGCAACGGTCAACGGCGAGGATATTACCGAGCGGGAGTTTCTCCGCGTGGTGCAGATGGAGAGTCAGCGCCGGCTATCCAGAATGGAAACCCCCGATCCTTCCATGCTCAACGAAGACCAGATCCGCACGGATGTACTGGATTCCCTGATCCAGGAGCAGGTCCTGATCCAGGACGCCAACGCACAGGGTCTGGAACTCAATGATGCGGATATCGATGCCTTGATCACCCAGATGCCGCAGTTCCAGGTGGATGGACAGTTCAACCGTGACCGTTTCGTTTCCACGGTGCGCAACATGGGCATGGGTGTCGGTGAGTTCCGGGAAGCCATGCGCAAGCAGTACGTGGTTAACCAGATCCGTGCCGGCATCGTCCAGAGTGGTCTGGTTGCCGATGAAAACGCCGAGCAACTGCTCCAGATCCAGAATCAGACCCGGAGCTTCCGGGTACTGGATGTTCCCGCCAGTTCCGTGGCGGATAGCATCTCGGTTACAGACGCCGACATCGAAACCTTCTATGAAGAGAATTCAGGGGCGTTCCAAAAGCCGGAGCGGGTTGATGCCGCCTATATTACTTTGTCCCAGGGTGCCCTCGCCGAGAGCATCGAAATTGACGATGCGGAGCTTCAGGCCTATTACGAGCGGCGGTCGGCTGATCTGGCGAGCGAGGAGCGTCGTGCGTCGCACATCCTGATCGAAGACGGCAGTGAAGCAGACGAAACCATGGCGACGATCCAGGAGCGCCTGGCGGCCGGTGAATCCTTTGCCGATCTGGCCCGGGAGTATTCGATTGACACCGTCTCTGCGGAGGATGGCGGCGATCTGGGTTACGCTGGCCGCGGTATTTACGCCGAGGCCTTTGAGGAGGCGTTGTTTGCTCTTGAGGAAGGGGAGATTTCGGAGCCGGTTCGTACGTCTTTCGGCGTTCATCTGATCCGTCTGGAAGATGTGAGGGAGTCCGAGGTGCCGTCTCTGGCTGAAATGGAAGAGCAACTCCGTCGTGAACTGGCTCGCGAACAGGCCAGGGAGCGTTTTGCGGAAGTCCGTGCCGAACTTGCCGACTCTGCCTATGCAGCCGATGACCTGGCCGGCCCTGCGGAGGAACTGGGTCTGGAAGTGCGAGAGGCCACGGGCATTACCCGTGACGGTGGCCAGGCTCCATTTGATCATGCCGGCCTGGTTAGACAGCTGTTCTCCGAGGATGTCCTGGAGGCCGGCTACAATACCGAGCTGATTGATGTGGGTGACAACGTCTCCGTTGTCGCGCGGGTTCGTGAGTACCACGAGGCCGAGCAGTTGCCGCTGGACGAGGTTCGTGATCAGATCCGCGCCACGCTTGAGCAACGCAAGACCCGTGAAGCGCTCTCTGAAAGGGCCGATTCTATTATCGCTGAGCTTGAAGCTGGCGATACCCCCGAGGGTATTGGAGAGTGGGCGAGCTATGAGGGTCTTGCCAGGAACGCCTCGGATGTTGGGCCTGCCATCATGCAACAGGTTTTCTCTCTGCCCCGTCCTGCCGACGATGCCCGTTACGGCAAGGCTGTGACGCCGAATTCAGCCGCAGTGATCGCTTTGGACGAGGTTACCGACGGTCAGGTGGCCGAAGAAAGCACCGAGCTGAACCAGCTCCGTGAGTTCCTTGCGTCGCTTGAAGGCCAGCGTGAATACGCAGCCTACCAGCAGTTCCTGAGGAATCGGGCAGAGGTCGAGAGGCCTTGATAAACCCAAGTTGAGAAAGGGCGCTATATGGCGCCCCTGCTATCATGAAAAGCCCGGTGCGAAGCCCGGGCTTTTTTGTGTCCGTATTCCCCTATATGGTTGCGGTAAGCCTTAATTCTGCGGGAATCGGGTTGCCTTGAGGCTTTCCTTGATCTTCTTGAGGTGCCCGAGAAAGTCCGCGCCGCGTTTGAGGGTTACGCCGGTTGCCAGGATGTCGATAACGCTCAGGTGAATAATGCGTGAAGACATTGGCATGTAGACCTCGGTGTCCTCCGGAGCGGTCACACCCAGTACCACCGTGCAGCTTTCCGCCAGGGGTGAGTCGGGGTTGGTGATGCCAATCACAGTGGCGCCGTTGGCCCGCGCCAGTTGCGCGATATCGACAGTTTCCCGGGTGCGGCCCGTGTAGGAAATAAGAACGATCACGTCACCGACGTTGGCGCCGGCCGCAACCATACGTTGCATCAAGGCGTCGTCGTAAGACATGACCGGGATATTGAAGCGGAAAAACTTGTGCTGGGCGTCCATGGCCACAGCCGCAGATCCGCCCATGCCAAAGAAATTGATCTGCTTGGCCTGGATCAGATAGTCGATTGCGGTGGCCAGGGCTTTCGGGTCGAGCGCCTGCCGGGCTTTGTCCAGGCTGGCAATGGTACTGAGCATGATCTTGTCGGCGAATTCGGCAACGGTGTCATCCGGCTCCACATTCTGGCCGATGTAAGGGGTGCCGGTGGCAATGCTCTGGGCGAGGCGGATTTTGAAATCCGGGAAGCCCGTGGCAGAGAAACCCCGGCAGAAGCGGTTGACCGTTGGCTCGCTTACATCGGCGGCTCTGGCCAGTGCAGCTATGCTGTAACGGGTGGCCGCGCTGGGGTCGCGGAGAATGGCCTCGGCCACTTTGCGCTCGGATTTGTTAAGGCTGTCCAGCCTGGACTGGATGTCCTCAAGCAGATTGTCGTCACGGTGCGCCTGGTTCGCGGCCATCAATGGTACTCCCTGAATCATGGGCGGTCGGTGTCTTGAAAACGCGGTGATTATACCGCTTTTTTACAGGTTTTGGGGTAGTAAAAGTATCACAAAATGCAGTTTTTTCTTGGATTATTGATTTTTGGATGTCATTATTTGTTTAAAATTACTACATTGAGTCCGGTCGTCGAGTTTTTGCGACGGACTGCCCACCAGAGAGAAGGAACCAATGGTCAACAAGATCAATACCCGTTGTGACCTGATGCTATTCGGAGCGTTGGGGGACCTTGCCCAGCGAAAACTGTTTCCGGCGCTGTACCAGCTGGAGCGCGCTAACCTCCTGGCCGACGGTAGCCGGGTGCTGGCCATTGCCCGCACAGAGGCGGATACCGAGACCGTGCGCCAGCAGTTGTTCGACAAGCTGAAGCAGCATGTAAAACCGGACGAGTTCGACGGTGAACTGGCCAAGTCTTTTCTGAAACGGGTTGATTACCAGATTCTGGATTTTAACGAACCGGAGGCCTTTGGTGTGCTCAACGATTGGCGGGATGACGCCAACAACGAGCTCATCGTATACATGGCCACCCCGCCGTCCATGTATGGTGTCATCGCCCGAAATTTGCGCGCTGCCAGTTGCTGTACCGAGAAGACGCGGGTGGTGGTAGAAAAGCCGATAGGCCACGACCTGGATTCTTCGAAGGTGATCAACGATGAGCTGGGAGAGGTCTACAACGAGAACCAGCTGTTCCGGATCGATCATTACCTGGGTAAGGAAACGGTCCAGAACCTGATCGCCCTGCGGTTTGCCAATAACCTGTTTGCCTCCCAGTGGGACCAGAACCACATATCCCACGTAGAAATCACCGTCGCTGAGAGTGTGGGCATTGAGGGCCGGTGGGGTTATTTTGACAAGGCTGGCCAGATTCGCGACATGATCCAGAACCATCTGTTGCAGCTGCTGTGCCTGATTGCCATGGACCCGCCTTCCGACCTGTCCGCCGACAGCATTCGCGATGAGAAGGTAAAAGTTCTCAAGGCGTTGAAGCAGATAACGCCTGACATGATGGACAGTTATGTTGTCCGCGGGCAATACACCGCCGGCACCAGCAACGGCAAACCGGTGCCCGGCTATCTGGAGGAGGAAGGTGCGAACAAGGGCAGTGCTACTGAAACCTTTGTGGCCCTGAAAGCTGAAATCGATAACTGGCGCTGGTCCGGCGTGCCTTTTTACATTCGCACGGGCAAGCGCCTGCCGGAGAAGCTGTCTCAGATAATCATCCACTTCAAACCGGCCCCGCACTACATCTTTGATCCCGACCAGAAACACCTGGCCAACAACAAGCTGATCATCCGACTGCAGCCCGATGAGGGTATGGCTCTGAAGATCCTCACCAAAGACCAGGGTCTGGACAAAGGCATGCGCCTGCGCCAGGGCCCGCTGGAGCTGACATTCTCGGAGACCTTTGCCACCGACCGTATTCCGGACGCCTACGAGCGTCTGCTGTGGGAGGTGATGAAAGGCAACCAGTACCTCTTTGTCCGCCGTGACGAGGTGGAGTTCGCCTGGCGCTGGGTAGACCAGGTGATCCAGAACTGGAAAGACAGCGGCGAACCGCCCAAGCGTTATGCCGCTGGAACCTGGGGGCCGGTTGCCTCCATCGCCATGATCACCCGGGATGGGAGGAGCTGGTATGAAGATGTCTGATCTGCGCTTGCCCCAGGGTGTTCGCGACTGTTCAGGTGAAACGCCTGAGGCTGTGGCCCTGAATCTTGCGGATGCGGTTGGAGAGTTTCTGGCTGCCTGCCTGAGAGAAGCGCCCAGGGCGAGCCTGGTGGTATCCGGCGGCTCCACGCCGCTGCCATTTTTCAAGGCGCTTTCCAACAAGAATCTGGAATGGGGCAGGGTAGACGTCCTGCTGGCGGATGAGCGTTGGGTGGACGAAAGCGATGACGCCAGCAACACCCGTCTTGTTCGGGAGAATCTGCTGCAGAACCAGGCGGCGTCGGCCCGATTCCTGTCGCTCAAACAGCCCGGTGCGACACCTGCCGAAGGCCTGGGGCGAGCGAAGGCCGAGCTGGCGGATCTGGCCCTGCCCATCGACGTGCTGATTCTCGGCATGGGCAACGACGGCCACACGGCGTCGCTGTTCCCGGATGCACCGGAGCTGAAGGGCGCCATGGATCCTGAGTGTCAGGACATCGTTGCCGCTGCGACGCCCGCGTCGCAACCCAAAAAGCGCATCACCCTGACCTGGCCGCCCCTGAGAGATGCCCGTTTCACGGCACTGCATCTGAAGGGCGAGGACAAGCTGCAGACACTGGAGCGAGCCCTGTCAGAACCGGATAAGGTTCTCGAAATGCCCATCAGAGCTTTCCTCAGGCCTGGCCTCCAGCTGTTCTGGAGCCCCTGAAACGCCCGACCTTTGTTATGGAGAAAACCATGAATCAACTTTCCGACTACCATCGCGAGCGCGTCAGGGCAGTACTGCAATCCTCACCCCTGGTGCCAGTTATCGCTATCCAAGAGCTCGAAGACGCCGTGCCGCTTTGTCAGGCACTGGTTGATGGCGGCATCAACGTTCTGGAAATCACCCTGCGCACCGAACACGGCCTCAAAGCCATCGAGGAAGTCCGCAAGGCGATCCCGGATGCCTTGGTGGGCGCGGGCACCGTCACCAGCATTGCCCAATACCGCCAGGTAGAGGCCGCTGGCGCCCAGTTCGTCATCACCCCGGGCGTAACCGAAGCCATCCTGGAATTCGGCGTAACCTCGGAAGCGCCGCTGTTGCCCGGCATCGCTACCATCTCGGAAATGATGGTCGGCTATAACCTCGGCTATCGCGAATTCAAATTTTTCCCTGCTGAAGTCGCCGGCGGCATCCCGGCCCTCAAAGCCTTCAATGGCCCCTTCCCGGATGTCACTTTCTGCCCCACCGGCGGCATCCGCCGGAACACCGCAGCCGACTACCTCGCCCTCGGTAATGTCCAGGCCGTTGGCGGCACCTGGTTGACCCCTGCGGATGTGGTGGCGGCCAAGGACTGGGCAAAGATTACCGAGATTGCGCGTGGGAGTCTTGCTGATCTCTAATTTCCGACTTGGTTTCCCAGACTGGAAGTTTTGGAGTGGGCGCACTTTGGGGCAGGGCTTCCGGGAAACGCTACGAGCACATCCATGTGCGCTTGGCGCTGGCCATCCTTGGCCAGCGACATTCCCGGAAGCCCTGCCCCAAAGCGCTTTTCGAACTTTCCGATAACGCCATTAGTCACCGTGATTTCATAGTTTGGTAGGTCGGATTAGTCAAAGGCGTAATCCTACAATCAATCTTTAGACTCGGAAACTCAAGAGAGGTCCGTCGGATTACGCCTACGGCTAATCCGACCTACATTCCACGCATTCGAAAAGCTTTCTTGCCGAGATATTTGCTATAGCCCGATCGAGGGAGTGGGGTTCCCCTTTCCAAAAATGTCTGTGGCCAAGGATGGCCACAGCCAAGCGCACATGGATGTGCTCGTAGCGTTTTTTGGAAAGGGGAGCCCCACTGCCGCCGGCACAGACTCTCAGGCTACAAGGTCAAGCGCCAAGCGACAGAGGGCTTGGGAGAAAAAAAGAATCAGCGAATATCCGAACCAACCCGAACAATCTTCATGGTATTTGTACCACCCTGGGCATTCACATAATCACCCTTGGTAATCACCACCAGATCACCATCCTTGACTGCCCCCCGGTTCACCAGCTCCGACACCGCCAACGCATTCGTCCGCTCGTTCGGGATCTTGGCAGAATCGAAAGGCACCGTCTGAACGCCCCGGAACAAAACGACCCGATGCTGCGTGGAGTGGTGGCGCGAAAACGCAAAGATCGGCAGGCTCGATTTGATGCGAGACATCAACCTTGGCGTGGCGCCGGTTTCGGTCATACAGATGATTGCTGAGACGCCTTCGAGGTGGTTCGCTGCGTACATGGCGGAAAGAGCGATAGCTTCATCAACTTCCTCCATGCTCTCGTGAATCCGGTGCTTTGACTGATGCATCGATGGATGCTTCTCGGCACCCAGGCAGATGCGCACCATGGCTTCCACGGCTTCCTTCGGATAATCACCCACCGCGGTCTCGGCAGAGAGCATCACCGCGTCGGTGTAGTCCATCACCGCGTTGGCAACGTCTGAGACTTCGGCTCGTGTTGGCATCGGGCTGGTGATCATCGACTCCATCATCTGCGTGGCCGTGATCACCGCGCGGTTAAGAACCCGGGCGCGGGAGATGATGTGCTTCTGTACGCCAACAAGCTGGGCGTCGCCGATTTCCACGGCCAGATCGCCGCGGGCCACCATCACGGCATCGGATGCTTCGATGACCGCGTCCAGAGCCTCCACATCGTCGGCCAGTTCGGCCCGTTCTATTTTCGCGACCAGGCCGGCGTCAGAGCCGGCTTCCTTCAGCAGCCGCCGGGCGATGTGCATATCCTCGGCGGTGCGAACAAAAGAAACCGCCACGTAATCGGCACCGAGTTTGGCGGCTGTGACGATGTCCTGCTTGTCCTTTTCCGTCAGTGCTTCAGCGGACAAGCCGCCGCCACGCTTGTTCAGGCCCTTGTTATTGGAGAGCGGGCCGCCAATCAGAACCGTCGAGGTGATGCTATGGTCGCTCACCGACTGAACTTCCATCTCTATGCGGCCGTCATCGAGAACCAGGATGTCACCCGGTTCCACATCTTCGATTAGTTGCTCGTAATCGATCCCGACTCTTTCCTCGGTACCGGCCTCCTTGTCCATGGAAGCGTCAAGGATAAACGTCTGGCCGGCCTGAAGGGTGACCTTGTTCTCCGCAAAGCGGGCGATGCGAAGCTTGGGGCCCTGCAGATCGGCGAGCAGCGCGACGAACCGGCCTTGCGAAGCTGCCGCTTCTCGAACACGGCGGGCTCGGCCGATGTGCTCCTCAGCGCTGCCGTGGGAAAAGTTAAGTCGGGTAACGTCTACTCCGGCGGCAATTATAGCTGCGAGGGATTCCGGCGAGTCAGTGGCGGGGCCGAGGGTGGCGACGATCTTGGTACGCCTGAGCATGGTTTGTGTCCTTTGGTTCTTAAAAATGGTCTCGAACAGGGTAGCGGAATCAGCTGGGCCGGCCAGTTTTACTGGCCGGCCTTGATCAGGGCGAGTGCATTATCCAGCATGCGGTTCGAGAACCCCCATTCATTATCGTACCAGGCCATGACCTTTACGTGACGGCCCAGAACGCGGGTGTGGTTGGCGTCAAAGATGCTGGAGAGCGCGTTGTGATTGAAGTCCACGCTGACCAGCTTCTCGATATTATAGCCAAGAACCGGGCTCTGCTCGGCGGCCGCTTTAACCGCTTCGTTGACTTCCTCTGCGGTAGTCTCCCGGCTGGCAATGAAGCCGAAATCCACCAGTGACACATTGATGGTGGGAACGCGAACGGCCAGGCCATCGAGTTTGCCGTCCAACTCCGGAATGACCTTGCCAATGGCGGCAGCGGCGCCGGTCTTGGTTGGGATCATTGACTGGGTGGCTGAGCGTGCCCGATAGAGGTCGGAATGGTAGACGTCGCTCAGCTTCTGATCGTTAGTGTAGGAGTGGATGGTGGTCATCAGGCCACTCTCGATACCAATGGTCTTGTGCAGGGCTTCAACCACCGGAGCCAGACAGTTTGTGGTGCAGGACGCATTGGAGATGATGTCGTGGTCGGCGGTCAGTGTTTCGTGGTTCACGCCGTATACCACCATGGCATCCGCATCAGGGCTGGGTGCCGAGATGATAACCTTGCGGGCGCCGGCCGTCAGGTGCGCCGCCGCCTTGTCGCGTTTGGTGAAAAGCCCGGTACATTCGAACACGACATCAACACGGTGGTCTTTCCAGGGCAGTTCTTCGGGGTTGCGAAGTGCGGTAATGGCAATCCGGTCCCCGTTAACGGTCAGGGATTCTGCGTCGTGACTGACGTCGGCGTTAAGTCGGCCATGAACGCTGTCATACTTGAGCAAATGAGCGTTGGTTTCGGCGTCGCCAAGGTCGTTGATGGCAACAACCTGGAGCTGGCTCCGGTAGTTATTTTCATACAATGCTCTGAGAACATTGCGACCGATGCGGCCAAAACCGTTGATTGCGATACGGATTGTCATCGTCTGACTCCTTGGGTGGTCGTTTTTTGTTCGTTTAACCTCAGCAATGTAGTAAATATAACAACAAAAAAAGAATAAATGAACGATTAAACGGTGGTAATGCTAAAAAAAGAAAGTAAAATTACATCTAAAAACGACCACTCTGATAACTTATGCAATGGAGCCCACCATGCACCCGACCGTAGACAAGGTTACCCAGAGAATTATTGAGCGCAGTCGCTCAACGCGGCAGGATTACCTGAACCGCATGAACGCTCTCAAAGCCCAATCCCCGCACCGGAGTTCTCTGTCCTGCGGCAATCTGGCCCACGGTTTTGCGGCCTGTAGTCAGGGCGACAAAGACACCCTGAAGTTCATGAACAAGGCCAATGTGGCCATGGTAACGGCCTATAACGATATGCTTTCGGCCCACCAACCCTACGAAAAGTTCCCCGATGTTATTCGGGAGGCGGCCCGGGGGATGGGGTCCGTGGCCCAGGTGGCCGGAGGCACGCCTGCCATGTGTGATGGCGTAACCCAGGGCCAGCCGGGTATGGAGCTGAGCCTGTTTTCCCGGGACACCATCGCCATGAGTACGGCCGTGGCCCTGAGCCACAACATGTTTGATGCCACGATGCTATTGGGCATCTGCGACAAGATTGTTCCGGGCCTGCTGATCGGCTCGCTGAGCTTCGGCTATCTCCCTACCATTCTGGTTCCGGCAGGCCCGATGCCTTCAGGTCTGCCGAACAAGGAAAAGCAGCGGATTCGACAGCTTTACGCCGAGGGCAAGGTTGGCAAGGATGAATTGCTGGAGGCCGAGAGCAAGTCCTATCACAGTCCGGGCACCTGTACCTTTTATGGCACCGCCAACAGCAACCAGCTGTTGGTCGAAGTCATGGGGCTGCATTTGCCGGGATCGGCTTTTGTAAATCCCAATACCCCGCTGCGCGAAGAGCTCACCCGTGCCGCAACCGAGCAGGTGATCAAATTGTCGAAGCCTCACGGAGGCGAGCTTGGTCTTGGCGATATGGTGGATGAGAAGAGCATCGTCAATGCGCTGGTAGCGCTGCTGGTTACCGGTGGCTCCACCAATCACACCATTCACTGGATCGCCATTGCCCGGGCTGCCGGTATCATCATCGACTGGAATGACTACGCCGAGCTTTCTTCCGTGGTCCCCTCCATGACCCGCATCTACCCCAATGGTCAGGAAGACGTGAATGCGTTTCACGAGGCGGGAGGTACCCCGTTCCTGATCCGGGAGCTGCTGAGCGGCGGGTACCTGCACAATGACGTAAACACGGTCGTGGGCTATGGCCTTGAGCGCTATACCGAGATGCCGGAGCTGGAGGATGAGAGGCTGGTGTGGAAGCCGGCGCCGGAAAAAAGCCTTCGGCCGGATGTGCTCAGCCCGATTGCGGAGCCGTTTGCACCCGATGGTGGGCTGAGGGTGCTCGATGGCAATCTGGGCCGGGGCGTGATCAAGGTTTCTGCCGTTGCTCCGGAACACCGGATAGTTGAAGCGCCGGCCGTGGTGTTCAACGACCAGAACGAACTAAAGGCAGCTTTCGAGGCCGGCGACCTGGATCGGGATTGCATTGTGATCGTGCGGTTCCAGGGACCCAAGAGCAATGGCATGCCAGAACTGCACAAGCTTACCCCTTACCTGGGCGTGTTGCAGGATCGAGGATTCAAGGTCGGACTGGTGACGGATGGCCGTATGTCCGGTGCGTCCGGCAAGGTGCCCGCGGCGATCCATGTCTACCCGGAGGCGCTGGATGGCGGGCCGCTGGCCAAGGTAAAAAATGGTGACCAGGTTTGTCTGGATGCGGAAAAGGGAGTTCTTGCCGTCCGCGTGGATGAGCAGGAGTTTGCCGGCCGGGACTCTGAAAAAGCGGACCTGACCGGGTATCATCACGGCTATGGTCGGGAGTTGTTTGGATGGATGCGACGTGCGGCCAGCAATCCCGAGGAAGGGGCCAGCTTTTTCTGGAATCACGAGGCATGACAGCAACACATTACTCACTGGTCGGTGACATCGGCGGCACCAATGCGCGTTTCGCACTGGTAGAGAAGGGCAGTGTGCAGCCCGGGGCTATCGAGATTCTGCCCTGCGGGGAATACACCAATCTCGATGACGCCGTGCGGGATTACTTGGCCCGGGTCGGAGTTTCAGAGGTGGATGGAGCCTGTCTGGCCGTTGCCTCACCGGTTCGAGGCACCCAGGTTCGCATGACCAACAATCACTGGCGCTTTGATATCGAAGAGGTCCGGGCGCAGTTCGGCTGGTCCAGGTTCAAGGTGATCAATGACTTTACCGCCATGGCGCTCGGCGTTCCCCATGTTCCGGACGAACACCTTGTACCTGTGTGCGGTGGGCCGGGTGACAGCCGTCGCCCCCGACTGGTTATGGGGCCTGGAACCGGGCTCGGTGTTTCGGGCCTGGTGCCCATTGAGCATGGCTGGGTACCGTTGATGACAGAAGGCGGCCACGTGGATTTCGCCCCCACCGACGATACCGAAATGGCAGTGCTGCGGATTCTCAAGGCCCGATTTGGGCGGGTGTCCGTAGAGCGTATTCTATGTGGTCAGGGCCTGTTGAATCTGTATCAGGCTCATGCCGAGATCCAGGGCGTGGCCGCCCCACTGGACGCGCCGGAAAAAATCACCGCGGCTGCGGTGGAAAACTCCGACAGCCTGGCGCGACACACGCTCCGCCACTTCTGTGAAATCCTCGGTCGGGTAGCCGGTAACGGGGTTCTGACCCTGGGCAGCACCGGCGGTGTTTATCTCTGCGGCGGAATCCTGCCCCGTTTCCTCGATTTCTTTCTGGAAAGTCCTTTCCGGAACGGCTTCGAGGATAAGGGAAGAATGCGTCCGCTGCTGGAGTTTACGCCGGTTTTCGTGGTCACCGAGCCGTACACCGGGCTGCTGGGAGCCGCTGAGGCGCTGGGCAATCCGGAGGTGTGATGCCCGAGTGCCTTTGCTGGGTCACAGGTAGTGAACCAGTTGGCTCTGATCAAAACGGTATTGGCGGTTATACACGCCGTTCTCCGCCCTCCGGCCGGCCGCCAGTACCATGGTCACCAGGCCCTTCCCGGGGAGGTTGAGCAACTTCTTCACCCTATGCTCGTCGAAACCCTCCATTGGGCAGGAATCATAGCCATGGGCCCGGAGCGCGAGCATCAGGTTCTGGGCCGCCAGGGCGGTGGATTTGGTGGCCCAGATTTTCATCTCGCAGCTTGAGTAGGGTCCCCGGGGCACAGGCCGGGTGATTCCCACGGCAAGTCCTGCCGCTTTCTTCGCTAATCCCAGAATTCCGAAGGGGCCCTGGTTGTAGTGGATGGGGGCGACTTTTCGGTAGTACTTTTCAACGATCAGCGGCAGCGTTTCTTCCGGCCAGTCTGTGAGGGCTTGTTGTGCATGAGCTCGCCAGCTATCCGGTCGGGCCACCACCACGATCAGCGCGGCGGCGGTTTTCGCGGCATTCTGGCCAAGGCAGGCGTGGGCAAGTTTTGCCTTCAGCTCCGGAGTACGAACCACGAAAAATTCCCAGGGCTGAAGGTTGCTGGAATTGGGCGCCAGGGTAGCCAGCTCCAGGCAATCCTCAAGCACTCTCTCCGGAATCGGTTCATCGGTGAAACGCCTGATTGATCGGCGAGTGCGAACGACTTTCCGGAACTCTTCTACATCTATTTCCGGCAGCGGGAGAGAGCCTGCTTTGGCATTCATAAGGTGTCCTTCGAGACTTGTTGTGTCGTGATTGTGCCTCTATCGTTACGGGAAATGCCCGTATATGCAATCGCCCTTGTGACGGAACACTCATGACTGAAGATCTTTCCCGGCTTCCCTTCGACGATCTGGTTCGGCGCGTGCGGGCGTGTACGATTTGTGCGGACGTTCTTCCACGGGGACCAAGGCCGGTCATCCAGATATCGGAAAGCGCTCGCATTCTGGTAGTCGGGCAGGCGCCGGGCAGGCGGGTGCATGAAACCGGGTTGCCCTTCAACGATCCTAGCGGCGATCGGCTTCGACAATGGATGGGGATAACCCGGGATACCTTTTACGACGAGCAAAAGCTCGCCATCCTGCCCATGGGATTTTGCTATCCGGGAACCGGGAAATCCGGGGATCTTCCGCCGCGGCCGGAGTGCGCACCGGCCTGGCGCAACCTGTTGCTGGATCGTCTGCCTCACATCGGGCTGACTTTGGTTATTGGTCAGTACGCCCATGCATGGCATCTGGACAACAGCCGCAAATCCGTCACGGCCAATGTGGAGCATTGGCAGGATTATTGGCCAGAAGTTTTGCCGATGCCTCACCCCAGCCCAAGAAATAACCTCTGGCTGCGACGGAATTCCTGGTTCGAAAGCGAGGTTGTGCCCGAACTGCAGAAGCGCGTGGCACAGCTGCTTGAGCCCGAACCCTGATGAGCCTGCTCAGCTGCCCGCGATGTCCCACTGCCTGAGCAGGTCCTCGTAACGGATGGTTTTGCCCTGGGGTTTCTCATTGTTCAGGCGAGGCTTGGGCGCACCAGGTTGGGCGAGCCACCATTCTTCGCCCTTCAGCTTTTCTTCATCCGCCATTTTAGGACCACAATCACCGGCCAGGAAGTTACGCTCGATAATAGACAAGGTTCTGTCCTGTGCTGCCGCCAAGTTATCGAGCGCCTGCTGCGGGGTCATTTTCCCCGTTACCGCATCGGCAATGTTTGGCCACCAGAGCTTGGCCAGCCGGGGGTAGTCTGGCACGTTCACTCCAGTGGGCGACCAGGCGGTTCTCGCTGGGCTCCGGTAGAACTCGACAAGGCCTCCCAGTGTTGGCGCTTTTGCCTGCATTTGCGGCGATTCCAGATCTGAAAGCCGGATGGGTGTCAGGCCGTAGAGGGTCTTCTGGAGTGACACGGTGCGCGAAACGGTGAATTGGGCATAAAGCCACGCTGCTTTCTGCTGGTCCGCCCCCATCGCTCGCGGGATGGTCCAGGCCCCCACGTCCTGATATCCGAGCTTCATACCCTCCTGCCAGTAGGCGCCGCGAGGGGAGGGCGCCATTCGCCATTTCGGGGTGCCGTCATCGTTAACGACGGGTAATCCCTCTTTTGTCATATTGGAGGTGAAGGCCGTGTACCAGAAGATCTGCTGGGCAACCCGTCCTCTGGCCGGCACGGGTCCGGCTTCAGAGAATGTCATGTCTGCAGCTTCGGGAGGAGCGAAACGCTGCAACCAGTCGATGTATTTTTCCAGTGCGTAGACCGCTGCCGGGCTGTTAGTGGCACCGCCACGACTGACGGACGAGCCAACAGGATGGCAGCCCTCCATACGAATGCCCCATTCATCGACCGGTAATCCGTTGGGAATGCCCTGGTCGCCTGCACCCGCCATGGAGAACCAGGCATCGGTGAAGCGCCATCCCAGAGATGGGTCCCGCTTGCCGTAGTCCATGTGCCCGTAGACGCGTTCGCCATCAATCTCCTGCACGTGAACCGTGAAAAATTCTGCGATGTCTTCATATGCGGACCAGTTGACCGGAACGCCAAGCTCATAGCCGTAACGCTCCCTGAATTGGGCCCTCAGTTCCGGGCGTTGGAACCAGTCGTAACGGAACCAGTACAGGTTGGCGAACTGCTGATCGGGTAGCTGATAGACCTTGCCGTCGGGGCCAGTGACGAACTCCAGGCCAATGAAATCCTCCAATGCCAGGGTTGGCAGTGTAAATGCCTTCCCTGCACCTTCCATATAATCGCTCAGCGCCAGAGCCCAGCCGCTGCGGGAATGGGTGCCAATCATGTCGGAGTCATTTACAAATGCGTCGTACCGCCCCATGGCCGCCATGATGCGCTGAAGGTTGATCTGGCGAATCACCTCGCCTTCGGGCTTCCTGTCGTGGACTACCGGAATCCCTGTCAGCATTGAAAACGCGGGTGCCAGTACCTCTGCCTCGTAGTCATGGGTCGGCAATTGTTCGGAGAGAACGGATATCGATTTTCCCTGGAGCTCTGCGGCTGCGTGGGTAAACCAGGCGAGCTCTTCAGCCTGTTCGTCTTCCGACAGGGTCGAATCCGGGAAGTGGTCTTGGATCAGTGTGCGGATAAGCGATCGCTTCTCATTGGGAAGTGAGTCGAAGAGGGGGGCCGCGATTACCGGCTGGCTCACCAGTAGTATCAGGCCGACTAGCAACGGGTATTTGTTCATGATCGCCTCTTGTTTTTGTTGCTTTTCGTACAATTTACGATCATATGGTTCGATTTAAAGTTCGTCAACGAAAAATTTTATTTCGAGAGCACAGTGATTTAAATTCAACAAAAACAAATAGTTGACCGTTTGTTCTTCTTTCGGAACCCTTCTTAAGGTATTTTAAACGAAAATTTTTTCGATCATAAACTTTCTATTTGCAATTTTCAGCGCTAAATTTGTTCTGTTTCGAACCAGTATGGCGCAATGCGAAAGCCAGGCGGTTCGTTAACGAAGTCAGTCGCCAGGCGTTTCGCCGCGGCTATGTCCATGGGCAAAGCGTTTCAGGTGGCTTCGACAGTTCAGCGCTAACAAAAACAGGAAGCTAACATGATCGAAAATGACAATGTCTCTGTGTCGTCCAACAACCGTTCTTTCCGGAAGGCCCCATTGGCAGCCTCCCTGCTGCTGGCGGCAGGGGTCTGCTCGCCAGCCCTGGCGGAGGTGTCCTTTGAATCTGATAACGGTTGGAAGGCGGGCTTTAATGGTCACATTCCGATCTTTGCGGTGTTCGGCAATTATGACCAACCAACGGATGAAGATTCGTTTACCATCACGACCGGTTTCAACCCGGCAACACTGCAAAACAACATTTATGCACCGACCCAAAATGGTCTGGAAGTGTCCGGCCATTTCCAGATGAACGCCAATATTGCGCCGGGTGATGCCAACGCCGATTTTCGCAGCCGGGTCTCCGAGATTGCCGTGGCCGGCGATTTCGGCAAGGTGAACATTGGTAAGGGCTTTGGTATTTATGGGGTTCCTGCCATTGGCGATAACGGCAGCGCTTTGGGCGTCGGCCTGATCGGTGGCCCGGACCAGGTAGCAGCAACGGCCGGGCGTATCGGAAACGGCTACTTCTACGCCAACTTCACACCCCGTGTGATGTACACCTCCAACAGCCTGGGCGGCCTGCAGTTCAAGGTCGGTTTGTTCAGCCCCTCAAAGGTGGATGGCGTTGCCGATGCCGAGTACACCATGCCGCGCATCGAAGCGAACGTGGTCTATTCGGGCAACAATTTCTCCATCTGGTCCAGTGGTTTCACGCAGGACGTGGACTCCAAGACCGGTACCTTTGATGACTACACCATGTCCGGTATCGACTTCGGCGGTTCAGTCTCTCTTGGTGGCCTGTCTGTTCGCGGCAACTACGGCATGACCCAGGGTACAGGCAACGGGGTGTTTGCCGCCCGTCTGGATCCGAACGAAGAAGATGCCAGTCAGTGGTATGTTGAAACTACTTACCAGATCAACAGAACCACGCTGGGGGTCAGTTATGGCGAAGGTGAGGACGATTTCATCGCCGGCGATGGTGATGATACCGATCTGACCATGCTCTTCGCTCGCTATGCGGCGACAGACCACCTGACCCTGATGGCGGAATACACAACACTGGGCACTGGCAATGGCCAGGGCGAATACGATGCGATCATCTTTGGTTCGCAGCTGACGTTCTGATTGTTACAGGCAGTGGTAGGTACCCTCGACAGAGGGGCGTAAAAGGTTGAGGTTGGTGCCTCAACCTTTTTTGTTGTAGGAGATTCCGGAAATGTAAGGGACGCAACAAAAAAGCTCCGGGCGGAGCTTGTCCGGCCGGAGCAAAGATGCCTGAGAGAGCTTCAGGCGCTGTGGTGGAGAGCAGTCTTGCGATTATCAGTAGGGACAGCTTTCATCAGAAAACGTTCCAGGCCTTCAACATCGGAGTCGCTGGCGTAAAGTCCCTGTTTGGTCCGGCGCCAGAGAATGTCCTCCGACGTCATGGCCCATTCGTTCTTGATCAGGTGCTCGACTTCCCGCTCGTAGAGAGTCCCGGCGAAATGAATGCCCAGGTCGTCCATCGAATGGCAGTCCCGGAGAATGTCATAGCTGGTGGTGCCATAGGTACGTACGTAGCGGCTGATCACCTTCTCGGAGAGCCAGGGAAAGTCCCGCCTGAGTTTTTCTTCAAGAGCCTCGTGGTTGGCAAAGTCACCCCCAGGTAGAACTCCGGTTTTGGTCCAGCGCCCGCCGGCCTCAGGAAAGAACTGGCACAGTTTGTCGGTGGCAGCCTCGGCCAGCTTGCGGTAGGTGGTGATCTTGCCTCCAAATACCGAAATCAGTGGCGCCTTGCCTTTCTCACTATTGACCTCGAAGGAGTAGTCCCGAGATGCCTTCTGGGCATTTTCCTGCTCGTCGTCCATTAGAGGGCGCACACCGGAGTAAGACCAGATCACATCCGAGGGTTCAAGCTGTCGCTTGAAATGTGAGTTCACGATGTTCAGCAGATAGTCGGTTTCTTCTGGTGAAATTTTCGCTTTCTTGGGGTCACCTTCGTAATCTACATCGGTGGTGCCCACCAGCGAGAATTCATCCTCGTAGGGAATAACAAACACGATCCGCTCGTCTTCGTTCTGAAGGATGTAGGCCTCGGTACCCTTGTTAAGTCTGGGAACCACAATATGGCTGCCTTTGACCATGCGAATCATTTTCGGCGCCGGCATCGACAGGGTTTCACCGAATAACTTGCTTACCCAGGGACCAGAAGCATTCACAATGGCCTTGGCTGATACCGTCCTTTCGGTTTCATCGGTCATGTCCCGCAGGGTAACTTTCCAATCATGGGTGCCCTGTTCGGCCTTGACACATTTGGTGCGGGTGCAGATCTGCGCGCCAAACTGCTGTGCTTTTTTCGCAGTCAGAACCACCAGGCGAGCATCGTCGACCCAGCCATCCGAGTACTCGAATCCCTTGGTGATATCCGGTTTCAGCGGATCGTTCTCACCGAACTTGATGGAGCGTGAGCCCGGAAGGATTTCCCGTTTCGCCAGGTGGTCGTAGAGAAAGAGGCCGGTGCGAATCATCCAGGCTGGGCGCAGGTGCGGTCGGTGCGGTAGCCGAAAGCGCATTGGCCACATGATATGTGGGGAATTGCGAAGCAGTGATTCGCGCTCCGCCAATGCCTCCCGGACCAGTCGGAATTCATAGTGTTCCAGATAGCGCAGACCGCCGTGTATAAGCTTGCTGCTGCTGGATGACGTGGCTGACGCCAGATCATTCATTTCGCATAGGAGGACTTTTAGGCCTCTCCCGGCTGCGTCCATGGCAATGCCGGTGCCGTTGACTCCGCCGCCAACGACAATAACGTCAAACTGTTCGTGCTCCAAAGTCATTGTTGGTCATCTCCTGACGCCAATGGAAAAGACGCTTTGTTGTCATGCGCACTTTTCAATGTTCAACATGCGATATGACACTATTATGCGAAAGGCTTTTATATTCGTAAAGGAAAAAATAGAAAAAAAACGAAAAGAAGGAGGCGATCACGTTTTCGGATAGGGAGGGAAGCGAAAAACAATCAGACGATATGAAGCTGTACGTTGTGTTCGGTCAGCAGCTGGCGGATTTCAACGGGAGGTTGCTGGTCGGTGAAGACGTGATCAGCCTGGGAAATGCTTCCCAGACGGACCATGGCATTGCGTCCGAACTTGGAATGGTCGGCTGCCAGAAGAACCTGGTTGGAGTTGGCAATAATTGCCTGGGCCACTCGGACCTCGCGGTAATCAAAATCCAGGGGAGAGCCGTCGTTATGAATGCCGCTTATGCCGATGATGCCGAAGTCCATCTTGAACTGGTTGATGAAATCCCGGGTGGCTTCGCCGACAATGCCGCCGTCCCGATTGCGGACCTCGCCGCCCGCAATGATTACGTGGAAATCTTCCTTGGCCGAGAGAATGGACGCGACATGGAGGTTGTTGGTAACGATCTGCAGGTTGTTTTTTTCCAGCAGGGCCTTGGCGATGGTCTCGGTGGTGGTGCCGATATTGATGAACATGGAGGAATTGTCCGGAATCAAATCTACCAGCGCCTCGGCGATTCTTTCCTTGGCTTCCAGATCCATGATCTTGCGGGCCTGATAAGCGGTATTAACCGTGCTGGAATCAATCCCTGCTCCGCCGTGGTGTCTGCGGAGCTTTTTCTGCTTGGCGAGTTCGTTCAGATCGCGGCGGATGGTCTGCGGCGTTACCTTGAACTGGTCTACCAGCTGTTCGGTGGTGACGAATCCGTTCTGCTGGATCAGCTCCATAATCAGATCCTGTCGGCGACGCTGTGCCATTAAAATTTCCTCCGCTTTGTCATTTTTCTCATGCGAAATGCTGTGCGTCCGAAAACAGTCTCAAAGTTTAGTAGTTTTCAGCGGGTTATGCAGCTTTTTTAAAAGGTTTGGCTAGTGATATGCGCGCTTGCCGTGAAAATTGCTTGGCATTTATGTTCAAAAAAGTAAAAATGCGAAAAAATAAGAAACCGAGGTCGAACATTATGAGCCAATACATACTTTCCATCGATCAGGGGACTACCAGTTCCCGCGCCATACTCTTTGACCTGCAGGGCAACATACACGCCACCCGCCAACAAGAGTTTCCGCAACATTTTCCGGCTAGTGGCTGGGTTGAGCACAATCCGGAAGACCTGTGGTCATCGGTTCAGCAAACTTGCAACGCCGTCATGGCCGAAGAGTGTGGTGATCGTGGTGAAGTGGTTGCTGTAGGCATCACCAACCAACGCGAGACCACAGTGGTCTGGGATCGCAAAACCGGAGAGCCCGTCTACAATGCCATTGTCTGGCAGGATCGGCGAACGGCCTCCTATTGCGAGTCCCTGAAAAGCGAAGGCCTCGAACCCTGGGTCAACAGCAAGACCGGTTTGCTGATTGATCCCTATTTTTCTGCCACCAAGATTCGCTGGATTCTGGAAAATGTCTCCGGAGTAAGGGAGCGGGCGGAACGCGGGGAGCTTGCATTCGGCACCGTCGACAGCTTTTTGTTGTGGCGATTGACTGGTGGTCGCGAGCATAGAACGGACGCCACCAATGCCAGCCGTACGATGCTGTTCAATATCCACAACCAGAAATGGGATCCGGAGCTTCTGGAACTCTTTGATATTCCCGAATCGCTGCTTCCGGAGGTAATGGACTCCGCCGATCAGTTTGGGCGGATCACCGAGGGTGGGGCTCTCAACGGTGCCTCTGTGCTGGGTGTGGCCGGCGATCAGCAAGCGGCCCTTTTCGGCCAGACCTGCTTTGGAATTGGCATGGCGAAGAGCACCTATGGCACTGGCTGTTTCCTGATGCTCAATACTGGTGACAAGGCTCTGCAATCTGAGCACCGCTTGCTTACCACGGTGGCATACAGAGTGAATGGCAAGCCTACCTACGCCCTTGAAGGCAGTATTTTTATCGCCGGGGCCACCATTCAATGGCTGCGGGACGGCCTTCAGCTTATTCGTGACGCCTGTGAAACAGAACCGCTGGCGGAGGGGACGCCCGTCGACCACGGTGTTTATCTGGTGCCGGCTTTTACCGGGTTGGGTGCGCCGTACTGGGACCCCAATGCACGGGGCGCCATCTTCGGTCTTACCCGCGATACCGGCATCAAGGAGATTGTCACGGCGGGCCTGCAATCTGTTTGCTATCAAACCAAGGACCTGCAAAAGGCTATGGAAAAAGACGGGATTCGGCCGGTCAACCTGAGGGTTGATGGTGGCATGGTGGCCAATAACTGGGTACTTCAGTTTCTGGCCGACATTCTCGGTGCCCGCGTGGATCGCCCGTCGCTGGTTGAAACCACGGCATTGGGCGCTGCCTATCTTGCTGGCCTGAAGGCCGGTGTCTATGGCTCTCTCGAGGAGCTTTCCGAACTATGGCGATGTGACCGGAGTTTTGAACCCGTCATGACGAAAGAGAAGCGGGACGCGCTGTATGATGGCTGGTTCCAGGCGGTTCAAAAGCTCTGACACCAGGCTTCTGCGGGTATGGGTTTCATCGAACACCAAGTTCCCGCAGACGCTTGTATAGCGTGTTACGGCTGATTGCCAGTTCTCTGGCGGCCTGAGATACATTGCCTGTGCACTTTTGATAGACCCTGAGCGTTCTGGCGAGTGTATCTTCAGGTTCCGCTTCAATGCCCGGAACAGATGGCTGCGGGATATTCTGATCGGATTCCCCGCCCGAGCTGGTCTCGAATTCAGCAAGGAAGTCTTCCGGCAAATGCCACACCTGCACGTCCTCCCCGTCGGCAATGGCGATAGCCACCCGCAGCACATTGACCAGTTGCCGGATGTTACCGGGCCAAGGATGGTTTTCCAGGGCCGAGAGTACCTTGGGCGACAGCTGTTCTGATTGCCCCGGATCACGGTAACGGGAATAGAGGGTCTGTATCAGCAGCAATCTGTCGGCGCGGTCCCGAAGCGCAGGGAGTTCCACGCATAGCCCGTTGATCCGGTAATAGAGGTCTGCCCTGAAATGACCGCTTTCGATCCTTGAGCCCAGTGGTCGGTTGGTCGCCGTGACCAGCAGAATATCAACAGGGACGCTGTCGGTAGAGCCGACCGGAGTAACCAACCGTTCCTGGAGTACCCGGAGCAGCCTTGATTGGGCAGAAAGGGGCATTTCGCCGATTTCGTCCAGAAACAGAATGCCTTTGTGGGCCTTTCGGATAAAACCGAGTGAGCCTTGCGCCCGCGCGCCTGTGAAGGCGCCTGCTTCGTAACCGAACAATTCAGATTCGACCAGTTCCGGGGGGATAGCCGCGCAGTTAACCGCCACCAGCGGTTGATCCTTGCGCGGCGATGCCCGATGAAGCGCCTTGACCAGAACTTCCTTGCCGACCCCGGTCTCGCCCGTGATCAGAACCGGTAGCCCCCGCTGCAGCACCTTGAGACTCTGTGCCGCACATCGCTTCACGGCTGAATCCCCGTACTCGAGTTTGTCGATACCCAAAAATTCATCGGAATGCCTGCCCTCGTCCGAGAGTGGTAACGGACCATTTTCGGCGTTGTTGTCGACAACCCGGGTAGGGCGCTTGATCCGGGCGCTCAGTCGCACCTTACTGCGGGTGGTCAGTTGCAGGTTTTCGGTCTCCGGATGGCCAAGAATGTGATTCCGACGGCCGGTGAAAAGTTCCTCCAGACGGGCCCCCACGGTATTCATCCCCAGCAACTGGTCCGCCCGCTGGTTACTGGCGATGACCCGTCCGGAATCATCGCACAATAGAATCCCCGACCAGGGGCTGTCGAAGTTATCCGCCGTGGTATTCAGGGTGATCTGGAAATGATCGGGGCCGAACTGGCGGTTGATGAGTCGGTTTTCCACGGATTGGGAAAGCAGGCGGACCATGCCCAGGGTGTGGGCCTGGGGCAGGTAGGCATCGCTGAACACGCTGAGAACACCGGCAATCTGCCTGTGGGCATCGAAAATCGGTGCCGCAGAACCAATGATGCTCCGGTTCGTTTTCAGGAAATGTTCGTTTCGCTGAATCTGAACGGGGGCACCGACAGCAATAGAGGTGCCGATGGCGTTGGTACCGCAGTTCTGCTCCTGCCAGTTTGCCCCAGTCTGGAACCAGGGTTTCAGTCGGGTCTCTGTAATGCGTTCATCGCCCCAGCTGTTCAATACCGTGGCGTGCTGATCGGCGAGCAGAATAAGGCAGCGGCTGTTGGAAAGTACGTTCCGGTAGTAGGGCAGAACCTCAGCCTCGGTTACTGAGAGCAATTCGCTGTATTTTCGGTTTATTTCTTCCAGCCTGGCAGACTCTGGAACCAGAGGTATTGGCTCATGGTCGTGATCAAGGCCCCAGGCAATGCAACGGTCCCAGGAATCGGCAATAACGCTCCGGTAATCCGAATATTCGTTTTTTCTCATCAGGCGTCACTCAGGTGTTCGTTTGTTGTTCTGGCAGACGACTTGAGCAGCTAACGTGGGCAACTTCGTCAAACGTGCTGCTCAATCATCTGTGCAAATCCTGTTCACGTCAATGTTCAATTTGAACAAAGTATTGCTAAACGAACATTTGTATTTTCGTATGAGGAATTTCACGCAAAATAAAAGGGTATACAAAACAATGGAGTAAGTAAGATTACCTACTCAGACGTGCAAGCTGGTATAGCCTTTGCGTAAGGAGATTCGAAATCGAATTTCCGTGGCCGATGCAAACCGGTCAGGAGTGCGTTTCCACAAGAACAAAAAGGAAAGCCTATGTCCTTAACACTGGAGAATCTCTCCCGTGAGGTCGACGGTGTCGACTATATCCGGGATGCCAGCCTCACCTTTGAGGCAGGTTCCTTTAACGTTCTGCTCGGCCGGACACTGGCCGGCAAGACCTCACTGATGCGACTGATGGCAGGGCTGGACAAGCCTGATAGCGGCCGTCTGATCTACAACGGTGAGGACGTTACAGGGCAGAGCGTGCAGAGCCGAAATATTTCGATGATCTATCAGCAGTTCATCAACTACCCCAACCTGACTGTCTACGAAAACATTGCCTCGCCCCTGCGGCTTGCAAAGATGGCTGAGTCCGAGATTGATCGGAGGGTGAAAGAAACCGCGTCGATGCTTCGGATCGACCCGTTGCTCAAGCGTTACCCGCTGGAGCTGTCCGGAGGCCAGCAGCAACGAACTGCCATGGCCCGGGCGCTGGTGAAGGATGCCACCCTGGTGCTGTTCGATGAGCCCCTGGTCAACCTCGATTACAAGCTGCGCGAAGAGCTCAGGGCGGAATTGCGGGACCTGTTCCGCGAGCGTCAGTGTATCGCGGTTTACGCCACCACAGAGGCCAACGAGGCACTGGCGCTCGGTGGCACAACCACATTGTTACACGAAGGGCAGGTTGTTCAGACGGGCCCGGTGATGGATGTGTACCGCGCGCCCGTGAACACCCTCGCTGCACAGTTGTTCAGTGAACCTCCGATGAACATGATTCGCGGACGTGTATCCGAAACCGAGGTGACCTTCGACGAGTATTCGCACCACGCGCTGACCCAGGAGCTGGCCAAGCTGCAACCGGGAGACTACTGGTTCGGGATCCGACCCAGCCATATCGGTCTTGTGCCGACCAGCGACGATGATCTGGAAATGTCCATGGAGGTGGAACTCAGCGAAATCAGTGGTTCTGAAACCTTCATGCATGTGGAGAACAGTCATTTCGAAATGGTGTTGCAGTTGATGGGGGTGCATCAGTACCACACAGGCTCACCAATAAAGGTTTACCTGCCCATCAATAAACTGTTCGTGTTCGATAACAACGAACAACTGGTGCACACACCGTCTCAGGTTTCAGGAGGGTCTGTCTGATGGCCGAAATTCAATTGAAATCACTCGCCCACAGTTACAGTGATATGCCCCAGGGCCCAGACGATTATGCCATTCGTCAGCTCGACCATGTCTGGCACAAGGGTGGGGCGTACGCACTGCTGGGTCCGTCCGGTTGCGGAAAAAGCACCATGCTGAACATCATCTCCGGGCTTGTTCAGCCCTCCGAGGGGGATGTCCTGTTTGATGGAAAGCGTGTCAACGAGCTTTCCCCGCGAGACAGGAATATCGCCCAGGTTTTCCAGTTTCCGGTCATCTACGACTCAATGACGGTTTACGACAACCTGGCGTTTCCGCTCAAGAACAACAAGGTTCCGGCCTCCAAGATCAAGGCCCGTGTTCATGAGATTGCGGAAGTCCTGGAGATCGAGGACAAGCTCTACAAGAAGGCAAAGAACCTGACCGCGGACGAGAAGCAGAAGGTGTCCATGGGCCGTGGCCTGGTGAGGGAAGACGTGTCGGCAATTCTGTTTGATGAGCCCCTGACCGTGATTGATCCGCAGCTTAAGTGGAAGCTGCGCCGCAAGCTCAAACAGATTCACGAGCAGTTCGATATTACCATGGTGTATGTCACCCACGACCAGCTCGAAGCCTCCACCTTTGCCGACAAAATTGCCGTGATGTACGGCGGACAGATTGTGCAGTTTGGCACCCCTACCGAGCTCTTCGAGCAGCCCAACCACACGTTCGTGGGTTTCTTTATCGGAAGCCCGGGGATGAACCTCATCGAGGTACAGAGATGCCCCCGTGGCGTGTGTTTCGGAAGCACGGTTGTGGCACTTGAGCCCTGGCAGGTTGATGTCCTGCAGCGGACCAGGTCCACCAACATCAAGATCGGAATACGTCCTGAGTTCGTGGAGGTGTCCTCCGTGGCTTCAGACGATACCTTCGAGGCCGAGGTCCTGGATGTCGAGGACCTCGGTACCTACAAGATCGTTACCGTGCAGCTTGACCGCGAAAATATAAAAGTTCGGCAGAGCGAGGACTTCGCCGCATCTATTGGCAGCCGGGTTCATCTCTCGTTCCCGAAGCAATGGCTAAAGCTGTATGTGGATGAATTCCTGGTACAGGAGCAACAGTGATGCAAAAGGTACAAAACAACAAAGCCTGGTGGCTGGTGCTGCCAGTATTCCTGCTCGTTGCCTTCTCGGCACTGATTCCCCTGATGACCGTGGTGAATTATTCGGTTCAGGACATTTTCGGACCGGGCCAGGCGTTCTTCGTGGGCACCGAATGGTTCAAGGAGGTATTGACGGATGAGCGTCTTCAGGATTCCTTGATTCGTCAGTTCATCTTCTCCGGTGCGGTCCTGCTGATTCAGATTCCCCTCGGGATCGGAGTGGCGCTGATGATGCCCAAATCAGGTATCAAGGGGTCGCTGTGTCTGATTCTGCTGGCCATTCCCCTGCTGATTCCCTGGAACGTGGTTGGCACCATCTGGCAGATTTTCGCCCGCGGTGACATTGGTCTGTTCGGCTGGGGCATCAACCAACTGGGTATCGATTACAACTACACCGGTGACACTCTCGATGCCTGGTTGACGGTGCTGCTCATGGACGTATGGCACTGGACACCTCTGGTGGCGCTGCTTTGCTATTCCGGGCTGCGGGCGATTCCCGAGGCGTTCTATCAGGCCGCGGAAATCGATCGGGCTTCAAAGTGGGCTGTGTTCCGCTACATCCAGCTGCCCCGCCTCAAGAGCGTGCTGATCATCGCCGTGCTGCTCCGCTTCATGGACAGTTTCATGATCTATATCGAGCCGTTCGTGCTGACTGGCGGCGGGCCTGGCAGCTCGACCACCTTCTTGAGTCAGACGCTGACCACCATGGCGATAGGGCAGTTTGACCTGGGGCGTGCGGCGGCATTCTCGCTGATCTACTTCCTCATCGTGCTGCTGATTTCCTGGCTGTTCTTTACCGCCATTACGCACGCAGACAAAGAAAAATAAGGAGAATGTGATGAGACAGACACGTTCGAAAAATTTTGGGATAACCCTGTTTATCCTGCTTTTGCTGACGCCGATCTACTGGTTGCTGAACATGTCGTTCAAGACCAACCAGGAAATCCTGGGCAGTCTGACACTCTGGCCGCAGAATTTCACCCTGGACAACTATGCGGTGATTTTTACCGACCCGAGCTGGTACAGCGGCTATATCAACTCGATGATCTATGTTTCGATCAACGTGGTGATCACGCTGGTGGTGGCCCTGCCGGCAGCCTACGCATTCAGCCGTTACAAGTTCCTGGGCGACAAGCACCTGTTCTTCTGGCTGCTCAGTAACAGGATGGCACCGCCAGCGGTTTTCCTGTTGCCGTTCTTCCAGTTGTATTCGTCCATCGGGCTGTTCGATACCCACATTGCCGTGGCCCTGGCGCACTGCCTGTTCAACGTGCCGCTTGCGGTCTGGATTCTGGAAGGGTTTATGTCCGGCGTGCCGCGCGAGTACGACGAAATGGCCTATATTGATGGCTACAGCTTTCCCAAATTCTTCGTGAAGGTCTTCCTGCCGATGATTCGTTCCGGTATCGGGGTTACGGCATTCTTCGCCTTCATGTTCTCCTGGGTGGAGTTGCTCCTTGCCCGAACCTTGACGTCCGTGGATGCCCAGCCGATCGGGGCGATCATGACCCGAACGATAGGGGCGAGTGGTATCGACTGGGGCGTTCTGGCGGCTGCCGGTTCACTCACCATCATTCCCGGCCTGCTGGTGATCTGGTTCGTTCGTAACCACGTTGCCAAAGGCTTCGCCCTCGGACGCGTGTAAGGAGAGGTTTTATGATTGCCTGGATGAACTGGACACCGACTGTCGCCATCTTCTTTGCAGTGATTGCGGGGATCCTGGCGGTGATGACGGTTTACGAAATTGTTTCCCCGTGTACCGAAAGGAAAGGCTTTCTGCCGATAGCCACGACCCGGGGTGACAGGTTGTTTATCGGATTGCTCTCGGCAGCGTATATACACCTGGCTTTCCTGGCTGTAAGCGATATCACGTTATGGGTTGCGCTTGCGGTTTCGGTGGCCTGGCTATTGGTGCTGCTGCGCTGGGGATGAGTCTGAGATCAGATGTTCGTTATGTTGTTTTTGCGAACATCCGGCTCTAGAAATTCTCTAAAAACACTTGTAATGATTTCGTAAACGAACTATTTTTATTTCAATGATCGGAATCGATCATGGGCGATTCCGGTAAAAGGATAGCGACCAGAGCGCTATAAGTGCGGAAACGAAACCCGGCTGTTTCGTTCCATTCATAAAAAGACGAACGAGGTTGGATATGTTCAACAACAATAAATATCCGAGGACCCTGTTGCTGAGCGCCGCCGTCGGTGTTGCCAGCATGGGGTTAAGCCTGCATGTCAGCGCCGATCAGTACATTGAGGCGGCTGAAAAGTGGGTGAATGAAGCGTTCAAGAACTCCACTTTGACCAAGGAAGAACAGCTCAAGGAAATGGAGTGGTTCACCAAAGCGGCTGAGCAGTTCCGCGGCATGGACATCAACGTGGTTTCCGAAACCATTGCGACTCACGAATATGAGTCCAATGTTCTGGCCAAGGCGTTTTCGGAAATTACCGGTATCAACCTGACCCATACGCTGATTCAGGAAGGCGATGTCATCGAGAAACTCCAGACCCAGATGCAGTCGGGACGGAACATCTACGATGGCTACGTGAACGATTCAGATCTGATCGGTACCCACTTCCGGTATGGCAAGGTAGTGGCCGTTGAAGACATCATGAATGGTGCTGGCAAGGATCTTACCCTGCCCACCCTGGATCTTGACGATTTTATAGGGCTCGATTTTACCACCGGGCCTGATGGCAAGCTCTACCAGTTGCCTTCCCAGCAGTTCGCCAACCTCTACTGGTTCCGTGCGGACTGGTTCGAACGTGAAGATCTGCAAAAGCAGTTCAAAGAGATCTACGGTTATGACCTGGGTGTGCCCGTCAACTGGTCTGCCTATGAAGATATTGCCGAGTTCTTCTCGGTGCACGTGAAGGAAATTGACGGTGAGCGCGTGTACGGTCACATGGACTACGGCAAGAAGGACCCGTCCCTGGGCTGGCGTTTTACCGATGCGTGGTTCTCCATGGCAGGTGCTGGCGACAAAGGCCTTCCGAACGGTTTGCCCGTAGACGAATGGGGTATCCGGGTTGAAGAGTGTCATCCTGTCGGCTCCAGCGTCAGCCGTGGCGGTGCAACCAATGGTCCCGCTGCCGTGTATGCCACCGAGAAATACGTGGATTGGCTGCGTGAGTACGCGCCCCCCGAAGCCCAGGGTATGACTTTCTCCGAGGCCGGCCCGGTTCCTGCCCAGGGCAACGTTGCCCAGCAGATCTTCTGGTATACCGCCTTTACCGCAAGCATGATCAAGGATGGTCTGCCAGTTGTGAACGAGGATGGCACTCCCAAATGGCGGATGGCACCGTCACCACGTGGTCCCTACTGGGAAGAAGGCATGAAGCTTGGCTATCAGGACGTGGGCTCCTGGACGTTCCTGGATTCTACCCCTGAAAAGCGTCGTCTGGCGGCATGGCTGTACGCCCAGTTTACCGTTTCCAAGACTGTGTCCCTGGAGAAAACCATTGCAGGCCTGACGCCAATTCGCGAGTCTGATATCGAGTCCGAGGTGATGACCGAAATGGCACCGAAACTCGGCGGTCTGGTGGAATTCTACCGCAGCCCCGCCCGTGTGCAGTGGTCGCCCACTGGTACCAACGTGCCGGATTATCCGAAGCTGGCACAGCTGTGGTGGCAGTACATTGCCCAGGCTGCCAGTGGAGAAGCCACTCCGCAGGAGGCACTGGACGGGCTGGCTCAGGCCCAGGATCGGGTTATGGAACGCCTTGAGCGCGCCAATGTTCAACCGACTTGTGGTCCGAAGCTGAACGAGCCCCGGGATCCGCAATACTGGCTGGATCAACCCGGCGCACCCAAGCCGAAGTTGGACAACGAGAAGCCCCAGGGCAAGACCGTTGCCTACGATGAGCTGCTGAAAACCTGGGAAGAAGCTCGCTAAGACGAGCTGATTCCCTCAAGAGCAATGCCTGTCGCAACAGGACCCTTTGGTTGCGGCAGGCAGAGCACCGTTGTCACGGTGGGTTTTGGCCGGTTGCTTTTAGTTCCCCCCCTTTCAAGCATTTCAAGGTAGCCTCTCCCGGGGTCAACCCTGCCGGCCCTTTTTCTGCCGTTTGGCCCGTCTTTGCAAGAATCTGGCGGGAAGGGTGTATCCAATGAACAGAATCTCCGTAATTCATCGTTTGTACGCAGGTTTCGGCCTGCTTTGCCTGATTATCGTTTGCTGGGGAGCATTCAACATAAGCATTATGTCGTCCTTCTCTGGCGCAACGGACAGGCTGACATCGGATGTATTTCCACTCAGTGGATCGATTCAGGAAATGGAAGCCCATCGATCAGAAACCGCTAGATACTCAGTGGAAGTGGTGGCTGCAGGCGATCAACAGGTTTTGAACTCCCAGTCTGACAGACTTTCCGGTGCACTCAGCAAGCTTGCCGACAGCCTGGATGCCTTCGCTGCCTCCGACAGCACGGCCATGTTCCCGGAGCTGGCTGCGGTCAACGAGTCCGCGAATGCTCGGCTGGCTGAGTTACAGCGCTCGGTCAAAGCGATCCTGGGCATAAAAAGGCAACTGCTCTCGGTGTCGGATTCGGTAAATTCCGGGCTAAGTGATTTCCTTGCCAACAACGGGGAGATGAAAAGAACCCTGGTCAGGGAGGGTACAGAGCCGGCGGGAAAGGATATCTATATTCGCGACCTGTTCACGACGGTAATGGAAAACCTCGCAAACATCGAGTTGCTGATCATGCAGATGGTGAGTACTGAAAACCCGAGTGAACTAAACGCCATCGTCGAGAACCTTCGGTTCAATACCAGCACGTTTGAGCAGGACATGTCCGCCCTGGTGAACGAGGTGCCTCGCCTGGGGGGCTTGCCATCATTGGTTGAAAGGTTTCTTGCCGCGGTGAACGATGACGCAGGAATCATCAGCCAGTACTCAGACTATCGCCAGAGCCGGCTTGAACTGGATTTATTGGCCAGAAAGATAGACATTGCGTTTTCGGCAATGGCATCGGAGCTGGATGAAGCGCGAAAAATCGTTGCCGACAGGGCTAGTGCGTCGGTATTCGCGCTGGATGAAACTGCGCTGAATTCGGAACAGCTGGTTTACTGGCTGCTTCCTCTGGTGGTTCTGATTGCGCTGGCAACTTCCGTCAGACTTGGGCGGATGATCAGCCGGCCGCTACAGGCGACTCAGGAACATCTGGCTGCAATGGCCGGGGGTGACTACTCTCGAACGCTCGAGTTTCCGGCGCGTGGCGAGTTTATCGACCTGAAGCGTTCCGTTAACCGTTTGTCCGAAGCCATGGCAACGGTTCTTGGAAGCCTGCAACAGGCTGGATCGGACATATCCGTGATCGCATCGGGTAACGCCAGGTTTACCAGGGATTTTAACGAACGGATTCGAACCGAGTCCGACGAGCTTGGTTCTATTGCTGCTGCGATGACTCAAATGGAGGCGTCTGCCAGGGAGGTAGCGGGTTCGGTTCGGGATACCCATGCCCTCGTTGGTGAGGTAAACCGGCAGGTTGAAGACAATCTGTCTGCAGCCGAGCGCGGCATGGACTGTGTTGAAAGCCTGGGCTGTCAGGCGGAGCAGACTGCAAAAAAACTGAAGCAACTTGAGCAGGCATCTTTTGACATAGGCAGGATTACCGAAGCCATCGATGATATTGCCAATCAGACCAATCTGTTGGCGCTGAATGCCGCGATCGAATCGGCGCGCGCCGGTGATGCCGGTCGCGGCTTTGCCGTGGTTGCAGATGAGGTTCGCGGGCTGGCCCGGAAGACCACCGAGAGCACCGATACCATAAGGGATCTCGTGGAAGGTCTTCAGCGGGAAGCCTCGGAATCGGTGAGCTCAATGAACTCCAGTTTTGAGCAGCTGGGATCTGTGCGTGATTTGATGGCCAGTGTCTCGGAAGGCGCGGGCAGAATTGGTTCGGCAGTGGGACGGATCAATCAGGGCGCCGAGCACATTCGTCACGGCATGGATGAGCAGGAGTATGTCAGTCAGTCGGTGGCGCGGCAGGTCAGTGAAATCAGCGCCTCGGTGGCTGAAAGCCTTGAGAGTATCGACGAATTGGTCACGACCTGTGACCGACTGGAGGAATCGGTGACGAGCATTGAATCACTGATGGCTCGATTTCGCATCCACTGAACCCGTCGCGGACCAACCAATTATCGTTTCCATATAACAAATTTGTCTGATTGATGGGTTTATTTCGCTTGATGATGTTCGTTTACGAATATTAAGATGGCTTTAATGTTCGGTATCAAAAATATATAGTTCGCAAACAATAATGATTGAACAGGAACGACGCTATGGAACAGATAAAATCAGTCACGGCCCGGGAAATTCTGGATTCTCGCGGATTTCCCACAGTGGAAGTGGACGTAGAACTCCGGAATGGAGTGGTCGGGCAGGGCCGGGTGCCATCCGGGGCGTCCACGGGAACCCGGGAGGCGCTGGAAAAGCGGGATGGCGATGACAGCCGCTATAACGGCAAGGGCGTCCTGCAGGCGGTTCGGTGTGTTAACGAACGGATTGCTCCGGCGCTCGAGGGGCGTGTGGTATTTGATCAGCTCGTGATGGATCGCCTCATGTGCGAGATGGATGGCACGCCCAACAAGGCGGAATTGGGTGCCAATGCGATTCTGGCCGTGTCCCTGGCCACAGCCAACGCAGGCGCCAATTATCGGCAACAGCCGCTTTATCGGTATCTTGCCGAGCTCTATGGCTGCAGCGGCCCCAGTATCTTGCCAGTCCCCATGATGAACATCATCAATGGTGGCGCTCACGCCGACAACAATGTCGATATCCAGGAGTTCATGATCCAACCGGTCGGGGCGCCCAGCTATAGCGAGGCGCTGAGGATGGGGGTGGAAACCTTCCATGCCCTCCGGTCGCTTCTACGGAAAAGCCGGCTGTCCACGGCGGTGGGCGATGAAGGTGGCTTCGCACCGAATCTGCGTTCCAGCGAGGAAGCACTGGACCTCATTCTGGCCGCCGTTGAAAAGGCAGGTTACCGGCCTGGATCCGATGTGGTCCTTGCCCTTGATTGTGCCGCTTCTGAATTCTATGAAGACGGCCGTTACAACCTCAAGGGTGCCGGCAAAGAGTATACCTCTGAGGAGTTCTCGGATTATCTGCTCAACCTGGCCATGAAGTATCCCATCGCTTCAATTGAAGACGGCATGGACGAAAACGACTGGGACGGCTGGAAACTGCTGACCGAGAAATTGGGCGAACGTGTGCAACTGGTGGGTGACGACCTTTTCGTGACCAACAGCGCAATCATCACAGAGGGCATCCTTAGGGGCATTGCCAACTCGGTACTGATCAAGTTCAACCAGATCGGGACTCTTACAGAAACTCTGGATGCTATCGGAATGGCTCAGGATGCCGGCTATACCACAGTGATTTCCCACCGCAGCGGCGAGACCGAAGATACCTTCATATCCGATCTGGCGGTGGCCACACGGTCGGGCCAGATCAAAACTGGCTCTCTCTGCCGATCCGACCGGGTCGCCAAGTACAACCGCCTGCTGCGCATTGAGCAGGATCTTGGCGCCCACGCGTTTTACCCCGGTGTTGGCGCAATCCGTTGTGCCCTGGACACCTGAGACTGCTTTTCGGGAGAAACATCATGAGAAAACCCATTCTGATTGGAAACTGGAAGATGAACGGCAGCCTTCAGGCCAACCAGGCCCTGATGGTTCGTGTGTTGCCCCGGCTGAGGATGTTCCGAAAGTCCATTGATCTGGCCGTATGCCCGCCGCACCCGTATCTGTTTCAGGTGCGGGATCTGCTGGGTTACACCGGCATTATGCTGGGTGCCCAGAATGCGTCTGGATTTGTCTCCGGCGCCTACACCGGCGAAGTCAGTGCCACCATGCTGCAGGAGATGGGGTGTCGCTATGTGCTGGTGGGGCACTCTGAGCGCCGGTTACTGTTTGGCGAAAGCAATCAGGAGGTGGCTGCCCGTTACCGGTCGGTTCTTGGAGCCGGGCTCACGCCGGTATTGTGCGTTGGCGAAACACTGGACGACAGGGAGTCTGGACGCACCAATCTGATCATTGAACAGCAGCTTCAGGCGGTGATTGACGAAGTTGGCCTCGCCGCCATGGCGAATGGAGTTATTGCCTATGAGCCGGTGTGGGCGATTGGCACAGGCAAAACGGCCACGCCAGAGCAGGTTTCCCGAGTGCATCAGCAGATCCGTCAATTCATTGGGAAGAGCGCACCTGAGGCATCCGAAGACATCAGCCAGGATCTTCGCGTGATTTACGGCGGCAGCGTCAAGGCGGCTAACGCCTTCGAGCTTTTCAGTCTTGCCGACGTTGATGGCGGCCTGATTGGCGGTGCCTCGCTGCACGCCGATGAATTCGGAACGATTGCCGGTGCCCTGGCCGAGGCTTCCGGCGTTCTGGCCGGCGAATGCGAAACCAATTGATGGAGATGGAAATGCAGTCAAAACCCTGGATGCAAACGACGTTTTTCCCAAAAGACAGCGACGTACCTGAAAAATTTCGCGGGGGCGGTGTGGAATTGGCCGATACACTGATCGGGGGCAAACTCCGCCATTGGGACGGCCCTTATGCCGAAGTTCGAAGCCCGATCTGCACTATCGTGGAGGGCGATAGCGAACCTCGGCCGCTGGTGATCGGCCGGACGCCGCTGATGGATGAGACCGCTGCCCTGGAAGCTCTGGATGCGGCAGTGCAGGCCTATGGTCAGGGCAACGGAGAGTGGCCCAGCATGTCAGTAGCCAACAGAATCGAACACGTCGAACAGTTCTTCGCGGAGATGCGAAATCATCGGGAGGCCGTGGTAGAGCTCTTGATGTGGGAAATCGGGAAAACCCGTAAAGATGCCTGCAAGGAATTTGACCGAACCTGTGACTACATCAACGATACGATCCATGAGTTGAAGGTGCTCGACCGACGTTCATCGAGATTCGAGATCGTAGGTGGCGTTGTGGCGCAGACCCGTCGCTTACCGGTGGGCGTTGCCCTGTGCATGGGGCCGTTCAATTATCCACTTAACGAGACCTTCACAACGCTGATTCCGGCGTTGATCATGGGCAACACTGTGGTGTTCAAACCCGCCAAATACGGTGTGCTCCTGATTGGTCCTCTGATCGACGCATTCCGGAAGTCGTTTCCGCCTGGAGTCATCAACATCATCTTCGGGCGGGGCAGGGACACCGTCGGGCCGTTGATGAAAAGCGGTAAGGTGGACATGTTCGCCTTTATTGGCACTCACCGGGGTGCGTCCGCACTGAAACAGATGCATCCAAAACCGCACCGGTTGAAGGCTGTGCTGGGCCTTGACGCCAACAATCCGGCCATCGTGTTGCCGGATGCGGATCTCGAGCTCGCCGTCAGCGAGTGCGTCACCGGCGCGCTGTCTTTCAATGGTCAGCGCTGTACCGCCCTGAAACTGCTTTTTGTACATGATTCCCTTGCAGATCGGTTTGTCAGCCAGCTGTCGGAAGCGGTCAATGAGCTGGCTGCGGGAATGCCCTGGGAGCAGGGCGTATCGCTGACGCCATTGCCCGAGCCGGGCAAGATCGGGTTCCTCAGTGAGCTGGTGGATGATGCCATCGCCAAAGGCGCATCGGTGGTCAATCCCGGTGGCGGCGAAGTCAACGGCACGTATTTTCACCCTGCCGTGCTATACCCGGTCACCGCTGAAATGCGCATCTACCATGAGGAGCAGTTCGGGCCGGTCATTCCTGTTGTTGCTTTCTCGGATGAACAGGAAGTGATTGACCATGTCCGGAATTCCAGCTACGGCCAGCAGCTGAGTATCTTCGGTACGGATTCCGATATGGTGGGACGGTTGATCGATCTGCTTGCCAATCAGGTAGGCCGGATCAATCTCAATGCCCAGTGCCAGAGGGGGCCGGACACCCTGCCATTCAATGGCAGAAAGGATTCTGCGGAGGGCACGCTGTCGGTATCGGATGCCCTGAGGGTATTCTCGATACGGACAACGGTGGCCACCAAGTCCAGTGACAGCAACAGGGACCTGGTGACCAGCATCGTGCGTGGGCGACAATCGAAGATCCTTACGACCGATTACCTGTTCTGATCGCCGGATCTTACTTCGCGGACTCTCAGAGCCGGAGGGGCTTACCAGCCTCCCGGCGCCGCTCTTCCCATTCTTCGCGGGTCTGGGCTGCCTGGTCGCCGGGCATCGAATCGATGATGCTGAAATAATCGGAACTGTATTCGTCAGCGATGATGGTGTTGCGTGGTTTCACTTTCACCACGTACACAGTCTGGATATTCTGGTGATCGAAGTCCCGCCAGTATTGCTCGTCCTTCAGGAACGTGTATCTGTGTCCCTCCAGGGCCCGTATGAGGCGGGCGGTATTGGTGGTTCCGGTACGCTCCACAGCATCCTTGTATTGGTAAACGATGCTGTAGGCAGAGGCCGCAGCGGTGGATGGCCGCATTTCATATCGCGCTGAGAAGGCCTCTACAAATTCCTTGCCTCGCGGGTAGTTCAGCTCGTAGGGTGCGTTCCATACCCAGGGCGAGCCGCCGATAACGCCTTCCATAATGGTGGGGCCCACCTGGCGCGCCATTCCGAGGGTGAGATTGGGTACAACTATCTGCATTTTCTTGGTGAGGCCCATTTCATAGGCGACATTCAGGGCTCGCACCATGTCGTCACCGAAAAGAACCATCATCAGAACCTTGGCATCGCTCGCTTCCGCCTGCTCCAGCGCTTCACGGAAGTCGGTAATCAGTGCTCGGGGGAAAGGCGTTTTCACGCCCTGGTGGCGCTGGGTGTCCTCGGTTCCCGAAAATTTTCGTACCGACTCTTCCACGGACCAGCCCCAGGTGTAGTCAGCGGTGATGTAGAAGTAGTCGTCGTTGGCGTGATTGGTGGTGAGGTATTGGCTAAGCGCCTTGGCCGTCATCCAGGCGTTGTAGGGCTCCCGGAACATGTGCGAGTGACCCTCGGCCCCGGTGGTGGCGTTCGAGTAGGTGAGGGTACCGAAGTAAATCCGGTCGCGATCCCGGGCGGCTTTGCCCGAGGCAATGGCAACGGCGCTGGACACGCCGCCGAACACCATCTGGACGCCTTCACGGTCGATAAGCTCTGCGGTGTTTTTTGCGCCCTGAGCAGGTTCGCCACGGGTATTTCTGATCACCAGCTCCAGCTGGCGACCCATGACACCGCCGGCCTTGTTGATTTCGTCAACGGCCAGGAAGGCGCCAAGACGCTGTTGCAGGCCCTGATCCTTGTAACGACCGGTTTGCGGATAGTTCAGGCCGATTTTCAGGGTTTCGGCATACACAGTGGTGCTCGCCAGCAACAGCAGACAAGCAGAAAAGAGTACTTTTCTGACGTTCATTCAGGTTGGCCTCCGGAATTGCAGCGCCACAAGGGGAAGGGGGCTGCTAATCTTTTTTGATTATTTGTTAAGCAGAGCTAGTGTCAGCGCTGATTATGGAGTCAACAATGGGACAAAAGTGGAATTTTCGGTAACAAATTGTAGGTTAGTGATCTACCTCTAATATGGCTACTGTGGTCAGATTCCATCAGTTCAGCTGGAGATCGGAGAATAGATATACTTGCTGGAGCTGCCAAATCGTGTCTTGGTGAAAAGAATGGAGCGTTTCTGGTGTTGGCCAAAAAATCGGGTAGGGAATCTGCATTCACGACATTTTTTCCCCCAGTTGCAGTTGTCTTAGGGCTCGTGATGTATCCATTTTCGGCCGGCGCCGAATGGCACCGGTTCTCAGACACCGCCATGACGACGCCCATCGAACTGGAATTCTGGGCAGAGGATGAGGACCTGGCGGAGAAGGTCGGGGAAGAGGTGCTGGCGGTTTTTCATCAGGTTGATGAGCAGATGAGTCGCTACCGGGAGGACTCGGAAGTTTCCCGACTGAACCGCAACGCCGCCAAGGGTCCCGTAACCGTCAGTGACGACTTGTTCGCGGTGCTTGAAAAAGCGCGGGAGGTGTCGGTGCTCAGTGATGGCGCCTTCGACATCACCTTTGGTTCGGTCGGTTACCTGTACGACTTCAGAGCCGGCAAAAAGCCCACGGAGGAGCAGCTAGAATCTGGCTTGCCCCGGGTGAATTTCCGGGATGTGATTCTTGACCAGGGTGCGCAAACCGTTGAATTTCGCCAGGAGGGGATCCTGGTGGATCTGGGCGGCATTGCCAAGGGCTATGCCGTTGATCTGGGGATCGAGCGCCTGGTCAGCTCTGGTATCCGCCATGCACGGCTGAGTGCCGGAGGCGACATGCGGTTACTCGGAGACAAGCGGGGCCGCCCCTGGTACGTGGGCATCCGGGATCCCCGCTCAGAGGGGCGCAATGCCGTGGTTCTGCCGCTGCAGGACGTGGCTGTGTCCACCTCTGGCGACTACGAGCGGTTTTTCATGGATGAAGCGGGAGATCGGGTCCATCACATTCTGTCTCCCGAAACCGGCAAATCCGTTCAGGGGGTCCAGAGCGTGACGATTATTGGCGAGGATGCGTTGACAACCGACGGCCTTTCCACGGCAGTCTTCGTGCTCGGCCCCCAAAAGGGACTGGAGATGATCGAGCGTTTAAAGGGTATCGATGTGGTTGTTATCGATGACCAGCGCATGATGCACGTGTCAGAAGGGCTCGTTCCACCCCAATCCGACTAGGGGGTGGAACGAGCGGTTTCGGTTAGTTTCCGATTGTACCGTTCACGACATTCGAGAAGGCTATCAGGCTGTCCTGAGAGGTGCCGTTGCCCAGCCCGTGGCCGTTGAAACGGCTGCCAAAGTCAGCCTGTTCCCCGTGTAGTGCCATGTAATTGAGCAACACGGTCTGCACCAACTGGTTGACGTTGTTGGCCGCCGGGCTGGAAGCGGTTTCCACCGATGCATCAGAACGCATGAAGCCGATCTGCCTGCGAATCGGAGTGGGGCGGCCAGCAGGGTTGTAAACGAGGAAGAAAGATGCAGCCGTCTGCTGGTTGTCGCCGGTCCATTCGCCCTTGCCACGACCGTCCATGGAATCATCAATCCGGCCGTTGCTCGATACCGAACCGTCACTGAATACATAAAGCATCAGTGGCATGCCTACCCGAGCAGCGTATTCCAGGCAGGCGCCCATACACCGGCCGGCCTGTTCGTCACGACGTTCGCCCGTTCCGCGTTCGCCGGTGTGATAGTCGTAGCCGCCCATGGTTATCGTACCGGCGCCGGCGTAGCCGCTCAGAACCAGCTTCATCACAGAGGCAGTTTTACGGAATTCGCGGTTACTGTTGAACTCATCGCGGCTAAATATGCCGGTGGGGCCAACGATTTCGAGATCCAGCTCCGGATCCAGATCCGCCGGGTTGCCGAATCGGTCGGCGAGATCGGCGCTCTTTACGTAACCACAGCGGACCAGGTCCTTGACTACTTCATCTGTGGAGATACTCGTGTTGACCTGATTCATCTTGGCGTCACTGATCCGCTGGATAGACTCCATGACTGCAACAGCATCTTGCTGATCCAGAATGCCGATCAGGTCGCCCACGTCCACCAGCCCAGTGACGTCTGACGGCCGGTCAATCTTGGTGGGGCGAACTTCGGGATTAATCAGATTCATGGGTGCCAACGAGTTACCGCCGGATTCAGAGCTTTGGGAACCCACCAGAGAGAGCAGGGAGCCGTCGGCACCTGCACGATGGATACCATACATCGGGTTGTGAGGGTTGTTGCCAGTGTCGTTTTCCGAGCGAGCCGCAATAATGGCGCCGTCAGTTGCTGCGCGGGTTCCGGCACTGGTGCTCTGCAGGATGCCGCGCAGGAAGCCGCTGTCCGAATGGAAAGCAAGGCCCAGCTCGGTGTTCACGAATGCTGGATCGTTGGGCAGCATGTCTCCCGGAAGGCCGAGTTTGTTGTAACCTGCGGTGCTCAGGAAGTCCATTTGCCCCCCGGATTTGCCCATCAGCACGTTAGAACCGGCAATATTGGCGCCGCCTGCCAGGTCGAAACAGATGAACGGGATCTTGCCTGCTCCCTGAACCGCTATGCCACAGCTTTGCTTCAAGGTTTCCAGGTCGGAAGAGAGCGCTGCGGACGCCATTCTGGGATTACCGAAGAGGCTGAACAAAGACGCCCCAAACACGGTTGCCGAGCCTGCCATAAGGCCCTGCGCGATAAACTCGCGACGTGTTCTTGGCTTGCCGTGGTCGTCGTGGAGCAGTGGGCTGCCGTTGGCCAAAGGCTTTTTACGTGACTTGCGTATAAACATGATCGGCTTCCTCTACTGAACCAGGGTGGTGGCACTGCCAAGCACTGCTGCGCAGCTTGCCTTTACGACCGTTTCTGTGCGGTCAGGCTCGCAACCCGCGCCACAGCTGGTCAGTCTATCCATGAGCGAACTGAGCTCAGTTTCGATTGTGCTATCACCAGGCTGTGATGCCAGGTTGCTGCCCACGAACCGGGACAGCAACGGCCCGGTTACGAGGCTCTTGCCGCCGTGATCGAATGCCGTGCTGGCCGGGGCGGAGAAATCGAACCCGGGGAACATCTGGTCCCGAAGCTGCGCATTGGAGACGAGAGCATCGCAATACTGAATGGCCATCTGAGTAACCGCCATCTGATGAGAGGACAGGAAACCCTGGATAGTCTCCACCGTGGGCAATTGCTGCTTTACGGTGGTGTACGTGTTGAATACGGCCTGATTGGTCGTGGGAACACCGGTCATTCGCGACATGGACTCGTTGATCTCGTCAAAGGTCTTCAAGCCGATCTCTGATGATGGTTCCAGATCTGCAGGCTCCGGCTGCGGAGGCAGGGACGGCTCTGACCGGGCAAAGCTGTTACTTCCCAGTTGGTCGAAGGTCAGGAAAAACTCGTCATTTCCGGGCCCGTTTTCCAGCGCAATGATGGTGCCTAAAGAAGAGAGCGGTTGCCCGGTCCCGGGCTCGTAACTGTCAGCATCCAGGACAACGTCCAGGTTGGCCCAGGCCTGTCCCACCGTCGCTTCTTTGCCATTGATGCCCAGTCGCATGCCTCGCAGCGCGATGTTTGACGGTTCGGCGGTGTCATCCAGGCTGATGAAGAAAGGACTGGTGAACCGGTACGCGTAACTGTCGAACTGGCTGACTTCGAACACAATGAAACTCTCGGGCACGTCGATCAGGTGAGAGACGCCGAACAATAGGTAGAACTTCTGGCCTACACCGACTTCGAAGTTGGCCTGGACCTGCTCCGGTGTCAGCGCACGATTATGGATGGCAACCATCCGGATCGCGCCCTGCCAGGGCGAATTGCCGTCCGTTTCGTTGCCCAGCACCAGGGCGAAGCTGTCGTCCCATTCTGTCAACAGTCCACCGTCGTCCGGATCAACATCGCCGGTTGGAACGCCATTCACGAAGATCTGACGCCCGGTCGCCGGGGTGTAGTTCACCACAACGTGCTGCAGGGTTGCCTGCAGAAGCATGTCGGCGTCCTGAGTCGCGAAAGGCGTATTTTCGTCACTGGTGGTGCTGCGGTGCAGTACCTCGTAACGCTGGAGCGACTGGCTCAGGGTGACGTTTCGCGTGGTGGATGAACCCGAGTAGGTCACGATGCGGGCATCTTCCTGGGTAATATTTCCCGGGGCGACCCAGGCCTCGATGCTGTATTCACCGGAGGCGGTCAGCAAAGTGTGAAGCTTACGACTCGCGGTGGTGCTGCCCTGGGCCTTGCCGGCCGGGACCATGAAGCCCTGTTCGTTTTCGCCGGCCGGGCCAAGGTCGATGCCCCAGCCGCCAACCCAGTCGACATTTCCGCTGAGGGTCAGGTCCAGCGCCGGCGATACGCCGCTGGTGTCAAAGGCTGTTTGGCCTTCGCCAAACTTGAATTCGTAGAGGGCAATCACGTTGTCTTCAAAGCGGCCTCCGGAGTTGGCAAGCAGGCCGTCTGCCTCGAGGTTGAGTGCCTTGCTCGCTACCATCGCCGGGTCCACGGGCTGGGCGCTCAGGTCCTGGACCATTTCAAGAATCTTCAGCTCCATCAAATCGGCGGAAGCTTCACAGTTGTCGTCCCAGCAGTTATGGAAGTCATAGCGAAGGCGCTCAACCAGGCGGGATGCGCCCGGGTTCATCGGATCAATGCGGCTTTTCGCCTGATCGTAGGCGGTGGTGACATCGGCGCTGGCCACGTAGGGGGTCTGACCTCCGTCCCCGTGGCAGTCACTGCAATACTGTGTGAGTACTGGGTATACGGTGGTGGAGAACAGGCCAGGGTCGCTGGGCAGGGCAACCGTGGCACCCGGCTCTTTGAGGGCCGGAGCGCGGAGTTCGACAGTTTTTGCAGAACCTTCAGAGCCGCCGGCCCAGTTGGAAATATAGGTGGTAAGAATGTCCACACACGCCGAAGTGCTCTGCAGCCAGCAATTATGGCCACCGGCTACCTTGGTCACCATTGTGGACTGGGATGGATCTGAAAGATTGACAATGGAGTTTGCCTGGGCATAGGCAAGGTTGACGTCCTGCTCGTTGACGAACGTAGGTGCCTGACCACTGGAGCCATGGCACGCGCCGCATTTGTCCTGGGTAACCAGGTTGTCCCAGACGGTGCGTTTGAAGTTGGCTACATCATCCGTCGCAGGAGCAGGCCCGTTGTAGGTAACCGTACCGGAATTCTGGGAGGTATTCGGCAACTGTTCCGTGGATTCGCCACCACAGGCTGCAAGCAGAAGCGCCAGGCCAGTGATAGTAAAGACCGATTTGAGGGAGCTCATGGAAATTCCTTTAAATGTGTTCATAGCGTCCTCACTCCCCCATGCAATACACAGCGGATTCTGCGAATACCTGCTTCAGGTCGTATCCTTGGCTTGCGAAGCTGGCAACCATACTGCTTACCTGTGAACGGTCCGCGCTGTCTGACGGCGGTCGGAGACAGACATTCTCGAACACCTTCTTGACCTGGCACTCTGCAAAGGCGTCTGAATGGGCGAACTCCCTGCCCAGGCTCTTGGCACCGCTGCCCGAACCCGGCAATGAGGGATCCCATCCCAGTCGGCGATTGGCGCCCTGGCGCCAGTAGTTATCCCAGCTGTCGTCGGGCGTCACATAGCCCTGCTCGAAAGTTGCAGAATTGATGTGGTACTTGGCCTGAACCCGGGAGCCGGTTTCAGGATCCGTTTCGCCCATGGCGTTGTAGACCAAGCGGCCCAGCTCGCCATCAGGATCAGCATTGGCGTCGTATTCGTAATCGTAATAGGCAAACGCCTGGGCCATCGGGTCCATGCCGCTGTGGCAGCCAACGCAGTTGTTCAGGAATACCCGGCTGTCCCCTCCCGGGCTGCGGGACACGTCCTGGCGAATGCGATCTGGCGGCAGAGTAACGTCCGCTACCTGCTCAAGGTCGTTGCACATGTGGTTGATCAATGTGAAACGGAACATGGCACGGTTGGTACCGGCGCTGAAGAACGCCCGGGCTGAGGCTCTGGACGTAATAACGCCTGCGGTGGCAGCGGGGGGGAGGCCTGTGTAGGTCGACTGGTTTACCCGGACCAGATTGTCTGGATCGCTAAGGTCAACTGCTCTCTCCTCAAGCCAAACATAGTGGTTGTTGTTATTAACCGAATAGGGTGGGACGGCTAACTCTGATGAATTGCCCACGTAGAGCACATCATCGTAGAGGATTTTTCGGAAGTCTTCGTTTTCCCTCACTAAACCGATTACAGTCGCAATATAGTCGTTCAACGGAACGAACTTTGACATGGCCTCATTGGTCCAAGGTGCAGCAAAATTCTTGAGAGTCACGTTGTAAAAAGCGGGATCATCCATGGCTATGAACGCTGCACCCTCTGGATTGGAAGGAATAAGGCTTGCCATGGAATTCAGGACGCTTTCGGAAGGTGGCACGCCGGCAATCCGGTCGTGAATTCGCTTGGCCTGTTCTCTGGGGCCGGCCTGAGCAAGGCTTGCCTGTCCAGACACCAGTGCGACGAGAACTGCGGTACTGCAAGCCTTACTGAGACGGCTTCTGATCCTGTTCCGGGCGGTCATGTCCTTTCCCTCGGTTTTCATTAGCATCTGCACATTAATGCTTTTTGACAATTGTTAAAAGTTTACGGCTTGCTATATCCTTCGTTTTGAGTCGTAGGCCACGTTATTACATTGCGTTACGTAAAACCCTTGGAGCCTGCCATCGGAACCGACTTAATTTATGTCATGGAATGTCATCCGAAACAGGGTTTGTCACGTTGGAAATTAAGTCACCCAATCTGAACATCTGTCGCAGTGCTCGTCTGGCTATCGCGCTTGGCTCGTTTACTGCGCTTTCTGGCTGCCTTTCGAGCAGCGACAGCCAGCAGGCGGATCCGGTTGTTGTCGAGAACCCGGTGGCGTATGTCGAGCGACCTCTGCTTTTTGATGAGAACACCGGCGCCCTGGTGGAGGACAACCTCGCAGACCCTACGGCCTTCCGTCCCGGTGCCAGGCTGCTACTGAAGGCCAGTGCGACGGCCGATGCTGAAACACGGGATATCGCTTCCAGAGCGTTCGCCGGGCCGGAATTTCTCGATGACAACGGCCAGTTGCGTTACGACGTTAAAGATCTCCATGTCTCCCATGATGGCGCCAGATTGCTGTTCGCCATGCGCGCTCCTGAAATCGAGGACGCCGATGACGAGGATCAGCCAACCTGGAATATCTGGGAATACGACGTTAGTGCAGACACCCTGCGTCGGATCATTGGCTCGGACGTTACCGCACGCGCAGGCCAGGATGTTGCTCCCGCCTATCTGCCCGATGGCAGAATCGTTTTCTCCTCTACCCGTCAGCGGATCTCCAAGGCGGTATTGCTCGATGAAGGCAAGCCTCAATACTCCGGCCTGGACGAAGAGGGCGACAGCCCTGCGTTTGTCCTGCATGTGATGGACGATGATGGCGAGAACATCGAACAGATTACGTTTAACCAGAGTCACGACCTCGATCCCATGGTGGCTGACGACGGCACCATTGTGTTCAGTCGCTGGGACAATGCCGGCCAGACCCGAAACAACGGTGTAAACCTCTATCGCGTTAATCCCGATGGCACCGGGTTGAGATATCTCTACGGTCGTCATTCCCACGATTCCGTGCCTGAGGCGAACGGCATTCAGTATCTCCAGCCTCGGAAGTCGGACAGCGGCAATCTGCTGGTTCAGTTGCGTCCCTTTGAGAGTGATGATTACGCCTCTGTGCTGGCGGAGGTAGACGTCGAGCAGTTTGTCGAGGCCAATCTCCGCATCGACGGAACCGAGGGCACGGGTCAACAACCTCTGGTTCCCGGAGTGGGTCTGGACGGGCAGCTATCGTTGAAGGGCAGCTACGCATCGGTTTCTCCCTTGCTGGACGGGACCAACCGTTATCTTGTGAGCTGGACTCCCTGCCGTTTGCGGGAGGTAGCAACCGACCGGATTGTGAATTGCACGGATGATCGCCTGGAGTCGGAAGCGTATCTGCCCGCAGAGCCCGTCTACGGTCTCTGGCTTCTTGATATCAACAGCGAAACGCAGCGGCCGGTGGTTCCACCGGTGGAAGGTGTCCAGTTTGATGAAGCGGTCCTGATGAAAGAACGGCCCCTGGAAGGCTTCATTCCTGAATCGCAGTTTGCTGGTCCAGAAGGCGCGCTGAAGGATGCCGGTTACGGCGTTCTGCACATCCGCAGTGTGTATGATATCGATGGTGTCGATACCACTCCTGCAGGCATCGATGTTATGGCCGATCCGCTGCAGACACCGCCCGAAGATCGTCCCGCCAGATTTTTGCGTCTGGAAAAACCCGTCGCCATCCCCGATGAAAACGTCCGGGATTTTGATAACAGCGCGTTTGGCCGGAGCCGCGCTCAATTGATGCGGGAAATCCTGGGTTACGTGCCGATCGAGCCGGACGGCTCCGTGAAGGTGGCAGTGCCGGCCAATGTCGCGTTCGCCATCAGTGTGCTGGATGAGCAAGGCCAGCGAATCGGTGCGCGGCACCAGAACTGGCTGACGGTGCGTCCCGGTGAAACCCTCGAGTGCGCAGGCTGCCACAACCCGAACAGTCCTACGCCCCATGGCAGGCCGGATGCCGGACCTGATCCCGTATGGGGTGGGGCAGCAACCACCGGTATTCCGTTTCCGAATACCGACCCGGGCCTGTTCGCCGATATGGGTGAAACCATGGCCGAGGTGTTTGCTCGCATCAACGATATTCGCCGACCGACGCCGGATGTGATCTATGCCGATGAGTGGTCCGGTGATGCGGTGGATCCAAAGCCTGACAGCTTTTCCTATGCCTATGGCGAGCTGCAGACTCCACAACCTATATCTGGCGTTTGCGCCAGCGACTGGGCGCCGAATTGTCGGATTGTCATCAACTACGAGCAGCATATTCATCCGCTCTGGAGCCTGAACCGGGAGATAATTGATCCGGAGACAATGGAGGTACTCGTTACGACTTGCACCAGTTGCCATACCGACACCGATGCGGCCGACGCTCAGCAGGTGCCGGCTGGACAGCTGGACCTGGGCGATGGCCCGTCACCCGATGAACCGCTGCACTTCAACGCATACCGTGAATTGCTTTTTCCGGACAACAGGCAAGAACTTGTTAACGGAGCCCTGATCGACGTACTCGTGGACTCGGGAGAGGTTTTGAGGGACGAAGAGGGCAACCCCATTCTGGATGCCAATGGCAATGAGCAACCCATCTTCGTGACAGTGCCTGTGCAGGCTTCAATGTCTGTCAACGGCGCCCGTGCCAGTAATTTCTTTGATGTGTTTGCCGAGGGGGGAACGCACCGCGATTTCCTGACACCGTCGGAGCTCAGACTGATCGCGGAATGGCTGGATGTTGGCGGCCAGTATTTCAACAACCCGTTCGATGCCCCGGAAGACTGATCCAAGGACTGACACTCGCGCCATGCCCATTGCCATTCTCGTGTTTCTGTTGTTTTTTCCGGCCCAGAGCTGGGCTGGTTGGCTGTGGGGTCAGGGTGACGAGGACGTCGCGCAAGTGCAGGTGACCGAACCTTACATTGAATGGCGAACCGGCCCGGCAACTGGCTATCCGGTTTTTCACACCAGCGAGCAAGGGGAGTGGCTGACCATTCTTCAGCGCAAAACAAGCTGGCTAAAGGTTACTGACTCCCGGGGTCGGGAAGGCTGGGTAGCTGTTGCCGATATCGCCCAGACCGTGGACGCCACGGGTAACCGGGTGGATCTTCAGGTCCCGGATTTTGATTCTTTCAGTGATCGGAGGTTCGAGGCCGGTTTAATGATGGGCGAATTTGATGGTGCCGCCGTCACCGCCGGTTACGTTGGTTTCTGGATGACTCGGAACCTGTCTGCCGAGCTGTGGGCCGCCCAGATTCTGGGCAGTGCGTCGGAGATTCGGAAGGTCGATGCCAATCTGGTGCATCAGCCATTTCCACACTGGCGGGTATCCCCCTTCTTTACCCTCGGGGTCGGGCATATCTGGGTGGATCCCAAGGCCACCCTGGCTGAGCCGGAAGAGCGGGACAACGCTATCGGCCATGCCGGCCTTGGCATCCGGGCCTACATCACCGATCGATATTTCATCCGTGCCGAAGTGAAGGACTACAAAGTGTTCACTACCCGGTCCACCAACGAAGAAGCGACAGAATGGAAAATCGGACTAAGCATCTTTTTCTGAAACCAGCGTGCCTCGCGGCAGGGCTATGTGTAGCGGGTGTTGCCCAGGCCCAGGATGATCGGCCGCTGATCGAGCCTGACGTAACCCCGGTACCGGTTACCGAGGCAATGATCGACACCGAGAACTTTGAAATCGGCGCGTTTGTGGGTGTCCTGAACATCGAGGACTTCGAGTCGTCACTGCTCTATGGTGGCAAGCTCACCTATCACCTCAGTGAGTCTTTCTTCTTCGAGGCCGGAATCGGCTTCGCGGAGGGCGGAGAAACCAGTTTCGAAAAGTTGGCGGGTAACGTTGAAGTGCTCACCGATAGTGAGCGGGATTACAGCTATTACAACATCAATCTGGGCTACAACGTGCTGCCGGGGGAGGCCTTCCTCACCGAAAACTACGCGTTCAACACCAATTTCTATCTGATTGCAGGGGCAGGAGCCACCGATTTTGCCGGTGATACCCGCTTTACCCTGAACGCCGGTGCGGGCTACCAGGTGCTGTTGACGGACAGCGTTGCCGTTCACATTGGCGTGCGACAGCACTACTACCGAATCGACGTTCTGGGGGCCGAGAAAACCTCCATGAACACCGAGGTCAGCACTGGCCTGTCCGTCTTTTTCTGAATACAGGAGCAATGGTTATGAAAGCATCCATTCAATCACTCGCAGTCGCAGGCATTCTGGCCTGCCTGAGCCCGTTGGCGGGCGCCGAGGCAATCAATGTTCCGGCTCCGGATTTCACTCTTGAAAGCCGTTCCGGAGAGAACCTGAGGCTGGAAGATCACCGTGGGGAAGTGGTGATGCTGAACTTCTGGGCTTCCTGGTGTGGGCCCTGTCGCCAGGAGATGCCACTGATGGATGAGTTGTATAGCCAGTACAAGGATCTTGGCTTCACGATTCTGGCAGTGAATGTGGATGAGAATCGGGAGGAGGCACATCGTTTTCTGGACAAGGTGCCCGTGAATTATCCGATCCTCTACGATCCGGAGAGCTCGGTTAGCGAACTGTACGAAGTGCAGGCCATGCCCACCACGGTGATGATTGATCGTGATGGTAATGCGCGGTATCTCCATTACGGATACCAGCCGGGTTACGAAGACGAGTACGAACAGCAGATTCGCGAACTGGTGCGCGAGTAATTTTCGGACGGGACGTTTATGCGTAGTTTGTCGATCTTCACTGTCTCCGCTCTTCTGGCCGCCACGTTCGCGGTTTCCGGATGCAGCTCAGTCAAGCCATGGGTGAAACCTTACGAGCGGGATAATCTGGCGGACCCGGTCATGAGCCTGAGTCGTCATGGCAAAGCGGATTCCTACATGCACCACGTCTATCAGGCTCGGGAATCTGCCCGGGGGGCTGAAGGCGGTTCGGGAGGTGGTTGTGGCTGCAACTGACAGAAGACAGTTGGTGCGGTCAGGGTGCCTCCTGCTTGCACTGGCACTGTTTGGGCATTCTGCGATTGCAGCCACCCTTCCTGTCGACAACGTTGACGTTCTGTATCACCGCTATGACGGCGGGGGCATGGTCATCGATGGCCCATCGGTGTTGGTTCGAAAGGGTATCGGTTCCCAGGTTTCCCTGTCAGGCCAGTACTATGTCGATTCCGTTTCAGCGGCCTCGGTAGACGTTCTGGCAACGGCCAGCCCTTATGAGGAAGAGCGCAACGAATACACCTTTGGCGTCGATTATCTGCACGATAAATCCATTCTGAGTCTGGGCTTTACCAACAGCACGGAAAACGATTACGAAGCCAATACCGTCTATTTCTCGGTGAGCCAGGAATTCTTCGGGGGCATGTCCACGGTTACCATGGGCTATGCCAGTGGCTGGGACGAAGTGGGCCGGGTTGGCAACGATTCCTTCAGCGAAGAGGCCGATCGTCGCAACTATCAGCTGGGCCTTAGCCAGGTTGTTACTCGCAATAGCCTGGTAGGTGTCGATCTTGAAGTGGTCACGGATGAGGGCTTTCTGCAGAACCCCTATCGTCAGAATCGCTACATTGATCCCAACGATTCCACTGCGTTCCTCTACCAGCCGGAGCGTTATCCGGAAACCCGAACCAGTACTTCCGTGGCTTTGCGAGCGTTGTACTATCTACCGTACCGGGCCTCGATCCGAGGGGAATACCGCTATTTTTCCGATACCTGGGGCATCAATGCCCATACTGTCGAACTCGGATACGTTCACGGATTGAACCAGCACTGGACCCTTGAGGGCTCAATCCGCTTTTACAGCCAAAATGAGGCGGATTTTTACAGCGATCTTTTTCCGTTCGAGAACTCCCAGACTCATCTTGCACGGGACAAGGAGCTCAGCTCTCTCTCGGGGACAACCCTGGCAGCGGGCGCCGTCTATGAATGGAAGCAGACGTCGCTTCCCGGCATTGATCGCCTGCAGTTCAGCCTTCTGCTGGACTGGCTGAATTTTGATTATGACAACTTCCGGGATGTAACCGCACCCGGCGACTATCTCCCCGGAGAAGAACCCCTTTATTCCTTCGACGCGCTGGTCACCCGGGCGTCGTTGATTCTTGAATACTGAGCATGCAGGAAGAACGACCATGGCCACTTGCTTGAACCATCGATTTCCGGCTCTTTTGGCAGCACTGACACTTGCACTGACAGGGCCCGTGTTCGCCCAGACAGATACCGGAGCAGATGACGATGATACGGCCGTCGCCGAACAGGTGGAGGCGTTGAAAAAGAAGGTGATCCGGCTGAACCGGGACTTGTTCATCCTTGAAGAGGATCTGTTGTTTCCGGCCAACACCCAGGTTGCGGTGTTTCTCAGCGTGGATGCCGGAAAGTTCCTGAAGCTCGATGCAGTGAAGCTGAAGGTCAATGACGAGATCGTAGCCTCTCATCTCTACACGCAGCGCCAGGTCACGGCTCTTGAACGCGGCGGCATGCAGCGGCTGTACGTGGGTAACCTGAAAACCGGAGTTCACCAGATGACGGCGTTCATCGAGGGAATCGGTCCGGATGAGCGTCCCTACAAGCAGGCCGCGTCCCTGGAATTTGAAAAGGGCACCGGTACGGCCGCTCTGGAGATCCGCGTTGAGGATCGCTCTTCCAACTATCAGCCTTCCGTATCCATCGTGGAGTGGGAGTAAATCGCGTCGTGGGATTGATCGTGATCACGTCGTTTCGAGCGCTTCCGGTTTTTTTCACCGGTGCTTTGCTCTGGCTGACGATGGTTTCTCCGGCTCAGGCCGAAGATGTTCAACCAGAGCGTGCGAAGGACCTTCGTTACGGTTGGGCACTCTATGAATACCATCAGGGCAACGCCTTCGAGGCACTGACTCAGCTGGCGGTTGCCCGGGAACAGGGTGGCATTGAGGGTCACGGTGACCACCCGGCTCTGGTAGAGGGCGGGCTGATGCTCTCCTGGGGAATGACTCGTGAGGCCAGCCGTTTGTTCACGGAGCTGCTGGGCGATGAAGGTTCGGGCAGCACGCTCTCGCCCGATGTTCGCAATCAGGCCTGGTTCTACCTGGGCAAGGTTTTCTACCTGGAAGGTGATTACCAGCTGGCCAGCGAGAATCTGGGTCGCGTGGATGGCGACACTCTGGCTGAGGCCAACCATGACCTGTTCCGCGAGTGGATTTATCTGCAAGCCCGGCTGGCCATGATGTCTTCGAAGTTCGGAGAGGAATCGGGACTTGCGTCGCTTCGCGCGCAACTGGAAGACACTGATACCTGGTCCCTTTACCTCCGCTACAATTCGGCGGTTTCGGCTCTGGCTGCGGGAGAAGCAGTCGCGGCCGAGTCGGAACTGCAGAAACTCATTGCCATCATCGAACAGTCTATCGATGTTGCCGAACCAGAGGACGAGCGCGAGGGACTATTGGGCCGGGCCCGCTTGTCACTGGCCAGGCTGTATCTCAGGGACAATCGGTTCGACATGGCCCTGGAGGTTCTTGGGAACATACCCCTGGACGGGGTATTTGCCGATCAGGCCCTCTTTGACTACGCGGTAGCTGCCGCCGGGCAGGGCAGGCCGGAGCGGGCACTGGATGCTCTCGATACCCTCGCGAATCGCGATCTGTTTCTCCCCTGGCGCCAACAGGTGCCGTTTGCCAGGGCCTACGTTCTAGAGCAGATGAACCGGCCGAAGAGTGCATTGCCCGCTTTTCAAAAGGCAGCCGATCATTACCAGGCCCGGATCGAGGAGCTCGACGGAATCCGGGATAGACTCAGTGAAGAGAGCCTGATGGCGCAGCTGGATTTCAGCCGTGATAGCGACGGGATTCTTACGGATTCCTACGGGCGACTGCGTGTGGAGCCGACCGATTTCGGCATGGCGGAAGTGCTGGCATCGGAGACGTTCCAGCAGGCCCTCGCCGAACTGAACGAACTCTACCGGATGCAGTCCTTCATTGCTGAACGGCAGTCCCGGTTTGAATCCTTCCGAGTCATGCTTCAGACCCGCGAACAGCAACGTCAGGTTCGCATTGCCCAGACCCGTCGGGAGCTGGAAAACCAGCAAGCTGACCAGTGGCAAAAGCTACATCAGGCGTTCAGAGACAAGATATCTGCTGCGGTGTCCGAGGAAGACGCCGGTTTCTTCATGACCACAAAACAGAAAGCACTGAGGGACAAGCTCGATGAGGTTGAAGAAACCCTGGCGGGCTTGCCTGACGACGCGACCACCGACAGCCAGCGCGCGACCTATCAGAGGATGCGTGCCTACTTCGACTGGTGGATTGCTGATGATTACGGGGTGAACCGTTGGGCGGCGCAAAAGCAGTTGCGTGAGCTGGACAGTGAAATGGAACGCTTCCAGGTCCAACGGCAGCGGGTTGAAGCTCTGATGGCCGATGACAGCCGCCATGCCGAACTGGCTCGACGTATCGCTGCCAGTGAGCGGGAACTCGCGAACCTTGGGGCAGAGGTAGCCGATGCACTGGGGAATGCCCGGCGAGCTCTCGTGCGCCAGGTAGACAACATGCTTGCAGCCCAGCAGGAAGAACTGAACGGGTATCTGGTGGCCTCCCGCCATGCCCAGGCGAGGCTGGCGGATCAGCTGTTCCGTGCATCGCAGAGTGCAGGTGTTGCAGATGAATAACTGGGCGCCTGGAAACATCGTTAGAGGGCTTGTTATTGCCGGCGCCCTTGTCTTGGTCAGTGGCTGCCAGATGTGGCAGTCGATAATGCCCGTCGGCGACGAGGAAATGCCCCGGGTGCGTGAGGGCACCCTGGCAGCGCTGCCGGCAACCGACGTTCGGCAATCCACTGAAGGTGCAGACGCTGACAGTGAACAAGCGAGCGATGTCTCCATCGAGACGGTGATGAAAAGCTACAACGCGCTGTTGCCACTCGTGGACGATCCCCGTAAACAGGTCACGATACGGCATCGATTGGCCGATCTGGAGTTACAGCGAGCGGAGCGGAAAATGGCGGATACAGCCGTCGATGAGCTCTCCGGTGCGATTGATGCCTATCAGCGTCTTTTGTCTGAATATCCAGAACGCGAGGGCAATGACCAGATCTACTATCAGCTTGCCAGGGCCTGGGAACTTCGGGGGGCGACGCCCCAGCAGCTGGATGCGCTGAATACGCTGGTCCGCCGTTATCCGGATTCGGAATACTGGATTGAAGCCCAGTTCCGTCGGGGCGATCTGCTGTTCATCGATGGCCGGTACCAGGATGCTGAGCAGGCCTTCGACGAGGTTACCCTTGCCAGCCAGGAACGCATGGCCGATGCCTCGTTCCTTGTGAACGCGCATTACATGAAAGGCTGGAGCCTGTTCAAGCAAGCGCAATATCAGGAGGCCCTGTTCAGCTACGTTGAAGTACTCGATCTGGTGATGCCCGATGGGCAACCGGTTGGAGATGTGGACCAGCGGAGCCAGACCCTGATCGAGGATCTGTTCAGGGTAGTGGGTCTGTCACTGTCATACCTGGACGGAGCGGAAACCCTTCAGGCGCTGTTTCGCCAGACTGGTGGGCGTCCCTACGAAATTCTGGTCTACGACCGCTACAGTGAGCTCCTGCTGGAAAGGGAGCAGTACACTGACGCGATCGATGTCTATGAAGCTTATATAGAAGACCATCCGGCAAGCCCCTGGGCGCCGCGCTACCACATACGGATCATCGATACCCTGGAGCTTGCCGGCTTCACCCGGACTATTCCTGACAGAAAGGCCGGCTTTGTCAGCCTTTACGGTATCTACAGTGATTACTGGCAGTCAGCAGACCCCGATGCGATCGCCTTCATCGAACAGCAACTGGAACAGCTCTTGCCAGAGTTGGCAGACCGTCAGTATCTGCTGGCAGGGGAGGCCACAGATGATCAGCAGGCGGATGGTCACTACCGCAATGCCGCCCGTTATTACGCAGAATTTGCAGCCACATTCCCCGATCACCCCCGGACACCTGAGCGCCTTTTCCTCCTCGGAGAGACCTATCTGGAACTGGAAGACTGGCCGGCAGCCATCGCAGCGTTTGAGCGGGTTGCTTATGACTACCCCGGGGACAGGGTGCCCGAGCGCGCCGCTGAAGCAGGCTATGCCTCTGTGCTCGCCTTCCGGGAGTACGCAAAGACATGGGACAACCAGCCCGTATCGGACCAGAGGGCCTATCAGGAGTTGCAGCAATTGAATCGGCTGCGATTTGCCAACGCGTTCCCGGATGATCCCCGGGCTCCGGCCGTGTATTACATTGCGCTGCAACGGGAGTTTGATCAGAACAACTGGGAAGAGACGGTCAACATGGCAGCCCGTCTTGTTACCTGGCAGCCGGCACCTCCGTCTGACCTGACCACCGAAGCCCTGTTACTGTCTGGCCACAGTCTGTCTGAACTGGCGCGATACGCGGAGGCGGAGCAGGCCTATCGTGATGCCCTCGCCACCATGGCTGAAAACGATGAACGCAGAGGTAGTGTGCGCGAGAATCTCGCCGCAGCAGTCTATCGGCAGGCCGAGCAGCTGGCAGATGCCGGCAATGTGGAGGCGGCAGTCAGCGAATTCCTGCGAGTCGGTAGTGCCGTCCCCGAGTCCGTTTTGAGGGCAAATGCGGAATACGATGCTGCCTCACTTCTGATCACCGCCAATCTGTGGGATCAGGCTATCAGTGTGCTGACCAGTTTCCGGAGGTCTTTCCCGGATCACGAACTGATTGATACGGTCCCGGCAAAACTGGCGCTGGCCTATCGCGAAACGGAGCAGTGGGAGCGAGCCGCAGACGAACTTCAGCAAATGGTAGCCCTGGCGACAACGCCCGAAGAGCGTCGGGAAAATCTGCTGATTGCCGCAGAACTCTACGATCAGGCGGGCAACCGGGAAAAGGCGATCGACACCTGGCGCGACTATGCCAACAGCCATCCAGAGCCGGCGGATGTCTATATGGAAGCGGCCAATCGACTGTCCGAGCTCTATCAGGAAGAGGGGGACACAGAGAGACGGGATTATTGGCTGCGCAAGCAGATGGAAACGGTGGACGACGCCCCTGAGGCGGCGGACGATCGCATGCGTTACCTTGCGGCGTCAGCCTCGGCGACCCTTGCCCGGGAGGCACTTGCCCGGTATGACAGCATTCGCCTGACGCTCCCTCTGAACGAGAGCATGACTGCGAAAACCGATGCGCTGGAGAGGGCGGTGAATGCCTATCAGAAAACCGCCAGTTACGGACTCTCCTCGTTCTCGACCGAGGCGGGCTATCAGATTGCCCATATCTATGGACGCCTCGGCGCAGATCTGATGGATTCTGAGCGGCCTACCGGATTGAGCGAGCTTGAACTGGCCCAGTACGAGCTGTTGCTGGAAGAGCAGGCCTATCCATTCGAAGACAACGCCATTGGTATTCACGAGCAGAATATCCGGCGGGCCCGGGAGGGCATTTTTGATGAGTGGGTCAGGCGCAGTTACGAGGCGTTGAAAGTGCTGTTGCCAGGGCGCTACCGGAAAGAAGAAGTAACCTCGGGGGTTGTCTATGAGCTCGATTAAGACCTTCGGATTCTGTCTTGTCGTGATATCCGTGCTGTCTGGATGTGTGACCGCCCCGCCGCAGCCGGAGTCAGACGAACAAGCCGAGCAGGCGGTTCTTGAGGCGTCATTCAGCGAAGCAGTAAAAGCTATGGAGCGGGGAGATGTTGCCGAAGCCCGGTCCCGATTCGAGCAATTGGCCAGCGACTACCCGGAAAAGGCAGGGCCCATGGTCAACCTGGGAATCATTGCTTTCAACGAAGGCGACACCGAGACCGCCACGAAATGGTTTGAGGCGGCGCTGGCGGTAAATCCCGACCATGTCCAGGCGTTGAATCATCTGGGCGTGATTGCCCGGAACGCCGGAGAATTCGATCAAGCGGAGCAGTATTATCGCGCCGCACTGTCCTCGGATCCGAAATATGCCCCGGCGATCCTTAATCTCGCCTTTCTGCTCGATATCTACCTGGGTAATCCTGCTGGTGCCGTTGAACTTTACGAGCGTTATCAATCGGTTGCCGGCGAGACACACCCGAGACTGGAAGACTGGATCTTCGATGCGAAAAACCGAATCTGATGGGGAGAAGGTGATATGAAACGTCTCGTATTGCTCACTCTGGCTGCGTCCGCGCTGCTGCCTGCAGCGCCCATGCTGTATGCCCAGGACGCCCCGGGTGTTGTAACCATTGAAGGCACCCGCATTCGTGGTGACCAGGAAGTGCCTACTGTGATGTATCTGGTGCCCTGGCAGCCACCGCAAGTCGACGAGTTGCGAGCGCCGGAAGAACGCCTGATGGTCGACCAGGGCCTCGCGCCGCTGGAGCGCTATGAATTTCAGCGGTTCATCAGCTACCACCAGGCGTTTATCAAACAGAATCAGGCAGAAACCGGGGAATAGGATGTGATGCCTGTCACATCCTGTGTGTGTACCTGCGCAAGATTAAACAAACCCTCACACAGACTTTCGCGAACTTACCCGCACAGGGGCAGGACGCGCATAGACTGATCTGAAAACCGGACCATGGAGTGCCCAGAAAATGATCGATACCGCCGTTCGCTTCTTCCAGGAAGGTGGCTTTTTTATGTTTCCGATCGCCGTTGTGCTGATCATCGGACTCATTGTTGCCATTGAACGTTACGTCTACCTTTCCGCCCAGAAACTGACCAACCGTCGGGATTTCAACCGCCTCCACCAGATGATTGCAAAGCGCGATTTGAAGGGCGCACTGAATTATACTCAGGAGTCCGGTAGTGCCATGTCCACCATGATCGGCTTCGGCCTCCAGCGTCTGGCCCGCCGCCAGGGTCGCGAAGAGATCGAATACGCCATGGAAGAGGGGCTGCTGGATGTTATGCCCCGGCTGGAAAAGCGCACACAATATTTGGCAACGCTGGCCAACATTGCCACGCTGCTGGGCCTGCTTGGTACCATCATCGGTCTGATTGCCGCCTTTACCGCAGTAGCCGCAGCGGATCCGGCCCAGAAAGCAAGCCTCTTGTCCCAGAGTATCTCGGTCGCCATGAACACCACGGCGTTTGGCCTGATGTCAGCCATTCCGATGCTCCTGATCCATTCGCTGCTGCAGACCAAGACCAACGAGATTGTTGATAGCTTCGAGATGGCCGGCATCAAGGTTCTGAACCTTCTCAGCGATGGCTCCGGCAATAAGTCCGGTGCACAAACTCAGGGTCAGACTGCCGCTGCGCCGGCACAGGTAGCGACACCGGCCGGTAGCCCGGCCTGATAACCAGCCAGAAGGATGTCAGGCCATGAGACGGAAGCATCGTCGCCTACAAAGTGAGGCAGATCTCGACATCACGCCCTTCATGAATCTCATGATTGTGCTGGTGCCGGTACTGCTGCTGAACATGGTGTTTGCCCACACCAGCGTTCTGGAACTGAACTTCCCGACAGGCGAGAGCCTGTCGGCAGAGCAGGCCGAAGAACTGCAGATCCAGGTTGTGATCTATGAAGATCGGCTGGTTGTTGCAGATAACCAGGGCGGCGTCATCAAGGACATACCCCGGCGTGAGGGCGAGTATGATTTTGCTCTGCTCAAGGATGTCATGAAAGAGATCAAGAGTCGGGTGCCGGACAAGAAGGATGTGATCATCATGCCGTCCCGCCAGACCTCCTATCAGTCCCTGGTTTCCGTGATGGATACGGTACGCTCCTATGAAGCCGTAGTGGCCGGGAGTGTTGTAGAGGCGGAACTGTTCCCCGAAATCTCCCTCGGAGATGCGCCTGCCCAGGCCTCGGGCTCCGCGGAGGTGAGTTCATGAAAGAATCCGCGAAAGCCCGTCGTCTGAAGCGTCATTACCGGCGCAACAAAAGCCAGGGAAAAATGAACCTGGTGTCGCTGATGGATATTTTTACCATCCTCGTGTTCTTCCTGATGGTGAACTCTTCGTCTGACGTGCAGGTACTCAACCAGAACAGCACCATCAAATTGCCCGATTCGACTGCCCAACAACCCCCGGGTGATGTATTGGCATTAACGGTGACCGACAGGGATATTCTGGTCAATGGTCGACTGGTGGTAAAACGCGACGCCTTCCAGACCTTCGACGGGCAGGTTGAGCCATCCCTGAAGCAGGAGCTCGACTACCAGGCCAGCCGGTCGTCGGCGCCAGCGCCGGATGCAGGGCGTCCGATTACCATTCTTGCGGACCGGGAACTTCCTTACGAGCTGCTCAAGAAAATCATGTCCACCTGTGTGGACGCCGGTTATGCCAGCATTTCCCTGGCGGTTAATCAGCGTACGGAACAGGGAGCCTGAGCCTTATGGATTACCGGTATGGATTGCCCTGGAATCAGGAACGCGGTGAGCGAAAGCGGCTGCTTGCCGCAGCCGTTGTTGTGGTGCCTTTGTTCCTGGCTTTTGCAGGCTATGTCAGTTGGATAGAACTGCCAGAGCGGGACCGTGAGGAACAGGAGGCCTTGCCACCCCAACTCGCCAAACTGATCATCGAGAAAAAGGAACCGCCAAAACCGGTTGTGCCCGAGCCTGAGCCAGAACCACCGAAACCCGAGGAAAAGCCCGTGGAGCAGGCGAAGCCTGAGCCCGAACCGGAGCCCATTCCCAAACCGGTGGTTCCGGAACCTGAGCCGGAACCACAGGTAGCAGAAGAACCTGAGCCCAAGCCGGAACCGAAACCTGAAGAGGTGGCCAAAGCCCGGGAAAAGGCCAAGAACACCGGTATTCTCGCGATGGGGAACGAGCTGTCAAAACTCAGCTCCCTGGCAGAGTCGGTCAAGCTTGATGGGCCGGTAGCGAAGACTGCTGAACCAATTGCGCGGAAAACCGGCGATACGCTCGCAACCCGTGCTACGGAAAATACCCGGAGCAGTGGTGTCAACGAAGAGGCTCTGAACCGGGAGGCTCGTCAGGTTGCGCTTGCTGAGCGCCAGCGCGCAGAGGTTGCGGAGACAGAGCGGGTTGCCGCAGTGAAAGAAGCTGCCCGAAAGGAAAAGCAGGAGACCGCCGCCCGAACCCGAAGCAAGGAAGAGTTGCGTCGAACCATGGACGCCAACAAATCGGCAATATACAGCATCTACAACCGGGAGCTGCGACGGAAGCCTTCGCTCCAGGGGAGTATCACACCGGAATTGGTCATCGAACCTAACGGTGCGGTGTCCAGTTGCTCAGTGGTTGAATCAACGCTGAATGAGCCGGCGCTCGAGAACAAGATCTGTAACCGGTTGAGGCTGGTGGATTTCGGGGCGCGGCCGGGCGTCGACCAGACCAAGATCAGGTACCCGATTGAATTGCTGTCCAGTTAACCGACTGGACAGCATAACCTCCGCCTAGCGTTTCGGGGTCACAACCGCAATCGCGAGACTCACCAGACCGGAGCCTGCAAGGGCTCCAACGAATGGCATAAGGGTCGGAATGCTGCCCGGAAAACTCGCAGCTTCCAGACCTGCCATCAGGCTGCCACCGGAAATCCAGCCTGGCAGAATCGCTCCGAAAAGCCCTGCCAGGCAGCCCAGAATCGCCGCCCGAGTGGTCATCTTTCTCCAAAGTCCCATCAGCACCGGCAGCACCGCCGTGGCGCACAGCAGGTCGGCGATCAGAAACAGCCGTAGTACGGAAATGCCCTGAAGCGCTACCAGAACGACCGGAATCATCAGCAGCACAGTGAACCAACGGGCGCTGATTATGGACAGGCCCTGTTTCTCGGTAACCGCCAGGGAAGCAAGCGCGTTCTGCAGGGTATCCACCGACGAAGCGACCAGGGTGATGGCCAGAATAAGAGCCGGTAAAGCAAGCCATGCCGGAGCATCAGCGAGTAAGGCAAAGAACGGAATTGGAGGGCTGCCCAGGTCGGCGCCACGCATGGCGGCCAGGATTCCGAGCCCGCCCACTACGGCGACAACGCCGATGGTGACTGCGCCGCCTAGCAGAGCCCCACGACTGAGGGCACCGGTGTCACGGGCTGACCACAATCGTTGCCAGTATCCCTGGTGGAACAGGTTGGCGGCGGTTACCGCGATTACCAACGTCAGCGCCACGCTCAGAGATGCAGAGGTTGGTATGTCCGGCAGGGCGGCGGGTGTTGCGTCCGGGAGTTTGCCCAGGGCGACGAAACTGACAATGGCGAGCAAGCCGATCAGTAATAATGCCTGCCACTGATCGGTGACGATGCTTGCCCGGAGGCCGCCGACGGCCGTGTATATCAGTGTGGTGACCGCCACGCCAATAACCACAATGCCACCGTCTATGCCGGAGAGCAGCGCGGTAATGGCACCGATGGCGGTGAGCTCCGCGGTCAGGAAGCAGAGCATGTAGAGTACCGAGATCATTGAGACATAGCGGCGCACGCCATTGCCATAGCAGGCGTTGGCGAACTCGCCGATACTGCGTCCCTCGGGCAGGAATCGGCGGATGGCCGGGCCACAGAAGGCGAACACAATGAACGGCAGGGCGGCACCCAGGGCATAGCCTGCCAGCGCCAAAGGCCCGACCAGTGCACCTACCTCAGGCGGTGCAAATAGAATCCAGCCACCCATGCCGGAGGCAAGAAAAGAGAGTCCCAGGGCCCTGGCCCCCTGGCTGTTCCGCGCTGTTACGTAATCATCCAGGCTGCCGTCTGCAAGTCGGGCCCTGAGTCCCAGCCAGGCAAAAAGGATCATGGCAACCGCAATCGCCGCAAGGGTGGTATAAAACATCGGGGGATTCTCCGCCATTCTTCGAGCGGGCTATAGTGCCACAATGGCAAAGGCGGGGCGAGATCAGGCGCCCGCAGCAACCTCGGGGGTGAACAGCCGGAACAGATTGCGACCGTCCTGCTTGGCCCGGTACATGGCGATGTCCGCACCTTGCAGCAGCTCGGATGCCGTCGAGCCATCCTGGGGGTAAAGGCTGATGCCAATGCTCGAACCTACACGCTGAGTCGTGCCATCTATGCGATAGGGTTCCTGGTTCTGGGCGATCAGGCGTTCCGCAACCCGATAGGCATCATCAACATGCTCCAGATCGGGCAGCAGGACAATAAATTCGTCCCCGCCCAATCGGGCAAGGGTATCGTCCTCACGCAGACAGCTCTGGACCCGACTCGTGAACTGGAGCAGCAGTTCGTCGCCTGCGGCGTGGCCAAGTTGGTCGTTCACGTTTTTGAAATGATCCAGGTCCATAAACATGACGGCAAGCAGTGAGGAGCGTCGGTGGGCATGCCGAATAGCGTGCTCCAGTCGGTCTTCCAGCAAGCGTCGGTTCGGAATGCCGGTAAGCGCGTCGTAATAAGCCAGCTGGCGAATCTGATCCTCGTTTTTCCTGTTCTGAGTGATGTCGGTGAACAGCCCGGCGTAGTGGGTGGTGTTACCCTCGTTGTCGGTAATGGCGGTGATTGTCAGCAGCTCGAGGTAGAGTTCTCCGGTTTTGCGCCGGTTCCAAATTTCACCCCGCCAATAGCCATGGGTAACCAGAGAGTTCCACATCCGCTGGTAGAACTCGGTGTCGTGTCGTCCTGACGAGAGAATCTGCGGCGTTTTGCCGATAACTTCGTCCTGGCTGTAGCCGGTCAGGTGCGTGAATGCAGGGTTAACGAACTCAATGTTCACGTTCCTGTCCGTTACCATAATGCCCTCGAAAGAAGACTCGATGACTCGCTCTGCCAACTGGAGAGTCTTTCGGGACTGGGCAAGGGCGCGGTCTCTCTGCTCAAGAGCGTCTCGCAAATCGTCCAGATACATCTGTTCGGCGCCAGCGAGCATATCGTTGTAGCCAATCAGACCGGTCACTTCTCCCTGGCTATTGATTACTGCCAGATGGCGAATCCGGTGGTTGATCAGCAGGTCCCTGGCGTGAATCAACGGGTCCGACTCGCCAACGGTTAACAGCGGCCGGGTGGCGAGGTCAGAAGCCAATGCGTTGCCGGTATTACGTGCAATCAGGCGCACAATATCCCGCTCGGTCAGGATCCCGAGACCGCCGTCGTGGCAATCCACCACGATGGCATCTGCCTGCTGACGGTGCATGATCGCAGCCACTTCGGAGAGTGGCAGCTTGCCATCGGTGACGAGCGGGGGGTGGGTAATCGCAGTACTTACTTCCCGCAAGCGCAGGTAGGGTTCCAGCCCCTGATTCAGGGCTAGGTCAGTCTGGGAAAGAATGCCGGAGGGGGTGCCGGACTCATCGACGATCAGAAAATGGCGTTTGCCGGTTTCCCGGAAACGCAGTGCGGCTTCGCCAGCATCCATGTCGCAGGGGAGTGTCAGCACCGGGGCACTCATAACGGAACTGACCGGTCGCTCAAAGCTTTCCGGTCTGGAGAAATCGACGGTCAGGGCATCCCGTTCGGTCCAGATGCCGATAACCTTGTCATTATCAGAAATCAGAATCGAACTGACCGAGTTTTCAGCCATACGCGCGGCCGCCTCCGCGATTGACGTTTGCGGAGGGCAACGCAACAGAAGACCGCTGTGCATGATGCGGGATATCGGTAGCGGTCGCCCCATGGTCACTCCTGGTTTTTGTCGTTTTTGGGTCGGGCGTCTTGTTCTTGCCTTTAGAGGTAAAGCGTTTGGGTTACTGTTTAGCAGCATCGGCTGCCTTGACCTTCACATAGCTACCCGGAGCATTTTCGATGGCGGGCAATTTGCCTTCTCCAGGTACTCGGGCCGGTACGTCTCCATCGGAAAAGCGCCCGATCCACTCAAGCCAGTGGGGCCACCAGGAGCCCGGATGGTGTTCGGATTGCTCGAACCAGGCGTCTGCGTCTGGCACCAGTCTGTCGTTGGTCCAGTAGCCGTACTTTTCCTTGTAGGGCGGGTTAATCACGCCAGCGATATGGCCTGAGCCGGAGAGCACAAAGCGGACATCGCCGCCGTGGGCCAGGGCTCCCTTATAAGTTGTTTTCCATTTGGCGATGTGGTCCTGCCGGGCAGACAGGAAGAACGAGGGCACCTCGATCTCGGACAGGTTGATGGATTCCCCGAGCAGGTTCAGGGAATCAGGTTGCACCAATCGGTTATTCAGGTACATCTGGCGCAGATAGTAACTGTGCATGCGTGCGGGCAGATTGGTGCCATCGGTATTCCAGTACAGCAGGTCAAACGCCGCAGGCTTCTCGCCTTTGAGGTAGTTATTGGTCCAGAACGACCAGAACAACTCGTTTTCCCGCAGCAGATTGAATGTGAACGCCATGGCACGGCCGTCGAGGTAGCCCTTGCGTTCAAGCATTCTCTCAATGCCCCGGATCGAGTGATCGTTGATAAACACCCCGATTCCACCCGGGTCCGAGAAGTCCAGCAGGGTGGTCAGATAGGTGGCGCTGGCTACCGGATTGCGGCCTTTTTTCTTCAGCCAGGCCAGTGTTGAGCCCAGCAGGGTGCCACCGATACAGTAGCCGATCACGTTCATCCGTTCTTCGCTGGTGGCTTCGGTTACAGCCTCCATGGCAGCCAGCGGCCCGAGCTCCATATAGTCTTCCCAGCCTTTGTCCCGAAGGGAAGGGCCAGGATTGCGCCACGAGATAATGAAAACAGTCTGCCCCTGGTTCACTAACCACTGGATAAAGGAGTTCCTGGCCGTCAGGTCCAGGATGTAATACTTGTTGATCCAGGGCGGCACAATCAGCAGGGGGCGTTTGCTGACGGTTTTGGTTGTTGGCGAGTACTGGATCAGCTGCATCAGTTCGTTCTGAAAGACCACCTTGCCCGGCGTGGTTGCCAGGTTGCGCCCAACCTCGAAGGCGGAGCGATCCGTCATGCCAACATTGAACAGGGATGGGTTCTGGCGCAGATCTTCGATGAGCTGACGCCCACCGTCGACGAGGTTCATCCCCTTGCGCTCCCAGGTAATCCGAAGCACTTCCGGATTGGTGGCCGGGAAATTGGACGGTGACAGCGCGCTGGTCAGTTGCCGGGCGTAAAACAGCATCTGATCCCGCCCGGCCTGGGGCAACCCTTCCATGCCGGCTACCCAGTTCAGGAACGTGCGGGAATTGATCAGGTACGCCTGGTGAAGCACATCAAACGGCAGATGCTTGTGCCAGTCGTCGGCCTGGAAGCGCCGGTCATCGGGTTCGGGTTCCACAACGGGCTTCTTGTCCTTACCCATCAGCCGGGCGAGGGTGTAAGACCCCAGCGCGGCATGTTTGCGGGCCAGATCCAGCTCCGCGCCGGCGAACCGGAGCGGATGGAGAAGAAGATCCTCGGCCATTGTCCGGTAAGCGTCGGACATTTCCGTGATCGTGGAGAGGGTTGCATCATCCAGGACGCCAGCGTCCCCCAGCAATTTCTCCAATTGCTGCTGTCCCTGGCGGACGTTCGTTTCAAAAACGTTGACGAGCTGACCAACCGCTTTCCCGAGTGTATCCAGACCGAACATGGGTATCCCCTATTTGGCAGCTTTCGGGCTGGCCTTGGTGACTTCTTCCGGCGCTTTTTCGAACACCTTCTGAATCTGCTCCCGGCTTTCATTGAAGTAGTCCTGCCAGGCTTTCCAGTCTGCCGTGAACTGCTCGCTCAGGGATTTCAAAGTTTCCGCCTGATCGCCAGTAAGGCTTTTCAGGCCTTCCAGGTCACGGACTTCAGACACCTTTTTGGCCTGCTCCATGGTGACATCGGCATAGCGGCGGAAGGCGTTCATCTGCATTTCCGCGGCCTTTCCGAACTGCTCAACCAGGGTCTCGTTCAGTCGGGTCGCTTTTTCAAAAAGCTCAGTGTTCATGGTCACAACTCCTTTGCATGAAGAATCGATGGAGTTCCATTCTGCCTCAGCCGGCGTGACGCAATTTTGACAAGCATCAATCCCGGGTTCAGCTTATGCTTTACTGTAAGAGAATGTTTTCCCGGCAAGGCAGGAGGCACCACATGACTGACCGGAAATCCGAACTGGAAACCTTGAAGGCAGACCTGACGGCCCGACTTTCCCGCTATGAAGCCCATCAGCACCGGGAGGCTGGTGCGCTGGACAAGGATTTCGAGGAACAGGCTACCCAGACCCAGAATGACGAGGTGGTCGACTCGCTCGAAACGGAAACCCGTGCAGAGTTGGTGCAGATTGAACACGCACTTGCGCGTATCGAGAACGGTGTGGGCGACGAATGTGAATCCTGCGGCGAAGCCATCGACCCGCGCCGTTTGCAGGTGCTGCCGTATACCACGGTCTGTGTCGACTGTGCCGAAGACTGACTGACACAGTGGAACCACGGACGGCAGGCAGTTCAGAACTGCCAGTGTTTCATACACGAGGGCTGACCAAGACTTACGATCAGGGCGAGGTTCAGGTGCATGCGCTACGTGGCGTCGATCTGGATCTTTTTGGCGGCGAGCTTGTCGTCATGCTTGGCGCCTCCGGTTCGGGTAAATCCACGCTTCTCAACATCCTGGGTGGGCTGGACGTTCCCACCTCCGGGGAGGTCCACTACCGGGATATAGACCTCAGCAAGGCCGGCGATCGGGAACTGACCCGTTACCGTCGGGAACACGTCGGTTTTGTATTTCAGTTCTACAACCTGATTCCGAGCCTGACTGCCCGTGAAAACGTGGCGGCTGTTACCGAGATTGCATCCAACCCCATGGCGCCCGAAGAGGCTCTTGCCCTGGTGGGCCTGCAAGCGCGCATTGATCACTTTCCCGCTCAGTTGTCGGGTGGTGAGCAGCAGCGAGTTGCCATTGCCCGGGCTGTCGCCAAGCGTCCGGCTGTGCTGCTTTGTGACGAACCCACGGGAGCGCTCGATTCAGCCACTGGCGTGCTGGTCCTTGAGGCCCTGGCGAGGGCAAACCGGGAAACCGGTACCACGACGGTTATTATCACCCACAACGCTTCGATCGCGGCCATGGGCGACAGGGTCATAACCCTTTCCGATGGCAACATCAGCGGCGAACACCGCAATTCTGAGCGCCAGGATCCCCGGACCCTGTCATGGTGAAAAGACTGAGCAGGTAAGTTGATGGGCAGAAACGCGCTCAACATCAAACTGCGGCGCGAACTCTGGCAATTGCGTGGCCAGGTGGTGGCCATCGCTCTGGTGATCGCCGGTGGTGTAGCCGTGTGTGTCATGTCCGTTCTGAACTATTCCTCTCTTATGGAGACGCGCGCGCAGTACTACGAGCATCACCGGTTTGCCGAAGTGTTTGCAGCCGTCAAACGTGCCCCGCGTCATGTCCTGCAGGAGATTTCGAAGATCCCCGGGGTGGCCCGCGCCGAAGGCCGGGTTGAGGGCATCGCCAAGCTTGAGATGCCCGGATATACGGATCCCGTGTCGGCCCGCCTGGTGTCACTGCCACCGAACTCGCAACCCGATATCAACCGACTTTTCATCCGTGAGGGACGACTGCCGATGGCGGGACGCAACCAGGAGGTCGTGGCCATCGGAAGCTTTGCCGAAGCCCACGATCTGTCCCTCGGTGACCGGTTTACGGGCATCATCAATGGCAGGCGCCAGTCGCTGGTCCTGACCGGTATTGTCGAATCGCCGGAGTTTATTTATGTGATTCCTCCGGGGGGGATGCTGCCGGACTATGAGCGTTATGGCGTGCTGTGGATGAACAGGGAAGCGCTGGCTGCGGGGTTTGATATGGTCGGGGCTTTCAACAGCCTTGTGGTGACCCTGCGATCCAACATGTCGGATGCCACAGTGATTGATCATCTGGATCGGTCCCTGGCCAGGTACGGGGCGATAGGCGTCTATGGCAGGGAGCATCAGTTCTCGCACAGGTTCCTCAGTGACGAACTGGACCAGTTGAAGACCATGGCGACGGTGTTTCCTCTGATTTTCATGTCGGTCGCCATGTTTCTTCTGCATGTCGTCATCAGCCGTTTAATCAGTACCCAGCGGGATGTCATCGCGGTGCTCAAGGCCTTTGGATACGGCAACCGACAGATTGCCTGGCACTACAGCAAACTGGTGATACTGATTGCGGTGATTGGTCTGGCGGTGGGGCTCGCACTTGGATTTTGGCTAGGTCGGGGGCTGGCGGAGCTCTACATGGATTACTACCGGTTTCCGGGGCTGTTGTTCCGTATTCATCCGGGTTGGTTGGTGTTGCTTGGCCTGTTGACGATACTGGTGGCCTGGGCAGGGGCCTGGCGGGCAATTCGTCAAGCCGCGGCCTTGCCCCCGGCCGAGGCCATGAGACCAGAGGGGCCGGCAAGGTACCGGATTGCCGGTGCCGAGAAGCTGCTCTCCGGTATTCGTTTCTCTCAGCCGTCGAGAATGATTGTGCGTCAGCTGGATCGAAGTCCCGGTCGAACCCTGCTCTCAATGAGTGGCATTGCGATGGCAACCGCCATCGTGATGGTGGGCAATTTTCAGTTTGATTCCGTGTCCCTGATGGTTCACACCCAGTTTGCGCGGGTGCAGCAACAGGATCTGGCGGCGGCGTTCATAGATCCGGTCAACAGCTCCGCTATTTACACGCTTCAGCGACAGCCCGGTATTCTCTATGTCGAGGGAAAACGACTGGTGCCGGCGCGGCTCACGTTTGGTCACCGTCAGTGGCGCAGCGCCGTAACCGGCATCCCCTCGGATGCAAGACTCCAGTTCGTTGTGGACAGCAATCTGGCGCGGGTCCAGTTGCCAAAGGAAGGCTTGTTGCTGACGGATTTTCTCGCTGAAGAGCTGGGCGTTACTCCCGGGGACATTGTCCGACTGGAAGTGCTGGAGGGTGACCGACGGACAATCCAGGTCCCTGTTGCAGGCATTACGAGTGAATTTCTCGGTGTGGGTGCCTACATGAACCTGGATGCTCTCAACCGGGCTCTGGGCGACGGCCCCCTGATCAATCAGGCCATGATTAACCTTGATCCGGAAAGAGCCGGCGAGATCTATGACAGTCTGAGGGAAACGCCCGGTGTTCTGGGGCTCAGCATTCGCCAGGCCATGCTGGACAGCTTCTATGACACCCTGGCCAAGACCTTCCTGACGTTCACTTTCTTCAACAGCCTGATGGGCGGCATCATCGCATTCGGTGTTGTTTACAATACCATCAGGATATCCCTGGCCGAAAAGGGTAGAGAACTGGCCAGTCTCCGGGTGCTGGGGTACACCCATAACGAAGTTGCGCACATACTGCTCGGCGAGGTGGCGTTGCTGATCATGCTGGGTGTGCCGCTGGGTTGGTTGATCGGGCAGGGACTGGCATTGGCCATTGTTACGGCCATGCAGACAGAGCTCTACCGGGTACCTCTGACCATCACCAGCCAGACGCTGGCAATTTCAGCGCTGGTCGTGGTGGTGTCAGCGATGGCGTCCGGAGTGATTGCGTGGTGGCGCCTGAAAGCGCTGGATCTGGTTGCTGTGCTGAAAACCCGGGAATAAAAGCATCTGGAAGCAGGGGGTGAGTGAATATCATGACGGTAAAAGGGTTTTCTGGAAAATGGCTGTTCTGGGGCGTATTTGCGCTGCTCGCACTGGCGACACTGGTGTATACGATCCGTCCGGAGCCCGTGTGGGTCGATCTGGCGCCCGTGAGCCGTGGTCCCCTGGAAATCACCATCAAGGAAGAGGGCAGAACACGCGTCCGCGATCGTTACGTTGTGTCTTCCCCGGTGGCGGGCTACCTGCATCGGGTACCTCTGGAAGTGGGGGATACCGTTATACCAGGCGAGCTGCTTACCGAAGTGGATCCGATGCCGGCAAGTACCCTGGATGCCAGAAGCCGGGCTGAAGCGGAAGCAAAAGTGCAATCAGCTCGTTCCGCTCTGAATTCAACGCGCCAGAAAGTGGCGGCAGCCGAAGCGGAAGCCGATCTGGCAATCCGCGAGCTGTCGCGATTGCAGGCTCTCAGCGATGACCACTTCGTGTCCGATGAACGGTTACAGCAGGCCCGGGCGGCCGCAGACCGGGCCCAGGCAATCCTTCGGTCGGCCCGTTTTGATGAGGAGGTGATGGCCCATGAGCTGGCCGCAGCAAGGACTCGTCTGGAGGTATCGGCGGCCCGGGAGACTGGCAATGGCAACGTGGAGAGAGTGCCTGTCCGGTCGCCGGTCAATGGTTCTGTGCTGGGCGTTGCCCGCAAAAGTGAAGGCGTCATCCGAGCGGGTGAGCCCATCCTTGAGTTGGGTGATCCCGGCGCTCTGGAAGTGGTCGTGGACGTGCTCAGTTTCGATGCGGTCAAACTGAGCCCTGGGGTAAGTGTACGATTGACTGGGTGGGGCGGGGGCAGTCTTGATGCCAGAGTCCGGCGGGTTGAGCCGGTGGGCTTTGAAGACGTGTCGGCCCTGGGGGTCGAGGAAAGGCGGGTTCAGGTGGTCGCGGACATTACCAGTCCCCCCGAAGCCTGGCGGAGCCTCGGTGACGGTTATCGTGTGGACGCCGAATTTCTGCTTTGGCAGTCAGACAATGTCCTGCAGCTTCCGGAATCCGCGATCTTCATTAGTGACGGGCAGCATCAGGTGTTCCGCGTGGTCGATGACAGGGCGGTCCTGACCAACGTTTCGGTAGGACGTACCAATGGATTTCAAACGGTGATTCAGGAGGGGCTGGCAGACTCGGATAGAGTGGTACGCCACCCTGATCGCCAACTTGAAGACGGCAGCAGGATCAGGGTTCGTTAATGGCCCGTATTGCAGGGCCCGCCCACTAAAATGAGAGGACATATCACGTTCTCCTGGCTAGACTGACGACATAAAACAACAAAAAGGAGCCTGGCGAGGTGAACCAGTTCGATACTCTCATTGTCGGTGGTCGTTATTTCGATGGTACCGGCGGTCCCTCACGCATAGCCCACGTGGGCATCAAAGAAGGCCGGATTGCCCGGATATTTGATGAGCAGCCTGACACCGGTCTGGCCACTCGCACGATCGACGCCAGTGGTTGCTGGGTAACGCCGGGATTTCTCGATACCCATACGCACTACGACGCCGAGTTGCTGGTAGCGCCCTCCCTGTCTGAATCTGTGCGTCACGGTGTCACCACAGTGCTTATCGGCAGCTGTTCCCTGAGCATGGTTTGCTCCGATGCGGAAGACGCCTCGGATATTTTCACCCGGGTTGAAACCGTGCCCCGAGAGAAAGTGTTGCCTATCCTGAAACAGCACAAGTCCTGGCAGACACCCAAAGCGTGGGTGGAGTTCATGGACCAGCACCCACTGGGGCCCAATGTCATCAGCTTTCTCGGTCACAGTGATCTGCGGACGGCAGTCATGGGTCTGCATCGCGCCACCGACCGGGGCGTGACTCCGACAGCAGAAGAGCAGCGAAAAATGGAATCTCTGCTTGAGGAAGCGCTGCAGGAAGGCTTTCTTGGGCTTTCCACCATGTGCCTGAAATGGGACAAGGTGGATGGTGACCGGGAATGGTCCAAGAGTCTGCCAAGTACCTACGCCCGCTGGCGTGAGGTCAGCCGTCTGAATGCCCTTCTGCGTCGTTACGGGCGGGTGCACCAGGGCGCACCCAATGCGGCGAATCCTCTTCAGGTAACCCAGTATTTGAAAGAGACCCTGGGTTGGTTGAGAAAGCCCCTGAAAACCACCCTGATTGCCATGATCGATTTGAAAGGCAATCCCACGGTCAAACCCATGGCAAGCCTGGTGGGGTGGATGGCCAACAGCTTTGGCGGTAACTTTCGCTGGCAGCTGTTGCCCACGCCATTCACCGTTTATGCCGACGGTATGGATATCGTGTTGTTTGAGGAATTCGGTGCCGGTGAGATGGCCCTCGATATCCGCGATCAACTCGAGCGCAACGAGCTTTTGAAAGACGAGGGATACCGCCGGAAGTTCAGGAAATTCTACAAGGAAAAGCTTTCGCCCCGGGTGTGGCAGAGGGATTTCGGCGATGCTGTGATTCTCGATTGCCCGGATAAAAGCGTGGTTGGTCGTAACTTCGCCGAACTGGCGGCTGATCGCGGCATCCATGTGGTCGATTTCTTTCTCGATATGGTGGTTGCCCATGGCCGTTCGCTGCGCTGGTTCACCACGGTAGGTAACCACAGAAAGGATCGGCTCCGGAAAATGGTCGCTAATCCCGGTGCCCTGATCACCTTTTCCGATGCCGGCGCCCACATCCGGAATATGGCTTTTTACAATCTGCCGTTACGGTTTCTCAAGCTGGTTCGCGAAAGCCATGAAGACGGTGAGCCAGTTATGTCCCTGGAGCGTGCCGTACACAGGCTGACGGGCGAGCAGGCAGATTGGCTGGGGGTTGATGCGGGTCATATAAGGGAAGGAGACCGGGCTGATATAACGGTACTGGATCCCCGTGGCCTTGATCAGGATCTGGAACAGGTCGAATGGGCCGAAATGGAAAACTTCGGGCTGGAGCGAATGGTGAACCGGGTGCCTGGATGTGTCAGAGAGGTGTTGATCAACGGCCGAGCTGCAGTAACGGATGGTGAGGTGGAAGCTGCATTGGGCAGAGAACCCGGATACGGCCACTTCCTGCGCGCCGGGGCGTCTGGGTAGTTTCGGATAAAAGGAAACCTATGAACCATCGATTTGCGCCCGCAGTCTGGGTGGTTGTCTTTCTTTCAGTCTTTGTCTGGTCTGCCATCGGGCCGAAGGATCGGGCTACCTGGGTGCTTGAGGTTCTGCCTGCGGTCATCGGCTTCGCGCTCGTTGTCTGGTGTTTCTTCCGTTATCCACTGACGCCGCTGGTCTATTTCCTGATTCTGATCCATGCCGTCATCCTGATGGTTGGGGGGCACTATACCTATGCTGAAGTGCCTCTGTTCGACTGGTTTCGGGACTGGTTTGATTGGCAGCGCAATAATTACGACAAGCTCGGCCACCTGGCGCAGGGTTTTATACCGGCAATGGTCGCCAGGGAACTGGTCATTCGATTCGACGTATTCTCCGGCCCTCGCTGGGCTGCATTTTTCATCGTCTGTTTCTGTCTGGCATTGAGTGCCTTCTATGAGTTGATCGAATGGTGGGTGGCCTTGCTCAGCGACGAAGCCGCCGAGGCTTTTCTGGGCACCCAGGGGTATGTTTGGGATACCCAGTCGGATATGGCCTGGGCGTTGTCCGGCGCGATCCTGGCTCTTATCCTGCTTGGGCGGTTGCATGATCGCCAGCTTCGGAAGCTCTGACGTTTTTCTTGCCCGCAAATTTTGAGAGTCTGAATAACGGAACAAAATGGTATGTCCGAAGAGCTCAGCGCTGACAACCAACCCCGGGGCTTGCCCCGCAGCCAGGTGATCGGGCTGATCCTCGGCGCCGCGTTTCTCCTGGCAACCATCCTTCTTCCACCCCCCGAAACCATGGCGGCGGAAGCCTGGGCCGCCCTCGGCCTGATGCTGCTAATGGCGACCTGGTGGTCAACCGAGGCCATTCCGATTCCGGCCACAGCTTTGCTGCCAATCGTTCTGGTCCCGGCGCTCGGGCTTGGCACGGTTGGTGAAGCCACAGAGCCCTATGCCAATCCGATCATCTTCCTGTTCCTTGGGGGATTTACGCTGGGGCTTGCCATGCAGCGATGGAACCTGCATCGGCGGATCGCACTGCTGACGCTGAAGGCCGTGGGCAGCAAACCCCGCAGGCAGATTGCCGGATTCATGCTGGCAACGGCTTTTCTGAGCATGTGGGTCAGCAATACCGCAACGGCCATCATGATGCTGCCAATAGGCCTGTCGGTGGTGGCAATGATGGACAGCAATAACAATCCCGAGGGTATTCGGCGTTACGCCACAGCCCTCCTGCTTGCTATTGCCTATTCCGCCAGTATCGGGGGCATTGCCACGCTGATTGGCACACCGCCAAATGCCTTGCTGGCAGCCTACCTGAGCGAAAATCAGGGTATTTCCGTGGGCTTTGCCCAATGGATGCTGCTGGGGGTTCCGGTCACGGTCGTCATGCTGGCCCTTGCGTGGTGGTGGCTGACCCGGCGCGATTTCGGATTGGGTAGTACTGCAGGTGGTGCTGAAGTGATACGCGAGGAGCTCGATGCCCTGGGGCCACTGGGAAAAGGGGAAAAACTCGTGGCCCTGGTGTTCTTGATCACGGCCACCGCCTGGATCTTCAGACCGTTGTTGTCCGAGAACCTCATGCCCTGGCTGAGTGACACCGGCATCGCCATTGCCGCGGCCATTGCCATGTTCCTCATACCCGTCAATACCCGCTGCCGAGAATTCGTTCTCGACTGGGAGACCGCGAAGGGAATTCCCTGGGGCGTGCTGCTTCTGTTCGGTGGCGGGCTGGCCATGGCTGGCGTGATCAGCAGTTCAGGTCTTGCTGAATGGATCGCCCAGAGCCTGGGTGTAGCCGGCGCTCTGCCAACACTGGTTATGATTGTGCTGGTGGCGGGCATCATCATCTTTCTGACGGAAGTGACCAGCAATACGGCAACGGCAGCGGCGTTTCTGCCCTTGTTGGGGGCACTGGCCCTCAGTCAGGGAGTGTCACCATTGCTGTTGACAGTGCCTGCTGCGATCGCGGCCAGCTGCGCCTTCATGATGCCTGTGGCCACGCCACCCAATGCCATCGTGTTCTCCAGCGGCCATATGCAGATCAGCGATATGATCAGAGCCGGATTTGCCCTCAATCTGATGGGTATTGTGGTGGTGACACTGCTCAGTTATCTGCTTCTTGGTGTGGTTTTCTCCATGTAGGCCAGCCGAGCCTAGTCTCCCTGGATTTTGCTCAGGAGGTCTTTGGCCAGTTCAATGGCCTCTGAACGATGGCTGATGTTCTGCTTCTGATAAAGGCTGCGGATGTGTGTCTTCACCGTTGTCGAGGCCACTTTCAGGTGCTCCGCAATCTGGTCATTGGACAGTCCGGCATGTATCAGGCTGAGGATCTGCCACTCCCGGCGGGTGAGCGGCGATGTGCGGATCAGTTCCGGGACATCCGGCCGGTCGATGATGTCCTGGATAATCGCTTCATCCAGCGAAATCCGGATGGCGCGGCTGAAGTCCCGCTGTTGCTGGGCCAGTTGAATCAGACGCTCTGCCCGCTGGAGTTCCATACCTTCAATGGTTTCATCGTTGATCAGAGCCTTAAGCAGTACAATTAGCTCTTTACCCAACCGCAGGAAGCTGCCGACAGCACCGGTGGTACTTGCCAGTTCCAGCGCTGTTTTCATATGATCGAGGGCCTGTTCGCGTTCATCCAGTTGCCAGTAAAGGTAGGCGAGGGCTATGTGGTTGCGATTCAGGTCTGTTTTAAGGCCAAACTCCCGCGCTACCGTGGTTAGCTCTTCGAGGAGTGGTTGTGCCAGTTCGTATTGGCCGAGGCTGATTAACGCCCGGGCCTGGTTGCGGCCGTTGCACTGATTAAAATGGTTAGTGGCCTTCACCGGATCGCAGTGTGGGGCAACTGTGAGCCAACGCTGGATAGAGTCGTGATCCCGAACTGCATCCCAGTATGACAGCATGGTGGCCTGGGCATTGGCCACCCAATCCAGGTGGTAATCTTCCGCCGCCAGCATTTTCTGGATCTTGGCGATGTAATCCGCACACAGGCTCTGTCGGCCCCGTGCCTGGGCAACCTTGGCCAGGGAGGTGTAACTCTGGACATACCAGCGTTCTCCCTGGGCTTCAAGAATTTCGATGCCCTGAAGTGCACACCGCTCGGCGCTTTCCAGATGGTGCCACTCCCACATGATCTGGCTGCGAATGCGGAAGAGGAGTTCCAGGATCGGCAGGTGGTTCAGCTGGTTTTCTTCCGCGTATTGGAAAGCACGTTCCTGAATGTTGTAGGCCTTTTGCAGGAGACCCATGGCGACACTGATTTCGCTTTGCTGGCAGAGCGCCCAGATCACGTTCTGGTGGGCCTGATGGGCCCGGGCGAGATGCTCGGTATCCTGCATGCGGGCCAGGGCTTCCTCAAGTTCTCCGCGCACAAACAGCGCCTCACCAATGACCGAGGCGGCGGCTACTCTGGAAGTGGGCAGGAAGCGCGCTTCCTGTTCGATGGCTTCGCGGGCAAGCGTCAGGGCGCGTTCGCCGTCGCCATAATTCATCGCCACCTGGGCGCGAATGGCACTGAATTCGCCGTGAACGGCGCGCTGCGTGTCCTCGTTCAGGGATGCCCTCAGACGGGCTTCCGCTGCTGAGAGCCAGTTTTCGACTTCATCAAACTTGTACTGCCCCTGGGCAACCCACGCTCTAAGCAGAGTCAGCGTGGGATCCTCGGCGATGATTTCCTGTGGCAGCGTGTCCAGGCAGCGTTGAAGCAGGTGAAACTGACCTTCGGTAAAGAATTTGCGCCCGTGGATGGAGAGCACGCGGGTAATTCGCTCGGGATCTTCCGCAGCAATGGCGTGTTTGGCAGCCTCCTCCGCATGGTCCAGTTCAAGCCAGGCGTCGGCGGCCCGTTGATTGAGGTCTCTCTGGTTCTCGCGAGTGGTGCAGGTGAGCAGATGGCGCAGATAAACCGAGAATAGCGGATGGTACCGGAACCAGAGTGCTGAGTTATCCACGGGGGTTATGAACAGCCCCATGGACAGCAGGCTGCTGAGCAGTGCCTGTCCGTCCGCGTCGTCCATGACCCGCATTACCATTCCCGCGTTAAACCGGTCGAGGATGCTCGTGCGCATGAGAAACCGCCTTTGCTCTTCGCTCAGGTCGTTGCCCACCAGCTCATCGAAGTAATCGAAGATATTCTGGTTACCGTGTTCCAGCTGATCGACAAACTCGCTGAATTCGACACTGGTGGCGGATGAAGCGGCGAGCAATTGCAGGGCGGAGATCCAGCCTTCAACCCGGCGGACCGCCCGCTCAATGTCTTCACGCGCAATCTCAAAAGGCAGCCGGCTCTGGAGATACTGCTGGGCTTCGTCCGCTTCAAAACCGAGGGCCCGGCTGGTTATTTCAGTGAGACGCCCCTGCATACGGAGCTGGGCTACTCCCACCGGCGGCATCGTTCGGCTGATGAGAACCAGAGTCAGATACCCTGGCAGATGCCGCAGAAGAAAGCGTAGCGCTTCATGGATTTCGCCGTTGCTGATCAGGTGATAATCATCGAGCACCAGGTAGAGCGGCTCGTCATCCTGGGGCAGGGCGGCGAGTAGGTCAGTCAGGAAAGATTCGAGGCTGTCATAGCCTTCGGTCTGGAGTCTTTCCAAAACCGGTTGGCAGCTCCCCTCGGTGGCGCTGGCAAGGGCATTGGCCAGGTACCCGGCAAAACGGCCCGGGGCGTTGTCACTGGCTTCCAGGCGGAACCACGCTGAACGTGCCTCAAGGCTGGCCAGTCGCTCGGCAATGGTGGTGGTTTTGCCATACCCGGCCGGTGCATGAACCAGGAGCAGACTCACCGGCTCGAGGCCATGCAGAAGATCGTTGAACTTCTCTCTTGGAAGTAGTGCGGGTGGGGACACCGGGCTCTGGTTCTTGGCAGTGATAAAGGTGATCTGTCCCGGGTTCAGAGTTGTTGTCATCAGGATCTACATCAGGAATTTGAGTGTCAGGACTGGTGTTGATACCCCCTTTTGGCCCGTTGAGTCAACTCTCGAGGCTTCTTCGATCAGCGCCTTGAACCAGTTCTCAAATCCACCTCGCAAGGCCCCTCCTGCAGCGACAGATTTGAGGCACAGTTATCTTTCAGGGCGCAGGCTTTTCGGTATCTTACCGTAACAACATGTAACCCGATTTATAACGTGGCCAATAAAAACAGGGACTTCGTCTGACATGCTGCTGGTGCTCGCCGGATCCATTCTTACATTCACCATGGTGCAGGAAGCCACCGTGGTGGAGCCTTTCGAGAAGGGCCAGATCGTTATCGAGCAGGATGTGGATTCCAGTCCGGTTGAGCTGAGGTCCGACGTCAGGGTCGAGCCGCTGGTTGAGCAGAAATTCCGGAACATCGTGCGTCAGGCCTATGACTACAGCTGCGGTAGTGCCGCGCTGACCACCGTACTGAATTTCTACCTCGGCCGGACTTTGTCAGAACGACAGGTCATGGAGGGGTTGCTGCATTACGGCGAAAGCGAGCGCATTGTTGAGCGACGCGCGTTTTCCATGCTCGACATGAAGCGACTGGTTACCGCACTCGGCTATCCATCAGGTGGCTTCCGGGCCACCATTGATGACCTCAAGGACCTTGATCACCCGGCAATCGTGCCTATCCATCACGCGGGCTTCAAACATTTCGTTGTGTTACGAACGATCCGCGACGGGCGCGCCTACCTGGCCGATCCTTCAGTAGGCAACATCTCTTTCACCCTCGCCCAGTTCGAGGAGAAGTGGGATGACAACGTGCTCTTCATTGTCTTTCCGGGCAGTGACAAGCCGCTGGACAACCTCGAGCTGAAGGAGGAAGACCTTCGTTTTGTGGATGACCAGACAATGACACTTCTGGCGCTGGAACGGATACCGGCGTTTCACGAGTCCACCCAGAGGCGGATCCAGAATCTGCTGGAACGCCAGAAAAACAATCCCGACGGCAGTGTAGAGAACACCCGAAAGCAGTTGCACTACCGTCGAAACTAATTCACCGGGCAATCCCCCGGTCAGGAACACTACAAATAAAATAAGGGAGTCAGGATGAATCGTTGGTTTGTGCGAGGTTTTATCCTTGTTTCCACGGCAGGTCTGCTTCCGGGCATGGCCCTGGCGCAGGAAGGAAGTGTGGATCAGGCGCGGGAAGCGCTGGCCAAGCAGGAGGGAGACGAGGACGCTTCACAACAGCTTGAGGAGGTGTTCCAGGCTGCAGAGAAGAACTACTCGTTGCAGAAGAAGGGCTCCCATTCCCTGAACTATTCATTCGACTATTCCTATACCGCGGACCAGCGGCTGGATCTGGCCATCACCAATGGATCAGTCAGAAATCTGGACGTGGTGCCATCGGCAACCCACAGCTTTACGAATTCCTTTTCCTACGATTACGGCCTGTTGGACAACCTCACGGTGGGTACCCGGATTCCGTTGGTGGTCAAATATGATACCCAGGACGAGTTAAACGTTTACGATTTTGGCGATATCTCCTTTACCGGGCGCTGGCAACCGTTTGCCTACGTCCCGGGCAAGATGTCGACAACCCTGTTCGGAACCCTGTCCACCAAGACCGGTGTCAGCCCCTATGAGATCGATATCAACGAGCAGCTGTCTACTGGCAGCGGATACTACTCCATCGGGGGAGGGGCCAGTCTTTCGAAGGTTCTCGATCCGGTGGTGGTTTTCGGTTCTGTCAGTGCCACCTATAACCTGCCGGCAGAAAACCTGCAGCAGGTGCGAGGCGCACGCCTGCTGGAAGAAGTAGATCCCGGTTTCGGACTGTCCGGCTCGGCTGGTTTCGCCTATTCCCTGTCTTACGACATTTCATTGAGCATTTCGGCCCAGCTCAGTTACAGCGATGAAACCATTCTCACCTTCTCCAATGGCGACCAGGCTGTTGCACAGGACCAGATGACCGGATTCCTGAGCATGTCACTGGGTACCCGTGTCAGCGATACAACGATTGTGAATACCAGCCTGGGTATTGGCCTTACCGAGGACGCACCGGACTTCTCCCTGGGGGTCTCCCTGCCCATTAACTTCTCCGGACTCAAAGAGTGATTGGTGTCGTTGACGATCTACGGGAAGGGAAGGATTTCATGGGACAGAAAAGCCACAACCGTCAGATTCTCGCGGCCCTGATCGCCACGACCATCTCCTGTGGCGCGCAGGCCCAGCTGGCGCAGAACCTGACCATTCATCCCAAGGCGTTGGCGCTCGGCAACGCCGTGACCGCCGATCCTCCGGGGATCATGGCGATTCACTACAATCCTGCGGGCCTGACAAAACTGGACGGGCGTCAGCTGGAAGTGAACCTGATGAGCGTCTATCTGGACATTGACGCGGATTTCACAGCGCCAGAGGGCTATGAGATTTTCGGCATCGACGGGCTTGAGATTGACCCGCAAACGGGGAAGCAACGGGATCCGGTTGCCAATACCCACAGCCATACCAACAACGTGGCGCTGTATTTGCCCGGTTACGGAATTCTGCGTGCGCCTCCGGGACCGGCCCTGGCACCCTCAGCGGGGATCAGCATCAACCCGCCAGGCTCCAAGCTGACGTTCGGTAATGCCTTCTACCTGCCGCTGGCGGCCGGTTTCTACCGCGACAAGGACGACCCCGGTCGCTATCAGCCCCAGGCCACGGCGCTGCAGCGCACCACCTACCTGTCACCAACGGTGGGTTACGAGATCAATGACGATTGGTCGGTGGGAGCCGGAATACACCTGTCCCATATGGGGATCGCGGCGGATCAGTACATGCGCGCGCCGAACCTGTTGCTCGGGGTGGCTGAAGTCCTGCAGGACGCCTTCAACTGTGAGAGTGGTGATGAGCCGCTCCAGCCCTGGCTGGCGCTTTGTGGTGGTAATGTTGGCCCCTGGGACGACATTGGCGCACTGAACATCAATGTTCAGGAAACCCTGTCCCCGACCTATGCTCTGGGTGTCATGTGGGAGCCGACGGACTGGTTCAGCTGGGGTGCGAGCTACACCTCGGAAGCCGAAATGAATATGAAGGGCACCTTCGAGATCCAGTACACCGACGACTGGTCCGGCTTCTGGCAAAGCGTGAACGGATCAGTCCTCGGAGCCATCACCTCGGCGATCCTGAGCCTGCCGTCCGGCGCGCCCAAGGAATCCGGGAACGTCAGTATGGATCTGGTGTATCCCCAGCATTTCCAGACCGGCATCAGTGTTGACGTGCATCCGAAACTGACCCTCAATGCCGACATTGGCTGGACCGATTACAAACAGTGGGATGCTTTCGTTTTCCGGTTTGACCGTAATCTGGAGTTTCTCAATGCGGCCCGGATTTTGTCCCCAGACAATGCCACGCCCAATACCCTGAGGTTGCCGCTCGGTTTCAAGAGCCAGTGGAACTGGGCGTTCGGCATGGAGTTTCACGCGTCTTCCCGTCTGGACCTGCGAGCCGGGGTAGAGATACGGGATTCCGTTATCCCGGACGATCAGCGACAGGTAATGGCTCCCTTCGGTGGGGCAAACCTGTACAGCATCGGTATGGGCTACCAGTGGGACAAAGACACAGAAATTGACATGAATCTCAGCTATCTTCACTCGGTAGAGTCGATTCCCGCCGACACCAGCTGTAACGTAAACTGCGACAACATCACCAATATTATCTACAACCCGTATGCGGGTCTCGATATCAAGACGTCGCTCAGGGTTGTCATGGCAGGCCTCAGTTTCCGGACCAAGTTCTGAGTGATGCCACTAACCGAAGGGTAGTCATTCGCAGTGATTAACGGCTCTGTAGGTAAATCAGCCTTGTTTCTCTTTCTGGCAGCGCTTCTCGGAGGCTGCCAGATAGGTGGCTCCACGGTTTCGGAGCGGGAAGGCTATTTTACCTGGGTCGACGAACAGGGCAGGGTGCGATACTCCCCCATTGCCAGAGCAGGGAGTAGGGACTCTGATTCAGACGCTAGTGAGCAGCTCGATCCGGAGGTAAAGGCAGAGCCAGAGCGGTCCGGAAATCCGGCCAGCTCAGAGTCAGGGCTGGAGGAGGAAACCGAGTACACCCTTGAAAACTACCCTGATGCTACCGAGCTTGAGAAGGACGGCTACGTTCGACCCGGGGAGAGGCAGCCTTATTTCACCTGGCGCGATGCTGAAGGCAATGTCCGGGTTAGCTATTACCAGCCCGATACCCGTTCTGACGTTGAAAAAGGGCTGGTTGAGCCGCCGGTCCAGATTACCGAAGCCAGCGTGTACCATGCCGGGCCGGATCAGGCAGACCAGACGCCGGTGGAGGGTTATGACCCCGACGCCTTTGCCATACTCGGCATTGAGGCTCCAACCGATAACTTCTTTGCCCGATTTTCAGCCACCTGCTGCGAGTCACTGGATGTTCAAAGTCGGCAAGGGTGGCAATCAGGAAGGGAGTTCGGCGTTACCCTTAGTGAGGATTCAGCAACCCATCCGTTTCTCACCGGAACCAGTCCCTACCAACTGATTGCACTTCCCGACCCCGACGAGCAGGCAAGTCTGGTCATCCGCCTGCGCTCCTACGCCAGGGACGGCGTGTTTGTGCCCTCCCTGGTATTTCTGGATGAGACGATGGCGCCGTTAAGGCTGGTGACAGACCTGGTCATGGATTTTACCCCGGAGAACTGGCACCGACGCGGCTACCTGGAGGCCTGGGTACCTGCATTCCCCCGCCAGGGAGAGCGTTGGCTGGTCGTTTTTACCAGGGAGGAAGATTTGAAGGGCCAGACTGTTACCGAAACCAGTACCGGCCCCCGGAAAATCCCCCATGTCAGTCATGGTGAGATTGGCCTGATGCAGTTGGAGGAGTGAGGCGTCAGTCCTCCGGCTTACTCAGATCCAGCCACTGCTGGGACAGCCAGTAGTAGCTGCCATCACCGACAGGGTGCGTGCAGTTATAGCGGAACCGCCGGCTGTTAAAGGCCTCAGGGGCTTTCACTTCCACATTGCCGTCGATGACATCAAAGTCGATTCGTCCCTGACCGGACGCAAAGCATGTCAGTCGGTTGGCATCAATGGGGTCCACGAGCGGGAAAACCAATGTGGGCGGATTCTCGGAGATCACGCCATCTGGCAGCTCTCCGGTATTAACAGGGAAGGCTTTACTGCGTAGCTTGTTCTCAAGGTTCCCTAACTGACCATAGGCGTTCGCCATCGGAAAGCGAGGCAGCCGGGTTTTCTCTGTTTGTTGTCCGATGGCTCCGGATTGCTGGCCAAAACCATACCAGCCTCGCTCGGCAATTTTGCGTTCCAGTGCCTGGTCAAACTCTCCGTACGGGTAAGCGAACATTGGTGCAGGCGAATCCAGCTCCTCTTCAAGGGATTCCTGGGCCGAATCGAGGCTGTTAGTAACCCGGGCCTGCCAGTCGCTTTCGCTCTCGTTTGGCTTTCGGGCAAGGTGTCCATGGTCTGCGCTGTGGTTGGCAATGGTAACGCCCGGACGCTCGGCCAGTTCCCGAATCTGATCCCAGGTCATATAGCCGTTTCGGCCAACGGCTTCGGTGTTTACAAAAATGGTATAGGGGTAGGCCTTTTCGGCCAGAAGTGGCGCCGCGGTATGGTAGACGGAGTCATAGGCATCGTCGAAGGTAATCGCGATGCGATTACCTTGCCCATCGGTACCGGCCAGTGTTGCTTCTGTGCCTTTGTGCAGATCCACAACCTCCAGCTCCAGATCCGAGATCATATCCAGCTGGCCCTCGAAAAGAGACACAGACGTACTGGTGGCGGGCGGCGTTGAATCACTGACATGATGGTACTGCAGGACAACGAGATCTGCGCGCGCTGCGGTGCCAGTCGCCATCAAAGTGACGATCATGGAAGATTTCAGGAATGCTTTAAGCTGCATATCGTCTCCTGTGTTTCTGTGTCCTGGCTCAGTTGGAGCGGACCGGTCAGATGCTATGCCGAAAATGGGCTTTCAGTACCGCAAAGGCCTGATTGAGATGCTGAATGGTTTCGGTCTTGCCGCCGCGGTCTGGATGGGCGTGCATCACGGCCCGGCGGAAACGCTTCTTGACCGTTGGAAAATCCCCGGGAACGGCCTGGAATCCAAGTACTTCCGCCGCCGCCTTCGCTTCGGCTTGCGCAGGCGCCTGGCCAGGCGAACCTGCCCAGAAATCATTCATCATCTGTTGGATTGCTTCCTCGGGCAGACGGTACTGGGACAGGTCCAGATAGAAATGGCGGAGTTCGTCGACACTGTCCGGAACACCCTCGCCACCGACCACCGTTTGCGCCTCGATGCGAATATTCAGAGGCGAAATTGTGAGGCTCTCGCCGGCCTCAGACAACTGGTCCCGCAGGCGGTAGAGCACATGGAACAGAAGGAAGTGAACCGGGTAGAGCTTTTCCGGTTCGCTGAACACAACCGCTCCAAGCAGTTCCCACGGCGGTTTCTGAAGGGCCTTGATCAGCGATAATTCGTTCATGCCTGCCGGTGCCGACCGGAGCTCGTGCTCAACGGCCACCAGAAGATGCTGAATCTGTTGTTCCAGGCAGTCGTCTTCATTTACTGCTCCGGGGTAAGCGGAGCGCGTTGGAGCATGGCGGTCTGTCATGGGACCCATGTTAGGGTACTCCCGGTCATCAGGGAAGTGCCGCCAACCTCGGGAGGCCGCCGATGAACAGGGCGCTCGAAAACCGCGTTGCCCTCAGCGCTTCGGCCTCTGCTGACTCCGGGTTCCTGTGCGCCCGTCGTGCGAGCGTCAGGCTGGTCTCGTAGGCGACCCCGAAAAAAGCGGCGCACAGGTACTCATGATCGATTCGGGGAAGCAGGCCTCGCTCCATAGCCTCTCGAACGTCGTCCTCCAGAGAGAGCATGGTCAGACCAAGAATGTCCGAACCGAAGAGCTCCCGAAGCGCGCGATCATTGCGGTGTGCCAGCTCATAGACCAGCGGATCCCTGGCAGTCGCGGTGAAAAGTGCCAGATAGGCGTAGTGGATAAAATCTTCGGTGTTATTGGCCGCGCGCCGGTGGCGGGTGAGATTGTCATTCAGATTGGTCAGGAAGTCGGTGAGCAGCGCGGCGAAAATGTCCTGCTTGCTGGAGAAATAATTGTAGAAAGTGCCGGCGGCAAGACCCGTGCGCTGGACGATGTCACGGATGGTTGAGTTTTCGTAGCCCCGCTCCCTGAAACATTCCCGGGCGGCATGCAGGATCGCTCCGCGGTTCCGAATCCGGTTCTGTTCCCGTTTGCCCGCGACCTCTTCGCTCGATTGCAACATATCCATGTCGGTATCCTGTCCCTGAATCCATGTGACGCGTATAATCGCACGTCCATTTGCCCTATGAACGTAGTGTGTATGTCCGAAGCAATGATCGCCAGTTCCGAACAGTCCCTCAACCCAGAGCGGGAGCGCCGCCAGAAGCTGGAGTTGAACAAGCTGCAGAAACGTCTGCGCCGCGAAGTCGGGCAGGCGATTGCCGATTTCTCGATGATTGAAGCCGGCGATAAAGTCATGTGCTGCCTCAGCGGCGGCAAGGACTCTTACGCCATGCTCGATATTCTGCTCAACCTGCAGAAGAGCGCCCCGGTTTCGTTCGAGCTGATAGCCGTCAACCTTGATCAGAAACAGCCCGGATTTCCGGAAGAGGTGTTGCCCGAATACCTGTCCTCCATGGGTATCGAGTATCACATCATCGAGAAGGACACCTACAGTATTGTTAAGGAAAAAGTGCCGGAAGGGAAGACTACCTGCGGTCTATGCAGCCGGCTACGTCGTGGAATTCTCTATAATTTTGCGGAGGAGCACGGGGTTACCAAGATAGCCCTTGGTCACCACAGGGACGATCTGCTGGAAACCCTGTTCCTGAACATGTTCTATGGCGGCAAGCTCAAGTCGATGCCTCCGGTTCTGCACAGCGACGATGGCCGCAATACGGTTATCCGGCCGCTGGCCTACAGCCGGGAAAAAGATATCGCCCGTTATGCGGGGCTGCGGCAGTTCCCCATCATTCCCTGCAACCTGTGCGGTTCCCAGGAGAATCTTCAGCGCCAGGTGATAAAAGACATGTTCCAGGCCTGGGATAAGCACCACCCCGGTCGGCTGGAGACCATGTTCCGCGCCATGTGCAATGTGGAGCCCTCGCACCTGGCAGATACCAATCTGTATGATTTCAAGGAAGGCAAGCGCCTCGGTGGCAAGCGCCAGGCCGTTCATACGGCGGAACCCGAGGCACAAACAGACTTCGGGCGTTTGGATGTACTGAACATCTAGCCGGCTAGTGTCCGGCCAGATGCAGGAAAGGCAGTGTCCAGAGGCCGAACAGGATCAGCAGGCCGCCGGTGACTTTGCGAAATAACCGGTGGCTCTGCAAGCCGCGAATCCAATTGGCTGCGAACCCCGTGGCCAGCATCGAGGGCAGGGTGCCAAGCCCGAAAAACAGCATGGTCAGCGCTGCGGAGCCCACCGTGGGCTGCAGTGCTGCCCACCCCAGCGTGCTGTAAACCAACCCGCAGGGCAGCCAGCCCCATAGAGCTCCCAGAGCAAGTGCCTGGCCGCCGTGATTCACCGGCAGTAAGCGGCGGGTCAGGGGTGAAAGTCGCGCCCAGATTGGTGCGCCTACCCGCTCAACGTATCGGATCCCCTGCCACCATTGCCCCATGGACAGCCCCATGAAGATCAGCAGAAGCCCGGCCAGGGTGCGAAGCACGAGGCCTGCAGAGGCCCATTGGCTGGCGGCCGAGGTGCTGGCCAGCGCGACCAGGGTGGCGATCAGCACATAACTGCCGATTCGTCCGAAGTTGAAAGCCAGAAGCATGACGGTTTGCCGGAACCGGAAACCCCGGCCCACGGGAAGCGCCATTGACAGGGAAGCGCTGATACCGCCGCACATGCCGAGGCAGTGCGTACTGCCGAGCAGTCCGATCAGGAAGGCGCTCGGATAACTGAGGTAGAGTTCCGGATTCATCCTTTCTGGGAGTTATCCTCATCCGGATTGGCGCCCTTGCTGTCCTCCGATACGTGCTCAGGGGTTTGTTCTTCAGCAGCCGGTTTATCGGTGCGAGCGTCGTCCGGGATCATGTCCTTGTCGTCATCGTAAAGAATCCGATGGGCGGGGCCTTCGAGATCATCGTACTGACCGTTCTTGACCGCCCATGAAAACAGAACGATGCCCAGGGCCACCAGTATGAGCATCACCGGTACCAGGAACATTACGATTTGCACGGCGAAACCTCGTAGGAAAGAGTATAGGGTTTACGGTATCAGGACAGGGCCTGGGCGCCAACCGCCGGGTTTGGCTGAACCGTTTGCTTCGGTGCCTTGCCGAGTCTCAGCGCGTTCAACACAACGACCAGGGAACTGAGGGACATACCGATTGCTGCCAGCCAGGGCGGAACCATGCCTGCTGCTGCGAGGGGCAACGCGCAGACATTGTAGGCAAGTGCCCACCAGAGATTCTGTCGGATGATTCGCCGTGTCTGACGGCTGGTTTTCAGGGCTTCGACCAATTGCAGTAACTGGCCGTTCAGCAGAACTGCATCAGCTTTCAGTTGAGTCAGGTCTGCGGCTGTCCCCATGGCAACGGAGATTCCGGCGCCGGCCATGGACGGTAGATCGTTCAGCCCGTCGCCGACCATCATGATTTGCCTGCCCTCAGATTCCAGCTTCTGCAATACCGCCAGCTTTTCCTCCGGAGAAGCCTGCCCGATTGCTTCATCGATGCCCAGCATACCCGCCACCTGCTCAACGTGGCCTGATCGGTCGCCACTGAGCAGCAAAGTCCGAATGCCGGATTCCTGGAGGGCCTTGATGGCAGCTCGGGCATCATCCCGGGGTTGGTCGTCGAGCCTGAAGCAGGCCAGCCATTCGCGATCTGATGCCAGCCAGATCTCCATGCCTTGATGCTGCCCGGATTTGGGTACGGGTGCGCCTACATGCTGTTCGACAAATCCCCGATGGCCAATGAACACCGTCATAGTGCCCAGCTGGCCTGAGAGCCCACCACCCAAATGATTTTCCACATCTTCAACTGCAGCGGTATTCCGACGATGGAATACTCTGGCGATCGGATGTTCGGAGTATTTCTCGAGGCCGGCCGCAAGCTGCAGGCAGGTCTCCTCATCCATGCTGCCGACAACCTCTGTACCGGTGAGACTGAGCTCTCCGCGGGTCAAGGTTCCGGTTTTATCGAACACGACGGTATCGATGGTGTTCATTGATTCCAGGGTATGGCCCCTCGTCGGCAAAAAACCAAGGCGACGGAGCCTGACTGTTGCCGAGGTGATGGCGGTCGGGGTTGCCAGCGATAGCGCACAAGGGCAGGTTACCACCAGTACCGACAGGGTGATGTCGAAGGCGTTGTCGGCGCCAGCCAACCACCAGCCGATCCAGACCACCGGAGCCAGTATGAGTACCCGCCCGACAAATTTCCCCGCCATACGGTCGGCCATCATCGCGACCTCGGGCTTTTCCGATTGCACGCGATCCAGCACCCGGAGAATACCTGACAGCCGGGTTTGTGCGCCGGCCTTCACCACCCGCACATCGAGCGGATTCTCGCCGTTGACACTGCCGGCATGAACGGTATCCCCGGGGTAGCGGGTTTCAGGCAGATATTCTCCCGTCAGCGCAGCCTCGTTGAGAGTGGACTCTCCCCGCACGATCTCGCCATCCACGGGCAGGGTCTCACCGGGCCGAACCCGAACGATATCGCCGGGCCGAATCTGGTGGGCCGGCACTATGTCCGTATCATCACCGCTGACTCGTGTGGCAACCGTCGGCTGGAAACCTGCAAGGGCGTTTCCGGTTAGCCCCGCGCGGTAACGGGCCTGCACCTCAATATAACGACCGAGCAGCAGGAAGAAGGTAAACATACATACTGACTCGAAGTAGACTTCCTCGCCGCCAACGATGGTTACCCAGGCGCTGGCAAGGTAGGCAAGCCCGATCGCAATGGCAACCGGCACATCCATGGTCAGATGCCGGCTCTGTATATCCCGGCGCGCGTTTCGGAAAAAAGGGGCAGCGCTGTAGAGAACCACGGGAGTGGCAACCAGCAAGCTGAACCATCGAAAGAAGCTGACAAACTCCGGCGACAGATCGTTGACCAGCTCGAAGTACAGGGGAAAGGCCAGCATCATGCTCTGGAAAGAGCCTATGCCCGCGATGGCGACCCTGATAAGCATGGACCGGTGTTCGGCCTTGAGGGCCTGTTCCGCCTCGTCTGCCTGGTAGGGGCGGGCCGTATAACCCAGCTCATGAATGGCAATCAGAAGGTCGCTGAGCGGTGCCTGATCGGGGGACCAGACCAGCCGGGCTCTCTGTGTGGTGTGGTTTACCGAAAAGGAAACAACACCGGGCTGTTGTTTCATGTGGTTTTCAAGCAGCCAGATGCAGGCCGCGCAGGTAATCCCGCCAATCAGCAACTGGGCTTCTTGGGCCCCTTTGACAGGGGCAACAAAGGATTCCTGAATCAGGGGATGGTCAAGTTCCCTGATACGGTTCAATTCTGCTGCGGTCAGTTGCTTTGGTGTGACAGCCGGTTTTGTCCGAAAATCATAAAAACCGGTCAGACCCTCACTGTGGATGGTCTGGCAAACCGCCTTGCAGCCCTGGCAGCAGAAGTGGCGAGTTGTGCCATCAAGCTCAAGGGTAATGGGCGGCTCACCATCTGCCGGTTCACCGCAGTGAAAGCAATCCAGGCTGGTCAACCTTGGGCAGACTCCCCGGCCTTGACCGTTATGCCGCTCTCGGAAGGCAGCCAGGCTTCTCCTTTGAGACGCCACTCGTTGGCCGGACCACGGAGGTCGTAGTACCAGCGACCGTCAATATCGTTATGGAGCTTTCCGGCAAATCGTCCCGGGGCAACTTGCTGGAACTGGATGGTGCGGTCCTTGTCCGAAAGCGTTGGATGGAACAGGTTGAGAATCAGATAGGGGAAATCCGCCGGACCGTCAACGGTATTCAGATCCACGGTGATGTTCCGGTTCTGGAAATCGATCCGGGCTTCCATCCCCAGATCCACAGCTTTCTGGTCCCGGGCAATGGACATATTGATACCGCGACCTTCCTTGGACCAGTCGTCGGTGACCATTGCATTTTCAGTGCTGACAGCAATCGTAATGGCAACGGCGCAATAAATAATGGATGCGCCCGGGAATATCAGCAGGAACCAGAACCAGGGCTGGCGGTACCAGGGTGCTACGGGTGTTTCAGTTGTCATAAATCGGTGTCTCGTTAATGCGGTCAGGTCCGGGCAGTCAGAAATCAGCGCGTTGGACCGACAAATCGGCTTTCAGTTTCAAGGCTGAGCGAAGAATCCGTCTCGGATTGCGCCCTGAACACGATATCGTTGTTGGACTCGGTAATGGATTCCGGAGGCACATCGACAACGGTCGGCAATGAGCGGTTTTCCCCGCTTTCAACGGTTACCGAGGTGTCAGTCAGGATTCGGATCCCCTCCAGGCCGGTCACGGCGAGAGTGAAGGTCTGGGGCACCTCTGTCATATTGGCAATTTTCAGCGTGTAGGAGTTCTCGATCCGACCTTCGCCATTGAAACTGTAGAGGGCGCCGCGATCACGGAGGGCATCCATTTGCGCCGGTACCCGTGTGGCTATTGCGAAAATAATGGCCGCAATCATCAACGACAGGACCGCGCCATAGCCAAAGGTTCGTGGCCGCAGGAGCTTCGAGGTCTTACCCTCGAGTTCATTCTCCGTGGTATAGCGGATCAGGCCCCTCGGGTAGTTCATTTTATCCATGATTTCGTCACAGGCATCAATGCAAAGGGCACAGCCGATACACTCGTACTGAAGCCCGTCTCTGATATCGATACCCGTTGGGCATACCTGGACGCACTGGCCACAGTCGATACAATCGCCGAGGCCGGCCTCTGCCGGATCCACGCCCTTTTTGCGGCCACCCCGTGGCTCGCCGCGGTTTGGATCGTAGGAGACCACGCGGGTGTTGGGGTCAAACATGACGGACTGGAAGCGGGCATAAGGACACATGTACAGGCAAACCTGCTCACGCATCCAGCCAGCGTTCAGATAGGTGGCGACAGTAAAGAAGGCCACCCAGAAATAGGCCCAGCCATTGGCCTGCAAGGTAAACAGGTCTGCGATCAGTTCCCGGATCGGGTAAAAGTAGCCGACAAAGGTCAGGCCGGTAGCCAGGGCGATCAGGAGCCATACCGTGTGTTTGGCGGATTTCTTGGCAATCTTGCTGGCGGAACTGGGAGCTTTGTCCAGTTTCATCCGCTTGTTTCGGCTGCCTTCTATGCGCTCCTCAACCCACATGAAAATGAACGTCCAGACTGTCTGCGGACACGTGTAGCCACACCAGACCCGGCCAAACAGGGTGGTAATGAAGAACAGGCCAAAGGCACAGATAATCAACATTCCCGATAGCAGGATGAAATCCTTCGGGTAGAAAGTGGCTCCGTACAAATGGAACTCACGGGCAGGGAGGTCAAAATGGATCAGGGGTTGTCCGTCCAGCGTGAACCAGACGAACGCAAAGTACATGCCCATTAGCAGCGTCAGGCTGACATTACGAATACGCTGAAAGAAGCCTTTGACTTCCTTGACGTAAATCTTCTTGCGGCTGGCGTAAAGCTCGACGGTTCCGGATTTATTATTGTTGTCGGAGGGGTCAGAGGATGGGTCAACCTGTTTGACCGGAATCTCACTGCTCATCGTTACCTCCAGGAACAGGGTAATGCGGGGCAACAGGCCTTTAGTCTGCTGATCTTTTCAAGCCTGTGCCCGCACGCAGACACAGGGTTGAAAAGACCGGGCCGGGGTCAAACCCCGGCCGGCTGACTCAGTTCGAGAGGCTGTAAACGTAAGCCGCGAGAATCTGAATCTGATCGTCTGAAAGCAGGCGATCCTGAGCTGGCATCTGGTTTTGGCGACCGTTCATGACGGTCTCCTTGATCCACTCATAGGTGGAGCCATAGAGCCAGGTGTTGTCGGTCAGGTTGGGCGCGCCCAGAGCCTGCATACCTTTACCCTCAGGGCCATGACAGGCCACGCAAGCCTGGGCAAAGACCTGTTCGCCCGCTTTGGCAGCCTCGGCGTCTTTTTCGCGGCCACTGAAGCTCAGAACGTAGTTCACAACCTGGTCAACCTGCTCGTTGGTCATGCTGGGCATGGTGCCTTTTGCTGGCATGTTACCCATACGGCCGTTATGGAGGGTCTCCAGGATTGCCTCAGGGGTACCGCCCCAGAGCCAGTCGTCGTCGGTCAGGTTGGGGAAGCCAACCTGGCCACGAGCGGCAGAGCCGTGGCAAACCGCACAGTTGTTGGCGAACAGACGCTGTCCGATTTTCATGGCGTCGTCATTCGCGGCCAGCTCGGGGACCGGGGTCTGGCCGTACTGGGCGTAGATTTCACCGTATTTCTCTTCTGCTTCTGCTACTTCGGCTTCCCATTGATTAACGGCGGTCCAGCCCAGAAGGCCTTTCCAGTTACCCAGGCCGGGGTAGAGAGCCAGATAACCGAGCGCAAAAATACAGGTCGCCAGGAACAGATAGAACCACCACTTGGGCAGCGGGTTATCGTATTCCTCAATGCCATCAAAGGAATGGCCCATGGTGCGATCGGTTTCGGTATCGTTCGTCTGGCTCTTGCGGGTCGCCCAAAGCAACCACCAGCAGCCGAATACGGTACCGAGCACGATCACACTGATCCAGATGCTCCAAAAGGTACTCATTCTTTTTTCTCCGTTTTTTCCTGTTCGAGCGTACGCTTTTCCACGTCGTCATCGTCGAAGGGCAGGTGGGCTGCCTCGTCGTTGGCCTTCTTGCGGTGGGCGCTGTACGCCCACCAGACGATTCCAAGGAAAACCGCCATTACCAGAAGTGTGTGAATACCGCGTAACTCATTAATATCCATGGGTTCACCGTTTGTCTGAAATCACTGTACCCAGCTGTTGCAGGTACGCGACCAGAGCCTCGATTTCGAATTTGCCTTCTACCTGGGCAGACGCTTCGGCAATCTGCTCATCGGTGTAGGGCACGCCCAGCGTCTGGAGGGTCTCCATTTTTGCGGCGGTCTTGGTGTGATCTACCCGGTCTTCGAACAGCCACGGGAAGGCCGGCATGTTCGATTCGGGCACAACGCTGCGCGGATCATAAAGGTGCTGGCGCTGCCAGGCGTCCGAATAACGACCGCCTACACGGGCCAGATCCGGACCGGTGCGCTTGGAACCCCACAGGAACGGACGGTCATACACGAACTCGCCCGCAACGGAGTAGTGGCCATAGCGCTCAGTCTCCGCCCGGAACGGACGGATCTGCTGGGTATGGCACACGTGGCAGCCTTCACGGATGTAGATATCCCGGCCTTCCAGTTCCAGGGCCGAAAGGGGCTCAAGACCCTCCACCGGTTCATTGGTTTCCTTCAGGAAGAACAGGGGCACTACTTCGGCAAGAAAACCGCCGCTGATGGTCAGGACGATCAGCACGATCATCAGACCAAGGTTCTTTTCAACTATTTCGTGTTTCATCTGATCTCTCTCCCGTTACGCCGGCTGGGTTGCCGCGTTGTCCTGCGCAATCGCATCTTTCTGGCGAACGGTCATGTAAACGTTGTAAGCCATGATAAGCATGCCGGTCAGGAAGATAGCGCCGCCAAGGAAGCGGACGAAGTAGCCGGGGTAAGAGGCCTCCAGTGCTTCAACAAAGCTGTAGGTCAGAGTGCCGTCCTGGTTGACCGCACGCCACATCAGGCCCTGCATAATGCCGTTGACCCACATGGCAACGATGTACAGTACGGTACCTACTGTCGCCAGCCAGAAGTGGGCGTTGATCAGGGCTGTGCTGTACATGGCCTGAACACCCCAAAGCTTGGGAATCAGGTGGTAAACGGCACCGATACTGATCATGGCAACCCAGCCCAGGGCACCGGAGTGAACGTGGCCGATGGTCCAGTCAGTGTTGTGGGAAAGCGCGTTAACGGTCTTGATGGACATCATCGGACCTTCAAACGTGGACATGCCGTAGAAAGACAGTGAAACCACCAGGAAGCGAAGAATCGGATCGGTACGCAGTTTGTGCCATGCGCCCGAGAGGGTCATCATGCCGTTGATCATGCCGCCCCAGGAAGGTGCAAGCAGAATCAGGGACATAACCATGCCTGCGGTCTGTGCCCAGTCTGGCAGTGCAGAGTAGTGCAGGTGGTGACCACCGGCCCAAACGTAGGTGGCGATCAGGGCCCAGAAGTGGACGATCGACAGACGATAAGAGTAAACAGGGCGATTGGCCTGCTTGGGAACGAAGTAGTACATCATGCCCAGGAAGCCTGCGGTCAGGAAGAAGCCTACCGCGTTATGGCCATACCACCATTGCATCATCGCGTCGGTAACGCCGGCATAGGCAGAGTAAGACTTGAAAGCACTGGCGGGCAGCGCCATGTTGTTACCGATGTGCAGGCATGCAACGGTAATGATGAATGCGCCGTAGAACCAGTTGGCCACATAAATGTGGGGGGTGCTGCGCTTCATGACCGTTCCGAAGAACACGAGCGCGTAGGTTACCCAGACAATGGCGATGGCAATATCGATCGGCCATTCAAGTTCGGCATATTCCTTGGAAGAGGTAAGGCCGAGCGGCAGGGTAATTGCTGCGGCGACAATGATCGCCTGCCAGCCCCAGAAGGTGAAGGAAGCCAGCCCATCGGAAATCAGTCGGGCCTGACAGGTGCGCTGCACCACGTAGTACGAGGTAGCGAACAAGGCACTTCCACCAAAGCCGAAGATAACGGCGTTGGTATGCAGCGGCCTGAGACGGCCGAAGTGGGTAAAGGGCAGGTCGAGGTTGAGGGACGGCCAAACCAGCTGTGCTGCAATCAGCACACCCAGCGCCATACCTACAATACCCCATACCACTGTCATGATGGCGAATTGTCTCACCACCTTGTAGTTGTATGTCAGGTTTGCATTTACTGTGCTCATAGCCTTACCAATGGGTTTATAGTGGGGAAATATGCGGGCGCAAGTATGGAGAAACGGTAAGCTGTTTGCAATGACTCAGGTCAACTCCTGACATCCGTCAAATGCGCCGAAATCAGCAACATGGCTTCCTTTTCAGTACCGTTATTGGAGTTGTTCAAGCGTAGGGAATATGTGTTGCCTGAGAGCAATGATAGTCGCTTAAAGGGATGAGGTGAATTCTGTGGAGTTGATTAAGACCAAAGGCTATGAAAGTCATTCTAAAGTCGTGCTGATTCTGGCGCACGGTGCTGGAGCGCCGGCCGACTCGACCTTCATGGAAGACCTGTCTGCGGCTCTTGAGCGTGAGGGTATTGGAACTATTCGCTTTGAGTTTCCCTACATGCAGAAACGTCGCAAGGATGGAAAGAAGCGTCCGCCAGACCGGGAGCCGGTACTGCTGGAGTACTTTTCCGGGGTAATTGACCGGGTTCGGGCAGAGCTAGGGAGCACCAGTCTGATTCTGGTTGGGGGTAAGTCCATGGGCGGCCGCATGGCGAGCATTCTCGCCAGCCGTCGGGACGATATTGATGGTGTGATCTGTTTTGGCTATCCCTTCCATCCACCGGGGAAGCTGGACCGTTGGCGAACCGCACACTTCCGGGATCTGAACTGCCCGATTCTGGTGCTGCAGGGAACGCGGGACCCGTTTGGCAAGCCCGACGAGCTGGAGGACCATCAACAGGAACTCGAAGCCATCGATTTGCGCTGGCTGGAAGGCGGCAATCACGATTTCCAGACCCTGAAAAGTCAGCCACAGACCCAGAGTGAGCTGATTGCGCAGGCTGCCCGGGAAACCCGGATCTTTGTAGATGAGCGGCTTGAAGTCTGAGCGTTACTCCGCCGCGATCGTTTCAGACAGCTGAGCGCGGTTGCGACCCTCGCTTTTCGCGCGATAGAGCGCTTCATCCGCTCGCTCGAACAGCTGGTTCTGGGTCTCACCGGGGTTGAGCGACGCGATTCCAGCACTCAGAGTCATTCTCACCTCGGTGCCATCCGGCGACAGAAGCGGCGTGCTGGCGATGTCTTTCAGCAATGCCGAACAGACGTTCAGGGCGCCTGCGGCATCGGTTCCCGGTAGCAGCAATGCAAACTCCTCACCGCCAAAACGGATGGCGACATCCCGCGGACGCTTTACATGCCGGGTCAGCATTTCGGCTATAAATTGAAGGCAGGTATCGCCGAAGCCGTGGCCCCAGGTGTCGTTTATGCTCTTGAAGTGGTCAGCGTCGACCAGGGCCAGGGTCAATGGTTGGGAGGTTCGACGGGCCTCGGCGCATAGCTCTGGGAATATGTTGTTCAGGTGTCTCCGGTTATGCAGGCCCGTAAGGGCGTCGTTGAGGCTCATTGTCGATAATTTCCGGTTGGCCTTTTCCAGTTCCCTCATGGTATTTCTCAGCTGCGCTGTGCGCTCGTGCACCTTGAATTCCAGCTCTGTCCTTGCATTGTGTTCCACATCGAGAAGCTTCTGGTTGAGCAGGCGCCATCTCTGGACCATGGCATAGTTCAGTAGAATCACCTGTCCACCAACCGCTGATTGCATAAGGGCTTCCCTTGCCAGGAAGTCTGTGAGATAGCCAAATGCGGCGAGGGCGTAGATCAGTCCTCCAACCAGCATGATCAGCCACGCCATCAGGTACCAGATGGCGGGTTGATAGCCCTGCTTCCAGCGGACGGCTGCAATGATGAACAGGCTCGAAATAACCGTGATCGCCAGAACCGTGTTAAGCAGAATGGTCTTGTTGTAGGGCAGGATCAGAGTGAGAAGCAGAAACCCGATGCAGAACCAGGCCTGCCCCTTGAGCACGGTCTCGGAGATGGTTCCCTTTTCCACTTCCAGGAACGAACGGCCAAAAAGTATCATGGCAAGGGCGCAAAGCGACAAAGATAGAGGGATCGAAGTGTTGGCAAAGCTGGCGTTGTCTGGCCAGAAGTACTGATTCGCAAAGCCGCCCATGGCGAACAGGAACAGCCCCAGTGCCGCCAGGTAGAACGCGTTGTAGAAGTAATAGCCGGTCCCGGAGCTGAAAAAGAGTAGCAGGTTGAAAACCGCGAATACGAGGAGGGCTCCGTAAAAAAGCCCGTGGGTCAGTGTCAGGTGATTGCTGTGGGCAATCACTTCTGCCGCAGTTTCAAAGCTGAGCGGCACGTTGAGAGCGCCATTGCTGTGGATCCGGATTGTTAAAGACCGTGTCTCGCCGCCATCCAGGGTGACGGGGAGTAGAAAATATCGGTAGTCTACCGCTCGTGATGCGAAAGGCCGCTGATCACCGGTAGCAAGGGTTTCCGTAATTCCGTCGCCCGTTTGCCAGAAGGTCACTTCGTCCAGCAGGGGATAGTTGACCTTAAGGTACCAAGCGGAGCGTTCAGTTCCGGGGTTCCTGACTTGCAGGTGGACCCAATAAACGGATTTGGTGTGACTGAAAACCAGGTCCCGCCCGTTCGCTGGCGTCCACTCGAGATCTTCAGGAAGCTCGGTCGGATCCTTTGCCTGATGGCCGGGTGCGCCCGGCGGCGCGCTGTAATAGCAAACGTATTGCATCAATGACGCGCGGGTAGCAGGATCGGTCGCATCGAGTGTGGGGCAGCCAGACGGCCGGGATCCTGCGTCTGGCAGTGCCAGCGCAGGGATCAGCAAAAGGCTGAGAATGGCAATCAAGCGCAAAACGGACGTCATTCATGGCTTCCCGCGTCTATCAGAGCGGGAAGTGTAGCCAGAGAGGACAATCCGCGCTGTTAAACAGATTCAACTTTTACGGGTTGGTTTTCAGCCCTCTTTCAGGAAATGCATGGAACAGATTCTCGTGTTTTGCCGGCCCGGCTTTGAAACCGAAGCCGGCCGTGAAATGACTGACTCAGCCGCGGAAAAGGGTGTTTTCGGCTATTTCGAGCCTGTTAAAGATCAGGGGCTGGTGCGTTTTTATCCGGCTGCGCCCGAAACCGCGGAAGATGTGATGGCCCGCCTCATGCTTGAGGAGCTGGTATTTATTCGGGACTGGATCGTCGTGCTCGGAGAATTCAGCTTGCCCGAAACTGACAGGGTGGGTGCCGTGATAGAGGGGCTTCGGGATCTCGGGCGAGGCTATCCCGGATGTGCGCGGCTTGAGGTCAGGTTGCCTGAAAACAATGCTGACAGCGATCTTGGAAATTTTGCCCGAAAGTGGGTATCGCCGCTCTCTCGGGGCCTGCGCGGAGCCGGCCTGCTCAAGGCCGACCAGAATGCCCAGGCTCCGGCGCGTCTGGAAATTCTTCTGCAGGACTTCTCTTCGGCGGTTGTCGGTTTCAGCCTCACGGATAACCGGGCCCGTTATGTTGGTGGTATTCCGCGGCTGCGGCTGCCAGCATCGGCGCCCAGTCGGTCTGCGCTCAAGCTGGAAGAGGCCTGGAAGGTGTTTTTACCACCGGAACAAGAACTTGAATACCTTGGTGGTGGCAAGAAAGCCGCAGACCTGGGGGCCGCACCCGGTGGCTGGACCTGGCAGCTTGTACGCCGGGGTATGATGGTAACGGCCGTGGATAACGGTCCCATGCAGGCCGAACTGATGGCGTCGGGGCAGGTGGAGCATGTGGAAGCGGATGGTTATAGCTGGCGTCCCAGGCGGGGGATCGACTGGATGGTTTGCGATATTGTGGACCAGCCCCGGAAAACTGCAAAGCTGGCGGTGACCTGGCTCGGCGAAGGCCTTTGTCGTTACACGGTATTCAATCTCAAATTGCCGATGAAAATGCGGTACGACGAGTGGCTAACCTGTCGTGATATCCTCGTGAATGGCCTGAGCCAGGCGGGCATCGGCTTTCGTCTCAAGGCCCGCCACTTGTATCATGACAGGGAGGAGATCACCTGTTTTATTGAACGGACTGGCTAAAAGACGCTCTGTTCCAGGACGGTGATGTGCTCGTCTTCGTCCATCATGGGGATGAGTTCCAGCATGAGCTCGCGACGTTCGTCGGAGTGGAACCAGCGGTCCCAATCCGCTTCGGATCGCCAATTGGCCAGGGTAAACCGGTGATTGGGGTCATGGCTGTCTGCCAGGGTTTCTCCGGAAATGAAGCCGGGTGCACTCACAGCCTGCTGCAGAACCTTCCGGGAACGTTCTTCGTAAGCTTCTTCCAGAGTCTCGGCAATGTGACGTTCAATCAGAACCCGGATCATGACAAACCTCCAAGTGTTTTAATGGTTATAAACAATAATTTAGCAGGTTTTTACGAAAAATCAGGTTCAATGATAGGAGAACTAGTGTGAGCGCAACCGAATACGACCTGGAGCTGGACGCCCGTGGTCTTTTCTGTCCGGAGCCGGTCATGGTGCTGCATAACCGGATAAACGATGTTCAGCCCGGAGGCGTGTTGCGAGTTGTGGCCACTGATCCTTCCACGACCCGGGATATACCGAGATTCTGCCAGTTCCTCGGCCACGAGCTGATTAGTAAGGTCGAAGACGATGACCTGTTTGTCTACCTGATACGCCGGGGGCAATAGAAGAGCTGCTCGTTGGTTAAACCTCCGGGCGTAGCGTCCGGAGGTGCCCCAGAAATTCCTCCCGATCCATTTCGCCCAGCACCCTTCGTTGGGGCAGCTCTTCTCCATTGGTGCCATAGAACAGTATGGCCGGCGGTCCGAAGAGGCCGAGTTCGTCCAGCATTGCCTGTTGTTCCGGTGTATTGTCGGTCATGTCGATCTGCAGCAAGGTGTAGGGGGCAAGCGCCTGAATCACATCCGGCTTACTGAACACGTTGCGCTCCATGACCTTGCAGGAGATACACCAGTCGGCATAGAAATCCAGCACAACGGGCCTGCCCTGTTCCCGGGCCTGCTGCAACATTGTCCGGATTTCAGCGGGCTGTTCGACGCGCACGAAATCCGCGTGCTGAAGACCTGGGGTGCCAACGGCACCGGATGACGCCGAGGCTATCGTGAAGGGTGCCAGAGGCTTCAGCGGGTCGTTGGCGCCGCCCATAGCGCCGGCGAGCAGAGCAAGGCCATAGGCGAAAAGAACCAGGCCAAGTCCTTTACGGGTGCGCTCCCAACCTGCCTTTGCGGCATCAAAGGCGCCCAGCTGGACGCCGGTGATGGCAACAAGAAGACCCCATAATGTCAGCGCCAGCCACCCCGGGACCAGACGCTCAACCAGCCAGATGGCCACCGCCAGTAACATTACCCCGTAGAAGTGTTTCACCGCGGTCATCCAGTGGCCGGTTGTTGGCAGCAGTTTCCGCCCTCCCACGGCTACCAGAATCAAAGGAATGCCCATGCCCAGACCTAGTGCAAAAAGCGCGACACCACCGATTACGGCGTCCTGGGTGGTGGAGATATACAGCAGACTGCCCGCCAGCGGCGCCGAGACACAGGGCGATACGATGAGGGCAGACAGGGCGCCAATACCGAAGATGCTGAACACCCGGCTACCGGTGAGGCGATGGCTGGCGTCATTGAGTGGTTCGCGAATGAAGCGGGGAAGCTGGATTTCGAACAGATCAAACATCGACAGGGCGAATACAACGAACAGCAGGGCAAAGACGCTCAAAACCCAGGGTGACTGCAGCTGTGCCTGAAGGTTGAAGCTGGCGCCGAGCAAGCCTGTCAGCACCCCGGCTGCGGCGTATGTCAGTGCCATGCCCAGAACGTAGCTGCCGGACAAGAGCAGGGCATGACCGGTGGTTCGGGTGTTCCTGCCAGAAACCAGCGATGAAATTATCGGTACCATGGGCAGGACGCAGGGGGTAAAGGTCAGTCCCAGCCCCAGCAGCAGAAACACCCCTGCGATTACGAGGGTAGATTGCTGAGCGAGAAAACCGGCAAGACCGGTGGCGGTCTCGGTGTCCACGGGGACGCTCTGGCCCCCGGAAAAGCCGGCTGCCGAGGCGGCTTGAGAGCCTGAGCCGCCGCTGCCCTGATAGAAAAGTACATCCCGTGTCTGGGGCGGGTAGCACAGCCCCGCCTTCGCGCAACCCTGATAGGTTACCTGCAGCTCAGCTTCCCGGATGCCGGCAGGAAGGGAGACCGGAACACGGGCTTCAATGGGGTCGAAAAATACCGTGGTTTTGCCGAAGAATTCGTCTTCCGTGACCGTTCCCGGCGCCGAGAAAACCGGTTCGCCGAGAGCGACATTAGAGTCTTTGGCGGTAATGCTGACTCGTTCTCGATAAAGATAGTGCCCGGGTGTGATATCCCAGGAAAGAACCACGGAGTCGGCATTGGTGGTGAAGCTGAAGGGCAGTGCTTCGTCTACCGGCAGGAACTCGTTACCCTGGCCGCCAAACAGGGAGCTGCCATTACCGCCAAGGGCCCAGGAAGCCGAGGCCCATAGCGCGAGGGTAAGTGCGAGAAACAGGCCAAGCGATTTCGCCCATTGGCGTTTCATCTTTGATACTGCAGCGAAAGCCATCATCGATTGTATGATTTCCCGGTTAGTGTCTCTTTAATCAGAGTCTTTAAAAAGCTGACTGTTACAGCAAAATCGCTGCCGGCCAATGCCAGCAATGGACACGAGGGGGCTATCAAAGTTCCCTCTGGTATTGGGGGCAGTAAAGTCGCACAATAGCCACCCAATGAATCACAGTCCGAATGATCTTATCATGCTGTTCAATGACCTTTTCCGGGAAGCTTACCGGACAGTTCTGGTCAAAGGCAGCGATGAACCTGAATACTTGCCTGCTAGCAGGCCCGAGGGCCTCGCTCAGGTTATTTTTGCTCACGGCTATTATGCCAGCGCTTTGCATGAAATAAGCCACTGGTGTATTGCTGGTGAGCACCGGCGCACACTTCATGACTATGGTTACTGGTACTGTCCGGATGGCCGAACACTGCAACAGCAAGAGGCTTTCGAGCAGGTCGAGGTTAAACCGCAAGCCATTGAATGGTTGTTTTCGGTGGCTGCAGGTTCCCGTTTCCACATCAGCGTGGACAACCTCTCCGGAGTTGGCGCCGCCAATGAAGCGCGTTTCAGACACAACGTCCGGAGCCAGGCAGGCGAGTATCTGGTGCGGGGTTTGCCGCGCCGGGCCCAGGCATTTTTTGATGCGCTGGCAACATTTTATGGTACCGGAGAAACCCTTGAAGAGCGCTGGCTTGAAGATGCCCGGCGTATCGCTCCGTCTTATTCTGAATCAGGACATTCCCAGGAAAACTGAAACTCTATGACATCTGACCCAAAACACACCGGTGACCTGAGGTTCAGTGATCTGAACCTCGACAAGCGTTTGCTGGATGCCATTACGGCCATTGGTTTTGAATACTGCACACCCATCCAGGCCGAAACACTGCCCTGGACACTGGCCTGTGAAGACCTGATTGGTCAGGCACAGACCGGCACTGGTAAAACCGCTGCGTTTCTGATTACGGCCATCCAGAGTCTGCTGGAAACCCCGGTTCCCGAGAAAGATCGTTTTGCTTCCGAACCCCGGGTACTTGCCCTGGCGCCGACCCGGGAGTTGGCGATGCAGATTGCAAAGGATGCCGAGCAACTGTGCCAGCACACCGGGCACAATGTGGTGACCGTCGTTGGCGGCATGAACTATGACAAGCAGCGGGACCAGTTGCAGAACGAGATCGTCGACATTCTCGTTGCGACTCCTGGGCGCCTCATCGACTTTCTAGGATCCCAGGATGTATTCCTGGACCAGCTCGACATCCTGATTCTGGATGAGGCTGATCGAATGCTCGACATGGGCTTTATCCCCGATGTGAAGCGGATCATCCGCAAGTGCACCCCCAAGGAGGAGCGTCAGACCCTGTTGTTCAGCGCCACCTTCAACCAGGACGTGCTCAATCTGGCCTCCATGTGGACGAGTAACGCAGAGTTCGTGGAAATCGAGCCGGAACAGAAAACAGCGGAGCGGGTTGAACAAACCGTGTACCTGGTGGGCGACGATGAGAAGCTTCCGGTCCTGGTTAATTTCCTGAAACGGCCGGAAGTGGAAAAGGCGCTGGTGTTTGCCAACCGCCGGGACCAGTGCCGCGACCTGGAAGAGGACTTGAGGAATCAGGGCGTAAAGGTGGCTCTGATGTCTGGCGAGATCGCCCAGAACAAACGCCTCAAAACCCTGGACCAGTTCAAGAAGGGCAGTATCCAGGTGCTGGTTGCTACCGATGTGGCCGGCCGTGGCATTCACGTGAACGGCGTGACCCATGTCTTCAACTACAATCTGCCGGATAACGCCGAGGATTATGTGCACCGTATCGGGCGTACGGGCAGGGCTGGCAAGCATGGGGTTTCCATCAGTTTTGCTGGGGAGGATGATTCGTTCGCACTCCCGGCCATCGAGACCTACATCAGCCAGAAGCTCAAGACTGCGGTGCCCGATGAGGCGCTTATGGCGCCCATGGAGAACCCGCCGATTACCCGCAAACGTGGCCGACGACCACAGGGTTCAGGCGGCCGTGGTCAGGGTGGTCGTAATCAGCGTCAGCGCAGGAACTGACAGGGCCGGATACCATCATGTTGATCGTAGCAGACGAGAATATTCCCTTACTGGATTGCTTCTTCGGCGATATCGGAGAGATTCATCGGGTCTCCGGTCGTACCATGTCGAACGCGGATGTCCGTGATGCTGACATACTGCTGGTCCGTTCCGTCACGAAGGTAAACCGTGAGCTTCTGGAGGGCAGTCGGGTCCGTTTCGTGGGCACATCCACCATCGGTACCGATCATGTTGATCTCGACTGGCTCGAGCAGTCGGGGATCCGGTTCTCTGCGGCGCCGGGTTGCAACGCCAACAGTGTCGCTGAGTATGTGCTGTCCGTGTTATCCCTGCATGCTGAACGGCGTGGACTTTCCGACTGGTCCCAGCTCAGCGTCGGTATCGTCGGCGTCGGGAATGTTGGCGGTGAGCTGGCGCACAAACTGGAACGCCTGGGCTTCGATGTGCGCCTCTGCGATCCGCCCAGAGCGGATCGGGAAGAGGGCGATCAGGAGTTTGTAGCGCTTGAGGAAGCCATGAGGTGTGATGTGGTTTCCCTGCATACTCCGCTGACCCGCGAGGGGGATCATCCCACGCTGCATATGATCGGCGAGTCCGAGCTTGCGGCCCTGAATTCGAATCAGCTCCTGATCAATGCTGGTCGGGGAGAAGTGATTGATTCGTCAGCGCTGCTGGCCCGCCTTGAACAGCCCAACCCGCCCACTGTGGCCCTGGATGTCTGGGAGCAGGAACCCAGAATTCACCCCGGGCTGGTTGAAAGGGTCTGGTTGGCAACACCGCACATCGCCGGATATAGCCTGGAAGGCAAGGTTCAGGGAACCGAAATGATCTACCAGGCCCTGAGCCACTTTTTGGGGCTGCCGGTTCGCAAGAAGGCGGGTCAGTTTTTGCCGGAGCCGGCCCTGAGCAAAATTTCATTTACCAGTTCTGCCGATGAAGAAGATGCCATCCGTATTGCGCTGAGAGCCTGCTACGACCCTCGTCGCGACGATGCCAGACTGCGCAATACCATGACCGGATCCGCCGAGGAGCGTGGCGCAGCCTTTGACAGGCTACGGAGGGACTATCCGGTTCGCCGGGAGTGCTCCAGCCTCAAGATCCAGCTCAAGGGCACCAGCAAATCCTTGCAGGACAGTTTCAGGGCTATCGGGTTCAAGTTGAAAATCTGATCCTGCAACACCTGAACAAAAAAACGGGGCCTTTGCGCCCCGTTTTTTTATAGCTTGGCCTGCTGCAGCGCCTGTATCCTGTCTTCCAGTGGCGGATGCGTCATGAACAGGGCGCTCAGGCCACCACGGGCTCCCCGATTGATACCGAATGCCTGCAGTGAGTCCGGCATCTGATCCGGTACCTCGCTCTCCTGTTTCAGCCGTGCCAGCGCGCTGATCATGGCTGAGCGACCCGCTAACTGGGCACCGGCAATGTCCGCACGGAATTCACGGCGACGGGAGAACCAGAAGACGATGGTGCTCGCCAGAATGCCCAGGACAATCTCGGCAACGATGCTGACCGCGAAAAAGCCGAGCCCGTGCCCGCTTTCATTCTTGAAAATCACCCGGTCGACAAAGGAGCCGATCACCCGGGAGGCGAAGATCACGAAGGTATTCACCACACCCTGAATCAAGGCCAGCGTAACCATGTCACCGTTGGCAACGTGGCCGATTTCGTGGCCCAGCACTGCCCGGATCTCGTCCTTGTTAAAGCGGTGTAAAAGCCCTTCGCTGACCGCTACCAGCGAATCGTTCTTGTTCCAGCCCGTAGCGAAAGCATTGGACTGGGACGCCGGAAAAATGGCGACCTCTGGCATGCCGATACCGGCATTCCTGGCCAGCTCGGCCACAGTATCCACCAGCCAGCGTTCGGCCGGCGTGCGCGGGGAATCAATGACCCGGGCCCTGGTGCTCCACTTGGCCATTCGCTTGGATATCAGCAGTGACACGATGGCGCCGGCGAATCCGAAGACCGCAGCGAAAGCCAGCAAAGAGCCGTACTGAATGCCATTTTGGGCGAGGTAGCTGTCTACGCCCAGAAGTCGCAGTGTAAAGCTGGCGACAAGGATTACAGCAAGGTTGGTTGCCAGAAACAGCAGAATACGCATGTTGGTTCCCTGATCAGTTCGTCACAGAAGATAAAGCCGTCACTCAGACCGTTATATGCGGACGTGGTTCAATCAATCAACGAGCTTACGGTGATTTAATGATTGCCGCGGTCCGCAAAGAAGGTAGTCTGCATGATATGGCTGATTCTGGCGGAGTTACCACTGCGAAGGGCTGTCCGGATCAGGTGAATGTGGGTGGAAAGATCTTCCTTGACCGAAGGAGGCAGCGAGCCGGCTGAATTCTCCCCGGGAACGCCGAATTCCCTGGCTAAAGCTTGCGGTGCCGGAGAGCTGAGGCGGATAAACGCGTCCCGTGTCAGTACAGCCTGGTCCAGAGCCTCCTGGCGAATGGTATCGATGTACCTGAGCAGGCCTTCCTCAGAGAGCCAGAGCAGGGCCCCAAAGCAGGCCATGTGCCTCTTGCTGTGCAGGCCGAACTCGTCCGGCTCGTCCGGCCCGGCTATGTCTTCGACAAACAGGTTTATCCGACGCGGGAAGGCGCCATAGAGTTGCACCAGAGCAATCGCCGCATCCTTGTAGAATTCCTCGACGTGAATATCGGCCATGGTTCTCCCCGTTATTGCTGGTATTGGGCCAGGAAGTTTCCGAGCCGGCCCATGGCGTCTTCCAGGGTGTCTTCCCGTGGCAGGAACACCACTCTCAGGTGTTGTTTGTCGTCAATGTTGAACGCAGACCCCTGCACCAGAAGAATTTTTTCCTGAATAAGCAGGTCGAGGACCAGCTTCTCATCATTCACGATCGGGAAGTGCTTCGGATCCAGTTTCGGGAAAAGGTACAACGCGCCCTGAGGTTTGACGCAGCTTACCCCCGGGATGTCGTTGAGCATTCGCCAGGCGATCTCCCGCTGTTCATACAGCCGCCCGTCCGGTGCCACCAGATCATTGATCGACTGGTAACCCCCCAAGGCTGTCTGAATGGCCAGCTGGGCCGGCACATTGGCGCAGAGCCGCATGTTGGAGAGCATGTCGATGCCTTCGATCAGATCCTTCGCCCGATGCTTGGCACCACTGACAATCATCCAGCCCGAACGGTAACCGGCTGCCCGGTAGTTCTTGGACAATCCGTTATAGGTGAAGAAAAGCACGTCGTCTGCCAGTGAGGCGGTGGAAACATGCTGGGTACCGTCGTAGAGAATCTTGTCGTAGATCTCGTCGGACAGAATGATCAGGTTGTGCTTTCGAGCCAGTTCGATGACCTGTTCCAGAAGCTCTTTCGAGTACACCGCTCCAGTCGGGTTGTTCGGGTTGATCAGAACAATGGCACGGGTTCGTCGGGTGATTTTCTTGCGGATGTCGTCGATATCCGGAAACCAGTCCTGCTGCTCATCGCACCGATAATGCACGGGCTTGCCACTGGAAAGGGTGACGGCGGCTGTCCACAGGGGGTAGTCCGGGGCGGGAATCAGCACCTCGTCACCGGTGTTCAGCATGGCTTGCATGGTCATGACGATGAGCTCACTGACACCGTTACCCAGGAAAATATCGTCGATATCGACTTTATCGATGCCCCGCTGCTGACAGTAGTGCATTACTGCCTTGCGAGCGGAGAAAAGCCCTTTTGATTCCACATAGCCCTGGGCCATGTGCATGTTGTAGATGACGTCCTGCTGGATTTCCTCAGGCACGTCCAGTTCGAAGGCGGCTGGGTTGCCGATGTTGAGCTTGAGTACTCGATGACCCTCTTCTTCGAGTCGGCGTGCTTCCCGCAGAACTACGCCACGGATTTCATAACAAACGTTATCCAGCTTGGCGGATTTATAGTAGTTCTGCATAAGACCCGGATGTCCTTCTTTTGAGAGCGGAAAATGGCAACTGCCAACACGACAGGCCTTTATTCTAGCGGAGCGAGGGCCAGCGGCAACAGGGGAATTATGATGAATTGTGGCGTGTCGGGGCAGATTTAGCTCACAAACCTGAACCGTTTTTTAAAAATGATGGCCGTACAGCCTGCAATGCCATGGTTTTTTGCTCTGCATTGTGAACAATGGTCCGGGACGAATGGAAATATCAAACGGAGAAGCTTATGGCAGGCGAGACGGTCTACGATTTCACCGCACGGGATATCAAGGGCAATGAAAAAAGCATGGCAGAGTACCAGGGTAAAGTGCTCCTGATCGTGAACACTGCCAGCAAGTGTGGTTTCACACCGCAGTTCGAAGGTTTACAGTCCCTTCACAAGGAACTAGGCGACAAGGGCTTTGAAGTTCTGGGTTTCCCGTGCAACCAGTTCCTGAATCAGGATCCGGGCAATGAGGATGCCATCAGCCAGTTCTGCAGCCTTAACTACGGTGTCGATTTTCCGATGTTCGCCAAGATTGAGGTCAATGGCGATGGCGCTCATCCGCTGTTCCGCTTTCTAAAGCGAGAGGCCAAGGGGTTGATGGGGTCCGAAAAGGTGAAATGGAACTTTACCAAGTTTCTGGTAGGGCCCGATGGTAAGGTTGTACGTCGCTATCCGCCCACAACCAAGCCGGAGGATATCCGGGCCGATATCGAGAAACTTCTACCGGCCTGACACCTCCGCTGAGTCAGAGGGTCGCCAGCGTTCAATCACGGCCCGGAGCTCTTCCCGCTTGTACGGCTTGGTTATGTAGTCATTCATGCCCGATGCAAGGCAGTCTTCCCGGTCGCCTTGCATCACGTTGGCCGTCACCGCAATGATAGGTAGTTGCTGCCATTGCGGATTCTGGCGAATCCTCTGTGTTGCCTCGTACCCATCCATCACTGGCATCTGGCAATCCATCAGCACCAGGTCGTAGTGGTTATTTTCGAGCGCCTGCAGAGCTTTGAGGCCGTTTTCGGCGGGGTCTGCCCGGTGACCGAGCTTTTTCAGCAGGCTGGTTGCCACCAGCTGATTCACCTGGTTGTCCTCGACCAAGAGGATAGACAGAGAAGGTTCAGCGGCGTTTTGGTCAATCGTTTCAGCCCTGTGTGTATGCTGATCGTCCGAATGAACCAGACCCGCGGCCAGGCCAAGGCAGCGAAGTAGTTCATCCCGTCGCAACGGCAGTGACAGAAGCTGGTGATTGGCTCTGCCGGGGGGCAGGGTCCCGGTAGCGTCGGCAAGAATCACGCCCGGGCCCTGCCAATCGTTGGCAAACTCCAGGGTTTCTCTATCCTCAGCGCTGGCGAGCGCCAACAGAATTCCGTCCGGGTCTCTGCTTGCTCCTCGGATCGGAATCCCCCACTTTCGCAGCTGAGCCTCAATGCCCGAACGATAGGGGTTGTCCGCGGGTATCGCCATGGCAATGCCAATGTCTCTTAACCGTGGGTCCACCCTCGGGAGGTCCTGTGCCCCGGAAGTCTCGTGTATCGGCAATGGCAGGGTGACGGTAAAGTGAGTTCCGCTGCCTTCCCGGGAGTCAACCAGGATCTGGCCATGCATACGTTCCACCAACTGACGGCAGAGTGTCAGGCCGAGGCCGGTACCGCCATAAAGCCGGGTGGTGTCCGCGTCGGCCTGGGAAAAAGGAGAGAATATCCGGTGCAGGCCCTCTTTGGACATGCCTATTCCGGTGTCCACAACGTCAATTCTCAAGCTACCCCCGGAATAGGCTGCCCGAATTCGGACACTACCCTCGTCGGTGAATTTGATGGCATTGCTCAGCAGGTTGTTGAGCACCTGACGAACCCGTGTTGGGTCGCCGAGGAAGTTTTCGGGCAGATCAGGGTCGACTTCGGTAACCAGGAGAATCTGCTTCCGACGCGCCTGTTGGGCGTGCAGTGTGGCGCATTCCTCGATCAGGTGCCGGACACTGAAGGGTATATTTTCCAGGCTGAGCTTGCCGGCTTCCACTTTCGAGATGTCCAGTATGTCGTTCAGCAGGCCAAGCAGGCTTTCGCCGGCGTTCAGGGCAATTTCCATCCGGTTGCGCTGAGCCGGGTCCAGTTCGCCCTCCAGGGCCAGCCCCAGCATACCGATAACGCCATTCAGGGGCGTGCGTATCTCGTGGCTCATGCTGGCCAGGAAGTTGGCCCTTGCCCGTGCTCGCCGAACCGCATCCTCCTTGGCTTTCACCAGGGCACGGTTACCCCGTTGCAGGGCCTCGTTCTTCTCCGAGATTTCCCGGGTACGGTCTGCCACTTCCTGTTCAAGCTGAGTGGAGTAGTTCTTCATGGCACTCTCTGCGTGCCGAAGTTGGGCAAGGCTTGAGTCAATGGTCTCAAGATGTTGGTTGATGATGCCGACCATGGTCCCGATCTCGTCTTCCCGATGGTTTGCCGGGATCGGAAGCCTGACCTTCTCGGGAGTGCTGGCCTGTACCTGGCTCAAGGCACTGATAACATTGAGCATGGGGCGGGTAAGCACAAAATAGAAGATGGCGAGCAATGCCGCCGACAGAATCAGGCTCTTCAAGAGGCCACTGATCAACGTGTAGCCGGCGCGCTGAAGAAACTGCGCGCCGTAGTGATAGGTATCGATGGTGACGATCAGGTTGCCGAGCGGTAAATCTTCAAGCTGTGGGACCTGCAACTCCTGTCTGAATACCCTGTCGGGGCCGAATAGCAAATCACTGACCCAGCGATAGGACGACACCGGGCTGCTTTTGCTTGCGGCGGCCATGGTCTCGTTGTCGTTATCGCTAATCCGGGCATCAATGGTGGCGGGGTGGCGAAGCAAGCCATCAAGCAATTCTTCCGCCAGCCGGACATCGATGTTGTAGGCAATCTGGGACGCGGGGCTGTTGCTGATGTCAATCAGGGCGTGGATTTCCTTCTCCATCGACTCCTTTGCGCTGAAGTAGTCCAGGGTAATCTGGATAACATTCAGCACCAGCCCGAGTGCCATGGCAACCAGTACCGTGTCCCGGGTCAGTCGATAGGAAAGTCGTTGTTTAAAGCCCTTGCTCACGGGTTTGCACTATCCCTGTTGACGGGTCTGCAATGGCGACCCGTTCGGTGCCTTCAGTCGTCGTAGTCGGCCTTTTTCTTCCACTCGTCGTCGTGGAGGAAGGTATCCCACTCTCGGTCCAGTTTGGACTCTCCCTGCGGACTTTCCTTACCCTCTGCACTCAGCGCCTCAAGCTCCTTGATGCGGGTCCGGAAACTCTTGACCGCTTTCATGGCCAGAGGGTTGTCGCGGGATTTGCCCATTTCGGTACTGGCCAGGTGATAGGCGTGGATGGCCTTGCGAAACTGGTTCTGGCGCACATAATCCCGGGCCTGAAACACATGCAGGTCCGCGTGGGTCTTGTGGACCAGGAAGAGCACATATTTGAGGTTTTTCTTGGCGGTGGCCGCATCGATTCGGCCACTCTTGTGCATTGCTTCAATCATTTTGAAGAGGTTCTGAAGCAACTCTTTGACATAGTTGGACTTTTCGGCGGAATCGATCTTGACGGGAGTGGTCCTGTCCCGCTTTTCGATGATCTCGGCTTTCAGCTCAGCGGCGGCGTTCTGCCACTCCTTGACCGGCAGGTTGGACTTGAGCCCGGCAAGCTCACCACAGGCTTCTTCCATGCGCTTGATCAGGAGCAGCTTCAGATCGGCCGTCAGATACTGGCCGGGAATTTCGGTCAGTAGTCGATTGGCCCTGTTGTAGGCGTCTTCCTGGGCTGTAATCTTGCGAGCCCGCTCAATACGGGCGCGCTCGCGCATCTGGCTGAGCACAATAATGACAATCGAGACGGTAACGATGGCCGCCAGCAGAAGGACGATCGTAGTGGTATCCATTTTGTCAGTAACGACTCCGGCTTCAGGATCAAATGATGGCGGGTCTGTAAACCGGCCTCAAAGTACCGATATTATTCAGCAAGTATCAGAAAGACTAGCAGAAATACCGCCCCAGATCCGTTTTCAAATGTGAAAGTTCGTGTTGCGGATTGATTCCGTGAATCCACTGTATCATGTATATTGTTTTCGTGAATGGTGGTGATTTCCCGTTTCTGATGCTTCGGAGTTTTTGTGGATATTTCCCGTGTCGATTTGAATTTGCTCGTTTACCTGGATGTGTTGTTGCGCGAGCGGAATGTTACCAAGGCTGCTAACCACCTGGGTATTACCCAGCCTGCCATGAGTAATGGTCTGAGGCGGCTACGGGACCTGTTCAGCGATCCGCTGCTGGTGAGAACCAGCGAGGGGATGACGGCCACGGAGCGCGCGCGGGAACTGCAGCCGCTGGTGCGGGGTATCCTGTCGGATATTGAGCAGGCCGTGCAGGAGAAGACACCGTTCTCGGCCTTGGACAGCCAACGCGTGTTCCGGATCATGGCCAGTGATTATGCTGAGTCCTGCCTGATGCCACGGGTACTGAGGCGGATCCGCCAGGAAGCACCTCACGTTACCCTGGACGTACTTACGCCCAGTGATGTCAGCTTTCTGGATGTGGAACAGGGGCGGTTGGATATGGCAATTAACCGGTTCGACAAAATCCCGCAATCTTTTCACCAGAAAACCCTCTGGACCGAATATTTCGCCTGCCTGATGAACGCCCGAAATCCGGTACTGAAGGAACCCTTCACTCTGGATACCTATCTGGACGCCAGCCATATCTGGGTTAGCAAGACTGGTTTTGGCGTTGGCGTGGGGGTAAACCCCAAGGATGTCCAGCGTCTGGGTTGGGTAGACGAGGCACTCTCAAGAATGGGGCGCAAGCGCCAGATTTCGGTGTTCACCCGGCACTATCAGGTGGCAATGTTGCTGGCCGAGCAGCACGATTTGGTAGCAACTCTGCCATCCCGGGCCGCCTGGCTGCAAAAAGACAATCCGAACCTGGTGGTGAAGGTTCCGCCGTTCGAGATCCCGCCATTTGAATTGAAAATGGCCTGGAGTCCGCTGCTGCAGCACAATGCGGATCACCAATGGTTGCGAAAGCTGATTGCCGAGGTGGCCACCGAGGTTGATACCGAGTTTGCTCCGTTCGGTGCCAGATTCGAAGCGCCGGACGCGCCTCAGGCACATCACTCAGAGCGGTAGTTCCCGAAGTTCCAGGGAAGGGCGCGCCGCATCCCACATGCGCTGGAAATTTTCAGACAGCAGCTTCACCCGGCCGCCGTCCGAAAACTTGGCAAAGCCTTCTGGTTTGTAGAAGTCGTGCCGGTAAACCACACCTTCACGATCCGCGAGGATGAAGGGCTGGTCCTCAACCGGATAGTCCTCATTCACCAGTCGAAGCTCCATTCGGCTGGGTAGTCGGCGCATCAGCTCGACCAGGGCGTGCCGGCGTTTGACCAGAGGCTTGTCGTCATGGATAAGCAACCTGACTTCACTGAGCCGGTGCCGGCGGGCCAGGGCCGAAATCAGTTCCCGGAACCGATGCCGGTCATAAAGATCATGTTCGAGCAGGCGGTCGTACAGCCAGATCCGCTGGCTGGCCTGCCCAACCACTGAATCCATCAGGCCCAGCAGTCTCGATTCGGTATCGAATAGCCAGGAATCCGTATCGCTGCCCAGAATCATGGGGTGATCACTGGCCCCGAGACTTCCGGCGGCAAGATCCGGCGCCAGACAGCGCATGTCGAAGTGGGGTATGCCGGCGTCGTCATAAACGCCAGAACAGACATGGAAGCCTGAGCGCTGGTAGAACGGAATGGCGTGCTCCTGGGCAGACAGTTTGAGCTCGGAAAATCGATTCGCGGATTCCGCAATCAGGTGCCTCAGCAGTGCTTCCCCAATGCCCCGGCCACGGAATTGGGGCAATATCGCCATGCGACCAATGTGGCCGGTTTCTTCCAGTGTTGAAAACAGCCGGGCTACGCCGGCCGGGGTGTTATCAGGGAGAACAGCGAGGTAATGGTCGGCAATTTCGTCGGTTTCATCCCATTCCAGTTCCGATGGGACGTTCTGTTCCTCAATAAACACCTGCTGGCGAATGTCGCGGATGGACCCCGGAGCCAGTTGCCAGCTGTATTTGCGAAACCGGATGCTCATAATGCCTATTCGAAGTAAACGGAGCCCTGATTGTAGAGCGTGGTCAGAAGCCCAAGCAACGCGTCATCGTCAGCAAGCCCGGCCAGGGCAGCCATATCCACGCGGGCGGCGGAACACAGTAACGGAGCGAGTGGTCGGGCGTCACCCTTGAGCAGGAACTGCTCGCCATCGACAAACAGCGCGGTTTCGCTGGCGAAGTCGTAGTAGGCGAAACGGGAGCCTTCGTTCCAGCGCAACTGCTCGCCTGCGTGAATCGCTTCCGCAACATCCTCGTTGGACGCGGGCTCGTCAGCAGGAACGACAATATCCATGCTCTTGGGTGCAGTCGAGAACTGGCCAAACCAGAGCGCCAGTTGCCGACGGTCGCCAAGCTTTTCCCGGATCACATTCTCCAGGCGATCTACCACATCAGGCTGGATGGTGCCGGGATTCTCCTGCACCTTCAGGTCCGGATCGTTCAGGTGATCCGCCGCGTCGGAGCGGCTGCAAAGGAAGTCGGTAAAGCCGGTAAGAATATCGTCAATGGTCGGCGCCCGGAATCCCACCGACAGGGTGATGCAGTCATCTTCCGCAACTCCGTGGTGCCCAATGCCCGGGGGAAGGTACAGCATGTCACCAGGTGCCAGGGTAACGGTTTCCTCGCCATCCCAACTGCTCAGAATGCGGAGCGGGGTGCCCTCCACCCTGGGTGATGTGTGGTCGCAATGGCCACCAAATGTCCATCGACGGTGACCCTGGGCCTGAAGGAGGAATACATCGTACTGGTCGTAATGCGGGCCGACACTGCCGCCTCTCGGGGCAAAGCTGGCCATGATGTCATCCAGGCGCCAGTTGGGAATAAACCGGAAATGCTCGAGAAGGTCGGCAATATCGGGCACCCAATGGTCCAGGCCCTGCACCAGCAGCGTCCAGTCCTGTTCAGGTAGTGAGCTGAACCGGTCCGGCGAGAAGGGGCCATTATGGAGCTGCCAGGGTTTGCCATCGTCGTTTTCGATGACAATCCGGGACTCCACGCCTTCCTCGCAGGCAAGGCCTGCCAGTTCATCAGCGCTGACCGGGCACTGGAAGCCCGGAAATGCCTGACGGATAACCAGCGGCTTTTTCTGCCAGTAGTCTCGCAGAAATTCAGAAGGTGTCAGTCCGCCAAGCATGTCCATGGGTGTTGCTCCCGGTTTCAGATGTTTTGTGCCTGATCGACGGCGTTACCGATATAACGACCCGGAGTCAGGGCCATCAGTTCGGCCTTGGCCTGCTCCGGAATGTCCAGGCTCTCAACGAAATTCTTGATCACTTCCGGGGTCATTGCCTTGCCGCGGGTCAAAGCCTTGAGTTTTTCATAGGGCTTTTCAATGTTGTAACGGCGCATCACGGTCTGGATCGGCTCGGCAAGCACTTCCCAGGCATGGTCCAGGTCTTCATCCAGGCGAGCCGGGTTGATCTCCAGTTTGCCGAGACCCTTCAATGTGGCTTCGTAGGCAATCAGGCTGTGGGCAAAGCCAACGCCCAGGTTGCGTAGCACGGTGGAGTCGGTCAGGTCCCGCTGCCAGCGTGAAATGGGCAGCTTGGCAGAGAGGTGGCTGAAGAGCGCGTTGGCGATGCCCAGGTTACCCTCGGAGTTCTCGAAATCGATGGGATTGACCTTGTGGGGCATGGTTGAAGAGCCCACTTCGCCTTCCACCGTTTTCTGCTTGAAGTAGCCGAGTGAAATATAGCCCCAGATGTCACGATCCAGATCGATCAGGATTGTGTTGAATCGGGCGATGGCATCGTACAGTTCGGCGATGTAATCGTGGGGTTCGATCTGGGTGGTGTACGGATTCCAGTCGAGGCCAAGGCTCTCGATGAATTCCCGGGCATTCAGGGCCCAGTCGATTTCCGGGTAGGCCGACAGGTGAGCGTTGTAGTTCCCCACTGCGCCGTTGATCTTGCCCAACAGCTCGGTGTCACGGATCTGTTTTACCTGGCGGCGCAGACGATGGACCACGTTCGCCAGCTCTTTGCCCACGGTGGTGGGCGAGGCTGTCTGGCCGTGGGTGCGCGACAGCATCGGCTGTTGGGCGTGGTCATGAGCCAGCTGCGCCAGCTTGTCGACCACACGGTCCATGGCCGGCAGCAGGCCGTGGTCCAGGCCTTCCCGCAGCATCAGGGCATGGGACAGGTTGTTGATGTCTTCGGAGGTGCAGGCAAAATGAACAAATTCGGTGACGGCGTGCAGTTCCGGAACGCCGGCAATTTTTTCCTTGATGAAGTACTCGACCGCTTTCACATCGTGATTGGTGGTGCGTTCGATGTCCTTGATACGCTCGGCGTCTTGAAGGCTGAACTCATTGACCAGACTGTCCAGAACTTTGTTGGCTTCGGCGGAAAACTGGGGTACCTCAGTTACTCCGGGATGAGCGGCCAGCTTTTGCAACCAGCGGATCTCGACGGTTACCCGGTTCCTGATCAGGCCATATTCACTGAAAATTTCACGGAAGACGCTGACCTTGCTGCCATAGCGTCCATCGACCGGGGAAATGGCGGTCAGGGCGGTGAGTTCCATCGAAAACCTCTCAAGTCATCAAAGATTCGGATCAAAAGAAAATAAGGGGTGCATATCATACACCACCGAAGGCACTGAATCAGCGCCGTCAGTGGTACAGGGAGCGATTGGCTTCCTCGGCCAGTTCGCCGGCGAGCCGGATAACTTTCTTCCGGGCAAAGATCAGCTGCCAGCGGCGGCCGCCAGTCTGGCGCCAGAGCACGGCGGACCGAATGCCCGCAAGCAGCAGGGCGCGCACTTTGGCAGCGTTCTCCTCCCGCTGCAGCACCGCTGGGTTGCCGCTGACCTGGATCCGCAGTCGGAAGGTGCTGATGGTATCGGCATAGACCGATGCCAGATTGCTGATCAGGTTGGGGTGGGTGTACCCGAAGTGGCTGGCGGTATGCCTGGCCTGATCGATACGGCTACCAATCACGTCCAGCATGTCGGAGCGGCGATTCAGTTTTGATTCGAGCTGGATCAGATTGAGGGCGTAGCGCAGTACTTCGATGTCCTGCTGCCGGGACTGCTGGCTGAGCACCGAGGACAGGGTGACAAGGCCTTCACGGATGTCGCGAAGTTCGCCGCCATAGACATCCAGAGTGTTCGCCGGATCGGTAGCAAACAGGGAACGAATAGATGTTTCCAGGCTGGCTTCGTTGCACTGGCCATTGTGGGCAATCTGCTGGACCAGGTTCGCGGCCTGGAACACGCCGGCCAGCGCCAGGGTTTGATCCTTGAGGGAGCGACTCATGCGGTTTCTTCCTGGGGCCGGGTTCCGGTCAGGCGGGCCGGTAAGGGTTCGCCGTCTCGCCAGGTTTCCTCAATAACGCCGCCACCGAGACACACGTCGCCCTCGTAGAACACGACGGATTGTCCGGGAGTGACGGCGCGCTGCGCGTCGTCAAAGACTACCCGAACACCGCCCTCGATAACCTCAACTTCGCAATCCTGGTCAGGCTGCCGATAGCGGGTTTTGGCCTTGCAGCGGAAGGTTCCTGCCGGTGGTTCGCCTGCTACCCAGTCAATCGGCCCGGACACCAGGCCCCGGGAAAAGAGCAGGGGGTGATGCTTTCCCTGTACTGCAATAAGGACATTACGACTGAGATCTTTCTCCGCCACGTACCAGGGCTCATCCCCGAATTCACTGAGGCCGCCGATGCCCAACCCCTGCCGCTGGCCAATGGTGTGATACATCAGGCCCTGGTGCCGGCCAATTTTCTGGCCATCGGGTGTCTCGATATCGCCGGGCTGGGCTGGCAGGTATTGCTTCAGGAAATCCTTGAACTTGCGCTCACCAATAAAGCAGATACCGGTGGAATCTTTTTTGTCGTGGGTAACGAAACCCTGCTGTTCGGCAATACGACGGACTTCCGGTTTTTCCAGCTCGCCCACAGGGAACAGTGTCCTTGCAATGCGGTCGCCGGAGACAGCATGCAGGAAGTAGCTCTGATCCTTGTTGGGATCGAGCCCTTTCAAGAGCTGGGCCTTGCCCGGGGAGCCAGCAATCGGACGCTGGCGGGCGTAGTGGCCGGTGGCAATGTAATCGGCGCCAAGAGTAATGGCGTAGTCCAGGAACGCCCGGAACTTCACTTCCTTGTTACACAGGATATCCGGATTCGGTGTCCGCCCGGCCTGGTATTCGGACAGGAAGTGTTCAAACACCCTGTCCCAGTACTCCGCCGCGAAACTGGCGGTATGAAGCTTGATGCCGATGGCATCCGCCACGGCCTGGGCGTCCGCCAGGTCCGTCATGGCGGTGCAGTATTCGGTGCCATCGTCCTCATCCCAGTTCTTCATGAACAGGCCTTCCACCTGATAACCCTGATCCTTGAGCAGCCAGGCGGCCACGGAAGAATCCACGCCGCCGGACATGCCGACAATGACGCGGGTGTGGGTTGCGCCGTTTGAAGTATGGGTGTCGGATGCGTTGTTCATGACAGCTTTGCTACCGGTTAAAAAGCCGCAAGTTTATCATCTTTCCGGTGGCGCCGTCTGCGCATCCACCACCACGTCCAGCGGGTATCGGCGACCATTTCGGTAATCTTCTATGCATTGAAGCACAAGCGGGCTTCGCAATTGCGTGCCCAATGCGCGAATCTCTTCCAGAGTCAGCCAGTGGGCGGCGATGATGCCATCGTCCAGGTGGTCGGTAAGCCGGTTTCGGGCCCTGGCCGCGTAGCAGAATCGGTAGTAGGTCACTCCGTTGGCTGGCGCCTTGTAGGTATAGATGCCGAGAAAATGTAACGGCTCTATGTCCCAGCCTGTTTCTTCGAGTGTTTCCCGGCGAACCGCATCGAGAATGGCTTCGTCTTCCTCCACATGGCCTGCGGGCTGGTTGAAAACAACCTTGCCGCCGCTGACTTCTTCGACCATCAGGTAGCGGCCCGCACCATCTTCAACGATAACGGCGACGGTTGCGTGGGGTGTCCAGGTCATGATCTGCGGTTTCTCCCGGGTCGGGCGCCGGCGGCTTTGCCGCGGCGGGTTGTTTTTGCTGAAGCTGGAAGATTAACGGTAACGGTCCGGTGGGCTCCTGAATCCAGGCCCTCCAGCGACCAGTCGCCAATCCGGTACCGGATCAGCCTGAGCGTTGGAAAGCCCACGGCGGCAGTCATTCGTCGGACCTGCCGATTCTTGCCTTCGGTGATGGTCAGCTCAATCCAGCTGGTGGGAACTGTTTCTCGATGGCGCACCGGCGGAACCCTGGGCCAGACTGCAGGGGCGGCTATTCTGGTGGCTTTTGCCGGTCGGGTCAGGCCATCTTTCAACTGAACTCCGGCCGCCAGATGTTTCAAGGCGTCTTCCGTAATGTCGCCTTCCACCTGCACCCAGTAGGTCTTCGGCATCTTTAGCGAAGGAGAGGCAATCCTGTGTTGCAGTGGGCCTTCAGAGGTCAGAAGAAGCAGGCCCTCGGAATCATAGTCGAGGCGACCGGCAGGGTAGATACCCGGGATTCGCAGATAGTCCGCCAGGGTGGCTCTCGGTGAGTCACCACCGGAGACCCCATCGTCGGTAAATTGGCTCAAAACCTGGAAGGGTTTGTTAAAAAGCACGAGTTCAGCCATGCGCTGCTGTGTTCCCGGGGTTACGATGCGTTTGTTGACAGCAGGGTACTGCAAAGAGGGGCAGTGGCAAAGCGAAGTTGATATCGCTTAATAGGGGATGATTCTGAAAAGCAAGAAGGGATGGGCCCACCAGTAGAGTACCGGTGGGTGCGAGTATTCCAATGTCGCAACCGATCAGGCGTTTACGGCACGGGGCGGATAGTTGTCGCGCCCTGATTCCTGCTGACCCGACTTGCCGGCAGATTCGCTCCCGGTACCAGCCTGCGCTTTGCTGGCGGGCATTTCGTCAGGGACGATGTTGACTGCGTGAATGCCTTTGTCACTGGGCTTTTTGTCAAAGGTTACGGCCTGGCCGGCTTTCAGGGTCTTGTAGCCGTCCATTTGCACCGAAGAGAAGTGCGCAAACAGGTCGTCACTGCAGCCATCCTCGATGATGAATCCGTACCCTTTGGCATTGTTGAACCACTTGACCTTGCCTCTTGGCATGATGAACTCCCCTGTTCTTTTGCTGTCTCTATTCTTGTTGATTCTTTGTTTGCCTATCGGTGCCGTCGCACGGTCGGTCCGAATCCTGTTACACAATCCTTGCATGGATTTACATTATTTTACAATGCAACTTAACTTTCGGCCAATCATAGCGATGAGTCAATAGTTTCTATGCCGGGAATGTGTGGTTGAACGCAGTCTGGAAGCGGTATCATGTTCGTATTGATAAATATCTCATGCCCCGCTTGAAAACCCGGGGGCGGACATCCACATTTAACAGGAGCACCGATAAACCGGTAAGGAATGATGCGGACTATCGAGAATTCTCTACTAGTATTTAATCAGGGGGAGGACGAACAACCGGGGCGACAGGATGACCTCAGCGTTGCTCCCGAGAAGCCTGCTCTCAAGCGCCCTGCGCGATACAGGGTGGTGCTTCTGAACGATGATTACACGCCCATGGATTTTGTTGTGGATGTGTTGATGAAGTTCTTCGGAATGAACGAAGAAAAGGCGACGCAGGTGATGCTGCTCGTCCATACACAGGGAAAAGCTGTATGCGGGGTATATACCCGGGACATCGCGGAAACAAAGGCGGCACAGGTGAACCAGTATTCCTCGGAATGCGAACATCCGCTCCTTTGCGAGATTGAACGTGCGGACTGAAAGACGTTGGGGTGGCCCATGCTGAGCAAAGATCTAGAAATTACGCTGAATACGGCCTTCAAAAATGCCCGGGACAAGCGTCATGAGTTCATGACTGTGGAGCATTTGTTGCTGGCCCTACTGGATAATGAATCGGCAGTGGGCGTTCTGAAGGCTTGCGGCGCCGACCTCAAGCGGCTTCAGGAAGAACTCGTCGAATTCGTGGATTCAACCACACCACTCATTCCAAGCAGTGACAGTGAGCGGGAGACACAGCCAACGCTGGGGTTCCAGCGTGTGCTGCAACGGGCGGTTTTCCATGTGCAGTCTTCCGGCAAGAAAGAGGTAACCGGTGCCAACGTGCTGGTGGCCATTTTCAGCGAACAGGAAAGCCAGGCGGTCTATGTGCTCAAAAAGCAGAGCATTGCCCGGATTGATGTGGTGAACTTCGTTTCTCACGGTATTTCTCGTGTTCAGGGTGCGGAAGACCAGGAAAGCCATGATCAGGCGTCCCATGATGAGGCCGGTGAGGAAGGCGGGCAGTCCAAACCGCTGGAAAGCTATGCCACCAACCTGAATGAGCAGGCCCGTCAGGGCCGTATTGATCCGCTGATTGGGCGCGAACACGAAGTCGAACGGGTCGTTCAGATTCTGGTTCGTCGTCGCAAGAATAACCCGCTGCTGGTGGGGGAGGCCGGTGTCGGCAAGACTGCGATTGCAGAGGGGCTTGCGAAACGTATCGTTGATGGTCAGGTGCCCGACATTATCTCCGATGCGGTGGTTTACTCGCTGGACCTCGGGGCTCTGCTCGCCGGGACCAAGTACCGGGGCGATTTCGAGAAACGCCTGAAAGGGTTGCTTGCCGAGCTCAAGAAAGAAAACCACGCAATCCTGTTCATTGACGAGATTCACACCATCATCGGAGCGGGTTCCGCATCCGGTGGCGTGATGGATGCCTCCAACCTTCTCAAGCCCATGCTCAGTTCCGGGGAAATCCGGTGCATCGGTTCAACCACGTTCCAGGAGTTCCGGGGTATTTTCGAGAAGGATAGCGCCCTGGCTCGCCGGTTCCAGAAGATCGATGTAAACGAGCCAAGCGTTGAGGATACTTATCAAATACTGAAGGGCCTCAAACCCAATTTCGAAAAGCACCACGATCTCAAGTACACCGACAAGGCCCTGCGCGTAGCCGCCGAACTGTCAGACCGCTACATCACTGATCGTCATTTGCCGGACAAGGCCATCGACGTGATTGATGAAGCGGGTGCCCGCCAGAGGCTGCAGCCTGAAGGCAAGCGCAAGAAAACCGTTGATGTCACCGAGATCGAGGATGTAGTTGCGAACATTGCCCGCATCCCGCCGAAGAACGTCTCCACCAGCGACAAGGATCTGCTGCGGAACCTGGAACGGGATCTGAAGATGACCGTGTTCGGACAGGATCCGGCGATCGAATCGCTGTCTACCGCTATCAAGCTGGCACGAGCCGGGCTGAAGGCGCCCGAGAAGCCAGAGGGTGCGTTCCTGTTCGCAGGACCGACCGGTGTCGGGAAAACCGAGGTTACCAAGCAGTTGGCCAAGGTTCTTGGCATCGAGCTGGTACGGTTTGACATGTCCGAGTACATGGAGCGCCATACGGTTTCACGGCTGATCGGTGCGCCTCCGGGCTACGTTGGCTACGATCAGGGCGGCCTGTTGACCGAATCGGTCAACAAGCATCCGCACTGCGTGCTCCTGCTGGATGAGATCGAGAAGGCCCATCCGGAAGTGTTCAACCTGCTGCTGCAGGTCATGGACCATGGCACGCTGACCGATAATAACGGTCGGAAAGCGGATTTCCGCCATGTGATCCTGGTGATGACCACCAACGCCGGGGCCGAGAGTATGGCCCGCCGGTCCATTGGCTTCAGTGAGCAGGATCACAGCACGGACGGCATGGAGATCATCAGCAAGACCTTCACGCCGGAATTCCGTAACCGTCTGGACGGCATTATCCAGTTTGGTGACTTGCAGATGGATACCATCACTCACGTGGTGGACAAGTTCCTCACCGAATTGCAGGCACAGCTGGACGAGAAGCATGTGGTTCTGCATGTGGATGACGATGCCAAAGCCTGGTTGGCCGAGAAGGGATACGACATCACCATGGGCGCCCGCCCGATGTCGCGGCTGATCCAGGACAAGATCAAGCGGCCGCTGGCCGAGCAGATCCTGTTCGGGCGTTTGTCGGAGAAGGGCGGTGATGTCTTCATCCACCTTCGTGATGATGAGCTGGTATTCGAGTACGAGGACGAGCCTGCCGAGGCGGTCTGATCTACTTGAGGAAATAAAAAACCGCTGCCCGGGCAACCGGCAGCGGTTTTTTTAGCTACAAATCGGGATAGGGGGGAGCCATGAGGCTCCACCCCTCCCACACCACCCGGCATGCGGGTCCGCACCGGGCGGTTCGAGACGTTGAGGGTTCACGAGAGTCTCGGCACTCCCAACCGGTCGAAGTAGGCAATCGTCAGGACATTGTGGATGGCAGAGCGACTGTTGTGCCACCAGCGGCGACTCAGAGCCGCCACAGATTCAGCCACCCAGGAACTGGCACCCAACCGGACCAGCTCCCGGTAGATCGTCTTACCCCGCCGCCACTGCCGGAGGTGGAGCATTCTCAGACGACGACGTATCCACTCATCCAGTGATCGCCAGATGCGTGGCGTTTGCGCCAGCCTGAAGTACCCTTTCCAGCCGAGCAGGTATCGGCGGAGTTGCTCTACCACCTGTTCAATACTGCGACCCCCTGATCCCCGGGTCAGTTGCCGGATCCGGAGCTTGAACGCCTGTAACGCCCTGGTGGATACCGCGCGTCGAACCTCAGCGTTCCTCCCTTGCCACAGGGCATAGCCGAGGAACTTGCGCCCGAACACGCTGGTCACCGCGCTCTTGGCTTCGTTAATCACCAGACGCAACTTTCCATAACAGCGGCGGAGTAACTGCATGACCCGTTCTCCCGCCTTGTGGCTGCGAACGTAGACGTTGCAGTCATCGGCGTAACGGGCGAAGCAGTGCCCCCGGCGTTCCAGCACTTTATCCACCTCGTCCAGCAGAACGTTGGCCAACAACGGCGACAATGGCCCGCCTTGCGGCGTGCCCTCGTGCCGATCCATGACCACACCACCGTCCATGATGCCCGCGTTCAGGTACGCACGAACCAGCCGGATAACGCCGGGGTCGTTTATGCGTTTCTTCAGGCGGTCGATCAGGATGTCGTGGTTGACCCGGTCGAAGAACTTCGACAGGTCGACGTCCACCACGATATGGCGGCCCTGTTGGGCGTAACGCTGCGCAGCCAACACGGCGTCGTGGGCCCGACGGCCCGGGCGGAAGCCGTAGCTGTGCTCGCTGAAGGTGGGATCAATCAGAGGTTGCAGCACTTGCAACAGTGCCTGTTGAATCAGACGATCAGTGACGGTGGGGATGCCCAGTTCCCGCTCACTGCCGTCCGGCTTCGGGATGCCTACCCGACGGACGGGCTGTGGTTGGTAGGCGCCGCTCAGCAGGTGCTGGCGAAGCTCAGGCCACGCCCATCGCAGGTGTTCCGCGGTTTGGGCAATGTCCAACCCGTCCACACCTGCCGCTCCCTTGTTGGCCTTCACGCGCTTCCATGCCCGCTGCATATTCTCTCGTGCGAACGCCTGCTCAAGCAGGCTTCGCCCTGCGCCTTCCGGTTCTTGTCGCGGGAGTCCTGCTTCATCGCTCATCGCCTTCGGCAAGGCTTCACCTGTCCGTTGCGCGATCCGCCCCGCTGGCGCGGGCATCTGATGCCGTACAGTGCTCATCGACAAGGCGTTTGACGCTCCTTCTCGTTCGGCCCTTCGCCCTGTGTTAGCGGTTACTATGGCCTCTGCTGACTTCTCGCTCCGTGTTGCCACGTCGCCCTTTCAGGCATGAGGCGAGATCTCCCCGGGTAAGAACACACTCCTTCGCCGCACAACCGCCGGATTTACACCACTTCGCCTTGGCCACAAGAGCTTCGCGGCTTTTGGCCCGCTCGCCCTGCTTGGCAGTGCCTCATATCCGATTCTTGTTCATCGGCTCACGGTTTACGCTCCACGCTTCCTCCCCACGGTCGGTCACCCTTCCGCAGTTGCGCTTCACTTCGTTCGCTGTGGCCAGCTCACGGGAGGACTTGCACCTCCAGGAGTGCGCCCATGCCGGGCGCACCAAAAAAAGCCCCCGAAGGGGCTTTCAGATGTCACGTGAGCATCAACGGGCGCGGTAGACAATGCGGCCTTTGCTCAGGTCGTAGGGAGTCAGCTCAACCTTGACCTTGTCACCTGTCAGGATGCGGATGTAGTTCTTGCGCATCTTGCCGGAGATATGAGCTGTCACAACATGGCCGTTGCTGAGCTCAACGCGGAACATGGTGTTTGGAAGGGTGTCGATGATAACGCCTTCCATTTCAATGGCATCTGATTTCGGCATTCAGTAGAAACCTCGTTTGGATATGCTTTCCGTAATTTTAAATTGCGCAATTCTGCCTGATTTATCGGCGTTTGGCAAAGTTAGCCTGGGTCCAGTTCACGCCAGTGGCCGTCTCTTAGCGCCTCGATCGGGCGGAAGCGGGTTTTGTAGTTCATTTTCCGGCATTGCTTGATCCAGTAGCCAAGATACAGGTGGGGCAGCCCCCTGCGGCGAGCTTCCTCGATTTGCCAGAGGATTGCGTAAGTGCCAAGGCTCCTGTCATCAAGATCGGGGTCGAAAACGGTGTAAATGGCCGACAAACCGTCGTCCAGCAGGTCCACGGCCGCCAACCCTACCAATCGCTCATCCTTGTGGATTTCCAGGAACCAGGAGTCCGTTGCCCCTTCCACCAGGAAGGACGTGAACTGTTCCCGGGTGGGCGGGTACATGTCGCCATCCTGGTGCCGTTGCTCAATATAGTTTGCGTAGAGCTGATAGTACCTTTCCGCAAAGGTCGCTGGCACCATGGTGCACTTCAGGTCTGAGTTTTTCTTCAGCACACGCCGCTGGCTTCTGTCCGGGCTGAAATCATCAACCTTGAGTCGAACCGGGATGCAGGCATTACACTGCTCGCAATGGGGACGGTAATAATGCGAACCGCTGCGGCGAAAACCAAGAGCGGTCAGTTGGCTGTAAAGCTTTTTATCAATGTGGGCCCGCGGATCCACAAACATGGTGGTCGCCTCGCGGTCTGGCAGGTAGCTGCAATCATGGGGCGGCGTTGCGAAGAACACCAGGGTTCTGAGATTGCTCATTCACTCCTCCGGCCCGGGCCAACGCCATCTGAAGGTCCAGTCGGTCTGATCCGGTTTCTGATCGATGCTCATCCTGAGTATAGATAAAAACTCTTCCCGTGGAATAGTCCGTGCGCCCATGGTCAGAAGGTGCCTGCTCTCCACCTGGCAATCCATGATCCGATAACCCCAAAGCTGTAACTGGTGCGCCAGATGAACCATGAGAACCTTGGAGGCATTGGTTTCCAGGGAAAACATGGATTCCCCGAAGAAGCACCGGCCAATGGCCAGGCCATACATGCCACCGGCCAGTTCGCCGCGACGGTTCCATATTTCGATGGAGTGGGCGACGCCCATGCGGTGCAGCTCGGAATAGCTGGCAATCATTTCTTCGGTAATCCAGGTGCCTTCGGCTCGGGTTGACGCACAGAGTCGGATAATTCGGCCGAAGTGTCTGTCGGCGGTCACCTCGAAGCGTTGCTGGTTCAGGGTGCGGCGCAGGCTGCGTGACACGTGGATTTCGTTCGGGAGCAGGACGCATCTGGGGTTGGGTGACCACCACAGGATGGGCTGGTCGTCGCTGTACCAGGGGAAAATGCCGTTGCGGTAGGCAAGGATGAGTCGTTCGGTGGACAGGTCCCCGCCGAGGGCGAGGAGGCCGTCCGGGTCGTCCAGGGCTTCGTTGGCGGGGGGGAACCAGAGTTGGTCCGGGTCTAGCCAGGGTAGTGAGGTCATCCTTCTCCGGTTTTTACTGCCTAGTTCGCGTTGGTCTTGTTGCTTACGGGCCTTGGAGTCGCGCCCGGGAGGGCCAGCCTTCTAAAACACGCTGTGAATACGTCCGTGTACGCTTGGCTCCGCCATCCCTGGCTCCGCACAGTTTTAGAAGGCTGGCCCTCCCGGCCTCGATCAGCTTCCGTATAGTCTTCTAAAAGACTAGATCAATCCTGTTGATCCAGAAACTTTTCCGCATCCAGGGCCGCCATGCAACCGAAGCCGGCGGAGGTGACGGCCTGGCGGTAGACGTGGTCGGCTACGTCGCCAGCGGCGAAGACGCCGGGGATGCTGCTCTGGGTGGCCATGCCCTCAAGGCCGGAGCGGATGCGGATGTAGCCGTTTTCCATGTCCAACTGGCCCTGGAACAGGTCGGTGTTGGGTTTGTGGCCAATAGCGATGAAGACGCCGGCCAGGTCCATCTCCTGGGTAGAGCCGTCTTTGGTGCTCTTGATGCGCATGCCGGTCACGCCGGTGCCGTCCCCAAGGACCTCGTCGAGGGTGTGGTCCCAGACGATGTTCACGTTGCCGTTTTCGGCTTTTTCAAACAGTTTGTCCTGGAGGATCTTTTCGGCGCGCAGGCTGTCGCGGCGGTGTACCAGGGTGACTTCGTCGGCGATGTTGGACAGGTACAGGGCCTCTTCGACGGCGGTGTTGCCGCCACCGATAACGGCGACTTTCTGTTTCTTGTAGAAGAAACCGTCGCAGGTGGCGCAGGCGGAGACGCCCTGGCCTTTGAATTTCTCTTCGGATTCCAGGCCCAGGTACATGGCGGAGGCGCCGGTGGCGATTATCAGGGCATCGCAGGTGTATTCACCGCCGTCGCCCTTGAGCCGGAAGGGGCGGTTGCGCAGGTCAGCCTCGTTGATGGTGTCGTAGACGATGCTGGTCTCGAAGCGTTCGGCGTGTTTGAGCATGCGCTGCATGAGCTCCGGGCCCTGAACGCCGTCGTTGTCTCCGGGCCAGTTGTCGACGTCGGTGGTGGTGGTGAGCTGGCCGCCGACTTCAATACCGGTAATCAGGGTCGGGTTCAGGTTGGCGCGGGCTGCGTAGACAGCAGCGGTGTAGCCTGCGGGGCCGGAACCAAGGATGATCAGTCGGGAATGTTTGGTGTCGCTCATTGGGAATTCTCTCACTGAAAAAGCCGTACGTTGCCAGGCCCTGTTCCGGGCCAGACGCTTCGGGGAAAGGAGCAAAGGCTAACATGAAAGGCGCGGTCTGCCATTCGTTTTGGCCAATTCCGCTTATAAAACCTTGCTATTTACTCAAGCACGGAAACGGTTGCCAGCAGCTGACGAACCCTTTCCGCACTTTTGCCGGACTCGCCCTGTTCGAGGCGGTGGGCTGCTACTGCTGGGAAAACCGCCTGAATGTCGTCGGGCAACACGTGATGCCGTCCTTCCATGAGCGCCCAGGCCTTGGCGGCCCGGACGAGTCCCAGGCCGGCGCGGGGCGAAAGCCCGTACAGAAGGCCCGGCATTCTCCGACTCTGTTCCAGCAATCGCTGCACGTAATCGAGAAGCGCCGGGCTGGCGGTTATCCTTGTTACACCTTCCTGCAGGGTTTTCAGGTCGGCCTGGGAGAGCAGGGTGGGAAGCTTTTCGGTCATGGTGCGGCGGTCTTCGCCTTCCAGCAGTTCCCGTTCGGCCCGGGGGTCCGGGTAGCCCAGGTGAAGGCGCATAAGGAACCGGTCCAGTTGGGACTCGGGTAGAGGGTAGGTCCCTCCCTGTTCAATGGGGTTCTGGGTGGCAATCACGAAGAACGGGTGGGGCAGTGGACGGGTCTCGCCCTCAATGGATACCTGCCGTTCTTCCATGGCTTCCAACAGGGCACTCTGGGTACGAGGTGATGCCCGGTTAATTTCGTCAGCCAGAACCACCTGGGCAAAGATCGGCCCAGGATGGAACACCAGGCTGCCGGCCTGCTTGTCGTACATGGAATAACCAAGCACATCCGCGGGAAGCAGGTCGTTGGTGAACTGGATTCGCTGGTAGCTCAGCCCCATCACCTTGGCCAGGGCATGGGAGAGGGTGGTCTTGCCCATGCCGGGGATGTCTTCGATCAGCAGGTGCCCTCGCGCCAGTAGACCGCACAGGGCCAAACGCACCTGTTGCTCCTTGCCCAGAAGTATCTGGTTCAGTTCACTGACTACGGTATCAACCAGCTTTTTCATTCCGGCCTCAGTCCCTTACGCGTTTGAGGATGTCGCCATAGGCGTCGATGCGACGATCTCTCAAATACGGCCAGATCCGGCGAATCGATTCACTGCGGGTGCGATCGAGGCTTACAGACAGAATGCACTCGGAGCTGTCATCGCCCCGGGCAAGGAATTCACCCTGCGGTCCGCAGATAAAACTGTTGCCCCAGAAACGAATGCCGTCACTGTGTCCGGACGGATCCGGTTCTGTGCCGACCCGATTCGGCGCCACGACAGGGAGATTATTGGCAACCGCATGGCCTCTCTGGACGGTGACCCAGGCTTCCAGTTGACGCGCCTGCTCACCCGGGTCATCGGTAACATCCCAGCCGATAGCGGTGGGGTAGATGAGCATCTCCGCTCCGGCCAAGGCCATCAGGCGGGCAGCCTCGGGGTACCACTGGTCCCAGCAAACCAGTACGCCCAGCCTGCCAACAGATGTATCAATGGGCGTGAAGCCGCTCCTGCCATCATTGAACTGGGCGTCACCCGGGGTGAAGTAGAATTTCTCATAGAATCCCGGGTCGTCCGGAATGTGCATCTTCCGGTACAGCCCTGCCATTGAGCCGTCTTTCTCAAATACGACGGCAGTGTTGTGGTAAACGCCGTTCATCCGCCGTTCAAAAATGGAGCCAACCAACACGACACCCAGTTCGCGGGCCAGATCGGAGAGGCGATTGCTGGTGGGGCCGGGAATCGGCTCGGCCAATTCGAAAACGGCCGTATCTTCAGTCTGGCAGAAGTAAAGGGTGGCGTGGAGCTCTTGCAGAATAACCAGGTCTGCGCCACTGGCTGCGGCTTCGCGAACCAGTTTTTCGGTAACGGCCAGGCTGGCTGCTTTGTCACTGCTGCAGGCCTGCTGGATGGCAGCAATGTTGATCTGGTTCTTGCGCGCTTCTCTGCTCATTAACTGACTACTCCGGCCGGGATTTGCATGGTCACACAGTGAAGGCTGCCATGCTGGTAAATCAAGGGCCGGCAATCAATCGGTATTATCTCCCTGGACGGGAAAATCTCTTGTACGACAGTAATGGCGTCTTCGTCCTGCGGCACGTCATACACCGGAAGCAATACAGCACCGTTGATGATCAAGAAATTTGCGTAGGTAGCCGGCAGGCGTTCTTCGTCCTCATCATAAATGGCATCGGGCCAGGGCAGAGCCGTCAATCGATAAGGAGAGCCGTCGGCCTGGCGAAACTCCTGGAGCTCTTCTTCCATGGCCGCCAGCGCACTGTAGTGCTCGTCGGCGACATCGGGGCAGGCTGCATAACAGATATGATCCGGTGCGCAGAATCGGGCCAGGGTATCGATATGGCTGTCGGTGTCGTCGCCGGCAAGGTAGCCATGGTTGAGCCAGAGAATTCGGCGGACACCCAATATCTCTGAGAGCAGTTGCTCAATGGCTGTCCGGTCCATGGCAGGATTTCGGGTCGGCGTCAGCAGGCATTCAGACGTTGTCAGCAAGGTACCCTGGCCATCCGATTCAAAGGAGCCTCCCTCGAGCACGAAGTTCACCTGCTGCATCGCGGTTGTGCCGAATACACCGGCGTTGAACAGGTGAGTGTTCAGCGCATCATCTTTTTCCGACGGAAACTTTCCGCCCCAGGCGTTGAACCGGAAATCCAGCAGTGCCGGCCCATCATCGGTCAGGATGGTAATCGGCCCATGGTCTCTCGCCCAGGTATCGTTTGCTGGCGCTGGAACGGTCTTTACACGGCCAGGGAGCCCGTTCTCCTCAGCGTAGAGATTCAGCTGCTGCTCAAGCTCCTGCAGACGTATCACGTGTTCGCAACTTACAACCAGATGCTCGTGTCGGAGAACGGCTTTCGCAATATTTTCGAAGACCGGCTCCACCTCTTCCATAACGCCTGCCCAGTCGGTTCCCGGATGGGGCCAGGTCAGCATCACGGCACTCTGGGGAGCCCACTCGGCGGGCAACACTCGTTTGGTTGTCACTACGTCACCTTGAATCATAAAAGACGGCATTCTAACCAACGATTGGTTGAACGTCAGGACATAAGGAAGGTATTTCCGACCCGAACAGTCCCTCGGGCCCTCAGCGATTATGTTTGAGAACGGTATGGATAACCCGGTTGCCTTCGAAATACACCACGAAGTCCTGGTAATGCCACTGGGTGATCGGTGGCTGGCCTACCGGGCCCTGAATTTCCATGGGCGCACCCCAGGAAGCGCGGACTGACGACTGGCTCATTCCCGAGCCGGGAAAGCTGGCCTGGTCACGATCGGCCTGGGAGCCAACCGGCACGCGGACTTCTTCAGCTACCGCGGACGTCATCGGAAGAAAGGCCAGTGTGGCAGTCACTGCCAGTGCGCCGAACAGGGTAGTTTGTTTTCTCATTGATGGGTCTCCATGAAAACTGGCGTCCTCGGAAGGACATGGATAAAGCGTAATATCCGAAAAAGACTAGCAAAAGTCACCCGTTTTTACCCAGTCTACTCTTTTTGGCGCTGTCGAATCTGCCACCGCATCACATGCCGTGCGATTTGTTGGCGATCGCCGTCATCAATCCGGGCAAATTCGGTGTGGACCCTTGCCCCGCCTGAGGAATCGGGGTGTACATCAATCACGCGGGCATGTGCCTGTGGTTGGAAAAGTTCGGGCGGGAGGGTCATACGGACAGCAAGCCGGTCTCCGGGATGCCAGGCAGGGGTGCTGCTGAAGAATGACAGGCCGCCTTCGCTCAGGGTTACATCCTGCCAGTCCTCAGGTTGCAACGGATTTTGCTCAAAGGCCATAATGCGCGCAAGCGTGTCCAGCTTGCCGTTCAGGGACTTGATCAGCCCGGTTAGCAGCCGGTCTCTCTCGGCAAGGCTGGCAAGCTGGGATTTTACGTCCTGGTCCAACCGCCTGAATTCAGCTTTCAGGCTTTCAAGGTGGTCACCATCGAAGGCATTCCCGTCTAGTGGGGTGCCAGGGGCTAGCTTGCGGATCTCCAGGCCGATCCGGTCTTCAATGCGGAAAAAGTCCCGGCGTTCGGGGGAATAATCCGCCGGCTCGTTGGGGATGTCGGACGACTGCATCGCGGCTCCGGAAAACTGAATTTTTATTGGTACAGAACAGTTTAGCAGTTTCCCTCCGTGCTGGAAGGCAGAAGGTACTCGGGAAAACAAGACCACGACAGACCGGAAGGTAGCAACAGGCACCTCTTCATGTTCAGACCCTTATCATTTTACATTGGCTTGCGATACACGGCCGCCAAGCGCCGCAATCACTTCATATCCTTTATTTCACTGACTTCGATGATCGGGCTGATGCTTGGAGTGGCGGTGCTGATCATTGTGTTGTCCGTCATGAATGGCTTCGACCGGGAGCTCAAGCAGAGAATTCTCGGGATGGTGCCCCACGCCACCATACAGGGCGCCGGCCCTCTGGATGATTGGCAGTCGGTGGATGCCCGGGTTCAGCAGCATCCCAGGGTGCTGGCCGCGGCTCCTTTTATCCAGGGGCAGGGGATGGTGACCGGTGGCGGTAATGTTCGTGGCGTTATGCTCAATGGTGTTCTTCCAGAAGAAGAGCGTACGGTGTCCATCATTGAGAACCATATGATCGAGGGAGGGCTGGACGATCTGGTCTCCGGCGAGTTTGGCATCATCATCGGTCGCTTGATGGCGGCCAGCCTGCGCCTGCAGGTGGGTGACAAGGTGACTGTCGTGTTGCCGGAAGCCTCGGTGACCCCGGCGGGAGTGCTGCCAAGGCTCAAGCGATTTACGGTGAAGGGCATTTTCAGTGTCGGTGCTGAACTGGATGGCAACTACACGCTGATTCATATGGATGACGCAGCCAAGCTTATGCGAACCGGGGGCAAGGCGGAGGGCGTTCGTCTGCTGGTGGATGACCTGTTCGCAGCGCCCAAGGTTTCGCAGCAGGCGGCTGAGGCGTTGGGCGGCCGCTATTACGTATCTGACTGGACCCGCACCCACGGCAATCTTTTCCAGGCCATCCGCATGGAGAAAACCATGATCGGTCTGCTGCTGATGTTTATCGTTGCCGTAGCGGCCTTCAATATCGTCTCCACACTGGTCATGGTGGTCACTGACAAAACCGGAGACATCGCGATCCTCAGGACCATGGGAGCAACGCCGGGTCGGATCATGCGCATTTTTATCGTCCAGGGGGCGGTCATCGGTATCTTCGGAACCATCGTTGGCACAGCGCTTGGAGTTTTTGGTGCACTTAATATCAGTGCCTTTATCTCCTGGCTGGAGGGCGCGCTGGGCCACCAGTTCCTGAGTGCGGACGTTTACTTCATCAGCTACCTGCCATCCCAGTTGCAATGGCAGGATGTTTTCATAATCAGCGGCGCCGGACTTGCCATGAGCCTTTTGGCAACCATATACCCGGCCTGGCGGGCCTCGAGGGTGGATCCGGCGGAGGCGCTTCGCTATGAGTAAGGAACATGCCGCTATGGCGCATTCTGCACCGGTGATCGATTGTCGTCAGGTAACCCGGACCTATAACGAGGGCCTCGGAAAACTGACCATTTTTTCAGATATTTCGCTGGAAGTTGCCCAGGGCGAGACCGTAGCCATCGTTGGCAGCAGCGGTGCCGGTAAGACAACCCTGCTGAATCTTTTGGGCGGGCTCGACAAGCCGTCGTCCGGTCAGATTGCTATCTGCGGTGAGGACATCCATCGGCTATCTGAAGCTCGGCGGGCCAGGTTCCGCAACGCCCATCTGGGATTTGTCTATCAGTTTCATCACCTGTTGCCGGAATTTACCGCGCTTGAAAACGTCATGATGCCGTGCGCATTGGGTGGCATGGCCGTCTCGAAATCTCGGGACAAGGCAAGCAGTTTGCTGGAACGGGTGGGTCTTGCAGAACGGCTGGATCACAAACCCGGCGAGCTCTCCGGTGGCGAACGCCAACGGGTGGCCATTGCACGGGCACTGGTAAATGAGCCGGACTGCGTGTTGATGGATGAGCCAACGGGAAACCTCGATGAGCATACCGGCGAGGGGGTCCAGGCCCTGATCGAGTCCCTGAGGGATCAGCTGGGCATTGCCTTTGTCATGGTAACCCATGACATGAAAATGGCCCGGAGTCTGGGGCGGGTCATGCGCCTGGAGCAGGGCCGGCTGATTCAGGAAGTTTGATCAGCAGCCCGGCGGCGTCGCAATCTTGCGGTTCGGCGCACTTGCCAGTCCGAGCGGATTTTCCTGCGCCAGAGATACTGGATGATCAAATAGGCAAGGCAGGCTGATATGGTTGCGACCACCAGTGAACCGAGGTAGAGCGGAATGCCGATATCCAGCAGCCGCTCGCTGATCCAGGACCAGGACAGTTCAAACTCAAAGCTGAGTACAGGTCGGTCCAGGGCCCAGGCGCCGATTTTGTAGTTGAAATAGAACATCGGCGGCATGGTCACCGGGTTGCTGATCCAGACCAGAACCACCGACAGTGGCAGATTGGCATTGAACCAGATAGCGAAGAAGGCTGCGGCGAGCATCTGGAAGGGCATGGGAATAAAGCAGAACCAGATGCCGACCAGAAACGCCCTGGCAACACTGTGTCGGTTGATGTGCCAGAGGTTCGGTTCATGAAGAATATCGCCCAGAAAGCTCAGCGACTGCATCGCTTGCACCTTCTCTGGTGAGGGCAGATAGCGTTTCATGAACTTCTTTGGCATTGGAAGTTCTGCCTTTAAACGGAGTTAGTATACCGGCACATCGGATGTCGCCGGTGTTTATGACAAACAGGAGGACAAGGATTGTCCGGAAGTCTCAACCGACCGGTATGCTCGTATGGCAAGTCCGGTTCCGCAGTAGTGGGCGTTGTCGCCTTCTCTTGTGGCGTTATCTTACTGTATTGGTTGTCGATACTGCCACCTTCCGAGTGGTTGCTCGCCGCGATATTTCTGCTCGCCGTTGCCCTGTCCTGTTCTCTTTCGACACTTGCCTCTCGGCTAACAGTGTTCGCCCTTGGTCTTTTCCTGGGGCTGTTCTGGGCCTCCTGGCATGCCGGAGACCGTCTTTCGACCGTCCTCCCGGCCAGCCTGGAAGGGGAGCGCCTCTCGGTTTCGGGATACCTGTGCGACATTCCTTCTCCCGGAAGCTTTAACAGTTTACGTTTTAGTCTTTGTGTCACCCACTGGCACAACCTTCCCATCGAAGCCGGGCAGGAAGCAAGGATGCCGGGCCTGCTCAGGCTGGCCTGGTATGGTCGCGGCAGCCAATACCTTCCCGGCGCCCGGCTGCGGTTGGATGTTGCTCTCAAGCGTCCCCACGGCACGCTGAATCCTGCCGGTTTCCGCTACGAAGACTGGCTCTTCCGGAAAGGGTATCGTGCCACGGGAAGCGTCCGTAATGTTCGGTTGGACACGACGGTAGACTGTTCGCTGCACTGCCAGTACCGGCGCCTGCATCTTTCGCTTGAACGCTGGACGAGGGAGCAGTTTGGCAGCGCCAGGCACTTTCCGTTGGTTGCCTCGCTGTTGATTGGCCACCGCGGGCACATGGAACAGAACCACTGGGATGTGCTCAAGGCGACCGGCACCATTCACCTGGTGGCGATTTCGGGCCTACACCTCGGTCTGGTGGCCCTGGGTGCCGGCGTTGTATGTAGGCGGCTGTTACTGTTATGGCCGGCGCGATGGGTCAGCGATGAGGCCAGACGCGGGATCGTATTTTCCTCGATTGTGATTTGTTGTCTCGTTTATGCGCTGGCCGCCGGCTTTACTGTGCCAACACGACGCGCCCTCATCATGGTTATCGCAGGTGGGTGGCTGATTCTGCTCAGTCGTCAGGCGCCGGTGTGGCAGGCGTTTCTGGCTGCTCTTACAGCCGTTCTTGTACTGGATCCCTTTGCGCCCCTGGATCAAGGGTTCTGGTTGTCATTCATTGCTGTCGCCGTGCTGATAGCTGTGTTCTCGGCGCGGCTGGCGGGAACGGGACCGGTGACCGGGCTCGTTATTGCGCAGCTCGCCGTCTTCGGCGGTTTATGGCCAATCCTCGAAGTATTCGGCCAGGGTCAGCCTCTGGTTGGTCTGCTGACCAATCTGGTGGCCATTCCGTGGGTATCTCTTGTGGTCATGCCGGTGCTGGTGACCGGAGGGCTGGTTACTGCCTTGGTCCCGGGCGCTGCCCAGGTGTTTGTGCCAGTGTTCGATTGGGCACTGGGCGTGCTCTGGCACGTTCTGAAATGGTTCTCGGAGTGGCAGTCGCCGGACATTGAGGCCAGCCTTGCCGAGGTAGTCGGCTGGGGGTTGCTGTCCGTTACGCTCGTATTCGTGCCGTTTACCGGATTCCGGCTGGTTGCCGCTCTGTTGGCGGTGTTCTGGTTGATGGTTCCGGGCCAAGCCTTGATGAAGAACCCCTATCTGCGCACACCGGAAATACGGGTCTGGGATGTGGGTCAGGGCCTGTCGGTTCTGATCCGTCATGGCGATGAAGCCCTGGTGTACGACACCGGTCCTGCCGTTCCGGGTGTGTTTTCGGCTGTTGAATCAACCCTGCTACCGAATCTGGCGGCCGAAGGCATACGTCGGATCAACACCCTCGTAATCAGCCACGCAGACAGTGATCATGCCGGCGGGGTAGCCGAACTCACCCAGAAGATTGAAGTCGGGCAAGCTATTGCTGGCGAGCCGGTGGCCGTCAGACAGCAGGTCGCCGATCTGCCTGTTTCGGGCTGCAAGCGCTCAAACCAGAAGCTGGGCGGCCTGATTCTGGAGTTCTGGCAGGGGGAAGGTGCGACAGAAGGTAACGATGCGTCCTGTGTGCTGCGTATTTACCATCCCGAATCAGGCACCGAATGGCTCCTGCCGGGGGATATTACCGACCAGATGGAAGCCCGGTATCTGGCTTATCTTGCTGACCGAGAGGATCTTCAGGCACCGGTTACCCGGGTGCTTGTGGCGCCACACCATGGCAGCAAAACGTCATCCTCAGAAGCCTGGGTTCGGGCGTTGAAGCCGGATCAGGTTATCTACACTGCCGGGTATCGCCACCGGTACGGCCATCCTCACCCGACGGTAACCGCTCGCTATGCCGCGATCGGAGCCGTTTCGTTCAATACAGCCTGTTCTGGCAGCATAGTGATGACCATCGAGGATAACCGGTTGGTGTTGAAGGAAATGCGCCATGGGACGCCATTCTGGATTGGCGGCCCGGGACTCGCCCGGGACCAATGTAAAATACCGTGACATTGCAGGTGTGGCCTCCACCGGTAGCTATGCTAAAGTAGCGCGGCTTGCAAACAATGAGGGAGACCAAGCGTGTTCGAGCTGTTGAAAGCCGGTGGCATTCTGATGGTGCCAATTGTTGCCTGTTCCATTCTGGCGCTGGCCATCATTCTGGAGCGTATCTGGACTCTTCGCGCTTCCAGGGTAGCGCCTCCCCAGACCATTAACGAATTATGGCGCTGGATCAAGAAAAAAGAACTCAATGGCCGGAAGCTGAAAGCCCTGCAGGGTTCCTCGCCCCTGGGTCGGATTCTGGCCGGTGGCCTGCTCAACGCAAAGCATGGCCGCGAAATCATGAAAGAGAGCATCGAGCACGAGGCCAGCCAGGTCATTCATGATCTCGAGCGCTTCCTGAACCCTCTGGGTACTGTGGCAACCATTACCCCTCTGCTGGGTCTTCTGGGCACCGTTATTGGCATGATCAAGGTGTTTGCCGAGATCCAGCTGGCCGGGGTCGGCAACGCGGGTAACCTGGCGGGCGGTATCTCCGAGGCGCTGATCACCACGGCTGCCGGTCTGAGCGTGGCCATTCCGGCGCTGATCTGCCATCGCTATTTCATCCGCCGGGTGGATGAGCTGGTTGTCGGTATGGAGCAGGAAGCCATCAAGCTGGTTGAGGTAGTACACGGAGACCGCGAAATCGACGTGGAAGGAGCCTGAACGCCGTGAAGTTCAAGCGCCAGAGAAGCCAGGAAGTCGGGGTAGACCTGACACCATTGATTGACGTGGTGTTCCTGCTGCTGATTTTCTTCATGGTTTCCACAACCTTTACCCGGGAAAGCCATTTGCAGGTGGAGCTTCCCGAGGCCAGTGGCGAGCCCGCGCCGGCGTCGGAAGTCCAGCAGATTGACGTGGTGATCAATGCCGAGGGGCAATACATCCTGAATGACCGGACGCTGGTCAACAATCGGCGCGAGACCCTTGAGCGGGGTGTGCGTGAGCTGGCTGAGGGCAACAATTCGCTCCCGTTCATTATCACCGCCGATGCCCGCACTCCCCACGAGTTTGTGGTTCGGGCCATGGATGTCGCCGGGCGGCTGGGATTCGCCAAGCTCAGCATTACCACTGAGCGGGAGGCTGAGAGCCCGTGAAGGTAACCGAGCCTCTGCCCGACCCCTCGGCCGGGTTACCGGCAGGTAGTTGGGAAACCTACAAGCGCCTGCTTGCCTATGTTAAGCCGTTCCTCCTGGCGTTCTCCCTGGCGGTACTCGGCAACATCATCTATGCCGCCGCCTCAACCGGCATGGCGGCTGCGATGGAATACGTCATTGCCGCCATCGAGAACCCCACCGACCAGAACCGCCTGATGCTCACCCTGGTCATAGTAGGGGTGTTTGCATTCCGGGGCCTGGGCACCTTCCTGAGCCAGTATTTCATCAGCTATGTCGGTCGCCAGGTCATCAATGCACTACGCAACGATGTATTTGATCGCCTGATGACCTTGCCCTCCCGCTACTTTGACGACAATGCAGCCGGGCGCCTGGTCTCCAAGCTTACCTTCAACGTGGAGCAGGTGGCGGAGGCCACGACCAACGCTGTGACCATCACGCTTCGCGAAGGCCTGACCATCGTTGGTCTGCTGGGCTACATGTTCTACACCAACTGGAAACTCACGCTGATTTTCCTGGCAGTAGGACCACTTATTGCCGCCGTTGTCAGCTATGCCAGCAAGCGTTTTCGCAAGATCAGCAAGCGCATCCAGGGGTCCATGGGCGACATCACCCACGTGGCCTCGGAATCGATTACTGGCTACCGGGTTGTTCGGACTTTTGGTGGCGAGGATTACGAACGTCAGCGTTTTCAGGAGGTTAATGAAAAGAACCTCAAGCAAAGTCTGAAGATGGCGTCGACTCAGGCGATCAGTGTTCCGGTGATTCAGGTGCTGGTGGCCATTGCCATTGCCGGTCTGGTCTGGATGATGCTGGCGCCGGAAATCCGTGGCGAAATGACCACGGGGCAACTGGTTGCTTTTATTACGGCTGCGACCACCATGGCAAAGCCCATCCGGCAGGTGACCTCGGTCCACGCAAAGATTCAGAAGGGTGTTGCTGCGGCCTACGATGTCTTCGAAACCATTGATGAATCCCCGGAGCAGGATCCGGGCACTTATGCACCGGATCGCGTTGATGGCGATATCGAGTTTGATAACGTCGCGTTCAGTTACCGTGATCAGTTAGACAATGTTCTGGAAGGCATCTCATTGAGCATTCCGGCAGGACAGAGCGTGGCTCTGGTCGGTCGCTCCGGGAGCGGAAAGTCCACGCTGGTGAGCCTGTTGCCGAGGTTCTATGAGTATACCGGCGGCGACATCCGGATCGACGGCCATTCGCTCCGTGATTTTTCCCTGAAAGCCCTGCGGAAACAGATCGCGCTGGTCACCCAGAACGTTGTTCTGTTCAACGACACCATCGCTGCCAACATCGCCTATGGTGCCTTGAGAGATTGCAGCCCCGAGGAAATTCGGGAAGCCGCCGCCAAGGCCCATGCTCTCGAGTTCATCGACCGCATGCCCGAAGGCCTGGACACCATGATCGGCGATAACGGTGTAATGCTCTCGGGTGGGCAGCGGCAGAGGCTGGCCATCGCCCGGGCACTGCTGAAGAATGCGCCGATTCTGATCCTTGACGAGGCCACTTCGGCGCTGGATACCGAATCTGAACGCCATATCCAGGAGGCGCTGGAAACGGTGATGCAGGGCCGTACCACACTGGTCATCGCCCATCGCCTTTCCACTATCGAGAAAGCCGACAGGATTCTGGTGATGGATAACGGACGCATTGCAGAGTCCGGGCGCCATGACGAACTCCTTGCGGCTGGCGGCGCTTACGCGCAACTTCACCAGATGCAGTTCAGCGAGCAGGCATGAGTGGGGTGAAATCCGCCCTGAGTTCGTTGGTTGAACGTCTCTGGTATGGCAGCAAACGGCCCCTGTTTTTTCTGGCGCCCTTGTCCTGGTTGTACCGAAGCATCGCCGAGGCTCGTCGCCGCGCGGCCTGGGAAGCACGGGATGCGTCGTTGCCCGTTCCAGTGATTGTAGTTGGCAATATCACTGCAGGCGGAACCGGGAAGTCGCCGCTCACCGCCTGGCTGGTCTCTGAACTGGCATCTGCTGGCTGGCGGCCGGTGATCCTCAGTAGGGGGTATGGCGGTGATGCGGGCCAATACCCGCTGGAAGTCACGGCAGATACCAGCCCCATCAAAGCCGGTGACGAGCCGGTCATGCTGTCGCTCAGCACAGGTTGCCCGGTCGTGGTTGATCCTCGACGGCGACGCGCAGCCGATTACGCTCTCGAGAACAACCTCGGTGATGTGCTGATCTGCGACGATGGGCTCCAGCATTACAAACTGCCCAGGGATCTTGAGCTATCGGTATTTGATGGGCAGCGTGGCATCGGCAACGGCGCCCTGATCCCGGTTGGTCCCCTGCGAGAGCCGGTTTCCCGGCTCGCTTCCGTGGATTTTGTTATCGTAAATGACAAGCAGCTCCCGGAGCAGGCTCTGGAGAGCTTTGCCGGCGTTGACCATCCGGCCATCTATTCCATGGTTCTGGAGCCGACGACCTTGGTCCACCTCAAATCGGGGGCGTCCAGAGCTGTGGGCGACCTGAAGGGAAAAACGGTTAAGGCGGTTGCGGGCATCGGCAATCCGGCCCGGTTTTTCGATACGCTCAGGGCGCTGGGTGCTTCGGTGACCGAGTCGGCTTTTCCGGATCATCACCGGTTCCGCCCGGAGGATCTGAAAACCGAGACCGATGAATGGATTGTCATGACGGCAAAGGATGCGGTGAAATGCCGGGAGTTCGCGCCCGAGAATGCGTGGAGCCTGGTGGTCGAGGCCAGGTTGCCGGGGCCGTTCCGGGATGCGTTTCTGGCCCGGGTTCGTCAGTGTTCCGAGCCTATAACTTCGTGATTTCAAGTGAGTAAGCAAGATGGATAAGAAACTGTTGGCAATGCTGGCCTGTCCAGTGTGCAAGGGCGATCTGAAGCTCAACGAGGACAGAACCGAGCTGGTCTGTTACCAGGACGCCATGGCATTCCCGATCCGTGAGGGAATTCCTGTAATGCTGGCCACAGAGGCCCGGACCCTGTCCACCGATGAGCGTCTGCACAAGCGCTAAACCCAAGTCCACCGGGGTAGTTACGTCATGTCTTTTACCGTTGTGATTCCGGCTCGCTATGCCTCCAGTCGTCTGCCAGGAAAGCCGCTGGCGGACATTGCCGGAAAGCCCATGATCCAGCACGTTTGTGAGCGTGCTGCGGAAAGCCGGGCAGACCGGGTGGTTGTGGCCACCGACGATGAACGAATCCGCTCCGCTTGCGAAGGCTTCGGTGCCGAGGTGGTCATGACATCCCCCCATCACGCCAGTGGCACTGACCGCCTCGAAGAAGTCGCTCGGGAACTCGGGTTTGCAGCCGACCACCGGGTAGTCAACGTTCAGGGCGACGAGCCACTGATTCCACCGGAACTGATTAATCAGGTGGCAGACAACCTTGAGTTTCATCCGGAAGCCGCAATTGCAACCCTGTGTGAACGAATCCATGACCCGGAGCAGGTCTTCAATCCCAACATTGTAAAGGTGGTGTTTGATCACCAGGGGATGGCGCACTATTTCAGCCGCGCGCCGATTCCGTGGGCCCGGGACCAGTGGCAGGAAGGAACACCGTTGACGGGCGTCGACAGGTCTCTGCCAGACAACATCGGGTATTTCCGGCACATTGGCATTTACGGCTATCGCGCGTCGGTTCTTGGTGAGTTTGTGAGCTGGGCGCCAGCCCCTACAGAGGTTACCGAATCACTGGAACAGTTGCGGGCGCTATACAATGGCGCCAGGATCCATGTGGATGTGGCCGCCGTGAACCCGCAGGGTGGCATTGATACAGAGGCTGATCTGCAAAGGGTGCGCCACTGGCTGGAAAGGAGAGAGATCGACCATGGCTGAACCGGTAAAGGTGCTTTTTGTTTGTCTGGGGAACATCTGTCGCTCGCCCACTGCCGAGGGTGTGTTTCGTTCCCTGGTCGCGCAAGCCGGCCTCGCGGATCAGATATACATCGACTCGTGTGGCACCGGACACTGGCATATTGGCAAGAGCCCGGATACCCGCGCCCAGGAGGCTGCCCTGCGCCGGGGTATCGATATCAGCGGATTGCGGGCACGTCAGTTCAGTCCGGAAGATCTCGATACCTTTGACTACGTACTGGTCATGGATCGCCAGAATCTTGCAGACATCAAGGATGTCTGGCACCAGAACGGCGGCACCCGGCCAGCGCTATTTCTGGAGTATGGCCGCTCGGCCCATCACGAAGTGCCAGATCCCTATTATGGCGGTGAGGAAGGGTTCGAAACCGTGTTGGATCTGATAAACGAGGCTGGCGAAGGCCTGCTGGCGGATATCCGGGGGCGCCTGGCTTGAAGCAGCGGCCGGAAATCCAGGAAAACGTCGAGCTGGAGGCACTGAACACCCTACATGTGCCCGCCAGGGCTCGTTTTTATGTGAAGGTTCACACCGCCGATGAGCTGGTCCAGTCTCTAAACTGGGTAGCCTCCGAAGACCTGGAAGTGCTGATTCTCGGTGGTGGAAGCAACCTGGTATTCGCGGGTGATTTTTCGGGGTTGGTGGTTCGCCTGGCCATTCGTGGCCGCCGCTGGGAGCACATTGAAGATCACAAGGCTACCCTGGTTCTCGGCGCAGGTGAGAACTGGCATGAGGCGGTCCTATATGCCACCCGTGCCGGTTATCGCGGCATTGAAAATCTTGCGCTGATTCCCGGAACCGCGGGTGCCGCTCCGGTCCAGAATATTGGTGCTTACGGGGTCGAACTCTGCGATTGTCTTGAATCGGTTACAGCCCTCGACCGCAAGACTGATGAGCTGGTCGTTCTCGAGAACGCGGAGTGCCGGTTCGCTTACCGCGACAGCCTGTTCAAACAGACTCCGGGCCGTTACGTCATCACTGAAATCCGTCTGGCTCTGTCGCGCACGCGGCCCCTTGTGCTCGGGTATCGGGATCTGGAGGAATACCTTGCTGATACGCCGGAAACCGCTCTTGGCCCGTTGCACGTGGCGGAGGCTGTGATGGCAATCCGTCGCCGCAAGCTGCCGGATCCAGACATCATTCCTAACGCCGGAAGTTTCTTCAAAAACCCGGTGGTGGATAGCGCAACGTTTGAATCTCTCAGGGAACGTAACCCCGATATTGTGGCTTATCCTCAGGAGCAAGGCGTCAAACTGGCGGCGGCCTGGCTCATTGATCAAAGTGGCTGGAAGGGTTTCCGGAATGCCCGGGTGGGCGTTCATAACCGGCAGGCTCTGGTTTTGATTAACCATTCGGGCGGCACTGGGGCCGACATACTCGAACTTGCTGAGAAAATTCGTCAATCCGTGGCGGGGCGGTTCGGCGTCACTTTGGAAATTGAACCGGGAATCGTGGGTGGTACGGGAAAAGAAAACCCCTGACAGCACCCTTGCAGCCGGGTGCCGTCAGAGGTTCGCCCGCCGGCGGCGGGCATGTGGTTAAAGCCCTTTGCGAGGCGAGGCGTTTACCAGGAAGGGCAGCGCTTCAGCCACCGGCACATCCTGTTTCTCCGCATCCCTCCGGCCTTTGTACTCAAGCGTACCGGCAGCCAGACCGCGTTCGGACACCACGAACCGGTGCGGGATACCGATGAGTTCCATATCGGCAAACTTCACACCCGGACGCTCTTTTCGGTCATCCAGAAGCACGTCGTAGCCGGCCTGGCGCAGCTGCTCGTAAAGCTTTTCGCCGGCTTCGGCAACCGTGGGTGATTTGTGGGCGTTCAGTGTGACGATGGCCACCTGGAAAGGCGCAATGGCGTCCGGCCAGATGATGCCGTTTTCGTCGTGGTTCTGTTCAATGGCTGCGGCAACAACCCGGGAAACGCCGAGGCCGTAGCAACCCATCTCCATGGTCACGGTCTTGCCGTTCTCATCCAGAACCGTGGCGTTCATGGCGGTACTGTATTTGTTGCCGAGTTTGAAGATATGCCCGACCTCAATCCCGCGCCGGATCTCCAGAGTGCCCTTGCCATCCGGGCTGGGGTCGCCCTCAACCACATTGCGCAGGTCCTCCACGCGATCAAGTGCCACGTCTCGCTCCCAGTTCACGCCAGTCAGATGGAAACCTTCACGGTTGGCGCCGCAGACAAAGTCGGCCAGGTGGGCCGCACTGCGGTCAACAATGACCGGTAAGTTGAGCTTTACCGGGCCGATAGACCCGGCCTTGCAGCCCACGGCCTGTTCGATTTCCTCATCGGTGGCCATGGTCAGAGGCTCGGCGACGCCGGCCAGGTTTTCGGCCTTGATTTCGTTGAGGGTGTGATCCCCGCGGAGAACCAGTGCAACCAGGCCGGAATTGCCGTCTTCGTCCGCCTCGGCCTTCACCAGCAGAGTCTTGACCGTGCGAGTGGGATCAATGCCCAGCAACGCTGACACCGCCTCGATGGTTTTCTGGTCCGGCGTGGCAACTTCCTTCATCTCTTCGGCCGGCGCAGGGCGGGTACCGCTCGGAGCTACCGCCTCGGCTTTCTCGATGTTGGCCGCGTAATCACTGTCTGTGCTGAACACGATGTCATCTTCGCCGGAAGACGCGAGCACATGGAACTCGTGGGATGCACTGCCGCCAATGGCGCCAGAATCCGCCTGAACCGCACGGTAATCCAGACCGAAACGGTCGAAGATGGCGCAGTAGGTGTGGTGCATCAGCTGATAGGTTTCGTTCAGCGATTCTGGGTTCAGGTGGAACGAGTAGGCATCCTTCATCAGGAACTCCCGGGCCCGCATCACACCGAACCGGGGGCGCCGCTCGTCCCGGAACTTGGTCTGGACCTGGTAGAAGTTGGCCGGAAGCTCCTTGTAGCTGCTGATCTCATTCCGGATCAGGTCAGTAATTACCTCTTCATGGGTCGGCCCGAAGCAGAAATCCCGGCCATGACGATCTTTCATCCGCAGCAGTTCGCCGCCGTACTGGGTCCAGCGCCCGGATTCCTCCCAGAGCTCTGCCGGTTGGACCGCCGGCATCAACACTTCCTGGGCACCACTCTTGTCCATTTCTTCACGAACAATCCGCTCAACCTTACGCAGAGTACGCAGGCCCATGGGCAACCAGGTGTACAGCCCGGCGGCCAGTTTTCGGATCATGCCGGCGCGCAACATCAACTGGTGACTGATGATCTCGGCGTCAGCGGGGGTCTCTTTCTGGGTGGCAATCAGGTAACGGCTTGCTCGCATCGTGTCTTCCGTTTGTAAAAAATCTGAAGTGTTAGACTAATGGACAGGCGGCGGTTGGCCCGCCGGAGCCTTTATTTGTCGTAAAGTGGCCATTATTGTACGGAGCCTGTTGCACAAGGTACAGATGATGACCGACGAATCTATTGATGTGGCCCCGCGGCGCCGGCCGGTACAGGCGCGCAGCCGGGAGCGCGTCAACGCCATCCTTCGCCATGCCGCCATGATTTTTCACGAGACCGGCGTTGACGCAGTCAGTATGTCCGCCATTGCCCGGCAGTCCGGAATGTCCCTCGCTTCGCTGTACCGGTATTTCCCCAACAAGGCGGCCATCGTTCATGCCATTGCTGAGCAGCATGTGGAGAAGATGGAGCGCGCCCTGAGAGAGCGTCTGCAGGAACTGAGTCTGGTCGATGCGGTAGATGTTCTCATCGATCAGTTCTACGAGTTCTACAGTCATGAGCCCGCCTACTCAGCTATCTGGAGTGGTGTTGAGGCGATGCCGGAACTCAGGGAGCTTGACCTCAGAGAGCTTTATACCAACGCCCGCGACCTGGATGAGAAGCTCCGAGCGGAATGCCCTCAGATTCCGGAAGACCGGCGCTGGACTGCGAGCCTGCTACTGCCAAGGTCCGCGGGCACTGTGCTTCGGCTGGCCGTGACCCTGCCGGAGGCGCAGGGCCGGCAATTGGTGGAAGAGCTCAAGTGCATGGCCCGGGCGTATGTTCGCGAGCTCGTAGCTTGAATCAGGAGAGATAACCCAGGGGCAGGGCAGTACTGTCGATCACCCTCCGGAGCACAAAGCTCGAATGCACGCCGCTGACCCCCTGAATGCGGGTGATGCGGTTCAGCAGGAAATGGTGGTAGTGGTCCATGTCCGGTACTACCACCTTGAGCATGTAATCGGCGTCCTGGCCGGTGATCAGGTAGCACTCCTGCACTTCCGGGTATTCGGCTACCTGCTCTTCAAACGCTGCAAAACGTTCGGGGGTGTGTCGATCCATCCCGATCAGGATGATTGCCGTCAGCGAGAGGCCGAGTTTCTTGTGGTCGAGAATCGTGACGGTTCTGACAATGATACCGGCATCCTCAAGAGCCCGGACTCGCCGAAGGCAGGGGGAGGGCGACAACCCGACTTTTTCTGCCAGTTCCTGGTTGGTCAGGGAACCATCCTGCTGGATGTGTTCGAGGATTCGACGGTCCATCTTGTCGATTTTGACGAGGGTTTTCTGATTTTCAGCCATAAAATTCTACAAATGATGTTTGGCGAGCAATTTATAAATTACAAAGTACCCATTCGCATCGAAGTTCGCAATCAAATTCCAGCTTTATCGCGTTAACCTGTACACATTGAAAATTTCACTCCGGAAACCGCAAGGAATCACACGCATGGCTTTCGATCATCGCAAATACGTTGCGTTCAAACCTGTTGCCAAAACCGACCGTCGCTGGCCGGACAAGGTCATCGAGACGGCGCCCACCTGGTGTGCCGTGGATCTCCGGGATGGCAATCAGGCGTTGGTAAAGCCCATGTCTGTTGCCCAGAAAACGCGGATGTTCGAGTTGCTGGTCAAGCTGGGCTTCAAGGAAATCGAGATCGGTTTTCCCGCTGCCAGCCAGCCGGATTTCGATTTCTGCCGCAAGCTGATCGAAGAAGATCGCATCCCCGAGGATGTGAAGATACAGGTGCTGACCCAGGCCCGCCCTGAGTTGATCGAACGCACATATGAAGCCTTGGCTGGTGCCCGTAAAGCAATCGTGCATGTCTACAACTCTACCTCCACAGTTCAGCGGGAGCAGGTATTTGGCCTGGATCGGGATGGCATCAGGGATATTGCCGTCAATGGTGCCAAACTGGTTCGCGACATCGCCGCGCGTCACCCGGAGACCGAGTGGACCTTCCAGTATTCGCCGGAAAGCTTTACCGGTACCGAGCTGGATTTCGCTGCGGAAGTGATTGATGCCGTGAGCGAGGTGTGGCGTCCGGAAGAGGGGCAGCCGATGATCATCAACCTGCCTGCCACCGTTGAAATGGCGACACCGAATGTGTTCGCCGACCAGATTGAGTGGATCTGCGACAACATCAAGCGCCGTGAACACATCAGCATCAGTGTGCATACCCACAACGATCGCGGTTGCGCCGTGGCCGCGGCCGAGCTGGCGGTGATGGCGGGAGCCGACCGGGTCGAAGGTACCCTGATGGGTAACGGCGAGCGTACCGGCAACATGGACCTGGTGACCATGGCCATGAACCTTTACTCCCAGGGCATTGATCCCACACTGGATCTGTCTGGCATGGCGGAGATCACCGAGGTGGTTGAGGCCTGCACCGAGATTTCCACCCATCCGCGGCACCCCTATGCCGGCGAACTGGTGTTCACCGCCTTCTCCGGCAGTCATCAGGATGCCATCCGGAAGTGTCTGGCCCGCCGCAAGGATGGCGAGATCTGGAATGTCGCCTATCTGCCCATCGACCCGTTCGATGTTGGTCGCCGCTATGAGGAAGTGGTGCGCATCAACAGTCAGTCTGGTAAGGGCGGTGTGGCTTATGTGCTGGAGCGGGATTACAACATCAGCCTGCCGCGCTGGCTGCAGATCGAGTTCAGCAAGGTGGTCCAGAGAGAAGCGGAAACCAACGGCGGGGAGATCGACTCCCTGACCATTCATCGTCTGTTCGAGGATCGTTATCTGAAGGTCCACGCCGACTGGGCGCTGCGGTCCTACGACCTGCATCGGGATGAAGAGGGTGTGCATGCCGAGGTGTCGGTGGGTCGCGATGCGTCGCCGGTTCGTCTGGATGGCCATGGGCTGGGCGCGGTGGAAGCCGTATCGGAGGCGCTGGAGAAGCGCTTTGGTATCTCCATTGCTGTCGAGGCTTACGACGAGTTTGCGTTGGGTGAGGGCACCAATGCCAATGCGCTGGCCTGTATTCGCTTGACCGCAAGCGGCAGGCATTGCAGCGCGGCGGCTCTTGCGGAAGACACGACATCCGCCACCCTGCAGGCTTTGTTTTCGGCGGTGGCCCAGGCCGTGGGTGTTGATATGCCCAAGAAAGAAGTTGAAGTTGAAACGGCGGGCGCCTGATAACCTGGTGCCCTGACGACACAAGCCGGCACGAATGCCGGCTTGTTGGTTTTCCGATGCCCGTGAGGGGCAAAGGACGGAGCGTAGTCCCTCAGACCGGGGTTACGTTTTCCGCCTGCGGGCCTTTGGGGCCCTGTGTTACGGTGAACTGCACCTGCTGGCCTTCGGTCAGGGTGCGGAAACCGCTTGCGTTGATTGCGCTGTAGTGAACAAACACGTCGCTGCCACCGTCCTGAGCGATGAAGCCAAAGCCTTTGGACTCGTTAAACCACTTAACGTGGCCGGTTTTAGTATCGGACATTGATCTTTCCTGTCTTCCTGTAATTTGCCCTCACGGGACCTTCAAAATTCCACATGGAATCGGTGCTGAGAAATCCAGAGAGTACTGAGGAAGGGGCAACGAAGAGCACTTCGGCAGGACGTTGAAACGCATTCACCAAATACCGCTGTATTTTCACAGCAATTTCAGTATAGACCGACTTTATGGGGCGTCAACGAAATTTTGCAGCTTTCATGCAGGTTTTATTGTCGGCAAAAACAATGGCTTGGGATTTGATTGAACAAAAAATGCCCGCTCCCCTTAAAGCGGGGGCGGGCAGGTGATGAGCGCCTTTGTCAGTGGCGGAACTGCTGGCTGATTTCTTCCAGAATGGCGGGATCATCAATGGTGCTTGGCACTGTGTACTCCTCACCATCGGCGATTTGACGGATAACCCGTCTCAGGATCTTGCCGGAACGAGTCTTTGGCAGGCGATCCACTACCAGAGCGCGGCGGAAACAGGCTATGGCGCCAATCTTGTCGCGAACCATCTCCACCAGTTCGTCTTCGAGTTCGTCGTGGTCGATGGTTGCGCCGTCCTTGATCAGAACCAGTCCGATGGGGATCTGTCCTTTCATATCGTCGTGCGCACCGACCACGCAGCACTCCGCAATGGCCGGATGGGAGGCAACCACTTCTTCCATCTCACCGGTGGAAAGACGGTGGCCGGCCACATTGATCACATCATCGGTACGGCCCATCACGAACACATAGCCGTCATCGTCAATAAAACCACCGTCGCCGGAACTGTAGAACCCTGGAATCGGCCCCAGATAGGTCTTCCGAAACCGCTCGTCATCGCCCCAGACCGTCATCATGCAGCCTGGCGGCAGCGGCAGTTTCACAGCAATCTGCCCCTGCTCTCCTGCAGGCATCTGGCTGCCGTTCATATCCACGACCTGGACGTTGTAGCCCGGGGAGGGCACAGTCGCCGATCCGGGTTTAGTGGCCATTAATTCGATACCCACCGGGTTGCAGCAGATGGCCCAGCCGGTTTCGGTCTGCCACCAGTGGTCAAGCACTGGCAGGCCGGTATGTTCCTTAAGCCATTCATAGGTGGCCGGATCCAGGCGTTCGCCGGCCAGGAACAGGCGTTTTAGCGAGCTGATGTCATAGCGTGACAACTGATCCGCTTCCGGGTCTTCCTTCCGGACGGCTCGGAATGCGGTGGGCGCGGTAAACAGCATATTCACTTTGTGGTCCTGAACCACCCGCCAGAAAGCACCGGCATCCGGCGTTTTCACCGGCTTACCCTCGTACAGGATGGTTGTGCAGCCGGCAAACAGGGGGGCGTACACAATGTAGCTATGGCCGACCACCCAGCCAACGTCAGAGGCGGCCCAGTAAACGTCACCGGGTTTCGCGTCGTAGACCAGCTTCATGCTGTAGTTCAGCGCGACCGCGTGACCACCATTGTCGCGCACCACACCCTTGGGTTTACCTGTGGTGCCGGAGGTATAAAGGATATAGAGGGGGTCGGTTGACTTGACGGGCACAGGGTCGGCCGCCTTGGCCGTTTTCATCAGCTCGTTCCAGTCGTGGTCACGGCCATCCTGAAGATCCGCCTGCACCTGAGGGCGCTGGTAAACAATGCAGGTTTCGGGTTTGTGGCTGGCCTGGTCGATGGCCTTGTCGACCAGAGGCTTGTACTCGATCACCCGGGCAACTTCGATGCCGCAGGAGGCGGTAATGACCGCCTTGGGTTTGGCGTCGTCAATGCGAACCGCAAGTTCGTGGGCTGCAAATCCGCCAAAGACCACCGAATGAATGGCGCCAATCCGCGCGCAGCCCAGCATGGCAATGACAGCTTCTGGAATCATTGGCATGTAAATGATGACCCGGTCGCCCTTGGTGATGCCGCGATCTTTCAGGGCACCAGCAAACCGGGCCACTTCATCGGTCAGTTCGTTGTACGTGTAGGAGCGCTGGGTATCGGTAACCGGAGAATCGTAGATCAGTGCTTTCTGCTCGCCGCGCCCCGCGCGGATGTTGGCATCCAGCGCGACATCACAGGTGTTCAGGGTGCCGTCGGGAAACCATTGCCCATGGCCATTGTCGGTTGGCTGCCAGATGGTTTTCGGCGGCTCAATCCAGTCAATTTTGTCCGCCTGCTCACGCCAGAAGTCGTCCGGTTTGTCGATCGACCGCCGGAACTCCGAGTGGTAGTCCATACATTCCACCTCATCGTGCCTGTTGTTGTTTTAGTATGTTTCCTGACAACTTTAGGCCGTTTGAAATCATGGACTAGTAGACCATTGGCTTAGTCTGGGGGCGCTAGGGGCCAGTTTCTTCTGAAGATTTGACCGAAGTCACCTTCGCGGTCATTTCGCCCCGTGCAACTCGGGCTGAGATGGTGTCGCCCGGATTAACGTTTGAGGCATCCCGAAGAATGTTTCCGTTGTTGTCGCGCACGATGGCATAGCCCCGGCCCAGCGTAGCGAGGGGGCTGACAACATTCAGGGTCTGGGCCGCATGTTCCAGGTTGGCGCGGCTCTGTTTCAGATTTTGTTGAATAACGGTAGTCAGTCGCTCGTTCACGCGCTGCAGGACTTCCTTGCCCTCCGTGAGCTGGCGGCGGGGTGATTGCATGGCCAGTCTCTGGCGCAGGTGGTCATTGCGAACGCTAACGGTCGACAGGCGTTGCTGAATGACCTTCTTCAGCCGCAACTCCAGTTCGTCCATGCGCTGGGCCTTTTCCAGAAGCTCCCTTCTTGGGTCCCGCAACCGCTGTCCCAGATGCCCGAGCTGGGTGCTCAGGCGCTTGAGAGCGAGACCGATGGCGTTGGATAGCCGGGCTTCACGCTCCCCAAGCTGTCTGAGCCAGTCAGACTGATCCGGTGAGATCTTTTCAGCTGCCGCCGAGGGCGTTGGCGCTCGCAGATCCGCCACGAAATCCGCAATGGTGACATCCACTTCGTGGCCGACAGCGCTGACGGTAGGAATCTGGCTGGCGGCAATGGCGCGGGCTACCGATTCTTCGTTGAAGCACCAGAGATCTTCCAGAGAACCGCCGCCGCGACCGATGATCAGCACGTCGGCAACGCCGTGGCTCTGGGCGGCCTCAATGGCGCGGACAATGTCGGCCGTGGCCGCTTTGCCTTGTACGGCCGTCGGGTAAAGCGTGATCGGAATGGCAGGGCAGCGACGGGCAAGAACAGTCAGTATGTCGTGGATAGCGGCGCCGGTGGGTGAGGTGATCACCCCGATGTGTCTCGGCAATGAGGGCAGCGGTTTTTTGCGGGCCTGGTCAAACAGGCCCTCGGCCAACAGCTTACGTTTCAACTCCTCGAAGGCTTGTTGCAGGGCACCGAGGCCTGCCGGCTCGATGTGCTCAACGATAATCTGGAAATCACCGCGGTTCTCATAGAGTGTAACCTTGCCGCGGATTCGTACCTGATCTCCCTCCTTCGGCAATGTCCGGATACGCTGGTTCATTCCCCGGAACATGGCGCAGCGAACCTGGCATTTCCGGTCTTTCAGGGAAAAATACCAGTGACCGGATGAAGGGCGTGAAAATCCTGACAGTTCGCCTTCCACCCAAACCTGCATGAAGCTGGATTCCAGCAAGTGTCTGGCCTGGTGGTTCAGTTCACTGACGCTCAGTGCCCGGGGGCGGGTGTCCTGCAGGTGCGGCGTTGCCGGTGCTGATCCGTCGTTATACATACGCAATAGCCGAAAAAAGGGGAGGGTAAAATAGCGAAATTTCAAAAAGATGCAATCGAACCTTAAAAACGGGCCGGTTTACTGTCCCCGAGAGCGCCATTATAATAGATCGATTAAGGATTTTGCTTTGCTGTACCGCCGCGGGTACAGCACGGAAATTCCCAACTTAGCACGATCAAAAGGCGGATCCCAATGCTGCGAATTGCCGAAGAAGCCCTCACATTTGATGACGTTCTGCTGGTTCCCGGATATTCAGAAGTTCTGCCCCACGAGGTCAGCCTGCAGACCCAGCTGACCAAGGGTATCACCCTCAACATTCCTCTTCTGTCATCCGCAATGGATACCGTTACTGAGGCGGAGTTGGCTATCGCCATGGCCCAGGAAGGCGGTATCGGCATCATGCACAAGAACATGACCGTTGAGCAACAGGCGGCGGCAGTCCGCAAGGTCAAGAAATTTGAAAGCGGTGTTGTGAAGGATCCGATCACCGTATCGCCAGAGACCACCGTTCGCGAGTTGGTCGATATCACCATGGCGAACAGTATTTCCGGACTTCCGGTGGTGGACGGCCACGACCTGATCGGTATTGTGACTGGCCGCGATATACGGTTCGAAAGCCGCATGGATACGCTGGTTCGGGACATCATGACACCCAAGGACAAACTGGTAACGGTCAAGGAAGGGGCCAGTCTGGATGACGTTAAAGAGCTGCTTCATCGTCACCGGATCGAAAAGGTTCTGGTTGTTAACGACAACTTTGAGCTGCGCGGGCTGATCACCGTCAAGGATATCCAGAAGGCGAAAGACTATCCGCTGGCTTGCAAGGACGACCAGGGTCGTCTGCGGGTAGGTGCTGCCGTCAGTACCGGTGGCGACACCGAAGCGCGAATTACGGCACTGGCCGAGGCCGGCGTTGATGTGATCGTGGTGGACACGGCTCACGGGCATTCCCGTGGCGTTATCGAGCGTGTTCGCTGGATCAAGAAGAATTTCCCGGATGTGCAGGTAATCGGCGGTAACATTGCCACGTCTCACGCAGCCATCGCCCTGGCAGATGCCGGCGCAGATGCTGTAAAGGTGGGAATCGGTCCTGGTTCCATCTGCACCACACGGATTGTTGCCGGTATTGGTGTTCCCCAGATTTCTGCGGTTTCCAACGTCGCCGCAGCTCTTAAAGACCGTGGCGTGCCACTGATTGCCGATGGTGGCATCCGGTTCTCTGGTGATATCGCCAAGGCGATTGCCGCTGGCGCCCACAGCGTTATGATTGGCAGCCTGCTGGCTGGTACGGATGAAGCGCCGGGCGAAGTTGAGCTGTTCCAGGGGCGGAGCTACAAGGCTTATCGGGGCATGGGCTCGATCGGAGCCATGGGGCAGGGTTCCAGCGACCGTTACTTCCAGGATGCCAGCAAAGGCATCGAGAAGCTGGTACCGGAAGGCATCGAAGGTCGCGTTGCCTGCAAGGGGCCGATGCGCAACATCGTGCACCAACTGATTGGTGGTCTTCGAGCCTCCATGGGCTACACCGGTAGTGCCACCATGGAAGAAATGCGCACCAAGCCGGAATTCGTGCGGATCACCAATGCCGGCATGCGCGAGAGCCACGTCCATGACGTAACCATTACCAAAGAAGCGCCAAACTACCGTATCGGTTAATCATTGCCTTACCAGACGCGGCCCCCCAGAGGGCCGCGTTGTTTATTCAGCTCCGAGGACTCCATGGCCCAGAACATTCACGACCACCGCATCCTGATTCTCGATTTCGGTTCCCAGTACACCCAGCTGATTGCCCGCCGTGTGCGGGAGATCGGCGTTTACTGTGAGATCAAGGCGTTTGATATCACCGATGAAGAGCTCAATGAGTTCAATCCCAAAGGGATTATTCTTGCGGGTGGTCCGGAGTCGGTTACTCAACTGGGCGGTCCCCGTGCCCCGGAAGGGCTGTTTGATCGCGGCATTCCGATTCTCGGCATCTGCTACGGCATGCAGACCATGGCAGAGCAGCTCGGAGGTCGCGTGGCCAGCTCCGAGAAGCGTGAGTTTGGTTATGCCCAGGTGAAGGTGCGCGCCAAGGGCCCGCTGTTGGCGGATATCACCGATCATCTGACGCCTGCTGGCGAGTCCCTGCTGGACGTTTGGATGAGCCATGGCGACAAGGTTGTGGCGATGCCGGAAGGTTTTGAGCTTCTGGCCTCCACTGAGAGCGCGCCAATTTCTGCGATGCAGGATCTCAGCCGGAATCTGTACGGTGTTCAGTTCCACCCCGAAGTAACCCACACTCTTCAGGGCAAGCGGATCCTCGAGCACTTCGTCCTCAATATCTGTAACTGTGAGGCTCTTTGGACACCGGCCAAGATCGTGGATGATGCGGTTCAGCAGATTCGTGAGCAGGTCGGCAGTGACAAGGTGCTGCTTGGCTTGTCCGGTGGCGTCGACTCCTCGGTAACAGCTGCGCTGCTGCATAGGGCAATCGGTGATCAGCTGACCTGCGTGTTCGTGGACAATGGCCTCCTGCGTCTTCACGAGGGCGACCAGGTGATGGACATGTTCGCTAGCAACATGGGCGTGAAAGTGATTCGGGTTGATGCCGAAGACCTGTTCCTGTCTAAGCTCAAGGGCGTCAGTGATCCGGAGCAGAAGCGCAAGATCATCGGAAACACCTTCATTGATGTGTTCGACGACGAGGCTGCCAATATCAAGGACGTGAACTGGCTGGCCCAGGGCACGATCTATCCGGACGTGATCGAGTCTGCCGCATCCAAGACTGGCAAGGCTCACGTTATCAAGTCTCACCACAATGTGGGCGGCCTGCCGGAAACCATGAAGATGAAGCTGGTGGAGCCCTTGCGGGAGCTGTTCAAGGATGAGGTACGCCGGATCGGTCTGGAGCTCGGCTTGCCGTACGACATGGTATACCGTCACCCGTTCCCGGGGCCGGGCCTGGGTGTTCGCATCCTGGGTGAAGTGAAAAAGGAATACGCCGATATCCTGCGCCGGGCGGATGCCATTTTCCTGGAAGAGCTGCACCGGGCGGATTTTTACCACAAGACCAGCCAGGCTTTTGCAGTATTTCTGCCGGTCAAGTCGGTGGGCGTGGTCGGGGATGCACGCCGCTATGAATACGTGGTGGCACTGCGTGCCGTTGAAACCATCGATTTCATGACCGCCCGCTGGGCGCACCTGCCTTACGATCTTCTGGAAACCGTCTCCAACCGGATTATCAATGAGATCACTGGCGTTTCACGAGTGACGTACGATGTTTCGTCCAAGCCGCCGGCGACGATTGAGTGGGAATAAACGTCAGATGACTGGGTCCGATGTCTGAGGTGGCAGCGGAAGACGAATACTGGATGAATCGCGCTCTGCAGCTGGCAGGTGAGGCCTCAGCAAAAGGCGAAGTGCCTGTTGGCGCAGTGGTGGTTCTGGATGGCAAGGAAATCGGTGCCGGATTCAATGCGCCGATTTCCGGATGCGATCCCACTGCCCACGCGGAAATCCGGGCCCTGCGCGATGCTGCTGCCCGAGTCGGCAATTACCGGCTGCCCGATGCCACGCTTTACGTTACTCTTGAGCCCTGTACTATGTGCGTGGGCGCCATCGTTCATGGCCGCATCAGTCGGTTAGTATATGGCGCAGCCGAGCCCAAGGCCGGAGCGGTAAAGTCCGCACGCCGAACGCTTGAAGAGCCCCATCTGAACTGGGAAGTGACTGCCGTTGGCGGTTTGCTATCCGATCAGTGCAGCCGGGTGATCAGTGAGTTTTTCAGCCGGCGGCGGACAGAGATCCGGCGTCTGCGCAAACAGAATTCAGGGAAGGAGTAGTTCTCGCCTATGAAAGTCCTCGTTACCGGCGGAGCCGGGTATATTGGCAGTCATGTGGTTCGCCAGCTGGGCCAGGCCGGTCACGACATAGTCGTTTTCGACAACCTCTCCACAGGCTACCGCTGGGCGGTGACTGCTGGCGAACTGGTGGTTGGTGATCTGGCCGATGAAGCGGCAGTGGAGGATCTGTTTTCCCGTCACCGGTTTGAAGCGGTTCTGCATTTTGCGGCCAATATTGTGGTGCCCGAATCTGTTGCCAACCCATTGAAGTACTATAGCAACAACACCCGCAATACCCTGAACCTCCTGAAAGCGGTCGAAAAACACGACGTACCGTACATGGTGTTTTCCTCTACTGCGGCCGTCTATGGCATGCCTGAGCAAACGGTGCTCACCGAGGACCTGCCGCTGGCTCCGATCAACCCCTACGGCGCGTCCAAGATGATGAGCGAGCGGATGATTATGGATCTGGCTGCGGCCTCCAGTCTCAACTACGTGATTCTCCGTTACTTCAATGTTGCGGGTGCCAATCCGGAAGGCTTGCTGGGGCAGGCGACACCTGAAGCCACGCATCTGATCAAGGTCGCCTGCGAGTGCGTGACCGGCCAGCGTGACGGAATGAGTATTTTTGGTACCGACTACGATACCCGGGATGGCACCTGCATTCGCGACTACATCCATGTGGAAGATCTGGCCAAGGCCCACGTGATGGCGCTGGACTACATGGCAGAAGGTGGTCATTCGAAGGTCATGAACTGCGGTTATGGTCGCGGCTTTACGGTTCGGGAAGTGATTGATGTGGTCAAGGCGCAATCCGGCGTTGACTTCCCGGTTACCGAAACCGACCGGCGCGCCGGCGATCCGGCAGGGCTCATGGCGGACAACACCCTGATTCGCCAAACCCTGGGCTGGCAGCCAGACTACGACAATCTGGATACCATTGTCGGCACCGCTTTGGCGTGGGAAGCGATCTGGCAGAAGAAAAAAGCCGACGACACCGAATAACCTTTCAGTACTTGTATCGGGATTTAAAGGATGAAAATAACGATTTTTGGAACAGGGTATGTGGGCCTGGTGACTGGTGCATGCCTGGCGGATGTTGGTCATAACGTTCTTTGTATGGACGTGGACCAGGGCAAGATCGAAAAGCTCAAGAATGGCCAGATTCCCATCTATGAGCCAGGCCTTGACAGCATCGTCAAACATACGGTGGAAGCGGGTCGCCTGTCCTTCACAACCGATACAGAAGAAGCGGTTCGCCACGGAAACTTGCAGTTTATTGCCGTGGGTACGCCTCCGGACGAAGATGGCTCTGCGGACCTCCAGTACGTGACCGCGGTTGCGCGCTCCATTGGCGAGCATATGGAGGACTACAAGGTGGTGGTCGACAAGTCGACCGTACCCGTTGGCACCGGCGACAAGGTTCGGGCTGCGGTTCGCGCCCAGCTGGATCGGCGTGGTCTGGAGCTGGATTTCGATGTGGTGTCCAACCCCGAGTTCCTCAAGGAAGGCGCTGCCATCAACGATTTCATGAAACCTGATCGAATTGTTGTTGGTACCGACAGCGAGAGGGCGGCGGAACTTCTGCGGGAAGTCTACTACCCGTTTAACCGCAATCATGATCGCATGATTTTTATGGATCTGCGGTCTGCGGAACTCACTAAATACGCGGCCAACTCGATGCTGGCCACCAAGATCAGCTTCATGAACGAAATAGCCAATCTGGCAGAGCGGTTGGGTGCCGATATCGAAGCCGTACGCCGGGGTATTGGTTCCGACCCGCGGATCGGTTACCACTTCATCTACCCGGGGTGCGGCTACGGCGGCTCCTGTTTCCCGAAGGATGTTCAGGCCCTGGCCCGAACCGCCAGTGACTGTGGTTATGAAGCCCGCCTGCTGAATGCTGTGGAAGGGGTGAATTACGCCCAGAAACACGTGCTGTTCGACAAGATCAGCCATTACTTTGGCGGCGATCTGAATGGCAAGGTCGTTGCGCTCTGGGGACTCGCGTTCAAGCCCAATACCGATGATATGCGTGAAGCTTCCTCCCGCACCTTGATGGAAGATCTCTGGAAGGCGGGTGCCAGGGTGCAGGCCTTTGATCCCGAGGCGATGGAAGAAACCCAGCGAATCTATGGTGACCAGGATGGCCTGACTCTTTGCGGCACCAAAGAGCAGGCGCTCAAGGGCGCAGACGTGCTGGCGATTTGCACCGAGTGGAAGGAATTCCGTTCGCCGGACTTTGAATCCATTGCTGCGACCATTCGCGAGCCTGTGGTCTTTGACGGCCGCAATCTCTACGAGCCAGAGATGCTGGAACGTTACGGCCTTATCTACTACGCCATCGGCCGTGGCCGCACGCAGTTCCACTCGGAGTAAATCCAGATAATGGGGAGGGAATCATGAGTGAACCGGCGGTTTTCCGGTTACATGAGCGACTGGAGGCCGACACGATGGGCCTTGGAAGCACCTCGCTGTGTGAAATCCGGTTGATGAACGACAGTACCTGGCCGTGGGTTCTGTTGGTTCCGGCGGTTGCCGGGATCCGGGAGATTTACCAGTTATCGGCGGATCAGCAGCACCAGCTGGTCCGCGAGTCCTCGGCGCTCAGTGAAGCGATGATGGAGGTCTTTGGCGGTGACAAGATGAACGTTGCGGCCCTCGGCAACATGGTGCCCCAGCTTCATCTTCATCATATCATGCGATTCGAGGGCGATCCGGCCTGGCCGGGTCCGATCTGGGGCAAGCAGGCGCCGGTACCTTATACCGATGAGGAGCTGGAGCAGGTTCGGCAACGGCTGGCGCCGGTGCTGGCGGAACTGAAATCGGGCGTTTAAAGCCCGTTCAGATTACGGGCGCTTTGCCAGAGTCTGGGAGCCGACCAGAATCATCCTGAGCTCGGTTTTCAGCTTGGCCTTAAGCTCTTCGCGTTCTTTCGACGTCGCGTCCAGTGCCTCGGCACCCTGGTTGAACACCAGTGTCACCATGGCCTCGGCCACCAGCCTTGCCTCGGAAAGCGGTCTGTTCTGCTCATCGGCGATCCGCCGGAGGTCATCCGCCAGTTCCGTGACAAAATGATCGATCTCGGCCTTCACCGCCGTCCGGAAGGGCTTGGATACCCCGGTTCTCTCCCGGAGCATCAGCCGGAACAGGTTCGCGTTGTTGCCCAGATACTCCATGAAGGTTTCCACAGAGGTCGAAATGGCGCTGCCACCGTCCCGGGCAATCCGCTTGCGGGCCTGACGCATCAGTTGCCTGAGCGCTACACCGCCCTCATCCACCAACGCCAGCCCAAGTTCATCAAGCTCCGCAAAGTGCCGGTAGAAGGACGTCGGAGCGATGCCCGCCTCCCGGGCAACTTCCCGCAAGCTCAGGCTCCCAAAGCCCCGATCGGCACTCAGTTGCGAAAGCGCCGCATCCATCAGTGCCCGCCGCGTTTTCAGTTTCTGCTCCGCTCTGGTTGCCAAGGTGAGACTCCATCGCTATGCCGTTAAAAATCAGCATTCTAGCCCTCTAAAACCCGGCAGTCATCCTGCCTTCCAATTTACGCTCCAGGGGCGCCTGATTTTCAGCGTCATTGTGTTTATAATGGGCGGCTTTTCGAGTAAGGTCGCGAGTTAATTTTTGCGATCCAGACATGCTGCAAGCAAGCTGGTGGCGATGGCTTTCCGAAACACGCTGTGAATACATCCATGTACGCTCGGCTCCGCCATCCATGGCTCCGCACGGTTTCGGAAAGCCATCGCCACCAGCTTGCCCAGACATCTGTGATAAACGAACACATTAAACGTAACGGGAACCGGTATGCGCAGTCATTATTGCGGTGGGATTAACGAATCCCACATCGATCAGGAAGTCACACTTTGCGGATGGGTCCACCGCCGCCGTGACCACGGTGGGGTTATCTTCCTGGATCTGCGGGATCGGGATGGTATGTCTCAGGTGGTTGTTGATCCTGATACCCCTGAGAGCTTTGCGCTTGCGGAAAAAGTCCGTAGCGAGTTCGTGATCAAGGTAACCGGTCGGGTGCGTCGCCGTCCTGCTGGCACAGAAAACAACAACATGCCGACCGGGCAGGTTGAGCTTCTGGGCAAGGAGCTGAGCATTCTGAACGCCGCAGCGACCCCGCCGTTCCCGCTGGATGAGCATGTCGACGTTGGCGAGGACGTGCGTCTGCGCTACCGGTTTGTAGACCTGCGTCGCCCGGAAATGATCAACCGCCTGCGTTTCCGTTCCCGGGTAACCAGCTACATCCGTAACTATCTGGACAGCAACGGCTTCATGGATGTGGAAACGCCCATCCTGACCCGTGCTACGCCGGAAGGTGCGCGGGATTACCTGGTGCCGAGCCGTACCCATGAGGGTTCTTTTTTCGCACTGCCGCAGTCGCCGCAGCTGTTCAAGCAGCTGCTGATGGTGTCTGGTGTCGACCGTTACTACCAGATTGCCAAGTGTTTCCGGGATGAAGACCTGCGTGCGGATCGTCAGCCGGAGTTTACCCAGGTGGACATTGAGGCCTCTTTTATTGACGAAGAGACCCTGATGAAGTTGAACGAGGACATGATCCGTTCGCTGTTCAAGGATGTTCTGGATGTAGAGCTTCCGTCCTTCCCGCAGATGCCTTATGCCGAGGCCATGCAGCGTTATGGCAGCGACAAGCCGGATCTGCGGATCCCGCTTGAGTTGCTGGATGTGAACGATCTGGTTGAAGGCGTGGACTTCAAGGTATTCGCGGGCCCGGCAAAAGATCCGAAAGGCCGTGTAGCCGCTTTGCGCGTACCGAAAGGTGGCGAGCTGACTCGCAAGCAGATTGACGACTACACCAAGTTTGTAGGCATCTACGGTGCCAAAGGGCTGGCTTACATCAAGGTCAATGACCTCTCCAAGGGCGTAGAAGGCCTGCAATCCCCGATCATCAAGTTCCTGGGTGATGACGTTGCGCTCGCTATCATGGAGCGCGTGGGTGCCGAAGACGGTGACATCGTGTTTTTCGGCGCGGACAAGACCAATGTGGTCAACGAGGCCCTGGGCGCACTGCGCATCAAGATCGGTCACGATCTGGACATGCTGACGTCCGAGTGGGCACCGCTCTGGGTTGTGGATTTCCCGATGTTCGAGGAGACTCCGGACGGCGGCCTCACCGCGATTCACCACCCGTTCACCGCGCCCTCCTGCAGCCCGGAAGAGCTGGCTGCAGACCCGGCCAACGCGCTCTCACGTGCCTATGATATGGTTTTGAACGGCACCGAATTGGGTGGCGGTTCCATCCGTATTCACGATGAGAAAATGCAGGAAGCGGTGTTCCGGATCCTGGGAATCGGTGAAGAAGAAGCCCGCGCCAAGTTCGGTTTCCTGTTGGATGCCCTTAAGTTCGGCTGCCCGCCCCATGGTGGTCTGGCGTTCGGCCTGGACCGTCTGGTCATGTTGATGACCGGCGCTACGTCCATCCGTGACGTCATCGCATTCCCGAAAACCCAGAGCGCCACCTGCCTGATGACTCAGGCGCCGGGCGAAGTGGACGAGAAGCAGCTGCGTGAGTTGCATATCCGTCTGCGCAAGCCGTCAAAGCCGGTTGAAGGCAATAAGGCGGAAGCCGGCGAGGGCAACCAGTAAGTCAATGATTTAAGAGAGGAGCTGTATGGCGGGTCACAGTAAGTGGGCCAACATCAAGCACCGCAAGGCGGCACAGGATGCCAAGCGGGGCAAGATCTTCACCAAAATCATTCGTGAGCTGACGGTAGCTGCGCGCCAGGGCGGGGGTAATCCTGATGATAACCCCCGTCTTCGCGCGGTCATCGACAAGGCGCTCACCGCCAATATGAAAAAAGACACCATCGAGCGCGCGGTAGAACGTGGCGCCGGTGGTGGCGATGATGACAACTACGAAGAGCTGACCTACGAAGGCTATGGCCCGGGTGGTGTGGCGATATTCGTGGAAGTCATGACAGATAATAAAAACCGGTCTGTTGCCGAGATACGCCACGCGTTCAACAAGATGGGTGGCAACCTCGGGACCGACGGATCGGTAGCCTACCTGTTCACCAAACAGGGCATCATCAGCTACGGTCCGGAGTGGGAAGAGGACAGGCTGGTGGAAGCCGTTCTCAATGCTGGCGCCGAAGACCTCGCAGGCCAGGACGACGGATCCTGGGAAATTGTCACCACACCCGAGCAGTTTCTGGACGTCAAGGAATCGCTGGTCAATGCCGGGCTGGTACCGGACAATGCCGAAGTAACCATGGTTCCGGCCACGCGGGTTGAGCTGGATCGGGACGGCGCAGAAACCATCCTGAAGCTAATTGATATGCTCGAAGATCTGGACGATGTCCAGAATGTCTACCACAACGCGGATATTTCCGGCGAGATCATGGAATCGCTTTGACCAGTCAGGGGCATTGATGTGGCGATAATTCTGGGCGTTGATCCGGGGTCACGAATTACCGGTTACGGCGTCATTCGGGCGGATGGTCGCCATATCGAGTACATCGATAGCGGGTGTATCCGGGTGGGGGAGAAGCCGATGGCGGAGCGCCTCCAGACCATCTTCCAGAGCCTTGCCACTCTGATCGGTGAGTATCGGCCGGAAGAATTCGCCATCGAGCAGGTGTTCATGGCCCGGAACCCGGACTCTGCACTGAAACTCGGCCAGGCCCGCGGCGCAGCCATCGTCAGTGCCGCCAACAGCGGGTTGGCGGTTCACGAATACTCGGCGAGACAGGTCAAACAGGCGGTGGTCGGCAAGGGTGGCGCTGACAAATCCCAGGTTCAGCACATGGTTCAGGTGTTACTCTCGCTCTCACGCAAACCCCAGGCCGACGCGGCCGATGCACTGGCCATTGCCCTGTGCCATGCCCACATGAGCCAGAGTATTCTGCGGGTCGCCAGTGGCGCCGGAAAGGTCCGAAGCGGTCGCGTGCGACAACAATAAACCGCTCCCAGGAGCGACAGGAGATTCAGCTTGATTGGTCGTATCCGAGGTATTCTGGTTGAAAAGTCTCCGGGCCAGGCGCTGGTTGAATGCGCGGGTCTGGGCTACGAAGTCGACATTCCCTACACCACCTTCTTTCATCTGCCGGAAACCGGCGATGAAGTGACCCTGCACACCCATTTTGCCGTCCGGGAAGACGCCCAGAGTCTTTATGGCTTTGCCTCAAGCCTGGACCGGGACCTTTTTCGCCTCCTGATCAAGGTTAACGGGGTTGGCCCGAAACTGGCGGTTGGCATTCTTTCCGGTCTGGACGCCCAGCAGTTTATACGATGCGTCGAAAATCGCGATTCCGCCTCACTGGTCAAGCTGCCGGGTGTTGGCAAAAAGACCGCCGAACGGCTTCTTATTGAAATGGCAGACCGGATAGGGCAACTTGAAGGGCAATTTGTGCCAACGTCGCCTGAGACGACAGGATTGGGGCAAGTGGACGGACAGGGTCCGGTTGGCGGCCCGGCGGCTACCGAGGAAGCGGAAGCCGCATTGATTGCTCTGGGTTACAAGCCACAGGAGGCCGCAAAGGCCATCAGCAAAGTCGCCGAAGAGGGCATGAGCAGCGAAACCCTCATCAGACTGGCCCTACGAAATATGATACCGGCCTGATCGCGAAAACCTGTCGTGAACCTGTAGAGAGCGTAACGTGACACCTGCAAACCCCTTTGTACAATTGGGGCTGCGCTGGAATAGCGGGCAAACGTGAGGCACGATGTTGATTCCCACACTATGGGTGATGCCATGATCGAATCCGACCGGTTGATCTCGGCCCGGGCCGGTGAATACGAGGAAGTACAGGACAGGGCCATTCGCCCGACCCTGCTGGCTGAATACGTTGGCCAGCCCACGGTCCGTGAACAGATGGATATTTTCATATCCGCCGCCCGTGGCCGCGAGGAGGCCCTGGACCACGTACTGATTTTTGGGCCTCCTGGTCTGGGTAAGACCACGCTGGCCAATATCATCGCCAACGAAATGGGCGTGTCCATCAAGACAACCTCTGGTCCGGTGCTCGAAAAAGCCGGTGACCTGGCGGCCATGCTGACCAACCTTGAAGAAGGTGACGTTCTCTTCATCGATGAGATCCACCGTCTTAGCGCCGCCGTCGAAGAAGTCCTTTATCCGGCGATGGAAGATTACCAGCTCGACATCATGATTGGTGAGGGCCCGGCTGCCCGATCCATCAAGCTGGATCTGCCTCCGTTCACCCTTGTCGGGGCTACGACCCGGGCTGGCTTGCTGACGTCGCCGCTGCGCGACCGCTTCGGCATTGTCCAGCGGCTGGAGTTTTACAACACAGAAGATCTCACCAGCATCATTCTGCGCTCCGCGCGTCTGTCGTCGGTAGCCGTTGATGAAGCAGGCGCGTTTGAAATTGCGCGACGGTCCCGGGGTACTCCGCGTATCGCCAACCGTCTGTTGCGTCGAGTCCGCGATTTTGCGGAGGTTCGCTCCGACGGTCGCATTACTTCTGACATTGCCGATCAGGCCCTGAACATGCTTAAAGTGGATAATCAGGGCTTCGACCACATGGACCGCCGGCTGCTGTTGGCCATGATTGAAAAGTTCGATGGTGGCCCGGTAGGTGTCGAGAGCCTTGCTGCAGCTATCAGCGAGGAGCGTGGCACCATCGAGGATGTGCTTGAACCTTTCCTGATCCAGCAGGGCTACATGGTCCGGACGCCCAGGGGCAGGATGGTAACCTCCAACGCCTATCAGCATTTTGGTGTCATTCCGCCGAAGTCGGGCAGGGAGGACGATCTTTTTGGTTGAGCAGGCGCCAGAGGCAGGATTCGAGCTGCCGATCCGGGTCTACATCGAGGACACCGACGCGGGCGGCATCGTATTTCACGCCAAATATCTCCATTACATGGAACGGGCCCGCACCGAGTGGGTACGAAGCTGTGGGGTAGGTCTCAGGGCGGGTCTGGCAGAGAATATCAGTTACGTCGTCCAGCGGCTGGATATTCACTATGCTGTTGCTGCCAAGCTTGATGACGAGTTGCTTGTCACCGCCGAACCGGTGGCTTTCGGCCGGGTATGGATGGACTTTCGGCAGCGGGTCATGCGGGCCACCGACCGCAAGCTTTTGAGTGACAGTAATGTCCGGGTCGCCTGCGTTGCGCTGGATACCGGACGCCCGCGGCGTTTGCCCGAAAACATGCAGGAATTGCTGGCCAAGAATGTCCAGCCTAATGAAACGATAAACAGAACGAGCCAGGAGTAAGAAGTGGATTCAGAACTTTCAGTCTGGTACCTCATTGCGAATGCCGGTGTCTTGGTACAGCTGGTCATGCTTTTGCTGGCCCTGGCGTCGATCATGTCCTGGGCACTCATATTCCAGCGCTTGCAGGTATTCCGCAAGGCCAAACGGGCGCAACTGGCGTTTGAAGAGCGTTTCTGGTCCGGTATGGATCTGGGGCAGCTTTATCGGGAGGTGAATGCCGACCCGACGCCGTTTTCCGGCATGGAATCCCTGTTCAGGGCCGGTTTCAAGGAGTTTTCCCGGTTGCGTCAGCAGAGCCGGGACGCCGATGCGGTTATGGAGGGCACCCAGCGGGCGATGCGTGTGGCGTTCTCGCGGGAGCACGAGCGGCTTGAGACAAGCCTGCCGTTTCTGGCTACGGTGGGCTCCACCAGCCCGTACGTCGGTCTGTTTGGTACTGTATGGGGCATCATGAATTCTTTCCGCGGCCTTGCTCAGGTTCAGCAGGCAACGCTGGCCACGGTAGCGCCCGGTATTTCCGAGGCCCTGATTGCGACTGCCATGGGCCTGTTTGCCGCAATACCGGCGGTTATCGCCTACAACCGTTTCTCGGCCATGTCCGATGCCCTGTTGAAAAACTATGAAACCTTCGCCGATGAATTTTCCAGCATTCTTCATCGCCGGGTGCACCAGAGCGAAAAGGGCGCCGCATGATGGCACGGAAATTCATGGGCGTAGATCAGCTTAGGAGCGCTGCTTTATGAAAGGCATGGGAATGATGCCGGAAAACAAGCGCAAACCAATGTCGGAGATCAACGTGGTTCCGTACATTGACGTAATGCTGGTGCTGTTGATTATTTTCATGGTCACCGCGCCGATGCTGACCCAGGGGGTCAAGGTCGATCTGCCCCAGACAACCTCGGACCCGATCCAGGCAGATAAGGATGTTGAGTCCATCATTGTTTCCGTGGATGCAAACGGTGCCTATTACGTCGAAATCGGTGATGAGGGCAGTGACCCCATGACCCTGGGGGATTTACGGGAGCAGATCTCCAAGATTCTTTCGCAGCGTGCTTCAAGTGAGATTCTGGTTCGCGGTGATGAAAACGTTCCCTATGGCACCGTTGTCAGATTGATGGCGGAATTACAGGGTGCCGGGGCGAGCAGTATCGGCCTGATCACCGAATCACCTCGGGAAGACAATTGACAGTGGTGCGGGCAGGAGTGTTGTGAGAGATCACGAGCGGGACGTAACCACAACCGGCATGGCACCGTGGAAATCACCGGTGGCGCTCTCGGTCACGCTGCATGCGTTGATTCTGGGTATTGCGCTGGCGGGTTGGTCGTGGACCAGTACCGACCACGAGCCGCCACCCCGAAGCATATCGGCACGTTTGATTACCCAACAGGAGCCGGAGCCCAGCCCGGTTGTTGAACCAGACGATCAACAGAAGCGCGACGAGGAGCGTCGGGCCGAGGAACAGCGACGTCGGGAAGAGGCTGAGCGGCAGCGGCAAGAGGAAGAAGCCCGTCGTATCGCCGAGCAGAAGCGCCAGGAAGAGCAGAAGCGACTGCAGCAGCAGAAGGAGCAGGAACGCCAGGAAGCCGAGGCGAGGGAACGGGAAGCCCGGAAAGCGCGTGAAGAGGAAGCGGCGCGGAAAAAGGCAGAGGCGGAAGCCAAGGAACGGGCGCGACAGAAAGCCGAGGAAGAGAAGCGTCGTCAGGAAGAGGCCCAGCGAAAAGCGGAAGAAGAGAAGCGGCGGCTGGAAGAGCAACGGAAACGCGAAGAGGCTGAGCGCAAGCGCCAGGAAGAACTGGCACGCCAGGAAGCCGAGCGCAAACGTCTTGAGGCGGAGCGCAAGCTTCGCGAACAGCAGTTGGAGGCCCAGGCGCAGGCGGCCCAAAGAGCTCGGGAAGAAGAGGCGCGTCGCCAGCAGGAGGCGGCTGCCGCAAAAGCCCGGGAAGCTCAGATGCTGTCGGAGAGCGAGAAGTACCAGGCGCTGATCCGCGAGCGTTTGAGCCAGGCGTGGTATCCGCCATCCTCGGCCACGGAAGATATGACCGCGCGGCTCCAGATTACCCTGTTGCCAACTGGTGAGCTTGCAGGAGTACGTTTGGTTACCAGCAGTGGCAACACGGCTTTCGATAATTCCGCTCTGGGAGCCGTGCGCTCGCTGAGCCGTTACCCGATACCGAATGATCGGGATACCTTTGAACGGTATTTCCGACAGTTTACGATTGAATTCAACCCACGTCGGTTGAGATAAGGATGCGGATAACACCATGACACATCGGATTTGGCACAAACCGTCCAGAATGCTACTCGTCGCCTTCGCCCTGATCTTTGCCGCAGTTTCAGGAGCCCGTGCCGAGCTGTTGATCCGGATTACCGAAGGTGCGGATTCCGCCATTCCCGTGGCAGTGGTGCCCTTCGCCGAGTCCGGGCAGATGCCCGCTGGAGACAAAGTTGGCAGCATTGTCCAGGCCGATCTGACCATGACGGGCGAGTTCCGTACTCTACCTCCAGAAAAGATGCTGAGCCTGCCGTCCCGGCGGGAAGAAGTGTATTTCCGGGATTGGCGTCTGCTCGGTCAGCGCTATGTACTGGTCGGCTCGCTCACCCGAAGCGGCGACCGTGTGGAGGCGCGGTATGAACTGTTCGATGTGAACCGCGAGGAGCGGATTCTCGGGGAGACGGCGGCGGCGCCTGCTTCCAACACTCGTTCTCTGGCCCATTACATCGCCGACAAAGTGTATGAGGCGATCACCGGTGTACCCGGTGCCTTTTCCACAAAGCTGGCTTACGTGACGCTGGATACCGCTAACGGCAAGCCCCGGTACCGGCTGCAGGTGAGCGATGTTGATGGAAAACGTGCCCGGATACGCCTTGAAAGCCAGGAGCCCATTCTGTCCCCCGCCTGGTCCCCGGACGGTAAAAAATTGGCTTATGTCTCTTTTGAAACCGGAAAGCCGGTAATCTTCGTGCATGAACTTGCAACCGGCCAGCGCACCAAGGTGGCTGATTTTCCGGGCCTGAATTCGGCCCCAGCCTGGTCCGACGACGGCAGGTCGCTGCTGATGACCCTTTCGAAGGACGGTAACGCCGAAGTCTACCGGATGAATCTCGATGGTCGGCAACTGACCAAGTTGACCAACCACTGGGCTATTGATACCGAACCGAGCTACGACGCCAGTGGCAAGGGTATTTTCTTCACCTCGGACCGCTCAGGCGGGCCCCAGATTTACCATATGGAAACACCGGGTGCAGAGCCTCGTCGTATCACCTTTGGCAGCCGCTACAATGCCCGGCCCAGGCCCGACAATGAAGGCAAATACGTCTATTACGTGCACCAGCGGGATCGGGCGTTTCACATTGCCCGTACCGAACTGAAAACCGGGGAGGAAACGATCCTCACCCGTACGGAATCTGATGAGTCTCCCAGCGTTGCACCCAACGGCAGGATGCTGATCTATGCCACGCGGCAGAATGGAAGTAACGTGCTCACGGTTATATCTGCGGATGGCGGGGCAGCCTACAGCTTGCCGGCATCCGAAGGCGATGTCCGTGAGCCGGCCTGGGGACCTTTAGTTCGCTGATCGCCGGGCTTTATCGGCGTTGGCAATTTTCAAACTGATCACATGACCTAACTGAAAGGAAGAAACTATGAATTTCTCGGCTCAATCAAAAGCATTTGCACTGTTGTTGTCCGTTGGCCTGGTAGCTGGCTGTAGCTCCACCGGTGGCACCTCTGAGGAAGGCGGTGAGTACGGTTCCGATGTCGCTGCTGTTGATCAGGAAGGTGGTTCCACGGTTTATGGCGGTGATGACCAGGGTGGTGTTTCCTCTTCAGCCATGACCGAGGAAGAGCGCATGGCCGCCCGTGAACAGGCGGAGCAGCAGGCGCTTCGCGAAATTACCGTGTTTTACTTTGATTTCGACACTGCTGAAATCAAACAGGAAGCCCGTGACGTGCTGGTAGCCCATGCCCGCTTCCTCGCCAATAACCCGGGTCAGAATGTGCGTATCGAGGGTCACGCCGATGAGCGCGGCACCAAGGAATACAACCTGGCTCTGGGCGAGCGTCGTGCCAACGCGGTACAGCGCTTCCTGATCGTCAATGGCGCTTCACGTGGCCAGCTCGAAACCGTAAGCTATGGTGAAGAGAAGCCGGCAGTGATGGGTTCCAGCGAGAGCGCGTGGGCCCAGAACCGTCGTGTGGAACTCGTGTTTGAGTAATCACACAGGAAGGACCATGAGAAAATTCCTCATGGCGACAGTGGTTCTCCCGCTTGCCATTGGGCAGGCGGGGGTTGCCCTGGCGCAATCAGCTCAGGACGCTCAGCGAAACGCCAATAACAGTCAGGCGACGTCTGAGCTCTTCTACATGATCCAGCAGCTTCAGGGCGAAGTCAGGCGGCTTCAGGGTGAAGTGGAGGAGCAGAGACACCAGATCGAACGCCTGCAGCAGCAGGGGCGCGATCGTTACATTGATCTGGACCAGCGTATTCTGGACCTGTCGGAAAAGATTGCATCGCAGCCGGCGCCGGAAGCCAGCACCAGTCCTGGTTCGACAGCGTCTGCTCCGGAGGCCAGGGATTATCGTCAGCCGAGCGCTGAAGAGCGAAAGGCCTACGAACAGATTCAGGACCTGATCCGTAACCAGAAGAAATACGATGAGGCCATCAGCCGGATATACGAGTTTATCGATGAGTATCCGGAGGGCGATCTCACGGTAAACGCCTATTACTGGTTGGGTGAGGTATATCTGGTCAAGCCTCAACTCGAGCAGGCAAAACAGGCGTTCACCATTGTTGCCACCCGTTTCGCTGATCACCGCAAGGCACCGGATGCCGTCTACAAGCTGGGCGTGACTCACGATCGTCTGGGGGAAAAAGAGCAGGCACGGCGCAGCATGCAAACGGTGATCGAGGATTACCCGTCCAGCAGCGCTGCGGACCTGGCCCGAAAGTTTCTGGAGTCCCGGAACAGCTGATTGCCGAGTGTGGCAAAAATGTTGAGAAACCTGAGAAAAAGGGGTTGATCAACGGCCAAAAATCATTACTATATGCGCCTCGTTTGGGTCGTTAGCTCAGTTGGTAGAGCAGTTGGCTTTTAACCAATTGGTCGAAGGTTCGAATCCTTCACGACCCACCAAATACGAAATACCGGGTAGGCTGAGTCATTCGGTATGGATTGGAGCTCAGGCTTCAGTCGCAGTTCAGGGTCGTTAGCTCAGTTGGTAGAGCAGTTGGCTTTTAACCAATTGGTCGAAGGTTCGAATCCTTCACGACCCACCAAATAACAGAAACCTGCGGGTTTTTGTGAAAAAAGAGCCTCCGGGCTCTTTTTTTTTGCGTATACGTTCCTACCTAGGTAAACAGGTGACAGAAAACGAAATCACAACTTTGTGATAGCCCTGTTTCAGAAATATTAAGGCCGGGTTCGAATGCTATAATGCCCCGGTTAACGCAACACAGAGACGCAGTAATGACATACGCCGAAGACCGTATCCTCGTTCAAGAACACTTGGCCCATGCCGCCGAGCCGAAGCCGCTCAGCGAGGACGAAAAATCCGAACTGGAAGCTCGTATCAAGTCGGCCCTGCGGGAGCAGGATGCGGTGCTCGTAGCTCATTACTACACCGATCCCGATATCCAGCGTCTTGCCGAGGAAACCGGTGGCTGTGTTGCGGATTCCCTCGAAATGGCCCGGTTTGGCAATCAGCACCCAGCTTCGACCATCGTGGTTGCTGGCGTACGTTTCATGGGTGAGACGGCGAAAATACTGAACCCGGAGAAGCGTGTTCTGATGCCAACCCTTGAGGCTACCTGCTCTCTGGACGTGGGTTGTCCTGCCGACGAATTCGCCGAGTTTTGCGATCAGCACCCGGACCGTACGGTTGTGGTCTACGCCAACACATCGGCGGCGGTGAAGGCGAGGGCAGACTGGGTGGTTACTTCAAGCTGTGCCCAGGCAATTGTTGAAGACCTCGACACCCGCGGCGAGAAAATTCTCTGGGCGCCGGACAAGCACCTGGGGCACTACGTTCAGAAAACCACGGGCGCTGATATGCTGCTCTGGGATGGTTCCTGCATCGTCCATGAAGAGTTCAAGTATCGCGGGCTTGAGGATCTCAAGGCCCTGTATCCCGATGCAGCGGTGCTGGTCCACCCGGAATCCCCGGATGCCGTCGTTGAGATGGCGGATGTCGTAGGATCAACCTCGCAGCTGATTCACGCAGTGCAGACGTTACCCAATGAAAAGTTCATTGTTGCCACAGACAACGGCATCTTCTACAAGATGCAGCAGCTTGCTCCGAACAAAACGCTCATTGAAGCGCCTACCGCAGGCAATGGCGCTACCTGTCGGAGCTGCGCCCATTGCCCCTGGATGGCCATGAATGGCCTGCAGAATCTGCTGCAGGTACTGGAGCAGGGTGATCAGGAAGTGCTTGTGGACCCTGGCTTGCGGGAAAAAGCGCTGCAGCCGCTTCAGCGTATGCTGGATTTTACCGCCAACATGAATCTCAAGGCGGCAGGTAACGCCTGATCAGCTGTTGGCCCGGGCGTGCAGGCGGCTGGTGATTTCGGCCAGCCGCTCAGTCACAACCTGTCGCTGAGGTGCCCCTGCTGGCAACTTCTCCTGTGCCTGCCGGAGCTGACGCTGGGCAGACTCCAGATCACCCATCAAGACATCGTACTCCGCCCGTGCGCGATGCACGCCGACGATGTTTCTTGCCATACCCTCGGCCTCGGCCAGTTTAAGCCACAGATGTTCCTGCGCCGGGAATTGGCGAGTCAGCTGTTTGAGGTACTCAGCCGCTGCGGCACCATTGCTGTCAGCTATTTCGGTGCGTGCCAGGGTATGGGTGATCGGGTAGTTACCCGGATTTCTTGCCAGCGCGTCTTTCAGTAGAGCCCGCGCATCGTCCATACGATTCTGCGCCAGCCTTACTTCTGCCAGAGTCACCTGGAAGGTGATCCGGCCGGGATTCCTGGCCAGAAGGTCTTCCAGTATATCCACCGCCTTGTCGTACTGCCTGTTCTCAAGATAGGCCACGGACAAGCCGTACCGGATAGCGTCATTCCTCTGAACATCCGTTCTATCCAGGTAGGCTTCGAAGGTTTCCACCGCGACATCGGCTGAGGGTGCGTAGTGCACCTGTAGCCGACTGCGCATCAGGTGATATTCCTGGCCATCACGGATCTTTTCGTCCGGATACTGTTCGGCTCGGCTGCGAGTGTCGGCCACACGGCTCTGGGTCAACGGGTGCGTCGACAGATATTCAGGTAGGCGATTTCCCTGCATCCGGTTCTGCCTCATCATGATTTCGAACATTTCCGGCATGCCGCGGGGATCCATGCCGGCACTGGCCAGAATGTCGAGGCCGACCCGGTCGGCTTCCTGCTCATGGGCCCGGCTATAAGCCAGCATGTTCTGGGCCGCCAGAGCCTGGGTTCCTGCAATGGCCGCAAAACCGATATCCGACTGGGTGACCGCCGACAACACAATGCCGGCAATCATGCCTGCCAGTGTGAGCGGCGCACTGGTTTCCTGCTGTTCCATGCGCCGGGCAAAGTGCCGCTGGCTAAGATGGGCAAGCTCGTGCGCCAGTACCGAGGCAAACTGTTGCTCGGTAGCGGCATTCAGGAACAAACCCCCGTTGACGCCAACAATGCCACCGGGCACGGCGAAGGCGTTGATTGCCGGGCTATCTATCAGCGCCAGGGTCAGGTCCCGATTCTGCAGGGGCGCCGAGGGAACCAGGCGATAGGTGATAGCGCTGAGGTAGTCATAAACCAAGGGGTCGCTTATCCGGGGTGCTGATCGGCGGATAGACACCATGACCTGCTGGCCGATATCCGATTCCTGCTGGCCTGCAATCAGGCCTCCGCCACTGCCACCTATGCTAGGTAGTCTGCTTTCCTGGGCATGGCCCGGTAATGCAGCAAGCAACAGTGCCAGAAAGGCGGTTACCGCCAGTCCCGCTAGCGTTCGGGGTCGGGGTTGATTAACAATCATGTAGTGCCGGGTGCCTGTGGTCTGAGTCGCCGGTTTGACAGCGGTTTACGATAAAAAGTTCTGACCCCCTGCTTGAAGAGGATTGTGATGCAATACATTATCACTGTCGGCATAATGCCCGCTTGTTAAATCCGCTTATAATTTTCGCGAGAGTGTATCGCTAGTATGGTTGATCGAACGCTTGACGCCTCCGGGTTGCGCTGCCCGATGCCTTTGCTGAAAACAAAACTGGAGCTTAACAGCATGGCGCCCGGTGAAGAACTCGAGGTGATCGCAACAGACGCGGGTTCCGCACGGGATATTCCGGCCTTTCTGCAACTGTCTGATCACAAGCTAATGAGCAGTTCCGAAACCGCCGGGCAGTACCGGTTTGTGATAAAGTGCGGCGGTTAAGAATTCGGAGCTGTAAATGATCAGGACATTACGCGGTCTCGCGCACAAATACTTCTCGGATGAAGAAGCGGTCATCCTGTTCCTGATACTGGTGACAGGAACCGTTTTTGTTATCTGGTTCGGTGCCATGCTTGCGCCGGCCATTGCCTCGCTCATTGTCGCCTTTATTCTGCAGGGCCTGGTTACCAAGCTCAACAAGCTCGGCGTGCCGGAGACGGTTTCGATCATTGGCGTGTTCCTGGTTTTCCTCGGCGTACTGGTCGGCTTCCTGTTTGGCCTGCTTCCGCTGATCTGGACGCAGCTGAGTAACCTGGCAGGTGAAGCACCGCGTATCATCCGGGAGCTCCAATCCTATCTTGAGCTGCTGCCGGAACAGTACCCCCACCTGATCTCTGGAGAGGCTGTCAGCACCGTATACAGTCAGGTGAGCACCGAAGTGGGGCACATGACCCAATGGTTGGTGTCGTTCTCGCTGTCCAGCATTCCGGACCTTGTGGCGCTACTGATTTACATGGTGCTGGTACCGATTCTGGTGTTCTTCTTCCTGAAGGACAGGGCAGTGCTGCTGAATTCCATTGCCCGGCTTTTGCCACCCCAGCGTCCGATGATGCTGCAGATTTGGCACGAGGTGAACCTCCAGTGTGCCAATTACGTGCGCGGCAAGGCGGTTGAGATCCTGATCGTGGGGGGCGCCACCTACATTGCCTTCAAGTTACTGGGCATGCCCTACGCTGCGTTGCTTTCCCTGCTGGTGGGGCTGAGCGTGGTCATTCCCTACATTGGCGCCGCTGTTGTCACCATCCCTGTTGCGGTGATTGCACTGTTCGCCTTCGGCTGGGGCAGCCAGTTTATCTGGGTGATGGTAGTGTACGGTGTTATTCAGGCGCTGGATGGTAACGTCCTGGTTCCGATTCTCTTCTCGGAAGTAAACAATCTGCACCCGGTCGCCATTATCGTTGCAGTATTGTTCTTCGGAGGCATTTGGGGCTTGTGGGGTGTTTTCTTTGCTATTCCGCTGGCAACCATGCTCAAGGCCGTATTTGCCGCCTGGCCGGTGAAGGAGTCTGCGCCGCTGGCCGAAACCAGCGACACCTGACAGGCGCCTAAAGCGCCTGTACGGCCTCCAGAACCTCGTCCGCATGGCCTTTGACCTTCACGCCACGCCATTCCGCCCTCAACACGCCGTCCTTATCAATCAGGAAGGTGCTGCGGTCGACGCCCATGTACTCCTTGCCGTAGAGCTTTTTCAGCTTGATCACGTTAAAGAGGTTGCAGAGGGCTTCGTCCTTGTCTGAAATCAGGTGGAAGGGAAACTCATGCTTGGCCCGGAAGTTCTCGTGGGCTTTCAGGCCGTCCCTGGATACTCCAAGAATAACCGTGTCCAGCTCTTCGAACTGTTTCATCCGATCCCGGAAGTCCTGGCCCTCGGTGGTGCAGCCAGGGGTGTTGTCCTTCGGATAGAAGTAAATTACCACATTCTGACCCTTCAGATTGTCCAGCCTTATGGTCTGATCTCCGGTAGCCGGCGCTTCAAAATCCGGAACGGGTTTGTTTAACTCAACGGATGGCATGACATCTCCTTTAATTCCCTTGTGTCAGTTCGTGCCCAACATTACCATATCGGTTTTATTCGGACGGAGCTTTTATGATTACGGGTAGCCTTGTCGCACTGGTCACGCCCATGCATCCAAACGGTGATATTCACTGGGAGGATCTGGACAAGCTGGTAGACTTTCATATTGAAAACGGCACGCACGGCATTGTGGCTGTGGGCACCACTGGCGAATCCGCAACGCTCGACCCGGAAGAGCATTGCCAGACCATTGGCCACATCATCAAACGCGTTAATGGTCGCATCCCGGTTATTGCGGGCACGGGCGGTAACAGCACCCGTGAGGCCATTGAACTGACCGCCGAAGCCCATAAGCTTGGCGCCGATGCCTGTCTGCTCGTTGTTCCCTACTACAACAAGCCGACCCAGGAAGGCCTGTACCAGCATTTCAAAGCCATCGCCGAAGCCGTCCCCGGCATGAACCAGATGCTGTACAACGTGCCCGGCCGGACTGCCTGCGACATGCTGAACGAGACCGTGCTGCGGCTTGCTGATATCCCGAACATCGTGGGTATCAAGGACGCCACGGGCAATATTCCCCGCGGTGCTGAACTGATCGAAGCCTTGAATGGCCGTCTTGCGGTTTACTCCGGTGATGACGCCACCGCGGCTGAGTTGATGCTCGCGGGTGCCAAAGGCAACGTCTCTGTGACTGCCAACGTAGCTCCGAAAGCCATGGCCCAGCTCTGCGAAGCGGCCGTAGCAGGAAACCGCGAAGAGACCGAGCGTCTGAGCGAACTGCTCATGCCGCTCAACCGGAAGCTGTTCCTTGAGGCGAACCCGATTCCGGTTAAATGGGCGCTTCACCGAATGGGAATGATCGGGGAGGGCATCCGCCTGCCGCTGACACCGCTCAGCGAAAAGTTCCATAGCGAAGTGGAAGATGCCCTCAAGGCCTCAGGTGTACTCTGAGTTTGCTTAAATCATCCCAGCCCCGGAGTAACCTGATGCAGGTTCTAAAAGGAACCGGTAGTAACCTGATGTTGAAACCCGCTGTTATGGTATCCGGGCTGCTGCTTCTCGCAGCAGCTTCAGGATGCAGCTTCGTTGAAGATCGTTCCGAGCGCTACGTAAATGCGACGGAAGGGAAGCCGCTGGAACTGCCTCCAACCGCCGACGATTCCCGTTTCAGCCAGACCATGCCAATCCGTGATGTCCAGCCGGCCGATGCCAGCAAGATGTACCCGTCCGATATACCGCGTCCGCCGGACATGACCTCGGACATCCTGGATGAAAACTATGTGATTGAAGAGCTCGATGGCCGGCTTTGGCTATTGGTGAACGATGTGCCCGGACGAATCTGGCCCGCGGTGAACAGCTACCTGTCGGACCGTGGCCTGGGCGTTGGTTTTGACAGCCCCCAGCTCGGCCTCCTGCAGACTGAGCTTGCCAACTTCAGCAAGCGCGCCAGGGAACTGGTGGAGCTTTCCGATAATCCGTCTGCTGGCGAACAGAAAGTCGTCCTCCAGCTGCGTATGGCTCCCGGCGTTCGTCGTAAGACCACCGAAGTGCAGGTGCGCAAACTGGAAGTGGCGGAGCAGCCAGACGAACTGATCCCCTGGAGCGGTGTGTCCGACCCCTCGGAGCAGGCGTTGGAGCTTCAGCGACGCCTGTTGTCAGACCTGGGAGATTTTCTCAGGGCCCGGGAGGAAACCAAGTCCTTTTCCCGAGCCGCATCCGGCATGGTTAGCGATCCGCTTGTTCGCCTGATCTCGGAAAAGGATGAGGCGGTCTCGATCCGCATGGAGCTTGATTATGGTCGTTCCTGGGCTGAAGTAAGCCGGGCGCTGACAGACTCGGGCATTCCTGTTGTTGATCTGAACCGCAGTGAGGGTTGGTTCCATGTCGATTTCCGGACCGAAGACGAGCGGGATCCGGGTTGGTTCAGCTGGTTCAGTGATAAAGAGGCGCCGCAGCATACCCACACTGTAAACCTCAGCCAGCAGAGCGACGCCATTGTCATCTCTGCCGACGAGGTTCCGGACTACACTGGCAGCCGCACGACGGCGGATCTGCTCGCGCAACTATTCGATTACCTATACTGATTCAGGAAGAGGCCGCTCAGGGCGGCCGCTTTTCGGAGACCCCCAATGGAAAAACGCGAAGAACTCTACGCCGGCAAGGCTAAATCCGTCTACCGTACCGACGACCCCGAGCGGTTCGTGCTGGTGTTCCGTGACGACACATCCGCCTTCGACGGCGAGAAAAAGGAACAGCTTAATCGCAAGGGCATGGTGAACAACAAGTTCAATGCGTTCATTATGGAAAAACTCGAGGCGGCGGGCGTACCGACCCATTTCGAGGGACTATTGTCGTCGACCGAATCGCTCGTGAAGAAACTGGACATGATCCCGGTTGAATGCGTGGTCCGCAACGTCTCCGCAGGCAGCCTCTGCCGTCGGCTTGGCGTAGAGGAAGGGCAGGAGCTGAATCCGCCCACGTACGAACTGTTTTTGAAGAACGACGCGCTCCACGACCCCATGGTCAACGAATCCCTGGCCGTCAGCTTTGGTTGGGCCTCAGCCGACGAACTGGAGCAGATGAAAGCCCTGACCTACCGGGTAAATGACGTGCTCAAGGCCCTGTTCGCTGATGCTGGTATGCTGCTGGTGGACTACAAGCTGGAGTTTGGTCGCAGCGAAGGCAAGATCGTGCTGGGCGATGAATTCAGCCCGGACGGTTGCCGGATCTGGGACAAGGAAACCCGCAAGAAAATGGATAAAGATCGTTTCCGCCAGGGGCTTGGCGAAGTGATCGAAACTTACGAAGAAGTCGGGCGCCGTCTGGGAATCCAGTTCGACTGACTGAAACTGACAACAAATTCAAAAGGTGTGTCATGCGTAAACTGATGCTTGCTGTAGGTGGTTCACTGATCCTGGTGGCGCCTCTGTCACAGGCAGATGTGGTTGGTCTAGGTGCCAGCGTAAGTTACTGGGATTCGGATCTTTCCGGGAAGGCTGCCACCAACAATGACGTTGTGGACGTTGAGAACGATCTGAATCTCGACAGCGACTCCAACGCCAATGCTTCGTTGTATCTGGAGCATCCGGTGCCGCTATTGCCTAATGTTCGACTCAATTACACGTTGGTTGAACAAAGTGGCCGTGGCGATGTCGGTCTCGCCGGCTTCGACGGCGTCTCGGGCGAGGTCCAGTCCGATCTGGATCTGGAACAGCTGGATCTGACCCTTTATTACGAAGTTCTGGATAACTGGGTAAATCTCGATCTTGGTCTGACCGCTCGCGATTTTTCCGGCGATCTGATCGTGCAGCAAGCGAATGGGTTGGCATCAAGCGAGACCAGCGTCGACGCAGTTATCCCGATGGGCTATCTGGCAGCACGATTTGATCTGCCGCTGACTGGACTGTCCGTGGGAGCCGAGGGAAACTTCATCAGCTTCGACGGCGATTCGCTGCACGATTTCAACGCCTACGGTCAGTACGAGATATCGCTGATCCAGTTCCGTGCAGGCTATCGCCAGATGTCCATTGATTACGAGGACGACAGCGACCGCCTGGATGTCGAGATAGGCGGACCGTTCGTGAGTGCCGGCGTGTCCTTCTGAGGCCGGCATTCATTTCAGGGAGAGACACGTGAAGATTCTTGTTACCGGAACGGCCGGTTTTATCGGTTCATACCTGGCCCATCGCCTGCTTGACCGGGGCGATGAGGTCATTGGCGTTGATAACGTCAACGACTACTACGATGTGAACCTGAAGGAAGCGCGGCTGAAACGCCTGACCGACAAAGCCGGTTATACCGAAGTCCGCCAGGATGTAGCAGACCGCGCCGCCATGGAGGCACTCTTCGCCGAGCATAAACCGGAGCGGGTAGTCCATCTGGCGGCCCAGGCCGGTGTGCGGTATTCCATTGAGAATCCTCACGCCTATGTGGATGCCAACCTTGTTGGCTTCATGAATATCCTTGAAGGTTGCCGGCATAATAAGGTGAAGCATCTGGTATACGCCTCCAGCAGCTCGGTATACGGCGCCAACGAGACCATGCCTTTCTCGATTCACGACAACGTGGATCACCCTCTGAGCCTCTATGCCGCCTCCAAGAAGGCGAATGAGCTCATGGCCCACACATACAGCCACCTGTATAACCTGCCCACCACTGGCCTCAGATTCTTCACCGTCTATGGTCCCTGGGGCCGGCCGGATATGGCGTTGTTTATCTTCACCAAGAAGATCCTCGCCGGCGAACCCATCGACGTCTTCAACCATGGCCGCCATCGCCGGGATTTCACCTACATCGACGACATCGTGGAGGGCGTGATCCGCACCCTCGACCATGTTGCTGAACCCAACGGCGAGTGGAGCGGCGAGAACCCGGATCCAGGCACCAGCAAGGCGCCATACCGGTTGTATAACATCGGGAGTAACAACCCGGTTGAGCTCTCCCGGTTTATCGAGATTATCGAGGAGCGGGTTGGCAAGAAAGCCGAGAAAAAAACTGCTGCCACTGCAGCCCGGGGACGTACCCGCCACCTACGCCAATGTCGATGATCTGATCGAAGACGTCGGCTATAAACCGGCCACGCCCGTAGAGGAGGGCATTGCCAGGTTTGTAGACTGGTATCGGGACTTCTACAAAGTATGAAACAAGGGCCAGCAACTGCTGGCCCTTGTCGTTTCTGATATTCGAAAACGGAGCGTTCGAGATGATGGCAGTTTTGAAAAGATGGGCTCTGCTAGTCGGGCTTATTGCCGTGGCTGGCTGTACCGGTCTTCCCGAGGACATTGAGCCGGTCACCGGTTTCGAGAGTGACCGCTACTTGGGCACCTGGTACGAAATTGCCCGCCTCGACCATTCCTTTGAACGCGGGCTCACCAATGTTCGCGCTGAATACAGTCGCAACGAAGATGGCAGCATAAAAGTCATCAACCGTGGCTATAACGCGAAAGAAGGGAAGTGGGAGGAAGCCGATGGCCGTGCGGTGTTTGTCGAGGATGAGAAAACGGGCCACCTGAAGGTGTCCTTCTCCGGCCCATTTTACGCCTCTTATGTTGTGTTTGAACTCGATAAAGAAGCGTATTCTCATGCCTACGTGACCGGGTACAACAGGGACTATCTCTGGTTCCTTTCGCGCACGCCGGAAGTTAGTGAAAAGGCGATAGAGGCATTCAAGGATCGGGCCAGGGCAGAAGGGTTTGATTTGGAGGAACTGATAGTCGTCGAACAGGAAAAGCACCGTTCGCAGCGGTAAGAGTGTCTGAGAGGTCATTTTGGGCACAAAAAAAGCCAGTTCTTACGAGGCACGTAAGCAACTGACTTTTTTGCAGAATTGGTAGGACCACCCAGATTCGAACTGGGGACCTCTACCATGTCAAAATTGCGTTCTGACAAACGTAAGTTAATGAGTTAAAAACAAATAGATCTTGAAACGCCCCGCCACTAGTGCACACTTTGCAGACTATATAAATCAACGCATTGCGTACTGTATATTGGGAAAAGTTTTCAGGGAGAAATGGTATGGCTTGGTCTGCAGTATCAGGGTTGGTCGGTCTGTTAGTAGGACTGATTTTAGGTCACAGATTGGCTCTGGGGCGTGATAAGAGGAAAGAGTTCAATGAAGCTACCTCGGATATAAGAAAAAGGCTTTCCGCCCACATTGGTTATCTGGAGAAAGGCAATGTCGCAGGGCAAATCACGGAACAAGAGGTTTCGAATATTGTCGGAGTGTTGGGCGAGTCGAGGTCTGCTGATATCAGGAAGCAGTTCGATCGTTATTCGGCAACCCTGCAGATGTGCTCAATGAATGATGGCTACGGCATGCAGCTTCCAGTATCTCCGGGATGCAAACAACAAATAATCGATGATGCCCAGAAACTCTACCGTCTTGTTCAGCCAAAATAGAATGCTACAGGATCGCCGTTCACTGTTTTAAGCTGCCAGACTTAATAACCAGCCCAGCCTCAACCATCACCCACCGCTGCTCATGCCCCTGCTGATAATGCTCCGTCATCTTCTGATTGGCATGCGCCATCAGCGGCTGGATGTAAGTCTCGTTGTCGAAACCCTGCTTTTTGTAGAGCCATGATCCCAGGGCCCGGATCTCGTGGAAGGTGGGGCGGTGTTGCCGGGGCATGTTCTTGAAGCTCTCGCACTTGTCCCGGGTTTTGCGGAACTCTGCGGTGAAGGTGTTGGGTGTGAGCTTGGTCCAGTGGTCGCGGCCTTCGGCTTCCACTTTGCGCTCTGGCCTGCGGTGGATGATGTAGGGGCTGGCGATTTTGGACTGCCTGGCGCGGGTGATGATGTCTTCCAGCTGCGGACAGTGGATCATCAGGTGTGAGTGTTCGTGCTTGCTGGTTTTCTGGCGGATAACTCTCAGGGTTTTGTCCTGGTAATCCGAGAACTTCATGTTGATCACTTCCGCGCGGCCCTGGAGGGTGATCAGTGCGGTTTCCATGGCCAGCTGCATCCACGGCTCTGCCTTGGCGTGGATCTCCCAGAACTGTTCCAATGTGAGGCGCCGGCGGGCCTTTTCGTATTCTGATTTGGCGTAAGTGACTTCTGCCGGGTTTCCCATGTCGAGTGGGTAGAGGCCTTTGTTGATGGCGAAGCGGAACAGTTCGATCAACGTGGCTCGGTGCTTGATGTAGGCATCGCGTTCGAAGTTGTCATCCAAGTATTCGGCAATGGCCTGCACATCCATTTCGTCTATCAGCTTGCTGCCCAGATCGCGCTCGATACGTTTGAGGCGATACTCGAGTATTTTTTCGGTACCGGCGGCGAGGCCTTTGGTGGGTAGCAGCTCTTTCCGGTACCGGTCGATCAGGTGGCTGATATCCTTATCCGCGGTGCCCATCACCTGGGCCACCAGGTTGCGCTCCGGGATCAGGATGCTGTTCAGCTGGCGCGCGGCGGCGTTGGCTTCCTGCTTGTTGGTGCCCATGGAATAATAATGGCCGGTAACCGGGTGCTTGTACTGGTAGTAGGTAACGCCGTTCTTGGTGCTGCCGTACAGGTTTTCCACCAAGTCTTTGTTCTTTTTGAGCCGCTTTCTGGGTGCCATCAGTTTGCCTGCAGTACTTTATCCACCAGTGGGTTGCCGGTGTTGATCTTGATTTTGTCCGGATCGACAAACCAGAGGCCGCCGATTTTCCGTGCTCCTGGAATGTGGCCCTCATTTGCCCACTTGTAAACCACTCGCATGGATGGGCCGGGTTCCTCGAAGGTTTCCTCTCGCCATTTTTCCAGTGATTTGAGTTTGGCCATAGTGGTTACCTCACTACTTGCGAATCACAGGAAGGCCTTTGAGGCACTGGTGATCGGGGCCCATATCGAAGGGGCAGTGGCATTCTGGGTAGGTGCACTGATCCGCCTGAAAGGTGATCGGCACTGGTTTCACGGGTTCTGAAACGTTCCAAATAGTCCCTGCTACCATTTTCCTCTGCCAGTCTTCGAGAGATTCATAGTTGGAAAGGGTGGTCTCTTCCTTCCAATCCTTGCTGACAACAGTTGCACCAAATTCCTGTTCCAGCATCTTCTTGATTCGGTCAATGACAATCGATTTTCCGCACTGAATGGGACCGGTAACGGTGATGCAGGCGATCTGAGGCACATCGATCGTGAAGTTCTGCTTTGGCATTAGTCTTCCTCCACCTTCATGCCGGCGCCTTGAGGAATGGCCTCTTCATCCTCTGCCATCGCCTCAAAAAGCTCGTGGAGGGCCTGAACGGTTCGCCGCGACTGGGTGCCAGAGGCGCAAAATTGAACCCCTTTGGCATAAATCCCACCTTCTGGTATCACCGAAACGATCACATCACCGTCATCCTCCACGAAAAGCTGTAGCGCCTTGCCTTCTCGCATGTCGCAAATTCGAGCTATTGCCTTAGCCATCTCACTTGCCCTCCCGCCTGTTGCCTTTGATGTCCAGGACGCGGTTCAGCTCATCCCAGATGCCGGCGCTGAGGTTGACCACTTGCTGGCCACTGCCGTCCCAGTCTGGTTCTGCTCTTAGGATGAGATCGCGCCGGACGCTGGTGGCGACTTGTTCCAGGTCTTTGATGCGTTCTTGGGCTTTCTCGGCCTCAGCTCTGGCATCATCGAACCAGGCTTGCAGGTCTCGGTTTGCAGCCTGCAGTTGCTGCAGGCGCGTGGCAGCCTCAGCAATTACCAGGTCAGCATCGCGATCGCACTCGGCTGGGATGCGCATGGTGAATTCCCGATCCTGATAGTCGCCACCTTTGGTGATTGCTTCTGACAGTCCTTTCAGGCGGGTAATAATCTTCTCGAGTGGCACGGCTCTGGTGCTCTTGAATTCAGTGCTCATCGTCTGAGCCCTCCGTTCACTGAATGGGCCTCGCGCCTGGCTGAAATGCCGCGTTGGGTGATGGTCCATTTATGGCCGCAGTCATATTCCTTGTAGGAAATCAGATCCGCTTCCTCGCATTTCCTGATGGCAGCCAGTACCCGGGCTTCGCTCCAGCTGCTCTTCGGGCGCTTGTCTGGGTGGGTGAAGACGCTGTGATATGTATGGCTCAGCCCGAAGAAGTCCTTCGGAATGTCGTGTCCCCGATAGTGGGTGAACAGTTGGAGCAAAACGAACATATCGGTTGTCAGCACAACGTCTTCGCCGAAGAGCGCGCTTTGTTTCATTTGGCCGGCTGTATAGGTCACCTGGTTATGAAGTTGATTATTCATCACCACATCCCTGGCCTATCTGTTGCCCGTTGGTTGCGGGATCTGTGAATTCTTTCCAGTGCACCCAGCCATTCGGGCAGTGGAAACCCCACTCACGTTCTACCGCGCCGGTAATGAAGAGCGTCCATACCGGGCCGTCGACGACTTCCAGGCGGTGGGCCTGTTCAGCTGAACGGCTTACGATGCAGCCTGGTGTGAGCAAACGGCTGCCGTCCGGCAGAATTTCGCGGAGTGTTCCCTGGAGCACCAAGGAAGTGCTGGACCACGGGTGATCGTGGAGGGCTCTGTCATCGTCGCTTTTTCGAATGCAGTGAAGGTAGATGCTGCCTTCCGGGCGATCGCGGCGGAGCCAGTAGCGAATCAGGTAAGGGTCCTGTGGATCGCCGATGATGAAATCGGGTTCACGGAGGCGCACGGAATCCACCAGTATCGTTTTCAGCGCCTCTACATCTTTGAGTGCTCCGGCGAACGATGTCGGAATGTTGCCAGAGAGAGCTACTTCCAGCCTTCTCGAAAGCCAGCGGATTCGTTCTTTGGCTGCGGTCAGGTTTCCAATGTTCGGGTAGAGATAAACCTCGTTGGCGAGCTCGTCATCTGTAATATCACCTTTGCACAATAAAGCGCGCTCGCCGTCATACTTGCCCTCGTGTGGGTCTGTTTCTCCTGCCTCCCGCCAACGTGCTGATGGTGTTCGGTTTGGGGCTTTTTGTGAGTTGGCCGCCTTCGCCATTGCCTTGTAAATATCTTTGCAGGTATCCCAGGGCACCGTGACTGCTCGCTGATAAACCAATTCGCCGTCGCACTGTTCGCAGTTTTCATCCAGACCTTCCACGAGGCAGCGCCCACAATCTTCAGTGATTAATATCTCAAACTCACCCATGCATTCGGCTTTCATTTCGTTGGTAATGATTGGTTCAACCCCACCGACATGAACCAATTCACCCGGTGAATTATCTTCCAGCCATTTCATACCGGTGAGCGCCATGGCCCGCGCCTGGTCCTTGCTCTGTGGCATTGGAACAGTGTCTGTGGGGTGCGATCGCAACCAATCCTGAATCGCCTTCAGCTTGCGCATCGATCCCAGTGCCAAGTCTTCCACCCGGATCACGGTTTCCAGATCCTGCCGTGCGGTTTTGTTGTCCATCACAGGGCCTCCAGTTCCAGGTCTGGGTTGAAGGCGTAGCGGTCCATGGCGACTTCGCGGATGATCCCTTCCTTTGCCAGCTTCTTGCAGCGGTGGGCGCTGATGGTTCGGCCGTTGCGGGCGTCTTTTTCTGGCAGGCCTTCGATGGCGGCCCGTCGCACTTTCGGATGAATGCGCAGGTGGGCGCCGTCCTGCAGCGCGCTGATGATGTCTCTCATGGCCTTGTCGTCTTGCCGGCGGCTGCTGGCTGAGGGGGATTCGCCGGCGTCGTTGACTTCGGTTCGGTATGCCATGGGGTTCTCCTGTTTAAGATTGGCGGGCCGGATGTGGGGGATGAGGCGCCTTACCAGGTCGATCTCGGCCCAGACGGCCATGCGGATTTTGTGGCACCAGCGGAACACCGGGCCGGGTAGGGCGCGGCCTCGGTTGGCATCGCCAAACAGGGACTTGGCGATGCGGTAGGCTTTGAGCAGTCGGTTGAGGCGAGTGGTGATCATTGCGCCGGCTCCGGGTATTCATCCCAGGTGCGGCCATCCAGCGTGCGACCTGCGCGCTTTTTCCCCAATCGCCAGGCCTTTCCGGGTGGGTGTGGATCCTCAAAGTAATAACCGGATGGCTCTGGAAGTTCATCGGGTAGGCCGCCGTCGGGCGAGGGTGCGAACTCACCCCACTGTTTGAACAGGAAAGGTACCTCGGCGGCCTGGCACCGATCGCGTAGAGATCGGGCCCAGTCGGGGTGCATAGGTCTCGCGCCTGGTCCGGATTCACCGCCAACAACTACCCAGTCGATTGCTGGCCGTATCCATCCATGACCATCTGCAACCGATTCAGCCAGCATCGCGGCTGCCAATGGGTCCGTTTCACGAAGGCTGTGATCTCCCCGAAAAAGAAATTCGTCCAGGATAATAGGGCCCAGCAACGGCTCTGCACTGATCCACCGAACAGCAGCTGGCGTTTCGAGAAGCTGCGGTATGCGCTCGTTTGCGGTTTCTTGGTCTTCAACGCTTACGCCAAGCCAGAGGTTGGTTAGAGGCCATTGACCTTTAAGGTCGACTCTTAGGCCATCACCTTGATAGGGCAAAAGTTCTGCGGCTGCCTGGGCCAAGAAAAACGGCTGCCATGCTGCACCGGGGTAGGTGCTTTGAAGCCTTTGTGTGTCAAAGTTTGAGCGATCTGGATGAAATTCTAGCCAGGAAAAGAATTCCAGCATTCGTTGCGGGCGCTTGGTTAGCACCTGGAACGTATGCCAGGAAGCGGCGGCCATGATTCCGAATATTCCGGCGATGGTTTCGAAAGAGACAGCCGGGTGAAACAGGTCGCTCATGCTGTTCACGAAGATCATTCGCGGCTTGCTCCAGCGGCAGGGCTCGTCAAGCTTGTGTTCGACCAGTCGCACCTCGCCATTCCACTGGCCACCCTTGGCGATCAGCCCCTCATAGGGTTCACCTGGGCCTTTAAATCGATTTGCCACGGTTTCCGCGTAGCAGTTACGGCACCCTTCGCTGACTCGTGAGCAGCCACGGATCGGGTTCCAGGTGGATTCGGTCCACTCAATTCCGGTTTTCTGTCCCATGGGGGAACTCTCCAATAATGGTCAGTGCCTTGCGCGCGGCTTTGAGCATGGCGGCGCGGTGCGCTTTCTTTTCGATGCGCTTGTGGTTCATCACCATCAGGCAGTGGATGATGTCGGCCAGAGTGGTTTCCGGGTGATTAGCCACGGCGCAATCGAGGGTGGATGCACAGTCAGCTGCGCTGCTACCCAGGTATTTGTTGAGCTCGGCTTCCACCTGGGTAAATACCTGAGCGCCGGTTGGCTCTGGCTTGGGTTGCTGAATCTCGTCTTCGCGCAGGGCCTCTTCAAAGTCCTGGCGGGTGACTTGTTCTGTGGCCATGGTTAAGCCCTCCGGCGCTCATGCATGTGGCCCCACACATCGATGATCTCGATGATCTGCTCCTGGGTGAGGTACCGTTCCAGGTGGTGGCCGGGGCCCAGGGTTGAGAGTAGGGCGATGGCGGCCTCGGTGTTGTCGATGTCCAGGCTGCAGATCACGTCGCGCAGGTTGGCGGCGAAGTTGTCGTTCCAGAGGGAAAGCAGCAGGGCGCTGGCTGCGCGTCCTCCGCCGGTGTCGCCCCGCGCGATCTGGTAGAGCTTGGTGGCGGCGGCCTGGGGGTTGTTTTGGTAGCGCTGCTGTGACTCCGCCTGTTTCTTGCGCTGCCTGGCTTCATATTCTTCTGCGGTGCAGCGGACGGTTACGTTGCCGTTGTAGACTGGGTCCTGAATCTGTTCCATGGTGTTGTTCTCCTGGTTCAGGCCACTGCCGGGTGGTAGGCGGCCATGGCTTTGATCACGCCAAGGGTGGTGTGGCAATCGGTGAGGGCGCGGTGAGCGTTGCCGTCTACGGTGACTCCGCACTGGCGGGCGGCTTTGTCGAGCGATTGCCATTTCCAGCTTTCGCGGTAGTCGTCCCATTCGCCGTAGAACTTGGCGTAGGTTTTCATGGCACAGAATGGGAACAGGGTTGGCGCCCTGCAGCCGCGCTTCATGGCGCTCTGTTGGATGAGGCGGGCATCGTAGGAGGAGTTGTACATCACCACGGTTTTTCCCTGGATGACGCGCAGCAGGTCTGGCAGTACCTGGTCGAAGGTTGGGGCATCGGCGGTCTCTGCCAGGGTAATGCCGTGCACGGCCTGTGCGGCTGGGTTGATCTCGCCGGCAGGGCGCACCAAAGTATCCAGCAGGGTGTTGCCATGGCAGTTGATAACGCTGATCTCTACGATCTCGTCTGTCTCGGTAAGGCCGGTCGTCTCGGTGTCGATAATCACCGCGTTGTCGTGAATCCAGAATCTGGCGAGTTCGGCGGCGTGTTGTTTCAGGTCCATGATGTTCTCCTTTGTGGCATCTGGCAGGGCTCTCGGCGAAAGCCCTCTCAGATGCGCCCCTGTGGGGCGCGGTTGGTTTATTTGCCGGGGTTGAAGCTGCCCACGAAGGTTTTCACGGGGGTGTCTTCAAAGCCGGAGCGGAGTTTTTCTTCCAGTTCCTGGGCCATTTCCTCTTCGGCGGTTTCCAGGCGCACGATGCGGGGAACAATCACGGGCTTTTCGCTGGTGATCAGGCTGAGTCGAAGGTTGAAGGTGCGTTCTTCAAGGCCCTGGTAGGGCTCGCAGGTGAATTTCAGGAAGCAGGGGAACTGGTCTTTGTTCTTGGCTTCCACTTCCGCCATGGCGCTGCGGCGGCTGCTGAGGGATTGTGTTTCGCTGGTGGCTTCGGCGTTGGTGCCGATGGTGATTCGGCGCACGGCAGAGACGGCGGCGGCCATGGGCACGTTGGTGGAGCCATCTTCAGCGAAGGCTTCCAGGTGGTCTTTCCAGTCTTCCAGCCATTCGGCGAGGTTCTTCTGGTCGAACTTACGGCCGTTGGTTTCCAGCAGCTGCTTGAAGGCTTCGGTTTTCTCCAGCTGGAGATTCGCGTGGTGATCGCCGTGGCCGGGGTTTTCGGCATCACCCAGGTTGAAGAAGGTCTTTGCGCTCATGGTCGACGGGCTGACAAAGCAGGGAAAATCACCAGCAGCGGGCACCCATCCGTAGTCCTCGGTTGTGGCGGTCACGTATTCCACGAATTCCGCGATGAGGCTGGTGGACATAGATCCGCGGTACCGGCGGCGCTGTTCCAGGTATTGCTCCAGATCGTGGACGCTGACACCTGCAGGCAAGGCCGCCACTGTTCCGTTGGTCTGTTCCTGGATGAACTGCTGGATACTGTCGGCCTGGATAATGCCGATGATCCTTTCCAGCGTTTTACTCAAATCTTGTTCGAGACTCATGGATTACTCCTGATCCTGTGGGTTGATTTCGCCCTTCTTGCCAAACATCTGGTGCTGGTTTTCCGGGAACACGGTCATGCGGCCACCGGTATTCACGTGCATCACGCTTTCGGTGGTGTTCTTCTGGCGGTAGCTGCCGTTGGCTTCGGGCACTTCGTAATCGATGGTGTGCTTGATACCAACGCGGTAGCTGTTGCCGATGCGGTCGATCTTGAACTTGAGGGTGAGATCACCGGCTTTGTTCTGGTCGACCACGCCAGCTGCAACATCGCTCAAGGCGCGGGAGACCTTTTCGGCGAACACACCGCCGTCCAGATCGTTGATGAAATCGGGCAGATCAGTGCCCCGGTTGTTTCCACTCACAGTGCTATCTCCGGTTGCTGGGTGAGTTGTTGGCCAATGCGCTCTACCTCCCGGCCCACCAGTTGGTTGAGGCCCCGGCGGGTGGGGTAGTACTGCTCGGCATTCAGCAGTTCGTGGCACAGGTGCAGGCCCTGTAGGGGGTCAGCCGTGGCGGCTTGCTGGATCTCAACCCTGAGCTCCAGGTCGGACAGGCGCATGAGCGCTGCCAGGTTGTGGGTTTTGGTCATGCAGGCGCGGGCCATTAGCGAGCCCTCCGTAACTGCGTGGCATCGTTCACGAACGCGCGGCGGCGTAGGTCCTGGATGATCTGGCACAGCTGCTGGTGGCTGATGTCCGGGCCGGTGGCACCGGCCGCATGGCGAATGTCTCGAAGCCAGCCGATGGCCTCGCCGTGTTGCTGGCCCTGTTTGGCGATCAGCTTGGTCGCCTGTTCCAGGTGCGCCACGGTGCGATCGAAGTGGATCACCAGTTCGTTCAGTGCCTGGCTCTGCTCTTCGTAGGCCTGCTGCAGCTGTTCGAAGGTGAGCTCGGGTTGCTTGGCGGCTGTGTTCATTGGTGCTCTTCTCCCCAGGCGGCGATGATGGGTTCCATATCGCTGAGGGTGACCAGCTGCCGGAAGCTCACCTGGCAGGCAATGATGAAGTTGGCCAGGTGTCGGCAGGCGTAGTTGAGTTCGCGCTCGAAAAAGCCCAGGTCATTCAGGTCCAGGGGGTACTGCTCTGGACTCCACAGGGACAACAAAAAACGACCGGCGCGGTTGGCGTCTGTGCCTTCCTGCATGGCGGCGGAGAACATGGTGTTCAGGGCACGATTGACAACAGGCGCTCGGGTGTTGAGATCCAGCCAGCCCAGACGGCCGTCCAGGGCCGTGAGCTGAGAAGGTGTGCTCATGGAGGCGAATCCGGCGTTTGCGCCCTGCGATGGGAAGGCAGAGCCAGAGGGTTTCGCGCTTGTATGTTGCGGCATCGGTGATGTCATTGTGGTGCGTCCTTTCAATGGTTGCTTTGCTGATCAGCCAGACCAGGCACAGGCTGAAGATGAGTAGTGCGGCGGTGATGGCCATGGGGCACGTCCTCCGGTTGGGGTTTTCTGCTGGGCCCCGGGCGGTATTGCAGGCTTTTGCCAACGCTGGCCAGGGCCTGCTTGATAACCGTTACCGGGGTGTTGTCTGGGAAGTTGATGGTTGCCATGGCCAATGCCTCACACGGTGCGTAGGGTGGCTTTGCCGCGCTGGATGAGCGCGCGGATAGCTGCGGGATCGCCACTGTAGGCCGCCACGGTTTTCCGGGTGCGGGCCTCGGCTTCGGCGTGGTTGCCCTTGGGAAACAGGTTCACGTGGTTGGCGATCGCCTCTTTCATTTCTTCCGGCTTGCCGTTGAGCTTGCGCTGCCAGATGAGTTGCCAGCTGGCGAGTAGCTGTTGGGCTGTGGGGCGGTTTTCGGATTGCATCGGGTAAAAGTCCTTCATTAATGGCTGTTTAAAAAATCCAGAAATATTTCGTAGAGGGGCGTCCGCCCGTTGCCTCAACGGCTGAAGAAAGAATCCCAACTCTGATTAACGCTGCCAGGGCGTTCTCAACCTGCTCTGGTGTCTTCAGTCCCTTCCAGCCTTTGTTCAGAAGCTCCCGGGAAGTGAAGTGTTTGCTAAGCTTTTCCCTTCTCTCGTAGATCAATCGGGACGTATCACAGATTTCTTCTAAACTGTCTTCGTCATCCTGTGGCCTGCCAAAAGGTGTTGGCCCAGGTTCAAGGGATTTGGAAAGGGAGTTGTTCCGAGATGAGTGAGCATCCACGGAAATCGAAAGAAGCCGTTCTTCAATCGCTATTCGAAGCGTCGAATCTGCTTGAGCAAGCGCGTGATGTATCGAGTTCTGCAATATTTCCTGAAGGTCATCCAAAGCTTCGTCTTCGCTATATCCACCTCTCGCAGCAAGTAGAGGAATTAAGGCTCCGTGCTCTGAACCTTCATGATGAAGTTGAGCGCAAACTGAAATAGTCAGGCCGCTTTTTTCGTTAGACATTGAAACCTTCATGATTCCGTTCCTGTTTTCTGGTGTGAGTTGGCTTCGGTGATTTCCACTTCGAACTCTTTGGCCAGCCACCGGATTCCTTTCTCGGTTACCTGGGGCGTGGCGTAGGTCTTCAAGCCCAGCGTTGGGTGCTTGTAGGATTTGAGCTCGGTGGTGAACAGGCCCTGCTCTACGTAGCTGCGGTAGGGCAGGTTGTTGTTGTTCAGCACCTTGCGGCTGCGCAGGGCCCGATACAGCTTCTGCGGGCCAAGGTTGAGCATGCGGGCGGCCTCAAAAAGTAGGGTGGTTTGCTGGCTCATATGTGCCCCCGTTCGATCATCTGGTTGTAGCGATCGTTGGCGATCTGGCACAAATCGAGGAGTTCGCCCACGGTGAGATCGCGGGCAGATTTACCTGTTGCTTGTATCTCGCGGGCCAGCTCCATTTGGTATGGCCCGTTGCCGTGTACTTCCGAACCAAGATCGAACAGGGGTTTGAGCACTTGGCAGATTGTTTTGCTCTCCATCAGGCTGCACTCCCATGGTTGGCCGGCAGGACTTCTTCCCAGCGCACGCGATACACGCCCTGGCTGCGGCTGCTGGCTGTTCTGAGGAATGAATCGCCGGTACCGGTGCCCGCGGTGATGCCGCTGATGACAATGAGCACGCCAGCAATGGCCTTGGCGGCGTTGTTCTTGGTGGCTTCAGCAGCTTTTTCGGCAGCGGTTCTGGCTTTGAGGTAGCCCCGTGTGAAGGCGCGGGCGATGGCCAGGCAACGGTTGTTGCATTCGAGCTTGTGCATTACCTGGCTGGTGAGTTTCTTGGCGCCGGGTTCGCCGTGGCCGCGTAGCATTCCGATGGCGAAGTTCTCTTTCCCTTCCGCCATCCAGGCAAGCGTTTCCAACTGGCTTCTGGTGAAGCGGTTGTTGATGTTGCATGCTGTGAATTCGGTGGCGGTGAAGGTTTCCATAAAGGCACCCTTATCGTTACTAAGGAATGCCTTAACAATAATGCTTAACTTCAGATAGGTAAAGGTAGCCTTACAAAAATTAAGGCTAAGCTGATTGTGTTTTTTATAGTCTTTGCCTATATGTTGAGAAACAAGGCTGGTTCAACAGGGAGTGAGGGTATGAGGGTTTTAGGGGTGATTTTGCTTATGGTGTTCGTTTTCAATGCTAGTGCGGCGGAGACTGTAGGTGGGAAATATGCCTGTTTAACGAAAGGTTGGTTTGAGGACGTTATTAAGTTTGTGGCAGCAGACGATATGGGTAGCCTGCAAGCCTATCTGGACTCAAGGAAGTGCTTTGCACTCAAGGATGGCGTCAAAGTGACTATCATCGAATACCCTGGAATGTTCGGAGGAATCTGGGAGGTTGCCTACAACGGGCAAAAGTTCTTCGTGCAGCGTGAAGGGATTAGAGATTACTGAAGGGAGGGCGCAACCTAGAGATATGCAGGCTCGTCAACTATCTCGTTTCGAAGAAGTTGCCACTAGGGAATTTAAAAAGTCCGCGAGAATCCCGATCGATTCATCAGATAGTTTTTGATTCGCGATCGCAAATCTCAATGCTTTCAAAAGACGCTCTGTGTTGGGGCTGTCTTGATAAAGACTGTACTCAACACTCGTCTCCGCAACTTGCATTTCCTTTCTATTTTCATCTGAGCTATCGAAGGTTTTAGGACCCTCTCCGTTGAGTAGATAAAGATACCTGTATCCGCTGATTTCACTCAGTTTTTTGAGGTTATCTTTTGATATCTGGCCGGTTCGCTTCCAGCCGCCAACAGACTGCACTGTGACATCGCAGTAGTTAGCAATCGCCGTTTGTGTAGCAGGGCCGTCTTCGATGGCCTCCTTGATCCGCAAACGGAATTTTTCAAGGTTGTCTTTATCCATCCGCGAACGATATACAGAAATCTTTTGGTTGCATAGCAAGCCAACCTCAGTATTATTAAGGGCAGACTTAATCATGGTGAGTTGTCCTGTGGATATTATCGAAATCTTCGAATTACTCCTTAATGGCTCTGAAATTAAAACAAAATCTCAGATCGCAGAGCTTTGTAACGTGACACCTCAGGCGCTGAACTGCTGGAAGCGTATTCCAGCTCAGCACTGCAGAAAGCTAGAGGTTGCCTCTGGCGGTCGTGTTACTCGGTATCAGATGCGTCCTGACATTTTTGGGCCGGGCCTTGGTGATGATTCGGACCTTGTCGATGATCTCGCAGGAATCATTGCTGCATAAGTAACCGACAAGATACTGGATCGAGGGCTCTTTCCATGTCACCTTTTTACGATTGCGGAGGCCGCAATGGATATTGATGCGGTGCTCACTCAGATGCGCGATCTCGGCCTCCTGGTCGACTCCATCGATACCTCGGGCAAGCTGGTCCGGGTTCCTGTTACCTATCCCCGTGCCGACAAAGGCAAGAAGAAATCCGGTTGGTATGTCGTTCACGAGTTCCGCTTAAGCTCTGGCGGCATTGGCCTTGCCGGTTCGTTCGGGAATTACAAGATCGATGAAAAGCGCAAAGTTGGGATGCCTGCGGGTTCGCTTTCTGAGGAAGACCGGAAAGAGTATCAGCGCCGGCGAAAGCAGGCTCAGGAAAAGGCCCGTAAAGAGCAGGAAGCAGCGGCGAAGGAGTGCAGGGAAAAAGCTCAGCGCATCTGGAGCAAACTGCCAGTGGAAGGGCCCAGCAAGTACCTGGCGGCAAAGGGCGTGGCCCCGTTCGGGCTGCGTTTCAGCCGGGGCAGTGTGGTTGTGCCTGTTTACAAGCCTGTTACCTGCGATGGCCCCCAGCTTTTCGCTTTGGATCTCGTGAGCCTTCAGTGGATTTCGCCGGAGGGTGAGAAGACGTTCCTCACCGGCACGCCCAAAGAGGGTTCCTTTCACTGGCTTTGCGATATCCCGGGCTCTGATAGCCAGGTTGTCATTGTGATCGTGGAGGGCTACGCCACTGGTGCCAGCGTGCACATGGCGACTGGCCTGCCTGTAGCGGTTGCTTTTGATTCGGGCAACCTGGTGCCGGTGGCCAAAGCCATTCGCCATTTCTGCCCTTCGGCGGTTATCTGCATAGCCGGGGATGAGGACAAAGAGACAGAGGAACGGATCGGCAAGAACCCGGGCCGGTTGAAGGCAGAGGAGGCCGCGAAGGCGGTGAACGGTGTTTGGGTGGTCCCTGAGTTTGCGGGGGCTGCCGATGGCACTAACTGACTTTAACGATCTTCATAAGGCGCAAGGTCTTGAAGCGGTTCGAGCCCAGGTGATGGCCGCGATTGAGGCTGGCCCTTCGAGTAATGATTCCTCCCCGGATGAATCTCCCCTGGCCCCCTCTGATTCAGGGGGTTCGGGGGAGGGCGATGCTCTTCAGAAAGCCCTGCAGCGTTATGCGTTGATCCATGGTGAAACGAAGGTTTACGACTCGCACCAGCAGAAGGTGTACAAACAGGCGGGCATGAAGGCCACCTTGGGCAATGACCTGTTCAACGCCTGGATGAAGCACCCGAACCGGCGAACGATGACCTGGGTGGAGGTAAATGGCCAGAAGCCTAAAGACGCTGATGGCGATCCGTTTTTCAAGATTATCGAGCGGTTTGTGTACATCTACCCCACGAAGAACGTCTGGGATAAGCAACGCCACGATGTGGTGTCGCTGGAGGCGCTGAAGGCGTTCATCCCAAACGATTACACGCGCTGGATGGAACACCCCAGCCGGAAGGTGATCGACCAGGACAACATTGTTTTTGACCCTACCCAGCAGGCCGATACGGAGACCACGATCAATACCTTCACGGGTATTCCGCTGGTACCGGATGAGATGGCCAAGGCTGAGAAGTACAGCAAGTGCAAGGGCATCTTCGATCTACTCTGCCACCTGTGCAACCAGGACCAGGAAACCATCGATTGGGTGGTGCGCTGGCTGGCTTACCCGCTGCAGAACGTGGGTGCAAAGCTGGATACGGCCCTGCTGTTCCACTCGGATGTTCATGGCAGTGGTAAATCGCTCTTCTTCGGCGAGGTGATGCGGAAGATCTACGGGCCTTATGCGGCGATTCTTGGCCAGCACCAGCTGGAATCCCAGTACACGGATTGGCGGAGCCGGCTGTTGTATGCGGTGTTTGAGGAGGTGCTTTCCCGAACGGAAAAGCACAACCAGATGGGCACCATCAAGCACATGATTACGGGGCAGACCCAGCGCATTGAACGGAAGTTCGTGACCGGCTGGGAGGAAGCCAACCACATGAACGGGGTGTTCCTGAGTAATGAGATACAGCCGTTCCCGCTTGAACCTTCCGATCGACGTTTCCTGGTGGTGTGGCCGAAGGGCACATTGAGCACGGAACTGCAGAACCGGGTGTCGTTTGAACTGGATAACGGCGGGCCGGCGGCGTTCTACCAGCTGCTGCTGGATTATCCGCTGGCTGATTTCACATCACACACCAAACCCCTGGACACGATTGCCAGGCAGCGTGTGATTGAGTTCAGCCTGCCGAACTTTGAGGTGTTCTTCCGGGACTGGAAAGCCGGAGACCTGGATATTCCCTTCCACAGCTGTACCACCCGGGATGTGTACCTGTTCTATCGCAAGTGGTGTTCGGAGACGGGCAACAGGCCGCTTACGGAGACGAAGCTGATCACGATCTTTTCAAGCCGTCTGTTGAAGGCCCGGGAGCGCTTCAAGCTGGCTGGTGTGGAGCACCAGGCGATGATGTTTGTGATGGAGGATCCGCCGGAGAACAGTTCGAAGGCGGATCACCTGGGTGGCTGTGTGGCTAACTTCCGCAAGCGAGCGGGCAATGTGGAGCCTGATTGATGGTTGTGGGCAGGGTTTGCTCTGTTTTGTGCAGGGTATGTGCAGGGTTGGAAACCAACCCTGCACGTGTTCAGGCCATGGGGCAGAAGGGATGTGCAGGGTGTGCAGGGTGTGCAGGGTTTCTCGCGCACGTGCGCGTGTGTAATACGTGAGATGTGTATGAGCCGGAAAGGCTCTATTAAAAAATTCTCCCGCGCGAGGCAATTGACTATGCACACCCTGCACACCCTGCACAAACGTTGTGAGAGTAAGGCTGAAAGCGTGCAGGGTTTAAAACAAACCCTGCACATACCCTGCACGGGATTCTAAAAACGTGAAAACGGAGACGGCTATGCTGGATGAAACAAGGCGGAGACTGCAGGACTGGGGCGTGTGGGTGCGCAGTGGTGGGGTTAACTCGGGCTATGCGGCGGTTCAGTTGGCTGCAGGTGTGGGTGGCTGCACGGTGCCGGATGATGAGGCCCTGGCGGTGGACCAGGCGGTGGCCAGCCTGAAGAAGCGGGAGCCGCAGCTGGGCAAGGTGGTGCTGGCCTACTACGTTCGGCGCTGGGACTATTCGATGATCGGCCTGGAAGTGAAAATGAGCCGGGAGAAGGTTCGCGTACTGCTGCGAAGTGCAGAGGCCTGGGTGGATGGTCGGCTGTTTCGGTAAGTCTGGAATTATAAAAAATAAGTTTAGGTTGACACCGTGCATGCACGGATATAGTCTGATTCACGTACAGTCGCAGAAGTATGGCTGAACACCAAAAGAGCCCTGAGAACCCCGGTTAGCGATAGCCGGGGTTTTCTTTTGTGGCGAGGGTTTTTGCGGTGTTTGGCCTGCGGCGGTTCTGATCATCGGAAGTGTCTCTACGGTCCAACATGCCGGGACCTTTGCCCGAAGGTTGTTGTCTCGGGCTGTTTTGAATTCTGGAGGGCGTTATGGGCTTCAAGCTGAGCAACCGATCCATGGCGCGGCTTTCTGGTGTTCATGACGATCTCTTTTCTGTGGTTGAGCGTGCCATCCAGATCACTGAGGTTGATTTCACGGTTTTGGAAGGGTTGCGTTCACTCTCTCGCCAGAAGGAACTGTTCGACTCTGGCGCATCCACCACGATGAACAGCCGGCACCTGACCGGCCATGCGGTGGATCTGGGTGCCTGGGTTACCGGCGGTGTGCGCTGGGACTGGCCACTGTATTACAAGATCGCTGATGCGATGAAGCAGGCCGCTGAGGAGCTTGGCGTGCCTATCGAGTGGGGCGGTGACTGGGAAACTTTCAAGGATGGGCCTCATTTCCAGCTGCCCTGGCACCAATACCCGTAACCCCGAGCCCACATGACCCGGAATGATCGGATGCCCTTCAGTCAGATAGCGACAATGCTGAACGATAGCCCTGGCTTCTGGGCTTTCATCGGCGGCGTCATTGCCACTATTGGTTGGGTGGTTGTTGGGCTTTTCAGTACCCGTTCCAAACAAATCATCGCCATTGAGGCGAGCCTCAAAGAGCGCGAAAGCGCTTTGGCGGACCATTATTCCAATGAGCTTACACGGCTGAATGCGGTGGTTGCCGATCTCGATAATGCTCTCAAAGCTCAGGCCATCCACTACCGCGAAGAAATGCAGCGTGAGCGGGATGAGTGCAACGCCAAGATAATGGGCCTGAAGGGTGAGATAGAGATCCTGAAGCGCCGGATGGCCAGCGAGGAAGCACGGGATGCCTGACTTTTTTGCCAAACACTTCATTGTTCGTCGTCTGGTTCTGATCTGGGCCTGCGTGCTCATCACGGTTGTTGTGCTGCGCGTGACTGATCCTGAAGTGATGCAGGCTATTGGCGGTGCTGCGGTGGCGACCATTGTTACTGCTGTGATCGGCATTCTGGCCACTGTGTTGACGCTCTGGCGCGGCAATCCGGGTGACAAGTGATCCTTGAAGCGGCCAAGGCAAAGCTTGCGCCTTTCCTGGTGCCGATCATCGGAACACTGGTGGTTGTGGTGGCTGGTGCCTTCTGGTGGCTTTGGAGCGATCGGGAGCAGCTGCTGGAAGAAAACAGCACGCTCACCCAGGCGATGGAGCAGGCCAAGGTCACCAACCAGCAAAACCTTTCAGAGATTGCCCGCCTTCAGGCAGACATTGCCTGGCGCGATCAGCAGGCGGTGATCCGATCCGAGCGTGAGCGAACCCTTAACGACCAGCTGGCCGAAGCTGAGGCCAAGCTGAAGGAATTGGTGAAAGATGCGCCTTGCAGTGGTCCTGAGTATGTGTGGCCTGATGCTGTTTATGACCGGATGCGGGCCGGCACAGTGGCTGACCCGAACCGAATACGTGAGGCACCGGGTGCCAGCGGATTACCTGGTAAAGCGAACCTTGCCGGCTCCGCCCAGGCGGATTGACTGGTGCCCGGTTTGGGCAGAACAGCTGAAAACCGTGGCCGGCAAGTGTGAAGGCGACAAAGACGATATCCGGGCTTGGGATGAGCGCCCGATTGAGCTTCAGGCGCCTGATTGATCAGCGAAGCCTTCGCCTAATCCCGATAGCGGCCAGGCCGAGGGCAAGCAGCGCAATCGTTGACGGTTCGGGAACGGTGTGAGCGATAGGCGTTTCTCTTCCGAAAGCCTCTCGCCGAGTAGAGCTGTCTTCTGCGTCCCAAAATGAGAACTGGAAAAAGTTAAAGGCATATCCATTCCCGAGCCGCGCAAGAATGTATTCCGGGTCGTTGTAGGCAAAATGCTCAGACAGCCCGAAACGCCATTCACCGGGCCGACCATCTGCGAACCGCATGGAATGCAAGAAATACGCAACCGTTGTGTTAGGGGCTGGACCGTTGTCCGGAGTGACGGTGAACACACTCGGGGCAATGCTCTCTAGTAACAGGCCCTGGCTCTTACAGTTCACAGAGGACTTGAGAGCCATTGCGTTTTCTACATCCACTCTGAATGCGATATCTACGGTTCCGCAGGCATCGAAAATATTCGTAGTCCATGGGGCTCCATCGATTGTCAGGTTATCGAACCTGTAATCGATAATTGTGGCTTTAGCCACCGCTGAAAACATCCAGAGTGCGGTGAATAAGATAAATCCCGGCTTGGTAATCATTTCAAAGTCCATTTTGATGTTGTTAGAAACTCGCCAATGCAAAAAGCGTTCTTATCTAGGCTTTCTGTTTTAAAACAGAAGCATGAGAAAGCCCCGAAAAGCCCGTTTTCTTGCGACGGTAAATTTTATCGACAGTATCTGGCCAATGAGGCAACCGAGCAATGACCCTGAACCCCACCTTCACACCGCCGCGCAATTTACCTGTGGCCGCTAAGGCTGGGGGTGGATTTCAGTCGCAGGGGTTGGTGTCGTCTGGCCTTATCTTCCAAGAGACGTTTGAGGGGGCTTTACAAAATGGTTCCACTCTAGCTAATGGCGCTGAAGTCGTGACCAGCGCAAAAATGAGCGGCAGCAAAACGTGCCGCGTGAACCTGAAAGACTCTGCGACAGACCCCCTAGTTACCACTCCAAGCAACTCGGCAACCTACGAATACAACGGTACGCTATTGCGCGACACGACCTCTGACGTTGTGACGGCTATCTGGAACTTCAGGTTCGATGACGCGAAGTGGAACGGAACGCTTGAGACGATCAATGACGCATCAGGCGTTGTTTTGAAAGGCGGTTATTTTGGAGCCTACCAGAACAAAGTGAACGGTTTTTATCCTGTACTGAAGGGCGGACCAAACGGGTCAATCAATCTTGGAGACAATCAAGGTCGGGGCGACAACGGCTGGGAAGATTCAGTGTGGGCAAACGATCCTGGTCGTCTGATCTGGTATCTGGAAACGGGACACGAGTGGGGCGCAGGTACGGGCGTCCACGAATTTAAAGTCACAGTTGACCATTCGCATCCAGATTATCAGCAGCTCCGCATGTGGGTTGATGGCAATTTGGCTACCAATAGCCAATACGCTACTGATGGAATCATTCGCCTTCCAAAAACATGGCGATTCGAAAGTTTTTCTACTTGCTACACAAATCCCGGGAATGTCGACCAAGCAACGGATCGGACTGAAACGGCGTGCGGCATTGAATTTGATAACGTGCGGATCTACGAAAGGGAGGTTGTCTAATGGCCAACTTCGTAACCGATACGTTTACAGCGTCAGGAGGGACCGGTACACCTCCCAGAATTGAGTTGGTCAATCATACAGGTGATACCGGGCACAGCTGGGACGCAACCTTTGACTTACGAGTCAGAACAGATACAGATGTTGTGGGCAGCGGAGTCGGGGCGAACTCCTATGAATACGCCACCGCGTCTATTACCCCGCCTTCTGCAAACTACAGAGTTTCGCTTGATGTAGATGTTCTTACAGGCGCGGACTTTACGGCGGCTGGTCCTGGTGCAAGGATTACTGGTGCAAACAGGGATAGCGGGTATTTTGCCTCCGTAGATCCAAACGAAGCTTTAGTAGTGCTTGAAAGGCATGACGCTGGCGTTAGGACTCCCTTGGGAACGCCCTTCGACATATCGGATATACTTCTACTTGATCCGATCAATGTCGAGATAGTATGCGATGGGGATCAAATTAGCGCGAAGGTAAACGGCACAACTCAAATCGGGCCAGTTACGGATACTACATACTCGTCTGCCGGTAGTGTGGGGTTTTATCTCAGAGCTGGAGGTACTGAGTTTGAAACCATAATCGCTGATAACTTCTCTGCCGATACGTTGGCTGCGGTCAGCGCTCCAACCCTCTCATCGGTTCCGGCCACGGCTTATCCCGGCGAAACCATCACGATCACCGGCTCCGGCCTGACGGGTGCTTCGGCTGATTTTGGTGGCGAGACGGCCTCCGTAACGGTCAATAGTGACACGGAAATTGAAATAACGATTGCTCAAGGTGATTTGCCGTTCGGTACAGATACTCTGACTGTCACGACTTCGGGCGGCTCGGCTACTGATGATATTGACCTGATTGTCGAGCCTGGAACGGGCGGCTATGTCGATGTGGTTGATCCCGCTGCAGCGGATACGTCCTCATTGGCCTATCAGTTTGAGGCCGCAGGCGGCGATCCTGTCGCAACCGGCGATCAGTGCCAGTGGCGCTATACCGGTGTGGGCGGCGACCCGACAAGCATGACGGTTCAGCCTGATACGCTAGTATCAGCACTGGATGCCGAGGGCGATGTGGATGTGCGGTTCTGGGATGCGACAGATAGCACCTGGGGTTCGTGGACAGAGCTTTCAGCGAGTGCTACTGACACAACCCCGGATCAATTCGACCTCGGAGCAAACGTAACAGGAGCAGAGCCGGGCGCAACGGTTCAGCGCACCTTTGTTCTGGCTGGGATTGATTCAGGCGAAACTGTCACTGTCAACGCAACAGGCAGCGCTACCCGATCACCGGCTACGGCTCAGGTGGGCGATACGATCACGGTAGAGCTGACAGCGGGAGCGTTTGAGGCGGTAGTGTCGGGCGGCGTTACTATCAACGGCGTCTCGGGCAGCTTCAGCGTTACCTCCCGGGCAGCGGTCCTGCCTACTCAGGATGTAGCGCTTCCAGATCTGAGCCTGGGCGAAACCGATGCGGTCAGCATTGATCTGGATGGCTACTTCAGCGGAGCCAGTTCCTACACGTTAACCGGAATCCCGACAGACTCTGGCCTGTCGTTCTCTGGCTCTGTTCTGAGTGGCAACGTCAACAAAGACGATATTGCCGGCTCTCCCTACACCCTGACCGCTACTGCATTCAGTGCAGAAGGCAGCATTCAGGATTCCTTCAGCGTCACGGTTGTTGACGATATTGCGCCGGCTGTGACCATTGGCGACCTGACAACGCTGAATACGACTCCAACAGCCGTTGGAAGCGCCGGTGATGCTACTGGGTTAACCCTGGTGGTAGAGGGTGTGGATGTAACCCACACCTCCAGCTACAACCCAACTCCTTCAAACGGAAGCTGGGCTCAACAGTTGGATGAGCTGGCCATCGGCACATACACAATGACGCTGACGGGCACGGATGATGCTGGCAACGAAAAGGTTGTTACAGCAACGCTGAACGTGGTCGATGAGATCATCACCTCCCCCAGGGGTCTGTTCCAGCCGCTGTTCCGTTCACTGACTGGATCCGTTAATCAAACACTCTTCAGGTGACTACTATGCCTAATAAGCTTTCGCCAGATCTGGATGACCAGCAGTTCCAGCAGAACCGGACCATTCCCCGGCAGCGCTTCAATCACAAAGAAACCGTGACCAGTACCACCGGTGAGTGGCTGTACCTCCCGGCCGGTGTGGGTGATGTTCTGGTTAGCGTTGCGCCAGCTTCTGGTACCGCCCGGGTTGAGTACACCCAGGATGATGTGGCTGCAGTCGAGGCTGGATCAGCAGAGGGTAAGCCCTGGTCAGAAGGCGATGTCAGTGGCTACACCGATTCGCTCATGGTTAACGCTGTTACAGCGATTCGTTGTGTTGCTGCAAGCGGATCCACAGAGTTCAAGGTCACAGCCTGATGGGCACGGGTCCTTCTGGCGGGTAGCGCCACTGAGGGGGCGCAGACTCGCGGTTTTTTCGCAGACTTGGCGCAACCTTGGCCTTCCTTCCTTGGTTTTGAATCAGAGAGTTAGCAATGGGTAAGCGAGTAAATAAGCGAGAGCTCGCTGAGATCTTCGGTATTTCCGAAAGGTCTTTTACGGCTTATCAGAAAGACGCTTCGTTCCCGATCGCCAAGGCCGGCGGTCGCGGACAAGCGAATGAGTATGACACCCAGGATGTTCACGAGTGGCTGATGGAGCGCGCGGTCAACGGCGCCCGTCATGAGTCAGCCCGTGAGCGCCTGGAGCGCATCAAAGGGGACCGCGAGGAGCTGGCCCTGGCGAAGGATCTTGAAGAACTGGTACCAGCGGTACTGGTGGGGGCTCGATTGGAATCCGTGGCGTTGTCTATCCGCACTGAGCTGCTGACGGGCAACCCGAAACTCAAGACTGAGATCGATACGCTGTACGACATCAATCTCGATATCGAGCTACTGAATGAGCATTCTCGATCCGTCCTCCGACAGCTGGCAGCGCTTGGCCGCGAATCTGGACCGGGTGATGGCCCAGGCCATGGCGAAGTTCCTGCCACCGGAGAAGATCAGCTCAACTGATTGGGCGAACAAGCACCGGTACATTGCCCAGGAGAGTAGTGCCTGGTCTGGCAAGTACTCCACGGATCTCACTCCGTGGGTGCCTGGCATTTTGGATGCGCTGGATGATCCGGCCGTCAAGAAGCTGGTTTGCCGGAAGTCATCCCAAGTGGCCTGGACTGATGGGGCTTGGAACAACTATCTGGGCCGGCGGATTCACAACGATCCGTGCCCGATCGTGCTTCTGTTCCCGAAAGAGAAGACGATCCGGAAGTACCTGGACCAGAAGTTCAACCCGATGATTGAGGTGACACCGGTGCTGCGAGCCCTGGTGGATGTCTCGACTTCTCGCAGCTCCGGCAACCGGAACGACTTTAAGAAGTTCCCGGGCGGGTTCCTTGCGCTGGTTGCCTCGAACGCAGCCGACAACGTTAAGTCACTCTCGGCGCCGGTGGTCTGTGTTGAGGAACCGGACGACTGTAACACCAGCGTCAGCGGGCAGGGCGATTCCATCAACCTGCTCGAGGAACGGGCAAAGACCTACGAATACCGGAAGGTGATCTTCGGTGGCACCCCCACTGTGAAGGGCTTGTCCCGTGTTGATGAGGCCTTTGCTTCCAGTGATCAGCGCATGTTCATGGTGCCCTGCCATGAGTGCGGTGAAGAGCATGTGCTCAGCTGGGACAACGTGGTGTGGAATGAAGATGCGCCAGTTGCAGATGAGGTTCTGGGTAAAGCCCAGCCGGAAACTGCGCGGTATGGCTGCCCCCACTGCGGTGTGCTGTGGCGGGATATCGACAAAAACCGGAACGTGAAGAAGGGCTATTGGAAAGCCCACAAGCCGTTCCGCGGTACCGCTGGCTTCTACATCAACGAACTTTACAGCCCGTTCCCGGGCTCCAAGCTGCAACTGCTGGCTGAGAAGTATCTCAAGGCCCAGCACCACCTGAATCTGGGTGATGACAGCTACATGATCGGCTTCGTCAACAACACCCTGGGTCTCTCTTATGAGTACCGGACAGATGCTCCGGACACCGACACCCTACGCGAGCGGGCGGAAGAGTATCAGGAACTGACGGTACCGGCCGGCGGGCTGGTGCTCACCGTTGGCGTCGACGTTCAACACGATCGCCTGGCCATCATTGTTCGTGCATGGGGCCGGGGAGAGGAAAGCTGGCTGGTGTTCTGGGGGGAGATCTACGCCGCTGGCAGCTGCAGCGATAAGGCAGATCCAGTGTGGGATGAGCTGGATAAATTCCTGTTTGGCGCCTATCGGCATGAGCTCGGCTTCAACCTTCAGGTGTCTGCAGCGAGCATCGACTCCTCCGATGGCCAGACCAACGATGCCGTGTATCACTACGTGCGCAGCCGGCGTGGCCGGGGCGTGAAAGTGATGGCGATCAAGGGTGAAAGCAACAACCTGAACCGCGAGATTGTCACCCCAGCGAAGAAGATTGATGTAAATGCCAAGACCACCAAGGCCAGCCGCTACGGCCTGCCGGTGTTCATGGTCGGTACCGAGAAGGGCAAGGACCTGATCGACGCTCGGTTGAAGCTCACCGGCAACGGTCCGGGCCGGATGCACTGGTACCAGGGTGTGAGGGATGACTACTACAACCAGATAACGGCTGAGATCAAAGCGCCGGATCGCAGGCGAGGCGGCCGGAAGAGCTGGCAGCCGAAAGCCGGTGTGCGCAATGAGGGGCTGGACTGCGAAGTGTACGCCCTCCATGCAGCCAGAACTGTGAAGGTTCACGTTCGCAAGCCGGACCAGTGGGATGCCCTGGAAGCGCAGCTGATGCAGGGAGATCTGCTGGCACCGTCAGTAGCGGCACCAGTTCCGGAGAAGCCGGCACAGAGAATCGAAACCAAACCCCAGAATTCAAAGCCAGAAGGTGCAAGCCTGGCTGATATTGCCCGGAGAATGCGATGAGTCTTGAAACCCAGCTGCTGGAGGCCCGCAATGCCTACCACAACCTGCTGACCGGGCAGGCCGTGGTTCGCATTCAGCGGGACGGCAAAACCGTTGAATTCTCCCAGGCCAGCAAGAAAGACCTGGCGGCCTACATCGACAGTCTGGAACGCCAGATTGGCGGAGTTGGGCGCCGTCGTCCTGCGAGGTTCATTCTGTGAAGACTCCAGAAATCAGCTTTGTCGACAGTTCAGGCCAGCCGATCCGGAAGGCTGAGAGCTACACCGGCACCGGTACCGGCTTTGGTGGCCAGCTGCAGCGCTGGAACCCGCGCGCCAAAACGGCGGATGCGGCCTTGCTGCCAGACCTGAAGCGTGGCAATGCCCGTGCTGAAGACCTGGTGCGCAACCATGCACTGGCCAAAAACGGCGTGCAGCTGCACGTGGATAACATCGTTGGCCACATGTTCCGGCTGAGCTACAAGCCGAAATGGCGGGCGCTCGGCATGAGTGAAGAGGATGCCCGTGCCTTCGCGAAAGAGGTGGAGGACGCTTTCACCGAATACGCCGAGGACCCGATCAACTGCTATGTGGATGCCGAGCGCAAGCGCACCCTGACCATGATGTGTCGGGAAATTACGGCCACCCACACCAGCGCCGGCGAGGGTATGGCCTCCGCTGAATGGATCACCGGCAGGCCCGGGGCACTGTTCAACACGGCCATCAAGCTGGTGAACCACCACCGGGTTTGCAACCCGAATCACGCGCCGGACAGCAACAGCCTGCGGGCTGGCGTAAAGGTCGACCGCTTCGGTGCAGCCGTTGGTTACTGGGTTCGCAACCATGACATCACCGGTTATGGCCTGTCCGATGGCATGGGCAACGCCTGGACCTTCGTGCCCAGGGAAACCCGGTGGGGGCGGCAGCAGTTCCTGCACGTGTTCGAGCCTCGTGGCGATGGCCAGACCCGAGGGGAAAACCAGTTCCTCAGCGTGATGGAACAGCTGCCCCAGCTGAGCAAACTGCAGCAGACCAAGCTGCAGAACGCCATTGTTAACGCCATGTACGCGGCGGTGATTGAGAGTGAGCTGGGCAACGAAGCCGCCATGGAGATTATCGGTGGCGACCTGAGCACCGACAAGCTCACTCAATACATGAGCACCCTCGCTGATTACCACGAGGGTGCCGATATCCGCCTGAACGGCGTGAAGATCCCGCACCTGATGCCGGGTGAAGAACTCAAGCTGCTGACCAGCGCCAACGCCGACAACGGCTTCAGCGAACTGGAATCCTCCATCACCCGCTGGATTGCCGCCGGCACCAACACCTCCAGCGAATCGCTGACCAAGGATTACCGGCAACTGAGCTACAGCACCGCCCGGGCCAGCATGATGGAGAGCTGGCGCTACTTCATGGGCCGCCGGAAGATCATCCCCAGCCGCTTTGCCTCCATGGTGTTTGCGCTGTGGCTGGAAGAGGCGCTGGATAGCGGACGCATCCGCATGCCCAGATCGGCCACCCGCGGCTTCTACGAAGCAAAGGCTTCCTGGTGCAACTGTGAGTGGATCGGCTCCGGCCGTATTGCCATCGATGGCCTGAAGGAAGTGAAGGAATCCATCCTGCTGATCGAATCCGGCCTTTCCACCTATGAGAAAGAGCTGGCGAAGATGGGCGAGGACTATCAGGAAGTGTTTGCCCAGCAGGTCCGGGAGATGGACGAACGGAAGAAAGCCGGCCTTCCGCCACCCAGCTGGGTGAAAGCCTTGGCCCTTGCTCCAGACCAGGAGGAGCCGGAGGCGGTAGCCGAAAACTGAGTTTTAGCAGGGTAGAGCAGCGGTAGCTCATCGGGCTCATATCCCGAAGGTCGCTGGTTCGAGTCCAGCCCCTGCTACCACTTGTCGTTCAGATTACAACGTGCGTGCTGAACACACGCTGAGCCAGCAACGCTCAGTAGGTCATTCCTATAGACGCTTCGGTGAGGCTGCCGCCCTCTTTAAGTTCAGTAGGCCGCAATGAAGAAGATCCGAGCCCGCCAACGTGCGGGCTTTCTTATGCCCGGAGAAAACTATGCGAAACCAGAACATTGCAGCCCGTGTGCTGAATCAGCCGCTGTTGCTGGAGCCTGGCTATGCCCGGGTATTTCTTGGCGCGTTGGCGCCCCGGCTTGGAGTTGCCAGCCTGCAGGATGAGTTCGGCCTGATCGAGTCGCAGGAAAAGCTGCGGATGCGGGCGGATTCGTTTGGCTCTGATCGGCCCCGTAACCGGCCTTACGAAGTACTCAACGGGGTTGCCCTGATCCCTGTTGCCGGCACGCTGGTTCACAAGTTCGGGCACCTGCAGCCGTATTCCGGGATGACCGGTTACGACGGGATCATTGCCCGGGTGGAAGACGCCCTGGCGGATCCAACCGTGAACGGGATTCTCCTGGATATGGACACGCCGGGCGGTGAGGTTGCTGGCTGCTTTGACACTGCGCGGCGGCTGAATGAGCTGCGTGGTCAGAAGCCGATCGCTTCCATCTCCTACGACATGGCCTGCAGCGCTGGCATGGCCCTGCACAGCGCCACGGATTACCGATACACCACCACCAGCGCCCGGACCGGTTCCGTGGGTGTGGTGATGATGCACGCCAGCTTTGAAGAGCAGCTGAAAGCCAACGGCATTGATGTGACGTTGATCCACTCTGGCGCCTTCAAAGTGGATGGCAACCCATACGAGAACCTGCCTGAGCAGGTGCTCGCCAGATTCCAGGCCGAATCAGACCGGCTTCGCAATGAGTTCGCGGAGATGGTTGGTACCCATATCGGCCTCTCTGCATCGGATGTGCTTGCCACTGAGGCGGCCATCTATACCGGGCAGGACGCAATCGATGTTGGATTTGCGGACGAGCTCATCAATGGCCACGACATGCTGGCCGCCTTCTCTGACTACATCCAAACCACCACGACAATCGGAGTTAGCACTATGACGGTTGAATCAAAGACCAAGCCGGCGGCAGCAGCACCGGCACCCGCCCCGGAAGCCAGCACTGAGCAACCGGAAACCGTGGATACCACCAAGCTGGCTGCTGATGCGGCCGCCACTGAGCAGGCCCGCATTGCCGGCATCCTGCAGTGTGACGAAGCCGAAGGCCGCACCAAGCTTGCGCAGCACCTGGCGTTCAAAACCACGATGTCTGTGGAAGATGCCAAAGCTGCATTGGCTGCGGCGGAGATTCCAGAACAGAGCGCAGCAGCACCGTCTGGCCTGCTGAATGCTGCCATGGGCAATACCAAGCAGCCGGAAATCGCGGCGGATGCGGCTACCGGCGAAGAGGGCGGTGAGCTCAAAGGCGGTGCGAAGTTGGCCGCTGCTCACGCCAAAGCAACCGGCACCAGCAAGAAAGTCCACTAACCCGGAACGGCTCGCCACTGGCGGGCGGTTTGAGAACCTGTTTTTAACCGAGAGGAAACAACCATGTCTGATATCTACGCAGGCTCTTCATACGTGCCTTACCAGCCGGCGCCGTTTATCTTGGGCGGCCTGGTGGCATTCGACAGCGGCACTTTGTCCAGTGGCCAGAACCTGGAGCGCGGTACCGTGATTGGCCGTGTTTCTGCCAGTGGTGAACTCGTGGAATCCCAGCAGGATGCCACCGATGGTTCCCAAAAAGCCGTTGGCGTTCTGAACCACGATGCGGACGCCTCTGGTGGCGCTATGAATGTGGTGTTTGCAAAGGGTGGCGACCTGGACAAAACCCAGGTGAAGTTTCACACCAGCTGGAGCGCCACTGAGCAGCTGGCCGCGTTCGACGGCACGCCTATCTCACTTGTAACCCCGGAGTGATCGCCCGGTAGCCCTGCGTTACCAGCATCACCTGATTAACCAGATCTGAGGAGATCACCCCATGACTTACAGCACCACTGAGTTGCTGGACGGTACCCGCCGTCTGGATCCGTTCATGCCGTTCCTGCTGAACCTCTTTTGCCCGGGGTTCGTTACTTTCGGCACCAAAGAAATTGCCTTTGATGCCTGGGATGAAGATTTCAAACTGGCTCCGTTTGTGAGCCCCTATGTGCCTGGCCAGGTGAGCCAGCAGCCTGGTGGAGAGCTTCGTAAGTTCATCCCGCCTTATCTGAAACCCAAGGATGTTGTGAGCCCCGATCGTGTACTGGAGCGCCGGCCCGGAGAAGGTTTCAGTGGCCCGCTGACGCCAGAGGAAAGGGCGGACGCGATCCGAATGGATTTGCTGGCCACTCACCGTAAGAAGATTCGTCGCCGTGAAGAGTGGATGCTGGCCCAGGTGCTTCTGACTGGCCAGGTAGTTGTTTCAGGGCCGAAGTATCCGGAGAAGTTGCTGGATTTCCGGCGCGACCCCAATCTGACCATCGATATTTCAGGTGGTGCGGCTGCCTGGAACCAGACCACTGCCAATCCCGTTGAGGATTTTCAGGACTGGTTTGAACTGCTTGAGTCTCCGGCAACCCACGTATTCTTTGGCCCCGGTACTCTGCGAGCAGCATTTAAAGACGAGGATTTCAAGGAACTGGCTGAAACCCGCCGTGGTTCCGAGACACGTCTGGAGATGGCGCCTGCTGAGGTGGATGCATCATATGCTGGCCGCTTCCGTGAAAATGGCGCTGAACTTTGGGAATACAAGGGCTGGTACAAGGATGCACAGGGCAACAAGCAATACTTTATTCCCTACGGCCACATCGTAATTGCCAGTGTTGCAGGTGCCAGTGGTGTTCGCACCTATGGTGCGATTCTTGATGCCAACGCGCAGTACCAGGAAGCGGAAATGTGGCCGAAGAACTGGCCAGACAATGATCCTGGTGTCGAATACATCATGACTCAATCTGGCCCGCTGCCAGTTCTCCGCCGGATCGATGCCACTCTGTGCGCAAAGGTTCTGCCCAATCCGTAAGCGGAACACCAAACCATGAAGGAAGCCGGCCTGTTTTGCGACAGAGCCGGCTTTTTCATATCTGAATCGAACCCTGAAAGGTGAATGACATGGCTGCAAAGAAAACCAAGGTGGTGTTTATCAAGCGGGTTGAAGACCGCGATAAAAGCACTGGTGAAAAGATCGTGATCAAAGCTGGTACCAGAGGCGAAATGACCGCTCCTGAGCTGAAGAAGTATGAAAGCTGCGTTCGCGTGATCAAAGACGATGGCGAATTAGGTGAGCGGCCCGTGCTCGCCTCTGGTGCTGCGCCAGACGCCAGCGGTGATGCATCGGACGAAGACGAAACCGGCGACGAGCAAAGCGGCGAGTAATGGCCAGCAAGTTCGATTCAATGGCGGGCCGGCTTGAGTCCGCCATTGATGATCAGTTCGCCGTGGATGCGGTGTACACCAATGACCAGGGCGCCAGCTTTGAGATCCGCTGCATTCTGGATCGGGCTGTTGAGCAGCGCCAGGTGTATGAAACGAACATGCCTGCGTTCCGGGACCAGATTGAGATCCGGAAGATCTATGTGGATCGGCCCCGGCGCGGTGACAAGGTAACCATCGGGCAAACCGAGTGGATACTGGACGGGCTGATCACGGATGACGGGCAGGTGACGAGGCACTACGCCAATGCAAGTTGAGGTTGATCGTTCCAGCCTGCAGGAAGTGCGGGCTCTGTTGGCGAAATTTTCGGATGGCGCTACTCGGGCTCATGCCCGTTCACTTAATAAGACAGTGACGAAAGCCAGAACAGAATCCAGCCAGGATATACGCAAGCAGGTTCGTCTCAATGCTGCCTATGTAAAGAGTCTGATGACGATCACCAAGGCGTCACAGAAAAAGCTTCAGTCAAAGGTCTCGACACCCTCCAGAGGCCTCTTGCTTTCTCGATTCTCAACGGACACGAGCATTGCTGGTGACAAGGTCAGTTGGCTCAAACCTCCGGCAATTCCATCGCGTGGCATCCGCGTAAAGGTTAAGCCATCCGGCGGAGCGAAGGTGTTTGAAGGTGATAGCGAAATCCAAGGTAAGCCTTTCTACATTGTACTGCCTGGCACCTCGGGTCGGGTTGCGATCGCTGGGCGGCGATCAAGAATCGGTTCTGAGGGTGGAAGGATCAAAGTTTTTTACGGGCCCTCTCTTTCCCAGGTATTCACGGATGTAAAGGAAGAGGTGGGTGAACGGATGTCTCTTTATCAGATGCAGCAATTCGAGAAAGAGATCGACGCCATTCTGAGGGGCTTCTGATGCCAGACAGCATTCGAGAACAGGTTGTTCAGGCTTTTGCTGACCGTTTGAACGCAAAACGTGGTGAGCAGCTGGACAGCGAACAGGATCTTCCGGCACGGGTGATCTGGGATCCGTCTGAAACGGCGGAGAAGCTGAAGTACCGGAAGTATGAAATGACCCTGACGCTCAATGTTGGGGAGATGGCCAAAATAGACCGCTCGATCAATTCCAGCGTCCAGGGCAACCAAATGCTGGCTGCGCTTCTGAACGATGCTCTTGCCAGCGATCAGACACTTGGCGGGCTCTGCAAGCACATTAGCTATACGGATTCGGTTATGGACTCTCCAGACCCGGGCCAAAAGGAAATGATCATCTTGGTGACCTTCCAGATCATCTACGAAACCAGCAACACCAGCCCTTATGAGTAACACCTCCAGACAGACAAACCCCGCGCCCGGTGGCGCTTGAAAACCAGGAGAAACCCTATGTCTACAGACAACGCGCTGCTCGAATTTGAAGGCGGGCAGAACGCCTTTCCCATGACTGCATTGCAAGATTCCGGCGATGCACAAACCTTTGAATCCGGTGAAGAGCTTTGGTCGCAGGCTGCGGGCTTTGCGCCTGTGGTTCGGGCTGATGGTGTGGTTACCGGTGGTGCCTGCTCCCCAGCCACTGGAAATGATGCGGTAGCGATCGCCGCCTTCACCGCTTTTGTGTCGGGCGTGGAACTGGCAGTTGCGGCTCAGTCCAACATTGCGGTAACTCGTGCATCCACTGAAACCCACAGGATCAACAGCATCGTGTGTGATGGTGCCGGGGATGTGACGGCGGTTGTTGGCACCGAAGGCACGGCATTTTCGGAAGTTCGTGGTGACGCAGGTGGCCCGCCGCTCATTGCTGTTGGCTCCATTGAACTGGCACAAGTCCGCCTGACCAGCGCTTCTGCTGCCTCTGTGACTGAAGGCGAGATCTTCCAGCTGGTGAACGTGCACATGGAAAGCGCCGTGTTCCCGATTGCCACCATTGACTACGTGAATGGTGAGGTGAGCTTCAGTTCCGCGCTGAAGAAGATCCACACCGGCAATGTTCCAAAAGGCGTCTATGCCAGCTTCGCCACTCCAGAGTTCATTGAAGCGTTCGATGCCTATGACTTCGTGCCTTCCGAGGTTGGCTATTCTTCCTCGAGTAAGCAGACCTACACCCGGGTGAAAAACTCCCGCTCCCAGAGCTTGAACAACGCCACCTTCAGCGTGGATCTCACTGATGGCATCAGTGACACCATCGCGGGAGTTCAGGGGCAGAACCTGTACTTCCGGTTCTATCCAGACAAGAACCGGCCCCAGCACTTCATTGAGCAGGGCGTGCTTTCCATCGCTCGGACCTTCCCGGCCGGTGGTGATATCGTGGCCAGCTGCACCATCAACGTGGATGAGAAGGGCAAAGAGGTATCGCTGTGAGTAATTTCGACCTTGCCAATTTCCGTAAGGCGAAGTTCCAGGAGCGGGCGGAGGATGTCCCGCTCTCTGGTCTCACCGCTGCTGGCTTTGGTGGCTTTGAAGGTGAGGGCGATGACGCCAAGCCGGTGCCAGTGGTTTTCCGGGTGCGAGGCCTGACCGCTGAAGAATTGGCGAAGGCAGATCAGGAAGCGGACAACAGCAAACTGCTGCTGAAGGTCGCTGAACAGTTGGCCGGTACTGAATCCGAAAGAGCGCAGGGATTGCTGTCCGGGTTGGGTCTGGGTGATGACACCCCGAAGGCGTTGGCGAAAAAGCTCTCTCACGTTCAAATGGCGGTGGTCTCTCCTCAGCTGAAGATTCAGGATGTGGTTCGGATTGCCGACGCCTACCCGATGGACTTCCTGGAGCTTTCTGTTCAGATCTACAACCTGACTGGACAGGGCAAGGTTGCCCAGGTAAAGCGAAAGCCCTCTGGAAAGACCCAGGCATCCAGGCAAGCTTAGCCCTGGCGGATCGCAAGGGCCGGTTTCTGTTCGAGATCCGGCCCGATGTGTTTCCAGAGGGCTACCTAACGGAAACGGAAGTGGCCTTGTGGGCACTATGGTTCCAAGCGCAGAGCAAAAAGTAATGTGCTAAGATTTTACCAACTGTTACACGGAGGTAATCCATGCGCTTCTTTTTGCTCCTTCTTGCCACTCTCTCATTCTCTGCCGTTGCCCAGGTGTACAAGTGGACTGATGAGAACGGCAACGTCCACTTCGGTACACAGCCTCCACCTGGTCAGCAGGAGGAGGTGCACATCCGGGAAAGTAAGACCGGCTCCATGGTTACGGATCGTCAGCGAGAAATGCTGGATCGTATCGACCAGGAACGTTCCGAGCGTAGAGCTGAGAGTGATATTTCTTCAACCTCTCAGCAACCCCGCGCTGAATCCAGTTCATGCCGAAAGGCAAAGATTATCCTTCAAAGGTATGAAAATGAGCTCGATCAGCTTCTCCGGCGCGGTTACAAACAAAGCGAGCGGAGAGATGCTGAAGACCGCGTGACTCGATGGGAAAGCGAAGTGGCTTTTTACTGCAGCTAGAAGAAATCCTGAATCAATGAACCTCGCTTCGGCGGGGTTTTTTAATGCCCGGAGAAAACATGGCAGACCTCAAGAAAACGGTAGAGCTGATCTTCGGCGGCGTTGATAACACCGGTGGCGCCATCAGTTCGGTTGGCCGTGGGCTGGATGGCCTGGTGAACAAAACCGGCAATGTGACCGGTGTCCTGGCTGATATCACAGACAGTATCGTTAAGCTGGACGTTGCGCTGGCTGCCGCCGGCGTAGGTATCACCGCGTTTGCTGTGAAGCTGTCGGATGATTTCGATACGGCCTTTGCTGAAATTGCCACAATCATTGGCCAGCCTGCGGAGAATCTGCAGGACTTCCAGGCCCAGATTCTTCAGTACTCAGAGCAGTCCACTGCCTCTCTCCAGCAAATCACCCAGGCGACCTACAGCGCCATTTCTGCTGGTGTGGATTACCGTAATTCGCTGGAGATCATTGCAGCTTCTGAACAGCTGGCTGTTGCGGGGCGTGCGGATCTGGAATCCACAACCGTTGCCCTGGTCAGCACACTCAACGCGTTCGGTGCTGAAGCGAGTCAGGCCGGTGAATTCGCCGATGATTTCTTCACAGCGGTTCGGCTGGGCCAAACAACTATCCCGGAACTGGCAGACACCATCGGGCGGATCGCGCCGATCGCTCAGGGCGCGGGTGTCAGCTTTGATGAGTTGGCCGCTGCGTTGGCCACAATTACGGCGGAAACGGGAAGTAGCACAAAGCTGGCAGTGACCGGTTTACGGGCGGCTATTGCCGCCATCATCAAGCCGACCAAAGAAGCTTCTGATGTTGCTGCTGAGTTGGGTATTGAGTTCAACGCTTCTGCCCTGAAGAGCAAGGGCTTTGCCGGGGTGATGGCGGATGTTAAGGATGCCACCGGTGGTAGCACGGAGCTTATCAGCAAGCTGTTCGGATCAGTTGAATCATTGCCGGTTGTGTTCTCGTTGGCGGGTACGGCATCGGACAAGTTCAATGAGAACCTGAAACAATTCGAGGACAATGCCGGAGCAGCCGCGAGTGCCGCTAACCAGTTGCAGGCCGATCTGGATAAGATCGTCCAGACCCTCAAAAACAATATTAACTCGGCCCTGATCGCTTACGGCTCTGCTCTCACGGATGAGACACAGAGCATCGTCAAATCGATTACAAGTACCTTTAATTCGTTGGGTAATGAGATCCGTCTGGAAGATGGTGCGTTTGCGCCGATCCTGAACGGCCTGGAAGGCCTTGCGCAGGATATCGACCAGAAGCTTCAAGTTATTGCTGAAAACTTCCCTGAAGCGCTCTCAGGGCTGGACTTCTCAGACCTGCTCGAATCCTTCGGCGATCTGGGTGACGAACTTGATGATTTGTTCGTTGGCCTGTTCGGCAACGTGGATCTTTCCACCGTGGAAGGCTTGCAGTCTGCCATGCAGCGTGTGGTGGATGCGTTCACCGCTCTGGTAAACATCTCGTCTGGCATTGCCGAAGGCCTTGAGCCTCTGTTCATCGCACTGGGCAGAGGTATTGAAGAGTTCGAATCTCTGGATGAAAGCGCCAAGAAATCCATTGGCGAAATGCTCGGCGTTGGTAAAGCCATTGATACCGTGTTGCCAGCCATTGGCGGCCTGGCCGGTGGCCTGGAGTCCATCGGTACCGGCCTCACCGCGCTGGCCGGTGCGCAGGGCTTCAAGGCGCTGATCGGTAATTTGAACAGTGTGAAAACCATTGCGGCCGGTGCCGGAAAGTTCGGCCTGGTTGGCCTCGCTCTGGCGGGTGGTTATGGGCTGGGGCAGCTGATCAACGAGTACATCATCGGGCCGATCGAAGAGGAGTTTGGCCAGTCTATCGGTGGCTGGCTGTATGAGAAGTTCAACGCCGATGAGATTGCCAAGATCAACGGTAGCCTCGAGGGCGTTGGCAACCAGGTAGAGGCCACGGCTCGTGAAACCGATGAGCTTCGGGAGCTGAATGATCGCCTGGCAGAATCCCTGGATAACACCAAACAAGCGGCAGAGCTGGATATTGAAGCTCTGAACAATCGAGCTTCAGAGTTGGTGAAGAACTCTGCTGAACAGAAAGCCCTCAACGATTCCCTCTCTGACTACAGCGGTAACCAGCGTGAAGTTACGACGGCGCTGGATGAGCTCAGTGATTCTGTTGAGAGAAGTGGGGGCGCCCTGGGTGAGGTTTCGCGCACCACCAAAGAGCTATCGGACAGCAACCAGACTCTCAAGCTGGGCTACGACGAGGCCACCGGCAAGATCAATTCCTTCTCCGGAACCATCGTCAAGTCTGGTACCGCGATGGAGGACACCGCCAAGAAAACCGAAAAGGCGGTGGAGCAGTCTGAAAAGTTTTACATCGAGATGGAAAAGATCGCCAGCAATGAGCGGATCAAGAACATCGAGGCAAACATTTCCCTGGACATCGCCGAGGTGGAGGCCAACGCCAAAAAGGTGGAGGCGATCGCCAAAACCATCAGCGACACCTTCACCAACACCGGCGATGTCATCAGCGAGCTCTTCGGCGGGTTCGATGATGCCAGCCGTTCCACCCAGATCGATCTATCCAAACAGATCCGCCAGGAAAACGAGTTTCGGCAACAAGCCCTGGATGACCAGAGCAAGCTGACTCAGGCCCAGGTGGATTTGATCAAAGAGAAAACCCGCCAGATTTCCCGGGGCGAATCCGCGCTCACGGTGAACGCTCCCGGCCTGGCACCGCACCTGGAAGCGATCTGGTACCAGATTCTCGAAAACCTGCAGGTCAAGGTAAATGCCGAGGGTGAAGAAATGCTGTTGGGGCTTAGATCATGAATGTTTCCATTACGGCACCGCTGTTTGATCTGGATGGTCACGTTCAGCTTTCGGAGGTGGAGCAGGAAGGCCTGGTGGGTTTCGAGCGCAGGAACAATCGCATTCCAACTCTCGATGGCAAAGCGGCCATTCCTGACTTTGGCTATTCCGATGCAGATCGAACATTTGATATCCGGTGGCCGGCCCGGAGCAAGGCGGTGGTTGAGAACGTTCGCCGCATGGCAAAAACCTACAGCCGCCTGATTGTTGCTACGGAGGAGGGGTGTTTCATCGGTGCGCCGGGGCCCTTCAGCCTGAGCAATAACCAGGCGCGAATCCAGATCCTGATCGAAAAGAGGCTTGATCAATGAAAATCCGTGTTTCACTTGGCCAGACGCTGGCACAGGCTGTTCTTGCCGATCTTGCCTCCGGCGCAGGTACCGATCCGGTGATGGAGATCTACACCGGCAACATGCCGGCCAGCCTCGGCAATACCATCACCGATACTTTGCTGGCTACCTTCGTTCTGAGTTCAACCGTTGGGACAGAATCTAATGGTGTTATCACGTTCAGTGGATGGACTAATGAAGACTCAGCGCCGGATGGCGGTGATGCTGGTTGGGCCAGGCTGCTCAACAAAAGCGGTGAAGAGGTAATTTATCTGTCCGCGGGAGGCTCTGGCAGCGGTGCAGCTGTGATAGTGAGTCCTGAAACTGTGGTCGCTAACGAACCGGTTAACCTCACCTCTGGTGTAATTCGGATGCCTGTCTGATGGCAAAGTACGCTGACCTGCTAACAGCCCAGGGCGATGGCCTGATTCACTTCTGGGCCATGGAAGAAACCTCCGGTACAGCTGTTGCCGACGTGATCGGCGGTTGGAACGCGCAGTGTTATGCAATGGCGGCGCTGACTTCCGGCGAGTATGACGCCACGGCCGTCACGACTCCGGCTGGCCATGGACGTGATCTCAGTGTCAATTGGGATGGATCCTATTCAGACCGTACCAGCATTGCCGTCATTCGCATCGACCAGGCACCATCTGCGCCTTCGCTTTCTGCGTTTACGTTTCGACTTCGCTATTACCAGCGAACCAAAATCAAAGACACATACAGCGCCATGGATTTGGCTCTCATCTTTTTCGGCCGTGGATCTGCCAACGGGGTCTATTTGACTTCTGGTGCTGGCGAATTCTTTGTTGGCGCTGGTGGATCGAGCGATACGATTACCACCGACCCATTTACAGATGGCCAGTGGCACGATGTCGTTCTGTGCGGAGATAGTACAAGTGTAGATCTGTACGTGAATGGTTCGGTTATCTCAAGCGTTTCCGGGTCTAGCACTTTTGATATCTATGACGATACTGGAACGTCTGACAGCTGCCTGATTGGCGCGGAAGACTTTGATGAGGGCGATGTTTACGACACGCAGAGCGTGATCGATGGGATCATTCAGGATGCTGCGATTTGGAATCGAAAGCTCACACCCGCCGAAATAGCCAGCCTTGATACGGCAGGCCCCTCTGAGCCGCTGATCACCGACATTTCACCGATCACCTACAATGTGGCCCTGGACGCCACACTGCCGATCGTGGCTGAATTCGCTGTTCAAGTGAATCCCACAGAAGTATCCCTCGACGTTGTTTTCCCCATCAGTTTCCGAGCAGTGGCCTTTCAGGATTGGGTGTCGAAATTGCCGCCTGTCGAGATTCAGGAGGTTTACCAGCTCGTCATCACCGGCGCCGGCGATGGATTGGATGACCTGGTGATTGGGGGTATTTCCAGCTGGCAGGCCACTAATCAGGCCGGTACCCGTTCGGCTTATGTGCAGGCGGTGATCCCTGCGGCAGATCAATACGTTGCGGATATCGAAGCGCGCTCGAACGGTGAGCTGGTTATTCAGAAGGGCTACAAACTTGCCACTGGCCAGGTGCAATTTGAGGAAATCCTTCGTTCGGCTTTTGATGATGCAAGGGAAGATAGAGGTAGAGGCTCCCTTACACTGACGGTTTCCGGGTACATGCGAGGAAAGCCATTTTCTACTGGAAGCCGGGCGCTGACTGGGATTCGCAGCACCAGCAAGCCGAACGGAAAGCGCCGTGTGCTTTGTGACATTGATCTTTTCCTGCAGCCGGGTATGACGGTGACTGCTTTGAACGAATCCTTTCAAGCCGATTACATCAATTACTACGTGAACGACACCGACAAGTTCTGCGAAGTGGGTGAGCGATAATGTCGAAGGGTGAGATCGTCGGCCATATTGCAGATGGAAAATACCGAGTTCGGCAGAAGCTGGCTGTGGAAGGCATACAGCAGGAGCTGGAGGTGTTGAATGCAAGGATTGCTGAGTTAGCTATCATGCTGCCAGAAGCGAAATTGGCCCGCCTAGAAAAGCAGCAGCGAGTGAATGAGGTGAGTGGTTATGTTGATGACTGGATTCAGTTGTATCAGCAGAATCCCGATGAGTATCGCAGTGATCTTTTGGGTAATCAAAAGGTTTTGATTCGCCTCAATGGTGAGCTGCGTCAGCTTGATATTTACGTTTCTCAACTGATCAGCGAAAACTTGGCAGCGCTTAAGCGCCGAAACCAGCTTGAGTCAGTTCCGGAGGGCAGAGAGTTGGAGCTCTGGTGCGCTGACTACACGCTGGATTTGAGTGGGGAGGTCGGCCTGGTCGATGTGAATGACGAAGGCGGTCAAGCCATTATCATTCAGCCGGGTTATGCCAATGAAGCTGTTTATGATGCTTCCAGAGACGGGGCTCTCTTCCCTGGAATCGGACAGTCTGGGGCCCAGATCTACTTGAATGCCGCACTTCTCCCTGGTGTTCAGAAGTGGATGCCCCGCTACCGTGTTGGCGAAATCACGAAGATTCAGGCCGATATGTGCACCGTGCGTCTGGATGCTGCTGTCTCAAGCGCGCAGGGCCTGGCGATTAACCAGGCTGACATCCTCACTGATATCCCTATCGTTTACATGGATTGCGATGGGTCTGCTTTCCAAAAGGGTGATCGAGTTCTGGTTCGGTTTACATCCAGCGGACCCCTTGTGATTGGCTTCGAGAAAGAGCCAGTCCCATGCTCGCTTTTCGGATTCGTGTTTGAACCCGCAAAATACGATGGTGTGCTCGGTACCAACTATACGGCCCAGAAAGAGACCTATGGCGAGCCCTTCGAGTCGTCTGGAACACCGATCAATCCGCCTCTTGGCACCGCTGATGGTTTGAATAATGCGTGGACGGCTATTCCCAACGCTGCAGACCTGGTAATTGAGCGGGGCAAAGCCCGTTACTACGGGAACAAGAACTGGTTCAATAGTGACAAGTTGGTTCTTTCCTGGTCTGGCCCTCCCGGAAGGGCTCACCGGATGGATCAGCTGGATTTCGGGCTTTCCGGCTTCCAGGCCGATTGGAAAACGGAGCCGTATGTTTTTCATGACCTGAACCTGATTCTGGATCTTTCCACAGAACCGAACGCCGGCGCGTTCGATAATGTGTTTGGTGCCGCGGTGCACGAGGATGGTCAAGGCCAGCGGTGGCTGATTGTTGTTGCATCGGACCGTGAATTCATCCCGCTTGATGTTCGGGGATCCCTGCCAGGGCAATCCTTCCAGGTGTTTCGGGTGGCCGTGGATTCGGCAATGATGCCGATCGGGTCGCTGGAGTTCCTGCACCAACACACGTTACCCGTGGAAATGACTTACCAGAGCCATTTCTATTTTTCCGATAGCGGTGACAAAGCGGTTTGCACCATTGTTGGTGACCTGCTGGATGCAGACAACCTGCACATTGATTTGCTGAGATATGACTTGGCAACAGGCTTCTCTGTGCAGCAAATCTGGACCCGAAACCAATCCATCGGGACGCTCACCGTAAATGAAAGCTACAACGTGCAAAGTGACACTCCGGATCTGGGACAGATCACCACGACAGGGAGCCTTTATCGATCCTACCAGGCCGGTTCGTACTTGATTCCTATTTACTGTGATTTCGTGGGTGATCGCGAAGTGATCGCTTATGAGCAACACGCCGCAATCAACAGCATTCGCGAAGCACAGTATGATTACCTGGATATAGGCACGCAGATCGAATATACGGCCAGTGGGACGATTAACGAAACCCGCAGCGGTCCATTCTCTGTCATCACCAGCGATGGGAACATACTGTTCACGATTCCCTACCAAGCATACGAGCAGCAAAACCTGACCTATGATTCGCTTCAAAATGACAGTGGCGGGCACTTCCGAGTTTCTAACTCACAGGCTGCCCAAGTTGGTGGTATTGACTGGGAAGAGAATCTTCTCTCGATCGATGTGAGGTTTGATTTCTGCGCGGTTGCCTATGGCGGCTATCAGTACACGCTGAGCGAATCGGTAAACACTACCTACAATGACCCGGAGTTTTCCAGCGGAGCGGTCACAGCCGCCGGCTCAATCACAGGCAACGAGATTGTGGAGATCGTGGAGTTTTGGCTGGGTGGATCCATGATTGTCCAGGAAGAGGCTTTGAGAATTTCCGGGCCGATCGAAATCAATGCTTATGCACCGGATCCCTTACCAAACATCGGAATCACTGGAAGCAACACGAACAGCCAGACAGATATAAAACCACAGGCGCCATTGAAAATTTCCAGCCAGTATCTCCTGACTGCTGCCGGTTACCGTTCGGGGCCTCATTCAATTGCTTCTGTTGCTATGAATTACAAAACGGGAGCCACCACGAGGAAGCCCGTACTGCTGAATCATGTAGGTGGTTACTCGGATCCGGTCCAGGACATTATCGAGAGGAGTGAGCAGAACGGTTTTCTGCTTTGTTCCGTCGGTTTGATCTGAAAATAGGTCTCCAAAAGTGTGACGCAGATCACAAATTGAAAATGTCAGTTTAATTGACTTAGGGCGGATTTAATTGTCACAAAGGCCATTAGAAATTGAATTCGCAAATGTTAATCGCATGCTTATAAGTCGGTAAATACCTTGTCGCAGTAGGGGATACGTTGTCAGATTGTACACGCTTTATTAAAGGCGAAAATATATTAAAAACAAAGAGTAACCAAGTTATTTTCGATGATGGTATGGCTTGCCAGATTTTCATCCAGCGTATAAAAAGAAAGCAGGCACTGAGGCCTGCTTGTTGAACGCGGTTAAAAGTTTGGTCGCTTCATTACCGCAATCTAAGAATAAATCATATTCTTCGATTTTTCAGCACAGCCCGGTGTCTTATGGATACCAACAAACCAATGGAGTTGATTATGGAAGTTCAATTCATCAAGACTGTGCTGAACCTTCTGGCTTTCTACCTGCAGAACATTTCTAAGAGTGATCTGGAGAAAGCCATGGGTGTTGTTATGGATGTTCTGATTGGTATTAGTCGGCTGGAGTAGAGGCGGCGCCGTCTTATGGCGGAAAAAGGGGAGGGGCTTTCGGCCCCTCCCTTAATAGTCTCAGGCAGCACTCTCGCTGTAGTCACACCACTGGGCAGGTGTCGCGTTCGCCTGGCATCCCTGCCGGCTTTGGTCCGAGACGGCCTGTTCCTTCAGACCGGTGGCCAGTCTACCTTTTGTTCAGCGCATCGTTGCGCGTGATCGGCGCCACCTGGCGTGCGAAATCTCTTACCTTCCCGTGAGCCTCAGTAACGAGGCTTCATCTCCCGCAACCCCTGGAACTTGGCAATCAGCTTGTTCCAGGCCTGCCGCATTTTCTCTTCCCGAAACTCTTCGATCTGGGCCAGCTGCTCCGCGCCCAAGTTCTGATTGGCTTCTCTCAATCCTTTGTTCCAGCGCACGCGGATATCGCAGCCGCCGGCGTAGATTCGGATCTCTGCCTGGGCATCTGGGGCTATCGATCGCTCAAGCTCCTGGAGCATTTCTGTGGTAATTCTCAACGGTGTTCACTCTGCCTGGTTGAAGTGCTGGAGGATACGTGAAAAGCAGGGGAGAGCGACCACTGTATAAGCGATTCGTTTCGGGAAAATATCTGGAAAATATCGGGAAAGAAAAAAAGCCAGTTCTTACGGTGCGCGTAAGTAACTGACTTTCTTGGCAGGATTGGTAGGACCACCCAGATTCGAACTGGGGACCTCTACCATGTCAAGGTAGCGCTCTAACCAACTGAGCTATGGTCCTGTGTCCTGCAACGGGGACGAAATATACTGATTCAGCCGATGCCGGTCAACCTCTTTTATGCGGTTTTCCGATTCCGTAGTTTCTCTTTGATCAGTTTGCTCAAAACTGCCCAGCGGTTGACGATCAATGCGGCGAAGATCAGGCCACAGCCGGCCAGTTGAATGCTGGTCATGGTCTCGCCAAACCAACCTGCCGCGAAAAGAGCAACCCACACTGGTTCCAGCACCAGAATCACGACGCCATGGCTGTTTGCCGACAGGCTCTGGGCCAGTGTCTGAAGCAGGAAGCGGCCGGCCGTTCCAATCACGGCACTGGCCACCACCCACCATACCAGCATTGGTGAGAGGTTATTCAGGGTAGGCCGCCAGGGTTCCATAATTATGGATTCGATCAGCGTCAGCATACCTACGGTGAGCAGGGCAATGGCTGTCAGGGGCAGGGCTGGCACTCGATGTTTCTCTACAGTCTGGCCCTGCCGGTTGATCACCGTTCTCTGATTGGCCGCCCGGGTATTGAGATTGAAATACAGGGCGAAGATCGTCGCGGCTACAATAAAGAAGATCTGGCCCGCTTCGGGGCGAAATCCGTTTTCGAGGGATAGAAATGCAAGCCCGGCAACGGCAATAGGAATGGCCAGCCAGGTACTCGGAGGCTGGGCCTCCTTGAACACTAAACGGGCGATGATGGGAACAATGACAACCCCCAGACTGGTCAGAAAAGCTCCTTCGCCCAGGCTGGTAATATGAACCAGTCCCATCACCCAGCAGGTCATGGCCGTGCCAAACACAAGGCCGACCCCCACGCTTCTGCGGAGTTGATCCAGGCTCAGCTTCATCAGCGCGCGCCGGGCGAAAAAAGCCAGGACCGTGCCAGCAATCAGAAATCTGGCGGCCATGAACATCAACGGGGGCATCAGCAGCACGGCTTCTTTGGAGAACATCCAGCTGATCGCTGCGAACAGGGTGACAACAACCAGAAGAAGATCGGATTTGTGGGTGTCAGACATCGGTTATGGCTTGCCGGCAATGAGTGAATCAAACTGGGAAAGCGAACCAATGTATAGTTTGCGAACTAAAAAGGAAAGATGGGTAGAATTACCGAGGCGGGATGAGGCTCTTCCCTGAGCCTTTGGTTTGATCTGTCCAGGAGCAGTTAGTTGTTCAGGGTGGTGTATACCAGATTGGACATATCCGTCTGGTCCGAACCCGGCACTTCGATGTATCGGTCACCGGAACCCCACCACTGCCACCATGCACGCTTGTTATAGGTGCGGCTGGCGAAATCAACCTGCAGGCCGCCAAGGATGGTGTTGTTGACCACCGGCACGGAGATGTTGCCTGTCTCGGAACCGAGCACACCGCTGTGGGTGACACCCTCGTTCATCAGTACCGGGTAGTGGTTGAAGTACAGAGCACTTGGGCCATTCTGGCTGGTTACCTTGCCCGCCAGGCTGATACTTGAGGAGCAGGAATCAATTCCGGATGCGGAGGTTGCACCGCAGGCAGAATGGGTGGGGACCACGCCATCGTCGGTACCAGCAATGAACGGCTTGGTGATTCCGCCGTAGGACGATCCACCGGCCACAAAGCGCAACCTGGGGATCGAATTCGGGCTCACCGCCAGGTTGCGCGCTGCATTGGTCTGAAGGTCGTTTACCACGCCCAGTTTTCCTGGTTCCGGCTCAATGCCTGTGAACGCTTCGACCGCCGCCCTGAGGGGCCAATTGTACCAGCTGTCGTTGTAGGCAAGGCTCAAGGCCAGGTTGGCCAGTTCTGTGCCCCCGCCTGCGCCGGAGTAGTCGAGGGACGCCAGGATTTTCAGCGGTTGAAGGCCCTCAGACTGAAGCCAGCGAGCCTGGTTTTCCAGCAGATAGCGCGTAACCAGATCACCGGTGGAGTGGGAAACGACAATGCAGTAGTCATTGCACAGCCCTTGCTGACTGATCTGCCGCATCTGTTCATAGGCCTGCTGGGCAATGCCACCTTCAACGCGCCCGTCACTGCCCCAGTCGATGCGGGCCTCCGCACGGGAGAGCCAGAAGGTGCGCCAGTAGTCCTCACCGGCGCTCTTCACTTGCTGAAGGTTGGCGGGAGGGTTGGCCAGGTCTTCCTGTTGGAAGCCGTGCACCAGGATCACATTGTGCCCGGCCAGTTGGGCCTGGGCGGTTCCGGCAAAGAGGCTGCCGGTGATGGCGACCGCCAGGGCGGCCTTACAGGCACTTCCGATCTTTGTTGTTTTCATAGTTGCTCCGTCTTTGCTGAGTTATTGTTGTCACAAGACGTTTCTCCGCCACTCTGTGGCGGTACAGCCCGGCGTCAGCCGGCGCAAAGCTCACGCTCTGCCATCAGAACTTGTCGGCAAGCTGCCTGAGCAGCGCCGCCCGTTGTTCCGATTCGGGGTCCACCGCCGGGGTGTCGGTCAGGCTCTCGAGGTCCGGCGGTGTGAATGAGTAGCCCTCGTCGGGGCCGAAAGCGTAGTTGGTTCTGTCACCTGGCCTGGCTGGGAGCTGGCGAATCTGCAGGTTCTTCAGCTGAAGTTGACCGTCCACGGTCTGGTTCGCCAACACCGTGCCGTGGGCCCTGAGGTTGATGGTGTCCGAAGTGCTGTCCAGCCGTTTCTCCACCTGCAGCTGGGCAACCGGACGCTGGCCGACGTAAAGCTGGGCCGAGAGCGCATAAAAGCCGGGATCTTCCGGAGAGAACCGAACGGGGATAATCAGGTTGTTGCCGCTGACCCAGGCATTGCCCAACCCCTCAAAGTCCCCCAGGTAGGGCTCTACGGTCAGCGTTGAGGCGTGGCGAACTGGTTTGCCGTCGAGCCGGGCTTCGACGATCAGGCGGTATTCCCCCGGTGACTCATTGGCGGCCAGAACGCCCTCGAAGTAACCCGGCGAACCGGCTTGCTCCAGTGTGGTGCTGGCGACGGCATTACGGCTTTCGGGTCTCTCCAAGGTTGCGGAAAGAGAGCGGTCAACTACCTGAGGGCCTTGGATGGCCGCAGCAACAAGAATTTGTTCGCCTTCTGTAAACCGGTATTTTTCAAGCGTGACTGTGAATTGCCCGTTACCCTCCAGAGGCAGGCTGACAGGCTCGTAGTGATTGCCACGGTAGGCGCGGGCCTGTTCCGGGCTTAGAGGCACCGACCAGGCTGGATATCGTGTGGCTTCAGCGTACTGATCGGCAACACTGGCCAGCATAAAGCCAAGGGCGTTGTCCGATGGTGGCTCGGGTTGCTGCACGGGATCGGGCGACGGCTGGACTGTCTCAGTTGGGCTCTGAGAAGAAGCGGACCCGATATCGCTGGCCGGCTTCGTGAACCAACTGAATCGGGTGTGGTTGTCGGCGGAAAGCAGATACCCCGTGCCAACCACAACGGCAGTTATGATTGTGAAAAGAATAATAGCCTTACCGGGCATGCGGCAGGTCCCTTGATTATTGTTGTAGTTCTAAACATAACGGGCTTTGCGCCGCAGCCCAAAAATCCGGCCCGATCCTGTAACAGAATGTGTCCGCGTTGTGCAGCGGGTCACATTATCGCCACTGACAAATCAGAACATGCCGGACTCACGTATCGCCTCGAAACCGAAATGCAATTTGACCTCATCGCCGACCATTTCACCATCCAGACCATAGGTCATACCCCATTCACTGCGTTTCAGTGTGGTGGAAGCGCTGATCCCCAGCGTGTATTCCTCGTGGCCAAAGGGGTAAACGTCGGATTTGTTCAGGGTTACATCCAATACCACGGGCCGTGTCTGGCCAAGTAGCTCCAGATTTCCCGTTACTTTGCCAGTGTTTTCGCCGGTTGTTTCAAAGTCGGTAACGGTGAAGGTAATTTCCGGATGCTCTTCGCTGTCGAGGAAGTCTTCGTTTCGAACGTGCTCGTCCCGCTTTTTGTGGTTGGTAAACACGCTCTCACTCTGGAATACCAGCTTGCCGGATTTCAGTTCCCTGGCTTCCTCGTCATAAACGAACTCTCCTTCAACTTCCCGGAACATACCCATCACCGGGGCATACCCGATGTGCATGATCTCGAAGAACATCGAGAAGTGCTCGTCGTCGACAACAAAGTTTTGCGGCTCGGCCATGGCGGCCGGGCTTAAAGCGAGGGCCGCAGGCAGGGCGATGGCAGAACGGGTAAGGTTTTTTCGGTTAATAAACATCATGGTGATGTCTCCTTTGATAAAGCCAGCGAATATCCAGGTAAAACGACCACACAAGCAACGCCAGGGCGGTTGCAAGCGTGGCACTGGCAAACAGCGTATTGATCGGCGGCAGTACGGCCACCAGCAGGGTGACGATCTGCCAGACACAGACTGTCTTGCGTCTGAAACTCTCCGGTAGAGGGGCATTCAGCCAATCGGCGAAGTGGCTGGCCGCAACAAAGGCGTAACGGACAACGCCGAGGGCCAACACCCAGATGCCCGCCTTGTCCAGCGCCAGAACAGCAATACTGAGGCCGAGAATAAACAAGGCATCCAGCTCCATGTCGAAGCGGGCGCCGAAGTCACTCTGGGAGCCGGTGGCTCGTGCAACCTTGCCATCCACTCCGTCCAGAATCAGAGCCAACAGCGCCATCCAGCCATACAACCAGAGGCTGTTGGCCAGGTTTCCGGCGAAGGGGGCCAGAGCCACCAGAACTATCACCAGACAGCCCCTTAAAAGCGTCGCCCGGTTTGCCCAGCCGAAGTCACGGGTGTGGGGCCAGTAGCGGGTAACGAGGGCACAAACGCCGAGGTAAAGAGCTGCGGCTAGCACGTAAAACAGAGTGGGAGGCGAGTCCAACCATCCGGTGGCCAGGCAGAGCAGCGCGACAAGACCGAAACCCCAGGCGAGGTCCAGCGGCAGGGGAACCTTCTGTGAAGCTGAACGGCCGTTAGAATCCATCACTGAACTCCAGCGTATAGGTTTGCAGGCATCAAACACCCCTGGCGCACTGTACACTGACTATAGTTGATATGTATGAGTGTGCTTACGAGCATTGACCGCGTTCAGACCTCAAGGTTCAGCCCGGGAAGGGCGACGAGCAATGCCCCCAGAATCACTGCCAGGAAAGGAGTTCGCTTTGCACCGTGACCGTGACATTCCCCGTACCGAGACTGAAGCCCGAGCCTGGTGGGTAACCGGAGCCGGTAAGGGTGAGATTCAGGATACGGCGCTTGAGGCTCAAGGCACTGATTCAGGGGAAGAGCTGGTCACGGTTCAGGCTCTCTATTCGGGTATCAGTCGAGGTACTGAATCCCTGGTTTTCCATGGCCGGGTCCCAAGGAGTGAATACTCGGCTATGCGGGCACCCTTTCAGGCCGGCGATTTTCCCTGGCCGGTGAAGTACGGCTACGCCAACGTCGGTGAGGTCATTGAAGGGCCTGTAGAACTCGTCGGGCAAACGGTTTTTTGCCTTTACCCGCACCAGGATCGCTATCGGGTGCCGGCATCGGCCCTCACGCCTTTACCGAAAGACCTGCCAGCCGAGAGAGCGATTCTTGCGGCCAATATGGAAACCGCGGTCAACGGTCTCTGGGATGGTGCACCCTCGCTGGGTGACCGCATTGCTGTTGTTGGCCTCGGTGTGGTTGGTCTGCTCGTTGCCTGGCTCGCCAGCCGCATTCCGGGAACCCGCGTCACGGCGATCGACACGAATCCCGAGAGACAGGCCGTTGCAGAGCAGCTTGGGTTGACCTTCAGCAGTGAATCCGGCGCCGATGATCACGACCTGGTGATCCACGCCAGTGGCCACCCGTCGGGCCTCGAAACGGCCCTGGGACTGGCCGGGCAGGAAGCCACTATTGTTGAAATGAGCTGGTATGGGGATCAGCTGGTGTCTGCACCACTGGGTGCCGCATTTCATCCCCGGCGCTTGACCCTAAAATCCAGCCAGGTGGGCCAGATTGTGCCCTCCCGCGTCCCCCGGTGGGACTATCGAAAACGCCTTGCGCTGGCGTTGGAATTGCTCCAGGACGACGCACTGGATGCCCTGATTACCGGCGAGTGCCGGTTCGACGACTTGCCAAAATCCATGGCTCGAATTCTTATTGATGGCAGGGACACTCTCTGCCATCGCGTTGTTTACTGATAATTCAAAATGACCTGCTAAGGAGAGATTATGTTCGGCTTGACGGTCCGGGACCATATGATGATTGCCCACAGTTTCGATGGAGAGATCTTTGGCCCAGCGCAGAAAGTGCATGGTGCCACTTATGTGGTGGATGTGACCTTCGAGCGTCACCAGTTGGACAAGGACGACCTAATCGTGGATATCGGCCTGGCCTCAGAGCTTCTCAAGAACGTTCTCTCAGAGTTCAATATGCAGAACCTCGACGAGCTACAGGAACTGCGAGGCCGGAACACCACTACGGAGTTTATGGCGAAGCTGGTGTTCGACCGGATGGCGGCGGCCATTCATGGGGGGCGATTGGGGGAGACAGGAAAGGGTATTGTCAGCCTGAAAGTCACCCTCTCTGAATCTCACATTGCCTGGGCCAGCTACCATGCCGGAATCTGACGTACCGGGAGTAGTCGAGTTTCTCGTTCCGGGCGACCCGGAACAGAACACCGGCGGTTACCGGTATGTTCGTAAGCTGGTAGAAGCACTTTGCAAAGACGGTTGCACGGCCCGGGTGAGCGGTTTGGCCGGGCAGTTTCCGCGTCCGGACAGTGTCGCCCGCGAAGCGATGGATCAGAAACTCGCAAGTTTGCCCGCTGGCACGTCTGTGGTCCTTGATGGCCTCGCCATGGGCGGGCTGCCGGAGATCGTGGAAAAGCATTTCCGACGTTTAACTCTGTTTGGGCTGGTCCATCATCCGCTTGCTGACGAGACCGGCCTCAGCGAGGCAGACAGGCAATGGTTTCTGGAATCCGAGAAGCGGGCCCTCGGCTACGTGGAAGGCGTTATTACCACCAGTCAACACACGGCCGACCGCCTTGGGGATTACGATGTTCCGACCGAGGCCATTCGGGTTGCTGAGCCGGGTGTGGCCAGGGCTGAAACAACGCGAGTCCGGAGCAAGCCCGCTGAAAGCAGTGGCCCTCACATTCTATGCGTCGCCCATCTGTCCCCGAGAAAGGCCCAGCATCAGTTGGTGGAAGCGCTGGGAAAACTGAAGGCTCTACCGTGGTGCTGCACACTGGCCGGGTCTGACAGCCGTGATCCGGGGTACAGCCACCAGGTCCGTCGGGCTGTTGCCGCGGCCGGCCTTGAAGACAGGATTGTCCTGGTCGGTGAAGTGGACGACTCAGGGCTTGCCGATCTCTACACCCAGGCCGACTTTTTTGTCATGCCTTCGCTCTACGAGGGCTACGGCATGGTGATCGACGAGGCGTTGGCGGAAGCGCTGCCGATTATTTCCTCCGATGGCGGCGCCCTGGCCCAAACCTCCGCAAGACCGGGCGTGGTGCAGTATTGTGCCGGGGATATCAGGGCTCTCGAGGCCCGACTCAGGAACTGGCTGGAGGATCCGTACCAGCTCGAACATGCACGAAAACTGGCTGCGAGGGAATCCAGGCGGGTTCGATCATGGGCAGATACCGCCAGGGATTTTAGCGAGGCATTGGCATACTTCAGTGGATTTCCTGCAAACCTGCACCAGCATTCAGAATTCGAGAGCGAATGGCTGGCGGCCCGGGAACCGGCAGATCATCGCGCTCGCTCGATAGAGCTGACCGCGGAACTGAACCGGTGGCTGCTCGACCGTTATGAAAGCCTGCCGTCTGAAATTCATTGCCCCATGCAGATTGTCGACATTGGCACCGGCCGTGGTTCCAACGCCCTGTTTCTGGGACCTGCACTACAGGTACCGCAAGCCTGGCTTGCCCTGGATCAGGACGCGGCGCTGCTGCGCGAGGCCCGGCAGCGGGTAAATGTGCTGGATGTACCTTTTGAAACGAGCGCGGTGCAATTGTCACCGGAGAATATGGAGCAGCACCTGCCCCCCGAGGTGTCCCTGGTCACGGCGTCAGCACTGATTGATCTTGTTTCCGAGACTTGGTTGAAAGCCCTCAGTCAGGCGGCGGCGAGCAGAAATTCAGCAATACTTATCGCGCTGAGCTACGCAGGGCATTTTGAACTGTCCCCGGGTCATCCCGATGATGAGCTGATTCGAACCCTGGTGAACCAGCATCAGCACGGGGACAAAGGCACCGGTGCGGCGCTTGGGCCCGAGGCTCCCATTATGCTGAAGCGGCTGCTTGATGCAGACGGTTACCAGGTAAAATTGGCGGAATCGCCCTGGACTCTGGGCAGTGAAGATCAGGCGTTGGCCCGGATGCTGATGGAGGGATGGACCGAGGCGGCGATCGAGCAATCTCCGGGAGACAGGGACCGCCTGAACCTCTGGCTGGAAACGCGGAACCATCAGTTGTCTGAGGGCAGCCTGAACGTCGTCGTACGGCATCTCGACCTTTTGGCTCTGCCAACCGGGGAGCTGGCTTGAGGGAGATGCGTCAAAAGCGGGTTCGGTTGGTGGCCCGGTGGTTGTTCACGGTTTTGGTCATTGGATTCGTGATTCGCTCTGTCGATACCAGCGCGCTCTGGCAGGAGCTCGTCCGCTTCTCTCCCTCTATCCTGGTACCCGCACTGGTACTCACCGTTGTCCAGGTGCTGCTCTCTGCCTGGCGTTGGCGCTACACCGCAGAGAGGCTTGGATTGTCCCTGGACTATGGTGTTGCCGTGCGAGAATACTACCTGGCGACATTCCTGAACCAGGTTCTGCCCGGTGGCGTCCTTGGTGATGTTAACCGGGCATGGCGCCACGGTGAGGGTGCCGGTAAACGTCTCGCGGCTGTCCACGGGGTCGCCATCGAGCGGCTCTCGGGCCAGTTGGTGCTGGCGTTGGTTGTCGCAGTTTCCATCGCGTGGCTGTTTGGTTCGGGGCAGCTTACTGACGGCTTTTGGAATGGCTGGGCGTGGCTTGGAGTTGGCATTCTCTTTGTTGCCATAGCCCCATGGCTAACACGGAAAGCGGGCCTTGCCGATTACCTGCAACGCCTTCGGCGTGATCTGTATCTGTCATTGTTGGATTGCTCAGTATTGCCGGTTCAGATCGGTTCTTCGCTACTGGTGTTGTCGAGCTATCTGGGGGTATTTCTCTGCCTGGCCTGGGGTGCGGGTTACGTTGATACCTGGGCGGAGGCAGGGTTGATTGTCGGCCTCGGCAGTATTCTGCTTCTGAGCATGGTCATACCTCTGACGGTTGCCGGCTGGGGAATCAGGGAGGGCGCCGCAGCGCTGATCTGGCCCATGGCCGGATTGCCAGTGGAGCAGGGGGTAGCGCTCAGTGTGGGGTACGGGGCTCTGGTGCTGGTTTCGAGCTTGCCCGGGGTTGTGTTTTTGTTCACCAGTCGCTAAACCGGCCTATGCCTCTCGGGAGAAATCCAGGGCGAAGAGCATATCGCTTCCAAGGTTGACCAGCTGCGCTCTTGGCCGGAGCGCATCGTCCAGAAAATCGATTTCCGGGAGCGAAAAGGCGGGTCTGCCGCTGCCGATGATCATGGGGGCGACCATTACGTGAAGCCGATCCAGCAAGCCGGCGTTGAGGAATGATGAGACGGTGACGCCGCCACCTTCCACGAACACCTTTTTTAGCCCGAAATCCGACAGTACCTGAAGAATCAGCTTCGGATCGACGGGGGCTTTGGCGTCCGCATCTCCAAGACAGGGGATTTCGCTAACAGCGGATTCAATAGACGGATTCCTGTCTTTGTCATAGCGACCGGCCACCAATCGTAGGGTGGGGGCCGCACCATCGGTAAACAGGTGATGGCTGTCCGGCACGCGGTGATGACGATCAATAACCACGCGTACCGGGTTGCGACCGTTGGTGCGCCGTACGGTCAAACGGGGGTTGTCGGTGGCGGCGGTGCCGGCACCAACGATCACGGCATCGGATACCGCACGGATCCGGTGCAGGTGCGTAATCCCATCGTCGCCGTTGATGAAGCGCGAGCGTCCCGTCACCGTCGCAATTCGCCCATCGAGGCTTTGGCCGAGCTGGCCGATAACTTTGGGGCGACCATCCGCTGGCACCGGCCGACACAGGGGAAGAAACACCGAGAGCAGATCCTTCGCTTCACCCGTGGCCGGTTGCATCAGGTGCCAAGCGCCGTGGCCATTGAGTTTTACTGCTTCTTTGTTGGTTCCCGGCAACGGCAGTGTCACATTGCTGCGGTTTACTGCGCTAAGCACCAACTCCCATGCCGAGTCGATATCCAGTGTTCTTGCCGCCATAAATAGCCTGTTGGTTGTTGCCCAGGAGCTGCCAAGACTCCTTTAATATAGGCAGATTGTGTGCAAAGCTATATGTACGTTACATTTCCGGATTGATTCACTTCGCAGGGCATTATCGGGAAGGTTTCCCGGTTTGGATGACGAGGTAAGTGGCCATGCAACATGCGCAACCCATGCAGCATTGGGAACCAGAGAAGCCCGAGGACCACGGGCAACTTGAACTTCCCGGTATTGCCCTGGATAAGAGTGATGAGCTTTTGGCATCGGTGGCCGAGCTGGAAGAAGTACTTGAGAAGGTACAACTGACCGGAGAAGAGGTGGAGCTGCTTCGCCGGTTCCGCAGGACAAGCGCGGAAAACCGGCGAATGATTCTTCAGATACTGGGCAACTGATACCGCCCCGGATTCTTACTTGCCTTTCTTGTAGATGTTCTCGTAAACGTAGTTGGTGGCTTCCACAAAGCCATCAATACTGCCGCAATCAAACCGGCGTCCCTTGAACTGATAAGCCAGTACGCAGCCGTTTTTCGCCTGTTCGAGTAGGGCGTCGGTAATCTGGACTTCTCCGTTCTTGCCGGCAGGGGTCTTCTCGATAATGTCGAAAATATCCGGAGTGAGAATATAGCGGCCGATAATGGCGAGGTTGCTGGGCGCATCCTCAGGGGCCGGCTTTTCCACCATGTCTGTGATTCGGTAGAGGCCATCTTTCATGGATTCACCGGCAATCACGCCGTACTTATGGGTTTCATCGGCCGGCACTTCTTCAATGGCAACGATGGAGCAGCGGAACTGGTTGTAGAGCTTCACCATTTGCGCCAGCACGCCGTCGTCACCCTCGGGGCCAATGCAGAAGTCATCTGCGAGTACGACAGCGAACGGGTTGTCGCCTACCAGGTTGCGACCGGTCAGTATGGCGTGGCCCAGTCCCTTCATCTCATTCTGCCGGGTAAAGGCAAAACTGTTGTGATCAATCAGGTCACGTATGGAGGTCAGCAGCTCTTCTTTGCCAGAACCGGCGATCTGTTGCTCAAGCTCGTAGCTGATGTCGAAATGGTCCTCGATAGCCCGCTTGCCCCGGCCGGTAACAAAACCAAATTCGTGAATGCCGGCTTCCGCAGCTTCCTCAACGCCATACTGAACCAGAGGTTTGTTTACTACTGGCAGGATTTCCTTGGGCATCGCCTTGGTAGCCGGGAGAAAGCGAGTGCCGTAGCCGGCGACGGGGAACAGGCATTTTTTGATCATATCGTTCGTCCTTTGATGTTCAATTTCACGGCCTGTGGGCTGGTCAACGCTTTTGCGTTGGTCTGTGGGAATTTTTTCTTTCACAAACTGTGCCGAGTTTACCCAAGTTGTAGCCACAAATGCAGGGGCGTGTTGAAAATTGTAAGTTTTAGCAAAGGGCTATGGCCTGAGAACCGAGAGTTACTTAAAGTTCACTATTACTAAAGATTCATCTGACCAGGCGTCTGTTGTGCGATCTCTTTTTTTCTTTGCACTTATTTGGTGCGCTTCCGCCAGCGCAGCCTCTTTGCCAGATTTCGTGGTCAACCCTCTGTCTGCCTTCGACCAACGTTCAGATAGATTGTGGAACTCCGTTGCCGATTATCTGGAATCACGGGTCAAGTTCTCCGGCAGCTCCGTTCACGACAATGAGCGCGCCAGGGGGCGCCTGAATTTGGTCGGGAATAACATTCTCTGGTCGAGCCATGACCTGGCAGTGGATTTCCGTGACTCCGCGGCCCGCCGTGAACAATCAGCTTCAAAGACACTTCGTCTCAAGTATTCCCTCCCCGTCGCAGACGCCAACCTGAAGTTTTCGGTGGAAAACTCCGAGTACGCCGGTGTGGAGGAAAACGCCGGCCTGCGAACCGATTCCCGTAGCGAGTATCAGGGAATAAAAATCTCCGGTTCTCGCCCCTTGTTGTCATGGCAGGGGATCAAAGTCGACAGTGTGTTCAGCCACGCCAAGGGCGTCAAACACGCCTATAAAGATTCGGCCTGGGTGTCGGACACTTCCTACCAGCTGTCCAGTTTTGCATTGCGGTGCTCTGGAGAGCGGGAATTGCCGGGCGGGTTCCTGGCAGGAACCCGTGTTACCGCGCTCGGTGGGACAGAGCATCGTGAATCGGTCACAACAGCAACCCGTAGTGATGAGAGCAACCGATACCACAAGCTGGCTCTTTCTGCCTCAGTGAACCGGGCGATCTTTCAATGGGATATGGAAGTGAAGGGCCGATACCAGTTTGCTCCGGAGGATCTTCTGTCCTCTGAGAAGCTTCAGATTGCGGGCCCATCGCTGATGCGCGGGTTTAACGGCCAGTCACTTCATGTGCCAGAAGGCGGGTGGGTTCGTGTCGATGCTCGCAGTCCCGGCTATGCCATTCCTTTCATGGACAGGACCCATTCCAATGTCATGATTTCTGTTCTGAAAGGTTGGGCAGCTTCCTCGGGAGGCAGGGAAGAGAGCTTCTACGCGAGCACGGGCGAGGTTGCACTGCAGCTCCACAGGCCGGGTTTTGAAGCCCGCATGAGTGTTGGCCGGATTCTTGATGTATCCGGCCACGAACTGGACAAGCCCTCCCGGCCTGATGTTTCCCTCTCAATGTCATTGGCAATCTGATTCCTGCTCTTCCGGATTTGGCTCTCTGCAATATCTCGTTCGTACATAGTCCACGTGATCTTCTCTATGGCAATCTATAGCCCGGCAAAAGAGGGGCGAAAGCAATGGACAGACGAACGCTTATCAAGGGCCTGGGAGCACTGATAAGTGCCGGCGCGTTTTCGCTGGCGCCCCCTCTGAACGGTGCCGGCCTTCAACCGGTGTCTGGCAGTGCGCCCCGTGCCTTCAGCTTTGCCTGGCTAAAGGGTAGAGCCAGGGCACTGGCCGCTGAGGCGTATGTATCCCCTGAAGGTGACTTGCCCTCATCCCTCAAAAACCTCTCCTGGGACGATTACCAGGCCATTGCTTTTCGCGCTGATAGGGCGCTCTGGCGAGACGACAATACCGCTTTCCAGATTCAGCTCTTCCACCTTGGGCTGTATTTCCAACAACCCGTAAAAATCCACGAGGTCATTGATGGCGAGGTCAGTGAGCTGGCCTATCGACAGGACCTTTTTCGATACAGGGGAGAACAGCCTCTGGGCGATCTGCCCGAGGATCTTGGTTACGCGGGCTTTCGGGTTCACTACCACAACAACTTTGCCCTGGATCTGGCTGCCTTCCTGGGCGCCAGCTATTTCCGGGCAGTGGGCTCGGAGATGCAGTATGGTCTTTCTGCCCGGGGATTGGCGATAGATACCGGCATGAACCGGAAGGAGGAATTCCCTCGTTTCTCGGAGTTCTGGCTGGAGAAACCGGCACCGGATAGCCAGCTGCTGCGGGTCTGGGCCTTGTTGGATTCACCGAGCACCACCGGTGCCTACGCGTTTGTGCTGGACCCCGGACGGAACATGGTTATGGATGTCGATGTGGCGCTGTACCCGAGAACCGAAATCACCCGGGCCGGCATCGCGCCGCTGACCAGCATGTACCAGGTGGGCGAAAATGACGATCGCATGGGCTACGACTGGCGCCCGGAAATACACGATTCCGACGGCCTGGCCATGCGCAACGGCAACGGTGAATGGTTGTGGCGACCACTGGTGAACCCCGCTAGCCTCCGGTTCAACAGTTTTCAGGATAACAATCCCGCAGGCTTTGGCTTGATGCAACGGGACAGGAATTTTGACCACTACCAGGATGACGGTGTGTTCTACGATCGGCGTCCCAGCCTCTGGGTGGAGCCTCGAGGAGATTGGGGACGTGGCAGTGTTGACCTGGTGGAAATTCCCACCGTGGATGAAACCTTCGATAACATCGTTGCTTTCTGGCACCCCGAAGAGCCTCTGTTGCCAGGCAGGGAGTACCTCTACAGTTACCGCTTGCACTGGGGGGAGCAGGCGCCGGTGCGGCCCTATGAGTTGGCCACGGTGCAGGCAACCCGGACCGGTCTGGGCGGTGTAGTGGGCCAGGAGCGCACCTATTTTTCAAGGCGTTTTGCGGTTGATTTTGCTGCCGGTGCCCTTGAGATGCTCAGCAAGGGCGCGGATGTGGAGCCGGTTATCAGTGTGAGCCGCGGAGAGGTTGAAATCACGTCCGCCAGACCATTGTCTGCAATCGACGGTTACCGGGCCATGTTTGACCTGGTGCCGGATGACTCGGTTGAACCCGTCAATATTCGCCTGTACCTCAGGCTGGGCACCGAGGCGCTTACCGAAACCTGGCTTTATCAGTACACCCCGCCACCTGTTGCTGAGCGAAAGCTCTATTGATTGATTGGATCTATTGTAAACAATCAGAGGCTCAATTTAGCCAATATTGTTGACAATATGGCCGTTCAGGCGTAGCTTTTCTCAAAATCAATCAGGTTTTGTTGACAAACTATGTCTGAGTTACTGTCTCCTACCTACACCCGCGCCGATGAGGCCTTCGATTGTCTGCAAACGGCAATCGTGAAAGGCGAGCTGGCCCCGGGCGAAAAGATCGGCGAACTGGAGCTTTGTTCCCGGTTCGATCTCACCCGCGGCCCGCTCCGGGAAGCCCTGGGCCGCCTTGAGTCCCGCGGCCTTCTGGTGCGCCGCCCCCATGCCGGCGTCAAGGTGGTTTCCGTCAGCGCCTCCGAGCTGATGGAGCTCTACCGCATACGTGAAGTCATGGAAGGACTGGCCGCGCGCCAGGCAGCCGAGCGCATGACCGATCAGGAAATCGCCGACCTCCAGGCGACACTCGACACCCACGAACGCATGATCGACGAAGCCCAGGGTCAGGCCTATTACCAGGCCGAAGGCGACTACGACTTCCACCACCGGATCGCAACAGGTAGCCGCAACACCAAACTGGCCCAGATGCTGTTGGGTGATCTTTACTACATGGTGCGCATGTACCGTTACCGGCTAAGCACCTCCACCGGGCGTCCGAAACGGGCACTCGGCGAACACCGGCGAATCGTGGAAGCCATCGCTCAGCGCGACGGCGAGCTGGCGGAGTTCCTGATGAAGCGACATATCAATGCCGCCAGACAAAACATCGAAAAGAAAATCCAGGAAGGCGAAATCACCATCTAACGTAGGTCGGATTAGCCAAAGTCATAATCCGACAACAAGAATCCAAAAGAGAAGAGGCCAACACCATGACCAACAAACTCAGCCCCGGCGCCCGCTTCCGCAAGGCGCTCAAAGACAACCAGCCCCTGCAGATTGTCGGCACCATCAACGCTTATGCCGCCATGATGGCCGACAAAGTGGGCCACCAGGCCATTTACCTGTCTGGCGGCGGTGTCGCCAACGCCTCCTACGGCCTGCCGGATCTGGGCATGACCACCATGAACGATGTGGTCGAGGATGTTCGCCGTATTACCGCAGCTACCGACGTACCGCTGCTGGTCGACATTGATACCGGCTGGGGTGGCGCCTTTAACATCGCCCGTACCATTCGAGAGATGGAACGTGCCGGTGCAGCCGCTGTCCATATTGAGGACCAGGTTGCCCAGAAGCGCTGTGGCCACCGTCCGAACAAGGAAATCGTATCCCAGGAAGAAATGGTCGACCGCATCAAGGCCGCTGTGGATGCCCGTGAAGACAAAGACTTCTTCATCATGGCCCGCACCGACGCCTTCCAGAAAGAGGGCCTCGAAGCTGCCATTGAGCGTGCCAAGGCCTGCATCGAAGCTGGCGCTGACGGCATCTTTGCCGAAGCAGTCACCGAGCTTGAGCACTATAAAGCCTTCTCTGAAGCCCTGGACGTGCCCATCCTGGCCAACATTACCGAATTCGGTGCCACGCCTTTATACAACCGGCAGGAACTGGCCGAGGCCGGCGCAGATATGGTTCTGTATCCGCTCAGCGCTTTCCGCGCCATGAACAAGGCCGCCCTGACTGTTTACCAGAACATCCTGGAGAAGGGTGACCAGAAAGACGTGGTTGACCTGATGCAGACCCGGATGGAGCTGTACGATTTCCTGAACTACCACGATTTCGAGCAGAAGCTGGACCAACTGTTCCAGCAGAGCAAGGGTTAGCGAGGATTGTTGGATTACGCCTGCGGCTAATCCAACCTATAAAAATTTCGGCATTGGGTAGTAGGTCGGATTAGCTAAAGGCGTAATCCGACAGACGCCCAAAACCAGATAACGATGGGAGACAACAATGGCTGAAGCAAAACAACTGAGCGGCGCAGGCCTCCGAGGCCAGGTAGCTGGCGAAACTGCCCTTTGTACGGTAGGCAAAAGCGGTGCCGGCCTGACATACCGCGGCTACGACATTGCCGATCTGGCTGAAAAAGCCCAGTTTGAAGAAATCGCCTACCTGCTGCTGCGCGGCAAACTGCCAAATCGGCAGGAGCTGGATGCCTATACCAAAAAACTCCAGAGCCTGCGTGGCCTGCCGGCTGCCCTGAAAACCGTGCTTGAGCAGATCCCCAAAGACGCGCACCCTATGGATGTAATGCGTACCGGCTGCTCCATGCTGGGCAACCTGGAAACCGAAGAAGATTTCAGTGAGCAAGACGACAAGATCGACCGTATGCTGGCGGTGTTCCCGTCGATCATCACCTACTGGTACCGCTTTGCCCACGAAGGCGTTCGTATCGAAACCGAGAGCGACGTGGACTCCATCGGTGGTCATTTCCTGGAGCTGCTGCACGGCAAGAAGCCCAGCGAGCTGCACGAGCGCGTCATGAACGTGTCGCTGATCCTGTACGCCGAGCACGAATTCAACGCTTCCACCTTCACCGCCCGCGTGTGTGCCTCCACGCTGTCTGATATCCACAGCTGTGTGACCGGCGCCATCGGTTCGCTCCGTGGTCCTCTGCACGGCGGCGCCAACGAGGCGGCCATGGCCCTGATCCAGAAGTTCAAGACCCCGGAAGAGGCCGAAGAAGGCCTGATGGGTATGCTCGAGCGCAAGGAAAAGATCATGGGCTTCGGCCACGCGATCTACAAAGAGTCCGACCCGCGCAACGCCATTATCAAGCAGTGGTCCAAGAAGCTGGCGGACGAAGTGGGCGATACCGTGCTGTATCCGGTCTCCGAGCGTTGTGAAGAAGTTATGTGGCGCGAGAAGAAGCTGTTCTGTAACGCCGACTTCTTCCACGCATCCGCTTATCACTTCATGGGCATTCCGACCGAACTGTTCACCCCGATCTTTGTGATGTCCCGGGTTTCCGGCTGGACCGCCCACGTGAAAGAGCAGCGCGCCAACAACCGCATCATCCGCCCAAGTGCCGATTACACAGGCCCGGCGGATGCCAAGTGGGTACCGATTGAGGAGCGCCCATGAACACCGAATATCGTAAACCGTTACCAGGCACCGACCTGGATTATTTCGACACCCGCCAGGCCGTGGAAGACATCCAGGCCGGCGCGTACGAAAAGCTTCCGTACACCTCCAAGATCCTGGCGGAGCAACTGGTTCGCCGTTGCGATCCGGAGATGCTCACGGACTCTCTCAAGCAGCTGATCGAGCGCAAGCGTGACCTGGACTTCCCCTGGTACCCCGCTCGCGTTGTGTGCCACGACATCCTCGGCCAGACCGCCCTGGTGGACCTGGCCGGCCTGCGTGATGCCATCGCAGAGAAGGGTGGTGATCCCGCCAAGGTCAACCCGGTAGTGCCGACCCAGTTAATCGTGGATCACTCCCTGGCCGTTGAGCACGCCGGTTTCGAAAAAGACGCGTTCGAGAAGAACCGTCAGATCGAAGACCGCCGCAATGATGACCGTTTCCACTTCATCAACTGGACCAAGACCGCGTTCAAGAACGTGGACGTGATTCCCCCCGGCAATGGCATCATGCACCAGATCAACCTGGAGAAGATGTCCCCGGTGGTTCAGAACCGTGACGGTGTTGCTTTCCCGGATACCTGCGTGGGCACGGACAGCCACACGCCTATGGTGGATGCCCTGGGTGTTATTTCCGTTGGTGTAGGTGGCCTGGAAGCCGAGAGCGTTATGCTTGGCCGTGCTTCCATGATGCGCCTGCCGGATATCGTGGGCGTTGAACTGACGGGCAAGCTGCAGCCTGGCATTACCGGTACCGATATGGTGCTGGCCATCACCGAGTTCCTGCGTAAAGAACGTGTGGTTGGCGCCTACCTGGAGTTCTACGGTGAAGGCGCTGACAGCCTTACCGTTGGCGACCGTGCCACCATATCGAATATGACTCCGGAATACGGCGCCACCGCCGCGATGTTCTACATCGACGGCCAGACCATCGATTACCTGAAGCTGACCGGTCGTGAAGACGAGCAGGTCGCCCTGGTTGAGAAATACGCCAAGGAAACCGGTCTCTGGGCAGACAGCATGAAGAACGCTGAATACGAGCGCGTGCTGAAGTTTGACCTGTCCAAGGTGACCCGTACCCTGGCTGGCCCCTCCAACCCCCATGCGCATCTGCCAACATCCGAATTGGCAGAACGCGGCATCGCCGGTGAATGGGAGCAGGAAGAGGGCAAGATGCCGGATGGCGCGTGTATCATCGCTGCTATCACCAGCTGTACCAACACCAGTAACCCCCGCAACATGGTGGCTGCAGGCCTGATCGCCCGTAACGCCAACAAGCTGGGGCTGATGCGCAAGCCATGGGTGAAGACCTCCCTGGCGCCGGGCTCCAAAACGGTCAAGATGTATCTGGAAGAAGCCAAACTGTTGCCGGAACTCGAGCAACTCGGCTTCGGTGTAGTGGCTTTCGCCTGCACCACCTGTAACGGCATGAGTGGTGCCCTGGACCCGAAAATCCAGCAGGAAATCATCGACCGAGACCTGTATTCCGTGGCGGTGCTCTCCGGTAACCGGAACTTCGACGGCCGGATTCACCCCTATGCCAAGCAGGCGTTCCTGGCCTCACCCCCGCTGGTGGTTGCCTACGCGATCGCGGGCACGATCCGTTTTGATATCGAGAAAGATGCGCTGGGCTACGACCAGGATGGCAATCCTGTCACCCTGAAGGACATCTGGCCGGACGATGCGGAAATCGATGCCATCGTGAAATCCAGCGTCAAGCCGGAGCAGTTCCGCAGCACCTACATCCCGATGTTCGACATCACCCGGGATGCCCAGGCCAACACCAACCCGCTGTATGAGTGGCGTCCGCAGAGCACTTACATCCGTCGCCCGCCGTATTGGGAAGGCGGTATGGTAGGTGAGAAGACCCTTAAGGGCATGCGCCCGCTGGCGGTGCTGCCGGACAACATCACCACCGACCATCTGTCGCCCTCCAACGCGATCCTGATGAACAGCGCAGCCGGTGAATACCTGCACAAGATGGGCGTGCCTGAGGAAGACTTTAACTCCTATGCGACACACCGTGGCGATCACCTGACCGCCCAGCGTGCCACCTTCGCCAACCCGAAACTGTTCAATGAAATGGTCCGGGACGAAAACGGCAACGTGAAGCAGGGTTCCCTGGCGCGGATCGAGCCGGAAGGCAAGGTTACCCGCATGTGGGAGGCCATCGAGACCTACATGGAGCGCAAACAGCCGCTGATCATCATCGCCGGCGCCGACTACGGGCAGGGCTCCTCCCGCGATTGGGCCGCCAAAGGCGTTGCCCTGGCGGGTGTAGAAGCGATTGTCGCTGAAGGCTTCGAGCGGATTCACCGTACCAACCTGATCGGTATGGGCGTGATGCCGCTGCAGTTCGAGGAGGGCACTACCCGTAAGACACTCGGCATCGACGGCACCGAAACCTACGACGTGGAAGGCGCCCCGGCGCCCCGCGCGGAGCTTACACTGGTTATCCATCGGAAGAACGGTAGCACTGAGCGCATTCCGGTTATCTGCCGCCTGGATACTGCTGAAGAAGTATCCATCTACAGCGCGGGCGGTGTGTTGCAGCGGTTTGCCGAGGACTTCCTGCAATCGGAAGGTGCGGCATGACACACCAGCCACAAATCAGAATCCCCGCCACGTATATGCGTGGCGGCACCAGCAAGGGCGTCTTTTTCCGGCTGAAAGATCTGCCGGAAGCGTGCCAAACCCCGGGCGAAGCCCGGGATAAACTCCTGTTACGAGTTATCGGCAGCCCGGACCCCTACCAGAAACAAATCGACGGCATGGGCGGCGCTACCTCCAGCACCAGCAAAACGGTGATCCTGGCCGATCCCACGCAGCCGGATCACGACGTGGACTACCTGTTCGGCCAGGTCTCCATCGACAAGCCGTTTGTGGACTGGAGCGGTAACTGTGGCAACCTTACAGCGGCTGTCGGCGCTTTCGCCATCAACAGCGGTTTTGTTGCTGAAGAGCGGATCCCGGAAAACGGAACCTGCACCGTTCGTATCTGGCAGGCAAATATCCAGAAAACCATCGTTGCCCACGTTCCCATCACCAACGGTGGAGTGCAGGAAACCGGTGATTTTGAACTGGATGGTGTAACCTTCCCGGCCGCCGAAGTGCAGGTGGAATTCATGGATCCGGCCGATGGCGAAGGCTCCATGTTCCCCACCGGCAATCTGGTGGATGACCTGGAAGTGCCTGGCGTAGGCACCCTGAAAGCCACCATGATCAACGCCGGAATCCCGACCATTTTCGTGAACGCTGAAGACATCGGGTACAAGGGCACCGAGCTGCAGGACGACATCAACTCCGATCCCAAAGCCCTGGCACGGTTCGAAACCATCCGGGCCCACGGCGCGGTGAAAATGGGGCTGATCCAGAATATCGAGGAAGCGGCCAACCGACAGCACACCCCGAAAGTGGCTTTCGTAGCGAAGCCTTTGGATTACGTTTCCTCGAGCGGCAAGAACATCGGGGCGGGGGACGTAGACGTTCTGGTTCGCGCGCTCTCCATGGGCAAGCTCCATCACGCCATGATGGGCACGGCTGCAGTGGCTATTGCAACCGCTTCGGCGGTTCCCGGAACCCTGGTGAACCTGGCTGCGGGCGGTGGCGACCGAACCCATGTGACCTTCGGGCATCCCTCCGGCACATTGCGCGTTGGCGCGGAAGCGAAGGAAGTGGATGGCCAATGGACCGCAACCAAAGCCATTATGAGCCGCAGTGCGCGGGTTTTGATGGAAGGTTGGGTGCGGGTGCCCGGGTAGAGAACTACCCGATTTTCACAATGGAAAGAGTTCAGTCTTGAAGCCGGAGTTTGAGCGCTCCGGCTTTTTCCTGAATATAAAATACAGTCAATGTATTTTAGGACCGACGTAAAGAAAACTGACGTCTTGCTCCCAAGCCCAGAAGTGCGAGACCCATCAACGCCAGGGTCGACGGCTCTGGAACCTGGATTGTTCTGGACTTGAGTATTCCACCAAGTAGCGCATGGTTTGCGCGCTTTTCTTTAGTCCAGAATTCAGTTGCTAGCTCGTTATTGTAGAAGAAACCTGCGATGTCTAGATAGTAAGCAGTGTTGCCGATCACATATTCTTCAGATGCCCCCGCGTTTCGTGCAAATGTAACTCGGTCAGCACATCCATAGTAGTTAATACCGTAACCACTGTATCCACCGTTGGGGCACAATCCGTTTTGGGGATGGTTGACGGTTTCCCAATGCTCGAAATCAAAAACCGATTCAATAGTCTTCTCGAATCCTTCAATCGTGAGAGTCATTGAAACGAGCAAAGACGCGGTCTCGAGGCTTGAGCCAGTAATTGGGTAATTAAAGTGGGTTAATTTGCCCAATCCGAACAGTGAGCCCTCTTCAATCTGAAAGCTGGGCGGGGCATATCCTTCAAAGCTATACCCACTCTGATAACCGTAGTAAGTCGGCGTTCCCCACTTAATGGTGCTGGTACCCACGCCAGTGACATTAGGGTATTGCGGCGTTGTGGCTGTCCAGGTGCCCTCGACATCGGTGGCGTAAATGGCGGCTGATGATGCTGGCAGCGCAAAGAGTATCGATGCGGTAAAAGTGGCAATGGGTAGAATGTGCTGGTTCATGATCTATTATCCCTCGACTTGAGCACTGAACAGATGGCTCTATGCGCGAAAACTGTAAATCGACTTCTTGTCCCTCTTGTTCTATGCAATAAACGCAACACAATTTAAAAAAACATCATGATATTAGGGTGTTGTGGGATGACTTGAGCGTATTATCGTCAATGACGAGTGATGAGTGTAAGAATCTTGGACAAGCTTTCGGATCAACTTCGAACGCGTTTTCGTCATCTTGCTTTTGATACCGAAGATTGGGAGATGAGCTAGTCTTTTATTTACAGACTCAGGCATGAAAGGAGCCGGTGTCATGTCAGCAACATTCGATCGTAACGAACGCCCTGAATACGATGGAGTCCTGCAGAAAATTGCAGATTACGTCCTCACCTATGAAATAACCAGCGAAGAAGCTTTGAAAACAGCCCGTTACTGCCTAATGGATACTCTTGGCTGCGGCTTGCTCGCACTGCGTTTTCCTGAATGCACCAAGCATCTCGGCCCTATAGTGGAGGGTACAACCGTCCCTCACGGTGCTCGTGTGCCCGGCACCGCACTACGGCTTGATCCGGTGAAGGCTGCCTGGGATATCGGCTGCACCATTCGATGGCTCGATTACAACGATACCTGGCTTGCGGCAGAGTGGGGCCACCCTTCTGATAATTTGGGTGCCATATTGGCAGTGGCAGACCATCTCTCCCAGAAACGCGTGTCGGAAGGAAAAAATCCGCTTACTATGCGCGTGGTGTTTGAATCAATGATTATGGCTCATGAGATTCAGGGTGTGCTGGCGCTTGAGAATTCCTTTAACCGCGTTGGCCTTGATCATGTACTACTGGTGAAGGTGGCGTCGACAGCAGTTGCAGCCAAGTTGATGGGAGCAAACCGAGAGCAGATGCTTTCAGCATTATCCCATGCGTGGGTAGATGGACAGGCTCTCAGAACATACCGTCACGCGCCCAATGCGGGGTCCAGAAAATCGTGGGCAGCCGGGGATGCAACGTCAAGGGCGGTCAGGTTGGCAGATATTGCGATGCGGGGTGAGATGGGTATACCGGGTGTCCTTACGGCGCCGCAGTGGGGTTTTTACGATGTTCTGTTCAGCAAAACTAACAAGGATCAAAAGCTCAAGCCCCCGGGGAAGCGAGAGTTTTCACTACCACAGGAATTCGGTTCCTACGTAATGGAAAATATTCTTTTCAAAATCTCATTCCCCGCTGAATTCCACGCTCAGACTGCTGCGGAAGCTGCTGTAAAACTTCACCCTGAGGTCCGCGACAGGCTCGAAGATATAAAGACTATTGTCATCACCACTCATGAATCAGCCATAAGAATCATTTCGAAAGTGGGCAAGCTCTCAAACGCAGCAGACAGGGATCATTGCTTGCAGTATATGACTGCAGTGCCGCTGATCTTCGGGGACCTAGCTGCAGAGCACTACGAAGACGACTTCCACGAGGCGAATCCGATTATCGACAGGCTTCGGGAAAAAATGGAAATTGTCGAAGAGGAACGTTATACCGAGGAATACCTGGAGCCTGCGAAACGGTCCATCGCAAACGCAGTTCAAGTGTTCTTCAAAGATGGTTCATCCACCGAGAAGGCTGCAGTCGAGTATCCTCTGGGACATCGTCGGCGCAGAAAGGAAGGTATCCCTTTGCTGGAAAAAAAGTTTCGCGCGAATTTGCAAACACGTTTCCCAATTGCGCGGTGTAGCCAGATTCTTGGCCTTTTCAAGGATCCGGATCGATTGAACCGAACGCCGGTGGATGAGTTTTCGAAGCTTTTCATGATTTGAGCTACTACGGTGCTTGTTCCTGATATTTTTCGATATTTTACATTTTATGGTAGTCGATAAATTTTACACATACTTCCTGGATGTTTTTTAAGTCTCTGAAAATAAATTGAAAAATGTTGTGGCCCCAATATTGCTTATCTTTAGTGGCAAACTAATAAATGGCAAGGCAAAGGGAAAGGAGCAGTAAATGAAAAGGGTCATTGCAACGAAATTAGCAGGGATTGCACTTACGTCGGTTTTTTCGGTGTCTGCAGCAAATGCGGCCTTGATAAACGTCACGGTAAGCGGCCCTGGGAAGGCGGCTGCTGAAGCAGCGGAAGCGCAGTTCATGTCTTACCTGAAAGAATCCACTACAGAGACTTTCGAAGGGTTCACTGCAGCCACCGGAGCAGGTGATCAAACCGGTTCCATTAACACCTCGGTTGGTAGCTTTACACAGCTGATCGCCGGTGGAAATGGTAATGATGCCTGTAATGATGATGGCTTCAGCTGCACTGCGGGTCTTGCAGTGCTCAATTCTGCAACCAGTCCGTTTGGCGGGCGGTTTCCAATGCCGGAAGGTGCCGACAACAGGAACTGGCTTGATAGCATGGACTCGCAGGAGATGATGTTCTCTATTGCAGGCATGTATAAAGCCGTTGGCTTCTACATGACGGATCCGAATGATGTCGGCGGTCTGATGGACATCGTTCTAGAGGACAACACCACGGCCACCTACGACATGAACAACATTTTTACTGGTGCCGAATCGAATGGTGCAGCTTACTACCTTGGCTTCATAAGCGATGTCTCCATCAAATCGCTGGTGTTCCGCTCTAACGATGACAATGACGGGTTTGGTATCGACAACGTAACAGTTGGCAAGGTACCAGAGCCGGGAACACTGGCATTGATGGGCCTGGGTTTGGTAGGCGTTGGACTGATGCGTCGCAGGGCCCGATAGTTGTTCAGTGGCTTAAAGGTCACTATCTAAAACCCCGGTTACGCCGGGGTTTTTTTCTGTCAGAAAATTTTACGGTTGAGTCAGTCTTGTCGAAATGGCTGTAGATTGATGTTTGAAGTAATTACAGTACAATTTCGAAAGATTAAGTATTCCAGTGCACAGGACGCACGGTAATCCCGAGTGAACGACACAAGGAGTCGACGTGGCTCACGTCAGATTGTTCAGACACTACATCCATCTTCCCTTTATTATCCTCGGGCTGATTGATTTCGGGGTGCTGATCCTCGCGTTTTGTCTCACGGTCTTTTTCAAATACTTTGGCGACGTATCGTTTTTTACCGATAACGTCGGTTTCGTCTTTCCCTCAGCAGTCGTTTTTGCCTTATCTAATCTTCTAGTCATGATAGCCCTCGCTGTTCATCAGTCGCGGTTTGAGGAGGGTATGACGGGCATGATGCTACGCACCATCATGTCACTGATTGTCAGTCTGCCAGTCTCCGGTCTGGCTTTCTTGGTGGCGGGGGAGTGGCTTTGGTATCTAGGGGCAACCGACGTTCTTACTACAGCATCGGTTTTCGGCTTCTTCTTTCTGGGGATTGCAAGAACGCTTTTCTTTGCGCTGGCTGGAAAGGAAACCTTCAAGCGCCGGGTGTTGGTTTTAGGCGCAGGCTCACGTGCTCTGCAATTACTTGAGGATCTACAGAGCCCATTTAGCCGAAAGGGATTCACGTTAGAGGGGTTCGTTCCTATAAATGGAGAACCCCTGAAAGTTGGTGAGGAACACCTTGTTCATCCTGCCAACACAATCCAGCAATATGCTCTCAAAAATCGCATTAATGAAATCGTGGTTGCGGTTGATGATCGTCGAAAGCGTTTACCAATGGACGATCTGCTCGAGTGCAAAATGGAAGGTATCCGAATAGTTGATGGTGCCAGTTTTTACGAAAGTGAATCCAGGAAGGTGGCGCTGGAAATGATCAGCCACGGGTGGCTGGTGTTTTCTGACGGTTTCACAGTATCAACCGTGTCCGGCTTCGGCAAGCGAGCCCTGGATATGATAGCAGCTGGCTTCTTGTTGATTGCGGGACTTCCGTTGATGCTGCTCACCGTGATCGCGATAAAGATCGAGGATGGTCTCAGAGCCCCTGTACTTTACAGCCAGGAACGTGTGGGGTTGAACGGGAAGGTATTTAAAGTTCACAAATTCCGTTCGATGCGCACAGATGCCGAGAAGGGCGGGGCCGTGTGGGCGCAGAAGAACGATACTCGTGTAACCCGTGTAGGAGAATTTATCCGGAAGGTTCGGATAGATGAACTTCCGCAAATCTTTAATGTTTTAAATGGCACCATGGCGTTTGTCGGCCCAAGGCCGGAGCGTCCGGTATTTGTCCAGCAATTGGCAAAGAAGATCCCGTTCTACAATGAAAGACATCGGGTAAAACCCGGGATTACTGGATGGGCACAGCTTTGCTTTGCATATGCAGACAACGAAGAAGACTCCCGGGAAAAGCTTCGTTACGACCTTTACTACATCAAGAATCACAGCTTGCTTCTTGATTTGTTGATTATAATTCAGACAGTGGAAGTGGTATTGTTTAAAAAAGGATCAAGGTAGTTTCGGGAACGGCCTGTCCCCGAAACATGGAAATGAGCACGGACCAACAAAGAGAGCACAACAATGTCATGGAAGTATCTCCTTAAAGGATTGGCGACCTCCCTCGCCGCGGTTGTTATGGTCAGCGGATGTGCCACACAAACAGCATCTTCGCCTGAAAAGATTCAGCGCGCCCTTGCGCTAGACACTCGGGACAGCGTCGATCAATACATTCTCGGTGCGACCGACGTCGTTCGGGTATCAGTATGGCGGAATGACGACATCAGTATCTCTGTGCCGGTGCGGCCAGATGGCAAAATTTCCGTGCCGTTGGTTGGTGATGTTCAGGCCAGCGGAAGAACTCCTGAACAGCTTGCGGGTGCCATCCGAGCATCTCTTTCCGAATATATTCGCGAACCTCAAGTGAGTATCGTCGTCACTTCAATGGGTAGCCATGAATTCACCGACCGTGTCCGCGTGACAGGTGCTGTGAGACAGCCGGTTTCTATTCCTCACAGAAGTGGTATGACAGTTCTGGATATATTTCTGAATGCTGGCGGCGCAAACGAATTTGCTGCTCTGAACAATGCCATGCTCTATCGCAAGGTAGACGGCGAGGTTGTGGCAATACCTATCATGCTGGATGACATTTTGAATAAGGGACGGGTTCAGACCAATTATCCTATGCGACCTGGAGATATTCTTTCAGTGCCTGAGCGCAGCTTTTAAGCAGTTAACTTTTCCTAAAAGATGTTTAGTCGGGTGCAACTATGGCTTTACCTTTATCGCAATTGCCTCAGGAGATCTTTCGAGAGGTCCGGGATCGAAAATGGCTCATGTTTGCCATGTTTGTTTTGGTAAGTTTTGCGGTTCTGGGCGCCGGTTTTCTGTTCCCTTACAAATACCAGTCTGAAGTCGTCATTTTTGTGGATGACCGAAATATCATCGGTCCACTCATGGAAGGGCGTGCTGTCACAACGAAGATCAATGACCGCACATCCGCAGCAAAAGAACTTCTCCTGACTCGTAATGTGATAGAGAAGATTGCCGAGGACCCCTCTGTTTTCCCGAATGCTTCGATGGATACGCAGGGCGTAGAGCAGCGCATTTCGCGTATCCGCGGTGGTCTGTTTGTCCGGCCCCGTGGAGACAGCTATTTTAGCATCGGGTTTTCAGCGCATTCGCAGGTGGAGGCATTTCGAGTTGCGCAACGCCTGGGGCAGCTCTTCATTGCGGAGTCCAACGATAGAAAGAGATCTGAGAGCAGAAGTGCCTATGACTTCATCGATAAACAGGTCAAAAGTTATGAGGTTCAGCTCGCAGAAGTAGAAAACCAGCTAAAACAGTTCCTTTCTGAAAATACTGATGGCACAGAGAGCGAGGCAAATGCTCGCCTCGCGCAGCTCAGAAACCAACTGGAATTGGCAAAACTTGATAAAGAGGAACTAGAGGCCAGAGCCGGGTCCCTACGACAACAACTCTCAGGCGTTAGTCAAACCATAACAAGGCAAGGTAAAACGGAAGATGTTTACCGTGAGAGGATACAAGCTCTCGAGGAGCGTCTTGACAGTCTGAGGCTCCAGTATCATGACACCTACCCGGACATCGTAATTTTGCGAGAACAGATTGCAGAGCTACGCAAGCAGCGGGAGCTTAGCGGCGAGACTAACCAGGTCGAGACCAGCGAGGCTCAAGTGGAAGAAACCGTTAATCCGCTCTATCAGGAATTGAGCGCGGCTCTTTCCAAGGCGCGGGCTGATGTTGCCACAGCTGATACCAGAATTTCCTCTCTTGAGCGCTTGATTCAACAACAGAATCAACGCATGGAGCGGATCCAGGAAAACAAAGCGCAATACTCAGAGCTAACCCGCGATCTGGCCGTGAACCGTGAGATCTACGATGATCTCCTGAAGCGCCGTGAAAAGGCGCGTGTCTCAATGCACCTGGACATCGAAGGGCAGGGGCTCAACTACCGGATCAACGAAACCGCTCAATATCCGACCCAGCCTACGGGGCCCAAGTTCTCTAATTTTGCGGCGGCGGGTATCTTTCTTGGCGTATTGATGCCTTTTGGTCTGGTAGCGGGCTTGTTACAAATTGACCCTAGAATTCGTGCCAGGAAACAACTGGAGGAAGAACTTGGCTTGCCGGTACTGGCAGAAATACCCGAGGTTCGTACACCTTACGAAAAGCGGCGCAATAGACGGATTACCATTGTGGTCGGTGTCTTTGCCGTTTTAGTGATCTCGGCTTACTTAGCGATTGTAGTAGCAGCTCAATTAGGAGTCATTTGATGTCGGAATGGAAGAACGACAACGCAGGAGCTGATGCGCCCGACTCTCGGGAGGAGAATGTCGGCAGGCGTTCCGATAGTGATTCTGCAGTTGAGGAGCACGCGTACTTTCAGAAGCGAAAGGAAAGGCTGAAGAGGGAACTCGGCCATACGGAGGCCGATGATTCTCGCATGTTGGTGCCCAGTTCACTCGAGCTAGGCGCAGGTGCAGTCGACAGGTATGTGCTGAGTAAGCAAATCGTACGGATGCAGGAGCCGCGTCGTCTTACCCCGGACGATCTTGATGAGCGGAGAATTATTTATCCTGAATCCTCCAATCGTGCCCTGGTTAATAAATTCCGCGATCTCAGAACGAAGTTGCTTGAGGTGTCGGGTGGGAACAACTTCACCCTGGTGGTCAGCGGCGCCGCCGAGGGCGCAGGTTCCTCATTTGTAGCATTGAATCTCGCCGCTGCATTTGCATTTGATCAGGCAAAAACCGCATTGATTATCGACTGTAATTTACGGGAGCCATCCTTACATACCGTTCTTGATGTTATGCCTGATACTGGCTTGACGGATTTCCTCGATGACCCGGATTACGACATCGGCAGGATCCTGTATCCCACAGGGATCCCGAGACTGCGTCTGATACCGGCGGGCAGCCGGCGCGAAACGCCAGCCGAGTTCTTCACCTCTTTTCGGATGAAACAATTCCTACAGGCCATTCGCAGGCGCTACCCGGATCGCTTTATTGTGCTAGATACGGCCCCGATCTCGGAATCGCCGGACGCACGTATTCTGACAGAGCTTTGCGATTACGGAATGCTCGTTGTTCCACATGGCAGAATCACTCCAGCCACGGCCGAGCAGGCGGCAACAGCCTTCAATCCGGAAAAGTTTGTTGGAGCGATCATCAATGGATAGAACACCCGGAGAAGGGATGCTCCAGTCGAGAGCCAGGCTTACGCTAGCGTTGATTTTTGCTCTGTCACCTTTAGCCGCATCTGCGCAGTTGGAGCTTACAGGCGGGCAGTCCGCAAGGGCCACGGATAATGCCAGGAAAGCGGCGACGGCAGAGAACAGCGATCTGGAGAGCCGAACCTATCTGAAAGCCAGCTACGTTTCAGATCCGGGCCGATGTGAAGCAAGCTTCGCTGGCATCCTGGGCTATTCCATGTGGCAAGACGACTCGTTCGATAGTAAAAGCGACGGCACCATGGACCTGGATAGTCAATGTGAATTAACTACCGGCCTGTTCTGGGACCTTGATAACAATCTTCGCGAGGTTAGGCAGGATAGTACCGGGAGCGATACACCGTCTAACACCACGCAAAAGAACGTTTTTAGCACTGGGCCCAGATACATCTGGCGTGTGGGCGGCACTGATTCCATCGCCCTGGATACCAAATACGAGAACACGGAATTCAGTGAACCGGAAGAAACAGGCAGTGAGCGGTATGTAGGCTCCATTGCCTGGAACCACTTATTCAGCCAAACCCTGAGTGGTGGAGTTAGCCTGTTTGCCAGTCGCACCGAATTTGACTCCGGCGCCGAGGTTGATGTTGAAACATTGCGAGCCACTTTTCAAAAACGTTGGGCTACGACGGCGCTTTCCGGGGCTTTCGGTGTGAGCGAGATTGAAAGTGATTTCGGAGGCACAACCCGCTCCAGCGATGGCCTAGTTGGCGAGATAGACCTGACTCGCGCTTTGAATCCCAGTACGGACTGGTACCTGAGAGCGGCAAGGGAGTTGACAGACAGAACCTCAAGTTTCGACATACGGTTTGAGGACTTCGAATTTAATCTTAATGAAAGCCTAACGGTCCAAACCACGACACTCTCCACAGGTATTAACAAAGCATTCTCTGATCGAAGCAGCTTCAATGCCAAAGTATTCGCAAATCAGTCGGATCTGTTGGAAACCAATGAACTTGAAGAGAGTGCGGGTTTGGATGTTCGTTATTCCCGGGCTCTGAGTGAGCTGCTTACAGGCTTTGCAAGTCTTGGATACAGATACACCGCGTTTGAGGAGGATGAGTCTGATGATGAGACCATTAATCTTGAGCTCGGTCTCGACTATCAGGTAAGCCGTGATCTCAGCGTGACAGGGCAGCTTGGCCAGGAACAGAAAAACAGCGATGTCCCGAGTCGGGAATACGATGAGCTGTGGATCTTGGTTGGGGTTGAGTATCGATTCCGTTGAACGTCCATGGATGTACGTGAGGCTCTTGCTATGAAAGAACGAATCGAAAATGCACTGACTATCGACGTGGAAGATTACTTTCAGGTCGCCGCGCTGGCAGAAGCTGTCCGATATGACGACTGGGATTCCATGGAGTATCGGGTTGAAGCCAACACCGATCAAATTCTGGCGTTATTCGAAGAAGCCGATGTAAAGGCCACCTTTTTTACCTTGGGCTGGGTTGCAGAACGTTCGCCGAAGCTCGTAAAACGCATTGCAGATGCCGGACACGAGGTAGCCAGTCACGGTTACAGCCATCAACTGATATACAACCAGACCCCAGACGTCTTCCGGGAAGAGACCAGGCGTTCCAAAGCAATACTCGAAGAGATTCTTGGTAGGGCGGTTACAGGTTATCGAGCGGCAAGCTATTCCATTACCAATCAATCCCGTTGGGCACTGGACATATTGGCAGAGGAAGGTTTCATCTGGGATTCTTCCATTTTTCCTGTTCGTCATGATCGCTACGGGATGCCGGGAACGCCCCGCTGGCCCCATCGTTTGACGACCGATAAAGGCTATGAACTGGCCGAGTTCCCCTTGAGCACCCTGAAACTTCCCGGTTATACCCTGCCCATTGCCGGCGGCGGGTATTTCCGCTTGTTCCCCTACTGGTTCAGCGATTGGGGGTTGGGATCAATCAATCGGCAGGGGCAGCCCTTCGTGTTTTACCTTCACCCTGCGTATTCCAGACCAAGGTTGCCACTGATTCCAGACGAAGCCTGCCACCCATTCCACGCGAAAGCTGCCACTGATTCCACGGCAAAGCTGCCACCCTGGCAGGCTGCCTGATTTCCCCATCAAAACGTCCGGCGCGGGATAACTAACGGTACTCTGCTCCTTTTCATCCGGAGAGGGCCAGATGCCAGCGATGAGGTTATCCATGCGTAAAATCAAAGAAGTCCTTCGCCTCAAGTGGGAGCGAGGGCTGAGTAACCGGCAGGTTGCCGCAGCCTGCGGCATCAGTCGCCCCACTGTGAGCGAGTATCTGCGGCGTGCTGCTGAGGCGGAGCTTGGCTGGCCGCTGCCAGAGGATCTGAGTGAAGCCCAGCTGGAGCAACGGCTGTTCCCGCCACCACCGGATCTGCCGGCACAGGCCCGAGGCATTCCGGATTGGAAGCGAATCCACGATGAACTCCGGGGCAAGAACGTCACCCTGTTCCTGCTCTGGCAGGAGTACCGGGAAGCCAATCCGGATGGCTACCAGTACAGCTGGTTCTGCGAGCACTACCGGGCCTGGCAGGGCAAGCTGGATCTGGTGATGCGTCAGGACCACCGAGCCGGTGAAAAGCTGTTCGTGGACTATGCTGGGCACACGGTGCCCGTCATTGATCGCACCACCGGTGAGATCCATGAGGCGCAAGTCTTTGTGGCGGTGATGGGTGCGTCCAATTACACCTACGCCGAGGCCACCTGGAGCCAGACCCTGCCGGACTGGATCGGCTCTCACATCCGAGCCTTCGAGTTCCTGGGCGGCGTGCCGGAACTGGTGGTTCCGGATAACCTCCGTTCCGGCGTCAGCAAGGCCCATCGCTACGAGCCGGATCTCAATCCGACCTATCAGGATATGGCTAGCCATTATGGCGTGGCCGTTGTCCCCACACGGGTTCGCAAGCCCCGTGACAAGGCCAAGGTGGAAGGTGGCGTATTGATCGTTGAGCGCTGGATCCTGGCGGCCCTGCGCCATCGTCAGCACTTCTCCCTGGGGCAGCTCAACGCCACCATCCGTGAGCTGTTGGAGAAGCTCAATAGCCGCCCCTTCCGCAAGTTGCCCGGGTGCCGGCTTGATCACTTCAAACAGCTGGACCAGCCGGTTCTACAACCGCTACCCGCCGAGCCGTATGTCTACGCCGAGTGGAAAAAAGCCCGGGTACACATCGACTACCACGTGGCCATCGATGGGCACTACTACTCGGTGCCCTACACCCTGATCAAGAAAGAGGTGGAGGTCCGGATCACCCACAACACCATCGAATGCTTCCACCGGGGCAACCGGATCGCCAGCCACCGGCGTTCGGATCAGAAGGGTCGGCATAGCACCATCGCCGCTCACATGCCGGAGTCCCATCGCCAAGCCGGCGAGTGGACCCCAGAGCGACTGACCGCCTGGGCAGCCAAGACTGGACCGGCAACTGAAAAGCTTATCCGTACCGCGCTGGGGGCAAGAAAGCATCCGCAACAGGCCTATCGGTCCTGTCTGGGCATTCTCCGGCTGGGCCAGAGCTACGGCGAGGCACGATTAGAACGTGCCTGCCAACGCGCCCTGATGCTGGGCAGTTGCCGATACAAGAGCATCGAATCCATCCTCAAGCACCGCCTGGATGAGCAGCCCCTGGAAGAGCAACAAGAACTGGCCTTACCCGACACACACGACAACATCCGTGGCCCCGCCTACTACCACTGAAGGAACCTGACATGCTGAAACATCCCACGCTGGATAAGCTCCACGCCCTCAAACTGACCGGCATGGCCGCCGCCCTGGCGGATCAATCGGCCACCCCCGACATTACCGACCTGAGCTTCGAGGAGCGCCTTGGCCTGCTGGTCGACCGGGAAATGACGGAACGGGACAACCGACGCATGAGCAGCCGCCTGCGCCGGGCCAAGCTGCGACACGCCGCCATCCTCGAAGACATTGATTACCGGAACTCACGGGGCCTGGATAAAGGGCTTGTCCAGAGTCTGGCCAGCTGCCAGTGGGTGAAGGAACACCTGAACGTGCTCATCACCGGCCCGACTGGCGTCGGGAAAACCTGGTTGGCCTGTGCTCTGGCACACAAGGCCTGCCGGGAGGGTTACACCGCCCAGTACGTCCGCCTGACCCGGCTGCTACGAGAGCTGACCATCGCCAAGGGCGATGGCCAATACTCAAAGCTCCTGACCAGCCTGGCCAAGGTCGACGTGCTGATCCTGGATGACTGGGGGCTGATGAAGCTGAGCGCGGAGAACCGGCGGGACTTGCTGGAGGTGCTGGAAGACCGACATGGCCGGCGCTCCACCATCGCCACTAGCCAATTACCCATCGAGGAATGGCACGGCATCATCGGTGACGCCACTCTGGCAGATGCCATCCTGGACCGGCTCGTACACAACGCCTACAAGATCAATCTGCGGGGCGAATCCATGCGAAAACAGCAGGCAAAGTTGACGGGCACTGAGACTTCGGAGTAAGAAGAGAAACCCCGCGTCGCTACGCTCCGATGGGTGGCAGCCTTGCTCCGGTCCGGGTGGCAGGCTTCACGTGGAATGGGTGGCAACCTTCAGCGGTTTACGCATTCACCCCTGGGAAGTAGACCCGGGCCAACCGAGACTTGATGTGAAATGGTTTTCCCGGTTCAGGCATTACAACAATCTCGATGTTTGTGAACAGCGATTGGCTCAGCTGCTCAAGCGGTTCCGGTTTACCACCATGAGTCATGTCCTCCAGAGCCAGGGATTGCTGGACATTGGGTATGACACGGCCTCTTCCTCCTCGAACAGTGATCGCGGGTTGGAGACGAGCCAAATGCTGAAAACGTCCTGATTCCATGGAAGATCGTCAATGTTGACCACACTGTTCTGGCTCTCCTTGCTTATTCTGGTTTACGTTTACGCGGGGTATCCGTTACTCGTTCGGCTTCTCTCCTTGCTCAAGATGATGCCGGTGCAGCTAGACGATTCTTATCGCCCTTCAGTCAGCATCGTTATTGCCGCCTACAACGAATCAGCGGACATCGAAAACACCCTGGATAACAAGCTGAAGCAGGATTACCCCCTGGAGAAGATGGAGATCCTGGTTGTATCTGACGAGTCTGACGATGGCACCGATGAGATCATTGAAAGAAAAGCCAGAGACTCCGAGTGCCCTATCAAACTGATACGCCAAGTGCCTCGCCAGGGCAAAACGGCAGGATTGAATACCCTCATTGCTCAGGCCTGCGGAGAGATCATTCTTTTTTCAGATGCCAACTCCCAGTGGGATAAACATGCTGTTGCGAGGCTCGTGAGTAACTTCGCGGATCCAGATGTGGGCTACGTAACCGGAAAAATGGTCTATGTAAACGAAGATGGATCATTGGTGGGTGACGGTTGCAGTGCGTACATGAAATATGAGAACTGGCTGCGAGAGCATGAAACCCACCTGGGCTCCATTGTAGGCGTGGACGGCGGTATTGACGCCATGCGTAAGGCCTTGCATGTGCCTTTGCGGCCAGATCAACTGCCGGACTTTGTTCAACCATTGAAAGTGATAGAACAAGGCTACCGGGTTGTATACGAGCCGAGAGCCTTGCTCAAAGAGAACACCAACGAGGACAGCGGCAGCGAGTTCAGCATGCGGGTCCGGGTCGGGTTACGGGCTTTGTGGGCGCTAAAAGACATGTCGCACCTGATGAATCCGGTTCGGTTTGGCATGTTTTCCTTTCAGCTCATTTCACACAAGCTTTTGCGCTACTTAGCGTTTATACCGTTGGTTATTTTAAGCATGACTGCGTTATTGCTCTCGTTTGACGGTGGTATCTATACGGTCAGTTTTCTTGGACTTGTTGCGTTATATGTTCTTGGCTGGATAGGTGCGCGTTCAATAGACGCAGATAAGAAAAGCTCGGCATTTTATTCGGTGCCTTACTACTTTTTACTTCTCAATTTCTCATCTTTCAAAGCTACGGCTGCTTTTTTACGGGGAGAGAAGAAGGTCATCTGGAAGCCAAGGAAAGGTTGAGCGCTATTAAATGAAGGTTCTTCATCTCATTGACAGCGGAGGCCTATACGGCGCGGAGCGTATGTTGTTAACGCTTGCGGCAGAACAGCTAGCGCAGGGATTATCACCAATGATCTTGAGCGCTGGTGAGCCGCATCTCACTGATAAGGCGATTGAAATTGAAGCTAGGAAGCTGCGGATACCTGTGACCCCATGGCGTATGAAGCCGGGGTTTAACCTGAAGGAGGCTGCCGAAATACTCAGATGGGCCCGGGCTGAAAAATTCCAGGTGCTTCATTCCCATGGCTACAAATTTAATGTGCTCATGGGACTCTGGCCTGAGCACACTCGAAAGCTTCCCCTTATTGCAACGTTGCACGGCTATGTGAAAGGCCCTAGGTTCACCAAATCATGGCTCTATGAATCTGTGGACCGTGTGGTTCTCGCCCGAATGCGGCAAGTGGTATTGGTCTCAGAGGCAATGCGCAAACAAGTACCAAAGCGCATTGCGCATTCTAACAGCACTTCAGTAGTCGCCAATGGATTGAGCACACAAGCGGTACTGGAGATGGCATCCCTTCCTATTCCAGAGACGATCGAGGCGTTCTTAGGCGTTCGTGACGGATTCGTTCTGGGAGTTGGGCGCTTGTCCGCAGAGAAAGGTTTTGATCGTCTGATAGCCGCATTTGCAGTTTTGCGGAAGCAGCATCCGCGCCTGGGTCTCGTCATTGTTGGAGAGGGTAAGCAAAGGGCTGCACTCCAAGAGCAGGCCAAGGAGCTTGGTATTTCGGATGATGTTCTTTTTCCTGGCTACGTCCAGCCTGTCCCTGCATTAATGAAGCGGGCCTCGGTGTTGTGCATGCCCTCGTTAACCGAAGGTTTACCGATCACCCTGCTTGAGGCAATGACGTTAGAGGTACCGGTCGTTGCCTGTAACGTTGGAGAAATTGCGAATGTTCTTGGTCAGGGAAAAGGTGGTCGTGTGTTCCACTATAGGGACCCTGAGATGCTGGCGGCCCAACTCGAATCCGTTGTTTCGGGAGGTACCGAGGTTTCGGAGAAAATCCGATGGGCCTCACACAGGGTGGAATCTGATTTTTCCAGTAGATCAATGACCGAAAGTTACACCCGGATATACCAGTGTGCTCTGAAATGAAACTCGGAATTATCATGGATCGTTACGACAACCCCTACGCGGGCACGGAAAGCCAGGTGCTGAAGCTTGTTGAGGGGCTGAGAGATAGCGGCTGGCAGATTCGCTTTGCTGTGTTCCGGAGCACCGACTATTCACTGAGTAACGATTTCCCCGTCCCTGTTGACCACCTTGGCGTGCAGAGCCTGTCCAATCCGGGGAGCTGGCTGAGGGTCTATCAATATGCCAGAGACTTGCGTGCTGAGGGGTATGGGTTGGTTCATGGTTTCTTTAACGATACCTCCGTGATTTGCCCTCCAATGATGCGATTGGCCGGAGTCAGAACCGTGATTTCCCGTCGCGATATGGGGTACTGGTATACCTCAAAGTATTTGAGAGCTCTGAGACAGACTGGCCGGTGGGTAGATGCGGTGATCTGCAATAGCCAGGCCGTTGCAGCGATTACCTCAGAGATGGAAGGTATCGAATCCAAACGGGTGAATGTTATCTACAACGGCTATCCTGAGACGACTCTGCCGATAAAGGTTCAGCAGCACCGAGTTGATGACAAGGAGCGCCCGGTTGTTATTGGAATTGTTGCCAACCTTCGGCCAATAAAGCGCATTCATGATCTTATCGAAGCGACGGCCGGCCTGATATCAGATGGACATCATGTTGAACTTCGTGTGGTTGGGGGAGGGGACCAATCGCCATATCTTTCCCAGATCCGCAGCCTGGGAATTGAATCCAGTGTGTCCCTGTTAGGAAGTCAGGCTGATCCCGAACGGCACATTAGGGCTTTTGATATTGCTGTGCTTTGCTCAGAGACGGAGGGCTTCTCCAACGCCCTTATTGAGTATATGCGCTGCGGTAAACCCGTGGTATGCACCAGAACAGGAGGCAACCCGGAAATTGTAGAAGATGGAGTGGCGGGCTATCTGGTGCCGGTTGGAGACGTTCCGGCGCTGTCAACTTACCTTAGAATGCTCGTAAATGATCCCGACCTCCGGGCACGAATGGGGCAGGCCAGCTATGCGCAAGTGCGGCACCGCTACTCTATCGACACCATGTTGACTCAACACATCGAGTTGTACACTAGTATCTTATCAGGGAGGGATAGAACATGATGCAGACCTTGTCCAAGCACGTGTTTTACCCTCTCTGGGATTTGAAGGATCGGAGCCACCGGCTGCAGGAGTGGAAGCGTCTCGAAGAGCAGCAATGGTGGCCGCAACGGCAGTTGAAGGCCTATCAATGGGAGCGTCTGCAGACATTGTTAGGTTACGCAGGTAGCCATAGCCCTTACTACAGAGATCTGTTTGTCGCCAATCAGATCAACCCTGAAAAGATCCTTTCCGAGGCAGACTTCCGAAAGATTCCTGTAACAACGAAGAAGGACATTCGGGGTCACCTCGACCAGTTCATTAGCGATGACTTCAACAAAAACTCCTTGGTATCCGCAAAAACCGGCGGTTCAACCGGAGTTTCCCTGAATCTCTATTTTGACGAAGCGTGCCAGGAGCAACGCAATGCGGCGCAACTAATGGCGGACCGCTGGGCAGGCTGGGACCTTGGCATGAAAAGGGCCGCGGTGTGGGGCAACCCTCCTGTAGCTCGGACTTTTAAACAGAAGATTCGGCTCCATTTGCTCGATCGCACAATTTATCTGGATACGATGAACCTCAACGACCATTCCATGGCAACTTTTGTCGAACGTTGGGCCAAAGAGCAGCCGGAAGCAGTGTTTGGACATGCTCACTCGATCTACTTGTTTGCTCGTTATCTCCGGAAGATGGGTGTAACTACCTGCCGCCCAAAAGCAATCGTTGCAACATCCATGATGCTTCTGGAACACGAGCGACACCTCATTGAAGACGCGTTTCAATGCAAGGTCACTAACCGCTACGGATGCGAGGAGGTCGGCTTGATAGCCTGCGAATGTGAGCAGCATCAGGGGATGCATATGAATCTGCCACATGTCTACGTTGAGTTTCTGGATGCTAATGATCAACCAGTCAAAGCCGGGGAACCGGGCAAGATTGTGGTGACTGATTTGAATAACAAGGCGATGCCCCTGATTCGCTATCGGGTTGAGGATGTGGGCGTCTTTTCGGAAGAACCTTGCGAATGCGGACGAGGCTTTCCGATACTGAAAAACCTTGAAGGGCGGGTAGCGGACTTTCTAAAGCTGCCAGATGGCGGTCAGGTAGCGGGTATCTCCCTGGTGGAGAGAACATTGACGCGAGTGCCGGGTATCGAGCAAATGCAACTGGTACAGGACCGCCTGGATCATATTCTTATTCATCGTGTGAAAGGCCACGACTATACGCAGGTTACCGATGCTGCACTGTTACAAGCGATGCGCGAAACCTTCGGTGAACAGATAGCTCTGGATATCGTGGACGTAGTGCGAATTCCCCAAGAGCCCTCTGGCAAATACAGGTTTTCCATATGCAAGGTGTAACTCCAGGTCAGCAGCCTTTGGTGAGTGTTGTCATCGCCACTTTTAATATGGGGCAATACCTTCCGGAGGCGATCGACTCGGTATTGGCGCAGGCATGGAAAAATCTAGAGATCATAGTGGTCGACGATGGCTCCAGCGACAACACAGCGGAGGTAATGGCGCGTTTCAAACCTGACCAACGGGTTCGCTACATCCAGACAGAGAATCGAGGTCAGCCCAAGGCCAAGAATCTTGGCCTCCAGGAGGCGGTTGGCGATTTCATCGCGTTCTGCGACGCAGACGATCTATGGCACCCCGAAAAGTTAAGCATGCAGATACCGCTGTTTGCGCAAGAAGATGTAGGTGTTGTTTACAGCGAAGTGTCATACATTGATCAACACAGCGTAAAGGTGACGAAACCGCAGCCTTATATCCGGCACAGTGGCCAGGTAACGCACCACCTGGTGATCAAGAACTTCATTCCTTTTGGTACGGCCGTTATCCGCCGAGCCTGTATTGAGAAGAACGGGGTTTTTGACGAAGCTCTACCTATGGGCATCGATTGGGATCTCTGGTTGCGATATTCCGTCGACTGGCAGTTTCGCTACTTGCCCGAGAAAACCTATATCTACCGGATCTGGGCAGGCCAGATGTCCAAGAACTATCGTGGGCGTTACGACAACGCATTCCGGATACTGAATAAATTCCTTGGACAACACCCCAATAAACTCCCTGATGATCTCATCGCCAGAGCCTGGGCTGATATGTATGTAAGCCGCGGGATGGCAATTGCAGGAGCGGAAAAAACGTTTGCCGAGCCCCTCCGGGATATCCTGGCCGGCTTGCGAAAGGATTCTACCTACTGGCCAGCCTGGCGTTCTTTGGCAAAGTTGATGCTAAGGAGGGTTTGAGACCATGACACTAAATCAGTTCATCTATCGAATGTCACGGCCTCTGGGCGGGCTACAGCTTGCGAAGTTCCTCTCCCGGAACCACCCCAAAATTTTAATGTACCATCGGATTACCGAAGATCCGACAGGTGAGGGGCTAACTGCTGACCAGTTTCGGCAGCAGGTCACTGTAATCAAACGCGATTTCACCCCTATGACCCTTCAAAACCTGTTGAAGGCGCATGAAAACGGAAAGGTTCCAAAGAACGCGGTCGTTGTAACCTTTGATGACGGATACAGAGACTTCAAAGATATAGCTTACCCCATCCTTACGGAATACGATGTTCCGGTGACGCTTTTTATAACTACTGGTTTCATCAATAAAGATATTTGGCTGTGGCCTGATCAAATCAAGTATTGTCTCCAACGTACGGATATGGAGAGCGTGTCGGTCGGAAAAGAGCGAATAACAATAACTATAAGAGGTCGAGCAGAAAAAGCCTGGAATGAGATAGCTGACTATTGCTTGGAGATTCCAAATGAGGAAAGGGTTGACCTGATTAACAATATCTATGATCAGCTAAAAGTTGCCTATCCAGATTCAGTGCCTCAAAATTACGACTCACTTTCGTGGAACGATCTTCGGGAGCTTTTGGAGCGTGGAGTTGATATTGGAAGCCATTCAGTAAACCATCCAATATTAACAAGAATGCCCTTAAATGAAGTCAAGTGTGAAGTAGAAGAGTCAAGAAAACTAATATTAAAAGAGCTTGGTCAGGAGCCTACTGTATTCTGTTATCCGAATGGCACAGAGAGAGACTTCAACGAATCAATTAAAAGGATAATCGATCTAGCCGGCTATAAATATGCCATTACAGCTATTGGAGAAAGATTTAATCTTAGTGATAGGTTTGAGATAGGCCGATATGGTGTGGGGCGATCTTTTGAGGACTTTGAGAAAAAAGTGTTTGGGTTGACTTACATCTCAGACAGATTTATGAGAAGGGAGCTTGGTTGATGCTTGAAACCAGATTATGGATAACTTGGGAGCGTCAGCCGAGGAACCGCTCAATGGCGAATCGCCTGAAAGCAGATTTGGAAGAGGTCGTCGTAGAAAAAAGTAGAATTCAAAGGTATGCATTATCAATCGTCAAAACGGTTTTAATTATTAATCGGGTGCAGCCAAGGATATTGTTTGTTCAAAATCCTTCTATAGTACTTTCTTTTATTGCGGTCTTCTTAAGGATATATTTTAATTACAAGCTTGTTGTTGACCAGCATAATGCCGGAATATACCCACTTGAAGGAAAGAGTAATGTACTTAATTTTCTGTCCGCTTGGATTTTAAGAAAGGCAGACCTTAACATAGTTACCAATGACGAGCTACTAGATGTTGTCGAGTCACTTGGCGGAAGAGCAATTGTTGCTCCAGACCCACTTCCAGAAATGCCCATAGATCAGTCCATTAAATTTGCAAAATTTGATAAAAGCCAATTTAACATAGTATTTATATGTAGTTGGGACAATGATGAGCCGTATAACGAGGTTATCGAGAGCGCGAGTCTTCTTCTGGGTGAGCGTGTAGAAATATATATCACTGGGAATTATAGAAAAAAGTTATCATTTGAAGATTTGAAGAAAATCCCGGATAACGTAAATCTGCTCGGGTTTATCAGTTACGCTGAGTACTGCGCCCTCCTAAATGTGTCAAGCGCCGTGATTGTTTTGACAAAACGTAAAAGTTGTATTAACTGTGGGATATATGAGGCTTTGGCTCTTGGTAAGCCCGGCGTTGTCACAAAAGATAAGCAAATAGAAAAGATTTTTTACCGAGGTTATTCTTTTTCTGAAATAGATCCCGTGTCTATCACAAAAAATATCAAATATATCATTAACAATTATGAGAAATTAATAAAAGATGTTTTCTTAATGAAAATGGATTTTGAGTCTCATCATTCGACTGTGATTAGGGAGATCAATAATGCTATTTCGAGGCTATAAGCAGGGGGTGGGCTCATATTTTTTAAAAACAAAGTTAAAGGGCGAAAACTTTCTTAAAGAAAAAAATATTTCATCCATTGTTTCAATAGTCAAGGCGATGTTTTCTATTCTGGCCAAGGATCCAAGGAAAAAACTAAATGGTGTAAGCAATTTATTTTGTCACTATCCCAATTTAATGTCGTTCAGATATATAAGGAAGACAATTTTTGGCTGGGCGAATCGGGATGAAGAGGTTGCTGAAATAGAGCTTTCCAATTCGATAATTTTAAAAGACTATGTTTCTCCAAGAGAAAAGGGCATTATTCTAATTTCATTTGAGAGAGAGTTGGGAAAGTTGTGTAATAAGCGAGTTCTCGAGGAGATTGAGGATCGGTATCACGTTATTTTTTTACCGTCGTGGACTGGTTTGTTCTCTCCAGAGATATTGTGTTTTGCCAGTATGGCAAAACAGACGTGGTTTGTGATGCCAGTCCATAAAAAAGAGCATAAATATTGTCAGTATTTAGGCGGCTTTTGTGTGCCACTAGAATATAATGCGGCCAGCTGGGTGAATGATGAATTATTTAGTCCGACTGACGTTGAAAGAGATATCGACTGTTTGATCGTAGCAAATTTTGCAAGTTTTAAACGTCATTGGATTCTTTTTGATGCTATTTCTAATATTCAAGAAAATTTGACCGTTTATTGCGTTGGAGTAAGTTGGGGTGGCAGGACAAAGACGGAAATCGAAGCTGAGGCCGAATTATTTGGTGTTTTAGATAGAGTTGAAGTTGTCGAGTCACCCACACAAGAAATTCTACGTGAATATTATAGAAGGGCGAAGATTTTTTGTGCTCTGTCATATAGAGAGGGCTCATTTATTGCTGTGGCTGAAGCGTTGATTTCTGGAACGCCCGTTGTGATGTTTGAAAATTCCCATATTGGAACTAGGTCCCTATTGAATCCTGACAATAGTTTTATTGTGCGATCAGTTACGGAGCTTTCCGAGGCAATTAAGAGGCGAGGTCAGTTCGACAATCATGCAATACGGCAAGCAGCCGTTCAGGAAAATTCAGCTAAAGTAAACTCAAAACGTTTAAATAAAGATCTTCGCAAACATATTCTCGCGAAAGAATCTCAAGAATGGACTAGGGATATATCTTCATTCTATAGTGTTAGGCTATCATTCATGTACGCAGACGTCAGTAAATGCTATGATAGTTCCTCTCGCTACCTGGAGTTCGATAATTTTCTACTGAAAATATGAATTGGGAATGAAATCCATTATAAGCGGCTACGAGTTATCACCAAACGTTACACCTGTGATGTGGTGAGTCGTTCGATTTTCGTCAATAATGTGATTATGGTGGTTTTTACTCTGAGAAGGGATATAAAAATGACTGATCTGATATCTCGATGGCTTACACTAATTCTGCTTGGCTTGCCAATGTTAGCAATCTCGGAGCCTAGGTTATTGTTTTCGGAGGATTTCGAGACTGGTGTAAATAATGCCGAAATCCTTGATGGTGGCGTTATTACAGACCATATGCCTTCAAGCGGCAGTTTTTCTGCGCGGGTCAATCTGTTTGAGGGAAGCAACGATCCCCTGGTAAAATTCCCGGAGAATAGGTCGACAGTTCGAACTACGTCAACTGCAGTTCGTGATAATTATCCTGAGGTTCTTTACATCAGCTACGATTTTAGATTTGACGACGCTTTGTGGAGGAAAAGCGATGGCCAACCATATTCGTGGGGTGGGGGTACCCAGTCGGACATCGCCGTCCTCACGAAGGGTGGCTACTATGGTAAGTATCGAGAGATAGTGCAACAAGGGTTTTACTTGGTTTGGGGCGGTGGACCCAATGGCAGGATTACATTTGGTGACAATAGTAGTGGCGGACAAGCCTGGGATAGTTCTTGGAATGAACGTGATTGGTCGCCTGGTGGAAAATTAATATATTTGAAAACCGGTCATCCATTTGGCGCAAATGGAAAATGGAATAAGTTTGAAATGGAGTTGGACCACAGCGGGACTCAGGACTATATCAGAGCGAAGATTTGGGTGAACGGCCATGCAGCAAAAGATGAAAGGTATGCGCCTGACTCAAATGACAACTATTTTAGATTACCACGCGGCTTCGTGGTAGAACAGTTTTCAACCTCCTATGCATCCCCACAAGATCTTTCCAACTCAAAAAATAGAGGAGGGTATGCGGGTGGTTTGCAGATAGATAATATCTCTGTTTGGGCAGGAAGTCCGAAATCTCGCGCCCCCACTCCTCCAGTTGATATCTCTGTGGAATAACCTTAGGTGTGACTGTTTTTAGTTCAGTTTGTATTTGGAAGATAATGATAAGAGTATACTCAAGTCTGTAGATTTCTTATTGTCCGATCAACATCAGCTGTGCTATCGAGATATTTAGCTGCTGAGTAGCTTTTTGGTATGGGAGTGTAAACGTTTAAGAAATCGTGCGTTTACACAATACGGGGCAATGGGGGTATCGGCCATAGCGTTCGGACCTTTATTGCCCACTCTAGTAGTGCAACCGTTGGCGGTTGTTCTATCGACGGCTGAGTGAAGCATTTTGCACATTCTTTTTTACTGCTCTCTCGCTCTGCCTCTAGGTTTTGGTTACGCATTTACCCTGCCATTATGCTTCTTTGGCGCTTCAACTTGATGTTGCCATTGTCGGAGGACGCCTCAAAAGGTTTTATTGAGTGGCAGTATCGGCAATCGTTTCATAAATCAGCTCTGGAAATATGAGTATTTTTTCAACTGAGTGTGATGTAGCCGCGGTTGTTCTGGGACTCGCAGTACCATACTTCGGGCGTTTTTCGATTGCACTACACGCGAATTGTTTTCGGCCAGAGTGATGTCTTGACGGCGAGTTTCAACTTTTATGGCTTTCTGGCCTTCTTTTTTCTCGTTCTGATCAGGTTTTATCTCGGGTTTTCCGCATTCCGCGGATGGTATGGGCTCCTTCTTAGCGCTGGACTTGCTCTCGATACGGGCGGACGTAGCAGACGCATGACTTTTGTTCGGCCTCGGGGGACCGGTCTTCCATAGAATCTAGACTACTTGCAGGGGGCATTCCTTTCTCTCGACTCTGTCTTCAGAAAACGACAAGGCATATCGCGTAGGCTTCCCTTAGCCCCCTCGTGGTTGTTTTGATTCAGTCTAATTTGGTAGTCGCCCCCATTTAAACCGGACACCTTGGTAGAAGCAAAGGCCTAGGCATAGACCTAGTGCAAAGGAGTGTCCAAGGTGGAGAGAATCGAAGTCATAACCGGAGTGCAGCGCCGTCGCCGGTATTCCACGCAGGAGAAGGCATTCATGGTTGCGGAGTGTGAGCAGCTAGGCATGTCAGTATCGCTTGTAGCCAGGCGTCATGGTATATCAGCAAGTCTGTTGTTCCGTTGGAAGAAGCTGATGAAAGACGGTGGCATGTCCGCGATTGAATCTGGTGATGAGGTTGTAAGCGCATCCGAGGTGAAAGCCCTGAACAAGAAGGTTCGGGAGCTGGAGCGGATGTTGGGCCGTAAGACGATGGAAGCTGAAATACTCCGGGAAGCCCTGGAGGTGGCTCAGTCAAAAAAGTTGATCTCGCGCATGCCGTTGCTGCCACCGGACGATACCCTCTGAAGCGGGTTGCGGAAGTGCTGAAGGTATCGCGCTCCAATCTGTTGGATCGTCTTCATGGTCGCCAGAAAGGCCGAAGCCCGAAATACAGCAAACAGGACGATGACCGGCATTTAGCGTTTATCCGTGAGCTGTGCGATGCCCGTGCTGCCAATGGCTATCGAAGGATCACAGCTCGACTGAATCGGTTGCTCGCAGCCAACGATGAGCGAGTAAACCACAAGCGCGTGTATCGACTGATGAAGCAGGATGGACTGCTGTTACCTCGTTATACGGGACGGCCTCAGGAGCGCTGTCACAACGGCCAGGTAATCACGTTGAAGCCAGACCTTCGCTGGTGCTCGGATGGCTTTGAGATCCGTTGCTGGAACAAGGAGGTCGTTCGCGTGGCCTTCAGCCTGGACTGCTGTGATCGCGAGTTGATGCGCTATGTAGCGACCACTGGTGGCATCACCGGTGAGATGGTTCAGGACCTACTACTGGAAAGCCTGGAATACCGGTTCGGCCAGTCAGAGCGAGTGCCTCATCCGCTGGAATGGCTGACGGACAATGGCAGCTGCTACATTGCCAAAGAAACGCGAGCCTTCGCGTCCTCTCTGGGCTTTGCAGTGTGTACCACACCGGTGAAAAGCCCTCAGAGCAACGGCATGGCTGAGGCCTTCGTGAAGACGTTCAAGCGGGACTATGTGTACCTGAACGATCTCCCTGATGCCGCCACGGTGATGGCCCGGTTGCCGGAATGGATCGAAGACTATAATCGCAGCCACCCGCACAAGGGGCTGAAAATGAAATCGCCCTGGGAGTACCGGGCGGAACTGGCATCAAACGAATGAGGTGGTGTCCGGTTTAGCGGGGGCAACTACAAATTTGCCAATTGGGCAGTTAGGCTGACAGCAGCGGGGTGTGGGAAAATCCTAAACTGCAGCTAACGGAGACGCTGACCATGCGGGCGCTAATTAAGAGAAGGGTGGTCCAGTGAGCATCTACCCGTGGTTGTTGATCGCATTGATTGCTGAGAACTGACAGTGTCTATCAATGAAATTTATAAAGGGAGTAGCCAAATGAATTCATCTGAATTTGGCAAAATAACAAACGGACTTGCAACCAAGAAAAGCCAAATTGATGATCAAACAAAACTGGCGTTTTGGCTTTACCTTTTGTATCTAATAAGTTTCTTTTTGCGTCTGCCAGCACGTCTCCCTGCTCTTGGTGCTATCAGCTTTGACTTTTTGCTGGTTGGATTAATTGTCTTCCTGATTCTGGGAGCAAAGGCCACAAAAGGCGCAAAGCTTGATATTGCCTCAAAATATCTTCTGGCCATTTTCGTATATTCTATAATTACGCTGCCACTTGTGGAATGGCCTGGTTCCGTTGTTAATAATGGTATGGTCGCTTTCATTAAAGGTGCTATATTCTATTTTTTTACAGTAAATTTGGTTTCTAATATCAAGAGGCTAAAAAGTGTTATTTTTGTTTTCGTTTTATGTAACCTAATAAGGATATTAGAGCCTTTACTATTAAATATAACTTCGGGATATTTGGGTTCTTCAACCTATATTGGCAGTGGTGAATTCGCTGGCCGCTTGGCTGGCGCACCTTCTGACACAATAAATCCGAATGGACTGGCATTTGTAATAGCCACAGTTATTCCTTTTCTGCACTTCGTATTTGCACCGATTAACAAAAAGACCTATGCCCTATACCTTTTGTTGATTCCTATACTGATCTATACAATGATTTTAACAATGTCCCGCTCGGGCGTTTTGGCGTTGGCTATAATAGCGGTTGGGATATGGTTAAAGAGTTCTCATAAGGCGGCATTGATGATCCTTGGAGCGCTCGGGCTTGTTGTTATTTCTATGAGTCTTAACGAAGTTCAGAGAGATAGATACTTGTCCCTTGTTAGCGAGTTATTGTCAAATCTGGTGTATGACCATCAGGCAGCGCTCCTGTCAGATTGATCCTCCACCGGTATTCCATCCTGAAACTGCACGTTGTCCACGACCAGCTTCAGTTGGTTGAACCCCTTGATCCGCTTCCAGCGTTTCTGGGCGGATTGGAGCAACTTGAACACCATCGATAACGTGGTGTCGCGATTGCCACAAGACCGGCTCCGCTTGGTTCTCAGCCGTACTGTGGCGAAGGTGGATTCAATCGGATTGGTGGTCCGTAAGTGAATCCAGTGAATCGCCGGGAAATCGTAGAAGGCCAGCAGCTCATCCCGGTCCTTCTCCAGGTTTTCCATGGCCTTCGGGTACTTGTCCCGGAACCGCCGCAAAGCGCTGTCAAACGCCTTGTGGGCGCTGTCACGAGTCTCTGCCAGGTAGATCTCATGCAAGGCTGACTTCACCTTCGGTTGCACCGACTTGGGCAGCTTGTCCAGCACATTGGCCGTCTTGTGCACCCAGCACCGCTGGTGCCGGGTGTCCGGAAACACTTTGCTCAGAGCCTTCCAGAAGCCCAGTGCGCCGTCACCCACAGCCAGCCTGGGCGACGGCTCCAGACCACGTTCCCGCAAGTCCGTGAGCAGCTCTCGCCAACTGGCCTCGGACTCCCGGTGGCCATCCTCGACAGCCACCAATTCCTTGTGGCCATGCTCAGTCACGCCGATGATTACCAGCAGACAGAGTCGATCGTCCAGCCGGACGTTGCTGTACACGCCGTCGGCCCACCAGTACACATAGCGTTTCTGGCTCAAGTCCCGGCGCTGCCAGTCCTTGTGCTCATCCAGCCACTTCGCCTTGAGCCGGGAGACCGTGTTCGCCGACAACCCGTTGGCCTGCTCGCCGACCAGCGCGCTCAGGGCCTCCTGGAAGTCACCGGAGGAGACGCCCCGCAGGTAGAGCCAGGGAATCAGTTCCTCCAGACTCCGGGCACGCTTCAGGTAGGGTGGCAGCAGGTGGCTGTTGAAGCGAATGCCAGAGCCACTGCGGTCCCGGACTTTGGGAACCTGGACTTCTACGTCGCCGACGCCGGTCTGAACAGTGCGTTTGGGAAGGTGCCCATTGCGCACCACAGCACGGCGGCCATCCGGTGTCTTGACGTCTGCGCACTGCTTCAACAGGCTCTCCAGCTCCGTCTCGACAGCCTGTGCAATCAGATCACGGGCACCCTGACGGATTAACCCGTGCAAGGGATCGTTGCCGGCTACCTCTGGTTGTGAAAGAGCATGCAGGTTAGACTTGGACATGGCGTATCATTCCTCTGTTGGTTGTGATCGTCGCGGTGATCAACCAACAGGATACGCCACCCCTTCAACCTGCTTCCATACACCAGAAATCACCATAACTCCTTGTTAGCTCCGATGCGCGACAGTCGGCTTCGGCAGAAGGTCGGATTGAGGGTTGGTTTTCGGATTTCAAGGTCGCGATGAATCGCCCTGTTATTGGTCATGGGCTGGGCACCTCTAGGGAGGCCAACTGGAACGTCGCTGGTAAAGACCAAATTTCCCATATTCTTTGGGCCGAAATCTGGCAGGAAATAGGGCTAATCGGTTTGGTCCTTTTTATTCTGTATCTCAAGGCAATGGTCGGAAACTTTATCAACGCGGGAAAGCTTGTTCGAGATCGCCTTGCAGAGAACGATTTTCTGCACCGGAGTATTCAGGCAATGCAGGTCTGGCTTCTGATGAATCTTTTGTTCAGCTTTGCCAGTTATGGTTTAAAAAGTTATGAGTGGTATCTGTTTGGTGGGTTATCGGTTGTTATTTTTAAGTGCGCACAGACCAAAATAGCGGCTGCGGATAGATGCATGCTTGCGGATACCCGTAATGCCCTCCAATTGAGCAAGTTCGCTCTCGCCCGGAAAGCCAATCGTTGGGAATGAGGGGGGGCATCAATCTAACTCAATACCTGCTCATACAGAGCCTGGATCTGTTGTGACGTTCTTCTTACATCAAATCGTTTTACAGCTTCTGGTACATACTCCACAAATGGCTTAGCACCCTTTCTCAGGCATTCGATAATTCCGTTAGCCAAACTTTCTGTATCGCCTGTTTGAACTATGACAGCGGGGGTGCCGCTCAAGACCTCTCTGAGTCCAATACAGTTGCTCCCGACAAACGGAACGCCTGCGGCTAAAGCCTCCATTGGCTGCAACGGACAGGCTTCCCATCTGGAGGGCATTGCAATAATGTCGCAGCCTTTCATTGCACCCGAAACATCGGCCGTAAACGGAATAAAAGTAAAGGCACTGGACAAATTAAGACGTTCAATATTTGCCTGCTCCTCGCGAATGAATGCACCGGAACCAAAACATGCCACGTGGAGTTGAGAAAGCTTCCCATCGTCGATGAGTGTTTTGACAGCTTCGACGAGGATGCCAAAACCCTTCTGACCCATGAATCGCCCAAAAAAACCAATTAAGACAGTATCCTGTGGGAGGGAGAGCTCGGATTTTAAGTCTCGAGCTACAGCGGACTCAAAAGCATTTGTGTCCACTCCATTCAGAATGACCTGCATTCTTCCTTTTTGCAGCCATGGCAGAGCACCGGATAAATTAGCTTCGGCATCTACAGATACCGATTGGATTATCTTACATTGACTCAAGGCAGAGAATAGACCGATCTTTTTTAACACTCCTTTCCAGCCGGAAAATTGAGTGGGCAAAAGCACATCATGGGAAGTGCAAATAACTGGTACCTGTTTCAACCTCGCTGGGAGAACGCAGCCGACTGCAGAAGTAAAGCCGTGCGCGTGAACCAGATCAATCTTTTGTGCCTGAAGCGTTTTCCTAACTAGACTAAAGCAAGACCTTAGCTCATTTCCATCCGTCGGGAACAATAGCCATTCAGATACGATTGTTCCAAGGTCCTCTTGCAAGGTTCCAATTGCTTCGGTATCAGGACCTAAAAACACAAACTCGTATTCGTTAGACGGAAACCCTGCAAGAACGTACTTCAGAAAGGTTCGTATTCCGCCTACTGGCCAGCGAACTACAAGCAGCACTCTTCGTTTTGGTACATTACGTTTTCCCATCGCGAGATCTCCAACAATTAAACCGAGAGATATTCTAACTCATTGGAAACAGGCATTACCTGTTTTGTTTTTTTGGGCTCTTGGTCATTCTTGTAAGCGCCAATACCACTGCCCATTACCGTACAAGATCCTTTGTAATCTCCGTACTTTTGCACTGGAGGTTGTTGTGAAACCAAAACACAGGAAAGCCCGTCGGTTGTCTGTGGTCGACAAGTAAAAAGAAATTTAACTCACACCGAATTTTCTGCCCAGCCTGACCTGCACGCCACGGGCTTAACCTGATACGGGAACAGGGTCAGGAGCCGGATTTTTCCAACTCTGGGTGGACCTAATACGGGGTCAGGGTCAATTAACCGACCTTGCAAAGCAGTGAGCGGTTAGACAAGGGGGGCATGTCAGAATGTCCTCAGTACCGGGGTGGGCCCCAAACGATCTAAATCGGTATGAGCAGCTGAGGGGGCGTTAAGGGAATTGGCGAGCTCGTAAAGCGTTGAAAAATTCGACAATCCTTGCCGTGAGCACTAACCTAAATACCGGAGTGATCAACAGGGGTAGTTAGATTCGCGCTGGGGCAAACCGATTAAGGATATTTATTATTACTGTCCTGGAAATTGCATCTATTATTTCAATCTTATAGAGGTAAATAACTAAGTGCCTGACTAAATAGTAGCGAGGGAAGCGTGACTTTTTAGGTTATTCGTTGAATCAAGGGAAGACGTTGAGTTTTAATATGAAAGAAAATCTGAAAGTTGGTTGTGGAACATTAGCGCTAGGATTGGAGTACCGGGTATTGGCGAGGCTACTTGCCTACGATCTTGGAGTTTATCATCCAGATTTGGTCTTTTATGTATTGACTGACGATCCGGAGAGTTTCGAAGGTTTTTCCAATGTTAGAGCTATTAAGCATGAGTTTAGTGGCGTAAGGGCTTGTTACCATGATAAAAGGCATGTCGTTTCTGAAATTTTCAAAGACGATGTGGATATTTGTGTTTTTTTAGATGCCGACAGTCGACTAGTATATCCTATAGATTTCTCCGATTTAATAAAAGACGGTTTTTTTCTCGTAGCGACTTGGGCTAAAAATCTATCGGAAAAGCATGGCTTTAAGATTTCCGAGTGGGACGGAAGGTGGTCTTTTAACAACCCCAAAAAAGAGCAGGCACTGTTCGATCGACTAACAATGAAGTTTGGTATTCGTACCTCTGAGGTTGATTTTGTTAAAGAATCACTTTTTGCAATAAACAAGAACCACGGAGATTATGAGCTTTTTTTAAAAGCGTGGGACTATTGCGCGACCTATTCAACAATCAGGTTATTTGAGTTTTCTGAGGGTAGCTCAATTGGAATTTCCGCCAAAGTGGCAGGAGGGAGGGTATACTCCATGTCCAAAACTCCCGTTTGGTATTTTAAGGATATATATACAAATGTCGCCCTAAAAACTGAAGCGCAGAGGAATATTAACCTATTAATGACCAAATTGCGTCACGGCATCGGCAAGGACTGCAGATCTAAATCTAATGTTCTAGTGATGTCGGCTCTGTTTGTGTGGCGATATATAAAGGTTTACGTAAAGAATAAACGTCATTTGTTTAAAAAGCCGCTATATTAAGGTTTGGTTTGCAGTCTGTTCAGGGTGATCGAGTTTTGTTTTGGATTTTAGGTCAAATAATCCTTGACCCACGCTCTCGGAATCACATCGGCTGAGGGTTCTCAAAACCCTTTCATTATAAGTAATGCTAAGCTGACGTAGCCACCGTGCAGGCGCGGGACGTTTTAATCACTGCGGGAGAGAATTCCCAGTTCTGAGTTGGAGCCATCCAGCGGTCATATGCCTTACTAATAACGAAATAGTACAGTTTTGGTAGGCTTTATTTGTTGATTGTCAGGTCCCTGATCTGATCAGTTTAGCTCAGTGGCGATGCAAGGTTTCAATTACGTTGGTGGGGGTAGGTGCAGCAGGAAACTAATTCAGCTTTTTTGAAGCTGATTTTGCGTTTGGCCTTTTGTGCAGACGAGGTGGCACTTCTGATACCTCTTGCTGGCGAATTCTTACCCAGTCCAATCATGTGGCTAGGCCACCTGCCGAAGAATGGCTTCATAGAATTTGGGACGCTGATCCGCCCAATAAGTTCTTTATGCTGTCGCCGATTTCCAGTTTTAAGTCTCCGCATGAAATGAATCGAAATGATGTAGTTTGTTATGTGCGCTACTACTCTCTGTTTTCAAATAAGGATCGCTAAACTCTCAATCCTATTTTTGTTAAGAAAATTGTAATTATATTCTTTAAATCATGTTTGGCTTCCCTCCAACTTCCAGGAGGGAAGGTCTCAAAATATAGTTGTAAATAGCTTTTAGTGTCACCTTTTCTCAGCAAGCAGGATTGCAGAGCCCTTTTGTATTCTCGGACTCTAGTCTGAAGTCGATGTCTTAACTCAGGAATAGATTCTTTTTTATTAAGAGAGTCTCGACTCTGGATCAAATATTTTAGCATTCGCTCATTGTCACTACTCATATTTGTATCGTGTAAGCGCCGATAAAAACCAGTGTTGGGGTTTATTATGATAGGTGCCTGCATGGCCACGCGATATATTAAATGAAAGTCTTCACATGCTTTAAGGGCTTCGTCGAAACCACCGATTGCCTTAACTACTGAGGTTCGAAATAAAGGAGACGAAGCGATTGCAAAGTTTTCCTCTAGCAGTATTCTTCGACATTCCTTCGAGTTGAGCTGAAAGGTCTCATTATCGTGCCCGATTATTTTTTTTTGCAAAATAGAACAACTTGAAAAATGGTCGTTGAACCTCTCAGTTTCTGTGAAATTCCAATAGTTTGAAATTGAAATTACAGCATTGGAGTTTTTATTGAGGTCGGCCACCTGGCTTTGGATTTTATCTTTCATCATCACATCGTCGGCATCAAAGAACGTGACATACTCTCCCCGTGCGTGCCTTAGTCCGGTGTTTCGAGGCGATGCACAGCTCCCGCTATTTTCCTGGTAAATGTATTTCACTTTGGACCTGAAAGAGGTGACGATCTCCTTCGTATCATCCGTGGATCCATCATCAACAACAATGATCTCCAGATTGGCATATGTTTGGTTGACGATAGATTGAATAGTTTCTGAAATATAATCAGATGCGTTGTATGCGGGGATAATTACTGTCACAAGTGGGCATTTCATAATTTTTCGAACTCAAATGCTTTATCTTTGTATACGGAATTTTTTAAGTAGCACGATATTTTTTCATATCAAAAATTTCAATCGTTCACTCGGTAACAGTTTTCTCAGCTCTTTCTTCTCATTTTCAGAGAACGCCATTTTTATTCCGATGATGCCACATATTGTCACCATGGTTAATGCCAAGGAGAATATCTCGTAATAACTGTGAAGCTCGATGACGGTTTTCGTCCAAAAGAAAATAATAGATGTGGGAATTACGATTACCAGAATAGGTCGCACCATGCAGAGGAAATAGTCTTTGGCGTTCATTTCAATTGCTTTACAGGCGTAGAAGGGAAGAAAGAATAGCCTGAGCACGAGAAGGGGGAGCATTGTGCCGAGGGCGACGCCAATAAGCCCCAGATATTGAACGAGAATTAGACTTAAACAGAGATTAAGAATAACTTCGCAGATGTCGAGTTTTGCCGCAATACTGTGCTTGTTGGCTGCGTACAGCGCAGAGTTTAATGGGTGGTTGGCGAAGCCCATCATCCGGCCGATCAAGAGAATCACCATCACCCAGTAGGCGTCGTCATATTTAGGCCCCATCCAGCGGGCGATGAAGGCCTCACCGAATATCACCAGTCCACCTCCCGCGATTAGTGCCGCTACAAGGTTCAGGCGGGTAATGAACAGTAATTTGCTGTGCAGTTCCTTGCTGTTTTCTTGGGCGTGATAGCTCGTAAAGATAGGCACAAACATATTGGTGGCCTGGCTCAGAAACTGGGCCACATAATCGACCAGGCGTAACCCAATTGCATAATGGGTCACACTGGCAGCGGACAGGAATCCGGCCACGACGAAGTTGTCGACGTTGTTTCTTAACTGGTATGCAATGGCGATCACGAAGGACCACGCGCTGTATTGGAAAAGCTCTTTTCCTTTATCTATCGCCGCGAGACGACGAGAAAACTTCAGGGCAGGGAAGGCGGCTTTACAGATCAGGAGATAACACAGGTTGGAGATGCGTGCCGTACAGAATGTGATTACAGCCAGGGCTACGACACCATAGCCTTCTGAGATAAACCACCAGGTTAAAGCGGCCCCGAGCAGTGTCACGCTTGTCCTGGTCAATGCGACCTGGTGGAATTTGAGCTTCGCGCTGGCGACACCCGCCAGAGCATTGAATGGAAACTCCAGAGCTACCGAAACACCAATTATGAGCACCAGTAACTGAATGATGTCTTTTTCGCTCTCAGAGTCAATGAACAATCGGCTGGCGAAACTGGCCGCAATGCTCGCGAGGATAATGACCGCTGCGATGGCAAGGTATATAAGGAGCGCTGTATTTATCGTTTCGTTCGCTAGTTGGTCATTTTTTAATCCGAATGCACGACTTACATATCGGGTCACGGCACTCGCCATGCCCATATCAAATAGATGATAGGCCGCTGCAAGGCTGCCTATCACGGTCCAGATGCCATACCAGTGATCGCCCAACTGGTGTATCAGGAATGGCATCATGAAGAAGGCGACGATGATGCTTACAAAGGTTTGCGAAACCCGTGTAATTGACCCTTTCAGAAGTTCTATAGCAGTAGACACGTCAGGTAATGCTGCCAGTTGCTTTTAGTTGCTTTAGCTGGCTTACAACCCGGGCCGGCAGCGTTGAAACGATCAGATAGAATAGGTTTTTTCGGCTCGGTTGCTTTAAAAGCGCTCGAAGAAAAGCCTTCCTTGCTTCGTTCATTCTGTATTGGCTGAAGTAAGAATAGCCGCTTTCGAAATGGTACCGCCCGATCCTTTTGTCGAGTAACTTCAGTGCTGTGGGGTCATCTAGATGGTATTGCTTCATTTTTTCAATACAAGCTATTAAACCCGGGGCTCTATCTTCTATGCTGCGTAACGAAATACTGCCGGATCGCACGCGATATTGGTGGTAAATCTCGGGAATGTATAATAAGTTGAACCGGCTTGCTATAGCCTGCCACATCAGGAAATCGTCGGAGTTTCTGACGTCCTCATCAAACCCGCCCACTACATCGAACACATGTCGCCTTATGGCGACGCCAGAAGTTCCAAGGTAGTTGGATGCGGCCAGCCCTCGTAAAGCAGTGCGGGCGCGGATTAAAAACGCGTTGTTTCCAACCGGTTCTTTTTCCAGGCCAGCAAGTGTGCTGTAGGCTGCGAGGAAACTCGGATTAATCACAGAGCCTTGTTCATCAATGCAGGCAAACCCCGTGAAGGCAAGCCCAGCTTCCGGTGCCTGGTCCATACACTTTATTGTTGTGGCCAATTTGCCGGGAAGCATGATGTCGTCAGAGTCAAAAATGAACACCAGCTCACCCAAACATTCCCGGATGGCCCTGTTTCTCGGAGCGGCTGGGCGACCGCTGTTGGCCTGGTGAAAGTATCGAATCCTGGCGTCATTGAATTCGTTAACTACTCTGGCGGTTTGGTCGGTTGAACCGTCATCAACAACAATTACTTCGAAGTCTTCGAATGACTGTTCAAGAATCGAGCGAAGGGTTTGGCCGATGTACTGCTCAGCATTGTAGGCCGGAATGATAATTGAGGCTTTTGGCATATGCGTCCTTGCCACAGCAAACAAATTCTTGGTTGTTTGGCATTATAGCTTATGTGGCTTGTGGATAAACACAGTTTGCCCGGGCATCAATTCGTCATTTGATAGCCGGCAGGACCGGCCTTGAATTCTGCCAATCCTGCCGTGCTGACTGTTGTCTGAGGTTCAGAACTTCATGGCCTCCATTGAACTGGTAAACGAGGAGCCGGAAGTAGTACCGCCACCCATGATGTAGAGCGTATTGTTAACCGTTGCCGACGCCGCTCCGTGCTTCGGCGTTGGCACGTTCGTCAGGGGACGCCACGTGTTTGTCGCTGGATCGTATTCCTCGTTCTGCTCAAATACGCCGGTAGGTGTGTTCTCGTTCAATTCACCTCCAGCCACTTGTGCCTTGCCATCAATAACCCCTACGCTCATGGCACGCCTTCCGGTTGGCATCGGCGTCATTTCGGTCCAGATGTTCGTGGCGGGGTCGAACATTTCCACGGTTTTCATCGCGCCTTGAATGGTGTTCCCATTTGCTTCCCGGTTGCGGCCGCCGAAAACGTATATCTTTCCGTCGAGGACCGCAGAGCCGGGGTTATCTCGAACATATGTCAGAGGCGTGGCAGTTTGCCAGGAGTTGGTTGCGGGGTTATAAACCTCTACCACGCTCAGAGAGGCGCCCTGATCGCTCATGCCGCCCATCACATAGATGAGCCCATTGACAGCCTGTGCGGTAACGCCCCCTCTTGCTGTCGGCATATCAGCCAATGCAGACCAGCTGTTACTCGCGGGATCATACACAGCCGCATTGGCAACTGCACCTGAGAACGGGGCCGTGGAGCCGCCGAACACATAGAGCTTGCCATTCAGGGCTGTAACGGCGGCGTTCTCTACTGCCTCGCCCGGGAGGTTGGCTCCCTGGCTCCAGCTGTCAGTTGACGGATCGTAAATCAGCAGTGTGCTCAGGTGGCCGCTGCTGTTTTTCCCGCCCACGGCGTAGAACTTCCCGTCGATAGAGGCGCCGGACGCATCCAGCACCGCCAGCGGGGCAGGTGCTCTGGCCTCCCAGCATCCGAGACTGACCGGCATCAATGCAGTCAGCTTGCCACCACCGAATTCACCTACGAAAAGGTTTCCGGAGGGTGACTTCGTCATTGGCAGCGGGTCGTTGAAGCCGGTCACCAGGGGAGCACCTTCCGTGCCGATTGTCCCGGTTTCATCCAGCTTGACGCGGAAGATGTCGTCACCCACGGAGTAGTTGGTGATCAGCAACTGGCCGTTCAGGAAATCACCAACACAGCCTTGAGCTCCGTCATACTCGATAATTGCGTTCGCAGACTTGTGCTCACCCAGGTTGTAGATGGGTTCCTCGAAGTTCGGAAGTGGAGCAACACCTTGGTAAGACCCGTCTTTGAATACGCATTCGTCGCGGTGGGGGTTGGGGTGCCCGTAATAGCTACCCTCCTTGACTAGATGCAGGAGGTCAGGTTGGGCTCCGGGATTGTGTCCGCCATTCAGATAGCTGGCCGTGCTTGCAAGACCCAAACAGGCAGGTTCGGGGCTTGGAGGATAGGTGCCGGTGACGCCGAGGCCGTTATCTGTGGCGTACATGTTGCCATTGCTATGAAAGACAAAGTCGTAGCTGTTGCGCAAGCCGGTAGCGTACGTTACCACATCACAAGGCGGAGGCCCGAAAATGTTGGTTTCATTGTTACAAGTGCCGTCAAAGTCTGCAGCAAAGACGTTTGCTACGAGTATGGCGGCGCTCAGCGGCTGCTCCTCCATCTGACCGAACTCGGAATTGGATTCATTCGGCGCACCAGCACCTGTGTTACCACCCATGGCAATATAAAGCCGATTATCCTCTGGTCCGAAGTGGATTGAGTTAATGGAATGGTTTGCTATGGCTCGGGGCAAACCTGTGATGACGTGCTCAACTTCCCTAAAGTTGGTGCCTCCAATACGGGTAACCATGCCGGAATTCGGTTCTCCGTTTTCGATTGAGGGGCTGGAATGCGCAATCCACAATTCCACATCTGTAGGGGTAGAATAGGGCGACACGGTTATTCCCAAGGTCAGTCTTGGTCCAATATTACTGGTGAGTGCCTCAATAGTCTGATCATCAATTACGTTGAGTTCTTCATCGAAGGTCAGGGCACGAATGGTGCCAAACAGCTGGGTCACATAGAGCCTGTCATCGGGCCCCCAGACCATTGACGTCGGGTAGCTGACGTTGTGTTGCCGTTTAATGAAATCGACACTCGAATTTGGCGTGAGCGGGGTTTCCCCTTCCTGGAGCGTGAACTCGTTAAAGCGGTAGACCATTGGTGCCGACGCATGACGATGCGTGGCAAAAATACCGGTGAAACTCCGGGTTCCGATTTCCGGGTCGATGCCGGCGGCATCAAAGCTGAAGAATTCGTCTGGCGGGAATAGGGTGTCCAGCTTATAAGTCGACCCTCCGTTCAGGCTGTAGTTCAGCTCGACATTGCGGGAGTATGGATTAACGATGAGCCCGAACTTGGCGTCTGAACCCACCAGGCCGCTTACCGGGACATTCTTTTCAACTATTTTCATGCCCCCGACTTCAAGCAGGTAGTGAATCACTGTGCCTTTGGGCGTTGAGGCTGCGACCAGTTTCAGATAATTGTCTTCATCATTTCCGAACCAAAGCCCCGCTTGTTCGTACTTTCCGGTTCCCGCAGGTACATCAAGTACTTGTGTTGTAATTCGGGTTATCTGATTTGGCGCGGCAAAACCAACAGCTAGTGCATTGTCCAGAGAATTTACGCCTTCAATGTTTAGCCCCGAGGTTGTTGTTAGCTCTAAATACCCCTGCAGGAAGTGCATCTCGAGGTTGTTCTGGATGTATCCGGTACCTGCTGTGGGTTGATCAACCCAGGTAAAACCGGTTCCCCAGCCGTTTTTGTCCATGTAATACCCCTGGCTCTCAGTAAAGCTGAGCTGGTAGGGGAGTCCGACCCTAACCTCGCTGCATTCTACGGGTGCGCACTTATCGTTGCTGGCAAGGCTGAGAGTTACTGGTACATTGACCGGATCACTACCTGAGGGTGAGAGGGTTACCGTTCCACTGTAATAGCCGGACGCCAGGCCTGTGGAGTCAACGGTGACTGAGATGTCCTCTGGGGTCTCGCCGGTACTCGGCGATGCTTGAAGCCAAAGCTCATCTGTACTCACGGTAAAATTGTGGGCAAGCCCGTTAGAATGACTGACGCTCAGGGACTGACTTGCAATGGGAGCACCTGGCTCGCCGGCAAAACTCAGGGAACCGGGTGCAACAAGCAGCCCTGTGGCACCATCGGTAATGGTAAGAGTATAAGTGAGCTCGGCAGATTCATAACCACTTGCCGACGCTGTCACCGTCGCGTTGTATGTGCCTGTAGGAAGTCCGGCAGGATTGGCCGTTATTGATATTGTGGCTGGCGTGGTTCCTGAGTTGGCGCTGGTGGTCAACCAGGCTTCACTCGATATAAGACTGAAAGGAGCACCGGCCTCGTTGCTATCGTTGAGCGTAACACTGGTCACTATGGGGTCCGGGTTATCAACGTGCCGTGAACCTGCAAGTGAGGACGTGCTGAATTCCAGACTGGAGACTTGATTGGCAACGTCAAAGAATTCGGTAACCTCGTGAAGGCTGTTATCTGTCAACCTCACAACCGCTGTGATGGTATGGCTGCCATCCTGGAGCGTGGTTGTATCGAATGGCAGAGCTAGATTGTTGCTGGCCGTGCCGGCCAGATCGTAAGGCGCAACATTCTCAGTTTGATTGGGGGTTCCGGATTTCTGCGGGTTGTCCACATAGAACTGGACCCGGTTCATATCGGGCTGCTCTGGAACGAACACGTAAATATCACCGGATACGGAGCTGCCTTGAAGTGAGCTGGCCCCGGATCGGTCGGGGCTGGTGCTGACCATCAGGGAATAATTACTGACCTCGACAGGAAGTACTTCGAGAGTCACGAGTAGGGAACTGCTTCCCGCACCTGTGCCCGACACTTCTACAATCGCTGTATAGTCACCGGCAGCCAGACCGGACGGGTCTGCAGTTAAGGTGACGGAGTCAGGCGTGGTTCCAGAGGTCGGAGTAATGCTTAACCAACTGGCATTATCAGATAGGAAAAAATCCACACCACTGTTGTCGGACGTTTGCAGAGCCACTGTGGTTGATGTTGGAACGGTTGCTCCTTCCTGCGCTGTAAAGAATGCTTCTGCTTGCCCGAACTCGAATACCGGGATTGAGTTATTAACTGTAAAGGCTGTCGACAACAGTTCTGTGCTGCCGCTGTCATAGTAAACCGTTGCGTAAACGCTGTGTTGTCCATCTTGAATGGAGGAAGTATCAAAAGCGTAGGCCGAACGGTCAGGCGCGGTACCTCTGAAATCAAAGGGTTCTACCCGTTCGACCTGGAGAGCGGAGGCTGGAGGGGGATTATTGAGATAAAAATCCACCCGTTTTATGCCGGATTCGGGCCCTACAAAGATGTAGCGATTGCCACTGAGTTCCGCGCCGTTAAGTTCGGTTGGTGCTGAGCGATTTGCGAATTCGCTAACCAGAAGCGATGGGGCGGCTGAGGCCGATAGGTGCACTGAGAAAAAAAGGACAGCGAAAAATAGCGCCATTACCGGCTTGAGGGCTGGTTGGCGAGATATATTTAGGATCATTCTGCAGTGCCTCCGGTTAAATCATTTAGCCGTTACAACTGCCAATGCAGCATCAATGGTGCCAAAACGGCGCTTAAACCGTGATAACAATGTGATAACCTGCCAATAGATCGGTGCTCGTTACGGACTTGTAAGATTTGTCGACACGCTTTTTTTGAGTACTCAGACAAGGAAGATCGCCTTCGTGAGCCTATTTCAGACGAGTGCCTGGCAAGGAGCCTGGTGGGACGTGTGGGGAAGCACCCCGGGCTTTCAAGTTGCTGTGGCCGGGGGGGAAGGGCAACCTGGTCTGTACCTTGACCAATACCTTTTGCGGGGCGTTCTGCCTATCCGCTGCCTACAGTTTATAGGTACCAACTACCGCCGGGTTTCGACGCCCAGAACAGAATACAATGGAATAAACCCCGCCTGGTTTACGGGCGATGATTCAAAATCAGTGCTGGACCTGCCTTGGAGCGAAGCGGTTTTCCGGGATTTGATCGACAACACAGCGCAAATTGATGAAATCAAGAGGCTGTGTTTAGAGAAGGGGTGGTTGCTCCGAATTGTTCACGAAGACTGGGCATACCAAATCTTCACTTCCGTTGCCTTCTCCTCCTACCTTAAATCTCTTGGCTCCAACACTCGGCTGCGACTTTTCAATCGGCGTAAGCTGTTGGAATCCTGCGGTGCAGTTGAGCGCAAAAATTTATGGCCCGCTAATCCAGACGGCTTTTTTGAGTTGTTGAATGAGTTCCATGAGGCACGATGGGGCGCTCCCTGTTTCGGCGATCAGAGCCTGGCATTCCATAAACAGTTTCTCAAAAACATTGTAGATGAGGGCGGGGCACCGGAACTTTCAGTCATTTACTGTGATCAGAAAGCAATATCTGTTCTTTACAACGTGGCCTTCGAAGGTGTCGTATACAATCTACAATCGGGCTTTCTGGAGGCGTTTCATCGCAAGCTTGCACTTGGAACACTTCATTTGGGCTACAGTATTGAGGATGCATGTCTCAGTCCGGATATTCGGACCTTTGATCTTTTGGCGGGCGGGGGCAAAAATGAAGACTATAAAAAACGGCTGGCGAACATTGTCACCCCTCTTGTCTCGGTGATGATTGTACGTAGCAGATTCTTAAAGCTACTTTATCGGCTAAAACCCTGAGACTGGTATACATGGAACGTTATTTCGTAGCCCCTCCAAGGACGTGGTTGATCCCTCTGATTGTTATTTCATTGCTTCTTGCCGGGCTCTGGCCTGCGTTAGAGGTTCTGGGAATGCGCTGGCTGAAATTTGATCAGTCCTACTCCCATGGGTTTCTGGTTTTGGCGGTAAGTGTCGTCTTAACCGTTCGCAAATGGCTTAAAATACGCCCAAGCGTAGGCCTCTATCCGATCTGGCTTGTTCCGCTGTTGGCTGCAGGAATGGTCTATCTCGTGGGGACCCTACTGCTGATGGAAGCTTTGCAGCAGATTGCGCTTCTGCCGTTGTTGGTAGGTGCTCTCTTGCTCATTTGGGGCTGGGATCAAACGAAAGCGTTTTTTCTTCCACTCGGTTTGTTGTTATTCGCAATACCCGTCTGGGACTATCTGTCATGGCCGCTCCAGCTTATCACCGTAGCGGTGAATCAGTTTTTCCTCTCGTGGCTGGATATCGAATTTGTAGTAGAGGGTGTCTTTGTTTATTTTCCCGGCGTAGGCGCATTTGAGATCGCTCACGGATGCTCGGGCTTGCGTTATCTGCTGGTGGGCCTGACGTTGTCGACGTTGTACGGTGAATTGAATTACCAAGCACTTCGTTCCCGTTTTTATTTGCTGGTCGCAGGTGCATTGTTGGCATTGGCAGCCAACTGGATTCGCGTATTTGTCATCATTTACATCGGTTACAAATCCGATATGACCTCCTCTCTTATCAATGAACATGATTATTTTGGTTGGTGGGTTTTTGCTGGCACTCTAGTGCCTCTCTTCATTTTTGCCCGGGTTCTCGAGAATCGGGAGCGGGCGCCAAGCGGGAACATGGATAGTGCTGCTGATTGTCAGATCCAGGCGCCGGGGTGGCTGTCGGTGTCTGGCGTCGTTTTCCTGCCAATTTTTTTGTTTTCACTGGCAGCTTTGAATGCGGATGCTCGGGAGAACACCCGTGTATCCGGGGGTAGTCCAGGCTCCTTGGGTTCCCTTGTGGAAAGACATCATTTGTTGCCTCTGTTCAAAAGTTCACTTCTAGGCTGGCATCCGATATTGCACCGACCAGATCGCTCTCGGGTCGATGTTTATCTGGATAGGTCGAATGGCGGTGCAGGTGAGGAGCTCCAGCTGGAGATGCTTACCGGGCTTTACGTTTACGAGTGGCAGAGGCCTGGCGGGGAGCTGGTGCATTACAATAACAGGCTCTATGACAGGGAACTGTTTTTGCCTGAAAGGACATTTGAAGTCGATGCCGGAGATGGGCAAAAACTACGTGGCATTGAGCTGAGGTACCGGCAAACCGATGTCCGGGTTCACGTCGCCTATGGATATTACGTGGAGGGTCGCTGGGAAGTAGATGAGCTACGAGCCAAATTGGCCCAGATCCCCGGCATTTTCAATCGAAGAAGTGACGCTTCGCTGGTAGTTGCAGGGGTCGCCTGTGACAGCTGTGATGGTCAACGAGTCTTGAACAAACTTTTCCCGGAAGTGAGAGAAAACGCGCAACGCCAATTGGATAGCCTTTATAAGACTGGTGAGTAGGGTAGCCGCATGGCTACCCTGGCTCTCACCAACAAATATCAGTTAATTTGAGTCGAAACCGGGCTGGATGGCGGGCTGGAAAGACCGTCGGTGTCCACGACCTGAATTGTGAAATACCATGTGCCTGAAGCGAGACCCTCGAACGTGAAGGAGGTTTGCTCACCGCTAACGTCCTGAGACTGCTGCAGACTGTTTACATCCTGGCCATAGTTAATTGTGTAGAAATCGATCTCGCTGAGTGCGATAGAGCTTCCATCCATTCTGGTTAGCGGTGCGGTCCAGGTTAGTGTTACAGAACCATCCGCCGGGGGGGCAGGCTCGGTAGGCGCTGGTTCAGTGGGAGCGGTGCCTGTTTCGCTGCCCTCTTCGCCAGTTGTGGGGTCACCATCGGTTTCAACGGTTTCCAGGGTGTACGGATCTACACTGGTTTGGTAGGCCTGCAGATTAGAGATTCCTTGCACGTTGTTAATCACATCACCATCCGCCACCCAGGCACTAAGTCCTTGGCGTAACTCCCAGGTATCCGGAATACCGTCACCGTCGGTATCTAGCTCGTTACGGGTAGATGGGTCCGGAGTGGTTATTGTTGCTGCGGTCGAAATGGTCTCTCCAGTTGTCAGGTTGGTTGCTGAATATTCGGCAACCGCGCTGCCGGATCCTTCGAAATATTCAATGGTTAGATTCAGGCCTTCTCCAGCGGTCAAAGACCGGTCGTAAGTGAACGTGGTCGTTGGATGGGATGTCCAGTCGTCGATGACCAGTTCGCCATTAGCGTATAACCTGACACCATCGTTGGTGCTCACAGTAAAACGGTATTGATTGGAGCCTGATCCGTGGGGTGCGGTAAAAACGCCGTTCCAGCGGATGCTGAATTGATCGTCCGGCAGGTCCGGATGAGGTTGACCGCGCGCCCAATCGAAATTCACCGTTTCATGTATCTCAGTCAGGACAAAGCGATCAAACGAAGTGCCTTTAAAGAACTGTGCACCGAACCCGGCAATATAGGCGGGCCCTTCTGGAGCAGGTGTGTTATCTGGATCGTTTAAGGCTGTTCCTGCCAAGTGTTCTTCCAGATTGGTGTAACCGTCGGCGTCAAGATCTTGATTCGCATCGGCCGGGTCTAGCGGGTCTAATCCGTAGGCGTACTCGGCACCGTCTGGGATCCCATCACCGTCAGAATCGGGAGTATTCTCGCTGGTACCCAGCAGAAACTCGTCGGCTGCTGACAGAAGATCGCCGTCAGGGTCCGAGGAAGCATCGGAGGCGTTACTTGGATCGAGGCCATTGACAACCTCCCAGTTGTCATAGAGCCCGTCACCATCGCTGTCGAGTGGCGGATACAGTTGATTGAATGTCAGCGCCTCTGAGCCATCGAGATACCCGACGCGATAACCCAGCGAGTATGCTTCCTCAGTACTCAGATCCTGCGGTTCTGTGACTCGTGCGTAAGAATATAGATACGCGCCATCAATTACCCGTTGAGAAATATTTGGGCCTTCCCAGGCGACACCGAAATGGTCTCCGCCTACGCCTTCCTGGTGTCGAATTTCGAAGTAATATTTTTCACCGGAAACCAGGGGTATGGATGCAGATGTCTGGGAGCTGTATTTGGTGTAGTCACCTGGACTACTCCAGCCGGTAACTGAGGCAATCATGTCAGCCTGAGTCGGGTCCTCAGACGTACTCAACCAGAGCTGCGTCTCGTCGTCACCCGCAACGAAAAAACGATAGTTGCCGTCCGAGGGTGGTTGAATATACCCCCGTGTCAGGGAGCCATAATTGTCGGCACGATCCGTCGGCGTTTGAAGGCTGTTCAGCTCGACAATGCTATCAGGGTTGTCTGGAAATTTTTCGGCGCTTCGGACGTCTTCTACCTTTGTCCCTGTGATTCCTTCGTAATACCAGACCTCCACAACCCCGGGCTGGCTGGTATCCGGCAGCGATGCCGTTGGCGGCAACTGATCTATGTTATCGAGTTGCCAGCTCTGGCAGCCGGTGACAAGGACGATTGCGCTTCCAAGACTTAAAATCCTGCAGACAGACATACGTCACCTACCTTCCTGGCTAAATGAGTCAGTCTGTTAAGTATTGTTGCGGGGAGAACCGGCTGCCACCAGATTGTTGGATCGTTTTAGTATTGTGGCAGCCGTTTTATATCGGAACTTTCTTAAACTACAGCTTTTCCATTAGCGCTTTCGCTTTTTCATCCTGGCCGGTAGCTCTGTACGCTTCTACCAGGTGCTGTGCGATATCAACTGCGTCAGGTTCCAGTTCACGTGCTTTTTCAAGTAGTGGTACGCTTTTTTCGGCCTGACCGCTATTAAATAAAATCCAGCCGTAGGTGTCGGCGATCGCACCGGATCGGGGGTTAAGCTCATATGCGCGTCTAGCGAGCTCTACGGCACGCTGGTCGTCATTTTGATGATAAAGCCAAGCCAGGTTGTTTAATGCGATTACATTGTCATTTGTCAGGTTCAGTACCCGTTCATATACATCGATTGCTCTTGATCCCTGTTCACTTGACTGATAAAGCATGGCCAGGTTAAGCAACAGTTTGGGATCATCCGGAAACAAATCTAGAGACTGTTCGAGAGATTCAATGGCCCTCGTAGTCTGCCCAGCCTTTTGTAGCTCCAGAGCGTAAGCCAGTTCATTGCTTGCTGTGCGCTCTTTGGCAAGCGCCAGTTGCACCATTTCCGCTGCTTCACGATGCTTGCCCAGAGATGCAAGGTAAGTTGCTTCAACCATAAACGGTCGGGCGGATTCAGGATGCTCGATTTTGACTTCGTGGAGGATGCTTCTGGCCTCGCTGTCGTTACCCTCGCGGAAGGCCATTGCGGCGGATTGAAGTGCAATGTCTTCGTTCGACGGGAACAGGATGCGACCCCGCTCAAGAGTTTTAGAGGCCTGACCTATATTTCCTTCTTCAATCTGTCGGACCGCCACGCCGTGATAAATGCCCGCAACTAGAGGAGCTGCAGGCGAGGGAGTGTCTTCACTGCTGCGTTGCAGTAGGGCGGCTGTAAGTTGATCGGCTTCTCCGCTGTTACCTTTATGAAGAGCAACCTCTAAGAGTACGGCTTGGGGCCCATGAGCGCTGGGTTCTTTGTCCAGGATTTTGCGCATGAACTTTACTGCTTCATCCTGTTCCATTAACCGACTCACCCCAACCAGAGCTTGCCGGTTGTTCGGCGAAAGCTCTGCAGCCCGTTGGAAATGAATAAGGGCCTCCTCCGGCCGCGACATCTCCAGCTTCAGGTTCGCGGCGGCGATGAGCGGCGCTGCGCTATCTGGCGCTTTGCTGGCGGCTTCTTCAAAATATCGCATAGCTTCGGTATGGTCGCCTTCCCGAGCCGCAAGCTGACCCCGCGTAATTAGGGCGTTTAGGTTGTCGGGGTGCTCTTTGAGCCAGGAGTTGGCTGATTCCAAGCCAGCTGTGGTATCTCCGCTAGCTACGTGCGCCTGTATGATCAGTAGGCGAGCCTGGTCAGCGTAGGTGCTGCTATCGATAAGTTGCTGAGCTTGCGTGATGGCTTCGCTGGTGTCGCCCTGCTGCAATAGGAAACTTGCATAACGAAGTCGTAACTGATGGTTTTCTGGCTGGAGCGAAAGGGCTCGTTGAATGAATTCCCGCCCGGTGCTGATATCGCCGCTCGCTAACGAGGCTATGCCAACGAGTGCAAGAACTTCGGGGTCCTTTTGATCGTTATCTAATTCGCCTAGTGCCTCGCGAGCACCTTCGGAATCTCTTAATTGAAGTCTCGTTGCCGCAAGCAGTTTATTAGCAGTATCCGGTCCACCTTCCTCTACTATGGGTGCCAGCAGTGTCTCAGCTTCTTCAACACGACCTTGTCGAAACCGGACCATTCCTAACATAAGACTGCTTTGTCGGTGACCGGGAGCCTGGGACAATACCTCTTCCAGATAACGACTGGCGGTCTCCATATCACCCTCTTGATAGGCTTTGCTCGCAGCTGTCAGGTTACTTTTGATTGTTCCCGGTGCCGACTTGGCTAATATTTCCTCATAAACGAAAGCCTCTGAAGATTTACCCTGTTCGCGTAAAGTCTGTATGAGGGCAGAAATGGTTTCGTATTTCCGATAAGTCATGACATCAAACTGCCCGATGTCTTCAAGAGCCTTGATGTAGGCGTCTTCGGCATCCTTCCATTGTTTCCGCTCATGAGCTAGCTGCGCTTTCCAAAGCCATAACTCCGCTTCGTCTGGGTCAACTTGCTCTGCTTCTTCAATGAAATGCGCCACCTGGTCTGGTTCATTTCGAACAAAGGCAAGTCGGGACAGGCCAACAAGTGGTAGAGCGGTGGTATTGTCGAGGGATCTTGCCTCATGGTATGCCTGCTCGGCCAGATCAGTATTATTGCTGGCCAAATGAATGCGTCCTCTTAGGAGCGAGGCCTCCAGTTCGATAGCTCTGTCAGGCGAGTCAAGTGAAGTCAACGCCGAAATCGCCCCCTGAAATTGACCTTGCATGAGCATCGCTTCTGCACGTATGAGGGCAGCCTTGTTTGCCTCTGGTGGCGCCAGTGATTCCAGGGGGATATTCGCCAGTAGGCGATCCAGTTGCCGCTCGGCGTTCACCGCATCACCGGCTTTAAGCAGGTTGTCTATGATAACGAAATAGGGAGCAACCTTATCCGGCTGCAGTTCAATCGCACTCCTTGCCTCAATCGTGCTGGCTTTGAGTTCACCTTGGCGTTGAAAAAAACGCGATTGATCCAGATGGCTAAGATACTGGATATCTTCCTGGCTCATTTCATCTTCATTGCTACAACCGGTCAGACCTATAACCAGAGAGACAATAACTAAGCATGCAACTGCAGTGGACTTCATGGTCTGTTCCTTTTCATCGATACTCGTTCGCCTGCGTCCGTTTTCAGGCGCTGGGGGCCTCGGCGGAGGTGTCTATTTTGTATTTATCGGTAAGGTTATAAAGTGTTGGTCGAGTAACGCCCAAAAGTCGCGAGGCCCTTGCCATGTTATAGTTGCATGAGCTCAGCGCTTGAACGATCGCCCGGCGCTCTGCGTTCTCCCTGACCTGCCTCAGGTTCAATTGAGAAGTTTCAGGGAAGCCTTCACAAGGTAGTTCGAGGTCTTCCGCAGTGACCCGCTTGCCATCAGCCATAATGGTTGCCCGTTTAACCTTATTTATCATCTCTCGGACATTGCCAGGCCAAGCGTAATTATTAATGGCTTTTATGGCATCTTCGTTGAAGGACAGATTTGGGCGGTCCATCTCTTTGCCCAGTGATTTTAGTAGCGATCGAGCTATGACCAGCGCATCACCCTCTCGCTCGCGCACGGCAGGAACATCGAGGGTGATTTCACTAATTCTGTAGTAAAGATCTTCGCGAAACTCACCGCTCTCTATGAGTTGCCTGACGTCCCGATGGGTAGCGCAAACCACCCGAACATCCACCGGAATGGGAGTAACTGAACCGACTCTGTCAACAACACGCTCTTGTAGGAAGCGCAGCAACTTGGCTTGAAGTGCCATGGGCATATCACCAATTTCATCAAGAAAAAGGGTACCCCCATTGGCGCTTTCGATCTTGCCTTTTTTAGACTGGGTCGCACCAGTGAATGCACCTTTTTCATATCCGAATAGCTCGCTTTCCAAAAGGTTCTCCGGGATCGCGGCGCAGTTGATGGCGGCAAAGGGCTTGCAGGATCGGTGACTCAAATTATGAATGGCACGGGCAAGCAGTTCCTTGCCAGTTCCGGTTTCCCCGGTAACCAGGGTGGTGACGTCGGTAGGTGCCACTTTCTCGAGGGTACGGCAGATGGCGAGCATCTGAGGGCTTGCCCCAACAATACCTTTAATATTGGTCCCGTTTTGATGAAAGGCCAGGTCCCGGTTTTCTCTTTCCAGTTCCGCCAGCCGGAATGCACGGTTAACCACAAAAGTCAGGATATCGGCGTCCAGCGGCTTTTGGTAAAAGTCTGAAGCACCCATCCCGATTGCCTTGACCGCATTCTCCTTGTCCTCTCGCCCTGTCACAACGATGACTTTAGTCATGGGTGTTAGGCGAAGGATTTCTTCAAGCAGGCTAAAACCTTCTGATGCCCCGCCAGGATCAGGGGGTAGGCCAAGGTCGAGGGTTACAACTTCGGGCTCTGTGCGCCTCAGGGCTGCGAGCGCAGAATCTCTGTCGGAGGCAACAGTCACTTCCAGATCCTCACTGAAACACCAGCGCATCTGGCTCTGAAGGCCAGGATCATCCTCTACAATCAAGAGTCTTCTAGTCACGACAGCAGTAAATCCTTTTTTTAAATATGGTTCCTACCATGATTCTTAACTGAACATTGACACTTTGCAATGGTGGTTTTCGAAGATTCGCTCCGGCGCCGATTAATTGGCATTTTCCTGGGCCGCATCAATCTCTGTAATTGGCGTCAAGGACGAATTACCGATGAGAGTCAGGCTTTCAACTGCCAACGGTATCCTTACTGAAAAACAGGAGCCGATCCCCGGCTCACTGGTTACGTCGATACTACCTGCCAGCCTCTGAATGTACTCCCGGGCCTGATAGGCGCCAATGCCCATCCCGGTCAGGCCTTTCGTGCTCTCGAAGGGCTTGAACAGTTGCGCACTGATAAATTCTTCGGTCATTCCACATCCGGTATCTTGTATAAACAGCGCTGCGTTGCCTTTTGCGATTTTGAGAGTCAGAACGATTTCGCCATCCGGCGGCGTGGCATCTTGTGCATTCTGGATAAGGTGTCCCAGAACGCTACGCAGTTGCTCAGCGTCCGCGTTGATCATTGCATCGGGAGGTGTGCCCTCCAGACGTGGTGCGGGAGTCCTATGTTGGTGGTGTGTAACGAGTTCTTTCACAAGCTGGGTGAGATTGATCGTTTCCAGCTTGGAGTCGTCGTCGCTGGATGGCTTGCGAATATGGTCTACCAGATTCGACATTTTGCGCACCGCGTGCTCGGTGGTGTTGATCATGTCATCTATGAATGCCGGGTTGTTTCGGTGCTTGGGGGCGTTTTTCACCAGGAGAGAGAGCTGAGCAATAACCGTTTTCAGGTCGTGCACCAAGAACGCAGACGCTTTGCTCACGGCTTCGAACTGCATCGCTCGCGATAATCGATTTTGCGCATCTGCCTGCGCCAGGAGGTTGCAAGTCTGACGGGCGACAACCTTGATAAGGTCAAAGTTTTCCCAGTTCAATTCAACCCGGGCATAAGGGTTTCCAACGAGCGCCAAGCCGTATAGTTCATTTCCCAGATACAAGGGGATGATCAGCCAGCCATCCGGTGTTTTGGTTATAGCGTCGGGTATTTCCAGCAAGTTATAGCTGACAGGATCGGCCTTATATTCGTGGAGGTCTACAATCCATTCCCGATCACGGAAGAATCGAACCAATTCTGAGTCACTATCAATCATGGTGTATTTGGGCGTTGAAATGTTCACGGCCGCCTTGAGGACGTAATCATCTTTTTCGCCCACTAACCAGATTGCGCCGGCATTGCTTTCAACCAATCCAGCCAGGATTCGGATTACCCGCTGAGGGAGTGGAGGGTCATCGCTGAGGTCTGCCAATTCCCGCGTCATCTTTAACCACTGTTCCCGATAGTCGTATTTGTAATCGAAGAAGTTCTGGCTAATGAGCACCATCAGCTTTGAACGGATGCGCCGGGAGAGGAGAAGTGTTGCCAGGAATGCGAGCGAAATAGTGAAAAAAAGGACCTGAAGGGCATCCCCCCAAACCCCACCTAGCACTCGGACATAGTATCCGCCAAGTGCAAGAAAGAGCAGGTAGCCACCAGCGAATATAAGGGTCCCGGCATAGAAGACGGCGGAACGGGAAAGCTGGAAGTCAACCGGTTGTTTGCGGGTGTTAATAACGTTGACGGCGAACAATGGCGTTAGCAACGCGTTGACAAATCCGCGTGCGTTCCAGAAGGAGTCTGCAATATGCCCGAAGAGCAGAGCATCGGCATACATAAAGAAGTCGAAGCCAAAAATCGTTGCGATTCCAATGCAAATATATTTGATACTGGAACGGCCGAAACTCGGCGAGTTGCGCCAAATTTGCTCGACTAGTGACAAACCTAGAAGGGATAGCGCTATCTGCCCGAGTAGCTTGACTTTTCCACTGGCTATATCAATGTCAATTGTATGTTCGACGATGCCAATACTAAGCAATACAAAGATTAAAACACCGGCACAAGCTCCGAGTATTTTTTTGAGATTCCCGGTTAGCTGTTGTTCTTTGAGGCCGTCTTTCAAGAGAACGAAAAGTAGGTAAATCCAGCTGGCGTCGCGAGAGAGTTCTACAAGGTAGCGAAAGTTAAATCCTGGGTGGCCCCACAGACTTTGGCTGACAAGAGTCAGTGCCCATACCGATGTCATAACTGAAGCGAGGGTCAGGGCACGATCCACCCCGCGTCTTAGATACCGCGTCGCTACCAAAACTCCAAGTAGCCCGAACGTAACCGCAGCGAGTGAGTAGCTGAGTACGTCCATGTTACTGAACATTTGCTATAGCCTCGAAATCGCAAATCCCTCAGCAGAGAATAGCCGTGTTTTTGATACCAGGTAACCTTAACATGAAAGGGCCGGCGGCAGTTGGCCGCTGGCCCTATGTGAGATGCCTGAGGGATTAGTTCCGACGTCTGCGGAAAACCCCCAGGCCTGCCAGACCCAGACTGAGCAGCGCCAGGGTTCCGGGCTCAGGGACCCTGGCGACAATAGAAACATTGTCAATGAAGTTGCCAAGGGTTTCGGTTTCCGGATCGACAGAGGTGAACATCAGCCTGGTGAGTTCTTCTTGTGCCGTAAACATGCCAGAGTAGATAGTCCACTCGCCGGTATTGGTATTGAGAACCTGCTCATCCAGGTTGGCCACAGAGACGTTGAAGGATTCCTGCCCATTTCTGGCTCTGTACGCGAAGCTCAGGTTATAGCTCTCGCCAATCGTAGTGACTACATCCTGAAAAAGGGTGAACGCGTTTCCGGTTTCAGGGTGGGCATTGAGCTCAGCGAACTGCTGACCATCTGCTGCAGTTACGCCATTGAAACCTGAGTTCCAGATTTCAATGTTATTGTCTTCGCTGCCCCAGCCGGGGACCGGGTTAGGGTTGAGGTTCGGGTTGAAAAAACCCCAACCACCACCTGCCTGTGTCAGTTCGGGCGATTCCTCAAAACTTCCATTTGTCAGAAGGTTGGCCGATGCAATGGGAGAAAGCATTAATGCAGTCAGGCCAACTGCAGCTCCCAAACTCTTCATTTTGACCATGGTATTCCCTTCCTTTCGAGTAAGAATGTATGGGAATTAGCACGCATGGAATGTTCCAGGTTTCTAAGAGCTTGTTTTTTGTCTCAAATATAGAATCGTTTTATCGCGAGGTGTAAAAAAACATGACACAATGAGTTCGTTGGCTAGCGTGTTTGTTTCGATTCGCTAAACCGGCCTCTTATTCTCCCGATAAAACCGGAAAATCTCCTTCAGCGGCCTCTTGGGCTCAAACCCGAACTCCTTCACAAACGCCCGCCCGTCAATCACCACCGGATACTTGAAGAACGCCATCAGGTAAGACGGAAAGCTCTTGAGCTTCAGCGTGCCGAGTATCATCTTTGGAACCATCGGCGGAATGGAAGGCACAGGAATCCGTTTGCAGCCACAGAGCTTCAACGCGTGCTGGTACGCTACCCAGTCCTGCGGTGCGACGTTGTACACGCCACGTGTCGGTTTTTTATACGCCAGTACAATCGCATCGGCCATGTCATCAATATGGATGAACTGCATCATGGGGGAAAAGCCCGCCAACACTGGTGCCCGTTCACTGGCCAGCAGGGTGCTGATGGTATTGCGCACGCCCGGGCCCACGATGTTGCAGGGCCGCAGGATGGTGATGTTCAGTTCCGGGTAGCGCCACAGGTAGATGTTGGCAAGGTTTTCCAGCTCAACCGAGTCGATCAGGTCGGCACTGAGCCCCGCACTTTTCAACGGGGCAGATTCATCAATGAGTGCCGGGTTGTAGGCCACGGCGCCGTATACGTGGAAGGTTGAGAGCACCACCACCCGTTTGATGCCGTACTTGTGGCTCAGGTCCAGGAGTTTCTGGGTGCCCAGCACGTTGGCGTTGTAGCGGCGCATACGGGTGAGCTGGCTGGACATAATCCGGCCCATGTGGATCACGCCATCAAACTGGTAGCGCCGGAACAGATCCTCGAAAACCCTTTTGTTGAAATCGATACAGTAGCTGGGAATGTCGTCGCCCAGGTAGACCTGTTCCCGAAAATCCACGGCGACCAGGTCGCAGGTGTCGCGGAGTTGCTCAATAACCTGTTGGGCAAGGGCGCCGGCGGCACCGGTAATCAGAATGTGCGGTCTGCGTTGTTCGGTCATCAGAAAAGCCTTTTCCTTTCGCTCAGTCCCTTGTCGATCAACCGGCTGATTTCCGCTTTCACCTTCTCCACGCGCTCGGTGACCTGTTCTTCAGGGATTTCCAGATCGTCAAAGTACATCGGGGCTCCGAAATTCAGGTGTACCTTTGCCGGTAGCACCACGGGCATGGCGACCGGGGCGTAAGGGATGCCCAGAGCCTTTGCCAGGGGCTTGATGTTGGCGATGGCCGGGATGGTTTCCTCACAACCAACCACACCCACGGGCACTATTGGGGCTTTGTATTTCATGGCGAGGTGCATGAAGCCGTTGCCGAAACGCTTGAGCTGGTAGCGGTCCTGGTAAAGTTTTCCGGAGCCGCGCACGCCCTCCGGGAACACGATGACCGCTTCATTGTTGGCGAGCATCTTGGCGCAGTTGACCGGGTCTCCAAGAACTGCGCCTACTTCATTCAGCAGGTTTCCCAGCCAGGGCACAGTCGGGAAGAAGCGCTCAATCATTGCTCTTGGAATGCGGGCATCTTTTTCCCGGGAGGCGAGAGCGTAACCGATCAGCAAGCCATCAATGGGTAATTGCCCGCTGTGATTGGCAATAATCAGCACCGGACCCTCGGCGGGAATGTTCTCGACGCCGTGCGCCTGCACCCGAAAGTATTTTTCGTAGATCTGTTTGGTAATCGAAAGCCCGTATTTGATGGCTTCGTTGTTATAGCCCCAGGGATCGTAGCCCAGGCTGCCGATGGGTTTGCGGATGCGGTTGATATGTTCGTCCAGCTCCGCGGGAACCAGTCGGGTTTTCAGAAATGATGCCAGGCTCATGATTTCCTTCCGATGAATACGCCTAATGTGTGGCTTTGTCCTTCATTTAGCACCCGATAGTCGCTGGCGGCATTGGCGGTTTCGACGCACAGCATGGACTGCCAGGCCGTATCCGGAAAGTCCGACAGTGTTGCCGCTTTCGCCGGCCCCGGGTTCCATACGACGGTCGAATCGCTACCCACCGAGGTCAGTTTTCGGCCGGTTCGGGGCGTGACGATGGTCAGGGGCTCGCCGCTCTCATAGATCCGGTCCGTCTCGCCGTCAAAATACACTGGGCCTTCCTGGTTACGGTATTCCCAGTTATCCAGGGTGTCGATGTACTGGCTGTTTCCGAGGCCCAGTACTCGTGTGCGGCTTATGTCACTCGTTGGCAGATAAGTATGGAGTGCCTGGGTAAACGCGAGGGGGTCTTTCCCCAGATTCGTCGTGGTCAGAGCCAGCTGGCAACCCCGAATAGAAAAGCTGAACGTAAACAGCGCAAGTGCGTGGCCGACCCAGACATCACTGAAGTCCTCGTTGGCATCCAGAGACAGACTGATTTCCACTTCGTGCGCGTTCTCCCGGACATCCTCCAGTTTCCAGAGTGCGGTTCTGGCAAAGCCGTGGGCTTTGTCGGTATGGATCCGCTTTCGGACTTCAGGCGCATTGCGGGCAGGATTCCCGAACCAGGGCCAGCAGACTGGAATGCCGCCCCGGATGGCGCGACCAGGTTCGTAGCGTGCGGATGGGCTCATCCACAGCCAATCGGACTCATCTTGGGGCTTGAAGCTTGCCAGGTGGGCTCCCTGGAGAAACAGGGTTGCCTGAAACAGAGGGTGATGTACCTCGAGGGCTTCCAGTTGCCCGATCGTTTTCCAGCGCGTGAAGGACCACTGGCCCGGCGATAGTGAGAGCGGTGGGCTGTTACTGCTTTCTGACATGATTATCTGCTAATGGGAATCTGCTGAGTGAAACCGGTTAAGTGTATTTGCCTACACAGAGAGTAAATTAAAACTGCCGCTCCGGCGAGAATTGCGCCTAAAATACGCTCAAATTAAGCACGAGGCCCGACGATGGAAACGCCGGTAATAGTCCCAATCAACGATCCCGTGAACACCCCCTTGAGTAGCGCATACGATGCGGTGGCAGGCAGTGATGTTCAGTCATCCGACCTTGCGCCGGATCAACGTGAGCTGTTGTCCGAGGAGTGGCTGGACGAACTGGCTTCGGGACTGAGTGAGCATGGTTGGATGTCGCTCGATGTCCGCTCACGGCTGGGAGAAAACCTGTTGGCGGCGCTGAAGCAGGAAGTGCAGATTCTTGATCGCACGGATGCCATGAAAAAAGCCGGTATTGGCCGTGGCAATGATCTGGTGCGTGACCGCTCGGTTCGACGCGACAAGATTGCATGGTTGCAAGGTGTCACAGCACCCCAGGCTGCGTTGTTTGAATTTTTCGAGACGATTCGCCAGGGGTTGAACCAGAGGCTGTTTCTCGGGTTGAAGCGATTTGAAACCCATTACGCGACCTATCACCCTGGTGATTTCTATAAGCGGCACCTGGACAGCTTCCGGGGCAGGGCGTCTCGCGTTGTCAGTCTGGTGTTGTATCTCAACGAAGATTGGCAAGCAGCCGATGGCGGAGCTCTCCAGGTTTTCAATCGCGACAACGATCAGGAAGTTTGCGGAACCCTATTGCCCGAGGCCGGGCGCATGGCTTTGTTCATGAGCGAGGAAATACCGCACGAGGTGTTACCTGCAAACCGCACTCGTTACAGTCTGGCTTGCTGGTTCCGTCAGGACGAGGTGCCCTTGCCCCTCTGATGCCGATACGGGAGGGCGCGCCGATTTGTCATTGTAGTGTGCAAACCCTTTTGCTAATATGCGCGCCGCTTTCAGGGAATTGTTCTGAAACGCCGTTATGGTGGCTCCATTGGTGCCCCCGCAACATGAAACCGTGAACCCGGTCAGGCCCGGAAGGGAGCAGCCGCAGCGGTGGAATTGTGTGCCGGGGTGTCGCTGGTGGAGTCACCCCCAGTTTTCTCTCCCTCTCTCGTTTTTATCTTTCTGATTATCCTTGATTGCCATGAACTTATGTCCGGACCTGGCGTGCCCGTTTCCGAGACCGAGTTTGCTTCTTCTGAAACCTCGTCCGTGCTAAGGTTAAACCCGTTTTCACTGCAGTTGGCGGAACATGAGCTACCAGGTACTTGCCCGTAAATGGCGCCCACGCACCTTCGAGGGTATGGTGGGCCAGGAACACGTGCTCCAGGCGTTGATCCACGCCCTGGAAAGCCAGCGTCTTCATCACGCCTATCTGTTCACGGGTACCCGTGGAGTAGGCAAGACCACCATTGGTCGGCTGCTCGCCCGCTGCCTGAACTGCGAAACCGGCGTCACGCCCAATCCCTGCGGCGAATGCTCCAGTTGCCAGGAAATCCAGGAAGGCCGGTTTGTGGATCTGATCGAGATTGACGCGGCGTCTCGCACCGGCGTGGATGATATGCGGGAACTGACCGATAACGTCCAGTACGCACCCACTCGCGGTCGCTACAAGGTGTACCTCATTGACGAGGTGCACATGCTGACGAATCAGTCCTTCAATGCCTTCCTGAAGACGCTTGAAGAGCCACCGGAACACGTCAAGTTCCTGCTGGCGACGACGGATCCCCAGAAGCTGCCGGTTACGGTGTTGTCCCGGTGCCTGCAATTCAACCTCAAGCGAATGACGCCCGAGCATATCGCTGGCCACCTCCGCCATGTACTGGGTGCCGAGGATATTCCATTTGAGGAGCCGGCCCTGTGGCTGCTGGCCCGGGCTGCCGATGGCAGTATGCGTGATGCCCTGAGCTTGACCGACCAGGCAATCGCTTTCGGTAACCAGAAGCTGTCGGCCAGTGATGTCAGCAACATGCTGGGCACCATTGATCAGCGGGATATTGAGCGCATCGTTGATGCACTCGTTGAGGGCGACGGCCCGGCATTGCTGTCGGAAATCAGCCGGATTTCCGATTTTGCGCCGGATTACAGTGTGATTCTTGCCGATCTGCTGTCGCTCTTCCACCGGGTCACCATGGAGCAGGTGGTTCCGGGCAGTGCCGATAACGCGCTGGGTGATGCCGAGCAAGTCCAGGCCCTGGCTCGCAAGCTCAGTGCCGAGGACGCCCAGCTTTTCTACCAGTCTGCACTGATCGGCCGGAAAGACCTGACCATTACGCCGGATGCACGTATGGGTTTCGAAATGACCCTGCTCCGCATGCTTGCCTTCAGGCCTGGTGCTGATCGGCGAGAGCCGCCCGCTATAAGTTCTGGTGGTCAGTCTGTCGCCTCCGAGCCACGGGATGAGCCCGACCCGGCGCCGAGACCAGAAGCAGAATCAGAACAGCCTGAAACGCAGCAGCCACAGTCTGAGCCGGAGACGGAAGTAGCTGAGGAGCCGGTTCGAGAGGCCAGCCAAGCTCCCGCACAGCCAGAGCCGGAACCCACACCTGAGCCCGAGCCCGAAATGCCGGCCGCCCCGCCTGTTGCGGAGGAGGATGCATCCTGGCTGGCCAGCCTTGATGCCCAGGCCGAGGCAACTGGAGAATATGAAGAAAACTACCCTCTAAGCGATGACGCGCCGGTGACGGAAGAGCCGCCACCTGACGTCGCCGACGAGCCGGTTGATCAGCCTGTGCCGGCTCCGGAGCCCGCGTTTGTGGAGTCGGAGCCAGCGCCCGAACCAGCGATAGAATCAGCAGTTGAGCAAGAGCCTGTGCCGGAGGGCGAATTTGTCTGGCACCGGGATTTCCGGAGTCTGGGCATTGTTGGTATGCCCGGTAATCTCGCCAGTCACGGCGCCATGTCGCGGGATGGGGATGTGATTACCCTGACAATCGACGAGGGCCACGCCCGGCTGCTGAACAGCCGGCACGAGGAAAAGATTCTCGCTGCCTTGAGAAACCGCTTTGGCGACTCCATCCAGTTACGTACCGAGCACGGTAATCCCGGCCCCCATACGCCTGCGGCTTATGAGGAACGCCAGCGGAAGGCCCGCCAGGAAGCGGCGGAGGCGTCCATTCGCCAGGATCCGGTCGTAAAGTCTATTGTTGAACGATTCGAGGCGCGGGTAGTCGAAGAGAGTATCCGACCGGCCGAGACAAGCAGGAGATAAGTTATGATGAACAATATGGGCGATATGATGAAAAAAGCCCAGAAAATGCAGGAAGAGATGCAGAAGGCCCAGGAGGAAATTGCCAAGGCAGAGGTGACTGGCGAAGCCGGTGCCGGTCTGGTCAAGGTTACCATGAATGGCCGCCACGACGTTCGTAAAGTGGACATCGATTCATCGCTGATGTCAGAGGAAAAGGACATCTTGGAAGACCTTCTCGCCGCTGCGGTGAACGATGCCGTTCGCCGCGTTGAGGAAAACCAGAAGGAGAAGATGTCCGGTATGATGTCGGGCATGGGCCTGCCACCCGGCTTCAAAATGCCGTTCTGAATTTTACCCTGCCGTCGTTTGAGGACCTTTCATGGCGTTCAGCCCGCTGGTTGATGAGCTTGTAGAATCCCTTCGTTGCCTGCCCGGTGTTGGTCAGAAAACTGCCCAGCGCATGGCTTTCCATTTGCTCGAGCGTGGCCGCTCGGGCGGCACTCGGCTTTCCGAGGCATTGAGCCAGGCCATGACCGGTGTACGTCGCTGCGAAAGCTGTCAGAACTTTGCGGACACCGAAATCTGCGGCATCTGTGAAAATCCTCAGCGCCGCACCGGGACGCTGTGTGTGGTGGAAAGTCCCTCGGATTTGCTGGCCATCGAGCAGGCGGGTGATTACCGGGGTGGTTATTTTGTCCTGATGGGACACCTGTCGCCCATCGATGGCGTGGGGCCTGAAGAAATCGGCATCGAACGCCTGCTGAAAAGGATCCGCGATGAAGGTGTTACGGAACTGATCCTGGCGACCAACCCGACCGTGGAAGGCGAGGCTACCGCCCACTACATAGCGGATCGTCTTGATGGCCAGGGGATCCTGATTACCCGGCTGGCCCATGGCATTCCGGTGGGTGGCGAGCTGGGCTATGTTGACGGATTTACCCTGACGCACGCATTCCGTGGCCGCAAGCCGCTCTCCGATTGAACCAGAACGAATAACCCTACCAGGCACGTTTATGGATATTTCTGCTCACGCCTCGATGGCTGTTGACGTTCCCCCGGCCCCGGCCAGCATTCATTGGGTCCGGGAGTCGCAGGCGCTGGACCAATGGCTGGATCGCGCACCTGGCAAACCTCTGGCTCTGGACACTGAATTCGAGCGGGTAAACACCTTTTATCCGATTCCGGGCCTCGTTCAGCTGGGACTTGGTGGTGAGTTCTGCCTGGTGGACCCTCCCGTTGCGGAGAAATCCCGACGTTTCCGGGAAATACTGGCAGATCCGGGAACCCCTAAGCTCCTGTACGCCATGAGCGAAGACCTGGAATTGTTCCGCCAGTGGCTCAACATTGAGCCTGCCGGTGTGATAGACCTTCAAATTGGTGCTGCAATGGCCGGAGCCGGGTTTTCCCTCGGTTACGCCAGGCTGGTGGAAACTCTTTTTGGCGAGACGCTGGACAAGTCCGCCACCCGCTCCGACTGGCTGGCAAGACCATTGAGCGACGCCCAGCAACGCTATGCGATCGACGATATCCGTTTTCTGGAGCCGATGTACCAGTGGGTTAGCCAATTATTGCGTGATCGCGGGCTAGAGGCGGCCCTCGTGGAGGAGTCGGCTCGTTTTGCCGATGAGCTGGCAGGGCAGGAAGATCCGGACAACCATTACCTGAAGCTGCGCGGAGGCTGGACGCTTTCTGCCCAGCAGCAGGGGGTGCTCAGAGAACTGGTTCGTTGGCGCGAACTGGAATGTCAGCGGCGGGACCGGCCGAGGAACAGGGTGCTGGCTGACGCTCTACTGATTGCCATTGCGGAAAGGCTGCCCGGTTCACTCAAGGAGCTTTCCAACATTCAGGGTGTCCCTTCCGGCGCTGTCCGCCGATATGGTGAAACCATCCTTGAACTTGTTAGCCGGGGGGCGACCGCGGATAATTCCTCCCTTGAGAGGATCGCGCCACCATTGTCACGGGATCAGCAGGGCTTCTTCAAACAGTTAAAGCGTCTTTTCAGGAAAGCTTCAGAAGATGCTGATATTCCAATGGAATTGCTGGCGCCCAGGAAACGTCTTGAGAAGGTTGTGCAGCATCCTGATCTTACGAAACATGAATTTTTCCAGGGCTGGCGGGCGCAAATTCTCGCGCCGGTTCGCGCTGATATCGAGGAATTGCTGAAGTCATGAAAGAGCGTGAATTCGTTTCCGTTTTCCGCAGCAGCAAGAAGAACGACACCTACCTTTTCGTTCGCCGCGGCCAGAACTGGGAGGACCTTCCAGAGAGCCTCCGGGGTATCTTCGGGCAGCCGGTCCATTCCATGGACCTCGTGCTGACACCTGACCGTAAGCTGGCACGAACCACTGGAAAGCAGGTTCTGGAAGCGATCGACGAGAAGGACTTCTTTCTGCAGATGCCGGAAGAGCAGGAAAGCTATGTGGTGGACTTCAAGCGTAAGCTGGAGCAGCGCAATCAATGATTGCCCAGGTGCCGTTCTGGCAGCGTAAACGCCTGAATGAGATGACGCAGCAGGAATGGGAGTCACTCTGCGACGGTTGCGGCAAGTGTTGTCTGAACAAACTGGAAGACGAGGACACCGGTGAGGTTTACCACACCGACCTTGTCTGCCGTTATATGGACGAGGAAACCTGCCAGTGCACCGTTTATGAAGATCGGCTAAAGAAAGTGCCGGGCTGCACAGTGCTGACACCGGATACCGTCAGCGACTACCATTGGTTGCCATATACCTGCGCCTACCGAACGTTGGCTGAAGACCGGCCGCTGGCCGACTGGCATCCTCTGCGAAGCGGGGATCCGGGCTCCGTACACGAGGCAGGCGTTTCGATTCGCCACAAGGTCATCTTAGAGGACCGCGTGCCGGAAGAAGACTGGGAAGAACACATCATTCACTGGATCCTGTAATGATTGATACTGATGCACAACTGGCCTACGGGATATTCTGGGCCGCCTACGCCATCGCCTTTGTCGTATTCTTTTACATGATGAAGAGCCTTGTGCGTTTCCTTCCGTTTTACGGGGTTCGTACCCTGATTCTTGCCGCCCTGGTGGCCTTGCTGCTTACCCCAGTGGAGTCGCCGGAACTGGCCGGCTGGTGGATTCCGGCCTGGCTGTTTGGCGGTTACGAAATGATTCTCGGCGACGCCGACGCTTCAGGCCGGGCGCTGTTCAATCTCGGTCTGGCTGGATTGGTAATGTTGCTGGTCTGGGTACTGGATCTGGTTCGTTACCGCCTGGTTCGCAAGTAAATCGGGAAAACAATAAAAGGATGGATGCCTTGAGAGAGATGACATCGAGATGGTTGGGCCTGTTCGCGGTTTTTCTCGCGCTCAGCTTGTCTGGCGGGCTTGGCGCCCAGGAGAGCGACGACGTTCAACTGCCAGAACAGTCGGACGTGCGGATCATTGTCGATATCTCGGGTTCCATGAAAGAGACCGATCCGGAGAATCTGCGTCAACCTGCCGTTCGTTTGCTCGCCCGGCTGTTGCCAGAGGGAGCCAGTGCCGGTGTCTGGACGTTCGGACAGTACGTCAACATGCTGGTGCCGCACCAGGAGGTGACCGATACCTGGCGGGATATGGCCATCCAGCGTTCCGCGCAGATCAATTCCGTTGCCCTCAGAACCAACCTTGGCGCGGCTATTGAGACGGCAAGCGATGACTATTTCACGGATGGCGATCTGGGGCAGACCCACTTTATCCTGCTAACTGATGGCAAGGTCGATATCTCCGACGATGCCGCCGCCAATACGGCAGAAGAAAAACGGATTCTGGACACGATTGTGGCGGATCTCATCGAGCGGGGCGCCACGTTTCACCCTGTAGCCCTGTCAGAGGCTGCCGATACTGACTTTCTGAAGGCGTTGGCGACGGAATCCGGTGGCCGTTTCCAGGTGGCCGATACGGCGGATGCACTGAACCTGGCGTTTCTCCAGGCCCTGAACACCGCGGTACCCCAGGAGCAGATTCCGATTGAGGGCAACGGTTTCACTGTAGACGAGGGCGTCAGTGAATTTACCGCCCTGATTTTCTGGGGCGAGTCCGAGACCTCCGCAACACGGGAGCTTGCCCTGGTGCGCCCGGATGAGCAGACCGTCAATCTTTCTGAATTTCCCGATAATGTCCGCTGGGCCAGGGAAGCGGGCTATGACCTGATCACGGTCAATGAGCCGTTGGCCGGGCAATGGCGTATCAATGGCGAGCTGGGCGAGGGCAGCCGGGTAACGGTGGTCAGCGATCTCAGGATGGTGGTTAATCCACTACCACCGTCGTTTACCGCAGAGGACCCGCTGAACATCCGGGTTGGTTTTTTCGAGGAAGGGGAGAAAATCACCAATCCTGATTTTCTGGGTGTGATTGAGGTCAGCCTCAGTATCACCTCGGAAGATGGCCGGAGCGGAACCAAAGTATTGTCTGGTGAACAGCCGCCAGAAGATGGCACCTATCGGGATACGGTGAGTCGATTGCCGGCCGCTGGCCTCTACACTTTTGATGTCGTTGCCGACGGCCAGACCTTCAGCCGCAAGTTCAGTGCGACTGTCGGGTTCACGGTACCTGAAGGGACGGAACCTGCCGATCAGCCATTTGAACAGGTGGAGCCCGAGGTAATTGAATCGGAGCCCGCCTCCGAGCAATCTGAGCCGGAGCCGCCCGTATCCGAGCCGGAGCAATCCGAGCCTGAACCTGCGATTTCATCGCCCATTGATGTGAGCCAGGCAGAGGAGCCGGTGACGCCGTCGGCACCGGAGCCCGCGCCGGCGCCTGAGGGGCCGGAAGAAACGGAAACCGGCTTTGCAGTACCCTTGTGGATGATCGCAGCAGCTGGCGGTGGTGTGGTTCTGATCGGAGGCCTGGTGTGGTTTGCACTTCGCCAGCGGAAGCAACGCCAGCAGGAGCAGGCAGAGGCCGCCGCAGAACGAGAAACGCTTGAGGATCTGCAGGAAGAGCCTCAACCGGAGCCTGTGCCGGAGGCCAGCGTCGATGCAGAGGACAATCTCCAGCAAGAGGAGAGCCCTCAGCCAGAAGAAAGACCTCAGCCAGAAGAAAGCCTTGAGCCGGAAGAAAGCCCTCAGCTGGAAGAGGATGCCGAAATCGAGGAGATTCCGGAGGTCACCGAGGAGGCGCCAGAAGATGATATGTCCGAGCTGGAAGCCGTGATTGATGAGCATGAGGCCACTCTGAAAGCGGAAGATGAAGCGCTTTCTGAATCCGGGATGGAATCGGCCGATGACCTGGAAGAGGACATTCCAGTGGCCGATACTCCGGTGGAAGAAGAGCCTGCAGAGACGGATGAGGATATCCCTGAGTTGGAGGATGTCGCCGATCCGTCCGACGCTGATGAGCCGGAAGAAGATGACGAGGAAGAGTTCGGGCTTGAGGATTTCGATTTGTCCGAGTTCGACGATTTACCCGATTATGATCAGGATGAGTCCGGATTGCCCGAAGACGATCCAAAGAAAAAGCCTGATCAGAAAGACCAGAAAAAGTAACCAACAGGAACCAGAGCATGAAGTTTACCGGTACCGAGAAGTACGTAGCCACCGATGACCTGCAAATGGCCGTCAACGCAGCAATTGCGCTTCAGCGTCCGCTGTTGATCAAAGGCGAGCCGGGCACCGGGAAAACCCTGCTGGCGGAGGAAATGGCCGCCGGCCTGGGCATGAAGCTTATTCCCTGGCATATCAAGTCCACCACCAAGGCTCAGCAGGGTCTTTACGAATACGATGCGGTTTCCCGCCTGAGGGACTCCCAACTTGGTGATGAAAAGGTCAAAGACATCAGCAACTACATCGTAAAGGGCAAGCTCTGGGAGGCCTTTGAGGCTGACGAGCAGGTTGTGCTGCTGATCGACGAGATCGACAAGGCGGATATCGAATTCCCCAACGACCTGTTGCTGGAACTCGACCGGATGGAGTTCTTCGTCTACGAGACCCAGCAGTCCGTAAAGGCAAAGAAACGCCCGATCGTGGTGATCACCAGTAACAACGAGAAGGAATTGCCGGATGCCTTCCTGCGCCGGTGTTTCTTCCACTACATCAGCTTCCCGGACCACGACACCATGCAGAATATCGTGGACGTACATTTCCCGGGCTTGCAGCAGGAAATCGTTCGCGATGCCCTGGAAGTTTTCTTTGATGTGCGCAAGGTCCCGGGCCTGAAGAAGAAGCCGTCTACCTCGGAGCTGATTGACTGGCTGAAACTGCTGATGGCCGATGAGCTGTCTGCGAAAATGTTGCAGGAGAAGGATACCAGCTCGGCGCTGCCGCCGCTTTACGGGGCCCTGGTGAAGAACGAGCAGGATGTGCACCTGCTGCAGAAGCTCGCTTTCATGGCCCGTCGTCGCAGCTGATTCTCGGCAAGCTCATTGGCAAGAGTCACGTTTTATGTTGATTGATTTTTTTCTTGATGTCCGGCGCGCGAGGGTGCCTGCCAGCCTGAGAGAGTTTCTGGATCTTCTGGAAGCCCTGCAGAAGCGGCTTGCCTTTGCGGATATGGAGGAGTTCTATTACCTGTCCCGTCTTTGCCTCGTCAAGGACGAGCGCCACTTCGACAAGTTTGACCGTGCCTTCCAGGCTTACTTTGAAGGTATCGAGAACCTCGACGACTTGCTGGAAGCCCTGATTCCTGACGACTGGTTGCGGGCCGAGTTCGAGAAGCACCTGTCTGAGGAAGAGAAGGCCAAAATCGATTCTCTGGGCGGCCTTGAGGAGTTGATTGAAACCTTCAAAAAGCGGATGGAGGAGCAGCAGGAACGACACGCTGGCGGCAACAAATGGATTGGCACCGGTGGCACCTCACCATTCGGCGCCAACGGATACAACCCGGAGGGTTTCCGGATCGGCCAGAAAAACGGTCGCCACGGCAGGGCAGTGAAAGTCTGGGAAAAGCGCGAGTTCAAGGATCTGGACGACAGCGTGACCCTCGGCATTCGGAATATCAAGGTGGCACTACGCCGGCTACGGAAGTTCGCCCGACAGGGCGCGGCGGATCAGCTGGATATGGATGACACCATCCGTTCGACAGCTCGCAATGCCGGCTATCTGGACCTGAAAATGGTGCCTGAACGGCATAACGCGGTGAAAGTGTTGATCTTCTTTGATGTCGGCGGCTCCATGGATCCCCACGTTCGTGTGTGCGAGGAACTGTTCTCGGCCGCGCGGCTGGAGTTCAAGCATATGGAATATTTTTACTTCCACAATTTCATCTATGAGAGTGTCTGGAAGAACAATATCCGCCGAATGAACGAAACCACCAGCACCTGGGACATCCTTCACAAGTACACGCCCGACTACAAAGTGATCTTTGTGGGTGACGCAACGATGGCTCCCTACGAGATCTCCCATCCCGGTGGCTCGATCGAGCACTGGAACGAAGAAGCGGGCGCCACCTGGTTCCAGCGTATCACCGAACATTTTCGGAAGGTTGTTTGGATCAATCCGCTCCCGGAGAGTTACTGGGGCAATGGAGGGTCGTTGGGAATGACCAAGCAACTGGTTAACGACCACATGTACCCGCTAACGGTTGAAGGCCTGGAATCGGCCATGAAGCAACTGAGTAAATAAAAAAAGCCGATGCGGTTGAGGGCATCGGCAAAGCTCGGCATATCAAGCGGGGTTGCCTGAAGGCTTTCCCGCCGCTTTCCAGAGAGCAAATACAGGGCCAGTTGGATTAAAGGCTGTTAAAACAGTCGTTTAAAAATCCAGTTATGCGAATTCCGGGTTCTGATTTTCCTCCCCTCCTGAATACCGTCAAATAACTCGACACTCTTCTCAATTTCGAACTGCCGAACTCGCGTTTTTCATTTGGTGATCTGGATACCGTTCTTGAAGGTTACCAAGTGTTACGCTTTCTGCCGATCTGTTACAGAAGTTTTCATGAGTTACAGAGGCTGCAAGGGCAGGAGGCTTATGTTCGGCACACAACAAACACAAAGGCGCCGGATAGCACATCGAAGGGTAGTGGCCATCGGATCCGTTATTCTTGCATTGCTGACCGCTCCCGCAATACCAGCGGCCGGGCTTGATGAAGAGCTCGAACGCCTGAGCGCCGAGGTCGCCAGTCACTCCGAGCGCGTTTTTGTCCTCGAACAAAAGGTGCTGCACCCAGCCAATACCCGGCTGGCAGTTTTTCTGACACTTCAAAGCCGCGATGCCCTCGATCTCGATTCCGTCGAGCTGTTTGTGAATGGCCAGCCAGTGGCCTCCCACCTGTATTCCGACAGAGAGCGAGCTTCACTTGAACGGGGCGGAATACAGCAGTTGTTCACCGGGAATCTGGCAAACGGCGAGCATGAGTTGAAAACGGTCATTACAGCTCGCTCTGCCGATGATGATTTTGTGCGTCGGGAATCCACGCACCGGTTCAGAAAACGCCCCGGCGTTCTGCGTCTGCAACTAAGCCTTGAAGCCCGGGCTCCCGATTACGAACCCCGGGTTTCTTTCGTGGAGTGGGAGTAGGGCGTCATGGTGTTGCGGGTCCTGCTGGTTCCGGTACTTCTGACTGTCTGCGGGTCTTCCTCAGCCGCTACGCCAGCAATGCCGGACGAACTTCGTTCTGGCCTCACGGAATTCCGACAGGCCGGGGATGTTGGCGTCAACCTTGGTGAGGGCCGACAGCAAGCGCTCTTCGAAGCCGCGGAAAAGGCAAGGACCGAGGGTCGTACCGAAGAGGCCGGGCGAATCCTGGCCGGAATGAAAGAAGGCTACTGGGCGGCTCTGGGTTACCTCAATCTTGCCAGCGATTACGCGAAAACCGATCTCAACCCGGCCAGGGCGCTGGTTGCTCTGCGGGTAGCGTTAGCCATGTCCGAGGGCGACGACAATTCCGGTCGCAGCGAGCACCTGAAGAATAATCTGCTGGTTCGGGCGGGCTACCTTGCTTACCAGCATGGCGAGTTTGACAAGGCGATAAGCTTCCTGGAGAAGGTCGATCTCGATAGCTTTAACACCCCCAGGGCACTGTATCTTCATGGTCTCGCCCTGGCTGAAAAAGGCAATCATCGGGCCGCGATGCAGAGCTGGCACCGGGCCCGGAAGTATCCTCTGGCGTACCCCGGTGTCGCTGACGCCTGGATTGGCATGGGCAGGGGCTACGACCTATCCGGCTATCTCGGGCAGGCCGGTGAAGCCTATCTGGCCGCCAACGCCGCCTTTGAGAGTGAGCGGGTGACTCTCCGCAAACTGGCGGGAAAGGTTCGCGAACAAGGGGCCTACAAAACCCTGGTGGAAGATGCCCGGGAAACCGGGGTCGACTGGTTTCTTGCAGACAGTCGCACATTGACCCAGCCGCGGATGGCCTACCTCCTGGGGTTCCTGGAAGAGATGAATGCCCAGACCGCTGCGGGGAGGGTGGCAGCTCTTCGCTTGATGGCCGCGAAACTGGAACGTTATGGGCACGACCTTGAGGTATTTCAGGAAGCGCTGACCGAACAGCTGGTCGGCATTCAGGAGCAGGGCTCCAGGCAACGCACAGCTGATCTGATTGCTAAAGGTGAAGAGCTCGGTGCACGGCTCCAGCGGCTCGCGGATAACGCCAGTCCTGGCGGGCAAGCCCGTATCCAGGCCCTCCGGAAAACCCTCTCGGACGCCCAGACGCGGTTGAATCAGGTCAGGAGCAATGCATCGGGGCAACCTGAAATCCTGGAACGTTTACGTCACACAGCTGCCGTGCTGACAGAGCGCAATGAAGCGCTGGCTTCGTCTGTGCTTCAGTTGCTCCGGGCATCTGAAGCGGCGCTGGACGAATTGGCTCTGGATTATGTCGAGGCCAGGGACCAGCAGATGGCCTTTGCACTGGACAAAACTGAACAACAGATTGCTCACCTGTATGAATATCTTGCCCTCCAGAATCTGGAGGAAACAAAGCCATGATCCGGCCGATCCAGAGCCTCTGTCTCTCCCTGCTTCTGGTTGCGCCGGCTATGGCTCAGGAATCCTTCCGTGTGGAGCTGGGCAGGGACGGCGAGACCATCGGGGATATGCGTCCGGTTTTCCTGACCTTTGAAAGCCGGCCCATGCCGGCTATCTCGCCCTCGGAAGTTGCCCGGCGTTATCACCGCCTGTTCCGGACATCTGACGAACCGGAGGTGAGGATTGATGCCCTTAACCGTCTAAGCAATATCCGGGATCGTTCAGGTGAAGATATCGGGTTCTCTCCGGTTGAAGAGGAAAGGGTCTACAGCGAGGCAATCAGCAGTTACGAGTCGATTCTGGAGCGCGGCTCCTATGGTGGCCGGCTGGATGAACTGCTTTACCAGATGGCCAAGGCCCATGCCCTGACAGGACAACAGGATGCGTCTATCCAGAGGCTGAAACAGCTGATCGGGCTATACCCTCAATCGCCTCTGGTACCGGAGGCAAGGTTCCGATTGGCAGAATCCGCCTTTGCCGCTGGCCAGTACGCCGAGGCAGAAAACGGCTACCGTCACCTGGTTACATCCGATGACAGCGAAGAATTCAGCACAAAGGCCAGATACATGCTTGGTTGGAGCCAGTTCAAGCAGGGGCCGTCTGCCTGGAACAGGGCTGCCGCAACCTTCGTCGAGGTTCTGGATGAGTTTTTACCGCAGGAACAGAGCCTGGAGTCGGTCAGTGAGTCCAGCGTTGATACCATCGACGATACCTTTCGGGTCCTGGCATTAATGGCCGCACGAAACAGCGGCCCGGACACCCTGATTTCCTGGCTGGATAGAGAACGGCCGCGTCCCTGGGAACATCTTCTGTTTGACCGCCTCGCGGACTATTACGCCATCCTTGGCGACACCCGGGCCAGTGTCGCCGCCAACAAGGCCTTCATTGAGTATTCCCCCAATCACAATTCGGTTCCAGCCTTCCTGTTGCAGGTGGTGGATGTATGGCAGGCGGCCGGTGACGTTGAGCAGGTTCGCGCTGCCCGGGCTCGATTCGTTGAGACTTATGGCGCGGAACCGGCGTTTGCTGAGCTGAATGGGGACCAGAGCGACAAATGGCGGAGTTACAGCAAGCGCCTGGCGGACTATCACTATGACCTGGGTGGCCGTGCTGCGGAGCAGGGGCAGGATGCAGCTTCCGGTCAGGCCTTTGCAATTGCCGCTGCCTACTATGAAGGACTGGCGCCCAGGGTAGCTCAGAGTGGAGAGATCCTGCGCCTAGCCGGAGATGCTCGACTTCAGGCAGGGCAGTTTGCGAAGGCGCTGGTGAACTTTCGCAAGGCTGCCTACGAAGCGCCCGGTTACAACGAGGCGGCTGATGCTGCCTGGGCCGCAGTCATCCTGTTAAGAGACGGTGTCGACCAAAAGCTCCCGACTGCTGCATTCAGGCCCGAACTGCAGGATCTCTCAAACGAAGCCAATCGCTTTGAAGAGCGTTTCGCCGATGATGCCCGGATTTCAGGCCTCATGGCGGATCTGGGCTCCCGCTGGCTTGCAGTAGGCAACCATGAGCGGGCACTGCATTACGCGTCTCAGGTTCTCACGGCAGCCGGGGCGTCGCCGGCGGAGCAATATACAGCCTGGCAGGTGACGGCCCGGATTCGCCAGAAGGAAGGTGAGTATGGGTTGGCAGAGCGGGCCTGGAATCGGGCGCTGGATCTTGCGGAGGGCGATCAGCTAGAAGATGTGACCGACGAACAGCGGGCGGCCGTTCGCCGGCAACTGGCGACGGCGGTCTATCGCCAGGGAGAGATGGCAGCCTCTCGTGGCAGGTTCAGAGAGGCTGTAGGTCACTTCCGGCGGGTTGATTCAGTGTTACCCGGCTCGGAAATCGCCATTCGGGCACGGTACGACGCCGCCAATACCTTGCTGAAGGCATCAGACTGGGCAGCCGCTGTGGCGGACCTGCAGGCGTTTCGTGCCGACCACCCGCAACACGAACTGGCTGCGGGTATCAGTGACAAGCTGGTACATGCCTGGATTCAGTCCGATAAACCGACCCAGGCGGCATCAGAATTACTTCAGGCCGCTGACAATAGCGCCAACCCCTGGGGCCTGCGGATGCGCGCCGCAGAATTGCTGAATGAGGCCGGAAATATTGCCGAACGGAATGCCCTGTACGTGGATTACCTTGCAACGGGTCCGGAAGCTGCCGACGGATCTGAGCATGAGCGGCTTCAGACATTCCGTTATCGCCTGGTAGAGACGGGTGACGATCCGGACTCCTGGCGGGAAGCCCTGGTTCAGGCAGAGCTGGACAGTGCCTGGCACAGTGCAGACACACTTGAGTGGTCATCCCGTGCATCCCTGGTGCTTGGCGCCCGGGCAGCGGCGGTGTTCACCAGTATCAGCCTGAGCCAGCCTCTGGAGCAATCACTGGACCGCAAACAGAATGCCCTGGAAGCGGCCAGACAGCGATTTCTCGATGCCGAAGCCCTCGGTGGCGAGCGCGTCCTGTCTGAGTCTTTGTTCCGCAGGGCAGAGCTCTACCGGGGCCTGGCCAAAGACCTGATGACCTCAACCATCCCTTCGGACCTGAATGAGCTTGAGGCCATGCAGTACCAGATGCTGCTGGAAGAGGAGGCTTACCCCTTCGAAGAAAAGGCGATTCAACTGCACACCGAAAACCACCGCCGGATCGCATCGGAAGGCTACGATGCCTGGATCGGGCGAAGCCTTGGCGTTCTTGCGGAACTGCATCCAGGTCGCTACGAGCGAAGCGTCAAATGGCTCAGTTGGAACATGAGGTCGAAGGATGACGTTTAATCCGTTTCGTAAAACAGTACTGCGCTCGGTACTCCTTTTGCTCTTGGTTCTGGGTGGTTGTGCCGGTCAGGAAATCCGGCAGCCCGAGGAGTCCGTCAAGACGGATCCGGAACTGGCCGCAAAGTTTGAAAAAGAAGGTCGCACTGCTTTCGAAGAGGGCCGGAAGGGGACGGCTGTAAAGGCCTGGAAAAAAGCCGTGGAGTTGGACCCGACCAACGCTGTAACCGTGAACAATCTGGCGCTCGTGCTCAAGGACCAGCACCGGTTCGCAGAAGCGGCCAAGTTGTTGAAAGCAGGCCTCGTCCATTCACCAGATGTGGCGGAGCTGCATTTCAATTTGGCGGTAATCGCTGAACTCTATCTGCTGGATCTGGAAACAGCCCTTTTGCACTACAGCCGTTACCGGGAGCTGACGGAAGAAGACGACCAACAAGTGGCCGGCTGGATTGCGGATCTGGAACGGAGGCTGGAATAAATGGTTGAAATTCAAAAAGCCGCCAAAGCTGTCTTTGCCGCACTGGTGTTTGCAGGCCTTCAGATACTGGTTATTACGCCGGTACAGGCGGATCAGGGTGACACGGTCCGGCTCAGTGTTGAAGGCCTGTCTGCAAGTCTTGGCGAAGACGAGCCCCGGGTACTCTACATATTGCCCTGGCAGGCGCCAAGCTTGCCACGGAGACCAAGGGCAGATCTGAATGATGAAGCGCCGGAACTGGTGCGTCCGGCTGATCCGGTCGCCCTGGAGCGACACCGTCTGTTCCGCGAAAACCTCAACCCTCTGATCCTGAGTCCCCTTGGGGCTCAGCGGTGACTGCGCAGTAATAACGGGAGAATAATCATGCTGGACACCATCGTACGTTTTTTCCAGGAAGGCGGGCCTTTCATGTACCCCATTGCCATCGTACTGGCGTTGGGGCTGGCCATCACTCTGGAACGGTTCTTCTATCTCTCGGCGGTGAGACGGCGCAACCGGATTGCCTTTGAGCAAGGCATCCTGCCGCTACTCAGGAAGCGGGATTATCAGCGGGCCATGAAAGCGGCCACTAATTCCGATAGTGCGATTGCCTCGATCATGGGCGCCGGGATCGGCCGGTTGCTTAGCAACAGCCGGCGAGAGGATATTGAATACGCCATGGAAGAAGGCTTGATGGAAGTACTGCCGCGCCTGGAGAAACGCACCCAATACCTGGCGACCCTTGCCAATATCGCCACTCTGCTTGGCCTGCTGGGAACCATTATTGGTCTTATTGCGGCGTTTACCGCAGTGGCGGCGGCAGACCCTTCCCAGAAAGCCAGCTTGCTGTCCGAGAGTATTTCAGTGGCCATGAATACCACAGCCTTCGGTCTGATGTCGGCTATCCCTCTACTCATGTTCCATGCAGTACTGCAAACACGGACCAATGAGATTGTGGACAGTTTCGAGATGGCCGGCGTGAAGTTGCTTAACATGGTCTCTGATTCTGGTTCGACCCCTGTTGCGGGCAGTGCCGCCCGGCCATCCGCTGCCTGAGTCGATGCCATGAGACGCCGTCACCGCAGGTTAAGTACATCGCCGGAACTGGATATCACCGCCTTTCTAAATCTCATGATTGTGTTGGTTCCGGTTTTGCTGCTTGGCATGGTGTTCAGCCAGGTCCGGATGATCGAGCTGAATTTTCCGGGTATGGAAGCAGGGCAGACACCGGAGCCAGAGGAGTTACGGCTTGTTGTTACCCTCATTCCGGAAGGTATCGAGATCGCAGATAGCAGTCGAGGTCTGATCCGGGTGCTTCCCGTGGATCAGCAGGGGCAGGATTTCGAGGGTCTCCGAACGGTTCTCCGCCAGATCAAGACTCGGGTGCCGGATAAAACCGACGTGGTGCTCGAGGTAGGACCGGACATCGATTACCAGACACTGGTTACAGCAATGGATACCGTTCGCTCGTATCCCGCCGTGGTTGCTGCCAGCGTGGTGGAGGGGGAGCTGTTTCCTGATGTCTCGCTGATGAATGCGCCTGAAGGCAGACAACTTGCGGCAAACGCCAGTGCCCAAGCAGGAGAGGGGGCATGAAAACGTCCCGCAAGGCGAAAAGAATTCATCGGCATTACGGCCGGATGCACAAGCCCGGTGGTCTGAACCTGGTATCGCTGATGGACATCTTCACCATCCTGGTTTTTTTCCTGATGGTGAATTCCTCGGATGTGAAAGTGATGCAGAACACCGCAGATGTGCCATTGCCCAAGTCCACGGCCCAACAGGAGGCTGTTGAGAGCCTGACAGTTCAGGTAACGGGCAATGCCATTCTGGTCCAGGGCAGCGAAGTGGCAAGACTGGAGGGTATCGAGACCGGTGACACCTATATCTCCGGCCTTTCGGAAGAGCTTTCCTGGCGCCGTAATCGCTGGTCCGAAATCCCGGAGGAGGGGCTTGAGGTGACCATTATGGCTGGGCGGGATACCGATTATCGGCTGCTTCGCAAGGTCATGCAGACCTGTGTGGATGAACAATATCGGCGGGTACGTCTGGCCGTGGAAGGGGAGGTCCGCAATGGCTGACAACGCACATTCCCCGTTGGCCGGTTCGGGGTTGCCATGGAGCAGTGACCTCGGCGAACGTCGAAGATTCGCGGTTATTATGGTGGTGATGCTGGCGCTGTTCCTGCCGCCGGCGTTCCTGGTCCCGATGATGGAAGTACCGGAGATTGAACGCAGCGAGGCCGAGAAGGTTCCGCCCCGGCTGGCGCGCCTCGTGGAAAAGCCGAAACCGGTCATGTCACCGGAGCCGGTCCAGCCGGAACGTGAGCTCGAGCCCGAGCAAAAACCGGAAGTGGTGAAAGAGAAGCCAAAGCGGCCGGAACCGGAAGTGGCCGAGGTTGAGCCAGATCCTGTGGCTGCCCCGAAACCGGAAACCAAGACTAAGACCGTATCCAACCCGGAGCCCAAACAGACCGCCGAGCAGGCCCGGGAGAAAGCATCCCGGTCCGGCCTGCTTGCCATGAGAGACAAACTGGCTTCACTGAGGTCGCCCGAACAGACACCAGCCAGGGAGTTTGCGGTCAATACACAGACGGACGCCGTCGAACGAAACAGAACAACCACGGACTCGGAGCAGGTTCTGACTGGCAGTGGTGGTGTTGCAGACGCCACCGCCCCGGAGACAAACGTCGCTGTGGCCGAACATGAAGTCAAAACAGTGGATGCGCCGGTGGAGGAACCCCGGGAAGTGGCTGCGAGACCCGTAAAGGCCCAGCCATCGGTCGGCGAACGGGCAATGAGCAATATCCGGAAGGTCTTCGATGCCCAGAAATCGGCGCTCTATTCCATGTACCAGCGGGAACTGCGGCAGGACCCGACACTGGAAGGCAAGGTTTTGCTCGAACTGGTCATCGAGCCTGATGGCTCCGTCTCAGCCTGTGAGGTGGTCAGCTCAGAGCTTGAACATCCCAAACTCGAGCAGCGGATTGCCATGCGGGTGAGGCTGTTCAATTTCGGGGCTGACAGTGTTGAAGCCCGGAAGGTCAGATTTCCGATTGACTTCCTGCCCGGGTGAACCGGCTGATCGGGCAGTCAGTGAGAACTGCCCGATGCAAGAAACTCAGTTTTCAATGGTAATTTTGGGCAGCCGGGGCTTGTGCAAAGACACTTTCTCCGATGGGGCAATCACCTTCGCTTCTCCTATGACCACCTGCTGATCGTTCTGGTTGCGTACATCGCACTCGACCACGACCCGGCCTTTCGGTTCTTTCCGAAGGACTTTCAGCTTTACGGTGAGTGTGTCATCCAGTTTCACCGGGCGCTTGAAGGACAGGCTCTGATCCAGGTAGATGGTACCGGGGCCAGGCATCACCGTTGCCAGGGCAGCCGAGATCAGGGAGCCGCTCCACATGCCATGGGCAATCCGCTCTTTGAACATGGAACGGGCTGCAAATTCGGCGTCCAGGTGTACCGGGTTTACATCACCGGAGACCGCTGCAAACAGCACCAGTTCATCCTCGGTGAGGGTGCGCGTGAAGGTGGCGGTGTCGCCCTCATTCAGCTCGTCGTAGGTGATATTCTCCAGAGTATCAAGGGTATCGCTCATCGCGTGCTCCGTGCTGTTGGCATTAAAGTACAGGTGTTCTGGTCGGTGTTCGGGTCAGAGTCTCGAAAACTACCTCATCGGTTACAAAACTGCTATTCTCTCCCCACTTTTTTGAGGCTGATACTTTTGTAGGGTTGATTTTTTAAACAACTTGACATCGGTAAATCATTACAATCAAAAGCGCCAAACAGGAGATGGTGATGGATTTTGAGCAGTTCTATCAGGATAAATACCCCGCCGGCGTGCCCCGCGAGGTGGACCTGAACAAGTACAAAAGCATGGTGGATGTGTTCGAACAGTCGGTCAAAAAATTTGCTGACCGTCCCGCATTCAGTGCTGTTGGCGCAACGCTCACATACCGTGACCTCGACACCCAGAGCCGTAACTTCGCGGCCTGGCTCCAGAACAAGACAGATTTGAAACCTGGCGACCGTATTGCTGTGCAGATGCCGAACGTCAGCCAGTATCCGGTGGTTGTATTTGGTGCCATGCGAGCTGGCCTGATTGTGGTGAATACCAACCCGCTGTATACCACGCGGGAAATGGAACATCAGTTCAATGATTCCGGTGCCAAGGCCCTGGTGGTTCTGGCCAACATGGCCGAGAACGCCGAGAAGGTGCTGCCGCACACCGGCATTGAGCATGTCATTGTGACTGAAATTGCGGACATGCACTCGCCTATCAAGCGCACCCTGATGAATGCGGTGATCAAGCATGTCAAAAAGATGGTTCCGCCCTTCAATCTGCCCCAGGCGCACAAACTGCCGGCAGTACTGAGTGCGGGCGCCCGAGAGAAATTTACTCCGGTTGAGTGCAAACAGGACGACATTGCCGTGCTCCAGTACACCGGTGGCACTACCGGTGTGGCGAAAGGCGCGATGCTGACCCACGGCAACCTGGTTGCGAACCTGCTGCAGACCCGTCCGATGATGGAAGACATGGTGGTTGAGGGGCAGGAAGTGGTGATTGCCCCCCTGCCGCTCTATCACATTTATTCCTTTACCCTGAACTGCGGCATCATGCTTGAGGCGGGTGCTCACAACGTCTTGATTCCAAACCCGCGGGATATCCCGGGCTTTGTGAAAGAGTTGAAGAACCACAAATTCTCCGCATTCCTTGGCCTGAACACACTGTTTGTTGCGCTTTGCAACAACGAAGATTTCCAGGACCTGGATTTCAGCAGCCTGAAACTGACCTCATCGGGCGGCATGGCGCTGACCAGCGACACCGCCAAAATGTGGGAGCGAGTGACCGGCTGCGAGATTTGCGAAGGCTTCGGCATGACCGAGACGTCGCCTGTGGTGACCTTCAATCCGCACAGCGCTATTCAGATCGGTACCATTGGGCTTCCGATTCCGTCCACGCAGGTTAAAACCATTGATGAAGAGGGCAATGAGACGCCTTTGGGCGAGCCCGGCGAACTGTGTGTCAAAGGCCCCCAGGTCATGCGCGGTTACTGGCAGCGTCCGGAAGACACCCAGAAGTCCTTCACCGACGATGGCTACCTGCGTACTGGCGACATTGCGCTGATCCAGGAAGACGGTTACATCCGCATTGTGGATCGCAAGAAAGACATGATCATCGTCTCGGGCTTCAACGTGTTCCCGAACGAGATTGAAGATGTGGTCAGCAGCCATCCCAAGGTGGTCGAGTGTGCGGCTGTTGGCGTACCTGATGCCAAGAGCGGCGAGGCGGTCAAGGTTTACCTGGTGCCTACGGCTGAGGGCGTGACAGAAAATGAACTCAAGGAGTTCTGTCGCGAGCGACTCACCGCCTACAAAGTGCCCAAGCAGTTCGAGTTCCGGGATGAACTGCCCAAGACCAATGTAGGCAAGATCCTTCGCCGTGAGCTGCGTGACGAGGCGAATAACAAGTAAGCCTTTCCAGCAGTTGATCAAGGAGAACCCTGCTTCGGCAGGGTTTTTCCGTTTTTAAGATACCGACTTTCCCGATAGACTGTCGCCCAATCGAATCCGAGTGAGCGCTATTCCGGGAATTCAATGACAGACACCCGTTCCGATAATCCGAGCACACCGACTCCGAAGCCTGATGCCGAGGCGGCCGTGAAGGCCATGATGGAGCAGCTGGACGCCTGCAACCAGCAGGAGGCCGCCCGCATCGTTAAAACGGTTGCCCGCACCAAAGGGAAACCGGGCCAGAAAGACCTGGAAAAAATGGCGAAATGGCTTGAGCGTGGGCTGGAAAAGGTGCAGCAGCGACACGCATTGCACAAGCCGGCCAGTTTTCCGGAGGGCTTGCCGGTTTCCGAACGGGTCGACGACATTCGTGAGGCCATCGAAAATAACCAGGTGGTGATCATTGCCGGGGAAACCGGCTCCGGTAAAACCACGCAGATTCCAAAAATCTGCATGAACAGCGGGCGGGGGATCCGGGGGCTGATCGGTCATACCCAGCCCCGACGCATCGCGGCGCGGAGCGTGGCAGCGCGAATTGCCGAGGAAATCGGTGAGCAGACCGGCCAGCAGATCGGGTATCAGGTTCGCTTCACCGACAACACCTCCGAGCAGTCCCGGGTAAAGGTGATGACCGACGGGATCCTGCTGGCGGAGGTTCAGCACGACCGGTTTCTGGATCGCTACGATACGATCATCATCGACGAAGCCCACGAGCGCAGTCTAAACATCGACTTTCTGCTCGGTTATCTGCGTCAGCTCCTGCCCAAGCGCCCGGATCTGAAGGTGATCATTACCTCGGCGACCATCGAAGTCGAACGGTTCAGCGAATTCTTCGACAAGGCGCCGGTGATCGAGGTGAGCGGCCGGACCTATCCCGTGGACGTGCGCTACCGACCGCTGACCGGAGATGAGGACGACCGGGATCAGGGCTGGACGGACGGCGTTCTGGGTGCCCTCGACGAGATCGAGCAGCATGAGCGCAGCCAGAAACAGCCGCCGGGGGATATTCTGGTGTTCCTGCCCGGCGAGCGTGAGATTCGCAATCTCAGCAAGGTGTTGCGCCATGTGGATCTGCGGCATACAGAAGTGCTGCCGCTGTATTCGCGGTTGAGCAATGCTGAGCAGAACAGGGTGTTTCAGTCCCACAAGGGGCGAAGGATTGTGCTCTCCACCAACGTGGCGGAAACCTCCTTGACGGTGCCAGGCATCCGTTACGTGATCGATACCGGGGTGGCCAGGATCAGCCGCTACAGCGTGCGCTCCAAGATCCAGCGACTGCCGGTGGAACCGATTTCCCAGGCCAGCGCCAACCAGCGGGCGGGCCGTTGTGGGCGGGTCGCGCCGGGTATCTGTTTCCGGCTTTACGATGAGACGGATTTTATCAATCGCCCGGAATACACCGATCCGGAGATACTTCGAACCAACCTGGCCTCCGTCATTCTGCAAATGGCCACATCAGGTCTGGGCGAAATCCGGCAGTTCCCGTTCCTTGAGGCGCCGGACAAGCGCCAGGTCAACGATGGCTACAAGCTCCTGGAAGAGTTGGGCGCGGTGGATGATAAGCGCCGCGTCACCCGGCTTGGCCGAACCATGGCCCGGCTGCCCCTTGATCCAAGACTGGCCAGGATGCTGGTCACGGCCGCAGAGCTGGGCAGTCTGGCGGAAACACTGGTGATTATTGCCGGGTTGAGTATCCAGGACCCGAGGGAGCGGCCCCAGGATAAACAACAGGCAGCGGACCAGGCTCATGCACCGTTCAACGACAAGGAATCGGATTTCGTCACTCTGCTGAACATCTGGAACTTCTATGAAGAACAGCGTCAGGAACTGTCCCAGAACCAGCTCAAAAAGGTCTGCCAGAAAAGTTTCCTGAGCTGGATGCGAATGCGGGAATGGCGGGATATCCATCGCCAACTGACTCTGATCTGTCGTGAACAGAAGCTGACGGTGAACAAGGACGCCGCCAGTTACGAAGCCCTGCACAAGGCGATTCTGGCCGGTCTTCTGGGCCAGGTCGCAATGAAAGTGGAGAAGAAGGAATATCTGGCAACACGAAACCGGAAAGTGCTGATCTTTCCCGGCTCCAAGGTGGCCAAAACGAGTCCGAAGTGGATAGTCGCCACCGAGATTGTGGAAACCAGCCGGGTGTTTGCCCGGGTGGTGGCTTCCATTCAGCCGGAATGGATCGAGCCCCTGGCCGGTCACATCGTCAAACACCACTATTTCGAACCGCACTGGGAGCAAAAGCGTGCCCAGGTGATGGGCTACGAGAAGGTCACCCTCTACGGCCTGGACATTGTTGCCAGGCGCCGCATCCCCTACGCCAAAGTGGATCCGGCGGAATGCCGGAATCTGTTCATCCGCCGTGCGCTGGTGGAGGGTGATTACCGGTCAAAGGCGCCTTTTATCGCCCGTAATCGCGAGATGCTCGATACGGTTGAGAATCTCGAGAAGAAGACCCGGCGCCGGGACCTGCTCGTTGATGATGAGGTACTGGTGGCTTTCTATGACGAACGCCTGCCTGCAGACATTATCAGTGGTCGGCATTTCGAGACCTGGTGGAAGGGGCTGTCGGTTGAACAATTGAAGGAACTGGAGCTCACCGAAGCCGACATACTCCAGCGGCCGGTGGATGCCCAGGCCGCCGACCTGTATCCGGACTTTCTGGAATGGGAGGGTGTTCGTTATCCGCTGAGCTATGAATTCGAGCCCACCAGCGAAAAAGACGGTGTCACGCTTCAGGTTCCGCTGATGGCTCTCAAACAGATTCCGTCCCGTCGTTTGGAGTGGCTGGTTCCGGGACTGTTGAGGGAAAAGTGTATTGCCCTGGTGAAATCTCTGCCCAAGGCTCTGCGCCGGAACTTCGTGCCGGTACCCGATTTTGTGGATGCGGCTCTTGAGAATCTTCAACCCTCCAACGAGCCGCTGACGCTTCAGCTGGGTGAGCAGTTGCGCCGAATGACCGGGGTACAGATTGATCCCGAGGCCTGGTCCGACTCGGAATTGCCCAAACACCTCCGAATGAACCTGCGGGTCATGGGCGACGGCGGTCGCACCATTGCTGAGAGTCGCGAGACCGGCGATCTGCAACACCAGCTTGAAGGTCAGGCTGAGCAGGCACTGGCCTCGGCAACACAGGATGATTCGCCAGCAGAACCGAGCGGCGAGTACACCGAATGGCAGTTCGGTTCACTGCCAGAAGAGGTCCAGACGGAAAAAGGTGGCATGCAGGTGACCGTGTATCCCGCCCTGGAGGATCTGGGCAAACAGGTGCGCCAGATACGCTGTCTGGATCGGCTGACCGCGGACGATACCACCCGCAAGGCTATCGCCCGGTTGATTCTGAACCGATTTGGCAGGACGCTTGATGATCTTGAGCGAAAACTGCCTCATTTCAAGCAGTCCGCACTGATGTTCGCGCCGGTGGGCCAGTCAAAAGTGTTGTTGGACGACCTGCTTTTGGCGACGGCCATCCAGCACTTTCTCGCGGGCGAAATTCCCAGGACGGCAGAGGATTTCGACAAGGTGTTCGACACTCATCGGGGTGATTTCATTCCGGCTTTGGAGCAGGCAGATGATCGGCTGTACCAGGCGATGTCCGGTTACCAGAAAGTGGCGAAGCAATTAAAAGGCAAAATCAACCTGGCGCTGGCCAACAGCATGGCCGACCTGAAGTTCCAGTTGCAGAACCTTGTCTATCCCGGTTTTCTGGTAGAAACGCCGCCAGAGTGGTTGGCGGAATTTGGCCGTTATTTTGAGGCCGCTCTGATTCGCCTTGAGAAAATGCCCCGGGAAATGGGCCGTGAGCGGGAGTTTCTTCACACCATTGAGCCCCTCTGGTCCCGCTACGCGGTGAAGCGGGACGAACAACAGCGGCAGGGGATTCGAGATCCGGAGCTTGTCCTTTACCGCTGGATGCTGGAGGAGTTCCGGGTGTCGTTCTTTGCACAGCAACTGGGCACGGTGATGACGGTATCGGTTAAACGCCTGGACCGGCAATGGGAGAAAACCCGAGTTTAGAGAACACCGCGCGCACCAGACTGGTGCCCGTGACTGATACCTGACGGGCAAAACCCAGAGACTGTGTTAGTATTTCCGGCAGTGGGTGAACGAATTAACCAAACGGGACGCTTGGTGTCCCGTTTTCACAATCATGACGTGGGGTTAGCGTGATTAAAGCCGTTATTAGCGGGACCGGTCTCTACACACCGCCAGCAACCATTGATAATGACGAACTGGTCGAAGCCTTTAACCAGTATGTTGAACTGTTCAACGCCGAGAATGCAGATGCCATCGCCAGCGGCGATGTGACGCCACTGCAGCCATCGTCCTCTTCTTTTATCGAGAAAGCGTCCGGCATCAAACGACGCCATGTGATCGACAAGGATGGCATTCTCGATCCCAAACGCATGAAACCCTATATCCCCGAGCGCGGCAACGAAGAACCTTCGGTGCAATGCGACATGGCAGTGGCCGCCTGCCGTGAGGCCTTGGAGCAGGCGGGCAAATCGGCACAGGATGTCGATGCCGTAATCGTTGCCTGCTCCAACCTGCAGCGAGCCTATCCGGCCGTGTCCATCGAGGTTCAGGAAGCGCTTGGTATCGAGGGGTTTGCCTACGATATGAACGTGGCTTGCAGCTCAGCTACGTTCGGCCTCCAGGCAGCGGTCAACTCTGTCGAGAACGGCAGTGCCCGTTCCGTTCTGGTGGTCAGCCCGGAGATCTGTTCCGGCCACCTGAATTTCCGTGACCGTGACAGCCACTTCATTTTTGGTGACGCCTGCACGGCCATCCTCGTTGAGCGTGAGGAAGATACGTCCAAGGGTCAGGGTTTCGAAATTCTTGGTACCAGCCTGAAGACCAAGTTCTCCAATAACATCCGGAACAATTTCGGGTTTCTGAACCGTGCAGACGATTCAGGCGTTGGCAAACCGGACAAGCTCTTCGTGCAGCAGGGCCGGAAAGTGTTCAAGGAAGTATCGCCTCTGGTTGCCGAGACCATCCAGAAGCAGCTTCAAAGCCTGTCTCTGGCCCCGGATGATCTCCGCCGCATGTGGCTGCACCAGGCCAATCTGAATATGAACCAGCTGATTGCCCGGAAGGTGCTGGGTCGGGATGCGACCGAGGAAGAGGCACCGGTCATCCTCGATGAATACGCCAACACCAGCTCCGCCGGTTCGATCATCGCCTTCCACAAACACAAGGACGATCTTGTCAGTGGTGATCTCGGGGTTATCTGTTCGTTCGGTGCCGGTTATTCCATCGGCAGCGTGGTGGTACGCCGCCGGTAGACGTTCTCTGGTTCAAGACGTTGCCAGGGCCCGGAGGGTTTCTGGCAGCGGAGCCGAGGAGCGTGTTTTACGGTCGAACCAGACGATCTTCGCATAACCTTCCGCGTAAACAGCGCCGGTATCGACATCGGTCAGTAGATGGTAGGTGTCGAGGCTGGTGTTACCTGCCTTGTCGGCGTATGTTTTCACCTCAACCGTTGCCGGGTGATTCAATTCCTTTAGAAAGGTGGCACTGGTCTTTATAATAACCGGACCGGTCGGCTCCTCGGGACCGCCCAGCTCCAGTGAGGCCAGCCAGACAATACGGGCTTCCTCAAAGAATCGGAAGTAGACTGTATTGTTGGCATGGCCGTATGCATCCATGTCTCCCCAGCGAAGGGGCATGGTAATCGTGTTTACAAGATTTCCCGGTACTGACATCGGTTTCTCCGGAACAACGGTTTAATAATAAAAAAGTAGCGCCGGTATTTTCGACGAATTGAAACGAATTAAACAACCCAAGAGCAGATGATGAAACACTTTTTTATCCGGCGCCGGCTTGTTACGTTTTGCCTGTTGTTGTCCCTGGCTACCGTTGTGCCATCGGGTCAGGCGATAGCCCAGAATATGCAGGAACCGCCTCCCGAAGGTTCGGTACCGGTTGATCCCAAAGACCCGTGGGAAAACTGGAACCGCAAGGTGTATACGTTCAACGAAACGATCGACCGATGGTTCCTGAAACCGGTGGCTCAGGCCTATCGGACGTTTACCCCGCAGATTGTTGACCGCGGCATTACCAATTTCTTTAATAACCTGACTGAACTCAGGAACTTCACCAACAGCGTGTTGCAGCTGAAAGGGGAGTCGGCCGTCGTAGCTGTGGGTCGATTTACCTACAACACTACCTTCGGTCTGGGTGGCCTGATTGATGTGGCAACCGCCTTTGACCTGCCTGAACGGCCCGAGGACTTTGGCCAGACTTTGGGCTACTGGGGTGTCGGTTCGGGGCCATACCTTATGCTGCCGTTTCTCGGGCCTTCCACGCCAAGGCACCTGACCGGGTTTGCAACTGACGGCTTTGCGTTGCCATCCGCTTGGGATACTGTGGACAGTCCGGAAGTTTATTACGCCCGCGCCCTCCAGATTGTTGATAAACGCGCGGATTTGATTCCTGCGGAGAGCTTCATCTCTGGCGACAGTTACGTGTTTGTTCGAAATGCCTTCCTGCAGCGTCGGGAATTCCTGATCAATGACGGGAAGGTGGTCAACGATCCGTTTGCCAGCGGTGATGATGAGGACCTGATGCTCGAGGATTTCTGAGCGTCATCCGGATTGATAGGAGGTCAGCGGTGCTGAAGGATCCAAGAATAGCCAAATTCCGGAAGATGCTGGCCGAGGCGCCGAATTATGAAGTCTGGAAGGCAGCAGCGTTGGAGCTGGACTTTCTGGAAGGTAACGCCGAGTGGAAAGAGGATTTCGCTTCCGATCTCTATCACTACGAATTGATTTATGACCGCCTGAGCAACCTGAAACAGTATCGCCAACAGAATGATGTCGAACGCCTGAAGCGGGCCCTGAGGGAGGGACTGCACCACGATCTCGGGAACATGGGCAACCCGGCACTTTACACGCGATCCCGCGTTGGTACCAAACACCTGATCGAAGAATACATTACCCAGGTGTGTGAAGCCCTGGATTACCTCTGTGATCAATCCGTCCCCGGTTTTCCCGTTGCCGACAAGCTGCAGTTCTTTCGCGATACCCTGACAAGCTATGGTCGGCCGGCGCTCTTGCTCAGTGGTGGCGCTACCCTTGGTGTTTTCCATTTCGGAGTCATCAAGGCCCTCTGGGAAAAAGGGCTTCTGCCGCAGGTTATCGCCGGCTCAAGTATCGGCGCCATTATTGCGGGCATTCTCGGTGTTCATACTGACGCGGAAATCCCCGAAATGCTGGTGCCGGAAAACCATAACCTGAAAGCCTGGAAATGGCGGGGCCTGCTCAGTGCCGTTCGCGGAGACGGGCTGATGGATCAGGAAGAGCTTCGCAACTGTCTGCGGGGCAATATTGGCGAATACACCTTTGAGGAGGCATACCAGCGTACTGGCCGTTCGATCAACGTGAGTGTTTCTCCGGTACAGGCTCACCAGAAGGCTCGCCTGCTGTGCGGATATACGTCGCCTTACCTGATGGTCTGGAGTGCGGTACTGGCGAGCGCCGCGGTTCCGGGTATTTTCCCGCCGGTTACCCTGATGAAAAAGGACATCCAGGGCAACACGCTGCCTTATATGCCACGCCTGAAGTTTGTGGATGGCTCCGTGGTGAGCGATCTGCCCATTGAGCGCTTGATGCACCTGTACGATGTGAACTACACCATCGTTAGCCAGACCAACCCCCATGTGGTGCCCTTCCTGAGCCAGCGCGGTCGTGATGAAAAGCTGTCTTTTGGCAACCTGCCGATGCATTTGATGAAGTCCGAAATTCAGTTCCACGGCCAGGGGGTGTTCGATTACCTCCGTAAACGCCTACGGCCGGAACTTCTGAGGCAGATGTCGGGCCAGTTGTACACCATTATGGCCCAGCGCTATTCCGGGGACGTCACTATCGCACCCTCGTACTCGTTCAAGGACTACAGCAGGATGCTGGCGAACCCTGATCCGGCCTACGTGCGTCAGATGATTCTGGCGGGCGAACGCGCCACCTGGCCCAAGATCTCCATGATCCGCTCCCATGCCCGCATCTCCAAAACCCTGGAGCGGTGTGTGCGAAGGCTTAAACAACAGAACCGGCGCACCGCCGAACTCAGACTGATCAGTAACGCGGATTCCGGTACGTCCTGATATGTATTACGATTTTTTCGGCTTTCGCGAACCGCCGTTTTCCATTGCCCCGGACCCTCGTTACCTGTACCTGAGCGATCGCCACAAGGAGGCGCTGGCGCACCTGATGTATGGGGTCCAGGGGCAGGGTGGCTTTATCGTGATCACCGGTGAAGTGGGGACCGGAAAAACCACCGTTTCCCGATGTTTTATCGAAAATGTACCGGATAACGTTGATATCGCGCTGATCCTGAATCCGAGACTCTCTGCCCGGGAGCTGTTGTCCTCCATCTGTGACGAGCTGGAAATCCCCCATGAAATCAGTGCCACCATCAAGGAACTGGTGGACCTGATAAACCAGGACCTGCTCAAGGCTCATGCGGCTGGGCGCCACAAAGTGCTGATGATTGACGAAGCTCAGAACCTGTCGGCCGAGGTACTGGAACAGCTACGGCTTCTGACCAACCTGGAGACGGCAGAGAAGAAACTGCTTCAGATTGTCCTGCTTGGCCAGCCCGAGCTTCAGGAAATGTTGGCGCTGCCGGAGTTGCGACAGTTGAACCAGCGGGTAACCGCACGCTACCACCTCGACGCCATCGGTCGGGAGGAGTTGCCAGCCTATCTTCGCTACCGACTCAGCGTGGCCGGCATGCGCGGCGACATATTTTCTCAGCGTGCGATGACTCGTCTCTTTCGGGAGAGTCAGGGCATTCCTCGCCTGATCAATCTGATCAGCGACCGGGCTCTACTGGGCGCTTACGCGGAAGGTGAACATGAAATCACGGCTGATCATATCCGCCACGCAGCAAAGGAAGTGCGTGGCGCTTCCATTGGTCCCGTGCCTTCACGATCACGCCGATCCGCTGACAGAACACAGTACCTGATCGTTGCCGCGTCAATACTGGTGGCCATTATCGGAACCGCCTGGTTGTTCGAGCGGTGGTCTCCCGACAGTGCAGTCTCATCAGGTCTGTCGTCGCCAGAGCCGCTGAAAGGGGCAGTTGAGCGGGTGGAGGAGCAATCCGGACAAGTTGAGGAAACGCCATTACCAGCGACAGAAGAGTCGACTCGGCCTCCTGAGCTGGCCGTACCGGATCAGCTTCTGGATTCCGTTTCGGCGTTCCAGGTGCTTTTCGGGATCTGGGGAAGGGACTACCAGCCATCGGAAGCGCCCGTGGCCTGCGAATGGGCCCGAGAAAGCGGGCTGGGGTGTCTTGATCGACAGGGCAGCCGCCGAAGCCTGGAATTTCTCGACCGCCCGGCCATGCTTCAGCTTCAGGATGAGGCCGGCAACACCGGTTTTGTCGTGCTCCGCAGACTCGATGGCGATACGGCAGAGGTGGCCCTACCGTCTGGCAACCAGACTGTTTCCTTTGCCAGTATCGAGCGCCACTGGTTCGGTGAATATCGGGTACTCTGGCGCTTGCCCGAATACCTGACGGGAGACGGGTTCTACAGTAATGGCGGTGGTGAGCAACTCTGGATCGGTGCGCGAATGATGGACCTGGCGGATATGCACAGTGATTCCCGTGCTGAGAGCGATCGCGTTAAACGAATGAATGCGGAAGAGCAGGTTCGCTGGTATCAGGCAATTACAGGGCTCACTGTGGATGGAATTGCTGGCGCCATGACGATCATCCAGATCAACAATGATTTGGAGGCTTCCGTTCCTCGCCTCAAGCCCAAGCAGTCTGAAGGTCGAGAGTAACCATGTCTTACATTCTTGACGCATTGCGAAAATCTGAAACCGAGCGGCAGCAGGGGCGCGTCCCGGACCTCGGCCAGCAGGTTCAGCTGATACATCGTCCAAAGAAAAAGCGGGTGTCGCCGGCTGTCTGGGTAGCGCTGGCACTGATGCTTAACGCGGGTGTTCTCGCCTTCCTGTTCTGGCCGGGCACGCCGCTGCCCTGGGGTTCTGCGGATCAGGCAGAGGTGTCACCCGGACAGGATATTGTGAAGAACGCACCGGAACCGGTTTCGGTGACGCCCGATGCGGAATCGGATCCGATGTCGGAAAGCCCTGTCGCCGAGACGGGGGCAGTTCCGGAATCCGACGTCGCTGATTCAACGCCTCCGCCAATTGCCACTGAAACGCCTGAACCTGAGCGCAGGGAGCGGGCGACGGTCATCGTGCCCTCATCCGCAATATCCGAAACCAGGGTGCCGGTAGTGGAGCAGCGGCAGGCAGACCGAGTGCCTCATCTGGTAGAGTTGCCGCTTTCATTCCAGAAGAGCGTCCCGGATTTGACCTTTAACAGCCATATCTATTCGTCCTCACCCGCATCTCGCCGGGTGATGATCAACAATACATACCTTCGGGTGGGCGATACCTTCGAGGGCCTGCGAGTGGACGATATCACCGAAGAGGGCGTGGTGCTGAGTCGTGACGGGCGCCGTTTCCGGGTTGGCGTTGTGCGGGACTGGGTGAGCCCCCGCTGATGCCACTGACCGACGACATCAAACAATCCATCCAGCAAGGTTATCGCGATGTGCTCGCCGGCAAGGACATCCGGGCGCGCTATGGTCAGCGTCTGATGATTGCTGAAATCGCCAGGTACATGGGCGATATCACCGAGAACGATGGCCAGAGAACCTCACCGGCCTCGGCCTGTGTTGTGGAGGCAGGCACTGGTACCGGCAAGACCCTTGCCTACCTGATCGCTGCCATTCCGGTGGCAAAAGCTCTGGGCAAAACCCTTGTGATTTCCACCGCGACCGTGGCTCTTCAGGACCAGATCGTACTCAAGGACCTTCCCGACCTGAAAAAGCACAGCAAAATGGATTTCAACTGGACGCTGGCAAAGGGTCGGGGCCGCTACCTGTGTATGTCCCGTTTGGAAGCCCGTCTGCACGATGAGGGTAATACCGACAGCGATACCATGCCCCTGTTCCTGCTGGACGGCCCCAAAAACGAAGAGCCCGGTACCCGAGCGTTTTTTGAAGAGATGCTGGCGAGCTATGGGTCCCGGGAGTGGGACGGCGACCGGGACCATTGGCCGGAGCAGATCCCGGACGATGTCTGGCGACAGGTGACCACAGATCACCGTCAATGCACCAACCGTCACTGCGCCTACTTCGACAGTTGTGCGTTTTTCGATGCCCGTAAAGACCTGGACGATGCCGATATCGTGGTCGCCAACCACGATCTGGTGCTCGCGGACCTGGCGCTCGGCGGCGGGGCGATTCTGCCGGAGCCGGAGAATGCTCTCTATATTTTCGATGAGGCTCACCACCTTCCGGACAAGGCGCTCAATCACTTCGCCGCATCGCTTCCCCTGAACGCTACCCGGCAATGGCTAAAACAGCTTTCCCAGGCGCTGGTGAAAATGCAGCCATACCTCGCGGCTGGTACCCAGGCCGCGAAGTCGCTGGATCGAATCAGTTCCGCTTCGCGGGAGGTGGATCTCGTGCTGAACCGGGTCTACGAGGAAGCTGAGCAGAATACCGGATGGGAGTTCAACGAGGAGCGCCGGACGGCCCAATGGCGTTATCCGGAAGGTGAGTTACCGGAGGCTATGGCGGAGCTGGCCGCCGAGAGCCGTATTGCAACCGCCAATATGGTCCGGCAATTGGGTGTCCTGGCGGATGAGCTTCAGGGCGCCTTCGACGAACGCAAGGAACATGAGATCGACCGGGAAACCGCGGAAGCCTGGTATCCGGTGATCGGCTCGTTTCACGCCCGGGCAGAAGACCAGTTAAGGTTGTGGACGGCCTGGTGCGAGCAGGGCAGCGCCAAACCTGTGAGTGAACCAGAAACTGACAGCGAAGCGGCTGAGGAGCCCGCGCCCAGGCCACAAACACAGAAAAGCCCGCCACCGGCCAGATGGGCAGTACGCCAGCGTTGGGATCACGCGGAGGACATTACCCTCTTCAGTTCTCCCGTATTGGCGGATAACCTGTTGTACTCGAGGCTCTGGTCCCGTGCCTACGGAGCCGTTCTCACCAGTGCCACGCTGACTGCACTTGGACGGTTTGATCGTTTGAATGCCCGGGCGGGGTTGCCCCAGGGAAGCCGTTTTCTCGTTGTACCCAGCTCTTTCCGGTACGGTGAGATGGCGACGGTTGAGATTCCGGCGATGTCTGCCATGCCAACGGATGATGGCTTTGCTGATGAGCTTATAAGACGATTGCCTGACCTCTGGGCGGGAGAGAAAGCGACCCTGGTCTTATTCACCTCGCGCCGCCAGATGCAGCAGGTGCGCGACGCACTGGCCCCGGAGTATCCGGATCTCATCATCACCCAGGACGATATGGCCAAGGGCGAAGTGCTTCGCCAGCATTGCAGCCGGGTGGACGAGGGTCGACCGAGTGTTCTTTTTGGTGTGGCCAGTTTTGCAGAGGGCATAGATTTGCCCGGAAAGTACTTGCACCACGTTGTAATTACCCGTCTTCCGTTCTCTGTGCCGGACGACCCCATTGAGGCGAGCCTGGCGGAGTGGGTGACGCAACGAGGCGGTAATCCCTTTATGGAAATCACGGTACCGGATGCTTCGATCAAATTGGTCCAGGCGGTGGGGCGGTTGCTTCGAACCGAGCAGGATACCGGCAGGGTGACCATTCTGGATCGACGCATAATTACCAGGCGTTATGGGCAGCTTTTACTGGACGCTTTGCCTCCGTTCCGTCGAATGATCGAGCGCTAGGGCTTGGCCTCGGGTTACCTGGCATAAAAAAAGAGCCAGCCCGGATGGGGTGGCTCTCGTCAAAGGGGGTTCTTTCGAACCCGGGCGTCGAAACAACGCGGAACAAGAAATCTGAAGGCCTGAAGTTTCAGAATTCCTGGTGAGGTTTCCCTCACCGTTGGAATAATCATAGGGGATTAGAGGGCGTAGTCGGATCGTCCAAAGGGCGTAGCGGGCTTAGATTGTTGGTGCAGAATGTGACGCCTGTCACATTTCTGACTGCCTCGAACTCAGGCTTCAAAAAGCCCGAGGTCCCGGGCGCGGGCCAGGGCCTCGGTCCTGCGGCCGACGCCCAGTTTGCCGTAGAGGTTCCGAATGTGGGCTTTTACGGTCGCCGGCGCGACCTTCATTTTCGAGGCGATTTCCTTGTTGGCATGCCCCTCATGAATCAAGGCCAGCACCTCCAGCTCGCGCTGGCTGAGTGGTTCGGGTAGCGCTGTTGGTTGCGGTGCCGGCTTATCAGCCGAACGGCTGGTTGGGGTTTCTCGAGTGTCAGAATTCACCTGTCTCGATTGGCTCTGATCAACAAGCATCTTCCTGAGATTAGTGTTCCAGCTGCCAGGGCCGTTCAGCGCGGGCAGCTTCAGCAGCAAGGCGCGAAGATCCGGGCTTTCCTCGGCAAACAGTCGCATGAACCCGGCCTCAGCGGCCAGATTTAATGCCCGGGTCAGCATCTGTTGCGATTCGTCGTTCCGCTTTTGCTGTGCCAGGGCCTCGCCATAAACCAACAGTATCTCCACCAGGTGACGGTTGTGGGCATTGCGTTCAGCCGGTTTCAGCAGGGCGCTTAGTATTTCCTGGGCACGTTCTGGCTGATTCAGTGCCACCAGTACACGTGCTTCGCTGATTCGGCTTTGTTCAAGGTGAAGCGGGTTGGTAAATTCGCCGTCTGCCCTGGCATCCAGGCAGGCCCTGGCTTTTTCCGGGTGGCCGGTGGCGAGATAGCACCGCGCAAGAAGGGCCGTGCTTGCCGGTGGTTCGAATACGATCTGTTCACGGCGTTTCCGGCCTGTCTGGGAGGCATCCTCCAGCGCCTCAATTGCCTCCTGAAGCTTACCTTCGCTGAAGGCAAGATGGCCACGAACGTACTGGATGATCACATGCTGCCCCGGTTCCGTGCCCCGCTCCACATGCTCCAGAAGCGGCTTCAGATGCATCGCTGCGAGCTCTGAATGGTTGCGCTCCCTGTGGATTTCACACAGGGTGCTGTTTTGCCAACAGGAAATGAGCCTTGGTTGGCTCGGGTCTGCGTAATGCTTATCCACCCATTGCCGGATGTCAGTGGAGGTTTCCAGCGCCAGATCGATATCGCCCCGGTTGTACTGAATCCAGGCCAACAGTCCGCCACTCGAGAGCACCGTGCTGGGTTTATGTTCGACCTGCCCGTATCGAACGGCTGACTGGAGTGCGTCCTCAGCTTCAGTAAGCTCACCCTTGCCATAGTAATCCAGGCCCAGTCCGTAATAGGTCACGGATTTCAACGGTATGCGGGTGTGATCTATCTCCCGGAGCACCTGGCGGGTGAGGTCGGCCGCGCTCTTGTCGTCACTCCGGGTACGGGCCAGATACGAGCGCATCAGCGAGATCTCACTCTGAAGTCCGAGAGCCCCTTCGGCATCCGGGTGTGAATCAGCCACCTGACGGTCGAGCAGATCCTCAAGGGCCGATAGCAGCGGTTCCAGAGTATCCACGCGGTTGGCAAAGAATAATCCCCAGATACGGAGCATCTGGAGTTGTGGGTTATCGTTGACCAGCGACTGTGGCAGGGCATCGAGCCAGTCCAGAACGGGCAGATGGTAGCCACCATGAATCAGATTGTTCCCGTGTTCGGCCAGTACCCGGGCGAGCCACGGCCAGTCCGTCTGACGGACGATCTGGGCAATGGCTTCCTGCACATGACCGTGGGCCAATAGCCACTCCACAGTGCGTTGCCAGAGGCGCGTTGCCTTTTCCGGTTCTGTATGACTGATCCTGAGCAGCAGCGCATCCCGGAACAGATCGTGATAGCGGAACCATTCGTTACGAGTATCCAGTGGAATCAGGAACAGGTTCTGACCCAGAAGTCTCTCAAGCATTTCCTGACTGTCGCTGGACTCGCGGATTGAATCACACAGGGAAGCGCAGAGCCGGGGGCAGCAGGCGGTTTCAAGCAGGAAGTCCGCAATATCCCGGGGTTGTTGTTCCAGCACTTCGCTCAAAACATAATCGCTGATGTAGCGCTCATCCAGATTTATCTGGCTCCCTGACTTCGCAGCTTCCTTCCCGGAGAATGTCGAAGACAGGGCCGAAAGCTGCATGGCGGCCACCCAGCCCTCGGTTTTATGGTAAACGGTGTGGACATCTTCGTCTGAGATCTGAAGCCCCATGGTTTCGCGGAAGAACTGCCGACACTCGCCCTCTGAGAAGGCCAACAGGCCAGGGTGGATATCCTCAATCCAGCGGCGGACGCGCCAACGTGCGAGCGGCAGGGGCGGCTCTGTTCGGGACGCCAGGGTGACCAGGATTCCCGGCGGCAGATAGTCGATGAAGTAGGCAAACTGCCGGTGGATAGCCGGGTTTCCAACAAAGTGGAAATCGTCCAGTACGAGGCCCCACGCACTGCCGTCCTGAGCCAGGATATTGATCAAACCGGTGATGGCCTCAGTAAACGACTCGTCAGACTGGTGCGCCAGCTGTTTACGCAACTCGGCGGCGCCGTTCAGCCCGGCCTGTTCGAAGGCGCCGATAACGTATTGCCAGAAACGCCTGGGCTCATCATCGTGCTCGTCCAGAGATAACCAGGAGGTGGGTGAGGTAACTCGTGCGCACCACTGGGCGACCAGTGTGGTCTTTCCAAACCCGGCTGGAGCAATCACCAGGTTCAGTCGTTTGGGGCCATGGGGCTCGAGCAGGTCGCTCAGGCGGTCGCGCTTGACTGCGCGAGCATCGGAGGTAGGCCTGAGAAACTTGGTGGTGAGCAGCATGGATTCCCTGGATATATGGAGTATGGAATTGCCCCGGCTGGGCATTAGGGATTGTGTCTTTTGTAATGACCAAGTCAAGGGCTATGAAACTACGTTCTCTTCGGCAAGGTTTTATCAATGACTACGTAAATGCATTTTTGGTCTAAACTGTGTGAAAGTAGTCGCCTATATTAAAAAAGAATGAAAGCCTGTATTTTTATGCGTATTCTTCTACCAGGTCCTTCGATCTCCAGGGAGCAGCAGATTCAATGAAACTACAACAGTTGCGCTATATCTGGGAAGTTGCGCATCACGATCTGAATGTGTCCGCAACCGCCCAGAGCCTCTTTACGTCGCAGCCCGGTATCTCTAAACAGATTCGCCTGCTGGAGGACGAATTGGGGTTGGAAGTGTTTGCCCGCAGCGGCAAGCATCTGACCCGAATCACGCCGGGCGGCGAAATCATTATTCGTGAGGCGGGAGAGATCCTGCGGCGGGTTGAGGGCATCAAGAAAATTGCCCAGGAATTCAGCAACCAGCGCAAGGGCGATCTGAGTATTGCCACAACCCACACTCAGGCGCGGTATGCGTTGCCGCCGATCATCAGCGGTTTCATTGAGGAGTACCCTGACGTTTCCCTGCATATGCATCAGGGCACGCCGATGCAGATCTCCGAGATGGCTGCCAGCGGCGCGGTCGACTTTGCGATTGCGACCGAGGGCATGGAGCTTTTCAACGATCTCATCATGATGCCTTGTTACAAATGGAACCGGAGCGTCATTGTTCCCAAGGATCACCCTCTGGCCAAACTGTCGGAACTGACGCTACCGGAGTTGGCGGAATACCCACTGGTAACCTACGTCTTTGGTTTCACCGGTCGATCCAAGCTTGACGAGGCGTTCCAGTCCCAGGGGCTCACGCCCAAGGTTGTCTTCACGGCTGCGGATGCGGACGTTATCAAGACATACGTAAGGTTGGGTCTTGGCGTCGGAATTGTCGCCAGCATGGCATTTGACCCCAAAACCGACACGGACCTGGTCGCGCTTGATGCGCGCAAGCTGTTCCGCCCCAGTGTCACTCGGATTGGTTTCCGGAAGGGGACTTTCCTGCGGGGGTATATGTATGACTTCATTCATCGCTTTGCTCCCCACCTCACCAAGGATAAGGTGGACGAAGCTGTGTCCCACCAGGGCAGCCGGTCTGAAATCGAGGAACTGTTCAAGGATGTCGAGCTCCCCACTCACTAGAGAGTGAGCGGGGAGGCTGCGCCCGGGTTATTCCCGGGCGATCAGGTTGCCGGCGTGCAGGCCGCATTCTTTCTGGGTGGCTTCTTCCCACCACCAACGACCCTCTCGCTCGTGTTGTCCCGGCAGGACAGGGCGGGTACAGGGCTGACAGCCGATGCTCACGAAACCCTTTTCGTGCAGCTCGTTGTAGGGTGCCTCGGACATCCGGATGTAATCCCACACCTCCTTTGAGGTCCAGTTTGCCAGCGGGTTGAACTTGACCAGTGTTCTTTTATCGGTCGAGAAAGCGGTGTCTTCCTGAACAACCGGGACGTCATTGCGAGTACCGGGGCTCTGGTCCTTGCGCTGACCGGTAATCCAGGCGTCGACTGTTGCCAGTTTGCGGCGAAGGGGATTGACCTTGCGAATGCCGCAGCACTCACTGTGTCCATCCTCGTAGAAACTGAACAGGCCTTTCTTGTTGACCAGATCCTGAACTTCCTGAGCATCCGGGAACAGAACCTCGATCTCTATCCCGTAATGTTTTCGCACCCGTTCTACAAATTCGTAGGTCTCCGGGTGGAGACGGCCTGTATCGAGGGTGAAAACCTTCAGGTTGTCAGTCAGTTTGTGCGCCATTTCAATCAGAACAACGTCCTCAGCACCACTGAAGGAGATGGCGATGTTGTCGTACTTCTTTAGAGCAGTTTTGAGAATCGAACGGGGGCTCTGGCCTTCGAGCTCTTCCCGCAGGGTTTGAATATCGGTCATGGCCCGGCATTGCCTTATTTTGGTGTGCAAGGAAATCTAAGTTGATAAAAAGGCTATCATTAAACGCCTAATATCCTGAAGGAATGACAATCTATATGGTTATTCCGCGCATAAAAGCCTGGCTTTACACTTCCACGATGCAATCCCGCCCGGTTTTTCTTATCATACGCTCCGAATAGCGGCAGACGCACTTACCGTGGTCGCCCTTAACCAATTGAAGCAGGAGATCGTTGTGGAACTGGCATGCCTTGACCTTGAAGGAGTATTGATCCCGGAAATCTGGATCGCGTTCGCCGAAAAGACCGGTATTGAAGAGCTCAAGGCCACCACCCGCGATATTCCGGATTACGACGTACTGATGAAGCAGCGCCTGAAACTGCTGGACCAGCACGGTTATGGCCTGCCGCAGATTCAGGAAGTAATCGGTGAGCTGGATCCGCTGCCCGGCGCCCGGGAGTTTCTGGATTGGCTACGCGAACGTTTTCAGGTGGTGATTCTTTCTGACACCTTCTACGAATTTGCCATGCCCCTGATGAAGAAGCTGGGTTACCCGGCGCTGCTGTGTCACAAGCTGGAAGTGGCAGATGACGGCCAGATCACCAACTACTTGCTCCGCCAGCGCGATCCCAAGCGCCAGTCAGTCAGGGCATTCCAGTTGCTGAATTACCGTGTGATTGCTGCAGGGGATTCCTACAACGACACCACCATGCTGGGGCAGGCGGAAGCCGGTATTTTGTTCCATGCACCGCAGAACGTGATCGACGAGTTTCCGCAGTTCCCGGCGGTTCATAACTTTGAGGATCTGAGGCAGGAGTTTCTCAAGGCCAGCGCTATTCACAACGCCTGATAGGAACACTGACACTGGGGTCAGAAGAACGCTTTCTTCTGACCCTATGTTCACCCGAATTCAATTCACTCGATTACCAACTCTTCCAGAAACCGCATCAAAGGCCCGACTTTGGCGAGCGTCTCCTGATACTCGGCTTCAGGATCCGAATCCGCAACAATACCGCCACCACCCCAGCACCGAATGTTGCCCTGGCCGTTACACAGCATGGTTCGAATCGCAATATTGCTGTCCAGCGTACCATCCAGTCCGCGATAGAAGATCGAGCCGCAGTAGGGCCCACGCCAGTGGGGTTCCAGCTCACGGATGATCTCCATCGCCCGTATCTTCGGCGCTCCGGTAATGGAACCACCAGGGAAGGCATCGAACAGGGCCTTCATAGGTGAGATGCCGTCTGCCAGCACGGCGCGGATGTGGCTGACGAGGTGATGGACGTTGCGGTAGGACTCCAATGCAAACAGCTTGTCGACTCTCACGCTTCCAGGTTTTGCGTTCAGGCCCAGATCATTGCGTAGCAGGTCTACGATCATCAGGTTTTCGGCCAGGTCCTTTTCGGACTCTTCCAGTTCAGTTGCAAACGCTGCATCGCTCTCAGGAGTGTCACCCCTCGGCCGGGTGCCCTTGATGGGGCTGGTGGTGACGGTTCGATTGTGTATTTCTAGAAAACGTTCCGGGGAAACTGAGAGGATGGAAGCCTCTCCGGCACGAATGAAACCGCTGTAGGGCGTCGGGTTGGCATCCGAAAGCGCCTGGAATGCTTGCCAGGGATCACCTGTGAATTGGCCGGAAAATTCCTGCGAAAGATTGGCCTGGTAGCAATCTCCGGCTTCAATGTATTGGCGAACTTTTTCCACGCTCGCCCTGAAGCCGTCCGGTGTTTGCCTGGGCTGAAACGGAGAATTCATCGCCCAACCTGTGGTTGCTGCTGGTTCGTCTGCGCATAACCAATGCTCAAGTAAATTTCTCGTCTCATCCGGGCAGCCCGGATGAATCCAGAGCCAATATTGATCTGTTTTGCGATTGTGGCTGGCAGTCCAAAGATAGAACCCTGCGGAGATGAGGGGAGCACCCACAGGTGGACACAGCTGTCTGAGACGACCTTCCCGCACATATCCAAGTTCATAGCCGAGGAAGCCAATCCAGCCACCGGACAAACATTCCGGGTCAGGCTCCTGTTCAATCTGGTACTGGCGGACGAGGGTTTCCATGCTCTGGGCAAGTTGATCGGAGCAGAAATCCGAAGGCACAGGGTATTGGAGCACTTCTGAGGCGAGAGCCCTGGCAGAAAAGCCGCTGAAAACTCCACGGGCCGGGCCGTTTCCGACACTCCCGATATAGGCGAAATCCGCTTCCCGGCAGGCATGGCTGAGCAAGCGATGGTAGGCCTCCTGGGTGAGTTCACGCATGGTTGCCGGGTTCAAGGTCCCTCCGGATTCTTTGAGAAATGATAAATGGAACACAAAACGGGCGTTGTAGGTTTTGGGGACTCGCTGATCTAATGAAAATGCTCTTTACGACTAGTGTCGGTCTACCAATTGATGGGCATTCTAGCCGAGTTAGAAGAGTCTCCCCAGTATAAAAACTAAATTGGAAGGCTTCTCCCGGATGGGAAGTCAGAGCATTCCACGCCATATGGAGTAAATATGACGATGTACAGAATACGGACTAAGTGCGTGTTTCTCGTTTTTCTTTTTCTAACTTTGTTTTCGCTAACTGCAAGTTCCCAGGAAAACATAGCGAACGATTCTGGCATTTTGTCGGACGGCAAGCTCACGAAGGAGGAGCTAGCGGCAGCAATGTTAACAGCAGAGAAGGACCTTACGTCCATGCTTAAAGCATCCATGTCTGATCTGGAGCAGGAGTTAGAGAGCTCTGCGATTTTTGGGCCCGGGGCATGGATGGTTCTTAAAGATCGCAAACTCAAAAAAGTTACGTTGGACGAGAAGTCTGAAAATGCACCTCCTTCAGCGAAGCTGCAAGTTTTCAGGGCTAGCCTGCGGTCTCTGGCTAGGCACAATAAAATTGATGCCGCGTTAATTGTTTATCCAGGCACCATAACCAAAGAAGGTGAGAAACAGAGGGTTGTAGTAGTAGAGCATGAACATCGACTGGGCATCTCAGGCTTGAAATTGATTCCTCTTGAGTTAGACCAAGGGGATGTCTCATTTGGAGCTGCTATGTCGCAGGAAAAGTCATTTCAGATCTTTTATGACCAGAAGAAAAAGGGTGTCTGAGTGTCAGGCACAAGCTGTAGCTTAGTCTTCCGGAACTGTGCGTTCATTCACGGACTCGGACTGTAAAACAATCTTAAATGGAGGTGTGAGGTTACAGAACTTCACAAAAATAAAACTCGGAAAACAATCAAAAAGAGTTTACTCAAGGAGATAATAATGAAAGGCCTGAAGAAACTTGCTCTTGCTACAGCAGTCGCTGCTTCCCCTTTCGCAGCAAATGCAGACCTCAAGGCGTTGGATGATAGCGCAATGGGGAACGTAACTGGTCAGGCAGGTGTAACTATCGAATTGGAAACCCGCGTTTCCATCGGCGAGTTCACCTACACCGATGAAGGTACCTTCGCGGTATCTGACATCGAAATCGGTGGTGCCAATGCGAGTGGTCTGATTCCTACAGATCCAAACACGGGTGACCCCGTTGCTGTTCCTGGTTTGGCTACTCAAAGCAACCTGCTGGACGACCTGAAGATCGATATTGACGTTGCGGCAGATGGCGACGCAGTTATCCATGTTGGTTCAAACACAGGCGCGCCCATCGACTGGGGTATGCAGGTTGGCGAGATGTCGCTACGCGCTGCGGATAACTCTGAGAACACCACCCTCATTTCCGACATGAAAGCTTGGGGTCTGTTGGGTGCTCTGGATATTCGCGTTGACACCACGGACGTCGCAGCTGGTGCTAACACTGGCACTCTGAACCTGGATGTTGCCTTCACTGTCGAGCAAATGGACTTTGAGGTAGACTTCCTGGCGGTTGGCATTACCGGCCTGAGCATCCAAGGTGCAAACGCTGGCGGTCAGACATACACTGACGCAGAGATTGCTGCGCTTCTGAACGATGCAAACGGTGAAGATCCGGTACTTGAAGGCACCCTCGCTGCGCTTGCTTCCGGCAATAACGGCGCGAACAAATCCTTCGCGGTTGCCCGCCTTGATGTATATAAAGGTGACAATCTTGATGGGTCACGTGCGGATGTCCTGCGCGTAGACGTTGACGATGTGCTGATGGATGTGAACATCCAAGAGACCCGTGTTGGTGGAACTAACATCGGTACTATCGGTATCGATAACCTCCACATCTCCGACACCAAGCTGGCTGTATACGGTCACTAATCTGACCTAACGCCAAATTTGGTGAAACGCCCCGCTTCGCGGGGCGTTTTTATTGGCCAAAAGAAAACGCAAGCCAACAAAAAAACGGCAGCCATTCCGGGCTGCCGTTTTCAAATCGAATCAACTTACTCTGCGTTACTGATCCGGCACCGCAATAGAAAGATCGAACCCGCCACCCGGCCGCGGCGTCAGTGTAATCGGTCCTTCATTAATAGCCTGCGGAACCTGTATCTGATCAATCCCCGGTGGATTACCGATACTGAAATTCAGGTTCTGGCCATCAAAGCCAATTCCCAATTGATCGTTAAGAAACGTCTGTGTGAAAGGCTCTTCCGGAATCTGTGCTTGCTGGCCAAAAATGATCGGTGGAATCGTTGGCGTAAACTCGGCCGGCGGCTGTGCCCTGGCGATTTCTTCCTGGGGCAGGAGCAGGGCGCGCCGGAGAAATTCCTCTTCTGCGCTTTCCAGGGCATCGGTTTTGCCCTCGTCAATATACCGCTGTAGTGCGTCCCGGTAGGCTTCCTCTTCCGCTTCGGACAGGACTGGTTCGCCAGGGGAGATCGTGAGTGAGCGCAGAATACGTTGCCGATCGGCGTCAGATTCCTTCCGCTCCTTGGGCACAACGATAACGGCGGAATCCTTAACATAGGTTTCCACCATCTCGTCCGAGGTCATGGTCTGAACGCCACCAAAGGCAGGTAAAGCAACAACCAGACCGCTGATGGCGGTGGTGAGCAGGTGTCGGCGTTTCATATTCTGGCCCCTTTTGTATAAAAAATACGCTCCCTGAAGCGAGTATTCGGTTTGTAGGACAGGAATTCAAGCTGGAAGGTCCGGGATTGTGATCAAAATCGTCGATTTTTCGGTACTGTTACTAAACACAGCAAAAACATGCTCGAATACCATGAACTTTTTCGGCATCCCAGGGCCTCAGTGACACCATGAAAAAGCCGTTCACAAACCGATTTCGTCGCTGGATCAACCGCCGCATTCCGCGGTCCGATCTTCAGACCTTCAGTCAAAAAAACATTTTTATCCTGCCTACCGGCGCCGGCCTGGTATTTGGCCTTTTGCTGGTCATCATGTTGCTGACCGGAATAAATTACCAAAATAGCCTTATCTACTTGAGCACCTTTTTATTGGGCGCTGTGTTTGTCGGCGCCATGCATCAGACCCATCGAAATCTGTCCGGCCTTGAGCTCACCCTGATTCAGCCAGGAGAGGGCTTTGCTGGCGATGATATTCCTTTCCGGCTACGCCTGAAGGCAGGGCGGGATGACGCCATCGCCATCCTTCTCTCGTGCGAAGAATCGGGACTTGCTCCAGTGCACGTCCATTCAGGCGAGGCGCAGGATGTCACTCTGCCGGTTCATTCCGCTCATCGGGGCTATTTGCGTCCTGATCGGGTTCGAATTGAGACCCGGTTTCCGTTCGGCCTGCTGAAGGCCTGGTCCTGGCTTCGGCCAGTGTCTGCCGGTGTTGTATTTCCGAGGCCGATTGAGGCGCCAGAGGCATTCAGCACGGTCGCGGATGGCGATGAGTCTGCCGAGGCAAGATCTGTCGAAGGCAACGATCACGCCGATATACGGCCGTGGCGGGAAGGCGATCTCAGCCAGCGGGTGCTCTGGAAACGATTCGCACGAACAGGGCAAATGGTGGTCGCTGACTGGGAGGGCGAACAGGGCAGTCCCTACTGGCTGGATTTTAACGCCTATCCTGGAGCAGACCATGAATTGCGGTTGAGTTACCTGGCGTTTCTGGTGAATGAGCGGGGGCGTAGTGGCGTGCGGTTCGGGCTGAACCTCCCGGGCCAGATCATCGAGCCGGACTCTGGCCCAGCCCATGTGGCCAGGTGTCTCCGGGTATTGGCGACCTGGGGCGAGGAGCGGCCAAGGGATGCGGTGGCCGAGCCCCACGGAACGCGGAGGAAGCCCAAGGATGGGGCGCAAAGGTGGGCTGCGGAGGGTCAGGCTTGAGTATTCTGGACCGCCTGCGAGGCAAAGAATCAGACGATGCTAGCGGGAACAATTTGCCCTCGAGGGCTCTGCTCTGGCTGATCGCCGGTTTTGGTTTGCTTCTATTGCCCCAATGGGACCGTTTGCCCGTGTGGCTGATTGCCGCCTGTGCCGTACTGGCGGCCTGGCGGTGGCTTGCACAGTATGGGCGTGTGCGGCTTCCCGGTCGTTTGTTGCGCACAGGCATTATGCTTGTGCTGATTGGTGTCTATGTCGCAACGGTACAGGGGCGGTTTACGGTGGATACCGCCGCTTCGTTTTTTGTGCTCGCTGTGGGCCTCAAATGGCTGGAAACCCGTTCAGTTAGGGACTTTTATGTCCTGTTCTTTATTCTCACCTATCTCGCTTCCGTGAATTTCCTCTTCCACCAGGAGATTCTCTGGACATTGGTCAACTTCACGGGGATAGCGCTGCTGCTTGTCGGGTTGCAGGTGCTGAACGCACCGGAACTCCCCAAGGGAATGACGTCTGTTTGGCGCAGATTGGGCGGTATGTTCCTGAAGACATTACCGATCGTCATTCTATTGTTCGTCTTTTTTCCCCGAATGTCCCCGCTGTGGAGCGTTCCGCTGGTTTCGGGTGAGGCCCGCACCGGTATCAGCGACACCATGAGACCCGGCGACATTTCCAATCTGGCCCAGAGCAGTGAACGGGCTTTCCGGGTAACGTTTGGAGGCGAAGTGCCCGCCTATCGCGACCGATACTGGCGCGGCCTCATTCTCGACTATCTGGATGGAGAGACCTGGCGCCAGGGGCAGCGAGAGGGTTTTCGTCCTCTCGGCCGCGTAGCGGTTGATGGCGGGATAGGAGACCTGGAACCGAATCAGTATGACGTCCTTTTGGAGCCAACCGATCAACGTTGGGCCTTTGCACTTGAAAACTCGCGTGCAGTCTCGGATAACGTCTTCGAGGGTATGGCTGACCTTTTCCGGTTTCGGCGGCCAGCTGACAGCCCGGTTCGCTACCGGTTGGCGTTGGAGGAAGAGGGTTCATCCCCTGAGCAGCAAAGCCCTGCCCAATTGCGGCAGTACCTCCAGTTGCCGGCGGAAGGCAATCCCAGGGCCCGGGAATTAGCCGGTGAGCTTCGCCGTACGATGGGTGATGAACAGGTCGTCAGGGCTCTCCTGCAACGATTCCGTGAACAGGAATATTTCTACACGCTTAGACCACCTGCCATGCCCGATGACGGCATTGATTCCCTGTTGTTCGACGAAAAACGGGGCTTTTGCGCCCACTACGCAGGCGCCACCACCTTCGTACTCCGGGCTGCGGGCATTCCCTCGCGAGTTGTGGTCGGTTACCAGGGTGGAGAAAGCGGGGCCGGCGGCGATTACCTGATCGTGCGCCAGTACGACGCCCACGCCTGGGTTGAAGCCTATATTGATGGGCGAGGTTGGGTGAGGGTCGATCCTACAGCGGCCATTGCGCCGGACCGGATTGAATCTGGCCTTCGGGATGCCGTTGCCGAAGAGGGATCTTTCCTGGAAGACAATTGGGCCTCACCCCAGCGGTACGCCGATGTAGCCCTGGTGCAATGGGCAAGCCTGCAGCTGGATCGCATCAACTACCAGTGGCAGCGCTGGGTGGTCGGTTACCAGGGCCAGACCCAGATGGATTTTATGTCTCGGTTACCCGGTGGGTTCGGCATGCGGGAGCTGGGGTACATGACGGCAGGTATCGTTGGCGCCGGCTTGTTGATTGCCGGGTTGATTTCGGCGCTCCAGATGCGCCGGGGAGAACGGCGAGACGCGTTTCGGAGAGTGGTTGATACCTGGTATCGGCTGTGCGCCAGCGCCGGGGTGCCTGTTCGCCATGGTGAAACGCCATCGGTGCTGGCGTCACGACTGGCGAAAGCAGAACCGGCCGCGGCAGATTCGGCCAGGCTTTTTGCCCGTATGGTCAACAGCCATTACTATGGCGCTGCTAAAGACGAAAACGGGGGTGAACAGGTAAAGCGAATGCGCCGTCTCCTCGCCACTATGAAGCGTCAACTGCGGAAGCGCCCGCTGCGCAGATCCAGGACTCGGACAGGAAAATCCAGTGACTGACATTGCCCAAGATATGCCGTGGCTTACCCGCGCCTGGCAAACCGTGCAAAGCCGTGTAGCGGAAGATCGACTCCCGCACGCCCTGATCCTCGTGGGAGAGCGGGGAATCGGTAAGCGGGCCTGGGCCGAGGCTGTTGGCGGACTGTTGTTGTGTGAAAAGCCTGTGAATAGTGATGCGGGTAAGCCGGTTGCCTGTGGGCACTGTAAGCAGTGTGAACTCCTGGCGGCTGCCAGCCACCCTGATATCCGGGTTTATGCGCCGGAAAAATCCCGAATGGTGAAGGTTGATCAGGTCAGGGCGCTTTCGTCTTTTGCAGTGGCCTCTCCGCAGGTGGCCCATCACAAGGTGGCGATCATCGATCGGGCGGACCAATTGAATATCAACGCGGCGAATGCGTTGCTCAAGACCCTGGAAGAACCGCTGCCCGATGTCACTCTGATCCTGTTGCAGGAGAGCGGGCGTCCTGTCCTGCCTACCATACGTTCCCGTTGCCAGACGTTGACTGTTCCTGTGCCGGGCAACAAGGAAGCTAATCAATGGCTCGCCAGCCGCGTGCGGGATCTGCCAGAAGACGACCAGCCCTCTGCTGAGGTGCTGGCAAAAGCCCTGATGCTCGCCGGGAACGCGCCGAGGCTGGCCCTCGACTATGCTACCGGTGATTTTATTGGCCTTCGCGATACGGCTCTGGAGCGCTTCAAGGAGTTCATGAAATCCAGAATTCCGGTGGGCGAGGCCGCCAAGGCGTTCAAGTCGATGGGGCTGGAGGATACCCTGTGGTTGTTTGAGACCTGGGCCGCCGACCTGGCCCGCCTGATAGCCGGCGGAAGTGCCCAGGATAGCGAAGCCGCTGATATGCTCGGCTTCCTTGCCAGAACCACACCTGCCTGGCGGGCCCATGAATTGCTCGATATGGTAAAGGATTCAAGGGCAGCGGGTGTGTACAACGCCAGCCCGGAGCTGGAAGCAAGTCGGCTTCTGATTGCCTGGCAAAAGCTGATGCCAGTCAAACGCCCTGCGGCATAGGTGATCATTGCCTGCAAGATTGCGCCTTTGGGGGCAACAGCTGCTATGATTCCGGAATGAAAGGGATTTTCAGATCCCGAAAACGTTCAATACGATCTTAGAGAAAGGTGTCAGTTATGGGGCCAGGATTTGGCGCGCGCAGTGGCATACTTACCCTGACAATCAAGGACAAGGCAGTGCTCTATGCCGCATACATGCCTTATATCCGCCAGGGTGGTCTGTTTATCCCGACCCAGAAGCAGTATCAACTGGGCGACGAGGTGTTTCTGCTTCTTAACCTGATGGATGAGCCTGAAAAGATCCCCGTTGCCGGCAAGGTCATATGGATAACGCCCAAGGGGGCCCAGGGTAACCGCGCGGCGGGCATCGGTGTCCAGTTCAATGGTGACGATGAAACGGCCCGGACCAAGATTGAATCCTATCTGGCAGGCTCGCTGAGTTCCGATCGCCCAACCCACACAATGTGAAGGCGGGAGTCGGATGAACGATATGGTGATTCCCACGGAGGCTTCCGGCAGCCAGCCAGAGCCTATCGGCACTCAGGGAACTACTCCGGCATTCCGGGAGTCAGCCTGGAAACTCCGGCACATCACCCTGGCCGGTCTCAGTTGGCCCTCCGAGCCAGAGAGTCATGACAATACTCCTATCCTCATGCTGCATGGCTGGCTCGACAACAGTCTTACCTTTGTAAAGCTGGCACCGGAACTGACATCCCTTGGGCCGGTTTACGCCCTGGACTTCGCCGGGCATGGCCATTCCGGACACCGCCCGGAAGGCCAGAGTTATCTCTTGATGGATTATGTTGCCGATCTGGCTGAACTGGTTGAGCGCTATTTCCAGGAAACCCCGCATGGCAGGATCAACATTATTGGTCATTCCCTTGGTGGAATTGTTGGCGCCCTGTACGCGGCAGCGTTCCCGGAACGGGTTCAGAATCTTGTGATGATCGATAGCCTGGGTGCCCTCAGTCGGCCGGTCAAAGAGACCATTCCCCAGCTACGAAAGGCCATCAAAAAACGCATTGCAGGCTCAGGTAAGCAGGTTGTATACCCGGATATCGCCACCGCAGCCAAAGCCCGCGAGGGCGGATTGAGTCCGCTCAGCCCCGAAGCTGCTCTGACCCTGATTCCACGTAATATGAAACCCCAGGGGGATGGTTACGTCTGGCAGACCGATCCCCGGCTGCGACATCCCTCGCCGCTGATGATGACCGAAGATCAGGTATTGGCCTCGCTGGCAGCGATAGACACCCGGGTGCTTTTCGTCAGAGCCGATCAGGGTCTTTTGTCGTACAGAAAGGACCTGGACAAACGTGCGGAAGCCATTGCGCACCTCCAGATTGCGAAAGTCCCCGGGGGTCACCACTGCCATCTTGATGGCGAGACCGGTCCGGTAGTAACAGCCATCAGACAATTCCTGGAAAATGAGTAATCGCTTGCTGAAATTATTGTTCAAACGTTTTCTTGTTCTAGCTCTCGGTTTCTTGGCGTTTTCGACTGTCTCACAGGCTGCGCCAGAAGATATGCCCGAGGCGTATCCGCAATCGACGCTTGAGGGCACCGTCCGGATTCAATCCTCGGGGCACCTGGTCTTGTTCAGCCCTGTAAGAGAGATCAATAACGAAATCCGCTCCGAATCCCTGGCTCGGCTACCTGTGACTGGCGAAGGGCGCCTGTATCGGATTGCCCGGGACTCCAGTCGGGAAGAGGCGCGGGACCATTATCTGGGTCTGTTGCGGCAGAGGAATGCCCAGATTCTTTTCGAGTGTTCCAGCATCCGGTGTGGACGAAGCAACGTCTGGGCAAACCAGATTTTCAACCAGGCCGTTCTCTATGGGCGGGATGCAACGCAGGATTATCTGGTTGCCGGCACCGTTGCGGAGGATGGCTCTCGCTGGCTGACCCTGGTTTATACGGTTACCCGGGGCAACTTGCGGGAGTATGTCTGGGTGGAACACCTGAAGGTGGAATCCGGAGCTATGATTCCGGGATTTGGCATTGGGACCAGTCGAGTTGAGGGGCCGATCATTGTGCCCTGGCAAGGTGGTATGACCTATCGGTTTGACTGGCAGGCAACGGACCGCAGACGGGTGACCGACCTGGCCCGTGAAGAGGGTACAGTGGTTGTCCTGGTGGGCTATTCTGTACTGGAAACCGATGAATCGTTCGCTGAGTCGATGGAGCGTGCCCGTCTGGCCACAGAGTCGCTTGCGGAGGTGCTTTCGAAGACAGGTGTTTCACGCAACCAGCAGGAGATCATCGTGGTTGGCCCGGCAGGTGTCTTCAGTGATCCAGACAGGCAGGGCGATCGGGTAGAAGTGATAGTGATTACGAGGTAATGGTCATGGGCCCAACAAAGGACGACGACAAAGAGCAGAAGGACAAGCCCCCAGAGCACGATCCTCAGGACAATGTCTCCAAGGTCCTCAAAAGCTCGGATGTTTCTTCCACGCATGCACCGGCCAATCCTGAAAAAGGGGATAACCGAAACAAGCCGCGCAAGACCGTCGCCCTGACGCTGGGAAGTGGCGGGGCCCGTGGGTATGCCCATATCGGTGCCATAGAAATACTGGTAGAGCGTGGTTACGACATTGTTGCCATCTCTGGCTGCTCCATGGGGGCATTGATAGGCGGCATGTTCGGGGCCGGCAAGATGCAGGATTACAAGGACTGGGTTACGGGGTTGGGCCAGTTTGATGTCCTGAAGCTGCTGGACGTTACTTTCAATTCTGTTGGCGCTATTCGCGGAGAGAAGATTTTTTCGGTGGTCAGGGAAATGCTGGGTGACACCCGGATCGAGAACCTGCCTATCGCTTTTACCGCTGTCGCCACCGATCTGCTTGCCCACAAGGAAATCTGGTTCCAGGAAGGCCCGTTGGATCAGGCCATTCGGGCCTCAGTGGCCATTCCAAGCGTTGTTACGCCCCTGGTTCTCAACGGCCGGGTTCTTGTTGACGGGGCCTTGCTCAATCCGCTGCCAATCATCCCAACCATATCGTCCCACGCCGATATGATCGTGGCGGTTAATCTCAGCGGTGAGGATGACCGTAGACGGCGAATTCCGGACGCCGCATTTTCGCCTGTGGAAGATGATCAAACGGATATGGACGAGTGGGTGGATACGATCCGCGAGAAAGCGTCGCGTTGGTTCGACTGGGACACCCTGAAATCCCTGACGGCCCGAAAGCCGGACAATGGCGACAGCCCGGAAGAAAAAATCAGCCGAGCCGTGCATAAAAAAGAACATCAGAAGCAGCACGACAAGAAACCGAGTGACAAGAAGAGCCAGGAAGAGCACGAAACCATCGATTGGGACAAGCTTGGTATCGGGAAATTTGATGTTATGAACCTCACCATCGAGACGATGCAGAGCGCGTTGGTGCAGTACAAAATTGCCGGATATCCACCCGATTTGCTGGTTAATATCCCCAAGAATGCCTGTCGGAGCTACGATTACCACAAAGCGCCGGAGTTGATTCAACTGGGCAGGGAGCGAATGGCAGCTGCCCTGGATCGGTACGAGGAAAGCCGTAACAGCTCCGGCCCGATGGCGATCTGAGGCAATTGGCGACAGCCGTTGCGCGTGGGCTGCAGTTGGACGGATAAACAGCGTATAATCCTGCGCTGACACGCTCTCGCACAGGATTTATGTTTGTGACCAGCCCCATTGACGACCTTCACAGCGTTCGGGATTACCTTCGCTACGCCTCCTCAAAGTTTGCCGCTTCGCCCCTGTTTTTCGGCCACGGAACGGACAACGTCTGGGATGAGGCGGTTCAGCTGGTCATGCGTAGCCTGCATCTTCCTCTCGAAAACAACACCGTGTTCCTGGATGCCCGGCTGACCCGCGAAGAGCGAGAGCTGATTCTGGAAAGGGTTGACCGCCGGGTAAACGAACGAGTGCCATTGGCCTACCTGTTGGGAGAGGCCTGGTTCATGGGCATGCCGTTCCATGTGGACCAACGGGTACTGGTTCCGCGCTCTCCCATTGGTGAACTGATTGAAAACGGTTTTCAGCCCTGGCTGGCGGACAAGCCGGTTGAACGGATCCTCGATCTCTGTACGGGAAGCGGCTGTATTGGCATTGGTGCTGCGTCCGTTTTCATCGAAGCGGAAGTGGTCCTCTCGGACATCTCCGCAGATGCGCTGGAGGTAGCGGAATCGAATATTGAACTGCACGGAGTCCGGGGACGGGTTCGTACCGTACAGTCGGATGTCTTTCAACATATCGAGGACCGTTACGATATCATCGTGAGCAATCCGCCTTATGTTGATGCGGAAGATCTGTCTGGCATGCCGGATGAATACCGCCATGAGCCTGAACTCGGCCTTGCCGCAGGCAAAGATGGGCTGGATATCGCCCACCGCATTATTGCTGGTGCGGCTGACCATCTTACCCCAGGTGGACTTCTGGTTGTGGAGGTTGGTAATAGCTGGGTGGCAATGGATGAGGCCTATCCTGATCTTCCGCTGACCTGGTTGGAGTTCGAAAATGGCGGTGATGGCGTCTTTCTGATTACCGAACCGGATCTGCGTCAGTGGCAGGCATCCAGTTAATCTGAATTCTCAATAAAGCTGAACAAGATACTGAATTATGTCGGGAAATTCTTTCGGAAAACTGTTTACGGTCACCTCATTTGGCGAAAGCCACGGGCCTGCATTGGGGTGCATTATTGATGGCTGTCCTCCCGGGCTCGAGCTCTCTGAGGCAGATATGCAGCGGGATCTTGATCGCCGCAAGCCTGGCACCTCCAGGCATACCACCCAGCGTCGGGAAGCCGATGAGGTAAGAATTCTGTCCGGTGTTTTTGAGGGTAAGACCACAGGCACGCCGATTGGTCTGATGATCGAGAATACCGACCAGCGTTCCAAGGATTATTCCAAGATCTCCGAACAGTTCAGGCCGGCTCACGCCGACTATACCTACATGCACAAGTACGGTGTTCGGGATTACCGCGGTGGTGGTCGTTCGTCTGCCCGAGAAACTGCCATGCGTGTGGCTGCCGGTGCGGTTGCAAGGAAATTCCTGGAGCAACATCTTGGGATTCGGATTCGCGGCTATCTGTCTCAATTGGGCCCTATCAAGGCCGAAAAACTGGATTGGGAGCAGGTTCATCAGAACCCGTTTTTCTGCCCGGATGCGGACAAGGTTGCCGAGATGGAAGCCTACATGGATGCGCTCCGTAAGGAGGGGGATTCCATTGGTGCCCGGATTAACGTGGTTGCAGAGGGCGTGCCGCCAGGGCTTGGCGAGCCGATCTTTGATCGTCTGGATGCAGATCTGGCCCATGCACTCATGAGTATCAATGCTGTGAAGGGCGTGGAGATTGGCGCTGGATTTGATTGTATTGAGCAAAAGGGCACCGAGCACCGGGATGAGATGACGCCAGAAGGCTTCCTCTCGAACAATGCGGGTGGTGTGCTGGGTGGCATTTCATCGGGCCAACCCATTGTGGCCAGTATTGCGCTCAAGCCCACTTCGAGTCTGCGGTTGCCGGGGCGGGGTATTGATGTGAACGGCGATCCCTGTGAAGTGATCACCACCGGGCGGCATGATCCCTGTGTTGGTATTCGGGCAACGCCCATCGCCGAGGCTATGATGGCCATTGTGTTGATGGACCATTATCTGCGACACCGTGGGCAGAACGCCGACGTGTCTGTTTCTACGCCGGTGATTGGTCAGCTCTGAATCTGTTTATCAGGCTTGGTGAAGCTGCTTTGTCGGGACTCACTGCCCAAAAAACGCCCGTGAATACTTCCCTGTAGGGCTTGGTCGCGCCATCCTTGGCGCTCCACATTTTTGGGCAGTGAGTCCCGACAAAGCAGCCTGACTTGCGGGGTATTTCTATCTACTGGCGCCTTTCCAACCTCTATTTCTGGTTCTTCGCTCTCCTCGGTGGGCTCCTGCCATACTGGTCCCTTTACCTCGAAGGCCAGGGATTTTCCTATCTCCAGATCGCCACCCTGATGGCGACGATCCAGCTGACCAAAATTATTGCCCCCAGTGTCTGGGGCTGGTTAGGCGATAAAACCGGACAACGGGTTCGTCTCGTCCGGTTTGGCGCTATTACCGGTTCGCTGTTCTTCGCCGGTGTGTTTATGGAACCGGGGTTCTATGGGTTGCTGCTGGTCATGCTGGCGTTCACGTTTTTCTGGAATGCCATTCTGCCGCTGTATGAGGTGATCACCCTGCGCACCCTGGGCGAGCAGAAGGAGAAATACGGGCGGGTTCGGCTTTGGGGCTCGGTGGGGTTTATCGGAGCGGTAGCTCTGGTTGGCGGATTCTTGGAAATGGTGCCGATTCAGAACCTGCCATGGCTTTTGCTGCCGGTATTTGCGGGCATTGCGGTGTCAGCCTTCCTGGTGCCTGCCGAGCGGGGCGAACGAAAGCCGCCGGCACCGAAAGGAAGCCTGAAAGCCATCGTCACGCACCCGGCGGTGGTGACCTTCTTTTTGATGAACTTCCTCCTGCAGGTATCCCATGGTGCTTATTACACCTTCTTCAGCATTCATCTGGAACAGCACGGATACAGCAAACTGTCGATCGGTCTGTTGTGGTCTCTGGGTGTTTTTGCAGAGATTGCGCTGTTTCTGGTGATGCATCGGTTAACTCGCATTTTTTCGGTGCGCCAGATTGCGGTTGGCGCTCTGACATTAACCATGATCCGCTGGATCTTGATTGCCGAGGTCACCGATGTTGTTGTCGTGCTGCTGTTCGCACAGCTGCTGCATGCGGCGTCTTATGGCGCATTGCATGCGATTTCGGTTCAGTACATCCAGGGCTTTTTCGGCAAGCATCATCACGGCCAGGGGCAAGCCCTTTACAGCGGCCTGACGTTTGGAGCTGGCGGCGCACTGGGTGCCTGGCTGTCGGGGTTTCTGGTGGATGGCTTCAGCACCTCGGCGGCCTTTTGGGGTGGTGCTGCCGCCATGGCAATTGCAATCGTGATCACTTGGCGAGGCCTGCGGCCGCCACCCGGGCCTGGTGAGGGTTGAAGTTCAGGCATTCTCTTCTTCCTGAACTATTTCCAGCAGTGCCCGGGCAGCGTTGCTGAGCTGCCGCCCGGAGAGACCAATTCCACCAAGCACCCTCGAAACTCGCTTGCCCACCTCAAGCACCCTCAGGCTGTCATCAACCATGCGCAGGGGAAGAACACTCCAGCCCAGGCCAACGCTGGTCATCATTTTGATGGTTTCCAGGTAGTTGGTTGGCATCTGCGGATTCAGGTGTAGATTCGCTTCCAGAAACAGCCGGCTGACCACCCGGTATGTTGCGGTGCTGGTGTCCGGTAAAAGTGCAGGGTGGCCTGCGAGATCTGACAGTCCCGGGCGCTTTAGTGACGCCAGAGGATGTTCAGCACCGGCCACGAATACCATCTGGTCTGGCCATTGGGCGAAAACATGAAAACTGGGTTCCATGCTGTCGCTGAGTGTCACAAACGCGAGCTCGGCGTTGCGTTTTCGCATCTGTTCATAGGCGGCGTCGGATTCCATGAATTGCAGGTTGATGGACACCTGAGGGTATTCCCGCTTGAACCGTCGGAGCCAGTTCGGCAAATGGTGCAGGCCGATATGGTGGCTCGCGATAATCTGAAGCTCACCCTCCACTTGCCCGGAGTCCGGCGACAACGCAACCCGGGCATTGTGGATTTCATCCAGTATTCGACGCGCATGCGGCAGTAACCGGCTACCAGCATCGGTCAGCCGAATCTGTCGGTTGCTCCGGTCGATTAGGCTGGTGCCAAGCTGGTTTTCCAGGGCCGCCAGGCGTTTGGAAATCGCCGGCTGTGTCAGGTGCAGGGTTTCTGCGGCCTCTGAAAAGGAGCCCTGGTCGACGATTGTCAGAAAAGCTTTTAATGCGTTTGAGTCCACGGAAGGGTCCTCTGGCCTGGAGCTTGGGAGCAGGTTGCCTGGAGTGGCAAACCTCCCAAAACACGCCCGTAAATACATCCCTGTAGGGCTCGGTCGCGCCATCCCTGGCGCTCCACAGTTTTGGGAGGTTCGCCCCACCAGGCGCCTCGGGCATTATTGCGGGCTGCTCAATTGTCTGGGGAGCGGGTTGGGACAGCACTTTCAAAACCGTAGAGGGCCAGGGATGGCCCGATTCGAGCCCACATGGATGTGCTTGTAGGCGTGTTTTGAAAGTGCTGTCCCAACCCGGGACCTTCACCGAAGTATAACCAAAAAGGATGCCAAAGATAAAAAACATGAATTGAGGTTATCCGGCTCCAGGCGGTAAGATACCAACATCAAACGTCAGAACCAGAAACCCCCAGAGAGTGAGAGAGAACCATGGCGGGCAAGACCTTATACGACAAATTGTGGGACGATCATCTCGTCAAACAGCGCGATGACGGCTCGGCGTTGATTTACATCGATCGCCAGTTGCTGCACGAAGTGACATCACCTCAGGCATTTGAAGGCCTGCGGCTGGCTGGACGGAAGCCATGGCGGATCGATGCCAACATTGCGACGCCGGACCATAACGTGCCCACCACGGATCGCGACCGCGGTGTCGAGGGCATTGTAGACCCGGTTTCCCGAATTCAGGTGGAAACGCTGGACAAGAACTGCGACGAGTTCGGAATTCTTGAGTTCAAGATCAAGGACCAGCGCCAGGGCATTGTGCACGTGATCGGGCCCGAACAGGGTGCAACCCTGCCAGGGATGAGCATCGTTTGTGGCGATTCCCACACCTCTACCCACGGCGCCTTTGGTTGCCTGGCTCATGGTATTGGTACCAGTGAGGTTGAGCATGTGCTGGCCACCCAGTGTCTCGTCCAGAAAAAGATGAAGAACATGCTGGTGAAGGTGAACGGCAAGCTGGGGCCTGGCGTTACCGGCAAGGATGTCGTGCTGGCCATCATAGGCAAGATCGGAACTGCCGGCGGCACTGGTTACGCCATCGAATTCGGCGGCGAGGCCATTCAGGGGCTGAGCATGGAAGGGCGGATGACCATCTGCAACATGTCCATCGAGGCCGGTGCACGGGTTGGTATGGTCGCGGTTGATGACACCACCATTGGGTATGTCCGCAATCGTCCATTCGGGCCCAAGGGTGAGCAATGGGATGCTGCGGTTGAGTACTGGCGCACCCTGCACAGCGACAGCGATGCGGTCTTCGACAAGGTTGTCGAGCTGGAAGGCTCGGAGATCCAGCCACAGGTGAGCTGGGGTACGTCGCCGGAAATGGTGGCCGGAATCGATGGCAAGGTGCCCGATCCGGAGCAGGAAGCCGATCCGATCAAGCGGGAAGGCATTGTTCGTGCTCTCAAGTACATGGGTTTGCAACCCAATATGGCAATTACCGAAATCAAGCTGGACCGGGTGTTTATTGGCTCGTGTACCAACAGCCGGATTGAAGACCTGCGCGAGGCCGCTGCCGTGGTGAAAGGTCGCAAGGTCTCTCCGATCCTGAAACAGGCCATGGTGGTGCCGGGGTCCGGGCTGGTGAAAGCCCAGGCGGAGCAGGAAGGGTTGGACAAGATCTTTATCGAGGCCGGTCTGGAATGGCGTGATCCGGGCTGCTCTATGTGTCTGGCCATGAATGCCGACAAGCTGGGGCAGGGTGAGCATTGTGCCTCTACCTCTAACCGGAACTTCGAGGGTCGGCAGGGCTTCGGTGGGCGAACCCACCTGGTAAGCCCGGCCATGGCTGCCGCTGCCGCGGTAACAGGGCATTTCGTTGATGTCCGTGAGCTGATGAACTGATCCACAGGAGAGAACCATGCGCGCATTCAAGCAACATCAGGGCGTTGTCGCCCCCATGGACCGTTCCAACGTGGATACGGACATGATTATTCCGAAGCAGTTTCTGAAGTCCATCAAGCGCACCGGCTTTGGTCCGAACCTGTTTGATGAACTGCGATATATGGATGAGGGCAAGCCGGACCTGGATTGTTCCACCCGACCGATCAATCCTGATTTTGTTCTGAATCAGGATCGGTACAAGAACGCCAGTGTACTGTTGGCGCGGCGTAACTTTGGCTGTGGGTCCAGCCGCGAGCACGCGCCGTGGGCGTTGGAAGATTTCGGTTTCCGGGTGATCATCGCCCCGAGTTTTGCCGATATTTTCTATAATAACTGCTTTAAGAATGGCTTGTTACCCATTGTTCTTACTGAGGAAGTGGTCGACCAACTGTTCAAGGAAGTCGAGCAGAGTGAAGGCTATCAACTGGCGGTCGATCTTGAAGCGAGAACCGTGACTACGCCTGCTGGTGAAACCTTCACGTTCGAGGTGGATGATTTTCGTCGTCATTGCCTGCTGAACGGCCTCGACGATATCGGGGTCACTCTGGAAGATGCGGAGTTGATCCAATCTTACGAGGAAAGCCGCCGGAAGACGGCGCCCTGGTTGTTCGGGGCTGGCAGCTGATTTTAGTGTCGGATTACGCTGGCGCTAATCCGACCTGCCTGCCATCTCTCAGGAATACCCGAAAACGTAGGTCGGATTAGCCGGAGGCGTAATCCGACATTGAGGAATAGAACAAGGAAACAACATGTCCAGAACAATCCTGATGCTCCCAGGCGACGGTATCGGCCCGGAAATCGTTGCCGAAGCGGAAAAGGTACTTCACAAGATTAACGATCAGTTCAATCCGGGTTTGAGCTTCGAATCCGGCCTCGTGGGCGGCGCGGCGATTGATGAGGCCGACACGCCGCTGCCGGATGAAACCCTTGAGAAGGCAACCAGGGCCGATGCGATTCTATTGGGCGCTGTTGGCGGCCCCAAGTGGGACAGCCTGCCGATGGCTAAGCGCCCCGAAAAAGGCCTGTTGGGCCTGCGCTCCAACCTTGAGTTGTTCGCCAATTTGCGCCCGGCCATTCTTTATCCGCAGCTGGCTTCTGCCTCCTCCCTGAAGCCCGAGGTTGTTTCCGGTCTGGATATCATGATCGTCCGCGAACTGACCGGGGGCATCTATTTTGGTCAGCCTCGTGGCGTGCGTGAGCTTGAGAGCGGTGAACGCCAGGGCTACAACACTTACGCCTACACCGAATCGGAAATTCGTCGTATTGGTCGCGTTGCCTTTGAGGCCGCCCAGCAGAGGGGCAAGAAACTGTGCTCTGTGGACAAGGCCAACGTGCTGGAAGTAACTGTTCTGTGGCGCGAAATCATGAACGATTTGCGCCGGGAATATCCGGATGTCGAGCTGTCTCATATGTATGTGGACAATGCCGCTATGCAACTGGTCCGCGCACCCAAGCAGTTTGATGTGATTGTGACTGGAAACATGTTTGGTGATATTCTCTCGGACGAAGCGGCTATGCTCACCGGCTCAATTGGCATGTTGCCATCGGCGTCGCTGAACTCGGAAAAGCAGGGTATGTATGAGCCGTGCCACGGGTCTGCGCCGGATATTGCCGGCCAGGGTATTGCCAATCCGCTGGCCACTATCCTCAGTGCCGCCATGATGCTGCGGTACAGTCTGAATGAGGAAAAGGCCGCTGAAGCTATTGAAGCGGCGGTCAGCAAGGTTCTGGATCAGGGGCTGCGTACTGCGGACATCATGTCCGAGGGCGCGAAGAAGGTCTCCACCCGGGAAATGGGTGAGGCGGTTCTGGCAGCGCTGTAAAGCCGAGGCCCCGGCCAGTGTATTTGAGACCCGACGGCAACGGGACGCAGTTGCCGCGGGATCATCCATCCTGTCCCTGCCAGCGATAAAGGTAGAGGGCGGGCATAAAACGAGGTCTAAAGATCGCACATGAAGCGAGTTGGACTTGTAGGTTGGCGTGGCATGGTGGGCTCGGTCCTCATGCAGCGCATGCGTGAAGAAAACGATTTCGCCGACATCGAACCGGTGTTTTTCACCACTTCCCAGGCTGGCAAGCCTGCACCGGACGTAGGTAAGGAAGGCGTTCCGCCTCTTCAGGACGCTTTTGACGTCGAGATTCTGAAAACGATGGATGTGATCGTGACCTGTCAGGGTGGCGATTACACCGGTGCGGTTTATCAGAAGCTGCGGGACGCCGGTTGGGAAGGCTACTGGATAGATGCAGCCTCCACGCTCCGGATGGTCGACCATTCCGTGATTGTTCTGGATCCGGTCAACCGTAACGTGATTGATGCTGCCCTTGAGAAAGGCGTCAAGGACTACATCGGTGGCAACTGCACCGTGAGCCTGATGATGCTCGCCCTTGGTGGTCTGCTGGAGCAGGATCTGATTGAGTGGGTCTCACCCATGACCTACCAGGCGGCTTCCGGATCTGGCGCACAGAATATGCGCGAGCTGCTGAACCAGATGGGCGAGCTCAATCAAAGCGTGAAATCCGAGCTAGATGATCCGTCCTCTGCGATCCTGGAGATCGACCGCAAGGTAACCGAATCCATGCGTTCGGATGGCTTCCCGACCGAGCACTTCCAGGTGCCCCTGGCGGGCAGCCTGATTCCGTTTATCGACAAGCAGCTCGACAACGGAATGAGCAAGGAGGAGTGGAAAGCGGGTGTTGAGACCAACAAGATTCTTGGTCGCTCCGATAGCCCGATTCCCATTGATGGTATCTGTGTGCGGATCGGCGCGATGCGCTCCCACAGCCAGGCGCTGACCATCAAGCTCAAGAAGGATCTGCCGGTTTCTGAAATCGAATCGATCCTTGCCAAAGCGAACGACTGGGTGAAGGTCATCCCCAATGATCGCGATGCGACCATCGAGGAACTGACCCCGGCGAAGGTGACAGGCACATTGAGCGTGCCGATTGGCCGCATTCGTAAACTGACCATGGGACCGGAGTACATTTCTGCGTTCACCGTGGGCGACCAGTTGCTTTGGGGTGCCGCTGAGCCACTTCGTCGGATGCTCCGGATCCTTCAGGAGCGTTAAAAATTGTTACACAGAGGCAATAAATGCCAACTGTGTCCGGTTTCAGTGAACCGGTAATGGGGCGGAGGCTGATTTCAGCCTCCGCCCCTGTTATTTTCAAGAGCGCTAGGTAGTTCCGCGCGATTGATAAAAAAATGGTACAAGGATTGCGGCTGATTGATTGATAAAAGAGGTTTTATCAACAATACTTGCCGGACTGAAAATTAAAAAGAACACATAATAACGAGAATGATCCAGACGGAAGTCATCCAACCTCGTCCGATTCTGTTTGAAAGAGAGCAGTAACGAATAACGGAGACTGGAAAGGAAAAAGCATGAAGGTACGCAAGCTTGCGGTTGCCCTGGCTCTGGCGGGAGGGCTCGGATCCGGCGTCGCACAGGCCCTGGGGCTGGGTGAAATTGAACTTCAGTCCTATCTGAACGAGCCACTGGATGCAGAAATTGTTCTGCCCCAAAGCCGTGGCGTCAATCCAGCGGACGTGTTCGTCAACATTGCTTCGGAACAGGCATACGAGCGGGTGGGGCTGGATCGCAACCAGTTTCTCAGCAAGCTTCGTTTCCAGGTGGTAACCGGCAACGATGGCAGTCTCATTGTCAATGTCTCCTCCCGGGAACCGCTCAGGGAACCGTACCTGAACTTCCTGCTTGAATTGACCTGGCCAAGCGGCCGGTTAATGCGGGAATACGCGGTGCTTGTGGATCCGCCTGTCTACGCGGAAGAGTCTGGCGTGCAGGAGCAGGTCAGTACTCCAACAGTCACTACGACTCGGGCAACCAGTCAGCCGAGCACCAGCCGCAGTGCCGAGTCAGTGCGTCGTCAGCAACAGGCCGAGCGCTCCCTCAGCACCGGGTATCAGGCCAATACCTTCGGGCCCACCGGTGCTTCGGACACTCTCTGGACCATCGCTTCCCAGGTGCGTCCTGACAACAGCGTTTCCATGCAGCAGGTCATGCTGGCAATCCAGGACCTAAATCCAGACGCTTTTATTGGTAATAACATTAACCGCCTGAAGCGCGGTGAAGTCCTGCGGGTGCCCTCTCTCGATCAGATCCAGAGCCGGACCCGTGCTGAGGCGACCCGTCTGGTTGCCCAGCAGAATGAAGCATTCCAGGCTCCCCAGCGTACGGTGGATGCAACCGCTCAGCGGCAACCAGAACCTTCAACTCAGCAAGAGGCTGCTTCCGGTGGCGATGAACTGAAACTGGTGGTCTCCGAGGAAACCGGCACTGAGTCGAGCGAAAATGGCTCTGCGGGCGGTGACAGCGAACTGCCCGGCGGTGTTGATGCGGGCACTGCAGTCGCAATGGAAGAGCTTGAAAGCGCCCGTCGCGAAAATGACGAGCTGAACAGCCGCGTAGAGGATCTTCAGGATCAGGTTCAGACCCTTCAGCGGCTGCTTGAGCTGAAGAACACTCAGCTTGCTGAAATGCAGCAGGCAACCGGCGCCGAACCTACTGAGCCGGCCGAGTCACTTGAAGGTGAGGTTGCGGATTCGGCGGCAGACGAAGCGATGGCTCCGGAAGGTACCGAAGCAGCAGACGAGGTTCCTGAAGGAGAAGCGTCCGTAGCTGTTGATGCCGACATGACGGATGGTGACGCAGAAGACTCCGAAGGCTCTGCCGAACCTGCAGAAATGGCTGAGTCTGATGCCATGGCTGATGAAACCAGCACCATGGCTGAGCCGGGTGAAGGAACTGATGAGCAGGCAATTGCGGAGGCTGGCGAAGCTCCGGAAGAGTCAGCGATGGCAGGTGCAGAAGAGCCGGCTAGTGCGGAAGCTGATGAACCCGTTGAGGAAACCGCTGCTGCAGCGCCAGCTGCGTCGGAGCCAGATCAGGCACAGGAGCCTGCACCCAAACCAGCACCCCAGGCACCCGCGGCTGATAAGGGCTTCCCGGGTAACGTCATCGATGCCATTACAGGTAATCCGATGTATCAGATTGCCCTGGGTGGCGGTCTGATTCTTCTTCTACTGCTGCTTCTGTTGCTTGCCCGTCGCAATGCAAACCGGGAAAAGGCGTTTTATGAGCAGCTCAACAGTGAAGCTGACGAGGGAGCTGACTCGTTCGACCTGAGCCTGGATGAGGAGGATCAGGAATCGGCCGCAGGCGACGCCCTTGCAGAGGCGGATTCCTACATAGCCTATGGCCAGCATGATCAGGCGGCGCAAACCCTGGAGACTGCAATCTCCCGCGAGCCCAGCCGTACTGATCTGCGCCTGAAGCTTCTGGGTGTCTATGCAGACACTCAGGACCGCGATTCCTTTGAGAAGCAGTTCGGTGAGATTGAGGCGTTGGAAGACGACGAGGCGCTGACAAGTGCCAACGAACTGCGGGCCCGGTTGGAGGAAGCCGAGTCGATGCCCAGCATCGATGATCTCGAATCGCAATTGCGTTCGGATTCCTTCGCAACCTCTTACGACTCGGAAGACACTGGTGATGAGCCGGAAGAAACGCAGGATAAGCCGGAATCCGAAGAGCTTCTTGCGGATCAATTCGATTCCGAGCGCGAAGAGCCTGTCGAGAATGAATTCGGTGACTTCGACTCTGATCTATCCGAGACTGACCTTTCCGATTTCGAGCTGAATGAATTCGACGAGCAGGAGACTGCCGAGGCTTCCGAAGGTGAAGAGGCTGAAGGCGGTAAGGAAGAGAGCCCCGACGACATGATCGAATACGATCTGTCTGGCCTCGAACTGGAGTCTGATGAAGAAAAGGCTGAGGCTGAAGACGCCTCGGAACTGGAAGAATCCGGTGATTGGGACCTGTCTTCCGAGTTCGACGAGAGTACTGAAGAGTCATCTGTTGAAGAACAGGGGCTTGGTGAATCCGAAGAAGACCTGAGCCTGGATCTCGAAGAGGGTGATCTTGCCGATAGCGATCTGTCTGAGGAGCAATCAACGACCGAGCCGGAAGCGTCGACTGAAGAGTTTGCAGAGTCGGATGCTGAGGCGGACATTGATTCACTGGACGAATCCTTCCTGGATGAACTGGACGCCGAACTGGACAAGGTCGCCGGCGAAGAAGACGAGCTGGGCGGCAGCGAGATTGAGGAATCTTCGCTGGACGATCTTGAGCTTGATGTCTCTGACGAAGATCTGGCCCTGATGGAGGAGTTCTCCGACTCTGCAGATTCGGCCAATCCTGAGGAAACTGAAGAAGCGTCTCTCGACGAAGAGCTTGGTCTTGAAGATGCCCTTGGTGAGGGCGATGCGGACGAAGCCAATCCAGAGCAATCTGTAGAGGGTGCCGAGGAACTCGAACAGCAGGGCATCACCGAGGAACTGGAAGAATCTGACGCCGCGGCAAGTGACGAGGCAACTTCGGAAGAAGACCTGGATCTGCCGGTGGCTTCCGATGAAGTTTCTGATGGATCAGGTAAAGCACAGACCGCCGATATTGAAGAAAGCGAGCTCGGTGACGAAGATGACTTTGATTTCCTCGCAGGCACCGACGAGGCGGCCACCAAACTCGATCTTGCACGGGCATACATCGAGATGGGCGATGCTGACGGAGCCCGCGATATCCTTGAGGAAGTTGCACTGGAAGGAAACGAAGATCAGAAAGCGGAGGCGCAGGACCTCCTTAAAAATCTGTCCTGATTCGTTATAATCGGATCTGACAGGCAGCAAGCGCCGGCTGCCGGGTAAACACCCGGCAACAAGCCGGCGTTTTGTTTTTACAGCAACACTCTTTCCGGATTCACACTTGTTTCTCGAAACCCAGCAACTGACTACGGATAATGCCATCGGGGCAGGGCGTGTCGCCCTCGCGTTTGAATATGATGGGCGAGGCTTTCATGGTTGGCAGCTGCAGAAATCCGGCGTCCGTTCGGTGGAAGCGGAACTGACAAAGGCTGTAGCGAGGGTTGCGGATCATCCGGTCGAGCTGGTGTGCGCGGGGCGAACCGATGCCGGCGTCCATGCCAGTTATCAGATAGCCCATTTTGATACCCCGTCGGTGCGTAATCTCCGTTCCTGGGTAATGGGAATCAATACTGCTTTACCCGAAGACATTTCAGTTCATTGGGCCGGAAATGGCATTGGCGATTTTCATGCCCGGTTTTCTGCCACGTACCGGCGTTACCGATACATCATTTATAACCACCCCGTGCGCCCCGGCATACAAAGAGGGCAGGTTAGCTGGACATTTCGTTCCCTCAATGCCGAGCGCATGCATGATGCGGCGCAGGTACTTGCCGGGGAACATGATTTCTCCTCCTTTCGGGCAGCCGGCTGCCAATCCCGGACGCCCATCCGGTTTCTCGAGCGGATTACGGTAACCCGGAAACAGGACTTTGTCGTAATAGACGTGCAGGCCAATGCCTTTTTGCACCACATGGTCCGGAACATTGCCGGTGCCCTCATGGCCGTTGGTTCTGGAAAAGAGCGACCGGAGTGGATTCATGAGATACTGGTTGCCCGGGACCGGACAGCTGCGGGTGTCACCGCGCCTCCCCATGGTTTGTACCTGGTCGATGTGGGCTATGCCGAGGAGCTCCGGATACCAGCCGCAGAATGTGGGCCGGGGTTTCTGCGGCCATGGTTCACCAAGGCCGAAAACAGCCCGGTCAGTCCAACGCACATCCATGTCAAACAGCGGGTTCCGAGCCAATGAGTACAAGGGTTAAAATTTGCGGCCTCACCCGTCCCGAGGATATTGATGGTGCTGTTCAATCCGGCGCCGACGCCCTGGGCCTGGTGTTCTATGAGCCCAGCCCCCGGTCCGTGACTGTGGAGCAGGCCGTGGAACTGGCAAAACGCGTTCCGGCGTTTGTGTCGGTCGTGGGGCTATTCGTAAACCCCAGCCAGCAGTTTGTCGAGAGTGTTCTGGAACAGGTGCCGCTAGACTTGCTGCAGTTCCATGGCGACGAAGAGGCCGGGTTTTGTGGCGGCTTTGGACGCCGTTGGATCAAGGCTATTCGGGTTCGTGAGGCCGGCCAGATAGAAGCCGCGTTTGACGAGTTCCGGAATGCTTCTGGTTTGCTGGTAGACGCCTGGGATCCTGACCGGTATGGCGGAACAGGAAAGTCGTTCAACTGGGACCTGATTCCCGACTATCGGCCACTCCCGATCGTATTGGCCGGTGGGTTGTCATCTGATAACGTATCTGCCGCTGTAGAGCAGGTGAAACCCTGGGCTGTGGATGTCAGTGGCGGTGTTGAGCAGGGCAAAGGAATCAAGGACATCCAGAAAATTTCTCATTTCATTAAAGAGGTTCACCGTGTCTGTAAAACTGACTGAAGAAATGCTGAGCGCACTGCCGGACGCGCGGGGTCACTTCGGGGCCTTTGGTGGGCGATTTGTTTCCGAGACCCTGATGGATTCCCTGATGACCCTCGAGAAAGAATATGCCCGCCTGAAGAAGGATCCGGAATTCCAGGCGCGGTTCGACAAAGAGCTCGCCGATTATGTTGGTCGGCCAACGCCGCTGTATTTCGCCGAACGTCTTAGCCGTGAAACCGGTGGCGCCCAGATCTGGCTGAAGCGCGAAGATCTCTGTCACACGGGCGCTCACAAGGTGAACAACACCATCGGCCAGGCCCTGCTTGCAAGCTTTCTCGGCAAAAAGCGGATCATCGCTGAAACCGGCGCCGGCCAGCACGGTGTTGCCACTGCCACGGTCTGTGCTCGTCTGGGTCTGGAGTGTCATGTGTTTATGGGTGCGGAAGATGTCCAGCGCCAGTCCCTGAACGTGTTCCGTATGAAACTTCTGGGTGCAACCGTGCATGCCGTGGAAAGTGGCACCAAAACCCTGAAAGATGCCATGAACGACGCCATGCGTGATTGGGTGGCCAATGTGGACGATACCTTCTACATCATCGGCACCGTTGCAGGCCCGCATCCTTATCCTCTGCTGGTCCGCGATTTCCAGTCCGTGATCGGTCGTGAAACCCGCCGCCAGGCACTGGAGAAAACCGGGAAACTGCCGGACGCGCTGGTGGCCTGTGTGGGTGGTGGCTCGAACGCAATCGGGATGTTCTATCCGTTCCTCGCTGACGAGTCAGTCAAAATCTATGGTGTTGAAGCGGGCGGCCTTGGTATTGATACCGGCAAGCACGCAGCGCCCCTGTGCGCCGGTCGCCCGGGCGTGCTCCATGGCAACAGAACCTACCTGATGGAAGACGAGAACGGCCAGATTGCGGGCACGCATTCAGTGAGCGCCGGTCTCGACTATCCGGGTGTGGGGCCAGAGCACAGCTGGTTGAAGGATATCGGCAGGGCAAGCTATGTGTCAGTCACTGATGATGAAGCCATGGAGGGATTCCGGAAGCTGACCCGTGTGGAAGGCATCATGCCTGCTCTGGAAACGGCTCACGCTGTCGCATACGCCATCAAACTGGCTGCGACCATGGACAAAGACCAGACCGTCGTGATCAACGTTTCCGGCCGCGGAGACAAGGACATCAACACTGTTGCCAAGCTTGAAGGCATCGAGATCTGAAGAATTAACAGGAGCAGGCATGAGCCGAATTGAAGGGGTCCTCAAGGCCCTGAAAGGACAGGGTCGCAAGGCACTTATTCCCTACATTACCGCCGGTGACCCTCATCCCGATGTCACGGTTGATCTGATGCATACGCTGGTGAAAGCAGGTGCCGATATTATCGAGCTCGGTGTTCCTTTCTCCGACCCGATGGCGGACGGGCCGGTTATACAGCTGGCCTGCGAGCGGGCATTGGTTCATGGCACCTCCTTGCGACAGGTGATTGCCATGGTCAAGGAGTTTCGCAAGACGGATGATGCGACCCCGGTGGTTCTGATGGGTTACCTGAATCCGATGGAAGCCATGGGCTACGAGCAATTTGCCGACGCCGCCAAGGAGGCCGGCGTGGATGGGATCCTGACCGTGGACCTGCCGCCAGAGGAGGCTGACGAGGTTGCCCCGCTGTTTACCCAGCGAAATCTCGACGCCATCTTCTTGCTCGCACCGACCACGACCGATGACCGGATCCGTGCAATCAGTGAGCACTCATCCGGTTATGTGTACTATGTTTCTATCAAGGGTGTGACAGGTTCCGCCACCATCAACGTGGATGAGGTCGCTCAGAAAGTGAATCATATTCACGAGCTGACCGCGCTTCCCGTGGGTGTCGGCTTCGGCATTCGCGATGCGGAAACGGCTGCCGCCGTGGGTCGGGTATCCGATGGTGTAATTGTTGGCAGTGTCCTGGTCGATACAATAGCCAGAAATCAGGCAGATACCGACCAGCTCAAGCGGGCATTGACGGATCTGCTCCACCCGATGCGTGAAGCACTGGACAGTCTCGCCTCCTGATTGGAGAGGAGCGGGGCAAACAGGCGTCAAAGGACAGGATGAGACCATGAGTAACTGGCTGGACAAGATCATGCCGAGCAAGATTCGCTCGGAATCCAAGCAGAGAACCGGAGTGCCGGAGGGGCTGTGGAAGAAATGCCCCAAATGCGGCGCCTTTCTCTACAAGCCGGAACTTGAAAAAAACCTGGATGTTTGCCCCAAATGCAATCACCACCTGAGGGTGACGGCCCGCCGTCGTCTGGACGTTTTTCTTGATCCGGATGGTCGGGAAGAGATTGCTGCCCAGCTGGAGCCTTGGGATCGTCTGAAGTTCAAAGACAGCAAACGCTATAAGGATCGTCTGTCCCAGGCCCAGAAAGGTACCGGTGAGAAAGACGCTCTGGTGGCCATGAAAGGCACCACACTTGGCGTGCCTCTGGTTGCTTGCTCCTTTGAATTCGGTTTCCTGGGCGGCTCCATGGGCCAGGTCGTCGGCGAAAAATTCGTCCAGGCTGCCAATGTTGCCCTTGAAGAAAGAATTCCTCTGGTCTGTTTCTCCGCCAGTGGTGGCGCCCGGATGCAGGAAGCCATCCTGTCGCTCATGCAGATGTCGAAAACGGCGGCGGTCCTTGAACGGATGAAACTGGAGGGGATCCCCTACATTTCGGTAATGACCGATCCCGTGTTCGGTGGCGTTTCAGCCAGTCTGGCCATGCTGGGTGATCTGAATATTGCCGAGCCGAATGCGTTGATTGGTTTCGCCGGTCCCCGAGTCATCGAACAGACCGTGCGTGAAAAGCTGCCGGAAGGGTTTCAGCGCAGTGAGTTCCTGTTGGAGCATGGCGCGATCGACATGATTCTCCATCGTCACCAGATGCGTGAACGTATTGCCCACGTGCTGGCCAAGTTCACCGGCCAGGAACGTCCAGGAACCGAGGAGCCCATCGAGTTTGAAGTGACGGAAAAGCCTGAAACCGATGCCCCCGCCGAGTAACCGTTCGGACCAGCCCCCGGCTTCACCGGGGGCTGGTGCCACTGTTGATCAGTGGCTTGCCTACCTCGAAGCGATACACCCAACAGAGATTGACCTCGGCCTGGATCGGGTGCTCGTGGTTATGCGCCGGCTTTTCCGGCGAAAGCCGCAAGCCCGGATCATCACGGTGGCCGGCACCAATGGCAAAGGCAGTGCTGTGGCCGCTACAGAAGCGCTTTTGCGCGCCGCCGGTCGTCGTGTCGGAGCCTATACCTCGCCTCACCTCCAGCGCTATAACGAACGGGTGCGCCTCAATGGTGACGATATCTCCGACGACGCACTGGTGCGGGCCTTTGAAGCGGTTGAAGCCGCCCGCGGCAGTGTGTCGCTGACTTATTTTGAATTCGGGACTCTTGCTGCGTTTGTGGCTTTTGCCGACTCAGGCCTGGACGACTGGGTCCTTGAAGTTGGCCTGGGCGGACGACTGGACGCAGTCAATGTTCTGGATGCAGATTTCGCCATACTGACATCGGTGGACATCGACCACGTGGCTTTTCTTGGCGATAACCGGGAAGTCATCGGTTTTGAGAAAGCAGGGGTGCTCCGACCGGGTATTCCGGCGGTCTATGCGGATACCGATCCGCCGCGGTCGGTGCTTCAGCAGGCGGCGGCTCAGAAGATCCGGTTAGCGATGTTGGGGCGGGACTATCAGTTAAGTTCAGAACCGCAGTCTGGTTCCGGGTTTCCTGAGGTGATTCTGGACTATGAAAACCAGCCGGTACGCCTGCCGGCAGGGCCCTTGCCGGTCAAAAGCATGGCAGCGGCCGTCGTTGCTGTGCGGCAGCTTGAGCCGGGTCTGTCGGTTTCCGCCATTGAGCAGGTGCTCGGAAGTCTGAGCGTTCCCGGCCGATTTGAGCGTCTGGGGTCTTCCCCGGATGTTTATCTGGATGTCGGGCATAATCCCCATGCCGCAGAATGGTTGGCCGGACAACTGAATAGCCTGAAGTCCTCTGGCCGGCGAGTCCATGCGGTCTACGGTGCCCTGGCGGACAAAGACGTGGAAGGTGTCGGAAAAGCAATGGCTGGTGTGGTTGATGCCTGGTATCTATCCAGTCTCAAGTTGCCGAGGGGGCTGTCTGCCCATGATTTGCAGGCACGGTTGGCCAACGCCGGTATCGCTGATGCCTCGGCTTTCGAGTCCGTAGGTGAGGCCCTCGAGTCAGCTTTGTCAGCCTGCAGTCCCGAGGATATCGTGGTCGTTTTCGGCTCGTTCTTCACGGTCGCAGAGGGTCGCGAGATTCTGCTTCGCTGAAGAATCAGGCCGAAGCCAGGCGAAACCCCCTTAAACTTTGTCCATGGCAGCGGGTAGCACTTTGAGTTCCGGCTTTCGGGCAGTTAGTATCTGCGGATAGGTGCCTCTCGGGGCGCAGTCATAACAGTTGGGAGCCTTACGACGTGGATGGACTGAAACAGAGAATAATCGGGGCGCTGGTCCTTGTTTCCCTGGCGGTTATCTTTGTTCCCATGCTCTTCGATGAGCCTCATTCCGAGCGCACTTCCACCACCATAAAGATTCCAGAGGAACCGCCATTTCCCGAGGTTGAAGCACCTGAATCCGGGGTGGAACCCCCACCATCTTACGGCCTTGAAACCAGCGAAGGCGGTGTAAAGATACCGGCTGTCGAGGAAGAAAGCGCCGATTCGCTGGGGTATCGGATCCTTGAGGAATCCCCGGGCGACGAGACAGCCTCCGGGGATGCACCATCGTCCGAAAGCCCGCAGTCCCAAGCCAGCCCGTCTCAGGAACCGTCCAGCGCTTCCGCCGAGACCGACAATCAAGCCTCGGAGAGCTCTGCCACGGAAACCGCTGAGTACGAACGATCCCTGGAAGGCGCCTGGGTGGTTCAATTGGGAAGCTTCGGCAATTCCGATAATGCCCGCCGGCTCAGAGACCAGGTGCGAGAAAAAGGCTATGGCTCCCACCTGCAGGAAGTTGTTCGGGGCGATACCACGTTAACCCGGGTATTCAGTGGTCCCTTCGCATCCAAATCCGAAGCTGAATCTGCCAAGAGGGCTCTGGATGATGCCTTTGGGCTCAATAGCCTGGTCACCTCCGGCGAAAAATAACGCTCGGGGTCCGGTTAATGTGTGTCTGGCGGTTTGGCGAGCAGGGGTTTCCTGATAGAATTCGCGCTTCCTTTTCTCCACCGGGTTTTCAATGGAAGCGCTGATCTGGATTGACTGGGTCATTATCGCCCTCATTACAGTTTCCACTCTCATCAGTCTGAAACGGGGCTTTGTTCGGGAAGCGCTGTCGCTGGTGACCTGGGTGGGCGCGTTTATCCTGGCCAGAACCTTCCACCCCCAGATGCAGTCTCTGCTGGAAAGTACGGTTGAAACGCCACTTGTCCGGCTGATCGCTGCCTTTGCCATACTCTTTTTTGGAACCCTTATTGTTGGCGCCATCATCAATAACATGATTGGCCATCTGATCAGGGCCACTGGGCTGTCGGCCACTGACCGGGTACTCGGTATGGGGTTTGGGCTTCTGCGCGGTGTGGTGGTGGTGATTGTGGCCATTGCGTTTACCCGGTATACGCCGCTGGCACAGGACACCTGGTGGCGAACCTCAATTATCATTGATCGCCTGGCCGTGGTGGAAGATTGGTCCAGACGGACCCTGGGCGATGAATTTGCACGCTTTCTGGGGCCTGCACCGGAAAATGCGCTGGAACCGGAACCCGTTACAGAGCAGGAAGACGTGGAACCTGCGTCCGCGTCCCGCTAACATTCAGTTTTAACACTCGGAGATACCTTTATCCATGTGTGGCATTGTCGGCATCGTCAGTACTTCCAACGTCAATCAGTCGCTCTATGATGCGCTGACTGTACTTCAGCACCGGGGCCAGGACGCGGCGGGCATTGTGACATTTCAGGATGATCGGTTTTTCCTGCGCAAGGATAATGGCCTAGTGCGGGATGTATTCCATACCCGGCACATGCGCCGGCTGGTGGGTAACGTGGGCATCGGCCACGTGCGCTATCCGACAGCGGGCAGTTCCAGTTCCGCTGAAGCCCAGCCGTTTTACGTAAACAGTCCCTACGGCATTACCCTGGCCCACAACGGCAACCTGACTAACGCGGATGATCTGAGCAAGGACCTGTTCCGGACCGATCTGCGGCACATCAACACCAACTCCGATTCGGAAGTTCTGCTGAATGTGTTTGCCCACGAGCTGCAGAAGCTCGGCAAGCTCGACCCGACCAAGGACGAGATTTTCTCCGCAGTGAGAGCCGTTCACAAACGCTGCCGGGGTGCCTACGCCGTGATTGCCATGATCACCGGTTACGGCATTGTGGGCTTCCGTGATCCGAACGGCATACGTCCTGCCTGTTACGGCGAGCGCACGTCCGAAGATGGCCGCAAGGAATACATGATTGCCTCGGAAAGCGTTGCCCTCAATGCGGCAGGTTACACACTGGTGCGGGACATTGCGCCGGGTGAGGCGGTCTACATTGAAACCGACGGCACGCTATATACCCAGCAATGCGCCGAGCAGCCCCACCTGTACCCGTGCATTTTCGAACACGTGTATTTTGCCCGCCCGGACTCCATTATCGACAAGGTGTCGGTTTACAAAGCCCGTCTGCGCATGGGCGAGACCCTGGCCGAGAAGGTGCTTCGCGAGACGCCGGACCACGACATCGACGTGGTGATGCCCATACCTGATACCAGTCGCACCTCAGCCATGCAGATGGCCCACCGTCTGGGCGTGAAATTCCGGGAAGGCTTCATCAAGAATCGCTATATCGGGCGGACGTTTATCATGCCCGGCCAGAAAATGCGTAAGAAATCGGTGCGCCAGAAGCTGAACCCGATCGATCTGGAGTTCCGTGGCAAGAATGTCATGTTGGTGGACGATTCCATCGTGCGTGGCACCACCTGCAAGGAAATCGTGCAGATGGCCCGCGATGCCGGTGCTCGCAAGGTCTATTTTGCCTCTGCGGCACCCCCCGTTCGCTACCCGAACGTCTACGGGATCGATATGCCTTCGGCCAGTGAACTGATCGCCCACGACCGCACCGTTGAGGAAATCCGTGAACTGATCGGGGCCGACTGGCTGCTCTATCAGGATCTGGAGGATCTGGTAACCTGTGTCAGTGATGTCAATGACGACATCGAAGGCTGGGAATGTTCCGTGTTTACCGGCAACTACGTAACCGGCGATGTTGATGCAGCGTATCTGAACCGTCTGGAAGAACTGCGTAACGATGACAAACGTTTCAAGAGCGCCGGCGCCACATCTGGCGATAACGGTATTATCGATCTGTACAATGACGAAGACTGAAAGAGCCGTAGCAGGCAGGAGTAGTTGATGACCTTTCGCCGTGAAGAGACTGTCTGGATTCCCGAGTCGGACCTTGATGGTATGTCGGTGGACACACTGGCAGTGAGGGCAGGGCAGATCCGCACCGGGCAGCTCGAGCACAGCGATGCCATTTTCCCTACGTCCAGCTTTGTCTATGGCAGTGCCGCGCAGGCAGCGGCGCGATTTGGCGGTGATGAGCCGGGCAACATCTATTCCCGATTTACCAATCCGACGGTCCAGGCTTTTGAAGGCCGGATTGCCGCCATGGAAGGTGGAGAGCGGGCAGTTGCTACCGCTTCCGGTATGGCCGCGATCCTGAGCACCTGCATGGCGCTGCTGCAGAGCGGCGACCATGTAATCTGCTCCCGGGGTGTATTCGGCACCACCAACGTGCTGTTCCAGAAATACATGGCCCGTTTCGGAGTCCAAACCACGTTTGTCAGTCTGACGGACATGGAAGAGTGGCGGGCGTCGGTGCGCCCCGAAACCCGGATGCTGTTCATTGAAACGCCATCCAATCCCCTGTGCGAAGTTGCAGATATGGCGGCCCTCGGGCAGCTGGCCCGGGATAACGACGCGCTTTTCGTGGTGGATAACTGTTTCTGTACGCCTGTGCTTCAACGTCCGCTGGAGCAGGGCGCGGATATCGTGATCCACTCGGCCACCAAATACCTCGATGGCCAGGGCCGCTGTGTCGGCGGTGTTGTGGTCGGGTCCGAGAAGATGATGGAAGAGATCTATGGCTTCCTTCGGTCTGCTGGTCCCACCATGAGTCCCTTTAACGCCTGGGTGTTCCAGAAGGGTCTGGAAACCTTACCAATTCGTATGCGCGCCCACTGTGACAATGCGTTAGAGTTGGCGCTGTGGCTGGAGCAACAACCGGCGGTTGAACGTGTGTTCTACGCCGGTCTGCAGAACCATCCCCAACATGAGCTGGCGAAAAAGCAGCAAACCGGGTTTGGCGGCGTGCTGTCATTCCAGCTCAAGGGCGCGAGGGAGGAGGCCTGGGCCTTCATTGATGGCACCCGAATGATTTCCATCACAGCAAACCTGGGTGACGTCAAGACCACGATCACGCACCCGGCTACGACCACTCACGGGCGCTTATCGCCGGAGGACAAGGCGCGGGCCGGGATTACGGAAAACCTGATCCGGATTTCCGTGGGCATCGAAGCTGTCGAAGACCTGAAAACCGATCTGGAGAGGGGCTTCCAGGCGCTTCGCAACGCAAGCACCGATAACGTCTGAGCATTCATGGCCGAATCTGCAAAAGCGAAGAAAGCACCACAGGAACTGACAGAGAAGCAGCTGCGCTTTCGCCGCCTGGCTGCCCAGGGCGCCCGGGAAGGCGCCGTTATTGCTCTGATAGCGCTCTGTATTTATCTTTCCATGGCGCTGGTGAGCTTCAGTCCCTCAGATCCCGGCTGGGCCAGCATTGGTCATGACACCAGCGTCCAGAACTATGCCGGACGTACCGGCGCCTGGCTCGCCAGCCTTTTCATGGATTTCTTCGGCCACGTCGCCTATCTGTTTCCGGTAATGATCGCCGGCTACGCGCTGATGCTTATCCGGCGGCGCAACGATTCCCTGGACTTGCACTGGCCGCTGTTCATGATGCGGTTCGGTGGCTTCCTGTTGATCCTTCTCTCGGCAACCAGCCTGTTGTCGCTCTATTCCGTATTTGGTCTCGGGGCTTCCTCGGGCGGCGTGCTTGGTACGGCTGTAGCTGATGCCATGGTTCGGTTTTTCAATCTGCCGGCAACAACGCTTTTGCTGATCGCCATCTTTCTGTTCGCACTGACCGTTACAACCGGGTTGTCGTGGTTCTGGCTGATGGATCAAGTCGGTGGTCTGACTCTTCGGACAGGGCTGGCGATCAGCAGTCTGTTCAAGGGCAAGCTGAAGTCGGAAAAGCCGAAAAAATCGGAAAAACCAGAGGCCAAGGTCGAGCCAAGAGCAGAGCCCCCAGTGGTCAAGGATCGTGTGCCAGCTGTCGATAGCGCATTGAAAAGCCCGGATCCCGACAAGCCTCGCTGGTGGCACCGGATCCCCGGCTTCGGTCCGAAGAAGCCCAAGGCCCCGAAGGCTGCTTCAAAGCCCGAAATCGCTCGAAAGGAACCGGGCCTGGATGGCCTCTCGGCCGAAGTTGATCCGGAACCGGCTCGGCTTGAAAGTTTCAGCTCGCGGGATGACGCGCCTGTGGCTAAAGGTAAGCCTGCCAAACCTGAGGAATCCCCTCAGCCTACGGGGCGCTCGGTGAAGATCTCGCCTTTCAAGAAGGACGAACAGCCGTCACAGTCGAAAGACAAGGGGAACAAGCAGCCTTCGTTGCTGGAAGACATAGAAAGCCCGATCCCTCCGATTTCCCTGCTGGACCCGCCGGAGGAGCATAAGGAAAAAGGCTACTCGGAAGAATCGCTGGAGCACATGTCCCGGTTGCTGGAAGAAAAGCTCGGTGATTTCGGGGTATCGGTGGAAGTGGTCGAAGTCAATCCGGGCCCGGTCATCACCCGGTTCGAGATCAAGCCGGCCCCGGGCGTGAAGGTCAGCAAGATTTCCAACCTCGCCAAAGATCTGGCCCGTTCCCTGGCGGTACTGAGTGTTCGGGTTGTCGAGGTGATTCCCGGCAAGTCTGTTGTTGGTATCGAGATTCCGAATGAAGAACGAGAAATGGTCCGCCTGAGCGAAGTGCTTGGTGCCCGGGTATTCCAGGAATCCAGCTCCCCTCTGACCCTGGCGCTGGGTAATGACATCGGTGGTAACCCGATGGTGGCCAACCTCGCCAAAATGCCGCACCTCCTCGTGGCGGGTACCACCGGTTCCGGTAAGTCCGTTGGCGTCAATGCCATGCTGCTCAGCATGCTGCTGAAGGCAGGGCCGGAAGATGTCCGCTTCATCATGGTGGATCCGAAGATGCTCGAATTGAGCATCTACGATGGCATTCCACATTTGCTGGCGCCGGTGGTCACCGACATGAAAGAGGCGGCCAACGCCCTGCGCTGGTGTGTGGCTGAAATGGAGCGCCGGTACAAGTTAATGGCCAGCCTCGGTGTCCGGAATCTGGCCGGTTACAACCGGAAGATCAAAGACGCCGTGGCCGCCGGTGAACCGCTTCTGGATCCTTTCTGGAAGCCGGACGAGTATCTCGCCAATGATGAACAGGAACGTCCCGAGCTGGACACCCTGCCATTCATCGTGGTCGTGATCGACGAGTTTGCCGACATGATGATGATCGTTGGCAAAAAGGTTGAAGAGCTGATTGCCCGCATTGCACAGAAGGCAAGGGCGGCAGGTATTCACCTGATCCTCGCTACCCAGAGGCCGTCGGTTGATGTGATAACCGGCCTGATCAAGGCCAACATTCCCACCCGGATGTCTTTCCAGGTGTCGTCCAAGATCGATTCGCGGACGGTACTGGATCAGGGCGGCGCCGAGCAGCTCCTGGGGCATGGCGACATGCTCTACCTGCCACCGGGGTCGGGCCTGCCGGTTCGGGTGCATGGAGCGTTTGTGGACGACGATGAGGTTCACCGCGTTGTCAGTGCCTGGAAAGCACGTGGCGAACCGGTCTACGTGGACGATGTCCTCAACGGAGCTGAAGGCGAGAGTCTGCCCGGGGTACCCAACCTGTCAGAAGGCGGTGGAGACAGCGAAGGCGATGCGCTCTACGACGAGGCGGTTGCGTTCGTGACTGAAGGGCGCCGCGTTTCAATTTCCTCGGTGCAGCGAAAATTCAAGATCGGGTACAACCGGGCGGCAAACCTGGTTGATGCCATGGAAGCATCCGGCGTGGTAAGCGCCGCAGGCCATAACGGCGCCCGTGAAGTTCTGGCGCCGCCGCCACCCAGAGATTAGGAGTAACGAGCCATGGCACAGTCTTTTCTGAAATACCTGTTAGTAATGGCAGCGACGGTGTTTTTCTTCAGCCCTGCGACGGCCAGTGAGGGCCAAGAGGGAGCCGACGAGCTGGCTTCGTTACTGAAGAGCTATGAATCCTATCAGGCGGATTTCATTCAGATTGTTGTCAACGAGAATGGCAACAAGGTCCAGGAAACCCGTGGTTCGTTGAAAGCAAAACGTCCGGGTCTGTTCTACTGGGAAACCAGCGCGCCCCTCTCGCAGTTTATTGTGAGCGATGGCGAAACCGTGGAGGTCTACGATCCTGATCTGGAGCAGGTTACGATTCATAAGCTCGATGACCGGGTGCAATCTACCCCGGCACTGCTGCTCAGCGGTGAAGTGGATAACCTGGAGGAAACCTACAAGGTCTCAGAGCGCCAGATCGGTGACAACACGCGCGAATTCACCCTGGAACCAAGGAGTCCTGATTCCCTTTTCACGTCACTCCGGTTGACCTTCTTCAAGGGCGAGCTTCAGGAGATGCGCATGCAGGATTCCCTTGCCCAGTTGAGTGTTCTGAGTTTTGACCGGATCAGGCTCAATGAACCGGTGGAAGCCGGTGCCTTCACCCTCGACTACCCGGAGGGTGTGGATATTATCCGGGACGGGGCCTGATGCAGGATAGCCTGTTCGGGGAATCCGCCGGTTTCCGGCCTTTGGCCGCAAGAATGCGGCCTGCAACACTGGATGACTACGTGGGCCAGGCACACCTGGTCGGGCCCGGAAAACCTCTTCGACGTGCGGTGGAGCAGGGCCAGCTTCACTCCATGATTCTCTGGGGACCTCCCGGAGTCGGTAAGACTACTTTTGCCCAGCTTCTGGCGAACGTCAGCGATCTTAGCTTCGAGACGGTGTCTGCCGTTTTGAGCGGTGTGAAAGAGATTCGGGCTGTAGTAGAGCGGGCGCGCAATCGAAAACAGTCCCAGGGGCGGGACACGCTGCTGTTTGTCGATGAGGTGCATCGATTCAACAAGAGCCAGCAGGACGCGTTTCTCCCCCACATCGAGGACGGAACGTTCATCTTCGTGGGTGCGACCACCGAAAACCCTTCTTTCGAACTTAACAGCGCCCTGCTGTCCCGTACCCGGGTCTACGTGCTTAAGAACCTTGAAGAAGAGGACATTCTTCAATTGTTACGTCGTGCGCTGGCTGCCGACGAGGGCTTCGCAGGCCGCCTGCTGGTTGATGAGGACGTGCTGACCCTGATGGCGGCAGCATCCGGCGGCGATGCCCGTCGCGCCCTTAATATTCTGGAGGTGGCGGCGGATCTGGCCGAGCCGGACGGCTCCGGAATGGACCGGGTAACGGCTGATCAGCTCGAACAGGTAATGCAGACAAGCCTGCGTCGGTTCGACAAGGGCGGAGATGTGTTTTACGACCAGATCTCTGCACTGCATAAATCCGTTCGCGGTTCCGATCCGGACGGTTCGCTGTACTGGCTGTGCCGGATGCTCGATGGCGGCTGTGATCCGCTCTATGTTGCACGGCGTCTGGTGCGCATTGCCAGCGAAGACATTGGTAACGCTGACCCTCGTGCCCTGCAGCTTAGCATGGACGCCTGGGATGCCCAGGAGCGGCTGGGGACACCGGAAGGGGAACTGGCCCTGGCCCAGGCGGTGACCTATCTGGCGCTGGCTCCCAAAAGTAATGCGGTTTATAACGCCTTTAATCAGTGTATGGCGGATATCCGCAAAGACCCGGACTATGAGGTGCCAGTTCACCTCCGCAATGCCCCGACCAAACTGATGAAAAGCATGGGCCACGGCGATACCTACAGGTACGCCCATGATGAGCCCGAGGCCTTCGCCGCCGGGGAGTCCTACCTGCCCGAGGCCATTCATCAACGCCGCTACTATGAGCCCGTTAATCGAGGGCTTGAGATCAAACTGGCCGAGAAACGCCAGCGTCTGGATACCCGCAACGCCGAAAGCCCCCGAAAACGCTACAACTGAGTCTTGTGCTGCGGTAGCCACGAGCGCCAGTGCAGGTATAATGGCCAGTCATTCAAACCATCGCTAACCGGAAGATTCAGGATAATCATGCTCGATCCCAAACGTGTCCGCACCCAGACAGAAGAGATCGCCCGTCGGCTGGCCGTCAAGAATTTCGAATTCGATACTGCCACCTTCGAGCAGCTTGAGGAGCGCCGTCGTGCACTCCAGGTAAGTACGGAAACCCTTCAGAGCGAGCAGAACAAGCGGTCCAAGTCGATCGGGAAGGCCAAAGCGGCCGGCGAGGATATCCAGCCGCTGCTGGACGAGGTGGAAGACCTTAAGAAGCAGAGGTCTGAAGCCGAAGACGAGCTCCGCGCCCTTCAGGAAGAGCTCAACGCGTTTCTGGCCGGTATCCCGAATCTTCCGGATGAAGATGTACCGGCGGGTGACAGTGAAGACGATAACGTAGAGATTCGCACCTGGGGCACCCCAAAGGCCTTCGATTTCGAGCCCAAAGACCACGTTGCCCTGGGCGAGGGGCTGAAAGGTCTGGATTTCGAGACCGCGACCCGGTTGGCCCATTCTCGCTTCGCCGTCATGCGAGGCCCCGTGGCAAGGCTTCATCGGGCCCTGGCCCAGTTCATGCTGGATCTGCATACCCGCGAGCATGGCTACCTGGAGACTTATGTACCGTACCTGGTGAACGCAGACAGCCTGTACGGAACCGGCCAGTTGCCCAAGTTTGAGGAAGACCTGTTCAAGACTGAGGGCGAGCATCCGCTGTACCTGATTCCCACTGCAGAAGTACCTGCCACCAATCTGGTATCGGACTCCATCCTGGATGCCGCTGAGCTCCCGTTGCAGATGGTCTGCCACACTCCGTGCTTCCGCAGTGAAGCAGGCTCTTACGGCCGGGATACCCGGGGCATGATCCGTCAGCATCAGTTTGACAAGGTAGAGCTCGTGCAGGTGGTTCGTCCGGAGGATTCAGATGCCGCGCTGGAAGCCCTGACTGGTCACGCCGAAAAAGTGCTTCAGTTGCTGGAGTTGCCTTACCGTGTGGTTGCGCTCTGCGGTGGCGACATGGGCTTTTCCGCGGCCAAGACCTACGACCTGGAGGTCTGGTTGCCAGGGCAGGACAAATTCCGTGAGATCTCCTCCTGTTCCAATACCCGGGATTTCCAGGCACGCCGCATGCATGCTCGTTGGCGTAACCCGGAAACCGGAAAGCCCGAGCCTGTCCACACCCTGAACGGATCGGGTCTTGCCGTTGGCCGTGCACTGATTGCGGTCATGGAGAACTACCAGCAGGCAGACGGCAGCATTGTGGTTCCGGAGGTTCTCAGGCCGTATATGGGAGGCGTTGAAAAAATCCAATGAGTGATCAGCCAGATAGCGCACCAGGGAAGGGCGTTGGTGCAACCCCTGCACCGGTAAGGTACAGGGTCAATCCGGTAACCTCGAACCCCAACAGCTCAGCGGGTGAGGTGGCTCTTGTCGGGGCCGGCCCCGGGGACCCTGAACTGCTGACACTCAAAGCCTGGCGGCTGATCACCGCCGCGGAAGTAGTACTTTACGATCGTCTCGTGTCGCCGGAAATCCTGGCCATGATCCCGGAAACTGCCGAGATGATTCATGTTGGCAAGCAGCGCGCCAACCACACCTTGCCCCAGGATCAGATCAATCAGCGACTGGTGGATCTGGCGAGGCAGGGACGAAAAGTCGTTCGTCTCAAGGGCGGAGACCCGTTTATTTTTGGTCGGGGTGGTGAAGAGATTGAAACCCTTGCCGACGCCGGTGTCCGGTTCCAGGTAGTGCCGGGTATCACCGCCGCTTCCGGCTGCGCCGCCTACGCTGGCATTCCTCTGACCCACCGGGATTACGCCCAGTCGGTTCGGTTCGTGACCGGCCATCTCAAGAACGATACCTGTGATCTACCCTGGAAGGACTTTGTCCAGAACAACCAGACCCTGGTGTTCTACATGGGGCTGGTGGGCCTGCCCATCATTTGCCGGCAGCTGGTCGCCCATGGTATGTCGCAGGATATGCCCGTGGCGTTGGTCTCGAAGGGCACAACGAGGGATCAGCGCGTGGTGACAGGGAGTCTGTGCAATATCGTTGAACGGGTAGAGGCTGAAGCCGTCCAGCCGCCAACGCTGGTGATTATCGGCCACGTGGTGGCGCTGAGAGAAAGGCTCGACTGGGTAGGTGGGGTTATGAAAACGGGGAGCTGAGCTCCCCGTTTTCTCATCATGCTTTGCTCAGCCAATCTTGCGCTTGGGCAATACATCCTTGAGTTTGTCGCGCATGTCCCGGATCGCCTTCTCCGTGGTTGGCCAGTCGATACAGGCGTCGGTCACCGACACGCCGTATTTGAGATCGGCCAGATTCTCGGGAATGGACTGGTTACCCCAGTTGATGTTGCTCTCTACCATAAGGCTCTGGATGGAGGTATTGCCTTCCAGAATCTGGTGGGTTACGTCCTGCATGACCAGCGGCTGGATAGCCGGGTCCTTGCTTGAGTTGGCGTGGCTGCAGTCAATCATCATCGATTTGCGCAAGCCTGCTTTATCCAGCGCCTGCTCGCAGAGGGCGACGCTTACCGAGTCGTAGTTGGGTTTGCCACCGCCGCCGCGAAGAACAACGTGCCCGTAATTGTTGCCCTTGGTGCGGATAATCGCCACCTGGCCCTGCTGATCAATACCCAGGAAACTGTGGGGATGGGAAACCGACTTCATGGCGTTCACGGCAACATCAAGGCTGCCATCAGTGCCATTCTTGAAACCGATTGCCATGGACAGGCCGCTGCTCATTTCCCGGTGGGTCTGTGATTCAGTAGTACGGGCGCCGATGGCCGACCAGGCAATGGTGTCCTGCAGGTATTGCGGGGAAATCGGATCCAGTGCTTCTGTGGCTGCGGGGAGGCCCAGCTCGTTGATATCCAGCAGCAAGCGACGACCGATGTGGAGGCCCTGCTCAATATCAAAGGTGTCGTTCAGGTGCGGGTCGTTGATCAGACCTTTCCAGCCAACGGTTGTACGAGGCTTCTCAAAATAGACACGCATAACGATCAGCAGCGTATCGCTGACTTCATCGGCAAGCTTCTTCAGGCGCGCGGCGTAATCCCGGGCCGCTTCTACATCGTGAATGGAGCAGGGGCCCACCACCACGAATAGCCGGTGGTCTTTGCCGTCCATGATGTCATAGATGGCCTGGCGGCCCTTTGAGACGGTTTCTGCGGCCTTGTCGGAGAGTGGCATCTCCTTCTTCAGCGCTTCAGGAGTGATCAGTGCTTCCTGGCTCGCCACATTCAGATTCTCTAGTTTGTTGCCCGACATGTTGTTCTGCTTCCCCGATTCTGATCGTTGCAGCCCTGGTGGACCATGGAATATGCCAACAGGGTTGCAGATTAACGCGAATAGCGCCGGTGTACGGTTGCGGTAAACCCCGGCGAGTTGGTTATACTGCGTTATTTACAGGGCCTTTTCAACGCTTCTTAGGTATGGGGAACGGATGTCGCAAAACAGGCAGAGACCGAAGGATGTGCCTTCCGTTGCAACGGTTTCAGGTAAGATAGACGATGTCCTGGCCGGCATACGTGTTCCTGACCTCCCTTACCCGGCGGGCAAGCTCGAACCAGAGTCTGTCAGCGACTGGCGCCCGCTTCTGATTTCATGCTGGTCCGAGCAACGGGACGAGCGCGTCACCCACGTCATCCGGTCCGTCCATCTTGAGTGGTCAGCGCGTCAGGTGAACGCGGCTTATGTTGCCGACCGGATCATGGATGTCTTCCTGAAAACCAGTGGTTTGCACCCAAGTCTCGCGCGACGCGTAGCGAGACTGCGGTTTTATCTTGCCTGGCGCATGGATCTTGAGGGCAAGAAAGCCTTCAGCGGGCCCGTGCTTTCCTGGCTGGACAGTCTGCAGGAGTGGCGGGGCTGGAGCGACTCTGGCGGGCGTTCATCAAGGGTGCTTCTGGACCAGCTTGATTCGCTGGTTATTGCGGTGTCGGCCAGCTTTGAATCCGGTAGCACGGACCCCGTGGAAGCCTTCTGTCACCAATGGCAGGAAGAGTCGGCCCGAAGGGACGCCCAGGCCGGAAAGCTCCGCCAACGCCTGCTGGAGACGGAGCAGGGTGCTGCCAAACAGCGCAAGGCCGACCAGACTGCCCGCGCCCTTGTTGGCCGGGCTCTTCAGGGTCGCAGGCTTCCCATGCCGATCGTGCGGTTTATCCTCGATTACTGGCAGGGGCTGCTCAAGCAGTCCTTCTGGGACGCCGGTCTGGAAGGTGAGACTTTTCGGCATGGCAGCAAGCTTCTCGAGTGGCTGGTCTGGATCGGTGATCCTTCGCTTTCTGACAAAGACAGAAATCGCCTCTATCACGTTGGCGAACAGATCGGCGACCGACTTCTTGATGTCTGGAAACGGGTGTATAACCAGGCGCTTCCGGCGGACTCCCTGGCAGGAATCGAAGGCGTGATGGTCTCGCGACTCAGAGGAGAGACGCCAGAGCTGGTCGATGCGTTACCGGCAGCAGGTGGATTTCAGTGGGATAGCAGTTGGCTGAGCTTTGAGGTACCGACTGAGCAAGCCTTTAAACCGTTCGAGGGGCAGTGGTTTGTCGAAGGCGAAGGGGGAGCGGAGCAGCGCCGGTATTTCTATGCCTTTCTGACCGAATCGGCAGAAATCCTTTGGACTAACGGTGCTGGTGTAAAACTGGGCCTGCAGACCTGGACTGATTTCCAGGCCGCTCTGGAAAAAGAACAGATCCGTCCCCTGCCGAAACTGACGCCATTTGGAACCGTATTGGCGGAGACCGTCGAACTACTCGCGGGTGTTTGCGATAAACAGCGCCGGCAGCGGGAACAGGCTGCGGAGGCAGCAAGGCTCAGGGCCGAGGAGCTGCGTCGGGAGAAAGAAGCCGCAGAAGCTCGCCGCAGGGCGGAGGAAGCGAAGCGCGAAGCAGAGCTGGAGCGCCAGCGTCAGGCGGCCGAAGAGCAGCGCATCGCCGATGAAAAGGCCGAGGAGGCGCGGATCAGGAAGGAGCACACCCTGTTGGCTGAAAAACAGGTAGACGCCATCAAGCTCGGCGGCTGGATCGTGGTTGAACCGGATGAAACTTCGGATGAGCCGGCCCGCCTGAAGCTGGCCGTACGCATCAATGCGTCCAGAAAGCTGGTGTTTGTCGATCGTTTGGGCCTCAATCGTCGTGAATTTCTTGAGGACGCCCTTGTAGAGGGTATTGTCGAAGGCCGGATCCGGGTTCTGGGAACCTCCGCAGAATTTGATGACACCCTCAGCAGGGTGGTTGGCCGAATCCGTGTGGGCCGAAACTGATATTGCCGAAGCAGGAAAAATAACAATGGCAGACAACGATTACACCTTTGGAACCCGGAATGATCCTCCCTTTGAGAAGGACAACCGTGCCGATTACCGCCTGACCGCGAGAGCCCGTGCAGTTCTCGAACTTGAATCCGGCATACCGGAAGAGGAAACGCCCGAGGCCAGGGAGCTTGTCTGCGGTATTCGGGATATTTCTGCGAGCGGCCTATGTTTGTCTTCCGGGGAGCCCCTGTCCCTGGGCGCCCTGTTACCAGCAAGCGTATCACTCGGTAACCATAACGAGCCTTTCACCTTGATGGTCGAGGTGGTCTGGTGCAGGCCGAATGAGTCGGGGTTTCTGGTGGGCGTGCGGATCATTGAATCCGATGAAACCGCCTACGTTGAATGGGTAGAGGCTGTGGCGTCCGCGATGACCAGGGTTGACGAAACACCACCCCGTCTAACGAAAAGAGCCGGCATAAAGCCGGCTCTTTCTATCCGGGTACGGAAACTTACTCTTCCAGTTCCGCCATTCCGGTGATGTTGAAGCCAGCGTCCACGTACATGATCTCGCCGGTAATACCGGAGGCCATATCGGAGCCCAGGAACGCGGCGGCGTTGCCCACTTCGTCGATGGTGACGTTGCGGCGCAGCGGTGCGCGTTTGGCGTTTTCGGCCAGCATCTTGCGGAAGCTCTTGATGCCCGAGGCAGCCAGGGTCTTGATCGGGCCGGCGGAAATGCCGTTCACGCGAATGCCATCACGGCCCAGGCTGGCAGCCATGTAACGAACGTTGGCTTCCAGGGATGCCTTGGCCAGGCCCATGACGTTGTAATTCTGCAGAACCCGCTCGGCGCCCAGGTAACTCAGGGTAATGAGCGAGCTACCCTCGTGCATCATGCTGCGGGCACCCTTGGCCAGGGCCACGAAGCTGTAGGAGCTGATGTCGTGGGCAATGCGGAAGCCGTCACGGGTGGTAACGTCAACATAGTTGCCGTCCAGCTCGTGACCCGGGGCATAGCCAACGGCATGAACGATAATGTCGATATTGTCCCAGTGCTTGCCCAGTTCCTTGAAGACATTTTCAATCTGTTCATCGCTGGCGACATCGCAGGGGAAGGTCAGCTTGCTGCCCCATTGCTCGGCGAATTTCTCAACACGTGGCTGGAGCTTTTCGTTCTGGTAGGTGAAAGCCAGTTCAGCGCCTTCGCGGGCAAATGCCTCGGCGATGCCGTAAGCAATGGACAGTTTGCTGGCTACGCCAACGATCAGTGCTTTTTTGCCACTGAGGATTCCCATGGGTCGTTCTCCCTGTGTTCCTGATTTGGGTGCATTATCCCTGAGTGCTCTGGCCGGGGTAACGCTCAAATAGTCGTAGTTGTGTTCTGGTAAAAGAATGCGGCACTGAGCAGCTCACGGGTGTAGTCCGCGCGAGGTGAATGGAAGATCTCATCCGCATCACCATATTCCACGATCCGGCCGTGCTGTAGAACCAGGAGTTTATGGCTCAGGGCGCGTACAACGGCCAGGTCATGGCTGATAAAGATATAGCTTAGACCATAACGGGTCTGGATATCCCTCAACAGTTCAATGACCTGCTTTTGTACCGTGCGGTCCAGGGCAGAGGTGGGTTCATCCAGGATGATCAGGTCGGGCTGCAGTACCAGTGCCCGCGCAATGGCAATCCGCTGCCGCTGGCCACCGGAGAATTCATGGGGGTACCGGTGACGCGCCTCGGGATCCAGGCCAACATCGGTCAGCGCACGTATGACTTTCCTATCGTGTTCAGCGGCGTTATGCGCATCGTGAATTTGCAGCCCCTCACGGACGATTTCTGCGATGGACATTCTCGGGCTCAGGCTACCGAACGGGTCCTGGAAGACGATCTGGACACGCCGCCGCCAGGGCCGGAATTCCTTCTGATTGAGAAATGCCAGTTCTTCGCCGGCAAGGCGGATACTTCCCGTGCTTGCGGTAAGCTTGAGCAAGGCATGGCCTATGGTAGTTTTGCCGCTGCCGCTTTCCCCGACAATACCAAGGGTTTCTCCCCGACCGAGCTGGAAATCCGCATTTTGTACGGCGTGAAAGGATTCCTTTACCTTGCCCAGAAGGCTTTTGCGGATCGGGAAGCGCACGTCCAGATTCTCGACGGCCAGCAGCGGCTCTGCGTGTTTTCCAGGGGGCAGGGGCGTTTCCGGAGGTTCGGCATCCAGCAGCTTTCGGGTGTAGGCATGCTGTGGGCTGGCGAAAAGGGTGTTGGTATCAGCTTCTTCCACGAGTTTTCCGCGCTCCATAACCGCCACCCGGTCTGCGTAGCGTCGTACGATGGTAAGATCGTGGGTAATCAGAAGGATGGCCATGCCCAGTTTCTTCTGAAGATCCCGGAGCAATTCCAGAACCTGTTTCTGGACTGTCACATCCAGCGCGGTGGTGGGCTCATCCGCGATCAGTAGGTCCGGCTCGTTGGCCAGGGCCATGGCGATCATCACACGCTGCTTCTGTCCGCCCGACAACTGGTGAGGGTAAGCACACAGCTTGGACTCCGGATTCTGTATCCCCACAAGGTTCAGCAGTTCCAGGCATCGCTGCCTGGCCTGGGGCCCACGCATCCCCTTGTGCAGCTCCAGGGTTTCGCCAATCTGCTTTTCCACGGTGTGTAACGGATTCAGGGATGTCATCGGTTCCTGGAAGATCATGCCGATCTCCCGGCCACGAATCTGGCGCATTCGCTTTTCTGTAGCAGCCAGCAGGTCCTCGCCCCGGTACCGGATTTGCCCGCTGGGGTAGCTGGCGTGGCGTGCATCAAGAAGCCGAAGGATCGAAAGCGCGGAAATGGATTTTCCGGAGCCGCTTTCGCCCACCAGCGCCAGAGTTTCTCCTTCCCGAATAGCCAGCGATAGGGATTCGACCGCTGCGGGCCCCTGATCGAAGCGGATGGAGAGATCTGAGATCTGAAGCAGTTGGTTCATGTCAGCTCTTCCTCGGATCAAAGGCGTCGCGCACGGCTTCGCCAACAAACACCAGCAGGGTGAGCATCAGCGACAACGAGACAAAAGCAGAAATGCCCAGCCAGGGGGCATGCAGATTGGCCTTGCCCTGGGCGATCAGTTCACCCAGCGAGGGCGAACCAGAGGGCAGACCGAAACCGAGGAAATCCAGGGAGGTCAGCCCCGTAATCGCGCCGGTAAGAATGAACGGCAGGAAGGTGAGGGTGGCAACCATGGCGTTCGGCAGGATATGCCGGAACATGATCTTGCGGTTGTCCAGCCCGAGGGCTCGCGCGGCTTTGACGTACTCGAAGTTTCGGGCACGCAGGAATTCTGCCCGGACCACATCCACCAGCCCCATCCAGCTAAACAGCAGCATGATGCCCAGCAACCACCAGAAGTTTGGCTGCACAATACTGGACAGAATGATCAGCAGATACAGAACCGGCAAGCCAGACCAGATCTCGATAAACCGCTGTCCCAGCAGATCGATCTTTCCGCCGTAAAAGCCCTGGATAGCACCGACAACAACGCCAACAATGCAGCTTGCAATGGTCAGGGTAAGACCAAACAGAACCGAGATGCGGAAACCGTAAATCACCCGGGCGGCAACATCCCGGCCCTGGTCGTCGGTGCCGAGCCAGTTCTCGGCACTGGGTGGCGCCGGTGAGGGCACCTCAAGATCGTAATTGATGGTGTTGTAGCTGAACCGGATGGGTGGCCAGACCATCCAGCCATTGGCACTGATCTCATCTGAGATAAACGGGTCCCGATAATCCGCCTCCGTGGGCAGAAAACCACCAAAGGTTTCTTCTGGTACCGACTGGATAACTGGAAAATACAGGTCACCCTTATAGGAGACGATCAGCGGAGAATCGTTGGCAATCAGCTCGGCCGCCAGTGACAGACCGAACAGAGCCAGAAAGATCCACAACGACCAGAAACCACGCCGGTTTTTCCGGAAGTTACGCAGGCGTCTCTGCTGGATTGGAGTCAGGGAACGGAAACTCACGCACCCTCCCGGCTTTCAAAATCGATCCGGGGATCGACCAGGACATAGGTGATGTCGCTGATCAGCTTCAGGATGAGCCCCATCAGGGTAAAGATATACAGGGTGCCGAAGATCACCGGGTAGTCACGATTCAGGGCGGCCTCAAAACCCAGCAATCCGAGCCCGTCGAGGGAGAAGATGACCTCGATAAGCAGTGAGCCAGTAAAGAAGAGGGCGACCAGAACACCCGGCAAACTGGCAATCACGATCAGCATGGCGTTGCGGAACACATGCCCGTAGAGCACTTCTTTCTGGTCCAGCCCTTTTGCGCGGGCAGTCACCACGTACTGTTTTCCGATTTCATCCAGGAACGAGTTCTTGGTGAGCAGCGTGAGGGTGGCAAAACCGCCAATCACGTTTGCAGTCACTGGCAACGCCAGGTGCCAGAAGTAATCCCCGATTTTCTGGTACCAGGTAAGCTCGTCGAAATTGGACGAAGTCAGGCCGCGAAGCGGGAACCAGTCAAAGTAACTGCCGCCGGCGAACAGCACAATGAGGAGTATGGCAAACAGGAAGCCGGGGATCGCATAGCCCACCACAATGGCCGAACTGGTCCAGACATCGAACCGGGAGCCGTCAGTGACCGCTTTGCGGATGCCCAGGGGAATGGATATGAAATAGATAATCAGGGTCGACCAGAGGCCCAGTGAGATGGATACGGGCATCTTGTCGAGAATCAGCTCAATGACGCTTTTCTCGCGAAAAAAGGAATCGCCGAAGTTGAAGGTGGCGTAATCGCCGAGCATCTTGAAGAAGCGTTCGTGGGCCGGCTTGTCGAAGCCATACATGACTTCGATTTCCTTCAGGAGTTCGTCCGGTATGCCCCGGGAGCCACGGGTGTCGCCGGAAGAATCGGCCACCTCGCCACCGGTGCCGCCGCCAGAGGCCCGGGCAAGGGCGCTGCCTCCATGGCCTTCCATTTCCGCAATTAACTGCTCAACCGGTCCGCCCGGAGCGGCCTGCACGATAACAAAGTTGAGCAGCATGATCCCAATCAGCGTGGGAATGATCAGCGCCAGACGCCTGAGTATATAGATGCCCATTTAGCGGCGTTTTCCTCAGGGCTTCGCCCACCAGTTGTCCAGGTCGATGCCGTTCTTGGGCGTCTCGGCCGGACGTTGCAGATGGTTCCAGTAGGCGACGCGATCGCTTCTCAGGTGCCAGTGGGGGATCACGTAGTGGTGGTGCAGCAGAACCCGGTCCAGCGCACGAACCCGGTGCACCAGCTCCTCGCGGTCGGGCGCCTGAATCACCATGCTTACGAGCTCGTCGATCACAGGATCGCTAACGCCCATGTAGTTCCGTGAGCCTTTGGCGTCCACGGTAGAAGAATGCCAGTATTCCCGCTGCTCGTTGCCCGGTGAATCCGACTGGCCGAACACCTGGGTGATCATGTCAAAATCGAATTCCCGCAAACGCTGGATATACTGGTTGCTGTCTACCAGGCGGACAGTGACATCAATGCCAAGCCGGCCGAGGTTGTTCTTGAAGGGTAACACCACCCGCTCGAAACTCTTCTGGAACAGCAGTATTTCGAACGCCAGTGGTTCGCCGGACTCTCCGTGTACCATTTTGCCGTCCCGGATCTCATAGCCCGCTGACTTCAGCAGCTCCATGGCTGTCCTGAGATTTTCTCGCAATCCCTGCTGACCCTCTGTTGTGGGCGGCTGATACTCTTCTGTGAAGACCTCTTCGGGGAGCTGATCCCGGTAGGGCTCCAGTATCTCAAGTTCCCGACCTTCTGGCAGCCCAGAGGAAGCCAGGTCGCTATTCTCGAAATAGCTGTCCGTGCGGGTGTACTGGTCAAAGAACAGGTTCTTGTTGGCCCACTGGAAATCAAAGCCATAGGCCAGGGCTTCTCGCACAAGTGGGTCGGAAAACACCTTACGGCGGGTATTGAAGGCGAAACCCTGCATACCCGAGGGGCGGTGGTGTTCAATGGCTTCCTTGATAATGGTGCCATTTTCAAACCGTTCACCAGTGTAGGCCGTTGCCCAGTTCTTGGCGGAAGACTCCAGACGGAAATCGAAACTGCCCGCTTTGAAGGCTTCAAGGGCCACGGTGTCATCGGTGTAGTAATCGTAGGTGATCTGGTCGAAGTTGAACCGGCCCTTCCGGACCCCGATGTCTTTGGCCCAGTAGTCCTTTACCCGCTCATAGGTTATGGACCGGCCTGCCTCGAAGTCGCCGATCCGGTAGGGGCCACTGCCCACCGGCGGATTGAGCCCGTTCTTGCCAAACTCACGATCGGCCCAGTAGTGCGCCGGCAAGATCGGCATCTGGCCCAGAATCAGCGGCAGCTCCCGGTTGCTGGTATCGCTGAAATCAAAACGTACCCGGCGGGGGCCCTCTACCGTCACCGAACTGACGTCGGCGTAGTAGTTTCGAAAGAAGGGGTGCCCCTTGGTTGTCAGGGTTTCGAACGAAAATTTCACATCTTCTGCGGTAATGGCTTCGCCATCGTGGAATTTCGCCTGTTCCCGGATATTGAATACCACATAGCTCCGGTCTTCAGGGGTTTCCAGGGATTCGGCAATCAGGCCGTAGGCAGAAAAGGGTTCATCATCCGAGGATTCCAGCAGGGTATCGTAGAGATAGGTGCTGATACCTGCTGCAGCCACGCCCCGGATATCGAACGGATTGAAGGAGTCGAAACCGTTGGCCACCACGGCCATCTTCAGCGTACCGCCTTTGGGGGCGTCCGGATTCACGTAGTCAAAATGAGTGAAACCGGCGGGGTATTTGGTGTCGCCGTGCATGGCAATGCCATGTGCTGGCATTGCCTCTTGGGCGGCGGAAAATGGAGAAATGAACGGTGTGGCCATCAGAGCCAGGGCTGAAAAAAACGACGTAAGGGATGAGGCTTTCCGTGTTCTTGTCATAAGTCTCGCACGTCAGGGACTGTTTCGGATATCAACGTAGAGTACCAGACTTTGCCCGGGTTGCAGATAACGGGCCGTATTCAGGTCATTCCAGCTTGCGATGTCCCGCACATTCACGGAAAAACGGCTGGCAATCCGGGCCAGAGAATCGCCTTTGCGTACCCGATAGCCGACTTTACGCACCATGGCTTTGCCGCGAGTACTATTGGTTGCCACCATCGTGGGCTGATTGGTTTTGGACCAGATGACCAGTTCCTTGCCCGGGATCAGCGGGTCACCGGGAGCCATACCATTCCAGGCAGCTACTTCACGCACAGAAACCCGGTGCTCCCGGGCAATGTCCCAGAAGGTATCGCCTTTGCGAACGGTGTACCGCACCTTGTTTCCGTCTCGCTTACGCTCCTGTTTGCGCTCGAGGCGCTGGGAGGCGCTCAGGGCGTAGGCGTCACTACCCTTGGACGCAGACGGGATCATAAGGCGCTGGCCAATGCGGATCAGATCGCCGTCCAGGTTGTTCACCTGCTGCAATACAGACGGCGTCGTCGAGAATTTGCGGGAAATTGAATTCAGGCTGTCGCCGGATTTGACCTTGTAGTTGCGCCAGGAGACCCGTTGATCTGGGGGAATCTGCGCCAATGCCGTGCGGAATTTCTCGGCGTTCTGAACCGGAACGAGCAGCCGGTGAGGGCCGTCCGGGGAGGTTGCCCAACGGTTGTAGGAGGGGTTGAGCAGGTAGATTTCATCCACATCGACACCGGCCAATTCAGCAGCCTGCGCGAGATCCAGCTGGGAGCCCGTTTCAACAATCTCGAAGTAGGGCTCGTCTTTCAGCGATGGTAGCTCTATGCCATAGGCCTCGGGATTGTCGAATATTTTCGCCAGCGCAATCAGCTTGGGAACGTAATGGCGGGTTTCCCGCGGCAGCTGCAATGACCAGAAGTCGGTCGGCTTGTTGCTGTTACGATTACGGCGCATGGCGCTGGAAACCGTGCCACCGCCGCTGTTGTAGGCGGCCAGGGCCAGGGTATGGTCGCCGTCAAACCGGTTCGCCAGACGGTCAAGGTAGGTCAGGGCGGCGTCGGTGGCGGCAATAACGTCCCGACGCTCATCGTGCCACCAGCTCTGGGTAAGACCGAAGTACTTTCCTGTCGATGGAATAAACTGCCAGAGACCGGCGGCCCGGCCATGGGAATAGGCGAAGGGATCGAACGCGCTCTCAACAATGGGGAGCAGGGCATACTCGGCCGGCAGGCCGCGCTTTTCAGTCTCATTGACAATGTAGTGCAGGTAGCGGCTACCACGCTCCACCACCCGGTCGATGTAACCGGGATGGCGGGCATACCAGTTTAACTGGTCCCGGACGCGCTCATTGTCGATATCATGATCCAGTACGAATCCGGAGCGAAGCCTGGCCCACAGGTCCTGCTCGACCGCTTCTACTTCTATTTCTGTTGTTTTCTGTACTGGATTGTCGAGCTTCTCCCGGGCATCCCTGGCAGCGTCCTTGAGTTCGGGCGCAATGGCTTCGTCAAGCGGCTCGTTGCGAGTGACGTCGCCGTTCTCCCCGGTTTCAACGGCTTTCTTCAGCCCCTCGTCGCCAGCGGCAACGGCAACTTCCTGAGTGTTCAGGGGGCTTTCCTCGCCCTGATTGATCAGGCTACTGCAGCCGCTGGCCAAGGCTCCGGCGAAAAACATCAACGACAATCGACTGACCGACATAAAGACATCCGGTTTCAGGTTGACGCCGGACTCAGCAACTGAAAACCCGGCGTATTGAATAATTTACGGTAACAAAGTTGAAACGATTCTATGGGACCGCTTTTTAAAGGGTCAAGAAACCTCTCGTTACGGCTATGAGAGGATTTGTTAAGTGCGTAGCGCAGGCCGTCAGAAGTTATCCTTGCCGTGGCGTATGGCCGCAAAGATGGCGTTCTCGGAATCCGCCGGCAAACCGTGGCTGGCACAATAGGCGCGGGCCGAATCCACAACAGCCGGATCATCCCAGCGGAGAAATGGATTCAGCCGTTTCTCGTCATCCAGTACCGAGGGGACAGTGGGCCTTCCCTCATTACGAGCGGCCTGGCACTGCTGCTCGAAATCCCGAAGTCCCTCGTCTTCAGGGAGCCAGCTTCTGGCGAAACGGAGATTGGCTAGGGTGTATTCGTGGGCGCAATAAACCGCGGTTTCACCCGGCAGGGCTCTCAGGGTCTGGAGCGATTGGCGCATCTGTTCAGGAGAACCCTCGAACAGGCGACCGCAACCACAGACGAACAGGGTATCGCCGCAGAACAGAACCGGCCGGCCCTGAACCTCTACATCCGTGAAATAGGCTATGTGGTCCAGGGTATGACCGGGTACGCCCAGCACCTGGAAAGTGATGTCTCCCCAGATCACCTCGTCGCCCGGGTGAACCAGGTTGGTACTACCCTTATAAGGGGAATCCGCGGGGCCGGTGACACGGCAATCCGGAAAACGGGAAACCAGCTCTTTGACGCCGCCAACGTGGTCCGGGTGGTGATGGGTCACAAGGATGGTGTCCAGTGTCAGGTTGTTCGCGGCCAGGTGGTCCAGAACCGGTTGAGCCTGCCCCGGGTCCACAATCAACGATTTATCGCTGTTGGTGTCCGAAAGGCACCAGATATAGTTGTCACTGAACGCGGGTATGGCAGAAATGGTCAACATAGGGCCCCACATGTGCTTATCGAATGTGACTGATATGATAGAGCATTAAATACAAGGCCCCAACCACAGGTTCCGGCTTCCGGGAGTGCCGCTTTGGTGAGTGAATCCGACGCAGTTGATTATTCCGCCAGACATGAAAGCTTTGAGCGCTGGTTCCAGACCCCGCTGGGGCGGGCACTTCTGGCAGACCAGAGGCGGTTTGTGGACGCCGAACTCCAGCGCCTCACTGGCGCCAGACAATTGCAGGTAAGCATCAGCCACCGCCTGCCACTGGCTACGGGAACGGATTTTTCCCAGAAGATCATGACAACGCCGCGATGGTATCCCCACATCCCCGAGGGAGTCGCCATTTGCGATGCTGACGAGTTGGCCTTTCCAGGTGACTCCATGGACCTGGTGGTGCTGCACCACGCTGCGGATTTTTCACCCTATCCGCATCAGGTGATTCGGGAGGCAGCGCGTGTGCTTCGCGGAGAAGGGACCATGGCTTTGTTTGGATTCAATCCGCTCAGCCTCTGGGGAGCACGGAAACTGATCACCAGGAGTAGCGAAGGCCCATGGGGCGGTCGTTTCCTGTTGCGCGGTCGGATGGAAGACTGGCTTCACCTGCTGGGCTTCAATGTCGAGGCGTCCGTCACGAGGTTCTTCCGAGCGCCTCTCCAACGCTCCGGACGAAAGCCACGGTCCCGTATCGATGATCGCCTGTCGGGAAATCGACTCCTGCCAGTGGGCGCCTATTACTGTATCCTTGCCAAAAAACGCGTGCATGCACGGCTGCCAAGACGCCCTGTCTGGCGACAAAGCAAGGTCATTGCCTTGCCGGGGACTGGCACCGTTGGCGCCTCCCGGGGCTGCAGCCGGAGCGGTTCGTCCGCAAGCAAAATCAAGTGATCCATTGATTATCGAAGCAGGAGACTGAATGGCCGGCAAGGTAACCCTTTACACTGATGGCGCCTGCAAGGGCAATCCCGGCCCGGGCGGCTGGGGAGTGGTTCTGCGCTATGGCGATAACCGCAAAACCCTGCACGGCGGCGAAGCCAGAACCACCAACAATCGTATGGAGCTCATGGCGGCCATTCGGGGCCTCGAGGCCCTGAAGCGCCCCTGTGACGTGGAGTTGTTCACTGACTCGCAATACGTGCGCAAGGGTATTACTGAATGGATGGCGGGCTGGAAACGCAACGGCTGGAAAACCTCTGCGAAAAAACCCGTCAAGAACGAGGATCTCTGGCGGGAGCTGGATTCCGAAGTTGCCCGGCACAAGATTAACTGGCACTGGGTCAAGGGACATTCCGGCGTGCCCGACAATGAGCTGGCGGATGAACTCGCCAATCGCGGTGTCGAAGAGCTTTCCAACGCATAACTGCAGATAACCAGGTACAGGCAATGAGACAGATCGTACTGGATACAGAGACCACGGGTATTGATCCCGCAGAAGGCCATCGAATCATCGAGATCGGCTGCGTTGAACTTATGGAGCGCCAGCTCACCGGTCGCAACTACCACGTTTATATCAATCCCGACCGCGAGGTTGAGGCCGAGGCGATCACGGTTCACGGCATTACCAATGAGTTCCTGGCCGATAAACCCCGATTTGCCGAGATTGCCGACGAGTTCTTCGAGTTCATCAAGGGAGCGGAACTGGTTATCCATAACGCCGCCTTCGACGTTGGCTTCATGGATTCGGAATTCGCCCGGGTGAAGCCGGTGCGTAAGACCGCTGATCACTGTTCGATTGTCGATTCGCTCGCTATCGCAAGGGCACGCCACCCCGGGCAGAAGAACAATCTGGATGCGCTCTGTAAACGCTACGGCGTGGACAACAGCAACCGTGACCTTCACGGCGCTTTGCTGGATGCGGAAATCCTGGCCGACGTTTACCTGCTGCTCACCGGCGGCCAGACCGCGCTGTCACTGGATGCCGGCTCCGAAAGTGGTGGCGGCAACGGCGGAATCAGGCGGCTTCCGGCTGACAGAAAGCCGCTTTCCGTTGTTCGGGCCTCGAGTGCTGAAAATGAAGCCCATGACGAGTTCATGTCGCTGCTCGAGAAACAGGCCGGTGAAACCGTCTGGGGTAAACTCCAGAGCGCAGAATGAGAACTGGGTCGGCCTGTACTAAATGTTACATTCCGCCTTTCTTGAGGTACTTGAGTTTTATGTTATAAGTAATGATAAGTTCGCCAGTTTTTTGCGAACTGTCTTTGGCCGGATAAGGGGATAACCGGCCCAGAACAAAAAGGCCTGGTCCGCTGCAGCCGGACCAGAGACCACCAAAGAGGATGCGGTAGTCTCCGCAATATTAACGGGAAGCGTTTATGGTTCAGTCGTCTCTCGCGACGAAATCGCAGTCGTTTGATCTGGTCAAAAGTGAAATCGAACAGACCATCAAGCAGGCAGAATCCAGCCTTGAACGCTTTCAGGAAAACCGCGAAAGGGGTGAGGATCTCCAGAACTGTGTTGATTTCATCAATCAGTTGCGGGGCATTTTTATCCTGGTGGAGCTTCGGGGCGGCACTTTGCTGTGCCAGGAAGCGGTCACCATGGCCAACGACGTACCCGTTGGTGCCAACGACGACAAAAACATCCTCCTGACCACACTCAACAGCGCGCTATTTATTCTCCGCCGCTATGTGGAGTATTACCACCAGCAAAGGGAAGATCATCCCGAACTGCTGCTTCCTGTTATCAATGATCTCCGGGAAGCCCGGCGGGAGAAACCCTACCCCGAATCCTGTTTTTTTGATGTCGATGTCAAGGAGCGCCCGGATTTCTGTGCCGGCATGACGCTGCAGGCCTTTGACGGCAATGAGGCCGATTACGAAATTATGGCTCGCCGCATGCGGCTGACTTTCCAGGTTGCACTTCTGGGCATTCTCCGAGATCGAAACGACGTGGTGAATAAAAAGCTGATCGGGCGAGCGTCTCGTGGTCTTGCACGCCTGTGCCAGGGTGCGCCCATGGGGCAGATGTGGTGTCTTGTCGGGATTGTTGCGGACACCATGCTTGATCGGGCGATGGTGTTCACCAAGGCCCGCAAGCGCATGTTCATGCGGATCGAAAAATACGCCCGGGAAGTGGTTTACGTTGGCAAAGTCGCCACCGGCAAAGACGCCCCGGATTCCCTGATCCGCGACCTGGTCTATCTGTTGTATCGCAGTGGCTCTGCCAACCCTGAAGTCACCCAGGTGCTGTCCGCCTATCATCTCGCGCCAGCCGATTTTCCCGACTCCATGCTCGAGGCCCACGCCCGCAGGTTATATGGCCCCGGCAGCGACGTTCTCAAGTCCCTGTCAGAAGCGCTGCAGGATGAATTGAACCAGTTAAAAGACAAGCTGGACATCATCGAGCGTGGCATAGAGCCGGATCTGGCCGAGTTGTCTTCCATTGCTGATGCCCTAGAGCGTCTGGCAAACACCCTGGTTATGCTCGACCTGAACAAGCTGGCGAGCGTTTCACGGGAAGAGGCGGGCAAACTCCGGAGCTGGGAAGAAGAGTCCCGGCTGCCTGGTGATGATGAGCTTTACCGGCTGGCGGATTCCGTTCTGGGCATTGAAGATGCGGTAATGCAGATTGTCACCCGGGGTATTACGTCGGAAACCGATGCCCTGGCCAGTGGTGGGCGCAAGCGTGAAGAGTCTGTGTACCTTCGGGAAGCGCTGTATGTGGTTGCCGATGAAGCCCGTGGTGCTCTGACCCTGGCCAAACGAGCGATTACTGCCTTTATCGAATCCGACTACGACAAACTCCATCTGGCGAATCTGCCGGCAACCCTGCACAGTATCTGGGGCGGCCTGCAGATGGTTAACGACCCCGGGGCGGCAGGCGTTCTTGAGCGTGTGGCAGCCTCTATCCAGGAGCGTTTGCTGGATGCCAAGGAAGCCCCCGCAGCTCAGGTGCTTGAAGCCCTTGCCGACGCGCTGACGTCACTCGAGTACTACATCGAGAACATCGGCAAGAGTGAGGACCGTAATGTTGACCTGTTGAAGTTGGCAGAATCGTCGCTGGACGATGTAGGTTTGTAGTTCCATGTCCCATACGCTCGCGACCATTGTCCTTGCCGCTGCAGGCGCGGTGATGGTTATCGCAGGCCTGCTGTTTTTCAGACACCCCGGATGGCTGTTGACCTGGCTGAAGGGTACGGTGGTATTCGGCGTTATCCTTGCCGGGCTTTACGTCCTTGTTATTGCGGTAAACCTCACCAGCTACCAATCGCTGGTCGGCATGCAGACCGTGGCAACCATTTCTACCCAACGACAGGCCGAGCAAATCTGGGAGGTTTCTCTCCAGGGCCAGAGTGACATAGCCGCCATACGGACACTTCAGGGCGACCAGTGGCAGATCGATGCCAGGATTATTCGGTTTACCGGCCCGTTCCGATGGCTGGATATTGCTCCCGGCTATCGGCTGGAACGATTGAGCGGGCGTTACACGTCTCTTGAGCAGGAGCGGTCTGCGCCAAGAACAGCCGTGGGGCTTTCCGAGGACATCTGGCCGGATCTATGGCAGTGGGATCAGCAGTACAACTTGCCGTTTCTGGAGGCGGTGGACGGCAGCATGACTTTCATGCCAATGCGGGATGAGGCTGTTTTCGAGGTTAAACTTTCCGCCTCGGGATTGGTGGCCGTTCCGGTGAACGATCAGGCGAGGGCAGCCGTCCAGTTCTGGAACCAGTAGAATCCCGGGGTACAAAAAAACCTGCGTCGAAACGCAGGTTTTTTTACAACACTTGCCGGGGACAATCAGCCCATCTTGAACAGTTCGCCCAGCTTGGTTGCCAGCATCATGTCGCCTTCGGCGCGCAGCTGGCCTGCCATGAATGCCTGCATGCCGTCGGTCTCGCCGGAAACGATGCCGTGCAGGGTTTCGGAATTCATGATCAGGGTGACGGAAGGGTCGTCATGGGCGCCTTCGTGCATCTTGCAGGTGCCGTCATTGATGACCAGGTGATAGGTTTTGTCGTCTTCGATGTCGAACTGGAATACCAGGTCCAGGCCTTGAGCTGCGTCTGCGTTGAAATTCTGTTCGAGTTGTTCAAATACCTGAGCTACAGACATTGTTTTACCCTTTTGATGGTTGTCTAGTCATGATCACGACGGCTTGATGTCCCTGGCTGCACGAGCCTGATCGGTTGCCCGGGTAGAGCCGACCTCGCAATCCGACTTTATGGTTAGTGGTCCGGTCTGTCAAGATCGATCGAACGCTTGTTTTAATTTTTTTGCTCTCCTTATCACCATAAATTCGGTAAGTTACACTCTTGCCTTTGTACATTCAGTTGGAGAAGCACTTTGGAGTTCCTGACAGAATACGGTTTGTTTTTGGCCAAGATCGTTACCTTCGTGGTGGCGGCTCTGGTGGTGATCTCTGTCGTCATGTCCGCCGCCCAAAAGGATCGGGGTGATCATGAGGGCGAGGGAGAGCTCAAGATCCGGAAGCTCAATGAGAAATACGAGAAACTGCGTGAAACGATTCAATCCCGGCTGATGTCGGATCAACAACGCAAGCTCTTCCAGAAGGCCCGGAAGAAAGAACAGAAGGCCGAAAAAAAGGCGGCCAAGGCCAAGAAAGATAGCGACGAGCATGAGGACAGTCGCGGCCGAGTTTACGTTCTCGATTTCGATGGCGATATCAAGGCAAGCGACACCGATCCGCTTCGCCGCGCCATTACCGCCGTACTGAGCATCGCCGATCCGGAAAAGGACGAAGTTGTTATCCGCCTGGAAAGCGGTGGCGGACTGGTTCATTCGTATGGTCTGGCTGCCGCCCAGCTGGATCGCATTCGAAGCAAGGGCGTACGCCTCACCGCCTGCGTTGACAAGGTCGCGGCCAGCGGTGGCTACATGATGGCCTGTGTGGCCGACCGGATTGTGGCATCCCCGTTTGCCATACTTGGCTCCATTGGCGTGGTTGCCCAGCTCCCGAACTTCCACCGTTTCCTGAAGAAAAACGATGTGGACTTCGAAGTGCTGACTGCCGGCGAGCACAAGCGAACCATGACCATTTTCGGTGAAAACACCGATAAAGGCCGTCAGAAATTCCTGGAAGACCTTGAAGACACCCACGGTCTGTTCAAGGAATATGTCAGCGAACGACGGCCTGACCTGGATATCGCTGCAGTTGCCAATGGCGATATCTGGTTTGGCAAGCGGGCCCTGGAGGTAAAGCTGATCGATGAGATCAAAACCTCCGACGAATATCTCATTGAAGCCTGCGACCGCGCAGACGTAGTCTCAGTGGCATACCAGCGCAAACGGAGCCTTCCGGAAAAGCTCGGATTGGCAACCAGTGCGGCGCTTGAACACACGATCTGGAAAGTACTGGGCGCCTTCCGCAACCAGAAGTTCCAGTAGACCACTGAAAACGGGGAACAACGATGACAACCAATACCGAATTCAAAGCCTGGCGTGTCGAAGAGCAGAACGGAGAGTATGTCGGCGCCGAGAAAACCCTGAGCACCGGTGATCTGCCCGATGGCGAGGTCCTGATCCGGGTCAGCCACTCCTCGCTCAACTACAAGGATGCGCTGTCCGCGTCCGGCAACAAGGGAGTCACCCGTTCTTTCCCTCACACCCCGGGTATCGACGCCGCCGGTGAGGTCGTTGAGTCAGCTACGGGAACGCCGTCTAACGGCAGTCCCGTTATCGTAACGGGCTATGACCTGGGCATGAACACCGACGGTGGCTTTGGCGAATACATCCGCGTTCCTGCCGCCTGGTGCGTCCCCATGCCTGCCGGTTGGAACGCCCGCACCGCCATGATCTATGGCACCGCCGGTCTCACCGCAGGCCTCTGTGTCCAGAAGCTTCTGACCATGGGTGCCAAACCGGAGCAGGGTAAGGTTGCCGTTTCAGGTGCCTCCGGTGCCGTTGGCACCGTTGCCGTTGAGCTGCTTTCCAAACTCGGGTTCGAGGTCGTCGCCATCAGTGGTAAGGCCGAGCACGCGGATGATCTCAAGGCCCTGGGTGCCAGCGAAGTGGTGGGTCGTGAGACCCTGGCAGAAGAAAAGAAACCTCTGGTCAAACCTGCGTTTGCCAACGCGGTGGATACGGTCGGTGGCGGCCCGCTGGCCGAACTGCTCAAACAGATTCAGCCTGGCGGCTCCGTATCCTGCTGTGGCCTTGTCGCGGGACCCGGTCTTCAGACCACGGTACTTCCGTTTATCCTGCGTGGCGTGAATCTGCTGGGTGTGGATTCGGTAGAGATTCCGCTGGCGGAGAAAGAAGCCGTTTGGAAGAAATTCGCAGGGGAGTGGGCGTGTCCTAAAACGGAAGCTTCAGCCAGAGATATTGGCCGGAAGGATCTGGATGGCGCATTGAAGGCGTTTCTAAAAGGTGAGTCGTCCGGGAAGATTGTTCTGGATCACGCCAAGTAATTGGGAGTGAAGAGAGGGGTGAACCCCTCTCTTCATTCTTCCGATCTAAATCAGGAGGCCCGACGGCGGAAGAGAGGCATGTCGGTGTCGGTGGCGGCCTGATAACCCTGGCTGAAGAAGTTCAGGCACCGTGCGGCTTTGTTGATGTCCTTGTCAGCTCGAAGCACATAGGCGTCAAAACCGCAGCGCTTCATGAACTGCAGCTGATCCAATAGCACGTCGCCGATGGCACGCAATTCGTTCACGTAGCCAAAGCGTTCCCGCAGCAAACGGCCAATGCTGTAACCCCGGCCATCACTGAACTTCGGGAAGTTCACCGCAATCACCGGCAGCTCATTGACGTGGCCATTCAGGATCTCCGGCTCGTCGTGGCTGTCAAACCACACGCCGATATCCTGTCTGCCGGTGAAATGCTCGTAACCGGCCAGCCACAGATCCGCCGGGATCAATGCCGGCTGGTCAGCCGGGATGTCCAGTGATTCACCCTCAGCCGGGCGGGGAACCACAACCCAGTTGTCCTGACGGATGCTGCCGTCCGGAGAAATAACGTTAGGCATATACCCGCTCCTTGAAAGGATCAATTCCGACACGACGATAAGTATCCAGGAAGGTCTCTTCTTCCGTGCGCTTATCAACGTAGACATCAATGATCTTGGAAATCACCTTGGGCATCTCGTCCCGGGCGAATGACGGCCCCAGGATCTTGCCAATCGAGGCGTCGTGGTGGGACGAACCGCCAAGGCTGATCTGGTAGAACTCTTCACCCTTCTTGTCGACGCCAAGAACACCGATATTGCCGACATGGTGGTGGCCGCAGGCATTCATGCAGCCGGAGATGTTCAGATCAATGTTGCCCAGGTCGTACAGGTAGTCCAGATCATCGAACTGCCGCTGGATGGCTTCGGCCACAGGGATGGACTTGGCATTAGCCAGCGCGCAGTAGTCGCCGCCGGGGCAGCAGATGACGTCCGTCAGGGTGTTCAGGTTCGCGGTGCCGAAGCCCATCGGAGTAATGGCCTGCCACAACTCTAAAAGGCGATCCTGGCGCACATCTGCCAGCACCACATTCTGCTGGTGGGTGACCCGAACTTCGCCAAAACTGAACTCGTCCGCCAGATCGGCAATCTGCTCCAGTTGTTTGTCGCTGACATCTCCCGGAGGTGTACCGGTCTTTTTCATGGTCAGGGTGACAATGGCGTAGCCCGGCTTTTTGTGGGTGTCCACATTGTGGGTCAGCCACTGATCGAAGCCCCGATTCTCAAAGCGCTGGCTGGCCAGCAGGTCTGTGGCATTATCCAGTGCCGCGTAATCCGGCTCGGTAAAGTAAGCCTGGATGCGTTGAATCGCCTCCGGTGTCAGCCGGGTAGGGGAATCCTTGATGTGCTGCCACTCGGCTTCCACCTTCTCGGCGAAGCCTTCGGGAGTGAGCGCCTTCACCAGAATCTTGATCCGGGCCTTGAACTTGTTGTCCCGCCGGCCATACCGGTTGTAGACGCGCAGCACGGCTTCCAGGTAGGTCAGCAAGTCCAGTTCCGGAAGGAACTCACGGATAACCGGGCCAACCATGGGTGTCCGACCCAGGCCGCCACCAACATGAACACGGAAGCCGAGTTCGCCAGCCTCATTACGCGCCATCTGCAAGCCGATATCGTGCACCTGGATGGCGGCGCGATCGGTATGCTCGGACGCATTCACGGCAACCTTGAACTTTCGCGGCAGGAAGGCGAATTCCGGGTGAAAGGTGGACCACTGTCGAATGATTTCGCAGTAGGGGCGCGGATCCGCAATTTCATCGGACTGAACACCGGAGAACTGGTCTGTGGTGGTGTTACGAATGCAGTTGCCGCTGGTCTGGTTGGCATGCATTTCCACCTCGGCGAGTTCCGCAAGAATATCCGGAACGTCTTCCAGCGCCGGCCAGTTAAGCTGAACGTTCTGGCGGGTGGTGAAGTGCGCATAGCCTTTATCGTAGTCCCGGGTAATCCGGGCAAGTCTACGAAGCTGGTCCGAACGCATCATGCCGTAGGGAACACAGATCCTGAGCATGGGGGCAAGACGCTGAACGTACAGGCCGTTCTGCAGGCGAAGGGGAAGAAACTCGTCTTCTGCCAACTCACCGGCCAGAGCCCTTTCGGTCTGGTCACGGAACTGGGCAACCCTCTCGGCGGCCATTTGCCGATCGTGTTCATCGTATACGTACATAGTGGGAAGATCCTGCTTGAAAGCGACATATCGAGGCCGACGGCCTTATATCTGGGGGGAAGGATAACAGCGGGTTTATATTCTTAAAATAATTATTTCAAAATATGTTTATCGATTCAGGCGATAAGCAAGCGGAACAATGGACTGGACGAATATCAATTAACTGCTTAACTTAACAAAGGCAGCCGGGCCGATGTGCCGGGCTGTGTGAAAACAAGAAAAACACGAGACCCAACTCGGAAAGAGGAACAGACATGAAAAAGACCGTACGCTCAGATAGTCAGGCCGATGCCGTTGCCGCCGTTCTGCTGGTGGTGCTTGCCGTTGCGTTCGCCGTTGTCTGGGTGGCTGGCCAGTAATCTTACTGGCTCGCCAGGACCAGATTCACGATAACGATCAGGCCAACCACAAAGCTGGCTGTGAACAGAATGCCGGCGATGATATAGGGCCAGGGGCTATGGCTTGAGAAGTCCTCTTCCCGGCGCTTGTCGGACTGTACCCCGAAAGCGCCGGCCAGAATGCTTTGCATGACTTTTAAAACGCTAGGCCCGCGCTGCTTCTCTTGATCCTTTCTTTCTGCCTTTGAAGTCTCCGTCATACATCCGCCCCTGGTCTGTGCGTTGGCCGAAGTTTATTCTGCCGGATCGTAGGCCAGGCTTGGCGCTAGCCAGCGCTCTGCTTCGGCCTTGGAAATGCCTTTGCGTTCAGCATAGTCCTCAACCTGGTCAACGCCAATTTTGCCTACTGCAAAGTACTTGGATTCCGGATGTGCAAAGTACCAGCCGGATACGGCCGCAGTCGGGAACATGGCGAAATGTTCAGTCAGCTCAATACCTGCCGTGTCAGTGGCTTCAAGCAGGTTGAACAGGGTTGCCTTTTCGGTGTGATCCGGGCACGCCGGATAGCCCGGTGCAGGCCGTATCCCGCGGTACCTTTCCTTGATCAGGTCTTCATTGGCCAGCTTTTCATCGGCCGCGTAGCCCCAGAACTCCTGTCGGACCCGTTCGTGCATGCGTTCTGCGAACGCTTCCGCCAGACGGTCGGCCAACGCCTTCACCATAATGGCGTTGTAATCATCGTTGGCGTCTTTGAATTCCAGTGAGAACTCTTCCGCGCCAATGCCTGTGGTCACAGCGAAACCACCCACGTAGTCCAAAGTACCGGAGCCCTCAGGCGCAACGAAATCAGACAGTGCCATCATGGGTTTGCCGGGTGCCTTTTCATCCTGCTGACGGAGGTGGTGCAGGGTGGTCAGCTCCTCTCCGCACGACTCGTCTGCGTACAGAACAATATCGTCGCCCCGACGGTTGGCTGGCCAGAAACCAATAACGCCACGGGCCTGGACCCGTTTTTCGTCAATCATCCGGTGAAGAATCTTCTGGGCATCGTCGAACAGATGACGAGCCGCCTCGCCGCGTTTCGGATCATCAAAGATGGCCGGGTACTTGCCGGAAATGTCCCAGGACAGGAAGAACGGTGTCCAGTCGATGTAATCCACCAGCTCAGTGAGGTCATATTCCTCAAATACCCGGATACCGGTGAATGCCGGCCTGGGAGGCTGGTAGCCTTCGAAGGAGATTTCCGGCGCGCGGTCGCGGGCTTCTTTCAAAGACACCAGCTTGGTCCGGTCGCCGCGGTTTTTCCGGCGTTCACGAATCTCGTCGTATTCGGTGCGGGCCGCTTCGACAAATTCCGGCTTTGCAGTCTTGCTGAGAAGCTGGGATGCCACGTTCACGCAGCGGGATGCATCCGACACATACAGGGCAATGTCATTTTTGTATTGGGGCTCGATTTTCACCGCTGTGTGAGCCTTCGATGTTGTCGCACCGCCGATCATCAACGGGATGTTGAAATCCAGCCGTTGCATCTCACGGGCCACGTGGACCATCTCGTCCAGGGACGGCGTGATCAAGCCGCTCAGGCCAATAAGGTCGACATCATGCTCTTTGGCGGCGGCAAGGATCTTGTCGCAGGGCACCATCACGCCTAGGTCAATCACCTCGTAGTTGTTGCACTGGAGCACAACGCCCACGATGTTCTTCCCAATGTCATGGACATCGCCCTTCACCGTGGCCATGAGGATCTTGCCCTTGGCTTTCTGGTCTTCGGTTTTTTCTGCCTCAATGTAGGGAATCAGGTGCGCGACGGCCTGCTTCATCACTCGGGCGCTCTTGACCACCTGGGGCAGGAACATCTTGCCGTCGCCGAAGAGATCACCGACCACGTTCATGCCGTCCATGAGCGGGCCTTCGATTACCTCGATGGGGTGGCTGGCGTTTAAGCGACAGGCTTCGGTGTCCTCGACGATATAGGTTGTAATCCCTTTCACCAGGGCGTGTTCGAGGCGTTTTTCGACAGACCATTCACGCCAGGCGAGGTCTTCTTCCTGGGTTTTGCCGCCTTTACCTTTGAAGCGTTCGGCAATCTCGAGCAGGCGGTCGGTGGCATCATCGCGCCGGTTCAGGACAACGTCTTCTACCAGCTCCTTGAGCTCCGGATCAATTTCATCATAGATCACCAGCTGGCCGGGGTTCACGATACCCATGTTCATGCCGGCCTTGATGGCGTGATACAGGAACACCGAGTGGATGGCTTCCCGGACCACGTCATTGCCCCGGAACGAGAAAGAAACGTTGCTCACGCCGCCGGAAATCGAAGCGTGGGGCAGGTTTTCCCGGATCCAGCGGGTGGCGTTGATGAAGTCCACCGCGTAGTTGTTGTGCTCTTCGATGCCGGTGGCAATGGCGAAGATGTTGGGGTCGAAGATGATATCCGCCGGGTTGAAGCCAATACTGGTCAGTACATCATAAGAGCGTTTGCAGATTTCTGTCTTGCGCTCGTAGGTGTCGGCCTGGCCCTGTTCGTCAAAGGCCATCACCACCACTGCGGCGCCATAGCGCATGCAGTCCCTGGCCCGCTTTATGAACTCTTCTTCGCCTTCCTTGAGACTGATGGAATTCACCACGGCCTTGCCCTGGATGCAGCGCAGGCCTGCTTCGATCACATCCCACTTGGAGGAGTCGATCATGATCGGTACCCGCGAGATATCCGGCTCGGAGGCAACCAGGTTCAGGAAGGTAACCATCACCTCCTTGGACTCCAGCATGCCCTCATCCATATTGATATCGATGATCTGTGCACCGTTCTCAACCTGGTCCCGGGCAACGCTGAGAGCTTCTTCGTACTGTTCTTCCTTGATCAGACGCAGGAAACGCTTGGACCCGGTGACGTTGGTTCGCTCCCCCACGTTAATGAACAGAACATTGTCGTCCCCGGTAAACGGCTCGAGGCCAGACAGGCGTAACGCCTTCGGGCGTTCGGGAATCTTCCGGGGTGGGTATTTGGCCACCGCCTGGGCAATCGCTTCAATGTGGTCCGGTCGCGAACCGCAGCAGCCGCCGATGATGTTCAGGAAGCCATCACGGGCAAAGCCTTCGATAATCTCGGCCATTTCCTCGGGGGTCTGGTCGTATTCGCCAAACTCGTTGGGAAGACCGGCGTTCGGGTGCGCGCTGACGTAGGTTTCAGCCTTGTCAGATAGCTCCTCCACGTACGGACGTAAAGCGTCTGCACCCAGCGCACAGTTAAGGCCTACTGAAATAGGTTTGGCGTGTGCTACCGAGTTCCAGAAGGCTTCGGTGGTCTGGCCGGAAAGGGTCCGACCGGAGGCATCGGTGATGGTGCCGGAAATCATGATCGGCAGGGTGATGCCACTGTCCTCAAAGTATTGCTGCGTGGCGTAGATCGCCGCCTTGGCGTTCAGGGTGTCGAATATGGTTTCGATCAGGATGAGGTCGCAACCACCCTCGGCCAGTCCTTCGACAGCTTCATAATAGTTGTCGACCAGGGTCTGAAAATCGACGTTCCGGTAGCCCGGGTTGTTCACGTCCGGTGAAATGGACGCGGTGCGCGATGTGGGCCCGACGGCGCCAGCCACAAAACGGGGCTTGTCCGGATTTTTGGCGGTGTATTCGTCTGCAATCTCACGGGCCAGCCTGGCAGCGGCCACGTTCAGTTCCTTGGCAATTGCCTCCAGTCCGTAATCTGCCTGGGACAGTTGGGTGGAGTTAAAGGTGTTGGTTTCGATAATATCTGCGCCGGCATCCAGGTAATCCGCATGAATATTGCGGAGCAGGGCAGGCTGGGTCAGGTTCAGAAGATCATTGTTACCCTGGACTTCCCGATCATAGTCGGCAAACCGATCACCACGGAACGCCTTCTCGTCCAGCTTGAGATTCTGGATCATGGTGCCCATGCCGCCATCAAGGATCACAATGCGTTCCTGCAGGGCCTTATGGAGCTGGTCGAGACGGGTGGTGCGATCGGTCATAGAAGTACTTCCGGATGTCGTTAATAACGCAGTATTAATGTCAATGGCGCGGGATCATAGCAAAAATGCCTGAGTCCGTCTTAGTACGAATGACGATTATCAACTGCCTTCTGCAAATACCTGCCAATACGGGAAATTGATTATCGTCGTAAAGCCCGACTATTTTACTTGGTCTTTCATGTTCCCGCGAACTCCCTTAAAATAAACTCAAACTTTCAAACGGGTTGAAAACATGGCTCAGGTTACTGTGACAGATCCCGCACGGGACTATCTTGCACAACTTATCGAAAAACAGGATGTGGAAGGCATGGGTGTGCGTATATTCGTTACCCAGCCCGGCACCAAGAACGCCGAGACCTGTCTGGCCTACTGCCCACCCAACGAAGTTGTACCGACGGATGAGCAGGTGGATCTGGACAAGTTCATCCTTTATCTGGACCACAATTCCGTTCCGTTCCTTGAAGAAGCGTACGTGGATTACTCCAAAGACCAGATGGGTGGCCAGCTCACCATCAAGGCACCGAACGCAAAGGTGCCGAAGATTGATGACGATGCGCCGCTTCCGGACCGGGTGAATTACATTCTGGCTTCCGAAATCAATCCCAACTTGGCAGCCCATGGCGGCGAGGTGTCTCTGGTAGAGATCGTTGACGAATCAGTGGCGGTGTTGCGTTTTGGTGGCGGCTGCCAGGGTTGCTCTGCAGTTAGTCTGACCCTTAAACAGGGCGTAGAGACCACCCTTCGGGAGCGTGTTCCGGAAATCACTGCCGTAAGGGATGTGACCGACCACTCTTACACTGAAAACGCCTACTACCAGTAAGCGCCAAGGTCTTTTCTTTCCTGTGGACCGCGCCCTCCGGGCGCGGCGCCCACTCAAGACTGCCGCAGTACCCTCATCCCCCTGGCTACACGGCCAATGTTGTGACATTTCAATTACTTCATCATTCGTCACATACACGGAAACATCAGGCATGTACCATCCTGGCTGCCTGTTAACAGCATTATCACCGGCTTGAACGGATTACACTCTTACACCGGGGTCAAACTTGTACGACGTTGCGCTTCTGTCTGTGCCACTCATGGCGGCCGTTGTTGGTTGGCTGACCAACTGGCTTGCCATCCAGATGTCCTTTTACCCGGTTCAATTCATCGGCGTGGGCCTGGTGGGCTGGCAGGGGGTTATTCCCCGCAAGGCGGAAAAGATGGCGCACATCTGCATCGACAGGACCCTCCAGCAGTTCGGCGATCTCAACGCCGTCTATCAGAAGCTCGAACCCCAGCGCATCGTTGAGCAGGTTGTTTCCCAGGTCACACCCAGAATGGATGAGTACATTGATGAAGTCATGTACGAGATTCAGCCGGTCCTCTGGGACAATCTACCCCTGTTTCTGAGGAATCGGATTTACCAGTGGGCACGGGAGCAATTGCCGTCCCGGGTGGAGGAGCTGGTCGAGGACTTTGGCGATGATCTGGATGAGCTGGTGGATCTCAAGGCGTTGCTCAGCCGGGAACTGGAGAAGCACCCGGATATGATGAACCGGATCTTCCAGCAAGCCGGGGCGGTGGAACTCCAGTCCGTGATCAACCGTGGCGCGATTATCGGCGGCATCCTCGGGGCAGTCCTCGTGCCTTTGTGGACCCATTATCCAGAACCCTGGCTGTTGCCCCTCGGGGGCTTTGTGGTCGGGTTCGTAACCAACTGGATTGCGATCAACCTGATCTTCTCCCCGCTCAGGCCGCGCCGGTTTCTGTTCTGGAAAATCCAGGGACTGTTTCTGCGCAGGCAACCAGAGATCAGCGATGTCTGGGCAAAGTTGGTGGCCGAAGAACTGATCACGGTTGAGAAAGTTGCCGATGCCATGATCAATGGCAGTCAGGGCGACAGGACCCGGGCAATCATCCAGAAACATCTTCGCCCCTTGCTGGACAATTCCGTCATCATGAAACTGACAGCGCAGGTGACCATGGGCATGACGGGTTACACCGAACTGCAACGGGTGATGAACCAGAAGGCGGTTCTGGCCACTGGAGATGTCTTTAGCGACCCCGCGTTTAACCGGGAGAGGGCGCCGGTGGTGGCGGAAGTGTTGTCGGGGCAGATGAAGGCACTGAAACCGGATGAATTCCAGGACATTCTTCGCCCGGCGTTCAGGGAAGAGGAACTCCAACTGATGCTCGTGGGCGGTATTTTCGGTGCCCTGGCAGGGCTGCTTCAGTTCCTATCCTTTGTCGGTATGTGAGCTGCTGCGCGGCGCTACAGGCAATTGGTGGGGCGGGGAAGCCCGGCTATCCGGCAGGCGGTCTTGGCTGGGGTTCCGGGAAACAGTTGCATCAGATAAATGCTGTTGCCCCTGTCCTCGCCCAAGGCCTCTTTGACCGCTTTCACGAACAGGCGGTTCGAGGGTGGCGATATTTCATGTTCCTTATAAAAAGACCGCAAAAACTCTATGATTTCCCAATGTTTTTCGGTCAACTCCATTCCGTCCTCAGCGGCTATGGTAGCCGCGACATCTTCCGTCCAGTCTCGGGCGTCTTCAAGAAAACCTTCGTTATTTCGTTCCGGCATTGTGGTATTGGTCATGGCTTACCAACTGATTACCCGTTGTGCTTGAACTGACAGCGAAACCATCTCCGCGTAATCCACAGCGCTGACGTTACCTGCCAGATTGGCCAGTCCCCGGGCATCGAGGTCCTGCGTGAGTGCAAATACCCTGCTGATCCCAGGCAGATTATCCGTTGCAAGAAGTAGAACGCCCCCGCCGATCAGCAAGAGGCAATCCTCCTCAGCGACCATCTCAAGGCAGCGGGTTGCACGCGGGTGGTCCGGAGACTTGTTCAGAATGTGCAATGTCTGGATGGCAGTCATGGATCAACCTGCGAAAGCGGTGTGGTCATAGGCGGCAAGTAGGGCGGCGTCTGCATCTACCAGAGTTACGCCCTCAATGAGCGAGTTCTCATCCAGTCCGTAGGTGCGGCATGCGGCGCGATCCGCCAGGATGGCTTCTATACCGAAAATAGGCGCAGCCGCGAGATTCTTGTCCACTGACTTCTGGCCAATGCCTTCGGCTTCCTGGCCCTTTTTTAACCAGTTGACGCCAGCTCCGGTGAATAGGAGTGACGCCGCTTGGTCAAAAGCTGCCAGCGAAAACGCCATATCCAGTGCTTCCCGCCCGCTCCAGGTGCCGTAAGGAGCCTGGTCAATCATGATCAGAGTGCTCACGGTCAGTCTCCAGCGTGAAAGTAGAGAGTTCGGGTGGACTTTATCCGTCCTTCGACCCATTCGCCGAGCCCTGCAATTCCAAACGGGGCGCGCAGATTGGATGCGGGCAACTCGTAGCGTTTCTGCTCGGTTTCGTTTACCAGCCCACGACGCAGCGCAGAGCTAATGCAGGCAACACCGGGAATGCTGTGCTCGGTGAGAAACTGCGACCACGCCTCGGGCCAGTGGGTTTCGTCCGATGGCGGTGCGCTCAGTGCTGACGCAAGATGCACGCCATCACCGTAGAGAAAAACCCGGTCAATGCGATGGCCAGCGTCTACCGCCGCCTGCGCAAACCCAAGGGCGGTCTGGGGCGCCTGGGAAGAGTAGGGCGCGCCGGTAATTACCAGGGTGAAGCTTTCAGAAGCAGTTTCGGCCATATTTCCTGTGTGTTCCTGATCTGTCGTTCAGGGCTTTCAGTTTACCGAAAGCAAAAACCCCGGCAACTGCCGGGGTTTCGAGCCAGCTTAATCAGTCTGGCATCAATCTTCGCCGCTGAACGCAGACAGCAAGTGCAGCAGGCTGACGAACAGGTTGTAGATGGATACATACAGTCCAACGGTGGCAATCACGTAGTTGCGCTCTCCACCTTTGATGATCTGGCTGGTTTCAAACAGGATCATGATGGAGGCGAAAATAGTGAAGCCAGCAGACACTGCCAGATGCAGAGCAGAGCTCTCCATCAGGAAGGCCAGCAGCATGGCGCCGATCAATACGAAGGCACCAGCGGTCAGGAAGCTCGACATGAAGCTGAAGTCTTTTTTGGTAATGATTGCCGTGGCAGACAGGCCAACAAAGGCGACAGCCGTCAGTGTCAGAGCCTGGGCAACAATCTGGGACGCGCCGGCGGCTACGAATGCGCCGATGATCGGGCCCAGGGTGTAACCCATGAAGCCGGTCAGCGCGAACGTGGTCACGATGCCCCACGGGCTGTTCTTCAACTTATAGGTTGCGAACAGCAGGCCAATGTATCCCACAATGGTGATCAGGAAGCCCGGATGGGTTCCGTTCATGTTCAGGAATGCGGTGAGCGCCGAGAAGGCGAGAGTCATGCCCAGGAGCATGTAGGTGTTGCGCAACACCTTCATCGCGTCATCGCTGATACCAGTGGTCGCGCGCTCGGTCTGGGGAGTCGAATAGGCTCCCTGAGAGTTCTGAACGCCGAATCGTCTGTCTTCCATTGTCATCTCCGTTTATAACGACTGGATACTGTGTCTCATAATAGTGTCAGATACGCAACTTTCAATCATTTACGACAGGAAACCGGCTCCCGGATTCCATTAAAAACCGTTAATGTTGAAAAATACGGCGGGTTTTATGCAGAGCGTTGACAGCACAGGCAATTCCGGTATCATGCACACCGCTGTCGCAATGGCGGCGAATGGAAAAACCGGTGGGCTGGCAGAGTGGCTGAATGCAGCGGTCTTGAAAACCGCCGAAGGTTAGTAGCCTTCCCGGGGTTCGAATCCCTGGCCCACCGCCATTTTTCCTTCTATCCCTTGTCTCCCCGAAGAACTCTTTAGCACCAATTCCCCACGGATCGTCGTGTTTATCCCTACTTGGTTTGGCGCCAGGTCACCCTCACTATCCAGTTATCGAACGTATGAGGACGAAACATGACTAACTTCCAGAAGAATCACCCATCACGCGACCGCTCAATGGAACGCCGCGATCGGAAGTTCTCTGTCTCCGCAAATCGGGGTAAGGCCAGTCACAGGGTGCGTTACGTGGAGGCAGGCGGTGCTGCGGTTGATACTGAGGAATGCACGTTCTGCCAGTCTGTACCGGATCTTTCAGCGAATGAGCGGGAGACGGGGGGGGAACGGAGCAGCTGATACTGCCCCGGTTGTAAGCCTGGGCCGGCTCAAAGATCCCGGCCCGGATAGGTCATTTCTTTTTGCTCATCGGCTCTTTGTTGCCGTGCAGCCAGTGCATCAGGTTCGTTCTTCGGCACCTGCCAGCCTTCCAGATTATCCTCGATCAGTTTCACCAGAGCTTCGATGTGGCCGGGCGTGGCGTTCAGTGCCGTGATATAGCTGAAGCCTTCACCGCCGGCTTCCATGAAGTACTCGCGGTTTTCCTCGTCGATTTCCTCAATGGTCTCCAGGCAGTCCGATGAGAAGCCGGGGCAGAACACGTCGATGGATTTCACGCCCTTGCCCGGCAGAGATTTCAGGGTTTCATCCGTGTAGGGCTTGAGCCACTCTTCCTTGCCAAATCTGGACTGGAAGGTGGTCATGTAGTCTTCCTTGCTCAGGCCAAGGCGTTCCGCCAGCAACCGTGAGGTTTTGTGGCATTCACAGTGGTAGGGGTCGCCTTTGGTCAGGTATTTCAGTGGCACCCCATGATAGGAGAACACCAGCTTCTGGTTCCGCCCGTGGTTCGACCAATGGGCCTCGATGTGGCGCGCCATGGCTTCAATGTACGGCGGGTAATCCGGGTAATGGGAAATAAACCGGAAATCCGGCAGCCAGCGCCGTTTGGTGAAATCCCTGGCGATGGCGTCGAAAGTGGATGCAGAGGTCGAGGCCGAGTACTGGGGGTACAGCGGCAGAACCAGCAGCTTCCGCACTCCCTGTTCCTGCATCTCATCCAGAACCCGTGCAATCGACGGATTGCCGTACCGCATGGCAAACCCGACGACCACGTTGGGCCCATACTTGCGTTTCAGGGCCTCCCGGATGCCCTCAGCCTGCTTTGCAGTGTGCAGCAGAAGGGGAGAGCCTTCTGGCTGCCACACACTGGAATAGGCCTCCGCACTGCGCTTTGGCCGAATGCGGAGGATAACCCCGTGCAGGATCAGCCACCACAGTGGCCTGGGCAGTTCCACCACTCGCGGGTCCGAGAGAAATTCAGCCAGGTAACGCCGGAGTGCCGAGGTGGTCGGGGCGTCCGGGGTGCCCAGGTTGGTGACCAGCACGCCCAATCGGTCGGGCTGGTTGTGGCTGAAATTCTCTGAACCTTTGTATTGCATGCGGTGGATCCTGAACGTAGATGAAACGGTTGGATTATCAGCTGTTATCGGCGGCCTGCTGTGCCATCCTCGGCGCAAGGCCTGAGATGTCGTAGCCGGCGTTGCGTGCCTTGGTAAAGATTTCATTGGCTGATGTATTTCTGGCCGCACTCAATGCCCACAACACGGTGCAGCGGGTTCCGGAGCGGCAGAAGGCCAGTACGGGCTTTTCCGCGTCCCGGATCATTGGCGCAAATCGGTTTACATCGCCATCGGTGATGTTGCCTGACTCCACCGGCATATAGACCCACTCAAGGCCCTGTTCCCGCGCGGCCGCTTCAATGTCTGCCATTGCCGGTTGGCCGGGTTCCTCGTGATCAGGGCGGTTTGCTACCAGGGTCTTGAAACCCAGCCTGGCGGCCTCTGCCACATCTTCGACGGAAATCTGGGGTGCAACTGAAATGTTGTCATCAATCTTTCTGATATCCATGGATGTTCTCTCCGGATCGAGTAGTGGGGCTGCCGCCATGATCGCATAGCCTCCGGGCTGTGTCAGAATGGCGGCAGGAAAATTAACAGAAACTACTTATGCTTTCGCGCGGCTGCGCTCAATCACCTCGAAGATGCCCATACCCGCGACCATGGCGGCCACAAACACCGCCGCCTTGATTTCGCCGGCACCGAGCGCGACCAGCCCGGGGCCGGGACAAAAACCGGCTATGCCCCAGCCGATGCCGAACATCAGACCGCCCAGGATCAGCCGTTTGTCGATATGGTTGCTGGTGGGCATCTTCATGTGGAAGCCGAGAAAGGAGAGGGTACGTTTACGGGCAACGGCAAACGCGACCACGCCCACCATGATGGCTCCGCCCATCACAAAGGCGAGTGAAGGATCCCAGGCGCCGGCAATATCCAGGAAGCCGAGCACCTTCTCGGGATTTGCCATACCGGACACGATCAGGCCCAGACCAAAAACCAGGCCGGCAAACAGGGAGGCAAGTGAAAATTTCATGGCGTCAGACTCCCAGAAGATGACGAATGACATAAACAGTGACAAATCCGGCTGCCATGAAGCTGAGGGTGGCGGCCAACGAGCGAAGTGAAAGCCGCGACAGCCCGCAAACTCCGTGACCACTGGTGCAGCCGGAACCGTATCGCGTGCCGATACCGACAAGCAGTCCGGCAATAATCAGAGCCGGATAGCCGGCTTCGATTTCAATGGGGGGAAGTTCAGTAGCCAGTACCCAGACAGCCGGAGCACCGATTAACCCCAACAGAAACGCGAGGCGCCAGGCGATATCGCCCTTTGCCGGCGCAAGAAGCCCACCGAGAATTCCGCTGATGCCGGCAATACGACCGTTCAGAAGCAGAAAGCTGGCAGCGGCGATGCCCACCAGAATGCCCCCCAGAAGCGCGGACCAGGGGGTGAAGTTACTCCAGGCGATTTCAATCATCTGTTACTCCGAACGTTAAACGTGGTTTTTGGAATAAGCATATATCTGGGGGCGATAATACCAAAAAAAAGCCCGGCAAAGGATGCCGGGCAGAGGCGTGCGAGTAGTATCCATGAAAGACTTCCAGACAAACCGGCATCAGCAGGGACGCCGGTATTGGGAAGTATTGACTATATTTTGAACACTTCAAGCGAGAGTCACTTTCGTTTGAAAACATTTTTTCATATCGGATACGTCTTTATACTGCGGCCTTTCACTGTGCGGCTCTCAGGCCGACTGAAATCCGGCCAAACCTGTAATACAATAGGTCGTCGAAAGAAATATCCGTACCCCCGAGGTTGTTACATGTCTGACGAGAACGACAATAAGCCGGAGAATGATCCGCAACTGGCGGCAAAAATCAAGGATTCCGCCCGCCAGATCTGGTTGGCCGGGCTGGGTGCCTATACTAAAGCCGAAGAGGACACCGGCCGATTCTTCGATCGTCTTGTTCAGGAAGGTGAGCAACTGGAGAACAAAACCCGGGGTGTGGTCGAGAAGCAGATCAAGTCCGTGGAAGACCGGGTCGAAGGGGTTCGTGAACGTGCCACCGGTACCTGGGACCGGCTTGAGCACATGTTTGATGAACGGGTTTCCGGGGCACTGAGGCGCCTGGGGATCCACCGCAGGGAAGAGATCGAATCCCTGGAACGGAGGATTGAAGCCCTTGAATCAGAGCTTGCCCGCCTGCGCAATCGTGCCGGTGATGATGAAGAGGAATAATCACGCCCCTCAGAGATAGTCCCGGCTCATCAGTCGGGCTTCTTCGCGGTGGCCGGGTTCGAGGTAGGGAAGGATCAGGTGCATCATCTGGTAGACCCCACGCCCCGGATCGACCGATTCCCTGTCGTCCAAGTGGGATAGGGTGTCGAAAGCACTCCAGTAACAGGCAGTTAGCGTTAACTGCTCACACAAAGACTCAAGTTCTTCAGCGTCTATTGCCATGATTTCCTGGCGCCGGAAGCTGTCGCAAATGGTTCTGAACGCGACGATTTTCTTCTTCTGGATGCGCTTGAAACGAACCTGCAGTTGATCGTACCGGGACAGAACGTTCACCAGATCCTGGTAGAGAAACCGGTAGCGGGCGACGGTCTCAAACAGTAGGTGCAGGAAAAACCCCTGTTGATCGAGGCTGATGTCGGCGTCTTCCGGAACCGCGAGAAGATCCACCATGTCGTGCTCGAACTGGTCGAACAGCTCCTCGACAATGTCGCCCTTGCTTTTGAAGTGGTAGTAAAGGTTGCCCGGGCTGATATCCAGCTCATCCGAGATCAGCAGTGTTGTGACATTGGGCTCGCCAATGCTGTTAAACAGCGCCAGGCTGGTCTGGAGAATACGGTCGCGGGTTTTGATTTTTTTCATGTCGCGCCCGGCCAGCCCCTAGAGTTCGAAGCTCGCCCAGACCGGACAATGGTCGGACGGCCGTTCCATGGCGCGAATGTTGTAGGAAACGCCTGCCTGGCGGGCTTTGGGCAGCAGACTGTCGCTGGCCATGATCAGATCAATCCTGAGACCGCGCTTGGGATCCCGTTCAAATCCCTTGCTGCGGTAATCGAACCAGCTGAATGTGTCCGCCTCGTCCGGGTGCAGGTGGCGGAATACATCGGTGTAGCCGCGCGACTCAACCTGGCCCAGCCATTCCCGCTCCTCGGGCAGGAAGGAACATTTGCCGGTGCGCAGCCAGCGCTTGGCGTTGTCTGCGCCAATGCCAATGTCCTTGTCGGTTGGAGAGATGTTCATATCGCCCATGACCACGACATGCCCTCCGGCTTGCTTGAGCTCGTCCAGGTAGCGCATCAGATCGGCGTAGAATTTTTCCTTGGCAGGGAACTTCACCGGGTGGTCGCGGCTCTCGCCCTGGGGAAAGTAGCCGTTAATTACTGTCAGTTTTTCACCATTTACGGTGAACTGGCCGGTGATCAATCTGCGCTGGGAGTCCTCGCCGTCCCAGGGGTAGCCTTTGACAATCTCGTCCGGCTCAGCCTTTGAGAGCAGCGCAACGCCGTAGTGGGTCTTCTGGCCATGAAAGTGGACGTGGTAGCCGAGTTCGCGGATTGCTTCGACGGGAAAGTCGTCGTCCTGGACCTTGGTTTCCTGAAGACCGATAAAATCTGGAGCCAGGGCGTCGATGACGGCCTCAAGCTGATGCAGGCGGGTACGGATACTGTTGACGTTGAAAGAGACGAACATCATTACGAAAAACTCTCCGGCGTTGGTTCCCGGCGGAGTTTAACACACTGACCCCCTGGGTCTGCCTTGGCAGGGGCGACAGTTTCAGGGGGTCAGTTCACAATCCGGGCTGGTTTGCACGGAATAGCGAATATGTGCGGTGTAGTTCTCGTCCTGGTTTTTCCGGATATTGGTCAGGCCAAGATAATCGGAAAGGGCACCGGCGTTGTTGTAACCCAGCACGATAGGATCCACCAGGAACCTCAGCACCATGCCTGTCGGACGTATCTGGACTACATGGTCGGCGTCTATTTGTTCGTTCTCGACACGTTCCAGCACAAAGCCATAGTGCTCGCCCCGGGTAGGCCCGAGGAAACGGAATTCTACCGGATCACCGGCCAGTACGCTTTGCCAGTTCTGGCGGACAAAGTTGTCGAACCCCGCATCGACAACGGTATTGGACGAGTACCCCACCTGGAACCGCTCCGAATCACCCCCAGGCGTCTGCCAGTTGATCATCAGAGTATCGGGTTCGGGATAGGTGATCTCCATCTTTTCGTCGAACGTGGGCTGCAAGAAATCCACGGTCGGTCGCAGAACTGACGCCCCATATTCCAGGGACTTACGCGCGAACGACGCTTCCGAGCCAGGCTTGTGATAGGCCACTTCATGCTGTCGGGGCCGGAAGATTCCTTCCTCACAGGTTCCATCAACGGCATGCCGTTCCTCGTAGATGACGTTACCGCCGTCGGTGGTCGCGGTACCGGTGAAGCGAAAATCCTGTGCCACCGCCGGCAACGCTGCAGTCATCAAGGCAAAGGAAACGACCAAAGGCCTGGTTCTCATTGCACCAGCTCCGGATAAAGCGTTTTGCGGGCGTACAAAAGCAATGGAAAAACCACTAGCCAGCCAAATGCGAGTGCGATCAGTGAGGGCATCAACTCCGGCAGCTGCACGGCGCCGAGCTGGCTGGCGGACCAGTAGGCGAACGGGCCAGCGAAGGGTGCAAGAACGAACGGCAACCACGCCTTCTTGCTGATCCAGTCCAGAGAATGGCTCAGAGTGGTCATGAAAATGGCCCAGATGGCCACCAACCACGGTGGCGTCAGCATCACCTGTCCGGTTCCGTCGTCCAGAATTCCGGTCCGGAACCAGATGCCGTCCAGAACGGAGCCAACCACGGTTCCCAGGCCGATAAACTGCAGCTCTGTCATTCGGTTCTGGCTCACAAGCACAAAGTGCAGCACCAGAAAAACCACCACCACGCCAGCTCCGATCAGGCCCGGATAAAACACGCAGGCAAACCAGCCTGCCTGGAACAGCAGAAAGTTCAGGATGTTACGGGCAGTTTCAGAGGCGATCATACGCTCAGGATGTTCTCACGTTTGTTGCCGGGCTTGGCGAAAACCAGCTGCGCCACGCCAATGGCACGTTCACTGAAGCCCGCCTCGCAATAGGCAAAGTAGAAGTGCCACAGGCGACGGAAGGCCTCGTCGTAGCCCATGGAATCCAGCTTGTCACGCTGAGCCATGAAGCGTTCACACCAGTCGTGAAGCGTTCGGGCATAGTGAAATCCGATGTCTTCGGCATGGGTCAGCACCAGTTTGCTCTCATTGCGGACGGACTCCAGGATCGCGCCGAAAGAGGGAATAAAGCTGCCCGGGAAGATGAAGCGCTGAATAAAATCGACGTTTTTCAGGGCCCTGTGGTACCTCTGCTCCGGCATGTTGATGGCCTGCACAAGTGCCAGCCCATCGGGCTTTAACAGCGCGTTGATCTGGGAGAAGTAGCTGTCCAGGAACTGCGGGCCGACGGCTTCGATCATCTCGATGGATACCAGCTTGTCGAACTGGCCTTCAAGATCCCGGTAATCGTCAAACAGAAGGGTAATACGGTCTTCCAGGCCTTCCTTCTGAACCCGCGCCTTCGCCAACTCCAGCTGTTGCCTGGAAATGGTCGTGGTAGTCACGTGGCAGCCGTAATGTTTGGCGGCGTGGATCGCAAAGCCGCCCCAGCCGGTGCCGATTTCAATCACTTTGTCGCCAGGCTGGAGATCGAGTTTCCGGCAAATGGTATCCAGCTTGTGCACAGCCGCTTCTTCTAGCGTGGATTCGGCACTTGGGTATATGGCTGAGGAATACATCATGGTTGGGTCCAGGAACGCCTCGAACAGATCGTTACCCAGATCGTAATGGGCGCTGATGTTCTTCCGCGAGCCTTCCTTGGTGTTCCGGTTTAGCCAATGCAACCCTTTCAGGGCCGGTTTGGTAACCCAGCTGAACCGGTCTTCAAACTCGTTCATTCGGTCAACGTTACGGGTAAAGAAACGGAGCAGGGCAACCAGGTCGGGCGTGGACCAGTCACCGGCCACAAAGGCCTCCGCAGCACCGACACTTCCGCCGGTCAGAAGATCACGCCAGGTACTGTGATCATGAACGATCAATTCGGCAGGTTGGTACTGGCTGTTATCATCTCCGAATACCAGATCTTCAAAACCGGATTCCCTGACTGTCAATTTGCCTTCGCCCAGTAGACGGAGCTGCTGAATCACCAGAGTCCTTGCAAACCGGCTTAGAACCGGCAGGCTGCCGGAATCGGATGAGGTGTTTTCAACCGAGGTATTCAGGTTCTCCATGAGCTTACCCTTCCACGAATCTTGTCATTGGCCTCGGAGCTGGTGACATCCAGTCCGGAATCATCGTGCCCACGGCAGTAGGCGCTGTCGTCTTCGGGAAGCTTGTCCGGGTGGCTGTAGAACGGTGCCCCCTTCAGCTTGAGGCGCAGCGCATGCCAGTAAATGCCGGCCACAACCTTGAATGCTTCAAGCGGAAACTTTCGAAGACTTCTGTGCACATCTTTACGATTGAGAGGTGTGCGTTGGACTACCAGGGTGGCATCAAAATGTTTTCGGTCGCCCTCAAGAACATTCATGTGAATTCTGAGATCCGGGCCGCGGAAACTGAATGTCCATTCGTAGTGCTGGTTCATGCCATTGAATGGCGAGACGTGAAAACGCTTGCTGAAGCCGAACCGCTCGGTGCGCCACCCGGCCTGGTTAGGTTCTGCCCCCATGGTTTCCAGACAATAGACATGGCGATCGTGCCAGGGGGTGTTGGTAATCTGGGCAACGATCACTTTGGGAACCACGCCATCAGCCGGGCGCTCCCCGGACCGGTAGCAAAAGTAGAAACTGACCGGGTTGAACACATAACCGAAATACCGGGGATGGGTGATCAGCTCCACTTCGCCGTCGGGGCGCCAGCCCGTGGCTTCCTCAACGTGATCGCGAACCGCAACCGAGAGGTCCCCGGTGTCCGGTCGGAAATAATCCCTGCGTTTCAGGGAAATCCAGTTAAAACGTTCCAGGGAGAACAGCGGACTGACCCCTGAAACCGTGTCCCACTCGTCGGTGTCCAGGGCCAGCATGCCCGTGCTGTAGCTGAATTCGTGTTGCACCGGGTACTTCCGTCTGTGCCGGACAGTACCCTCCAGCCACTGGCTGTTCATGATCAAAGCTCCACCCCGAAGGCTTCGGTTACCCGCAGCGCACTGCGAACACCGTCTTCGTGGAACCCGTTGAACCAGTATGCACCGCAGAAATGGGTCCGATTCTGATTGCTGATTTCGTCGTAGCGTTCCTGGGCAGCCACCGCGTCCAGTGTGAATACCGGGTGAGCATACTCGAAGCGTTTAATAACCTTGTCGGGATCAATATCACGGCTGCGGTTCAGGGTCACACAGAAAGTTTCCGGGGCATCGTGGAAATTCTGCAGGATATTCATGTTGTAGGTAACCGAGACCGGTTCGGTACTATGGGTCGGGATGAAATAGTTCCAGGCCGCCCACGCCCGGCGATTATCCGGTAACACACTGCTGTCGGTGTGGAGTACCACATCATTATTCTGGTAGGCCATGGCGCCCAGAATGTCGCGTTCCTTGTCGGATGCGTCGGCGAGCATCGCTAACGCCTGGTCGCTGTGACAGCCAAAGATCACCTGGTCGAAGTGGTGTTCCTCGCCTTTCACAGTAAGCGTAACGCCGCCTTCATTCCGGACAACCCTGTCAACAGGGCTGTTCAGATGCATGCCATCACCGAGCCTGTACATCATTTTCTTTACGTACTGGGCGGAGCCGCCTGAAATCACCCGCCAGGTGGGGCGGTCATCCACCGAAAGCATGCCGTGATTGTTGAAAAACTGCAGGAAGAAGCGGATCGGAAACTGTTCCAGCACGATTTCCGGCGCTGACCAGATGGCCGCTCCCATGGGCACGATGTAGTAGTTCCGGAAGTAACGGGAATAGCCATTCCGGTTCAGGTATTCGCCCAGGGTTTCTTCGTTGTTGATGTTGCCCGCTTCCAGGTCAGCCCGCGTTTCCTTGTTAAACCGCAGAATCTCCCGGACCATCTTCAGGAATGGCAGGTTGAGCAGGTTCTTCCGCTGGGCAAACAGGGTATTGAGGCTGGTGCCGTTGTATTGCAGGCCGGTGCTGCTGCAATCCACACTGAAGCTCATGTCGCTGACCTCAGATGCAACCCCGAGCCGCTCCATCAGCTTGATGAAATTGGGGTAGGTCCAGTCGTTGAACACGATGAACCCGGTGTTTACCGGCCAGGTACGACCACCGGCCTCTACCTCTTCGGTGTTGGTGTGACCGCCGGCGTAGTCGCCGGCCTCAAAAATCTTTACTTCATGTTTCTCGGCCAAGAGCCAGGCAGCCGTGAGGCCGGAAACGCCGGCCCCAATGACAGCAATTCGCTGACGTTCACTACTCATCCATTGTATTCCTGTTCGGCGTTACTTTTACGGGCCATGGAGGCCGACATCCGGTCAATCAGGGGCCGGGGAAGGGCACCAAGCACTTTGAGCATCCAGGTAAATCGCTTCGGGAAAGCGATTTCGTTTTTACCACGCGCCAGCCCGCTGACAATCCGTTCTGCCGCGTCCTCGGCCGAGACCAGGAAGGGCATCGGGAAATCATTGCGGTCGGTCAGAGGGGTTTTTACAAAGCCAGGAGAGACTACAACCACATCAATACCCTCGGCCGCGAGATCCGCCCTGAGGGATTGGGCAAAGTAGGTCAGCGCAGCCTTGGAAGCGCCGTAACCTTCGGCCCGGCCAAACGGAAACCACCAGGCAGACGAACTGACAATCACCAGGGTGGCCGGTTGCCCCTTCGCCCGGCTGCGGCGCAGAGCGGGCAGGGCAATATCCAGGCACCTGGCTGTGCCAATCACGTTGGTGTGGATGTTCTTCTCGATAACATCACTGTCATAGTGTGCTATCTCCAGATACTCACATGTACCGGCGTTGAGAATCACCATGTTCAGGTCGCCGTGGTTCTCAAGCGACCCCGCAATGGCTTGAAGATCCTCCTTGCTGGTGGTGTCCGCTGCAGCCGGGATAATCCTGTCGGGCGCCACGGATGCCAGTTCCTCGAGCGCTCCCTTGCGTCGCCCGGTAATAACGAGCCGATGACCGCCGCGTGCAAGTGCGCGGGTAACGGATTCGCCAATGCCTGAACTGGCACCGGTTATCCAGATATTCGAGGTTTCCTGAAGTCGATCACTCATCCTGCCTGATCCTTGATCCAGCGAATGACCCTGCCAACTACCGGCAGGTTTTCGTAAAGCATTTCCCCAGCGTCAAAGTAGTCGCGGTGGTAGCACACCATGCCATCACGTATCTCCAGATGGCTTATGCCCCGAACCTGAACCTCCCGCCCCTTGCGAATCCGCTTGTGGCGCAGGAGCATCACCCAGGGCACGGCGGCAAATTCTCCCTGAACGATCGCCTCGCCAAAATCGAAGCGGCAGGAAATAACGTTTGCATAGGCTCCGGCGAAATAGCGGGTGAGCTCATCAAGCCCTTGTACTGTCTCCAGCGGGTCCTGAAAGCGGATATCCTCGCTGTAGACCTCTGAAAGTTTGTTCAGATTGCCTTTATCGAGTTCGTTGAAGAGCGCCCTGAAATGGCCGAGCGCCGCCGGAAGCGCCGAGTTCCGCTTACCGACTTCGATCTTTGAGGCGGTTGTCATTTGTTGCTCCTCCTCGCTTTATCCAGTTCGCGTGTCTCCTCCTGAATATGCTTGGGAATCGGATTAAGCTCCCAGATGATTCCCAGCTTCGACATCAGCCACAGTCCATACCATGTGATATCGATTTCATACCACCGAAAGCCCTGCCGGACAGACTGTGGCCAGCGGTGATGGTTGTTGTGCCATCCTTCCCCGAGGGTAATCAGAGCCAGCCAGAAATTGTTTCTGCTGTCGTCGGATGTCTCGAACCGGCGTTTGCCCCAGACGTGGGAGAGGGAATTGATCGACACAGTGGCGTGGAACAACACCACGGTCGAGATAAAGAAACCCCACACCAACAACTGCAGCCCATTGGTGCCCAGGCCCGGAGCCCAGGCTGCCAGAGCTTCGCCCAGGGCATAGATGCCGACGGCTGCCAGGGCAGGAACCAGCGCATCGAACCGGTTGATCAGTTTGAGCTCTGGAAACTTGAGCCAGTCGCGAACGCGGCGTTCGTCCGTTGCAAACCCGGCGTCACAGGTGAACCAGCCCATGTGTGACCACCAGAAACCGCCCTGGTGAGGCGAATGAAGGTCCAGTTCATCATCGGAGTGCTGATGATGGTGTCGGTGATGCGCTGCCCACCACAGGGGGCCACGCTGGGCAGCGCTGGCGCCCAGAACAGCGAATACGAACTGGGCAGGGCGACTGGTCTTGAACGTTTTGTGGGCAAAGTACCGGTGATAGAATCCTGTAATCGCGAACATCCGCACCAGGAAAAACGCAAACGCAAACCCGATGGCGAATGCGCTTGCCCCCGTGTAAAACGCCAGCAAACATGCCAGATGAAGCGCTATGAACGGGATAACCCGCAAAAAATTGAATGATCTGGATGTCGTGTCGATGTGATCCGAACCCGCCTCGGAATCGAACCACCTCAGAATGTTTGTAAACCAATGCTGCATTCGGGTCATACCCTGATTGCCCTTTCTCTTGTATGGAACCTTGATCGCACGCTCAGCCCTTTGGCCGAAGCCGTTTCATGGGATGTTGTACGATCTGACTACCGGAATTGGATGCACGATAAACCATGTTTAATCAAACCTTTGATTCACCACTTATACGCCGTATCGCTATCGTTGGTTCAGGCCTTGCCGGGCTGACAGCGGCGATCCAGTTACGAAGCCTGGGCCATGACGTTACGGTCTTCGAGAAAAGCCGGGGGCCCGGTGGTAGGCTCGCGGCAAAACGGGTAACCGGCGGTTCGGCGGATGTGGGAGCGCAGTACTTCACCTCCCGGAATCCGGATTTCCTGCCGTTTCTCCGCAATTTCGCCGGCCCGGAGAGTTTCGGACCGTGGGAAGGGCGGTTTGGTTTCCAGACCGAAGCAGGCAATTGGGAGCCATTTCCGGACGAAACGCGATTCGTTGGAACCCCACGCATGACGGCCATTACCCGCGCCCTGTCGGCCCACGCCACCGTTGTTACTGAAACCCGGGTGGGCAAGTTGGCCCGAAACGACCAGTCCTGGCGCCTCCTGGATACCTCTGGCACTCAACTTGGCGACTTTGACCAGGTGATCATTACCGCTCCGCCGGCACAGGCCCGGGATCTTCTCGCCGACAGCGGTCTGGAAGAGCTTGCTTCGCAACTTGATGATCCGGTGAGTCGGGTTTTGCCATGCTGGGCTGTCGCTGCTCATTTCCCTGAGTCGCCCTGGCCGCACCATGAGGGTATGCGCTGCCAGCATCCGGCATTGTTCTGGGTGGCCAACAATTCCAGCAAACCCGGTCGGGAAGACAAAGGGCAGTGGTGGGTTTTGCACGCCAGTCCGGCCTGGACCGAAGAGCATGTGGATGCGCCTGCCGAACAAGTCGCCGACAAACTCCTGGCCGCATTCCGGGAATTGACCGGCTTTGAAACCCCGCCAGACGAATGGGTCACGCACCGCTGGCTCTATGCCCGCTCCGAGGGTGGCGACCAGCCTGGGCACTTATGGTTTCCGGATTACGGGCTGGGGCTTGCCGGCGACTGGCTCAGTGGCGGGCGGGTTGAAGGCGCCTTTGACAGCGCCAGCGGCCTCGTTGCCGAACTGACCACTGGGGCTGTTACTCAGTGAGAGCCTCCTGGCTACCCGTTGTAACATCCGGGCGAGTGTAGAAATGGGTGATGGTGCCGTCGCTGAATTTGCTGAAGAAGGCGCTCACATCGGTGATCTTCTTCAGTGAACGGCCACGGTGAATGGGCTCGCGCACCAGCACCTTGATGCCGTTGAAATTGTCCTGGATATTCGAGAAGCGTGCCCGCATGGAGCAGGTCACCACCTGGGCCGGGTTGAGCGAAAGCTCGCCGGCCAGCCAGGCGCTGTGCCGCTCAATGCCCCTGGCGGACAGGTCTTCACGGGTATCCAGGTGGTTCAGCTTCACCCGGTTTACGATGCAGAAGGAAAAGCTCTTGGGGTGTTTGCGGGCCACTTTCCGGAAGGCCTCCCAGAAAAAGTTGTCGGTCAGCTCTGCAAAATAGGCCATGTCGCTCAGGCAGGTATCCACCCATTCAAAGTTGTCCGGGTCATCGAGCACTTCGTTGATTGCTTCCCGAAGCAGCCAGTCAAAGCCGAGTGCGGTCTTGTGGGCATACACCTTCCGGTACATCTGGTGGCGACTGTAGACAAAGTCTTCCAGCGCCCCCAGCCCCTTCTGGGTAATGGCCAGCCCCAGCCAGGGTTCAGAAACATCCCAGCCAAAGCGAAGATTGCTCAGCAGGTGGTCCAGATTGAAGCCGCCGATGGTCACCGACGAGTGGAAGCCATCCCGCAACATGTAATCAGCGCGGTCGGCATCGATTTCGCCCGATACAATGGATGACAGCAGATCCATTACCAGGCCCGGAATGTCTTCGCTCAGGGGAGAGCCGGCGGCCGCATCCTCTCCCGCGATAAAGGCCCAGAACGTTCGAGCGTGGCGGCAGAATGTTTCGCTGGGCTTTACCTCGGTCGTTTCCATGATGCCGATGACATCCAGGGCGTATAAGCCTGCGCTCTCCAGATCCACGGCCGTCAGTACATCGTGGGCGACTCGCACGGAGTAGTGTTCGTGTTCGAGTTCATCGGGCTCTTCCGGGTGGTACGCAGAGTAATCCACGCCGTGCCAGAGATCCCGGAATCGTCCCGGCCGGGACATCAACTCCCGAATGCGTCGAGCCTGGGTGAACTGATGCGAGAAACTGGAGTGGCCACTATCGTGCAGCAGGCAGCCCAGACGGATGGTTTTTGCCAGGTAGTCGATGGCGTCGAGCTGGCTCAGGCTCAGGTCGGTTTGTTCGCTCAGCTGGCGTTCCCGCAGATAGGCGTCAATCATCGAGCGGAACATACGGGTGCCCACGTGCATCACGCCGATGCTGTGCAGAAACCGGGAATGGGTTGCTCCGGGGAAGACCAGGCTGAGGATGTCGTTCTGGCAGATGTTTCGAAGGCGCTGGAACAGCGGATGGTCGATCACCTGGATTTCGTGCCGGTAGAGTGGAATGCCTCCATGAACCGGATCCATGATCAGCTTGTCATAGGCTCCGAGTAGATCGTTTACGGCACGTCGCATCAGCTGGAATCCTCCGATTTCATGAACTTGGCCTTGTTATATCACAGGGGCGTGCCAGAATAGGCTTATTCAAGCCAATTTATCGTTTATCGCTGGTAGTTTAGGGCAGTCGCCATGACCTCGCGCACCGAGCGCATACTTATAATAGACGCCGATGAAAAGGCCCGTACGGATCTCGCCCGATACCTCGAAGCGCGGGGGTTCTACGTAACGGGGTATCCGGATCTCGCCGGCGCCAAGGCCCTGTTTGACGATAACATTCCCGATGTCATCTTTGCAGATCTGTCTCCGGAGGCCATCCGGGACCTTGCCAGCCGCCTGGAAGAAGCCGAAACCTTCACCCCGATCGTGGCCTGTTCCTCCAGTGAATCCAGTGCCGATGTGGTCAATGCGCTCCGGGCCGGGGCGGCCGATTTTGTCCTGAAACCCTGCAACGACGACAAAGGTGCCCTGGATGATGTCCTCGGGAAACTGTTTGACCGGGTTCGGGTCAATCGGCTGAATCAGCTGTACCGACAGGAACTGGAAGAGGCCAACCGGGATCTCCGGGACGGCATCGCCGAGTTACGGGCAGACCAGCGTGCCGGACGGAAAGTCCAGCTACGAATGCTGCCCGAGCACGAGCAGGTTATGAGCGGCCTACACGTGGACCACATGATCAAGCCGTCGCTCTATCTGAGCGGCGATTTTCTGGATTATTTCCGTATTTCCGACGACAAGGTACTGGTCTACATTGCTGATGTCTCCGGCCATGGCGCCAGCTCAGCTTTCGTGACGGTATTGCTGAAAAACCTGACCAACCGCCTCCAGCGCAACCTCCGCCGGGGCTCCAGTGAAGATATCCTGCACCCGGACCGCTTCCTGGAACGCATCAACTCGGAATTGTTGGATACCGGTCTCGGCAAACACGTAACCGTATTCGTTGGCATCATCTCCCTGAGTGAGCGTAAGCTGCACTACGCAGTGGGCGCACATTTCCCGATGCCCATCCTGTCCTTCGAGGGAGGGAAGACGGCTTTCCTGGAGGGGAGCGGGCTACCGGTCGGGTTGTTTGAAACCCCTGAGTGGGAGGTGTACGAAGTCCCCCTGAACAAACCGTTTCATCTGACCCTGTTTTCGGATGGAATTCTGGAAGTTATCCGGGAAAAAGGTCTGGATGAAAAGGAACGAACACTACTTGAACTCGTATCGGGAGGTCGTCACACTATCGCCTCTCTGAGCGATGCTCTGAATCTCGACCAGATCACAGAGCTGCCGGACGATATCGCTATCGTATCGGTTACTGATACCATTGGGACATCAGATAACACCCCGTCGAATTAGTGGCAGTGTGAGACATGGCTGGTTACAAGATCCTGCAAGCTGAAAAACAGGGCATTTATGTCCTGAAGTTTATCGGGGAAATCCGGCTGAACCTGTGTTCGACGCTGGACAATCTGGTTGAGTCCATTACCCAGGACCCACAGTTCAAGACTGTGGTAATCGACCTCACCGAAACCGAGATCATCGACAGCACCACGCTCGGACTGCTTGCCAAAATAGCCATGGCGGCCCAGAAACAAAGCCACTTCCTGCCCACACTGATTTCGACCAACCCTGACATTACCCGCATTATCACTTCCATGGGGTTCGACAAGATATTCATCATCGTTCGAGAACCCGCGTCCCGTATTGAAGAGCTTGAAGAGATACCTGTACTCAGAGCCAGCGAACAGCAGGTTCGGGACAAGGTGCTCGATGCCCACAAGGTACTGATGGGCCTGAACAACCGAAACAGGGAAGAATTCAAGAATCTGGTGCGCGCTCTGGAATGTGAAGAGCCCGGTTAATGCCTCCTTGCCTCGATGTGAGGCGCTGCCGGTTTCACACCTGATCTGACAAAACGGAAGAACTATGTCTGAACAATCGACGCCTCAAGACACCGGGGCAACCGGACCGGTGCACGACGTAGCGGTTCTGGGCGGTGGCAGCTTCGGCACCGCAATGACCAAGGTACTGGGTGAAAATGGCCACCGCGTGCACTTCTGGATGCGCGGCCAGGACCAGGCCGAGGAAATTCGTACCACCCGGGTGAACAGCCGCTATATGCCCGGCGTTGAACTGTCCGGAGATATTCAGCCCACCACGGACCTTGCGGATGCCGTCAGCAAGGCCGAAATTGTCTTCGTCGCCATTCCCAGCAAGGCCTTTCGGGCCGTTATTCGCGAAAACTGTGAAAAATTCCGCGATGACCAGATTGTGATCAGTCTGACCAAAGGCATTGAAGAGCACGGCTTCAAGTTGATGAGCGAGATTCTCCAGGAGGAGATTCCCCGTTGCCGCACAGGCGTGCTCAGTGGTCCCAATCTGGCAGGAGAAATCGTCAATCGAGATCTGACTGCTACCGTTATCGCCGCCAAGGATCCGGACGTGCGCCGTTCCGTTCAGGATCTGTTGGGCTGTGAATACTTCCGCGTATACGCCAATGTGGATGTGTATGGCGTAGAACTCGCCGGAGCACTGAAAAATATCTATGCAATCGTTGCTGGCCTCGCCTCTGCCCTGGAGATGGGGGAGAACGCCAAGGCCATGCTGATCACGCGGGGGCTTGCGGAAATGAGCCGGTTCGCCGTCAGCCTCGGTGCCAACCCGATGACCTTCATGGGGCTGGCGGGCGTTGGTGACCTGATTGTCACCTGTACCTCATCCAAGAGCCGAAATTTCCGAGTGGGCTATGCAGTAGGCCAGGGCCAGAAGCTGGATGATGCAGTGGCAGAGCTCGGGCAGGTAGCCGAAGGTATCTATACCCTGAAACTGGTTAAGGAAAAGGCCGAGGCGATCGGTATCTATATGCCGCTGGTCCGTGGTCTTTACGAGATTCTCTACGAGAACGCATCCATCAAGGCGGTGATCAACAGCCTGATGATGTCGGTCCAGAATTCCGACGTAGAGTTCATCTTGCCGCGTACCATCAGCCAGTAAAACGGTTTGCAAAGGCCGGAGACGGTCTGAAAGGAGAGAGCCCTTGCAACTGCTCATCATGCGTCACGGCGAAGCCGGCTGGCACACTCTGGATCAGGAGCGTGAACTGAAAGAATCCGGCCGCCTGGGCGCGGCCGAGGTCGCTGCCCGCATCGCCGAGTCTCCCTGGCGCCCAAAACTGATCTGGAGCAGCCCTTACGTCCGGGCCCGGCAAACGGCGGCAATTGTTTCCGAGATCCTGAATTGTCCCGTTGAAGAAAAGCTGTTTATCACCCCGGACGACGATCCCGGCGCGTGCCTCGATGCATTGATTGAGCAGCACGAGTCGCCATTGATGATTGTCTCCCACATGCCGCTGGTCGGTAGTCTTGCCACCCTCCTGGTAGATGCCCACCGCCGGGGCATTCCGTTCATGACTTCCCAGGCGGTGATGCTCGATATGCCGGTGGTTGGCCCGGGCTGCGCAGACTTGAAAGCGCAGTTTCTGCCCTGATACTCGGTTTATCCGATTTCTGAATTCTCAAATCCGAGCCTGATTATGTACAGCTTTCCGATTGACTACGTAGAGCCGGTATTCCGGCCTCCCAGTGAAGCCAAGTCATTGATCCTTCCGGTTACCAACGGCTGTTCCTGGAACAAATGCACCTTCTGTGAGATGTACACCCAGCCCCAGAAGAAATTCCGGGCCCGCAAGCCCGACGACGTGCTTAAGGATATCCAGAATGCAGCTCGCAGCCTGGGTGGTGTGCGCCGTGTCTTCCTGGCGGATGGGGACGCCATGGTGTTGCCGACCCGTCGCCTGCTGGAGATTCTCGGGCAATTACGGGAGGCTTTCCCCGACCTCCAGCGGGTTTCCAGCTACTGCCTGCCTCGTAATCTTGCCAAAAAAACCGTGGAAGAGCTGGCACAGCTGAAGGAAGCCGGCCTCCAGATTCTCTACGTCGGGATGGAATCCGGCGATGATGAGGTTCTGCGCCGCGTCAACAAAGGCGAAACCTGGGAATCTACCCGCTCGGCGCTGGTCAAGATTCGCGAAGGGGGCCTTACCAGTTCTGTGATGGTGCTGAACGGGCTTGGCGGTGAAAGTCTCTCCCGTCAGCATGCGATCAACACCGCCACCCTCTGTAATGAGACCCAGCCGGACTACCTGTCGACCCTGGTAGTGAGCTTCCCGCAGGGGGAGGGGCGTTTCCGGGAAGGGTTCGGTGACGATTTCGTTCCACTGTCACAGCAAGGGCTGTTCGAGGAAATCCGCCTGTTCCTGGAGCACCTGGAACTGGATAAAACCATCTTCCGAAGTGACCACGCCTCCAACTATCTCGTCCTCAAAGGGACGCTGGGCAGGGACAAGCAGAAGATGCTGGACCAGGTGAACCTGGCCATCACAAATCCCGGTGCGGCGCCGCTGCGTGCGGAATGGATGCGCGGGTTGTAATTTACCGGACCGGGAGCCACGGTTATGAGCATGAATCCGGATAATCTTGCAAAACAGGTGGAGGAAACCGTGAAGAATGCCAGAAACCCGCCCCTGGATAAGTGGAACCCCGAGCTCTCGGGCGATATGGACCTGCGCATCACCCGTGATGGCCAGTGGATATTCAAGGGTGAGCCATTGGCGCGGGAAGCCATCGTGCGTCTCTTCTCCACCATTCTCCGCAAGGAAGAAGATGGCGAGTACTACCTGGTAACCCCGGTCGAGAAGTGGCGAATCCAGGTTGAGGATGCACCGCTTCTGGCGCACTCGCTCCAGGTAACCGGAGAGGGCGACCGGCAGGTCATCTCATTAACTACCAATGTGGGCGAAACCCTGGAGATCGGCCAGAACCACCCGCTGGAAGTGGGAACCTATCCGGGCTCCGACGAGCCTCGCCCGGTTGTGAAGGTTCGCCATGGCGTCGACGCACGCCTGGTCACGGCTGCCTATTATGATCTGGCTGACCATGTGGTCGAGCGAAACGAGGGTGGTCATCCGACCCTCGGCGTCTTTAGCCACGGAATTTTCTATAAAATCGGGCAGGGTGGTTGAAAACCCGTACCGCGGCCCCAGAATTACGGTAGAAAACGCATCAACTCAGTTGTTAAACTGTGTTTTCATACTTGTTATGAGCCTGGCTCTCTAACGAGGCCCGGTGGTCGTTAGTCCCTCTGTTCAGTCTGGCTGTTCACGATCACTTTCGATTGCCTAAATCAATTAAACAGTCATTGCGGACACGCAAGGAGATCACATGGCCCAACCTCGTGTTGTCACCATCCATTACACGCTCACCAACGATCAGGGAGAGCAGCTTGATTCCTCCCGTGTAGAAGGTCGCGAGCCTCTGTCTTACCTGGAAGGTGCACAGAACATTATCGGTGGACTGGAAAGTGCATTGAACGAAAAGAACGCAGGCGATCAGGTTAAGGTTTCTGTAGAACCTGCAGAAGGCTACGGCGAAGTAAACGAAGAACTGATACAGCCGGTTCCACGTTCTGCATTTGAAGGCGTCGACACCATCGAGCCGGGCATGCAGTTCCAGGCACAGACCCCGGGCGGCCCCCAGGTTGTTCGCGTGGTTGAAGTTGGCGACGAAACCGTCACCATCGACGCCAACCATCCGCTCGCCGGGCAGACTCTGCACTTCGACGTAGAAGTGGTAGAAGCTCGCGACGCGACTGACGAAGAGCAAGAGCACGGTCACGCTCACTAAGCTTTTCTGAAGCGCAACGAAAAACGGCTCCTCATGGAGCCGTTTTTTTATGCCTGGAATTAATCCAGCCGTAATCAGACAACCCTATATCCAAAAAAAAAACGGCCCAAAAGGGCCGCTTTTTTCACGGGGAACCGAACTTACATGTTCGGATAGTTCGGGCCACCGCCCCCTTCCGGAGTCACCCAGTTGATGTTCTGGGCAGGATCCTTGATATCGCAGGTCTTGCAGTGAACACAGTTCTGGGCGTTGATCTGGAAGCGCTTGCCGCTGCCATCGTCTTTCTCTACTACCTCGTACACACCAGCCGGGCAGTAACGCTGCGCAGGCTCGTCGTATTTCGGCAGGTTGTCACGAATCGGCAGCTCCGGATCCGTTAGCTTCAGGTGTACCGGCTGGTCTTCCTCGTGGTTGGTGTTGGAAATAAACACCGAGGACAGGCGGTCAAAGGTCAGCGTGTTATCCGGCTTGGGATAAGTCACCTTCTTGCACTCGGACGCCGGCTTCAGGGTGGCGTAGTCCGGAGTGGTATCGTGGAAGGTGATCGGCAGGCTGCCACGCAGGATGTTCTGCTCGAAGAAGGCAATGGCGCCGCCCACCACGTTGCCGAACTTGTGCATGGCCGGGCCGAAGTTACGCTCGGCGTAGAGTTCCTTGTACAGCCAGCTATCCTCGAAGCGCTTCTGGAAGCTGGTGATTTCCTCACCGCTCTTGCCTTCCTTAAGGGCCTCGAAGACCGCTTCGGCGCCCAACAGGCCGGACTTCATGGCGGTGTGGGAACCCTTGATCTTGGAGCTGTTCAGGGTGCCAGCGTCGCAACCCAGCAGAAGGCCGCCCGGGAAGCTCATTTTCGGCAGGGCATTGTAGCCGCCCTTGGCGATGGCGCGCGCACCGTAGGACACCCGCTTGCCACCTTCCAGGTGCTTCTTGATCTCCGGGTGCAGCTTCAGGCGCTGGAACTCTTCGAATGGGCTCAGATGCGGGTTGCTGTAGGACAGATCGGTAATCAGGCCCACGTAAACCTGGCCATTCTCCAGGTGATACAGGAAAGAGCCGCCGGTGGAGCCGGTCTCGTTGAGCGGCCAACCGGTGGTATGGACGACCAGGCCTGGCTCGTGTTTGGCCGGATCGATGTCCCACAGCTCCTTGATGCCGATGCCGTAGTGCTGGGGATCCTTGCCTTCATCCAGCTTGAAGTCGTTGATCAGGCGCTTGCCCAGGTGGCCACGGCAGCCTTCGGTGAAGAGAGTGTACTTGGCGCGCAGTTCCATGCCCGGCATGTAGCCGTCTTTCTCGGAACCGTCGCGGGCCACGCCCATATCGCCGGTGATAATACCTTTTACCTGGCCATCCTCAACGATGGTCTCGGCGGCCGCAAAGCCCGGATAGACCTCAACGCCAAGCTGCTCGGCCTGTTCGGCCAGCCAGCGGCACAGGTTGCCCAGGCTGATGATGTAGTTGCCATGGTTGTGCATGTTCTTGGGCACAAAGGCATTGGGGATCTTGGTGGCGCTATCCTGGTTCTTCAGCAGGAAAATGTCGTCACGGGTAACGGGCGTGTTCAGCGGAGCGCCTTTCTCTTTCCAGTCCGGGAAGAGTTCGTTGAGGGCAGTGGGCTCGAATACGGTACCGGCCAGAATGTGTGCGCCGATCTCAGAACCTTTCTCTACCACGCATACGGTGAGTTCCTCGCCGGATTCCTGTGCCAACTGCATGACACGGCACGCTGCAGACAGGCCCGCCGGGCCGCCGCCGACGATCAGAACATCAAATTCCATCGATTCGCGTTCCACGTTGGTCTCCTCAAACATCTTTAATGGAAATTATGTGCCCGCAGGCCAATTATTCTGGGCCGCCATCATACCGGTAAAACTGCGTATAGACGACCGCCCCAAGCCGTTTGTCCCGACTTGCATAACCAAAAGGATACCGTATTTGAAGAATCAAACAAACGTTTGTTTGAAATTCACTCTGACCTTTGGCATTGTAAGAGCACACTGAAACATCGTGTGTTTTGAGTCGAAATCTAGTATCGTCTCATTGCCGTTCCCGGTCAATACCGGGGAATTGGCTGAAAGTTCAGTCCTGGCGCGTCGTTTGAGGCTATTGATTCTGCTGAGTGTTGCCTCCATCATTAATGCGCATTGAATGTCGGCAGGCTCTGCGCGAGGACTGCAAGTCATAAACCCATCGTAGAAGAACGAGGAATCTATGAAGGTTCTGGTCGCTGTAAAACGAGTAATCGACTACAACGTAAAGGTGCGCGTCAAGCCGGACAACACCGGTGTTGACCTCGCCAACGTCAAGATGGCAATGAACCCGTTCTGCGAAATCGCGGTAGAAGAAGCCGTTCGCCTGAAGGAGAAGGGTGTTGCCAGTGAAATCGTGGTGGTATCCATCGGTCCGAAAGCCTCTCAGGAGCAGATCCGTACTGCGCTGGCGCTGGGTGCAGACCGTGGCATCCACGTCGAAACCGACGAGGAGGTTCAGTCTCTCGAAGCGGCCAAGCTGCTGAAGGCTGTTGTTGAGAAAGAAGAGCCGAAGCTGGTCATTCTTGGCAAGCAGTCCATCGATTCCGATAACAACCAGACTGGCCAGATGCTGGCCGCGCTGACCGGCATGGGTCAGGGCACTTTCGCTTCTGAAGTGGTTGTTGAGGGTGACAAGGTTAACGTAACCCGTGAGGTAGACGGTGGTCTGATGACCGTTTCCCTGAATCTGCCTGCGGTTGTCACCACCGACCTGCGTCTGAACGAGCCGCGCTATGCTTCTCTGCCGAACATCATGAAGGCCAAGAAGAAGCCGCTGGACAACATGAGCCCGGCCGATCTGGGTGTCGACATCGCTCCGCGCCTTTCCACCCTGAAGGTTGAAGCGCCTGCTTCCCGTCAGGCGGGTGTGAAAGTGGCCGACGTTGCCGAGCTGGTCGATAAACTGAAGAACGAAGCGAAGGTGATCTAAATGAGCATCCTTGTAATTGCTGAACATGACAACAGCAGCCTGAAACAGGCTACCCTGAATGTTGTAGCGGCTGCCAAGGCCATCGGCGGAGACATCGACGTACTGGTTGCCGGTGAGAACTGTGGTGCCGTTGCTGAGGCAGCTGCCAAGGCCGAAGGCGTTAACAAGGTACTGGTTGCCGACAACGCTGCTTATGGTCACTTCCTGGGCGAGAACCTGGGTGAGCTGGTTGCCGAAGTTGGCAAGGGCTACAGCCACATCCTGGCCGCCGCTGGCACCGTGGGCAAAGACTTCATGCCGCGCGTTGCTGCACTGCTGGACGTTGCCCAGGTTTCCGACATCATGCGCGTGGAGTCCGAAGATACCTTCGTTCGCCCGATCTACGCTGGTAACGCCATTGCCACTGTAAAATCCAGTGACAGCATCAAAGTCGTTACTGTTCGTCCGACCGCGTTCGACCCGGTTGCTGCTGAAGGTGGCTCCGCTGCCGTTGAACAGCTGGACGTTGTAAAAGACGCTGGCCTGTCCCAGTTCGTTAGCGAAGAGCTGGCCAAGTCTGACCGTCCTGATCTGGCAAGCGCCGGTATCGTGGTTTCCGGTGGTCGCGGCATGCAAAACGGCGACAACTTCAAGATGCTTGAGCAGGTTGCCGATCTGATGGGTGCCGCTGTTGGCGCATCCCGTGCTGCTGTTGACGCCGGCTTCGTACCGAACGACATGCAGGTTGGCCAGACCGGTAAGATTGTTGCTCCGCAGCTCTATATCGCCGTGGGCATTTCCGGTGCCATTCAGCACCTGGCCGGTATGTCTGATTCCAAGGTGATCGTTGCGATCAACAAGGATGAAGAAGCGCCGATCTTCCAGGTTGCCGATTACGGCCTGGTAGCGGACCTGTTTGAAGCGGTTCCGCAGCTTGAAGAAGAGCTGAAGAAAGTTCTGTAACCTTCGGTTCTTCATCCAAAAAGGCACCTTCGGGTGCCTTTTTGCGTTGGGTGAAACTCCAATACGTGCCATGATACCCGGCCCGACTGTTGAACCGGATTCAAACACCATGACCACCACACCCTTTGATGCTTTAGCCTGCCCGTTGGACGGGTGCGCGCTCACCGCCAGCGGAACGTCCTGGTGGTGCGAGAACGGGCACAGTTTTGATGTCGCCCGGCAGGGCTACGTGCACCTGTTGCCGGTCCAGAAGAAACGTACCCTGGACCCGGGCGACAGCAAGGCGATGGTGGCGGCCAGACAACGGTTCCTGAATGCCGGCTTCTACGCAAGGATCGCCGAGTCGGTTAGCGATCGGGCGCTGCAGTCGCTGCCCGATGAGGGGAAGGGGTCGGTGCTGGACGCAGGTTCCGGAGAAGGCTATTACCTACGGCACCTGGCAGGCAAGGCTGGCGATAAAGACCTTGCGATGATTGGTGTCGATATTTCGAAATGGGCGGTCCTCGCAGCGGCAAAACAGGATAAACAGACCCGATGGGTAGTGGGCAGCAATGCAAACCTGCCGGTTCTGCCGGAATCACTGGATCTGGTGCTTTGCCTGTTTGGTTTTCCGGTCTATGGCGAATTTGCCCGTGTGCTCAAGCCCGGTGGGCAGGTGATCCAGGTGGATGCCGGTGCCGATCATCTTCGAGAGCTGCGAGAAATCATCTATCCCGAGCTGAAATCGCCTGGAAAGACCGACAGCGCAGCACCGGAGGGCTTCCGACAACTGGACTCTACCGTCGTGCGTTTCTCCGTGACACTCCCGGATCAGGAAAGTATTGCCGATCTTCTGGCCATGACACCGCATCTATACCGGGCCAGCGCCGAGGGACTTGAGAAGGCAGCAGCGCTTGACTCACTGGAGGTGACCGTCGACGTGGTGCTCAAATCCTGGGAAAAGAGCTAACCTCCCAAAAGCTATTGATCGTCGGAACCTTGGCCCTTGTCACGCTTGCGGGACGCCAGCCGCTTTTCGGCCTTGCCGATGATCAGGGTATCGGCAAGGATGTGCAGTGCCTTGTTGGTGGTGCGTACCGTTCGGTATATCTGCTGACTGCTCTGGTCATGGGTGGCTCGCGCTTTTCGGGCCGTCTGCCGGAACTCTTCATCTTTCGAGAAAAGATCAATCAGCCCGAACGTGGTGTTGGAAATCGCCTTGTGAACTCTCTCCACTGCGCTGGCACCGCCTGAGACGGAATCTTCGAGCAGGCGGGCACGGTTCCGTACTTCCAGAAGATCCATTCTGCTTTTCTGTAGGGCGCTGTGTGCCGCCACCCGATGAGAATTGAGAATCCGGGCTTCACGGCGGCACAGCAGGAGCTGCCAATAGGCGATGCCGAAGCCCATGAAGGCCAGTAGCAGGAGAAAAGATACGATCGCGGTGGTGATCATGTTAATGCGCTTCCATCAACCGGAGTGACTACCCGAATCATCGATACTCAAGCTGCATGTCGACCTCGATTTCACGCTCTGCCATTTCGTTTTCGAGCTCTTTTAGCACTTCCTGGTACACCATTTTGCGGACCATCACGGGGAGTTTGTCGGCAAGCACGCGGGCAGAGCGTGATTCCCGTTTGGCCAGGGCAATCGGATCCAGTACCCGTAGCGTAATAACCATTTCCGGCTGCTGCTCGGAATCTGCGATGTCGTCATTCTCCATCATCTGTGCGATCGCTTTGCGCTGTTCAAGAACCTGCCAGCAGACGAAAGCGCTGAACAGCACAAGCAAGATGCTCAGTACCATCAAAAAGGTGATCAATTCGAACCTCCGGAAATCGTGTCGTGCACTGTGTTGCAGTGTGCCCCATGAAGTGTGACAAACGATTGGCCGTGACGACGGATCCAATAGCGCGGCGGGGAAAGTAGAACGAGCGCTCAAAACTGCTAATATCGGTTGCAGTTGTAGGATGAGCTACGCAGAATCAACGAGTTAAGGCCAACTATTCACACCAACAGAGGATCGTTCATGGTTTGGTTCAAGGCGTTTGCAAGTGGTTTTCTCGCGACCCTGGTATTCCATCAGGGCCTGTTCGCACTGTTCTGGCTGGGCGGTGTTGCGCCCGCAGCGCCGTTCAACATGTCACCGGTACCACCGCTGGGCGTTCCGCAGGTTGTATCACTGGCGTTCTTTGGGGGCCTCTGGGGTATGTTGCTTTGGCTGATTCTCGGTCGCCTTGCAGGGATGAAGTTCTGGCTGGGGCATGTCATTGTAGGGGCAGTTGGTCCCACAGCCGTTGCCATGCTAGTGGTGTTTCCCCTTAAAGGGCTTGATGTCTCTGCCCAGACCTGGGTTGGCGGGCTTATCCTCAACGGGTTCTGGGGCCTGGGCGTGGCCGTATTCATGCGCCTGATGGGCACCAAGGCAACTGCAGCCGTTCGTTGAACCCTGAACCAGTGCTCTGTTAATTCTCTCTCAACTTTCAAGCTAATTTTGACTAAGGAAGAGCAATGACCAAATCCTCAGAAACGGCCTATGACCTGGTGGTGTTCGGTGCCACCAGTTTCGTTGGCCAGATTCTCACCCGTTACTTGCTCGAAACTTACGGAGTGGGTCAATCGGTGAAATGGGCAATTGCCGGTCGCTCCGAGAGCAAGCTCAACACCCTGAAGGGTGAACTTGGCTCCAAAGCCAAAGGCCTGCCAGTGATCCTCGCGGATGCGTCTAATGAGGCCGCCCTGAAGGCCATGTGCGAGCAAACCCGAGTCATTATTTCCACCGTTGGCCCCTACGCGCTTTACGGTGAGCCTCTGGTTCAGGCGTGCGTGCGCAGTGGCACGGATTATTGCGACCTGACCGGCGAAGTGCAGTGGATCCGCAAGATGGTGGAGCGCTACGAGGAAGAAGCCAAGTCCTCCGGTGCCCGCATCGTGCATTGCTGCGGCTTCGATTCGATTCCCTCCGACATGGGCGTGTGGTTCCTTCAGAACCAGGCAGAGCAGACCTTCGGTGCGCCATGCCGGGATGTTCGCATGCGGGTGAAAACCGCCAAAGGCGAATTCTCGGGTGGGACCGTTGCCTCCCTGATGAACGCGGTAAAGGAAGCCGCGGCCGATCCGAAACTGCGGAAACAAATGGCCAATCCGTTTTCAATCTGCCCGCCAGATCATCGCTCCAAGACCCGTCAGCCGAGCCTGAAAGGTGAAGAGTACGACAAGACCTTCAACGCCTGGCTGGCGCCTTTTGTGATGGCAGCGATCAACACACGCGTGGTTCATCGTTCCAACGCCCTGCAGAACGCGCGTTATGGCAAGGAGTTCACCTACGACGAAGCCATGATGACCGGTCGTGGTACCAAGGGCCGTCTGGCAGCGTATGCCGTCACCGGCGGTCTGGGGGCATTCCTGATGGCCTCTGCCGTCAAACCCACCCGCTGGCTGGTTGAGAAGTTCGTGCCCAAGCCGGGCGAAGGACCCAGCCCGGAAGCCCAGAAGGCCGGGTTCTATGACCTTCGTTTTGTTGGCCGCACAGAGGATGGCAAAACCATTATCACCAAGGTGACCGGCGATCAGGACCCGGGCTACGGTTCCACCGGCAAGATGTTGGGTGAAGCAGGGATGTGTCTGGCGTTCGATATTCCGGCGGATCAGCCCGGCGGGTTCTGGACGCCGTCTTCGCTGCTCGACGGCAAGCTGATGGACCGTCTCACCAGCAAGGCGGGCCTGACTTTCGAGGTACTCGAGACCCGTTAACCGCTGAGGTAAATCACACGGTCGGTGTCCGGGAGGGCATCCGACCCGTGTGCCAGACTGATGACGGTTTTTCCTTCCAGAAGCGTTTCCATCCGTTTTGAAATCCGCGCCCGGGTATCGGCATCCAGGCCGGTAAACGGCTCATCCAGTATTACCAGCGGGGCGGGGTTCAATAGCACACGCGCCAGGGCCACACGCCTTGCTTCACCGCCGGAGAGTCGGCTGCCGGCACTGCCGAGCCAGGTATCTAGGCGGTCCGGTTCGGTGGCAAAACGTTCAGCCAACTCCATCTGCTCCAGGATGCTCCAGAGTTCGGTGTCCGAGGCCTCGGGCGAGCCCAACAGCAGATTGGCCCGGAGGGTATCCTCAAACAACACGGTTTTCTGGGTGAGGTAAACGCACTCCCTCCTCGCCAGATTGCCCTGGGCGGTGGGCAGCAGGCCGGCGAGCACATCCGCCAGGGAGGATTTGCCGCTGCCCGAATGCCCGAGAATGCCGATGTGCTCTCTATCCTCAATCCCAAGGTTGAAGTGCGTAAATAAAGGCGCGTAACCCTCATGTTTTACGACAATATCTTCCGCCAGAAGGGCTTTTCCCGGCGGCAGTTCTGAGGCGCTGGGCGCGGCGTTCCGGTCATCCTCCCGGCAATCCCGGTTCAACCGCGCCGCAGACGCGACGGTTGCCCCGAGCTTGCCAAAGGCATCCGGCAGCATGGCGTAGACCTCGGCCAGGCCGAGCAGGGCAATGGGCAGTAAAACCAACACCGGGCCGGACACCGACCCCGACTGGAACAGGGCGAAGCCTGCCCAAAGGGCCAGAACGGCAGAGAGATTGACGAACAAATGGGAGCCAGCCAGATGCCAGCCTACCCGGGTATCGGCCCTGGCCTGCTCGGCAGTTACCTGATGAGCCTGACGCATGAGCCAGGCCGCATGTTTACCAGTACGCCCGGCAGCGGTCAGCTCCGGGAAACCCTCGATGTGCTCGATCACCGCCGTTCGAAGGTCTTCCTGCCGGTCGCTTTGCCGGGCCGCCAGGGGCCAGGTTCTCAGATAAACCCCTGCGGTCGCGATTACCAGGGCAATGACCAGCAACAGTCCCACCAGCAACGCTGTGCCGATATCGAAGAGCACGGCAGCCAAAACCATCACCAGCAGAGTAACCAGGCCCGCAAGGGCGGTGGGCGCGATCAGGCGCAGGTAGAGGGTATCCAGGGCATCCACATCGGTGGTCAGCCTGGATAGCCACTGGGCGCCGCTCAGCTCGCCACGGCGAACGCGACTGGCGCGGGACAAACGTTTGAACAAAGCGACACGAATATCTGTGAGCAACCTCAGAACGGTATCGTGGTTGTAAACCCGCTCCATATACCGGAACACCGTGCGGGAAACGGCAAAAAACCGGATCGCGCCGCCGGGCACGTAAAGGTTTATGGTCGCCGCCACGCCTGCCGCCAACAGCAGGCCAACCAGCGCAGTTTCGGTAATAAACCAGCCCGAAACCGCCAACAGGCCAATGCCCGAGAGCAGGGTAGCGAGAATCAGGAAACCGCCCACAACCAAACGTCCCGGGCGTTTGAAGATCAGGTCCAGCCAGGGCTTCAGGTCACGCATCGCTCACCTCCCCGTCGGAGACCAGTAGCACGCGATTTGCCAGAGTCAGCAGGGCATGGTGATGGGTGGAGAAAATCAGGGTTTTGCCGGCCATCGCCAGTTTATGCAGGGCCTTCAGCACAAACACTTCACTGTCGCTGTCCAGGCCGGCAGTGGGTTCATCTAGTAAAATCAGGCTGTAATCTGCCAGGAAAATACGCGCCAGACTCAGCCTTCTCGCCTGGCCGCCGGAAAGCCCCTGGCCCTCCTCGGATACCGGGCTGTAAATACCCTGTTGGCGACTGTCGAGCAGGGAACCGAGGCCCACATTGCGCAGGGCCGTCTCGATGGCGATATCAGAGGCATCCGGAGTGGTCAGTCTGAGGTTGTCGGCCCAGGTGCCGTGAACCAGAAACCCTTTCTGGCCCAGCCAGCCAAAGCGGAAACTGCCCGGTGCCTCGCCGAACAGGTGGATCTGACCAGCATCCGGTGCGATAAAGCCGGCCAGCAGGTGTAGCAGGGTGGACTTCCCGCCGCCGGAGGGGCCTGTCAGGGCAACCACTTCGCCTTTGCGGATGGTCAGCGTGAGATCACTCAACACCTTCTGACCCGACCGGAAGCTCTTGCTGACGGAACGCAGCTCGATCCGGTCTTCCGCGCCCTCCACAGACACGGTTTCACTCGCGCTCTGAAGGTTCACCGGGGATGCCAGCCGCTCAAGAATTTCGGTACCAGCACCCATCGCTGCGGCACGATCATGATAATGCTGGGAAAGGGTGCGCAGCGGCTGGAAAAACTCCGGGGCCAGTAAAAGAATCAGCAGTCCGGAAAACAGGGTCAGATCTTCGGAAGGCCCGTAGGTGATGTAGCCCAGCAGACCAAACCCGATGTAGATGGCGATAACGGCGATGGCCACCGACGCAAAAAACTCCAGAACCGCCGACGACAGAAACGCGACCCGGAGCGTTTTCATGGTGATGCGTCGGTAATGATCCGAGCGCTTGCGAATCAGCTCGGCTGCCCCCTCGGTCTGCCCGAAGAGCTGCAGCGTAGTCAGGCCGCGTACCTTGTCCAGGAACTGGCCGGATAGTCGGCTGATGGTTTCAAAATGCTGCTGGTTCAGTTTCTCCGCACCCATACCCACCAGCGCCATGAACAGGGGAATCAGCGGTGCAGACAGCAGCAGGAAGATGCCGGCCAGCCAATCCAGCCAGAACACCAGGGCGAGGATCAGCAGTGGCACAATCATCGACAGGGTCATCTGCGGTAGAAAACGGGCGAAGTAGCCATGCAGGGCTTCCACGTGATCTATCCATTCGCGGGCAAGCGCGCCAGCCGAAGACTGGCCCAGTTCAACAGGGCCGGTGACCTGCCAGTGCTTGTGGAGTTGCCGGCGGGCGTCACGGCGAACCTGTTCGCTGCATCGAGCGGCGAAGCGGGTCTGGTAGCCCTGGCCAAGTGCGCGCACAACGAGGGCGATAATCAGACCCAGAAAAAGAGAAGTGAGGTCCGCAACCGGAACCTCGTCAATGATGCCCAGATGGATAATCCGGGCAAGCAAAAACATCTGAATAATGGTGGCAATGCCGGCAACGGTGCCGGCAGCCACGGTACTCCGGATCCACAGGCGGTTGCCACGGGCCAGATCAGAAAGCCATCCTTTGACGGCTTTCTGATCGGCGGCGGAGGTATTCTCTCCGCCCCCATTGGCCGATGGCTCCGCCACTTAGTGATATCCCTCGCCGGCGCGTACCTTGCCGCGGAAGACCCAATAGGTCCAGGCGGTGTAGACCAGCACAATCGGAATCACGAACAGCAGACCCAACAGGAGGAACAGCTGGGATTCATAGGCGGAGGCTGCCTCCCAGAGCGTGTATTCCGGCGGGACCACATAGGGCCAGCGGCTGACCACCAGGCCCAGATAGGTGGTGATGAACAGGCCCATGGTAGCCACGAACGGCATGCCGTCTTTGCGATCACGAACCGAACGGTAAATCTGGATAGCACAAAACAGTGTCAGAACCGGCAGGACCCAGATAATGCTCAGGTTGGAGAACCAGCGCTCACGCACCATCTCATCCACGAAGGGCGTCCAGACACCGATGATGCCAAAGACCACCAACACCGCGAGGAGCAAGGGCAGGGTGATCTTGTAGGCCCACTGCTGCAGGTTCCCCTCGGTTTTCATGATCAGCCAGGTGGAACCCAGCAGGGCATAGCCGGCCAGCATACCCAGACCCGTGAGCACAGTGAACGGCGTCAGCCAGTCCAGCGCGCTGCCAACATAGACGCCATTGGCGGTTTCAAAGCCCTGGATATAGGCCCCGACCACAGCACCCTGGGCAAAGGATGCAACTGTGGAGCCGCCGGCAAACGCCCAGTTCCAGAGATAACGTGACGTACGGGCCTTGAACCGGAACTCAAAGGCCACGCCCCGGAAAATCAGCCCGGCCAATAGCAGGAATACGCCGATATAGAGCGCCGGCAGGAAGATGGAATAAACCATGGGGAAGGCGGCCAGAAGACCGGCGCCACCGAGCACCAGCCAGGTTTCATTGCCGTCCCACACCGGGGCCACCGAATTCATCATGGTGTCGCGGGCTTCCTCGTTCGGAGCAAAGGGGAAGAGAATGCCCACGCCCAGGTCGAACCCGTCCATCAACACATACATGATAATGCCGAAGCCGATAATGAATGCCCAGATAAGAGGCAGATCAAACAGTTCCATAATCAGTGACCTCCCTGGTTGACGGGCTTGGCAGTACCAACAGTATCGTCAGAATCGTGTTCGATTTCGAAAGGCACATGTGCAGCGGAGAACGGACGCTTGGGTCGATCTGCCTCGTGTTCGTCCTCATCACGGTCTTCAAGACCGACATACAACACACGCATGAGGTAGTAGACACCGGCAGAAAACACCAGAGCGTACACAACGATATAGCCGATGAGCGTGAACAACGCCATGCCGCCGGTCAGCGACGGGGTCAGTGCCTCGGCCTGGGTCATCTGGCCATACACGAGCCAGGGCGCGCGGCCCACTTCGGTGACGAACCAGCCGGTGAGCACCGCAAAGAAGGGCGCAATGCTCATGAAACGCATCCCCTGCAGGAACCAGTTGGTGCGCCAGTACCTGCCGCCGGCACGCAGAACCAGACCGGTTACCGCGAAGGCGATCATCAGCAGGCCAATACCTACCATGATCCGGAAGGACCAGAACACAATCGCCACCGGAGGCTGTTCTTCAACCGGCACTGCGCTCACACCCGGCACCTCTCCGTCCCATTCATGGGTCAGAATGAAGCTGGCCAGGCTGGGAATACCGATCTCGTACAGGTTCCGCTGGTTTTCCTGATCGGGAATGGCGAACAGCAGCAACGGCACATTGCGGGAGGTTTCCCAGTTACCTTCCATGGCCGCAACCTTGGTGGGCTGGTGCTCCAGGGTGTTCAGACCGTGGAAATCACCCAGCACCGCCTGAGCAGGAGCAATGAACAGCAAAAGCCACAGGCACATGGACAGCGCTTTCTTATTGGCCTCCACCTCGCGACCCCGCAGGAGAAACCAGGCGCTCACGCCGGCCACCACGAAGCCGCCGGTGAGGAAGGACGCCAGCGCCATATGGGCAAAGCGGTAAGGGAAGGAGGGGTTAAAGATCGCCTCGCTCCAGGAAGTCACATAGAACACGCCGTCGCGCAGCTCGGTGCCGGCCGGGGTCTGCATCCAGCTGTTGGCCGAGAGAATCCAGAAGGAGGAAATAAAGGTACCCGTCGCAACCATGATGGCGGCAAACAGGTGAACGCCCGCCGGCACCTTATCCCGACCGAAGAGCAGCACCCCGAGGAACGCCGCCTCCAGGAAGAACGCCGTAACCACCTCATAACTCAAGATAGGGCCAAGGAAGTTGGCTGAGGCCTGCGCGAAATTGCTCCAGTTGGTTCCGAACTGGAACGACATCACGATGCCCGACACCACTCCCATGCCGAAAACCACGGCAAACACCTTGGTCCAGAAGGCAGAGAGCTTTACCCACACAGGATTCTCGGTTTTGAAGGCAAGGCCTTCGAGTACCGCAATGTAGGAGGCAAGGCCGATGGTAAACACCGGAAAGATGGCGTGAAATGACACCACGAACGCGAACTGGATTCGCGATAGAATGAGAGGATCAAGTTCCATGGGAACCCTCCGGTAACGGTCACATCATAACAAACGGGCCCAGCGAACCCGTTCAGCCGCTGCCTTAGCTCTGTTTGTTATATTGTTATTACCGGCAGATACTTACTATGCTACTAAACATGGTAGCAAATTCGATAGGGCGTTTTGCCGCACCCTTGATTTAAAACAATTATGGTGTTGCCGATGAGCTTTTACGAAGACAGGATTCTCCCCCACATCATAGACCGCGCATGCTCCATGGGCCAGGTGATGAAGCTTCGTAGCCAGGTAGTACCCCATGCAAAAGGCGTGGTGCTGGAAGTGGGCATGGGCTCGGCCATCAACATGGAATTTTACAATGCCGACAATGTCGACATAGTGTATGGCCTGGAACCCTCAGAAGGCATGCGACGCAAGGCCCAATCGAATCTGGCAAGATCCCCCGTCAAGGTAGAGTGGCTGGACCTGCCAGGCGAAAAAATTCCCTTGGAAGACCACTCTGTCGATACCGTTCTTCTGACCTTCACCCTGTGCACGATCCCGGACTGGCATACAGCCCTCCAGCAAATGTGGCGGGTGCTCAAACCGGGCGGCGAACTCCTGTTCCTGGAACACGGCGAGTCCCCCGACGACGGCACCCGAAAGTGGCAACACCGCATCACCCCAGGATGGAAAAAGCTCGCTGGCGGCTGCCATCTGAACCGCCACATCGCCGACCTGATCCGACACGCCGGCTTCGACATCCAGGAACTGGAAAACCTCTACATCCCCAAGGCACCTAAAATTGCCGGATACATCTACAAGGGCAGGGCAACCAAGCCCGCAGAGGCCAGCCCGGCCTCCTGAAGGCGAGGCCAGAATCCGAATTGCGTTACCCCACGCAGACTTATACAATTCTGCCCGTCAAAACCTCCCCCCGAATGCTCCGGTGGTGAAATTGGTAGACACAAGAGACTTAAAATCTCTCGACCGCAAGGTCGTGCCGGTTCGATTCCGGCCCGGAGCACCAGATTTTCAATAAGTTACGAGCACATCTCCCAAGATCTATTTCAGAACAAAATAATGTAGACAACTTTTTGTTTTTAAGCGCTGCGCCTCGAATTTGCGCTATGCTCTCGTAATCTCGACTAACTGCAGGCTAACCTGTAACTTAGTGGATTAGCCGTCAACTCAATAGTGTTTCGATAAAATGGCCACAGCAGAGCAGATCAAAGCCCTAGTTAAGCATTTCATTGAAGATGATGAGCAGCGCTTCGTCACTGTTGCGTTGCAGGTTGCTGACAAAGAAGCCAAAAAAGGACACACGAAGTTGGCAGAGGATTTACGACGGCTGGTCCACGCCAGAAGGGTTAGCTCTGGTAGGTCGGTTTTTGGTCGAGGTGTTACTGCGGTAAGCAAACGCTCTAATCGACAGAACAATGTCGATATAGATTCGTTATTGCATTTGTCTCAGGCGGACACTCGTATCAGCGAAGTTGTTTTGAATGAGCAGTGCCAGTCTCGGATCGAGCGGATAATAATGGAGCATCGACAAAAAGATAAATTGGCGCGGTATGGCTTGTTGCCCCGCAGGAAAATTCTATTATGTGGTCCACCGGGGACTGGTAAGACATTGACTGCGAAAGTTCTCGCAACGGAGTTAAAGCTCCCACTGTATACGCTGCAATTTGACGGCCTTATCAGTCGTTATCTTGGAGAAACAGCAGGTAAACTTCGTGCTGTTTTCGATCAAATTGCTAACTCGAGAGCTGTCTATCTATTTGACGAGTTCGATGCTATTGGTGCTCATAGAAATAGTACAAATGATGTTGGAGAAGTTCGACGAGTCCTCAATTCCTTTCTTAAGTTTTTCGAAGATGATAGTTCTGAAAGCTTAATAGTTTGTGCCACGAATCATCCTGAACTATTAGATAAAGCTCTCTTTAGAAGGTTTGATGACATAATCGAGTTTGCTAAACCAAGTTGGCCAGAGGCTGAGAGGTTTATTAAAACTCGTTTATTCTTATTCGAGTTAGATTCTCTTAACCTTGGATCCCTCAAAGGCTTGGTGGAAGGGATGAGTTATGCTGACCTAGGGCAAGCTTGTGATGATGCAGCAAAAGACTGCGTTATGCACCACGAAGGGAAAATGGATGTCCCGCTTTTGGCGGAGGCAATAAATTTGCGAGCGAGATAAGAGCGCTTCTTTCAAATGGATTTAGAACAAATATTATTAGAAAATATTGCGAAAAATATTAATTACACCGGCTCTGGTCGTGGAAACTTCGAGAAATTTTCTCGTACAAAAGCCCAAAGACAACGTCATGGAAACGCCTTAGTTGGGGCTATTCAGGAATGCTTGCCCGAAGCTAGGTCTGATGATTATTTGAGTGAAGATCCCGGAACTTATTTAGAAATCATTTCGGAAGAAGGCTTTCCCCTAGCAATAGAATCTTTGGACACAAAAGAGTGTAAGCTTTGTAATGTCCGTACTGAAGGTGAGCGTGAATATGCCACTATTTTCCTTCTCGACGATAGGCGCCAAGTATTCATAAATAAGGTCGAGAGATACAGGCAGCAAGCCGATGGCACCAGAACTCACTCAACGCTTTTTGATAACATAGCTGAAATTAGACTTGCGAGCCTTCGAGATTTCTGGACATCTAACCCAGAAGACTTCCCCGATGAAAACCAAACTATTTGGTGGGAAGTTTGGTTAAGGAGGCGGAGTTTTCAGCGAGTAGAAGTTCAAGAGTTTCTGAGGTTTTGCGAAAGCGAACGAATCCAAACCGGTGCTGGGACATTGGAATTCGAACTGCAAACAGTTTTAGCCGTCCGCGCCAATATAACTCAGCTAAGAGCCTCGCTTACTTTAATCTCGTGCTTGGTAGAACTTAGAAAAGTCACAGATACAGGTCATTTTTTCCTGGCACAATCGCCTATTGATCAACGGGAGTGGACTAACCATATTCTCGAAAAAGCCAGTTTTGATGACAATACGTCGACTTCGGTTTTAATTGTCGACGGTGGCGTTAATTATAACCATCCGTTACTGTCGCCCGTTCTTGCTGACATGAACTGTTCTGTTTGGGATGTAAACTGGCCTAAGCATGATAGGATGAATGACCATGGAACCAGGCAGGCGGGGATAACAACATACGGCGACATATCGGCAGCTGCCACCTCCAATGAAGATATTGTTGTTAATTTTTGCCTTGAGTCCTGCCGTATTTTACCTCCAGCTGGTATCCACGACCGTGAGCTCTTCGGATCTCTTACATACTTCTCAGTGACTAATGCCGAGCAGATTAATCCTAATTTTAATCGTGTTATATCGCTTGCAGTTACTGCAGATCATGATGGAATTACTGGGCAGCCCACGTCTTGGTCATCTGAGATCGATCAACTGACATACGATGGAGACGGACGAAGACTATTTGTAATCAGTGGAGGGAACATTCGTGGAGCGGATGTAAGCCAAGACTACCAAGAGAACACTTTGCGGTTTGGTATTGAAGATCCAGGGCAATCCTGGAATGCGCTTACAGTTGGTGCGTACACAGAGAAAGTCGATGTTGCAGAACATCAGTATCGGAATTGGCAAGCAATGGCGGTTTCCGGTGATATCTGTCCGACAGCCCGCACCTCCGTGGAATGGGGTTGGAGGAGTGAGGCCCCCATTAAGCCCGACATTGTTGAGGAGGGTGGTAACCTTTTGGTTTCACCTGATTCTCAGGAAATAACTAACGCCGACTGCGTATCGCTGGTCACTACCTCGGATATCTCTAACCAAAACTTATTTACAGATCATCGTGAAACGAGCGCAGCTACGGCGCTGGCTTCCAGGATCGCAGCAAATCTTTGGTCCAAATATCCTGATTATTGGGCCGAGACAATCCGGGGATTAATTGTACATAGTGCGCAATGGACCGATAGCATGCTCGAGCACAAGGATCGAGCGGCTGCGAGTGGCCTCCGAATGAAAGACTCGAAAGAGTTAATGCTGCGCATGTTCGGTCATGGTGTTCCAGATTATGAAAAAGCGAGTTCTTGCTCACATCAGTATCTAACGTTGGTTGTTCAAGACACTATAAAGCCATATAAATTGAAGGATGGGGCACTATCCTTCGATGAAATGCATCTCGTCGATTTGCCATGGCCATCTGATGAATTGCTCGCGCTAGGTAACGCTCCGGTAAAATTGAGGGTGACACTCTCTTACTTTGTCGAACCTAACCCAGGCCGTCGATCCTACTCGCAAAGGTACCGTTATCAGTCCTATGGGCTCCGCTTTAAGCTTATCAACCAAAACGAAGACCGAGATCAGTTTGTTCAGCGCATAAACGTGGGTGTCCGTGATGAAGAGTTCGAGGGTGGCCAAGCTGATGGTCGAGGGTGGGTCCTCGGGGATCAACTTAGGACTCGTGGAACTATTCATCAAGATACTTGGGAAGGAGGGGCTTCTGAGTTAGCACTAAGAAACTCTCTTGCAGTAGTTCCCGTTGCGGGTTGGTGGAAGCAAAGGCAAAGCGCTCTGATGTCAGCGAAAAACGAGGAGCGTGTTTCTTATGCGTTGATCGTCTCGTTGGATGTCGGCGAGGCCGAGGCAGACATCTATACACCAGTTGAGACTGTAGTGGACGCTGCAAATGCAGTCGCGATAGATAGCAGAGTATAGTCTACTTGCGATCGTAGGCCGTAAGGCTCTATCCGTTAAGTTGACCTAAGAATATCTGTAAAGGCTTCAACTTGCCCGGCCCCTTCGGAGGCGCAAGTAATGATTCATAAATCGATCAGTTGCAATGATTAGGGAACTCAGGGCTCGCTGAGCCTTCAATCCGGTTGTTTAGTGCTCTAATTGCGATTGAGGAGTAAAGAGGAAACGCTCCAGAGACTTTTTGAAATAGGTGAGAACCTGCTATCTAGTACAGTTATTGACAGAGCTCCAAGGTGGCGAGTGACCGCCACCGTAACGATCCCCTAAAATCGACTCATGCGTAATTAGAGTTCTCCTGCCTACAATGGAATGGGGCAAACAGATAACGACATAAAGAAATTATGACAACCCCCATTTAGTACAGGCCTCATAACTTTATCGACTTCGGAACAAGGTCGAAGTAGTTTCGTCTTGATGTTTTATTTTTCTCAATTCGAAAAGCCCGGACTTCGTTAAAAGTTGCCGCCAGGTCTTGCAGTGGTAAATTTTTGGACCGAGGTCTGGTCGCTTTCGTTGAATCATGGAGATTGCCTCACCCAAGTCCGTCCAGCCATCGCCACGCAACTCCGTTTCGGCATGTTTTAAAAGGTGAACAGCCATCGTGTCACGCCAAACAATGGGCAGACCGGGATAAATTCCGTAACTCAGCATAGATTCAAACTCATCTGACTGCATGAATTTGAAGGCTTGCTGGGCCGCTAACCTGCGTGTTTGGTCCCATTCTCTTAGCCTTTCAAAATTCTTAGTTACTATTTTTTGAACATTCGCGAGATGCCTTGCAGCGTCCTCGCATACAGAAATCTCTTTCAGATTGAACCGTTCGAGAAAGTGATGAATCAGTTCGTTTCGAATCGATACGATTTCTGAAAGCTCTGCCCTTAAAGCCTCAAGTCGTTCTTCGGTCATCGGCATTGAAACTCGAAAGTGGAACTCAGGAAGCTTCGGGTTTTCCAGTGGCTCATCCGGCGGCGGCGAAAAATATTCTTCAGCCGAGGAAGGGGAAAAATATTCTCCTGTCAGCTCTCCGATCAGTTGACCAAGGGTTTTATTGTAGAAATGGCTTTTACGAGCCTCCTGATGGTCTTTTAAAGTGTCTGTGTTTCCTTTAACAACCGTCACCGACAGAAAGTGCTTGAGACCCAGTTCATATCTTTGGAGCTGGAGCAGGCATTGCCCTAGACTTCGCTCGATCTCCGCTCGAAGGGACTCAAAGCTCTCTCCACCAAGATCATTCATTGCTTTTCTTCAGCTCCCTACTGATGGAATAGTCCTGCCAGATTTGTGGGAAAGCTGGCTGTCACTTCTTCGACATCGTTTCCAGCATTCTATTCACCGCTTCCAGGTGCTCCGGCTCGTTATGGCACATGCCCTGGAAGTTGGCACACACATCCAGAAAATCCTTCAGTTCCATCCTCGGCGCCATTTTCATCAGGCGTTTGGTCAGGCGTGTGGCCTTTGGCGGCTGGCTTGCCATGCGGCTTGCCATGGCGTTTGCGGCATTCATCAATTCGTCCGCTGGCACCACTTCGAGAACAACACCCAGCTCCTTTGCCTCGGCGGCGTCGATCACACGGCCGGTGAGGGTGAGCTCGAAGGCGCGCTGATAGCCGATCAGGCGCTGCATGAACCACGCACCACCGTCGCCGGGGATGATGCCGAGGTTGAGGAAGGTTTCGCCGAACTTGGCACTTTCCGAGGCAATGCGGATATCCGCCATGTTGGCCAGATCGAAGCCGGCACCAATGGCTGGGCCGTTCACGGCGGCAATAATGGGCACTTCAACGTTCTGCAGGGCCAGGGGAATGCGCTGGATGCCTTTGCGGTAGCGATCGGCGCATTCGGCCACGTCGCCGGCAAAATCACCGCTGCGGTTGGCCATATCCCGGATGTTGCCACCAGCACTGAAGGCAGAGCCCGCCCCGGTGATCACCAGTACCGACACATCGTCGCACTGGTTCACCCATTCTGCGGTGGTCACGATATCGTCGATCAGGTGTGAGCCTGTCAGCGCATTGCGCAGGTCGTGACGGTTCAGGGTAAGGGTGGCTACCCGGTTTTCCAGGGTGAGCAGTGCATCGGTGAGCTTGGGTACGTTGGTCATGAATGCGGTTCCTTGTTTTTGATCAGCGCGTATCTTCGCGCGCAGGAACCGGATTAATCAACTAATAGCCTTGCCTTTCGGTAGCGGCTGACTTCCGTCCAGCCGTGCACCGCTAGAGCCGAGAATACGATGACACCGCCCACCAGGCTGAGGTTTGGCGGTACCTCGCCCAGGAACAGCCACACCAGGAAGGACCCGAACACGGTTTCCAGAAGCAACATCAGGCTGACCTCTGCCGCGGGAATATAGCGGGGCCCAATCTGGATCAGTATGCAGGCAGTTGGCAGGAACACGAGACAGAGCAGGGCAATGAAAAAGAAGTCACTGCCCGAGGGCATCTGGGCCCCGCCAAACAGAGCGGCCACAGCGGCCAACACCAGGGCCCCGAACATGAGCATCACGCTCATATCACTGTCGGGTTTAGAGCGGGCCACATTGAGGTTGGAGGCCAGGGCGGTGGCGGCAACCACAGCCATCAACAGGCCCAACGGGTCGCCCTTGCCGAATTCGCCAACGGCCATGAAGGTCGCGCCGGTCACACATACCAGGATGACTACCCAGGTTCGCAGGGGCAGGGTTTCTTTCCAGACCGCCCAGGCGATGACGGCGGCGATAACCGGGGCGGTGTTGAGAATCACCAGCACGTTGCCGGCGGCGGTGTTTTTCATGCCGACTACGAATCCAAGCGTGCTGATGGCGAAGGCGCCGGCGCAAAACAGGCCTTTGCGACCGCATTTGCGAATTTCAGGCACCAGCCGGGAACGGTAACGGGCCCAGCTGATCACAAAGAAACTGAGGGCCAGCAATAAACCCCGCCAGAACAGGAACACCACCGGATCCACGGAGGTGATTTTCACAAGCAGCGCATCCGGGACGATAAACAGCACGCCGAGGGCGGCGATGGTCAGTCCTTTGATTCGGGTTGTCTGCAATGTGAGTTCGCCTGTTCTGGTGAGGTGTGTTGTTCAGTTCAGGGGTTATCCTGCTCTGGCAGCGGCTGGATGCTATTGATATCGCCGGTTGGTGTTGCCGGTTCGTCCTTGATGATAATGAATATGGCGCCGCCAATAACCGCGATGGCAAAGATGGCTTTGAGGATTATCGATTTGGACATGCGTTCTTCCTCTCTGCGTTCTGGCTTATACAAACAGCCTATGGGCGGGAGAGGGCTATAACAACCGCAAAGCCTCCAAAACTGAGCATCCTACAAAAGTCGCTTCGACAGTATAGACGCAGTCAGCAATACTCAGGGTAAGTTTGCAGGTTGCCTGGTGCAGCACCGTTAAAAATGGAGTGTCCTCATGACTGAACAAACCGCAGAACTGGTTCACAAGTACAGCGAAAATGGCATTACCACGCTCACGCTGAACCAGCCGGAGAAGAAGAACAGCCTGTCTATGGCCATGCTGGAGGCGCTGTCTGAAGAGCTGGAGATTATTGCCTCCGATACGGAAACCCGGGTTGTGGTGCTCGCGGCCCATGGCAATGTGTTCTGTGCCGGCCACGACCTTCGGGAAGTGCGGGAGCAGTTTGATAGCCATGAATTCCAGCTGGCGCTGTTCAACCAGTGCAGCAAGGTAATGCAGCAGATCGTCAATCTGCCCCGGCCGGTGATTGCCCGGGTAGCGGGTGTTGCCACAGCCGCGGGCTGTCAGCTGGTGGCCAGCTGTGATCTGGCGGTAGCGGCGGATACGGCGCGGTTCGCAACCCCGGGCGTGAACATCGGGCTGTTCTGTTCCACGCCAATGGTGGCTCTGTCCCGGAACGTGTCCCGCAAGCACGCCATGGAAATGCTGCTGACCGGTGAAATGATCGGCGCGGTGAAAGCTGAACGCATCGGCCTGGTTAATCAGATTGTTGACGAACAGCACCTGGACGAGATGGTCTACAAGCTGGCCCGGACCATTGCCGACAAATCCGGCCATACCCTGAAAATTGGCAAGGAAGCCTTCTATCGGCAGTTGGAAATGCCGCTGGAAGATGCTTACGAGTACACATCGAAAGTAATGGCCGACAACATGATGGCCAACGACGCCCAGGAAGGTATCTGTGCGTTCTTGGAGAAGCGTAAGCCGGAGTGGCAGGACAGTTAGAATCGCCTGGGAGTATCAGCCCGGCCTACTGGGTCGGGCAATTACCGTTTCCAATGAATAGCCGGTCGCCGGTCCGGATTCCATGTTCCTGGAAAAAACCGGCGTTCATCTCAACGGCCTGGATAAACGACACGCCGGCGGGGTAGGTGGGGCAGCCGGCACCACTGGCCGAGGCGCAGGGCACCATCTGCCGGATACTGCCGATCACGCCATCCTCGTTGAGGTAGGCAATGTCCAGGGGAATCAGGGTTTTGTACATCCAGAAGCCGTGGCTCGCTTCCCTGGGCTCGCTGTACTCAAACAGCATACCGGCGTCGGGCGCCAGAGAAGTACGGCCCATCAAACCCTTCCGGCGCTGTTCAGAGCTACTGGCCACTTCCAGTTTGACCGGCACTGTGCCCGTTGCTGAAACAAAGCAAGCCTCGACAACCGGCAGGCCTTCCTGTGGCGCTGCGATGCCTGAAGAGCACCCGTAGATCAGCGAGCTGACCGCCAGTACGACCCAGACTTTCAGGCCTCGAAGGCGTTGCGGTGTTGCTGTCACGAGCGTAACCGGTACCCGGTTTTGAAGATCCACCAGATGCCCACCATGCACGCAGTGAGAAACACGAGGGTCATGCCTACGCTGATACCGACATGCACGTCTGAAACGCCGTAGAACGCCCAGCGAAAGCCACTGATCAGATAGACCACCGGGTTGAACAGGCTCACGGTCTGCCACACTTCAGGCAGCATATCGATGGAGTAGAAGGTGCCGCCGAGGAACACCAGCGGTGTGATGATCATCATCGGGACAATCTGGAGTTTTTCGAAGCCATCCGCCCAGATCCCGATGATGAAGCCGAACAGGCTGAAGGTGATGGAGGTCAGCACCAGGAACGAGAACATCCAGAACGGGTGCAGAACGTCGTAATCCACAAAGAACTTCGCCGTAGCAAGTATGATCAGCCCCAGGATGACGGACTTGGTGGCAGCGGCTCCAACGTATCCCAGGACCACTTCCACGTAGGACACCGGTGCTGAGAGCACTTCATAGATGGTGCCGGAGAACTTGGGCATGTAAATGCCAAACGAGGCGTTGGAGATGCTCTGCATCAGCAGGGACAGCATCACCAGCCCCGGAATGATGTAGGCCCCGTAGGCGATGTTGTCGATATCACCCATGCGCGAGCCAATCGCGGAGCCAAAGACCACGAAATACAGACAAGTGGAAATCACCGGCGAGAGCACACTCTGCATCACCGTTCGGCGCATGCGGGCCATTTCGAATTTGTAGATTGCGCGGATACCGTAAAGGTTCATGCCTTTCTCCGTTGGGCCGGCGGGCTTACTCGTGCACCAGGCCGACAAAAATCTCTTCAAGGGAGCTTTCCCGGGTTTGCAGATCCCGGTATTCAATGCCCAGATCCCCGAGTGTCCGAAGCAGCCGGGCAACGCCGGCCTGTTCCTGCTGGGAGTCAAAGGTGTAGATCAGCTGGTAGCCGTCCTCGGACAGCTCCACCGGTTCCAGGGTCAGTTCGCCCGGTACCTTGTCGAGCTTGTGCGCCAGGTGCAGGCGCAGCTCCTTCTTGCCCAGCTTGGTCATCAGCTGGGTCTTGTCCTCAACCAGAATGATTTCACCCTGCCGGATCACGCCGATCCGGTCGGCCATCTCCTCGGCCTCTTCGATGTAATGGGTGGTGAGGATAATGGTTACACCGCTCTCACGGAGTTTGCGGACCATATCCCACATGTCCCTCCGCAGCTCCACATCCACACCGGCCGTCGGCTCATCGAGGAACAGGATCTGCGGTTCATGGGAGAGTGCCTTGGCAATCATCACCCGGCGTTTCATGCCGCCGGACAGCGACATGATGCGGTTGTTGCGTTTGTCCCAGAGCGAGAGGTCTTTGAGCACCTTCTCGATGTGGGACGGCTTCGGCGCCTTGCCAAACAGACCGCGGCTGAAGGAAACGGCATCCCACACGGTTTCGAACGAATCGGTGTTCAGTTCCTGGGGCACAAGGCCGATGGTCTCGCGGGCTTTGCGGTAGTCTTTGACAATGTCGTAGCCGGCGGCTTTCACCTCGCCTGAGGAGAGGTTAACAATGCCGCAGATGATGCTGATCAGCGTGGTCTTGCCGGCGCCATTGGGGCCGAGCAGGGCGAAGATTTCGCCACGGCGGATGTCCAGGTTGATGTTCTTCAGGGCCTGGAAACCGTCACCATATACCTTGCTCAGGTGCTTAACGGAAATATCCGGCTGCACGGGCGTGTCCTGTGGTCAAAATGGGTCGAATTGAAGGCGCGGTATTTTCTCATGACTGGCGCCAGTTTAGAAACCTTTGCCTTGGCGGGAGAAATCCCCATAATGCCCGGCAGGTTTGTTCGGGGTGCCGTTATGTTACGCGCAATAGCAGTGGCAGGATTGATTCTGGGGCTTGTTTCCGTAGCAGTGTTTGGTCCGGGCTTGCTTCAGGATGCCAAAGAGGATCTGGAAAGTGCTACTGCCAAAGAGAGTGCCGCGCCCCTTGCCCGTTGTGATTTGCTTCAGGAGGGCCCTTGCAGTTGGTCAGACGGTTCGGGCGAGTGGCAAATCAGCCTGAGCGAACTGGGTGAGGGCACCCAGGGCATGGAGTACCAACTCACGGTAGTCACACCAGAACGGCCGGAGCGTTTTCTCGCCGTTCTTCGGGGAGAGTCCATGTACATGGGCGAGTATCCCGTACCACTGGGCAACCGGGACGGAAACGAATACTCCGCGCGTTTTACGGCGCCATTCTGTACCGTAGACGCTACCATGACCTGGCGGATTGATCTGCAGCATGGGCAACAGGCTATCGAGGGCATTCCGGCAAAGCTGGTATTTCAGGCCGAGCCACACTGAGACAAGGGCAACCGGACGTCAGTCGGCTGACAACGGGCCCGGATTGTGTAAAATCACCATACCGCCACTACCAGGGACAACGTGATGGATTACGGAGATAGCGTTCAGAAGGTACTGCTGAGAAAAATCCGCAAAGCGGAGCAGGATCTGATTCAGCTAAAGCTGGATTACTGCCGGTTTGTCTTCGGATTAACTCACCGAGCGAAAGTGTTGTCCGATGGCGTGGCCTATGTGGTTCGTTCTGTCGACGTGGACAGCATGGCCAATACGGACGATGGTGGATTCAGCCGGCCCGAGATCACCGGCACCCGTGCTGACGAACAGGATCACGCAGAACCTGTGGCACTGGGCACCGATTGGGTACTTGAGACTGCCTCCGGGCAGGCTGCTAAATAAACGCGTTAGCGGTAATAGCCTCGTAAAGGCTCGAAGTCGGCGGTACATAGTGGTTGAACCGCCAGAATTCCGCTCCTTCCAACCCCGCCCTGAAACACGCCAGGTAAACCGTACTGGCCGTCAAGGTATCGATCGCCTCAACAATCTCTGACTGACGAATTCCGGTTTTTCGACTGGCAATCTGGGCAACGGTGGCTGCCAGAGCCGAAGAGTGCCGATTGGTTTTGTCGCTGAGGGCACAACCGGCGCCATAGAGCCAGACCGCCACGTACGTCTTAACCGCATTCGGCGCCGTTGATAGATCCAGGCCGTTCACTCGACAATCCCTTTCCTGAAGGCCCGCCAGAATATGCAGCTGGGTAATCAGCTCGGCGCGGTCCGGGGCAGCGTCGACAACCGGTTTGCGCACTGCGACTGGCCACTCTGAATGCCGTGAGGCTGGTTCAGACTGATGGGTTCCCGGATGATTGCCTGCCCAGTCTTCCTGATGGCCGGCAGCCAGAGGCTCGGCGCGCATCAGCGAGATCATCTTCACAGCCAGAAGAACAAGCAGTGCAAACAGCCCAAGCTGAACCAAGAGAATCAATCCGTTTACCATCATCACCAGAACTCTGAATGTTGCAAGAGGTTATCGGAGTGTAACGGAATGTATCCTGTCAATACCGCCAACCCGTCCCCATTACCCGGCCGGGGATTGACTGAAATGACGGAACTGTGACGGGGATCGCAGCGGCTGCGGCTAGCAGGTAGGCATGGTTTGCAGGGCCAGCTTGCGGCGAATGAAGCGGCCAAGGACGTCTACGCCAATGTTCAGCATGGCGGTGATCAGTATGAGCACCATTGCCTGGTCAAAACGGATGCTTTGAATGGCGCTATCGACGTAGAAACCCAGGGTATAGATACCAAGAATGCCCAGGATGGCGGTCTCGCGCATGATGATTTCCCAGCGGTAGAACAGGAAGGCCAGGAATGCGCGGTAGATTCGAGGCACCAGCTCCCAGCCATAACGATTGAAGCCGTGGGGAGCGTCGGATCTCAACCAGATTGTGTTGGTTTGCCGGCCAATGAGATGGCCGATGATTCCGCCGTTGTGCAGCGCCAATGCAACTACGGCCGGCAGCATGGAGGGCCCCCAGAGCTGCAGGAGAATGTAGGCCAGGATGTATTCCGGTGTTGATCGCGCAATCACCAGGAAAACATGCCCGGAGGTCCGGCGTATTGGGCCACCAAAATGGTTCGATATAAGCGGGAACGCAAGTAATGCGAGGATGCCGGTGGCCACGAGCGCGATCTGCGTGAGAATCACGGTATTCCAGATTCCTGGCAGGGCCTGTTCAATCATCAATTCATTGAGCCACGGCATCAGGCCAGCAAGGCCCTCACCATCCCTCAATGGGCTGGGCACAATGTCCTGGGTGAAGAACCGCTCAACGTTGCCCCAGACAATGGGCAAGCCATCGCCGAGGAAGAACGGAGCGCCCAGGATATACACGGGCAACAACTTGGGTTTCACCCAGAGGGGGATGGTGGCAATAAGCACATAGAACAGGATCAGCATCGCGCCGGCATCGGAGTACATGCCTTGCGAGAATGAGGTTTCCAGATAAAACCCCAGTGTTGGCAGGCCAACGAAACCGAGAATAGCGCTTGAGCGAAGACCACACTCAAGACGGTAGGCCGTGTAGGTCCGTAGCTGAACCCAGCAATCCGGGATCTTTGTGTAGAGGAACGCCGCAATGGTACCCGTGCCCGGAGGCAATAACCGGCCCGGTTCCGGATCTGCCTCTTCAAGAATCTCGGAGTAAACCTTGGCAAAAATACCGGAATAGGGAATTGCAATCGCCAGTACGCCCGTCAGCGGGTGGAAGCCGAAAAACTGGAGAAAAATAAGGGCCCAGAACAGCTCGTGAATTGCCCTGATAAAGGCACAGAATATACGAACCGGGAGAAAGCGATACACCAGTGCCAAAAGAAAGCCGCAAATAGCGCCAACCGTTACCCCCACGAACGCGAAGGCCACGGTTCGTAACAGGGCGGTAAGCAGCCCTTCGCTACTGAAGAAATTGGGGGTCAGTACGCCCAGGAAAAAATTGCCGAGGTCTCGCCAGGGATTGTTGGCGGTTATCGCTATGTCGGCAAACAGCAACCCCACGAGCGCAATCGCAAGAAAAATCAGGCTGGTGCGTACCGTCGGGTAGGAGAGCATCGCGGGACCGGTCCTAGTACAGCGACATGATGTCTGCAGCCGTCAATCGTTCTGTAGGCTCATCCAGGGCGACCTGGCCATCCTGGATGCCAACAATGCGGTTACAGTACTTCATGGCCATGTCAACGTCGTGCAGCGCGATCACGCTCGTTTTGAAGCGGTCTTTCAGCAGTTTCATGACGTGATGTGCCATTGGCCCATCCAGTGCGGAGATCGGTTCGTCTGCCAGTAACACGGGAGCGTTGCGATAAAGGGCTCTGGCAATGGCTACCCGTTGGCGCTGTCCGCCGGAAAGGGACGCTGTAGGTATCCAGAGTTTCTCTGACATTCTCAGCGCGTCCAGCAGTTCTGCAATCTGCTTTCTATCCTGTTTGAAGGGCCGGATCAGAGCAACGGTGTTGTACCAGGTGGCGTGCTTGTCCAGCTGCCCCATGAACACGTTGTGGAATACCGGTAGGGCGTTAACCAGGCCAAGCTCTTGTGGTACGAGAGACGATTCCCGATCCACCCTCTGGTGAATGAGCCGGATCAGAGTGGATTTTCCGGCACCACTCTTCCCGACCAGGGCGACCTGATCTCCCTCCTTAACAGTAAGGGTGAGCGGGCCGATAACCCGCTCACCCCCAAAAGAGGCCGTCAGGCCCGAGAGATCAAAGCCTGCCATCAATCAATGATTCCGATTTCTTTTGCAACCTTGCGAATCGGCTCGTAATCATCGTTTGAAGCGGGAACAAACGCAGAGCGCGGGAAGCTTTCAAGCAACTCAGGATCATCCAGGGAGAGCAGGGCCTCGCGGACGCGATCGGTAAAGCCTTCGCCGTAGTTTTCATCCACGTCGCCACGGATGCTCCACTGATAGTTGGGGAAACTTGGCGTTTTCCAGATCACCTTCACCGCATCGGTATTGATGTTTCCGTTTTCCAGTTCTTTTTCCCAGACCGCGAAGTTCATGGCGCCCACTTCATAAGTGCCGGACTCTACCAGGCGGAGGGTGCGGGTGTGGTTGCCGCTGTAACCCACGCGGGAGAATACGTCTTCAGGAGCTTCTCCAAAGGTTTCGCGAATGTGGTACTCGGGAATCAATCGCCCGGAAGTCGAGCCTTTCGATCCAAAGGTAAATGTCTTGCCACGCACATCTTCCGGCAAACGGTCTGCGCGATCCAGGCCGGTGCTCTCATGAGCAATAAAATAAACGTAGAAGGCCTGGTCTTCGGTGCCCTGCGCGATCGCCTGCGAACCGGGTACCAGGGATCTGGCCTGAACGCCGGACAGGCCGCCGAACCATGCCAGTTGCACCTGATTGTTCCGGAATGCAGATACGGCGGCTGCATAGGACTTGACGGGGATGTACTTTACATCCGCATCCAGTTCCTCGGACAGGTAGTCCGCAATGCCGCGGAAACGCTCGACGAGCTTGGTTTCGTCTTCATCGGGGATGGCCGTGAAAATAAACGTCTGGGCCGATGCGGCTGCAGAGAACAGAGAACAGAGACCAATAATCAGCAATTTCCGTATAAGATTGTGGGTCATGGTTTTTCCTTGTTGAAACGGATATTTAGAGTGGGGAGTCTGAACGAGCGGCTCCTGTTAAAGAAGGATACCTGTATTCACGTAAACTCTGAACAGCTATACGGCATACGTTTTTAAATGGCTCAAGACGGCCGACCAATTCAGGCGATTAGAATGCGTTTAATCTTGGTTACACCGGCGAAGCCGGGATCGAAAGCAGGGAACCGGGCAACGGCTGAGCGCTGGAAAACCCTGCTGGCAAATGCCGGTCATTCCGTACGTGTGGTTACTGAATACGACGGTGAGCCCTGTGATGCCCTGATAGCGTTGCATGCCTGGCGCAGCGCTGGTGCCATCCGGCGGTTCCGTGAAACCTGGCCCGAAAAGCCACTCATAGTGGCGCTGACTGGTACGGATATCTATCACCACCAGCACGAGTATCCTGAACAAACCCTCTATTCCATGAACGTGGCGGATGCGCTCATCGGACTGCACGGTCTGGTAGCCGACGACATACCGGCCGGTCTGGCGGAGAAACTGGTAACGCTGTATCAGTCGGCCGAGGGTCCAGAGTCCTTTCCAGAACCGGAAATGGACTCCAAGAGCAACCGGTTCGGCGTGTGTGTAATCGGCCATTTGCGGCACGAAAAGGACTCTCTCCGGGTGGCCTATGCTGCGCGGCTGCTGCCAGGGTACTCGCGGATCGAGGTTGTCTGCGCCGGCAAGGCTCACAACGACGAGTGGCAACGCAAAGCAGAGCGGGAAATGGCCGAGAACCCTCGCTTCCGTTGGCTCGGGGAGTTGGATAAAGCCGACACCCGGCAGTTGATGGTAAACAGCCAGGTGATGGTGATCAGCTCCATCATGGAAGGCGGGGCAAACGTGGTATCCGAGGCCTGTCGGGCTGGCTTACCGGTTTTGGCATCCGATATTCCGGGCAACGTCGGTTTGTTGGGGCCGGACTATGGTGGATATTTCCCGGTTGGCAACGAGGAGGCACTGGCCGAGCTGCTGAATCGAGCCGAGACCGATCCCGGGTTTCTGGCCACTTTGGCGCAACAGGTTGGAAAGCTGGCAGAGCGTTTTCTTCCAGAAAAGGAGCAGGCATCCCTGGAGCAGGCGCTACAACTGGCGATGCAGCGCTGCTCAGAGAGGTGTTAATCCCGCAGGGAAATGGGCTCGATGGGCCCCGATTCATCCTGAGCGGTGATGCGGCCGATGACTGCAGTATGTGGGTAGCCCAGGGCCTTTAGCTCCCGCACACATTCCTCGGCTTTGTCTGCCGCAACACTTGCCAGTAGCCCTCCCGCGGTTTGCGGATCAAAGATCAGCGGATACCTTGCGTGGTTAACCCACTTTCCCTGATCCCGGATCCCCCGGCGCAAGCGGATATTGGCCGGTTGCAGGGAGCTGAGGATCCCGGCGGCTGCGGTCTCCTCGGCGCCCGGAAGAATCGGTATGGCAGACAGGTCCAGCTCGGCATCGACGCCCGAAGGTTTGGTCATTTCAACCAGATGCCCAAGCAGGCCGAACCCGGTCACGTCCGTGCACGCTTTGGAGCCAAACTTACGGAGACAGTCTGCCGCGGCCTTGTTGGATTGCACCATGGAGGCGAGGGCAGAGTCGATCCACCGGCCTTTCGCAGCCAGCTTTGCGTGAGCAGCGAACAGGGTACCCGTGCCGATGGGCTTGGTGAGGATCAGAGCGTCTCCGGCTTTCAGGCCACCTTTGCTCATGACCTCTTCCGGGTCGATCAGGCCGTTAACCGCAAAGCCCAGGGCCAGTTCCTTGCCTTCACCGGTATGCCCGCCAACAAGGGCACAACCGGCTTCGTTCAGCACTTCCACGGCACCGGACATCATCTGGTAGACCACGTCCTCCACCTTGGATTCAATGCCGTAGGGCACGGTAGCAACAGCGGTAGCACTTTGTGCCTCGGCGCCCATGGCAAACACGTCACCCAGGCTATGATTCGCAGCGACTTTACCGAAGATGTAGGGATCGTCGATAAATGCGCGGAAGAAATCCACCGTGTGAACCACGGCTTTGCCCGGCGGTACCTTCAGGACGGCTGCATCGTCCGGGGCGTGAAGGCCGATGAGGATATCGTCGCGTTCAATGGGCTTGAGTTCCCCCAGGGCCCGCGAAAGCACTGTACTGCCCACCTTGGCACCACAACCCCCGCATCGCATGGCAACGGCTGAGATTGCCTGGGAAGCCTCCTCGGCATTCTGGGCCGCCGCGGTATCCGGCAATTTGGATTCTTCCTCCATGGGAGGGAGATCGTTGAACTTTTTCATGAACCGGCGATCGATCCAGTCCTTCCATCGCCACACCCAGGCGCCGTCGAACTGGGTATCCCCACGGGAAGCAACCGCGTATTTATCGCCGGTGCTGATCAGCGCCAGCCATTTTTTCTGGGGGTAGAAATCCTTTGGATCCTTGCCAGTCGCCAGGCGCTTGAGGTTGTCAGCCAGCGGTGGGCCTTGCCTTACCGCGAACACACCCGCTTTCTCCCGGGGATGGTTCAGTACATTGGCGATGTCGCCGGCAGCGAAAATGCTGTCGTCGTTTTCCACCTGCAAGGTATCCCGCACACGGAGGAACAGTCCGTCATCCAGGGCGAGGCCAGTATCCTTCAACCACTCCGGTCCGCCAGCCCGCGTTACCCAGAGCACTTCGTCGGTTTGCAGGGTTTCACCGGATTCGGTGATCAATAGCCCTTCCTGAACCTTGCTTACCGGGGACCCCAGGTGCACCTTCACACCGCGTTCCGCCAGCGTCCTGCGGAAAACCTCGCGAACCTTCGGATTGTGAGTGGGCAGGATTTCGCTTGCTGCGTCAAACAGGTGGAAATGGAGCTGCCCAGGGTCTTTGCCACGCTGTTTCAATTCGTTCTTGAGCCGGAACTGCATTGCCAGGGTGAGCTCAACACCACCGGCACCCGCTCCGACAACCGCCACCGTCAGGGGGCCTTCGTGGTTCTCGATCCGGGAGAGCAGCGCAAGCCAGCGGTTGTTGAAACCGGTAATCGGCTTCACCGGCACGGCATGATCGGAGGCGCCTTCCACTTCGTTAACCCGCGGCGAGGAACCAATGTTGATGGAAAGAATATCGTAGGGTACGTCCGGGCGCCCCCGACAGATAACCCGCTTGCGTTCCCGGTCGATGCCCATGGCTTCGGCACGATAAAAGCGCGCACCGGCGTATTCTGCCAGGCGGCTCAGATCTATATGGACATCATCGTAGCTGTAGTGGCCGGCCACATAGCCAGGCAACATGCCGGAATAGGGGGTGTGGGTGTCGCGGCAGATGAGGGTCAGGCGCACGCCGGGGACCGGGTTCATGGCGAACCGTTTGAGTACCCCGACGTGGCTGTGCCCGCCGCCAATCAGGACAATGTCCCGTAATACAGGCTGGTCAGGCGTTCGCATTAGCTGATTTTCTTGGCTTCAGCTGTAAATTGGCTGTATCCCTTGACGTTGGAGAAAGCCTTCAGCTTTTCCTGGTCTGCTGCAGAAGGATTTGCGATCTGGTCGATGGAAGTGATTCCAGCGTCCTTCATCTTCTTGGCAGTGGCAGGACCAATGCCTTTGACCAGTGTCAGGTCGCTCTTGTCCACCGGCTTGGCCGCTTTGGCCGCAGGCGCTTTCCTGGCGGCAGGTTTCTTGGCAGCCGGCTTTTTGGCAGCAGGCTTTTTGGCAGCAGGCTTGCTGGCAGCGGCTTTTGCTTTGGCGGCCGGTTTGGCGGCTTTCTTCGGGGCTGCTTTTTTAGCGGCGGAGCCGGCTTCTTTGCTCACTTCGTCGGTGAGTTTCTTCACTTCCTTGCCCGCCTCCTTGGAGGCAACACCCAGACGTTCAAGAATACTGCTCTGAAGTTCGTGAAATTCGTCAAGGCGGCGTTCAAACTCTTCGTGGAAACGCTTCATCTCACGGTCGCGAAGTTCGTCAATTTCCTTGAGCAGTTTGCGTACTGGCTCCTGAACCTGATTCTGCAGACTGTCGAACTGCTTCAGTGCATCGTTCACCAGACCTTCGATCTGGGCGGAGGTCTTTTCGAACTCCTTGTTGACCTTCTTCACGATCTTATCAACGTTCTGTTTGGCTTTCTTCGCCATGGATTGTCTCCTTACGGACAGGTTTCAACGAAAAATCAGAATCAGGCCATTTGCCGGAAACCGGAAATGGAGCCTGGGGAACGACGTGACTTGAGTGACTGCTTTTTGGATACCACTTCCCGAATTCTGCGAAGCTTCTCCGCCAGGGACGAGCCACCGTTGGAGTCGAGTTCCACGAAATCGATGGAGTAGAAGAAATTGCTGCAGTGTTTTCTGCGTTCGGTGACCAGCCCGGACAGACCTTCCGCACGGATCTTGTCAAACGGCATGTCCATCACGAGATCCAGCACCACGGTATCACCGGGGTTGAACACCTTGTCGGTTTTCATCACGCATCCATAGCCGTCCAGTTCGTAGAGGGCTGCCTCGACAAGTTCCTTTCGAAAAAGGCCCTGTCTGATTCGAAATCGGGCGACAAGATCCGGCAATGCTTCGTTCATGAATCAACTTCTCTGGTGATGTCCGTATCCACAGCAACCTGTCTCATGGGGAGACAGGCTGGATATTGATTAAACAATAGACACTGGACTTTGGTTTTGCAACGCCATCAGTGCCATACGCTCCACCGCTAAGGCAGTTTTTTAACAATCTTTTACGGCAGATCAGGCCAGTTTACTTTGTTTTCAGCTCGTACATATCAACGCGGCGATCTTTCAGGTTAGTGACAGACCCCTCGTTGCGAACCAGCTTCAACTTTTCCAGGTCCATATCGGAGAACATGATCATCTCCGTATTGGGCGTGGTTTCGGCCATCACCGCATCGTGGGGGAAGGCGAAATCCGATGGCGAGAATACGGAGGACTGCGCGTACTGGACGTCCAGGTTCTCGACTTTCGGCAAGTTGCCCACGCTGCCGGTGATTACGACATAACACTCGTTTTCGATCGCCCGCGCCTGTGCACACTGGCGAACCCGCAAGTAGCCATTCTTGGTATCGGTCCAGAAGGGCACCATGATGATATCGACTTCCTGGCTGGCAGCAATTCGCCCCAGCTCCGGGAATTCTATGTCGTAGCAGATCATGATAGCGACCCGGCCGGCGTCGGTTTCAAAGACCTCGAACTGGTTACCACCTTCAATAACCCAGTCGCGCCGTTCATGGGGCGTAATGTGAACCTTGCGCTGCTCGTCCACTCGGCCATCCCGGTGGCAGAGATAGGAAACGTTGTACACCCGGTCATTTTCGATCAACGGCATGGAGCCCGTGATGATGTTGATGTTGTAGCTCACCGCCATTTCAGACATTTCTTCCTTGAACTGCTGGGTAAACCCGGCGAGGAAGCGAATGGCGCGGGTCTGGTCCATCTGGTCCGTAAGCCCCATCAGCGGCGCGTTGAAGAATTCCGGGAAGATAGCGAAGTCACTCTTGTAATCAGACAGCGCATCCACGAAGTATTCCACCTGCTTTAGAACTTCTTCAACGGAGGTGAATTCCCGCATCTGCCACTGCACGGCACCAAGCCTCACCTGCGTCTTCTTGACGCTGAGGACCGGAGAAGGCGGGGTGTAAAGGATGTTGCGCCACTCCAACAGGGTGGCGTAGCCCATCGATTTCTCATCCTCCGGCAGGTATTTATGCATCAGCCGGGTGACCTGGAAATCATTGGAAAGCTGGAAGCTCAGGATCGGATCGTAGATTTCCTTGCGATCCACGCGCTGGATGTACTCCTCGGGGGAATACTGCTCGGCATACTTGAAGTAGTTGGGTATGCGGCCGCCAGCCAGGATGCCCCTGAGGTTCATGGAGCGGCAGAGTTCTTTCCGGGCCTCATAGAGACGACGCCCGAGCCGGTAACCCCGGTAATCCGGGTGAATAAAAACATCCAGACCGTAAAGCGAATCGCCATTGGCGTTGTGCCAGATCTTCTCGTTGCGAAGGATCAGGTCATCGTAGGTATGGGGGTTGCTGAATCGGTCGTATTTTACGGAAACCGTCAGCGCAACTGCTACCAGCTGGCCACTTTCCTCAATGCAGATCTGGCCGTCTGGAAACTGTTCCACCAGAGCTTTGATCGTGTCCTTGGGCCAGGCGCCTCCGATGTCGTCGTAAACGCGGTCCATAAGCTTTTGAAGCTGTTCGTAATCTTCAAGCTTCAGGTTCCGGAGGTTGAGGTGCAGTTCTTCATGGGCCATTCAGTTCGGCTCCCGTTCGTTATGGAGTAGGACAAGCTCGGCATTTGCGTCAATACTTAGAAAGTTTAACAGAAGCCGCTAAAGACTTCGCACCGCAGGCCGAAAGACAAATTAACGAATATCAATTTTCATTGCTGAGGATTTGACCGTGCAGCTGACATTCGGGCAAAAGCTCCTGACTGCTTTCGGTATTCTGTTGCTTTTGGTTATGGGGGCTTTCACCCTCTCTGGCGATTTACGGCTGCAGAACACCACGAAAACCTATGTAGACGCGCTGATTGACGACACAGTGCAGCAAAGCACCTCAAGCATTGCCGAATGGCTCAATACCCGGCTGGTGATGACCGAAGCCACTGCCAAAGCGTTGGAAAGCGCCAAGAATGATGAAGAGGCGCGTGTTGTGCTCCAGGCCATTACGACCGGTGGAGGGTTTCGCGATGTGTATGTGGGCCGCACCGACGGCTACATGCTGATGAAATCGCCGGAAGCCAATGCAACCCTGCCGTCTGATTACGACCCCCGCGAACGTCCCTGGTACAAGAAGGCCATGAGCCTTGGAAGCGCCTCATTTACCGAACCGTACCAGGATGCCAGCACCAACGACATGATTATCTCCACGCTTGCGCCTGTGAAGCGCGGTGACTACGAAGGCGTGGCCGGCGCAGATATCGGTCTGGGCGCTATCGCGGAAACCCTTTCTACTGTAACCCTGGCGGATACCGGCTACGCAGCCTTGATCAACGAACGCGGAACCGTTCTGTTCCACCCTCAGCAGGCGCTTGTGGGCAAGAACATCAATGCTTTGATTGGCGGCAGCCCGGACCTCGGCGGAGCTGCCCACGAATATAACAATGAAGAGGGGAACTGGGAGGCCAGCTTCCATCCAATCAGCGATGCCCGCGGCGTGGAGTGGTATCTGGGCACTTTTGTGAATGCAGACAAGATCAACGCGCCGGTTCAGAGTGCCCGCATGACCGGTCTGATCATGGCAGTCATTGGCCTGATCGTTTCACTGGTCATTCTGCATCTGGGCATCAAGGTGCTTATGGCGCCTGTTCGTCGTCTGAACAAAGCCATGGGAGACATCGGTAGCGGCGATGCAGATCTGACCCAGCGCCTTGACGACAGTGCAAAAGACGAATTTGGTGAGCTGGCCAGAAGCTTCAACCGGTTTGTCGAGAATATCCAGAACGTCGTCTGGGACGTACAGCAGGGCAGTGCGGAGCTGGGCCAGAATGTCAGCTCCCTGAGAGACACAGCCAGCACCAGCCGTTCAAGCGTGGAGAGCCAGCAGGTCGAGATCGACATGGTGGCCACCGCCATCAACGAAATGTCGGCGGCCGCAGGCGAAATCGCACAGAACGCCCAACAGACAGCCGACGCCGCCAATACTGCCGACGGCGACAGCCGGGCATCGCTTGAGACCGTCGCCGCCTCCCGGGATGCGGTGCAGAAGCTCTCGAGGGAGGTCAACGCGGCGGCTGAAGTCATCGACACACTCGGCAAGGATGTCGCTTCAATCACGACTGTCCTGGAAGTGATTCAGGGCATTGCCGAACAAACCAACCTGCTTGCGCTGAATGCTGCTATTGAAGCCGCACGGGCCGGCGAGGCAGGGCGGGGCTTTGCGGTGGTGGCCGACGAGGTGCGCAACCTTGCCCAACGCACCCAATCCAGCACCGAGGAAATCAACAATATGATCGAGCGTCTGCAGAAAGGCGCTAACGATGCGGTTGATGTAATGAAAGCGTCAACTGCGGTTTCCAGTGTCAGCATGGAAAAAGCCCAGGATGCCATGGAGGCCCTGAACCGGATTGCCGAAGCCATTACCTCGATCAGCCAGATGACGTCGCAGATTGCCACGGCCTCCGAAGAGCAGACGTCGGTGACCGAAGAGCTAAACTCGTCGATTACGAGAATCGCGGATCAGGGGCAGGAAGCGGCCGCCGCAGCCACGGAAAATGACGTTTACAGCGGGCAGATAGAGAGCATTGGCAAGGCCCTGAACCAGAACGTCTCCCGGTTCCGGGTATAGCAGGAAAACCTAGCGGCTGAGGATCTCGAGGCGCCGGCGCAGATTCTCAAGGGTGCTGCGCCCTATGTATCGGGATTCCTCACTCAGGTACGGGTTCTCGAGGGCAATTACCCGGCGTTGGCTCAGGTTGAGCTCCTTGACAGCACGGGAGTAGTAGCGCTTCAGGAACTCGCTGAAACTCCCATCATGGATGGCGCGCTCAATGCCGAGCTGCAGGCGATGAGCGGTCTCCTGGTCGTCTGGGCCAACGAACAGATAGGACGGCATGGGGTAGGCGATCAGGAGATTGGGCTCAATCACCAGATTGGGATCCTGCTCCATTTCCAGATCGTACAGGACCTCACTCACGCCGCGGGCGAAACAATCAAAGCGTTCGTTACGGAGCATCCCGAACAGTATTTCGTATCGCGAGTGCGTCACCACCGGAATACCATTTGCCTCCAGCACCGGCGTGTCTGGCCAGTGTGAGCCCTGACCGATCCAGATCTGGCTGGCTCGAAAGTCATCCAGATTCTTTATGTCGGCGAACTTGGGCAGAGATTGCGGCAACACCACGCAGACGCGAAAGCCCAGAAGGCCACCATCAACCGGGAAAGGAATCGCGGTCAGAAACTCTTCCCGCTCGGCCGAGGTGGCTACATTGGCGATATCAACCAGGCGAGACTGGCCATCTGCCAGTTCGCGGAGCACGCGCCCCTGACTCAGTTCTTCACTGCGAATAACCCGGGAGTCGCCATATTCCGGCGTTTTCTCTAATGCAAGCTCGACAAGCGCACGAATAGCCGGGCTGTCATAATTCCTGTACCAGAGAACATAGTCACGACTGGCTGCCCCCGTAATGCCGGACGTTGAGGTTGAGGCTGCGATGGGGGCCACTTCAAGGCACAGACCGAGCAGAGCGAGGAAGATGGCCAGTTTGGGCAACCGGAACAAGTTCCTGAAGGCGGGCAGAGAACATTCCAAATCAGAAATCCTTTCTTAATACTGGAAAAACCGGCAAAAAAGCAGCCGTAATTCAGGCAGCCACCCTCACTTTAGAACATAAATTCAAAAATAAATCAGACGATGTCCAAAAAAATTGTAAAAGATTCTTGCGGCTGCCAGAGACCATTGTAATCATCGGCTTCGACCAAGAATTCGGAGCGAGTGAATGGCAATTATCGACAACCTTATCGGCGCCACTGGCCAGTGGTGGGTCGCCAGCACAGACCCAAAGGCCACCTTGGCCAGTCCGCTGGCCTGGCTAAAGAAAACCGGCGGTTATGCGGCGGTAAACAAGATCATAGGCCTGTCCATACCCTTTGCGCCGCGGAACAACTTCAGTGTGGAAGAAGTGCGGCCGGGCTATGTGCGGGCGAGAATCCGGCTCAAAGGCAACAAGAACCACTTTGGAAGCTTGTATGCCGGCGCCTATTTTCTGGTGGCGGAAATCCCGGGTGGCGTCCTGACGCTGTTTGACCTGGGCCCTGCGTACACCCCGATCCTCAAGGAAATGACCCTGCAATTCCTGCAACCGGCAAATAGCGATGTCACAGTGGAGTTCACGCTTCCGCCGGAAACCGTGGCAGGCATCCTTGCAGACGCCGACGAAACCGGCCGGGCCAAGTTCACCCTGGAGGGGACACTGAAAGACGAGGAGGGCAACCATGTGGCTACCTCCATTGCTCATTACCGGGTACGTAAGAAAGGCTTTAAAGCAGAGGCCTGAAGATCAGGCCGGATCAAGGCCGGCAATGGCTTCCAGAAAGATCTCGCCGTATTTTTCAAGCTTGGCGGCACCCACACCGCTGACTTCGGCCAGCTCTTCAAGGGTGCGGGGCTTGCGTTCAAGCATTCCGAACAGGGTCGTGTCATGGAAGATAACGTAAGGAGGCACGCCCTGTTTGTCAGCCAACTCCTTGCGGCAGGCCCGCAGGGCGTCCCAGCCGGCCTGATCCGTTATCTGGTCTTTAACCGGAGCGCTTGAGCGGCCACCGGAGGCCCGGCCTGCTGCCTTCTTGACCACCGGATCCTTACGCAGCTCAATGGTTTGCCGGCCTTTCAGCAGCGGGCGGCATTCTTCTGTAAGTTGAAGTGCGCCGTAACCCTCCGGATCTGCCCGCAAATAGCCGTTGGCGACCAGTTGGCGGAATACAGATTTCCATTCGTTGGCGCTGAGCTCTGTGCCAATGCCGTAGGTGGAAACCTGATGATGACCGGCCTGTAGAATCCGCTCGTTCTCTGAGCCACGGAGTACGTCGATCAGGTAGGTCACACCGAAGCGTTGCCCGGTGCGGAACACACAGGACAGCGCTTTCTGGACGGCCACTGTTCCATCCCAGGTTTCCGGAGGATTCAGGCAGGTGTCGCAATTGCCGCAAGGCTGATCGAGTTCGTCCCCGAAATAGCGCAGCAACACCTGACGACGGCAACTGGTGACCTCGCAGAGACCCAGCATGGCGTCGAGCTTCTGGCGCTCAACCCGTTTGAAATGGTCGTTGCCCTGGGAACTTTCCAGCATTTGCCGCAGTTTGATCACATCCTGCAAGCCATACACCATCCAGGCCGTCGAAGGCTTGCCGTCCCGTCCGGCGCGGCCGGTTTCCTGGTAATAGGCTTCAAGGCTCTTTGGGAGATCCAGATGAGCGACGAAGCGCACGTCGGGTTTATCGATTCCCATGCCGAACGCAATAGTGGCAACAATGATCACGCCATCTTCTCGCAGAAAGCGTTCCTGATGATGGGCGCGTTGCTCCGAGGACAGGCCGGCATGGTAGGGCAGAGCGGTGTAGCCTTTCTGGGCGAGGGTTTTCGCGGTAGCGTCAACCTTGTTGCGGGACAGGCAGTACACAATGCCGCAGTCGCCCTCATGCTCGGCTTTAATAAAATCCAATAACTGTTTGTTTGCGTTTGTTTTTGGTGCAATTCGGTATTGAATGTTCGGGCGATCGAAGCCACTGACGAAGTGTCTTGCCCCGGTCAGCGACAAACGTTCCGCGATCTCCTTGCGTGTCCGCTCGTCGGCTGTTGCGGTCAGCGCAATGCGGGGCACGCCGGGAAACTGCTCACTCAGCATGCTCAGCTGCAGGTAATCGGACCGGAAGTCGTGGCCCCATTGGGACACACAGTGGGCTTCATCTATGGCGAACAACGAGATCGAGGCATCATGAAGCAGTTCAATCGTGCGAGGTTGAATCAGCCTCTCCGGCGCGCAGTACAGCAGGTCCAGCTCACCGGTCATCAGCGCGTACTCGGTGGCTCGGGCCTGCTCGAAATCCATGGTTGAGTTGAGGAACGCAGCTCTTACCCCGAGCTCCTTGAGCGCTGCCACCTGATCCTGCATCAGGGCGATTAGCGGGGATATCACAATCGCCGTGCCAGAGCGAACCAGTGCCGGCACCTGGTAACACAGGGATTTACCCCCGCCCGTTGGCATAAGCACCAGGGCGTCGCGGCCTTCCGACACTTCCCGGATGATGTCACCCTGCAGCGGCCGGAACGATTCGTAGCCGAAGACTTCGTGCAGCACCTGTTCCGGATCCCTTCCCGAGGTGGTGGGCCGCTCGGTGGAAAGCTGTTCGAAGTCCTGATCAAGATACATAGGGTAACCGGTTCGTCGACGTGGAGCCGCTTTATTGAGACGGGTGGAAAGCCGGGGTCGGCACGGTGGGCAATGATACCAGATTAACCCTGAGGGTTGGCCAGCAAACCCGTGTGCCAGATGGAGGCAAAGCAGTGTAAGAAACGCTACAATACCGCGTTTTTGAACCACCGTTTCACGCCATACTGTGACAGACACTGATAATAACAGGGCTTCCATGCAGGAATTTGATGCCATCCGTCCGTATTCGGACGAAGAAACCGGCGCTGCTATTAACCGCCTGGTCAACGACCGGGAATTTCTGGATATGGTCGGTCGCTTCAAGTCTCCGACACTGGCACGCTGGGCACCGGCCATGTTGCGTGTGTTTACCCGCCGATGGCTCACCAGCCATTTTGGTCGCTATACGCGTGTTGATGATCTCCAGGCTGGGCTTTCCGGCTACGTTGGTGAACTGGTCGACAGCACCACCACACGAGTGACAACCAGCGGCCTGGATAAACTCGATAAACACGGCGCCTATCTGTTCATTTCAAACCACCGGGACATCGTGTTTGACCCCATGGTGGTGAACTACCTGCTGTTTCAAAACGGCTTCCACACCACCCGAATTGCCATAGGCGACAATCTGCTGGCAAACCGTGTGTTCGCCGAAATGATGCGGCTGAACAAGAGCTTTGTGGTACGTCGTAGCATGACCAGCCCGCGGGAGATGCGCGATGCCTACATCACACTCTCCGGCTTCATCAACCACAGCATTGATACCAACCACAGTATCTGGATTGCCCAACGGGAAGGCAGGGCGAAGGACGGCCTTGATTTCACCGATCCGGCCATCATCAAGATGTTCTACATGAGCCGTAAGAAGAGCGGGTTGGATTTTGGCGAGGCCATGAGCCGGCTGCACATCGTGCCGGTTTCCATCGCCTATGAGTACGACCCATGCGATGCCGACAAGGCTCAGGAACTGGAAACCCGCGCCAGAACCGGCAAATACATCAAGCGTGAGGGCGAGGACACCGAGCAGATCATGAAAGGTTTGACCGGATTCAAGGGGCACGTGCATGTGCACTTCGGCGCGCCCATTCATGATTCACCTGATAACCCCAAGGATCTGGCCCAGCGTATAGACCGCGAGATGCATGCGAACTACCACCTGCATGCCTCGAACCTGGTGGCCTACCAGCAACGCGGCCTTCATCCCCAGGCTCACGACACGCCGGATACCGTCAGCGATGCGGTGGTCACCGCCGAAACCTGGTCACCGGCGGAGATGGAGGCGGCCGAAGCGGAGATGGAGCGGCGACTGGAAGCCTGCGACCCGGCCATCCGGCCCTATTTGCTGGATATGTATGCCAATCCGGTAGTTACCGCGCTTGAGGCCAATGCCGAAAAATCCGGCCATTCCGAGTAAATCGGCACCCAATTTTCAGAAAAGAGGTATACCGTGCAGGATCTTCAGTACATCGAGATTGAAACCGGAGAAAACCCTACCGCGGCCGTGATCTGGCTTCATGGCCTGGGTGCCAGTGGCCACGACTTCGAGCCGGTAGTGCCTGAACTGGGCCTTCCGGAAGATGCCGCGGTGCGGTTTATCTTTCCCCACGCGCCGAACCTGCCTGTGACCATCAACGGTGGAATGTCCATGCCGGCCTGGTACGACATCAAGGCAATGGACATTGACCGGGTGGTGGATACCGAACAACTGCGGGCCTCTGCCGATGCCGTCGCCAGACTGGTGGAGCGCGAAAAGGAGAAAGGTGTTCCGGCAGACCGGATCATCATCGCCGGCTTCTCCCAGGGTGGGGCGGTTGCCTACGAACTGGGGCTCAGCTACCCGGAACGTCTGGGCGGCATTTTGGCGCTCTCCACCTACTTCGCCACCGCGAAGACAGTTCAGTGTTCAGAGGCAAATGCGGATGTACCGATCAGTGTGTATCACGGAACATTCGATCCGATGCTGCCGGAGTCTCTGGGCGTTCGCAGTGTCGAAACCCTGAAGGAAATGGGCTACGACCCGTCCTACCAGACCTTCCCCATGGAACACAGCGTGTGCCTGGAGGAAATACAGGATATTGGCCGGTTCATTCGCCGACACCTGCTTTAAGGCTCAGCCATGCTCCGGGTCAGACCCAGAGCATGGCGCCCATTTCCAGCGGGTGGGTCAGCGACTCATGGTATGGATACATCCGCAGCCTCAGGGTCTGCAAGCCAGGGTAGGGTGGCTGCACTTGGGTGGCGAATAGGGTTCGGCCCTCCTCTTGCCCCTCTTTTTCCAGAAGGAAGCTGTTTGGCCCGGGGCTGCCATCGGTGCCGGTGCACTCAGGGCTGACCAGGCACTCCACCCGGACATCCTCCGCGGTCAGGCCGTTAAGCGCCGCCTCAACCCGCAGTTCCACGGCGCCATCGTGGGGGCATGAGGATTTCACGCAGCCCACTACCCGCAGTTCAACCCCGTTCCAGGCCTGCCGCACCCTTGCTTTCCAGTCTGCGAGTTCAATCGCAACCCGGCCTCCGTCGGCCATCAGGAGCGCGCCCTGACTGGAGGCGGGGTGGTAATAGTTATTGACGTAGTCCATCACCATCCTCTGGGCATTGAACCTGGGGGTTATGGATTTCATCGACGCTTTGGAGCGCTTGACCCAGCCCTTCGAAAAGCCCTGGGATGCCCGATCGTAATACAGGGGCACCACCTCCAACTCGATCAGATCGATCAGGTCTCTGGCCTCCTCCTCGTTCCGGAACTCCGGGTCCAGTTCGGTATCTCGTGGCGGAATACCCCACCCATTCTTGCCGTTGTAGCCTTCCCCCCACCAGCCATCGAGCACGCTGAGGTTGAGGGCGCCGTTCAGGGCGGCTTTTTCACCGGATGTGCCACTCGCTTCCTTCGGGTATTCCGGGGTGTTCAGCCAGACATCCACACCACTGAGAAGCCGGCGAGCCATGGCCTGATCATAATCTTCCAGCAGAATAAGGTGCCCCAGCAGGGAGGGATGCATGGACAGATCGTGGATAACCTTGATCAGTTGCTGGCCAGGCTTGTCTTTCGGGTGAGCTTTGCCAGCAAAGACCAGCACCACCGGCCTGTCCGGATTTGTAAGAATCCGCTCAAGCCGTTCCAGATCTGAAAAAATCAGCGTCGCGCGTTTGTAGGTGGCGAAGCGTCTGGCAAAACCGATGACCAGCGTGTCCTTTTCTGAGGACATAATCTGCCGGGTCATCCTGTCTGTCACGGAGTGGCCGGTGCCATTGCGCTTATGCTGGCGCTTCAGGCGCTGGACAATATACTCGCCCATTTGCTGTTTAAGCGCTTTATGCACGCTCCAGTAGTGATAATCCGGAATCTGGTCGATAAATTCCCAGAAATCCGGATTCCTCAGCTCGCTTTTCCAGGTGGGCGCCTGTATATCAAACAGGCTGGACCATTCCGGCGCAAGAAAGGTGGGTACATGCACGCCATTGGTGATGTAACCGATAGGGTTCTCGGCTGGTGGTACCTGGGGCCAGACATCGCCCTCCATCAGCGACGCGACGCCTCCGTGAATGCGGCTGACGCCGTTGTGGTAACGGGAGCCACGGAGCCCCAGGCTGGTCATGTTGAAGCTGTCGCCGCCATCTTTTGAACCAAGGGCGAACACCTGCTCGAAATCCAGCCCGGACTCCTCAAGGTAGCGGCCAAGGGCATGATGCACCAGAGCCCTGGGGAAAATATCGTGGCCGGCGGGTACAGGCGTATGGGTGGTGAAGAGGGTGGCACCGGCAACTGCTTCCAGGGCCGCTTCAAAGCCGAGTTGCGAACTCAACATGGTGCTTCGGCAGCGTTCGAGGATCTGGAACGCGGCATGCCCTTCGTTGATGTGCCAGACCGTCGGCTTCAGTTTCAATGTCTCCAGAACCCGGGTTCCACCGATGCCAAGGAGCATTTCCTGGCTGATGCGGGTGGACTCGTCACCACCATACAACTGGAGTGTGAGGTTCTGATCCTCTGGGTTATTTTCCTCGGTGTTGCTGTCCAGCAGGTACAGCCGGATATGACCAACCCGAGCCTCCCAGACCCGTGCGACCACATCACGGCCAGGGAAGGGAACCGATACCTTCAGAACCTGGCCATCCATTTCCACGGGTGTTATCGGCAGCTCATCGCTTGAATGGGACTGGTAACGTGCAATCTGTTGGCCGTGGGCGTCGATACTCTGGATGAAGTAGCCCTGCTGGTACAGGAGGCCCACAGCCACGAACGGCAGGGCAAGATCACTGGCGGCCTTGCAGTGGTCCCCGGCCAGGATACCAAGGCCGCCGGAATAAATCGGAAAGCTCTCATGGAAACCGAACTCGGCGCAGAAGTAGGCCACCAGAGCCTGCTCCGGATCCAGTTTTTCGGTGACTTCCGGGCCGGGGCCGGCTTCGAGGTAAGCATCGTAACTGCTCAGAACCCGGCGATACTCAGCCAGAAACGCTCGGTCTTCCGATGCTTCGTCCAACCGGTCCTGGGCGACCCGGCGCAGGAACAGCTTGGGATTGTGCTCCACTTTCTGCCACAGCCGCAGGTCGATCCTGGCGAACAGACTACGGACGCCATGGTCCCAGCTGTAGAACAGATCGTTGGCAAGTTCTTCCAGTCGCTCAAGGGGTTCTGGAATCAAGGGATGGGCTTCGAGTCGAAATTCCGTTGCTTTATGCATGTTGGTTGCCTCCAGGCGGGCAAACGCTCGCACTAATCCAGCTGTTGTTGATCACGTTCTTTGAGAATGCCCTGATACAGGTCACCATAGGTGCGAGCGCGCTGCTTCCACGAATAATCGATGGCCATGCCGTTTTCCTGCAATCGCCGCCATTGTTTTCGCTTTTCAAACACCTGCAGTGCCCGGTGTACCGCAGCCAGCAGCGACGCAGCACTGGCACCGGCAAACACGAATCCGTTGGCCTTGTCGATTCCTACCTGCTGCGGATCCTGCACCGTATCGGCCAGCCCTCCGACACCGTGCACCACCGGAATTGTCCCGTACCGAAGGCTGTACATCTGGTTTAACCCACAGGGTTCGAACCTGGACGGCATCAGGAAGAGATCACAGCCCGCCGTGATGCGATGGGACAGACCTTCGTTGTAGCCCAGGGTCAGGGAGAACTGCCCGGGCCATTGACGGGCCAGTTGTTTCAGCGGCTCCTCGTAACGGTCCTCTCCCGAACCGAGAATCACAAACTGGCAGCCCCGTTCCAGCAAATCCGGCATCACGGACACTATCCAGTCCACCCCTTTTTGCTCCACCAGTCGGCCAATGAAACCAAGAAGCGGCGCGCCGTTCACTTCCAGCCCAAGCTCATGTTGCAGCGCGGCCCGACACTGAGTTTTGTTCTTCAGATGGTCGCGTCCGTAGTGGAAGGCCAGCTCTTGATCTTCCTCCGGGTCCCAGACCCGGGTGTCGATGCCGTTGAGAATGCCGGTCAAGGCGTGCTGCCTGTGCCGGAGCAGACCATCGAGGCCATTGCCGAATTCCGGAGTCTGAATCTCGCGCGCATAGGTGGGGCTGACGGTAGTGATCCGATCACTGAATACCAGGCCGCCCTTGATAAACGAAAGCTGGCCATAGAACTCCAGTTGTTCAAACCTCCAGAGGGTGTCGGGCAGGCCGAGGGCGCGGAACGTCTCGTGGGAGAAGAGCCCCTGGTAGGCAAGGTTATGAATGGTAAACACGGTACCGGGCCGCTCCTGATAGGCTTCCAGAAATACCGGTATCAGCCCGGTTTGCCAGTCATTGCAGTGCACCAGATCGGGCCTCCAGTTCAGACCGGCTTCGCCCATGGCGATCATGGCCCCCACTTTGCCAAACAGCTCAAACCGGTGAGCGTTGTCCCACCAGTCTCTCCCTTCCTCGTTTTTGTAGGGGTTGCCGGGGCGATCGAAAAGGGGCGGGCAGTCAACCAACCAGAGAGTAACCGCGGTGCCTGGCAGCCGGGTTTGCCACAGGCTCACATTGTATTGGCCAAGCTGGAATCGGGCCTTTCTGCGGGAACCGGCTTTTCTGGCGGCCTTTATCGCGTCCGGGTAACCAGGCAGGAGAATCTGAACATCGTATTCAAGACGACAGAGCGCTTCGGGCAAGCTGGCAGAAACATCGGCAAGACCGCCGGTCTTCACCAGTGGATAGACTTCACTGGTGGCAAAAAGAACCCGGATCATAACGCTGGCCTCAGGATTATCGCGCCCATCGGTGGCAGCGTGAGTTCCAGTGACCAGTCACGGTTCATCCACGGCTGTTGATCCGCTGGCATGGTGTAAGGGTTACCGAGATTGCTGCCGCCGTAGTATTCCGAATCGGAATTGAAGATTTCCCGCCAGTTGCCACCCTGAGGCAACCCGATCCGGTAATGGTGCCGGGGCACAGGGGTGAAATTGACCACAATCACCGAGGTTTCGCCTCCAGCCGTGCGCAGGAAACTGATAACGGATTGTGGGGAGTCATGGCAATCGATCCACTCGAATCCATCCGGCGTGAAGCAGGCGCCGTTTAGCGAAACTTCCCGCCGGTAAACGCCGTTGAGGTCCTGGACCAGCTTCTTGATTCCCTGATGCTCCGGGTGCGCCAGCAGAGACCAGTCCAGCTCCCGGGATTCGCTCCACTCACGGCGCTGACCAAACTCCCCGCCCATAAAAAGAAGCTTTGCGCCGGGATAGCAGAACATATAGGTGAAGAGCAGTCTTAAGGTTGCCCGCTGCTGCCAGTCGTCGCCGGACATCTTGTTGATCAGGCTGGCTTTGCCATGAACAACCTCATCGTGGGACAGTGGCAAGAGAAAGTTCTCCGAGAACGCATACAACAGCCCAAAGGTCAGTTTGTCGTGGTGGTACTGTCGGTATACCGGGTCCTGAGCCAGATAATCGAGGGTGTCGTGCATCCAGCCCATATTCCATTTCAGATTGAACCCCAGACCACCGATTTCGGGCGGCCGTGTAACACGGGGCCAGGACGTGGACTCCTCCGCACAGATCAATGTTCCCGGAAAGCGGCTCTGGCAAACGCGGTTCAACTCGCGGAGAAACTCGATGGCTTCGAGGTTTTCGTGTCCGCCGTGGACATTGGGCAGCCATTCGCCTTCTTTGCGGGAATAATTGAGATAGAGCATCGACGCCACTGCATCTACCCGTAAACCATCAATATGGAAGGCGTCCAGCCAAAAGAGGGCGCTCCCGATCAGGAAGTTCCGTACCTCGTGGCGCCCGTAATTGTAGATAAGGGTACCCCAGTCCTGATGACGCCCCTTGCGGGGATCTTCATGCTCGTAGAGCGCGCTGCCATCAAACCGGGCCAGGGCGTGCTCATCGGTGGGAAAATGCCCTGGCACCCAGTCCAGGATCACGCCGATGTTGTGCCGATGGCACTGGTCTACCAGGTAACGGAAATCGTCCGGGCTGCCGAAACGACTGGTCGGGGCGTAATAACCGGTGGTCTGGTAACCCCAGGATTCATCCAGCGGGTGTTCCGTTACCGGCAAAAGCTCAATGTGGGTAAAGCCCAGTTCCAGGACATAGGGAACGAGTTGGTCGGCCAGCTCTCTATATGTCAGCCAGCGACCGGAACCGTGATGTCGCCAGGAGGCAGCATGCACCTCGTAAATGGAAATGGGGGACTGTTGCCAGTTCCAGCGGCCACGGCGGGCAAGCCAGTCGCCGTCGCCCCAGCCGAAACGGCCGCGTTCGGTCACAACAGCGGCGGTGGAGGGCCTCAATTCGAAGGCCTGCCCGTAGGGATCGGTTTTTAGAAGCTGGTCGCCTTTTTCTGTCGTGATGGAGTACTTGTAGAGAGCGCCGGTACCAATGCCGGGAACAAAGCAGGACCAGACACCGGTGTCCCCGTTGGAGGCCATGGGGTTGGCGCCGGTGGCCCAGTGATTGAAATCCCCGACAACGCTGACGGCCTTGGCGTGGGGTGCCCAGACCGCAAATCGCACGCCTTCCACTCCCTTGCTCCGGCAAACGTGGGCCCCAAGGACATTGTAAATGTGCCAGTGACGGCCTTCGCCGAAGAGGTGGAGGTCAAATTCGCTGAGCGTTGGACTGTCCATAGACCGTGCTGTTCCTGACCGGGTAAAGCGCATTGGGCATCCGTTCATTGGACGCGAAAGGGCCTGTTTAAAAAACGACCCAAAACAAGTTTACGTCATAATTCCGTGCTAGTGTTCTAATATAGTTTAAGGCGTCAAAAACGTGGCAAACCCTAGCGGTTGAACGATCGGTCCGACGGAAGGTTTTCTTCAGGGAAGCAGCTATGCAAACGGCCAAGCGTTTCGTCAGTCGTCTCACTCGTCAGACTCTTGCACTGGTACTTGCCGGAGGGCGGGGCTCCCGCCTCCATGATCTCACCAAATGGCGGGCCAAACCGGCGGTTCCGTTTGGCGGCAAGTTCCGGATCATTGATTTTCCCCTCTCGAACTGCATCAACTCGGGCATTGGCCAGGTTGGTGTGATTACCCAGTACAAATCCCATTCCCTGATTCGCCACATCCAGCGGGGCTGGGGATTTCTACGTGGGGAACTGGATGAATTCGTCGAACTCCTGCCGGCACAACAACGGATCGAAACCTCCTGGTATGAGGGAACAGCGGATGCCGTGCTGCAGAACCTAGACATCATACGCAGCCATCAGCCGGAGTACGTGCTGATCCTGGCAGGTGACCATGTCTATAAGATGGACTACGGCACCATGCTGGCCCACCACGTGGAAAACGATGCCGATATCACCGTGGGCTGTATCGAGGTGCCACTCGATGAAGCCTCCGCATTCGGCGTTATGTCAGTGGACGATGAACTCAGAGTCACTGAATTCGTCGAGAAGCCGGAGCAGCCAAAGCCGATGCCCGGCCAACCCGGCAAGGCGCTCGCCTCTATGGGCATCTATGTGTTCAGCACCCAGGTGTTGTTTGATGAGCTGATGCGTGATCAACAGATGGATGGCGATTCCTCCCACGATTTCGGCAAGGATATTATTCCATCGGTGATCAAACGTTTGCGGGTGGTGGCATTTCCATTTCGGAACCCGGTCGAGAACAAACCTGCCTACTGGCGGGACGTGGGTACCGTTGATGCCCTATGGCAGGCGAACCTTGAGCTCATCAGTATAAGCCCGGAACTGAACCTCTACGATTCTCACTGGCCGATATGGACCTATCAGGAGCAACTGCCACCGGCCAAGTTCGTGTTCGACGACGACAACCGGCGCGGAATGGCAGTGGATTCCATGGTGGCGGGCGGGTGCATTGTCTCCGGCTCACTGGTGAAGCATTCCCTGCTTTTTTCGCAGGTTATGGTGCATTCCTTTAGTGAAATATCAGATTCAGTGATCTATCCGGATGTGCAGATAGGCCGCCATTGCCGCCTTCGAAACTGCCTCATTGATCGTGGCTGCCGGATTCCGGAGGGCACCCGGATTGGCTTTGATGCCGAGGAAGACCGGAAGCGGTTCCATGTTTCTCCAAAAGGTATTGTGCTGATCACGCCCGAGATGCTCGGGCAGGATTATCCCCATGGCCTCTGACACAAAAACGCCGGTAGTACTTTGCTGGCACATGCACCAGCCGTCCTATCAGGACATGCGAACCAATCAATTCCTGTTTCCCTGGGTATACCTGCATACCATCAAGGATTACAGCGACATGGCTGCCCATCTGGAAGGCAATCCTGAGGCCAGGGCTGTGGTCAATTTCGCGCCCGTTCTGCTTGAGCAGATCGAGACCTATCTGATCCAGATCGAGCGTTGGCGGCATGGAGCAGGTGAGATCGGTGATCCTCTGCTGGCTGCCCTTGTCGCCGAGGAGTTGCCCGAAACCGGTACCCCGGCTTTTCTTGGCCTGATGGAAAAGTCCCTTCGGGCGAACCGCGAGCGGATAATCAATCGCTACCCCGCGTTCGCGCGTCTTGCGGAACTGGCCGACGTCTACCGCCGAAAACCGGAGCTTCAGAGGTATATTTCCCGCAGATTTCTCTCGGATCTGCTGGTCTGGTATCACCTCGGCTGGATGGGGGAGACGATTCGAAGGAAAAGCCATTGCATCCAGAGCCTTCAGGAAAAAGGCCATAATTTCTCGATGGACGACCGGCGAGCTTTGCTGGACGTGATCTTTGATGTGTTATCCGGCATCGGCCCGAGATACCGCCATCTCGCCCAGAAGGGCCAGGTTGAACTCTCCGTGAGCCCCTACACCCATGCCATGCTGCCTCTGCTCATCGACCTGGCTTCCGCCCGGGAGGCCATGCCAGACATCACTTTGCCGGTGCACAGTGACTATCCGGGTGGTGAGGCGCGGGCCGGCTGGCAGCTCCAGGAGGCGAAAACCGTCTTCCAGCGATTCTTCGGCCTTGAACCATCCGGCTGCTGGGCCTCAGAGGGTGGCCTCAGCGCCGCCACACTGACCTTGCTGGAAGACCATCAATTCCGTTGGACGGCCAGTGGGGATTCGGTGGTGCACAACAGCCTGAACCGAGCCCGGGAAACCAACCCGGAACTGCCCGATTACGGCATTCATCGGCCGTATACCTTTGGTGAATCGGGCACGTTCGTGTTCTTTCGGGACGACGGCCTGTCTGATCTTATCGGGTTTACCTACGCGGACTGGCATGCCAGGGATGCCGTCGGCGACCTGGTTCATCACATGGAAAACATCGCAGGCCAGGGCAAGGGCAAAACACGGCCGGTGATTTCGGTGATCATGGATGGTGAAAACGCCTGGGAGTATTACCCGGAAAACGGCTTTCATTTTCTGGATGAGCTTTATCGGGTTCTGGCAAACCACCCCAAACTGCAATTGACCACCTATAGCGATTTGGTAGCCAACCCCGTCACCGAGCCCATCAATCTGCCACATCTGGTTGCCGGGAGCTGGATTTACGGCACCTTCTCTACCTGGATCGGTGATCCGGACAAGAACCGCGCCTGGGATCTGCTCTGCGAGGCAAAAGTCCACTTTGACCGTGTGATGGATAACGGCAGCCTCAATTCAGAACAAAAAGAGGCTGCCATGCAACAATTGGCGATCTGTGAAGGCTCCGACTGGTTCTGGTGGTTTGGCGACTACAACCCGGCTCAGATCGTCAGCGACTTTGAACATCTCTACCGCCGCCACCTGGTCAACCTCTATGAAATGATCGGGTACCCGGCGCCGCCCTCGGTATTCCAGCAGCTAAGCCAGGGCAGCGGAGAACCAGCCCGGGGCGGAACCATGCGTCCGGGCCATGACGCGGAAAAACAGGCATGACGCAAACGAATACCAACGACCTGTTCAGTGTAAGGAGAGCGGGGGTGCTGTTGCATCCTACGTGTCTGCCGGGCAGCCTCGGTGTCTTGGGAGCAGGTGCGCGCCGTTTCGTGGATTTCCTGGCCGCCAGCAATATCACGGTCTGGCAGACTCTGCCAATCGGCCCAACACATTCCGATCTTTCCCCCTATCAGTCCCTCAGCGCCCACGCGGGCAATCCGAATTTCATCGACTTGGCGGAGCTGCTGCAGGTCGGCCTGCTGGTGGATTCAGAAATTGCACAGCCGATTGGTGAGTCCCGGCAACAGCTTCTGGGCATTGCCGCCCAGCGTTTTTTCGATGGCAAGGCGCAAGGCCGGAACGGTCTTGATCAACCCGGGTTCGAGCATTTCCGGGCCAGGAACGATTACTGGCTGGATGATTTCTGCCTGTTCTGCTCAATCCGTGAGGTTCAGGAGTCGCCGGGCTGGTTGCAGTGGCCGGTGCCCCTGAGAGACCGGGACCCTAGCGCACTAAAGAGCTTTATTGACCAGAATCAGGCTCGGCTGGCCCGCATACAATTCGAGCAATACCTGTTTAATCATCAATGGCAAGCCCTGCGGGACTATGCGCGCGACAGGGGCATTTTGTTATTCGGTGATATTCCCACTTTCGTCGCACATGACAGCGCGGACGTCTGGGCCAATCGACACCTGTTCAAACTTGACGCCAGGGGTGAACCCACGGTTGTTGCTGGCGTCCCGCCGGATTACTTTTCCGCCGATGGACAGCACTGGGGAAACCCTCTCTACGATTGGCAGATTATGGCTGAAGACGGTTATCGGTGGTGGTTGGAACGGCTGGAAAGTCAGCGTCAGCTTTTCGATCTGATCCGGATTGATCACTTTCGGGGTCTTCAGGCGTACTGGGAGATTCCTGCCGAGTCGCCAGCGCCGAGAAACGGATATTGGGTGCCAGGTCCGGCCGATCATTTTCTGCAAGCCTGCTTCAACCGGTTTCCGGACTTGCCGCTGGTGGCCGAGAACCTCGGCATCATCAGCGACGACGTCGAAGAGCTCAGGCAGCGGTTCAGGTTGCCGGGGATGACGGTGATGCAGTTCGGTTTCGATGGCAGTCCCAGCAATCCCCACCTGTTGCATAACCACCATCATCGGGATCTGGTTTACACAGGTACCCACGATAACGATACGACACTCGGTTGGTATCAGAGTCTAGACGAGCACACCAGACGCAACGTGAACGATTATCTGGGAACCACCGGTGAGGGCATGCCATGGCCGGTGATTGAGGCGGCTCTCAGATCCGTGTGCTCTATCGCGGTGGTACCAATGCAGGACTTTCTGGGGCTGGGAACCGAGGCGCGATTCAATACGCCGGGAACGATTACCAATAATTGGGTTTGGCAACTGGACTGGAATTTTCCACAGGAAGATCTGTCAATACGCATTGCTGAAGCTGTAAAGCGACATGGACGCTTACCCGCTGGCTGAGCATTTTTTGACCAGAGTCAAAGAGGCGTCTCCCAACCTTCGCTATAAAGCACGAACAGTATCAACAATTGCCGTTCTTGATGAGTCACCGGGGGGAAACATGGAACACAGACTCAGTAAACGCGTTCAGGGAAAGCTTGGCCTGTTGGTATACAAACGCGGGATGCCGGTGGCCACCGGACAGATTCGGGATGCGTCCAAACGAGGGCTCTTCATTGCGACCGATTACACGGACGTGCAGTTAAACCAGACGGTAGAGCTGGAGTTTCGCTTCCCAGACCAGCAGGAAAAGCGGTTTCGTCGCCTCAAAGCACACGTAGTCCGCAAATCCGACCGGGGGCTGGGTGTCGACTTCGAAGGCGTTGAAAACGACAGCTTCACCATCTCCTCTCTGCTGCAATGGCTAAGAAAGCACCATATGCCCGTCAATTATTTTCCGGTTCGTCGTCAGCAAGCCTTCTGAATTGATGGGGGAGATCTCTCATGAAGCTCCCTCTAATTTACCGGCCAACCTGAGCGGAGTCCTACTTTGACGCTGGCAGCCTATACCACGCGATCCTTGCCGGACTCCCTGGCCGGTCTGTTTCAGCTGGCCCTGGATCTACGATGGACCTGGCACCATGGCACCGATGAGCTTTGGCGCGCCCTCGATGAGGAAATCTGGGATACCACCCGGAACGCCTGGCTGGTGCTGAACAGTGTCTCCGGCGACCGGCTTGAAGAACTGGCCGCCGATCCTGACTTCCAGAAACGCTACCGTGACCAGATATCAGCACATAGTGAGTTTATTCAGGCTGATACCTGGTATACATCGGAGTGCCCCGGGAATCTGGGCGAGGGCATTGCCTATTTTTGCATGGAATATGGACTGAGCGAATCTCTGCCGCTGTACAGTGGCGGACTGGGTGTCCTGGCGGGGGATTTTCTGAAGGCCTCGAGCGATCTTGGTGTGCCCGTAATGGCTGTCGGGTTGCTTTTCCAGCAGGGCTATTTCCGCCAGGCCATCAGCACCGATGGTGAACAGCTCGAATTTTATCCCTACAACGACCCTACTATGCTGCCGGTTTCCCCCTTAAGGGATGATGAAGGCCAGTGGGTGAGGGTGGTTGTACCTTTCCCCGGGCGAAACGTTCGCCTACGAGCCTGGAAGGCTCAGGTTGGCCGCTGCGAGTTGTTATTGCTTGACAGCAACGACCCGCGCAATGAACCCGGCGACAGGGGGATTACCAGTGAGCTATACACCGGCGACCCGGAAAAACGCCTGCAACAGGAAATGGTGCTTGGCATCGGCGGCTGGCGCCTGATCGAACAGCTGGGCCGAAGGCCTGCACTGTGCCATCTGAACGAGGGGCATTGCGCGTTGGCACTGATTGAACGGGCCTTCAGCTGGCAGGATCAATGCAACGCCGATTTTCAGCTCGCCCGTACCGCAACCAGGGCAACCAATCTGTTCACCACGCACACCTCGGTGGCCTCTGGCTTTGATCATTTTTCCCGATCGCTGCTCCGGTTGTACCTGGCTCCCTGGCTTGAGGGGCGCGACCTGGATATCGACCAGTTGATGGATTTAGGCAGCGAAAACCAGCATTCAGAAGATCAGTCTGGCAGCCAGAAGCTCAACATGGCCCTGCTGGCGTTGAACATGAGCGGACGGTTCAATGGGGTCAGCCGCATCCACCAGAAAGTCACCCAGACCATTTTTCAGCCGTTTTTTCCCCGCTGGCCGGCCGAGGACATTCCCGCCGACTATGTAACCAATGGCATTCACACGCCCAGTTGGGATTCACCGGAATCCGATGCCATATGGACACAGGCCTGCGGCAAGGATAGATGGCGCAGACCACTTCAGAAATCCTGCCCGATGACCGACATCACCGATGAGGCGTTGTGGGAGATGAGGCGTCTGCAGCGGACACGGTTGGTCGGCTACCTGCGGCGACGGCTTTCAAGCCAGCACTGTGAGCAGAATCCTGGCTTCGACCATGCTGCTGCCTGCGGGCTGTTGTTGGACCATGAAACCCTGACCCTGGGGTTTGCCCGGCGTTTTACCGAATACAAACGACCGGACCTTCTGCTCAAGGATCAGGATCGACTGCTAAAGCTATTGGCAAGCCGGGACCGCCCACTCCAGATCGTTCTTGCCGGCAAAGCTCATCCCTATGACCTTGTCGGGAAGGACATCATCCGCCAGTGGAAAGCATTTTCCAGGCGCCCGGATGTAGAGGGCAAGGTCGTGTTCATCGAAGACTACGACCTGGGTGTGGCCAATCAGTTGGTTCAGGGAGTGGATGTCTGGCTCAACTGCCCGAGACACCCCTGGGAAGCCTGCGGCACCAGTGGCATGAAAGTACTGGTGAACGGCGGCCTGAACCTGTCCCAGTACGACGGCTGGTGGGCGGAGGCCTGGAACCGGGATGTGGGCTGGGCCATTCGACCCGGCGCTACGTTCCGGGAGCTCAGTGGCTCCAACAATCACGACCACGACCTTTCAGACGCGAGTGAACTGTTTGATCTGCTTGAAAAAGAGGTCGTTCCCGACTTCTACAATGAGGACGAAGAGGGCATTCCCCGGCAATGGCTGAAGCGAATGCGTGCCAGCATGGACCAGCTGACAGCCGCGTATTCTGCCAATCGCATGGTGCGAGAGTACGTGGAGCAGTTTTACCTGCCCATGGCCGAAAAAGGCAGAAACCGGACGATGGAAACCTCGAAGGAACTGTTGGCGGAATGCAACGCAATCGCGCAGCACTGGCCTCGATTGAGGTTCAACAGTTTCAATGCCATTGAAACCCCAGACGGCCTGTTCTGCAAAGTGGAAGTCTACCTGGATGGAATCGACGAGCAACGGATTGCCGTTGACCTGGTGGCGGAAGAATCAGAGCAGGGGCCCAGAACGGTGGTGGCGATGGAAATGAAGCATCCCCTGGGCGGTTCTGCACACACCTATCTTTACGAGTGCATAGTGCCCTCAAGGCCGCAAGGACATTACACACCGAGGCTTCGAGTGCGTGATGAGCGCCTGAACCTGCCGCTGGAAAATCCGGCGATACTCTGGCTCAAGTAAGCCTCAGCTTCGCCAGAACGCCGGCGAAAGAACGATTACAACACTCAGGATTTCCAGACGCCCCATCAACATTCCCACAGACAGGACCCATTTCGCCGCGTCGGGCAGTGGTCCAAAGTTCCCGGCCGGACCGATGATGTCACCAAGACCGGGGCCAACGTTGGTCAGCGAGGTGAGGGCGCCTGACAGTGCGGTTACGAAGTCCAGTTGCATTGCGGCGAGGGCAATCGTAATCAACAGCAGACATAACAGGAATATAAACGTGTAGGCAATCATGGACGAGATGATCTCATCGCTCACTGCCCGCCCGTTGTAGTTCCGGGTAAGCACCGCTCGCGGGTGCAGAAGCCGCATCAGCTGTTCACGAAGAATAATAAGGGACAGCTGGAACCGGAAAATCTTCATACCGCCGGCGGTGGATCCTGAACAGCCACCCACGAACATCAGGAAGAAAAACAACACGAATGCCAGCGGGCCCCAGGCTGAATAATCCTCGGACGCGTAGCCCGTGGTTGTTACCACCGAAGTAACGTTGAATAGAGTCGACGCATAATTGTGGATGGGATCAAAAGGTACCGGAGACACCATCCAGCGGTAGAGGGTCAACAACAGCGGCACGAAGAACAGGATGGCCAGGAAGAGCCGAACCTGCTGATCCCTGAAAAGCACGCCATGTTGACCATGCATTTCGCGCACAAAAAGGAAGAAGGGCAGGCTGCCGATAATCATGAACAACGTCGCTTCCATGAGAATCAGATCATTGAACTTACCCATGGACATATCCGACGTGGAGAAGCCGCCGGTGGCAATACTGGTCAGGCCATGATTAAAGGCATCGAACAGCGTCATGCCAGAGAAGTAGTAGGTGACCACTGCGATGATCGAGAAAACAAGGTAAACCACCAGCAGACCGCGGCTGAGGGTTTTCATTCTCGGCAATGCCTTGTCGGTCCACTCCGAGGACTCCGTGGCAAACAGCCGCATGCCACCGACGCGAAGAAACGGAAGCACCGCAACGAACATGCCGATAATACCGATGCCGCCGATCCATTGCAGAATGGAACGCCAGATCAGCAGATCCCGATCCATGTCGTCCAGGCCACTGAGAACGGTTGCCCCGGTGGTGGTAATCCCGGAGGTACCCTCGAAGAAAGCGTCCGCAGCGGAAATTCCAAGGTCGCTCAGGTAGAAAGGAAGGGATGAAAACAGTGCGATGATGAACCAGGACGAAACCGTGAGCACAAACATGTAGCGGGGTTTGAGATCCCGAGGCTTGCTATAGGTGGCAGCCATCCCGAGGATGCCCAGGCCGCAGACAATAGCGGCCGATTCCGCAAACGCCATGGCATTCGGCGTCTCGGAGCCCGCAAGTAAAATGACAGGCAAAGTCATGAAAATGCTCAAAAGCACAAACATGACGCTGACAATAAAAATGACGGGGTAGAGATTTCTCAATGGATGCTCGAGCCAGCTGATACCGGGAGACGGCGTCAGAATACCTGTGGGTTCCGGCTTCCGCAAGGTAACACCGCGCGGATACTGAAATTACCGGCGAATTAAATCGGTGTAAATAACGCGTAAATGCGGATCTTTCTAATGGAAAAATCCGTGAGTCTGGTGCAACTTCAGCGATGTACACCGAATGATTCGGTTAAGGAGATACCAGTATGAAACACGTACGTTCAATTGCCGTTATTTTTGCGACCGGTCTGGCGGTTGCCGGCACGGCTTCGGCCCAGGATATGTACAAGTCGGGCGTTGGTGCACTGTATACAGGCCTTAATTACACCTTCGTGAATCTGGAAAGCGGTAACGCCGATGCCGATGTCGGCACTCTCTCTGCGAAGGTGGGCGTAATGGCGACGCCTTACCTGGGGATCGAAGCCCGTGGCGGTTTCGGAGTGGATGATGAGCGCGTCGGCGGCGTCGACTATTCATTGGACAATTTCTTCGGCGGCTACGCCACGTTCAATCTGGCCAACGAATCGCCGATTACCCCCTACGCCATACTCGGCTTCACCCGGGTTGAACTCGAGGCCTCTTCGTTCCTTGGCACGGCCACCGAAGATGAAACGGATGTGTCTTACGGCATCGGTATGAATATGGAATTTGCGCCGAACCTGTCCGGCAACCTCGAGTACATGCGTTACTATGAAGACAGTGATGCTGAAATCGATGGTCTGGGTGTCGGCATTCAATTCAACTTCTGAGACCAGACCACCGGGGAGACTGTTTGAACCATCTGGCTCATGTATTTCTGGCGCCGGACTCGCCTGAAGCAAGGGTGGGAAGCATCCTCGGTGACTTTACCCGGGGTGTCGATCTCTCGGCACTCCCGGACTCGGTAAAACACGGCGTTCGCCATCATCGGGCGGTGGATAGTTTTACCGATCAGCATCCGGATGTACTTGCGAGCAAGCAGGTGTTCTCACGTCAGAGACGCCGATTTGCCGGGGTTGCACTCGATATTCTCTACGACCATTTTCTTCTCAAGCACTGGGACCGATTCAGTGACATTGAGCGAGAGGCGTTTATTCGCCGTATTTACAATGAGTTGCAGCAAAAAGAGCATCTGATGCCGGACAAGATGGCCCGGGTTACCCGAAGCATGGTCTGGAATGACTGGTTTGGAGCCTACAAGGACCTTGAAAACATTGGACACGCTCTGGACCGGGTTGCGGGACGCATACGCTTCAGAAACGAGTTCGCCGGCATTATTACGGAGGTCCGCGCAAACCACGACGAACTGGAATTCAGGTTTCTGTCTTTTTTCCCGGATTTACAGGAATTTGCAGGAGGTATTGAATGAGGTTTGTTAGTAGAGCCTTGCTGGTAGGAGCATGGCTTTTATCATCATCGATGGTGCTTTCGGCGGAGGCGGATGCCAACAGTGAACAGCAAAGACCGTCGGAAACCCTTGGCTATGTTGAGTGGGTGGTTATGAAAGATACCAACCTGAGGCTTAAAGCACGCCTGGATACAGGCGCCAAGACTTCTTCTCTGCACGCGGTAAACATCGAGGGCTTTGAGCGCGATGGAGAGGAATGGGTAAGCTTCCAGATCCCACTAGGTGACCACGAGGACCAGCCGACCGAGGGTGAGTTGGACCATGACGACGTCGTTCTGGAGTTTGAACGCCCGGTTGAGAGGACAGTGCTGATCAAGAGGAAAGGTGCGCCGTCGCAAAAACGGTACGTCGTGATGATGGATTTCTGCATCGCAGGCGCAACCCACACCACCCAATTCTCACTTACTGACCGGGGTAAGTTTTCCTATCCTGCGCTGCTGGGCCGGCGCTTCATGCGTGACGACAACATCCTGATTGATTCCGCAGACCCATTTCTTGCAAAAAACGAATGCGAATATGTGACTCTGGAAGAATTGGCAGAGGCGCACAAAGACAAGTTGTTAAAGCAGTAAATTCTTCGCGGATCACCCGAAGCCGCTGGCTGGACACCGCTTTGACACCCGACTCTGTTGGATACATGGATGCAGGTAACAGTTGACGGCAGCCCTTTGAATGCTAACCTTCCGTTGGTGTTGGGCTTCCTTGTTAGCGTTTCCCCTGAACCAAATTTCTGCATCCTGGATGACAAGTGAGGGATCACCTGAAATTTTTACTTATTGCTTTGTTGCAATGCTGCTTGAGCTTGGCACCCGCTCATGGATCCGTCCGCTCCGAATATGAAGTGAAAGCGGCATTTCTCTTCAACTTTACCCGTTTTGTTACTTGGTCCCATGCTGAAAACAGTGCAGAGCCATTGGAAATCTGCATAGTAGGGACCGACCCCTTCAAGGAACTGCTTGACCCGATTCGCGGCCGTTTGTCTCAGGGAAGGGAGCTCCAGCTCAGGTACCCCGAGATCAACTCAGACCTATCCGGCTGTGATGTTCTTTATATCAGCGAATCGCAGTCAAAAAACCTGAACCTACTTTTTGATGCTGCCCGACAGCAAGGCATTTTAACGGTCAGTGATCTACCAGAATTTGTACGTAAGGGCGGTATGGTGGGTTACGTCAAACAGGGCAATGTCATTCGTTTCGAGATTAATCTGAAGGCTGCGACTGACGCAGGCCTGACGATCAATTCACGACTCCTCGAACTGGCTGTGAGGGTGTTGCGATGATCGGACGATGGCGTTATTGGCGGCTTAAAACGAAACTGCTTTTCCTCACACTCTTCACCAGTGCGCTGGGTATTTCACTGGTTTGTATCAGCCTCATCCTGGTTGAAAACCAGAATTACCGTAAACAGCTTGAATCAGAACTCCATGTAATTGCTGGCATACTCGCCGAGCAATCTGCGGCAGCGCTGCTATTTACCGACCGGGAACAACTTGGAAGCATTATCTCCAGCCTCAAAAGAATCGGCACCATCCGGCAAGCCTGCATTTACAGCCCTGGCGGCGAGGTTCTGTCCGCTTTGGAAAGCATGGATAGGCAACCTTGCCCCGATATAACGCAACGAGTTGAAGCCGGCTTCGTGGGTGACGCCTACCAACTCCTGATACCTGTCACCCTCGACAGCGAAACGGTTGGGCATTTGTATCTGACCTCGCACCTCGATGTTATGCGCAATCATATACGCACCTTTGTATTGGTAACGATTGCGGTTGGAACCGTCATCCTCCTTGCCCTCGTCTTTCTGGCCCTGAAGCTCCAACGCATCGTGTCTGGGCCGATCCTCACGCTATCGGAAACTGCAGAGCGTATCGCGAGAGATGCGGACTACACCATTCGAGCGCCCGTGTCGGGAACCGATGAACTTGGCCGGCTCGGTAATACTTTCAATGAAATGATCGGGACCATAGAACAGCAGAACCGCCGCATTCTCGAAAGCCGGGATAGCCTCGAAAGAATAGTGGAGGCACGAACATCAGAGCTGAGCATGGCAGATCGCGAGCTCGAGGCATTCAGTTACTCAGTATCTCACGACCTCCGGCAGCCTCTGCGGGCCATCGAGGGCTTTGGACAGGCGCTTGAGGAGGACTGCGGTGAACAGCTCAATGACGCCGGGAAAGATTATCTCCGGCGAATTCGAGCCGCCAGTGTACGAATGGCAAGCCTGATCGATGGTCTGCTTGTGCTGTCCAGAGTCAGCAGGCAACCGATGGAGAACGAATCGGTTGATCTGACCAACCTTCTGCAAGAAATTTCGGATGAACTGATGAACATTGAGCACTCCGTGCCAACGGAAGTGAACATTCAGAAGGGCATTCACGTGGTTGGTGACAGCCGGATGCTACGGGTTGCATTTCAGAATCTTCTCGAAAATGCCTGGAAGTACAGCGCCAAGGTCGAGAAGCGCCGGGTTGATGTGTCCGCAGTGGAAACCGGAGGTTTTATTACGATTGAAGTGCGGGACAACGGTGTGGGCTTCGACATGCGTTATATCGATAAACTGTTCGTCGCGTTCAACCGCCTCCACACACCCTCGGAATTCGGTGGTACCGGGATCGGTCTAGCGACAGTTTACCGTGTCGTTCGGCGCCATCACGGTGAAATTTCCGCCTCATCCGAAGTTGGAAAAGGTGCCCGTTTTGACGTCACGTTGCCTGTTTCGCGGCGTTAGCGCTACACTTGTAAATAGAGCAAAACTATAACGCAACTGATTGAAGGGCAAAAGAAATATGGACGGACGTTCAATCCTTGTGATTGAAGACAATCCTGACGACCAGATTCTTACAGTTCGCGCCCTGAAAAGTGCCAGCGTTGATAGCCCGGTGATTGTCCTTGAGGACGGGGAAGCCGCCTTGAAATTTCTGTTCGGTGACGGCGACCAACCCTCAAGGAACGTGGAGTCACTGGGCGTGGTGTTACTGGATGTGAAGCTTCCAAAGGTTGGAGGGCTGGAGGTGCTCAGGCATCTGCGATCGTCTCCCTCAACCCAGTGGTTACCGGTCATCATGGTTACATCTTCTGATGAACCGGCGGATCTGCTGGAGGCCTATAGGCTGGGGGCCAACAGTTTCATCACCAAACCCATCGACTATCGTGAATTTGTGGAGCAGATGACCTTATTAGCCCGTTATTGGTTGCAGGTAAACAGAGTACCGAATGCTAGTGCCGTTCGCTCATTGTGACAAGGTGAAGGCAATGACAGAGACCGCCAGCCGACTCAGAATGCTGATCGTCGAGGATTCTGAAGACGACGCACTTCTCCTACTGCGCGAACTGCGTAAAGGCGGCATTGATCCTTACAGCGAGCTGGTAGACAGTGAAGAGCGCCTGTGCCTCGCTCTACGCGAGAACAAATGGGACATACTTATCACCGATCACAACATGCCCGGGTTCTCGTCATTCCGGGTTCTGGAGCTTGTTCGGGAATATTCCGCAGACCTGCCCGTAATCATTGTTTCAGGCACCATAGGGGAAGGCGTTGCCGTTACCGCCATGAAATCGGGTGCACAAGATTACATTATGAAGGACAACCTTTCCCGTTTGATTCCAGCTATTAATCGGGAAGTGCGGGAAGGTTCGATTCGACGGGCTAAACGCGTGGCGGAAACCACGCTGGAATATATGGCCTACCACGACAGTTTGACCGACCTGGTAAACCGTCGGGAATTTGAACGCCGTCTGATGAGAGCTCTTGAAGATACCCACAATGGCGACGGGGATCATGTGCTGCTGTATCTCGATTTGGACCAGTTCAAAATCATTAATGATACATGTGGCCACATCGCGGGTGATCATCTGCTCAAGCAGATCGCCGCGTTGCTATCCGAACAGATTCGATCTGATGACACCCTGGCGCGACTTGGAGGCGACGAGTTCGGAATACTGTTGCACGGCTGTGATGGATATTATGCGCGTAGAGTTGCGGAAAAGTTGTGCCAGGAAGCCAGCGAATTTCGCTTTGTGTGGCAAAACAAACCTTTTTCCGTATCCCTGAGCATAGGAATGGTGCTGATCGAAAAGCACTACGACAATGCCAGCGAGCTTCTTTCCCATGCAGATCTGGCGTGCTACGCCGCCAAAGATAGAGGCCGCAACAATGTCCAGCTGTACCAGTCGAACGATGCAGACATGCAGCAGCGTCAAAATGATATGCATTGGACCAGCCGGATTCAGCAGGCCCTCCAATCAGACAGCTTTTGTCTCTGGAAACAGGATATGGTCGCATTGCAGCCCAACGATACTGATGGCTACCGAACCGAGTTCCTTGTACGCCTCAAGGAAGGGGATGACGTCATTCCGCCCGGCGCCTTCATTCCGGCGGCCGAGCGCTTTAGCCTGATGACCAAAATTGATCGCAAAGTCATTGAATTGGCCTTTCGATACCTTGATCAGACTGGCCTGGGCCGAGAGGAAACCGGCACTTTTTTTATCAACCTGTCGGGCAGTTCCTTCAATGAGCCAGAGCTTTTTCTGTACATCTGCGAGCTTGCCGATACGCACCGTCTCAAGCCCGAGCGAGTGTGCTTTGAAATTACTGAAACCTCGGCTATCGCTAACCTGAACGTGACTCAACAGTTCATTAATACAGCCAAGAAAAGAGGCTTCAAATTTGCTTTGGACGATTTTGGAGCGGGTATGAGCTCCTTCTCCTACCTCAAGGCTCTTCCAGTGGATTACCTGAAAGTCGACGGCGGATTCGTTCGTAACCTTCTGACCGATCCAATTGATCTGGGAATTGTAGACGCCTGCAACCGAATCGGGCATGCCGCCGGCCTCAAGACGGTTGCTGAATTCGTTGAAAACGAAGAAGTCAAAAAACGGCTTGTAGAGCTTGGTCTCGACTGCGCCCAAGGATATGGCATATCAAAGCCGTGCCCTCTGGATTAATGAAGCTGTCGGGCTGTCTGCCATTCGTTGGTCATATCTTCTAAGGACTCTCCATGCTCGGAAACGGTGACCTGATACTGCGCTATCTGGAGCACCTCGGTGTTGAATATGTTTTTGGTGTTCCGGGGGGCAGTATAGAGCCCTTCTATGACGCTTTGGCCAGAAGCGAGCGCCGTGGCGGAATCCGGGCCATCACGGCACGGCACGAAACCGGCGCAGCTTTCATGGCGGAGGGCTACGCACGGGAGACTGGCAAAATAGGCGTTTGTTGCTCAACGGCGGGTCCCGGTGCCACGAATCTGCTTACGGGTGTGGCCTCGGCCTATGCAGATGGCATTCCAATGCTCGTTATCACAGCGCAAACCGCACTTGACCGATTTGGTCAGGGTTCCTTCCAGGATACTTCATGCACCGGTATCCATACCGTTGAGATGTTTGCCAAGTGCACACGGTATAACACGTTAATCTCCCATCCCGCGCAGCTTGAAACCAAATTGCTTCAAGCGGTGAGCCACGCGATGGGCAACCAGCCGGGCCCCGCTCATCTGGGAATACCTCTGGATGTGATGCGCCACAGGATCCCAGACAATGAAATCGACGCGACGCTCAACGCCTTCACTAATCATGAAGTTGCACCGAGCGATCATTCTACCAAGTCCGCATTAAATGAACTGGAGTCTGCCCGAAAAGTTACTCTCGTTCTGGGTGAGGGCGCATCTGAAGCCAGCGAACTGCTGGTGCGCTTAGCTGAGGCACGAGACTGGCTGATGGTGACAACGCCACGCGGAAAAGGGCTGATCGACAGCTTTCACCCGCTTTATCGGGGAGTGTTCGGCTTTGCCGGTCACGAAAGCGCATCTGATGCCCTGCGAGAAGATAGCGCCGACCTAGTGGTCGCTATTGGTACCGCACTGGATGAAGTTTCTACCAGCGGATGGGACCCCACTACAATACTTTCCGAGCGGCTTATTCACATCTCCAACAACCCGGTAGACCTGAGCCGATCTACCATGGCCCGATTGGTGGTTCTGGGTTCGCCAAAGCTCCTGTTCGAATCCATATCCAATGCCCTCGGTGTGGATTCAGTGTCTCAGAGTAACCGATCTGTCTTCTACAACGACCGTTTACCAGCCAACACCAGATTTGATGACCCTGAAAAATGCTTCGATAGATCCGGACCCATAAAGGGTCAAACTCTGATGACCTACATGAGCCGGATTTGTCCCCAGAATACGCGGGTTTTGATGGACGCCGGCAATAGCTTCCTATGGGGCATTCATTATTGGAATATACACCGCCCCATGAATATGCACCCTGGTGCTAATCACTTTCATATAGGTCTCGGGTTCGCCGCTATGGGCTGGGCTATTGGCACCTCTGTGGGCATGGCCAGCGCCAATCCAGATCATCCTGTGGTCTGTTTCACCGGTGACGGGAGCTATCTCATGGCCGGGCAGGAGTTGACCACAGCCCTCCAGGAAAACCTGAACATTCTCATGGTGGTGCTGAACGATTCTTCACTAGGTATGGTTAGCCACGGACAGAAACTGAGTGGGGGGGAGCAGTTGGCCACTCGGCTGCCAAGGGTGGATTTCTCAATGATCGCCCGGGCATTGGGTGTCGAGTCCTACCGCATTGAGACTATGGAACAATTTGCTGACCTTGATATTAAGGGGATTCTGTCCCGACCTGGCCCATGCTTGTTAGACGTAATCGTTGACGGCGACCAGGTGCCACCATTGGGCTCCCGAATAAAAGTGTTAACCAGCTCAATACAAACTCACGAATAGAGTAGGGGGCCGGCGTGCCATCAGACTATGTTTATCACTCCAATTTCTGGCTTGAAGAGCCGGAAGAGTCCAATCCTTTCGCAGCCAAGGCATGTTACTGCCACGGCTATGACGTTTATGGGCAGATCATTGCCCGGGCAAGCTGGTTCGAGTATCTGCTTTTAATGTTCAAGGGAGATCGACCCGAGCCTGCCCATGTGGTGCTGCTTGAAAAGCTTGCGCTAGTTCTTGCCAATGCCGGCCCAAAAGAGGCCAGTATTCGTGCGGCCATGAATGGTGGGGTCGCCGGAACCAACCATAGCTCCGCCCTCATGGCAGCACTCGCTGTTGGTTCTGGACTCTATGGTGGTTCCCAGGAGCTCGAGATCTGTATGCGTTTATGGCAGGAATGCGGGCAGGATGTTGAGAAATGGATAACCCGTCTGCAATCTCCCGAGGAAGACGAAAGGGCTGATATATGGCCGGCTATGGAGCATCCACCTGGCTTTGATCCCAACGGGGACCAGATACCGACGACGCTTCTTCAATCCCTGGAGTTATTGGTCCAGTTCGCTCCCGAGAGCGGCGCGTTAGCCTGGCTGGCGATAAACCGCAGTGATCTGGAAGAGTTTTTTGGCTGTCCCATATCCATCAGTGCAGTCGCGGCGGCAACTTTGGTAGATCTTGGTTTGGATAAGGACCAGGGCAGTATGCTCTACCTCATGCTGAGGCTCCCGGGTGCCGCGGTTCATGCCTTGGAACAACGAAAGATGGGCTGGAAAAAGTTTCCTTTCTACAGTCCCGCAATTGAACTGGAAGAAGATCCTGGCCCCTATAAAAAAGCCGGTGAGGAGGAGTAGCCAATGAATCATGAGCGGCTGTACGAAACTGAGAGCCACCTGACAACCCGCATTGGAAAGGCTTTTCTCACCGAGCGTGTGGTTATGCATGGTAAAGATCTTCATCATGAGCTGGACCATATGGAATGGCTGCACCTTTACCTGTTTGCGATTCTGGGGAGGGACCCCGGTAAAAATGTTGCCAACATGCTGAACTGCTACTGGGTGGGCAGCAGCTACCCTGACCCATCGATTTGGCCAAATCACGTAGCAGCGCTGGCAGGTTCTGTACGTACCACCCCTTCGCTCGGCATGATGGCAGGTTTAAGTATTTCCGAGGCATCGATTTACGGTCGCCGTCCCGAAGTTCGAGCACTCGATTTCTTTTACAGGGCAGGAAAATGGTGCGAGGAGGGCGGTAAGATCGAAGAATTTGTCGATAATGAGAAAGCCCTCGGGCGTATTCTATTCGGCTACGGGCGCCCTCTCGCCAAAACAGACGAGCGCATTGCCTTTACTCTGGACAAGGCAAAAGAGTACGGCTTTTCAAATGGACGCCATTTAAAAATGGCGTTTGAGGTTTTTGAGCATGTGAACAGTGTGTACGGATATTCAATGAATGTTGCCGCCGTACATGCCGCTCTTGCGGCAGACATGGGCTTCAGTTGCGAAGAGTATCAGCTCCTGCTGTCACCCGGTTTCGTAACGGGTATGGCCCCATGCTTCAAAGATGCGAAAGCACGACCAGAGGGCAGCTTCTTCCCGATTCGCTGCGAGAGCATTGTCTATCATGGTGTGGGCAAGCGAAATTGGGAGGATTGACGCAGAGGTTTTAATCAGAACGTATAGGACAGTTCTCCGACCAGACGGCGGCCCGGCATCGGAAAGTCGTTTGGTATGGCCGGACTGGGCTGGGCAAAAGGGCTTGGGTCTCGCACATCATCATTGAAAATATTCTTCACAGACACCGAGAGATCGAGCCCACGCCATAAGCCCTTTGTTCGAAGGGTCATATCCACAGTCGTCGAATCGGGCACAGGTTCTCTCTGATCCGCGGCAGTTCTTTTCTGCTCGCCTACCCAGTTGACCTGAGAGCTCAGGAACCAGCCAGACCACAGAGACCAATCGGCGCGGGCATAAACCTGGTGGTTGGGAGCATCGCCCACAGACTCGCTGGTGAGTTCATCCTTGGCGGTCTGGTAAGTATAATTTGCCGTCACCGAAAATTCATCAGTGGCCTGGTAGCTCAGTTCGAACTCACCACCGTGTCCGGTTCGCTGACCTACGTTCTGATATTGATTGGCAATGAGGCCTGCAACCGGCTCAGCATTTATGAGATCGTCAATCTCGTAATAGAATAGGTTCAGGGAGTACAGAACACGGGCGGTTGCCTGATGGGATACACCGATTTCATAGGTGTCTATGGTCTCGGCATCAAGTTCTTCGTTACCAATAACCACCGGATTATTGGATGCATGCAGTTCATTCAAAGACGGCGCGCGAAAGGCTCGTCCGTATAACAATTTGGTTGTGATACTGTCTGTTGTCGCCCATATCAAGGCGGCACGAGGATTGACCGTGCTCCCGAAATCGGAGTATTCATCAAAACGAACGCCGCTAACCAGCTGCCAGTTCTGAGCAAACTTCCACTCATCCTGAACGAACAGATAGTAGTTGGTACGGTCTTCCTCAGGCATCCAGACTTGATTCGGATCATCAGAGACGTCTACCACGCCGCCCTTGGGACTGAAGTCGGGATTGAAATTCTTACTTTCTGTCACTTCATACAAATCGGCCCAGAACGTACCGCCACCCATATGGACCCGATGGTCCTTGAAGCCACGGTAAACCGCACTCAAATCGAGCCGAACCTGATTTTCCTTGTAGCCAGGGCTACCAATCAAACCATCGGGAAAGTCACCATCAAAAGCACCTGGTGGATAAAGAACAATGTCGTTCTCCGGTTCTTGGGTGATATTGAAATAAAACACCCGAGCCTCAACATCCAGGCCAGGGGCGAGGTGTGACCAACGATAACTGTAATCCAGATTTACCCGGCGAGACGCATATTGTCCCTCTGGATCCAGCGCCTGAGCCAGGCCAGGGCCGGTACCGAGATTACTGCGATCCTGCAGGCCTGCGCGCAGGGTCCACCGGTCGTCACCCATTTCAAAGCGGGCATCAAACTGGTCCGACCCCGTATTGACCGGACCTGGGGCAAGAGACGCTGAAGTTCCGAACAGCTCATCGAAGCTCGTCTGTGCGTCCTGCTCAATAACGTCGTCCCAGCCTTCTGTCGTCTGGTATTCCAGAACAAGGCTCATCGCCAGTTCACCACCAATATGGTGCACTGACTCCAGCCAACCACCCCGAGTATCAAAGCTGCCGAGGCGCCCACCGACAGTCTGACCTCCAATCGAGTCCGGGCCCTTTGTAATAATGTTGATAACGCCAGAGTAGGCGTCTGCACCGTACAGTGCAGATCCAGGACCCCTGATCACTTCGATCCGTTCGATTGCCTTTACCGGCATGCCTCCCCAGGCATTCCCGCGGTTGCCGTAAACCATTGTGGTAGCGGGAATTCCATTAATAAGAACGAGTGCCTGGGCGTTATTACTCGACGTTATGCCTCGGAAGACATATTTGGGAGAAAATCCCTGATCGGAATGATTCACGTGAAGGCCGGGCACAGTCTCAAGCACTTCGTCGAGGTCCGTCGCACCTATGGCCGCAATGTCATCAGCATTGATAACTGAGGTAACAGCAGCCGCCTTATCCAGAGGGGTTTCAGTGCCGGATGCAATCGATACGACGCGGATCTGCCCAAGCTCCTCCAGGGGGATGTCCCAGAGGGATTGATCAGCAGCAGCAACACCATTGGATATCGCAAGACAAACCACGCTCACTCGCAGCGGAGCGGGAAGAAGTAGAAGCGCAGTGCGGCCCAGGGCCAATAGGGGTTGCTGCATAAAAAATCTCAGCACTTTGACCTTGTTAATGGATGAAACGATTCAATCATTGGCTGCATTCCGGGAAGTGCTTCAGCCTTAACTGGTCCTGTAGGCATGCCGAAGTTATACGGCTAACCCATTAATCGGTGGTAAAAAAGCAAGCCGAATAGGAGTTTAGCTTCATTGGCTGTATAAGCAAGTCTTTATCGGGGCATGTCAAAGGTTTGATGGGGGCGGGACTTGGCTTGCGCGAAGGGTAATCAATGTTGATATGGTGCACCGGATGTAGCTGCATGTTCGTAATTTAACATAATATACATTATGCGCAGTTTGATACTAGGGATTGGATGCTGTTTTGTCCGTTTGTTGTACGCTTACACAAAGTACTAAACATTTTTGCACAAAGTAGTAAATTTTTGCGCAAAGTACTGAACTCGTCGTCCAGTCGGCTAAGCTGATGTTTAAACGAGTTTTAGAGAATTCTCGTACATTCCTACTTTTTCGACTTGGGCAACCTCAAAATTGCTGTGTTGGATGGCGTGCTGAACCAGTGGGTAGAAAATAACGTGTAAGTGCAAACGTGGTTTCCAGGAACACTTCGCACTCATGCAGTGGCATTGGGCAGGTATTGAGCGAGCCAGCTCCCACAGTGGCCGGAGGACTTTAATGACGAATATCATTCATGGACAAAAGAAGTCCGTTAAAGTCGCGCAAAGAAATCGCTGGCCATGTGTCACTTTCAACAACGCTCATCTTCGATGAGCTTCCCGAGGAGTCACCGAGGGAGCGTTGCAGGATGCAGGTTACAAATATCTTGGCTAGCCAGTTCACCTCATTAATTCTTCCTGAAGTTCGGCAATAGAAACAATTTCGCGGCTCTCAATAGGAAGCCCTTCCTTATACTTAAGTGGAATCTCTGTGTTCGTTACCAGCAGCTGTTTCACTTCATCAATTTGTCGGTTCATACCTAGGCGCCTAGAAACCAGGTCCCTGTTAGCATTTATCCACCCAACACGGGCCAGATGTTTTGCAAGCTCGTCCTTTTCCTCGCCCTTAAATCGATTACAGATATCTGCGATCTCGGAAATTGTCTTGGCCATCTGAAGGTTCTTGCATTCAATCAATGTGATCCTTCCGCCTTTGATTCCAATCACATCTACATCGCCAAGTTCGGGTTTCCCAAAGGAGCTCATGTCTAACTCTTTTACTGTCTCATAGCCACCTTCAGTTAATTTTTGCGCTACAAAATCATTAAACCAGAGTCCTCGCTCTGCCGTTTTCTTACCAACATAACTTCGCATTTCGGCTGATTTGAAGAATTCTGGAATGAACAGGCCGTCTCGCGCCAAATCAAGAAAGTATCCAATCCCCTGCCTAAGAAGGAATGCGCTAGTTAGAAACTGATCGATGCCAACAGGGACAATGGGACGGCATAGACAACTCAGCCGACGCTTAAACTTCCAAGGGGCGATATCCTTGAAATTGTAACCACCAGAGAAATCATCCCAGCCCCCGCGTCGGGGTAGCGAGAAGGCATCTAGGAAGCACGCAATGGTATCAGCATCTCCTGCTCCGGCATCCCCAAGGTACCGAACCAATTCGTCTTTATTCCAAACGCAAATTGGAAGTTCATGTTCCAAGTGTGCTCGAAGCAAACACTTTCCGATGTTGAAAACTTGGCCTTCAAATAGCCCGAACTCAGCCGAAAGCGCTCTATTAAAATCGTCATCCTCCTCAAATTCTTCACTCTCCGATGTTGTATATTCCCTATAAAAATCATCGTAAGAGTCAATTGCCTCGTTAAACTGGCGATGGAAATAACCAGAAAGATAAGGGATAACAACATCTCGGTATGCATCTGTGCCAGTTTTGCGTAAACCGCTGAAGGTTGCCACCCATTCCACGTGAAGCCTGCCACCCGGACCGGAGCAAGGCTGCCACCCATCGGAGCGTAGCGACGCGGGGTTTCTCTTCTTACTCCGAAGTCTCAGTGCCCGTCAACTTTGCCTGCTGTTTTCGCATGGATTCGCCCCGCAGATTGATCTTGTAGGCGTTGTGTACGAGCCGGTCCAGGATGGCATCTGCCAGAGTGGCGTCACCGATGATGCCGTGCCATTCCTCGATGGGTAATTGGCTAGTGGCGATGGTGGAGCGCCGGCCATGTCGGTCTTCCAGCACCTCCAGCAAGTCCCGCCGGTTCTCCGCGCTCAGCTTCATCAGCCCCCAGTCATCCAGGATCAGCACGTCGACCTTGGCCAGGCTGGTCAGGAGCTTTGAGTATTGGCCATCGCCCTTGGCGATGGTCAGCTCTCGTAGCAGCCGGGTCAGGCGGACGTACTGGGCGGTGTAACCCTCCCGGCAGGCCTTGTGTGCCAGAGCACAGGCCAACCAGGTTTTCCCGACGCCAGTCGGGCCGGTGATGAGCACGTTCAGGTGTTCCTTCACCCACTGGCAGCTGGCCAGACTCTGGACAAGCCCTTTATCCAGGCCCCGTGAGTTCCGGTAATCAATGTCTTCGAGGATGGCGGCGTGTCGCAGCTTGGCCCGGCGCAGGCGGCTGCTCATGCGTCGGTTGTCCCGTTCCGTCATTTCCCGGTCGACCAGCAGGCCAAGGCGCTCCTCGAAGCTCAGGTCGGTAATGTCGGGGGTGGCCGATTGATCCGCCAGGGCGGCGGCCATGCCGGTCAGTTTGAGGGCGTGGAGCTTATCCAGCGTGGGATGTTTCAGCATGTCAGGTTCCTTCAGTGGTAGTAGGCGGGGCCACGGATGTTGTCGTGTGTGTCGGGTAAGGCCAGTTCTTGTTGCTCTTCCAGGGGCTGCTCATCCAGGCGGTGCTTGAGGATGGATTCGATGCTCTTGTATCGGCAACTGCCCAGCATCAGGGCGCGTTGGCAGGCACGTTCTAATCGTGCCTCGCCGTAGCTCTGGCCCAGCCGGAGAATGCCCAGACAGGACCGATAGGCCTGTTGCGGATGCTTTCTTGCCCCCAGCGCGGTACGGATAAGCTTTTCAGTTGCCGGTCCAGTCTTGGCTGCCCAGGCGGTCAGTCGCTCTGGGGTCCACTCGCCGGCTTGGCGATGGGACTCCGGCATGTGAGCGGCGATGGTGCTATGCCGACCCTTCTGATCCGAACGCCGGTGGCTGGCGATCCGGTTGCCCCGGTGGAAGCATTCGATGGTGTTGTGGGTGATCCGGACCTCCACCTCTTTCTTGATCAGGGTGTAGGGCACCGAGTAGTAGTGCCCATCGATGGCCACGTGGTAGTCGATGTGTACCCGGGCTTTTTTCCACTCGGCGTAGACATACGGCTCGGCGGGTAGCGGTTGTAGAACCGGCTGGTCCAGCTGTTTGAAGTGATCAAGCCGGCACCCGGGCAACTTGCGGAAGGGGCGGCTATTGAGCTTCTCCAACAGCTCACGGATGGTGGCGTTGAGCTGCCCCAGGGAGAAGTGCTGACGATGGCGCAGGGCCGCCAGGATCCAGCGCTCAACGATCAATACGCCACCTTCCACCTTGGCCTTGTCACGGGGCTTGCGAACCCGTGTGGGGACAACGGCCACGCCATAATGGCTAGCCATATCCTGATAGGTCGGATTGAGATCCGGCTCGTAGCGATGGGCCTTGCTGACGCCGGAACGGAGGTTATCCGGAACCACCAGTTCCGGCACGCCGCCCAGGAACTCGAAGGCTCGGATGTGAGAGCCGATCCAGTCCGGCAGGGTCTGGCTCCAGGTGGCCTCGGCGTAGGTGTAATTGGACGCACCCATCACCGCCACAAAGACTTGCGCCTCATGGATCTCACCGGTGGTGCGATCAATGACGGGCACCGTGTGCCCAGCATAGTCCACGAACAGCTTTTCACCGGCTCGGTGGTCCTGACGCATCACCAGATCCAGCTTGCCCTGCCAGGCCCGGTAGTGCTCGCAGAACCAGCTGTACTGGTAGCCATCCGGATTGGCTTCCCGGTACTCCTGCCAGAGCAGGAACAGGGTGACGTTCTTGCCCCGGAGTTCATCGTGGATTCGCTTCCAATCCGGAATGCCTCGGGCCTGTGCCGGCAGATCCGGTGGTGGCGGGAACAGCCGTTGCTCCAGCTGGGCTTCACTCAGATCCTCTGGCAGCGGCCAGCCAAGCTCCGCCTCAGCAGCACGCCGCAGATACTCGCTCACAGTGGGGCGACTGATGCCGCAGGCTGCGGCAACCTGCCGGTTACTCAGCCCTCGCTCCCACTTGAGGCGAAGGACTTCTTTGATTTTACGCATGGATAACCTCATCGCTGGCATCTGGCCCTCTCCGGATGAAAAGGAGCAGAGTACCGTTAGTTATCCCGCGCCGGACGTTTTGATGGGGAAATCAGGCAGCCTGCCAGGGTGGCAGCTTTGCCGTGGAATCAGTGGCAGCTTTCGCGTGGAATGGGTGGCAGGCTTCGTCTGGAATCAGTGGCAACCTTGGTCTGGAATACGCAAGTTTCGAAAAACCCACTTGGTTCAATCGATAGCCTTGGCGCCGAAAACCCCGAGTGCACTGCATCCGAGTCAGCACCGATTTCAATCATGACTGCAACCAAATCAACGAGATTTTCGACAAGACGAGGTGTTGCCTCCTCCCCTTCGCTCTCAGGCGCCTCGCATACCGCAATTTCGGTAATGGTTCGTAAACACAAAGACGTAAGATTTCTCTCAGACTCCCGTTGCTGGGCAACTTTGACTACGTCATCGTACTTTGAGTAAATAGCCTGCACCGCTCGGGCAGTTTGGTTCCACTGAACTTTATCAGCTTGTATTCGGTGGAGCTGACGAAAACAGCTTTCAACCAAAGACCTCGCATTCAGATTTCGGATAATCTCTCTTATTTCCTGCCAATAGCCTTCCACTAATCCATTAAGGATCCGTTTTGTCGCCTTTTCGGAATCTGTCTTTGTGTCTTGCAAACTTAGCTTGTTTGCCATTTTGATTTTGATGAAAGGGAATAAATACCGGCGTATCAGCTTGGGCTCGCTATCGAGTTCAAAAATGAGTCTGTTGATTTCATCGTATCCTCTGAATGCGTGAATCAGTCGAATTCCATTATCCGAGAACAAGGAATCAACAATCTGTTCGTGATTCAGACCAGTTTGTATACCGCGTGACTCAAGTTGTTCAAGTACGCTTCTGAAAACTTCGCCAAGGAGTAAACGTTCGCCAATATTTTCAACTTGAACAAAATTTGCCAAGAAATTTGATTGCAGTCGAACGCAGTGGTTCTCATCTTCTTCGTGAGTGACAAAGCCTCGATTCTCCTCACTCGTCGGGTCGACTTCCTTGATAGGGACGAGGTCACAGAAAGACAGAATCACCTCAACAGACTGGGTGTTTTGAATTGCGCAGCTTTCTGAGATTAGTCCAATTCCACTCTGGCAAAGCTCAATCAGCCCTGACCACCACGTGTAAGCCATCGAGTCGGGAATAGATCTATTGTCGTTATCAACGCCGAGCCAAAAATTGATACCAGGCTTTTCAATCACCCCTCGCAACCGACCATTTCGTATGTCGTCTAGCGAAACGTAAACAGGTGCTTCACGCATCTCTCGGTAGTAAGAGCTCTGAGTGAGGCGCTCAACAATCTGATAAACCCCACTTGGTGTTTGAGAAGCGTGTCTGTCCGAACTTAAACGCAGCTCCTTTCTAATCGGAAGCGTAAAATCAGTGAACAGGCTGAACATGACATTGTTTTCGATGGGCTGTTCATCTGGGCTGCACTTGAAGTCGTTGTCTCGCCAGTAACCAAAGTAATTTAGGTCTCCATTTATGTTGTTTAACTTCAATCCTTTATATTGAATCCAGGACTTTTGGTGCATGCACGCAAGGAATTCTTTTAGCGGATCCCCCCTACTTCTCGTTAATAAGTTTAGGTCAGAAATCGGAAGGAAATGGCAGCCCCAATTATCTGGCCAACGGTCAAAGCCGAGCATAATTCCGCGCCCTAAGCCACCAAAAACAAATAGCGTGTCGCCATACTGGAACCTAGCCTTCGATCTGGCGTAATTAGCCACCGTTTCGACGCGCGAGGTTAAACCTTCAACTGCCTCGTTGGGATGCTCAACAAACTCGTTGAAACCACTATCCAGAATTCCTCTTAGATCATCATGCAGTATTAAAACGTGTAGAAAGTACCCGGAATGGTCGGTCAGTAAGACCTCATCATTGCTTACGATTGAATCCGGCTGAGGCGAGGTAATCCTAATTGGCTTAAAATCCTTTTTAAGTTCGAATAGCCCTCTGTTTAAGACATTAAGAAGTTGTATTCGCTCTATTACCGCTCCCAGCGCTGATAACTGTCCCTCAGCTTCGCATCGTTCAACGATCAGATGTCTGATAGAGATGCCTATTGCAGTAGGAAGAGCGACTACGAAAAGCCCTTCTAATTTGAGAATCGGTTTTTGCGTTAGTGCTGAGCTCGCAATGTCACAATCCCGCAGGGCTGACGTATCTTCAAGCACAAAGGGCCCTAAATGCTCCTCGGAAATGCCCAGTGACTCAAGGTCTCTTTCGTTAAAAACCACCGACTTCGAGAACGTTTCTAGTGTTCCGGTGTTGGGAATTTTGAGGGGGGCTTTATCGTCCGAAGGAAAAACATCATTGCGATTGAACCCTCGCCTCTTCGCTATCGCGTCACTGAGCCTAAGCAAAGAAAGGCATTGATCTCTACTTTCACTTAAATACGGCGGTCGACCAGGGAAGTCTAATACTTCGAAGATCAGCTGAGTGTAGTAATCGTTCGCTTCCCAGATTCCGTTAAATAGAAGCATATCTCCTTGGTTGGTAGATACGTTGGATACAAACACATCCTCCGCCGGATCCTCCATTGTTGCTACGTGGGAGTTACCTAAACCTTCATTAAGTAGTTGAATCAGCAGTGTCCGATTCGGAGTTTGTTTGCCGGAAGCATTGGCTACCGCTAAATGGACAAGGGTTTCCAGTCGAAGGGCGTTAGCTTGTAGGTTAGGTAAGGTAAGCAGGCTCGCAGCTGTAGATACCATTTCGAGCGATTTATATGCCGAAACACGCGCTCCAACCTGCCTACATACGTCATCCGTTACGTTGACCATCTCGCTCCCTATTCAGAACTAATTTGGATGCGAATCCGAGGCTTTAGTGAAAATCCACACCTTCCAAAAAATGCGCTCCGTCGAACGTTAGCACATTCGTGTACACCTCTGTGGATTCGACGCTCCGATGCCCGAGGAGTTGACTCACAAACTTCAGCGGCCGCCCGTGGAGGAGCAGGTGCACTGCAAAGCTGTGCCGAAAAGTATGGCAGCCGATCTTGAACGGCGGCTCTCCCCCCACCTGTGCTATTAAGCGATCAATGTTGGCACTGACCGCTTGGCGCGTGATCGGAAAGATCCGTTCGTCCTTCCGAAACTTCCCCATCCACAGGTAGCTCTGGATCCGGGTCTGAAAGTCTCTATCCGGAATTGGGATAAACCGCGTCGGCGAGCGTTGCAGGCTGCGTTTGCTCGGCCGCCCTGCCCCTTGCTTGAGCGCCTTGAGGACCACCCCGAAGTCGTAGCCGTCGTCGTGGAAACTCGCCGGGGTAATCGCCAGCACCTCGGAGACCCGAGCGCCGGTGCACCACATGAAGTCCAGGATCAGCCGGTGCATGCGATGCGACTCGCTCTTTAGCAGGCCGAGCACTTTCAGCTTGAGCAGGTACTTGGGCATGGTGTCCAGTCTTTCGAGGAGGATCGGGCGTTTGGCGATCAGCCGGTCCCAGTCGCTCTCAACGCGCTGAATCGGGAACGACACCAAGGGCCGCTCTTCGAAGCCGAACGGGCGCTTGCTAGATCGGGCTCTGGGGAATGACCGCGCGCTGGTGATGGATTTTGACGTTTCCTCTCCGTGGTTCTGTCAATTACAAGGAGGAATTAGGGGGCCGTACATGTGCCCTATTCCAACCTATTCAGTATGGCAACAGCCTGGAAAACCGCAAGAAATGGAGGCCGGTTGACGAACTACCCCAGACCGGAAAGCTTTAATGACTACTGCAACTAGAACGGGGATGCTTACAGTTGTAAAAAGGCTGCCGCAACGATCGCTCCTGTTATTTTGACTGCGTAGCGCGATCCGCACAGCGGCGAAACTTCGATGTGATGCTAGTATCCTAACAAGACAGCAGTGATGGTCTGAATAAATGGGAGGGATTTCTATGTATATCGAATGGCATCAGATAGGCGGTGTGATCATTGCTTTGGCTATTTTCTTCTGGATGTGGCGGTTAGATGTGAAAAATAAAACTGAACTAAAACGCAGCCTCAGAGATCGAAGCGAGTACAACGACTATCTCAATAACCCGAATACCACCAAAGGCTGTGACAGCGACAAAAAATGAGTGCCATTTGACCACGACAACCGTGGGACAGGACTCGCAATGCTTACATTTATAGTCGTAACAGCAATTCTTTTATTTGCTCTAAGCATCACCGCAGCTGGCAGCACACGGCAGATCCCATTGCGCAGACCTGCCGTTAGTTAAACCGCTTGCTGCACTGGGAGAGTCGAGGCTAGAAAGCATCGCCGTCGTTTGTGGAGCAAGTGGATCCAAAAAACCGCGACCTGGCCAAGGCGGATGTGGTCGACTAAATAAAGGTTTTTTTATCACCGAGTCCGACGTCATAAATCTATCGCCTCACCTGTTTAACCTAAGCGATCGGGTGGCCGCTCTGGTCATTTTGTGCTTCCATTAGTGCTAGCCGGTGATGTTAAGCAAATAAATATAGGAGAAGTAACTTAGTTGTATCGGCGTTTTCGAAGCTCAAAGGAGGAGTGCAAAATGTCGTATCCGTTCAGAAATCTGGTTTTTGAAGGTGGTGGTGTAAAGGGCATTGCCTACGTTGGTGCTATGCAGGTTCTTGAGAGTGAGTCGATTCTCGAGAACATCAGTCGTGTAGGCGGAACATCCGCAGGTTCAATCAACGCGGTTTTGTTCGCAGCTGGCTACAGCAACGCAGAAATGTTGAAGGTTTTGAAGCGGCTGGATTTTAACGACTTTAAAGATGATAGTTGGTTAGCTCTTAGGGACATGAGACGACTCAAAGATGAGTATGGCTGGTATAAGGGAGATTATTTTCGGGACTGGATCGGCGAATTGCTAAAACAGAAGACCGGCTCAGCCAATGTAACTTTCAAAGCTCTACACGAACACACCGGCAAAGAACTTTACGTCTACGCATCAAACCTCTCTACCAAGTTCGGTGAAGTCTACTCGCCAGAGCATACGCCACGAATGCGAGTGGTCGATGCTGTAAGACGTTCAATGTCGATCCCCCTATTCTTTCGCGCAGTGCGAGACGACCGTGAAGATGTTTTTGTTGATGGCGGCGCGATCAACAATTACCCGGTAAAGATCTTTGACCGACAAAAGTACCTCGAGAATGGGAGTTTAAAAAGGATTCCTGGCTATTATGAAAAGGAGAACAAAAAACTAAGCCAGGTTTCCCCAAGAAGCAGCCCATACGTCTATAACAAAGAGACGCTCGGCTTCCGGCTCGATTCCGAGACTGAAATTGGGATTTTTCGAGACGGCCAGACCCCAAAGAGTCAAGAAATAGACCACTTTCTCGACTACACGATGCAACTGATCAAGACCGTGCTCGCCGTCCAGGATAGTCAGCATCTTCACAGCGATGACTGGCAGAGAACTGTTTATATCGACACCTTGGGAGTTGGAACCACAGACTTCGATTTGAGTGAACAACTAAAGAAGTCGCTTGTGAAATCCGGTAAGCAGGCAGCAAAGCGCTATCTTGAATGGTGGTCAGATGTTGAGAACGATCTGGCAGTCAATCATCCAACATCAACGGCTTGATATCTCAAGAAGCAAAAATCGAGTTTCAGGAAGCCATAGGTGAAGCAAGCTTCGCAGGTTTCCAATCTGTCAGGCGTCTAGTAAATCGAGGGCTTACCAGTGACGAGTTATTTTCTAATCAATGTGCCCTAATTACTTTTTAGTTCCATCTCATTGCGAATAACACTTTTTCATTCAGAGTTGGAACGCGATTGGAGTCCTTTTTCGCCTGCTTTATGGTATTTGCGATCCACGGCTTACGGTTCTCAGCCTTAATTTCACCGGTCACACCATGATCAGTCCTATATCTCAGCACGAATTTTGACGGGTATCTGGAAGAAAACGTTATAAATGCACCGAAGCCGTGAGTCGATTCCGCAGGATGTTCCACAAAATGGCCAGAGAACGAACATCGATCTTGATTTACTGCTGTAGGAGATTTAATTCGAAGCTCGGATGGCTCATCTCCATCCCAAAGGATATTTACTAAAATATGAGAGTCACTCTGTTGAACGGTTAAATATCCTCCCTTCAGGTTATCGTATTTACATAACTTAGTGATACTAAACACATCAGGCTTCTCAAACTCCCAAGTACCTCTAAAGTTTGGAGAAGTCGCTGCATTTTTAAGAAGTACCATGCGCCATCCATAATGTTCATAAAGCAATATTAATAGATTTAGTAGTGACGCTATGATACCAGCCTGTAAAAGTGTGAAAAGATTGAATTCGCCACTTTTAAAGAATGAGATTACGGCTGTTAATACCCCCACAACAATAACGAAAAGGAGAGTTCTTGTTTTTTTTGCCATAACATTCTCCTATTCATGCTGATAAATGATACCGTCTAACAAATTCCAATGTTTTCACTGCGGCTAACCGCTAGCGCAAAAAGGTCGAACCTTTCATACTTTCAGTTGACCTGCTCCCCTCTAGCTAAACTACTTTCTGCTTTAGTAGGGTCAGCATGACTATCCGAAAACCGGAGGAGGTGCGGCCCAGCATAGCCATGCTATGACCCCTGGTCTGGTTCTGTCGCAAGCCCCGAACGGGCGACGCTCCGGGCGAGGCTGATCACGCTAGCACCAACCACGAACGCGACCACAAAAAGCACACCTGAAGAGCTAAGTAACGTTATCCAATTTAGGTCGTTATTGGGGAAAAGCGACTTTGTAGAAAATGGAGTTTTCCACCCGAGATGCAACATAAAATTTAGCCATGCGGCCAACATTAGAACTAGCCCCAGCATAACACCGTCAGAAATACGAACACTCAAAATACTTAATTTTTCTGATAGCGGATTGCGGTGACTCAGTGCGGCAATACCTATGGCCAATGCAGTCGGCAAAATAGACCAAGGAAACTGCTTTTTCCATTCATCAGTGGCAAAATAACCACCTATCTGCTGCGCCATGGGGACGCTATCACTGACGTCCAAGTAAAGAAGCATGGTCACGCCGAACCACGCGAGCCAACCAAGTATACCTGCGAGCAAATACCAGCCCCAAGGCGTTTCCTTCGAGGACATTAGCCGCCTGCTGGAACCAATCATCCCACCACTCATAGCTGATAAGGCATAAACAGTGGCGATCTTAGAAGTGAGTGCCAATCGGGGGTTCTCACCATTACTGTAGATTAAGAAAAAGCCATATAACACGACAAATGATATTCCAAACACAACGGTTAATAGAAAGACAATTTTGTGAAAGGTCATTTCCCGGAAACTACCCAGGCCATTGAAGCCGGCCTCAGATAATTGCTCAAGCCTCTTCCCGGAAGCTGGGCCTGAATAAATCACCAAATGAGCAGCGATTGTCGAAACCGCAGAAACCAGTTTTTTGTAATCGGCAATGATGTATCGCGAAACCAGCTTGGTTGTACGATTAAGTTCGTCGGAAGTGAGAATCAGCGCTTCTTGTTTTTCCTGTTCGATGGGGTGCTTGATTTCCTGGTAGGTTTCAGTCGATAGCTTCAAACGTAGCAGATGCAGTGCCACGCCAGTGCGACGCATGTGTTCTTCGAAAAGCTCAGCAATCTGAGCAGCGCGATTTACGTCGCCGTCTTCAGTTGCCCAAACTCTACAGAAGCGCAACAACGTTGACACTTTGCGCCAATAGGTCATTGGGTCCCCTGAATGCAGGTCCGTTGGCTCCTCAAGTGGGTTTGACACGAAGACGTCGAAATCTTCCATCATCTTTAAGTTGGCGGCAAACTCGACTGTCGACGGTAAAAAGTCGTTGGTCTCCAGCAGGACTTGCAGATGGCTAAAGTCCTCTGACAGATCGTGGGCGCTTAATAGACGGTCAACCATAAATGTATCGAGCTTGAAAAAAAAGGGAATATCGTGCGCCTTATACAGAAACGCCGCAGAAAGCAGTGGTGGAGCAAGTTCAGGAGAGCCTTCAAAGGCTTCTTTCAATTTTGTACCAAAATTATTGTCAATTAGAGTCAAAACCTCGGTCGAGGCCAGCAACAAAAATGTAACTGCCAACACGAACAGCAACAGATAGTAAAAAGAATAGGCAAATGCCAGTAGCCAAAAGAGTTTCAACTGCGCCCGATAGGGTCGGGAGAGGCCGTAAAAACGGATGAACGACCACAAGAAAATGAACAAAAACGAAGCAGTATAAACGGAAGTAACCGGGTCCATAACGAAACATCCTTGTGAATTGCGCTAGACAGCGGTCGACCACTCATTGAGTCGAAGGATTGGTTCTCTCGGAATGTAAAACGCCGACTTCGCCTTGAATTTAGGTTTTCATTGTATTACACATAGTAATTCATCATTTGCGTTCTTATACCTTTAGTCGTCCCACTTAAAGGTTGCAAGAAATTGTTGAGCAGCAGGAGATCTCTCTAAGAAAAGCTCTGCTTTTCTTTATTGGTCATCGCAAAATTCAACCAATTAAGCCCCTGGTCATTTCGAATGCGTTTACTCGTCGAAATTGGCTTTTGCGAGGGGCTAGACCGATTTCTTCTGAGGCGTTCTCCTAATAGATTCTACCGAAGACGTCGGAACCTGTAGCGCCCTATTACTAGTGCTGTACCGATCAGTCCATCCCGCTTGAAACTATAGTCTTAATGCTACCTCACCCTGTCCCCGTTTCATTAGTGCCCATTACCAGAAAATCCGGGTCTTGACCCTGATGAACTGGAGGACGAATTTAGCACTTTGTGTGGAAACGGAAATCACCTAACTATGCTAGAGTCAACTTTAAATTCGTTTAGCACTTTTTGTGGAAAGAGTGACGTAAGCTTTTGATTTACCGTTTCTGAGATTTAGCACTTTCTGTGGTCGTCTAAATCCTGGCTTTGCCGGCGGCGTCCACTATAGCTTCAACGAACTAATCCATCAGGCAGACATCGTTTTTGTGTTCTCGCTTGACCCGGTACATGGCCTGATCTGCTCCCCGGATAAGTTCACTGCCTGTTTGCTCCCCACCTCTGCCGGTACAGATCCCCACGCTGGCACCAATCGATACCAAATCTCCGGAAGGCAGAGTCACTGGCTTTGTGATGGCTTCGCGTAGCCGCTGGCCAATTTCAAGCACGCTGGATTTGGAGCTGACGTTTTCGGTGACCACCACAAATTCGTCGCCGCCCATGCGGGCCACGCAATCACTGTCCCGCGCCTCCTGTTGAAGGCGACGAGCGATTGTTTGAAGCAATACATCACCCGCTTGATGGCCGTACTGGTCGTTCACCGGTTTGAAGCCGTCCAGATCGATCAGGATTACGGCCAGCAGCTCATCTCGCCGCTGCGCCCGTTGTATGAGTTTCTCGAGATGAATCATCAGGCCATATCGGTTGTAGAGCGCTGTGAGTGGGTCTTTCACAACAAGGCGCTCCAGTTCGGCCTTGGCATCCTCCAGCTCTGAGGTGCGCTGAGCCACCCGGCGTTCAAGTTCACGCTCCTGTCGCTTTAGAGATAGCAACAACTGACGCTGAGCTTCTTCCTTCTGGCGCTTGAATTCGTTAAATCGAGCGGCCAGACCGAAGGACAGCAAAATCATCTCAATGGCGGAACCTATCTGCAGACCGTAGACGGTGAAAAAATTGGAGGGTATCCAGCCCAGGTTGCGGACCGATAGCAATGCGGCGCCAACCAGCAGAAGCAACCAAGCCAATAGATAAATCCGGGCCGCAGGAATGCGATAGCGTATGCCCACAATCCCACTGGTGATCAAAAACGCAGTTGTGAGAACCCCCATTGCCGACATAATCTTGAGGGCATTCTGCACTGACACCAGTAAGGTCAAGAAAGTCGCGCACCACCAACATATCGCGATAACCGATAGCGCCCGGTCCCAGCGCGGCGCAATGCTTCGCATATTCAGAAAACTGCGGGCAAACATAACTGCCAAAGTGGCAGCCAGGGTATATCCGGTCGGCAGAATGCGGTTGCCCCACTCCCCTACAAGTCCGGGCCACAATAGCAAAGGACCCAAGCCGTTCATGCTGGAGGCCGCTACACCAAAGCTAAACACGAACAACGAGTACAGCAGAAAGGAGCGTTGGCGGGTTCCAAGAAACAACAGGAAATTATATGTCCCTAAGGCCAACAGCATCCCGAAGTAGACGGCAAGCCAGACATATTCCAAGTCACTGTCTTCGTAAAACTCAAAGGTTGGCGCCAGCCGTGCGTTCAGGGTCATGCTGGCGTGGGTGGTTACCCGCAGGTACAGCGTCGCACGCTCGCCGGGCTCAAACGAAAGCGGAAAAATTGGCTTGCGGTGAGCGACAACGCGATCCGCCGGCGCCAATGTGCGCCCTGAACGCATTCGCTCTACCGTGCCATTACCATCCACCCGATAGAGGTTAATGTCATCCAGATAGGCGTAGGTGAACTCAAGCATTCGGTCCAACCGTTTGCTTGAGTGGGATTCCACTTCAATCCGCATCCAGTAAACATCGGCGGTGTAGCCCTGATGGAGACCACCTGGAGATGCTGGCTTGAAGGATTCGATCCCGCTACTCACTTGTTCGAACGTCAGCTCGCCCCTGGGGTCCCGTAATAGCGAAACAAAGCGGTCTAACGACTGCGCCTTTTGCTCGTCCAGCACAAGGACACGTTCTGAGTTCCAACCTGAGGCCGCCGCCAAGAACAGCCATATGAAGGCAAAACACTGACTTACCAAACGCCAATTACCCGGCAGCAAACGCGCATCTCCTTAAGAACTGAACTGCCAGATCAAGCGATCAAGGCGCGGGAATTATAGCGGCTGCAAGACGGCCGAGCACCCCTCCATGATTCTCTAGGGGTTTGATCGTCGTTGGAGGTGTTTGGATCCGGGAGGCCAGCGCGACATGCAGTGAAGACTGCAACTATCATGGCCCCACAGCCAGTGGCAGCCTCTCTCTAATGTACTCGGCCAAGGCTTTTGTATGCGGTGGCACCCCCACCCGCGATGGCATCAACAGACTGAGGCTCGCATGCTGGGATACCCAGTCTGGCAATACCCGAACGAGCTGGCCAGTTTCAACGGGTGCTTTGCAGACATAGTCAGGCAATGCGGTAACGCCCAAGCCATCGATTGCGGCTTGCCTGATTGTCGACATATCTTCTGAGCATAGTGCGATGTGAGTGTTCTGATGGGTTCGAAGACCCTCTTTGTGCTGTAACGGGATCGCCTCTTTCGCGCCGGCTCTCCCCACTTTTAAAAAACGACAACTGGCTAAATCATAGGGTGTTTCCAATTGTTCTAGTTGCTCCAGATAACCAGGCGAGCAATAAAACTGCCATTCCACATTCGCGATAAAGCGCTGTATCAAGTTCGAATCAGGCAATTCGCCACTGTGCCCGCGAATAGCGATGTCTACTCCCTCACTTATCAAGTCGACCATGGAGTTGGTGACGCGTTGTTCGATAAGCACTTTCGGGTGTTGCCTGGAGAAATCAGTCACGATATCGAACAGAACAAACTGCGCCACACCCAGCGAACAGCTGATCACAACCTTTCCTGAAAGGTTTCCACTTCTATTGTCCATTGCTGCTTCAGCCAGTTCGAAGTGGTCAACGAGCTTGCGAGCGTGCTGGTAGAAGCTCTTCCCTTCTTCGGTAACCGCAACGTTGCGGGAACTTCTCTGAAGCAGCCTCACGCCAAGGCGTTCCTCGAGCTGAGCAACATGACGGCTCAATCGCGACTTCGGCATGTCCAGGGCCTTTGCCGCCGCGGTGTATCCCTTTTTTTCAACGACATGCACGAAATAGAAGTAGTCATTCAGGTCAACGCTCATAGTTGCGTCCTAAATATGGAACGAATAGTTCAAATTTTAGCCATTTTTATCCAAATTCCAAGCTGCTAACTTTTATTAAGACCAGATATGGAACGGAGAAGGACCAATGACCCACCAAGTTGCTCTACAAACTGACTCGCAAACAGCTTTTGCGCAGGTAAAGGGAACTCCATTGAGTGTCGGCTCAGGATTCACGGGAGTAGGTTTTCGTCACGGGCAGTTCTACGGGGCTATGGATCCCCTCATCATGGTTGATCACTATACCATGACGGAACCGACCTTTGGCGCCCACCCTCACGCTGGGCTCTCGGCAGTCACGGTTTTGTTTGAAGATACGCACGGCAAATTCAACAACCGCGACTCCCTGGGGAATGACTTCGACATTAATCCTGGCGATCTCTACTGGCTGAATGCAGGCAGCGGTGCCATTCACGACGAAGCACCACGAAAGGGCGCCAGCATTCATGGCCTGCAGATATTCGTCAACTTGCCCGTCCGCATGAAACACCAGGCGCCAAGCTCCCTCCATGTGAAGCGAGAAGACATGCCGACCCTGAAAGGACAAGGTTACCGTGTACGGCTGGTTCTTGGTCAAAGCAATGGGCTCGAGACGGACGCAGTGTCGGTGTGGCCCGTCACAATCCTTGATGGTTTTGTAGACCAGACATCTGCATTCGAGCATCGCATTCAAACGGGCTTTAATGCCTGGATCTATTCGGTTGAAGGCGACATCGAAGTTCACGTGCGCGGCGAATGGCTCACTCTTCACCAGGGAGAGTCCAGCGCGATTGTTGGTGCGGAGGGCGAGGCGGTCGCAATACGCGGAAAGTCTTCATCAAGCAGCCATTTTGCGGTGCTGTCGGGCGAGACAATCAGTGAAAACTTCGTTCAACAAGGACCGTTTGCCATGAGCACCCAACTAGAGAACGACGAGGTGGTTGCTCGATACAACGCGGGGGAGTTGGGTCGCCTTGTATGACGGCGGCATCCCCTTCCCCAACCGCACAGCTGTTCCATCAATCATCAACCCTGCCGAGGGATTTAACATGAAAGTCTTAACGTTTGCCGCGACCAACAGTCGCAAATCCATTAATAAACAACTCGTGAAGTACGCCGCGACCAAGCTGGCGAATGCTGAGATCGATTATGTCGAGATTAATGATTTTGACTTGCCGATCTACAACATCGACCTGGAAGAACAGTACGGCATTCCCAAGTGCGCGCACGCCTTCCAGGCGAGAATCGAAGAAGCGGACGTGATCCTTGTTTCTTTTGCCGAGCACAATGGCAATTTCACGGTAGCGTTCAAAAACCTTTTCGATTGGATGAGCCGAATTGGCCGAAACGTCTATCGTGATAAGCCAATCGTGATGCTCGCTACGTCTCCGGGGCCAGGTGGCGGAAATACCGTGTTGAAGCTTGCCGAAACCGCCGCACCGTTTTTCAGTGGCAAGGTCGTTGGCAGCCTCAGCATTCCAAGCTTTTTCGATAACTTCGATGTCGATCGTGGCAAGCTGACGAATGGCGATCTGGTTGAAAAGCTTGAAACTGTATTGAATGCCTTTTCCTCTGAACCCCAGGCCGCCTGAAGAAAGCACCAGCGACCAAGCGGATGGTTGACTTTGTATTTCGTCTGTCTGGGCTAGTATCTGAGGCACAAAAAATCCGGCCCCTTGGGGCCGGACATCACGATCACTTTTTTAGCCCCAGTTTTCTCTCCAGAGCTGGGTTCGTTGCCTTTAAATCGCCTTCCTAACAACATCTTGGCGCCCTGCTCTCAAAAGCGTAAAAACGGAACTCACAAATACCCAGCCGAATCCAATCACGCCGACATTAATGCCTGATACCGTCTTTTCCGTACCATCCGGATGCACCATTGATCCGCCGAATAAACCCTGTAAGGCATAGGCTGCAAGGAAACCACCGGTGACCAGCAGCGCAATAACACTTGCTTTGCCCCTTCCATCGGCAGACACCTAGGTAAGCCAAAGAGCAATCGCACCGAGAGAACAATTGGTAATCAGTTGCCACACTTCGTGCAATCTCGCATGGGCTACCCAGTCCGGGTTGAACACGTGGGTATCGTTGATTTCCAAATAAGGAACAGCAATGGCGTAAAGTGCGATTGATATTGTTAACAGTATCTTATCCAGCATTTTTCATGTTCCCTGTGAGTTAAAGGTGGGAAGGGGTCAGGTTTGACGACTGCTGTAGGCGCTTGCCAAACCTGATTCATTTCGGGCCAAACCCGTTTAACGTTCTTCCCAGATACCTGTGCTTGCCACTTCCTCTGCGAAGGTCGCAAAGTCTTTCGGTGGTCTACCAAGAGCCTGTTGAACGCCGTCGGTCAAATGGGCGTTGCGACCATCAAGAACCGTTGCGAAGAGATAATCCAGCATCCAGACCACATCCTCGGGCGCTCCAGCGTTCTCCATCTCGGTGATAAAGGCCTTGTGCGGCACGTCTATGAATGAAATTTCGCGACCAGTCGCGCGGGAAAGGTCCTTGGCTACGTCGGCGAAGGTCATGAGGCGTGGCCCCGTCACTTCATAGATACGGCCGTTGTGGTTGTCTTCAGTCAGCGCAGCAACAGCGACGTCTGCAATGTCATCGACATCAACGAAAGGCTCGACCTGGTCGCCTGCTGGCAAAGTGATAGCACCATTCAACACCATGTCGATGAATGCGCCTTCGGAAAAGTTCTGGTTGAACCAGCTTGCGCGGACAATGGTCCACTCGAGGCCAGATTCCTGAACAATGGCTTCGCAGGCTTGAGCCTCGGCTTCGCCGCGCCCGGACAACAGAACGAGTCGCTTCACTCCGCGTCGCTTTGCCAGGCCAACGAAGGCCTGGATGGCGTCCGTGGCGCCCGGCATCGCGAGGTCTGGCGAGTAGGTAATGTAGGCTGACGTGACACCAGTAAGGCAGGCATCCCAGCCTTTCTCGTTGCCCCAATCAAAAGATGGGATAGCCGAGCGGGATCCCACTCGAACCTCATAACCGCTATCTTTCAGCTGATCAACGACGCGTTTCCCGGTTTTGCCGGTACCGCCCACGACAAGAATGGTTTGATGTGCCTGGTTGGATGATTTCATTGACTTGCTCCCTTTGATGTAAGTGCAAGTCTATTTTCGGGAAACAGCGTCGCTTGTTATTGCCTCAGCATGTCAGAGTTTGTGCAGAGAACGACAACTTGAGACTCAGCACCGACGGTAGGAAAGTCGATAGGATCGAGGAGTCTGCCCTGCCCAACGCTTGAAAGCTCGAGTGAATCCACTCTGCTCCGCAAAACCGGTCAAAAAGGCCACCTCGGCAAGGCTGTAATCAGTCTCCCGGAGCAGCCTTTGAGCGAGATCTCTCTGCGCCATATCAACAACGTTTTGAAAGGAGTAGCCCTGCTCCGACAACCTCCTCTGCAACGTCCGGGCGCCCATTTTCAGTTCGGATGCAATCCGTGACAGCCTGGGCACACCCTCACTGAGCACTTTCACGACAGCGTGCCTGACTTGTTGCTGCAGGTCTATGTCGCTTTTGAGCGAATTCAGTTGCTGTTCAAGATGTTGGTCAAAGAACCGGGCAATCGTCTCGTCGCCCAGTTTATTGGGACTTTCAATACTTTCTTTACTCGCCAGTACAGCATCTCGTCCAGTCTCGAAATGAACCGGGCAACCGAAATGGGCTTCGTAAACTCTGATATCGCCCCTCGGCGCATGCTTGAAACAGATCGCCAAAGGAACAAAGTTCGATGAACTGACTTCTCTGCTGATGGTGTTAACCGCAGCCATGCTGGCCTCATTGGAAAGCAGCATTCCAGGGCAACCATCGCCAGCCTTCTCAAGGTTGAAGAGGAACCCCTCTGCGGTTTCCTCAAGCGAATACGTCTCTGCACTGCCCAGAACATGCCCGTACCGCTCCGCTCGTTTGAAAGAGCCGCGCAGGGTCGGCGCGGATTTCCAGGCCAGACCGAAAGCGCCGTACTCATCGCTTCGCATCGAGGCACCGATCTTAAGCGGTAATAAAAGGCCGCCGGGGTCACGATCAACCAAAGCAGCAAAAAAATTATAATACTCCGATGAAGACACCATCCGGGTCGGATCGATGGGGCCCTCCTTCGAAAGGCCAAGTTTGCCCATCAAGTCCCCCGTTTCGACACCCGGGGTTGCCTGACTCAAGACTTTATAAACATACAGTGACGTTATTTGGGCCATGAGGACATAAGTAATCCAAATTCGAGTGATTGTGCAACTTCTCGAGGCGGGCGGGATTCGAATGCTTTGTCGGAGCTAGCCTTTCGCCCTTTTCAGTGAATATACGGGTATCTCCATACCTCCGGTAATGGTTTCTGCCTACAAACCAGCGCACATCTTCCTCGTATACTAATACTGAGCTTACACACTAGTTTCGGCAATACTTCTGAGTAAATGAGGTGTAGCCGACAACGGATCGTTTGGAGGTTTTACCCTATGAACATTCTTCCCGTAATTTCTCTGTTTGGCGGCCTGGCGGTATTCTTCTCCATCTCTTTGGCTCTGAGCGTCGCAGCTGCGAGTACCCAGGGTAAAAAGCAAGACAACCAGGGCAAACTGGCTGGGTCCTGATTGGCACCTGTCGGGTTGTAGTGCCTTAACGGGCGAACAGATGCCTATCCACCCGGTTGGCTGGCAAGTTCTTTGACTGCTTTCAGCGCCTCGTCGATGCGATCGCTCGGCACGAACATGTGGTCGTGGTAAAAGCCGGCGATGACATTGGTGGTGATGCCCCGCTCTGCCAGGACACTGGTCACGACAGACGTAAGCCCGAGAGCCTCAAGGCTGGAGTGTCCCTCCAGAGTGATTCGCCGGAACACCCTGTAATAATCCAGGCCCTCTGCTTTGGCCTCTTCCAGGGGGATTACCAGGGTCAGCCCCTCAAGTTCGGCAATACTGACAATAGGTTTCAGGTGCTCCAGGTCACCATACTTCGCTTTCTCTACAGTGCAGTAGACGTAGTGAGTTGGATCAACGGTTGGCGAAAGCTGTTTGATTAAATCCTGCAGAAACTGAGTTCGCATCATCTTTTCCTTTCCTCTAGCCGAATGTCGCGCACATATGACAATCTAGCACCGTTTTGGGCCGCTCATTGCAAACTGGTGCTTTCCTGGTGCAGCCATCGAACTGCAAAGCCTTTCATTCCCTCAGTGATGAGACTTCCCCGATAATCCATGAAACAAACGCCCGAACCTTATCCGTTCGAAATTTCGCCTCCGGTGCCACCAAGTAGTATTGGTACTCCGCAGGAACCGAGATATCCATCGGGCACCTGAGCAGCCCGGTTTTCAGGAGATCGGCCACAAGGCTGTACCGCATCAATGCAATTCCCCTGCCCGCAAGCACCGCTTCCACGAGCGTCGCTCCCTCGTTAACCCTCAGTATGATGGAGGAATCGGGTATTTGGGTGCCGAGTTTTTCCTGGAAGTCAGTCCACGAGCTCTCCAGATCGGCTGACTCATCGATAAGCCAGGGCAGGCGCGCCAGTGATTCCCGGGTTACAGGCTTATTGTCAACGAGCATGCCATGACAGACAGGCATCAGTTTTTCTTCCAGCAATAGCCTTGATTCGAGCCCGGGATAGTCGCCTTTCCCAAAACGAATCGCCAGATCGACCCCATCTCCCTGAAAACTCGTCAATTGCAGATTGGGTTGAAGGCTAAGCCTGATTTCCGGATGAGCCCGCTGGAATGACTCGATCCTTGGAACAAGCCAGCGGCTAGCGAAGGATGGAACGGTTGCGACGGTCAATCGTCCTGGATCTGAATCGGGCCGGAACAGGGCAACTCCTCTTTCCAACTCCTGAAAGCCCGTTTCCACATAGCCTGAGAGCACCCTGCCCTCGTGGGTCAATTCCACTTCGCGCGTCATGCGAACGAAGAGCTTCAGGCCCAGAAAATCTTCCAGGCCGCGAATATGAGTACTGACGGCTGCCTGGGAAATACTCAGCGCCTCGGCCGCAGACTTGAAGCTCAGCTCCCTGGCCGCGTATCGGAACGCCTGCAGCGCCCGCAGAGGAGGGAGTTTCTGCATTCGTCTGCTCACCCATAGTTAACTTTTAATTAAGCATAGACCAGTTTTATCCGTTTGTTCCAGGAACCGGCCATTGAAAGAATCAGGTGATACCAATCACCCGAGGAACATCACATGAAAATCGAAGTCCCCATAGTCAGCGCCTTTGTCGACGGCGAAGCCGGCGGAAATCCGGCAGGTGTCGTGTTGAATGCCGAACGATTCAGCTCTGAGCAAAAGCAGAAAATCGCTGCGGCAGTCGGATTGTCAGAAACCGCTTTCGTTTCACCTTCCAAATCTGCAGACATCAAGCTGGAATTCTTCACGCCTACCCAGCAGATCGCTCATTGCGGCCACGCAACAATTGCCACCTTCAGCTTTCTGAAACAAAACGGCTTGTTGGTTCGTGATCGGTCATCGAAAGAAACAATCGATGGCCTGAGATCAGTCAATATGGAGAGCGACTCGGCCTACATGGAGCAAAGAGCACCCCGGTTCGAAACGCTTGGCGAGGATGATCTGCAAGCAACCCTCCAGTCCCTTGGCCTGGCCGCCGACGATCTGATCGAAGGGGCTGTGCCGATGTTGGTCAACACCGGCAATAGCTTCATCGTCATCGGCATTCGAGATAGCAAAACGATTAAAGGCCTTAAGCCAGATTTTGACCTCATTGAGAAACTCAGCGAATCCCTGGATCTGATCGGATTCTACGTGTTTTCCCTTGATGGCGTTGGCGATGGGAGGGACGCAGGAACCCGCATGTTTGCACCCCGCTATGGCATTCTGGAAGAGTCTGCAACGGGAATGGCGGCGGGCCCGCTCGCCTGTTATCTGCGTGAACAATTGGGCATGCAAAAGCACGAGTTCACAATCGAACAGGGACGCTGGATGGCCACACCCTCACCGAGCGTTATCAATGTGAGACTGACCATTGGAAACGACAACGGGATCGAGAACCTGTTCGCGGGTGGTCGGGGATCAATCAAAGAAGTCGTTCACCTGGACCTATGATGATTTGAAGACGAGCGCTATCAGCACGAAAGCGCTCGTCTAAACCCATCACCTGACTTGATGTGTTGTATACCGCAAAGCAATTTTTTCTGAAGACGGGAAACCAAGAGAATAACCATCAAGCCAATACGGCGATGCTGTTTAACTTAACTCTCCTGAAAGGTGGAATATCACATGAACGCAATCAACAAGTTCTTTCTCGTTTTCTCTGTCGTCGCTTTCTCTGCTTTCGCACAGGCCGAAGGTGTAAGCCAGGAAGATATCGATCGTGGCAACAACCCGGCCATCGAAACGGTCGAGCTCGGTATCAGCAACTAAGCTGAGCACACCGAAAAGGGGCGGTCATCACGACCGCCCCTTTTTTTGCCTGCCTATTGATCCAGTTTCCTGCGCTGCGCTTAAGGGAAAAATGGAGCGGCAGAACGCCGCTCTTCAGGTGAAAGACACAAGCACCAACAGTCCGAAAAACACGCTGATAACAGTCGTGACACCAGAAAGGTCCGCGCTGCCGGTGTCGCCTGTTACCCACCGACGCGCAGCTTTCAGGAAACGTTTGGGCGTGTAGATGTTCTTGCGGTAATTGCTCTGATAGTAGTGCAGTAGAAACAACGGCATGGATTCCTTGTCGAAACGGTGCCACAGCTTCAGAACTCCGAGTATATCCTTGCGACAGGCCCAGCTCTGAACAGACGATGGCAGCCAGCTCAAAGGTATCGCCGAGCCGAAATCGATGATGGCCGGCGCTCCCTGGGCAGAAACCAGGATGTTTCCGGAATTGCCCAGATCCATGTGTACAACGCCATGCTGATGCAACGTTTTTACATCGCTGAACAGCTTTGAAAAGAAGTTTGCAGGCACGCCATTGCTTGCCGCGACATCTTTTATCGACTTCCCTTCAATCAACCGGTAATGGATTGTCGGAGAGGCGTCGGACCGGCGACTTACCTGGTCTGGAGTGAAGTCGAGATGCTCAACTTTTTTCAGCATCCTGAGTTCGTGGGCGACCAGAAACCGGAAATAGTTGCCCAACAGGCCGTGGGAAAATCTGAACGCCTTGTAGACGTGTTTGTTGCCGCTGGCGTCCGAATCAACGGAGATGATTGGCTTATACCATTTCTGATTTGCGGCATCGTTGACTTTGATGGGCTCCAGGCCGGACCCCATTGACGGGCAGTTCACTTGACCGTTCATACCCTCCTCCCAATTCGTGAAGAACTCAGATAATTGGGGCAAGAGGACCGAACTGGGCGTCTCCCAACCGGCACTCATGCCGATGCCGCTGCTAGCGTCATCTGGGGAGCATTATTGGGAGTTTCCGGGATCCTGAATAATTCCGTTGCTGTATCTTTGTCATCACGAAAAATGATGACTGCCTCTGGCCAACCGCTCAGGCGATGGCTTTTGCAGGCGAAAGACCGCAAGGCGAGTTGGTCATGATGTCATGCCATCGTTCTCGCAGCAGCCGCTCCACGTGGTCCCGCAACCAGACAATGCCGGGGTCACGATCATGGCGCGTGTGCCAGATAAGGTACAGGCTGGTCGGGTCGACTTCGAAAGGAAGCTGCCCCATCCACAGGCCATCCACGAACCCACAATCCTGGCTGATCAATTCGGGAACCGCGGCGATGAGATTCGAATCCCGTAGAACCTGGGGAACAATCGAAAAATGGTTGACCGTCGCGGCAATGCGCCGGTTCTGGCCCTTCTGGTCGAGGTAGCTATCCACGAAGCCATGGGCATCGCCGGACATTGTCACCAGCAGGTGCCGGGCCTCGAGAAATTCCTCCATGGTAATCTGTCGGCCAGCCAGGGGGTGGTCGGCGCGCATCGCCAGAACATAACCGCCCTCAAAAAGCCACGTACTGCGCAGACTGTGATCATGTTGGGTCAGCATACCGACCGCCAGATCCACGTGGGCCTCGCGCAAGTCGTCGTAGGTGCCTTCGGGCGTATAGGGCACCGCGTGGATATCAACACCAGGCGCCTGCTCCTCCAGCAACTCAATTAACTGCCGCCAGATCATTTCAACAATCACATCCGTCACGGCAATCCGGAATTTTCGCTTTGATGTGGCCGGATCAAATTGCGTGGCGCTGACTGCGTTGGTCAATGCGTACATATGGTCGCCTACCTGATCCCACAGGCTGAGCGCATAGGATGTTGGCTCTATATTGCGGCCCTTTCGCACAAACAATGGGTCGTTCCAGATCTGGCGCATCCGGGAAATCGCATTCGATACCGCAGGCTGGGTCATGGCAAGCCGATCTGCTGCGCGGGTTACGGAGCGCTCGGTCATGATCGCATCAAAGATGTACAGCAGCTGGAGTTCTTGCGTTTTCATTCAATGTTCCTGGGGAATGGGTCCGGTCAAGTCTGGCTTGGAAGTGCCTGGACCGCAATTGCGGTATGTATTTAGGCGTGGTTTTCTTGAGTAAGAAGCGAAGAAGCCTCCCGATCGGGAGGCTTTGGGTAAGGTTTACAGATTCCCTTTTACGAAAGTTCTCAGCTCACTCAGGCTCCCAGCTCCGGTCTTTTGGGCAACAACGCCGCCTTCTTGAAACAGCGCCAGAGTCGGAATACCTCGGATACGCATCTTTGCCGTTATATCGGGGCTGTCGTCCACGTTCACTTTGGCGATGGTCAACTGCTCGCCAAATTCATCAGCGATTGCCTCCAGCATGGGGGCGACGGTCTTGCAGGGGCCGCACCAGGGCGCCCAGAAGTCGACCAGTACGGGGCGATCACTCTGAACAACCGCTTGCTCAAAATTCACATCTGTTACTTCTATCATGTTGCTCATCGGCAAACCTCTTCTCTGTAAAAACCTGTTTCAAACACTGAAGCCTTCTGTTGGCGAAAACCAATAGCGGGACTGTATAAGTTGTATTTCTTCTGATGATGATTCCCTCCCCGGCTCTTACAGTCGCTTGCTAAAAACCAGCCCACCCCACGCCAGCGTGCGGTTCCCTGTACCGGATTTGATTTCGGAACTCTGTACACGCAGCACATAACTCAATTCAGTGCCTGCCAGGAAGCTGTGGGTGTAGCCCGCCCACACTTCTGCCAGCAGAATGTTCAGATCGTTGGCATCCAGTTCGTGGTCTGAGTCACGAAACTGCCCCTGAAGAAAAGCGTTATAGGCCCGAGCTTTTACCGACAAGCCGCCCCAGAAATAGTGTTCACGTCCCCCTGGAGCTGATACCCCGGGCGCTCGTTCGCCGTAAGCCATCAACTCCGGATTAAAGCGGTTATCCGGGGAGGAAATCAGACCATCCCGGAAGACGAGTGCCGCACCAAACTCAGTCAGGTATCCGGCTGATCCAAAATACGTCACTTTGAACTGTTGGTCTGATTCGCTGGCATCCAGATATTGGTGGTACGCCGCAGAGTACCGAAAAGTCGGTTCACCACCATTCGAGATCTGATGATCCCAACCGTTCGCACGATCGCTACCCACTATTTTGTGCACCGCGTTCTGGCCGGATTTGAGGATATCAAGCCCGAGTACGCCAACCGTCATAGATGTTGTCCACCCCGAATCAGCGCCTGGCGTCTGGTAGCTCTGGCTTGAGGAAAAGTAAACCAGGCTGCTGTATGGTCGATCGCTACGATCAATTGCCGATTCCTTGATTTCCTCGGGCGTAAAGCCGTAAACACCCAGTTCAAGTGCGGCACTCCCCGGTTCTCCAACCTCCCCGCCCAGCTGAGGCAGCAAAACACTGTCCAACCCCTGACTCACACTGGACACCGGGTTACGGATGAAATCCTCTGAATTGGAAGAATAGGTAATCGCAACACCGGCTGTGTAATCCCGATCTGTCTGTGTTGGCGCAAACAGGTCATTATCAGTAGAGAGCGCAAGCACAGAATCAGCAGACTCGGCCTGCACAGTTGAAGCCATAGCCACAGCCAGAAGAGAAACGGTCAAGAAACGAAAAACCATAGCCAACTCCGAAAATGTGTCGGTAAAAACGTTGGCTGCTATTTTTCGAATACCGGGCCCGCACGACTAATCAAGCGTCGATATTTAAAACATCACTTGCGCTTATAAATAAGTAGTAATACGAGTGCCTTTTAGGGTCTTACGGCCACGCTTCATCACTGAAAATGATGCTTTCCATACTGTTTCAGAATTATTCCTCCACCTTCTCCATCCACATAATTCGCTCATCTGATATCCGAGCCATTGGGGCCTCGGAGTCAGCTGAACCGACTAACACTATGGAGAATTGAAAATGCGTAAATTTGCACTGATTACCCTCGCTTCACTCGTTACCATCGCTGCCCTGCCCGCCCATGCAACCCTCGCAGACCGGAAATCCGATCAGCCGCGTTCCGAGCAGGTCCAACCTGCGCCCTACAGTGGCCAGATCGTGATTCGTGGCGAGATCCAGAACCGGGACGCTAACCACGAGAATGCAGAACCGGCTCCCTACAGCGGTCAAATTGTCATTCGTGGTGAAGTACGTTCTGGCACCCACGGTTAAGCGTTAGACATTTCATCTGCGTCTTGGCACCAGGGATGGTGCGTTTTTCCTGATCCGATACCATTTCGGACTAAGGCCTGAACGGTGAATTCGAAAATTCAACAATTTCCTTAATGACCTCAGGTTTTTGCAAAAGCCGGCTATGGCCATAACCCGTTGTATGGGTCAAACGGCTCCTCGGGAACGCCGCGTGCAGTGCTCTGGATTCCGCAACCGGAACCTCGGTATCCCGGTCATCGTGAATCAACAACACGGGTGTTTCGATCGAGGGGGCCAATGCAACAAGATCCAGTCGGTCGACACTCAATCCCACCGTTCTTTCCATATCGTTTACGAACAGACGTTTACTGCGTTCCCCAAGGTTTACGAAATTGGCGAACCGGCTCAGGACCCCCTCAATCGTTGCCGGTCCAGAAACCAGTACCAGGCGTTCAAAGCAGTTTCTGGTGGACTGGGCATAAACAAGCGCAGCGGCTCCCAATGAATGGCCAACCCCAACGTCGAAAGACGAGCCAGCGTATTGATGAGCTTCCAGTACAGCCTCGATAAACCGCCCCGGATGTGATTCGGTGGCCGGCGACTCACCATGCCCTGCCGGATGCACCGCGTAGATGGTGTATTCCTGGGGATCAATCTCACTGATCAAATCCTTGAATTGCCCGATCCAGCCGGACCACCCGTGCAAGAGCAGGATTTTCTTTGGGCCAACTCCGTAGATCGAGAGTAGACCGTCATTACTGAGCGGCACGACTCGTTCGAACAGCGTTCGGGATGAATTTCTGCGTTCTGTCTTGATTCGTGGGCTGGTCATAAGTTCGACAGCTTTTGAAGCCGCTTTTGCTGGCATCAATCGGCTGTAGAAACCGAAAGCAGCCTGGAACACAGTAAGCGAAAGGTTCATGTTCGTTTCCTCAGTCTGATGAACAATGAATCGTCGATTGAGCGGAACCGCTTTCCGTCTCGAATCGGTTTTCATAAAGTGTATATACATTCTAATCAGAGCTGCAAGCAGAATTGTATATTTCTTGCCCAACGTCCTTCTTCGCGAACAGGGTCCCCCTGAAACAGATGGACAACTATTCCAACCGTCCTGCCGCCTCCAGCGTGCCTGAACAACAGAGAATGGCAGGCACATTCACTACGAAGGAGACAGTCCATGTCCGTCAGTTCGCAAACCACATCGTTCTCTCTTTACCACCATCGCTCGTGCCCTTTTTGCGCATATACCCGCTCTGCGATGAAGCCCATCGACATTGAAGTGGAGGAACGTGACATCGTCAGAAACCCTGCATACCGGTCAGAGCTGATCAATGGCGGAGGTCGGGCACAGGTTCCCTGCCTGAGAATCGAGTCAAAGGGGAAGGTTCGGTGGCTGTACGAATCCCAGGATATCGTCCGCTACCTGCAGCGCCATGCCGCCCAGTCGGCTGATCACAATCAAACCGCATGAACGGTCCTCATAACCTACAGGAAAGTAAAAATGCTCAAACGAAAGGTTGATGTTGCCATCATTGGCACGGGCACGGCTGGTATGGGTGCCTACCGCGAAGCTCGCAAATTTACCGACAGCATCGCGCTGATTGAGGGCGGCCATTACGGCACCACTTGCGCGCGTGTCGGCTGCATGCCCAGTAAGCTTTTGATTGCCGCGGCAGAAGCCGCCCACGGCGCAAAGCATGCGGGGGGGTTCGGGCTCAATGTCCCGACCGTTGAGACTGACGGTGCGGCGGTCATGGATCGCGTGAAAAAAGAGCGCGACCGTTTCGTGGGGTTTGTTGTTGAAGACGTCGATGAGTTTGATGATAGCCACAAGGTCCGTGGTTACGCTCGCTTTCTCGACGCCCATCGTTTGCAGATTGATACCGGGCTCGAAATTACCGCCGACCGGATTGTTATCGCAACGGGTTCCAGACCGTTCATTCCTGAAGTACTCGAGGGTGCGGGCAAACGCCTGCTCATCAACGACGATGTATTCGAACTGGAGCAACTTCCGCAATCCGTGCTCGTGGTCGGCACAGGCGTTATTGGACTCGAGTTAGGGCAGGCTCTGAGCCGGCTAAACGTGGACGTTACAATGCTGTCGCGCAACGAATCGATTGGCGGAATTGCCGACGACGAAATTCGTCAGATTGCAGCGGATACTTTCCAGTCTGAATTTGACCTGATCCTTTACGCGGATGTCCTCGGAGCAAAGGAAACCCTAAACGGAGTGCAGGTGACCTACCGCACGTCCGGAGGTGTGGTTCATACAGTCGTGGTGGACTATGTTCTGGCAGCGACCGGTCGAATTCCGAATACTGACAAGCTTGGCCTCGAGAATACCGGCATTGAACTGGACGCCCGCGGCGTTCCTGGCTTCGATCATTACACCTTGCAGACCCGTGAGTCGCACATATTCATCGCAGGTGATGCTAACAATGAGCTGCCCTTGTTGCATGAAGCCTCAGATGAGGGGCGTATCGCAGGCCGTAACGCCGGCACGTTTCCCACGGTAGAAGCGGGTCATCGTCGTGCCGCGCTGGGCGTTGTCTTTTCCGACCCGCAAATTGCCAGTGTCGGCAAACGAGCGCACGAACTGCTGGCCGACAGCTTCATCTCCGGAAAGGTGAGCTTCCACAATCAGGGAAGAAGCCGCGTAATGGCCAAAAACCAGGGCATGCTGAAAGTCTACGCCGATAAGAGCACCGGCACGCTGATGGGCGCTGAAATGTTTGGGCCAGCAGCAGAGCATATTGGTCACCTGCTGGCCTGGGCTGTGCAGCAGTCTCTGACGGTGAACGAGATACTCGGAATGCCTTTCTATCACCCTGTTATTGAAGAAGGTGTTCGCACCGCCTTCCGGGATGCCGCAGAAAAGCTCAGACAGGCCGAACGTAAGGAGGCGCCTCATGCAGCTGCTTGAACTGTTTAAGCGTTATTACACACAGGCGACAAGAGTTGCCCTGGTGGTGGGTACGATTCTGTTACTGATAAATCAGCACGATGCGCTTTTTGGATATCAGCACATTCAATGGCTGCCGGCAGTCTTGACCTACTGCGTTCCATTTTGCGTTTTCATGCTTGGCAAATGGTCCAGCGACCGGGATTGTGAAAGGTCCTCTGGCCTCAATGTGCCAATTTCAAGGTACCGTTGAACCCCGAATTTCGCCGCACAGTTTTTTTCAGTGCGGCGAAATCATCCTTGAGGCAATTGCCTTTGCCTTCAACGCCGCATCCAGATCGCCTTCAACGTGCGCTTTAACGATGGCACCCTCTTTAAGCAAAAACAGCGCATTGGCCAGTTCATCTGCTTCGGTCTCTGAAGTACAGATTTCCAGAGCGTGCCGCTTCAGTAGCTCAAAAACTTTTGTTTTATGAGCCGCGCAGCGTTTGTGGACCGGGTGATCCGGGTCGCTGTACTCACCGCAGGTGTTGATGAAAAAACAACCGTAGAAACGCTGGAGTGACGGAACTCGGTCATTGAACCAGTCGTGAACCGCATCAAACATCTCCATCAGAGCCTCTCTTCCCGCCGGCTGGCTGTTCATTCGCGACTCAAGCCATTGGAAAAAAAGTTTGTCCCGGTGCTCAACGGCAGCCTCCACAAGACTGTCTTTGCTCTCAAAATGGTTATAGAGCGTTTGCTTTGCAACACCCGCTTCCTGCAGCACTTGGTTAATGCCGATGGCGTGAATTCCATGTTCGTAAAACAGACGCAATGCGGTGTCGATCAGATCCTGCCGTCGTCCCACGTGTTCACCTCCGATTTTTTTTCGTTGAATATATGTTGACCAATTTAGACAGATCTGTCTAGAATTAAAAATAGACCGACTTGTCTACTTCAGGAAATGCCAGTTTGGGAAGCGAAGCAGGGTATTTTTTGACTGGTGTTGTTGTCGGTTTCATTTGCGAACCACCAATGAAAACGGCATGGAGACAAGCAAGATGGACATTCAAATTAAAGTCACCCGGAAGGAAACGGCTTTTGAGCATGAGGCAGGCTTGATTGATGGCTTGCAAGCAGGCCATCCGAGGGCCTTTGATGAAGCTTACCGGAGATACCATCCGGTAATGCTTCGAGTGGCCGCCAAATACACCTCTGCGGCCGTTGCTGAAGATATCGCGCAGGAGGCCTGGATGGCTGCGATTGGAGCCATCGCGTCGTTCGAGGGCCGTTCGTCGCTGAAAACGTGGCTGTGCCGGATCGTCACCAACAAAGCCTTCAACACCTACCGTGAAAACCGAAGGGAATTTCCTGCTTCGCCAAGCCTCGCTCTGTTATCCGATAACTCACCAGACAACCAATTTGGTGGCACCGCCGGGCATCTTAGCGAACCGGAGTTGGCTACCCAGACTGCAAAGGTTCAGGAACGCATTCGCGTTGAAATGAAGAATATGAACCGGGATTACGCCAACGCGATTCTGCTAAAGGGCATGAGCGCGCTCACCGGTTCGCAGGTTTCGGATGTGCTGCAGATCTCCCATGGAAATCTGCGAGTCATCCTGCACCGTGCACGAAACGAGCTGGCCGCCCTGCTCTGATCCAGGCGGCCGCACCAATCTGTTTGCCAAGAAATGGAGAACCAACATGACTTCCCAACGTCCACCACTACCACCCTTCACCCGGGAAAGCGCCATTGAAAAAGTTCGCCTTGCCGAAGATGGCTGGAACAGCCGGGATCCGGCAAAGGTTGTCCTCGCCTACACCGAGGACACACGCTGGCGTAACCGGGCCGAGTTCGCCAACGGCCGCAAGGAGGTCGAAGAATTCCTCACCCGCAAATGGAATCGTGAACTGGATTACCGTCTGATCAAAGAACTCTGGGCCTACACCGACAACCGCATCGCCGTGAGATATGCCTATGAGTGGCATGATGACAGCGGAAACTGGTTCCGCTCCTATGGCAATGAAAACTGGGAATTCGATGCGGACGGTCTCATGCAGCGTCGATTCGCATGCATCAACGACAGCCCCATCAAAGAGTCAGATCGGCTTTTCCGTTGGCCACTGGGTCGCAGACCGGATGATCACCCGGGGTTGAGTGATCTGGGGCTGTGATACTTTATATAGCTGGCGGACTATTAACTCTCAGAGCGCGGTCGCTGCCCTTATGCCTGGAGCACGGCCGCTAGCTCGTTTCTCGCTCGATGCAGTATGACCCGGAGGTTTCCGTGAGAAATCTGCAACACCTCAGATACCTGCGAGCCCGTCAGTTGGGTCATGCCTTTCAACAGAATCGCGTGGGCGTGATCCCGGTTCATATTCTTCATTTCAATCCGAATGCGCTCCCGGGCCCTGGACGTCTGCACAGCCAGTTCCGGTTCGCTGAGATGACAGGAAGCACTGACACCCTGGTTCTCGGCTGATTGGTCTGACAGCATTGCAAGGCTGGGCGTCGCAGGGAATTCCGGCCGCTTTTCCCGATAGGTATTGAACGCTTTATTGATCACGATCCGGCACAGCCAGGTTTTCAGGGACGAACGGCCCTCGAACGACGCGATGGCTCCAATGGCAGCCAACCAGGCCTCCTGGGCAATATCTTCGGCAACGGCCGCAGAGGTGTACTTGGCGGCCACTCGCAGCATTACCGGGTGATACTTCCGATACGCTTCATCGAAGGCTATCGGATCCCCAGTTTGCAAGCCCTCTATTAAATCAGCCTCGCGCCCAAAGGCGGGTACTTTCTGAATGTTTTTTGGTTGGATATTCATGCTGCACTCCTCCAGCTCCGCCTTGGGGACACATCGCGATAGATCAGTTATGCATCCACATTAGGGGGATTCAGAGATGGCAGCATGCTTCTGGGTGAATCTTCTTTGAACTGTCCGTGCAGGCTTGTTCACCTAGTCGTAAAGAACTAAACCTTCATTCGAAGCATGCCGAAATTCGTAGGGGGTCAAGCCAAACTCGGACTTAAAACGTCGGCTGAAGTGCGTGGGATGCTGGAAACCCCAGCCAAGCGCGATCTCCGTGATCGTTCGGCCCGTCATCGCAGGATTCGAAAGATCCCGCCGACAGCGCAGCAGGCGCTGGCTTATCAGATACTGCAATGCAGTTTGCCCTTCCGATTGGAAAAGAGAATGCAGGTGCCTCAAGGAAATTTGGTGCGCAGAGGCAATGCCCTGAAGGGATAAGTCCGGATTACTCAAATGTTTATCAATGAAACGCTTGATCCGAATCAGTTGATGCCGTTCATAAAACTCGCCTCGACTGGTCGGCGGTCCGAGAGTACTGACCAGTGTGCCCATCAGCGCATCCGTTAAAGCGTCGCTGTTTTCCAGCCTGCCGGCTAAAAATTGCGGCGCCATTGATTGGATCAACGCGCACAACAATGATGCTGTGGTGGAGTCTCTGGCAAATTTGTTGTCAATGAGATGCCAGGAGCCTGGCAGCCAGTTCCTCAAACGCGCCAGAGGCATCAGCACCGAGATCTTGTGCAGCTTTTCCGTAACATCGAATGTCATTGGGCGCGTTGTATTCCATAAAATAATGTCCCCGGCCGTCAGTTCGAAGCCTTTCGAATCAATCGTGAATCTCTCTTGCCCCGAAAGAACCAGTTGCAGGATGACTGTCTCCAGGTCATCGCCGGATATTTCTTTAGCCTGGCGAGCACCACCACAGGGGTCGCAAACGCAGTTGACGACTCCGAAGTTACCAACGGAACGATGGACTACTCCCGCCGTAAAGTCATCATACGCGGCTTTCCTGGGCCTCCAAAGCCCATAAACAGTCCCCAGTTTTTCAGTCCACTCATCATAGGGAATGGCACTGCCCCCAGAGATGGGGCCTGTTACATCCTGCGTCTGTAACATCTCAGATACCTTTAGTTGTCATACTCAACTTTTTGAGTTTAGCTGGCAGCATTGATCGACGCCATCAATGCTCTGACGGAGCAAGGAACGTACTGGTTTCGGTAACCAACGCCTTCTCCCCATGCAGGGTGCTGATCTGAAAAACCATGTCGTTGGCGCCAGCATTGAGGGAGGATGCAGGCAGAGCCACGGAATAAGGAACCTCAACCTTCTCTCCGGCCTCAACTACCACGCCCAAGGGGCCTGTGGTTGACGCTCGCAAGGGATCTTCAACCTCTATGATGAGGTACTTCTGGCTGCTGTCTTTGTTCGTGAGTTTCAGCAGATAGCTGTTTTCGATCTCGCCCTCACTCGTATACCGGTACATACCCCGGTCTCTTTCAACATCGAGCGTAATCAAAGGCCTGGACACCACGCCCCATGCAAACAGCCCAATCATCACAACCAGGAAGGCGAAATACCCCACCAGTCGTGGTCTCAACAGATTTGTTTTCCCGCCCTTCAGGTCGCGTTCACTGGCGTAACGCACCAGGCCACGGGCGTATCCCATCTTGTCCATGATCGAGTCGCAGGCGTCGATGCAGGCGGCACATCCAATACACCCCATCTGCAACCCGTCCCGAATATCAATTCCTGTCGGACACACCTGCACGCACAGCTGACAATCAATGCAGTCACCCAGCTCCGCTGAAGCTGGCGTAACATCCTTTCTCCGAGAACCTCTCGGTTCACCCCGTTCAGCGTCATAGGAAATAACCAAGGAGTCTGCATCCACCATGGACGACTGGAATCTGCCGTAAGGGCACATGTGGAAACAGACTTTCTCGCGCAGCCAACCAGCATTCAGATAAGTGGCCGCCGTGAAGAACAGAACCCAGAACACGGCCCATCCTGATGCTTCCAAGACAAAAAGATCTAGGGCAAGATCGCGTATCGGTGTGAAATACCCTACAAACGTTATCGCCGTTAAGAGACTGATGAGGAGCCAGAGCCCATGTTTGGAACCGCGGCGAACGAGCTTCTTCACGCTGAGAGGCGCTGCATCAAGCTTGATCCTTTTTGATCGATCGCCCTCCGCCACTCGCTCCGCCCACAGGAAGACCCAGGTCCAGACACTCTGAGGGCACGCGTAGCCGCACCACACTCGACCCGCCAGTACCGTCAAGAAAAACAGGCCGAATGAACAGATCAAGAGAATCCCGGAGAGCAACACCAGATCTTCCGGCCAGAACGTGGCGGAAAAGATATGGAACTTCTTCTCTGAGAGATCCCAGAGGACTGCCTGTCTGCCACCCCAGTCGAGCCACGCCACACCAAAATACAGCGCAAAGAGAACAAGACCTCCGGTAATTCGCACACGACGATAGAAACCGGAGAAACTTCGGGGTTGGATTTTGTGGTCGGCCTCGAGGACTTTCGAAGTTGACTCGATTTGCTTTACAGAGATAAGGCGACTCATTTGTTGCGCACCTTGCCATCACCAGGGAATAAAAGGTGACGCGAGGTTAATGGATCGCACTTAACGGGGGCAGGACCACTTTTTTAATATTTGATAGGGACAGATGACGGAACTTCAGAACATGAGTGCGGGTAGTCTCTGCAACGCATCTGTTCGTGCTTCGTTCCACGGATGGGCAAAGCTGATTCTCAGGCAGTTCGAAAACTTTCCGGAAACCGAGAAGAGGCTACCGGGCGTTATGACAATACCCTCCTTGAGGGTTTTGGCGTAAAGGTTCAACGTGTCGATTTCTGGCGGCAGCTCCACCCACAAAGCCAATCCACCCTGAGGCGCGGTTGCTTTCAAAGGCACCGGCCAGTCCCCGAGCAAACCCACCAAATGGTCTCGCTGCTGGCGCAAGCATTGCCGATACCGTCGGAGGTGCGATGCGTAGCCGCCCTCGGCAATAAAGCTTGCCACGCCTTGCTGCAAAAACCGGCTACTGGCCAACTGAGAGGTCAATTTCAGCTGCAGTATACTTCGATGCCACCGGCCACCCGAAACCCATCCCAAACGCAGGTCTCGAGAGAGAATTTTCGAGAAAGAACTGCAATAGATGACGCGGTCATGGTCATCAATCGCCTTCAGGGAATCGGGAGTGTTAAACCATCCTGACTCGCCGTATATATCATCTTCAATGATGGCCAGATCATGTCGTTCGGCAAGCTCAAGCAACCGTCGACGGTCTTCGGAAGGCATGACAGCTCCGGTAGGAGTGGCAAAGGACGGTGAAACCACGCACGCCTTGATATCCCAGACTTGAAGGCTCTCTTCAAGCGCCCGCATGTCCATACCACTCGTTGGCGAGGCCGGTATCTCGATCACCTTGAGCTCCAGTTGTTCAAGCAACTGGAGAACCCCATAAAACCCCGGGGCTTCAACTGCAACCACGTCACCGCTCTGGCAAACCACCATCAGGGCCAGGAACAGGGACTGCTGACAACCAGCAGTAATACAGAACTGATCGGCCTCCGCCTTCCACCCTCTTTTAGCGGCTCGAAGCGCAAGCTGGGCCCTCAACGCCTGATCACCAGCCGGCTCGTCATAATATTGAAAGCTCGCAGACTGGCGACGCAGGGCCCGGCCGATCGACCGGTTCAGCTGAATTATGCCCGGTGGCGGCTCGTCGCTTTGGAGATCCGGGAGCAAATCAAAGGCAGCGCTCCGGGTCATGATGTCCTGAAAAACCTGGCTAACCGACACAGGCTTGGGTGAGGCAGGCATGGCGGCTTGCCTGGGGGGCTCGAACTCGCTTTGCCCCAACGACACAAAAAAGCCGCTTCGCTCCCGGGCCTGAATCAATCCCTGAGCCTCAAGCCGCTGAAGCGCGTGCTGTACGGTAATCTTGGAAAACCCGTAGCGGTTGCAGAGTTCTCTTATGGATGGCATTCGTTCGCCGGGCCGCCATCGACCACCCTCGATACTCTTTCGAAGAGTATTCTCAAGCGCCTGGTATTTGGGCAAATCGACTGTCATTGCCTGATCCATCTCCACACACTCAGGGATTTATTCGGAACATCGAGCGAAAGCGAACCTTACCCGATTTCCAAATAAAAAAGCCGGGCGCGGACCCGGCGAACTGAGTTTACTCTGAAAACCGCCAACAATTCACGCCAACTGGGATACCTTCTGTTTTAGCCCGTCGATCCACCTGTTGAGATCGTTCAGTGATCTGGACCCGGTCTCCTGCCCCATGAACTGATCACGTCTGAGCAGAACCAGAGTCGGTATCGCCCTGACGCCGAATTTGGCGGCGATCTCGTGCTTCTGATCCACATCCACCTTGATGACCGCGTTGTCTGGATTCAGTTCACTGAATTTTTCAAGCACGGGATTCATTACCTTGCACGGCGCGCACCAGGGTGCCCAGAAATCCAGTAGCAGCCATTCGTGTTTATTGGCGAGTTCGCCCAGTTCTTCAAAGGTATTCAGATTAATTAGCGGCATAGTCACCTCTCAAACGGGCTCTGATCAGCTTGTCGAGCGACAACAGACCAGGCCCACACATGGCCAAACCCATGAGAATCAGGCCCCAGACCACGTGATATAACTCTGCTGCTGGTGCGATCGCTTCAAGACTGATGACCGCAACAATGTTGATGACGAACAGACCCAGCGAAGACACCAGGGAAAACAGGCCAATGACCAGTAACACCGGAAAAACCAGTTCGCCAAAGGTCGCCAGGAACGCTGCGAACTCGGGGCTCAACAGCGGAACACTGTATTCTTCCTCAAACAGGAACAGGGTGGTTCCCCAGTCATCAATCTTCGTAAGGCCAGCCTTGAAAAAGACCCAGGCCACATAAAGCCGCCCCAGAAGCAACGCAATGGGTAGCAGACTGCCAACCAATCGCTGGACCGAATCGTTCAAACCGTAGAAACTGTATGCCAACGCTTTCATGTTGATCTCCTCTTAATGAATGGTTTTGGCGCCAACAATGACGCCTTTCGCGATCATGTCTTGCAGCCAATGGGTAAAGTTCGTGTCTTTCAGAACATCCTCGCCAAAGACTTCGGCAATACTCCGCTGATTTCTGATTGCCTCTAGCAACAACACATCTCTCTCTGGAATGACTTCCGCGATGCCTTTCCAACCCGCGCGATAGACCAGCGCATTCTGCCCTCGGCCCTTGGCGATCATTCTCTTCGCCTGAGCAAAACTGAGTGTGTCCTTCGGGGTCTCACTTTTGTGCGCCTCCCAGATACTGACCACTGGGTACATGGAGCGGAAAAACTGGATCCCTTTGTTAAGAATCAGAGAGCAAGACGCCAGGTCTTCTCCAATTGCGTTAAAGCTCGCGACGTTTACCTCTTCGTACTGGCTCCTCTCGACGCGTGCTACATGATTGTCGAGTCGCGCTACATCGGAGAGATAAGGAACGCGATCTGAAATCCGATGGGAGATAATCCAGCTCGGAAAGCCCCAACCGAATTCGCCCCAGTCTCCGCTCTGTTTCCGGATCATCCTGAAATAGTCGAGGGCCAGCCCTTCAAAGTCGGCAGGGCCTAGCAGTGCCCTCACGGTTGGATAACCTTGCTCGAGGGCTCGAACTGCCTTTGCCTCAACCCCAAATCGATACACCTCGGAATTGGGCTGCACCGGCGTGCTCGTGCCGCCGAACAGGAATTCGAGGAAATGAGCCTGGTAATCAGAGAGATTCATGGCTGCGCTCACTCCCCAGTACCCGGCGCTGTGCCTTTCTGGCCTTGGTAGCCTCCCCAAGAAGCTCGCGCCAGGATGGGAGATTGTTATCCCATTCAATCAACGTGGGCTTTGGGCCGATCACATTGAGCACGCGTTCGAAGGTTTGCCAGCCAGCCACGGATACCGGGCAGGCGTGGTCGTCGATCAGCAGCTCTTCTTCGCCCACGGGCGTCGAGCCCGCAAGATGAATCTCGGTAATCGCAGAGTGGTCGAGTGATCCGACATAGCGATCAACAAAATTCTCCAGATTTGAGACTTGCCCATTTCGGGCGTTCACCATCAGATTGTTGATATCGAGGATCAGTCCACACTGCGTGCGAGCTACGATTTCACCGATAAAACTCGCTTCGTCGAAATCACTCTGGTCAAACTCGATGTAGGCGCAGACATTCTCGATAGCGATCTGACGACCGAGGTACTGTTGTATGCGATCAATGTTGTTCACTGCATGCAGCAAGCTGTCTTCGGTATAGGGAATGGGTAGAAGATCACCACCGTGAAAAAGCCTTCCACCGATCCTTGCCCAGGTGAAACACAGGTGGTCCGACACGAGTACCGGATCCACCCGATCCACAAGGCGTTTCAGTTTTTTGAGATAATCGTCAGGAACAGCCTCAACCGACCCCAAACCTGCCGAGGTGCCGTGCAGGCTGATCGGCGTGCTGGCCGAGACCTCTTGTAGAAGATCGACAGAGATGCCGGCGTCTGCGAAGAAGTTCTCCGAGTGAACCTCAAGAAAATCGATTGAGGGTGCCTGCTCCAGAACGTCCTGGTAGTGCTCTGGTCGCAGCCCTACCCCAACGGCGGTGCTCTTGAGTTCCTGCTGGCTTTGGCCTGAGTCCTGACGATTACTCATGACCCTTAACCCTTGCTTTTCTCAGCAATGATTTCCAGAGCCGTTTCCTTGTCAAAACCACCCAGATCTTCACAGGTGCCCTTCTCAACAATCTTGTACTCACCCGGGTCGTTGGCGACCTTTGCCTGGCCTGCACAGGAGTGCGTTCCCGCAAGGTTCGCACAGTCGTTACCGCCAACTGGGGAAATGCCATAGCATTTTTCCTTGCCGCCTGCGTGAGCCAGTGGCGCGGACATGACGCCGGCCAGTGCAGCGGCCAGTGCCGCGCTAAAAAGAAGCTTCTGGTTCATATCGATCACCCTGAAAGTTTGATTCAGGGTCCTTGTTCTGGAAGATCAAGGACCCCGCAGTTTGCTCAGATCACTGGCAGCGCTTTACAGCTTGGCTGCTTCCACGGTTTTGATCTCCGGCCAGATGTCGTTGGCATTGGCGATGAAGCCAGGTACATCAGTGAGCCAACGCTTCTGCACATCTTTGTTCAGGTTCAGGTAGAGTTTGTTATCGACAATCCGCCAGGCCTCGGGATCAACGTCGAACTTCTTCTCCATGGTTACGCCGAATGCGCAGTAGCCGCCGTATTGGGGCGCATAGGCACTGGGGTCGGCACGGAACAGATCACGGTTCTCCGCGCTGGAGAAATGGTAAATCGCGTTCTTGTAGGTGGCGGTGTATTCGGCCGAACCTTTGGTGGCCTCTGAATCAGAGAAGTAGGCCACCGGGTCGTAACCGCTGATGGCGACATCATTGGCGTCGGCGTTCATGTCGATATCGGCAGCAAAAACACCAGAAGCCGCGCTCATGGCAGCAACAGCAACGAAGGCACGAAGTTTGTTGAAACGAGTCATTGGGTATCTCCTTTGAATGAATGATGACTACGTTTGAAACATTAAGGCCTCGGGCGGTACTGAATGCGTACGATCGTTCAAACTTCTATGCCAATTATCTGGAGTGGCTTATGGACAGGCTTTCTTACATTCTCGACCAGCTCAACGTAAACGCCGGCGTGTTCTTTCGGGGCCAGCTTTGTGGACTCGCGTCCTTTGAAGAGGAAGGAACCGGATACATCCATGTACTCCGTTCGGGGGTGCTCGATATCATGGAAGCGAACCGGGAAAAAATGACACTCACGGAGCCGACCATGATTTTCTCGGTGCGCTCCCAGCCCCATCAGCTGTTCGGCGCAAACAAGGAAGGTGCCGAGATGATTTGCGCCTCGATCAAGTTTCAGACTGGTTCCCGAAACCCGGTCCTCCAGGCGCTGCCTCCTTCCGTTGTACTTCCCCTGTCTTCCGTTCAGGGCCTTGGCTCATTCGTAGATGTGTTGTTCGCGGAAGCCGAAGCAGCCCAGGAAGGGCGGGACGCGGTTATGAACCGACTCGTTGAGGTCATTTTCGTAAATGTGCTCCGGCATATCGTTTCCGGGGGGGAAACACCCAAGGGCATGCTATCCGCGCTCGCGGACCGTCAGCTGAGCAAGGTGCTGAATTGCATCGACAGCAATCTGAATGGAGATCTTTCGGTTGATAAGCTGGCTGACGTGGCGACCATGTCCCGATCAACCTTCATACAACACTTCAAGAATGTGCTTAGCCTAGCACCTGGCGAATACGTCCAGAATGCCCGTATCTCTGCTGCCAAGAAGCTCATTCTGAAAGACAAGCCCATGTCGATTATTTGTTTCGAAGTTGGCTATGAAGACGCTTCCGGGTTCTCCAGGGCCTTCAAAAAGAATACGGGCATGACGCCCAGGGAATGGAAAAAGTTGAACGCGACAGCCGCCGAGGCTAATAACACCGAAGCTGAGGAAAACGCCAACGTGGCTTGATCGCTGTGAAACAAAAAACGGGCAAGGATTCTGAATCCTTGCCCGTTTTTCTTTTGGTGCAGCGTTTACTTCAGAACAACCTGCCCGCGGATGACCTTTTGGCCACTGTACGGGCTACTGACGGACTGGCTATAGTCGTCGATGTCTGACTTGCGGTCCGCCAGAGACGCGCTGGCGGAGGCGGAAATCAGGGCGATGGAAACAACAAGCAGTGCTTTGACAGTTACATTTTTCATGATGGGTTTCTCCAGTGGTTGATGTCTACGAGAGAAATACTAACCACCGGAGCACCCCGACAAATGGACAGGTGTTCTAGTTAATGGGCCGATTGTCCAGACCGGAATTAATCACTGTCAGTGGTCCGCAATCAAGCTCTCTGGCGGCCATGGCTTTTTCCCAACACGCCTTCGCCACTCGCTCGATCATGCTTCGAATCCAGATAATGCCGGGGTCCCGGTCGTGACGGGTATGCCATGCCAGATAGAGATTGGTCGGCTCCACCTCAATTGGCAGACTGGTAATCGAAATACCCGCGCAGAATTCACAGTCACCGGTGATGACTTCCGGAATGGTTGCAACCAGATCCGAGTTTCGGAGCAGGTTTGGAACGGCAGAAAAGTGGTTGACGGTTACCGCAACGCGTCGCTCCAGACCACGCCGGTTCAATGTATCGTCGACAACACCGTGGGCCTCACCAGACATGGTTGCCAGCAGGTGTTGGGCATTCAGAAACGAATCCAGGTCCACGGGCCGACCACTCAGGTCATGGCCGCTTCTCATGGCCAATACATAACCGGTTTCGAAGAGCCAGAGGCTTCTCAGGCTGTGATCATGCTGCTCGAAAAAGCCAATCACAAAGTCGACACTCGCTTCTCGCAGATGATTCGCTGCGGTGGCCGGCGAAAAAGGCACGGCGTGCAGATCAATTCCGGGCGCACACTGCTGCAATTCGGAGACCAGCGGTTGCCAGACCATTTCAAGTATCAGATCGGTGACCGCTATCCTGAACGTCCTGCGGGATTCGCCCGGCGTGAATCGGGTTGAGTTCACTGCATTGGACAGTTCATGGAGCGGGTTGCGGATCTGGTCCCACAGGCTTTGCGCATAGGACGTCGGCTCCACCTGCCTTCCCCGTTTAACAAATAGAGGATCCTTCCAGGCGATGCGCATTCGGGAAACTACATTCGAAACCGCAGGCTGGGTCATGCCCAGGCGGTCCGCCGCTCGTGTAATGGAGCCTTCAGTCATGATGGCGCTGAAGACATGCAACAAGTTGAGTTCCTGATTTTTCATGGTGCCTCGCTTGTGTTTAAAGAGGACATCGGAGAGAACGTGATACCTGTTTCTCAGACGCCCTGGAGGCCCGACTGTTACTGAAACCAAGCAAGATTCCCTGAACTCATTTGGTTCGATTGACTGGACATCACGGGCACTTCCACCTAGCATCATGCATATACACTTAAACACAGGGAAACCCATCGTGTCCGGGCACTCATTAGACCAGGAAACAACGCCTCTTTACGTTGCCAGAACCTGCGCCGCTCTCTACTCCCGCGTGTTTTCCAGGCTGGTAACCCGTCATTACAACCATCATCTTTCGGACACCGGCCTCAGGATTACGCAGTTCTCTATTCTGAATGCCATCAAACTGTCGCCGCCAAACTCTATTAACGAGTTGGCTGAGCTCCTCGGAATGGAGCGCACATCCCTTCAGCGCACGGTTGAAAAACTAATCGCCAAGGGATTTCTGCAATCCCAGCCTACAGGGCATAAGCGTTCACTGGGGCTTTCATTGACGACGGAGGGCGAAGACATTTACGTGCAGGCACTGGCCAGGTGGGAGGAAGCTCACGATGAGTTCACCAACATGGTGGGTGCAGATGACTGGTCAGAGACCGTGGGAAAGCTCCGGCGCTACAGCAGTAAACTCCAGTCGACCCTCTGACACCTCTACAGCCTCAATCACGCATGGCCTCGAGCAGGGCTTCGACCTCTGATTGAGTATAGCGAGGGGTAATATGCTGCGGACAATTCCAGTCAAAGGCTTCAACTCGAATGATCATGCCCTTCTCTACCTGGGCGTTATAATCGCCATCCTGCAATTGCTCAAGAATCTCAGGCTGGTCTGAGCCGACCAGTGCCATCCGCCCGAGCAGTTTCAGCCGCCTTCTGTTTGGGTAGTCCATCAGGAACAGAGCGACTCGGTCATTGGTAAGCACGTTGCCCGTGGTGATGTATTGGCGATTGCCGGAGTAATCGGCAAAGCCGATTGTCGATTGATCTATCACTTTCAAAAAACCGGCCGGTCCTCCCCGGTGCTGAATGTAGGGCCAACCGGTTTCGCTGACACTGGCAATGTAAAAGCTGTCACGGGCCTCGATGAATCCACGCTCGCGGTCTCTCAGCAGATTGTTGCGGTCAGGCCCGGACTCAATGGATGAATACCCTGAACGGCTGCCCATCTTTTCCTGGACCTGCTTTACCATTCTGGTGAACGCGATTTCGGCAAACTTGTGCGCCATGGCGGGCTCCCGAGGTTCTAAAAAATGATATCCCATTTGCTATCAGTAACCCGACTGGCCCAGGTGTTACATCGCGCCTCCTTTTTTAAAAAGGGGGCTTGGCTTTTTCTGAGGTTTCATCCGAGCGCCTTTTCCACCGACTCCAGAAAGCCAATCATATCCACCACCTGTTCAGAATCCGGATCAACGGTTTTACCCTTCAAATCGGCAGTAACAATTCCGCTGTCGACGGTATCCGTTAACGCGGCCTTCAATTGAACGGCGTACTGGCTCAAAGGTTCGTTACCCTCTCGCTCACCGACAGTTTCCAGGGCGTTGGCCAGCGCGAAGATCAACGCAGATGGATTGAAGTGGGCGATCTTTCCGTCACTCTCAAGATACTTCAGGTAAAGATCATGTGCCGTGCCATGGGGCGCCTCGAACAACATGGTGCCGTCCTTGCTCTCGATGATGGAACTGGCGGTCGCCAGGCTGCCGCCGAGCGCCGCTGAGATGTCCGAGAAGATGTCCCCATCCAGGTTCTGGGACGGATACAGCGCATTTCTGGGAGGATCGGTGATCATCTTCTTGAGCTGGCTCGAAGGCCGCATGATCATAAACGATGGTGGCGGCGTGTCCTCACTGGCCAACTCGCGGCGCACTTCGGTAATCACATCGCTGTAGACTTCGTCGTACTCCATGTACTCGCGCTTTAGACCAAAATACACCTCCTTGTCCTTGCGCGAGGCATCCCGGAACACTTGCAGAACCCAGTCCTTGATGGCCTCGCGGTCATTAGACATGAGAAGCATCGGATCGCCTTTTCTGACCCGGCGGGCATGCTTCTCGTCACCGTCGACGATCACCTTGAGAATGCCATCTTCCTTTGCCGCCATGTTGAAGCTGCCGTACTGGTCGCCGCCCCCGGCACTCATGCGAGAAATTGACACATGAGCACCCCGGCCCGGAATACCAAATTCCTTGAGTTGGTTCACCAGCTTGAGCAATTTACGCCCGGTGGTGTTGTCCGGAACGCCCCACAGCGCTCGCTTCGGTGGGTTGGAAACAATTCGTGCAGCCTGGGCATCAATCAGCTCGTAGAAGTACTTCAGACCCAGATCCTCGATCTGCTTCTTGTAGTCACTGTGGTAGATGTCCTCGATCGCTGCTCTCATGGCGCCGTCGTAGCCGGGGATCACGGTGTCTTTCAGGCCCAGGTAGACATCCCGTTTCTCGGCAATAGCTCGCTGGAAGAAGCGATGTGCCCAGGCTTTAACGTCCTCCAGGTCATTGGTTGCCAACAGCCAGGGATCGCCCTTGCGAATCTCTCGGCGATGCAGCTCTACAGGGTCTCCACTACTCCCGACAAACATCAGCTTGACCACACCGGTTGCCATGGATAGCTGGTTAAAACTGTCCTTGATGCCACCGAATTCCATGGTATCCACCTCAATGTCGCGCCCTACCCATTCCGGACGGCGAATGTTGAGGTTACGGAACTTGATGTCTTCCCGGGTTATATTGCCACTGATGCCCTTCCGGATAGCGCCGTTTGGCGATTTGGTCGCCAGCGGGTGCAGGTTGTTGCCGTCCACATCCGGATGCTTACGGAGCAAGTCCTCGAGCTGCTGCCGGTTAACGGTCATGCCGGCATTTTTGACTCCCACACCATGACGTTGGAGGGCATCAATGGCATCGATGACTACCTGGCCATTGGTCAACAGTCGGTTTTCCGCAGACAGGTCGATTTCTTCAAGCTGAATATCAAGCCGTGAATTCACGAACTTCTTCAGAATATGGTCAAACGCAACCTGGGCCATTTCGTCGCCGTGGAGGATCACAAGAGGCGAGGTGACACTGATTCTGCTGTCCATGGAAATCTCCCTGTTATTTGTTGGCCTGTTCAGTCCTGCTGTGATGCCGACGGCTTGATACCCAACCGCTCATTGACCAAATCCCGGATCTCCCGGTATCGGTCGGGATTCTTCGCTAGCGCCTCCAGGTTATCTTCGGGGAATATTTCTTTCTTCTTCTTTTCCGCTTGCTCACTGGTAAAAATAGACGGCAAAAGCTGTTCCAGGCAACGCAGCATGACCTCCGGCGACACCGAAGCACCCGGGGATGCGCCGAGTAAGGTACCGTAGGTCTTGTCACTGGATACCAGGATCTCGGTGCCCATCTGCAGGTCCCCATCCCGGATGATCTGTACCCGCTGGCCAGCCTCAACCGCTTTCCAGTTGAACTTCTTACTCATGCCCGGAGCGAAGCTGTCCAGCTCTTCGAACATGCTCTTTTCGCCCTTGAAGGTCTCTGAAACCAGATATTTGACCAGAGGGAAGTGCTCCAGGGCGACGTTCAGCAGGCTCGGAATATCGTGGAGGCGCATTGAGCGAAGGTAGTCGAGGAACCCCCGCCCTCTTTCCAGTACCGGTTTGAACGAGGCGAACGGGCCAAACAGAAGGTAATACTTTCCGTCTGATACCCGCAGATCGAGGTGCGGAACGGACATCGGCGGTGCACCCACCTTTGCCTTACCGTAGGTTTTGGCCCTGTATTGCTTGGCCTGTTCGGCGGTGATCTCGGCCTGCAGGAAACGCCCGCCAACGGGAAAACCGGTGAAACGACGGGCAAAAGGCAGATGGCTCTTTTTCAGGATCGGGAATGCACCACCGCCCGCACCGACGAACAGAACATCCGCCTTGTACTGTCGATCACCTCCCCTGTTCTGGGTTTCCACAAGCCAGCTACCGGCCGGGCTGCGATGTACGCGCTTCACGTGGGTGCCGTATTCAATCTTTACGCCGAGGTCGTCAACGGCGTGCCGGGCCATTTGCTCTGTCAGCGCACCAAAGTTGACGTCCGTGCCGGTTTCGATAACCGTCGCCGCCATCTTCTCATGGCGCGGCCGCTCCTCCATGGTGTAGGGAATCCAGCTCTTGATCTCGTCGAAGTCTTCTGAATAGCGCATCTGCTCAAAGAAATGATGCGCCGACATCTCCTTGAAGCGGAGTTTCAGTTCCTGAATCGACGGTTCCGAGACGATGGTGCAGTGCTTGGTCTGGTTGATGAAGGATTTGGGATCCTTGATAGCGCCCTTCTGGATCAGATAGGCCCAGAACTGCTTGGCCACGTTAAACTGGGCGTGAATCTTTACCGCCTTTTCGACCGAAATGACCTCTTCGTCCACCGGTGTGTAGTTCAGCTCACAGTTCGCCTCGTGCCCGGTACCTGCGTTATTGAACACCCAGGAATTCCCGGCCCCGGGGCCGTCCAGTCTTTCCAGAATGGTGATATCCAGTTCCGGCGCCAACTCTTTCGCCAGGGTGGCGAAAGTGGTGCCCATTATTCCTGCGCCGATAATGATTACGTTCATTAAAACCTGCCCGCGTGAGTCAAATGGCTGAATCCGTTGAAAGTGTATACCTTGACGGTAGCACGCTTCGCCAGGCGCGGAAAACGCGGAGACAGCGGTTACTCATCACTTAAAATCTCTCAACGGGGGTCTACCCCTGTCCAGCAGTTTACGTTAAGGTAAACATCACCTGGCACGAATCACACCAGATTCTGCCAGGCTGTCTACAATGACATTAACTACACTCCCACAAGGAGTGTTTGTTCCTCAGGCCACTACCCCAGGAAGAGGATTATGACAACAACAAAGTCCAAAGTTGTGTATTCCCCAGTGTTTACCGACGGTGCGGAATTCCGTATTCCCACGTTCAGGCTTCTGAAACAGGACGGCAAGCTCTACAAGAGCGCCAAGGCTCCTGATCTCGACAAAGACAAGGCCCTTCGTATCTATCGGGCCATGGTTACCACCCGAATTCTTGATGAACGCATGCTTGCCGCCCAACGGCAGGGCCGCCTGAGCTTTTACATGCAGTGCACCGGTGAAGAAGCGGCCGTAATTGGCAGCGCGGCGGCGCTGGATGATGGCGACATGATTATGGCGCAGTATCGGGAGCAAGGTGCCCTCGCCTACCGCGGTTTTACCATCGACGAATTCATGAACCAGCTGTTCGGCAATGAGATGGACTATGGCAAGGGTCGCCAGATGCCGGTCCATTATGGCTCGAAAAAGCTGAACTACATGACCATCTCTTCACCGCTGGCCACCCAGATTCCCCAGGCCACGGGCTATGCTTACGGTCAGAAACTTCGCGGCGAAGGTCATTGCACCATTACCTATTTTGGCGAAGGCGCCGCTTCCGAGGGCGATTTCCACGCGGCCCTGAACATGGCTGCGGTTCATCGGGTGCCCGTGATCTTCCTGTGCCGGAACAACGGTTACGCTATTTCCACACCGGCCGCCGAACAGTTTGCAGCCGACGGCGTTGCACCCCGGGCCTACGGTTACAAGATGGATGTGATCCGGGTGGACGGTAACGACATTCTGGCGATGTATCAGGCCACTCAAGAGGCCCGCAAGCTGGCCGTAGAACACAACCGTCCTGTATTGATCGAGGCCATGAGTTATCGCCTGGCGGCCCACTCTTCATCAGACGACCCGTCCGGCTACCGGAGTAAGGATGAAGAGGCAGTATGGCGGGAAAAAGATCCGATACTGCGCATGCGTCTGTGGCTGGAAAGCAAGAAGTGGTGGAGTGAGGACGACGAAAAGCAGCTGCAGGAGAACATGCGCCGGGAAGTGCTCGAAACCATGAAACGGGCGCAGAAACGGCCGCCACCACCGCTTGAATCATTGGTCAGTGATGTCTATGACGAAGTCCCGCCGGCGCTGGCTGAGCAGTTCGACAAACTGAAGGCGCATATTCGCCGGTATCCGGACGAGTACCCGAAGAGTGCCAAACACGCCAAGGGAGGAGCATAAGATGACGAAGATGAATATGCTCCAGGCCATCAACAACGCCCTGGACACCGCCATGGCGGAAGACGAGCGAGTACTGTGTTTCGGTGAGGACGTGGGTGTCTTTGGCGGCGTTTTCCGTGCCACCAGCAACCTGCAACAGAAGTACGGCAAGGCCCGTTGCTTCAACACGCCCCTGGTAGAGCAAGGCATCATCGGGTTTGCCAACGGTCTGGCGGCACAGGGCTCTGTTCCCGTAGCCGAGATCCAGTTCGCCGACTACATCTTCCCGGCGTTTGATCAGATCGTGAACGAATCCGCCAAGTTCCGCTACCGCTCGGGCAACCTGTTCAACGTGGGCGGGTTAACCATTCGCGCCCCCTACGGCGGCGGCATTGCCGGCGGCCTGTACCACTCCCAGTCACCGGAGGCCTACTTTGCCCACACGCCGGGCCTGAAAATCGTGGTACCACGCAACCCGCATCAGGCCAAAGGGCTATTGCTGGCCGCTATCCACGATCCCAACCCGACCCTGTTCTTCGAGCCCAAGCGGCTTTACCGGGCCTCGGTGGGTGAAGTACCCGACGAGGACTACCGCCTGCCCCTGGGTGAAGCCGAAGTCACCAAGGAAGGCACGGATGTGACGGTTCTGGGCTGGGGCGCCCAGATGGAAGTTATCGATCAGGCCGTAGAACGGGCCGAGAAGGATGGTATTTCCTGTGAGGTCATCGACCTGAGGACCATCTTGCCCTGGGATGTGGAAACCGTGGCCAACTCCGTGTTCAAGACCGGAAGGCTGGTGGTCACCCACGAAGCTCCCCTGACCGGCGGCTTCGCCGGTGAAATCGCTGCCACGATTCAGGAGCGCTGTTTCCTGTATCTGGAATCTCCGATCGCTCGGGTAACCGGGATGGACACCCCGTTCCCGCTGGTGCTGGAAAAAGAGCACCTGCCCAATCACCTGAAGGTCTACGAGGCCATCAGGGCGAGCGTTGAATTCTAAGCTGATATCAGGACAGGAGAGCGACTATGAGTGATTTTATTCTGCCCGATATCGGCGAAGGTATCGTGGAATGTGAACTGGTCAAATGGCTGGTCAGTGAAGGCGATTTGATCGAAGAAGATCAGCCGGTCGCCGAGGTAATGACTGACAAGGCCCTGGTGGAAATTCCGGCGCCCTACAAGGGCCGGGTAACACGCCTTTACTATAAGGAAGGCGATATCGCCAAGGTTCATGCCCCGCTGTTTGAACTGGTGGATGAGAGCGAAAGTGGTCGCCAAGCACCGGCTGCCAGCTCTCCAGAGCCTGCGGAGCCAAAGGCTGCTGCCCCCGCGGCTGAAAAGCAATCTACCTCCGACACCGAGTCCGGAGATAATGCCACCGAGGACTTTATCCTGCCGGATATCGGCGAAGGGATTGTCGAGTGCGAGGTGGTGGAATGGCGCGTCGCCGAAGGTGATGAGATTGAGGAAGACCAGCCTGTCGTGGACGTTATGACCGACAAGGCCATGGTCGAAATTACTGCTCCCAAAGCCGGGCGGGTAACCAAGCTTTATCACCAACAGCAGGCGATGGCCAAAGTTCATGCGCCCCTGTTCGCGTTCATTCCCCGTGACCGGGAAGAGCCGGATGAGTCCAGAGCCAAACCGGAGCCCGCTGCGCAACTCTCAACCGCAACGGCCTCACCGGTTGCTACGGCGAGCCGACAGCGTATTCCGGCCAGCCCGGCTGTCCGTCGCTTGGTTCGGGAGCACGAGCTCAACCTCTCGGATATCGAGGGATCGGGCAAGGATGGTCGTGTCCTGAAAGCCGATGTACTGGCCCATATCGAGGAAGGTCCCAGGCAGGAACAGGCTCCAAGCCCCGCCGAGGAAACTCAAACTCCCAAAACTGGGAGTTCCCGCAGGGCACCTGTCGGCGAACAGGAAGTACGAGTCGAACCTATCCGCGGCATCAAAGCTGCGATGGCGAAAAGCATGGTCAAATCGGCCACCACCATTCCTCACTTTATCTACAGCGAGGATATTGATGTCACCGATCTGCTCAAGCTACGGGAACAACTGAAACCGGAGGCAGAAGCACGGGGTTCGAGACTGACGCTCATGCCCTTCTTCATGAAGGCCATGGCCCTGGCGATCCAGGAATTCCCGGTGCTCAACAGCCAGCTCAACGATGACGTCACGGAGATTCACTACCTGCCCCAGTGCAATATCGGTATGGCGGTGGATGGCAAAGCGGGCCTGACGGTGCCGAACATCAAAGGCGTGGAAAGCCTCTCGTTGTTGGGGATTGCCGACGAGGTAGCGCGCCTGACCGATGCGGCCCGATCCGGCCGAGTCAGCCAGGAAGACCTCAAGGGCGGCACCATCACCATCTCCAACATTGGCGCACTGGGTGGCACCTACGCCGCACCCATTATCAATGCACCCGAAGTGGCTATTGTGGCCCTGGGACGCACCCAGAAACTGCCCCGGTTTGACGCCAACGGCCAGGTGGTGGAACGGGCCATCATGACGGTGAGCTGGGCCGGCGATCATCGCATTATCGACGGCGGCACCATCGCCCGCTTCTGCAATCGCTGGAAAGGCTACCTGGAATCGCCCCAAACCATGCTGCTGCACATGGGCTGACGGTTTATCATGGCGCAGAAGACTCAACTGCAGCAGTTCTACATCCCCGAAGAGCAGTCGATCTATCTGCTCAGCCATGATGATGCCAAGAAGCTCAAGGACTGGGTGGCGCTTTGCGCCGCCCAGCTCCGCCAACTCGGCTATCAGGACATCGAATTGATTGGTAAGGGCGCTTACGGCTTTGTCTTTGCCGGCCGCCTGCCGGGCACGGCCATCGGCGGCCCGGAACATGTGTTCAAATTCACCCGCATCAACCTGCCCAGACATCTGCAGGACCGGCTTGAAGACGAAGCGTACATTCTTGAGCAGGTCCGTCACCCCAGGGTGCCGCGGCTGATTTCCTACCAGCGAGCCAATAACCAACCGATTCTGGTAATGGAACGGGCTGCCGGGTTGAATCTGGAAGAGGTATCCCTGCGTGATGGCCGCCTGAAGCCACGACTCATTATCCGCATTGCCGACCAGCTTGCCGACATCCTGCGCAACCTGCGCCGGGAAAACGGCCCTGCCGGAAGACCGATCGTTCACGGTGATATCAAGCCCTCCAATCTGGTGTTCGACGCCAGTACCGAAAACATCGCGCTAATTGACTGGGGCTCCTCGGTGTTTGCCCAGCTGGACGCTAACCAGCAGTTCATTACCGCCAACGTGATGGAGCTGATGTCCGACAACCTGCAGCAAACCAACGCGCGGCTAGGCGATGTCTATTTTATTGGTGAGGAACAGCTCAACGGCGGCCTGTCTTCGCCGCGGTTTGACGAACAGGGTGCGGCCGGCACGCTCTATGCCCTCGCTTCGGCGCAATCCTGCCGTTTTGGTCACCGGGCGATCCCGGCTACCTCTCTGGGGCTGCCCATGGAATTTGCCAGGATGCTCGATGGCATGCTGTCGCCGGATCCTGACACGCGGCGCAAAGCCGGTGATTACTACCTCAGGGAAATGCCGCGGATGGCTCGCACGGTGATGATCGATCTGCCCGAAAAGCCGGTCGCGGCCCAGGTACCGGTTTGGGTTCGAGCCTCGGACCAGGAAATCGACACCGTGGTTTACAGTTCCCGCAAATCCTTCCTCCGGGAAGAGGGAGCGCCGGAAACCCTCAACGACGTTAACGACGTTCAGCTCGACCGCTACTACAAGAACTTCATGCAGGGCATGGGCGAAACCGAGAAAGCCTTTCTGGCGGCCGTCAGCCGCCTGGGGCGCTATCCGGTGGAAGGTGGTCTGGCCGTGCGTTGGGAAACCGATGGAATCTACATCGACACGTCGCTGAACTTGCACGATCCGGCACTGAAGTCAGCATTTGTTCAGGCGGTCAACAACATGGTTTACCTCGCCCAGGCCATTTACCGACAAGGTATTTTCAAAAGCTGCCTGTTTAACGCCCGGAACACTCTGCACATCGACCGTGACGAGCCGGATCAACCCTTTCTCCTGTCACCGGGAATGAAACTGCATTACGAGGTCAGCGCTGCGCCGGAGGTGGAGGATGAAAGCCGCGTGCATTCCTACTTCGAGGACGGCCCCGATCCGGAGGAGTTTCTGGTTCTGCCTGATATCATAATCCACGCTTTGGAGGCCCTGAACGACATCCACCACACCGGCATGATTATCTTCGAAGCCCTGCCCCGGCATCTAAAGATTCACAGCCACTACCGGCTGCTGGATCCCGACCGGGAAGCGGAGTTTACTCGGCTATTGGATGAAATTCTTTCCGCTGTCGAACAGATCACCGGGCTCGGAGTTTCCGGATATATGAAGATGCCCTACAAGGACACGCGCTTTTTCCCGCATATCGAGCGTTTGCCCGACCGGTATTACCCGCGCAACCCCAGGTCCGAGCACGCTTAGACGCCAGGCCGATCCCATCCGTTTTGTCCGCTGTTTCGGACGCTTTGTCCGGTAAAGCCGACAATTTCAATCAGGAAACTCCCGAGATGTCCCAGCCACAGGACACTTCATTTCCAAAATCAGTGAACGAAACCGCTCAAGGCTCCTGAAAACACGTAAAAACAATGACTTGGCAACTGGCATGGTTCCTGTATCAGAACCGGATATAACGATAAAAACTGCCTGAAGAACAAATCGTTAAGAAAGACTGTTTTTCACGTTTGCTCGGATAACAATAAGGAACAACTATGCGATTTCTCCTCCTGGCTCTGTTGCTGGTCAGCCCCCTGTGTTTTGCCAAAACCGTCGTTATCGTTCAAAGCTATCACATCGAATACAAATGGGATGCCGATTACATTGAGGCTGTCCGTTCGGTTCTTGGGAAGGACCACGACATAAAGGTCTTTGAACTGGACACCAAACGCCTGCCCAAGCCCGAATGGCCAGACAAGGTGGCTGAGATTCAGGGCAAGATCGCCGAGATCAAGCCGGATGTGGCCATCCTGGGTGATGACAATGCATTTTCACTGATGGCGGAGCATCTGGTGCAGCGCGAGATTCCGGTGGTATTTTTGGGAGTGAATGGTGGCCCGGTTCAGCACCCTACCCTTGAGCACCCTCTGGTTACCGGAATACTGGAACGCCCCTTCTTCGCCGACAGTATCCGGCATCTGAGAAAAGTCCTTCGGCAGAGGGATCGCTTCCTGGTGCTGATGGATGACTCACCCACCATGCGCAATGCAGTGAACGAATATTTCGGTGACAAACGCCAGGCCACTGTCTACGGCTCGGACCTGGATATCGTTCTGACCAACGACCGGGATACCTGGCTGAAATCGGTGGTAAACGCTCATGAGCGCTATGACGCCGTGGTTCTGGGAACCCACCACACCATCCGGGACAAGGACGGCAACTACGCTACTCCTTATGAACTGCTCAAAGAGGCCTACTACAGCGCTCAGCTTCCGCTTTTCTCCTTCTGGGATATCTTTGTTGGGCAGGAACAGAGCATTGGCGGTTTTACCATATCCGCTCATCAGGAAGGCCTCACCGCAGCAAGACTGGCATCGCTGATCCTCAATGGCATGAGACCAGACCAGATACCGCAACTTAAATCCATCAGTGGCCATTATGTCTACAGCGAAAGCGGCCTTGATCACTGGAATCTGCAGCTGTCGCCCATGATTGCCAGTCAGGCCAATTTTGTTGACTAGGGTCCCGTCAAGAATCTTGCACAACCAATGCGCCGATCTAACCAACCGAACGTAACACTTCAGGTTTGATCGGCCTTGCCGTTAACCATTAAAACAATCCGATAAAAGGGTAGTATTTTGGCTTCCTCTTTCCTCGAATCTGTAGAACGGAAATTAGGTGTCCCCGGCAAGCTACTGATTGCGCCGGTTTTTATCCTCGCGCTGTTCGCTTCAGTGACGTTTTTCAGCGTTTCCGAATTTCAGCAACTGGACCAACGCATGAATAAGGTCGCCCGAGACCTGGCGCCGGATACGGCGATTGGCACAGAGTCGGTTATCAGTGTTTATCGGATGCGGCTTCGGGTGTTCGATTATTTCTCCACCGGCGATGAAGAAACACTCAGCTATTTCGATGAGCTGGAGGGGGAATTCAATGAAGTGATGGCCAGGGCCCAGGAGAATATACAGGACCCAGATGCCGCCAAATTGGTGGACCGTATCAATAGCAGCACCGGTGAGTACATCAGCGCCTTCAAGAACGAGCTGGTTCCGGCAAAACGCCAGGTTCTGTCGATCATAAAGGACGAACTGGACGTTCACGGTCCAAACGCCACCAAGGCTTTAAGAATGGCCCTTAACGGCGTTGCCAACCGGGAACCCGAGAGCGATCTTCGGGCCGGCCTTGAGCAGCTCCTCAACGATGCCATGGTCATGCAATTGACCGCCCAGCGTTACCTGACCAACGGCGACGAGGACTCCCAGAAAGCCCTCGGCTGGGCAATCGAAGACCTGGCCGATGCGCTGGAGCTGCTGGAACCCGAAAATGGTCCTGACTTTGTTCAGGTCTATATGGACACCGTCGTTGAAGAACTGGCCAACTACCAGGCGGCGGTCGAGAAGATGCTGGACCAGCAAAGCATCGTGGTCAGCGTCAAGAAAGACAAACTGGATGTGCTGGGTCCAGAAATTGCCCGAATGGCCAGAGAACTGGAGTCCACAATATTTGACTCGCTGGAAGTAGAGGCTGACGTCGCCAGTGCCGAGACCGACCTCGCCCTAAGGTTCACGCTGATTGCGTTCTTTGTGTCGTTGGTGCTTGGCCTGATCGTCGCTGTGCTGATGAGTCGGATGATGGGTGTCAGCGTCAAACGTGCCAAAACCGAAATCCTCGGTTATCTCGACGACATCGCCAACAATAACGGCGACTTGTCCACCAGGCTGGCCCCGGGTCGCCCGGACGAAATCGGTGACTTCATTGGTGCCGTCAACACCTTCCTGGAAACCCTCGAGAAGACAATCTCACAAATCGTGAGGGCTTCGCGCCAACTCACAGGTGAGTCGGAATCCCTCTCCGGCATCACGGAGCGCACGACCGCCAACTCTGAACAGCAGCGCGATCAGATCACTCAGGTGTCTGCCGCCATGCAGGAAATGGTCTCGACCTCTGAAGAAATCGCTTCGAACACCAGCGAAACTGACGAATCCGCCCGCAAGGCAGCATCTCTTGCCGATTCCGGCCAGGAAACCGTTGGCTCTGCCATCAGAGCAGTCACTAACCTTGCCAATCAGGTAGAAAAAGGTTCGACGCGCATCCAGCAGCTGGAAAACGAGTCAGCCGAGATTGGCAATGTGCTTGCGGTGATTCAGAGCATTGCAGAACAGACCAACCTTCTGGCCTTGAACGCAGCTATCGAAGCGGCCCGTGCCGGCGAGGCAGGACGGGGTTTTGCCGTGGTTGCCGACGAGGTCCGCGGGCTGGCCAAACGGGTGCAGGAATCAACCGTCGATATCGAGCGCATTGTGTCACAGCTTCAAAGTGGCGCAGCCGGTGCAGTTGTAGACATGAGCAAGGCCAAGCAGATGGCCGAAGAAGCCAGCGAGGAGGCGAGCAAGTCCGGCGAAGCACTGACCGATATTCTGGCCGCGGTAAACAGCATCGTCGAAATGACAACCCAGATAGCCAGCGCCACCGAACAGCAGAGAGCCACGGCATCCGAGATGACTCAAAATGTGGAGATAAGCAGTAGTGCCATTGAAGAACTCGCCGGGGATATCTCCCAGGTAAACCATTCAAGCCAATCGCTGGCCACCATGGCTGATGAGTTGAACACTCTGGTGAGACGCTTCCGCGCCAGCGAATCCTGAGCGGACAATGGTTGCAGATGTTAACCACTTCACGAGCGCGTCCATAATTACCTGATACCTTGGGGCTTCAAGTTACACAATGTAACCGGAAATGGACCGCCCGGAGGTATCCCGCCATGACGCGCTCTCAATCATCCCGGAAGGCAGGCGTACGCAGCCCTGCCCTCGCCATACTGACAGCGGCTGCCTGCCTTGGCACGGCCCAAGCCGCCGAACCCGAGAATGTTATTTTCGCCGCAGAGAATGCGCTTTACGGGGCCGGCCATGATGTCGGACGCGCGGATGGTTGGATCGATGAACAACTCCGAACTGCCATACGCGCCTATCAAGATAAGAATGGGCTGCAAACCAACGGCAACCTGGATGCAGCAACACTGGAAGCACTCGGCGTGGCCAAAACTTCGAGCGCAACCATCGCGGCAAATTCGGTCGGCAGTCGAAAGGCATCAATGGCAAAGCTTGGTTTGTCCCTGCCCGAGCCGGCACCCGATTCTCCTGCCGTTGCCAGAGCTGAACCGAAGCCAGAGCCAGAGCCAGAGCCGGAGCCGGAGCCTGCGCCTCAACCTGTGGCGACACCCACTCGAACTCCTTCCAAGCAGGTTGCCCAGACACCCTCACCTGACATTAAAACGCAGGAAAAACAGGTAGCTACTGCGGATACTTCAAAACAAACTGAAGTTACGATTGAGGAAAAGGCGCCCTCAGAACCCCAAGCCCCAACGCCAGACCCCACGCCGGAACCTGTGGTCGCCGAAGTAACAACACCGGAAGTCAACGAAGAACCAGACCCGGTGCTGGCCCAGCTCTCTACGGAACCAACCAGCGCGGGATACGCCGAGCAGGAAGCAACCGATACCAGGAAAGCCCAGCCAATCGAGGAAGAGACCACTGCATCAACACCCACGGCTGCCGAGAAACCTCAGAGCACCGGGGGCGGCTTTTTCAGCAAGTTGTTCGACTTCTTTTTCGGTTGGCTGGTATGAGCGTCAGCTCTGCAACCGGTCTTTGAAGACTTTCCAGTCGATCACGTTGCCTTCAGAGTCGAAATGGACATAACCACGAAAGCTGGGGTCATCTTCCCAGGCTTTCACAAAGCCGACGGTTTCACCGTCATCTGAAACGATTTCAAAGGCTTCACTGTGGGCCCTGGCCATTTCTTTGTCGGGATCTGTGTCAGAACGTCTGAGGCTTACGGAAGAGTCTAGAGGTAAGGTGCTTTGAAGGAATTCCTGGATCATCGTCAAGCTCTCCTTTCGGGGTGAACCGGTCTGGTTCTGGAGGTAGCGTAACTATAAGCTGATCCGCTAATAGAGAATACAGATTCAGATCAATTTTCTTAGACTTTTTCGAGATAAAAATACTTTAAGAACAAGGGCATATTTCATTATTGTGACAACATGTAACCTTCCGGACCGGTTATTTTTCAACCAACTCAGAAGGTTACCTTAGCCACATTCGATCGCGTCTACCGATCAGAATTTCCAGAACGGGGTGCTCAATTTCTGTTCAACGAGCTCCGGGGAAAATCCCACATCGTTCAGCAAACGGCGATCCATTGTCATTACCAAATGGACAAAGTTGCGCTTCATCCGCCAGCCTTTGTAAAGAGAAGCAGCTCTTTTCATTTCATTACTCCTTAGTCAACCCAGAATTCGGTCGGTAAAACCGGGACCTTGTTTAATTAGGATCCTATTCTAGGCTTGACAAGGAGTTTTCTGAATACTTGGAAACCCCTATAAACAGGGGCTCCCAGCATTTTAGCGTTTCAGAATGGTGTCATTTTAATTGCAGTTTCATGACGCCTTGGCGTTTGAAATCAGCACCTGGTAAAGGTCGTCCTTGAGCTGTGCCCGCTTCTGCTTCATGCGGTGCAATTTGTCGTCGCCGATGGGAGAGTCCCTCTTTTCCAGCCCTTCAATTTCGTGATCAAGATGCGTGTACTCCTGAAGCTTTTCATTGAACTTCAGATCATTGCTCTTGAGTTCCTGGATAAGGTCTTTGTACTGGGGGAATTCTACGTGAAGCTCGTGGCTGGAAATGCCCATCGTTATACGCTCCTTTTGTTTGCAGAGTGTTGATCAAAGCTGATCACCTTCAGCATAGACGAGCGTGCCAGTTTCTGGGCGTCTTTGACAAATCGCTAATTACGCACGACGTTGCATGGGTATAGCATGTCAGAACGTTATCCAGTTACGCCTCGGGACACTTGCGAATGACCTTTGCACGAATTACCGGCACCGGTTCTTACCTGCCTGACAACATTGTTACCAATAAAGACCTCGAGAAAATGGTCGACACCACCGACCAGTGGATTCGCGAGCGCACGGGCATTGAAAGGCGGCACATCGCCATCGAAGGCCAGACCACGGTAGACCTTGCCGAGCAGGCTGCAAAGAATGCCATTGACGCGGCAGGCATCAAGGCTGAAGACATTGACCTGATCGTGTTTGCCACCTCCACGCCAGACAAGATCTTTCCGAGCTCCGCCTGCATCCTGCAGGCCCGCCTGGGAATCCATGGCTGCCCTGCCTTCGACATTCAGGCCGTATGTAGCGGGTTTGTCTACGCCCTCGCAACCGCCGACAAATTCATCAAGACCGGAAGCAGCAAAAAAGCGCTGGTTATCGGCGCTGAGGTGTTTTCCCGCATCATTGACTGGGACGACCGGGGAACCTGTGTTTTGTTCGGTGATGGCGCCGGTGCTGTGATCCTGGAGGCCGATGAGGAAACCGGCATCCTGTCTACCCACATCCACGCGGATGGTCAGTATGAAGATCTGCTGCACGTACCCTGTGGTATCTCGGACAACTACGATCAGGTAAAAGCCGGACGCGCATTCGTTGAGATGAAAGGCAACGAAGTGTTCAAGGTGGCGGTCAACACGCTCGGGAAGATCGTTGACGAAACCCTGGCCGCCAACCAGATGCAGAAATCGGAAATCGACTGGCTGGTCCCCCACCAGGCCAATCTCCGCATTATCTCGGCGACGGCAAGGAAACTGAACATGTCTATGGACCAGGTGGTCGTTACCGTCAATGAGCACGGCAACACCTCAGCTGCATCCATTCCCCTGGCCCTTGATGTAGCGGTAAGAGACGGTCGCATCAAGCGCAATGAAGTACTCCTGCTGGAAGCGTTCGGCGGCGGCTTCACCTGGGGCTCAGCGTTGCTGAGATACTGAGTCAGCCTACGCACACCCGGTTGCGCCCCGATTCCTTGGCTTCATAAAGGGCTGAATCGGCTCTATCGACCAGCCCCTCGGGCGTGACCTCCGTTGCCACGCCCGTTGTGGTTAGGCCAAGGCTGATGGTTACGTACTCTGCAACTGAAGACAGCTCGTGGGGCATTGCCCGTTCAAGAACCCCTTTTCGACAGGACTCCGCAATCACCCCGGGATCGGCAGTGTCCGGCAAGATGATTGCGAATTCCTCACCGCCATACCGTGCGACCAGGTCCCCGGGCCTCTTTGCCATATCTCTCAGAATGCTCGCGACCTCTTTCAGACAAGCATCGCCTGCCGGGTGACCATATTCATCGTTGTATTCTTTGAAAAAATCGATATCGATCATGATCAAAGACAACCGGGTACCGTCTCGCCCCGCCCGCCTGACCTCTCGCTCAAGCACGGTATCGAAATGTCGCCGATTAGCGAGCCCTGTCAGGGCATCCGTAAGTGAAATCTGCTCCAACTGGGCCTTTGCATCCGTCAACGCCAGGTTTCGCCTGGCACCTGCCAGGAAATACCCGACAACAACGCACACAAGGACAATGCCGGAAGAGGCCACAAACACTGGCAGCAGACCGCGTTTTTCGAGAATCAAGCGGGCAGACGGAACCGCTTCAACGGTCCACTGACGACCCGCAATCTCAAATTCTCCTGCCCGGTATCGATTATCGTATTGCCATGATTCGGCCGCCGGATCCCCGGATCTGAAAAGCAGCGTCTCATCGCCCCCCGTTCGATCAATCACTTCCAACAGAAGATCGCTTCCAAGCTCACTTCCGACCGCTTGCCCAACCAGCTCTCCGACCCGGAAGACACCGTTGATAAAGCCGAAATGATAAGCTTCAGAGTCACCTTGCGCCGCCATGGCGCCCGGCTTGACCCTATACAGAGGCGCAAATACCAGAAACCCTTTTTGATTCTCCGGTTCCTGAACCAGACGGATTCCTGCCGTCGCCACCATTTCACCAGTCGACTTTGCCCGGTCAAGCGCCTCGAAGCGGGAGCCTTCACTGGCAAGATCAAATCCAAGCGCCGCCCGGTTATCAAAAATCGGCTCAATGAATTGAACGGGCACGTACTGCGCTCTCGGCTTCACTGGAACCAGCCCGTCCGTACCTGTCTCGCGAACAGTGAAGTCCTCAAAAACCTCGCTTTGCTTGCGAGTGAATTCGCTGAGTTGGTCCTGCTCCAGCACAGGCGCCCAGGCAAACGCCTGGATGGCCGGGGATCGATCGAGGACGTTCCTCGTGAGTGTCTCGAACCGGGCCCGAGTCATTTCGGGCATGATTCCCACGGCTGACTTCAGCGCATAGAGAATCTCCAGGTTCAACAGAACCTCGCGTTCAATGCTATCGGAGAGTTGATCTATGTCCGCCTTGAACTCGAGCTCAACGGCTTTCGATTCCTCGATATAGAACAGTCTTCCGAGGGCAAGACTGATGACCACGCCTACGATAAAAGCGACTGCGGCTGGCACAAATATTCGTTTTTTCGGGTAACCTGCTTCGGACAATCTGAACATCCTCTCGAGTCGCTGGAATTCTCACCAAAAGCCTGTAAAAACACTTGCTCAAATAGCTTTTACGTAACCCGGCATTCTCGGGATGTGAGGGAATGTAAATAAGCAGCGAAGCGTTCCGGAATGAGATTGGCACCCGACAGGCCATTCGGTTAAACTGTATTTATATACAGTAATAAGCAATCCCACTGCGAGGAAAAACCATGGCAGTACAAGCAGTCTACTTTTCTGATAGGGACGGCCTGGATATGGCACTGAAAAATCCTGAGACGATGCTGTTCACTTCAAAAGCCGAAGCCGACGCACGAGACAAAGTGCTCGAGTTGGCTGAAGAAATTCAGGTATTCCTGGGCCGCAAGGTCGAGGGGCTGGGTGACGACCTGGCCGAACGCTGCGCCATGGCCATCGCCGAGGATAAAGAACTGTTCCAGAAGGCCCTCAAAAAGCCAGAGCTTCTGAACGCGGATCAGTAAAAAACTTCAAGGGCGGCAGTCAGTTGCCGCCCTATTTTCACCCAACTTCTATCCATCTGCCATTGTCATAGCGCACGATTCCCTGGTCAGCCATTCGATGCAGACTGACCCACTGATTATCCACCAGCGCGGCTACATCCCGCTGGCGATGCAATACCGATTCGATTCGATCCGCTGGTGCATCAACAAGAACCGTCAGACGAACCGGTTCATGACGCCAATAGGTGCCGTCATGCACAGACTGTAACGGCAGACCGATTCTCAAATGCGCGCCGTTGCCTTCGACCACACCCACGTTACCCCCAACCACCGAATGCAGTAGCTTATTACCGGCACCGTAAACCTCGGGAACGGTAACGGACGCGAAATACTGGAGGTTGATCCAGTTAGCGACCACCATGGGTGCCGCCAGTAGAGATTCAAGGAGAGAACCATCAGCGTCTTGAGCCGGGTCATAGTCATGCAGGAATACCCGCCCCGACAGGTCGCACCCCCGGGTTTTGTTTCGTTTGGCAAATATGATGGCCGCGTTATTGGCCAGGCCCCACTCCGGGCGCACCTCGGACCAATCCCGGGTTCGGATTTCCATGGCCTCCCCGAGGTTCGCATCGTCCAGACCGTTCAGCTTTAATGGTGTGGCCCGCTCCTTCCGCACGCGAATGCCAGCCTCTGCAAACCCGGCTTCAAGGTCCGCCAGCCTCTGTACATGGGAATCCGGAACCAGGTGGCGATCAGCAATCGTTACTTTATCCGTCGCCGTGCAATGCTCGGCAGCCACCACCCACGTAAAGTCCGGGATCCTGATGCCCTCGTCTGCCAAGCCTGCCCGAACCTGTGGGTCGTTCAACAGGCGCGCCGCCAGCCGCGCATTGACGCCGCCACTCTGCCCACCGCAGGCGCCACACTCCAGCCCGGCCTGGTTCGGGTTGTTGTCGGTATGGCTTCCGTGGCCAACCAGCGCCAGCAAGGGGGCAAAGCCCCGGGTCAGAGACATGCCACGAAGCATATTTGCAACCAGCGCAACCTTTTGAGGATCTGACAGCGGGTCCCCACCAAGACTGTGCACCAACCGGCCCTCGACGGCTTTTTCCTCTCTCGCTCTATGGCCTTTTTTCAACGAGTCTTTCAGCAATTTCCAGGCCCAGGCCAGACCGGTGGTTTCCACCAGCGTGAAGGTCGACAGGCTGGTGTATTTCGCCTTCCTCACCGATTCCCGGGCAATTTCTCTCTGATCCAGGGAGCGGTTCTCTGCCAAATCCTCGCGCAAGCTGCCCCTGGTATCGATCAACCGGTACGAGGCGGGCAACAGACCCGGCAAACGGCGAGCCGGCGCGAACGGTCCGTGCTGCTGGTGGTCAATTGGCATTCCGAAGAACCCGGCAAAGCCGAGGGTCTGAACCCCGGGATAAACCTCCTCCAGGTGGCGGCGCATGACTTCAGAGCGGACGTCAATACAGAATACGGCCTGGGCGTCCGGTCTTTCGCTTTCGTGATCAGATGCTGGTTGCTTCTCGTGACCAGCCGCGAGCGCGCTCCAGAGAGTGCGTTGATAGCCGATTTCAAAGGCACGTTGCCAGACCCAGAGCCTCGTGCGAATGTCGTGGTCTCCGTTGCGACGCGCCCGTGCTCTCTGCCTCTGCCACTCGGCTTTCTGGGCCGTTGTTGCGAAGGCAACACCGGCGGATTCCCATACCAGCATGATGGCCAGTATCTCCGCGCACCGATCCGATGAGCGGCCCTCAAGGCCGGCCCGCCAATCCTCACCCCGGCACCAGGACGCCCAGCCGTTCACCTTCAGCAACAGGCTGTGGCACAGGGCCTCAAGCTCTTCCCCGAAGACGCCTATCCGATTCAGGGCGTCAGGAATGGCTTGGTCCATCTTGTCTGGCACGCTTTTGAAGAAGGCCCTTGCGCCTTTGAGGCCGGTACTGAAATCGAGGGAAAGGTCGCTGCGGGCGGACTCCAGCCAGAACTGGAAAAGACCCGTCTCGGGGCTATCGTCAACAGCTGACCAGCGCCCCTGCCGCTGATCGAAGAAGGCGCCACACACACGCGACACCTGATTACAGGCCGTGTCGGCCAAACCACCCTGATCGTCGCCGCTTGCCAACCTGTAGGTATCGAGTATGGAGCTTTTCAGGGGTGCTCTTGTGGAAGGTGCCCGACCAAGCCAATCCAGATACCATGCTGTGTTCTGCACATCGCCCCGTTCGGCGATGCTTGCCTGCAAATCCTCCCGCCGGATCCGACCACCTTGCCAGGCCTCCCGATAGAACTCTGTTGGCATAAGCATGCTGAATCCGCCGCGCTCGCCGAGCACCTGGTCAGCCCGCGAAGCCGGCAGGTGCCGCAGCCCCCAGAACGGATTCACCGCAATCCACTGGTCCAGGGGCCAGACTGGAGCGATAAGCTCGCAGGCCTGCCGGAAAGGCTTTTGCCAGTCATCCGTCATTGCACGCAGATCCGGGACCGACTCGCTGACGCCACTCATGATCTCCCCTCCAGTCTGAACGGATGGTGGGGAACACGGTGAAACATGGCAGGCACCTTGAGGGCTTCCGCCGCCAGGTAATGCGTCAGCCGGTCAAACGGCAACTCAAGATAAAGCCCCTGACGGAAATGGACACACAGCGTTCGGGTTGCCGGAAAACGGGCCCCGAATACGATCATCAAAGAAAAGACAGCCAACACCGCGACCATTGCAGACGCAACCGACCAGGCTGCAATGGGGATAACAAAGCCCTCGTGCACAGGCACTGCCGGGCCAACCAGGAAGTGCAGCAGCGAGTACAGGGGAACCAGCAGCACAGCCAGGCCTGCAAGCCTCAGCTTTACCGCAGAGGTCGCTCCGGCCGGAATACCCATGGCAGCCGCGGAGACCGCCAACACCAACAAGGCTCCGAATACCGGGTTGCTCTCCACGATCCACGGAGCCAGAACCAGGATAGCGGCAGCCAACAGGCCGGTAGAACCGGCCCAAAACAGCCGACTGGCCGGCGACGATTCCGGAAATGGATTTGCCGCAGATACTGCCACGGTGCGGCCGGAAGCCAGGAAAGAGTGTGCCTTGTACAGCGAGTGAGCCAGCAGATGCAGCAGAGCCAGGGTGTAAGCGCCCATACCGATCTCAAACAGCATGAACCCCATCTGCGCGCAGGTGGACCACGCCAGGGCATGCTTGACGGAGTACTGCGTCATCATGGTCAGGACCGCAACGATCGCTGTCATACCACCGAAGACCAGCAACACCATGTGGCCGGCCGTAAAGCCGTCAAACACGGGGAACAGGCGCAGCCAGAGGAACCCCCCAAGGTTGATCACACCGGCGTGAAGCAACGCCGATACCGGCGTCGGCGCCTCCATCACGCGGATAAGCCAACCGTGAAAAGGAATCTGGGCGCACTTGAGTACTGCCGCCAGGGCCAGAACAACCGATGCCACAGTCAGGGCAGTGGATCCGCCATCACGGGCGGTCTCTGCCTGAACCATTTCCGGGAGGTAAAAGGTGCCGTAGTGAAGATACAGAGCCACCACACCGGAGATGACCAGTGCATCGCCTACCCGACTGACAATAAACTTCTGCACTGCCGCCATACGGGCCTGGGGGCGGTCCTGGTAGAGGGTCAGCAAATGATGCAAGGCCAGACTGACACCAATCCAGGCGCCCGCAAGAATCAACAGGTGGTTGGTGAATACCAGGATCAGGACAGAGGCAACGGTGACCAGAAACCAGGGGAAAAACCGGTCGCGGCCGGGATCCTGGCTGAGGTAGTTGTTCGCGAACCGCAGTATCACCCAACCGATAAAGGCCACCATGAGCGCCATCCAGACTGCAATGCCATCCGCGTAGAGACCGTATCGACTACCGAGGTTTGCCAGGGTGTTACTGTTTCCGCCAACGCTGGCCTGCAGCAACAGCAGTACGCCCACCATCAGGGACGCAGCCATAGAGGCCACCAGTAGCCATCCGGCCACTCTCCAGCAGTGGTTCAGCTTCAGCGGACTTTTCAGCCAGCCACTCAACCCTGCCAGTACGAAAAGACTCACCGGAAGCAGCAGCCAGATTGCGAGGATCAATAGCGATGACGATTCAGCGATTGGGTGCATATCAGCAAACCTCCTGTTTGCCAGTACTTTGCCTTGACCAATCACATATAAAAAATGGTTTATACTGATCACTTCATTCTTTTTTTGAGAACGAAAAGCCATGAAGCTCAACTACCACCATCTCTACTATTTCTGGAAGGTTGCCCGAACCGGCCATCTGACCCGGGCCGCCGACTCGCTGCATATTTCCCAGTCCGCGCTGTCCGGACAGATCCGGAAGCTGGAGGAGAGCCTGGGGCATGACCTTTTTATCCGTGAGGGGCGGCGCCTCAAGCTGTCTGAAGCGGGCCGCATGGCCTTTTCATACGCAGAAGAGATATTCCGGCAGGGTGAGGAACTGACAGCGTTGTTTGCCTCTGGCGCCCAACCCAATCGGGAGATCCTGAGGATCGGGGCGGTCGCTACCCTTTCCCGGAACTTCCAGGAGGGGTTTCTCCAACCCCTCCTGAACCGCGAGGATCTGGAACTCAGCTTGCAAAGCAGTCACATCGATGAATTGCTCCGGCGGCTTTCAGCCCACCGGCTGGATTTGATCCTTGCCAACCAGTCGGTACACGGCGACGAGCAGAATCCGTGGCGGTCGCGTTTGATTGCAAAACAACCGGTCAGCATCATCGGCCCCCGGGGGGTGGATGTTCAGGGCGATTTTGTCGACGTGCTGCGCGGCAGGAGCCTGATCGTTCCCGGGCCCGACAACAACATACGCCAGGCCTTTGATCAGCTGTGCGAATACCACCGGCTACGCCCGAGCATCGCCGCGGAAGTAGACGATATGGCCTTGATGCGACTGCTGACCCGGGACACCGGCCACTTTGCCATCATGCCGCCGGTGGTCGTGCGGGACGAAATGAGAAGCGGTGCTCTGGCGGATTACGGCGCTCTGCCCGGCGTTTTCGAGGAATTCTACGCCATCAGTATCCGACGCCAGTTCGAGACGCCGGCGCTTCGGGAACTGCTGTCTCAAACCGAGGACAGTTTCCTGAGCCGCACGCCGATTGGTCATTCTGACTAGCCCGTGTGGCGAGAAATGTCATCCCTACCGGGTGGTTACATGCGTATACTGACTTCGAAAGACCACAATAATAATTCCGGACACCTGAATATGACCCAAGCCAGTCGCCGTGAACGCCCGTCCATTCTCATTATCGGCACCGGTTTCGGTGGCCTGGGAATGGCCATCAAACTGAAACTGGCAGGCTTCACCAACCTGACCCTGCTGGAAAAAGCCGACCGTGTTGGCGGTACCTGGCGCGATAACACCTACCCCGGCGCTGCCTGCGATGTACAGTCACACTTCTATTCCTACTCCTTCGAACCGAAGCACGACTGGTCGCGAAAATTCGGGTTGCAGCGGGAAATACTCGGCTACATGCAGCACTGCGTCGAGAAATACCGGCTTGGCGATCACATCCGTTTCCAGGCCGAAGTACAGGAAGCCACCTTCGACGATCACTCGAACCAGTGGACGGTCACACTGGCTAACGGCGAGCAACTCACCGCGGACGTGCTCATTACCGCCACGGGCCAGTTGAACCAACCTGCCTGGCCAAAACTCGACGGCCTGGATCGCTTCCAGGGCAAGATGTTCCACTCGGCCCAGTGGGATCATGACTACGACCTGACCGGTAAACGGGTGGCCGTTATTGGTACCGGCGCCAGCGCCATACAGTTTGTCCCGGAGATTGCACATAAGGTTGAACAACTGGATCTGTTCCAGCGCTCCGCAGCCTGGGTACTGCCCAAACCAGATCGGCCATTCAAGCGCTGGGAGCAGACGCTGTTCCAGAAACTGCCTCTATGGGACCGCTTTTATCGTTACCTGATTTACTGGAATAACGAGAGCCGGGCCCTGGCGTTCACTAAATTCAGTGGCCTGCTGGAGTATTACGCCAACCAGGCCAAACGTGAGGCGAGAAAGCGAGTATCGGACCCCGCCAAACTGAAAAAGATCATTCCCGACTACAAGATCGGCTGTAAACGCATTCTGATTTCCAACGACTGGTATCCGGCCATCAACCGGCCCAACGTGAACCTGATTACCGACCCCATCGAGCGTATTGATGAAACCGGCGTGATCACCCGGGACGGTCACCACCATCCTGCAGATGCCATTATCTGTGGTACCGGTTTCCGGGCCTCGGAGTTTCTTTCGCCCATCCGGATAACCGGCCGTGACGGAAAAACCCTGAACGACGCCTGGAAGAATGGCGCCGCCGCCTTCAAAGGCATTACCGTAAGCGGCTTCCCCAACATGTTCATGCTCTATGGCCCCAACACCAATCTGGCCCACAACTCGATCCTTTACATGCTGGAATCCCAGTTCCGATACGTCCTGGAATGTCTCGAAGCACTGGAAAAATACCCCCAATCCGCCATGGATGTGCGCCAGGACCGTCAGGACCGCTTCACCCAGGTGGTTCAGCAAGGCCTGGAAGATACGGTCTGGAGCTCCGGCTGCACGTCCTGGTATCTCGACGCCAACGGCCGAAATACGGTCAACTGGCCGGGATTCACCTTCACCTACCGATTCGCTACCCGCCACGTAGACACCGCTGATTATCAATTTCTCTACCCGGGGCAGCCCCCGGGCTAGGTGTCCGATTTCAACATTCCCTTGAAGGCTGGCTTAATTCATAGGATGATTGGGTTATCTGTTTGAGGGATGATAAACACTATGCTGGAACGTATCCGCAAAGGCTCGCTGGTGGAAACCGCCATAGAGAGCCTCAGAAACGCTATCGAGAAAGGCGATTGGTCGGTGGGAGATCGCCTGCCCGTGGAATCGGAGCTGTCTGATTCCCTCGGAGTCAGCCGAAATACCGTGCGGGAGGCAGTTCGCGTACTTGTGCATGTAGGCATGCTGGAAACCCGCCAGGGCGATGGTACCTACGTGCGCGCCACTCGCGACGCCGGGGAAACCCTACGGAGGATTGCCCGCACCCAGCTGGCGGACCAGCTCGAAGTACGCATCATGCTGGAAACGGAAGCCGCCAAACTGGCCGCGGCGAGGCGAACCGACCGGGATCTGCAGCAGATGACCAAGGCCCTGGATGCGCGCGCCAGGGCGGGACAAAATCTTCAGGCCCGCATCCGCCACGATGAAGCCTTCCACCATGCCCTGGTCGCCGCGTCCCATAATTCCGCGCTGGTAGAACTGTACGATTACTTCTCCCACGCCGTAAGCCAGACCATAGAGCAGACCGAGACGGATACGGATCTTCCGGAGCCCTCCCAGGAAGACCACGAACTGCTGCTCGCCGCCGTCAGACGGCAGGATGAGAGCAAAGCCGAGACTCTGGCCCGGGAACTTCTTAAGCCAAGCCTCCAGGCGCTCAAGCGCAGGGAGTCCTGATTTATGAAATTCCGGATCGACACCTTTACCCTGCTGCTGCTCGGTGCCATCGTCCTGGCGACGTTCCTGCCGGCCACCGGCCAGGCCGGGGACGCCCTGGCAACCGCCGGAACCGTTGCCGTCGCTCTGCTCTTCTTCTTTCATGGCGCGGCACTCTCTCGGGAACAGATCATCGCCGGTGCCACTCACTGGCGACTGCACATCCTGATCACCTCGCTCACGTTCATCTTCTTTCCGCTGGCGGTGCTGCCGATCAACGGACTCAGCGACATTGCGCCTTCCTGGATGCCGAGGGATCTCGGGCTCGGATTCCTTTACCTGGGCGTGCTGCCGTCGGCGGTTTCTTCCTCCATCGCCTACACAGCAATGGCCAGGGGCAATGTACCCGCAGCCATCTGCAGCGCAGCCGCCTCCAATGTCTTCGGCATGATGCTGACGCCGTTCCTGCTGTTGCTGCTGGTAAGTACATCCGGTGGCGGGGATTTCTCCATTGCGGAGGCCCTCAAAGACATTATCCTGCAACTACTGCTGCCCTTTGCCGTGGGCCACGCCCTAAGGCCCTGGCTCGGAGGGTTCCTGGGCAGAAACGAAACGCTGATGTCGCGCTACGACCAGTGCGTGATCTGGCTGATTGTTTACTCTGCCTTCTCGCATTCAGTGGAAAGTGGGCTCTGGGAGAACCTGCCGCTCCAGGCCATTCTGTTCGCCATCGCGCTGTGCCTGGGCTTGCTGCTGTTGTTTATGGTGTTTGCGAAATTCCTGGTGCGGCGATTTGGCTTCAGCCTGGAGGATGAAGCCGCGGTGGTGTTCTGCGGCTCGAAGAAGAGTCTGGCATCTGGCTTGCCGATGGCCAAAGTTCTGTTCTCGGGCCATCCCGGTTTTGGCATGATCGTGTTACCGATCATGTGCTACAACCAGATACAGGTGATTGTGGGAGCCATCCTGGCCCAGAAGTACCGGGAAAAAATTGAACGGGCAAACGCGAACGAGACCAGCTAACCGGGACGGCGGAATTAACCGCCTCCCATTCCGCCAAACAGCGTGGCCAGGATCACCAGGCCGACTATCCAGCCAATAACCGCCGGCCAGAAATTCACCATCTGCGGAGGCTGGACACCCTGCTCTTCTGCCATGCCGGGTTCCGGGTAGTTGCGCTCGTCGGCTACCTCGGGAGCCTCCTCCATGCTGAACCAGCCAAACCACTCCCCCAGAAACTGGGCAACCGGGGCCGGAAAGGTTCCGTTTTCAGCCATTGGTCGCACCTGGGGCTCCAGTTGCCGGCCGATTTCACGTCGCAATTGCGGCTGATCGGCCGGCGGCTCGCAAAGAATGGCTTGCCAGATACCCGCATCCTTGCTTCTGGATGAGTCATTGAGCAGTGCCTTGATCTGAATAACAACCTCACGAACTACCTGCCCATCATTGGCATCGAGGGGACGTTCACTTGCCTCTTCTGCCTCATGAGTCGGCTGGCCGGGCTGCGCAGTGTCGGCTGGCCGGGTTGCCGGCGCTGGCGCATCACCCACCGCTTCCCGAAACGCCTGCTCCAGGCTTTTTGCCTCGCTTTCCGAAGCAAATTTGAGCTGTTGCTCATACGCATCCTGGATTCTCCGACGATCGTCGGTGGGTTCAATTCCAAGGATTTCCCAACAATTCATACAGCTGCCACTCCCGGGCCGAGATTCATTACATTTAAGAGAGACAAAACGTCTGTAGTCCCTTACGATAGGACCCAATGATAATAAAACCGCTTTATCCGTTTTTCTCGGCAGATTATAGAACGTCAACCATGTATCAATCGACCAAAACGGCAGGGATGGGTAAGCGCCACCCTCGCGTAGCCTGCTTCGGCCTCAGCCTTGCCCTGTCCGCTCTGCTACCAACCACAGCAGTCGGCCAGACCGATACCCCTGATTTCATACCCGGCTTACTTGCCCTCGAAGGCGAACAAAGCGAAATCCCCGAAGTCCTGACGACAACACGATTGCGCCAGTCAAAACTCCGGGTACCCGGCACCACCACGATCATCACCGGAGACATGATTCGCGACCTCGGCATCATGAATCTCGTAGAGGCACTCCGGCTGGTTCCCGGCATGGTGGTTGGCCACTGGGGAAGCACCAATCCGGTTGCAACCTACCACGGTACCTCCCAGTACGAGCAGCGCCGGCTGCAGGTTCAGATTGACGGGCGAACGGCCTATCGAATCAGCCTGGCCGACGTCGACTGGCTGGGCATGCCGGTGGCACTGGAGAACATTGAACGCATTGAGGTGAGTCGGGGACCGAATTCCGCCGCCTATGGCATCAATGCCTTTCTTGGCAGCATCAATATCATTACCCGCTCGCCGCAGGATACAGCCGGCGTGGAAGCCTACACCTCGGTCGGGTCCCGCGGACATCTGCGCACGTTTACGTCGGTGGGTGATGCCGACGCCGATAAAAGCTGGCGCCTGTCTTATGAAAAGCGGAAATCCAACGGTTTTGACAACCAAATTGATGGCGGAGAGGAAATCCCCTTCCACGATGGCCACGATATCAACAACTTCAATTTTGACAGCGTATTTCGCATTGACCGCCAGCACTCCATTGACGTCCGGGCAGGCGTTCTGGACGGTGTGAATGAAGAAGATCTCGAGAAGTCGGGCAAGCTGGGAGCTACCACAAACCCGGACATCATCATGGACGATTACTACCTCCATGTCCGGTTCGATGGAGCGACGTCGCCTGATCATTTCTATCATATCCAGGCCAGTTATCAGAATCAGCGGCAGCGTCAGCGTTGGACAGTCTCAACACCTGCGCCTGTAATCAATGCCCTTCTTCCGACGGGCTTCCCGCCATTTCCAGAAGACCAGGGACCGTTCATCGCTGACCTGAATGAAGACCTGGAAGAAACCCGGCAGGAAATCGAGCTCCAGGACACCATAATTTTCAGCGATCAGTTCAAGCTGGTCTCCGGCTTGGGCTATCGCAAGGACTCGTTCAATTCTCAGACCTTCTTTAACGGTAAAGGGAATAACTACCAATCCAGGGTATTCGCCAACGCCGAGTACTCGCCTTTCCGCTGGCTGACCTTCAACGCAGGCGGCAACTGGGAGCAGACTACAACCACCGATGAAGATTATTTCTCGCCCAGAGCCGCCGCGAACTTTATCCTGAACAACAACCACGCCGTGCGGTTTGTGTTTTCCAAAGCGGTCCGCACACCGGACGCCTTCGAACAGAATCCTGACTGGGGCTATACGCCTACCAACGTTCAGCCACCTTTTGAGGCATTGGACGGCCAGCGAATCGATGTCGAAAGCCTGTTGGATCCGACCACATCCACGTATGGAGATAGGCTTGAGGAGGAATGGATCACTTCCAGGGAGATCAGCTACTTCGGCCAGTTCAACTTGGAAAGAGCCCTGCTCTCTGTGGAAGTTCGCTACTTCAATGACGACTTCCGTGACATGATCAGCGGCGTTATCAACGAAGAAGAATGGTACATCGCCAACAATGTTGATCTTGAACAGGAAGGCGTCGAACTGGAAACGTCACTGGAATTCTCCGGCACCAAACTGCGAGCCACCTACGCCTATCTTGAGCAGGAGGGCAGATACACGGGTGACCCCAACGCACTCCCGCTGAACAAACAGGAACGGGCTGTCGATCTTCTGGCCCGTCTCTCCGCCCGCGATTCCGGCAGCTTCGCCTGGATCCAGGATCTCCCAAAGGGCTTCACGACGTCAGCGGCCATGTACTGGACCAATGAAGTCAGGGAAACCCGGTTCGAGCGTGCGGATTTCCGCTTGGCCCGACGGGTGGACAAAACAGATTACAGCTATATGCTGGCACTGACGATCCAGCATTATCTCAATCCGAAGCATTGGATCAGCCCGGATAACCGGATTGAAGATCACAACCAGTTTTTTGTTGAGGCTGGTATTCGTTTCTGATTGAAACAAGGAAAGCGTGAGCCCTGGACGGTATGGAACGAAAGTCAGGCACGAATCACCCTAATCGGCCCGGAAGCCGAATCCAGGGTCTTGTTCACAAGACCCTGTGGCTTCTGCTTTTGGCCGTTTTTTCCACGTTTGTCAGCTCTCAGGAATCGACGGCGAGAACTGTCTACTTTGCCAGCTCGGGCAACGCGCCGCTTGATCAGCACCTCGTGCAGCTCCTCAAAGCAGAGCTTGAGCCATCCATTTCCCTGGTGGAGGTCACCGACGAGCAGCTGGCCGCGCTTGATTCCGGACCAATCATTACTGCTGGACCTTCCGCCTTCTCCCGCGCTCGCCAGGCAAATCGCTCCGCGCCCATTCTCGCGCTGCTGGTTGATAAATCCTTCATTTCCGGTTTCGCAGACCGATCCCCCGGCCAGATCACCGGCGTTCTGTATGACGTCCCTCTCATCCGTCAGGCTCTGACGGGAAAGGCCATCCTGCCACAGGCTACCAAGATAGCCCTGCTGGCAACCGCAGATTCGGTGGAACTCTACGAACCACTGATTGATAAGCTGCCGACCTATGGCATGTCGGCCCGGCTGTTTCTTGTCGATGACGACGACAAGCTGATTCCCACGCTCGTCCGGGCTCTCGGTTACGGTGATTTTCTGTTAGCCGCCCCGGACAGCGCCATCTACAACCCCAGAACCATCAAACATATTCTGCTGACCGCTTATCGCCGTAATCAGATCGTCATTGGACCAACGCAAGCTTATGTGAAGGCGGGATCACTCGCATCCAGCTATGCGCCGTTTCCGGAAATGATCGAGATGGCAGATGAGTTTCTGACCACGTATTTCGAGACAGGAGAGTTTCCGGCACCCTCCTACCCGGAAAGCTTCCGGGTTGAAGTGAACGCTCAGGTTGCTCGTTCCCTGAATATCCCCCTTCCCAGCCGTGAAGACATTGCCCAACGGGTGGACAGACAACTGACCGTCAATGGGGAGGTGGCCGATGAGTAACCTCAAGAGACAGCAGCGGCCCCTCTCCCGTACGCTCTTGCTCCTGGGTGCGCTCCCGGCCGTTGTCATGTTCATCGTGCTCATGGTGTTCTTCACGTCCGCGCGCCTGGAGGACGCCCGCCGGGATTTGTCAGACAGCGGCCAGATGCTTGCGGACAGCCTGGCGCCCGCACTCGAGTACGCCGTGGTTTCGGGCAACACCCTGGCACTGGAACAGATCCTGTCCCAATCACTGCGACGCAGCAACGCCGACTGGATCCGCGTTTCTGACGTGATGGGAGAGCAGATTGGGTTCGTCTCCCACCAACCGGTCAATGCCAGCGACTTGCGCAGTCGCTACCAGATTTTCGAGGCCGACATTCTCCAGCAACCTCTGGAGCTTGGTTCGGAAAGAACAGCGGAATGGTTTGAACCCGATTATGGCTTTGGCTCCGGCTCCCTGCGAGTCGGCACAGTACAGGTCGGCATGGATCACGATGTTCTTGCCGACAGGCGACAGGATATTCTCTGGACGTCCATCGCCGTTGGCGTGGCCCTGCTTTTGTTCACTATTCTGATCATCAACCACTTTCTGGGGACCATCCTCGCGCCCATCCGGGATCTTGCCGGACGAATCGGAAAGCTGACCGCCGGCGACTATCAAGAACGCGCCCTGAACACCCACCAGAGCTCCCGCGAGATCGTGGCAATTGAGGAGCAACTCAACGAACTTGCCCAACATCTCGCAGGCCTGAAAACAGCGCGGGACCAGACACTCACAGCCTCTGAAAGCGCCCGGGAAAAAGCCGAAATGGCGAACCAGGCAAAATCCGAGTTTCTGGCCACCATGAGTCATGAACTCCGCACCCCTCTGAATGGGGTTCTGGGTATGGTGGATCTGATCCAGGAAGAGCCGCTCACCCATCGCCAGCGGGAGTACCTGAACACCGCCCGGCAATCCACCGAGGATCTGCTCACGGTGATCGCGGACATCCTGGACTATTCAAAGATGGACAGCGGCACCCTGAAACTTGAAAGCCAGGAATTCGATCTCAGGGAATTGATTTCCAACTGTACCGCCACCTACCGGCACTTGGCGGAACAACAGGGCCTGGCCCTCAACCTGAAGTTCTTCGGTGACTGGCCTGACAACCCGGTAGTGGTCGGCGACCCGGCACGCCTGCGTCAGATACTTGCCGGACTGGCCGACAACGCTATCAAGTTTACCGGAGATGGTTTCATCAATATCCAGGCGGGATTCTTTGCCCTGGAAGACAACTGCATTATCCTGAATTGCTCAATCAGCGATTCCGGTTCCGGGATTCCGGTGGAACGCCTTCAGGACATTTTTAACTCCTTCGAACAGTTAGACCATGGCAACAGCCGGGGATTCGGTGGCACCGGCCTGGGATTGTCCCTTGTTCAACGGCTGGTGGAACTCATGGGTGGCCACATTCAGGTCGAAACCGATCTGGGCAAAGGCTCTTCATTCCGCTTTGAACTGCCCTTCGAGTTGGCCAATCCGACCAACCAATCAGAGCCCTCCGGCCCGCCGCCCAGAGAAGCCATCAACAGCACCAGCCATGCCCTGGTAGTGGAAGACAACCCCGTGAACCAGCGCGTTGCCACGGCCATGCTCAAGCGGCTGGGCTTCCAGACGGATTCCGCCAATAACGGTAAGGAAGCACTTGAGAAGGTCACTACCAATCACACGGGTTACGACATTATTCTGATGGATTGCCAGATGCCGGTGATGGATGGTTATGAGGCAACCCGGTTTATCCGGGAATGGGAACAGAGTAACGGCCAGATCGGCACGCCGATCATCGCCTTGACGGCCGACGTACTCCCCGGCACCGAGAAGAGCTGTCTCGACTGTGGAATGAATGACTATCTGGCCAAACCGGTCCGCAAGGAAATGTTGCGGGAAGTGCTGAGCCGCTGGATTCAGCTCTAGAAGAATGCCGGCGCCGTCATCGCGGGCGCCGGCGCAGGATCAGGCGACGGGTTCCCGCATGGTGACAAACTCTTCCGCAGAGGTGGGATGGATGCCCAGGGTAGAATCGAACTGAGCCTTGGTAGCGCCAGCCTTGATGGCAACTGCCAGGCCCTGCGTAATTTCGCCGGCGTCCGGGCCAACCATATGGGCACCGAGTACCCTGTCGGTCTCATCATCCACCACCAGTTTCATCAGGCTTCGCTCATCCCGTCCACTGAGGGTGTATTTCATCGGGCGGAACTCGGAGCGATAAATCCTGAGACGATGCCCCGCTTCCCGGGCCTCTTCCTCGGTCAGCCCCACGGTGCCGATGTTGGGCTGACAGAACACGGCGGTCGGAATTGCGGAATAGTCCATGTCGCCTTTGCCATCCCCAAACAAACGCCGGGATAGCACCATGCCCTGGGCCAGAGCCACCGGCGTAAGCTGTGGGGTACCGATTACATCACCCAGTGCGGTAATAGAAGGCACCGCGGTCTGGAAATGATCATCCACCACAACATGGCCTGACGCGCTGAGCTGGACACCAAGATCGGTCAGGCCAAGCCCGTCGACGAGCGCCCGGCGTCCGGTCGCCGCCATCACCAGCCCGGTTTCCAGGGTTTCACCATTGTTCAGTTGTACCCGGTAATGGGCATTCTCGGCTTCAACCGATTCAATGGTCACGCCAAAACGCAGGTTTACGCCCTTCTTTCGCATTTCCTGTTCCGTGAACCGGCGGATGTCATTATCAAACCCACGCAGGAACAGATCGCCGCGATACAACAGCGTGGTCTCAACACCCAGTCCTGCCAGGATGCCGGCAAACTCCACGGCAATATAGCCGCCGCCCCACACCACGGCCTGCTTCGGCAGCTGTGGCAGGTAGAACATCTCGTTGGAGGTAAGAATACATTCCTTGCCAGGCACGTCCGGAATTACAGGCCAGCTACCCGTGGCAATAGTGATGTGTCTGGCCCGGTAAGACGTTTCGCCGACCACCACTGTGTTGGCGTCTGACAGAGACGCGGTCCCTTCGATGATGGTTACGCCCGCATTCTCCAACAACCGGCCATAGATGCCGTTCAGACGCTCGATCTCGGCGTTCTTGTTCGCCACCAGCTTTGGCCAGTCGAAACTGACATCATCGAGAGGGACCTGCCAGCCATAGCCGGCGGCGTCTTCCAGCTCATCATGAACATGAGCGCCGTACACAAACAGCTTCTTGGGCACGCAGCCCACGTTCACACAGGTTCCGCCAAGGTACCGGGATTCAACCACGGCCACTTTTGCGCCCCTTTGGGCAGACATACGGGCCAGACGAACACCGCCAGAGCCGGCTCCGATAACGATCAGATCAAAATCCTGCTGGTCAGACACAGCTTCTCCCGTTAAACGTTAAAAAAGTCAGGTTTGGCCGGGCGCGGCCGTTTTACTTTCCGGATGCACTTCCCTGAACAGCACGTGATCCTCGAAATCGCCGAGCTGTATCTTGCCAAGGCTCCGGAAACCCTCGGACTCGTAGAAAGGCAGATAGCGATTGTTGCCGGTATCAAGCACCAGGCCGCTACCCCTTGGGTTCTCTGCACACAGCCTTTCAACAGTTTTCAGCAACAGCCGGCCATAGCCGCGATTCTGGTATTTGGGATTTACGCCCATCATTGGCAACTGGTGCGCCAACGGCTGTGGCAACATGTCCCGGATTTTCTGGTGGTAATCCAGGTATCGGCGCGTGGATGCAAAACCGGTGGTCAGCACCATACGGATCCGCCAGCTGAGCTGGTCAGCCAGGTTCATCCTGAGCTCCGGGTCCCCGATAAACGCCACGGCAACGAGCGTGTCGTCTACCATCACACCAATGGCCTCCTGATCGAGCTCAAAATACAGGTCGATCAGTTCCCGTATGGTTGCCCGAACCCGTTGATCGTAACCGGGGCGCCGATGATCAAAAAGGTACTGGAACGTCGGCTCGTTTCGATAGGCGTGAAACAGAATGGATCTGGCTTCATTGACCGCTGTTTCGTCCAGGCGAACAATGGCTGGCTCGGATTTGTTCTTGTTGTCGCTGCCGTTACTCATCGCTTCCCTCTCCTGCATCAGTTCCGGACGGAAGGCCCGGAATCTGGTTTTCAGAATCAGATGGCCAGGGTTAAACGAACGGACACCCGGCCCGGTTCACTTGCCCGGTCCATGGTTGCCTGATCGATCACAACACCATGGCTGCCATTCAGCCGCTCCAGCCACGCCGCCACCTCTGCAAAAGGTGCGTTCTCGAGCCAGACGCGGATTGCATCTTCCCCGCTGGGTTCAAACCGCTGGAGCGACAAACCCGCCTCACCGGCGGAACGGGTCACCAGGGCCATCAGGGCACGGCCATCGGCAGGCTTGTCTGCCGAGGCCGACGTGCTGGCACCTCCAGAATTACCCAAACGCTGGATCGTCTGTTCATTTGCCTGCATCCAGGCCAACAGCTCGCCGGCATTGTTCCGCGCAGATTCCGCTTGATCATTGAATACGGCCGCCGGGCGCCAGACGGCGAAATACAGAATGCCAAGAAAAACAGCGATGGCGAGCACGACCAGAGCCTGCTGGTCGCGGCGGGGCAATTGATCATACTGTGCAATGAGTTTGCCGACTGCCGGCTGATCCTTGATTCGTGAAAGCATAGCCTTAACCTCCTGAAACCGTCAGGCGGCCGCGGGCGCCGCTCGCTTCGTTCACAACCGAGCCAATCTGCGCTTCCAGGCCCTGGTTCGCGAGGCCGTTTCGCAGGGCGCTCAGGCGATCGTAGCTGTCAGCTCGCACATCCACGATAAGCTCTCCCCTTGAGCGGCTGTAGTTCACCGAATTGAAGTTCACCCCCTGACTACCCGGGAGGCGGGCATATTGCTGGCCGGTGTATTTCATCAGGGTGATGAAGTCCACTTCTGGTCCACTGGAGCCGGCCACCCGCAACTGACCTTCGATCACACGCCGGACATTACCTGCGTGAGTACGCCGGTCATTGGGGAAAGCATCGCGATAGATTGCCATGGCCTCGCTTTGTAGTTCTTCAGCCTGATTCTGATAGTACAACCCCATGCCCAGGTTCAACGCCACCTGAACGCCGAACCAGACTGCCGCCACCGCAATCAACGGTTTCCAGGGTTTCAGTGGACTGGCTTTGCCCGATTTGGACGAAAACACGCCCTGACACAGATTCACCGGCTCGCAGAGATGATGGTGATGGGCGTAGGCGAGCAGTTCCAGCGGCATGAGCTCCAGGCTTTCCCGACGAACCGCAAGACGCCCCGAGCCAGCTAACTCGGTAAGTGCAGATTGCTGGACTTCAAACTCTTCGTCGGTGCCGTACACGGTGACCGGAATCTCCGCCACCACTTCTTCGGCGGATGGCGCCGCGAGGGTGTGGGCAAACATACCAAGGTTGGCAGACTGCATGCTCAACCACTCGCCCCGTTCGCTGACCATCATGGCCGTTTCGCCGTCCAGACAGACAGACCAGCCGCCTTCGGTGCGGGGCAGCAACGAGGCGTCCGGGAAAATGGCATCCAGGCGGAGATGCTCCCAACCGCTGAATAACTGTACCCATTGCCCCATTCGCTCGCGATCTATGGCTGCAACCCGGTAACCATGCTCGGTATGGGAGCCCAACGCCAGGTGCACGGAATCTATATCCTGGGCAATCTGCTCCTCAACGGCGTAGGGTAAGGCCTGATTGATGAACCGACTTTGCTTTGCGGGAATGTCAGCCAGGCAGTAAATCGCTTCCTCACCGGGAATCAGGCCGATCAACAGAACGTTATCCAGGGCATTCTGCCCCAGGGTATGCTCGATGGCATCACGGCTGTCGCCGGCACCCCGGGCCTGGGCATCGCCGCTGGCGTCGTGCAGCACCCAATTGAACATCTGGGCGTCGGGATCCTGGTCAGCGTCCGCGAACGGCGGTATCGGGCGGACGTAGAGGCGATAAGACATGATTATCCTTCTGAAATGGTAAAGGGCTCTTTGGTAATTCGGTTCTTCTGCCCGGTATCCCTGTGAACCGTCTGGACTTCCCCTTCCGGAGTACGGAACACGGTACTGACCATATTCACGACACGGTTATCGTAGGTAATCCGCGAGGCAACTTCAAAAAACCGTGTCTGCAACCCCAGGCCGACCGATTTGAGCCCGAGGCCCGCGAACTCCGGTAATGCCATAAAGTCCTGAAGATTCTCGAACCGTTCCTCTTCCCGCTTCTCAAGAATAGACGCAGCCTGGGCGTCCGTCAGCTCCTCATGCAGTGAGCGGATCACCATGGCAGTGGCGGTATTCACATTTATGCCCGCCCCATTTACCGGCAGTGCCGTCACGTGAGGCCGCAGGGCGCGATAAATCTCTTCGGTCATGCCCTCGATCAGGCGTAACTCAGTCACCGTTGTAAAGGGCTGGTTCGCCGCGCGGTATCCCTGCTCCGCCATCAGGTACTGGCCATCCTCGGCGCCATAAGCGGTTACCGTCTGGTCGTTCGGGTCTATCCAGTCCACCAGCGAGTCCACGGAAACGGCCGTAATCCCCAATGCAGCGAACAACTGAATAAATCGATCCCTGACGATAGGGTCCACCTGACCATTGGCACCGACCAGATCATTCAGGTTCAGTCGACCACCCAGGTCGTCAATCTGAACTTCGGCCACGCCGTTATCATCCAGTGGCAACACGGCTGCATTGGCAGCCCAGAATTCGTCCAGGCTGTCGACCATCAGGTTTTCTTCCTTGTCCTCGTCGTAATCCCTGCGCAGGATCTGGCGAGCAAAGGCTTCTGCACCCAGCGCAATACTCTGGCCCTGCTGCTGTGCCAGGTAGTGACCTGCCTTGAACACCCGGAGGCTTTGTTGCTGGGTCATGCCTGACGCCAACATGACCACCAGTGCCATGGCCAGCAGCACCATAATCAGGGCAACGCCGCGCTGACGGTTTGGAAAAGCCGGGATCTGCACCATATTGGCCTAGCCTCCCTGCCCCGTTGCGCCGGTGGTTTCACCGGGTTGTTCTGTCGTTCCCTCTTCTTCGGTGCTTTCTTCTTCCGCCTCACTGGCAGCCTGGTTTGCCTGGTTCAGCGCACCCTGGGCGACCGCCGGATCAAAATCCGGCAGGGCAAAGGTCCGTACCAGCGTGCCAAAACGCTCGTGCTCCAGAGTCACTTCCATACCCAGTGGCAACGGAACATCCGGGCGGCTGCCCGGGGTCAATCCGGCCATGACTTCATCGGTGGGCCACTGCGGCTGCCAGCTTCGGTTGGAATCCAGAAACCGCACTTCCAGGCGTTTTACGCCCTCCAGAAGCAGCACATCGCGGCTGTCATCTTCCTGCCCCTGGTCCACCATGGGCCAGTACCGACGCCGTAATTCGCTGCCGGTGTATTCCCAGCCAACACGCTGCAAACCACTGCGGCGGATTCCAAGAGGGTTACGCCAGCCCTGACGGGTCAACACCAGGGAAAAATCATCATCACGACTCGACAGTGCCGGCTTGAAATCGCCGTAAATATCCCTGGCCGGCCGGTTTACCACCTGCATGATATCCCGCTCAAGCAACAGCATGGCCCGCTGCAGGCCGTCGAACTGTTCAGCCAGCTCATTCACCCGATCTCGGGAGTTGACCACCCCATTGATAACCTGCCACACGCCCAGCCCAATGACGGCGGTTATGGTGACCGCGATCAACACCTCCAGCAGGGTGAAGCCCTGTTGCAGCGGTTGGGAGGTCTTTGGTGGCGCGATCATCACTGTGCCCCCACAAAAGCAGACAGGGTATGGACCGGAACCGGAGCCGCGCCTTCCTCACGGTACAGGGCAACCGTGACCTCCACTCGCCGCATCTTTGCTTCTGCAGTGGCGAGAACTGCCGTGGTAACACGCCAACGATAGGGCCCGAAATCAGTGTCCTTGGAATTTTCGGAGATGCCGGGGATCGTTTCCTGCAGGCGGATTTCATTGATCCGGTTATCCGCCAACCAGCTGGCAAGGGTTTTATCCCGAACCCGCTCGTAGCTGGAAATGTACTGGCTCCCTACTTCGGCTGCTGCAGTTGCAATCAGACCAAAGACAAGCAGCGCGATGAGCACTTCAATCAGCGTGAACCCGCTTTGCGTTTTCACCCGCTGCTCCCCTCATCGCCCGGCTTGCGCCACTCCATGGGCGATACACCATCAGAGGCGAGGACGTGTATGTTGTCAGACCCGCTGCCGATGGTGAATTCAAGCTCGAACGGTGTTGTCTCGCCACTGGAAAAGAACACCACGTCCGGGAGCAAGTTGTCTTCGGAGGACGCCAGCCTCGGTGCATCGCTCTCGATAAACTCGGTAACCGTTAGCCATTCGGGAAGGCTACGGGCCCGGAACATGCGCTCGCCAGAGGCTTTCCAGTCCCCCGTCTGATCCTGGAAGGCTACGAACTGGTAGCCGTCATCCTCGAGCCTCAAGCCCAGTTCCAGGTTGTTGAGTACGGCCTGCTCAGACGCCGTCTGCATGAGCAGATACAGCTCCCTGACTTCGTTTTCCAGTTCCCGCTGCTGAGAGCTCCCCCCCATAGTAAACACGGCGAGGGATGCCAGAAGACCCACAACCACCAGGACCACCAGTATCTCAATCAGGGTGAAACCGGTCTGTCGGGAGCTGGCCTGCACAGTAATTTAGCCTTCGGTATCCCAGACACTGATATCGGCGGCATCGCCGTCGCCGCCTTCCTGGCCGTCAGAGCCGTAGGAATACAGATCATAGGGGCCTTCGGTACCCGGGCTCACGTACTGGTATTCAGATCCCCAGGGATCTTCCGGCACGCTCTTGAGGTAACCATCCGCGTTCCAGTTCTTCGGTTCCGGGCTGCCGCTGGGCTTGGAAACCAGCGCTTCGAGACCCTGCTGGGTAGACGGGTAATGACTGTTATCCAGGCGATACAGGTCCAGCGCATTGGCAATGTTGCTCAACTGGGTTTCCGCCACGGTGACTTTTGCCTGATCACTACGGCCCATAATGTTTGGCGCCACGATGGCCACCAGCAGGCCGAGGATCACCAACACCACCATGATTTCGATCAGGGTGAAGCCGCGGCTGTGGTTGTGTGTGTTGAGTTTCTTGATGGTCATTGTCTCACTCGTCGTTGGCATTGATTGCTTTCAGTTCGGATTCGTCTACTGACAATCCGGCATGGGTGTCATCCCACGAGATTACTCATATTCAGTATCGGTAACATGATCGCCAGCACGATGATCAGCACCACTACGCCCATTACCAGCAGCATCATGGGCTCAAACAGCCCTACGATCGCGGCTATCTTGGACTGCAGGGTGTTTTCCTGCATTCGTGCGGTCCGCTCCAGCATGCTATCCAGTTCACCACTGGCCTCTCCGCTGGCGATCATGTGCAGCATCATCGGCGGGAAATACCCGGTCTGATCCAGCGAACGGTGCAACGAGCCGCCTTCACTCACTTTCCTGGCCGCGTCCCTCAATTCCTGCCTGAGAAAATCGTTGGAGAGCACCTCACCGGCAATGCGCATCGCTTCTACCAGCGGCACACCACTGGTAGTCAGAATACTCAAGGTGCTGGCATACCGGGCGGTGTTTACCCCGCGAACCATCCCGGAGAACAGGGGCAGATGTAGCAGACGCTTGTGAAACCGCAGCCGGAACCCGGGTTTGGTCAGGAAAAAACGGAACACCATCAGCGCCGCAACCAGCAGTATAAACAGGTAGACACCGTAATCCGCCAGAAATTCCGACACTGCCAGCATCGCCATGGTCAGCGTTGGCAACTCCTGCCCCTGCTTGAGAAACACATCAATGATATCCGGCACTACATAGGTGAGGAGGAACACCACGATGGCTATGGCGACGATACTCAGAATGATGGGATAGATTGCCGCCAGCTGAATCTTCTGGCGTGCCTCCTGACGGCTTTCCGTGTAATCCGCCAGCCGGTTGAGCACCAGGTCCAGATGGCCGGCGTGCTCGCCTGCGGCAACGGTGGACCGATAAAGCCGCGGAAACGCGCGCGGGAACTCCCCGAGGCTGTCCGCCAGGGTGTAACCTTCCATGACCTTGGCCCTGATAGCGATCAGCATGCTGCGAATTCTTGGCTTCGGGGACTGCTGCGCCGCGGCAGAAAGCGCCTGCTCGATGGGAATACCCGATTGAATCAGCGTTGCCAGCTGGCGGGTGACCAGGGCCAGGTCGGCAGCCGCCAGGGAACCGCGGCTGCTCAGGGGATTACTTCGGGCCTGCTTTTCCGCTGCCGGCTCAACCGCCAGTGGCGTCAGGCCGCGCTCCCGCAACTGCTGGCGAACGGCTCTCGGGGCATCCGCCTCGACCACACCATGTTTCTGCTTGCCGCGGGCATCAAGCGCCTTGTATTCGTATGCAGGCATGGCTTACTGACCCCGGTGTGTAACGCGGAGCACTTCTTCCACCGTTGTCACACCATCCAATATCTTCTGCACGCCGTCTGCGTGAATACTCGGGCCATGCTGGCGCGCCACCTTTTCAAGGTCCAGTTCACCAGCTCTTTTGTGAATCAGAGCGCTGATTTCCTCAGAGATCTCCACCACCTCATAGATACCGATACGCCCGCGGTAACCCAGCTGGTTGCAGTGGCTGCAACCCATTGCCCGGTAAATGGTGGGCGGATTGGCGGGGTCCTGTTGCAGGAACTCGCAGTGCTCTTCGGTTGGCGTGTAGGGCTCCCGGCATTCCTTGCACAGAACCCGGACCAGCCGCTGGGCGACAATGCCCACCAGACTTGAGGAAATCAGGAAGGGCTCAATCCCCATGTCCATCAGCCGGGTAATAGCGCCAACGGCTGTATTGGTGTGCAATGTGGAAAGAACCAGATGTCCGGTCAGACTCGCCTGAACCGCGATCTCGGCCGTTTCCAGGTCCCGGATCTCACCAATCATCACCACGTCGGGGTCCTGGCGCAGAATGGCCCGAAGGCCCCGGGCAAAGGTCATGTCTACTTTGGTGTTGACCTGAGTCTGACCAATACCTGGCAGGTTATATTCAATGGGATCTTCAACGGTCAGGATGTTGCGGCTGCGATCGTTGATTTCCTGCAGCGAGGCATAGAGCGTGGTGGACTTACCGGAACCGGTCGGGCCGGTCACCAGCAGGATGCCATAGGGCCGGTAAATCAGCTTGCGCAGGACTTTCAGGTCCCGCCCCGCCATACCCAGGGATTCCAGCCTTATGGCACCGGCCTGTTTGTCCAGCAAACGTAGAACCACGCGTTCACCGCTTGAAGACGGCATGGTCGACACACGAATATCCACTTCCCTTCCGGCTACCCTGAGAGCGATACGACCATCCTGTGGCACCCGCTTCTCGGCGATATCCAGCTTCGCCATAACCTTGATCCGGGACACCAGCAAAGGCGCCAGGGCCCGCTTGGGTTCCACGACTTCCCGCAACACGCCATCCACCCGGAAGCGAACCACCAGCCGCTTCTCATAGGTTTCGATGTGAACGTCCGAAGCGCTGGTTTTCACCGCTTCGGTGAGAATGGCATTGATCAGACGGATGATCGGAGCATCGTCTTCCTGCTCCAGCAGATCTTCGGTTTCAGGCACCGAGTCCGCCAGGGAGGCCAGATCCATATCGTCGCCGATGCCCTCCACCATCTGCATGGCTTCGGCGGAATCGTTCTGGTAGGCGGAGTTCAGGGCCTGATCGAATCGATCCGGGTCAATGGTGGCAAAACGGGCCCGACCGCCACTGATTCGGTTCGCTTCCGCAAGGGCTGAATGGGACGCACCGGGGCGAACCAGAATAACCGGTTCACCGGCATCCGAACGGGTCAGGATTACTCCGTTGCGCTTGGCGAAAGTAAACGGAAGACGGCCCAGCGGAGCATCCTGCGGCTGAAGTTCAGTATCTGTGTCCAAGGTCGTCCTCGTTCGTGAAACCCTTTTCGATTCAACTAATTCAGAAAGGCTACCACAGGATATGGACCCGCTGAATAACTCTATACACTATACTGCCAATAAAACGTTGCAGTCTGATAACCTGTGAGCTTTTTCCCGGCCCACAAACTTGCATTCAGGATGATCAATGCTCCTAAACAATGAACGGCTTCCCCTGATTCTTGCGCTTGTGGCAGGGGCTGCCATGGTGGCTCTGACAGCCTGGCAGGGTTACCGCTTCTGGCAAATGGAAAGCCGACAAGGAAACTACGACACTGCGCAGCCATTGGTCACAGATCCGGCTGCCAGCCGTGAGCCACCGAGCGTAAACCTGTCGTCCCTGGACCTGTTCGGGGCCGCATCGGGTGAAGCCGCGCCGGCGGAAATGGATACCGAGAACCTGCCGGAAACCAACCTTCGATTGTTTCTCCGCGGTGTTCTGGCCGCTGATGGAGAATTCCCCGGCAGCGCTCTGATCGAAGATGACAAAAGTAACACCGAAGCCTACCTGGTGGGTGATGAATTGCCTGGCAATGCCAAGCTGCGCTCGGTCCACCCGAACCGTGTGATCATTGAACGCTCCGGGAAACTCGAGAACCTGTATTTCCCGGAATCCGAGGACCGCAGCGGCATGTCCTTCACAGCGGACGAACAGGAATCGTCCACGCCTGCAACGCAACAGGCTGCCACCCCCTCGCCCTCAAGAGCGCCCGCCTCCGCCACCAGCGATGAGCAGCGCCGGGAGGAAATCCGCCGGCGCCTTGAGCAGCTCAGGGAACGCCTACGGAACAATAACTGAGGCGCGCTATGGAAACGGCCGCTATCCAGATACGCCGCCGTTCCAGCCTTCTGCCGGCACTATTACTGGCGGTTTCCGTTGTAGGTGCCTTTGAGCTCAGTTCCCGCCTGATGAACTATGTACAGGAAGAATTCGGCACCGAGGCCCACCAGCGCCTGGAAAACTGGCAGCGCCTTCATGCCCTGGCCACGAACGCCCCCGTCGACCGGCAGCTTCGACTGGTCAACTCCTTCTTCAACAGGGTTGCTTTCGTCAGCGATATCCGCCATTGGGGCGAGGAAGACTACTGGGCAACGCCAGTGGAATTGCTCACCACGAATGGCGGCGATTGCGAAGATTTTTCCATCGCCAAATATCTGACCCTCAAATCCATGGGGGTGCCCGATGACCAGCTCCGGATCGTGTATGTCAAAGCACTGGAGCTGAATCAGGCCCACATGGTGTTGGCATGGTACCCGGAGCCAGACGCGGACCCGCTCATTCTGGACAATCTTATAAATGACATTAAACCTGCCTCTCAACGCACTGATCTTGAACCGGTTTATAGCTTCAATGGCGAAGGCCTCTGGCTCAATCGATCCGGCGGAGCCCGCAAACGGATCGGGGAAGCAGGACGGCTTTCCCGGTGGCAGGATCTGAACAGCCGGCTGACCGAATCACTCCGGCCCTGACCCCCATTTCAACGAATCTGCTGGCGGCAAATGACAGCGCGACTGGCGCCAAGCGACATCTGCAGTAGGCCCGGACCCGCTAGAATGCGCCACACTGCTTTTTAATCAGGAGAATGAAACACATGCGACGCTGGAACGGCTGGGGCGATGAAAGATTCAACCTGGCAATGCCGGAACAGGGCCAGGATTTTCTGGTTTCGCGGATTGGAAACGGCCGCCCTCTGGCCGACGCCACTCTGGAGTCAGTCTGCGCCAAAGTGCCGGATTCCCGGCTGAAGCCGCCGGCAGAACTGGAATCACTGATCGACACAACCCCGGAAGCAAGGGTGCGGCATGCCCGGGGCCAGAGCCTGGCTGACTGGCTGGCCATGCGCAGTGGCGAATTTGGCGTGTTTCCTGATGGCGTTGCTTTCCCTACCAGCAGCGACGAAGTTCAGGCTTTGCTCGCCTGGGCCGCTGAGCAAACCATTCACCTGATCCCCTATGGTGGTGGCACCAGTGTGGCTGGGCATATCAACCCGCTGGACAAGGGTCAGCCCGTGCTGACCGTGGATATGGGCAAGATGAATCGCCTGATGGATCTGGACCGGGAAAGCCAGATCGCAACCTTCGGCGCGGGTACGCCCGGCCCACTGGTCGAGTCCCAACTCCGGGCCCACGGCTATACACTCGGGCATTTCCCACAGTCGTTTGAGCTGTCCACCGTGGGCGGCTGGGTGGCCTCCCGCTCAAGTGGCCAGCAATCCCTCCGCTATGGGCGAATTGAACAACTGTTTGCTGGCGGACGGGTCGAAACCCTGCAAGGCACCCTTGATCTGCCCACAATTCCGGCTTCCAGCGCCGGCCCGGATATCCGCGAAATGATTCTGGGCTCCGAAGGCCGCATCGGGCTGATCACCGAAGTGAAGGTTCGGGTAACCCCGCTTCCCGAACACGAAAGCTTCCATGTGGTGTTTTTCCCTGACTGGAACAGTGCCCGGACTGCCAGCCGCCAGCTGGTGCAGAACCGCACGCAGCTGTCCATGCTCAGGCTCAGCAACGCGGTAGAAACCGAAACCCAGCTCGCCCTTGCCGGCCACCCCAAACTGATCGGCATGCTCGAGCGCTTTCTGTCACTCCGTGGCGCAGGCACTGGCAAATGCATGATGACCTTCGGCATCACCGGCACCCGGCGCCAGACCCGGAACGCCCTCAAAGAGGCCCGAAGCATCTGTAAGGCTCAGAATGGCGTCTATACCGGCACCCGGCTCGGCGATAAATGGGCAGCCAAGCGTTTCACCATGCCTTATCTGAGGGAAGCCCTCTGGCAGATGGGCTACGCGGTCGACACTCTGGAGACGGCCACCGATTGGGACAACGTCGATAATCTCCTGGGGCTGATCGAAACCAATCTACGGGAGGGACTGACCGACCAGCAGGAGGGCACCCACGTATTCACTCATTTGTCCCATTTTTACAGCCAGGGCTGCAGCATTTACACCACGTACGTGTTCCGGGTAGGCGACAGCTACGAGGAAACACTCGCGCGCTGGCAAAAGCTCAAGACCACAACCTCTGAACTGATCGTGAAAAACCGCGGCACCATCAGCCACCAGCACGGTGTTGGCAAGGATCACGCGCCCTATCTGCCGGTGGAGAAAGGCGAACTGGGAATGCTCGCCATCAGATCCCTGTGCAACACCTTTGATCCCAATGCCATCCTGAACCCGGAAACCCTGGTGAAGTGAGCACAACGCCGAATGGGAGCCTCGTTATGACCCGGACTGAAAGCCTCAATGCGCTGCGTTCAGGGACAACCGAATTTGATGTGGTGGTGGTCGGCGGCGGCATCACCGGTGCCGGCGTGGCCCGGGAAGCAGCAGGCAGCGGCCTGCGCACCCTTCTGGTGGAACAGAAAGATTTCTCCTGGGGCACCTCCAGCCGGTCCTCCAAGATGGTCCACGGCGGCCTTCGGTACCTCGGTAGCGGCCATTACGGTCTTACCCGGGATGCTGTGCGGGAGCGGGAACGGCTGATGGCGGAGGCACCGGGGTTGATTGACCCCCTGCGCTTCATCATGCCGCATTTCAAAGGCCAGTTCCCCGGACCGCGCCTGTTTCAGACGCTGCTCCGGGTTTACGACTTTATTGCCCGCAATCGCAGCCGCCACTTTCTGACCCCGGCGGAATCCATGCTCTGGGTGCCGGGCCTGACCAGCGAGAAACTTGTCGGCGCCAGTGGTTTTACCGACGCGGTTACCGACGACTCCAGACTGGTGCTGCGCCTGATTGCCGAAGCCCGACGTGATGGAGCCCTGTGCCTGAACTACACCCGTGCGACGGAAGTAAAGCGCAGCGATGACGGAAAGGTGTCTGGATTACTGATTCAGCCAGAGGAAGACGATGCGCTCATCATGATTTCCGCGCCCCTGGTGATCAATGCCACCGGCGCGTGGGCAGACCGGCTGCAATCCGACAAGAATACCGGGGACACCATGCACATCCGGCCCTTGCGCGGCAGCCATCTAGTCCTCCCGTGGTCCTGCCTGCCGGTGTCCTGTTCGGTTTCCCTTTTCCATCCTGAGGATGGTCGCCCGGTGTTCGCCTTCCCCTGGCTCGGCACAACCGTTCTCGGCACGACCGATATTGATCATGAAGGCGATCTTGATCAGGAACCGGTTATCTCCGAAACAGAGACCGCCTATCTGCTTGAGGTCGCGTCACGGCTGTTTCCGGGAAGCCCCATTGCCCGCAAGGACATTCTCTCAACCTGGGCCGGGGTGCGGCCCGTGGTAACCGACGGCACGGGCAAAGCGCCCTCGAAGGAAAACCGGGAACACGAACTCAGGGTAGACCGGGGCCTGGTCAGCATTGCCGGGGGCAAGCTCACCACCTTCCGGGTTATCGCCCGGGAAGCGCTCAACCGGGGACTTGGCGAAGACGCCGCCACGGTTCTGCGGCCAGAATCCGAGCCGGTCTTCCAGCCAGAACATGGTTCGGCAAGACCAGCCGCGATCGGCCATCAGTGCTGGCAACGGCTCCAGGGGTTCTTTGGCCCTGAGCTTGACCAGGTTCTTGCAGCTGGACCATTGGAAGCCGTTACTGCTCACCAGGCTTCCGAATTGCTTTGGGCAGAGCTTTGCTGGGCCTGCCAGAAAGAAGATGTGCGGCACCTGGATGATCTGCTCCTGCGTAGAACCCGATTGGGCCTGGTGCTTCCGAAAGCGGCCGAAAGCCTTCTGCCGGAGATCCGCAGGCACTGCCAACCCCTGCTTGGCTGGGATGACCAGCGCTGGGACGATGAACAGGCCCGCTACCTGTCGATCTATCACAATGCCTATTCGATGCCGTCGGGGGAGCCGTCCGATGCCGGCTGATCCGCTGATTCTGGCCATCGACAATGGCACCCAGAGCATTCGCGCGCTGTTGTTTGATACCCGCGGCAACCTTGTGGGCAAAGGCAAGCAGGAAATCGAGCCCTACTTCTCGCGGGAGCCCGGCTGGGCCGAGCAGCATCCGGATTATTTCTGGGAGCAGCTCGGGGAAGCCTGCAAGCTGCTCTGGAATTCAACAGAGGCAACGCCGGATCAGGTTGCCGGGGTCACCGTGACCACTCAACGGGGCACCGTGATCAACCTGGATGCAAACGGCCAACCTCTGCGCCCTGCGATCATCTGGCTCGACCAGCGCCATGCCAGAGTTGATGGCCCGGTCAAAGGGCCCTGGGGATGGCTGTTCAAACTGGCCCGGCTGGAAGACACCATCAACCGGTTTCGGGAAAAGACCCAGGCTAACTGGATTGCCCAGAATGAACCCGAGATCTGGGCAAAAACCCGACACTTTCTCTTGCTCTCGGGCTACCTCACGTACCGGCTAACAGGAAAATTCAGGGATTCCACCGGAAGCCAGGTTGGATACCTGCCCTTCGACTACAAGAAGCACCGCTGGGCCGGCCAACGGGATTTCAAATGGCAGACCATGCCGGTCGAGCGTTCCATTCTGCCTGAACTGGTAGCGCCCGGGGAAACATTGGGGCATCTGACCGACGAAGCCTGCCGACACCTCGGCTTGCAAAAAAGCCTGCCCGTTATTGCAGCCGCCTCCGACAAAGCCTGCGAGATACTCGGGTCCGGCGGGCTGACACCAGACATCGGTTGCATGAGTTACGGCACCACCGCCACCATCAACACCACCAGCAAGCGCTACGTGGAACCTATCCGGCTGATGCCGCCCTATCCTTCTGCACTGCCCGGTCACTATTCCACGGAAGTGATGATCTATCGGGGTTTCTGGATGGTTAGCTGGTTCAAGCGGGAATTCGGCCTTCGGGAGCGGAAAATCGCCGAGGAAAGGGGCATTGAGCCCGAAGCGCTGTTCGATGAACTGGTCAAGGCCGTTCCCCCGGGATCCATGGGTCTAATGCTCCAGCCCTACTGGTCACCCGGTGTACGTCAGCCCGGGCCGGAAGCAAAAGGCTCGATCATTGGATTCGGGGACGTTCACACCCGCTCGCACATATACCGCGCGATCCTTGAAGGCCTTGCCTATGCGCTGCGGGAAGGCAAGGAAAAAATCGAAAAGCGAAGCGGTGTGAAGATCCGGAAGCTTCGAGTGGCAGGTGGCGGCTCCCAGAGTGATGCCGCCATGCAGTTAACCGCCGATGTGTTCGGATTGCCGGCCGAAAGGCCTCATACCTATGAGACCTCCGGGCTCGGTGCCGCCATTGACGCGGCGGTAGGCCTGGGCCTGCATCCGGATTTCGATACGGCAGTGACAAACATGACCCGGGTTGGCGACGTTTTCCATCCCAACGAAGAAACCCGGGCCCTGTACCAGAGGCTCTATTCCGAGGTGTACCTGAGGATGTACCCCCAGCTCCAACCCCTCTACCGGAAAATCCGGGAGATTACCGGCTATCCCCGGTAACACGCTCCGCCACCATTTCCGCGGTAATCGCCGAAAGGGTCCAGCCGAGGTGGCCGTGACCGGTGTTGTAGAACACGGTTGGCAGGCGCCCTGGCCCAACCCTGGGCATCATGTTCGGTAGCATTGGCCGCAATCCGGCCCAGGGAACTACCTTGCGAGTACAGACTCCGGGGAAGCACTGCTCAACCCAACGGGTCAGCGGGCGGATTCGGTCGTCCTTGATGTCGCGATTGTAGCCGCTGAACTCGGCAGTACCGGCAACGCGGAAACGGCCATCGCCCAGGCGACTGGTGACGATCTTGGTGGCGTCATCCAGCAGACTGACAGTGGGTGCTGCCTTCTGCGAGGCTTCGTCTTCCAGCTCTACGGTAATGGAATAACCCTTCACCGGGTAGATATTCACCCGGTCACCCAGCTTTTTCGCGAGCCCACGACTGCCGACACCGGCACAGATCACCACGCCGTCGAAGGTATCCCGGGTTTGCTCGTTGCCGTCATGGGCGGTCACCCAGGCATTACGCTCATCGGCGCTCAGCTCGGTCACGGTATGGCCATAACAGGTTTTTACGCCAAGGCGCTGGATGGCGTCGGCCAGGCCGTTGGTGAACTTGTGAATGTCACCGGTGGAGTCACTCTCGGTGAAAAAGCCGCCGTAGTAGGTACCTGCCAGAGTCGGCTCGATGGATTTCATTTCCTCCGGGGTAACCGAACGGCGCTCAAGGCCGCCCGCGGCCAGAAGCCGAGACACTTTGGCCGCGTGATCGAAGCCAGCCTTGTCCCGGTATATGTGCAGGATACCCTGCTTCTTCAGATCGAAATCGATGCCCTCTTCCTGTGCCCAGGCAAACAGGTGGTCGCGGGCAGCAATGGCCAGACGGGCGGTTTCCGTGGTGTTTTTCTCGTACTGGGGAATTGCGGCAATGAACTCGGCGAACCAGCTCAGTTTATGCCAGGAAGGCTTCGGGTTGACCAGCAGTGGCGCATCCCGGCGGGACATCCATTTGATGCCCTTCATAACGGTCTGCCAGTTGTTCCAGACCTCGGCGTTAGAGGCCGACAGCTGCCCACCGTTGGCGAAGGAGGTTTCCATCGCCGCATAGCGGTGTTTCTCGTAAACCGTAACGTCAAGCCCGCGCTTGGCAAGGGTGTAGGCTGTGGTAATACCGGTAATACCACCGCCGATAACTGCAATTCGCTTCATTCCAATCTCCGTGAGCGCCAAGGGTTTCCTCCCTGCTCGAAATAGCAGAAAGCACCCCTTCCGTCACGGGACCTGAGAGATTCACGGTCGGTTCAACAAAACCAGCCGCTTGCTCCTTCGGTGTGCCGACTGACGCGATTGTCGACAGCTCTTCGGAAAGTATTCATGTCAGCGGTCCTTTTGCCTGAGAGTTTCCGGGGCAGTTGCTCCTTCGGCGCTGATCGCAAGGGATTCAGTCTCTCCCGCAGACATGTCTGATTGGTAATAAAACCCAACCCACGGGCCTAAACATAGCAAATAACCCGGAGCCAGGAAACCAGCCGCTGCAAAGCATTCACCCTGTCACGAAGCAAATCAACTAGATAACACGCCGGCCCCGAACTATGCTCAGTTCTATCGCATCATCGCTTTGCGGTGCGCTAAACGCTTACCAGGAGGATCCTGACCCGCAATGGGACATAGACAAGGATTTCGATCAGCGACAGAAGACGGTGAAAGCAGGTTCTACGAGCTGATTGAGAGTCTGCCAATGGTGGCTGTCCAGGGATACGACAGAGAGCGCCGCGTTATTTATTGGAACGATGCAAGCGCCCGTCTTTACGGCTATTCCCGCCAGGAAGCACTCGGAGAGTTATTGGAAGACCTGATCATTCCCGATCACATGCGTGACGGTGTGATTGAAGCCCATCGCGACTGGCTCGAAAACAACATCAGCATTCCCTCCGACGAACTCGAACTCAAGCACAAAGAAGGACACCTGGTTCCCGTTTACTCCAGCCATGTCATGATTAAACAGGAGAGCGGCGCCTGTGAGATGTTCTGTATCGACATCAGCCTGGAAGAACAGAAGCGTGCCAGGGATGAGCTATACCGGCGAGCGAGTTTTGACGACCTGACCGGATTACCGAACCGGCATTTCATGGAAGCGGAATTGTCGAGCCGACTCGACGAGGCGGATCGCCTGCAGCAGGAACTGGCGGTCGTGTTCATCGATCTGGATAATTTCAAGATCATTAACGATACGCTGGGCCATCATCACGGTGACAGCCTCCTCAAAGCGGTGGCGGAAACCTTGAGGACCGAACTACGGGGTGGCGACCTGCTGAGTCGCTTTGGTGGAGACGAATTTGTTCTCCTGATCTTCGACCTCGATGGTCCCGAAGCTCTACATGAGTTGATTTGTCGTTTGATTGATGCCCTGGAACATCAAGTCCACCTGGAAGGCGACTGTTACCAGGTTACCGCCAGTTTCGGTGTCAGCCTTTTTCCGCACAATGGCACCACCGTGGCGGAGCTTATGGGCAATGCAGATGCGGCCATGTACCAGGCCAAAGAAACCGGCAAGAACGGCCTCTGTTTCTATACCCCGGATATCAATGATCGACTGGTGCAATACCAGGAAATCACCAACCTGCTCCGGGAAGCCCTGAACAACGATGGCCTGGAACTGGTGTTTCAGCCCCAGATCAGCCTCAGCGAACGGAAAAGTGACTCCTGTGAGGCGCTTCTCCGGTGTTTTAACGGTCAATCACGGGCCGTTTCGCCCGCCATTTTTATTCCCGTGGCAGAGAAGTCCGGCCTCATTAACCGGATTGGCGACTGGGTTATCGAAGCGGCCTGCAAACAGCTCCACGCCTGGAAAGGAACGCCTCTGGAGAACCTGCGGGTTGATATCAACCTGTCGGGACGTCAGCTCACGAATCCGCACCTTGCCAACCACATTCTCGAAACCCTCAAACGCTATAAACTGGAGCCGCACCAGTTAGGGGTCGAGCTGACCGAGAATGAGGTTTTCGGCAGTGATGAGAACCAGACCAGACAACTCGAAAAACTGAAAGAGGCTGGCTTGCATATTTCCATCGATGATTTCGGCACCGGATACTCATCGCTCGTCTATCTCAGAAAACTCCCGGTCTGTGGCATAAAAATCGACCGGAGCTTCCTCCAGCATGCGATGCAGAACAACGCCGATATGGCCATCATGGAGGCCATGATCACGGTCGGACACAGTCTGGGGTTGAGCGTGCTTGTGGAGGGCGTTGAAACGGATGAACAGGCCCAGCTGGTGACAGACCTGGGCTGTGACCTCGCCCAGGGTTTTCTGTATGCCAAGCCGATGCCGGCCCAAAAGATGGAAGAGTTCCTGGCAAGCTTCTGACCAGAAAACCTTATCCCTGCTCGTATTCCCGAACCAGTTCCTGCAGGAAATACAGGCCGGCAGAACTCAGGAAACACCGCCCTGCACCAGCACGGAATAAAAGATGGCGCTTATCGAGGTAGTCCAGCGCTTCCGGCACGCCTTTTTCGAACCGGGCTGCCCTCAGGATCTCCTGATACTCCTCATCGCTCGCCAACGCCGACAGGTCTTGCTCATTCAGCCCGGCATCGGGGCGCCCCAGATATTCAAGATCCCGCCCGCTGCGCGCGAAATAGCGCCCGATCAACAGCAGGATCACCTGCACCCTGAAGGCATTCTCATCGTGTTCCTCGTTCTCGTCGTCACTGCTTTCCTTGAGAAAGAAAAACGCGCCAGATTCGTTGAACACCAGTTCGCTGCCCAGGTGCTCATAGAAAGTCCGGAAGTGAGACAGATGGTTGTACAACAGGTTGTAAAGCGGGTTGGCGCGCAGCTCGGAACGGTTGCTGTCCCACGCATCACGCACAATCACCCGGCCGGCCTGGAACTCCCGGTAGATCGCGGCGCTGTGGGCCGGCAGGATCTGTTCGAAGCTGCTCGACGTTTGTGATTGATCGGCGGATTCGTTGGTATCCATCGCGTCTGATAAGTCAGGCATGCTGTTGCTCTTCTTGATTGACCGGGGCGTTGCTTTCAGTCGTTTCCAGACGACGCTTGCGGTAGACAAACTGCTCGCTGTCTGATGACTGATCCAGGACACGGAAACGGTTGGTGGTGACCACCTGCAAACCCTCCGGCGGTGAGTTGACCAGCCGATTCAGGGCCGCCAGTAAATCCGGAAAGCGATAGCCCGGAATAAAGCCGTCCAGACGGCCGTGTAGCTCGCGTACCAGATCGAGTGTTGGCCGCAGCTCCAGCGTTTCCAGCCATTGATAGAGCTGGTTGATACGCTGGACATCGATTCGGGTATGACGACCACTGCCCTCCACTTGCTGTAGAACCGGCACCTCCGCCTTGCGACGAAGATCATTCAGACGCAGCTCCAGTTCGCTGAACAACAGCTGGTAGTAGCTGGACGATTCACCGAAGGCATAATGTTTGGGGCGCTGCTGGGCCCGCAAACCCACCAGAAAGCCGGTACTGCGGGCAAAGTCGCCACCTTCCAGCCACTTTCGCTTCAGGCTGAGGGTCTCGGTTTCGCCCTTGAGTTCCTGCAGCTTGGCGTAGAAATGCTCCATGGCGTTGTATTGGACCATGCCCTGGCGAGTCTTCCGCAGGAAGTGCTCCACCTCCTGGGCCACCGCCTGAATGGGCTTGTACAGGGCGTTAAGGCTGATGGAGGAACGGAACAGCTGGTCCGCCAGGCTATGGTCGCCGTGGCTTTCCAGCAGCCGAACCATGGCTTCCAGGGTCTCGAACAAATTGCTGCCATCCGGCAGTCGGGTATCCGGATTCAGGAACACCAGGGTTGGCTTGATGTGGCGCTCGTACAGGGTAACGATCTGCTCAAACAGGTTCTGGCGGAACTCCAGGAATTTCTCCGGCGCCCGGCTGGCGTCTCCGGACAGGTCCGCTAGCTGCGCACTGATGGTCTGCATGCGCAGGACGTTCTGGCGCAACAGACCAATCAGTTGGCTGACCCGCTCGTTCAGGTCATCACGCAGTTCGGTGTAGTCCAGGTCCGCGTCGCTGAAACTGCTGATTTCCAGCCGATTGCGCACATCCCGCAGTGTCACCAGATGGCCACGCAGGCGAGCATCCGTCAGTTCCTGGTACAGCGAGGCGTTACAGGCCCGCATCAGATTGATCAGGGCATCCTGGAACACCAAGCGCCGCTCACCCTCGGCCTTGATGATGTCGATCACCAGGCCACTGCGGAACAGATTGTCGGTATTCAGTGCCATACGCACCCGATCCCGATCGGCATTGCCGAGTGAGCGGGTGTAGTCCATCACCTCGGCCACCAGATCGCTCTCACAGATATACCGGGCTTCGTTCCGGTCCATCCGTTCAATCATCCGGAACAGAATTTTCGGGTGCTCGAACAGCAGCCGGGTGGTGTCCAGGGTGCTGAAGCGTTTACTCATCCACCGGCTCCATCAGGCTGGCCTGGGTCTGGTCGGCCCAGTGGCTCATGGCCTCGCCGTTGGTGAAGCCTTCAGCCCCACCCCAGAACACCAGGGTGCGCTGCGGACTGTAAGGCTTTGCGGTGCGCATCTGCCCTACTTCCAGGTGCCGGCCGATCAGATAAATCACTTCCGCACTGGCACTGTGGGTGGCCGCCGAGAACAGGTTGAATCCTTGCTTGCGGAGCCGTTCCAACAGTGACGGCATCTGGCTGATGTCCACACTGGCCAGCTCGTCCAGCACCATAGGGAAAGACAGCTGCACGCCCGGGTACAGCACCCGTTTCAGCAGCCGGTACACCAGTTCCAGATTGATCAGTGCAGTGGTGGAGGTGGACTGGCCTTTTTTGTCCAGGTTCGCGGCGTTCTCCTTGCGAGTACGGTAGGAAATGCCGGTGATCACCTTGTCCATGGTCAGGCGCTTGCTGCCGCCCTCCCCGAAAAAGTCCGCCACGAACACCCGCAAACGGTCATAGAACGCGTCCGACTGCAGCTGGTTGCCATACGGGTCGATGTTGTTGGCTTCTTCCACCAGGTTGCGGAATTTCGGATCGGTGTGGATATCCACCCGGATTTCCACCAGATCGTTGATGCGCACACCTTCGAGCTCGCGGTTAAGCTGCGCTTCGAAACGGGCAATGTGTTCGTGGTTGGATTTCAGTGCCTGCCGGTAGCTGGCCACGGTTTCGTTGTGAATGCCCACCTGCTGCTCCAGCACATTCCAGCGCTCGGCCATGCCGGCAAACAGATCCGACAGGCTCTTGAACGTTTCCCGGATAGCGGAGGACGCCGGGCTGTCTTTCTGCAACTCGCCTTCGGTATCTTCGTGGATGCCGAGATACACGAACTGGCGAAGGTGGTCGAGAATGCTACGACGACGCTCTTCCAGGTCGTCCAGCTGGGTTTGAAGGTCGTCAAACGCCGCGACGGACACCTGTTCGATGTCCAACGGCTTTTCCGCTTCCACGGTTTTCAGGTGCGGGAACCGGTGCTCCACGGTGCCAACGCTCCGGCTGAGACCCGCCAGTTCCCTCTCCCTTTCTTCGATCCGCTCTTTCTCGGCTCTGGCCTTGCCGGCCTTCTGCTGCACGGCATCTTGCTTTTCCTGCTCCAGCCGGGCCTGTTCTTCCAGTTTGGCCAATTGTTCTTCGGCCGCCTGCTTCTCCTCAGTGGCGTCCCGAAGGGTGGTCGCGGCCGCCGGGTAACGCTGAAGCGTTTCGAGATCCTTCTCGATGGCGCGGATCTCTTTCTCGGTGCGCTCAATCAACCGGGGCCGATCATGCTCCTGATTGGCGGTGTCTGCCAGCTCCGCCCGCTCCTTTTCCAGGCCATGAAGCTCGCCTTCCACATGCCGGCGCTGCTCGGCGAAGTCGGTCTGCCGGGCCGGCTGTGCCTGGTATTCCGTATCGAACCAGTCAAAGCCTTTATCATTGGGCACGAACAGACGGGCGAAAGCCTCAATGGCGGCCTTGCTGTCGGCATCCAGATCCCGGCCCGGACTGGCCATGACCAAACGGGGGTCCACGGCCCGAAGGGGTGCAGCGGTGGCCTCGTCCAACTGGTTCTGCAGCTGCCAATGTTGCTTGCTTTCCCGTTCCTGCAGGGATTCCAGCTTGCGCTCCAGCTCCTGTTTCTTCTTCTGGATCTGCTCCAGCCGAATTTCCGCCTGGGCGGCGCTTTTCAATGCGGCCAGGTGGCCTTTCCTGCTCTCAAGCTCTTCCTTCTGGATATCCTCGATTTCCTGAAGGGTCATCTCTCCATACTGGGACAACAAGAGGTCGCCATCTTTCTGGTTCTGCTCGGCCTGCTTGATGCGGCGGTCGGCCGAACGGATCTCGCCTTTCAGGCCGCTGGCATCCTGCTCCAGTTTTTTGAGGGCCTGGAGCACATGGCGCAGGGTCTCGTTCTGTTCATTGAACGCCTCCACTGCGGCTTTGCGTTTTGCACCAATGTCCTGCAACGCATTGCTCACACCATCCCGAAACGCGGCGAAATCGTGCTGGCTGCGAAGCAGCGTCTGGTAGGCCTGATAATCCTTTTCGAGCTTTTCAAACCGTGAACGTTCTTTCTCGATCCGGTTAAGTTGGGTTTGCTGCTGCTTCAACTGGTCATGGCGGTTGAGGAAGTCGTCGATGTTGAAATCGAAGGCATCGTCGGCAAACTTCTTATCCGCCTCGATAATGCTGGCTACCGCATTGGACATGGCCTGATCGTCCGCCTTCATTTCAAACAGCAACAGGATCAATGTGCGCAGCGACTGCACCCGGCGTTCGTCGGACTCACCCAGGGGCAGCACGGAATAGCGCACCGCATCGGCGTTCATCAGCTCGCTGCTGTACAGCATCTGTTTGAGTTTGGCCGGGTCATTCACCAGCCGGGTTTCTTTGGAACGCTTTTTCAAAGCCTCGGACAAACGGCTGAACGACAGCTCCGGCACCGCCTGGCCAATTCCGTCCTCATCATCCCCGTCCCAGAACAACGGGCGGAGTTGATCGTAACCCACCGGCACAAAGGCGCGGCCATAGCTGAGCTGGCTCGCGCTGTCCCGATACAGAATCTGGCAATGCACACCGGCCGGGTTCTCGGCTTCCATGATCAGGAAACTGAACTGGCTGGGAAAATAATGCTGGTAGCTTTCCTCGTTGGTGTAAAAGCTACCGGCACTGGCATTACGGAAGGCAAATTTCTTGCGGCTGTTCTTAAAGGTGTTTTCCGGCAGCAGAAACAGACGCAGACTGTTTAGAAGGCTGGATTTTCCAAGATTGCCCGGGCCCAGGATCAGACCGTGGTTGTCCACCGGAATTTCTACGTAACAGAAGCCGGCGGAATCCACCAGTACCAGACGACGGATACCAAAATTGAAATTGCCTGGGCTCCCCTGGGAGTCACTCATCCAGAATCATCTCCTGTTCCATGAATTTGCCGGTCGATCGAAAGGCCTCTGCCAGGCTATCAAAGCCGAGCCCTTCCGCCAGCGATATCGCTCTTGTAAATCGTTCGGTACTGTCCGGTGTGTTGCGAAACCGACCCAACCAGGGTTGCCAGTCGCGGGGCTGAACAAACCTGGCTTTGTCACCAAGAGAGGCTGCGATTGTCGAGAACATTTGCAGACCACCCGCATCATAATCGAATGCACAGAATACTTCTTCGTAGCCCTGCAGCCAGTCAAGAATCGCGCCCCGGGTAATTCGGTTGCCACCTCCCAACATCACGTCACACTCCGCTAGCTCAAGAGAGTTGCCCAGTACTTCACCGGCGAAATCGAGCATCTGCGCATACTGATAAAAATTACGCTCATTCTCTACCACCAGCACCGACCGAGCTTGCTGAAACCCCATATCCACGGACTCCGTTCCAACAACGACAGTGTCGGGCCTGCTGTGCGACACCCCCTCATGGTAAACGAGAAGAAAACTGACCTCTGTGCCATGGCGGTGAGAGTTGCCCTTTTGCGCGGCGTCTACCCGGCTTACCGGCCTTTGCGCAACAGCCTGCAGCTCCTTGAAAGCGGCTTCATCCAGGATGAAGACAAGCCAGCGGTTGCCTTTGACCTTTTCCGTCGCGAACAATTCTCTATGGCGACGTCGAAAAGCCTCGGGCAACTTCTTCAGGAAAGCTTCATAATTAATGGGCTGGCCACGGAGGATTTTCTGGAGGTAATCGTTCAATCGTTCTCCCCGGCCAGCATATTCATGATCAGTCGGATCATAGTGTTTTTGTTCGCAGGTTCGGATTCGGCCACTAACAATGTCAAGGCGGCCAGACCGACATCATTGATTACCGGCTCACCACTGTTGTTAAAAAGCCGACTATTGCGGTGCAGGAAATCCACAAACAGAAAGGCCGCGCTGCGTTTGTTGCCATCGGAAAACGGGTGATTCTTGATCACAAAATACAACAGATGTGCCGCCTTTGCCTCCACACTGGGATAAGCGGGCTCGCCGAAAACAGACTGGTCCAGGTTGCCCAATAGCGAAGCTAGGCCATCACCCCGGTCACGCGCGAACAACTCGGTCGCTTCGCCCCTCGACATTAACTCGCTCTTCAAGCCATCCAGGCCTGATCGAGCCTCCTTCAGCGATGGCAAAGTGCCACCGGCCTGAGACTGCGGATCGGTTAGCAGCCCTTCGTCATAACGTTGCAAAAGAAGAAAGGTCTGGGCATAGCGGCTGACGATGTCGACCAATCCACGACCGCTGTCTGTGTCGAACGCAGGACTCTGGGCAGCCTTACGAACCAGTCTCAAAGCCGCTTCCAATTCCTGGGCGTTTTCTTCAAAACGGTGCCGATTGATGGTCCAGCCCTGAGTGAGGTGCTCACGTAGAATACGGGTGGCCCACTGGCGGAAACGCGTAGCCTGACTGGAATTAACGCGATAGCCCACAGAAATAATCGCATCCAGATTAAAATACTCAACCTGATAGGTTTTGCCATCCGCGGCAGTTGTTGCATTTTTTGCAACAACTGCCTCCCGGTCCAGCTCCGCGTCGCGGAATATGTTCTTCAAATGCCGAGAAATTACTGATTTATCGCGACTAAAAACATCTGCAAGCTGCTGCAGGCTAAGCCAGACAGTTTCTTGATCAGCATCCAGGCGAACTTCTACTGCCCGATCGGCACTCTCATAGATAACGATCGGGGTATCGCTTCCTTCACTCATGCTACTTCTCCATCCTTGAAAATTGACTATCAGCCCCTGCTTTACGACTAGTGGCCTCAACTACGAAATCGTCCATCAATTCCTTTCCCGGAAGCTTTGTTAAGCTCTACTTTAAAGCTCAATAGCAGATTCGCAATAATACGAAGAAAACTGCCAGAACCCTGACTTCCATTGGCAGCCACTCGGTGACCAGGTCATTGGCAAGCAGTCTGATGGCGAGGTTGTCTGTCACGATGACGGTATTGGCCTCTTTCACGGCACTGTGCGACTTAACAAAGACGACGGATTTTCGTCTGTGAAAGCTGACCTGGAGCTGTTTCAGGAGCTAAGCTGGCAAGGCTTCAGTAGTACCGCTGGCGATCATGATAATGCGCTTTACGATGCCCTTATCGGACAGAACCGGTAAATAGCGAGCTTCCAGCCAGACCGACTGCCCGTCTGCACCAAGATTCAGGAATCGGCCCTGTTGCACCTTTCCTGCAACCAGCTCACGCCAGAACCGGATGTACGCCTCACCACGCGCATCCTCAGGCTTGCAGAGCACCCGATGATGCTTTCCAATCAGCTGTTGCTCCTGGTAGCCAAGCAACTCCAGAAAGACATCACTGACCGACTCAAACAGTCCATCGCCGCTCATTACCGCGACTGCCACCGACCGCTGAATCGCCCGCCAATCGGCCTCCAGTTCGGACACCCGATTCTCGGCAGCCTCCAGCTTTTCCAGAGCGGCCTGCAGTTCCTGCTTTCGTTTGCTTTTAAACACCATCAGTTTCCTTTTGTTCAGCGTATGCCTTCATCGCCGGTTATGAGAGCATTACGATTCTCAAAAGGATCGGGATTCCCGGCAAAAAATGACCATGCGGAGTTTACAATGACCAAACTCGCCCTGATAACCGGCGCCAGCGCAGGCATTGGCCATGAGGCCTGCGCTCTCTTTGCCAGGAAAGGCTACAGGGTTATCGCCCTCTCAAGACAACCAACCGGCGTGGAATCCGCAGATCGGGAGCTGGCGCTGGATCTTACGTCCTTCGAGCAGATTGAAGGCCTGGCCGGTGCGCTGGACACTGAAATTGCGGAGGCGGAGCAAGTTATTCTTGTTAACAACTCCGGCTACGGGCAGTTTGGCGCGCTGAGCGACCTGCCCGAATCCATGTGGCAAAAGCAGTTCAGCACCCACGTATTCGGCCCCATCAAACTGGCCGCCGTCTGCCTGCGGCTCTGCGAGCAACACAGAACACCTCTGAGGGTCATTGCCGTAAGCTCCGTTCTCTCACTGACGCCCCAGAAAATGAAAGGCGCCTACTGTGCCGCCAAATCCGCAATGAACACGGCCCACGAGAGCTTCTGGTTTGATGAACAGGGCAGCGAAAGCCTGGAGAGTGTCTCGCTCGTGCTCCCGGGCCCAGTTAAGACCCGGTTCAGAGAACATGCCCTGGCCGCTTTGCAGCCGGTGCTTGGGCGAGCGAGCGAGGTGCACCGGGACAAGTACGAAGCCATGGAAGCAGCGCTCGCGCCGGGTGCCAGCTTCAAGCCGTTTACAGCCAGTGCATCGGATGTCGCCAAAAAGATAGTCACAGCTGCCGAGGCGACCAGACCCAAACCTCGATATCTCGTGACACCCCAGACCTACGCCGGCGAATTTATTACCCGGTTTATTCCCCGCTCGATCCAGAGAATCATCTTGAGGTAGAGCGAGCCTTCTTTATCCGCCGGGCCCGGGCCAGTTCATCCTTCACGTAAGCCCCGATGGCCTTAAGGATACCCAGGTCCGAGTCAGCCGCTTCGTCATCGGCCAGCCGGAAAATCTGCTGGTAGTACCACGCCTGGCCGCCTAGAACGTTAATCACCTTGAACGACATCAAAGGACTGGCTGGTGAGAAGAGCCCGCTCTGGGCGAGTTTGATGTCATCCTCATAACAGACCGTCTTCTCGATGTGCCTTTCAAGCAGATCCCTGGGCGTAGCCGGGTCCGTACAGAGCGGTCGGCCCAGGCCAATCACGTCGGTCTCGCCATTTGCGACCACCTCTTCCATGAACGCCCGCGACCGAAATCCACCGGTGACCATCAGCGGGCAATCGCACACCTCGCGAATCTTCTGGGCGTAATCCAGGAAGTACGCCTCCCGCTTGCGAGTGCTTTCCCGCATGGCCGGCCCCTCGCTCGCCGTGTCGGCATCACCGCTGAACCCAAGCAGCCGTGGCTGTTCGTAGGTGCCGCCAGACACCTCCAGCAGATCAATCCCCTCCTCATTGAGCCAGCGCACCACTTTCACAGACTCATCAAGACTAAAACCGTCCTTGCGGAAATCGTCGGAATTCAGCTTTACCGCCACCGGGAACTCAGGCCCCACAGCCGCACGAGTTGCCCGCACCACCTCAAGCAGGAATCGGGCGCGATTTTCCAGCGACCCACCCCAGCGATCGGTGCGCTGATTGGTGACCGGCGACAGAAAAGACGACAGCAGATACCCATGAGCCCCGTGTACCTGAACGCCCGTGAAGCCAGCCTCCTTGGCGATCCGGGCCACATTGGCAAAGCGCTGGATAAAATCGAGGATCTCCGGCTCCGTCAGTGCCCTTGGGCGGGCGTAGTTGCCCATCAAAGATAGTTGCACCGCCGAAGGCCCCATCGGGCGCGAGGTCACGTAACGCGGCGACTGGCGACCGGCGTGGGAGATCTGCATCCACAAATGGTTTCCGTTACGGGTGCCCGCTTCGGCCCAGGCACGCAACTGCGCCATAGCCTCCGGTTCGCCTTCAGCCGGCGCGGGATCGATCGCCACGTTACCCGGCCGCTCAAGCACCCGGTGATCAATCATCACGTTGCCGGTAATCAGCAGCCCTGCTCCGCCTTCCGACCAGCGGCGGTATAGGGTTTCATGGCGGTGGGTGGCGTGGAGTTGATCGTCTGACAGGCCCTCGGTCATGGCGGCCTTGGCGATTCGGTTGGCCAGGACGGCTCCGCAGGGGAGTTTCAGGGGTTTGGCGAGCGGTGATTTTTCGCGGGTAATTGAGTCAGCAGAATCGAACGACACGATTATTTACCTCTGAATGAAAAAACTTTTGAACAACGCAACGATCCTGCCATCAACGAACTAGAACCGGGCTCGGTAGTTTTGCGGCATCAAATGCACATGCTGTTCGATTGCTCCCGGCAAAATGAACAATCTCGGAGCGGTGGTAAATTCGTAAACTCGGTAAAGGAGAAACGAGTCTGAGTAGTCATTGGAAAATGCACGCTCGTTCTCGCTAATAAAAAACGGCAAATATTTCCCTGAGTTCGTCGCCTTAACCTCCAGGAAACGCTCTTGATCCCCAGTCGAGTCAAAAGACCGAATGTCGAAACCTAATCCGTCGCCACGGTCTTTGCTGGACCATTCAACCTCCGCAGCCAGGTCAGGCCTGCCTTGAGCAGTGAGCCGCTGCCTTTCCATGCGAAGTACGAAACCTTCCGCCCTCTCACCCAACTGACGGTTGCGACGCTCACGTTCAGGGAAATCGACATGTCTGGCAAGATAACTGGGCCTGATCTCATCGACATGAGGAATACGCTCTGGAGGTTCCGGATCAAACACCGAATTCCAGCCACGGTCATAGTATTCCGGCTCATCGGCGACTGTATCAGCGACCACGTGTAAATCCTCAACGAGCTTTTGATGGCCGGCAAGATAAGACAGAACCACGGATTTGAGCTGTTTCTGGTAGTTGAAATAAGGTTTGTAGCCAGGGATGTATGGAAGTCCTAGTTCCAATAACACGGCACTAACGTTTTGATGCTTGTCTTCGATTGATCTCTCAGAGCGACCGTTCAGGCGGGGTTGGAGCGCCCTGCGATGGGCAGACTTGTTGTATTTTGCCCCCGCGAGCTCTTTCTCCAACATCGTTACGTACTCATTGACTAGAAACTCGCACTCCAGCCAGTCCCAGCCGCCACGCTCAGGTTTGAGGAGCTCACGAATCGACGTGTCATCGAGATTAACCAGAAGAGCTGATCTCAGAAGCTCGCGGGCAACCTGGTTAGTCATCAGCTCGAACAGCTCATCGTCCAGAAATGCGTGGTCAATGTGAGCGTTAATGACGCCCGGCGATGTTGCCGTTGTCAGTTGCTCATATGACTCTTGCTGACCGGCTTTAGCTTTGAAGTGCCAAAACCCTTCGCTTCGCAGATGGAAATACGGTAAGTGGGGATTGTTACGATCGGAAGGAGACGCGAATTCTTGAAAACGCTTGGTGAAGTGACTTTTAAGATTATCGTCAAAATAGAGACGATTATGCTCAACTTCACCAGACTCAATAAGATCCATGACTGCCTGCAACATCGCCACTTTGTGAGGGCTTTTATTAGCGCCTCCACTGTTCAGGCGAAGCATTGAGAAGCGTTTCTCATAATTCAGCAAACTCACTGGCCCCTCCAGTAATCCGCTTTCTCAGGAATCACCCATCGAACCCCACCCCGGGGATCCTGCTGGTCGCCTGCATACCTGGGAATCAGGTGACAATGCATGTGCAGAACCGTCTGACCTGCTGCCGCTCCACAGTTCATACCGATATTGTAACCATCCGGCTGGTAACGCTCTTCAAGCCACTGCTTGCCATGTTCGACCAGCTCCATGATGGCTTTTTGTTCTGCTGCGGAAAGGTCAAACCAGTCAGCGGCATGGCGATTGGGGACAATCAACAAATGGCCTTTGGATACCGGAAAGGCGTCCAGGCGGATATAAGCCAGCGCGTTGGATGTCATGGGACCATTGTCTGATGTTCCATTGAGGCAGCAAAAAGGACAGCTATGTTTCATTGCAATCTTCCAACTAAGGATTCCGAGCACGCGCACGCTACGGATTAGGTAACGTTAAGCTCTCAGTCCATCGTCTCTGCTTTAAAAAGCCCTGTGTAGGCATTCAGAGACAACCACTTCCTTTTCCGACCTTTGAACTCTAGCAGACAAATGATCCAGGCCTTGGTTTTGAATAAGCACCTGAGAGCTCACACCGCGATTCTCGCATGAACGTCCCTCTGGCACTGTGTCGTTCAATGAGACCCTGAGAAACGACCTCGAGCTTCGAAGGCGTTTGGTTGACACTCAAGGACACTTTGAGTTGATCGAGCCCATTCTTTTATCCGGACAGCCTTGCTCGACAAGCGCGTCGGACCCATTCTAGTTTTCTGATCCGTTCCACTGTACGATTCAGCAAGGCCCTGAAAAGTATACATATAGGAAGGTTGCTGATGCCCAGTTTTGGAATGGCGGAAAAGTATGGTTTTCCTTTAAATGATCTCTCCGGTCAAGCCAAGTCCTACCGTGATTCCAAAGAGTGTCCGTTTACCACCCGTCTTTGTAAAAAACGTAAAGGAGGGGGAGTTTGCTCGATTACCGATGGGCAGAGCTATCCAATAGTTTGTCCCGAGAGATTCAAGCAGAATCAGATCCTTTACGAAACAATTGTCGAGATAGCGTTTGGACGCACCGCGAAATACGCCGTTCTCGCCGAAATCCCTTTCTTAAAGTCTCATGATCAAGATGCGAACCGATCAGCAGGCAATATTGATAATGTAATTGTGCATCTAAATGATCTTGATGAAATCATTGATTGGTGCGCTTTAGAAGTCCAAGCTGTTTACTTTAGCGGCAAAGAAATGGGACCCGAGGCGAAAGCATTCGAACGAACGGGGACGTTAATCGAGCCAGCACAGCGTAGACCAGACTTTCGATCATCAGGCCCTAAACGACTGCTTCCCCAATTAGAAATAAAGGTTCCCACACTACGCCGCTGGGGGAAAAAGATGTTCGTTGCTATTGATCGACCTTTTTTTCAGTGGCTCCCAACTATTAAATCCGTGGAGGATATAAGCAACGCAGATATTTGCTGGCTGTCTTTCAATCTAGATACCTCCCAGACTCCTTTTCAGTTGAAACATGACCAGTCGGTTTTCGCCACACTAGAGGATTCAAGAGAGGGGTTGGTCGCAGGTTACGCGCCACCTAAACACGAATTTGAAATAGATATCGAGAAGGCAATGAATGCTAAAAACAAAAATAAAAACAAAGTTATATTCAGAGGTAACATGCCTAGTCAGTAAATACTAAACCTCAAGTTTCAGTTGTTGCTCCAGTTGAACTTCGGCCATACCTTCATGATCCAACACTTGAACCAGCTTTCTACCGATTGCAGCGGCGAGCAGAGGGGGCACTGCGTTACCAACTTGTTCGTATTGCTCAGCCTTCGTACCTAAAAAGCGAAAATGATCCGGAAAAGTCTGAATCCGGGCTGCTTCGCGTACTGTAAAAGTGCGATTCTGGCTGTAATGAAAATACGCGCCCCAGTGGGGATCGCATTTAGTTAGAATCGTCGAGGCAAGGCCATCCGGATGAACCCGCCCATATCGCTTGGTATGGTCAGACCTCCTAGCTCTTTGCATGCCTTTAGGGAGTAGTTCGAACGGAATATCTGTCCAGTTGCCACCGGGGGGAATGTGGCCAGCTCTTTCGATATTTACCGCACCTAGAGACGGCGGCTCATGATTGAAAACCCGCTCTGAGCATACCCGCATCAGTTTTTGAAAATCATTCTGGGGATCCACTCGATACTCCTGCTCTGCTGGGACTGGTTGTCCCACATAGATCTCAGGAAGATCATCAAGCGCTTCCTTGACGGTAACATGGCCTGGAAGCTTTAACGTAGCGGGGAGCGCTACAATATTTTTTCCGCCGAAATTTGAAGTGAAGTTAACGCGAATTGGAGCAGTTCTTAATGGCTCAGGATATGCTGCAAGGGGCTCACCTTCCCTCAACCCAATTACAATTGTCCGCCAGCGAGTCTGAGGAACACCATAGTGCGGAGCATATAAAATTTTGACATCAGCAGCGTAACCAAGCTCAGATAGCGCTGCAAGAATCGCCTCAAGAGTCGTTCCGCCATCGAATGATACTAACCCGGGAACGTTTTCAATAAGCACTGCACGAGGCTCAAATGCCTCTACGAACTTGAGGTAGTGCCTAAAGAGGTGATTTCGCTCATCATGAGAGCACCGGCTCGGAGCATTGATTGAAAATCCTTGGCAGGGAGGACCGCCAGCGATCAAATCCAATTGACCTTTTGATAAACCAAGCTGTTCACGAATTAAACCAGGATCTACACGACGAATATCATTGGTATCGACAAGGGTGCCTAAATGATTCGCTGCATACGTTTGCGAATACCGAGGTTCAATCTCATTAGCATACAAACATTTAAAGCCTGACTCTCGAAGACCTTCTGAAAGCCCGCCAGCCCCGGCAAAGAGATCAATCATCTTTAGTTCTGGATAATTCACTTAAAGACCCCGGCAATCAGTATTTTTATGAAAACTGTATAAGTATACAGCATCAAATCTTCCATACAACTGCTTTAAATTACGGAGAATGGTGCATGAGAAAAATACCGAAGACCAGACCAAATCGCTAATTTTTAGCTTAAGAAGAATTGCCCCAAGTTAGGCCTCCGCAAGCTCAAAAGTCATTGCTGCTGTTAAACCCAGCCGGGTTGATGTCCAAAGTCGCTTCGCGGTCGAAAGGCCACTAGAAAGGCCGGCTGGTTCCATCCGCCAGAAGCGGGAAGTCTGTGCTCAGTTTATCCGGATACCGCTGGATGGAGCGCATCGTCAATGAGCAAGCCGGCTAATCAAGTCTGTTCGCCAACTCAGTTGTGGTTGTAGCCTTCGGGTACCTGGCTACCTAGGTACTATCGAGAAAATGGTGAGGTAACGAACGGTGGCATTGGATATTGACTATTCAGAGTTCTGCTAAACGGACTGACTGCTTTGTTCCTTTGAAGACTGAATATCCACCGGCGGCACCCCCATGTCCTGCCACTTCTCCGGATGGCAGGTAAACAGCAATATCTGATGCCGGCTGGCCGCATCGAAGAGGATGCGTTTCATGTCTTCCAGTCGGTCGCTGTCACTGTGCACCAGGGTGTCGTCCAGGATGACCAACGTTGGCCTTCCGGCTTCTCGCAGCAGATCGGCATAAGCCAGCCGGCTGATCAGGCCCATCTGTTCCCGGGCGCCAAAGCTCAGTTCGGTGATCTGCCCCAGCTCGCTGCCGCGGCTGAAGGTGCCTGGACGGAGCTGTTCGTCGACTTCCAATGAGGCCTCCGGGAAAAGCACAGAGAGATAGTGGTTGAAGTGCTTTTGCAGGGGTGCCTGCAGGCGTCGAGTGAGGGCCTGGCGTTTTTCGGTGAGCAGGTTGAGCAGCAGATCCAGGGCCTGGGCGCGGCGGTGCAATTCCTGATAGCGGCGGTTGCACTGATCGTACTCGGCCTCTTTTTCATTGAGCTGTTCTTCCAGCCCTTCCGCGCCCCAGGCTTCCAGCCTGACTTTGATATCTCGCAGTTCGCGGCCCCGGTTTTCCTGGGTCTGGCGCAGCTGGTTGACGGCGTTCTGGTAGCGCTCGATGTCCTGTTTCAGAAACTCCGGGCGGGCTTCGCGGATTTCCCGTTCGCGGCGTTCTAGGCTGGCTTCCAGTTCGGCCTGCTGTTTTTCGAGGTTGGCGAGATCGGTGGTTATTTGGCGCAGTTGCTGCTGACGTTCCGGGCTTTTTTCTTCATCGGCCAGCCGCTTCCATTCGGTTTTTGCATTGTCGCGAGCCTGTTTCAGGGCAGACAGCCTGGACTGATGTTCACGGTCATTGGATTCGGCTTTATCCAGTGCACTGCCAGCCCGGGTGAACGCCGCCTCCGCTTCTTCCAGGGCCGGCACATCCTCTTGCGGATCCGGTTTTGGGGTGGCTTCCAGTTGGCTTTTGGCTTTCTTCAGTTCGCTCTCTGCCTCTTTCTGCTCGGAGACAAGTTGCTCAATGCCGGCGGGTGCTACGGATTTCAGCAAATCTTCGGCGTGCTTCTGGGCTCTTCCGGCGCTTTCAAAGGCAGCAAGACGTTCCTCTGCCTGCTCCACGGAGGCTACACCAAGGGTCTTAAACTTTTCTTCCAGGCTTTCCTCAAAGGTTTTGAGTTTCCTGCGGGTGCTGGCCAGTTCTTCGCCGCCGGGTGTTATGCCCAGAGTGCCCACACCGGGAATCACCAGTGTGGATTCTTCCAGAAGCTGCTGTTCGCCTTGGCCGGTTAGCGCTTCGTTGTTCAGCGTTAGGGATGCGTCGGCCTCCAGCTGCCAGCTTAACCGGGTGGCTATGGTCCGTGAGCGAATGGTTTCCTCGTTCAGCTGGTTCGCGGTTGCGCGCAACTTTTTGACCAACTCTGCATCAATCCGGTTTTCCCGGGCTTGCTGCCTGGCCTCCTCCAACTGCTGGTGGTATTCCTTTGCTTTGGCAAGGTTCTGGGTCAGCACCTGTTTTTGCTGTTCAAGCCGGCGGACATCCTGCTCCAGCCGCTGTCGCGTTTGCAGCAAGCCTGCGAGTTTGCGTTGCTTTTCCGCTTGCTCATAGGCGGTTCTGGCTTCTTGCAAACGGCCTGTAACCACGGGGGTTTGGGCTTCCGCGGTGGCGAGGTCTCGCTCCGCCCGGTCCAGTTCGGCTTTTCGGCCTTCAAGCTGGCGACTGAGTCCTCCCAGGTGTTCCTTGTTCTGCCGCAACAGGCGGTGGTTTTGTTGCAGCTGGCTGAGCGTGGCTTTCTCCTGGTTCTGTTGCTGCTCCAGGCGCTCAACCTGTTGATAGCGCGCCCGGGCTTCCTCCAGATGGCGCTGGGCGTCTTCCCAAGGGCGTTCGGCCTCGGCCTGATCATAGTCGTGGGTCAGTTTGCCCAGCCGGTCGACCTGCTCCTGGTATTTGTGTACCCGCTCTTTCAGTTCTTCAATCTCAACTTCGTATTGGGCGCGATCTTTTTCCAGTTTCAGATAATCGCCCCGGGGCTTGCCGGTTCCGGTCAGCAGGACGTCCCGCTGGCTGCGAACCGTTTCGATCAGGTCGTCGCCTCCGGAACTGGCCACCTCGCCGACCATGGAATTCAGGGCGGATTTCAGGTGGTCGCCGGCGTGCTCTATGGCTTGTTCGATGTCCTGCCCGGTACCCTGCTCCACCCACAGCAATCCCGGTATGCCCCAGTGTTCGGCTTTGCTGGCGCCCCGTTTCGGGTACTGGTAGCCCAGCAGTTCCGCCAGTTTCTCTTCCGCATCGTCTTCACTGTAGGTCTCGGTGCCAACCACCAGATCGCACCGCTTGCGCTGGAGAAAGCTCTTGGTGAGCCGCCAGGCACGGCCCTCGTGCTCGAAATCCAGCTCGATGGTGGGAGCCGCGGCGGAGTCGCCCCAGGGACGCAGGTCCTCCACCGCTGTGGACCGATAACGCTCGAAAAAAGCGGCACGGATGGCACGTACCAGCGTGCTTTTGCCGGACTCATTGGGGCCGTGAATCAGGTTGAGGCCGGGCTGCAGGTTGTCCAGAACAAAGGGTTTGCGGAACTGGCGCAGCTGTTCAATGCGCATTCGCTGCAGCTTCATTGCCCCGCCTCCTGTTCACGCTCCCGCAGTAAACCGGCCAGGATAGCCAGCGCATCCCGGGCGGTGTCATCCTGCGCGCCTTCTTGCCGATCGCGCAGGCTCTCGACCACTTCACCCACGTAGCCATCCGCTTTCAGAGCCGCAATGTCTTCGTCGGTCGGGGCAAGCTGAAGCCCACTTCGCTCGCAGCGAAGGCTGCGGTATCGTGCTTCTGCAACCGACAATGCCTTCAACAGGGTTTCCTCGCCGGCCAGGGTCACTGAGCCTTCAAGTCGAAGGTCGAATACGGCGGATTCGGGCAAGATGTTCAAACGTTCCAGTAACTGTTCAAGATCGGAGTGTACTGCGAGGGTTTCCCGAAACTGGTGCCATTGATACCGCCCAGTTGGTAGTCGCGTTACTGAGGGAGTTGCGCCGGGCTCGGACACCTCAACGATCAGGGCATTGCCTGCTTCGTTGTTACGAAACCGCTCCGGCTCGGGCGTGCCGCTATACCAGGTGCGCTCATCAATCTGTTTGGTACCGTGCCAGTCGCCAAGGGCGAGGTAGTCGAGCCTGCTGGCTTCGGCACGGTTCGGCGCGATGGGATTGGTTGAATCAATCTCGTCCGGCAGCAGGCCCTGAACGCTGCCGTGGGCCAGGCCGACCCTGAGAAAGCCCTCGGGCGTTTCATAGCCGCTGAATGGCTCGGTCAGATCGCCATACGTGTGGCGCTGGGTCAAAGGTGCGCAGAGGATGCTGAGGCGCTGGGGTTCCAGATCTATCACGCCAGGCTGCAGCGCGAGATGCACATTCTCCGGGACCGCACCCAGGCGTTGGGCTCGGGTCCACACGCTTTCTGCCAGTGCAGCGTCGTGGTTTCCGGGGAGCATGACCCAAGGGCCAGTAAAATCCTTCGTGGCGTTGAACACCCGGCGAATGGTTCGGTCGGAGACGGTTTGGGCATCGAAAACGTCACCAGCTACCAGAACCGCATCGCACTGGTGTTCGTTGGCCAGTCGTGCAAGCGTTTCAATGGCCTCGAACCGGGCCTCGACCAGGGCGGCACCGTCCTCCGTTTCGAAACGGGTAAATGCGCGGCCCATCTGCCAGTCTGCCGTATGCAAAAACTTTGGCATTTTATCTACCTGAAAGATCTGGAAATTTTGGCGTTATTCTAGACCAACTGCGCACAGTTTACAGACGCCATACGACGATGACTGTCGGTCTGGCAGAAGTTGGGCAGAATTCGAACAGAGCCCGGTTGGCTTCGACGGCTAGGCCGGGCTCAGTCGACACGCGGCGTACTTGAATTCCGGGATTTTGCCGAACGGGTCCAGCGCCGGGTTGGTGAGCACGTTCGCTGCCGCCTCCACAAAGGCGAAGGGCACGAACACCATGCCTTCGGGCATGGTCTGGTCGGCTCGGGCCGTGAGCGTGATGGTGCCGCGCCGGGTGGCGATTTGAATGTCATTCCCCGGTGCTACACCCATGCGTGCCAGCTCTGCTGGTGCGAGATACGCCGCCGCTTCCGGCTCACGCTCGTCCAGCACCTTGCTGCGACGGGTCATGGCGCCGGTGTGCCAGTGCTCAAGCAATCGCCCGGTCGTCAGCACGATCGGATAGGCCTCATCCACTGGCTCGTCCGGCGGTAGCGGGCTGGCCGGTGAGAATCTGGCGCGGCCTCCCGCTCGCGGGAAGGCATCGGAGAAGACAACGTCGTTGCCAGGGGCGTCGTCGGCAGGGCATGGATAGGTAACGGACCCTTCGCGCTCCAGGCGAGACCAGGAGATATGATCCAGTGAGTGCATGCCCTGCTTCATTTCTTCAAACACCTGCTCGGGGCCGGCGTAGTTCCAACCCAGCCCGAAACGCCGCGCGATTTCCTGTATAACCCACCAGTCGGGCTTTGCCTCCCCCGGCGGCGCCAGCGCGGCACGGCCCATTTGCACCTGGCGGTTGGTGTTGGTGACGGTGCCGGATTTTTCCGACCAGGCGGCCGCCGGCAGGATAACGTCGGCAAACTGGGCGGTCTCGGTGACAAACAGGTCCTGCACCACCAGGTGTTCAAGGGCAGCGAGCGCGGCCCGGGCGTGGGTAAGGTCCGGATCGGACATGGCGGGGTTTTCGCCCAGGATGTACATGCCCTTGATGGTGCCCGCCTTGATGGCATCCATGATCTCCACCACGGTGAGCCCCGGCTCAGGGTCCAGCTCTGTGTTCCAGAGCTCTTCGAAGGCGGCCCGCAGCTGTTGATCGCCTACCGGCTGGTAGTCGGGCAATACCATGGGGATCAGCCCCGCATCGGATGCCCCCTGCACGTTGTTTTGCCCCCGCAATGGGTGCAAACCAGTGCCGGGCCGGCCGGTGTGGCCGCAGGTGAGCGCCAGGGATATCAGGCAGCGGGCGTTGTCGGTGCCGTGCACGTGCTGGGAGATACCCATGCCCCAGAAAATCATTGCCTTATCAGCCTTCGCGTAGGCGCGGGCTACTTCACGAATGGCATCGGGCGCCACGCCGCAGACCGGGCTCATCACTTCCGGGGTCATACCTTCGACGCTGGCCGCGAGCGCCTCGAAACCTTCGGTGTGGGCGTCAATGTAGGCCTGGTCAAACAGACCTTCACTGATGATCACATTGAGCATGGCGTTGAAGAGTGACACGTCGCCACCGGGCGAGAAACGCAGGCTGCGCCAGGCGTAGGCATCCAGCGCCTGGCCCCGTGGATCGATGATGATCAGTTTGGTGCCGTTGCGTGCCGCCTGCTTGAAGTAGGTGGCGGCTACCGGGTGGTTTACCGCCGGGTTACAGCCGGTGAGGATCACCACGTCGGCCTGCAACGCCTGCATGAAGGAGGCCGTCACGGCGCCGGAGCCCAGGCATTCCATCAATGCGGCCACGGAGCTTGCGTGGCAAAGCCGGGTGCAATGGTCCACATGGTTAGAGCCGAAGCCAGTACGCACCAGCTTCTGGAACAACCAGGCTTCTTCGTTGGAGCACTTGGCGCTGCCGAAACCGGCAAGCGCGGCGGGACCGTGTTGTGCTTTTAAAACAGTTAATCCGTTGGCAGCCAAGTCGAGGGCTTCTTCCCAGCTTGCTTCCCGAAAGTGCGTTAACGGATTTGCCGGATCGAACTCCGGATCCAGTCCTTTGGGGACGCCCTCCCGGCGAATCAGCGGTCGGGTGAGCCGCGCCGGGTGCGATGGATAGTCGAAGCCGAAACGCCCTTTTACGCACAGCCTTCCCTGGTTTGAGGGGCCGTCTTTGCCTTCCACGAACAGGATGCGTCCTCGCTGCTCGCCTTTATCCGATCCGGCAGGTGTTGGCGCGTCTTTCACGTGATAGGTCAGTTGGCAGCCCACGCCGCAATAGGGGCAGACGGAATCGACTTTGCGGTCGGCGGTGCCAGAATCTCCGCGGCCCTGGGCATCAATCAGGGTGGCCGGCATGAGCGCCCCCGTCGGGCAGGCCTGCACGCATTCGCCGCAGGCGACGCAGGTGCTGTCGCCCATGGGGTCGTCAAAATCAAATACCACCTTGGACGCAGCGCCGCGATGGGCCAGGCCGATCACATCATTGCCCTGCACTTCCCGGCAAGCGCGCTCGCATAGGCCGCACGTAATGCAGGCATCCAGGTTGACGTTCATGGCGGAATGGGAAGCGTCATGGCCCTGGACGTGGGGCAGCGAATCAGAGCGTGGCGCCACATGATGAACCGTGGGCTCATTCCGGTCCGAGCGTGCCGGGATGCGTTGGCGCACGGCAGTGGCATCGATGGCCAGTTGATCGGCCGTGTCCCACAGGTGGCTTGAGCGGTCGGGGCTATTCTCTCGCTCAGGTTGATCCGCCAACAGCAATTCGAGCACGCCTTTACGGGCTGCCTTAACCCGGGAAGAGCCAGAACTGCGAACTACCATGCCGGGTGCTGCCTCGCGAATGCAGCTTGCGGCGAGGACCCGTTCACCTTCCACTTCCACCATGCAGGCGCGGCAATTGCCATCGGCGCGGTAACCCGGGGCGTCTTTGAAGCACAGGTGCGGGATGGTCTCGCCGGCGCGTTTGGCCACCTGCCACAGGGTTTCGCCGGGGTAGGCCTGAACTTCAACGTCGTCGAGTGTCAGGGTGAAGCTTGTGCTGGAATGGCTCATGGCGGCCTCCCCTAACCTTTCGCTATCAGGTTGCTGCTGGCCAGTTCGCTGCGGAAATCCCGCAGCAGGCTCAGTACCGGATTGGGTGCAGCCTGGCCCAGACCACAGATGGACGCATCCGCCATAACCGCCGCCAATTGCCGGAGAGTTTCCTCATCCCAGGTTTTGCGTTCCAGCAGGGTGAGCATTTTTTCGGTGCCCACACGGCAGGGGGTGCACTGCCCGCACGACTCATCGGCGAAAAAGCCCAACAGGTTGGCGGCCGCGGCCTGCAAATCGTCCTGATCAGACAGAACGATCACTGCCGCAGAGCCGATGAAACAGCCGTGTTCCTGAAGAGTGTCGAAGTCCAGCGGAATGTCCCCTTTGCTGGCCGGTAGAATGCCGCCGGACGCTCCACCGGGCAGATAGGCCAGGAGGCGATGGCCTTCGGCCATGCCGCCGCAGTATTCCTCGATCAACTCATTGAGCGTGATGCCCGCAGGCGCCACATGCACTCCGGGCCGCGCCACCCGGCCGGACACCGAAAAGCTGCGAAGCCCCTTGCGACCATGGCGGCCCTGACTGGCGAACCACTCGGCGCCCTGGGCATGGATGCGCGGAATCCAGTAAACCGTCTCGACGTTGTTCACCAGAGTGGGCTGGTTGAACAGCCCCTTCTGAGCCACAAACGGCGGGCGATGCCGTGGCTTGCCGGGCTTTCCTTCCAGGGATTCGATCAGGGCGGATTCCTCACCGCAGATGTAGGCGCCTGCGCCCCGGCGAAGGATGATAAAACCTGGCTCGACGATACCGCCCGTTTCCAGTTCGGCAATGGCTTTTTTCAGAACACGGTGCAGGCCGGGGTATTCGTCTCGTAAATAGATGTAGAGAGCTTCCGCCTCAACAGCCCAGGCGCTGACCAGTGCGCCCTCGAGGAATACGTGGGGTTCACGTTCCAGGTAATAGCGGTCTTTGAAGGTGCCCGGTTCGCCCTCGTCGGCGTTGATCACCGCATAGCGTGGCCCCGGTTCCGCCCGAACGGCCTGCCATTTGCGGTAGGTGGGGAATCCGGCGCCGCCCAGGCCGCGCAGGCCCGCGTGTTCAAGTTCCTCGGCCAGCGATTCGACACTCACTCGGCCTTCATGGCAATCGGCCAGCAGGCCATAACCGCCGGTTGAACGGTAATCCGCCAGTCCTTGCCATTGGATGTCTTCCGGGTGAATCTGGCCCTGCTTTACCGCCGCACTCACATTCCCGACGTTGGCATGGCAGACGTGATGCTGGCCAACTTCGACTACGGGCGCCTTGTCGCAGCGCCCCATGCAGGGTGCACGCCGCACACGCACCTGGGCGGGATCAGCGCCTTCAGACAGCGCCTGGTGCAGCGCCTCCGCCCCGGCCAGCTGGCAGGAAAGCGAGTCGCAAACCCGCAGGGTTATTGCCGGTGGTGGCGTTTGTTCGTCGTGAATGACATCGAAATGGGCGTAGAACGTGGCGGTTTCATAGATGGCCGCCATGGGCAGATTCATGAACGCCGCAAGGGCCCGCAGGCGAGGCATGGAGAGATAACCGTCTGCGTCCTGCAATACATGCAGGTGCTCGATAAGGCGATCGCGGTCTCGCAATGACGAATCGACGCGTTCGTCACCGATCAGTTCCCGCAGCTCCGTCAATACTGCCGGTTCCAGTTGACGACCCCGAAGGGCGGAGCGCCGACGTTTGACCACTTTTTCGTCCGTATCCATGTTTTTGACCAGGCGCCGGGGGTCCAGGTACAGCCTTGTTGGCTGGCTTGACTGCTTTGCAATCATTGAAGCATAGGAAGACGGGATGGCGCCAGACGATGAATAACGGAATCAACCGAGGGTCTGTACTGGCCTTGGGTCTGGAACTTTGAAGCTAGGGAAATAATGGAGGCGCGGGTCGGAATCGAACCGGCGTACACGGAGTTGCAGTCCGCTGCATAACCACTCTGCCACCGCGCCGGAAAAGATCGAAGAGATCGGATCTTTGTGCTCTCAGGTGGGCATTGAGAGACTTGAAATTGGAGCGGGAAACGAGATTCGAACTCGCGACCCCAACCTTGGCAAGGTTGTGCTCTACCAACTGAGCTATTCCCGCTCTTTGTTTCCGGGGCATTGCCTCGTCAACGGCTGCGTATTCTACGGATTACCGTTCGGGCGTCAACAGTTTTTTATCAAGTTTTTGTTTTATTGGAGATTGTGGGTAAGCTAGTAATTGGCAGGCAAAATCACTCAGGGATTCGACAGAACGTGCCCAGTCCTGATTCTTCCGAGCAGACCGACCCACAAACACCGTCCTCCAAACCCGGATCCGTGACCATTGAGGCCGGCACCCTGAGAGTGATGGATGACTGGCTGTTGAGTCATTACCGGTCTCTGGCGTCTCTGGCTTCATCCATGTCCTCCAGAGATACGGGCGCGTTATCAATAGACCTCTCGGGCCTGAACAGAATTGACACGGCCGGAGCATCCCAGCTGGCCTCACTCATTGGCCCCCAGCGCCTGCTGAAAGCGGTGGCCTCTGCCGACGACTTGCCAAGGGAAAAATCAGCACTGATTGCGGCCGTTTGCGAGGCGATGAGAGACCAGCCCGAGCCAGATCGCGGCGCACCTTCCCTTATCCGGAGCTTCGTAATCGGCACCGGTCAGAAAGTGGAAGGCATATTCCGATTGCTATGGATCCTCGTCGGCTTTATCGGCCAGACGCTCGGCACTCTGGCCTGGAACCTTCCGAGGCCCTGGCGCTGGCGTATGACACCCTTCGTTGCCGCGGTTCACGACACCGGCCTGAATGCCCTGCCCATCGTGGCACTGCTGACATTTCTGGTGGGTGCAGTGGTGGCGTTTCTGGGAGCGACCGTGCTGGAGGATTTCGGCGCGACCATCTACACCGTCAACCTGGTGGCGTTTTCCTTCCTGCGGGAATTCGGGGTGCTGTTGGCTGCGATACTTCTCGCCGGCCGAACCGCCAGTGCCTTTACCGCCCACATTGGTGCCATGAAGGTGAACGAGGAGCTTGATGCGATCCGCACTCTCGGCCTTAACCCGATCGAACTGCTGGTGCTGCCCCGTGTGATGGCCATGATGGTTAGCCTGCCTATCCTGACTTTCGTGGGCATGATCTCGGGGATGGTTGGCGGCGCCATGGTCTGTGCCCTGGTGCTGGATATCTCTCCGACGCAGTTCATGGCTATCGTTGAGCGGGACATCCCCCTTCAGCATTTTCTTGTGGGCATCGTGAAGGCCCCGATCTTTGCGTTCCTGATTGCTGTCATTGGCTGCCTGGAAGGGTTCAAGGTGGCCGGCAGCGCTCAATCCGTGGGCGAACACACCACCTCCAGCGTGGTTCAGTCCATCTTCATGGTGATTCTGCTGGATTCCATTGCTGCACTATTCTTTATGGAAATGGGCTGGTGATCATGGCAGGTATGGCAGCGTCTCCAAATCCTCAAACAAGCAATGAGCCGGTCATTGAGGTGCGGGACCTGTGCAACCGCTTTGGCGATCACATTGTGCACGAGGATCTGGACCTGGATCTTCTGCGGGGTGAAATTCTGGGCGTGGTCGGCGGTTCCGGCACTGGCAAGACGGTACTTTTGCGCAGCATCGTCGGCCTGAATGCGCCAGCCTCTGGCCACATCCGGGTGTTTGGCGAGGATCTTATCCAGCTTTCGGCACGGGCGCGTTCGCGCGTCGAGCAACGCTTCGGTGTGCTGTTCCAGGGTGGCGCCCTGTTTACGTCCCTGAACCTGCAGGAGAATATCGCCGTTCCGCTGATCGAGCACGCCGGCCTGAAACGGCCCGAAGCGGAAAAGCTGGCGCGCATGAAGCTGGCGCTGACCGGGCTACCGCCTGACACTGCGGTTCGGTATCCGTCCGAGCTTTCTGGCGGTATGGTGAAACGTGCAAGCCTGGCACGGGCCCTGGCCCTTGATCCTGAGATACTGTTCCTGGATGAGCCCACCGCGGGGCTGGATCCGATTGGCGCAGCCGCCTTCGACAGACTCATCGTGACGCTGCGGGATGCGCTGGGGCTGACGGTGTTTCTGGTCACCCATGATCTGGACACCCTGTACTCAACCTGTGACAGGGTTGCGGTACTGTCACAGCGCAAGGTGCTGGTAGCTGATACGCTGGAAAAGGTCGCAGCCACGGAGGACGAATGGGTTCAGGACTACTTTAACGGCCCCCGTGGCCGGGCAGCGAGTTACGCATTCAGGGATCATCTGGAAAAACGGAATCAGGAGCAGTAACCATGGAGCCGAGGGCCCATCACCTGATCATTGGCCTGTTTACCATCCTGGCCTTCGCCGCCGCACTGATCTTTTCGCTGTGGCTGGGGAAATCCTCCGCCGATCGGGAATGGGGCTACTATGAGATCGTGTTCGAGCAGGCAGTTGGCGGCCTCTCCGAGGGTAATCCGGTGCTTTATAACGGCGTGCAGATTGGCGATGTCGTGGAGCTGAACCTCGATCCGAACAACCCCGCTCATGTGCGGGTTCTCGTGCGGGTTGATCAGTCGATTCCCATCCGCGAGAACACCAGGGCCGGCATGGTGCTCGCCAATATTACCGGCAGCATGAGCGTCCAGTTCAGCGGTGGGAGCCCCGACCAGCCCGTGCTAAAGGGCGACCGGGACAACCCGCCGGTCATTTTTGCCGAGCCCTCGGCATTCAACAACCTGCTGGCCAACAGCGAACAACTGCTGGCCAAGGCGGACCAACTGCTTACCAGCGCCACGGAGTTGCTGTCCGGAGACAATATCGAGAACGCCTCTGCGATCCTGAGAAACACGCGCGAGGCCACGGATGCCCTGCTCGACCGCCGGGATCAACTGACCGCCCTGCTTGAACAGTTCGACGCGGCCGCCATTCGCGCAGAAGAAGCCGCCATCAAGGTGTCCAATGTATCGGATAATGCCAACGAACTGTTGCAAACCGATGGCCAGCGGGTTCTGGAATCCATGGACAGAGCCCTGGCGGTAATCACCACGACCATCGGGCGAATTGATGAGCTGACCCGTGACAATCAAGGTGCCATGGATGCTGGCCTTCAGGGCATGGGCGAGTTGGCACCCGCGCTTCGGGAGCTCAGGGCAACCCTGCGCAGCCTGAACCAGTTCACTCACCGGCTGGAACAGGATCCCACAGGCACGCTGTTCGGCAATGAAACCATGAAGGAGATGGCACAGTGACATCGAGGTCAATCAAAAGCGTTGCGCTTCTCCTGGGCGCTGCCTTTGCCAGTGGCTGTACGGTGTTTCCGAACCCCGAACCACCCAGGGTTATGGACCTGGCGTTGGTACAGCCAATTCCCACGGTCGAGCAAACGGTTCAGGCATCCCTTCGAGTGGATACTCCCTACGCCTCCGAGCCCTTCAATGGCTCGCTGATTCTGGCAAAGCCCATCCCACAGGAGTTTCGGGCCTACGAGGCCATCCGATGGAGGGATACAGCGCCTGTGGTGGTCCGGGATACCCTGGTTGCCAGCCTTCGCCAGAGTGGCGCCTTCACAAACGTCATCACCGATACCAATCCCGCGCAGGCTGAGCTGACGCTGGTGACCGAACTCTCTGCGTTTAATTCGGAAACCCCGGACACCGGCCCCCAGGTGGTTATCGAGCTACATCTGCAGATGATTCACAATCGTTCGAGGGCCAACCTGTGTACACGTACCGTCCGGATTGTTGAGCCCGCGGCGGGCACATCGGTTGACCAGATTGTTGAGGCGTTCGGGACCGCTGGCAGCCAGCTGGCCGCCAGGGTGGTTGACTGGGCTACGACGTGTGACTATCCGCCTCGGCTGAGGCCTTCTCGGGAAACAGATCAGACCACGCAGCCTTGAGGTAGAGCCCCATGGACCAGAGCGTGAGAATTGCGGCGATGTAGAGCAGCGCCAGGGCAACATTGGCCCAGAGCACGCCAGGGGGGAAGGCCAGCAAGCCCACGATGGCTGCCATCTGGGCCGTGGTCTTGATCTTCCCGATGTAGGAGACTGCCACACTTGCGCGGCTGCCGATTTCTGCCATCCACTCCCGCAGGGCGGAAATCACGATTTCACGACCGATAATCACCGTGGCCGGAATGGTCAGCAGAATCGCCGAGTGTTCCTCGATCAGCACAGCCAGGGCAACGGCCACCATGAGCTTGTCTGCAACCGGGTCGAGGAAGGCGCCGAAAGGCGTGCTCTGGTTGAGCTTGCGGGCAAGATAGCCGTCCAGCCAGTCCGTGGCCGCCGCCAACCCGAAAATGGCCGCGCTCACGAGGTAGCTCCACCCCACCGGAAGGTAAAAAATCACCACAAACACCGGAATCATGATGATGCGGGAGAGGGTGAGGATGTTTGGTAGATTCATGCTGTCCTTACTCGTCGTGCAATGCTGCGTATATGGTTTCGGCCAGTGATTTGCTGATGCCCTGCACCTTGGCCATCTCATCAACCCCGGCCTTGCGGAGTTCCTGAATGCCGCCAAAATACCGGATCAGGTCGCGACGCTTCTTCGGTCCCACGCCTTCAATGCCTTCCAGTGTAGACTGCCGGAGCTTTTTGTCTCGCCGGGCCCGGTGCCCGGTAATCGCAAACCGGTGGGATTCATCCCGGATGTGCTGGATCAGGTGCAGCGCCGGTGAATCGGCCGGCACCCGGAACACATCGCCAGTCATGGCGTCAATCAGTTGCTCCATGCCTGCACGACGGGTCACTCCCTTGGCGACACCAATCAGCGGGATATCGGAAATCTCAAGCTCATCAAATACTTCCCGGGCAATATTCAACTGCCCTTTACCACCATCGATGAAGACCAGATCCGGGCGCTTGCCCTCCCCGGCCACCATCCGCTTGTAGCGGCGGGTAAGCACCTGTCGCATGGCGGCGTAATCATCGCCGGCGGTGACACCCTCGATATTGTACAGGCGGTAATCGCTCTTCAGGGGGCCATTCTCATCGAAAACCACACAGGATGCGACGGTATTTTCCCCGTGGCTGTGGCTGATGTCGAAACACTCCATTCTTTGCGGTGTTTCTGCCAGCTCCAGAAGATCCCTCAATGCCAGCAAGCGCCGGTACACGGTCTCCTTGCTCGCCAGGTGCGTGAGCAGGGTCTGGCGGGCGTTCGTCATCGCCAGCTCCAGCCACCGGCGGCGTTCACCCCGCACATTGCCGCGAATCCGGGTTTCCCGGTTTGCGGACTCGCTGAGGGCCTGGGCCAGCAATTCCTGGCCTTCCACCTCAACCGGCACCAGGATGTCCCGAGGAATCTCCCGGCGGGTGTTGCCCCCGAAATAGTACTGGCCAAGAAAGGCGCTGAGCAGTTCGCCCTCGGTCTGTTCGATGGAGTAGCGGGGGAAGTAGTCTTTGGTCCCCAACACCCGGCCACCCCGCACGATGATCACAACAATACAGACAACCCCGGCATCCTGGGCAATGGCAATGACATCCGCGTCGCCGCCCTCGCCTTCGATTGATTGCTGCTCCTGCACGTGGCGCAGGTGGTTGATCTGGTCCCGGTAGGCCGCCGCTTTTTCAAACTCCAGATTCTTTGATGCCGCCTCCATGGCGTTCATCAGATCGTGGAGAATCGCAGGGTTCTTGCCCTCCAGAAACATTGTGGCGTGACGGATGTCCTGCTGATACTCCTCGGGCGTGATGTATTCAACACAAGGTGCCGTGCAACGGTTGATCTGGTACTGCAGGCAAGGCCTTGTTCGATTCCTGAAAAAGCTTTCACTACAGTTCCTTATGCGGAAAATCTTCTGTAATACATTAAGACTTTCCTTAACCGCACCCGAGCTCGGAAACGGCCCGAACCAGGTGCCGCCACCCTTTTTAGTGCGGCCACGTCGAAACGTCAGCGAGGGGTAATCGCTGTGGGAAGACAAATAGATATAGGGATAGGACTTATCGTCACGGAGCAGGATGTTGTAGGGCGGCCGTAGCGATTTGATCAGGTTCTGTTCGAGCAGCAGTGCTTCGGTTTCGCTGCCGGTGATGGTCACTTCAATGGAGGCAATCTTGCCAACCAGGGCTTCGGTCTTGGGCGCCAGGCCGGTCTTGCGGAAGTAGCTGCCAACCCGCTTTTTAAGGTTGCGGGCCTTGCCCACGTATAGAACCGAGCCACCCTCGTCGTACATTCGGTAGACGCCGGGCCGCTCGGTCAGCTGTTTCAGGAAGCTCTTGCTGTCAAACTCCCCGATTTGGGTGCTCTCAGGGTCAGACCTTGTCGGCATCAAGCAACCCGAGCCGCACTGCCATCAGGGCCAATTCAACATCACTGGAGATTTCCAGTTTCTCAAAGATCCGGTAGCGGTAGCTGTTTACCGTCTTGGGGCTCAGGCACAGCTTGTCGGAGATATCCTGCACCTTCTGGCAATCCACCACCATCATGGCAATCTGCATTTCCCGTTCGGACAGCCGGTCGAACAGAGACAGCTCGCCGTCTTCATCCCGATCACCGCCGCCCAGTTGCTTCAGGGCCATCTTCTGGGCGATTTCCGGGCTGATATAGCGCTGACCGGTATGGGCCATACGGATGGCGCGGACCATTTCCTTGATATCAGCGCCTTTGGTGATGTAAGCCGTGGCGCCGCTTTGCATAACGCGTGTCGGATAGGGATCGTCTGCGCAGGCGGTGACCACAATCACACGAATGGAATCATCAATTCGGAGGATACGACGGGTTGCCTCGAGGCCCCCGATACCCGGCATGCGGATATCCATGAGCACAATATCCGGACGCTGTTGGCGAACAAAATCGATAGCGTCCTCGCCGGATGACGCCTGCCCGATGACTTCAATGTCCGGGTTGTCAGCCAGCATCCGGGTAATGCCGGACCTCACCAGCTCATGGTCATCTACAACCAGTACCCTGATCAAAATTCACCTCGCACACGGCTTTCGGGAAAACAGCGCGATTGTAACGTTTAGTTCCGGCCCCGGGTAGGTGCAAACATAAATACCGTGACAGACCTGACGCCTAACCCGGCACACCCAGACCGGCGGTATTCTCAACCGGATCGAACCAGACCACCAGCTCGCCCCGCCGCACCGCAGACATCACCCTGCTCTGCTCGCCCATTGGGTTTTCAGTATCGTTCAGGCCGTGGTACCGGGTGCAATATTCTTCCACCAGGCCCTGGAGCTGGTCTTCGGTCAGCAACTCGGTGTCAACAACGAACTTTTCCTGTCTGGGATCTTGCTCTGGCTGGTTTTCGGGGCTGTCAGTCATACTACCTCCTGTGACGCCACCATATTACGGATAAACGGTCAGGGAATGAAGGTAACAAGCTGTTGAAAACCTGTGCGGCTTCTGCGACTTACTTCAAAAAGTGTGACGAATTCTCTATGATCGCCGCTTTCAGACCGTTTGGATGCTAATGAACCAGTCCGTCTTTCGACTCACCTTACCCATTCTGTTCGGCTACTTACCGTTGGGCATGGCCTTTGGCGTGCTGTTTGCCACCCAGCTCGACTATGCCTGGTGGGCAGCACCTCTGATGGGCCTGGTGATTTACGCCGGCGCCGGCCAGATACTGGCTGTGAGTCTTCTGGCGGTTAACGCCGGCCTGCTGGAAGTATTCATCGCGATGTTTGTTCTGAATGCCCGCCATCTGTTCTACGGGCTTTCATTGCTGGGCCAGTTCAAGGGGGCGGGCTGGCGCAAGCTGTACCTGATTTTCGGTTTAACGGATGAAACCTATTCCCTGCTCACCAGCCGCCCACGGGGATCCGACCGGGCTCATGAGCAGGAGGTGGATTTCCGTATTACAGGGTTCAATCAGTGCTACTGGGTTGCTGGGTGCGCAATCGGGGCCTTGCTTGGCGACAACGTCGCCTTTGACAGCACGGGCATCGAATTTGCGCTGGTGGCTCTGTTCATTGTTCTGACACTGGAGCAATACAAGGCCCTGGGCGAAGGTTTCCCCATCTGGCTTGGGGCCGCGGCGGCGGGTGCTGCCATGCTGTTATTGCCACCAGCGCACCAGTTGATTGGGGCGATCGCCCTCGTTACAGCCGTGCTCTTACTGGAATACCGGAGAAGTCGAGGGCAAACTCCGCACAAGGAGAGCAGTCATGGGTGAATCCGGCTATCTGGCAGCCTTCATAGCGGTCGCGGCACTCGCCACCTTCGCCACGCGGGTGATTCCCTTCCTGTTTTTCGAGCGGCATACGGAACACCCGCTGGTCCGACATCTGGGGCGCTACTTGCCTGCGGCGGTGATGGCCCTGCTGGCAACGGTATTCCTGCAACGGTCGGCGGACTGGTCAGGTGCATGGATGGGCTTTGATGCCCTGCTGCCCGGTGCCCTGGTAGTCATCATTCACCTGTGGCGCCGCAACGCCCTGCTCTCCATTGCTGCGGGCACCATCAGCTATATGGCCATCCAGCAAGCCGGGCTCTGACCCGGCCGGGTTTACACCCTGTTTTCGAGATTGGCGACCAGCCGGGAATCCTGCAATGCGGCGGTGCGGTGCTTGACCACGCCTTTGTATTCCGGGCTTTCGATCATGGCCATGAAGGCGTCGATTGACGGGTAGCGGACCAGCAGTACCTGATCCCAGGATTCATCCGGGGGTGCTATCAGCGATCCAACGCTGCGGCCAGACCAGATGACTTCTGCGCCCACCGATCTTACGCAGGCAGCGGCCTCTTCCATGTAAAGCGTGTAGGCTTCCCGACCGGTCCGCTCCGGTGCCTCTTCCTTGTAGTTGGCCCGGTCGCGGAAGCGCAGCAGATTCAACATGACGACAGGCTGGTCTTTCGGGGTATCCGCCAGGACTTTCTGCAGCTGTTCGGGAGTGGGATTAACGGCGTCCATCCTTATCCTCTTCTTCTCATGTTTCCGGGGCCTACTATAGCCCAGGCCGGAGGCGTACGCGCAAGCGATTTCATTACCTTTCATTCAGTTTGCTCTTTTTGCCTTCTTTGTTCGTAAGGCTACAGTGAAGGAGACGCAAAACTCACAAATGAGAGGACGATATGGCTACCCTCACGATTAACGGTGAGCGCTATGAGCTCGACGTTCCCGACAACATGCCCCTACTCTGGGTGATCCGCGATGTTGTCGGCCTCAAAGGAACCAAGTTTGGATGCGGCATGGCCCAGTGCGGCGCCTGCACGGTACACCTAAACGGAACAGCAATCCGCTCCTGCGTGACCCCGGTCTCTGCCGCCACCGGCGAGATTACCACCATTGAAGCCGTGGCTGACGATCCGGTTGGCAGCAAGGTTCAGCAGGCCTGGCTAGACCTCGGTGTCGCCCAGTGTGGTTACTGCCAGGGAGGCCAGATCATGAACGCGACCGCTTTGCTGAAACAGACACCGAATCCCGAAACCGCCGAGATTGTTGACGCCATGGCAGGCAACCTCTGTCGCTGTGGCACCTACAACCGAATCCTTGCTGCAATTGAACGGGCTTCCGGCAAGGAGGGTGAAGCATGAGCACCGATGACAACTTGATGATTGCCAACGTTAGCCGTCGACGGTTCCTGATGGGCCTGGCCGGCGGCTCTGCCCTGGTGCTCGCAGCCCGATGGGACGTGGCCCTGGGTGGCAATGAAAAAGCTCAATTTGGCGCCGGTGCAATGCCCGGCGGCTGGGTCGACGACCCCAACGTATTTATTCATATCGATGCCGATGGCCTCGTTACCATCGTGAACAACCGGTCTGAAATGGGTCAGGGTATTCGGACCAGTCTGGTAATGGTCGGTGCCGACGAGCTTGGTGCTGACTGGGACCAGGTGAGAGTCGAACAGGCCGAAGGCGATCACAGTAAATATGGCAACCAGAACACCGACGGTTCGCGCAGTATGCGCCATTGGTACCAGCCAATGCGCCGTGCCGCAGCAGCCGCCAGGCAAATGCTTGAGCAAGCCGCCGCCAATGAGTGGGGCGTTTCGACCAGTGAAGTTCAGGCCGGCGTACATAAAGTAATTCACAGATCCTCCGGCAAAGAGCTCGGCTTTGGCGAACTCGCCGCAAAAGCAAGGGAACTCGAGGTTCCCGGGCGCAATGCACTGGTACTCAAGCGCGATGAAGAGCTTCGATTTGTCGGCAAGGAAACCGGTCTGATCAACGGCGAGCTGAAATCGGCTTACCCGAAAGCGATCGACGGCGAAGATATCGTGACCGGTAAAGCGCTTTATGGGGCAGATGTGCCGTTTGAGAACCTGCTCTATGCCGTGATTGCACGCCCACCCGTTTATGGCGCAACCGTCGCCAGCTTCGATGATACCGAAGCCCTTAAGGTGCCCGGCGTAGAGAAGGTAATGAAGATTGAGGGTACTGGCCAGCCCGCTGGCTTCAGTCCACTCGGTGGGATTGCCGTGGTGGCCTCCAATACCTGGGCCGCCATGGAAGGACGCAAAGCACTGAAGATCGATTGGGATCTGGAAGCTGCCGGAGACAACGCCAGTTATACCTCGTCCGCCTATCGAGAATCTCTGGAAAAGGCGGCGCAGCAGCCCGGCACGGTGGTCCGCCAGCATGGCGATCTGGATAAAGCTCTGGAAAATGCCACCAAGCGTGTCTCCGCCACCTACTACATGCCTCACATGGCCCAGGCACCCATGGAGCCTCCGGTTGCAACGGTACAAATCAAGGACGGCAAGGCCGAAGTCTGGGCGCCAGTCCAGCATCCGCAGGCAACCCGCGATACAGTCGCCGGCCGGCTGGGCCTCGATGCAGAGAATGTCACCGTTCACGTTACCCTGCTTGGCGGTGGCTTTGGTCGTAAGTCCAAACCGGATTTTGCCATTGAAGCCGCCAGTATTGCCGAGGCTTTCAAAGGCCGGCCGGTGAGGCTGCAGTGGTCGCGGGAAGACGATATTCACCACGCCTACTTCCATGCTGTGTCTGTCGATTATCTGGAGGCCGGGCTGGACGACAATGGCCAGGCCACAGGTTGGCTACACCGGACTCTGTCACCCAGTATCGGCTCGCTATTCGCGCCCGATCCGAAGCACAAGGGTGAGTTCGAACTGGGCATGGGCTTTAACACCATGCCGTTCTCGGTGCCTGCCCTGAGGCTGGAAAACCCGCCTGCACCCGCCCATGTGCGCATTGGCTGGTTCCGCTCGGTCTACAACCTGCCCCATGCCTGGGCGATCCAGAGTTTTGCCCATGAAATGGCTGTGGCGGCCGGCAAGGACCATCGGGATTACGTTCTGGACCTGCTCGGGCCGGACCGGAAGATCCACAACCTGACGGTGGGTGATGGCTGGAACTATGGCGAAGACCCGGACCTCTACCCCATCGATATCGGCCGAATGCGCAACGTCGTTGAGCGCGCGACCAGTGAAGCCGGTTGGGGCAAGTCCATGGGTAAAGGCCGAGGGCTTGGCCTGGCGTTTCACCACAGCTTTGTCTCCTACACCGCGATCGTGTTTGACGTGGAAGTCGATGACCAGGGCGAGCTAACCATTCACCGGGCAGACATCGCCTTCGATTGCGGCCCCCAGGCCAACCCGGAGCGAATTCGTTCCCAGTTGGAAGGCGCCATCGTGATGGGCATCGGCATCGCGCTGCAAAGCGAGGTGACCTTTGAAGACGGCGTGGCGCAGCAGGGTAACTTCGACAAATACCTGATACCGCGCATGCCGGACGCCCCTAAAACCCTGAGGGTCCATCTGGTCGACAATCCGGGTGAGGCCATGGGGGGCGTTGGTGAACCCGGCCTGCCCCCGGTAGCGCCGGCGCTCTGCAATGCGATCTATGCAGCAACCGGTAAACGCATCAGGCGGTTGCCAGTTGGCGACCAGCTGAAAGGGTGAAATCGATCAGGGCCCTCCGGGGCCCTGATTTTTTATTGGCTATTTTCTTTCCGGCCCATACCTTCGTGGTATTCCCATAGCATCCTAGCTTTCTACCCGCTTATAATCCGACTGAATCTCTTCACTTCCCTCGACCCAACGGCCACCCTTGATGACCCTGATCGATCTGTTCCTGCAAACCATGGAAACCACACTGCCCGTGTTTGCCATGGTGTTTATCGGCCTGGGGCTTCGGAAGATTGGCTGGATCGACAATGCGTTTGTGAATACCGCCTCCGCACTGGTGTTCAAAGCCACGCTGCCAACCCTGGTGTTCCTGAGCATCATTCGGGCCGACCTGGATACCGCGTTCAACCCCGGCCTGCTGGTGTTTTACCTGGCCGCGACACTGGCCAGCTTTGCCATCACGTGGCTCTGGGCCCGGTGGCGCGTGGTTCGGGAAGATCGAGGGGTTTACGTACAGGGGGCCTTTCGGGGCAACTGCGGCATCGTCGGCCTGGCACTGGCCGCCAATCTTTACGGCGACTTTGGCCTATCGGCGGGTGGCATCCTGCTTGGCCTGGTGATTATTTCCTACAACATTCTCTCGGTGATCGTGCTGGTGGCCTACCAGCCGGGTCAGACAACGGACTGGACAAAGATCTTCCACGACATCGTCCGCAATCCCCTCATCCTGGCGGTCTTTGTGGCCATCCCCTTTGCCGCCCTGGATATCACGCTGCCACGCTGGGTAATGACCAGCGGCGACTATTTCGCCTCGCTCACCCTGCCCCTGGCGCTGCTGTGCATTGGCGCCACGGTTTCCCTGAGCGCCATCCGCAGCGACAGCAAGACGGCGCTGGGGTCCAGCCTGTTCAAGATGGTGATATTGCCAGCGCTCTGCACAGCCGCAGCGTGGCTGGCTGGTTTTCGGGGTTCCGAGCTGGGCCTGATGTTCCTGTTCTTCGCCAGCCCGACGGCGGCCGCCAGTTTCGTGATGGTTAAGGCGTTGGGCGGTAATGACCGGTTGGCGGCCAATATCATTGCGCTGACCACCCTGCTGGCGAGTATTACCGTAACTCTGGGTGTCTTTGTACTTCGCAGCGCGGGTTTGATCTAGGCCTCACCGCGCCCGACAGACTCGACAACAGCAAACCCCGCCTGACATCCCCCAAGGTATCCGCCGCCGAACAGGTTGTAGTGGTTCAGATAGTGGTAGAGGTTGTAGACATCCCGCTTGGTGCTATACACCGCCGTTCGTGGGTAGTGCGCGTCGTAGGCCCGGTAGAACGCATCCCCAAAGCCGCCAAACATTTGGGTCATGGCAATATCGGCCTCGCGGTCACCGCAGTAAACAGCCGGATCAATCAGCCAGGGGCCGTCAGCGCCATATAGCACGTTGCCATTCCAAAGGTCGCCGTGGAGCAGGCTCGGGTGCTCACAGTGCGCGTTCAGCCAATCAATCAACGTGACTCCGTATTCATCCAGAACCTTCTGGAAACGGCTCCTCTGGCCCGTATCACGGATACGGGAGACCTGGTAGCCAAGGCGTTCCCGAACAAAGAATTCACCCCAACTGTCACACCAGCGATTGGGTTGCAGCGAGAGCCCAATGTAGTTGTCCCGTCCCCAGCCGTAGGCCTTCTGACGTAATGCGTGCATTCTCGCCAGCCCTTCACCCAGGACCGCGCGGGTCTGATCCGAGGCACCTGACGACTGTATGGCGGTGATTTCGAGTTCATTTTCATCCACCCGGTGAACGCGGGGGACGCCAATGCCCGTAACCCCGGCCTCATCGAGTGCGCTGGCGAGGCGTTCCAACCCCTCCGCTTCACAGATCAGGGCATCAGCATAATCAGTGGCATTGTGTTTCAGGTGGGTATTGGCCATCGACTTTCGCGCTCCTTGAAGTTGTGATGCCCGAACCGGTAGATTGAAATGAAGACTGACACGACACAACGAGCGGGGGCAAACCATGGACACCAAACGCTGGCAACTTCTGATATCCGGCCGGGTACAGGGCGTTTATTACCGCGCTTCCACGGAACAGAAGGCCTCCTCCCTTGGCCTTACGGGTTTCGCCCGCAATCTGCACGATGGACGGGTCGAGATTATCGCCGAAGGGCCTGAAGACCGGCTGGATCAACTGAAAGCCTGGTGCGCGGAAGGGCCACCGGATGCCCGGGTGGACGCGGTCGATATTGCCCAGGAGTCCCCGACCGGAGAATTCAGCAATTTCAGCGTGCGTTAATCGATTCGCCTCAGCCAGAAGGTCATTGGCTTGGCGGTTTCTTCCGGTTGGTCCACATCTTTCCAGGTGTAGGTGGTGGCCAGCTCAGGTACTTTCCGGTATCCGCGGTTGTGCCAGAACTGGTCCAGGGGCTGGTAATCCGACGGCCTTAGCGGATGATCCAGCGGCCTCTCGACGGCGCAGAAACAGCAGTGTGTGAAACGGCCCTGCTCCCGGGCATGGCCTTCCCGGCGGTCAAAAAAGGCCACCCCGATGCCCTGCCCCCGGTAGTCCGGCAGCAGCACCGACTCACCGAAATAAAAGATCTTTTCCGGTTCATAACCCTGCTCTATAAACGGGCCTTTGAACTCTTCTGTTTCGTGGTCCATCGGGATACCCGTTGCGGCACCAATAACCGACTCCCCATCCATTGCCAGAACGAACAGGCTCTCTGGCGAGCGGGCGTAGGTATCCAGATACTTGCGTTCGTAGCCCATATTGCCGTCGTACAGGTAGGGAAAGCTGCGAAATACTTCGATTCGCAGACGTGCGAGATCATCAATGTATGGGTTAATCTGATCACCGCTGAGCCGGATTATCGATACCGTCATCTATTACTCCTTTTCAAAAGGTCGAGCATGCAACAGGACAAGCCGTTTTCCCAAGCCTGCGAGAACAATAAAGCGCCGATTCTGGAAAAACTGAGGGCACTTTTCAAACAGCCAGGCACCATCCTGGAGATTGGCACAGGCACCGGCCAGCACGCTGTGCACTTTGCCAGCCACTTGCCGCACCTGGTGTGGCAACCCACTGATCATCCCAACAATGCCCAGCTCTCTCGGGCATGGATCGATGACTCGGAGCTCACCAATATCAACACGCCCCTGGCCCTGGACGTGCTCGGTGGAAGCTGGGCCGATCTGCCCGCCATCGATGGCGTTTTTTCTGCCAACACCGCCCATATCATGGGCTGGCAGGAGGTTCAGGCAATGTTTCGCGGTGTCTCGGAGGTGTTGCCGCAAGGGGGAATCTTCTGTCTGTATGGGCCGTTCAGCTATGGCGGCCGGCACACCAGTGAGAGCAATGCGCGGTTTGATCTGTCGCTAAGAACGCAGGCGCCGCATATGGGGATACGGGATATGGAGGATCTGAAGGCGCTGGCTGAGGAAACCGGCTTTGTGCTCGAGGAGGACTTCGGGATGCCAGCTAATAATCGGTTGTTGGTTTGGAGGAAGTAGCAAGTCGATTCCAAGACCGCTCAACTACCGATATGATCGCTCCATGAAAAGCATAATAAAATATGACGCCTCGACTCCGCCTCGCTTGAGGGTGCTCCGTCGGAATGGCCTGGCAAGACGATATCTGTTCAGCGCACTGTTAATTGCCCTCGTGCCACTTATCGTACTGGCGTTCATGTATGACACCCAGTATGTGAAAGCACTTGAAAAGGTGACTGAAAGTCGGACAAACGCACGACTTGCTGGTGCCGAGAACCTTTTGAGAACTTTTCTTCAAGAGCGAATCTATGAGCTAGAGGCTCTTGCCGACATACCTGAGGTTTTCGAGTGGTTAACCACTGCCAGCCCCAATGAAGAGCCAAGTGCGGAGGTAATGACACAGCTTCGCCAGGCTCTCGATAGTCCTCATCTGTACGGGGTAGTCGTAAAACCCTCCAGATTTGAGGTTCCTTTGTGGTACCTGACACAAACGTTGCTGGATCAAGTGGCATTAGATCAGCTACCTCTCACTCCGTTTGCCAACGGAGAAATCATCGGCCCCGCCCTGCCAACTGAGAATCGGCCCGGCTGGTTTATTCTCAGACTCAGTCCGACGGGGCTTAATCCAACCCCGGAAGCTTGGGTAGGTCTGGTTGTCCGTCTTGCAAGCCTCACCGATCAGGTAAAGGACCTCAGCCTCACTGGCTTGCAGAACCCTCTTGTCGTAACCCCCCAAGACGTGCCGATAACTGCCGTAGGCAACATACCCGGAGACTCCTCCTCTTCCGCTAAAGACATCGATTCAAACGATTTTATCGAAGGCTGGCACATACGCCTTCAATGGCTGGGCGACCCGTTGTTAGGGCCCCTGGAATCCGCGAGATTCGGGTTAATCTTTCTGGCTTCTGGAGCAGCTCTGGCCGTTATCCTGTTGTCCCGTCACCTCTCCAGAAGATTGGAAAAGCAGGTTACGCCGCTGATTGAGGGAGCTGACCGCGTCGCTGGAGGAGATTTCGATACTCCGCTACACACGGAGGGTACGGCGGAAATAGGTTATCTGGCTTTCGCTCTCGAGCGTATGCGGCTTCGTCTTCGTCGACTGGTGAAAAGCATGGTTGACGTTGAGCGACGTGCCATATTGGGGCAATTCTCCGCCGGTGTCGCGCACGAGATCAGAAACCCTCTCGCTACCATCAAAACAACCATTCAGGCCCTGTCACGGAAGGAGTCGGATCCCAAACGCCAAAAATTAATGGAGTCAGTTGACCATGAAATCGACCGAGTAAATGACGTTGTTCAACTGCTCCTGGATTACGCTCGCCCCAGAGAAGCCAAGGCGAACAAGGTCAATATTATCGACGTTGTTGAAACAGTTAAAATTCTTGCCGATGCCGTTGCGCATCGTCATGGGATCGAGTTGGTACAAGTCGAGCACGAGCCTGTTTACGCGTGGGCCGATTCGGCACAGGTCCGCCAGATAGTGATGAATCTGGTGATGAACGCAATTCAGGCGATGGAAGGTATTGGGGGCCGAGTTACCATAAGAACCAAACAGCAGGGCTTGGCAGTTTATGTTTCTGTCAGCGATAACGGCCCTGGTGTAAGCGCAGACCACCTGAGCCACCTGACAGAGCCGTTTTTCACAACGAAAACCAACGGCACTGGCCTAGGCCTGGCCATTTGCAGACAGCTCGCGCAGGCCAATCAAGGAAACCTTCGTTTCCAGAGCGTTTCCGGCGAAGGTCTGAAAGTCACTCTGAAACTGCCGCTTTATCTGAACAACGAGAACCAGGAAACAGTTTAATGCGAAAGCCAACCGTCCTCATCATCGATGACGAGAAAAATCTTGTCAGTAGTCTGATGTTTTCACTCGAAGAAGAAGAAATGACGGTTTTCGCCGCTTACGACGGAAAAAGCGGTCTCGCCGAGATTGAAAAACAAACACCAGACGTGGTCTTGCTCGATCTTAAATTGCCTGACCAATCCGGTTTTGAGGTTCTCGACCAGGTCCAGGCACTTCCTGCCCCGCCCGTCACGATCATGATTTCGGCCCATGGCGATACTCGCGCTGCTGTCGAGGCGGTCAAAAAAGGCGCACAGGATTACATCACCAAACCGTTTGACCTGGACGAACTGATTCTTTTAATTCAGCGCAATCACAAACATCGCCAACTTACAGAGGAAGTGGCATATCGGAGAGAGCGGGAATCTGAAGTTCATGGCCTTGTTGGCCACTCCTTAGCCATGCAAAAGCTGCTCGATCAAGTCGAGCGAATCGGTAAGAGCTCTGCGCGCACCATACTTCTCCAGGGACCATCGGGCAGCGGGAAAACCCTCATTGCGAAAGCGTTGCACGCCACAAAAGACAAAGCCGCGCCGTTCGTATCCGTAAATTGCGCTTCGCTGCCTGAAAACCTGCTGGAAGCTGAACTGTTTGGCGCAGAAAAAGGAGCCTATACCGGTGCCGACAAACGCCGGACAGGCTTGGTTGAGTTAGCCAACGGTGGCACTCTTTTCCTGGATGAAATTGGTGAGCTGCCGCTAACCCTGCAGGCAAAATTATTAACCTTCCTGGAGACTCACCGTTTTCGCGCAGTGGGCGGTCAAAAAGAGATTGACGCGGATCTGCGTGTCATAGCGGCCAGTAACAGAGATCTGCAGACAGAAGCCCAAGCGGGAACATTTCGTGAGGACCTGTTCTACCGTCTGAACGTTATGCCACTGACGATCCCGTCCCTGGCTGAGCGCAAGGAGGATATCCCCGTTTTGACATCGAACTTCGTTACTGAGCTGGCAGCGCAAGAGGGCTGCAAGCCGATCAGGCTTACATCCGAAACCCTCACCAGACTCTGTAATTATGATTGGCCGGGAAATATCCGGGAACTCCGCAACACCATTGAACGACTCACCATATTGCATGCTGGCGAGAGCATTAGCGTTGATCGACTGCCGCCCGAAATCATCGGCTCATCTGCTCAAATGCCCCCTCTGATGACCGGAAAGGATTCTGCCAGCAACGAAAGCCATGGATCCTTGACCAGTGAAATCGCAAAACGGGAGGCCCAGTGCATTCTGGACGCATTGGCGCAATCCAACGGCCGCAAAGGCGAAGCTGCAAATTCCCTCGGAATATCCAGACATGCCTTGAAAAGAAGGATGCAGAAACTGGGGCTCACCGGAGACGAACTGTGATCCCGATTTCCCGCAACCGATTTATCGGCATCCTGGTTGCAATCTGTCAGTTGGTTCTTGTCACAATTGCAATGCCAGCCAAGGCGCTGGAGTCTCTGGGGGCAAGCGAGGACACAGCGGATATTGTTGTTGGTTGCCTTTACCCCATGTCCGGGCGAGCTGGGGTCCTGGGTCGGGACTCAGTGGTAGGTATACGGCTTGCGCTTCAATACATTGAACAGCAGGAGCTGCCGGCACTACCTCGTCTCAGGGTTTTGCTCGGGGATACCAAGTCCAAACGATCAACCGCCGTTACGATTGCCAAACGTTTCATTGAAGAAGAGCGGGCGACATTCCTGTGTGGCGTTGTTAATTCGTCAGTTGCGATTCAGGTGACCGAAATTGCCGCTTCCGCAGATGCGTTTTTTGTTGGTACAGACCACGCTTCGTCCAGACTCACCGATGAATTTTTCCACGATCGCTATTTCCGCGTGACGAACGACACCCGCCAATCGATGACAGCCGGAGCGCTGTTTATCAGAGACTACTTTGCTGACCACTTGAAGAAAAAACCGCTTCGAATCTCCTACCTGGGTCCGGACTACGAGTACGGTTATCAGGTATGGGCCGATTTTCGAGAAGCTTTGAATAAACTGGGCGTAGATTACGAGATTGCCGGTGCGCTCTGGCCCCGGTTAAGCGAGCCAGACTACAGTCACTACATCAATGAGCTGATCCGACAAAAACCGGATTTGGTCGTGAATAGCTTGTGGGGAGGTGATTTCGTCGCTTTTGTCACGCAGGCGACTGACACCAGGCTGTTCGATGTTTCTCGCTTCGCCAACTTTGAAAAAGGTGGCGATTACGAAATCTTTGCTCACCTGGGCAATCGCATGCCTCTGGGATTGTTACTTGCATCCCGGCATCACAACAACTGGCCAGAAACAGATTTTAACCGGTGGTTTGTTCAGGAATTTCAGCGGCAGGCCGGCTACTACCCCTCCTCCGGAGCACAAGGTGCATTTACCGGAATACTCGCAATCGCCGAAGCGGCCCGCCAGGCAGGCGGTGACTACAAAAACCTTGAAAGCATCGAGATAGCTTTTGAACAATTGAGCCTGACTACTCCAGAGGATCCGCCAGGTTTCCAATCGTCGATGGATCCGGTTACCCATCAAATTCGCCAAGTAATGGCGATTGGTGAGACGGTGGAGGACCCTCGCTTTCCTCCCGCAAAGGTAATGCTGGGTAATTGGCGAATCTATTACCCGTCTGATTACGAGCAAGTTCACTCGATAACACAATGAGCGGAATCCGCTCATTTTCGCTCACCCACCATGAGCGAATTCCGCTCATCGACTTCAGAAAATCTGACGTCGTTTTCTATTTCCCATAAAAACATATAGTTAAGAAGATAGAATTTCTGGCATAGGGCGTGCAATCAGTTACAGGCCGGCTTGAAAACGTCGGGCAGGACACCGGAAAAAGCCATACTGGTGGTCCAACCAAACGACACAAGAACAACAGTCTGGAGATCTGATATGAAACGTCCCCTGCTTACCGCAGCGACGGTCGCCTGTGCCATGACGACAGGTGCCATGAGCCTCAACGTTTACGCCAATGAAGAGTACAAACTTGGCCTTGTAACCTTTCTTTCAGGCGCAGCTTCCGGGCCTTTCGGAATTCCCGCAAAGAACGCTGCTGACCTGGTAATCGATGCTATCAACGACGGCACACTCCCCGCCCCTATCGAAGGCAAGGGAATTGACGGTCGAATGATCACGCCTGTCTACGTTGACGAAGCTGGTGGAGCAACAAAACAAACCTCCGAATTTCGAAACCTCGTTGAGCGCGATGGCGTCGATGCGGTTGTAGGCTATATTTCCTCCGGTGACTGTCTGGCCATCCCGGCAGTCGCTGAAGAACTCAAGATGCTCACCGTATTGTTCGACTGCGGCACTCCTCGGGTCTTCGAGGAAGCTGACTACGAGTATGTTTTCCGCACACACTCTACCGCCAGCATGGACAACATCGCGGCGGCCCGCTACGTTCATGAAAACATTCCCGACCTGGAATCTGTAGCAGGCATCAACCAGAACTACTCCTGGGGTCACGACAGCTGGCGCGACTTCACCGAGACTCTGAAGGTACTGCGTGGCGGTGATCTTGAGATCACAACAGAACAGTTCCCCAAATTGTTCGCGGGCCAGTACGGTGCCGAAATTTCTGCTCTACAGGTAAACTGCGTAAACCGCTGAAGGTTGCCACCCATTCCACGTGAAGCCTGCCACCCGGACCGGAGCAAGGCTGCCACCCATCGGAGCGTAGCGACGCGGGGTTTCTCTTCTTACTCCGAAGTCTCAGTGCCCGTCAACTTTGCCTGCTGTTTTCGCATGGATTCGCCCCGCAGATTGATCTTGTAGGCGTTGTGTACGAGCCGGTCCAGGATGGCATCTGCCAGAGTGGCGTCACCGATGATGCCGTGCCATTCCTCGATGGGTAATTGGCTAGTGGCGATGGTGGAGCGCCGGCCATGTCGGTCTTCCAGCACCTCCAGCAAGTCCCGCCGGTTCTCCGCGCTCAGCTTCATCAGCCCCCAGTCATCCAGGATCAGCACGTCGACCTTGGCCAGGCTGGTCAGGAGCTTTGAGTATTGGCCATCGCCCTTGGCGATGGTCAGCTCTCGTAGCAGCCGGGTCAGGCGGACGTACTGGGCGGTGTAACCCTCCCGGCAGGCCTTGTGTGCCAGAGCACAGGCCAACCAGGTTTTCCCGACGCCAGTCGGGCCGGTGATGAGCACGTTCAGGTGTTCCTTCACCCACTGGCAGCTGGCCAGACTCTGGACAAGCCCTTTATCCAGGCCCCGTGAGTTCCGGTAATCAATGTCTTCGAGGATGGCGGCGTGTCGCAGCTTGGCCCGGCGCAGGCGGCTGCTCATGCGTCGGTTGTCCCGTTCCGTCATTTCCCGGTCGACCAGCAGGCCAAGGCGCTCCTCGAAGCTCAGGTCGGTAATGTCGGGGGTGGCCGATTGATCCGCCAGGGCGGCGGCCATGCCGGTCAGTTTGAGGGCGTGGAGCTTATCCAGCGTGGGATGTTTCAGCATGTCAGGTTCCTTCAGTGGTAGTAGGCGGGGCCACGGATGTTGTCGTGTGTGTCGGGTAAGGCCAGTTCTTGTTGCTCTTCCAGGGGCTGCTCATCCAGGCGGTGCTTGAGGATGGATTCGATGCTCTTGTATCGGCAACTGCCCAGCATCAGGGCGCGTTGGCAGGCACGTTCTAATCGTGCCTCGCCGTAGCTCTGGCCCAGCCGGAGAATGCCCAGACAGGACCGATAGGCCTGTTGCGGATGCTTTCTTGCCCCCAGCGCGGTACGGATAAGCTTTTCAGTTGCCGGTCCAGTCTTGGCTGCCCAGGCGGTCAGTCGCTCTGGGGTCCACTCGCCGGCTTGGCGATGGGACTCCGGCATGTGAGCGGCGATGGTGCTATGCCGACCCTTCTGATCCGAACGCCGGTGGCTGGCGATCCGGTTGCCCCGGTGGAAGCATTCGATGGTGTTGTGGGTGATCCGGACCTCCACCTCTTTCTTGATCAGGGTGTAGGGCACCGAGTAGTAGTGCCCATCGATGGCCACGTGGTAGTCGATGTGTACCCGGGCTTTTTTCCACTCGGCGTAGACATACGGCTCGGCGGGTAGCGGTTGTAGAACCGGCTGGTCCAGCTGTTTGAAGTGATCAAGCCGGCACCCGGGCAACTTGCGGAAGGGGCGGCTATTGAGCTTCTCCAACAGCTCACGGATGGTGGCGTTGAGCTGCCCCAGGGAGAAGTGCTGACGATGGCGCAGGGCCGCCAGGATCCAGCGCTCAACGATCAATACGCCACCTTCCACCTTGGCCTTGTCACGGGGCTTGCGAACCCGTGTGGGGACAACGGCCACGCCATAATGGCTAGCCATATCCTGATAGGTCGGATTGAGATCCGGCTCGTAGCGATGGGCCTTGCTGACGCCGGAACGGAGGTTATCCGGAACCACCAGTTCCGGCACGCCGCCCAGGAACTCGAAGGCTCGGATGTGAGAGCCGATCCAGTCCGGCAGGGTCTGGCTCCAGGTGGCCTCGGCGTAGGTGTAATTGGACGCACCCATCACCGCCACAAAGACTTGCGCCTCATGGATCTCACCGGTGGTGCGATCAATGACGGGCACCGTGTGCCCAGCATAGTCCACGAACAGCTTTTCACCGGCTCGGTGGTCCTGACGCATCACCAGATCCAGCTTGCCCTGCCAGGCCCGGTAGTGCTCGCAGAACCAGCTGTACTGGTAGCCATCCGGATTGGCTTCCCGGTACTCCTGCCAGAGCAGGAACAGGGTGACGTTCTTGCCCCGGAGTTCATCGTGGATTCGCTTCCAATCCGGAATGCCTCGGGCCTGTGCCGGCAGATCCGGTGGTGGCGGGAACAGCCGTTGCTCCAGCTGGGCTTCACTCAGATCCTCTGGCAGCGGCCAGCCAAGCTCCGCCTCAGCAGCACGCCGCAGATACTCGCTCACAGTGGGGCGACTGATGCCGCAGGCTGCGGCAACCTGCCGGTTACTCAGCCCTCGCTCCCACTTGAGGCGAAGGACTTCTTTGATTTTACGCATGGATAACCTCATCGCTGGCATCTGGCCCTCTCCGGATGAAAAGGAGCAGAGTACCGTTAGTTATCCCGCGCCGGACGTTTTGATGGGGAAATCAGGCAGCCTGCCAGGGTGGCAGCTTTGCCGTGGAATCAGTGGCAGCTTTCGCGTGGAATGGGTGGCAGGCTTCGTCTGGAATCAGTGGCAACCTTGGTCTGGAATACGCAGGTAAACTCCGCAGACGTAATTCACACCTCTTTCTGGGGCGGTGACACAGACGCGTTCGTACTCCAGGCAGCCGCTCGTGGTCTGCTGGCGGACAACCAGGTTATCTTCACTGCGGGCGAAACAGCGCTCAACAGTCTTGGCGAGCACCTCCCGGACGGCGCCATCATAGGTGCCCGCGGACCGTTCGGTCCGTTTGCTCCAGAGAGCGAACTGAATACCTGGTTCCAGACCGAGTTCACTGAGCGTTTCGGCACGCCGCCCACCTTCCCTGCCTACCACATGGCTCATGCGCTGATTGGCCTCAAGCTGGCCCAGGATAAGGCTGGAGTCGGTGCATCTACTGAAGAGGTGATCACTGCCTTTGAAGGTCTTGAATTTGACGGCCCGGGCGGCCGGGTTGAGATGAGCCGTGGTAACGGTCATCAGGCTGCAACAGAGATGGTCTATGGCCGCCTCAAGCGAGTAGACGGTGAAATCACCTTTACCGACATTACCCGCTACCCGGCAGATTGCGTCAACCCGCCGGAAGGCGCAGAGACCGTAGAGTGGATCAAAGCCGGCATGCCAGGTGCCGAGTGCAACTGAATCCACTGATCTAGCAACATGCTCATCGGGACCACCCGGTCCCGATGAGGCTTTCCAACGATCTTTCACTCCTCCCCGACCGGAAGATGGCCCGGACGGCAGGCGAGGTCTGTGCGAAGCATCGGGAGTCTTACAATGAAACAACTTCTTGCAATACTGGTGGATGGTTCAGTCTATGCCTCATGGCTGTTCATCATTTCTGCCGGTCTCACCCTGATTTACGGGGTCATGCGAATACTCAATATGTCTCATGGCAGCTTTTACGCCCTTGGTGCGTACTCGGGCGCCGCCATGGTTGGCTGGTACTTCTCCACCGGCTCCGTTCCCTGGTTCAGCTTCGTCGCGTTGATCGCTGCCGCTCTTGTCGCCGGTATTTCCGTGGGACTTCTTGTAGAACGCGGTCTCCTTCGCTTCATGTACGGCAGGGATGAAGTCGTAATGATTCTGGTCACCTACGGCGTCCTGCTCATCATGGAAGATGCCATCAAGCTTATATGGGGTGTTGAGCCCTACTTTGCTTACCAGCCCTATACCCTTTTCGGTCGAACCAAGTTCGCCGGTTTATCGTTCGCCAATTACGATTTCATGCTTATCGGCGTGAGCATCTTGATCGGTATCGCCCTCTGGTATGGCCTGAACCGCACCCGCAACGGGAAACTCCTTCGAGTCGTAATTCACGATCGTGAGATAGCCAGCGCACTTGGCATTAACGTCGCGCGAATTTTCACAATTACCTTTTTGATTGGCGCTGGTATCGGTTCTCTAGCTGGTGCTCTCACTGCGCCGGGCCTCTCCGTGGTGCCGGGCATGGGCATTGAAGTGATTGTGCTTGCATTCGCAGTGGTAGTGATTGGCGGCCTTGGCAGTATCACTGGCGCCCTTGTAGGTGCTCTGATCGTTGGCATGGCCCGAGCTACAGCTGTACATCTCTACCCTGATGTCGAGTTGTTCGTTATCTACGCGGTTATGGGGCTTGTGCTGGCATTCCGTCCGCAAGGCCTGTTTGCTGTTGCCAACGCGAGGAAAATCTAATGAAAACGAGATCCCTAGCGCTTTTATCTGTGCTCGGGTTGGCCGTCATTGTTGGTGGCCTCCTGCTACCACAGTGGATGTCTTACCTGTTTACCATTGCCATGGGCAAAGGCCTCGTAGTTCTCGGGCTGGTCCTTCTCATGCGAGCCGGCCTGGTCTCCTTTGGCCAAGGTCTGTATTACTGCGTGGGTGCATACGTTGCGGGCATGCTGACCCAATTTGCAGACGTCACTGACATCCTGGTCATAATGCTCGCCTCGGTTGCCGTCAGCGTTGCCATAGCCGCCATCATCGGCCTGCTACTCTGCCGCTACCGTGAAATCTTCTTCGCCATGTTTTCGATGGCGTTCTCGATGATTCTTTATGGCTTGCTGGTGCGCAACCAGTTCCTTGGATCCACCGATGGTTTTAACGTTGCCAATCCGAGCCTGTTGGGCTGGACGCCGGGTGCAGAAGCTTCATCAGATCTGGTGCTGGTTGTAGCGGTAATCCTTGTAATCACGCTTGGAACCGTTGCATGGCGGTACCTGAAATCGCTTTCCGGTTACGCCGGAGAAGCCGTCAGAGAAAACGAAATCCGGTTGGAGTACTTGGGCGGCTCTGTGTTCCGCGTGGTGTATGTGAAGTACATAATCGCGGCGGCTTTGGCGGCTATTGGTGGCACCATTACCGCTTTGGTAAGCGGTCACGTTGATCCGGAGATGGCGTACTGGACCACTTCCGGGGAGTTTGTGTTTATCGCTCTGATGGGCGGTACTGCTCATGTCGCGGCACCACTGGTTGCAGCTGTTCTGTTTGAGGCCTTGCGCACCTATGCGTTCGCCGTTGCCCCATACACCTGGCAAATGATTCTTGGCTTTGCCCTGTTGGCAATCATTATTTTCATGCCTTCTGGTCTGTGGTCACTGGTCGAACGCTTCCAGAACAAGAGAGCGGGGAAAACGTCATGAGCGCTTTGCTGAAAACTGTAAACCTGGAACGAACTTTTGGTGCCGTAACTGCAGCGACTGACATCAATGTCGAACTGAATTCCGGCGAAGTCGTTGGCGTCATCGGTTCCAATGGCGCCGGCAAAACTACCTTCATTAATATGGTGACTGGCTATATTCAACCCTCCGGTGGCGACATTCTCGTGCGCGGCCAATCCATCATCGGGAAATCCCCCAGGGACGTCTCGCTGGCCGGCGTAGGGCGCTCCTTTCAGGTGCCTCAACTATTCCAGGAATTAACGGTTCTGGAGAACATGCTGATTGCGTTCGGTTTCTCAGTCGATCGCAAGTTGAGTTTTCTGAAGCCCCTTAGGTCCAAAGAAAAAGTCGAAAAAGCCCGAGCGGTACTGCGCGAGTACGAAATTGAGCAGTATGCGGAGGAGGTCGTATCCACTCTGCCCCAGGGGGTTCGCAAGCTGTTGGACATTGCCATGGCAATGCTCGCTGAACCCGGGCTGATGCTGTTGGATGAGCCTACCTCAGGCGTTGCCATCGAAGACAAATTCCTGCTCATGGATACCGTAATGGCAGCGGTTCGGAAAAGTGACGCTGCAACAATGTTCGTGGAACACGACATGGAGGTTGTTTTGCGTTACGCCGACCGGGTCCTCGCGTTCTACGACGGCCGGGTTCTTGCGGACGGTCCGACCCAAACCGTTCTGTCTGACCCCAAGGTGCAGGAATTGGTGGTGGGGCATCACCTCGATCTTGGCGAAAACGAGTCCAACACCAGCAAGGAGCCTGATCATGCTAGAACTTAAGAATGTCACGACGGAGATTGCCGGTACCACTATTCTCCGGGACGTTAGCTTTTCCGTCAGCAAGGGCTCCATGGTTGGTCTGATCGGACGCAACGGCGCGGGAAAAACCACCTCTCTCCGATCGATTATGGGTCTTATCAAGCCAAAAGCGGGCCAGATAGTGATCAATGGCGAGGACATGACCAATCAGGGTTCTTTTGAGCGAGCGGGCATGTCCATTGGCTACATGCCAGAGGATCGTCGTCTGGTACCAGATCTTACGGTCGAGGAAAATATCATGGCGCCAGCATGGGCCTGCCAACTCGTTAACGCAGAGGCCAGACTTGCCTGGATCTATGAAATGATGCCAGAGGTGGAGTCCTTCTCCGATCGCCGAGCGCTCCAGTTATCTGGCGGCCAACAAAAGCTCGTTGCCCTGGCCCGAGCAATGATGACTGGAACCAACTTGTTGCTACTGGACGAGCCGTTTGAGGGGGTGGCACCGGCACTCTCAAGACGGCTCGCCAGCGTCTTGAGCACACTCAAAGATGAAGGCCTGACTGTGTTACTTTCAGAATCGGACCAATCCCATTCCGCAGATCTTGTCGACAAAGCCTTTCAGATTGAGCGTGGAAGCGTCGAACCGATTGCGTCGCTGACCTAGGAGGAAGAAATGTCTGCATTTACGTTTAACACAACCAAAAGCGTTATTTGCGAACCCGGCGCGATTAAGCGCCTCGGGGAAATCGTAAAAGAACAAATGGGTAAAAAGGTACTGCTCGTTACGGATCCCGGCCTGATCAAAGCAGGACTGCTCGATAGAGCGACAAGATCCCTCAACGAGGCAGGCGTGGAATACACGCTATTCGATGGCGTGGTTGCCGACCCCCCTGTATCGGTCGTGGAAGCAGCGTTAGCCGACGCGCGAGAAGCAGCGGTGGATGGGGTCATTGGGTTTGGTGGCGGTTCATCCATGGATGTTGCCAAACTGATTGCGCTTCTGATTGGCGGCGGAGAAAGGCTTGACGACGTTTACGGTGTTGGACAGGCCAAAGGCACACGATTGCCCCTGATTCAGATTCCAACGACAGCAGGAACAGGCTCAGAGGTCACCCCGATCTCAATCATTACCGTTGGTGAAACCGAGAAGAAAGGTGTTGTTGCACCTCAACTGCTTCCCGACATTGCTCTTTTGGACGCGGAATTGACCCTCGGGCTTCCTGCTCACGTGACCGCGGCTACCGGAATTGATGCCATGGTTCATGCAATCGAAAGCTATACCTCAGCTTCCGCAAACAACAATCCGGTTTCCAAGGCACTCGCTCGCGAAGCCCTACGCTTGCTTGGAGCCAATATCGAGTCAGCCGTGAAAGACGGAACCGATGTCAGGGCTCGCTCTGACATGCTGCTGGGTGCCATGCTGGCCGGCCAGGCATTTGCCAATTCGCCCGTAGCGGCAGTGCATGCCCTGGCCTACCCGATCGGCGGAATTTTCCATGTACCCCACGGACTGTCCAACGCATTGGTGCTCCCTCACGTGATGCGCTTTAACACCGAGACCTGCGGCGAAGCCTATGCCGTTCTGGCGACCGATGTCTTCCCGGATCTGGCTGCTACCCCCAGCGATCAGAGGGTCAATCAGTTCATCGACCGCCTCGAGGCGCTTAGTGCTGACCTGGGGCTGGAGCAAACTCTGCGTGAGGTCGGGATTGGGGAGGCAGATCTGGCCACCCTGGCGTCGGATGCCATGAAGCAAACTCGGCTGCTTGTGAACAACCCCAGGGAAGTGTCTGAAACGGATGCCCTGGCAATCTACAAGGCCGCTTTCTGATTCGGCCATAGCATTGATTGAGGTTACTCATGTCTCTTGAATTAACGAATCGCGGACTTCTGCGCGAACAGGCTTACATCAATGGCCAATGGATAATGGCCAATTCGGGGAAAACGTTTGCCGTGACCAATCCTGCCAACGGTGATCAGTTGGCAACGGTACCTGACATGGATGATACCGATACCCGTGCAGCCATCGAGGCGGCAGAAGCCGCCTGGCCTGCATGGCGTTCCACCCCGGCCAAAGAGCGCGCGGGTATTCTGCGCAAATGGTTCGATCTGCTCATGGCCAACCAAGAGGATCTTGCTCGCCTGATGACCGCTGAACAAGGGAAACCTTTGGCGGAATCCCGAGGCGAGGTCGGTTACGGCGCAAGCTTTATTGAATGGTTCGCCGAGGAAGCCAAACGAGCCTACGGCGATGTCATACCGGGGCATGCAAAAGACAAGCGCATCGTTGTTATCAAACAGCCGGTGGGCGTAGTCGCTGCCATCACACCGTGGAACTTTCCGATTGCGATGATTACTCGCAAAGTCGCGCCGGCACTCGCAGCCGGCTGTCCAGTGGTGGTAAAGCCAGCTGAAGATACTCCTCTTTCGGCCTTGGCAATCACCGCACTTGCCGAAGAAGCAGGCGTTCCACCCGGTCTGATCAATATTGTTACCTGTTCCAAACCGAACGCCGTTGCCGTGGGTGGAGAACTGACTGGTAATCCCATTGTGCGTAAGGTCTCGTTCACCGGATCCACCCCGGTTGGCAAGTTGCTCATGCGACAAGCCAGCGAATCGGTTAAAAAAGTCAGCCTCGAATTGGGCGGCAACGCTCCCTTCATTGTCTTCGACGATGCGGACCTTGATGCGGCCGTAGCCGGGTTGATGGCGTCAAAGTACCGGAATACGGGCCAGACTTGCGTTTGCGCCAACCGGGTTTACGTTCAGGCCGGCGTTTATGACGCTTTCACCGAAAAGCTGAAGGCTGCCGTCAGCAAAATGGTAGTTGGTCCGGGTCTTGAAGGCGAAACCCAGCAGGGTCCGCTGATCAACGACGCTGCGCTAGACAAGGTCAAACGGCACATTGAAGACGCTACATCGAAGGGGGCCAAGGTAGTTTTGGGTGGACAGCCCCATGCCCTGGGAGGCACTTTCTTCCAACCCACAATTCTCACTCATGCGACCCAGGACATGCTTATCGCCCGCGAGGAGACGTTCGGGCCCGTTGCGCCCCTGTTCAGGTTTGAAACCGATGACGAGGCCATCTCGATGGCAAATGATTCCGAGTTCGGTTTGTCAGCCTATTTCTACAGCCGTGACATTCATCGGGTGTGGCGCGTAGCGGAAGAACTCGAATCAGGAATGATTGGAGTCAACGAAGGCATCATCTCGACGGAAGTAGCCCCATTTGGAGGGGTGAAGGAGAGCGGTCTCGGGCGGGAAGGTTCCCACTACGGTCTGGACGAGTACATGGAGCTCAAGTACCTGTGTCTTGGCGGTATGAAATAGCCCCTCAACTTCGCGAGGGCGTCCCGCTATCAGGAACAGGGGCGCCCCCGGTTCTACTCTTGGAGGAATAAAATGAACCGGCAAGACTTCACGGTTTTCTACCCCGTATACACCCGGTGGATGGATAATGACGTATACGGGCATGTGAACAACGTTACCTATTACTCCTATTTCGACTCAACGATCAATCGTTACCTGATTGAGCATGGTGGGCTCGATATTCACTCGTCCAAGATCGTGGGCTATGTCGTAAGCTCATCCTGCCAATTCCGGCGTCCCGTTGCCTATCCAGATTCAATTTCTGTCGGTCTCAGGGTCTCAAAGCTTGGAAACAGTTCAGTCACTTATGAGCTGGCTGTTTTCCGCGAATCAGAAGAAGAAGCCGCAGCCCATGGTCAGGTGGTGCATGTTTTCGTGGATCGTGACCAGAATTGCTCGGTACCTATTCCTGAACAAATTCGGGACTGTCTTGAAGAAATCCTGCCCGCCCAGGCTAGTGCGGCAGAAACTTGAATGTCCCTTAGGATAAAAATGAACAGTTCATTCGTCTATGCCCTGCTCATGTTGATCGCAGGTATCGGAATACCCGTGATGGCAACGCTCAACGGAGGACTCGGCGCGAGACTTCAGAGCCCAGCCCTGGCCGCAACGATCCTCTTTTTCGTTGCCCTGGTTTTAGCGATTTCTTATTTGGTCACCACGGAGGGGCTTCCCGACAAGCTTTTCCCGGCAAATGTCCCGGTGTACTTCTATTTCGGCGGTTTTTTTGTTCTCTTTTACATCCTGACCATCACCTGGGTAGCGCCTCGCTTTGGCATATCCAACGCTATTGCTTTCGTTTTGCTGGGACAACTCATCGCGATGAGTCTCATCGACCACTTTGGTTTGATGGGCGTGCAAAAATTCACCATGAGCCTTAAGAGGCTTACTGGACTGGGAGTGATGACAATTGGCGTTTTCCTGGTGCTGAACAAAGTACCGGGCGGGGTCAGGTAGAGAGCTGATGTCCGCTCTTTAGTCCGGCCAATGACGGCTATAAACAAAAGCGGACATTGGCAGCATCCCATGCAATCTCAATCCGGCCATTTGGGATGCAGGCTATCAATGACGTAGTGGTGACGGTGAACTCCCGAGTTGGAGGCGCTTGCAACATGAGGATGGTCGCCTGGCAGGTCGTCGTGATTGTGAGAGCACTCTAACGGATCAACAGAGGGCCATACCTTCAACGCAAGAATTAGCCCTCCAAGAGCAAGTCCCAGCAGTACCAACAGAGTAATGGTCATCCCCGCAGTAGATCCCAGCCAGCCGGCTAAGGGATAGGCGAACAGCCATCCGGCATGAGATAACGAGAACTGGGCAGCGAACAGAGCTGGTCTGTCATGAGTATGCGATGACCGCGTTAGGACCCTGCCGATAGGGGTTTGAACGGTCGAAAAACCAACGCCTAACCAAGCCCAAACGGGCAACAGCCATTCCAGAGAGCCGGCCGGCAGCGCGAGAACCAACCCAAAAACAAGAATTCCGCCTCCCGTGAGCATAACTCGCCGGTCCTGCCAGCGCTTCAAGAGAGCCGGTAACGCCAATGCAGCCAACATGGAACCAGCGCCAAACGCGGCAAAAGCCATGGCTGTGTGCTGCTCAGTTAGGCCGAAGCGTCCCTGCACCAGCACAACCGTATTCACGATCACCATGGCTCCCGCAAGACTGACCACCAGGTTCAGAGCCATCACCCCACGGAGGCGAGGAGTTGCCATGAAAATTTTGAATCCGGCCTTTGCTCGATCATAAACGCCGCGACGTTTCTCTGATTTGGTCCTCGGTGGCAAAGCAACCGACACTACAAGCAAGGCTGATGCGATAAACCCGATCACCGTGCCCGAAAACAACGCCTGCCAGCTGGTAGCAAGCAGAATCAACGCCGCGAGTGCCGGGCTTATAAGGTTTTCCAGATCGTATGCCAGCCGGGAAAGCGACAGCGCCTTGGTATACTCGTCCTCATCCGGGAGAGTATCTGGAATCGTGGACTGAAAGGTTGGTGTAAAGGCCGCCGAGGCGGACTGAAGGACGGCAATTAACACGTACACTTCCCAGACTTCGGTAACGAAAGGCAAAGCCAGCGCCGTCGCTGCCCGAACCACATCCAGTGAGACCAGCAGAGCGCGACGAGGTATGTTCTCTGCCAGGGCCGACGCCAGCGGGGCTATCAAGACATAAGCGACCATTTTTATCGCCATGGCGGTGCCGAGCACCTGTCCCGCCTGATCTCCGGCCAGGTCAAACGCCAGCAGGCTTAATGCCACCGTCGCCAGCCCGGTACCCAGCAATGCAACTACCTGTGCCAGGAACAAATGGCGATAGGTTCGGTGCCTCAGAATTTCAAGCATGGCTTCACCAGTGAAAGCATAAGCAGCAGAAAGGTTGTGGTAGAAATCTGACTCCAGTAGCATTCCATGCTATCCCCCCAGGGGGGATAGATCAAAACTGAGATTTTGCCTACAGGTCTACCAACCATCAGCCTCGCCGGGAAAACTGTTATGCACCATGAACGACTCGACCATTGGCAACATAATCACGTCTTTGGTCAGGATCAGAAGCGCTCTGGCGAAACCCGTACACTCATTGTGGTGGGCCTGACACTGGCGATGATGGTCTGGGAAATCCTGGCCGGAATCGTTTATGGCTCAATGGCGTTGCTGGCCGATGGCCTACACATGGGGTCCCACGCAGTGGCTCTGGGCATTGCGGCCTTCGCCTACGCGTATGCCAGGAAAAACGCGGGCAACCACCGTTTCTCTTTCGGCACAGGAAAGGTCAATGCGCTGGGTGGCTTTACTGGAGCAATCCTGCTGGCTGTCTTTGCGCTCTACATGGTCATCGAGAGCGTGGGGCGTTTTATCCAGCCTGTTCCCATTTCTTTCGATAGGGCTATTTTCGTGGCCATCATTGGCCTAGTGGTCAACGGGGTGTCAGCTTGGATACTGGGGGATGCAGGCCATGAGCATGGTCACAGTCACGGGCACGATCATGGTCACCACCATCATCACCATGACCACAACCGCCGGGCCGCCTACCTGCATGTGCTTGCGGATGCGCTGACGTCAGTCCTTGCAATTGTTGCCCTTCTGGCGGGTAAATATGCCGGGTGGAACTGGATGGACCCGATGATGGGGATTATTGGTGCGTTTCTGGTCACCAAGTGGTCCTGGCACTTGTTGAAAGACACTTCCAAGATCCTTCTCGACGAGCAGCACCAGGACATGGAGGAAACTGTCAGGCAAGCCGTCGAAGTCGACGATGCCAAGGTCAGCGATTTGCATGTGTGGGCGATAGGCCCAAACATTCACGCGGCCATTGTCTCAATCGTCTCGCATCAGCCAAAATCACCGACAGTCTATAAAGAGCGCATTCAGGCTCGCTGCCGGTCCCTGGTCCACGTGACGGTAGAGACTCTTCGGTGTGATTAACAATGAGATCGAAGAGTCGAAACGAACGAACTCAAAGGTAACGGGCGATGGCCTTAAACTCATCGACACGGCGCTGCTGCTCCGGCTCCAGCGGCCCGATGGCATCGTCCAGGCAATGCTCGATATGGTCCTGTACCAACACGCGCTTGGCTTGTTGAATGGCTTTTTCCACCGCGTGAAGCTGCTGGGCCAGTTCCAGGCAGGGCTTTCCCTGGTCAATCATGCCAATCACGCTTTCAAGATGGCCGTTCGCTCGCTTCAAGCGTTTGATAATATTCGGATGAGATTGATGCGTGTGATCATTTACCATGTTTAATTCCTATCCCCCATGGGGGGATGGTATCCTCTGTTTTCGTTGAAATCCAACCACAAGCTCGACGATTTAAATCGATGATTTCGGCCATTCACCAAAGAAAACTGCTTCCAACGCTGGTCATGCTGTTCGCATTGGCGGGCCTGTCACTGTCGGTGATTGGCGAGTCGTTCTCTCACGGTGTGGCCGAGATAGCGGGCGACTGGGAGTTTCAGTCGGATGGCCACCATGGCAGTCACAGTGGACACGGACACAGTCACGATTTCGACGAAGAACCAGAGTCACCTTCACTGCATCACGATGCGGGGAATCACACCCACGAGACCGTGGACCAGCTGAGGATTCCATTCGTTTCCCAAAGCCCGACCGTTTTCCGGCAGACCATTCCATTTGTCGGAGGTTCTCCCCGCAGTTTGCGCTATCGGCTCGAACGCCCACCAAAAGGCTCCCTTTCCACTTGATTCCTGCCGCTGGAGCGGCCCTAGAAAACAAATGTGATTGGAGTCTTTATGTTGTCAAGTTTGCTTGACGGTTGCCGTGGCGTGTCCTCGTCGGGCACCGGCAGTCGTCTGTTATGGATATTTCTGACCCTGGGCTTGCTGGGAATGAGTACGGATGTGCTCGCCCACGCAGTCGCCCAGGGCGACAAGGGGTACATCCAGGAAATTACCGGTGTAAACCTCATCGCCTTCACCTATCTCGGGGCCAAACACATGGTCACCGGCTATGACCACCTGCTGTTCTTGCTGGGTGTCATTTTCTTCCTCTACAAGATGAAGCACATCGCCATCTACGTGAGCCTGTTTGCCCTCGGGCATTCCACAACGATGTTGCTCGGGGTGTACTTCAACGTGGGCATCAATAGCTACATCATTGATGCGATCATCGGTCTGTCCATCGTGTACAAGGCCCTGGACAACATCGGTGCCTATCAGCGCTGGTTTGGCTTCCAGCCCAATACCAAGGCCGCCACGCTGATTTTCGGGTTCTTCCACGGTTTCGGTCTCTCCACGAAGATCATCGAGTACGACATCTCGCCGGACGGCCTGATTCCGAACCTCCTCGCCTTCAACGTGGGCGTGGAAATCGGACAGCTCATCGTCCTTGCCATGATCCTGATTGCGATCAGTTTCTGGCGGAAGACCGACGGCTTTTTCCGGCACGCCTACACCGCCAACGTGGCCATGATGAGTGCAGGTTTCCTGCTTTTTGGCTATCAGCTCACCGGTTACTTTGTCGCTTAATTCTGGAGATTCCCTATGTACAACACCGATATACCCAACCGTGAAGAACTGCCCAGCACTGCCAAGTTGATTCGATCAACCATTATTGCAGCCATTGTGGCACTGGTCCTGCTGGTTACCGTGGTCATGCCCGCCGAGTACGCTCTGGACCCGACTGGCGCGGGCCGACTACTGGGATTGACCGAAATGGGCGAAATCAAGGAACAACTCGCCGAAGAAGCCGCGGCTGACGAGGCTGCCCAGATGGTTGCGGTGAACTCCTCGGCTGACCAGACGGCTGCGGAAGTCTCGGAACCAGTCATGGCTGAAGCCGTTGAGGAACCAGCGCCCGCATCGGAAGCGGAGGTTGCGCCTGCGGAGCCAGAGCCGGCGCCTGAACCCGAAATTGCCGAACCCCAGTGGCAGGATGAAGTGCGCGTTGTTCTCACTCCGGGAGAGGGCACCGAATTCAAACTTACAATGGAGGAAGGCGCGGTAGCCCGGTTCTCCTGGGTGTCTGAGGGTGGCCCGATCAACTTTGATACCCACGGTGATGGAGGCGGCCAGTCCATTTCCTATGAGAAAGGCCGGGGCGTACCGGAAGATGAAGGCGAGCTGGAAGCAGCCTTTACCGGCAATCATGGCTGGTTCTTCAGAAACCGGAACGACAATGACATTACTCTGGTACTTCGCACTGGAGGAGACTACGGGCAGTTGAAGAAGATGTTGTGATTAGCCACTGAGTGTTGTGACGAAATCCGGGCCTGTGCCTGCAAAGGCCCGGATTTCGTATGCGGCCATGTCGAACCTGATCGAGCCACTCGGAGTAAACGCCAAACCAGTTTAAACTGCATTGAAGTCCAAAAAAGTGATCGCGACGAGCACCTCTCAATGTTCGCTTTGCGACCTTAGCAAACATTCACGGTCCGCGGGTATCCACCCTATCATGAGCACATTCTGGCTCAAGAAACTGATCAACCGGTACTAAACCCTATCAGCGAGAGAATGAAAGGCTGATTTTCTGACTGAAAATTAGCGCTTTGGTATGGCAAATAGGGAGGGATTATTCGGGCCTGCGGCCCTCACCCCTTCGGGGCCGTCGTCGCTTTGCTCCGACGTTCCTCAGCCCGCTTTGCAGGCTTCGGTCGAACCCGCGAGGGTTCTTTCTACCCTGCCAATCAGCCAATAAAAAACCCCAGCATTTCTGCTGGGGTTTTATATTGGCGGAGAGGGAGGGATTCGAACCCTCGAAACGCTATTAACGTTTACACACTTTCCAGGCGTGCGCCTTCAGCCACTCGGCCACCTCTCCAATAAACTGTTTCAAATCAGCGATGTCGTCGCTCATTTGAGGGCGCAAACTTTAATGGTTTTATGGGCGGTTGGCAACTCCCTGGCGGAAAATCGTCGAAAAAATTACTGCCTGGGCGGTTTTGTGTTTACCGGTTGAACAGATTCAGGGCTATCGTTAACACAATGCCGACAGGAATCATCAAAGCAATCGGGAGATAATAAAAATGCTGATGAAAGCCGAGCAATCGACACTGGTGCTCATCGATGTTCAGGAGAAGCTGATGCCCGCCATCAGCCACGGTGATGAAGTGGTGGACCGGTGCATCGTTCTGGCCACCATTGCCGGGCTTATGGAGGTTCCTGTGTTGGGAACCGAGCAATTGCCTGACAAGCTTGGGCATAACGTTGAAGCCATTCGGGAACTGTGTAACACGACTCTGGCCAAGCACCATTTTGATGCCTGCCCGGATGGTCTTGTTGATCAGCTACCCGAGGGCCGACAGCACATTGTCATAGGCGGTTGCGAGACCCATGTCTGTATGATGCAGACCGCTCTGAGCCTGATTGATGCGGGTTACAAGGTCTGGGTGGTGGCGGATGCGACCGGGTCCCGTAACGAATTTGATCGCGATGTAGCGCTGGATCGCCTCAGCGAGAGCGGCGCCAGGATCGTAACGCTTGAAATGGTGGCGTTCGAGTGGATGCGCCATTGCAAGCATCCGCAATTCCGGAACATCCAGGCCCTGATCAAATAGAGGCATCCACTGTGCGGCCGCATTCGTAGACAATGGCTTCAGGCACAGGTGGTTTCGAGGTTCACAATGCTCAATATGGACTTTTCCAAGAAGGTTGTCGTTCGCACCACCGAGGAGGATTGGGTTCCCAGCCCCGCGGGAGGTGTTCTGAGAAAGCCCCTGGCCCGTGAGGAGGCCGAACGTGGGCATGCCACCAGCGTCGTCCGATACGAGCCCGGAGCCTCCTTCCAGCGACACGAGCACCCCTTGGGCGAGGAGATCCTGGTGCTGGAAGGCGTGTTTTCCGACGAGACCGGCGATTATCCGGCCGGCACCTATTTGCGCAATCCGCCCGGCAGCGGACACGCCCCATTCAGCAAGGAAGGTTGCACCCTTTTGGTCAAACTTCATCAGTTCGATGAACGTGACCGGTCGACGGTGCGCATCGACACCCGCAATACACCGTGGCTCCCGGGTATCGGAGGGCTAGAGGTAATGCCTCTTCATGAGTTCGAGCACGAGCACGTCGCCCTGGTGAAGTGGCCGGCCAAGGAGGTCTTTCAGCCCCATCGGCACTTCGGCGGTGAGGAAATTTTTGTGCTGTCCGGAGAATTCTGTGACGAGCATGGGCGCTATCCCGCCGGCACCTGGATTCGCAGCCCGCATATGAGTCAGCATCACCCGTTCGTGGACGAGGAAACGATTATCTGGGTAAAAACCGGGCATCTACCGATCGAAGCGCATTAAAAAAGGGCCCCGGAGGGCCCTGAAGAGGCTAAGAGATCGCTGTGCGTTGCCAGTTGTGCCTGCTGAATGCGTCGTTGCTTGCGCCCTCTGACACCGGACTGAATAGTGCCTCTTCGTCCGCAGGGACCGCAAACACGTGATACGCCTCAGGGCCAAATGGATCCAGAGCGGTGTCGACATACTCGAAACTGTCTGGCACGGGTTCACCCGAGAAAGCGACACGGAACTGGCGATCCAGGGTCGGTGTGATCACGCTCAGGGGCTGCTCTACCCAAAGGTAAACGGCCTTGTGGGGCACGATGTATTCGCTGCGCACCACCCTGTAACCCTCTTTGAGCGTGAGCGTGGTCGGCTCCTTGCCCGGTTCCAGACGGAATTTGTGGATGGTTTTCATAGCTGCTGCTCCTCTTCGGGTTGCTGCCTTTCACAACTCCATCATGGACAGGAACAGGAATCGATAAAATAAGCTTTTGTGAGCTTTTAACTTCGACATTTTCGATGTACTTAGGCTTCTCTGCTGTCAGCATGCGCCTCAACGATCGCCCGAACACCCTCGTGGGCAGTTTTTCGGCCCCGGGTGATGGCAAACAACTCATCCATTACCTCATCGATTGAGGCAATCTGCTCTACCTCATACTGACGACACACCTCCTCACGGATTGATGTTGGTGCGGCAAAAACGCCATAGCCCTGGCTGCCGAACACTTTGATCAGGGCGCTATCGTCGACACGGGCAACGAGTTTCATGCGGACCCCGTTCAGGGAGAACCAGTTCATCAACCGCTCGAAGTAAGGGGCGTCGGTGGCGTTGGCCAGCAGCGGCTGGCCATTGAGGGATTCCGGAAACCCTTTCCTCAGCTTTTTCGCGAGCTTCGGTGCGGCATACAGACTCATGCTGGACCCCGAAAGGGGATGCACTGTGAGGTTGCCATCTTCTTGCAGTTTCGGCATGCGGTCAGTCAGCACAAGGTCCAGCTCCTTGCGCTTCAGGCTCAGCACCAGGTCCTCGGTCCGGCCCGTCTGGCATTCCAGCTGAACGGAGCGCTCACCTGCCATGGCCGGTTGCAGCAGGTAATAGGCAATCAATTTGTGAATGGAAGCCGATACGCCGGCGCGCAGGGTCAAGGGACGCTCGGAAGGATCAAGCCGGAGGGTCTCAGCAAGCTCGCCAGTCAGTGCGAAAATATCATCGGCGTAGCCGAGAATCAGCCGGCCAAGGTCCGTGAGAATAAGCTTGCGTCTCTCCCGGGAAAACAGGCGACCACCCACCGACGCTTCAAACGTCGCCAACTGGCCGCTGAGCGTCTGCGGAGCCAGTTCCAGGACCTCGCTGGCGCGCGCGATCGACCCTTCCCTACTGATCACCCAGAAATAATACAGGTGGCGAAGATTCAGCTGTTCCATGGATCTGTCCTGTCAGCGTCAGGAGGGCCGCGGAATTTTGAGAATCTCACCGAAGGTGACATATTCGCTCCCACCCAGGCGGCCAATGGCATCAATCGCAGCGCCGTCGAAGGTCAGACGATTCTTGTCATCGTAACGGGCCGCAGCATCCGATACCCAAACCCGGGTAACCTTCCCGAATACCAGCGACTGCGGCGCTGCACCAATTTCCTTGATGTCATAAAGCTCGCAGGCAAAGGCGACGTGACAGTCCTTGAGCCGCGGCAAGCCTGTACCCTCGAAATCCACCAGCTCCAGATCAAGATTTTTGAGCTCCGATTCGCCATGGGGCAGCGTTCGTGAGGATTCCGTAACGGCGGCGGCGAGATCCCGATGGGCGATGTGAACCACAAAATGCTTTCTTGCCTCAATATTGACCCGGGTGTCCTTGGAAACACCCTCGGCCGGCTTTTTACCAACCGAAATCATCAGCAGGGGTGGATTGCTGGTAATGGGCGTGAAAAAAGAGAACGGCGCCAGATTGAAGTCGCCGTCCGGATTTTCACTCAGCACCCAGGCCACCGGTCGGGGGATAACCGTCTGGGTCAGGATGTGGTAGGCGTCCTTCGGATCCATACCCTCGAAATCTATCAGCATTATTCTCTCCCTTTGACGGCGGCTTCGGGCGCTCGTTCGCGCAACAGCCACAGAGTCATCAACAATCCGTGAATTATGAGGAATGGCACTGCAACCATAACCAGGCCGCCCCACCCCAGCCAGCTCAGAATAGCGCCGGCAGACAGCGCAGCGGTGGCCTGGGAGCCAAAGACCATCATGTCGTTCAGACCCTGAACCCGGAAACGTTCGGTATCCCGGTACCCCCGGGGCAGCAGCGTTGTGCCGCCAACAAAAAGAAAATTCCAACCGACACCCAGTAACAGAAGGGCTGAAAGATAATGATGAAAACTCACGCCACTGGCCGCCAGGCCGATGCAGCCCAAATACGCCAGCAATCCCGCGGCCATCATCAGCGGTATGCCCACAACTCGGGTCAGCCAGCCGCTGATCAGCGAGGGTAAATACATAGCCATGATATGAAGCTGAATCACGCGCTTGGCGTCGTCCAGATCATGCCCGGCCATCTCGGTCATACTCAGCGGCGTTGCTGTCATTATGAAACTCATCACCGCATAGCCAATGGCGGCCGCACTGATGGCGGCCCAAACCAGTGGGTTGCCGAGAATTTCCCGCAAGGGACGCCCTCCGCCAGGCCGCGTTTCCTGTACTCGCTCAGCGCCGGCCCGGTAGCCAGCACCAAGAATCAACAGGGCTGCGGCCTGAACCACGGCGAGCCCAACCCAACTGATCAGAAACGGATACTTCTCGGCTGCGCCGCTTCCCAGCCCCGCCACTTCGGGCCCGAGCCAGGCCGCGACCAGACCACCCAGCAGCACACGGGCGGCGGCAGAGCCGGCCATACCCGGTGCCACGGATTCCATGGCGGCAAACCGGTATTGGTGAACGACCGCAAGGCCGGTACCACCGACCACAGCCGCCAGACACAGCAGTGAAAACTGGCCGGACCAGGAGGCCAACGCTCCGAGAAGTCCGGCGAGGATGCCCATGACCGCACCGAGCAGCATCACGCGCTTGCGCCCGATGCGTTCCATCAACGAGGTTGCCGGTTTGATGGCCAGTACAGTACCGACCACCACCAGACCTACGGGAAGCGTTGCATATTCAGGCGCTGGAGCCAGCAATCGTCCCTGTATGCTGCCGATAAACACAATAAAAGGCGCGGTGCACATGGCGAGCGCCTGGGCAGCAACCAGGACCCAGACATTAAGGGGCATGGGCTACTTTTTCCTGTAGATGATTCCGGGATGGCACTGCACCATCTCGTAGAGGTGAGGCAAACCGTTCAGCGATTCGGAGGCACCCAGAACGAGGTAGCCGCCGGGATTCAGGGTGGCGTGCATCCGGGTAAGGATGTCCTTCTTGAGATCTGCGGAAAAATAGATCAAAACATTCCGGCACATCACGATGTCGAACTTGCCGAGCATGTAGCGCTCAAGCAGGTTCAATTCCTTGAACTCCACCATACTCCGGATTTGCGGCTTGATTTGCCAGCCGCCGTTCAGGGACGGGGTGAAGAACTGCTTTTGTCGCTCCGGTGACAGGCCCCGGCCAATGGCGATCATCTCGTATTCACCCTTGCGGGCGACTTCCAGAACGCTTTTGGAGATATCCGTGGCCGTGATTTTCACGTCGCGAAGCTTCCCGGGCCTCGCACGCCGGAATTCTTCCACGATCATGGCGATGGAGTAGGGTTCCTGACCTGTTGAGCAGGCCGCCGACCAGATACGAAGGGGTTGGGCGGTTTTGCGCTCAGCGAACTCGGGGAGCAGTTTTTCCTGGAGAATCCGGAAAGGGTGATTGTCGCGGAACCACAGAGTTTCATTGGTGGTCATCGCATCGATGACCACCTCCTTCAGGCCGCCCCGCCCGGGACGCTTGAGGCGATCAAGGAGTTCACCCAGGGTATTCAGACTGTTCTCTTCGAGAATCCTGCGCAGCCTGCTTTTTACCAGGTACTGTTTGTTCTCGCCGAGTAAAATCCCACAGGCATCCTGCAGGAACGATTTGAAGGCTTCATATTCCTGTGGCGTTATTTCCGCTTTCATTGGATCTCTGTTCTGAGTGAATCTTCGAGCGGCGCCATCAACCCTGGTCGATGATCTCCATTACCCGCTCCGCCAGCTCGTCCGGACTGAACTTTGCCATAAAGTCGTCGGCCCCGACCTTCTTCACCATCGCCTGATTGAACACACCACTGAGGGAGGTGTGGAGCATGACAAACATGTCTGCAAGGGCCGGGTCACCTTTCACCTTGGTGACCAGGGTATAACCATCCATTTCCGGCATCTCGACATCGGAGATAATCAAAGAGAAATGATCCCGCGCCTTTGTACCGTCAGAAGTCACCTCCTTCAGGTATTCGAACGCCTGCTTGCCGTCGTTCTTTGTGATGACTTCCATCCCGATGGCAGTCAGGCAGCGCTCGATCTGCCGACGGGCCACTGAGGAGTCGTCCACGACCAGCACCGGGAGATGCCCCGGGACGCGATCCGCACTCTTGCTCAGAACCGCCTCGGTAACATCCTCACCAAGCGGAGAAACTTCTGCAAGAATCTTCTCTACATCAATGATTTCGACCAGCTTATCATCAATCTTGGTAACAGCGGTAAGGTACACATCGCGCCCTGCTCCCTTGGGCGGAGGCAGAATGTCTTCCCAGTTCATGTTCATGATCCGGTCGACGCCGGTGACCAGGAAACCCTGTGTCTTGCGATTGTACTCGGTAATGATGACAAAGCTGGTAGCCAGCTCTTCCTGAGGAATGCCGGGCAAGCCAATGGCCATGCTCAGGTCAATGATGGGGATGGTCTCACCGCGGCTGTGAGCGACGCCACGAACAACAGGCCGACTGTTTGGCAGTGACGACAGTTTCGGACACTGCAGTACTTCTTTCACCTTGAAGACGTTGATCCCATAGATCTGCCTCCCCCTTAAGCGGAAAAGAAGGAGCTCCAGGCGATTCTGCCCTACCAACTGGGTTCGCTGGTTAACACTGTCCAATACCCCTGCCATTTGGATTCTCCTGGCCTGCCGGAATTACAACGGCATATATCTTGCTGGTCACTGAATAATAGCGTGATTGACGGAAACCCGTCATATCAGCGGCGGATTAGCCCGTTTAACGGCCACTGCCATCGAATCCTTAGCCGGATTCGGGCTTTTCTGCCTTGTTGTTGACAGCATAGGACAAACTGCTACGTATGCGCACCACCAAATTCGCTCTGATACTGCTAATGTCTTGCTTGAGCGCCCCGCTGCTGGCTGACACAACCGCTGAACAGATTCGCCAGGCAACACTGGAATTTCTTGACGGCTTCGCCAGAGAACAGGCCGCAGAAGGCTACACCGTATCCTTTGAACCGGGCTCCATCGACGACCGACTTGCACTCGCGGAATGCGAGAAGCCGTTGAGTGTCGAATTCAGTGGCGATCCCTGGAAAAGCACCAGCCCTTCCATGCAGGTGGCCTGCGAAGGATCAAGGCCCTGGCGGATGTTTGTGACGGCTTCCGTTTCCATCCACGGGCCGGCCCTTGTGGCGGCAAGACCGCTGACAAGGGGAGAACGGGTAACCGAAGGCCTCGTGACCAAGCAGTCCGTTGAAATCAATGCCTCCCGGCGCGGCGTCATTACCGACGCGCAACAGGCCATTGGCATGGAAGTGCGCCGGTCGGTCAACGCAGGCTCGCTGATCACGCCGGATATGCTCTCCGCGCCAAATGCCGTGGAACGGGGCGACCATGTTATCATCACCGCCAAAACGGGCGGATTCTCAGTGCGTTCGCGCGGGAAGGCCCTTGCCAGCGCAGGGGTTGGCGAACAGGTTCTGGTTGAGAATCTGCGATCCTCCCGCACGATCAAGGCCAGCGTTGTTGCGCCAGGTCATGTCGAAATCCCGATGTAAGCCCGCCTCGGCATGAGCTTGCCGGTGCGGCAAATCCCTGCCGGAAACCCGGTAGAAAAAAGAGACGAAAAAACTACTGAAAATTACTAAAGGTTTTCGCGGCCCCGCCGTTAAGAAGACATAAACTCGAGTAAGCGCTGCATTCACGTGGCGCGACAGGCAAGCAGGTACAGATATGTCAGTTGACTTAAATGGAATTGGCCCCGGCCAGGTCAACACCCAGAGAACCACGGCCGACAAGAGCGCCGGCACCCAGAATACCCAGCCGGCGACCAACGAACAGGCGAAAACCCAGGCCCAGGGTGCCCGGGGCGAGAACGTCAGCCTGAGCAATCAGGCCAAGAATCTCAAACAGCTTGAACAGAAGTTGGGCGATTATCCGGAAATGGATGACGACCGCATCGAACAGATCCGCTCCGCCCTGGAGAACGGAACCTACAAGATTGACGCCGAGAAACTGGCCCAGAAAATGCTTGAGATGGATGAAAGCATTTTCGGGTGAGTAAACCATGGCCGCAATCGATGATCTGAAGACCCTTCTTTCCCAGGATGTCAGTCAGCTGGAGACGCTGGCTGATATTCTCGAAAAAGAAAAGACATGCCTTGCCAGTTCCGACCTCCGCCAGCTGGAAACTCTGACCAAAGAAAAAAACGAGCTTCTGGGTGCCGTTCGCGAACGCGCCAAACAGAAAATCCGGACATTGGTCCAGATGGGATACCGCCCGGAAAGTGGCGAGCCTTCCCGTTTTATCCGCAGCGCCGGTTTTTCTGAGCTGTTCCAGCTCTGGCAGGAAGCGGATCAGAAACTCCGGGCCTGTCAGACGCTGAACCAGACCAACGGTCGGGTGATCAGCCATTTGCAAAAACGCCTGTCCCGGCTTACCGACATCTTCCGTGGCGCCACCGGTCAGCAAAAGCTGTACGGTGCCCAGGGCCAGCAGACCACAGTTTCCAGCAGCACAGTGCTTGCCAGCGCCTGAGCAGGGCCCTGGCAAGCAACGCTTTTTACTTCATCGGGTATAGATTGTCATCTGGGAGTCCGGATGGAAACGGATGTCGTGGATACTCACGTTACCCATTGAGGCACCCTGGCTACCGCTGACCCGGATATTGTCCATGCGGATTTCCTCGATGCGCTCGGGGAACGCAAGCATCAAGGCGCCATCCTCCCTCACCCGATAGCGGGGTTCCCCCTCGCGGTAGTGGACACCGGAAATGGTCAGGTCCGAGTCGAGAAAGTTGAGGACCGGTACAAAAATATTGGCGGTAAGTTTCAGCCCCTCGATAACATCCGGGGATCCGTCTGCGCCCTGTTCGCCGTCACCCGCCGGATTCTCAACCATATCGCGTACAATACCGATACGCTCGAGCAGGTTCGGGTCTCCCTGACCTGAGACGGCCGCCAGCTCAGTCTCGCTCAATGGAGCGAGATTACCGCAGTCATACAATTCACCAGCCTCCAACGATGCCTGGGACGCTTCGGCCGAATTGCTCGCCGCAAAGGTGACCAGGGGCTGGAATGGCAGCGTTACCGCTGTGACGAGCGCCGCAGCGTTGCGATACCGGGACTGGTGCTTGAGGACCCGGTGAAGTTCTTTTTCGCTGATCCAGCCAGCCTGGATGAACACCTCACCCAGGCGCTGTCCGGTTTCGCGCTGGAGCTTCAGGCCCTCATCCAGTTGTTTCTCGGACAGGTAGCCGCGATTAACAAGCAGCCGCCCGAGGCGTGACTTTTCTTCAAATCCCTGACGGATTCTCACCCAGTGTCTCCTTTTGAACAGTGAAAACCGTACAACCCGGCCCGGCTAATGTGATCCATGATTTCCGATACCCGGAATGTTAGACGATCACAACGCAATGTGCGTGGATACAGTCATCGTTTTACCATCCCCTTCTGGTAAGATCTGGCACCTGATAACAGAATTCGCTGAATTGTCGCAGCTAAAACGCCTGCGCATAACAAAGAGAGCGGTTGCAAATGACAAACTTGGTAAAACCCCTGAAAACTGTGACACCCGTACTGCTGATGGCTCTCGCCTTGCTGGTGCCGGCCTCCTGGGCAATGGCCCAGACCAATGAGCAGCCCGCCAACGAGCCACTGCCAATGGTTCGCATGGTGACCAGCGAGGGCGTAATCGAGCTCCAGCTGCGACCGGATGTCGCCCCGGATACGGTTGCCAATTTCCTGCAGTACGCCCGGGAAGGTTTCTTCGACGGCACCATTTTTCACCGCGTTATCCCCGGATTCATGATCCAGGGCGGCGGGTTTACCGAGGAGCTGTCCCGGAAATCGACCCGCGCCCCGATCCGCAATGAAGCCACAAAAACCCTGCCGAACCTTCGTGGAACCATTGCCATGGCGCGAACCAGTGCGCCGGATTCTGCAACGTCACAGTTCTTTATCAATCTTACGGACAACGGGTTTCTGAATGCCGGCGTCCGCGGCCCGGGCTATGCGGTTTTTGGCAAGGTCACCCAGGGCATGGGTGTTGTCGATGCCATCGCCCGCAAACAGACCACCCGGAAACAGGGCATGGCCGACGTGCCGGTGGAACCTGTGACCATCGAAACCGTCACCGTGGTTGAATCCGAAGGCTGACACCGTGAACCGGCCATTGCAGCCCCCTGCGATCGAGCCAGCTGAACTGGTCTGGCACGACGGGGTCCCGGAATCAAAGCGGTTTGGCGATGTTTACTTCAGCCGGGACAACGGCCTGGAGGAAACCCGCCACGTTTTTCTGCAGCATAACCAGTTGCCGGAGCGCTTCTCGCAGATTCCCCGGGGCGGGAGCTTTGCTATTGCCGAAAGCGGTTTCGGAACCGGCCTGAACTTTCTGGCAGCCTGGCAGGCCTGGCGCCACCATGCGCCAACCCATGCTGCTACCCTGCATTTTGTCTCGGTGGAACGTTTCCCACTCACTCGGGAAGACCTGACTCGTGCCCTCGCTTTGTGGCCCGAGTTAAAGGTGCTCGCTGACGAACTGCTTCTGCATTACCCACCTCTGGTGCGAGGGGTTCACCGACTGGTTCTTGACGGTGGGCGGGTTCGACTGACGCTGTTTTTCGGCGACATCAATGACGCCTGGGAAGCCCTGGATTTTAAAGCCGACGCCTGGTTTCTGGACGGCTTTGCTCCGGCCCGCAATCCGGACATGTGGCTGGAGAACACCATCCGCCTGGTTCGTGCCCATAGCAAGCCGGGCACAACGCTGGCTACCTTCACTTCCGTCGGTCGGATCCGTCGGGCTTTCCTCGAGGCCGGATTCCACATGGAGAAAACCTCAGGGTACGGCCGCAAGCGGGAAATGCTGAAGGGAGTACTTGAGGCGTCGGCCCGGGCTGAACCCGAACAACCCGGGACCATCGCCATCATCGGGGCGGGCATTGCAGGTTGCACGCTGGCACGAAATCTCGCCGAGCGGGGTCTGTCCGTCACACTCGTTGATTCCCATGGGCCGGGGAATGGCGCGTCCGGAAACGCCCAGGGCGCCCTGTACGTAAAACTGGGAGTTGAGTTCAACGACCAGACCGAACTGGCCCTCACGGCCCTGACCTTTGCCCAGCGCTTTTACAACAACTGGCGCAACCAGTACTGGCATCCGACTGGCCTGCTGCAGTTGGCCCACAGCCCCCGGGAAGAGGGCCGACAGGCGAAATTTCTCGATCGAAACGAATACCCCGGGGATATTCTATGGCCGGTGAACCGGGATCAGGCCAGCGAACTTGCCGGCGTTCCGACGCAAACAGGCGGTCTCTGGTTTCCCGGCAGTGGCTGGCTCGAGCCGGGAAACCTGTGCAAAGCACTGACTGACCACCCGCTGATATCGACCGAGTTCGGTGCCACCGTCAGCGGGCTCCGGCCCTGCAACGGGCAATGGCACATATCCATGGAAGACGGATCGCCCATCGTGGCCGACCGCGTGGCCATCTGCTCGGGTCATCTCAGCCCGGAACTCATTCCGACAGAGGGACGCTTTCGCCTGAAAGCAATACGGGGCCAGGTTTCGCACCTTCCGACACCAGCCATTATCAGCCCCAAGGCCGTTATCTGTGGTAACCGGTACCTGAATCCGACGCTCGGTGAGATCGCCGTGACCGGAGCCACCTTTGATCTTCGCGACAACAACCCGTTGCCGACGATCGAAAGCCATAACGAAAACATGCAGGAACTCGGCTCAATGCTGCCGTCCCTGTTTTCTTCCACAAGCGAAAAACCCGGTGGCGCGGATCTGGACGGCCGGGTCGCCTTTCGATGCACCACACACGATTACCAGCCCGTCGCCGGCCCGGTATTCGATGGCGAAAGCGCTTCTCTGGATGGACTCTTTCTATTCACCGGCCTCGGCAGCAAAGGCCTGACCTACGCTCCGCTGCTGGCCGAGTATCTGGCGGACCAACTGACCGGGCAGCCTGCCTGCCTCCCGGCGAACCTCGTCAGACGGCTGGAAACACGGCGTCTGTACCAGACTGATATGGCGGTTTCGTAATAAACTACTTCTGAAGTTTCCGGTCAGACTGCCGTTAACCGTGGAAAGAGTGGCATAGTCACGGAGAGAACCCATGTCCATTTATGTCAGCGAACCCGGCCGACCGGTCGGCACCCGGCTACCGGAGACATTCCGGGCAAGGCCCGTGGGCGATGTCACGGAGCTGGCAGAAACCAAGGCGATCAATCCCGGCAGGAGCGAGGCAACAGACGCAGAATTTCAGCAGGCGGCTAATGCCGGTCGGCACAAGGCTTTGGAGGAATATGGGGCAGCGGCAGCCGGCGAGCGTCGCGAAGATCGCGCTTACCTGCCCGTATCCCGTATTTCATCACCGGCACTTTACTCGGTGCAGGCTTCAGCAACCATTTCCGAAGCGCTGTCAGTGATGGATGAGCATCAGGTTCATCACCTGGTGATCATGGCGGAAAACAACGTGGCTGGCCTTGTTGATCTGCGCTGGCTCCTTGGTTGGCTGCACGATCACGACGCCAATGCCATGACCCAGAGCCTGGTTCACATTGAGCTTCCCGCCTTTCTGACGGCCTCTCCCGAAACCGACGCCCACCAACTCGCCAGGCTGATGCTGGCCCATCAGCTCAATGCCGCACTGGTGGTAGACGCCAGTGGCGCAGCCGCGGGCATCGTAACCAGTACGGACTACCTCAAGCTATACGCCAGCTCTGGGCGACACGAGGGGACAGTTTAGCGCCCGGCCAGCTAGTTCAGTGGCGTCAACAGCTGACCCTCGGGGCTGAACAGAAGCACGTACCAGTCACTGCCCGTTCTGCTGAGCGCGACGATCTCGTCCTCCCGGTAATTCGTCAGAGCGACTATTTCCGAGTTGTCCACCGCAAGCTGATAGCGCCAGTCGTTTCTGAAGCCGGTGTCTTCACCCTCAGTCTCCGCTTCCGGAACCAGCGATACCCGGGCAACAATGCCCTGCTCCATGCCCGACACGACACCTTCACTGGCAAAATCTCCGTTCGTGGAACCCGCAACAACCATGTCACCATCGAAACCGGTCAAGCCCTGAAGTGTTTCAGTAGCCTGGTCGTTTTCATCATTCAGGGAAAAGGCACGACTCACGAGGCCTGAGGAGGAGTAACCCAGAAGGAACCCTGCCGTACTGGAGAGCAGCTCCCGCTCCAATTCAGGGTCCTCTTCCTCCTGCTCCAGCACAGAGTACACCCCATCACTGGCACCTATCAGCCAGAGCGTGCTGCCCTGGAACAGACCATTGGATACCGGTTCATCCCCGGCAGTGCCCACCTGTTTGACACTGAGTTCGCTGGTTGCACTGGACGCGGTGTAGAAGAAAGCATCAATGCCTCCTATTACCGGAACGCCTTCCACAGAGCCCGCCGCGGAGCCAAATAACCCAGGGCTGATAGACTCGATACTGCCGCCGGCGACGCTGTCATCGGCAGCCGACCCCACTTGGCGGGTCCATGCCACCGCGGGCTGCTGGGTATTGCCGTCCAGCTCCGTATCAATACGCTGCAAAAAGCTGTCCGTGCCGCCCGCTGCCTGCTGCTGATCAAAAACACCATCGGTTTCACCTGCCAACACCACATAGCCGGTGTCCCGGTTTATTCCGGCCCAGCGCACCTGATCGTCGGCATCCGTCCCGGTCCGGGTCTTCCAGGTTGGAACGTATTCGCCACCGTTGGATGCGGAATCAAACCAGTACAGGGAGGTTACAACATCCTTGCCACCGAGTGCGGTGGTGCCCTCGACCGGTTGATCGGTGCTGTACGCGACGACAAATTCAAATCGGTCTACTCTGGTGCCACCCTCGGTCACCTTACGCTGTACCACGTTAATGACCGGATCTGGCGAAATCAGGCTGTCACCGGCAGAGGAAATGGCCACCTGCTGTAACTGGGCACCGCGCTGGTCGAAAATCCGCACCAGTACCCTATTGTTATCCTGAGTGTCGAAGCCTGCGACAAACAGCCTTCCGTCGTGCCCCATGGCAAGGTCCGTGGCAACAAAGCCATTACCGCCGTTCAGCGCGAGGGGCGTTGTCAGCTCGTTGAGGCTGATACGGAGCAGGTTGTCAGATTTAGCCCGGGCGTAGTCCTCGCGGCCAGCCTGGAAACTCTCATTGATGCCAAGCAATATGAATCGGTCACTGAAGGCCGGATTGGCGTAGCTGCCCGCGGGTACCCGGATCCGGAATGGCACTTCGTCGGTTCCCTCGGGGAAAACCAGCTCGTCGTTCTCAACCCAGTTGCCGCCTTCCAACCGCTCGATAACGAACTCGGAATCAAGCCTCGCCGTAGAGTCTTCGGTATGGCTGAGTTTGGCAAAAATATCCCGGTCTCTGTCGCCGGAAAGCGTGGCAACATACTCGCGCACATCACCCACGTTCAGGGTATCCCTGCCCCCACCTTTTACCGTTTCGAGGGACAGGACGGGCTCGTTATCCTGAATCGAAAGATTGGTGACGACGCCACCGTTACCGCTTCCGAGGCCCGCCAGACCGGAGCGCACTTCGGTGAGAGCCAGCCTGAGGGATTCAACCGGCTCAGCAAAACTGTCCTCGACCACTTCCAGCGGCAGATAACACTCGGTAATACCTGGCTCAAGGGTGATGACACCCCGGGTATAGAAGCCCTGCTCATCGAGCTCATAGTCGATGTAGTCGAGTTCATTCTCACCGGTTTCGTCCAGCGGTGCGGGACTGTTACTGCCCAATCCAACGATGTCCTTGCCCAGAATGGCATCACCAGCGTTGGAGGCACTGTAATCGCAATTCTGGTGTGGAGGCGAGAATCCGACGTCGCAGCTGGAGGCGTCATAATCAGACAGCAGCTCAAAGGCGACCGCAACCCGGGTAACCGACGGTTGATCGAGGATTACCTTGACGAAAACGCGGCGCGTCGGAAGTGTCAGATCTTTGGTGCCGGAGACCGAGCCGTCGTCGTTGTAGAGATTAATGGTAAAACTGTGCTCACCGCCGGTCTCCAGATCCGGCAAGGCGCATTGTTCGCGATTGCTTGCCGGAATCTCCGGGCTTTCGCCCTCCGTGAACGGCTCGGCATCCAGGGACATCACGTTGTATTTAACATCGATATCAAACGGTTGGGCGCCCGCCATGCGGCCATCGGTTGTTACCAGGTTGATATCTTCGGTTTTGCCAAGGTCTGCCTCTCCCCTGCTACCGCCTGTAAGCCCAGGAACGCCACGCATTATGATGCCCTGCCGGGCTTTGTTACTGGTGTCTTCGAGCGCCAGCCAGGACGGCGCGTTGGTCAAGGAATAGTCAAGGATGTCCTCGCCACCGTAGGCCCCGAAGTTGTAGGAGTACTCAACGCCGAGATAGGCAAACACCGGGGGCACGCCGAGAATGGTGGGCTGATCGGGATCTTTTTCCGTCTTGCAGCCAGAGAGCCCGAGCGAAAGCAGGGCCAGAAAGACAAGTTGGCGAACGGGATGAATGCGGGAGTAAAAATCGGCGCCCATGGAAAAATCCGTTTCAATCGTTGTTATTGTGGTAGCGACCGCCGGGTGAAGCAGAAACACCGGGCGGTTTACACACCGTTACAGAACAACGCCATGGTAGCCAATTTGTTACGCAGGGGATCTGCGCGAGTTCTCAGATTCGGTTAGCCCGCATCCACGCCATGCTCATGCAGCAGAGCAACCAGGCCCGCCTCATCCAGGACAGGGACCTCCAACTGTTCGGCCTTCGCCAGCTTGGAACCCGCGGCCTCGCCCGCTACCACGCAGGCGGTCTTTTTGGAGACGCTTCCGGCCACCTTGGCTCCCAGAGACTCCAGCTTTTCTTTGGCTTCGTCACGAGTCATTCCGGAGAGCGTGCCCGTCAGCACCCAGGTTTGGCCTTTCAGGGGCTTGTCCCCTTTCTGGATCTGCTCTTCCTGCCACTCCACGCCGGCGTCCCGCAGGGCATCCAGGGTTTCCCGGTTATGGGTCTGTTCGAAGAAGCTGCGAATATGACCAGCGACAATCGGCCCGACATCGGGAACTGACTGCAGGCTTTCTTCATCGGCGGCGGCAATGGCCTCGAGAGTCCCGAAGTGCGAAGCCAGGCCCTTGGCGGTGGCCTCCCCCACCTCGCGAATCCCAAGCGCGTATAGAAAACGCCATAGAACGGGTTTTCTGGCTTTATCGATGGCAGCGACCAGGTTGGCGGCCGACTTCTCCCCCATCCGCTCAAGTTTGACCAGATCATCGGTGGTCAGGTGATAAAGGTCGGCCACGGTTTTTACCATGCCCTGATCAACCATGATGTCGATCCATTTGTCACCCAGCCCTTCAATGTCCAGGGCTTTCCGGGAAGCGTAGTGACGGATGGCTTCTTTGCGCTGGGCCGGACAGAACAGGCCGCCAGAGCATCGGGCTACCGCTTCCCCTTCAATCTGGATAACGTCGGAATCGCAGACCGGGCAATGGGCGGGCAATTCCACTTCCCTGGCGCCCGACGGACGCTTTTCGGGAACCACCTTGACCACCTGAGGTATCACATCACCGGCGCGACGGATAAACACGGTATCGCCGATGCGAACATCCAGCCGGCGGATTTCGTCCATGTTGTGGAGAGTGGCGTTGCTGACCGTCACGCCACCGACAAACACAGGCTTGAGACGGGCCACCGGGGTAACGGCACCCGTTCGACCCACCTGGAACTCCACATCCTCAATAACGGTGAGCTCTTCCTGCGCCGGGAACTTGTGGGCAATCGCCCAGCGCGGCGCCCTGGAGACAAAACCCAGGGCATTTTGCTGGTCAAGGCGGTTCACCTTGAACACTATGCCGTCAATTTCATATGGCAGCGTGTCCCGCTTGGCCATTAGCTCGCTGTAGGCCTCAAGGCACTCCTCCACGCCTTTCGCCTTGCGCATCTCGGGATTGATCCGGAAACCCCAACTCTGAACGCGCTGAAGGCCATCCCACTGGGTATCGGGCAACAGGCTCTCGTCCGTCACGGCAACACTGTAGGCGCACATTTCCAGCGGACGCTTCGCCGTTACCGTGGACTTTTTCTGCCTGAGACTGCCAGCCGCCGCGTTCCGGGGGTTTACGAAGGTTTTCTCTCCGCGCTCGGCCAGTCGACGGTTCAGTTGCTCGAAACCGTCCTTGGGCATGTAAACTTCGCCACGGATCTCTACAAGGTCCGGCACATCTTCGCCCCGCAGCTTCAATGGCACCGAAGGGATCGTTCGGATATTGGCGGTGATGTCCTCTCCGGAGTAGCCATCACCCCGGGTTGCGGCAGTGGTGAGGGCGCCATTCTCGTAGTGCAGACTGACCGCCAGCCCATCGAGCTTGGGTTCGCACACGTACTCCACGTCCTCGCTGATGCCCAGCCGGTCCCTCACCCTCCGATCGAATTCCCGCAGTTCGTCCTCATTGAAGGCGTTGTCCAGCGACAACATAGGCAGCCGGTGAACCACCTCCTCGAAACTGGTTTCCGCGGCACTGCCAACCCGCCGGGTGGGCGACGTATCTGAGGCCAGCTCCGGATAATCGGCTTCCAGGGTCTGCAGCTCACGGAACAACCTGTCATATTCCGCATCGGGAATACGGGGATCGTCCAGCACGTAGTACCGGTAGTTGTGATCATCAATAACCGAACGGAGTTCTTCTACAAGCTGGGTAATATCGGGCGTGGCTTTGCTCATGGACTGGCACTCTCGTTTCTCAAAAAAATGCCCGGATCGAACCGGGCATCGGGCCATCTGTTACCGCCTGGTTTCACACTTTCTGGGAACGCTGCTTACGCTCAAACTCGCGGATTCTCTGGCGGCAGTGCTCGATCGTTTGCGGGGTCATCACGCTTCGGCGCTCGTCTTTCAGTTCCCCGCCAAGGTTACGTACCACTGCCTGGGCGGTTTCGAGCATGAAGTCGAATGCCTGCAGCGCATTGGTGGGCCCCGGCATACTCATGAAAAAGCTGATCCCGGGCGTGGTGAGGGCCGGCATATCCCCGGGTTTGAATGTGCCGGGTTCCACGGCGTTGGCAACACTGAACTGCACAGGGCTGGTGGTATCGGATTCTTCATGGCGGTGGTATATGTCCATGTCTCCGTGCTCCAGACCGCACGCTTCGAACAGCTTCTTCAACGCCGGCCCCTTGAAGTCCTCGTCGCTCTTCGCCAACACGTTGATGACGATCACTTCCCTGGCCTCAGGGCGATTCGCGCCCGCCAGAGGTTGACCGGCCGACGGTCGGGAGGGCTCACGCCGGGCAGTGTCCTCTTCCACTTCGGTCGTGACCGTTGGCGGGACGGCTTCCTCATCATCTTCAATGGCACCCCAGCCGGATTCGAGCTCGGTTTCCTCAGGCTCCTGACTGGAAAGTCCGAAATCGGGCTCCGACTCCACTGACTCTTCGTAGCGCTCAGCCACGGGTTCGGTTTCCGGTTGTGGATCCGGTTCTGACGATTCGGGCTGCTCCGATTTGGCAGTGGCGGTGACAGGACGGGTCGGCTTGGGCTTTGGGGACGCGAATCGGCTGGGCTTTTCCCGCTTCACATAGCCCCGTTCTTCGAGGGTATCGCGGGAAATGGTTCGTGCTCCGCCATTGGGCAACTCGGGGTTGTACTCGTCGTCGAGTGGCGAATCCTCCAGCTCGTCGGCGCCCATACCGGATGAAATCGCCATGGATTCCTTACGGGCGCGCCGCATCCGGCGCACGCCATCAATGACAATGCCGATTATAACCAGGGTACCGATGGCAATTAACCATTCCCTAAGTGACATAGTGCTGCTGTCCTGTTTGCAGATCCCGTAACGTTGCTACTCTAAGAAAAGCCCGTAATGAATACAACGCACACCCGGGCCAGATGGCGTTTTTGTCATGGTTGCCCGAATTCTGAACAGCCTCAAGCCTCCGCGAGGGCTGCGGCTTCGTCCACGTCTACCGACACCAGCCGCGAACATCCCGGTTCATGCATGGTGACCCCCATCAACTGATCCGCCATCTCCATCGCAATCTTGTTGTGGGTAATGTAGATGAACTGAACCTGCTTCGACATCTCCTTGACCATATTGGCATAGCGACCCACGTTGGCATCATCCAACGGTGCATCCACCTCATCCAGCATACAGAAGGGTGCCGGGTTCAGCTGAAAAATCGAGAACACCAAAGCAATCGCCGTGAGGGCCTTTTCACCACCTGACAACAGATGGATGGTGCTGTTCTTCTTGCCAGGAGGCCGGGCCATGATCGCAACGCCGGTTTCCAGAAGATCCTCGCCGGTAAGCTCCAGATAGGCATTACCACCTCCAAACACCTTCGGGAAGAGCGCCTGGAGGCCACCGTTCACCTGATCGAAGGTTTCCTTGAAGCGTTGACGGGTCTCCCGGTCGATCTTCCGGATCGCATTGTCGAGTGTTTCCAGGGCTTCCATCAGATCTTCGTGCTGGGAATCCAGGTAGGTCTTGCGCTCGCTCTGTACCTGGTACTCCTCGATAGCCGCGAGGTTGATGGCGCCCAGCCGTTGTATCCGGTTGCCGATGCGCTCCAGCTCGTCAGCCCAATCTTTCTCATTCGCACCTTCAGGCAACTGCGAAAGAATGTCCTGGAGTTTTACGTCCAGCTCCTTGAGCTGCTCGATATGATTGCCAGAGCGGATTTCCAGGGCCTGGGATTCCATCTTCAGCTGTTCCAGCCTGGACCGGACTTCCTGGATGCGGTGATCGGTGCCGCTTCGGCCCTGCTCTTTCTCCCGGACCTCACGGTCGATCTCTTCCAGGGCGTCGCGCGCCGCGCCCAGCTTCTCCTCTTCCGCCAATCGGCGATCCAGCAGGCCTTCAAGCTGCATCTGCAGATCTTCAATGGGTTCCTCGGCGCTTTCCCGGGATTCCCTCAGAATCTCCAGTCGCTCATCGATACGCTCTTTCTGCAACTGCATCCGGTCAATTGTCTGCCTCAGACCGTCCCGCTGACTGTGCAGAGTCTGGAGCTGAAGCTGCAACTGATGCGCGTGGTCACGGTCGTGCCGGGCCTCCTGGCGCAGACGGTCGAGGTTCTCGCGCAGGCTGTCCCGCTGCTCGAGAAGCCGCTCTTTTTCTTCATCGCTGTCTTCACTGGACGCCAGCGCCAGCTGCCATTCTTCCCGAGCCTCCTGCAGGCTCTCTTTCTGGCCCTCCAGGTTTTCAGAGACATCCTCGATATCGTCCCGGATTCTCTGCAGACGGGCGTCAATCTGCTCGGCTCGGGCTCGCAGGCCGCTGACTCTCGACGACAGCGAGCTCAGCTCGCGGTCTGCCTCGCTCAAACGGGCCTGGGCCTCATCCCGGGCAGATTCGGAGCGCTCTGCGCGCTCGTGCAATGCGTCCAGTTTCTCGCTGGCCGCCTCCAGTGCTTCCTCAGCCTCTGTCAGTTGCGAAGCCAATTCGGTAACTTTCTTTTGTCGTTCAATCACCCCGACCTGGCCTGCGTCCGAGTCCGGCATCAATACCCAATCCCGGGAAACCCAGACGCCTTCCGGGGTCATCAGGCTCTGCCCTTTCTGGAGCCCGGCTCGCATACCCATGGCATCGGAAACCGTTTCCACCGCGTCAATGCCATGAAGCAACGAGGCAATTCCTGGCACACCGGAAACCTTGGCCGCCAGGCCTGTTGTTCCAGCATTATCAGACGCCCCGGCTTCAACAAGTGCCAGGCCCCTTGGCGCTTCTCTCATCGCCGAGGAGAGCTGGTCGATGTCGGGGAGACAGAGGCCCTGGGTAAAACGCCCGATAACCTGTTCAACCGCAAACTCCCAGCCATCGGCAATATCGAGCTGGCTGGCAACCCGGGGCATATCGCTGAGGGCGTTCTGTGACAGCCAGGATTGCAGAACATCATCCCCGGCCCCCATCTGCTCATCCAGAAGGGACTGCTGGGACTCCAGAGAGGCGCGAAGGCTCTGGACCCGTTGCCGCTCCTCCGAGACGGCCTGCTCGGCGTCACGCTGATGCTGCCGGGCGTCGTAGAGCTCATCCTGGATCGCCGCAATGCGCTCAGCCGCTTCTTCCCGTTTAAGCTCCAGTGTTTCTTGCTGTTCCAGCAGCTCCTCAAGTTCCGCCCGATCCATCTGGCCTTCCAGCAATTCCTGCTCATCCTGCAGTTTGCGTTGCCGAGTGAGCAGTTGCTCAATGGCGTCTTCGAGCGAGCGAATCCTGGACTGGGCCAACTCGGCCTGGCGCCGGGCATCCGACGAGCGGGCGCTGAAATCTTCCCATTGGTGCTGCCAGTCGCTCATGGCGTCTTCGGCCTGCTGCAGTTTCTCGCCCGACTCTTCAGAGCGTATCGCCAACGCTTCCTGTTCGGGCTCCATCATGTCCAGCTCTTCCTGGATACCCGCCAGCTTGTCCTCGTCTTGCTCCAGTTCCCTGGCCAGTTCGCGCTGGTTGGCCATGGCCTGATCCAGTTCCGCGGCCATCTGCCGGCTCCGTTCGCGCTGGTGCTCAAGACTCTGTTCGATACGGGCGATATCCGCGCCGGCCTCGTAATAGCGTGCCTGGGCCCGGTTGAAATGTTCGGTCCGTTCCTGATGATTGTCCCGGAGGGATTCGAGAGAGGTCTCAAGGCTGACGCGTTCGGTCAGGTATTTTTCGAGCTCAAGCTCGGTGTCCCGGATCTTGCCCCGCCAGACCTGCAGGTCATTGTCGAGGGATTGCCAGCGCAGTACCGTCAGTTCGGCTTTCTTCTGGCGCTCTTCCTGCTTGTAAGCCTTGTACTTTTCCGCCGCTGCCGCCTGGCGCTCCAGGTGCTGCAGTTGTCGGCCCAGCTCCTCCCTGAGGTCGGTCAGCCGTTCCAGATTTTCCTGGGTCCGACGGATGCGATTCTCCGTTTCCCGGCGACGTTCCTTGTATTTTGAGATGCCGGCCGCTTCCTCAATGTAGATCCGGAGCTCTTCCGGTTTTGCCTCGATCAGGCGGGAGATCATGCCCTGCTCGATAATGGCGTAGCTCCGCGGGCCAAGGCCAGTCCCCAGGAACAGATCGGTAATGTCCCGACGCCGGCACTTGGAGCCGTTCAGGAAGTATTCGGATTGCCCTTCGCGAGAAACCCGGCGGCGAACAGAGATTTCGTTGAATTTCGCAAATTCACCCGGGGCCGAGCCATCGCTGTTATCGAACACCAGTTCTATGGAGGCCTGACCTACCGGCTTTCTTGCGCTGGAGCCGTTGAAGATAACGTCTGTCATGGATTCGCCGCGCAGGTACTTGGCGGAGCTCTCCCCCATGACCCAACGCACCGCATCGATGATGTTGGACTTGCCGCACCCATTGGGGCCGACCACGGCAGTCATGTTCGATGGGAACGGCACAGTGGTTGGATCAACGAAGGATTTGAAGCCAGCCAGTTTGATGGACTTCAGACGCATATCAGGCGCTCGCCTCCTGCCGGAGAATCGTCAACACCTGCTGCCGCTGGTGTTCACCAAAGGCCTGTATGACCGCTTGCAATCGTTCGGCGTCGTCATCAACGGCAGCCTCGGCCAACTGCCGGAAGAAGGTCGCGGTTTCCCCGATTTCTTCCCGGAAGTGCTCCAACGCCACAAAATAGGTTCGGCTGATGGCCGGCCGGAAGTTCTCGAGAGTTTCCTCAAGAAAGGGGTTCTCAACCAGCCCATAGGCGTAGCGCATTACCCCGAATCCGGCGTCGATGACCTGCTCGGCAGCGTCAGCGCTGGTCGCGTTGAGGGCGTCAATGACCGCCTGCAGTTCACGGACCTGACCCATGACACCACCAAGCTCTTTGCCGGACCAACGTTCAAGTACCTTTCGTCCGAGCATGCAGAGAAGATCGATGTAGATATCGTAGAGGCTGTTGACGCTCTCGGGCGTCAGGCTGGAGACAACCGCGCCCCGCCTCGGGAAAATTTCGATCAGATGGCGGCGCTCCAGAATAAGTAGCGCTTCCCGCACAGAGCCACGGCTGACATTCAGTTCACCCGACACTTTCAGTTCCTGAATGCGTTCGCCGGGTTTGAGATCTCGCGTGATGATTCTTTGCCCCAGATGCTGGGCAATTTGTTCAGACAGACTTTCCGGGGCCTGAAACCTCATAAAGTTGGTCACTCATTCCTGAAGACGGCACGATTTCAAACGCAGAAGTTTACCACAGGGAATCTATAGCCCCACCCCTTGTCTGACATTTTGAGCGGTCAGGAACGCATCACGGCAAATCACTGCCGGTTTTTTGACAGCAATTCCTGAACTACCGCGGAAAAATCATAAATTGAGTGAAAAATAGTTCATTAGCATCTGTTTTTATTGTTATTTTTTAAGTAGGCACGGTTTCTGCTTTTGACCCCGAAAGCACTGTAAATTTCTGCGACAGAGTGAACCGTAGTGAAAAACATACCGTCGATCCATCAGTCTCCTTCCCAGCCCCAGAAACTGGCTGCGCTGCGTCAGGCACATCAGGACTGGACCAATACGCCGGATGTGCTCGCAAGACTGACACGACGGCTCTCGACTACCCTGTCGCTGGAGCAACAGCTGGCCATCCTGGCCGAAGAACTGGTCGCCATTATCCCGTTCAGTTCCCTCAACTACCGCCACCGGATCGGTAAACAGGATTTCGTCTATGCCACCGGCATGGGCGGCCCGCACCGCTGCGAGTATCGTCTGAGCCTTGAGGGCGTCAATTACGGGACTCTTGTGCTGCAACGCCGTCAGAGGTTCACCGAACAGGAGCTAGAGGGCATCGAGATAATTCTGGGCGCGGCCATCTGCCCGATTCGTAACGCCTGCCAGTACGTCGCCATTGAGCAGGCGTCTCTGACCGATTCCCTGACCGGCATTCCCAACAAACGCGCCCTGGATGACGCGCTTCAGCGCTCCAGCCTGTTGTCGGAAAGACATGGCGAACCATATTCACTTGTGCTCTGCGACCTGGATCATTTCAAAACGATCAACGACACACACGGTCACGTGGTAGGCGACCATATCCTTCAGATCGCGGCGGCGGAGATCGAGAAGTCCATCCGCACATCTGATTCAGTGTATCGCTTTGGTGGCGAGGAATTTGCCATCCTGCTTCCGCATACCTCGGAGCAGGATGCAAAAGATGTGGCGGAGCGGGTTCGCAAAGCGATCGCGGCCATCCGGGTGGATGGCGGAGAAAAGGAGCTGAAAGTCACAACCAGCTGTGGCGTTGCTACGTTTCTGCCCCAGGAAGCCCCTCAGGCCTGGCTGGCCAGGGCTGACGAAGCGCTCTATCGTGCCAAACACCAGGGTCGTAACTGCACCCGGGTGTTTGCCACCATTTCGTAACGCTTAACCGCGCGGCGTTTTGCTTCGGGCTCTCTCTGGCCTGGGAGCACGCCCGGCGGGCCTGGCGGGCTTGGTGTCGCTGACCGCCCATTTATTGCCAGGAGTTTTCTTTCCGGACCGGCCAGGGCTTTTTCGCCTCTGGCGATCGTGGGCTGCCTTTTCGTTTGGCGTTTTCTGGGGAATCTCGACCGACTCGAGACCAACGGTTCGACTGAGGGTATCTACCGCCCGCTGATCCAGCTCTTCCCATTTTCCCACGGTCAGCCTGCTCGGCAGAAAGATCGGCCCGTAACGCACGCGTTTCAGCCGACTGACACGAACGCCCTGCGATTCCCACAGGCGACGCACCTCCCGATTGCGCCCTTCCAGCAGGGTAACGTGGAACCAGCGATTCATACCGCTGCCACCGGCCGGAGAGATATCGGTGAACTTGGCCATGCCATCTTCCAGCAGAACGCCCTGAAGCAGTCGCTCAATCATGGCGTCGTCCACTTCCCCAAAGATACGTACCGCGTATTCCCGGTCAATCTGGTTGGAAGGATGCATCAGCCGGTTCGCCAACTCTCCGTCTGTGGTAAAAAGCACCAGGCCAGTGGTGTTGATATCAAGCCGGCCAATGGAAATCCATCGATGCTCTTTAAGGCGTGGCAAACGATCAAACACCGTCGGTCTGCCCTCAGGGTCCTTTCGGGTCGTGACCTCGCCCTCGGGCTTGTTATAGATCAGCACCCGTCGCATCACTTCAGCCGCGCCGGACACTTCCAGTCGTTTGCCATCGAGCTCGAAACGGTCCTCAACGGACGCCTTCTGCCCTGGTGCCACCGGTTGTCCATTGACCAGGAGACGACCGGCTTCCATCCAGCCCTCGATTTCCCGGCGCGAACCAACACCTGCCCGGGCGAGCAATTTCTGAATACGCTCAGGGCCGCCCTGACTGGCTGGGTCACGGGCGGGTCTGGCTGGTTTGTTGGGGCGTTCTGCCGCCATGTAATCAATCCTTAGTTTCTGACTGACACCCGAATGGCGTCAGTGAAGTGTCTGGCTCGAAGATTCGTCGTCGTTCTCGGCAGTCGTGGATTCGAACTCGATCTCACCCTGCATGTTCTTTTCAATTTCCCGGCCGATTTCTTCAAGATCGCGGACTTCATTCAGGGGCGGTAGCTGGTCCAGGCCCGTGAGATTAAAGTAATCCAGGAATTGTTTCGTGGTCGCGTACATGGCCGGCCGACCCGGCACATCCCGATGCCCAACGACGCGCACCCACTCTCGCTCAAGCAGTGTACGAATGATATTGCTGCTTACCGTAACACCCCGGATGTCTTCGATTTCACCCCGGGTGATGGGCTGTCGGTAAGCAATCAGTGCCAGGGTCTCCAGCAAGGCCCGTGAATAACGCTGGGGCTTTTCCTCGAACAGTCGACCCACCCAGGGCGCATACTCCTCACGCACCTGGAGTCGGTAGCCACTGGCGACCTTCTTCAGCTCGAAGCCTCGCCCTTCACAGGCCGCTTCAAGAAGCACCATGACGTGCTCCATGACCTGTCGCGCCGGCCGCTCCTCTTCACTGAACAATTCCCGCAGCTGGTCAAGAGACAGCGGTTTGCCCGCCGCCAGCAGGGCGGCCTCGGCAATTGCCTGGATTCTCAGCAGGTGCTCTTCGTTCATGGTGTCTGATCCGTATTTCCGTGCTTCCGACTTCCAGGGGCCCTAACTTGCCGCCCTGGCGCGAACATGAATCGGCCCGAGAACTTCCGCCTGAACCACCTCGATCAACTGCTCCTTGACCAGCTCAAGCGTCGCCAGGAAGGTTACAACAACACCCAGCCGCCCCTCTTCGACCGTGAACAGGCTCTCAAAGGTCACAAAATGGTCATCCTGAAGCACCGAAAGGATTGCCGACATGCGTTCACGGGTGGACAGCTTCTCACGCTCAACATGGTGACTGGTGAACAGGTCTGCGCGCTGTAAAACACCCTGAAGGGCCAGCAGCATCTCCCTCAGATCCACATCGGGATGGGGCTGACTTGACGGCATCCTGGGCAGGGCGGCGGAGGCTGCGAAGTTATCCCGCTCCAGCCGCGGCAGTTCGTCGATATCCTCGGCGGCCTGCTTGAACCGTTCATACTGCTGAAGCCGACGAATCAGTTCGGCACGAGGATCGACCTCTTCTTCATCGTCGCTTTCCTGGCGAGGTAACAGCATCCGCGATTTGATTTCCGCCAGGGTGGCCGCCATCACCAGATATTCGGCAGCCAGTTCAAAGCGCATGGCCTCGACGGCACCGATGTAATCCATGTATTGCCGGGTAATCTCGCTGACGTCGATGTCCAGTATGTTCATGTTCTGGCGACGTATTAGGTACAGCAGAAGGTCCAGCGGGCCTTCAAACGCTTCAAGGAAGACCGCCAGAGCATCCGGCGGAATGTACAGGTCCTTGGGAAGATCCACCACCGGCTTGCCGGACACCAGCGCCAGGGGCGATTGCTCCGGGCCGGCGTCCTGAGCTTCCGGCGTCGCCTGATCGGTGGATTCTTCGGTCATAACCTTTCTCTCCGGATCGGTCCCGCGGCTCTGTGCCCGCGGGACCGATTCCTGCGGATTCAGCGGTAATGAAGCCCCATGGCCGCCCGGACTTCCTCAAGGGTATCTCTGGCAGCATCGCGGGCGTGTTCGCGACCTTCCTGGAGAATGGAATGAACCAGGTCCGGGTTGCCCTCATACTCACGCGCGCGCTCGTGGAGCGGACGCTGCTCTTCGACAATCGCGTCAATCAACGGCTTCTTGCAATCAAGGCAGCCAATGCCGGCACTGCGACAACCGGTCTGTACCCACTCCTGGGTGTCCGCGTCCGAATAGATCTTGTGCATCCCCCACACCGGGCATTTCTCGGGTTCACCCGGATCCGTACGCCGGACTCGCTGGGGATCGGTCTGCATGGTGCGGACCTTCTGGGCAACGCTGTCCGGCTCCTCCCGCAGTCCAATATAGTTGTTGTAGGACTTGGACATTTTCTGCCCATCCAGACCCGGCAACTTGGACTCCGGTGTCAACAGCGGCTGCGGCTCTGGCAGAATCACCTTGCCACCACCCTCGATGTAGCCGTACAGACGCTCGCGATCGCCCAGGGAGATGTTCTGCTGTTCTTTCAACAGCGCACGAGCAGTTTCCAGGGCGTCCATGTCGCCCTCTTCCTGGTAGCGCTTCTTCAGATTGCGGTACAGCTTGGCGTTTTTCTTGCCCATCTTCACGATGGCGCCTTCTGCCTGCTCCTCGAATCCGGGCTCACGACCGTATATATGGTTGAAGCGACGGGCGATCTCCCGGGTGATTTCAACATGGGACACCTGATCGGCACCGACCGGTACCTTCCCTGCCCGGTAAACCAGAATGTCTGCACTCTGAAGCAACGGGTAACCCAGAAATCCGTAGGTCGCCAGATCCTTCTCCCGCAGCTTCTCCTGCTGGTCCTTGAAGGTCGGCACACGTTCCAGCCAACCGAGAGGCGTAATCATCGACAGCAACAGGTGCAATTCTGCGTGCTCGGGTACCTGTGACTGAATAAACATGGTGGACGAACCCGGGTTCACACCGGCCGCCAGCCAGTCAATGACCATGTCCCAGACGCTCTGCTCAATGCCGGAGGGGTCGTCATAGTTGGTGGTCAGGGCGTGCCAGTCCGCCACAAAGAAAAAGCATTCGAATTCATGCTGGAGTTTAACCCAGTTTTTCAGCACACCGTGGTAGTGGCCAAGGTGAAGCTTGCCGGTCGGACGCATGCCGGACAAAACCCTTTGCTGGGAATCTACAGAACTCAAAGCACGAACTCCTTATTTGATATTGGAACCGCCATCATAGTTCAGGCGACCCGGCATTATAAATAAAAAACCCCCGCTCTGCAGGGCAGAAACGGGGGTTTTTGCTGAAAGAAGGCCAGCTTACCAGCCAGTGACTTCCTTCAGGGCCTGGCCGATCTCGGCCAGACTGCGGACGGTGCGAACGCCAGCGTCTTCCAGGGCGGCAAACTTCTCGTCTGCAGTACCCTTACCACCGGAGATGATGGCGCCAGCGTGGCCCATGCGCTTGCCCGGAGGCGCAGTAACACCAGCGATGTAGGAAACCACCGGCTTGGTGACGTTCTGCTTGATGTAGGCCGCGGCTTCTTCTTCGGCGGTACCGCCGATCTCACCAATCATCACAATGGCTTCAGTCTCAGGATCTTCCTGCAGCAGGGCCAGAATGTCGATGAAGTTCGAGCCCGGGATCGGGTCGCCACCGATACCGATACAGGTGGACTGACCGTAGCCGAAGTCGGTGGTCTGCTTGACCGCTTCGTAAGTCAGGGTACCTGAGCGGGACACGATACCAACCTTGCCCTTCTTGTGGATGTGGCCAGGCATGATGCCGATCTTGCACTCGTCCGGAGTGATAACACCCGGGCAGTTGGGACCAATCATGCGAACGCCCTTGCGATCCACGTATTCCTTGGCGTACAGCATATCGATGGTCGGGATACCTTCAGTGATACAGACGATCAGCTGAATGCCGGCATCCGCGGCTTCGATAATAGCGTCTTTACAGAAAGGCGCCGGTACGTAGATAACGGTCGCCTCTGCGCCGGTTGCTTCAACGGCGTCACGAACGGTGTTGAACACCGGAAGGCCGAGGTGCTCAGTGCCACCCTTGCCGGGGCTAACGCCGCCAACCATCTTGGTGCCGTAGGCAATTGCCTGCTCTGAGTGGAAGGTGCCCTGTGCGCCGGTAAAGCCCTGACAGATAACCTTGGTGTCTTTGTTAATCAGGATGCTCATTATTTACCCCCTGCGGCTTTAACAACTTGCTCTGCCGCATTCGACAGACTGGTAGCGGCAATGATGTTCAGGCCGCTATCGGCGAGTACCTGAGTACCCTTCTCCGCGTTGTTGCCTTCAAGGCGAACCACAACAGGAACCTTGACGCCGACTTCCTTAACGGCACCGATGATGCCTTCTGCAATCATGTCGCAGCGAACGATACCGCCGAAGATGTTGACCAGAACCGCCTTGACGTTGGAGTCAGACAGGATGATCTTGAATGCTTCGGAAACACGCTCCTTGGTTGCACCGCCACCAACGTCCAGGAAGTTGGCAGGCTGGCCACCAGAAAGCTTGATGATATCCATGGTGCCCATTGCCAGACCAGCACCGTTGACCATGCAGCCAATGTTGCCTTCCAGGGCCACATAGTTGAGCTCCCACTTGGCCGCTTCCGCTTCCCGGGAATCTTCCTGGGAGGGATCGTGCATCTCGTGGATCTTCTTCTGGCGATACAGGGCGTTACCGTCAACACCAACTTTGGCGTCGAGGCAATGCAGGTCACCGGCCGGGGTGATAACCAGCGGGTTGATCTCTACCAGCGCGAGGTCGCACTCTTCGAACAGCTTGGCCAGGCCAATGAAAATCTTGGTGAACTGACCGATCTGCTTGCCTTCCAGGCCCAGCTTGAAGGCCAACTCACGGCCCTGGTACGGCTGAGCGCCAACCAGCGGGTCGATTTCGGCTTTCAGGATCTTCTCGGGGGTCTCTTCGGCAACCTTCTCGATCTCAACACCGCCCTCGGTGGAGGCCATGAACACGATGCGACGGGTGCCACGGTCAACGACCGCGCCCAGGTACAGTTCCTGGTCGATGTCGGTGAGGGATTCAACCAGAATCTTGCTGACCGGCTGGCCATTTTCATCAGTCTGGTAGGTTACCAGGTTCTTGCCCAACCACTTTTCGGCAAACTCACGGATCTCGTCTTTGCTTTTGACCAGCTTAACGCCACCAGCCTTACCACGGCCGCCTGCGTGCACCTGGGCCTTCACTACCCAGCCATCACCGCCGATTTCGTCAGCAGCTGCTACTGCTTCCTTGGGAGTATCACAGGCAATGCCTTTGGATACGGGCAGGCCATATTCAGCGAAAAGCTGCTTGCCCTGATATTCATGCAAATTCATAGTTAATGTCCCGAATTAAAAAATTCCTGGTTTGCGTTACTTCTTCTTGCGGCGGTTCGCGATATGAATCGCGCCACCACCGACGGCCAGAGCTGCTTCGTGCACGGACTCGGACAGAGTCGGATGTGCAAAGCAGGTCAGGGCCAGATCTTCGGCGCTGGAACCGAATTCCATGGCGATTACGCCCTGGGCAACGATTTCAGAGGCCTGGGGACCAACTACATGGAAACCGACAATGCGGTCAGTTTTTTGCGTCGGCAATGATCTTGACCAGACCGGACGCCGAGTTTGCAGCCATGGCACGACCGTTGGCCGCAAACGGGAAGGTACCTACGTTGTACTCTTCACCCTCTGCCTTCATCTGCTCTTCGGTTTTGCCAACCCAGGCAACTTCCGGCGAGGTGTAGATCACGTTGGGGATGCAGTCGTAGTTGACCTGGGGCTTGTGCCCGGCAATGCGCTCGGCAACCATGATGCCCTCTTCGGACGCCTTGTGGGCCAGCATTGGGCCGCGGACCACGTCACCGATAGCCCAGACACCCGGCGCCTCGGTCTTGCAGTTGTCATCCACGAAGATGAAACCGCGCTCGTCCATCTGCACACCGGAATCCTCGGAAAGCAGGTTATCGGTGTACGGACGACGTCCAACGGCAACAATCAGCTTGTCAAACTTGGCTTCTTGCTTGCCCTTGGAATCTTCATAGGTAACGTTGACCAGCTTGCGTTTGACTTCAGCGCCGGTCATGCGAGCACCCATGACGATGTTCAGACCCTGCTTCTGGAACTGCTTGAGTGCGTCCTTGGCAACCTGCTGATCCACCGCCGGCAGGAAGGTATCCACCGCTTCAAGGACCGTCACCTCGGAGCCCAGACGTGCCCAGACGCTGCCAAGCTCCAGGCCGATAACACCGGCACCGATCACACCCAGACGCTTGGGCACTTCGGTGAACTCGAGGGCTCCCTCGGAATCCACGATGTACTCGCCATCGAACGGCGCAGGCGGAATCTGGATCGGCTTGGAACCAGTGGCCAGAATGATGTTTTCGGCTTCGTAGGTCTTGGACTTGCCGTCCTTGTCAGTTACTTCCACTTTGCGGTTGGCCAGCAACTTGCCGTGGCCGTGGATGGAGGTAACGCCGTTGGACTTGAACAGGCCGGCGATACCGCCGGTCAGCTGCTTCACGATACCAGCCTTGCGCTCCATCATCTTGCCGATGTCCATCTTGACATCCTTGGCGATGATGCCTTGCATCTCGTAATCGTGGGTGGTTTCCTCGAACTTGTGGGAAATCTCCAGCAGTGCCTTGGAGGGAATACAGCCCACGTTCAGGCAGGTACCGCCAAGTACCTGCGCCTTGCCGTCTTCGGCGGTCCAGGATTCGACACACGCGGTCTTGAGACCCAGCTGGGCAGCCTTGATGGCAGCAACATAGCCGCCCGGGCCCGCACCAATAACAATGACGTCGTATTTATCAGACATAGTTAATCCCGTTTTCCGATACGTTTAAAGTCGACTCAGACGTCCAGCAGAATACGTGCCGGGTCTTCAAGCATTTCCTTGATGGCAACGAGGAACTGCACCGCTTCCTTGCCATCAATCATTCGGTGGTCGTAAGAAAGCGCCAGGTACATCATCGGCAGAATTTCCACCTTGCCGTTCACGGCCATCGGACGCTCCTGAATCTTGTGCATGCCCAGGATTGCAGTCTGTGGCGGGTTCAGGATCGGTGTGGAAATCAGCGAGCCGAAGATGCCGCCGTTGGTAATCGTAAAGGTACCACCGGTCATGTCTTCAATGGCCAGCTTGCCCTCTTTCGCCTTGGTACCGTATTCAACGATCTTCTTCTCGATGTCGGCCAGGCCCATGGCGTCGGAATCGCGGAGTACCGGAACGACCAGACCACGATCCGTGGATACGGCCACGCCGATATCCTGGTAACCGTGGTAAACCATGTCGTTACCATCAATGGACGCGTTTACCGCGGGGAACCGCTTCAGGGCTTCGGTGGCCGCCTTGGTGAAGAAGGACATAAAGCCAAGCTTAATACCATGACGCTTTACAAAGCTCTCCTGGTACTGCTTGCGAAGTTCCATGATTGGCGCCATGTTCACCTCGTTGAAGGTGGTCAGCATGGCTGCACTCTGCTGCGCATTGACCAGACGCTTGGCGATGCTCGCACGCAATCGGGTCATCGGCACGCGCTTCTCTGGACGCTCGCCCTGGCTGACGTTCACTTCCGGCATACCCGCCGCAGGCTGGGGCGCGGAAGCACCACCGGAGGACTTGGCACTGTCCACGTGGTTCTGAACGTCTTCCTTGGTTACACGGCCATCTTTGCCGGTACCCTTGATGCTGTTCGGATCAACGTTGTTTTCCTCGGCCAGCTTGCGCGCTGCCGGGCTCAGAATCGCTTCGCCGGAAGCGGCTTCACTCTTGGCCTCTTCTTTCGGAGCCTCTTCCTTGGCCTCTTCTTTCTTGCCCTCGGCAGGCTTGGCCTCGCCCTTGGCACCTTCCTTGAACTTGCCGACTACCTCACCACTTTCAACGGTATCGCCTTCGTTCTTGATGATTTCTTCGATCACGCCGTCAGCAGGCGCAACCACCTCAAGAACGACCTTGTCGGTCTCGATATCGACAATCAGCTCGTCACGGGAGCAGGCTTCACCCGGCTGTTTGTGCCAGGTCGCGACAGTACCTTCCGCGACCGACTCCGGGAAAACGGGGGCTTTAATCTCAGTTGACATTACAGATCCTTAGTTCGGTAGCTCGTCAAATTTCAAACGCGTCGTTAACCAGTTTCTTCTGCTCTTCAATGTGGACCGACATATGGCCACAGGCAGGAGCAGCCGAAGCGTCACGACCGGCATACTGAAGGTACAGCTTGGGATTCAGGCGGTGCAGCGCATTACGCATGTGATGCTGGCTGCAATACCAGGCACCCTGGTTCATCGGCTCTTCCTGACACCAGACAACGTGCTTGAGCTTGGTGTACTCGCTCAGGAGCTCGTCAAGGTCGTCTCCGGGGAAAGGATACAGCTGTTCGATCCGGACAATGGCGACGTCTTCACGCTCGTCCGATTTCTTCTTCTCGAGCAGATCAAAATAGACCTTGCCGGAACACAGGATCAGACGGGTGACTTTCTTCGGATCGGACGGCTCTTTCTCAGGCAGCACGGTCTTGAAGGTACCGGTGGTCAGATCGTCAAGATCGGACGTCGCTTCCTTGTGCCGCAGCAGGCTCTTGGGCGTGATGGCAACCAGAGGCTTGCGCAGCGGGCGCTTCACCTGGCGACGCAGCATATGGAATACCTGCGACGGCGTGGTCGGCACGCAGACCTGGATATTATGCTCGGCACTCAGCTGCAGGAAACGCTCGAGGCGTGCAGAGCTGTGCTCCGGCCCCTGCCCTTCGTAGCCATGAGGCAGCAGCAGGGTCAGGCCACAGAGGCGCCCCCACTTGTGCTCACCACTGGTCAGGAACTGATCGATCACGACCTGGGCACCGTTGGCGAAGTCGCCAAACTGCGCTTCCCAGACCACAAGGCCATCAGGTGCGGTGGTCGCGTAACCGTACTCGAACGCCATCACGGCTTCTTCCGAGAGCAGCGAGTCGTAAATTTCGAATTTCGGCTGGTCTTCCGACAATTGCTCAAGGGCAATATGAGTCGAGCCGTCTTTCTGGTTGTGCAGAACCGCGTGGCGATGCGAGAAGGTGCCGCGGCCAACATCCTGGCCGGTAATGCGGATCGGATGCCCTTCGTTGAGCAACGTCGCATAGGCCATGACTTCACCGTAGCCCCAGTTGATCGGCAGGGCGCCGGCGGTCATTTTCTCGCGGTCGGACACAATCTTGGAGACCTGGCGCTGGATACTGAAACCTTCAGGGACCGAGGTCAGTTTCTTGCCCAGCTTCTGAATGGTCTTCAGCGCAACGCTGGACTTGCACTTGGCCGTCCACTCGTGGCCCAGGTACGGCGTCCAGTCCACGTAGAGTTCCTTGTTGGGCTCCTTGACCAGGGATTTGACCACGTGCTCGCCATTATCCAGGGCGTCACGGTAGTCGTTCTCCATCTGCTTGGCTTCTTCCTCGGTGATAACACCGGCTTCCACCAGTTGGTCAACGTACAGGTTGCGAGTGGTCTTCAGCTTACGGATCTTCTCGTACATGACCGGCTGGGTTGCGGCCGGCTCATCCGCCTCGTTGTGACCACGACGACGATAGCAGACCAGATCGATCACCACGTCGTTCTTGAATTCGTTGCGGTAGTCCATGGCCATCTGGGTCACGAACATGACCGCTTCCGGGTCGTCCGCATTCACATGCAGGATTGGCGCCTGGATCATCTTGGCCACGTCGGTGCAGTACTCCGTGGACCGCGCATCTTCCTGTTTGCTGGTGGTGAAACCAACCTGGTTGTTGATAACAATATGAATGGTGCCACCAACGCCAAACCCACGGGTCTGGGACATCTGGAAGGTTTCCATCACAACGCCCTGGCCGGCAAACGCCGCGTCACCGTGCATGATGATTGGCACTACCTTGCTGCCATCCTCGTCGTTGCGACGGGTCTGGCGGGCCCGAACGGAGCCTTCAACCACCGGCGAAACGATTTCCAGGTGCGACGGGTTGAAAGCCATCGCCAGGTGCACTTCGCCACCCGGGGTCATTACGTTGGATGAGAAGCCCTGGTGGTACTTCACGTCACCTGAACCGGAATCGGCCAGTTTCTTGCCTTCAAACTCGTCGAAGAGTTCTCTCGGATTCTTGCCCAGAGTGTTGACCAGGACGTTCAGGCGACCACGGTGCGCCATACCCAGAACGATTTCCTTGGCGCCGTAAGAACCGGCACGCTGGATCAGCTCGTCCAGACAGGGAATGAGACTTTCGCCACCCTCAAGACCAAAGCGTTTCACACCCGGATAACGGGAACCCAGGTACTTTTCGAGACCTTCGGCAGCCGTCAGTCGCTCAAGGATGTGCTTTCGGGTGTTGTCCTCGTATGCGGGACGTGAACGAACCGGCTCCATGCGTTGCTGGAACCAGCGCTTGATGCGGGTATCGACAACGTGCATGTATTCAGCGCCAATGCTTTCGCAGTAGGTCTGGCGCAAACCATCGACAATATCTCCGAGCTTCATTGTCTCGGAGCCGAGGTTCAGTGAGCCGGTCTGGAACTCGAGGTCACGGTCAGAGTCGGACAATTCATGGAATTCGGGATCGAGGTCTTCAACCTTGGGACGTTGCCAAACACCGAGCGGGTCCAGCTTCGCTTCCTGATGGCCGCGGAAGCGATAGGCGTTAATCAGCTGGAGAACGCGAATCTGTTTCTTGTCCGCATCCGACGTTGCACTGGCGGGAACGCCGCCACTGGCTAGAAAGCGCTGGTTACGGGAGATGTGTTCGAACTGTTCGCGGATGGAAGAGTGGACAATGTCACGACCTTTGTAGCCATCGACACTGGGGAGTTTGTCGAAATAGCTGCGCCACTCTTCGGGAACGGCATTGGGGTCTGTCAGGTAGGTTTCAAAAAGCTGTTCAACATAGGCGAGATTTCCACCCTGAAGGTGGGAAGTCTGCCATAACTGCTCCATTATGCTTTCGTGCATCTTGAATAGCTCACCTTGGGCTGGTGCGGGGAGCCCGATATGGTCGGCCAGGGGTATATCTCAGTCAATACGGGTTTTTACGGGATCGACTTTGGCCACCACACCCGACATGGATGTTTTCCATTCCCCGGTGGTTTTTGTACTCAGCAAAACAGGGAGAAAACTTTATAAGTTCCCGCCACGGCTTGCGTAGTGTGCACCCGGGTAAGACTTTTGACTATAAGCCTTTGGTTGAAGGCCCCGCAAACTTGCGAGGCCTTCCGGGTACTAACCTGATCAGAACAGTATAGCGTCTGTCGCAAATCCTGCTGCTTAAGTCGCCCTTTGCAGCAGAAGATTCCGAATGTGGCCGATAGCCCTTGTGGGGTTCAGACCTTTCGGGCAGACACTGACACAGTTCATGATGCCCCGGCAGCGGAATACACTGAACGGGTCATCAAGGCCGGCAAGTCGCTCGTCCTGGGCTGTATCCCGGCTGTCCGCCAGGAAACGGTAAGCCTGAAGCAGGCCAGCAGGACCGATAAACTTGTCCGGGTTCCACCAGAATGACGGACAGGACGTGGAACAGCAGGCACAGAGAATACACTCGTACAGGCCATCCAGCTTCTGGCGGTCTTCCGGAGACTGCAGCCGCTCGATCGCGGGAGCAGGCTTGTCGTTAATCAGGTAAGGCATGACCTTTTCGTACTGCTTGTAGAAAAGACTCATATCTACAACCAGATCACGAATAACCGGCAGACCCGGCAGCGGACGCAGCACCAGCTTGTCGCCCTTCACCACCTGGGAGACCGGCGTAATACACGCCAGGCCGTTTTTGCCGTTCATGTTCATGCCATCAGAGCCACACACGCCCTCCCGGCAGGAACGACGGTAGGCCATTGAAGGATCCCGCTCCTTGATCAGGTTCAGCACATCAAGAACCATGAGATCCTTGCCTTCCGGAATATCAACATCCACGTCCTGCATGTAAGGCGCGTTGTCAGTCTCCGGGTTATAACGATAAAGGCTTACTAACATTTTCGGAGTCCCCCTTAGTAAGTCCGGACCTTCGGCTCGAACTTGTCCACCGTCTTCGGTGCAAAGTTCACATCACGCTTGCCCACGCGCTTTTCCAGCGGGAAGAACATGGAGTGCTTCAGCCAGTTCTCATCATCACGCTCGGTGTAGTCGTTCCGGGCATGAGCGCCGCGACTTTCCTTCCGCTCGAAGGCGGAAACCGCTGTAGCCAGGGCAACCTCGTAGAGGTTATCCAGCTCGAGCGCTTCGATACGGGCGGTGTTGAAGGCATTGCTGGTATCAGCCAGCTTGGTGTTGCGAACACGCTCACCAATCGCTTCCAGCTTTTTGAGACCCTCTTCCATGCTCTTGCCGTCACGGAACACGCCGAAGTACAACTGCATGCAGTTCTGCAGATCCTTGCGGACCTCTGCAACGCTCTCGCCCTCGGTTGCGTTGTTCAGGCGGTCAAGCCGCGCCATGGCACGCTTGATATCGTCCTCACTGGCACCGTCTACTTCGAAGCCGCCGCGAAGCTGCTCTTCAATGTGCAGGCCAGCTGCGCGACCAAACACCACCAGGTCCAGCAGAGAGTTACCACCCAGACGGTTGGCGCCGTGTACCGATACACACGCTGCCTCGCCACAGGCGAACAGCCCGGGGATTGGCTTGTCTTTTCCGTTTTCATCTTGGGTCAACGCCTGACCACCAACGTTGGTCGGAATGCCGCCCATCATGTAGTGACAGGTAGGCACGACCGGGATCGGCTCTTTGACAGGATCCACATGCGCAAAGGTGCGGGACAGCTCACAGATGCCCGGCAGGCGCAGGTTCAGGGTCTCTTCACCCAGATGATCCAGCTTCAGCAGAACGTGATCCTTATCCGGACCGCAGCCACGACCTTCCAGAATCTCGATCACCATTGCCCGGGCTACAACGTCACGGCCCGCCAGGTCTTTCGCGTTCGGCGCATAGCGCTCCATGAAACGCTCACCCTCGGCGTTGATCAGGTAGCCACCCTCACCCCGACAACCTTCGGTCACCAGCGTTCCCGCTCCGTAAATGCCGGTCGGGTGGAACTGCCACATTTCCATGTCCTGCATCGGGAAACCGGCACGCAGTGCCATACCGATACCGTCGCCGGTGTTAATCAGCGCGTTGGTTGTGGAGGCGTAAATACGTCCCGCGCCACCGGTAGCAAGAACGGTCGCTTTGGATTTGATGTAGGCGACTTCGCCGGTCTCAACCTCAATGGCAACCACACCAACGACCTCATCCTTACTGTTCTTGACGAGATCTACCGCGTACCACTCGTTAAGGAAGGTGGTTCCGCCCTTGATGTTGGCCTGGTACAGAGTGTGAAGCAGGGCGTGACCGGTACGGTCAGCAGCGGCACAGGTACGTGCTGCCTGAGTCGGGTTATCAGGGCCTTTGGACTGACCACCAAACGGACGCTGATAGATACGGCCCTGCTCGGTGCGCGAGAACGGAAGACCCATGTGCTCAAGCTCGAATACCGCCTGAGGACCAACGGAACACATGTACTCGACGGCATCCTGGTCGGCAATGTAGTCCGAGCCTTTAACCGTGTCATACATGTGCCAGCGCCAGTCGTCATTCGGATCAGCACTGGCGATCGCACAGGTGATGCCACCCTGGGCAGAGACCGTATGAGACCGCGTCGGGAAAACCTTGGTGATACACGCGGTATTGACGCCGGACTCGGTCAACTGGAGCGCGGCACGCATGCCGGAACCGCCGCCGCCGATAACAATTGCGTCAAAGGACATGGTCTTGATATTAGCCATCGATTAAAGCCCCCAAAGAATCTGAATGCCCCAAACCACATAGACGAACATGGTCAGCCCACAAGCCGCCTGCACGATAAACCTGGGACCCATGGCCTTGATATAGTCGGTCGTCACCGTCCAGAGCCCCACCCAAGCGTGAGCACCGATTGAAAGCAGTGCCATCAGGGTAAAGATACGGAACCAGGTCTGGTCGAAAAGCGCACTCCAGGTTTCGTAGTTGACGTCGGAGGTCAACAGAAAGCCGAGCAGGAAAATTGTATACAAAGCAAGTACGTAGGCGGTTACCCTCTGGATCAGCCAGTCATAGACACCACTGCGACCCAGGTTCGTGACGCTGTTTACCATACCCAGACTCCTGCCAGAACGATGAGAATGACGGAAACCACAATCGTGATCTTCGAGGCGAGGCGGCCGCTCTCGAGCTCTTCACCAATGCCCATATCCATGAACAGGTGCTTGATACCCGCAACCAGGTGGTACAACAGAGCAGACAAGATGCCCCAGATAATCAGCTTGGCAAGGAAGCTGTCCAGCAGTTCATTGACACGACTGAAGCCCTCTTCCCCCGACAGGGAAAGCTGAAGCCCGTAAAGCAGGAACGCAACACCAACAAAAATGATGATGCCGCTGATACGGTGCAATATGGACGTAATGGCTGGCAGCGGAAAATGAAACTTGCCGAGATCGAGATTTACTGGTCGTTTGCTATTCACAGCGCTCTCACACTCTCTCTTGGTTCCGCGGGACCGGAAAACCGGGTGCGGATGGTTGGTATGTAAGGATCGGCGTGCAGATACGAAACCGGCACACGATTGGCTCAGAAGGGAGGTAACCTCACCGGCAAACCACTATTTACAGGCAGCGGGAGAAGGTTTATCCCCAATTCCGGGCTAGGGATTATAAGGAGTACCCTAACCAATTACAAACCTGCAACGTCGCTCAAGCCGCGTATTTCAGGGGGTTAAGCCAGCTATAAGGATGATTGACAAATCCTTTTCCATCCCCAATCCGTTGTTATTCGGGATATCCCTGATTTACAGCGAATGTCAAATTCTGGGTTTTCCCGACTCTTCCATTGACAAAAAAAGCCAACGCCCTATATTTTGCCGCCAGTTTTGCGATAATACGCGCCTTCTAGCGCATCCATAACTGTAGATAAAGCTTTCAAAGCTGATAAATAGGAGAGCACCATGACCGACAGGAAAGCCACGCTCTCGGTGGGGGACAAGTCCATTGAGCTACCGATTTATTCCGGCACCGTCGGCCCTGACGTTATCGACGTACGAGGCCTAGTCCAGGAAGGCGTTTTTACATACGACCCCGGATTCGTATCCACCGCAGCCTGCGAATCGGCCATTACCTACATCGACGGTGCAAATGGCGTTCTCCTGCACCGCGGCTACCCGATCGAACAGCTCGCGGAACACTCCGACTACCTTGAAGTCTGCTATCTCCTGCTTCACGGCGAACTTCCAAGCGCCGAGGAGAACCAGAAGTTCCACGAGACCATCAAAAACCACACCATGCTGCACGACCAGATGCGGAACTTCTTCCAGGGTTTCCGTCGTGATGCACACCCGATGGCCATCATGTGTGGTGTGGTTGGCGCCCTGTCCGCCTTCTACCACGGCGAGATGGACGTTGCCAGCCAGGAGCAGCGTGAGATCACCGCTCACCGCCTGGTCGCCAAGATGCCTACGATTGCAGCCTGGTGTTACAAGTACAGCATCGGCCAGCCCTTCATGTACCCGCGTAACGACCTCTCGTATTCCGAGAACTTCCTGCAGATGATGTTTGGCGTTCCCTGTGAGGAATATAAGCCGAACCCGATCCTAGCAAAGGCCATGGACAAGATCTTCATCCTGCACGCAGACCACGAACAGAATGCGTCTACATCCACTGTGCGTCTGGCCGGCTCCACCGGCGCCAACCCCTATGCCTGTATCGCTTCCGGCATTGCCGCCCTCTGGGGCCCCGCGCACGGCGGCGCGAACGAAGCGGTTCTGGACATGCTGGCCGAGATCGGCGACGAGTCCAACATCGAGAAGTTCATTGCCAAGGCCAAGGATAAAGACGATCCATTCCGTCTGATGGGCTTCGGCCACCGGGTATACAAGAATTTCGACCCGCGCGCCAAGGTAATGGCAGAAACCGCTCACGAGGTTCTGACCGAGCTAGGCCTCGAAAACGACCCGCTGCTGAAGATCGCCCAGCGTCTGGAAAAAATCGCGCTGGAAGACGAGTACTTCGTGAAGCGCAAGCTTTACCCGAACGTCGACTTCTACTCCGGACTCATCCTCAAGGCCATCGGAATCCCGACTTCGATGTTCACCGTTATCTTCGCCCTGTCGCGGACCATCGGCTGGTTCTCGCACTGGAACGAAATGGTCAGCGGCGACTATCGCATCGGCCGTCCGCGCCAGCTTTACACTGGCTCGGATTCCCGGGATTATCCGGCGAAATAAGCCTGATTTCTCGGGCAACGCATGGAAAGGCCGCTGATTCAGCGGCCTTTTTTATTGCGTGCCGCCCCGCCCTTCTGTGCTAAGTTAACCCGACAAAAACATAAGAGGAGAAAGCAATGACTACAGCAGCGTTTATCGGCCTCGGCGTAATGGGCTATCCAATGGCCGGGCACCTGGCCAAGGCCGGGCTCAACGTCAGGGTCTGGAACCGAACCAGCGCCAAAGCCGAGCAATGGGCAAGCGAATACGGGGGAACCAGCTGCACCTCCATTGCCGAGGCCGTGAAGGGCGCGGATATAGTACTCACCTGCGTTGGTGCGGATGTCGATCTTAAAGCAGTTTACGAAGGCGATGAAGGCATCCTCGCCAATGCCTCCGAAGGTGCGGTTCTGGTCGATCACACTACGGCTTCAGCCGGCATTGCCGAGTATCTTGCTGAAGCTGCCAGTAAAAACAACATGGGATTTGTGGACGCGCCTGTGTCCGGCGGCCAGCAAGGAGCCGAAAACGGCAAGCTGACCATCATGTGCGGCGGCTCTGAACAGGACTATGCGAAAGCCGAGCCGGTTATGGAGCACTATGCGCGCGCACTCAACCGAATGGGCCCAGCTGGCAGTGGCCAGAAAACCAAGATGGTGAACCAGATCGCCATTGCCGGTCTTGTACAGGGCCTTTCAGAGGCGCTGCACTTTGCCGAGCAGGCTGAGCTGGATGTGGCAAAAGTGGTGGATGTGATTTCGAAAGGGGCAGCCCAGTCCTGGCAAATGGAAAACCGCTCGGCAACGATGATTGCGGGTGAATTCGAACACGGCTTCGCGGTTGACTGGATGCGTAAGGACCTGGGGATTTGCCTGGAAGAGGCACGAAAAGTGAACGCGTCTCTGCCAGTCACCGCTCTGGTGGATCAGTTCTACGCGGATGTGCAGTCCATGGGGGGCAAACGCTGGGATACATCCTCTTTAATCCAGAGACTCAGGAAGTTCCGGTAAGTCTCTGAAGCTGGGGCCGGATGAAAGCTCTCACCCGGCCCCGAATCCACAGGCACTACTTTTTCTTGTCCTGCGGCTGCCACTTTCCGTTCACATACCACGCGGACCAGCCCGTCGCCTTGCCTTCCTTCTCGGACATGACGTACTGCTCCTTGGTCTTGCGGCTGTAGCGAATCACCGTCGGATTGCCTTCAGGATCACGCTCGGGCGCATCCATCAGGTAATCATACTTCGGATCAATTTCCTTCCGGTGTGGTTTGATCTCCATCACCAGAGGTGGTCGCGTTTCCCGATTTTTCGGGAACTTGCTGGCGGCCAGAAACAACCCGGACGCCCCATCACGAAGAACGTAAGTGTCATCCACCTTCTGGCACTGAAGCTCCGGCATGGGTACCGGGTCCATCTTGGGCGGTGCTGGCTCGCCATTTTTGAGCAGCTTACGGGTGTTCTTGCACTCGGTATTGGTACAACCGAAATACTTTCCAAACCGCCCCGTCTTCAGCTGCATCTCAGAGCCACACTTGTCGCACTCGAGGGTCGGCCCATCGTAGCCCTTGATGCGGAACGTGCCCTTTTCTACCTCGTAGCCAGAGCAATCCGGATTGTTACCACAGACATGCAGCTTGCGGGTTTCGTCCACCAGGTAGCTGTCCATGGCAGTGCCACACTTGGGGCAGCGGCGCTTCTTGCGCAGCAGCCGGGTTTCGCCCTCGCCTTCCACGTCATCGTCAGCGCTGACCACTTCGTCGCCGGACACGAGATTGATGGTGGTCTTGCAACGCTCCTTCGGTGGTAATGAGTAACCGGAGCAGCCCAGGAATACACCCGTACTGGCCACACGAATCTGCATATTCCGACCGCAGCTCGGACACGGAATATCAGTCTCGGTGGGCGTGTTGGCACGCATGCCGCCGTCTTCACCACTTTCTGCCGTTTCCAGTTGCTGCTTGAAACGGCCGTAAAAATCATTCAGGACTTTCTTCCACTCGACATCACCCTCGGCAATTTCGTCGAGCTCATCTTCCATCTTCGCGGTGAAATCGAAGTCCATCAGATTCGGGAAAGATTCTGACAGGCGCTCGGTCACAATCTCGCCCATCTTCTCGGCATAGAAGCGGCGGTTCTGCAGCCTGACATAGCCGCGATCCTGAATCGTCGAAATAATCGACGCATAGGTCGAGGGACGGCCAATACCCTGCTTTTCGAGCTCTTTGACCAGGCTCGCCTCGGTGTACCTCGGCGCAGGCTTGGTAAAGTGCTGGCTCGGGTCGAGTTTTTTCAGGTCCAGCACTTCATCTACCTGAATATCAGGCAGCGCGATGTCTTCATCTTTCTTGGCCGCCTGTGGCGCGGCTTTCAGGAAACCGTCGAACTTGATAATCCGGCCCCGGGTGCGCAGCTCATAATCGCCGTTGGCAACGACTATCGAGGTACTGAGAAACTCCGCATCGGACATCTGGCAGGCAATGAACTGGCGCCAGATCAGGTCGTAGAGCTTCTCCGCGTCTTTCTCCAGGCCACTGATATCCGAGGGCCGGCGACTGACTTCCGTTGGCCGGATGGCTTCGTGGGCTTCCTGGGCCCCCTCTTTACTACCGTAAACCCGGGGCTTTTCCGGCAGGTATTTATCGCCAAACTGCTTCTGAATATAGGTGCGGCAACTGTTGATCGCATCCTGACTCAGGTTGGTGGAGTCAGTACGCATATAGGTAATAAAGCCAGCTTCATATAGACGCTGGGCAAGCATCATGGTCTTTTTGACACTGAAGCCCATGCGGTTACTCGCCGCCTGCTGCAGCGTGGAGGTAATAAACGGAGCCGAAGGGCGGGAACGGGTTGGTTTGTCTTCCCGCTTGGCAACCTTGAACGTACCCGCCTTGAGGCGGCTGACGTGCTCGCTGCTCTGCTGCTCATTGACCGGGCGATAAGGCTTGTCGTCATGGCGGGTTACTTCAAAGCGGACCGGCTGATCCGCCTTGGCGGACGCGAGATCGGCGTGTAATTGCCAGAACTCCTCCGGAACAAACTTCCGGATCTCCCGCTCCCTCTCAACAATCAGCCGTACGGCGACTGATTGCACCCGACCGGCAGACAGTCCCCGGGCAATCTTGGCCCAAAGCAGGGGCGACACCATGTACCCGACAACCCGATCCAGGAAACGTCGGGCCTGTTGGGCATTCACCCGGTTATTGTCAAGATTGCCGGGATCCTTGAAGGCTTCCTGGATGGCACGTTTGGTGATTTCGTTGAACACTACACGTCGGTATTTCTCGGGCTCGCCACCGATCGTCTGCTGAAGGTGCCAGGCGATGGCCTCCCCTTCGCGGTCCAAATCCGTTGCCAGATAGATATGGTCTGCTGATTTGGCGAGACGCTTGAGCTCGCTGACCACCTTCTCCTTGCCGGGAAGGATCTCGTAACGCGCACTCCAGTCCTGATCCGGGTCGACGCCCATGCGGGCGACCAGCTGCTCACGGGCCTTGCGCTTTTTATGCACCGCCTTTTCTTCCGGGCTCATCTTCCGGGTGAGCGCAGCCTGCTTGGCACGCTCCTTGGGATCGGTTTGGGATCCGCTGCCACTGACGGGAAGATCACGAATATGCCCGACGCTCGATTTGACGATGAAGTCAGAGCCCAGGTACTTGTTGATGGTCTTCGCTTTCGCTGGTGACTCGACAATTACGAGACTTTTACCCATATCGGAGTTCTGTATCCTTGGCGATAAATCGGTCAATTAATCAGCAAACCGTAAACTCGCTGTAAAATCAGTCGGCTAGAAAACACTCATACGCCGCCAATCTGTATAGGCTCACTGTTTTACAGGGTCAAGAATAGCAAGACAACCCATTCTTTGGTTTCAATCCTGCTTTTTTTCACATTCGGGAACCCGGTTCAGGCCGCCGATTGAAACAGAAAGGCCCGGCATTTGCCGGGCCTTCTGAAACCGCGTACTGCAACCTCCTTAACGGGTTACAGACGCTCCCAGACCGTCGCGATGCCCTGGCCCAGACCGATACACATGGTGGAAACACCAAGTTTACCGCCTTTGGCCTGCATCACATTCAGCAGGGTTGTGGAGATACGTGCACCAGAGCAGCCCAGCGGATGGCCAAGGGCAATCGCGCCGCCGTTCAGGTTCACCTTCTCTTCCATAACGCCCAGCAGCTTCAGGTCCTTGAGGACTGGCAGCGACTGGCCGGCAAAGGCCTCGTTCAGTTCCCAGAAGTCGATATCTTCAACTTTCAGGCCTGCGCGCTTGAGCGCCTTTTTGGTGGCAGGTACCGGACCATAGCCCATGATTGCGGGATCACAGCCGGCAACGGCCATGCTGCGAATCTTGGCAATCGGCTTAAGTCCCAGGGCCTCAGCCCGCTCTGCGGACATCAGTACCATGGCAGCGGCACCGTCGGTCAGCTGGGAGGAAGTCCCGGCAGTCACAGTACCGTTCTTCGGATCGAACGCCGGCTTTAGCTGGCTCAGGGATTCAGCCGTGGTCTCCGGACGAATAGTCTCGTCCTGCTCGATCAGCACCTTGAAGCCATTCTCATCGTGACCTTCAATCGGCACGATTTCGTTCTTGAAACGGCCTTCTACGGTCGCTTCATGGGCCAAACGGTGGGAGCGAGCACCGAACTCGTCCTGCTGCTCACGGGTAATCCCGTGCATCTTGGCCAGCATTTCCGCAGTCAGGCCCATCATGTTGGACGCCTTTGCGGAGTACTTGGAGGCCGCCGGATTGTGGTCGAAGCCTTCGGTCATGGGTACGTGCCCCATGTGCTCGACACCACCCACGAAGAACACATCACCGTTACCGGTCATGATGGCCTGCGCGGCAGTATGGATCGCACTCATGGCCGAACCACACAGACGGTTCACGGTCTGGGCAGCAGACTCGTGGGGAATGCGGGTCAGCAGGGAAATCTGACGCGCCACGTTGAAGCCCTGCTCCTTGGTCTGGTTTACACAGCCCCAAATAACATCTTCAACTTCTTTCGGGTCGAGCTTCGGGTTGCGCTCAAACAGTGCTTCGATCAGATTGGCGGACAGGGTCTCTGCACGCACGTTCCGGAAACAACCGTTTTTGGCACGACCCATCGGAGTCCGCACGCAATCGACGACGACAACGTCTCTCGGATTAAGGCTCATAGATCTTTCTCCGTTCGGAAATCTCGTTCAGGGTTAGCCAAAGAACTTTTTGCCAGTCTTGGCCATTTCACGCAGCTTCTCGGTCGGGTGATAAAGAGGACCAAGGTCTGCAAACTTGTCTGCCAGTTCGACGAACTTGTCTACACCCATATCGTCGATATAGCGCAGGGCACCGCCACGGAACGGCGGGAAGCCGATACCGAAAATCAGGCCCATATCAGCATCTGCCGGATCTTCGACAATGCCGTCTTCCAGGCAGCGAACGGTTTCCAGACACAGAGGAATCATCATACGGGCGATGATGTCTTCTTCGCTGAATTCGTTCTTACCCTGAACAACCGGCTCGAGCAGCTTGTAGGTCTCTTCGTCGACAACCTTCTTCTGCTTACCCTTGCGGTCCAGTTCATACTTGTAGAAGCCCTTGTCGTTCTTCTGTCCGTAACGGTTGTTATCGAACATCACGTCAATGGCGGTTGTACCTTCGTGCTTCATGCGGTCCGGGAAGCCGTCTGCCATCACTTCACCAGCGTGCTTGCCGGTATCCATGCCGACAACGTCCAGCAGGTAGGCAGGGCCCATGGGCCAGCCGAACTTTTCCATAACCTTGTCAACGTGCTGGAAGTCAGCACCGTCACGCACCAGGCCGATAAAGCCGCCGAAGTACGGGAACAGAACGCGGTTAACCAGGAAGCCCGGGCAATCGTTAACAACGATCGGGGTCTTGCCCATGGCTTTGGCGTAAGCCACGGTGGTCGCGATTGCACGATCACTGGTCTTTTCGCCACGGATTACCTCAACCAGCGGCATCATGTGTACCGGGTTGAAGAAGTGCATGCCGCAGAAGTTTTCCGGACGCTTCAGGTTCTTCGCCAGCAGATCGATGGAAATCGTCGAGGTGTTGGAGGTCAGGATAGTGTCCTCACGAACCGCATCTTCGGTTTCACGAAGAACCGCGTCTTTCACCTTCGGATTCTCAACCACGGCTTCAACCACCAGGTCGACGTTCTTGAAGTCACCGTAGTTCAGGGTCGGCGTGATGCTGTTAAGCACGTCAGCCATCTGATCGGGCTTCATCTTGCCCTTCTCGACCCGCTTGGTCAGAAGCTTCTTGGCTTCCTTCAGGCCCAGGGCGATACCGTCCTGGTTGATGTCCTTCATGATGATCGGCGTGCCTTTCAAGGCGGACTGGAACGCAACGCCACCACCCATGATACCGGCGCCGAGTACGGCGGCCAGGTTCACGTCATTGGCTTCTTTTTCCCAGGCCTTGGCCTTCTTCTTGAGCTCCTGATCGTTCAGGAACAGGCCAACCAGGCAAGCCGCAACGTTGGTCTTGGCCATCTTGGCGAAGCCTTTGGCCTCTACCTCGATTGCCTTGTCACGGGTCATACCGGCATGCTTCTGCATGACCTTGATGGCCTCGACCGGCGCCGGGTAATTCTTGCCAGCCTTGCCGGCCACGAATGCCTTGGAGATCTCGAATGCCATCATGCTTTCCATGGCATTAAGCTTGATCTTGCCCTTCTTCTCTTCGCGACGAGCTTCGTAATCCAGCTTGCCTTCGTTGCACTGGTTAATAATGCCAACCGCTGCATCCACAAGCTTGTCGGACTCGAGCACAGCATCCACAGCGCCGACTTTCAGTGCCGCATCTGCACGGTTCTCGGTGCCGCCACTGATCCACTCAACGGCGTTGTCGACACCTACCAGACGGGACAGACGCACGGTACCGCCGAAGCCAGGGAAGATGCCCAGTTTCACTTCCGGAAGACCAACCTTGGCCTTCTTGTCCATCACCCGGTAGTCGGTCGCCAGGCACATCTCGAAACCGCCACCCAGGGCCATACCGTTGATCGCGGTAACGGTGGGGAACGGCAGATCTTCAACGGCGTTGAAGACTTCGTTGGCCTTGAGGTTGTTGGCTACCAGATCCTCTTCCGAGCCCGCAAACAGCTCGGTGAATTCGGTAATATCGGCACCAACAATGAAGCTGTCCTTGGAGCTGGTCACTACCAGGCCCTTCAGGTTCTTCTGCGCTTTAAGTGCGTCAGTCGCGGCGCGGAGCTCTTCAATAGTAAGACGGTTGAACTTGTTCACTGACTCGCCCTGCAAGTCGAAGTTCAACTGAGCGATCCCGCCTTCGATCTCTTTAACCGTGATGGCTTTACCTTCGTAAATCATCAACTGATCTCCAGTCTGTGTTTGGAACTGCTTCCAGCCGAGCGGTGCTTTTGGTTTACCGGCGCGGCTGTTTGTGCAGCGAGATTTCGGTCACTGCCCGATCATCCGATCCAAAAATTCATACAGTCGTTTGAATCGTGAGGGCACACGATGAAAAAAAACGGCGCGTTTGTCAATTTGTTTCTTTCGGGAGGGTTGCAAAAGTCCCCAAAATGCCGGGGGCAACCGAAGAAATTGGAGCGGAATTGTTATGTTTCAGTGAACTGGAAGCCACTGCTCAGGGAAATTAGGAACTTCGTCACGCAAATTTCAAAGTTATTTACATTTACGGGCGACAACGCCGCCAAAATTGCTTGATTGGCTGACGCAGTTACTTTACCTTCGATCTACGACTTTGGTCCACAATAATAAAACCGCTTTACGGAGACCCATCCGATGAAAGACGCCAACCGGCGGATACGCTCCCTCGTAGCCGTATTTATTTTCTTTGCACTGACGTCTATGGGCGCCCGCGCTCAGGACAGCGCCGACGGATTTCTCTCCGATCTTCATAATTTCCGGGTCAGCAATTACGTAGCTCTGGATGCTTACTACCGTTTCAGTGGAACCGGGGACACAGACACCCTGAACGAGATCGTACAGGGCATCAACTCGGCCAATGACTCCATGAACTCCGTTGCTGGTAGCGACTCGGGAGTACTGTCGGCCGAGGAGCTGGAGGGGCTGAATCAGGAATTCGACAAGTTCAAGAACCTGATGCGCGACAATATCAACGATGTGCGTAATCAGGGTTATCCGGATCTGCGCCTCGTCTCAGATATGGCCAACCAGGCGCTGACCATGAACGAAAAAGCCACCGAGCTTTACCGGGTGGCACAGGAGAGCTCCCAGACCGACACCAATCCGAGGGTTGAAGCGGCCCGGTCGGCTGCCGTAAAGATGGCCCAGATGATGGCCAAGTACTCGGTAAGGACCAATTCCTCGGTTGCCCAGACCTTCCAGGGTTCTTCGACCGAAACCCCGCTGGACGAGCAGGCCCGGGAGCTGGACGAACTGCTGGCTTTGGTAAAAAAGGGCGAAGGAACACAAGAACTTAAAGCAGTAATTGACGATCTCTCGTCCAAGTGGCAATTCATTCGCGGATCCTACATTAACTACAACGAAAACAACGTGGGTTTTGTGATCGACCGGTATTCCAAGGGCATCCTCAAGGGCCTGGCCACAACCATTGAACTTCTTCAGGGTAACGCCTGAACACCTACCCCGTTTCTGGCAGGCGTAATTGCCTGCCAGAAAAGCAGTTTTCCGCTTCTGTTTTTGATACCCGTCAGTTTCCCGCTACACTTTCCCGACCTAATTTAAGGTACTATCCTAAGAACAACACCCCGTGTGCGAAGGAGCGAAACGATGTCTGCCTATAAAAAGATGCTTGTTGCCATTGATCTTACTGAAGAAGCGCCTCAGGTGCTGGACAAGGCAAAGGCCGTGAGCGAAGCCCATGGGGCCGAGCTGATGCTGGTCCACGTGGTTGAGCCGGTCGGGTATGCCTATGGTGGTGACATCCCGATGGACCTGACGGAACTGCAGGATCAGCTCGACAAAGCGGCGCGCGAGCAGTTGGGAACCTACGGGGATCAGTACGGCGTCGCAAAGAACAATCAGGTAGTGACGGTCGGTCGCCCGGAATCAGAAATTCACAGGCTCGCCAAGGAGCAGGAAGTGGATCTGGTGATCGTTGGCAGTCACGGGCGAAAGGGTTTCCAGCTGTTGCTGGGCTCAACTGCCAACGGGGTCCTTCATGGAACCGAATGCGATGTTCTGGCCGTTCGAATCCACTAACGGTTCGTGAATAGAAGGCCCGGGTCTTACCCCGGGCCGGCTCAATGGGACAGCGGTTATCAGGCTCCCTCCCCGCCCATCTTAGCCTCCAGTTTGCGCAGCTGGCTTTCCAACGAAAAGCTGACGCTTGAGGCCATTGAAAAGAAGTTCAGCAGCGCCTTCAGGTTGCTGTCTCCCCTGCAGACCGAGTGGATACGCTGCCACAGGGCCTGGTTAACCAGTTGCAGCCGCTGATTCCTCTCCACAAGCCCTTTCAGCTCCCAGTCCGGGGTCTGGTGATTCCGTTTCGCAAAATACTGCTGCAACAGGTAGTGGGAAACACTGCGCATGATGAATTCGTCGGTATTTGCAAGCGGCAGGTGATGAACAGCCATCGGCTTGAGCTCTGACAGCACCGGACACCCGCTGGTCGCCATCTTCAATCCAAGCAGCGAACGGAGCGCCTCCTCCAGGGCAGTCTGCTTCACATAGCTGCGGCGGTCATCCGTTACCTTTACTTCAACCTTCTGATAGGCGTCCTCATCCCGGAAGGCCTCTACAACAGGCAATATTTCTGTTGCTGCCGGGCAGTGAGGAGATTCCGACGCTTTCAGCGGGCAGTTGCTACACTGGCAATGCTCCAGTTTTGTCCATGAGGGCAGCGAGTCCGAGGGCCGGGACGGTTTGTCCGTTACTTTGAATTCTACAGTACGGCCGTCCTGAAACTTGAAATCGTAGTGTACGTTCATTGGTTTGCCTGTTCTTCCAGCTCCATCCACCGCTCAATGACCTGCTCCAGACGGCTTTCCTTTTCCGTCAGTGCTTCCAGAGTGGCCGAGACTTCATCCGGTGGGCCTGAATAAAAATCGGCCTGGGAAATTCTTTCCTGCAGGCCGGCGACTTCCTGCTCGAGTGCCTCGATCTGCCCTGGCAACTGCTCGAGCTCCAGTTTGAGCTTGTAGCTCAGCTTAACGGGTTTGCTTTTCTGGGGCTGCCCTCCCGCTTTTTCGCCATCCTCAGCTTTCTGTGATTCGGCCTTGCCGGTATCGCCAGGGCTTTTACCGGTTTTATCCTGCTTGTCCGGCCGATTGCCGGTCGCTTCCGATGGGAAACAACCGCCCTGCCGACGCCAATCGGTATAGCCACCGACGAACTCACGCACTCTGCCCGATCCATCGAGGAAAACCGTTTCGGTGATCACATTATCAAGAAACTCACGGTCGTGACTGATCACAATCACGGTGCCGGCAAATTCCGCCAGCTGTTCCTCCAGCAACTCCAGTGTTTCCACATCAAGATCGTTGGTTGGCTCATCAAGCACCAGGATATTGGCGGGCTTGCTGAACAGCTTCGCCAGCAGCAGCCGGGCGCGCTCTCCCCCGGAAAAGACGCTTACCGGCGATCTGGCGCGTTCCGGGGTGAACAGGAACTCCTGCAAATAGCCGAGCACATGTTTGCTCTGACCGTTGATGTCGATGAACTCCCGACCCTCGGACAGGTTATCCAGTGCGTTCCGTGTCAGATCCAGCTCACCTCGCAACTGATCAAAGTAGGCAACCTGAAGATTGGTTCCCAGACGAATGGAACCCTCGGTTGGTTCCAAATCTCCCAACAGGAGTCGCACCAGGGTGGTCTTGCCCGTGCCATTCTCGCCAACGAGCCCGATCTTGTCCCCTCGCAGGATGGTAAGGTTCATATCTCGGATTACCGGGCTGCCACCCGGATAGGCGAAGCCCGCGTTCCTGGTCTCGACCACCAGCTTGCCGGAACGCGCCGCGTCCTCCACCGAAAAGCTCGCAGTGCCACCCCGAACCCGGCGCTGCCGGTGTTCTTCGCGCATGGCTTTCAGGGCCCGAACACGCCCCATATTACGGGTCCTGCGGGCCTTGATACCCTGCCGAATCCAGGCCTCTTCCTGCTTCAGACGCTTGTCGAATAAGGCATTCTGCCGCTCTTCTTCTTCCAGCGCCTTTTCTTTCAGATCGAGGTAGCGATCATAGGTGGCGGCAAAGCTCACCAGCTTGCCCCGGTCGAGCTCCACAATCCGAGTCGCCATACGACGGATAAACGCACGATCATGGCTGACGAACAACATGGCGCCGCGGAATTGCCCAAGAGCCTCTTCCAGCCAGGCAATGGCGGGTACATCCAGATGGTTTGTGGGCTCATCCAGCAACAGTATGTCCGGATCGGCAACCAGCGCCTTGGCCAGCAAAACCCGGCGCTGCCAACCGCCGGACAGGGTATTCAGTGTCTGGTCCGGGTCGACGCCGTACTGTCCAAGAATGGTGGTAACTTTCTGATCGAGGCGCCAGCCATCCAGTGCCTCCAGGCGCTCTTGAACCTTCATCAGCCGGTCGAGACTCGCCTCATCGGCCTGCTGGGACAGTTGATGGAATTCAGCGAGCAACTGGCCCGTTTCCGGAAAGGCGCCAGCGACCACTTCATAGGCGGTACGGGAGTCTTCCGAAGGCAGGTTCTGCGGAAGTACTGCCAGAACAGCGCCGTCGTCGAGACGCACCACGCCACCGTCGGGTACCACTTCCCCACTGACAATCTTGAGCAGCGTGGATTTTCCCTCGCCGTTGCGCCCCAGCAAACATACGCGCTCGCCGGCATCAATGACCAGGGAGGCCTGATCCAGCAACGGATGCATTCCATAAGCCAGGGATACTGAGTCCAGCGTTAACAGTGGCACGTTTGGTTCTACTCCGATTTATTGACAGTAACGGGATCACCCACCCGAATAATGCCCGGTGATTCGTGAATGGCGTTCTGGCCAAAGATGACTCCCTCCTGGGTTCTCCGATAGCCCGAGAGCGTCCTGAGTGGTTGCAGGGCAGCATCCTTCTGGCCCGTCGAGGGATCCACGGTGGTCATGACACAGCGCGAACAGGGTTTGACCACATTCAGGCGGTTGGCGCCGATGTTCAGGCTCTGCCAGTGGTCTTCCTCCCAGGCCTCAGCACCCTCAACCACTATGTTAGGACGGAACCTGCGCATCTCTACTGGTGCGTCGAGCCGGTTATTCAGCTCTGCCAGGGAGGCGGTATTGGTCACCAGAAACGGGAACCCGTCAGCGAAGCCCACCCGCCGATATTCATCAACCCGGCCCGCATCAACACGGCGAAAGGAACTGTCCGGCATAAAGACCAGGCGAACGGGCTTGCCGCAGAAGCGGCTCAGGGCGTCGTTTGCCTCCGACAAACCCGTCTGGGCCTTCACCCAGTCTCGCCAGACCAGAACCCGAACCTCTTCCTCTGTGGCAGTCAGGGCAAACTCGCCCTCATCGGGAATACTGATGACCACCCGGTCATCATCCAGACGGGTTCCCACCCGGGCGAGTTCCGGATGCTCTCTCTGGGTAATAAACCGCCGATCATCATCGACGATCATCCACCGGCGATCCCCAACAGGCCCGAAATCATCGGTATTGAAACAGGACACTTCAATGCCAGACAGGGATTTGACGGGGTACACGAACAGCGAATGGACCTTCATGACGGGCAGCCTCCCCCAAAGAATCAGGATACGCAACAGGCTGCTGAGTATACCTGACCACACTCCCTGGCGCCGAGTTTGGAGGTGCCCGAAAACGAAAAAACCCGGTCCTTTTCAGGACCGGGTTTTTTGAATCTGGAGCGGGAAACGAGATTCGAACTCGCGACCCCAACCTTGGCAAGGTTGTGCTCTACCAACTGAGCTATTCCCGCAATGCTGATCGGCTGTAACCGACAACGGAGGCGTATTCTACGGATCCCGACGAAGGCGTCAACCACTTTTTTTCAGGTTTTTTCCAGCCAGCGTCTTGTTGTCGCATTTCAGGAACCCGGAACTGTGCAGCCACTCCTGGTCAGGATAGTACTTGAACACCAATTGCCCGCCCTTCAGGTTGTCTACCACTCGTTTGACGATCTGGTTATCCACTGCGGGGCACCCGTGGCTTCGCCCAATGCGGCCGTATTTGCTGACCCAGTCATCATTCACGTAGTCGGCGCCATGAATCACGATGGCGCGCTGCCTGGCAAGATCATTGATCCCCGGCTCAAGACCATCGAGCCTGAGCGAGTAACCGTGTTTTCCGAAGTAGGATTCCCGGGCCTGGAAAAGGCCGATGCTGGACTGATGGCTGCCCTCTACATTAGAGAAAGCAGTCGATTCAAAATTCCCGGAGTTCTTGCCGTGTGCAACAAGATCACGCAACAGCAACTCTTCCTTCTCCAGGTCAAAGATCCAGAGCCTCTCCTGACTGGAGGGCAACGAGAAATCGATAACCGCCAGGCGCTCGGGCATTTGAACGCCGTTGGACACAGCGCAACGGGAAGCATTGATCGCTGTCTTGAGAACCACTTTGTCAATTTTCGGCGCGACTTCACTGAGGCGATCAAGAAGTTGCTCGTCAAGCGAAGCGCCAAACGATGAAAAAGGTAGCGCAGCACACACGGCCAAAAACAGCCCTGCAGTCGAAAAACGCCGCGTTCTATGCATTACATATCCCCGATAACTTAATGGAAAGCCCAACGTTGTCTTGCGGGCCTGTCACAATTCAGTGTTGCGCATTTTATCAGGGAAAATTGCCAACCCCGTCAGAATGTACGTTTTTTATACAAAACTTTAAGGAAACTGCGATCATCTTACTGACCGAACCGTCGCCCACCTTCCAGATAATTCTGCTCCTCTGGTGTTGAGGTCCTGCCCAGGGCCTTGTTGCGGTGGGGGAAACGGCCGTACTGCTGGATTATGGCCCGATGATCCCGGGCGGACTGCAGAAAACTGGCCATGAAATCGGCAAGAATACCTTGGGTCGACCGTGCAAGCTGTTCATAACATTCCACGGACATATCCTGATCTTCCTTGAGCTCGGAATGCTGCAGGGGCATATACAGAAACGCCCTGTGGACCGGTGCGAGCATCATATCCTGCCCCTTCTGCATCGCTTGCCGGCAAAGCTTTCGGGCCTGTCGGTCCTGATCGAAGGCCATGGCACCGCCACGGAATATATTCCGGGAAAACTGATCGAGCAGAATGATCTCCGCGAGTATCCCGCCGGCCTCACTTCGCCAGTGGTCGAGACCCTGCTCGGAGGCGAAAAGCACCATCGACAGGAAACGCCGACGGATTTCCTGGTCGAACCGTCGATCCGATCGGAACCACTTGTTCCGATGGTCACTGTCCGGCAGTCCATGTTCGTCCAACTCGCCAAACCAGAAATCCAGAATCTCTTTCCAATCGAACATTCAGCGTCACCCTGTTACTTTAAATAGTGCCGGAGATATTGCCGGAGGCCGGAGATAGTACCGAGCCCCACCCGAGGCCGGCATCCCGGACTTACGACAGGCCCCGTAAAATTGACTACTTCAGGAGCGGCAATGAACAGCCCCCGCATTATTCTGTTGGCCCATGGAAGCAGTGACAAGCGCTGGTGTGAGACCTTTGAAAAGCTTGCAGCTCCAACCCTCGCCTCTGTCGACAACGCGCGCGTTGCCTACATGGAACTCGCCGAACCATCCATAGACACCGTTGTAGGAGAAGGTGTTACGGAAGGAGCCACCGAATTTACCATCATCCCCCTGTTCCTTGCTGCTGGGCGACACTTGCGCAAGGACGTTCCCGCGATGATTGAAGACCTCGAGAAAGAGCATGGCGCAACCATCCAGCTCGCGCCTCCAATCGGAGAAAATCCCCTGTTGGGACAGGCGATCCGGGATGTTGTTATGCTTCAACTGGAACAGACGCCAGCCTGAGTCGGGCTTTTGCAAACAAATGCGGCCATTGGACGACAGGAGCAACAAAAATGTCGAAAAGGATTCTGATTACCGGCGGCACCGGGTTTATAGGTCATGTTCTGTGTCGCGAATTGCTGGCACGGGACTACGAGCTGACGGTTTTCAGCCGGCAACCTCCGGAAACGGTGAAGTCCAGTTGCGGCCGGGTTGAAGCAGTCAGCGACCTCCAGCAGCTTCGTTCCCACCCGGGATACGATGCCGTTATCAATCTTGCCGGTGAAGGCATCGCAGACAAGCGTTGGTCTGAGACTCGCAAGCAGGAACTGCGGGACAGCCGTATCGGCGTAACGGAAACGCTGGTTGAAGTCATCCGCAGTTGGGAGCGGGCGCCGAAGGTGCTGGTCTCTGGATCAGCCGTGGGCTTTTACGGGGATCAGGGAGCCGCGACCGTCACTGAAGACACCAGCCCAAATGATGAATTTACTCACCGCTTATGCCGCGACTGGGAAAATGCCGCCAAACCTCTCGCCGACGATGGCGTGAGGGTCTGCTTTTCAAGGACCGGAGTGGTGGCAGGCCCGGGCGGTGGCTTTCTGGAACGTATGATACTGCCCTTCAAACTTGGACTTGGCGGGCGCCTGGGAAGCGGTACACAGTACATGCCCTGGATACACCGGGATGACGTCGTCGGGGCCCTCATCTGGATGATGGAAAACCCGAACGCGTCTGGTCCGTTCAATGTAGTGAGCCCTAACCCGGCAACCAACGCAGAATTCACCCGTACTCTCGGGAAGGTTCTGCATCGCCCCACCCTTTTCCCGGCGCCCGCACCGGTACTCAAGGTTGCGCTGGGAGAAATGGCGCGCCTCCTGCTCACCGGACAAAGAGCGATCCCAGAGAGGCTTACACAGGAAAAGTTTGAATTCCGGTATCCAGAACTTGAACAGGCCCTTTCTCAATCCGTCTCTCCGGGGTCATCCCGATGAGACGGAGTACGAACTTTTTTCACAAAAGGCGTTGACACTGCTCTGAGGCTTACTTAATATACGCGCCACCTCGACGAGGCAAGGTGTTGAAAACGTTGCGTCCCCTTCGTCTAGTGGCCTAGGACTCCGCCCTTTCACGGCGGCAACAGGGGTTCGAACCCCCTAGGGGACGCCAATTTTTCTGCCTTGATGTGTCAGGGAAACAAATGTTTCCCCATGACACGATCAGACCGGTTTATGGCCGTGCTTCCCTTCTTTTCTGTCCTGGTGCCCGTGCTCCTTCTGATCTCTCATCACGAAGATGCCCACACCAACGAAAAAGCCAACCATCAGCAGTACAGTCGCAATACCCGCGATAACAACGGCGTCCATATACACTTTGCTTCTCCTTCCGGCAATTAACTTGATTAAACTCAGGTTACGCCCGGCACGCCCGCAAGGTATTGATCCAGGTCAACGTATTTGTCAGGCTCGATGTACGCATAAATACTGAACCACAACACATTTCCTTCGATTTTTCCTGCATTTGCAAGGCATTTGAAAGAAACTGCTGCTATAGTCGGAATCAAAGGAAGTGTCCGATCTCCTAACCGGTCTGGGTGGCTGAAGTTCAATACATGCCAAAACTGTCGACGCGTCTTCAACGTTTTCGCACAGGCTCGCCCCTGTCTTTCAGGCTGCTGGCCTGGATTCTTCTGTTCAGTTCCGCCTTTACGCTGGTGGCCTCCGCGCTTCAGATCTACTCCGATTATCGAAAAGATCTATCCCAGATCGACAATCGCATGCAGGTGGTTGAGTCTGGCTATGCCTCCAGTCTGGCGCGCAGTCTGTGGGCCCTTGACCAGAAGCTCCTGCAAACCCAGATGGAAGGCATTCTGAGCTTGCCCGATGTGGTGCATCTTCGGCTGAGAATCGAACCCGACTCCGAGCTGGTTATGGGTGAGATCCCACGGGACGCGAAAACCACTTCCCACAGCTTCAATCTGGTTCACCAGGGCGATGAAATGTTCAAACTGGGCGAGCTTACGGTGACCGCCGATCTGGACCGCGTCTACGATGAACTCAAGCGGAAGGTGGGTGTGATTCTCCTGACCCAGTTTCTCAAGACGTTTTTTGTTTCCATCCTGATCATCTGGATCTTCCAGCACTTCGTGGCACGCCACCTGACCACCATGGCGAATTACGCGCGGGAATTCTCCCTGAAAACGACTTCCAGGCCACTGACACTGGACAGGCCCAACACACCCTCAAACCGAAACGACGAGCTCGGCCGGGTTACGGACGCGATCAATCAAATGCGTGAACGGCTCAACGCGGATATGGAGCGTCAGCAAAAAGATGCGGCGGAGATCCGGAAGTTTTCCAAGGCCATCGAACAAAGCCCCTCGTCGGTTCTCATCTGCGACAGGCAGTGGCGCATCGAGTTTGCAAACCAGAAATTTACTCAGCTGACCGGCTACGATGCCTCGTCGATTGTGGGAAAACATCCCGGGGCGCTTGGAAACAACGAAATCGAAAACCGTGAAAGCCGTCATCTATGGCAATCAATTCGCTTACAGGTACAGCGGGTCGGTGTCTGGCAGGGTGAAGTGAACAGCGTGCGTCGAAACGGAGAACGTTTCTGGGAGCAACTGATCGTCACTCCGATCAAGGACGAATCCGGCAGTACGACCGGATACCTCATCCTGGGCGAGGACATCAGCATTCGCAAGCGCTATGAACAGCAGCTGCTGCGCCAGGCCAACTACGACATCCTCACCGGCCTGCCCAACCGGATGCTAGCCCTGGACCGACTGAAGCTGGCTTTGGCTCAGGCGCGCCGGGAGAGCACCCTCGTGGGCGTGATGTTCCTCGATCTCGATAACTTCAAACACATAAACGACACCCTCGGCCACGATGCCGGCGACAACCTGTTGATTGAAGCAGCCCGTCGAATTTCCAGCTGCCTCCGCGGCACCAGCACCGTTGCCCGGCTGGGCGGCGATGAGTTTCTGGTGATCTTGCCCGGCCTGACCGGCCCGGAGGCGTCATCCCAGGTGGCAGAGCGTATTCTGAAAACCTTTTCTCCGCCCTACATTCTCAATGGCCAGGAAGTGTTCGTAACGACCAGCATCGGGATTGCGATTTTCCCGACCGACTCGGATAACAGTGGCACCCTCTTGCAACACGCCGACGCAGCCATGTACCAGGCCAAGCACAAAGGCAAGAGCTCCTTTGCCCACTTTGCGCCGGAGATGACCGAAGTCTCTCACGAACGCCTGAAGATGGAGTCCAGCATGCGCAGGGCTCTGGAACTGAATGAGTTCGAACTGTATTTCCAGCCGATTGTGAATACCGATTCCGGTACGCTTTGCTCGGTGGAGGCCTTGTTGCGCTGGAATAACCCGGCCATGGGCATGGTGATGCCCGATCGATTCATTCCGCTGGCCGAGGAAACCGGCCTGATAACGCCGATCGGCGAATGGGTTCTTGAGGAAGCCTGTCGGGCCGCCGTGGGCTGGAAACAGGCCACTGGCAAAGACATTGGCATTTCCGTGAACGTCTCCCCGCGCCAGTTCCGGGATCCTGGCTTTACCGAGGCCGTGATGCACGCCCTTGCTGCCAGCGGCCTGGCACCGGAACAGTTGGAGCTTGAAATCACCGAACGACTGATTCTGGACAACTCCATTGAGACCGCCGAAATCCTGCGTCAACTGGACAAGGTCGGGATCCGCTTGTCAGTGGACGATTTTGGTACAGGCTACTCGGCACTCAGCTATCTCAAGAGCTACCCGTTTGATACGCTGAAAATTGACAAGTCCTTCGTCCAGGACGTCATGAAAGAGCCCGAGGATGCCTCACTGGTCCGGGCCATCATCAACATGGCCCATAGCCTGGGCCTGCGGGTGATTGCAGAAGGGGTGGAAGAAGAGGCCCAGACCCACTTCCTGAAAAAGGAAGGTTGCGACTTCTCACAGGGATACTTCTACAGTCGGCCTCTGCCAGCTCCGGATTTTGATGCCTGGCTGGCGAGCAATCACCGGGTATAGATTCGAAATCGTTGGAACCCCACTCCCATGGAAGACACCGTACTTGTCGTGAACTGCGGCAGCTCATCCTTGAAACTCGCCCTGTTCGATTGCCAACATAACAAGCTGGCTTCTGCCCTCGCCGAGCGCCTCGGTCAGAACGATGCGTTTGCCCATGTTGAAGGCCTGGACAAAGCCATTCCCCTGGACCCAGGCGCCAGTCACGATCAGGCGCTCAATACACTGGTTACGGTATTTCAGGATGAAGGACTGATGGCGTCGGCTCCCACGGCCGTTGGCCACCGGGTAGTTCATGGCGGCGAGACCTTCCGTGAGGCTGCGCTTATTGATGACGATGTTATCACTGCCATTGAGGACTGCGCGGGCCTTGCGCCCCTGCACAATCCGGTCAACCTGTCCGGAATTCGCGCAACCCTGGCCCGGTTTCCCGACGTGCCCCAGGCAGCGGTTTTCGACACCGCCTTTCACCAGACACTGCCCAAAAGAGCATATCTCTATGCGGTGCCGGAAGCCTGGTATCGCGATTGGGGAATTCGCCGGTACGGATTCCACGGCACCAGTCATGCGTTTATGGCATCAGAGGCTGCTAGTCGGCTGGGCAAAACACCGGCAACCATCTCGGTCATCTCGGCCCACCTGGGCAACGGGTGCAGTATTGCAGCCATCCGCGATGGGATCAGTGTGGACACCAGCATGGGCCTTACGCCGCTGGAAGGCCTGGTAATGGGAACCCGAAGCGGGGATGTCGACCCGGGCCTGTTCGACTTTCTCCGCGGCAAGGGAATCGCCGCTGACGAAGTACACCGGGTCCTGAACCAGGAAAGCGGCCTGCTGGGTCTTTCCGGCCAGACCAACGACATGCGCTCGCTCTGTGAGCTGGCAGACCATGGCCATGAGCCATCTCAAATCGCCATTGATGTGTTCTGCTTCCGCCTGGCCCGTTACATTGGCGGCATGATGGCTTCCCTGAGCCATCTGGACGCGCTCGTCTTTACTGGCGGCATCGGGGAAAACAGTGCCCGGATCCGGGCCGAAACCATTCACCACCTCAAGCTCATGGGATTTGAACTCAGCCCGGACCTCAATAATCATCAAGGCGAATTCAGCGACGGTCGGATCGAAAGCGCCGACTCCCGGTTTCCCGTGTTGGTCATCCCCACCAACGAGGAACTGGTTATTGCGCGGGAGGCCTCGCGGCTTGCCGGCGCTCTTACGCCCGGCTGACCCATACGCATCATCAGGATTACCATCATGGCAAAGAGTCTCTTTCTCGCACCGACATCCATGGATTCAGGGCTCACGTCGGTCTGCCTCGGCCTGCTGCGCGCCCTGGAACGGGTCGGCGTGAGCGTTGGCTTTTACAAACCTTTCTGTCAGACCGTTCACCATGCCGAATCCATGCACAACGCAGGTCAGGACACCTCGGTCTCTTTCGTAAGGGCCAGCAGCCATCTGAATCCACCAGATCCGATTGCGCTCAAGGAAGCGCAGCAACTGCTCAACAGGGGCAAATCCGATTACCTGCTCGAGACAGTGGTCGGCGAATACCAGAAAGTTGCGCGCGACGTGGACGTCGTCATCATTGAGGGATTGGTCCCAGACCGCAGCGAAGCCTATATTGCCCGGCTGAACGTGGAGGTCGCCCGCAATCTGGGTTCCGAGGTCATCCTGGTGAGCACGCCCAAAAACCTGGACGCCCGGCAAATGGATGAGGAACTGGATTTTTCATCCCGCCTGTTTGCCAACCCAAGCGACCCGGATGTCATCGGCGTCATCCTGAACAAGGTGGGAGAACCAGAACACGCGGCCCTTGAACCTAGGTCCAACAGCAAACCCCATACCCCGTCTACCATCGATTACCGCGGACAGTGCAAAGTGTTCAGTGAGGGCCGCTTTCGGCTGATTGCGGAGATTCCCTGGCAGCCCGAGCTGCTTGCACCCCGCGTCTCCGACATAGCCAGAGAGCTGGGGTTACCGGTTCTCCATGAGGGGCAGATGCACGACAGGCGGGTCCAGAAGGTATCCGTGTGTGCCCGAAGCATTCGCAATATGACCGAAACCCTGAGGCCCGGTACTTTGCTGGTCACCCCGGGTGATCGGGAAGACATCGTGGTGACCACTGCTGTCGCAGCCCTGAACGGCGTCCCACTGGCTGGTTTGATGCTCACTGGCGGTCTGATGCCTGACCGGCGTGTGATCGAGCTCTGCCACCGGGCACTCGAAACGGGGCTGCCGGTGCTTGGCTCCGATGCCAATACCTATGAGACGGCTCACATGCTGGCGAATCTGTCTTCCGCCATTCCCGTTGATGACCCCAACCGGATTGAAAAAGCGATGGAGGTGGTCGCCACCCGGATAGACACCGATTGGTTGCAGCAGCACCTTAAAGTGGCTCGACAGAACAGGCTGTCCCCGCCCGCTTTCCGGTATCAGCTGTCGGAACGCGCAAGGGCAGCAAACAAGCGCATCGTACTGCCGGAAGGCAGCGAGCCACGAACCGTGCAGGCCGCTATCATCTGTCATCAACGCAAGCTGGCCCGGTGTGCCCTGATCGGAAATGCCGCTGAGATCAGGCGCGTGGCGGCTTCCCAGGATCTGGAACTGCCCGAAGATATCGAAATCATTGATCCGGCTGAAGTGCAGGAGCGTTATGTCGACCCGATGGTCGAGTTGCGCAAGCATAAAGGCCTCACTCCGGACATGGCCGAAGCTATGCTCGAGGACAACGTCGTTCTCGGTACCATGATGGTGGCTCTGGACGAAGCCGATGGGCTGGTTTCAGGTGCCATCCACACAACCGCGAACACAGTCCGCCCCGCCCTTCAGCTCATCAAGACCCATGACCACGCAAAAGTGGTTTCTTCGGTGTTTTTCATGCTGCTTCCAAAACAGGTCGTGGTCTACGGGGACTGCGCGATCAACCCCGATCCGAATGCCGAGGAACTGGCAGACATCGCTATCCAGAGCGCTGAATCCGCCGAAGCCTTCGGCATCGAGCCCCTGGTCGCAATGATCAGCTACAGCACCGGGGAATCCGGCAGTGGCCAGGACGTAGACAAGGTGAGAGAAGCAACGAGGATAGCTCGTGAGCGCAGACCGGATCTTTTGATAGACGGGCCGCTTCAGTACGATGCTGCTGCCATCGATAGCGTGGCAAGGAGCAAGGCGCCAGACAGCAAGGTAGCCGGCAAGGCCACGGTGTTCGTGTTCCCGGATCTGAATACCGGCAACACTACCTACAAGGCGGTTCAGCGCAGTGCCAATGTGGTCAGTATCGGGCCAATGCTGCAGGGTTTGCGAAAGCCGGTCAACGATCTGTCCCGGGGCGCACTGGTGGAGGATATTGTGTTTACCGTCGCCTTGACTGCGGTTCAAGCAAAGCAGGTTGAAAACGCTGAAGCGGGCCAGGGATAAACCCTGAGCCCGATCACCAAATCAGCGTTTGAGACTCTTCTGGCGCTGTTTCTTAGGACGACGGCCTTTCTTCTCGTCGTTGTCCTTCTTCACCTTCTGGCGTGGGGTCAGGCGATCCACTTTACCGGCAAACGGGTTTTCACCCGATTTGAATTCAAAGCGAATTGGTGAACCGGTCACTTTCAGGACCTTCCGGAAGGTATTCTCAAGGTACCGCTTGTACGCTCCCGGCAGTGAATCCACCTGGTTACCGTGAACCACAATGACCGGCGGGTTGGACCCGCCCTGGTGGGCGTAACGGAGTTTGATTCGGCGTCCGTGCACCATGGGTGGCTGATGCTGGGCAATGGCATCCTGGAGAATGGCCGTCAGGCGGTTGGTCGGCCATTTCGCCATGGCAGACTCGTAGCAGGCTTCCACCGACTCGTACATCACACCCACGCCAGACCCGTGGAGCGCCGAAATATAGTGCTTATCAGCGTAATCCAGGAAGTCGAGGCGACGCTGCACCTGCTCCTTTACACGGGCACGGTCTTCCGGGTCCATGCCGTCCCATTTGTTGATGGCGATCACCAACGAGCGACCGGCATCAAGAACAAACCCGATCAAGTGGAGGTCCTGATCCACCAGGCCTTCCCGGGCGTCAATGACCAGGATAACCACATGGGCATCGTCAATTGCCTGGAGCGTCTTGATAATGGAGAATTTCTCCACCACTTCGCTGACATTCTTGCGGCGGCGGACACCTGCGGTATCAATCAGAGTGTACTGACTGCCCTGGCGCTCGTACGGAATGTAAACGCTATCCCGGGTAGTGCCCGGCATGTCGTAAACCACGACACGTTCTTCACCGAGCATCCGATTGACCAGGGTGGACTTGCCTACATTCGGCCTGCCGACCACGCCAATGCGGATGCCGGGGTAACGATCAGCCCGATCCTCTTCCTCCCGCTCCTCCTCGGAGGGCAGCAGGATTTCGAGCATCGAACGGATACCCCGGTTGTGGGACGCGGCAATCAGGAACGTGGATTCAAAGCCCAGGCTGTAGAAATCCGATGCCGCAATGTCCGGATCCTGGCCATCGGTCTTGTTCACAACCAGATGAGCCTGCTTTCCGGACCTGCGAAGACTGTCTGCAATGAGTTCATCGCCCGCGGTCAGACCGGCACGACCGTCCACCAGGAACAGAACAATGTCAGCCTCTTCCACCGCCTGCATGGACTGACGCGCCATTTCAAGATCGAGGCCCTGCTCGTCACCGGTAAGACCACCGGTGTCTATGACGATGAAGCGCTGCCCCTCATAGCTGCCCTCACCGTATTTGCGGTCACGGGTAAGCCCCGGGAAGTCCGCAACCAGGGCATCCCTGGAACGGGTCATCTGATTAAACAATGTCGATTTGCCAACGTTGGGGCGTCCGACAAGGGCAATAACTGGGGTCATAATTGGGGATCAATCCTGCGGTTTAACCTGGAATACGGCCATCTTTCCGCTGTTGCCAAAAACCAGCAGGTTACCATTGGCAAGACGCTGTGCCGGTACGCGGATACCCTCATCGTCGAACTCCAGCTGGCCGGCCAGCTTGCCGTTCTCACGGTCAATGGCGTGCAGGTAGCCTTCGAAATCGCCTACCACCAGGTAGTCTTCGTAAACCATTGGCTGGGTCAGTTGGCGCCAGGCGAGACGATCCTGGGTCCAGACTTCCCGGCGGTCCGAGCCTCTCAGGGCAACAATGTCGCCATTGGCCGAGGCCAGATAGATCTCGCCGCCGCCAATCATCGGGGAATAGAGGCTGGAAGCTTTCCGGCTCCAGATTTCCTGCCCGGTACGAATATCAACGAGGGCAAGTTTACCCTGGTAACCAACCACCATGACGGCGGTTTCAATGACCAGGGGCTGCCCCGCCACATCGACCAGCCTTTCCAGCTCAGTACGCCCCTGGGGCTGGCCCACTTCATACTGCCACATCGGTTGACCCGAGCCTGCGGCCAGGGCAATCAGTTTACCGCTGGCAAAAGACGCTATGACCACGTCACCACCAACCAACGGGGCTGCGGCGGCCCGCATCGAAAGGACCGGAACGGTACCGTCGTACTGCCATAACTTTTCGCCATCGGCAGCGCTGAACCCGAGAACCTTGCCATCAGTGGTCTGGGCGACAACCAGAGAACCATTAGACTGAGGCGCGGACAACACTTCCGTCGGCAGTGGCTGGCGCCAGATTTCGGTGCCATCTTCACGGGAGAGCGCCACCAGATCAGCGTTCTCGGTGGTCAGGTAGAGATTCTGCCCATCACCGCCGAGACCAGAGAAGATGCGCTCCTCAAACTCTGATTCCCAGACAACCTTGCCGGAATCCGACGCCACGGCGTACAGCTCCCCGTCCGCCGAAGCAGCGTAGATCAGATCGCCGGTGTTCAGGGGTGCCAGGTAGAGAAAATCGCCATCATGACCGTCGCCCACGGACATGCTCCAGACTCTCTTGAATTCGGCTGTCGCCTCAATTTCAGGAACCGGAACAGGTTGTTCGAAGGTATCCGTCGTGCTACAGCCGGAAAGTGCCGCCAGAAGCGCCAGCCCCATCAGCAGTCCGCGTTTCGAAATCCTGTCGCGGAGGAGTGGCATCAGGCATCCTCCCCGACACCGAGGTCAGCCAGTTTCAGTTCCAGAATGCCACTGCGGCCCTGTTGGCTCTGTTCACGGGCAGCAAGATAGGCTTCGCGAGCGCCCTCCTTGTCGCCCTGCGCCAGCAGGATGTCGCCGCGCAGCTCGGAGTACATGGCAGCAAACGCGTCGGCATTACCGGCACCATCGATGGTGGCCAGCGCCTCTTCGTACTGGCCCGCGGAAAACTGGGCGCGAGCCAGGCGATTGCGCACCACAAGCGCCAGTGCTTCGTGCTCGCCGGTCTTGTCCAGCGCCCACTTCAGGGAATCAACAGCAGCTTCGGCATTGCCTTCCTGCATCAATTGCTGGCGTGCCAGGATCAGATTGCCGTAAACCGCATAGGCACTGTCTGTGTAATCTTCTCTCAGGGTCTGCGCCACGAAAGCGACGGTCTCGCCGCTGGTTTCATCGGCCTGGTCACTGAAGGCATTCAGCAGGTTGGCGAACTGGTTCGCTGCCTCGGTGCGCTGCTGGGCCTGATGGTTCTGCCAGGCCTGCCAGCCAAACACGATGGCCAGGGCCGCACCAATGCCGATCAGCAGGGAACTGCCGTTCTTCTTCCACCAGTCCTTGATCGCCTGGATCTGTTCTTCTTCGGTGCGCAACTCTGCCATGAGGACTCCTGTTGTCGAATTTTTGCTTTTGTATCAGTAAATTTGATCAGATTCAGTTTGCCAGCGCCGTGGCCAGCGCAGCGGCCAACTCGTCCTGGGCAATTTCGGTCTGAGGCTCATCAGCACGCAAGGGTTTCAGTCCCGCAGTTCCATTGGCCACCTCATTCTCACCCAGAATCACTGCGTACCTGGCGCCACTCCGGTCAGCCTTCTTCATCTGGCTTTTAAAACTGCCGCCCCCGCAGTGAGAAACGATAACTCGCTCCGGCAAGGCTGCACGCAGTTTTTCAGCCAATATGAGCGCTGGCGCCAACGCCCCGTCTCCCATAGCCGTCACATACACATCGGCGTTGCTGTTCACGTAATCCGGGACCAGCCCAAGCGTTTCAAGCAGCAGGATAAGGCGCTCCAGACCCATCGCAAAGCCTACGGCGACTGTCGGTTTGCCACCCAGCTGTTCGACCAGGCCATCGTATCGGCCACCGGCGCACACAGTACCCTGGGCACCGAGACTGTCGGTTATCCATTCGAAGACGGTCTTGCCGTAATAATCCAGGCCCCGAACCAACGCCGGGTTAACTGAGTACGCCACGCCCGCAGCATCCAACAAAGCTTTCAGACGCTCGAAATGCTCTCGGGATTCGTCATCAAGATAGTCGTCTAGGCTGGGCGCGTTTTCCAGGATCTTGCGGGTGGAAGGATCTTTGCTGTCCAGGATTCGCAAGGGATTAGACGCCAGGCGACGCTGACTGTCTGCATCGAGGTCTGACTTGAACTGGCTCAGATACTCTACAAGGGCTGTCCGGTAAACCCGTCGGGATTCGGACGTTCCAATGGAATTGATCTCCAGACGGGTATGCTCGGCAAGTCCGAGCTCTTCCCAGAGTCTTGCGGTCAGGATCAGCAATTCGGCATCGATATCAGGACCAGTCATCCCGAAACATTCCACGCCGATCTGGTGAAACTGACGATAGCGACCCTTTTGCGGACGCTCATGTCGGAACATGGGGCCTGTGTACCAGAGTCGACGGGTCTGGTTGAACAGCAGGCCGTGTTCCTCGGCCGCCCGGACGCAACCGGCTGTGCCCTCCGGGCGCAAGGTCAGGCTGTCACCGTTGCGGTCTTCAAAGGTATACATTTCCTTTTCGACAATGTCGGTGACTTCACCAATCGACCGCTTGAACAGGTCGGTCTGTTCCACGATCGGCATGCGGATTTCCTGGTAGCCATACTGGGACAGCACCCTGCGTACCGTGGACTCCACAAACTGCCATACGGGCGTTTGCTCCGGCAGGATATCGTTCATCCCGCGAATTGCCTGAATCTTTGCCAATGTTAACCCTTAAATCTGTCTGGATGGTTGTGCCCGGGAATGGAAACGATCAGTTGTCCGAACGGGCAATGATCGATTCTTCCTGTTCCTTGCGACGTGCCACTTCCTCGCGAATCAGGCGCTCCAAATCATCGGTCAACGTGGCATTGTCCAGCTTCTGGTTCGGTTTGCCCGCCATGTAGAAAAGATTCTTGGGGCTGCCACCGGTCAGTCCGAGGTCGGCAACTTTGGCCTCACCCGGGCCGTTGACGATGCATCCGATGATGGCCACATCGAGGGAGTCATTCACATCCTCCAGCCGCGCTTCCAGGTCATTCATGGTCTGGATGACATCGAAGTTCTGGCGGGAACAGCTCGGACAGGCAATAAAATTGATGCCCCGGCTGCGCAGGCGAAGGCTCTTGAGAATATCGAACCCCACCTTGATTTCCTGCACCGGATCCGCCGCCAGTGATACGCGTATGGTGTCGCCGATGCCATCCATCAGAAGCATGCCCAGCCCAATGGAGGACTTGACGGTGCCCGAGCGCAGGCCACCGGCTTCGGTAATCCCCAGATGGAGCGGCTGTTCTATCTGCTGGGCGATCTTACGGTAGGCATCCACGGTCATGAACACCTCGGAGGCTTTCAGGCTGACCTTGAAGTCCTGGAAATCATGACGGTCGAGGATATCGATATGGCGCATGGCGGATTCCACCAGCGCGTCTGCCGTGGGTTCACCGTATTTACGCTGAAGAGACTTTTCCAGGGAACCCGCGTTTACACCGATCCGAATCGGAATGTTGCCGTCCCGCGCCGCGCTGATAACAGCACTGACGCGATCATCGCGGCCGATATTGCCCGGATTGATACGAAGGCAGTCTACACCCAGCTCCGCCACCCTGAGCGCGATCTTGTAATCGAAATGGATGTCGGCGACCAGTGGCAGGGATACCCGCTCCCGAATCTTTCCGAACGCCTCTGCAGCGTCCATGGAAGGCACAGAAACCCGCACGATGTCCGCACCCGCTTCCTGCAATGCCGTGATCTGGCCAACCGTGGCCTCCACGTCGCAGGTGTTGGTATTGGTCATGCTCTGCACCGCAATCGGCGCGTCGCCACCCACAGGAACATTGCCCACCATGATCTGGCGGGATTTGCGTCTGGTAATCGGGGAATCCTGTTTCATGTCTTGCTGACCGATATAGAAAATTTGATCAAGTTTCAGATTGTCAGGGTAAATTCTGACCGGTTGTTGACAACCCGGTAGCCGCCGATATCCACGGGCTCACCCTGGAAACGGATGGATTCGACCGCATCGACTGCACCAATGACAACCCTGAGCGGCGCTGGTCCGGCAACATCGATCTGGTCTCCGTTCCGCTGAAGCGAATTCACCAACCGGTTACCCGCAGCATCACTGACCTGAACCCAACAATCGTCGCTGAAGCGAATCTGAAGCCGGCCAGTGTCCGCCACTTCAGAAAAGCCATTTGGATTTTCAAGAACCGGATCCGGCGTCTGAACAACCGCCGGAATCTGCTCGGTCACCGGGTCGACCGGCTCCTGAACGGAGTCTTCAACGACTGCAGTGTCTGCCGTGGCCTGAGCCTCGCCAGCATCCAGTTCAACTTGTTCTGTCGACGGCTCCTGGGGCTCTGCAACCTCAGGCTCAGATTCCACTACTGCAGGCTCAGGCTCTTCAACGGTTGCTACAGCCTGAGGCTCGGAACGTTCTGGCTCAGCCGACGCTGTCAACTGCTCAGTTGCCCCCTGCTCTTCCTCCTCAGGCAACGCCTCAGACTCCGTTACCGCCTCCGAGGGTGCAACATCCTGTTCAGGAAGCAGGAAGGTAAACGCCAGATAACCGGCAATACCCACGACGACCAGAAAGAACAGGGCCTTGGCCAGCTGGCGTTTCCGACGTCTGCGGCGCTCAATATCAACCAGAGGATTGGCTTCCTGCTCCTGTTCGCGCTGTTGCCGGATTGGCTCCAGCTCCTGATCCAGATCGGCGATTACCGCATCCGCATCCAGCCCAACCTGTCTTGCATAAGCCCTGACATACCCTTTCAGAAAGAGTTCACTGTCAATCTGGCTGTAATCTCCCGACTCTATCGCCTGGATCACCGAGGGGCGCAGATGCTGCGCTGCGGCGACATCTCCGGTGCTCAAACCGGCTTTTTCCCTTGCTTTCTGTAGCTGCTGCCCTACGGGGTCCTTCATCGCTGGCTGTGGATTTTCTTCAGTTGCCATTAGAAATCAGCACCTTATATTGTTGGTATTCGACTGACTCCGGAAATTTATTTCTGAGCTGAAGTGCAAGGCTCGCTTCCTGGTCTTCATCACTGTAATAGCGGGCAATACGAATGCCGGTAAGAAGACTCTCCGGTGAATGAACCAGACGCTGATTTCTCTGCATCATTGAAATCAGGCGCGAATAGTAACGGGCCGCATCGTCGTAGTCACCGGTCTCAACAGACACCCGTGAAAGCGCCAGCAGGGAGCGGGCATCACCCCGCGTCAGCTCAACCGCCCGGCGATAAGATGTGGCGGCAGCCTCCAGTTCTCCGAGCCGCTCCTGAGTCATGCCAAGGTTAAAGAACACCGACCCCCGGTCCTGGTAACCAGTATCCCTTGATGCAGCGCGGAACTGGTCGCGCGCATCTTCCATCCGGTTCTGGCCGAACAGGAAGGCACCGTAGTAGACTCGCGCCCTGGTATAGCCCGGATCCTCGGAAATAGCCTGTTTGAAATTGCGCTCCGCAAGCTCGGGTTCACTCTCGGCGTTGTAAACAAGACCCATCGCGGCCCTGGCTCCAGGGTCATCTGAATCGAGCTTCAACGCCCTGTCGAGGTGATGACGCGCACGCTCGAGGTTGCCCTGTCCTATATAGGCTGTAGCCAGTTTGACATAGTTATCCAGTGCTTCCTGCTTATCCGCTTCCCGTGAAAACCGACTGTCGGTGGTGGTAACGCAACCTGTAACCAGCACAGTCAGCAGCACGGCCACTAACATGGAAAAGCGTCGGTTTGCTGGTGTCGTTATCACGGGTGTCCCCTTCCTCGATTGGGCTGCAAGACGTTCCTGGTTCAGGGATTTACCTGCTGAACCTGAATATACCTCTGGCTCCGACGGGTCCTGTCTTCGACGCGCCCTACCAGCTGACCACACGCGGCATCAATGTCGTCTCCCCGGGTGGTTCGGATGGTCGTGATGTAACCGGCCTCGTTCAGAACCGTCTGGAAGCGACGGGTCGCATTCATGCTTGGCCGCCGGAAATCGCTTTCCGGGAACGGATTAAAGGGAATCAGGTTGATCTTGCACGGCAGATCCCTCAGAAGCACTGCCAGCTCGCGGGCATGCTCTGGCTGATCGTTCATCCCCTCGATCACGGTGTATTCGATCGTTGCCTTGCGCTTGTCCGGCAACCGGGCGAAGTAGCGCTTGGTGGCAGCCAGCAGTTCGGCTATCGGGTACTTTTTATTCAACGGAACCAGTTTGTTACGAAGTTCATCATTCGGCGCATGCAGGGAAATGGCCAGTGAAACATCGGTAACTTCCGACAGGCGATCCAGAGCCGGCACAACACCGGATGTGCTGAGAGTAACCCGACGCTTGGAGATCCCGTAGGCCAGATCTTCCATCATGAGGTTCATGGCATCGACGACGTTGTCGAAATTGAGGAGGGGCTCGCCCATGCCCATCATGACCACGTTGGTTATCGGTCGATCCGGACCCGGCTCGAAAGGCATAAAGGCCTTGCGCGCGACCCATACCTGGCCGATAACTTCCGCCGCGGTAAGATTACGGTTGAATCCACGCTTGCCCGTGGAGCAGAAGGTGCAGTCCAGACTGCAACCAATCTGTGAGGAAACGCAAAGCGTGCCTCGCTCCCCGTCTGGTATCAGCACGGTCTCGACACTGTTGCCGTTGTCCATGCGCATCACCCATTTGCGGGTGCCGTCTTTGGACGTTTCGTCGTAAACCACCTCAGGACCACGGATCTCGGCAACCTGCTTCAGCTTCTCCCGCAGCGCCTTGCTCATATTGGTCATCTGATCGAAGTCATCAGCGCCACGCTGATGTATCCACTGCAACACCTGTGTGGCACGAAAACGCTTCTCTCCCAGGGATTCGAAGAAAGCTTCGAGCTTGGCTTTCGGCATCCCCAGAAGATTGGTTTTTTCAGCGGCCGCTGTCATTTCATAACCTCGATCAGATAACCAATTCGGAGGCGACCATCCGGTCGCCTCCAATCAACGCGATCAGCCCCGCGGGCAGATCTCGTTGTCATTGAAGAAATAGGCGATTTCGCGCTCTGCTGAAGCTGCGGAATCAGAGCCGTGAACGGCGTTCGCGTCGATGGAAGAGGCGAAATCGGCACGGATGGTGCCAGCATCGGCTTCCTTCGGGTTGGTCGCGCCCATCAGATCACGGTTCTTGAGGATGGCGCCCTCGCCTTCCAGAACCTGGACAACCACCGGACCGGAGGTCATGAAAGCAACCAGATCGTTAAAGAACGGACGCTCTTTGTGCTCTGCGTAGAAGCCTTCCGCCTGCTCCTGGGTGAGGTGCATCATCTTGGCAGCAACAATGTTCAGTCCCGCTTTCTCAAAGCGGCTGTAGATTTCGCCGATCACGTTTTTTGCTACCGCGTCGGGCTTGATAATCGAGAGCGTGCGCTCAGTTGCCATGGTCTTTCTCCAGTTTGTGGATGGTAAAAATTCTGGCCTGCGATTATACGCAGTCCGGGGCAAACTTCCTACCGCACTGCGCGGAGGCGGCTAACAACATCAACTATTTGCGAACTGGCAAAGGCCACGTCCTCTTCGGTGGTGAAACGGCCGAAGGAAAAACGCAGCGCCCGATGGGCCTGCTCATCACTCAGCCCAATACCACGCAAAACATAAGAAGGTTCTACTGTGGCCGAAGCGCAGGCCGAACCGGAGGAGACCGCCAGATCCCGAAGGCCCAGCATCAGGGACTCGGCATCAACGCCGTCAAAGGACAGATTCACTATACCGGGCACGCGATTGCTTTCACTGCCGTTAAGACTGACACCGTCGAGAGACTGAAGCCCCGCCAGAAAAGACTTCCGGAGCGCCTCCAGTTTAACGATTTCTTCCTCAAGCCCGGATTGAGCCAGTGAAAACGCTTTTCCCATTCCCACGATCTGGTGGGTCGGCAAGGTTCCTGAGCGCATTCCCCGTTCATGGCCACCGCCATGGATCTGGGCTTCAATTTGCACGTCCGGGGACCGCCTCACGTAGAGAGCGCCCACCCCTTTCGGCCCATACACCTTGTGCCCGGACAGCGCTAACAGATCTACCGGCATGGAACCAACATCAATGGCCATCTTGCCGCCGGCCTGGGCGGCGTCCACATGGAAAAGAACGCCACGCTGACGCAATTCGGCACCAATAGCGGCAATATCGTTGATCGTTCCCAGCTCGTTGTTCACCAGCATCAGGCTGACAAGCAAGGTATTTTCCTGCAACGCATCCAACACCTGCTCACAACTGATGGTCCCGTCGGCTGCGGGATTCAGCCAGGTAACTTCGGTCCCCTGGTGCTCCAGCCACTTGCAGGTATCGACGACAGCCTTGTGCTCAATCTTCGAGGTAATGATATGAACACCCTGCCGGCCTGCCACAGCGCCCTTGATCGCCAGGTTATCCGATTCTGTGGCGCCTGACGTCCACACGATTTCCCGGGGGTCGGCGTGAATCAGCCCGGCAACCTGCTTGCGTGCAGCTTCCACAGCAGCTTCCGCCTGCCAACCGTAGGCGTGCGTCCGGGATGCAGGATTACCGAAAACGCCATCCAGCGTGAGGTACTTCATCATTTCATCAGCGACAACAGGATCAACGGGCGTGGTGGCCGCGTAGTCCATATAAACGGGCTTTTTCATGGGATCCGGAAACTTGTTGGTGTCAGGCCGACGCCTGATCAGACAGGCGTTCGGTGTTGATGGTTTCTGAGCCGTTGTCAGACTGACGGCGGTTCTGCCGGTCCGCAACCTGGCGAATTTCGTGTTTTCTCATCAGATCTCCGAGACTTATCTCGCTCAGGAACTGATGAATCTGATCGCTGAGATCAGACCAGAGATGGTGGGTCAGGCATTTCTCGCCATTCTGGCAATCGCCTTTATTGCCACACCGTGTTGTATCCAGCGACTCGCTGACGGCGTCGACAACTTCGGCAATATAAAGCTCAGCCGCCGGACGACTGAGTTTATAACCTCCTCCGGGACCGCGGATACTGACAACCAGTTTCTGGCGGCGGAGACGGGAGAAAAGCTGTTCCAGGTAGGACAGTGAGATTTCCTGACGGGCCGAAATATCGGCGAGACTCACCGGCCCCTGATCTCCATGCAGAGCCAGATCAAGCATTGCCGTGACGGCATAGCGGCCTTTGGTGGTCAACTTCATAGTGTCAGCCCCGTGACGGGATTGAATCTCAAAAACGCAGCTGAGAGTATGAATTGACCAACCATTTCAGTCAAGTATTCAGCGGCGCACCTCATCGTCATCACGGACGCAATCAAAGTCCTCTTCCTGTAACGGCGGCAGCTCGCCATTCTGGTATTCACTGTTCACCTTACGCAATGCCTTGCACATGTTCTCGATACGATCATCCACCGCATGCATGTGATCAAGCAGCGAGCGCATGGCCCGGGCAACGGGGTCTGGCATTTCCTCAGTCACACCATAGGCGTCGAAGCCCATGCGCTCTTCCATCTCCTTGCGGCGCGCATCATCCTCGCCTTTACGCTTGACGATGACTCGGCCCGGAATACCTACCACCGTTGCGCCTGCGGGCACTTCCTTCGTAACCACGGAATTCGACCCGATCTTGGCACCCTCGCCCACTTCAAAGGGCCCCAGAATCTTTGCGCCGGCACCCACAACGACGCTGTTGCCAATCGTGGGGTGGCGCTTGCCTTTGTTCCAGCTGGTTCCGCCAAGGGTAACGCCTTGATAAAGGGTAACGTCATCCCCTATAACCGTGGTCTCGCCAATGACCACGCCCATGCCATGGTCAATGAAAAACCGGCGCCCGATGGTCGCGCCCGGATGGATCTCGATGCCGGTCAGCCACCGGGCAATGGTGGAGATGGTGCGAGCAAGCCATTTCAGACCGAGGCTCCACAACCAATGGGAGAACCGATGAAAAAGCAGTGCGTGCAAGCCCGGGTAGTTGGTCAGGACCTCAAAGGTGTTCCTCGCGGCGGGATCCCGATGGAACACGCTGTTAATGTCTTCCCGCAAACGCTCAAACATGGCCATTATCCTGTTCCGTCGCCGCAGTGCCGGCCTCGGTTGATTTGCTGCTATTCTGTGTGCCTGCCGCCTTCTGAACAGCAGTAAGAATACCCCGGAGAATGTTGATTTCCATCTGATCCAGTCTGGCCCGCTGGAACAGACGCCGCAAGCGCGTCATCAGTTGCCTGGGGTTCTCCCGTCGATGAAAATCCACATCAATCAGCACCTGCTCGAGGTGCCCGAAAAAGCCCTCGACATCGTGAACTTTGGCCGGCGGCACGTCCCAGCCTTCGTCCCCGGGTCTGATCATCGACTTTAGGTATGGGCTCCCTTCACCGCCTTCAAGGCTGCGCAGATAATACATTCGCAATTCATAGCACATCACCTGAACAGCCATGGCCAGATTCAGGGAACTGTAATCCGGGTTGGACGGGATATGAATGTGGTAGTGGCAACGCTGCAGCTCGTCGTTGCTCAGACCATGATTCTCTCTTCCGAATACCAGGGCCACCGGGCCGTTTTCTGCGTGGCCTGCCGCGGCCGCCGCGGCCTCAGGTGGCGCACAAACCGGCCAGGGCACCTTTCTTCCCCGGGCACTTGTCCCCATCACCAGCACGCAGTCGGAAAGCGCCTCGTCCAGCGAAGACACCACATGAGCGTTATCAAGCACATCAGACGCTCCCGCCGCGCGAGCGTAGGACGCCTCATCCGGAAAAGAAGCCGGGTTAACCAGCCACAGATTGCCCAACCCCATATTTTTCATGGCTCGGGCAACAGCACCGATGTTGCCGGAATGAGATGTTTCTACCAGAACAATCCGGATCTGATCCTGAAATGTTTCTGTCCCTTCCTGTGGAAGTGCGCTTTTGTGCATTACTAGCAGGCCCAAGGTTGTTGATCAGGGCGGCAATGATAGCAGAAAGCACCGCTTCACTGCCCCTCCGGACAACCCGCAACCTCTGATTATCCGTGCTATTGCTGAGTCAAAAAACATACAAGCGGGGTGATCTTTTGCTATGATACCCGGCCTTCACACACCCGGATAATGAACACTCAGATGCAACCAGCTATTAAAATGGCCCTGCGCGTCGCGCGTCAGGGGTCCGATTATCTGAAAGCCCATTTCGAGCGCCAGGAACCCACCGGCAAGGACGACTCAGAACGCCGTCGGCAGCTGGAGCGGGTTGAGCAGTCTATTTACGATAACTTTGCCGAGCAGCTCGAAAAGGCCTACAAGGACCACAGCATCGCGCCATTGAACGAAGCGAATGCCGGAACCAGCGAGAAAAGCTGGCATATTTTCCCGGTCCTGGGGCGTGAGAATTTCCTGAGGGGCATTCCGGAGTTTGCTCTGGCATTGTCCCAGAAGAAGAATAACCGTACCGAAAACCTGCTGCTGGTGAACCCCGTTACCGGCGAGGAATATTCCGCCAGCCGTGGCCACGGTGCCGCCTTGAATAGCCGCCGGGTACGTGCTTCGGAAATCAAACTGCCGGAAAATGCCGCGATTGCAACCAACCTGCTGGACCAGGCCCGTAAGAGCGAAGATCCGATGCTCTGGGGCGAAATGGCCGCGGTACTGGCACGGGATTCTGGCATGTTCCGCACGTCAGGCTGTGTGGTCCTGGATATTGCCCGAGTTTCAGCGGGCCTGATGGATGCGGCGATCATTTTCCGCCCCGAGGCGACCGATCTGGATCTGGGCGTTACACTCGCCATGGAATCCGGCGCACTGACCGGCGATTTCTCCGGCAACCCGTCCACCGGCAATGCCCGCCAGCTGGTAGTGGCAAACCCGAAACTGTTCCGGGAAGTTCTGAAAGTACTGCACCCGTTCCGGGGCCGGCTGCCACGCTAAAGCGCCAGGCTTTTCCGGACACAAAAAAAACCGCCAACATCATGTGGCGGTTTTTTTATGCCCGAAACGACAGAGCCAGATCGAATTACATCCTGTTCAGCCATTCCGGCGGCTGCTCTTCCTCGTCCTCGTTTTCGGCGCCTTCTTTAGGCGGCACGATCAGATCGTCACGGGACACGCCCATAACCATCAGGAGGTTGGCAGACACGTAGATGGAAGAATAGGTACCAACAACCACACCGATAATCAGTGCCAGGGCAAAGTTGTTGATCGCCTCACCACCCAGAAAATACAGGGCGAACAGCACCACAAGAGTTGTGCCGGAGGTATTGATTGTCCGGGCGATGGTCTGATGAATCGATTCGTTGATAATGTCCCAGGGCTCACCAACGCGCATCTTGCGGAAATTTTCCCGGATACGGTCAGCTACAACGATGGTGTCGTTCAGCGAGTAGCCGATTACAGCAAGCAGGGCCGCCAGCACCGTGAGATCAAAGGTCCACTGGAACAGGGCAAAGACACCCAGAACGATAATCACATCGTGAGCCAGGGGCACCACCGAGGCAATACCGAACTTGAACTGGAAGCGCATTCCCACATAGATGAGCACGACCGCCAGGGCAATCAGCAGGCCAAGGCCGCTATCTTCCTTGAGCTCCTCGCCAACCTGGGAGCCCACAAACTCGGAACTGACGAGCTCCAACTCCACACCACCCTCTTTCAGGGTTCGGGTTACCTCGGGGGCCAGTTGATCGTTGTCAGCCTCGGCCATACGCACCAGCACTGTGGTGTCGGCTCCAAAGTTCTGGACAGAGAACTGCTCATAGCCGGCGGCATCAAGCCTGGACCGGATTTCATCGAGCTGCGGCGCCTCTGCATACTCAAATTCAACGGACGTGCCGCCGGTGAAGTCCATCCCCAGGTTCAGACCACGAACGGCCAGGAGGGCAATGGACACAACGATCAGCGAGATAGAGATTACGGAAGCAATTTTCCGCAAGCCCATGAAATCAAACGGTTGCTTTTGATCTTCAGACATTGGCGAGCTTTCCTCCGATCGACAGCTTCTCGACCCTGCGGCCGCCGTAAATAAGGTTCACGATGCTGCGGCTGACCATCAGGCCAGAGAACATCGACGTGAGGATCCCGATGCACAAGGTAACCGCAAAGCCTTTCACCGGGCCAGAACCCATGGCGAACAGAATGACAGCAACCAGCAAGGTGGTGATGTTGGCATCGAAAATGGAAACGAAGGCTCGGGAATAACCGGAATTGATCGCCGTCTGGGGAGGCACACCGGATCTGAGCTCTTCCTTTATACGCTCAAAGATAAGCACGTTGGCATCTACCGCCATACCCACGGTCAGAACGATACCGGCGATACCCGGCAATGTCAGCGTTGCCGACAGAATCGACATGCACGCCACCAGAAGCATCAGGTTCAGGGTCAGCGCAATGTTCGCGACAACACCGAACCCACGGTAATAGACAAGCATGTACAGCAGCACCAGACCGAAGCCAAGCGCCACCGACATCATGCCGGCATCAATATTCTTCTGACCAAGGCTGGGGCCGATTGTCCTTTCCTGAACAAAGTACATTGGCGCCGCCAGCGCACCAGCCCTCAGCAGCAACGCGAGTTCTGCCGCCTCCGGGATTGAATCAAGACCGGTAATACGGAAGCTGCTTCCCAACGCAGACTGCACAGTAGCCAGGCTGATAATGCCCTTCTCTACTACGCGGTTTTCAACTTCCTGGGGCTCACCGTCAACCATTCTGGTTTCGGTTTCCGTACGGTATTCGATGAACAGCACGGCCATCCGGCGGCCAATCGCATTGCGGGTGGCGCGATTCATCAGATCACCACCAACGGAATCCATGGTGATGTTAACCTGGGGCTGACCGTTCTCATCAAAGGCCTGCTGGGCATTGGCCACATTATTACCGGTGGCAATGACTTCCTGCTCAAGGCGGGCGGTGCGCTGTGGTTGATCGCGGAAACCGAACTCTTCGGTCTCGCTGCTCGGCGCGTCCTGACGGGCCTCCATGCGGAACTCGAGGTTTGCGGTGGCGCCAAGTACACGCTTGGCCTGCGCGGTATCCTGCACTCCGGGGAGCTCAACGATAATGCGGTCGGCCCCCTGCTGTTGAACCAGGGGCTCGGCTACGCCCAGCTCATTCACCCGATTACGGATGGTGGTAAGGTTCTGCTCCAGGGCGTAGTCCTGGATCGCCGTTACTTCCGCCTCAGACAGGGTCAACACCAGGAGGAACTCATCACCCTGGGTCTGCTCATCCAGAAGGAATTCGTTGTACTGGTCACGCACCATGTTGAAGGCTTCGGTGCGGGATTCTTCGTCGCGGAAGCTGAGAACAATCTGACGACTGTCTTCCACATCCCCGCCACGATAACGGATCCGCTCTTCACGCAGCTCTCGCTTGATCTGGCCGGACATGGCTTCGAGTCGCTGGCTTACCGCGGTCTCCATATCGACTTCCAGGAGGAAGTGAACGCCGCCGCGAAGATCCAGGCCCAGCTTCATGGGGCCGGCACCCAGGCTTTTCAGCCATCCCGGCGTGGAAGCCGCCATGTTCAGCGCAACCAGGTATTCGTTGCCAAGCGTAGCCTGCACCAGTGGGCGAGCCTGCAATTGGTCTTCAGAGTTGGTGAGACGGATCAGAGCATCCCGATCCTGAAGAGTACTGCTTTTCACCTCGATACCCTGGCTTTCCAGCACATCGACAGCCCTCTCGAGCACACCGGCATTCACCTCTGTGCTGCTGCGGGCGCCTGTGATCTGGATGGCGTAATCGTCGGGGAAGAGGTTGGGCAAAGCGTAGATAAACCCGATCACGAGCGCGACCAGGATAACCAGGTTTTTCCAAAGCGGATACTTGTTCAGCATGGGATCCCTTGTAGCCGGCCTGATGGCCGGCCTTGGTGTTTCAGCCAGGAAGATTCAGACCGGCCACCAGGGATGGCCGGCTAAATGGCCCCGCTCAGATGTCCTTGAGCGTGCCCTTGGGCAGAGCCGCGGCCACGGCTACTTTCTGGACCTTGATCTCGACATTATCGGCAACTTCCACAACGATAAAATCGTCAGTTACCTTGGTAATCTTGCCGGCAACACCACCGGAGGTCACAACCTCGTCGCCCTTGTTCAGGCCAGACATCAGCGCCTTATGCTCTTTCGCTCGCTTGGACTGCGGGCGCCAGATCAGGAAATAGAAAATCAGAATGAAGCCAGCAAAAAAGATGACCTGGCCCATAACACCCATTCCCTGTGCAGCCGGGTCCTGCGCCATGGCAAAAGCAGGCATCAGAGCCAAAAGGCCGGCAACGAGCATTTTAATAGATTTCATTGAATATCTCCGTTGGTTTAGCGAATAGATCAAACATTGCCCAGAGGCGGAACGGTCTCTCCGCGCAGGGCATAGAAGTCGGTTACAAAGTCCGACAATGTACCTGCTTCAATGGCCCCACGCAATCCAGCCATCAGGTTCTGGTAAAACCGGAGGTTATGGATTGTATTCAGCTGCGAACCCAGCATTTCTCCACATTTATCGAGATGATGCAGATAACTTCTCGAAAAATTCTTGCAGGTGTAACAGTCACAGCGTTCATCCAGAGGGGCAGTGTCGTGACGATGCCGCGCGTTGCGGATTTTTACAATCCCGGTGGAAGTGAACAGGTAGCCATTCCGGGCATTACGGGTCGGCATCACGCAGTCGAACATGTCGACGCCACGCCGAACGGCCTCAACGATGTCCTCCGGCCGGCCCACGCCCATCAGGTAACGTGGTTTGTCCTCCGGCATTTTCGGTGGCAAGTGATCCAGAATCCGGATCATGTCTTCCTTTGGCTCGCCAACCGAAAGGCCACCAATGGCATAGCCATCGAAGCCAATGTCTGTGAGACCCTCCAGGGAGCGGTCCCGCAGGCTCTCGTACATACCACCCTGGACAATGCCGAACAATGCAGCAGGATTCCCCTCATGGGCATCCTTGCTGCGTTGTGCCCAGCGCAGTGACAGCTCCATGGAGTCTTTTGCCTGGCGTTCGGTGGCGGGGTAAGGCGTGCATTCGTCAAAAATCATGACGATGTCAGAACCAAGATCCCGCTGGACCTGGATGGCAATTTCCGGAGACAGCTCCACCGGAGAGCCATCGACCGGTGAGCGGAAGGTAACCCCTTCCTCCGTAATCTTTCGCATCTCGCCCAGGCTGAATACCTGAAAGCCGCCGGAGTCGGTCAGGATCGGCCCCTGCCATTGGGTGAAATCATGAAGATCACCATGGGCCTTGACCACTTCAGTGCCTGGCCGGAGCATCAGGTGAAATGTATTACCCAGGATGATTTCTGCGCCGATCTCTTGGATATCGCGGGGCAACATTCCCTTCACAGTGCCGTATGTTCCAACCGGCATGAAGGCGGGCGTTTCAACCGTGCCCCTGGGGAACGTCAGCCGGCCACGACGGGCACGCCCATCCTCGCCCAGTTTTTCGAACGACATGAAACAGGTTTGCGTCACAAGGCCTCCCCGGCATTATCAGTACCGGATTCATTGGATTCCACCGCCGACCCCAGCAACATGCCACGGCTGGGTTCCTGTCCGGCAATGAACATGGCGTCGCCGTAACTGAAAAAGCGGTAGCGTTCCTTCACCGCTTCCCGGTAGGCCGCCATCACATTGTCATAGCCAGCGAAGGCGCTGACCAGCATGATCAGGGTGGATTCCGGCAAATGGAAATTGGTTATCAGGGCATCAACGGTCTGGAACCGATAGCCCGGATAAATAAAGATATCAGTCTCACCAGTGAACGCCCTCAAGCGTCCGCCACGACTTGCAGACTCAAGTGAGCGAACCGACGTGGTGCCCACAGCCACCACACGCCCTCCCCTCGCACGGGTTCGCTCTACGGCGTCGACGGCATCCTGGGGAACATTGACGACTTCGCTGTGCATGGTGTGATCTTCGATTCTGTCTACACGAACCGGCTGGAAGGTGCCGGCCCCAACGTGCAGCGTCACGAAGGTACTTTCGATCCCGCAGGCGGCCAACTTCTCAAGCAGGCTCTCATCGAAGTGAAGCCCTGCCGTCGGCGCTGCGACGGCGCCGGCCTCCCGGGCGTAAACGGTCTGATAGCGTTCCCGGTCGGTGGCTTCGTCCGGCCGGTCAACGTAGGGCGGCAGTGGCATATGCCCAATGCGCTCCAACACGTCGAGTACCGGTTCCTCGCTTTCACACACCAGGTGAAACAGTGCTTTATCGCGGCCTGACATACGCAGACAGGTGCCATCTTCAAGGATAACCTTTTGCCCTTCCTTCAAAGCCTTGGAGGCGCGGACATGGGCGATAATTTCATGTTCGCCGGTCACCCGCTCGACAAGTACCTCGACCTGTCCACCCGTTTCTTTTTTGCCGAAAAGGCGCGCAGGAATCACCCGGGTGTTGTTAAACACCAGCAGGTCACCGGGCTGAAGCAGATCAGGAAGTTCACTGAAAACGCGATGATCAAGCTTGCCGGAAAGACCATCCAGACAAAGCAACCTTGATGCGCTTCGATCTTTGAGCGGATAGCGGGCGATCAATTCGTCCGGCAGGTCAAAATGAAAATCGGAGACATTCATGGAAGACTGTTAACGACGCCGAAGGAAAGAAGATGGTAGCGGCGGGCGGACTCGAACCGCCACGGGTTTTACCCCAACGGATTTTGAATCCGTCGTGTCTACCAATTTCACCACGCCGCCATCGGAGAGTGTTGGGGATTATACTGAGCTAAATCGCGAAAGCAATAAGCCAGCGGACAGATCTGCCCGCGGCTTCAATTATTTACAGTCGGTCGAACAGCGACAACTGGGAAACCTGAGCAAATGACTGCTGGGCTGCCTGCAGCACGAAGCTCTGGAAGCTCAGATTACTGATCGCTTCGGCGTAATCCAGGTCCTGAAGCTGTGACCTTATTTCATTGGTGTAAACGGATGAATCCTCAAGGAAGGTCTTGGTGGATTCCACTGCGTTCATCCGACCACCCAACTCTGTCTGCTTCAGCAGAATGCTCTCCTGAGCGTTGTCCAGATTGATCAGCGAATTGGCAATCAGGTCATCGTACTCGGCCTGTCCCCCGGGACTGCTCTTGTCGATGCTGTTAAGACCGGCAATCAGGTTTTCGATGGTGCCGAACACCGACTGCTTTTCGTTGATTCCAAGCGTGAAGACATCACCCGCACCCGGAACAACGTCTGTCAAAGTCACTTCAACACCCGCGACAACGAAGGGTTCGCCACTCTGATAGGTGGGCGGATCAACCGTCAACACATCCCCCTGACTGTCCGTGGCGATAATATTGCCGCCGGCATCAACCTCAACCGTAATGTCATCCGGGAAGGAATTGGGATACTCGGCAGCAAGAGCCGCCTCGTTAACCAGACTGACACCGGAAATGGAAGCTGCCGGTGTATTCACTGTACTGTGCTCGCCGGTTATGGCGGCGGGAACCCTGACGAAAATGTCCTTGCCATTATCACTGATAGGAACAGTTACGCCATCATCGATCTCCAGGACTCTCTGTCCCTCATCGCCCTGATACACCCAGCTGCCCGAAGCGTCCTGCTCAAAAGCCTTCACGGAGCCCTGAAAGCCACTGAAAATGTATTCACCAGACGCGTCCCGGGTGTTGGCAATATTCGCCAGCTGTCCCAGGCGTTCCTCGAGCTCGGAAGAAATCGAGCGTCGGTCGTTGGCAGACAGCGATCCATTGCCAGCCTGAACGGTCAATTCCCGGATCCGCTGAATCACATCGATCGAGCTTTCCAATGCACTTTCTTCCTGATTCAGCCGGTTTTCGGCCAGATCAACATTGCGCTGATAGGTTTCAACCCGGGAAAGCTCCTGATCCAGCTTCAGAATTCGCGCTGCGGCTACCGGATCGTCGGAAGGCTTGTTCACCCTCTGGCCAGTCGAAATCTGCTGCTGGGTGTTGTTCAGACTGGTATTGAGTTCCTGAAGCCGGTTAATACCGCCCGAGAAAATCTGCTGTGATGAAATTCTGATCATGTCACATCACCTCAACCGTTACCGGAAACTCTGCAACAGGGTATTGAAAAGGTCCTGGGCCACCGACATTACCTGGGCCGAGGCATTGTATGCGGCCTGATACTGGATCAGGCGGCCGGCTTCCTCATCAAGGTTGACTCCCGAGACAGACTCCCGCTGGTTGGTGGACTGCTCAAGAAGCGCCCTGCCAGCGTCCACGTCGAGCTGGCTCTGGCGGGTTTTGACGCCAATATCCTCAACCAGACCAGCGTATCCTTCGGCAAAACTCTGGCTGCCACCATTCAGTGTGTTTGCCGTGCCAAGGGCAGCGAGAAGCTCAGCGTTGCGATTATCCGAAACACCGTTCGAGTTGTACTCAATCGTGAAGGTATCGCCAACCGCGGGTTCACCGGTCATACGGAACTGGAACCCCTGATATTGCGCTCCCGCCAATGCAGGATCTTCCTCAAAGAGGGTGTTTATCTGTTGGGGATCGTAAGTACCAGTTGCCACAACCTGTGACGGCGCACTGGCGTCGGTAACCGAGTAAATCAAGTCATTGCTCACTGGATCTCTGGCAAACTCGACTCTTAGCGGACCATTCGCCAGCTCTCCTGAACTCTGGAAACCAGGTAAAAGGGAATTGGTAAACGGATTCCTTACGTCCAGCATAGTGCCCTGATCAATTTGAGCTGTACCTATATTATCGTCACTGGCGGTCGCGCGGATTGGACTGGCAAAGGCCAGATCCTCTTCACGACTGACAACCAGGCCGATACTCTCAGCAGCATTGAGACTGGGTTGAATGAGGAATTTGTCGCCGGCGCTGAACGTGCCCCCTTCAACACGGATGTTGAACCCGGGCATACTGATTTCGGACTGGACAGGATCCGGCAGCCGGCCCTGGTTGACCGTCTTGCCGCTCGCCTGATCAATCAATTCGAAATTCCGTCCATCGCCACTGAACTGCAACGTCCACCGCCCGGCAGGCAAAGCGGCGCTGTCGGTTATCTCTACAGCTAGCTGCCCGGAGCTTGCCAGAGCGTTATTGCCATTCGCCACAACCCGGCTGCGCTGGGCTTCGAGAGAGTTGATATCCGTAAAAAACCGGCCACCAAGATCACCCTCCAGATCCATGCCGATTTCATGCTGCTGATTCATAGTGTCAGACAGCGCAATGGCGATCCGGCCCAACTCATCAAAAGCCGGCTTCAATCCCTCAGTATCGAAACGCAGAAGACCACCAAGTTTGCCACCACTGATCTGTTCATCGATGTTGAGCGTCCGGCCGCCATTACTCAGAGTAAACTCAAGGCGGGTCGGATCTTCAGCGTTCTCCCGGGTACCAAGAGTCGCCGCATTGCTGCCAACCACGAGCGACAGCCCATTGGACAAAGACACGTTGACCTGGCTGCCATCCGCCGGACTGACCTTTATATTCACAAGTTCGGACAGCTGGCGGAGTTTCTCATCACGCTTGTCCAGCAGTTCATTCGGCATTTGTCCCTGGGCAATCCCGGGTGATTCGGAAATCGCCAGATTCAGTTCGGCAATGCTCTTCAGAAGGGTGTTGGCATCCTTTATACCCTGCTGCATCTGGGTCTTGATGGACTCCCGCTGCTGGATAAACTCCTGGTTGAGCGCCTGGAACCGGTTTACAACCTGTTGTGCCTCACTCAGAACCAGCTGGCGCTGTGGTAAAGAGGTGGGATCCTCTGCAGCGTTCTGAAGACTGGCAAAGAAATTGTTCAACGCAGTACTTAGCCCGGTGGTCTCGCCACCCAGCAAATTATCAAGCCTGGACAGCTCGGAATTCAGGGCCTCCTGCTCTCCAAAAAGCGTGCTGTCTTCCCGGACCTGTTGCACCAGATATTCATTGGCCAGGCGCCGAATGTCGGCAATGTTGACACCGCTGCCAATCGTGCCCGCGCCGGTCCGCTGGCCTTCCTGAGTCTCGAACAGTACTTCCTGACGGCTATAACCCGGTGTGTTGGCGTTGGTTATATTATTGCCCGTGGTGTTCAGCGCAGCCTGATGACTAAGGATGCCGGTCAGACCAATACCTATCAGCCCTGCCATAAGGTTTACTCCTTCATCCCTTCACTGCCCATGGACAGTGTCATCAGTGAATCACGATTCATGATCTGGCGGATCTTGCTGCCGTAGTTGGGGTCAGTGGCGTAGCCGGCTTCCTGGAGCTTCTCAGCAAACACTTCAGGCTGGTCGGCGACGGACAACACCTCCCGGTATCTGGGGTTGGATTCCAGGAACGAGACATAGTCCCGGAAGCTGGATTCGTAATCTGTGTAAGCCCGGAAGCTGGCCTGCTCTTTCATGGGCAAACCCTCCCGGTATTCCGTAGTGGTTATGGATACCGCATCGCCCTGCCAACGGCTATCCGCCTTGATGCCGAAGAGGTTAAAACTGGGTTCGCCCTGTTCCCCTCGGATCATGTGCCGGCCCCAGCCGGTTTCCAGGGCGGCCTGGGCCACCATGAGCTTAGGATCAATGCCGGAGTCGCGGGCAACCCGCTCTGCCATTGGTAACAGCTTGGTCACGAAATGCTCCGGAGACTCGAACCGCTCTGGCAAATTCGAGGGCGTGGCAGACACCGGTGATGCTGCCTTCTCTGCCACGGCAGTCACTTGCTGCACGCTATCAGGCAATTGGGAGGTCAGAGCAGGCAGGCTTCGATCGTAATCCGCAAGACTTGCCTTGTGGCCGGCGAGCCGGCCTCCTTCGTTATCCATGCCAGGGATCTGCTTGCCGAGCTGGCGAACGAGCGCCTCGGCAAGACCACTGCCCTTGCCTCCAGCCATGGTCAGACTCATCTGGCTATCGAACATATCCCGATAAAGCTCGGACTGATTGCTGTTCAGGTAGTTGCCCTCGGAGAAAACATCGCCGGCCTTACGCATGGACTTCAGCATTTCAGACAGGAACAGGCTCTCGAACTGGCGCGCCACCTCACGCAGGGCTGACTCTTTGTCAGTGCGAGCCTGGGCCTTCAACGCGTTGAGGCCGTTGAAGTCGGTATAAACCTGGGCCTGTTGAACCTTGTAGTCCTGCATCACGCCACCTAGATAACAATTAGCTCGGCGCGCAGGGCACCGGCCTGTTTCAGAGCTTCGAGTACCGCCATTACGTCGCCGGGTGCAGCGCCTACCTGGTTTACGGCTTGCACGATCTCGTTCAGCGTGACGGCGGGACCGAACTTGAACATCCGCGCCGGCTCCTCGGTAATGGCAATCTGGGAATCCTGCTCAATGGCGGTGTCGCCCCCGGCGAAGGGATTCGGCTGCTCCACATTGGGGTTTTCCTGAATGGTCACTGTGAGGTTGCCATGGGTGACTGCCGCCGGGCTGACCTGAACATTCTGGCCAACCACAATGGTGCCGGTACGGCTGTTAATCACCACTTTTGCCGCATCCTCGGCCGGATCCACTTCGATGTTTTCAAGGATCGACAGGAAACTGACCCGCTGGGAGGGATCCCGCGGCGCGCGCACGGAAACCGATGTGGCATCATGTGCATACGCCATATCCGGTCCGAGACGGCCATTAATAGCCTCGACTACGCGGCGTGCTGTTGTGAAATCCGGGCGCAGGAGATGGAAAGTAATGGTGTCACCCTGGCTGAACGGCGAAGCCACCTCCCGTTCAATAGTGGCGCCATTGGGAATCCGGCCAACGCTTGGAACGTTCACGGTGATCCGCGAACCGTCCTGTCCCTGGGCACCGAACCCCCCAACCACCAGACTGCCCTGCGCCATGGCATAAACCTGACCATCAGCACCCTTCAACGGTGTCATCAGCAAGGTGCCGCCACGCAGACTGTCCGCGTTGCCGATGGAAGACACGGTGATATCAATTTCCTGGCCCGCCTTGGCGAAGGGAGGCAGATTCGCGCTAACCGTCACTGCCGCCACGTTTGCGAGACTTGGATTGACCCCCTCCGGCAAGGTAACGCCGAACTGGTTCATCATGTTGCGGAAGGTCTGGTTGGTGAACGGAGCGCTATCGCCGGTGCCATCCAGGCCTACAACCAGTCCATAGCCGACCAGCTGGTTATTGCGAACACCCTTGATCCGCGACAGATCCTTCAGGCGGTCCGCCAATACCGGGGCTGAAACCACAGCCAGAGCAAGCACCCAGACAATCAAACGGCGAAAGCTCATAGAGGCCACCACTCACTGTTAAAGAAACGCGCCAGCCAGCCCATCTGGTTTGCCTGATCAAAATCACCGGTTCCGCCGTAGGCAAACCGGGCATCCGCAATTCGATTGGACGCCACTGTATTGTCAGGTTGGATGTCCTGGGGGCGAACTAGGCCAGTCAGGCGGATGTATTCATCACCATTCGTCAGCGACAGCCATTTTTCCCCACGAATCCTCAGAACACCGTTTGGCAGCACTTCGGTTACGGTGACGGTGATACTGCCGGCAAGACTGTTGCTCTGGTCTGCTTCAGCGCTGCCCTCGAAATCACGCTCGTGATTCAGGGAGGTATTGATCCCGAAATTGCTCTTACCAAGGATGGTCGGCTCTGGCAGCGTGACTTCATTGTCCTTGGTGATGCTGGTTTCCGCGTTCTTGCTGGCCCGTGTGGATTCTTCAAGGATCACCGTGAGCACATCACCCACGTTTAACGCCACGGTATCGCCGTAGAAGTTGTAGTTCCGTGAGACCTGGTAGATGGAACCGGAGGCACTGTCCCGTTGCATCATGGCCTGAGGGCGAACCGGTGCAAACTCTGGGTCATCCGGAACTGCCCGGGGCCGGCTCATGGCCGTGCAACCCTGCAACAGGACCAGAAACAGCACCATCACCAATGTGCTGGCGCTTCGGGTTGTCCGGTTTGAAGTCATCAGTTTCATGACGTCACCTCTGGCGGCGTTAGCCAATGTTTTGAGTAATGAACTGGAGCATCTGGTCGGTTGTGGAGACCACTTTCGAGTTCATCTCGTAGGCACGCTGGGTGGTAATCATGTTCACCAGCTCCTCGACCACCTCAACGTTGGACGACTCCACGGAACCCTGCTCGATACTGCCGAGCCCCGCCAGCCCGGGCTCACCTTCAGCAGGATCGCCACTGGCATTGGTCGCCTTGAACAGGTTGTTACCGATAGCCTGCAGGCCCTGGGGATTGATGAAATCCACCAGGGTAATCTGGCCCAGGTTGACCGGTGCGGCTTGATCATCCGTTACTGCCGTGACGGTGCCATCCTTGCCAATGGTTATGTTGGTGGCGTTCTCCGGCACGTTGATGGCTGGTTCCAGCGGGTAGCCATCCGGGTTGACTACGTCCCCATTGGCGTTGAGCTGGAACTGACCATCCCGGGTGTAGGCAATCTGCCCATCGGGCAACTGAACCTGAAGGAAACCACGACCGTTGATGGCCATATCGAGGGGCTGCTCGGTGATCTGCAGGTTGCCCTGGGAGAACTGCTTGGCGGTGCCGACAACCCGCACACCCGTACCCAACTGGAGACCAGAGGGCAGTTCAGAGTTCTGGGTTGTCAGACCACCGGGTTGCCGATTGATCTGGTACAAAAGGTCCTGGAACACGGCCCTGTCCCGCTTGAAGCCAGTGGTATTGACGTTCGCCAGGTTGTTGGAAATGGTGGACATGTTGGTGTCCTGAGCGCTCAACCCGGTCTTGCTGACCCAAAGTGCTGGATGCATGCTGCTTACTCCTTGCCGGCGGGCAGTCAGGCGGCCAATTTTTGCCGCTTCAGGCCCGCGAGGCCAATGTGTTCAGTCGTTACTTAAAGGTTCTGCAACAGCCGTGCCGCTGCTTCGGAATTCTCATTGGCGGTGGTCATGACCTTCACCTGCATCTCGTATTGCCGGGACAGCTGCAGGTTCGAGATCATCTCTTCCACTGCATTCACGTTGGAGCTTTCAAGGAATCCGGAAGCGACCCGCTGGTTTGCATCCGGTGGTTCCGGGCCGTCCACAGCCTGATCCGGCTTGCGGCGCATGTGCCCATCGAGACCTTTCTCCAAGGCTTCCGGGGGCGGGCTGACCAGCTTCAGCCGGTCCACTTCCACCAGCTGGTCCGGTGGACCACCCACAGGAACAATTGAAACGGTGCCATCGGCGCCAATTTCGACGTTGTCAAACGGGGGAAGCGCCACCGGCCCGCCATTGCCCAGCACCAGTTCGCCGTTGGCCAGGCGCACCAGGCCGTTGACATCCACCTGGAGACTGCCGCTGCGGGTAAAGACCTCCTCGCCCTGGTCGTTCTGGATGGCAAGCCACCCTTCACCTTCTACCGCCACATCCAGCTTGCGTCCGGTTTCCATCAGCGCACCGGCGGAAAGGTCGGTGCCGGGTCTTTCTGTCATGGCATAGGCGCGGGTCGGATGATGTTCCCCGTAGACAGGCATACTGCGGGCCTGGGCGAAGTCTTTCTTGAAGCCGGTGGTACTGACGTTCGCCAGGTTATTGGCATGGGCTTGCTGGGCCAGCATATTCTGCTTGGCGCCAGACATACCGATGTAGAGGGCTTTGTCCATGGGAAAACTCCTGCCGGAATTTTGACTGTTTCCAGTCTTCCTGCAGGAGTCATGCCATGTTCGCTAGGTCGCGATATTAACGGAGGTTGATGATGGTCTGGGTGACCGCATCGGAGGTTTCAATGGTTTTGGCGTTGGCCTGATAGTTTCGCTGGGCGATGATCAGGTTGACCAGTTCGGCCGAGAGATCCACGTTGGATTCTTCCACTGAGCTGGCCTTAATAGAGCCCAGAGTCCCTGTATCCGGGGCGCCGATGATTGGCTGGCCCGATTCGAAGGTTTCGACCCAGGACGTATCCCCCACAGGCGACAGCCCGTTTGTGTTATTAAAGGAAGCCAAAGCAACCTGACCGAGAGCCTGTGACTGGCCATTGGTATAGCGGGCGAAGAGAACCCCTTGATCCGATACGTCCAGACCTGAGAGACGGCCCGTTGTGTACCCGTTCTGCTGCTGATCGTTTACACCGAACGCCGCGCCATACTGAGTAGTGTCAGCAAGGTTCAATACAAATGCGGAGGATGTCGGCGGCTCCGGAATCGGTGTCACCACCGAGGTTGGGTCCGCAGGAGGACCATCTGCCCCATTTGGCTGGCCGTTCTCGTCCTTAGGAACCCAATCAGTGATCACAATCTCGCCGGCTGGGTCACCATCAATTGATTGCAGATTACCATTCTGATCAAAACGGGCGGTATAGGGTGTCGTGTCTGTGCCAGCGACCATCTCCCCATCAATCTGCAGGTAAACCGACCACTCACTTACACCGACGCCACTACCAGGAGAAGGCTCCTTTACGAAGAACTGGGTGAACTCGTGGGAGTTGCCCAGACTGTCGTAGATGGTGGTAGAGGTGGCGTGGTTGTAGGTCCGCTGATCCAGAGGGTTGAACTCATTGGTTATCCGGATTGGAGAGCTATTAAATGCCGTTTCGAAATCGCCATTGGAGGCATCATCAATGCCCGAAACAACTCTGTCCGCCGTCGCATTCACGTCACCGAGAACCGTATCGGAGGTTTCACCCCCGTTACTGAGATCGCCGTCGTCATCGAAGGAAAAGCTCAGCGTCTCGCCCTGGTTATGAATCACCCGCAACACGTTATTGCTGCCTGAACCGTCATCCACCATTGATGCTGAAATGGCGGTCTCAGAGGAATTATTAATAGAGTCGACGAGATCCTGGAGCGATGTGATATTGCTGGTATCCAGGGCAAGCGGAGAGCCATTGATGCTCAGACTGAATGCAAAATTACCCGGGCCCGCGTTGGAGATGTAAGTGTCATCAAGTTGATTGGCACCATCAAACGTCACGGTCGTGGTAGCAGACGCGCTGAGGCCAGGCGCATCGTTAATTGCGGCGGCCGCCTCTCGGGCTGTTGCTGCAGCCCCGATGGTTACGTTGAAGTCCGGCGTACCATCGTTATAAAGCACATCAAAACTCTCACCCTGCAGATCCGTTGCGGCGATTGGCCCGATGTCCCGAACCCGGGTTTCAAGCACGGGTTCCCGCGAGTCCAGGTTCAGATCTGAAACGAGGTTTGTGGTCCGGCGTGGCGCGAGGTTGTCGGTTTCAATCTGCAGATCGCCTCGAATACCGGAAAGGTTACCGTCTTCATCGGCGGTGTATCCCTGCACCCGCATATTCTGGTTGTTCGTTACAAAGCCGTCCTTATCAATGCCGAACTGCCCTGCACGGGAATAACGAATTTCACCGCCGTTATTAAGAATAAAGAAACCATCGCCGGCAATCGCCATATCCAGACCGTTGTCCGTGAAGCTGATATTACCCTGGCCGAAAGACTGCTTTACGTCCTGTACCCGAACACCGTCACCGATCGGGTTGGTGCCCGCGCTAAGAAAGCCACTTGCGTAGAGATCGCCGAACTGGGCCTTACTGCCCTTGAAGCCAACGGTGCTGGCGTTCGCAATGTTGTTGCCAGTGACGTCCAGATCCACCGATGCCGCACGAAGGCCGCTCAAACCTGTATTAAATGCCATGGTTCACCCCTTGGTGTCTCACCGGTCTCAGTTAATTTGTTTCACGTCAGACAGGGCAATAGAGCCCATGCCCGCAAGATTCAGTGTTATCGAGCCGCCCTGGCCCAGGGACACGCTATCCACATTGGCACTCACCATGGTGCCCAGCTGCTGCGGCCCATCAGGATAGGAAGCTTCTGCCACAATCCGGTAGGGGCCCGGCGGCAATGGATTGCCGTTGCCGTCCTGACCATCCCAGCGGAAGGACACAACACCTGCCTGACTGCTACCCATATCAATCTGCCGTACCCGCTCACCGTTCTGTCCTTCGATGGACAGGCGCAGGCCGCCCGTGGAAGCAGGCACTTCAATGGTTCCGGTAATCTCACCTTCCGCACCCAAGATCCCGATCTGGGAGGGTGCCAGCACGGTTTTGCCCACCATGGCCGACGCCTGGAGCGCCTGGGTGGATCGGAACTGCCCAACCACGTCCTCAACCGTACCGGAGAGATTCTGCATCTCCTCCAGCGAACTGAATTGCGCCAGCTGGGAGATGAACTCTCCGTTGTCCTGGGGCTCCAACGGGTTCTGGTTTTTCAACTGCGCCAGCATCAGTTCCATAAACTCATTCCGGCCCAGCTCGCTGGTGCCCTGGCCGCCATTCTGCTGTTTCAGCTGGTACTGGCTCAGAACATCCGACGCGTCTGTTGCATTAACTGCAGTCATGTTGTGCTCCTCACCCTGTTACTGCTGACCAAGAGTCAGAATGCGCTGCATCATGGACTTGGCAGTGTTCATGACATCCACATTCATCTGGAAACTTCTGGACGACGACATCATGTCCGCCATCTCTTCGACCACATTCACATTGGGGTAGAAGACATATCCGTCTTCATTGGCCGCCGGATGATGGGGCTCGTAACGCATCTGCAACTCTGCATCACTCTCAACAATACCCTCAACTCTTACGCCCGCGCCCGGCCCCTCATCGGCCGCCATCGGAAAACCGCCCTGCCCCGGGTTCATCATGGACTGCTGAATGGCCGAGAAAACCGGCTTTCGGGCCCGATAGGTTTCGCCCGTGCTGGAACTTGCGGTCTCGGCATTGGCAATGTTCGACGCGGTTGTATTCAGCCGCAGTGATTGCGCGGTCATGCCGGAACCGGCGATATCAAAAATGCTGCCCAGTGACATGAAAATTCTCCTTCGCTAATCCTGTGACTGCGGCTTATTCGCCTTTAAGGGCTTTGGTCAAACCGCTGAACTTGCTGTTCAAAAACTGGAAACTGGCCTGGAAATCCATGGCGTTGCGCATGAACCGGGTCTGCTCCTGCTGGGCATCTACCGTATTGCCGTCAACCGACGGCTGATGGGGAACCCGATACATCAAATCGCTTTCCGAGGCCGATGGCGAGGTATCCATGTGCGCGCCATGGGTTTTGGCCATCTGGAATCCGCTGACCTGCTCCTGGGCCTTTTGCATCATTGCCTGGAAATCCAGATCGCGCGCCTTGAAACCCGGGGTGTCGGCGTTTGCCAGGTTGTTTGCCAGGACTTCGGCGCGTTTAACACGCGCTTCAACCGCGTGTTGATGAATGCCCAGAGCCGAATCAAACGTAATTGCCATGTTGCCTCCCGAAAACTGCACTGGTATGCCGAGCTTTTTTTGCCGGCTGTGCTCTTTGACGGGACTAAAGCAAGCTGGATGCCAGAATTGAGATGAGGCGTAAATTTGTCAGGAAAGTCAGTATTGGCGGGCCCTGGCCAGTGGCAAATCGATTGTCAGGGAAAAGTGCACAAGGAGCGGACAGGAAAAAGCGGCAAGCTGCTTCCCCCGGCGAGGTCCGGGGGACTTCAGGCAGGGTAATCAGGGCCAGTGACGCACAAATTCATCAATCGCCGGCCTGGGAACCGCCGGCTTGGAGGCGGAGACTGTTCCGGTGTAGAGAAAGCCGACGATCTGCTCATGCTCTTCCAGCCCCAGCCCGGCGTGAACCGAGGAATGGTAGGCAACGCCGCCCGTTCTCCACATCACTCCGTAACCGGCATCCTGCAAGGCAAGCTCAATAAAACTCATGCCGGCTGCGGCGGACATCAACTGCTCGACTTCAGGTACTTTGGGATGCGTTCTCGGCGATGCGATACCCACGATCACCATTGGCGCCCTGAGAGGTGCACGCCTGAGCTTCTCGATCTCTTTCTCGTCGCTGTTGTTGGCGCAGGTGGAGGCAAACAGCTCGCCCAGCGCCTCAAGACCTTCGCCCTCTATAACCAGGTAACGCCAGGGTCTCAGCAGCGCGTGGTCAGGAGCGCGAGCGGCGCAGGCAAACGCCCGGTCAAGGGTTGCCGGGTCCGGTGCAGGCGACTCCAGCCTGGGCTCTGACGAACGGTTGAGAAGGAAATCGGTAACTGCTGTCATATCTGCTCGCTGTCTGATCGTTGTTCTGATGGATGTCAAAAATTCGGTATAACCATAATTCCCGGCTGTGAATTGTGGCTTGTACGTAATGCTGTTAACCTTTGGTCGTAGTCGGGTCTGCCAACAATTATAAATGACGCGGTCGTACAACGATGAGTGGCAACACAATGAGCAACCAGCAAACCTTCAACAGCTTTTCCGAATTCTATCCTTACTACCTTGAAGAGCACAGCGACGTGACCTGTCGCCGTCTGCACTTTGTCGGCAGCCTGCTGGTTCTTATCGTGGCCCTGTGGGCCCTGACGTCAGGCAAGCTCTTGTGGCTTCTGGCTCTGCCGGTTATTGGCTATGGCTTTGCCTGGGTAGGCCATTTCAAGTTTGAGAAAAACCGCCCCGCTACTTTCAAGTACCCACTGTACAGCCTGATGGGCGACTGGGTCATGTTCCGTGACATGCTAATTGGCAGGATCCGTTTCTGAAATGATGAGCGCTCCGGCAGACTTGCGAAATGCCAGCAGCTCAGCAGGCAGATCCCTGGCGTCTGAGGCATCGGGCAACCCCATTGCCATTCCGCCGATGCCCGATTACAACGGCCGGATCCTGGCCTATACCTCAACCGCCGCCATTATCGTAACCGGTGTTCTGCAAGGTGTCTTTGCCCATTGGCTGCTTTGGCTGGTGGCCGGCGCGCTCACCTGGCCCCACATAGCCCACGCCCTGACCCGTCGGACGTTCCTCAGGAATTCCCCACGCATTCGACAGAAGATGCTGATTTTCGATTGTGTTGTTGGTGGCGCGTTTATCGGCTGCATCGGGCTGATCGTCATTCCCTCCCTGGCGGTCGCGCTGATGTTGATGTTCAGTTGCCTGATTGTCGGCGGCATCCGCCAGTGGCTTATGGGCACCGTCTTCATGGCCGCAGCCATTGCTGGTTCTGTCGCTATCCTTGGGCCGGCGGACGGTCCGCACTCGCCTCTGCTCACCAGCATTGTGTCGATTCTCTCAACCGGGCTTTATATCTGTGTCACAGCCTACTACTCGCACCAGCAGGCACGCGCACTCATGCTGGCAAAGACCCAGATCCAGAATCAGCGTGAGCAGTCCATCGCACTCTCCCACAAGCTCTCCAAATACCTCTCGCCTCAGGTTTGGCAGTCCATCTTCACGGGCGAGCGGGATGTGCGGCTGGAAACCCAGCGGAAAAAGCTGGCGGTGTTCTTCTCTGATATCAAGGGCTTCACCGAGCTGTCCGAGGAAATGGAGCCTGAAGCCCTGACCGAGCTACTGAATCACTACTTTAACGAAATGTCGGAAGTGGCCCTGAAGTACGGCGGCACCATCGACAAGTTCGTTGGCGACTCCATCATGGTGTTCTTTGGCGACCCAACCAGTCGGGGTCAGCGGGAGGACGCTTTTGCCTGCGTCTCCATGGCCATCGAGATGCGCAAGCACATGAAAATCATGCGTCAGAAGTGGCGCAGCCAGGGCATCAAGACCCCGCTGGAAATTAGAATGGGGATCAGCACCGGCTACACAACCGTAGGTAACTTCGGTGCAGAAAACCGGATGGACTACACCATCATCGGCAAGGAGGTGAATCTTGCCAGCCGGCTTGAATCGCTGGCAGAACCGGGTGAAATACTGGTTTCCTACGAGACCTTCTCGCTGATCAAGGACAAGATCATGTGCCGGGACAAGGGCGAGATAACGGTGAAAGGGTTCGGCAAGCCGGTGCCAATTTATGAGGTGGTGGATTTCCGACGCGATATGGGCCCAAACCGCAGCTTCCTCGAGCACGAGCACAGTGGCTTCGCCATGTATCTGGATTCAGACAAGATCACCGAGAAGGAACGCCAGGCCATCCTGACTGCCCTTGAAGATGCCGCCGATCGTCTGCGACGGGAAGAGGATGTTTCCTGAGACGCGTCCCTGCGCTCAATTCAATTCTTATTACTGACGTATCAGCCGAGGCCCGGCACCCTTGCCGGTTTCTGTGCTCCGCCACGGGTTGATATCCAACCCGCCCCGCCGCGTATATCGGGCAACGACAGTCAACGACTCCGGGTTGCATCGGCTCATCAGATCGGTAAACACCGTTTCCACACAATGCTCGTGGAAATCCTGTTTCTGCCGGAAGCTCACGACGTATCGCAGCAAGCCAGCCCGGTCGATTCTCGGGCCAGTGTAGCTTACCAGCAGGGTGGCCCAGTCCGGCTGCCCCGTCACCGGGCAGTTGCTCTTGAGCAGATGGGAACACAGCTGCTCGGTCACCACCTCATTGCCGGCATTGAGAGAATCGGGTGAATACTCATAAACCACGTCGCTGACCGGTTCGTCATCAATCAACTCGAACCCTTCAGCGCGGCCAATCGCTTCTCCGGATTCGTCCACACTCAACAGATTAACCTGTACCGCACCGCCGCAAGCGCTGGACAGATCCTGGGTGATCACCTCTGCCACCTGCTCTCGGGAGGAGTACACCACCTGATTCAGCGAATTGAGGTACAGCTTCAGCGATTTGGATTCGATGATTGAAGGCGAAGCCGCTGGGAAGACTATCTCTGCCCAGGCGACTTCCGGCACACCATTTGGCCGCAGCCAGGAGATTTCCCAGGCCTGCCACAGGTCCTCGCCGAACCATGGCCAGCGGCCGTCTTCCAGCCCAAGACGGCGGCGATTTTCCTCCCTCGCGACGGGAAACAAAAGGCCCGGATCGTAGCTGTCCGGGTAATCGCTTGTCTTGCCAAGCGGCGCATCATTGAGTGCCATAGGGGTTCCTGAAATCAGTGGCGAATGCCTTTACCACGCTCGAGCATTCTGAGGGCGATGAATGCCAACACGGAGATGAAAACCAGAATCATACCAAGAGAAACGAACGGATTAACGTCTGACACGCCGAGAATTCCGTACCGGAAGCCGTTCACCATGTACAGGATGGGATTGGCCATGGATACGCCATGCCAGAACCCCGGAAGCAGATCGATACTGTAGAACACGCCGCCCAGATAAGTCAGGGGCGTGAGAACGAATGTGGGCACGATGGAGATGTCATCAAACTTGGTTGCCAGCATGGCATTGATGAAACCGCCCAGTGCGAACAGTGCGGACGTCAGGAACACCGTAATAACCATCATGGGCAGGTTGTGGATCGACAAGCGGGTGAACACCAGTGACAGCAACGTGACAATCAGGCCGATACCAAGCCCCCGCGCCATGCCTCCGGTCACATACCCGGCAAGGATAACCCAGTTGGGAACCGGAGACACCAGAAGCTCCTCAATGCTGCGCTGGAACTTCATGGAGAAAAACGACGACACCACGTTGGCATAGGAGCTTGTGATGACTGCCATCATGATCAGCCCGGGCACGATAAACGACATATAATCGAAACCGCCCATTTCGCCGATCCTGGAGCCAATGAGGTTACCGAAGATAATGAAATACAGGGTCATGGTGACCGCAGGCGGCAACAGGGTCTGCGCCCAGATACGGGTAAACCGGCGCACCTCCCGGACAACAATGGTGCTGAAGGCTGTGAATATCGCATGCGGGGTCATGCTGCACCCTCCACCGCCCTGGCGGATTCGGCGGCGTTCTCCTCAACCATGCGAATGAACAGCTCCTCCAGCCGGTTGGCTTTGGTTCTCATGCTGACAACCTTGATGCCCAGCCGCTCAAGCTCCACAAATACCTGGTTAAGCCCCTGACCTTTTTCCACTTCCACCTCCAGTGCGCCCTCGGCGTCGAGGCGTGTCGGAATACCGTTCAGCTCTGGCGCGGAATCCAGGGACTTTTCTGTGTCCAGCACGAAAGTCTCGACGCTCAACTGCTGAAGCAAGGCTTTCTTGCTCGTGTGTTTGAGGATCTTGCCATGGTCAATAATGGCGATGTTGCGGCAAAGGGCTTCCGCTTCCTCCAGGTAATGGGTTGTCAGGATGATCGTCGTGCCCTGGCGGTTAATCTCTTCCAGAAAGGTCCACATGGAACGGCGGAGTTCAATATCCACACCGGCGGTCGGCTCGTCCAGAATCAGCAGCTTTGGCTCGTGGACGAGGGCCCGGGCAATCATCAGGCGGCGCTTCATGCCGCCGGACAGCATCCGGGCCGGGGTATTCCGCTTGTCCCAGAGACCGAGCTTTTTCAGGTACTTCTCGGCGGACGCAGAGGCCTGCTTGAACGGAATCCCATAATAGCCTGCCTGAGTAGTTACGATATCGAAGACTTTCTCGAACTGGTTGAAGTTGAACTCCTGGGGTACCACGCCGAGGTTCAGCTTGGCGTCAGAGAGGTGGGTATCCGTGTCATATCCGAACACCCGCACTTTGCCGGCTGTCTTGTTCACCAGGGAGCAAACAATGCCAAGGGTAGTGGATTTGCCAGCCCCGTTGGGGCCCAGCAAAGCAAAGAAATCACCCTCAGCGACATGCAGATCAATCCCCTTGAGCGCCTGAAACCCGTCACCGTAGGTCTTGGTGAGGCTCTCGATTTCCAGTGCATTGGTCATAAATCATCCCGATTCGGTGAAAAACGGCAATGGGCGACCCAGGCCGCCAGCCAGAATTTAGAATGCTATTTATTGTGACAAAGCTGCTGATTTCAAGGCCCTTATCGGCCAGCAGGTGTCTCCAGGCCAATAACGGAAACTGCGACAGGAATCCCGATATGAGGCAAACCCCGCCCCTATAATGCGGTTACAACAACTTACAAAAGGGGCTGCCGCACCCTGAGTGCGGGCGCGCTGACTCGAAGGGAATGTACGACCAACCATGAGATCCGTTCACCGCATCCGACTAACGTTTACCCTGCTGGGCGCCCTCGCCCTCTCTGGCTGCCTCGATGATGACGGCGGTTCTGGCGACGACACCAGCAAAGGCCAGCTCAACTTCAACGGCTTCAATGGCCTTTCCTACCAGACGGCAAGTCAATCGGGCACCACGAACGCAGCAGGTGAGTTCCGTTACTACCCCGGCGAAACGCTCACCTTCCGCGTTGGCGACCTGCCGTTAGTCAGTGATGTGCCGGCCCGGCAATACGTAACGCTGCTCGAGTTCTTTGAAACCACCCGCACAGAGCTGCAAACACCAATGGTGGATGATGAGGGTCTGAGCACCCACACACTGACCGAACAACAGGTTCTGGAAAACACGACGCTTATGAACCTCTCCCGCTTTCTGATGCTCCTGAACTGGAGCCAGAATGTCGCGGAAGGGGATGGCATCGATATCCGCGACCGGGTTATTACGCAGCTGAATGCTGCGCTTCCGGAGTTGACCGCACCTATCGACTTCAGTGTCAGCGAATCCGAATTCACCGCCACCGATCCCCTGTCACCAGCGAACCAGCTGCTCGCCGCCATCTGTTTCTACCCGGAAGACGATGAACTCTGCGAAGAGCCGCCAACCCAGGAGGAAATCGACAACGCCCCTCCGCGGCCGGAGAATGACGAAGATCGCGATCCGGACATTGAATACAGTGAAGACCTGCAGGCCAAGAAGGACCGGATCGAAAATGCCGTGCGCACCATGGAAGACATCGACACGGAAGACGCCCAGACCTATCTCACCCGCGAACTCAAGGCGATCAGCACAACCGTCGCGAACCGTTATTTCCTGGATGAAGACGTTGCCAGTCATCCGGCCACTGATACAGTCCTGAAGCAGGTTGCAGTTCGAAAGATCGGGGGCGGACTCGCCCTGGCAGAGCTCGAAGCAATCAGCACTCGTCCCCAGGATGTCCAGATCAATTCGGCCGACTGGCAAAGCGGAGTAGTGGAGTATTTTGTTGCCGGCTCCTCCGGCGGGGAATCAGAGCTTCTGCTCAGCTTCCGCCCGGAGGATACCTATCGGTGGGTTCGCAAACAGTTGCGAGTCATTATCCGCTGATCAGGCGCGACAGACTCCAGCGTGACTCTGCGCCGGTTACATCGAAATAGGACGGATCGAGGCCTTCCGTGCCATGAGGCAGGCAATCACGAATTCGCACCGTTTCTGCTGCTTCCTTACCTTCGTTGTAACGGGCCAGATCGATGATCTTTGCAGTTTTCAGCGGCCTTGCAGCCGCATCGGTCATAACCATGACACGGGGCCAGAGCCGGCGTTCCGGCGAGTGTGAAACCACGATGCCCCGCTGGCCATCGCTGAGTTCCACGAGGCTACCGGTGGGATAGATACCGATTGCCTGGATGAAATTCTCCACCAGGTCTTCCTGGAATTCGATATTGCGCATCTCATAGAGCAGCGTGACCGCTTTGGCTGGCGTCATCGGCTCGGTGTGAGCGCGGGGCGCAATCAACGATTCGAAAAACTCCGCGATGCCGGCCACTTTGGCCAACAGTGGAATGCGATCCCCGCGGACACCTTCCGGGAAACCAGAGCCGTTATGGCGCTCGCGATGCCCCTGAACCACACTGAGCACTGCCCGCGAGAGCCCGCTGTTCTCCAGCATGGCAACACCGCGATTGACGTAGCCACGGTAGGAAAGATACTCCTCGGCGCTCAGTTGGCCTTCCCGGGCGAGCAACTCCGGTGGCAGCGTGGTTTTACCAACCTGTGACAACAGGCATCCAAGGCCAAGGTGATTAAGAAGCCCCTCGTTCAACCCCAGGTGCCGACCACATACCAGGGCCCAGACGGAAGTGTTCAGGGCATGCCGGTAGAGGTAACTGTCATGGGCACGTGTGCGACTGAGCCACAATAAGGCATCAGGCTGGCGAACAACGCTGCTCACCATTTTGCTGGTGATCGCGGCGACCGGCCTCAGGTCCGGCACGCCATCGGCACGAAGTGTCTCGAAAAGCTGATCCAGCGCCACTTCCACGTCATCCAGCAGGCGCTTGGATGTTTTCATTTCCTTTTTGAGACTGGTAACTGTTTCGTAGGTTACCGGCTCACGAATACTCAGCGGCGGCAACTGAAGCTGCTCTCGCCCGCCACCACGCTTGTTAACAGCCTTACCGAAAACCGGCTTGCTGCCGCCTTTCACCTCTTTTGCTTCCCGCGCTTCTGCCACATCGACCATCACCCACTTGCAGTGGGAAACCAGAGCGCGAATGTCATCCTGGGAGCGAATGTGGAAACCCTGAATCGGGAATGGAGTCTGATGCCATGGCCTGTCCAGATCAGACACGAACATGCCCACTTCCAGATCATGTACTGCGACTTTTTTCTGTTGGACACCCACGGGCCACCTCACAAAACAAACTTTTCGATGGCTACCATTCTGACCGATCCACCTGAAGACACAATTACAATATCGTATCGTCAGGTAACCCAAACGCGACAAAGCGTAACGCTAATCTTCAACAGGAAACAAAATGTAGCAACGTGATGAGAGTCACATAACAACGTCAAAAAGTGTCACTCTGCGTCACATACGGATTCGTCGAATTCGGGCAGCCGCGCTCGCATTGAACCCCGCGGAGCCTTGCGAACATAGACGGTGTAGGGGACAGAAGACGCCCGCAAGTAATCCAGATTCCGGGTATCGTCGCCCTGCCCCTCTGTGACAACCGCCGGAGTACAGGAAACGAGCAACTCAAGTTGCCCGCCCAAGCTGGCGACGCGAGCATCCTGATCCGCCGGATTGATAGACATGCACCGGTTCGAGCCGGTTGCCGGCTGGCCCGTGCCAGCAAGACGGTCCTTGCCCGGTTCGCCGCAAGCGCGAATGCCCGTGCCACAATCACCGGCATCAGCGCCATCGCGGAGGCGCCAGACACGGTCGCTGCACTGTGTTTCGACTTTTACAGACGTTGCTTTGTCGCCCGCAATCCACCAACCAGGATATTCAGCGCTCTGCCAGGACAGCCGCACATGCCTGGGCTCCCCTGACGAATTCTCCGCCGGAAACATCGCGAAATGGGAGTAGTAGCTGGCACAGCCCGACGTGAACAACAGCATCAGGCTTGCAATAACTGGCTTGTAAGCTCTGGAAAAGGCTGAAAAGATCATCTGACTGACACATCCCTGACGGCGATTGAATTGGCCCTGCCATTATCCATGGCAGACGCCCTGAATCCGCCTATCAGTCACCATTTTGATCAAACTGAAGGCCATAACCGTCATTGGTTTTACGCACGACCACCATCTCAAGCACCGGCGCCGGAACGGGCAAGCCCTGTACCTGTACGGTGACCTTGTCGCCAAGGGATGGCGTGAAAGGCTCAGTGTCAACGACGATAAAGACGCCGCCATCGGAAATATCGCGGGTCGAGAATATGAATTCTCCCTGCTCCGCATGCACCACCTTTACCTTCGCACTCATGGCGGTGCGTATGTGCTCTCTTCGATCGTTCCCAACCATCTGAGGATTCCACAACTTTTTGCATAGTTTTTATAGTCTTCCGAAGCATAACACCATTTTCAGAAAAATATGCCAACGGAGATATTGACTATACAGGTAATAGAAATGAGAGTAGTTGTCGTTTTTAAACGCTTGTAAACCCTACTGCAGGCATACCAATACCGGGACTACCCGAAAGAAGGATGGGACTATGCGAATGAAACTGGCTGCAACCGCAGCAATCGCCCTGACTGCCATGCCCATGGCAGCCTCCGCAGACGGAGAGGTCAACATTTACTCCTACCGCCAGGCGTACCTGCTTGAGCCACTGCTGAATGCTTTTGAGCAGGAAACCGGCATCAAGAGCAACGTTGTATTTGCCAAACAGGGCCTTGCAGAACGCCTGGAGCGTGAGGGCCGCAACAGCCCGGCCGATGTGGTGATGACCGTTGATATTTCCCGCCTGAACGAGCTGGTTGAGCGCGATCTGGTTCAGGGTGTGGACAATGACACCCTGGAAGAGAATATTCCCGAGAATCTTCGCCACCCGGACGGTAAATGGTTTGCCCTGACCACCCGAGGTCGCCTGATCTTCGTTTCCAGGGAGCGTGTGGAGGAAGGCGAGATTACCACTTACGAGCAACTGGCAGACGACAAGTGGGACAACCGAATCTGCACCCGCAGCGGCAAGCACCCCTACAACATTGCCCTGTTCTCCTCCATGATCGCCCACCATGGTGAAGCCGAAACCGAGAAGTGGCTGAAAGGCCTGAAAGACAACCTGGCCCGCAAGCCCCAGGGTGGCGACCGCGACCAGATCAAGGCCATCGCCGAAGGCGTCTGTGACATCTCCATCGGCAACAGCTACTACTACGGCAACATGCTGCAGGATGAGAACCAGCGCCCGATTGCCGAGCAGGTTCGCCTCGTGTTCCCGAACGCCGAAGGCCGGGGAACCCACGTGAACATCAGTGGCATCTCACTGACCAAGAGCGCGCCGAACCGCGAGAGCGCCATCAAACTGATGGAATTCCTGTCCTCGCCGGAAGCCCAGCGCATCTATGCCGAAGCGAACACCGAATACCCGGCCAACCCGGAAGTACAGCCTTCCGGACTGGTTGCCGAGTGGGGTGAAATCAACCCGGACAACCTGTCTCTGCAGGAAATCGCCAACAACCGCAATGCCGCAGTCAAGCTGGTTGACCGGGTCGACTACGACGGCGAGTAATCGTGTGTGGTGAGGGTGATTTGCCACCCTCACCCGCGGTTCGGCATACCACTACCCATCGCCAGTGTGAAGGCAGCAATTGCAGGCATCAGGCCAGGTGACTACAATCTGCAGCCTTCAAACGGACAGACCACACCCAGATACAGGAACATTATGAGCGAGGCCGCTACCAGCGTTGATGCCGGGCTATCCCAGCCCTTGTTGGCAAAGCGCAGCTCGCCGAAATGGATGATCAGCGCATTGCTGACCACTGCCATTGTCGCCCTTCCGGTTCTTTCCGTAATTTTCCTGGCGTTTTTTCCCGAAGAGAATATCTGGCCACACCTGATCGAGACCACGCTTCCCCGTTATCTGACGACGACACTCAAGCTGATGATCGGCGTGGGCGCCCTGACTCTCGTAATTGGCCTGGCCTCGGCCTGGGCGGTCACCATGTGCGAGTTTCCCGGCCGCAAATTCTTTGAATGGGCCATGCTGCTGCCTTTCGCTGTGCCGGCGTACGTTATTGCCTATGTGTACACCAGCCTTCTGGACTACGCAGGGCCGGTTCAGGGCACACTACGCGACCTGTTCGGCTGGACCAGTGCCGCCGACTACTGGTTCCCGGAAATCCGAAGCCTTGAGGGCGCCACCCTGATGATCGGGCTGGTTTTGTATCCATACGTTTACCTGCTTGCCCGGGCCGCCTTTCTGGAGCAGTCCCCGTCTCTGTTCGCCGTTAGCCGCAGTCTCGGCCACTCGGCGCTGAGCACGTTCTTCAGGGTGGTTCTGCCAATAGCCCGCCCTGCAGTGGCCGTAGGTCTCTCGCTGGTGCTGATGGAAACCCTGAACGACTTCGGCACCGTGGACTTTTTCGCCGTTCAGACGCTCACCGCCGGCCTGTTTGATACCTGGTTGAACCTGGGCAACCTTGGCGGCGCGGCGCAGATAGCCACCACCATGCTGATCTTCGTGGTCATCCTGGTGACGCTCGAGCGCTACTCGCGAAGACGTCAGCAACAGTTCGCAGCCCGGGATAACCGGGATCCGATCCAGCGCTTCACCATGTCGTTCCCGCGCCAGATGATTTGCCTGGCCGTGTGCGCACTCCCAGTACTGTTCGGTTTTGTGATTCCCGGCGCCACTCTCGGGCTATACGCCTGGGAATATTTCGGTGAAAGCTGGAATCCGGATTTTGTCCGCAACACCTTCAATAGCCTCTTCCTCTCCAGCACCGCCGCTCTCACCACGCTGCTGATTGGCGTGACGCTTGCCTATAGCCGCCGCCTGCACAACACTCGCAAAATGCAGGTACTGATGCGGCTATCCAGCCTTGGTTATGCCATGCCGGGGGCAGTGCTGGCTGTGGGCGTGATTGTGCCACTGGCGGGCTTTGACAACTGGCTGGACAGCCTGATGCGGGATGTTTTCGGAATCAGCACCGGCCTGTTGCTCAGCGGCACGGCCTTCGCCCTGGTGTTCGCCTATACCGTGAGGTTCCTGGCGGTTTCTGCCGGTAGCGTGGAGAGTGCGTTGCAGAAAATTACGCCCAGCATGGACATGGCATCACGGTCTCTTGGGCACAGCCCGGGCAACACCCTGGTACGTGTTCACCTGCCAATGCTAAGAGGCACGTTGGTTACGGCAGCCCTGGTGGTGTTCGTGGATTGCATGAAGGAATTGCCGGCCACACTGATTCTCAGACCGTTCAACTTCGAGACCCTGGCCACCTACGTCTACCAGTTTGCCTCTGACGAGCGGCTTTACCACAGCGCCCTGCCCGCCCTGATTATCGTTCTGGCCGGCATCATTCCGATCATTCTGATGAGCCGCTCGATCTCCAACAGTCGCTCTATCGCCTGATCGGACCCGGATCAGAATGTGATCCGGGACTTCACATCCTGAACCACGAATCGCCCCTGGAACACGGCGACAGGGTCGCCTTCCGGCATTGTGGCTGGCTCTCCGCAGAAGACTTCTGCCGTCAGATCCAGCCGTCCTTTGCCGTGCCGGGCAAGGCTCTTGCGAAAACGCTCCGGTATCTCCTCACCGGGCAGGCGGCAGATCACGTAAAAATCGGATGTCACGGGCTCCAGATAGTCAATGTTCCCGCTTTGCACCACCACGTTTCCCCGAAGACCGAGGTCCCAGAGCGCCAGTTCCGTGAGTCCCCAGGCCGCCGTTACCGCCGCCGAGTATACACTGCCCCCGAAACCGGTACCCTGATGATTGCTGTTAGGTTCAAGAGGTGCACTGAGTAACAACGAATGGCCATCCCAGGAATGCAATTGAATCCCCAGGGCGCGAGAAAGAGGAATCTCGTCATGGATACGTTTCTGGAAAAGGGACAACTGGCTCATAACATCCTCCTGATATCCCTTCAGTTTAGGCCCGCATCCTCCTTTTCCCTATGCGACTTACGTCGGTTTTTTCCGCTAATCGGGATAGGGGGGAGCCATGAGGCTCCACCCCTCCCACACCACCCGGCATGCGGGTCCGCACCGGGCGGTTCGAGACGTTGAGGGTTCACGAGAGTCTCGGCACTCCCAACCGGTCGAAGTAGGCAATCGTCAGGACATTGTGGATGGCAGAGCGACTGTTGTGCCACCAGCGGCGACTCAGAGCCGCCACAGATTCAGCCACCCAGGAACTGGCACCCAACCGGACCAGCTCCCGGTAGATCGTCTTACCCCGCCGCCACTGCCGGAGGTGGAGCATTCTCAGACGACGACGTATCCACTCATCCAGTGATCGCCAGATGCGTGGCGTTTGCGCCAGCCTGAAGTACCCTTTCCAGCCGAGCAGGTATCGGCGGAGTTGCTCTACCACCTGTTCAATACTGCGACCCCCTGATCCCCGGGTCAGTTGCCGGATCCGGAGCTTGAACGCCTGTAACGCCCTGGTGGATACCGCGCGTCGAACCTCAGCGTTCCTCCCTTGCCACAGGGCATAGCCGAGGAACTTGCGCCCGAACACGCTGGTCACCGCGCTCTTGGCTTCGTTAATCACCAGACGCAACTTTCCATAACAGCGGCGGAGTAACTGCATGACCCGTTCTCCCGCCTTGTGGCTGCGAACGTAGACGTTGCAGTCATCGGCGTAACGGGCGAAGCAGTGCCCCCGGCGTTCCAGCACTTTATCCACCTCGTCCAGCAGAACGTTGGCCAACAACGGCGACAATGGCCCGCCTTGCGGCGTGCCCTCGTGCCGATCCATGACCACACCACCGTCCATGATGCCCGCGTTCAGGTACGCACGAACCAGCCGGATAACGCCGGGGTCGTTTATGCGTTTCTTCAGGCGGTCGATCAGGATGTCGTGGTTGACCCGGTCGAAGAACTTCGACAGGTCGACGTCCACCACGATATGGCGGCCCTGTTGGGCGTAACGCTGCGCAGCCAACACGGCGTCGTGGGCCCGACGGCCCGGGCGGAAGCCGTAGCTGTGCTCGCTGAAGGTGGGATCAATCAGAGGTTGCAGCACTTGCAACAGTGCCTGTTGAATCAGACGATCAGTGACGGTGGGGATGCCCAGTTCCCGCTCACTGCCGTCCGGCTTCGGGATGCCTACCCGACGGACGGGCTGTGGTTGGTAGGCGCCGCTCAGCAGGTGCTGGCGAAGCTCAGGCCACGCCCATCGCAGGTGTTCCGCGGTTTGGGCAATGTCCAACCCGTCCACACCTGCCGCTCCCTTGTTGGCCTTCACGCGCTTCCATGCCCGCTGCATATTCTCTCGTGCGAACGCCTGCTCAAGCAGGCTTCGCCCTGCGCCTTCCGGTTCTTGTCGCGGGAGTCCTGCTTCATCGCTCATCGCCTTCGGCAAGGCTTCACCTGTCCGTTGCGCGATCCGCCCCGCTGGCGCGGGCATCTGATGCCGTACAGTGCTCATCGACAAGGCGTTTGACGCTCCTTCTCGTTCGGCCCTTCGCCCTGTGTTAGCGGTTACTATGGCCTCTGCTGACTTCTCGCTCCGTGTTGCCACGTCGCCCTTTCAGGCATGAGGCGAGATCTCCCCGGGTAAGAACACACTCCTTCGCCGCACAACCGCCGGATTTACACCACTTCGCCTTGGCCACAAGAGCTTCGCGGCTTTTGGCCCGCTCGCCCTGCTTGGCAGTGCCTCATATCCGATTCTTGTTCATCGGCTCACGGTTTACGCTCCACGCTTCCTCCCCACGGTCGGTCACCCTTCCGCAGTTGCGCTTCACTTCGTTCGCTGTGGCCAGCTCACGGGAGGACTTGCACCTCCAGGAGTGCGCCCATGCCGGGCGCACCAAAAAAAGCCCGGCAGAGCCGGGCCAGAACATCTTCACCTGTAATCGAAAGCGTTACTGCCAGATAACCGGCTGACGCTGCGCATACCACTTGTCGACTTTCTCCTGGTAGGCGTCTTCAACCACATTGCGCTTGAGCTTCATCGTGGGCGTGAGGAAGCTGTTCTCGATCGACCATTCGTCGCTCACCACCGTGATGAACGCTAACTGCTCGTGGGGATCCACGGTCTTGTTCACATCGGCAATCAGCTTCTTGAAGCTCTCTTCAATCTCTTTTCGAAACGCTTCGTCCGCCATTTTCGGCCGGGCCTCTTCGCCCAGCATGACCAGGGCATGAGGCTGGGTTTGGTTGGCGCCAGAGACGCAGACCATTTCGATGGCATCGTGGGACATCAGGCGATTCTCGATGGGCGCAGGCGCAATATACTTGCCCTTGCTGGTCTTGAAGATTTCCTTGATTCGGCCGGTGATCTTGAGCCGGCCCATCTCATCAATCTCACCCTTGTCGCCGGTCTTCAGGAAGCCGTCTTCAGTGAACGCTTCCCGGGTTTTCTCCTCGTCCTTGTAATAACCCATCATCGTGGCCGGGCTCTTGATCTGGATCTCGCCCTCCGGGCTGATACGGGTTTCAACCCCGGGTGCAGACTCACCAACGTAACCCGTTCTTGACCGACCTGGCTTGCTCATATGGGAATAGGCAAAGTTTTCAGACATGCCATAGCCTTCCAGCAGCTCGAGGCCAAGGTTGCGGTACCAGTCCAGAACGTCGCTTGCCAGCGGTGCCGAACCACTGCCTGCCAGCTTGACCTTGTCCAGGCCAAGGCCCTTGAGGATCTTCTTCTTGATCAATTTGTTGACCACTGGAATTTTCATCAGCCGGTCCAGCTTCTTCTTGGGCAACTTCTGCAGCACACCGTGCTGGAACTTCACCCACAGGCGCGGTACCGAGAGGAACAGGGTTGGCTGGGCTCGTTGCAGATCCTGAACGAAGGTATCCAGAGATTCCGCGAAATAAAGGTGGAAACCCGCATACAAAGATGCCAACTCAACAAAGGTACGCTCGAATACGTGAGCCAGCGGCAGGTAAGAGAGCATGCGCTCCTCGGAGCCCACGCCAAGCACTTCCATACCACCCTCTGCCGCATAGGCCATGTTATAAAAGCTAAGCATGACGCCTTTGGGTTTGCCCGTGCTGCCGGAGGTGTAAACAATCGTCGCCAGTTCATTGGCATCACGCTGAACGTTTTCTTCCAGGGGCGGATACTTGGCGACGATATCGTCCCAGGTTTCGAAATCATTGGGCGGGCTCAGCGGGAAGGAAATGCAACGCACTGATTCCGGCACACCCGGTTTCATCATGTCCCAGTCGTCCAGCTTGCCAACAAACACCACTTCACACTCGGCATGGTTGAGAATGTAATTGACGGTGTCGGCGTTAAGGGTGGGATACAACGGAACGGAAATGTGGCCGGCCATCCAGATGGCCCAGTCGGTCATGATCCAGTGGGCGCAGTTTTTGGAGATCAGGCCGATGCGGCTTTTTTCGGGGAGGTTCAGGGACTTCAGGTAAGACGCCATGCGTCTCGCCTCATCCACCGCCCGGCCCCAGGTGTAATCTACCGTTTTACCGCCCCCGATGGGCTGTGTCATATAGACAGAATTCGCCTTGGCCTTCTCCCAGTGATAAACCATATCCAGGGGAAGTTTGTTTGTTGTGTCCATGGACCTTCCTTGCAGTTCGTTGTTCGAATTATGGATGACTTATTATTAGACTTTCGTAGGGTATTTCAACATAGTATGAGCCGTCAAAACGTGACACAAGCAAAATAATTTCCAACTGCACCTATCTGGATCATAGCCCTGCTTCCGGCAACATCCCCTACCCCTTAAACCCTCTGCCTGTGGTAAACTTGCGCCCCTTCAGAATTGCAACATACCAGTTAACCTACCCGGAGATGGGCATATGGCCAAGACAACCCTGCGTACCCTGTTCGGTGCCACACTGCTGGCGCTGGCAACACTCGTTCAGGCACAGGAACCCCGCGTTGTAGCCATCACACAGATTGTGGAGCACCCGGCACTGGACGCTGTCTACCAGGGCATTAAAGACGAACTTGCCGAGCGCGGATTCAAAGAGGGCGACAACCTGGAAGTAATGCACGAAAGTGCCCAGGGCAACTCCGCCATTGCTTCACAGATTGCCCGCAAATTTGTTGGCGCAAGCCCCGACGTGATTGTGGCAATTGCCACACCCTCCGCCCAGACCGTTGCCGCTGCGGCCCGCAATACGCCGGTCATCTTCTCTGCCGTGACCGACCCGCTCGGAGCCAAGCTGGTGAGTAGCCTCGAAGCACCAGGAGCAAACATCACGGGTGTGAGCGACATGCTGCCCATCGACAAACACCTGGATATGCTCCAGCGCGTAATGCCCGATGCCAAACGCATTGGCACCGTCTACAACCCGGGCGAAGCCAACGCCGTCTCGCTGGTGGAACTGCTGGAAGAGCGCCTAGCCGCCCGTGGCCTTGAACTGGTAAAAGGTGCCGCTACCAAAACCTCCGAGGTTCTGGGCGCCGCCCGCTCCCTGGTTGGCAAAGCCGATGCCATCTACCTGACCACTGACAACACAGTTATCAGTGCTGCTGAAGCGGTTATCTCCGTGGGTGAGCGCGCCGGTATCCCGGTATTCGCCGCTGACACCGCCACGGTTGAGCGCGGCGCTGTTGCGGCGCTGGGCTTCGACTACTACGACCATGGCCGCCAGACTGGCGTGATGGTTGCCCGGGTATTGAATGGCGAAAACCCCGGGGACATGGGTGTCGAGACAATGGAGAAGCTGGACCTTTTCGTGAACCCGGCTGCCGCTGAGCGCATGGGTATCACCCTGTCCGATGACGTGATCGGTGACGCCGAGCAGGTTATCGACAGCGCCAAGTAATCCCCCGAACAACACGGGCGGCCCTCACAAGGGGCCGCCCGTTTTATCATTGGTGATACCCGACCATGCTGAGTAACATTGCGCTTTATGGTGCCATCGAGACTGGCCTGATTTATGGCCTCGTCGCTTTTGGCATCTACCTCTCTTTCCGGGTGCTTGATTTCCCGGACCTCACCGTAGATGGCAGCTTCCCGCTCGGTGCTGCCGTGGCCGCTGTGCTTATTATTGACGGCTGGAATCCGTGGCTAGCGACAGGTTGCGCGGTCATGGCCGGCATGGCCGCCGGCGCAGTAACGGCCCTGCTGAATGTGAAACTGAACATTCTGAACCTGCTGGCTTCGATCCTGACCATGATTGCGCTGTATTCGGTAAACCTGCGCATCATGGGCCGCCCCAACGTGGCACTGCTAACGGAAGAAACGGTGCTGACGCCCTGGTATGACCTGGATCTGGCCTACCATCAAGTACCGGTGCTCCTGTTCGTTATTGTGGTCTTTGTAGCGCTTATTCTGCTGTGGCGTTTCATGAAATCCGAAACCGGCCTGGCCATGCGAGCCACCGGCGCCAACGCCAGAATGGCCCGGGCCCAGGGCATCGCCACGGGCGCCATGATTGTGCTTGGTGTTGCCGTCTCCAATGGCCTGGTTGGGCTTGCCGGCGCTCTTTTCGCCCAAAGCCAGGGCGCAGCAGACGTCACCATGGGCGTGGGCGTTATTGTGATTGGCCTTGCCTCCCTGATTGGTGGTGAAGCTGTTGTGACGCCCTCTACGGTGTTACGCGCACTGATCGCCTGCGTGGTAGGCGCCATCATCTACCGGCTGGCCATCGCCTTTGCCCTGAACGCCGATTTCCTTGGCCTTCAGGCGCAGGATCTGAACCTGATAACTGCGGTTCTGGTCACACTGGCCATCGTTCTGCCCGGCGTGCGTTCATCCATTGCCGGCAAACTTTCCCGAAGCAAGGCCTGAGGAGGCGAAATGATCAGTGCAACCGACCTCCGACTCACCTTCGGCAAAGGAACCCCCCTTGAAAACCCCGCGCTCAGAGGCATGAGCCTGACGGTCAACCAGGGTGAGTTTGTTACGGTTATTGGCAGTAACGGCGCCGGTAAATCCACCTTCCTGAACGCCCTGGCTGGCGAAGTGCTGGTAGACAGTGGCCAGATCATCGTGGACAACCAGGACGTAACCAAACTGCCCACCCACAAACGGGCCGGCCGGGTTGCCCGGGTATTCCAGGACCCACTGGCCGGCACCTGTGAAGGCCTTACCATCGAGGAAAACCTCGCCCTGGCCATCAAACGTGGTCAGCGCCGGGGCCTCACAAGCGCCGTTAAACGACAGTACATGGAAAAGTTCAAGGACAGCCTTTCGTCCCTGAACCTGGGCCTGGAAAAACGCCTTGGCGACAAGATGGGCCTGCTTTCCGGCGGCCAGCGTCAGGCTGTAAGCCTGTTGATGGCCAGCCTGACGCCCTCAAGCATCCTGCTGCTCGACGAGCACACGGCCGCGCTGGACCCCAAAACCGCTGCGTTCGTTCTGGAACTCACCACCAAGATCATCGAGGAGCAGAAGCTCACCGCGCTGATGGTGACCCACAGCATGAAGCAGGCACTGGAAGTTGGCAGCCGCACGGTGATGCTGCACCAGGGCCAGGTGGTGTTTGATATCGAAGGCAACGACCGCGAAGGCCTGGAAGTGAAGGATCTGTTGGGCTTGTTTGAGAAACAGCGTGGGTTGGAAGTGGACGACGACAGCCTTCTGCTGGGCTGAAAAAATGGGGCCAAGCTGGCCCCGTTTCCCTTCCCTGATCGCCTGTTTTTACCAACTTACGACCGGAATCGCACAATTCGCTATTGACACCACATCCTCACAAAACCACAACATGTAGTGGTTTTGAACCTTTAGCCTCAAACCGCTGTTTTAGAAAAAATTTCCCGGATTCAAGCTGGTTTCGATTGATTTTCTTTGCTCCGAATCGCCTATCAATAGTTGCGTTCTTATTCACAGAACACTATATCCTGTTATACTCATTTCAGATTCAACCCATATCTAGTGGTTAAAAAGAAAACAGGCCCAAGGCCAAAACGACGATTCTCAAGGGGTATGGCGCCGCTGGTACAAGGACTGGCGCCATAAAAAGAAGACATACCGGAAGACAGAGGGTGGAAATGAACGCAAAGGCACAGGCAGTGGTAACGACAATCCCGATGCAGGAAGCCTCGATCGACATCTGGCACAGCAAATATCAGCTGAAGACCAAGACCGGCGAGCCCGTAGACAAGGACATCAACGCAACCTACGAACGTGTTGCCAAAGCCCTTGCCGAGGTGGAAAACAAATCCGTACGCACCCAGCACATGAAGAACTTCATCTGGGCCCTGCAGAACGGTGCCATTCCCGCCGGCCGGATCACCTCCAACGCCGGTGCCGAGGCGCACAAGCCGGCAACCTCCACCATCAACTGCACCGTTTCCGGCACCGTTCAGGATTCCATGAACGACATCCTGGAAAAGAACCACGAAGCCGGCCTTACCCTCAAAGCGGGCTGTGGAATCGGTTATGAATTCTCCACCCTGCGTCCGAAAGGGGCGTACGTGGCCGGCGCCGGTGCGACCACCTCCGGCCCGCTGTCGTTCATGGATATCTTCGACCGCATGTGCTTCACCGTATCCTCTGCCGGTGGCCGTCGTGGCGCCCAGATGGCCACGTTCGACGTGCACCACCCGGACGTGATCGACTTCATCCAGGCCAAGCGCGAAGACGGCCGCCTGCGCCAGTTCAACCTGTCGCTCCTGATCACCGAAGACTTCATCGAAGCCGTGCGCAACGGTGACGACTGGCACCTCTCCTTCCCGGTTACCCAGAAGGAAGTCGAAGACGAAGGCCTGGACCTGAGCGATGCGAGCCAGTTCGTTTACCGCGATTTCCCGGTGCAGGAAGGCTATGTGGTAAACGACGAAGGCAAGGTTGCCTGCCGTATCTACCGTACCCTGAAAGCCCAGTTCATCTGGGACACCATCATGACCAGCACCTACGATTACGCCGAGCCGGGTTTCATCCTGATCGACAAGGTCAACCAGATGAACAACAACTGGTTCTGCGAAGACATCCGCGCCACCAACCCCTGCGGTGAGCAGCCCCTGCCCCCATACGGCAGCTGCCTGCTGGGCTCCGTGAACCTGACCAAGTTCGTGGACTATCCGTTCACCGACAAGGCCAGCTTCAACTATGAAAAATACCGCAAGGTAGTAGGCATCTTCACCCGCATGCTGGACAACGTGGTAGAGATCAACGGCCTGCCCCTGGCCGAGCAGCGCCACGAGATCACCTACAAGCGCCGCCACGGTATGGGCATCCTGGGCCTGGGCTCCACCCTCGCCATGCTACGCATGCCGTATGGTTCTGAAGAATCCGTGCAGTTCACCGAAGAAGTCGTGCGTGAAATGGCCGTTGAAGGCTGGCGCCAGTCCCTCGCCCTGGCCGAGGAAAAAGGCGTTGCGCCGATCATGGACGACGAGTTCGAGATTGATGCCAAGATGTTGAACAAGTGCCCGCAGCTGAGCAAAGACGGCTACAAGCTGGGCGACAAGGTGAAAGGTCGCGTACTGCACGCGAAGTACAGCAAGTACATGCAGCAGATTGCCAGCGTGGAGCCGAAGCTGGTGGAAGAACTGGCCGAGAAAGGCGGCCGCTTTACCCACCACACCTCCATCGCTCCAACCGGCACCATCAGCCTGTCACTGGCGAACAACGCCAGTAACGGTATCGAGCCGAGTTTCTCGCACCACTATGCTCGTAACATCATCCGCGAAGGCCGGAAGACCAAAGAGAAGGTAGATGTGTTCTCCTTCGAGCTGTTGGCATACCGCCACCTGGTGAACCCGGGCGCCATGCCGTTTTCCGAAGACGAGGACAAGAAGCTGCCGGCCTACTTCACCACTTCCGACGATGTAACCCCATCGCAGCACGTGGACATCCAGGCCGCCGCCCAGAAGTGGGTAGATTCCTCGATTTCCAAGACCGCGAACGTTCCGACAGACTTCGCCTATCAGGACTTCAAGGACATTTACCTCTACGCCTACGACAAGGGCCTAAAGGGTTGCACCACCTTCCGCTTCAACCCGGAAGCCTTCCAGGGCGTACTGGTTAAGGAAAAAGACCTCGAGAACACAATGTACGAGTTCACCCTGGACGATGGCAGCAAGGTCACCCTCAAGGGCAACGAACAGGTAGAGTACGACGGCGAAATCCACAACGCCGCCAACCTGTTTGACGCGCTGAAAGAAGGCACCTACGGCAAGTACTGATCCGGGAACCGACACAGGACAACGAACATGACAGTTAAAATCAGCAACAAAATCGTCGGCTACCGCGTAAAGAAGGCCGACCCTGAAGCAGCCGCCGAACACCAGGCACCGGTGCATGCGGAAACCAAACCCGTTCAGATGAACGAATACATCGAACGGCCGGACTTCCTGCTGGGCACCACCTACAAGATCAAGCCCCCGGTGGCCGAGCACGCGATGTACATCACCATCAACGACATCCTGCTCAACGAAGGCACCGACCACGAAAGCCGGCAGCCGTACGAAGTGTTCATCAACTCCAAGTCGATGGAACACTTCCAGTGGGTTATCGCCCTCACCCGCGTAATCTCTGCGGTATTCCGCAAGGGTGGCGACGTAACTTTCCTGGTGGAAGAGCTGCGCAGCGTGTACGACCCCAACGGTGGCTACTTCAAGAAAGGCGGCGTATTCATGCCGTCCCTGGTGGCTGAAATCGGCGCCGTGATCGAGAAGCACCTGAAGGCCATTGGCCTGCTGGAAAGCGAGGAAATGAGCGAAACCACCAAGCGCATCCTCGCCGAAAAGCGTGCCGAGTTCGAAGCCAGCCACACCACGGCCACGAACGACGAAAAAGCCAGCGACTACCCTGCCAACGCCACCATGTGCGGCAAGTGCAGCACCAAGGCGGTGATCGTGATGGATGGGTGTGCGACCTGCCTTTCCTGCGGCGATAGCAAGTGCGGTTGAGGTGATTGACTGCACTGAGTGACAAGAAGGTCCGGAGTGAGAACTCCGGGCCTTTTTGTTAGCGAGCACTTTATCGAATAGATCCAAAAGTGTCTCAGACTATTCCCCTTGATCACTCAATTTCCTGTTAGCCATCTTAAATGGAAGCAGTTTCCTGTCATTAACTAAAGTCACTACGTCGAGCTCATCCAAGAGGGCAGGATTCAAATACTGGTAAGTCCACAGGTAATCGAACCCGTTGTCTCTCGCCTCATATCTGTCCGCAACGATACGAACGTTCCTGATACCGGCCATACGGATGGCCATGTAGCAGAGAGCGCATGGCTCTCCTGAAGCAATCAATGTCGCCCCTCCCAAAGAAACGCTTTGCTCCTTCCTTGAAGCATCTCTTATTGCCTGGATTTCGGCGTGTCCGGTGCAATCCAGATGCTCGGCAACCTGATTTACCCCCTTGCCGACAACGTTTCCACTTTGATTGACGATCAAAGCGGAAAACGGCAAACCACCGGCTCTTACATTGCTAATGGCCAGATCAATGGCACTTTCGCCACAGGTTGCCAGACGCTCTTCATCAATTCGGTCACACATCGGTGACCTCATTTCTTGACGATAGTGCCTGGCCTGAAAGGCTCAGCTCTGAAGCAAGTCTTTCGGCTCGCTCCTTGGCGTTGGCTACTGACACGCGGTGTCTTTCGTCGCCAAACTCCTGGTATTCGGCGGCAATCTCGTAGATGGTGTCTACCCCGAGGTATTTGCTCAGTGTCCGCAGGTGCGGCACCAGGTGGCCAGACTCTTCTCTTATTCCGCCTTTCTCAAAGCCAAACTCTCCGCTGGAGGTCACGATGATCAATGTCTTGCCTGAGAGCAGAGGCTGCAGCGGGAAGTCACCTCGTTCGAGATCGAAATCAAACGTTTTGCCGATGCGTACGATCTGATCGAACCAGGCTTTAAGCTGAGCCGGCATACCGTAGTTGTACATGGGTGAAGAGATCACGAGAACGTCGGCCGCCGACACTTCGGCAATCAGGGTATCGGAGAGTGCCAGTGTCTCCTGCTGTGCCGGGGTACGTTTCTCCTCCGGGGTAAACACCGCGCCAATCCATTCCTGGGTAATGAAAGCAGGTGGATTCACGCCAACGTCACGATAGATATATTCATCTTCAGGCCGGTTTTCCTGCCAGGTATCAATAAACCGGCGTGCGATATTCTTCGATATGGAATCGTGATCCGGGTTGGGATTAGTCGCCGCTCTAACACTGGAATCAATGTGTAATAGTGTGCTCATGTTCATTTCCTTGGTTGGTTGATGACATGAGCCAGTTTGTGAGGCTGGTTAGACTTGCACAAACGTAAAAATTGCACTTGCAGATGAATTGAACTCATCTATAACATCCATAAACCAGTGATTGATTGGGAGATCCACATTGCAGGTGTCATTACAGGCGCTGAAAGCCTTTGAGTCGGCTGCCCGCCGGGGTAGTTTCAAGTTGGCGGCAGAAGAACTTTCGCTGACGCCGACAGCCATCTCACATCACATTGGCAACCTGGAAAGCCGATTGAATGTGAGCCTGTTTCATCGGCAGGGAAGACGGATATCCTTGACGGGAACGGGTATCCGTTTAGCCAAAGCAACGTCCGAAGGATTTCGGAAAATCGACAGTGCTTTGGAAGAGGTGGTGAAGGCAGGCAATACGGTCAGGGTGACGACGACATCATCCTTGGCAGCGATGGTGCTCATCCCGTCCCAGCACGAATTTGAACAAGCCAACCCGGATATTTCTTTGGAAATTTCCACCGGCGAGTCGGTCGACAGCCAATCCTACATCATTCCCATTCGATTCGGGGATGTCTCAGTTGCTGAGCATTCTGATGTCATTCGATTTGAGTCATTCAATGTGTTTGGTGCTTCTGGAATGACGCCTCCTTCCTGGGAGAATGAACCAATCACACTTTTCACCACGGAGTGGAAGAACAAAGCGTTACCGAGCCCTCCCCTGACCGCCTGGTTAGAAAAAAATGGGCTGAAGGGGGCAAACATTCAACTCAAATCATTTGACCAGGAACTTTTCGGGATCCAGCAGGCCATGGCAGGTAATGGGTTGGTGTTCTGCTCTACAACGCTCGCCAACAAGCTATTGAAAGCCAACGTTCTGCAGCACTTCGACACTCAATCGGTCGCATCAGATTTGTGCTATTACGTTCCAGGTAAGCAAAGCTTCGAAACGAGGAGTGCGGCCAGATTCCTGACTTGGATTGAAGATCTTCTGAACCAGTAATTCCTGCAGTCACGTTTGTCTTTCGTGACCAACCAGCTCAATCAGAGACCGGAGAATGCAAATGACAGCCTACGTGATCGGTAACATCACCGTGAAAGACCCGGACAAATGGGAAGAATACCGCAGCCTTGTTCCGGAAACGCTGGTTCCCTGGGGTGCGGAACTGGTACTTCGGGGTACACAGGCAAAGGTGCTAAGCGGGCAATATCGGCACACCGATACGGTGGTTATCCGCTTTCCCAATGCGGATTCCGTCATCGATTGGCACGACTCTCCTGCCTATCAGGCATTGGTGCCGTTGCGCACCCAGGCAGCAGATGTAGATCTGGTGACGTTCGAGGCCGACTAATAACTACTGCCACCGCTGGCACCCTGGCGCCTATACTGGAAAGCAAACCAACAGAGAAGCGCCATGGAAAACAATTCAACAAGCCTGAGCATGACCGTTCTGATGACGCCGGACAAAGCCAATTTCTCCGGCAATGTTCACGGCGGTACGCTTTTGAAGTACCTGGATGAGGTTGCCTATGCCTGCGCCAGCCGTTATGCGGGGACCTATGTCGTTACTCTCTCCGTCGACCAGGTGATGTTCCTTCAACCCATCCGGATTGGCGAGCTGGTCACCTTTCTGGCCAGCGTGAACTACACCGACCGAACTTCCATGGAGATCGGCATAAAGGTAGTTACCGAGAACATCCGTGACAAATTGGTTCGCCACAGCAACAGCTGCTTCTTTACCATGGTGGCGGTTGATGATAGCGGTAAGGCCGTCCCCGTGCCGCAACTGGTTCCGAGCACCGATGATCAGATAAGGCGATTTGCCAACGGTAAGGAGCGACGGGCCATTCGTGCCGAACTGGAGGAACGCTACAAGGCACTGCATAAAAAATGAGTCCGGTACTCTGAACGTCACGGGATGGTATGGTTCGGGAACGGATCGACGCCAGTTTTAAAGACAAAGGGAGCAACAGGAGCTGACCCTATGCACCAAACCGGAAGCTGCCTCTGCGGCGGCATCAAATACGAAATCCACGGCCCCCTCACGGATGTTCTGAACTGCCACTGCACCATGTGCCGCAAGCTTCATGCGTCAGCATTTCGAACCCGTGCCAAGGTAAATGCAGCAGACTGGCGCACGTTGCAAGGCGAGGAGCTAATCAAGCTTTATGAGTCATCTGCCGGTGAGCACAAGGCCTTTTGTTCGAACTGTGGCTCTAGCCTCTACACAAAATTCGATGCTCATCCCGAAGTGCTTGGGTTCCCTATGGGCACCCTCGATACAGACCCGGGCGTAACGCCAGAGCGACACGTTTACGTGGGAAACAAGGCGCCGTGGTTTGAGATCACAGACGACCTGCCCCAATACACAGAAAATCCCGAGTCGACAACCAATGGGGCATCGGCCACCTTTGAGCACCCGAGCTACAATGCTAACGTTGAGTAGTTTCAGTCAGCCAGACTTCGGAGGGCCCCATGGCAGGCGGATGGTCTCGTGATGGTGCAGTTCAGGAACAGATCGACGCAAGCGTTGAAGATGAAATCCAGCGCGCTCGCAGCCAGTTAGCCGAAGGCGAGAGCGCCGAGGAATGCGACGAATGCGGTGCTCCGATTCCGGAGGCCCGGCGTAAGGCTATTCCCGGCGTCCGATTGTGCATTGATTGCCAGTCGGCCCATGAAAAGGAGCGTCCCCACTCTGGCGGCATCAATCGTAGAGGTAGCAAGGACAGTCAGCTTCGCTAGCCAGGCGGGAGTAATACTCAACAACGAGGAAAGGTCCAACGTGAGCCACCCCCAGTCCGAAGACAGTGACAAAGCCTATCTCCAACAAGCAATTCAGCTGGCCGTGGATTCGGTCGGCGATGGTGGCGCACCCTTTGGCGCTGTTGTGGTTCACAATGGCAGTGTTGTTGCCCGGGCTGGCAACCGGGCAAAGCAGGAGTGCGACCCTACCGCCCACGCCGAGGTTGCGGCCATACGGATGGCCGGAAAGATGCTGGGAAACGCGCATATGCCAGAAGCTACCCTGTACGCGAGCTGCGAACCCTGCCCCATGTGTCTGGCTGCTGCTCACTGGGCCCGTATTCCACGAATTGTGTTTGCCGCCTCCCAGGAAACTGCAAATTGGGCCGGCTTTGCAGACGGCAATATTGCAGAACAGCTCTACGGCCAGATCCATCCCGTGAGGCCCGAGGAATTGGGATTAACCCAGATAGAACTTGCGGATTCAGCGGCACCTTTTCGGGCCTGGCTGGCAAAAAATGATCGATCGTCTGATTGATCACGATTAGCTTGAGCAAATCGCTGCAACCCTCGTGAATCCGAGAACAGAGTCCTTTTTATTGTGAACCTTCAAATGCTGGAAAAACGCATCCCACCCCTTGCTCTGGTGCTGATCATCGGGATGCTCATGTGGGCCATCGCAAACTGGAGCCCGCGCATTGATACCAGCGAAGCGCTTCGCCTGTCCCTCGCGGCCATCCTGCTTGCACTGGGCACTCTTTTTCCTCTGGCAGGGGTAATGTCCTTTCGAAGCGCGCAAACAACCGTGGACCCACGCACCCCGGAGGCAAGCTCCAAGCTGGTCAGCTCAGGCGTATACCGCTTTTCAAGAAATCCCATGTACATCGGCTTCGCGCTGTGGCTCCTCGCCTGGGGCGTATTCCTGGCGTCCGCGTGGGCCTTGGTTGGCGTAATTTTCTTCGTCGTTTATATGAACCGGTTCCAGATTGAACCGGAGGAGCGTGCCCTCCGGGATTTATTCGGCGAAGACTTCAGGGAATATGAACGACGGGTTCGGCGGTGGATTTAGATTCGTTGGAGATATCCTGTAATCGCGCCAAGTAAAAGCCTTTTCGGAGGAAAGCCTCATGCCCTACAACAACAATTCGGAATTGCCAGCCAGCGTTCGCAATAGCCTGCCAGGTCATGCCCAGGAGGTTTACCGCAAAGCGTTCAATTCAGCATGGGAAGAATACCGTGATCCCGAAGACCGCCGTGGCGACGCGAGCCGGGAAGAGACGGCCCATAAGGTTGCCTGGGCGGCGGTAAAACAGGAGTATCACAAGGAAGGTGATAAATGGGTGAAGACTTAAGCCTTGCAATTGGCGAGTGCTTGCCTCAATTCCTCGCCGATAACCCGGGTAAACTCCCGCATTCGTTTCACGCGTTTCAGGTCCGGATGGCTGAGAATCCACAGAGGAATGTCCAGTTCCGAAATGGGATCGGTCAGGCAGCATAACTCAGGATCGGAGCCAGCCAGATAATCTGGAAGCACAGCCACGGCCGAACCGGATCGAGTTGCTGCTTGCATGCCCAGCATTGAGTCGACACGGTAGCTGCAGAATTCATTCAAACCATTTTGCGCCATCCAGGTTTCCAGGGCACGATTGCCCATGTGTTCGTCCGGGCCGATCCACTGGTGGCCCGTCAAGGGATCGAGGGGGCCTCGCCGGTTTTGCCACTGTGACCGCTGACCATAGACGCTCTGCCGGATAACCCCGACCCTGCGCCCAACCAGGGTTTCTGGGGGATTCCCCGTGGGGCGAATGGCAATGTCTGCCTCCCGCTTGCTCAGGCTGTGCAGCTGGTTCGAGATAACGACTTCCAGCTTGATATCGGGATAGTTCCCTCGAAACCTTTCAAACAGTGTTGCCAACAGGCCCGAAAACAGGGTGTCGGTTGTGGTGACCCGGATGGTTCCGGACAGTTTGAGATCCTTTCCTGCGAGCCGACGCTCAACGCCCGTAATATCCTCCTGAACCCGTCTCGCAACCTCGAAAAGATCCTCTCCCGCAGCGCTTGGCGTGTATCCGGAGCGCGAACGCTCGAATAGCGTTACACCCAGCTGATTTTCCAGATTTGTGAGCCGACGGAAGACCGTCGCATGGCTTATGCCCAGCCGCTTTCCCGCCCCGGATAGCGTGCCTGTATCAACAATAGCCGACACGATCTGCAGATCGTCCCAGCGCATTCGCTGTTCATCCATGCAAGGCCAGTTTACGGAGATAGAGAATTTATGTGCACTGAAGAACATCTTAAGGTATCCGCAGATGAATGCAAAAGGAGTGATCAGGTATGAACGTGCTGATTGTTTTCGCACACCCGGAACGCAAATCGTTCAACGGAGGTCTGGCTGATGTGGCCAGAGAATCTTTTCAGGCTAAGGGGTATAAGGTGGAATTCGACGATCTGTATCAGGAAGGGTTCGATCCAGTCGAACGTGCCGAACACTATACCGAGCGGGTGGATAAAGCCTACTTCGCTCCTTTGACCGAACAGCGGGCTCACTATGAGCGAGGTCCACTGGCGCCCGCGATTCAGAGGGAAATCAGCCGCCTGGAGTGGGCAGACCTCGTGATTTTCCAGTTTCCCCTGTGGTGGCATTCGCAACCAGCAATCCTCAAGGGTTGGTTTGATCGGGTCCTCGTATACGGTGGACTCTATTCCGGGAGTCGGCGTTACAATCGGGGGCACTTCCGGGGCAAAAGAGCCATGTTGTCGGTAACCACCGGATCTCCGGAGCAGGCTTTCATGCCCTTCGGACGCGCTGGCAACATGGTTGAATGGCTATGGCCGATACATTCCTCGCTTTATTACGTGGGGTTTGATGTTTTGCCACCCCAGGTGAGCTATGGCATTCAGGGAGGCGGTATTCGTTACGAAGACGAGTCCAGGTTCAGAGCGCAGCTTGAACAGAAGAAAACCCTTTGGGCAAAGCGGCTGCAGGGACTCTTCAATGAGCCTCCTATCCCCTTCACTGGCTGGGAAGACTGGGATGAGAACGGTATGCTTCAACAGACTCACCCTATGCGATGGCGGCTTTAGGACAATGGAACGTGAGTACCCATGCAACTGCCGAAAGGACAACTTCCTTGCCTGAACTGAAAACTGTCGGCCTGTTTCTGGTCACCGCCCTGGCTGAAATCGTTGGCTGCTACCTTCCCTATCTGTGGCTTCGTGAAGGCAAGAGCATCTGGCTACTGGTGCCAGGGGCTCTTAGCCTCGCGGCATTTGCCTGGTTGCTGTCTCTCCATCCAACGGCAGCCGGGCGGGTTTATGCGGCCTACGGCGGCGTATATATTTTCATGGCCATTCTCTGGCTATGGGCTGTTGATGGCATCAGGCCGACCGCCTGGGACCTTGTGGGCTCCGGCGTTGCTTTGCTCGGCATGGCGATCATCATGTTTGCGCCACGAAGCGTATAGCGATTGCGGAGGCGCGTTGACCAAACCATGAATATCAGACCTTTCGCAGACCAGGACCTGGCTGACATCGTCGCTCTGTTCACGGATTCCGTGCATCAAATTGCTTCCCAGAGCTACACGCCGGAGCAACTGGCAACATGGGCACCACGATCGCCAGATCTGGAGCAATGGCGTTCCCGCCTCTCAGGCGTGAAAACACTTGTCGCTGAATCCCGGGGTGTTCTTGCGGGTTTTATCTCATTCACCTCCGCAGGCCATATTGAGTTTCTGTTCACGGCGCCTTCGTTTTCCCGCAGAGGCGTCGCCTCCTTGCTTTACAAGGCAGCATCGCAGCGCCTGGCTGCCAGAGGAGTCACAAAGCTGACAACAGACGCCAGCCTGGAGGCACGTCCGTTTTTTAAGTATCAAGGATTCAAGGTTGTTGGGGAGCAGACCGTTGAGCGTGAAGGCGTGAAGTTCAGGCGATTCTCCATGTCCGGCTCGAGCGGAGCCGAAAACCGCCACAGCTATGACTAGGCTGTGAGCCCCTCGCCACGCGCTGACGTAGATTTAGTCACACGTTGGAAGTTTCTTCCTCAAAACAAAGCGATGGCGACCCGTACACCATGCAACGTTTTTTAAACTGGCTTTTCGCTCTGCTGCTACTGATTCCCCTCTCAAGCTATTCAGAGACGGCGGATTGGCGAACGCAGGTTGCGAGAGAGGCTGCGAAGCTAGAGCGGCTTTACACCTTGATTGTTGTCCATGAGGGTCAGGAAGTCCTGGCATTGGATCTGAAGGGCACCGGCCTGGATACGCCAACCAACATCAAGTCTCTCTCCAAGACCGTGCTCGCTGCAATGGTGGGTATCGGCATCGAAAAGGGCGTGTTCGAGGGGATCGATCAGCCGGTTGTTGAAACACTCGGGGATCGAGTGCCGGCTTCTGCCACCGAGGGTGTGGAACGTATTACCCTGGGACACTTGCTGTCACTGCAGGCCGGTCTTCGGCGCACGTCCGGCCAATACTACGGGCCGTGGGTGAACAGCGAAAACTGGGTTCATCATGTGCTTACCAGGCCCTTCGTGGATGCGCCGGGTGGGCGCATGCTTTACTCCACCGGCAGCAGCCACCTGCTCTCCGCCGCGCTCACGGAAAGCGCCGGTCGTAGCACCCTTGCCCTGGCGCGAGAATGGCTGGGCGAACCGCTGAACATCACCATTCCGGCGTGGGGCCGCGATCCGCAGGGTATCTATTTCGGTGGCAACAATATGCTTCTCTCGCCTCGAGACCTGGTAAAAATAGGCGAGCTTTATCGCAATGAGGGGCGTATTGGCGACCGGCGTCTGTTTCCGGAGGACTGGGTTCGCGAATCGTGGATAGAGCGGGCGAGGTCCGCCTATACTGATGATCCCTATGGCTACGGCTGGTTCCAACAACCTCTCGCAGGCGAAATGGGATATTACGGTCGGGGCTATGGCGGACAGGTGCTTTATGTGATGCCTGCTCGTCAGTTGACCGTGGTGATGACATCAGACCCTACCCCGCCATCGCCGGGCTCGACGTTTTTGCGCCGCCAGTTCCGGTTGATTGAAGACCACATAATTCCCGCTATGGAGAACTAATCCGAGCGCCGAAACTTCATTTCCTCAACTATACTGACCTGTGGCAAACACCAGGGAGGAAATGAGATGAACAGGATCGCAATTACGCTGGTTTCAGCTCTTTTGATCGCGCCTTTATCAGCGCTGGCAGAGAGCATGAAATCTGAAGCCCCGGCCAATGCCGGTGTGTATTTTGTCCAGCCAACCGATGGCGCTACCGTTGACCAAACCTTCAAAGTTGTCTTTGGCCTGCGGAACATGGGGGTGGCACCCGCCGGTGTGGAAAAAGCAGGCACCGGACACCACCACCTGCTGATCGATACCGATATACCGTCGGATTTGAGCCAGCCTCTTCCCGCTACAGATTACGTCAAGCACTTCGGCGGCGGGCAAACCGAAACCGAGATCACGCTATCGCCGGGAAAGCACACGTTACAGCTTCTCGTAGGTGACCACATGCATGTTCCGCACAACCCGGCAGTGGTCTCCGAGAGGATCACGGTCATGGTGGAGTAACGGGCCACACTGAAAGAATTGGTCAGTACAGGTCTGCATTTCAGTCAATCCCCTGAGCGTTCGATCATGGTACTGTGAGCGCAAATAACTCGAACGACTCCAGGGGATAACTGATGCGAAAGAACATTCTGATTACCGGTGCCAGCACTGGTCTTGGGGAAGGTATGGCCCGCGAATGGGCTGCCAAGGGATGCAACCTGGCGCTCTGCGCAAGGCGGGCCGACAAGCTGGAGGCGCTACAACGGGAATTGCAGCAGGCCAACCCCAATATCCGGGTGCTGGTTCGCGGTCTCGATGTCTGCGATTACGATCAGGTATTCGAAGTGTTCCGCGCGTTCCGGGATGAGCTGGGCAGTCTTGATCGGGTAGTCGTGAATGCGGGTATTGGCAGTTCCCAGCCTATCGGCCGTGGACACTTCGCGGCCAATAGACACACCGCCGAGACCAACTTCATCGCGGCCATTGCCCAGAGCGAGGCGGCCATGGAGATCTTCCGCGAGCAGAACAGCGGCCACCTGGTGCTGATGTCCTCAGTGAGCGGGGTGCGTGGTTTCCGCGGGCCCTTGAACGTTTACGCCGCCACCAAGGCTGCGGTGGCGTCCCTGGCAGAAGGTCTGCAACTGGATACCAAGGGCAAGCCAATCAACGTCAGCAACATTATGCCCGGCTACATTCTCACGGATATCAACCGGGATACCAAGAACGCGCCCTTCAGGGTGGACCTGGAAACCGGCGTGAAGGCCCTGGTTAAAGCCATCGAATCAGAAAAGCGCCGCTCCTATGTGCCCTGGTGGCCATGGACGCCGCTGAGTTACGTCTTGAAGGCCCTGCCGTTCTCGGTCTTCTCCAGGGCCATGTAACGAATTTTGCGAGGTAAATGGACATGCCCGGCTTCAATCCTGTTCACGCCCTGATGCTCTTCGCGTTAAGCATTCCAGGCGCATGGGCCACTACCCAGGCTTCAGCTCCGATGAGCGCTGAGGCATCTGACCCGGGAGCATTGCAATGGATGACCGGTTTTCCACCGTCAGACGATAAACTGATCGGGCAACCGCAAAGCAATTACTTCAGCTTTCCGAAACTGCGCTGGACGGTGTGTCACATACGGGAGCTGCTCCCTACCACTCAAGTTAGTCGTGGCATAGGTGCCCCGGATCCTCTGCCCTACGCCCCGGACAATGGCATCAATAGCATTTCATTCACGCCGATTGGTAGCGACACTCCCATGGGCTGGCAGGAGTCTCTGTCTGCCAATTACACCGACGGGCTACTGATCCTGCATCATGACAAGATTGTGTATGAGTATTACAACGGTTGCCTGAACGAAGCCGGCAAACACGCGGCCATGTCGATGACAAAGTCCCTCACCGGCTTGCTGGCAGAAATCCTGGTCGCTGAGGGCAAACTTGATGACCAGTCCAAAGTCGCCACGATTGTACCCGAGTTGCGCGACAGTGCCTTCGGCACTGCGACGGTTCGACAAGTGATGGATATGACCACAGCGCTGGATTACAGCGAAAACTACGCCGATCCCGAGGCAGACATCTGGCAGTACTCTGCCGCCGCCAGCCCCTTGCCAAAGCCTTCCGATTACAGCGGGCCGGAGGGTTATTTCGAGTACCTGCAAACCGTTGAGCAGAACGGCGAACACGGCGATGCGTTCGGCTACCGGACGGTCAATTCCGATGCCCTCGGCTGGATCATCTCCCGGGTAAGCGGTAAGAGCGTGGCGGATCTCCTTTCCGATCGCTTGTGGCAACCCCTGGGCACTGAACAGGACGCCTACATGACGATAGACGCCAAAGGTACGCCGTTCGCGGGCGGCGGCCTGAGCGCAGGGCTCAGGGATCTCGGCAGGATTGGCCTCTTGATGCTGAACAAGGGCCAGTACAAAGACCAGCAACTGTTTCCTGAATCTGTGGTGAATGCAATTGAGGCCGGCGGCGACAAGAAGGCCTTTGCCAAGGCTGGCTACAAAACCCTCCCCGGCGGGAGCTACCGTGGCATGTGGTGGATCTTCCACAATGCCAATGGCGCTTATGCCGCTCGAGGCGTGCACGGGCAAACCATTTACATTGACCCCACCGCCAACATGGTTCTGGTACGCTTCGCATCGTTTCCCAATGCCAGTAACAGCAAGATAGACCCAACCTCGCTGCCAGCCTATCAAGCGGTGGCGGAGTACCTGATGAAAAAGGATTGAGGCACGCTTGCCCCGAACGGAAGACACTCAATGATCAAATCCACTGCCCTGGCCGCCCTGCTTGTTGTATTGGTGGCATTCCTGGGTTTTCAGTATTACATCACGTCAGTACCCGACCTTGCGGAGCCTATTTCAGTTGAGGAAAGCCGGTTCATTGAACGGGACAACTCACTTCTGGTAACACTGCAGGGCCATGAGGGCCGCCATTTCACCCTGGGCCTGCGGGGCGACATTGCGAACGCGCCGGAAGAAACCGCGCTGTTCTTTATCCGCAATCCGGATCTGGTGCCTTATGTTTACTGGCCAGGACTCCGCAGTAACGATGAGAAACGGGTGTTGGAATTACTCGAGGATATGATGGAAAAGGAGCGGCAGGACGACGCGATATCGCAAATTTATGAGGTTCTGAAAAACCGGAACTGACACGTAAAAATGGCTGGGGAAGCGGGTCCAAAAACTCCCCCAACCAGCACCACCTCTGTGGCGACTTTTTAGCGCACCTTCGAGAGGAACTTCTGGGTGAGCGGGTTTTGCGGATCGGTAATCACCTGCCTGGCTTCACCAATCTCCGCAATCACGCCCTGATGGAAGTAGGCCACCCGGTCGGACACATCCCGCGCAAAGCCCATTTCATGGGTTACGCAGATCATGGTCATGCCCTCTTCCGCCAACAGGCGAAGGGTATCGAGAACCTCGCCCACCAGCTCCGGATCGAGCGCAGAGGTTACCTCGTCCAGCAGCATGTAGTCGGGCTTCATGGCCAGGGCACGGGCAATGGCCAGACGCTGCTGCTGACCACCGGACATCTTGGTCGGGTACACATCCAGCTTGTCACCCAGGCCAACGTGCTCCAGTTCCTTTTTGGCAATCTCGATCGCTTCTTCCTTGCTCATTTTTTTGACGATTCTGGGGGCCAGCGCCGCATTCTCCAGTACCGTCATGTGGGGAAAGGAATTCCACTGCTGAAACACCATGCCCAGTTTCTGGCGCAGCTTGTCCTTGTTGGTGGACTTGGCATGCACATCCACATCATCAACCAGAATCTTGCCGCTGTTGATGGTCTCGATGGCGTTGATGCAGTACAGCAGAGTCGACTTGCCGCTACCGGAGCCCCCGATAACACTCACCACTTCGCCTTTCTGCACGTCCAGGCTCACGCCTTTGAGCACTTCAAGATCACCGAAGGATTTATGGACATTCTGTACACTGATCATATTGCCATTTTCCTCTCAACGTACCGGCCGTAGTGGGAAAGCGGGTACGAAATAATGAAGTAGAAGATACCAACACCTATGAGAATCTCGAGCGGTTGCTGGGTTCTTGAAATAAGTTGTTCCGACGTGCGCAGCAATTCCATGTAACCGATCACCGACACCAGCGCCGAGTCCTTGATAACGCTGAGCGAAACACCCAGCCAGGACGGGAACACCGCGCGCAGGCCGATGGGCAACCGGATGTGGTAGATGGTTTGCCACTTGGTCATGCCCAGTGAGCGCGCCGCTGTCTGCATTGAGGGGCTGACACTCTCGAAGCCACCGCGGAACACTTCGGCCATAAACGCCATGGTATAAAGCGACAGCACAATGGAGCCCGCAACAAACGGCGCCAGGGGGTTGCCCATTGCGCCAACGAAGGTTGAGAACAGAATCAGCTGGATGATCAGCGGCACACTCCGGAGCACGTCCAGAACGCCCCCGAACACCACATTGACCACCTTGTTGCTCTCGGAGCGGATGAAGCCGACCACCAGACCCAAAAGGGTACCCACGACGATGGCCACAACAGAGATGATGACGGTATTCCAGACACCGGTCAGGATCAGCCCGCTATCGCTCCAGGAAAGGGGTGTGAATAAGGAATTCATCAGATTTCCCCCTTGAACAGTCGACGGGCAAGCAGCGATGACCCGAACAACACCAGCTTGGTGATGATGAAGTACATAACCGCCGCCACGATGAAGAACTCCAGCGTTCTGAACGACAGTGACTGCAGTCTCTGAGTTGTGCCGGAGAGTTCACTCATACCCACCAGAATCCCCAGAGAGCTCATCAGAATCGACCAGACAAACTGGTTGGTCATCGGGTGATAGATGCGCCTCAGCATCTGCGGAAGGATGATATAGCGATACGACTGGATGCTGGTCATACCCAGGGACTTGGAGGCACTGTATTGGGTGCTGGGAATCGACTGGAAGCCACCCCGGAAAGTTTCCGTGAGGTAGCCTGCGTTGATGAAGACCAGGGCACTCAACACGGCCACATAAGGGCTCAGGTGAATCCCGAACGCACCAAGGCCGAAATAGGCCATGTAGATCTGAAACAGGGCCGGCGTATTCCGGGCAATCTCGACCCACACCGTGGCAACCTGGCTGAAGAACTTTGTGTTGTTCATTTTGGCGATCGCCAACAGTATTGCGATCACGATGCCCAGAAGCATGGCTAGAACGGATACGTGCAAAGTAACGAAGGCACCGTTCAGCAGCTGGGGCATGTTCTGGAACACAACGTTCCAGTGAAATTCGTAGTCCATACCTTGGCCATTTAATGAATGGTAGGAAACTCGACCACTGCCCTTGAAACAGAGCTGCGATCAGAATTTTAGGTCAGCGCGCCGCTGAACGAGCGCCCGACCCGGGAACCAATGCAATGACGGCCGCCTGTCTGGCGGCCGTCGCTTCGGCGCTTACTTGTTGTCTCGGAGGGACTGGATCAGATCGGCAGGTGCATCGGTGCCGAAGTGCTTGTTGTAAGCTTCATTCATGTTGCCATCGCGAATCTGGCGAACCAGGAACAGGTTCAGGTAGTTGATCCAGGCCACCTCGTCACGCTTGGCGATAATGCCAACCACGTCGTCGTAGTTGGGAACATAGGGACCGGCTTCAAAGTCCGCAAACTCTTCGCTACGCAGCTTGGTTGCGATGTTCGTGTTGGTTGAAATGATCGCGTCCACCTTGCCCTGGTACAGACCCAGGTAGGCGTCGTTTTCAGACTTGAACGAGGTGTAGTTGTCCTTGCCCCAGCCCTGCTGCTCAGCGTAGGCGAGGTACTCGGTTTCGTAGGTAGTACCGAGTGCTGCACCAACCTTCAGGTTCTTAAGGTCATCGAAGGATTCAATGTTCTTGTCCTCGTTCGCAATAACCTGGAATTTGAAAACGAAGTACGGGTAGGTGAAGCCGACGGTTTTGGCACGTTCCAGCGTATCGGAAGTGGAACCGATAACAACGTCGGTTTTACCGGAGACCAGAGATGGGATCCGCTCGCCCCAGGTGAGGTTGAGAACGTTAACGTCGACGCCGAGCGCTTCGCCCAGGTCGTTACAGTAATCCACGTCGAAGCCGGCCGGCTCGTTGTTCTCGTCAAAGTACCCCATGGGTGGGAAGTCCAGAACCACGCCACAGTTCAGAGTGCCACGTTGAATCACGGTGTCCAGCTGGTCTGCTGTGGCGTTCACGGAGGTGACTGCAGCACAAGCGAATACCAGCGGTGCAAGTTTGCGAATCATAGTTTTTCTCTCTTTTTCTTTTGTGGACGATAAGTGTGTGTCTGTTATGCCTACACAACACGAGTTATGTGCAAAAAGCATACGTAAAAATACTACCGTAGATGTTTTAGTGAAAATTTTTGAAATTTGCCATTTGGTAGGCAATTTTCCTTAATTTTCTCAATATAACCGGATTTTTTGAGCCTGCAACTCGTGATGCCGGCCAAAAAACGAACAAACGGCATTTTTTGTCGATCTTAAGTATATAATTTAAATAACTTTTCCTCCTCATTTACCTGAAAGACGAATTTATTGCGTCAGCAAGACGTTTTAACTGTCTCTGAGCAAAACAGCAGGATTCAGCCGCATTGCCTTGAGCGTGGGCAGGAGTCCACCCAACAGCGCCAGAGAGCTGACAACACCCGCAACCAGCGCCCCAACCCACCACAGATCACCTGCAGGCAGCTTCAGGGCGAGGTCAGCTACGGGTAAGGCAATTAACGCACCAAGCCCTGTGGCGAAGACCGTTGCCAGAACAGTCAGCAAGCCGGTTTCAAGCAACATGGATTGCCTGATGGCCCCATGTCGGGCGCCAAGACAGTGCAACAGGTTCGCCTCGTAGAGCTGCCGCCTGCGACTCACACTGACCACGCTGGAAAGCACCAGCAAACTGGCAAGAAGGCTTACGGAGGCGACCGCCGCAAGCCCCGCGGCAGCCTTGTTCAGCAGGTCCCCGGCCGTTTCGAGCCAGTCTGCCGTCCGCAGCGTGATCACGTTGGGGATGTTCTGTGCCAACCATTGCTGGGATTCCTTGGCCGCCTCGTCACTCTGATAAACCGCGCCTACATACAGACTGATCAGGTCGTCCAGCGCCCCTTCCTGCAATATCCCCTCAAACCAGAATCGTGTCTGGAGTCCTTTTTGCCGGTAGATTGCACGGATTTCGACATTGATGCTCTTATCCTGTGCAGTAAAGGTGAGCTGATCGCCTACCCCCAGGCCAAGCTGATACGCCTCCCGATCCTCCATGGCCATGTAGGCAGGCTCGCCTTCAGGGGCCGGCGACGTCCACCAGTTTCCTTCCACCAATTCGAGAGCTTCTGGGTTGCCGGAGAGATAGCTCAGTTTGTATTCATCCCCCATGGCTTCCCGCCTGGCTTCGGCGTTGTCGGCAAGCACCTCGGCAATCGGCCGCTGGTTGATGGTGGCAAGCCGGGAACGGACCATCGGGAGCAGCTCCACGCGGCTGGAGCTGTCCAGGGCTTCCAGCCCTGTTCGCAGCGGTTCCATCTGGTCCGGGAACACCTCGTACAGAATCAGCGCCGGTGACTCTTCCGGTATCGTTGTTTCCAGGGCCCGCATGAGCGTGGTGACCATCAGCGTGCAAGCCACCACCAACGTGAGAGCGGTACCCAGAGAAAGCAGCGTGGCCCGCAGGGGAGAATCCGGCCTGTGAAGGTTGGCCAGGGCCAGACGCCGGGCAAACCTGCGATCAGCGAAGCCGCCGTTTTCCAGGGCCTTTGCACCGCGGCGCAATCCCTTGATCAAACCCTCCAGGAGCCCCCAGAGCCCGATTACCGCCAGCAGGAACAGGAATCCCAGATGGGGCGACGGAAGCAAGAGGAGCGTCGCGCCTATGTAGACTGCCAGCAAAAGGTAACTGGCAATCCGCCAACTGCGGGGTTCATTCGGGGCGGCCTGAACCTGCCCTCGAAAAAGCCCCGCTGGTGCAGCAGCCAGAGCACGCGCCAGAGCCGGCAGAGCGAACACATAGGCGGTCAGCACGGCAAACAACCAGCTCAGTAGTAAGGGGATGATCCACAAGGACAACCAGCCTCCCGCCCCGTCTGGCCCCGTCAGCGCGAAGGCATCCCCCGCCACGCCAACTGCCAGGGCGGACAGCCCCAGTCCGATGCCGCCCCCAACAAGTCCGGCCAGGCTACCCAGAATGCCAATCTGCAGCAGGTATATGCCCACTAGCGGTTTTCGGCGAAGGCCCAGTGTTTGCAGCGTGGCGATGGTGCCCAACTTTTCATCAAGGTAGGCGTGAATACTGTTGGCAACGCCGAGGCCGCCAATGAACAAGGTGGTGAAAGCAATAAGGATGAGCGCTGTAGCAATCTGGTCCAGCCGCTCGGCGATTCGCTCGCTGCGCTCGGCGAAGGTTGTGATTTCCCATCGGGCGTCCGGGAATGCCTGCTCGAATTGCTCAAGCCAGGTGTCGAGATTCTGCTCGGTCTGCACCCGGTATTCGTAATCCACACGGCTACCCGGTCGGATTAATCCGGTTGCCTCAACCGCCGGCTCAGAAATCATGATCGGCAGGCCACGCCAGTTGGCGTTCAGGCTCCGATCAGGTTGCTTCTTGATAAGACCGCTGATCCGAAAGGTGGCTGCGCCAATCTCGATCTGGTCGCCAACAGACTGGCCGAGGCGTTCTGCCAGCAGTGGATCGATAATGGCGCCCCACTGCCCTTGCTTCTGGGCCGTCAGAGCCTGCAGGGATTCATCAGGAACCAGTTCCAGTTCGCCGTAGAGGGGATACAGAGCATCCGGGACCAGTATCTCGGCCCGAAAAAATCCGTCACCGCCGCTGCCACTCACGATGGTGTCGAATTCCCGGACCAGCGAAATGTTGCCGGTGGCCCGAATCCACTCGAGCACTTCATCCGGCAGGGGCTCGCTGGTATCCAGCTCTACATCACCGCCCAACAACGCCCGGGTATCCGCCAGCAGGCTCTGTTCGATCACCCGGTAAAGGCTGGCTGTCGCAGCTACCAGGGTGACGCCCAGAATAAGACAGGCCAGAAAGACCTTCAGCGCAGAGATCCGTGATCGCAGATCTGTTATCGCGAACCTGATCATCCACATAGGGCTCGTGGAACGAACTTGGCGAGGGCTTTCACGATTCATAAAGACGACCACCATCCATTCGAACCCGATGCTGGCATCGCTCGGCAACGCGTTCGTCGTGGGTTACCAGCACCAGCGTGGATTTGCTCTCCTTGTGAAGGTCGAATAACAGGGAAAGGACTTTCTCGCCGGTTTCATGGTCCAGGTTACCCGTTGGCTCATCCCCCAGCAGCAGGCTCGGCTGGTGCACCAGCGCCCTGGCAATCGCGACACGTTGCTGCTCTCCCCCAGACAGCTGCCCCGGGTAATGCTGCAGACGATGGCTGAGGCCAACCGCCTCCAGCATGGCAAGCGCCCGTTCCCGGGGTCGTTCCTCGCCGGCAATTTCAAGCGGCAGACTGACATTCCCGAGGGCCGTCAGGCCCGGCAACAGGTGAAAGGACTGGAAAATGATGCCAAGGTGCTCACTTCGCCAGTCCGCCAGGGTGTTGGCATCCATCTCGCCGAGGCGCTGATCGCCCACAAAGATCTCGCCACTGGTCGGGCGCTGCAAGCCAGAAAGCAGAAGAAGCAGCGAGGTTTTCCCGCTGCCAGAGGGTCCGGTGATTGCCAGTGTTTCTCCGGGGGGCACCATGAGAGAGGCATTTTTGAGTACAGCGACCTTGCCGGATTCGGTGGGGTACTCGAGAAAAATTTCACTCATTTCGACGCTGGTGGACACTGGCGCTCCTCTGGTTTGATGAATTTTCTTCTCTGTTGCGTATCAACAACTATTCAGATGCAGCATAAAGTCTAGAGTACGAACCCTTTTTCCGAGTGGTGCACTCTCGTCTGGGAGCGCCCTCAGAACAAAACAGGAGCTCTTTTCCATGACCGGACCGCTCGACGGAATCCGCATTATCGATCTGACCGCCATGATCTCCGGACCGCTGGCTACCATGATGTTGGCGGATCAGGGAGCCGAGGTCATCAAGGTTGAAAACCCGGCCGGCGGCGACTTCACTCGCTCCGCCGCCAACCGGCAGGGGGACGTGTCGGCGCTGTATCTGAACAACAACCGTAACAAGAAGTCGTTGGCATTAAATCTGAAAGAGCAGCAAGGCCGAGATGCACTGCTTCGCCTGGTGGCAACGGCCGATGTCTTTGTGCAGAACTTCCGACCGGGAGTCATAGAGAGGATGGGGCTTGGTGAGGAGCAACTGCGCAAGGTGGCTCCGAACCTCATCGTGGTATCGATCAGTGGGTTTGGTGATACCGGCCCGTATTCCCAGCGACCGGTATACGACCCGCTGATTCAGGGCCTCTCGGGAATGGCCACCGTGCAGGCAGGCGCGGATGAGCTGCGCCCGCAACTGGTGAGAACGATTCTTCCCGACAAACTCACTGGTGTGACCGCCGCCCAGGCCATCACCGCGGCACTGTTCGCCCGGGAACGCACGGGCGAGGCTCAGCATGTGCGGTTATCCATGCTGGACGCAATCATCGCGTTTTTGTGGAGCTCCGATATGGGCAGCCAGACCTTCGTTCACAGCGAAGTGCCACAACAGGAAGCAGCAAGTCTTCAGGACCTGATTTACGAGACCACGACGGGCTACATCACCATTGCGGTTCAGAGCGACCGGGAGTGGCAAGCCCTCATTCGTGCTCTGAACCGCCCGGAGTGGGCGGAGGATCCTCGCTTCATGACAGCCAAGCTGCGCCAGGAGAATATTGATGCGAGGCTGGAGCTGATCCAGTCGGTTATAAAAACCGATACGGCCGAACACTGGTTGGCGAAACTGGAAGCCGAACAAGTGCCCTGCGCCCCGGTGTTAACACGAACTCAAGTGCTGGACCATCCTCAGGTCGAGGCGAACGGCCTGCTCTCAAACTATGATCACCCACAGGCTGGGCGGCTCCGTCAGGCCCGGGCACCTTCACGCTTCTCGGCGACACCAGAGCAACAGTGGCAAGGGGCACCACGGCTGGGCGAGCAAACCACCGAACTGTTGGCAGAATGCGGGTATTCCAGCAAGGAGATCCAAGCACTGTGCGATTCAGGTATCGCAGCGGTACCCGCCGAATAACGTTCTGACGCAGTAAATACACCGCTCCCGGACGATCCAATGCCCGTACCCGTGGTTCACCATCCAGACTACAGCTTCCCGTTTCCGGCCAAACACCGTTTCCCTATGGAAAAGTTCGGACTTCTTGCTGACTACGCTCGCGAGCGGGGGCTTCTGACTCAAGCCAACGGCTTCCGCCCTGCCCCGTGTAGACAGGCGTGGCTGACCCGGACCCACTGCCCGGATTACCTTGCCCGGTTCGCCGGCGATCAACTCTCGGCAAGGGAGAAACGTCAGATGAACCTGCCCTGGAGCAAGGGCCTCGTTCGACGCACGTTCCTGGCCCCTTCCGGCACGGTTTTGACTGCCCAGTTGGCCCTTCAGCATGGCATTGCCTGTCATCTGGCCGGTGGCACTCATCATGCCCATTACGATTACGCTGCCGGCTTTTGCATCCTCAACGATCTGGCGATCGCCGCCAATGTGCTGTTGCAGCAGGATGGCGTTAATCGTGTGCTTATCTTCGATGTGGATGTACACCAGGGTGATGGCACCGCTGCCTTGTTGGCCAATGAGCCAAATGCCTTTACCTGCTCGATTCACTGTGAGCGTAACTACCCTTTCGAGAAAAAAATAAGTGACCTCGATGTCGCCCTGCCGGATGGCCTTGAGGATGAGCCCTACCTGGAAGTTGTCAGCGAGACGCTACAGGAAGCGCTTGTGCAATCCCGTCCAGACATCGTGCTGTACGATGCAGGAGTCGATGTTTTCAGGGATGATCCCCTCGGCAGGCTGAGTATTTCCGAGGAGGGAATTTTCGAGCGGGATTTTCAGGTGCTCATTGAATTAAAACGGCGGGGCATTCCAGTGGCAACGGTCATTGGCGGCGGCTACGACGATGATCGGTGGAAACTGGCACAGCGACATGGAATTGTTGCGGAAGCCGCACACAAAGTATTTTCAGCGGGGTGAAAGTCTGTCCCTTTTGAAAAAATCAGTCTTCGTCACTGAAAGCAGACCGATGGAACTCGGCTGCTTCCTCGGCCTCTGGCACGCCGATTTCATGAACTTCCGGCACCTCCCCTCCTGCCAGCACTTCGAGTACGGCGTGCACACCCCTGGACAGCGAACTCAGGCTGTAACCACCTTCCAGGACCAGCGCCAAGCGACCATCGCAGTGTTTGTCGGCAATAGCCTGGACAATGCCAGTGAGCACTTTGAAGCCATCGTAGGTGAGGTTCAGGGCCATGTCGTTTCGGTGCGGATCAAAGCCCGCAGAGACCAGTACCAGATCCGGTTTAAAGTAATCGGCCGCCGGCATCAGAATCTCCCGGAACACTTTCTCGAAAGCGACGTCGCCCGCGGTTTCCGGCAGGGGAACATTGATGGTGTAGCCTTCCCCGAGGCCATCACCGATCTCTTCCAGGTGGCCAGAGCCGGGATAAAAAGGCGCCGCGCAGTGGGTATCGAAAAACAGCACGTCGGGGTCGGCCCAGAAGATGTCCTGGGTGCCGTTGCCGTGGTGGGCGTCCCAGTCAATGATCAGGATTTTTTCACAACCCAGTTTGGCCTGGGCATGGGCCGCGGCTATGGCAACGTTGTTGAGCAGGCAGAATCCCCGGGCCCGGACCGGTTCAGCATGGTGGCCGGGGGGCCGAATCAGGGCGAAGGCGCTTTCACATTCCCCTTTAACCACACTTTCAACAGCGGCAATGGCGTTGCCTGCGGCAGCGGTGGCCGCTTTGATGCTATCGGGCGATACAGCCGTTGTGTCTTTATCAAGCCAGGCCCGTTTTCCGTCCAATGAGAATATGTGATCAAGGTAGGATGTTGTATGTACCCGAGCCAGTTGATCATAGGTAGCGGCAGGTGCGCCAGACCTGAACTGAACGCCGTCAACCGGGTTTTCGTCAAGATACTCCTTGATGGCGCTTATTCGGCCCGGGTGCTCCGGATAGCTCCACTTGAAGTCCAGCCCCTGAAGAATGGAGCGCACACGCTTCTCCACCCGGCTGGGCATAAACGGTAGATCCACCTCAGGGTTGTGCCCGAGCATGATCTCATCGTAAAACACATTTACAGTGCGATCGCCGATCATGGCCTGTTTCCTTTTCTTGTCCTTGTCATTCCGCCAGCGCCTGCTTCACCACCGACGTGAATGCCGCCGCGCGCACCCCGGTCGGTTTGAACCCCAGTTTGGTCCAGGCGGCCTTGGCTTCCTTGTTGGACGCAGAGTATTCGAGGATCAGCTCTGAGGCATGGTGTTCCTCCGCGAACGTCACCAGGTCGCGCAGCAATGCCTTCAGGATACCAAGCCCCCGGAATTCCGGTTCAACCCAGATATCATCAATAACACCAGACTTGAATTCTGTCGGTTCCGACTGCTCCCAGATGCCCTGGCTTCTCCAGATATAAACATAACCCATGCCCACCAGACCCGCGCTTTTACTTTCGGCCACGATCAATCGTCTGTGGGGATCGTCCAGAGAGGAATGCAGAGTTCTCAGAAGTCGTTTGTATTCACTTTCTTTCAAATCGTGGGGAGGAGCGCCCGAGACATGCAGCGCCAACTTGGCGAGGAAGCCAACCATCTGGGGCAGATCGTCTTCCCGCGCCTCTCTGATCAAAAACCTACGCTTCGTCTGCTTTCCAGCCACGCGCCTCTCCTGCCAGACCACAGTGCAGAGCAACCCACGAGAAACCGGGAAAGATCTGCATTTCCGGTCGTATACATATGAGCTAACCTTCAAAGCTTAGTCGCTGGTTGATCCGGCTACAAAAGCAGAGTTCGTGAAACTGTCCTTGGAATCATTCCCGCTGCAGGTTAGCTTCAGTGAAAACCTGATTTGAATTGCACAGAGATTTCCATGAGGCATGCTTACCGGAACCAGATCGGTCATGTGAGTATTCAGGTCAACCGATGATGAGAAAACTTCTGCTGATACTGGGGCTTGCAACGGTCATTGCACTGACAGCCACTGTCAGTTCGCGCCCCATGCTGATTGAAGAACGGCTGATCCAGATCCAGGCGGAGGATACCCTCACGGAGTTCCCTCGTATTGAATCGGAACCTCTAGAAGTGCAGGCCGCGTTGCTGGATATGGCGGATGATGAGCTTCTTCTCCTGAAGGCCCGCGCGGCCTATTTACGATACCCGGAGATGACCCGAGAGATCTTTCCGGTTTATGGGCCGGAGCCGGATTTTCGCGACATTCTAAGGCGTTATGGCGAAAACATCCTTCCGCCCATCCACTATTTCTTGAGCAACCCGATTGGCTCCATCGAGCTGATGAACGACTTGGCCGCTCGATACCGGGCAGCTGTGCAGTTTTTTACCAGTGACGAAAAAACCGACACCGATAATCCCGGCCAGCAAAAAAGTCCCGTGAAGGAAAAACTGACCCGGGAAGAGCGCGGTTGGTATGCCGTGCGCTTCATCCAGGAAGAGGGGCATGATTTTCTGGGTCAGTTCGTGCTGAACGATCAGGGCGACATCATCTGGGTTCGAACAGAACGGGTGCTGGAGAATATCAACCAGTTTTTCGCCAGCGGCATTCGTAACCTGGAGATTCAGTACCGCACAGGTGAAGACGTGTCCGCCGCTGACGTTGGCTGGGCGTCGGTGGATGTGCTGGTATTTGCCAGTGCACTGAAAGTGCTGCGGGCGGGACGGGCGGTTGCGGTTTCTTCAAGAAGCGCAGCCTCGGGTACCCGGACTGCGGCGCTTGGCGCACGACTTGCCAACAGCGGCCGCATGTTGATGGCAACCGCCCGCTACGCAAAATGGCCCGCCGTGGTTGGCGTGGGTTACCTGGTGGTCACGAACCCGAGTATTATCAATGACCTTCTGGCCGAGGTTTCCGAAATACTGGGTTACCCAACAAAGCTGGTGCAATTTCTCGGATGGCTGCTGCTGATGTTGCCCGTGTTGTACATCGGCAGCTGGGTATTCCGATTGTTCGTGCGTCCCGCACTCGGATTGCTCGGAACCCTGATCAATGGTCTTGCACACATTGGCCAGAGAAAATCCGTCAACAGACTGGACTGATTCAGAGACCGATATGCCCTTTTCCCGCATCTACGAACAAGCCGTTCTTCAAAAAGGCGGCGAGAGCGAAGTTCGCGCACGGCTGCCCAAGGTGGCCCAACCCGGCGAACTGGAAGCTCTGGGTGACGACCGATACCTGTCGGAAATCACCCGGTGCATCTTCAAGGCAGGTTTCGTCTGGCGGGTGATCGAAAACAAATGGCCGAAGTTTGAGGAAGCGTTCGAGGGGTTCGTTCCCCTTTACTGGCAACAGGTTTCTCCCGAGGTACTTGAACAGTTGGCCAGCGATGAGCGGATAGTACGAAACGCCCAGAAAATTCAGACCGTGCCCGAAAATGCCCGGATGATTGTGGATACCGCCCGGGAACACGGCAGCTTCGGCAAGTTTCTGGCCAATTGGCCACGTAGTGACCAGGCAGGCCTGCTTATCTGGCTAAAACGCAACGGAGCCCGGCTTGGCGGCAACAGCGCCCAGTATTTTCTGCGCCGCGTGGGCTGGGACGGCTTTATTCTTTCCCGCGATGTGATTGCTGCGCTGCACCGCGAGGAAGTGCTGGATGCCTCGCCTACCAGCAAGAAGGGGCTCATGCAGGCGCAGGAGGCCTTTAACCGCTGGCACGAAGAGAGCGGCCTGCCATACAGCCATATCTCAAGAATTCTGTCGTTTACTGTGGACTGAACCGGGCAAGCAAAAAGACACCAGTTCTTGTAACTTTAATAATAATTGTTATCATTCGCCTCCGCATTAATAACAGAGGCGTAAACACCCATGAAAGCCCCAAGCTCCCGGCGCTGCAGTTTCGTCGCGTTCGCTTCCCTGCTCGGCGCCAGTTCCCTGGCCAATGCACAATCCCAGGCCGATGAAACCACCACACTCGAGGCCCTCGATGTGGTATCCGACGCCATTACTGCTCCCGACTACATGCCCCTGGAGAAGACACCAGCCGTTGGCAAGCTCAATGTTCCCGTAGAAGAGCAACCCTATTCGGTCTCCATCGTTGATCGCGGATTCATCGAAGATTCCGGGGCCAAGAACATTCAGGATGCCCTGCTTTATACACCCGGCGTAAATGCAGGCAACTTTGGCTTTGATACCCGAATCGATTCCGCAAAGGTACGCGGGGTCGACGCTGGCCGCTATCTCGATGGCCTGCGCCAGATCTACGGTTCCTACAACACCGTCCGCACCAATGTTTACGCCCTGGAGAGCATCGAAGTGCTCAAAGGCCCGTCGTCCATGCTCTATGGCCAGAGCGATCTCGGCGGCATCATCAACGGGGTATCCAAGCTCCCGGAAGATGAACAGGCCGGTGAAATCTGGGCCCAGTACGGTACCTTCAATCGCAAGCAACTGGCAGTGGACGTGACCGGCCCGGTCAACGAAAGCGGTGATTTGCTGTACCGACTCATCGCACTTGGGCGGGACAGCGACACCCAGGTCGATTATGTGGAAGACGATGGCTACGTACTCGCCCCTTCCCTGACCTGGCGGGCCAGCGATGACACGAGCGTTACTCTGCTGCTGAACCGTCAGGAGAACGAAGGCCAGGTATCCGCCCAGTTCCTGCCGCAGGCCGGGACCCTGGAACCCGGCTCGCAGGGCTTTATCGGTTCAGAGCGGTTCGTTGGGGAGCCAGGCTGGGATCGCTATGACCGCGAGAAAACCGAAGCTACCCTGTTTGTTGATCATCAGCTGAACTCCAACTGGGCGGTGTCTGCCAAGGCACGTTACACCCGTTCCAGCACCGAGAATCGCGAACACTGGATCACTATTCCCAGCATTCCAGATGCCAATGGCGAGGTGCCACGCACCATTTATACTGCAGACGCCGAAACCCAAATTTTCAACATGGATGCTCGCCTGGAAGGCGACGTTGAGCTCGGCATGACCCGCCATCGCCTGATCATCGGTGCCGACCGCCAGGATGCCCTGTGGGAACAGGACAACTACTTCTACGGCTACGGCCTTGGAGGCACCTTCGATGTGTATGATCCGCAGTATGGCAACCTGAACGACGGTGTTATCAACCCCTCAGACCGGCCGGACAACGAGATTGAACAAATCGGTCTTTATGTCGCCGACCACATCGAGATCGGGCCCGTCGTTGTATCCGCCGGCCTCCGCCACGATTGGGCCGAGAATCGCCGATTGGCCGTCTCCGGATCAGACACCGTCAGTGATGAAGAGGCTACCACCGGTCGCGCAGGTTTGATGTACCGGTTTGAAAACGGAATTTCTCCTTATATCAGCTACGCAGAAGCCTTCAGCCTGAATCTGGGCACCGACGGCACGGCCGCGGGGAATACCCTTAAGCCGACCACTGGCGATCAGCAGGAAGCGGGTGTGAAGTACGTTTCCCCGGACCAGTCCCTCGGCATCACCGCTGCGTACTTCGACATCACTCAGGAGAACCGGGTCAGCGACGGCAGCACCCCCGGCGGTGTCGAGCAGACCGGCGCTGTGATCGACGGCTGGGAGCTGCAGGTGAACAAGCGGTGGCAGCGTTTCGAGACCCAACTGGCCTACACCGATATGAACGCAAGGGACGACGCCTCCGGCAACCGCCTGCCCTATGTAGCTGAGCGTCAAGCCTCCTGGTGGAACCAGCTCTACATCGCCAGCAATTGGCGGTTCGGAGCCGGGGTTCGCTATGTGGGTGACAACGTTGGCTCAGGCGGCGGGCCCGTTGTTCCCTCCGTTACCCTCTACGACGCCATGATTGGTTATACCTGGCAAAATTGGGATTTCACTATAGACGCCAAGAACCTGGCCGATGAAGAGTACATCACTTGGTGCCGCTCTGAGGGCGCAGACTGCGGCTACGGCGAGCGGCGCACTGTGAATGCCAACGCCAAGTATCGTTTCTGATACGTCAACCTGACATCTCTGATCGCCGCAGCCTGAACTTTGCTGTGGCGATCAACTCTTCTTTTTCTTCTTCTTTTTGGCCTTCTCGTACAACTCACGCAATGCCGTGGGATTTTTCCCTTTAGCCAAGCCATGAGACTCCAGGATACGTGTCCAGATAGCCTGCTAGTAAGGAATGAACTCTTCCTCATCACCCACCACTTTTTCAAAACGACCGGCTCGCCAGTCTTCCCTTGCCTGGTCAATGCGGGCTTTGCTGGACGAGACAAAGTTCCACTCAATAAACCGCTTTCCCAACGGCTCGCCGCCAATGATGGCAATACGGGCATCCTCCGTGGCGGTGATGGCAACACCGGGCTCACTCGAAAAGACCGTCATGCTATGGGTAGGAAGTTCGGAGCCATGGGCTTGGAGGGCCCCACTCGCTATGTAAACCGCCCGCTCAGGCGCCTCGGGTAATGTCAGAGTCTGGCCGGCTTCGAGGGTGGCTTCCAGATACAGGGTTTTGCAGAACTGGGGCACGGGCGACGTTACGCCATAAGCACTGCCGATCATAACTCGCACCGGCACGCCATCGATTTCCAATGAAGGGATATCATCGTTGGAATAATGGTGGAACGCTGGCGCTGTTTCCTCGTCGGTTTCCGGTAAAGCCAGCCAAAGCTGGAGACCGTGCAAGCGGTGGTCCGTGGCCGTGATCTCGGGGCGCTCCCGCTCGGAATGGGCGATACCGCTGCCCGCCACCATTAGGTTGATATCTCCGGGCCGGATGGGCTGGCAGCTCCCCACCGAGTCCCGATGCAGTATCTCACCCTCGGACAGATAGGTTACCGTGGCGAGGCCGATGTGCGGATGAGGCAACACGTTGATGCCCTGGCCCGCCGGGAAGTCCGCCGGTCCCATTTCATCAAAAAATATCCAGGGCCCGACCATTTTTCGCTTTGCGGTTGGCAACAGACGGCGGACAGAAAAACCTCCCAGATCGGCTACCCTGGGGCTCAAGATCGTCTCAATAGCGCTGCACGGCGCATCGGCTGAATCACAGATCTGTTCAACAGATTCCATAACATTGCTCATGCATCGCTCCCGTGTGTTCTGAACCTGGTACCTGTTTTTTCTGACTCTATTATAGAAGCCCGAATTTCTTTCTGGGCGCCGATAATCCCTCTGGCCATTCCCCAACCGCTATAGTTACCTTGAGCAACCCAACCAATCACAACAGGCTGGAGCCTTGAGTGTTTCCATCACTGACTACCGGCATCATCGCTTTTGCCATCGCATCCGTTGTTATTGTGACAGCCGGCAGCCGACTCGCGCGGGTAGCCGATGAACTGGCTGATCGCACGGGTCTGGGAGAGGCATTGTTCGGCATCTTTTTGCTGGCGGGCGTGACATCACTGCCCGACTTCGCCGCCACTCTCAGCGCGGCCATGGATTCAAGGCCGGATCTTGCCATGAGCAATGTGATGGGCAGTATGGCGGCGAATCTGGTGTTTCTGGGCATCGCCGACATCATGTACCGCAAAGCGAACCTGGAGCACGCGGCCGCATCCTCAACCAATCTGATGCTCGCTGCGTTGTTGATTGTTTTGCTGGCTTTGCCGTTACTGGCCATTGCCAGCCCACCGTTATCCCTCTGGGGAATACACCCAATCACACCCGTGATTACGGCAGCGTATCTGTTCGGGCTTCACCTGGTTCGCAAAACAGACAGTAAACCCATGTGGTTTCCCCGACTGACCCGCCAGACCGTTCCCGACAAGCCTGGCCATTACCTTCGCGGTGGCCTTGCCCAGGCCTGGGTTACTTTCATCATTCTGGCAGCCATTACAGGCGTCGCCGGATGGATACTGATGGAAGGGGCCAAAGTGATCAGTGACGAAACGGGCCTGTCTGATACCCTGATTGGCGGCCTGTTTACCGCGCTGGCTACGTCCTCACCCGAGCTGGTCACCACGATTGCCGCTATCCGCAGAAACGCGCTGACGCTGGCAGTGAGCAACATTTTCGGCACCAACTGTTTTAACATGCTGGTGATCGCGTCAGCCGATGTGGGCTACCCTGGCGGTTCCATCTATCACGACATTACCCCGATACAAATGACCTGGGGGCTGGTAAGCATTCTGATGACAGCCACACTGCTGATGGGGATGGTCCGGCGCCAACGCTACGGAATTGGCAAGATCGGGTTTGAAAGCGCCCTGATGCTTTCGGTCTATGCCATGGCACTGATCATTGTGACGGTCAGCGGATAATACGGAGATTAATCATGAAAACCATTGGTCTTCTCGGCGGCATGAGCTGGGAATCCACGCAGACCTATTACCGCCTGCTCAATGAAGGCGTGAAGACTCGGCTGGGCGGCCTGCATTCCGCGAAAATAGTGCTCTACAGCGTCGATTTCGCCGACATTGAAGCGCTTCAGCACAAGGGAGACTGGGGAGCCACTGCCCGAATCCTCTCGGATGCCGCGTTATCGCTTGAGAAGGCAGGTGCCGATTTCCTGATGATCGGGACCAACACCATGCATAAAGTGGCGCCGGAGATTGAACAGGTGCTCCGCATTCCCTTGCTACACATCGCGGATGCCACGGCAAAGATTCTTTCCCGGGATGGCATCAGTCGCGTTGGCTTGCTGGGCACCCGGTTTACCATGGAGCAGGCGTTTTACCGGGAACGCCTCGAAAACGCAGGTATTGACGTGGTCATCCCCGATGAACCCCAGAGGCACCTGATTCACCGGGTAATCTACGAGGAGTTGTGTCTGGGACAGATTGTGGCCGACTCCCGCCGTGCCTACCTTGAGGTTGTCGACTCGCTGGCAGAACGCGGCGCCGAAGCCGTGATTCTAGGATGCACTGAAATTGGCCTGCTGATCAGACAGGACGATACCCCTGTGCCTCTGTACGATACCACTGGCATCCATGCCGCCCAGGCTGTGGAGCTGGCGCTCGCGGAGGCGAAGTAACCGACTGAAAAATCCCGTAATGTGCTCTTCATCCCGGAACGTCCAAGCATAACGAGAAGGATCCCACGGCGCAGATGATCGAACGACTCCCCGAGTGGCTGCCAATCCAAACCTCGCAGGCAACCGTGAACATTATCCTGCTTGGCGTGATTCTGACCGCCAGCATTTTTGCAGACACGATCGCCCGTCGCACCAGAGTGCCGCGCATCTCGATCCTGATGTTGGTGGGCATTGTTATTGCGGTCATTCATCAGGTGTGGCTCGGCCAGCGAGACGGCGACTTGCTCGGAGGGTTGACTGAACCCCTGATCCAACTGGCTCTGGTGATGGTCGCTTTCCTTCTGGGCAGCGAATTAAAGGTGAGCCGGCTTCGAAGAACGGGGCCACTTATTCTGGTTGTGTCACTTTTCGTGATTGTCGGTGGGGGCCTGCTGGTGGGCGCGGGTTTGCTCGCATTGGGATACCCACTTGTTGTGGCGGTAAGCCTGGCGGCCATATCAGTGGCGACCGACCCCGCGGCCGTCAGCGAATCTGTAAAGGAAAACCGGAAAGCAGGGCTATTGCCAAAGGTGCTGCTAGGTATCGTTGCCATTGATGATGCCTGGGGCATCGTTGTCTTCGGGCTCAGTATGGCAACGCTCGGCTGGGTGATCGGTAGCGAAGCAGAGCTGGCCTTGCTGCATGCACTATGGGAACTGGGGGGTGCTGTTCTGCTGGGCGCCGCGATCGGCTTGCCGGCGGTCTGGCTTACAGGTCGTTTAAGACCCGGCGAACCCACGCAGGTTGAGGCCATCGCGCTGATCCTGCTTCTCGCCGGGTTCTCATCGTCGATGGGAGTATCGGCTCTGCTCGCCTCAATGGTTGCCGGGAGCCTGGTTGCCAACCTGTCACATCACCACACCCGGTCATTCCGGGAAATCGAGCACATTGAATGGCCGTTCCTGGTGTTTTTCTTCGTTCTCTCCGGGGCGAGCGTCAATCTTTACCAGGCAACAGATGCGATCGTTCTGACTGTTTCCTACATTGCGCTTCGTGTGGCCGGTCGCGTTCTGGGTGGCTACCTCTCAACCCGGGTGGCACCCGCCCGGGGCAAAAAGCTCCCCGGCAGTATTGGTCTTGCGCTAACGCCACAAGCGGGCGTGGCTATTGGCATGGCACTCCTGGCGGCAGAGCGCTTCCCGGAACTACGCGATACCATACTGCCGGTGGTTGTCGCCTCCACGATCATCTTTGAATTGCTGGGTCCGGTGCTTGTGCGGCGGGTCTTGCGATCCTGATTTTGCGCCTATCCGTAGAAGACCGACCAAGACGAACGCGGGCAAAAACTGGATAATGGCCGCCATTAAAAGCCATGGCGCGCCAAATTCTCCGATCCAGGACTCTGTGTAATGGAAATCAACGTCAACTTTCTCGAGAACCTCAGACTTGAAGCCAAGTTTGACGATTTCACGGTCGTAACGGACCAGCCCATTCGCTACAAGGGCGACGGCTCGGCGCCCAGCCCGTTCGATTACTTCCTGGCCTCGTCGGCACTCTGTGCGGCGTACTTCGTTCGGGTTTACTGTCTCGCCCGGGACATTCCCACCGAAAATATCCGCCTGTCCCAGAACAACATCGTTGATCCGGAAAACCGCTACAACCAGATCTTCAAGATTTCCGTGGAGCTGCCAGAGGACATCTCTGAAAAAGACCGGCAGGGCATTCTGCGCTCGATCGATCGCTGCACCGTGAAAAAAGTAGTCCAGACCGGCCCCACCTTCGAGATTGAAACTGTCGAGAACCTGGACGCCGACGCCCAGGCACTGCTGATGACTCAGCCGGAAGGCGGCAGCCAGACCTTTATCGAAGGCAAGGACCTGCCCCTGGAGCAAACCATCGCCAACATGACCGGCATCCTCGAGGAGCTGGGCATGAAGATCGAGATCGCGTCCTGGCGGAACATCGTGCCGCACGTCTGGTCGCTGCACATTCGCGATGCGGCCTCACCGATGTGCTTTACCAATGGCAAGGGTGCCACCAAGGAAAGCGCCCTTTGCTCTGCCCTGGGCGAGTTCATCGAGCGGCTCAGCTGCAACTTCTTTTACAACGACCAGTTCTTTGGTGAGGAAATCGCCAACAGCGAGTTCGTCCATTACCCGAACGAAAAGTGGTTCAAGCCCGGGCCGAACGACGAACTGCCCGACGGCATCCTGGATGACCACTGTCTGGCCATCTACAACCCGGACGGCGAGCTTCGTGGCTCCAATCTGATCGACACCAACTCTGGCAGAGCGGACCGGGGCATTGTCTCCCTGCCCTACGTGCGAAAATCCGACGGCGAGACGGTGTATTTCCCGTCCAACCTGATCGAAAACCTGTTTCTCAGCAACGGCATGAGTGCCGGCAATACGCTGAACGAAGCGCAGGTTCAGTGCCTGTCGGAAATCTTTGAGCGCGCCGTCAAAAAGCAGATCATCGAAGAGGAAATCGCCCTGCCGGACGTACCCCGGGAGGTTCTTGAAAAATACCCCGACATCCTGGAAGGCATTGAAGCGCTGGAGGCCCAGGGCTTCCCGACCCTGGTCAAAGATGCTTCCCTGGGCGGCCAGTTCCCGGTGATGTGCGTGACGCTCATGAACCCGCGCACCGGCGGCGTGTTTGCATCCTTTGGCGCGCACCCGAACTTTGAAGTGGCTCTTGAGCGAAGCCTCACTGAGCTTCTGCAGGGGCGCAGCTTCGAGGGTCTCAACGACATGCCGCCGCCGACCTTCAACAGCCTGGCCGTCACCGAACCGAACAACTTTGTGGAGCACTTCATCGACTCCACCGGCGTTGTGTCCTGGCGCTTCTTCAGCGCGAAATCCGACTATGAGTTTGTCGAGTGGGATTTCTCCGGCACCAACGCGGAGGAAGCGGAGTGTCTGTTCGGTATCCTCCGGGACCTGGGCAAGGAAGTGTATGTCGCGGTTTATGAGGAACTGGGCGCGCCGGTGTGCCGGATTCTGGTTCCCGGATATTCAGAGGTATACCCGGTGGAAGACCTGATCATGGACAACACCAACATGGCTCTGGACTACCGGGAAGACATCCTCAACCTGCACCGTCTGGACGAGGAGCAACTGGCCGATCTGGTGGAGCGACTGGAAGCCAGCCAGTTGGACAACTACATGACCATCATCACCCTGATTGGCGTGGAGTTTGACGAAAACACCGTCTGGGGTCAGCTCACCATCCTTGAGCTGAAGATCCTGATCTGCCTTGCCCTCCGGTGGCATGAAGAAGCGCTGGAGTTCGTCGACATGTTCCTTCAGTTCAACGACAACACCGTAGAGCGAGGCCTCTTCTACCGGGCGATGTACGCAGCGTTGGAGGTCACCCTGGATGACGAAATGGAGATGGACGACTACATCACCAACTTCACTCGCATGTTCGGCGAGAAAACCATGGAAGCCGTTGTTGGCTCAATAGACGGCACAGTCCGTTTCCATGGTCTTGAACCAACCAACATGCAGCTGGAAGGATTGGAAAAGCACCAGCGGTTGATCGAGAGCTACAAGAAACTGCACGTCGCACGGGCTGCCAAAGCAGGTTTCTAGGAAGTTCTGAATTTTTCTGGAATAAATCCGTTGCTGGTACGTCCTCCTCATGAAAGCCACCCAAAAGGGTAAAACAGGAGGACGTAACCATGAAAAAACACGTACTGACACTCGCAATCTGCTCACTTCTTTCCACCGGCGCCTATGCAGCCGAAGGCGCTGCCGCTGCAAACGCACAGGCTGATGCCAACATGTCGGCCCAAGCCAGCAGCCAGAACGGCGTTTCCGCGCAAGGTGGCGCATCGGCCAACGCGCAAGGCAGCGTAAATGGCAAGGCGGTTAGAGACGAAGCTCGCCAGAACGCCAATCGAGCTGTCAGCGCAGGTTTTGAGGCCGGCCAACAGGTTCGAGGCACCGCCTCTGCAACGGCAAATGCCGCCCGGAATGAAGCCAATGAACAGGCAGACGAGGCAAAAGGCGAGATGAACAAGGCTCGCAATGCTGAAATCCGCGCTGAAACTCAGCAACAAATCGGTACGTCGGTGTCCGATAGCGTTAGAAGCCAGGTTCAGAACTCTGTAAAGAGCACTATAAAAGGTTCCGCCAGCGGCGGCCTGCTCTGAACCGATAGCCAAATCTGAATCGCCGGGCCTCTTTTGGCCCGGCTCTTTTTTCAGCTGAGGAGAAACACGCTCATGAACTTCACGCGATCTCTACAGTACGGCGTTACCGCCTTGGGTCTCTCGGCCTCTATGTGTTTTGCGGACGCCGCCGAACAAGCTAGTTTAAACGGACACCTGTCAGCCGGCGTTGAGCACGACAGCAATGTCTCAGTGGACGACCTGAACGCCTCATCGGACCAGAGTGATCAGGCCTGGGTTTTTGACGCCGGCCTGGAAGGGGTGCTGAAGCCTGCCGAGCGACTGAACCTTACCCTCGGATATTCCCTCTCTGGCAGTCGATATCGGGAGCTTGATCAATTCGACCAGGACATTCACTTACTCTCCGCCGATCTGAGTTACGATTTTGATCCGGTAACCATTGGTACGAGCTACCATTATTCCCACTCGGTTTTGGGCTCCGAGCCCTTTCTCGATTTCCACAGGGCAAGCGCCTATCTCGGCAGCCTCATTGGTGACGATGTTTACCTGCTTGCGAGCCTGCAGGAAAAGCGTAAGGACTACGAGGAGAGCGAGGCGCGCGATTCGAACATCCGGGGCGCAAGCCTCGATTCGTTTTTCTTCTTTGATAACGCCAGGAGTCATTTCGTAATCGGCGTAGACTACGACAAGGAGGATGCCGAAGCGGAATTCTTCGACAATGACCTCTGGCGAGTGCGTGCGACGTTGCTCAACCGCTTTTTGCTGGGAGGAGAGGATAATCGGATCCGTCTTGGCTGGCGATATGAAACACGGGAATACGACCAACCGGTGGTTTCCTCGTCTGACTCGCTCTTCGACAATCCTTTCACCGGGGATTTTATCGATACGTCCGCCAGTCGTCGGGCTGAGCAGGCCAATGTTTTCGAGGCCAGTTGGAGAATCGGCCTGAACGGGACTTTCAGCCTTGAGCCTTCTGTGTCGCATGGCATTTATCAGGGCAACGAGGACTCCACCGACTACAGCCGAACCATTGCCGGCCTGACACTCAGGGCAGATTTATGACGCGGGCAAGTCAATACGGCAGGAAACCGAAACCAAAAAGACTGTCCCGACCAGGCTCACCCAGGTCCCGAGCCTGGTCTATCAAAACCTCAACGGCCTTCTGTGGATTACTGCCATTGGCTTCACAGGCCAGGGCAGCTGCAACAACAGGAGCGGCCAGTGAAGTGCCACTCTCCGTCGCCAGGCCGCCCTCCGGGTCAGGAACGCTAACCGCAACACCATGGGCTGCGAACATCACGTGTTCTCCGCGACTTGCCCATCGGTAGAGCTCACCTGTGCGGGAGGTTGCGGTAACGCCAATCACTTCAGAATACGCCGCCGGGAACAGCGGTGACGCGGCGGGCCCCTCATTGCCAACCGCAGCAACCAACAACGTACCCTGCTTGGCAAGTCGTCTGACCGCCGCTTCCAGTAGCCGGTTATCGGCACCGGTAAGGCTGATATTGATCACCGATGGTTCCTGTGTCGCCAGCCAGTCCAAACCCTTCAGCAAATGCACGAGCGTGGCTCCGGAGAGATTGTCTGTCCGCGAGTAAAAAACCGAGGCGTTAAAAAGGGTCGCGCCCGGCAGCCTGGCCTCCCCTTCGCTACCCTGCCTGCCAACCAACTGGCCCGCGACCGCTGTACCATGTCGTTTTACAGGAACCAGTTCACCGCGACTCCCTTCCAGCGACAAAAAACGTTGTTCGACTATACGGGCTGCACCAAAAGCGGGGTGTTCCGTTGCCACGGACGTGTCGATCATTCCAATTTTGACCGGCTCCTCACACAGGCTTACACCCGATCGAACGTCAGGCACTTCCGAAGAATCGGATGGACCTGTCCGCGGGCTGTATACGTGGTTTCGGTCCAGGCTGTCGGCCAGTTCCGGCAAGAGCTTGCGAAGACTCTCGTATGAATCCAGGTCCGGACGAACCCGGAATCTGGCCACGATCATGCCAAGCCGGGATAAGGTTGTACGTTCCAGAACGGTGATCCCCGGATGGTCCAGGCGATTGATGTCCTCCGGCGTGCCGGTCACCAGCCATTGTCTCTCTACAGCCCTGAAGCCATCCTCCTGCACGACTTCATTAAACGCTTTTTGCCCTGATACTGTGTAGACAGGAAGGCTATCCGGAAGCGACTTGAGGGCACTCCGGAGGTTCTCAGCCTGTTGCTCTGCTCGACGAGTCGCTGCCCGCTCCGCCAGCCGCTCGGCGTTTCGCTCCATCTGTCGGGTAATACCGCTCGCCGGGTTGTTGATCAGTCCGTCCGCAGTGAGCGCGGTCGCAGATAACGGCGCCCAACACATGACCACAGCTGACAGAATCGACAATTTAAAAAGCGGCTTCATGGTTACCGTCCATTTTCTGGATTGTTTCACTTACTCTAACGGCCTGAACTGGAAAAAATTCCCTGACGCATGGAATAAAACGCGGGCCGGATCGTCTTCCCCATACACTCAACTCTGAAAAAGAACTATGCAACAGGAACTCAAGGATCTACTACCAGCCCTGAGAAGGTTTGCGTACTCCCTGACGGGCTCCATGGCCGATGCCGATGACCTCTTGCAGAATACCGTCGAGAGAATCCTGACCCGCGATATGCCCAGTGATGTCGATCTCACGAAATGGGCCTTCCGGATATGCCGCAATGTCTGGATAGACGAGTGTCGAGCTCGAAAGGTTCGTCGGGATGCCACCGAAAATCCGGAGTTAAGCGATGGGCAAGTGACCGATGGCGAGCATCAGACAACGAAAAAGATCGAGTGGAGCCGTGTGGACGCCGCCATGTCGCGCCTTCCCGAAGACCAGCGACAGATCATTTCTCTCGTTGCTATCCAGGGAATGCCCTACAAGATGGTGGCGGAAATACTCGAGGTGCCCAAAGGCACTGTCATGAGCCGGCTGGCCCGTGCCCGGGCAGCCCTGAGCGAAGCTCTGTCACCCGCAACCTTGAGGAGCGAGTCATGAAGATTACAGACGAAACACTGTCAGCATTTCTGGACAGTGAACTGAGCCCATCGGAAATGGAAGCTGTCAGGGAGCGGCTCGCAACGGACCCATCCATTACCGACCGGTTGGCGGAGCTTGCGGCCGTTGATTCGGAACTAAAGAGCCACTACGGCGACATTGATGACCGTCCCTTGCCCGAATCAGTCACCAGGATGCTCGCTGAGGATAATCAGGAGACGCCAAAGCCAACGGATAGCAATGTTGTATCGTTTCCCTGGTGGCGCAGACTGCGCGGGCATTCAGGTAAAGCCATTGCAGCAGCCGTGGTCGCAGGGTTCGCGATGGCGCAGTGGCTTACCATGCCAACCGCGGACAATCCGGTATGGTCAGAGGTAGCGGCGACACTGGACAGCCGCCCCAGCGGAGAAACCTATTCTGTGAATGCCAGCATCGAACTTACACCTCGACTGACCTTCAGAAACCAATCCGGTGAATGGTGTCGGCAGTTCCGGTTAGAGACCCACAGCAATGGGTCGGAGCAGATCGCCTGTCGCACCCATTCGGGGAACTGGGAACAGCGAGTTCAGGTGGAAACAGGTCAGGCAGTTGCAAGCGACGGCTACCGGACAGCCAGCGGAGGAAGCGTACTTGACGACCAACTCGACCGCATGATGGCGACGCCACCAATTGGCCCAGAGAAAGAACACGAATTGCTGGAGCGAAATTGGCGAACGGAATAGCACTGACAGCATTTCTGACCCACACTTGGTCATTACAAGTAGCCTATTTGCGTTTGATGCCCGTACACCTTTGTACATTTACCGGCATACGCCAAACAAGGAGCTTTGCAATGAGCAATCCGGTGATCGCTGATAACAAGCCCAAGAAAGTCAGTCTCAAAAAGGGCGAAGAATACGCCTTTTGCGTCTGTGGTCGTTCCAATAACCAGCCATTCTGCGACGGTTCCCATGGAGACACCGGATTCAAACCCAAGGTCTTCAAGGCGGAAAAAGACGAAGAAGCGGTTCTGTGCCAGTGCAAACAGACCGGAAGCGCTCCCTACTGTGACGGCACCCACCAGCAGTTCAGCGATGATCAGGTTGGCAAGGAGGCACCTGATTCTGACGACGATGGCGACGAAGAGAGCCAGTCCGGTGACGCTCCAAAAGCCAAATCGACAAAGGACGAGCCGACGGTTGAATTTATTCACCAGTTAGCGCGCGAGGGCCTGAGCAACATGGGCCACCATGGCCCAACAACCGCCATGGGCGTGCCCCGTCACACCCTGCCCCATTGGGACGATCTGCAACTAATGGTGGCCCAGATGGCCAGCAAACCGTTGGCCGATGACGCCGAAGTATCAACGGAACTGGTGATCGGACCTGAAGCCCGCAAACCCCTCACCCTTAGCATGCCCCTTTTCGTTTCGGACATGAGCTTCGGCGCTCTGTCCGAGGAGGCAAAAATTGCCCTGGCCCGGGGCGCCGAGCTTGCCGGCACCGGGATCTGCTCCGGCGAAGGCGGCATGTTACCGGAGGAGCAGCAGGAAAACTCACGCTACTTCTATGAACTGGCCAGCGCCAAGTTTGGCTACAAAGAAGAGCTGTTGAAGAAAGTCCAGGCATTCCATTTCAAGGGTGGACAGGGCGCCAAGACCGGTACCGGTGGTCACCTGCCGGCCAACAAGAATACCGGCAAGATCTCACAGGTTCGCAACATTCCCGAGGGTGAATCTGCCATTTCACCACCCACGTTCGAGGATCTGCGCTCGGTCGAGGATTTCCAGCGCTTCGCCAGCCATGTTCGGGAAATCACCGGCGGAATTCCTGTGGGCTTCAAACTCAGCGCCAATCACATCGAGCGGGATGTAAAGTTCGCGCTGGATGCCGGCGCCGATTACATCATTCTGGATGGTCGTGGCGGCGGAACTGGCGCTGCGCCCGAAATCTTCCGCGACCACATCAGTGTGCCGACCATTCCGGCCCTGGCTCGCGCCCGGCGCTATCTGGATGATCGCGGCGCCAGCGGACGAGTCACGCTGATCGTGACCGGCGGCCTGCGGGTGCCCATTGATTTCGTGAAGGCGATGGCCCTGGGTGCAGACGGCATTGCGATTGCCAACAGTGCCATGCAGTCCATCGGCTGTGTTGCTGCCCGTATCTGCAACACCAATAATTGCCCCGCTGGCATCGCAACCCAGAACAAGGATCTGCGCCAGCGGTTGAATGTGGACCAGTCGGCCAAACAGCTGCAGAACTTCCTTGAGGCCTCGGTTTCACTGATGCAGGTAATGGCAAGGGCCTGCGGCCATGACAGCCTCAGCAAACTGAATATCGATGACCTGTCCACCTGGCATCGGGAGATGGCCCTGCTCAGCGGAGTGCGCTACGCCGGTGTGCTCGATCCCTCTGCCTGAGGTTCTTGCTCCTGAGGTTCTTCTGCACTGGCCGCCAGGGTTCGAACCCGTTCGAAGTCCTCCTCGGTGAACACACCGTTCACCCCGGAGATGGCGGCCAGTTTCATGCCATGCTTCAGGCCGAGCTTGTAGATCTCCCGCACTTTCTCCCATTCGATGTTTCGGCCCAGGGTAAAGTTCTCGAAACGCGCCTCAAGGGCCAGCACAATGGTTTCCGCCAGGCAGGCATAGGCAATACCTTTGGGCAAGCCGATGTCTTTCATGTGTACGTCGCCCGGTAGCTGTATCTCGCCGGATTCGATCACCAGCACATCCGGACGCTTTGCCACGTCTTCTGCCGGAATATCCAGGGGGCGCGCTACGTCGGTGATCACACAACCCGGCTTCACTTTCATGATGTCGAGAATGCGTTTGCCGGCTCCGGAGGTTGCAGTGACGATCATGTCCATGTCCGCCAGATCGCGTTCGGCCGAACCGGCAACATGCACGATGGCTCCGGGCGTTTCCTGTTCGATGCTTTCCTTGAGCGCCAGCAGTTTCGCCGGCTCCGGTGCCGCCAGGTAGACCTCATCCACTGCCTTGGCCAGCAATCGTGCACAGACGGAGCCGATGGCACCTGTAGCACCCACCACCATCGCCTTGCCGGCGGCCTTGCCGCTGGCGCCGATACTTACCCGCCCTATTTTCTTCATGGCATCATGGGCCGCCCAAAGCGCGCCGGAAGCGCTGTAGCTGTTACCGGTTGTGATCGGCAGCGGTGCCCGCTTGGCTACCGTAATACCCGCATCCCCCACTACCTTGGTGAACGCCCCCAGGCCCATGATCTGGGCCCCGAGTTTCTTGGCCAGCTTTGCGGCCTGCAACAGCCGGGCGTAGGTAAATTCCGGCCCGTGGGCCATGATTTCCCGGGGGGTGCCACCCACGGTAATCAGCCAGCCCTCTACCTCATCGCCATTCGGTGACCGGATTCCGGACACCTTCGAATAAATAAACGGTGGTGAATAGGCGATGGCCTTTTCCACCAGGTTCATCACAACAGGAGGGGAAACATCGGCAACCCAATCCAGCGGCGGCGTCTTGGTGAGGTATTGCTGGGAAAGCGGATGAATAACAAACGCAAACCGGTTCACCCGACGGTAGCCATCCGGATACAGGATTCGTGGCTCAATACCGAGACTCTGGATAACATCCAGATAATCGTCCGGTCCCAGCTGATCCGGTGTTCTGGAGAGCGCGGCGCTGACCATCGCCTCCATCACATTCACGCCCAGGGGTCGGCCTTCCAGCCAGGGACTGTAGTCAACGACCATGGCAACCCGGCGGGACCGCATCCAGTCGAGCGCCGAGTCAGTAACCCGCGAAGTTATGATGGTCTTGCCATCCAGCTCTTTCTGCGTGAAATGCTCCAGGTCTCCGATGGCGCCTACGATCACGTGGGAATCGGCCACGGCATGGTGCAATGAGCCTTTTACGAGGTTTTCACCCAGACGATACAAAGGTGTGCGGAGAATGGTTTCTACCGCTTTCACGGCTGCCGGCCTGAACATGATCGGAGCCGTCAGCGAAGTGTAGGTTTCCAGTTGCTTCAGGGAAGTCAGCAGCCTGGGCACGCCGAAATCCGTGTACGGGTCGGCAAAGAAAAGGTTGTCGGTGTGTTCCGAGAGGGACCGGGCAATTCGATAACCGGCCTGCCCATTCATAAACAGCACACGGGCGTTGTCGAAAAAATGCCCCAGTTCGGATTGGGTGTGGCGGACGGCCCATTCCTGCAGGATCGCCCTCAAGCCCGCACCGGTGGTCACGGGCTTGTCAGGCACACAGGCCTCCAGGCGAGCGGTATCGGGGTGTTCAAGCTGCTCCCGACCCACCTCATAGTGATCGTGGACCATACTCAGACCAATGGCGTCGGCCTGCGTGTGTACCGACTCAAGAACCGCTTCGGCACGGGAAAGGTCGCCGTCTGTGCCAATTCGAATAATCCGGAAAGGCTGGCCGAGGAAGGCGGTCTCCAGATCGTAATCGTATTCGGAAGATCCCAGGCTGACACTGACAACGGTTTTCATATTCAGGCTTACCTTTTCCCTGTTGTTATCGTTGAAGCATAAATCACAGTGCAGGCTTCTGCCTTAGCCCAGATCAAATTCCACACAGCTATTCAACGTCTACAATAAGGTAGCGGGCCGAACGACCAATCAGACCTTCAAGGATTAATCAGGAGCTCACTATGACCACTCAGGAAGAACTCAGCACGACCATCCGGGATCTGGTTCAGCCAGGCAAGGGAATCCTCGCGGCGGATGAAAGCCACCCCACCATTGCCAAGCGCTTCAAAGCCGTTGGCGTGGAGTCGAGCGAGGATATGCGGCGGGAATATCGGAGCCTCATTTTTTCGGCTTCCGGGCTCGGGGAATTCATCAGTGGGGTCATCCTGTTTGAAGAGACACTCGGCCAGCAGAGCCTCGATAATGTGCCCATGCCGAAGCTTCTGGCCAGCAAAGGCATAGTGCCAGGTATCAAGGTCGACAAGGGTAAAGGCCCTCTCGTGAATTCCCCCGGTGATGAAATCACCTTTGGTCTGGATGGCCTGGACGACCGCCTGGAAATCTACAAGAACCAGGGGGCACGGTTTGCCAAGTGGCGGGATGTGTTCCACATCTCAGACACCCTGCCCTCGCGGCAGGCGATCGAGGCGAATGCCGAGGTTCTCGCCCGTTACGCGGCTATCTGCCAGTCCCTGGGTATTGTGCCTATCGTCGAGCCGGAAGTGCTGATTGATGGCAATCACAGCATTGATCGCTGCGCGGAAGTGAGCGAAGCGGTCATTCGCGAGGTTTTCCGAGCCCTTTACCGGCATAAAGTTCAGCTGGAACAGATGATCCTGAAGCCCAGCATGGTGACACCGGGCAAGGAGAACCCAAAGGCCGCGCCTGAAGAAGTGGCGACAGCAACACTTGCTGTCTTTCGCAGAGCGGTACCGGCTGCGGTTCCGGGCATCTTCTTCCTGTCGGGCGGGCAAACTCCTGAAGAAGCCACTATCAACCTGAATGCCATGAACAGCATGGGGCCTCAGCCCTGGGAGCTCAGCTTTTCCTATGGACGTGCGCTTCAGGAGCCGGCCCAGAAAGCCTGGGCCGGCAATCTGGAGAATGGCCCCGAAGCCCAGTCGGCGATACTCAAGCGCGCTCGCCTGAACGGCGCGGCGCGCTCGGGCAACTACCAGCCGGAGATGGAGAACTGATCGGCTGCCGCGTTGATCATCAATTACAGCCGGATATACAGCTGGCCATGCTGTTGAACGCCATGGTGCGGCCACTAAGCGGAACATGGACCGGCACGTTCACGGAATCCCGGAACAACGCCGTGCGCGTGCCGTCCTGAACCTTGCCGCCGGAGGTGGCCGGCTCGTTGGCATGGGAGGCAATGACGGCCTTCGGTTGCACCAGATCGTTGATCACATAGGCGGCCTGCTTGGGTCCGGTGGTGAACGTATCTCCTATGTTCATCACCGCAAGCCCCGCACCATAGTGATCTCTCACAACCAGCTGCTGCTCAGCGGTAATACCGGTATCACCTGACAGGTAAACGACCAGGCCATTCGAAAACTTCAACACGTAGCCCGTTGGTGGTCCAACACTGGCACCCACACCGGCAGCTGCCAGGTATTCCGCCAATGGACCGGTCAGGAAGGAAGGCGAAACGCCGTTGCTGTGAACCGCAGGCACCGTGGTAATCGCCACTCCGCCAACCTCACGTTCGCCCCCAAAACGCACCAGCATGGAGTTGGCGGGATCACCGCCAGCGTCCCTGAGCTTGGCGGCAAAAAAGGCAGGCATTTCACTGCCTGTCACGATCTTTGCGTTGTGTTTCACTGCAATATCGACGGTATTGGATTGTGGCAGCGTTGAAACACCGGTGTCCGGGGACCCGCAGGTGCCCTGGTTTGTCTTGCTGATTCGTTGGTCACCCACGTGGTCCCCATGCATATGGGAAACCAGCACAATGTCGATCTTGCCCAGACGTGGATCGTCTGGCCCGGCGACGGTTCGGCCGGCATCGTAGAGAATCCGGGTGCCGTTCGGATCTTCAAACACCAGCGCCCGGTCACGGCCACAGAATTCACCATCGTGGCTACCCAAGGGGGTTACCTTCACCACATGGTCATCAGCTGCGGCGGGCAAGGCCGCAACCAAAAGCATACAGGCAATCACTCCGGCACTCGCCAGAGCATAACGGAATAGTCCTGGAAACATGTTGCTCGTCCTCCCAGTCGCTTTTTTGTTCGTACCAGTATAGATACGAGCGAAAACACCGTTGATACCAGTGTCACCAGCGGAAATTCCAACTTGGGAAGATTTGGGTCAGGCTGCGCGCGTGCCTGTCAGGATAACCGGCTGCTCGAGGCATGCCATCATGGGCGCCACCTGACGAATTTTTCGGGCCTCTGGCCAGAGTGCTTCTGCCTCGGCAAAACCCTGTCGGAGAAAATTGAGCCACTGTTTGATGCGACCGGTCACATAGCGGTCCTCAAGCCAGCCCTGGAGAACGGTCGCGTACTCGCGAACCAGCGCCACGGCCTCCGTCCAGGTCATATCAGCCACGGTTTCACCCTGCTGGCTGGCCTTGATCTGGCGGGCGAGGTCTGGCCGCGCGATCAGGCCACGGCCAATCATCACGTCATCGCAGCCGGACACCTCACGGCATCGCCAGTAATCCGCGACCGTCCAGATCTCGCCGTTGGCAATGATGTGGGTTTTTACCGCCTCCCTTGCCCGGGCGATTTCCTCCCAGTAGGCCGGCGGTTTGTAGCCGTCCACTTTGCTGCGGGCATGGATAACAATCTCTTCGGCACCGGCGGATTCCAGCGCCTGGGCACAGGCCACGCCCATGGAACGGTCGTCGTAGCCCAGCCGCATCTTGGCGGTAACGGGCACATGGCCAGGCACCGCCTGACGAACAGCAGCCACAATTTCGTGCATGAGCTCCGGTTCCCGCATCAACACGCAGCCGCCCTTGTGTTTATTCACGGTTTTGGCGGGGCAGCCAAAGTTGATGTCCACCTGAGTAGCGCCAAGTTCCGCAGCCCGCACGCCATGGCGTGCCATCTGATGAGGGTCTGAACCCAATAGCTGAACGGCAACGGGGGTACCTACTTGAGTGAGTGACCGGTTGTGTAGCTCGGGGGCGTATTTATAGAACACTCTCGGAGGCAGCATGCCATGGGTCACGCGAACGAATTCGGTTACGCACCGATCTATCCCGCCAACCTTGGTCAGGGTTTCGCGGATAGGTGCGTCGACCAGCCCTTCCATCGGGGCAAGGATGATTCGCATGAAGGCTCCAGAGGTTAGATCAAAAGGGGTAAAGGTTGTGGCTGATCAAAAATCAGACGGAGCGGATTGTAGGGAATTTGGCGGGAAGTTGGTAGCCGGGCATTCCGCAATGGAATGCCCGGCTGGTTACGGCTGGTTTACTTCTTGACGTCGAAGCGATCGGCGTTCATGACCTTGGTCCAGGCGGCGACGAAGTCGTTCACAAACTTCTCTTCGTTGTCGTCCTGGGCGTACACCTCTGCGTAGGCACGCAGGATGGAGTTGGAGCCGAACACGAGATCAACACGGGTCGCGGTGAACTTGGTATCACCAGTCTTGCGATCCACGATGTTATACGAGTTCTTGCCAGTAGGCTCCCAACGGTTTGCCATGTCGGTCAGATTCACGAAGAAGTCATTGGTCAGTTGGCCAACGCGATCTGTGAATACGCCGTGCTTGGTGCCGCCATAGTTGGTCCCGAGCACCCGCATGCCGCCAAGAAGAACGGTCATTTCAGGCGCGGTCAGACCCATCAGTTGGGCACGGTCCAGAAGCATTTCTTCAGGCTTGACCACGTAATCCTTCTTCTGCCAGTTGCGGAAGCCATCAGCCAGGGGCTCCATCGGTTCGAAGGATTCTGCGTCCGTCATCTCGTCGGTCGCATCGCCACGACCCTTGAGGAAGGGAACGTGCACGTCATGGCCGGCAGCTTTGGCTGCCATCTCGATGCCCAGGTTACCACCCAACACGATCACGTCAGCGATGCTGGCGCCGGTGTCGGCCGAAATCTGTTCATACACCTTGAGCACCTTGTCCAGACGGTCGGGCTCATTGCCCTGCCAGTCCTTCTGGGGAGCCAAGCGAATCCGGGCACCGTTGGCACCACCACGCATATCAGATCCGCGGAACGTGCGGGCGCTGTCCCAGGCGGTGCAGACCAGCTCATTCAGGCTCAGACCCGCTGCGGCGATTTTTTCCTTCACCACCTCTTCGATGTAGTTGGTCTCGCCTTGGGGCACCGGATCCTGCCAGATCAGGTCTTCATCCGGCACACCCGGACCAATGTAACGGGACTTCGGCCCCATATCGCGGTGCGTCAGCTTGAACCAGGCACGGGCGAAGCAATCCTTGAAGTAATCCGGATCGGCCATGAACTTCTCGCAGATCGCACGGTATTTCGGGTCCACCTTCATGGCCATATCCGCATCAGTCATCATCGGCTTGCGACGGACAGATGGGTCGGTCGGGTCGACCGGCATGTGTTCTTCTTTGATATCGATCGGCTCCCACTGGTTCGCACCAGCCGGGCTCTTGGTCAGCTGCCACTCGTAACCGAACAACAGATCGAAATAGCCCATGTCGAACTTGGTCGGGTTCGTCGTCCAGGCGCCTTCGATACCGGAGGTGACGGCATTGGTCGCCTTGCCGCCGAGGTTCGGGTTCATCCAGCCGAAGCCCTGAGTTTCGACGTCTGCACCTTCCGGCTCTGGTCCAAGGGCATCGGCATCACCATTACCGTGAGCCTTACCAACCGTGTGGCCGCCCGCGGTCAACGCTGCAGTCTCTTCATCATTCATCGCCATGCGGGCAAAGGTCGTTCTTACCTGCTCGGCGGTCTTCTGGGGATCCGGTTGACCGTTGACGCCCTCCGGGTTCACATAGATCAGTCCCATTTGCACGGCGGCCAGAGGGTTTTCCATGGTGTCAGGCTTGTTCACGTCCTCATAACGGCTGTCCGAGGGTGCCAGCCACTCTTTTTCCGCACCCCAGTAGATGTCTTTCTCCGGGTGCCAGATGTCCTCCCGGCCGTAGGAGAAACCAAACGTCTTCAGGCCAAACGATTCATAGGCAACGTTACCGGCCAGGATAAACAGGTCAGCCCAGCTCACCTTGTTGCCGTACTTTTTCTTCAGCGGCCACAGCAGACGGCGGGCCTTGTCGAGGTTGCCGTTGTCGGGCCACGAGTTCAGAGGAGCAAATCGCTGGTTACCGGTACCCGCACCACCGCGGCCATCGGCCAGTCGATAGGTACCGGCCGCGTGCCACGCCAGACGAATCATCAGACCACCGTAATGACCCCAATCAGCCGGCCACCATTCCTGGCTGTTGGTCATCAACTCGTGCATGTCTTTTTCAAGGGCTTCGTGGTCGAGTTTCCTGACCTCTTCCCGATAGTCGAAATCTTCACCGAGGGGATTGGTTTTGCGGTCGTGCTGATGAAGGATGTCCAGATTGAGGTTCTCAGGCCACCAGCCGGCTACGTCGGCCTTCTCCTGGGTATTCGAGCCATGCATTACGGGGCACTTTCCACCCGCACTGTTGTTGTCGGTCATTTCTCTCTCCTCATTGGGGTTGGCAAAACGACACTGCTTTGATTCAGGCACCTCTAACTATAGGACACAACAAACGATCTGCTCTGAGTATTTCTTATGTCCCGGATAGCGTGTGCCTATAGGGTTTCCCGCACGCCATGCGGGTTCATTCCATTACTGGGCACAAGCGTAATCACTTGAGTAACTCGCCAGGATGTCTAGAAAGTCCGGCCAGGCGATTGAACGACTGAGTGACACTGCATTGGACATGGATCTGCTCCTGCCTAACGAGAACACCACCACCTTAGCGCGAGGTCGATCGCCCAATACAATTAATTAAAAATAAAATTGTGAAAGCTTTTATTTATGAATGAAGTGCTGGCTGACTAGAGCCGCTCAATGGAAGAGAACTTGCCGGCATCGTCAAAAACAATGCGGAAACTGCCGCGAATTCCATCGCGGAGGTAGAAACGGGAGAGAATACGGGCCGGGAAGCGGACGGAGCGTCCGTCCCGGGCCGTGGTGTGAACATCGGTGGCAACGCCCTGATAGAGCTTGATCCACTCATCAGGGCTGATGCTGATATCCACTATAATCTGCTGCATCGGCTATCAGTTGGCCAATTCAAGCAACAGACGGTTCAGGCGGGTAACGTAGGCACCCGGGTCCGGGAGCTGCTCACCGCTTGCCAGGGTGGCCTGGTCCAGCAGGACTGCAGAGAGCTCTTTGAATCGCTCTTCGCCCTTCTCGCTCTCAAGGCGCTGCACCAGTGGATGGTCCACGTTAATCTCGAAGATCGGCTTGCTTTCCGGTACTTTCTGGCCGGCGGCTTCCATGATCTTCTTCATCTGCGCACCCATGTCAAAATCACCCACAACCAGGCAGGCCGGTGAGTCGGTCAGACGGTTGGTTACACGCACTTCCTGAACCCGGTCGTTCAGAGCATTTTTGATGCGCTCAAGCAGATCCTTGTGCTCTTCGGCCGCCTCTTCCTTGTGCTTCTTGTCTTCCTCGGTCTCGACTTCGCCCAGGTCCAGATCGCCACGAGCGACGTCCTGGAACTGTTTGCCGTCGTACTCGCTGAGGTAGCCCATCATCCACTCGTCGATGCGATCGGTAAGGATCAGAACCTCGATGCCCTTCTTGCGGAATACTTCCAGGTGCGGGCTGCTCTTGGCCGCGGTGAAGTTGTCGGCGGTAATGTAATAGAGCTTCTTCTGCCCCTCTTTCATACGGCTGATGTAGTCATCGAGAGAGACATTCTGTGTGCTCTCGCCCGTGTGGGTAGAGGCAAAGCGCAGCAGGCCGGCAATCTTCTCGCGGTTGCTGAAATCTTCCGCCGGGCCTTCCTTCAATACAGTGCCGAACTCACCCCAGAATTTCTGGTACTGCTCCGTATCCTTCTTGGCCAGCTTGGACAGCATGTCCAGGACCCGCTTGGTCAGCGCGGTACGAATGCTTTCCACGGTGCTGTCGTTCTGCAGGATCTCGCGCGAAACGTTCAGGGACAGGTCGTTCGAATCGATCACACCCTTGGCAAAACGCAGGTACAGCGGCAGGAACTGCTCGGCGTCATCCATGATGAACACGCGCTGCACATACAGCTTCAGGCCGCGGGGCGCTTCCCGGTTGTAAAGATCAAAAGGCGCTCGGGCCGGGATATACAGCAGGCTGGTGTAGTCCAGCTTGCCTTCTACCTTGTTATGGGACCAGGTCAGCGGGTCTTCAAAATCGTGGGCGATGTGCTTGTAGAACTCCTTGTACTCCTCGTCCTTGATTTCGGTACGCGGAAGGGTCCAGAGCGCGGTCGCATCGTTGACGGTCTCGTACTCGTCTTTCTTCTCGCCTTCTTCAGACTCGGCCTTCATGACCACCGGAAACGAAATATGGTCGGAGTACTTCTTCACCAGGCTGCGCAGTTTCCAGCCGTTGGCAAATTCCTTGGCGTCCGATTTCAGGTGCAGCACAATCTGGGTACCACGGTTTTCCCGATTGACTTGCTCAATGGAAAACTCACCGTCGCCCTTGGACTCCCAATGCACGCCCTCTTCTACCGGAGCACCTGCGCGGCGGGTAAACACATCCACCTTGTCGGCCACGATAAACGCCGAATAAAAACCGACACCAAACTGGCCGATCAGCTTGCTGTCCTTCTTCTCATCACCAGACAACTGCTGCAGGAATTCGGCGGTGCCGGAACGGGCAATGGTGCCCAGGTTCTGGATGACGTCGTCACGGGTCATGCCGATACCGTTATCGGTCAGAGTGACAGTATTCGCCTCTTCATCGAAATCCAGGCGAATCTTCAGCTCAGGATCCCCCTCGTAAAGGCCGTCATCTTTCAGGGCTGCGAAACGCAGTTTGTCCTCGGCATCTGAAGCGTTGGAAATCAGCTCACGAAGGAAGATTTCCTTGTTGGAGTACAACGAGTGAATCATCAGGTGAAGCAGCTGCTTCACTTCGGTCTGAAAACCCAGAGTCTCTTTTTGCGTCTCAACCGTCATGGCGTTTTTGTCTCCTGCTACAAATAAACGGGCTAATGGCAGCGCCCGAGTTACCTCATGATTCGTGGAGCGGCACGGGTAGGAAGGGCTTTCCAAAACACGCTGTGAATACATCCATGTACGCTCGGCTCCGCCCCTCGCGCTTTTCGCTCCTGCGTCGCACAAGGGTCCTGGGCAGGCCGTCCATGGCCTGCCCGTGAAGAGCTTTCGCTCTTCACCCATGGCTCCGCACGGTTTTGGAAAGCCCTTCCTACCCGCGCCACCAGGCTATTGTGTTCGTTCTGAGCAAAAGTGGGGGCGCACCGGGGCATTTCAAGCCCCGGGTTCCGAGCAGGATCAGTCTTCGAGAAGGAAATGCGCCCTGGCAGTGGCAATGGGTTGCGAGCGGGATTTCTGCCAGGCGCTGACCATCACATTGGCAACGCGGTTGCCCTGGCGGGTCAGGCGGCATTCGGCATAGGTTTCGCGGTTGAGACCGGCACGGAGGTAATCCAGGGAAAAATCGACGATGCGGGGCATACGCAGGCTTTCCTGGGACATGATCAGGTAGATGTTGGCGGACATCTCCATGAAACCACCGATCACACCTCCATGAATGGCCGGCAGGATCGGGTTTCCGAGGTTGGAGTCCTTGCAAGGCAGACGGAAAATCAGGTCGTCACCGAAGCGCTCACACTGCAGACCGATCCAGGTGGCGTAGGGAATGCTGTTCAGCATGCGGCTGAAGTCTCCGGTTTCCTGGGTGTAACGGAGGATTTCAGGATCGGTCATTCTTCACCTCCGGTAATCAGATCCCGGTAGTGTTTCGGGCTGGCATCCTTGCCAATACGCATGAAGGTGGCCACGCAGTTGGCAATGGTTTCACCGCCCTCCTGGTAAGCCTCGCACCGGGTAAAAATGATGTTACGGGTTACCCGGTAGGTTTCGGCCCTTGCGTAGACCGGCTTCCTGGGATGTGCCGGGCGCATGTAGTCGACACGCAGGTCGAGTGTTGGGCAAAGCTCAAAATCGTCCAGTGCGCAAAGGATCACACAGCCTGAGGTGGTATCCACGAGGGTGGTAATGGCGCCGCCATGAATCACACCGGTGTCCGGGTTACCGATAATCCGGTCACTGTATGGCAGGCACAGTGTCAGGCTGCCCTTTTTGGCTTCGGTAACGGTAAGCCCCAGCTCTTTGGCCTGGTTGAGTGTGTCGATAAAACGGGTAACCCGTTTCCGTCGGATGTCATCGTTCATTCAGGTTCAACCTGTGGATCAACTTTTGGGTTTTGCGCTGTTTTCCGCCTTGCCGGGCAGCGGCTCTTCGAACACTTTCCCTGCTCTCAACGCCTCCAGCGCCGTAGAACAGAATTCCCGGCGGTAGAGCACGATCACCACCAGGGTGGACGCCGCCATGAAAACGATCGGATGGATAAACCAGCCTACCACGGCAAGCGCGTAATAGTAGGATCGAAGACCCAGGTTGAACGCGTCGCCTGCAAGGTTGCAGATGTTGCCGGCACTGCGGGCGAAGGCTTCCCGTCCCGCCGGGCTGGTTTTGGTATCGTCCGGTGGCGGGGCACTGCCTACCATCACCGAGACAAAATTGTACATCCGCATGGACCAGGTGAATTTGAAGAAGGCATAGATAAACACCACTAGCAGCACCACCATGCGCAGCTCCCAGATTTCCCGGGTCGGCAAGGTGCCGAATGGCATGGTGCTGAACACTTCCATCACTTCCTGGGTGTATCCGAGCGCAGTGATGATACCCGCAAGAATGAGCAGGCAACTGGAGGCGAAAAAGGCGCCGTTTCGCTCCAGGTTGCCAACCACCGACGCATCGGCAATCCGGTTTTCCCGGCGCAACATGACGCGCATCCAGTCTTCCCGATAAAGGTCGAGCGTGTTGGAGAGACAGGGTCGGTCGGCGGCGCGGCGTTTGGAGTACTCGGTATAACCCAGCCAACAAACCAGGAACCAGAGCAAAGCGATTAATTCGAGAAGATTACCCATTGGCTGCCCTAGATTTGAAAATGGCGAAACAGAGCGGGAACAGGGGCTTATGATACGCCAAGGACCTGTTCGCCACCACCGCTCGAGGCGGTGCGGTAATCCACCCACGACCAATCATGTGCTATAAACTGGCCATTCAGGAATCGGGTAAAGATTTACAACGAAGCCCGACATAGATTCATCGAAAAGGGAGCTCATTTTGAACCTGTCTGCTATCAAAACCAGCCTCGCTATCGTTACTCTGGCGGTATTGCTGAGTGGTTGCTCGGTTAATCCGGTTACCGGCGAAAAGCAGCTTTCGCTGATCGGCGAGAGCCAGGAACTCGCCATGGGCGCGGAGCAATACGAGCCCACACAGCAAACCCAGGGCGGCCGGTTTTATATCGACCCCGAGCTGAATCTGTACGTGAGCGAGGTCGGCCAGAAGCTGGCGCAGGTCAGCGATCGTCCCGATCTGCCCTACGAATTCGTGGTTCTTAACAGCAGCGTGCCCAACGCCTGGGCCTTGCCCGGAGGCAAGATCGCCATCAATCGCGGCCTGCTGACAGAACTCGAGGACGAGGCTCAGCTTGCCTCGGTTCTTGGCCACGAGATTGTTCACGCTGCGGCCAGACACAGTGTTCAGCGGATGCAACAGGGCATGCTGATCAGTGCCGGCGTTGCTGGCCTCGGCTTTGCCCTTTCGGATAACGAATGGGCCGGGCTGATCATGGGTGGTGCCGCATTGGGGGCCCAACTCGCACTGGCGCAATACAGCCAGGGAGATGAACTGGAATCTGATCATTACGGCATTCTTTACATGAAACAGGCAGGCTACGACCCGCAGGCGGCTGTCGAGCTTCAGGAGCTCTTTCTGAAACTCTCTGAGGGCCGTCAGTCCAGCTTCATTGATGGTCTGTTTGGGACCCACCCACCCTCGGCAAAGAGGGTGCAGGAAAACCGCGAACTGGTTCAGAAGATCGGTGCCGGCGGCTATCGGGGAGAGGATGTCTATGAACGCAAGATGGCCAAGCTCCGTTCGCTGCAACCCGCGTACGAGGCCCACGACAAGGCCATGGAGCTTGCTTCCAAGGGTGAAATGAAACTTGCCCTGGACAAAGTAAACGAAGCGATTCGCCTGCTTCCGCGGGAGGCCATGTTCTACGCGCTGCGCGGTCGAATCTATCAGGAGCAGAAGGAAGCCGAGAAAGCCGCTGCCGACTTTGAGAAGGCCGTGGAGCTATATCCCGAAATGTTTAAATACCGCCTTTACAACGGCCTGAATGCCCTGAGACTCAATAATCTGGACAAGGCCAGGGAAAACCTCATCAAAGCCAATGAAACCGTTCCCACATCCATCGCCTTCCTGCGACTCGGCGATGTCGCGGTAAAACAGAATGATCGAAATGAAGCCATTGCCTATTACAGCAAGGCCGCCGAAGCCGGTGGTGACGTGGCTGAAGAGGCCAAACGTAAACTGGCGGCACTCACGCAATAATTGCCGCCGTAATCGTTGACTTTAGAAGGCCGGAGTCCCGAGGGGTTCCGGCCTTTTTATTGCCCGGGATCAAGATTGCCGGTCTGACGCACATCTTCTGTCAACGCCTCCATTGACTTTTAGAGCAATAACTCTAAAAATCAGATCACATCAACAATGATTGGATGACGGACATGTTAGCGAAACGTATCCAGCCCATGGTCTTCCAGGCGCGCCGCTTGTATGTGGAACTGATGTTTCAGGTAATGGGGCGGGCACTGCAGGCGGTGAGTGAAGTGGACGAAAAGGTTCAGAATGAAGCCAGGGCCCTGCCTGATGGCTTTCTGTTTGAAATGATGGTGATGCCAGACGGCTCAAAGCTGATCGTGGAGCACACCGGCCAGGGGCGATTCCGCTACCACGGTGACCAGTCACCCCGCCCCGTCGACCTGTCAATTCAGTTCAAGCACATTGCCCATGCGTTTCTGGTGCTGTCTTTCCAGGAGAAAACCTCCGTGGCATTCGCCAATGATCGCATGCTGGTCGATGGCGACATCAGCTATGCGGTGCGCATGACCCGGGTGCTGAACCGGCTTGAGTCATTCATTCTGCCAAAACTGATCGCCGAGCGGGCCGTGAAGGAATACCCGGCCGATCTGCACCTGCCGGAAAAACTGATCAGTGCTGCGCGCATTTACCTGAAAGTTGCCACCAATTTTGTCGAGACAGCGAGAGCGTGATGACCACTAAATATTATGAGTTCTTCTGCCCGGTGAAAGTCATTGCCGGCAAGGCCGCACTTGAACACATTCCCTATGAGCTCACAGGCATGGCTGCGAGACGGCCGATGATCGTAACCGACAAGGGCGTACGGGCTGCCGGTCTGCTGGAACCCGTCATCGCCGCTTGTGAGGAAAGCGGGCTGGAAATCACGTCTATCTATGATGATGTTCCGCCAGACTCCTCCACCACCGTGGTGCGTGATATCGCCGGCATTTACCGTCAGGAAAAGTGCGACTCCATTATCGCCGTCGGCGGCGGTTCGGCGATTGATACCGGCAAGGCCGTCAATATTCTGGTTTCCGAGGGTGGTGACGATATCGCGAAGTACAGCGGTGCCGGCGTGCTCAAGCATCCCCTGAAGCCCTTTTTCGTCGTGCCCACAACGGCCGGTACCGGTTCGGAAGTCACCTCCGTTGCCGTGATCACCGATGAAACCAAGGGCGTCAAGCTGCCCTTCACGTCATCGTTCCTGCTGCCTAACGCGGCGATCATTGATCCGCGCATGACACTTACCCTGCCGCCGCACATCACCGCGGCAACGGCGATGGACGCCATGACCCATGCCACGGAAGCCTTTACCTGCATGGCCAAGAACCCATTGAGCGACGCCTACGCCACCGCGGCGATCAAAAAGATCAGCCACTCCCTGCTCAATGTGATGGACAACCCGAAAGACAGCGACGGCCGATTGGAGCTGGCCCAGGCGTCGACCATGGCCGGCATTGCCTTTTCAAATTCCATGGTGGGCCTGGTGCACGCATTGGGACACGCAACGGGCGCTATCTGTCACCTACCCCACGGTCTGTGTATGAGTCTTTACCTGCCCTATGTGCTGGAGTACAACCTGGAAACCATCCGGGATCCTCTGGGCGACTTGTTGCTGTATCTGGAAGGCCCGGAAGTGTTCGCAGCAACGCCTGCAAGCCGCCGGGCAGAGGCCAGTATTTCCGCCATTCGCAAACTTCGGGATGCCCTTTACAAGCGGTGCCAATTGCCACGTACACTGAAGGAAACCGGCAAGGTAACCGAGGATCAGCTGGATCACATCGCCGAAATGGCGCTGGATGATGGCTCCATCATGTTCAACCCGAAGGAAGTGACACTGGAGGACGCCCGCGCGGTTCTGCGACGCGCCTGGGCATAACCGGAAAGCGGGGGCCGCACGCGGCCCCGGCTTTAGCATTTTTCTTAAGATAGAAATCACATCATTGAAAAGGACTGAGCAAAAGAGGACAATTAGCCACTTCTGGCAGGGATGATAGCCGGGTTCATTTTTCACCTACAGCATCGTTTCGTAGAGAGCCCCCTCCGCATGCAAAACCGAGTGTCCTGCCTCACCTCTGCCATTCTCGGCATCCTGCTGGTTGGTCTGACAATACCTTCTTTTTCCGTATCCGCGTCCGAGGAAGTGTCCGGGGAAGAGCGTGTATTCCGTTTCAACATCTCTCCCAACGGCTATCCCCCCTATCTGATCGTTGATCAGAACCAACCCTCAGGAATCATGTGGGATGTCGTGTCCGTGGTTGCCAAACGCCTCGGCTACAGGGTTATTGCGGAAAGGATTCCGCGAAAGCGGGTTGATCAGATGCTGCTTGAGGGTTACATCGACGGCACGCCAAGGGCCCGGGAGTGGGCAGATAATCCGGAGCAGTTCCTGTTTACTGACCCTGTCGTGGACATCGAAGAGGTGTTTTTTGCACCTGCTCAATCGGACTTCTCGTACGAGAGCCCAGACGATCTGGTTTCAAAAACCATTGTTACTCACCTCGGGTACCGGTATCCGCTGCTCGAGCCTTACTTCGAAGAGGGCCGAGTTCGCCGTTTCGATGTTTCCAGGGACAAGGACATGTTCACGTTCGTGCTGCACGGCGACCGATTCGACGCGGCTGTCGCTGATCGGCTGGTCGGAAAATGGATCCTGCGGAACGAGGGCCTCAGGCAGCACTTCGACATAACCAGCAAGGGCATCAGCAATTATGGCTTCCGGCTGATGTTGCGTAAGGACTGGCATTCCTTCGCCAATCAATTCAATGCCGAACTGGCGGAGATGAGAGAGAACGGCGAACTTGACGCCATTCTCGCCAACTACCGATAACCGCTGCCGCCGCTCTACCCAGGGCGCCTTACTCCAGGCGCCTTAGAAGAAGCATGGGCGACACGCTAAGAACCGGCCGGAGTTGCCATCGGCCAAACAGGGCCAGAACTAGGGCGCTAACCAGCGGGATAGGCAGCACCACATGCCAGTGCCATTGGAATGTGCCCTCGAACATCCGGAACTGCAGTGCCCAGACCGCCGCCTCGGCGGCAACCACGCCCAATAAACCTGCAAAGCCTCCCAGCAACGCGAACTCGAGCATAGTGCTGCGCACTAACAGTTTCTGCCTGCCGCCCAGAGTTCGTAGCAAGGCCCCTTCCCTTTGCCGGTCCTGGAGCGTCGCACTGACCACCGCTGCCATAACCACAAGCGCTGCGGCAAGAATCAGCGCCAGGATGGCTTCAATCGCCTGTGTTACCTGGCGGACAATCTCCTGGATTCGCTCGATCACGTGGTCAATTTCCAGTACCGAAACGGTCGGGAACTGGCGCGAAAACTCGTTCAATGCATCCTTGCTGTCCTTGGGAAGATAAAAGCTGGTTATCCAGGTTGCAGGCATGTCTGTCAGGCCGCCCTCCGGCGGGAAGGCCATGTAGAAATTGGGTTTCATGCTGTCCCACTGAACCGTGCGGATACTGGTGACAGCTTCCGTTACCTTCTCGGAACCGATGGTAAAGGTCAGTTTGTCGCCCAATGACAGGCCGAGTTGTGCAGCCAGTTCGGCTTCCACCGAGACGCCGTTTTTCTGGTTCTCACCGAACCAGGTGCCCTCCACTACCTCGTTGTCTTCCGGTAGAGCCGACATCCAGGTGAGGTTCAGTTCACGGTTAAGGGCGTTTACATTCTCATCCTTACTGACCGTTTCCTTGACCGGCTGTCCGTTGAGCTCGGTCAGACGGCCGCGAACCATGGGGTAGAGTTTATCCAGGGGCTGGCCACGCTCTTGCCAGAACGCATCAACGTCCTCAACCGCGTCCGGCGCAATATTGATCAGGAAGTGATTGGGCGCGTCATCGGGCAACTGGGCCTGCCAGTCCGACAGTAATGAAGTCCGCACCAGTATCAGCGTGGCGGCAAGCATCAATGTCATCGCAAACACGGCAATCTGGGACAGACTGGCCCTGCGATGCCGGTAGAGGCCCACCAATGCCAGACGCCAGGCGTTACCGCCGCCACGGACCTTACGCAGTGTGGCCACTAGCAGCCATCCAACCAGGCCAAGGGCGCCAAGCAGCAGGGCAAGGCCACCGAGCAGGGAAACCACGAGGGCCAGTTCGCCGGCGTACATCCAGACCAGTCCGAACACCGCCACAATGGCGATCAGGATATCCGGCAAGGCCTCACGACCTGTTTCACCGGGTTGGCTTCGCAGTACGCGCATGGCCGGCACATTGCGAAGCCGACGCACCGGCGGATAGGCGAAGGCAAACAGAGAAACAAGAGCGGTCAGAAGCGCGGGTACCAGGGCGGAAGGGTCGAGCTGGAAATCCACCGGGCGATCCAGTACCTCGCTCAGCATGCGAGTCAGCAACCAGTAAAGCGGCATGGCCACCAGCAGGCCACCGACGATGCCGGTAACGCCCCAGAGTGCCAGACGCCTGAGATACAAGCCGCCAATACCAGCGCCGCTCAGACCGAGGGTCTTCAGTAATGCGACGGTGTCGCGTTGAGACAGGGCGTATTGCCGGCTTGCAACAGCAACCGCCACAGCGGCAAGCAGAACCGCAAGGCTGCCGCCGAGCAGCAGGAATCGCTCGGCACGCTCAAGGGAGCGGGAGAAGGTTTCACCATCGCGAACGCCCTCCCATTCATGGCTGGGCTCCATGCGGGGTTCCAGCCATTGATAGTAAGACTCCAGCGAGGCTTCATCACCGGCAAACAGATAAACATACTCAACCCGGCTGCCCTCCTGAATCACCCCGGTGGCCGAGACATCATCCACATGCATCATTACCCGTGGCGCCAGCGCGGAGAGCCGGAAACCACCGTCGGGCTCGCGAATGAGGAGACCTGAGACGGTCAGGTTCAGATTCCCGACTTCCAGGGGCTCTCCGATTTCCAGATCCAGCAGTCTGAGCAGGCGCGGGTTGATCCAGACCTCTCCTGGCCCGGGCCCCTGACTGACCAGCTCCCTGGGCCCCGTTGGGTCCCGCTGTATTTCGATATCCCCCCGGAGCGGATATTCGTTGCTGACGGCTTTCACCGACACCAGCTGGAAATTATCAGCGCCCAAAACCATGGTGGAGAATTCCACCATTCGACCGGTTGCCAGCCCCTGAGCAGTCGCTTCCTCCAGCCATGAATCGGGAATGGGTCGACCATTTTCCGCTTCCAGCTGCCGATCCGCCGCCAGGAACGAACTGGCTGAGGAAACCAGGGTGCGTTGCAGCTGGCTGGCAAACAGGGCGATGGTAGCAACCGTGGCAACGGCAATGATCAGAGCGGCAAGAACGACACGAACATCCCGTTCCCGCCAATCCCGGCGGACCGACATGAGCTTGTTTGCAGCCGCCATCAGTGTGCCATCTCCTGAGCCGCGCTCGGTTCGGTAAGAACGCCGGCTTCAATGTGGAACTGCCGATTGCAGCGCGCCGCCAGGTGTTCGTCGTGGGTAACCATTACCAGCGTTGTGCCCTGCTCCCGGTTGAGCGCCATGAGCAGATCGGAGACTGCCTGGCCGGTGCGGTTGTCCAGGTTGCCGGTCGGCTCATCAGCAAACAGAATCAGCGGCTCAGAAGCGAACGCCCGCGCAATCGCTACCCGCTGCTGCTCACCGCCCGACAGCTGTCTTGGAGTGTGGGTCAGACGTTCGCCCAGGCCCACCCGTTCCAGTAATTCACGTGCTCTTTTTTCCGGAGCGCTCATACCCGCCAGCTCCAGGGGCAACATAACGTTCTCGAGCGCGGTGAGCGCAGGTAAAAGCTGGAAGGACTGGAACACGAACCCAACCCGGTGGGCCCGAAGCTTTGCCCGCTCGTCTTCGCTGAGCTTGCTGATCACCGACCCGTCCAGCTCAACCGTTCCCTCAGTCGGCGTATCGAGGCCGGCTAACAGACCCAGGAGTGTGGTTTTTCCAGACCCTGAGCGCCCGACAATGGCTACGGACTCTCCCCGATTGATTTCAAGAGTGACCCCTTGCAAGATCGTGAGCGTATCGGTTTCAACACTGACGCGGTGAGTCAGGTTATTTACCCGTAACATTGGGCTCTGGCTATCCGGGTTAATATTGGTCATCTGGTTCACGGAATCTCCCGATCCTGGGTCCTGAAAACGACTTAAAGGTGTATTGGTTGTCTATGCATACGGCATTGGTGTACGTCAGATCAATTCTTTTTCTTGTAGCTACCCTGTTGGCGCTGCCCGTGGCGGCGAGCCAGAGCACGCTTCTGATTGTCGGAGACAGCCTCAGTGCCGCCTATGGCGTCCCCTCCGAAACTGCCTGGGTGCAGTTGTTACGTGAGCGCCTGGAAGACAAGGGACTAACGGAATGGGAAGTGGTCAATGCCAGCATCAGCGGAGAGACCACCGATGGCGGCGCTCGTCGTCTGCCCGAACTGCTTGAGGAGAACGAGCCCGAAGTGGTGATCATCGAATTGGGGGGCAACGACGGCCTTCGCGGCTTTCCGCCCAATGTTATCGAATCCAATCTCGCCTCCATGATCGAAAAAGTCCAGGGTTCGGGGGCGCGTGCCGTACTGGTGGGCATGCAGATACCTCCCAATTACGGACAGCGGTACACAGAGATGTTCGCCGAAATCTACCCGAAGCTGTCAGACCGTTACGACACCGCTCTGGTTCCCTTCTTCCTGGACGGCATCTACAACCAGGACGGACTGATGCAGGACGACGGTATTCATCCTACCGAGGAAGCCCAGGCCAAACTGCTGGACAACGTCTGGCCGGTCATCAAACCGATCCTTCAGTAACCCCGACTCAGTGCAATCCCCGGAGAAACACCAGGGCCCGGCGCTCTGACCAGTAGAACCCGTCCCTGGCATGCTCGACAAACCCCACATGACCGCCCCAGCGGGGCGCCTCAAGGCGCACATGGGCGCCGAGCTGCCGCCGGGACTCCGGAAAGCATTGCGGCGACAGGAACGGATCATCGGCGGCATTGACCATCAGCGCCGGCACCCTCACATCTCGCATGCGCCCCAGTGCCGAGCACTGTGCCCAGTAATCCCGGGCATTGCGGAAACCGTGCAGTGGTGCCGTGTAGCGGTCATCAAACTCATGAAAACTGCGGATCGCGTCAAACCCGGAAACATCGATCAGGTCGGGGAACTTTTCTGCCTTCTCCTGCATTTTCACCTTCAGATCCCGAAGAAAGCGCTGCATGTAAATCTTTCGGCTGGGCAGCGCCAGCATATCGGCGCTGCCGGCCAGGTCGCAGGGAACCGAGTAGGCAACTGCGCCGCAGATCCGGCTATCGACTCCCTCACCCTGTTCGCCCAGATAAAGCAGCGTCAGATTGCCCCCCATGCTAAACCCGGAAAGGAACAGGGTTTTGTAGTTACCCGACAAACCGTGATTGACCACCAGGCCGAGATCCTCGGTGGCGCCGCTATGATAGAACCTGGGTTGCCGATTCATAACGCCGCCGCAGGAGCGGAAGTTCCACGCCAGAACATCCCATCCCTCACGCAGCAAGGCTCGGGTTAAACCGAGCACGTAGGGACGCCGGCTATGCCCCTCCAACCCGTGGGAAACAATCGCCAGACGGTCGCTGCCCTGCCGGTACCAGTCCAGGTGCAGTTCGTCGTCATCCGGCGTCGCAATCACTTCCGGCTCGGGATCAACCATGGGTACTTTGCGAAACAGCGTGGGCCAGACCGACTGGACGTGACCGTTGCGTAGCCACGGTGGCGGACGATAGTGAAGAGTCCTGCTTTCGTACAATTTTTAGCCTTTCATATCAGGGGGTTGACCCCGTAAATCAAAGCGCTTAATATGCGCGCCACTTGATGCTGTTCCCCGATAGCTCAGTTGGTAGAGCAACGGACTGTTAATCCGTTTGTCGCTGGTTCGAGCCCAGCTCGGGGAGCCACTTATTTCGAAATGCCGCTGCTTCTGATGAATCAGCGGCATTTTTCGTTTCCCGCCCTAGAAAATCTGTTCGCGCTGCATGAATTCGGTCAGCACGCGGAACAGCGTGAAGCCATCCTCGGTTCCGATCAGTTCCCGAATAGAGTGCATACCGAACTGCGGTACACCAATGTCCAGCGTGGTCACTCCCAGATTACCCGCCGTGAGCGGCCCGATGGTACTGCCACAGCCCATGTCACTTCGAACCACAAACGTCTGGTGTGGCAAACCCAGCTCGTCACTGATGTGGCGGTATACGGCCGCCGAGCGACTGTTGGTGGCGTAACGCTGGTTGTGGTTGACCTTGATCACCGGCCCCTGATTGAGAATCGGACCGTGATTTTCGTCGTGTTTATCCATGTAATTGGGGTGAATGCCGTGGGCATTATCCGCCGACACCATCATCGAACGGGCAATGGCCCGGGCCTTGCCGGAGCCGGCCCAACGATCCAGCACCGCCATGAGGAACGGCCCCTGGGCGCCTTCGGCCGACATACTGCCAACCTCTTCGTGATCATTGCAGACCAACAGAGCGGCCTGATCACCGGAAGCTTTCAGCAAAGACTGAAGGCCGATGTAACAACTCAGCAGGTTGTCCAGCCGAGCGGATGCGATGAAATCATCGCGCAAACCGACAAACGACGCCTCACGGGCATCGTAAAAGCTCAGCTCGTAGCCCAGAACCTTGCGAACACTCAGTCCGGATTCTGTTCTGACCTGTTGTGACAGCAAATCGACAAAGCTGGTCGTGTCACTTTCCGGAACCTGCATCACAACCGGTGGCAGATCGGTCTGGGGATTAACCGTCCGATTGCTGTTGGCTTCGCGGTCGAGGTGGATGGCCAGACTGGGGATATACGCGATGGGTTTGCGAAAATCCACCAGCGTATCCCGCACCTTGCCGTCCTCGTCCAACACCGTAACCCGACCGGCCAGAGAAAGGTCCCGATCAAACCAGGGGTTGAGCAGAACACCGCCGTAGACCTCGACCCCCAGCTGGAAAAAACCCTTGCGGCGAAGCTCAGGTGTGGGCTTGACCTTCAGGCAGGGGCTATCGGTATGGGCACCCACCATACGGATCCCCGAGGTGGCAACGTCTTTGCTGCCGGTGCGGAAGGCAACGATCGAAGAGCCGTTACGGATAACGAAATAGCCCTGGTTTTTGGCCAGTGACCAGTCTTCCCGCTCATCCAGTTCCTGGAACCCGGCCGCACTGAGCCGTTGCTTCATGGTGTCGACTGCGTGCCAGGGTGTGGGAGAGGTGTTCAGAAACTTCAATAAATCTTTGTTAAATTCAGCGTGTTCCATGATGTCCCTGATTAAAAGATAATTGCGCCATCAGTATGGCATGAAGCCGTAAAGCCTCATACTGGTCAACGGACATTCCCTATAACCGGGTCACAAATTAACCAGCACCGGGAGCCCAACGTGCCTGCACCGAGATTTCTCGACATTGAATACTGCCAGACCGACGACGCGCTTTTCCCAACCGCTATGGCCTGGTCGCTGGAAGACGGCCGGATGAAAACCGTGGTGATCACCCCTTCCGATGACTGGCTCCCCGAAGACGGTGACCTAGGTGATATCGACCTGCTCTACCTGGAAGAACAGGGCGTGCCCCTCATCGAACTGGCCCGGGAACTGCACCAGGACCTGCCAGACCAGACCGTATTCGTAGACGGCCTGGATCCGGACGAGATTCTGGTGGACCTGATCTTCACGGCGGTGGGACAGGAAGCCCCGTTTGAGATCGCACCCATCAGTGAGCTAATTACCGGCCTCGACAGCGAAACCCTGGAAGATCGTCGTCGCCAGTTGCTGTTCGAGGAAAGCCTGGAACCTCAACTGCCCGAAAATGGCGTATATGCCCTGCTGCTAATGGCTCGGGAAGAAGGCCTGTTCGACGAAGACCTTTAACGGTGCAGAACAGACACAGGGAAGTGTGACACGGGTCGACGTAACAAACGGTTACACAAGGCAGAATCAGCCCGTATTCGCCCACGTCAGGAAGCCCGATAACAATGAACAAGGTTGTGCGAACGCCCCTTATCTGCCCACTTGTCCCCGCCCTGTTTCTCGCCTCCCAGGCTGTTCTGGCCCAGGATACTCCTCGAGCAGACAAACACTACATCGGTCTGCTGGCAACCACTTACAACCACCGCACCATCGGTGAAAACACCAAGGAGACGGCCTGGGGCACTGGCGGAACACTGGTGATGGGTGGTCATATCACCGACCTGTTCCACGCCGAGTTGCGGGCGGGCGGTGGCTTTAAAGACGCCGAAGTCCCGAATAGTGACCTCACACTGAGCGTTGACTACTACGCCAGCTGGTATATCGGCCTGCACTATCCGATTACCGACTACGCCAACCTCTACGGACAGTTTGGCTTTTCCTATATCCATGGCGAGGGGGAGATTAGCGACCCGGCGAATGACCGCAACAACCCCTTTCTGGACCTCGAAGGCGAATTTCCAGACAGCGGCTTCAGCGTCAGCTGGATTGCTGGCCTCGACTTCGAAGTAATGGACGACACCTTCCTGGTGTTCGAAGGAGGAAAGCTCTTCGAAGACACCGCCACGGATGTGAATACCTTCCAGTTCTCCGGCGGCCTGCGCTACGAGTTCTAGAATACAGGTCGGATTACGCTTCGCTAATCCGACCTACCGTTCTATTCAATTTCCTTTATGCCTTGTGGCGGATGTGCCAGCACCGGTGGATCCGGGCATTGCGCTGGAAATCCCTGTCCAGGGTATCCCGGGTAACTTCGGAAACCTCGAACTCGCTTTCCAGCGCCTCGTCGAGCTTGAATCGCCGGAAATTATTGGAAAAGATCAGCAATCCATCAGAGCTCAGCCTCGCCATGGCCTGCCTCACCAGCGTGGGATGATCCTTCTGGATATCCAGAACGCCCGCCATTCGGGCGGAGTTCGAAAATGTGGGCGGATCCATGAAGATCAGATCAAACCGTTGGTCCGCCGTTTTTCGGTCCGCAAGCCAGGCCAGGCAATCCGCCTGCTCTACCCGATGTTTCCGGGGATCCGCACCGTTCAGGGCCAGATTCTCCTCGGCCCATCCGACATAGGTTTTTGACATATCAAGGCTGAGAGAGCGGCTGGCGCCTCCTACCACGGCATGCACCGTGGCCGCCCCGGTATAGCAGAACAGATTCAGAAACCGCTGGTTTGCGGCGTGTTGCTGAATCCAGTGCCGCACCGGCCGATGATCCAGAAACAGACCGGTGTCCAGGTAATCCTTCAGGTTCACCTTCAGCACACAGCCATGTTCGTGAACCTTGAAAAACTCGCCACTGGCAGCCTGCTTTTCATACTGGCTGGTGCCCGTCTGGCGCTGGCGCTGCTTGCACACCATGTCTTCCCGGTCCACGCCGAGCGCTTCGGGAATCACTGCAAGAGCTTCGGCCAGACGTTCACGGGCGGAACGTTCGTCCACCGATTTCGGGGCCGCGTACTCCTGCACGTGTATCCGGCCCTCATAGATATCGATTGCCAGAGCGAACTCCGGCATGTCGGCATCGTAAAGACGATAGCAACCAATGCCCTGCTTTCTCGCCCACTGGCCAATGGTCTTCATATTTTTCTTGAGCCGGTTACGAAGCATGGCCGCACGTTCCTCGTTAGCAATACGAGGAGTAATCTCACCGGGGATATCGGGGCCCCGCGGGGTCATGGCGCTGGCGTCATTGATTTCGAACAACAGCAACTGAGCGGGCAGTTTGCCGTTGAAAAGCCGGTATTGCTTGTAGCTTCGCAAACCGATGGACTTGCCGTATTCCGGGGCACCGGTAAACACACCAAGCCGCCAGCCGGGTACGCTGCGTTTCACTGCAGCGCCCAGCGCCTGGTACAGGGCGCCCAGTTCCCTGCGCTCACTCAAGCGCTCACCGTATGGGGGATTGGTCAACACCAACCCATGTTTGGACCAGCCGCCCTCCGGTTCCAGGGCGTCAACCGATCGAGCTTCAACGTGGACAATACTCTCAAGCCCGGCCCGCTGGATATTCTTCCAGGCCGTCGCAATGACCCGACTGTCCTGGTCAAAGCCCGCCAGCCTGGGGATTCGTTTCTGTTTACCCTCATGGGCGCGACGTTCTGCTTCCTGGCGCAAGGACAACCAGAGCTCCGGCTGATGGCCAGGCCATTTCTCGAAGCCAAACTGCTCCTGTTTGCGGCCCGGCGCCATATCCAGCGCCATCATCGCGGCTTCAATTACAAGCGTGCCGGACCCACACATCGGGTCCAGAAAATCGCCGCCGGTCGAGGCAATCTCTGGCCAGCCCGCACGCATCAGTAATGCCGCCGCCAGGTTTTCTTTAAGTGGTGCTATGCCTTTATCTGTCCGGTAGCCGCGCATATGGAGGCTGTGGCCGCTGAGGTCGACTCCCAGTGACAGGCGCCCCCGATTCAGTCGAGCGGAGATAATGACATCGGGATTCTTGGCATCCACGGAAGGCCTCGGGCCTCCATTGGCCTGGAACCGGTCCACAATGCCGTCTTTTACCCGCTGTGCTCCGTATTGCGTATTCCGGATTGCCTCGTTCTGACCGAGAAAAGTGACCCGGAAACTTCCATTCACCGGAATATGCTGCTGCCAATCCATGTGCACAACGCCGTCATACAGCTCGTCGCCACTGTTGGCATTCACTTCTTCGACATGGAGGATCACCCGGTTGGCCAGGCGTGACCAAAGGCAAGCGCGATAACCAGCCTCCAGGGCACCCTCCACCCAGACTCCCGCCGGCGCGTTGCGCACGGTGTCCAGGCCAAAAGTGCTGAGCTCGTCCGCCAGAAGGTATTCCACCCCCTTCGGGCAGGTTACGAAAAATACAGATTTGGACAAGTTCAACTCCTGGTGTATCAGCGGCGACTGGTAAGTTTCCGGAATACTGGCTGTTCCGAAATTGGTGGTGATTTTTTAGTTCACATAACTATAAAAAAAGCGTCACATAGATGAAATAATTAGTGTACATCCGCGCAAGGTTCGACTTACCTTGTAATTGACGCGTCGTTCCGGAAGGTAACAAACCTTCCGTTAACAGGATCCTGACTGCTCTGGCTTGAGCTGACAATAGTGGGTTATCCCGGAGCGGGTAACAGTTGTCGCAGCCACTGCAGGTGTGTACACGCTTGTTCTGTTAATCCATCAGTGAGGAACGGCATGAAAAGACAGAAAAGAGACATGTACGCTCGTGCATACAAGCGGGGTTATCTCGCTGGCGTGTCCGGTAAATCCAAAGACAGCTGCCCGATTGAACAGGCGGAAGTTCGCCAGGAATGGCTGAACGGGTGGCGAGAAGGCCGCACAGATCAATGGGAGGGCATGACCGGCGTATCCGGCATCCACAAACTGGCTAACGTTACGACGGCTTAACGCCTGAACTAACTCCGAATCTTAATCTGATCTTTTTCTACACAACTTGACGCAGTACCCAGAGTAACCCAAATGGGGCCTCCCGCCCCATACCATGCGAAGAAGCGCTACGGGGTTCATTCCCCGCTCGGGCCCGCTAAGCGGGCCCACCTTCGTTCTGGGACACCGACAATCACTGTACCTGCCTGATCGCCTCAACGGCTTCTTTTATCAGCTGAGGCCCACGGTAAATAAACCCTGTGTAAATTTGTACAAGTTTGGCTCCGGCCCGGACTTTCTCTGCTGCGCTCTCGCCGTCGGTAATGCCGCCCACGCCAATAATCGGCAACGACTCCCCCAACTCCGCGTAAAGTCCCTTTATGACCCTCAGAGACGCTTCCCGAACCGGCACTCCGCTCAGCCCCCCGGCCTCATTGGCATAAGGATGACCCGCCACCGCATCACGACTGACCGTTGTATTGGTGGCAATCACGCCGTCCAGCCCCGTCTCTCGCAGCGCAGATGCCACAAAACGGATACCGTCATCGTCCATGTCCGGAGCAATCTTTACGGCTACAGGCACATAACGCCCATGTTCTTTTTCGCACTTCAGTTGCTCGTCCTTGATGGCTTCCAGAAGCCCTTTCAGGGAGTCCCCAAACTGCAGATCCCGTAGCCCTGGCGTATTGGGCGAGGACACATTCACCGTAATGTAATCGGCGCGGGTGTAGACAGCCGAAATCCCCTTTCGGTAGTCCGATTCGGATTGATCGTTGGGCGTATCCTTGTTCTTGCCAACATTGATTCCCAACACCCCGCGGTACCGGCGATTGTCCACGCGCGCCAGCAAGTGGTCCAACCCTTCGTTATTGAAACCCATGCGATTAATGATGGCTTGATGTTCCGGCAGTCGAAACATTCTCGGTTTGGGGTTTCCAGGCTGCGCCAGTGGCGTGACTGTTCCCACTTCAATGAATCCGAAGCCCAGGGCTCCCAGTGCATCAAGATGATCGGCGTTCTTATCAAGACCTGCGGCGAGCCCGACAGGGTTCGGAAAATCCAGCCCCATAACATTCACTGGCAATGAATCTATTTTTGGCGAAAAAACGTTCAAAACGCCCAATCGTTGCGCAAGATCCAGACCACTCAATGCAATATTGTGAGCCTGCTCAGCCGGAAGACGGAAAAGCAGGTTGCGGAAAACGCCGTACATCTGAAAAAACTCCCCTGATCCAAGTGGGCGGAGTATACAGGAAGTTTTCCACAGCTTCCCGGGATAGAGAAAAATCAGCTCTAAATGACTGTATCATGGCAGTCTCATGACCTTTTCCACGGAATCTGTGGATAACCCTGTTGAAAATCGAGGGGCAACGGTTCCCATCCCTTGATAACTGCGCCAGTCTACAGATTGATCATTTTTTGACCAGTTAAATTTAACTTTATTTTCAATGGGTTATAAATCTTTTCCTTGCCTGTCGACAAATACTAAACAAAATGTTACCCGGTCACCGTTCTGCAATGATGTGCATAAATCACTTGAAATTCGGCTTTCGGGCCGGCACTGCCAAACACTCCAAGAATAACGTTATACTGGCACCTGTTTTCGGATCAGGAGTTCTGCAATGCAAGAGCCGATTTCCTCCGCTCAACAGAACCGGGACAGTCTTGCGGGCGAGATGAGGGCGGCTTCAAGGGTCACCATTATTGGAATGATTCTCGATGCCGTACTCGGTGTCATTAAAGTCATTGCAGGTGCTCTTTTTCATTCCCAGGCACTGCTGGTCGATGGCATTCACTCCTTTACCGACGTTGCCTCGGATCTGGTTGTCCTCGGTGTCATGAAAATTTCCCGCCAGGAACCGGATGAAGATCACCCCTACGGTCACCAGCGAATCGAGACCTTCGGCACCCTGGTGCTTGGTAGTATTCTGATCGCGGTAGGCGCTGCCCTGGCCTGGGAAAACACGCTTCGTCTGATCGAAGGCAACGTGGATACCGTTCCCGGGTGGCCGGTCCTGGTAGCGGCGGCCCTGTCGGTGGCCGGGAAGGAGTGGATCTTTCGATACACTCGCCATGTAGGCCTGAAAATTCGCTCGGATCTGATTATCGCCAACGCCTGGCACAGCAGAACCGATGCGTTTTCCTCAATCGTCGTTCTGGTTTCGACCGCAGGTGCCATGCTGGGGATGATCTGGCTCGATGTGTTTGCCGCAGTGGTGATTGCCGGAATCATTATCCACATCGGCTGGAAGTTCACCTGGGACAGCGTAAAAGAGCTTGTGGATACCGGCCTTTCTCACGAAGACACAGAGATGCTCAAGAGCATTGCCCGCGACACAGACGGCGTGCGCAACGTCCACGAACTTCGTAGCCGTCGCATGGGCCATGACATCCTGCTGGATATTCACCTGGTGGTCCGGCCGGAAATCAGCGTTTCAGAGGGACATCAGATCGGTATGCAGGTGGTCTCGGGCATGCGAGACGCCCTGGACAACATTCGGGACATCAATTTCCACATCGACGCTGAAAACGACGAAGACCAGCCGCTGACCTCTGAGCGCCTGCCTTCCCGAGAAGACATCCGGGCTGTACTGGCCCGGCATATTGGTGAACTTCCACACCACAGTCGCCTGCGGCTGCACTACCTGAAGAACAAGGTGCACCTGGAACTGTTTCTCGACGAGTACGAGGAAAAAACCCTGTTCTCCTCCGCAAACATCAGGGATCAGCTTCGGGATTACCCCTGGTTTGGCAGTGTCCGGGTTTGGGTGGCCGGCCCCTGAAGAAGCCGGCCAAACCCTTTACCTCCGCCGGTTCTCCTCCATCCTCGAGAGAAACTCCTGCATGATCAGGGTATAGAGTTCGCCCCCGAGGAAGCGATCCTCGACACCGGCATCAATGCTCGGATTGTCGTTGACTTCAATCACGGCAACCCGGTTTCCGGATTGTTTGATATCCACACCGTACAGCCCGTTACCAATCAGCTTGGTGGCATTCAGGGCCGCCTGAATCACATTTCTCGGCACCTCGTAGGTGGGCATGGTCTCGAAGCCACCGCTTTCACTCTCGGATTCACCGTGCTGGTAGATCTGCCAGTGGCCTTTCACCATCATGTATTTGCACGCGTAGATAGCCCGACCACCGAGTACACCAATGCGCCAGTCGTAATCGGTGTACAGATATTCCTGGGCCAGCACCAGGGCCGACTGCTTGAACAGGTCCTTTAGACCGGCTCGCAAGCTCTTCTCATCCTCCGCCTTGGTAACGCCCCGGGAAAATGCGCCATCCGGAATCTTGATGACCACGGGAAAGCCCAGTTCGCTGATGACCTGTTCAACCGCGTTCTTCTGGTCTTTGGACAGGATCAGCGTCTTGGGTGTGGGAACCTTGTTGTTTTTCAGAAGATCCGCAAGAAACACTTTGTTGGTGCACTTCAGGATCGATACAGGATCATCAATAACTACCATACCCTCCGCCGCTGCCTTGCGGGCAAAACGGTAGGTATGGTGGTCAATGGCGGTGGTTTCCCGGATGAACAGGCCATCGTATTCCGGAAGGCGCATGTAATCCCTGCGGGTGATCTGCTCAACATTGATACCCAGCTTGCGACCGGCCTTTTCGAATCGCTTCAGGGCAACCTTGTCGCTCGGCGGCATTTCCTCATCGGGATTGACCAGAACCGCCAGGTCGTAGCGGTAACGTCGACGGGTTCTGGGCTTACGCCACACCATGCTGCTGAAACGATCCAGGGCGGCGGCAAATACGTCCTGCTCCTGTTCGCCGAGGTCCGCCGGGGCCGCCGGTTTCATGGACTCGATCTGCCACTGCTTGCGGCGCTTGAAGACAACCTCGAGAATCGGGCACGGAAAACGCTCGAACAGGGCCCTGGCAACCGGTTTGAGATCCGGATGCTCAGCCTGGCCAAAGTAAGTCCGGATCCGGACTTCATGAGTAGCTGCGCGCTCATCACTGGCGGGATCAATTGCCGAACCCGACGCCTCCAGCCAGTTGATAACGCTCTCATCAAGCTCTTCCAGCTCGAGAGAAAACAACCCTTTCCTACCCAGGTCATTAAGCGTCATAACCGAAGGCACCACGTGGTGACCACGGGCTTCCGCCAGCAATGAGCAATAATACCCCTTGCTCAGGTACCGGGCGCTCTGGCACAGGTTAATGACTCTTACCCGGCTGGACGGCGGTGCCGAGAACTGGAGATACTGATCAAACGTCAGTACATCTTCACTGGGATAATAAGGCGCCCAGTCTTTGGCGCGGTCCACTACGATAAGCAAACGGGACATTAAAGGCATTCCTCCCTGAAAGGTCTTGCCTGTGATATTTGACGCAACGATACGCCGGTGATGATCGGTGCACAATCGACGAATAATGCGTGCTTTTACGCATCCTTACAGTCTTTGCGTTACCCTTGCTCTCACCCATAATAGCCGAATACGGGAAGCCCACCAGCATGCCCTCCAAGCTCTTCTCAAGGCCGCATCTCAATGCCTGATTTCCAGCTACGACAAGCCACCAGCAAGGATCTCAACGCCCTGGTTGAGCTTGAAAACCGGTGTTTCACAGAGGACCGACTTTCCAGGCGCAGCTTTCGCCGTTTCCTGGAGATGCCGAGGGACCGCTTGATAATCGCCGAAGCCGATGGCGAACTGGTGGGCTATTGTCTGGTCCTGATGAGCGCTGCTACCCGGTTGGCGCGGATCTACTCCATCGCGGTGTCACCGACTGTTCGGGGCCGGGGTGTGGGCGAGAAACTGGTGCGTGAGGCGGAATCCGAAGCGGTGGACGCTGGCCGTATCATCATGCGCCTGGAAGTCCGTGAAGATAACAAGGGCGCGATCGCTCTTTACAGTCGGCTGGGCTACCGCCAGTTTGGCACCTATCGGGATTACTATGAGGACCATGGCGACGCCCTGCGCTTTGAGCGCCGGATTCTCTTCTACGAGCCTTCAAGGGAATTTCCGGCTGTCCCCTACTACCCACAGACCACGGATTTTTCCTGTGGCCCCGCCGCACTGATCATGGCCATGGCCGCCCTGGATGAGCAGCAACCGCTCACAACTCTCGAGGAGCTCAAACTCTGGCGGGAGGCGACCACCATATTCATGCTGGCCGGCCATGGTGGCTGCGGCCCACATGGACTGGCACTGGCTGCCTGGAACCGGGGCTTTGAAGCCAGCGCGTGGATCAGTATGGAAGGTGCGCTGTTCAAGGACACCGTCAGAAGCGAGGACAAGAAACGCGTTCTGGAACTGGTCCATGAGGGGTTTCTTCATGACATCGGCCAGACTGACATCCAGCTGCACCATGATCCCCTGACCCTCGAAGCCATGGAGGAAGCCCTCCACGAAGGGCGAGTTCCGGTCATCCTGATCAGCACCTGGCAGTTGAACCGCAGCCGCGTTCCCCACTGGGTGACGGTGTGCGCGATTGATGACCAGTTTGTGTACCTGCACGATCCGGAAATCGACGCCGAGGCGGGCGAAACAGTGGTCGACAAACAATACCTGCCGGTCGACCGAAGGGTGTTCAGCCAGATCTCCCGCTATGGCAGGAACCAGCCCTTGCAGGCCGCAGTCATCGTGGGGCCAAAGCGGCCGGCCTGATCATGCGGTCCGAAGGGCCGCCTCCTTCAGCTCGGCAATCTCGTCCCGAAGACGGGCCGCCGTCTCGAAATCCAGCTCGGACGCGGCTTTGTACATTTCGTCCTCCAGCCGCGACACTTCTTTGAGAACTTCCTCCGGCGACCGGTTTCCGGTTTTCGCCCTGTATTGCTCTGCCTCTTCCGCCGCTTTCTGTCCCGGGCGCTCGGCCTTGCGACGGCCTCGACCACCGCCAGCTGCACCTTCCATGATGTCCGCAATCTTCTTGTTCAGGCCCTGGGGCGTGATGCCGAATTCGTCATTGTGGGCCTGCTGTTTCGCGCGCCGGCGCTCGGTTTCATCAATGGCTCTTTGCATGGAACCTGTGATTCGGTCGCCGTAGAGAATGGCTTTACCGTGAACATTCCGCGCGGCACGGCCAATGGTCTGTATCAATGAACGTTCCGACCGCAGGAACCCTTCCTTGTCAGCATCGAGGATGGCCACCAAAGATACCTCGGGCATGTCCAGACCTTCCCGCAACAGGTTGATCCCCACCAGTACATCGAATTCACCTCGCCGCAAATCCCGGATGATTTCCACCCTTTCTACGGTATCGATGTCCGAATGCAGGTAGCGAACCTTGATATCATGTTCCATCAGGAAGTCGGTCAGATCCTCCGCCATGCGCTTGGTCAGCGTTGTCACCAGAACCCGTTCCTTAACTTTCACCCGGGCATTAATCTCGGAAAGCAGGTCGTCCACCTGGGTAGAGGCCGGGCGCACCTCGATTTCCGGATCTAGCAGGCCGGTGGGTCGAACCACCTGCTCCACTACCTGCCCGGCGTGCTCGGCCTCGTAGTTCGCCGGCGTAGCCGATACGAAAATCATCTGCGGTGCAATCCGCTCCCACTCTTCAAATTTCATGGGCCGGTTATCCAGCGCCGATGGCAGGCGGAATCCATACTCGACCAGCGTTTCCTTGCGGGAACGGTCACCTTTGTACATGGCGCCGATCTGGGGAATGGTTACGTGGGACTCGTCCACCACCAGCAAAGCGTTGGGCGGCAGGTAATCAAACAGTGTCGGCGGTGCCTCACCGGGCCGGCGACCGGATAGATAGCGCGAGTAGTTCTCGATGCCGTTGCAATAGCCTAGTTCCAGCATCATTTCGATGTCGTACCGGGTGCGCTCTTCCAGGCGTTGCGCTTCCACCAGGCGGTTGTTGTCCCGTAGTTGCTGCAGCCGCTCATCCAGCTCCACCTTGATGTGCTCAACTGCATCCAGAACCGTCTGCCGGGGCGTGACATAGTGGGATTTCGGGTAAATCGTGACCCGGGGCACACGGCGAAGAACCTCGCCAGTCAGAGGGTCGAAATAGCTGAGATTCTCCACCTCATCATCGAACAGCTCAATGCGGATCGCCTCTTTCTCGGATTCCGCAGGAAACACATCGATCACATCGCCTCGAACACGGTAATTGGCCCGGTGGAACTCAACGTCATTCCGGGTGTACTGAAGCTCGGCCAGGCGCCGCAAAATAAACCGCTGGTCAATCTGATCGCCCCGATCCAGGTGCAGCATCATCTTCAGATAGGATTGGGGATCACCCAGACCATAGATGGACGAAACCGTTGCCACGATAATGGCGTCCGGTCTTTCCAACAACGCCTTGGTGGCAGACAGACGCATCTGTTCGATGTGCTCGTTGATGGACGCGTCTTTTTCGATAAACGTGTCCGACGAGGGCACGTAGGCCTCGGGCTGGTAGTAGTCGTAGTACGAGACGAAATACTCCACGGCGTTGTCCGGAAAGAATTCCTTGAACTCACCGTAAAGTTGGGCTGCCAGCGTCTTGTTGTGGGCCATGATGATCGTTGGCCGTTGAACCTCCTGAACCACATTGGCGATAGTGAACGTTTTACCGGAGCCGGTTACCCCCAGCAGGGTCTGGTGTGCGAGACCGGAGTGAATGCCATCCACCAGCCCCTCGATCGCCTTGGGTTGATCGCCGGCTGGCTGGAACGGTGAATCTACTTTGAACACACCTTCCCTTGCGGAAACGTTTGCCTGATTACTGGCCATAACTGGCGAAAACCTCCGGTAAAACCGAGGCAGGGGCGTTATGGTCCCTACCATTAGAGAAATTTAGCGATACACTGGCTTCATGATACCATCAGTGCGATCGACGGCTGGGCAGAAATCAGCCAGCAGCTCTGGCACCCGGCGGTCGCAGCCCTATCAGACGCAGCTTTAAGGAGCGCAAGTTTGGACCTTCAACTTTCCAGCCGAGTACAGGCTATCAAGCCCTCTCCCACCCTCGCAGTCACCAACAAGGCCGCGGAACTCCGCGCAGCAGGCCAGGACATTATCGGCCTGGGTGCCGGCGAGCCGGACTTCGACACACCTGATCACATCAAACAGGCAGCCATTGAAGCCATCAACAACGGCCAGACCAAGTACACCGCCGTGGATGGTACGCCCGCCCTGAAAAAAGCGATTATTGCGAAGTTCAAACGGGACAACGGCCTGGATTACGAAGCGAACCAGATATTGGTAAGCAGTGGTGGCAAACAGAGCTTTTTCAACCTCGCACTTGCCACACTGAACCCCGGTGACGAAGCCATCATCCCGGCACCCTACTGGGTTTCCTACCCGGACATGGTACTGGTTGCCGAGGGCAAACCGGTCATCATCGAAACCGGCGCCGAGACACGATTCAAGATCACTCCGGAACAGCTGGAAAACGCCATCACCGAGCGTACCCGCCTGTTCGTGATCAACAGCCCCTCCAACCCGAGCGGCATGGCCTACACCCTGGAAGAGCTGCAGGCCATCGGCGAGGTGCTGAAGAAACACCCGAACATCATGATCGCCACGGACGACATGTACGAGCCGATCCTCTGGACCGGCAAGCCGTTCTGCAACATCCTGAACGCCACGCCTGAGCTCTACGACCGCACATTCGTTCTGAACGGCGTTTCCAAAGCCTACTCCATGACGGGATGGCGCATCGGCTACGCCGCCGGCCCGGCGAAAATCATCGGCGCCATGAAGAAGATCCAGTCTCAGAGCACTTCCAACCCCGCCTCCATCTCCCAGGCGGCGGCGCAGGCTGCGCTGGACGGTGATCAGGCCTGCGTGGGCAAGATGGTCAAGGCATTCAAAGAACGTCATGACTGGCTCGTGGGCGCTCTGAACAAGCTCCCGGGCGTTGAGTGCCTGAATGGCGACGGAACCTTCTATGTGTTCCCCAGCTTCCAGGGCGCCATCGATGCCGATTCCAGCGTCAGCACCGACGTTGAATTCGCCGAGAAACTGCTGACCGACGCCGGCGTGGCACTGGTCCCTGGCTCCGCCTTCGGCTGCCCGGGCCACATGCGACTGAGCTTCGCCACCAGCATGGACAATCTGGAAAAGGCCATTGAGCGCCTGCAGAAAGCGCTCGGCTAAAAAGTTCTGGCCAGGGGTTGACGGGGCGGTATAGCCAACTTAATATACGCGCCTCGTCACACGACGACGTTCCCCGATAGCTCAGTTGGTAGAGCAACGGACTGTTAATCCGTTTGTCGCTGGTTCGAGCCCAGCTCGGGGAGCCACTATTCTGAAAACCCGCTAACTCTCTGAGTTAGCGGGTTTTTTATTGCCTTCTTTTTTGCATTACGTTTTTAACCACATCTTAGGTGGTGATGCATACTCCTGCCCTAGCCTGCTCGTTGGCGGGAGCGGTGCGGCTGTCATGGCTTTCCAAAACACGCTACAAGCACGTCCGTGTGCGCTTGTTTCGGGCCGTCCATGGCCCTCTACAGTTTTGGAAAGCCATAACAGCCACACCGTTCTGACCATTCAGGCGTTCTCAAACAACGACGAACCTTTTGGAAATGGATAAGCGGTAGGTCGGATATTTCTGAGAAGTCCGAAGAGGTGGTGTGGGGCCTCCCTCCCAAAAATGTCTGTGGCCAAGGATGGCCACAGCCAAGCGCACATGGATGTGCTCGTAGCGGTTTTTGGGAGGGAGGCCCCACACCACCAGACTCCAAACCATGCAAGCTAGGAGCCCAAGCCAGGCAAAAATAGAGAAACTAGGCGCCGGTAACCTCAGCGTGAATAGCCTCCAGGGCAGCCAACGGGTCAGTTGCCTGGGTAATGGGACGGCCGATTACCAGGTAGTCAGATCCGGCTTTGAGGGCATCTGTGGGCGTCATGATGCGCTGCTGATCACCTCTATCGGCAGTCAACGGGCGGATACCCGGCGTGATCAGCTTGAAGTCGCCGCCCTGCTCGGCTTTGAGCTTCGGTGCCTCTTGCGCGGAGCAGACGACGCCATCGAGGCCGCAGTTTTTGGTGAGGGTTGCCAGGCGGGATACCTGGGCTTCCGGGGAATCGGTGATGCCGATACCGGCCAGGTCGTCGGCGTTCATGCTGGTGAGGACGGTGACAGCGATCAACAACGGGCGATCCGCGCCGAAGGTTTCCAGGCGCTCCCGACAGGCTGTCATCATTTTTTCACCGCCGGAGGCGTGTACGTTGACCATCCAGACACCAAGGTCAGCAGCAGCTGCGACGGCAGCTGAGGTGGTGTTCGGGATGTCATGGAATTTCAGGTCCAGGAATACGTCGAATCCACGCTTCTGAAGTCCTTCCACCAATTGCGGGCCTGAGCGGGTGAACAGCTCTTTGCCCACTTTCAGGCGACATTTGGCCGGGTCCAGTTTGTCGACCAGCTCAAGGGCCGGATTCTGGGACGGAAAATCGAGGGCGACGATGATCTTCGGATCGTTAGCGGTTTGCACGTTCACTTTTCCTGCGGAGATTCGGTAAAGGTTTATTCGGCTTCAACACCCTGAATCGGGCGGACGGTTTCCCACTGCTTGCAACTCGGGCACAGCCAGTGAAGTTGACGACCTGAGAAACCACAACTGACACAGCGATAAACCGGACGGTTGGCAAGTATCAGGTGACCGATGCGGCTCACCAGCCGGCCCTCATCGGTGGTCATGCCCTTTTCGTAGCCGGCCATTTCCACCAGTCTGAGCAGGCCGCGCACACTCGGGCGTGTTTCCAGTTCCTGCCTGAGCAAATCGATGGCTGCAGGACGCCCCGAGGCACGCTCGACGGACTCGACAAGGGCCAGAAGGAGACTGGTGCTCGGATAGCTTTCATAAAGCTTGCGTAGCTTTTTCGCCAGGCGCCCGATGTCACCATGCTCGTGCTCGAGCTTCATCAAGCGGTCGATGGCTTCCGGCCCGAACTCGGCGTTCTGCTCGAACACTTTGAGGCACTGGTTGCTGGCCTCTCGGTAACTGCCCTGACGAACCAGAAGCTTCATCAGAATAAGGTTGGCCCGAACACAGGAGCGATCGTAATCGAGCGCTTCCCTGGCCAGCTTCTGCGCAGCCCACCGGTCGTCCTGCTTCAGGGACTCTTCGGACAGCTCACAGGTTAAATAGGCCAGCACCTTGAACATGGCCGGGTCGGCATCGCCCCGGGTAAGCGCTCGCGCGACCTCGGCTGCTTTAGCCCACTCCTTCTCCTGCTGGTAGAGATCAATAAGCTGTTGCGAGGAATGCCGCCCATACTCCTTGTCACCCATCAATTGATGCAGCAGTGCCTCAGCACGGTCAAGCAGACCGGCATTCAGGTAATCCCGGGCGAGCTCAAGGGTGACCTGTGGCGAGAAACGCGGAGGTAACTCGGGCCTGGCCAGAAGATTCTGGTGGATCAGTATGGCGCGGTCCGTCTCACCTTTGTTACGGAAATGGCTTCCGATGGACAGGTGCAAACTGACGGTGTCCTTGTTTACCGCAAGGGACTGAACGAAGTTTTCAACGGCCTGGTCGGAATAGTTGGTGAACAGAAACTGGAGACGGTCCTTAACCGATTCCTCGTCGGAAATCGTTTTGCCGGATCGATTGTCATTGCTTCCCAGCCGGCCCACAAGCCAGCCAACGGCGACTGCGACAGTGAGCAGCAGCCACTGAAGTACGATATCCATTAAAGAGTCCGGTCGTTCTGGGCCCTGGATTTCTCCAATGCCTGCTCGGCGCGATCAAGTCGTTTCTGAAGGGTTCGCCGGGACACCGAGGTTCGAACGGTGGCCAGCATGGTCATCAGCACGCCTACGAGGGCACCGACAACAAATGCCATGATAATCCAGACGGCAACGCCATGGGGTTGGGTCTCAAACAGCAGGAAGTTGAGGGAGACTGCCATTTGATTGTTGAGCGAGAATACCAGTGCCAGCAGAACCAGGACCAAAACCAACAGAATAATGAGGATCTTCTGCAATCCTGCCATAGCGATAGCACTCCCAAGGGGCCTGAGGGCCCAAATTATACGCGTTCCCTGAGCAGCTGTTAAAAGCCTTTCTTCAAGCTGTCGTTGACCTGCTCTCTCAATTCCTTACCGGGTTTGAAGTGCGGTACATACTTGGCTGGCAGCTGGACAGCCTCACCGGTTTTCGGATTGCGCCCGGTACGCGCGGCCCGGTGGTGAAGGGAAAAACTGCCAAATCCCCGGATTTCTATTCTCTGACCATCGGCAAGCGACTGGGACATGTGCTCAATGATGGTTTTTACAGCCAGTTCGACATCTTTAACGGAGAGCTGTGTCTGCTTCGAAGCAATCAGCTCGACCAGTTCGGACTTTGTCATGAGGCGTTTCCCTCTTTCGTTTTTATTCGGCCGTCGGTTACCGGATTCCCATGACTACCTAGTTTAGCCAAACCAGAAAAAAACACAAAAAAAACGGGCTCTTAGAGCCCGTTTTTTTCATACCAACCGGACGATTAGTCCTTGTTGGCGTTTTGCTGCTGCATCTGCTCCTTGATGAGATCACCGATGGTGGTCGCACCAGAAGAAGTTTCGGCAGTCTTGGTCCGCACGTTTTCCAGGGCCTGCTTGTCGTCCTCAACGTCTTTGGACTTCACAGACAGGTTGATGATGCGGTTTTTGCGATCGATGCTGATGATCTTCGCTTCAACTTCTTCGCCTTCCTTCAGCGCATTGCGTGCATCTTCAACACGGTCACGGCTGATTTCAGAGGCTTTCAGTACCGCTTCAACTTCGTCGTTCAGGGCGATGGTAGCCGCCTTGGCATCTACAGCAGACACGGTGCCCTTAACAATGGAGCCCTTGTCGTTCAGCTGTACGAACTCGGCGAACGGATCGCTCTCGAGCTGCTTGATACCCAGGGAGATACGCTCACGCTCCGGATCAACAGACAGGATAACGGTTTCAACTTCGTCACCCTTCTTGTATTCACGAACCGCTTCTTCGCCAGTCTCGTTCCAGCTGATATCAGACAGGTGAACCAGACCGTCGATGCCGCCATCCAGACCGATAAAGATACCGAAGTCAGTGATTGACTTGATCTTACCGGAGATGCGATCGCCCTTGTTGAAGTTGCTGGAGAAATCTTCCCACGGGTTGGATACACACTGCTTGATACCCAGGGAGATACGACGACGCTCTTCGTCGATGTCCAGAATCATCACGTCCACTTCGTCGCCTACCTGGACAACCTTGGACGGATGGATGTTCTTGTTGGTCCAATCCATTTCGGAAACGTGAACCAGACCTTCAACACCCTCTTCCAGCTCAGCAAAGCAGCCGTAGTCGGTCAGGTTGGTAACGCGTGCCTTGACCTTGGAACCTTCCGGGTAACGACCCTTGATATCAACCCAGGGATCTTCGCCCAGCTGCTTGAGGCCGAGGGAAACACGGTTACGCTCACGGTCGAACTTCAGGACCTTGACGCTGATTTCGTCGCCAACATTCACGATTTCGCTCGGATGCTTGATGCGCTTCCAGGCCATATCGGTAATGTGCAGCAGGCCGTCAACACCACCCAGGTCTACGAACGCGCCGTAGTCGGTCAGGTTCTTGACGATACCCTTGATTTCCATACCCTCGGTCAGGGTTTCCAGCAAAGCTTCACGCTCGGCACTGTTCTCAGCTTCCAGAACGGCGCGGCGGGAAACAACCACGTTGTTACGCTTCTGGTCGAGTTTGATAACCTTGAATTCGAGTTCTTTGTTCTCCAGGTGCGCGGTATCGCGAACCGGACGAACGTCTACCAGCGAGCCAGGCAGGAAGGCACGAATACCGGCCAGATCGACGGTGAAACCACCCTTGACCTTACCATTGATAATACCTTTAACCACTTCCTCAGCTTCGAAGGACTTTTCGAGTACCTTCCAGGCTTCTGCACGCTTGGCCTTTTCACGGGACAGACGGGTCTCACCGAAGCCGTCTTCCACAGCGTCGAGAGCTACATCGACAACGTCGCCGATAGCAATTTCCAACTCGCCTTTTTCGTTAAGGAACTGGGAGGCGGGGATAACGCCTTCAGACTTCAGTCCGGCGTTAACGGTGACCCAGTCGTTATCGACGTCTACAACGGTTCCCTGGACGATGGAACCTGGCTGCATGTCAATTTCTTTCAGGCTTTCTTCAAAAAGATCCGCAAAGCTCTCGCTCATTATGAGTCCTATATGATCAACGCAAGTGTACTCCGTGCCACCAGCAACACGGTCTGTTAACAAGTTCCGGACTAAGCCTGTGGCTGGCAGATAGCGCTACATCCGGCATTTCAACGACAAAAAGGTGTAGTCAGGCCTGACCAGCTGCGGCCATACACCTGTCCAACACCTCTTCTATACTCAACCCCGTAGAATCAATGACTTGCGCATCATCCGCGGGCTTGAGAGGGGCTGCGGAACGGTTCATATCCCGTTCATCACGAACCCGTATCTCCTCTAAAAGGGCGTCAATATTAACATCGACACCCGCGTCCTTCAACTGGCTATAGCGCCGCTGGGCCCTCTCCTCGGCGCTTGCCGTCAGGAAGATTTTTACCGGGGCATCCGGAAACACCACCGTCCCCATGTCGCGACCATCGGCCACCAGGCCCGGCGTCTGCCGGAAGTCGCGCTGGCGCTGCAAAAGAGCGTCCCGGACCGACTGAATCACGGCCACCTTCGAGGCATTATCGCCAGCCGACTCTGTACGTATATCTGCGGTCACATCCTGCCCTGCCAGAATAACCTTGACCGGCTCGCCTGCAGGCGTGGGCTCAAACGACACATCGAGTCCAGCGGCGACCTTTACCAGGCCAGCCTCGTCATCCAGAGACACACCCTGACGTACCGCCGCCAGGGCCGTCAGCCGGTACAAGGCACCACTGTCAAGCAAGTGCCAGCCAAGCTTTCGGGCCAGCATCTGGGTGATCGTGCCTTTACCCGAACCTCCAGGACCATCAACAGTGATCACCGGCGCACTGCTTTCAACCATTATTCAGCCCCCTCGGCTGAGATATTGATCCCCGTTCCCTGCGCAAGTTCCACAAATCCCGGGAAAGAGGTAGCCACATTCGCACAATCAGTGACTGTGATCTCTCCCGCGGCGCGCAGCGATGCCACTGCGAAAGACATGGCAATACGGTGGTCTCCGTGGCTGTTCACGGTACCGCCACCGATGGTCTGCCCGCCATCAATGATGATGCCATCCGGGGTTACGGTGGTTTCCACACCCAGGGCAGCCAAGCCATCGGCCATTACCTGAATGCGGTCGCTTTCCTTGACCCGAAGCTCCTCCGCGCCCCGCAGAACCGTGCGCCCTTTGGCGCAGGTGGCGGCAATGAACAGCACCGGGAATTCGTCAATGGCCAGGGGCACCTGATCTTCCGGAATATCGATTCCCTGCAGCTCCGCTGAGCGGACCCGCAGGTCAGCAACCGGCTCGCCACCGATTTCGCGCTCGTCCAGAATCTCGATGTTGGCACCCATCTGATTCAGGATGTTGATCACACCGACCCGGGTCGGATTCATACCAACATGCCGCAGGACCAGATCAGAGCCCGGAGCGATGCTCGCCGCTACCAGGAAAAACGCCGATGAAGAAATATCGGCAGGCACATCAATGTTGGTTGCCGTCAGCTTGCCGCCACCACTGACGCTGGCCGTCGCACCGTCCCGGTGAACGTGGTAGCCAAAGCCCGCCAGCATGCGCTCGGTGTGATCGCGCGTGGGAGCAGGCTCGGTGACCGATGTACTGCCCTCGGCATAAAGACCTGCCAGCAGGAGGCATGACTTCACCTGGGCACTGGCTACTGGCATTTCGTAGTGGATTCCCTGCAACGTCTGGCCGCCACGGATTTTCAGCGGCGGGCGACCACCCTCTGCGGTATCGATCACCGCACCCATGGCCCTGAGCGGATCGGCAACGCGCCCCATTGGCCGGCCAGAGAGGCTCGCATCCCCGGTCAGCTCGGAATCAAAGGGCTGGGCTGCCAGCAACCCCGCAAACAGTCGCATGGCGGTTCCCGAGTTACCCAGATACAGCGGGCCCCTTGGGGCCTGGAGGCCGTGCATGCCAACGCCGTGAATCCGCACGAAACCGTCGTCCGGGCCTTCGATGGTCACGCCCATGTCACGGAACGCCTGAAGCGTGGCCAGGCTGTCCTCGCCTTCCAGAAATCCTTTCACTTCGGTTACGCCATCCGCGAGGGCGCCCAGCATGATCGAACGGTGCGACATCGACTTGTCGCCCGGAACGCGGATATCACCGGTAATCGCGCCACCGGGCTGAAGACGGAACGTCACCTGCTTTTCACTGTTGTTTGTCACGTAAGCCTGTCCTGAGAGCATCTTCGAAAAATGTTCACGCGCCGCCTTGGCGCGACTGAAAACCCGCAACAACGTGGCGCTGTCCTGATTGGCAATGGCAGTGCGCAGTTGTTCGAGGTCGTGGGTAAAGTGGTCAATCACGCGAAGAACCGCATCGCGGTTCGACAGAAAGATATCGTGCCACATCACCGGATCGCTGGCGGCAATCCGGGTAAAGTCCCTGAAGCCTCCAGCGGCGTACCGGAAGATATCCATATTTTCGTCTTCTCCCGCCAGGGTATCCACCAGGGAGAAAGCGATAAGGTGCGGCAGGTGGCTGGTGGCTGCCAGCACCTCGTCGTGATACGCCACCGACATGGTCAGCACCGTGGCCCCGCAGCCCTCCCATAAGGCCCTGAGCCGGGCAAGATGCGGCTGACTGACGTCTTCAGGCGGAGTAAGAATCACCTTGTGGTTGGCAAACAACTCGGGGTTCGCCGCCCGAATGCCACTTTTCTCGGAGCCAGCAATCGGATGGCCGGGAATGACCCGGGGCGTAAGACTGCCGAACACGGCCTCAACATCATTCACGAAGCTGGACTTCGTGCTACCTACGTCGGTCAGTATGGCGTCCGGTTCCAATGCGGGACGAATCTGCTCAAGAACCGCCCGGGTTGCCCTGACTGGTACAGCCAGTACAACCAGATCGGCACCCCGCACGGCATCAGACACCGCCGTGGCCGCGTGATCGATCACGCCCAGCTCTTTGCCAAGCTGCAGTTCCTCATGACGCTGGTCCGCGCCAACGACCGTGTCCGCCAGCGCGTTGCGCCGGATAGCGCTGGCCAGTGAGCCGCCAATCAGCCCCAGACCAATCACCGCGACCCGCTTGAACAGAGGCTCGGAAGACGCCATGTCAGTCGCTCAGCCCCGATGCGGTCAGGGCCTGGGCCAGCGCCTCGATAAAGCGCTCGTTCTCTTCCGGAAGGCCGACAGACACCCGCAAATGCCGGGGCATGCCATAGCCCGCGATGGGCCGGACAATCACGCCGTGAGCGAGCAGAGACTGGTACACGCCCATGGCCTGCTCTCCCACTTCCACGGCCACGAAATTCCCGGCCGACGGTATGTAGCTGAGTCCCATCCGGTCGAATGCGTCCTGCAACTGACGCAGACCGGCTGTATTCACATCGCGGGAACGCTGGAGATACTCCTCGTCTTCAAGCACAGCCGTGGCTGCGGACAGGGCAACGGTATCCACGTTAAACGGCTGGCGCACCCGATTGAGAATGTCGGCAATGGCCGGTGAAGAGATGCTGTACCCCACCCTGAGTGCGGCCAACCCCCAGGCCTTGGAAAACGTGCGGCAAACGATGAGATTCGGGAAGCGGTCCAACAGTTCGACGCCATCCGGGTATTGATCACCCGTCAGGTATTCGCAGTAGGCCTCATCCAGGACCACAAGTACGTTCTCGGGAATCTTTTTCAGGAACGACTCGATGGCTTCCGCTGTGTGAACCGTACCCGTGGGGTTGTTTGGGTTAGCGACAAACACGAGGCGAGTACGATCGGTGACCGCCTCGGCCATCGCATCCAGGTCGTGCCCCCATTCCCGGGCAGGCACAGAAACGCCCTTGGCGCCGATAGCCTGGGTCACCAGAGGATAAACGGCGAATGCGTACTGGGAGAAAACAACTTCGGAATCAGCATCCGCGAAACAGCGGGTGATCACTTCGAGAACGTCGTTCGAGCCGTTGCCAAGGGTAATCTGATCCATTCCAACGTTGAGACGCTTCGACAACGCCTGTTTCAGGTTGAATCCGTTACCGTCGGGGTACAGACAAAGTTCCGACAACGCCTGCCGCGCCGCCTCAAGGGCTTTCTCGCTGGGCCCGAGCGGGTTCTCATTGCTGGCAAGCTTGATGATTTCCGCCGGGTTGAGACCCAGTTCCCTTGCCAGCTCTTCGATCGGCTTGCCAGGCTGGTAGGGTGAGAGCGCCTGCACGCCGCGAACCGCCAGACTCTGGTAATCAATCGCCATACATTGTCCTCGACATTCTTTGCTCAAAAAGGCTGTTGCAACTACTCAAAGCACGCCAATCGGGTAGGAGCCCAGACGCTTGAGCTCAACCGCCTCTTCGTCCACTTCCGCCAGCACCTTACGGACCTGCTCGTCTTCCATGTGTCCCTCGAAATCGATATAGAACACATAGGCCCAGGTACCGCTCGGCGACGGCCGCGTTTCTATCCTGGTGAGGCTGAGGCCATGGCGATGGAACGGTTCAAGGAGTTGATACAGCGCCCCCGGCTTGTTGCGCATGGACACCAGAATGGACGACTTGTCGTGACCGCTGGCCGGCACCTCCTCGCGCCCAATGATCAGGAATCGGGTGGTATTGTCCGGTCGATCCTCGATGCTGTTTGCCAGCTTTTGCAGACCATAGAGCTCGGCCGCCATATCTCCGGCAATGGCTGCTGTTCCCGGCTCCTCGGCGGCACGCCGGGCGGCCTCCGCATTACTGGAAACGGTAACCCGCTCAATACCGTAGCGATGGGTATCCAGCCACTGCCGGCACTGGGCAAAGGACTGTTGATGGGAATAAATCCGGGTGATTTCCTGGTCGCCGTGCTTCGGAGACACCAATAGATGATGGTGGATCCGCAGTTGAACCTCACCGCAGATCTTGAGCGGCGAGGACATAAACATATCCAGGGTATGGTTGATCATTCCCTCGGTGGAGTTTTCGACCGGTACCACACCGTAATGCGCTGCTCCCGATTCAACCTCCCGGAACACCGCGTCGATAGCCGGCAGTGGCACGCTGACCACCGAGTGACCGAAATGCTTGAGCGCTGCCGCCTGGGTAAAGGTGCCAATGGGCCCCAGGAAGGCAATGTGCATGGGCTTTTCAAGCGCCAGACAGGCGGACATGATTTCCCGGAACAGACGCGCCATTTCCTCACCGGAAAGCGGCCCCGGATTCTGCTCCTTGATGCGCCGAAGTACCTGGGCTTCCCGCTCCGGGCGGTAGAAAAAGACGTCCTGTCCCGGACTGGCGGTCATCTTCACATGGGCTACTTCCTGGGCACAGGCGGCCCTGGCACTGATAAGCTCCATGATCTTCTGATCAATCCGATCGATCTCGTCCCGCAGCTCTCCGAGCCGAACCTGCTCGTCACTCATGATCAGCCACGCTCCTTCGCAAATTCGGTCATGTAGTTAATCAGCGCATCGACACCGGCTTCGGGCATCGCGTTATAGATGCTCGCACGCATACCGCCAACCGAGCGATGTCCGGCCAGGTTCAACAGGCCACGGGCATCCGCTCCCTTGAGGAACTCACCATTCAGGGCGTCATCAGCCAGGGTGAATGGAACGTTCATCCAGGACCGGAAGCGCGGGTCAATCGGGTTGGCGTAAAACTCATTGGTATCGATAAAGTCATAGAGCTTTCGGGCTTTGCGCAGGTTGATCTCACCCATCGCCTTCACACCGCCCTGCTCTTTCAGCCACTTGAATACCAGGCCGGCCAGGTACCATGAGTAAGTGGCCGGGGTGTTGTACATGGAACCGTTATCCGCGATCACCTGGTAGTTCATCATGGTCGGTGTCTCCTTGCGGGCCCTGCCCAGGAGATCCTTGCGAATAATTACCACCACCAGACCCGAGGGACCGATATTCTTCTGGGCGCCGGCATAGATCAGACCGAATTTCGACACATCCACCGGCCGCGAAAGCATCGTGGAAGACATGTCCGCCACCAACGGAACCGCCGGGCTGTCCGGAACAAAACCGAATTCCAGACCGCCAATGGTTTCATTGGGCGTGTAGTGCAGGTACGCCGCGTCAGCACTGCTCTGCCAGGATGTCTGGTCCGGAATCGTGGTAAAGCCACTGTCTTCCGAACTGGCCACTACGTTCACTTTGCCATAGCGACTGGCCTCGGCAATGGCCTTTTTGGACCAGATGCCGGTGTTCACGTAGTCAGCGGAGCCTTTTTCGCCCAGCAGATTCAGGGGAATGGTGGAAAACTGGCTGGACGCTCCGCCCTGCATGAACAGAACGGCGTAGTCGTCGGACACGCCGGCCAGTTCACGCAGATCTTGTTCAGCAGTCTCGGCAATCTGGACAAACTCGTCGCTGCGATGGCTCATTTCCATCACCGACATGCCGGTACCACGCCAGTCGAGCATTTCATCCCGCGCCTGACGAAGCACGCTTTCCGGCAAGGTGGCCGGACCTGCACAAAAGTTATACGCCCTGCTCATGTTGCTGCTTTCTCTCACGTCTTACTGAATCTGTCTGTGGCAAGTGCCGGCTTATTCTTCGCCGGCACTCTCGCCTTCGTCACCTTCTTGCGGGCTCTCGTCGGCAACAATCGGATTGCCTTCGCTGTCGAGCTCTTCGTCGTCGGTTTCCGCGATTCGCTCAACGCCCACCAGGCGCTCGTCTTCCTGGCTCAGCTTGATCAGGCGAACACCCTGGGTATTCCGGCTCAGAACCGACACTTCGTCTGTCCGGGTACGAACCAGCGTGCCCTTGTCAGAGATGAGCATCATCTCGTCGCCTTCGAACAGCTGCAGGGCCGTTACCAGGTTACCGTTACGCTCGGAGCACTGCATCGCAATAACGCCCTGACTGCCCCGGCTGTAGGTCGGGAACTCGTCAATGGCGGTCCGCTTGCCGTAGCCGTTTTCCGAGGCGGTCAGGATAACCCCTCCTTCCTGCGGAATAATCAGCGACACCACATGGTGACCTTCGGGCATCTTGATACCGCGAACACCACGTGCGGTCCGGCTCATGGGACGAACGGCTTCCTCGTTAAAGCGCACCGCCTTGCCGGCAGTCGAGAACAGCATGACCTCGGCATCACCTTTGGTAATGGCCGCGCCGATCAGGGTATCGCCTTCGTCCAGGGACAGGGCAATCAGACCGGTGCTGCGCGGACGCGAGAAGTTCGGCAGCGGCGTCTTCTTGACCACACCGGCAGAGGTGGCCATCAGGACGAACTGGTCTTCCGGATAATCACGAACCGGCAGGAATGTGGTGATACGCTCACCTTCCTCCAGCGGCAGGATATTCACCATGGGCCGACCGCGAGATGCCCGGCTGGCGCGTGGAATCTCGAACACCCGCAGCCAGTAAACCTTGCCACGGTTGGAGAAACACAGAATCGTATCGTGGGAGTTGGCCACCAGCAGCTTCTCGACGAAATCTTCGTCCTTCATGGAGGTGGCTGCCTTGCCGCGACCGCCACGGCGCTGGGCCTGATAGTCTTCAACGGCCTGGGTCTTGGCGTAACCGCTGTGGGAAATGGTCACCACAAGATCTTCTTCATCAATCAGGTCGGCGATGGTCAGGTCGCGACGGGAGCTGGTGATTTCGGTACGACGCTCGTCACCAAATTCGCTGACGATCGCTTCCAGCTCTTCCCGGATAACCTGAAGCAGTCGCTCGGGGTCGCCCAGAATATCGAGCAGATCGGCGATCTTCTCGAGAATTTCCTTGTACTCGTTCTGCAGCTTCTCGGTCTCGAGGCCGGTCAGACGGTGCAGGCGCAGATCCAGAATCGCCTGGGCCTGTTCCGGAGACAGATGGTACAGACCTTCACGCAGACCGTAGATTTCCGGCAGGTCATCCGGACGGCAGGCGTCCTGGCCGGCACGCTCCAACATGGCCATCACATCGCCCGGGGACCAGCCCTTGGCAACCAGCTTTTCCTTGGCTTCGGCGGCAGACGGCGAGGCCTTGATCAGCTCGATAATCTCGTCGATGTTGGCCAGGGCAACGGTCAGGCCTTCCAGAATATGGCCGCGCTCACGGGCCTTGCGCAGTTCGTAAATGGTCCGGCGGGTCACCACTTCACGACGGTGACGAACGAACGCATCCAGCAACTGCTTCAGGTTCAGGGTCTTCGGCTCACCATTGATCAGGCCAACCATGTTGATGCCGAACACGGTCTCAAGCTGGGTCTGGGCAAACAGGTTGTTGACCACAACATCCGGGTTCTCACCCCGACGCAGCTCGATCACCACCCGGATACCTTCCTTGTTGGACTCATCCCGCAGCTCGGAGATACCTTCAAGACGCTTCTCTTTCACCAGCTCGGCGATCTTCTCGATCAGGCGGGCCTTGTTCAGCTGATACGGCAGCTCGGTGATGATGATGGCATCGCGGTTGGTCTTGTTGTCGTGCTCGATCTCGTGACGGGCGCGGATGTAAATGCGGCCACGGCCCGTACGGTAGGCCTCAACGATGCCGGCACGGCCATTGATAATGCCCTGGGTCGGGAAATCCGGGCCCGGGATGTATTCCATCAGTTCATCGATGGTCAAATCCGGGTTATCAATCAGCGCCAGACAGCCATTCACGACTTCCGTGAGATTGTGCGGCGGAATATTGGTGGCCATACCAACGGCGATACCGGAGGAACCGTTCACCAGCAGGTTGGGAACCCGGGTAGGCAGAACCTCGGGAATCCGCTCGGTGCCGTCGTAGTTATCAACGAAATCGACGGTTTCCTTATCCAGATCCGCCAGCAGGGAGTGGGCAATCTTCTCCATGCGGATCTCGGTGTAACGCATGGCGGCCGCGTTGTCGCCGTCGATGGAACCGAAGTTACCCTGGCCATCCACCAACGGATACCGCAGGGAGAATGGCTGGGCCATACGAACGATGGTGTCGTATACCGCAGAGTCACCGTGGGGGTGGTATTTACCGATAACATCACCCACAACACGGGCGGACTTCTTGTAGGCCTTGTTCCAGTCGTTGTTCAGTTCGGACATGGCGAACAGGACACGGCGGTGAACCGGCTTGAGGCCATCCCTCACATCCGGAAGCGCCCGCCCGACGATCACGCTCATGGCGTAATCGAGGTAGGACTGTTTTAACTCGTCTTCAATATTGACCGGCAGGATCTCTTTGGCTAACTCACCCATCGAGAAAGGTTCCTTTGCGTTATCTGGAAGTCGTATCAGGGCCGTTTCCGGGCCCCATAGTTATTCTTCAACAAGCCGCCAAGTCTACCACAGTCGCACCCTCTCCGGGGCAACTGTGAGGCAGCCTTAATCAAACACCACTGTCTTGTTTTCGTAGGTGATCACCCGATCCTCGATGTGAGAACGCAGGCCCCTGGCCAGCACGTTCTTCTCGACATCCTTACCGAGGCGGACCATATCCTCGATGGAGTCACTGTGGGTGATCCGGATAACGTCCTGCTCGATGATCGGGCCCTCGTCGAGGTCCTGGGTCACGTAGTGGCAGGTGGCACCAATCAGCTTAACACCGCGACTGTAGGCCTGATGATAAGGGCGAGCACCGGCGAAGGACGGCAGGAAGCTGTGATGGATGTTGATCACCTTGCCGGAGTATTTCTCACAGAGCTCGCCGGGAAGGATCTGCATGTAGCGCGCCAGCACCACCACATCGGCTTCGTATTTCTGGAACAGCTCATCAATATGGGCGAAGGCATCTGCCTTGTTTTCCTTGCTGACCGGTACGTGGTGATACGGAATCTCGTGCCACTCCACCATCCGGCGCAGGTCGTCATGGTTAGAGATGACCGCCACTATCTCGGCGTTGATCTCCTTGCTGTGCCAGCGGTGCAAAAGATCCGCCACACAGTGGGATTCCTTGCTGCACATCAGGATCACTTTCTTCGGCTGGGCCGAATCGGCGATGTGCCAGTTCATGTTGAATTCGCGGGCAATCGGCTCGAACGCCGCCCGGAATTGGTCAAGACCAAACGGTATCGAGGTGGCCTTGATCTCGTGCCGCATGAAAAACCAGCCGGTTTGCGTGTCGGAATGGTGACTCGCCTCGGTAATCCAGCCATTGTATGTCGACAGAAAATTACTCACCTTGGCAACAATTCCCACCCGGTCGGGGCAGGAAATCACAAGACGATAGGTATGCTCCATGAAAGCCTTTCCTTAACTGAAATCCGGGAAAGCAGGTACATCGGGGAATCACCGCCGACATTAACGGCAGGTTAACGGTACGCACCTATGAAAATGACCGGCTATCATAGCCTATCTGAACGCCAGAAACGAGGAATGGAGATATGGACAGAGGCCTCTACCAACGCACAATCAAAAACGTCTCCAAGGGGCGCTCAGGCCGCCTTTCGATTGCGGCCGCCCTGGCCTTCTTCATTACCACCGCGCCGGCCTTTGGACAGGCCATTCTCGAGGGTGAACGGTTTCACCCGGTTACCGCAACCCACGGCATGGTTGCCACCAGTCATACACTGGCCACCGAGGTGGCTCTGGAAGCGCTGAAAAACGGCGGGAATGCAATCGATGCAGCCGTTACCGCCGGTTTCGCACTGGCTGTCACCCAGCCCCGTTCCGGCAACATTGGCGGTGGCGGTTTCATGCTGATTTCCAGGGGCGACGGCTCAGATCCGGAAGCCATTGATTATCGGGAAAAAGCGCCAGCTGCCGCCACAGAAACCATGTTCCAGGACGAATCCGGCGAGGTGGTCAAGAACCGCAGTCGTTTTACCCACCTGGCCGCAGGGGTTCCAGGAACGGTTGCCGGCCTGGCACTGGCGCTGGAGCGCCACGGCACCATTACCCTGAAGCAAGCACTGGCACCGGCGATCAAGCTTGCCCAAGAGGGTTTCGTGGTGCCCCAGCGTTTTACTGAAGGTCTGGAGCAGGCCCGGGAGAGACTCGAGCGATGGCCCGCCACCCGTGACACCTTTTATAAGGAAGACGGCAGCGCCTGGCAGCCCGGTGAACGTTTTCAACAGCCGGAACTGGCGGCAACACTCCAGCGCATTGCCGACAATGGCGTGAAAGGCTTTTACGAAGGCGAAACCGCCGATCTGATTGCCAGCGAAATGGAACGAAATGGCGGCCTCATCACGCGCCAGGACCTCAAAGACTATCGCCCGGTTGTTCGGGCGCCGGTTCACGGCAACTATCGCGGGTACGATATTTTCTCGATGTCGCCGCCCTCCTCCGGTGGCACCCACATTGTCCAGATCCTGAATATCCTGGAAGGTTTCCCGATGGCCGAGTTTGGCCACAACTCCGCTGATGCGATTCATCACATGGCCGAAGCCATGAAACTGGCCTACGCCGACCGTTCAAAATACCTTGGCGACACGGATTATGTGGAGGTGCCGCTGGCGGGGTTAACCAGCAAAGGCTACGCAGACGAACTCCGCAAAGGCATTAATCCGGACAGGGCACGACCAGCCAGCGACATCAATCCCGGCCAGCCGGCTGTCTGGGAAAGTCCTGAAACTACCCATTTTTCCGTGGTGGATAAATGGGGCAACGCGGTATCAAACACCTACACCATCAATTTCAGTTACGGATCCGGCATTACGGTGGAAGGCGCCGGATTCCTGCTTAACAACGAAATGGACGACTTCAGCGCCAAGCCCGGTGTACCCAACGCTTATGGTCTGATCGGCGGCGAAGCCAACAAGGTTGAGCCCGGCAAGCGCATGCTGAGCTCCATGTCGCCCACCATCGTGAAAAAGGATGGCAAGAACGTTCTGGTTACCGGCAGCCCCGGGGGCTCCCGGATCATTACCACCACCTTGCAGGTGATCCTCAATGTGATTGATCATGGCATGAACGTTCAAACCGCCGTGAGCGCACCCCGCATGCATCACCAGTGGCTGCCGGATGAAATCCGGATCGAACAGGGCATCAGCCCGGACACCATTCGACTGCTGGAGGAACGCGGGCATAAGGTGGTAGGCGGATCAGCCATGGGCGCCATCCAGAGCATCCTGATTGACGAAGACGGTGTTCTCAATGGTGGCGCGGACCCGAGGAGGAGCACTTCGTCGGCCATGGGCTATTAACGGGCAATTGACCAGGGTCACTGACCTGAAAGGAGGCTTTATGTATCTTTCTGTACAGCTGAGCTGCTATCCCCTGAAAGAGGAGTACAAGCAGCCAATCAAAGACCTGATCGCGCGCCTGGAGCAGACCGGACTGGAAGTCTACCCGGGGCGAATGAGCACCGAGATTTTCGGCGACTATGATGAGGTAATGGGCGTGCTCTCGGATACCATGAAATGGTCATTCGAGACTTACGGAAAATCCGTCTTCGTGGCAAAGATCATGGAGGGCGACCGGAGACCGAGATGACAGCACCGGGTGGGCCAGACAACCAGCAACAGAAGCCGGACCAGAACCAACAGCCGGCAATCCCGAACCAGTTTGCGTTCCTGTGGCTCAGTGCCGCCATCTTCCTGATGGTGCTCTGGCTTCAGGACGGCGGACAACCCCGGCTTCAGGACCTGGCCTATTCCGAATTCAAGACCGCTGTGATGAACAATCAGGTGGCGGAAGTCACTCTGAAAGAAGAATCCATCACCGGTCTGTTTACCGACAGCGGTGCTGCAGACTTCAGCTCTGACAGCCCCGCACGGACCAGCACCCCGGGGTTCCAGACCATCCGCCCGCCCATGGAAGACCCCGCCCTGCTCAACCTGCTGGAAGAGCACGAAGTTGTAATCCGGGCCACCCCCTCCGGCCTACCCTGGTGGCAGGAAATGATCCGCGGCTTCCTGCCCTGGATCCTTCTGCTGGCCCTGATGTTCTGGTTCTGGGGCGCCGCCCAGAAGCGGATGACCCAGGGTGGTGGGCCGTTTGATTTCAGCCGTTCCAAGGCAAGACGGGCCCGGAAGGAAACCTCGACGGCAACACTCGATGATGTCGCCGGCATTGAATCCGCCAAGCGGGAAATTGCCGAGATCATCGATTTCCTGAAATCTCCCGAAAAATACCGGGCACTGGGTGCTGTCATGCCCAAGGGCGTGCTTCTGGTCGGCCCGCCCGGCACCGGCAAGACACTGCTGGCCCGGGCCATCGCCGGCGAAGCCGAAGTGCCCTTCTACAGCATCAGCGCCTCGGAATTCATCGAGATGTTCGTGGGTGTTGGCGCCGCGCGGGTTCGGGACATGTTCAAGGAAGCCCGGAAAGACGCGCCGGCGCTGATTTTCATCGACGAACTGGATGCCATTGGCCGATCACGTGGTGCGGGCCTGGGTGGTGGCCATGATGAAAGAGAGCAGACCCTGAACCAGATCCTCACGGAAATGGACGGTTTCGAGGCCCACGAAAATGTTCTGGTACTGGCTGCCACCAACCGGCCGGACGTTCTGGACAGCGCCCTGCTCCGCCCGGGCCGTTTTGACCGCAAGATCACCCTCGACCGCCCCCACAAGGAGGCCCGCGCGGCCATCCTGAAGGTTCATGTGCGCAAGGTGCCACTGGCAAACGATGTCGATCTGGAACAACTGGCAGCGCGCACGATCGGTTTCTCCGGGGCGGACCTGAAAAACCTGGTGAATGAAGCCGCGCTGACGGCAGCCCGGGAAAACCTGCACGAGGTGAACGCCCATTGCTTTGAGCTGGCAAGGGACAGAATCATTCTCGGCGAAGAACGGGACACCAAGCTCACGCCCAACGAGCGGGAGGCGGTTGCCTACCACGAGTGCGGCCACGCCATCATGGCCTATTACATGCCCAACGCCGACCCACTCACCAAATTAACGATCATCCCTCACGGCATGGCCATGGGGGTGACCGAACAAACGCCTCGTGAAGACCACTACACCTACAACGAGAGTTACCTCAAGGATCGCATCAAGGTGATGTTTGGTGGCCGCTGTTCGGAAAAGCTGATTTATGGTGAAGTCAGCACCGGGGCCCAGAATGACCTGAAGGAAGCCACTGCTCTGGTACGCAAAATGGTCGGCCAGTGGGGTATGAGTGAAAAAATCGGCCCCCTTGGCTTAAGCATTGGCGAAGAGCATGTGTTCCTTGGCCGGGAGATGGGCATGCCCAGGGAATTCAGTGAAAAGATGGCCGAGATGATCGATGAGGAAATCCAGTCCCAACTGCTGGCGCTGGAGAGGGCTACCCTGGACTTCCTGACCGAGCACCGAAACCAGCTGGAAGCCCTCGCCACGGCCGTATTGAAGCACGAAACCCTCTCTGCCGAGGACGTCGAGGAAATCCTGCGCAAGGAAGACGCTCGCAAGATTGCTTGAGGATTCAGGGAGTCACAGTCACCGGAAGATTCAGTGCCACCAGCAACCGCTCCGCGCCAGGTTCCTGAAGCAAAGAACAATCACGGCTAAGCACCAGCTGAACGGCTTTCTCCTCGCGCAAAATACCGGCTACGGTAACTGGGTCCGTTGATGGCAGCGACCGTACACGAAAGTCCCGCTCTGGAATACCCAGCTCCAGAAGTATGCGTTGCCGCTCCTCGGGCGGAATATCCGGTCCCGCCCCCAGCAACATCGTTACCGGCCGATGGGAATACCGAATAGCCTCAGCTGCTGCCTGAACCGCGCGGCTGTTGGCCTCCCTGTGATCATTCAGAAAAACCACTACCCGGCCCTGCGGCAAAACGCGATGTTCGCACCAGAGCAGAACCCTGCCCGGCGAACGACGAACCAGCCCCTTGGCCGTTGACCCCAGGCGCGCCCCCGGCGCCGAGGACCAACCAACTCGGCCAAGCACCAGAAGATCCCGGGGCCCAGCCAGAGCCAGCACTTCATCAATTACATGGCCACGGGCAATGCTGAGCGTGTGCTTGCCGCCATATGGCGCTACAGCGCCAGCCAAAGCGCGCCGAGCCTGGCTGGCCAGCCTTTGCATTCGCTGCTCAACGCCGGTCGGATCAAAGGGGCGGCTGACGCCGGACGAAGCCCCTACCTCTCGAGCAAACCCATACCCCGCACTTCGCAACAGGTTCAGTTCCTCAACAAACACGCCAAGCACTTCAGCACCGGTGGACCCTGCAATCTCTGCCGCAGCCTTCAACGCCGCATAGCTCATTCTCGAGCCATCCAGCAGTACAAGCACACGGCCGGCTTCATCACTGCTCACAGCCCGAGCTCCAGGTGTGTCAGTCACTGTCCTTACCTCCGCCGTTGTTTGCATCTCCATTGCTATCCCGCTTTTTGCTGGCCTCCGCAAATTTCTCGAGGCGCTCGGCGACCCGGCGATTGAAGCTGTTAGCTGGAAACTCGCCATTACTGTCCGGCTCCCCGGCCTCCAGGCCGGTCAAAAGCTCAATGGCTTCGTTGATATGGGAGATCGGATAGACGCGGAATCGGTCCTCGGCAATCGCCTGCCTGACATCGGCCCTGAGCATCAGGTGCTCAACATTGCTTGCCGGCAGCAGAACGCCTTGGCCGCCTACTTCACCAGCTTCCTTGCAGACATCGAAAAAGCCTTCGATCTTCTCGTTCACGCCACCCACGGCCTGGACTTCGCCATGCTGATTCATTGACCCCGTTACGGCGAAGGACTGCCTGAGTGGCACCCGGGAAATGGCTGAAAGCAGCACGCAGGTCTCTGCCACCGAAGCGGAATCGCCCTCAACACCACCGTAGGATTGCTCAAAGGCCAGACTCGCTGACAGGGAAAGCTCCCCTTCAGCGGCGTATCGGCTTGCCAGGAATCGGGACAGTATCATCACGGCCTTGCTGTGAATGGGGCCACCCAGCTTTGCCTCCCGCTCGATATCCACCACCTGCCCCTTGCCCGGCCGCGCCGTAGCGGTAATCCGGGTGGGCTGGCCGAACATGGACGCCCCGAGCCTGAGTACCGATAGGCCATTCACCTGAGCCACTTCTTCTCCCGAAGTGACAATTATCACCACACCCCGGCTGATTTGCTCCCGGCTTCTTTCCCGAACCCGGCTGGCCCGGTATTCCCGCTCATCAATAGCCTGCTGGAGATGGCTGGCCTCGACGGTATCGGCGCCCACCTGGCTGGCCCAATGGTCAGCCTCACTGAGTATGTCCCGGAGCACGCGATCGTGGGCGGTCAGTTTGCGTTGGTCCGCCGCCAGCCGGCTTGCATGCTCAATCAGCCTGGCTACGGCACCTCGCTCCAGCGGCCGCATTTTCAGGACCCGGGCCATGGTGGCGATCATCCGGGCGTAGAGTTCGTAGCAGTCATCGTTACGATCAAGATCATCCTCAAAATCCGCCTCAACCTTGAAGAGGTCCAGGAAATCCGGATCGTAATGGGACAACAGGTAGTACAGCATCCGGTCCCCAAGCAAAACCACTTTGACCGACACGGGAATCGGCTCCGGCTGCAGACTGACGGTACTTACCAATCCATAGAGCCGCTCCAGGGACTCGATGCGGATTTCACCGGATGACAGAATCCGCTTCAGGCTTTCCCAGGCCATGGGCTGAGTCAGCACCCGCCGGGCATCGATGATCAGATAGCCGCCGTTGGCGCGGTGCATGGAACCACCGCGAATCAGCGTGAAGTCGGTATAGAGGTTGCCCTGACGGGCCCGATGTTCAATCTGCCCGGCCAGGTGCTGATGATTGGGCAGATCCTCGTAGATAACCGGCGCGCCGACGGTTTCGGCGTTATCCACCAGCAAATTGACCTTGTACCGCGCCAGCAGCCCTGCCGGTGGCCCGTTATCACTGTCCTGAAAGGCTTCGGCATGCTCCACCACGTCTTCTCGGACCGCGTCCAGGTAATCGACAACCCCCGGGAGATGTGACCACTTTTCCCTCAGTTCCCCGATCGGGCCGCCGAGAGTCAGCTGTACCATCTCTTCATTCAGGGCATGGACCCGCTCACGCACTTCTTTCCGCATCCCGGGAATCTGCTGGATGGTCTGCTGCAGCTTTTTCTGCAGTTCCTCAACCTTGGATTCAACCAGTTGCTTTTCTTCATCGGAGAATTTCTTGTATTCCTCGGGATCGATCACCTCACCTTTGCGCATGGGGGCAAAGGTAAAACCGGCCGGCGTGGTGATCATGGCAATGTTGTTGCGGTTGGCCTCCTCCTGGATCTCGAACAGCCCCTGATGCTGGCGCTTGGCCATTTCTTCCTGCAACTCCTGCAAGCGGGCCTGGTATTCCTCGCTCTCAAAAGCCGCCGGAATGGCCGTGCGGAGCTCTTCTGCCAGATCACTCATGTCTTTCTTGAACTGCTGACCCTGCCCCGCGGGCAGTTGGATGGCGCCAGGACGGTCTGAAAAGCGAAAGTTATAGACGTGGCACCAATCCGGAGGAACCGGTTGCCTGGCTGCGTGCCGGGAAAGAAAGCGCTCAACAAGTTCATGCTTCCCTGCCCCGGCGGGCCCGAGGACAAACAGGTTGAAACCCTCAGCCCGGATACCCGCGCCGAATTCCAGTGCTCGCAGAACCCGGTCCTGACCGTAGGGTTGATCCAGGTCTTGCAGGTCATCGGTGGTCAGGAAATCCAGTTTTTCCTCTGGACAAGCGTGATAGACCTGGTCTCCGGTTAACGGGGCGGGTAATGGCATTACATCCTCCTGATGGTTTCCACTCGGGTGTGGAATACGCCGATGATGTCGGACGAGTCATCCGGGGGCGGCGCCCCCTCATCAGGAAACTATAGATTATGGCCGGCGCCCTGCTCCAGCCATCGGGGCCCTAACGCCACTCGAGGGTCTTGGGCTCCACCGCATGTTCACAGAACAGATGCCCGACATCCGGCACCGCAAAGCAGCGGTCGCCCCGCTGGGGCTGGCGGGCGTTGAACTCAGTATGGCTGATGCCAACCTCCCACAACTCTTCACACTCCCACCCATCGGGCTTGAGTTCGATCCGCACTTCCGCACCAATCAGGTTGATGGCCTCTATGCGAAATGGCAGGTGGGCCTGATCACTGGCAGCCTGAGTCAGCCGCACCTCGTGGGGCCGCAGATAGAGCTGGGCGTCGTCGTTTTCACAGCCTTCGGGCAAGCGAATCCAGGCGTCGCCCTGGCTCATGACGCCGTCGCGGACCTTGCCGGACAACACATTCACCTGGCCCAGAAATTCGAACACAAAGCGACTGTCCGGGCGGCCATAAAGCTCCAAGGGCGTATCAACCTGTTCAATCCGGCCATTGCTCATCACCACCACCTGGTCGGAGAGCTCCAGGGCCTCCTCCTGATCGTGGGTCACGAAAACACTGGTGAAATGCAGCTCGTCATGGAGGCTGCGCAGCCAGCGGCGAAGGTCTTTTCGCACCTTGGCATCAAGCGCTCCGAAGGGCTCATCCAGCAGAAGAATCTCCGGGCGCATGGCCATGGCCCGCGCCAGGGCGATGCGTTGCTTCTGCCCACCTGAAAGCTGCGCGGGGTAGCGGTCGGCCAGGTGTTCCAGCTGCACCATTTCCAGCAGGTCTTTTACCCGCTTGCGGATCTCGGGCTTGCCGGGACGCTCCTTGCGCGGAAGCACATTGAGGCCAAAGGCCACGTTCTCGGCCACTGTCATGTGACGAAACAACGCATAGTGCTGGAACACAAACCCCACACGCCGGTCCCGCACATGCAGATCGGTCACATCCTTGCCGCTGAACCGGATTCGGCCCTCTTCGGGAGTTTCCAGGCCGGCAATGATCCGCAGCAGCGTGGTCTTGCCCGAACCGGAAGGGCCCAGCAATGCCGTGAGCTGGCCATCCGGAATGGTCAGATTGATGTCATGCAGGGCCTGGAACTTGTCGAAAAACTTGTTGATACCCTGTATCTCGATGCTCATTGGAAACCCTTAGTTACGACTCTGACGCCATTCAACGATGGCCTTGACGACAAGCGTGATCAGCGCAATACCTGCTAGCAGCGAAGAAGCTGCAAAAGCGCCCACGGTGTTGTAATCCTGGTAAAGCAGCTCTACCTGCAACGGCAGCGTATTGGTCTCGCCCCGGATGTTGCCCGAGACCACCGACACGGCACCGAACTCGCCTACAGCCCGGGCGTTGGTGAGGATCACGCCGTAAAGGAGCGCCCAGCGGATATTCGGGAAGGTCACCCGCCGGAACAGCTGCCAGCCGGACGCGCCCAGCACCACGCCGGCCTCTTCCTCTTCCCGACCCTGTTGCTGCATCAGCGGGATCAGTTCTCTGGCCACAAACGGACAGGTCACAAACACGGTAACCATCACAATGCCGGGCCAGGAGAACATCAGTTGAATGTCGTATTCACCGAGCCACTGCCCCACCCAGCCATTGCTGCCGTAGAGCAGCAGGAAAAGCAGGCCGGCAACCACAGGCGAAACGGCGAACGGGATATCAATCAATGTGGTCAGCAGCTTGCGACCAGGGAACCGGAAGCGGGTCACCAGCCAGGCCAGGAACACGCCGAACACCATATTTAACGGGACCGTGAGCAGCGCAACCACGAGCGTCAGGCCAATGGCATGGAGCGTGTACTCGTTGAGAATATTGCTGACGTAACCGGCCCAACCCTCGGCAAACGCTTGCACAAAAATCAGCACCAGGGGCATAAACAGCAGAAGCACCGTCAGGCCGACGGCGATTCCGATCAGAGTGCGACGAACCAGAGGGTTGTCGCCAACGCGGCGATGTTTACGCACAGCCATACCCTAACCTCCGTGCAGGCGCTTGAGATAGCGCCCCTGCCAGACGTTGATCGCCAGGAGCAGCAACAGCGATACCGTCATAACCACTGCGGCAATGGCGCTGGCCGCCGGAAAATCGTATTCCTCCAGGCGAACAAAGATCATCAGACTGATCACTTCACTGATGTAGGGTGAGTTGCCGGCAATAAAGATAACCGCGCCGTATTCCCCAAGGCTGCGGGCAAACGAAAGCGCACCACCGGTCACCACAGCCGGCCAGAGTGTCGGGAACAGGATTTTCCGAAAGACCGTCATGTCCGAAGCACCCAGGCTCATGGCGGCTTCTTCATCCTCCGGCGCCATTTCCTCCAGTACCGGCTGAACCGTGCGCACCACAAACGGTACACTGGTGAAGGCCATCGCCACCACAATACCCAGCGGTGTGAATGCCACTTCAATACCCAGATCGGCGAGATACTGCCCATACCAGCCGTTCTCGGCAAACAAGGTTGCTAGTGTGATGCCGGCCACGGCGGTTGGCAGCGCGAAAGGCAGATCCATGATCGCATCCAGCAGCCGCTTGCCGGGAAACTCGTAACGCACCAGCACCCAGGCCATCAGCAGGCCGAACACGCAGTTGAATAGAGACGCTGCCAGGGCTGCCAGCGCGGTGACTTTATAGGACGCAACCACCCGCGGATCGGTGATCACAAACCAGAACTGCTCCCACCCCATGCCGGCGGCACGGATAAACAGGCCGCTGATGGGCAGAAGCAGCACCAGGCTGATAAAGAAAAGCGAAATGCCGAGGCTCAGTCCGAACCCCGGCAAAACGCGTTTGGTGGCGGGAGCGCTCAGCCGCTTTGACGGGCGCTCCGAAACGTCAGTGGTGGCCATGAATCAGCTGCGCATCCCTTAGCGGCGACGCTGCAACTGGTCCAGTTTGCCGCCACTGGCAAAGTGGGTCTCCATGGCATTTTCCCAGCTGCCGGCGATGTCCTGAATCGGCATCAGCTTCAGTTCGGGGAACTTGTCAGCCACTTCCGCTTTCACGGTTTCGTTGTGCACCCGGTAGTTGAATCCAGCCAGCATGCGCTGGGCTTCTTCGGAGTACAGATGCTTCAAGTAGGCCTGAGCCAGTTCTTCGGTGCCCTTCTTCTCGATGTTCTTGTCGATCCAGGTCACCGGGAACTCGGCCAGGAAACTCACTCTCGGGACCACAACCTGGAAATTCTTGTCCGGGTTCAGGGCCGGAATGTTGTTCACTTCGGATTCGAAGGTCAGCAGCACATCACCCAGGCCCCGTTCCACAAACGTGGTGGTGGCACCACGACCGCCGGAGTCGAATACCTTAACCTGGCCCAGCAGGTCGCTGAGGAAAGCATCAATCTTCTCCTGGTCGTCACCGAACTTGTCCTGGGCAAAACCCAGCGCCGCCAGGTAGGTGTAGCGGCCGTTACCGGAGGTTTTCGGGTTCGGCATGATCAGTTCGACATCTTCGCGGATCAGATCATCCCAGTTCTGGATATTCTTGGGGTTACCCTCGCGCACCAGGAACGCCATGGTGGAATAGTACGGAGAGCTGTTATTTGGCAGGCGTGATGCCCAGTCCTCGGGAATCAGGTTGCCGCGCTCGGCCAGAATGTTTACGTCGGTGACCTGGTTGTAGGTAACCACATCCGCACCCAGCCCCTGCAGGATGGCGCGCGCTTGCTTGGAAGAGCCAGCGTGTGACTGCTGGATATCGACGGTTTCGCCGGTTTTTTCTTTCCAATAGTCCTGGAAAAGAACGTTGTATTCGGCAAACAGCTCGCGGGCAATGTCGTAGGATGAGTTCAGAAGCTCACGCTCCTGGGCAGAAGCCGGCCCTGTTAGCGAGAACGCCAGTGCCAGCGCACTGAACCACAGGCCCTTACGGGCTTTGGAACCGGAAAAGATCGAATTCGGCATAGTCGGCAGAGCTCCCAGTTAACTCGGAATCTTTATATACGCCAGAGGAATAGGTCGGCGTTTTCTTAGAACGCAAAGATAAAGTAGTCACCTAGGAACAACAATACTCCACCTAGATGATTTATAACTCCTTTAATAACTTTGAGCTATATAAATCACCATTGAAAACCCTACCGATGATTTAGCGTCGCTGAGGTGGTGTACAGCGCATCTTCCACTACTATCAAGGTAAGTCAGCGCTAGAGAAGACGTTGCCGTGGGACTGTCGATCAAGACAACAGAGTTTGCGCCGGAAGAGTTTGAACGTTTTGCCGCCAAGGTCAGGACGGATCTCAAGGCACTTACTCGTCTTCTGAACAGGCCCGGCTTTGGCGAAGGCGCAAGCTCCATCGGAGCCGAGGTAGAGTTCTACATCGTAAACCCGGCCCTGCGCGTTCAACCTATCAACACCGAAATCGCCGCCCGCGTTCAGAACCCTCAACTGACGGTTGAGCTAAACCGCTTCAATCTCGAATACAATCTCAGCCCCCAGGCTTTCAAGGGCTCTCCCTTCGCCAGAACAGAGCAGGAGTTGCTCTCTGCGATCCAACGGATCAACCAGCACGCCGCATCACTGGATGGAGAACTGGTGCCGATCGGCATTCTGCCCACGCTTCGCCAGTCTGATATGGGTGCGAAGGCAATGACAGACGAGCCCCGCTATCATGCGTTATCCAAAGCGCTGATCCAGCAACGGGGAGAGCCATTCAGCATCCATATTGGTGGTAACGACGTTATCAATCTGGAAGCTGACGACGTCTATATGGAAGGAGCAAACACGTCCTTCCAGCTTCACTGGCGGGTGCCCGCACACCGTTTTGCCGATTACTTCAATGCGGTCCAACTGGTCACGCCGGTTGTCCTCGCTCTGGCCAGCAATTCACCCAGCCTGTTCGGCCACCACCTGTGGGACGAAACCCGCATTGCCCTGTTCAAGCAATCCATCGACAGCCGATCGCCCAACCATAAAACCTGGCGCCATCCGCCACGGGTATACTACGGCAATGGCTGGACACGCAGCGCCTGGGAACTCTTTGCCGCCTCGGCATCGCTCTATCCGCCCATCATTCCACTGATGTCGGAGGAAGACCCGATGGCGGTGATTGATCGCGGTGATGTGCCGAAACTGGCTGAACTGCGACTGCACCAGGGAACCACCTGGCCCTGGAACCGTGCCATCTACGACCATACCGAAGGCGGCCACCTGCGCATCGAGATTCGCTCAATGCCCGCAGGCCCTACGGCTGCTGATATGTGTGCGAACGGGCTGTTCATAATTGGCGCTGCGCTGGCAGTCCTTGATGATATTCATCATCTGACGTCGATACTTCCCTTCCATTACACGGAACACAACTTCTACCGCGCCGCGAAATATGGCGTTGGCGCAGAAATCATATGGCCACACAAGAATCAGGTTCAGTTGCAGGATACGCCCCTGTTAAACGTGGCCCGGGATCTGCTACCCCGCGCCCGGGACGCACTGGCACAAACAGCCGTGGACGAGTCAGAAATTCACCGCTTGCTGGGAATTATCGAAGGCCGCATTGAAACCGCCATGTCGGGCGCCCGGTGGCAACGCCAAATCACCGAATCCCTGTTCAAATCCCTGAGCCCCGACGAGGCCTTCCAGACCATGCTCTCCCTGTACATGGCCAACCAGAAGACAAATACGCCGCTCCATGAATGGACATTGTCGCCGTGAGTAACTCGAACGTCCTTGATTATTTGAATGATCCCTCGCCCCGGACCCTGGGCCGCTCCGCCCTTGAGTGGTTGGACCAGCTACAAAAGCCCACGATTATTCGTGTTGCCGGTCGTGATCGCTCCCGGACTCGAGCCATGGCAACGCTGCTTCACGGCAATGAGCCTTCAGGTCTGTTTGCCCTTCACAGGTGGCTACTTGAGCAGCATACCCCCGATGTCAACATGCTGTTTCTGCTGGGAGGCGTCTACCCGGCGAAGATCCCACCCATGCTCTCACTGCGCCAGTTGTCGGAAGGACGTGATCTGAACCGGTGTTTCAAAGAGCCGTTTGAGGGAGAAGAAGGTGCGATCGCAAAGGCCATGCTGGCAGAGTTGCACAAAGTGAAACCAGAGTGCCTGCTGGACGTACACAACACCTCAGGCACGGGCCCCTCCTTCGCGGTGACCATCACCAATGATGCGGCCCACCAGGCGTTGACCTCTCTGTTCACAGACCGCCTCATAATGACAGATCTTCGCCTCGGCGCCCTGATGGAATACTCCGAGCAGGAAGTCCCAACGGTAACCATCGAATGTGGTGGGTCCCAAGATGATCAGGCCCATCAATTGGCGTATGAGGGCCTCGTGCGGTATGCCTCAAGGCCAGACGTGTTATCACTCGAAAAGGCGGAGTGGGACGTGGAGGTACTAAGAAATCCGATTCGGGTGGAGCTGGTTCCGGAAGCAACCATAGAATATCTTCCTGAACCCTCCGGCCGGGCTGACCTCACTTTACCACCAGACATCGAACACCGAAATTTCGGGATCGTATCGCCAAATGAGCCGCTGGGATGGATTGGAAAAAAAGGCCTCAGTGTACTCAACGCCATCGGCCATAACCGGACAGAGAACATGGAGCAGGTTTTTCAGGTCAGAGAGGGGAAAATCTTCCCCGCGCAGGCCATCAAAGCCTTTATGATTACCACCAACCCGGTGATTGCAAAGAGCGATTGCCTGTTTTATGCGGTCAAGGCGACGGGAGAGCCTATTTTCTGAACCGCATCACCGGGCTCGCATGGGCAGAACTCCACATACTCAGAACGCAATCCTGCTGTTTTCTAGGGCCTGAATGTTACAACCTGCGGAACGATATCGGTTCTTGCTCCGCCGCCCTGCAGTGTGAAGGCCGACGCTACCCAATAGGTCTTGCGGCGAGGATCTGGCTGGATATCGAGGTAATCCCCCCATGCATTAGCGTGGGGCTGATGACTGGAAGCATCGCCCAGAGTCATCCGCCACGTTGGCAACTCCTCTGGATGGCTGTCATCCAGCCATCCAAGCCCCACGGTTGGGTGGCGCCCACCCGCGCCGCAAACCGCGACTAGACCGACATCACCCCTCTTGTTCGGGCAAACGGACGGATAAGCCCAGGCCCGGTCCGAATTCCACAGATCGGGCTCATCAATCAGCTCATTCGAACTCTTCCGGATTCTCACCACGCGTACGAAGGGAAAAGGGTGCTGAACATCCGCCGAGGCCACCCAGACGAAACCAAGAACACCGCCTGACTCCCACGCTCCGAGAACGCGATCATCCATGCGATTCATCCATTGACTTGTCGCATCATCAGGTTTTGCGTAGGGGCCGTCGCGCCAATGCCTCACAGCGACGGAAACTTGCGAGACATCCTCTTCGTCGTCAGGCCATCGGAACACCTCGATAGATGGCTGAAAGTAGCTCAAGCTGGCAAAGATCGCCGTACTTCCCATGCCCCGACAAAAACGGAGAGATCCGAATTCTTCCGTTGACCAGGCTTCCCGCGAGATCGCTTCACGCGCCTTCAATTGATTCAGGGACAGTCGTAACACCACCGCTCTTTGCCAGCGGTCCGTGGTTGTGCTGAACACGTTGAACGACAGCAAGAGGTGGTTATCTGATTCGGCCAGATCGGGGTAATCCAGCCAGGTCCCCGACCACTGTTCGTCAATGTCCGTCGGAGTTGTATCCCACCAGGTCCATGTACCAGGCGCGCCGGATGAACTGACAGCGACACGAATCAGGTTTCCTTGGGTGGTCTTGGAAAACTGCAGAAGCCAGATCCAGAGCCGTCTGGAAGAGCAGTAGTGAATGAGCTGATCGCAACAGAATCCAGCACCTGCGGGAGGCAATTCCGTATAGGGGTCTACAAACACCCAGTTGTCGCCACCATCGGTGGATCGGGAACAGAACCAGTTTCCCGTGACGATAATGCGTTTACCGGAGCATGCCAGAGCGGGTTCCAGGATTGTAGCTGCCTGTCCCCCGGTGTCGCCGCTGTTCAACCGCTTGGTATCGACGATAGCTGTCATGGCTTCTTGCCTTTCCGGCCTTTTGAACCCTCATCGATGACGGCCTCAGGCGGTGCCGATGTTTGCTCACCCGGTCCTCCCTCGGCTTCCGGCTCCGGCTGGCTTTCCGATGACGGACGAGAGATTTTTCCAGGCCCCGGCGCCTTTCGACGCGGCGAAATGTTTTGATCTTTCTGATCGAAATCAGGTTTTTCTGCCGGTTGTCCGGAGGCCACCTTTTCGGCTGCGTCTCGTGCAGGTTGCTTTTCAGGTGCCTGGTCAGTCAAAGAATGGTGTTTTCCCACTCCCTTCTTCTCTTTTGGGTCCGCCATTTATGTCACCAGTCGCAAGATATAGCCGCCCATTACGGTCCAGAACAGAACGCTATACCAGCGCTCTCCCAGTTTCCTGTTGATGGTTCTTCCCAGCAAGGTACAACCTGCCATAACAGGGACCAGAATACCTGCCAGAACCAGATGCTCTGTTTGCAGCAAGCCCGACTGACTGAACACCACGGCCTTGGTCGTGTCGCCGACGAGGGACACCAGAGAGGCGGCGCCCACAAAATAAAAACGCTCAAGCTGCAGGCTACGAAGTGCGACGCCCTTCAGCGGCCCCGAAGTACCTGAAATACCTGAGGTAGCGCCAGAACAGAATGCTAGCCCAACCCCCCAGGCTTTTTTCGCGCGATGATAGGGCGAAAACTCCCATACGAGGGTGACACCAATCACCAGCGCAACGGCATACCGAATCCATAGCTCTGGCAGTTTGAGCATCAGAGTCGCGCCCAGTGCGGTTCCCAGCAGAACTGCAATGATGACGGCGCCGGAGGCCCTCCAGGGCAGGGTTTTCCGGTAAACCGCCACCTTCGCAACGTTGTTGCAGGCCAACAACAAAGCAGCCACGGCGATCCCCTCTTTGGTACCGATGGCCATCATCATGGCGGGCACCAGAATCAGGGAACCGCCGAGGCCCGCTGCAGCGGAGACAATAAACGACGCCGGGATGGCCAGCGCCAGAAGGATCAGAGATATCGCATCAAGTTCCATCGGTGCGTCCTTGCTTAAGGGAAAAGTTGATTGCCGGGTCGAGGCCAGACGCTGACAACCCGGGCCGCAGCATGGGGCCAGTTGCGCACCAGATTTTCCACGGAGGTAACCGGACCCGTTGGTACTGCCGAAAAGACATCGTTTGTTGAGCCGACAACAGCCAGGAGCAGTATCCGATGACCGGTCGAAACGCCGGAAAAGTCCACGTTGATAGACACCGCTCTTGGCATTCGAGCAGCCAGGTCAACCGACAAACGGTTCAATGGCGTGCCGTCAGCCGCCAGCGCCACGTTCCATCCCGGAGGTGTTGGCTGCGGCGCTCCGCCGGTCAGGCTGCGGACAAAGGGCACGAGGTTTGTGCAATCGGTTCCCAGCAATGTGTTTTGAGAGGCTCCGGAACGCCATAACAGCACCACAAACGCTCCGTTTGCTGCCACCGGCCGGGTGTCTCGATGGTGCAGCAACACATCAACGGTGCTTCGCTCGCGGTATACCTGCCAGACTGAGTTCCTGACTCGCCGGGGTACCACTGTTTCCATCAGGTCAATCTCCGAACCGGGTAACGCTGGTACGGCTGCGTTTTGCCAGGGTGCCCTGTAAACACCCGGCGAGCCGTTCTCGTCAAGTGCGTTGGCCATGACGTCAGCCCACAAGGCTGCATCTATTCGTCTTGCGCCCGGGTTTGCGATGCCTCTCAAGCGGCGGTGGCGCTCAACGAGATCACCCATTTGATCACTCCACTCACCATTTGGGATGACGCTGGGGTAAATCCACCGGAAGGCGGTCTGGAACGTCCAGAGTTGGTAGCGCAGGTTTCCGTTCCAGATGTTGGTTCCCCGGAACGATGGCGTTGTCCCTACCGGTGCCTCTGGCCGTACAACGATATCCGGGCTCGCGAAAAACGGCTCCGCCGTGGCCCCGGGACGACGACGCGGATTTTGCATGGGGGTCGGGAACATGCGACGGTCATCCCTCGGGTGCACGCGCACATAGGTTCGGGCGGGCTCAGCTGCAGCGAGATTGACCTCCCAAACGCCCCGGGACTGCAAGGTGGCCCTCATCAACCGGGGTGACGTGCCCGCGCCGGACGGATCTTGCCAGATGTGAAGGTCCTGCACGACCGCTTCCGGCAGACCGTTCACGAACAGCTGCCACGGTCCGTGGGCGTTACCCGCAATTCTGGTTGCCGTCCACACCGCAGTCGAAGTTCCAACGTACACGGTATTGGGATTCGCCGGGTCAACCGTAACCGAATACGCCGGGTCGATCGGACTGGTTGCGAGAGGGGGCATGGGTGGCAGGGCCTGACCCAGGCCTGTCAGCCGACAACCGCCAGCAGCGTCATCGTAATAAAAACAGGAGTCTGCAGCAGCGGTTGGCGAAACGGCCGCCACCGCTGCAGAGGTTGGCGTAGCTGGAACCGCCGGTGTCCAGGTGTTGGTCTGGCCGGTTGTCACGAGATAGAAATCGCTGGTTCCCGGAACTGGAGCAATATCTGTGAAAAACGTAGCCTGCGGTGTTACCAGTGGCGCAGCCGGCGCCGCAACGCCCGGGCCGATCAACGCGGTTGACGTCCAACGCCCCGCATTACCGGGATCCTCGCTGTAACGGATAACCCCCTGATTAAATAAGGCCAACAGGGTGCGCTCATCGACCCATTTCACCGTGACCACCGGCCCAAAACCTGCTGGCGGTACCCCAAAGGCCATGTTGGCTGCAGTGCTCGGGGTTCGGTTGCCCGGACGGCCATCCCGCCACTGCACAAAGGTGCCAGCGGCGGTTATGGGTAATACTCTCCACGTGTTCGGGTTGCTGGTACCCAGATTGTCGGTCACCCAAACCCTGTTGGTCCCCAGCGCTACCCTTCCCAGGTTCCCTGCCGCACGTCGAACAGTATCGATACCCGAATAGAAGTTACTGGCATTGGACTCCGGATCGTTGTTGATCAGATTACACGGCGCTCGGTATCGGCCCGCCGGGTCACAGGCCCAATCCGCATTGGCAAATTGCCCCATCACGTAGTGGGACTGAACCGGGTGAAACGTTACCCCACCACCGTCGCCCTGCATCGACGTCTTCATCTCCCAGACGGTGCTTCCCACCCGGACCTGTCGGCCATTGTCCTGACAACCGAGCATCGAAAAATGGCTGGAGGTGGGATGACTGGCACTGAAGATAGATTCGATGGACGCAAGGCCCACGTTTCGGCTGCTGAAGGTATTGGTTTGGCCATCGCGCAGGGAAACGAACACGCCGCCATCGCAACCCACCCAGATTTGCCGGGATCCATCTGCATTGGTGGCTTTCCTGAGAGAATGAACGTCCGGGTGAACTGCATCGCCGATCAGACCAGGCTGTGTGGCTCCTGAGTTCGTGCCGACTGGCTGATCGGAAACGCCCGGAGACGGTACGAGGTTGTTGCCATTCACGTCGAAAGCCCAAATGGACGCGTTCCAGTTATTGACCTGAATGAGCGACCCGCCGATATAGACCCGGTCTGTCCGTACCGGCGGTGGAACCAGAGCCGTATTCCGGGTCGTAACGACGATGGCCTGATCATAGTCACGCTGCCCGGGCCAGAGATTGGCGGCGGATGGAATGTTATTCAATGGGTTGGCAATGGGCGCAGCATCACCCGGATTTGCTATTTGCCAGATATGGGGCACAGGATTCCCACCGGCGGGATTAGTGGTCACCTCACCGAGAATATACAAAGCGGTGTTGTCATCATTCACCGCCATGCTCATTCTTCCATCCAACCTTCCCGTGGCCGGGACAGTCGGTGCCGGAAGAAAGTTCTGCGTAATCCAGTTGAAGGTGTTGCCGTGATCGTCTGAGAACGCAATGCCTGAGCTTCGAAAACACACAAACAGACGATTTCCGACATAACACAAATCGGTCGGCGCACGATTGACCGGGGCCATGGCGGCCCCGTTTGCGGGCGGCGATGGCGCGGGGGCAGGCAACGGCAGGGCTGACCAGGTAAACGAGAGGTTACCGCCAACCATGGATCGAGTGCCCAGATAAAGTCCGCCGCCCTGGATGTTCCAGCCAAGATCCCGACCACCTGAAGTGGCTGCGATCACACGATCTCCGGCAGCTCCGGGTGCGGAGCCGGGAACGCGTACCATGCGTGTTATCGACACGCCCTCCAGAGCGGCAATGCCCGTCGCAGTTTCCCACGGGTCCGAACTGACCGCACCGGCGGCGGGTCCTGATGCGGCGAGAATGCCAACCCCGCGAATTGCATCAGCGCCATCAACACCCTGCATCGCGTCGAATTCACCGGTACCCACCATCACAAAATCAGCACCGGCGTTGGCACCGAAGTTCACCAGTAAACACCCACAGGCGAATGCGCTGGTGTTGCCACCGAACCGCCTGGGCTCGTTGGCCCAGCCCCCCAGGGGTTCCCAGGTAGCGCCACCGTCGCCGGTATACCAGACGCCACCTTTGGCCGTGCCTGCGTAGGCGCGTTGGCCATCAGGGCTTACGGCCAGATCACGAACCCGGCCAGACACTCGCGGCCTACCCTCAGCCTGCCCCTGACGAACCACCGAGGGCCCGATCGGCACCCACCGATTGGTATTGTTGGCGGGAAACGCCATGGGGGCGGGCCCCAGGCCAGCCGAAGAACGGGCAGACGTTCGGGCCGGAGGTTCGCCGAATGGACCAATACCCTCGCGCTCCATTAACGCCTTCATGGAGGCCGCCAACGCCTGTTTGTCGGGTGAACCCGAAATTGATGTTAAGAAGCTATCCCTCGCGACCGCGTTTTTTCGCTTCTCGGCTTTCCTCTTGCGGCGCCGTGCAAGCGCTCGTTCCTGAGCGAGAGTAGGATCAACCGGTACATCACTCATGACTGATCCTCCTCAATGATCCGAATCCAGCCCTCCTGGAATTCGTGAGGCGTTCTTGGCAGAAGTGCTGACTGCGTCGCGGCAACGATGGGGTCGTCTCGCCAGGTCAAGGGGCCGGTCCGACGGGTGAACTGTTGCTTCTCGCCCAGAAGATTGACCTTGGGTAACCGAATCTCTTCAGGATCAACAAGCACCGGACCTACCCGAACAGAGGGGATAACCCGCTTAAGGCCATCATTGATCCAGGCGTCATTAAGAGCCAATGACTTCCTCGGCAGAACGCCGGAGGTAAGGTGTACCTTGCCAGCAGGCAGCATCAACATCGTCAGCGTATGGCAGGTACCGGGCCGGACGTAGAAAAGATCCTCGTCAACCAGATAAGGATGGTCCAGTGGCTGGACATCCGGAACATGAACCTTGCCCAGCAAACCCAACTGCCCTCGCCGACGACCGCTCTCCCGAGCCAGCGCACCGATGGACTTGTCGACGAGATGGAACTGGTCGTAGTTGTCATCAATAAAATATCCGAGCAGTGAATCGTCGCTGCGCTGGAGATCGCCCAGCCGTACCGGAAACGCCTGATCCCGGAGCGCCTCGAACGCGGCCTTGCGGGTATTCGCCGTTTCAATTGAATCCACTCGCACATCGTCAAGATCGTCGGGCACATCCAATCTCAGTGTCGCCTTGACCACAGCGATGGGACGCCCCACCAGGCCGGCAATAGATGATGACCCCAAGGTACTGAAGGTATCCACTGTCCAGAGTGTGGTGTCGATTGCCCTCAGTAAACCTGCCAGAGAGCTTTCGGTAGTCGGTAGCTCCCCCTTCCGATGCTGCACATCCGTTCTGATCACCCCGGAAACAAGATTGCCCACGGGCGTTGCATCGGGCGGCAGATCGGCCATAGGCCCAGCGCCCGGGGGCAAGGGCCTCCCCGGAGCTGGCTCCCAGCGGACCGCTCCGGTCAGCTCATGATGACTGATCTGGCCCAATGGATTACCCCTCGTATCGAAAACTTCGAGAGATTCATCAATGTGGTCAGGTAATAAAAAGCCGGCAACAGGGTTAACCGCCAAGGTTGGCTCCAATTGATTCACAAAGGCTTCAGGAGCCAGCGTCGGGGCGCCCTGATAGGCCGGGTCGACCAACCGAAAAAGCCAGCGCCCGCCCCCCTGGATGCGCAGTGGCATCTTCATGGCAGAGGTATCATCTGGAATTTCCAGGGGTGTGGTGGTTTGAATGTCCGTGGTAGGCACATCAAGGACACGGCCAAATGCATCAACCAATCGAAGCGCCTTAAAGGAGATGGTTCCCCCGAACAAGGTCAAAGGATCGGCAATAACCTCCGGTCGGTCATCGGCGCCAGGCGTGGAGAAGAACCCGCCCAGATAGTTCAGACCCAGGAGTTGTTCCCTGACACCATCCAAAGAGGCCGACGCCAGATCCTGGGGTTTGATGAAATCCGCCAGGGTATTCAATGTGTTTTCCTGCGATGCCGTCAGCGTATCGCCGGTGGCGTCCCTCTCCTGCTCCGCCGCAATCCAGCGACTGATACCTGCCTGAAGAGCCGTCCCCAGGCCCCGATGCAGCGGGCTACGCCCGGTAATCTCAACCATCTGGACATCATTGGCGTCGGTTTTTCGAACCATCTCCAGTTCATCGAGCTCCCAATCAGTCAAAGAAGTCGAGCCCTCCAATTCAATCCGCCATTCCAGCCAAAGCGGCACCCAGGGCTGTCGCCAGGCGGTAACCCCCAGTGGGCTCGGGCTCAGCCCCTCAAGGTAAGAGGCAACAGCCAGCTCAGCCGTGATTTGCTTTTTCAGGGACGTCTCCCGGAAAGAGAATTGCTGCCAGGTTTCCTTTCCCGGCGCTTGCGGATCCGCAAGGCTGCCAGACAAGGTGTACGCCCCGCTGCCGTCGTAGCGACCATCTGCGGAGTAGAGCCGGAGCATCTCTCCTTCAATGCGGCTCTGATACTTCGGGCGAACCTCGTCCTTGTCGGTGGCAGCGTTGGCCAGCCAGCGGCTGCAGTAGGGATTCAGAACCAGAGCTTCACGTACGATGGTCAACACTTCGGGCGGGATTGCGCCCGATCCCAGCGTGGGCACCAGGTCTTTCGCCTTGACCACGCCTTTGATGCCTTTCACCGCCTCATTGGGGTAACGGCACCGTAAACGGCCATTATCATCGTGGAGCCCGTCATAATGATGGCGCAGGCTTGGCTTGGCACCTTTTATGGCCAGCGACGGGGGCTGGGGCATGAAAAGACGGGGTGCGGGTCGTTCAACGGTGCGCCGGTCTTTGAGCGCACCCCGAATCGCATCGGATTTGAGCTCGATTGGTGGAGCTTTGGGCGCTTGCATTTCCTCGCTGAAGACAACTTTGTCACGCCAACGAGGCAGCGGCGACACCCGTTCGGCGGTGCTCTCCTTGCTCATCCTGGCTCGCCCTTTTCGCCCGACCGAAGTTGCGTTAACCGACGCGGAGTCCTCAACGCGCAGATGATCGAGTTTGGCTGCAGGCAAGGGTTTGCCCGGACGAGAGCTGAACATGTCGTCGTGCTCTCGCTCGGCAATATCCCGCAGGCCGTCCTGAGTGCCCATACGGTCCATCAAATCGCTGGTGAAGGCAGCGGCCAGCATTTCAGCGGCACGCCTCTGGGAAACGCTATCGCCAATGGCATCTGCGCCGAGGGCGGTAACCAGATCATCCGTATCAAACCCGGCCGCGACCGACAGCGCCTCTGAGGATGGTCGCTCGTCAATGACAGGCATGTTCTCTCCGATGGGGACGCCTGAAATCATGCCGTGAAAAAGCGACATGAAGGTGGGAGATTTCTGGGCAATAAACAACTTGGAGGCTTTATCAACCGGCAGGCCCATTTCCGGAGTCATGTCGGCGTATGTGAAAGATTCAACGCGGCCTTTTGCCACAAAACTGGTTGGAGTTGCCTCAGCTGGCTGCTTCATCTCCCCTTTCGATAACAGACGTTCCAACACGGCCAGATCCGGTTCGTTGCTGGGCGGCTCGGCTTCCGGATCCAGATACCATCCAAGGTCGGCCATCACATCCAGCAAGTCTTTTTTGCTAACCACCGCCAGCGGATCTTTGTCCATGTCCGTATACCAGCCCGCAACGGTGTAGGTACCGGCATCTTTCTCAAAACCGTCTTTCGCGGTCTTTCGAAGTTCTGGCAGATCTTCCAGGGCATCATGGAAAGCGAAACGATTGGCACTGGCATGATAAGACGCGGTCCAGAGGGGCGATCCGCCTACGGTCCCGTCCAGAGGTTCATAGGTAGGCTGTTCCGAGGTACCGAAATTCGATCCGTTAAAGGAGCCCAGAGGCCGAATGCTCGCGGTTTTTGCATCGATCACCCAGCCTCTTATCATGGGCCGTTTAATCCCGACGGGGAAAAGCGCTCGCACCACAACCCAGTGGTTGGGAAGCTCTGTCATTTCCAGCTCGCCGCCTGCAGCTGATTCGCCCCCCCTCAGGAGCGCATCGGGAAGTGCCCAGTGCAGGTGAACACCATTTTCCGGCACCTGCCCTTCAGCAAAAGGCGCAGGGTCGCCAGGCCCACCGGTCACGGACACCAACGGCTCCGGGTTGGATTCTTTTGCAACATAGGCCTGAACATCGATGGGAACCAGGATGCGTTTGTTCCGCCGCAAATCCGGGTCCCAGGTATTGACGGCGGCCAGGTCAGTATCCGCTCGAACCAGCCAGGCCCATCGTTCGTCATAGACCGCTTTCGTGAGGGTCTTTTTCTTCAACAGGTGTTTGAACATAGCGCCCCCTCACAGCTTGAATGTGGCGTTAACCATGGGCTCATAAGCCACGGTCGCCCGGAACATGGCAGATATCGGTGGAACCTGAACCTCCCCAAACACCTGCCGCCATGGGAATCGAATTAACTGCAAGGCGTACTCCGCGCTATCCAGACCATCGCCCGCGCCGGTTTCATCATGCTCAGCCAGAGCCGCGGATAGCCGCCGAATATCAACAACACCGGATGACCCCACGCGAAACGGCACATCTATGTCCTCCACGTCGAGGTAGCTGAAGTCGCTCTTCCTGCGGGGAGTCAGCGTTGCTGAGCGTTGGTTACCGTTATCCTCGTGTTTGAAGCCAAACTGGACGCCCTGGCGCGGTTCCTCCAGGTGAACAACTTTGGGAACACCATCAAACAGGCAGAGCAAAACGGCGGGGGCCAACCTTTCCAGACGCAGCAGCCGGATTCGTCGGGGATCGTCCTCTTCGAACCGGGCTTCGTCGCCCTCCTCCGGGTCTACATCAAAAGCCCGAACATGCATGCCCGGCCACCCGGATACGGCGGCGGAGCGAAGCAGAAATCCGGTAATGGGACCCGTTTGCCCAGTCAGACGTGGGGCGAGCGTGCGACGACGTACGTTGCGCTCTTCGGTATCCAGTTCGGCGCGGATGGCGTTGTATTGGGCATCCAGTTGGATGCGGTCGTCACTATTCACCGTGCCAACGCTGAGCGCGCCCTGGACCAACGCATCCGTCCAACGCCGATCCATGTAAAACCAGCGAATCGATTCTTGCGGGAGTAGTTCGGAGTCCGCCACCAGATTGGCAAATGGAACCCCGTTGAGCAGCCGCAAGCTGACTAACCAGTTCCTCAGCTCCGCGGGCATCGCGGTGTTTTGGTCAATCCTGAATTCGCTGAGCGGAGCCCGTGCGGTTTTTTCCAGCTCCTGGCCGAGGTTTTCGAGGATGTCCTGGTTTTTGTTGATCATGACTCGTCCTCATCCGTGAAATCTCTGGGGCGGTCCCGCAGGATCACATCCAGATTGTCATTCAAGCCCTCTCTGATCAGGCGATCTGTGACCGGAAATGCAGGGCCGGTCAGGTGTTCGTTGATCAGTTCATTCGACAGCGTGCTGGACACCAGATCGACACGCTGCCGGTCCAGATCCGCCTCCAGGGTGTCCCGCAAATCGACTTTGCCCAGTTCACGTGTAAGCAGGTCTTCTTTGGGCACTTGGACACCCCGCAAACCCTCGAAAACTTTGTTCAGGTCGCCGACGAATAAGGCCGGCGGCAGCCCCAACCCCCGAGCAAGCACGGTGGTGGGCTGACCATTGAATTCCAGAGGCCGTCCCGGTCCGACTTGGGGCATTGGATTTCCCAGAAACTTTTCAGGGGTTCTCACAACAGCATCGGCAAAGAAACGCCCTGAAAGCCGGCCCAGATGGCGGATGTCGATTTGATCAATGCTTGCCCCGAGCACCTCCTCCCAGAGAGTTCTGTTTTTTATGAGCAGGGACTTCAGTCGGGCAGCGTGATAGTCGTTTTGTCGCCACCGCATCAACGAAGCGATGATGGACGGTTGAGACAGTGTGAGAAGACGGCCCGTTTCAAAGGCAGTGGCCAGTGACAGATCTTCCCGGCCATCCGGTATAACCACTCGGAGCTGATCTGAACTATGTGCCAGTTTCAGTCGATCAGCACTGGAATTTCGGGTGGGATGCGGCACCAGCGGTCCTCTGTACCAGGACCGTACCTTGTCACCCTCACGGGTTTGGTGGCCCAGACCGACATGCCCACTTTCGGCAACCTCCAGAGGCAGGCGGCCACTCACGGATTTCTGACCTGGCCCAACATCGCCAAGCAGACGGGAGTCCAGGTTTTCCATCAATGATCGGAAGGTGGTGTCGCCGGTCGTGGTGAAACTCCAGTGCAGTAAAACCGGGAACCGATATTCGGGGTCCAAAGGCAGGGCCTCGAAGGTTTGAATCACCCGAAAGGGCTCGGCCATATTGAGAGCAATGTCTGCCGAAGTGGAGCCTTTGGACTTTTTGATGGCCCAGGTACCGGAGCCGGAATATGGGACCGCGCCGGCCGTTGCCGCAGCGCCGGACTTGAATTGTGTCGACCGGGAGCCTTTGACGCCCGGCGCCAGAGGCACCGGCTGAGTCAGATTCTGAAGGTCACCGGCATTGATTCCCGCGGCCCGTGGAGCCAGAGCCGTGCCCATCACCTGATGGTCGTCGTAACTGGCCATACTCTGGTGAACGGTACTCTTGACCATGAAAGGTGTAACGAACGACGGCACCGGATCCGGGGACCGGTCCAACAGCACATCGTATTGGCCCTCAAGATTCACCAGGCAGGCCAGATACTTCACCGGGGCATCATTGCCGTCTTCGTCCTTACCCGGCACAGGCAGTCGGTTGCTGATGACAACGGCAAGAAACCCGTCATCATCACCCATCATCAGTTCGGTATCGTGGATGTCTACTTCCCGGGCATGAGCCAGCAGGTCCACGTCGTTTTTGGTGGGAAAAACCTTATCGATGATTGATTTTCTGATGGCCAGACAGTTGCCCTTGGCGACTTCTTTTAATCCGTCGAGTTCAACGCCCTCGGTTACGCAATTCGCGACATCAACGCCGGTTTCCAGCCTGGCTTCCCCTTCGGCGATGAGCACAAGTGCCAACCAGGGTGTATTGGCGGGTGCACCGTCAAGGCGGCGCTCCCATGGCAGAGTCCGCCTTTTGATGACCACCTGTGGCAGGCGGCTGCCATAGCTACCAAAAGAATTGGCCGGTGGATAGGTCGACAGAATCTGATCAGGCGGCAGAATGTAGCGCGGCGACCGAATCCTGAGGTGGATATTCTCCTCGTCCACCTTCAGCGCACCGGCATCCAGACTTGCCTCCGGCGTTTGCGCTGAGAATTTCTGGTTGGCCCTTATTCGCCACAGTCCGGCCTCCAGAGGCGGATTCAGCTTGGCATAGAGCTTGAATTTTCCTTCACCAACAGGCATCGCTTGCTTCCTTCTTGCTATCCTCTTTCGCCGGTCCCTGCGTGGATCTGCACGGCGTTACTCGTCCTGTGCCGGCACCCATTCGATCTCACAGTTGCTGCCGCCAACGGCACGCAGCCTTGAAACCGTTGCGGGCAATCCCTTTTCCGCAATCAATTCGGCCATCGCCTCAGCCGACGCGACCGCCCCAACCATTCCCGCAATTTCACGGGCGCCGCCCTGCAGGGCCCGAACGGAAACACCGGAATGACCGGCAAGGGCATTGATTTCAAAGAGCAGCACCGAGCGCGCCCCTGCCTGAACAACCACCGGCTGAACCGGCTGGCTGAGGTGCCGTGCACCGTGCAGCTCTATTTCCACATCACTGGCAGACCGACCCTCACCGGCTTTCAGAATCACACCAACACAGGTAACTGTGTTTGCGAACCGCGTGGACACGGCAGCCGCACCACGCACCACATTCTGGGCCAGATGCCATCCCACGGAGGCTTTTCCGGCTGTGCCGTTCAGCGACAGAACGCATCCGGCCCCGAGCGCTGATCGACCGGTCAGGCGAACCAGTCTGGACTGGTCATGCCAGCCCACAATTCTCAGACCGGTGGGGCGACCATCGCCTCCACCACTGGCCTGCACGGCAATTGTCGCAGTGTGTTTCGGAACGGCGATCTGACGATCCTGAACCTGCTCATCGGCAGCCACGGCACCGTTGCCCAATAACATGACCACTCGTGCCGCGCCGGTGATCTTGAGTTCAGGCCGGGTATCCTCCCCATCAATTGCGGCATCCGGAGATCGCATGGTGACGATATCGCCGGGGCGCAGTTTGCTACCTGGCGCCTGTGGAACCGGTCCAGCGTCTTTCCCGAGGCCCTTCACATAGGCGGCCCCCGCACCCGAGCCAACCCGGCCGCCGAGATATGTCTGGCTGGCGCTGGTAACGCTGGTGCGAGGTACAGAGCCGCGAACAACGACCGTCAGATCGTTGAAGCTGGACGGAGCATGGGTTGTGTTCAGTTTGATCGGCAAACTGCGGCCCAGTCGGCCGCGAACAGATTCCGTGGACGGTGCCGGGCGGCGCTTGATGCGTTTGTCCGCAACGGTTGTGGTCGCATCCCGCAGGGCCACGCCTGCCCCGCTGCTCATGAATCCGGTCACGAACGGCTTCGTTGGTTTGATGACCCGGGGGCTCTCATCCAGAGACATGAAGGCGGTCGAACCGTTGCTGGCATTCGAGGCCTCCAGGCCATCCATCAGTGTGCCAAACATGGGTGGCGCGGTGCGGGAGTTCTCGTAGATAGCCTGCGCTTTGGCGCTGCGCTGCCCTGTGGCCAGAAGCCCCTCGGGTAACGCGCCGGTGCCGTCCGCAAACAGATACTTCCGGGCTTCAACAAAGGCTTCCTCAATGCTCGCGCTCTCGGCAACAACTCCCAATGCGGTGGCCCGGTTCAGGTTGTCGGCCCGCAACGTACCGGCGGCAGACAACGGCAGTGGTCGCCGGCCTGCTTCAACCCGGTAGTAATCGATTTCCGGGCCGGTTTGCGAACTCATGTCCGCCTCGGCAACCATCTTTAACCGGCTGCCGGCGAAAATAACGTCGCCTTTCGGAATGGGACTGGAAGGTTGCTCGGGATCTTCTGGCGGCCCCCAAACACCGATCGGGAAGGCTTCCAGGCCATAGGTAGGGCCTTCCTCGGCAGTCTTTTCGTCCTTCATGCCCTCCACCAGGGGGCGCAGGTCCGAGGTGCGGTCCGTCCAGGTGTTTCCAACCCTGCGCTCAAGGCGAATTTCCAACTCGCCCTTCAACCCGGCGGCGTTCATGGGGCTCAACCCCATCGCTACCGCGGCGCCACTCGGCAATTTGGGCGTAATGTCCTTGTCGATGGCCGGGTTGTTGAAGTCAAACCGGGTGACCGGGCCGGTTGCGACAACCGATACTTCGAACTCCGCGAAGACTTCGAAGGGCCGCTCATAACTACCGTCACTGGAGGGTGCCGAGGTTTCACCCTCCGTGGAAGCGGGCAAAGCCCCCTTACCCGCTGCCCCCGAGAGCGTCCGCGCCCGGCCGGGCGAGGTTTCTTCCAGATACTTGGGTACGAACTCATCCCAACCCACGAATATGCCGCGAATCTCGCGGGAACTGCCGAACTTCACCTTGATGTCGCAAGGACCTACTTCGATGGTCGCCTTGCCCCGGAAATCAGGCCCCTCGACCTCAATACGTGCACCAAGGCTGATGCTGATTCGAATGGTGCCCAGGAAGGTTTTTATCTTCACACCGGCGGAAATGCGGGCGTAGGCGTCCGCCATGAAGTAAAACGGATCGAAATAGACAATGGCATTCGCACCAAAGGCAATGCGGGCCCAGGCGAAGCCAAAGTCGGCACTGACCTCTACTTCAACCCCTGCCATCAAGGCTTCCGATGTGAGGGCAAAGTAAGAACCACCCTTGATCACAATGGCGTTGGACACCCGCCATTGCAGGCCTAACCTGGCGACAATCGGATACCCGTCACGCTGAAAGCTGGGATGATAGCCGCCCAATGTCAGAACGAACTGGCCGGCATTGGGGCCGAGCCACCAGGTAGCAAAAGCGAAGCCCCCTGTAAGGCGGACCTCGGGGTACAGCAGCCAGCTATTGTCGGTAAGCTGCGCCTGAATCAGGAACAGCCCCTCCGAGGACGAGAACCGGGCAAGCAGCCCCAACTCAATGGATACCAGTGCGGCCTGGGGCCTGGGCAAAGCCATTCGAGCCAGGCCAAATAGATTGAGTTCCAACCCGTTGCCGACGGAAACCGACAACACGGCGACACCATCCACCAGAGAAAAGCTGGTAAAACTGATGCCGGCGGCAAACCAGAAGTTACCCGGCTCCGGAGGGAAGTACTCGGCAAGCTTTCGCAACTCCTCCAATGGATCGGAGGAGACGCTTGCCGCGGGATCCAGAGCCTTGATGAAGGGGTATTCGCCAAACTTTGACAGATCATCCGGAACGCGTAGCCCCCGCTTGATGCCGAGACCGCCCCCAATGCCGGTCAGGAAGAAAGCGGGAGGGCCACCAATGGGGCCTTGAATGGCACCAAACACAAAGAACGAGGGCAGCCCTTTGTCGTCGCTGTATCCGCCGAACAGGGAGAGTCCATACACCCCGAAACGACCCATCAGCATTCCGACGTAGCCGATCTGTCCGTCCAGGTCTGTTTTCAGAAGACCACCGGCGATAGACAGACCACTGAAGTCCCCGGAAACACCCAGGCCCTTCAGATCGACCGCCCAGTTGGTCAACTCGAAGACGTCCCCGCCGAGCCAGTGCAGGCCAAGCTCCTCAACCGATGCCGTTAGCCCGAACAGTGAGACGCGCGCATCGAACAGCAGCGAAATCCCGGTAACGGAACCATCAACTTCGGTGACATCAAAACCAAATTGCTCCAGGTAAAGCGGGCCCAATTGTCTCTGGATCGCCAGCCACCAGGGGCCCGGTGGATCCCCTGCCCTTAATGAAATGCCGAGATCGCCCCCCGGGTTCTTCTGAATCGCCAACGCCGGGCTGAAGGCAGGACGGGCCGAGGGCGACGCATCATTTCCGGCGTCGCTCATGATGTTGTTGGCAACCGCATTGTCGCCGCCGGCCGCCGAGGGCACGATGGCCAGCCCATCAAGCTGAACCTGAACGCCGCCGCCTAACCCTGCCGGCACCGCCTCGCCGTATAAATGAACGCCGATGGCGTCGATACTCATAATACCCAGGTTCAGCAAAGGCCCTGCGTTTTTGCCAACGCGAACGCCCAGACCAGCGATGGAGAACCCCGCATTCAGTTGAAAATCGCTTCCGACCTTTTCAACGAGCAAGATCGACAAACCCGGTGCGATTCCGGGCGACGTCACCCAGTTGGCAACCACTTCGAGATCCACCGTCGGGTCGCTACCACCGAGCGAAATACGCTCGCCCGGGGGCAAAGACACGAAGATGCCTGCAAGATCGCCGTTGCGGGTGAAGCCGACATCCACTTTGCCATCAATGGTAATTTTCAGGTTGTGGTCGGCCAGGTTGAAGCCGAGCTGGAACAGACGCTTCAACAACGCTTCCGGGTCGACGATGTCGTCAAACAGGGTGGGATCCAGGGTTGGTGTGCCACCGGTGAACAGAACATCCTGCAGTGCATCAACCGCATCCGTTCCCAATGTACCAAGTGCTTCCAACGTGACACCTGCGGCCATGGAAACAGCCTGGGACAGGAGCGCCAGGGCCACAGCTGCGGGCTCGTTGTCTTCTGTTTCACCGGACGGTGACTCTTCAACAACAACCACCCGCGGCGGCGTCTGATTCAACGCCCACCGGAACTGAACGGACTGGTCGCCCGTGCCATCAGTGACGAGACCAAGGGCGGCCATTCGGGAGAAACCGGTGCCGGACACGCCGGCTTCAATTTTCGCTACAGGGCGAAGAATCAAACCATTGCCAACGTCGAATCCGCTTGCCACATAGGAAACAGCAACGGCGACGCCGCTCGCGCTGAGTCGCACCCGGTCGAATCCGACCGTTCCGACATCCGCTATCGAAAGAGCCGCGGCCAGTTCAATGGCAGGGCCCGTGGGGCTGGCATCCAGAGTGATCTCCACAGGATCCGTGCTACCCAGTGACAGTCGACAGATTCCCGTCGCAGGCGTCGATGTCGAAACGACAGTACCCGCAGGGTCGAGAGCATTGGCCAACTGCGAAATTGCGGTAACAACCAGATTGGGCAGGCGGGATAAAAGTACCCCGGCGGGGTCTGCGGCAAAGGTCTGAATTCTGGCGTCGGCAAACTGATTGGATTCCAGAAGATCCAATGCGCTACCCAACTCAAACACTGCCGTAGCCACATTTTTTTGCAGCGACGGCGTCGGGTTGGCCCTTTCGGCAATCAATGCGTTAAGCGCGACCGGGATGGCCATACCTGCTCCAGTCGCCAGAAGTGATCCCAGGCCCGGTCCCGAAGGGTAAATCTGCATGGGCGCTGCAGGGGCAGCCCGCAAGAGGTCGATGCGAATGTCTGGCGATAGGGAGATAGCAACGCCCTTCCCATCAAAGGTCGCCGAACTGGAAACGAGGGTGCTAATCGAGCCGTTGGTGGCTATGGACAGGCCGCCGCCCAGGCTGATGATGACCGGAGTCGCGCCCAATGAATGACTTGTTTCGATGGCGACGGCTACATTCAGTCGTTCTGAGGCCACCCCGTAGGTTACGGACACCTCATTACTGAAATCGAATCCGCCTCCGGTGAAGCCGGGTATCAACAACTGGCCGAGCGCATCGAACGCCTGAATCGCCTGGCCAAACGGGTCGGCCTTCCAGGGTGCAGCGCCTGTCTTCAGCCAACCCACCGGGTCCATAAACAACGCCCAGGGCAGCAACACCCTACGTGAGGGCAGTTCAGAAGGCGGCGCCAGCAAATCCAGGCCATCCATTATCACCTCAATGGCGACCCTCGCATCGTCAGAAGCGGTTTCGCGGAGGTGATCAACCAATCCCGCCAGAAGCGTTGACGGGATGAACCCCGCTCCCAGTTTCGCCAGGGCGGCCTGCTCGGAAGTGCTTAGCGATGACAGAAGATTGATTGACGTCGCGGACAATGAACCAGGAGTTTGCCAGGCAATAGTCAGGGCGGGTGAAACTCCACCCGTTGCTGCACTGGCTACAAGCCGAAGACCACCCACATCCGGCTCGATTGCGCCGATGGAGCCGGAGATGGAGGCCGAGGATGCCGAAGCAAATAGCGTCAGGCCCAGTGGAACAAGGTCTGCCGCCACATGGTTTACGTCCAGAGCAAAGGCGCGGGAGTTCAGATCGACGGCAATGGTTGCCGCATCGAGTGCCCAGGATATCTCGGCGCCTGCGCCACCAAATCCGCCAAGCGCCCTTAGTGCGCCGGCAAGGCTGGCCAGAGATGCATCTACCGCCGCGTTGATTGCGGCACTGGTATCCAGAATAAGCTGATCAAAACCTTCCGGATCATAACCACCTCCGGCAACCAGCCCGATGTCGGCAAGCAGTTGGCTGAGATCCGGAGATGCCGCAGCCAAGCGCCCCACAACTTCGGCCAGAATCAAATGAACCTCAGACGTGGGCAAGCTCGGCGAGGCTACACCAGCCCCGCTTTCAATCACCCACTGGTCCCGCCGCACCCCGAAGCAGTTGGCCTCGTGCAGAACTATCCGGGCGCCAGATACCCGCGTGCTACCGGCCAAGGGCAGGTACAACCGGGCAGATACCCAGCGCACCTCAATGTCGTTCTGGCCGGCGCCCGGGCCACCAACAAGCCAACCATCCTGAACGCCGAAATGCAGATCCACGATGACCTGCCTATCTGTTTGCACCTCAAAGCCATCGCCACCGGGGCCTCGATCGCAGGTCGCCAGTTCCAGGATGGCCCCCGCCCCGAGGAAGACGCCGCCGAGATTGGCATCAATAACTGGCAGATCCACACCGGCGTGCAGTTTGGTTGGTGGCGTTGCCGGAGGCTCATAGGTTTCGTGGCGGTAGGCAATGGCACCGGCAACGGTTGCAGCAAGACCGGCTTCCAGGGCTTCGGCGTCAAGGGCGCCGAATACCGCGTCTACCGGAAGGCCGGACCGGATCGCTTGCTGGTCCGCCCGCAAAAGCTCATCAAGGCTGTCGGGTGTTAAACCGGCGGCCCGGGACGCCCGCTCAAGAACATAGCCAAACTGCAAGAGGGCGTTGGATTCTCCGGCAATCTCCTCTTCGTTAATCGTCTCGGGCTCTGGTCGCTGGAGCTGCAAGAGGAGCCGCAACGCGTCGCCGCTCAACCCCGACAACAAGCCATTCAGGGAAACCGGCGCCCAGGGCGCGCCTACCGTTACCACCCGATCAATCGAAGTGATCGTACTTGCCGCCTTGATGGCAGCCGCCCCGGCGGAACCGAAGGCAACAACCGTTATGGGCGTGGCCCGATCCTGCAACACCTCGATCAGGCGCTGGCATTGCTCGTCTATGGCACCACGATCAGGTCTCGCTGCCGCGGCTGTTGTTGGATTCGGCAGGCAGATGGACCAGTGTCCGTTGGCGGACGCCGGAACGCCGGGCCCGCTGACCTCTCCCCGAACATCCAGGCTGTCGCTCCCGAAACAGGTACTCCAGAGGTCCTCACAGCCCACGTAAACCACCGCATCCGGTGCGCTTCCGAAAGCTTCCTGGGGCAACAGGTTAATGGCACCGAATGCCACAAGCTCGCGATAGCTCAAGCCTTCAATGTCGATGCCATTCACACCGGTTGGCAGCGACGCTGGGCGGCCGATCAGGCCGTCGGTGCCCGTGAAGCGATCGATTAACGCCTGAAAGCCCTCGTCCAGCCGGTTCCGGCCCGTCATCAGATCGGCGAGGTCCGGAAGCTCGGTACCTGCCGCCCGAATCGCTTCTGCAATGGAGGCCAACTCCGTCGGCTCACTGGAATCGAAATTGCCGGCTGGAGGTTGATACCGCCCGCGGTGGATGTCGCATCCAGGGTCCAGCCACACCGCAACGCCCGGCGCCCCGGGGGCAGCGGCTATAGCGGCTCGATAGGGCGTGCGTTCATTACCATTGCCCAGCGGTGCCCACTGCCGGAAGCCACTGAACAGGTATGAGAGCGGACTCATCGCCACCCGAACATTGCTGCAATTCAGTACCAGATCACCCATCCAGGATTTCAGAGCGGCTTCCGGGTCGCTCAAAAGCTGCTCAATGGATAGGCGGGCCCCCTCGCCGTTCCAGCCAATCAGGTCAGTAAGCGCGGTGATAATCGGCGAGCCCAGGCGCCGAAGCAACGCGGCAACGGCGTTTTCGATGGCCCCCCAATCCGGGCTGAAGCGAACCGTGCCATCGCTACTGAACTCTGGCAGCGGCAACGGAACTTCGATGGTTGAACTGTCGGATGCATCGACCGCCTCAACTTCGACTGACAGGTCTGGCGCATCCACACGCACGGCAAAGCCCGTTGAAGCCCCCCAAACCACCGAGGCACCAATCGACCGGGCCGAGACATCAACCTGCCCCATATCCATCCTGAGATCAGACCCATTGGCTTCCCGAAGCCGGGTACCCGCGTTTATTCGGCTCAGGAACTCCGCGTTCGGCGCCGCAAAATTCAGCCGCAACAGCCTTGCACTGACAAAAACGTCTGATCGCTTGTCGTCCAGTACAGTGTTTTCGAGGCGAGCTTCCAAATCAAAATTGACCCAGTCACCGTCGATCGAAACCTCAAGCGCTACAGGGTCCAGATCAATACTCCAGGGATCCGCTGCCGTGCCAGTGCCGGAAACACTGGTTGAGTTACCGGTGATGAGTTCCTGGGTTGAGGTTAAAACAACCGCCATGGCTGCCGGCGAGGCAGAGAGTGAATTCCAGTAGGCGGCCGTTTTGCCTAGTGGGTCGGTCAGGAGTTCGATCGCTGAAGGGCCGGAGATGCCGGTGGGCGGATCAAGCCCCAGCAGTTGGGAACAGATTTCGCCGGGGCGACCGAGAGTGGCCAAGGCCGAAACCAGCGCGCCGTCCACCAGGCTCTCGGCGGCGTCCAGCGCAGCATCGGGAGACGACAGATCCAATAACTCATGATTGGTGCCGCCGAGCGTAACGTTATGAGCGGTCAATGCAAAAGCCGGTTTGCCCGCGGCCAGAGTAATACCGGTTTTGATTGACCCAATTGCTGGATCGCCCGCAAGCAGCGGCGACCCCATGCCCGCTGCCTGCCCGAACACCGCAAGAAGCGACAAATTCGGCACGGCTTTGATACTGCCATCCAGGGTTGCCAGGGTCAGCAGGTCCGCCTGCGCCTTCACTTCCGCGCCGGCCTGAGGTCTGAGCGAACCCTCCAGCCAGGGCGTGATGATCAATCCCCCGGCAGCTGACGACGCCACACGCAAACCAACTGCTCCGGCCAATGATCCGTCGCTGAACTCAATGGCGCTTTGGCCAGAATTGACGGTTCCGCCCAGCAGCGCGGCCCACTGGCCGAGCCAGGCATTGCGAGCAGGCGCGGAAGAAAGGATGGATTCAATCCAGCCGGTCACCGCAGACACGCCATTTGAAATCAGGGACTCCAGCGGAAATGGCGGAATATTCGGAACAGACCGTAAACCCGCCAAACCAGTGAGCGCCGCAAAAGGTGCGGTTGCCGGATTGGTGGTGTCGAGCGCCTCGGCCTGGGCCTGAATCAGGCCCGTCATGAATTCCAGAAAGTCGGAGCCCAGCTCGTTAATGTTATCCACGGTGAGCTCAAAATCCCTGGGTGCATTGGTTCCAGGAAGCTGAAGCCGCTCAAACCCGAGACTGAATTCCAGATCATCAGAGGGGCTGGTTGGAACGTCCACGCCCACGGCTACGGCGCCAATATAGAGGTCCCCCGGCGCAGGAGCATCGTTGGAAATGATGACTCGGATCGCCAGTTCGATGTGCGCGTCGTCCCGGCCCAACACCAGCCAATCGGGTTGCGCCCCGGAAATATCCAGCGCTCCCGCGCCCTCACGTTCGAACTGGAACACCGGAACATGGGCGCTCACAGAGATTGCAGGCAACGAACTACCGCTGTCGTATTCAATGCCAAACCCGACTCTGGCACCGTTGTCGGCCTCATCAACCACTACGAAAATGGTTGCACCGGAGTCCCTGAAAAGCGGGACCCAGACAGCACTCCCTTGCTCTTCCCTGTCTGGCGCTCCCAGCACGTCGTCGACAAACGCAATCAATGCCTCTCGCTGCTCATCGAGGTACATCATCGAGCTGAGACCGCGCTTGCTGCCGTTGGGATTGCCCAGTGGGTCCTGGAACCAATCACCCTGTAGTTCGCCATCGCGGGTCAGGCCAACGGCTTCCGCCAGAGCGCCAAATACGTCGAGATTCTGATCAGCACCCATGTCAGACTCCCGGCATCAGTGAAAACCGGGCAACAGGTTGCACCAGCATTTTGTTCGGCGCTGCGGCAATAGCACCGGGTACAAGCGGCAATCCACGCTTATCGTTACCAACCTCTGCGCAGAGCACGGAAGCTACCTCGAGCACGGATTCCCAGGCGAACGCCTGAATTGCATCCCGCCAGGCCAATATCAGCTCTTCCGGGCCCTCCAGGTCTTCGAACGTGGACATTACAAGACCGCTCGGCGACTGTTTGGTGCCAACGCCAATCGGTACCGGAATGCGAAGCTTTCCATGCTCCTCGCACTCCGCTGTCACCGTTACGGTGATAACGCCGCTGGAGAATTGAATACGGGTTTGATCGCTGTGGATGAGCAGCTCGCTGTCGCCTTTGGTCCAGACAACCAGGGGCGTGCTGTTTCTTGGCAGGTCCAGAACAAGGCGAACCACTTCCGAAAGCAAACGCTGAACGTCTTTGCCGGGAACAGTCAACAGGTCTGGAGACAGGTCGCCGACATCAAGCAGGACGTCAGCATCTATGCGGTTAAGCCAATCGAATTGGGAAAAATCGACGGTAGTAAATCGGGCGGAAGTTGCCATAGCGATCCCTCGCAGCGATTGTCTTGCGCAGGTTTCGAGACCGGCCGGAAAAACATCCATATTCTCCGTGGTAGCCGGACTGCAGCATCAAAACCCTGTTGCGTAAATTTGAGCCGAAAGGCCCATGGAAACAGCAAACAGCGTCATGAATTCAAGCTATGACTTAGAGGAGTATAGGCAGGGACAAGGAGGGTGCAAAAAATTGGAGAAAATTAATTCATATATGCACATAAATCATACACAGTGGCGCCGTTTTCTGCCCCGTAACGGGCTTGTTTCACGGCTTTGCAACGGAGGCGAAACCGCAAGGGACAATCCGTCGCCCTGCCTGCGATTGTTATACTTTTGGCTCTGACCACACGGCATATTCATTGCCATTTGGATCATTGAAGTGAAAACGGCGGCCACCTGGAAAAGTAAAAATATCCTTGACGATCTTTCCCCCAGATAACTCTACCTTTTCAAGAGTAGCTTCCAAGTCGGTACTTAAAAGGACAACCAGCACACTTCCATGGTCCGTCGTGGCTACCTTATCTGACTTGAAAAAACCGCCATCCAGTCCAGCATTCTCGATCGATACGTACTCGGGGCCATAGTCAATAAACGACCACCCAAAGGCATCACCAAAGAACCTTTTTGTGGCTTCCAGGTCCCTGGAAGGCATCTCAACATAATTGATCTTACCGGTTTCTTTCACAGCTTCCTCCTTGATGCGTAGCGAATGATATGGACTCCCCCTGCTCCCACGGCATCAATGTGCCACATTGAGGATGTCTGACGTCTTCAACCAAAAGCAGGGAGAATCATCATGAATGTTACAACCATCGGCATCGATCTGGCGAAAACTGTGTTCAGTATTCATGGCACAAATCAACACGCAAGGTCGTGGTTCGCAAACGCATCATCATCCTTGCCCGGAACAAACTGGAGCTATTTGTTACGCGCTAACTGCTCCACCTTTTGCACAAAATCAACAACCTGCTGCCTACTTGCCCCGCGAAACGGCAGGTAACAGACTGCCGTCTTAAAGATGATTATCGCGTATCCATGCCCGATCTCGGAGCCCACTAGTTCTGAGGGCTTCCAGCTTTTACTGCCCTCATCAGAGTTTTTTCGAATGAGGCCGTCCTCAATACTGTACTGATACTTCGTGCCCCGACTCAGCACTATCTGACTGAGACCTGCGCTATGAAAGCCACTTACTCTATTAGAGAAAACGTACCAAATGACCAAGCCTATTGCCGCCAACACTCCGGTTGCAGTCAGGCCTCCCAATAAAGGCGATGTTGCACTGTTGATGATTATTGGCAAAGAGGCAGACCAAAGTAAAAAGGTAGTTATCAGGAAGCCATATCGCCAAGCCGGAGCTTTCCTGACCTTTAAGGAGCCCTCTTCGTTTTTCTCTAACGGGTCTAGCTCAATTTCCAACATATTTACACGTAACGCGAAGCTTTGCGGCTATTTTGGAACCGCGAAGCGGTGGAAAAATTGTCCGGCAACAGCGGCTGGTTATGCATTATTCGTAGTGGCTCCAGAGTCTGAGGACTTTCACCACTTGCTCGTCCTCCAGTACTTGGTAGACCAGGCGATGCTGAATATTAATGCGGCGCGAATAGGCCCCCGCAAGATCACCAATTAGCTTCTCAAACGGAGGCGGCTTGCGGTAAGGATCTTCCGCTATTAGAGCTAACAGTTCTTGGGCTTTTGGTTTGAGGCCGCTGGAGGCCAACTTTTTTGCATCTTTCTGAGCCTGCTTGGTGTAAACCAACTTCCATGTCACCAGTCCAGCTCCTCATCGCATGCATCCACGGGGGTATCCATCCCTTCCCGAATAGACTCCCGCATACCGGGTACGGAGAGCAGGTAAAGTGTTTCCTGAATAGCAGACCAGTCTTCTTCGGATACCAGAACGGCTTTGTTCCGCTTACCCATGATAACGATTGGTTGGTGGGACTCAGCGGTCTCGTCAATCAACCGATAAAGGTTGCTACGCGCCTCAGTTGCTGTGATTCCGGTCATGACGCACCTCTTGCGTGTTCAATTTTTCACCAAGTGTACGCCTTTGGGTACGTACGTCAAGACGAACGCCTTTGTGGCAGCGACAAAGAGGACTTTTAACTTTCCCAGTTACTGGCTGGAATTCGCTTAACGTGTATATGGCTAACAAGCCGGATGGTGGGGCGGATCAGGAACTGGAAGCTACCAATGATGAACAGCCAGATGGCTGCCTTCTCGTATTCCGGGAACAGAAACAGGATGCTGCCCACCAGGAACCAGATGGCGATGAAGAAGTCGTTGATGATGCTGATTACTTCGTAGCGGCGGCGAATGATCAGCTCTTCGTGCCCAAACTTCAGGGTCAGTGGGCTGTCAGTGCGGTCTTCAACCATGCTGCTGAGGATCTCTTTTAGAAAGCGGCGGAATGTTCATTCCGCCGCGATTGGGATTATTGCATGTCGTTGAAGGCAGCATCGGTTCTCGCTGCCAGGATAAAGTCGTTCTTGTGCAGGCCACCTATTTCGTGGCTCCACCAGCTCACGGCGACCTTGCCATATTCCAGAACAATCACAGGGTGATGATCTTCCTCTTCGGCAAGTTCACCAATCTTGGTGGTGAATTCGAGCGCCTTAACAAAGTTCTTGAGCTTGTAGACCTTGTGAAGCCGCTCCTCACCGTCAATGTCCAGAATTTCCCAGTCTGGCACATCTTTGTGCAGCTGCTGCTTTTCTTCTTCGGTCGCCTTGGGCGCGTTCGGGCTGCAGGCTTCACAGCTGTGTGCTTTCAGGTCACTCATTTCAACCTCCGTGGTTGATGGCTGTACTACAAGCGTGGGTCGTGCCCTTCGCTTTATCAACCCTTCTCTTGAAATCCGGGCACTTTCAGAATACTGTATATTTAAACAGTATTTCGAGAGTTTTCATCATGAGCGAGCTTCTGAACACGCTGATGCAGGATGCCCGTGTCTGGCAGGGGCATCGTCATACCCAGACTTCACAGCCGGCGGAACCCACCGGTTACCAGGTGCTGGATAACCAGCTTGGCGGCCTGGGCTGGCCCCGGGGTGCACTGAGCGAATGCCTGTTGGATGCACCGGGTATTGGTGAGCTGCATCTGCTTTTGCCGCTCATGCGGCGGGTGTGCGAAGAGGGCAAAAGCGTGTTCTGGCTGAACCCGCCACATACGCCCTACGCCCCCGCCCTGGCCCGGGAAGGTGTGAATCTGGACCAGGTGGTACTGATTCATACCGACGATGAGAGCGATTTCCTGTGGACACTGGAAAACTGCCTGCGTTCACCGGTAACAGGCCTGGTGATGGCCTGGCCGGGGAAGCTGGCCTCGCGGGACGTCCGGCGCCTGCAACTGGCCGCCGAAGCTGGCAGCAATGTGTGCGTGCTGTTCCGGGAGCGGCGCTACGCCGAGCAGAATTCTCCGGCTGCCCTGCGTTTGGAACTGGAACCCGATGAGCAGCAGGCTCTCAAGGTGAATGTGCTCAAACGCCGGGGCAGCTGGCCCGGGCAACGCTGTTCACTGGCCATGGCCCAGCGGGCCGATCTCGCATTCCGTGAAACCACCCGGGTTGTCCGGGGCCCCTGGTCGGGTTCAACCAGGTAATAACGCTCCATGCTCTGGCTGTATCTGCATTTCCCGCACCTGGTGCTGGACCATATTCGCCGCACCCGTGAAGATGAGGGCGCCCTGGTGGTGGTTGAAGGCTCTGGCCAGAAGGTGATTCAGGCCTGCCCCGACGCCAGGAGCCAGGGTATTCGTAGCGGCATGCGCCTGAAAACCGCCATCAGCCTGGCGCCGGATCTGGGTATGGTGCGTGCCGATGAAACCCAGGAAGCCAGGATTCTGGAAGATCAGGCCCGCTGGCTGTACCGCTACGCCGCCCATATTGTGCTGGTGCCGCCCGATGGCCTGCTGGCCGAGATTGGCAGCCTGCAAAAACTCTATGGCGGCCTGCCCGCTGTTTGGCAAACCGTGGAACAGGGCCTGAATGAACGCCAGTTGAACGCCTGGATCGGTATTGGCTATACCCCGTTGGCGGCCCGGCTGATTGCCCGTGCTGGCAAGGGGGAATGCACCGCAGACAAAGGCCACATTCTTCGGAACCTGAGCCAGATGCCCCTGCTGGCAGCGGAATTCGACGAGAAAGCCTGTACCCGGCTGCAGCGCCTGGGGCTGAATACGCTGGGAGAGGTGTTTGATTTACCGCCGGGGGAGCTGGCACGGCGCCTGTCTCCGGAACTGCTGGCTTACATCCAGAAAATCCAGGGCACCCGGCCTGATCCCCGCACACCCTGGCAACCGCCCCACTCGTTCCGGCAACAGGCGGATTTTGTGCAGGAAATCGAACATACCCAGGGGCTGCTGTTTCCGCTCCAGCGCATGCTTGACGAACTGGAAGAGGATCTGTGCTGGCGCCAGCAGGATACCGACAGCCTGCGGCTGGTTCTGAGGCATCGGCATGCAGAGCCAACCAGGCTGCAAATCCGCACATCCGGGCCGGAGCACAGGGCCGATAATTTCCTCAACCTGATTCGCCTGAGGCTGGAGCAGCATTCCCTGAGTTCCCCGGTTATTTCGATGGTACTTATGGTGAAGCGTTTTCTGTCCCGGGAAGCACCTGCCGGGCAGGATCTGCTAGGGGAAACCCAGGATCTGAATGAAGCCTGGCATACCCTGATCAGTCGGTTGCAGGCGCGTCTTGGCGATCAGGCCCTCAGGCAGCTTTCCCCCCAGGCGGATCACCGTCCCGAACGGGCCTGGTCGGCTTCCGAAGTTCTGCGTAAAACCGGGACGCCGCTCATACCAGCGGCAGAACTGCCCAGGCGGCCGCTCTGGCTGTTGAAAGGCCCGCAGCCGCTGACGGAAGCACCCGTTGCCTGGTTTTCCGGGCCCGAGCGCATTAGCGGTGGCTGGTGGGATGGCCAGCGTGTGCACCGGGATTACTACATTGCCCAGCTAACCAGCGGCCAGTTGGCCTGGGTGTTCCGGGACGCCCGGGAAGGCTGGTTTGTGCATGGGTGGTTTGGCTGATGGCTACACAATCTTATGCAGAGCTGTTCTGCTTCAGCAATTTCACCTTCCTGACTGGAGCTTCTCATCCTCACGAGCTGGCTGAGCGGGCACATGAGCTGGGTTACACCGCCCTGGCCATTACCGATGCCTGTTCTGTGGCCGGCATTCCCCGGGCCTGGGCGGCGCTGGCAGAGAGCCCGGTAAAACTCATTACCGGCAGCTGGTTTGAGTTGTCGGATGCCCCCGCCGGCGCCACATTACCCCGCTTTATCCTTCTGGCCCGCACGCGCAAAGGCTACGGCCAGCTTTGCCAGTTGATCACTACCGGCCGTCGCCGGGCCGAGAAAGGCCAGTACCAGCTGTTTTACCGGGACATTGAAACCCACACCCTGGATGACTGCCTGTGCCTGTGGCTGCCCCCCTCGACTACCGAGGCAAACTCTGATCAGGCACTGGCCTGCGGCGAGTGGCTGGCCCGACTTTTTGACCTACGGCTCTGGATTGCTGCCGCCCGCACCCTGGAATCTGGCGAGGAGCAGCGGCTGGCCCGAATACACTGGCTGGCCGATCAGCTGCGCACACCCGTTGCCGCCGTGGGCGAGGTGCACATGCACAGCCGGGAACGCCAGCCGCTGCAGGATGTACTCACGGCCCTGCGAAATCACACCAATCTGGAGAACGCCGGGCACTGCCTGTTCCAGAATGGTGAGCGGTACCTGCGGCCCCTGCCCGTTCTGCAGCGGCTGTTTCCGGAAGCCTGGCTGAAAGAAACCCTTGCCATCGCCAGCCAGTGCACCTTCGAGCCCGGCAGCCTGCGCTATGAATACCCGCCGGATCTGGTGCCGGAAGGCGAGACCCCGGCCGGCTACCTGAAACGGCTGACCCGTGAAGGCGAGCGTCGGCGTTACCCGGATGGCACTCCACTGCAGGTACAGAGCCTGATCCGCAAGGAGCTGGGCCTGATCTCGGAGATGAAGTACGAGCATTACTTCCTCACCATTCACGATATTGTGGACTTCGCCCGCAGCCGGGGAATTCTCTGCCAGGGACGGGGCTCGGCCGCCAACTCTGCGGTCTGTTATTGCCTCGGCATCACCGAGGTGAACCCGGCCCGGGTAGAGCTGTTGTTTGAGCGGTTTATTTCCAAAGACCGGAACGAGCCCCCCGATATCGATGTGGATTTCGAGCACGAACGGCGCGAAGAGGTTATCCAGTATATCTACCGGCGCTATACCCGTGAGCGTGCCGCCCTGGCGGCTACCGTGATCCGCTACCGGCCCAAGAGCGCCATCCGCGATGTCGGCAAAGCCCTGGGGTTTGATCCGGCCCTGGTGGAACAGTTGCTGGAAGGTATCGACTGGCGAGACAAGGCCACCAACTGGCGCCAGCAGATTCTCGACAAGAAAGTCACCCGCAATCCCCAGGTGGCGGACCAGTTCTTTACCCTGGTCAATACCCTGCTGGGCTTTCCCCGGCACCTCTCCCAGCACGTGGGTGGGTTCGTGATCAGCGCCGGGCCACTGGCCGAACTGGTACCGGTGGAAAACGCCGCCATGGCCGACCGCACCGTCATCCAGTGGGACAAGGACGATCTCGAGAGCCTGGGGCTGATGAAGGTGGATGTGCTGGCCTTGGGCATGCTCTCCGCCATTCGAAAGGCGCTGGAGCTGATCAGTGAAGAAAAAGGCGAGCCTTTCCGGATACAGGACATTCCCCAGGAAGACCGGGCCACCTACGCCATGCTTCAGACCGGCGACAGTATTGGCGTATTCCAGGTGGAATCCCGGGCCCAGATCAACATGCTGCCCCGCCTGAAACCGGAAACCTATTACGACCTGGTGATCGAGGTGGCCATCGTGCGACCGGGCCCCATCCAGGGCGACATGGTGCACCCATACCTGCGCCGCAAGCACGGGCTGGAGCCGGTGGACTACCCCAACGATGCCGTACGTAAGGTGCTGGAACGTACGCTCGGTGTGCCTATCTTCCAAGAACAGGTGATCAAACTGGCCATGGTCGCGGCCGGCTTCTCCGCCGGCGAAGCGGACCAGCTACGCCGCGCCATGGCCGCCTGGAAATCCCACGGCGACCTGACCCCGTTCCGGGAGAAGCTGGTTACCGGCATGCTGGAGCGCGGGCACGATGCCGACTTTGCCGAGCGGCTGTACCAGCAGATCTGCGGCTTTGGCGGCTATGGTTTTCCTGAATCCCATGCCGCCAGCTTTGCCCTGCTGGTCTACGTTTCGGCCTGGATCAAGCGGCATTATCCGGCGGCCTTTTACTGTGCCCTGCTGAACAGCCAGCCCATGGGGTTTTATTCTCCTTCACAACTGGTGCAAGACGCGCGGCGGCACAATGTCACCGTGCTACCGCCCGATGTGAATGCCAGCCAGTGGGATCACACCCTGGAAGGCGAAGCACGCCACCTGCGCCTGGGCCTGAGAATCATCCAGGGCCTCTCCGTGAATGGTGCCGAGCGCATCCATCAGAACCGGCCAGCAGAGGGCTACCACTCTGCCAGCGAGCTTCGCCGCCTGGCTGCCCTGAACCAACGCGATATGGAGCTGCTGGCCGGCGCCAACGCCATGCCGGCATTCACCGCCAACCGCCACCAGGCGTACTGGCAACTGCTCGATCACGAACAGCCCACCGAACTGTTCGCCGAAGAGGCCGCAGTCGACTATCAACCGGACTACTGCCAGCAATTGCCGGAACCCTCGGAAGGCCAGAACGTACTGGCCGACTATGCCAGCCAGGGTCTCACCCTTCAGCGCCACCCTCTGGCGTTACTGCGGGAACAGGGCCACCTGAAATTCTGCCTCAGTGCCGAACAGCTCAAATCCACCAAAGCCGGCATCCCTGTCCAGGTCGCCGGCCTGGTCACCGGCCGTCAGCGCCCCGGTTCCGCCTCTGGCGTTACCTTCGTGACCCTGGAAGACGAAACCGGCAACGTAAACGTGGTGGTGTGGCTGGAAACGGCACGGCGGCAGCGCAAGCCGTTACTGACTGCGCGGTTGTTGCATGTTAAGGGCGTGTTGGAGCGGCAGGGGGATATTGTGCATGTGATGGCGGGGAGGCTTTCGGATCTTAGCCATTTGATTCGGTCGTTGCCGGTTCACTCCCGGAATTTTCATTAGATCGAGTAGGAGGGGGAGTTACCTCCCCCGTCCTCTCACACCACCGGGCATACGGTTCCGTACCACGGCGGTTCATGGATGGCTCTGAAGCCGGTGTCAACAACGGTGAGTATTGACCCCTTTACGGACCTTTAGCACTGTTGCTGACACCGGGTCATCGTATCCAGCAAGCTGACCAGGGACAGACGGTCGAATACCTTCCTGGGCAGCGCCGCATTCATGTGTGGTGCACCACTGTTCCACCAGGGACCGCGACCGTTAGTGGCACTCGCCCATGCTCTCAGCTCGGTAAGACCCAGCCGTATCAGGTAGCGAGCCCGCGTACTGGCTCGCTTCCACTGTCGCCACAGGATCAGACGGAGTCGCCTTCTTATCCAGCCGTCCAGGGCCTCCACCGGGCGCTTCGAAGCGGTCAGGCGGTAGTAGTTCGCCCAGCCTCTGAGCATCGGGTTCAGCGTCCGGATGGTCGTGGCCAGTGATTGGCCCCGTGACCGCTTGAACAGCGGACGCAGCTTGGTCATGAAGGCCTTCAAGCTCTTAGGAGCGACCCTCAACTGCACCTGCCGTTTGTGCCAGCTTACGCTGTATCCCAGGAAGTTCCGACGCCAGGGGCGATCCACGTCGCTTTTCGTCGTGTTCACCTTCAGGCGAAGGCGCGTTTCCAGGAAGCGGGTAATACTGGCCATGACCCGGTGGCCAGCCCTTTCGCTTCGGACGTAGATATTACAGTCGTCAGCGTAACGGCAGAACCGGTGTCCCCGCCGCTCCAGCTCCCGATCCAGTTCGGTCAGGAGCACATTGGAGAGCAGGGGTGACAGGGGGCCGCCTTGAGGCGTCCCCTCCCGCTTCGGACTGACCAACCCACCTTCGAGCATGCCGGCTTGCAGGTAACGCCGGACCAGGGCAAGAACCCGCCGGTCGGGGATGCGACGAGCCAATAGGCTCATCAGCACATCGTGATTGACCCGGTCAAAGAACTGAGCCAGGTCCAGATCGACCACCCAACGGTGGCCATCATTGATGTGTTGCCGCATCGCCTTAACCGCCTGATGGGCACTCCGACCGGGACGGAACCCGTAACTGTGATCCGAGAACGTCGGCTCCAGCATCGGGCTCAGTGTTTGGTGAAGCGCTTGTTGGATCAGGCGATCCTGTACCGTCGGGATGCCCAACGTCCGTTCGCCGCCTTGCGGCTTGGGGATGCTGACCCGGCGTACCAGTTGAGGATGGTAGTCTCCGGCCAACAGCCGCTGACGCAGCGTTGGCCAGTGCTGTTGCAGGTGGCCTTTCAGGGCTGCCACCGGCATCTGATCGACACCGGCAGCTCCCTTGTTGGACACCACCCGCTGATACGCACGCATCAGGTTCTGGCGCTCAAGCACCTGTTCCATCAGCGTGTTCGGCTCCGCGTTCGTCCACGAGTGAGCCCCCGCGTCTGCCTCGACACGGACTTCAGTCTCGACCGGATACTGTCCGGCCTCTCCCTGAATGCCCTGACCCATCCGGGTCGCTTCTGTCTTCATAAGCACATCACGAGAACTCACCGCCTACTGGCGGCCAACCATGTTCGGCCCTTCAGTACGCGGTAACGCACCTACTATGGCCTCGGCTGAGTTCTGGCTCCCCATCCCAGCCCCTCACGGGGCAGGTAGCACAGTGGCAGAGAACCAGACTTCCCAGGGTAAGACGCGTGACCTTCACACTTATGCTCGCCGCATCTACGTCCACACCTTCCGTGCAAGTACTGGGCTTTGACGATATTGGCCGCCTTGCCCGGTGTGACCGCCTTATACGATTCCTGTTCGTCGGGCCAGTGCTTTGCCTGCGGCTTCCTTCAGATTCCACCTCGCAATGGACACCCTTGCCGTCCGGCTAGTGGTTCCCCTTGCCGGGCCCACAGGGGACTTGCACCCCCAAGTCATCCGGCCAGCACCACCTGTACCGGAACAGCGCCGTCAAGGCGCTACGCGCCATGCCTGGCGCACCAAATCGGGATAGGGGGGAGCCATGAGGCTCCACCCCTCCCACACCACCCGGCATGCGGGTCCGCACCGGGCGGTTCGAGACGTTGAGGGTTCACGAGAGTCTCGGCACTCCCAACCGGTCGAAGTAGGCAATCGTCAGGACATTGTGGATGGCAGAGCGACTGTTGTGCCACCAGCGGCGACTCAGAGCCGCCACAGATTCAGCCACCCAGGAACTGGCACCCAACCGGACCAGCTCCCGGTAGATCGTCTTACCCCGCCGCCACTGCCGGAGGTGGAGCATTCTCAGACGACGACGTATCCACTCATCCAGTGATCGCCAGATGCGTGGCGTTTGCGCCAGCCTGAAGTACCCTTTCCAGCCGAGCAGGTATCGGCGGAGTTGCTCTACCACCTGTTCAATACTGCGACCCCCTGATCCCCGGGTCAGTTGCCGGATCCGGAGCTTGAACGCCTGTAACGCCCTGGTGGATACCGCGCGTCGAACCTCAGCGTTCCTCCCTTGCCACAGGGCATAGCCGAGGAACTTGCGCCCGAACACGCTGGTCACCGCGCTCTTGGCTTCGTTAATCACCAGACGCAACTTTCCATAACAGCGGCGGAGTAACTGCATGACCCGTTCTCCCGCCTTGTGGCTGCGAACGTAGACGTTGCAGTCATCGGCGTAACGGGCGAAGCAGTGCCCCCGGCGTTCCAGCACTTTATCCACCTCGTCCAGCAGAACGTTGGCCAACAACGGCGACAATGGCCCGCCTTGCGGCGTGCCCTCGTGCCGATCCATGACCACACCACCGTCCATGATGCCCGCGTTCAGGTACGCACGAACCAGCCGGATAACGCCGGGGTCGTTTATGCGTTTCTTCAGGCGGTCGATCAGGATGTCGTGGTTGACCCGGTCGAAGAACTTCGACAGGTCGACGTCCACCACGATATGGCGGCCCTGTTGGGCGTAACGCTGCGCAGCCAACACGGCGTCGTGGGCCCGACGGCCCGGGCGGAAGCCGTAGCTGTGCTCGCTGAAGGTGGGATCAATCAGAGGTTGCAGCACTTGCAACAGTGCCTGTTGAATCAGACGATCAGTGACGGTGGGGATGCCCAGTTCCCGCTCACTGCCGTCCGGCTTCGGGATGCCTACCCGACGGACGGGCTGTGGTTGGTAGGCGCCGCTCAGCAGGTGCTGGCGAAGCTCAGGCCACGCCCATCGCAGGTGTTCCGCGGTTTGGGCAATGTCCAACCCGTCCACACCTGCCGCTCCCTTGTTGGCCTTCACGCGCTTCCATGCCCGCTGCATATTCTCTCGTGCGAACGCCTGCTCAAGCAGGCTTCGCCCTGCGCCTTCCGGTTCTTGTCGCGGGAGTCCTGCTTCATCGCTCATCGCCTTCGGCAAGGCTTCACCTGTCCGTTGCGCGATCCGCCCCGCTGGCGCGGGCATCTGATGCCGTACAGTGCTCATCGACAAGGCGTTTGACGCTCCTTCTCGTTCGGCCCTTCGCCCTGTGTTAGCGGTTACTATGGCCTCTGCTGACTTCTCGCTCCGTGTTGCCACGTCGCCCTTTCAGGCATGAGGCGAGATCTCCCCGGGTAAGAACACACTCCTTCGCCGCACAACCGCCGGATTTACACCACTTCGCCTTGGCCACAAGAGCTTCGCGGCTTTTGGCCCGCTCGCCCTGCTTGGCAGTGCCTCATATCCGATTCTTGTTCATCGGCTCACGGTTTACGCTCCACGCTTCCTCCCCACGGTCGGTCACCCTTCCGCAGTTGCGCTTCACTTCGTTCGCTGTGGCCAGCTCACGGGAGGACTTGCACCTCCAGGAGTGCGCCCATGCCGGGCGCACCAAAAAAACCCCGCACAAAGGCGGGGTTTTCGGTACTGCAGTGAGAAGATCAGCCCAGAAGCTTGATCATCACACCGGCAGCAACCGCAGAGCCGATAACGCCGGCCACGTTCGGGCCCATGGCGTGCATCAGCAGGAAGTTCTGCGGGTTGGCTTCCAGACCAACCTTGTTGGAGACCCGCGCTGCCATTGGCACCGCAGATACACCGGCAGAACCGATCAACGGGTTGATCTGCTCTTTGCTCAGCTTGTTCATCAGCTTCGCCATCAGAACACCGCAGGCGGTACCAATACCGAAGGCAACGATACCCAGGCCGAGGATACCCAGAGTCTGGCCATCCAGGAATTTATCCGCCATCAGCTTGGAGCCAACAGACAAGCCCAGGAAAATGGTCACGATGTTGATCAGGGCATTCTGGGCAGTGTCGCTCAGACGCTCGACCACGCCACACTCGCGCATCAGGTTACCGAAACAGAACATACCCAGCAGCGGTGCCGCATCCGGCAGGAACAGAACCACTGCAATCAGTACCACCAGCGGGAAAATGATCTTTTCCTGCTTGCTGACCGGGCGCAGCTGGCTCATCTTGATCTTCCGCTCTTCGGCCGAAGTCAGCGCCTTCATGATCGGCGGCTGAATCATCGGTACCAGTGCCATGTAAGCGTAGGCAGAGACGGCAATGGCACCCAGCAGGTGCGGAGCCAGAACACTGGATACGTAGATGGACGTCGGGCCATCCGCACCACCGATGATACCGATGGCAGCCGCTTCCAGGATGTTGAACTCCAGAACACCGGTCCAGTCCAGCAGCGCAGCACCGATTACAGTACCGAAAATACCGAACTGAGCCGCAGCACCCAGCAGCAGGGTCTTGGGGTTGGCAAGCAGCGGACCGAAGTCCGTCATGGCACCCACACCCATGAAGATCAGCAGAGGCCCGATGGTGCTGCCGATAACCACAGAGTAGAAGTTATACAGCATGCCATTGCCATAACCGAAGTCCTGCGCAAGGGAGTTTGCCGCCGCCATTTCGGAGTAGCTGGCCTCTTTCACCGCCAGCTTGAAGGCTTCCTTAAGCTCGGGCGTTACTGCCTGCCCGGCCTGATAAGCCACATCCAGGGGCGCGGCCAATGCGGCCAGAATCTGCGTTGCTTCGTTCTTCAGAGCGAAGTGGATGGCATTTTCCGCCGCAGTCAGGGCCAGGCCTGCCTCCGGAATATTCGCCAGAATGCCACCAAACCCGATGGGTACCAGAAGCAGCGGCTCAAATTTCTTGTTGATAGCAAGATAGAGGAGCAAGAGGCCGATGGCGATCATGATCACCTGGCCGATCTCGATGTTGAACAGGCCACTACCTGTCCAGAGTGTCATTAATTTTTCCATGGAATGCTGGCCCTTTATGCGATTGTCAGCATTTCATCATCAGGAGAGACGGCATCACCGACCTTGATGAAGACTTCGCCGATAGTGCCGGCTTTCGGCGCGCGAACCTCGGTTTCCATTTTCATGGCCTCGAGGATAATCATCACATCGCCCTCTTCCACGGTGTCACCCGGTGAAACCAGGACCTTGAAGATATTGCCACCCAGAGGCGCGACCACAGGCTCGCCTTCACCTGCTGCAGGTGCCGGAGCCGAAGAAGCAGCCGGTGCGGAAGCAGCACCGCCCTCACCCTGAATCTGGGTGATCTCACCACCTTCGGAAACGGCAACCACAAACTTCTTGCCGTTCACTTCAACGGTGTAGGTCTCGGGTCCTTCGGACTTCTTGGCCGGAGCTGCGCTTTCGGCGGTTGGAACCGGCTCGAACGCATCCGGGTTGTCACGGTTTTCCAGGAACTTCAGGCCAATCTGCGGGAACAGCGCGTAGGTCAGAACGTCGTCTTCGACATTTTCCGCCAGCTTGATGCCCTTCTCTTCGGCCAGCTTCTTGAGCTCGTCGGTCAGCTTGTCCATTTCCGGCTCAAGCAGATCTGCCGGACGACAGGTCACAGGCTCTTTGCCATCCAGAACACGCTCTTGCAGTTCCTTGTTCATGGGCGCAGGTGCAGCACCGTATTCGCCTTTAAGAATTGCAGAGGTTTCCTTGGAGATGGACTTGTAACGCTCGCCGGTCAGAACGTTCAGCACCGCCTGGGTGCCGACGATCTGGGAAGTCGGGGTTACCAGCGGGATGTAGCCCAGGTCTTCACGAACCTTGGGAATCTCGTCCAGTACCTGGTCGAACTTGTCGCTGGCATTTTGCTCACGCAGCTGGTTTTCCATGTTGGTGAGCATGCCACCCGGTACCTGGGCAATCAGGATGCGGGAATCGGTACCACGCAGGCTGCCTTCAAACTTGGCGTACTTCTTCCGTACCTGACGGAAGTAAGCGGCAATTTCTTCCAGCAGGTTCAGGTCCAGGCCGGTATCACGATCGGTACCCTCAAGAATCGCAACCACGGCTTCGGTGGGCGAGTGACCGTAGGTCATGCTCATGGAAGAAATCGCGGTATCCACGTTGTCGATACCGGCTTCCGCGGCCTTGATGGCGGTAGCGGTGGACATGCCGGTAGTGGCGTGGCACTGCATGTGAATCGGGATGTCCAGCTCTTTCTTCAGACGGCTGACCAGATCAAAGGCCACGTACGGCTTGAGAATGCCCGCCATGTCCTTGATCGCGATGGAGTCCGCACCCATGTCGGCGACTTCTTTCGCCAGTTCGACCCACATGTCGATGGTGTGAACCGGGCTGGTGGTGTAGGCAATGGTGCCCTGGGCGTGTTTGCCGGTCTTGCGAACAGCCTTGATGGCGCGATCCAGGTTACGGGGATCGTTCATCGCATCGAAGATACGGAACACGTCCACGCCATTCTCGGCGGCACGCTCACAGAAACGGTCAACCACATCATCCGCGTAATGACGGTAGCCCAGCAGATTCTGGCCGCGCAGAAGCATCTGCTGCTGGGTGTTGGGCATGGCTTTTTTCAGCTCGCGAATGCGCTCCCAAGGATCTTCGCCCAGGTAGCGGATGCAGGAATCAAAGGTAGCGCCGCCCCAGGACTCCAGGGACCAGAAACCGACCTTGTCGAGTTTCTCGGCAATAGGCAGCATGTCATCCAGCCGCATACGGGTGGCAAGCAGGGACTGGTGGGCGTCACGCAGGATAACGTCCGTAATCCCCAGCGGTTTCTTTGTGTCAGTCATCGTGTCAGCCTTCTGTTTAAAGGTTCTAGTCTTTTACCGGCTCACTTCTTGTGGCGCGACCGGAATTGTGCAATCGCCTTCTTTATGGCCTCGGCGGTGTCAGGGTCAACCGACGCGGGCGCCTTCGGCTTGGCACGTGGCGTTTTGGCCGGGGTTGCCGGCTCTGGCGGCGCAAACCGTCCTATAAGCTTGGACATGAGGAGTGTCGCGAATACCAGAATAATCAGGAACACGAACACAAACCCCATTCCGGCAATCATCAGATCGACGGCTTGTGACATCAGGTCATTCATATCGAACAGCTACCTGTATTGATTTATGTTTCTCCCGAACTTTGCCCGGACTGACCAGTTAGACTAAGGTCTAACAGCCTTCCGCCACAATTCGGGGGGCAAAATCCTGCGTAATTTACCGTTTTCAGGGCCCTCGGGCAACCTAAATGCAAAAATCTATACGGGGTTTCCGAGCGTCGCGGCCCGAAAAGACACGCATTTACCCAGACGAAGCAATTCTCATTCAGGCATATCGGACGCGGATTTTACGGCCTTTTACCTTGCCGTTTTCAAGCCTGGACAACGCCTTGCCTGCCAGCGACTTTTCAACCGCCACAAAACACTGATGGTCGAACAGATCGATCTTCCCGACGGCCTTTCCGGGCAGACCGGCTTCACCAGTCAGGGCGCCCATTACATCCCCCGGACGAATCTTGTCCTTGCGGCCACCGGCAATGCACAGGGTTTTCATTGCGGGCGTAACGGGCTTCAGGGGCGTCGCCAGAAGGGCCTCGGTGTCTCCCCACTCCACGGCGCGCCCTCTCTCGGATTCGATACGACTGATCTTGTGGCCTTGGGCCGGTGTGCAGAAGGTGACGGCATGGCCCTGCTCACCTGCCCGGCCGGTGCGCCCGATGCGATGAGTGTGAACCTCGGGATCCCGCGCAGGTTCTGCATTGATCACCAAAGGCAGAGACTTGATATCAAGACCTCGGGCAGCCACATCGGTGGCTACCAGGATGGAACAACTCTGATTGCCAAAGCGCACCAGCACGCTGTCTCGATCCCTTTGTTCCAGATCCCCGTGCAAAGGCAGTGCGGAAAAGCCTCGCTCACCAAGCTCCTGCGCCAGTTCGTCGCACTGCTGCTTGGTGGTGCAAAAAACGATACAGGACTCAGGCTGCTGCTCGGAAAGCAGCGCCACAATGGCATCCGATTTGGATTGCGACGACACTTCGTAGAACAACTCTTCGATGTCCGGATTCTCTCCGGTTTCTTCCGCGCGAACATCTACCGGGCTCTTCTGATACTGCTTGCTCAGATCACGGATGGGCGCGGGCCAGGTCGCCGAAAACATCATGGTCTGGCGGGAGGACGGTGTCTGGGAAAGAATATCTTCCATCGCCTCCTGAAAGCCCATATCCAGCATGCGGTCTGCCTCATCTAGCACCACGGTTTTCAGCCGTGCCAACGAGAGGGTCTGCTTGCGCAAGTGGTCCTGGATCCGTCCCGGGGTTCCAACCACAATATGCGCGCCATGGCTAAGCGACCCGATCTGGGGGCCAATGGCCACACCACCGCACAGAGTCAGCACCTTGATGTTATCCCGGGCCCGTGCCAGCTCCCGGATCGCTTTAGCCACCTGATCCGCCAGCTCCCTGGTGGGGCACAACACCAGCGCCTGCACCGCAAACAGCCGGGGATTGAGCTTCTCAACCAGGCTGATGCCAAAGGCCGCCGTTTTTCCGCTACCGGTTTTCGCCATGGCGATGATGTCTTTGCTGGCCAGCCCCGGCGCAAGTGCCTTCGCCTGGATCTCCGTGGGTTGAGCAAAACCCAATTGGTCGAGGTTCGAACGCATGGCCGACGACAGGCCAAAGTCATTAAAAGAAGACATAGAAGAAAATCCCGGAATCAGCGGAAGCTGGTTATGAAGGCAATAATGAGGGCGTATACTAGGGCGGAATTGTACCAGAATCTGCAACGAAAGAACGGAGTGACTGATGGCATCCCTGCAGGACCAACTGCTGAAAGCCGGCCTGGCCGACGAGAAAAAGGCCAAGGCTATTCGCAGCGAAAAACGCAAGAAGAGAAAACAACAACCCAAGGGTGCTGTCGAGGTAAACGAGGCCGAGGTCCGAGCACGCCAGGCCCGTGAGGAAAAAGCCGAACGGGATCGCCAGCTCAACCTGGAGCGCCAGCGCGCCGCCGAGAAGAAAGCCATTCAGGCCCAGATCCGGCAGCTCGTAGAAACCAACCGACTGGACCGGAGCCGGGGCGAAACCTCCTACCAGTTCGTCCATGACAAGAAGATCAAGAAGCTCTTCGTAGACGACACGATGGTCGATCAGCTATCCCGCGGCCGCCTGGCGATCGTTTTCGTGAACGACAATTACGAGATTGTGGCCGAAGGCGTGGCCCGCAAAATCATGGAACGGGACGAGAGCGCCGTAGTCGTACTTCATGATCGCAAACAGGACGATGCAGGTGAGGACGATCCATACGCAGGCTACGAGATCCCTGATGATCTGATGTGGTGAACCATTACCCGCCAGAGGTTCGCCTCCATGCAGTGCAACCTGATGTGCAGAAAAGATACGTACTTCTCATAACCCCAACGGGCCTATCCTGGCCTATACTTTGGTTATATCCATAGAACGAAAGGGGATTGATTATGAGACTGAATAAATCGTTGAGCTTGATTGCTGGCGCCACGCTGTTGGCGTCTCTGGCCAGTATGCCGGTTGCCGCCCAATCGGAAGAGCAGGTTTTCGGACGGGAACTGATGACCCAGCAAGAGCTGCAGCAGCACCGGGAAACCATGCGCAACCTGAACACCGACGCCGAGCGCGCGCAGTACCGCCAGCTCCACCACGAGCGGATGATGGAGCGAGCCAGAGAGCGTGGCGTGGAACTCAGGAACGGCATGGGACAGGGTTCCGGGCAAGGCATGGGTAAAGGCCAGGGCCAGGGAATGGGCCAGAAAAATGGCCAGGGCATGGGCCAGAAGAACGGCCAAGGCATGGGTTCTGGTGATAAAGGTCAGAATCAGCAGTACAAGATGAAGGGCTCTGGCAAGCAGTAGAGGAAGCTCACTTTAACCGGACTAATCGGGATAGGGGGGAGCCATGAGGCTCCACCCCTCCCACACCACCCGGCATGCGGGTCCGCACCGGGCGGTTCGAGACGTTGAGGGTTCACGAGAGTCTCGGCACTCCCAACCGGTCGAAGTAGGCAATCGTCAGGACATTGTGGATGGCAGAGCGACTGTTGTGCCACCAGCGGCGACTCAGAGCCGCCACAGATTCAGCCACCCAGGAACTGGCACCCAACCGGACCAGCTCCCGGTAGATCGTCTTACCCCGCCGCCACTGCCGGAGGTGGAGCATTCTCAGACGACGACGTATCCACTCATCCAGTGATCGCCAGATGCGTGGCGTTTGCGCCAGCCTGAAGTACCCTTTCCAGCCGAGCAGGTATCGGCGGAGTTGCTCTACCACCTGTTCAATACTGCGACCCCCTGATCCCCGGGTCAGTTGCCGGATCCGGAGCTTGAACGCCTGTAACGCCCTGGTGGATACCGCGCGTCGAACCTCAGCGTTCCTCCCTTGCCACAGGGCATAGCCGAGGAACTTGCGCCCGAACACGCTGGTCACCGCGCTCTTGGCTTCGTTAATCACCAGACGCAACTTTCCATAACAGCGGCGGAGTAACTGCATGACCCGTTCTCCCGCCTTGTGGCTGCGAACGTAGACGTTGCAGTCATCGGCGTAACGGGCGAAGCAGTGCCCCCGGCGTTCCAGCACTTTATCCACCTCGTCCAGCAGAACGTTGGCCAACAACGGCGACAATGGCCCGCCTTGCGGCGTGCCCTCGTGCCGATCCATGACCACACCACCGTCCATGATGCCCGCGTTCAGGTACGCACGAACCAGCCGGATAACGCCGGGGTCGTTTATGCGTTTCTTCAGGCGGTCGATCAGGATGTCGTGGTTGACCCGGTCGAAGAACTTCGACAGGTCGACGTCCACCACGATATGGCGGCCCTGTTGGGCGTAACGCTGCGCAGCCAACACGGCGTCGTGGGCCCGACGGCCCGGGCGGAAGCCGTAGCTGTGCTCGCTGAAGGTGGGATCAATCAGAGGTTGCAGCACTTGCAACAGTGCCTGTTGAATCAGACGATCAGTGACGGTGGGGATGCCCAGTTCCCGCTCACTGCCGTCCGGCTTCGGGATGCCTACCCGACGGACGGGCTGTGGTTGGTAGGCGCCGCTCAGCAGGTGCTGGCGAAGCTCAGGCCACGCCCATCGCAGGTGTTCCGCGGTTTGGGCAATGTCCAACCCGTCCACACCTGCCGCTCCCTTGTTGGCCTTCACGCGCTTCCATGCCCGCTGCATATTCTCTCGTGCGAACGCCTGCTCAAGCAGGCTTCGCCCTGCGCCTTCCGGTTCTTGTCGCGGGAGTCCTGCTTCATCGCTCATCGCCTTCGGCAAGGCTTCACCTGTCCGTTGCGCGATCCGCCCCGCTGGCGCGGGCATCTGATGCCGTACAGTGCTCATCGACAAGGCGTTTGACGCTCCTTCTCGTTCGGCCCTTCGCCCTGTGTTAGCGGTTACTATGGCCTCTGCTGACTTCTCGCTCCGTGTTGCCACGTCGCCCTTTCAGGCATGAGGCGAGATCTCCCCGGGTAAGAACACACTCCTTCGCCGCACAACCGCCGGATTTACACCACTTCGCCTTGGCCACAAGAGCTTCGCGGCTTTTGGCCCGCTCGCCCTGCTTGGCAGTGCCTCATATCCGATTCTTGTTCATCGGCTCACGGTTTACGCTCCACGCTTCCTCCCCACGGTCGGTCACCCTTCCGCAGTTGCGCTTCACTTCGTTCGCTGTGGCCAGCTCACGGGAGGACTTGCACCTCCAGGAGTGCGCCCATGCCGGGCGCACCAAAAAAGCAGGGCTGATTGTCAGCCCCGCTTTTCTTTTACGTGATTTACCAGATCAATCAGGCGTTGCTCAGACGCTTGCGCGCCCACAAGCCACCCAACGCCATCAGAACCAAACCCGGCAGAACCGGATCGATCGGAGCACCCGGTCCGCCTGCGGTGCAACCGAAAACAGGACCATCACCGTCGGATGAGGAAGCTCCTAGCTCCTCAGGCTCAGGTGCAGGCTCGACTGGAGTATCCGGGATAGTCGGCTCTTCAACCGCACCATTCAGGCCGGTAACCCTGAACGTAAAGCTACATGTGGTGTTCACACCATCACCGGAGCAGGTAGGCCAATTGGCAGCCGCACCCACTGAAATTGTCGGATTGATATTGACGTTTGCGAGGTCTTCAATCGGGCCTTGTACATAGCCTGCCACGCGGGCCAGGTTCGCATCAGCCGCGATCAGCGTTGCCATCTCGGAAAGCGTTACCCATGAGGAGTCGGACTCCAACTGATACAACCCATCCTCTCCTTCTCCGGGGTACCAGGTCGCATAGAGGGCGTCGCCGTTTGCGGTATCAACTACCGTGACCGGTTTATTCTCCCAGGTTTCAAAGTCGTCAATGGTAACGGCCTGGCCATCAATCAGGACGTTAAAATTACCATCGTAGAGCGCGGATGCTGCCGACGGACTGAGGGTAATCGCATCAGTAACCGTATCGCCGGGATCTCCCTCGCCCAGGGTGTCCACCAGCGGCAGCACATTATCCGCCACCGTAGGGTCAAAGTTCAGGCTATTCGGATCCCATAGTTCGACTGACAATTCAGGCGTTGCGGCATCATCATCATGATCAACGGTCACTGCAGCATTGAATTGCTTCTCATTGGTCTGCCAATCCGGGGCGGCGACTGTTCCGGCGTTGTAAGCCAGCAGGATCGAATCGTTGGCCGGATTACCATCGTGATCAATAAACCATCCCGTGGGCGTCTGGCTCAATGTGCGCCAGTCACCGAAAAGAGAGCTGTACTGCGTGGCGATGGTACCGTTGGTTTCGAGTATATCCCCATCATCAGCGGTGCTGACCGATTCAGTAAAAGGCGCAACTTCGGTGCTGAAGAAAGGCAACCCCTCAACTTTGCTTCCGCCGAAAAGACCGCCAGGGTATTTCCCGACGGGCCCGATACTTAACTTATCTTCACCGTCGAAACCAAAGCCGAGGCCATCACCAACGGATGACCGCATAAACTCGCTTCCCACCCCAAAACCGAGCTCAAAACGGATTGCATTCAAATCACCGCCAACCGAATTCGAGGCGTCGGTAAGATTGGAAAACTTGCCAATCACCCGATAGAGACTTACAGAATCATCGGCTGACACATCAACAACGATATCGATCGGCCCATTGGTTTCGGTTGTTTTGAGTTTGAAACGCTTTCCGGAATCGGGCGGGGCTGTGCAATTATCGCCGGGAGCACGATCAGGCTGAGCCATCAGACACCCAGCAAAGTCATATGTCTGCTGGGCGGTGAACGGCTCGTTGTAGACCTTTATCCCCAAACCTACATTGCCAAAATCGTTAACGGGATCGAGCCAGCCAAAACTGGCAGTCCCCTCAGTGTCGGTATACACCACGGTTTTACCGTCAACCGGCGGAACCGCGAGATTGCCTTCGTTCACTGCTTCCATCGTTGCTGCAACAGCAACATACGGCAGACCAATCATGGAACAAAATACCGCGCTAGCGAGCTTATTCTTCGAATTTTTTGTCTGTATAAAAAACATATTAGGTCCCTCGGGTGCCTCAAAAGCCAAAACAGGCTTATACAGATTTCACTTCACAAACAAGAATAAAGCACCAAACGCAATAAGCAAATTCCAAAAAAGCCTAGAGAGTAGGACAACCTGACAACACAATCTGACCGAAATAGCAGCCAGGCCAGACAACCACAAGCGATCCTGGACCGAGCGACAAGGAAGCGACTCACGAGGTGCGACTTTTTGTCACACCCCTCAAACTGAAGACAGTGGAGAGCTCCCGAGCACGACCCACCCATCTGCGCCCGTCAAATCGCCAGATAATGATTTGTTTTTCTGATCCATGACGTCACTTACGTATCAGAACACCCCCTTCGGAAACTATCTGTTACGGTATACCTCTGGATTATTTCGAGAAAAATGGCGTTAATAACTTCAAATAAGAAACCTGAAATCCCGTCGGTGTATCAGTTGTATTCGCTGCATAACGCAGAAAATGAGGCAAAAGAAATCTTCGATACAGCCCCAACCAACAAGGAAAACCATGGCACTCTCCAGCTTCTTCACTAACATGACCATCCGGACCAGATTGGCCGGAGGCTTTGCCATTCTGCTCGTACTGACCATTCTTGTAGGTCTGGTTGGCGACCGCGCACTGGAGAGCTATGGGCAACGGTCAAACATTGTTGCCATGCTCGGGCAGGTAAACATCAACCTCACCGAGGCTCGCGTTGAAGAGAAGAACTTCCTCCTGACCGGTGAGGCGCAAGCAGTCACCAGAACCCAGGCCCAGGGTGACCGCGTTCTTGAACTGACCAGTAATATCAAACCCTTACTTCAGGCCCCCGAAGATATCGACACACTGGGCCGGATTCAGGCTGATGTGAAAAACTACCAGCAGCTGATGGGCGACGTTGAGGCGAATATCGGGGCGCGGGAAGAAGCGCTCGAACGGCTTGAAACCAGCGCCCGCATCTTCGGCTCATCACTCAAGGCACACAGCTCTCTATTTTTCGCCTCGGCCATTTTCGAGGATATGCGCCGGTCTGAACGCAAATTCCTCATCGAACAGGACACTGCCAGCGTCAAGGCTTATCTCGAAGATGCAAAAAGAGTCCAGGGCCCGCTCAAATCGGCGGCGATCACCGCCGAGGAAAAAGAAGAGATCAACAAGGCACTTGAGACTTATGTAAGCGAATTTCAAACGGTAGTGGATCTGACCAACGCGGGTGAGCAACTATCCGATGACATGGTTAGCACGGCTCGCAGAGCCATCGAATCGGCAAACAACCTTCGGGCACTCCAGACCGAGAAAATGGAGGCTGACCGCCTGCAGGCGTCCGGGCTGATTTTTGGCGCCACCGGCATTGCCGTGGTGCTGGGCATCCTGATGGCTTACCTGATCACTCGCGCGATCGTATCCCCCGTTAATCAGGCAGTGAACATTGCCTCCGAGGTTGCCTCTGGCAACCTGACCGTGGACATCAAGGCAAGCGGTACCAACGAGATCGGTCGGCTGATGGCCGCCCTGGCGACGATGGTAACAAGCCTCCGGGAATTGGTCAGGAGTATCGAATCAGGTGCATCAAACATCGCCGCCTCTGCCGAGGAGCTCTCAACCGTCACCAGCCAGACCAGCGACGGCATCAACCGCCAGAAGCAGGAAACCGACCAGGTTGCCACGGCCATGAACGAAATGACGGCGACCGTTGGCGAAATTGCCCGCAGCGCAGAGCAGGCCTTCTCAGTAGCAACCGATGCTGCCAGTCAGGCCAGCGATGGTGAACGAGAGGTACGGGAAACGGTTGATCAGGTGAACAGCCTGGCGCATGAAGTCAGCCAGAGCATGGAAACTATCCAGGGACTGCAAAAAGAAACAGCAAACATCGGAACCGTCCTGGATGTCATCAAATCGGTTGCTGAACAGACCAATCTACTGGCCCTGAACGCTGCTATTGAAGCCGCCCGGGCTGGTGAGCAAGGTCGAGGCTTTGCCGTCGTAGCTGATGAGGTTCGTTCACTCGCCCAGCGGACCCAATCATCCGCCCAGGAAATCGAGACACTGGTAACCTCGCTTCAAAACAGTGCCGGCGATTCGGTTTCTGCCATGGAGTCCAGCACAACCATGGCCTCGAACACCCTGGAGCGTGCCACGGCAACCGGGGCGACCATTGAGCGCATTGCCCGTGCCGTGGAGGACATCAAACAGTACAACAGCCAGATCGCCACAGCCTCCGAGCAGCAGACGTCGGTGGCTGAGGAGATCAATCAGAACATCACCAGCATCCGCGACGTTACCGATCAGTCTGCGGCTTCATCGAACCAGACGGCGAGCTCCAGCAGCGAGCTGGCCAGGCTCGGCAGCGACCTGCAGAACCTGGTTTCCCGATTCCGGCTGTAGGCTGACCAAAACAAAAAAGGGGCGGACAACACATCCTGGTTGTCTGCCCCCCCCTCCTTATTGCATTGACCGGTATCAGTGAAGCTGGTGCCGCTCAAATATCTCCAGAATTTCCCTTTCAGTCTCCGCAGGCACACTGACTTTCACAACCTTGGCTTCCTCGTCGATGAAAATGTTGTCACGGGGAATACCGGTTGCAATTAGATCGTCCCAGGTGTTCTTGGCCTGGTCATGATCCCTGTAGCTACCATTGAGTGTCTTGTTCATGGTTAGACCTCCTTCCTGAAATCAAATTTCCCTGCACTCTTAAGATTAGGTTCGAGAAGGATGGTTGAGCAAATATTGATCAACCTGAAATTGATCGGGGACAAAATAAAAAACCCCGCACAAGGCGGGGTTCTTTATTTATATGGCGCGGCTGGGAGGATTATTCGGGCCTTTGGCCCTCACCCCTCCGGGGTCACCGTCCCTTTGCTCCGGTGTTCCTCAACCCACTGCGTGGGTTTCGGTCGAACCTTTTATCGGTTCAAATCCTCCCAGCTATACAAAGCAAAACGCCCCAGCCTGTGGGGTGCACAAACTGAGGCGTCTTGATCTTAATATGGCGCGGCTGGGAGGATTCGAACCTCCGACCGCCTGGTTCGTAGCCAGGTACTCTATCCAGCTGAGCTACAGCCGCTTAAAACTTGTGGCAGGTTGATCGATGGCGCGGCTGGGAGGATTCGAACCTCCGACCGCCTGGTTCGTAGCCAGGTACTCTATCCAGCTGAGCTACAGCCGCACATTGATCACTTGCTCTGGTTGAATGCTACCTCAACCTGTCTCGCTTTTCCCGAAAGGAAAATGGCGGAGAGGGAGGGATTCGAACCCTCGGTACGATTGCTCGTACGGTTCCTTAGCAGGGAACTGGTTTCAGCCACTCACCCACCTCTCCTTGAGAACGGGGCGTATACTACCATAATTTTTCTGTTTTCATAGGGTTGACACGAGATTTTTCGGACTCGTTTCAGCCCATCATCAAAAAAGCCGTTCAGGTTTCCCATGAACGGCTTTCTGTCTCTCAGCTGTTGCCGGGTTCCGGCTCTTCAGAGCCTTTTTCCGACTGAATACGCTGGTAGATTTCTTCACGGTGTACCGCTACTTCTTTCGGAGCATTAACGCCAATGCGTACCTGATTGCCCTTTACACCCAGGACGGTGACGGTGATATCGTCGCCGACCATCAGGGTTTCGCCCACACGGCGAGTCAAAATCAACATATCCCTTACTCCCTATCCAGAGCTACCTGTTCCGATAAATGGTTTTTGATCTATTTATTGCTTTTATAGTGGGATCACTTACTGATCTGTAGACGCACATTCCCTTATACGGTTCACGTTTGTCATAGGCTCAGCATATGATGCCCTTTTTTTCAGAGGCTCCGCAGACCGACCTTTTATCTGCGTTTTTCAGGCCTCGTCTGATACCGCGGGCTTGTCCAGCTCAAATGCACTGTGAAGCGCACGAACCGCAAGCTCAAGGTATTTCTCATCGATCACCACGGAAATCTTGATTTCTGATGTGGAGATCATCTGGATGTTGATGCCCTCATTGGACAGCGCTTCAAACATCTGGGTTGCCACGCCAGCGTGGGAACGCATTCCAACACCCACGATGCTGACCTTGGCGATCTTGCTGTCGCCAGCCACTTCACGGGCGCCCAGTTCGTCAGCCACACGCTGAAGCACTTCTTTCGCACGCTTGAAATCATTGCGGTGAACGGTGAACGTGAAGGCTGTGCGGTTATCCTCACCCACGTTCTGCACGATCATATCCACTTCGATATTGGCGTCGCTCACCGGCTTCAGAATGCGCAGCGCGCTGCCCGGGGTATCCGGTACGCCGGCAATGGTCAGTTTGGCTTCATCACGGTTAAAAGCGATGCCGGAAACAACCGGTTGTTCCATGGCGTTTTCATCCTCAAGAGTAATCAGGGTGCCTTCGCCTTCCTGGAAGCTGGAAAGTACCCTTAATGGAACGTTGTATTTACCTGCAAATTCTACCGAACGGATCTGGAGAACTTTCGAGCCCAGGCTGGCCATCTCGAGCATTTCCTCGAACGTGATCCGCTCAAGCCTGCGCGCGGTATCGACAACCCTGGGATCGGTCGTGTAGACACCGTCAACGTCGGTATAGATCTGGCATTCGTCTGCCCTGAGCGCCGCCGCCAGCGCTACCGCTGTAGTATCAGACCCGCCGCGGCCCAGAGTGGTGATATTGCCGCTCTCGTCGATGCCCTGGAATCCGGCAACCACCACCACTCGGCCAGCATCCAAATCTTCGCGCATGCGCTGTTCATCGATCTGCTTGATCCGAGCCTTGGTGTGACTGCTGTCGGTCAGGATTCGAACCTGCGAGCCGGTGTAAGAGCGCGCTTCACAGCCACGTTTCTGCAACGCCATGGACAAGAGCGCAATCGTTACCTGCTCACCGGTGGAGACCAACACATCCATTTCACGGGGCGTCGGCTCCTCCATGATGTCGTTCGCCAGGGCGATCAACCGGTTGGTTTCACCACTCATGGCGGAAACCACGACAACGACATCATGACCTTCCTTGCGGAAACGGCACACCTTGTCGGCTACCGCTTGAATACGTTCGGTTGTTCCAACCGATGTGCCACCAAATTTCTGAACCAACAGAGCCATTATTTTCCCAATATCCGAAACGGGGACTCACAGCGGAGTAACGCTCCGCCAATTAAAACAAACGGGCGGGATTATAAACCCCAGCCCGCCCACAAAAACAGTTGCTTAAGCGATATTTTTTTCGACCCAACCGGCGACACCTGCCAGGGCATCCTCAAGCTTGGATGGATCATTACCCCCCCCCTGAGCCATATCGGGACGTCCCCCGCCTTTGCCGTCGACCTGGGCCGCCAGGTGCTTCATCAGATCCCCTGCCTTGATCCGGTTCGTCGCAGACTTGGTAACACCTGCGACCAGGGTGACCTTGCCATCTTCCACGCTGGCAAGCACCACAACACCTTCGCCCAGCTTGTTCTTGAGCTGATCCGCCGTTTCCATCAGGGCTTTGCGGTCTGCGCCTTCCAGTTCGGAGGCCACGACCTTGAGCCCAGCGACGTCCACTGCCGTGCTGGCCAGGTCGGTGCCTGCAGAAGAAGCCAGCTTGGCTTTCAGCGCATCCACTTCCTTCTCAAGCTGACGATTGCGATCCACGGTCTGCTGAACCTTCTCAATAACCGAATCGCGGGAACCTTTCACCAGGCGAGCCGCTTCGCGCAGTGTGCGCTCGGTACCGTCGATCCAGTCCAGCGCGCCCATGCCGGTAACCGCTTCGATACGGCGCACACCGGATGAAATGCCGCTTTCAGAGGTAATACGGAAAAGACCAATGTCACCAGTGCGAGAAACGTGCGTACCACCGCACAATTCAACGGAGTAGTTGTCGGTACCCATGCTGAGTACCCGAACCACATCCCCGTATTTTTCACCGAACAGCGCCATGGCGCCCTTCTCCTGGGCCTTTTCCATGTCGGTGATTTCGGTTTGCACCGGGCTGTTTTCCAGAATCTGCTCGTTCACCTGACGCTCAATCTCACGGAGCTGTTCCGGCGTCACGGCCTCGAAATGGGAGAAGTCGAAACGCAGTTTATCCGGATCCACCAATGAACCCTTCTGGGTTACATGCTCACCCAGCACCTTGCGCAGGGCCGCATGCAGCAGGTGGGTAGCAGAGTGGTTGCGCTTGGTGCGCTCACGACGGGCGTGATCGATCCGGGCGTCGACTTCCAGCCCCGGGAACAACTCGCCTTCGATCAGCGTACCAAGGTGCAGGTGGTTATCCCCTTCCTTGCGCGTATCCGTTACCTTGAACCGGCCACCGCTCCAGGTCAGCAGGCCAGTATCGCCCACCTGGCCACCGGACTCGGCGTAGAACGGCGTGCGCTCGAGCACAACAACGGCCTCATCACCGGCTTCTGCGGTCTTTTCCTCGCCGTTGACGATGACTGCACGGATTTTCTCGTGGCCATCGATATGCTCATATCCGGTGAATTCAGTCTTGCCCTCGAGCTGCAAACCGGCGGCGTTGTAGTCGATACCGAACTTGCTGGCTGCCCGGGCGCGTTCGCGCTGACCTTCCATGGCTTTCTCATAGCCTTCATAGTCCAGCGTCAGGCCCCGCTCACGAGCGATGTCGTTGGTCAGGTCAACCGGGAAACCGTAGGTGTCGTAGAGGGTGAAGATGGTCTCGCCCGGAATCTCGGTGCCGTTGAGCTCAGCAATGTCCTGCTCAAGCAGGCGCAAGCCCTTGTCCAGGGTCTTGGCAAACTGCTCTTCTTCCTGCAGCAACACCTTTTCAATCTGCTTGCGGCTGCTAACCAGCTGCGGGAAGGCGTCGCCCATCAATTCACACAGGGCACCGGTGAGTTTGTAGAAGAATGGCCCGGTTGCTCCCAGCTTGTTGCCATGGCGTGCCGCGCGGCGAATGATCCGGCGCAGCACGAAACCGCGGCCCTCGTTGGAAGGCATCACGCCGTCGGCAATCAGGAAGGCGCAGGAGCGGATATGATCGGCGACAACACGTAGTGACGCTTCGGTGGTCGCGGCACCGCCCAGAACCTGGGAGGCGGCCGCCAACAGATCCTGGAACAGATCAATCTCATAGTTGCTGTGCACGCCCTGCAGAACCGCGGTGATTCGCTCCAGGCCCATGCCAGTGTCTACGGAGGGCTGGGGCAGCTTCAGCATTTCGCTATCTGCAGTACGGTTGTACTGCATGAACACCACGTTCCAGATTTCGATGTAGCGATCACCGTCCTCTTCCGGTGACCCAGGGGGACCGCCAGCGACATCCGGGCCGTGATCGTAGAAGATTTCGGTACAGGGGCCGCAGGGACCGGTATCGCCCATTTGCCAGAAGTTGTCAGAGGCGTAACGGCCACCCTTGTTATCGCCGATCCGGACGATGCGGTCAGCCGGAACTCCGATTTCCTTGTTCCAGATATCGAAGGCTTCGTCATCTTCGGCGTATACGGTCACCCAGAGTTTCTCCTGGGGCAGGTTCAGCCAGTTCTCGCCGGTCAGAAATGTCCACGCGTAGTTGATCGCTTCGCGCTTGAAGTAGTCACCGAAGCTGAAGTTGCCCAGCATTTCGAAGAAGGTGTGGTGACGGGCGGTGTAGCCCACATTCTCCAGGTCGTTGTGCTTGCCACCCGCGCGGACGCATTTCTGGGAGGAGGTTGCCCGGGTGTAGTCACGCTCTTCACGGCCCAGGAACAGGTCCTTGAACTGGTTCATTCCCGCATTCGTAAACAGCAATGTGGGGTCGTCCGCAGGTACCAGCGAACTACTTGGAACAATGGTGTGGCCTTGCTGCTTGAAATAATCGAGGAACGCCTGTCGCAACTCTGCGGTTTTCATAGCCCTTTGATACCTTTCCAGAAACCCGGCGGGAGTGCCGCCCGGTCCGCGATTGAATACGAATACTTACATGCTTGTGCAAATCCGCTACTCTAGCACACGCCGAGAACAGGAAAAACGTGAAACATCACAGGAGATTCCATGCCCCGACGCTTCCATGACGCCGAGGAACTATTCCCACCAGCCACCGCCCTGAAACGCTCTCTTGCCATTATTTACGACGGTTTGATCAGCATCGCCGTGCTGCTTGTCGCGACCTGGGGATACACCATGGTGGCCGGCTGGATTACTGGCTGGGACCGGTACGAACAGATGGCCGAGTCAGGCCAGCTTTCGGGCGACCCGGGGCTGACGTTTACCCTGTTTCTGGTCCTCTACCTGTTCTTCGGCTATTTCTGGACCCGCATCGGCCAGACCCTGGGAATGCAGGTGTGGCGTATCCGCATTGAAAACATTGATGGCACGTCGGTGAGCTGGAGCAAGGCGCTCAGGCGGTATGTAACGGCGGCGGCGGTGATCTTCCTGACGCTGCTAGGCAGCTACTACCTCGGAGCCGCCACTCTGTTTCTGGGCATACCGGCGATTATCGCTTTGTTCTATCCAATCAACGGTCTTTCTATCACTGATCGGCTGTCGGACAGCGTCGTTGTCTCGGTTCCCAAGGAGACCACAACTAAAAAGCGCGCGGCAAAGTAACGACGGGGTCAGGGTCTGCTAGCCGGCCCTGCGCATCAGGATCGCGCCTACCACGGCATTGACCGCAATTGGCACCAACACCGCCAGCATCGGGTTAAAACCGTAAACAAGACTCATCGGCCCCAGCAGATCCTGCATGTACTTGAATAGCAGCCCCACCAAGAGGCCCGTGAACACGCGAAAACCCATGGTAACCGAGCGCAGGGGCCCGAAAATAAAGGAAATGGCGACCAGCACCATCACAGCAGTACCCAGGGGCATCAGGGCCTTCTTCCAGAATGCCAGCCAATAACGCGAGGCATTGAGGTCCTGTTCCCCCAGATAGCGGGCGTAGGTGAACAGGCCCGTCATGGAGAGGTTTTCCGGTTTTACAATCAGGACACTCAGAACGCTCGGTGAAAGCCCCGTATCCCATCTCAGGGCCTGCTTTTCAGAGCGGGTGGTTCTGTCTTCCTCGAACTCGGTGGTGCGCACCTTCTCCAGCAGCCAATAATCACCCTGATAGATGGCCCGCTCCGCAAAGCTCGCCGCCAGCAACTGCCTGTCTTCGTTGAACTGGAATCGGGAAACGCCGTGAAGCACGCCATTGGGCTGCACCGCGTTCAGGTGAATGTAGACGTTCCCTTCCTTGTGCCAGACCCCAGACGCCGAAGCGACGTTGGTGCCTGCACCCAGTGCCACGGCCTTGTCGCTCTGCGCCACCCGCTCTGCCGGCGGGGCCACGTACTCACCAATCAATACGCCCAGAATGACCACAACCAGAGCCGGCTTCATGGCCGACCAGACAATACGTTTGAGCGAGACCCCGGCCGCCCGGATAACCGTCAGCTCCGACGAGCTGGCCATGGAACCCAGCCCCACCAGGCACCCCATGAACGCGCCCAGCGGCAGGTAATCGTAGATCCGACGCGGCAGGGTCAGAAAGACATACCAGAGTGCCTCAAGCGTCTGGTAATCATTGCGGGTGTCCTCGAGCTCGGCGATGAAGGCGAAAATCAGATCAAGCGACAGCACCACCACCATAACCAGGAACATGGCGCCGCCAACAGTGCGCATCACATAGCCGTCAATCCGTCGCATGGGCAGTCCCCTCCCGCATCAATCGCCGGCGATGCAGCCAGTCAGGACCAAAGTGCAGCCAAAGGCCAAAACCGATAAACAGGGCATGGACCCAGAGCATGCCGACCCACTCGGGAACCTTGCCCTCGGCAAGCCAGTCCCGGGCAACAATCAGCAGGCCGAGATAGGTGATGTACACCAGCATCGCCGGAAGCAGATGGAAGAACCTACCCTGGCGCGGGTTCACCCGGCTCAGGCGAACCGCCAGCAAAGTCACGACCGGGACAATCAGGGGCAGTGAAAGGCGCCAGTGCAACAAAGCCCGATCCTCCAACCGGTCTGACTGCATCAGGCTCCAGGTACTGGCCCCTTCCTCCAGCTCCCGGGTGCCAGCCTTGCCACTCTCGATCTTCAGGCCATAGGCTTCAAAATCGATGGTGGTGTAGTCCAGCTCCCCAGCGGCACCCTCGAAGCGGCCACCCTCTTCCAGGATCAAGAAGCGGCTCCCGGTTTCCGGGTCCACCAGCTGGGAACCGGAGTCGGCCGTGATAATCGTCAGCCCCTGACCGTTTTCGGCGTACTCGGCGATAAAGACCCCCTGAAGCCGGCGTTTATCCTCACTCAGGCCTTCGGTGTAGGTAACTCGCCCGCCCGAAGAGAAATCCTGGAAACGCCCGGGTGCCAGCATCTCGAATTCTGTGGCCTTGCGCTGTTCATTGAAGATTTCCTCAACCTGGTTCATTCCCCAGGGAGAGACGTACAGACTCATGGCGCCAACGATGATCATCACCGGCAGACTGCCCAGGAGGGTTTTACCCAACAGTGCCTTGTCGCTGACACCGCAGGCAAACAACACGGTCATCTCGCTTTCGAGGTACATGCGGCCGTAGGCGAGCAGAATGCCAATAAACAGACCCAGCGGCAGGATCAGTTCGAGAAATCCCGGAAAACGGTACGCCATGATCTCGAACAGAACACCGGCGGAAATACTGCCTTGCGCAGCACTGTCCAGATATTTAAGGAAACGGCCACTCATGAACACCAGCAGCAGAATGCCGGAAACGGCAAGCATGCTGATCATGATCTGGCGTATGAGGTAACGGAAAATGATACTCAAATCGGTCTCTCTGGCCGTATCCGTTGAAACGTGGAGGTCGCTGGGAACTGCGCGTATTCTATGTAACCTTGGTGCCGAATGACAGAGTAGCGGTATTACACCGGCGTGAAGGCACGAACAGGCGCGGAAGCCGCGCCAATCGCTTGATAATTTCCCGGCAAGCCCCAATGCTAGACTAGATCACAATCAAGAACGATTCCCGCCGGCGGCGGGACCCTCGTGAACAATCAACAGGAGTTGCCATGAATTTCAGCCTGAGCAGTAAAGCCATCGCCAGCACCAAAGCAGACTGCCTTGTTATTGGCTTGCCTGAGAAAGGCACCTGGCCCGATTCGACCAATCAGGCCGATGAGGCTCTGGGCGGGCTGATCAAGACACTCCAGAAGGCCGGTGACCTCACCGGCAAAAATGCCACCACAGTGACAATTCCGCTGACCGATCAGCCCTGGAGCCGTCTGCTCGTGGTTGGCACGGGCAAGGATGCAGATCGCACCCCCGCCAACTACCGTAAAGCGCTGATTGCAATGATGACCGCGCTCAAGGACGGTCCGTCCAAAAGTGTCGCGATAGCGCTGGCAGATACCCCGGTAACCGGCGAAGAAGCCGTGAGCTCCGAGGCCGCCCGGCTGAGCCTGATTGGCAGGACGCTGGAAGACCAGCTCTACACCTTCAGCGACTTCAAGAGCGAAAAGCCTGCCGATCGCAAGCTCAACAAAGTCGTTGTACATGCGTCGAATGCCGGCAAAGCCCTCAAGGATGCCTTCAACCTCGGCCTGGCCACAGGGCGCGGTATGAACTTCACCCGGGATCTCGGCAACACCCCGCCCAACATCTGCCATCCGGAATGGCTGGCCCAGCAGGCTAAGAAACTGGCCAAGGACTACGACTCCATCAAGACCGAAGTGCTTGATGAGAAGCAGATGGAAAAAATGGGCATGAACACCATCCTGGCCGTGGGCAAAGGCAGCACCCAACCCCCACGCCTGATCGTGATGGAATACCGTGGCGGCAAGGCCAAAGACAAGCCCCATGTCCTCGTTGGTAAAGGCATCACCTTCGACACCGGCGGCATCAGTCTCAAGCCTGGCGAGGGCATGGATGAGATGAAGTACGACATGGGCGGCTCCGCCAGCGTCTTCGGCGCTATGAAAGTGCTGGCCGAAACCCAACCCAAGATTAACGTGGTGGCGGTTATTGCCGCGGCGGAGAACATGCCGGACGGCGGCGCTTCCCGCCCGGGCGATATTGTGACCACCCTGTCGGGTATGACCGTTGAAATCCTCAACACCGACGCCGAGGGCCGCCTGGTACTTTGCGACGCCCTCACCTACGTCAAGAAATTCGACCCGGCCGCAGTGATCGATCTCGCCACCCTCACCGGTGCCTGCATCATTGCCCTCGGCAACCATGCCACCGGCCTGCTGGCTAACAACGATGATCTGGCCAACGAACTACTTGCCGCAGGTGAGCGTGCCGGGGACCGTGCCTGGCGCCTGCCGCTCTGGGACGAATACCAGAGCCAGCTCGACAGCAACTTCGCCGACATGGCTAACATCGGCGGCCGCCCGGCCGGCACCATTACCGCAGCGTGCTTCCTGTCCCGGTTCGCCAAAGACTACCGCTGGGCGCACCTCGACATCGCCGGTACTGCCTGGCACTCCGGTAAGGCCAAAGGCTCCTCCGGCCGCCCGGTGCCCCTGCTGGTCGACTACCTGATGTCCCATGCCGGATAACAACCCGGCGCCCTCTCCGGAAACCGGCAGCGCCGCTGCCGGCTCTTCCGGCCAGGAGGACCGCAACCAACGCTACTGGTTCCACATCCTCGCCCAGAACACCCCCGCAGCCCGCAACCTCCACGCCGCAAAGCTCGTGGACAAAGCCTGGCAGCAGGGAGACCGCGTGTGTGTCGTCTGCGATACCATGCAACACGCAGAAGAACTGGACGACCTGCTCTGGAACTTCAGCCCCGACGCCTTCATTCCCCACAGCGTTGTTCCCGATTCAGCTACCACCTGCACCGACCCTGTCGGCATCCTGCTATGCCCGCCGGTCGCCGAAGACTGGGATACCGTGATCATTCTTTCGGCCACCTTGCCGGCGGATGCAGACCGGTTCAAACGGCTGGCTCTGGTCGCCCATAACGATCCGAATGTGCTGAATCAGGCCCGCTCGCATTTCAAGCAGTTGCGGGCACTGGGAATTGAACCCCGGGTGCATGATCAGAGGAAGCGTTAGGTTCGCCGCAAACAGGGCGACCATGTATAATCGAGCGTCTCAATTTTCCCTTGTGAATCAACCAACGGTCACTGCAGAACCCCATGGAAAAAACCTACCAGCCAGAAAACATCGAGCGCCAGTGGTACGAAAACTGGGAAGCCAAAGGGTACTTCCGCCCCACAGGTGAAGGCCAGTCCTACAGCATCGCCATCCCGCCGCCCAACGTCACCGGCAGCCTGCATATGGGCCATGCGTTCCAGCACACCATCATGGACACCCTCACCCGCTTCAAGCGCATGCAGGGCCGCAACGCACTGTGGACCGTCGGCACCGACCACGCCGGCATCGCCACCCAGATGGTGGTTGAGCGCAAACTGGCCGCTGAAGAAGACAAAACCCGCCATGACCTGGGCCGGGAAGAGTTCATCAAGCGCATCTGGGACTGGAAAGAGCACTCGGGCGGCACCATCACCCGCCAGATCCGCCGCCTCGGCAATTCCGTGGACTGGGACAACGAACGCTTCACCATGGACGACGGCTTCTACAAGGCCGTGCAGGAAGTGTTCATTCGGCTGTACGACGAAGGCCTGGTCTACCGCGGCAAACGCCTGGTGAACTGGGACCCGAAACTGCACACCGCCATTTCTGATCTGGAAGTGGAAAACAAGGAAGAGAAAGGCTTTTTCTGGCATCTGCGCTACCCGCTGGCTGACGGCGTGCAGACCAAAGACGGCAAAGATTACCTGGTGGTGGCCACCACTCGTCCGGAAACCATGCTCGGCGACACCGCCGTGGCCGTACACCCGGACGACGAACGCTACCAGCACCTGATTGGCAAACACGTGATGCTTCCGCTGGTGAACCGTCGGATTCCAATTGTTGCCGACCATCACGCCGATCCGGAGAAAGGCTCCGGCTGCGTGAAGATTACTCCGGCCCACGACTTCAACGACTATGCCGTGGGCAAGCGCAACAACCTGCCGATGATCAACGTCATGACCCAGGACGCCAACATCCGGGACGTGGCCGAAGTGTTCAATGCCGATGGCAGCGAAAACACCGAACTCGACGGCACCATGCCCAGCGCCTACGCCAGACTGACCCGGGAAGCAGCCCGTAAACAGATTGTTGCCGACATGGAAGCCGAGGGGCTGGTCGAGAACATCGAGGACCACGTACTCAGCGTGCCCCGGGGTGATCGCTCCGGCCTGATTATCGAGCCCATGCTGACCGACCAGTGGTTTGCCGACGCCAAGACCCTGGCCAAACCGGCCATTGAAGCGGTGGAAGACGGTCGTATCCAGTTCGTACCCAAGCAGTACGAGAACATGTACTTTGCCTGGATGCGCGACATCCAGGACTGGTGCATCTCCCGCCAGCTCTGGTGGGGCCATCGTATTCCGGCCTGGTACGACGCCGAGGGCAACATCTATGTTGGCCGCAGCGAAGATGAAGTTCGCCAGAAGCACAACCTGGATGCCGACGTCACCCTGGAGCAGGATGAAGACGTTCTGGATACCTGGTTCAGCTCTGCCCTGTGGACTTTCGGCACCCTGGGCTGGCCGGAAATCACCGAGCGCCTGAAGACCTTCCATCCGACCGATGTGCTGGTAACCGGCTTCGACATCATCTTCTTCTGGGTTGCCCGGATGATCATGATGACCATGCACTTCATGAAGAACGAAGACGGTACGCCCCAGGTGCCCTTCCACACCGTGTACGTCACCGGTCTGATCCGCGACGAGCACGGCGACAAGATGTCCAAGTCCAAGGGCAACGTGATCGACCCGCTGGACATGATTGATGGCATCAGCCTGGACGACCTGCTGGAGAAACGCACCGGCAACCTGATGCAGCCGAAGCTGGCCGAGAAGATCGGTAAGCGCACGAAGAAGGAATTCCCCGAGGGCATCGCCGCCCACGGCACCGACGCCCTGCGTTTCACCCTGGCGGCCATGGCCACCACCGGCCGCGACATCAACTGGGACATGAAACGCCTGGAAGGCTACCGCAACTTCTGCAACAAGCTCTGGAACGCAGCCCGCTACGTGCTGATGAACACCGAGGGCGAAGATTGCGGCGTAAATGACGAGCCCGTGGAGCTGTCCCTGGCCGATCGCTGGATCATCAGCGAGTTGCAAAGCTGCGAACAGGATGTCATCCGTTACCTGGACCAGTACCGGTTCGATCTGGCGGCCTACGCGCTGTACGAATTTATCTGGAACGAGTACTGCGACTGGTACCTGGAGCTGTCAAAGCCGGTGCTCAATGATGAAAGCGCCAGCGCCGAAGCCAAGCGCGGAACCCGTCGAACCCTGGTACGCGTACTGGAAGCGGTTCTACGCCTGGCGCACCCGATGATGCCATTTATCACCGAGGAAATCTGGCAGCGCATTGCGCCTCTGGCCGGGAAGACCGGCGACAGCATCATGCTGCAGGCTTACCCACAGCCGGATGCAACCAAGCAGGATGCAGCGGTCACTGCCGATATTGAATGGCTGAAAGGCGTAATCGTTGCCGTTCGAAACATCCGGGGCGAAATGAACATCTCGCCGGCGAAAAAGATTCCAGTACTGCTGCGCGGCAAAGACGCCGAAGACCAGCGACGCATGAACGACAACCGCCAGTTCCTTGGCTCCCTCGCCAAATTGGAGAGCCTGGACTGGTTCGAAGGTGACAAAGCTCCGATGTCTGCTACCCAGCTGGTAGGAGACATGGAAGTTCTGGTTCCCATGGCCGGCCTGATCGACAAGGATGCAGAGCTCAGGCGCCTGGACAAGGAGCTGGAGCGCCTGCAGAAAGAGATTGGCCGCCTCGAGGGCAAATTGGGGAACGAGAAGTTTACTGCCAAGGCGCCAGCCGAAGTGGTTGAGAAAGAGCAGGAGAAACTCCGGGACGCCCAGAGCAGCCAGGCCCGCCTGAGCCAGCAAAGGGCTGACATCGAGGCCATGTAACCGGCATGATCGGCATTCTCGGCGCAGGCTCGCTGGGCAGGCTCTGGGGCGCAATGCTACCTACGGGGGGCATTGCCTTCATTGCCAGGCCCGGTGAGCCGACCGGCGCCAGTGTCGATTACCGGTTCCGGCCTTTTAAAGGGCCGGAATCACAAGTACGGATTCCCTTTCTACAGCCTGGCGACGAGCCAGAGCTTATTCTGGTTACAACCAAGGCCGGCGATACCCTGGACGCCGTTGCCGGCGTCATCAACCAGTTCGCAATTGATACCCCCATCCTGCTTTTCCAGAACGGTCTTGGCAGCCAGCAAGCCGTTGCCAAGCGGTGGCCGGAGCGACCAATCCTGGCCGCAAGCACTACAGAGGGCGCGAACCGACCAGAATCAGGGCTTCTCGTTCACGCCGGTACCGGTGACACCTGGGTAGGCCCGATGACAAGCCCCGCCAAAGCAACGGTCAGGAAAGCCGTTACCATGCTGGCAACCTCCGGCCTGAACATTCATCCGGAGACGGACATCGTTCAGCGCCTCTGGCAAAAACTCATTATTAACGCCGGCATCAACCCCTACACCGCCATCCTGGACTGCCCCAATGGCAAGATTCTGGATGCCCCCCTGTACCAGAGCACCATCGACCAGCTCTGTCTGGAGCTTTCACAGCTGATGGACGCCGCCGTCAGGATTCGACAGACACCGGACGCGCTACGGGAACGCATCGAGCAGGTAGCACGCAATACCGCCGGCAACACGTCATCCATGCGTGCCGATGTTCAACGGGGACGCCGAACCGAGATAGACTTTATAAACGGATACGTGGCGAAACTGGGAAAAGAGCTCGGCATCGAAACTCCGGTGAACCAAATGCTGACCGAACGGGTACAACAACTGTCGTGACGTTAACAGGAGCAGACTGATGGGCAACCGCCTTTCCAAGATTTACACCCGCACCGGCGATGACGGCTCTACGGGCCTGGCCGATGGAAACCGTATTGCCAAGAACGCCCAGCGGGTCGAGGCCATGGGTACCGCTGATGAACTCAACTGCCACATCGGGCTTTTGATCGAGACACTGGACAGCGACGACGAACTGGTGGAAAGCCTGCGCCGTATCCAGCACCATCTGTTCGACCTTGGCGGCGAATTTGCCATTCCCGGCAGCCGTGTGATCGGCGACGAACACATTGAGTGGTTGGAGGGCACCCTGGACCGGCACAACGAGGGTCTACCGCCACTGAAGAACTTTGTGTTGCCAGGCGGCAGCCCCGCTGCAGCCCAATGCCATCTTTCCCGTGCGGTCTGTCGCCGTGCAGAGCGGGTTGTCGTCGCCCTCGGCCACGAGGATTCCATCAACACTGCTTCCCGGCACTACCTGAATCGTCTCTCTGATCTGTTATTCGTCATTGCCCGCGTATTAGCCCGACGCGAGGGCGGTGAGGAAATTCTCTGGGAACAAAAAAAATCCGGCCTCTAGGGCCGGATTTTTAGTTGTCTCGCTCCAGTTCTGGCGCCAGTCAGACTTTAAAGGCCTCCACCAGACGCTGAAGTGAGGCCGTTAGTTGCGACATTTCCCTCGAGGATCCCAGTGTCTCCTCGGCATTGGCGGCCGTTTTATGGCCCAGTTCGCCAATCTGCTCGACATTGGCATTCACGTTTTTCGCAACGGCAGACTGCTCTTCTGCCGCCTGTGCAATCTGGTGGCTCATATCCACGATCACCGAGATGCCTTTGGCGATTCTGTCCAGAGCTTCCGTCACTTCACCAGACTTCTGCACCGTTGTCTCGGTAACATCCCGGCTGTTGGTCATGGCCGACACCGCGTCTTTCACGCCGCTCTGAAGCCGGGAAATCATGCCTTCGATCTCTTCGGTGGATTTATGGGTACGCTGAGAGAGTGAGCGGACCTCATCGGCAACTACCGCAAACCCACGACCCTGTTCACCTGCCCTCGCGGCCTCAATCGCAGCATTCAGGGCCAACAGGTTGGTCTGTTCGGCAATCGCCTTGATCTCTATCAGCACCTGGCTGATGTTGTCGCTGTCCTTGCTGACCCGGTTAATCACTTCCACTGCGCCGGAGATCTCGCCTGCCAGCTTGTTGATGGTTTCTACGGTATCGGCAACGACGCCACGACCGGTCTCGGTGTCCTGCTCGGCGTTGCTGGCGCTGTCTGCCACCCGGTGAGCGCTTTCGGTAACTTCGTGAACCGCCTCGACCATCTGGTTCATGGCTTCGTTGATCTGGCCGCTTTCTTCCATCTGCCGTGCCACGGCTTCGCTGTTGGCCGCCGCAGTATCGTTGACCCGGGTTGCCTGCTGGTCCACATCCGCCGTAGTCCGGCTGACGGAACGGATAAGCTCGGCAATCCGGTCGGTCATGTTATTGAATTCCGTGGTCAGCTCGCCCAGTTCGTCGCGATTGCGCAGCATGATGTGGGTGGTCATATCGCCGGCAGCGACGCTGCGAGCCGCTTCGCTGAACCGGTTAATGGCGGTGCGTACAGACATGAAGAAGCCGATATAGAGATAGACCACCACCAGAAGAACAACAACCAGGGCGATGACGATCAGCCGGCGCTGATTGACCTCACTGTTCAGCCGCGCCTGCAGATTCTCGTCGACCACGTTGAAAGCCGCCGCCTTGACCTGATCATAGTGAGCCAGTTGCCCGGACATCAGGTCGTTGTATTCAGTCCAGGGCATTTCCAGGCGCATCGGCGTAATCACGTTCACATCCAGTTGATCCCGAACCACCATCAGGCTCTCATCAACCCGCTGGATGGCATTACCCGCCCGCTCAGCCAAAGCCGGCGATGCCTCAGAGGCCAGGGCCAACGCTGGTGAGAGCAGTGAACTGCGATTGGTCAACTGGTCATAGATTTCGTTCAGCGTTTCGCTCAGCGCATAGCCTACCTGTCCCTCGACCAGGGCATAGATACCGTAGGATTTTGCCTGGCCAATCACGGTGCGGGCTGCCGGCAGTGAGTCGCGGACAAGTCCCAGAATCAACTGATTTTCCCGGGACGTCCCCTGCCCCAGGCCCGAGATTTCAATGGTGGCCGAAAGCAGGGCCTGAGCCTTCTGGACAAATTCCTGGTAATACTTGAACTGCGGATCGAAGTTACCCTGATAGTTGTCTTCAGACCGCAGAGCCTCCCACTCCTGCCGAAGGTCGTTGACCTGCTCGGCCCAGGAGCCAGATGTATCGAAAGAACGAGCCTCGGCAGTCAGGGCCGCCAGCGTATTATCGATCTCACTGGCAGCCTCTTCCGACACCGCCATAATAGCGCTCTCGTCCTTGATGATCGCGGGTGAGCGATAATCGCGATAATCCATCGCGGCGTCCACCAGCCGGTCAACCTGCTGAAGCTGCTCAAGCCCCTCGACACCTCGAGTCATGGTCTGGACGGAACGGTTCAGCTCGGAAATGGCGAGCCAGGACAGCCCACCGATCGGTAACAGGAACAGAATGCTGATGAGACTGAACTTGTAAACCATTGGCAGCCGGTTCATCAGTGCAATGGCGGGATTAATGAGTTGCTTCACAGGGACCCTCGTGCTGGCAAAAAACAACTGAACTCATGTTCTTTTCTTATATTGTCGCCTAAAGTCTTAAAAACTTAAGCATTATTTCTTGTTAAACTGTAATGTTTTATAAAATCCGGCTCAGACAACCCCGGAAATGACCAGCAGAGCGAGCGTGCATATCCAGACCAGCATGCTTCTGTTCAACAAATCCCTTACTGCTCTCAGGCTACGTCCTCCGAACGCTGTCCACTCATCCGGATGAACCCGGGAAAAGCGGGCTGGATCCAGCGCATACCCGGTTAACGACCCGTTGGCCGAAATCATGAGCACCTCCCCGGCTTCTTTGGTCACACCGGTCAGCGTGCGGCGGGTTTCCCGCAGCCAGCCGGCCAGGTCTCCGGCAATTCCGAAGGTCAGGGAAAGAAGCCTGGCAGGGATCCAGCCGGCGAGGTTCGCCAACCCGGAAAAGCGCGGCCTTGCCGGAGCCTGGGGCCACTGATCGGCAAGAGCAACCAGACCGCGGGCGAGAACGGCAACGCCGATACCACCAACCACGTACCAGAAAGCCACCAGAAAGAAGCGCTGGAACACCGACACCATAAGTGCCTTCGACAGCGAGAGGTGCATGGCCTCGGGAGACACCGCTGCTCCCCGTTCATCAGCCGGCAAAAGATCTTTCACATGATGCCAGGCTGACTGCATGTCCCCCCGCTGCCATGCCTCTGCGTAGGCCCGGAGGATCTGTCGCCAGCCAGGCGTTCCCATGAGAACGACCAGAACCAGGAACTCCAGTGGGTAAGCAGCCATTCTCCAGCCGGAGGCGACCAGGAGATATTGCGCAAGCCCGAGCAGAAAGGCCGGCAATAAAACCAGTGCCAGCCCGATACCTATCCCGGACTCACGGCCTGCCCTGACCCGGCTGCCATGCCTGAACCAGCGACGCCAGACCTCGTCACCGGAGAGCAGATCAAGGGAATCCAGACGCCTGCGAACCATGTAAGCCAGCAGAAACACAACAAACACCATTCAGACGTTCCTCCCCGAACCTCTCGCTGCGTGCAGCCCCGCCCGGAAGTACTGCCAGTCGAAGGCCGGCCCCGGATCAGTTTTCCTGCCCGGCGCAATGTCGCAGTGGCCGGTGATACGGTCAGCAGTGATGGCCGGCCAGGCTGCCATAATCAGGTCCGCCACCTCTGCCAGCCTACGATACTGTTCAGGGGTGTAAGGGATGTCGTCAGTCCCCTCCAGTTCTATGCCGATGGAGAAATCATTGCACTCGTCCTGACCTTCGAAACACGAACGGCCAGCATGCCAGGCGCGCTCCAGCAGACTGACAAACTGAACCAGATCACCATCCCGACGAATCAACAGATGGGCGGACACCTGAACGCCCTCGATGGTCTGGAAATATGGGTGCGCGGAGTGATCAAGCCGGTTGCAGAAAAAGTCCTCTATTTCCGGACCGCCAAACTGCCCGGGAGGCAGGCTGATGTTGTGGACGACCAACAGGGAGATGGGCACCCCGTCCGGACGGGGCCCGAAATTTGGCGAGGGACGCCAGCGGGCGAAGGAAATCCGTCCGGTTTCACGAAGCAATCTTGCATCGGTACCGGAATCAGTATGGCGTTCGGCGAAAACGTCTGTATCGGGCAAAGTAATTCCAGATGTATCAGAGGATTACACTCTCTGATTGAATCACAAACTTGCCACGGTTGCTACGAATCAGTCCTTGCGGCTGCTGCGCAGGTTGTCGATGATCGACTCCAGTGCCCGATCAAAGATGAGGCCATCATCGAGCATGCTGATCTTCCCGGCTTCCATGTCGGCGGCGAGTTCCAGACGCAAATACTCGGCCACCTTGGCACCACTGCGGTTGACGAAGATGTACTTGCCAGTGGCTTTGATAAAGGCCGCAAGCTTGCAGCGCACCTTGGTTTCGTCTCGGGTTAGCTCAATCCATGAACCCACGCGCAAGCTTTCCGCCTTTTCCAGCCATTGCGGCGATACCTGAGCCGGATCCGCAGTCTCTGCCATCCCCGCTTTTTCCTCTGGCGCCTCGTTGGCCAGCTCAGAGGATGCCTGCTCGGGCTCGGTCGGCGCCGGGGTCTGCTTGAACCCCTCGTCTGGCGCCGGAGGAGCCACAGGCGCTTGCAGCGAGCGCTCGGGCTCTGGCTCGGGCAAGTCTTCAGGCTCCGCCAAAGGTTCGGGACGGGACGGCGCGGTCACCAGCCGCTGGAAAACGTCTACGTGGGCCAGTTCCAGGTCACGAATGGCCGCATCGGTGGCAAACGGGTCCCAGGAAATTTCCTGGAGGGCCTTGCGAAGGTCATCCACAATGGCTGGAATCGCACGGAGAAGCTCCCCACGGGTAGAGTCATTGATCGGGCGAGGGTCGACACTCCACACCAGCTGCTCGGTGAGATTCCGGGCGTGTTGCCAGCGGTCGCTTTCCTCACCTTCACGGAGAACCACCCATTGCAGATATTTGGCCCATGCTTCGTTCAGGAGCCCGACAACCGGCTCGGGAATGTCCCGTTGCTCCATCAGTTCCTGTAACAATCCGTCCGCCGCCTGAGAGGCACGCTCCTGCCGGGCTCGACCCTCTTCTGCATCCCGCAGGCGTTGCTCCACGAGCTCACGACGTCTTCGGTCGAGATCCATGAAGTGGCTGAAGTCTTTGAGCAGTTCTTCGAACAAACTGACGTCGGTGGTGAACTCATCCAATACCCTGTCCACAACCGATTCAATTTTTTCCCTGAGCGGGTCCCTCTGGCCGGCCTTCTTTTCAGTCCAGCCGATGGCTGACAGCGCCAGTTCATTAAGCAGCTTACGGACCGGGTGACCGCCGCGATTGAAGAAGTTCTTGTCGCTCAGCGCCACCTTGAGTACCGGAATCTGCAGGCGACCAATCAACGCCTTCATAACAGGATGCAGCTGACGATCCTCAAGGATGAAGTCGAACAACATGGAAACCAGGTTGATCACGTCGCTGTCCACCTGGCCCACGTGCAGGCTTTTGCCATCACCTGAGCGCAGGATCGGCTGAAGCTGCTCGTTCAGCGGAACAACGGCATCGTCGCCCCATTGACGACTGTTAGACTGCGCCTCGGTGAGGCGCGCCATCAGTCTATCAGTATCAATGTAACCTTCACCGTAAGAGCCAGTACCGCTGGCAGGAGCGGTATCGCCCCGGTGCAGCAGCGCACTGAGCTCCGAGAATGTTGCCTGCGATTGAGACATACCCTGGTTCTCTGAAGAAAAACCTTCCTGCCCGCCCGCGCCTGCCGGTGCCGAACTCTCGCCTGCCGGGCGCTGACCCGAGCGAGCGGGCACCCTGCCGGTAGGGGGACGCTTCATGTCCGGCATAACCCCTTCATTAATCAGGGTGCGGTTCGCTTCTTTGTAGAAGTCACCGAGAGTATCGGCAAGCAGGCGATCAAACAGCTTCAAAACCACCAGCTTTGCCCGGATATCAATATCCAGATCGGCACAGGCTTCGGCAACACCGCCACAGATGATCTCCGGACTCAATGGCATCTGCGCGTCTTTCAGCTCAATTCCCGGCAACAGATGCCCGACACGCGCTGTCAGCAGACGGATCTGTTCGGTGTAGCGGTTCCGGAGCTTGTTGATCAGGTTGTCCACAGCAACCTGCTGCTCCAACTGGGAGTGATCAACGAGGCTGAGAGAGTCCTCATCCACGTGCTCCAGGGACCGGCCGCCCTGCTGGGGTTGGAACTTTCCAATTTCATTGAACGCCTGGCTGACGTACTGGAGAATCGAGACCATCATGGACTTGCGACGAAGCCTGAGCTCGCGCATGGCGTCAAAGTAGGCGGTCTGGTCAAGATTTGTCCCGGCTCTGTCGGCGAGTTCGAACAGGGCATCATCGGCACGATCGAAAAAACTGGCAAGAACGGACTTCAGGGACTGACCCGATGCGTCACGCAGACGAATGAGGGGCGCAGGCAATGAAAACCGGGCGGGCGGCTTCTGGCCTGAAAAGCTGACAACCTTGTTATCGTGCACCATGTCGCTGCTCCGCCTTGTCTTGCAATAATGCCTTTTGGTTTCTCCACTTCACATGATACGAGCTGCCCACGTCAGGTTGTGTCAGATTTTGTCACCTTTTGTGTAGACCTGACGTGCATCACAGTTTAGCAGTCTGGACTCAAGAGTTTGGCGATTCTCTGGCAGCCCTTTAGAATTGGCAGCCTGAAACGCTCACAACCCTCTGCACCGGACATTTTGCCCTATGATCTCCCCAGAACTCCTTCGCCAGGCCCGAATTGAGAATGTTGCCCAGAGCCTGCGGGAAGACATTGGTGATGGTGACATCACGGCCAGGCTGATACCCGCCGACAAACGGGCGAAGGGCCGCGTGATTACCCGGGAAACCGCGACGATTGCAGGAAGGGAATGGGTTAACGAGGTGTTCCGACAAGTGGACCCGTCCGTGGAACTCACCTGGCAGGTATCCGATGGTGATACCGTTTCACCGGACCAGGTGCTGTTTACTATGGAGGGCCCTGCCAGAAGCCTGCTCAGCGCCGAGCGAGCAGCCCTGAACTGGCTCCAGACCCTGTCCGGGGTAGCTACTTCATGCGCCGCTTATGCTGCCCGGGTTGCCCACACCCAGGTTCGCCTGCTGGACACCCGCAAAACCTTGCCAGGTCTGCGTCTGGCCCAGAAATACGCCGTTACCTGTGGCGGTTGCTTCAATCATCGCATCGGCCTTTGGGACGCCTTCCTGATCAAGGAAAATCACATTGCCGCCTGCGGCTCAATCGCCACTGCCATTGAGGCCGCCCACAGGATTGCGCCAGGCAAACCGGTTGAAGTGGAAACCGAGAACCTCGACGAGCTGGCGCAGGCGCTGAAGGCTGGCGCAGATATCATCATGCTGGATGAATTCTCGCTTGAGGATATGCGAACGGCTGTTGCCACCACTGGGGGCAAGGCAAAGCTAGAGGCCTCCGGGGGCATCAACGCCGACACCCTGGTGCCGGTCGCCGAGACGGGCGTGGACTACATTTCGATCGGGGCGCTGACCAAAGATGTGAAGGCCCTGGATCTGTCTATGAGACTGGACTGATCACCCGTCACTCAGAAGGCGATCGATAGCTTCCAGTTCCCTGACCAGCCGGCTCCCGGACTCCGGCCGTCCCCGGAAGTGCTCCTCGGCCATCGGTGCGATGCCGGAAGCCGAGGGTAACGGGTGATCGTTTTCGATGATCACCTTCATCCGCTCAACGAAGACAAACTGCAGCCACTGGGTGAACTCCAGCGTATCGATACAGAATGGCTGAACGCTCTGGAATGCTTCGTCCGGTGGTGGCTCAGACTCCCAGAGACCCAGCTGCCGCAACTCCATCTCAATGTTCAGAAGGCAGTCTGCAACCTGCCCGATCGGGTTACCGGATTCAGTCATATCAATCTTGCCTCAATCGTTGAGCGGCTCAAGCTCCACGGTTTCACCATGCAGGACCCGGAACAGGTCCTCATACTGGCGTGTCAGTGGGTGCTTGGGCGCCATGTGAATCAGGGGTTGGCGGCTTTGATGGGATTCTTTCATTTTCACGGAGCTTGAGAGCCTTACCGGCAGCATGGGCAAGCCTTCTTCGGTAAGCTCCCTGACCAACTGCTTCGGCAAGCTGGCGCGGGGCTGGAACTGGTTGGCAACAATTCCCTCCACCACAAGGTCCTCGTTGTGATCTTCCTGGAGATCACGAATCTCATTCAGGATGTTGTACAGGGCCTGCCGGGAAAAATCGTCACAATCGAAGGGTATCAGGCAACGCTGGGCGGCAATCAGAGCGGAGCGCGTGTAGAAATTCAACGCGGGCGCCGTGTCGATGTAGATCGCATCGAAGGATTCACCGAGCTTTTTCAGTGCTTCCCTCAGTTTGTAGATCTTGTGCTTCGCTTCCAGCTTGCGTTCCAGGAAGTCCAGCTCCGGGCTGGAAGGCATCACAAACAGGTTCTTGAACGGTGAGGCGTGGACAAATTCATCCGGGCGGCGATTGAAAACCGTAAATGCAACCGTCTGTTCAAGCAGATCGGCGACGGTGTCCTTGAGCTCGCTGGCAGGCTTGCCGAGCAGATAATGGGTGGAGTTTCCCTGGGGATCAAGATCCACAACCAGAGTTCGCTTTCCACGAGCGGCGCTGATGGCCGCGAGGTTACACGTGATACTGGACTTGCCGACACCGCCCTTCTGATTGAATACCACCCGTCTCATTTTTTCTCTCCCTTGATGAACCCGTTATCGTTTTCTGCCCTGCAATGCGTGCCGTCCAGCTCACCAATCCATCACTGTTTTCACAAAGGGGATGGTAAGCCGCCTCTGGGCCTGAAGTGAGTTTTCGTCCAGTATATCCAGAATCCCCAGCAAATCACCGAGCCTCCGCGGTGCCCGGCGCATGATGTAGCTGGCGACGTCATCTGCCATGACCAGCCCCCGCTGCTCTGCCCGGGCCCGTAGAATCTTCAGGCGATCCTCATCCCGGTATATGCCCAACTGGATGACCAACCCGTGACTGAACCTCGAGACCAGATCCGGCAATCCAAAGGGCAGGCTGGCTGGCAAATCAGAGAGACTTACCAACAACAGGCCGCCCCGATCCTGTATCCGGTTATACAGGTGAAAAATGGCCTCTTCCCATACCTGCTGCCCTGCAATGCGATCGACATCGTCCAGACATACAATGTCATGGCCCTCAAGCCCCGACAGGGCATCGGCACCGAAAGGCTCCAGCTCTGCGATGCTGATACAGACCGCCGTCCTGCCCTGCTGCTCACCCAGGTGGCACACGGCCTGCAAAAGATGACTCTTGCCGGTATCGGCATCACCACACAGAACAACCACCGGAACATCATCAGGCCGATGACACACGGATTCAAGGCGCTGGGCCGCCGTGGTGTTCCTGTCACCGTGAAAGTTATCGAAACGGGCATCATCGCGTAGCTTGACCCCAAGCACCAACTGGGACGCGGTCATGGACGGGTAGCCCTCCAGGCCCGCAAGCTCCATACAATCAGGTAATGCCCGCCGCTGAACACTGCGGAAACAGCCACCAGGAGAATGCCGGCATCCACCACCCAGGGCTGCATCGGCAGGTCCGCCAGAAGCACGATAATGGCAAGGGCGACGAGAATCTGGATAAAAGTATTGATCTTGCCGGGGATGCTTGGCTCCATATCGTATCGGCCAACCTTGTAATGGTATGCCAGAGCCCCGACAACAATGAGAAGATCGCGACCCAGCACCAGCAAAAACAGCCATACCGGCAGAACGGCGGTGAGTGTCAGCATCAGGTAGGCCGTGATCAGCAGGGCCTTGTCCGCCAGGGGATCGGCAATCGCCCCAAGCCTGGAACGCCAGTTGAAATGCCGGGCCAGGAACCCGTCAACCGCATCGGTACCCGCGGCCAGGAAGAAAATCAGCAACGCCCGGCGGTAATCTCCGGCAAGGAGTGCTCCGGCAAAAGGAGCGATCAAGAGGATACGCAGGAACGTCAGGGCATTGGGAATCCAGCGCCAGCGGTGCAAATTCAAAAGACTCCCTCCGGTTACACCTTATTCGCCGCCATCGCTCCCGATGACAGAAGACGGTTGCCAACGATAATACAGAACCTGGTACAGGGATTCGAACGCCTCCTGAGCCTCCTCCTCATCGACGGGCACCGGCTGATAGGTAAACTGGGAGGTTTCTTCGGGCCCTGCCACAGAGGTTTGCTGATCCGGACTCTGCGGTTGGGCTTCCTCGCTCCCAGTTGCTGCTTTTGTGTTCGCGTCCGACGACGTTAACTGCCCCTCTGATGTCGGCCCGGCACCTGGGCGTTCCGCGGGAACGTCTGACTCCATCGGCACAAAGCGCGGATCCAGGGCGATATACTCGCGAAGCTGATCCAGCTCACCGGAAAACGCCACGCGCAGGGTAAGCTGTTCATCGCGTACCCGGTGGGCACCGACACTGACAACCGGTGTCAGCCCCTCCAGCACTTTGTTGGCTTTTGCATAGTCTTCCAGTGAGGTCACGCCGCGCAAAACAATGTCCACCTGCGGCGAATCCCCCACTTCTGATGCAGCGACTGCATATCGGCTGGCATAGAGCTCGGCCCAGCGATTGATCACGGCCTCCGCCAATGCTTCCGGAGTCTGCGCCGTAACCGACTCTTCACCGGTATTCATGGCCATACCATCGAACACCCAGCCCGCTCGCCATTGGCCGCCGGTGCGGCTGACCCGAACCAGGGCGAGAACATCGTGATCCAGATCCTCAGAGGCGGACTTCACCCGGCCGATAAACTGCCCCCAGATATCCGAAAGCAACTCCCGATCAGCGCCAAAATCCGATGGCGGTAATGCAACCGGCAAGCCCCGCTTACCGGCCGCCTCATCGAACGCAGCCCGCCAGGTGTCGGCGCTTTCTGCAGCGGCGCCCGCTTCTGGGCGCGTGACGAGTGTTCTCGAACCACGATCCTCGGCAGCGATCCAGGCCAGCGTGAGCGGCCTGTTGGCGCCCCACACCGGCGCATTGATCGAAGCGAGGGCACGGTTAACACCAACTGCCCCGAAAGACATGCTCAGAACACTCTGGCCGGACTCATCCCGGGCAACCTGATAGGAAAGTAACAAAGACTCGGCCTCGGACAGCAGTGCGTCAACGCCCTCCATAGCCAGCACCTCACGGGTACCGGAAACCCGGATAAAGACCTGGCTGAGGCCATCGGCATACCCCTGGGCCAGTTGCCCGGGCGAGGATCCTTCCACCGGTACTTTGGCCGAGTACAGACCGGAGACTGTCACCGCGGTTACCGGGGCGGAAAACCCGACCAGCAGAAAGCTGAACAACGCAAAGAACCACGTCGCGGAAACAGACCTTTGTGCCGGCTTTTGTCCTGATACTGACATGAAACACCCTGCAATTCCTATGAATGGCGCATAGGATACACCATGCCCCAAGGCGTGAGTAGCAGCCACGGATTTCGGAAAAGCAATATACATTTGGAGCGCCACACCGCACCTGTTAAAATCCGCCGCCTGACACACTGGCCAACGGTTAAGTACACCATGAGCGAACAGAAGCCCTCCCTGACCTACCGCGATGCTGGCGTCGATATCGACGCAGGCAATGAACTCGTCAGCCGAATCAAGGACACCGCAGCGCGAACCCGTCGCCCGGAGGTTCTTGGCGGTCTGGGTGGCTTCGGCGCCATGGTCTCGATTCCCGCCGGCTACAACGAGCCTGTTCTGGTTTCCGGCACAGACGGCGTCGGCACCAAGCTCAGACTGGCCATGCAGCTGGACAAGCACGACAGCATCGGTATTGACCTGGTCGCCATGTGCGTGAACGACCTGGTGGTTGGTGGCGCCGAACCACTCTTTTTCCTGGACTATTATGCGACCGGCAAACTCAACGTTGATGTGGCTGCGCAGGTTGTCGCCGGGATCGGCGAAGGCTGCGAACAGGCCGGTTGCGCGCTGGTAGGCGGAGAAACCGCTGAAATGCCGGGCATGTACGAGGGCGACGACTACGATCTGGCAGGCTTCTGTGTGGGCGTTGCTGAACGCAGCGAAATTATTGATGGCGGCCGGGTTCAGGCCGGCGATGTTCTGATTGCCCTGGGCTCTTCCGGACCTCACTCAAACGGCTATTCCCTGATCCGGAAGATTCTGGAAGTCAGCAACGCCGACCTCGAGCAGCCAATGGGCGACACTACCCTGGCAAACGCCCTGATGGCTCCGACCCGCATCTACGTAAAGAACCTCCTGCAACTGATTCGCGAGGTGGATGTCCGGGCCCTTTCCCACATTACCGGTGGCGGCCTGCCAGAAAATATTCCCAGGGTTCTGCCAAACGGCACCATAGCGGCCATAGACACCGAAAGCTGGTCGCTGCCTCCGGTTTTTGAGTGGCTCAAGAACAACGGCGGCGTGGCCAGTGAAGAAATGTACCGCACGTTCAACTGCGGTATCGGCATGATCGTCTGCGTGCCGGCCAACCAGAAGGAACTCGCCCTGGATACGCTTAAGGCTCTGGGCGAACATGCGTGGCAGGTGGGTACGATCGAGCGCGCAGACAGTGAAGAGGCTGATGCCCGCGTTCGCTACGCTCCGGGACTGCTGTCGGCATGAAGGCAGATCAGACTCCGTTACCGAAAACCCTGGTGCTCGCCTCCGGCAGTGGCACCAACCTTCAGGCTCTCATTGAAGCCAGCCGAGAACGGGATTTCCCGGGGCAGATCGTTGCCGTTGGCTGCAACCAGCCCGGAGCATTTGCCCTCGAGCGCGCGGCCCAGGCCAACATCGAAACCTTTGTGGTCAACCACAAGAATTTCGAATCCCGGGATGAGTTCGATGCCTCCCTGATGGCGGAAATCCTCCGCTACAATCCGGACGTGATTGTTCTGGCAGGCTTCATGCGTATTCTGACCACCGACTTTGTCCGGGCTTTCCGGGGCAAGATGCTGAACATTCACCCCTCATTGCTGCCCAAGTACACCGGGCTCAACACGCACCGCAGGGCACTGGAAGCGGGTGATAGGGTTCACGGCGTCTCTATCCACTTCGTCACCGAAGAGCTGGATGGCGGCCCGGTCATTGCCCAGGCAGAGGTGTCGATTGCTTCCGATGACACACCCGAAAGCCTCGCGGAAAAGGTACAGGCCAAGGAGCACATCCTTTACCCTATCGTTGTGCGCTGGTTCTGCGAAGGCCGGATTCAACTGGGCAGCGATTATGTGCTGTTCGACGGCGAACCGCTGAACGCGCCCATGCGCCTGCCGGACAACTGATACCTCCCCTGAACGAATTGTCATCCCCGCACTCGCTCCAAGCAGCTACACTGTCGCCATTGATGACGGTAATGGTTCGGGAATGACAAGATGCTTTCACGACGACTCACCAGAGCAGGCTTAGCGGTCTTGCTGGCCTGCCTCGGCATTCTGGCCGGGCCGGCCAATCTGCACGCACAGACTGAAGCCGACCTGAGCCCTTTCGAGGCCAGCTACACCGCAGCCATGGAAAAGGGGCTCTCCCTCAATGGTACTGCAAAGCGCACACTTACCTCCCAGGGCAACGACATCTGGCTTTACCGGACGGATGTCGATTCCTTTATCGTGAGTATCGACGAATCGCTCGTATTCCGCTGGGAGGACGGACACGTCATACCCATGCGATACCGGTACCGACTATCCGGTTTTCTGATCAGCGACCGAAAGCAATCGATCGACTTTGACTGGTCCGCAGGCGTCGCAAGCGGGGAATACAAGGGCAAGCGCTTTGAACTACCACTTGAGGAAGGGCTTCTGGACCCGCTGGGTTATCAGCTTCAGCTGCATCAGGACATCAAGAACGGCGAGCGGGATATGACCTATCGGGTGCTGGACGGCAACTCCATAGATACCGATCGCTTCGCGGTGATCAACGGCGAGAAGATAAACACGGGCAGCAAACAGAGAAGCACACTCAAGGCAGAGAAGGTCCGCGAGGACTCGAAGCGCCAGACCCTGATGTGGTTTTCGCCGGAGCAGAATTACCTGCTCGTCCGGCTCAGACAGGTGGAGCCGGACGGCAGCACCTACGAGCTGAAACTCAAGGAAGCGGAGTTCGAGCGCTAGACGCTGCGCCCGGCCTCCCGCCACACCGCCTTGACCTCATCAGCAATGATCCGAAGACCTTCGGCGACCCGGTCGTCGTCCTGTGAATAGGTAACGCGCAGGCACTCGTGCCGGTGCCTCCAGCCATCCTCGGGCAACCCCGGGAAGAAATAATGCCCGGAAACCACCAGGACACCCCGGCTTTTCAGCCTCTGGTACAGTTCCAGGCTGGTAATCGGCAGGTCCGGGAACCAGAGCCACAGGAACATGGCGCCTTCGGGTTTGTGGACGTACCAGCGGCAGCTGTCCTCACCCATGGCCTCCCGGAAAGCCGCCACCGCCCGCTCCATCTTCGCCTTGTAGAAGGGGCAAACCACATCCCGGCTCAGGGACAGGATCTCACCGGAGCGAACCAGCGGCTCCGCCAGCATGGCACCAAAGCTGCCAGTCGCCAGATTCATGATGGCGTTGATACCGGAAAGCGCCTTGATCACGGGCTCGGCCGCAATCACGATACCGGTCCTCGCCGCCGGCAAACCCAGCTTCGAAAGGCTCAGACAGAGGATAATCTGGTCGTTCCAGGTCGGCGTTGCATCAACGAACAACAAGCTCGGGAAGGGCGTGCCGTAGGCTCCGTCAACGATCAGCGGAACATCGTGCTGCCGGGCAAGCTTTTCGAGCCGTGCAAGCTCCTCATCAGTTACAACATTGCCAGTGGGATTGGTTGGCCGCGACACACAGATGGCGCCGGTTTCTCCGGTAACCTCCACCGCATCAAAATCCACCCGATACTTGAATTCGTGGGCATCGGTGAAGGAGATGTCCGGCTGAACCGCGTGAAACAGTCCCGGTTCGATGCCAGCGTCGGCGTAGCCGATATACTCGGGGGCCAGTGGCAACAGGATATGCTTGCGTTGTCCTTCGCCATAATCGCCGCCAAACATGTTGAACAGCATGAAGAAAGCCGCCTGACTGCCGTTGGTCAGGGCAATATTCTCGGGCTTCAACCCCCAGCCGTATTCCTGGTTAAGCAGTTCGGCGAGCGAGGCGATAAACTGTTTTTCACCCTGGGGCGGATCGTAGATGCCGACCAAACGGCGAACGTCACCCTCACTACGACTCATATCGGCCAGAATTTCCTGCACCCGCTGCTGAATCTCGGGAATGTGCCCTGGATTACCGCCACCCATCATGATCATGTCATCTCCGGATGCCATGGCGTTACCCAGGTCATCCATCAGGGACGTGATACCGGCATCGGCGGTGAACTTGCGACCAAAAGCAGAGAGTTTCATGGGGTTAAATCCATCTGACCTAATCTGAGAATAAGGAGTACTACCGGAAGTGTAGCTTGCTTCTTCACCCTGCGTTTATTCGCTGAGCGAGATACCGAGGTTACTGACGCCCTCGTTGGCGGCGTCTTCCCGAAGCCGGGCCACAAACTGATCGGTTGGCGTACGCTGGCGTTTCAGAGCCAGGATCAGGTCCCGCTGGAAGGTTTTGTCTTCCTTCATCAGCGGATGGTGATCAAGCAAACGAACAAGTTCGTCCTCCTCCAGATCCTCGCCCTCCGACAGCTCAATAAAGTTCATCACGGTTCCGGTAGCCATTTGCGAGGCATCGGTGGCCCGGTGCTTGGCCGGGTTGAGCCGGTTCAGCAGGGCCTGCTCCAGTAGCTGACAGAAGTCGAAGGCCGGGTAAACGCCATAGGCATCATAGGCTTCGACGTCTGGCGACAGGGTTTCCAGTTTCGCAAGTAACTGGGGAATGGCGGATTCCGAGACGTCTTTCTGAAGCATGTCCCAGCCCAGATCCAGAAGCTGGCGCATTTTGGCACCGGTTTTCAGGCCCATGGCGTCGGAAAACAACGCGTAATTCGGGAATGAGCGCTCAGCCAGAGCGAGCAGGAAGGCGCATTCGCGCCAGCCCTGCAGTTGTGAGACGGCTTTCAGGAACTGATTGGCGTTCATGTCCTGGGCAGGGTCACGCCGGTCTGGCCGAGGTACTTGCCGCCGCGATCCTTGTAGCTGGTTTCACAGATTTCGTCAGATTCGAAGAACAGCATCTGGGCCACGCCTTCGTTGGCGTAGATCTTGGCCGGGAGGTTGGTAGTGTTGGAAAACTCCAGGGTTACCTGGCCTTCCCATTCCGGCTCCAGCGGGGTTACGTTGACAATGATCCCGCAACGAGCATAGGTGGACTTGCCCAGGCAGATGGTCAGGACGCTTCGCGGGATGCGGAAGTATTCAACGGTGCGAGCCAGTGCAAAGGAGTTCGGCGGGATGATGCAGACGTCGCCGGTGTAGTTGACGAAGCTGTTTTCGTCGAAGTTCTTCGGGTCCACGGTGGCGGAGTGGACGTTGGTGAAGATTTTGAATTCGTTGCTGCAGCGTACGTCGTAGCCGTAGCTGGAGGTGCCGTAGGAGATCACGCGGCCTTTTTCGGTTTCACGAACCTGTCCGCTTTCGAACGGTTCGATCATGCCGTGTTGTTCGGACATCCGGCGAATCCACTTGTCGGATTTGATGCTCATTGGCGAAGTCTCGTATCCACTGGGAAAATTGGGGCGTAGTTTACCTGTTCACTCGGGGTCTGTCGAAGCCCACGGAGTTTCCGCCTTAAGGGGGCTGCGACTGTTATTCAGGACTTCACCATTGGCGGGCTACGCCCACAGGGGCAGCCTTCCAAAAAACGCTACGAGCACATCCATGTGCGCTTGGCGAAGGCCATCCATGGCCTTCGACATTTTTGGAAGGCTGCCCCTGCGGCCGTGATCAAGCCAGTGAGTTAACCGCCGCAGTTCTGCGCAGCGCCTCAGTGCTCGGTCACGGAAACACTTGAGATCGAACCGGAGAGGTTCCGCTCGCGGGTCGAGAGCTCGGCCCCTACTCTTCTCGCGATGTCGCGGTAACGACGGGCCACTTCGGAGTCCGGTTCGGCAATTACCGAGGGGGTGCCGCCATCGGTCTGTTCGCGAATGGTCATATGCAGGGGCAACTGGCCGAGGAGTGTGGTGTCGTACTCCTCAGCAATGCGTTCGCCGCCGCCGTGGCCGAAGAGGGGTTCTTCGTGGCCGCAGTTGCTGCAGATGTGGACGCTCATGTTTTCGACCACGCCAAGCACCGGGATGTCGACTTTGCGGAACATTTCGATGCCTTTCTTGCCGTCCAGCAGGGCGATGTCCTGGGGTGTGGTGACGATGACGGCGCCGGTTACCGGGACTTTCTGGGCCAGGGTGAGCTGGATGTCGCCGGTGCCGGGGGGCATGTCGACAATGAGGTAGTCGAGTTCGTTCCAGAGGGTTTGCTGCAGCAGTTGCATCACGGCGCCGCTGACCATGGGGCCGCGCCAGACCATGGGGGTTTTCTCGGTGACGACGAAGGCCATGGAGTTGGCCTGGAGTCCGTGGGCGTCCATGGGGACGAAGTATTTGTTTTCGCGGGTATCCGGGCGTTTACCTTCAGGCACGCCGAGCATCATGCCGATGCTGGGGCCGTAGATGTCGGCGTCGAGGATGCCGACCCGTGCACCTTCGGCCTGGAGAGCCAGAGCCAGGTTGACGGCGGTGGTGGATTTGCCGACACCGCCCTTGCCGGAGGCGACGGCGATGATATTTTTCACGCCGGGGACCGAGGGCAGGTCTTTCTGGACTTTGTAGGAGTGGATTTTCTGGTCCACGTGGACGTCCACATTCTCGACACCATCGACGTCTTCCAGGGCGTTACCAACCAGCTGTTTCAGGGCTCCTGCGATGCCTTTCGAGGGGTATGGCAGCTCGACCATGAGGGTGACGTTCCCGTTGTCGTCGGCGTTGAGGGATTTAACGGCACCCAGTTCGTAGAGGTCCTTGTTGAGGTAGGGATCGCGGTACTCGCGAACCGCTGCTTGCAGGGCCTGCTCTGAAATCTGTGTCATCGGGTTCTCCGGAATAAGCTCATGCTCGATTTTAAGCACGGAAACAGGTGATTCGGGTGAAAATTATCTGCTCGGAAGGTATCATCTGTGCCCGTTTCTGACCATATGGGGTCTTTATCTGGGGCAATCAATCAAGACAGCCGCCAGTCCCCGTTTTGTTTTTCCAACCCGTGTCAACATAAGGTTCGGACATCACCATGACGCAAGCGAGCAAGCAACAGCGCGATATTCTGGTTACCAGCGCCCTGCCGTACGCCAACGGCCCTATCCACCTGGGGCACCTGCTGGAATACATTCAGACCGATATCTGGGTGCGCTACCAGAAGATGCGGGGCCAGAACTGTTACTACGTTTGCGCCGACGATGCCCATGGCACCGCCATCATGCTGCGGGCCGAGCGGGAAGGTATTACCTCTGAGCAGTTGATCGACCGGATCCGTGAGGAGCACCAGGAAGATTTCGCCGGGTTCCATATCCGCTTCGACAACTATTACACCACCCACTCCGAGGAGAATCGTCAGTTCTCGGAATACATTTACCGTCAGCTCCAGGAAAACGGGCACATTGCCACGCGCAAGATCACCCAATCCTACGATCCGGAAAAGAACATGTTCCTGGCGGATCGCTTCATCAAGGGCACCTGCCCCAAGTGCAAGACCGAGGACCAGTACGGTGATAACTGTGAGGCCTGTGGCGCCACCTACACGCCGGCCGAGCTGATCAATCCGCGCTCGGCGGTCTCCGGAGCCACACCGATCGAGAAGGAATCCGAGCACTATTTCTTCAAGCTGCCGGATTTCCAGGATTTCCTCGCCAAGTGGACCCGCAGCGGTACGCTGCAGCCGCAGGTGGCCAACAAGCTGGCTGAATGGCTGGACGCCGGTCTGCAGGAATGGGACATCAGCCGTGATGCGCCCTACTTCGGTTTCGAGATTCCGGACGCTCCGGGCAAGTACTTCTATGTCTGGCTGGACGCGCCGATCGGTTACCTGGCGAGCTTCAAGAACCTCTGCAACCGGGAAGGCATCGATTTCGAGCACTTCTGGAAGGCCGATTCCACCGCTGAGGTCTACCACTTCATCGGCAAGGACATCATCAACTTCCACGCGCTGTTCTGGCCGTCGATGCTGCACGATGCCGGCTTCCGCACTCCAACCGCCGTCTGGGCCCACGGCTTTGTGACGGTCAACGGCAAGAAGATGTCCAAGTCCCGGGGCACCTTCATCATGGCCCGCACCTACCTGGACCATCTGAACCCGGAATACCTGCGCTACTACTTCGCCGCCAAGCTGACCGGCAGCGTGGATGACATGGACCTGAACCTGGAAGATTTTGCGGCGCGGGTGAACTCGGATCTGGTGGGCAAGGTGGTCAACATTGCCAGCCGCAGCGCCGGTTTCATTACCAAGCGCTTTGACGGCCAGCTTGGCCGCGTGACCGAGCACGCCAAACTGAAAGAATTCATCGAAGCCGGCAAGGAAATCGAGGAATTCTACGAGACCCGCGAATTTGGCCGCGCGATGCGCCGGATCATGGAACTGGCGGACATTGCCAACCAGTATGTCAACGACGAGCAGCCCTGGGTGATTGCCAAGCAGGAAGGCCAGGACGAGAACCTGCAGGCTATCTGTACCAACGCCATCAACATGTTCCACCTTCTGATGACCTATCTGGCGCCGGTACTGCCGGAAACTGCCAAGGCGTCCGAGACGTTCCTGAATGCGCCGCTGGACTGGAACAACCGCGGCGAGCGCCTGGAAAACCACGGTATCAACAAGTTCAAACCGCTGATGAACCGCGTGGACATGGCCCAGATCGAGAAAATGCTGGACGCCTCCAAGGAGGAATTGCCTGCAGCGACCGGCAAACCGGCGCCTGCTGCCAATCTGGAGCCGATCGCAGATGAAATAGAATTTGGCGATTTCGCGAAAGTGGATCTTCGGGTGGTTAAAATTGTCAAAGCCGAGCATGTGGACGGCGCCGACAAGCTTCTTCGCCTCACCCTTGACGTAGGGCATGGCGAGCGCAACGTGTTTGCTGGTATCAAGTCAGCCTACAATCCGGAAGAACTCGAGGGGCGCCTGACGGTGATGGTCGCTAACCTCAAGCCACGGAAGATGAAGTTCGGGATGTCCGAGGGCATGGTTCTGGCGGCCGGCCCCGGCGGCAAGGACATCTTCATACTGTCCCCGGATTCCGGCGCCACCCCCGGCATGCGGGTCATGTAAGGGCGACCTGGCAGAGCTGGCAGGGGCCAATGGAGCAAGGTAAATGACGGAATATCTGCTGATTCTGGTCAGCACCATTCTGGTGAACAATTTTGTGCTGGTTCAGTTTCTGGGCCTGTGCCCGTTCATGGGTGTGTCCGGAAAGCTGGAAACGGCCATGGGTATGTCCCTGGCTACCACCTTCGTGCTGACCCTGGCGTCGGTTTGCAGTTACCTTGCCTACACCTATCTGCTTGAGCCGCTGGACCTGGCGTTTCTGAGAACCATCACGTTCATTCTGGTGATTGCCGTGGTGGTGCAGTTCACCGAAATGGTGGTTCGCAAGACAAGCCCGTTGCTCTATCGGGTGCTGGGTATTTTCCTTCCGCTGATCACCACGAACTGCGCGGTGCTCGGCGTTGCCCTTCTGAACATCAACAAGAACAACAACTTCGTTGAATCGGTTTTGTATGGCTTTGGCGCAGCAGCGGGCTTTTCCATGGTTCTGGTGCTGTTTGCCGCCATGCGTGAGCGCATCGCCGTGGCCGATGTTCCGGTTGCGTTTCGGGGTGCAGCTATCGGCCTTGTTACGGCCGGGCTGATGGCTCTGGCTTTCCTGGGCTTTGGCGGCCTGGTCAGCGTGTGACCGGCTGACGGGATTAGGAGTAACGGGTTATGTGGACAAGCGTTCTTGTTGCCGTTGTGGTTCTTCTGGCCCTCGCCGTGATTTTCGGCGGTTTGCTTGGATTTGCCGCTGAACGATTCCGGGTCGAAGGCAATCCCCTGGTCGATCAGATTGATGCCCTTCTGCCCCAGACCCAGTGCGGCCAGTGCGGCTATCCCGGATGCCGTCCCTATGCCGAATCCATCGCCGAGGGCGGCCCCATCAATAAGTGCCCGCCAGGCGGCGAGTCCACTATCAAGGCACTGGCCGACCTGCTGGATGTAGAGCCAGAGCCACTGGATGCCGAGCATGGCGTTGAACAGGTCAAGCGAGTTGCCGTGATTCGCGAAGACGAGTGCATCGGTTGCACAAAGTGCATCCAGGCCTGCCCCGTGGATGCCATTCTGGGAGCCGCAAAGCACATGCACACGGTGATTGAAAGCGAATGCACCGGCTGCGATCTGTGTGTTGATCCCTGTCCTGTGGATTGCATCGACATGGTGACGGTTGAACAGGATATACGCACCTGGACCTGGACACCGCCGAAATCCGGCCTCATTGCCACCGATCGCCAGGGAGCCAGCGCCTGATGACTCAACTCTGGGACTTTTCCGGCGGCATTCACCCTCCGGAACACAAAGCCATTTCCACCGCCCGTCCGATTCGCAGCGCCAGCGTTCCTGACTATCTGGTTCTGCCCCTTCAGCAGCACATCGGCGAGCCCGCCGAAGCCATTGTTGAGGTCGGCGAGCGGGTATTGAAGGGCCAGAAAATTGCCGATGTGAAAACGGGCATGGGCGTCCCTGTACACGCGCCAACATCCGGGGTGATTGAGAGCATTGCCGACCTTCCTGTTCCCCACCCCTCGGGTATGACGGACCGGTGCATCACCCTGAAATCGGATGGTGAAGACCAGTGGTGCCAGCGCAATCCCATAAAGGACTATCGTTCCCTGGAACGAGACCAGGTTCTGCAGATCATCCGTGACGCCGGCATCTCCGGCATGGGTGGCGCCGGTTTTCCCACGAACATCAAGCTCCGGCCACCACGGGACCGCAAGGTAGGCACGCTCATCCTGAACGGTGCGGAATGCGAGCCCTACATCACCGCCGACGACATGACCATGCGGGAAAAGGCCGAAGAAGTGGTTGCCGGCCTGAAAATCATGGCCTGGATTCTGCGCCCCGAACGCTGCGTGATCGGCATCGAGGACAACAAGCCGGAAGCCATTGCCGCACTTAAAAAAGCCACCGAAGGCACACAGACCGAAATGGCCGTTATTCCCACCAAGTATCCCTCAGGTGGCGAGAAACAGCTGATCCAGATTCTGACCGGCATGGAAGTACCCAGCGGCGGCATTCCAGCCGATATTGGCGTGATGTGCCAGAACATTGGAACCGCAGTGGCCGTGGCAAAGGCGGTTTTCGAAGGAACACCGCTGATCTCCCGTGTGGTGACCATTACCGGGGAAGCCGTCCGGGAACCGGGTAATTTCGAAGCTCTCATTGGCACGCCGATTGAACACCTGCTGGAGCAGGCCGGCGTTAACCAGAACGCCGTTAGCCGTCTTGTGCTTGGCGGGCCCATGATGGGCTACACGCTGACAACGGAAGCGGTACCGGTGATCAAAACCACCAACTGTGTGATCGCTGCAACTGCAGCCGAATTGCCGGCACCGCCCCCTGAACAGCCCTGCATCCGTTGTGGCCAGTGCGCCGAAGCCTGCCCGATGGAACTCCTGCCACAACAGTTGTTCTGGCATGCCAAGGCTACCGAGTTTGAAAAGGCGGAGCACCTGAACCTGTTCGACTGCATTGAATGCGGAGCTTGCTCCTACGTTTGCCCGAGTTCCATTCCACTGGTTCAGTACTATCGATTCGCCAAGGGCGAGATCCGTGCCCAACAGGCGGAACAGCTCAAGGCAGACAGGGCTCGCGAGCGCTTCGAAGCCCGCCAGGCCCGCCTCGAGCGGGAACAGCAGGAGAAAGAACTGAGGCGCCAGGAACGTGCGAAGGCCGCTGCCGAAGCGGCAGCCAAGAAGCAGGCTGAAGCAGAAAAAGCGGCTGCAGAGGGTGCAGCGGTTGATGAGCGGGCCGCCAAGTCGGCGCTGGTCGAACAGGCCCTGGCCCGCAAGAAGGCAAAGGCTGAGGCATCTCAGCCGCCTGCCCCCAGCGCGCAGCCGGCCCCCAGTGCCCCGTCTGCAGAGCAAAAGCCGGATATCGAGGCCCTTGAAAAACAGTTGAGCCAGGCTCAGTCGAAACTGGAAACCATGCAGGGCATGCTCGATGACGCCAAAGCCCAGCAGGCGGACAACGTGGAGAAACTGGAGCGGGCCGTAGCCAAAAACCACGACCGGGTAAAACGTGCTGAAGAAGCCCTGGCTGAAGCCAGACAGCAGCTGGCCGCCGGTGCAACCGAATCCCAGCCAACCCACTAACCGAGATCAGGCACCACACCCATGGCATTCGTTCAGCAGTCATCGCCCCACGCACACAGTGCCCGGCCAACATCCCGCGTGATGTTATGGGTGCTTATTGCGGCCTTGCCTGGCCTGTTGGCACAGACGTTGTTTTTTGGCTGGGGCAACCTGATCAATGTGGTCTTCTGTATCGCCGTTGCCATCGCTTCCGAAGCTGCCCTGCTCAAGCTCAGAAAGAAGCCAGTCGCGTTCTTTATCAAGGACAACACCGCCGCCGTCACCGGCCTTCTGCTGGGCCTGTCACTGCCTCAGTTCGCGCCCTGGTGGGTCTCAGCCGTTGCGGTGATTTCAGCCATCGTTGTGGCCAAGCAACTGTATGGGGGGCTGGGCTCAAATCCGTTCAACCCCGCCATGGTCGGCTACGCCCTGGTTCTGGTCTCGTTTCCGGTGGCCATGACCACGAACTGGGCGGAACCTGCCATGCTCTGGGACGGAGCGCCCGGCTTTGGTGAGACACTGGCAACCATTGCCTCGGGCCAGCAAACAGCGGTCGATGGCTGGACCATGGCCACACCGCTTGATGAATACAAACACAAGATCACCACCCACACTGCGGTCGAGGTTCTCAACCACCCGACGTTTGGAGAGGGCATCGCCAAAGGGTGGGAGTGGGTCAATGCGGCATTCCTGGCCGGAGGCTTGCTGCTCATCGGCCTTCGCATTATCAGCTGGCACATTCCAGCGGGGTTTCTCGGCGGCCTGATCGTAATGAGCCTGGCTTTTGGCAATAATGCCGACCTCTATACGCCGCTTTCACTGCATCTGCTGGCAGGCGGAACCATGCTGGGTGCGTTCTTTATTGCCACCGATCCGGTTTCGGCCGCTACCAGCCACCAGGGCAAACTGATCTACGGGGCCGGGATAGGCATCCTGATCTACCTGATTCGTACCTGGGGCAATTATCCGGACGCCGTGGCGTTCAGCGTTCTGCTCATGAATTTTGCGGTACCGTTCATTGATCATTACACACCCCCGCGGACATACGGGCATCACAAGGCCCGTCGGGGTGTGCCGGGGAGTCAGGGATAATCATGGCTGCAGTTGCACAGTCCATCCGTCGCAGTGCCATCGGGCTCGGCTTGTTCGCCGTTATCACCGGTGGCACCATCGCCGTGACCCAGGTGGCTACCGAAGAGCGCATTCGTGAGCAGGCGGCTCGTGCCGAAGCCCAGGCCCTCTACGAGATCATTCCGGAGAGCCAGCACAATAACGACCTGCTCAGGGACACGGTGCAGCTACCCGCCAGTGAGCGGCTAGCGCAACCCGGTCCGCTGACCGTCTGGGTGGCGAGACAGAATGATCGCCCCATTGGCATGATCATGCCCGTGGTGGCCCCGGACGGGTACTCTGGCAAAATACATCTGCTGGTGGGCGTCAACATGCAGGGTACTATCCTTGGCGTACGGGTAACCAATCATAAAGAAACGCCGGGGCTGGGAGACCAGATCGAGACCCGGAAATCCGACTGGATCAAGAGCTTTGATGGCCGGTCCCTGGGCAAGCCGCCCCACCGGGAGTGGAACGTTAAAAAGAATGGTGGAGAGTTCGATCAGTTCACCGGCGCCACCATCACACCTAGGGCTGTGGTGAAAGCGGTTCAGAAAGCACTGATCTACTTCCGGGAAAATCGTCAGACTATCCGGGAACGGCTCAATGAAGAGCCGTCACCAAGAGATAGCATCCTGAACCCTGAAGCAATTGCCGGCGAATCGTCCAATACGGAGCATTCCTGATCATGGCAACCAAATCATCCAGCGAAATCGTCCGGGACGGGCTCTGGGACAATAACCCTGCCCTCGTCCAGGTGCTTGGGCTCTGCCCTCTTCTGGCCGTGACCAGTACCGTTGTTAACGCCATCGGCCTGGGCCTGGCCACACTCATGGTACTCATGGGATCCAATCTCGCGGTGTCGCTCATTCGCAATTTCGTGAGCGAGTCAGTTCGCCTGCCCGCGTTCGTGATGATCATCGCCTCGTTCGTGACCTGCGCAGAGTTGCTGATGCAGGCCTTTACCTACGAGCTGTACCTGATTCTTGGCATCTTCATTCCGCTGATTGTCACCAACTGTGCCATCCTGGGCCGGGCCGACGCCTTCGCCTCGAGGAACCCACCACTTCCGGCACTGTTGGACGGCGCCATGATGGGCCTCGGTTTTCTGGCGGTTCTGGTGGTTCTCGGAGGCCTTCGGGAATTGATCGGACAGGGCACTCTGTTTGTCGACATGCACCTGCTCCTCGGCCCCGTTGCTGCTGACTGGGTGGTACGCCCCTTCGAAAACTACCCGGACATGCTGTTCATGATCCTCCCCCCGGGCGCGTTCGTGGGTCTGGGCCTGCTGATTGCCCTCAAGAACGGGATCGATAATCATCTGGAAGAACGCCGCAAAGCCCATGAGCCCGTACCCGTAGCGGCGGGCAGCAAACGGGTCCGGGTCACCGGCAACGTTTCCTGATCCCTGGTTGCAACAGACTGAGAGCCGATGAACAAACAGAAACGCATTGAGATATTCACCCGGCTGAAGGAAGCCAACCCCAATCCGACCACCGAGCTGAACTATTCCAGCCCGTTCGAGTTGCTGATAGCGGTTATTCTATCGGCCCAGGCCACGGATGTGGGGGTCAACAAGGCCACCGACAAGCTCTTTCCGGTAGCCAACACCCCAGAGGCCATCCTCGCCCTGGGCGTTGATGGTCTCAAGGAATACATCAAGACCATCGGCCTGTTTAACAGCAAGGCCGAAAACGTGATCAAGACTTGTCGCATGCTGATCGAAAAACACGGCGGTCAGGTACCGGAACGCCGGGAAGATCTTGAGGCCTTACCAGGCGTGGGTCGGAAAACTGCAAATGTGGTGCTCAACACCGCCTTCGGCCACATGGCGATGGCGGTGGACACCCATATCTATCGGGTGTCGAACCGAACGGGCATCGCTCCGGGCAAGAATGTTCTTGAGGTTGAAAACCGGTTGATGCGCCTGGTTCCGAAAGAGTTTCTGCTGGACGCCCACCACTGGCTGATTCTGCATGGCCGCTATACCTGCACTGCCCGTAAACCGAAATGCGGTGCCTGTATCATCGAAGACCTCTGCGAATTCAAGCAGAAACGGGATTACCTCTGAACCCGGGGCATTAAAAAGCCGGCATCTCGCCGGCTTTTTGATTCAGATGCCAAGCCACGGTTATCGCTGACCCAGCATTTTCTCCTTCAGATCCTTCTGGGCCGGCTTGTCAGACAGCCAGATTCCGAACAGGGCTTTTTTAAAGGCCAGATCGCCAACCGTGTCCTTGTGTTCGCCATTCTTCAGGACCCGCACGCCCTCGCCGGGCAGATACACCAGATCAAAAACGTCACCCTCGGTGATCTCTTCCTGGAACACCGCCATGAACTGGTCCACATCCTCCTGGATAGACGCCATATCGCCGTCGGTGGAGGCTTCGAAACCCTCCAGCGTGGCCTCGGTCATCCGTTCGCTGGTAATCATGCCGGAAATGATATGCAGCGTAATCGCCTGGGGCTCGTCTGCGTTGATAACGGCCTCACCATCATCAATGGTCTCGGGGACGTACAGGCCTCCGACATACAGATCCATAAACCACTTGGAACGGGTACCCGCGCCATTGAGCTTCAGTTCGGTATCCATGGCCGAATAGGTATCCGGAACATCAACGCCTTCTACGGTGAGCGCAGAGGCCGGTGCCGACAGCAGGGCTGTCATAAGCACGGAGGCAAAGCCGGTTGTAAGAGCCTTCTTCATAGTCCTTTCCTTTTCGATCGTTATTATTTACGTGTTTCATTCGTGCACCGGACTTCGACACCCTTATCCCCGCCCGGTCCCGGCATTCTATCAATGAGGCTGGCGGCCAAGGCGCAACCTGGTTCTCATTTGCAGCGATCCTGAAACAATCGGGATAGGGGGGAGCCATGAGGCTCCACCCCTCCCACACCACCCGGCATGCGGGTCCGCACCGGGCGGTTCGAGACGTTGAGGGTTCACGAGAGTCTCGGCACTCCCAACCGGTCGAAGTAGGCAATCGTCAGGACATTGTGGATGGCAGAGCGACTGTTGTGCCACCAGCGGCGACTCAGAGCCGCCACAGATTCAGCCACCCAGGAACTGGCACCCAACCGGACCAGCTCCCGGTAGATCGTCTTACCCCGCCGCCACTGCCGGAGGTGGAGCATTCTCAGACGACGACGTATCCACTCATCCAGTGATCGCCAGATGCGTGGCGTTTGCGCCAGCCTGAAGTACCCTTTCCAGCCGAGCAGGTATCGGCGGAGTTGCTCTACCACCTGTTCAATACTGCGACCCCCTGATCCCCGGGTCAGTTGCCGGATCCGGAGCTTGAACGCCTGTAACGCCCTGGTGGATACCGCGCGTCGAACCTCAGCGTTCCTCCCTTGCCACAGGGCATAGCCGAGGAACTTGCGCCCGAACACGCTGGTCACCGCGCTCTTGGCTTCGTTAATCACCAGACGCAACTTTCCATAACAGCGGCGGAGTAACTGCATGACCCGTTCTCCCGCCTTGTGGCTGCGAACGTAGACGTTGCAGTCATCGGCGTAACGGGCGAAGCAGTGCCCCCGGCGTTCCAGCACTTTATCCACCTCGTCCAGCAGAACGTTGGCCAACAACGGCGACAATGGCCCGCCTTGCGGCGTGCCCTCGTGCCGATCCATGACCACACCACCGTCCATGATGCCCGCGTTCAGGTACGCACGAACCAGCCGGATAACGCCGGGGTCGTTTATGCGTTTCTTCAGGCGGTCGATCAGGATGTCGTGGTTGACCCGGTCGAAGAACTTCGACAGGTCGACGTCCACCACGATATGGCGGCCCTGTTGGGCGTAACGCTGCGCAGCCAACACGGCGTCGTGGGCCCGACGGCCCGGGCGGAAGCCGTAGCTGTGCTCGCTGAAGGTGGGATCAATCAGAGGTTGCAGCACTTGCAACAGTGCCTGTTGAATCAGACGATCAGTGACGGTGGGGATGCCCAGTTCCCGCTCACTGCCGTCCGGCTTCGGGATGCCTACCCGACGGACGGGCTGTGGTTGGTAGGCGCCGCTCAGCAGGTGCTGGCGAAGCTCAGGCCACGCCCATCGCAGGTGTTCCGCGGTTTGGGCAATGTCCAACCCGTCCACACCTGCCGCTCCCTTGTTGGCCTTCACGCGCTTCCATGCCCGCTGCATATTCTCTCGTGCGAACGCCTGCTCAAGCAGGCTTCGCCCTGCGCCTTCCGGTTCTTGTCGCGGGAGTCCTGCTTCATCGCTCATCGCCTTCGGCAAGGCTTCACCTGTCCGTTGCGCGATCCGCCCCGCTGGCGCGGGCATCTGATGCCGTACAGTGCTCATCGACAAGGCGTTTGACGCTCCTTCTCGTTCGGCCCTTCGCCCTGTGTTAGCGGTTACTATGGCCTCTGCTGACTTCTCGCTCCGTGTTGCCACGTCGCCCTTTCAGGCATGAGGCGAGATCTCCCCGGGTAAGAACACACTCCTTCGCCGCACAACCGCCGGATTTACACCACTTCGCCTTGGCCACAAGAGCTTCGCGGCTTTTGGCCCGCTCGCCCTGCTTGGCAGTGCCTCATATCCGATTCTTGTTCATCGGCTCACGGTTTACGCTCCACGCTTCCTCCCCACGGTCGGTCACCCTTCCGCAGTTGCGCTTCACTTCGTTCGCTGTGGCCAGCTCACGGGAGGACTTGCACCTCCAGGAGTGCGCCCATGCCGGGCGCACCAAAAAAGCCGGCCAGGAGTGTCCTGGCCGGCTTTTTGATGGGAATATCAGGAGGGTCTTACTTGAAAAGCAGGTTTCCGGACAAGCCTTCCTTCTCCAGGATCTCACGAAGACGACGCAGCGCCTCGACCTGGATCTGCCTTACACGTTCGCGGGTCAGACCGATTTCCTGCCCCACTTCCTCCAGCGTACTGACCGGGTAGCCCCGAAGACCAAACCGGCGGGAGAGAACCTCCTGCTGTTTGTCACTGAGCTGATCAATCCACTTCTCCAGGCAGGAACACATGTTGTTGTCCTGCAGAAGATCCGCCGGGTCTGAAGCTCCCTCGTCGGCTACCGTATCCAGAAGCGACTTTTCACCACCGGTGCCGATGGGTGTATCCATGGACGCAACGCGCTCATTCAGACCAAGCATGCGCTTCACGTCAGCCACCGGCTTGTCGACCATCTTCGCGATTTCTTCGGCCGACGGTTCGTGATCCAGCTTCTGGGTCAGTTCCCGCGCCGCACGCAGGTAGAGGTTGAGTTCCTTCACCACATGAATCGGGAGTCGGATGGTGCGGGTCTGGTTCATGATGGCCCGCTCAATGGTCTGGCGAATCCACCATGTGGCGTAGGTGGAGAAGCGGAAGCCACGCTCCGGGTCGAACTTCTCAACCGCCCTGATCAGGCCAAGATTGCCTTCCTCGATCAGGTCCAGCAGAGTCAGACCACGGTTCACATAGCGACGGGCAATCTTCACCACAAGGCGAAGGTTGCTCTCGATCATGCGCTTGCGACCGGACTCCTCACCCTTGCGCGCCAGGCGGGCAAAATAAACTTCTTCTTCCGGCGTAAGGAGCGGTGAAAATCCGATTTCGTTGAGGTACAGCTGAGTGGCATCCAGCTGCTTTTGACTGGTGAAATAACGTCCCTGGGTAGGGAAATCTTCTTCGACTTCAGCGACCTCTTCAGTCGCCTCTTTATCGACTTTTTCTTCTGCTAGCAATTGATCCTCGGCATCGTCCATGTCCGACACGCGATCAATGATGATGTCTTCTTGCTCTGCTGACATTTGTCTTGCCCCGCCTCTCAATAATCCTGGATGTTCGCCCGATACTTCTTGTTATTGCGGACGTCTTTGTCTTCATGCTTTTTCTTCAGGACATTTTGTTGGTCGGCCTGTCACGGCCATTACCGTTCTTGTTTTTCTTGCGAACGCGGTGTTTTTGTCAGTGCCGGGGTGTGAGATCTGGGCAGCCTGCTGACTGCATCATTTCCTAGCGCGGTGGCAGATAATGGACTGGGTCAACCGGATTGCCATTCTTCCGAATCTCAAAATGCAACATGGGTCGTTCAGCGCCACTGCTACCGAGCTCTGCGATCACCTGCCCGGCTTTCACATCCTCCCCTTCCTGCACCAGAATCTTCCGGTTGTGAGCGTAAGCACTCAAATAGTGCTCGTTATGATTCACGATAATCAGATTGCCGTATCCAAGCAACCCGTTGCCGGCGTAGACCACATTCCCGGTGGCTGCTGCTCTTACAGCATCCCCGGCTTGGCCGGCAATATCAATACCTTTATTGACTTTTCCAGATGTTGAATATCCAGCAATTACAGTGCCAATATGCGGCCAGCGCCATTCAATTCGGGCCACGGTCTGTGTCTGCGAGGCAAGCGGCGCGCCTTTACTCGGCGCCCTGGTAACCGCAGGTTTTGGTGCCGTGGCGGCTGTCTGCTTTGGCGGCGAGGCCCGGCTCGGGGTTTTGGAGACCGCAGCAGCCGGTCTGCTAGCCGTGGTAGTCTGACTGCCCGAGGTTACATTTCCGCGAAGGTCCAGACGAAGCACCTGCCCCGCCCTGAGGTTCCAGGGCGGGCCAATCCCATTGGCGTCACCCAGCTCGCGATAGTCCCGACCATACCGCCAGGCGATGCTGTAGAGGGTTTCACCAGGCTGGACTACATGCCTACCCCAATAAACCGGGGGATTGTAAATGTCATCCTGGTACAGTGCCGGCGTATTGCAGCCAGACAGCAGCATCAAAGTTATGAGGGGAGCGAGGAGAAACAGGCTGATCGGAGTTTTTTTAGCAGGGCGACAAGATTCACAGGCACCGGAAAGGAACCGCGGGGACACCGGTAAAACGGCATTGACTAGCCCACGCAAAAATCTCACAGGAATAAAACTGACCCAGTTATGAAAAATCCGTATAAACCATTTTGGTTGTCGAAGCAGTTTCTAAACTTTTTATAGTAACTTGCTAATATATTGCACATTTCAGGCAGGAAGCCAAGTTACTGGCTGGCCACCCTTGTTACCTCACGAAACACCCGATATGTGCGTTAGGTAACAATTTCGCAAAACAAGCGCCCCGATCTACGCCGACGATGAGGCATGCCCGCGCCTTGAGCCAATCCACTCCACAAGCAGAACAAGACCGAAGCCAGCCAGCGCCATAACCACCGCAAGTAGCATCTGGGGATCCTGCCCGGCCTGCTCCAAAAAGGTCCATGGCCAGACGCTTGCCTCATTCAAGGGCACTTTTTCACCAGAGCTGTTTACCCGCCAACTCAGCGTTTCTTTCCAGGGCCATACCTTGTTGAGCGCACCGATCATGAAGCCGGTCAGCAGGGCGAGGACCAGATCATGAAAATGATGAAATGCCCAGGTGATCAGGCGGGCAATGGATAGCAGGCCCACCACGCACCCTGCCATAAACAGCAAAAGAACGCCCACATCCACCGATTTGATCGCTGCCAGCACAGGAGCATACATTCCGATAATCACCAGTATGAAACTGCCCGAGATACCGGGAAGAATCATGGCACAGATGGCTAGCGCACCGGCCCCGAAAAACGCCAGTGCGGATGGTGCCACCTCGCTGGCGGAGAGAGTGGTTATCCACCAGGCGAAGGCAATGCCCAACAGCAGCGGGATCAGCAGTAAAGGCTCATAGTGTCGGACCTGGCGCCCCACATGCCAAACTGAAGCTACAATCAAACCGAAGAAAAAGCTCCAGATCAGGATGGGATAGGCCACCAGCAAGTAACTGATGGCTGAAGCCAGGGTGGCAATGCTGGTCAGGATGCCGGCCAGCAGACAAGCCAGAAAGGTTCCATCGCAAGTGCGCCAGAAAGCGCCAAAGCGACCCCGAAGCAGATCATGGAATACCGCTGCGGGAACCGCGTTGATGGCTCCCAACAGTCGGAAGTATATGCCGGTAATGAATGCAATGGTGCCGCCAGAGACACCTGGAACAATATCAGCCGCGCCCATGGCAATGCCCCGCAGGAAAACTGCTGCAGGATGATGGATACGGCCGGTTTCGCTTTCAGGATCCGAATTGGGTACTGCAGAATCAACCATGACTAGCGGACAACCCCGCCCAACAGCGGCACAAAACGGACCGGCTCCAACTCTTTGTGATCGAAACGATCACCCCTGCGGGTTACCTCAACCAACACCTGGTCTTCCTCTCCCACGGGCGCAATCAGAACGCCACCGTCTGCCAGTTGGGCGAGTAACTCGCCTGGTACTTCAATGGGCGCTGCGGTCACGATGATGCCATCGAAAGGACCCCGCTCAGGCCAGCCCATACCTCCGTCAGCGTGTTTCAGGAACACATTCCTGGCGTTCAGCTGACGCAACCGGTCCCGCGCCCTGTCCTGTAATGCCTTGATACGCTCAACGCTGTAAATTTCCGAAAACAGGCGGGAGAGCACCGAGGTCTGGTAACCTGACCCGGTTCCCAGCTCCAGCACCCGTGATGGCCCATGAGCGAGCATCAATTCCGTCATCCTTGCCACAATGTAGGGCTGGGACAGGGTCTGGCCATACCCGATTGGCAGGGATGTGTCTTCATAAGCGCGATGGGACAGCGCTTCATCCAGGAAAATGTGCCTTGGCACCTCTCCCATGATCTCGAGCACGCGGTCCGATTCGATGCCGGCTTCCCTGAGGCGCTGCACCAGTCGCATCCGGGTACGTCGTGAGGTCATCCCGATACCTTCAAGCTGAGCGGTCATCCCCGGCCCTCCGGCAAATCCGCAAGGGTATCGACCCAGTCCCGAAGCCGCGAAAGCGCCTCATGCCGGGTCATGTCGATATGTACCGGGGTTACCGAGACGTAGCCTTCGCGGACGGCGTTGAAATCGGTACCAGGACCGGCATCACCGCCCACACCGGCCGCCCCTATCCAGTAACGTTCCTTACCGCGGGGACAGGTCATTGGCACCGCGCCTTCCGCCCGTTCCCGGTGGCCGAGACGGGTTACCCGAATGCCTGACAGTTCTTCCCAGGGGACGTCCGGAACATTGACGTTGAGGATGGAGCGCGGCCCGAGCTCCAGAGGGCTCTCGTTCTCGAGCAGCATCCGGACCACCCGGGCAGCCGTCGCATAGTGAAAGTGGCCATCGTTGACCAGGGAAACAGCGATGGCCGGAAGACCAAGGTGACGCCCCTCCGTGGCTGCGGCAACCGTACCCGAATAAATAATGTCATCGCCCAGGTTGGCGTGGGTGTTTATTCCGGAAACGACTCTGTCGAACGGCTCTTTGAACAGCCCGTTAACCGCCAGATGAACACAGTCGGTCGGGGTGCCATCCACAGAGCGGAACCCGTTGGGATGCTCTTCTACGGTCAAAGGCCGATTGAGGGTAAGGGCGTTGCTGGCGCCGCTATGATCCCGATCGGGCGCTACCACCTCCAGCTCACCCAGCCCCTTCAATCCCTCGAACAGGGCAATTAGCCCCGGTGAGTGAACGCCGTCATCGTTCGACAACAGAATACGCACAGTGTTCTCCGCTAGCCTTGTTGTTCGTTATGTCGGCTGAGGCTCATGTCCTCAAGCTCGAAAATATCACTCAAAATCGTTGTGGCGTACTCGCCGGGTGACAAAAAGAACGTCAGTTCCAGAGTGTCCTCAGCCAGCCACCGCCAGGCAAGCCTCTCGGGCTTTACCGCCAGGGGCCGTCGCTCCGGTTTCATCCGGGTGACCGAGAACAGGCTCGCCAAGCCAGGGGTTTGCGCAACAATGTCCCGTTCAAGAGCTCCCAGTGCCCCGGAAGCCGTCGTGCCGCCGTCCCCCCACAAGGGGCCTGTAGCCCCCGCCTCGGCCCAGCTGCCATCGCTTACCCGAGCCGCAAGCACCTCATTGAACAGCCATGAGCGCGCCGCCGAAAAATACAATACGTTTTTCGAGCCGTCGCTGCCAGCGCGCTTTTTGCCACCCCGGCCTTTTCCGCCGGACCGGTTCCGACGGTTCAGGGTGGCAGGATCCAGATGCACCGCTCGGTCAAGGTTTGCACCACCGTTGCCGAACCGTTGGGGGCCAAAGTAATTGGGAGCGCCAATATCTGCCAGGCGCGCCAGAGCACGATCAATCACCTCGCGTTCCCCGGTGACTGCTCTCAGGGTGATTACAAAGCCATTGCCACTGTGCTCTCCCCGCCGCAATTTCCGGGCCTGTCGCGAGGCCGCAAGAACGGGCCATCGAACATCAATTTCGTCAATCAGGGCGGCGTCTTGAGCTTCACACCCTGGCCGATAGAGACTGAACCATTGGCGTGTTACCGCATGTCGATCCTTGAGACCGCAGAAGCCGACATCAAAGTTGCGACAACCCGCCATTTTGGCCAGTTCGCGAGCGACGTACTCTGTGTTATCGCCCACTTTCTCCAGTTTCACACAGAGATGCTCTCCGACGCCGGAGATTGCGTCTGCCCTGAGATCGGAGCCGGTTTCCGGAAATTCCAGCACCTCGTCAACAATGAAATCGCCGGGCGCTGTCTTCAAACGGACCGAAGCAACACGCCCACTGCCAGACGTGGGCCAGTCAAGGCGCCACTGACTCACGAATCCACCGGTTCAAGCAGGCAGATAGCCTGGCAGGCAATGCCCTCACCGCGCCCGGTAAAGCCGAGTTTTTCCGTGGTGGTGGCTTTCACACTAACGCGACTGGCCGGAACGCCCAGATCTTCCGCAATGTTCAGACGGATGGCATCAATATGAGGGGCCATTTTAGGAGCTTGAGCGATGATGGTGGCATCCACATTCACCACGCCAAACCCCTCATCCCGGACCCGGGTCATGACGCGGCGCAGAAGGTCGCGGCTGTCGGCGCCCGCCCACTCATCACTGGTGTCCGGAAAAAAATGCCCGATGTCGCCCAGTGCTACGGCACCCAGCAGCGCATCCGCCAGTGCGTGCAGCAGGACATCACCATCAGAATGGGCCTTCAGCCCGTGGGAATGCGGAATGCTCACACCGCCAATAATCACATTGTCGCCTTCACAGAAGGCATGGACATCAAAGCCCTGACCAATACGCATAATGTACTCCGGAAACTCCGAAAATTCAGAACCGGCTGAGAATGAAGCCTGCGAGGGCCAGATCTGCGGGTACGGTGATCTTGATATTGTCCGGCCGTCCTTCGACCAGAACGGGCATGTTACCGGAAAACTCTACGGCAGAGGACTCATCAGTCACCAGAAGTTCGCCGGCAAGGGCAGCTTCCAGTGAATCCACCAGAATACGATAGCGAAACATCTGAGGCGTTAATGCCCGCCACAGATTTTTTCGATCCACCGTTTCAAGAACTTCAGGCAGGTCGCCTGTGCCAGCCCGCTTCAGGGTGTCGGCCACTGGCGAAGCCAGAAGCCCCCCGACAGGGTGGTGGTAGAGTTGGTCAATCAGGTTCGACAGATCCCGGGTATGAAGGCATGGTCGTGCCGCATCGTGGACCAGGACCCAATCATCATCCCTGATCTGCTCCGCCAGGGCATGCAGTGCGGACAATACCGACTCGGCCCTTTCGGATCCGCCGGTGCAGGTCTGGATTCGGCTATCGCCGCTGGCCTCGGTATCCGGCCACCAATGATCGGCCGGATGCAATGGCACCATGCAGCCGGAAAACGGGGCGGAATCCATCAATCGGGAAAGGGTGATATCGAGAATGAAACGCTGGCCGATTCGAAGGTACTGTTTCGGTTGTTCGGCCTGCATACGCTGGCCGATGCCGGCGGCAGGGACAATCAGCCAAAGTCTCGGAGCAGGCATAGACAATCAGTTTTCAACAACCAGGAAAAAGGTCTCATCGTCTCTAATCAGGCCGAGGTTCATTCTGGCCCGCTCTTCAACGGCGCCCTGCTCATTACGCAGATTCCTGACTTCGGCATACAGACGTTCATTGCGGGTAGCCAGTTCGGCATTTTCTTCACGTTGCTCGGCGATGGACTTCTCGAGAGCCCATACCTGCGCAAAGCTGCCCTCCCCGACCCACAGGCGCACCTGCAGCAGGAGAATAACAACAACCATTGTGGTCCAGAGCAACTTCATTGCCGATTCCAGTCAAATTCAATCAATCAAAATGCCAACGCCGGACGTTGAGTATAGACCTTAGAGTAGATTAGCAACAAATTCTTCTAACTGCCTGTACAAAAAGGCCATCGTAACCAAGCTTTCGCTCGGAACACGATGGCCTTAACAGTTTTTCGCTGATTGCCGGCCCGAAACTTAACCAGAACCGGCAAGATCAGTCGATCAGCCCTGCCCCTTGATCTCGCTCAGGCCGCGGTACGGCGCTTTGCCATCCAGGGCTTCTTCAATGCGCAGCAACTGGTTGTACTTGGCAACGCGATCGGAACGGCACAGCGAGCCGGTCTTGATCTGGCCGGCACAGGTGGCTACAGCCAGATCGGCAATGGTGGTGTCCTCGGTTTCACCGGAGCGATGGGAAATCACGGCGGTAAAGCCGGCATCCTGTGCCATCTTGATCGCATCAAGGGTTTCGCTCAGGCTGCCGATCTGGTTGAACTTGATCAGGATGGAGTTCCCCACGCCCTTCTCAATACCTTGCTTAAGGATCTTGGTATTGGTCACGAACAGGTCGTCGCCCACCAGCTGAACCTTGCTACCGAGCTTGTCGGTCAGCACTTTCCAGCCCTCCCAGTCGCTCTCGTCCATACCGTCTTCAATGGAGACAATCGGGTAACGCTCGCAAAGCCCTGCCAGGTAATCGGCAAAGCCCTCGGAATCGAAACTCTTGCCTTCACCGGACAGCTGGTACTGGCCATCCTTGTAGAATTCAGAGGAGGCACAGTCCAGAGCGAGGGTTACATCGGTACCCAGCTTGTAACCTGCCTTCTCGACCGCTTCCTGAATGACGGCCAGTGCCGCTTCGTTGGAGGGCAGGTTCGGCGCAAAGCCACCCTCATCACCAACGGCGGTGTTCAGGCCCTGGGCCTTCAGCACTTTCTTCAGGCTGTGAAAAATCTCCGCGCCAACACGCAGGGCTTCAGAGAAGCTCTTGGCGGAAACCGGCTGAACCATGAACTCCTGGATATCCACGTTGTTATCCGCATGCTCACCACCGTTCAGGATGTTCATCATCGGCACCGGCATGGAGAACTTATCGGAGGTACCGTTAATGTCGGCAATGTGCGCATACAGAGGCTTGCCCAGGGAGATTGCCGCGGCTTTGGCCGCCGCCAGGGAAACTGCCAGGATTGCGTTGGCGCCCAGGTTGGCCTTGTTCTCGGTACCGTCCAGGTCCAGCATGATCTGATCCAGAGCACGCTGATCAGCCGCATCTTTGCCGACCAGTGCATCGCGAATCTTGCCGTTAACCGCATCAACCGCTTTCAGCACGCCCTTACCCAGATAGCGGGAGGCATCACCATCGCGCAGTTCCAGCGCTTCGCGGGAACCGGTGGACGCGCCAGACGGCGCGCAGGCGGAACCAATGGTGCCGTCTTCCAGGATAACGTCTGCTTCGACAGTCGGGTTACCGCGGGAATCCAGAACCTCACGGCCTTTGATGTTGGCAATCTTGGTCATTCTTCTCTGTCTCCAAGTTCATGTTCAAATTCGGGAGTCAGAGCGAACGGGAACGGCCCTGCGAAAACCGCTACGAGCACATCCATGTGCGCTTGTTTCGGGCCATCCATGGCCCTCTACATTTTCGCAGGGCCGTTCCCGCTCGCTCCCATAGTCCGCGTAAAACGCCAACACCGCCAATCAGGCGGTGTCGATCGATTTAAAGCTTTTTACCAGATCATCCACAGCTTTTACCCGCTGCAGGAAGGGCTCAAGCTGGCTGAGCCGCAAAGCGCAGGGGCCATCGCACTTGGCTTTGTCCGGGTCCGGATGGGCCTCAAGGAACAAACCTGCCAGCCCCTGGGACATACCCGCCAGCGCCAGATCGGTCACCTGGGCACGTCGGCCACCGGCCGAATCCGCGCGTCCGCCCGGCATCTGCAGGGAGTGGGTCACATCGAACATCACCGGTACATTCATGGCTTTCATAATGCCAAAGCCGAGCATGTCGACAACCAGGTTGTTGTAACCGAAGCTGCTGCCCCGCTCACAGAGGATTACCTTGTCGTTGCCGGCTTCCTCGCATTTGGTAATGATGTGCTTCATTTCCTGGGGCGCGAGGAACTGGGCCTTCTTGATGTTGATCACGGCACCGGTTTTCGCCATGGCGACCACCAGATCCGTCTGGCGGCTCAGAAACGCCGGCAGCTGGATAATGTCACAGACTTCGGCTGCCGGAGCGGCCTGGGCCGGCTCGTGAACGTCAGAGATAATGGGAACACCGAACTTGCTCTTGATGTCCGCCAGGATCTGAAGACCTTTCTCGAGGCCGGGGCCACGGAAAGAGTTCACGGACGACCGGTTGGCTTTATCAAAAGACGCTTTGAAAACGTAGGGAATACCCAGCTTGCCAGTTACCTCAACATAAGCCTGGGCCACTTCCATGGCCAGCTCCGGCGACTCCAGAACGTTCATGCCGCCAAAGAGCACAAACGGTTTGTCGTTGGCGACCTCGATTCCCGATACGTTTACGGTGCTCTGCGCCATCTTCAGGATCCTTTCTTGCTGGCCAGTGCTGCCTCAACAAAGCCCTTGAACAGCGGGTGGCCGTCCCTGGGAGTGGAGGTAAATTCCGGATGGAACTGGCAGGCAACAAACCAGGGATGGTTCGGCGCCTCGACCACTTCCACCAGGCGTCCATCCGATGAACGGCCAGAGATCTGGAGCCCGGCCTCTTCCAGCCTCGGCAGGAAATGGTTGTTCACCTCGTAGCGGTGGCGATGACGCTCTTGAATGGTTTTCTTGCCGTAGCAGTTGGCAATGGTGGAGCCTTCGGTCAGCACGCAGTCCTGGGCGCCAAGACGCATGGTTCCGCCCAGATCGGACTCTTCCGTACGCTCTTCCCGCTCGCCGGTAGAATCCAGCCACTCGGTGATAAGGCCGACAACCGGTTCCGGCGTGTGCGTGCGGAATTCCGTGCTGTGTGCATCTTTGAGGCCTGCCACATTGCGGGCATATTCAATAACTGCAACCTGCATACCCAGACAGATGCCCAGATAAGGTACCTTGTTCTCACGGGCGTACTGAACGGTGCGGATCTTGCCTTCAACGCCGCGCTCGCCGAAACCACCCGGCACCAGGATAGCGTCAGCACTTTCCAGTGCGCCTGTACCGTCACGCTCAATATCTTCGGAATCGATGTAGTTGATATTGACCTTGGTACGAGTCTTGATGCCGGCATGAAGCAGGGATTCAATCAGGGACTTGTAAGCGTCCAAGAGCTCCATGTACTTGCCAACCATGGCAATGGTTACTTCCTGCTCGGGGTTCATCAACGATTCAACAACGTTGTCCCACTCACTCAGGTCCGCAGGACGGGCATCCAGACCGAAGCGCTCGATAACCAACTGGTCCAGGCCATGCTCGTAGAGCATGCGCGGGATGGCATAAATGGATTTGGCATCCTGGAGAGGAATAACTGCCCGCTCTTCGACGTTGGTGAACAGGGCAATCTTGCGACGCGAGCTGGCGTCCACCTCATGCTCCGAGCGGCACAGCAGGATATCCGGCTGCAGGCCGATAGAGCGCATTTCCTTGACGGAATGCTGGGTCGGCTTGGTCTTGATCTCACCAGCCGTGGCAATGTAGGGAACCAGGGTCAGATGCATGAACAGCGCACGCTGGGAACCTACTTCGACCTTGAGCTGACGACAGGCTTCCAGGAACGGCAGGGATTCAATATCGCCAACCGTACCACCGATTTCGATCAGTGCCACATCAGCGCCGGCAGCCCCTTCAACAACCCGACGCTTGATCTCGTCAGTGATGTGAGGAATCACCTGAACGGTTCCGCCCAGATAGTCACCACGGCGCTCCTTGCGGATCACCTCTTCGTACACCCGGCCGGTGGTGAAGTTATTACGCTTACTCATCCGGGAACGGATGAAGCGCTCATAGTGGCCCAGATCCAGGTCTGTTTCCGCGCCATCCTCGGTGACAAAAACCTCACCGTGCTGGAACGGGCTCATGGTGCCGGGGTCCACGTTGATGTACGGGTCCAGCTTGAGAATAGTGACCTTCAGGCCGCGTGCCTCGAGGATCGCAGCCAGTGAGGCTGATGCGATACCTTTCCCCAAGGAGGACACGACACCGCCGGTGACGAAAATATAACGCGTCATGCAGATTCCGTGATTGTCTGGTTCGGTGAAGGAGGGAGATTGTCATCTCAAGATGGGACGCCAGACTACCAGAAAGGCCCCATTGACTCAATCACATTCCCGCTCTACAACCAGCCGCCAACCGGCGGCATGGGCGCCTTCCGAGTATTGTTCAGAACACCATAAATCGCCAATGGCAACGAGTTCCGCTGCATCCCCGGAACCGGCGAAAACCAGTGGCAGCCGGGCCCTTTCCCAGGGTGGAACCGCAATCTCCTGCAGCCACTTCTTGAGCGAACGGGACGGACCATCCGGACGGAAACGTACCCGCTCACCGCCCTGCCTCGTATATATCCGTATTGGCGGCAACGGTCTTTCCGGGGTAACGGCCGGCTCCAGCTTCAGGAACCATTCGCCAAAGCTCAGCCCGGGACCCGGCTCCAGAGTAACGGGGACATCCGGCAGCTGCGAGTGATCCGGAACCAGGTAAAGATCGCCCTGAAAGCGGCGCAGACTGAAACCGTCGGACCGGAACTCCGGCTCTCGATCCTCTCTTGCAAAAATCAGGTCCTGCATAACCTGCTGCCAACTGCTGATTGTGGGCACAGGAAACCCCCGCTCCCGAACCCACCAGCGAATCAGGTTTTTCTGCTCCGCCAGAGTTAAGGTTTTCAGCCCCTCAACGGGCAGTCGGTCCTGCTCACCGCTGACAGCCTGCCACTGCAAGGCCGCCAGCTTTTGGTTCAGCGCTTCACTTTCGGCACAGGCGTCCGCCGTGTGGCGCAACCTGCGATTCAGCCCCGGCCAGCGCTCCCGCAAAGCTGGCAGCACCGTGTGGCGCAGGAAATTCCGGTCAAATCGTTGGTCGATGTTACTGGGGTCATCAACCCACGACAGACCAGCGGACCTGGCCCATCGCTCAAGCTCGGCCCGTTCAAACCCAAGCAGAGGCCGGACCAGTGTCGCCGGGCCGAGGGCACGACTGAACGGCATACCCGCCAGCCCGGCAACACCGCTGCCCCTCAGCATCCGGAACAGCACCGTTTCCGCCTGATCATCGCCATGGTGCGCCATCAGAACCAGATCCCTCCGCTGAACCATCGCTTCCAGGGCGGAATAGCGCGCTTTGCGGGCTGCCTCTTCGATGCCACCAGCCGAGTTCCCCCCACTCCCGACAGTGACCTTCTCAACCACAAGCGGGACACCCAGGCGCCCACAAAGATCGCGGCAGAATGATTCGGTCTCGGAGGCATTCGGCTGCAGCTGATGATTGATATGAACCGCTCGGACAGCCCTGGAATGACCATGGCAATGGACTGCCAGGTGTAACAGCAGGGTGGAATCGAGGCCGCCGCTCAGGGCAACCAACAGGCGGGCGTGATCGGGGAGTTCTCTGACCGGGGCGCACAGCGCCTCCGGCCAGGTGAATCCGGAACCGGGCTCAGCGCCCGGTGTCATAGCGGGTCAGCCGCTCATAGCGGCGGGATACCAGCTCATCCAGTGGCAGGCGACTGAGTTCAGCGACGCCTTTTGCCAGAACCTCCTTGAGGGATTCCGACATTTTTTCGGGGTTGCGGTGAGCACCGCCAAGGGGCTCGGTTACCACGTTATCCGCCAGCCCCAGATCTTTGAGCCGGTCAGCTGTTACACCCATGGCCTCCGCCGCCTGGGCAGCGTATTCGGCACTCTTCCAGAGGATTGAGGCACAGCCCTCTGGGGAAATCACCGCGTAGGTGGAGTACTGGAGCATATTCAGTTGATCACAGACACCGATGGCCAAGGCGCCACCGGAACCGCCCTCACCGATCACCGTGGAGATAATAGGTGTCTTGAGGCGAGACATGACCGCCAGATTGAAGGCAATGGCCTCACTCTGCCCGCGCTCTTCCGCACCAATGCCCGGATAAGCCCCTGGCGTATCGATGAAGGTGAGGATAGGCATCTTGAAACGCTCGGCCATTTCCATCAGGCGCAGGGCCTTGCGGTAGCCCTCCGGCCGGGGCATACCGAAGTTACGCTTGACCTTGTCGCGGACTTCCCGACCTTTTTGATGACCGATGACCATCACCGGTTTGTCATCAAGCCTGGCGGTACCGCCTACAATAGCCAGGTCGTCGGCGTAGCGACGATCACCGTGCAGCTCATCAAAATCCTCAAAGATGGATTCAATGTAGTCCAGGGTGTAGGGCCTGCGAGGGTGACGGGCCAGCCGCGCAACGTCCCAGGGCTTGAGATCTGAGAAAATGCTCTCGGTAAGGCTGACGCTCTTTTTCTTCAGCCGGGTGATCTCGTCTGTGATATTGATGTCGGTATCGTTACCAACCATCCGAAGCTCTTCAATCTTGGCTTCCAGGTCGGCGATTGGCTGTTCGAAATCCAGATAGTTAGGGTTCATGATGTTCCATCATTTTTTGCCAGGCGGGAACGTACTCCGCCAAACCAGAATTTGACACAAAGATAGCAGCGCCCGGTCATTGGCTAAAGCGGACATTGGTATGAGTCCGCTGTCTGACAAATTTTTAATTTTCAACTCATTCAATCATAGACCAGTTCTACCGACTGGTCGCCTACGAGGTACCGGAGCTCCAGCAGCAGGTTGTCATCCGGCTGCACACGCCAGGACTCACCGAGCTCGATCCGGGTCGACGCCTCGGGGCTGCTGTACTCGATCCAGACCGGGCTGCCCTCGCATCGGAACGGCCGCAGAGTACTGTCGAGCTTCTCCAGCAATCCGTTCTGCAACTGATCGGCGTGCAGGTTCAGTTTGAGGCCACGACTGAACTGCTGGCGTGCTGTAGCCACATCCATCACCGAGCTCACTCGCATTTTCATCTGCCCGGAATAATCGTCGTGACTGACCTGGCCTTCCACCACAATCACCTGGTCTGATTGCAACAGCTCACGGTTTTCGAAAAACGCCTCGGAAAACAACGTCGCCTCAATCCGGGCACTGCGGTCATCAAGGGTGATAAAACACATCGTGGAGCCGGTGCGCGTTTTCATGGTGCGCTGGGCAACCACCAGCCCCGCCACCCGCTGGGGTGACTTGTTCGGCTTCAGATCGGCAATGGAGGACCGGACAAACCGACGAACTTCTTTTTCATACTCGTCAAACGGATGACCGGTGAGGTACAGCCCCAGGGTATCCTTTTCGCCTTTCAGCCGCTGCTTCTCCGGCCATTCGCGTACCCCGGCCACGTCCTCGTAGGGATCGCCACCATCACCGGCTTCCAGCATTTCGCCAAACATATCCATCATGCCAACGGATTCGTTCCGGGATTGTTGGTCGGCCTGCTGCACGGCCTTGTCAATGCTTGCCATGAGCTGCGCGCGGCTCGCACCCAGCTTGTCCATGGCACCGGAGCGGATAAGCGCTTCCATGGCCCGCTTGTTGACCTTCTTGAGATCAACCCGCCGACAGAAATCAAAGATATCCTGGAACGGCTCGCCATCGCCGCGACCCTCAACAATGCTCTGGATCGGGCCCTCACCCAAGCCCTTGATCGCTCCGAGACCATACACAATCTGGCCGTCGTCATTAACGGTAAAGGTGTATTCCGAACGGCTGACATCCGGCACCAGAAGATCCAGCTTCATGTTCCGGCATTCTTCCACCAGCGTGACCACCTTATCGGTGTTCTGCATATCGGCAGTCAGTACCGCGGCCATGAACTCTGCCGGGTAATGGGCTTTCAGCCAGAGGGTCTGGTATGACACCAGGGCGTAAGCAGCCGAGTGGGATTTGTTGAAGCCGTAGCCGGCAAACTTTTCCACCAGATCGAAGATATTTTCGGCCAGGGTTTTGTTGATGCCATTCTTTTCGCAGCCATCCAGGAAGATCTGCTTCTGCTTGGCCATCTCCTCGGGCTTTTTCTTACCCATGGCCCGGCGCAGCATGTCCGCTCCACCCAGGGTATAGCCGGCCATGACCTGGGCGATCTGCATGACCTGCTCCTGATACAGGATGACGCCGTAGGTCGGTTCCAGTACGGGCTTCAGGCCCTCGTACTGGTAATCCGGGTGCGGAAACGACATGGGTTGGCGACCGTGCTTACGGTCGATAAAGTCATCCACCATGCCCGACTGCAGCGGTCCCGGCCGGAACAAGGCCACGAGGGCGATCATGTCTTCGAGAGAGTCTGGCTGGAGACGGCGAATCAGGTCTTTCATGCCCCGGGATTCCAGCTGGAACACCGCCGTGGTTTCAGCTTTCTTGAGCATGTCGAACGAGGGCACGTCATCCAGTGGAATCTCGTTGATGTCGAGAGGCTGCATGCCCTTCTTTTCCCGGCGCGGATTGATCATGTTCAGCGCCCACTTGATAATCGTGAGCGTCCGCAGGCCCAGGAAGTCGAACTTCACCAGTCCGGCATCTTCCACATCGCCCTTATCGAACTGGGTCACCAGGCTTCCGCCCTCATCATCACAGTACAGGGGCGAGAAATCGGTGATCTTGGTGGGCGCGATCACCACGCCACCTGCGTGCTTACCGGCGTTCCGGCACACGCCCTCGAGTTTCAAGGCCATTTCCCAGATTTCCTGGGCCTCCTCGTCGTTCTCGAGAAACTCGACCAGTTGTGGCTCCTGCTCCAGGGCCTTCTCCAGGGTCATGCCCGGCTCGAAGGGAATCATCTTGGAGAGCTTGTCCGCCAAACCGTAAGATTTACCCTGGACGCGGGCAACATCACGCACGACGGCCTTGGCGGCCATGGTGCCGAAGGTAATAATCTGCGACACCGCCTCTCGCCCGTATTTCTGGGCGGTGTACTCGATCACTCGGTCCCGACCTTCCATGCAGAAGTCAACGTCGAAGTCGGGCATGGATACCCGCTCAGGGTTCAGGAACCGCTCGAACAGCAGGTCGTATTCCAGGGGATCAAGGTCGGTGATCAACTGGGCGTAGGCCACCAGGGACCCGGCACCGGAGCCCCTGCCCGGTCCCACCGGCACGCCGTTGTTCTTGGCCCACTTGATGAAGTCCATCACGATCAGGAAGTAGCCTGGGAACCCCATCTGGATGATGATATCCAGCTCGAAGTTCAGGCGCTTGTAGTAGGCCTCGCGTTTGGCATCGTATTCCGGATCGTCTTTGCTCAGGGTCTTGGCCAGCCGCTCTTCCAGCCCCTCCTCGGAGACCTTCCGGAAATAGTCATCCATGGTCATGCCATCGGGAATCGGGTAATTGGGCAGGAAGTACTCGCCCATCCGAACCTTCACCGAGCAGCGCCGGGCAATCTCCACGGTGTTCTCGATCGCTTCCGGGATGTCGCTGAACAACTCGATCATCTCATCGGCGCTGCGCAGGTATTGCTGATCACTGAAACGGCGTTCACGGCGAGGGTCATCAAGGGTGCGGCTTTCACCGATACAGACCCGGGCCTCGTGAGCTTCGAAGTCTTCTGCCTGAAGGAAGTGGACATCGTTGGTGGCGACCACCGGAAGGCCGAGGGCACCGGCCAGCTCAACACTCAGATGCAGACAGTCTTCGTCACCGGGGCGACCGGTGCGCTGCAACTCGAGGTAGTAGCTATCGGGGTAAAGATTCATCCAGTAGTGGGCGCGCTCACGGGCCAGTTCCGGCTTGCCCGCCATCAGAGCCTTGCCCACATCGCCCAGCTTCGAGCCTGAGAGCGCAATCAGACCGTTCGCCCGTGCTTCAAGCCATTTGCGCTGAATGATCGGCTTGCCAAACCGCTGACCCTCGGTGTAACCCAGGGAAATGATTTCGGTGAGATTGAGATAGCCGTCGTTATCCCGCGCCAACAGTGTGAGCCGGAACGGATTCTCGGGCTCGTCCGGGTTTTCCAGCCACAGATCCGCGCCAATGATGGGTTTGACGCCCGCACCCATGGCCGCCTTGTAAAAGCGAACCAGCGAGCACATGTTGGATTGCTCGGTCAGACCAACGGCCGGCATGCCCAGCTCGGCAACGCGGCTGATCAGCGGTTTAACCCTGACCAGGCCATCCACCATGGAGTACTCGGAATGGACACGGAGGTGTACAAAAGTCTGCGACATAACGTCAGGTTATTCCTGCTGTAAAATTCAATTAGGACGACGGTCTCAGCCGCCGATCACCGCCCGGAGTTCTTCTTCAGTCTGGGGTCCGAAACGGGTTTCAACCAGATCGCCACCGGGGTTAACCAGGAATGTGGCCGGCAGCGCGACTGGCATTTTCCAACCGAACCCGGGCCCCGGATCGTCCGCCAGCATGGTGAATTCAATGCCCATGCGCTCGCCCAGTTCCACCAGTGCGTCGCCCTGCACCCCGTCAAAGTTGACGCCGAGTACTGTAATGTCGGGCGCCTTGTCCAGCTCATTGAGCTCTGGAATTTCCTCAAGGCATGGCTTGCACCATTCCGCCCAGTAATTAACCAGTACCCATTGCCCGCGCAAGTTGTCCCAGTTCAGCCTGGTTCCCTCGGCTCTCTCCAGTTCGATTTTCTCACACCCGGCCAGGGCCAGAACAAGCAGTCCGACACCGACCAGCTGAAGGCGGGAGCGACCACGAAGAGAATCAGGGTACTGCACTGGAAGACCTCCTGTTAGACTACCGACCACAGAAATCGTGGACTCCATTCAGACAACCAGGCACGAAGATGACAGAACCAACCCGGATTTTCCACAACCCACGCTGCTCGAAATCCCGCCAAACCCTTGAACTGCTTACTGAACGGGGAATTGAACCGGAGATTATACGCTACCTGGAAACACCACCGACAGAGCAGGAGCTAAAGGATATTCTCAGCGCCCTGAATCTGACGCCCCGCGAGCTGATGCGTAACAAGGAAAAAGAATATAAAGAACAGGGACTGAACAACCCTGAGCTGAGCGATGAGCAATTGATCGCGGCCATGATAGCGACCCCGAAACTGATTGAACGGCCGATCGTGATCGCCAACGGCAAAGTAGCCCTTGGTCGTCCGCCAGAAAACGTTCTCTCGATTCTTTAAGCCCCAATAACTTCTCCGAGTCAGATCAGAAGGATCGCTGACGATGCCCGACCAATTGCCGTATGTTCTTGTTCTTTTCTACAGCCGCACCGGCCAAACCGCAGAGCTGGCCAGCCAGATAGGACGTGGCGTGGCCCGAGTGGAAGGAATTGAAGCAAGGCTGAGGTCAGTACCGCCGGTTTCACCGGACACGGCAGCATCGCTGCCCGCTGTGCCGGACTCCGGGGCGCCCTATGCCAGCAAATCCGATCTCGCGAATTGTGTCGGCCTGGCCATCGGCAGCCCCACCCGCTTTGGTAACATGGCGGCGCCTTTGAAGCACTTCCTGGACACCACCGGCGACCTATGGCTGGGCGGCGCCCTCGAAGGCAAACCCGCCGGGGCATTCACGTCGACCGGCAGCCTTCATGGCGGACAGGAAACCACACTGATGACCATGATGATGCCACTTCTGCATCACGGCATGGTCGTCTGCGGCCTGCCCTACTCCGAGAAAAGCCTGGGGGACACACAAACCGGGGGCACTCCCTATGGCCCGAGCCATTGGGCCGGAACCGGTGAACAGCAGCCACTGAGCGCTGACGAGAAAGCATTGTGCCAGGCCTTTGGCGAGCGCCTTGCCCGATTCGCCCTGAAGCTTGCTGACTGATACACGCCCGGGTACCAGACGTAATCTGCTTAACACTTTTTTATTACGGAACACACTATGCTGAACAACCCGAAGGCCCGCGCCACCTTGCGTGCAACAGCCGCGCTCTACATCGGCGTGCTTGCCACCCTGCTGATCACAACTTTCTACCCGGCACCCGTCGAGGGCGTTTCAATACCGTTGATGCTGGCCGTGAAACTGCTTCCGCTTCTGCCCTTTGCGATTCCGGTATTTCGGGGCCACAATCGGGGCTATATCTGGATGTCGTTCGTGGTGATCTTTTACTTCACCCAGGCCGTCGTATCTGCCTGGCTGAGTGAAGGTGCTACGGGACCGGTCATTCTGACGGTACTGACCTTCCTGTTGTTCACTGTTGCCATGATTCACCTCAAAGTGAACCGGCCAGTGGCGAATGGAAATACACCCTGAATTCCTGGACCTGACACTTTATGGCTGAAACAAGCAACTCCGGAACCGTGCCGAGGCCACCCGCGCCGCCCAGAAGCACCCTGACCCTGAGAGATGTTTGCACCGCACTTGTCACCAGCGGGGAAATCAGCCAGGAAGACGCAGAACGGGTACTCTCGGCCAATCTTGGCGCGGCCACCGGCGATGGACAGAAGGGCAAGCGCCATCCACTGGAACTGGTGGCCATTGCCGCACTGACCAGCCAGAAAAGTGGTCACACACTTGATCTGGACCGGCTGACCCATTGGCTGGCAGATTGGGCCGGGCAACCTTACTACCACATTGATCCTTTGAAGATCGACACGCCTGCCATTGCCCGGGTGATGTCCTATGCCTTTGCCCAACGCCACGGCATTCTGGCGGTAGAGATCGGCGCAGAAGAGGTACTGATCGCCAGCACAGAGCCCTTCAAGAACGACTGGGTCCAAAACCTCCAACAGGCGGTTCGCAAGGATATCCGTCGAGTTGTTGCCAACCCCGAGGATATCCGCCGGTATACCGTGGAGTTCTATCAGCTTGCCAACTCCGTCAGCAAGGCCAGTGGCGGCCAGGGCCCCGGTGTGGCAGGAAACCAGAATTTCGAACAGTTACTGGACCTTGGCGCCAGCGAACACCCGGATGCCAATGACCAGCACGTGGTCAAGATCGTCGACTGGCTGCTGCAGTATGCCTTTGACCAGCGCGCCTCAGACATCCACATAGAGCCCCGCCGCACAGTCACGCAGGTGCGGTTCCGGATCGACGGCGTGCTCCACAACGTCTATGAATTCCCGGAACACGTGGGCGTGGCGGTTACCAGTCGGCTGAAGATTCTTGGTCGCCTGAACGTGGCCGAGAAACGCCGCCCCCAGGACGGTCGCATCAAGACCCGCAAGCCCGATAACCGCGAGGTCGAACTGCGCCTGGCCACCATGCCGACCGCCTTTGGCGAAAAGATGGTCATGCGGATCTTTGATCCGGACGTGCTCCTGAAGTCCTATGAGCAGCTGGGATTCGGCAAGGAAGATCGCCAGCGATGGCAGGAAATCACCTCCCGCCCCCACGGTATTGTTCTGGTGACCGGGCCAACCGGGTCTGGCAAGACCACAACCCTGTACTCGACCCTGAAACAGATTGCGTCATCCGAGCTCAACGTCTGCACCATCGAGGATCCCATCGAAATGGTGGAGCCGGCGTTCAACCAGATGCAGGTCCAGACCAACATCGACCTGACCTTCGCGGCGGGCGTGCGGGCCCTGCTGCGGCAGGATCCGGATATCATCATGATCGGCGAGATCCGCGATCTGGAAACGGCGGAAATGGCGGTTCAGGCTGCCCTCACCGGCCACCTGGTGCTCTCGACCCTACACACCAACGACGCGCCGAGCGCGATTACCCGGATGATGGAACTGGGTATCCCACCGTACCTGATTCGGGCCACGGTACTGGGTGTGATGGCGCAACGGCTTGCCCGAACCCTCTGCCCCCATTGCAAAGCGCCGGGCCCTGCCGACGAGCAGGCCTGGCAGACCCTGACCCGGCCCTGGAAAGCGCCGGTTCCCAAGCAGTTCTACCAGCCCGTGGGCTGCCTGGAGTGCCGGAACACCGGGTATCTTGGCCGGGCCGGAGTTTATGAAATCATGACGCTCTCAGGCTCTTTACTTCGACAGATCACCGATCGCTGCGAGCTGGAACAGCTCAGGCTGGATGCCTATAAGGAAGGCATGAAATCCCTGCGCCTGAGTGGCGCCCAGAAAGTGGCTGCAGGCCAGACAACGGTGGAGGAAATTCTGAGGGTGACGCCGGAAAGCCAGCGCTGAGCGGGGTCAGGCGCCGGGGCGCAACCCGCACTGGCCCAGCAATTCCTGCCAGGCTCTGGTATGCGCCATCATGGCTACATCCAGTTCCCGCCAGAGACTGGTCTGGGCTTCCTGCGAGAGATGGCGCTGGTACCACGCCGTAAAACTCTCCGGCATGACCTCTCTCTGGACTTTGGCCAGCCGCTCAAACGGCTCAATGAGCGCAGCCCGCCCCTGGTTCACGGCGCTCATGTAAGGCTGGATCTTTTCGATATACACACTGAAAAACATGTTCTGCACAATATCCGACTGGTTATTGGACTGACCGTTAAGACACAGGGGCCGACCGTTGATTCTCTGCCTGAGCAATTCCGTGCCATCCTGGAGCCGGGCGGTCAGAAGAAGTGCGCTGTTGATCAACTGGCCGGCGCGGAATTCCGCCTGCCAACGCTGATGAACGTCGCCGGCAAAATCGAGGGAAACCACCAGGTCCTCCGAGTACAGACGTGAAACAGCTGCATTCAGGCTGTCGATATCAAGAGCCAGATCAGACACCGGATTGCTCTCCGGCGCTACCGGGTAATAGCCCTTGGCCAGAGTGAACAGTTTCTCGATCTCTTCAACGCCCCAGGTGGCATTCCAGATGGCAATGGGCAGGGATTCCAGCTTGCTGTCGATGGCGCCGGTAAGCTCTTCGGCGAACTCTTCATCCTCTATGTCCGGCAGGCACTCCCTGGCTGTTTCAATAAACCGGATTTCATAGCGCAAACGGTTCAGGGGCTGCATCACCCGCCCCATCACCGAGGTTTTCTCCCCAACCACGTACTGGAGTTCACATCCGTAAAGCGAAAGAAAGTCGAGCATCCCCATTTCCAGCTCGGGCATGGGCAACACCCGATCGCGACGGCGGGGAAGCTGACTTGCGGAAGGGATATCAGAAAACCCAGGATCGGTTTCCAGCACTCGGGCGACCCGCTCCACATACTCATCCATCATGGGGCGGGCATCAGAGAATGGGTCGCAACCGGCAAGAAGCATGGCGAGAACCGGCGCAACGATTCTGCAAAAACCGGTTCCGGGCATCAAATCCTCCTGCTATGGCGTTTTAGGGGCGTTGGCCTAGCGCTTTTGCAGCAGGGTATCCACCTCCGCAAAATCACGCGCAACAAAACGTTCTGTCTCCGGCAGATCCCCCTCGCGAACAAGCCAGGCGGTTTGCATACCGGCTTCCTCGGCTGCCTCGAGTTCGGCCTCCACGTCTGAAAGGAACAGCACCGTGGACGCCTCAACGCCCAATTCAGACAAGATATTGCGGTATGAAGCGGCCTCTTTCTTGCCACCGATACGAGTATCGAAGTAACCAGAGAAGAATGGCGTAAAGTCGCCCTCCGTGGTGAAACCGAAAATCAGCTTCTGGGCCTTGACCGATCCTGAGGAATATACGAACAAACGCAGCCCCCGATCATGCCAGCGCTGCAGGTAATCGGCTGCATCGGCGTAGATATGGCCCTTCAGCTCTCCCTGCTGGTATCCCTGTTCCCAGACCATGCCCTGCAGCGCCTTCAGGGACGTTTCCTTGCGATCCTCTTTGATCCAGGTCTTTAGAACTTCAATCAGGCCATCAATATCCTCACGAGCAATACCTGACGCCTCCGCCACTGCGTCCAGCTGCTCGGACACCGCAGGCGTGTCCTGATGCCGATCGCGGACAAATCCCGGCAGGTGTTCGCTCGCGTAGGGGAAAAGGACATCGTGCACAAACGAGATCGAGCTGGTGGTCCCTTCGATGTCCGTCAGCACAACCCGGATCATTCCGCCGCTCCTGCCAGTGCCTCGTATCGGGGCAACCTGCTGGCGATGTCTTCACCGGTGAAATCGGCGACCCAGCCTTCCGGGTTGGTGAACAGGCGAATACAGGTAAACGCCGGTTCAGGCCCCATATCGAACCAGTGCCGCGTGCCATCTGGCACGCTGATCAGATCGTTTTTCTGGCACAGCACCGCAAACACCTCGTTGCCGAAATGCAGGTAAAACAGGCCCTGGCCACGGACAAAGAAACGGATTTCGTCTTCACTGTGGGTGTGCTCATCCAGGAACTTTTGCCGAAATGCATCTTTCTGCGGATTGTCCGGGTTCAGGCTGATCACATCCGCAGACTGAAAACCACACTCCTTTCTCAGTTTCGACACTTCCTCGCTGTAGGCTTCGAGGATGTCTTCCTGGGATGCATCAGCCGGCAGATCCTTGGTTGGCCACTGCTCGTAGCGCACACCGTGACGGGCAAGAAGTTCCCTTATTCTTTCCGGGTTCTCGGTGACTGTGTGTGCCTTTTCAGGCTGGCTCTGGTCAAAAATACTCAGGGTGGTCATGGGCGAACCCTCATGGTTTCAAGCTCACATTCAAACAGGAATTCAAAGGCCTCGACATGGCGCAGGCAGTCGGCCATGGTTTTACCCCAGGTATACAGGCCATGGCCGCGAATCAGATACCCGGGCTGCTCGGGGTGCTGCCGGAACCATTCCCGGGTCTGCTCCGCCAGCGCGTCGATATCCTGGGTGTTATCAAACACCGGAACGGCCAGTACTGATTCGTGGGTATCGACTCCCGTAAACGCCTTCTGAAGCTCATAGCCCTCCAGTGTCAGCGGATGGCCAGCTTCCAGCAAGCGGCTGAGAACCGTTGCCTTCACCGAGTGCGTGTGAAGGACCGCTCCAACCTCCGGAAACACCTCGTACAACACCGTATGCAAACGGGTCTCTGCCGAGGAGCGACAATCACTCTGCACCGGGCGACCCGCCAGGTCTACGACCATAACATCGCCGGCACCCAACTGCCCCTTGTGGCGGCCAGAAACGGTTATGGCAATGTGTTCGCCGTCTATGCGGGCGGAATAGTTGCTGCTGGTTGCCGGTGACCAGCCCTGTTGGTACAAAAAACGGCCGGCCTCAACAATTGCTTCTGCAGCGACTGCGTATCGGGTTACATCAAACACGAGCTCTCTCCCGGGATTCAGAGTGCTTACAACACTCCCATGGCCGCCATTATAGGGACGAAGCGGCGCCCCGCAAATGATGCCTCGCAGAGATCAGATCGGCGACAATGGAGATGGCAATTTCTGCTGGAGTCTTGCTGGGAATATCGACGCCGATGGGCGCTCGCAGTCTTCCCAGTGCAGCCTCATCGAGCCCCAGAGAGGCCAGTCGTTCCCGCCGTGCTTCCGAGGTTTTCCGGGAGCCCATGGCGCCAATGTAAAAAGCATTGGAATGAAGGGCCGCCAGCAAGCCCATATCGTCTATGCGAGGATCATGGGCCAGCGCCAGGATGCCTGACCAGGCGTCGCCAAACTCTCTGGAAATCAGATCATCGGGCAGGCGGCGATCCATAGGAATCTGATCGTAGCTCCAGCCTGAGGCAAACGTTTCCCTGGGCTCGCAAAGGGTTACAGCAAATTCCGCCGCCGTCGCAAATTCCGCAACGTAACGGGCAACCTCGCCAGCGCCAATCAACAACAGCCGGCACTCAGGCTGCAGTACGTGCACAAGCTTCTCGCCGTCAAAGCTAACAGCCTTACCAGCCCTGACCGCAGCGCGTTCCAGAGCCACAATACCTTTCAGGGGGACGCGGCGGACCACCGGCTCACGATCGCGCAAGGCGCCCGCAAGCGCGTTAACATGATCAAGGCCTGACTGCCCCTGAAAGGGCTCCACAAGAAGCCGGATCCTGCCGCCGCAAGGCAGTTGGAAATGATCCCGGTCATCATCCGTAATGCCGTAATCAACAAAGACGGGATGATCTGGCCCGTCTTCGGCCGTGCGCCGCAACAGGTCCTCCTCCAGACAACCCCCGGAAACCGAGCCGCTCCAGTGGCCGGATTCCGCAATCGCCAGCCAGGAACCAACCGGACGCGGTGAGGACCCCCAGGTCTCGACGATGGTGCACAACCACACCCTCTGCCCCGCCTGCAGCCACTCAGACATCCTGGCAATAACCATCTGACGCCCCGTGGCGACCGAATGAGCGACGCTTGACTCAGACATCGGCTTTCAACGGCAGGCTTCGCTGGCGTTTACCATTCAGTGCGAACAGCGCATTACCCAGGGCCGGAATGACTGGCGGCACGCCCGGCTCACCAACACCGGTCGGCGCCTCGTCGCTATCAACAATATCCACCACCACCTCGGGTCGCTCGTACTGTCTCATCAACGGATAATCGTGGAAGTTGCTCTGCTGGACTTCACCGTTCTGCAGGGTAATTTCCCCGTAGAGCGCTGCCGTCAGGCCGAACAGAATGCCACCCTCGATCTGGTCCTCCACGATACGTGGATTCACGACCTGGCCGCAGTCCACCGAACAGGTGACCTTGTAGACCCGAACAATGCCATTCTCGATTCCGGCCTCCACCACCTGCGCCACATAGGTGCCAAAACTACGGAACAATGCAAGGCCCCGGGCCCGGCCTTCAGGCACAGTGGACTGCCAATTGGCAAGGCGGGCAACCCGATCAAGCACCTCCAGGTGCCGTGGCTCATGGGAAATCAGCCGACGACGAAACTGGTATGCATCTTCTCCGGCCTCGTGGGCCAGTTCGTCCATGAAGGTCTCAACCGCAAAGCCGTTGTGGGAATAGCCCACGGACCGCCACCAGCTAATGGGAATGCCGGGGTCGGTGTGGGTATGGCGAATATCAATATTGGCCACCCGGTAGGGGTACTCAATAGCCCCCTCGATCGCGGAGATATCTTTGGGAGTGGCAATGCCCTCGGCCATCAGGCCGACGGAGCCAAGAGTGTCGTACATGAACTTCGGCGCCCAGGGATACTGGGCAGGCGCCGCGTTGCGAACATACCAGTCCAGGATCTGCGGTCCAACGATCTGGTGATGCCAGCCCGTCAGCTCGCCACCAGACAGACTGGCTTTCATGCGGTGGAGCATCGCCGGACGATAGAGGTCATGGCGGGTGTCTTCTTCCCGGGACCAGATAACTTTAACCGGCCGCCCGATGCGATAGGCCACGGCCGCCGCTTCCTCTATGTAGTCCTGGGTCAGCCGACGGCCAAAGCCGCCGCCGAGAAAGGTGGTATTGATGGTGACATCGTCGGGCCCGAGATCGGTTACCCTGGCCGCCGCGATCCGTCCAAGGTCCGGCGCCTGGGTGGGCGCCCACACGTCCATCCGGTTTTCGCGATACCAGGCCGTGGCGTTCATGGGCTCTAAAGTAGCATGGGCGAGGTAGGGCTGGGCGTACTCGGCTTCCACTACTCGGTCACCCTCCTCCACAGCGCTGGCAAAACTGCCTTCACTGCGCTCGGACTCCCCGGGGTCCTCATCAGCGGCAGAGCGATAGGAATCAAACACATCCTTCGTGGACAAAGACACGGCATCCGAGAAATCCCAGTCTATCCGGAGCGCGTCCTGAGCTTTCCGGGCCCGCCAGTACTTGTCGGCAACGACGGCAACGCCGCGCTCGATCTCGAAAACGTCGAGCACACCCGCCATTGCCCGGACCTGATCGCCGTTAAAGCCCAGTAGCCTGCCTCCGCGCCTGGGCGACCTGGTCACCACCCCATAAACCATGTCCGGAAGTTCCACATCAATCCCATAGACCGCGGTTCCCGTCGACTTGGCCCGGGCATCCAGCTTGCCCCTTTCCCTGCCGATGTACTTCCATTCGCTTCGTGGTTTCAGGGCAATGTCACCCCGAACCACTTCTTTGGCAGCCAGCTCGACCAACCGGCCATAGGCCATGGAATCGATACCGTTCGGGTGCACCACCCGCCCTTCACTGGCCCGGCAATCGCTAGCTTCAACATTCCAGACCCGAGCCCCAGCCATAACCAGCATCTGCCGGGCTTCAGCCCCCGCCATTCGCAAGGGCTCCCAACTGGTTGCAACACTGGTACTGCCACCGGTGAGCTGGAGTTTGTACAAAGGGTTTCGATACTCGGGAGCCACCGGGGCGAAGCGGGGTTTAATCCGCTCTGGCTGGATTTCCAGCTCCTCGGCAATAAGCGTCGTCAACCCGGTGTAGGTGCCCTGACCCATTTCTACCCGGGCCAGGGTGAAGAAAACTTCATCATCAGTGGTCAATTCGAGCCAGGCATCGGGCCGCCATTCACCGGTATCCGGCTCGTAGCCGGTCTGGATTCCGGCACAGCCCGGCAATGTCAGTGAAACCATCAGACTGCCGGAGGCACCGGCACTGACCTTGAGGAAATTCCGTCGGTTCATCGCCATGTTACGCGCCCCCTTTCTGAGAGCCGCCTGAAGACTCAGAGCCCGCGACGGATTCTACGGCCGCAATAATCCGCGAGTAGGTCCCGCATCGGCAGAGGTTGCCCGTCATGGCCGCGACGATTTCGTCCCGTGAGGGGGAGGAGTTGTTCGCCAGCAAGTGAGCTGCACTCATAATCTGGCCGGACTGGCAGTAACCGCACTGGGGAACACCGTGTTCTATCCAGGCCTCCTGAAGGGCATGAAGCCGATCTCCATCAGTCAGCCCTTCGATCGTGACGACCTCGCCGCCGGCGGCCATTTCAACGGGCGTGGAACAGGAGCGTACAGGCTGCCCGTTCAGGTGCACCGTGCACGCGCCGCAAAGGCCGGCACCGCAACCGAATTTAGTGCCCTTGAGCCCCAGCTCATCACGCAATACCCACAAAAGCGGCGTATCGCCCTCAATGTTCAGCGACCGCTCGTCGCCGTTAACTGTCAGGCTCACGGCCATCCCAACTCTCTCCTTTGTATTTCCGGTCCTGTTGCCCGGTTTTATTGTTGTGCCCCGGCCTGCGGCAGATGCTCAGGGTTTATTTGACGATTTCCTCGCCATCCTTGTTAACCCAGATCTTGCGTTCACCGGACTCCATCTTGCCGTTGGAGTTCCAGACTTCGCGATCCGTAGTGGCTTCTTCAACTTTACCGTTGTCGTTCCAGATCACTCGATCCTTGCAACCCGCCAGCGCCAGCACGGCCAATACAGCTACTGCAACTTTTTTCACGACGATAACCTCCGCTCAGCCGCCATGGCGGCTCTGATTTAAGGGTGTCTGGGATCGGAGCCGCTAACGGCTTCCGTGGAGTTCACGATTATGCTGCTTGTCCCGGTCACTTTTTCGCACCATGACATAAACCGCACCCGTACCACCATGGTGTTTTTGGGCCGAATGAAACGCCAGGACATCGTCCAGCTCCGGTAGCCACTTGGCGAGGTAGCTCTTGAGTTGGGCAATTCCATCGGGATTGCGCTCCCCCTTGCCATGCAGAATGATGACCGAACGCAATCCGTAGCGGACACAATCGCCAATAAACCTGAAAACTTCACGCCGGGACTGCTCAACGGTCATCCGGTGCAGATCGAGGCGCGCCTCGATCGGATACTGCCCGAGCCTGAGCTTGCGGAACACGCCGTGCTGAACGCCCGGCCGCTGCCAGCTCAATACATCGTGAGCCGTGAGCGGTTCCACCATGTCGGATGTCAACGGGTTGGTATCCCGCAACGGTTTCTCCACGGCCGCCCTCTGACGTTCCAGATGGCCGGGCGTCAGTTCGCGGGGCGTTGTCACCTCCGCCCGGTTGGGCTTACGGATACGCCGGACGTCTTTCATTTCCTCGAGGAAGCTGAGGCGCTCTTCTTTGGTTGTCATGGCATTACAGTTAATAACCAGTTTCAGATACTGACTTTACCACCCGGGTCAGTGGCCTTAAAGAAAACTGATCTATGTCAGGCTTCCTGCGACCAAAATCGTAAGGCGACGAACGCTTTGGCTACACTACACTTCAGACGGACAATAATAACCAGCGAGTGACGACGGACATGGCCTCAGCGAACCCGGAAAATGATCGCCCCCAGAACATCCGAGCAATAATGACGTTTCTGCGGGAACATGCGCCCTTTTCCAGCATGGATGATGCGCATCTGGCGCATTTCGCCGAGAATGCCTCCATTCAGTTTTACGCCGATGGCGACGTTGTCCTCTCTCCGGACCATGACGTCGTAAAACGATTCTACGTAGTCAAACAAGGGCGGATTCGTGGCGAGCGCCACAACGATAAGGAAGACCGCACCGAAACGACCTTCGAAATCAGCCAGGGTGAGTGTTTTCCTCTGGCCGCCATGATCGGCGAGCGGCCAACCAGAACCCTGCACCGGGCATCGGGCGATACCTTCTGCCTCAGTATCGGGCAGGCGGCCTTCGTTACCCTGTTTTCTGAAAGTGAACCCTTTAGGGATTTCTGCCTGCGAGGCGTCAGTAGCCTGCTTGATCAGGTGAACCGGCGCATCCAGTCGAGCGCCATGGCTTCGATGGGTTCCAGTACCTCCCTGGACACCCCGCTGGAACGTTATGCATTGCGAAATCCCATTGTGTGCTCGCCGGACCTTCCAGTGCGCAAGGCCGTGGCGCGTATGCACGAGAACAATGTCGGCAGCATTATCATTACCGATGAAAACCGCATCCCGACCGGCATTTTCACACTGCGGGACCTTCGGACCATGATCGCCGAGGGCACCGGCCCGCTGGACACACCCATCCAACAGGTCATGACCAAGGATCCCTGCTGCCTGCCCTCCCATGCGGATGCATTCGAGGCTGCCATGCTGATGGCGGAGCACCATTTTGCCCATTTGTGTGTCATCGACGACGACCACAAGCTGATTGGCGTAGTTTCGGAACGGGACCTGTTCTCCCTGCAGCGGGTGGATCTGGTTAACCTTGCTCGCACCATCGGCACCGCCACCCACCTTCGTACCCTGGTGAGCCTGCGAGCGGACGTCTCCCGCCTGGTAGATGCCATGCTTGCCCACGGCGCTGACTCCGGGCAAGTGGTCAAGATCATCACGACACTCAACGATGTGACTGTCCGCCGGGTCCTGGAACTCAACATCAAGAAAAACGACCCCGGCATTCCCTTTACCTGGCTGACGTTCGGCAGCGAGGGTCGACAGGAGCAGACTCTGTTGACGGACCAGGACAATGGCATCCTGTTCCAGACGCCCGAAGGCATGACCGAAGAACAGGTCCGGGAAAAACTACTTCCCTTTGCCCGGAAGGTTAACGACGAACTGGCCGAGTGCGGTTTCACCCTGTGCAAAGGCAACATCATGGCCAGCAATCCGAAACTGTGCCTGAGCGACAGGGAATGGGATGACTGGTTTATCCGCTTTATTGACGCATCCACGCCCCAGAACCTGGTTTACTCCTCAATTTTCCTGGATATGAGAGCCATCTATGGGCCGACAGAGCCTCTGGATGCGCTTCTGGATAAGGTTCTTGCACGGATCCGGAAAAACGCGCTGTTCCAGAAAATGCTTGCGGGCAACGCCTTCCAGCGCAAGCCACCGCTGACCATGTTCCGCAACTTCCGCTACCTGTCGGATGAAGGCAAAAAGCATTCACTGGATCTTAAACGCCAGGGCCTGGCGCCGTTTGTTGAAGCTGTTCGGGTCTTTGCCCTGGCGAATGGCGTTGAGACGGCAAACACCCTGGAACGAATGGATGAACTGGCCAAAAAAGGCATCTTCGACCCGAAAGATGCCAACGCCTGGAAAGAAGCCTATAGCCTGATCCAGGCGATCCGGATGCGGGCGCACCAGGAAATGCTGGCAAAGGACCAGGAGCTGACCAACTATATTGATCCCGACGATCTGAACCCGCTCGACCGCCGGATCCTGCGGGAATCCTTCAGGCAGGCTCAGCGGTTGCAGCAGAAGCTCGAAGTGACCTACCAACTCTGACCTTCAGGCGCGAGACATGCTGGAACAAATCAAACAATGGATTGAGCATCGGCGGGGCGGGAAGATCGGCAGCCACGATCCTGGCAATCTGCCCCACGCGAAAACACCGGGAGAACAGCTCCTCACGGATTGCCGTCTGATTGTGCTCGATCTGGAAACCACGGGGCTGAATGCCGCCAAGGATGAAGTCATTGCTATCGGAGCGGTTGCTATCAGGGGCGGCATCATCCACCTCGGCGACCAGTTCGACCTGATTCTGAGGCGGCCAGAGCTCGACATCAGGGAAACGGTGCTTATTCACGGAATCGGGCCGGAAGCACTGACCCAGGGGCACGAAATCGAGGACGCCCTGCTTTACCTTCTAGAGTGGATGAATGGCGACCCGATTCTGGCCTACCACTCGGCGTTCGACCAGAAATTCCTGGAGAAGACATTGAAGGCTCAGCTGGGATACACCCAGCCCCACACCTGGATGGATGTCGCGGACTTGATGCCTGCGTTTTTTCCCAACACGAAAACCGGGGGCAAGGGGCTCGACAATTGGGCGGATTATTTCGGCCTTGAAGTCAGCGAACGACACCACGCTGCCTCGGACGCTCTTGCCACCGCCGAGCTCACCCTGATAGCCCTGAATAAGGCCCGCACCGAGGGCGTAAAAACCCTGAAGGGATTGCACGACAAGCTTCATTACCATCGGCGTCTGCAAAACATGCATCGTTACTGAATGGATGCTGGCCCAGACGTCTCGAAAATAGACGGACGTCACGCCAAATTACTGAGAATTAGACCTTTTGCCAATATCTATAAATCGCTTGACCAGTAAAGTCAGTAGGGACAACTAGTCGGAGAAGTACTTATATGAATAATAAATTCTCTAACCGAAGTGCCTCACCAAAAACCCACCCAACCTCCACAACAACAACACAGGAGTGATCCTATGTCAGGTCATAGCTACGACGCTGAAGCCTACTGGAAGGCGAATCTACGCCTGATATTCGGGAGCCTGATCGTCTGGGCCCTGGTATCTTACGGCTTTGCAATTCTGCTCCGTCCAATGCTCGCGGGCATTCCGATTGGTGGTACCGATCTGGGCTTCTGGTTCGCCCAGCAAGGTTCCATCCTCACGTTCATCGCTCTGATCTTCCACTACGCGTGGCGCATGAACAAGATCGATGAAAAATTCGGCGTGCACGAGGAGTAAGAACGAATGAGTCAATTTGCCATTAACATCATGTTTGTAGGGGGCTCCTTCCTCCTCTACATCGCAATTGCTATCTGGGCCAAGGCCGGAAGCACGAGTGACTTCTACGTTGCCGGTGGCGGTGTTCACCCGATCACCAACGGCGCGGCAATCGGCGCCGACTGGATGTCCGCGGCATCGTTTATCTCCATGGCAGGTCTGATCGCTGCCGGTGGCTACGCCAACTCCACCTTCCTCATGGGCTGGACTGGCGGTTACGTTCTGCTGGCGATGCTGCTGGCTCCGTACCTGCGGAAGTTCGGCAAGTTCACGGTGCCCGAGTTCATCGGTGACCGTTTCTACAGCAAGAATGCCCGCCTGGTGGCGGTTATCTGTCTGATCGTAGCGTCTGTAACCTACGTTATCGGCCAGATGGCTGGTGCCGGTGTTGCCTTCTCCCGCTTCCTCGAAGTGGACTCAACAGTGGGTCTGATGATCGCGGCAGTGGTGGTATTCGTCTATGCGGTAATGGGCGGCATGAAGGGCATCACCTATACCCAGGTGGCCCAGTACTGCGTACTGATCATTGCCTACACCATTCCTGCGGTGTTCATCTCCCTGCAACTGACTGGCAATCCGCTTCCCCCGCTGGGTCTGTTCTCGACTCACGTGGATTCCGGCATGCCGATCCTCGACAAGCTGAACCAGGTTATCACTGATCTCGGCTTCAACGAGTACACCGCCGATATCGACAACAAGCTGAACATGGTTCTGTTCACCCTGTCGCTGATGATCGGTACTGCAGGTCTGCCCCACGTTATCATCCGCTTCTTCACCGTACCGAAGGTGGCTGACGCGCGCTGGTCTGCCGGCTGGGCCCTGGTATTCATCGCCCTGCTGTACCTGACTGCACCGGCTGTTGCTTCCATGGCTCGTCTGAACCTGATGACCACCATCTATCCGGACGGCACCGCAGCGGAGCCAATCCAGTACGACGAGCGTCCAAACTGGATCAAGGAATGGGAAATCACGGGTCTTATCCAGTTCACCGACAAGAACGAAGATGGTCGTATCCAGCTTTACAACGACAGCGAAGCCTTCGCGCCTACGGCTGAAGCCCGCGGCTGGAACGGCAACGAGCTCGTCGTTAACCGGGATATCCTGGTACTGGCCAACCCGGAAATCGCCAACCTGCCCGGCTGGGTCATCGGTCTGATCGCAGCAGGTGGTCTGGCAGCAGCACTGTCCACAGCGGCCGGTCTGTTGCTCGCGATTTCCTCGGCGGTCAGTCACGACCTGATCAAAGGTTCCATTAACCCGGCGATCACGGAGAAAGGCGAGCTGTTGGCGGCGCGGATATCCATGGCGGTCGCAATCGTTGTTGCCACCTACCTTGGGGCCAACCCTCCAGGCTTTGCGGCGCAGGTGGTTGCACTTGCATTCGGCATCGCGGCAGCTTCCCTGTTCCCGGCGCTGATGATGGGTATCTTCTCCAAGCGCGTGAACAACAAAGGCGCCATCGCCGGCATGCTGACCGGTCTGGCCTTCACCCTGGTATACATCTTTGTTTACAAGGGCTGGTTGTTCATTCCGGGCACTAACAACCTGGCAGACACTCCAGAAAACTGGGTGCTGGGCATCTCCCCGCTGTCTATCGGTGCGGTTGGTGCAATCGTCAACTTTGCGGTAGCCTTCGTTGTATCCAACGCAACTGAAGAACCGCCCGTTGAGATTCAGGAACTGGTTGAAAGCGTCCGTTACCCACGTGGTGCCGGTCAGGCTCAAGACCACTAAGCAACATCTCAGCCTGCTTCGTTCGATGAACTGACAGGTTGATACTGAACGGGCTTCCTCAATGAGGGAGCCCGTTCTTTTTTGAGGAAGTCATTTTATGTTCTGGACATTTGTCGCCACTGTATTTTGCGGCCTCGGCACTGCCGGTATCGCTCTTGGTATCCGTGCTGCCACCCGAAACAAAGCCCCGAAGTGGATTATCCCGGTGTTTGCCGGCGCGGGCATGCTCGGCTATCTGATTTATATGGAATACACCTGGTTCGATCAGAAAGAGGCCCGTCTGCCCGCAGAAGCCGTCATTGTGAATACCGAAACCGATGGCATCCTCTGGCGCCCCTGGACCTTCGTTTTTCCCTATGTCACTGCATTCTCGACAGTCGATACCAAAAGCATCAGTCGTGACACAAACAGCGAAGATATTGTTCGGTTTACCCTGTACCGCTTCGAGCAGAAAATGACCGATGCCGTGTCCCACCGCATTCACATCATTAACTGTGCTACCCGGGAACTGGTACCACTGGGTTCTGACGGAAGCCCTCGAGTGGACAACCTGAAGCTGCTTGAACCCGGAGACACCCTGTATAAGACCGTTTGCGCAGAGTGATACCTCGTTAGCGTGATGCTTCAACCTGCTGATACCGTCGGGAACGTACAACAATGATTAGTGCCTGGCTGCTGGTCCTCATTTCCATCACCTACATCTCGATCCTGTTTGTGATCGCCTGGGCCGGCGACAAGCACCCCGGCCTGTATCGCAAACGCCTGGCACGCACCCACATATACGCACTGTCTCTGGCAGTCTACTTCACCTCCTGGACCTTCTATGGCGCCGTTGGCCGCGCCACCCAGGAGGGGCTCGGTTTTCTGCCCATCTACCTGGGCCCGCTGCTGGTGTTTGTTTTCGGCGCGCCCTTGCTACGCCGTATCATCTATATCAGCAAGCGCAATAACAGTACGTCCATTGCCGATTTCGTCGCCTCCCGTTACGGCAAATCCCAGCTACTGGCGGCAATGATTGCGACATTCGCCCTGATCGGCAGCGTCCCCTACATAGCCTTGCAGCTTAAAGCCATTGCCATGGGCTTCAACGTGCTTTCGGAAACGGGCACCGGCTATGAGGAACTGAGCACTGCGGCCTGGAACGATTCCGCCTGGTACATCACTCTTGCCCTGGCAGTATTTACCGTCCTGTTCGGAACCCGCCATCTGGAGTCCACCGAGCATCACCGGGGCATGATCCAGGCCGTGGCCTTCGAGTCACTGATCAAACTCGTGGCCTTCGTCGCCGTCGGACTGTTCGTTGGCTATGGCCTCTACGGCGGATTCGGAGACCTGTTTGAGCGGGCGAAAGACGCAGATCTGATTGGCACCCTGACCACCGACGGCATTGAAGCGCCAGCGTTTATAACCCAGACGCTCATTGCCATGCTCGCCATCATCTGCCTGCCCCGGCAGTTTCATGTCATGGTGGTCGAAAATACCGACCATCGGGATTTCGAGATTGCACGCTGGGCCATGCCCATCTACCTGATCGTAGCCAGCGCATTTGTACTCCCGATTGCCGCGGCCGGACTGTTGTCGCCCGAGGCCTCAGCCGGCAACCCTGACGTTCTGATACTGCAGCTGCCGATCATGGCCGGCGAGGAATGGCTGGCGATACTCGCGTTCCTCGGTGGCGGCTCGGCCGCAGCCGCCATGGTTATCGTATGCTCAGTGGCCATCGCCACCATGGTCAGTAACGAAATCATCATGCCGGCGTTGCTGAAATTTTTCCGTCCGGGCATGAACCGACGCACGGATCTCAGTTACCTGTTGTTGAGTATCCGGCGTGTCGCCATCTTCGTGGTGTTGCTCACAGCCTATGGTTTTTACCGGATGGCTGGTGAAGATTACAGCCTGACAGCCTTCGGCCTGCTCTCGTTTGCGGCGGCAGCACAATTTGGACCTGCGCTGGTGGGCGGTATTATCTGGCGCCGGGGTAATTACATGGGCGCCGTCTGGGGCCTGGGCCTCGGCTTCCTGATGTGGTGCTACACCCTGCTACTGCCGGCGCTCGCCACCACGGGCTGGGTCAACGACACTCTTGTTCAGCAGGGAATCCTGGGGTTGAACTGGACTCGGCCCACTGCACTGTTCGGGTCCGAGCTGGACCAGACAAGCCACGGCATTATCTGGAGTTTGGGGATCAACACGGTCGTGTACATCGTGCTCTCAATGCTCACTCGCCAGCGTGTCCGCGAAAAAATCCAGATTGCTTCTTTCTTTCACGATCCACAACCCAAGGCCGAAACGGCCCAACACCAGAGCTGGCAGGGTGAGATACTGACGTCTGACCTGCAGGCTCTTACGGACCGGTTCATGGGTGAAGAGCGCTCGGAAACCATTTTCCGGAATTACGAGCGCCGCAATGCCATTCGACTGCACCCACACCGCCCGGCGTCCGCCCATCTGATGAAATACATCGAGCGCCAGTTGGCTTCGGTGATTGGCGCCTCTACGGCCAGAGTGGTCCTGGAATCCACCCTCACCGGCCGGGACATGCAGATCGAGGACGTTGTCAGCATTGTCGATGAAGCCTCCCAGGCCATGACTTTCAGCCGTGAGCTGCTGCAGTCGGCCATTGAGAACATTAGCCTGGGCGTGTCAGTGGTGAACCATCAGCAACAACTGGTGGTCTGGAACCATCGTTACCTGGAGCTGTTTACCTATCCGAAAGGCTTCGTCAGGGTCGGACGCCCAGTCGAAGATCTGATGCGTTACAACCTGACCAACGCCAACCTCTCTGCCCGCAGGATTGATGAAATCGTGGCTGACCGCTGCACCAGCATGCGCGAGGGTCGGCCAATGTCCTATGAGCGCCAGAGGCCCGATGGAACCGTTTTGCGTATTGATGGCAGTCCGATCCCCGGGGGTGGCTATGTCACGACCTTCCAGGATATTACCGCCATGCGTCGAACCGAGCAGGCCCTGAAGGAAACGAACATTTACCTGGAACAGCGGGTAAAGGAACGTACCCAGGAGCTCCAGGTCATCAATGAGCAGATGCTGAAAGCCAAATCGGTGGCCGAGCAGGCGAACCAGAGCAAGACGCGCTTCCTGGCTTCGGCCAGCCACGACCTGCTCCAGCCCCTGAACGCAGCCAGACTGTTTACCTCCGCCCTCGCCGGGAAAGCAGATGACGGTGAGATGAAAGATCTGGTAGACCACATCGACAGTTCCCTGGGGGCCGCCGAAGAAATCATCAGCACCCTGCTGGATATTTCCAAGCTGGATGCAGGTGCCCTGGAGCCAAACATCGGGGTCTTCCCCGTCAACGACATCATGCGCCATCTGGCAACCGATTTTTCCGCCATCGCCAAGGACCAGAACCTGGAGCTGCACGTTGTACCCAGCACGGTATGGATCCGATCGGATGCCAAACTCCTGCGTCGCGTGGTCCAGAATTTCCTTTCCAATGCCATACGCTACACACCAGAAGGCAAGATCCTCCTGGGATGCCGTCGCCTCAAAGGCTATATCCGGATAGAGGTCTGGGACACCGGTCCTGGCATACCCGAGGATCAACTGACCCATATCTTCGAGGAGTTCCGTCGGTTTCAGCATGGCCGGGACAAAAAAGGCCTGGGCCTCGGTCTTGCGATCGTCGATCGCATCAGCGGTATGCTGAACCACCCGGTCAGCGTCCATTCTGTCCAGGGTCGCGGTAGCGTCTTTGGGATAACGGTACCAACAGCCGCGCCCGAGCAGAACGAAGCCGCCACTGCCAAGCCCGCTACGGGCTCCCGGAGAGTATCAAACCTCGGGGGACTGCATTTCCTGTGTATCGATAACGACCCGGCCATACTGCAGGGAATGGTGGCGCTACTGGGCAATTGGAAGTGTGATGTGACCGCGGCCGAAAGTCTGGAAGATGCCATGGCAAAACTGGAAGGGGAAAGCCCGGATATTATACTTGCCGATTATCAACTGGACGAAAACAAGAATGGCCTCGACGCCATGGACAGCATTCGTGGTGCGTTGAACGCGGACATCCCTGGAATACTCATCACCGGCTATATGGCGCCTGAAGTGCGGGAAGATGCCATAGACCGGGGTTACCAGATTCTTTACAAACCGGTGAAACCTGCTGCACTGAGGGCACTGGTTAACAAGCTACTCAAACAGAAGCGCTCATGACCGATTCCAAAGCTGACTTCAACCCGTTCGGCAAGCTCACCTATCTGGTTATTGATGACTTCGAGAATTTCCGGTTGTCCATGCGCCAGATGCTTCGCAGCTGCGGTGCCGACAAAATTGAGCTGGTAGCCCATGCCAATCAGGCGATTCAGTACTGTACCTACAATCACGTAGATGTCGTGTTGTGTGACTTTAATCTTGGCGAAGGCAAGAACGGCCAGCACATACTGGAGGAGCTTCGGCATAAAAAACTTCTCAAGCGCTCGTCTCTCTTCCTGATGGTGACTGCCGAAACGTCCAAGGAAATGGTCATGGGAGCGAGGGAATATCAACCCGACGCTTACCTAACCAAACCGATCAATCGGGCCGTACTGGAAAAGCGTCTGGGCGCCCTGATCAGCCAGCGCAACATCCTCCTGCCCATTAACCGGGAAATCGACCGGGAGAACTACCCGGAGGCTATTTCACTATGCCTCCAGGCACTTCCGCGGCAGCCTCGTTACAAGACCTGGCTTATGAAAACCCTGGGCGACCTGTATTTCCAGCTGGGCGACCTGGCTCACGCACTCAAGATCTACGATGACGTCCTGGCACAACGTGAGCTTTCCTGGGCAAAGCTCGGGCGGTGCAAGGTTCTGCTTGCCAAACGAAGTCTCGACGAGGCGGTAGACGGCCTCAGAGACCTTCTGACAAAGCATCCGGACTACATGGAGGCGTATGACCTGCTCGCAGAGGGGCTGGAACGACAGGGGCGTCCTACACAGGCACAGCAAGTGCTCGAAAAAGCCGCCGAGCATTCCCCCAATGCGCTGCTTCGGCAGAAGCATCTTGCCGAACTGGCAGGTTCAAACCAGGACATGGTCACGGCCTCAGATGCATGGCGTCGAACCGTTGAGCTGGGGACCTACTCGATACATGACAAATCCGAACACTACCTTGCACTGGGCCAGACACTCTCGGACCTGAGTGAAGGCGACCTCGACGAGGATGGTGCGGAAAAGGCCAAAGAAGCGCTGGCGGTACTCAAAAAAATGGAAAAGCGATTCGATGGCGAGGAAGGTATCGGTCTACGCAGCCGCATCGTACAGTGCCGGATTTACGCAGGCCAGGGACAGGATCGACAGGCTGCGAAGATTCTCGAGAGTATCAGGCCGGAGCTCCAGGATACCACTGTACTGGATGCCAGAACGGGGCTTGATTACGCCAAAACCCTGTTTCGCCTGGGGCATGAATCCGATGCGAAACAGTTGCTGGCCGAGATGTCCGAACGCTTCAGCAACGATCCTGAAACTCTCCAGAAGATTGAAAGCCTTCTGGATGAACCCGTGGGATTCCGCCAGAAGATCAAGGCCAGAGCCCTGAACCGGGATGGCATCAAAGCCTTCGAATCCGGAAACCTGCAAGAAGCAGCAGAAACGTTTTCAAAGGCTCTGGAGATCGTGCCTGATCACGCAGCCCTGAACCTTAACCTGGTTCAGGTATTGATGAAGGAACACGACAATAACCCGACCAGCACTGAGCTCCTCAAGCGCTGTCAGTCCTGCCTTGATCGGTTATCAGGACTACCCGAGCAACATCGCCAACATAGGCGTTATATCGCCTTAAAACGCAAGCTGAAGGGACTGATGGAATGAACGACCAGAATATCGATTTTTCAATGGTACTCGCCTCAGCCGTTCACGATATGAAGAACTCGCTAGGCATGCTCCTGAACTCCCTGGACGAACTTCGCACCGAACACGAGGAAAACCTGGGGGAATCTGCACGTTTCAATACTCTTCAGTACGAAGCCGAAAGGATGCACAACGATCTGGTGCAACTTCTCGGCATCTACCGCCTTGGCGAGAACAACCTCTCCGCGCACATAGAGGAACACTTTGTGCCGGATTTCCTGACCGAACACCTGGCACGACACACTCCTCTGCTTCAGGGCCTCGGCATTGATGTTTCGATAGAGGCTGAAGACATAAACGGCTTTTTCGACGAGGACCTTCTGACCGGCGTGTTAAATAACACCATTAACAACGCGATTCGCTACACGCGAAGCAAAATCCTGCTTACTGCTGGTGAAAGAGATGGATATCTGGTGATTGGTGTTGAAGACGACGGGAAAGGCTATCCAGAGAGTATGCAACATACCGGCACCCTGAACTTCAAATCGCTTGATTTCAAAAGTGGCAGCACCAGCCTTGGGCTGTTTTTCGCCTCCTCCGTCGCCAAACTGCACAGTGAGGGAGAGAGAAGTGGGTCTATAAAGCTCCACAACGGTGGAAGCCTGGGTGGTGGGGTGTTTGAGATTTGGTTGCCTTGATTTTGCTTTGTCGGGATCTTTTCCCATACCGCAGGCAGCGCGTTGCGCTGCAACGATGACCCGGGCCACCCCGAGACGGGGTGGCCGTCCTTACCTGAGCGAGCGATGCTCGCTCTGCCTTCGGCACCGGTGCGGACACTCCCGTAGGTCATCTCTTTCTTGCAGCTAATAAAAAACCCCAGCACCGAAGATGCTGGGGTTTTGGTATTAGGAGCCTGACGATGACCTACTCTCACATGGGCAACGCCACACTACCATCGGCGCTGGTCTGTTTCACTTCTGAGTTCGGGATGGGATCAGGTGGTTCCAGACCGCTATGGTCGTCAGGCAAAACGGTTGATCACTGGGGGACGGGATAGAACGGTCAGTTGGACTGACAGTGATGTTTGATTTCGTTTGAGCTTGCGCTCTGCGTTATCCGCAATTGTCTTGGGTGTTATATAGTCAAGCCGCACGAGCAATTAGTATCGGTTAGCTCAACGCCTCGCAGCGCTTACACACCCGACCTATCAACGTCCTGGTCTTGAACGGCTCTTCAGGGACCTCGAGGGTCCAGGGAGATCTCATCTTGGAAGGGGCTTCCCGCTTAGATGCTTTCAGCGGTTATCCTGTCCGAACATAGCTACCGGGCAATGCGACTGGCGTCACAACCCGAACACCAGAGGTTCGTCCACTCCGGTCCTCTCGTACTAGGAGCAGCTTTCCTCAAATCTCCAACGTCCACGGCAGATAGGGACCGAACTGTCTCACGACGTTCTAAACCCAGCTCGCGTACCACTTTAAATGGCGAACAGCCATACCCTTGGGACCGGCTTCAGCCCCAGGATGTGATGAGCCGACATCGAGGTGCCAAACACCGCCGTCGATGTGAACTCTTGGGCGGTATCAGCCTGTTATCCCCGGAGTACCTTTTATCCGTTGAGCGATGGCCCTTCCATACAGAACCACCGGATCACTATGACCTACTTTCGTACCTGCTCGACGTGTCTGTCTCGCAGTTAAGCGGGCTTGTGCCATTACACTAACCGCATGATGTCCGACCATGCTTAGCCCACCTTTGTGCTCCTCCGTTACGCTTTGGGAGGAGACCGCCCCAGTCAAACTACCCACCACACAGTGTCCTCATCCCCGATAAGGGGACCAAGTTAGAACCTCAAACATGTCAGGCTGGTATTTCAAGGTTGGCTCCATGAGAACTGGCGTTCCCACTTCAAAGCCTCCCAGCTATCCTACACAAACATGCTCAAAGTTCACTGTGAAGCTATAGTAAAGGTTCACGGGGTCTTTCCGTCTAGCCGCGGATACACCGCATCTTCACGGCGATTTCAATTTCACTGAGTCTCGGGTAGAGACAGCGCCCCCATCGTTACGCCATTCGTGCAGGTCGGAACTTACCCGACAAGGAATTTCGCTACCTTAGGACCGTTATAGTTACGGCCGCCGTTTACCGGGGCTTCGATCAAGAGCTTCGCGCAAGCGCTAACCCCATCAATTAACCTTCCGGCACCGGGCAGGCGTCACACCGTATACGTCCACTTTCGTGTTTGCACAGTGCTGTGTTTTTAATAAACAGTCGCAGGGGCCTGGTATCTTCGACTGGTCTCAGCTCCACCCGCAGGGGCTTCACTTACTGCCAGCGTGCCTTCTCCCGAAGTTACGGCACCATTTTGCCTAGTTCCTTTACCCGAGTTCTCTCAAGCGCCTTGGTATTCTCTACCTGACCACCTGTGTCGGTTTGGGGTACGGTCTCGAATAGCCTGAAGCTTAGAAGATTTTCCTGGAAGCATGGCATCAATGACTTCCCGCTCTATGAGCAGTCGTCGTCACGTCTCGGGATTGTGGACCCGGATTTGCCTAAGTCCACTCCCTACTCGCTTAAACCGGGACAACCGTCGCCCGGCTCACCTAGCCTTCTCCGTCTCTCCATCGCAGCTATCCAAGGTACGGGAATATTAACCCGTTTCCCATCGACTACACCTTTCGGTCTCGCCTTAGGGGCCGACTCACCCTGCGCCGATTAGCGTTGCGCAGGAACCCTTGGTCTTCCGGCGTGCGGGTTTTTCACCCGCATTGTCGTTACTCATGTCAGCATTCGCACTTCTGATACCTCCAGCATGCTTCTCAACACACCTTCGCAGGCTTACAGAACGCTCCCCTACCCCGCATACAAAGTATGCAGCCGCAGCTTCGGTGACCAGTTTGAGCCCCGTTACATCTTCCGCGCAGGCCGACTCGACTAGTGAGCTATTACGCTTTCTTTAAAGGATGGCTGCTTCTAAGCCAACCTCCTAGCTGTCTGAGCCTTCCCACATCGTTTCCCACTTAACTGGTACTTGGGGACCTTAGCTGGCGGTCTGGGTTGTTTCCCTCTTCACGACGGACGTTAGCACCCGCCGTGTGTCTCCCGGATAGTACTCACAGGTATTCGGAGTTTGCATCGGGTTGGTAAGTCGGGATGACCCCCTAGCCGAAACAGTGCTCTACCCCCTGTGGTATTCGTCCGAGGCGCTACCTAAATAGCTTTCGGGGAGAACCAGCTATCTCCGGGCTTGATTAGCCTTTCACTCCGATCCACAAGTCATCCCCTGGCTTTTCAACGACAGTGGGTTCGGTCCTCCAGTGCCTGTTACGGCACCTTCAACCTGCTCATGGATAGATCGCCCGGTTTCGGGTCTATGCCCAGCGACTAAATCGCCCTATTCAGACTCGGTTTCCCTACGGCTCCCCTAAACGGTTAACCTCGCCACTGAACATAAGTCGCTGACCCATTATACAAAAGGTACGCCGTCACGGAACAAGTCCGCTCCGACTGCTTGTACGCATACGGTTTCAGGATCTATTTCACTCCCCTCACAGGGGTTCTTTTCGCCTTTCCCTCACGGTACTGGTTCACTATCGGTCAGTCAGGAGTATTTAGCCTTGGAGGATGGTCCCCCCATGTTCAGACAGGATATCACGTGTCCCGTCCTACTCGATTTCACCAGACTCAGGTTTCGGATACGGGGCTATCACCCACTATGGCGGCACTTTCCAGAGCCTTCTCCTACCAGTTGTCTAGCTTAAGGGCTAGTCCCCGTTCGCTCGCCGCTACTTAGGGAATCTCGGTTGATTTCTTTTCCTCGGGGTACTTAGATGTTTCAGTTCCCCCGGTTCGCCCCTTACACCTATGGATTCAGTGTAAGGTACCGACCCGAAAGTCGGTGGGTTTCCCCATTCAGAGATGCCCGGATCACAGCTTGTTTGCCAGCTCCCCGAGCCTTATCGCAGGCTTCCACGTCTTTCATCGCCTCTGACTGCCAAGGCATCCACCGTATGCGCTTAGTTGCTTGACTATATAACCCCAAGACAACTGTGTTCCATCTATCGATAACTTGGTAAACCAGGGCATCAATAAGTGGAGACAGTTCCTTGAAGCGATATAACAACCACTTCAACGACAACACCGGATAACGCTTGAAATCGCTATCACATTGAACATATTCCTCTCGGAGATAATGAGAGAAATATCTTCGTGTTCTATCTCGTCCAATTTGTTAAAGAGCAAATCTGACCCAGTGATCAGAAAGAAGGGCTTCGAACTTGTTCATCAAGTTGAAACACTTGTTTCTGCACACTGCTAACCGAAGCTAGTCAGTAATTTGGTGGAGCTAGGCAGGATCGAACTGCCGACCTCCTGCGTGCAAGGCAGGCGCTCTCCCAGCTGAGCTATAGCCCCAGAACTTGTCCAGCTTCCGTTACTCGTCGTTGCAGCATTCATTCGCATCAGTCATGACCCATCGAGGGTCACTCCTTCACTCATTCAAGCTGCGCCTAGATTAACGTAATCTGTCCTGCGCTCTGCTATCGTCTCCAAGACCAGGATTTTGCTGAACTAGGCGTCAAAGTGCGCCGCATAGCCTGCTATGCAAGTGCTTTGACAACGACGAGCAGTGAAATTCTGGTGGGTCTGGGTGGACTTGAACCACCGACCTCACCCTTATCAGGGGTGCGCTCTAACCACCTGAGCTACAGACCCAAAAACACGGGCCTGCAACGACCCATCTGCTCTCTTTATTCAGCCAACCAAGTAATTCGTGTGGACTCTGACCGAAGCATTCGGCTTCGTTTAAGGAGGTGATCCAGCCGCAGGTTCCCCTACGGCTACCTTGTTACGACTTCACCCCAGTCATGAACCACACCGTGGTGATCGTCCTCCCGAAGGTTAGACTAACCACTTCTGGTGCAATCCACTCCCATGGTGTGACGGGCGGTGTGTACAAGGCCCGGGAACGTATTCACCGTGACATTCTGATTCACGATTACTAGCGATTCCGACTTCACGCAGTCGAGTTGCAGACTGCGATCCGGACTACGACGCGTTTTGTGAGATTGGCTCCCCCTCGCGGGTTTGCAGCCCTCTGTGCGCGCCATTGTAGCACGTGTGTAGCCCTGGCCGTAAGGGCCATGATGACCTGACGTCATCCCCACCTTCCTCCGGTTTGTCACCGGCAGTCTCCCTAGAGTTCTCAGCCGAACTGCTAGCAACTAGGGATAGGGGTTGCGCTCGTTACGGGACTTAACCCAACATCTCACGACACGAGCTGACGACGGCCATGCAGCACCTGTGTCAGAGTTCCCGAAGGCACCAATCCATCTCTGGAAAGTTCTCTGCATGTCAAGGCCAGGTAAGGTTCTTCGCGTTGCGTCGAATTAAACCACATGCTCCACCGCTTGTGCGGGCCCCCGTCAATTCATTTGAGTTTTAACCTTGCGGCCGTACTCCCCAGGCGGTCTACTTAGTGCGTTAGCTGCGCCACTAAGACTTCAAGAGTCCCAACGGCTAGTAGACATCGTTTACGGCGTGGACTACCAGGGTATCTAATCCTGTTTGCTCCCCACGCTTTCGCACCTCAGTGTCAGTATTGGTCCAGAGTGCCGCCTTCGCCACTGGTGTTCCTTCCTATATCTACGCATTTCACCGCTACACAGGAAATTCCACACTCCTCTACCATACTCTAGCCTGACAGTTCGAAATGCCGTTCCCAGGTTAAGCCCGGGGCTTTCACATCTCGCTTATCAAACCACCTACGCGCGCTTTACGCCCAGTAATTCCGATTAACGCTTGCACCCTCCGTATTACCGCGGCTGCTGGCACGGAGTTAGCCGGTGCTTCTTCTGTGAGTAACGTCAAGGCTGGCCGGTATTAACGACCAACTTTTCCTCCTCACTGAAAGTGCTTTACAACCCGAAAGCCTTCTTCACACACGCGGCATGGCTGGATCAGGGTTGCCCCCATTGTCCAATATTCCCCACTGCTGCCTCCCGTAGGAGTTCGGGCCGTGTCTCAGTCCCGATGTGGCTGATCATCCTCTCAGACCAGCTACGGATCGTCGCCTTGGTAGGCCTTTACCCCACCAACTAGCTAATCCGACATAGGCACATCCAATAGCGCAAGGTCCGAAGATCCCCTGCTTTCCCCCGAAGGGCGTACGCGGTATTAATCCGGGTTTCCCCGGGCTATCCCCCACTACTGGGCAGTTTCCTATGCATTACTCACCCGTCCGCCGCTCGTCAGCGGAGTGCAAGCACCCCCTGTTACCGCTCGACTTGCATGTGTTAAGCCTGCCGCCAGCGTTCAATCTGAGCCATGATCAAACTCTTCAGTTTAAATCATACTGAAACCCGAAGGTTTCAAAAATCATGCTCAAGACAAAACTCAATTTCGACGAGTCACTGTCCTGATATTTCATATCCGAAATACCTCGGCCAGCACCCACACGAATTACTTGGTCAACTTTTTAAAGAGCGTTTGAGCTGTTGCTCAATCAAGGCCGCGTATTCTACATCGTTCCGCTGCCTTGTCAACCGTTTATTTGAAGAATTTCAAAATTCGTTTTCTTCAATACTTTCAAGCAGTTGCCTTTCGAATCCGGAGCCGCCTAAGTGGCTTGCCCCTCGAAAGAGATGCGCATTCTACAGACCTCTCAGGAGGTGTCAACGCTTGCTTCGAATTTTTTTCGAAAAACCTCACCAAGCCGATTTTTGACACCCAATTCCAAGAAAGATTCATAATTCAACGATAACCGATTGCGCAGCATCGCGCGCCTTTTTCCGCGCCTCTTCTATTGAGGCACCCTTCGCAAGCGCAACCCCCATTCGACGACGCCCTTTTAGCTCTGGCTTTCCGAACAGGCGCAACTGGGTATCCGGCTCCGATAGCGCGGACTCCAACCCTGTATAAGAGACTTCTGCTGAATCCCCCTCGGGGAGAATCACCGCCGAAGCTGACGGGCCGGTCTGACGGATAGAGGGGATAGGCAGCCCCAGAATAGCCCGTGCATGGAGTGCAAACTCGGAAAGGTCCTGGGAAACAAGGGTTACCAACCCGGTATCATGAGGGCGTGGCGATACCTCAGAGAACCAGACGTTATCCTCTTTAACGAATAGCTCGACGCCATAGATGCCATATCCGCCGAGATTTTCCACCACAGCACGGGCAACTTCAGCCGAGCGCTCATAGGCCAGCGGCGCCATCGGCTGAGGTTGCCACGACTCACGGTAGTCTCCGTCTTCCTGACGATGCCCTATGGGCTCACAAAACGAAACTCCATCCCGGTGCCTTACAGTCAGAAGAGTTATCTCATAATCGAAGTCCACGAAACCCTCAACGATCACTCTTCCTTTGCCGGCTCGCCCGCCAGACTGCGCATATTCCCACGCGGCCTCAATTTCACCTTCGGTCTTGACCGTGCTTTGCCCTTTTCCCGAGGAGCTCATCACCGGCTTAACGACCAGTGGCAGGCCGATTTCCTGAACGGCAGCAAGATACTCCTCCCGGGAACCTGCAAAGCGGTATGGTGAGGTTGGCAATCCGAGCTCTTCGGCCGCAAGGCGACGAATTCCCTCACGATTCATTGTGAGGTTCACCGCTCTGGCGGTTGGGATAACGTGGTACCCCTCCTCTTCCAACTTAACCAGTTCCGGCGTTGCTATGGCTTCAATCTCAGGAACAATCAGATTTGGCTTTTCCTGCTCGATGACGCGACGCAGGCTGGCGCCATCCAACATATCGATGACGTGACTTCGATGGGCCACCTGCATGGCAGGCGCATCGGCATAACGGTCGACCGCGATCACTTCAACGCCATAGCGCTGCAACTCGAGAACAACTTCTTTTCCGAGCTCACCGGATCCACAAAACAGAACCCTGAAAGCATTACCTTTGAGGGGAGTACCAATTCGAACTGAGTCAGTCATGATCTGCCAGCACCTCTATTAGCCGTGAATCAGGGATCTCTTTTCTCGCTCCGACACCTTTCGTAGCACCTCGCGACGTTCTTCGTTATCCATTCGGGTCCAGCGGGTGATTTCGTCCCCGCTCCGATGACACCCGACACAGACATCATTCTCATCCAGTGCACAGATGCTCACGCAGGGTGAACGCACTTTATCAGCGACACTCATTTCTTCGGCTCGCAGGGCTTGAGTTCATCGACATAGCGGGCCGCGTTCTGCACGTAGTGTTGCGCGCTCATTTCCAGCATCTTTTTCTGGTTGTCGTTCAGCTCCCGCTTGATCTTGCCGGGAGAGCCAACAACCATGGAACCATCCGGTACCTCCATTCCCTCTGGAATGAGGGCGTTGGCACCAATCAGGCAATGCTTGCCGATCTTCGCTCCATTAAGTACAACCGCGTTGATGCCAATCAACGAATAGTCTCCGATCTCACAGCCGTGAAGCATGACCTTGTGGCCGACCGTTACGCCCCTTCCAAGCGTAAGCGGCATACCCGGGTCGGTGTGCAGAACTGAGCCATCCTGGATATTCGTTTCCGGCCCAATGGTAATCAACTCATTGTCCCCGCGGATAACGGCGTTAAACCAGACGCTGGCATTATCCATGAGCCTCACATTGCCTATCACCGAGGCATTGTCAGCTACGAAGTGCCCCTCACCCGACAATTCCGGCGTTCGGTCATTCAACTGGTAAAACATGTCAGCCTCCTTCAGGCGGTTCAAGCAAGTCAATTCCGGCATCGTACACAGCGTTCAGGAAATCAACCAGAACCACGGCCGACAGCCCCCAGATTTCGTAACGTTCCCACCGATAACACGGAACGTAAAAGGTATGGTTGAGAAAGTTCAGAGCATCCGTGCGCTCTCGCTGGTCCTCCAGAAAAAAGGAGAGAGGCACTCGAAATACACTTTCGATCTCGTGAGGATTCGGCTCCAGAGGATGATCCCCGGGAATGACACCGACGTACGGAGTAACCAGAATTCCATAGCGGGACATCACCTGGCTGAGCGGCGCAATAATCTGGACCTGCTCCGGCGGCAGCCCAATTTCCTCGTGGGTTTCACGCAACGCAGTTGCTGCCAGAGATGGGTCCCCGGGATCCCGCTTACCGCCAGGGTAAGCTACCTGTCCGCGATGGGTGGACAGATTTTCAGACCTGAGCGTAAAGATCATTTCAGGGTTTCGGTGATCATCGGTTATCGGAACCAGAATCCCGGCCTCGGGATAATCCAGCGCCAGCTGCCGCGGCGCATAGCCGGCGAGTCGCTCGGCAAGTAAATCACGCAATGTTCGTCTCCACGTTACATCCGGAGGTTGGATGAGACAGAGGCAGCCGGGATCGTTAAACTGACTACCAAACCAATTCAGTATACGGGGAAAATCATGAAGTACTGCAGCACATGCGGCCAGCCGGTTGAACAACGCATCCCCGAGGGCGATAACCGGCACCGCTATGTCTGTGTAAGCTGCGATACCATACATTACCAGAACCCGCGCATTGTCGCCGGAACCGTTCCCGTATGGGAGGGGCAGATACTGCTGTGCCGAAGAGCGATCGAACCGCGCTATGGCTACTGGACACTGCCGGCTGGATTCATGGAGAACGCAGAAACCACCATTGAAGCCGCCGAGCGTGAAACCATGGAGGAGGCTCTCGCTGAAGTAAACATTGAGGGGCTCTATTCGATTATCGATGTGCCACACATCAATCAGGTTCATATGTTCTATCGAGCCACCCTGAAGGACGGGCAATTCGGCGCCGGTGAAGAGTCCCTGGAATCCAGGCTTTTCGGCCTCGACGAGATTCCCTGGGAGGAGATCTCATTTCCAACCGTGAAGCGAACCCTCGAGCTGTTTCTGGCCGACTACAGGCGCGAATCTTTCGACGTCCATGTGAGCGACATACGCCACCCCATGGCAAAAGACCGTAAATAAAGCCGCAACCTATAACTCCGCCATCCGATAAACCTCGTAAGCGGGCTCCTCGTAAGGATGAGCCCGTTTGAGCGCTGCGAGGGCCTCCCGAATCAGCTCGTCGGCACAGACCAGCTCAACCTTGTACTCGTCTACCGCTTCAATCGCACCGGCTTTGCCAATAAACGGGTCGCTTCCCTCAAGCGGGCGAAACTGGCCCTGTCCTAGACATTGCCAGGCACAGCAATCGTAATCGCCGATACGGCCAGCTCCGGCATCAAACAAGGCCTGCTTGGTTTGCTCTACGTGGGTTTCCGGAACGAAATAACACAGCTTGTACATAGCAAACCCTCCTCCGGATCGGATATTTTTTGTACAGAATAATAGCTTAGACACTTACCCACAGATTCTGTGGATAACTCTGGGGAAAGTTTTTGGGAACACGGCCCCAAACCCCGTAATCACTGCACTTTCGTTAAATTGGCGACAAAATCACCCGATTCATTTAATCTTTACTTTTCAATAGGTTATGAATTTTGCGCAAAAGTTGAACCGATTTCCCGGTCTTTGTGCACAGAACAAACAAGAAGGCACCAGCAATGTGCATAAAAATACTGAGTCAAGGGGATTTTTGCCAATTTCGCCAATTTTTTCCCTTGAAAAACGCCCGGAAACGGGGCAGCCAATAAAAAAGCCGGCTTTGGAGTGAACGCTCATGTTGAACGCATCCAAAACCGGCTCTTCCTGACGCTGAGGATTAACCGAACCAGCGTCTCGCATTTCGGAACATGCGAATCCAGGAACCGTCCTCCTGCCATTCTGACGGCCGCCAGGAATGCTGAACAGCTCGGAACACCCGCTCGGGATGCGGCATCATGATGGTAACCCTGCCATCGCGAGTGGTAACACCGGTAATTCCGGCTTCCGATCCGTTCGGGTTATAGGGGTAACGAACCGTTGCCTGCCCCCGGTTATCCACGTAGCGCAGAGCCACGAGCTCGTTTTCGGAGAGCGCCTCTGCGGAAGTGCCGCTGGCAAATTCAACCCTGCCTTCGCCATGAGCTACCGCAATCGGCATACGGGACCCGGCCATGCCATCCATGAACGCAGAAGGCGACGGCATCACCTCAGCCATGACCAGCCTTGCTTCAAACTGTTCCGATTGGTTGCGGACAAAACGAGGCCAGCCCTCGCTGCCAGGAATCAGTTCGTGCAGATTGGATAGCATCTGACAGCCATTGCACACGCCCAGCGCCAAAGTGTCCTGGCGATTGAAGAATGCCGCGAACTGGTCTCTGACACGATCACTGAACAGGATCGATTTGGCCCAACCTTCACCAGCGCCCAAAACGTCGCCGTATGAGAAGCCGCCACAGGCAACCAAGCTATTGAAACCACCCAGTGTAACCCGACCGGAAAGCAAATCGCTCATATGCACGTCGACAGAATCGAAACCGGCGCGATCAAAGGCAGCCGCCATTTCGACCTGGCCATTCACACCCTGCTCTCGCAGAACCGCAACCTTCGGTCGAATGCCTTTATTGATATAGGGGGCCGCCACATCTTCGTTGATGTCGTAGGTAAGCTCGGCATGAAGGCCCGGATCTTCCACATCCAGCAGATTATCGAATTCTTCACGGGCACAATCGGCGTTATCCCGCAGAGACTGAACTCGGTAACTGGTTTCTGCCCAAAGACGCTGAAGCTCTACACGAGGTTCATCCACAACGATGCCACCCTCGAAAGTGAGGCGAAGACTGTCGGTGTCGTTCGGGCTGCCAATCACGCTGATGTAATCACCCAGACCCGCGGCAGAGAACTGCTGCAGAACAAAGCCCGTGTCTTCCCTGCGCACCTGGATGACTGCACCCAGCTCTTCGTTAAACAGTTCCCTGGCAAACTGACTGCGATCCTCAGCCAAGCCGTCCAGCTTGATATCAACGCCACAGTGGCCGGCAAAGCACATTTCGGCCAATGTGACGAACAGGCCACCATCGGAGCGGTCATGATAAGCCAAAAGCTTATCGTCTGAGTTAAGACCCTGGATCACCGCAAAGAAAGCCTTGATGTCCTCTGGATCATCCAGGTCCGGTGCCACGGCGCCGACCTGACGGTAAACCTGAGCCAGAGCCGAACCACCCAGGCGGTTCTGGCCCGCGGCAAGATCCACCAGGATCAAATCGGTCTCACCAGCATCCTTAACCAATTGGGGTGTCAGCGTTCTGGCAACATCGGTTACCGGGGCAAAGCCACTAACGATCAGTGAAAGCGGTGCGGTTACGCTCTTCTGCTCGCCGTTGTCTTCTTCCCACATGGTCTTCATGGACATGGAGTCCTTGCCCACCGGAATCGTGATTCCAAGTTCCGGGCACAGCTCCATGCCTACCGCGCGAACCGTCTCATAGAGATTTTCATCTTCGCCCGGGTGTCCGGCAGCTGCCATCCAGTTCGCCGACAACCGTATATCCGACAATTTACCGATCGGCGCGGCGGCCATATTGGTAATGACTTCACCAACAGCCATGCGGCCGGACGCCGGGGCATCAATCGTTGCAACCGGCGTTCGCTCGCCCATGGCCATAGCCTCTCCCGTACGGACATCGAAGGACGTAGCGGTAACGGCGACATCGGCAACCGGGACCTGCCAGGGCCCAACCATCTGGTCCCGTGCTACCAGGCCGGTAATGGTCCGGTCACCGATGGTGATCAAAAAGCTCTTGGAACCAACCGATGGCAGACGCAGAACACGGCGAATGGCGTCGTCCAGGTCGATTTTGGTGGAGTCGAAGATTGGCTTGGTAAAGGAAGCTCGACTGACGCTTCGGTGCATACGCGGCGGCTTGCCAAACAGCACTTCCATCGGAAGGTCCACCGGCTTGTCGTCGAAGTAGGAATCGCCCAACTCCAGGTGGTGGGCCTCTGTCGCTTCACCAATCACGGCATAGGGGCAACGTTCCCGACGGCAAAGGGCGTCAAACCGCTCCAGATTTTCCGGAGCCACGGCCATCACATACCGTTCCTGGGATTCGTTACACCAGATCTCCAGCGGTGACATGCCCGGCTCGTCACTGGGAATGTCGCGAAGCTCGAATTTGCCGCCGCGGCCGCCATCTTTCACCAGTTCCGGCATGGCATTGGAAAGACCGCCGGCACCAACATCGTGAATAAACGCGATCGGGTTTTGGTCCCCCATCTGCCAGCAACGGTCGATGACTTCCTGGCAGCGACGCTCCATCTCCGGGTTATCCCGCTGAACCGACGCGAAGTCCAGGTTTTCGTTACTGGATCCGGAATCCATGGACGAGGCCGCCCCGCCACCGAGGCCAATCAGCATCGAGGGGCCACCCAGCACGATGAGCTTGGCACCCACCGGGATATTGCCCTTCTCCACGTGCTCTTCACGAATATTGCCGAGACCGCCGGCAATCATGATCGGCTTGTGGTAACCGCGGACTTCCTCGCCAGCGGCACCCGGCACTTTCTCTTCAAAGGTGCGGAAATAACCGGCCAGATTGGGACGACCGAACTCGTTGTTGAACGCCGCGCCGCCAATCGGGCCTTCGATCATGATATCCAGAGCTGAAGCAATCCGCTCCGGTTTGCCATATTTGATTTCCCATGGCTGGGGGTCGTCCGGCAGGTTCAGGTTGGAAACTGTGAAGCCGGTCAGACCTGCCTTGGGCTTGGAGCCCCGCCCGGTTGCGCCCTCGTCGCGAATTTCGCCGCCGGAACCCGTTGCCGCACCGGCCGCCGGGGCAATCGCCGTGGGGTGGTTGTGGGTCTCTACCTTCATGAGGATATGAATATCTTCCTCGTTGTACCCGTAGACCCCGGTCTCCGGATCCGGGAAGAAGCGGCCACCCCGGCTGCCCCGGATAACAGAGGCGTTATCCTTGTACGCCGAGAGAACGCCCTCGCTGTTCATTTCGAAGGTATTGCGGATCATGGCGAACAAAGATTTTTCCTGGCCTTCGCCGTCAATATCCCAGGACGCATTGAATATCTTGTGACGACAGTGCTCGGAGTTCGCCTGTGCAAACATCATGAGCTCAACATCGGTCGGATCCCTTTCAAGATCCGTGAAAGACTTCACCAGGTAGTCGATTTCATCTTCGGCGAGCGCCAACCCCAGGCGTGAGTTCGCCTCAACCAGCGCATCGCGGCCACCCGCCAGAACAGGAACCCGACCAAGAAGGCGCGGTTCTTCATGACTGAACAACAACTCCGCACCGCCCATTTCATGGAAGACCTTCTGGGTCATGCGGTCATGCAGCAGTGCTGCGATCTTCTCACGCTGTTCAAGCCCCAGCTTCCGACCGGAACGAATGTAATAAGCCGTGCCCCGCTCGATTCGGTGTATCTGACGAAGGCCGCAATTTCGGGCAATGTCCGTTGCCTTGCTTGACCAGGGTGACAGGGTTCCCGGGCGCGGAACCACCAGAAAGAGCACCCCGTCCGGCTCTTCCACCGGCACACTCGGGCCATAGGTCAGTAGCCGGTCCAGAATAGCCTGCTCTGCGTCGGAGAGGTGCGCCTCCAGATCGACAAAGTGCATGAACTCTGCATAAACGTGTTCGACTTCAGGCACGATATCCTGAATCCGGGAATGCAGTTTGCGGGAACGGAATGGCGAGAGCGCGGGTGCGCCGCGAAGTTCAAGCATGATATCAACCTGTATCGCGCGAAACGGGGAAGTCTGGGTGCAATTTGAAAGGCCGCCATGATACTCGAAAGCGGGTTCGGGATACAGCGCTTGAAGCGTTAATCCCCGACCGCACAATTGACATTGTTTTGCATATTAATTAACCAGATTTATTGACCGGACATCCACCACCAAGGATCATTGGCAATGTGGAACGGATTTCCACACTCAGGATAGCGAGGGTTGCCAAGTTGCCATCGGTAAAGCAACCAGATGATCCAGCCGTGACGGAGACTCGGGACTTGCCCAGAATTTTTGCTGCATTTACAGGCGCATCCGCCAAGATAGCTTGCCTCCTTGGCGCGGCCCTGACATTGACCGGATGTTCACAGCCCAGCACTCTCCAGGAAATTCGGGAGGAGGGTGTGCTGCATGTCATTACCCGTACAGCACCTTCTATCTATGTGGAAAGTGAGGACGGCCCAACCGGTTACGACTATGAACTGGCCAAACTGTTCGCCAACGAGCTGGGCGTGAAACTCCGGATCCGGGTCGCCGAGGACAATACCGAAATTTTGTCAGTGCTGGAGAAGAACTACGCCCACCTGGGCATGCTGGGACTCTCCAGCCAGCCGGAAGCGGTCGGCCAGCACCATACCGTGGCTACCGGCATCAACGCACAATCGATACTGGTTTATAACCGGGAAATGGAACGCCCTGAATCACTGGCAGACCTGGCCGGAAAACCCCTCCACGTGGTGGCTGACAGCAATCATGAACATCGCCTGAATCAGGCCCGGGAAGAAATCTCGGAGCTTCAGTGGCAAGTGCACCCCGGGCTGGACGCTGCTGGGGTTCTGTCCCGGGTCGAGAGCGGCGAATTTCCATATGCGATGGTTTCCTCCAACGAACTTGATCTGAACCACGTGTTTTATCCAATGGTCAAGGAGGCATTTGCGGTGGGCGAACCTGGCGAACTGGCCTGGTTTTTCCCGTCGGCGCAAGATGACTCCCTGGCAAAAGCCGCCCGGCAATTCATCGAAACCCTGGAGGCCGACGGCACCCTGGCCCAGATTGCCGAACGCTTCTATGGGCACCTGGACCGACTCAATTATGTCGGCGCCCGCACCTTCATGCACCACGTCGAAAACCGCTTGCCCAAGTACGAATCGCTGTTTCGGGACTATGCCAGGGAATTCGATATGGACTGGAGGCTTCTTGCGGCCATCGGTTACCAGGAATCCCACTGGCGTCCCAACGCGGTATCCCCCACCGGCGTCCGCGGTCTGATGATGCTGACGCGGAACACAGCCAGCCACATCGGGATCAACAACCGGTTGGATGCAGAGGAAAGCATCCAGGGCGGTGCCAAGTATTTCCGGATCGTGCATGAGAAGATTCCCGAACGTATCCCCGAACCAGACCGTACCTGGTTCGCCCTCGCCTCTTACAACGTGGGATTTGGCCACCTTGAGGACGCCCGTCGCCTGACGGAAGGTGCAGGAAAAGACCCGGATCGGTGGATGGATGTGAAGGAATTCCTGCCACTGCTGGCTGAGAAGGAGTGGTATACCAAGACCCGCTTTGGCTATGCCCGGGGCCACGAGCCAGTCATCTACGTTCAGAATATCCGGCGTTATTATGATGTCCTAGCCCGACTCAACGAACCTGCGACGCCCGCGCCAGACCGGGAAGCGCAAATCGTAAAGATGGAGGAAAGCCAGAAAGCCGGAGTTCTTTCAGACAGACTGCAGCCGGACGAAAAACTCCGGGCTGGCCTGCCGGCAGAGCTGGGCATGATCCCCCCGACCCTTTGAAGCGTCTCCCCGAAGTGGTCTAGTCGGCACGGGCTTCCAGTGCCCTTTCAACCTGGCTAGCGGAATAACCCCGACGATTCAGAAAACGCGCCTGACGCACTTTTTCATCCCAGTCTTCACTGAGATCCGCCAGCCCAAACCGTTTGTCCCGGATGGCAACAGCCCGTTCACACCAATCTTCCTCAGTCATTTCATCAACACACTCCGGGGTCCGATGCACCCCTCGTTGCTGAAGTTCCCCCAGAATCCTGAGCGGTCCATAACCAAGATCCATCCTCTGGCGGGCATAAACGTCGGCAAACCGGTCATCATCGAGCCAGCCTTCTTTCTCATAGTCATCCAGAACAGCGTCAATAATGTCGCCCGACACCTTTCTCTGACGCAGTTTCAGACTCAGCTCAAAGCGGCTATGTTCCCTTCTGGCAAGCAATCTTAGCGCTGTTGCCCGGGCCTTATATTCCTGATCGTCCTGATTTTCCTGTTTTGCCATACAGACCCTTTCCGCATACGCACACAAAACGCTAGACTAGCCGCGAAAATTTCCGACTGATCAGCCTCCCAGGCTGACCAGTCAAACTACCCGGCCTTCCGAACCGGAGGCCGATGGCCGGTGGCGGTCCAACTTTGCCCGACACCGTGAACTGGTTTCAACACCCAAGGATACTTTTATGGCTGCGTTCATCCAGAAACTGTTCAGATCCCGCAAGACACCCGAGGCAGCGCCTAAGCAACGAAAAGCTGTACAGCCCGAGCCTGTCGAACAGGAGAATACCCGGGCCAGCCAGAGAGAAGAACAGCTTAAAGCCCTTGAGGGCTCTCCGTCGCAAAGTATTCTGGCCAAACTCGCGATGGAAGGTGTCACAGCGGATATCCGACAGACCGCAGCCGGCAGACTGACCGATGAAGCCAGTCTCCAGGCAGTACAGAAACAGGCCAAAGGCCGGGATAAAGGGGTCTACCAAACCGTTAAATCGGCCCTTCAGCAACGCCGTGAAGAACAGGCTCGACTGGACAGCATTAGCCAGACCATTGCCACCTTGACCCGTCACGCGCGGGACCAGGCGAAAAGCGACGACACCAAACTTTACGAGGCCCGGCTTGATGCCCTGCTGAAACAATGGACAGAGGTGGAAGAGCACGCAACTCCGGAGCAGGCGCAAGCATTCCTGGAAGCAGTGCACCAGTGCAAAGAACGCATTGCGACCCTGCAATCTGCAGCGGAGGGTGAAAAGCGCCAGCGAGATCAGCAGCTACAGCGCCAGGAAACGCTCGACCTGCTTACCCGCACACTGGATGAGCTCAAGGCCCAACCGCCAGAGACCCTGCCCTCACTCGCCTCTCTGGATGCATTGCAGAAAACCCAGGAAAACCGCTGGCTGGAAGCGACCCGGGATACTGCCGTGGACAAGCAGGAACAGAAGTCCTACGAAACAGCCATGCTGGCGCTGCGCAATTACCTCGGTTCGATCCGTCGGATCACTCAGGACCGGGACACCATTGTCGAACTCGGCACTTTGGTAGAGGGGGAAGACGACGCTACTGAAGAACAGCGCGCGCAGGCAAAAACCCTGATCGCGGAAATCAACTGGCCGGAAGGCTACCCCATTCCCACACTGCTTGAGCCCTTGCGAAAGCTGGCCGGTAAGCGCAGGTCAAAGCCCCAGCCCCGTGTTGACCAGGAGCAGCAGAGGGCCCTGGCGAAGCGCCTTGAGAACGATCTCGAAAAGCTCGAAGCGGCACTTGAGGCCAAGCAACTCAAGGAATCGAAGCAGCTGTTCAAAACCGCCCAGCAACATTTACGTGATTTGGACCAGCGCCACGCCAAACCCTATCAGGCCCGGGTACAACTCCTTAACGGACAATTGAGAGAACTCTCGGACTGGCAGGGCTTTGCCACCCAGCCAAAGCAGATTGCCCTATGCGAGCAAATGGAATACCTGGCAGAACAACCCATGGATCCAGAAGCCAAGGCGGAGCGAATCAAGGAACTGCAGAATGAGTGGCGCGATCTGGGCGGCTCTTCAGACCGCAACCTCTGGTCCCGGTTCAAAGCTGCCTCCGACAAGGCCTATGAGCCTTGCAAAGCCTACTTTTCTGCGAAGTCCGGCCTTAAACAGGCCAATCTGGAGAAGCGATCCGCCATTTGCGAGCAACTTGAGAGTTTCCTCAACAATGCCGACTGGTCATCGATCGACTGGAAAGCCGCAGAGCGAATCCACCAGACAGCGCGCCAGGAGTGGAAGGAAGCGTGGCCCGTGGAATTCCGGGACAATCGTGCCGTCCAGAAACGCTTCGATGAACTGCTCAGGAAGCTTGAGGCGCCACTCGATGAGGAGCGCCGGAAAAACGAAGCACTGAAACAGGCGATTGTCGAAAAGGCCGAGGCACTGGTTGACCACGAACCGCTCCAGGAGGCCATGAATCAGGCCAAGGCCCTGCAGGGGGACTGGCAGGCGATCGGCATTACCCGTCACCGGGAAGACCGCAAACTATGGCAGGCTTTCCGCAAGGCCTGCGATCAGATCTTTGCCCGCCGCGATGCCGAGCGCACAGAACAGCAGCAGGCATCGCGGGCCGCCGACGAGTCAGCGCAGGCGGCTCTGGAGCAGGTTGCCGAGGCATCCTCAGACAGTCATGAGGAGTCAGTAACGGCGGCCCTTGCGACGCTTCGTGGAATCGACGAGTCAAACCTGTCCAAGGGCGTCAGAGAGCAGGTTCAGCAGGAAAAGCAGCGGCTGAACAAGGCGCTTTCCGAGCTGAAGCTTCGGGCAAAAATGGCATCGTGGCAGTCTCTTGTAATGGCTGCCACAACGGGCGAAACCGCCAATGATTCCGTGCCCCAACACTGGACCGCGCTGGCGGATGCCTCAGACGCCAGTGATCCGGCCGAGCTGGTGATACGGGCGGAAATTCTGTGCGGCGTCCCCTCACCCGAAACCGACCAGCAGCGCCGCATGGAAATACAGGTACGGCGCCTGGCTGATGGCATGGGATCCGCCGACAACGGCAATGATCAAATGCAGGACGTGGAAAAGCTGCTCGCGAGCTGGTGCCTGGCCGGAATCGGCAAAGACGCAAACACAGAGCTGGCCGAGCGCCTGAACAAGGCCCTTGCCAACCTGAACCAGGCCTGAAGCACCCTGCGGTTTATTCCCGCTGGTGCTCTTTAACGAAGTCCCTGGCCTCCTTAACGGCGGCCAGGGATTTCTGTTTCATCCCCTTGAGTTCTTCGTCGGCCAGGTAGAACATCATATCGATTGAATGGCGATAATACCGCGTTGGAAGGCGGTTCAGGGCCACGCACATCACATCGGTAAGATAATCCGCCGTGTCGGACTCCTCCCGCGTTGCCTCAATGGCATCCACCACCAGTCGTTCGTAAAAGTTGTCGATCGCATCTCGCAGAGACATGGCTTTCGCCTCCTGAATTCGTCTGCGGTTTCTAACACCATAGAAGCCACCTCCCGCCTTGTCATGGTTCCTGAGCAATTTCGCCAATGCGATTGGCAGCCCGCGTCATTACACCCCCTGGTCGCAACGGGCTATGGTTGTGTCATCGGTAAATCAATTCCGAAAACAATATGACCAGAGGACAAGCAATGACCACCGAGGCGTATATCTTCGATGCAGTCCGCACCCCCAGAGGGCGCGGAAAAAAAGACGGATCACTTCACAGCGTCAAACCCATCACGCTGTTGACCACAGTGCTCCACGCGCTGCAGGAGAGGAACAGCCTGGACACCGCCCAGGTGGATGACATCGTAATGGGCTGCGTGACCGCCGTTGGCGACCAGGGTGCGGACATCGCCAAGACAGCCGCTCTGGCGGCCGACTGGGATGAAAAAGTGGCCGGCGTTACCCTCAATCGTTTCTGCGCGTCCGGACTTGAAGCCGTTAACCTGGCCGCCATGAAAGTACGCTCCGGTTGGGAGGACATGGTGGTTGCCGGTGGCGTGGAGGCCATGTCGCGGGTACCCATGGGCTCTGACGGCGGAGCCTGGGCCACGGACCCGGAAACCAACCTGCATACCGGTTTCATGCCCCAGGGTATCGGCGCAGACCTGATAGCCACGCTTGAAGGCTTCAGCCGTGAAGATGTCGATGGCTTTGCGGTGAAATCCCAGCAGAAAGCCGCCAATGCATGGCAGAACGGCTACTTTGCAAAATCCATTATTCCCGTCACGGATCAGAACGGTGTCGTGATCCTCGACCGTGACGAGCATGTGCGCGGCAACACGACGCTGGAGAGCCTGGGTGGCCTCAAACCCTCCTTTCAGATGATGGGTGAAATGGGCTTCGACGGTGTCGCACGGGAGAAGTACCACTACGTTGAGAAGATCAACCACGTGCATCACGCCGGTAACTCCTCCGGTATTGTCGACGGCGCCACCGCCATGCTGATCGGCAGCAAAGCCAAGGGCAAGGCCATGGGCCTGACACCACGCGCCCGCATCGTTGCCACAGCCGTCACCAGCACCGATCCAACCATCATGCTCACCGGTCCTGCGCCGGCGGCGCGCAAAGCGTTGGAAAAAGCGGGCATGACCGCCGACCAGATTGACCTGTTTGAAGTGAACGAGGCCTTCGCGTCCGTGGTGATGCGCTTCCAGCGGGAACTCTCGGTTCCCGACGAAAAAGTGAACGTGAACGGCGGCGCCATCGCCATGGGCCACCCGCTTGGTGCCACCGGCGCCATGATTCTTGGCACCTTGCTGGATGAGCTGGAGCGGCGTGAACTGCGCTACGGCCTGGCTACCCTCTGCGTTGGGGGCGGCATGGGCATTGCCACCATCATCGAGCGCGTCTGAACCCGTCCACTTTTCAAGGAGAACCGATTATGAGTGCCATCCGTTACGAACTGGGTTCAGATCAGATCCTGACCCTCACCATCGACATGCCGGGCCAGTCCGCCAACACCATGAATGCCACTTTCCGGGACGCCCTCTCGGAGACGGCAGCGAAAGTGAAAGATGACCTGAACAACATCCGCGGCGTGATCATTACCTCAGCCAAAAAAACCTTCTTTGCCGGCGGCGATCTGACAGAGCTGCACAAGGTCACACAGGCCGACGCCAAAACCTTTGAGGACATGGTCAACGGCCTGAAAGCCCACATGCGCTTCCTCGAAACCACCGGCAAACCCGTGGTGGCCGCTATCAACGGCTCTGCCCTGGGCGGTGGTCTGGAGATCGCCCTGGCCTGCCACCATCGCGTGGCGATTGACGACGACAGCATTCAACTGGGCTTGCCGGAGGTGACGCTGGGCCTGCTTCCCGGCGGTGGCGGAACCCAGCGACTGCCCCGGATGATTGGTCTTGAGGCAGCCTTCCCGTTTCTGATGGAAGGCAAAAAGGTGAACCCCGAGGCCGCACTTAAGGCTGGCATTGTCGACGAACTGGCCGATTCTGCCGACGACATGATCACCAAGGCCCGGGCATTCATCGATGCCAATCCCAAGTGTCACCAGCCGTGGGACCAGAAAGGCTTCAAGTTTCCTGGCGGGGCGCCTCACCATCCCGCCATGGCCCAGAAACTGGCCATCGCACCGGCCATGCTGAAGCAGAAAACCAAAGGCTGCTATCCGGCGCCGGAACGCATTCTCTCCGCGGCCGTCGAGGGAGCCCAGGTGGATTTCGACAACGGTAGCCTGATCGAGACCCGGTATTTTGCCGAGCTGGTGATCGGCCAGGTCGCCAAGAACATGACCGGCACCTTCTGGTTCCAGCTGAACGCCATCAAGGCGGGCGGCAGCCGGCCCGATGGCGTCGAGAAAGAAACCTTCCGCAAGGTTGGCGTGCTTGGCGCCGGCATGATGGGCGCAGGTATTGCCTATTCCACAGCCACGCGGGGAATCGACGTGGTGTTGAAAGATGTCTCCGTGGAGAACGCCGAAAAAGGCAAGAGCTACTCCGAGAAATTGCTGGCCAAGAAAGTCAGCCGTGGCCGGATGAGCGAAACGCAGAAGGCAGAGATCCTCGGGCGCATCAAAGCCACGGATTCTGCGGATGATCTGGAAGGCTGCGATCTGGTAATCGAAGCCGTCTTTGAAGACAGCGAACTGAAAGCCAGGGTAACCCAGGAAGCTGAACCGAAGCTGGTAAACAACGGAATCTTCGCCTCCAACACGTCCACTATCCCCATCACCCAACTCGCCGAGGCCTCCGCGAACGCCGAGAACTTTATTGGCCTGCATTTCTTCTCACCGGTAGACAAGATGCAACTGGTGGAAATCATCGTCGGCGAGAAAACCTCTGATGAAACGCTGGCACGCTCGTTCGACTACGTTCAGCAGATCGGCAAGATCCCGGTGGTGGTGAATGACAGCCGGGGATTCTTCACTTCCCGGGTTTTTGGCACCTTTGTCAATGAAGGCATCTGCATGCTGGGCGAAGGCATCCACCCATCCAGCATTGAGAATGCAGGACTACTGGCCGGCATGCCGGTGGGACCTCTGGCGATCTCGGACGAAGTCAGCATGACCCTTATGCAGCACATCCGGGACCAGAGCAAGAAAGACACCGAGGCGGCAGGCGGCACCTGGACCCCCCACCCGGCTGAGGCGGTGATTGATGCCATGGTCAACGAGCACGGGCGCAAGGGCAAAGCCTCGGGCGCCGGGTTCTACGACTACCCCGCCAGTGGCAAAAAACACCTTTGGCCGGAACTGGAAAACCTGTTCGTGGATAGCGGCAAGGCTCGGGCAGTCGAACTGCAGGAGCTGAAGGACCGGATACTGTTCATTCAGGCCATTGAAACGGTGCGCTGCCTCGAGGAAGGCGTATTGCGCACGGTGGAAGACGCCAACATCGGCAGCATCTTCGGCATTGGCTATGCGCCCTGGACCGGTGGCGCCATCCAGTTCATCAATCAATACGGAGTGAGAGCGTTCACGGAACGGGCATCAGAGCTCGCCAAAACCTATGGTGAGCGCTTTGCACCGCCCAGACTGCTGCAGGAAAAGGCGGAAACCAACACAACGTTCGCCTGATCAAACCCTGCTGACTCATTGCCGGGCGGGATGCGCTTCCGCCCGGCATACCTACCAATCAAAGACCTACGCAATCGACCATCATCCGGTTACCAACCTGGCGCCTTCATGGACAGATTGTCACGAACCGATACGCCCTGCCTATGGCATCGGGTGTAGTGCTTGCCTACAATAAATTTATAAGTCACGGGTAGACACTCCCTCCGAAAGCCGAGGGGCTCCCCACACCGTCAGGTACGCATTTATGACCATCGCGGAAAGAATTATGGCTCGTCGCACCCTGGCCGGAACTGGTCGATCCGGGGTGTGCAAGGCAATGGCTGTAGCCTTGCTACTGTCGACGCCACTGGGACTGCATGCCAAGGTTGAAACCCCAGCTGTCTACGAGCCGGTTGCGCCGACGATCGATCAGGCGCGCGCTAACATTCTGATTGCCCGTCAGCTGCAGTTTACGCATTTCCGCGACCTTGGAATCAGCGACGAATTGTCTGGCGACGTGTTTGATGCCTACCTGGACTATCTGGACGGCCAGCGAATCTACCTGTCACAAGACGACATTGCGAAATTCGACAAAATCCGGACCCAGTTGGGCTCTGCCCTGAAAACCGGCCAGCTCCAGCCGGGCTTTGATATCTACAACCTTGTTCAGCAACGGATTATCGAGCGTCTGCAGTTTGCACTGGCAATCATCGACAACGGCATAGACTCGCTGGACTTCTCGGCCAACGAGAGCATTCTGGTGGACCGCTCAGAAGCGGACTGGGAGGCGGATGCCAAGGCGCTGGACGAACTGTGGGTAAAACGCATCAAAAACGCAGTATTGGCACAGCGACTGAACGGTGCCGACGATGAGGCCATCGTTGAAACTCTGCGCCGGCGCTACGAAGGTCAGCTCAAGCGCGCGTACCAGGCCAGAAGCGAAGATGCTTTCCAGGCCTACATGAATGCGTTTACCGGAATGTGGGATCCGCACACATCCTACTTTTCACCGCGCACCTCCGAGAACTTCAACATCAACATGAGCCTTTCCCTGGAAGGCATTGGAGCGGTCCTTCAGTCAGATAACGAATACACCAAGGTAGTGAGACTGGTGCCCGGCGGACCGGCGTCCAAGCAGGGTCAGCTTGAACCGGCAGACCGCATAGTCTCGGTGGCACAGGAAGGTGAAAAACCGGTGAATGTGATTGGTTGGCGGCTGGACGAAGTTGTAGATCTGATTCGCGGGCCAAGGAACTCGACCGTCACCCTGGAAGTCATTCCGGCTAACGCGTCTGACGAGACCATCACCGAAACCATCGCGATCAAGCGCGATGAGGTGAAACTGGAAGAACAGAGCGCCAGCAAGGACACCATCCGGATTGAGCGCGGTGGCAAGGAATACACGATTGGCGTAATCACCATCCCCACGTTCTATGCCGATTTCCAGGCCATGCAGGCCGGAGACCCGAACTACAAGAGTACAACCCGGGACGTTCGTAACCTCATCGCGGAACTCGAAGCCGAGGGCGTTGATGGACTGGTCATGGATTTGCGCAACAATGGTGGTGGCGCCCTGCACGAGGCCAACGATCTGGTAGGGCTGTTTATCGATAAAGGCCCCACTGTTCAGATCCGCAATGCCAATAACGATGTGCAGGTATTGAACGATGAGGACCCTTCGGTCGCCTATGATGGCCCGCTGGTGGTACTCACCAACCGTATGAGCGCGTCAGCGTCCGAAATTTTCGCCGGCGCCATCCAGGACTATGGCAGGGGGCTGGTCGTTGGTTCCCAGACCTTCGGCAAAGGTACCGTTCAGGCGGTGCGTCCGCTGAACCATGGCCAACTCAAGATCACCCAGTCGAAGTTCTATCGGGTATCAGGCGGCTCCACCCAGCACAAAGGGGTGATTCCGGATATCGAGATTCCATCCCGCATCGACAAGACCCGCATCGGTGAGGACGCCCTTGATCATGCCCTGCCCTGGGACCAGATCGAAGCCGTCCCGCACACGCGTTACTTCGATTTCAGCGGTATTATTGATGAGCTTCGCAAGCGACACGAAGAGCGGTTCTCAACCAATCCTGAATTCAGTCTGTTGCAGCAGGAAATCGACTTCCTCACCAAGCAGCGCGCCACGGACAGCGTCAGCCTTAATCTGGAAGAGCGTCGTGCCGAACACGAACAAATTGAGCGCACGCGTCTGACAATTGCGAATGCCAGGCGGGAACTGAAAGGGCAGCCACCATTCGATTCCCTTGAAGCCCTCGAAGACTGGCAGGACCAACAGGCAGCTGATCTGGATTCCACCGACGAAGAACTGGATTTCGTGATCCGTGAAGGTGGCCATATCATGGCTGACATGCTGGACCTGGATAACCGCATGGCGTCCATCCTGGACCCGCAACAGTTCGCCGCACAGGCTCCGGCCTCCGCGGTAACCCGGTAAGCGGATGCCTACAGGCCCATGACGGAAAAGGACACCAGCGGGCAGGATGGCCGCCAGAAAGCGCGAATGCTCCAGGACATGCTTCTGGATGCCCTGCATGCCATGCGCTCGCTGGAGCAGGTGGAAGGGCTGGAAAAACCGGTAACCCAGGAACGGACGCCGGAAGGTCTTATCGACCGCCTGGCCAGCCTCACCGGGTCAGCGCTCCGGTTCGGGGTGAAGGCCACAGATACGTCACTTCGGGTTGGTCGGGCCCTGATGAATTCCCAGGATCAGTTGCGGGCGATGCTCACGGCGGGTCAGTCCCTGAAGGACATCCGGGAAGTGGCCGGTCTAACCTTGTCGGAAATGAGCGAGGCCCTGAACCTGCGGGACAAGTCGGTTCTCGAGGCCATTGAGAATGGCACCTCCACTCTCTCCTTCGAGCTGATTCTGCGTCTCGCGGCTCTCATTGCCCGGAATGATCCAATCCCTTTTATCATGCGCACCACGCGCAACTACAACCCGGAAGTCTGGCAGATTCTGAATGACTGGGGTGTGGCGAAACTCCCCCTGCAGTTCGAGCGGGAACGCGAATTCATCAACATCTTCCGCCGGCATGACGACGCACGGACGCTCTCGGATGAGGGCTTCCAGAAAGTGCTGGAGTTCACCCGCCAGAGCTTTGAGATGTCCCTGCACTTTATCGAAGAACAGGAACGGGAGGTGGCCGAACTTCAGGCTGCCTACGAGGACAAACACCCCGAAGGGCCATCCAGACCCGAGAAATCCCCCGTCCGAAAGAAGCGGCAGGCGGGCGGCCCGTCTTCAACCAAATAGTGCTCTCATACCGGTAATATTCGGGTTATGCACGACGCCCTTTTCAGTAACGATGGCGTCGATAAGGTTGGCCGGTGTCACATCAAAAACCGGGTTGAACACATTGACGCCTTCCGGCGCCAGAGGAATACCCCGGATTTCCCGCACCTCAATCCCGTCCCGTTCTTCTATGGGAACATCCGCGCCTGACTCCAGAGCCATATCCACGGTGCTCGACGGTGCCACCACCATGAAGCCCACTTTATGATGCCTGGCCAGCACCGCAAGACTGTAGGTGCCAATCTTGTTAACCACATCGCCATTGGCGGTGATGCGGTCGGCGCCGACAATGACCCAACGGACATCGTTACGAGCCAATATTGCTGCCGCAGCGCCATCAGCGTTCAAAGTGACAGGAATGCCGTCCCGAGAGAGTTCCCAGGCCGTTAGCCGGCCACCCTGAAGCCAGGGTCGGGTTTCATCGGCATAGACGTCTTTCAACAGTTTTTCCTCGTGCAGCCGTCGAACAACGCCCAGAGCCGTGCCGTAGCCGCCGGTGGCAAGTGCACCGGTGTTGCAGTGGGTCAACACCGAAAGCGGTTTCTCTGCACCGATGAATTCCAGGGCATGGTCCGCCATGGCAAAATTGGCAGCCAGATCTTCTTCATGGATTGCCTCGGCCTCATTGGCCAAACGTTTCTCCGCTTCGTCGAGAGAGTGACAGGCGTGGAAGACCCGTTCCATCCGTTGCAACGCCCAGAACAGGTTCACCGCCGTGGGCCGTGATGCCGCCAGCTCACGAATGGATTGTTTAATTTCAGCTTTCCAGTCGCCACCGCCGGCATGCCTGGCTGCCAGGGCCACCCCGTAGGCTGCGCTGATGCCGATCGCCGGAGCGCCACGAACCACCATGTCCCGGATGCTTTGTGCCACACCCGCAGCGCCCTCCAGGGTGATCCAGTGTTCCTCCCCGGGCAGCAGGCGTTGGTCCAGCAATTCGAGACTGCTGCCATGCCACCGTATTGCAACGGTACCAATGCCGCGTTCAGAAGAGGGTTTCGGGGTGGTTGCCATAGAAAACTGCTCCGGTTTTTCAGCGCTGAAAACTGCCAGTATAACGGTTATACTTCCGGGCTACATTTTCAAGGTGCGGCAGGGTCGCACCAAGCGCTGTAAGGCAGGAATGAATGACGGCAGATACCATCACTGCAGCCGATATCCGCATCAACGCGCGCTGGCTGATTCCAATTGAGCCAGCGGGCACAGTGCTTGAGAATCACGCCGTCATAATTCAGGGGAGCCGCCTGGTCGCCGTTATCCCTCAGGAGCAGGCGGACCAGACCTTCCGAACCCGTGAAACCGTCGATCTTCCCCACCATGTTGTCATGCCCGGCTTGATCAATATGCACGGCCACGCAGCCATGACACTGTTTCGGGGGATGGCGGATGATCTGCCGCTCATGACCTGGTTGAATGATCACATCTGGCCGGCCGAAGGTCGCTTTATCAGCGAACAGTTCATTGCCGATGGCACGCAACTGGCCATGGCAGAAATGCTGCGCACCGGAACCACCACGTTCTCGGACATGTATTTCTTTCCGGAGATCGCTGCACAGGTCGCCCATGATGCGGGCATGCGCGCCCAGATCTGTTTTCCGCTGCTGGATTTCCCGACACCCTGGGGTGCCGGTCCGGACGAGTATCTGAGCAAAGGTGCCGACTTTATAGACACCTGGAAGACCGACGGCTACATCATGCCGGCCATTGGCCCCCATGCCCCCTACACGGTTTCCGACGGCCCGATGGCTGAAGCGGTACGGCTATCGGAAAAAACCGGTGCCGTCATCCAGGTACATCTGCACGAAACTGCCTTTGAAGTAACCGAGGCCATTGAAAAAGGTGGCCAGCGCCCGACGGCCAGACTGGCAGACCTCGGCGTACTTCGCCCGGAGACCCAGTGCGTGCACATGACGCAGATCGATGAAAGCGATGTGAACCTGCTGAAACAATCGGGAGCCCATGTCATTCACTGTCCGGAATCGAACCTGAAATTGGCCAGCGGCCTTTGCCCGGTGCAGGACCTTCTGGACAACGGGATTAATGTTGCGATTGGCACTGACGGCGCCGCCAGCAACAACGACCTGGATCTGTTCGGAGAACTTCGCACCGCTGCCATGGTGGCCAAAGTAGTAGCCGGTGATGCCTCGGCGTTGTCTGCCCACAAGGCTCTGGAAATGGCAACCATCAACGGAGCCCGGGCCCTGGGGCGGGACCACGAACTCGGATCACTGGTTGAGGGCAAGCTGGCAGACATCATTGCCATTGACCTGAGTGACCCGTTTTTGCAGCCGGTTTACGATCCGGCTTCGCACCTCGTCTACAGCAACCATGGTCGATCAGTAAGCCACAGCTGGATTAACGGCGTACCACAATTACAGGACGGCCGGCTAACCCGCATTGACGTCGCCGATCTCATGCTCCGGGTTGAAGATTGGGCCGGGCGTATCCGTACAAAGGCAAACTAACCGATTTCTTATTGATCCATCAGGCAGAACCAACCATGACAAACCAGAATGTAGACCGGAACGAAATCGCCAAGTTCGAGGCCCTGGCCAGTCGCTGGTGGGACCCCACGAGCGAATTCAAACCGCTACACGACATCAATCCGCTACGCCTGAATTACATTGATGAGCGCGTATCCCTGGCTGGCAAGCGCGCCCTGGATGTCGGCTGCGGTGGCGGCCTTTTGTCTGAGGGCATGGCCCAGCGCGGCGCCCATGTTACCGGTATCGATATGGGCGAGGCGCCCCTTGCGGTCGCTCGACTCCATGGCATGGAGAGCGGTGTGAACGTGGATTACCAGCAAATCACCGTCGAAGAACTGGCGCAGGACAGCGAACATGCTGGCCAGTACGATGTCGTGACCTGTCTGGAAATGCTGGAGCATGTCCCGGATCCGGCATCGGTCATCAAGGCGTGTGCGGCCATGCTCAAACCCGGCGGCCATCTGTTTGTCTCGACCATCAACCGGAACCCCAAGTCGTTCCTGTTTGCCATTGTCGGCGCCGAATACGTGCTTCGTTTGCTGCCAAAGGGCACTCACGAATGGAAGAAGTTTATCCGGCCCTCTGAAATGTCCGATCATCTGCGCAACGCAGGCCTGGATGTCCGGGAACTGACGGGTATGACCTATAACCCGATTACCAAGATCTACAAACTCGGTAGGGACGTGGACGTTAACTACCTGATGCACGCCAGGGATATCCGTGAAGCCTGAAAACACGCATCAAGCCTCGGCAGTCCTGTTCGACCTGGATGGTACTCTGATTGACACGGCACCGGATTTCATACGCTGCCTCAATCAGTTGCGGGAACAATACGGCATGCCCGCCCTGCCCCCGGAGCATATTCGACGCTCCGTCTCAAACGGCGCTCGGGCCATGATCCGGGTCGGCTTCGGCCTGGAACCGGAGCACCCGGAGTACCTGGAAAAACACACAGCCTTCCTCGACCTCTACGAGGCCGGAGTGGCTGTAGAAACCCGCCTGTTCGAAGGCATGGATGAATTACTCCAGGCTCTTGAGGAACAGGGGATCCCCTGGGGCATTGTCACCAACAAGCCTGCCCGTTTTGCGGTTCCGCTAATCGAAGCCTTAAATCTTGCGAACCGATGCGCAGTCCTGGTGTGCCCCGATCATGTTGCCCAGCGCAAACCTCATCCGGAGGCCCTGTTTCTCGCCTGCCAGCAAATGGGAACCGAGCCTGGTTCAGGGATTTATGTAGGCGATCACGAACGGGACATCGAAGCAGGTCGCAATGCCGGAATGAAGACTATCGCGGTCCGCTACGGTTATATCGAAGAGCCGGAAACCATTAATCTGTGGCAAGCGGATCTTATTGCCGACACCGTCACTGACCTGGCAAAGCTGTTACAATAGTCGATCAATTTTAGGATCCGGTGTTTAACCGGTAACAGCCTGACACGGAGACAGGTTATGCATGATTACCAAGCACCCGCCGATCTTCTGAAAGACCGTATCGTTATGGTGACGGGTGCCGGCAGCGGCATTGGCCGGGCTGCGGCAAAGGCCTTTGCCGCCCATGGTGCGACCGTCGTACTTGTTGGCCGAACTGTAGGAAAGCTGGAAACGGTCTACGACGAAATCGAGGCCGCCGGGCACCCCAAGCCCGCCATCGTGCCCATGAACTTTGAGGGCGCTGCAGTGAAGGACTATGAAGAACTGGCCATGACGCTGGAAGACAACTTCGGCCAACTGGACGGTTTACTGCACAACGCGGCCATCCTGGGCGATCGCAGCCCGGTTGAACTGTATGACCCGGAAACCTGGAACAAGGTCATGCACGTCAATGCAACAGCCCCGTTTCTGCTCAGCCGGGCCATGATCCCCCTGCTGCGCAAATCCGACGATGCTTCGGTGATTTTCACGTCTTCCGGTGTCGGCCGCAAAGCCAAAGCCTACTGGGGCGCTTACGCAGTCTCCAAGTTTGCGGTTGAAGGGCTCAGTCAACTTCTGTCCGAAGAACTGGATGACGAGCGCCACAATGTCCGGGTGAACAGTCTGAACCCGGGCGCGACCCGTACCAATATGAGAGCCCACGCCTACCCGGCGGAGAACCCACAGCAAAATCCGGCACCGGAAGATCTCATGCCGATTTACCTGTATCTCATGGGCAAGGACAGCCAGGGCGTCAACGGCCAGAAACTGGACGCACAGCCTAAATAATGGAACTGCTTTTCTACACGACATCCCAGTGCCATTTGTGCGAGCTGGCTGAAGCCCTGCTTGTCAATACGCCCATGCCGGAACCCATACCGGTAGACGTGGTGGACATTGCCCAGTCCGAAGAGCTGGTGGAGCGTTATGGCACCCGGATTCCAGTGCTGCGACGCAACGACACCGGTGCGGAACTGGACTGGCCGTTTACCAGGGATGAATTGCTCACATTCCTGCAATGAGGATTGCCTGACATGTTGATGGTTATTTCCCCTGCAAAAACGCTGGACTACGAAAGCCCGCTGGCAACTGACACCTATACCCAGCCGGAATTTCTCGACGACGCCTGTGAGCTGGTTGACCAGCTAAAGGAACTGGAGCCGCATCAGATAAGCAACCTGATGAGCATCAGCGACAAGCTGGGCCAGCTGAACGCGGAGCGCTTCCAGAACTGGCATACGCCGTTCACCCCCGAGAATGCCCGCCAGGCGGTACTAGCCTTCAAGGGTGATGTTTATACCGGCCTGGACGCAGAGAGCTTCAGCGAGGAGGACTTCGAGTTTGCCCAACAGCATCTGCGCATGCTCTCCGGCCTGTATGGGGTCCTGAAACCGCTGGACCTGATGCAACCCTATCGCCTGGAGATGGGTACCCGGTTCGAGAATAACCGTGGCAAGGACCTGTATGCCTTCTGGGGGAGCAAGATTACTGACGAGATCAACCGGCTGCTGGCAGACGACGACGGCGTGCTAGTAAACCTGGCCTCCAATGAGTATTTCAAAAGTGTAAAGAAGAAAGACCTTGAAGGTAGGCTGATTACCCCCCAATTCAAGGACTGGAAGAATGGTCAGTACAAGATGATCAGCTTCTACGCCAAGAAAGCCCGCGGCCTGATGTGCCGATTTGCCATCCAGAACCGCATTACCCAGGCCGACGACCTCAAAGGTTTTAACCTCGAAGGCTATTACTTCAGCGAAGACCAATCCGATAAGAACAACTGGGTTTTCCTGCGGGATGAACAGTAATCCATGTTGACATCGGAGTAAGCAATGAACGAAGCAGTGTTTTCCCAGATCGCCATGCTGGTGTTTCTGACCGGCCTGATTGTCTGGATGGGTATCATCGTCTGGGATCTGGCCAAAAAATCCCAGGCCGGAAGATTCGGCACCATCGCCCTGTTTACGGTTCTGGGCGCAGGCGTTGTGGGCTTTATTATCAAAACCGTGCTCGTAGAGATCATGCAAATATGAAAGACAAGGACCAGCCCTGATGTGGTTTCGCAACGCCCGCGTATTCCGTTTTACCAAACCGTTTGATATCTCCGCCGAAGAGCTGGAAGAAAAACTGCAGGCCGACGCCTTCAAACCCTGCGGCCCCCAGGAAACCAGCCGCCAGGGCTGGGTTCCACCCCTGGGCAAGCATGGCGAACAGCTGGTTCACAGTGCTAACGGCTATCACCTGATAGCCCTGCGCAAGGAAGAGAAGATTCTTCCGGGCCCGGTGGTGAAAGAGGCGGTTGAAGAAAAGGCCGAAGCTATCGAATTCGAGCAGGGCCGCAAGGTCCGGCGCAAAGAAAAGGATGAAATCAAGGAACAGGTGATGCTGGAGATGCTGCCCCAGGCCTTCTCCAAAAATCGCCGCTGCTTCGCCTATCTCGCGCCTCAGGACGGTGTCCTGGTAGTGGATGCCGGCTCCGCCAAACAGGCGGAAGATCTGGCCTCCACCTTGCGCAAGAGCCTTGGCTCGCTGCCGGTTCGTCCGCCCGCCGTGGAGCAGGCGCCTGCCTTTACCTTCACCGGCTGGCTGAACGAATCCGTCGATCTGCCTGGCAAGGTGGTTCTGGGCAGTGAATGCGAGCTGAAAGATCCGTCTGAAGATGGTGGTGTGGTGCGCTGCAAAGGCCTGGACCTGAAAGCCGATGAAATCCGCAACCATCTGGATGCGGGCATGCAGGTGACCAAGCTGTCACTGACCTGGGACGACAACGTCTCCTTCGTGCTGGATGAAGAGCTGGGCATCCGTCGCCTGAAATTCGGCGAAACACTCCAGGATCAACTGGACGACGTCGATGTGGATGATGCCGTTGCCAAGTTTGATGCAGCCTTCACGCTGATGACCCTGGAGCTGTCCCGCTTGATCCCGGGGCTTCTCGAAGCCTTGGGTGGTGAAGACCGTTCAGCGATTGTCGAAGAATAAAGCCGATACCCCGGGGTCAGGTGCATAATCAATCTGACCCCGTCTTTCCCCTTACCGCTCAATGGGCGCTCTTGCCCAGGCGCTCTCTCTGCCAGTCCTTTTCCGGCTCGTTCAGAACCAGCCGCAGATCCATCACCTCTTCTTCGATATTGAACTTGATCTCGAAACCCAGGTGTTCCGCCAGCTGCAACATGGGGCGGTTGTCCGGCAACACGTTGCCAACCATTTCCATGGTGCCCCGGGAACGGCAGTAATCGATCATCTTCTGCATCAGGGCAACGCCCAGGCCCTCCCCTTTCATTTTATCGTGCACCATGACCGCGAACTCGCATTGCAGGTTGTCAGCATCAGTCCAGGTGCGCACGGTGCCCAGCGTTTCCTCACCTTCTCCGTCTTCCCTCGGCGCGTTGGCAATAAAAACCATTTCCCGGTCGTAGTCGATTTGCACCATCTGGGCAACGTCCTCCCGGGAGAAATGCTTCCGGTACTGGAAGAACCGGTAGCGGATGGATTCTGGCGACTGTAGCTCATGAAACGCCCGGTGCGCGGGCTCATCTTCGGCCAGTACCGGCCGGATGATGACCCGCCGCCCGGACTTCGGCAGTACAATCCACTCCTCGAGTTCGCGCGGGTATGGCTGGATAATCGGCCGGCCTGGCTTGTCGGCCAGATTGATGGCGATATTCACAGCCACAGCCCCCTGCTCGTTGAACAGCAGCGGCGAAATCTCCAGCCCCTGTATTTCGGGAATGTCGATGACGATCTGGGAGAGGGTGACCAGCGTCTCGGACACCGCCCGGATATCCTCTTCCGGCTTCAGGCTGTGCTCTTTCAACAGCTTGTACATATAAGTCCGGCGCAGAAGCTCCCGGGCCAGCACCATGTTCAATGGCGGCAGTGCAATCTGCCGGTCGGTCATCACGTTGATCTGGGCGCCCGCTGCACCACATACTACCAGTGGGCCAAATAACGGATCCCGGGTAATACCAACACTGAACTCAATCCCGCCCACGTGCTGATAGGAACGCTGAACAGCGAAGCCGAGAAAGCCACTGCCAGGAAAGTGGCTCTGGTATTCGTCCATCAGGTAGCGGCAGGAGTCCATGATGGCCGCTTCGCTGTTGAGCTTCTGTACCGTGCCCTTGTATCGGCGCTGGGTAGGACTCAGGTCGAGGAAAGGATGGCAGGCCTGCTCATGGATGATGGTGATATCGATGGGACGCCGCTCAACTGCGAAAACCTCAAGGACCTCCTCCATATCGTCGCAGTACATGGTGTCGATGGTGCTGATGCCGTAATCACTCACCAGATCCCGGGCTTCCCGGTTCGACAGATGATACCGGCCAGAGCGCAATGCCCGGCTGACCACGTGACGGGTGTGGGTTCGGTCTGCAAAGTGATCGGTAAAGGACTCGGGTGTTTCCGTGAGCAGCCGCTGAACACGCTGATGACGCACATGCTGCATGAACGCCATGACGGCTTTTTCGGGATTGAAGAATGACGGCAGCCCGGCCCGGTAAAACTCCTCCCGCGCATCCATGACCGTACTCTGGCCCAGCCAGCAGGTGAACACGTTCAGACGGGTGCCCTTGGAAGCCTGCACCACCGCGTCAGCAATCTGGAGGCTGTCCTCTGTCAGACTTGGCGCATACATCACCAGAACGTTTGCCACTTCCGGATCCTTGGCAAGAATCTTGATCGCCTGCCCATACAACTCCGGGGAAGCATCGTAGTTGAGATCGATCGGGTTCTTTCGGGTCCAGTAAGGTGGCAGCAGCTCGGCCAGGGCCTCGATACTGGCATCCGACAATTCCGCCAGCTCACCGCCCAGGTCCGCCAGGCGGTCCACGGCCAACACCCCCGGGCCAACCCCGTTGGCCATGATCGCCAGGCTTTCCCGGCGCAATGGCCGCATCCGTGTTAACGTCTCGAGCGCATCGAACATCTGGCCAAGACCGTCCACCCGAAGCACACCGGCCCGCTGGAGCATGGCATCGTATATCGGATCGCTGCGTTTCAAACCGGCCGGCAGATCGTGGGGAAACCACTCCGATTCCGGTACCCGCCCGGATTTTACTGCGATCACTGGCTTGGTGCGGGAAGCTACCCGCACCGCCGACATAAACCGCCGGGCATTCGGGATGTTCTCGATGTGCAGAAGAATCGCGCGGGTCTGGGTGTCCTGCGCCAGATAGTCGATCAGATCGTCGTGATCGATATCCATGCCATCGCCGAGGGTCAGGAAGTAGGAAAACCCCACCCCCCGGGCAAAGGCCCAGTCTATAACCGAACTGGCAATGGTGCCGGATTGGCCTACGAAAGCAACCCGTCCCGGGATCGCGCCCATGTGGGCATAGGTGGCGTTCAGGCTACGTGCCGGAACCATCAAACCAATCGTGTTGGGGCCGAGCACCCGGATCCCGGTTTCCCTGGCGGCCTCGCGCACGGAATACATCAAAGGCTGACCGGTTTTACTGTGAGTACGGGACATGCCACCGGTCATGACAATGGCGGTGCGCACCCCGGCTTCCCCGAGCCGCTTGATGGTCTTGGCCACAGTATCCGGCGGCGTGCAGATGATGGCCAGATCCGGGGAAAAGTCCATTTTGGAGACTTTCTTGACGCAGGGTACACCGTGCACGTTGTCGTAATCGTTCTGGTTGACCACCAGCAGGCGCCCCGGATAACCGCCCCCCATCAGGTTCCGCAATACCATGCCGCCAAGATTGTCTGCCCGCTCCGACGCACCGATCACCGCAATGGACGCGGGATTGAAAAGGCTCTCCAGATACCGGGTGCTCAAGCTGACTCTCCTATGTGAGTGGCCGGCAGGCCGTTGGCGAATAAATGTAATAAAACAGGTTACTTATGAGTGTAACCCTTATCTTAGGCCCTGATTCCCCGATGTGAAATGGCTATCGTCCCTATAAGACCAAAGAAACACGGCATCAGGCGGTTTTCCCTGATAAGCTTGAAGAAAATATAAGCACATCGAAGGCAGTTCGAGACGTATGACCACGGCATTCTTTTCCCACGATGACTTCATGAAACACAACATGGGGCCGGAACATCCGGAAAGCCCTGAGCGTCTGGCGGCGATCATCAGCTACCTGGCTGATACCGGTCTTGATCAGAAGCTCGACTGGGTGAGGCCGGAGGAGATCACCCGGGACCAGTTATTGACGGTGCATCCCGAAAAGTACCTGCATCAACTCGATCTGATGCAACCCACAAGGGGCCGCGTGTTTACCGATCCGGATACGGCCATGATGCCGGACACTTTGCGGGCAGCCCGCCTTGCCGCTGGCGCCAACATCCAGGCCGTGGATATGGTTATGAGTAGCCAGGTAACCAACGCCTTTGTTTGCGCGCGCCCGCCCGGCCATCATGCCGAGCGAGCGAAATCCATGGGCTTTTGCTTCTACAATAACGTCGCCCTGGCCGCCATGCGCGCTCTCACCTTCCATCACCTTGAACGGGTCGCGATCATTGATTTCGATGTGCACCAGGGCAACGGAACCGTGGACATTGTCGGTGGTGACGAGCGAATCCTGATGTGCTCCAGCTTCCAGCACCCGTTCTACCCGCACTCCCATGTGCACCGCCAGGCCGACAACATCGTCAACATTCCGATTGCAGCGAACTGTTCGTCTGAAGAGTACCGGAAACAGGTGGAGGCAGGTTGGCTGAAGCGGCTGAACGACTTCAAACCGCAACTCATTCTGATTTCCGCGGGTTTTGATGCCCATAGACTTGACCCGATGGCGGAACTGAATCTGGATACCGACGACTACCGCTGGTTGACGGAAATGATCGTGTCTGTTGCACGTGAGCACAGCAACGACCGCATCATTTCAACGCTGGAGGGCGGATACCACCTGAGGGCCCTGGCAGAAAGCGTAAACGCCCATCTGGAAGTATTGAACTCGGTTTACTGAAAGCGATTATCCCCGGGGCTCACCGCCATACCCGTTGGCCTGCTGAAGCTCTGGGCGATCACCTGCCCTCTGCAAGCGGATATTGGTGCGGCGGTTATCCGCCGGCCGGTTGGATACCGGGTATTGGTCACCGTGTGCCCGAACGGTAATCATGTTTTCATCAATACCGCTCGCCTTGAGGTAGTCGGCCACCACATTGGCACGATCTTCGGAAAGCGCGCGGTTGTCGATACGACTGCCAATGCTGTCACTGTGGCCATCCACGAAAATTCTCTCAACCGTGGTGTCGGCATTCACGTAGCGCACGATGTTGTCCAGCAACTGCCTGTCGGCGTCAGACAGTTGAGTGCTGCCACTGGCAAAGGGCACCCTTGAACGCTGAATCTGATCAAAGTTCACCGGCAAGAGATTCGACGTGCAGCGCTGATAGCGCTGGTATTCACCAGCAAAATTGATATTGGACACCTGCACCCGCACCGGACGACCATCAAACCAGGATTCCCGGGTAACCGTGGGGCGCATACCCTCCAGCAGGCCGTGGGCAACAACAAAGGCCTGGCGTGTGTCCAGGGAGACCTGGCGGCGATCATCCGACACATTGACCGTGCCCAGGGGCTTCGGCGCCACACCCGGACGCCAGGCCGGTGCCTCCACCACGAGACTGCCACGCCCCGGTCGCATTGGTGTCGAATCAGACTCCAGGAAAAAGCTCAGACTTTCACCCGCGCGATGATTGAACACGGCCCGACCGTAACCGGGAACCTCGTGCACCAGGCGACACTCGAATACCGATTCGGCAAGATACCACTGGCTATTCTCGATACCGGCACCATAGCTGGCAGCCTGCCCGGCAGCCGGCAAAAGCAGCACAGGAAGACTGCAAGCCAGCAGTGTATTGAGACGTTTTCCGAGGCGGAATCCCATAGTATGTGCCATCAGTGTCCGGTAGTTAACAGATTCTGATTGCTTAACGGCCCGCGTCTGCCTTTCTTTAGCTCCGGCCGGAAAACAATCACCCGCGCCTTCTGGTATAATTCGCCAAATTTTTCGGGGCTCTATCCTCCAGGGCCCCACAGCACGCCTCGCATAAGGTATTGCGGACAACTGCCATGACAGAAAAGCTTACTCTTACCCGGCCCGACGACTGGCACCTTCACGTTCGGGATGGTGACATTCTTAGCGACGTGGTACCGGCCACAGCGGCCTGCTTCGGCCGCGCCATCATCATGCCTAACCTGGTGCCACCGGTCACAACCGCCGCTGATGCCGCAGCCTATCGGGAGCGGATTCTCGCGGCTGCCAAAGGCACCGCCTTCGAGCCGTTGATGACCCTGTACCTGACCGAGAGCATGACACCGGAAACCATCCGCGAGGCCAAAGCCGCCGGTGTTGTGGCCGCCAAGCTTTACCCGGCGGGCGCGACAACGAACTCCGACTCCGGAGTGAAGGATATACGGAACATCTATCCCGTGCTGGAAGCAATGGCAGACTGCGGCATGCTTCTTCTGGTTCACGGCGAAGTAACCGACGCCGATATCGATATCTTTGACCGTGAAAAGGTGTTTCTGGAGCGGGTCCTGGCCCCCACCCTGGAGGCTTTCCCGAATCTCAAGGTTGTGCTGGAACATATTACGACGGCCGATTCCGCCGAGTTTGTCCAGCAGCATACCGGCGACAACCTTGCCGCGACGCTGACGCCCCAGCATTTGATGTATAACCGCAACCATATGCTGGTCGGCGGCATTCGCCCGCACCTTTATTGCCTGCCAATTCTGAAGCGCAACCGCCATCAGAAGGCGTTGCGGGACGCGGTAGCCAGCGGCGACAAACGCTTTTTCCTGGGCACGGATTCTGCTCCCCATGCCAAGGATCGCAAGGAGGCTGCCTGCGGCTGTGCTGGCTGTTACTCAGCCTATGGCGCCATCGGCCTGTATGCGGATATTTTTGAAGAGCTTGGCATTCTGGACAAGCTTGAGGCATTCGCCAGCTTCAACGGCCCTGACTTCTACGGCCTGCCGCGCAACACCGATACCATTACCCTGGTTCGCGAACCCTGGACCATGCCGGCGGAGCTGCCATTGGCTGACGGAACCATCGTGCCTCTCAAGGCCGGTGAAACCGTTCACTGGCGACTGGCGTAAACCTGATCTATTCCTTCTCACCCACGGCCAAGACCGGAGCTTGAGTGACTGACGAAAACAAACCACCGCATCCCATGTCCCGCCGCTTCCGCGGATTTCTACCCGTTGTCGTCGACGTGGAAACCGCAGGATTCAATCCCGAGCGGGATGCCCTGCTGGAGGTGGCGGCGGTAATACTGACCATGGACGACGACGGCTGGGTGCGGCGAGCGGAGACCCACGTACAACAGATTGATCCCTTTGAAGGCGCCAATCTGGAGCAATCCGCCCTGGATTTCACCGGCATAGATCCGTGGAATCCAGAGCGTGAAGCGGTTCCCGAGCGGGAAGGTCTCAGTGAAATCTTCAGCCCGATTCGCAAGGCGGTGAAAAACCACGACTGCAAGCGGGCCGTTCTGGTGGGACATAACGCCACTTTTGACCACAATTTCATCTTTGCGGCCGCACTGCGAGCAGATATCCGGCGCAATCCATTTCATCCCTTTTCCACGTTCGATACCGCCACTCTGGCCGGCCTGGCGTACGGCCATACGGTTCTGGCCCAGGCTTGTAAGATCGCGGGCATTCCGTTCAGCAATAAGGAAGCCCACTCCGCAGCCTATGATGCGGAAAAGACTGCGGACCTGTTCTGCGGCATTGTGAATCGATGGAAAGAGCTGGGCGGCTTTCCACCTCCTGTGATCCCCGAAGAGACCGAGTAAACGCCATTAAAAAAACCCGCCGTAGCGGGTTTTTATTTGTGTGCCGAGCATGGCCTAAGATTTTAACGCCTTCTGGTACTCAGCTGACTTTAAACCGGGACAGCGAATCTTTCAGTTGATGAGACAACTCGGCCAGGTCACCACTGGCTTCTGATATCTGGGCCATGGCCTGTTTGGTCTCAACGGACTTTTCTGCAATTGTAGATACGTTGAGCGTTACTTCTTCGGCTGTGGCTGATTGCTCTTCGGATGCAGTCGCAATCTGCTCCGCCATACCGGACATCCGGGTGACCTCCTCCACTGCCTCGCGAAGCTGTAATACAACGGCTCCTGCCCGCTCGGAAATACCGCTGGCCTGGACGCTGCAGCGGGTAACCACCTGTGAAGCACGCTCCGACGAATTCACCAGAGTTTCGATGGAACTACTGATCTCCTCGGTCGCCTTCTGGCTATTCTGGGCCAGGCTGCGCACCTCATCCGCAACCACCGCGAAGCCCCGGCCCTGTTCACCGGCCCGGGCCGCTTCAATAGCGGCATTCAGAGCCAACAAATTGGTCTGGTCGGCGATGGACTTTATCGAATCCAGAACCCTGGTGATGGATTCCATATTCTTTCGCAAGTCCTCTATGCCGGCCTCAGCTTCCTCCAGTTCCCTGGCCATAGCACGGGTGTCCTCAGCGGAGGATTCCACCTCGGCTGCGCTGCGGCTGACCGCCTCATGAGTGCGCTTGGCGCTGGCTGCCGATTCCGCGGTGTTCTGGGACACTTCGTTGATGGCGGAGGACATTTCCTCAATGGCCGACGCCACCTGCTCAGTCTGCTCTGCCTGCTGATTCACACTCTCCAGAGTATGTGAGGAAGTACCCGACAATTGTTCAGATGCACTGGCCTGGCGCTGGGAAGCCTCCTCGACCCTGAAGATCACTTCTTTCAGGTCCGACACCATTTTGAGCATGGAGCCGTAAACACCCGTTGCCCTGTCACTTTCGGACGAATCGATGACCAGATTACCCGCAGCCACCTGCTCCGCCAGTGCCTGCAATTCGGCCGGGTCTCTGCCGAGGGGTTTCATGATCCGCACTGCGGTCCAGACCGCCACGGCCACTACAGCCAGGATCACAATAGCAATGGCTATCGCGGCCAGCGTCCACATTTCACGCACGGGCGCCAAGGCCTCGTCTTCGCTGATCTCCGCCACCAGCGCCCAGTTCAACCCGCCTACAGCAACTGGCCTGTGGGCGGAAAACACTGGTTCGCCCCGGTAGGACGTAACCACGCCTTCACCGGAATTCCCAGCCAGAGCTTCATCCACCGATGTCGAACTTATGCGCCCATTCTCCGGGTCGGCAAAGGAAGCGACAACGCTGCGGTTTTCCGGATCCAGGTATGAGTCTGACCGCATCAGGTTATCCGGGCCCACCAGATAGGCATCCCCGGTTTCGCCCATGCCATCTCGCTCCATCATGATGTTGTTCAGGCTGTCGATGGGGAACTGGAAGGCCAGCACGGCCAGCCGCTCATCCTTTTCGGAATATATGGGGGTTGCCACAAATCCGGCGGGCGCACCGTAGGACGGTACATACCGAGTAAAATCAACAAAAGTCGGAGCAGTATCCTGTCCGTCAGACAGCGCCTGACGATAAGCTGCCGCAAGGCCGGAATCCGCGTAGGGACCGTCTTTCAGGGAGGTAGCAAAATCAACCTCTTTGGCTACGGAATAGATAACATGGCCTGTATCGGCATCAATGAGATAAATATCGTAGTAGCCGAACGCCTCCTGAAACTCCTTGAACGAGGTGTGCCACTGTTTGTGAAGGGTGTTATAAAACTGCGCGATATGGACGTCGGCCGATACCAATTCGTCTTTCTGCCCCACAGGATTCGGGTTGTCCACGATGTAACCCATCTGCAGAGCCAGGCTGTTTTTGCTGAGGGATGCAACGAAATCCGAGGCTGAACGTCCCTTAGCACCACCATTTTGCTGTAAGGGTGGCAAGAAATTCTGCTGATAATAAGCCTCGACGTTTTCTCGTAAGGTCGACTGCTCCTCTTGTACCAGTTTTTCGTAATTCTGAAATGCCAAACCAAACCCCTGGGCCGCCGTTCGGGTCCCGCGATTATTGGCCATGGCTTTCAGCTGCCGGGCAATAGTGCTGAGATAATCTTCAACACTATGCTGCTTGTTGGTAGCCGCAATAGAGAGTTGTTGCAACGCCTGTTCCGTCAGGCTCTGTCGGGCAATTTCGGCGTTAAAAAACGAGATGGCAATGACGGGAAGCAGGCCAACCAGCAGCAAGGTCAGCAAAAGACGTTTCTTGAGAGTCATCAATAGCCCTTCTTTTATATTGTTCTTATGTTAACCATCGGCTATCGGCAGGTTTTCTTTAGCCCAGAACAACTCAAAAAAGAGGCGAATCTTATTTAACCAATTGAAATGGGAGGGGAAGTAACTCCCCTCCCACTCGATTCAGGCGCTACCACGTTACCAGTAGATGCCCCGCATGATGGCGGCGAAAGCCACCTGCTCTGTGGACACCTTCGGCTTCTCGCCGGATCGACTGCCGGCGGCGGCAGGTGAATCCGGGAACATCCGGTAACCGGTGTTCATGACAATCTCGCCCATCTTGGGTGCCAGGGCATGCAGCACCTGGGCAAAAATCCCGAGACGAGTCGCGATGCGTTTCGGTCGATAAACAATCGCGTCAGCGACCATGCCTGCGGCCTCGTCCGGCGTCAGGGTAGGCACCGAATCGTAGATCTTGGTCGGCGCAATCATCGGGGTCTTCACCAACGGCATGTTGATGGTGGTGAAGGTCACGTTGCGATCTGACCACTCCGCAGCAGCGCAACGGCTGAATGCATCCAGGGCAGACTTGGACGCCACGTAGGCCGAGAATCGGGGCGCGTTGGTCAACACCCCGATAGACGAGATGTTCACTACGTGCCCTCGGCGGTTCTCCAGCATCTTCGGCGCAAAGCCCATGATCAGGCGCACGGAACCGAAGTAGTTCAGCTGCATGGTGCGCTCGAAATCGTGGAATCGATCGAACGACAGGTCCAGTGACCGGCGAATGGAACGCCCGGCATTGTTGACCAGCACATCCACGTGGCCGTGGTTATCCAGAACGGTCTTCACAAACTCATCGCACGCGTCCATGTCGGAGAAATCGCACGGATAGGCGTGCACGCTCGCTCCGCGAGACTCCAGCTCCGCGGTCACTTCCTTCAGACGCTCCAGTTTCCGGGCGCCGATCACCAGGATGGCGCCAGCGTCTGCCAGTTTTTGCGCCGTGGCCAGACCGATACCGGACGTTGCACCTGTCACTACGCACACGCGACCTTCAACCGTGCCCTTGAGCGTGCGGTCCTTGAACAGGTCCGGGTCCAGATTGCGCTCCCAGTAGTCCCAGATCACCGGCGCGTAGTCCGGCAGCCGGGGCACTTCAATACCGGTGCCTTTCAAAACACGCTCGGTTTCACGGGCGTCGAACCGGGTCGGGTAATTGATGAATGACATCACGGAGGGCGGAATGCCCATGTCGTCGAGGATTGCCGAGGTCAGCCGCTTCACGGGCGGAAGATTCTTCAGACTCTGGCGAATGAACGGCGGAATAAAGCCGAACATTCTGGAATCAATCCGCATCCCCATCTTGGGTGCGTGCCCCGCCTCACTAAAGATATTGAGGATTTCGCCAACCTTGTACGGATCACTGTCCACCAGGTGGAAGCACTTGCCGTCTTCACCCTCAAGGTGGGCAATGTGGTCCATGGCGTTAACTACGAAATCCACCGGCACAATGTTCAGACGCCCGCCTTCGACACCAATGGTCGGCACCCACTGGGGTAGCGCATGGCGAATTTTCTGAATCATCTTGAAGAAGTAGTAGGGGCCATCCACCTTGTCCATTTCGCCGGTGGAAGAATGACCAATTACCATGCCCGGGCGGTAAATGCGGAAGGGAACCTTACATTCCTCCCGAACCACCTTTTCAGATTCGTGCTTGGTGCGCAGGTAAGGATGGTCCAGCTTCTCGGCTTCCTCGAACATGTCTTCGCGGAAAACCCCCTTGAACAGCCCGGCAGCCGCGATGGAAGACACGTGATGGAAGTGTTTGGCGCCCATTGCCTCGGCAGCACTCACCGCAGCCCGAGTGCCCTCGATGTTGGTCGCCTGCTGAGCTTCTTCGTCGGCCCCCATGTCGTACACGGCGGCGAGGTGAAAGAAGTGGTCGATTTTCCCTTTCAGGGCTTTCAGTGTCTTGGCGTCAATACCCAGATTTTTGCTGGTCAGGTCGCCTATGACAGCCTTCACCTGGGTTTCATCCGCACCCCACCGCTCGCGCAATTTGTCCAACTTGTCCTGGGATTGTTCACGCACCAGAACGTGGACAGTACCCCCACGTGCCAGAAGCTTCTCCACGAGGAAACGGCCAATAAATCCGGTGCCACCCGTCAGGAAATAATTCATCGATCTTCCACCCTGCCTGTTGCTCTGTTGTTGTCTATCCATGCCGGCACTCATACAACTAAAGTCTTAGAGTTTTCCGGAAACGCCGGCATTGTACTTAATTGCAACCTTCATGTATCGAACTTTTTTAGAGCTTTTACTCTGTAAGCCTTTGTTTTGCATAGAGCTATTACTCTAAAAATTTTCTCCCGCACGCTCAACGGGCCTGTCCGGTTCGCCGACACAATGCTTTTGAGACTAGCACAGGAATTGGCCCATGCATGCCCAATTTCCGGATTACCGCAAAGCAATGAAAGCGCCCGCCAGCAATGACATAATCGGGAACTTATCGCGCCTTCTGGCATCTCTTCTTTTCACAGGAAAACCGATCTTCGGAACCACCAATCATGCAAAAAGACAATCCCAACGCAGAACGATACATTTCCATTGCCCGAGCCTGTTTGAGGGCCATAAACGACACCGCCGAAAACGCAGGTTCCCGCGAGGAGAAAATCCAGGCGGTCTACGAGGCCATTGATCAAGCCTTCCAGGCCGAGTTTGCCGATTACCGACAGTCCGTCGCCATCATGGCCACGGTTCTGGAGCGTATCGCCTCTGGCCAGCTGGACGGTGAGAAAGCCGCGGATCTCGCTCGTAAAACATTGGACCAGCAACCAGAGAGCACACGCAGCGCGCCGATGCACTGATACACGAAACTCTTCTCCGAATCACAGAGAACCTATGAACACACGCACCGTCAGGAAGAACTCAATGCAGAACCCGATATCACGCCTGTTTTCCCTGCTGACACTTGTGCTGTTCAGCACCCTTGCTTTTGCAGCCCAGATTCCGGAGAAGAGCCCCAATGACGATAACCAGTACCGGTTCATCGAACTGGATAATGCCCTGAAGGTGATTCTGGTTTCGGATCAGGATGCCGACAAAGCGGCTGCCTCGATGAACGTTGCTGTCGGTAGTGGCGATGATCCGGCGGATCGGGAAGGACTCTCCCACTTCCTGGAGCACATGCTGTTCCTTGGAACCGAGAAATATCCGGATCCAGGGGAATACCAGCAGTTCATCAAGAGCCATGGCGGCCAGCACAATGCCTTCACTGCATTCCAGGACACGAATTATTTCTTCGATGTTCAAGCCGAATTTCTGGAACCGGCCCTGGACCGATTCGCGCAGCAGTTTTCCGCACCCCTGTTTACCGCCGAACTGGTGGACCGTGAACGCAACGCCGTGCACTCGGAATTCAGCGCCAAACAAAAAGACGATGGGCGCCGATTCTATTCCGTAAAAAAAGCCGCCAGTAATCCCGACCACGCCTTCAGCCAGTTTGCGGTGGGCAACCTCAGCACCCTGGAGAACACCGAAGACAACCCGCTCCGGCCTGACCTGATCGAGTTCTGGAAGCAGCACTACTCCTCGAACATCATGAGCCTGGCGGTTTACGGGCCGCAAACCCTGGACGAACTGGAATCCATGGTGCGAGGCCGGTTCGATGCCATCGAAAACCGAAACCTCGAAACCAAACGCCATGTGGCCAGCCTTTACCGGGCGGAGGACCTCCCGGCCAAGGTAACAGCAGAAGCGCTCAAGGATGTTCGCAGCCTGTCGCTTACCTTCCCGATTCCATCCCAGGAAGAAAACTACCGTACTAAGCCCGTCAGCTACGTGGCCAACCTGCTTGGCCATGAGGGCCCAGGCAGTCTTTTCGATGCGCTTAAAAAGGCCGGTCTGGCCGAGAGCCTCTCCGCAGGTCTGGGCATGGATACCGGTGAAAACGCCACCCTCGAGATCAGCATCTCCCTGACACCCGAGGGGCTAGCTCGCCATGAGGACATTTTGCCGTTGGTGTTCGAGTACATTGAAAAGGTTCGCCAGAGAGGAATCAGCGAGCAGCGCTTCCTCGAGATGCAGAACCTTGCACGAATAGACTTCCGGTTCCGCGAGCAGGGTAACCCCCTGCATGAGGCGATGCGTCTCTCTCGCTACCTGCAGGACTATCCGCCGGAAGACGTACTGCGGGCTCCCTGGCTGGTTGAGCGCTTTGCACCGGAGCAGTATCGCGACATTCTGGACAGACTGACACCGGAAAACCTGCTTGCCTTCGTTCTGGCACCGGAACCTGAACTGGAGAATCCGAATCGCACCGACTGGTACAACGCCGCCTGGACCCGGGAAGCCCTGAATCCGGAAATGCTCACGGCTCGGAGCCTCCCTGAGCTCTCGGCCCAGCTGCGTTTACCCCCTGAAAACCCCTTCGTACCGGAAGATCTGGCGATGGTATCGGGAAGCACGATGGACCAGCCGACAAGACTCGGCGCACTTGAAGGAATGGATGTCTGGTTTGCCCGGGACACCCGGTTTGATACCCCGAAAGCCAATGTGTTCGTGGGTCTTCGAACGCCAGCCACCCGGGCTTCGGCCCGCAGCTACGTTCTGACCCAGCTGCTGGTAGACACCATCAATACTAATCTGAATGCCTGGGCTTACTCCGCCAGCCTCGCGGGCCTGGATTACAGCGTTTACCCTCATCTGAGGGGTATCACGGTTCGTGTCGGCGGTTACAACGATAAACTCCATACCCTGATGAACCGGATACTGGTCCAGGTGGCTACACCAGAGCTAACGAAGCAGCGTTTTGAAATCGCCCGGCAACAGCTGATTGACGGCCTTCAGAACAAGGCCAAGGACCGCCCGGTGGAACAGACCTCGGAGTTCGTACAGACGTCCCTTATCGAAGGTGCCTGGCCGACTGACGCCAAGCTCAAGGCTGCCCGGGAAGTGAGCTTCGATGAACTGAACTCCTTCTCGGAGGCCCTGCTCTCACAGGTGGACCCGGTCATGCTGGCCCATGGAAATCTCACGGAAGCCTCGGCCCTGAACCTGGCGCGGCAGATCGACGCGATTGTTCTGGGCAACAGTGAATTGACCGAGGTAGACCGCAGTCAGGTACGTCAGTTGCCAGACACTGAAACGATGGTTTCCATTGAGGTAGACCACCCGGACACCGGCTATACACTCTACATGCAGGGCGACAACACCAGCTTCGAGGAACGGGCCCGATTCCGTCTGCTGGCCCAGATCATCAGCAGCCCGTTCTATGAGGAAATAAGAACCAACCGCCAGTTGGGCTATATCGTATACGCGACGCCTTTCGAAATGCTGGAGACGCCTGCCCTCGGGTTTGTAGTGCAATCGCCGTCGGCAACGCGCGCAGAGATCGACCAGGCCGTTCAGGAGTTTTCCAACAGCTTCGAGGAGACCTTGTCAGCATTGACAGCGGAGCGTCTGGAACGCGAAAAGCAGGCTGTCATCAGCAAACTGCTGGAGAAGGACCGGCAACTTAGCGAGATCTCCAGCCGCTACTGGCGCGAGATTGATCGAGACATGGAAAGCTTTGATTCCCGTGAGCAACTGGCCGACGCGGTGCGAGGCGTGAGTAAAGCGGCACTGCTTGAAACGTTCCGGAAGTCGGTTCTGGAGCGAGACCAGAGCCTGCAGGTTGTGACCGGCGGAGACGGCCTTGAGGCGAGTCGGGCTTTGGGCAGGCTAACGGAACTGCCACCGGTACCCGCCAGCTGAAAACATTAGCAGGTACGCAGAAAACGAGCCCAGTCCTCGGGCTCGTCAACATCCCAGCGGGGCTCGAGCAAACAATAGCTGAGCCCCGACTCTTCCAGTCGATCACAGGTTTGAGTCAGAACTTCGGGCGTCCCCCAGGCAATGTCGTCGAGCATTCCCTCCGCCACTCTGGAGGCCCCAATCAGCACATAGCCGCCATCGTCTGACGGGCCGAGCACAACGTCATAATCCGCCAAACAGGCAACCGCCTTGCGGGCATAATCCGGGTCCACCGACGGGCAATCACTGCCAACAATCAGGGCCCGCTCGTAATCCCCAAGTGACTGACTGAGGGCGCGGTGCATCCGCTCCCCGAGCGTCCTGCCCTGCTGGACGCCCTGATGCAGACCTGCACCTTCCAGTTCTTCAACAATCGATTCGGCCTCGCCGGGCCGATCATCAGCCGGTCGGTCCCACCAGAACTCTACCGGGTAGCCGGTCGCACACAGGTTATCCAGCACCGCCAGCGTAAGTCGGATGTGGGCATCAAGTGCGCCCACAGCGCCTAACTCCGGCATCAAACGGGTTTTTACCCGGCCAGCCTCCGGCCATTTGGCAAACTGCAGAAAGACCGCCGACGGAAAGTTACTTTGGGGCATTACGCACATCCGATCGATAGATTTGGGCCAGAGACTCTGGCGATTCACCACGCCAGTAACGCCAGCGCAGTTGCCACATAAGAAGAATCGTTCGCCAGGCACCATTTTTCTGCCAACGGCGGCTATCGGTAACAACAGGTTCGTTTATACAGAAGGGACGGAACACCAGGCAAAGACGACGTGAAAACTCCACATCTTCCATCAGCGGCATAGGCTGAAAGCCGCCCAGCGCCTCGAAAGTATCCCGTCGTACAAACATGGCCTGATCGCCGGTGCAGATGCCGGTCAGGCGGGAGCGCTGATTCATGAACCAGGCAATAACCCGGAACAGCGGTCGCTCACCGCTCAACCGCACATCGAACCGTCCCCAGGCCCGGCGCGTCTGGACGAAACGTGCGAGGTGCTCAAGAGTGTTGTCCGGCAGGCGCGTATCCGCGTGCAAAAACAACAGAAGATCGCCTGTTGCCGCCGCTGCCCCGGCGTTCATCTGAAGCGCCCGTCCCTTCTCTGCGACAACCACCCTGTCGCAAAGCGACCGGGCCAGCTCAACGGTTCGATCGGTGCTGCCACCATCAACGACAACCACCTCATGCCCCCGTGTACGAATCGTTTGCAGGGCACGCAGGGTTTCCGTAACACCCGCCGCCTCCATCCATACAGGAACAATCACACTTAATGAGAAAGGGTCTGGCAAAACAAACTCCGTGACAATCACCGAAACCGGGTCGCACCTTGAGCCTCTTGGCTTAGCCCGCTATCATAGCGCCCTTCTCGCAATAATGCCCCCGTAGCTCATCTGGATAGAGCGTCCCCCTCCTAAGGGGAAGGTAGCAGGTTCGAGTCCTGCCGGGGGTACCACCTCTCTCGCCCTTCTCTGGACCTCTGATATTCACCGGGATTCAAGCAGGCTAAACTGCCCCTTTTCACTGACACCTGGACTCCTCAATGGCCCGCTTTACCGAAATCGGCACCGCAACCATTCCCGGCAAAGGAACCCAGTTGCGGCTGTTACAACGCAATGATGAGTTTTCCATTAAAATCGCAGGAACCACCGGTGAATTGATGAACAGCCGCATCCACGGCTCGGAGGATGCCCTCGCCACCCTGGCGTGCGAACGCATTGCCGATCAACCCACTCCGCGAGTGCTGATTGGCGGCCTGGGCATGGGGTTCACGCTGGCCGCAGCATTGTCCGCCCTTGGAGAAGATGCGCAGGTAACGGTTGCCGAGCTGGTTCCCGAAGTAGAAGCCTGGAATCGTGGCCCGCTAGGCTCCGCAGCTGGCAACCCGCTGAATGATCCGAGAGCCCGGGTACAGATCGGTGATGTGGCGGAATTACTGAGAAATTCAAACAGCGAGTGGGACGCCATCCTTCTCGATGTCGACAACGGTCCGGAAGGACTGACCCGCAAAGAAAACGACTGGATCTATTCACCGGAAGGCATTGCGGCCGCCCAGAAAGCCCTGCGTCCTGACGGCATACTCGCCTACTGGTCAGCCGGCCAGGAGCATGCCTTCACCGAGAGGCTACGCCGGGCCGGATTTTCTGTTGAAGCGGTCACAGTGAGGGCTCTGCGGCCGGGCAAGGGTGCCCGCCACGTTATCTGGCTGGCGTGGTAAGCTATTCGAAGAAGCTATCCCCCCTGTTTTAGAGAAAACCTATGTTACTGAAGTACAGAATCATCCCGGTTACACCTTTCCAGCAGAACTGCTCATTGATCTGGTGCGAGAAGACACGCAAGGCAGCCGTGGTGGACCCAGGCGGCGATCTTGAGAAGATCCGCGCCGCCGTGGACGAGGAAGGTGTAACGGTCGAAAAGATTCTGCTTACACATGCCCACATTGACCATGCCGGCGGAACCGCAGAGCTGTCGAAAACGCTGGGAATTCCCGTTGAAGGGCCACAGAAGGAAGACAATTTCTGGATTGTCGGCCTGCCCCAGCAGGCACAGATGTTCGGGTTTCCGGCACCGGAAGTATTCACCCCGGATCGCTGGCTTGAAGATGGGGAGAAGGTGACTGTGGGCGATCAGACTCTGGAGGTGCTTCATTGCCCGGGCCACACGCCTGGCCATGTGGTTTTCTACCACAGGGGCTCCGGCCTGGCGCTGGTCGGTGACGTGCTGTTCCATGGCTCCATCGGGCGCACGGATTTTCCCAAGGGGGACCACGCAACACTGATCCGCTCAATCAAGGAACAGCTGTTCCCGCTCGGAGATGAGGTCGCGTTCATTCCAGGACACGGTCCGATGTCCACATTCGGTCAGGAGCGAGCCACCAACCCCTTCGTCTCCGACCATCGGGGCTGAGCCTTTCGTCAGCCCCAGGCCGCTTTTTTATTTACGGCCCTCCTGATTCAGCCGGAACTGTTCGATGGTCTTCCTCAGATTCTCCGCCATGGCCAGCAGGTCACCGGCGATCCTCGCCGTTTCCTTGGCATCGCCGGAGGTTTGCTCCGCTGAGCGGCTTATCTCAATCACGTTGTGATTAATGGATTCGGAGACATCGCTCTGCTCGTTGGCGGCACTCTCCATTTCCTCGTTGAGATCGGTGATCTCGCGCACGGCAGCGGCAATCGTCTGTAACTCCGACTCCACGGTCAGAATCGCTGAAACCTGCTGCTCTGCCATTTCCGAGGCATGGCGCATGGTGGCCACACAATCGACGACCTCGCCCTTGAGTCCATTGATGGTGTTTCGGATTTCCTCCGTTGAATCCTGGGTTCTCGAGGCCAGAGCCCGCACCTCATCGGCCACCACCGAAAAACCTCGCCCCTGCTCGCCGGCCCGCGCTGCCTCGATGGCGGCATTGAGCGCCAGCAGGTTGGTTTGGTCGGCGATATTGGAAATCACCTCCAGCATATCTGACATCTGGCTTGTCCGCTGATCCAGTTGCTCAATGCGCTGCGCGCCGCTCTGGACCTCGCTGTTCAGTGCTTCAATTCCCTCAACTGCATTGCGGGCAAGGCTTTCCCCCTTGCTCGCGGATTCCGCCGTATCTGCGGATTTGCGAGTCGTGTGGATGGCGTTTTCCCGGACCTGAACCGCCGACGCAGCCATCTCTGTCGTGGCGCTGGCCACCTGATCGGTGTTGTCGCGTTGGGCGAGCACTTCCCGCTCAGTGGTGTCCGCCTTACCAGCAATGCTTCTGGCCGCCTGCTCAACCTGTTCGGCATTGTCCATTACCGTATTCATGCTCTCCCGTATCTTCGCCATCATCCGGTTGAAGGCGCGGGAAACGGAACCGATTTCGTCGTTGCGGGTAACCTCAAGCTCAATCGTCAGATCCGAGTTGCTGGAAATCTCATCCATACGGTCGTGGAGTCGCCGCAGGCGGGAAAAAACCAGTCGGGTCAAGGCGGCTGCGGTCATGAAAAACACTGCAGCAAAAATGGCCACCTGGATGCCGCCACTGGTCAGGAGCTGTTGCTGCAACCGGGCATCGCTATCAGCCAGGGAATAATCCACCCGAATGGCGCCGAGAACATCACCCTCCTTGGCCCGGTGACAGCCCAGGCAGTTCACGCCCTGGTAGTTTTCCATAGCGATCACCGGCTCAATCAGCGTGTAGACGCGGCCCTCCTTATTGCTGGAATAGGCTTCCACCCTCTCGCCTGCCAGCGCTTTCTCATCCAGAGGCTCTCTTATCTGCTCCGATGCATTGCCAGCCCCGAAGGTGCGGTTCAAATGATCACTGCGAATCACGCGCACATCCAGCACATCTTCGGATGCCATCACCTTTTGCCGTAGCACATCCCGATTACCGATGGTGCCGGTGACCATCATGGTGTTCAGCCCATCGAAGTAAGATTTCGCCAGCCCATCCACATATTTGTGGCTGAACTCTTCGAGATGATCACGCTGGGAGTCGGCGCTGTAGAGCACGGTAAACACGAGAATCAGCGAGAAGGCAGCCGCCAGGGCCGCAAGTAGCAGGAAGCGGATGGAGTAATGTTTTTTCATGATAATCCGACACCAAGGCCGCGCGGCCTGAGAGTTGTTTTGACGTTTTATGGCGACAACTAACTGTCGCCAAACTTTATAGATATGCGTCAATTATTTCCTGACCCAGATCAGATCCGGGAAAGGTCATTTGCATAACAAGAGAGGGGAGCCCTCAGGCAGGGACTTGATGGAGTTGGCCTGAAAGCTGCAGAGCTAGATAACGAGTATCCGTTATGTCCAACGCAGACTGTTCGGAAACCGCATTACGGTTCACCGAAGGAGGAATCCCATCCATGTCCCTACTGACCTCTCTGATCCGGGCAAGCACCCAGTTCCAGCAGGCCATGGAAAAGCGCCAGACGCCCTCAACAGCTCCGGAAGCCGCGACTGGCAAGGCCCAGCCCAAAGCTGTAGAAGCCGAACCGACATCTGGCGATGACCGTTTCACGCCCTCTGACAGCAGCGAGACTGATCTCTCACGCCTGAAAGCGCGGCGGCTGGCAATGGCAGACTACAAGCAAACGGTGGGGCAGGATCTTGCCTTCATTCGCGAGACACTGCGGCACAAACTTGCCGAATACAATTTACACCCCGCAACTGCTTTGAACGTGAGCAAAAACGAAAACGGCAGCGTTACGGTAGAGGGGAAAATTGCGGACAACACCCGTGCCCAGATTGAAAAAGACCTGAACGTGAACAAGAACTTCAAGGAAGCGTTCAATCGCCTGAGCGTCACCGAGCCGACCCTGCATTTCATGGATAATGCGCTCAAGTTGAACCAGGCCTACGGCGTGAACAACCCGTTACTGGACACATTGATCAGCGAGAACCAGCAGTTCAATGGCCTGCAGGATCTGGTACACCGTTACGACACCATGCGGCGCTCGGTGAGTGCTGAGCAAATGGAAGCTGCGGGAAATAGCCGGGCGTACGCCTTTAATTTGAACGCCCGGGCATAATCTAGAAGGGAGATCAGACCTCAAACGGCGCTGGATCTCCCTTGCCAACTCGGGTAACCACCGGAGCCTCGCCAGTAAAGTCCACCACCGTAGTCGCTTCCATACCGCAAAAACCACCGTCGATAATCAGATCCAGCTCATGCTCCAGGGTTTCCCGGATGTCATAGGGGTCTGTCATCGGATCGGTTTCTCCGGGCAGGATCAGGGTGCTGCTCATGATTGGCTCACCAAGTTCACCCAGCAGCTCCTGAACAATCGCATTATCCGGCACCCTTACGCCCACCGAGCGGCGTTTCGGATGCAGCAGCCGCCGGGGCACTTCACTGGTGGCATCCAGAATGAACGTGTAGGGGCCGGGCGTGAAATTCTTCAGCAACCGGTACTGGGTATTATCCACCTTCGCGTACACCCCGATGTCCGACAGATCCCGGCATACCAGGGTGAAGTTATGCTTGTCGTCCAGCCTGCGAATCCGCTTGATCCGATCCGCTGCCTGCTTATCGCCCAGGTGGCAGCCGATGGCATAGGCGGAATCCGTGGGATACACAATCACCCCGCCACGACGCAGAATATCCACCGCCTGATTGATCAGACGCTTCTGCGGCGTCTCCGGATGAATCTGGAAAAACTGACTCATGAACCCTCTCCCTGAGCGGTCCGCGCCGCCATCACCGGATCCTTCTTGGACCCACCCATACAATTCGGAGACTCCGGCGCAGTGTGACCGGTCGCCTCCCACTCTTCCGGTGAGTATAGATGCAACGCCAACGCATGAACCGGACCCGCCAACTCTTCGGCGAGCACCTTGTAAATCGCCTGATGCCGCCGCACCTTCATCTGCCCCTCAAACTCCGGCGAAACCAGGGTCACCTTGAAATGGGTTTCAGAATTCGGCGGCACACTGTGCTTGTGGCTCTCGTTCTCCACCTGAAGCACACGGGCCTCGAAGGCCTCGTTCAGCTTGGTTTCAATTGCGTTCTGGATCTTCATGTTTCAATACTCCTGCCTCCGCATTGGAACTGGAGAGGCGAATGGCACGTTGTCAGAAGCGGGTGTGGCGATGGCTTTCCCAAAAGTGTGCGTTGCCATGGATGGCAACGCCAAGCCCCCAGGGATGGGTTCACGGCGTCTTTTGGGAAAGCCATCGCCACAGCCGCCTCCCCTACACCAACCAGTCTACTACACATACAGCACACACCCGAGAGCCTTGACACTACAGAGCCAAAGCGCCACATTCCCATCCCGATTCCAAAACACCCAAACCCCATGCACCTCTACATCGCCGAAAAACCAAGCCTGGGCCGCGCCATCGCCGCCGCCCTCCCCGGCCCTCACCAGAAAGGCCAGGGCTGGATACGTTGTGGCAACGGCGAAAATGCTGCCACGGTAAGCTGGTGCATTGGCCACCTCCTGGAACCGGCAGAACCGGCGCGCTACAACCCGGCGTGGAAAAAATGGCGCCAGGAAGACCTGCCCATGTTTCCCGACAAATGGGAAGTCATGCCCAAGGACAGCGTGCGCCAGCAACTCAAGGTTTTGGAATCCCTGATTAGACAGGCCCAGATCATTATTCATGCCGGCGACCCGGACCGTGAGGGCCAACTGCTGGTAGACGAGGTTATCCGCTATTTCGGCACCAGAGCACCGGTGCAGCGCATTCTAATCAACGATCTGACCCCAGCGGCCGTATCTCGCGCTATACAGAGCCCCAAAGACAACCGCGATTTCCGTCGACTGTCCCATTCAGCGCTCGCCCGGCAACGGGCAGACTGGTTGTATGGTATCAACCTGACCCGCTTCTACACGCTCAGTTACCAGCAACAAGGGGAGCAAGGCGTCTATTCCGTTGGCCGGGTCCAAACCCCGGTACTTGGCCTTGTGGTTGAGCGTGACAACACCATCGAAAACTTCCAGCCTAAGCCCTATTACCGGATTGAAGCCCGATTCAAGGCTCAGGAAGAGGAAGCCGACCAGCGAAGCTTCACCGCCCGTTGGTTGCCCAACGAACAGTTCCAGAATTATCTGGATGAAGAAAATCGCCTGCTGAATCGGGAAATTGCTGAACAGATTGCCGACAGTGTCCGAAGCCGCCCCGGCACAATCACCGAATCCCGCTTTCGGGATCGGTCCGAAGCGCCACCTTTGCCGTTTTCCCTATCGGCCCTGCAAATCGAAGCAGGCCGACTGTTCCGGATGGGCGCCAAAGAGGTCCTGGATACCGCCCAGAACCTGTACGAGCGCCACCAGCTCATCACCTACCCTCGATCTGATTGCCGGTATCTACCGGAGGGCCATTACGGCCAGCGGGAACAGGTGGTAAGGGCCATTGCCCGGGTCGCACCCGATCTTCAGGAGGCCTGTAGCGGCGCAGATCTCGATCGCCGGACGGCTGCGTGGAACGATAAACAGGTCGACGCCCACCATGCCATTATTCCAACCAGCCGCCCCACGCCCAACGGCAAACTCACTGCAGCAGAAGAAAAAATCTACGGCCTGATCAGCCGGCATTACCTGATGCAATTCGCGCCTGATGCCGTGCACCGGGAAGGCAAACTGACGGTTCGAGTGTCAGAGCACGAATTCCGCGCCACGGAAACCGCCATCCTGGAGCCCGGCTGGAAAGCGCTGGAACTGAAACTCCGGGAAGGGCGCAACGAGCCGGACAAGACGCCCCTGCCGAGGCTGGAAAAAGGCGAGCCGGTATTCTGTGAAGATAGCAGCCTCACTGAACGGAAGACCCAGCCGCCGCAGCATTTTACCGATGCGACCCTGCTATCGGCGATGACCAACATTGCCCGGTTTGTCACCGCTACCGAACTCAGAAAAACCCTGCGGGAAACCGATGGCCTGGGCACCGAGGCAACCCGGGCTTCCATCATCGAAACCCTCTTCAAGCGGGATTACCTATACCGTGACAGTCGACACATCCGGGCTACCGACAAAGCCAAAGCATTGATCGGCGCCCTGCCCAAATCGGTCAGCAAACCGGATCGCACAGCAGTATGGGAAGCCAATCTGGAAAGCATTCGCCGCGGAGAGGGTGACCCGAGGCAGTTCCTGGAAACCCTGAAAGATGAAATACGCGCCTTTCTGGACAAACCCCAGGGCCAGCCCGCCCAGGACTGCGAGCATGCCGGGACAGAATCAGCCGAGGCCCGGCCCCATTGCCCTAAATGCCGTGCCCCAATGACGGAGCGGGACGGCAAGTTCGGCCGATTCTATGCCTGCACCCGCTACCCCGATTGCCGGGGTACCCGACCACTGGAAGAAGCCGCACCCCAGGATGGTACTGGCCAAAAACCCATTCCCTGCCCCCATTGTTTCTCGCCCCTGGTGCGGCGAAAGGGCAAAAAAGGCTGGTTCTGGGGCTGCAGTAATTTCCCGGGCTGCCGACAAACACTGGACGACGACAACGGAAAGCCTGCAGTCCGTTTACGCAAGTCTACATAACGATACTGAAGGCAGATCCACATTTTGTGATAATTGGTTGATATAGCAGAGTAGTCCGTCAAGCGCTCTGCTCCATAACAGGCAAGAGAGCAACACTCCGGGAGAGGCTTAATGCGTATTGCTTTGCTTGAAGATGAAACCGAACAGGCACAGCACATCCAGTCAATTCTGTCTGAGCGCGGGCATCACTGCGATAGCTTCCCTACCGGCCAAAATTTCCTGAGCGCAGTTCTGCATCGTAGCTACGACCTGCTTATTCTGGATTGGCAGATTCCGGATATGACTGGCATCGACGTTCTGGAGAGCGTCCGGGCCCAGCTCAACTGGCCAATTCCCGTGGTTTTCCTCACCCAACGGGACAGCGAGGCAGACATCGTTCGCGCCCTCGATGCCGGCGCCGACGATTACCTGGCAAAACCCGCCCGGGCTGCGGAACTGGTCGCGCGCATCAACGCCCTGGCGAGACGGTCCAATCCTGACAGCGAGAAGGAGGTGCTTCGCTACGGCCCGTTCGAAATCAATACGCAGCAGCGAGTCATTGCGCTTCATGGTGAAGAGCTCACGCTGACCGACAAGGATTTCGACCTGACCCTGTTCCTGTTCCAGAACCAGGGGCGTCTGCTGACCCGGGAAATGCTGCTCGAGCGTGTCTGGGGGCTGGCCAGGGACATCAATACCCGCACTGTGGATACACACATGAGCCGCCTTCGCCGTCGCCTGGGGCTCAATCCCGAAAATGGTTTCCGCATCAAGACGATTTACCAGCGCGGTTACCGCCTGGAGGCCATGAAGGCACAGGATCAGGCGTTTGATGATCAAGAACCCGCCAGGGCCGCCAATGACTGAAAGCCCGGCTCCGCGATTGCCCGTACTGCTGCTGATACTCGCTCTGCTCGCTTGCGCCGCTCCCACGGCTGCGGAGCTGTCGGTGACTCGCGGTTCTGCCGGCCATTCCGACGCATCTCCCGCCAACACAGTGCCTGAGTGGATCTACACGTTACGGCCTGGCGAGAGTTTTTCGGAAGTGGCCAGCGATCTTTTAGCGCCGAACTTTCCAGCAAGTCGCCTTTTGCAGTACAACAAGATTGAAAACGGTGCCACGCTCGGTGCCGGCGACAGTGTTCGCATTCCTCTTGCCTGGTTGAAACGCCAACCACAACCTGCACGGGCAACCTCGGTCACCGGAACTGTACAACTGATTTCCGGAAACTCGGGTCGAAAAACGCCGCTCAGTGAAGATGCCCTGATCCGCGTCGGTGACGAAATTCTATCAGCGTCCGGAACCGCCACTATTGAACTGGCAGACGGCTCGGAAGTCCGGATTTCTCCGAATTCACGGCTGATCTTCAATCGCCTGACCCAATATGGCAAAGCCGGCATGGTGGATACCCGGCTGCGACTGGACAGGGGCGAGATCCACACCCGCGTAAAACCAGTGATGGAGGGCGGCGCCCGATTCGAGATTGAAACGCCATCCGCCGTCGCCGCTGTGCGCGGGACCGCATTTGCACTTCAGACATCCGCAGAGGGTACTCGCCTGCAGGTAACCGAGGGAAATGTTGACTTCGGAGCACCCGGCAAGACCCGCCGCATTCCTGCGGGCTTCGGTGCCAGCCTGTCCACCGCGGGCAATGATGGCCTCAGCATTCGACGCCTGCCACCAGCGCCTGCCCTTGACCCACTTCCACCAAAATTGACCCAACTGCCGGCTACGATGACCTGGCAGGAAAGCCGTGCCCCCATGCATCGCGTGGATATTTTCGAAAGTGACACCGGCCGCTGGGTGGAAAGCCGCAAACTCACTGGCAGCAGCTTTGATATCGGCCGGCTGGATAACGGCAGCTATGAAGTGCACCTGGCGGCCCTCGATGCTCGCGGAACCGCCGGCATGCCTCGTGTAATTCCGGTGGAGGTCGATCTTCAGGCAAGAACCGCCAGCCTTTTGTCTCCCGCCGATGGAGACACGGTAAACGATGATATGCCCGAGTTTCGCTGGCAGTTGAACGGCGACAATGAAGTGGCTCGAGTGGAAGTTGCCGAGGACCGGGATTTCCGGAACGTTATCGCCACCAGCGAATGGGCGCCGGAAACTGCAGCGCTGCCTTCACGCCCGCTGGGGCCCGGCAAATACTACTGGCGGGTGGTTACCGAGGCAGGCGGCAACTCCGTCGCTACCACCGAGCCGCGAGAGCTTGTGGTCAATGGCAGCCTGCCCCCAGTGCGAATCATCAGTGTGAACTACATCGACAGCCAGGTCAGGGTCTTCTGGGAGAAGGTGGACACAGCCACTGACTATCGCCTACAGCTGTCGGAAGAGCCCGGTTTCAACAACATCATCAAGGAAGCAACGCTGTCTGACACCACCGCAGCCTTGCGTCTTATTCCCGGAAGGCGGTATTTTGTGCGCCTGAAAGCTCTTTCTGATGGTCCTTTGCAAAGCCGCTGGGGACCTGGGAGGGAATTGTACCTGGAATAATCCGTTGATCGAACGAAACACACAGCAGGGCTCATGAACCGGGATTGGCTGCCAATTAAAACGACCCCCTGGACTCTGGGCCTGATACTGCTGGCGCTCCTTCTGCTCATCCAGACCACGGATTTGCCCCAGCGCCTTGATTTCTTGCTCTACGATCAGGCCATTACTTCAAATCCTGTAAATGCCTCGGACGAGGTAGTACTGGTAACCATTGATGAGCTGAGTCTGAACCGCCTCGGGCGCTGGCCATGGCCTCGCACACTGCACGCAGAGCTTATTGCCAAACTTGAGCAGGCAGGCGCCAAAACCATTGTCTTCGATATTCTGTTTGCAGAACCGTCACCCGATGACCAGCAACTGGCAGAACAGATGCGCAGCCATGGCAACGTCATCCTGCCGGTCTATCTGTCTCCCCCCACATCCCAGTACCTGTTGAGCGAACAATTGCCGGTTGGACAACTGGCTTCAGCGGCCAAGGGGCTGGGCCACGCTCACGTGGAACTGGACAGCGACGGCGTTGCGCGTGGTCTCTACCTGTTTAATGGCCTGGGTCGTCAGCTCTGGCCGAGCCTAGCGCTGGCCGCTAGCGGGATAGGGCCACAAAATTCGGGGACGGAAGAGGCCCTTCCCTATGTCAATGTTCGCGATCAGTATCGGGCCATCCCCTTGATCGGTGGTGCCGGCTCCCTGCAGTCGTACTCCTTTGCAGAGGTTATTACACAACCGCCAGCCCCTGAACGTTTCAGAGGCAAAACCGTCTTTGTCGGCGCCACAGCCGCAGGTTTCGGAGACATACTGCCAACACCTTTCTCAGGCCTGAGTCGACCTATGGCCGGTGTTGAATTTCACGCCAACGTGTTCTCCGCCAGAACCCAGGGGCTGTTGATTCGCCCGGCACCGGAATGGGCTTCGGCCCTTCTGTCTTTAACAACCATTCTGATCCTCGCGCTCGCCCTGCCTCCGATGCGCCCGGCACGCACTCTGCTCGCCTGCGCAGCGGCTCTGGTCGGACTGGTCGGTCTCTATCTGTTCATGCTTCTGGCGCTGAAATGGTGGATTCCCCTGGCGAACGCTTTGCTGGTGCCGCTCCTGGCCTTTCCAGTCTCAAGCGGCCTCAGGCTCGCCATGACCAATCGTTTTCTTAACCGGCAATTGGACGACCTTGCCAGAAGCCCGCAAGTTGCCCTGCCCGCACCCTCGGGAAGAAACCCAACGCAACTTCTGGAGCACTTTCAAGCCCTCTTCCGGCCCACTGGCTGGCTTTTACTCAAGGAGAACGAGGTTCTTTCCGCCCGCGGATTGTCCCTGGCCGATGTTCCCTCTGATCTGACCCCCGGCCACTGGTTCCACGACAGCAACCGCAGCTGGATTCAGCTATTGCGCGCCGGTACCCGCTATCACCTGGGCCTGATGCTGCCCAATGATCTCGGCCGCGAAGCTGTCCAGCGCTACTTGCGCAGACTTCATCTGGAGCAGCCTGCACTGGCGGATTCAACCGCAAGACCCAGCGAAAATATCTCAGCGCGAATTGAGCGGGTGCGTATCGCCACGGATCGGCTGAATCACATGCAACAATTTATTCGCAGAAGCTTCGAGCGCATGCCCGACGGTATCATTGTTACCGACGAACTGGGCGTTATCCGCTTTGCCAACGGCCATATTGAAGAGTGGTTCCGCGAACCCATGCCGAGCCTTGCAGGCCTGCCCCTGGTCAGGTTGCTCGAAGGACATGACCCTCGGGAAACGCCGCCTTGGCACGAAACGGTTTCCGATACCCTGACACTGCAACAGAGCCGAACCGTGGATCTGAGAATTCGCGACAAGGATTTTCTGATTCATTTCGCGCCGTTTTCACTGCCCGACACTGACCAACAAGGCATCATTGCCAACATTTCGGACATTTCGGAACTGCGGGAACAGCAGCGCCAGCACCGCGAAGCCATCGACTTTATTTCCCACGACGTACGTTCGCCACTGGTTTCACAGCTTGCCCTGATCGAACAGTTGAAACGAGACCCAAGCCACATTGAACAGGAACAACTGGACCAGCTGGGACGGCTGGCCCGACGAAGCTATCACCTGGCGGAGGAGTTCGTACAACTGGCACGAGCCGAACAGCTGACAGAAACCCGGTTCTACGAATGCGAGTTTCTGGCCATCGTGGAGAATGCCCGTGATAGCGTCAGCGAACAGGCCATCGAGAAGCAGATACAGCTCCAGCTTCAGGGCACCGAAGATCTTTGGCTGAAAGGCAACGCGGAGCTTCTGGAGCGGGCCGTTATCAACCTGCTCACCAATGCGGTTCAATACAGCCCGAGTGGATCCGACGTCAGCATTCAGGTCTTCCGCGCCGGTCACCAGGCCTGTTTGACGATCGCGGACGAAGGCACAGGCATCGATCCGGAAGAACTGCCGCACCTGTTTGACCGCTACCGTCGGCAGAAGAGCTCGGAATTGGCCGGAGTACACGGTACCGGGCTGGGGCTTTCGTTCGTAAAGACCGTCGTGGAAAAACACAGGGGAGAGATATCGGTGTCATCGACACCGGGTGAAGGTTCTGCCTTCACCTTGAAACTTCCAATTGCAGATCCGCTGGCCTGAGACTTCAAACTTCAGGCCGGGAATCCCCGCCTCAGGACCGGATAGACTTGCTTACAACATCGGAGGGCTCACTGATCAGCCCGTTGGTATCCTGAACCTGAATGGTGAAATACCAGGTACCCACGTCCAGCCCGCTTACTTCGTAGGACATTTCCGCCTCGGCCTGAGCATTGATAACGACAACCTCTTCGCTCAGCTCTTCGGCATCCTGCCCGTAACGAATCACATATTTGTCGAGCTCGCCCATCGGAATGCTCTCGCCATTCACGCGAGTAAGCGGCGCGCTCCAGCTCAGCACTGCGGAACGCTCAGGAGATGGATCCTGACCACCAACGTTGCCGCCATCAGTCGGATTACCTGAACCAACCGAACCGCCGGAATCGCCCGGTGATGCAGTGCCAGCACTACCCGATGAACCACCCCCACAGCCTGTGAGAAGTGCTCCCAGAATAAACGCGGCAATCCATGCCTGTGACACTTTGATGACGCGTTTCATATGCAATTAACACCAATATATCGTCGACTTTGTAAAATTGTATAAAACGTGGACGATTATCGATGTGATGACGGTCATTTTCCTAATTACGAAAATGTCAATTTCCCGTCAGGGAATGGTAATAAAGAGGGGAAATCACTGACTAGCAAGGCAAAAATTTGCCCGGAAAGGGCGATAGCGGCGTGAGCTACTGGAAAAAAGTCTAAGCAGGGAAAGATAAGCAGGGAAAGAAATGAAGGAAGGTATATAGCATACCTCGAAATGACTGGAGACCATACTCAACTGCGAGAGCGTGCCTCTATGTAAATCAGGTGCTACCTACAACAACGCCAGCACCAACCCCTCTTCCCAACTGATCAACACCAGCGTCAGAATAGTTGCCAGAAGGAACGGAAGCAAAGCCCGGAAAATAGCCATCGGCGATGCGCCGGTCATGGCGGAACAAATATAAAGGCCCGCACCAACCGGTGGCGTAAGCAAGCCAAGAACCAAAGTCAGGCACACCACCACGCCGAACTGGTAAGCGCTGATGCCGAACTGAGCTTCCGCTATGGGCATTAGGATCGGCACGACCAATATCAGTGCGGCAATGCCATCGATCACCATGCCCACCAGCAGCAGGATACCCACGACCAGCATCAGAAACATGAAAGGGTCTGTGGTTTGTGCGGCGATCCAGCTGGCCGCGCTTTGCGGGATCTTTTCGAAGATGATCACCCAGCCGAATACGCCGGCCGCGGCAATCAGCATGATGACCATGCCGGAATTGAAGGCGGTCCGCCTCAGAACTCCGAAAAGGTTTTTGTATTTGAGGTCTCTATAAACATATTTGCCAATCACCAGCGCACCCATTGAAGCCAGCGCGGCTGATTCTGTGGGCGTGGCCAGCCCGGTGAGGATGCCGCCGATGATGATCAGCGGGATAAGCGCCGCCGGGATGCCCATCAGGAAATACTGTTTAGCCTGCTGGCGCGTTGGCCAGCTCCCTTTCGGATACTGGTATTTCAGGCCGAGCAGGCTGATAGCGATAAAAAACAGGAAGGACATCACCAGCCCTGGAATAATGCCCGCAATAAACATATCCGCAATCGGTACCTGGGCCAGAACGCCAAACAGCACGAACAGCATGGACGGCGGGATAATGGGCGAGAGCAATCCCCCGGCAGCGGTTATGGCGGCGGCATAAGGCTTTTCGTAACCGTCTTTCTCCATGGCAGGCACCATGGCGCGAGACATCATGGCGATCTGTGAGGCAGCAGAGCCCATAATGGCCGCCATCATCATGTTGGCCACCAGGTTGATATAAGCCATGCCTCCGCGGAACCCACCGACCAGGATGCGCGCCAGGTTCACCAGCCTGCTGGTAAGGCCACCCTCATTCATCAATTCGCCGGCGAGCATGAACAGGGGTATCGCCAGCAGTCCATAGCTCTGGATAGCGCCGAATAGCTGTTGCAAGTAGGAATCCAGCAGCACGGTGTTACCCGAATCGTAGATATACCAGAGCGCCGTCAGTGCCAATACCAGGGAGATCGGCACTGCCAAAAACAACAGAACGGCGAAGACAACCGCGGTCATGTCGTACCCCCGCTCTGTTCGGGGGCGGCCTCGAAACAAAGAAGATTAGCTAAACCATGAATGGTCAACGTAATCGACAGAATCGGCAGCACCATCCACACCCAGAACTTTTTAATGCCCAGGGTGCTGGTGTTCTCCGCGTACATGAAGTTGAAGGTTTCTGCCTGAAAGCTTTGCAGGTCAAACCCCACCTGATATAGCGTGACCGGGTCATACCAGCGCCAGCTGAGCCAGGCCAGAATGCCGCCAAACAGAAGCACCATCAGGTCGCTAATTTTCGCCAGTACGGTTCGGGTTCCACCTTTTACATACTCGGTCAGCAGACCCACGGCAACGCTTTCCCGCCGTTTGAGCAGCACGGATGTCGCGAAGAAAGTCATCCAGATCATGCAGTAGATCGCCAGCTCATCCACCCAGTAGATGGCGTAACCGGCAAAACGAGTGACGATGTTAAGAAGTATCAGCAGGGTCACCGCACCGGCAAGCGATGCGGCGATGACAGCTTCAATGCGTGCGACAAAATCCGAAACAGCTTTAAGCATGGTGCATCGCCCGGATTATTGGGCTTTGATGTCCTCGGCGACGTTGCGCAGGATACCAAGAGACGGAGCTTTCTCAGCCCAGATGTCTTCCCAGGCGGAAATGGCGTCGGCAAATTCACTGCGGTCTGCCTGTTTAACGGTGATATCCAGCGCTCTGAGCTGCTGTTCCTGGTCCTTCTCCTGGGCCACAAACTTGTCCATCACGGCATTCAGGTGAGCTTTCATGGTTTCCTGGATGAGCTGTCTGTCTTCGTTGCCCAGGTCACGCCAGACCTTGCCAGATACCACGCCCACCATGGGGAACATCATGTGGTTGGAAATCAGCAGGTGGTCGGCACGCTCGTAAAACTTGAGCACCAGGATGGAGTCGAAATCCATGTCGATGGCGTCGACCTGGCCATTCGCCAGTGCGTCATACACCGCAGGCAGTGGCAACGGCGTGGGTGCAGCGCCAGCGGCGTTGTAGAAATCCCGAATGGGCTCGAACGGGGTAATGCGTAGCTTCTTGCCCTCAAGATCGGCAGGACCGGAAACCTCATCCCGGCTGAGCACCTGGCGCATTCCAGCCATGGCATAACCTACACCTACCAGGCCAACGTTGGCCGGCAGTTGGTCCAGAAGTTTGTTCGCTTCGTCGGAGCGTAACAATTCTGCGGCCTGGTCAATGTTGTCGACCAGATAAGGCGCATATAGCGCGCCGAAATCCGGCACCCGGTTGGACACTTCAGCAATGGTTAGGAACGCCATATCCAGTGCGCCCGTTTGCAGCTGCTGAACCATCTGCGCCTCGTTACCCAGCTGCCTGGCCGGGAAAACCGCTACCGAATGCTCTCCTCCGGACTTCTCGTTCAGATCCTGCCCGAACTCGTTGGCTGCCTTGGTCCAGATGTGGGGCGGTGGCGTGATCAAGCCGAGGCGAAAATCGCGGGCCTCAACGGCGGCACTGGACATAACTGCAAAGGATGCAAACGCGGCAAGAAGGCGCTTCATTGAACTCATCGGAGGCTCCATTTATGTTGTTTTATTCATCAAACGATGGTTTCGGAAACTCAGTCCCGAAGCATACCCCAGAACGACGGAGTTTTGGACGGGCGATTTCGCTAACAAGTTTTTAATATCGCAACAAAAAAGGCAGACCAGTGACTAACTGATCTGCCTTTTTTGAATTTGGTAGCGGGGGCTGGATTCGAACCAACGACCTTCGGGTTATGAGCCCGACGAGCTACCAGACTGCTCCACCCCGCATCAAAACTGGTTGTTGATGGGCTTGCCCCGATCAACGTGCGCGTATATTAAGGATTGGATGCACCACTGTCAATCAATATCTTCGAAAAGATCGGTTCGATACTGCTGTTGCTCTGGCTCTGGCTCTGGCTCTGGCGCCACTTTCTCGCGATAGAAGCCCACCTGCTCGATCACTTCCTGTACCGGGCGAAACGAGCGGCGGTGCTCGGAAGTCGCACCGAGACGGCGCAGGGCTTCCAGATGGATCGGTGTTGGGTAGCCCTTGTGCTGTGCCAGGCCGAAACCAGGGAAACGCGTCTCCAGCGCTTCCATTTCCCGGTCACGGGTTACCTTGGCAATGATGGAGGCGGCGCTGATGGCTTCGACCCTGCTATCACCCTTCACAACAGGCTCCGATGGCCAGTGCCACTTCGGACAGCGGTTACCGTCCACCAGAACGTATTCGGGGGCGATCGCCAAACCTGAAACCGCACGCTGCATGGCCAGCATCGTGGCCTGATAGATGTTCAGCTCATCAATCTCATGGGCCTCGCACCGGCCTATGCTCCAGGCTTTGGCATGCTCCAGGATCTCCCCATAGAGCGCGCTGCGGCGTTTGTCAGTAAGCTTCTTTGAGTCCGCGAGGCCGGCAATCGGCCGGTCCGGGTCCAGAATCACCGCCGCCGTTACGACAGCCCCAATCAGCGGACCCCGACCGACCTCGTCGACACCAGCCAGGAGAGAGCCCGTATAGCGGCATTCGAACGGCGGCAATGGCTTTTTCGGCATCAGCGGGCACCCTGCTCTAACAAGTCAGAGATCGCCTGGGCGGCTTTTTCATCAGCACCCTGCCTCAAGGTGTGGTGCAAGTCAGTAAAGGCTTCTTTGAGCCGAACCCGCTCTTTAGTGTTTTCCAGGCGCTCGAGCACTGCGGCGCCCAGACTTCCCGCCGTGGCGTCGTCCTGAAGCAGTTCCGGAACCAGCTGGCGCTTGGCAAGCAAATTGGGCAACGCGACGTGAGGTACCTTGACCAATTTCGACAACAGGGCATAGCTGAATCCGCTCAAGCGATAGCCCACGACCATCGGCTTTTTCAACAGCATCGCTTCCAGCGTTGCAGTTCCCGAAGCAAGCAGCACAACATCGGAGGCGGCCATCACGTCTCGGGACCTGCCTCGCACAATCGTGACTGACAGTTTCACCTCGAGCGCATCAACCAGATCCCGCACCTGTTTTTCGCGATCCCTGTTTACACAGGGAATCACCAGTTGAAGATCCGGGCGTCGCTCCTGGATCCAGCGAGACGCTTCCAAAAACAGGGTGCCTAGTCTTTCCACCTCCCCTGCCCGGCTGCCCGGCAGGACGGCAAGTACCGACGCTTCGGGGTCTATACCCAGCGACTCCCGCATCTTGAGGGTATCCGGTTCCATGGGAATGCGATCGGCCAGGGGGTGACCCACGAACGCCACGGGCACGTGGTGTTCCTCATAGAAACGAGCCTCAAACGGGAACAGGGTCAGCATAAGGTTGACGGACTTGGCGATTTTAAAAATCCGCTTTTGCCGCCAGGCCCACACGGATGGGCTGACATAATGGACAGAGAGGATACCGGCCTCGCGACAGCGTCGCTCGATAGCCAGCGTAAAATCCGGGGAATCAATACCAATGACCACGTCCGGCGGAGTCGTGAAGAAATAGTCCAGCACTCGGGCCCGGATGCTGAATAGTTCGCGAATCCGACCCAGGACCTCAACCAGGCCCATGACCGAAAGGCGCTCCATCGGCACCAGCGAGTGAAAACCTTCAGCAACCATCTCCTCTCCGCCAATTCCGACGAAACGGGCACGGGGATAACGCTGCCGGAGGGAACGAATCAGCCCGGCACCGAGGATATCCCCCGATGCCTCGCCGGCAATGATACCGAATGTGATTTTGCGTTCGCTGATGATCGCGTGAGAAAGATCTGTCACCGACAGGCTCCTGCCGGGTTAGCGGATGATGCCGCGGTGTGCTCCACGCAGGGAGTCAATGAGCGGGCGAATCTCCGCGACATCGGAATAGGATTTCTCGAGTTCTTCAACGGCCTGTTCGGTCGTGAGCCCCTGGCGGTAGATGACCTTGTAGGCACGGCGTAAGGCCAGCAAAACATCTTTACTGAAACCGCGGCGCTTGAGGCCTTCGACGTTCATGCCATGAGGCTCCGCTGACTGACCACTGGCCATAACGTAGGCGGGAATATCCTTGAGTACGATGCTGCCACCGGCCGCCATGCTGTGGGGGCCAATATGGCAAAACTGGTGAACCATGGTGCCACCACCGAGGATCGCAAAATCACCGACCGAGACATGGCCCGCAAGGGTCGCGCAATTGGCCAGGATGGTGTTATCCCCCACAATGCAGTCGTGGGCGACATGCACATAAGCCATGAGAAGGTTACCGCTGCCAATGCGGGTTTCGCCACGATCCTGGACCGTGCCGCGGTGGATGGTGCAATTCTCTCGAATCACATTGTTGTCACCAATCACCAACGTGGTCGGCTCGCCGGCGTATTTCTTGTCCTGACACTCTTCACCGATACTGGAGAACTGGAAGATGCGATTGTTCCGGCCAATGACCGTAGGCCCTTTAACAACAACGTGCGACAGGATCTCTGTGCCATCGCCGATTTCCACATCCGGACCAATGTAACTCCACGGCCCGACGGTGACGTTGTCCCCGAGCCTGGCTGACGGGTCTACAATTGCCTGAGGATGGACTCCCGACCAGTCATTTGTCGCCATCAAACTTCTCTCTCAGCGGTCAGAATCTCTGCCACGCAAACGACTTCTCCGTCGACCAGAGCGCGACACTCGAATTTGTATATACCCCGTTTACCGGAAATAAATTCCGACTCCATGCACAGTTGATCCCCTGGCAATACCGGGCGTTTGAACCGGGCCTTGCTCGAACCGGCCAAGTATTGTACCACGCCGTCAGAAGGTTTCCGGCCCACAGTCACAAAACCGAGAATGCCGGATAACTGCGCCATCGCCTCAATGATCAAGACGCCCGGCATGATGGGATTATTCGGGAAGTGGCCCTGGAAGAACGGCTCGTTAAACGAAATATTCTTGTAGCCCTTGATCGATTTTCCCTTTTCGACCTCAGTTACCCGATCCACCAGCAAAAACGGGTATCGGTGTGGAAGGTACTCCAGAATTTCGTCGATGTTCATCATGTTGATCGGCCTCAGCCCTCTAATTTCTTTTCGAGTTCTTTTACCCGTCGCGCCAGAACATCCAACTGCCGGAAGCGCACCGCATTCTTGCGCCATTGACGGTTGGTATCGGCACTCGTGCCTGATGAATAGACACCTGGCTCCCGGATGTCACCGGTTACCAGAGTCATACCGGTCAGATGAACCTGATCGGCGATTTCAAGATGGCCAGCAACGCCGGATGCGCCACCGAAAACACAGTGCCTGCCAACGCGGGTGCTGCCGGCAATGCCAACCATAGCCGCCATGGCGCTGTGCTCGCCTATGCATACGTTATGGGCAATCTGGATCAGGTTATCGAGCTTCACACCGTCGCCAATCACGGTGTCATCCAAAGCCCCGCGATCGATAGTGGTGTTGGCGCCCACTTCCACATCATTCCCGAGAACAACGCGCCCGAGCTGTGCAATACGGTGCCAAACGCCCTTCTCGTTCGCGAAACCAAAACCGTCGGAGCCTATCACAGCACCGCTGAGTATGTGGCAACGTTCGCCAATCACCACGTCGTGAGCCAGAGTCACCCGGGGCCGAATCAGAGTCCGGGCTCCGATTCTGGCGCGGGCTCCAACAATCGAGCCGGCTCCAACAACAACCCTCTCACCAATATCTGCCCCGGCTTCCACCACCACATTCGGGCCTATGCTGGCATCCTCAGCGATGGTCGCTGACGGGTCTACTACTGCGGACGGGTGAATGCCGGGCGAAGCAACGGGGGCGGGGTCAAACCAGTGGCTCAACCGGGCATATCCGAGATATGGATTGTCCAGTAACAGGGCGTTGGTCGGAGCCTCTTTCGCCGAGGCAGGTGCAACAATAACGGCCGAAGCACGCGTGTCTGGCAGATATTTGCCATAGGACGGATTCGCCAGGAAGCTGATCTGACCGGGACCAGCCGCCTGCAACGTCGCCAGACCCGAAACCTTTACATCAGGGTCACCCCGTAGCTCCGCACCAAGGGCATTGGCAATTTCCCCAAGGCGATAGGACCTTTCTGTCATTGCGAACTCCCAAGCAACGATCAGGGCACCGGGGTGCCCGTCACAGATTAACGGTTCAGTTTTTCAAGAAGCTGAGAGGTCAGGTTCATTTCAGGCTTTACATAGACAACTGCTTCGCTTGGCAGGATAAGGTCGAGGTTGTTCTCCTCAAGAAGCTCCTTGACCGCTGCGTCCACCTCGGGACGAGCCTGCTCCAGAAACGCCTGCTTGCGCTGGTTCACTGTTGAATCCAACCGCTGCTTGAGAAAGTTGAACTCCTTTACCTTCTCCTGGAACTCTCCCGCCAGCTTGTTACGCTCGCTCTCGTTCATCATGGCTCCATCCTTCTCAAGGCGTTCCTGGAGCTTGCGAGCTGCTTCCTGGGCTTCACGGACGCGGGCTTCGTCCCCGGCAAAATCCTTCTGAAGGGATTCGCTGAATGTCTTGGCATCGTCAGACGAGAACAGTGCCTGACGCAGATCGACTACACCAATCCGGGTTTCGGCCATCGCCGGGAATGAAAACGCCATAATCACAGCAGCGAACATCAAAACAAATCGGGACATTGGTTTTCTCCTGATTTTCATCCGTCGATTATTATTATCCATGCTTTAGAAGGTCTGGCCCAGCGAGAACTGGAACACCTGTGTGTCGTCGCCAGCTTTGTCGTTCAGAGGGTAAGCGAGACTGAATGCCAATGGGCCAACAGCCGTTATCCACTGGAAGCCGACACCGGCTGCCATCCTGATTTCGCTCAGTTCCGGATCGAACCCCCTGGCTGTATCAAACACCTGGCCGGCATCCAGGAAGAATGCCGTTCTCATTGAGCGGGTATCGCCAGCAAACGGCGTCGGGAAGATCAGTTCCAGACCACCCTCGGTCAAAAGGTTGCCGCCAAACGGATCCGGATCCGAAAGGTCGTTTACGTTATTCGTTGCCCTGAGCCCCAGCGAGTTGGCTTCGTATCCACGAACCGAACCATAACCACCGGTGTAGAAGTGCTCGTAGAACGGCATCTGGCTGCGATCACCATAGCCATCGCCGTAGCCGATCTCTGACCGTGCCCGGAAGACCCAGCGATTATTATCGGTCACAGGGTAGTAGAAATCCGTTTTGTGGGTAGCTTTGTAGAAGGTCAGATCACTACCCGGCACCGCCACATCCAGGGACAGTGAGTGGCTGTAACCATCAGTCGGCAACACGCCACGGTTCAGAGTACTGCGACGCCAGCTTCCGAACAGGAAAAAGTTGGTGAACGAGTCGCCTTCCTCATCAATGAATTCACTCACCTCCTGTGACGTAAAGAGGCCTTCCTTCAGATTCGACTGAGTGACACCGGCACCAAAATTCAGGCGGGTAATACTGTCCGTGGGGTAGCCGAAGGTAACGCGGCCACCGTACTCATCCAGCAGGAACGAGGAAATATCTTCCTCTTCGTAGTCAGTCTCCCGGGCGAATACACTGAACCCGCGGCTCACGCCATCAACGGTGTAGTAAGGGTCCAGATAGGAGATGTTTGCGCTCTTGATGGAGTCACTGACATTCACGCCGAAGGATACCCGCTTACCGGTACCAAAGAAGTTATTCTCAGAGACATTGGCACCGAGAATCACACCGGAATCCTGGGAAAAGCCAATGGAGGCCGAAAGGCTGCCTGTTGGCTGCTCCTCAACGGAATAATTGACGTCCACCAGGTCGTCGGTGCCAGGTACCGGGACGGTGTCCACGTTAACAGTCTGGAAGAAGCCAAGACGTTCCAACTTGGTCTTGGAGAACTCGATTCGGTCGGAAGACGCAACACCGCCCTCCATTTGCGTCATTTCCTGGCGCAGGACATCATCGCGTGTAGACACGTTGCCATCGAAATTGATTCTTCGCACGTAGGCCCGCTTGCCAGGCTCCACAAAAAACGTGACTGCGGCTGTGTTGTTTTCGCCCGGCTCCGGAACGGCATTGACGTTGGCAAAGGCATAGCCCTCACGGCCAAGCCGGAATGCCAGGGATTCGGAAATTGCTGTCATGCGGGACCGGGAGAATACATCACCTTCCTCGACCGGAATCAGCGAGCGCAATTCCTCCTCACCCACGATGAGCTCACCGCGAAGGTTGATTTCGGAAATGGTGTACTGGGGACCTTCATTTACAGCAATCGCGATGAAGACTTTTTGCTTGTCCGGAGAGATGGACACTTGGCTGGACTCGACGTTGAAATCGAGATAGCCCCGATCAAGATAGAATGACCGAAGCGACTCCAGATCGCCGCTCAGACGTTCTCTGGCGTATTTGTCCGCGTTGGTTATCGAGTTCCACCAGCTCGTGGTTTGCAGCTCGAACAGATCCTGCAGCTCCTCGTCGGTGAAATCCCGGTTGCCAATGAGATTGATGTGGTGAATGGCGGCAACAGAACCTTCATTGATATCCAGACGAATCGAAACCCGGTTTCTCGGAAGCTCTTCCGCTGTTGCCTTTACCCGGGCATTGTAGCGGCCCTGAGCAATGTATGAGCGCAGTATTTCAAGCTCCAGACGTTCGAGGGTCGCACGCCGGAACACCTGGCCTTCCTGAAGCCCGGCCCCTGCCAGCGCGTCCATCAACATCTCGGTTTCAATGTTCTTATTGCCCTCGATCTCGATATCACTGATGGAGGGACGCTCTCGAACCGTCAGAATGAGTACACCAGCTTCCCGGCTGGCCTCAATGTCGGTAAAAAGCCCGGTCCGGAACAGCGACTTGATCGCATCAGCCAGCTCGGTCTCGTCCACCTGTTCACCAATATTGACAGGGAACGCAGAAAAAACAGTACCCGCAGATACCCTCTGCAGGCCTTCAACCTCAATATCCGCAACAGTGAACTGATCAGCAAGTGCTGGCTTCATGCCGGACACGGCCACAGCGAGGCCAACGGCTACACTTAGAAGAGAACGTCTCATTCAAATATTTCGCCTGGTTAATGCGCGTAAAGAGCTCGCAATTCTCACAACCGCATCAGGTCGTTGTAAAGAGCAAACACCATTAATGTGAGGATCATTGCCATACCAATTCGTAATCCAAACGCTTGAGCCTGCTCGGAAAGCGGCTTTCCCCGGAGGGCTTCGATGGTGTAGTAAACGATATGACCACCATCCAGTACCGGTACAGGCAGAAGGTTCAAAATGCCCAGACTTACGCTCAGATAAGCAAGAAAACGCACGAAATCTTCGAATCCGGAGCTGACGCTGGCCTCTGCAACCCGGGCAATGGTTATCGGACCACTGAGGTTTGTGGGCGACAACAGTCCGGTGACCATTTTCTTGATGGCCACGAGCGTAAGACGGGTGTCCGCCCAGGTTTCGCTGAGGGCTACCGGGATGGCAGCGAACGGACCGTAGCTGACATCCCGCAGAACTTCCTCTGGCCACGAGATCGCCTCCACACCTGCCCCGACGAAACCGATCGACTCGCCACTTTCCTCGGTCCTTGCTTCCGGGGTCACGCTCAGGGATTGTTCCGAGCCGTTGCGCTCCACAGTGACCTGAAGTGTCTGCTCCGGAGCGTTGCGAATGAACTCTACCAGCTCAAACCAGCTGCCGATCGCCTCGCCATTCACGGCAACGATGCGATCTCCGGGCTGCAACCCGGCTGCCTCTGCACGCCCACCCTCGGAAATCTGACCCAATACAGGCGGCACAGCAGGCCGCCATGGCGTGATGCCAAACTCAGCCAGCGGGTTGGGCGTATCATCACTCAGGCCCCATCCTGAAAGCTCACCGCTGACGGTTCCCCGGGCGCCATCCTCGGACACCTCCATGGAGATCGAACCATGCTCGCCAGTCCGCTCGAGGATGCGCATGTTCACATCACGCCAGGAACTGACCCGATGGCCATCCACGGCGTGAATCTCCATGCCTTCCTGCAGCCCCACCCGCTCGGCCACGCTCTCGTCGGCAATCTGGCCAACAATGGGCGCAACATGGGTAACGCCAACCACGCTTAATAGCCAGTAAGCAAAAATGGCAAATATGAAATTGGCTACGGGGCCAGCCGCGGCAATGGCAATACGTTGGCCGGGCGGCTTGGACGTGAAGGCCTGGTCTCGGAGTTCCTCGGGTACCGGCCCCTCTCGCTCATCAAGCATCTTGACGTAGCCGCCCAGTGGAATGGCCGCAACCGCGAACTCGGTTCCATGCTTGTCATACCAGGAAAACATGGGTTTCCCGAAACCCACCGAGAATCGGAGCACTTTTACCCCGCACCGCCGGGCCACCCAGAAATGACCGTATTCGTGCAAGGTCACGAGGATGCCGAGGGTAAGCGCGAGTGCGAGGACGGTTTCAATAATCTGCATAGCGTTCCTGATTGAATGGCTTCAGCCGGGCAGCCTACGGCTGCGACTATCAGACAGTTAACAGACCTATCTGTTCCCGCGCACGACCCCGTGCCTCTTTATCCTTGGCAAAAATGATCTCAAAGCTGTCTGCTGGCTCTACTGCGGTCGCAGCGAGCGTTCGCTCTATGATAACGGGGATATCCGAAAAACACAGGGTACCGTCGAGAAAAGCGGCAACCGCCACTTCATTGGCCGCATTCAGAACCGCCGGTGCAGTGCCGCCCGCCTCGAAAGCTTCCGCAGCAAGGCGCAGACAGGGGAAACGCCCCAGATCCGGGCGTTCGAAGTGAAAACGCCCGATAGCGAACAGATCCAGGGGGGCAACTCCGGCATCAATGCGCTCGGGCCAGGCCAGGCCGTTGGCAATCGGCGTTCTCATATCCGGACTGCCAAGCTGTGCCAACACGGATCCATCGGCATATTCCACCATGGAGTGGATGATACTCTCTGGATGAACATGCACCTCGACTTTCTGAGGTGTTGTGTTGAAAAGCCAGCAGGCTTCAATCAGCTCCAGGCCCTTGTTCATCAAGGTGGCTGAGTCTACGGAAATCTTTTGGCCCATGGACCAGTTGGGGTGGGCACACGCCTGGGCCGGAGTTACCGACCGGAGATCTTCAGCAGAGTGCTCGCGGAAGGGGCCACCGGAGGCTGTCAGCAAGATCCTCGTAATACCGGCACCAGCAGGATCCCGGATCTTGTCTGCCGGCATGCACTGGAAAATCGCGTTGTGCTCGGAATCGATCGGCAGCAGTTCGGCACCGGCCTCGGTCACGGCGTCCATGAACAATTTCCCGGACATCACCAGGGCTTCTTTATTGGCAAGCAGCACCCGCTTCCCTGCCCTTACCGCTGAAAGCGTAGGCGATAATCCCGCCGCGCCAACAATGGCTGCCATCACGGTATCAACGTCAGGCGCCGAGGCTGCCTGACACAACCCATCCAGGCCGGCGAGCACCTCGGTGTCCGGCAAGTCTGCCAGCAGCTCGGAGAGCATATTGGCAGCCTCTGGATCGGCCATGACGGCCACCTTGGGACGGAATTCCCGGCACAATACAGCCAGTTCCTCAGCGCGGGTGCTGGCGGTTAATGCATAAACCGAGAAACGTTCCGGGTGCCTTCGAACAACATCCAGGGTGCTGAGGCCAATGGAGCCCGTGGCTCCGAGAATGCTGATAGAGCGGGTTGCCATAGTCACCAGTGCCCGGTTGTGAGCCAACCAAGTTGGGTAATGATGAGAGCAAAAACCGGAATCGCCGCTGTCAGACTATCAATCCGATCCATAATCCCGCCATGGCCGGGTAGCAACTGACTACTGTCCTTGATGCCCCGATGCCGCTTGAGCATGCTTTCCAGCAAATCACCCAACACCGAAACCAGGCCGGTGGCGAGACTGGCAACAATCAGGAGCAGTGTCTGTCCTGCCCCTGCTGAAGCCAGAAAACTCACCACAAGAGCAAAGGCTCCCACGGCCACCAGACCACCCCAGACACCCGCCCAGGACTTACCGGGGCTGACCCGGGGTGCCAACTTTGCTTTTCCAAACGCCCGACCGGCAAAGTAAGCACCGATATCAGCAACCCAGACCACGCAGAACACGTAAAGAATGAGCAGCAGGTTGTTGCTGCTGTCGCCAAACTGGAAGCCACCGGTACGCAGGTGATTCAGGCCAACCCAGGCGGGCACCAGCACGAACAGCCCCATTACGGCTCTGACCGGCAGACTGCCCCATTTATCAGACCCTGCGGGGTAACTGCGAACCAGAAGAAAACAGATGCCCCACCAGAACAGCGCCAGCCAGAGCACCGCCACAAACGGCACGTTGAGAAGCCCGTATAGAATCAGGGCGGTTAGCAGCGCATAACCGATCCGACCAGCAGGATGCCCAATGCCAGACATATTTGCCCACTCCCAGGCACCTATAGAGATGATGGCACCTGTGAAGAGAGCAAACCCCAGCGGAGGGAGAAAGAAGATCCCGCCGATGGCGATCGGGGCGAGAATCAATGCGGTGATAATTCGGGTTTTTAACACGGTTAACGTCGCTATCGTTCGTTATTGTTGTAGAGCCTTGGCCGCTATCTGATCATCTGTCTGGCCAAAACGACGCTGTCGACCGGCATATGCCTGCAGGGCCTTGAGCATCTCTTCCTGCTGAAAATCAGGCCAATACACCGGAGAAAAGTAAAGCTCTGTGTAAGCCAGGTGCCACAGCATGAAGTTGCTGATTCTCTGCTCACCGGCCGTGCGAATCATCAGATCAGGCATTGGCAGGTCACCAATACTGAGGTGCTGCTGGATCAGGTCATCGGTAATATCGGATGGCGCCAAATGCCCGACACGCACTTGTTCCGCCACCTTGCGCGTGGCCTGAGTGATATCCCAGTGTCCGCCGTAGTTCGCTGCAATCACGAGCGTCATCCGGGTGTTGTTGCGGGTCAGCTCCTCCGCCGCTTCCATATGTTCGCGAAGCGCAGAACTGAAGGCGGACCGGTCACCAATTATGCGCAACCGGATGTCGTTACGATGAAGCTTCCGCACTTCGCGCTCGAGCGCGAACAGGAACAGCTTCATCAGGGCCGACACTTCGTCCTTGGGGCGCCGCCAGTTTTCACTGGAAAAGGCAAACAGAGTGAGAACTTCCACACCTTCGCGGGCGCAGGTTTCTACCACTGCCCTGACCGCATCCACTCCGGCCTTGTGGCCAGCCACTCCCTTGAGACGACGGGCCTTGGCCCATCGATTATTCCCGTCCATGATGATGGCCACATGCCGGGGTCGGCTGTCTGCCGACACCGGAATCTCTGCGGATACAGTTCCCGTCATGAAATCCCCTGTGCGGCCGAAGCGCTTGATTGCCGCGGCCTTTCAATTCGCTTGCAAGTGAACCCGAACGGTTAAACCGCCATCAGGTCCTCTTCTTTGGCCTTGAGCATCTTCTCGACTTCCGCAATGTAGCGGTCGGTCAACTTCTGGATCTCATCCTCGCCCTTGCGCTCGTCGTCTTCAGTAATTTCCTTTTCCTTCAACAGATCCTTGATCATGCTGTTGGCATCCCGACGTGCGTTGCGGATGGAAACACGACCGTGCTCGGCGTCCGCTTTTGCCTGCTTGACCATTTCCTTACGGGTTTCTTCAGTCAGCATCGGCATTGGAATCCGAATGATATCGCCACTGGTAGCCGGGTTCAGACCAAGGTCTGACGCCATGATCGCCTTCTCGATGGTCGGCATCAGGTTCTTCTCCCAGGGAGAGACCGTCAGAGTCCGGTTATCCTCGACGTTGACACTTGCCACCTGTTTCAGCGGCGTCTCCTGGCCGTAATAGTTCACGGTGACGCTATCCAGGATAGAAGGATGGGCCCGACCAGTGCGAATCTTGTTAAACGCATTGTTCAGGGACTCCAGGCTCTTCTTCATCTTCTTTTCGGCTTCTGCTTTGATGTCGTTAATCACTTCAGCATCCTCAATTCGTTCGTCATGTCTTTTTGCACTATGGCCCCAAACTCCCATGGGGCCTGGACAGCGTTTTATTCGATCAGTGTACCTTCTTTCTCGCCGGTTACGATGCGAGTCAGCGCGCCTGCACGGTTCATATCGAACACCCGCAGCGGCATGCCGTGATCACGGGCGAGACAGATGGCTGTCAGATCCATCACGCCCAACTTCTTGTCCAGAACCTCATCATAGGTGAGGTAGTCGTATTTCTCTGCACTGCTATCCAGGTGCGGATCCGCTGAGTATACGCCATCCACCTTGGTGGCTTTGAGCACGGCATCCGCCTCGATTTCAATACCACGCAGACAAGCAGCAGAGTCTGTCGTGAAGAAGGGGTTGCCGGTACCGGCACAGAAAATCACGACATCGCCGTCCTTGAGATCCCTGACTGCTCGGCGTCTGTCGTAGTGCTCGACGATCCCACTCATCGGGATTGCCGACATTACGCGGGTACGGATGTTGGAGCGCTCCAGAGCGTCACGCATCGCCAGACCGTTCATGACCGTGGCCAGCATACCCATATGGTCGCCGGTCACCCGGTCCATGCCCGCAGCATTCAGGGCTGCTCCACGGAACAGGTTACCGCCACCAATCACCAGACCAACCTGTACGCCAATACCAATCAGCGCACCGATTTCCAGTGCCATGCGGTCAAGAACTTTGGGATCAATACCGAAATCGTGCTCACCCATCAGGGCTTCGCCACTGAGCTTGAGCAGAACACGCTTGTATCTGGGCTGGGTTTTCGATGATGTCGGCATGATGATCCCCTTGTCGTCTGTTGGCTGCTATCCGGCGTGATACCCGTTGCAGGCTTGTATCTGACATACTCCTCAAAAAAGGGGTATCTCAGATACAAGCCCGCCACGAGAGCCGGAAATTTCCGGCTAACGTGGCAGACTCAGGTGATGCAGAGGCAGAGCGCCTGCTGCATCAAACGAAGGATCAGGCCTTGCCTGTGCCGGCTGCAGCAGCAACCTCGGCAGCAAAGTCCACTTCTTCCTTCTCAATGCCTTCACCCACTTCCAGGCGCACGAAGCCAACCAGCTCGCCACCGTTGGACTTGATCAGCTCGCCCACGGTCTGATCCGGGTTCTTGACGAAAGGCTGCTCAACAAGGCTGTTTTCCTTGAGGAACTTCTTGATGCGGCCGCCCATCATCTTCTCGACGATCTCGGCAGGTTTGCCTTCCATATCCGGCTGGGCCTTGATGACTTCTTTCTCTTTTTCAAGCTCTTCTGCCGGCATGTCTTCCGGCTTGCCAACACGCGGGTTAACCGCAGCTGCGTGCATGGCAATATCACGGGCAACTTCAGGGTCGCCGGCAGTCAGGGCAACAACAGAAGCAATCTTGTTGTTGCTGTGGACATAGCCACCAACAACCGGGCCTTCAACTTTCACGATGCGGCGAACAGTGATGTTTTCGCCGATCTTCTGAACCAGCGCTTCACGCTTGGCTTCCAGATCGCCTTCCATCAGCTTGGCTACGTCAGTTTCGCCTTTTTCGAAGGCAACGTTCAGGACATCGTTGGCAAAGTTCAGGAAGTTGTCATCGCGAGCCACGAAGTCTGTCTCGGAGTTCACTTCCAGAATGTACGCAACGGTGTTGTCGTCAGAAATCTTGATCAGTGAAGCGCCTTCAGCGGCGGTACGGCCGGCTTTCTTGGCAGCTTTCAGACCGGAAGACTTACGCAGTTCTTCGATTGCGGCGTCTACACTGCCTTCGGCTTCAACGAGCGCCTTCTTGCACTCCATCATGCCAAGGCCGGTACGCTCACGCAGCTCTTTGACCATTGCAGCGGTAATTGCAGCCATGTTCAATCCTCTCAACTGTTCCGAATTCGGTGGGGAGGTGTGCCCGAGGCAACCCTGGGCACACCTTACATCTCAAACGTGAAGATAAAGCCTTACTCAGCGGCTGGAGCAGCGCCTTCGGCGTCTTCGCTGACCTCAACAAACTCGTCAGCGCCGGCACCGGCAGACTGGGCCGCTTCGATGCAGGTATCAGCAACGGCTTTCACGTAAATCTGGATCGCGCGAATGGCGTCATCGTTGCCCGGAATCACGTAATCAACACCGTCCGGATCACTGTTGGTATCCACAACGCCGATAACAGGAATGCCCAGCTTGTTGGCTTCCTTGATAGCGATACGCTCGTGGTCAACGTCGATCACGAACATCGCGTCCGGCAGACCACCCATGTCCTTGATACCACCAATGGAACGCTCGAGGCGGTCCATTTCGCGGGTGCGATCCAGGGCTTCTTTCTTGGTCAGCTTGTCGAAAGTACCGTCCTGGCTCTGGGTTTCCAGATCACGGTAGCGACGGATAGACTGACGGATGGTCTTGTAGTTGGTCAGCATGCCACCGAGCCAGCGATGGTTAACGAACGGCTGACCGGCACGCTCGGCTTCTTCCTTGATGATCTTGGCCGCGGCACGCTTGGTACCAACGAACAGGATCTTGTTCTTGTTCTCTGCCAGCTGCTGAACGAACTTCAGCGCATCGTTCATGGCAGGAACAGTCTGCTCAAGGTTGATGATATGAATCTTGTTACGGGCGCCGAAGATGAACTTCGACATTTTCGGGTTCCAGTAGCGGGTCTGGTGACCGAAGTGAGCACCTGCCTTCAGCAGGTCACGCATATTTACCTGAGCCATGATAGTTACCTTTTTAGCTTCGGGTTAGTCCTCCACGTATCCGATTACCCCAACCTGGCTCCTTATAAAGCAGGAGCAGGCACCCTGGGATAACGTGCCGACACGTGTGTGAATTTGCCGGATTCGTTTCCAGCGGGCGCGTTTATACCATATTCGAGCCGGTAAACGCCATTATTTTTGACGACCGGCTTCCTTGTACCCGGGCCGCAGGGCCCTTAAAATGCCGGTTTGATACAAATCAACGGGAAACCCAATGCAGGTATCGATCAAGACTCCGGAAGAAATCGAAAAGATGCGCGTCGCTGGCCGTTTGGCGGCCGAAGTGCTCGAGATGATTGGCGATTACGTCAAACCGGGCGTTTCCACTGAAGAGCTCGACCGGATTTGCCACGACTATATTGTTAACGAGCAAAAGTGCATTCCGGCGCCGCTCAACTATAAAGGATTTCCGAAGTCCATCTGTACCTCGGTTAACCACGTGATCTGCCACGGCATCCCGTCAGAGAAGAAAATACTCAAGGACGGAGACATCCTAAATATCGATGTCACCGTAATAAAGGATGGCTACCACGGTGATACCAGTAAGATGTGGATCGTCGGCAAGCCCAAACCGGGCACAGAGCGCCTGATCCAGATTACCCAGGAGTGCCTCTATAAAGGCATCGAGCTGGTTAAGCCGGGAACCCGCCTGGGAGATATTGGCCACGTCATTCAGCAACACGCCGAGAAACACCGATACTCTGTGGTTCGCGATTATTGCGGCCATGGCATCGGCGCGGTATTTCACGAAGAGCCGCAGGTTATGCATTACGGCAAACCCGGCACCGGCCTGGAGCTTCAGGAGGGCATGACCTTCACCATCGAGCCGATGATCAACCAGGGCAAGTACCAGACCAAACTTCTGCCGGACGGCTGGACAGTGGTTACCAAGGACCACAAGCTCTCTGCACAATGGGAGCACACCATCCTTGTGACTGCTGACGGCCATGAGGTTTTGACCAAGCGAAAGGAAGAGTCCTTCTAAGTGGACCAAAGCGAGCTGGAATCCCGCATCAGTAACGCCCCCTCTCCCGTCAAGGCGGCCCGGGAACTGTTAGAGGGAAGGTATAACGCAGATGCCGAGGCCTTCCGGCAGGGAGCCGATGTCCGCGCCCTTGTCCACTCCCGGGCCGACACCGTCGATACCGTTCTGAGGCTAATCTGGAACCGTTATCCTTTTTCCGGCTCGCCGGATATTGCCCTGGTGGCTGTCGGCGGCTACGGGCGCGGTGAGCTTCACCCCCACTCAGACATTGACTTGCTCATACTGACTCGCAATGGTATCGAGGACAGCTGGCACGATGATCTGGGGGCCTTTGTTACGCTTCTCTGGGATTTGCGACTGGATATCGGTCACAGCGTTCGCAGCATTGAAGAAAGCAAAACGGCCGCCCGTGAAGACATCACCATACTCACCAACCTGCTCGAAACCCGCACCATCGCCGGCCCGGATGAGCTGCGCTCGGACCTCAGCGAGCAGGTGTACTCCGACGATGTCAGCACCGATCGCAACTACTTCATCGCAAAGCGCGAAGAGCAGCAGCAACGGCACCAGAAATACGGCGATACCGAATACAACCTTGAGCCCAACGTTAAAGGCTCCCCGGGCGCCCTGCGGGACATACAGACCATTGGCTGGATTACCAAACGCCACTTTGGACTGCAGAACATTGCAGACCTGACGCGATTCAGCATTCTCACCGAGGAAGAGCATCAGATTCTTTTCCAGGGTGAAACCTTCCTGTGGCAACTGCGCTATGGTTTGCAACTGCTGGCCGACCGGAATGAGAACCGCCTGTTGTTCGACCACCAACGTGCCCTTGCCCAGATGCTAGGCTACAAGGACGAAGGCAAACGGCTCGGCGTTGAACTTATGATGCAGTCCTACTATCGAACGGTCCTGGCCCTCGCCGAGCTGACCGACGTGATCCTGCAGTATTATGACGAGGCCATTCTCGGCAGCGCGTCCGAAGACGCCATCCGGCCGATCAACAAACGCTTCCAGATTCGCAACTATTATATCGAAGCGGTTAACAACCAGGTTTTTGCCTACGCGCCTTACGCCATCATGGAAATTTTCGTGCTGATGGCCCAGCATCCGGAAATCAAGGGCATTCGCGCGACCACCATCCGCTCTCTGCGGGCGCACCGCCACCTGATTGACGATGCGTTCCGCTCCGATCTGGCTGTGACCACTTTGTTCATGGAGCTGCTCAGAACGCCCCATGCGCTGGATCAGACCCTGTCCGCCATGAAGAAGTACAACGTGCTCGGCCGGTACCTCCCGGAATTCGGCCAGATTATCGGCCAGATGCAGCACGACCTTTTTCACATTTACACCGTGGACGCCCACACCATGCGCGTCATCCGCAACATGGTTCGGCTGAGCGGCACCGAGGCGAGGGACGAATACCCCCTGGCCTCTCGCCTGATCCATCGGTTACCAAAGCTGGAAACCCTTTATATTGCGGGCATATACCATGATGTTGCCAAAGGACGGGGCGGTGACCATTCGGAACTGGGCGCCATGGATGCCGAGGCTTTCTGCCACAGGCATCATCTGAGTGAGCGGGACACACAGCTGATCTCGTGGCTCGTGGAAAACCACCTGCTGATGTCCATGACCGCGCAGCGCAAAGACATATCTGACCCGGACATCATTCATGCCTTTGCCAGGGCGGTACCGAGCCAGGCGCACCTCGATTATCTCTATGTGCTGACCGTATGCGATATCAGCGCAACCAACCCAAAACTCTGGAACACCTGGCGCGCCTCTCTGTTACGCCAACTGTATATCGAGGCCAAACGGGCCCTGCGCCGGGGCACGGAAAACCCCATCGACCGGCAAGAATGGGTGCGCGCCACCCAATCTGAAGCACGCGAGATCCTGCACGCCCAGAATATGACGGATGAGCAGATCGATGTTATCTGGGACACCGTGGATGAGGATTATTTTCTCCAGGACTCAACCGTTGATATTGCCTGGCAGACAGCCGCCATTGTCCGTCACGGCAACAACCCCGACCCACTGGTGCTTATTCGCGACACTCGGGGCGGACCCACGGATGGCTATTCCCAGATCATTATTTACATGAAGGACCGGGTTGCCCTGTTTGCGGCAACCACTGCGGTGCTTGAGCAGCTGAACCTGAACATCGTGGACGCCCGTATCAGCTCCAGTGAGGGTCCCTACTCGATCAGCTCCTACGTGGTGCTGGATGAAAAGGGCCAGCCTCTTGGAATCGACCCCGCTCGCAAGGAACGGGTGCGTTTACGCCTGATTGAAGAGCTGGATGACCCGGAAGACTACCCGGATATCATCCACCGGCGCACACCAAGGCAACTGAAACATTTCGCCTTCCCGACGGAGGTGACGTTCTCTAACGACACCATCAACCAGCGCACCGTAATGGAAGTGATCACCCCTGACCGGCCCGGCCTGCTGGCGCGAGTCGGCCAGGTGTTGCTGGAGCATCGGGTACGATTGACCAACGCCAAGATTGCCACCCTGGGCGAGCGCGTAGAGGACGTTTTCTTCGTCACCGACGAACACGGCGAACCCATCCGGGACCCGGCCGTATGCCAGGCCCTGCAGCAAGATCTCTGCAAAATGCTGGACGACATTCAATGAATCCCAATCTGGACAGACTCCACCCCTACCCGTTTGAAAAACTGGCCAAACTGAAGGCCGGCATTAGCGTGCCTGATCATCTCCGACCCATCTCTCTCGGGATCGGCGAGCCGAAGCACCCCTCCCCGGAATTCGTCAAAGAGGTAATTGCGAACAACCTGGACAAGCTTGCCAATTACCCGACCACCCGGGGTACGGATGAACTTCGCGAGGCCATCAGTCACTGGGCAACCCAACGATTCCAACTGAAAGCCGACAGCCTGAGTCCGGCGAAAAACATCGTACCGGTGAACGGTACGCGCGAAGCCATCTTTTCCCTGGTCCAGGCTGTGGTGGATGCCAGCAAACCCGCCACCGTGGTCAGCCCAAACCCGTTTTATCAGGTCTATGAAGGTGCTGCGTTCCTGGCCGGCGCCACGCCGGTGTACCTTCCCTGCGACGGCTCCAACGGCTTTATTCCGGACTTTGAGGCAGTGCCGGAATCCGTCTGGCGGGATTGTCAGGTATTGTTCCTGTGTTCACCGGGCAACCCAAGTGGCGCGGTGATTCCACGGGAAACATTGGCCAGGGTTATTGCCCTCGCCGACCAACACGACTTCATCGTCGCCTCCGACGAATGCTATTCCGAGCTGTACCCCGACGAGAGCAACCCGCCGGAGGGCCTGCTGCAAACCTGCGCCGCCATTGGTCGTGATGACTACCGCCGTTGCGTGGTATTTCACAGCCTCTCAAAGCGCAGCAACCTGCCCGGCCTTCGGTCCGGTTTTGTCGCCGGTGACGCTCGCATTCTCGAGGGCTATCTGAAGTATCGCACCTACCATGGCTGCGCCATGCCCATCCATAACCAGTTGGCCAGCATTGCTGCCTGGAGCGATGAGGACCACGTTCGGGAGAACCGTGCAGCCTACCGCGCCAAGTTCGAGGCCGTAGTGCCCATTCTCAGAGAAGTCATGGAGGTGGATTTCCCGGACGCCGGCTTTTACCTGTGGCCGGAAACACCGATGGACGACGAAACCTTTGCCAGGGAACTCTCCGCCCAGCAGAACGTCCACGTCCTTCCCGGGCGCTACCTCTCTCGCACGGTGGATGGCCACAACCCCGGAGAAAACCGGGTCCGGATGGCCCTGGTTGCGCCGGTGGAAGAATGCGTCGAGGCGGCACACCGGATTGTTGAATTTGTTAAGGCGAACCAGACATGAAACTGTATGGCATCAAAAATTGTGACACGGTGAAGAAAGCCCGCAAGTGGCTGGATGAGCAAGGCGTTGACTACCAGTTCCACGACTTCAAGAAAGACGGTCTGGACGACGATCTGCTATCCAAATGGGAGAGCGCCGTTGGCTGGGAAAGCCTGTTGAACCGCCGTGGCACCACGTGGCGCAAACTTCCCGAGGAGGTTCGTGATACCATTAGCGCCCAAAGTGCTCACGCGATCATGCTGGAAAATCCGTCCATCATTAAGCGCCCTGTCGTGGAAAACGGCAATGAGGTGCGCGTGGGTTTCAATGCAGACGAATGGGCTGCATGGCTGGCCTGAATCTCAGGGCAACAGATCCAAATTTTAACTCCGGAGTCGGAAGGCGCGAACTTCTTACCCCAACATTCAGAACAGGAGCAACCATCAGATGAGCTTTGCATTCGGTATCGGTATCGGCACCCAGAACAACCAGGGCGAGTGGCTGGAAGTCTTTTACCAGCAGCCGGTCATGACACCCGATAACACCCTGATGGACGTCATCTCCAATGTCCTGGAATACAAGGGCGGCAACCAGGCGATCAGCGCGACCGCCGAACAGCTCAGCCAGCTAGCCAATGCTCTGCGACAAATTGGCCAGACCGACCAGGCAACCCTGGCGGACAAAGCGGCCGACAGCAAACGCCCGGTCGTTGTTACGGTACTGGAAACCGATGACACAGCTTCCAGCACGCCCGAGGTTTACCTCAAGCTTCACCTGATTTCCCACCGCATGGCGAAACCCCATGGTCTGAAGCTCGATGGTATCTTTGGCCTGCTGCCCAACCTGGCCTGGACCAACGAGGGCGCAATCGACCTGAACGAGCTCTCCGATCGTCAGTTACAGGCCCGCCTCGAAGGCCGCACATTGGAAGTCAAGTCCGTCGATAAATTCCCGCAGATGACAGATTATGTGGTACCGAAGGGTGTTCGCATTGCCGACACTGCTCGGGTCCGTCTTGGCGCCTATGTTGGTGAAGGTACAACCGTCATGCACGAAGGCTTCATCAACTTCAACGCCGGCACCGAAGGCACCAGCATGATCGAGGGCCGCATCTCCGCCGGCGTTATGGTTGGCAAGGGCTCCGACCTGGGCGGTGGCTGCTCCACCATGGGCACCCTGTCCGGTGGTGGCAACATCATCATTGCGGTTGGCGAGAACTGCCTGATCGGTGCCAACGCCGGCATCGGTATCCCGCTGGGCGACCGCTGCAAAGTGGAAGCCGGATTGTACATCACCGCCGGAACCAAGGTTGCCCTGCTCGACGACAACAACGAGCTGGTTGAGGTTATCAAGGCTCGCGATCTGGCCAACCAGCCGGATCTTCTGTTCCGCCGCAACAGTCAGACCGGCGCGGTCGAGTGCAAAACCAACAAGTCTGCCATCGAGCTGAATGAAGAGCTGCATGCAAACAACTGATTCCCCGACCCTAGAACTTGCCATCGACCTGATCCGCCGGCAGTCCGTCACTCCCGAAGATGCCGGCTGCCAGGAACTGATGATGTCGCGGCTGGCACCTCTGGGCTTCACTGGCGAAAACCTGAGATTTGGCGATACCGATAACCTCTGGGCCCGCAAGGGCTCAGAGGGGCCGGTGCTGGCCTTTGCCGGCCATACCGATGTGGTGCCGACTGGTCCGGAGAAGAACTGGACACACCCGCCCTTTGATCCGGTCATCCGGGATGGCTATTTGCTGGGCCGTGGCGCAGCCGACATGAAGGGCAGCCTGGCGGCCTTCGTAACCGCCTGTGAGCGATTCGTGGCCAAATACCCCGACCACCGGGGCTCCATTGCCCTGCTGATCACCAGCGATGAAGAGGGCCCGGCCCAACACGGCACCGTGAAAGTGGTGGAAACCCTCGAAGCCAGGAACGAAAAGATTGACTGGTGCCTGATCGGCGAACCCTCCAGCACCCATGAAGTGGGAGACGTGATCAAGAACGGCCGCCGGGGTTCCTTACATGGTTATCTGACGGTGCATGGCGTTCAGGGCCATGTTGCCTACCCGCATCTGGCCGAGAACCCGGTTCATACCGTGGCTCCGGCTCTTGATGCGCTGGCAAAGGAGTTCTGGGATAACGGCAACGACTTCTTCCCGCCAACCACATTCCAGATCACCAGAATGGAAGCGGGCACGGGCAGCAACATTATTCCCGGTGAGTGCCTCGTGCATTTCAATTTCCGGTACTGCACGGAAAACACCGCAGAGAGTCTGGAAGAACGGGTGGTAGCCATCCTGGACCGCCACAACCTGAAATACGACCTGCAGTGGCACCTGAGTGGCCGTCCGTTCCTCACGGACAAGGGAGCGCTCGTATCCGCCAGCCAGAGCGCCATTCGCACAGTGACCGGCCGGGAAACCGAGCTTTCGACCTCCGGCGGCACGTCCGATGGCCGTTTCATCGCGCCAACCGGTGCACAGGTGGTGGAACTTGGCCCTATCAATGCCACCATTCACAAGGTGGATGAATGTGTGAAAGCCGAGGATCTCAACACTCTGTCGGACATCTACGAACAGATTCTGATCGAACTCCTGGCATAAAGGTCAAAATCGGAATCCCACAAAAAAGGGTCAGGTGAAGGTTCCACCTGACCCTTTTTATTGCGCCATCTTCAGTAATGAGGAGGAGGTGTTTCGTCCTGCTCCGACTTGATATTGGACGGCGAAACATCCTTCAGCTGCTTGTGCAGCAACCGCTTGGCTTCCCACAGTTCACGGATATCCATTTCCTGCTTGGCCACCTGCTCGCTCAGGGTATTGATAACGTCATCCTGGAAGGCCAGCCGGGTTTCCAGCTCATCCAGTCGGGTTTCCAGATCGTTCTGGCTCATCAGCTATTGGGACTCCCCTGGGTAAATCTCTCTAGAATGTGATCGATGACACTGCGTTCCCCGCTGCTTGGTCAGCGCTCGGGATAATCTGGTATCATTCCGCTTTTGCCCGCCAGCGCGCCCGTTTTTCGGGGTACTGTCGGTTTTCACCGGCCGGATGTGCGATTTTACCCGATATCCGGTTTTTATCGTTAGCGTTACAAGAATGGAGAAATTTCAGTCAATGCGTAATCCATCCAAAGCGATCCTTTTTTCTCTCCTGATCGCCATTCCCGCACCGCTGGTGCTTGCCATTTTGCTGTCTTTCACCCCAGAGCCTCTTCGCCTGATCGCTGCGGGCCAACTTGTGGAAGCCCTGGGTAGCAACCGTGGCATCGCAGCCTACATTATCTCGCTGATCGTTTTCGGCATTGCGGGCTTCCTGGCCATTGCGTTGTCAGTCAAGAAACCGGCCGAAAAGCAACAAACATCCCGGTCGAGCAACCGTGCACCCAGCCAGAGCCGCGATGACGATGATGACGGCTATGACGAAAGCAGCCCTGAGGGTAACGAGGAAGGCACCGTAAAGTGGTTCAACGTCAAGAAAGGCTTCGGCTTCATCGTGCGCGACAGTGGTGATGAAGTATTCGTTCACTTCCGTGCCATTCGTGGCCGCGGGCGCCGGGTTCTGCGCCAGGGTCAACTGGTACGCTTTAACGTTGTGGAAGCAGACAAAGGCCTCCAGGCCGACAACGTGTCCATCCTGAGCGACTGAATCGCCCGCTAAAAAGAGAGGCAGCCCACGGGCTGCCTCTTTCAGTTCCAGACGACCTGTTGCTCGCCCCGGTGGTCCAATCGCCACCATTTCTCATCCTCTACAGGCTCCCCTTCTGTCCAGTCTCCCGGGCTGCAACGAATCTCGGTATCCATTGCACGCCAGGCACTGCGCGCGCAGTCCAGATCACTGTTCCAGGGCACTCTGGGGCCTTCAATAACCAGTGACGTAAATCGTTTTCCGAAAGCTCCGGGATAAACCGATATCCGAAGTCTTTCGCCCTCGTAGCGGCCAACGCCCTTGATCACGCGCGTCACCTCACCATCATCGAGTTCCAGTTCGTCCAGGTGATTCTCTAGCCACCCTGACACCGCACCCGGTTCCAGATCACGAATGTAAATTTCCAGATCCTGCACCCGCTGAATCTCCATCCTGCTGATTACAATGCAGCACATAGTGAACCGGCCCGGGTCGAGCTGCAACCCAGCGCTCCAGTTCCTGGCGCAAATCTTCAGCAGAAAGCTGACGCAAGGTGCCGGCCGCCTTACGCTCATGCCAGGCCACCTCTGCCGCCACCCGATGAAGCTGTATCTCTCCCAGCGATGCTTCGATATCGTCAAGAGGCTCCTTGCGGGCCAGGGCCACCAGCGACTGACGACGCAGAGTATCTTCCTGCCCGGACAGGGCCACCGCCTCGGTTGGGCCCCTTCGAGCAAAGAGATTGAGCCTGGCAGCCGAGCGCTCCAGCCATTGGAGCATTCCTCCGGGAGTGCTCACACAACGGCTTCGGCGAGAGGCCGCAAACCGGATCACGGAGCGAGGAATCTGGATATTCCATTGCTTCTCTAAGGCGGCCTGATGTGCCGTCAGAATAGCCTGCCGTTGGACAACGCTGGAAGCCGGCATGGCAAAGATGTCGAGGGTACGGCCCAGGCGATGCTGGAGTGTGGCGGCCGAACTGCTGTCGGCGGCCTCGCCGGGACCCAGCAGTAGAATCGGCCCGGCCCATTGCAGCAACAACTCAGAGGCCAGACCATCGGGCAGATTCATCAGCGCAATGAGATCTGCGGGTGAGATATTGTCCAGCACAAGGACCGGCCAGCGTGATCCACTCTCACCAGGCTCGCCCTGCACCCGGCGCTCTGGAAGAACCGGAAGATCACTGGCCATGATTTCCGCTTCACGGCGGAGGTCCAGCTCAACATAATCGAGTTCCAGTGTTGGTAGCAGTGATTGCAGCCACGCTGTTTTACCCGAACCCCGATCACCCCGGACCCAGAGCATGGCTGACGGGGATGCCGCCAGACTGATCGCAACGTCCTCCGCCAGCTCAACCCACGAGGAATCAGTGACAACGACAGGAGCTCTCTGGAATTCATCGATCGGAGCCGGCTCCCGCTCTTCCGAAGGATCGGGCCAGCGAGGGACCAGCTCGAAAACTGCCACATAGGCTTTTTCCTGCAGCCGCTCCGCGTGGCGAACCAATGTCGCAAGCAGCTGCGACCACCCCAGCCATGGGGAATTGCTGGTTTCCCTGGCCGATGCGAACCAATACATCAACTGGGATGACAACTGTCCTTCACCACCAACTTCCGTCACTATCGGTTGTTCGCATTGAATGGTGCGGGTGAGTTCATCCATATCCACGCCGCAGCCGCGCAAAAAACGGACAATACCGGGTGCGGAATCCAGCAGGGCAAGCAGGTAGTCTTCAACGGTAATCACCGAGCCACCGCGGCGCTCAACACTCTCGCGGGCTCGTAACAAAGCGGTCTGGCACTGGGGATCCAGGCATCCTTGCCAATCGTCCATCAAACTTCTCCATGTCATGAATGCATCATCCTGATGCGAAAGCTATATTGCAGACCGCTACTATATCACGCTCGAGCCCCTGTGGCGGCCCACCTGTGGGCTTACCAGGTACCCGTGTTTTCCATACTGGCCCAGGGTTCTTTCGGTGGCAGTGCCTCGCCCTTCTGCAGAAGCTCGATCGAGATGTTATCCGGCGTGCGGATAAAGGCCATATGGCCATCCCGGGGTGGACGATTAATCGTTACCCCATTGGCTTTCAGGTGCTCGCAAAGGGCATAAATGTCATCTACCCGGTAAGCAAGATGGCCAAAATTGCGTCCGCCAGTGTACTCTTCCGGATCCCAGTTATAGGTAAGCTCGATCATCGGCGCCCGGTCTTCTCGGGCACGTGCCTCATCTTCCGGCGCAGCCAGGAAAACCAGGGTAAACCGACCTTTGTCGCTACTCTTGCGACTGATCTCAACCATTCCCAGCAAATCGCAAAAGAAATGCAGCGTCTCTTCCAGATTACTCACCCGGATCATGGTGTGAAGATATTGCATGTAGCCTCCATCAGATGTGAAGTGAACTGATCATCGTGCCTTGCGGACAGTTTACGGTATTCTGGCCATATGGATGCAAAAACAGCCCCCTACTCTGCCTCTGAGCTGACCACCCCCGCGGTCCGACACCTTGCCTGGGTATGCCAGGCACCTCAGCTGTTGCAGTCACCCCTGACGTTTGAGCCAGGTCGCTTTCTGCCTGATGATGTAACGGAACAAATTCAAGCCTGGGATCGCAACCCACAAACAGCACCGCCTCTGCTGAGAGAACCGCCCCAGAAGCGGCTCGGGTTCTACTTCGAACGGCTTTACCGGGTATTGCTGGAAGATCTGCTGGGCTGGGAAGTTCTGCTTCAAAACCAACAGATACAGTCCAACGGGCGAACCATCGGCGAACTGGATTTCGTCGTCCACAATCGCAGTGAAGATCGAATTGAGCACCACGAAATTGCCATCAAATATTACCTGGGGGTTCCGGAGCACAGTGGGAGAACCCTGTGGTATGGACCGAACGCCCGGGATCGGCTGGACCTGAAAGCAGACCGGATGTTGCGCATGCAAAGCCAGCGAACCATGCTGCCCGAAGCCAGGGCGCTGCTGGCAGACATGGGTATCAAAGAACCTGTCATGCCCCGGATTTTCATGCCTGGATACCTTTTTTACCCGACCGGAACACAGGTGAGCGTCCCGCAGTCCGTGCCTGCAAATCACCTTCGCGGCCAGTGGTGTTATCTCTCACAGGTTGAGTCATCGGACCTTTCCGGTTGGGTGCTCCTGAACAAACCCCACTGGATCGGCCCGTGGCATCAACACGAATCCCCCGCTCCTGATGCAGTGAATGCCGCATTAGCCACCATCGAACGCGCCGAGATCCCGCTCTTGTTCGCGAAGCTGAAGCAGGATTCCGTCACCGGCCTCTGGCAGGAAACCAATCGCTTATTGGTAGTGCCGGACAGCTGGCCAGGGTGAATGATCAGCGATCAATCAGATCACTTGCCCACTGCGGCAAATTATCCTGCAAGGCACACCACTGCCCATTTTCGCAGACCGCGACGCGTACGTAAGGCTGATCAAGGCGCGAGTTATCGACCAGGTGTAATTCGTCCGCCAGACCAATGCATTGGCGCAGATTCGCCAGCGTTCGTGGAATCCTCGACTCAATCTTGGCTTCTGGGACGTTGTGGCCGCCGGCTGTTACCCGGGAGGCGACCCGCGCCTTGTTCAGGGAGGGCAATTCCAGATGGAAGTAAAACATCCGAACCCGAAATCCGGCGGCTTTGGCTGTCCCGACAAAATCCACTTTCGAGGGGTGGGAGAAGACGGTTTCGAAGCAGAAGGTCTGCCTCTCCTCAATAAGCCTGAGCCGTTCCCTTTCCGCAATCAGTGCTGCCTCGTAACTGTGCTTTTCGGGCGCGTCCGGCCACATGCTGCGGGCAATATTATCGGCGTTTACCAGCGGAATCTTCCGGCGGGCCAGGAACCGCTCATAAAATGTGGTTTTGCCCGCACCGTTACCGCCAACCAGCAGCCAGAGCTCAGGCTGCGTTGTCACGGTCACTCAGTGCCTCAAAGCGTCCATTGCGAAACTGACCGATTTCCCGGGAGCCATCCGGATATATGGCTTCCAGATAGCCCGGTTTCTCTCCAGACGCCTGATACACCGTACGCCCGCGGCTGATAGAGCGCTCCAGTTCGCCACTTGCCCGGGCCTGATCCACCTCAGCCCAGAGGTCATCGCTGGAAACCGGCTCGGCCACCACCGGCTCAACCCTCACCTGCCGAATACCCTGGAGAATGGCAATCAGATCTTCGGCGCTCACGTCGCCGGCGACGGCACGCCCTATCTCGGCCCAGTACTCGATCTGCTTGGGTGTCGAGCGTCGATGGACTGCACCCTCCGCCGCAGCATGGCGGACCAATGTGTCGTCAAGACGAACAGCGGTTGTCATGGTGACCTCCAGATACGATACCTGTTCATACGCCACAAATTATTGCATTTGTTGCATGTCGCTACAACTGATGCAAAACATTTCAATCACATCGCCATGGCCAGAAGGTTGACCGACAACGGAATCTGCTGCACTCTAATCTGGTTTCATTATGCAACCGGAGAGAACAAGTGAGCGAATACAGGAACCGAGCCGTTGTCCTCAAACAGCGCCCCCAGGGTGAAATTCAACAAGGCGATCTGGTGTTGGAAGAGCGCCCCGTTCGCTCCCCCAATGAGGGTGAGGTGGTCGCACAGGTGCTCTGGCTGTCGCTGGATCCTTACATGCGCCCTCGTATGAACGATGCCAAAGGTTACATGGACCCTATCGGCATCGACGAGCCCATTGTCGGCGAGAGCGTTGCCCGGGTGGTGGAATCCCGCTCGGACGCCCTGAAGGTCGGTGATCTGGTCACTTGTTATTCCGGTTGGCAGGAATACGTTACCTTCCCGGGCGATGCGCCGATGGTGTACAAGATTCAGCAGCGAGACAACGTACCCCTGCAAGCCTATCTCGGCGTTGCCGGTATGCCTGGGCGCACGGGGTACTGCGGCCTGATGTACGTGGGTAAGCCGAAAGCCGGCGAAACCGTGGTTGTCTCTGCCGCTTCCGGGCCTGTAGGAACCGTCGTTGGCCAGACTGCGAAAACCGAGGGCTGCCGGGTTGTTGGCGTTGCCGGCGGCCCCGAAAAGTGCAATTACGTGGTCAATGAGCTGGGTTTCGACGCCTGTGTGGATTACAAGGCCGGCAATCTGGAAGCAGACCTGAAAGCGGCCTGCCCTGACGGCATCGATATCTACTTTGAAAACGTGGGTGGTGCCGTGACGCGCGCCGTGGCACCGCTGTTGAACACGGGCGCCCGGGTGCCCATCTGCGGTTTCGTATCCGCCTACAATGCGACGGATATGGCCAGCGTGGAAACCCCGTTTCACGTCCTCAAGGCACTGGACCCAGTACCCGAACACCGGTTTTTCCTGGTGACCGAATGGCAGGACCAGCACCAGGAGATCACCGACATTCTGGCCTCACGGGTCGCTTCCGGTGAACTGAAATATCGGGAAACTGTTGCCGAAGGGCTGGAAAATGCCGTTGACGCCTTCAAGGGCATGCTCAAGGGCCAGAACTTCGGCAAGCAGCTGGTTCATATCGCAGACTAACGAATCCAGGAAGGCGCGACAGGCTGCCTGCTCAGTCGGCAATCTTCAGGAGCACCTTGCCGGTATTCCTATTCTCGGCCACATAGGCCATCGCGTCTTCCAACTGTTCGATCGGCCAGGTGCTATCGATCAATGGCTCAATCTGGCCGGCGGCCAGCAGCGGCCAGACATGCCGGTAGAGCGCCTGCATGACCTCACCCTTATCCTCGACCGTTCGGGAGCGGAGTGTGGAACCGATAATACGCTGGCGTTTGACCAGCATGATGCCCAGATCCACCTCGGCCATCCGGCCGCCCATCAGCCCGATCAGTACAATCCGGCCATCGACATTCAGAACCCGCTGGTCTTCGGCAATGTAGCTGCCACCAACCGGGTCCAGAACCATATCGACTCCGCCCCAGGCTGTAACGGCCTCCACAAAGGAACCGTCATTCCGGTTCCAGACACCGCTGGCCCCCAGCTTCCGACAAACCTCCAGCTTGACTTTGTCACCGGCAGTGGCGAAGACCGGGTTACCGAAGGCCGTTGCCAACTGAATGACAGCGGTTCCGAGACCGCTTCCGCCTGCGTGCAGAAGCACCCGTTCGCCCGGTTTCAGTGCCGCTTCGTGGTAAAGGTTCAGCCAGGCCGTGGCGAGCACCTCGGGAATGGCCGCTGCTTTCTCGAGTGACAAACCCTTGGGGATAGGCAAAACCTGAACTTCGGGCACGACAACATGGGTCGCGTAACCGCCGCCCGTGAGCAAGGCGCAGACCTCGTCACCGGGCTTGAAACGGGTTACCCCTGATCCCACCGAGGCAATGCGCCCGCTGACTTCCAGCCCCAGAATGTCGGACGCGCCCGGCGGGGGTGGGTAGACACCCGCCCGCTGCATCAGGTCGGCACGGTTGATGGCTGTCCAGACAACCTCAATTTCAACGTGGTCCTCCGGCGGCTCCCCCGGCCCTTCCCAGGATTCCCAGTTGAGGTTGCCCCCGGTTACCTTGATTGCTTTGATCATGTATCACGTCTCGGCCTTGCTCATATGGGCACAGGATACCCTATGTTTTTCGAGCATTGCACAAATGACGTTGTCAGATGATCAGACGGTAACTTCCAGGTTGGACAACCACACGCTCTGGTATGGCTTCAGGGTGATAGAGCCGGAAAGATCATCGATGGTCATCCCGGAAATCAGGTCCTGCCAGTGATCGGTACCAATCAGATTGATGTCGCTCAGGGCAACCTGTTGCACTTCGTTGCTGATATTGTGAATGCAGAAGATGGACTGATCCCGGCGCATACTCTGGCGCCAGAAACCGAACAACTGAAGCCCAAGATGCAGGGTGAACTGGGTGGCATTCGGATGAAACGCCGGCTGTTTGCGCCGAATGGCGATCAAACGCTTCAGCTCCTGGAACGCTTTGCTGTGATGGCTCAGGGGGTCCGCGAGCTTCTGCTCCAGGTCGTCCAGTTGCCACTGACTGCGGTTGATGGACCGCAGCCGACCGGTATGCTCCACTCGCTCCAGATCGTTTTCCGTCGCCAGCAGACTGTGGATGTAGAACGCGGGAATGCCCTCCAGGGCCAGCATCACGGTGTGCGCGCAGATAAAACGCTGCAGTTGCCAGTGATCCCGCCCCGACTCCGCCGTGCCCTGAAGTGCGTTGTACAGGGCAATATTGATTTCGTAGGGCTGATCCCGACCATCCGGCGTGCGCCGGAAGGAAACCTTGCCGCCAAAGGAATCCATGGTGTTGATCAGCCGCTGCTTTTCCTCTTCCGTCAGCAGACCATCCGTCGGCCGCATTCCAACACCATCATGGGAGGCAATAAAGTTCAGATAGGTGGTGCCCATCTGGGCCGGCGGCATGCTCATCAGCCAGGTTTTCAGGTGCTTGCAGTCACCGGTCACAAGGGTATTGATCAGCAGGGGTGGCAACGAGAAGTTGTAGATAACATGGGCTTCGTTGGCGTTGCCGAAGTAGGTCAGGTTTTCCCGGTTGGGTACGTTGGTCTCGGTAATCACCACGGCATCAGGGCTGTGATGCTCGATCAGCAGCCGGAGGATCTTGATCAGCTCATGGGTTTGCTGCAGATGAATGCAGGGCGTACCCGGTTCCTTCCAGAGAAAGGCGACGGCATCAAGCCGGAAAATGATAATGCCTCGTTCCAGATAGCGCCGGATGATTGCAGCGAACTCGATCAGCACCTTCGGATTGGCAAAATTCAGATCGACCTGATCCTCGCTGAAGGTACACCAGACATACCGCTCGCCATCGTCGGTCTGGACCGGGTTCAGGAGCGGTGAGGTACGGGGACGCACCACGGCACTCAGGTCGTCTCTCGGATTACCCTCGAAGAAATAATCCTTGCCCGGATCCACCCGTTTGCGGAAGTTCTCGAACCAGCGGCTGCGTGCGGACATATGGTTGATGACCAGATCCGCCATCAGCTTATAGTCCCTGGCGATACTCTCGATATCCTCCCAATTTCCATGGGACTCGTTCACCGCCAGATAGTCCATGACCGAGAAGCCATCATCGGAGCTATAAGGGAAGAACGGCAGTATGTGCACCGACGAAATGGAATCCGACAGACAATCGCCGAGAAACCGATGCAGGGTCTGCAGCGGCTTTTCGTCCGCCTGCTGCACCGTATCGGCGTAGGTGATCAACACCACATCCGATTCGTCCCAGTTATTCTGATGCGCAGGCGGCGGTTCCTGGTTGGGCGCCAGCCCCATGGTGGTCAATAACTGCTCGGCCAGAAAGTCACAGTCCAGCTCCGGGTAAACCACCTCCAGCATGGACACCAGCTTCGCTTTCAGAGGCTGGGTCATGGCTTGAATTCCTCGTTATCCAGTTCGACCGCCTCCAGCAACTGCTCCTTGATGTCGGGAATGGCGCTTGTGACCCGGTTCCAGCTGGGAATAAAGGGTGTATCCATCGGATTATCGAGGAAATAGGCGCCGGCCCGCATCACGTTCTGGGCAAACAGCTCCACGGCTTTCTCCTCCTTGTGCCGATCAAACGTCAATCCGTTAATAATGGCGTCATTCTGGTAGGTCTCCACGAAATCCAGGGCAATGCGGAAATACGTGGCTTTGATGGTCCGGAATTTTTCATTGGAGAAAATCTCGCCGTTGGTCGCCAGCTTCCGGAACAGGGCCTTGGCGATATCCATGCTCATTTTGGACAGCCCTTTGCTGACATCCTCCGCCGAGAGTTCCTGGTGCTTGTGATCATAGACATCGGCAATGTCCACCTGGCAAAGGCGGTTGGTGGCGTAGTTGCGCTTCATCTCCGAAAGCACACCGATCTCCAGACCCCAGTCACTGGGAATGCGCAGATCATTGATCACGTCGGTGCGGAATGAGAATTCCCCGGCCAGGGGGTAGCGGTAACTGTCGAGGTAGTCGAGGAAATCGTTGGGACCACAGACTTTCTTCAGTGCGCGGATCAGGGGCGTCACCAGTAGCCGGCTCACCCGTCCGTTCATTTTCCCGTCGGCGACACGGGCATAATAGCCTTTGCAGAACATGTAGTTGAAGCCGGGATTGGCCACAGGGTAGATCAGACGGGCCACTAGATCCCGGGAATAGGTAAGGATGTCGCAGTCGTGCAAGGCAACAGATTTGCTGACACCGGAGGCCAGGACATAGCCAAAGCAGTACCAGACGTTTCGGCCCTTGCCCATCTCCGTCGGGGCCAGGTTCTGCTCCCTGAGCTTCAGGTCAATACTCCTGAGGCGGGGCCCATCGTTCCAGAGCACTTTGAAGTTCTGAGGCAGCTCCGAGAAATATTCCAGAGCGTGGCGGTATTGCTCCTCGTTGGCACGGTCGAGGCCAATGACCACCTGATCCAGGTAAGGCACCTTGCCCAGCTCGTGCACAATATTTTTCAGGGCCGGCCCCTCCAGCTCCGAATACAGCGACGGCAACACCAGTGACATTGGCCGGGCCTTGCGAAAGCTCATCAGCTCCGCTTCCAGGTCCTCCACGGGACGCCGAACAAGGTTATGAAGGGTTGTGATAATGCCATTCTGGTAAAAGTCGCCCATGGCGGCTCTCCTTGTTTATACCCGCATTCAAACGGGTCAGTACCCGTACTCAAACAGGAGATTGAGTACGCACTCATTCCAGCCTTCAGGGCCGGGCTTGAGGGAGCGCATGGCGTGCTTTGCCGAAGGCAGCCGCACTTCATCGCTTTTGACACCCCGGATTACCACCGGTATATCGGCCGATTCCAGCATCTGCTGATCGTTAGGGCTGTCACCCAGGGCAATGGCCAACACGGGCGCATCGCCATACTGCTCCCGGTATTGCTCTCTGTATTTGTTTAGCAAGAACCGGGCCCCATCGGCTTTATCGAATATCCCCATGGCATGAAGAAAACGTCCTCCGGCTACTAGTCGAAGGCCCTCCGAGCCTATAGCCGCCTCAAATTCCGCCAGCGCCTCTTCCGATCCCTGCCAGAGCAATGGTTCGGTCCCAAGCCGTTCTTTGGCCCTCCCGGCTGCCGCCGGATCCAGGCCCGTCTCTGCCGCCAGCTCGTTTGCGGACATGTCGGCAAAGCTCGTGAATCGAGCTCCCCTCTTACGTTGAGCGCCAAGCACCTCAAGAACCCGATCCCGGGTTGCACCAAAATTCACCACTTCTTCTTCGGCATTACCCAGTGCATGGGGCGGAATAACCACGGCTGCACCGTTTTCGACTATGAACGGATCGTTATTTCCAAGCTCTTCCCTCAACGCCCGGATCTCCGGCATGGTTTTGCTGGAGTTAAGCACCAGGGGTATCTGGGCTGCCTTCAGCCTGTCGAGGGCTGGACCGGCGGCCTGCCAACGGTAATCATCGTGATCAAGCAGTGTGCCATCGAGGTCGGAAAAGATAATCAAATGAGGTCGGGCCATGGCCTTTCTCCGTCAAGACTTACGGAACTGCGGAAGACCGAGGGAGTGGTCCTCGGCCACGTTGATAAGAACATCAGCCCTGCCCGGCATTTCAGCGAGACAGGATCGGGTAACGCGTTCATAGTGCATGACGAAGCGACCGATTTCTTCGTCGTTCATGATGCGCAGATCCTGTGCACCACCATGGAGTTCGCCCTTTTCTGGTGCATTACGGATTTTCGTCGCCAGCTTTTGCTCCTGGAGTCGACGCCACTCAAGCACACACTCCATGGAGGGAGCCTTCAACATAACCAGACAATCGATTTGACCAAAAAACGCCTGGTATTCCCCTTTCAACTGCTCATTAACATACCTGCGCCAGACGCAGTCAGGATCCTCGTTCGCCTCCAGAGGATTTATCGGCTCACTCAGCGCACTGTCTATCTCCGGTCGCGCGCCCAGGCACCAGCCTTCCAGAAGAATGATCTCTGCCCTTCCTCCGAAAGCAGGCCAATGTTCACGTGGAACCCTGTCGTCCCTTGATTTGTCGAAGGCTGGAATGGGCGTGGCATCTCCGGGCCCCGCACTGAGCAGACGGTGCAAAATCTGTTGGCCCAACGCTACGTCGTGGGTTCCTGGCACACCCCGGGTCTTAAATAACGGATGTACCCGCCGGGCAAGGGCCTCACGCTCGGCTCTGGTAAGGTAAATATCATCGAGGGAGAAATTGGCAGTGGGGCGATTGCGGTGCCGGAGCAGAATTTCCCGTAAAAAAAGGGTCAACGTGGACTTGCCTGTGCCCTGGGCTCCGTGAATACCAACCACAATGGGCCGCTTTTCCGTATCATGGAGCGCACAGATTCGGTCTGCCAGCGGCAGAATGGTTTTTTCCACCGTTTCGGCGTAGGCGTCGGGCAGGCCCTCCTGTTGAATCAGGGCACTGACGGTTTGTTTTAGTGAGCGATCAGACACGTTGGGTTTCCAGTTTAATGGGTGACTTAAGCGAGACGGCAGCAGAATTCATACCAATGGGAGTATAGGCGTTTTATGAGTGGCAACGATTTTCGAATAGAGCATCGCTACCTGGAGCTCCCGGACAGTTTTTATACGCGGGTTCAGCCCTCACCCCTGAAAGACGCGAAGATGGTGTGTTTCAACCACAAACTCGCAGCCCAGATGGGATTTCGGGCCGATTCCGAATCCGACTGGACCGGCGTGGGTGCGGGGTCTGAACTGCTTGAGGGTATGGACCCGGTGGCCATGAAATACACCGGCCACCAGTTCGGCGTCTACAACCCGGAACTCGGCGACGGCCGTGGCCTGCTCCTCTGGGAAACCATTGGTCCTGATGGACGACGCTGGGACTGGCACCTCAAAGGCGCCGGTATGACCCCTTACTCCCGCTTTGGCGATGGCCGCGCCGTGCTTCGCTCCACCATTCGCGAGCATCTATGCAGCGAGGCCATGTATGGCCTTGGCATCCCGACCACCCGGGCCCTTTTCATGGTGAGCGCCAGAGACCCGGTGCGCCGGGAGTCCATCGAAACAGCAGCGGCACTTGTGCGAGTAGCCGAAACGCACATTCGCTTCGGGCACTTCGAGTTCGCCGCCCACCACGAGGGGCCTGAAACCGTCAAGACGCTACTCGAACACGTGATCTCGTTACACTTCCCCCACTTGATCAATCTGCCCGATGACGAACGGTACAGCCGGTGGTTCGAGGAAGTGGTCGAGCGGACGGCACGAACGATTGCGGACTGGCAGGCGGTGGGCTTCTGCCACGGCGTGATGAACAGTGACAACATGTCGATCATCGGCGACACCTTTGACTACGGCCCCTACGCATTTCTCGATGATTTCGATGCCGGCTATATAAGCAATCATACCGACCAGGGCGGGCGCTACGCCTACAATCGTCAGCCGCAAGTCGGATTTGAGAATTGCCGTTATCTGGCGACAGCCCTGCTTCCCGTGATGGAGGAAGACGATGTGCGCCGGGGGCTTCGCCGCTATGAAGTGGCCTACAACGAGCGCTTCCTCCAGAACATGCGGGACAAGCTGGGCCTTACCATTGAGGATGAAGCAGACCTGAGCCTGATCATGGATACCTTCAGCATGATGCACGAGCATCATGTCGACTACACCGCCTTCTTCCGGGCGCTTTCCAATCTGCATAGCCATGGCCATGGGCCGGTGCGTGATCTGTTTGTCGATCGGAGCGTGGCGGACCAGTGGCTGGAGCGCTATGAGGAACGACTACTGTACGAAACCCGTGCTCACGATGAGCGGGAATACGCCATGCGCCGCGTGAATCCAAAGTATGTGCTGAGGAACTACCTGGCCCAGCAGGTCATCCAGGAAGCCCAGAACGGGGATTACGAGCCGATGAAAGCGTTTCTGAAGGTGCTTGAGCGGCCCTATGACGAGCAACCGGAGAACGAGGCTTATGCGGCATTGCCGCCGGATTGGGGCAAGCACCTGAATATCAGCTGTTCAAGCTGATAGATCTGCAGCAACAGAACGAAAAAGGGCCGGACGATCATTCGTCTGGCCCTTCTCTTTTTTCAGCGACTTCCGGAGATCAGACCGCTTTGGCAGCAATGATCTTCTCGTGCCATTCCGCAGGCCCTGTCTGGTGCACAGACGAGCCGCGGGAATCGACGGCGACAGTGACCGGCATGTCCTCCACCTCGAACTCGTAGATGGCTTCCATACCCAGCTCCGGGAAGGCGACCACTTCGGCGTTCTTGATGGCCTTGGAGACCAGGTAGGCGGAACCGCCCACGGCCATCAGGTAAACCGCGCCGAATTCCTTGATGGCATCGATGGCCACCTGACCGCGCTCGGCTTTACCAATCATGCCGGTGAGGCCAGTCTTCTCGAGCATAGTGTGGGTAAACTTGTCCATACGTGTGGCAGTGGTCGGGCCTGCGGGGCCAACCACCTCTTCACGCACCGGATCAACCGGGCCCACGTAGTAAATGAAGCGCCCCTTCAGATCGACCGGCAGCTCTTCGCCTTTCTCGATCATGTCTACCATCTTCTTGTGGGCAGCATCGCGGCCAGTCAGCATTTTGCCGGAAAGCAGAACGGTTTCTCCCGGCTGCCAGTCCTTCACGTCTTCCGGAGTGACGGTATCCAGATTCACACGACGGACGTTCTCACCCACTTCCCAGGTGATTTCCGGCCAATCGTCCAGGCTTGGCGGCGTCTGCAGGGAAGGCCCGGTTCCATCGAGGGTAAAGTGGGCGTGACGGGTTGCCGCACAGTTCGGGATAATGGCCACTGGCTTGTTGGCCGCGTGGGTCGGATAGTCTTTCACCTTCACATCCAGAACCGTGGTGAGACCGCCCAGGCCCTGAGCACCGATGCCCAGCTCGTTGACCTTGTCGAACAGTTCCAGACGAAGCTCTTCGGCACGATTGGAAGCGCCCCGGGCTTTCAGGTCGTGAATATCGATCGGGTCCAGCAGGGATTCCTTGGCCAGCTCCATCGCCTTCTCGGCGGTGCCACCGATACCAATACCCAGCATGCCCGGCGGACACCAGCCAGCACCCATCTGCGGGACCATCTTCAGCACCCAGTCCACGACTGAGTCAGAGGGGTTCAGCATCGCAAACTTGGACTTGGCTTCAGAACCGCCACCCTTGGCAGCCACGTGCACTTCTACGGTATCACCCGGAACAATCTTGTAATGGATGATGGCCGGGGTGTTGTCCTTGGTGTTCTGGCGCTTGCCGTCCGGGTCGGCCAGTACCGAAGCACGCAGCACGTTGTCCGGGTGGGTGTAAGCGCGACGGACGCCTTCATTGATTACGTCGTCCAGCGGCATATCGCAGTCCCACTGGACGTTCATGCCGACATTCACGAATACCGTCACAATGCCTGTATCCTGACAGATCGGGCGGTGGCCCTGGGCACACATGCGCGAGTTAATCAGGATCTGGGCCATGGCATCTTTGGCCGCCTGGGATTCTTCCTTCTGGTAGGCCTCATAGACGCCCTGGATGAAATCCTTCGGGTGGTAGTAGGAAATGAACTGCAGCGCGTCCGCTACGCTTTCAATCAGGTCGTCCTGGCGGATTACGGTGGTCATAGGCGCCTCATCAGCTTGATATCGTTATGTCGTGTCATCAGAAATCGGGAGGCGAGAGTTTACCAGAAAATCGGTTTGGCGAGTGATTCGACAGATGGCGAAACAAGGATTAAAACCCGTGAAAAACGCCAACAGAAAAAGGTATCATCCTAACCAAACGATAATAACACCCCAGGAGACGCCGTGACTGACCTCGTCCACACCGAAATCAAAGACCGGACCCTCATCGTCCGACTGAACCGGCCAGAACGCAAGAACGCCCTTACCCACGCGATGTATACAGCCATGGGCGACGCGCTGGAACAGGCCACGGATGACACCAACATCCGGTGCGTGCTGTTCACCGGCACCAGCGAGTGCTTCACCGCAGGCAACGACCTGGGAGAATTTGCCGCAGGCCTACCGGGTGATTTCGAGCAGACGCCTGTTGGCCGTTTTCTTTTACTGCTGGCCAGTGCTAACAAACCCGTAGTGGCGTCGGTCAACGGCGCAGCCGTCGGCATCGGCACCACCATGTTGCTGCACTGTGATCTGGTGTTCGCCGGCGACAACACGGCATTCCAGATGCCCTTTGCCAGCCTCGGCCTGTGCCCCGAAGGTGGCTCAAGCCTGTTGCTACCTTCCTGGATCGGCCGGGTGCGCGCCGCCGAACTTCTGATGCTTGGTGGCGCCTTCTCCGCGGAAGAAGCTCTTCGGCTTGGCCTGATCAACCGGGTTTGCGAGCCTGGGCAAACGGAAGCCAATGCCTTCGAAGCCTGCCAGAGGCTCACTGAAAAAGCCCCGGCAGCGATTCGGGCCACCAAGGCGCTTCTGAACAAGCCAACCATGGAAGCACTCCGGGAAACCATGCTGGAGGAGGGACAGCTCTTCGCCGAACGGTTGAAATCCCCCGAAGCTGCCGAAGCTTTCCGGGCCTTCATGGAAAAACGCCAACCGGATTTCTCGCGCTTCGAATAAACGTCGACCAGGCCCCAATTTCCCTGTTGCCGGACCTCGACAAACCGTTATCCGGCAACTATTTTTCTCAAAGGCCGAACTCCAATCGTGCGGGGAGGACTCCAACCACCAGAATCACACTTTTGGCTGATCAACACTTGCCATACTGTCGCTATAGTCAGAGATACAGAAATTGGCTTACAGCGCTGGCTACAATTTCAGACAACAGTTTAAGCAGAACAGGCCACTGACAACGGGCTTACCGGATCAGACCGGCCCCGTCAGCTGCCGAACATAACGACACAACAACAGGAAAAGGTTCCACCCATGTTCAAGAAAACTCTAATAAGTCTTGCCGTGGCGTCTTCCGTTGGACTCACAGGCTGCTTTGATAGCGGCGAGACGGGGGCGAATGCCAATCCGGACTACCAGATTGAAGATACGACGATTGACCGGTCGATTGTTCGTCCGATCTACAACCCTAACCCGATTGCGGAAGAGCCTGCGTTCCCGATCAATGCCGACCTGATCCTGCTGTTGGGCGCAACCCAGAGCGCCAACTATGACTTTACAGGCCTTTCAACTGGCAACACTCCGGCAGATGACGCTGTTAACGATCTCTCGGGTTTTTCCACTTCAGGCGCCTTTACCCTGAAGTTTGACGGTGAGCTGAATCCAGCGACCGTCATGGCAAACGCGACAGTATTTTTGCTCCCACTTAACGTTGGCCCTGCAATTGATTCGGCTCCTGAAGCTCTTCCGAACACCAACCCGACCAGCATCGTTGCAAGTAATCCCTTTGGTCAGGGCTTGGGACTTGAGCAGCCTAATTTCCGCGCGGACCCTGTAAGTGTTGATGGCGGCACAAACAACGCTATCCGCGTTGTTCCGCTTGAACCTTTGACTGAAGGTCAGAAATACCTGGTTGTTGTCACTGACGACGTCCAGGGTGCAAACGGTAAGCCAATTGAGCGTTCCGTTCAGGATGTCGCTCTAGCAGATGGCGTGCTGGGCAACCCCGCACTAGGCAACGTGAAAACCATTCTGCAGACTGCTGACCAGCTGGCGAACGGATTCCTTGCTCAGATGCAGACAGGCTCTGAATCTGCGCTGGCTTACACATTCACAACCAACTCTGACACTGACGTTCTTCGGGCGATGATGGCGCCGGCGGCATATGCGTCGGGACTGGGGCAAAAGATTGGCTTCACTGCCCAATTGAAAGCAATCAGAGACAACTACCCCACTCTCAACTTCTCCCAACTTACAACAAAGCTTGGTGAAATCACCGAGATTGCCGGTCAACTCGGCGCTGGCCAACTTGACCCTTCAACTCTGAGTGCGCAAGAAATCGCCGCCGTTACGGCATTGTCTAACGTGCAAGATGTGTTGACGGCTGACGGAACACAGACTCCGCAGACGACGCTTACGCAGGCCATTGTTCCGGAAATCGGGGACACGATTCACTTGCCAGTACCACGCCCTTCGTTCTTCTATCCGAAAACTGAGGCGGCAGATCTGGCAACCATTCAGGGTCTGGCAGCACAAGATCCTACAAACCCAATTGCACAGGCGGCAGCCCAGGTTCAAGTACATCAGGGCGCGATCACCCTGCCCTACTACCAGAGTCTTCCTGGCGAAACCGGAGCCGGAATTGTCACAGGCAGCTGGACAGGCAACACAAGCATGGAAGCTGGCCTGAATGAGAATCTGACTCCGGGAGACACAATTTTCTCCTTCCTTCGTGATATCGACGGCACACTGAACGTGAATGGCTACTTCCCATTCCCGCAGAAAAAAGCCGATACTACTGTACCAGTCGTGGTGTTTAATCCTTCAACGGATTCGCGCCCAGCGTCTTGCGTTGATCAAGACCCAACGGGAGGATTTAAGCCCAACGGCGTAACTATTTTCCAGCATGGCATTACCGTAGATCGGAGTGTCTCAATGCTGCCCGCCATTCTGTTGGCACAAAGTGCCTGCCAAACGGTTGTAGCAATCGATCAGCCTCTGCACGGGCTTGCTGGAGCGAGCGTAGGCAGGGTTGCTGGCCTATCAGAGCTCGACGAAGAGACTTTGACAACCACCGTACAGGCTACGATTCAGGGACTTGAGGCGCAGAACAATCCAGCCCTCGCACCCGTCATCGCACAACTCAATGCGCTGATTTCTGCTGACTACATCGGCGAGCGACACTTTGGGTATACCGCAAATGCATCTCTGCAGCCGGTACCAGCCCCTCTGGCAGACATCTCATCAGGTAGCCTGTTTATCAATCCTCTCAATATGATGAACAGCCGCGATAACCTGCGTCAGGGCGTCGTTGATCTCCTTAACGTGGCAGCGTCAATCCAAACCTTTGACATTAATGGCGACTATCAACCCTTTGATCTCGTTGGTCCGGGAATCAATGTGAACTTCATTGGTCACTCCCTCGGCGGTATTTCTGGAACCGTTTTCTCAGCGTTGGCTAACAGCAGCCTGAACGGGGTGCTGAATCAGACCTATCAGGATGCCGGGGCTCCCCTTAATAACTTTACGTTCCCGACCCTTGGCTCGGTTGTTCTGCACAACACGAGCGGCCAAGTAACTCGCCTGATTGAGAACTCACCGGCCTTCTCCGGCCAAGTTCTTGGTGGACTGGCTAATGCAGGTGTAACCCAGGGAACCTCTGCTTTCGAGAGCTTCTTCTACGTGTTCCAGTCAATCTCTGATGCTGGTGATCCAGTGAACTTTGCCAAGTCTCTTGGCGCCTCCACTGGAAACCTGCTTGTCACTGAGGTGGTTGGAGACAGCACCGTACCGAACGAAGCTAACGTTAATCCACTCAGCCCCGCATTCTCCGCACCGCTGACTGGCACGGAGCCTCTGATGGCACTGCTGGATCTGGGAGCAGGCGGAACCAATCTTGCCGATGGAGCTGACCTGAACCTCCTTCAGAGCGAAGACGTCTCTGGGGCTTCAGCCACTCCGGTCGCAGTATTCTTTGACGGCAGCAACCCGTGCTCTACCGCCAATCACGGTACTTTTGTAGCGCCTCAAGCGCCAAATGATGCTTGCCCGGGTGGGTTTGCCGTTACCAGTGACGCCTTTACGGTAATGGTCACGCAAACAGCGCAAGCTCTGAGCGGCGGCAACGTGCCAGCTTCCCCCAACAACATCGATGCACTGGGAACCAGTCCGACTCTGGCCAACGCACTCGATCAGGACGAGCAGGCTGCTCCGTAAGGACTGGCTTCTGTCTACCAAGCCCCGGCATCGCCGGGGCTTTTTTTTTGGACGATGCCCGACATGGATCAGACACGAACAATCAATATTCCGAACAGCCCACACGTCCCACAACTCATGCGTCGATTTCAGCGGCTCACGTTTTCTAGAGAAGTTCTTATCATGAGGCTTGTTAACGGCCCTCAGCTGACCAGCGAAGGGGGTGGTGTCGGGCAGGATAGGCAGTAAAGGCGTGGAGATTTCAGGCGTTGCGAGAGCTTAGATGGCACTGCCATTTGTTCTCAACGACATGACCAATAGCAACGAAAAACGCCGCACTTGTTAGGGTGCGGCGTTTTCATAGTGGACTGTTTCTCAATCCGAAGAAATAACAGTCTGACCTTGTGGCAACAGATTCGCCTGAATGTCCTCTTCCGTGAAGAACAGTTGGCGGAACTCCTTGTTGGAATACTGTTCACTTTGATCACTGAAGAAAGGTGACATGGAGTCTGTGGACTGCGAATAACTCACAAGGCCATAAGCCTCCGGACCGTTGTCCGTGAACTCCAGACCAAAATGCCAACTAGTACCTCTGGCCATCAACCAGCCATCAATGCCATCCGTTCCGTCAGACAATCCGGCAGTATTGTCGATCGTTGACGGTGCAATCCGCGGGAAACGCGTGTCTTCCAGGAACGGATCCGTCACCACACCGATCGCGTTGAACGCTCCATCTATGTTGCCGTCACCACCGTGCCAGGGAATTGGCTGAGTCTGGAACACTGGTGTCGCGCCGGAGCCTGGGGCCACGCCACCGGAAGCGCGGTAATACTGAAGGCTTCCAAGGGCATCAGTCGGCAAAATTCCCTGAGATTGCAGAGCAGCCACACCATCGGCAAGCGCCAAGAGCATGGTGTCGCTTGCGGTCCCGGCATTCTCTTCAGATGGATCAGCCGGTGTCCCCACGGGATCAGCCGGGCTGAAAGGCGTCGTCAGATCTGAGTCCAGATCGTTGCGATAATTAGCCATGAAAACACGGAAGATATGAGCACCGACGCTATCCCGGTTGTATAGCCCATCCCAGTTGCTCAGAGACTGACACCAGGACGACAAATCGACACCGTTCACCGCAGTGGTGCCGATGGCATCACAGCGCTGCAGAAGCTCCGGGAGGAACTGTTCTGCATACCATGCCCGGTTGTTCCAGATCACACCAATAAGTTCTTCCGCGCTGAACTTGCCATCCTGCCCTGCTGGCAGCGGCGCATCGGGGAAGCCTGGATCCATCAGATTCTGCAGCATCTTGATGCCCAGGCGCGTACGGGGATTGATCGGCGCCTTTTCATCACCAAACAGAGGTGAGAAGCCAGTCAGGAACTCGTCCGGATTGGTTGACCAGTAACTGCTGTTGGAGTTCTGCACCCAGTCCGATCTTACCAGCTTCGGCTTCTGGTCATAGGGAACCAGAGGACCACATGCTGTCTCAACCCAGTCCTCCTGGGAAAGCCTGCCATCCAGTAGTGTCACGCCTTGATCAAATAGACCGGCATAAGCGTCGCTACTCGCTCTTCTCAAATTAACGAGGGCGATAGCTTTTTCGGAGAGATTTGGTACCGAACTGCTGTCAATGTAGAACGCATTACCCTGGTCATCAGCGTAGGTAGTATTGGTCCAGAGGGTCGACCCACAGTTCTGGAAGACACTCTGGAACTCTTCAAGGTTGCTGGCTCGACTCATGCCCAACCAGGTGTCCAGAAGGCCGCCGGTATTGGCATTGGCATCACGATAGGTGTGAGCAACCATTGAAGACGCGTTCAGGGCACCGTTGTCGCCCCAGGCTGGCAGCTGACTGCTGACAGCATTGGCTGCGATCATGGGACCATACTCGGAGAAATAGAAGGTTCTCTCCAGCACAACAGGTTGCGGCATCCCCATATCGACCTCAATCTGATAGGTCTCAGTGGTGATCGGCTTTTCAACCCCGTCCTTCACGTATGTCAGGAATTCTCCATCATCCTTTAGCACCAGCTCATACCAGGTAAAGCGGCGACTGGTCGTAACCGTGTGGGACCAGGCAAGATTCTCGTTGAAATTGATCAGCGGAATTGCCGTACCAAGTAGCCCCGCACCGTGGACGTTCAGGTATCCCGGAACCGTCATCTGGACTTCATAAAGCCTGCGATGGCCTGTGTACGGGAAGTGAGGGTTCGCCAAAAGAGCGCCCCGTCCCTGCTCGGTCAACTCGCTACCAATACCCCACGCGTTACTGGCAAGCCCCATATCCGCGAAATTTGTCTGTGATCTCGCGCCAGCTTCTGCGGTAGCCACAACGCTTTTGAGCAGGTTATTTACTTCCTCAGCATTGGTCACCGAGCTTACTGGTGTAGGTGCAGGACTCTCTCCTGGGGGGACTGCCAGGAAAACCGCGCCCGTGGCGAACAACGCACCACTGGCGTACTGGCCAACAATTCGATAATGAGCCAGCAGATCCACTGGAGTTATCGGCTTGACCCAGTCCTGATCCGCACATTCTGCCGGGAACTGAGAGGCATCAGTTTCGTTAACGTAGCGGTTATACCCCTCTGTAAAGCCTTCAATAAGCGCACGGCTCTCCGGGCTTAAAGTGGGGAACTCGGCCTCAGCGCCTGCGTATATCTGTTGGGCCTTGAAGCTGAAGTCGTTAATGATGTTGAGCCCGACGCTGGCCCCGGGTGCAAACTGAACGTCCGGCCCCGGCCCAAAATACTTCGACCTTTCGCTTCGGGCCTTGACGACGGCTTCCGCCAGCATACAGACGTTGTCCTGAGCCTGAGCGTATCCGTGCCCGAACGCGGCAGATTTCAGGTCATCAGCAACAATGTGAGGAACGCCACCCGTTGTTCGACGAATGGTTGCCTCAAGCTGACCATCCGAAGGAAAGAGATTGGGATCCACCTCAGCCTGTGAGGGTCCAGAAGAGTCATTGTCGCTGTCAAAACAACCCGCCAGCAAAGTACTGCCAAGCAGGGCGACAGTGAGACTGAGGGCATGTCTGCCACTCGGGGTTTTCCTGAGCTTCATAGTGTTGTCCTTGTATTTGTTCACTACGTTTTCACCATGTCCGGTGACATCTATTAAGTTAGCAGAGCCCTCCTTTTCAGCCAGACAAAACTGAACACCTATTCACGTTATTTTCTTCTAAAGAAACTGATCGTTATCAGCTCCAAGCATCTTCCCGATCCGGGACGTTTCAGACGGCGTTTTTTCAAACTTGATAGGGAACCCGATCTGCGGTTGCTGCGTGCCGTCTCCCCTGTCGACGCCAATCACCATATCCCGGGCTTTGAGCTGTGGGTGCTCGGCAGCCTCCGAGATCGTCAAAACCGGCTCCACGCAAGCATCCTGGTTGGCAAAAATCTCCTGCCAATCGATCAGTGGTTTCGCAGCAATTTTTGCCTTGATGGCGGCTTTAAGTTGCTGCTGATGCTCGGGCTTCTGGCTCATGGCCAGGCTTTTCATATCGGAAATACCGAGGGTGTCGCACAGGCGGGCGGAGAATTGGGGTTCGAGGCTGCCTACCGAGAGCCAGCGACCGTCGCTGGTCTGGTAGTAGTCGTAGAATGAGCCGCCGTTGAGCAATGCGCTCTCCGGCTTCTGCTCCTGGCCACCAGCCAGGCAGGCGGCCCCGGCCATGGCGTTCAGCGCAAAGGCCGCGTCGGTCATGCTGATATCAACAAACTGCCCTTCTCCGGTCTGCTGTCGATGGATAACAGCAGCCAGAATGCCCATGACGGCGTGGTGTGAACCGCCGGCCACATCCGCAATCTGGATACCCATCGGCGGCGGCCCGCTGTCAGCCCGGCCGCAGTGACTGCTTACTCCAGCCAGGGAGAGATAGTTGATGTCGTGGCCCGCTCGATCCTTGTAGGGGCCGGTCTGGCCATAGCCGGTGATGGAGCAATAGATCAGGCGAGGGTTTACCGACTTGAGGGCTTCATAGCCGATACCAAGCCGATCCATCACTCCCGGCCGGAATTGCTCAACGACAACGTCATAGTCCTTGACCAATTCCAGAACCTTCTCCCGGCTGCCCTCCTCTTTAAGGTTAAGCCCGAGCGACTTCTTGCCACGGTTCAGAAACCCGTGGGCCGTGCTCACGCCGGCATCGTGGGGTGGCATTACCCGGGTCAGATCCACTCGGTCCGGTGCCTCCACACGCAATACATCTGCCCCCATGTCCGCCAACAGCATGGTGGCGTAGGGGCCGGGCAACAAGGTGCTGAAATCCAGAACTTTCAGCGAAGTCAGAGGACCCGCCATGATAATCTCCTTTTTATTCTCAGGTTTACGCAAATAGCATTCGTTTCCTTCATGCTGCCCGGTTTTGCCAAGCGGGCCAACTGCCGGTTCCTTCATTCCGATTGGCCGTTTCTACCAGTGTGGCCAAACGGCTTCGGTTGCATTGTTCTGCCGGGGTTTTATGATGGGTTTCGTTTTCATGGAATGGCGAGCGTAATGTCCGATCTGACGGTTTCGAAGCACTTTGTACAGGCGGCCCTGGTGGGCGCCCAGCGACTTGGTTTTGATACCCGTGAAATGCTCCGGGAAGCCGGAATCTCTCCCGATCTGCTGCGCATCGAGATGGCGAGGGTCAGCAGTGATCAGTTCAGCCATTTGATGCAGGTGCTCTGGAACCGCATGGGAGATGAGTTCATGGGGCTGGGGCCCAGACGGGCCCGAACAGGAACCTTTGCCACCATGTGTGCTTTGGTGATTGACTGCCCCAATCTGGAATCTGTGTACCGGCAGGCCTTCCAGTTTTCCCGCCTGTTTGAACCCATGGTGTCCATGGAACTGGAGGTTGGCAGGGACAAGGCTCAGCTCGTAACCCGGATAGAGGGCGAGATCAACGATCCGAGCTTTTTCCTGCGGGAGAGTATTCTGGTGATCTGGCACCGACTGGGCAGTTGGCTCATCGGCCAACCCATCGAGCTGGAGAAGGCCGAGTTCGATTACCCACGGCCGGCCCATGGCGACGAATACCGGCACATTTTCCACTGCCCCCTGGCATTCGAGTCTGACAGAATCGCCCTCACCTTCGACAAGCGCTTCCTGTCTGCGCCCGTCATCCGGGACAAGCCGGAGATGCGGCAGTTCCTGAAGACCTCGCCGGCAGACCTGCTATCCCGTCCGGACGAGAGTAACACCTTTACGGGACGCATTCGGGCGTTGATCGGCAGGGATCTTTCGAAGCCTTTGCCGGATTTTGAATGGATTGCAGCGGGCCTGCATACCAGCCCGCAGACACTGCGACGCAGACTGAAGCAGGAGAATACCTCGTTCCAGGAGATCAAGGATCTGTTACGCCGGGATATGGCTATTTACTATCTGAGCCGGCAGGAACTTCCGATTAACGACATCGCCGCCAAAGTCGGTTTCACCGAACCCTCAACCTTCCATCGGGCCTTCAAGAAGTGGACCGGGGTGACGCCAGGCGCCTATCGGGAAGGCGAGCGTGGAGATCTATCCGATTAACTCAGGACCCAGATGGCGCCTGAAGCGAACGGATCAGCTGCCCGAGCGTTTCGGCGATTTCCTGGGCCCTTTCCCGGTTTTCGGCCAGTTGAAGCAGTCGGGAACCGTCCCTCGGATCATAGACCCAGCAAGTTGAGACCGTCGCCTCGCAACGCCATTCCACCCTGGGGTTGATGCCAAACACCGACATCGTCTCTGTGCTTCGCAGTATCCGGCCATCCTCGGCGCGCTTCAGTTCCTGAATCTGGATTTCCTCTCCCTGGGTGCCAAGACGGTATTCAACGTCGGCTGGCCGATCGAGCCGCACGACCGCCTGATCACGGCGCCAGCCAGCCAATTCGAGCAGGCTGTTGATATGAAGCGTCAGCGCCTCTCGGTCTGAATCTGCCAGATACAGCTTGCGCAAAGACTCAATACGGCCCTCACCCGCCGGCTCAATAACCGCAACCTGTTCACTCTCACCGGTTGCCTGTGGGGCCAGGGCATTCTGCTTTCGGGTCTTTTCAATGGAAGTGATCAACTGCAGGGATTCCTGGTAGTGGGCACCCTCAGCGCCGGCGCGGCTCACATAGGTTTCAAGAGCAGACTGGGCTTCGTTCAGGTGGGAAGACTGCAGCATCACCCGCCCCCGATAAAAATAGTAATCGGCCGGCTTTTCACCTTCCAGTTGCTGCAAGCGGTTCAGATACTCAGCGGCCTCGCCCCAGTTTTCCGCAACCACTGCCCCTTCGGTAGCGAGCATCAATCTGCGAGTCTCGTGCTCGGGCGCCAGCGCCAGCGCGGGCCCGGACAGGAGCGCGGAAGCCAATACAGCCCCCAGGGCAAAACAGCGACCTGTTCCAAATAATACTGCCATGGCATCTACTCCTGCTCGTTATCTGCACCAATCGCCTGCTTCTCTGAATCAGGCAGGTCGTTGTCCCCTGAATGACGGAATTCTTCACCCTCGTCCACTTCGGCCTGGTCCATTATCCCCTTCGGCAATTCCTTTTTCACCCGAACACCCAGCTCTACAAATCGATTCGCCTGGGAGATCAGGTTGCCGCGCCCACGGGTCAGGGTGTTCATGGCCGAATCATAGGTTCCCTGGGCAGTATGCAACTGTGTGCCCAGGCGCTCCATCGCCTCAACAAACACCCTGAGTTTGTCATAAACAGCGCCAGCCCGCTCAGCGATTTGCCGGGCATTCTGGCTCTGGCGTTCGTACCGCCAGATGTTCTCAATGGTTCGCAGTGTTGCCAGCAGCGTGGTTGGCGTTACCACAATAATCTTTCGCTCAAAGGCTTCTGCGAAAAGGTTCTCGTCCTGCTGAAATGCTGCCACAAAAGCGGGCTCTATCGGCATGAACAGCAACACAAAGTCCGGGGAATGGAGGCCGTGGAGCTGGCTGTAGTCTTTTTCGCTAAGGGTACGAATGTGATTCCTCACGGCCTCAACGTGTTGCTTGAGCGCCTCCTCCTTGACCCCGGAATCCTCGTCTTCCGTCACCCACTGCTGGTAGGCCACCAGTGAGACCTTCGAATCGATAATCAGGTTGCGGCTATCCGGCAGATGGACAATGACGTCCGGCCGGTAGAGCTGATTGTCTCCGTCGCGATAGCTTCCCTGGGTTTCATATTCCACGCCCTTGCGCAGGCCGGATTTCTCCAGTACCCGTTCAAGGATCAGCTCACCCCAGTTCCCCTGAATCTTCTTATCGCCTTTGAGGGCGCGGGTCAGATTGGATGCTTCCTCGGTTATCTGGCGATTCAGTTCCTGCAGTGACTTGATCTCACTACGGAGGGCCTGACGATCACGGGTTTCGGTGGTGTACACGTCTTCAACCCGCTTGCGGAAGTCCTGCAACTGGTCCCTGAAGGGGTTCAGCAGAGTATCAAGGCTGGTGCGGGTCTGCTGGCTGAAACGCTCGCTCTTCTGCTCAAAAATCTTGTTGGCCAGATTCTCGAACTCCGTCTTCAAGGCATCACGGTTACGCTCAAGCAACTCCAGTTTTTCATGGGCGGATCGGCGCTCCTTCTCAATGGTCACTTCCTTCTCGCGGAGCGCGACGCGGGCCTCGCCCAGCTCGCGGGAAAGCTCGTCCGACTTCGCCTGCAGGCTCTGACGCTCGCTCTCCAGCTGTGCCACGCGCTGCTTGCCATTTTCCAGATCCGACTCCAGACCGGCCACCCGATTTTCGAGGGCGGTTGCATGCTGTCGCCACTGTTCAACGTCCTGCCCAAGTCGACCATTCCTGCCCCAGAGCCCTTTCAGGACGATCAAAAGGATTAACACAACCATCAATCCCGCCATCAGATCCGGCCGGGACAAGATCAGTTCCGTGAGGGCTTCAGGCACCTGGTACTACTCCTGTTACGGTTCTGTGTTTGATTGAGGAACCGGTGTTTCCCGGCCCCACAACAGTCTACCCCACGAAGGGAACCTTTTGCCCGGCACGCCGTCAATCCGAATAGCGAGGCACTAAGGACCACGACTGTTTGGCATTATTTTAAAGCTCGGGCATCTGCCTCTGGACGGCCAACGTAATATCGTCTAAAAGGGTAAAATGTTCACTCGCCAAGTGGTTATTACCCTTTTTTAACCGCACGGCGGGCCCGAACCAGATCAGAAACGGATAACAGATCATGCTGAAAGAACTGTGGCGAAAACTGGAGGCGGAGTTTCTGCACAATGACTGCTCCGGCCAGGACAGCCAGGCAGGCGTATTCGGCACCCGTCCGAACGGCAACAAGGACGGCTTCAGAATCCTTCCGCACATTACCCACACGGGCGAATTTCATCTGGAGCGTCTTACCAACCTGCTGAAGGCGCGGTATGGCAAGAGTTTCGGCATGCCCTCCAGCAAGTCTGAGAGTGACCAGGAAATCCGGGAGCTGATCAGCTTCGCAGCCAGAATCCAGGATCAGGATGTGCAGCGCGAACTATTACTTTTCTACCTTAACTGCTCCCCGGTAATCCAGGAATACCTGCGCGCTGAGACTGTTCTCGGAGAGGGGAATTTCCTGTCACGGTAAACACTACTGCCCCTTAACCATCTGTAAATCAACCGCACAGATTGGATGTTGTATACTTCCCTTCCTATTTATCCGGTTTCACACGCATAGACCGTCACAATAGCTCGGTATCGAGCGTGACAGACTGCCAGCTCAGGGGTTCTTAATGGGTTTCAAATGGTATCGGGCTGGACTGCCTAAGCTTTCCGTCACCACACTTGCAGGCATTCTTCTGCTGACGGGATGCTCGGCAGACCGCTATTTCATGGTTCCCAAAACGGATATGAATGAGCTCCAGGGATCCATCAAGAGTCAGCGGGCAACTCTCGTTACCATGGAAGAAAACTCAGCGGTCAGACACGAGCAAGCCATTGCCCAAACCCGCTCTTCGACTCAGACCATACTCGACGCAATTGCCACCCAGGTGGAAAAACCTGAATGTCCGCCAGTGCGGGCCCAGACGCAATGCCCCGCAACAGATAATTCGAAAGGGCGTGCAGACCGGCTGAAGGGTAAGGTGATTGTCGGCGAGGTTGAAAACTTCTACCTTGCGGGCCCCGGCCTGATCTACAAGGCTCGCATTGACAGCGGTGCCGAAACTTCCTCGATAGACGCACGCAACATCACCCGGTTCGAGCGGGACGGCAACAATTGGGTGCGCTTTGATGTGCCTGTTCCCGGTGCAGACAAGTTTGTAACCCTGGAAAAAGAGATCTCTCGCCGGGTTCGCGTAATCCAGGCCAGCGCCGATGAAGCGGAGCGTCGGGTCGTCGTCGAGCTTCAGTTTTTTATTGGCGATCACCAACAGGTTGCGGAGTTTACACTTGCCGACAGAACCAACCTCACCTACGAGGTTCTGATCGGCCGCAATATTCTGCGTGACGTCATGCTGATCGATGTCGGCAAGGAATATGCAACCGAGCTGCCTGAATCCATCCGCAACAGCAACGGGAACGAATCGTGACCACCCGCTCGCGCCTGCCTTTTTATATCGCCGTTTTCCTGCTCATCTCTGCGGGCATTTCGCTTGCTGTCTGGAGGCACGTTGAGCTTGGCATACCCTGGCTCACAGGCGAACAACGACCAGTTTGGATGGTCGAGGCCCGCATTGATTTTGACGCAGTGGACGGCTCGGTTCTTGCCAGTCTCAATATCCCCGAGCAACCACCGGGCTTTCGCATCCTGACCGAACAGGCGGCTTCGCCCGGCTATGGCTTTTCCATCATCGACACCTCGGGCAGCCGCCGAGCGGAATGGAGCAAGCGGGAAGTGTCCGGGCCGCAGACTTTGTATTTCAAAGCCCAGTTCATTCCGGACCCAGACGCCGGACCGGAAATCCCGGCGCGCGAACCGAAAACACCGAGGACCTTCTGGGAAGAGCCCGAGGCAACAGCGGTACAGGAAATTCTTAGCCAGGCAGAAGCCCGCTCAAGCACACCGGAAAGCATGACCCGCGAGCTTATCCGGCTGATGCAGCCAGACAGCCGGACACAGAACACAACCCTGCTGGTTTCAGAAGAGAATTACCTGGATCTTCTGGTCGACATGCTCAACCACAGTGGTATTGCCGCCAGAACAGCGGACGGACTGAGACTCGAAGATGCCCGGCGGCGGCAACAGCTGATGCCCTACCTGCAAATTTACAACGGCAAGCGTTGGCTCACCTTCAACCCCAAGACTGCCGAACAGGGCGTGCCTGAAGACCTCCTGCTTTGGCGCCAGGGGGCAGCCTCATTGCTTGATGTGGTAGGTGGCGAGAACTCGGAAGTAAGCTTCTCGATGCTCAGGCAAACGGTTCCTGCCCTTCAACTTGCAACCATGGAATCCGCAGCCAATGGTCTCGGCTTCCTGAGCTTTTACGAACTGCCCATAGAAGAGCAAAGCATGTTCCGAATGCTGCTGTTGCTGCCACTGGGGGCACTGATGGTCGCTTTCATGCGGATTGTTATCGGCATTCGCACCTCTGGCACCTTCATGCCCGTGTTGATCGCAGTGGCCTTTGTCCAGACAACTCTGGTGCCGGGCTTGATCGCGTTCCTGTCGGTGGTATCTATTGGCTTGCTGATGCGCGGCTACCTGTCCAGCCTTAACCTGCTGCTGGTATCCCGCATATCCGCCCTGATCATCCTGGTTATCTTTATAACCGCAGGCCTGAGCATCATCGGCTATCAGATGGGGTTCAATACCGGCATGACGGTCACCTTCTTCCCGATGGTGATCATCGCCTGGACCATCGAGCGCATGTCCATCCTCTGGGAAGAAGAAGGGGCGCATGAGGTCATGGTTCAAGGTGCAGGCAGTCTGTTTGTGGCCATCTGCGCCTATTTGCTGATGAGCGCTCCGTTGGCCGGCCACCTCACCTTCAACTTCCCGGAGCTGCACCTTGTTATTCTCGGTCTGATCCTGTTGATGGGTCAGTACACCGGCTACAAGCTAAGCGAGCTGAGGCGCTTTACGCCAATGAAGGCGTACGACTGACATGGACTGGATATCGCCGAGATCACTCAAGAGGCTGGGAATGCTGAACATGAACCGGCGCAATGTGGATTACATTGCCCGGTACAATGAGCGGTCATCATATCCGTTGGTAGACAACAAACTGAAAACAAAACTGGTGGTTGCCGAATACGGCGTAAAAACCCCGAAACTGCTTCAGGTTGTCCGCCAACAGCATGAGATATCACACTTCCGGGAAATGGCAGAGGATCTGGCCGGATTTGCGATAAAACCGGCAAAAGGGTCTGGCGGCAAGGGGATTACCGTCATAACCGGTCGGGATGGCGATGAGTACATCAAGGCATCCGGGTCGCGGGTAGATTCTCCGTTCCTGGAACGTCATTTGACCAACATTCTGGCCGGGCTCTACTCGCTCGCGGGTACCCCAGATGTGGCGATCGTCGAAAACCTGGTGGAGTCCGCCCCCTCATTGGCGAAATACTCTCACCAGGGTGTGCCCGACATCCGGATTATCGTCTTCCAGGGTTACCCGGTAATGGCGATGCTGAGGCTGGCCACAACCGCGTCTGACGGTAAGGCAAACCTGCATCAGGGCGCCGTTGGGGTTGGCCTGGATATCGGCTCTGGCCAGGGACTGAATGCCGTTCAGTTCAACCGCCCCATAACCCTCCATCCGGACACCGGTCTGGCACTGGAGAATATCCAGATAGAAGCCTGGGATGAGATGCTGGAAATGGCCTCCCGCTGCTACGAAGCAACCGGGCTGGGCTACATGGGGGTTGATCTGGTGGTAGATGCGAACGAGGGGCCACTGCTACTGGAATTGAACGCCCGGCCCGGACTGGCAATCCAGATGGCAAATGGCCGCGGACTGCTTCCCCGACTCCGCGCGATTGAAGCGCTCAAACGTCCACACTTCACGCCTCTGGAGCGTTCACGTTTCGCCATGGAAACGTTTGCCAGTAACTGAGTTAATAGCAAACATAAAAAAACCGGGGCCAAAGCCCCGGTTTTTTATTTCCACGACCCCTCAGGACAGTTCGCCCCGGGCGATCAACAGTTGCCGCTCGTGACTGAGGCCCTTCAGAAGCCCCCAGGTCATGATCAGGAGAACCACCGTAAATGGCAGCCCCGCACTGATAGCGGTTGCCTGGATCGCGCCCAGTGCATCTTCACCGCCGCCAAAGATCAGAGCTGCAGCAATCGCACCCTCGGCAACTACCCAGAACACACGCTGGGCGGTCGGTGCATCAGTCTTGCCACCAGCCGTAATACTGTCGATGACCAGCGAACCAGAGTCGGAAGATGTTACGAAGAACACCAGAACCAGAACGATACCGACAAATGACAGGATTCCAGTCAACGGGAGGTTCGCGAACATCTGGAACGTAGCCAGCGAAACCTCGGTCAGGCCGTTCTCAGCCAGTTCACCAATGCCCTGCTGAATCTGTTCAATGGCGGCACCACCGAAGGCGCTCATCCATACAACAGTGATAACAGTCGGGACGATCAACACGGCAGTGACAAATTCACGAACGGTACGGCCCTTGGACACGCGCGCAATAAACATACCTACGAACGGTGACCAGGAAATCCACCAGGCCCAGTAGAATACAGTCCAGCCCTGGAACCAGGCTTCGTCCTCGCGGCCAAACGGATTACTCAGTTGCAATGCGTTGCCCACGTAATTGGAGGAAGTCACCCAGAGAGTTTCCAGAACCGTCATCGTCGGACCGGCAAATATAACGAACAACAGCAGAATGCCCGCAACGGCCATGTTGATGTTACTCAAAATCTTTACGCCACCGTCGAGCCCCCTGAGCACCGAGATCAATGCGAGGGCTGTGACACCGACAATGATCGCCATCTGGATATTCGTGTCTGCACCCGTACCGAACAGGTAGTTCAGACCGGAAGCCGCCTGCTGGGCACCGAAACCGAGTGACGTTGCCAGACCAAAGATCGTCGCGACAACAGCCAGCACATCGATAATGTGTCCAGGCCAGCCCCACACCTTGTCTTTCAGCAGCGGGAAAAAGGCCGAGCGAATGGTCAAAGGCATGTTTTTGTTAAAGGCGAAAAACGCCAGGGAAAGAGCAACGACTGCATAGATGCCCCAAGGATGCAGACCCCAATGGTAAATGGTCGCGCCCATCGCAAGATTACGGGCGTCATCTGTGTTTGCCTCTACATTGAACGGCGTCTCGTACCATCCCGTGTAGTAAGCCACCGGCTCGGCCACGGCCCAGAACATAAGACCAATGCCCATACCGGCGGCGAAAAGCATGCAGAACCAGGAAAGCGTTGAGAATTCAGGTTTGCAGTCCTGCCCCCCGATGCGAATTTTACCCATCGGCAGGAAGATCAGAGCCAGGCACACCACCACGAAGATGTTGGCACTGATCAGGAAAAACCAGTCAAACGTCGCGATAATGTCCCATTTTGCCCCGTCGAGCAGCTCTTTCGCTGGCCCGGGGAACATCAGGGTGCCTATCACAAACGCAACAACCAGTATCGCCGTAATCGGAAATACCGGTGCATGGAGATCCAGCCCGAACGGAGTGATATTGTCCTGGCCAGCCACGTAATCCGTGGAATATTCGTCTTTAACTACCTCGCCCACGTTATGGAGCCTCCTGAGTTGGTAAATCGTTTATTCAGAATCGGTATTCAGACATTACAAGCGCGTTATCATAATGTTTTGAGTTCAAAACATCAAAACCACGATTATTTTGCCGCCTTGATATTAATCATAGACCATGATCGAAAACGGACCAGCCAGATTCGGGACCAATCGCGACAGGATCCCGCATCGTACGACTAAACTCTTCATCAGCTGCCGCTCTGTTCGAGTCGGCTTTTCCGAGCCAATCAGAGGATCCCATGGAAAAAACAAAGACCTTTCCGCTTCGCTATACCGCCTATGCACTCAGCATTGCCGGATTTTTTGTCTCGCTCGGGCTTGCCCTGGTCTTGGAGGAAGGTTATGTATTTCCGGTAATATTTGGCGCGTTCGCGGCCCTGGGTACCTACGACCTGATGCAACGAAAACACACGGTCAGCCGGAACTATCCGATCATGGCCAACTTTCGTTATCTGCTTGAATCCGTGGGCCCTGAAATCCGGCAGTATTTCATCCAGTCAGACACGGAAGAGCGTCCCTTTTCACGGGAACAGCGCACCATCGTCTATCAGCGCGCGAAGAATGTTCTGGACAAGCGCCCTTTCGGCTCACAGCTCGGGATGTACGATGAGGGTTTCGAGTGGATGAATCATTCCCTTGCACCCACCCGCCTCAGTAGTAGCGATTTCCGTATCCTGATCGGAAAAAATTGCGACAAGCCCTACAACGCAAGCGTGTTCAACATCTCTGCCATGAGCTTTGGCTCGCTGTCAGCCAACGCCATCCTCAGTCTCAATACCGGCGCCAGGATGGGAGGCTTCTATCACGACACCGGAGAGGGCTCCATTTCCCGCTACCACAAACAGCCCGGCGGTGACCTGGTCTGGGAGATTGGTTCGGGATACTTCGGCTGCCGTCACAAAGATGGTTCGTTCAACGAAGACATGTTTCGCGAGAATGCCTCATTTGATCAGGTCAAAATGATAGAGCTCAAACTATCTCAGGGCGCAAAGCCCGGTCATGGCGGAATTTTGCCCGGCGCCAAGGTAACGCCGGAGATCGCCGAAGCACGAGGCGTTTCTGTTGGCGAGGACTGCGTCTCCCCTGCCAGCCATTCGGCGTTCTCAACACCAATAGAAATGCTGGAATTCATTGACCGGCTGCGGGAGCTGTCCGGAGGCAAGCCCATTGGCTTCAAGCTCGCTATCGGCCACCCGTGGGAATGGTTTGCCATCGTTAAAGCCATGCTGGAGACCGGGCGAAAACCGGATTTTATCGTGGTCGACGGCGGCGAAGGCGGCACCGGTGCGGCTCCCCTCGAGTTTATTAATCGGTTGGGAATGCCAATGACCGAAGCGCTCCTGCTGGTTCACAACACTCTGGTGGGTACCAATCTTCGGGAGGACATTGCCATTGGCGCCGCCGGCAAGATCACCTCGGCCTTCAACATTGCGCGAACCTTGGCGCTGGGGGCTGACTGGTGCAACGCGGCCAGGGGCTATATGTTTGCGCTGGGCTGCATACAGGCGCTCAATTGCCACACCGGGCGCTGCCCGAGCGGCGTAGCCACCCAGGACCCCCGACGCGGCAACAAGCTCGACGTAGAGCACAAGAGCCAAAGGGTATACAACTACCACAAGAATACGCTCGACGCGCTGCAGAACCTGCTGGAAGCCTCGGGGCTCAGGCACCCTTCCGAACTCGGCCCGGAGCACATCGTTCGGCGGGTATCCAAAACAGAGGTGCACTCTTACATGGATCTGTTTCCATTCCTCGAACCCGGGGCCCTGCTGGAGGGAAAAACCGGGCTGACGGTGTTCGACAAATACTGGGAATTTGCCCGGCCAAACACCTTTGAACCACCCGAATTTATCCTGAAACTCCGGGAAACCAAGCTGCGCTAAAAAACGGGCATCAAAATCGCCATCGGATGTTTATTTTTTCCATGGGCTCGTGTAGACTTCGCTCCCGCTAAGCCACTGAGAATACTCTCAAGTTTTTCCAGTTGGCACAGAGCGAATCGGGGCGTAGCGCAGCTTGGTAGCGCACTTGCATGGGGTGCAAGGGGTCGTAGGTTCAAATCCTACCGTCCCGACCAGTTTTATCAAACAGTTAGCCCGGTCTCGAAAAAACCGGGCTTTGTTGTTTCTGGAAAATAGCTTTTCTCGTCACCGTTTGGGCACCGTTTCTCAACCCCTTAGAAATCCCCTCACCATTCGGTCACCGTTTCGCTTGCTTCGTAAACATCCCTTTTGTCAGGAACGTCTCCACCAGCCGACCGAAAACTTCAGCGCCAATTTTTTTCAAAGTCTCGCTCTTATTTCCTCCAGTTAACGCGTGGTAGTGGCACCAAAGTCTGTCCGGATTTTCTAACCATACTTTGGCCGCTTGACCCTGATCCGTATTAGGTCCACCCAGAGTTGGAGTTCACCACCCTCTCCATACCTACCTCCTGAGTACCGCCGGCCAAGGTCTATGGTATGAAACTAGCCGTCCCCAAACGTTCCGATTTTGAGACTTGATTTTGGCCGACGATACATTGAAGTGATCTCCATTACTCAGATTCAACCTTGGCGCAAAAAATTAGCACCATCTAGCCTGCCCTGGGCTGCCCCCTCCAACTCGTTTCAACTCCGACTACTCTTTTGGTCTCGATAGCTGCCTTGCAGCCCCTCTCCGCTCCCCATCTAACCGTCTCTGTCCCTTAGTCCGACATCGGAAACCAGAAGATCTCAGCCAGCGCAGACACAGGGAGGCAAATTTAAACAGTAAGACGCGGAGAGGGCCATCGATGAAAAGTCATAAATGCTTCTAAGAGAGACTAGGTTTCGAACAAAAAATATAAGCCCTAGCTATTCACAAATCTGTATATGGCTTTTTCAATTTTATCTAAAGTTCTCAGAGCACCTGTATCTGCGAATGGGAGAACTTGTGTGTAAAAGATAGACGCAAGTTTCGACTTGGGGTCAACCCAATAGTAAATATTGCTTAGTCCCGCCCAGCCAAAACTACCTACCTTCCTCCCTTCGGGCAAATCGTGAAGAGTCACCGAAAAACCCAAACTCCATCCCTTATCTACTCCAGGTTGGGGATCGTAATCCAACGTTAACTCATCATTTGAAGATTCAATACAACCGACCGATTGACCGACAACTGCGGGTTCAAGCAGCGCTTTAACAGTGCTTTTTTCAAGCACTTGAATGTCTCCAACCTGGCCTTCTCTCAACAACATTTCAAGGAACCGAAGGTAGTCCTCTGGACAGCTGTATAGGCCAGCCCCGGCTGGAACCATTTCCGGATTCTGAGGTACGAGCAGCTCAATCCTCCTGAAGGCATTTTTATCTTCTCTGCGATATAAAGGCATCGTTCTCATTAGAAAATCATCGGGGGCTTTGAAAAATGTATTCTTCATGCCCAAAGGATCAAAAATATTATTTTTGTAGAACTCATCTAAAGAACAGCCGGAAACCTTTTCAATTACTTGACCGAGCCAATCAGTACTGATCCCATACACCCAATCACTACCAGGATCACTTACCAAGGGAATGGAATAAGCCGCGCGCTTACCACTAATTGTCGGCGGCAACCCACGAGTTTTAGCGAAGTTCGCAATCAGATCATTGGAGAAAGGATATGCAAAACCCGCTGTATGACAAAGCAGGTGCCGCAGAGTAATAGGGGTTCTCGCTTTTCTAAGTAAAGGAGTTTCACCATCACCAAACCCTTCCAATACATCGAGATCTTTTAACTGTTCTATATACTCACCAACCAAATCATCTAATCCAATCAAACGTTTCTCTACTAGGATCATGGCAGCGACTGACGCGATCCCTTTGGAAAGTGATGCGATCCAAAAACCAGATGAAAAGGTGTCTATCGATTCAGATAAAAAACCTTTCTCAAACACATCTAATTTCTTACCGTCGGGAAGAATCGACAGGACTCCGCCAAACGGGATATCTCCAGCATAGAAGGCTTTTCGCAGAATTTCAGACAAGGTTGCTTCAAAAGTGTTGCTCATAATCTGCCCATAATTTTGAAAAATTACCCATTATCACCGCCCCCGACAGTGAGAACGACATTAGTAAGATAACTAGCCTCATCCGAGGCAAGAAAGAGGATCGGCGCTGCCTGTTCTGAAACAGAGCTAAAGCGTTTGAAATATGAACTGGAAATGGTTTGATCAATAACCTGTCGTGACCACATATCCCTCCGCGGATCGACCAGATTTTGATCCTGTTGATCTCTGGGAATCAGCCGAGTTCCAACATCTGTGCCTCCCGGGGCCGTTGCGTTGACTCTAATTCCAAACTGCGCACACTCCATCGCCAGACTGCGAGTAAGTGCATTGACTCCGCCCTTTGCCGCAGAGTAGGGCCCTCTCAAGATCCCGGTAGTTGCCACCGAAGAGACGTTTACTATTGTCCCACACCCCCTTCGCTTCATTAATTTGATCGCGACATTACAACACCATAAAGTTGGATATAAAGAACGATTAATTTCAGCGACTATCTCTTTATCAGAAAATTCTTCGGAGGAACAACCCCCCAAACGGACCATTTAGAGCCAATGGCTGAGATTGCAGCTATCAAGGGAAACAAATGCGACCGCGAGAAAGCCGAACATTTCCCTGACGTTCCTGTTCTTTCAAAAGCCTGCTGACCACCTCCCGGGCAGTTCCTAACTCCACAGCCAGCTCCTGATGCGTGATCCTCATCTCAGATTGCCCTGCTCTGGCGGCAAGCCAATGGACGAGCCGTTCATCCATTCGGCGGAACGCCACTTCCTCCACCAGGAGCATCAGATCATTCAACCGGCGCCCATAAGACTCCATAATGCCAAGCCTGAAACCGGCAGACTGGTCCATCAGCCGGTCAAACAGCCCCCTGGGCACCATAAACACTTCGGCATCCTCTTCAACCACTGCCTCTGCACGAAAGCCATCGCCTGTCATCAGACAACCGATAGACAGTGTGCAAATGTCATCAGCCCCCATCCGATAAAGCACGATGCTGTGACCGGACAGGCCGGTCATCTGAACCTTCACAGTTCCATTCAGCACCAGAGGAAGCCCCTGACAGGGATCCCCAGCCCGGAACAGAATCCTTCCATGCTCAAAATGAAGAGGCTGCAGGCTGCCAAGGACTTCTTTGCGAAGGGGCCCGGACAAGGTTTCAAGAATGCTGTGTTGCACCATCGACTTTTCCATAGATCATCAGATTAGCTCAGCTCAGCGGCCGGCCTTGTGTGACTTTATCACTGAACCGCCAGCGAGCAGGCGCTAAAGTCCGTTCTGTCATCGCATATCAAGCAAGGAGAAAGGATCATGAGCATCAATATGGGATCTGCGGACCGTATCATTCGCGCCATCGTCGGCATTGTACTGCTGGCTCTCGTATTTGTGGGCCCGCAAACACCCTGGGGCTGGATTGGCATTGTGCCCCTGGCAACCGCTTTAGTGGGCAACTGCCCTGCCTATTCTTTGCTGGGCATCAAAACCTGCAGGAAGCAGTAACCATGCGGGCATAAAAAAACCGGGGCAGCCATGCTGTCCCGGTTTTTCTTCAGAGTCTGGCGAACTCTATTTGACGGGCGCGTTCAGCACCTCGAGTACTTCCTCCAGCTCGGTAATCATTTGCCGGATCAGTTGCTTGTACTGGGACGTGTCGTCCTTTACCTCGTGGCTACTGAGTTTCTGCTTGGCGCCACCGATTGTATAGCCCTGGTCATAGAGCAGGCTTCGAATCTGGCGAATGGTAATAACATCCGCCCGCTGATAATACCGGCGGTTGCCCCGGCGCTTTACCGGCGACAGCTGGGGAAACTCCTGTTCCCAATAGCGAAGTACGTGCGCTTTTACAGCGCACAGCTCCGCCACCTCACCGATGGTGAAATAGCGCTTCCCCGGAATCGTGGGAAGTTCGTTGTTATGACTGGGTTCCAGCATACGCTTCTACTTTTTGCTTTAGTTTTTGTCCCGGGCGAAACGTAACGACACGCCGTGCACTGATGGGAATCTCTTCACCGGTTTTCGGGTTCCGTCCCGGCCGCTGCTTCTTGTCCCGAAGGTCGAAGTTACCGAAACCCGACAGCTTCACCTGTTCGTTATGGCTGAGAGCGCCTCTGATCTCATCGAAAAAAGCTTCTACCATTTCCTTGGCTTCGCGCTTGTTCAGGCCCAATTCCTCGTACAACCGCTCTGCCATTTCCGCTTTCGTCAAAGCCGCCATTTCTCAACTCCTCAGTGTTGCCCCCAGCTCTTCTTTCAATGCGTCGATCACACCGTTGAAGAGCGAATGCACTTCATCCTCGTTCAATGTACGTTCGGGATGCTGCCAGAACAGGCTCAGGGCCAGGCTCCGGTTACCTTCACCCAGGCTCTCGCCCTCATAGACATCAAACGCACGCAACGCTGTCAGCTGCTCACCGGCATGCTTTCTGGCCACACGCTCTACATCGGCGAACGCTACCTCGCTCCCGATAATAATAGCCAAATCCCGACGAACTTCCGGGAATTTTGAAATTTCTTTGAAATTAGGCACATATCCGGTAACGATTGAATTCAAGAATAGCTCAAACATCAGGATCGTGCCATTAAGTTCAAGATTTTTCTGAACTTGTGGATGCAGAGTACCCAGCCAGCCCACGTGCTCGCCATCGCGCATAAGTTCCGCGGTCTGTCCCGGATGCAACGCAGGGTGTTTGCTGCCGATAAACTGAATCTCTATACCCAGCAACCTGAACAGACTCTCCAGATCCCCTTTTACATCAAAGAAATCCGCTGTTCTGCGACCGTTTGCCCAGTTTTCAGGATACTGGCTACCAACCACGACACCGGCCAGCATCGGCTGCTGATCAATCCGCTCGCCCTCCCGCAGAAAGCGCAGACCGGTTTCGAATAGCCGGATGCGCGGCTGCTGACGATTCTGATTGTGGGCGACGGTTTTCAGCAGACCACTCCATAGGGTGGTTCGCATCACCGACAGATCCGAGGAAATCGGATTGGCCAGCGCAATGCCCTGACGATCAGGATCCACCAGCTGCTGAACTTTCGGATCGACAAAGCTGTAGGTCACTGCCTCCTGATACCCATGATCCACAAAGAAGTTGCGTATAGCAGATACCGGTCGAACAGCTTCCTGCTCCGGACGCAGACCGAGCGAGCCAGTTGGCTCGGTTACGGGCAGATTGTTATAGCCATAGATCCGCCCCACTTCTTCAATCAGATCTTCCTCAATGGAGATATCCGGGCGGAAGCTGGGCACACTCACCCGCCAGCCGTCTTTCAGGAGCTTTTCCACCCGAAGGCCCAGCCGGGTGAGAATTTCCTCAACGGTAGTACGGTCGATTTCCATACCCAGAACGTCGTTAAGCCGGCGAGCACGCAAGTCGACATGCCGATCCCCGGGGATATCCTCATCGCTGGCAACTTCAACAATTTCTCCAGGCTCACCGCCCACGATATCCATCAGCAAACGGGTTGCCCGTTCCATGGCCTCCCGCGCCAACTTGTAATCGACGCCCCGCTCGAACCGGTGCGATGCGTCTGTGTGCAGGCCATAGTGACGAGCCTTGCCTGCCAGCGTAATCGGATCGAAATAGGCGGCCTCCAGCACCAGATCCCGGGTTTTGGAACTGACACCGGAATGTTCTCCACCCATGACACCGGCAATGGCGATCGGTTTTTCGTGATCTGCAATTACCAGGGTGCCCTGGGTCAGTTCGACTTCCTGGCCATCCAGCAGAACCAGCTTTTCACCAGTTCGCGCCATCCGGACAACGATCCCGCCCTCGATTTCATCTCGGTCAAAGGCGTGCATGGGCTGACCAAGTTCCAGCATCACGTAATTGGTGACATCCACGGCGGCGTCAATTGAGCGAATCCCGGAACGGCGGAGCTTTTCCTGCATCCACAGGGGCGATTCCGCCTGCAGGTTCACGTTCCGAAGAATGCGACCAAGGTATCGCGGGCAACCCGCCGGCGCCTCGACACGGATATCAGGCACTTCAGAGTGCACCGATTCCACCGGCTCGATTTCGGGGCTGTCGACCAACATGCTGTTCAGAACACCCACTTCCCGGGCGATGCCCTTGATAGACAGGCAGTCGGCGCGGTTGGGCGTCAGGTCCACGTCAATGGTGACGTCGTTCAGCTTCAGGTAGTCCGCTACGTCCTGACCGACCGGTGCGTCCGCGGGGAGCTCCATCAGGCCATCGTGATTGTCGGACAGCCCCAGCTCCGACTCTGAACAGAGCATGCCCTCGGAGGGCTGGCCGCGAAGCTTGGCCTTCTTGATTTTGAAATCACCGGGCAGGACCGCACCAACCACTGCAAAAGGCACCTTCATTCCTTCACGGACATTGGGAGCGCCACAAACCACCTGCACTTCAGAGGCGCCATCACTGACCTGGCAAACCCGCAGTTTATCTGCGTCAGGATGTGGACCTACCGATTTGACCTCTCCAACGACTACGCCGTTGAATTGACCGGCCACCGGCTCGAAACCGTCCACCTCCAGACCGGCCATGGTGATCTGGTCCATTAATTCCTGGGTATCGATTTGCGGATTGACCCACTCGCGCAGCCACTGTTCACTGAATTTCATGGTTATTGCCTTGTCCTGATGCGGTTATGCCTGTTTGGTTGATGCTCTGATCTTGCCTGTTAACGGAACTGGCGCAGGAAGCGCAGATCGTTCTCGAAAAACATGCGCAGATCGTTGACGCCGTAACGAAGCATGGCCAGGCGCTCTACGCCCAGGCCAAATGCGAAGCCACGGTACTCCTCGGCATCGATTCCGCAATACTCAAACACCTTGGGGTGCACCATTCCGCAACCCATGACCTCAAGCCACTTGATGCTGCCGTCGGCTTCCCGCCCCCACTCGATGTCCACTTCTGCAGAAGGCTCCGTAAAGGGGAAATACGAGGGACGGAAGCGGACCTGAAGATCCCGCTCAAAGAACACTCGCAGGAACTCTTCGACTGTACTTTTAAGATCCGCAAAGCTGACGTTTTTCTCGACCAGCAAACCCTCCACCTGGTGAAACATGGGGGTGTGCGTCATATCCGAATCACAACGGTAAACCCGCCCGGGGCATATCATCCGGAACGGCGGCTTGCCCGCTTCCATGGTGCGAATCTGTACCGGCGAGGTGTGGGTTCTCAGCAGGGTGCCCGGGTTGAAATAGAATGTATCGTGCATGGCACGGGCCGGGTGATGCCCCGGAATATTGAGCGCTTCGAAGTTATGGTAATCGTCTTCAATCTCGGGCCCCTGCTCGACGGTATAGCCGGCGCGGGCGAAGAAATGCTCAATCCTTTGCAGGGTGCGGGTAACCGGGTGCAAGCCGCCCAGGTCCTGGCCACGGCCGGGCAAAGTCACATCGATGGATTCGCTGGCGAGCTTCTGCTCGATGGCAGCACGCTCAAGGTCTGTTCGCCGGGCGTTGATGGCCTCTTCAACCTGCCCCTTGGCTTCATTGATTTTCTGGCCGGCGGCAGGGCGCTCCTCGGCCGAGAGCTTGCCAAGAGTTTTCGCCTGCTGGGTAATCACGCCCTTCTTGCCAAGATACTCAACACGAATTTGATCAAGTGCCTGCAGGCTGTCGGCGCTATCAACTGCTGCCAGACCGTCCTGAACCAGTTGCTCCAGGTTTTCCATTGACCCTGCTCCAAACCAGAAATGGAAGTGCTTAAAAACGTAACTTCAAAAACAAAAATAGGGGAAGAGCGTGCCCTTCCCCTATCAGGAGGCGCCGTCATGAAATCATGGGGCGCCCATATCGATCAGCAATCGATGAAAGAGCTAAGCGATCACAGGGACGCTTTGGCCTTCTCAACAACAGCGGCAAACGCCTGCTGCTCGTTCATGGCCAGATCGGCCAGAACCTTACGATCGATTTCAACGTTAGCCTTTTTCAGGCCAGCGATCAGACGGCTGTAAGACAGACCGTTAGCGCGGGCACCAGCATTGATACGGGCAATCCACAGAGCGCGGAAAGCACGCTTGCGGTTACGACGGTCACGGTACGCGTACTGACCGGCCTTGATAACCGCCTGCTTGGCTACACGGAATACCCTGCTACGAGCGCCGTAGTAACCTTTGGCCTGATTGAGAATCTTTTTGTGACGACGGCGTGCGACCACACCACGTTTTACACGAGCCATACTTTAATCCTTCTACCTGTACTTTCTAAGGAATGATTCTCGCGGCTGGATCAGCACGCGGTCATACGCTTGATAGATGCAACATCCGACTTGGCGATGAGCTTGGTACCGCGCAGCTGACGCTTACGCTTCGGGCTCTTCTTGGTCAGGATGTGGCTGGTGAAGGACTGCTTGTGCTTGAAGCCGGTGGCGGTTTTCTTGAACCGCTTGGTGGCTCCGCTTTTGGTTTTCATCTTGGGCATTTTTTAAAACTCCGCATTCTATTTTTAAATAAACAATGATGTGCCCCTGAACGACAAATCCCCCGCATGCGCGGGGGACAAGCACCCGATCAGGTTCACTTCTTCTTGCGGGGCGCCACTACCATGGTCATCTGCCGGCCTTCCATTTTCGGCCGCATCTCTACCTGGGCGAGCTCTTCCACGTCGGATTCGATGCGCTGCATGAGCTGCATACCAATTTCCTGGTGTGCCATCTCACGGCCTCGGAAACGGATCGTGATTTTGCCGCGGTCCCCGTTTTCAAGGAAACGTATCAGGTTGCGTAGTTTGACCTGATAATCCCCTTCTTCAGTTCCGGGACGGAACTTAAGCTCTTTGACCTGCGTCTGCTTCTGTTTCTTCTTGGCAGCCGCCTTGGCTTTCTTCTCTTCGAAGATCTTCTTGCCGTAGTCCATTATCTTACAGACGATCGGATCGGAATCCGTAACCTGCACCAGATCAAGGGTAGCCTCTTCGGCCTGCTTTAGAGCTTCCTCAATTGGCACAATTCCGACCTGGTTGCCTTCGGCATCGATCAGGCGGACTTCAGTTGCGTCAATATTCTCATTGATAGGCGCTTTCGGAGTACGCCCACCCCGATTCGTTCGCTGTTTAATAATCAGATCTCCGTCTTGGTTCTGCCTTTGCGTTGAATTTCATCAGCCAACAGCTGTTCGAACGCTTCAAGCGATAAGGTTCCCAGATCTTCGCCCTTGCGGGTACGTACGGCAACCGCGTTATTCTCGATTTCCTTGTCACCTACGACGACAAGATAGGGAACCTTGTTAAGAGTATGCTCGCGGATTTTAAAGCCGATCTTCTCGTTTCTCAAGTCAGCATTAACCCTATACCCCAAAGAATCCCACTTTTTCGCCAGATTCTGACAATAATCACGCTGATTATCGGTAATATTGAGGATTGCCACCTGTGTCGGCGCGAGCCAGGTCGGGAATGCTCCTTCGTATTCCTCGATCAGGATCCCGATGAAACGCTCGAAGGAACCCAACACCGCCCGGTGCAGCATGACCGGAGTTTTCCGCTCCGAATTGTCAGCAACATACTGCGCTCCGAGACGACCCGGCATCGAGAAGTCTACCTGGATGGTGCCACACTGCCACACCCGTCCGATACAGTCTTTCAGGGAGAACTCGATCTTGGGCCCGTAAAAGGCCCCTTCGCCCGGCAGCAGTTCCCAGTCTACGCCCTCACGATTCAGCGCCTCTTCCAGGGCGGCTTCCGCCTTGTCCCAGACTTCATCGGAGCCAACCCGCTTTTCCGGACGGGTTGAGAGCTTGTAAAGGATTTCAGTGAACCCGAAGTCCGTGTAGATTTCGTGCAGCATTTCGATAAAGGCCGACACTTCCTGCTGGATAGCGTCTTCTTCACAGAAAATGTGCGCATCGTCCTGGGTAAAGCCCCGAACCCGCATGAGTCCATGCAACGCTCCGGAAGCCTCGTTCCGATGGCAGGAACCGAATTCTGCCAGCCTCAGCGGAAGGTCCTTGTAGCTTTTCAGCCCCTGGTTGAAGACCTGAACGTGGCACGGACAGTTCATGGGCTTGATGGCGTAGTCGTGTTTTTCCGACTCGGTGGTGAACATGTCGTCCTTGAACTTGTCCCAGTGCCCTGACTTCTCCCACAGGGTTCGCGACACCACCTGTGGCGTCTTGATTTCCTTGTAGCCATGCTCCTGCTGCTTGCGGCGCATGTATTGTTCGACTTCCTGGTAGAGCGACCAGCCATCGGGATGCCAGAACACCATGCCCGGCGCCTCTTCCTGCATATGGAACAGGCCAAGCTTCTTGCCAACCTTGCGGTGATCTCGCTTCTCTGCTTCTTCCAGACGGTGCAGGTAGGCCTTCAGATCTTTCTTGTTGCCCCAGGCGGTTCCGTAAACACGCTGAAGCTGCTCATTACTGGTGTCGCCCCGCCAGTAGGCGCCGGCCACCTTGGTCAGTTTGAAGGCTTTCAGTTTGCCGGTGCTTGGCACGTGGGGACCGCGGCACAGGTCGATAAAGTCGCCCTGACTGTAGAACGAAAGGTCTTCGTCGCCCGGAATGTCCTGGATGATACGGACCTTGTACTCTTCGCCCATATCTTCAAAGAGCTTGATCGCCTCATCACGGGACATGATGGAGCGCGAAACCGGAAGGTCCTGCTTGGCGAGCTCTTCCATACGCTTCTCGATCCGCGCCAGGTCCTCATTGGTGAACGGGCGGTCGTACTTGAAGTCGTAGTAGAAGCCGTTGTCGATCACCGGGCCGATGGTAACCTGGGCCCCTGGGAACAGCTCCTGAACAGCCATGGCCATCAAGTGCGCCGTGGAATGGCGAATGATATCAACGCCCTCCTCGTCACGTTCTGTGACAATGGCGAGGTCGGCATCATTCTCGATGCGATAGCTGGTGTCCACGAGCTGACCATCCACCTTTCCGGCAAGGGCGGCTTTGGCAAGGCCAGCGCCAATATCGGCGGCAACGTCATGAACGGTTACGGGTTCGGCAAAACTGCGATGGCTGCCATCGGGCAGGGTTACGACGGGCATGAAAAGCTCCTGTTGGTTACTCAGCGGTGATCTATACCAGAGACCACATGGTGACGGCGCGACGCGATACAAACCGCGGGCCGATTCGATTCGAAGTCTAACAGAAAAAAACCCGGCAGGTTAATGCCGGGTTTCTCGCATCCAGGGCTCTATCAGGCCGCCTGGCCGGCTGCCTCTTCGCGGGCCCGTCGCCGGAGCTGGCCATAGGCCAGAAGACCCAGAAGCGCCAGGGCCGGAATGAACATCAGCTCCTTCGGCGGTCGCGAAAGCTGAACCTGCACGGCATCGATGGTCCAGCCAAACTGGATACCGACCTCTTCCGCCGGGCTGCCAAACCCGACAAAGTCCACCGCCATTTTGTCGCCGTCAGGGCTCAGCTCCAGGCCTGCCTCCATCAGTCTCTGCTCAGGTGTCTCGCCTGCGGGAATCGGCAGCCGCACATAGGTGCTCACCTCATCGCCATCGATATTCATGCCAGATGCCTTGAGGATGATCGGCTGGCCCGCCGGAACCTCTTCGACATACTCCATGACCTGTGCACCCGGCTGGTCTTCAGTCGGCGGGTAAACCATGTCCCACCAGAAACCTGGACGGAACATAGTGAAGGTGATGAGCAGCAGCAACACTGTTTCCCATTTATAGCTCTTGGTAAACCAGTAGCCCTGGGTAGCGGCCGAGAATACCAGCATGGCCGTGACCGCACTGAAGATGGTCACCAGCAGGTCAAACCACCCCGTCAGGCCGATCAGCAACAACTGGGTGTTGAAGATAAACATGAACGGCAGGATTGCGGTTCGAATATCGTAGGTAAAACCTTGCACACCGGTCCGTATCGGGTCGGCACCCGAAATGGCCGCCGCCGCGTAGGCGGCAAGACCCACCGGTGGCGTATCATCCGCGAGGATGCCGAAGTAGAACACGAACAGGTGCACCGCAATCAGCGGTACGATCAGTCCGTTCTGGGCACCAAGGGTGACAATCACCGGCGCCATCAGAGTGGAGACAACAATGTAGTTCGCGGTAGTTGGCAGCCCCATTCCGAGAATCAGACTGATAATGGCGGTGAAAATGAGCATGAGCAGCAGATTGCCGCCAGACAGGAACTCCACGAAGGCCGTCATTACGAGGCCAATACCCGTCAGGGTGACGGTGCCCACCACAATCCCTGCGGTGGCGGTCGCCACGCCAATACCCACCATGTTGCGAGCGCCGGTGGCCAGCGAATGGGCCAGATCGAAAAAGCCGTCTTTGGTCAGGCGAGCGAAGTCGCCACGCTTGCGGAAAAAGGCTTTCAGCGGCCGCTGGGTGATCACAATGAAGATCATGAACACGGTAGCCCAGAACGCGGAAAGCTGGGGTGAAAAGCGCTCAACAGTCAGGCACCACACCAGGACCACCACCGGCAGCAGGAAATACAGGCCGGTTTTCACGGTTGGCCCGACCGGAGGCAGCTCGCCCATGTCCTTGTTCGGGTCGTCCTCTTCCAGCTCAGGGAAACGCGTCGCGTAACCTACCAGGGCGACATAGACGGCTACCAGCAGCGGCGCCAGCACCCAGATGGCTGCCTCGCCGAGCAATGTCTTCATCCAGCCTATGCCGTAGTACACAACCAGAGTGAGTATGATCAGGCCCAGCAGCATCACCACCCAGTTCAGCATCCGCTGCGCCATGGTGGGCTTGTTCAACCGCTCGATGCCCTGCATGTTCAGCTTGCAAGCTTCGAGGTGCACGATGTAGATGAGGGCGACGTAGGAAATCATCGCCGGCAGGATCGCGTGCTTGATGACCTCAAGGTAAGAGATACCCACATACTCAACCATCAGGAACGCGGCTGCGCCCATGATGGGCGGCGTCAGCTGACCGTTCGTTGAAGCAGCCACTTCGACGGCGCCAGCCTTGGTGGCTGGAAAACCCACCCGCTTCATCAACGGAATGGTGAATGTCCCGGTAGTCACCACATTGGCGATGGAGGAACCAGAGATCACACCACTCAGGCCACTGGACACAACCGCAGCCTTGGCCGGGCCGCCCCGCATGTGACCAAGCATGGCGTAGGCCACCTTGATGAAATAGTTGCCGGCACCGGCCCTCTCCAGCAGTGCGCCGAACAGAACAAACAGAAAGACAAAACTGGTGGACACCCCGAGCGCCACACCAAACACGCCTTCCGTACCCAGCCATTGATGGGAAGCCAGCTTGCTAAGACTGACGCCCTTGTGGGCAATCACATCCGGCATGTAGGGGCCGGCAATAGAGTAGGTTATGAATACCGCGGCCACGATGGTCAATGGCAGACCAAGTGAACGCCGGGTAGCTTCCAGCAGCAGCACCAGACCGATCAGCGCAACCCAAAGATCCTGGGTGATCGGCGCACCGGGACGCGTCGAAAGCTCTTCATAAAAAACGTATAGATAAGAGGCACAAAACGCCGCCACAACGGCGAGGATCCAGTCGTAAATCGGGACCGCGTTAACGTGACGACCACGGATCATCGGAAAAGACGCGAAGGCCAGGAAAACGGCGAACGCCAGGTGAATCGAACGGGCTTCCGTCGAATTGAAAATGCCGAAATCCAGAATAAACGGGAGCGGTGACGCAATCCAGAGCTGGAACAGCGACCACACAAGGGGAACGATGAACAGAATAACGGCCGCGTAACCGGTCGCCGCCCTGCCCCCGGTTTCGGTCTGCAGGATTTCTTCTACATTGCCGCCGCCAGCGCTACCTCCGTTCGACGGATCGCTCGTTGCCATAAGTTCTTCCTGTAGCGTGAAAGGTTGTTCTCTGGAGGGAAACCCGGCGGGCCTGGGCCCGCCGGTCCGGTTTCAGGTCAGATCAGTCGATCAGACCGGCTTCCTTGTAGTACTTGGCAGCACCCGGGTGCAGCGGCGCACTCAGGGCATCAGAGACCATCTCTTCCTTGTTCAGATTGGCGAAGGCAGGGTGCAGACGCTTGAAGCTGTCGAAGTTTTCGAACACCGCCTTGACCACGGCATAAACCACATCTTCCGGTACATCGGTGGAAGAAACAAAGGTTGCCGCCACACCGAAGGTAGTGGTGTCTTCGTCAGAGCCACGGTACATACCACCCGGGATGACCGCTTTGCGGTAATACGGATTCTCTTCGATCAGTGTCTGGGTCGCCTCGTTATCAACGTTGACAATCACGCTGTCACAGGAGGTAGTGGCTTCCTTGATGGCGCCTGAGGGGTGCCCGACGGTGTAGAAGAAAGCGTCGATGTTGCCGTCGCACAGGGCCTGTGACTGCTCGGCGGCCTTGATCTCAGCGGCGAGGGCAAACTTGTCCATGCCCCAACCCATTTCTTCCATCAGAACCTCGGCAGTGGCCCGCTGGCCAGAACCCGGGTTACCAACGGAAACCCGCTTGCCTTCCAGGTCTTCAAAGGTTTTGATGCCTGAACCCTTGCTGGCAACAACGGTGAACGGCTCTGGATGCAGGGAAAATACCGCGCGAAGGTCCTTGTTGGCGCCATCGTCCTTGAATTGGCTGGTGCCGTTGTAGGCATGATATTGCCAGTCGGACTGGGCCACGGCCAGATCGAGCTCGCCCTGGCGGATAGCGTTCAGGTTGTAGACGGAGCCACCGGTGCTCTCAACGGAGCAGCGGATACCATGTTCTTTACGGTCCATGTTCACCAGACGACAGATCGCACCGCCGGCCGGATAATAAACACCGGTTACACCACCGGTGCCGATAGTCACAAAGCGCTGCTCCTGCGCGGAAACGGAGGTGGAAGCAGCACCCAGGCTGACTGCGGCAGCGACAGCAAATGCGGAGGCTTTCAGTTTCAGTGTCATGTGAGTTCTTCCTTTTTTCTGTTCATTGTAATGAAGCGCCCGCCTCGTGGGCGGGCAAATGGTACGAACACCGTAAAACATAGACCACTTCACACCATAAATAAAGTATGGATTAGCTCGCTAAACGGTTGAGCAGACAACAAAAAAGCCCGCGATGCGGGCTTTTTTGCAGATAATTGCGAATGTTATTTCGCAGCTCGGGCCTTGGCGAGCATCTGGTCCGGCCGCAGCAGGAACCGGGCCAGAGCCGGCAACAGCCAGATGGCTCCCACCATATTCCACAGGAACATGAAGAACAGCAGGAAGCCCATGTCGGCCTGGAACTTGATCGGCGAGAAGATCCAGGTGACAACACCCAGGCCCAGCGTCACGCCGGTAAACATCACCGCCTTACCAGTGGAGCGCAGCGTCTCGTAGTAGGCCTCCTGGAGTGTTTTGCCCTCAAGCAGGTATTTCTCCAGCTTGCTGTAGATGTAGATGCCGTAGTCGACACCTATACCAACACCCAGGGCAATAACCGGCAGGGTTGCCACTTTGATACCAATGCCGGACACCGCCATGATCGCCTCGCAGAGGATCGACGTCAGTCCCAGAGGTATCACGATACACAGTACCGCGCGGACCGAACGGAAGGTCACGAAGCACAGCAAACTCACCACGCTGTAGACGAGAATCAGCATCTTGTCCTTGGCGCCGGAGATAACCTCATTGGTCGCAGCTTCGACACCGGCATTACCGGCCGCCAGCAGGAACCTGTGCTCCTCGTTGCTGTTCTTCTCGGCAAACTGTTCGACGCGCTCAACAACGGTTTCCAGGGTCTCTGCCTTGTGATCCTCAAGGAACACCAGCACCGGGGTCAGGCTACAGTCGGTATTGATCAGACCGGCAGGCGCTTCGCGAATGGAGGCATTGATGATGGTCTGGTTGCGGGAGATCTCGTACCACTTCCAGTTACCTTCGTTCAGAGCCTTGGTGACCATCTTGGAAACATCTGCAAGGGATGCCGAGGATTGCACGCCCGGCGTGTTCTGAAGCTCCCATTGCAGGGTGTCCATGGCCCGCAGCACATTATACTGGGTGCACTGCTCTTCCGGCGTTTTAACCATCACCACCAAGACATCCGCACTGGTGGAATAGTTATCGATGATGTAGGCGTTATCCTTGTTGTACCGGGAATCCGCACGGAGCTCCGGCGCGCCCTGGTCAAGGTCACCGATCTTGAGGTCCTGCTTGTAGTAGAGACCGAGGCCAAGACCGATAACGGCAATCAGCAGGGAGATAGGCGCCACGCCCGGATGCGAGAAGTAAGACATCGCGCGCCACTTTCGATCCTGCTTTTCACCGTGGTTCTGTACGTGGCGGATACCGCCCTTGGAGATACCAACGTACGACATGATCAACACATGCAGAACCAGGTTGGTGAGGATGACATACGCCACACCAATACCCGCGGCAATCGCAAGGTCCCGGATAACGTCGATCTCGATAAAGAACAGGGTCAGGAAGCCAAAGGCGTCCGAGATCAGTGCCAACATGCCAGGTATGTAAAGGGCCCGGAAAGCCAGACGCGCGGCAGTCACCGCATCGAAGCCCTTGGCAGCTTCAACGGCCATGGCGTTGACAATCTGAACACCGTGACTGATACCGATCGCGAACACGAGGAAGGGCACCAGAACGGAGTAAGGGTCAAGACCATACCCCAGCAACCGAAGGGTCCCCAACTGCAGGAAAACAGCAATAATCGAGGTAAAGACCGGAACCAGGGTCCCGGCAATGGCCCGGGAGTACCAGAACAACAGAAGCGTGGTCAGCAGGATGGTAATCCCGGCAAACCATGCAATGGATCCGATACCTTCAATCAGATCACCAACCTTCTTGGCGAAACCGACAATATGAATCTCGATGTTCGGGTTCTGCTCTTCGTACTTTTCCCGGATTTTTTCCTCGAGCTGACGGGAAAATTCGCCGTAATCCAGGGCCTCACCGGTTTCCGGATTTTTCTCGTACAGTGGCGCGTAAACGATCGTTGACTTGAAGTTGTCGGAAATCAGGCGACCAACTTCGTTGGAACGCAGAACATTCTGACGGAGCTGCTCAAGGCTGTCCCGGGAGCCGTCGTACCCGTCCGGTATAACCGTACCGCCCTGGAAACCCTGTTCGGTAACCTCCACCCAGCGCACGTTCGATGTCCACAGGGATTTGAGACCGGAACGATCCACACCATTGAGGTAGAAGACCTCGTCAGTAATCTGCTTCAGGGTCTCCATGTACTCCTGGGTGAAAATATCGCCCTCTTTTGCCTCGACGGCGATACGGACAAAGTTACCCAGGTTTTCCAGGTCATCCCGGTGCTCGAGCATGTTCACGATATAGGGATGCTCGAGAGGAATCATCCTCTCGAAACTGGCATCAGGCTGGATCTTGACGGCGTTGTACCCAAGAAACAGCGTCAATACGGCAAAAAAGATAAGAATGATCGGCCGGTTATTGAAGAGCAGCCTTTCGAGAAAGGGTTCCGCCTTGGGCGTGGTCAGGTAGTGCTCGCCCTTGTCATGCTTAGGGTTGGACATTCAAAAGCCCCTCTATTGTTCGTTCGGTTGTTGCCACATCAGGGCGTTATTGAAGGTTTCTTCCACGGGCGTCTGTAATTTTCGCGCCACCTTCGCCGACAATCAGCAGGTCTGTTCCTGAAATAGGCACGGCACTCATGACGCCCTCCCGATCACTGCGGAAATGCTCTCGAAAGGTTTCTGCGCCATTGGTACTCATCAGCACCGCGCCACCGTTACCCACGAGGGTAATGCGGCCATCTTCAGCAACGACGCCGCTGTTGAGGGTCGCCCCGGCAGAATTCGGGACCATCCGCCAGCTCTTGCCCAGATCGGAAGAGAACAGCATGTTGCCCCGGAGGCCAAACGCGAGAATCTCGTTCACCTGACCTGTGCCAATAACACCGAACAGGGAGCCTTCATAGGGTGCCTCGCGGCGCTCAAAGGTCTCACCACCGTCCACAGAGACGTGTATCTGACCGGCCTCGCCCACAACCACAAGGGCTCCACCCGTAATCCGGGTAATGCCATTCAGGTGGAAGTTCTGCCGGTTATCAATTCTTGGCGCCCAGTCTTTCCAGGTTTCACCGCCGTCCATCGTACGCAGGAACATGCCGTAGGCTCCCACCACAAAACCGCGGTTCTCGTTTTCGAACCAGACGTCCAGCAGCGGGTTGACCGGACCGATATCCATGTCCGCCTGAATGTTCTCAAGGGCAAAGTAAAGATCGTCCAGTGCCCACTCGAGGTCTTCTTTTTCTTCCTCAGGCGCTTCTTCGATTCGCTCCTGCATGGCAACAATCTGTTCTTCGCGGCTCTCGATGGCCAGCTCCATGGCCCGGATCCCGTCGATCTGAAGGCTCCAGGTGGCTCCGGCGTCAGTGGTTTTGAGAACCACGCCACTGTGCCCCACTGCCCAGCCATGGGTGTCGGTACCGAAATCAATCGCTGTAAGGGTCACAGAAACAGGAACTTCACCCTGAACCCAGGTTTTCCCTTCGTCATCCGAGTAGATGATATGCCCGCGTTCTCCGACGGCCACAATACGATCACCAACCCGGGTCGCATCGGTGAGAAGATTCTCCGGGGCCAGATCCGTTAGCCGGGCCGGGGTTTCGATGATATCTGCAAGCGCAAACGCTGCAGGGGCAGACCAGACCATGGAAAGTCCAAGGCAGGCAGCGCCCAGAGTCTTGCACATCAACCTTTTAGCCATTCAGATTGCCTATTATGTTGTATTGAACTGTGTCTCTGACCGGCAAAGCCGGGAATAACTGTAAACATACCGGCAACCCTGCGGTTGCCGGTATGTCGGGTCGCCACTTCCTGTGGGCGGGGACGCATCCCTCGACCAACAGTGCGCTAGCGAACACTCCTGCGGCGCAGTGACGCCGGCGAGAAGTAGCGCGTATTGGGGACCTCGTCGGTGAACACGCGGGTGTTAGCCTCTTCTGTGTCCAGACCGAGCACATGATAACGACGGGCCTGAAGGTCATGATAGACGTCAAGAACCGTCCACACACCCGGAAGTTCATAATAATTTTTAGGCAGCCCCATGGTTACACGCCAGAGTTCGCCACGGCCGTCGTACTGGTCAAGCAAAACCGTATTCCAGCTGTCCTCGTCAATGTAGAACCGGCGCTTGCCGTAAATATGGCGCTCACCATCTTTCAGCGTGGCTTCAACCACGTGAACGCGGTGAAGTTCCCAGCGGGTGAGGTCCGGATTCAAGTGGGAGATTCCCAGAATTTCCTCGTACGGAAGACCTTTTTCACCAATGCGGTAATTGTTGTAGGGGATGTAGATTTCCCGCTTGCCTTCGTAATTCCAGTTGTAGCGGTCCAGAGCCCCGTTAAAGATATCGGTGTCGTCTGCCGTACGCAGGTTATCGGCCGCTGCAATCGGGGAGTCGTAACCCAGGTTCGGCGCCCTGCGCACTCGACGCTGGCCGGCGTTGTAACCCCAGCCGTTCCGGGGATTGATAATCTGGTTCAGGGTCTCGTGAATCAGAATCGCACCACCGGCCAGTCGGGGTGGTGACTGGGTAAACGACAGGTAGTAGAAGATCACGTTGTCCAGATCTTCTTCACCGCCTTCCGGATTATAGTAGTTGAAGAAGGCTTCCTGCTGAGAGGTCACCAGCGAGTAGTCGCCGTTGGTCTGAACCGCCACCTCACTGGAACGACGGGTTACATTAACCCCGCGCCAGCGGGTCAGATGGTTCCAGACCGCCTGCCAGGCCTTCTGCTCGTCATTGCCGTGCAGGATCGGGAAAGGGTAGCCCCCAAATGCGCCATCCAGGCCTTCGCCCTGACCCACAATCTCTGCGTTTACCGCGTTTTCACGGGTATTCTCAGCCACCCAGTCGGGAACGGCATGGGTACGACGAGTCTGATAAACGGGTACCCGGAATGTGGTGGGGTAGGTTTCCAGCATCGCCTTCACACCGTCAGTAAGGTATTCCTCATACTGATCCATGTTGGCGGGCGTGATGGTAAACAGGACTTCATCATCCGGGAACGGATTGATGTGGTGCTGTCCGCTGCCCTCATAGCCGGGAGGCGGTTCTGTCAGCCCACCGGTCCAGGCCGGGATAGTACCGGCACTGTTGCCGGCCTTGGGTGAGCCAAAGGGTGTCAACTCCTGGCCCAGACGGGCCGCTTCACTGGCGGAAACCGCCGCCCACGCAGGCGCTGATGCCACGGAGAGAGCCAGCAGGCCGCCGAGAATCGCATTTTTGTTATACATCATTGTGAAACCTTAAGTGCGTCTGGAAGCCTCTGCGGAGGCTTTTTTATTGTCGTCTGATGGAATTACAGACCTTACTCCAGATTACCCGATCCCAGACTAAAGTCTATCGACCGAAAGTGCGATTTTGTATCTGACTTCAATCGGCAAGGCTTTTGTGCACCACCTCATAGACATCCCTGGACAATCCCGACTTGTCACGAATCCGCTCAAGGGCGGACTTCATCCGGGCACTGTACGACGGCGCAAACTTTCTCCAGCGGGTCAGCGGCGTCACCAGACGCGCGGCAATCTGGGGGTTACTGTCGTCCAGGCGACAGACCTGATCCGCCAGGAACTCATAACCAGAACCGTCAGGATTGTGGAAAGCCGCCAGGTTCTGACCGGCAAACGCGCCCACCACAGAGCGAATCTTGTTGGGATTTTTCCAGTCGAAGGCCGGGTGCTCCAGAAGTCTCTGGATGTCCGGAAGCTGACCGGCCTGGTCGCTGGCCGCCTGCACAGAGAACCACTGTTCAACAACCTGGGGATCATCCTTGAAGCGATCGTAGAATTCATCCAGCGCCTGCTGGCGGTCAGACTCGAAGCCTGAATTCACAAGCGCCCGCAAGGCGCCCATCCGATCGGTCATATTGTCGGCGGCGCTCAACTGACTCACCGCCAGCTCCCGGCCCTCCTGGTCGTCAATCATCAGCAACCAGGCCAGCGCAGTGTTGCGCAGGCTACGACGGGCAATGGCTTCCGGTGTCACCTCGTAAGGACCGCCGCCCTGATGGCGCTGGTAGCACGCGATAAGTTCGGCTTTCAGGGCGCCCGCCAGATGGCGGAGTACCGCGTCGCGGGCGCGGTGAATGGCTGGCACGTCGGCGTTATCGGCCAGTTCAATCAGGTAGGCCTCGGAAGGAAGTTGCAGCATCTTGGCCACCAGGGCCTGATCCAACTCGGTGTCGGAAATCAGCTTGCGATAGGCTTCGACCAGTCTGGGTTCGATTTCCGCATCGTCAGGCGCGCCTACCAGCGACTGGATGACATCCACTGCCAGTCTCTGGCCCGCATCCCAGCGATTGAATCCATCCGGATCGTGGCTCATCAGGAAAAGCAACTGTTCGCGACTCCAGGAGTAGCGAACCCGAACCGGTGCGGAGAAATGCCGTAACAGTGAGGGGACCGGCCTGGATTCGATGCCATGAAATTCAAACGAATGGGTCGCTTCGGTCAACTCGAGGACCCGCTCCGTCGGGGCATCTGCCTCACCCGCCCCAAGCTTTAACGGCAGCGGCTGGCCGTCCTGCCCCAGCAGGCCCAGCGCAAACGGTATGTGTTGCGGCTTCTTGTTGGTCTGTCCCGGAGTATCCGGAATGCTCTGTTCGATAGTAAGGCGATATACACCCTTATCGGCGTCATAGTCGTCCGACACATTCAGCACCGGCGTGCCGGCCTGTTCGTACCAGAGCCGGAACTGGCTCAGATCACGCCCCGAGGCGTCTTCCATGGCTTTAACAAAATCATCGGTTGTTACCGCCTGGCCGTCATGACGCTCGAAATACAGATCGCTGCCCTTGCGGAACAGGTCCGGTCCCAGCAGGGTGTGGATCATGCGCACGACCTCTGCGCCTTTTTCGTAGATGGTCAGGGTATAGAAGTTGGAGATTTCCATATAAGACGCAGGCCGCACGGGGTGCGCCATGGGGCCACCGTCTTCGGCAAACTGGGCCGTACGCAGCAGGGTCACATCTTCGATCCGCTTCACAGTTGAGGAACCCATATCCGCCGAGAACTGGGAGTCCCGGAATACCGTGAAACCTTCTTTCAGGCTGAGCTGGAACCAATCGCGGCAGGTAACGCGGTTCCCCGACCAGTTGTGGAAATACTCGTGGGCAACGATCGCCTCAATACGCTGGAACGCCAGGTCCGTGGCGGTTTCCTGGCTGGCCAGCACGCAGGAGGAGTTGAAGATGTTGAGCCCCTTGTTCTCCATGGCGCCCATGTTGAAGTCATCCACCGCCACAATCATGAAGATATCGAGGTCGTACTCGCGGCCATAGACTTCTTCATCCCAGCGCATGGAACGCTTCAGGGAATCCATGGCGTGATCGCATTTCTCAGCGTTGCGAGGCTCCACATACATGCGCAGGTCAATGCCACGACCTGAACACGTTGTGAAGGTATCCCGCTTCTCGACCAGGTCTCCGGCCACCAGGGCAAAGAGATAGCAAGGTTTGGGGAACGGGTCTTCCCAGGTGACAAAATGCCGGCCGTTTTCCAGCTCGCCTCTTTCCACATCGTTGCCGTTGGAGAGGAGCACCGGGTAGGCGTCCTTGTTGGCTTCGATCCGGGTACGGAAACGTGCCATCACGTCCGGACGGTCCGGGAAAAAGGTAATGCAGCGAAATCCTTCAGCCTCGCACTGGGTACAGAACATGCCCGATGATTTATACAGGCCTTCCAGACGAGTGTTATTCTGGGGCTCTATCCAGGTCACCACAGTCAGCGTGAACTGTTCCGGTACCGAACGAACCACAAGTTGATCTCCGCGGTCTTCATAATCACCCGCGGCGAGCTGGGCACCATCCAGGGCGACGGATTCCAGCGTCAGGCTGTCGCCATCAAGCTCCAGGGGTGCCGACACCTCATCAGAATCAGGGTTGCGGCGAAGCTCAAGCGTACTGTGCACTCGCGCCCCGTCCTCAAACAGCTCGAACCTCAGGTCGACAGTGTCTACCAGATACGCAGGTACCTTGTAATCGCTCAAATAAATGGTCTGTGGCTGGCTGGTACGCATTGCATTTCTCCAGAGTTCGCGGCCTGCGGACGCAGCATTCATAGCCCACAGACGTGAAAAGATTGGCCGGGCGAGGCGCTGTCAGCCTTCCAAGACCCGGAACCGGACTTCATAACCGGTGAATTTTCGAATGTTAATCACACCGGTATCCAGAATAAGGTACTGCCCTTTGATGCCCTCAAGAACGCCCTCTACTTCCGGCGTTTTGTCGAGGTTATGGGTTTTGATCTTTTCTGGCCAGATCTGGACGGGATAGCTCAGGCCGAGGCCCTCTTCGTCTACTTCCCGGATAGAATCCTCACCGTGGGTCTGCCGGAGCGCATCAAGATCGGCGGCAATCAGTCCAAGCATTCGTTGGCGCTCCTGCGCCAGATCCAGCTCGGGAACATCGCCCTTGAGCATGGCCCGCCAGTTCGTCCGGTCGGCCACGTGTGTTTTGCAGGCAACCTCGACCAGACCGGCAATATACCGCGTCGCAACTCGCACCATCGGGATGGCGTCCACCGCACCCTGGTCTATCCAGCGGGTTGGCACCTGGGAAGCCCGGGTAATGCCTACCTTCAGGCCCGACGAATTGGCCAGATACACCACATGCTCCACCATGCAGTGGGTTTCACCCCACTCCGGCTCTCGGCAGGTGCCAAGGTGATAGTGACACTTCTCCGGACTCATGATGCAACTGTCACAAGCCGCCAGTTTGCGGAAGCAGGGGTAACAAAAGCCCTGATTGAAGCTTTTGTTGGTCTTCCGGTCGCAGTGAATGCACCGGATCACGCCATCGAAATCCAGACGCAACGGCCGACCGATCAGATCATTCAGGGGAATGCGGGTGTCGCCCACGGAAATGGAGTACGCCACAGGCTCCCCCGCCTCCACCGGCATTTTGCGCAGCCGGCCCGTAACATCGATCAGCTCGCTCAAGACTTGACCTCAACAAACTGGTCGGGATCAACATCGCCGTTGCCCTGGGTGCGCCGAACCGATGGATCACAGGCAGTTCCCGCCTTGCTGCCCCGGTCGAGATAGCCGGTGCGTTCCTCTTCCGGAATGTTGTGCAGATTTTCGTAGTAGATCACTGCTTCCAGGCTGATTTCACGCTGCTCGGGTGTCAGCTTGCGGCCATCGGGCCATTTTCCGAGCTCAATGGACTGCCGGAGACTCCGGTAAACATTCGGATCCAGTCGCTCGATAAGTTCTTCGTAAGTCATCCCGCTCTCCTGAAAAAACGTTCATTAAAAATGTGGCGGAATCGTTTGACAGAATCAAACGATAATGATTATCATTGCCTCACCAAATGACGACGGTCGTATCATTTGGTCTCTCTCATCAGGAGCTAAAAGCTCTTTTAACGCCCCGCCTCTGGCGGGGCTTTTTTATGCGCCCCTTCTGCGTCTTACGGGCAAAACCACCGCAAGGGCCAGTCCGGCAATAAATCCCCCCAGGTGCGCTTCATTTGCCATACGCCCGAGCCCGATGATTTCCGGGAGCGGCGTAAACCCGATCACCATCCATGCAACCGCAAAGGTAACCAGCGCCGGCGGAAACTGGAACCGCGGTGCCGTTCGCTGGCTGAGCCAGCAGTAGCCCAGAATCCCATAAACAACCCCCGATAGCCCACCGAAAAGAGGTCCGGACACGAAATACTGCAAGCCGTTGGAGATCAGGCTCGTGATCACAAACAGGGTGATCAATCTGGCCCGACCGTCGAACCATTCGATCTGGCTGCCAAGAAACCAGAGCATCACGGAGTTGAAAATGATATGGGTCCAACTAAAGTGCAGAAAATCCGGCGTGAGCAGTCGCCAGATCTGGCCACTGGCCAGGGTCGCGGTTAACGCGTCGATGCGACCGGCCAACGTACTCCAATCATAATCCCGGGGGTCAATCATCATCAGGCTGGCCGCCAGTTCATTCTGACCCATGGCCGTGAGCCAGACCATGGCCACGGCAAAGACAATGATCCCGAGGACCAGCGGCGCGTGCCTCGGTGAAGGCTGCCAGCGCCCGCCAACAAACACCGGCGACCGATTCTGGCGGTCCACAGCTTGCCTGACTTCGGGCTCCGCCATGAAGCGGTCCAGGGCGGAAAGCACGGGTTCAGCGTGGGCAGGGTCTTCCAGCCAGAGCACCTGGAATCCTCCCTCTTCCGTGATCCGGTGCGCCACACCCTGGCCGCTCAGCCAACGACTGAAGCCAGCCAGGTTCACCGTGGTATCCAACTGCTTGACTCGGTACACCGCTTACTCCGCCTCCGGGATTGGTTCAGCCGAAACGCATGGTTTAGCGCGCGACACTGTCTTCGCTGGTGGGATAATCCGGTTGTTCCGGCCTTTCCACATCTACCCAGACAAACTTGTCACGGGAAAGTGCCCGCTCGCCATCCATCCGGTAGGCCACCAGCCGGCCATACTTCACGGCACTGTAGTCAATGCAGGCAACGTTGGGCTTGAGCGGCGCCGGCTCACCTTCCATCCAGTAGTGACCAACAAACACCGGCGGCGCATCCAGGGGATAACTGATCAGCTGCCTACGCTCCGCATCGGTCAATACCCGGCTTGCCACTTCCGGAGGCAGCGGGTCTGGCTGAAAGACAACATCGGAATAGGTGTGTGGATCGTCAGCCCAGAACTTGGTTCGGAAAAACTCACGCACATAGCCGTCCCGACCGGTGATGGCCATACCCTCGGGGAGCCTGAGATCCGTTCCGCGCAGAAGGGTATCCATAACCTGCCCGGCAAAGGACTCAATAGCAGCAGAAGCGTGCAGGAAATCCTCATCAATGCAGGCACCACCCTGCACCTGTTTGAATTTTTCGATCAGATCGCCGTCCCAGCAGGCGTGTACAACACGAAAATCCTCATCGTCGATGAATAGCGGTATGGTATAGAACCACTCGAGAAACTCATTCCACTCGTATGGATGGGCCTCGAACTGTTCCAGAGTTTCCCGGATCAGACGGTTATGTCGGGCGTTGTGCTCACGCAGGAAGGTTTTGCCGCTGCCCGGCCGCGCCCGCGTGCAGTAGCCCAGGGCATTGTACTCATGATTGCCCATGACAATGCGCGCCGAACCATGCTCCACCATGTCCCGCACAAGGTGCAGCGCCTCACGGATCCGTGGGCCACGGTCAATGATGTCGCCGATAAAGATCGCCTGGCGACGCGGATGCTGGTAAACCCCGTTAACCTTGCGGTAGCCCATCTGGTCCAGCAATCTGGCCAGGGTATGGGCGCAGCCGTGAATATCACCAATGATGTCGTAACCGCGACTTGCGGTCGATTTTGTTGCAGCCATGATCAACTCGCTGATATCTCACTAGCCCAGCCAAGCTTGTCACGGCAGGTGGCGTAGAAATTGTGGTCAGTGGGGTGAATCAACCGGATCTTGAACGGCTTTTTGGTGATGCGAATGATATCGCCCGGCGCACAGGCAATGTTCATCTGGCCGTCAAAGCTGATTTGCGGATAGGTTTCATTGGTCTCCCCGATCACCAGTTTGATCTCACTCTTGCCATCGACAACGATCGGCCGGCTACTGAGAGTGTGGGGAAACATGGGCACCAGGACAATGGCATCGAGCTTGGGATGCATGATAGGGCCGCCAGCGGAGAGCGAGTAGGCGGTAGACCCGGTCGGCGTGGACACGATCAGGCCATCCGAACGCTGGCTGTAAACAAAATGACCGTCAATAAACAGATCGAAGCCAATCATCCGGGTGGATTTACCCGGATGCAGCACCACATCATTCAGGGCGGTACCGAACCCCAGAGGCTGGCCATTACGCTCGACGTTGCCATCCAGCAGGAACCGGGTCTCCTCCATGTACTCGCCTTCCAGAACCTTACCGAGGCGCTCCTCAAGATCGGAGGGCGATATGTCAGTCAGAAAGCCCAGACGGCCACGATTGACCCCAAGCAGGGGAATCTTGGACTTGGCCAGCTCACGGGCGGCGCCCAGAAGACTGCCATCACCGCCGACCACGATCACCAGATCACAGATCTCGCCCAGCAGTTTTTTGCTCGCCACCTGCAGGCCATGCCCGGGCAACATGCTGGCGGTGTCTTCCTCAAGAATGACGTGGTAGTTGTTGGTGATCAGGTACTGTTTGAGCTGGCGCAGTGACTCGACCACTTTCACGCTGCCCATACGACCAATCACACCAATGTTCCTGAACTGATCCATGAAGTTTCCTGTGGTGTCGGAATGCGGTGGGGACGAACGAAACCGTTACCCCGGGGACAATCTGGCGTACAGTTTAACGAAAGTCACCCCGATACTGAAAAAGTTCCGGCCTCAGGCCTGGTGTTTCTCGCACCGGTCATCAATACCCGGACGGAACTCCGACGGCTGACTGATTCGAAGAATGGGCTCGCCACACGGCTTGCCGTCCTCGTTTTCATGGCCACAGACGGGGTTCTCGTAATGCTCGAGCCACTCCCGATAGGCAGGTTCGTTCATACCGCAGCGTTCCGCTGCGTAAGCGGTAGGATTGCTGAAGTAGGTATCAATATCTTTGAAAGGCAGCGTCACATGGCCGACGCCGGGCTGGTAGGCCACCAGAAACACGGACTGGCGTTTGAGGTGGTCCATGATGGAGTCTTCCGGCGGCTCCCGATTGCGCAGCTCGTGGTTCTCCTCCTCGAGGGCAACGATTTTCTCGTCCCTAAGTTCCAGCTCCCGCTGGCGCCGCTCCAGCTGTTCCCGGAGCAGCAGGAGTTCTGCGCTCGCGTTTGAATCCTCGCGCTGTTTTTCCTCACCAACGGCAGCCATCTGCTCCTGCATGGCGAGGTACTGTTCGTTTCGCTCCGACAAGCGCTTTTTGAGCTGCTCATTGCTCAGGCGCTGACGCTCGTACTTCTGCTCGAGATCGGCAATATCACTGCGTAAACCCTGGATTTCCAGCCGGTGTTCGCGCTGGATGTCCGACAGGGCATCGCGGTGAACACTCTGCAGGGTCTTGATCCGCAGACGCTGTTCCCGGATGAGTTGCGCCAGACGGGAGCGATCCGCCGCCGCAGCCGACTCTTCCCGCTCGGAGGAATCTTCGGCCTGTTCGCTCAGAACCGGAATATTCTCTTCCTGAACAGGCTCCACTTTCCGGAATTTCAGGCTGTTGGCTTCAACCGCTTTGCGGATCGCCTGGAAATGGTTGTTCCCGGGCGTCATGTCCGGGTCCCAGAGATCCTCCTTGAACTTGGGGTCAGGGCATTGGCTCCGGCAAACCAGCCGGATTGCACCGCCACCCATGTCAGGCCCTTTGGCGCCTGTTCTGGCTAACTCTTCAATAGGCAGGTTCCAATGGCTGTCTGCCCGACCTTCCTCATCAAACCAGATTTTGAAGAAAACCAGGGCCTGCACCTTGAGGTCAGGACTCAGCTCAACCAATACAGCCCTGACCTCGGTTTCGGCGAGATCGGACAGCCCTACATAGCCATCCAGGAAGGCCCCGAATTCGGTAGCCCGCATCTCGCGGGCCACCTGGCTCCCTTCCACAAAAAATACCGCCGAATACCCATCGGTTGCCTGGTCGGCAGACACCATTGCACGCTCTCCACAAATCGTCGATTCGACACCACACGACAGAACCCCGAAAGGTGTTCCATCTGATCGTGATGCCGCCCCTGCTATGCTGACAATCCTGAGGCAGCATAGAAGGGACAAGCAGTCAGACCCAAAGCTCTTAGTCTAGCCAGACAATCGTGTCTGCACAGGGAAAAACTGCAACGATTTGTGATCGTGTTTACGCTCAGAGCTCTGCAGCCAGACGACTACCCTGATTGATCGCCCGCTTGGCATCCAGTTCTGCAGCCACATCCGAACCACCAATCAGGTGTACCGGCAGGCCAGCAGCCTCCAGATCGCTCTGCAGCTCACGCAGCGGCTCCTGACCCGCGCACACGATGATGGTGTCCACAGGCAGCACACGGTCTTCGCCCTGCTCTCCGCCTTTCGGCGTGACCGTTATGTGCAATCCCCCATCGTCTATCTTGCGGTAGGTCACACCCGGCACCATCTGTACCTGGCGGTTTTTCAGGGAGGTACGGTGAATCCATCCGGTGGTCTTGCCCAGATTCTTGCCCACCTTCGATGCTTTACGCTGCAGCAGGTAGACCTCACGGGCAGGCTCCGGCACCTCGGGCTCAACACCCTGAATACCGCCCCGGTGCTCCACACTCAGATCCACGCCCCACTCACGCATGAAGTGATCAGTGTCAACAGCGGCCGATGTACCCTTGTGGACAATAAACTCGGAGACGTCGAAGCCGATACCACCGGCGCCAATCACGGCGACTTTCTGCCCAACCGGCTTGCGTTCGAGCAGCGCATCCAGATAACCGATCACTTTCGGATGATCGATGCCTTCAATTTCAGGAGTACGCGGCTTGACGCCGGTCGCCAGGATCACCTCATCAAAGCCGCCGGCCTTGAGATCCTCGGCGCTGACACGGGTGTTCAGCCGGACATCCACCTGGTGCTTGTCGAGCATCACCCGGAAATAACGCAAGGTCTCGTAAAACTCTTCTTTGCCGGGTATCAGCTTGGCAACGTTGAACTGGCCGCCAATCTCACTGCCGGCATCGAACAGTGTCACCTTATGGCCGCGTTCTGCAGCCACCGTGGCAAACGCCAACCCGGCAGGGCCGGCACCCACGACCGCGATAGACTTGGGCGCAGCGGTCTTCACATAGGTCAGTTCGGTTTCGTGACAGGCGCGGGGATTGACCAGACACGATGTCAGCTTGCCGCTGAAGGTGTGATCAAGACAGGCCTGGTTGCAGCCGATACAGGTGTTGATCTCATCAGCGCGGTCCTCGGCTGCCTTCAGAACCAGGTCGGCATCTGCGAGGAAGGGCCGGGCCATGGACACCATATCGGCATCACCCTCGGCCAGAATCTTTTCGGCCACGTCCGGCATGTTGATCCGGTTGGTGGTGACCAATGGAATGCTCACCTCCCCTTTCAGGCGCGCCGTCACCTTGGTAAAGGCCCCGCGGGGAACCGACGTGGCAATGGTGGGCACACGGGCCTCGTGCCAGCCGATGCCGGTGTTGATGATGGTTGCACCCGCCTTCTCGATTTCCTTGGCCAGGTGCACAACCTCTTCCCAGGTGCTGCCATCCTCAATCAGATCCAGCATGGACAGACGGTAGATCAGGATGAAGTTCTCTCCCACCCTTTCACGAACCCGACGGACAATTTCGATGGGCAGACGAATACGGTTTTCGTAGCTGCCACCCCAACGGTCGGTGCGGTGGTTGGTGTGGGAAACAATAAACTGGTTGATGAAATAGCCTTCCGAACCCATGACCTCAACGCCATCATAACCGGCTCGCTGCGCCAGTGCGGCGCAATCCGCGTAGTCCTGGATCTGCTTTTCGATACCTGCTTCATCCAGCTCCCTGGGCTTGAATGGGTTGATCGGTGCCTGGATGGCGGAAGGCGCTACCAGCTCCGGAGAGTAGGCATAACGGCCAGCATGGAGAATCTGCATGCAGATCTTACCATCGGCTGCATGGACGGCGTCGGTGATAATCCGGTGCTTGTCGGACTCCTCTTCGGTGGTCATCTTGGCGGCGTGCTGGAACACCCCTCCTTCCACGTTCGGGGCAATACCGCCAGTCACGATCAGACCAGCGCCACCGCGGGCACGCTCGGCATAGAATGCAGCAAGACGTTCGAAGCCATTTTTGGCCTCCTCCAGCCCCGTATGCATGGATCCCATCAGGGTGCGATTGCGCAGCTTGGTAAAACCAAGATCCAGCGGCTCGAGCAGGTTCGGGTATTTGGCAACGCCTGGCGTCGTGGTCGCGGTCATAGTCGGTCTCCTCATCGTGATCTTTGTCGGGGCTCCCCCAAAGCCAGGGCCCCGTTCATTGTTGAGCCTTAAACTACTCGCGCTCCTTGCCATCGACAATATCCCCAGATAACATTTTATTATCCTTGCATAACATGTCTGACAAAGACTTTAATGAGCGACTCCACGCACGCCCCACCCAAACGCCGTAACTCACTGGGAGACATCAGTGTCCTCTATGTATCTGCGCTGATGAGGGCAGCCGAGGCAGAAGGCGCCAACAGTACCGAACTGGCATCCCGTTTCCAGCTTGACCAACAGACACTGACATCGCCTGAAGCACGGATCAGCATTCCAAGATTCATGCGCCTGGGGCACGCTGCCATCCATGAGACTGGCAACCCGGCCCTGGGGTTGAGAATGGGTGCATTATCCCGCCCCGTCGACGCCGGCATTGCCGGGCTCGCCGGAGAAACCGCCAGCACTGCCGGGGCAGCGATCAGCACGTTGATTCGCTACGCCCTGCTGACCAGCCGCAACAGCCGCGGCGTGCCAACGGTTCGACCAGACCTTCGGCAGGCGCAGTTTTATTCGATTCGCCCGTACAATGGCTTTAACTATTTCGTAGTGGATTCCGTTCTCGCCGCCTGGACCCAGTTCCTGCGAACCGTGACCGGCCGCTACGATGTTCTGGAGAGAGTTACCATCGAATACCGGTCCATCGGGCAGGATGACCTGTTCGAAGGCTGGTTCCGCTGCCCGGTGCAATTCGGAGCAACAAAGAACAGCCTCACCGTGCGGCAGGACATCTGGGAAAGCGCGAGCCAACAGGCTCAACCGGCCATGCATGAAAAGCTCATAGAGCTGTGCGCACGGGAACTGCAGCAGATCCAACGGGGGTGGACGACGGGAGACCGGGTGAAAAACCTTCTCACACCGCTGTTCCGGGGCGAGACGCCCAGCCTGGAAACCATCGCCATGAAACTTGGGGTGGCACCCTGGACACTTCAGAGACAACTGGCTGCCGAGGGAACCGGCTTCCGGGAACTTATGGATGAAACGCGGAAACAGCTGGCGCGGGACTATATTCGGGAAACAGAGACATCACTGGCGGAAATTGCCTGGCTTCTTGGTTTTGCCAATCCTGCAGCCTTTCACAAGGCTTATCGGCGATGGTTCAACCTGAGCCCGGGAGAACACCGAAAGCGAATCCGGCATTCCTGAAATCAGAGCTCCATGGCGTCATCCCAGCCGTCATCGTCCTCATATTCCTCAAACTGGCTTTCAATCAATTCTTCTTCGTAATCCAGCATAGCGGTCGACCTGTTCTTGAACTTTCAGGGACAGGATAGATTGCCTGAATGACAGCAGGATGACACAGACGTGTTTTGGAAAACAGAGAGTGACTCGGGAAGCGTGAGAGCGCAGGGAATTGCAAAAGAAGGGTAAAAATGGCGGAGCGGACGGGACTCGAACCCGCGACCCCCGGCGTGACAGGCCGGTATTCTAACCAACTGAACTACCGCTCCGTGCGGTTTGTCACGACTGACCTCTTGGAGGCCCCGCAATCACTGGTGTGAATGCTCTGTGACAACGAGGGCGCATTATAAAGAGGCGCCCTGTTATGTCAACGCTTTTTCTGAAAAATATTCAGAAAAAGCGTTCCGTTACATTGCGTCGACCATGGCGTCCTTGCCCTGGGCGGTTTTGCGGTATTCAATCGGCGTCATGCCCGACCAACGTTTGAAGGCCCGATAGAAGGTGCTGGGCTCGGAAAAGCCGGTGAGGTAAACAATCTCATCAATGGATTCATCGGTCGTTGCCAGAAGCTGACGGGCCAGACGATAGCGGAAATCCGCGAGTACCTGATTGAAGCTGGTCTCGGCCTCTGTCAGGCGCGTGCGCAGGGTTCTCGGCTTGATGCCAAGACGTTCTGCCACGGCGTCCAGGGTGACTTCTCCACTATCCAGAAGCTCGGCCACGATCCGCTCCACCTGGCCAACGACATCCTTTTTCTCAAGCCGGGCCACCTGTTCGCTGGCAAACCGCTCATGCAGATCCAGCAGCTCCGGCTCAGCATGAGGTGAGGCATGGGACAGCAGTTTTGCAGGAAAGTACAGCCGGTTCTGCGGCGCACCAAAGGTGACGTCACATCCAAGCACCTCGCGCACATGGTCCTGACCCTCGGCCCGTTCATGCTCGAACTCAATGCGCGAAGGGTAGAAGTTGCCATCGGTGATCGAACGGAAAAAGGTAATCAACCCCAGCACGAAACATTCATTGAAATGTCGCAAGCGGCGAACGTCATCAGACGCCGCATCCAGCACCATGCAGGCATCATCACCCTCAATGAAGAAATCGGTGTTGGCGGCGTCACTCAGCAGACGCTGATAGTTCTGGGCCCGGCGCAGGCCCTCGCCAAAGGTTGGGCTGCTCAGAAAAAGATACTCCAGCACCTGCCCCTTGTATGCTGGCAGCAGTTGCCCAAGGTGCAGGCCAACATCAGGATCGCCGGAAACGTCCTCAACAGCCTGCCAGAAGTACATCTGGGCGCTGTGGGGGGTTCGAAGCTGCTCGGTATAAACGTAATTCTCATCCACACCCAGGCGAGTGAAGATGGCATCGGTATCGATTCCTTTCTTTTTCATCGCCTCATAAATCAGGCGCAACATCACTCCCGCGTCACGAAGTTCCTGCATAAGATTCCGCTTTTTATTGGTTTACTACTGTGACCCTCCCGACAGACGCCGGGGCACGCCGGGTCAATGCCTGATCTGGCGGGGTTTGCCAGACTCCAGAGGTTTGTCAGACTCAAGGGGCCTATGAACCGCTCCCTGTTAGACAATCGTCTTATATTAGAGCATATCAGGCCACAGACGCCGAGTTGTACCAAAATGTAAAAAAAAGCATACCCTTTGCGACAAAGCGTTCTGATCAGGCAATGCCGGGATCCACGGTCCTGACTGTAAAGGAGAATACCAATGCCGGAGACCCTCGTTTATCACAACAAAGCGCCCGCCTTGTTACCGATGTATGGCCGAACACTGCTCCCACGGCAGAAGCAAACGGATGGGGATATAAGTATCCCGGATCTCTCGGCAAGCCTTCTGGGTATCAGTACCGCCGGAAACAACCTGAAGCGCTACCAGCGGGTGTGCGGTTTCGAGGCTCGCAGTCACTTGCCGGTTACCTGGCCGCACGTGCTGGCTTTTCCCCTGCACCTGAAGTTGCTGACAGAGAAAAACTTTCCCCTCCCGCTGCTTGGCCTGGTACACCTGCGCAATACCATCACCCAGCACCGACCGATCGGCACCGGAGAAAACCTGGATCTCAAGGTGAGCCTCGGCAATACCGTAATAAGTAACCGGGGAGTGGAGTTCGATCTGATTACCGAGGCACGCTCGGCGGGCAGACTGGTGTGGGAGGAAGCTAGTACGACGCTATTCCGGCAACCGGATAGTGAGAGTAAACCTTCCGGGAAAAAGGCGCCGCCGCAACTCGAGCGTTATCCGAACACAGAGAACCTGAAGGCCCCGGAGTCCATTGGCCGGCAATACGCCCGTGCATCCGGTGACAGCAATCCGATCCATATGCACGCCCTGAGTGCCAGGGCATTCGGTTTTCCGAGGGCAATCGCCCACGGGATGTGGACCAAGGCCCACGCACTGGCACTACTGGAGCGACAGGAAGGCTGGAAAGGTGGCGCGCTGAGCGTCAGTTGCCAGTTCAAGAAACCCCTGCTTCTGCCAGGCACGGCCCAACTGAACTGGCAAACGGGAGAAAAAGGCTGGGACTATCAAGTATTGAACGCCAAAGGCGATGCGCCCCATTTGACCGGGCGCATCGACTGGCTCTAGGCGTGGGAGGAATCAGTTTCCGGTGCGCAGGGAGAACCCTGGGCGCCGGCAACGGGCAGTGTAAAGTAGAAGCAGGCGCCGCCATCTTCTGGTCGCTCAAAACCGATGTCGCCACCCTGGGCCTGTATGAGGGAGCGGCACGTTGACAGGCCAATCCCCATCCCCTCGTCCTTGGTGGTAAAGAACGGCAGGAACAACTTCTCTTCCGCATCTTCCGAAAGACCAATGCCATGGTCGCGCACCTGGATCCGCACACAGGTATCACCCTTCACACTCGCGCTCACCTCGACCGGCGCGCTGGAGTCAATACTGCTGGTGGCCTCCAGGGCATTGCGGATCAGGTTGAGCGCCACCTGCTGCACCTGGACCGGGTCGGCCAGGACATCTGGCATGTCCTCAGGCACCGAAAGCTCAATAGCGCCCTTGTTGTTGCGCATATCCACTTCGGCAAACTGCCGGGTATCTTCCAGCAACGCAGGCACGGACAGCACTTCCTTGCCCGTGGCCGGCTTTTTCATGAATCGACGGATGCGACGAATGATTTCACTGGCCCGGTGGGATTGTGCCTCGATCTTGTCCAGGGTCTCCTGAAGCAGACCCATGTCTGCATTGTCCTTTGCCATCATCCGTTTGGCGACGCGTGCATAGTTGGTGATGGCGGTCAGCGGCTGGTTTACCTCATGGGCCACGCCGGCAGCCATTTCACCCATGGTGGTCAAACGCGAGGTATGGGCCAACTGATCACGCTGTTCCTGGACCAGTTGCCGGGCCTCTTCCAGCGCCTTTTCGTTGTCCAACTCGGCGCTGATATCCCGGAACACCACAACCGCGCCATGGAGCTCGTCAGAGTCCAACTTGGGGGTCGAACGGTATTCTGCCGGAAAGCCGGTTCCATCGGCCCGCAGCATCCGGATATCCCTCTGGCTCTCGGCGACGCCCTGCTGACAGGTGGCCTTTACCGGGAGACTGTCCGGGTTGTCGCCGGCTGTTGCAAAGTGGGTTTCAAAAAAATTACGGCCTATCAGCTCCTCCACCGGACAGCCGACAATGGACGCCGCCGCCGGATTGGCAAATTCGATAATACCGTTCTCATCAAGGCCATAGATGCCTTCGCTGATGGAATTGAGAATCCGGGCCTGATCACTCTGTAGCTCGCGATTGCGGGCCTGCAGTTCTCTCTCGAGGCGAATCACGCTGGCGTGGGTTTTCACCCGGGCGATCACTTCCTGGGACTGGAAGGGCTTGGAGATGTAGTCGGCACCTCCCAGGGAGAAGCCTTTCACCTTCGCCTGAAGATCATCCAGCGCGGACAGGAAGACAACGGCGCAGTCCGCCGTCTGGGGATCCGCCTTGAGGCGCTCGCAGACTTCATAGCCGTCCATCTCCGGCATCATGATATCCAGGAGAATCACTTCGGGCTGATGGCGGTGGGCAAGGTCGAGGGCCTTTTCGCCTTCGTTGGCAATGAGCAGCCGGTAACCTTTGTCTTTCAGGGTCTCATAGAGGACTTTGAGGTTCTGCGGGTTATCGTCCACAAGCAGAACCGTCACCTCCGAGTTCTCGCTGACAGCTTCAGTCATAAATGTCGGACCGGTTAAAATAGTAACCGTATGATGCCGCCGGGATCACCCTGCGTCGATAAGGTCCTTTACGGACAGGACCATACGAACGAGATGTGCGAGGGAGTGGGTACCCATCTTGTGCATGACGCGGGAACGGTGAATCTCCACCGTACGCTGGCTTATCTCTAGCTCAATGGCGATGACCTTGTTGGCCTGCCCGGCAATCATCCGGTCCATGATCTCGTGTTCGCGGGGGGTCAGGCTTTTAACACGACGGATGATCTCCTGCTTCTCATCCAGAGACTTGCGCTGCTCCAGATCCTGTTTGAGTGCCGCTTCGATTTTCTCCAGCAACGCCTCCTCACGGTATGGTTTCTGGATAAAGTCAACGGCGCCCTCTTTCATGGCGTCCACGGCCATGGGCACGTCTCCGTGCCCGGTTACAAAGATGATCGGCAGGATGGAGTGCTTTTCATTCAGTTTTTTCTGGAGTTCCATCCCGTCCATGCCGGGCATGCGAATATCCAGCACGATGCAACCTGCCATCTTGTCGGAATAGTCCTTCAGGAAAGCGGTTGCACTCTCATAGGTCTTGACCGGCTTGCCGTCGGATTTCAGCAGCAGTTCCAGGGAATCTCGGACTGCTTCATCGTCCTCTACAACGTATACGGTTTGCTGGATATCAGTCATGGGTGTGTTCTCTCCTGTCCGTTTTCTTATCATCGCCGGTCAGTGAATTGACGGGTCTTTCTGGTCGTCACGAGCATGTTCCTGGCGCTCGTGTTCCCGCATTTTCTCAAGTCGTTGCTGGATAATGCCAAAAACGCTCTGCTTCGGGTACCTGCCTTTATCATCGGCCTTGCCGGCAGGCTTGCCGAGCAGCAGGGTTATCGCTTCCTCGACACGGGCAACCGCGTATACAGCAAACTGGCCTCCGCGCACTGCCTTTACCACCTCGCTGTCCAGCATCAGATTCTGCACATTGGTGGTTGGTACAATGACACCCTGGGTGCCAGAAAGTCCGCCCTTAAGCTGGCAGGTTGTGAAAAAGCCTTCAACTTTCTCATTTACGCCGCCTATAGGCTGAACTTCGCCAAACTGGTTGACCGACCCGGTGATTGCCAGATCCTGTCGCACTGGAATACCGGAAAGGGACGAGATCAGCGCGCACAGCTCCGCCAACGATGCACTGTCACCATCCACTTCACCGTAATTCTGCTCAAAGGTCAGACTTGCCGAAAGGTGCATCGGGTCGTTGACCGCAAAATGGGAGGCAAGCCAGGAACTCAGGATCATCACGCCCTTGGAATGAAGATTGCCACCGAGCTTTACATCACGCTCTATATCCATCACCGCGCCATCTCCATAATAGCAGGTAGCCGTGACACGGTTGGAAAGGCCGAATTCAAATCCGCCCGTGGACAGCACCGACAGCGCATTGACCTGGCCAACACACTTGCCACTGGTAGTTACGAGCGTCGTGCCATCACGGATGGAATCGTAGAACTGATCCCGGATACGGCTGCTGCGATATTTCGCACTTTCCAGCGCGCGCTCAACATGAAGATCCTGGATCAGCTTCGCACCGGCCTGCCTGGCCCAGAAATCCGATTCCCGCAGCAGGTTGGCAATATCCGCGGCGTGCAGGGAGAGTCGATCCTGATGTTCTGCCATCCGGGCACTATGCTCGATTACCCGCGCAACGGCCTTGTTAGAACAATGCAGAAGCTTTTTCTCACTCACCAGACTGGCGATGAACTTGGCATAGAGCAACTGGCTGTCATCGGTGCGGTACATCTCGTTCTCGAAATCCGCCGTGACCCTGAACAGTTCGGCAAACTCGGAATCGTATTCCTGCAGCAACATCCAGGTTTCGCGATCACCAAACAGAACGATCTTCACGTCCAGGGGGACCGATTCCGGTTCAATAGAGATGGTTCCGGATAAAGTCAGTTCCCGCTCCAGGGAATTTATCTGTATGGACTTCGAACGCAGGGCGCGCTTGAGGCCGTCCCACACGAAGGACTGTTCCAGAACCTTGATGGCATCCATCAGCAAATAGCCGCCGTTGGCCCGGTGCAGGCTGCCGGGGCGAATCAGGGAGAAATCCGTGAACACCGTGCCCTTGTAGGTAACATTTTCGACGTAGCCGAACAGGTTGTGGTAGGTGGGGTTATCTTCCACCACCACGGGCACCTCGTTCGTCTTCTGGTGCACCAGTACGTTAACCAGATAACGGCGCGGCATTTTTTTGTCGAGTGAGGCGTAAGCAATGGCAGCCTGTTCTTCATTGTCGTCGAGGAATATCTCCAGGTTCTCCACCAGGTCGGCGCGAACCGCCTCGAAGAAGGCGACGACATCCGGCAGATCCTTGTACTTTTCGATCAACTCATCAATCTGGTGGCCCGAGATACTTTCCAGAGTTTCCTGGTTCAGCGCCTGTTGCTTATCGGCGTACTCCTGCTCCCAGTCCGCCAGTTTGCGCAGGGCCTGGCGAAGCTTTTTCTCAAGCTTGTTAATGGCATCTTCAAACTTGTCCCGTTGCTCCTCGGTAAGAGCCTGGAACGATTCTGCGGTATGGGGTTCGTCACCGTTCATGGCCACCAGCCGGTAACCACCTGGCGTGGTGACCGTCAGGCTGACCTTTTTGCGTCGCGCCTGGGCCGCCACTTTCTCCAGCTCGTCTTCCTGCTTTTTGCCGTATTCGTTCTTTAGCTGCTCCGAGCGTTCCAGAAAACTGTCACTGTCAAACGTCTGGGGAATCACCTTCACCAGGCGACTCATCAGCTTTTCCATGTCCTGCTTGAGCTGGGTGCCTTTTCCTGCAGGTAACTGCAACAGCTTCGGAATACGCGGCTCCTCGAAGTTGGCCACATAGCACCAGTCATGGCTCTGCTGATCCGTATCCACATGGTGCTCAAGGTAACGCAACATCATGGTGCGCTTACCCAGGCCATTTCGGCCAACGGCATAGACGTTGTAGCCGCCATGAGGCATCGCCAGGGCAAAACGCACAGCTTCCTGGGCGCGGTTCTGGCCGACGATTTCAGCCAGAGGCTCAAGTTGCTTGGTGGTTTTGAACGGCAGATCTTTCAGAACACAGGCTTTGTAAAGCTGGTGCAGAGACAGTGACTTCAAGGTTTGGTCCTGTAACGGTTAACACATTGGCCGGTCATTGTAGATTCTGCGGTCGGCTCTGTCGCGTTCGGCACGAAGATTTCTGGAGTTGCGCACAGCGCGCAGGAATTTGTTAGGCAGTTCACAAATCCGTAGCCGTTCATTTTTCAACCAGCCGTTCCGGAACTACACTTCATCTCCCAACCATAAATACAATGCACGCAACGGACGCCAGCGTATGACCAGTGATTCCGCCGAACGCAGAATCAAGGATCGTTACCCCGCCTCCTGCCTGAAGGTTCAGCTCCGGGAGCGTGGCTTCTTTGGTCGGGGCAAGCAACCAACGCCGGTTACCTGCCTGGACCTGAACCGCTACGGTATGGCCGTTCTCTGCCCCAGGCCGGTAGAACCCGGGGCCCGCCTGTTCATGGATTTCGACGGCAAATACATCAGCGAATCGCGGGTTTGCGCCCGGGTGGTGGAGTGTCAACCTTACCAGGCGGGTTATCGCGTCAGCGTCCAGTTCAGCTATTGCCTGGACAAAAAAGGCTATTCGCGCACCGTCGACAATGCTCTCTCCCGCATCGAAGGCTTCTACAACCGGTTTGCCAGCTGATCCGGTTCCGGGCTCACACCAGCCCCGCGTCAAGGCTGGCAGCGACGTACATCCCTAACTCGCGACACTGATCTTCAAACTCATCGCGGTACTCACCCCTGCAGATCATAGGCTCCTGTATCAGCTTCCAGCGCAGACCCGTCGTAATGCTTTCAATTGCCCGATTGGTGCCCGTTCCGTCATGGCCGGCCCGAATGTAATAGGCAAAGGGCAACCCCTGGGTTTTCTCGAGGCAGGGATAGTAGCTGCGGTCGAAGAAGTCCTTAAGGGCCCCACTCATATACCCGAGATTCTCAGTGGTGCCCAGAATGATAGCGTCGCAGGCCAGAATGTCTTCAGGCCCCGCATCCAGAGGTGCCATTACCTTGACTTCGACGCTTTCGATGTCTTCATGGCGTGCGCCCTGCTCAGCCGCCTCCCTGAGCTTGAGAGTATTCGGGGAAGGCGCATGAGCGACGATCAATAATCTCTTTTTTGCTTCCATACCGACTCTGATCTGTATCTGAAGAGCAAAGAAACCCAATACTCACCGAGTATGAATTCATTGTGATACCAGCTCAAACCAGAGGAACGGACAGCAAGCACAGATGATCATTATTTGAGCAGCACAGAGACGAAATTAAGAGATCTGTTACGAGAACATTTAAACCATCTGAACGGATACCCTGCAAAGACTCCTGCTTACTATGGACTGAACAGTCAAAGGAGGAGAAATCAATGCATTTTCCCAACGGCAAAACGCTACACGCTCTCTATCGTCAAATGAAATACAGGAGGTGGATCAGAAACCAGCTGAAACAGGCTGGAGGGGCAGATTACCTCAGGCGCCTGGAGGTCGACATCGGTGCTGAACCGGGTCACTTCAGGAGAGAGCTGGAAAGAAGACTGATACCTGAAAGGAAATCCGAAGGTAACAGTGGCGCGGCAGGTCTGGATCTACACCTGCCGCCCCTGACATCGCTGAGGAAGGTTTAGAGAAGCTCGCCGTTCGCTTCTGCGGGCGTCTCTTCAGCGTCTTTCTTCGAGACCGGCTTGGGCATCAGCTTGTCACGAACCTTGGCTTCAATCTCGTTAGCAATGTCCATGTTTTCCTCCAGGAACTTGCAGGCGTTCGCCTTGCCCTGGCCGATCTTGTCGCCGTTGTAGGCGTACCAGGCGCCGGATTTATCCACAAAGCCTTCCTTGACCCCCATATCCAGGACTTCCGCCATGTGGTAAATGCCCTTGCCGTACATGATCTGGAACTCGGCCTGTTTGAATGGCGGGGACACCTTGTTCTTGACCACTTTAACGCGGGTCTCGTTACCTACCACCTCGTCGCCGTCTTTAACGGAACCGATACGGCGGATATCCAGGCGTACAGAGGAATAGAATTTCAGGGCGTTACCGCCGGTGGTGGTTTCCGGGCTGCCGAACATGACGCCGATCTTCATACGGATCTGGTTGATGAAGATCATCAGGCAGTTGGCATGCTTGACGTTACCCGTCAGTTTCCGCAGCGCCTGAGACATCAGTCGCGCCTGCAGGCCAACGTGACTGTCGCCCATCTCGCCCTCGATTTCCGCTTTTGGTGTCAGGGCGGCAACCGAGTCAACGATGATCACGTCAACTGCGCTGGAGCGAACCAGCATGTCGGCAATTTCCAGGGCCTGTTCACCGGTGTCCGGCTGGGAAACCAGCAGATCGTCCACATTCACGCCCAACTTCTCGGCGTAGACCGGGTCGAGGGCGTGCTCGGCGTCGACAAACGCACAGGTTTTGCCCGCCTTTTGTGCCTCGGCAATCACCTGAAGGGTAAGTGTGGTTTTACCGGAACTCTCAGGGCCGTAGATTTCACAGATTCGACCGTAAGGCAGACCGCCAATACCCAGGGCAACGTCCAGGCCCAGAGAACCAGTGGAGACCGCAGGAATGGCTTCGCGGGGCTGGTCACCCATTTTCATCACGGCGCCCTTGCCGAACTGGCGCTCGATCTGCCCAAGTGCTGCGCTCAATGCTTTCTTGCGGTTGTCTTCCATCAGTGCAAACCCTCTGTCGCCTGGGCCGCCGGGCCCCAGTTAAGGCCGGCAGCGAAATAGTGGATCGGGAATCTCTACAGCTTGACCAGTCAATTCCCTGTATATTTGAACAGTATTAAAACATAACCCGAAGAGGAGACCAACCCCTGCAGATGTGAAAGCCATCAGAGTTCGCCTACAAAATCGCTAACCCCTTGAAGAGCAAACAGAACGGCCTGGCGGCGGACCTGATCACGGTCGCCCTCGAAGTGCTTTACCAGCGCAACGGTGGTGGCCGGACTGCTACCCCATGCGAACCAGACGGTACCGACAGGCTTTTCCTCGCTACCACCGCCGGGCCCGGCGACGCCACTGATGGCCACGGCAACATCTGCATCCGTTGCCACCAGGGCGCCGGCCACCATTTCCCGCACCACCGGCTCGCTGACCGCACCATGCTCATCCAGCGACTTCCGGGTCACGCCCAGGAGCCCCTGTTTGGCCTCATTGCTGTAGGTTACCAGCCCGCCGAGCACATAGGCCGAAGACCCCGCCCGGTCGGTCAGCACCTTGGCAACCCAGCCGCCGGTACAACTTTCTGCCGTAGCCACTGTACGGCCGGTGCGCAGCAACCGCTCACCGAGGCGATTGCCTGCGTCTTCCAATTCCTGATCGCTGGCCAGCATAATGACCTCCTTCATTTCATCGCGGCGGTTATTTTCTTACAATTCACGCCTTCATCCAAAGCAAGGCTACCGGACCCGTTCATGTCAGCAGCTCAGACCGATCTTTCCAAGCACACCCCGATGATGCAGCAATACCTGAAGATCAAGGGCCAACACCCCAATGAACTGGTGTTCTACCGCATGGGGGATTTCTACGAGCTGTTTTACGAAGACGCCAAGAAAGCGGCCGAGCTAATGGACATCACCCTCACGGCCCGGGGCCAGTCCGGGGGCAACCCGATCCCCATGGCCGGCATCCCCTATCACTCTTCTGAGGGTTACATTGCCCGCCTGGTTCGGGCAGGTCAATCCATCGCCATCTGCGAGCAGATCGGTGACCCTGCCACCAGCAAGGGACCGGTTGAGCGCCAGGTGGTTCGGATCGTCACACCGGGGACCCTGAGTGACGACGCCTATCTTGAGGATCGCCGTGACAACCTTCTGGTCGCCATATATAACCACCGGGAACAGTTCGGTTTTGCCTCGCTCGACATCTCCAGCGGCCGCTTTGCGGTATCAGAGCTGGAGAACCTGGAAGCCCTGCAGGGCGAACTCCAGCGCCTGCGTCCGGCGGAAATTCTGATCAGCGAGGATTTTCCCTACGAGGAAATACTGGAGGGCTTCACCGGTATCCGCCGTCAAGGCCCCTGGCTGTTCGAATCCGACACGGCCCGCCGGGTGATTACCCAGCAACTGCAGGTGAGAGATCTGACCGGTTTTGGCTGTGAGGACCTCAATCTGGCCGTCTGTGCCGCCGGTTGTCTGCTGCAGTACGCCAGGGAAACCCAGCGAACCGCCCTGCCCCATATCCGCAAGCTGACCCGCGAACGCAGGGATGAAGCGGTGATTCTGGATGCCGCCAGCCGTCGCAATCTGGAAATCGACACTAACCTGATGGGCGGCCATCAATACACCCTGGCCTGGGTGATGGACCGCACAGCCACGGCCATGGGTGGCCGGGAGCTTCGCCGCTGGCTGAACCGCCCGTTGCGGGACGTGGAGACTGTCCGTCAGCGCCAACAGGCGGTTTCGGCACTGCTGGACGGGTTTCATTACGAACCGGTACACGACCTGCTGAAAGCCGTGGGCGACATTGAGCGGGTATTGGCGCGAGTTGCCCTGCGCTCAGCGCGACCTCGGGACCTCGCACGACTCCGGGATGCCTTCCGGGCCCTGCCGGACCTGCAGGAAACACTGAAACCGGTGAATTCCCACCATGTCGTCAAGCTGGCGACCACCATTGGTGAATACCCGGAACTGGCGGACCTTCTGGAACGCTCCATCATCGACAACCCTCCGGTCGTGATTCGCGATGGTGGGGTCATCCGGGAAGGCTTTGACGAAGAGCTGGACGAGTTGCGCAACATCAGCGAGAACGCCGGCCAGTACCTACTCGACGTGGAAACACGTGAACGGGACCGCACCGGCATCAGCACCCTGAAGGTCGGCTACAACCGGGTGCACGGTTACTACATAGAAATCAGCCGGGCCCAGTCGGACCAGGCGCCGGTGGACTATATTCGCCGCCAAACCCTGAAAAATGCCGAGCGGTTTATTACACCGGAACTCAAGGAATTTGAAGACAAGGCCCTGAGTGCCAAGAGCCGGGCGCTGGCCCGTGAGAAAGGCCTCTACGATGAAGTCCTCGAAACCGTGGCTGAGCAACTGGCACCCCTGCAGGACGCCGCCCAGGCACTGGCGGAACTGGATGTACTGAGTAATTTTGCCGAGCGCGCCACCGCCTTGCGATTCTCGGCGCCCGAATTCAGCGAATCTCCCGGGTTCGACATTGAGGAAGGCCGCCATCCGGTGGTTGAACAGTTGCTGGATGAGCCTTTCGTACCCAATGACCTGTTGATGGATACCCAACGCCGCATGCTGGTGATCACCGGCCCGAACATGGGCGGTAAATCCACTTACATGCGCCAGGCAGCGCTGATTGCCCTGCTGGCCTACACCGGCAGCTTTGTGCCCGCCAACCGGGCAGTCATCGGCCCCGTCGACCGCATTTTCACCCGCATGGGCTCCTCGGACGACATCGCCGGCGGCCGATCCACCTTCATGGTGGAAATGACCGAAACCGCCAACATCCTGCACAACGCCACCGAACACAGCCTGGTATTGATGGATGAGGTCGGTCGCGGCACCAGCACCTTTGATGGCCTGTCACTGGCCTGGGCCACCGCCGAGCACCTGGCCCGTGAGATCCGCTGCTACACCCTGTTTGCCACCCACTATTTTGAGCTCACCCAACTGGCCGATGAGCTGCAGCATGCCGTTAACGTGCATCTGACCGCCACCGAGCACGACGACAGCATTGTGTTCCTGCACAATGTCCACGATGGCCCGGCGAGCCAGAGCTACGGGCTTCAGGTGGCCAAGCTGGCAGGCGTACCCCAGGATGTGATCCGCAACGCCAAGACCCAGCTTTCCCATCTGGAAGGCAGTGCCTCACCGGCCGCGCCGGCGGCTTCGGCTGGTGAGCAGAAGGAAGACACGGTCCGGACCAAACCTGCGCCCCAGGTTAATGAATCCGTCTACCAGGGTGACATGTTCGCGAGCCTGGAACCCAGCGCGGTGGAAGAGGCCCTTAAAGAGATGGACCTGGATGGACTCTCCCCACGGGATGCCATGAATCAGCTTTATGAACTGAAAGCGCTGATGAAGAAATAGCGGAAAATTGATCTGTGTAATAAGGTTATAGCAGTCGAACGCTTGCGGCTGTGCGGGTCGCTCCCTACAATATCGCGCACTAAAATATAACGGCGGCGCCCGAAGGCGCTCCTGATGAGACTGACCGACCACTGGACCAGGGATCTGACTATGGCGTTTATCGTTACTGATAACTGCATCAAGTGCAAATACACAGACTGCGTGGAAGTCTGCCCGGTAGACTGCTTCTACGAGGGACCGAACTTCCTGGTAATCGACCCGGACGAATGTATCGACTGCGCCCTGTGCGAGCCCGAGTGCCCGGCCGAAGCCATCTTTTCTGAAGACGAACTGCCGGCCGATCAGGTCCAGTTTGTGGAGCTGAACGCCGACCTGGCCGCGAAATGGCCAAACATCACCGAAAAGAAAGATCCGCTGCCGGACGCCGAAGAGTGGGATGGCAAGCCGAACAAGCTGCAGTATCTGGAAAAGTAAACCTCCAGAGCTGGGGATCAGAAAAGGGAAGCCGCGGCTTCCCTTTTTCTTTGTCTGAAGGTAATCGGGTGGCCTCAGGTACTGGCCAGCTTGGCGCCCATGGCCACGAAAAAGCCGCCCGTCAGACCGTTCAGCATCCGTTTCATCTTCACATTCACGCCAAGGCTGCGGAAGGTGACCACCACCCAGGCCAGACCACACTGCCAGAGCATGGCCAGCAGAAAATGCACGCCCGCCAACATCAGAGACTGCTGGAAAGCGTTACCGGCGGGGTCCACAAACTGTGGCAGCAGGGCCATGTAGAAGAGCGCGGTTTTCGGATTCAGAACATTAGACAGGAGTCCTTCGCGGAATGAGGCCACCATGGCAACCTTCCGGCGAACGACCTCTTCTTTTTTTACCTCGGGCGCGTCTCCCCGGCGAAGGGCCTGGCGCAACGAACCGATGCCCAGCCATACCAGGTAGCAGGCACCCGCCCACTTCAGGGCGGAAAACGCCCAGGCGGTTTCCACCAAAAGAAGTGAAATACCCAAAGCCGAAAGCGTGGCGTGAATGAACAGTCCGCTGCAAATGCCAACACTGGTGACACAGCCATCCCGCAAACCACCCCGGCCGGTGTTCCTCATCACCAGCAGGGTATCAACACCCGGTGTGATGGTGAGCAGGGTAATGGCAACGAGATAGGCCCAGAACAAATCCGATATCAAAACCGTCCCCTATCAAACTCTTGTACAGAACGCTTCAGGGGCCGGACCCGCAACCGGTAAGTCAGGCCTCCTGGTGGAGAATCTTACGCGCCGTGGCGGACTTATAAAACGGTGCAAGCCGCCGGCGAACCAGGGCCTCAACATAGCCCTCTTCACGCAATACGTCTATAACCGGAATTGCGTAGGCATCGATCTCTGCCATGACCACCTCACGGCTGACACCCAAATCGCCCAGCAGTTCTGTGAGCGGTCTTTCGCCATATTTTACGAACAGGTGAGAAACCACCGCACGGGCACAGTTCTCGAAGTAGCCGGTCTTGCGAAACTGCAGCCAGAACTCATAGCCCAGCACGACAAACTCTTGCAGTTCGACGTCTCCCAGGCCCTCGTGCAGCTCGGCAATGGTGCGATCTTCCAGTGACACCCAGGCCGCCATCACGCTGTCCCGCAGTTCGTCGTCAGACAGAGCCCTGTGCAGAAACTGCTCGCTCCGGCTAATCAGACCGGGCAGGCTGTCAGACAGCCAGGCCTTGAGGCGCCGCTCAAAGGTTTCATCCAGCCCAGGCACCGCCCTGTTGGCCATGCGCTTGCCAAACTTCATCATTGAACCGACGCCCGGCACGGACTTGGTGATCAGGTTGTCCTCGTAGAGGTAGTTCACCAGACCGTGGTAAACCACGTTGGAGACCAACTCTTGATAGACCGGGTGAGCCATGATTTCACTGATCACCCGCTCCCGCTGCTGCCGCAATTCCAGAGCCTCCTCAAGAAAACCGGTAGCCTGTTCGCGGGTGATGATCTCGCCCAATGTGGTTTGCGATTGCACGTCGGCATTGAGCACTTCGGTTGCCATTTCGGCGGCCAACTCGGGGATACCTGCATCCAGCTCCATATCCATAACAATACGCTGAATGACGCCCATCACCTGGTCTTCCGACGTAATCCGGTTCAGGGTTATCTCATTGGCATAGCCCCAAAGCTCATCCAGCTCCTGCTCCAGAAATTTACGCAGCTTCGTGCCCTTGAGCGAGGCCAGTTCATGCTTTACGTGCTGTTCCAGCAGCTGGTTGGCGAGATCCGTTTTGCCTTTGGTCATGGCGCAATTCTTCCTGTCGTTAGAATGAAAGACACTGATCAGAGGCTAACATGAAGTTCAGGTTGGCAGGTTTGCCAAAACTACAGGTGGGAGGGTGCGGCCGGGCCAGTCCCGCACACCCGCGAACTGCGTGGCCGATTCACTGAAAATCGTTGAAAGTGTGAGGCTCTGCCGCCAGCGCCAGGCACAGGCTGCCGGGGCCGATGTAGATACTGCTGGTAATCCCCATCTGGGAGAGCAGAAGTTCGACACCGTTGCGCTCGCAGGCATCCCGCAGGCGGTTGAGCCCGGGCAGATCCTCAATCTCGGTCCAGGTCAGACCACAGGAGAGACTGACATAGGGGGTCAGAAGCCCGGATTCCACACGGGCAGCGGCATAATTCATAACCTTCTCAACCGCCACATCGAAGCTGCGGGTTTTGGCCGCCGGCTGGCCTTCAGCACCCTGCCCGAAAATCACCGGCGTGATGTTCAGGGCTTTACCAAGGAAGGCCACCAACGCCGACACGCTCTTGTCACCACGACGCCTTGCCCGCTCCCGGATGTAGTGCAGGTCCCGGGGAATCACGCAGGTGTAGATCTTGTCGCTAAAGGTTTCCACCTCATGGCGCAGGGCATTCTTGGAGACCTTTTGATTGATCAGCTTCAGGGTATGCGCTGCCAGCAGGCCCTGGCCGGCAAAGATCTGCTTGCTGTCGATCACACGCATGAAGAACCGGCCATCGCGACCGGCCGCTTCGCGTGCGCCCTCGTAATTCGCCAGGACACTGTTCATGGCTTCGGTGGCATTCTGGAAAATCAGGCTTCGGGTTTTCGTGACCGTCTCGCAGATGGCGACGTCAAACTGGGTAACAATCTTTTCCATGAACAGGTCGTGGATCTGCTCAGCGGTGAAGGCGCGGGTCTCTGCCTGATGCCCCTTCTGTAACAGGCCGCTTTGGTAAAACTCCTGGGTTCGCACCGGATCATGCTTGTCTATGTAGGTCTGGCCATCGATTACAGCGGTTACCGGCAGGACGAACAGGTCGTGTTTGCGGCTGAACTCGTAGGGCAAGTCGCACGCAGAATCGACGATCAAACCAACTCGCATGGTGGGCCTCCAGCTCCGGGCAGCTTCTCGACCGGAAGCGCCCTTTATTGTCGTTATTCTTTATGCCGCACAGTCTTACACACCCCGGTCAGAATTTCAGCAACCCGGCCTTATCCTGCAGTCGATGTCATATCCAGTTCACGAAGATTCTTTTCGAGCAGCTCGCGGTTGTCCTGCTGCCAGGGGTGAAAGCCTTTACGGAAATACGCCAGGAATTCCGGCAGACACTTGCGGAGCACTCCGGGCTTGCCCCAGAGAAAATTAAACCCACCAACCCAGGTGCGCAGGCTCCAGAGTTTGCCATCGGCCTTCAGCAGGCTACAGGTATTCAAAAAGGTGTACTTGAAGAAATTCCAGGTAACAAAGAGGAAGACGATCCGGCGAAGCCGTTCATTGCCGACACATTCCCGGTAAACATCAAAGGCGACGGATTTGTGTTCGGTTTCCTCGATTGCATGCCAGCGCCAGAGCTTTGCCATGGTCGGCGTGGCGCCTTCCATCCACTCCGGGTGGCTCAGGATGGCATTGGCCAGGACGGCGGTGTAGTGCTCGGCGCCACAGGTGCCTGCCAGTTGGCGGCTTGGCGGTAACTTGCCCACCCATGCCATGTGTTTCTGGAACCGCCTGTCCAGGGCATCAATGTCGTAACCCCTGGCTTTCAGGGCTTCGTTGTAGTCCTTGTGCTCACGGCTGTGCAGGGCTTCCTGACCAATAAAGCCGCGAATCTCTGCTTTCAGCTTGGGATCCTCAATTTTGTCCCGATAGAGTCGAACAGCATTTATGAACTGCTGTTCTCCATCAGGGAATTGCAGGGAAAGCGCGTTAAAGAATGCCGTCCGGAAAGCGTCGTTACCGTGCCAAAGCGTTTTGAGGTCTTCGCTGACATCGAACCGTAGATGCCTCGGCTCAACGGACACGCCCTCGGGCGTGGAGCTGATGGTCATGACTGCCTCCTGTTTTTGTAGTGTTGTTATCAGTAATGAACAGCGGACAAAAATTCATCAGTCAAAGCAGTTTAAACCCGGAAACCACACGGAAGGAATACTTCAAGAGGGAAATTTGGACAAATTGTCACGAAATGACATTCTGTCAACGATCGAGTTTCAAGAGAAAAGGCAGACACATCGGGATAGGGGGGAACCAATAGGTTCCGCCCCTCCCACACCACCCGGCATGCGGGTCCGCACCGGGCGGTTCGAGAAGTTGAGGTATCAAGAGAGACGCGGCACACCCAACCGATCAAAGTAGGCAACGGTCAGCACATTATGAATGGCAGAGCGACTGTTGTGCCACCAGCGACGGCTCAGGGCCGCCACGGATTCCGCAACCCAGGAACTCGCACCTAAGCGGACCAGTTCCCGGTAGATCGTCTTGCCCCGTCGCCAGTGCCGGAGGTGAAGCATTCTCAGGCGGCGACGTATCCACTCATCCAGTGATCGCCAGATGCGTGGCGTTTGCGCCAGCCTGAAGTACCCTTTCCAGCCGAGCAGATAACGGCGGAGCTTCTCCGCCACCTGTGCCAGACTGCGACCACCTGATCCCCGGGTCAGCTGCCTGATCCTGAGCTTGAACGCCTGTAACGCCTTGGTGGATACCGCGCGTCGAACGCCTCCATCCCTCCCTTGCCACAGAACATAGCCGAGGAACTTGCGATCAAACACGCTGGCAACTGCACTTTTGGATTCGTTGATCACCAAACGCAGTTTCTCGTAACTCCGGCGTAGCAGGCGCATTGCTCGCTCTCCCGCCTTGTAACTGCAAACGTACACGTTGCAGTCATCGGCGTAGCGGGCGAAGCAGTGCCCCCGGCGTTCCAGCTCTTTATCCACCTCGTCCAGCAGAACGTTGGCCAGTAACGGCGACAACGGCCCGCCTTGCGGCGTGCCCTCATGCCGGTCCATGACCACGCCGCCATCCATGATGCCCGCGTTCAGATACGCACGAACCAGCCGGATGACTCCGGGGTCGTTGATGCGTTTCTTCAGGCGGTCAATCAGGATGTCGTGGTTGACCCGGTCGAAGAACTTCGACAGGTCGACGTCCACCACGATGTGGCGGCCTTGTTGGGCGTAGCGTTGCGCAGCCAGCACGGCATCGTGGGCCCGGCGGCCCGGGCGGAAGCCGTAGCTGTGCTCGCTGAAGGTGGGGTCTATCAGAGGTTGCAGCACTTGCAACAGTGCCTGTTGAATCAGACGGTCGGTGACGGTGGGGATACCCAGTGCCCGCTCACTGCCGTCCGGTTTCGGGATGCCTACCCGACGAACGGGTTGTGGTTGGTAGGAACCGTTCAGCAATTGCTGGCGGAGCTCCGGCCACACCCATCGCAGGTGTTCCGCGGTTTGGGCAATATCCAGCCCATCCACACCTGCCGATCCTTTGTTGGCCTTCACGCGCTTCCATGCCCGCTGCATATTCTCTCGTGCGAACGCCTGCGCAAGCAGGTTTCGCCCTGCGCCCTCCGGTTCTCGTCGCGGGAGTTCTGTTTCATCGCTGGTCACGTCCGGCAAGGCTTCACCTTCCCTTGTGGCGACCCGCCCCGCTGACGCGGGCATCTGATGCGTTACAGCGCTCATCGACAAGGCGTTTGACGCTCCTTCTCGTTCGGCCCTTCGCCCCATATTAGCGGTTACTATGGCCTCTGCTGACTTCTCGCTCCGTGTTGCCACGTCGCCCTTTCAGGCATAAGGCGAGATCTCCCCGGGTAAGAACACACTCCTTCACCGCACAACCGCCGGATATACACCACCTCGCTTTGGCCACAAGAGCTTCGCGGCTTCTTGCCCGCTCGCCCTGCTTGGCAGTGCCTCGTATCCGATTCTTGTTCATCGGCTCACGGTTTACGATCCACGCTTCCTCCCCACGGTCGGTCGCCCTTCCGCAGTTGCGCTTCACTTCGTTCGCTGTGGCCAGCTCACGGGAGGACTTGCACCTCCAGGAGTGCGCCCGTGCCGGGCGCAATCGGGATAGGGGGGAGCCATGAGGCTCCACCCCTCCCACACCACCCGGCATGCGGGTCCGCACCGGGCGGTTCGAGACGTTGAGGGTTCACGAGAGTCTCGGCACTCCCAACCGGTCGAAGTAGGCAATCGTCAGGACATTGTGGATGGCAGAGCGACTGTTGTGCCACCAGCGGCGACTCAGAGCCGCCACAGATTCAGCCACCCAGGAACTGGCACCCAACCGGACCAGCTCCCGGTAGATCGTCTTACCCCGCCGCCACTGCCGGAGGTGGAGCATTCTCAGACGACGACGTATCCACTCATCCAGTGATCGCCAGATGCGTGGCGTTTGCGCCAGCCTGAAGTACCCTTTCCAGCCGAGCAGGTATCGGCGGAGTTGCTCTACCACCTGTTCAATACTGCGACCCCCTGATCCCCGGGTCAGTTGCCGGATCCGGAGCTTGAACGCCTGTAACGCCCTGGTGGATACCGCGCGTCGAACCTCAGCGTTCCTCCCTTGCCACAGGGCATAGCCGAGGAACTTGCGCCCGAACACGCTGGTCACCGCGCTCTTGGCTTCGTTAATCACCAGACGCAACTTTCCATAACAGCGGCGGAGTAACTGCATGACCCGTTCTCCCGCCTTGTGGCTGCGAACGTAGACGTTGCAGTCATCGGCGTAACGGGCGAAGCAGTGCCCCCGGCGTTCCAGCACTTTATCCACCTCGTCCAGCAGAACGTTGGCCAACAACGGCGACAATGGCCCGCCTTGCGGCGTGCCCTCGTGCCGATCCATGACCACACCACCGTCCATGATGCCCGCGTTCAGGTACGCACGAACCAGCCGGATAACGCCGGGGTCGTTTATGCGTTTCTTCAGGCGGTCGATCAGGATGTCGTGGTTGACCCGGTCGAAGAACTTCGACAGGTCGACGTCCACCACGATATGGCGGCCCTGTTGGGCGTAACGCTGCGCAGCCAACACGGCGTCGTGGGCCCGACGGCCCGGGCGGAAGCCGTAGCTGTGCTCGCTGAAGGTGGGATCAATCAGAGGTTGCAGCACTTGCAACAGTGCCTGTTGAATCAGACGATCAGTGACGGTGGGGATGCCCAGTTCCCGCTCACTGCCGTCCGGCTTCGGGATGCCTACCCGACGGACGGGCTGTGGTTGGTAGGCGCCGCTCAGCAGGTGCTGGCGAAGCTCAGGCCACGCCCATCGCAGGTGTTCCGCGGTTTGGGCAATGTCCAACCCGTCCACACCTGCCGCTCCCTTGTTGGCCTTCACGCGCTTCCATGCCCGCTGCATATTCTCTCGTGCGAACGCCTGCTCAAGCAGGCTTCGCCCTGCGCCTTCCGGTTCTTGTCGCGGGAGTCCTGCTTCATCGCTCATCGCCTTCGGCAAGGCTTCACCTGTCCGTTGCGCGATCCGCCCCGCTGGCGCGGGCATCTGATGCCGTACAGTGCTCATCGACAAGGCGTTTGACGCTCCTTCTCGTTCGGCCCTTCGCCCTGTGTTAGCGGTTACTATGGCCTCTGCTGACTTCTCGCTCCGTGTTGCCACGTCGCCCTTTCAGGCATGAGGCGAGATCTCCCCGGGTAAGAACACACTCCTTCGCCGCACAACCGCCGGATTTACACCACTTCGCCTTGGCCACAAGAGCTTCGCGGCTTTTGGCCCGCTCGCCCTGCTTGGCAGTGCCTCATATCCGATTCTTGTTCATCGGCTCACGGTTTACGCTCCACGCTTCCTCCCCACGGTCGGTCACCCTTCCGCAGTTGCGCTTCACTTCGTTCGCTGTGGCCAGCTCACGGGAGGACTTGCACCTCCAGGAGTGCGCCCGTGCCGGGCGCACCAAAAAAAGGGAGGCACGAAGCCTCCCAAGGACACACAGGGGGTCAGCACTTTCCGGTGCAGAGCCGGAAAGCGCAGGTTTAGTGCTCTTCTGCGGCTCTCACGCCCGGCGCTTCCGGGTCGGCGGTAAAGCCAAGCAATTTGGTACGTTCAATCAGGAAATAGAGGATGGCGCCGGTTGCCAGACCCCAGCCCGCTCCGTAGACCGCCAGGACCACACCCATGGTGCCGGCGATGCCACGCTCGGTGTTATTCTCCAGCTGCTCCAGCCCTACCATCAGGCAGATATAGCCGGTCAGAAGCAGGGTCAGTGACAGGGCAATCGGCAGTACTGGCTGGAAGAAACTGACCAGGGGCAGCACGAACAGGGCAATAAAGCCGGTAATCCAGAACGTACCGCCACCACTGTAGATGGAGTCCATAGCATTACGGCCATACTTGTAACGCTCGGCCATGGTGGCTGTGACGGCCGTCCAGATCGGCCCGGCCAGGCCCGGGTATGGCGCAAAGAAAGCGTGGCCACCATTGCGGATCGCGGTTACCAGGTGCACCCGGTCGATGCTGTTGTCGATGTCTTCATCTTTACGCAGGTGGTCAACCCGGTTCATCAGAGACTGGCCCACCACGATGTCGCCGAAGGCAATAACGTAGGCGATCACCGCCGTGGGAATGGCATACAGGAAGACGTTAGCGTCCGGGAAACCGACCGCGAACGGCAGGTAGTTCCAAAGCTCGTCAAACGCTGGCTTGGTGATGCCCCACTCCACATTGGGCACCTCGTATTCGCCAGTGGCAAAGCCGACCAGAATCGCGACGACCATACCCGGCACCATGCCGTAGTTGGCAATCTTGCGGGCGATGGAGCTGCTTTCCACAAAACCTTTGAACGATACGGAGAACATCAGGTAAAGGCACACCAGGCCACCGATGATCAGGGAAATCGGCGTGTTGGCCAGGCGGCCGCCCGCTTCGATTTCCCCCATCAGGGCAGCGATACCAGCACCAATGATAATTCCGCCTTTCATGGAGCGGGGAATCAGCTCCACCAGCTTGCTGCCCAGGCGGGTAATACCCAGAACCAGGAAAATAATGAACACCAGGAACTGCAGGGCGAACAGAGCCTGGATGGCTTCGGGGCCTGGCTCGTAGTCACTCAGGAACAACAGGACAACCGGAATACCCGGGGTAATCCAGCCAGGCACCAGAGGCACACCCAGCAGGGCCGGCAGCATGAAACCGATACCGCAGATCACCACGTATGCCAGAGCCACGTCGTAAGGCACACCCAGGTATTTCTCAAGAAGGGGGATCATCGCCAGGCTGACCACGAACATGATCAGGGCCTGCACCATCTCCGCGAATTCCCAGCGGTAATGAACAAACGGCAGACGAACCTTGAAGGGACCGGCCGGCCAGTATGGCTGCTCTTCCCCGTTCTTTCGGTGAAACATTTGCATAAAAAGGTCTCCGGGCTCACGCGGTGCGTGTGCCTGACAGCGTTGTTTTTCTGGTTAAAGTCGGCTGCGCCAGGGCGGCGCAGCCGATCACAGGGTCAGTTCAGATCTTTGGCCTGATCTCTCAGCACGAACTTCTGGATCTTGCCCGTGGAGGTTTTGGGCAGCTCCGAGAACACGATGGTCTTGGGCACTTTAAACCGGGCCAGGTGCTCACGGCAGAAATTGATAATGTCTTCCTCGCTGACCTGCCCCGCCTCCGGCTTGAGGGTAACGAAGGCGCAGGGAGTCTCACCCCACTTCTCGTCAGGCCTTGCTACCACAGCCGCCTCAAGGACAGCGGGATGACGGTACAGGGTATCCTCAACCTCAATGGTAGAGATATTCTCACCACCGGAGATAATGATGTCCTTCAGCCGGTCCTTGATCTCCATGTAGCCGTCTTCGTGCCAAACGGCCAGGTCGCCAGTGTGGAACCAGCCGCCCCGGAAGGCCTCTTCGGTAGCCTTGGGGTTCTTCAGGTAGCCCTTCATTACGGTATTACCGCGCAGAAAAATTTCACCGATGGTCTTGCCGTCTTTGGGCACCGGCTCCATGGTGTTCGGGTCGCCAACCATGGTGCCAGCCAGGGTGTGATAGCGAACGCCCTGGCGAGCCTTCTTGCGGGCCCGGTCGTGCAGCGGCAGCGCATCCCACTCGGACTTCCACGCGCAAACCGTCACCGGCCCATACACTTCGGTCAGGCCATAAACGTGGGTTACCTGGATACCCATCTCTTCGATGGCACCAATCACCTGGGCGGGGGGCGCCGCACCGGCTGTCATGGACTTCACTTCGTGGTCGATACCCGCTTTGGCGGATTCCGGCACGTTCAGCAGTGCGTTAAGAACAATCGGCGCACCGCACATGTGGGTCACCTGATGGTCACGGATCAGCTGCAGGATCTTCTCCGGGTCAACCCGACGCAGGCAGACATGGGTTCCAGCCATGGCGGTGATGGTCCAGGGGAAACACCAGCCGTTACAGTGGAACATCGGCAAGGTCCACAGGTACACCGGGTGCATGTCCATCGACCAGACCGCCTGGTTGCCGATGGCATTGATATAGGCGCCACGGTGGTGATAGACCACACCCTTGGGGTTACCGGTAGTGCCGGATGTGTAGTTCAGGGAGATGGCGTCCCACTCGTTGTCCGGAAAGCTCCACTGGAACGCTGGATCGCCTTCCTGCAGGAATGCCTCGTAGTCCAGATCGCTGACCTGAACGCCCTCACCGTACTCGGGATCGTCCACATCAATTACCAGCGGCTTGGTGTCCAGCCGGCTGACGGCGTCCTTGATCACTTCCCCGAATTCACGGTCGGCAATCACAACCTTGGCCTCACCATGCTCCAGCATGAAAGCAATGGCTTCGGCATCCAGGCGAACATTCAGGGTGTTCAACACCGCACCAATCATGGGCACGCCGAAATGGGACTCCACCATGGCCGGAATGTTCGGCAGCATGACGGCAACGGTGTCACCTCGTCCGATGCCGCGCCCTTTCAAGGCCGAGGCCAGACGGCGACAGCGCTCATAGGTCTGCGTCCAGGTGTAACGGATCGCACCATGGATTACCGCGGGGTACTCCGGGTAAACGGTGGCGGTGCGTTCAATAAAATCGACGGGAGATTGGACGGCGTAATTGGCGTCAACGGGCGCCAGGCCCTGGTCAAATATCGAGGTCATTGCGTGGTCCTCTTGAGTGCTGTTGTTCTTATGGCGTATTCAGGAATATCGCTAAACTAGCTATACTTCGGGCTGGCCAAAATAGTATTGAATAGAATAAATACTAGAAATTATACCAACGTATTATAGTTTAGTTACTATATCGAAGAGCCATGAACGATAACTCCCCTTCAAGTGTATTTAGTTTGCACGACGCCGACCCGCAACCCGGATTAATCCTGGATGGCGCGGGCGCTGTCCTGGGGGAGAACCGTGCAGCCAGGGAACTGCGTCAAACAGCCGGCCTGGCCTCGCCCGAGGACCTTCTGCCAATCAACGCCCGGGCATTGGTGAAATCATCCCTGGAACAAATCCGGGCCATTGAAAACGTCGAATCCCGGACGCAACCGGGCCAAACCGGGACGATCTTGATGTGGACGTTCATCCCGGACGTCAAGACGGCCCAGGTTCTGGCACGGGCAAGGAACGCCACGCAAGACGTCCGGACCCAGGAAGAGGCCACCCGCTCCAACCGCCTGTACCGGTTGATCACCGAAAACACCACCGACCTGATCTCCCGACACGCTCCGGATGGGCGTTTTATTGATGCCACTCCCGCATCATGGCGACTGTTGGGCTACTGGCCGGAGGAATTGCGTGGCAAACCCCTCGAAGAGGTCTTTCGCGGAAACCATGTGACCCAGAAACTGGCGGCGACCCGTAACCTGCTCAGGGATGACGGCTACGCCACCATGACCCTGGAGATCATCCACCGAGACGGCTCCCGTCGCTGGTTCGAGATTGCCAGCCGGGCCATCCGGGAAACCTATACCGGCGCCGTGATTGAGGTCATCAGCGTGTCCCGGGATATCACCGCCCGGGTGGAATCCGAGGAGAACAACCGCAGGCTGGCCGACGAACTGGCCCATACCGCCAGGCTCGCGACTCTCGGGGAGCTTGCCTCCAGCATTGCCCACGAAATGAACCAACCGCTGGCCACCATTGTGAACTTCGCCAGCGCCAGCCAGCGCTATCTGAAAAGTGCCCGAACCCACCCTGAATGCCTGGATCGCGTGGATGATGGCCTGCAGAAAATTGTTCACCACGCCAACCGCGCATCGGAAGTGATCAAACGCCTCCGGGCTTTCTTACGCAAAGGGCAGAAGCGGACCGCGCCAATCGCCCTGAACGACGTCGTGAGCAACGTCGCCCGCCTGTGTCAGTGGGAAGCGGAAAAAAACAATGTGCAGATTCTTGAGAGACTGGCCTGCTGCGCGCCGGTCATCACTGCCGACCCGGTGCTGCTGGAACAGGTGTTGATCAATCTGATCCGCAACGGCATTGAAGCCACGATCGATGCCCGTGGCCAAGAAACTCAGGACGCACCCGCGCAGATCGTCGTAACCACCTGCATCAACGATCAGAACGAAACCCTGATTGAAGTCACCGATGAAGGCCCAGGCCTGGATGAACAGGGCATCCGCCAGATGTTCCAGCCGTTCTACACCAGTAAGCCCCAGGGCCTTGGCCTGGGGCTGTCCATGAGCCGTTCCATTATCGAGGGTTTCGGTGGCTTCCTCGACGCCCGCCCCGCCGCCACCGGTGGCCTGTCGCTAATCTGTCGATTCCCAGCCAGCCAGAACCAGAAGCACAAAACCGCAATCACGGAGAACCAGCCTGATGACTGACCATTCTGCCCCGGAAGCCACCACCGTCTACGTTGTTGACGACGACGCCGGCATGCTGGAGTCCACCCAATGGTTGCTGGAATCGGTGGGCCTGAACGTGGAAGCCTACAGCGACGGCCGGAAATTTCTGGACGCGGTAGGCAACAAGAAAGCCGGCTGCGTGGTTCTGGATGTGAGAATGCCGGGGCTCGGCGGCCTGAACGTTCAGGAGGAGCTTCAGAAGCGCGGGCTGGAACTGCCCATCATCTTTGTCTCTGGCCATGCGGATGTGCCCATTGTGGTCAGGGCATTCAAGTCCGGCGCTTTCGATTTCATCGAAAAGCCGTTCAACGAACAGCTGCTGCTGGACAGCGTTCAGCAGGCCCTGCAGGAACATCAACACTCGGCCCCACAGCTACAGGGCGATGAGTCAACCGAAGCCCTGCTGACCACCCTCACCCGGCGCGAACGGGATGTGTTTCTGCCATTGGCCCAGGGCTACACGAGCCGGGAAATCGCCGAGCAGTTGGATGTCAGCGTTAAGACGATCGATCTGTACCGGGCCCGGGTGATGAAACGCCTGGGCGCCGATCGCCTGCCAGATGTGACTGGCAAAGCCATCGCCGCCGGTCTGCTTGACCCGCTGGACCTGCGTAGCGAAAAAAGCTGAGCAGCCCCTACCCCGAGGTCGCCTGCACATCGTGAGCCAGCACCCCCAGCCTGGCCACGGCCTGCTCAATACGCTCACTCCAGGGGTTAGCGCTGTTCAGTCTCAGGCAGTTTTCGTATTTGTCGGCGGTGGAGAACATCAGTCCCGGCGCCACGTTGATATCCTCAGCCCTGGCCCTGTGATACACCTCGGTGCCGGAAACGCCATCCGGCAACTGCACCCAGAGTACAAAGCCGCCCTGGGGCCGACTCACAGCCGTGCCGTCTGGAAATGCCCGGGCCACGGCTGTGCGCATACGCTCAGTGGACTCACGATAGTGCTGACGCGCTGAGCGCAGATAGCGATCGTAACCGCCCTGCTCCAGAAAATGCGCCACCGCCATCTGGGGAATCGATGAGGTTGCCAGGTTGACAAAGTATTTGTGCTGCCGGGCGCTGGCCATGTGCCGCCCCGGGACCATCCAGCCAAGCCGCAGGCCCGGTGAGATAGTCTTGGAGAACGAACTGCAGTAAATCACATTATCCGCACGATCGAAGGCCTTGGCCGGTTTTGGCCGGTCCCCGGAGTGATGGAGATCGCCATAGATATCGTCCTCGATAAACGGTACGGCAGCGGCCGCCAGCATAGAGACCAGCTGTTTCTTACGATCGTCTGACATTTGCGCACCCATGGGATTGCTGTGATTGGTCACCACCACACAGGCTTTCAGGGGCCACTGCTCAAGCGCCAGCTGCAAGCCCTCCAGGCTCAACCCCTCAGAAGGATGGGTAGGAATTTCAATGACCTTTAGCCCCACCACCTCCAGCGCCTGGAGAATTCCCGGGAAGGACGGGGATTCCACGGCCACAATATCACCAGGCTGGGTCACGGCACGAAGCGCCAGGATGATCGCTTCCTGGGCACCGTTGGTGGCGAGTACATCATCCGGCGTTACCGGTACTCCGAGTGTCGCCATCCGCTGGGCAATCTGCCGCCGAAACGATTCCTTGCCGGGAAAGGCATAGTCGAGTGTTTCCAGGCCTCGTCGTGCGGCCCAGAGCGTGCTGTGCTGGATTTGCCGAAGCGGCAGGTAATCAGGATGGGGAATCGCTGTCGCCAGAGGCACCATCCGCTTCTGCTCGTCGGCACAAAGGTCCAGGGTCATTTCCCGGGCGCTGACTGGCACCGGACGGCTGCGGTGCCTTCGCATCACAGGCTCGGGTGCATCCACCGTCGGCAGCCTTACGAAGTAGCCACTGCGCTCCCTGGCCTGCAGAAAGCCTCGTGCTTCCAGGGTCTGGTGTGCCTGCAGGATAGTCGAAATACTTACGCCATACTGCCGGCTCAGCATTCGCACGCCCGGCAATCGATCACCGTCACGGTAGACACCGTCCCTGATCAACTCCTGAAGCTGATCCGCCACCTGATTGTAAAGAATGCCCATCCTACGCCCCTCGTCTGACTGTCTTTCGGGAGTTGCCACTCCATTGCACCAGAAGCAGCACCTCTTCATGCAGTACAGATACTGTCGAATATGACCGGCACAGATTCCGAAAACCACACTCTGTACCGGTTCAAAATGAGATTATCTGAATCTGTTATGTCAGTCAGTTCATTTCCTACAATAAGCTCAACATCCAAGGTGCTTCCAGGTTAGGCCAAACAACCCAAGGAGATGAGACCATGACACACCCCCTCTATCAGGTGGATGCCTTTACCAGCAAGGTATTCGGTGGCAACCCGGCCGCGGTCATGCCCCTGGAGCAATGGCTGCCGGACAATGTCATGCTCTCGCTCGCCATGGAGAACAATCTCTCCGAGACGGCTTTTTTCGTGCGGCTTCCCGAGGACGAAGAAGCCGATTTCCATATCCGCTGGTTTACGCCGGGCACAGAGGTGCCGCTGTGTGGCCACGCTACTCTGGCCAGCGCCTGGGTAATCTTCAACAAGCTTGGCTGGGATGAAGAGCGAATCCGCTTTGACTCCAAAAGCGGCCGGCTGTCCGTCAGGCAGTCCGATGACGGCTGGCTGGTCCTGGATTTCCCGAATCTGGCCTTCGAGGAGCAAACCACGCCAACGCTGATTCGGGAAGCTCTGGAAGGCGCACCTGATACCGCTTTTTTTGTTCCCAACGACACCAACTACATGGTGGTTCTGAAGGACGAAGCGGCCGTGCGTGCTGCCCAGCCCGACATGCGCAAATTAAAGCAACTGGGTAACCAGGGGCTGATCATTACCGCACCGGGCACCGACTGCGATTTTGTCAGCCGATATTTCGCTCCGGGCGCCGGCATTGATGAGGACCCGGTGACCGGTTCCATTCACAGCGTACTGGTACCCTACTGGGCTGAGAAACTGGGCAAAACAAGGCTGGACGCCCGTCAGATTTCGGCCCGTGGCGGTGTGCTACGCTGCGAACTGAAAGGCGACCGGGTCGATATCGCCGGGCAGGCTGCCTTCTACATGGAAGGCTCCGTCTACCTGCCCTGAGACTGGTATACTGCCCGCCGTTTTCTTTGCAGCGGCGGGCAGCATGACGGCAGGTTCAGCATCACAGTACGACGTAATCATTATCGGCGCCGGCGCGGCGGGCCTGATGTGTGCGGCAACCGCCGGCTATCGCGGCCGCCGGGTGCTGGTGCTGGACCACGCCAACAAGCCGGGCAAGAAAATCCTCATGTCCGGAGGCGGGCGCTGCAACTTCACCAACCTGAACAGCACACCCGCCAACTTCCTGTCGGACAACCCGCACTACTGCATCTCCGCGCTCAAGCGCTACACACCTCAGGACTTCCTGGAACTGGTGGATCGACACGGCATTGAGCACGAGGAAAAAGCCCCAGGCCAGCTGTTCTGCAAAGACAGCGCCAAGGACATCCTCAACATGCTGCTGACCGAATGTGAGTGGGCCGGCGCGGAAGTGAGGATGAAGACTGCGGTCGACCGCATAGCGGAAACCGACAACGGCTATCGCCTGCGCGTCGGCTCCGGCGATCTCACCTGCGAATCCCTGGTGATAGCCACCGGCGGCCTGTCCATTCCCACCATGGGCGCCACGGCGTTTGGTTACCGGGTGGCCGAGCAGTTTGGCCTGAAGGTACTGCCCACCCGGGCAGGCCTGGTGCCCTTTACCCTGCAGCCGGAGTTGAAAGAACAGCTTGCCCCTTTGTCTGGTATCAGTTGCCCGGTGGACGTGCAATGCCATGACCAGCACTTCCGGGAACCCATGCTGGTTACTCATCGGGGGCTCAGTGGCCCGGCAATGCTCCAGATCTCAAGTTTCTGGGAACCGGGGGACAGCCTGGCTATCAACCTGCTGCCAGCCTGTCAGATCAAGGACGACCTTTTGAGCCTGCGGAAAACCCGCCCGCAATCGACCATTGCAAACTACCTGACCCAGCACCTGCCAAAACGGTTTGCCCAGGCCTTCAACGAGCTACAGGGCTGGACCGGCCCTTTGCAGGGCTACAAGAACAGCGATATCGAACAGGTTGCCGATACTCTGGGCCAATGGTCGATCAAGCCAGCTGGCACCGAGGGCTACCGAAGTTGATTATTCCGAACGCATTAAATTGTCAAAAAAAGGCCCACTCGCCCATTTTTCGTCTACACTGCAATAACCTACATGATCTGACAGCTACAATTATTGAGAGACATTTTTTGACAGCTTTTTGGTAGAGATCTCACGTGAGCGAAGGCCGAATCGTGCAGATGCTGTTTTTAATATGGGGCGCCATTGATTTAAACGAGAACGACAGTTAACGGAAGTAGAGATATAGTGAAAATCACCATGAAAAACGGCGAGCATCAGTTAAGGATAGAATCCGAAGCCGGGGCTTGTAGGCACATCAATATTCACTATCTGTCTCATGTAAAAGACTGGGAACCTTTCGCACAGCATGCAGTCAATTACTGCACGGGTAAGAAACCAATCTCAATAAAAAGTTGGTGGAGTCGCCTAAATAGCGTGTTGCGACCGACTATTACTGACTCAGAGATGAAAGCTTTTCCAAAGAAAGCCGACGACTGGTCGACGCTAATAAAAAATCTTTATCTGACGACATTGATCACGCCTGAAATTAAATCAAGCATCACTACACGGGTCGCTATTTGGAATAAAAATCTTCTCCCCTTTTTGGTGTACTTGCAAGACCGAGATCAGATACCCATTTCAGTTCTCATTCCCGCAATGAAGCAGGTCAATCAAGTCCAAAAAGAATCCAGCTTCAATGTGAGCATAATTGGCGAAAAGGCAGCATACAAAGTTAATAACAAAGACCAAATTGATAAACTAATTTGCCCGGTGAGCTTGAGCAGGACTGACTCTGAATATTTGGACGAGCTTTATTACGATCTTGAACGAAAACGAAATAGATTGCATCAAGCGTTAACAGATTATTGGAAGACCCTAAAAGCATTTTTTGAAGATGGCCAAAAATTAATAAACGAAATTGATCTCGCTTCTCTTGAGCGACGGGTCAAAGCTAAAGACTTCTATGACATATATCCTCGCGAAAAAGGCACCCCGCCCATTAGACGCCATTTTTCATCTGGACATAACAGGAAATCTTTCGCCGCCTATCTATTATTGAGCAAAAAATACAAAGGATTCATTAAACTTTCATCAAAAATTGAAGACTGTGGGCTGGCAAGCAGAACCGTTATGTGGGAAAACAAATCATTATGGATGAGTCATACCCCCCCGAGCCATATTGAAAAAGATAAAATCGGCTATACGGGAAAACTAAATTGGATGTTAGGCATTTTGGGTAACATGGATGTTTCCTTTATCGTCGCACTTTTAATGATGGAAAATCCAAAATTTACTTTTTTATCCTTGCTTAACTGCAAGGTTGAAGACAAACATGGTAAATCACGTCTCGAAATTGGGGAAACTTCAATTTCTTTTATGATTGAAAAGAGTCGCGCCAAAGCTTTTAAGAAAGAAGGGTTGTCAGATTTAAGTCTCGAGATTATCTCAACGCTTTTAGAAATGCGCACGGCCAACCTCGCGAATCTCCCCACCAATTTATCTAAGTACCTATTCGTTATCCTCGCCATGAATTCAAAGGATAAGGATTTTACCTGTGCGCAAGGTTCGAGAGTAACAGCCTATTTGACCGGGAGAACTGAAGGCTCACTCTTCATCGGCAGCTTGTTTCCGTCCCTTGCTGATGCCGGGATTTCCCGAAATCAGATAACCCATTCGAAACTGCGAGCTTCAGAAGGCGTTCTAGAGTATTTTCGAACTGGATCAATCAGAGCCGTTTCTAGAAAATTAGGCAACGGAACAAGAGTAGCGCTTGAGCACTATCTTCCAAAACCTCTCATAGCAGCCTATAACACAAGGCAGGTGAGACGGTTTCAAAACCTAATGCTTGTTTCCGCATGTGCAAATGAGGATTATCTACTCGACGCTGTAGATTTTAGTAATTTGAATGAATTACATAGCTTTATTCTCGAAATGCTTGCTCTTGATTCCAAAGGTAACAATCCTCTAATCAGCTATCTGAAGGATAAAATCGACGAAACACGCGAAAGGCATCAAGGCGATCTGATCGCAAATATTTCAGAGAGGTCTCTGTCATTGTTGTATGCTTATAAACTTATTGCCGAGAACAATAATATAGGTGCATCGACACTTGCACAGAAAGACTCTAAAACAGGTTTGGCTCCTATCAGTTTCATTACATTAGCAAAGCATTTAAACACCACCCTCTCTCAACATAACGAATCCTCCGTCAGAGAAACCAATTTTTCTGCAAAAAACAAAGCATTATTAATGGCCGAAAAATTGGAGTGGGATCAACTTATCATGCGACGGGCTAATATTTCATGAGAAAACTCAACGCCCATTTGGACTGGAGCCAAGCGGACGTAGTAAGCATTCAAAAGTATCTCGCAGGCTACGACTCTGGAATCACAATCTATTCCGGTGATTTTATCGCGGATTGGCTGCTATCTGGAATTCATGAAAGCAAATGGATCATTAAAACAGCAAAAACTGTTAAAAGGGCTGACGGTAGCTATAAGTACGTGCGAACCATAAATTGGAACAGACGGCTTCCTGATGGGACACTTCTCTATTCACCTCAAAATCGTGATTTTCTTGACTTCCTCCAGAAAGCAATTTTCGTGATAGTAGAATCAACCTCTATCGCTCCAAACGTCTCCGTGAGTTCACTACCTGGTCTAGTTAATAACCTTCTATCTTTTGCTCAATGGTGCTTTCGTAAAGATATTAATCTATGCCCACGATCAGAGTTTCTTAGAAATCTCACTCAAGAACGACTTTTTCGCTACGTAAGAGAGAAAATTCACGGCGGAATCATGGAGTTGTTCGGCGTTGCAGAGATTTTTAAAGCTCGTTTTTTTGAGATGTCCGGTACAGCTTTAATCAGCGACGATATTTACCATCTAACATCCGCTGATATTAGCGAAGCAATCAGAGTCTTTAAATCAAAAGGATTTTACCGAAAAACCAAATTCGGTGATTCTGTCATAGACCGCATGAAATTCGTCGAGGAATTTGAGCTCCCACAACAAATTACGCATAGCGATAAATTCAGTGCGTTTTTGAGACAATTTGAGCCAGATCTACTAAGGAAAAGCCAAGACGTTCTCGTGCCTGTGACGCTTGAGTATGAGTTTCCTGGACATACGACTCCGCTTATTTCTGAAGTTATAGCTAACAAGGAAAACATAAAGCAGTTCTTGGGTTACTTTAAAATTTTTCTATCTACAAAGAAGTTGTTCCACCGTGAATTGCCCGATTCAGAGCAGTTTAGGTTTGAAGAGATCCACACATACATACAGAACAATCAATTGCAGATTAAACACACACCTTGGATTCCGCTGCCCGTTTGTCTGCAGATAATCAACTCCTCGGTTGATTGGGTGCTTAACAAAGGGGAGGCGATTATCAGTGCTATGGTAGACGCTTTCGACACTTTGCACAACGAGGGTTTATTAGTCATTGAAAAACCATTTACTCAGCTTTATAAGAAACGAGAAATTGTTGTTGAAAACGTACTTCAACGACATCGAAAGAAAATAGAGATCAGTTCGTTTGATTATCACGGCCGCGATGTGGAATTATTCAGATCAAGACCTCCGCTAACCTATCTCATTGACATCTTGCGGGGTGCTTGTTTCATTATAATAGCTTCAATGAAACCGATCAGAGTAAACGAACTCTCCTCATTAAAATACGATTGTTTATATTTCAAGGATAACGATGGCTTTTGGCTCATGCAGGATATTGAAAAGTCGGGTATACGCGGAATCCTTCCAGAAGATGCGAAGCCAATTCCGCGTGTTGCAGCTAGGGCCATCGTACTACTTCAAGAAATGAACAAACATGCGCGAAAACATGTCCCTTCAAAAAAAGAAGAACAATACCTTCTGTATGGAATCAACTACGGATTTAGTTGGACATCTGCTTCGATTGCCGATCATGAATTCATAAGGTCACGGCTTTCCTATTTCTGTGACCATATCGAAGTACCACTCGATGAATACGGAAGACGGTGGTACGTCAATACACATGAATTACGAAAATCGTTTCTTTTGAACTTTTTTTGGACATTTAAATTTTCCTCCTTAGATAGCGCTCGGTGGATGGCAGGTCACACCAATCCAGATCACATTTTTGAGTATATTCAGGATAACTTTGAAGGCCAGGAGATGGTTGAGGTTGAATCTGAATATGCGTATCAGCAATTGAGGCTTTTCAAGGACGGTAATAATCTCTCTGACGTCAGCAACATCGAAGATGTTTATGACGCAGTCTGCAATCAGTTCAAGGTTAACTCTATTTCCGAGATTAAAGAAGACGAACTGAAACAATGGCTTGAAATTCAAATTGAGTCGGGTCATTTCGAAGTAACTGTTTTTGGTATCGAGAATGTCGATGAAGGATTAAAGGTCGACATTGCTATCAAGATTTCGTAGGCGGTGAGATGTCTGATATAAGAAAAGAATCCATTAGAGTGCTCTATCATTCAATGATTGAAGCACTGAAAAATCCTGACGCATATTCCTGGATAACATCTAAGTGCGGGAGCCAGGCTGCGATTGCTTCTGTTGAGCGAAAATCAGTAGGCATCCATGCAATGACTCTCAATACGTTCAAGAAGTATTCAGATACCGCACTCGACGGAGGTTTCGAACAACTCGAGAAAATAAGGGTCGCAATCAAAAAGAAAAGCAAAAATTCAAGAAACAAAAAGTCGAATGAAACTAAAAGTAGGGCCCTATTTTATAAAGAAAAACTCGACGAAGCCGAAAGGTTTCGAGCGATCCTCATCCGAGCATACACCGACTTGAATAGGATCTGTCTCGATGCAGTCAAAAAGAGCCCTGAATACCAATACGATTTGGACAGGCACAACGAATTGTATCGGGAGTATTTTTCTTTGACGCTCGTTGCCGACAATGACTAGTCAACTTTATCGCCTCATCAAAAATGTTCGATTTCCGACAATAGACAGATTCGATAGTGGAACCGGTGAGATCTTTTTGAACGATCGTGTACGGTATTGCTATTACTCATTTGTTTGGCCTAATGGCTCGCCTTGCGTAATCGCAGAAATGTATTTATGTGATAGAAGTAGGACTGTGACGGTGAACCAAAAGAATGGTGGGACACTTGGGAATTACGCGCGAAATCTTTCCCACCTAGTTCGATTTTGCTACGCGAGAAAGGTGAATTTCGCTGATTTGAAACACAGCCATATCGATGAGTTTATCTATGAACTCTGTCAAGAAACTGATATCTACAACGAGCGCGTCAGGAACAACAACACGGTTAAAGCCATTGTGGCAACCTCCATTAATTTTCTGGTTTGGGTTCAGCAAAACATTGCCACTGAGCGACTGATTGCGGGCGTGGATGATGCTGATAAAAGGTATCAGATAAAGCTAAAGCAAGAAGTTTATGCACATAGAACTGGTCGGCAAATCATTCACAACGTTTTCCCGATGAACATACCAAGAGCTACCACGACGAACGCAACCCCTATTTCAACAATAAACATCAGAAAATTGTGGGATACCCTTGAGGCTTCACGAAGCGATAAGAATGTGAGTAGAAAACTGCGAGGTCTTTTTTCTAGAAAGCAACAGGCGGACCATCTCGAATACATGCATAGAAGGCGTGAGCTGCAACTCGTGTTGCTTGAAGCAACGGGGCTCCGACCTCAAGAATTAATCACTATACCCTGTTCTAACAATGTGGCTAGCCTGAGAAAATCGCAACTGATTCTCCCCACACTCAAAGGCCGGATCGACTCCAAAAATAATATGAGAACGATTCCAATTCCACGCAGCTTGGCGATGAAGACTGAAATATTTATCAATTCTTACAGAAAGAAATTAATTGAACGCCTGCTTGCTGCAGGAATTATTCAATCAGAGAAGGATGTGGACAATGTAATCTATCTAAATTCTGAAAGCGGCAAAGAGGTACTTCCAGATGCCGCTTACCAAGAATTTCGGAGGCTTACGGTAAGAGCCGGCATCAAACAAAAGAACTGTCAGAAAATGTTTAGACATCGCTTTATCACCAATATGGTTAAGCTACACTTTATTAGCTTCATGGATAAGAATCCATTGAAGAGCCGCCACATCATTACCGACAGTGATTACCGAACAATACTAAAAAAAGTCGCGAGTTTTACAGGCCACAGAAGTGTTGACTCATTGTGGCACTACATCGATTTGGCTTGGGAAGAGCTTGATGCCTTCGCACACTCCTATGAGGTGAAAGAGCTTCAGGACAGATTGAAGAGCATCTTCTACCTAACCAACGAGTTGAAAGGCGATGTTCAGAATGTAGCTGGAAAGCAGATTAGCAACGTAACCATCGAGAAGTTAAATGCCAAGCTCAATCAGATCGAGGATCTCGTCGCGAACTTCCGAACTTAGACTACGAGCCCTAACGAATCATTGGCTCATTACACCGACTGCCCTACACTAGCGGTCTTTTCCTCAGGAGATACTATGTCAAGCACTTATGATGTGATCATTATAGGAGCAGGTGCAGCCGGGCTAATGTGTGCTTCAACAGCGGGATATCGCGGCAGAAGCGTATTGGTACTCGATCATGCCAATAAACCTGGTAAGAAAATCCTCATGTCCGGAGGCGGTCGTTGCAATTTTACCAACCTAAACAGCACGCCGGCGAATTTCCTGTCTGACAATCCCCATTTCTGCATTTCGGCACTCAAGCGTTACACCCCTCAAGACTTTTTAGAATTGGTAGATCGCCACGGCATTGAGCATGAGGAAAAAGCTGCGGGCCAGCTTTTCTGTAAAGGCAGCAGCAAGGAGATCCTCAACCTGCTACTCACTGAGTGCGAGTGGGCTGGCGCAGAAGTGCGACTTAAAACAAGCGTGAATAAAATCAACGGCGTCGATCACGGCTATCAGCTACAAACCAGCGGCGGCACCCTTACCTGCGAATCCCTGGTCATCGCCTGCGGTGGGCTGTCTATCCCCACCATGGGCGCCACAGGCTTCGGATACGACGTTGCACGGCAGTTTGGGCTTTCCGTGCATCCAACCCGCGCAGGACTTGTACCCTTTACCCTGCATCCAGAACTAAAGGAGCGACTGGCGCCACTCTCCGGTGTGAGCTGCCCTGTGGACGTGCACTGTAACAACGAACATTTCCGCGAACCGATGCTGGTCACTCACCGTGGTCTAAGCGGCCCCGCCATGCTGCAAATATCGAGCTTCTGGCATCCCGGAGATACAATACGGATCAACCTTCTTCCGAGCGTGTCTGTTTGTGATAGGCTGCACGAACATCGCAAAACAAAACCACGGAGCCATATCCGCCATTTTCTCGAAGATTTCTTGCCGAAAAGGTTTGCAAAAGCTTTCTGCGAACTCCAAAAGTGGAACAAACCATTCCAGTATTGCCGCAATGAAGACTTAGAGGCGATAGCTGACGTCCTAAGTCATTGGGAAGTGCGACCCGCAGGAACGGAAGGATACAAAACAGCCGAAGTTACCTTGGGCGGAGTGGACACTCGTGATCTGTCATCAAAAACGATGTCAGCAAGCAATCAGCCAGGGCTTTTTTTCATTGGCGAAGTGGTGGATGTGACTGGTCATCTGGGCGGTCATAACTTCCAATGGGCTTGGGCTTCTGGAGTAGCCGCTGGGCAACATGTCTGAATGGTTTTTGGCATTTGAAATTCAATCGACCAGAGCGGAAGAACAGACGACCTGGAGTCAACGGCTAAATGAGCAGATCCTTAGGTGAGCACTGTAGATGATCTGCTAGCAGGTAGATTTTTTCGATAGTAATGTTCACTTCTCCTCTCTCAATCTTCCCCACATAACTTCGATCAATTCCCGTTTCATGAGCGAGTCGTTCCTGAGAAAACCCTTTCGATTTTCGAATCGCACGCAAATTCCGGCCAAACGCCTCACAAATCGGTGAGCCCATTTCTTGCCCTCACAAAAGACAAGACTATGGTTTCTTGAGGCATTTCGAGCCACGGCATATACTACCCATTTTTCGGGGGTCGACCAGATCGACCTACAGACGAATCGGACCGCCTTATGAAAAAATCGCAACCACTGAGCGTCGACAAGATCCTGATCGAACTCCTGAGACAGCAGTCAGATACTCCTTTTTCCAATACCAGCATCCGGGATATGTATCTTCTTCAAATACCCGAAGTTCAGCGGCCAAGCCGCAACCAAGTTCGCAAGTACATATACAGAGAACTTCTACGCCTTGAAAAGGCAAAAGTTATCGATCGCTACGAGGGATCGACTGGCCGCGGATGCAAGTTTATCTACCGTTCAAACAACCAAGACATTTCCCTGGAAGCCAAGCCTTCTCCATTTAGCGCTGCATATGGGCACGTTGAATCGTCAATGGATGGTGAGACACAACGGGCGTTGCAGGAGGAGTTTTCTAAAAGGAAGGTCGAACTGATTGCCAGCATTGGTGAGGCGGAGGAATACCAGCGCCTGTATAACAAATACCCGGCACTTCGGAGCGCCGTGAAGGCACAGTACCTGGAGTCTCGCGAAAGAAGCACGAAACTTCTGGGCCAACTTCGAGCTGTAGAGTCGGTCATTACAAAAATCGGATCTCCCGCATGATCCAACTGCGCCTTTGGCAAAGAGAGTGCATCGATCAAGCCCTTCAAGCTTTTGAGTACCAATCCCACTTTCTATGTCACGCAACACCTGCGGCGGGCAAAACCGTCATGGTAGCATCGGTGGCGAAAGTCCTTCTGGAGCGCGGCAGCATTGATTTCGTCTTGTGTTTTTCCCCTTCACGGGCAGTAGCACAAAGCGTCGGCAAGACATTCAGCCAAATCCTTGGGCGAAGCTTCAATGGCCAGATCGGCGCAGCAGGCGGTTCCTATACCTATCAGTCGATGAACACGCTTCCCAAAGAGCTATGGCGAGTACTGAGTGAACACAGGGTCTTCGTGGTATTGGACGAGATCCATCATTGCTCCGGCAGCAGCTGGGGGGACGAACTCTCACTTGGCAACAGTTGGGGGCGAACAATTCTCGATCGGATTCAAGGAAAGGCTTCCTTCACAATGGCGCTATCAGGAACGCCTTGGAGGACTGACGACAACCCAATAGTACTTTCTCGCTACACGCAGCCTGACGGCGAGCTCCATTGTGATTACGAATATGGCTTGGAGCGGGCGGTTACCGACGGCGTTTGCCGAGCCCCAAAAATCGTGCTCACTGATAATCGAGAAATCAGCCTGAGGTCATCGGAACTCGGCCTTAAAACCTACTCCAGCATTCGGGAAACAATCAGCCAGGGTCATATTACTTATCCTGACTTTCTGTTCCGGGACGAAGTGATCGACCAGACACTCTCCGAAGCATCAAAAAAATTATTAGAGATCCGGAAGCAGGTTCCTACGGCTGCCGGCCTCATTGTAGCGGCTACAGTGGCACACGCAGAACAGATTGCAGCTCGGCTTTCAGCGTTCGGAGAAAGACCTGTTGTTGTCACTTACAACACTCCCGAAGCCCATCAAATTATTTCAAACTTCAAAACATCATCTGATCGATGGATCATTTCTGTGGGGATGATTAGTGAAGGAACCGATATCCCGAGATTGCAGGTGTGCTGTCACCTCAGCAGGATTCGAACAGAGCTCCATTTTCGGCAAGTCCTCGGCAGAATACTCCGGCGCCAAGCAAGGGAGCCATCTAACATTGGTGGCTGGCTCTACGTCCTTGCAGAGCCCAGCTTGACAGAATTTGCACGCAGAATTGGTGACGACCTGCCAGGGCAGCACGTGGTTTCATTTTCGCCAAGATCATCAAAGCAAAGCCCGGATGAAGCAAAGGGCTCTGAAATGCTCCAGCAAGAGGGCCAGTCAGCAGCGTGGGACCTCGGTATCGATAATACGGGCACATGGGATGTTGCACCGGAACATAACGGCGCTAGGGAGACTATTGATCTATCCGTGAGCAATCAATACTGGAGTGAGGTTTTGTCCCTATTCGGTGAGAGGGCAACGTAGTTTGGTCAGGAGTTTTTATATAGTGGGATATCTACAGAGGCATATAAACTCTGTTCAGATTAGGTGTTTCATTGATTTCGAGTTCACCCAAATATTGCTGGAATGCGTATTCCAGACCAAGGTTGCCACTGATTCCAGACGAAGCCTGCCACCCATTCCACGCGAAAGCTGCCACTGATTCCACGGCAAAGCTGCCACCCTGGCAGGCTGCCTGATTTCCCCATCAAAACGTCCGGCGCGGGATAACTAACGGTACTCTGCTCCTTTTCATCCGGAGAGGGCCAGATGCCAGCGATGAGGTTATCCATGCGTAAAATCAAAGAAGTCCTTCGCCTCAAGTGGGAGCGAGGGCTGAGTAACCGGCAGGTTGCCGCAGCCTGCGGCATCAGTCGCCCCACTGTGAGCGAGTATCTGCGGCGTGCTGCTGAGGCGGAGCTTGGCTGGCCGCTGCCAGAGGATCTGAGTGAAGCCCAGCTGGAGCAACGGCTGTTCCCGCCACCACCGGATCTGCCGGCACAGGCCCGAGGCATTCCGGATTGGAAGCGAATCCACGATGAACTCCGGGGCAAGAACGTCACCCTGTTCCTGCTCTGGCAGGAGTACCGGGAAGCCAATCCGGATGGCTACCAGTACAGCTGGTTCTGCGAGCACTACCGGGCCTGGCAGGGCAAGCTGGATCTGGTGATGCGTCAGGACCACCGAGCCGGTGAAAAGCTGTTCGTGGACTATGCTGGGCACACGGTGCCCGTCATTGATCGCACCACCGGTGAGATCCATGAGGCGCAAGTCTTTGTGGCGGTGATGGGTGCGTCCAATTACACCTACGCCGAGGCCACCTGGAGCCAGACCCTGCCGGACTGGATCGGCTCTCACATCCGAGCCTTCGAGTTCCTGGGCGGCGTGCCGGAACTGGTGGTTCCGGATAACCTCCGTTCCGGCGTCAGCAAGGCCCATCGCTACGAGCCGGATCTCAATCCGACCTATCAGGATATGGCTAGCCATTATGGCGTGGCCGTTGTCCCCACACGGGTTCGCAAGCCCCGTGACAAGGCCAAGGTGGAAGGTGGCGTATTGATCGTTGAGCGCTGGATCCTGGCGGCCCTGCGCCATCGTCAGCACTTCTCCCTGGGGCAGCTCAACGCCACCATCCGTGAGCTGTTGGAGAAGCTCAATAGCCGCCCCTTCCGCAAGTTGCCCGGGTGCCGGCTTGATCACTTCAAACAGCTGGACCAGCCGGTTCTACAACCGCTACCCGCCGAGCCGTATGTCTACGCCGAGTGGAAAAAAGCCCGGGTACACATCGACTACCACGTGGCCATCGATGGGCACTACTACTCGGTGCCCTACACCCTGATCAAGAAAGAGGTGGAGGTCCGGATCACCCACAACACCATCGAATGCTTCCACCGGGGCAACCGGATCGCCAGCCACCGGCGTTCGGATCAGAAGGGTCGGCATAGCACCATCGCCGCTCACATGCCGGAGTCCCATCGCCAAGCCGGCGAGTGGACCCCAGAGCGACTGACCGCCTGGGCAGCCAAGACTGGACCGGCAACTGAAAAGCTTATCCGTACCGCGCTGGGGGCAAGAAAGCATCCGCAACAGGCCTATCGGTCCTGTCTGGGCATTCTCCGGCTGGGCCAGAGCTACGGCGAGGCACGATTAGAACGTGCCTGCCAACGCGCCCTGATGCTGGGCAGTTGCCGATACAAGAGCATCGAATCCATCCTCAAGCACCGCCTGGATGAGCAGCCCCTGGAAGAGCAACAAGAACTGGCCTTACCCGACACACACGACAACATCCGTGGCCCCGCCTACTACCACTGAAGGAACCTGACATGCTGAAACATCCCACGCTGGATAAGCTCCACGCCCTCAAACTGACCGGCATGGCCGCCGCCCTGGCGGATCAATCGGCCACCCCCGACATTACCGACCTGAGCTTCGAGGAGCGCCTTGGCCTGCTGGTCGACCGGGAAATGACGGAACGGGACAACCGACGCATGAGCAGCCGCCTGCGCCGGGCCAAGCTGCGACACGCCGCCATCCTCGAAGACATTGATTACCGGAACTCACGGGGCCTGGATAAAGGGCTTGTCCAGAGTCTGGCCAGCTGCCAGTGGGTGAAGGAACACCTGAACGTGCTCATCACCGGCCCGACTGGCGTCGGGAAAACCTGGTTGGCCTGTGCTCTGGCACACAAGGCCTGCCGGGAGGGTTACACCGCCCAGTACGTCCGCCTGACCCGGCTGCTACGAGAGCTGACCATCGCCAAGGGCGATGGCCAATACTCAAAGCTCCTGACCAGCCTGGCCAAGGTCGACGTGCTGATCCTGGATGACTGGGGGCTGATGAAGCTGAGCGCGGAGAACCGGCGGGACTTGCTGGAGGTGCTGGAAGACCGACATGGCCGGCGCTCCACCATCGCCACTAGCCAATTACCCATCGAGGAATGGCACGGCATCATCGGTGACGCCACTCTGGCAGATGCCATCCTGGACCGGCTCGTACACAACGCCTACAAGATCAATCTGCGGGGCGAATCCATGCGAAAACAGCAGGCAAAGTTGACGGGCACTGAGACTTCGGAGTAAGAAGAGAAACCCCGCGTCGCTACGCTCCGATGGGTGGCAGCCTTGCTCCGGTCCGGGTGGCAGGCTTCACGTGGAATGGGTGGCAACCTTCAGCGGTTTACGCAGCTGGAACTTGTGAAAAATACTAACGCGCGAAAAGCACAAGGCTTCTGATGGATTATTTCAGCGATCACTCACCGCTTCTCGTCATTGATTTAGAGGCGACCTGCTGGGAAAGCCGGCACGCCCCATCCGGCCAGCCACAAAGCATCCATAACATGGAGATCATTGAGTTTGGGTGCGCGCTGGCCACTCGTGACGGAACGCTACTGGACAGCAAGTCTTTTCTGGTGCGCCCCGTGCGGCACCCCCATCTGAGCGGTTTCTGTACAAAACTGACTGGCATTAGCCAGACAATGGTGGATGCAGCCCCCGGATTTACGGTGGTGTGTCAGGAGATCAACGCTTGGCTGGGGAGTCCTGCCAAGGAGTTCATCTGGTGTAGCTGGGGGGATTACGACCGACTCCATATTCAGGCGGAGAGTGAACAATACAACTCACCACCGGTTTTTCTGACCTACCCTCATCTGAACCTCAAACAGATCTGGCGTAGGACAACGGGGCAGAAGAAAAAGAACGGGCTGGCCCACGCTCTGGCATTTCATGAGCTCGAATTCGAGGGACACCACCACCGGGGTGTGGATGATGCACGCAACATCGTCCGGCTATTGCCTTTTATGGACTGGTCACTCGGAACCGAGCTGGTAACCCAGTGGCAGAGTGGGCGCCTGGATGCGCTGAACGAGTTAAGTGCGCTAGATCAAGAGCTCGGGCTTGGGTACGACTGAGCTGATGTTCCAGCATCGAGCATCAGGGGCAATCTGAGAAATCCTTCAACTGAGGCCGCCCCCAGACAACGACAGACAAAGTGCCTCTAAGACGAACCCATACATCCCAGAACAGCGGCTCTCACGGGGGCCAGCCACGTTTAGCGATGTGATGGCATTGCGCTGAACGAACTCTCGGATCATACCCGCTGCAGTGCTCGCCGCCACACTCTCGGTGTCAATAAGCTTATAAGGTTTCTTCTCTCTGATACAGAAAGCCAGCGTGGCTTCAGTACCACCTTCTGGGGCGCTGTGATAGAAAATTACCGTACCGTCGGCATTCAGCACGTTGCGTTTGGTGCGCTGGCGGTACCCACCGGTAATCTCTTCCAGCGGGTAACGGTCATCGATGGGTCCATCTTCAGCCATGCGCCCCCTCGGGCAGCACCCGCCAATGGCCAGTCCCGTTGCCAAGCCCGCATCGAGGGCTGCCCGGTCAGCGCCAGTCTGGCCTCCACTGATCACCTTTCTTGGACACATCATCGTAAGTTAAGTCACATAGCCGGATCGGAGTTCTGCACTTTGCCGTAAGCCAGTGCGTACCGCCGTGCATCAGCCTCAGCCCGGTGCGCAGGCACCGTTAAAGCGGCCCGATGACGAAACCGTTCTGTGGCGTCGGGGCCGATCTCAGTATAGAGCACACGAAGGTCCACGACCTTGAAGTCGTGTTCCATTCTCGCAGCGCGAAACAAGGTATCAATCCATTGAGCATCAAAATCAGGCGCGTCGCTGCACACCGTTTTCCAGCCCCAGGGCATCACTCAACCGCTCGGCAGCTTGCTCCACCGATAAACCAGCTCGTATGAGGGGCTCTCGGGAAATCCCATGAATGGTTTCTGCCTTCGGCTCCCAGTATGTCCACGCGGGGGATGGTCGAATCAGGAAGCTATCCGCGCTACCCAAGGAGTCCACCCAGGCAATCTCAATCGGGTAGCTTTGTTGCATGTCCAACCCAGACTCCTCAACATCGATGAACGTGACTAGGGGGCGCTCCCGGTTATACTTTGGGCTATTCCGAGGAACATAGTGTGTGACATGGGCATGTCTCGATAAGGATGGCCAATGACGGCTGCGTTTTAGCGCGACCAGCCTATCAGATTGTTCGCTGAAGACGGATCCGACTGCGCGTTCCAGAGCAAGGTTACCATTGCTTGCAGACAAAGCATGCCACCCACATTACACGCGAAATAGGAAGACCGATGAGGCTTGTATGTGTTTCTGACACCCACAGTCTACACCGCCGGATACCACAGGTGCCGGATGGCGATGTCCTGATTCATGCCGGAGATTGCCTTGGGGCTGGCACCCTAGATAACGTGGAAGACCTGAACGATTGGCTCGGCACTTTGCCCCACAGGCACAAAATTGTCATTGCCGGTAACCATGATTGGGCGTTTCAGGAGACACCCGAGCTTGCTGTCGAAGCGCTGACGAATGCGATCTATCTTGAGGACAGCGGCGTCATCATTGAAGGTGTTCGATTTTGGGGCTCACCCTGGACACCCACCTTCATGGACTGGGCATTTATGCTGGATCGCGGCCAGTCACTGTATAACAAGTGGCAGCAAATCCCCGACAACACTGATGTACTGATAACCCATGGGCCACCGAAGGGTATCGGGGACCAAGTGAATCTCAGCTTCAAATGCCAGAACGTGGGGTGTGTTGATCTCTTACATCGGCTCAGCCAGCTTAACCTTACAGCACACGTCTTTGGGCATATTCACGAAGGCTACGGCGAGCACCGTCACGGCACGGCGACGTTAATCAATGCCAGCACCTGCACCGCACGATATGCGCCCACCAACCCACCGATCGTTCTCGACCTTTGACAAGACGGGAGACGAGACATGACTGCGGAAGAACTGATCAAACGGCTGAAAAGCCTGCCACCGGAGACGCCGGTCCTGGTTGAGGGTTACGAAACGGGGTTTGATGACGTAGTGGATTTGAAGGCCCAGTGTAATCTCCCAGAAAATAATCGAGGCTTTGAGTAGAGACTTATACAATGAACGCAAAGGTCGCAAAGCGAACATTTGGATTTTGGACAATGTCAGCATTGACCGACGCCCGAGCGATACCGGAGGGAAGAAAAAGCAGTATGGCTTTGCTTCCCTGTTCGCCGCCCTATTAAATGGTTATTCGGTAGTATTGGCCAGGCTCTCCATCCTTATAACCAATTTGCTTGGCTCCCTGTGATTGACCGCTTCCTCAGTGGTCAATCATAGGCTAGGCGTGTCCAGTACACCGAGGCCCCAAATTATAAGGATTCCAAGGGAATATCATCTCAAACTCGTTCGATGAGAGTGGCTATACCTTGGCCCACACCCACACACATGGTGCACAGGGCGTAACGGCCACCGGTGCGCTGCAGTTGGTGGGCGGCGGTCATCAGCAGGCGGGCGCCAGACATGCCCAGCGGGTGGCCAAGCGCAATGGCGCCGCCGTTCGGGTTCACCCGGGGATCGTCATCAGCAATGCCGAGCTCACGCAGGACCGCCAGGCCCTGGGCGGCAAAGGCTTCGTTCAGCTCGATGACGTCAATGTCGGCGATGCTGATGTTCTGCCTCTCTAGCAGCTTCTGAACCGCCGGTACCGGGCCGATACCCATGATGCGGGGCTCTACGCCGGCAGTAGCCATACCGAGGATTTTTGCCATGGGCTTGAGGCCCTGCTGTTTTACCGCGGTTTCACTGGCAACCAGCATGGCGGCGGCGCCATCGTTGACGCCGGAGGCGTTACCGGCGGTCACGCTGCCATTCTCACGGAAGGGCGTGGGCAGGGCAGCAAGTTTCTCCAGCGTACTTTCGCGGGGATGCTCGTCGGTGTCGAATACCACTGGGTCCTGTTTGCGGCGGGGGATGGACACCGGCACGATTTCCTCGGCAAACACGCCCTCTTGCTGTGCTCGGGCCGTCTTCTGCTGGGAACGGAAGGCGAACAGATCCTGATCTTCCCTGGAAATGCTGAATTGTTCCGCGACGTTCTCGGCTGTTTCTGGCATGGAGTCGATGCCGTACTGCTGCTTCATCAACGGGTTCACGAAACGCCAGCCGATGGTGGTGTCTTCAATTTTCTGGCTTCTTGAGAACGCGCTGTCGGCCTTGCCCATCACGAAGGGGGCGCGGGACATGGACTCCACTCCGCCGGCCAGTACGAGATCCATTTCTCCAGCACGAATGGCGCGGAAAGCGGTGCCCACCGCGTCCATACCGGAGCCGCACAGCCGGTTTAGGGTGGTACCGGGTACGGAGGTGGGCAAACCAGCCAGCAGGGCAGACATCCTTGCCACGTTGCGGTTGTCTTCACCGGCCTGGTTGGCGGAGCCCATCATGACCTCGTCGATAGCAGCGGGGTCCAGTTCCGGAGACTGCGCGAGCACGGCCTTGAAGATGTGGGCTGCGAGGTCATCAGGGCGCATGCTGGCAAGGGTGCCGCCGAAGCGGCCGATGGCCGAGCGGCGGGGATGGCAGATGAATACATTTGTCATGATAATACTCTTTGTTTAAGTTTTGAGAGCTGAATGCCAGATTAACCGTTAACGCCAATCCAATCGTTCAAGGTCAGGTCCTCGGCAACCAGTTTCTTGAGAAGAGTCGCTGGGGCCCAATAGGGTTCTCCGGTATCCTCATACAGCCTTTCAATTTCCTTTAGAACATTGACCAATCCACGCTGTCCCGCATAGAACATCGGACCGCCACGGTAAGCGGGAAATCCATAGCCATGAACATAAACCACATCAATGTCACCGGCCCGCTGGGCAATTCCCTCATCAAGTATGCGGAACCCTTCGTTTATCAATGCCAGTAGGTGCCGGTTCAAAATCTCCTCATCCGACAGCGCCCGTCGCTGTACGCCGTACTTCCTGGCTTGCTCTCTAATCACATCCAGAACAACCGGATCGGTTGAGCGCGCTCGCGTTTCCGGATCATACTTGTAATATCCCGCCCCAGCCTTCTGTCCAAGTCGACCAAGCTCAACCAAGGCATCGGCGATACAGTAGCTCCGCGGGTCCCCCTTCTGCTTTTCGGTCAATGCCTGACGGGCCTTATACCCAATGTCCAACCCAGCCAGATCACCTACCGACAGTGGCCCCATCGCCATACCAAAGTTCATAAGCACGCTATCGATTTGGGCAGGCTCCGCGCCTTCGATCATGCACAACTGGGCCTCCCTCGCATACTGTCTGAGCATCCGGTTGCCGATAAAGCCATAACACACACCAGCCAGCACCGGCACCTTTCCTATACGTTTGCCCAGAGCCATAGCGGTCGCGACAACCTCATCGGAAGTACTCTCTGCTTTGACGACCTCCAGCAAACGCATAACATTGGCGGGACTAAAGAAATGCAGGCCAACAACATCCTGTGGCCGGGAAGTCGAAGCAGCAATTTCGTTTACATCAAGGTAAGAAGTATTCGTTGCAAGAATGGCCCCTTGCTTGCACACCTCATCCAGACGACTGAAAACCTGCCTTTTTACATCCATACTCTCGAAGACCGCTTCAATTACGAGGTCGACATCGGCCAATTTCCCGTAATCAACAGCGCCGGTAATGAGGGCTTCTCGCTCCATGGCTTGGTGTTCCGAAAGCTTTCCCTTGCTCACGCTCACGCCGTAGTTCTTACCAATCAGCGCAATTCCCTTTTCCAGCCCTTCCTCACTGGAGTCCAACAAAGTTACAGGGATGCCTGCATTGGCAAATGACATGGCAATGCCGCCACCCATGGTGCCAGCACCAATAATACCGATCCTCTGAACGACACGGGGAGTAACAGACTTATCGATTCCGGGTACCCTTGGTGCCTGTCGTTCCGCAAAGAAAATATGCCTTAACGCAGCCGACTGCTCAGATTTGACACATTCCATGAAGCGGGAACGTTCGAAAGCCAGCCCTTCTTTAAACGGCATTCCCATCGCCGCCTCAACACAACTCACTATTTTCTGTGGTGCTTCCTGGCCTCTCTTGCGCTTATTCAGTTGGCCTCGATAACTCTCGAAGGAGTCTTTATCGAAGCTGTCATTCGGGATGGAGAGATCGCGGATCTGCCTCGGGCGCGCCCCTTCAGTGATGAGTTCTCGGGCATATTCCATGGCACAACGAGTAAGATCGCCGTCAAAAACCCGATCAAGAACACCAAGATCCAGAGCTTCCGTCGCATTGATTTTTTTACCGGTTGTCATCATATCCAGAGCAGCTTTTACCCCTATCAGGCGAGGTAAACGCTGGGTTCCACCCGCGCCGGGCAGTAGCCCCAAGGTAACTTCCGGGAGACCGACGGAAGCTGATGTTAATGCACACCGGTAGTGACAGCTCAAAGCCAGCTCAAACCCGCCCCCCAATGCGGTTCCATGTATAGCGGCGATAACAGGCTTGGTTAAAGATTCAAGAGCCGCGTTCACCTGAGGCAGCGTCGGCTCCTGCATCGGTTTGCCAAATTCATTGATATCCGCACCTGCGATAAATGTACGCCCCTCGCACACGACAACAATTGCTTTCGTGCCGTCACCCTGCGCCAACTTTACCGCGTCGCAAATGCCCTCGCGCACACCCTGGGACAATGCATTTACAGGGGGATTATCGATGCGGATAACACCGAGATCATCAAGTTGTTGATAAGAGACCAACATATGTGGGACGTTCCTCTATTGAAAGGTGGAGCCGAAATCTGAACAGTTAACTCAGGTGGGATTGAGGTTAACGGGCGGGAGTCAGACGACTCCACGGGCCTGAAGATTCCGGATTTCTTCTGCTGATTTGCCGAGAGCTCTCTCAAGAATTGCGACCGTATCCTCCCCAAGTGACGGCGGTGCCTTTTCGTAACGCTGCGGGGTTTTGGAAAACTTGATCGGATTCGCAACTCCCGGAACCTTACCAAGAAGCGGATGTTCCAATTCCAGCTTCATGTTCCGAGCCTTGACCTGCGGATCTTCAAAAACTTCTGCAATATTCTGAATGGGACCGCACGGCACTTGTACTTTACCGAGGCAATCCATCCACTCCCGACTAGTCCTCAAGCGGGTGTACTCACACAGCTTTCCGACAAGCTCCTGTCGATGAACAACCCGCTCCGGATTTGTTGCAAACCGTGGATCCCTCGGCAGTTCTTCGCATCCCATGACGCCACAAAGACGATGGAACTGGGCATCATTACCAACGGCAATGATTACCTGGCCGTCTTTGGTGGGAAACGGCTGGTAGGGTGCAAGATTAGGATGATATTCACCCGTTCGTCCGGGGACACTGCCGCTACAAAAGTAATTCAGAGCCTGGTTCGCCAGCCAACTTACCTGGACGTCCAGTAGGGCCATATCAATATGCTGCCCCTCACCTGTTTTGTTGCGGTGATGAATAGCGGCAAGAACGGCGATCGCTGCATTCATCCCGGTGGTCAAATCAGCCACCGCCATACCCACGCGCTGCGGCCCCGCCCCGGGTTTTCCATCCGCCACACCGGTGATACTCATTAGCCCTGACTGAGCCTGAATCAGGTAATCGTAGCCTGCGTTATGGGCCATGGGGCCGGTGTGGCCAAACCCTGTGATCGAACAGTAAACAATGCCGGGGTTCAGTGCTGAGAGGTCCCCATAACCTAACCCCTTTTTCTCCAGCCCACCGGTTTTGAAGTTCTCTACCAGAACATCGCAACTTGCGGCTAATTCACGGATCAGCGCCTGGCCCTCTGGCTTACCAATATCGATGGTCACAGAGTACTTGCCACGATTGGCGGAGAGGTAATAAGCCGACTGCTTGGTAGGATTACCGGCCTTGTCCCTAAGCCAGGGAGGGCCCCAATGACGGGTATCATCTCCCTGTTCGGGGCGCTCGACCTTGATGACTTCAGCCCCCAAATCAGCCATGATCTGGGTACACCAAGGGCCGGCCATAACGCGGGACAAATCAAGTACTCGAATTCCTGATAATGGACCAGACATACCAGACTCCTGGATTAGAGTGAGCTTCCAGTGTTGCGAATCATTTGCTTGGCAATGACCAACTGTTGGATTTGGGAAGTGCCTTCGTAAAGCCGGAACAGACGCACATCCCGGTAGAATCGCTCGACACAATATTCACTGATATAACCGGCGCCACCATGGATCTGCACTGCGCGATCCGCGACACGGCCTACCATTTCGGTGCAGTAGAGCTTGCAGCTGGAAGCATTCATGGACACCGCGGCACCGGAATCATAGGCTCGCGCGGTTTCCTCCACCATGCATTTGCCGGCGTAGTACTCGGTCTGACTGTCAGCCAACATTGCCTGGACCAGCTGAAAGTTGGCGACTTCAGTGCCGAATTGTTTTCTTTGGGTCGAGTAGGCGAGGCTCTCGTCTATCAGCCTTTTGGCTGTACCAACGCTCAGTGCACTTATGTGCAACCGCCCCCTGTCCAGAACCTTCATCGCTGTTTTAAAGCCCTGCCCTTCCTTACCTCCGATCATGGCAGATACCGGCACTCGAACATCTTCGAAGATCACGTCGCAGGTATGAGAACCTTTCTGGCCCATTTTTTTATCGCGCTGCCCCAACGAGATGCCCGGTAAATCCGCGTCCACCAGAAAAGCGGATACACCCCGACTGCCTTCCTCCCGGCTTCCAGTTCTGGCCATCACCGTGAAAACACCCGCCCGAGGCGCGTTAGTTATATAACGTTTGCTGCCATTGATGACGTATTCATCGCCGTCTCGCTTTGCCGTCGTCACGACCGAACCCGCATCGGAACCGGCGTCCGCTTCTGTCAGTGCAAATGAACCAATCAGTTCGCCGGAGGCAAGTTTCGGAAGGTACTTTGCTTTCTGTTCGGGGGTGCCGTCGATGATAATGCCTTGGGAGCCAATGCCTACGTTGGTACCAAACATCGACCTAAACACCGGTGACGTGTACCCCATCTCCTGAATGATGGCCACTTCTTCACTCATGGTCAGCCCAAGGCCACCGAACTCTTCCGGGATTGATAACCCGAAGAGCCCCATCTCTTTCATTTCCTCGATCACCCCTTCGGGTATTTGATCCTCTTCCGCGACCTGCATTTCCAACGGAACCAAGCGACCCCGGACATATCGCCGGACGCTGTCAATAAATTGGTTCAAAGTCTCGTTATCAAGTGGCATCCCGTTCTCCAAAACTTATTAAGTTGTGAATTAAATTAATAATTTATAAACGAAATATCTATTATATGATCAACATATCTTCTATAACTTCTACTGATACCTTTATCTTTGTCCAAAAAAATTAACCACCAACCGGTATAATGGCTATTTATCTTGTGACTATTTTAAAGTTTCATAAAAAAGCCTCGGTAAAACCCAACCGAGGCAAAGGTAGAGACATACTGAAGATTCACGCCTTAATTTAAAACTTGGTCAACGGTTAGCGTTGACCTCAAGTAGCAAGTCTAGGCTCAATTAGTTCTTGAGAATTATTCGTCCGGAAACCTTTCCGTTGGACAGGTCTTCCACGGCAGATTCAGCCCTCTCAAGCGCCCGAATTTCTACGGGAATGTCTAGAAGATCATGTTGATTCGCAAACGTTACCAACTCCTTCATTTCAGCCAGTGTTCCTGTGTAGGAGCCGATTATGGTAACTGCCTTCGTGACCAGGAAAGGAATCGGATAGCGCAGTTCGCCGCCATGTAAACCGATAACGACCAGCTTCCCTCCCTTCTTAAGAACCTTGAGGCCAAACTCAACAGTTTGTTCGTTGCCCACAAAGTCCAGAACAGCCATGCAATTCCCGTCTGCCTCCCGAGTCAACGTGTCAGTCGCATCTAAGCTACGGGGATCGAGGACGACTTTTGCACCGGCCTTCCTGGCAATCTCTCTTTTATCCTCGGAAACATCCACGCCAACAATGTTACTGATTCCGTCGGATCTCAGCGTTCTGATTGCCAATTGGCCAAGCCCACCGCAGCCAATAACAATCACATACTCTTCTTGGTGCAACGGCTGAATTTTCTTGATCGCCGAAAAGGTTGTCAGGCCGGAACAGGCCAACAGAGATGCATTTGCAGGGTTGAGATCGCCAAGATCCACTAGGTAACGCGGATGGGGAACAGTGATGTATTCCGAGTAACCACCGGGTTTAAAAATGCCGAGTGAAGCAGGCTTACCGCACAGATTTTCTTCGCCCCGCTGACAAACAGAACATTCGCCACACCCAATCCATGGATAGATTAACCTCTGCTCGCCGACCGATGCATCGATGGCATCCTCGCCCACGGCCACAATGGTTCCCACAACTTCGTGGCCAAGTGTTACCGGCAGCCTGATTCCACGGTCTCCGAGATTCAGCTTTTTGCCATTGCCAAGGCCGTAATAGCCGTCATGCACATGAACATCACTATGGCAAACGCCGCAGTAATCGACTTTCAGCAAAACCTCATTTCCTTGCGGAACGGGCATCTCATACTTTACAGGTTCCAAGTTTCCCGCGAACTCAGAAAACTCATAACGGATGTATGCTCCGTCAGTCTCAATCTGATTCGACATTGTTATTACTCCCATGGTTCAGATAGGTACCGGTTCGAATAGCACTTATTATGAAACTTGCCCGTACTCGGTACGTCTATCTGGATTATCGGTTTCCTACTTATTCAACTAATAGAAATTCTGTTTGATTATCCCGTTATTTTGCCTTTCTGGATTGAATAGACTTATTTTTCTTTTGTACAAACCTTTGAAGCGAAACCTGTTAATCAACATCAAGACATCTTCGAAATAAAACAACAACCGGGTCATTCTGAAAAAAGCAGGATGCTCCAATATCTGAACAGGAATCTTCAATACTCAGATTTGGCCGGAACTTAATCTGCAGTTGAAAGTCTTCAGCACCAGCGTAATCCGTAAGTCGCAATCTTTTATGTAAGGAGCTGAAAGACGTTGTATTCATCAGCAAAAAACCAAGAGGAAGAACAATGACAATTAGCAAAGAATCCAATGTCTTGCGCGACCTTTATCAGGATTGGACCAATCGCATGACTGCCAATCCTGATCTTTCCATTGAAAACCTGCGCAGCATGTTTGATGAATGGGGCCAGCCTGCTCTGGAACCGGAAAACGTTCGCTATAAGAGCGACCATGTTGGCGGCGTTGAAGCCATCTGGGCATTGCCAGACGGTGCGGATAGCTCACGCGCCATCATTTACACACATGGTGGCGGCTTCGCTGTGGGGTCCGCAGACAGCCACCGTAAAATGGCCGGCCACCTTGCCAAGGCGCTTAAGGTTCAGGCCGTAATTCTCCACTACCGCCGAGCACCGGAACATCCGTTTCCTGCCCAGATTGAGGACGCTGTATCCGCTTACAAAGCGTTGCTGGATCAAGGCTACAAGGCAGACAACCTGATCACCGCAGGCGATAGCGCCGGAGGCAATCTGGCCATTGCCAGCGTGCTCAAGTTCCGTGATCTGGGGCTTCCCCTGCCAGGGGCAGTGATCGCCTATTCTCCGTGGCTCGACATGGCGCTGCGGGGCGCCACTCTGGAATCCAATGCTTCAACCGATGCACTCGTTGGAAAGCCAATCCTGGAAGGCATGGCGGGCATGTTTCTCGGCGACAAAACCGATCCACTCGATCCATTAGCCAATCCGCTGGAAAACGATTTCGACGGTTTCCCGCCGCTTTATATCACCGCTGGAGGCGCCGAAACGCTGCTTAGCGATTCAGAGACCCTTCACGCCAAGGCCAAAGAGCGGGGTGTAAAAACTGTGCTTTCTGTGGTGCCTGGCATGCAGCACGTATTTCCCGCCCTCTCGGGCCGCGCACCGGAAGCAAACGAGGAACTGGATCGTATCGCCGACTGGTATCAGAACCTCTGATACTTCGTCACCCGCGCCGGCAATTGCCGGCGCGGGCATTCCTGAATTAAAAACAAACGAAGAAACGGGGCGCTTCTTGCTCCGGAGATCAATTGTGTTCGAAGAGGAAGCTCACATGAACGAGAAAACCACAAATACAAGAACCGAGACTCCTGATTTTGACGCCGTTGTAGTCGGCGCAGGATTCGGAGGGCTCTATGCCGTTCACAAACTGCGGGATGAACAAGGGCTGAGAGTTCAAGCCTATGACAACGCCAGCGACGTTGGTGGTACCTGGTACTGGAATCGCTACCCTGGCGCGTTATCAGATACCGAGAGCTTCTGCTATCGATTCTCCTTCGACAAGGAGGGATTGGAAAACGCCCGGTGGAAGAACCGCTATCTGACGCAGCCCGAAGTTCTGGACTATCTGAACGATGTGGCTGACCGTTACGACCTTCGGCGCAGCTACCAGTTCCACACCAAGGTAACCGCTGCCCATTTCGACGAATCTACCCAACTCTGGCGAGTCTGGACAGACAAAGATCAGATGGTTACCGCAAAATATCTGGTAACCGGCCTGGGCCTTCTGTCAGCAACCAATAAACCGCCTTTCGATGGAATGGACACGTTCAAAGGCGAGATCATCCACACCGGTGCATGGCCTGAAGGAATGGATCTCTCCGGACAGCGAGTTGGCGTTGTCGGCACAGGTTCTACCGGGGTCCAGGTTATCATTGCGATGGCCGAAACGGCAGAACACTTGACCGTATTTCAACGCTCTCCACAGTACGTGGTACCGATTGGAAACTGGCCCGAAAGTGAGGAGAAAATTCAGGAATACAAAGACAACTATGACGCTATCTGGGATCAGGTGAAATCGTCTGCTGTTGCCTTCGGCTTTGAAGAGAGCACAGTGCCTGCCACATCAGTCTCAGAAGAAGAACGTGAACGCGTCTTCGAGGAAATCTGGAACAAAGGCGGTGGCTTCCGGTTCATGTTCGAAACATTTTCGGATATCGCAACAGACCAGGAGGCTAACGACGCTGCAGCAAACTTTATCAAGCGTAAAATTGCTCAGATCGTTAAGGATCCCGAGACCGCCAAGAAACTGATGCCCAGCGATCTCTACGCCAAACGTCCTCTGTGTGGCAATCACTACTACGAGGTATATAACCGCGATAACGTATCCTTGGAAGATGTTAAAGCCGATCCGATTTCAAAGTTCACGGAAAACGGCATTCTTCTTGAAAGCGGCAAGGAGATTGAGCTGGATGCGATCATCTTTGCAACAGGCTTCGATGCCGTTGAAGGAAACTATACGCGGATCGACCTCCAGGGCCGCAATGACGTCACCATTCAGGATAAATGGAAAGACGGCCCCCTGGGCTATTTGGGGGTAATGGAAGCGGATTTCCCGAACTTCTTCATGATTCTGGGCCCGAACGGTCCCTTCACCAACCTTCCTCCAAGCATTGAGACCCAGGTTGAGTGGATTTCCGATGCGATTGCAGTGACCGAACGCAACGGCCATAAGACCATCGAACCGAAGCCCGAGGCACAGGAAGCCTGGGTAGAAACCTGCCAATCGATTGCCGATATGACGCTTTTTCCCAAAGCCCAGTCATGGATCTTCGGCGCAAATATACCGGGCAAGAAAAATACCGTCCGTTTCTACATGGCCGGGCTTGGCGCCTACCGGCAAGAGCTTCAGGCCGTCGTTGATGACAACTATTCGACGCTCGAATTCGACAACTGAGCAACGCATGTCCACTACGGAACGGGGCAGTTAAAAAATTGCCCCCTTCTGTCATCGGAGCAGACTCAAGGAAACAATGATGAAACGAGTAACTGGAAAGGTTGCATTGGTTACCGGTGGTGCCATGGGGATGGGGAAATCTCACTCGGAACTACTGGCTGCTGAGGGGGCAAAAGTATTCGTCTGTGACATTGATGTGGAAAACGGCAAACAGGTCGTGGAAGCAATTCGCAGCCAGGGAGGAGATGCTGAGTTTTTGCGACTGGACGTGTCCAATGAAGCTGACTGGAAGGCTGCGGTCACATCGATCAAAGAAAAGGCTGACAGGCTGGACATCTTGGTCAACAACGCAGGAACACTCATTCTCAAACCAGTCCATGAGACTAGTAACGAAGAATGGGATCGCACGTTCGATATAAACGTACGTGGAACTTTTCTCGGCATCCGGGAAGCCGTGCCTCTCATGCAGGAGAGTGGTGGCGGCTCAATTATAAATATTTCATCCATTTATGGCATCATCGGCGCGCCAAGCGCTGGCGCGTACATCGCATCAAAGGGTGCTGTACGTCTGATGACTAAGTCCTGCGCCGTGGACCTCGCAGACTTTAATGTCCGCGTGAATTCCGTGCACCCCGGGGTGATCGATACGCCCATGACTAAGGACTTGCTGCACACGGATGAAGAAACCCGTAAAACGCTTCTTGGCCCCACGCTCATGAACCGGCCCAGCACACCCGACGAGGTATCAAAAGCGGTGCTGTTTCTCGCATCCGACGAATCATCCTTCGTTCATGGTGCAGAAATCATTGTGGATGGAGGATATACCGCGAACTGATTGCACTTCCATCATGGCCTGCTTCAACCCGAAGCAGGCCCCCTTCGACCGTATCTCAATCTTCAAATAGGGGCCGATCATAGTAATGAGCACAAAAGTAAGTAGTGCAAGAATTGGTCGCAAGTTGCAGGAGAACTTCAAAGTATTAATAAACGAGATCAATAAGAAAGTTATAACTCTCGACGGGCTCGCCATAGCGCCGATGATGATACATATCAGCCTTGATATTCTGGCCCGATTTCTATTCAACACCCCCCGCCCGGAATAATCACCATAGTTGCTTACTTATACATCATCATCGCGATCTTCCTGCCACTGCCGTACGCCGAGCGGATCAACTCGTCGATTGCCGTGGAAATACTGACCACAAATTTCTCTCGCAAAACTCAAAACCGCCTGAACGAGTAGATCTACCTGTTGATCAGTACAACCGTATTTGTGATGACCCTCTAAGCCCTCAGAGTAGCCCTGAATAAATACCGGTCCAACACGTCAATTACTGCAGAGTAAAGTGTCCGGTAAAGAGGGCTACCCTTATTCCCAGGCCATTCTTAAATATATAATGATCAGCTGCCCGGAATATCAGAGTGAATTCGCGTCAAGCAACCAAGTCTATACCCCGATTGTATCTATACCCTCTTACGTAATGTTCTGTAATGCTATAGTAAATACGGTTGAAGAACTAAACGGCAAGCGCTTGCGAATATCTGGGGCTTCCTGGGCTCGCTGGGCGAAGAATTTCGGGAGATTATCGGTAGCAATCCCGATACATGAAGTTTATGAAGTACTCGAGCAAGGTTTTGTGGATTGCACCTTCCTCTCACCCGCAGAACTGGCCAACTTCAATCTCCATGATGTTGTCAAAAACATAACTACCGACGTTCCAGGCGGTCTATATGCCGCAGGTCGAGCAACAACTCTTAATCGTGACCCGTGGAATCGTTTCAACACCAGAGAAAATGAGGGTCCGCTGAAGGCCGGACGGATTATGGCTGCCTATGTTAGCTTCCTCTATCAGCAACAAGCTGATAGCGACATGATTAAAGCAGAAAAGAAAGGCATCAACATCCTGGATGGCAGAAGGCAATTTCCTCGAAAAATCAAGAGATTTTATCAAAGAAGATCTAAAATTTTCCCCGGAATTCTACGCAGACGAATATAACATTGATGGGGCGAGAACCAAGAAGCTTGCAGACAAGATGTCCGAACTGATAGAAAAATGGAACGGACTTGTCGGAATTATCGAGGCAGCAGATCAATTGGCTGAACTTTACTGGAATTAAATTTATTCGAAACCTGATCCTGCTCCTTATGGGACATAAAAAACGACACTGATCCATACAGAAAAAGGCCCCGACTGAGAGTCGGGGCAACCAAAGGCACAACAACGCTTAAGTCAATGTTCAGAAAGTGTATTTGGCCATCGCCTGAAGACGTGTCGCCTTCCCTTCACGCCCCCCAACCAATTCTCGAGTATGGTGGCTCACTTCAATCCCGTAATCGACACTCTCGATGGGCGACCACAGGTAGTTCAAATAAAGGCTCGTATTTTGTTCGCCCTCATTGCTAACGTCGACATTTCTTATGTCATCCAGATCAGCTTCCGACACACCATAGGCCAGGTTTGCTAAACCAGGACCAACAGCCACGGATATCCCAAGAGTACCGCCAACGGCTTCAATAGCTTCGAGTTCGCCAGCAACAGGGTCATAGTAGGCCGGCGCAGCCGGGTTTAACCACAGGTAACCACCAACACCCTCTCCGTAGACTACTGCACCTTGCAGGCTCACCCTTGATGAAACGGGCATTTTTCCCGAGAAGGTGACACCATAACCGAATTCGTCTTCTTCCCGGTCAGCAGCGGCATCATAAACAGTCAACTGCCGCAACACGGCCCCTAAGGAATAGTTCAGACCGCCCAGAGCATCGTCATATCTGAGAGTCAGATCTGGAAGGGTACTCTTGATTTCGACGGTCTCTTCCGTTTCATAGGCTAGGCCTCCTTGCTTGTCAGCTTCCTCTAAAGCTATAGAGAGCCCCCCTGTTGAGTAACGAATCTGCGCCTGACGGTCCAGATTTGTTTGTCCGACCTGACCGGTGAAATCAATGCTCGGAGTGTAACCAAGAAACGTCGAAAAGTTCGTTTCGGTTTGACCTGCAAGAATGCCATTCCATGTACCGTACCCCTGCCGGAGTCGAAAGGTCCCGCCGGGCCCATAAAAATCGCCTTCAACCCGGGTCTCGATATTTCCCAGTTCGGTAGGAGTAACGGTTGAAATGCCGATCCTGGACTCTAGGGCGTGCGCGTCAAAATGACCATCGGGGCCACTTGTATCGTCAAGCCTGATATTCTGGTGGAGAATCGAAATACCAAGAGGCGAATCGAAATCATAGATGAGGTCAAGCTTTGCGTAACCATACAGCGTAAGGTTAGTGTCGCCCACTGTGATGCTTTCAGAAAATGCTGGGAGGGATGCTGTCGCCAATAGAATTGCACACGACAGTTTTGATTTCACCACCTTAAAATGGTTACGATTCGTTTGTTTCTCAAATTTATCAGCAATACTCTTGTTTATTTTTTTCTGGATCATCTGGCTTTTCCTTTGTTGATTTTTTATAAAACCAAATCAAATGATCCTGATATAGACCTTTGGAATATTGAATGTATTTATTAATTTTTTGAACCAGAACATAAAAAATAAATTTTATTAAATGGGACCAAAACATTTTTTTAGATTTCGAGCAAAGATTATAACTAGCATAGACACCGAAATTGCTGCATCGCAATTCTGGTTGAAAACCCCTTGCAACTACAGGATCGGGGAAGACCGTATGGGAGTTGGGTTGTGCCGGAAAAATCAGCCAGGCATCAAAACAATGCCCGACTCACTCTGCAAGCAGAGGGTCGGGCATCTAAGGCAAATATCTTGATCAGCAGTTCAACAAAATTTGGTTAGTTTCGTCTTATTCCTATACCTGTTAGGCGTTGTAGAAAATTTGTTCTTGAACAGACGCGTTAGATGGCTCTGATCGGAAAAACCACACTCCATTGCAATAACCTTGATTGGTATATCCATCGGCGACTCAAGCATCGCCTTCGCCATTTCTAGCCTACGCTGAAGAATATAGGCGTGTGGAGGCATACCAAACGCATTTCTGAACAGACGAATAAAGTACGAATTGCTAAATCCTGAGATTTCCGCTAAATCATCGATACTTATACATTGATCAAGGTTTTCAGCAATATATTCTTCAATCGTTTTTTGTTTTGAAACAGGCATACTTCGATCAATCTGAATTTCACGAAGCTTGCATTGAGAATACTCCCTAATCATATGGATACATATCTGAGTCTCAATGGTATCTGCATACAGTTGACCACCGAGACTTTCACCCAGGCACTCCCGTTCGTATGACTTCATCAACTCAGCCAGTGTGGCATCCTGAGAAACAGCTCTATGATCGATATTCAAACTGTCAACATCTTTCTCAAAGAGATCATTAGCGACTTTTTTTATCGCAGACTCGGAGACATAAACGTGTGAGACCTGAATATCATTTGTCCAGAACCATCGAGATGGCTCTCCACGCGCCAGAATTGTCACGCTATCGGTACGAGCATCCTGATCTGCCCACTTACCCGAATGGAAGAAACCAAGATTTTCAGGCGGAGACTCCCACCTGACCAGCATGTAATCCCGCATTTCAGGGATATAAACTTCAGTTTTATCGAACCGATAGTTTCTCATCGAAAGCCGATTTTTTAGCGTATTTTCTACAGTACCCTCACAGATTACCTGCCCAGGTATAACATTTAGAATGTCATTTGGTGCTAACAAGCTACTGGCCATGAACGGTCTCCTTTTTATTTTTGATCGAAAGACCCGAAGATAAAATTAAGTTTATAACCATTTAACTCAAAGCAAACTCTTACTCTTGGCTCTCAACCGACATCAGCTCATCTGAGTCACAAACTTGGTAGCCAGATAACTATCAAAGGTCTCACTGCCACCTTCCCTACCATAGCCGCTTTCCTTGACGCCCCCAAAGGGAGTTTCCGCCAACGCCAGCCCTATGTGGTTCACAGAGACCATACCGGCTTCCAGGCCATTGGTAATACGATGGGCATTGCTAACAGATGAGGTGTACGCATAGGCAGCCAACCCGAAGGACAACTGGTTAGCTCGTTCCAGCACTTCGGTGATGCTGTCGAACGGCACAAAACCTGCAATTGGGCCAAAAGGTTCATCATTCATGAACATCGCATCATCAGGAACATCTTTGAGAACCGTTGGTGGATAAAAGTTTCCCGCGCCAGACGGCGTCTCACCGCCCGTCACCAACACACCGCCCTTCTGACAAGCGTCGTCAACGAACTTCTGCATCTCCGCGACCCGACGAGATTGGGCCAGAGGCCCCATCGTTGTGGAGTCATCGGACCCACATCCTACTTTGATTGTCTTTACCTCTTCCGAAAACCTGGAGACAAAATCGTTGTAGATATTCCGCTGAACAAAGAACCTCGTCGGACAGATACAAATCTGCCCCGCGTTCCGAAACTTGAATCCGACCAGGTCTTTAACGGCTTTGTCGATATCTGCGTCGTCACAAACAATGACCGGCGCATGACCGCCAAGCTCCATGGTGCAACGTTTCATATTAGCTCCGGCAAGTGACGCCAGCTTCCGACCGACCGGCGTAGAGCCGGTAAAGCTGATCTTCTGAACAATCGGCGACCTGATCAAGTACTCGGAAATCATGCCAGAGTCACCAGATACGACGTTAAAAACGCCCTTTGGCAAACCTGCATCATGGAATATTTGTGCCATCAACATTACGGAGGCAGGGGTGTCACTTGACCCTTTAAGAATAACCGTACAGCCAGCGCCAATGGCAGCGACAACTTTGCGGAAAGCCTGACTGAAAGGGAAATTCCACGGCGAAAAAGCAACGCACACTCCTATCGGTTCCTTGAGTGCAGTTTGTTGTACATTCGATTTTCGTGAAGGAATGACACGACCATATATTCTGCGGCATTCCTCCGCGTGCCATTCAGCATGCTCAGCACAGGACAAGACCTCGCCAATGGCTTCGCGAACCGGCTTCCCTTGTTCCAGCGTGAGTACCCGCCCCGTGTTCTCTGCTCTTTCTCGAATAAGCTCGGCCACCTTCCGTAAAATCCGAGAACGCTCCACGGCGGGTTCCTTCTTCCACAAACGAAAGGCTTGTTCCGACGATTCCAGCGCCCGGTCCAGGTCACTCTCACTTGCATAAGGTAGCGTGGCCAGAACCTCATTATTGGAGGGATTCATGACCGACTGGCTGGATTCACCATGTCCGTCCACGAACTGACCGCCGATGTACATCTTGAGATTGGGGTACATATTGCTTCTCCGTCTTGTTTTTGGTTCTCCTCCCGCCCGACAAGCGCTTGTCTCGCGCCAGCAACAACGTGCTCCAGTAGACCAAAGCACTCACATTCCTGCTTTGCTTGGTTGAGCTACTCTTCACGTCGATGGCGAGTACGTCTGAAAGGGGTAGCGCGACCCTCAAAGAATCCGCGCGGGCTGATTCGAACGATTGCTACAACCCTGACCTTTCGTCGTCACAATACTGCAAATGATGCAAGGGCTACTTGATAGCGTCTTGAAGCAATTTGTCCGCTAATTGAATAAAAATGACAAAGATCAAAAAAGCCAAACGCCGCGACAAAGACCAAACCAGAACAGATAACGCATAAACCAATGTTTCCATTATCCTTTTTAATGACCTTGTTTGAAACGTAACCAGTATCGTTTTTTTCTATATTTCCTAGTAACCGTTGGTATAGCTTAAAGGACGGACCGCAATCAGCGGGATACGGCATCTAACAATAAATGGTCAAGACTGTATGGCTTCCAACCTCAAGATTGATCTTCGCCAACTGAACAGCTTTCTTACCATTGCCAAGAGAGGTAGTTTCAGTCGTGCCTCGGAGGCGCTATTCATTGCACAACCGGCCTTAAGCCGCCAAATTAGATTGCTTGAAGAAGCCCTGGATGCTGAGCTGTTTGTTCGCCATGGGCGGGGTGTTTTGCTGACGACCGCGGGAGAAGTTCTTTATGAACGCGCCAAAGGCCTGCTTAAGGATACAGAACAGCTTCAAGCAGATGTGGCGGCAGTCTCTGGGACCGTAACCGGTCAGGTGAAGCTGGGATTGCTTCCAACGATCTCCAACGAATTGGCAACGATGATCGTCAAACAGTTCCGCACACTTTATCCACGTGTAAATCTCGCAGTGAGATCAGCCATGAGCGGCACGCTGCAGCAAATGGTTTCTCAGCAAAAGCTGGATTTGGTGATCACTTATGATCAAAGCAAGCATAAGAACTTGCGCCATACCCCACTGATTGACGAGCGTTTTTTCTTGATTGCTCCGCCGGACACCGAAATCTCGAAACGGAATACGGTGAATCTTGACGAAGTTCTCAATCTACCGCTGATCCTACCCGAAGAAAAACATGGCTTGAGAGCGCGAATGGAAAAGGAAGCGATGCAAAGGCACAAAAAAATCGACCTGGCCTTTGAGGTCAGTGCGTGGCCGCTTCTAAGCGAGATGATAAAGCAACAGCTCGGTTATACCATTTTATCCTCTGCCACTGTCAGTGAAATGGTGGAACGCGGGGAGATTGTTGCCGTCCCTATCGTTAAGCCCGAACTCTACCGTTCGCTGGCGATAGCTACTCCAGGCAACCGCCCCGCTTCAATCGCTGTCAGAAAATTGATTGAGGTGATTTTCTATCAGGTTGCACAACACGTCGAATCCGGGCGATGGAGCGGCAAGCTACTATTTGAAAAACCCGTTGATTGTAAACATCCCTGTTTTAGTTGCACCGCTGATTAGAGTTTTCCGCCCGTTGGTGTTTCGCCAGATATTCCCATGGCGTCAGATCTTCCAGTGAATCGTGGGGCCGGACATGGCTCTGGCGCGAATCATCCAGGTGTTTGGTTAAGGCAGGCCCCACTGCGCCTACCTGTTCGCCAACAAACGAGGCAACCGGATTAAAGTGCTGGTCCACGATGGTCTTGGTACTAGATGTGTGCCCACCGGCTGAACCGGGGCAAACTCCACTGGGGCGAAACCTGGCGCGGTGAGCAACTGCGCCTGACCGAGTAACAGTTATACGCCTTGGTTCAGTGTCAGCACCGGTGTTAAAAGTCCGTAAAGGAGGTGCGGACGTTATCTTGGACTACATTGGAGGTAGTCTATGTATTCGTATGAAGACCGTATTCGAGCTGTGGAGCTCTATATCGATTGCGGCAAAAGCGCTGCAACCGTCGTCCGACAGTTGGGTTACCCATCAAAGAAGAACTTACGCCGGTGGTACCGTACCTTTGTCGAAAGAGGAGACTTACCTGCAAGGCCCAGCAGGAAGCCCAAATATTCACTGTCTCAGAAGCGGCTAGCAGTAGATCACTATTTCAAGTACGGCCAGTGTTGTCTCGCCCACACGAGAAGATCGCTAGGCTACCCGTGCACTGCCACACTGATTTCATGGATTGACGAACTACACCCTGGGGCAAGAAAGTCTGTGACTGGCAAGACCACAGGTACTTCACCGTGGTCTGCGAGCCAAAAACAACAGGCTGTCATTCAGCTTTGCTCGCGACAGGACTCTGCTGCTGAGTGAACCGCCCCGGGTTTTGAGGAGGCTCCAGCATCTGAGAGAATGGAGCCATGAACAAATCCAACAAGTTTTCCCCTGAAGTTAAAGAACGTGCGGTGCGGCTAGTGCAGGAGCATCGTGGCGAGTACTCGTCGCTATGGGCTGCTGTGGAGTCGATTGCCCCCAAGATTGGCTGTGTGCCACAGACATTGCTGGAATGGGTCAAGCGTGCCGAGATTGATGTCGGTGAACGTCCCGGTACAACCACCGCCGAAGCGCAACGAATGAAGGATCTGGAGCGCGAGAACAAGGAACTGCGGCGTGCCAATGACATCCTTCGCACGGCCAGCGCTTTTTTCGCCCAGGCGGAGCTCGACCGCAAGCTGAAGTCATAAACACCTACATTGATCAGCACCGGGATACCTACGGGGTCGAGCCGATCTGCAAGGTATTGCAGGTTGCCCCGTCGGCCTACCGGCGTCATGCGGCCCGGCAGCGCAATCCAGAACTACGCAGTGACCGGGCCAAGCGTGACGAGGTTTTAATGCCGCAGATCAAGCGTGTCTGGAACGACAATCTCAAGGTCTATGGCGCCGATAAAGTCTGGAAGCAGATGAACCGGGAAGCCATTCCTGTGGCCCGCTGTACCGTGGAGCGACTCATGGGTCGCCTGGGCTTTCAGGGTGCCCGACGTGGCAAGGCGGTGCGCACCACGGTCCCAGACCGATCGGTGCCGTGCCCGCTAGATCGGGTCAACCGGCAGTTTGTCGCTGACCGCCCAGACCAGCTCTGGGTATCCGACTTTACTTACGTTTCCACCTGGCAGGGCTGGCTGTATGTGGCCTTCGTCGTTGATGTCTTCGCGCGCCGTATCGTGGGTTGGCGCGTAAGTCGCACGATGAACACGGACTTCGTGCTTGATGCTCTGGAACAGGCTCTCTACGCCCGTCAGCCCGACAAGTCAGAGGACTTGATTCATCACTCCGACAGAGGCTCACAGTATGTGTCGATCCGCTACACGGAACGCCTGGCCGAAGCCGGCATCGATCCATCGGTAGGCAGCAAGGGTGACAGTTACGACAACGCCCTCGCTGAGACCATCAATGGCTTGTACAAAGCAGAGTTGATCCACCGGCGCGGCCCCTGGAAATCCATGGAATCCGTTGAGCTGGCAACGCTGGAATGGGTATCCTGGTTCAACCATCAACGGCTGATGGAGCCTTTGGGATATATACCGCCGGGAGAAGCTGAGGCAAACTACTACCGGCAACTTAACATTCAGGCCGCTATGGCAGCGTGACTTAAACCAACGGGCCTCCGCGATACCCGGGGCGGTTCAGAGGTTGCCAATAACATAGGGGTGAGTAGGCAACTGTTGTACAAGTGGAAAGACCAACTACTTGATGACCAGGTCAATCCAATGATGAAGTCCCGCAAGCATTCGCACTCCCATAATAACCGCGTCGCATTGGAGCGAGAGGTGGAGTCGCTTCAGGTGCGAGTCCACCGACTCCAACTCGAACATGACATTCTGACGAAGGCGAATGAACTGTTAAAAAAAGATCAGGGCGTCGACCTACAGTTACTGACGAACCGGGAGAAGACCCTGTTGGTTGACGCCCTGAGAGGAATTTACACGCTATCTGAGCTAACCGAGCAGCTCCAATTACCACGCAGTTCCTACTTCTATCAGAGGGCCCGTATTAATGCCCCTGATAAGTACTGTGACATCCGTCGTTCAGTGGCAGACATCTTCGACCTCAACCGTCGCTGTTATGGCTACCGACGCGTTCATGTCGTCCTCAGAAGACGAGGTACGAGAATCTCAGAAAAAGTCGTTCGGCGGTTGATGGCAGAGGAAGAGCTGGTAGTCCAAGCTAGTAAGCGACGTCGTTACAGTTCCTACAATGGTGAAGTCAGCCCAGCACCAGACAACCTGATCAATCGTGACTTCAAAGCAAAGCTACCAAATCAGAAATGGCTGACTGATATTACGGAGTTCCAGATTCCTTCGGGGAAAATTTATCTGTCTCCCATGATCGATTGTTTTGACGGGTTGGTCGTCAGTTGGACGATCGGTACCAGGCCGGACGCTGATCTTGTGAACACCATGCTGGACGAAGCCATTGAGACGTTGTCTGAGGCCCGGTTTCCACTTGTTCACTCTGACCGGGGTGCACACTACCGGTGGCCAGGATGGCTATCGCGTATTGAGGATGCAAATCTCCTCAGGTCGATGTCGGCGAAGGGCTGTACTCCCGATAACGCCGCATGCGAAGGCTTCTTTGGGCGGATGAAAAATGAGTTCTTCTATCCTCAAGATTGGCATACAGTCACAATTGAGCAATTCATGGAGGAGCTTGACTCGTACCTTCGATGGTACAACGAGAAACGGATTAAAGTTTCACTTGGGGGCCTGAGCCCGCTTGAATACCGGGAAAGCTTGGGTTTGGTGGCATAAAACAGTCCAAGAAAAGGTCCGCACCTCCAAAGCGGTCAAAACTCACCGTTGTTGACAAACATTAGTAATCTCTTTTTAAAGATCCACGCTTTCATTGGAAAGCGGCCCTTTTTCCGCGACGAGATTGGCACCATCCCCTCCAATCGATGCATGCTTAATCGCGGTCCACGGACCTCTTACTACGTCTGTTTCGTTTTTAGGGGATGGTTACACAGGGAGCTGTGGGGGCTGGGGGGGGGTTAGATGCCCCCGGCTACCCGATTAGGCCTGCTTTACCAATCCATGTTAGCAGATTGTTCTTGCAACCTTGTTAAATATTCAACAAAGCTCTCCATGTCTTCAGTGGAAGACATCGCTCTAGCGTAAGTTGAGTCTGACGCGTAATGTAGAATAGTTGGCATACTACTCTGGATATAAATAACTTCAGGGAACATATCAGACTCCCAATAAAATTCCATGAATTCCTTTACGACCTTTATAGCTTCCTCTTCGTTAAATTCAATGCCGCTTTGCATGGAAAACCGAGCACTACCTTTCTGATGAGGCATAAGTAGAGGCACAGCACCCGCTCCAGAGTGAATTTGAAACGCCTCACCATTTTTACCGAAAGCACCATGTGCAATATAGTTTCTTATCTGACGCCTTATGGAGACCAATTGGTCATAGTGTGATTTTGTTTCCTGATCCTGAATATCAAAACACGCTTTAAATTTTGATGCCCATTCATTATCTGCCAAATTGGCAACATCTTCGCCGGTTACTACCTTACCTCGCAAAATAGCTGCATGAATAAACACATGCTCAGTGAAGCTGAAAAATGCATCAATCACCGACATTGCCAGCCATTCAGATTCTCTCTTTAGATCAAAATAGGGCATCTGAACACTCCATGAATTGCTTGAGTGCTGCGTTCGTATTCTTTCATCTTTTCGAGCGTTTGCTTCTTGAACCTTTTTCTCGTATTCATCAAGAAAATATGCGTATCGATCATACAAGCGAAGGCTGTGATTTAGTACATTTAGATCTGAACGCTTTGCCGCTTCGCTTGCTACCCACTCAAAATATGGTCGAGCGGCTTTCACAGCCTTAGTTATTTTCCTTACGATTTCTCGGCAATCTGATTCTTGACTCACCTCATTCGAGGTAAATAGACCCATTCCAGATTTTCTGTGTTCAAGCAAGTAGGCTTTTCCGTTATAATCAATAGGCACCGACCAGGAGATCTTTTCAAACTGACCAAGATTTTTGCACCTAAGGAGATCAACAAACAAAAAATATATTAGATAGTAAGGAGGCAAAGATCTCCCAGCGTCTGTTCGAGAGGCAGTAAATAGAAAGTCCTTTTCAGCCTTCGTTCCGTTTTCTACTGCTGAGGCAATAGGATCGAGAATTTTTTCGACTTTTTGCTGTAGCTTTTCAATATCATCTGGGAAATTCATTGCGACTTCCTGCATGCCTCTTGATGTGGGGAGTCATATCAAAAACTCAAGCAGAGGCGCGCTTTAGAGCGTCCTTCTGACTTGACTTATTATATGAACTGAACACTTCAAAAGCTGCGTCGACTACACCAGAGAAGAAGTCTTCCGCTACATCTATAACCTTTTCAAGGTAAGGTAGTTCGAAGACGATAGTATCGTCGCGCTCAAGACGCAGCCCTTCTGTATTTTCGACAATGTTTGAAAGCTTTTGTGAAGCGCGTGCTTTAGTGATGTCTCCTTCACAGTGGACGACACAGTTTCTCAATGCGCTCAAATCCTTGATTACGGACCATTGCTTGTTCAAATGAGAAAAATCTACGCCACAAACCTTTTCCAGATAGTTCCTATTCCTAATTATTCCTTCACCACTAAGGTCCGATACCTCCAGCTTGCTACTCTTCAGCTTCCCTAGAAGTTCGGCTATGACTCGTAACCTATGTTCAATAAGCGAGTAGACTGAAATTATCGCTGAACTTCTATATTGATTTAGAAAGTCTTGCTCGACCATGCGTTTTTCATCGATTAGAAACTCGACGTATGAGGCGTAATCTTCATCACCCTCGTCATCCTCAAAGTCAAAATCAAACCTCGATTCAATCACCTTGAGGTCAGATTCGAATTTGCCTTCAAGCTCCTCAGCATATTTTCGGAACACCTCGATTTTATTCTTAAAAATAGCTTTATGAATCTCGAAAACGATGCTCTTGTCACCCATAAGTTAAAAACCTTTAACTTCATATAACGCTTTTAATGAGCCGACGTTTGGTGCGCTAGCGGATAACGGTCGGCTTGAGTCACTCTTTAACAAACTTAAAGCAGATGCCTGCTTATTTCCCTTAGCCAGGTTAATACTTCACCGTCAGGATCTGCACTATCAAGGCGCACTTTTGTCATATTGGAAACAGCAGCTCGGTTCAAGCGTTTCTTGGCCTTACTCTCTTTCTTATCTCGCTTCTTCTCATCCAAGTCTTCCCAGTCTACTGTAGACTGCGATGCGTCATGAACTGCCTTTGCAACCATCACTGGGACATCATCGAATGCTTGAAAGTTCTCGGTTAACTGTATTTCAAACTCTTCATTTATAGCTTCAAAATGGATGTAATTCTCCATTTCTCTTTTATTGGTTATGAAAGAACGACAGTTATCGCCGCGCGCATTCACCCTATCTGCTGCGCCCTGATACTTAGCTGGTTCCGGTGGAGGGACATCTCTATCCAACACGTGAACTTCCGGAACCTGAAGTCCTTCGAGTCTATTTGTCCATAACTCTAGAGTTGAGCCCCCCATGGGTATATACACCAATTCCCCTCGTTGTTCTGAGCGTTTTAAATTGACGATACTTGGGTCTTCCTGTGATAAACGCCAAGATATTCCGCTAATGTACTCAATGTCATTGGGCCCCTCTACTCCAACAAAGACTTTGATGTTGTGGTTTGCAAACATACCAAGGCTCGATTTAATCCTAAGTAAAGTTTCATCGTCGTTCTCAGCCAATATTCGCGAGCCGGTTTCATCTTTTTCAATAAACCTTATAGAGTCCCGATCAACTCGTCCGGCGAGGATGGGGTTATGAGTTGTGAAAATCACTTGATGGGTTTCCTCAAGCGCCAACTCCTTCAACGCATCCAGGAGCAAAAGTTGATTGTTTGGATGCTGCGATGTCTCAGGTTCCTCTATTGCAAAAATAACATCCTGGACGTCTCGTTCACTTGCCAACTGTTCAGCTTTAGCTCGGAAGAAATTGATCAAGAAAAGCCGTCTAACCCCACTACCTCGTTTGTTCAATGGTATTTTATCTTCATTGGTGAGTGACACAGAGAAGACTTTGCCCCAGTTGAAGTTTGAGAAATTCGGATTTAACTGGCTTGCTAAGTCAGGGTCCATTTCTCGAATTTTTTCAATGGTTAACCTGGTAACTTCCTCAACTTGGCGTTTTACATGGTCGCCTATAGCGTCAAGCTCGGCCGCCTTTTGCCTGATAGCTTCCTTGATCGCAAATTTAATGGGATCTTGCGCTTCAGCATCTTGGTCAGAACTTGGACGGTCAGATTTAAAAAGCTGAAATAGAGGAAGGGTATTTTGCAGCGGCTTCCAAATCTTTGACTTTACCTCTAATTCGACTAATTGCTTCGCTAGGTTTTCATCAGGTGTACTTAACCAGATTGCGTGCCGAAGAGCTGATTTAATAGTTGCGTTTACGCCCGCTAAATCAACGCCAAGTTCTCTGGCCCTTGCTTTTAGCTGTGTTATGGTCAAAGAAAATAGATCGTTGAAGTACTCAGCTGTTGGGTGGACCGCTCTAATAAAAATTTGTTCGCACTTTGGAGAGGCACTAGAGAATATTTTTTTTATTTCAAGTTTTCCATCAGGGTTTAAAAGATATTCGTTTGCAGGCGATATAAGATTATCTGTATCTATAATTAGCTGCTCCGGGAAATCTTTAAAGACACAGGTAATTTCTATATCATCCGAGTTCGTCAACCCAGCAGACCGATCACCAGGCTCCAGCTTTTCGGAATTAAAGAATGCATCCAATGCTTCAAGTACTGAAGATTTGCCTATGTCATTTTTGGCAACAAGGGCCGTCAAATCGGAGAAAGGTATCGATATTTCGTCCTTGTAACAGCGGAAATTCTTTATTTTTACGATATCCAGCTTCATTCTCTACCCTTATTCTGTTTAGGCTCTTCTCACGCGGATTGTTAACCATATATCAGTTTGAATTCCGACTAAACCGCAGTTACCCATGATCTTAACCTCAAAGTAAATCCGCATAGCTATCAATTACCTACCGAGCCAATCATTTCTGAACCGGCGAGTTCCTTCTGCGGGACAGCGCGCCTAGTCTCTCGGTTTTGAACCGCCCCGGGTTTTGAGGAGGCTCCAGCATCTGAGAGAATGGAGCCATGAACAAATCCAACAAGTTTTCCCCTGAAGTTAAAGAACGTGCGGTGCGGCTAGTGCAGGAGCATCGTGGCGAGTACTCGTCGCTATGGGCTGCTGTGGAGTCGATTGCCCCCAAGATTGGCTGTGTGCCACAGACATTGCTGGAATGGGTCAAGCGTGCCGAGATTGATGTCGGTGAACGTCCCGGTACAACCACCGCCGAAGCGCAACGAATGAAGGATCTGGAGCGCGAGAACAAGGAACTGCGGCGTGCCAATGACATCCTTCGCACGGCCAGCGCTTTTTTCGCCCAGGCGGAGCTCGACCGCAAGCTGAAGTCATAAACACCTACATTGATCAGCACCGGGATACCTACGGGGTCGAGCCGATCTGCAAGGTATTGCAGGTTGCCCCGTCGGCCTACCGGCGTCATGCGGCCCGGCAGCGCAATCCAGAACTACGCAGTGACCGGGCCAAGCGTGACGAGGTTTTAATGCCGCAGATCAAGCGTGTCTGGAACGACAATCTCAAGGTCTATGGCGCCGATAAAGTCTGGAAGCAGATGAACCGGGAAGCCATTCCTGTGGCCCGCTGTACCGTGGAGCGACTCATGGGTCGCCTGGGCTTTCAGGGTGCCCGACGTGGCAAGGCGGTGCGCACCACGGTCCCAGACCGATCGGTGCCGTGCCCGCTAGATCGGGTCAACCGGCAGTTTGTCGCTGACCGCCCAGACCAGCTCTGGGTATCCGACTTTACTTACGTTTCCACCTGGCAGGGCTGGCTGTATGTGGCCTTCGTCGTTGATGTCTTCGCGCGCCGTATCGTGGGTTGGCGCGTAAGTCGCACGATGAACACGGACTTCGTGCTTGATGCTCTGGAACAGGCTCTCTACGCCCGTCAGCCCGACAAGTCAGAGGACTTGATTCATCACTCCGACAGAGGCTCACAGTATGTGTCGATCCGCTACACGGAACGCCTGGCCGAAGCCGGCATCGATCCATCGGTAGGCAGCAAGGGTGACAGTTACGACAACGCCCTCGCTGAGACCATCAATGGCTTGTACAAAGCAGAGTTGATCCACCGGCGCGGCCCCTGGAAATCCATGGAATCCGTTGAGCTGGCAACGCTGGAATGGGTATCCTGGTTCAACCATCAACGGCTGATGGAGCCTTTGGGATATATACCGCCGGGAGAAGCTGAGGCAAACTACTACCGGCAACTTAACATTCAGGCCGCTATGGCAGCGTGACTTAAACCAACGGGCCTCCGCGATACCCGGGGCGGTTCAGTTTTAACGAGCCTCCGGAGCAACGGATCGATCACTCTGCACTGATGATTGTGGATTTACACAGCAACTACTGGGGTAACTTGGGTACGTGGAAAGCGCTATGTTGGGCAGCGAAAAAGTTCCGCTTTGCGACCAATCCAAACCTTCACGTCAGTTAAAAGTAGGCCCAGATTTGGATCCGAAACTAAAGGTAGTGCAAACAATGACCATTTCCCGAAATCAAACCGTTGAATCGCGTAGACCAGCTAACGATTTCCGATTCGGGTATTACAATGTGTACAAATCCTCCCCCTTTTTGTCCACATAGTTGACGTGCCATCGTGTATGCATATCAATTTTCGGAACTACCTTAACAACGCCTAAAAATCAGCACCTTAACTAGCATATCCACACAGCATGCGGAAACTATATGGCAGTACCCAACGAAATGCACAGATCGGTTTGCTACTAACCTCCATGGGGGAAAATTGACAACATTAGGGATGTGTTCGGAAAACCGCAGAAGTCACCCTGGGGGGCGTTGATACCCGCCAGCTCTCCTCCAAGACCATGGCAGTGCTGGAACGGCCAAACCTGTATTTCATTGGCGAGGTCGTGGACGTGACCGGCCATCTTGGCGGCCATAACTTCCAATGGGCCTGGGCCTCGGGCGTGGCAGCCGGTAACAGCGCCTGAACGGACATCCGATTGCCCAAAGCTGGCGTAGAACTGGTAACCTGAGTCCATGTATTGGCATGACCAGACACTACGACCGATAGGGGGAAAGGATGCTCCACAGCCACGATGACACCGCAACCAGCAATGCCCTTGTGGTAGAGGGTGGCGCCATGCGCGGCATCTTCGCCGCCGGTGTGCTTGATGCGTTTCTGGAGCAGCGCTATCAGCCGTTCACCGAAGCCTGGGGTGTCTCCGCCGGTTCAACCAACCTCATCGGCTACCTCTGCGGCCATCACGGCCGCAACCATCAGGTGATTACCGACCACGCGTGCCGCCCGGAGTTCATCAACTGGGGCCGTTTCTTCCGGGGCGGGCATCTCTGCGATGTTCACTGGCTCTGGCACCGATCCTACGAGGACGTGCCGCTCGACCTGGAACGCTACCTGTCTGGCACCACCAGGCTCTGGGTAGCAACCACGTCGGTGGTGACCGGAGAAGCCCGATATTTCTACGTCGATGATAAGAACATCCACGATGTACTCACAGCCTCCTGCTCGATTCCCCTGGCCTACCGTGATTACCCGATCGTGGAGAATGAGCCCATGAGTGATGGCGGCATTGCCGATTCCATTCCGGTTGCGGAGGCCTATCGGCGGGGCGCACGGGATATTACCGTCGTTCTTTCCCGACCACTGGGCTATGAGAAGAAGCCACTGGCGTTTCCGGCGCTCACCAAACGGATGTTTCGGGAGCAACCGGGAATGGCCGAGGCCCTGATCCGGCGCGGCGAACGATATAACGAGACATTGGAGTTCATTCAAAATCCGCCGGACGACTGCCATCTACGGATTATCGCACCGCCAGAGGATTTTCCGGTGAGTCGACTAACCACAGACCTTAACAAGCTGGATCTGGGCTATCAGCAAGGCCACCGCGCAGCGATGGCCTATCTGGCCAACATAGCCCGTGAAGTCGCCTAGCGAAGCACTACCAGCGGCTTTCTGGCAGTTTCGAGCATCCGGGTAGTCGTACTGCCCACCAGGAACTGACGGATGCGGGAGTGGCCATAGGCGCCCATCACCAGGATGTCGATATCCTGCTCTTCCTGGTAGGCGTGCAATGCCGGTTCTACGTCTCCAGCCCGGATGGCCAACGTAATTTCGGATTCCAGCCCTGCCAGCATTTTCTCGGCTTTCCTGAGCTGCTCCCAGCGGTCGTTGGTATCCGGACCCACCATCACAAGGTGCAGTGGCATGCCCTTCAGGACCGGGCTGCCAGCCAGCAATTCCACGCCCTTGAACGCCGTGGCGCTGCCATCAAAGGCAAGCATGGCGCTTCGGGGCTCGGTGTACTCGTCGGGCACCAGAAGAATCGGGCGATGCATACTACGAATCACCGTCTCCAGTTGGCTGCCAACGTGGGTGTCACGGTCGGAGCTGCTCTCGCCGTGCAGCCCCATCACCAGCAGGCGAGTCTGGTTCTCCAGCGCCAGCAGGGATTCAGTAAGATCACCGTGGCGCTGGCGCTGGATCACCTCACCGATGCCGGCTTCGGTGACGCGCTTTTGCGCCTCATCCAGCATGTGATGGCCATGTTCCAGGGCCAGCTTGGCGCGTTTGCGGTCCAGCTCTGCCAGATCCTCGAGGAGCTGTTCACGACTGCCCAGACCAATATTGCCTGCCAGATCCGGCTCTGCCGGGTAACGCTCTTCATCAAGGACGTGCAGCAACATCATGGGGGTTTCCATGTGCTTGCTGGCCCAGGCAGCGTAATCGCAAACTGCGGGGGCAGCCTGGGAGCCATCGATACAGGCAACTACTCGTAGCATCTCAACCTCGCCTTCTTGGTCCTTGTGATTTTTATTCTGGCCGGAATCGGTGTTGGATTCCCTGGTCTGTGTCATATCAGTGCCCCATCAACTGGTCGACGGCGTCCGGCTTGTCGTGCACGCCAAAGCGGTCAACTATCGTTGCGCTGGCTTCATTCAGCCCGATGACTTCAACCTCCGAGCCTTCCCGGCGGAACTTGATAACGGCCTTATCCAGGGCACCCACGGCGGTGATATCCCAGAAATGCGCGCGACTCAGGTCGATCACCACATTATCGACTGCTTCCTTGAAATCAAAGGATTCCATGAACTTTTCCGAGGAGCTGAAGAACACCTGGCCCACAACCCGGTAAGTACGGGTATCGGTGGTTTCATCCAGCTCGGAGGTCACCAGCATGTAATGGCCCACTTTGTTGGCAAAGAACAAAGCCGCCAGCAGGACGCCGGCCAGTACGCCAAAGGCCAGGTTATGGGTGGCAACCACGACAACAACCGTCACCAGCATCACGATGTTGGTGGAGAGAGGATGCTCGCGAAGGTTGCGGATGGAATCCCAGGAGAAAGTACCGATCGAGACCATGATCATGACGGCCACCAGAGCCGCCATGGGGATCTGGACCAGGACATTGTCAAGCAGCAGCACCATGATAAGCAGGAAGACACCAGCGGTGAATGTGGAAAGCCGGGTCCGGCCGCCAGACTTCACGTTGATGATGGACTGGCCGATCATGGCACAACCGGCCATACCACCGATCAGGCCAGAGCCGATGTTGGCGATGCCCTGACCCTTGCACTCCCGGTTGCGGTCACTGGTGGTGTCTGTCAGATCGTCCACAATGGTCGCTGTCATCATGGATTCCAACAGCCCCACGATGGCTAACGGAATCGAATACGGCAGGATAATCATCAGGGTTTCCAGATTCAGCGGCACATCCGGCCACAGGAAAACGGGGAGCGTATCCGGCAGATCACCCATATCGCCAACGGTCCGGATATCCAGACCGGTCACCACGGCCACAGCGGTGAGCACCACGATGCACACCAGCGGGGAAGGAAGGACCTTGCCAACCACCGGCACCAGCGGGAAGAGGTAGATGATACCCAGGCCGGCCGCGGTCATTGCGTAAACGTGCCAGGTTACGTTCGTCAGCTCAGGCAATTGGGCCATGAAGATCAGGATGGCAAGAGCGTTCACGAAACCGGTGACCACCGAGCGTGATACGAAGCGCATCAGACTGCCGAGCTTGAGATAGCCTGCAATCACCTGCAACACACCGGTAAGCAGCGTCGCGGCCAGCAGGTACTGCAAACCGTGCTCCTTGACCAGCGTTACCATCAGTACCGCCATGGCCGCCGTTGCGGCGGAAATCATCCCGGGGCGCCCGCCAACGAAAGCAATGATTACGGCAATACAAAAGGAGGCATAAAGCCCCACCTTGGGATCGACACCAGCGATGATCGAGAAAGCAATGGCTTCCGGTATCAACGCTAGGGCCACAACGATACCGGCGAGTACATCGCCACGAATGTTTGAAAGCCAGTTGGCTTTAAGGGAATTCACCATGATTTCGGATTTCCAGCTTGCTAGGAATTCAAAGGTCGCGAAGCTTATCAGCCCCCTTACCGGAAAGTAAGGTCGCTAGCGGTATCTTCTTAGAGGTCTAACGACCGACCCGCTGTACTGCTATCATCAGAACATTCATTGATTAACAAGAGTTTGCACCAACCCATGGACGACGTTGCCTCCCAATTTCTGGCCGGAAACCAGACCACGCTGAATCTCGCTGTTGCGCTTTTGCTCGGTGCCATCATCGGGCTGGAGCGAGGATGGGATGCCCGGGAACAGAAATCGGGCGAACGCATTGCCGGTATCCGCACCTTTGCCATGGTCGGTCTGCTTGGTGGCATCTCGGCCGTGTTGGCCGAAGAAATTACCGAGTGGGCGTTTCCGGTGCTATTGGTCAGCGTTGTGGCCATGGCCATTGTGGCTTACAGCGAGCGGCTTGAGCACATCCGCAACTTCAGCATCACTGGCATGGTCGGTATGGTGCTGACGTTTTGCTTCGGTGCGGTTGCAGTAGCAGTAGACCCGGTGATCGCCACTGCCGCAGCGGTCGTGACTGCAATCATTCTGGATAACAAGGAAGAAATTCACGGCTGGGTCAACAAGCTGAAGGAACATGAACTGGATGCCGCACTGAAACTGCTGCTGATTTCCGTGGTCATGCTGCCGTTGCTGCCGAATGAAAAGTTGGGGCCCGGCGGAGTACTGAACCCCCGGGAAATCTGGTGGATGGTGGTGATGATCGCTTCCATTTCCTTTGTGGGCTATTTCGCCATACGGGTGGCGGGCACGCGAAAGGGAATCCTCTTTACCAGCCTTTTCGCAGGACTGAGTTCCTCCACCGCCCTCACCCTGCACTTTGCCCGCCAGGCCTCGAAAAATCCGCAGCTCAATGCCCAGTTCGCCACCGGCATACTCATCGCCTGCGGCACCATGTTCCCGCGCATTCTTGTGTATTGCCTGGTGATCAATCCGGACCTGCTACCCAGCCTTGTCTGGCCGGTACTTGTGATGACCGCCCTGTTGTACGGCCCAGCGTTCTTCATCTGGCGAAAAAACGAACGACAGCTTCGTGTCAGCCAGCCGGCACTCAACCAGAACCCGCTGGACCTGACTTCGGCTCTGGTTTTTGGTGGGTTACTGACGGGCATCCTCCTGCTGGGCGAGTATCTGGGCACCTGGCTGGGTGACGCCGGCATCTATTTTCTCGCGGCCACCTCCGGTATTGCCGACGTCGATGCCATCACCCTCTCCCTGACCCGCATGTCCAATAACAGTCTGGCAGCAGGCACAGCCGTAATCGGTATTGTGATCGCCGCAGCCACCAACAACCTGGTGAAGTCGGGGCTGGCTGGGTTTGTCGGCAACCGTCAGACAGGTTTCCTGGTCGGCATCCCCATGGTGTTCTCGCTGGCAGCCGGACTGCTGGTCGCCTGGCTGCAATAATTTTTTACCTGGCCCGCCGGAACGTGAGGTTGTAACGGTAACCGCCTGTCAGCGGATGCTCTCCGGCCTTGAGTGTCAGCACACCGTGATAGCGCATCCGGGCAGGGCCACCCCAGACCACGACATCACCATGGCCAAGGGGCACCCGCATCGGGCGTTCGCTGCGCTTCAGACCGCCGAACTGGAAAACAATGGGCAAACCCAGGGAAACCGACACAATCGGCTGGCTGAAATCCTCTTCATCCTTGTCCTGGTGCAGCCCCATTTTTGCCCCCGGCTGATATCGGTTAATCAGGCAGGCATCTGGCTCAAACCCCTCGAAACCGGCGGTGTCTGCAGCGCTTATGGCCAGTTCTCGAAAAACAGCCGGCATGGCAGGCCATGGCTTGCCGGATTCGGGATCTTCGGACTGATACCGGTAACCTTGGCGATCGGTGACCCAGCCAAGATTCCCGCAGCAGCTCATGGCCGCAGACATCGAATGGCCGCCCGGGGTTTTCATGTGCCTGAATGGCGCTTCTGAGGTGACCTTTTCAATACCTTCCATGAGCGATTCGGCATTCGGGAGCGCGAATTGTCGTATAACCAACGCGCCGTCCATAAGATGCTCAGTCGCCCGATCCGGTGCCAGGTCATCAAACAGGTCATGGTTCATAGATGACGCTCCCCCTCTTAAAAGGCTCAACCTAATAATTTACGAGTTCTTTTGAAAGGTCGATGAAAGCCTGTTCATGAAGCCCGCCTGAAAAACACGTATATTCTATGGGCTGATTCATCCCTGTTAAGGACATCTTAATGCTGTTTGCAATCATAATTGGCGGCCTGATTGGCTACGCCTTCGGCAAATTCCCCGGTTTTCTGATCGGTGCGGCGATTGGCGCCTTTCTCCTGAACCTTCTCAAACGCCGGCTGATTGGCAAGCTCCAGAGCATCCAGTCCGGCTTTATTGAATCCGTCTTCGCGGTAATGGGCGCCCTGTGCAAGGCGGACGGCGTAATATCCAGGGATGAAATCCAGATGGCCGAAGCCATGTTCGTGCGCTTCCGCCTGAATGAAGACCAGAAGGAAAAGGCCAAAGCCGCCTTCAACCGGGGCAAGGAGCCGGACTTTGATCTGGATGCCGAGCTGAACCGCTTTCTCCAGGCCAGCGGGCGGCAGCCGGCCTTCCTGCAGATGTTTCTGCAGGTTCAGGTATCGGCGGTGGCTGCTGATGGCAAGATACATCCGGCCGAACACGAAATGCTGGTGCGGATAGCCCGTGGCCTGGGACTGCCAGAGAGCCAGGTGGACCAACTTGAAGCCATGCTTCGGGGCGCCCACACCCACCGGGCCGGCGCCGGCCAGCCTTCGTCAGCGGATCAGATCAGCGATGCCTACAAGGTTCTGGGGGTGTCCTCGTCGGCCAGTGATGAAGAACTCAAGAAGGCCTACCGGAAGCTGATGAGCGAGAACCACCCGGATAAACTCGCGGGCCGGGGATTGCCGGAGAGCATGCGGGAGATGGCGGAGGAACGCACCCGCGAAATCAGTCATGCCTACGATGTGATCAAGGAGGCGCGGAAAAAATCCGCGTAGCGCCATTCCCGGTTATCGGGTCAGAACCAACGAGGCACGCGCACCCGATAACGCTCGTAATCTTCGCCGAACTTGTCCGCCAGCGCCTTCTCCTCCTCCCGGGCCTGGCGGGTAATCACGAGTACGCCAGCCACCAGGCACACCAGGGAAAACACACTGGGCAGCGCCAGGAAAAACCCGAGCTGTCCCGTCATCACAGCCATAAACAGAGGGTTCCGAGAGCGGCCAAACGGACCGCTTGTCAGCAGTTTGCGCTGATCCTTGCGCGGATCAATCCCGGAGCGCCAGTCTTCGTGCATGTAGGCCTGCAGATAGTTTACGGCCGTATATGAGCCGATCAACAGCAGCATGCCGGCCAGCAAAACGGGCCAGACGTAGAGCGGGCCGAAAACGCCCAGCCAGCCGTCAACATCGGCAAAAATGCGCACCACGCAAATACCCAGAATGAGCGCACGAAAGACATTGAAAATCTGTCGATGCCACCAGGGTGCAGTCCCTCGCTCACCATAGTTAATGTGCGAAAAGTGCATACGCTGATACAAGCCGAGGCTCCGGCCAGCAAACTGCAGACCGATCATCAGAAAGAAAATGCCAAGAAAGTGGCGTACGAGGGGTTCAATAACTTCCATCAGGATCGCTTACAACGGGTTAAGGCAGACAGCTTATTATCTGTAGGCGTCTGTGAAAAGGGTTTGGGGTGGGAGTGAGGGCACTCTGGGGCCAACCCTTCCTAAAATGACATATCATCACGTTTTTAAATGCATTAGAGTGGATCAGTCATTTGCCGGAGAATTCTGTTATGAGTGCCCCCGAAATCCCTCAGTCTTGCCATACATTCTGCAACGACGTGATGGGGCGCGATGACGCAACAACCCTGGCAGAGAGAATCCGCAACCGGGAAATTTCGGTCACGGAACTCACGCGCGCTGCCATCGCCCGAGCCCAGGCAGCCGACCCGCTGATCCATGGCGTGGCTCTGGCGAACTACGACGAGGCACTCCAAACCGCCTCAAGATGCGACGCAGAGGGCAAGGCGGGTGCCCAGAGCTTGTTCCGGGGCGTTCCGACCTTTATCAAAGACAACACCAACGTGACAGGACTGGCCACACGCCAGGGCTCTCTGGCCGTGCCTGAAATACCGGCTTCCGATACCAGCCCATTTGCCCGACAACTGCTTGCCCAGGGTTTCCTGTGCCTTGGCAAAAGCACGCTGCCCGAATTCGGTTTCAACGCCTCTACCGAGCCTGCCCATGGGCCGGCTACACGGAATCCCTGGAATCTGGCCTATTCGTCCGGCGCTTCCTCAGGCGGCTCAGCAGCCCTGGTGGCAGCCGGCGTGGTGCCCATTGCCCATGCCAATGACGGCGGAGGCTCCATCCGTATCCCGGCCGCATGCTGCGGTCTGGTCGGCCTGAAACCCACACGCGGACGGTTGATCGATAACGAAGCGGCTTCTTCCCTGCCCATCAACATTATCAGCGAAGGCGTGGTGACTCGTTCGGTTCGGGATACCGCCAGCTTTCTCGACCAGGCCGAGAGTTATTACCGGAATCCGAAGCTGCCCGCGATTGGTAACATCGAGGGACCGTCGGGTCGGCCCCTGAGGATCGGGATGGTGCTGGACTCTATCAATGGACACAAAACCGACAACATCACTCGCCAGACCGTCGAGGAAACCGCGCTCAGACTTGAAAGGCTCGGGCACCACATTGAGCCTGTTCCCGTTCCCGTGCACAGAGCTTTCCCGGAGGATTTCGCTCTCTACTGGGCCCTGCTTGCTTTCGGGGTCCGGACCAACGGCAAAAAGATGCTTCACCCGGCCTTCGACAAACGCAGAACAGATGGGCTGACCAACGGACTGGACAGGATGTTCAGACGAGAGTTCTGGCGCCTGCCTACCGCACTCTGGAGGCTCAAACGCTCCTGGCATGATTACGCCCATGCCATGGCAGGCTTCGATGCCGTGCTCACGCCGGTGCTTGGCCATACCACACCCGCCCTTGGCCACCTCAGCCCCGATGTGCCTTTCGATACCCTCTTCGAGCGGCTGCGCCAATATGTCAGCTTCACCCCACTGGCCAATGCCACGGGCGCACCAGCAATCTCGATACCCATGGGGCGAACCCCGGATCGTCTGCCGGTATCTGTGCAGTTCATGGGCCGTCATGGGGGCGAATCTACGCTTCTTGATATCGCCTACACGCTGGAGGCTAACCATCCGTGGCCACAGCTCTACGAGCTCAAACAGCAAGATTTAACCAACGAAGACCGTAACGCCAGGGACTCTCTGGCCGATACCCTGTAAAAGTGGACACCCATAACAACAGCTGCCATATTCTTTAGGAAGCTCAGAAACAACCTGACCTCTGGGCCGAACCGACACCGAGGACCGTTCGTATTTCCAGTAAAGGCACACCATATTGAGCCCTGCCATGCGTGACAGTGAAGTCCTGGTGACCCATCACAAGGCACTGATGGAGCTGAGCCATAACATCAGCTTTATCGAAATGCCCCGCCCCCGCAAGCTGGCAGCCCTTATGGAGCTGTGCACCCGCCTGCTTGGTGTAAAACGGGCAAGTGTCTGGCTGTTTCCACCGGAAAGGGATCGGATTCGGTGCGAATGGCTGCACGACCGAGAGCGGCCCGACAGCAACGGCTGCCTGGCGCAGAATGGCGCTGAATTCAACCTCTTCCGCTCAGACCACCCCGAGTACTTCCAGGCTATTACAGAAGAACGGGTCATTGCCGTGGATGATGCCCGCAATGATATCCGCACCCGCTCATTCGACCGGGACTATCTGTCTGTTCAGAACATTCATTCCATGCTGGACGCGCCCATTTTCGACGGCGAACAGCTCAGCGGTGTTGTCTGCCTTGAATCGGATACTCCCCGTGCCTGGTCGGTTCCGGATATCTCATTAGCAGCCGCCATCGCTGATACTATAAGCCTCATGAACACCCATGAAGCGTGGCTGAGGTCGAAACGCGCCCTGGAATACGTCAGCCGCTACGACTCTCTCACCGGCCTCGCCAATATAGATTCGCTGCGTGACCGGTTGAGCCACCTGGTGCGCAAGATCAAACGTCGGGGTACCGGCAGCCTGGCGCTGCTCTGGATAGATGTCGACCGTTTGAAAACCATTAACGATGGGCTGGGCCCCCAGGCGGGCGATCAGGTGATCGCCGACATCGGTATGCGCCTGAAAGACATCCAGTTGGCGGGCAAGGACTTCTTGGCGCGAATTGGCGGCGACGAATTTGCCCTTGTCATCCGCAACTACACCCTGCCCGGGTTCCTTGATGAAGTCACCCAGGAGATCCAGACCCGGATCCGCCAGCCAATCCGGGTGTCCGACCAGGACCTGAACGTCAGTGCCAGCGTGGGTATCTGTCACTTCCCGGGCGACTGTCGTGAACCCGAGGAACTTCTCCGCGGCGCTGAAGCGGCCATGTATCATGCCAAAAGGCAGGGCCGGGACCGATCCACGCTGTTCGACTCGGAAATCCAGATGACAGCACGCTCCCGATTTGCATTGGAAAGCGAATTGCGGGAAACGCTCAAAACCAACGGCCTCGATGTATTCTACCAGCCAATCATGGACCGCACGGGAACACAGCTGGAAAGTGCCGAGGCGCTGGTTCGCTGGAAGCATCCACAGCGGGGCTGGCTGTCACCGATCGAGTTTCTCGACGTAGCACGCAGTGCCGGGCTGATGTACGAACTGGGCGCCTGTGTACTCAAGAACGTCTGCGCCCACTGGCGTCAGGCGAAAGACCAGAACACTCCCTTACCCACCATATCCGTCAATCTCTCCGCCGAGCAGGTGCTGGTGCCGGAATTACCGGAGTTGGTGAGAGAAATCTGCAAGAACCAGGATATGCCAGTCAGTGCCCTTCAGTTTGAAGTGACCGAGGATTCGATCCAGGGCGATTTCAGTGGGATAGGTCGGATTCTGGAGCAGCTGGTAGAGGCGGGCGCGGAGCTTGCCATTGATGATTTCGGCACCGGTTATTCATCGCTGTCGCGGCTAAAAACCCTGCCCTTCTCCCGCATCAAGATCGACCGATCGTTTATCAACAACCTCCCTGATGACGACAACGATTGCGCAATCACCCTGTCGATCATCGGGTTGGCCAGGGGGCTCGGGCTTTCGGTGGTCGCCGAAGGGGTAGAAAGCGAAGCCCATGAAGCCTGGTTGTTCGAGAAAGGCTGCGACTACCTCCAGGGCTACCGTTACAGCAAACCGCTGCCCTATCCCGACTTCATTAGCCGCTATTGCTCCAGGTGATTGCGCACATCAAACCCGGGAAATATTGATAACACCTCAAGGAAGCTCGCCTCAGGCACAGCGCTGACCGTCAGGGGTTCACCCGAAACAGGATGGCGAAAGGCCATCATTGTGGCCGCCAGCATCAGACGCCCCTCACCGAAACGCTCGGCAAAATAACGGTTGTGTCGGCCCCGGCCGTGATTTGCATCGCCAATCATCGGGTGGTTGATATGCTTCATGTGCCTTCGCAACTGATGCTTCCGGCCTGTTTTCGGGGACAGTTCGACCACGGCGTAGCGACTGGTCGGGTATTTCTCGATTTCCACCGGTATCTCGGTGGTCGCCAAGGTGCGGTAATGGGTAAGCGCATTGCGCACCGGCTGTTCGATCCCTTTCAGCCGCCGATCTTCTGGCTCTTCCCTCAGGGGATAATCAATCTCACCTTGCTCCGGCGGCCAGCCACGCACCATGGCCAGATAGGTTTTCGCCACATCCCCGGCCATCATTGCCAAACCCAGCGTGCGAGCGGTGTCGCTGTCCCTGGCAAACACCAGGATGCCCGAGGTGGGCCGGTCCAGTCGATGTACCGGGTAGACATGCTCGCCATCATTGAGCGCCCTGGCATATTGCAGGGCAAACTCGGTTTCGTGTCTGTCGATGGGACTTCGATGCACCAGCAAGCCAGCTGGCTTGTGGACAATCAGAAGATACTCATCCCGATAAAGAACACTCAGCGGATTCTGCATGGGCATCAAACTCTTCTGTACCGGCTGGTCAGCCTCCAGAAAGCCTGGCCAGCCCGGTTGCCCAATACCAGTAACGACGGCGTGAGCAACAGCGTCAGCACCGTTGCAAATGCCAGCCCCCCGGCAATGGCACTGGAAAGCTGGGTCCACCACTGGGTCGAAGGCGCGCCCAGACCGAGGGACGGCGTAATCAAATCCACGTTGACGCCCAGAACCATGGGCATAAGCCCCAGCACGGTGGTGATCGCGGTAAGCAGAACCGGCCGCAGACGCAGGCAACCGGTTTCCAGTGCGGCCTCACAGGCCTCCATGCCGTCCTTGCGCATCTGGTTGTAGGTATCGATCAGAATGATGTTGTTGTTTACCACGATACCCGCCAGTGCAATCGTGCCCATTCCCACCATCACAATGCCAAACGACTGGCCCGTGAACAGCAGGCCCAACAGCACGCCCGCCGTCGACAGTACGATCGCCGACAGAATCAGGAAGGTCTGGTACATCGAATTGAACTGGGTCACCAGTATCAGCAGCATCAACCCGATAGCCACCAGGAAGGCGGTCGCCAGGAAGTTGGAGGCCTGTTGCTGATCCTCGTTCTCGCCGGCAAACTTCACCGAAACACCCTCGGGTGGTTCTGGCATCTCCGCCTGCAGGGCCCGCAGCAGCTCGTCCACACGACGGCCCGGTGCCAGATCGGATTTGATCGTCACGGTCCGCTGGCCATCCACCCGGACAATACTGTTGGTCTTGTCACCCGGGCGAAGATCCACGAATTCTGAAAGCGGCACCTGGCCCCGTGAGGTATGGATGGTCTGGCGTTGCAGGTGGTCCAGTTCCCGCCAGTTGTTGGGCACGCGCACCACAATGTCCACTTCGTCCCGCACGTCTTCCGGGCGATAGGTCGCCAGTTTCAATCCGTTGGTAACCAGGCGCACGGCACTTCCGATACCCAGGACATCGGTGCCAAACCGGGCAGCGGCTTCCCGGTCTACCTGCAGCCGCCACTCGATACCGGGCAGGCTCCGGTCGTCTTCAATATCCACGAAGCCACCGAGTTCGCGCATTCGATCTTTGATTTCGTCCACGTAGCCATTGAGGCTGTTCGCCTCCCGGCTGCTCACCTGAAGCTCTATCGGCTTGCCTTCTGCAGGACCACCCTCCTGCTTGCGGAATTCCAGTTCAATGCCAGGAATATCGGAGGTCAATTCCCGGAAGTCCTCGAGAATCTCACTGGCCGGTCGCCGGGTGAACCAGTCAGTAAACTGGAACTGCAGAACGCCGATAACATCCGGCGCCAACTGTGAGCTGGTCTGGACCATCGAGCGAGCGTAAAGGGCCTTCACCTCGGGCATACCACGCAGTCGCTGCTCCACTTCCCGCACAATGGCATCCCGTTCCCACACCGAGAGATCGCCTCGCGCCCTCACCTGCACCTGGGCGGAATCCGGCTCCACACTGGGGAAGAACTCCACCCCGTGGTTGAAGCGGGCGTATGCGGCATAGATCACGGCGATCACACAGAGCACACCGATCAACGTCAGCCCCGGTGACTTGAGCAGCAGTGCCAGTACCTGCCGATAACCCTGCATCAGTCGACCCTGTGAGTTTCCCTGGCGCGCGCGCCGGCCGCCACTGGTGCTACCCAGCACGGGCAGGAACACCAGCGCCATGGCCAGGGAAGCGATCAGGCAGATGATCACCGTCAGCGGCAGGAATTTCATGAACTCCCCCACCACGCCCGGCCAGAACAGCAACGGTACAAACACGGCCAAAGTGGTTGCGGTCGACGCAATGATGGGCCAGGCCATGCGGCTGGCCGCCTCGGCCCAGGCGTGCTTGACCGTCTGCCCTTCCGAGAGGTTCCGATCCGCCAGCTCGGACACCACAATGGCGCCATCCACCAGCATGCCCGCTACCAGGATCAGGCTGAACAGCACCACAATGTTGAGCGTGAGCCCCATACTCCAGATCACCAGGATACCCGTGAGGAACGCGCCCGGGATGGTCAGCCCCACCATCACCGCTGAACGGGGCCCCATGGCGGCAATCACCACGATCAGGACCAGCACAATGGCGGTGAGTACGTTATTCAGCAGGTCACTGAGGATATCCCGCACTTCCTCGGACTGATCCATGATGTAGCGAATTTCCAGCGAATCCGGCAACTGCGGTTTGGCCTCTTCGATCAACTGACGGACCTGGGCAATGGTCTCGATGATGTTGGCACCGGAGCGTTTGGACACTTCCAGCACCAGCGCCGGCTCGCCGTTGATACGGGCAAAGCCGGTGGGGTCCTTGAAGGTGCGCTGTAGCATGGCGACATCGCCAAAGGTGACTACCGTATCGCCGTCCACCTTGACCGGCATGGACATAACATCCTCAATGGTCTCGATCACTCCTGGCACCTTCAGCGCCATGCGGCCATTTCCGGTATCCAGAGAGCCTGCAGCGACCAGCTGGTTGTTGCGCGTTACCAGGGAAGCCAGTTGATCGAAGTCGATTCCGTAGCTCTCCAGCACCTGGGGATCGACCACAATTTCCAACAGGTCCTCGCGATCACCACCAATCTCCACTTCGAGCACTTCCGGAATGGACTCGATGGCATCCTGGAACCGGCGGGCAATGGTGATCAGCTCGCGCTCCGACAACGGGCCGGAGAGACCCACGGACAGGACCGGAAACAGGGACACGTTGATCTCGTTCACCCTGGGCTCATCCGCTTCCTGGGGCAGTTTGGTACGGGCGGTATCCACCTTCTCCCGCACATCCTGCAACGCCTTGTCCGGATCAAACCCGGCATCGAACTCCAGCATGACCGACGCATGGCCCTCCGAGGCCGTTCCCCGCATTTCCTTGATACCCTCCAGAGAACGCAGCTCCTGCTCCATCGGGCGCACCAACAGACGCTCGGCATCCTCCGGGCTGATACCGTCCAGGGTCATGGACACATAGATCATCGGAATGGTGACGTCGGGGTTGGCTTCCTTGGGAATGGTCTGGAACGCGGCGATACCGCCCAGAATCAGGAACAGCAGCGTGAGCAGGGTGGTCCGGCTGCGGTCAATGGCGGCGAAGATCAGGCTGCGCATCTGCCCTACCCCCTGTTTTCGGCGGCATCAACGGGCACCACCTGCTCGCCGATGCTGACAAATCCGCCACCGCGGGTAATCAGCCGGATCTCATCCGGCAAACCGGTAACCCAGGCGCCTTCGGTGGACACGCTCAACAGCTTCACTTCACCGAACTCCACGCGATTCTCGCCGTTCACGTACTTCACACCGGGGCGACCATCGTCACCGAGGGACAGGTAAGCAGGCGAGATAAACATGGCCTTCACCTCCGGCAACGCCACCCGCAGGCTGGCACTGCCACCCGCAACCCGCTTGCGATCCGGATTCTCAACGGCGATTTCAACGGCAAAACTCCGGGTTTCCGGGGAGGCGGCGCTGGCGACAAAGGTCACAACGCCAGAAAGACGACTGCCATCCAGCAAATCCACACGAACCGCCTGGCCGGGCGCCACATCACCCACTGATTGCTGGGGGATCCGCGCGGTGGCCTTCAGTCTATCCACCCGCACCAGCCCAAACAGTGGTGACCCCACCTGCACCAGATCGCCTATATCCACCGATTTGCTGTTGATCGTGCCGTCAAATGGTGCCTTGGGGGTGAGGTGACTGACCGCCTGACGGGCACTGGTCAGTTCCGCTTCCGCCCCCGCAAGCTCACTTTCCAGACTCAGGATCTGCGACTCCGAAGCAAGGTTGTTGGCACGCAGCCTGCGGGCGGCCAGAAGGTCCGCTTCAAGCTCCCGAACCCGCGACTGCCAGCGCGAAACCGCAGCACTTCGGCCCTCATCCGATATCCTCAGCAGCGTCTGCCCCTGCCGAACCTGCTCACCCAGACCCACCGCCAGGGATTCCACCCGGCCGGGCACCTGGGCACTCAGCGTGACCGAATTCCAGGGCTCCAACTGGCCCTGCAGCATCAGCCCCGGCTCATGAAGCCGAGCCGCCAGGGTTTCCACCTGAACCGTCGTGAGCTGACCATCGCCGCTATCCTGACGTTCCGGAGCCTCGTCACTGGCGACCTTCACCTCACCGGTCGCCATCCAGACCACCAACGCGATTACGATCAGAAGTGACAGTCCGAGAGAACCCCATTTTGCTTTCGTCATTGAATGCTCACTGTTCCTGATTCGAAGGGTGACAGAAAAAACCGGCAATTAACGGTTGCATCCGTCTGAAAACGTGGGGTAGATTCTACACAGAATCTTTTTACGAATTCAGAGCAGACTGTCGATTTTATGAATCTCAACGCAGTGATTGTCCTTGTGAAGCTCGTCCTGGTGGTCGTGGTACCGTCCGGGGGCTTCTGCGTGGACAAGCGGGTGAGATAGCGACAAACCTGACAAAACACCAGAAACCCCCGGCACCGAAAGGTCCCGGGGGTTTCTTTTTTTACGGCAAAAGAAAAGGGAAAAACGACCATGAACGGCGCACAGCACATTCTTGAAGCGTTCCACCGCCACAACATCAGCACGGTATTCGGCTATCCGGGCGGCTGCATCATGCCGCTATACGACGCGCTGGTGGACGATGTGGGCGTGGAACACGTGCTGTGCCGCCACGAACAGGGCTGTGCCCTGGCGGCCGATGGCTACGCCCGGGCCAGCGGCAAGCTGGGCGTCTGCATTGCCACCTCTGGCCCCGGTGCCACCAACCTGATCACCGGCGTTGCCAACGCCCACCGGGATTCCATTCCCATGCTGGTCATCACCGGCCAGGTGCCGTCCGGCCTGATCGGCACCGACGCCTTCCAGGAAACCGACGTACTGGGCATGACCCTGGGCATCGTAAAACACAGCTACCTGATCGACGATGCCGACAGCCTGCCCGCCATCATGGAAGAGGCGATCGAGCTGGCCCAGAGCGGCCGCCCCGGACCGGTCTGGATTGATATCCCCAAGGACCTGTTGCTGAGCAACGTTGCCGATGCCCCCTTCCCCCAGGCCCAGTCCTGTGAGCCAACTTCGCCAGACCTGAAGGAAGCCCTGGCGATGTTGCGGGCCGCTCATAAGCCCCTGCTCTACAGTGGTGGCGGTATCAGCCTGGCCCATGCGGAGGAGACCTTCCGGGCCTTTGCCGAATCCTCAGCCCTGCCGGCGGTTGTCACGCTGAAAGGCATTGGCAACCCCGGCAAACACAACCCCTACAACCTCGGCATGCTGGGCATGCATGGCTCCCGGGCCGCCAACAAGGCCGTCGACGAGTGCGACCTGCTGCTGGTCATCGGTGCCCGCCTGGACGACCGCGCCACTGGTAAACTCGACGGCTTTGCCCCCAACGCCAAATTGATCCACATCGACGCCGACGCCGCCGAGATCAACAAACTTCGCGACGCCGATCTGGCCATCCGGGGCGACCTGAACGAAATCCTGACGTCACTGACGGAGGCATTGCAGGCAGAGCCACTGGCCACCAAGGAGTGGCGAAAACAGTGCCGCACCTGGTACACCACCGGTGGCTTCCACGCGGCTGACAACGAAGAGCCCCTGGCCCCAATTACTGGCCCAGCGTTTATCCGCCAACTCTCCCGGATTGCCCCGGACGACACCGTGATCGCCTGCGATGTTGGCCAACACCAGATGTGGGTGGCCCAGCACTACGATTTCGATCACCCACGCCACCACCTCACCAGCGGCGGCCTGGGCACCATGGGCTTCGGCCTGCCCGCGGCCATCGGCGCGCAGTTTGCCGACCGCAACAGCACGGTGATCAACGTGACCGGCGACGGCTCGTTCATGATGAACGCCCAGGAACTGGCCACCATCCGCCGCTACAACCTGCCGGTAAAACTGATCGTGATGGACAACCAGTGCCTTGGCATGGTCCGCCAGCAGCAGGAGCTGTTCTACAACAACCGGGAAAGCCAGATAAACCTGGACGACAATCCTGACTTCGTCGCCATGGCCCGGGCCTTCGACATCCCGGCCCTGCACATCGAACGCACCGACCAGATCCGCCGCGGCATCGAAACCATCCTGGCCTACAACGGCCCGATGCTGCTGCACGTAGCCATCAGCCGGGAAGAAAACGTCTGGCCCATCGTCAAACCCGGCGCCAGCAACACCGACATGATCGACGAAACCGCCCGAACCGCCAAAGCCAGCAAGGAGCAAGTTGCATGAACCCGCAAAGCAAGCCATCAACGCCCAGGTACACCATCAACTGCCGAATGACCCAAGAAGCCGCCGCCCTGGAGCGGCTCTGCCAGGTGGTCCGCATCCGCGGGTTCCGGATCGCCACCATGGCCGTAGAAACCGCCGGCGAGCATCTGGATATCGCGCTCACTCTGGAAGGCACGCGGCCGATTGCCATGTTGCAGTCGCAACTGGAGAAGCTGCATACAGTTGCTGAGGTTGCCCTGGCGGCTGGGTCTGTGTCCCGGTCTCGATCGGCGTAAGCTTTCGAGGTTGTCTTCGTTCACCTGAGGTTTGGGAGTCTCGTCGCTCTGCAGCCTTAGGTTTGAGGGGCAGGTACGGGGGTGGGGGTATCTTTTCTTCGGGGAAAAGCAACTCGCTGCGCTCAGACATCTTTTCCCTGTCAGAAAAGATACCCCCACCCCCTACCGACGGGCAGCAACGATATTTCTGAAGGGAAAAGAAAATAAAACGTCTTTGAACCGGTGAACCCGTGTTCCACGTCGGCGCGGGGTGACAGGTGGATTTTTCGCCGGAAAAAGATGTCTGAGCGAAGCGAGTTGCTTTTTCCAAGAGAAATCCACCTGCCACCCCGCAAGCCCGCCCCTCAACCAACAGGCTACAGAGGCAGGCACATACGAATTACCAGGCCTTATAAGGCAGGAACTTCCCGTTCATGGTAACCACCACACGGTCGCCCTTCGGATTCTCCTCCTTCTCGATGTCCATGGTGAAATCGATGGCACTCATGATACCGTCACCGAACTTCTCGTGGATGAGTTCCTTCATGGTGTCTCCGTAAACGCCCACCACTTCATACAGACGGTAGATCAGCGGATCCTGGGGCACGGCACCATCCCAGGCTTTTTTCGGGCACACCTGCAGAGCTTCGGCCACCGGCTTTTCCAGGCCCAGGGTTTCGCACAGGGCAAAGGCCTTGTCTTCGCTGAGGCTGTTCATGCCCAGGGCGGCCGAGGTGGTGAACACCGGGGACATGCCGATGGCTTCGGCGATGGCTTCCCAGGTCATGCCCTTGGACACTTTGGCTTCCAGGATTTTTGCGGTCATCAGTTCTTTGTTCATCATGGCTGTTTTCCTCTCTTGGGTTGTAACGTCAGGCATTCACCGCGCGGGCGGTGGTTTCGGATTCGGTTTTGGACACCTCGGGCGTTGATTGGCTAACGCCCTTGGCAGGCTCGGCAACTTTCGGGCTGCCGTCTTTTTCCGGCAGGGCCGAGCCGCTGCGGTTGACCAGGAAGTCCACCAGGTAGTCCCGGGTTTTGTGGTAGGCCGGGTTCTGGAAGATGGTGGCCCGGGCCCGTGGGTGTGGGATATCCACTTTCACGCTTTCGGCGATGCGGGCGTTGGGCCCGTTGGACATCAGGAAGATGCGGTCGGAAAGCAGTATGGCTTCGTCCACGTCATGGGTGATCATGAACACGGTCTGGCGGGTTTCTTCCCAGATTTTCACCAGTTCGTCCTGGATCACGCCACGGGTGAGCGCATCCAGCGCGCCGAAAGGCTCGTCCAGCAGCAGGAGTTCAGGCTGCGTAGCGAAGGCCCGGGCGATGCTCACCCGCTGGCGCATGCCGCCGGAAAACTGGGACGGCTTGCGGTTCAGGGCGTGGTCCAGGCCCACCATTTTCAGGTAGCGCTCGCTATGTTCCTTCACTTTCTCTTTTGACCACTCAGGCCAACGGGCTTTCACCGCGAACACGATGTTATTCAGGGTAGTTTTCCAGGGCAGCAGACTGTAGTTCTGGAACACCACGCCGCGCTCAAGGCCGGGGCCTTTGATTTCCTTGCCGTTCATCACCACATTGCCGGCACTGGCTTCGTCCAGGCCTGCCAGCACATTCAGGATGGTGGATTTGCCGCAGCCAGAGTGGCCGATGATGCAAACAAACTCACCTTTCTCCAGGGCAAAGCGGATATCCTCGAAGACGGTCAACTCACCGCCCTGGCCGTCCGGGTACACCTTGGACAGGCCATCTACTTCCAGGAATGATTTACTCATAACAGGTCTCCATTCGGAGGGTTGAGGCCGGCACCGGAAGCCGGTGCCGGACCGCTCATTCTTTGTATTCCACCAGTTTCTGGGCCTTGCCCAGGGCCAGGTCGAGCAGCATGCCCACCACCCCGATCATCAGGATGGAGAAGATCACACTCGCTAGATCCAGGTTGTTCCATTCGTTCCACACGTAGTAGCCAATTCCAGTGCCGCCAACGAGCATTTCCGCGGCGACAATGACCAGCCAGGCGATGCCGATGGAGATGCGCATGCCGGTCAGGATCGTGGGAGCGGCGGCCGGCAGAATGACCGTAAGCGCGGTCTTGATCGGGCTGAGCTCGTGGGTACGGGCCACGTTCACCCAGTCCTGCCGTACGTTGGCCACACCGAAGGCCGTGTTCAGCAGCATCGGCCAGATCGAGCAGATAAAGATCACGAAGATCGCCGAGGCGTCGGAGTCCTGGATAATGAACAGAGCCAGGGGCATCCAGGCCAGCGGAGAGATAGGTCGCAGCACCTGAATGTAAGGGTTCAGTGCCTTGTACATCAGCGGCGACATACCGATCAGGAAGCCGATAGGCAGTGCAATGGCCATGGCCGCCAGATACCCGGTCAGTACCCGGTATACCGAGTAGGCCAACTGGATACCGATACCCTTGTCGTTGGCGCCGGCGTCATAGAACGGGTTGGACAGCTCTGCCCAGGCCAGCTTGATCACCGCCGAGGGTGGCGGCACACGGGATTCCTGATCCGCGCCACCCATCAGCATTTCGTATTCGGTCATTCCGGTCTGGGCCTCCGGGGGCTGGGTTGCCATCTCCCAGAGCCCCAGGGCCAGAATCAGGAACGACACCGACAGCAGTGCTGCCCGGACGTTCAGGGAAGCCATGATTACACCCTCCCGATCGCAAAGCTGCGGGTGTACTCTTCGGCGCTATCCGGGTCGAAGGTTTTACCCATGATGGTGTGGGTCTTGTAGGTTTTATCCGGCGCGGAGTAACCCATTTCTTCCATCAGCTTTCCGGTCTCGCTGGCCAGATACACCTGCTCGGCGATGGCCTTGTAGTCCACATCACCCTCGATATACCCCCAGCGCTTCATCTGGGTGAGAATCCAGACGCCCATGGAGTGCCATGGGAACGGGTCAAAATCGATCCGGTCCGGAACGTCTTTTACCTCGCCAAGACCATCCGCGTAGTAACCGGTCAGCACCTGCTGGATCACTGGCACCGGCTGGTTCAGGTAGTTCTTGGGCGCAATGGCTTCGGAGATTTCCTTGCGGTTATCCGGATTGTTGGAGTACTGGGTCGCGTCGATGATGGCTCGAAGCAGAGCGCCATAGGTGTTCGGGTTCTCGGTGGCGAACTTCTGGCTGCAGGCAAAAGCGCAGCACGGGTGGCCTTCCCAGATGTCCTTGGTCAGCATGTGGATAAAGCCCACTTTCTCCCAAACCGCACGCTGGTTGAACGGGTCCGGGGAGAGGTAACCGTCGAGGTTACCGGCGCGCAGGTTAGCAACCATTTCAGGTGGCGGTACCACACGGATTTGCACGTCTTTGTCCGGGTCGACGCCATTCTCGGCCAGGTAGTAGCGCAACAGGAAGTTGTGCATGGAGTACTCGAACGGCACCCCGAACTTGAAGCCCTTCCACTGCTTGGGATCGCGCTTGTCCTTGTGGTCCACGTGCAGAACGATCGCCTGGCCGTTGATGTTTTCAACCGCCGGCATGATATATGGCTCCGGTGTGGAGCCGGCGCCCATGGTCATCGCCAGGGGCATCGGAGTCAGCATGTGGGAAGCGTCGTATTCGCCCGCCAGTGACTTGTCGCGAGCCACGGCCCAGCCGGCGGTTTTGGTCACGGTGACATCCAGGCCGTAGCGCTCATAGAAACCCATGGGGTGAGCCATAATGATTGGCGTGGCGCAGGTAATGGGTACAAAGCCGACATTCAGCTTGGTTTTCTCGAGCTTGCCAAGGGATTCCTTTACGGCCGCCTTGGCCTTTTCCATAGGGAACACACTGCCCAGAACCGCCGCTGCGGTGCCCGCTCCCATCATCTTCATGAAGCTGCGGCGACTGTGCTCATTGTGACCAAACACTGAGCGCACGACGGCGCCTTCAATGGCACGGTCCATCATCGCTTCCGAGTCCAGACGCTCGTCCGCCACTGCCTGCTGGCCGGCAGAAGGCTTGAGATCAAGGGAAATAGACGTGGCGCTGTCACCCGGCTTGCACTCAGGGCAGCCGCAGGTCTTCGCGTGAATCAGGGATTTGTCACCATCAAAAGGATTTCCGAGGCTTTTCGTGGTCATGGGGCACTCTCCTGCGTTTAGCGTGGTTTACTGGTTATTTCTGCACTCTTGTGGTGCAACAAAGATGCGGCTCGGGCCCGACGGTCGAAACAGGGGCAGGCCGGCTGCGCGTTCTGAAGGAGGTATCGCAGGGTTTGTGCCAAGTGCAGAAATTTTTTTAACCCTTTGTTTTTAAATGCCCAATATTCAGAAGCCAGCAAACAATCGAGCTACGATATTTCGTAATTAACGACTTTTCGTAGCGTCGACTGCGAATATTCGTAGTTGGCACGGGGATTGATTCTTCTCCGACAGACTGACTCGGGAAGCCGCCATGAATAACGAAGCAATCATCAGCTCTGAAATAACCTGGAACTGGATCGATCATCTCCCGGAAGCGGCCCTGCTGGTGGACGCTGCGCGGGATCTGATTCTGTCAGCCAACAGCGCCATGGGCCGGATGATCGGCACGGACCGTCAATCGCTGACGGGGACACCCTGCACCCATCTGTTCACAGACCAGCGCCCACAACTGATCGCCTTTACCGAAGAGACTCTGTTTCGCAGTCATGGCTGGAGCCGCGATTTCTTCCTGCAGCATCGGGACGGCCACACTGTGGAACTCGAAATCTCCTCGTCCCGGGTCGGCGAGGCGGAATCCCAGAACATACTTCTTTTACTTCGAGACCGGCGCCAATTACGCACCCTCCGGGAACGCCACGATGCCAACCACTACCACCGGGGCGGCCTGCTCGAGTGGCGACGGGTGGAGGAGCTGTTCAAGGACATGGAGAGAGAAAACCAGTTGATCCTGCATGCCGTCGGGGAAGGCATCTACGGGGTGGATGCCGAGGGTCGAGGCACCTTCGCGAACCCCGCAGCAGAGCGCATGCTGGGTTGGCGAATTGACGAACTGATGGGTCGGGTCCTGCACCGCGTGGTGCATCATTCCCACGCGGACGGCAGCCTGTACCCACTGAAGGACTGCCCCATATACGCGGCCTTCCGCGATGCCAGCGTGAAGCGCGTTGGCGAGGACTGGTTTTGGCGTAAGGATGGCAGTGGCTTTCCGGTGGAATACACCAGCACACCCATTCTCGACAACGGCCATCCGGTGGGTGCTGTGGTGGTGTTCCGGGATATCTCCGCCCGCCAGAAAGCCCAGAACGAATTGCACAAGGCACTGGAAGAGGTGGAGACCCTCAAGCGCCGCCTGGAAATGGAAAACGCCTATTTGCAGGAAGAATTGAGCGCCGAGTACCACTTCCACGAGATCTTCGGCCAGAGCGACGCCATCAAGGCCATCGTGCGTCGGATTGGCATGGTGGCGCCCACCGATGCCAACGTACTGATCACCGGTGAATCTGGCACGGGCAAAGAACTGATCGCCCGGGCCATTCACCAGTCCAGCAGCCGGCGGGATCGCCCCCTGATCCGGGTGAACTGTGCAGCCATCCCCAAGGATCTGTTCGAGAGCGAATTTTTCGGCCACATCAAAGGAGCCTTCACCGGCGCAGTGAGTGATCGCGTCGGCCGGTTCGAACTGGCCGACGGCGGCACCCTGTTCCTGGATGAAGTGGGCGAAATCCCGTTGGAGCTGCAGGGCAAACTGCTCCGCGTGCTTCAGGATCAGCAATTCGAGCGGGTGGGGGAAAACCGCACCCGGGCCGTGGACGTGCGCGTTATCGCCGCCACCAACCGCGACCTGAAAGCCGAAGTGCAGCAGAAAACCTTCCGGGAGGATCTGTATTTCCGTCTGAACGTGTTTCCCATCGAGTCCGTTCCCTTGCGCCGTCGTCTGGAAGACATCCCCATCCTGGCCCAGGAGTTTCTGAACCGGGCCTGCCAGAAGTTCAACCGCCCCACTCTGGCGCTGCGAGAGAGGGATGTGGAAACCCTGAAGGCCTATCATTGGCCGGGCAATGTGCGGGAGCTGGAAAACGTGATCGAGCGCCAGGTGATCACCGCCGACGGCCGCCTGGATCTGGATCTACCCGGGCCGGACTCCACCGCCCGTATAAACACAACAACGCCGCCCGCGAGGCATTACAGCGGCGAATTGATGACGGAACAGGAGTTACGGGAGCTGGAGAAACAGAACCTGACCCGGGCCCTCACCATGAGCAGTGGCCGGGTCTTCGGCGAAGATGGCGCAGCGGCCATGCTGGGGATAAAACCCACCACCCTGACCTCGCGCCTGAAAAAACTGAAGATCGAACCCCGCGAATTTCAGGTCAGGCCTGAGTAATGCCCATCTGGTTCAAAGCGTAAGTCACCGCGATCCATAGCAGCATTACCAGCGGCAGATAGCGGCCAACCAGGTACATCCGCCATTCCCACCAACGGCTTTCCGTACCCAGCACAGTCCGGATCTTCTCCGGTGGTATAAACCAGCAGAACATGGCCGCGCCAAGGACCCCTGAGAAGATAATCACATTGCCGCCGGCCACCCGGTCGATCACATCCAGCACCGGCTCCCCGGCAATGTTCCACTCCAGTGGTGTGAAACTCAGCGCCGATGCTGTACCCAGCACCAGCATAACCAGGGTAACCAAACTGACCGCCCGGCCATTGCTCAGCCGGAACTCCTCCGCCACCGCAGCAATCATCACCTTCAAACCGGCCAGACTGGAGCTGAACGCCGCCATAAAGAACAGGCTGAAAAACAGCGTGCCCACCCAGTAGCCACCAACCATGTCCTCGAACACCCGTGGCATGGTCACGAACGCAAGTTGGCTGCCTTCCGTGGGCTCCATGCCAAGGCTGAACACAAACGGAAAGATCATCCAGCCTGCCAACAATGCCACGCTGGTCTCCGTGCCTGCGACAATCAGACAGGCCCTGGGAACATGAGTCTGCCGGGGAATAAAACTGCCGTAGGTCACCAGATAGCCCTGGCCAATCGCCAACGTGTAGAACGCCTGACCGAAGGCGAATGTCCAAAGCTTGCCATCCGCCAGCCGGCTCCAATCCACCTGGAAAAAGAAATCCTTGGTCTGCTCCCAGCCGGGCGTTCGGCTGGCGAAGACCACCAGCCCAATCATCACAATGATCAATACCGGCATCAGGATCTTCGACATCAGCTCAATGGCTGTCACATCCTTGGCCAGGATGATAGCCCCGAGCAAAGTGACGGCGAAGAAATACCAGAGCGAGTTATACCCGGCGGTAAAATCCCCGAACACCCGGAGATCGTCCGTTGCGGCATCCACCGCATACCCCAAGGTCCAGCCGGTAATCACCAGGTAATAGCTGGTAATGGCCATGGTGATCAGAACCACGAACCAGCCATAGACCACGCCAAAGCGGTTCACCTGCCGGTAAGTCTGAACGGTACTGCCCTTGGAGAGCCGACCGGCGGACACTTCCAGAATCATGATGGGCAGAACCACCACAATCAGCGCCAGCAGATAAGCCACCACAAAAGCGCCACCACCGTTCTCCCCCACCATGTAAGGAAACCGCCACAGGTTCCCCAACCCCACGGCAGCTGCCGCCATGGAGGCCACAAACGCGGGCTCGGAACTCCACTGCTTACGGGATTCCTCAATAAACTCGTGGCGCTTTCGCACGGGGTTTCCTTCTCCAATGCCGGGGAATTTCAATGCACTGAAGGCTAGCAAATCATTGAATTGGCCGCATGACTGATATCAAGTCAGGCTTTCTGGGATGGTGAGACTTCTGCCTTGGGGGATGGCCACCCCGCAGCCCGCCCCTAAACAGGCAGGCTCGCAGAGAACCTATCAGATCAACTCGATAGCAACCGCAGTGCCCTCGCCACCACCAATACACAGCGAAGCCACACCACGCTTCAGCCCACGCTGCTTCAGAGCATTGATCAGGGTAACGATGATCCGCGAACCGGAAGAGCCAATCGGGTGCCCCAGGGCACAGGCGCCGCCGTGGACGTTAACCTTGTCAGCCGGGAGTTTCAGCTCGTTCATGGCCGCCAGGGTAACCACCGCGAAAGCTTCGTTGATTTCGAACAGGTCCACGTCGTCGACGCTCCAGCCAGCTTTCTTGAGCACCTTCTCGATAGAGCCGATGGGCGCCAGGGTGAACTCCGCTGGCAGGCGGGCGTGGGTGGCGTGAGCCACGATTCGGGCCTGGGGAACGAGGCCACGGGCGTCGGCTTCGGCGGCGGAGGCCAGAACAAGGGCGGAGGCACCGTCGCTGATGGAGCTGGAGTTGGCCGCAGTCACGGAACCGTCTTTGGCGAAGGCCGGCTTCAGGTGCGGGATTTTCTCCGGCTTGGCATTGCCCGGCTGCTCGTCGGTGTCGACTTCGGTGTCGCCGCCGCGACCGGAAACAGTTACCGGAACAATCTCGTCACGGAACCAGCCGTTTTCAATCGCCGCCAGGGATTTCTGCAGGGAGCCGATGGCAAATTCGTCCATGGCCTGACGGCTGATGTCGTACTTGTCCGCGGTACGCTGGGCAAATACACCCATCAGGCCGCCTTCGTAAGCGTCTTCCAGGCCGTCCAGGAACATGCTGTCCATCACCTGGCCGTGGCCCATGCGCATACCACCACGGGCCTTGGGCAGCAGGTACGGTGCCTGGCTCATGTTTTCCATGCCGCCGGCGATCATGATGTTGTTGGTACCGGCTTTGATCTGGTCGTGAGCCATGATGACGGCCTGCATGCCGGAGCCGCACATCTTGTTGATGGTGGTGCAGCCGGAGCTGTCGGGAATGCCGGAGGCGCGTGAGGCCTGGCGGGCCGGAGCCTGGCCGAGGCCTGCGGGAAGTACACAGCCCATGATGACTTCCTGCACGTCCGCCGGCTGTAGGCCGGAGCGTTCGATGGCGGCCTTGATGGAGATGGCGCCCAGTTCCGGCGAGCGCACGGTGCTGAGGGAGCCCATCATGCCGCCCATCGGGGTTCTTGCTGAGCCTGCGATTACCACATCATTGCTGTTCATTTCGTTGTCCTCCTGATTCTGTGGAGGGCCCGATCAGGGGCAGCCTTTCCGGGACACGCTGTGAATACGTCCATGTACGCTTGACTGCAGCATCCATGCTGCAGACAGTCCCGGAAAGGCTGCCCCTGCTCGGACCCCGAGCATTCGAGTTGCCTTCCGGAAGCCTTGTAGGCTCTTCCTTTTTCAGGCCTTGCCCAGCACAGAGCGGGCAATAATTTCTTTCATGACTTCCGAGGTGCCGCCGTAAATCCGCTGCACCCGTGCGTCGATAAAAGCCCGGGAAATCGGGTATTCGGTGGTGTAACCGTAACCGCCAAACAGCTGCAGGCAGCCATCGGCCACGCGGCACTGCATTTCAGTGGCGCTGTACTTCGCCATGGAGGCGGTTGGCGCGTCCAGTTCGCCCAGGTCGTACTGGTCGATGCACTGGTCCACGAAGGCCTTGTTGACCCGGTAGTCGGTTTCCATGCGAGCGATTTCAAAGCGGGTATTTTGCAGTTGGGCCAGTTTCTGGCCGAACAGTTCCCGCTCCTGGGCGTAGGCGATGGTCAGGTCCAGGGAACCACGGGCGGCGGCTACGCCGAGAGCACCGATCACCAGGCGTTCCCGGGGCAGTTCCTTCATCAGATACACAAAACCCTGCCCTTCTTCGCCAAGAAGCGCGGAGGCCGGGATGCGCATATCGGAGAAGAACAGCTCGGAGGTATCCCCGGAGTGCTGGCCGATCTTGTCGAGGTTGCGACCTTTGCTGAAGCCCGGCAGCGAGGTGTCCACCAGGAACAGGCTGATGCCGCGGGCGCCGGCCTTCGGGTCGGTTTTCGCGGCAACGATCACCATATCGGCGTGCTGGCCGTTAGTGATGAAGGTCTTGGAGCCGTTCAGAATGTACTCGTCGCCATCTTTCACGGCGCTGGTGCGAATCGCTTGCAGGTCGCTGCCGGCACCGGGTTCGGTCATGGCGATGGCACCTACGGCTTCGCCGGAGACCAGTTTCGGCAGCCATTGCTGACGCTGCTCTTCATTGCCCATGTGGCTAAGGTAAGGCGCCACGATGTCGGAATGCACCATCACGTTGGTGGACAGTGCGCCGAATCCCATGCGGGCCAGTTCTTCGCCCACAACGACGGAGAACTGGAAGGGGGCACCAATGCCGCCCCACTCTTCAGGCACATCCACACAAAGCATGCCGGCGTTGCCCAGGGTGTTCCAGAGTTCGCGGGGCACCAGACCGGATTTTTCCCAGGCTTCGTAGTGCGGCGTCACTTCTTTTTCCAGGACCTTGATTACGGAATCCCGGAACATCGCCAGTTCTTCTTTATCAACAGACACGGTCATGTATGTCTCCTGCAATTGAATGCTTCACTTGGGCGCCATGCGGAGCGCGCAGTCCAGGCGAATCACTTCGCCGTTGAGAATCGGGTTGCGCACCATCTGGTCAACCATCATGCCGAACTCTTCCGGCTTGCCGAGACGCTTCGGGAACGGCAGCGTGGCTGCCAGGCTTTCCTGAACTTCCTCGGGCATACCCGCCATCATGGGCGTCATGAACAGGCCAGGTGCAATCGTATTTACACGGATGCCCTCGCGAGCCAGCTCACGGGCTGACTGAAGGGTAAGCGATACCACACCGCCCTTGGAGGCACTGTAGGCCGCCTGGCCAATCTGACCTTCATAAGCCGCCACGGAAGCCGTGTTGATGATTACGCCGCGTTCACCATCGGCATTGGGTTCACGCTGGGCCATATCCGCCGCGGCCAGACGCAGAATGTTAAAGGTACCAATCAGGTTGACCTGAATAACCTTGCTGAAGTTCTCCAGCGGCATCACACCTTCGCGGCCCAGAATCTTGGAAGCCGTGGCAATACCGGCACAGTTCACGGCAATACCGCAGGGACCATGGGCTTCGCGGGCAGCGTTGATCGCCGCTTCGGCGCTGTCGGGGGAGCTCACATCACACTCGAGGAAAATCCCGCCGATGTCCTCGGCCACTTTGCGGCCCTGCTCTTTCTGCAGATCCAGGATTGCCACCTTGCATCCGGAAGCTGCCAACGCGCGGGCTGCACCCTCGCCCAGCCCGGAAGCGCCGCCTGTTACAATGGCCGGTACATTTTTGAAATCCATCGTTCACTCCCCTTTTCGGAATTCTGTTTGTTTAAAATCGGACCAGAAAACTACTTTACGTTTACGTAAACTTTATCTAACCTAAGTCGAAAAAGGAAATCGCAATGGTCGAAAAAAGAACGTTCAGCATCAGCGAGCTCTCACAGGAGTTCGATGTCACAACGCGAAGCATCCGCTTCTATGAGGATCAGGGGCTGCTGAAGCCGCGCCGACGCGGACAGACCCGTATTTTCAGCACCAAGGATCGCGTGCGTCTGAAGTTGATCCTTCGCGGCAAGCGCATGGGCTTCACCCTGGCGGAAACCCGGGAGCTGTTTGACTTGTGGGATGAAACCCTCACCGGTAACGAAAAACAGCTCTTGAAAATGCTGGAGATCCTGGACGGTCGCAAAGCCATGCTGGAACAGCAGAAGAACGACATTGCCCAGGCAGAGATGGAAATAGACACAGCGGAAGCCCGGTGCCGAGAAGCCCTGGCGGAGCTACAAAAGAAAAAGAAACAGCAGGCGCCGGCCAACGACGAGGCCAGGCAGACCGCTGAAAACTAATGATCGACAGAAATCAAAGGTAGCCAACGATGAAATCACAGTACTCAGAGCTCAACTTCGGCCTCGGCGAAACCCTCGATATGCTCCGCGAGCAGGTCAACGGCTTTGCCGCTGCAGAAATCGCGCCACGCGCCGAGGAAATCGATCGTAACAACGAATTCCCCATGGACCTGTGGCGGAAAATGGGCGACATGGGCCTGCTGGGTATCACCGTGAAAGAAGAGTACGGCGGCTCCGACATGGGCTACCTGGCCCACGTGATCGCCATGGAAGAAATCAGCCGTGCTTCCGCCTCCGTTGGCCTCTCCTACGGTGCCCACTCCAACCTGTGTGTGAACCAGATTCACCGCAACGGCACCGAAGAACAGAAACAGAAATACCTGCCAAAACTGGTAAGCGGCGAGCACATCGGCGCCCTGGCCATGTCTGAGCCCAACGCCGGTTCCGACGTTATCTCCATGAAACTGAGCGCCAAAGACGCCGGTGACCACTACGTTCTCAACGGCAACAAAATGTGGATCACCAACGGTCCGGACGCCCACACCTACGTCATCTACGCCAAGACCGACACTCAGGCCGGCTCACGCGGCGTGACCGCCTTCATCGTAGAGCGGGACTACCCGGGCTTCAGCCGCCACCAGAAACTCGACAAGCTCGGCATGCGTGGCTCCAACACCTGCGAACTGGTGTTCGAAGACTGCAAAGTACCCAAGGAAAACGTACTGGGCGGCGAAGGCAACGGCGCACGGGTTCTTATGAGCGGCCTCGACTACGAGCGTCTCGTTCTTTCCGGCGGCCCGCTGGGCATCATGCAGGCTGCCATGGACGTGGTCGTTCCCTACATCCGCGAGCGCAAACAGTTCGGCCAGGCCATCGGCGAATTCGAACTGGTACAGGGCAAAGTTGCCGACATGTACACCTGGATGAACACCGCCAAATCCTACGTCTATATGGTTGCCATGTCCGCCGACCGCGGCGCTGAAACCACCCGGAAAGACGCGGCCGGCGCGATCCTCTACTCCGCCGAAATGGCCACCAAAATCGCCCTGGACGCCATCCAGCTGCTCGGCGGTAACGGCTACATCAACGAATACCCGACAGGCCGCCTGCTGCGCGACGCCAAACTGTATGAGATCGGTGCCGGTACGTCCGAGATTCGTCGGATGCTGATCGGTCGCGAGCTGTACCTGAACAAGTAAGCTGCCGTTACAAGGCGAGGCCGTTCAACCCTGCACCAGGGACGGCCTGCTCCCAAGTTAAAACGAGGGAGTGGCAGGGTGTCTTTCCGGGAATGTCGGCGGCCATGGATGGCCGACGCCAAGCGCACATGGATGTGCTCGTAGCGGTTCCCGGAAAGACAGCCTGCCAGTCCCGCCGCCCCGAACCTCGAGGCCCGATACAATGACAATACTGCAAAGCAAGATTAACCCCAGGTCCGAAGAGTTCCAGGCCAACCAGGAATCCATGGCCAAGGCCGTAGCCGACCTGCGCGACAAAGTCGCCACCATCCAGCAAGGCGGCGGCCCCTCCTACCAGGAGCGCCACATCGCCCGTGGCAAACTGCTCCCCAGAGAGCGTATCAACCGCCTCCTGGACGACGGTTCCCCGTTCCTGGAAATCGGCCAGTTCGCCGCTTACAACGTCTACGATGAAGAAGTCCCCGCAGCAGGCGTCATCGCCGGCGTGGGCCGCGTCTCCGGCACCGAATGCATGATCATCGCCAACGACGCCACCGTAAAAGGCGGAAGCTACTACCCGCTGACTGTCAAGAAGCACCTGCGCGCCCAGGAAATTGCCCTGCAGAACCGCCTGCCGTGCATCTACCTGGTCGACTCCGGCGGTGCCAACCTGCCCCGCCAGGACGAAGTTTTCCCGGATCGCGACCACTTCGGCCGCATCTTCTACAACCAGGCCCGCATGTCTGCCGACGACATCCCGCAGATCGCCGTCGTCATGGGCCTGTGCACCGCCGGTGGCGCCTACGTGCCCGCCATGGCCGACGAATCCATCATCGTCCGCAACCAGGGCACCATCTTCCTGGCTGGCCCGCCGCTGGTAAAAGCTGCCACCGGCGAAGTGGTCAGCGCCGAAGACCTCGGTGGCGCCGACGTACACTGTAAAATCTCCGGTGTTGCCGACCATTACGCCGAAAACGACGCCCACGCCCTGGAAATCGCCCGGCGCAGCGTCTCCAACCTGAACCGTCGCAAACCAACGGACGTGGAAATCCGCAAGCCGAAGGCGCCGCTGTACGACGCCGAAGAAATCTACGGCATTGTCGGCACCGACCTGCGCAAACAGTTCGACGTGCGCGACGTGATCGCCCGCACCGTAGACGGTTCCGAGTTTGACGAATTCAAACGCTACTACGGTCAGACCCTGGTCACCGGCTTCGCCCACATTCACGGCTATCCCGTGGGCATCATCGCCAACAACGGCATCCTGTTCAGCGAAGCGGCCCAGAAAGGCGCCCACTTCGTTGAATTGTGCTGTCAGCGCAACATCCCGCTGCTGTTCCTGCAGAACATCACCGGCTTCATGGTCGGCCAGAAATACGAATCCGAAGGCATCGCCAAGCACGGCGCCAAGATGGTTATGGCCGTGGCTTGTGCCAACGTGCCCAAGATTACCGTGCTGATCGGCGGTTCCTTTGGTGCGGGCAACTACGGCATGTGTGGCCGTGCCTACAGCCCGGATTTCCTCTGGATGTGGCCGAACGCCCGAATCTCGGTCATGGGCGGCGAGCAGGCTGCCGGCGTATTGGCCCAGGTAAAGCGCGAAGGCATGGAGCGCAAAGGCCAGGAATGGAGCGCCGAGGAAGAAGCCCAGTTCAAGAAACCGGTCATCGACAAATACGAAGAGCAGGGCCACCCCTACTACGCCAGTGCCCGCCTGTGGGACGACGGCGTGATCGACCCGGCCCAGACCCGGGAAGTGGTTGCCTTGAGCCTGTCTGCCACCCTTAACCGACCCGCCAAGCCGACACGCTTTGGCGTGTTCCGGATGTAATCGGGGAGACTGACATGACAGACAACGAATCCGCAGTTCTGCTCAGGCACCGTTCCGAAGGCATTGCCGAGGTTGTTCTCAACCGCCCCGACAAGCGCAACGCCTTTGACGATGTGATCATTCAGCAGCTGATCAGCACCCTCACCGAGGTGAACGCCGACGAAAGCGTGAAAGTGGTCATCCTGCGCTCCGAAGGCAAACACTTCTCCGCAGGGGCCGACCTTGGCTGGATGCGTCGCATGGCTGAGAACACCCGCCAGGAAAACCTCGACGATTCGCGGGAACTGGCGCGGCTGATGAACGTACTCAACCACCTGTCCAAGCCGGTTATTGGCCTGGTACAGGGTGCGGCCTTCGGTGGCGCGGTGGGCCTTGCCGCCTGCTGCGATATCGTGATCGCTACCGAGAAATCCAGCTTCTGTCTCAGCGAAGTGAAGCTTGGCCTGATTCCGGCGGTGATCAGCCCCTACGTGGTGCGCGCCATCGGCGAGCGCCAGGCCCGGCGGTATTTCATCTCTGCCGAAGTGTTTACCGCAAAGCAAGCTCAGGAATACGGCCTTGTCCACATCGTCTGTGACGATGTCGAAGCCATGGAAGCCCGCTGCAACGAGATGCTCCAGCAACTGGCCATGAACGGGCCCGAAGCGATGAAAGCCGCCAAGGATCTGGTATTCGCCGTCAGCCACAAACCGATCAACGACGACGTGATTGACGACACCGCACACCGCATCGCGGATATCCGGGTAGGTGAAGAAGGGCAGGAAGGGCTCAGCGCCTTCCTGAACAAGCGCAAGGCCAACTGGGTTCCGGAGGAAGAATAACAATGTTCAGCAAGATTCTGATCGCCAACCGGGGCGAAATCGCCTGCCGGATCATACAAACCGCCCACCGCATGGGCATTCGGGTCGTCGCCGTCTATTCCGACGCCGACGCCAATGCCCGGCACGTGGCCATGGCCGACGAAGCCTTCCACATCGGGCCCGCACCCAGCTCCGAGAGCTACCTGCGCGCCGAAAAGATCATCGAGATTGCCAAGAAGAGTGGTGCCCAGGCCGTTCACCCGGGCTACGGTTTCCTCTCGGAAAACACCGCGTTCGCCGAAGCCTGCGAAGCCAACAACATTGTCTTCATCGGCCCGCCCTCTTCAGCCATTGCCGCCATGGGCTCCAAGTCTGCAGCCAAGGCCATCATGGAAGAAGCCGGTGTTCCCCTGGTGCCCGGTTACCATGGCGACGACCAGTCAGTTGAAACCCTGCGTGCCGAAGCCGAGAAATGCGGCTTCCCGCTGTTGCTCAAAGCTGTTGCTGGCGGCGGTGGTAAAGGCATGCGCGTGGTCAACAGCATGGGCGAATTCGACGATGCCCTGGCGGCCGCCAAGCGGGAAGCCCAGAATGCCTTTGGCAACCCGGACATGCTGATCGAACGCTACCTGACCCAGCCCCGGCACGTGGAGATTCAGGTTTTCTGCGATCAGGATGGCAAAGGCGTGTATCTGGCCGAGCGTGACTGCTCCGTGCAGCGCCGCCACCAGAAAGTCCTGGAAGAAGCCCCTGCTCCCGGCCTGAGCGAAGATACCCGCAAGGCCATGGGTGAAGCGGCCGTGCGCGCTGCCCAGGCCATCAACTATGTGGGAGCCGGCACCGTCGAATTCCTGTACGACGTCGACGGTTCCTTCTTCTTCATGGAAATGAACACCCGCCTGCAGGTCGAGCACCCGGTTACCGAAATGGTCACCGGCCAGGATCTGGTGGAATGGCAGCTGAAAGTGGCCTGGGGCGAGCCCCTGCCGCTGGAGCAGTCCCAGGTGAAAACCCGTGGCCACGCCCTGGAAGCACGGATCTACGCCGAAGACCCGGACCAGGATTTCCTGCCGGCCACCGGCAACCTGCGCTACCTGAGCACCCCGGACGAAAGCGCCCATGTGCGGGTGGATACCGGTGTGACCGAAGGCGACGACATCAGCATCCACTACGACCCCATGATCGCCAAACTGATCGTGTGGGACGAAACCCGCGACCAGGCAATCAACCGCATGGTCCAGGCCCTGGAGCACTACCGCATTGCCGGCGTGAAGACCAACATCCGGTTCCTGCACGCCCTGGCCGACGCCCAGCCGTTCCGGGAAGCCGACCTGACCACCGGCTTCATTGAGGATCACCGGGAACTGCTGTTCCCGAAATCCAGGCTGGATACCCACAAGGCCCTGGTACTGGCCGCCGGTTTTGTTCTGGAACAGCGCAAATCCCGGGAAGTGGTCAGCACCGACCCCTGGTCGCCGTTCGGCCGCCAGAACAGCTGGCGTATGAACTCCGAGTTCGCCCAGCCACTGCAGCTGCAGGTGGGTGAAGAGATTCACGACCTGAAGGTGCTGGAACGCGACGACCGCTATCAGGTGTTCGTGGGCGACAGCGTATACAACCTTACTGCCCGACTGGACGATGACTACCTGCAGGCCGTCATCAACGGCCACCGCATCAGCATCCACGGCAACCTGCACAACGACCAGCTGGTGCTGTTCTACGAAGGCGACACCTTCAACTGCACCGTGTACAAGGAAAGCTACGGCTTCGAGGAAATGGCCGGCGAAGGCAGCCTGGCCGCACCCATGAACGGCGCCATCGTGGCCGTGCAGGCCAAGGTGGGTGACAAGGTCACCGCCGGTCAGAGCCTGGTGATCATGGAAGCCATGAAGATGGAACACGCCATCAAGGCCCCGGCCGACGGCGTGGTTACCGACATCTTCTTCGCCGAAGGCGACCAGGTGTCCGAAGGTGCCGAACTGATTGCCATTGAAGTAGATGAAGAGGAGGCAGGCTGATGGCCTTTCCCAAACAGGTTCGCCTGGTTGAGATGAGCCCCCGGGACGGACTCCAGAACGAGCCCGGCCCGGTGATCGCCACCGCCATCAAAACCGGGCTGATCGACCGCCTGGCAGACAGCGGCCTGAGCCACATCGAGGCCGCCAGCTTCGTGTCCCCTAAATGGGTGCAACAGATGGGCGATGCCGCCGAAGTAATGGCCAGCATCAACCGCAAGGCCGGCGTTCGCTACTCTGCCCTGACCCCGAACCTGAAAGGGTTTGAGGGGGCACTGGCGGCGAAGGCCGACGAGGTCGCCGTCTTCGGCGCCGCGTCCGAATCCTTCACCAAAAAGAACATCAACTGCACCATCGCCGAAAGCCTTGAGCGCTTCGCCCCGGTGGTGGAAGAAGCCCGCAAACACGGCATCCCCGTGCGCGGTTACGTTTCCACCGTGATGGGTTGCCCGTACGAAGGCGACATTGCACCCGAGCAGGTGGCCACCGTGGCCAAAGCCCTTTACGACATGGGCTGCCACGAAATCTCCCTGGGCGACACCATCGGCGTCGGCACGCCGCTGAAAGCCAAGCGCATGCTCGAAGCCGTCGCCGCCCATGTGCCCATGGAAAAGCTGGCCGCCCACTTCCACGACACCTATGGCCAGGCACTGGCCAACCTGTACACGGTGCTGGAAGAAGGCGTCAGCGTTATCGATGCCTCCGTCGCCGGCCTCGGCGGCTGTCCTTACGCCAAAGGCGCCTCGGGCAACGTCGCCACCGAAGACGTGCTATACCTGCTTAACGGCCTTGGCATCAAAACCGGCGTCGATCTGGAAAAGCTTGTCGCCACAGGCGACTGGATATGCAGCCAACTGAATCGCCACAACGGCTCAAAAGTCGGCCAGGCACTAGGCGGCAACTGCCAATGATCAAATTGGCGGGTGGGAACAGCTTCCTAGGACTGTCTGCAGCATGGATGCTGCAGTCAAGCGTACAGGGACGTATTCACAGCGTGTCCTGGGAAGCTGTTCCCGCCCGCCAAAGCACCAAACAGGAAGGCTAGGAGCCCAAGAATGAGCAACAAAAACGTAGTGGCCCTCGATCTCCCCATCCCGGAGATCAAAGACATGCCGGAAGACACCCAGAAGTACTTCCAGATCTGCCAGGAAAAGCTGGGCATGATCCCGAACGTACTCACCGCCTACAGCCAGAACCTCAAACAGCTTGAGGGCTTCACCCGCCTGTACAACGAGCTTATGCTCGGCGAAGGTGAACTCTCCAAACTGGAGCGGGAAATGGTTGCCGTGGTGGTCTCCTCCGAGAACAAATGCTTCTACTGCCTGGTCGCCCACGGCGCCGCCGTACGCGTCCTGAGCGGCGATCCCCAGTTGGGTGAGCACATGGTGATGAACTACCGCAGCGCCAAACTCGACAAGCGCCAGCGGGCGATGCTGGATTTTGCATCCCACCTTACCCGCTCGCCGGCCACCGTCACCGAAGACGACATCCAGGCCCTGCGGGATGCCGGTCTGAGCGACCGCGGCATCTGGGATCTCAGTAACCTGATCGGCTTTTACAACATGTCCAACCGGGTGGCGATTGCCAGCGATATGCAACCGAACCCCGAATATCACAGTCAGAGTCGCTAGCAGGTAAACCACCCTGCTCGCCCTCGAATACAAAAACAATGGAGGCAGAGATATGAGCAAGACTCTACCAAGTTATACCAGCGGAACCGCGGAAGTGCCCCTGCTGGGCATGACCATCGGTGAAATGCTCGACCGCACCGCCGAGAAATACCCGGACAACGAAGCCCTGGTGTGCCTGCACCAGGACATTCGCTGGACCTACAAAGAGTTTGTTGAAAAAGTCGACGAAGCCGCCCGCGCCTTCATGGCCATTGGCGTCAAACGCGGCGACCGCGTGGGCATCTGGTCCCCCAACCGCTACGAGTGGACCGTTACCCAGTTCGCCACCGCCAAAGTCGGTGCCATCCTGGTGAACATCAACCCGGCTTACGGTGTCCACGAACTGCAATACGCCCTCAACCTGGCTGGTATAACCACCCTGGTGACGGCTGACAGCTTCAAAGCTTCCAATTACCGCGAGATGATCTACGAGCTGGCCCCGGAGCTGAAGCGAAGCTCCCCCGGCAAGCTCAAGGCCGACCACGTTCCGGAATTGCGGGCCGTGATCAACGTGCACGAAGACAAGCACGACGGCATGTGGACCTGGAAGGAATTCCTCGGCTTCTCAAGCGACGTGTCCCAGGACGATCTGGTAAAACGCCAGGGCGAACTGCAGTTTGACGACCCCATCAACATCCAGTTCACCTCCGGCACCACCGGCAACCCGAAAGGCGCTACCCTCACCCACCACAACATCCTGAACAACGGGTACTTTGTGGGCGAGAGCCAGATCCTGACCGAGAAAGACCGCCTGGTGATCCCGGTGCCCCTGTACCACTGCTTCGGCATGGTCATGGGCAACCTGGGCTGTATCACCCACGGTTCTACCATGATTTATCCCGGCGAAGGCTTCGAGCCCAAGTCGGTTCTGCAGGCCGTGCACCAGGAAAAGGCCACCGCCCTGTACGGCGTGCCCACCATGTTCATTGCCGAACTGACCGAGCCGGAATTCGAGACCTATGACCTTTCCAGCCTGCGCACCGGCATCATGGCGGGGTCCATCTGCCCGGCAGAGGTCATGAAGAAGGTCAACGGCAAGATGAACATGAAAGAGGTTCAGATTGCCTACGGAATGACCGAAACCAGCCCGGTTTCCACCCAGACCAGCTCCCTGGATCCGTTCGAGAAGCAGGTCACCACCGTGGGCCGCACCCAGCCGCACCTGGAAACCAAGATCGTTGATCCGGGCACCGGCAACGTGGTTCCGCGTGGCGAGATCGGCGAGCTGTGCACCCGTGGCTACAGCGTGATGCTGAAGTACTGGAACAACGAAGAGAAAACCCGCGAAGCCATCGACAGCGCCGGATGGATGCATACCGGCGATCTGGCCACCATGGACGAAGAAGGCTATGTCCAGATCGTTGGCCGCATCAAGGATATGGTCATCCGCGGTGGCGAGAACATCTACCCGAAAGAAATCGAAGAGTTCCTCTACACTCACCCGGCCATCGAAGAAGTGCAGGTAACCGGCATTCCCGATGACAAGTACGGCGAAGAGCTGATTGCCTGGGTGAAGCTGGCTCCAGACGCGGCGCCAGTCACAGCCGAGGACCTGCAGGCCTTCTGCAAGGGCAAGATCGCTCACTTCAAGATCCCGAAGAACTACAAGTTCGTGGACGAATTCCCGATGACCGTCACCGGGAAGATCCAGAAATTCAAGATGCGGGAGATTTCAATCGAGGAGATGGGACTGAAGAAATAACCACGGTCCCTGCTTTGGTTGAACGGACAAACCCCGGCACTTGCCGGGGTTTGTCGTTTTCCGCTCCAGCAAATCAAGGCCGAATACGTGCTTGTCAGCGCTCCACCGCCATGCTTCACTTCTGTGATTAGCATGCAACCGGAGACGCCCCTATGCCCAGCCCCGCAACCGACTACTCGAAAACAAAAATCAGCCTTCAACGTGTCTGGGTGCTATTGCTCAGCGCGGTGCTCCTTGGCGGGTGCTCCACGGTGTACTACAAAACCATGGAAAAATTCGGGTATGAAAAGCGGGACATCCTGGTGGATCGGGTTGAAGATGCCCGGGACAGCCAGAACGACGCCCAGGAAACCTTCCGTTCGTCGCTTGAGCGTTTCCAGAGTGTGGTGGACACGCCTGACACCGAGCTAAAGGAACAATATGCCGAAATCAGCGATGCCTACGAAGACAGCCTGGCGAGTGCCGAAGAGGTTAGAGACCGAATCGACAAGGTGGAAGAAGTCGCCGAGGACCTGTTTGATGAATGGGAAGACGAGCTCAGCCTCTACGAGAGCGCCTCACTGCGCCGCAGCAGTGAGCAACAACTGAAGGATACCCGTGTTCAGTACAGCCAGCTGATCAGCCGAATGCACGATGCCGAGGATCGTATGGAGCCGGTGTTACAGGCATTTGAAGACCAGGTGCTGTATCTTAAACACAACCTGAACGCCCAGGCGATCGGCTCACTGGAAAACGAACTGGTGAGTATCCGGCAGGATGTGGATTACCTGATTCGCAATATGGAACAGTCAATCGCGGAGTCTGAAGCCTTTATCCAACGCTTTCGTCAGGGCGGATAAAACCGCAAGGGAGCCAACGCTATGGAGCGCCAAGACCCAGATCCTGCGCTCAAGCCGGCACTGATGCAGTTTGATATGGCGCTGGCAGAGTTTGCCCGCGCCCGCCGCGCCGATCCGAAGGCGTCCAGTCTTGGCGTACTGGAGCGTTCCAGACTGCTGATGACCCTGCCCGGCGGGTTCGACGCCCTGTACCGCAGGGTTCGCTCACTGGAATCCGCCGGTATTTTCGGAACCAGTGACTGGGCCCGGCCAGCCCTGTTGCAACCCGCCCTGGCAAAACATTCGCTTCGGGCGGCCGGTGCGGTCACCACCATCGTCGAGGCGCTCAGCGAGCTGCGCATGCTGGCCGTTACCCGGGGCGACTATTTCCATCCCGGTATCTCTGCGGAGCAGGCGAGGCACTTCCTCACCCAGGTGATGGCCCTGAACCTGGATCTGCTGTCTGGCCAACTCACCGAAGCCGATCGGGAACGTCCGAAGCAACTCGGCACCATCGTCCTCGAACTCTATCGCTATCTGGTCTCTCACCTCGGCTACGAGAGCCTGCTGGACAGCCTGGTGGCTGAAGTGTGGCGATTGCTGGACCAGGGGCCAGTGCAAGTGGACAGCATCTGCGAGATGATCGGGCAGATTGCCAAGTGCCTGTATGACCCCGAGATGAAAACCCGGGGGAGTTCCGACGCCACCCGGCTGGTGAGAGCACTGTTTGCCCCTACCCCCGCCAGTGCGGAGGACCCGGGCCTTGCGGTTTACGAGCAACGCCTGAAAGATATGGATGACCTGGCGCTGTCCTCCGAAGCCAGCAGTTTTGCCCGCAGCATGTTCGATACAGGCCTGGCCTCCCCCTACCATGCGGTGATGCTCAGGTTTCTCCGCGATACCGGCCAGGACGAACTGATCCCCAACACCCTGGGCCTGACCATGACCGGCCTGGACGATCTTTACTGCTACACCGAGCTGGTTCATGCCCTGATTGACGAGGCCATTTACCCGGAAACCTGCCAGGCCGTGTATGGCCTGACCATGATGCTGGAGCGCGGGTCGCTGTTTACCCCCTCCGTGGCCCAGGCGTTATGGCGGCAAATCAAGCTCCAGCCGTCTGCCGAAACCAACCAGGCCCTGGCAGAGACATTCGGCGATGCGCGGCCGCCGCGGGTTTTCCTGCTCGCCGGTGTTATCAATCTTCTGGGACAGCCACTGGGTGTTGGCCAGGGCAACAACCCCACCTGCCAGTCTGCCATTGGCCTTTCCATGTGGGCATCGAACGAGGCGGATTACCTGCTGCAGGTTCTGGCCTGGGCGGCTCGGGACAATGAGGTACTCAGTCGATTCGAGGGCCAGGAGGTATCATCCCGGGATCTGGAGCCGGGGCTTGTCAAAGGAACGCCCGTGGATGTCGACCCGGTTTCGCTGGTTCTCATCCCCCATCTGGACCGCCTTTACGGCGAAATGTGGCGCCGCTGTGAGAACCGGGATGAGGATGCCCACCGCTGGATCAACCCGGAATTCTACGGCTGGTGGGTGAGCCATGGTTTCCGCGCGGTCACCGATGTAAAAACCGGAGAGGTGCACGACTATGAAGGTTTTATCCGGCATTTCTACGCCAGTTATCACCCTTTCTACAACGGCAACATCCCGGTGATTCACGCCCAGCCCGCGGGCATTGCTGTTACCGACAGCGCCGCCCGATTCGTCGGCCGCCACGCCATTAACATACTGCGGGTTGCCCTGAGCCCGAAAAACGAAATGCGGGTCTATTTCTTCAACCCCAACAACGACAGCGGCCAGAACTGGGGCCAGGGCATTACCTGCTCAACCCACGGCAACGGCGAATTTCGAGGCGAAGCTTCCCTGCCTATTGCAGAGTTCACTTCTCGCCTCTATGCCTTCCACTTCGACCCCCTGGAGCTCGGCGAACTTTCGGCCATACCGGATGACGAAGTCGCCCGCGTTATGGACCTTGGCTATACCAGCTGGGCAGCGCCCACCGACGGATCACCGGACTAGACCCTGAAGCGGCGCAGCCTAGTAGCTCTCAGTCTTTCCGCTAACCGGCGAGTAGGGTTCGCCCTCCTCGTCCTGAAGCTGGTAGTCATAGGCGGCCTGCAGACCGGTATCCTCTTCAGTCTCCTCCTCCGGCTCATACTCGAGATACCGCGGATAGAAGGGAGACAGCATGGCCACAACGATGCCGATAGAGCAGAACATGGCAAAGGCATCGGCGTAACCCACGCCGCCGACCAGCAGACCAACCACTGGCGAGCCAGCCGCCTGGCCCAGGGATACGGCGATAAATGGCAGCACCGGCCCCATGGATAGCCGCCCCGGCAACAGGCGAATGCCGGTCATCAGATACAGGCCGGTCAGACTCATATAGGCCAGGCCAAAAACCAGAGCAGAAAACGCCGAAATCACCAGGTTGTCCGGGCTGGCTGCCAGCAACGCCAGGCTCGCAGCCAATGTCATCAGCATCAGGGCCTGGGTAACCGGCGGATTGTTCCGGTCTGCCAGATCGGCCACCACCGCACCGCCCAGACCTGCGAAGCCAACACCCAACCACAGCCAGCCGGTGGCATCGGAGGGCATGGACCCAAGATTAACCACAAGATCGGGGGCGAAAATCCAGAAGGCGGCAGACACAAACCCCATCATGAAGGCGAACAAAGACAGCCGGAGCAGTCGCCACCACTGATCCGCACTGATTGGCTGCACGGGCGCCGCATTGGCGGGAACCACACGTGAAACCGAGGGGATGAAGAACCAGGTGGCAATCACGCCAATAACCGCCAGCACCGCAAAGAACGCGTAGGCATAGCGCCAGGCACCGGCCAAGAAAAGTATGGTTGGTACAGCGACCATGACACCCACACTCGTGCCCGCGTTCATCACCGAGCTGACCCGGCCGTGGAGGGAGCGTCTGACCAGCGCCTGCATGGCGGCCGTGAGCGCAGGCATCATCAGGCCCGTGCAGATACCACACAGGACAACGCCAATGCCGAGGGACAGGGCGCCCGTGGCCTGGCTAATCAGGGCCAGGCCAACAACACCAAAAATACCCGAGGCCATGGCGGTATTGCGGGCGCCAAGCCGATTCGCGGAGAGCGGCGCAACCATGGTCGCGAAAACGAAACTGATCAGCGGCAGCGCACCGATGATACCAATCACATCCGGTGCCAGATCCAGATCGTCCCGAATCGGGGGCACAAACAAACCAAACGCGAAACGCGCAAGCCCGTAACTGATCGCGATCAGTGCTGCGCCGAGGAGTGCAAATGATGTGCTCGAGGGAAACTTCATTCCGCTGTGCTCCTTGCGCTGTGCCTCTCCGTCAGCCTAGACATCCACGCAAGGTTTTTAAAGCGGTGAGCGTACAGTGCGAACGGTTTCAGCCTGCAGCATGGGGCAGAAATCGGCGATCCCAGACCCGCTCCACCGCCTCAAACAGGCTATCCACGGTTAGCGCCAAGAGCCCAATCAGAATCGCACCCTGCAGCACGTAGGCCGTGTTGCCATTCACCAGACCGGCAATCACCGGATCACCAAGGGTTCGGGCCCCAATTGTTGAGCCGATGGCCGCGGTGGCAATGTTGATCGTCACCGAAGTGCGAATGCCGGCCAGAATCACCCTGCCCGCCAGTGGCAGTTCCACCTGCAGAAGCACCTGCAACGGCGACATGCCCATGCCTAGGGCTGCCTGCCTGACGGTGGTATCAACCCCCTCAAGGCCCGCCAGGGTGTTGCGCAAAATGGGCAACAGGCCATACAGGATCAATGCGACTAGAATCGGCGCCTCGCCGAAGCCAAGAACCGGCACCGCCAGGGCCAGAACCGCCACCGGCGGGAAGGTCTGGCCAATGGACGCAATCTGGCTCACCAGTGGCAGAAAATCCCGGCCGGAAGGCCGGGTGGCGAAGATTCCGCCCGCTACCGCAGCAACCGTGCCTACAAGCGCGGAAATCACCACCAGCGTAAGATGATTCTGCAGCAGAAACAGGAAGCTCTCCCGCTCATAGATGACGTTCTGTTTGTCCGGCTGCACCCATTCGAATAGTGGCTCCAGAGCCGGCATGCCCGCACTCAGGGCGCACAGCAGCGCGGTCAGCAATACCGGTGGCACCCAGATCCGCATCAGGCACCTTCCTGGATAATGCGTTCGCGCGTGATGGTTCCGGTTTCCTGGCCCTCGGCATTGAACACGGGCACATGGTTCCAGTTCTGCCAGAGCATGATCGACAGCGCCACCCTCAGACTGTCGTCTTCGTTGAGACCATCGGCTCCGGGTTTCGGTTGCCTCGGTTGTGGGTATGCTTGCATCAGGTCACGCACGCTGCGCAGGCTCATCAGTTTTAGTCCCCGGTCCTGCTTGCCCACCAGATTCTCGACAAACTCGGAGGCCGGCCGGCGGAGGATGTTCTCTGGCGTGTCGTGCTGAATGATACGGCCCCGGTCCATAACGGCGATGCGAGACGCCAGTCTCAGGGCCTCGTCGATATCGTGGGTCACGAACACCGTGGTTTTTTTCAACTGTCTCTGGATGCGCAGCATTTCCAGCTGCAGATTTTCGCGCGTGATGGCATCCAGCGCACCGAAGGGTTCGTCCATCAGCAGAATATTAGGATTGGCCGCCAGTGCCCTGGCAACCCCCACCCGTTGGGCCTGGCCGCCGGACAGTTGCTGGGGATACTTGTTGGCATGGACGGCCGGTTCAAGGTCCAGCAGCGTCAGCAGCTCATGAACACGTTCGTCGATCTGCTCCCGTGGCCATTTCAGAAGCTGAGGCACCATGGCTATGTTGCGAGCCACCGTCCAGTGCGGAAACAGCCCGGTGCCCTGGATGACATACCCCATGTTCAACCGCAGCTGCTCCGGGTTAATGGCGGTCACATCCTTGCCGTCCACCAGAATCTCGCCCTCGCTGTGGGGCAGCAACTGGTTGATCATCCGCAAGGTGGTGGACTTGCCGCAGCCCGAGCTGCCCACCAGCACGCAAACCTCTCCGGTTTCGACCGTCAGATTGATGCTGTCCACGGCGACGGCGTCACCGAAGCGGCGGGTTACGTTTTTCAGTTCGATCATCCGGGCTTATCCTTTTCCTGTCAGGCCGTCGCCGGTGTCGGTTTGAGACTCGCCGCCAGCATGGTAAGCAAAGCATCCGCCAGCAGCGCGAGTGCAATCGTTGGCAAGGCGCCCAGCAATACCAGGTCCATCGCCGCTTGCCCCAGACCCTGAAAGATAAAGCTGCCAAAACCGCCGGCACCAATCAGTGCGGCAACCGCCGTCAGGCCAATGGCCTGAATCGTGGTAATGCGAACGCCCTCCACAATCACCGGCAGTGCCAGCGGCAGCTTGAGTTTGAAAAACAGCTGCCGTTCATTCATTCCCATTCCTCGCCCAGCATCGGAGAGGCTTTCGGACACTTCAGTGAGCGCCACAAAGGTATTGCGCACCATCGGCAGAAGACTGTAAGCCACCAGCGCCAACAAAGCCGGCGCCCAGCCAATTCCGCGGATCCCCATCGCCTGAAGTGCCGGAAAGGCAGCCGCCAGAGCGCTGAGCGGCGCGATCAGCAAACCAAACACCGCCAGGCTGGGAATGGTCTGCAGAAAGCTGACAGCACCAAGGATGGGCCGGCGCCAGGCAACGCTGCGAATCATTTTCAGGGCAAGGAAAAACGCCAGGCACGCACTGATGCTGACTGCCCCGAATGCCAAAGCCAGGTGTGTCCAGAATGCTTGCTCAAACTTGTCTGGCCGGGCGTTGAACTCCCGAACCAGGGACAGACTCTCAAGGCCATCGCCTCGCAGGAACCAAAGCCAGCTTCCGCTGACAAAGGCCAGAATCAGCAGCTGCAGCCCTCGCCCGCTTCCAAGACGCCCGAGAATTTCGATCAGCATCAGGGACAGCAGAAACAGCAGACACCAGAAACCGGCACCGATGGAGGATCGTGCATACGGCGCGTTCTCTGGCAGATGCCGGCTTGCAAAGACCTCAAGCAGCAGTGGCAACAGCGCCAGTGAAAGCCCTACCAGAGCCAGCAGCGGCAGGTAACGGCGGCGCAGCGGCAGAAGAGACAGCAAGACGCAACCGGCCAGGATCAGCGAGACCAGGCCGGCCCCGGCTCCGCCGAGAGCCGACAACAGGCCGTGCCCGGTACCCGGGACAATCCGGTTGGGTTGGATCACGCCCAAGTCCAGCAACCAGACCAGCGCCAGGGCAAGACACCCCAGCACGGGCAGGACACGGTTAGGCATGGAATTCGGAGCAACGGAGCTGAAAATCGACAAACCTCAGTTCTGGGCGAGGGAATCCAGGTAATCCCGCGCGACAGTATCCGCAGGCACCCCGTTTACCGCTACCTGGCCATTCAGGCGCTGCAGGGTTTCAAGATCCAGCGACTCAAAGATCGGAGTAAGCACCTCCCGGATCTGCGGGTAGGTTTCCAGCACCTCGCCACGCACGATGGGCGCAGGCTGGTACACCGGCTGAACGCCCGCGGTATCTTCCATCACCTTCAGATCCAGCGCATCCAGGCCACCATCGGTACCGTACGTCATCGCCCCGTTCACGTCGTTGTTGTTCAACGCCGCCGCACGGAGAGTGGCCGCCGTATTACCACCTGAAAGAATCAAAAGCTGGTCGGATTCAAGCTTGAAACCATAGGCCTCCTGGAACGCCGGCAGGGCACTGGCGGATTCCACAAACTCGGCGCTGGCTGCAAACTTGAAGGCACCGCCTTCGTTGATATAGCGCGCCAGATCCTCGAGCGTGGCCAGGTTGTTCTCACGGGCCAGATCTCCACGTACGCTCATGGCCCAGGTGTTGTTGGCCTCTGCCGGTTCCAGCCAGACAATGTTGTGCGCCTCTTTATCCAGGCGGGCGGCTTCCTGATAGGCTTTTCCGGCATCCTTCCAGATATCCCGCTCGGCCTGATCGTGGAAGAAGGCAGCGTTGCCGGTGTACTCCGGGTAAATATCTATTTCCCCGGCCTTGATGGCATTGCGGACAATGCTCGTACCGCCCAGCTGAAGCCTGTTTTCAACCGGAATACCGGCTCCTTCGAGGGACTGCAATACCATCTGGCCCAATACCGAGCCTTCGGTATCAATCTTCGAAGACACCACCACCGGGTCGGCAGCCAACAAAGATCCGGACATCACGAAAGCGAACAATGCCAGTGTGCGGCGAAAAAGGGTTTTGGGAGTCACGGCCATTCCTCTGGTTTTGGTTACCTATAACAGTCTGGAGGCCGCATCTACGAAGGCAAACGCGAATTGGTCTTGCCGGGTGGAAGCGCGCCCCGTCCAGTTGAAGACATGTACAGAGATTATTCAGGTTTGAATTCCCAAAACCCGCTGGGTTAGGCTGTCTGAAAAGCGAGCAGCATGGTAGTGACGGCTATGGCACAGACCCAGGAAATACCCCGCGAACCCACCTCCACCGTAGCGGCCCTGAACCCGGAGAACGTGACTCTGCTTGAACAGCACGGTTTGTCGCTTAAGCCACTGGATCCCATCGGCGTTGAAATCTACGGCGCCGACGTGCGCAACCAACTGCCAGGGCCCGCCATCAAGGCCCTGGAAGAGGAAATGGCCAATCGCGGATTCATCGTTTTCAAACACCAGGCCGGTCTGTCGCCCGAAGAACTGATTGATGCCTGCAAGTGGTGGGGCGGCCGTGAAATCCACTCCACCCACGGTGTTCATCCGGCAACGCCCGGCCGGAACCGGCACATCTTCCGCTGCTCGAACGATGGCCGCCAGGGCATCCTCGGCGTCGGTCCCCAATGGCACAACGACGGCAGTTTCGAAGCCGCTACCTTTTCCCACAGCGCCTACTACATGGCTCGCGCGCCGGAAAACGGCGGCGGCACCCATTTCGCTCACCAGGGCGCCGCGTTTGATTCACTGCCGCCGGACAAGCAGGACTTCTGGGAACGCCTTGTCTCGGTTAACTCCGCGTCCAGCGTCACACACCCCGTGGTTCATACGCATCCGATTTCCGGCCGAAAAAGCGTGTGGCTGCACCTGGGCATGACCGGCGCCGTCATCGAACGCCTGCCGGATGAAGGACTGACCATCGACCAACTCAAAACTCTCCCCGCACATGCAGACAGTTTCCGCCTGCTGGACGAAGCGGCTATGAAAGAACTGTTCAACGACTACAACGATTTGCTGAACGATTCCTTCGAGGATGGCTACGGCATTCGCTACGAGTACGACACCGGCGATCTGCTGTTTATCGACAACTGGGCGGTGGCCCACCGAGCCTCACCGGAGGCCCACCTGCCGGCAGAGCAACAGGGTCTGCGCATCATGGATCGCGTTACCATCAAAGCTCCGCGAAACCTGGCGCCTCACTTTGGCCTGCCGCAGTACATCAATATGGCCGGTCCCCATCCGTTCAACAAAGACGGCGTGTGGCAAGCCGGTGGTGTTGGCTTTCGCTGGAAGGATGATATTCGCCTGCAGAACTGACTCGTCCGTTCTGCAGGCGCCTGAATTCCGGGAAGAATGGAAAAAAATCACCCGCGAACTAAACTAAGCGGGTTCCCTCAAACATTTTGAGTATGCTCATGAAAGCTTGTATTCAGGTCGTTCTCGCTTTTGCTCTGTTGGCGGGTCTTACCCTGAGTGCAAGCCGTCCGGCGGCGGCAGATACCGTGCTGCATGTTGCCTATGAAGATAAGACCCAGTTCCCATACTACATGGGTGACACCCAACGGGTTCTGGACAAGCCCGGCGCCGCGGTTGAACTGGTCAAAATGCTTGAGGAACGGATACCTGGCCTGCAGATCAGATTCAGCCGCTATCCCTGGAAGCGTTGCCTCACGATGCTCAAAACCGGCCAGGTAGACGGGATATTCAACGCCTCTTTCAACAGCTCGCGTACCCGCATTGGCGAATACCCCTGGGAGGATGGCCAGGTTGATCCGTCTCGCCGCCTGACCACCATTAGCTACTATCTCTATACCCTGCCCAACACTGAAATCGGCTGGAACGGCGAAGCGTTCGAAGATCCGGACATCAGCGTTGGCGCCCCACTCGGTTACTCAATCGTGAACGATCTTGAGAATCTTGGTGTCTCCGTGATCAAAGTCCGCAGCTCGATGCAAAGTCTGCAGTTACTCAAGGCGAAGCGTGTAAAAGCCGTGGCGCTGCAATCGGTGACCGCCGATTATCTGTTGGCCAACAATCCCGACCAGTTGGAGGGTATTGTCCGGATCGCCCCGCCCCTCAAGACCAAACCCTACTACCTGATGCTTTCGCGCCAATTCAAAGCAGCCCACCCAGAGCTCTCCGAGCAGATCTGGGATGCCATCGGCGAACTCAGAGAAGAAAAACTTGAGGCGCTGGCAAAGCCCTATTTATCAGAACCGGGCTAGTCGTCGTATTTGCGAACCTGGTTGAGCCGGGTCATTACAAACGCTGCAATGGCAAGAATCAGAATCGCGATGGCTTCGTAGAGAATGTTCTCGGGTGCCATATCCTTGCCTTGAAGAATGATCAGTCGGGCCAATGCCGTGATGGCAATGAAGATCGGGAAGACAGAAGCTGATCGCCGGTCCGAGTAAAACACGGCCACCATGCCGATGACCTCCAGGTACAGAAACATCAGCAGAATGTCTGCGAGATTGATGCTTTGGGCGACGTACAGCGAATGAAGCTCGAAGGCCACCCCACCAAGCGTCATCAATACAACCAGGAACAGCAGAATACGCTCGATTATCTGAAAAAGTCCGAGCGCCAGCTTCTTTTCAGAAGAATCCATGAAGTTCGCCTTGTTTTTGGGGTCAGCTTTTCAGGAAGTCTAGTTAACTTATTCTTCCATGCCGACTCAGTACATCATTTGGCGGTGTCTGAATGGGCCAGCCCGTAATCGATGGCCGCACAAACCGCAGTAGCCTGCGCGGCATTGCATTGCTCGGGGGTAACTCGGGGGCTATCCGGATAAACCTCGGTAGTGGTTCGGTAGGGCGCCCGAGTCATGCCGGCGCACAGGCCCCACTGGGTAAGTGGGTACTCAATCACGCCCCGCGCAACGACCTTGGAGCCGAAGATCTCGCCATTCTCATCCGCTGGCGCAATGTGCGTCACCTGCTCCACCGCCTTGATCACCGCCTGCTGAAAATCGGGTTTCGGGTTCTCACTGTCATCAACCACATAAAAGCCATCGGGAATACCGGCAGGCTCGAACGGCTTGCCGTCGCGGGCTGCCAGGGCCGGCCGAAATTCTGATTCGTCGGTATCAGTGGTTTCATGAAGATCGATATGAATCAGAGCACTGTCACGGATAGGCGCGACCAATCGCATGAGTGCGGCTGACTCCTCCGCCCGACTACCTTCGTGGAAGGAACGGTTGGGGTCGATGGCATTACGGTTCCAGCGATGAATACGCTCATACGCCCAGGGACTCACGCACGGCGCAACCAGCAGGTTCACGCGGCCCGCATACTCCGCCGCGTGTTTATCAAGGAACTGCAGCGCCCCATGCACCCCGCTGGTTTCATACCCGTGAACCCCGCCCGTGATCAGTACCACCGGCAAATCCTCGTTCCAGTCACGGCTGCGAATCGCCATCAGCCGGTAATAATCCGGGCCGTAATCCAGAGCGCCGTACTCTTCCACATCGAAGCGCGAGCGAAGGCGCTCGATCACACTCAACACCTCCGTCTCGTAACTGCGCTGACGGGTCTGGCTAGACAACCACTCGGCGCATTCAGCATCGCCCCAGGGCGTGCCAGGAGTACCAATTGGGTATGGTGTTGGCGCTGTATTCATATCGTTTGAATTCTCCGATGTTGGTCAATGCGTGGGTTTCAGACTGTGAGATGGTACATCCTTCAGTAATGTTCATCCTTGGTTTCGCGATTCCCTTCCTCGCGTATTTGATCCTAGTCGAAATCCCTGGACAGAAACCAGGACTGCAGAAACTCGATGCAGCTGAGCAGTTTCGGCTGAGTGAACTGCCGGTTGGGATAGAGCGCGTACAGCGTAAGGTCCGGTCGGCTAACCTCCGGCAGCACTTCAACCAACGTCCCCTGATCTATACCTTGCCTGGCTACAAAACTGGGGAGAAAACCTATGCCCAGCCCGTCCTCAATCACCTGCTTCATGAACAATGTGCTGTTCACCTTGAGGGAACCACCGACGGTAATACCCTGCGCCAGCGGCCAGAAATTTCCCGATTTGAAATAGCTGTACACAAAACAGTTATGGGCGGCCAGATCGTCGACATCACGAATCGGCGGATGGCTCTCAAGGTACCCGGGTGAGGCGCACACCTTGTAGGTAAAACGGACCAGCGGTTTGCCTACATAGTTGGAATCCAGCATCTGGCTGGAAGCCCGAAACCCCAGATCGAACCCATGCTCGATCAAATCCAGGCTTTCGTCTCCCAGCTGTATGTCCAGCTCCACGTCCGGGTATTGCTTCATGTAGGCAGAGAACAGTTGCGACAGATCGGTAATGCCCAACGCCATAGGGGCGTTGATGCGTAACTTGCCGCGCGGGTTGTCCTGCATGTGCTGCACATAGGCGTCCGCATCGTCTACCTGAACCAGCAATTCCCGGCACCGCTCCAGGTATCCCTCACCAATGGACGTCAATTGCTGTCCACGGGTGGATCTATGCAGCAGCCTCACGCCCAAGTCCTCCTCCAGCCGCCCTATCTCCTTGCTGATCATAGAGGTGGTCACGTTCAGCTCATTGGCCACACTGGTAAAGCTACCGGCATCCACCACCCGCACAAACATCCGCATTGCCCGCAATTTGTCCATACTGCCCGGCCTTACTGTTTCCACATTGTTGATACTGATAAAACATTATTGCCATTTAAGAACACGAAGGGAAGCGCCAAACTTCACTTGCAGTCACGCAATAACCCAACAAACGAGGTTTTATATGTACACCCTGTACTTCATTCCCGGCGCCTGTTCACTGGCCACGCAGGCGATTCTCAACGAGCTCAACCAGGAAAGCACCCTGGTTCACAAGCTGGAAGCCGACCACTTTGAAACCCTGAACCCCGCCGGAACCGTGCCAGTACTGGTCGACGGCGACATGGTGCTGAACGAGGGCGTGGCGATCATCCTCCATCTGCTCAACAAGCATAAGAACAACCTGATCGCTGAAAGCGGGGACGCGCGGCATCAGGCCATCGAAAATATGCTATTCGCAAACGCCACCATGCATCCCGCCTACGGCCGCCTGTTCTTTGCCCAGGCCAACGTGAACGATGCAGCAGCCAGACAGCAGGTTTTCGATTCTGCGGCGGTGGCCATCAACAAACTGTGGCAGGTGGTGGAAGCGAAGCTGGAGCACATGCCGTACCTCGGGGGGCATGACATCTCCGCCGCCGACATTCTGCTGGCCGTGTACTCCCGTTGGGGCGACTTCTTCCCCGTGGATATCGTACTCGGCCCGCGCAGCCGGCAGATGGTGGATGCCGTATTGAAGCGAGACAGCATGCAACTTGCCCTGCAGCGGGAAGAGGCATACAGCGCGGGAGCCGCGGCATAAATGGACACCGAAAAACGCCAGTTGGAAACCATGGTGAATGAGTATTTTCAGGGCCTGCACACGGGGAATGCCGAACGACTGGCGCCGTTGTTCCACAGGGACTGTGTACTCAAGGCACCCGGCCTGCGGCGCACACTGGACGAATGGTTGGCCGATGTCGCAACGCGACCAATACCCGCGAACATCGGACACCCGGAGGACTATCGCATCCTCCAGGTGGAACTGGCCGGAAACCAGGCCATGGTGAAAGTGGCGTGCCCCCTGCCCCACGGCAACTTTACCGACTATCTGGGCTTCCTTAGAGAAGACGGTGTCTGGAAGATCGTGAACAAAATGTACGCGCCAGCAACCGACTGACCGAAAACCCGAAACCATTTATCGAGAGGAATTTCGAATGCCTTATGTCAATATCAAAGTCACCGACGACAACGTAACCGTCGAACAGAAACGCCAATTAATTCAGGGAACAACGCAGCTACTGGTCGATGTCCTGAACAAGAATCCTGACGCCACCCACGTGGTTATCGACGAAGTGTCGACTGACAACTGGGGCGTGAAAGGGGAAACCGTCACCAATCTGCGAAAACGATAACCAACAAACAGGGGAGCAACACTTACCATGACCATCCTCAGGGAATTACTGAACGTGGAGTATCCAGTGATTCAGGCACCCATGGCCGGCGTGCAGGACAGCGCGTTGACCATCGCGGTTTCCAAAGCGGGAGGGCTGGGTTCGCTCCCCTGTGCCATGCTCACAGGCGACAAAATACGCGAAGAAGTCGCCAGGATAAGGTCCGCGACCGACCGGCCCTTCAACCTGAATTTCTTCTGCCACACCCAGCCACCGGAAGACCCGGAGAAAGAAGCGGCCTGGCGACAAAGCCTGCAACCTTACTACGAAGAGCTGGGGTTAGACGTGAACGATGACGCCGGCGGCGCAAGCCGTCGACCCTTTGATGAACAAACTGCCGATCTGGTGGCTGAATTGAAGCCTGCGGTAGTGAGCTTTCACTTCGGCTTACCGGCCCCCGAATTGCTGACCTACATCAAATCCAACGGCGTGAAGGTACTGGCCAGTGCCACCACGGTGGCCGAAGCCTTGTGGCTGGAGGAGCGAGGCGTAGACGCCATCATTGCACAAGGGCTCGAGGCCGGTGGCCATCGCGGCCACTTTCTATCTGACGACCTTGGTCTGCACATGGGTACTTTTGCGTTGCTCCCCCAAATCGTATCCAGAGTCAAAATTCCTGTCATTGCGGCAGGGGGTATTGCCTCCGCGGAAGGCGTCGAAGCAACCACAAAACTGGGTGGGGTCGCCGCCCAGGTCGGCACAGCTTACCTTCTCTGCACCGAAGCAAAAACCAGTGCCATCCACCGTACCGCGCTTCAGTCCGAGCAGGCGCCCCACACCGAAATCACCAACGTATTTTCCGGTCGCCCGGCACGCGGCATCGTCAACCGGCTTATCAGAGAGCAAGGCCCTCTCAGTACGCGCGTGCCGGACTTTCCCAATGCCGCAGCTGCGCTGGCGCCCTTGAGATCGGAGGCTGAAAAGCGCGGAAAGGGGGACTTTTCGCCCCTGTGGGCGGGGCAGAACACTACGGGGTGCGAGGAAATCTCAGCCGGGGAAATGACGTTGAAATTGGCTGGAGCACAACAAGCTAGCTGATATCGTATTTCTCCGACCACACCCTAAGGTCGTCAAGGATCTTCAGCGCGCTGCGGCCAAAATCGGTCAACTCGTAGGTGACCGCGACTGGCCGATCATTGACGACCTTTCGCACCACCATCTCCCGCGACTCCAGCTCCTTGAGGCGCTGATCAATCATCTTCTTGCTGGCACCGCCGAGCATGCGGGCAAGGTCGTTGAAGCGCACCGGGCCGTCTTTCAGGTGATAAATGATGGAGCCGGTCCATTTTCCGCCAATGATGCGCATACCCCTTTCAATGGCGCAGGGTTCCATGCAGGCGTTAAAAACTTTTTTCCGACCGTAATCGTCTGTTTCTACGCGACTTTCCATCCGTTCTCCAGCACTTGGAACAAGGTTACCAAAAGTATACTGATTGATTACCGTTTACAGGTAACCATAGTATACCAGCACTACATTCGTTACCACAGATGGAGGTTCCGATGAGCAATATCCTCATCATCAATGCGCACCATTACTATCCCTTCGCAGAAGGCAAACTCAACGGAACTCTGGTTCAGATGGCCGACGAGTTGCTAACTGCCGACGGGCATCAGACAAGAATCGTGGAAGTCGATAAAGGCTGGGACGTGGACCAGGAGCTGGAAAACCACCAGTGGGCAGACATCCTCCTGCTGCAAACCCCGGTTAACTGGATGGGCGTGCCCTGGAGCTTCAAGAAATACATGGACGAAGTCTACACAGCCGGAATGGGCGGCGCGTTGTGCAACGGCGATGGCCGCACCGAAGAAGCACCCAAGGCGAATTATGGCAATGGCGGCACACTGCAGGGCAAAAAATACCTTCTCTCGCTCACCTTCAATGCCCCAGAGGAAGCCTTCAATAACCCGGATGAGTATCTCTTCCGCGGCGGAAGCGTGGACGACCTGCTATTCCCCATGCACATGAACTTCCGCTTCTTCGGCATGGAAGCGTTGAACACCTTCGCCTGCTACGACGTGATGAAAAATCCGCAGGTGGAGCAAGATTTTCAGCGTTTTCGGGCCCACCTCGCTGAACAGATTCCGGGCCAGCGGAATGCATCATGACTGAAACACATCAAGTACATTGCGACTGCGGCACCGTGGAAGTCACCATGACCGGTGCACCAAAAGTCCACGCCTTTTGCCATTGTGAAGATTGCCGGGACCTGCTTCAGGTCCCCTATCACTCAGTGCTGGCCTGGGAACCAGAGCAGGTTTCGGTGACAAAGGGCGAGCCGAGTGTGAAAACGTTCCAGCACCCTTCCAAGCGAATGACACGGGTGTTCTGTGGTGACTGTGGCGAAGTGCTGTACAACACCAACGCCATGGGCTGGAAGCTGGTTTCACAGATCCTGGTGCTCAAGACCAACGGATACACACTTCCGGAGTCTTATCAGCCCAACGGGCATTTCTTCTATGACCGCAGAATCGTCGACATTGATGATGCGCTGCCGAAGCGATAGCGCCTGGTAGGTTAGAGGGACTAAACGACGCTGAGCGAGGATTTGTGAGCGATGGCTGGCAAACTATCTCGCGCAGCGTTCTGTAAGGGGCTCAAACAACGGTCTACAGGCGTGACAATACCGCTGCGATAATCAGGCCAATACCCAAGCCTCCGATTATTGAGCCAACGAATGCCAAAGCTGAGGTCGGCAAAAACACAAAACCAACGCCAAGCCCGAGCAATACGCCGCCACCTATAGCCCAGCTTGTTTTATCACTTGGTTTGTTTTTCTCGTCCAAAGTCCAGCCCCTCACATTCGACGAATCTCAAAGTCGATCGCATTGAATCTCCCGCCTGGCTCCAGAGATTATAGTCCTGATTTTCGCCGCAAGTGCCCGCGGCCCAAGAACTCAGAGTCCCAGGCAGCTCAATCTGGCAGCCCTTCGAAATTTGGCGCTCCCGCTGAAGCCTCTTCCCAGGTGGCTTTGCTGGATGAAAAGATATGTGCCGTTGGCGACAAAGAGACCTCCGTGTCCAGGCCCCCTGCCGGAACAACGAGCAAACCGGCTATCTGGTTGCTTGGTAATGCTGAACCACACAGCTTACAAAAGCTCCTGTTATGACGAGTGCCCGGAAGCATAAAGGAGGTTACAGCATCGGCACCGGCCAACCAGGTTAATTCAGCGGACTGTGAAAACAGGTTTGCCGCGTGAGCAGATCCCGTATCTTTTTGGCAGTGCCGGCAGTGACAGAGGTAGAAGCTCTCGAAGTCGCCCTCTATCTCATATTTCACGGTGCCACACAGGCAAGAGCCAGAATGCGTCGTCATCTTAATCCCTTATTGAGCAGTTAGATGGCAACATCACAGCTCACGCGAGTGGTGCAACGTGCCAGATTCCAGGCCGGTTTAAAGCCATTTCCTAGCTTCCGCAATTATAGTCCGCATTCTCGCCGCAAGTGCCCGGTGCCGTGGAACGCACAGATACAGCGTTTCACTCACCGGGTTAGCAAGACGATGAGCCCTGATCTGCTCACGCTTCTCGAAGGCCTCAACGGCATGGGCAGGCAGAACGGTAAATCCCAACCCCATGCTGACCGGCTCCAGAATCAAACCAATCTGGTTTGAGAAGCCTTTCTTCGGAAACAGGTTGCTGTGCTGAAACTCGGGGTAATTGGCACCAAGAAGCAAACTGGCGTGATGACTGCCATCAGGATGGTCGATAAAGCCGAGGTTCATCAGCATGTCCCAATCCGGCTCCTTCACGGTGGCCGGCGTTACCAACAGCAGCGATTCCTGCGCGACGGGCGTGCAGCTAACGTCGGCCAGCGTCGATCTCGACGTCATGAATCCGAGATCAACAGCAGACCCGGCAATGGCAGTTTCCACATCGGGGTTCGGCGCAAACCGGTAATCGATAGCCAGCTTCGGGTGTTTGCTCTGAAGAGCCAACAGGTGTGGATAGAGCTTCAGCCCGACACTGCCCGGCGACATGATTCGCACACTGCCTTCAAAAGGCGGGTCCTCTCCCACTGTCTGCTCAAGATTCGACAACGCGAAAAGGATGCTCTGCGCCTCGGTGTACAGCCTCTCTCCTGCACCGGATAGAGAAAACTGCTTGCCCTGCCTCACCAACAAATCGGCACCCAGTTGCTCCTCGAGTTTACGCACATGCTGACTCACGCCCGACTGTGTCATGTGAAGGCGTTCAGCCGTACGGGTGAAATGACCAACTTCCACCAGTGTGCAAAAGGTGCACAACCAGGTCGTATTTATCATTACACTCCATAATGTTTACGAGAATAAATGATAATTTTAAATGATTAATCAGCGGATGTAACCTGCTCTCAGTCTCAACAGAGGAGGACAGGACATGAACAACGCTTACCCAAGAAATTTCTCGCACATCGGCATATCCGTGCCCGACCTTGAGCAAGCCGTAAAGTTTTACACAGAGGTGATGGGTTGGTACCTGATTATGGAACCAACGGAGATTGAGGAAGACGACAGCGCCATTGGAGAAATGTGCACTGATGTATTCGGCGCAGGCTGGGGCAGCTTCCGTATCGCTCACCTATCAACAGGCGATCGAATCGGCGTGGAGCTTTTTCAGTTCAAGAACAAAACCAACCCGGAAGACAATTTCGAATACTGGAAAACCGGGGTTTTTCACTTCTGTGTGCAAGACCCGAACGTAGAGGAACTGGCTGAGAGGATTGTGGCTGCGGGCGGTAAAAAGCGCATGGAGAAACCGCGCTACTATTATCCCGGCGAAAAGCCCTACCGCATGATTTACATGGAAGACCCGTTTGGCAACATCCTGGAAATCTACAGCCACAGCTATGAGTTGATTTACAGTCCGGGCGCATACCAGTAAGCGCCCAGGTGTTATCGGGAGACTTTCCGCTGCGGAAAGTCTCCTCAAGGCTCGCCATCACCGGTGACAAAACCAGCGCGAAGCAGAGGTTCTGGTCTCCGGTGCATAGTCTGTTTATTCACTTTCACGGATAGCACAGACATCCTCGATATCGACAGGGCGTGAGAGCGCGGTCTTATACTGGACCAAGTCCTCTTTCAACATGAGGGGAAGCTCAAGGCCAAGCAAAGACACCGTCGCATATCGAGAGAAATCTATGCTAAGCGGAACCCAGGTTTGCCTGTTTGCATCAAAAATTCGCGGACCATCAGAACTGCCCACCTCCACTTTGACACCTTCATACTTGAACTGGACGTAGGTCAGATCCCAGCCTTCCTCTTGGCGGTGGGCGGCAGCTTTGGATACAAACTCCTGGCCTGCCTCCACCACTGACCAAAAGCATTCACCGGGCACGAAAAGATCGATGTCATTCAGATCGCGCTCAGAGCCATATCCCTTTGCTGCGAGCCCGCCACAGATCAGAAAGGGAATATTCCTATCCCTCAGTAACCCCACAATCCACTGGGCAGCTAGATGATGCATTCCTTCTCCTTATAGCACCCATGGTAACCGGCGCCGGAGCGCCGCGGAGGGAATCCAAAGCGGTAGGCTCTTGGCGTGCGGATGACCGCTTGGTTAACGGCTACTGGCACCTGCCCACACGTACTTATTAAATATTGCCGGTGCTACGACCGTTACGACCACAGCCGCGACCAACCCAAATGTACCGGACCAATCCTCGGCAAAATCCAGGAAGTGACAGAGCCACGCACCAGGGTTGTCATAACAATACTGCGGCGCAGACTTTGTCGCTGGCACGGCAAAGGGAAATATCAGCAGTGCTCCGATTAGAGTTTGAATCCCGTAGCTCGTACAACCACTGAAAAACGCGAATCGCTTGGGAGAGACCAGTCCCTTCCATTTGGCAAAGAGATAACCCCATAAGACGGGTAACCAGAACACAGCGGCCAACCCTATGCCTATCGCTATTGAAATGCCGAAGATCTTAATTTCCACTCTAAACTTCCATATCTGAGACTAAAGCCGTTAACACAAAAGCAAAGCGGCGCGTCTCACGCGCCCGCCTTCCATGACTTGTATGGATAATTTCTTCCGTGTTTGGGTAAATTGAGGCCCACCCCCAGTGGCCGCTGGGGGCCTTCATGCAGCAGCTCGATGCCTGACCGGCTCCTCTGTCGAGAGACCGATAACAAGTGTGCAGCGCTGCATGACTCTCAAGCGATAACTCGAACAGTCATCGGGGCCTCGAGCCCGTATAGCAAGGCAGAGTCAGCTTATTATGAACAACACGGAAATCCAAACCCCAGTCAATGTCGGCGTCGATGTCGGTAAGGCCAATCTGGACATTGCTCTTCACCCCTCCGGGCAGTTCTACACCATCCCAAATACCGAAGCGCATATTCGCCGCTTTGTCCGTATCCTTAAAAACTACTCGATCGAACGCATCGTTGTTGAAGCCTCTGGCCGATATGAACAGGCCCTGGTTCAGGCCTGCGACCAAGCTGGTTTGCCGATCATCATCGTCAATCCCATCAGTGTCCGACGCTACGCCCAGGCCATTGGCGTACTCGCCAAAACCGACCGGATTGATGCCCAGGTCATCGCGCAGTATGCCGCCACACTGAAACCTGAGTTCAAACCTATTCCAGACAAAACCTCCCAGAAGATTAAGGACTTACTGGTCCGACGTTCTCAGCTTCTGGAAATGTCCACCATGGAGAAAAACCGCCTCCAGATCCTGCCGAAACCCCTTCACCGGTCGATCAAAAGTATGCTCCGGATGCTCCAGAGTCAGATTGAAACCGTCACCCGACAGATTGAGCAGGAGGTGGCCAAGGTGGATCAGTGGCGCAGCAAAATGGAGATCATGACCAGCGTGCCAGGCGTCGGAAAAGTGCTCGCCTACACCTTCCTGAGTGAACTCCCGGAACTCGGTTCGCTGAACCGCAAGGAGATCGCAGCGCTTGTTGGCGTAGCACCCATCAACCGAGACAGTGGCAAGCTAAATGGCAAACGAAGGATACGAGGTGGCCGCCACAGAGTCCGCACCGTGATGTTCATGGCCATGCTCTCATCCATCCAGTGCAACCCGGTCTTCAAACGCTTTTACGAACGCCTGAAGGCCCAGGGAAAGATCCCGAAAGTCGCCCTCATCGCCTGCATGAGAAAGATGATTGTGGTGCTCAATACCATGATCAAAAACCAGGAATCATGGCGGGCTGAAATGGCTTAATTTATGGAATTGACACCACAGTCACTTGTTATATCTCATTTGATAAACGCCACGACCACTTGCGCAACACCAACCAATACCAAAGCCGCTGTTAGCAAATTTAGGGCAAAGGCTAGACGTGACGAAGATTTTGAGGATTTTGAAAATTCATTTTCTAGCCGTTCAAGCCGCGTGTTGAGACCTTCGAGACTGCTGTTAATCTTTAACGATGCATTCCCGACTTTTTCCAATGATGCGACTTCAGCACGTTTTAAATTTTCTTGAGTATCTTCCAAAGCATCCTCTCTGTGCTGATATAGCGCCAGTGGTAATGGGCGCCAACGGAGCGCAGCGTAGTTGACGTCCTGTTGACCGCCTTGTTAGCCGACTATTGCTCAGGGGACGTGCGTTCCTGGATTAAATCTCTGAGCACTGAGATTTGCCCTAATGCCCAGCTAACATGCTGATCTTTGCTGTGGCCGTTTGTAATGTCATAACCCACTGCTGCGCGAATGCTCCAGCATGCGGATGATAGCTTTTCAGCACTATAGCCATCCAACTCATCCTCAAGTGCGTCAAACTCAGATTTGATCGCCTGCGTTGCAGCATATATGGCTGCCTGCTCAAAGCCGCTCGAAGCATGAGAGGAGAGATTAGCTAAGTCTTCAAGCCGATCCACGATTAAAAGCTGATCATTCATTGCAAGCTCCTTGTTGTTCAACGCCTGACTTTGCGGCTTGCCGGAGCGCCAGCGCAGGAACGTCCGACAACACCCATTGGTTAAGCTGCATCGAAGTTCAGGGGATGAATTTCATCAAGATTGACCGTATTGCGGGCCACCCACAGATCGTACATATCCTGCATCGCCAACCAACTCTCGGGAGAACGTCCTAGAACCTTGGATAGCCTAAGCGACATTTCCGGGCTAATACCGCTATCCCCTCTGAGCAGACGAGACAACGTGGAAGGCGAGACCCCCAGGCTAGACGCAAGCTGACGGGAACTGATGCCAAAAGGCTCTAGGTAAACTTCCCGAATGAATTCACCAGGATGCGGCGGATTATGCATAGTCATTAGTGATAATCCTCATAATCAAGAATGTAGGCGTTGCCGTCCTGAAACTCGAACGTCATGCGCCAATTTCCGTTAACACGAATCGACCACCGCCCTTTATCTCTCCCCTTCAATGGATGAAGCCGGAAACCCGGTATATCCATATCTTCCACCGAAGTGGCCGTGTCCAGAGCAGCCAGCTGCATTCGCAGCTTCTTGGCGTGGTCAGGCTGTATGCCAGACGTGTTGCCAGTCGAGTAAAACCGTTTCAGTCCTTTGTGACGGAATGATTTAATCATGGGGGAACTCTAGCATGTTGCGCATCACGCAACATTAAAGCTTAACGCCCGGCTCACGCGAGTTATTGTCAAATCTGGTGTATGACCATCAGGCAGCGCTCCTGTCAGATTGATCCTCCACCGGTATTCCATCCTGAAACTGCACGTTGTCCACGACCAGCTTCAGTTGGTTGAACCCCTTGATCCGCTTCCAGCGTTTCTGGGCGGATTGGAGCAACTTGAACACCATCGATAACGTGGTGTCGCGATTGCCACAAGACCGGCTCCGCTTGGTTCTCAGCCGTACTGTGGCGAAGGTGGATTCAATCGGATTGGTGGTCCGTAAGTGAATCCAGTGAATCGCCGGGAAATCGTAGAAGGCCAGCAGCTCATCCCGGTCCTTCTCCAGGTTTTCCATGGCCTTCGGGTACTTGTCCCGGAACCGCCGCAAAGCGCTGTCAAACGCCTTGTGGGCGCTGTCACGAGTCTCTGCCAGGTAGATCTCATGCAAGGCTGACTTCACCTTCGGTTGCACCGACTTGGGCAGCTTGTCCAGCACATTGGCCGTCTTGTGCACCCAGCACCGCTGGTGCCGGGTGTCCGGAAACACTTTGCTCAGAGCCTTCCAGAAGCCCAGTGCGCCGTCACCCACAGCCAGCCTGGGCGACGGCTCCAGACCACGTTCCCGCAAGTCCGTGAGCAGCTCTCGCCAACTGGCCTCGGACTCCCGGTGGCCATCCTCGACAGCCACCAATTCCTTGTGGCCATGCTCAGTCACGCCGATGATTACCAGCAGACAGAGTCGATCGTCCAGCCGGACGTTGCTGTACACGCCGTCGGCCCACCAGTACACATAGCGTTTCTGGCTCAAGTCCCGGCGCTGCCAGTCCTTGTGCTCATCCAGCCACTTCGCCTTGAGCCGGGAGACCGTGTTCGCCGACAACCCGTTGGCCTGCTCGCCGACCAGCGCGCTCAGGGCCTCCTGGAAGTCACCGGAGGAGACGCCCCGCAGGTAGAGCCAGGGAATCAGTTCCTCCAGACTCCGGGCACGCTTCAGGTAGGGTGGCAGCAGGTGGCTGTTGAAGCGAATGCCAGAGCCACTGCGGTCCCGGACTTTGGGAACCTGGACTTCTACGTCGCCGACGCCGGTCTGAACAGTGCGTTTGGGAAGGTGCCCATTGCGCACCACAGCACGGCGGCCATCCGGTGTCTTGACGTCTGCGCACTGCTTCAACAGGCTCTCCAGCTCCGTCTCGACAGCCTGTGCAATCAGATCACGGGCACCCTGACGGATTAACCCGTGCAAGGGATCGTTGCCGGCTACCTCTGGTTGTGAAAGAGCATGCAGGTTAGACTTGGACATGGCGTATCATTCCTCTGTTGGTTGTGATCGTCGCGGTGATCAACCAACAGGATACGCCACCCCTTCAACCTGCTTCCATACACCAGAAATCACCATAACTCGCTCACGCGCCGGTTTGGAGCCGCGAAGCGGCGGAAAAACGGTCGCCGTGCAGCCGATTGTTAAATTGCTGTATGGAGTCCATGCTGAATCCCACCAAAATAATCAAACTTGCGTTCGATGATATTGAAGAACTGATCATCACCCTTTTCGTACTTTCGAAATAGCGCATAGGCAACCAGATCAGCGAGCTGAATAAGCCTCGTTGCTTCTGAATCGATAAACGCAGGAACTTCAGCCATGTTCCGCAATCTACCCCACTCGTGACCATCCACCTTGAACTCTGTTGCAAGTGCCTGGATGGGAGCTTCTTTGCTGCTTTTATCGAATAGAATCAAACCTCTTTGCGTGTTCTGAAAGTGAACATGCTCTCTAGCTAAGAAGTGATCAAATCGGGTAACTATCTGCTGAAAGGTATAGTGAACTGGATCGTCGGGTGAAATCGCCCCCTTTCTTACGACAGAGGCAAAGATTCTGTACTTCCTGCCATCGATTAAGCGAAGGGCATTCTTGATAGCCTCTAACCGGTCTTCCTTTTCAAATTTTCGCCAAAATTTTCGCCCAGCAAACATCGGGGCACCGTGGAGTTCGACAGAATCCGGATCTTGCGGATTGAATGTTTCCGCAATTTTGTCCAATTCAAGAGAAAGCCAGTGCGCAGAACGCTCAAAAACACTCACACCAGCAAGCACAAAGTGCTCCTGATCTGGGCCCCCGGGCGTGCCAGACTCATCGGCGTATAGCAAAAACATCAATAACTCCCTGAATAACAAGCGAGAGTAGATGTTAGGAGAAGGGAGGGAAAAAGGAAAGGCGGCGGAAAGAGCACAATGCTCAGCGCACCGCAGTAAGGCAGCCCGCCATAGATTGTTTCCAACCGCAACTCAATTTTATCCATACGCCACGGGTTCTGCAATAATAAATTTAACAGCTATTTATACGAATGCGTTCGTATATCACCCGTTCGTAAAACTCCATTCAAAACCGCTCAACAGGATATGATTTTGTTGAATAAAAACAGGCCCTTAAGCACCCTTTGCCACGGCTACCGCCGGAGTTATACGCCCTTGTTTGAGCCACTCCTGCTCCTACCGTGGGCGTATAACTCCACCCATCCTTTTCCAACTTTTTAACCCTATCAGATAGTTACCGACATTTCTCACACGGTTTCTGGAGTTTTGCGAACGCGTTCGTATAACTCCGGCACCCTGGGTCGTGGCACTATCCTCGCACTCACATCCCTGAGATACTCATCTATACCCACCAAACAGGATGTACCGGCCGTTTCCATCCGCCGGAGAGTGGGCAAAGTTGCTCCCTGGTTTACAGGCGGGGCAACGAGGAACAAAAACGACAGGAGGTCTTTCCCATGAAACGCATTGCTGTCTGCTTTGATGGCACCTGGAACCGCCCGGAGGAAATCCTCGGCGAGGATTACCCCACCAACGTTCTGCAATTTGCCCGCGCCATCCAGCCTACCGACGGTAACGGGGTGGAGCAGGTGGTGTTTTACGACTGGGGCATTGGCTCCTACCACGATTCACTAAGGGCTGGTGCCACCGGGTACGGGCTGGAGAAGAACGTGATGGACGGTTACCGGTTTCTGGTGCACAACTACGAGCCGGGTGACGAGATTTTCCTGTTCGGCTTCAGCCGCGGCGCCTACACGGCCCGCAGCCTGTGCGGGATGATCAATAACTGCAGCATTCTGCGAAAAGACCACGGCAGCCGGATCGAGGAGGCCTTCAAGCTCTACAAAACCAAGAAGCACAAGGCCAACGGCGACCACTCCATGGCCTGGAAGGCGAAGTATTCCCTGGAGCAGCGCACGCCCATTCGGTTTGTCGGGGTGTGGGATACCGTGGGCGCACTGGGCCTGCCTTTTACTTTTTTCGGCCTGATCAAGGATCGGGACCTGTTCTACGATTGTAAGATAGGCAGTAACATTCGTGTCGCCCGCCACGCCCTCTCGCTGGACGAGCAGCGGGAGGATTTCGAGCCCACGCTCTGGGACCCGCGCGATGGCACGGATCTGGAGCAGGTGTGGTTTGCTGGCGTGCACTCGGACGTCGGTGGCGGTTATGGGCCAGACAAACAGGGTCGCACACTGGCCGATATTCCCCTGCTGTGGCTGAAGGCAGAAGCGCAAAAACAGGCTCTGGTATTCAACGATTCCCTGCCCAGCATAACCCACCCCAACGCCGCCCAGCACAACGAATACAAGGGCAAGTACAAGCTGCTGGGCAAGCTGGTGCGCAAGATACCGCCGCCCGAGACCAACCGAACCTGGGTCCATCCAAGCGTGAGAGAACGCTACGCCAGTGGTTACCGCAGCGAGCCGATCGAACAATTCGAGAAGACCCACGGCCAATGGCCACCGCTCTGGCCGGGCTAAGCCCGCGCGCGTTCAGCCTGGTTTTTGATAGACTCCACCGCCCAAAGAGTACCCCTGTAATCGCAGGGCGGTTTTAACCAACAGGAGTGTGTCAGTTGTGAAGAGCTGGATTTTTCTGGGCGTTGCCATCGTAGCGGAAGTGATTGCCACCACCGGCCTGAAAGCCAGTGAAGGGTTCACCAAACTCTGGCCCAGCCTGCTGGTGATTGCCGGCTATACGATTGCCTTTTACTTCCTGTCGCTGACCCTGAAGGAAATTCCCGTAGGCGTGGCCTATGCCATCTGGGCGGGGATGGGCGTTGTGCTGGTAGCACTCATCGGCTGGCTCATTTACGGGCAGGCTCTGGATGCCGCCACTGTGATAGGTATGGCGCTGATTATCACCGGTGTTGCGGTAATAAATCTGTTTTCAAAGTCAGTCGCTCACTAGCCTGCCGGTAGATCAGGAGACTTCCAATGCACCTTCCATTCTGGCTGACAACCGCCCTGCTCTTTCCGGTACTACTCTACCAGGGCAAGAAGACCCGCCGCACAACGCCCAGGTTGCCGGAGGCCGGTGGCTCTCCTTCCGGTCAGTACGGTGAAGGCAATCCAGCCAGCCGAATCCTGGTGATTGGCGAATCCACGGCGGCCGGCGTGGGTGTTGAAACCCACGATCAGGGCCTGGCCAGCCAGTTGGCGAAGCAGATTCACGAGCGCACCGGCCAGACCACTGCCTGGCACACCTTCGGGGTAAACGGTATTCGCCTGGGTGCATTGCTGAGCGAGCTGGAAACCGCCGAACTGCCAGAAGCGGATGTGGTGCTGCTGAGTATGGGGGTAAACGACACCACGGGGTTCACGCCCCGCTTTCGTTTCCGTCAGCAGCTGCGGGCATTGCGTCGATTGCTTGCGACGCGATATTCAGGGCCCATTCTGCTCCTTAGCGTGCCACCCATGCACCTGTTTACCGCGCTACCCTCGCCGCTTCGGTATGTGATGGGGTGGCGGGCCCGGCAGCTGGATAACCTCTACATCCAACTGGCGCAACAATTTCCGGAAGACTTCACCTACCTGGACTATCCAGTGGTGACCGACCCGGCGCTTCTAGCCGCTGATGGCTATCACCCCGGCCAGAGGGGCTACCGGTACATTGCCGAGGCGCTGGCAGAGAGAGTGAGCCCGGCCAAGCGACCGGGCTGAACGGTTCTTCCCTTGTCAGGGGGCGAGCTTGCGCTTCAATGCCTTGGAAACCGACAGCGGCAGGCTGGGCAATGAGCGCAGCATCCAGGGCAGTATCCGGCGCTTTACCCCGCTCAGGGATTCCGGGATCACGGCTTCGATAAGGTGAGGCCCCGGCATTCTCTGGGCGTATTCTAGGGCTTTTGCCATTTCCTCGGCGGTGTGTACCCGCACACCGTGAACACCCATTCCGTTGGCCATTTCCGCGAAGTTGATCACCGGGCCGCGCAGGTCCAGCTGGGATTTGGCTTTGTCGCCGGCTTCTTCCGCGCCTACACGCTCCAGCTCGATGTTGAGCACGGAGTAGGAGGCGTTGTTGAAGATGATGGACGTTACATTCAGTTGTTCCCGGGCCATGGTCCACAGGGCCTGGATGGTGTACATGGCGGTGCCGTCGCCAATCAGGGCGATCACCGGCCGGTCCGGGCAGGCCACGGCAGCACCCACGGCGTTGGGCAAGCCCTGGCCGATGGCGCCGCCGGTGAGGGTCAGCATGTCGTGCCGGGGCGCTCCGGCGGTCATCATCGAGAGCATCAGGCTGGAGGTAATGCCCTCGTCCACTATGATGGCGTTCTCGGGCATCAGCTCACCCACCGCTTTGCAGACTTTCTCGGCAGTGAGCTTGCCCCGTGGCCGGCCTGGGCGTTTCGCCGGCTGCAGCTTCGGCTCGGCCTGGCTGGCGCCAACGGCGTCGTTGAGCTTGTTCAGGCTGGCCAGGATAACCTGATCGGGAGCCACCAGGGTGTGAACCTCGCAGGTGTCCGGCACCAGGTAGCTCTTCTTGCCGGGGTAGGCGAAGAAGGACACCGGCGCTTTTGAATCCACCAGGATCAGTTGTTCGATGTCGGTAAGCTGCACCGTGGCCAGTTCGGCCAGGTAGGCGATCCGTTCGATATAGGGCAGGCCGGCACCCCGCTCCATGCGGGTGGGGAAGGTTTCCGCCAGTAGGGTAACGCCGCTGTGCGCAGCCAGTTTGGCGGCCGACAGCATGCTGGGTTCACGCAGGGAATGACCGCCCATCAACAAAGCAGTCTTCTTGCCCGAACGGATGGCCTTGGCAATAGCTTCCACCGTGGCGTCGTCTGCCGGCTCCGGTGTCGGCGGCGCCATGGGTGCACTGGGCACACCGCCCTCTCCCCAGGACACATCCGCAGGAAGTATCAGTGTGGCGACTTGCCCGGGCGCGGTCTGGGCAGCGGCAATGGCTTCGGCGGCATCCTGGCACAGGGTTTCAGTGCTCTTGGCGGTTCGGACAAACCCCGGGGAGACGTTGCGGGCAACGGTCTCGATATCAGACTGCAGCTGGGCATCGTATTTCACGTGGTAGGTGGCGTGGTCGCCCACAATGTTCAGCACCGGTACCTTGCCCTTGCGGGCGTTGTGCAGGTTGGCCAGGCCGTTGCCCAGCCCGCAGCCCAGGTGCAAAAGGGTGGCGGCAGGCTTGTCGGCCATGCGCGCGTAGCCGTCGGCGGCGCCGGTGGCGACACCCTCGAACAGGGCAAGCACCGCCCGCATTTTGGGCTCGTCGTCCAGGGCCGCCACAAAGTGCATTTCACTGGTGCCGGGGTTGCTGAAGCAAACCTCAACACCGGCGTCCACCAGGGTTTTCATCAGGGCTTGAGCGCCGTTTGTCATTGTTGTTCTCCAAGCTTTCCGGGTTCAGGGTTTCGGTTGAATGATTTGCCCACGGGGTTCAGCCTCCGGCCACAATAGAGCGCACCGCTGCGCGGGCGGTCATGATGCAACCAGGCAGGAAGGTGCCTTCCAGGGATCGTTTGCCATTAGCACCACCGCCACCGAAGCCGGCTGCCTCGCCAACACAGTAGAGGCCGCCCACCGGCTGCCCATGGCCATTGAGAACGCGGCTTTGCAGGTCGGTTTGCAGGCCACCCAGGCTCTTGCGGGTAATCAGCTGCATACGGATGGCGATGTAGGGGCCGGCGCCCGGTTTCTGCAGCGGGGCCGGCTTGCAGGTGCGCAGGCGGTCCGGCTTCCATTCCCTGGCATGCTGGATCATGCGGATTTGGGGATCGTCGTGGAGGCTGGTGCCTGCGGTGAAATTGGCATCAAAAGCATCGGCGGTGGCCTTGAGTGTGGCCGGGTTGATGTCGTTGGAGCAGGTCAGCGCGTTCATCTTGCCGGCCAGATCCGTCAGGCTGTCGGCCACCAGGAAGGCCCGGCTTTCATGCTGCATCTGCCGAATCAGGGCGTGGTTGCCCAGCAACAGCTCTTTCACAAACTGGGGGAACTGTTTATCCCGGATGCGGGCATTATGCTCGGCGCCCGAGATGGCAAATTCCTTGGCGGCGATGCGCCAGTTAAGCAGGTGCCAGGTCCAGGGCTTTTCCTGCTCGGCCACGCGCTGGCACAGCCAGTGGGTATCGAAGCCGGTCACCAGGGGTTCCGGGCCAATCCGTTCACCCCGGTGGTTCAGCCACAGGGCCGATTTACAGGGAATGGTGGACAGGCCGTGGCCCGGAAAATGGGGGTACGGATGCGGGAAGCCGGCCGCGTAGTTCCACATTTCGCCGGCGTGGGTAATCCGGCCTCCGAGGGTGTCGGCCACCCAGTGATGCATGCGGCCATCGGCATAGGGGTGGGCACCATTCAGCATGCGGGTGGGTTGCGGGCGATCAACCGGCCAGTTCGCGCGGCATTCCTTGTGGCTGCCGTTGATGCCGCCAGTGGCCAGCACCACGGCCGACGCCGCGAAGCGAACTTCCTCTCCCGTGGCCTCGTTGATAGCCAGGGCGCCGCTGACTTTTCCCGCTTCGTGGTCCAGTTCGGTAATGCGATGCTGGTGCAGCAGCGTGAGCTTTCCGCTGGTGTTCTCCCGGTGCAGCGCGGTCATCAGGCAGCGGACCAGTTCCCGGGCGGTGCCCCACACCACATGGTACCGGGGCAAACGATTCCCATCGCCGAAACGGCCGCGCTCAACCCAGTTCACGGCGGGCAGAAATTTGATGCCTTCGTTGCTGAGCCAGTCGTAAACCTCGGAGCGTGAATGCTCAACGTAGTAACGGGCCCATTGCAGGGGCAATTCATCGTCGGGGGCCAGCTCGCCAAAGCTCAGCCAGTCTTCCAGGGCAATCTCTGGTGTGTCTGCAATCTTCATACGCTTCTGCAGCGGCGTGCCCACCAGCATCATGCCGCCAAAGGCCCACAGGGCCAGGCCTCCCATGCGCTCTTCGGTATCCCGGTCTGCCAGGACAACGGACTTGCCGGCGCGCAGGCCTTCCAGGGCGGCGACAATCCCAGCCAGCCCTCCACCGACTACCAGAATATCTGAGGAAATTACCTTGGCCATATCGCATCCGACCTGATCGCAATGAGTTGTCAGCTTTAAAGATATACCGGTACCATGGCTTTAAAATTGACTTCAGAGGCCAACAAAATTGACGTTAGAGGCCACGGTTTCCATTGGCTGGGTCAACACCGTGATCGGTGCTGCAGAGAGGCTGTCGGTAACGGCCGAGCAACTGCTGGCCGCGGCAGGTATTGCGCACTCCGCCTGCGAGCTGGAACGCTGGCCGATTGACGACATTACCCGGCTCTGGCACGCCGCCGAACGCTGCACCGGCGACCCGGGCTTTGGCCTGAAAGTGGGTGCCGAGTTTTCTCCCATGAGTATCAGCGGCGTCGGGTTTGCGCTGCAGGCCGCAGCCACCCTGCGGGAGGCCATCGTGATGGTGCAGCGTTTCCAGCGGCTGATCTCCGATGGCGGGCGTTTCCAGGTTGTTGCCGGCAACGCGGCCACCTGGCTGGTTTACCATCCCAGGCAGGGCCTGCTGGCATTCAGTCCGCATCAGATCGAGGCGGTGCTGGCCTCGGTGGTGGGCTTCGGGAGCTGGGTTACGGGAACCCGGATGCAACCGGCCCGGGTGCAATTCAGCCAACCGCGGCTGGGGCCGTTGGCGAGGTATCAGACGGTATTCAACTGCCCGGTAGAGTTCGAGCAGGCGTTCAGCGGAGTGCTGGTGGACAATAGCGTTCTGGACCAGCCCCTGCCTCAGGCCGACCCTCAGCTGGCGCAGGTGCACGAGCGCTACACAACCGCCCGCCTGGCCGCGCTTTCCATCAACAGTGCCTCGGTGCCGGAAATACGCAGATGGCTCACCGCCCGGATAGGGCCGGTTCTGCCTCGCCGGGCAGACGCAGCGGAAGCCCTTGGCATCAGCGAACGCAGCCTGGCCCGGCGGCTCCGTGAACAGGGCAAGACATTTGATGGGCTTGTTGACGACGTACGCCGCGAAAAGGCTCTGCAGGCGGTTGCCGATTCCACCTATTCCCTGCCGGAAATCGCCGAAGCGCTGGGCTTTGCCGAGGCAAGTACCTTTTACCGCGCATTCCGTCGCTGGACGGGCATGCCGCCGGTGCGGTGGCGCAAGCAACAGGGCTTGGCTTGAGCAGGATGTTTTATTCGAGCGAATCGACTATTCCCGGCTGACCGGACAACCGAAGCTGATCGCGCCCGCCTTTCTTGGCCATGTAAAGGGCCTCATCGGTCGCGTTGATCAGATCCTCCGGGTTAGAGCCATGCTCCGGCGCGGTGGCCAGGCCGGACGAGAAGCGGACAACCAGATACAGGTCGCCAAGAGTCAGTTCCATGGGGCTGTTCTCTCGACGCCATTCCATCATTCGCTGGTGCGCATCGGTCAGTGAGAGCCCCGGCATCATGATCAGGAATTCCTCTCCGCCCCACCGACAAACCACGTCCTCCTTGCGCATGCCATGGGACAGCAGCCGACTGAACTCCACGAGCACCTGATCGCCCGCAGCGTGGCCATGTTCGTCGTTCAGCTGTTTGAAGTGATCAAGATCCACCATCATCAGGGTGACCGGGTAGTGCTCACGCTGCGCCCTGCTCAGCTCGCGGTTGAGACTCTCCAGGAGGTAGCGCCGGTTAAACAGATTGGTCAGCGGATCCCGGATAGCCTCTTCCTGCAGCTGCTGCTGAAGGCGACGGTTCTCAACCAGCTGAAGCTCCAGGGATTCGTTGGTCTTTTTCAACGCCACTTCGGCATTGCGCCGGGCGGTTATATCCCGGGAGATGCCGCAGATATACACCGTGCTGCCATCCTTGCCCAGCAGCGGTGAAATACTGGTTTCGAAGATGGTCATCGGCGCAGGGTCGAAGCCTTCGGTGGTCTCTTCGTAACGGATCATGTGGCCGGCCGCAATGGCGCGGGTATAGTTATCAACAATCCGCTGATAAAGCTCTGAGTCTGGAATTATTTCATCCAGGAAACGACCGTGAAGCATTGCTTCGGCCTGGTTCATGAACTTGTCCATGGCGTCGTTGCAGTAGACAAGCCGGTATCGCTCACCCTCAAGCCGCAGCAGGAACACATGATCAGACATGGTATCCAGCATGCCCGTGAGGAGATGGATATCGGCTGGCTCAAATTCGTTGACCGGGGATGTCACAGTATAAGGTCCCTGTTTTCCAAACACTGAATCAGGCCTGACTATAGTCTACCCTGCCATAACCGGTAACAGCCTGCTGGTAAATTCCTGTTGAGCAGCGGCGCACCAACCAGTAACCTGCTGATCAGACATCAGAGCCTGAGGCCCCATGAAGCCTGACTCCCATCAGCCGCCAGACAACGCCATCGGCGCTACGAGTTCGCAGTCGCCCTCAGAGACAACTGAGCGTATTGCTGAGCTGATTCACCGCGTGGCTCAGAAAGACCGCCAGGCTTTCGCCCTCCTCTACCAGGCAACTGCCCCGAAACTTCTGGGCACCGTGTTGCGTATCCTCAGAGACAGAGGGTGGGCAGACGATGTTATCCAGGACAGTTATCTCAAAATCTGGCAAAAAGCCAAGCAGTTTCAGGACGGCAAATCCTCGCCGATTACCTGGCTGGTGTCGATTGCCCGTAACGGCGCCATTGATGAGCTGCGCAAACACCCCGCCGGACGCACCACGAACAGCGACGAGCTGGATGAGATGCCAGGCCGGCAGACATCAGCTCAGGAACAGCTGGAAGACCAGCGGGCGGCAAATCAACTGAATCACTGCATCGACCAACTGGAAAAAGACCGACAGGACATGGTGCGCCTGGCCTACCTTAACGGATGGTCCCGGGAGGACCTGGCAAGCCAGTTTGAACAGCCGGTCAACACGGTAAAGACCTGGCTTCACCGCGCCCTGAAACAGCTCAAAAGGTGCCTCGAATCATGACTGAACGCGACGACCTGGACATGCTGGTTGCAGAGTTCGTTCTGGGCACATTGCCAGCCTCGGAGCGGGCCTATCTTGAAAGCCGGCGCAATGAGGACCCGGAGGTAGATGCGCTGATTCTTCAATGGGAAGAGCGCCTGGGTAAGCTGGCCGAGGAAACCGAGCCCGTTCAGCCCTCACCGGCGTTGTTCGCAAAAATCGAGAAGGCTCTGGACCGGGTGGAATCGACGCCTCGCGAGGCTGCCGAAACGTCCAACGTGGTTGCGCTGCGCAGCCAGCTGAACCGCTGGCGCTGGAGCACGGCGATTGCCTCGGCGGCCGCCCTGGTTCTCGTGGCCATTCTGGCGTTCCAGCCGCAGCCCGAGCCTCAAGCCCAGTCGTTTGTTGCGGTTTTCCAGAACAACGATGAGCAGCCGGCCTTCCTGCTGACGGTGGACCTGAAGGAGCAACGGCTCAACATCCGGCCGGTCACCGCCGAGCCAAGACCCGGAAAATCCTATCAGTTGTGGATCAAGGCCGACGAGCTGGGTCCAAACCCCCGCTCCGTGGGCGTTCTGGGCAACGATTTCGCGCTGGATGAAGGGGCGTTGAGCAATTACGACCCTGCCCTGCTCAAGGAGGCCACGTTCGGCATCAGCGTCGAGCCCGAAGGGGGCTCACCCACCGGACAGCCCACGGGACCGGCGATTCACGGTTACCTCTACCCCACCGACGGAAACAATTAATAGGCAGGTGCCAAAAAAATCTTCCGTGCCTGAAACTTTGCGCATCGGCTCCCGTAGCTGCAGTTAACCCGCCCAAAAACAACCCAACGGGCGGGAAACACTGACACTCAGGAGAACGCAATGAACAAGCACGCAAAAACTTCCGCACTTCTGGCCGCCCTCGTTTCCGGCGCTTTCGCAACCGGTTCTGCATTGGCCGCTGAACACAAGGCCGGTGTCTGGACCAACGATCAGTCTGTTGCCAACGGCGTTGTATCCGCCAGAAAGGTGGTTGCCGAGCAGAATGGGTGGCTGGTGGTTCACCGCACCGACGAATCCATGAAGCCGGGCCCTGTTGTCGCCCACGCGCCGTTGCGCAAAGGTATGAACATGGACGTCGCCGCCATCCTGACCGAGGAAGTGCAATCTGGTGACATGCTGATGCTGATGGTTCACAGCGAAGACGGCGGGATGAAAACGGGTATTTTTGAATACACCCTGGGCGCCAAGGAAGACGGCCCGATCAAAAAGGACGGCAAGCTGGTGATGTCGACTATTACCGCGAAATAATCGCTCACGGTCTGGCTGGCTGCATGCACATCTCGCGCAGGCAGCCAGCGCTACTCTGACTGACGCTTGCTCGCGTACATGGCTGCGTCGGCCTTGCTGAACAGCAGCCGGGCGGTTTCACCATCCTCCGGATACACGGCCGAACCGATACTGCAGCAAACGCGAACCGTTTTGCCACCGATGGCAACCGGCAAGCTCAAAATTTCGCGAATCTTGGCTATGGCATTCTCAACTGACTCACGCCCATGAACATCGGTGAGCAGAACGGTAAACTCATCGCCGCCCATCCGTGCGACGGTATCTGTCCCACGGGTGCAGTCCCTGAGCCTCTGGGCCATCTCGATCAACAGTTCATCGCCGGCTTCATGACCCAGCGTATCGTTAATCTGCTTGAAGTCATTCACATCGAGGTACAGCAGCGCCAGCCGCCCCTCGTTCCGGCTGGCTGATCGCAACGCGGTTTCCAGGCGATCGTAGAACAGGGAACGATTGGTTAAACCGGTAAGCCCGTCGTGGTGCGCCAGGAATCGGAGGTTTTCTTCCGAACGCTTGCGCTCTACAACCGTCGCAACCTGGGTTGCCACGAACTCCAGCAGTGACTTGTCGGCCTCATCAAAGGACACGGCCGCTGTACCGCGCTCAATTACCAGGACGCCCATGGTGGACTCGTGAAAAACCAGAGGCACCCCCAGCCAGTTGGCTACCTCCGAGCCGGTTTGAGGGTGCATCCCCAAACCCGGATGCGCCGGATTCCGCACTGCCATAGACGATTTACGGGTGTGGATGACGTCTTCGAGAGCCGATCCCGGGGCCACCTGCCAGTCGATCCAACCGCTCTTCGTGCGCCAGTCGGGCAAGCTGAGCCGACCGGAGTGCGACTGATTGAAACCCAGGTAGAGATCGGACTCGGGGAAAAGCTCACCAATAATTGAATGAACACCATCGCACAAATCGCGGAGCGTCTCTGCCTCGTGAGCTGCTTCGGAGATCCGGTAGAGCGCGTTGCGGGTCTGGTCGCCCCGTCGCAATGCGGTGACATCCCGAGCCACCGCAATCCGGAGACGGTCTTCCTCAGACCAGCGAGCCGACCAGAGGATATGCACGGCATGACCATCCCTGTGCAGGTAGCGATTCTCGAAATCCGTGTGGGTGTGCCCACTCATGACCCTGCGGGCAGCAGCCAGCGTGCGCTCCTGGTCTTCCGGGTGAATGTAGTTCAGCAGCGGTGTTCCGATCATTTCCGAAGGCGAGTAACCGAGCAACCGCTGGCACGCTTCGCTGACAAAAACGATCTGGCCAGACTCGTCCACCACGAAGATCGTGTCGAGTATGAGATTGACCAGCTTGGGATAGAGAGGACTGAAATCGATGGTCACATCCCGTCTCCCTTTACGCCCAGGCGGTCCAGATAGAGATGAAGATCCGCATCGCTCATGTCCACATATTCCAGCACCCTGCCATACAGCATGGCGGTCGGGACATTGCGGCCCTTCAGCTCTTTCTGAGTTTCATGCAGGACGTAAAGAATGATTCTTTCAGTGCGGGTAAGGCCGTCTCTGGCGTCAGGGATCACTTCAAGGAGAGTGCGAGAGTAGTCTGAACCGGCCATGATGTACCTGGTATGGAGCAATGGACCAGCACATAGTAACAGGCTGGCAGCGAAGCCCCCAGAGGGGGTCGCTGCCTTTTACCGCCAAATCAGATCTGTTTGTAGACCACTTCAGACAACCGGCTGCGATTACCATCGGTGTCCAGGGTACGGATAGCGAAGTACCAGGTGCCTTCAGTCAGCTCATCAACCAGCAGTTCGTCGACAGAGGCGTCACCAATGGCCAGGCTCTGGTCGAGGTTTTCAGCGCTGGTACCGTAGACTACCTCGAAGCCTGCAATTTCACCCATGGCCAGGCTGTCGCCATTTTCGCGGGTCAGCGGCGCGGTCCAGCTCAGCAGTGCTGTGTTTGCAGGAGCGGTTTCCTCAGGCGTCGTCTCGGTGACGGGCTCGCTGATTTCAGTGTCTGTTCCTGTGTCCGCTACGGTTTCGTCGGTGGTTGTATCAGTCGTTGTATCGGTGGTTGTATCACCGCCTGACGTCGAGTCACCTGACGTATCGGGCTCAGTTGTACCGGCAACCTGCTCGTCGGTTGAACCTGTTGAGGTATCGGTCGAGGTATCGGTGCTGGTGTCGGTTGAGGTGTCAGTGGTGCTGCCGGAATCAGTTCCAGCGGTTTCATCGCCGCCAGTGGTTCCGTCGGTGGTATCACCGGAATCGGCGACGTCGGCATTGCTTTCTTCGTTAACATCGGCAATGGTTTTGAAGCGCTGTACATTGCGGTGTTCAACAACGGCCAATCTCTGGCTAATGACGCTTGATTCCACTGCATTCTGGAGCTCGGAAGATTGCAATGCGGCGGCGCTAACCAGATCCGCCAGTGCCACGTTGGTTCCATCGCCCATAACGCTGATCTGGCCGTCGGCACTCACCTGCGAGCTGACATCAGCCAACACATCAGAAATCGAATCCCATTGGGCGTTATCGTTGACCAGTGCAAGGAACGCCGCGTTCGCAATCGCCACCTGAATGGCGTCAGCGGATACGCCGGTCATCTCATCCAGATTGGTGAGATCCGGCGGTGTCAGACGCAGGGCGCCAGCCGGAAGGCCGAACCAGGTTTCGACTGTGGTGTAGGCATTGGAAATGGCAACCGGTGAAAGACCGTCACCACTGCGCTCCGCCAGAGTTACAGCCAAGTGGGTCAGTGGCGTGAGGTTTACGGTTTCCATGCGCAGGTCGCCAGCACCACGTAAGCTGAAATTGCTATCAAGGGGCATGCTCTGTCCAAACGCCACAGCCGCGCCGCCAGCCTGATCGCACTGGGGAACAACGTCGCAGATCATGCGGGTACCACCATCAGCGGTGAGCTCAACCAGCGCCCAGCCCTCGGCCTTGCCGCGGAGCTGCCACTCGTAACTGCCATCGTCTGCCGTCAACACCGGTTTCGCTGCCTGGCGTTGAGGCGCGTAAATGCCGTCCTTGTCCGCAATCAGGCGGTTGGCAACAACCAGCCCCTGCTGGATGACGCCCTTGACCGCTGCGCCGGCAATCTGGACCGTCGGCTCGGCAGTGACCGAGGGCTGTGTGGCGGTGTCTTCGTCACCTGAAATGTCCAGACCGCAGCCCGAAAGCATAACAACCGCAGGTAAAATCAGCAGTCCTTGCTTCGTTAGTTTTTTGCCGCAATATGACATTGTTTCGCACCAATTATTTGACGAATTTGAGCGAATCTTACAGCGGCAGTTTTCGGTTATATGCGGCCCAGTTCCGGATTTTTCGGCCGGATTACGTCAGAAAATTGGCGTTTACGGAGGGATACACGTTGTGATGGAAGGTTACAGCATGGAGCCCGGACTCCCGAGCATAGGTCATTGTTTTAGGTCCGCTTTTCACAATTCGCTTAAATCCCGGCTGTGGGCCGGGAGCGAATAGCGGGCCGACTGATTACAAATTTAAACGTTGATGAAACGGGTACCGTTTCACAGTTTTCCGGTGACTCAAACGCCCAACCTGTCCCGCAGCGCATAGTACCAGGCTCCCATCGCCGTCAACGGCACCCGGAAGGCGCGGCCACCCGGGAACGGGTAATGCGGCAGGCTGGCGAACGCATCAAGCCGTTCCTCCTGATCCTGGATTGCCAGTGCCAATGCCTTGCCTGCCACGTGTGTGAAGGTAACCCCATGGCCGGAGCAACCCTGGGAGTAGAACACGTTCTCGTGCAAGCGCCCGAGCTGTGGCAGGCGCGACAGGGTCAGCAGGAAATTGCCGGTCCAGGCGTAATCGATCTTCACATTCGCCAGTTGCGGGAAGGTTTTCAGCATATTCGGGCGAATCAGCCGTTCGATGTTAGCCGGGTCGCGGGCGCCGTAGACCACGCCACCGCCGTAGATCAGGCGGTTGTCACCCGACAGCCGGAAGTAGTCCAGGAGGTAGTTGCAGTCTTCGACGCAGTTGTCGTTCGGCAGCAACTGCCTGGCAACGGCCTCCTCCAACGGCTCGGTAGCAATAATCTGCGAGCCGCAGGGCATGGATTTGGCCCCAAGCTCCGGCACCAGGCCGCCAAGATAGGCGTTGCCCGCCAGGACAACCGTTTGCGCCCTCACCTCGCCCATGTCGGTTTTAACGGTTACGGTTTTACCGGGGGCGATGCTCGTTACCGTGGAGTGCTCGTGAATCACGCCGCCGCGCGACTCGAGGGCCGCGGCTTCGCCGAGAGCCAGATTAAGCGGATGAATGTGGCCGCCGGTGTGATCAATGGCGCCGCCGACATACCGGTCCGTGCCAACCCGGGAACGGATGGCACTCCCATCCAACAGTTCCAGTTGGTCGTAACCGATCCCGCGCCACTGCGCTTGCTGAGACTCCAGGTGCCTGAGCTGCTTTGGATTGAGCGCTGCGAAAATACCGCCTTCTTTCAGGTCGCACCGAATGCCGTAACTCTTCACCCGCTGGCGAATGATCTGGCTGCCCTCAAAGGCCATCTCAGACAGCAGTTTCAGGTGGTCTTGAGAGGTCTGTCTTTCGATGCTGTCCAGATCCCGGCTGAAGCTGTTAACGATCTGGCCGCCATTGCGCCCCGAAGCACCCCAGCCGACCGTCGCTGCCTCCAGAACCACCACCCTGAAGCCAGCTTCCGCCAGGAACAACGCTGTCGAAAGGCCGGTGTAGCCGGCACCGACGACGCAAACATCGGCCTCGCAAGACCCTCGCAGCGCCGGGCGCACAGGGGCCGAATTGGCGGAAGCTGCGTAATACGAGGGAACCGGGGGATACTCGATCATTATGTGACGCCAGAAAAGGTGATAGAGACGTTCAGGATCAGGCTGCAACGATGCGCGCCGCAGGAAGTCTATGCCAGCGCCGCGCGTTCGGAAAGACACGTTCTTATACCTATATCGTGGGCGGCGCCTGGGGATAAAAGTGCTGCTATGATTGCTCAACTCTACAGCCTGCGAGGCGTCCATGAATCAACCCGTCAGCTCTTCCACACCGACCAGCCAGGCCGAATGGCAGGCCCTGGCCACAAACCTCACTCTGGAGGGCCGCGCCTATCTGAACGGCGCCTATCAATGGGCGGCCAACGGCGAGACGTTTACCTCGGTCAGCCCGATTGACGGGCGCGAGCTGGCCCCTATTGCCAGTTGCGATCAGAGCGATGCCGACCAGGCCGTTATGGCTGCCCGCTCCGCCTTTGAGGCGGGCATCTGGAGCCAGCTGGCACCGGCAAAACGCAAGGCGGTGCTGCTCCGGTTCGCTGAGCTTATCGAAGCCCACGGCGACGAGCTTGCCCTGCTGGAAACACTGGATATGGGTAAACCCATCAACCACGCCAGAAACGTGGATGTGCCGGCCACCGCCCGGGCAATCCGCTGGACCGCCGAGGCCATCGACAAGGTGTACGGCGAACTTGCGCCCACACCCCACAACCAGATCGGCATGATCTCCCGTGAGCCGATGGGTGTGGTGGCGGCCATCGTGCCCTGGAACTTTCCGATGATTATGGCGGCCTGGAAAATTGCCCCGGCCCTGGCTACTGGTAATTCCGTCATACTGAAACCCTCCGAGAAATCGCCCCTGAGCGCCATTCGCCTGGCCGCCCTGGCCGGGGAAGCGGGCGTTCCCGCCGGCGTTTTCAATGTGCTTCCAGGCTATGGTCACACCGTGGGCAAGGCCCTGGCGCTGCACATGGACGTGGACTGCCTGGTGTTTACCGGGTCCACGAATGTGGCCAAGCAACTGATGATCTACGCCGGCCAATCCAACATGAAACGGGTATGGCTGGAGGCCGGTGGCAAGAGCCCCAACATTGTCTTCGCTGATGCGCCAGACCTGAAAAAGGCCGCTTCAGAGGCGGCCAGTGCCATCGCCTTCAACCAGGGCGAGGTATGCACTGCCGGCAGTCGCCTGCTGGTCGAGAACAGCATTCGTGCCGAGTTTGTAAGGCTGATATGCGAGGCCCTGAAAACCTGGCGTCCCGGCCACCCGCTGGACCCGGCGACTACCTGTGGCGCGATCGTGGATCAGGCCCAGCTGGATCGGATCATCGACTACATCGGCATCGGGCAGTCTGAGGGCGCACACCTGGTGGAAGGTGGGCAGCGGATTCTGGAAAACACGGGCGGCCTGTTTGTTCAGCCCACGGTGTTTGACGGGGTGAATAACCAGATGCGCATTGCCTCGGAGGAAATCTTCGGGCCGGTGCTTTCTGTCATCGGGTTCGATACCGCAGACGAAGCCGTCGCCATTGCCAACGATTCCATCTACGGCCTGGCCGCAGCCGTGTGGACCTCCAATATCAATACCGCACATAGGGTAGCCAAGGCCCTGCGAGCCGGCAGCGTGTGGATTAACCACTATGACGGCGGCGATATGACCGCACCCTTCGGTGGCTTCAAGCAGTCCGGCAACGGCCGCGACAAATCTGTGCACGCCTTTGACAAGTACACGGAGCTGAAAGCCACCTGGCTGGTGCTGGAGTAGTTCGGAACAGTTTGGCGCAGTCCGGCAAACGAAAAACGGCGCCTTCAAGGCGCCGTTTTTTATCCCGGAATTGATCAGACCGTGTGCAGGTACCAGAGATATTCGAGATCAGAGATGGTCATCTCGAATTCGTTCAGTTCATGCTCCTTGCAGGCGACGAACACATCCAGAAACTGGCTGCCGAGATAATCGGCCATCACTTTCGATTGCCCCAGCTCCCGCAAGGCATCCCGCAGGTTATTCACCAATGAGGCTTCGTGCTGTTCATGGGCATTACCCACGGTGACCGGTGGTGGCTCTATCCTGTTGGAGATGCCGTAGTGAATACCCGCCAGCACCGCAGCCATCAGCAGATACGGGTTGGCATCGGCACCGGCGACCCGATGCTCAATCCGCAGGGCCTCCGGATCACCGCCCGGCAGACGCAGCGATGCAGTGCGGTTGTCCACGCCCCAGGTGGCGGCGCTGGGCACGTAGTACTCCGGACTGAACCGGCGGTAGGAATTGATATTGGGGCAGAACAAGGCCATGGCGTCGTTCATGGTGGCGACCAATCCACCCACGGCCCAGCGCAGCATGTCGTTTGGCTGCTCGGCGTCGCCGGCAAACACGTTACGGCCTTCGCCATCCACCAGGCTCACGTGCAGGTGCATGCCACTGCCGGCCTGGTTATGATAAGGCTTGGCCATGAACGTGGTGTCCATTTCATGGTCGTAGGCCATGTTCTTGATCAGACGCTTCAGCAGAGTGGCGTGGTCGCAGGCTTGCACTGCGTCATCGACGTAGTGCAGGTTGACCTCAAACTGCCCGGGCGCGGACTCGGCTACCAGCGCATCCGCCGGCAATTCCTGCTCATGGGCGGCATCCAGCACGTCCGCCAGGAATTCTGCGTATTCGTCCAGATCATCAATGGAATAGGCTTGCGTGCCCGCCGGGCGTTTGCCAGAGAGGGGTGATTTCGGCGGCTGCGGGCGACCGGCGAGGTTTTCCTGGTCAATCAGGTAAAACTCCAGCTCAAAGGCCGCCACAGGAGTCAGACCCAGTTCCTCGAAGCGCTTAATGATGTTCTGCAAGACCACCCGCGGATCTGCGAAAAACGGTGTCTCGCGATCCAGCTCATACATGGTCAACAGAAGTTGCGCAGTGGGCCGCTTCTGCCAGGGTTCCATAGTGAGGGTATTTTCAATGGGCAGACAGACGCGGTCTGCCTCGCCAATATCCAGGCCGAGGCCGGTTTCTTCCACCGTAGTGCCCTGAATGTTCAGGGCAAAGATGGACGCCGGCATAGCCACACCGCGCTCAAACACCTTCGCCAAAGCAGACGGGTCTACCCGCTTGCCGCGAACAATGCCATTCATATCCGGGATCAGCAGATCAACAAACTGCAGTTCGGGGTGTGCCTGAAGGAACGAGTCGGCACTCGAAGAACCAGAAGCCATAAGGGAAGCCATCCACAACGCAAACAGGCCTGGTGCCGAGGAGCCGGCGCAGGGGTTTCAACACTCCTTTATCCCGCTTTCCGGGGTGTTTGGCAAGATAGGGACATACCACAAATCCCGGAGTAAAATTTTTATAGCGCAACCCCGCATCTCATGATAAATATCGCGAGAATTCGGCAGGTTCCCCACCGCCGTTTCCAGGACAAGCCTTAAAGGAGTCAAAAGGCGGCGACCGGTTCTTCCCGGGACAACAGCCACCTGCGGCCACCCTCAGCAGACCTGCACAACACCGCGTGCGTCCTGCACGTTTTGTATTTATCCCTTTTGAGTGAGGGACATCATCCAATGTTGAAGTTGTGTAAGCCACAGGCGCTGGCCGCCTCTGTTGCGTTGTCTCTGTGTGCCTCTTCCGCGTTTGCCGCCGAGGAAGTGCGTGTCTACAACTGGTCCGATTACATCGCCGAGGATACCCTGGCGAAGTTCACGGAAGAAACCGGCATCAAGGTGATCTACGACGTTTACGACAGTAACGAGATCCTCGAAGCCGCCCTGCTTTCCGGTCGTTCCGGCTACGATCTTGTTGTGCCCTCCAACCACTACGTGGCCAAGCAGATTTCTGCCAACGCCTTCGTAGCGCTGGACCACAGCAAGCTGCCGAACATGAGCAACCTCAACCCGGATCTGATGGACGATCTGGAAAAGGTTGACCCGGGTAGCCAGTTTGCTCTGCCTTATCTCTGGGGCACCAACGGCTATGGCTATAACGAAGGCCGTATCCAGGAAATCCTGGGTGACAGCGCTCCCACCGATTCCTGGGCCCTGGTATTCGATCCTGAAGTCACCGGCAAGCTTGCCGCCGGCGGCTGCGGTATTGCCATGCTGGATTCCGGCGAGGAAATGGTTCGTGCTGCCATGGCCTACATTGGCCTGGACCCGAACAGCAACAACGCCGACGACATCAGGAAAGGCGGCGAGGTGATCAAGGCCATTCGCCCGAACATCACCTACTTCCATTCGTCGCGTTACATTGGCGACCTGGCCAACGGTGACCTGTGCGTGGCTGCCGGTTACTCCGGCGACATCCTGCAGGCCGCTGCCCGCGCCGAGGAAGCCGAAAATGGCAACGTGATCCGCTACACCATTCCCAAAGAAGGCGCGGTGCTGTGGTTCGACATGATGACCATTCCGGCCGGTGCGCCGAACGTGGAGAACGCCCACAAGCTGATGAACTTCCTGATGCGTCCGGAGATTATCGCCGACATCACCAACTATGTGTGGTATGCCAACCCGAACAAGCCGGCCAACGAATTCGTTGACCCGGAGATTCTGGGCGATACCAGCATCTACCCCACCGACGAAGTGATGAAGAAGCTGTACATCATGGAAGGCCGGCCTCAGGACGCACAGCGCCTGATGACCCGTACCTGGACCAATGTGAAGTCTGGTCGCTGAGCGGTGGAAAACGGCAACAACACCTCCGCGCAAGCGGAGGTGTTACTCAGCATTCGGGGCATTTCCAAACGCTTTGATGGCACGCTGGCCGTGGACAATGTGAACCTGGACATTCACAAGGGCGAGATCTTTGCCCTTCTGGGTGGCTCGGGTTCCGGCAAGTCTACTCTGCTGCGCATGCTCGCAGGTTTTGAAACGCCCAACGCCGGCACCATCATGCTCGACGGCCAGGACGTTACGGCCCTACCCCCGTTCCTGCGCCCGACCAACATGATGTTTCAGTCCTATGCCCTGTTCCCCCACATGACGGTGGAGCAGAACATTGCCATGGGCCTGAAACAGGACAAGCTGCCCAAGGGCGAAATCCGCGACCGGGTGGCTGCCATGCTGAAGCTGGTCAAGATGGAATCCTATGCCCGGCGCAAACCCCAGCAGCTTTCCGGTGGTCAGCAGCAACGGGTTGCCCTGGCCCGCTCACTGGCCAAACGTCCCAAGCTGCTGTTGCTGGACGAGCCCATGGGTGCCCTGGACAAGAAGCTGCGCACCGAAATGCAGCTGGAACTGGTGGAAATTCTTGAGAACGTGGGCGCCACCTGCCTGATGGTCACCCACGATCAGGAAGAAGCCATGACCATGGCCAGCCGTATTGCGATCATGGCCCAGGGCCGTATTGCCCAGATCGGCTCGCCCATCGACATCTACGAGAGCCCGAACAGCCGCATGACGGCGGAATTCATCGGCTCTGTGAATATCTTCGAGGCGCACATCCGGGAAGACGAGGCCGACAGCATCACGCTGACCAGCAGCCTGCTGGATGCGCCGGTGTTCATCGACCGTGGCGTAACCACGCCTGCGGAAACCACCGAAACCCTGATTGCCCTGCGTCCGGAGAAGATCTATCTGACCGCCGACAAACCGGACGGCGAGCACAATTGGAGCTGCGGTACGGTGGACAACATTGCCTACCTGGGTGACATCACGTCCTACTACGTGAAGCTGGCCAGCGGCAAACGGGTTCAGGCGACCATGGCGAACGTGGAACGCCGTGGTGAGCGGCCAACCTGGGGCGACAGGGTATTCGTATCCTGGGAAGCCTCCAGCCCCATCCTGCTCTGGAACTGAGCCGATGAGACGCAAACATTTACCCGCCCCTCTGACCGAGCGGGTGCGTGCAGTCCTGTTCAATCGCCGGGTGGTGTTCGGTATCCCGTTCCTGTGGCTGCTGCTGTTCTTCCTCCTGCCGTTTGCGCTGGTGCTGAAGATCAGTCTGACCTCGGCGGTGATGGCCATTCCCCCTTACGAGCCCGTATTCCGGTGGGTGGACAACACCTTCTCGGTGGTAGTGAATTTCGGGAACTACCTGTTCCTGCTCTCGGACAGCCTGTATTTCGCAGCCTACTGGGGGTCGGTAAAAACCGCCTTCCTGGCCACCGTCGTGTGCCTGCTGATTGGCTACCCCATGGCCTATGCCATGGCCCGGGCCCCGAAGCACTGGCAGCTGGTGTTGCTGTTGATGGTGATGCTGCCCTCCTGGACCTCGTTCCTGATCCGGGTCTATGCCTGGATGGGCATCCTCGGCAATCAGGGGCTGCTGAACAGTTTCCTGATGTGGCTGGGTTTGATTGAGCAGCCCCTCAAGATGCTGAACACCAACTTCGCAGTGGTGCTGGGCATCGTCTACGCCTACCTGCCGTTCATGGTGCTGCCCATCTACACCAATCTGGTGAAGCTGGATGTGCGCCTGCTGGAAGCAGCCTCAGACCTGGGTTGCCGAAGCCTGACCACCTTCTGGGCCATCACCCTGCCGCTCTCAAAGGCCGGCATCCTCGCCGGCTCGATGCTGGTGTTTATTCCCGCGGTGGGCGAGTTCGTGATTCCGGAGCTGCTCGGCGGGCCGGACACGCTGATGATCGGCAAGGTGTTGTGGGAGGAGTTCTTCAACAACCGCGACTGGCCGGTGGCGTCTGCCCTCGCGATCGTGATGCTGTTGTTACTGCTGGTGCCGATTGTGCTGTTCCATCGGTTCCAGGCCCGGGAGATGGAAAAGCATGGTTAAGTCACGCTCGTTCAGTTTCTCAAAGGTCATGCTGATTCTGGGCCTGCTGTTCCTGTACCTGCCGATGTTCGTGCTGATCGTGTATTCGTTCAATGCGTCCCGGCTGGTATCGGTTTGGGCCGGATTTTCCACCCATTGGTACGGCGAGCTGTTCCGGGATGAGCAGATTCTGTCGGCGGTTTGGATGAGCCTGCGGATTGCCTTCTACTCCGCCAGCATGGCGGTGTGCCTGGGCACGCTGTCTGCGTTTGTGATTACCCGGTTCAAGAAGATGCGCGGGCGCACGCTGCTGTCCAGCATGATTACCGCGCCGCTGGTTATGCCCGAGGTCATAACCGGCCTGTCACTGTTGCTGCTGTTCGTGCAGATGGCCCAGACCATTGGCTGGCCGGTTGACCGCGGCATGGCAACCATCTGGATTGCCCACACCACCTTCTGCAGTGCCTATGTGGCGGTGGTGGTATCGGCGCGGTTGCAGGAAGTGGATCGCTCCATAGAGGAGGCGGCCATGGACCTGGGTTGTACGCCCCTGAAGACCTTCTTCGTGATCACCCTGCCGGTGATTGCTCCGGCGCTGGTGTCCGGCTGGCTGCTGGCATTCACACTGTCCCTGGACGACCTGGTGATTGCCAGCTTCGTGTCCGGGCCAGGGGCGACCACGCTGCCGATGGTGGTGTTCTCCTCCGTGCGGATGGGGGTTTCGCCGAAGATCAACGCGCTGGCTACGCTAATCATTCTGGCGGTATCGCTGATTGCGTTTATTGCCTGGTACCTGATGCGCCGTGCAGAACGAAGGCGACTGCAAACACCGGACGCCTAGCGTCCGGTGTTCCGTCCCTCAGACTCACAGGGCGGCGGGAAAGGCAGAAACCAGGTAATCCACCAGCGCTCGAACCTTGGGCGTCACGAACTTGCGGGTGGGATAGACGGCGTAAACGCCAAGTTCGGTGGAGCGATAGTCAGGCATCAGCTCCACCAGCCGCCCGGCTTCCAGGTCTTTGCGCACCAGAAAACCGGGCTGCAGCACGATGCCCTGCCCGGCCACGGCAGCGGCACAGCAGGTTTCACCGTTGTTGGCATACATCCATGGCCGGACCCGCACACTGGTCTTGCCATCCGGGCCCTCAAAGGGCCAGTCGTTGCCCGTGGTGAAGTTGCTGTAGCCGATGACCCTGTGGCTGGCCAGATCATCCGGTTTGACGGGGAAGCCATGGGTGGCAACGTAATCCGGCGAGGCGCAGGCTATTAACCGGGTGGAGGTAATCCTTCGGCTGACCAGTGTAGAGCTTTGCAGGGTGGCAATCCGAATGGCCAGATCAAAGCCTTCCTCGACGATGTCCACCAGCCGGTCCGAGAGGTCGATCGACAACTCCACGTCCGGATAGCGGGCGTGAAATTTTCCCCACAAAGGTGCCAGGTGGCTGATTCCGAAACTGACCGGCGCATTCACCCTTAATGTTCCCCTTGCGACATCATTACGGGCGGTAATTTCTGCTTCGGCCTCCTCAACCCCGGCCAATAATTCCCGGCACCGGACATAGAACACCTCGCCCTCCCCCGTGAGAGACAGGCGGCGGGTGGTCCGCTGCAACAACCGAACCCCGAGACGGCTTTCCAGTTCGCTGACATAGCGCGAGACAGCGGCCTTGGACATTCCCAGATTCTCTGATGCAGCGACGAAGCTGCCGGCCTCAACCACGTTGCAGAACGTCTGCATCTCCAACAGTCGATCCATTGTCTCAAATTCCGGAACAGTTAATTCAATAAAGCCATGTTTATCCCGTTTACTGATATTTGTAAAGTTCTCCCACGGTCAAAACACACCCAAGGAGATTCATCATGAACAACGCATTCCTGAACAAACTGATCAGCACTGACGCAGGCTGGGGCGCATTGGCCCTCCGGATTCCCGTCGGTATCATTTTCGCCGCTCACGGCGCCCAGAAACTGTTTGGCTGGTTCGGCGGCTACGGCCTGGAAGGCACGGGGCAATGGATGGATTCCATCGGGCTGAGCCCGGGCTACCTGATGGCCCTGTTGGCCGGTGGCGCGGAATTCTTCGGCGGCCTGGCACTGATCATCGGCCTGCTGGTTCGCCCTGCCAGCGCGGTACTTGCATTTGCCATGCTGGTCGCCATTTTCAGCGTTCATATCGGCAACGGCCTGTTCATGAGTAACAATGGCTATGAGTTTGGCCTGGCCTTGCTGGCCGTGTCGGTGTCCCTGGTATTCAGCGGCGCAGGCCGCGCGTCCATTGATCGCGCGATTGCAGCCCGATAACCACCGCAACCCGGAGGAGCAATCATGAGTCTGTTTGTTTCCCACGGCGCTCCCTCCTTCGCACTGGAGCCGGGCCTGGCGGGCCCGGCCCTGACGGAGCTGGGCAAACGCCTGACCAGGCCCGAAGCTGTGCTGGTGGTGTCACCCCACTGGATGACGCCGGAAGTCCGGGTAGGCGTTTCCGGAACGCCCGAGACCATTCACGATTTTCGCGGCTTCCCATCCGAACTGTATGAACTTGAATATCCGGCATCCGGGCATCCGGAACTGGCCCAAACCACCCTTGCCTTGCTTGAGGCAGGGGGCTGGAAAGCACGAGCTGACGAAAAGCGGGGCCTTGATCACGGGGCCTGGGTTCCCCTGATGCACCTTTTCCCCGATCACTCAGTTCCGGTGTTTCAGGTCTCAATGCCCGCTGATCTTGACCCTGCCTCGGCCTGGAAGCTGGGCCAGACCCTGCAGCCACTCGAGCATGAGGGTGTGCTTATTGTCGGGTCGGGGAGCCTTACCCATAACCTGTATGAGGTTCGCTGGGGGGATGAGAACGCCTCTGGCTATGCTCGGGAATTCACGGATTGGGTGCGTGCAAAGGTCACGGCAGGCGACCACCAACAATTGATTGCGACGCTGGAGAAAGCGCCGCATGCACAACGTGCGCACCCCACCACAGAGCACTTCCTGCCTCTGTTGGTGGCGGCCGGTGCGGCCGGGGAACAGCAACCCGGCGTGCTGATTGATGGCGGGATCGAACACGGTGTTCTGGCCATGGATGCCTTTGTTTTCAGGCATCCGGCCTGAAGCCGGGACAATCATCCAACCCCGGGATCGAGTAGGAGGGGGAGTTACCTCCCCCGTCCTCTCACACCACCGGGCATACGGTTCCGTACCACGGCGGTTCATGGATGGCTCTGAAGCCGGTGTCAACAACGGTGAGTATTGACCCCTTTACGGACCTTTAGCACTGTTGCTGACACCGGGTCATCGTATCCAGCAAGCTGACCAGGGACAGACGGTCGAATACCTTCCTGGGCAGCGCCGCATTCATGTGTGGTGCACCACTGTTCCACCAGGGACCGCGACCGTTAGTGGCACTCGCCCATGCTCTCAGCTCGGTAAGACCCAGCCGTATCAGGTAGCGAGCCCGCGTACTGGCTCGCTTCCACTGTCGCCACAGGATCAGACGGAGTCGCCTTCTTATCCAGCCGTCCAGGGCCTCCACCGGGCGCTTCGAAGCGGTCAGGCGGTAGTAGTTCGCCCAGCCTCTGAGCATCGGGTTCAGCGTCCGGATGGTCGTGGCCAGTGATTGGCCCCGTGACCGCTTGAACAGCGGACGCAGCTTGGTCATGAAGGCCTTCAAGCTCTTAGGAGCGACCCTCAACTGCACCTGTCGTTTGTGCCAGCTTACGCTGTATCCCAGGAAGTTCCGACGCCAGGGGCGATCCACGTCGCTTTTCGTCGTGTTCACCTTCAGGCGAAGGCGCGTTTCCAGGAAGCGGGTAATACTGGCCATGACCCGGTGGCCAGCCCTTTCGCTTCGGACGTAGATATTACAGTCGTCAGCGTAACGGCAGAACCGGTGTCCCCGCCGCTCCAGCTCCCGATCCAGTTCGGTCAGGAGCACATTGGAGAGCAGGGGTGACAGGGGGCCGCCTTGAGGCGTCCCCTCCCGCTTCGGGCTGACCAACCCACCTTCGAGCATGCCGGCTTGCAGGTAACGCCGGACCAGGGCAAGAACCCGCCGGTCGGGGATGCGACGAGCCAATAGGCTCATCAGCACATCGTGATTGACCCGGTCAAAGAACTGAGCCAGGTCCAGATCGACCACCCAACGGTGGCCATCATTGATGTGTTGCCGCATCGCCTTAACCGCCTGATGGGCACTCCGACCGGGACGGAACCCGTAACTGTGATCCGAGAACGTCGGCTCCAGCATCGGGCTCAGTGTTTGGTGAAGCGCTTGTTGGATCAGGCGATCCTGTACCGTCGGGATGCCCAACGTCCGTTCGCCGCCTTGCGGCTTGGGGATGCTGACCCGGCGTACCAGTTGAGGATGGTAGTCTCCGGCCAACAGCCGCTGACGCAGCGTTGGCCAGTGCTGTTGCAGGTGGCCTTTCAGGGCTGCCACCGGCATCTGATCGACACCGGCAGCTCCCTTGTTGGACACCACCCGCTGATACGCACGCATCAGGTTCTGGCGCTCAAGCACCTGTTCCATCAGCGTGTTCGGCTCCGCGTTCGTCCACGAGTGAGCCCCCGCGTCTGCCTCGACACGGACTTCAGTCTCGACCGGATACTGTCCGGCCTCTCCCTGAATGCCCTGACCCATCCGGGTCGCTTCTGTCTTCATAAGCACATCACGAGAACTCACCGCCTACTGGCGGCCAACCATGTTCGGCCCTTCAGTACGCGGTAACGCACCTACTATGGCCTCGGCTGAGTTCTGGCTCCCCATCCCAGCCCCTCACGGGGCAGGTAGCACAGTGGCAGAGAACCAGACTTCCCAGGGTAAGACGCGTGACCTTCACACTTATGCTCGCCGCATCTACGTCCACACCTTCCGTGCAAGTACTGGGCTTTGACGATATTGGCCGCCTTGCCCGGTGTGACCGCCTTATACGATTCCTGTTCGTCGGGCCAGTGCTTTGCCTGCGGCTTCCTTCAGATTCCACCTCGCAATGGACACCCTTGCCGTCCGGCTAGTGGTTCCCCTTGCCGGGCCCACAGGGGACTTGCACCCCCAAGTCATCCGGCCAGCACCACCTGTACCGGAACAGCGCCGTCAAGGCGCTACGCGCCATGCCTGGCGCACCAATGCAAAAGGGCCACCCCTAGAGGTGGCCCTTCTGATTTTCAGGGGTGCGAACGGCTTCAGCCCAGGTTCTTCTTCACGAATTTCTGGATCTCACCCACGATACCGCTGCGGAAAGCCAGAACCGTTATCACGAAGATGCCTCCAAGAATCGGATCTACCCAATCCCGTAAGGGACCCTGGGAAAGGTTGTACTCGATATTCACCACGAAGGTGGCACCCACCACCGGGCCAAGCAGGGTTCCCATACCACCGACCAGAGTCATCAGGATAACCTCGCCCGACATGTGCCAGTGCGCATCGTTCAGGGAAGCGAGCTGGAACACGACGGATTTCATGGAACCTGCAAGACCGGCCAGCGCTGCGGAAATCACGAATGCCAGCACCTTGTAACGATCCACGTTATAGCCAAGCGATACAGCACGGGGCTCGTTCTGTTTGATGGCCTTCAATACCTGACCGTACGGACTACTGACAATGCGCTGCACCAGCAGATAGCAAGCGATAAACACCGCCAGCACGAAATAGTACATGTTCAGGTTATCTTCGAGATTGATGAATCCCAGCAGCTCACCCCGGGGGATACCGTGCATACCATCTTCGCCGCCCGTGAATTCGGATTGGACGAAGAAGAAGAAAACCAGCTGCGCCAGGGCCAGGGTAACCATGGCGAAATAGATGCCCTGCCGACGAATCGACAACAAGGCAAAGCCGGTGCCCAGAACCGTGGCCGCCAGGGTGCCGGCGATGATCCCCATCTCCGTGGTAAGCCCGGAGTAATTGCTGAGCAGGTAACCGGTGGTATAGCCACCCGTGGCCAGGAAGGCCGCATGACCGAATGACAGCAGGCCGGTGAACCCGAACAGGAGGTTAAAGGCCACCGCAAACAGCGCGAAGCAGAGGATCTTCATCAGGAAGACCGGGTAAATCACAAACGGCGCAGCGAGCAGGATAAGCAGCAGCACGCCGTTGAGCATCATTTTCTTGCGATCCTGGTTGGCCTGTTCCTGAACGATAGACTTGTGAATATCGGCGGAATTGACTGGCTGATTCATGTTTATGCCTCCTTACCGAACAAGCCACTGGGACGGAACATCAGAACCAGAACCATGACCAGGAAGATGACCGCCGAGGAAGCCGGCGGGTAGAAGGTTTTGGTGAGGCCTTCAATAACACCCATGAGAATACCGGTGATGATAGCGCCGCCGATGGAACCCATACCCCCGATAACCACAACCGCAAAGACCGTGATCAGGGTGGCAGACCCCATGACAGGCGTCACCGAGTAAATCGGCGCGGCCAGGACTCCGGCAAACGCTGCCAACGCCACACCAAAGCCGTAAGTCAGGCTGATCAGGAGTGGTACGTTGATGCCAAAACCCTGCATAAGCTGGGAATCCTCGGTACCGGCCCGCAGGTAGGCACCCAGCTTGGTTTTTTCAATCACAAACCAGGTTCCGAAGCACACGACCAGTGCCGCAACGATAACCCAGGCCCGGTAATACGGCATGAACATAAAGCCGAGATTCACACCGCCTTTGAACATGTCAGGCATGGTGTAGCGAAGGCCAGACACACCAAACCAGTTCACCAGCACGCCGGTGATGATCAGCGCCACACCGAAAGTCAGGAGCAGGCTGTAAATATGATCTTGTCCCGCGATGCGGCGCAGCAGGAAATACTCTATGACGACGCCGAAAGCGCCGACCAGCAGGGGGGCCAGCAGGAGCGCGACCCAGTAATTAACGCCCAGATAGTCAAACATCAGGACGGTGGTCATGGCGCCGAGCATGTACATGGCACCATGGGCGAAGTTGATGATCTTCAGCAAACCGAAGATGACCGCGAGCCCAAGGCTCAGAAGGGCGTAAAAGGCGCCATTGATGATTCCGATCAGGAGCTGGCCGGAGAGCACAGCTACAGGGACGCCGAAAATCATGGACATTGGGCTAACTCCAGAAGCAGCACAGGGGTTGGTTGTTGTTCTTACTCAATTCTCTGAGTTGCGGGCTCACCCTGCCCTGTTGCCGGGTGAGCCCTGATGCCGGTCTTAGTTGTTAACCAGCTTGCACTTGCTCTCGGAGAGCGGACGGTAAGATTCTTCCGCCGGAATAGTCCTCAGGATCTTGTACAGATCCCACTCATTCGTGGACTCAGCCGGGGTTTTCACTTCCGCCAGGTACATATCGTGCACCATGCGGCCGTCAACACGGATCTTGCCGTTCTTGGCAAACATGTCGTTGATGGGCGTATCCATCATCTGTTTGCGCACTGTCTGGGCATCATCAGACCCGGTCGCCTTGACTGCGTTCAGGTACTGCATGGTGCTGGAGTAGATACCGGCGTGAACCATGGTCGGACGAACACCGGTCTCTTCCATGAAGCGATCAGACCATTCACGGGTCTCGTCGTTCATGTCCCAGTACCAGCCGGTGGTCAACTGAATGCCCTGAGCGGTTTCCGCACCCAGTGCGTGCACGTCGGTCAGGAACAGCAGCAGGGCAGCAAGAGTCTGGCCAGACTGGGTGACACCGAACTCACTGGCCGTTGTGATGGCGTTGGTGGTGTCAGCACCGGCGTTTGCCAGGCCGATTACATCAGCGCCGGACGCCTGGGCCTGCAGGATGAAGGAGGAGAAATCCTGGGTCGGGAACGGATGGCGCACGGTGCCGATCACTTCACCGCCGTTAGCCTCAACAACGCGTGTCACGTCGCCTTCCAGAGCGTGGCCGAACGCGTAATCCGCAGTCAGCATGTACCAGGTTTTGCCGCCTTCTTTAACCACCGCACTGGCGGTACCGTTCGCCAGCGGATAAGTGTCGTAAACGTAGTGGATGTGGTTCGGGGTGCAGTGCTCGTTGGTGATACTGGAAGCGGCTGAACCGGAGATGATACCCAGGCGATCGTTCTCTTCCAGAATCTTGCTCACGGCAATGGAAACGGAAGAAGCCACCATACCGGCCACCAGATCAACATCCTCGTTCTCAACCCAGCGACGAACGGTGCTGGAGGAAGTATCGGGGCTGTTACGGTCATCAGCACTGACCACTTCGATCTTGGCGCCATTTACCTGACCACCAAAGTCAGCGATCGCCATTTCCAGGGCCTTAAGCCCGTTGGGGCCTGCCAGGTCACGGTAGGTGCCGGACATATCTGCCAGGTAACCGATCTTGACCGTGTCGTTGGAAATAGCCGCTTGGGCTCCGCTTGCCATCATGGCTGATGCAACGGCTGATGTCAGAAGCTTTTTCATCATTGTCATTGTTGTATCTCCGCTACTGTCTTGCGTTGGTTCGGGTTGTTGTTGCTTTTCTTGCTCTCGTCCTATCCGGGATCAGACCCCCAAATAGCGATCCAGCACCGACTGCTTGGAACTCAGTTCGTTGGCGCTGATTTCTTCCACAATCTGACCGTGCTCAACAACGTAATGACGGTCGGCTAACGGTGCTGCGAAGTGGAAATTCTGCTCAACCAGGACAATGGTCAGACCCTTGTTTTTCAGGGCAATCAGGACCTCACCCAGCTTTTCTACAATAACCGGGGCCAGACCCTCGGTGATTTCGTCCAGCAGCAGCATGTTGGCGCCGGTGCGCAGAATGCGCGCCATAGCCAGCATCTGCTGCTCGCCACCGGACAGCTTGGTGCCCTGGCTGAAACGTCGTTCATACAGGTTGGGGAACATGTTGTAGATTTCTTCCAGGCTCATGCCGCCACTGCGCACCACTGGCGGCAGCGTCAGGTTCTCCTGGACACTAAGCGAGGAAAAAATGCCCCGATGTTCGGGGCAATACCCGACACCCAACCTGGCAATGTGGTGAGGCGCACAAGACATGGTTTCCTCACCGTTAATCATGATTGAGCCGGTGCGCCTGCCAACCATATTCATAATGGCTTTGAGGGTTGTACTCCGACCTGCACCATTGCGGCCCAGCAAGGTCACCAGCTCACCACGGTGCACCACCATGTCGATGCCATGGAGGATATGGGATTCGCCGTAAAAGGCGTGTAATCCCGAGAGTCGGAGCTGCTCGTATTCGCGATCTGATTTACTGGTCATTGCGCCGCCTCCGACTGCTCGCTGTCAGCGGTAGTACCCCGCTCTCCACTACCATCACTACCCATGTATACCTCGCGCACCCTTGGATCTGCAGAGACCGAGGCATAATCACCCTCGGTCAGGACAGCGCCCTGAGCCAGCACGGTGATGCGATCGCACAATTTGCTGACCACGCTGAGGTTGTGCTCAACCATCAGAACGGTTCGTCCCGCTGCCGCCTTGCGTACGAGCTCTACCACACGATCCACGTCTTCCGAACCCATGCCCTGGGTTGGCTCGTCAAGCAACAGGATTTCCGGCTCCATGGCCAGCGTGGTTGCCAATTCCAGTGCACGCTTGCGCCCGTAGGCCAACTCAACGGTGGTGGTGTTGGCAAACTCTGCAAGGCCAACGGCATCCAGAAGCTCCATGCAGCGCTGATTCAGCTTGTGCAGGGAATTGCCGGATTTCCAGAAACTGAAAGAGGTACCCTCGAAGGTCTGCAGGGCTACGCGGATGTTCTCCAGCGCTGTCATGTGAGGGAATACGGCAGAGATCTGAAACGAGCGGACAATGCCCTGGCGGGCGATGGCGGCGGACTTCATGGTGGTGATGTCCTGATCCTTGAACAGGATCTGACCACGAGTCGGGATCAGGAATTTGGTGAGCAGATTGAAGACCGTGGTCTTGCCAGCACCGTTAGGGCCGATCAGGGCGTGAATATGGCCTTTCTGGACCTTCAGGTTCACGTCGTCGACCGCAACAAAGCCCTTGAATTCTTTGACAAGGTTACGGGTCTCCAGAACGTACTGTTCACTCATGAGCCAATCTACCTTTGTTATTGTTGTGCGTTTTATCTGTTTACCAGATTAGATTGACGTATACGTAAACGTCAACACTTAATTGCAGTTTTTAAGTACACTCTCGCTACGCAAAAAGTCGTATAGAAGGTCTACTACCTGGTCCTGCTTTTCCAGGTGCGGAGAATGCCCCGCATCCTCCAGAATCACGCCGTGGGCGCTCTCCCCGATGCCAGCAACGATATCTGTAACCTGCTCAGGCACGCCGTATTCGTCGTTCTCCCCTTGAATGATCATAGCCGGACATTCGATCGCTGCCAGCCAGCGACGGAAATCCATCGCTGACTGAAAGCCCTCATCGCGCCAGACTGTCTGCCAGGCGTTGAAAAGGTCGTCGGTCCGGTCGCCATGATAGCGTGCCAAACGCTCCCGGATATCGGTCTCCCGATAACGAACAGCCATCTCCTCGATGCCGGCAAGGGTAAGGTGATCCGCATAGATATGCGCAGCCATGGTTATCAGAGCCTTCACGCGGTCACCCATGGTACCGGCCGTCACGAGAGCAATGGATCCACCATCACTGTGCCCTACCAGCACGATATCCTGAATTGCGAGCTTGTCCAGCAACCTGGGCAACCACCGATGACCGGCAACTTCCAGGTAATCATACGGGCGAGGTAGCTCTTCGTCAGACGAGTGGCCATAACCCTGACGATTGTAGATCAGTGCGTCGCAGCCGGTGGCTTTGGCCAGTTTTTCCGGGAACTTCCGCCACAGGGCAATGCTACCGAGGGATTCATGCAGAAAAACCAGCACTGGCCCTTTCGACTCCTCATGCTGGATTCGCCTGACCTCCAGCTCCACACCGTCACCGACCGGCACCATCGTATCTCGAATCTGCATGGCGCTACCGGTTTGGAGGAATTGAATAGGTCATGGTGGAGTGAGCAACCGGCTCTTCGGCACCTTCCGAGTAAACGAACACTTCGCCCACTCCCATGGTGCGGCCGACTTTCAACATGGTGGCCCGAGCCCAGATGGGCTGATGGGCTACCGGCTTGCGGAGAAAGTTGATGTTCAGGTTGGTGGTCACCGCCAGGGGAACCAGGCCAATCTTGCTCAACAGCGCCGCATAAAGGGTGACGTCCGCCAGCCCCATCATGGCCGGCCCGGAGACGGTTCCCCCGGGCCTGAGGTGCTCCTCATCCACTTCCAGCTTCATCTCTGCCCAGCCATCCCCGAGCTTCTGAAGGGTGCCGTAAGCGGCCCCCTGCGGAAACTGCTCGTCGAGGAAGGCCTGCAGCTCTTCAAACGTAATGATCATGCGCCGATTTCTTCCTTGGCCTGATTACGCAGAACGAACCGCTGGATTTTGCCACTGGGCGTCTTGGGCAGCTCATCAACAAACTCGATTTCCCGGGGGAAGGCGTGGGTAGAGAGTCTGCGACGCACCAGTTCCTGAAGCTCATCTTTCAGCGCCTGCTCGTCTCCGACGGCATAATCGCCCTTTATCACCACATAGGCCTTGATGATGGAACCGCGCTTCTCATCGGGCTTGCCGACAACACCTGACTCCGCCACAGCGGCGTGCTCCAGCAAGGTGCTTTCCACGTCGGCGGGGCCCACGCGGTAGCCGGCGGTGGTGATGATGTCATCGTCCCGGCCGCTGAAGGAGAAGTTGCCATTGCCGTGATTGATGACCATATCGCCGGTGAGGTAATAACCGTTCACGAACGGATCTTTCTCACCCCAGGTGTAGCCGTCGAAATGGAAGAGCGGGGAGGCCTTCACGTCGACAGCCAGCTGCCCGACTTCGCCCTCGCCCACAACTTCGTTCTTCTCATTCAGCGCAACTACCTTGTGGCCCGGGGAGGCATAGCCCATGGAACCTTCGCGGACCGGATGCGCAAGGCCGTGGAAGTTGCAACAGGTCATGCCGGTTTCGGTCTGGCCGTAGTGGTCTTTCACGGGGCAGAAGTGGCGGTTGCGAATCCAGTTCACCACTTCCGGGTTAAGAGGTTCACCGGCACTGCTGGCAACACGCAAACCCAGGTTTTCGCCTTCCGGCAGAACGTGATCGTTGGCCTTGAGCAGGCGGTAAGCCGTAGGCGCCGCTGCCAGGTTGGTGATCTTGTATTTGCGGATCATGTCGTAGGTGGATTCCGGCGTGAAACCGCCCGGGTTGAAATGGGTCGCGTGGCCCATCAGCAGGGGCCCTACCACCGCGTAGTAAAGACCGTAGGCCCAGCCAGGATCGGCCACGTTCCAGAACTTGTCGCCGTCCTGCAGATCAATGGCATACTTCATGTAGACGTAGAACGCCAGCAGTGCTTTGGCGGGAACCGCGACGCCCTTGGATTTACCGACGGTTCCGGAGGTGAACATCTGAAGGAACGGATCGTCGCCCTTGATCATGACCGGCTCAAACTCGCTGGACTGGGCGGCCAGAGTTTGTTCGAAATCGGGAATGTCCGCACCAATCTCACTGGCGTTGACGCCAACAACTGGCGGGCACACCTTGACGTCGTTCAGCTTGGGGTAGTTTTCAGGGTTCGTCACTACCAGTTTGGTACTGGCTCGTTCAAAACGGTATTCGATGGCCCCGGAACCGAAGGCAGTGAACAGTGGCTGATACACGGCGCCGGCACGCAGGGTTCCGGCGATAACGATCAGCAGCTCAGGCGTGCGCGGCAGGAGTGCAGCCACCCGGTCGCCCTTCCCGATGCCTTTGGATTTCAGATAATTGGCAAAACGCGCGGAGGCCTCTTTCAGTTCGGCGAAAGTCAGGGAGCCGTCACCGCCATCCTCGGTTTCGTAGTAAAGGGCAACGCGACTGGGATCATCCGCCCACTTGTCGCAGATTTCGTGACATACGTTGAGCCCGCTATCCAGACGTCCATCCAGGATGTCCGCTTCCAGAGCAGCAGGATCGAAGTTGTTGTAAACGTCGGTATATTCCGGAAGGCTCATTCTCAACTCCTGTTGTTTTTATCATTGAAAGCACGGGTCAAGGTTTAGCACAGGCTTCACTTTACGTAAAGGTAAACTTTAGACCAAAAAGGAAGAAATCTGCGTGGTTTTATGAGGTGGAAAACCGGGCGCAGCTGGCATGCCGCGCCCGGGAAAGAGCTCCCGAGCGGACCTCAGGATTGAGGGGGAAATTTTTCGGAATGGCGGCTAGACAGGATATGGTGGAGGGATCCGCACTCAACCATTGGGTCGTCACAGTTCACCACAATGTCGGAGCGGGCAATGACATAACCCTTGCCGGTGATGCTGTTCTTGATTACCTGGTATTCGCCCTCTTCTTCGACGGCGGTAAATTCACCGATAAAACCGGTCTCTCTCAGGGAAACGGTTTCGAGCTTGTCGCCCGGCTTAATGTTGCCTTCGTAGTTCATCAAAGCCAGGCGGGCGGAGGTGCCAGTGCCGGTGGTGCTCCGGCAAATCACACCGGGATGCACATAGGTTGCAGACCGGGAGCGATAATAGCCTTCGGCCACATGCTCTACGGGCCCCATGAAGTGAAGGAACGGCAGCGGCCCTACGTCCCCAAGGGTGTAATGAGAAAAGCCCCGTTCGGCCTGAATGGCCTCAACAATGGCATGGGCGGTTTCCGACAGCTTGCGCTCTTCGTCCAGGGTCAGATCAAAGCCCAGACTGGACGCATCCACCAGCGCATAAAAGCCACCGCTGTAGGCCACGCTGTAGGTAATCTCACCCAACGAGGGCACGTCGATGCTGGCCTTGTAGGTGTGAATATAACTGGGCAACCCTTCACAGGTGATGGCTTCCACCACGCCGTCCTGTACGGTCGCCTCGATCTGAACCAGGCCAGCAGGAGATTCCAGGAGAAAGTTCTGTTTGCCTTCCTGTTTCGGCACGATACCTGATTCCAACACTGCGGTGGCCGTGCAGATGGTGTTGGAGCCGGAGTAAATCGGGTAACCCATGACTTCCATGATGATGTAACCGGCGGCCGCTCGGGGATCTGTTGGCGGCACCAGCAAATCCACGGACATTTCGGGCACGCCATATGGCTCTTCCAACAAAAGCCGACGCAGGCCATCGGCATCATCGCGCAGGTATTCCATCTGCGCACGAACCGTATCGCCGGGCAATTGATCGATGCCACCGGTCACGATCCGGCTGACATCACCGCCGGCATGGGTATCCATCAACTGAATGGTTAGCTCGGGTTTCATCAGGCACTCTCCAGTGACCAGGGTTGGCCGTGTTCTTCCCATTGTGAGTCGGGAACGATCACGATCTTGCCGAGATAATTGCTACCCCGGTTCACAAAGTATTCTTCTGCCCGATGCAGATCAGAGAGCCTGAAGGCACCGTGCAAAACCGGTTTCAGTTGCCCTTCCCGGATCCAGGCCATCAACTGTTCGGCCTCCTCCCGGGTGCCGTGGGATACCCCGAAGATCTGTACCTGGTAGAGGTAGATCCGGGTCCACAGAATTTCGCTGATATTGCCGCCGCTGGCGCCAGCAATACTGAGTCGCGGATAGGTGCTGCGGGCGTTCATATCAAAGATCATGGTGTCGATGAAGACATCGGTCATCTCACCGCCGACCAGATCCATCACCGCATCAATGGGTTTGCCGCCGGTTTCCGCTTTCACCCGATCCACGAAGCTGTCCATATCCGAGCGATCCAGCACCGCCTCGGCACCCAGTTCCAGCAGCGCCGCCGCCTTGTCCTGTTTGCTGAGGGCATAGGGAATAGCCCCCATGATCCGGCACAGCTGGATCAGCGCGGTGCCAACTCCACCGCTGGCACCCGTGACCAAAACCCGTTCCCCGGCCTTGATATTGGCCGAGGTAAGCATGTGCATGGCGGTCTGATAGGAACACATGCCCATGGACGCCACTTCGGCATCTGAGAGTTCGGCATTGGGTATGTGATAAAACTGGTCCGACGGGAGCGCTACATATTCCGCATAGCCGCCGTCGGCGCCGTGACCAAAGTAATCGGGCGTGAGGTTGATGTCCCGCCGATCATTGGCGTAGATGTTGAAATCCAGCAGGCCCCGTTCACCGATTCGGGACTCATCCACTTCTTCGCCAACGGCCGCGACACGCCCAGCGATATCCGCCCCCTGAATCCGGGGAAACGTCAGCGTGGGCTTACCGCCCATCTGAAAGGATGTCATTTCGCCTTTTTTGGTGGGATAAAGCCCTTCCCGCGCCTTGCGATCGGTGTTGTTCTTCGCCGTGGCTGTGACCCGGACAAGCACCTCTCCCGGCCCGGGAGCAGGAACAGACACGTCCTGATACTCCAGTTTATCCACATCACCGTGACCGGTAAGAACCATGGCTTTCATGGTGTTCGGGATCATGGGCTGACGATCCTCCCTGTTTGCTGAATTTCGGGTATTCAGAGAGGATAGGTGAGTTTACCGGGCGTGTCAGTGCGTGTTGCGGGTATCCATTACCAGACTACCTCGCAATCACTTTATAGACTGGTCGCAGCTTGGGAATCTGCTTGAGAACCACCTGAATCACGGTCATCAAAGGCACTGCCAGAAGCACACCCACCGGCCCCCAGAGCCAGCCCCAGAAGAAGATCGAGACGAAGATGATCACCGGATTGATCGCCATACGAAAGCCGTGAATCCAGGGTTCGATAAAGAACCCGACCAGCGTGGTCAGGCCGAGGAACCCCAGCGGCGCAATGGCCATCATCCAGAATTCATCTAGGCTGATGGCAGAGACAATCGTCAACATAGAGATAGAGAGAATAACGCCCAGATAGGGAATAAACCGGGCAAGCCCGGCGACCAGCCCCCACACAGCTGGATCCGGCAGCCCGACGGCCCAGCAGATCAGGCCTGTTGTGGTGCCGACGGCCAGATTACTCAGGCCGAGAACGCCCAGGTACTGGGCAATCTGATGCTGGGAATCATGGGTAATCCGAAGCACGGTTTTCCGCTGATCAATAGGCAACTGACGGACAAAGTTCTTGATCAGACGATCACCGCTCACCAACAAGAAATAGGTCAATGCCAGCGCCAATGCCAGGCCAGCGATGCCATTTCGAGCCTTGGTCATCAACTGGCTGCGCCAGGAGTCCGTTTGCAGTACCACCGCCGTTGGCTGTTGCTGTTCTGACTCTGAGAGCTCCTCCACCGACTTTTCAACTTGCTCAGCGGATTCGGTAACCCTGGCGATCTGGCGACTGATTTCACTTTCACCTACCAGCAAGCGCGAGATGCCCTGCGGGACCTCTTCCGCCCACTTCAGCGCCGGAGTTGCCACGGCCAGAGTTATGCCAACGATTCCGGCCAGTACCAATAGGACCAGAACCAGGGAACTGATCATCCGGGGAATCCGCCACTTAACGTAAGCCTTCTTGACCAGAGGCGAGAGTAGCAGGCTCGTCATCACCGCGAGAATGATGGGCAGGACGATCTGGTGAGCGACGTACAGGGTGTACAGGATGCCCAGGCCGAATAGCCCGTAGATCGGCGTGGCAAGATCTGATGAAATCAGCGGGCGCCTGTTCTCGCCAACCGGTTCCCTATCTGTGGATTGGTCGTCCATGGTGAAGCCTGTATACCGTGGAAAAAAGCTGGCCTGGTAAATCCAGGCCAGCGTTAAAGACGGTCAGTCTACATTCACCATTGACCGGGCGCACCCAAGAGAGAGTTACGTGAGGTTCACATGAGTCGTATTTCAGCGCAATTAGCTCGCCATCTTCGGCAAAAAGGAGGTATCCACCCAGTACCGCTTGGGGTTCGTGGGGTTGATGTAAACGGGAATGGACTCGCTCTGGATATGGTCAGAGGGATCGAACCAGAGGTTGCCACTCCTGAAGACATGGACATCGGAAGTGACCGGATTTTGCCACTGGCAGACGATCTGATAGGGGCTATTGCCGTTCATGACGATCATCTGGTTCTTTTCGACACCCTGAAACATTCCCTGAACCCGTTGCCCGGTTTTGCGAAGTTTGGCAGCCCCACTGTTCCTGACAGCCGGCACAACAAACATACCGGCTCCAACCATAAAGAAAACGCCTCCCAAACCGCCTACGATCAGGGTTACTCCCCACAGCGAAAAGAAACCGTCGATTCTTGCAGACTCAGCATTGCCGGGCATGAACAACACACGAACCGTCTCTCCGCGACTATAACTCGGAGGGTTGCTCCCGCTGGATGAGAGGAACTCTGTGAGCCTGCCTTTTTCGTCTTCAAAACGGACGAGAGGATAGTAGGCATTGGAATCACTGGATCGTGATCGAATCAGGTCGGTTACAACACCCGGTTTGGCTGTCGCGGTTTCAAGAAACGTGGAAGTGCTCTGGAAAGAGAAAAAGGCGCCGACAAGCATGCCGACACCCACGAGTGCAAAAATCACCCGCAGCGTATTGAAGGTTTTCATATCAGTTCCTTTGAAGTTTGCTTCCTTATTTCGAAAACACCCTGTTTTCGAACGTCGAAATTATACTTGATTCAACAGGGCTTGGAAGTCATGAGATGAGACGCGGTTCCGCCAATGGGCACAAACTGTCTCTCTGGTAATTCTGTTGCTTCAAGCAAGTTGATAGAATGCTGCTAACACATGGAGTGTTAACCCCATTGCACGGAGCAAGCATGCGTTACCTCGTTTTTTCTTCACTTGTTGTCACCTCTGCCCTTTCCGGATGCAGCCTCTATTACGAATCCCAGGCAAAAGACATGGTTCAGCGCCAGATGGACGCCATGGTTTTTGTCGAAGGTGGGGAGTTTATGATGGGGAATCCCGGGGGGTGGAGTGTTCGTAGCGACACCATCCCGGCTCATCGTGTCATCGTTGATGATTTTTATATTCAGAAATACGAAGTGACACAAGGGGATTTCGAGTTGTTCATGGATGTGACTAACTACAAACACTCGAACAACTCTTATGAAATTCTCAGGGAAAAACATCCAGAACGTTTCCAGCCGAACCTACCAGCGGTGGTGTCGTGGACGGATGCATCGGAGTTTTGCAGGTGGCTGGGGTCTCAAACTGATACGAGTATTCAACTTCCAACCGAGGCGCAGTGGGAATATGCGGCCCGAAGCGGAGGGAAAATGTTGCGCTATGCAACAGAAAACGGAAATGCGGAAGAAGGCATAACCATGGCGCCACGCCCATCTCAGTATCGAGAGCAGAAAAAAACGCTCCCAAAGCCGCCAGGAACCTTCCCGGCGAACCCACTTGGCCTTTACGACATGTCGGGCAATGCCGCTGAATGGGTGAGCGATTATTATCGCGCCGATTACTATGAGCGCTCCCCGATCAATAACCCAGAGGGACCCGAGACTCCAATCATAGAAAGCTGGAGCAACGAGCCATTCCGAGTCCTCCGAGGCGGCGATTTTAGAGATTTCTCTGGCAACACAACCGTCACAAGGCGCAAAGCCATAGAGCGGGTAACAAACGAATCCACTGGCTTTCGTTGTTCCTTCTCAAAAAGTTTAACTTCCGAACATGCTTGAATTGTTGACTTCCCGGCTGCCCGCGTCTTTTTCGCTGGTAGCCACCTGATCCGGAAGCTCAGACTGCAGTATTGCCTTGAGTAATCGTAGCCTACATTCACGATCACACTGATTGGCTTCGAAAGTCAGGAGATGAGTTTCGATCCTTCCAGTGCACACAAACCATCTCTTCGGTCATTCTGTTGCTTCAAGTAAGATTGATAGAATCTGCGAAACACATGGAGTGTTAATCCCATTGCACGGAGCAAACATGCGTTGCCTCGTTTTTTCCTCTCTTGTTGTCACTTCTGCCCTCTCCGGCTGTAGCCCGTATTACGAATCTCAGGCAAAAGACTTAGTCCAACGTCAGATGGACGCCATGGTTTTTGTCAAAGGTGGGGAGTTTATGATGGGGAACCCCGGGGGGTGGAGTGTTCGTAGCGATACCATTCCAGCACATCGTGTCATCGTTGATGATTTTTATATTCAGAAATACGAGGTTTCCCAGGAGGATTTTGAGCTGTTCATGGCGGTTACGGGATATGAACCCTCGGACAGCCGTTATAAAGATATGAAAGATGAAATGCCGGAGCGTTTCGACAACGTATTACCAGCGGTCACTTCATGGGTTGATTCAAATGCTTTCTGCCTTTGGTTGGGCAAACATACCGGTAAAGAAGTCCGACTGCCCACGGAGGCCGAGTGGGAATATGCTGCACGCGCCCAGGGCCAAATGCTTCCGTATGCCACCGAAAATGGAGAGGCAATTGAGAATGTCTCGATGGCAGCTAAGACTGAATCAAGCCGCTACTCTGTCCCCTCTGAGAAAGCCTCACTACCAAACCCTCCAGGCGTATTTCCACCGAATGCTCTAGGCTTGTATGACATGTCCGGCAACGTTGGCGAATGGGTTGGCGACAAATACTCGGATGATTATTATCAGAGATCTCCAATCGATAACCCTAAAGGGCCTGCAGTGGGTCAAATAGACATCTTTGAAGGGCTTTCCTACCGGGTCCTTCGAGGGGGCCACTACGAGGAGTTTGAAGGGAACACAACCGTAACTCGTCGTAAGGGATCTGAGACACTGGCGGCCAAAAGCCGCGGATTTCGATGTTCTTGGGTAGGGTCAGTTTCTTCAAAATCGCGCCACCCTTGAAACGAATTTACTTTTTCGGTGACAGCTCGAATTTTCGCATCTTGGTCGTTCCAAACCTCAGGTATAAGCCACCAATCGTAGAGAATATTATCTAGGACTATGCCCTTTACCTCAGGCGGTGAGCAGGAAAAATGAACCTTCTCTCGATTGGAAATCACTTAACACTTTTACTGCAAGCTCCGCTCCTTCGATTTCGCGCTTTCTGCCAACGTAAAAATCATCGACAAAATGAATGATGCTATCTATTGCTTCGATTCCTGCCCTTCCCTAGTTTATCGGCTCAGGATGATTTACGACGCAGCGAAAGCCCGTTCCTGAGGCCGATACAGGCACACCCGCCCGCATAAACACTGTCCCTGCTCCCCCCATGCTATCTCCGTGACCTCCCCAATCCCTTACGGTTTTTTCTGGCCTGTCTGGATTAGCCGGCTTCTCGGGCCCACTGGGGTTATCTCTGGGAGCTTGCTCGTAGTAATCCTCCTGAAACCAATCCTGAGTCCACTCAGCGACATTCCCAGTCATGTCGTAGAGGCCCAGGGAATTTGGGGGATAACTGCCAACCGGTCGGCGCTCAAATTTAAGTGAAGAATGGATCAAAGTGTTGCCGGAGGGAGGAATAGACGGGTCCACGTACTCTGTAGGGCGCCGCAAATACGGATCTTTTTGCACTTCACCGGAGTCTGTCGCGTAGGGTACCTCACGCCCTCGGCTTCTCGCCGCGTACTCCCATTGCGCCTCAGTCGGTAGTGCAAAAGGCAACCCAGTCTCCTGAGCTAACCAATCACAATAACCTTCGGCCTCTCCATAATTGGGCACTCTGGCAGGCTTGTTTCGGAAGTAAGGTGACAAACGATCGTTAGTTGGCGAGGTTACATATCGTTGTTTGAACGGTGACGCCTCATATTGAGAAAGCCGCCCCGTAGCTTCGTAATACACCCTCATTTGGCCCCAAGTAGTTTCGTAGCGTGAGATTGAATAGCTATCGACCTTTACCTCAATTACCGGCCGACTATGATCGACCAAAGTCACGTACGCAGATCCATCGGGGCGACCCACGTCTCCAAGCTCAAATTCACCGCCTTCAACAAAAACCTGATTCTCGACAGCTTTTCCCACAATACGGGATACAGAGCTATCACCATCAGCACCACCAAGACCACCACATGCCACCAAGAAAGTCGGCATTATCGTCAGACCAATCACCTTCAACCGTTCAGTTCTCAACATCCACTAAGTTTCCTTAACCAATCCTACAAATACGACAAACATTAAACGGATCCATTCTTACCGGTCTGTCAGCGACGGCCACCTGGTCCTTCAAGCCTCGAATGAAGAGATGCTGATCCGATTTATTCTTGCCTATGAAGTCAAACAGTCGGTCGAGGTTATTTTCGAACTCTTCCAGCCGGGCTAAGCCTTCCGGATTCATTCGTAACACCGTTTCCTCAAAATCACGCCATCCCTGAAACGATTTCAGAATCAAATTCACGGCTTGAATTTTAATATCGTCATCACTCCAGATATCGGGCGTTAGCCACCAGTCGTAAAGGATATTGTCCAGAATTACGCCTTTGACCTCAGGCGGAGAATGCAGAAAGACCGAACTATCTTTAACTGTAATGTCTTGAACTACATTCTCAGCAATTTCTCTGCCCTGTTGTTCTCGATGGCGGTCAACAAACACGGCATGAATATAATCTACAACCCCATCCACCAAAGTGTCCGCAAATCCTTGGGCCACTTCTAATGCCGTAAGCCCCCGAGCCAGAGCGAACAAGCTCATACGCCGATACCAATCAAAAGCTTCTGTATCGCGATCGAAAAGCTCAAGATACCGAAAATCGACATCCATCAGAGCGTTATAAACGAAGTGAAGCATCCGCAATATTTTCTGAGTTTCGATCTCCAACAAGAAACTCCCCGACGCACCAGCACCGAATACTAGCCCCGCGTGAACATTGATATAAAACTTTCCAGTGACGCGACTGAATTCCAACCGAACGTTAAGCTCAGCACCTCCACCTAATGCACCTTCAACTTTCTGCCCAATGACACAAAGCCTGTCCCACTCTCTCTCCTCGGTTAACACATCCTTCCAGCGCAACTCACCAGAAACCTCACAACCACCACGAACCCCGGCAAACACACCCGCGTCCATGCCAGCCCCTTGTCCATGCTTTCGGGCGGCAATACCCTTGAGTTTGGGAAGGCCATCGCTGGTGGACACCTCAACGTTGGCAGCCACGAGCGCAGAGGCGCCGGCAAACCCGGTCAGCAAGGCATTAATCGCGGCCTGAAAATGCCCCAGCGATGCAACTCTTCGCTCGCCATCCCAGCCGCCAACACGGTATGGAATCCTGATTTCCGAACGGTTATTCACCGGAAACGCCTGCTCAACACCAACCTTGCCCTGGGCCAGCGCATACTGCGCTTCCGCTTTCGCCTGGAAATGCACTTTTCCCTTGCGCGGATCAAATTCGCCCGAGGCCATTGCGCCGGCAGCAAAGCGCATGAACTGTGCCTCGGCAGAGGCATCAAACCCCGTTTCATCGACCGCTTCCCGCCTGGCTTCCGCGTCTCCCCAGATGGACCAGGATGCCTCATCGTAAAACTTGTTCAACGTCGTCATAAGCGCGCCATTCTTATCCGGCTCCCAGAGGGTTGCGTTGAACTTGATGTTAAGTTCGCTTCGGATAGCATCTCGTAGCTTCGCCGGATCAACGCCTTTCTCGGTTAGCCAACCCTTGCTGCGCTCCGCGTCTCGCGATGCCATCGAATACCGGCGAGGGTGGTTCGCGATCTTGTCGGAGCGCACGAAAGTGACGTGTTTGTTGCCAGCCAACCGCTTTATCTCAGTAATCGGTGGGATGGATTGCATGTCGGTGGTCAGGACTGAGCGTGCCTCAAGCTCGTTTATCAGCCGCTCTTTTTCCTTCTGTACTTCCGATAGCAACTGCCCTTCGCCTTCGGTCGCGCCCAATTCGGAGTCCGTCTCGCCTGGATCGAGCCCGTCAAGCTTCCCGTAGAATTCAGTGATGGGACCACAAACGAATTCCTCTTCTTCGACCCACTCCGCCAGTTCTGCCTCGGTCAGAAGAATGAGTTCGTCAGACCCGGTTACATGAACAACTTCCACGATTTCTTCGGAACAGGAGGGCTCCTGAGCAACAGAACCCACTTCGCAGTTGGAGAATTTCTCCTCATTCGCTGCCGGCAGCTTGAGCGGTTGTCCCGGGAAGATTCGATCCGGGTTCTCAATTTCAGGATTCAGCCGCATGAGGTTGCTGAGGGTCGTTTGATGCCGTTGTGCAATCGCGCTGAGGGTGTCGCCGGAGCGAACAGTATATTCAGAATTCATCAGGCAACTCCGTATGCCAAATGGTTATCCACTGCTTTCAGACGTGCGCCGGTAGAGAGCCCAGGATCAGACAGGATGGCTTGAATTTCGGCAAGCTTGATCCGCTCCCCGTGAACCACGGCCAGCTCGGCGTAACGGCTCACATCCTTTTCGGTTTGAAATCCCAGTGCGGTTGCCTCACCGATCCATTGCTCCAACCGTGCCCGATCCTTTGTATCGAGGAACCGGCAAAGCTTATCGACGAATTCCTCCCTGGCACTCCGTGCCAGCGACGCCACATGAGTTTCAGTAAGCAGAAACCAGCCCTCATCGCTGGCTTTTCTGGCGGATTGGGAACCGTCTGAATCGAATCTGGATAGCTCTCCGTTCGACTGGAAGGCCAGCCACTCCCTGATTGGACCGCTGAAGAGAGCACGGTCCTGCTCGTTCAATGCAGACATGAGCCGCGTAAGCTGCTTCGGAGCGTAATACCGCAAATGGGAAAAGCCCTCATCCGGCATTTGCACACTGAGCAAACTCCGCAAATGCCCTGCGACAACGGCGAGGCTGTCATTGGAGACGAGGATAATGGCTTTATCCTGCCACTCCGATTGGGCTCGCCAAAGCTGTGTGTACTCGGAGGGCTTGACCAGGCAAGGGGTTACCTCCAAAGCCGCTTCATGTGGTGTGCCCAGGAACAGATACTCCAGTTCGGGCTGATCATCATGCTTGTAAATGAAGCGCGGTGCATGAAACAACGCACCGTCGAAAAGAAGGTAGGCTTTAGCCCTGGTTGCTTCATCCAGCCCTATCATGCGGTCGCCCCCTCACATGAACAGGATGAGAGGGCGCAGGAACCATCCGGCTTGCGCCCGCACTGCTTGACCAGTGCAACATCGTTTCTGGCCGCTGTTTTTAGGGCCTGCACCGAACTTGGGCTAGGCCCCGCCAAAGCTCGAGTGTCGGTCTCCGCTAGCTGTGCCGGCTCATTGGTATCAAAAGCTTCACTAAGGTTGGCCGGAAGGGCCGGGGCTTGCGCTGAAACCCCACTCCCACTCCCTGGCCCACCACCGGAATTCATACGCACCGAAGGCCCGGAAACAGTGACACCGCTCGGATCCAGCTTCAGAAAGCTGCCACCGGCCTTGAGCGTGAGCTCGGCGCCTGCTTCAATCACGACTTTCATGCCCGCCTTGTGGTGAATCTCGGTGCCGGCTTCAACGAGCTGATTTTTGCCCTGCTTGCTGTGAAGACTGCCACCGACCGATAGGCTGTAATCGCTTCCGACCGATTCTCGCTGTTCGCCATCGACCGCTCGGTGCGCATTGCCTTTTACATGGCAAAAATCATGATTCTCCACGGTTCGGTGACTGTCATTCCTGATCACCTCGGTTCGGTTGTTTTCCGTCAGCAGGTCCAGGTCTTTCTGGGCGTGAACGTAGATCTGTTCCTGGCCCGCCTCATCCTCAAACCGCAGTTCGTTGCTGCCCTCGCCTTTGTGGGTTTTGGTTTTAAGGGTGGTGCGGGTTTTGTGCTCCGGCAGCCCATAGGGTGGCGTGTTGGAGATGTGATGGGTTCGCCCGGTGATGATGGGCTGGTCCGGGTCGCCATCCAGGAAGGAGACAATCACTTCGTGGCCGATTCGTGGCAAGGCCATGAAGCCATACTGCCCGCCGGCCCAGCCCTGACTGACTCGGAGCCAGGCGCTGCTGTGCTCATCATTCTTTGAATATCGATCCCAGGGAAAGCGCACTTTCACCCGACCATATTCGTCGCAGTGGATCTCCTCGCCTTCCGGGCCGGTAACAATCGCGATTTGCGGGCCGTCCATAAGAGGACGGTGGGCCCTCTGCGGTATCCAGGTCAGATCGGCCGGTATTGCATTGAACTGGTTGTGGTAAGTGGTGGGTTCGCTGCCTCCCTCTTCTTCCAACGCCTGGGGCTGAGAACCAGTATGAGTAACTTCGGTTAGCAGCCATTCCCGGTTCAAGCCGGCGCTGTCATGTTCTTTCAGTTCAACCTTGGCGCCGACGCTGAAGTCCGGGCGATTGCTCTCACCGGATGCGGTACTGGCATCATTACGCAGAGACTGAAGTCTGGCTTCGGTAAACGGCTGGCCACTGGCATCGGCCTTGAAGCGGCCGGGGTAATCGTAGTGCTGGTAGTCTTCCCGGTGCTTCAGGTCGCCGGAAGCATGCTGATGCATCAGACCATAGGCGGGATTCTTAAAGGTATAATCCTTCATGGCCACAGAGGCCACCCGCACCCGCTCTTCATATCGAAATCGGTACACGACCGGGCGCCTGCTGCTGCCGCCGGCTTTGGCGTTATATTCTGCCGGCTCAAGCTTCGGTGCATCGCCATGATGGTCGGCGATTATAAGCGCCGGCTGTGTTTCTGCGTCCACGCTCCCGTGTTCATACCTGTAATGCCAACCCTCTTCAGCCGCAAGGCGTTCGAGGAAGGCCAGGTCGCTTTCTCGATGCTGAACACAATACTCCCGCTGCTCTGGAGCGCGTTTCAGATCGAAAACCGAGTCGATAATGCCGCGCTCTTCCAGCAAAGTTCGCGCGATGGCCTCGGTACTTTGGGTCTGAAAGATCCGGCTATTGTGCATCAGGCCCAGGCGCCAGAGCGGCGGCTGGATGATTAGTTCATAGCGGGTTCGCCGATGACCGGCATCGCCCCGAACGAATTCGTTGACCACACCGGTGAAGCGCCTGAGCGGCTCGCCATCCTGCCAGACCACAAGATCCACCGGTTGCTCAAGAATTTCCGCGGCCTGAATTGACGGATCGGTGCTGGCCAGCTCAAGCCGACCGTAAAAAACCTCGGACAGGCGTTCGGTCAGGGTAAAGCCAACAAGTGAAAAAATATCAGAGGGGAGACCGCCAACACGGACGGTGAACTGCAATCCATTTGCCTGGGGCATGTCTTCAATCCTTTGAAGTCATCAATCCGGATGATTCTGCTACAGAAACTGCACTATCCCTGGCAGCTCTTCCATCGTAGCGGGTGAAACATTAACAGCGTATTCGCGGTTATTCAACGAAAAGACCAAACGTTACTTACTCGCCTCCTGAAGCGAACGATACCATTCGGCGTAAGGCGTGTTCTCGATCTTGCATTGGGTGTAGTCCGGTTCGCCATCAGACCACCAAACCGGCCCGCGCTCACCCAGGGCGCGCTTGGCCTGATCCACCTGTTGCCGAGCCTCACGCTCCTGACTCTCATCGCGGGACGCTCTCGCATCGCGCACCTTCCGGCGAGCAGACATCAGGCGCTTGACCTGGTCCCGATACACCTGCTCCGGAAGATCGGGATTCGAACAACGCCACAGGCGCCCCTTTACCACAAGGTAGCGCCCGTCCGGCGTTTTGATCGTGTCCTTACCCAATCTTTATTCAGGCTTGTAAAGCCGCTGGATGCTGGAGAAATCCAGGCTGCCATTACCCTGCCCGGCGTGCAGCTGGAACAGGTTACGGGCCAGAGAGCCCATGGGAATAGAGGCCTGGTTCTTCACAGCGTTGTCGAAGGCCAAACCCAGATCCTTGGTCATCAGGTTCACCAGGAAACCGCCTTCGTAGTTACGGGACGCGGGTACACCTTCCATCACTCCCGGCCAGGGGTTATAGACGTTCAACGCCCAGTTGCCACCGGAGCTCTGCTTCATGATTTCCGACAGCACCGCCGGATCCAGACCGTTCTTCACGCCGAGCGCCAACGCCTCGCTGGTGCCAGACATGAGAATGGCCAACAGCATGTTGTTGCAGATCTTGGCCACCTGGCCAGAACCGTGATCACCGGCGTGGAAAATGTTCTTGCCCATGGCATCGAGAATCGGCTTGGCCTTGTTGAAGGCCTCTTCCGAACCGCCACAAATGAACGTCAGGGTACCGGCCTTGGCACCGCCAACGCCGCCAGAGACTGGCGCATCGAGGAATGGAATGTCCTTGGCACGTGCCACTTCGGCAACGCCCCGGGCTGTTTCCGGTGCGATGGTGGAAGAATCGATGACCAGGGTGCCGGCCGGCAGTTTTGCCAGCAGACCATCGTCCCCCAGGTATACCGCTTCCACATGCTGGCCGGCCGGCAGCATGGTGATGACGCACTCTGCGCCGTTGGCTGCTTCGTGGGCGGTGTCTGCCGTTTTCGCGCCCTCGGACACCAGGGCGGCAACAGCGTCTTTGGACAGATCGAATACGGTGACCTCGTGGCCCGCTTTCACGAGGTTGCTGGCCATGGGGCCGCCCATATTACCGAGGCCGATGAAGGTAATTTTTGCCATGCCTTTTCTCCTTGTTCTTGTAATAGATCAGCTAAAAAAGTCGTCGATCCACGCACTATCCATTTCCGCAAGAGACGCATAGCGCCAGCGGGGCTGCTGATCCTTGTCGATCAGAAGCGCGCGGATACCTTCGGCGAATTCGCCCTTGGTGAGGCACTTGGTGGAAAGTACCAGTTCCTTGTCGAGCACCTCTTTCAGGCTGTTGTGTTTGCAACCGTGCAGGTGCCGCCAGACCAGAGCCAGAGATGTGGGTGACGCACTCGCCAGGGAGCGGGTTGCTTTTGCCACCCATCCGTCGCCTCCGGACAGTTCTTTCAACTGGCTAACCGTTGCTTCCAGGGAGTCCGCATCGGTTACCCGGTTGATCTCATCGAAATGCGTACGAACCGGTGATTCCGGCATGGCGTCGGCACTCTCACGCTCGAATTGACGGAGCACGCTGCCAACCACGGCATGGGGATCGTCGCCCTGCCAGTCACGCTTGCAGAGTTCAGCAACAACATCGGCCTTCAGATCATGCCGGATGAAGCGATCCGCCAGCCCCGTGAAAACTGCATCGGCACCGTTGAGACGGGCGCCGGTCAGCCCCAGAAACAGGCCTGTGCGGCCGGGGGTCCGGTTAAGGAACCAGCCGGCGGCGACATCGGGGTATAGGCCGATAGTGATCTCGGGCATGGCGAGTTTCGAGCCTTCGGTTACCACCCGGTGGGAAGCGCCCTCCATAATGCCCATGCCGCCACCCATCACGATGCCATGTCCCCAGCATACGATCGGTTTCTGGAAAGTATGGATCAGGTAATCCAGCTCATATTCCTCATTGAAGAACGCCTCGCCCTCGCTCGCACCCTGCGGCTCAGTCATGCTGCGATACAGCGCGACGATGTCTCCACCGGCGCAGAACGCCTTGTCGCCTTCAGATTCCAACCAGACAGCCTGGATTGCAGGATCTTCCGCCCAGCGCTTCAGTTGCGGCGTCAGTAACCGGATCATCTCCAGAGACAGCGAGTTCAGCGCCTTCGGCGTATTCAATCGGGCCACGGCGATCAGCGTGCCGTCGCCCGTTTTCCATTCTTCAAAGACAATGGGTTGATCACTCATAACAGGTCCTTGAGCCAGCCTTTTCCAGCCGGCTTCAGCGGTTTTTCCATTCCGGTTTGCGCTTGTCGAGAAATGCGTTTACGCCTTCTTTCTGGTCTTCGGTGGAGAACAGCTCGACAAACAGTTCCCGCTCCATGCGCCAGCCGTCGTCGTGGCTGCGGCCATCACGGGCGCTCATTACCAGGGTCTTGCACCGGGCGGTAGACGACGGGCTCTGCTGGCACGCCATTTCCGCCAGCTCCAGCGCCTTATCAAGGCTCTGTCCGCTCGGCACCACTTCCTCAACCAGGCCGATCCGCAGTGCGGTATCAGCTTTTACCCGCTCACCGCACAGAATCATCCGCTTGGCCCAGCCCTCACCTACCAACCAGGGCAGGTTCTGGGTACCACCGGCGCAGGGTAGCAAGCCAACGCCGGCCTCGGGCAGCGCCATCTGGGCGTGCTCTTCGGCAATGCGGATGTCGCAAGCCATGGCGCATTCCAGGCCACCACCCATGGCATAGCCATTCACGGCGGCGATGGAGACACCCCGGAAACGACCAAGCGTGGAAAAGGCCTCGCCAAACAGTTGGGCCATCTCATTGGCCCGTGCCTTGTCGCCATCGGCGAAGGTTTTCAGATCGGCGCCGGCGGAATAGAACTTCTCGCCTTGCCCGGTCATCACCAGGGCAAAGATGTCCCGGTCTTCGTTCAGTTCATTGACGATTTTCGTCAGGGCAATCAGGGAATCCTTTGTCCAGGTGTTAGCCGGTGGATTATTGATAGTCAGTACCGCGATGTGTCCGCGTTTTTCGAGCTGAATCAGGTCACTCATTTCTTATTCCTCATCCTGAAAATGGGGCCAGACGAAATCGTCATCTGGCCCCATTTCTATGCTTATTGAATTGCCTCAGCCACGCCGTCATCGAGTAGGCGACGGGCAACAATCAGACGCATGATTTCGTTGGTGCCTTCCAGAATCTGGTGCACGCGCAGGTCGCGCAGGTAACGCTCAAGCGGATATTCGCGAATGTAGCCATAGCCGCCGTGAAGCTGCAGCGCTTCGTTGACTACCTCGAAACAGGCATCGGTGGCGAAACGCTTGGCCATGGCACAGTGCAGTGTCGCTTCCGGATCGGCGTTGTCGAGCTTGAACGCGCCAAGGCGAACCATCTGCCGCGCGGCAACCAGATTGGTGGCCATGTCGGCCAGCTTGAACTGCAAGGCCTGAAAAGCAGCCAGCGGTTTGCCGAACTGTTCGCGCTCATGCATGTAGTTTCGGGCGCGGAGAAGAGCCGCCTGACCACCGCCTAGGGAGCAGGTAGCAATGTTCAGCCGGCCGCCATCGAGGCCTTTCATGGCGATGGCAAACCCATCACCTTCGTCACCCACCCGGTTGCTGGCCGGAATGCGGACATTCTCGAGGCTGATCATCCGGGTCGGTTGACTGTGCCAGCCCATTTTCTCTTCGTTCTTGCCGTAGGAAACGCCATCGGCATCTGCAGGAATCACGAAGGTGGAAATGCCTTTATAACCGGAATCCGGCGCTCCGGTCCGGGCCATCAGCACCAGAATATCGGTGGCACCGGCGCCGGAAATAAATACCTTGCTGCCGGTGATCACATAGCTGTCGCCATCCCGCACGGCCTTGGTGCGAAGGCTGGCCGCGTCTGAACCGGCACCCGGCTCGGTCAGGCAGTAGGAGGCGAGCCATTCGCCACTGGCCAGCTTAGGCACGATTTCCTGCTTGAGATCATCAGACGCAAAGCTGGCGACCATCCAGGTAGCCATATTGTGGATGGTGATAAACGCAGCGGTTGAAGGACACGCAGCGGCGAGTTCCTCCACGATAACCGACGTATCCAGACGGGAAAGGCCCATGCCGCCGAGTGCTTCGGGCGTGTACATACCCATGAAACCCATCTCTCCGGCTTCCTTCATCACATCGACCGGAAAGATATGCTCGTCATCCCACTTCGCCGCATGGGGTGCCATGGATTTTTCAGCGAACGCCCGAGCCGCTTCGCGAAACGCCAGCTGATCTTCGGTGAGGTTAAAGTCCATCGTTACGCTCCAGATAGAGAAGGCTTGGCATTGGGCAGGGAAAACAAGGGGCCGGAAACAGGTTCCGGCCCAAATACCCCACCTTCAACGCAATTAACGCAACTGGATAGAGAAGTTAGCTTCGGTGCTGGTTGCTTCACTGGAGAACCAGCGGGAGGTAACCGTCTTGGTCTCAGTGTAGAAGCGAACCGCCTGCTTGCCGTAGGCATGCTGGTCACCGTAGAAGGAACCTTTCCAGCCGGTGAACGAGAAGAACGGCAGGGGCACCGGAATGGGGATATTCACGCCCACCTGTCCTACATCGATTTCATGCTGGAAGCGACGTGCGGCACCGCCGGAGCTGGTAAAGATGGACACACCGTTGCCGTACGGGCTCTTGTTGACCAGTTCGATGGCATCACCGAGGGTGTCGGTTTCGACGCAGGACAGCACGGGGCCGAAGATCTCTTCGTTGTAGATGTCCATGTCGGTGGTTACACCGGAGAACAGCGTCGGACCAACCCAGTTGCCGTCCGGCAAACCATCTACTGTGCAACCACGGCCGTCCAGCAGGAGCTTGGCGCCCTGGGCTTCGCCAGTCGCAATAAGAGATTCAATGCGGTCCTTCGCCTTGGCGGAGATGATCGGGCCATAGCTGGCACCGGAGTCGTTCCACGCGCCGGGACGCACTTTAGCCATGGCTTCTTTCAGCTCGGGGATCCACTGCTGGGCTTCGCCCACGAAAACGGCGACGGAAATTGCCATGCAGCGCTGGCCGGCAGCACCTACTGAAGCACCAACCAGGGCATTGATCACCTGCTGCTTGTCAGCGTCCGGCAGGATCACCATATGGTTCTTGGCGCCGGCAAAGCTCTGTACACGCTTCATGTTGCGGGTGCCGGTTTCGTAAATGTAACGGCCGACTGGCACAGAACCTACAAAAGAGACGGCCTTGATGGCGGGATCAGTCAGCAGTACGTCAACCTGCTCCTTGCCACCGTGAACCACCTGCAAAACGCCCTTGGGCGCACCGGCTTCTTCAAACAGCTCTGCCAGGCGCATAGGCGTCAGCGGATCCTGTTCGGACGGTTTCAGGATAAAGGTGTTGCCGCAGGCAATGGCCATCGGGAACATCCACAGCGGAATCATGGCCGGGAAGTTGAACGGGGTGATACCCGCGCAGACGCCCAGCGGCTGGATCCAGGAATGGGTATCCACCTCGCGAGCCACGTTTTCAACGGTTTCGCCCATCATCATGGAAGCGACGTTGGCAGCGTGCTCGACCACTTCAATGCCGCGCCAGACATCACCTTTGGCGTCATCAAAGGTCTTGCCGGTTTCCTGTGCCAGGATTTCGGCGATCTCATCATGATGCTCTTTCAGCAGAGCCTGGTAACGGAGCATAACCCGGGCGCGCTCAGAGACAGGCACTTCCTTCCAGGTCTTGAACATTTCGCCGGCGCTTTCGATGGCCTTGCGCATTTCCGCATCGGTGGTGCAAGGCGCCTTGGCAATCACTTCGTTGGTGGCGGGGTTGGTAACGTCGATCCATTCACTGGTTTGGCTATCGACGAACTCACCTGCGAGATACAGCGGTACATTTTTCATGTTGATGTCCCTGTTTGTTGTTGTGCGGGAAGCCGGCCAGAACCAAAGGGTTGCGGCCACGTTTAACCAAAGGCTAGCACGGGATCGACCAAGGGGCGATTGACTAAATTTCGCCCGTAATGGACTATCTTTCGATTAAGCCTAAAAACAAAAGACCTGAAATGACCCAAACCTCACAGTGGCCGGTGCCCAAAGACAGCATTCGCTACGTCGTGCCTGAACCAATCATCCGACTGCTGGCGAGCCATCCGCTCACCCGGGATCTTTACCCGCTGGCGTTCGGCCACTATCGGCGCGCCGTAGGCCATCACATGCACCGGGAGCACCATCACGACAATCTTTTGATCTACTGTACCGAGGGCCGGGCGTTCCTGAACGTCGGCGGTGAGCCCTACACGGTGGAGGCTGGCGACCTGCTGCTTTTGCCGGCCGGCGCCAACCACCGCTATACCGCCGATCCGGACAATCCATGGACCATTCACTGGGTGCACTACACCGGACCATTGGCTGAGGATTTCCGACACTATATGGGTTTTGACGGCCCGACCCGCATTCGCCACATGGGCCGCCAACCCCGGCTTCTGGTTGACTTCAATGGTCTGCTGTCGGTGCGGCAGACCGGTTTCCGGGTCCGCGGCCTTATCCACGCGGCCAACCGGCTACGGCAACTGTTAGCGGCGGTTCCGATCAACGCCGACGAGACCGGGCATGAACGGCAGGCCGAGCTGGAAACCATCCACAACTATATGCGGGAGCACCTGGATGAGCGTATCAGCCTGGAGCAATTGGCTGACCTTGCCGGCCTGTCCCCCGCCCATTTCGCCACCCGCTATCGGGAGCAGACCGGAACCTCCCCGATCCAGCACTTCCTGCACCTCAAGGTAGAGCGGGCGTGCCAGATGCTGGATAACAGCAGCCTGAGTTTTGCCGACATCAGCCGACGGCTGGGCTACGACGACGCCTACTATTTTTCGCGGCTTTTCAAAAAGGTAATGGGCCAGTCGCCCCGGGACTACCGGCATACTGCGCGGCACTGAACGGTCAGTCCGGGCCAGATTGAAACCTGCCGCTTTCTACGACTTTTGTTGTAGGAGCCAAGGGTTTAGGCTTGGTGTATCGAACGACAAAAAGAGTGAGCTGATGGCCATGTACACCATAGAAATTGATGAAACCTTCGATGTACCGCGACGAAGGGTCTTTGCCCTGTTCGCCGACCACCACCGTTTTGGAAAACTGCTGGGTGCGCCCGTAAAACGCATCAAGGACAGCGACCAGGCCGATCCCAATGGCATTGGTTCCGTCCGTAAGATCGGCATCGGGCCGGTGGGGCTGGAAGAAACCGTGACCAACTTCGAGCCGGATTCACTGATCGAGTACACCATCACCAGCATGAGTCCGATCCGCAATCACCTTGGCCGTATCCGGTTCGAGGACACGCCTGAAGGTCATACCCGGGTGAACTACACCATCACCTTTGAAGACATCGTGCCGTTTACCGGCAAGGTGGTCAGCAGCGCCCTGGAACAGGGCATTCGCCGCGGGATCAAACGGGTGCCCCGGCTGGCCTGATGGTCGGCAACAACAAATCGTTACTTGAGGAATATCAGAGAATTGACCTGAGGCAATAGTTGGCTTTTGTCAATTTTGTAATCTCCGCGCAGCTTGCAATATCCGGCCATTCCGGCCGGACCACACTGTATTCAGCGGGAGACCGAAATGGCAGCCGAGCCGATTGTCCTGTTCGATAATGGACACCACAAATGCCTGATGTTCGATTCCCTGGTGACCGGCGAGGGCGTCCAGTCCAACCAGTTCCTGATTGTCGACGGAAAACACGAAGCGCTCATCGATCCGGGCGGTGACCTTACCTACACTCCCCTGTCGGTGGCCGCGTCTCGCTATATGAACATTCGCGATATGGACTACGTGTTCGCTTCTCACCAGGACCCGGACATCATTGGCGCCATCGACCGCTGGATTGTTCATACCCGCGCGAAAATCGTCACCTCGAAACTCTGGGCGCGGTTCCTTCCGCACCTGGTTTCCAGCTACGTGACCAATCAGCTCAGCGGCAGCGTGTACGACCGCATCGTCAGCATTCCGGATGCCGGTGCCAATGTGAAGTTTGGCGAGTCCTATTTGCAGTGCCTGCCAGCCCACTTCATGCATTCGGTAGGCAATCTTCAGTTTTACGATCCGGTCTCCAGGATCCTCTTCTCCGGCGACCTGGGAGCTTCGCTGGGCGGTGAGGACGATCATCTGCCAGTGAAAGACTTCGACAAGCACATACCAAGCATGATTGGCTTCCATCGGCGCTACATCGCCTCCCAGAAAGTCTGCAGACTGTGGGCCAACATGGTCCGCGACATGGACGTTTCGATGATCGTGCCCCAGCATGGAAAACGCTTTGAAGGGCCAGTAATGGTTGATCGCTTCCTGAACTGGGTCAGCGACATCGAGTGCGGTATCGACCTGATGACACAGGATAACTATCGCCGACCGGTTGATTACGTCTAGGCCAGAACGGTTGCCAAATAAGCCTGTCCCAAACCGGCAATGTTGAGTAAAATCCGGCCTTTTCCAGAGAACCAAGAGGCAGCGCAGATGGGCAGAGCCTACCAGAACCGCAAAGAATCCATGGCCAAGACGGCTGCGGCAAAAACCAAGGTCTACAGCAAGTACGGCCGCGAGATTTACATGAGCGCCAAGTCCGGAGGCCCCGACCCCCAGGCCAACCTGTCCCTGCGCGGGTTGATCGAGCGGGCCAAGAAAGACCAGGTGCCCTCCCACGTGATCGAGAAAGCCATCGACAAAGCCAAGGGTGGCGCTGGCGAGGACTATTCCCCCGCTCGCTACGAAGGCTATGGACCGGGCAACTGCATGGTAATTGTCGACTGCCTGACCGATAACCCGAACCGCACCTTTGGCGATGTGCGTCTGGCCTTCACCAAAACCAAGTGCAAGATCGGAACGCCCGGTGCGGTGTCTCACATGTTCGACCACAGCGCTATCTTTGCGTTCAAGGGCGAGGATGAAGAGGCCGTTCTCGAAGCGCTGATGGAAGCGGATGTGGATGTCACCGACATCGAAAATGAAGACGGTCTGATCACCGTGTTCACGCCGAACACCGAATACGCTAAAGCCCGTCAGGCGCTGGTGGACGCCATTGAAGACATCGATTTTGAGGTGGATGAAATCCAGTTCCTGCCCAAAACCACCACGGTGGTGGAAGGTGATGATATCCCCCTGTTCGAGAAATTCCTGGACATGTTGAACGAGCTGGACGACGTACAGAACGTGTTCCACAATGCCGAGCTGCCAGACCAGTAAACAGCCCGGCCTCCGGCCATGCAGGAAGATAACACCATGCAGAAGAACGCTCCCGCAATCCGCAAAGCGCGAGTGGTGGTCCTGAAAACAGGAACCACCTACCCGGACCTTCGGGCAGAGTTTGGCGATTTTGACGAATGGTTCCTGCGGGGGCTTTCAGAGGAGCTGGAGATCACTGTAGCCAACGCCGAAGCCGGCGAACTGCCGGGCAACCCGGAGGACTGGGACGGCATTGTGGTGACAGGCTCGCCTGCCATGGTCAGCGACCGGGCCGAATGGAGCGAGAATGCGGGACGCTGGCTCGCAAAGGCTGTGAAAAGTGAAGTTCCGGTACTGGGTGTCTGCTACGGCCACCAGTTACTGGCCCACGCGCTGGGAGGTGAAGCGGGTTACCATCCGAATGGCCGGGAAACCGGCACCCACGAGATTGAACTTCTCCCAGAAGCCGCCTCCGATGTCCTGTTCCGCGACCTCCCAAAGACATTCCCGGCACAACTGACGCATCGGCAATCCGTACTGCGCCTGCCTGAAGGCGCGGTGCTGCTGGGGCGTAACCGGTTCGAGCCGCACCAGGCCTTCAGAATTGGCCCCTGCGCCTGGGGCGTGCAGTTCCATCCGGAGTTCACGGACGCCATTATGAGTGCCTACCTGAAAGTACAGGCGCCGGATCTGATCCGGGAGGGGCTGGATGCGGAGGCCCTGATCGCCGGCGTAAAGCCAGCGCCAGACGCGTCCTCGCTACTGGCCCGTTTTAGCCGGTTTGTTCAGGACCGGATCCATTAAAACGGGCACCATCGGTTTCTGTCAGTCGAGGATGTAAGCGGTTTTTTCCAGCGCCTGCTCTTCTTCGTCGATAAAGCGAAACTCGTTCCAGCCAATGCGCACCATGTCGTTGCTGTTGAGGCGCTGCCGGTCAGCAACCCGTAGCTCGTTCACGAAGGTGCCATTGGTGCTGTTGCTGTCGGTGATGTAGTAATCCACCGTTCCTTCAAGATAGGCGTTGGGCACCGCTTCTATCAGGGCGTGCTGACCGCTCACGGAAATCTCATCGATCTGGATATCGTTATCCGGACGCCGACCGATGCGGGTTTCCGGTTGCCCGAGTTCAAAGGTGGTAACAACCACGTTATCCACCAGTTGCGAAAGCGAAGCCATGTCAGTTTCCTCAATACTCCAACGTCAGTAATACCACAGACAGATTGTCGCCAGCCTCGTTTGCCAGGCCGGCATCAATCAGTGCCTGAACCGTGCGCTCCATGCCGCCACTTTCCTTTTGGATCTCAAGCCACCGGTATTCCGGGACCGAATCGGTTAACCCATCGGAACACAGCAGGAGCACATCCCCCTTTTCGAGGGTTTCACGCCGATAACTCGGAACCGCCTGCTCCACTGTTCCCACTGCCCGGGTCAGAACATTCCTGAACGGCACATTGGGCACATCCGCCGCGGTAATGCTGCCGTCTTCCAGCATATTCTGGACCACGGTATCGTCCCGCGTCAGACACACCGCCTGGCTGCTACGCAGGCTGTAACACCGGGAATCTCCAACATGGGCAATGTGCGCCTGATCCTCAATCACCCAGGCCACCACCAGTGTGGTGCCCATCTTTTCAAGTTTCGGGTCCCCGGAACGGCGGTTCACTATCCGCTCATTGGCCAGCGAGAAGGCCCGCTCCAGATGTTCCCGGATGGCACCATCGGTGCCGTCGAACGCGCCACCAGCAATGGCCGGTTCCAGGGATTCGATAACGGCATCAACTGCCAGACGGCTGGCGACCTCACCACCCTGATGCCCACCCATGCCGTCGGCAACCACCAGTAACGCCTGATCACCGGCATCATTGATCCGCCAGTCGACAACGTCCTGGTTCGACTCCCGCACGGCTCCCCGGTGACTTTGACCAGCAACGTGATAGCGCATCAGGACACCTCCTGGCCAGCTTCGCGAACGGCCAGACGACGCACAGCCTCTGCCATGGTTGCTGCGCTGGCGAAGCGCTTGTCCGGCTCACGCTGGATGGCCTTGTTGATCAGACGGACCACGCCGTTTGGCAGGTCCGGGTTGAACTCGCGGACGCTGCGCGGGCGCTTGTTGAGAATCTGGTAGGTCAGGTTGGCCAGGGTGTCGCCCTGATAGGGCGTTTCGCCGCTCACCAGCTTGTAAAGGGTCACGCCCAGACTATAGATATCAGAGGCTCCGGTGACCTTCTGGCCCTTCAACTGTTCCGGCGACATATACAGCGGGCTGCCCATGACCGCCCCGGTTCGCGTTCGGGAGTCATCGGAAATCTTGGCAATGCCGAAATCGGTGATCTTGATATCGCCAGAGTCGGGATTGAAGATAATATTTCCGGGCTTGATGTCGCGGTGGACGATTTTCTGGCTGTGGGCGTAGGCCAATGCGTCTGCCACTCGGGCAACGATATCCAGCACCCTGGGCAGGGGCAGTAACCGGCCGGATCTGCCGAATTCACTGAGCGGCCGCCCTTTCGCATAGTCCATGGCGATGTAGGCGAGGTCGGCCTCCTCTCCCACGTCATACACGGTAACGATAGCCGGGTGGCTCAGGCGGCCAGCGGCTTCCGCTTCCCGGAAGAATCGCTCCTTGAGATCCTGCAGCTGGCCATCATCAAACGCCTGGTAGCTGAGGGTCTTGATAGCAACGGTTCGGGCAATCTTCGGATCCTTGCCCAGATAGACCACACCCATGGCACCACGACCAATCTCCCGCTCGATTTCATAGCGCCCCAGGGTCGGGCGACTCACTGACGGTTCCGGCATCAACAGGGTGCGGGTGTTGTCGAAACTCCCTCCCTGCACCAACGAGTTATCCGGTGCGAGCTTCTCCAGTGCCGACAGCCTCGCGGCGGTGTCCCGAAAACCTTTTTTTCGTTCCTGAATACTGCGGTAGGTGCTGACCGCCTTGTCGTACTGGCGTTTGCGCTCTTGCTGGATGGCGACATCGTAGCGCAGCTCGATCTCGCTCTCACAGTCGGGGCAGCGATCCAGCGCTTCAAGGGCCTCGTCTGTATGGCCTTGCTGCAGAAACACCTTGGCCAGCTTCAGCCGCGCATCGCGCACATTGTCTGTCAGTGCACGGATGTGTTTCCGTGGCTGCAGCCAGAACAGCATCACCACATAACCAACCACCAGCAAAGTGAGCACAACGCCAAACGGAACCCAGGCGTTGTGGTAGAACATCAACGCGGCCTGGATCACCACGAGCGAGCCGCCAAGCAAAAGCGTGACAGGCAGGGAAACGGCTGCGCCCATCACCGGGATAGCAAGCACCAGATACAGGGCCGCAATTGCCAGCCCTGCGGTCACTGCCATGTCGGACCAGAGTGGTTCCGAAAGGCCCCGATCAGCCATGGCCGGCCCGAATGCCTCCTGCGGGACAATCGTGGACGGGTCAGAGCCGTCTGGCACGCCGAGAATGCTGAACAGTGCGCGGTCGGCCCAGCCAACGAGAGCAAGCTGGTCCCCCATCAGGGCAAACACAACAGCCAGAACGAGAATAACGGCCCGCAAACTGAACAGGCGCGGTATGAAAGAGAGTATGGCGTTCACAGGCAACTTTGTTATAAATGGTTGATCTGACTAGTTTAGGAAGCGTGGCGGAACTTCGATACAACGGCCGGGGTGTTTTTTGTAAGTGTTTGTTTACCTGAGAGAGAGGTCACGTATAGTTATGCCGTCGTTTACCTCAGGGATGATGGAAATACACACATGACACTGAAGTTACTGATTCTCCTGCTGTTGCTCACCCTGGCCGGCATCGGCCTGTACCACACTCAAAAGCCACTGCCACCGGGCATCAGCTACCGTGGAACCGCGGTGCCGTTGGAAGAACCCGTGCTGCTGACAGACGTCACCCGTCACTATCAGGACGGCCGGGAAGAGCGCGACCATGAAATCTTCGACGAGGTGTTCCGGCTTGTGGGACAGGCCAACGAGTTCATTCTCGTCGACATGTTTCTATTTAACAGCACCGCACCGGAGAATGTCGCCCACCGCCCTCTGGCACAACAACTGACCGAGGCACTGCTGGCCAGGAAAGCTGAGAAACCGGAGCTCTCCATTACGGTGATCTCCGATCCTCTGAACACCATGTACGGCGGCACTATCTCACCCTGGTTCGAGGCCCTGCGTAATGGTGGCATTCCAGTTGTGGAGACCGCGCTTCGTCCACTCAGAGACAGCAACCCGACCTGGTCTGCGATCTGGCGCCTGTGTTGCCAGTGGTTCGGAAACAACCCACGGGACGGCTGGCTGGACAACGCCCTGGGCACCAGGCCCGTTACCCTTCGAAGCTACCTCGCGCTGCTGAACTTCAAGGCCAACCATCGCAAGGTTGTAGTTGCGGATGAGGCCGGTTCCCTCAGAGCCATTGTTACCTCGGCCAACCCCCACGACGGCAGCAGCCGGCACAGCAACCTGGGGCTGAGTTTCAAGGGCCCGGCGGTGATTGATCTGCTGAAAAGCGAGCGTGCCGTGCTCGCCATGTCCGGCGCCAACACCCAACCGATCGATGAGCAAATCAGTCAGGTTTCCGAAGCGACTGCGCCACCCGATGAACCTGCAATGCCCCGGGTGGCAGTGCTGACCGAATCAGCCATCCTGGATGAGGCCCTGGCGATGATTCGAAAGGCCTCAGCAGGCGACCAACTGGATATGGCCATGTTCTATCTTTCCCACCGCGATATCGTCGAAGCCCTGATAGATGCGGCAAAACGGAACGTGGCGCTGCGGGTCTTGCTTGATGCCAACAACGAGGCCTTCGGCCACCAGAAGAGTGGCATTCCCAATCGACAGGTAGCCATGGAACTGGTTCGGGCAGGCGTTCCCGTCCGTTGGTGTAATACCCTGGGCGAGCAATGTCACAGTAAGCTTCTGTTGCTGGGCAAACAAAACGGCGCAACAGAGCTGTTGCTGGGATCGGCGAATTTTACCCGGCGCAATCTTGACGACCTGAATCTCGAAGCCGATGTCTGGGTGTCGGTGGCCGACCAGTCGCAGGTTGCCACCCGGGCCAGAGACTTTTTCGACCAACAATGGCAACAAGGGTCCGGGGACGATCCGGTAATGAGCCTGCCCTACGAGGACTGGGCCGATGAATCCAGGCTTCGCTACTGGCGCTACCGGATAATGGAGGCCACCGGCCTGTCGACCTTCTGAACATCACAGGACACAGCCATGACAACACCGGTACATGCACGCCCCATTTCAGAACGGATCGACTGGCTGATGGAACTGAGCCGGGCCCACTCGGCCAGCTTCTGCAGTCCGGAAAACCATCTGGCCAGGCAGCGTTACCTGGCGGAGCACAACACCCAGATCATTGCCATGAAGTGCATGGACGGTCGCATTCACCTGCCCTACGTGACCCAGACGCCCCTTGGGGTCATACACCCCTTCAGGAATCTCGGCGGCATCTTTGAGCTGGGCTGGCCCTATCTGGGCGACATGCTTGCGGACACGGTACAGCAGGCAGTCAGTCAGGGGCGCCGGGTGCTGATCATCATTACCTATCACTACTCAAAAGGTTTACGGGAACGGGGCTGCGCCGGCTTTGACTGCGACCGTGAGGCCGCCATGCGCCATGCGTTCCAGATCCGCAGCCAGGTGGAAAAACTGTTCGGGAACGGCCACCGCACGGTCTATCCCCTGGTATGTGGTTTCGAGAGTGACGAGGATGCGCTGGTTCTGCACGGTAGCCAGGAGCGAACGCTGGATCTGTCCACCATTCCTGTGTCGAGACTTGACGACATGGCCTCCGAAATCGCCTCCCTTTGTCCGGATATGCCGGAACCGGTGCAACGCGATCTGCTGCCCCTGGTTGAGGGCAATATCCGACACGTCAACGAGATCCGCCAGTTTGACCGGGAGCTGAACATCGAGCACCGGGAATGGGTAATCTGCCTCGGCCGGGGATTCGATTTCCTGCACGCGCCGAACGTGGCCCTGATCATTGGTCCCTACAGTCCGGATCTATCTCACCCCATCCGCCAGGCGGCAGGGATTATCAAAAGCAATATGGACAGCGGCCGGATTCCCGACGATGGTTTCCTGCTGCTTTGCTCTGCGCCCTATCAGGAGCCGGGCACGCAGAAAGCCCGGGCGGAACTGAAATCGGCATTCCTGGCAGACTTCGGGGCCGAGGTTATCCGCCAGGCTTTTCCTGAGCTGGCCACCAGGATGGTTACTCGCTCAGCGATCCTCCATTGGCCGGAGCGCAAGCTTGAAGTCCGGGGATCATGAACATTTTGTAGGTTGAGGGAACGCAACAGACTGATCTATCGTGAAAGTAGTGCAACATGACCCAACACATCAGCTACAGCGGAAGTAGCCAATAACAGGAGTGAATCATGTCAGGCATTCGCAAACACCTGAGGTACGTTTCCTTTTTCATGGCGATGATGATGGCGCTGGGCTCTGTCTGGTCGGCTACCGCTACTGCCGGCATGGTTGGAACCGGCGAGATGATCGGCCAACAACAGGTTCAACTGGATCGGCAAGAGCTTATCAGCATGCTCGACAGACAGGACGTTCAGGCCAAGCTGGCAGACCTCGGGGTCAGCCAGGACCAGGTCAAGGAACGCATCCAGAACCTCACGCCCGCGGAACTGGCGGATTTCGAGCGTCAGCTTGCCGAAGCACCTGCAGGGCAGGATGTTGTCGGCATTATTGTGCTGTTCCTGCTGGTGTTCATCATCACCGATATGCTCTGCGCCACGAACATCTTCCCGTTCGTGAACTGCATCCGCTAGCAGCGGGCAGTGACAGTCCTGTTCTCCAGACTGAAAGCCATTTCCGGCGGGCTGACCGTGTTTTTGACGGTCAGCCTGCTGGCTGGCTGTGCGAGCACGCCAGAATGGCCGTCACCTAAAGACGACCAGCTCTCAAGGCCCGATCGGGTTACTCTGGACGATGTGCCTTTCTACCCGCAGGAGAAGTATCAGTGCGGGCCGGCGTCCCTGGCAATGATGCTCAATAGCCAGGGACTTCACACCGACCCCGACATCCTTAAAGAACTCGTCTACATCCCCGGTCGCGAAGGGTCCCTTCAGGTCGAGATGGTGGCCGCCGCGCGGGCGCACGGCATGCTGGTTTACCCGCTGGATGGAGAGCTCGAGAGCCTGCTGGTCGAAATCGACTCGGGCAACCCGGTGCTGGTGATGCAGAATCTGAGATTCGACTGGTGGCCCCAATGGCACTTTGCAGTTGTCATGGGCTACGACTCGGAGGAGCGAGACCTGATCCTCCATACCGATACCCGCAAGCGGGAGGCCATAGATCTGGAGGTTTTCAGCAACACCTGGGGGCGGGCGGACAACTGGGCCGTGACCATTCTGCCGCCGGACCGGGTGCCTGCGACCGCAAAACCACTTCGTTTTCTGCAATCCGCCCATGACCTTGAAACAACCGGGCGAACCACCGCCGCTGGCATCGCCTATGAGACGGCCGAAATCACCTGGCCAGACCAACCGACGGCCACCATGGCCAGAGGCAACCTGGCCTGGAAACTGGGCCGCCGGGATGAGGCAAGGGGCCATTTCCTGCGCGCGGCAACACGTTTTCCGGAGTTCGCCGAGGGCTGGAACAACCTTGCTTTCGCATTGCAGGAAAGCGGCTGTTCGGGGACAGCAAAGCAGGCTGCGCGGTGTGCTGCGTCTCTGGCACCGGATCGTTTTGGTCAGTCGGAATTGCTGAGCCATGACGATGCCAAATCCGCAGAACACTGTCCTGCACTACCGGAGTGCTCGCAAAAAAGGCCCTAGGCTGGCTTCCGGAACAGCGCCACATCCTTTCTCGGTATCTCCAGATGCCAACCAAACCGGTTGGCCAGCAGCTTGAAGGTGAATTCCCGGTAGAAAACCACATGGGTCGGGTCGCGGCGATAGTGCCAGTTGTCGAACCGGTCATCGTCGGTCTGGAAGCAGGTCATCACGCCCAGCCAGCCACCAGGCCTGAGCATCCGGTCCAGATCCCTGAATACGGCAGCCGGCGCATAGAGATGTTCGACCACCTCGGTGCAGGTGATGAAATCGTAGGTTTGATCAAGGACGGACGTCGATGAATAAAAGTAGGGATCGTAGAGACTGACGTCCATACCTTCCGCCTCAAGCATCTGCGCCAGAGCCGGGCCTGGACCACAGCCGAAATCGAGGCCGCTGGCGCCCGGTGGCAGTCGCTCAAGAAGAGGTTCCGTCAGTTTTGAGAGAAATTTCCGGTAACCCGCATCAGACGGGTCATTGTCATGGAGCTGATAGATGTCCCGTTCCTGCTCGGGCGATAGCCGGCAGGACGCATCCATCACCGTGGCCTGGCAGACATCGCATCGAAGGTAACGCTGGGTATTTACCACCCGGAACTTCAAGAGACTGCCCTGCTCACATACCGGACAAAGGCTCACTCGTTCACCTCGGATCCAGACCTGCGGCCGCCCGCATGCGGGCATCAAGTTCCCGGGCATCAATCTGATCAGACGCGATTATTTCCGCCCGGCTATAGGCCTGCGGTTCACCCTGAATAACGGTCAGAGCACCATCCACAACATTGATAGCCCGCCAGCCATCGACTGTGTGAACGACCGCCTTGAAGCGCACAAACGCCGAGTCCATGGCCATCACCAGCAATGCGTTCTCGTCCAGGATCAGTTCCGGATGAATCCGCCAGCCAACACTGAAGTGCCCCTGCCCCTGATTGGTCATCTGCTGCCAGGGTTCGTCATCAATAGCGGGGGCCGGCGCTGAGTTCTTGTGATGGTGGTGATGGTGAGCGTCCGGATTGGTCACTGGCAGGGCATCGGACTGGCCGTCCAGCCATCCCGGCGCAAGCTGTCCGAACCGTGTGTGGTGAATCGCCCGCTTGGCCGGCTCCAGCTGAGCCGCCCAGTTATCGAAATGGGCCAGTTGTTCGGGAGTGCAAAGATCAGTCTTGTTGGCGACAAGAATATCTGCCGCAGCCACCTGATCCCGGAACTGGACATTGCCCAGCACTTTCGGCTCCTCGAGCCTGCGAGGGTTCACAAGGCAGATCACCGGCCCCATCGACAGCACATCCTGGTAGTGTTCGCTGGTCAGGGTATCCAGAATCTGGGAGGGGTGCCCTAACCCGGTGGGCTCAATCAGCAGCCGATCCGGCTTGGCCTTGTGGATCAGCTGGTTGAGCCCGATCTGCATCGGCAGGCCGGCCACGCAGCACATGCAGCCACCGGGTATTTCCTTGATGAAGGCGCCCTCGGTTTGCAGCATGGCGCCATCAATGCCCACCTCGCCGAATTCGTTGACCAGAACGGCCCAGACCTCGTTTTCCGGTTTGTTTTTCAGCAAATCCAGAATGGCGGTGGTTTTACCGACACCGAGAAAACCAAGTATCAGACTGGTGGGAATAGGTTGAGCCATGGCGTCGGAGGCACTCCTTGAAGAATCGAAACGTTATATTGTAACACCTTATCCCCCAGGACGATCCTTCTTCAGGAACATCCCGACGGCCTTATCCGATAGCAGCGCATGCGCGAGAGCCGGATAGGGCAAATAGTGAACAAACAGGGTGGCAAGGGTGACCGCATCCATCCCGGCATCCAGGAACATCCAGGCGCCGAAAGCGACGAACAGGGCTCCGAGAAAACCGCCATAAATCCATAGCGCCCGTGAGCGCTCCTCCGGCATTGGCAAACGCTCGAGGGTCCGGGCCACCGAGAAGCTCATGTAGACGGCAATCAGGGCCGCAATGACCAATGAAGCCAACAACCCGGTAAATCCGATCAGATACCGGAACAGGTAGTTGGTCAGGAAGAACAGGGCAATACAGGTAACGGCAACAATAGTGATGCGTGTCTTTTCCATGATGGTCTTTTTTGTTTGATTGGTTGAGGGCGCCGCCAAGAATGGCAGAGACGGTTAGAAAGAACCAGCCCTGCTGCGACCGGTGTTCCAGACTGATATGATGCCCGACATTCTCACTGGCAACCGGACTCCCGATGACCTCTGGCAATTCCACCCGGCTCAACAAATACATCAGCGAAAGCGGTATGTGCTCCCGCCGGGAGGCTGACCGATACATCGAGCAAGGCAATGTTTACATCAACGGCAAACGGGCGACCGTCGGCGACCAGGTGCTTCCGGGTGACACGGTCAAGGTGAACGGCCAGGTGATCGAGCCACGGGCTGAAGAAGATCTCGTGTTCATTGCACTGAACAAACCGGTAGGGATTGTCAGTACCACGGACAGCGCGGAGAAACACAATATCCAGCGCTTTGTGGGTCACAGCGAACGCATCTTCCCGATCGGACGCCTGGACAAGGACTCCCAGGGCCTGATCTTCATGACCAGCAACGGCGACCTGGTCAACAAGATCCTGCGGGCGGGCAACAACCACGAAAAGGAATACCTGGTTACCGTCGACAAGCCCGTCACCCGGGAATTCGTGGAGGGTATGGCCAATGGTGTGCCGATCCTCGGAACCATGACGAAAAAGTGCAAGGTGTCGCGGGAGTCACGATTTGTCTTCCGGATCATCCTGGTTCAGGGCCTTAACCGCCAGATTCGCCGGATGTGTGAGTATTTTGGTTACGAGGTTACCAAACTCGAACGTATCCGGATCATGAACGTCAGTCTGAAAGGGCTCGCGGTGGGCCAATGGCGGGACCTGACCGAGAAAGAACTGGCCGGGCTGTTCGATGCCATACGGGATTCGTCGTCAGAGGCGCCGCCCAACTCTGGCAAGCCTGCAAAAAAGAAGCCCGGGGCGAAGACCAAACCACAGACCAATCGAAAGCCTGGATCTTCATCAGCACCGGGCAAGCCCGGCGGCGCTCGGCGACCAGGCCCGAAAGGAAAACCCACGCCTGGCAAAAGACCCACCTCCGGTAAACGGCCCAAAGGCGGCAAACCAAGGCAGAAGAGCGTTAAACGGTAAGCGAGGCTTGCATCTGGCCGCGTCGGGCTACTTTTTCACCCACTTGCCGCCCATTTGCACGTACTGGCCGGACGGAGTCTTCTCGATCGCCTTCTTGCCTGCAACCGTCTCCACCTGGGTGACGGGAATGTTGTGTTTCTCGGCGATCCGCTTGTACTCATCCCGGCGGGCGCTATTGATGGCTTCCACCACTTCGCTGGCCTGCCCTTCGGCGCGCACCACCTCCAGATAACCCGTTGGCGTTTCTCCAACCAGCCCCTGTTGCTTGACCGATTCCAGTTTCTGCTTGGCTTCGTCCAGCCCCATGGCAAGCACGGAGGCGCTGATACCGAACGCCAGAACCAGCGCAAACATCTGCATCAATCGTTTCATCGTTAACCCCTCAAACTTTCCGCGTACAGTCAGAACAGACCCTGTTCGCTGAACAGGTCATCCACTTCCTTATCCACTTTCACGTAGATTTCGTGCTGGATTTTCACGTTCAGGTTGACCGTAATCGGCTCTTTGGGTGCTGCCATCTGCACTGTGGGTGTGCAGGCCGCCATGGCCATTGGCAGCATCGCTATCATCATTATTCTCGCAAATGGCGGCCTTTCGGGCCGCAAGGGCTTTCTCATGGTGCTGTCTCCTCACCGGATTCCTGCAGCAACTCCCGGACACGTCTGGTAACGGCTTCATTCACCCGGCCACTCAACTGAAGACTGGTCAGAAGCGCCGGAATGTCTTCCTCAAGATTGACATTGAGCACGACTGGCTGCCCGCCCCTGAGCTCTGAGTTTTTACCTTCAAGTCGTAGGCCCAGCGTCAACTTACCCTGTTCATCGTAGTCTATCGTGCTGTTAAGCACTGAATAGTGAAAGTTTTGCAACGCCTGAACCACAACATCCATGGCCTGGTTGCCACCCAGCATTGCCTGAAGCTTGTCCGCCGGCAGCTGCAAACGGCCACCCGGGTCGATGGCTGACACTGTTCCTGCACTCACCTGCACCCCGTCGCCACTGATACCCAGAGGGATTCTTCCACGAAGCTGCCCGCTTCCGGACAACCCCTCCGCTGGATACACCGCCATCAGACGGCTCAGGGAGATATCCTCAACCTCAACGGGGATACGGCCAGAGCCACCTGCCAACTCGTACACCGCAGGAGGAACTCTGACCGTGCCTTCAAGGAACCGGGCTCTGGCCTGCTGAACCTCCAGAGTTCCGGCCAGCAGTTCCGTCATCGGGGCGTTGTAGTCCGCCGAGAACCGAACCGAGCTGACGGGGATGCCGGCATTGATCTCACCAACGGCCAGGTCCCTGAAACTGGCCGCCACCTGCGAATTCTCCAGAGATACCCGCACCCGGCCGGAGAGACCGGTCACGGCCGTGCGGTTATACACACCCCCGACATCCTGCAAATCCGCGATCCCACTGGCTTCAAGCTCACCGCCCCTGCCGGTGGAAACTGCCATCCAAAGGCGGGCATTGCCGGAATCGACGGTCAGAAGATCCGGCCAGCCAGACAGGGTGTCTGCCAGGGCCCGAACGCCCTGTTTACCGTCGATAACAGACTCGATAGCAACCGAAACGCCGCCATCGGGGTCAAGCTGAACGTCGAGATCGGCGGTGAAACCAGAGTCAGAAACCAAGGTTCCCTGGACGCGGAGTTCGGAAAGGCGACCTTCTGCCCTTCCCTCGAAGTTCCATGCCTGCGGCAACAGGATCGGATGCTCAACACGGGTGGCAGAAACGGCGATATCGCCATCAATCGCAATGCGGTCTGCCCAGGACCCTGACGCGCCATAGTCCAAGGTAACGGTGGAATTGCTGAGGTCTGTGCGCAGAGTGTTGAACTTCAACGGCTGCTCCGCCCCTGTATAGGCGAGATATTCCGTGATAATCAGCGAGGAAGGAGCAAATTCGATAATCGCAGAATCACTATCGGCCGTGACAGAGGGTCTGATATCCGCCTGGCTTCCGGTGACTTCCCAACCACCAGACCGGATATCCGGCAACGCCATGCCTATCGAGCCCTGATCAATGGCAAAAGACCAGCCTGCGACTGCCAGGGGCCAGGCGAGCAGTGCCGGGCCACCGATCCAGAAAAGCCGACGTCCGATGCGTCTAGACTGTACGGACCCTTTATCGGGCAAAACGACACTCCTGTCGATCCGGTTCACTCACCGCGCCAGGTCACGCTGTAAAGATCGTGCCGGCGGTCCTGAAGGTTTTTCACGGTACCACTGTTGCGGGCGGTGATCAGCACTTCCGGGCGCAGATCGGCAAAAGCGACGGTTTCCACGTTGGGTTCGGTGTCAGCAGCAATGCCATCCCGGGCAAACGGAAAGTCGCAGGGTGTCAGGATGCAACTCTGGCCGTACTGGATTTCCATGTTCGGCACGTTCGGCAGGTTGCCCACGTTGCCGGACAACACCACGTAAACCTGGTTTTCAACGGCCCTGGCCTGACAGCAGTAGCGCACCCGCAAATAGCTTTGCCGTTCGTCGGTACAGAAGGGCACAAAGATAATATGCACGCCCTGATCCACCAGATGCCGGGTCAACTCCGGAAACTCCGCGTCATAGCAAATCAGCACGCCAATGGTGCCACAGTCGGTCTCGATGGCGCTGACCCGGTTACCGCCCTGCACGTTCCACCAAAAGGCCTCGTTGGGCGTCGGATGGATCTTGGGCTGGCTGAACACCTGGCCATCCCTGAGAAACACGTACGCCATGTTCCGGATGGTGCCGTCTTCCTCACGGACCGGGGTGGAGCCGGCCACAATATTGATGTTGTAGCGCAACGCCAGATCCCGCATCAGTTCGCGGTAGCGCTCGGCGTAATGGGTGACCGCGGCAAAGGTCTCGGCGGGGCTGCCCTTGCGGGCCTCAATGGACAGAAGCTGCAGGGTGAACAGCTCCGGAAACACGACAAAGTCGCCTTTGTAGGTGGAAACAACGTCCACGAAATACCGGACAATCTCACTGAATTCATCGAACGACGCTACCGGGCGTTGCTGATACTGAACCGTGCCGATTCGCACGGTATCGCGCATGCGCTGACCGTACCGTTTCCTGCGCCCGTTTTTCTCGGATTGGGGTACTTTCGGATTGCGCCAGACCAGGTGAATGCCATAGCCCATGGAGTCGTGATCGGCGTCGAGATAATGCGGAATGATACCGTGTACCTCGAACCCCTGATGAAGCTGGAAGGACAGCACCGGATCCTTCTGTTCCTTGCTCCGGATCGCTTCGACGTATTCTTCGACACTGGTGAATTTCTTGAGGCGCTGGCGCAGACTCGGCAATCTCCCGGCGAAGACCACACCCTGCAACCCCAGCGTCTGGCATAACTGCTTGCGCTCGTTGTAGAGCCGCTCACCGATGCGGTAGCCACGGCATTCCGGATCAACACAGACTTCCATTCCGTAGAGCCAGTCGCCTTCCGGATCATGCCTTGAGGCATAGCCATTGCCGGTTATGGACGTCCAGTCGTGAGCGGCCAGGGCGATCTCCTCGGCGATCCGGAACGTGGCACAGTAGCCGACTACAGTATCCCCAAGCATGGCGACAAACTGCCCGTCAGGAAAGGTATTGATCTGCCCGGTCAGCGGCCCCTTGGTGTAGCCGTACATGCCTGTGCCTTCATAAACCCGACGGCTGAGCTGGATGATGCCGGGAATATCCGCCAGCGTGGCATTGCGGACATACAGGCGCTGATCAGGATCGGAAAACGGGGGACACATAGACACCTCAGCAAAGGCGTTGATTTGCCCTCATCTTTGGTGGAGCAACGGCTTTTCGTCAAGCTAAATCCGTTACCCGGGCCCACTCAGCGGGAAGCGTTCGATGACACGATACTCAGACCCTGCCGGGCCCGGTTTGCTATCGAACAGGGCGAACTCGGTTACCGCAAATTGCCCGAACACGGATGCACCCTGTTCAGCCAGCAGGCGCTCAACAGAGCCCGGCTGTCGCTTGAATCTGGCCAGGGTAATATGCGGAAGAAAGGACCGGCGCTCCGCCTCAAACCCGAGCTTCTCCATTCGCTGCCCAAGCGCCTCGTGGATGTCGGCCACCGGCGCTTCCGGCTGAACGCCGGCCCACAGGTTCCGCGGCCTCCGCGACTGGCCGAAACAGCCCAGGCCTGAGACTTCCAGCTCGAAAGGGGTTGGTCGAATTGCACGGGCAGAATCAACCACGGCTTCCAGACGGCTCTCTTCCACCCCACCCAGGAACAGCAGTGTGATATGCAATTGTTCGGCACTCTGCCATTTGGCGCCCGGCACCGAGACCCTGACGTTCAGCAACCGATCCTTGATTTCGGAGGGGAGCTCCAGGCCGAAGAAGATCCGTGGCAATTCCTTATTCCTCGTAGATCATCTTGCGTACCATGCCGCCATCTGCCACGAAGTTCTGACCGGTGATAAACGAAGCTTCGGGCGATATCAGGTAAGCCGCCAATGAGGCGATATCACCGGGCTGCCCTACTCTGCCCGCCGGATGTTGCAAGTGATCGGTTTCGGAGAGCGGTTCAACCTCTTCTGAGTCCCCCTGCCAGGCCCGGGTATCGATCCAGCCCGGACTGATACAGTTAACCCGGACATCCGGCCCCAGGCTCACGGCTAGGGCATGGGTCAGCGCCACAATGCCTCCCTTGGTGGCAGCGTACGCCTCGGTGTCTGGCTCGGATTGAAGCGCCCTTGTCGAGGCCATGTTTACGATAGCGCCTTTCGTTTTTCGAAGGTGCGGTACCGAGTGTTTGGTGACCAGGAACGGCCCGGTCAGGTTCACATCCAGCCGACGCTGCCACTGTTCAAGGCTCAGCTCCTCCACCGGTCCGGTCTCCGGATTGGCGATTCCGGCGTTGTTGATAACGGCGTCCAGGCGGCCGCCCCAGCGGAGAGTCTCGGCAAAGATACGCTCCACATCGGTTTCCGAGGCCACATCGCCTGGCAGAAAGCGCAGTTGGTGCTCGGCACTGGCGGCCAATCGCTCACCCACGGCCTTGTCGGTATCACAGAACGCCACTTTCCAACCGGCACCGGCCAGGTGAAGCACGATGCCCCGGCCGATGCCCCGAGCGCCGCCCGTTACCAATGCGACGCGATCTGTTTGGCTCAAAACAACCTCCTTTTTGGCTGATCCGCCGACTTACTCAACCTTCGGCGTGGGCCGGACAAGAATTTCGTTGACATCCACATGTGCCGGTTGCGCCACGGCATACATGACCGCATTGGCAATGTCTTCCGGCTTCAGTGCGTGGCCAGGACGTTCATCGAAGAAAGGCGTGTCTACCATGCCTGGCTCAATCAGGGTAACGCGGATACCGGAGCCACGAAGCTCCTCACGAACACCATATCCAATGGCGGAAACCGCCCATTTGGTCGCACTGTACATGGAACCGGGGATGGTGGTTCGGCCTGCCGCAGAGCCGGTAAGCAGCAAGTGGCCCTTGCTCTCCCTGAGTGCTGGCATGCAGTGCTGAAGCGTGAGCCCGACACCGTAGATATTGGTGAGGATCATGTCCTTCCAGACCTCAGGATCAGCGCCACTGAATCCGCCCGGCTCACCGCCCCGGCCGGCATTGGCGAACACCGCATCAATACGGCCAAAGGCTTTCAGAGCCTGGTCGACCATGTTCTTCTGATCATCACCGCTCTGGACGTCACACTGCACCGTCAACACCGTGTCCTCGCCACCCAGTTCCTCTTGCAGGCCTTTGAGCTTGTCTTCGGAACGGGCCGCCAGCACCAGACGATAACCTTCTTTCGCCGCTGCTCGCGCTGTCTCTGCACCAATACCCGACGACGCGCCGGTGATCAGCATTACAGGTTGGTCTGCCATAAGTTTCGTCTCCTGTTGCTTGTAATATGTGGATAGGGCTACGCCCGCTGACACCAGATCGATCAGTCAGTAGATCTGCAGCAGGATCAGGGTGAGGATGGCGAGGGCGAACAGGAACCAGCGAGCGTAGTGGGCGGGGCGATCCTCATCGTCGCTAACCGCGCGGCTGACACTGCCACCGGAAGTCTGCTCATACTCTGACACCAGTTGTCGTGCCCGGTAGAGATCCTCGTCACCGACATGGACATTACTGAAACCTGCGGCACCGATCTCGCCCATTGCCCCCTGGAGATAGTGGCCGCCCACATAAGCCTCAATACCGTTGGCTTCCAACAGACCTGCCACGATGTGGGCTTCGGTTATGTCTTTGGCTCGATAGGCAATTTGCAACACGCGACTCCTTCTGTGACCGTTCCGGGCAGAACCGGGACAAATCTGCGAGTATTATCTAAAGGATAGTTCGCCCCGCAACGAGGGGCCAATAACGTACGGATCGACCATGCTCTGGATTATTCTTGCCGTCATCGTATTCATTGTTGCCGCAACGTTTCTGCTGTTCCGGCTTGAGGATCTGTCGCATCTGGATGGAGACAATCCTCCGGTTCGGGAGGGCAAACCAAGCCCGGCAAATCGCGAGGTACTGGGGCGCATCCGGGAGATGGGCGAGTCCTACAGGGGGCTTCGGGGCAAGGCAAGACTGATGGCGCTCCGCAAACACATGGATGGCCTGAGTGAAGGGCTGGAGCTGGCTTCCGAGTTTCGTTTCAACGCATCGCCCAGGGGAGAGTGGGTCCTGGCCCCGGGTTGCGATACGCGGCGGCGAGTTCTGTACATCCACGGGGGTGCCTGGGCTGCCGGCAGCCCCAGAAGCCATCGGGCGATTACGGACAGGCTGTCGGCGATCACTGGTGCCGCTGTTTTTGCCGTGGATTATCGGTTGATGCCTGAGAACCGTTTCATGGACGGTGTCCGGGATTGCCGGGATGCCTACTCCTGGCTGCTGAAGCACGGGCCGGACGGTGACGAGCCTTCAGACTTTATGTTGATCGCCGGGGATTCGGCCGGCGGCAGTCATACCTTGGGGCTCATTGCGTGGATTCGTGACAATGGCCTGCGACAGGCCGACGCCGCAATCGCTTTTTCGCCTTCCACCGATCTGACCCTGACGGCGCCGAGCAACCGCAACAACATTGGTACCGATCCCCTGCTCGGGCCTGTGTTCGGCGGCTTGTCGAAAATCCCCCTGCCAGTGATCTGGTGGGCCACCTTGGCGGCATTCCGGGTCTCACCGACAAGCCCTGTTGCCTCGCCACTGCGCGGGGACCTGAGGGACCTGCCACCAACACTGATACAGGCCAGCGACACCGAGATGTTACTGGACAATGCCCGTCGCTATGCCGCCAGGGCAAAGGCTGCCGGCTCTCCGGTCGCGCTCCACACCTGGCCAGGCATGGTGCATGTGTGGCAGATATTCGTGCCACTGCTTCCGGAAGCCGAAGAGGCCTTCGAGGATATCCGGGCCTTTCTGGCAGAGGTTGAATCTGGCGACCTGAGCCAGGCTTCGGCCAGACTTTGAACAGTCTGTCGGGAACAGGCTAGACCGACACCTTGCCCCGCAGGGCCTTGGTTTTGCCTCGCTGGGTTTTACGATCCACCCGCTTGCGCTGGGCAGCGCGGGTCGGTTTGGTGGGTCGGCGGGCCTTGCGGGGCTTTACCGCCTCAAGAATCAGCTCTTTCAGCCGCTCCAGTGCATCTTCCTTGTTCAGTTCCAGGGTCCGAAAAGATTGCGCCTTGATGATCAGCACACCCTCTTTGCTGATTCGCTGATCATTGATCGACATCAGCCGCTCCTTATAGAAAGGCGGCAAGGAAGAGTGTGGGATATCAAAGCGCAGGTGCACGGCGGAGGCCACTTTGTTCACGTTCTGGCCACCGGCACCCTGGGCGCGGATCTGGGTGATTTCGATCTCCCAGTCGCCAATTTCAACAGCGTTGGATAGTTTCAGCATCTGCTAAGGTTAACAAAATACGAACCAGCGGGCTCCCATGAGGACCGCTCCCCATTAAACCCGGGACAGGAAGCAGCCGACACCATGTGCGGACGATTCACGTTTTATACACCTCCGGATACGCTGATCCTCGAGTTTTTTCCCGAAGGTATGGAAGTGGACGGGCGCTTTAATCCCAGCTACAACATTCCGCCCGGTACTGGCATTCCCATGATCCGCATGAGCATGAACGGTAGCCTGATCATGGCGCACTCCCATTGGGGCTTTCGCCCGTCCTGGGCAGATGAAAAGGCCCCCGCCCCGATCAATGCCCGGGCAGAAACAGCGGCTACCTCGAAGTACTTCCGGGACGCCTTTGCCCACCACCGCTGCCTGATTCCTGCCAATGGCTGGTACGAATGGCAGCAGAGTGAACAGGGCAAGACGCCTTACTACATCACGCCATCGGACACCGGGGAGAATCCGGCCATTTTCTTTGCCGGTCTCTGGACACCGAGGGAGGGCGACGAAACCACCGCCTGCGCCATTATTACCGAGCCCGCCAGCGAGAGCCTGAAACACATTCATGATCGCCAACCAGTGGTACTCCACCCCGGCTGTCTGAGGGACTGGCTGAACCCGGAAATCAGTGATCGCACCCGGATACGGGCAGCAACCCACCGCCTGGACCCGGAACATCTGAAAGCCGTTCCCGTGTCCCAGGAGGTCAATAACCCGAGGCATGACAGGCCGGACCTGATCCGGGAAACCTGATTGTCCCGAGGTTCGTGATCCCGGTTCCAGGCCTCCGGAATCAGCCGGTAAACCAATAACGAGATCAACAAAATCTCACGAATCGTAACCTGACATCAGGCGGCCCGAGGCTTAGAGTGTAGGCTGAGGACACCGATACAGGATTGAGTATGCGCAATTCCCTGCAAAATCTTTTCGCTCTGGCAGTCATGGCGCTTGTACTTGGCGGTTGCGCCAGCAGCGGAAATATCAAGCCGTCCTCATCCGCGCCGGTGCAGCCGTTGCCTGTTGAGGCATCCGGTTCCGACAAGGCACAAAAGCTCTGGCAGGTGTTCGAGCGCTACCGGGGAACCCCCTACGAATACGGCGGCACCTCTTCTGAAGGCTTCGATTGCTCCGGATTTATTCTTACCGCCTATCAGGAAGGCCTCGGCAAACAGTTGCCCAGGACAACCGGCCAAATGCTGGCCAGTGGTGATGTAGTACATCCTGGCGAGATTCAGCCGGGCGACGTGGTGTTCTTCCAGATTGGCGGCAAGGAGCAGCACGCGGGCATCTACATGGGCGGAGACCGGTTTGTCCACGCCTCCACGTCTGCCGGCGTTATCCAGTCTTCAATCAGCGGTTATTACTGGAAAGGTCGCCTGACCGAGGCGCGGCGCTTCGACTGAGCCGGACTGACCAGCCAGCTTCAACGATTTTTCCGACGCACATAGAGTACTTTGTGCACGCGCGCGACCAGCTCACCGGATTCATCAACAATATCCACGTCCCACTCGGGCAGCATTTTGTCTCCGTTTGCCGTTGCGGCCCGGATCTCGTCAACACGCTCATCGGTCAGCTCAAACCGGGCCATCACCGTGCCTTTACCGGGGCGAATAAAATCGATGCTCGCGGATTTGTCCCACACGATGTAGTCGTTCCCCAGCCTACGCATCAGTAGCAGCATGTACATGGGATCAACCATGCTGTAGAGAGAGCCGCCGAAGTGGGTGCCGACGTAGTTGGTGTTGTACCAGTGCTGACCCATCTCCACCGTTGCCGAGCTGAAGTCATCGGCAATCTCGGTAACGCGAATGCCTGCTCCGAGATAGGGAGCAAACGTGGACAGCATGCGGCGCATGGCCCCTGCACTGGCAAGCCAGCGACGTACGGTGGAGTTCATCACATATCCTCGGTGGTAAAAATGACTGCAAACTCAGTAGCACGCTATCTTCCGCTGTGTCGTGCGCTGATGCAAGAAATTCATACGACCGTTTGAATATTAAAGACCACCGATATTAAAGACCACTGAACGTGAGGTGCAGGGCGATAGCAGCCATCATAACGCCGATGACACCGTCAATAATGCGCCAGGCCAGCGGACGCGCGAGAATCGGGGCCAGCGCCGAGCCACCCCAGGCCAGCAGGCCGAACCAGAGAATCGAGGCGCTACTCGCACCAGCCACGAAGGTAGTCGCGTCTTCCTGCTGGGCGCCGACAGCCGGAATCAGAAGCAGCGTATCCAGGTAAACCTGAGGGTTGAGCAGTGTGACCGCCAGGGTCGTGAACACGACGGCCTTCAGGCTTCGCTTGGTCACCTCACCCGCTTCCAGGGCTGCCCTGCCGCGGCTGGCGCGAACAAAGGACTGGATTGCAAGCCAGCCAAGGAACGCCACCCCCAGCCAGCGGAGAATCTCAAGGGCCTCCGGCATGGCCATCAGGGCAGCACTGATGCCGAACATACCCAGCGTGAAAAGCGTGACATCCGCCACCATGCACAAGCCGGCTGACCACCAGTGGTGTTCCCGGCGAATGGCCTGACTCAGCAAATAGGCGTTCTGCGCGCCAATCGCCACGATAATGCCGCCACACACGATCAATCCGGTCAGGTAACTCTCAAGCACGTTGGTTTCTCCTCAATCAATGGCGCAAGGTTACCGGTTTACATCTATACTGGAAATTCATACTCATAATGCTGCATCAGTTTTTCTTATGATTGACTACAAACTGCTGGAAGCGCTGGCGACGGTCGTTGAGTGCGGGGGGTTCGAGCGCGCCGGTCTGGCGCTTGGGCTGAGCCAGTCGGCCGTTTCCCAACGCATTCGGACACTTGAAATCCGGCTGGGGCAACCGGTTCTGGTCCGTAGTCCGGTACTCAAAGCGACACCGGCCGGGCAGCGCCTGCTCAATCACGTTCAGCAGGTGCAACTGCTGGAAAGAGACCTGACCAAATCCATTCCGGCGCTCTCGGAACCCACCGCCAGACTTCGCATTGCACTGAATGCCGACAGCCTGGCCACCTGGTGGGCGGCCGCCGTAGGCAGTTTCTGCGCGGACGAAACCCTGCTACTGGATCTCGTGGTAGAGGATCAGGACATAGGCCTTCGCCGAATGCGCGAGGGGGATGTGGCGGCCTGCCTGTGCAGCAGCCCCCAGCCAGTTGCCGGTGCGCGATGCGTGCCAATTGGCACCATGATCTACATGCCCCTGGCAACGCCGGAGTATGTTGACCGATATTTCGGGAACGGACTCAGTGAGGCCAGCCTGCAGAATGCCCCGGCCATCGTTTTTGGGCCAAATGACCAGCTGCAACACAGGTTTCTGGCCCAGTGCGGCTATCACGGCACCTTCCCCCACCACCTCTGTCCTTCCTCGGAAGGTTTTGTGAACCTTGCGCTGGCCGGCATGGGCTACGGCATGATTCCGGAAATGCAGGCACGCCCGGAAATTGCTGCGGGACGGCTGGTAAGCATTGCGCCTGAACAAACCCTGGAAGTACAGCTATACTGGCACTTCTGGCGCCATGGCGGCGGCGTGATGGACCGTCTGACCAACGCCCTGCGGTCTGCGGCCACGTTGAATTCAAACGTGTAAACAGGGGGAGCAACGATCAGAATGAAGCACCTTGTGGCGGTTTACGGCACGTTGAAACGTGGCCGGAACAACAGCCATATTCTGCGAGGCGCCCGTTTTGTCGGGACAGACCGGATGCCCGAACTGAGCCTGTATCACCTGGGCCCCTACCCGGGTGCCATAGAGGAACCTTCCACGGGCGTTCGCGTGGAAATCTATAAGTGAAGGATTCCACGCTGAAGGTTTTGGACGAGTTGGAAGACTTCTTTCCTGAACGCCCGCAGAGCAGTCTGTATATCCGTCGGACCATGGACACCCGCCACGGGCCGGCCTGGGTGTATCTTTACAACCGGCCGGTCAAAACAATCCAACGGCTGAACTCCGGAAGCTGGTAGGCCAGCTCACACCCCGCCACAGAAAAGGACACGAGATTGGATCTGACAACGCCTGCCCTGCTCTTCCCCGCCATTTCGTTGCTATTGCTCGCTTACACCAACCGTTTTCTGGTGCTCGCGCAGCTCATACGCCAGCTCAAGCAGATGGACACCGAGGAAGATCACGCGCTCATCGCCCGGCAGATCAGCATGCTGCGCAAACGGATTGTGCTGACCAAACGCATGCAGGCATTCGGGGTACTCAGTTTCTTCCTGTGTACCGTCTCCATGTTCCTGCTGTTCCTGGGCGCGGAATTGCCGGGCGTGGTGGCGTTTGGCGCCAGCCTGGTGCTGCTGTCTCTCTCGCTGCTGTACTCACTGTATGAAATCCAGATCTCGACCAATGCGATCAACGTTGAGCTTTCCAACTTTGAGGCGCGCAAGAGTGCCGGGCGGGAAGATGTCGACTATTCATGAGGCCGGTTTGCGGCGGGCTCGACAATCTTTACACCAAACCAGCGCGGAAACCGGAGCAGACAATAGAGCGCGATCATGTCGTAAACGGCATGCCAGATCATAACCAGCGCCAGGCTCTCTGATAGCTCATAGGCCGCGCCCAGTATCAAACCGAGCCCGGTTGCTACCAGAAAGTAGGTGAACGATACGTAGTGCACCAGCCCGAACAGCACAGACGCCGCCAACACGGCGGTCACCGGATCCGTATGCGCCATCAGCCAGCCTTGGATTGCGCCGCGAAACAACAGCTCTTCACCAACGCCGGCCAATAGGGACAGCAAGACCAACACCAACGGAGAATAACTGGAGGCAAAGTCATACAGCCCCTGCATCTGGCGTTCAAGATTCTCCGGAAACAGGCGTGGCACGCGCGTCAGCAGAAGCAGCAAGCCGTAAGTCGCAACGGCACCCAATGTGCCGTAAATCAGGCTTGGCCAGAGCCCCGGGCCGTTAAGCAGCACCGGAATCCCGAATACCAGAATGGCCACCAACCCTACGACCCCAATGCCGCCCTGGAACAGCAGCGCAGCATTGGGGGAAATACCGGATTTTCGCCCTTTACCAAGCGCCATTTACTGATCGAACAGCCGCTTCACCGGAAACAGCACATCGTACTGGGGCGCCTGCTTCTGGGCTTTCGCCTGGAAGGATTTCATCATGTCCGTCGGACGGAACATGCCCGCCTGCCAGGTGGCCATGTACTTCAGGCTGTCTTCTACACTGTGATCGCGGCTGTAATTAAGCATTTCCTTGCAACCAGTCACCGCCAGTGGTGAGTTCGCGGCAATCTGACCGGCAATGCCCATGACCGCTTCCAGCATGGTTTCCTGATCAGGGTATAAGGCGTTTACAAAGCCGAGATTCCGGGCTTCAGCAGCGGAGAATTTGCGCCCGGTGTACGCCAGTTCCCGGACTACACCCTCGGGCATCAGTTTGGGCAGGCGCTGAAGCGTGCCAACGTCGGCGGTCATGCCCAGCTCGGTTTCCTTGATGGTGAAGTAGGCATCTTCCGTGCAATAACGGCTGTCCGCCGCACACACCAGATCAAGAGCTCCGCCAATGCAACCACCATGGATGGCCGCCAGTACCGGCAGGCGGATTTTTTCCAGGGAGGTCAGCGTATCCTGCAACTGCAGTACGACCCTGCGCAGGTTTTCCGCCATACGGCCAGGGTCCCCATTCATGGGCACCGCCTTGGGATCGCTGAACACACCCAGGTCCATGCCGGCCGAAAAGTGTTTGCCGGTGGAAGAGATGACAATCACGCGAGCGTCGGTGTTGGCTTCAATATCCTGCATGCAACGGGGCAACTCGAGCCAGAACGCCTTGTTCATGGTGTTCAGCGCCTCAGGGCGGTTGAACTGGACATGGGCGATATGGTCTTTGACCTCAATCGAAAAACTCTCGTAACTGGACAACTCAGACAAGACAGCACTCCTTATTATGTATTCCGAAAACCGGCTCTTAAGCGATCACCGCGAATAATGGTTTCTCTATTCTGCTACCTTCGTATTATGGCGGACAGAGAGACGACACGTTAACCCGAAAAGGCCTGGTATGGAATTCACCTTCCTCGGCACGTCAGCCGGAACACCCACGAAAGCTCGCAATGTAACCGGCCTGGCATTGAGTCATGGAGGCCCCAAACACTGGTACCTGATTGACTGCGGGGAAGGCACCCAGCACCAGTTGTTGCGAACGCATCATTCGGTGATGCAACTGCAGGCCATATTTATCACCCACATTCACGGCGACCACACATTCGGGCTGCCGGGGCTGCTCACAAGCGCCTCAATGCTGGGCCGAACCGCCCCGCTCTACCTGATCGCGCCCCGTCCGGTAAAAACCTTCGTTGAAGCAGCGCTGGGCAACAGTGACTCCAGACTCAGTTTTGAAATACGATTTGTTGATTCCGAGGCAGAAAGCTTCCACTGGGGGGACGAAGCGCTGTCAGTTACGGCAGTTGCCCTCTCCCATCGCGTATCCTGCCGGGCATTTGTGTTCACTGAAAAGAACCTCGAACGCCAGCTGCTGCGTGACAAGCTTGAAGCTGACGGTATTGAGGCCGGCCCAGCCTGGGGCCGACTGCAACAGGGCCACGATGTGGTTCTGGAAGATGGCCGCCTGGCCCATTGCGACGACTACACCCAAATTGCCAGAAAACCACGCAAAGTGATTGTTGCCGGTGACAATGACCAACCTGACCTGCTTCTCGAAGCAAGCACGAATGTCCAGGTTGTGATTCACGAGGCAACTTACACGCAGGAGGTCTCGGACCGGGTCGGCCCCTGGCCACAACACAGCTCCGCGGCCCAGGTAGCCCGTTTCGCTGAGGCCGCCGGTGTTCCGCATCTCGTGTTGACCCATTTCAGCTCCCGCTACCAGCTCAACCCGAACGCCTATCCACACATTGGTGAGATCGAATCCGAAGCCAGGGGCATCTATAGAGGGAACCTGTATCTGGCAAACGACTTTGCCTGCTATGAGCTTGGCAGGGATCTGATACTGAGACCTTCCGAGCGTCTATAATGAGGGCGTGGCTCCTGGGCCGTCAGCAAATTGATGTGTCGCTTTTGTAGATTCGCCTTTGCGTTCGGCGAAGTTCAAATTACACTGCAATCGGGGATAATCTGAACAACAATTCACTTTTCACTGCTCAGGAAGGCGGTCAATGGCCCGGTTTAACGCAAAACAGTCCAGTCTCAGCAAGGATGCGGTCGTCGTCACTCCCGGCCTCATTCCTTGTGGCTGTATCATCGACAGCGTGACTCTGGACAGCAAAGAACTCCGCCTCGGCCTGAAGCATTTCTCCTCACCCGCTGTGCTTGATCAACTGTCATCGTCTGCCTCCGCCCAGGCGGATCTGCACGTTTTCCTCGATCATGATCATGACAAGCAACATCTCCATTTTCGGGGAGCGGTTCGCAGCGGCCGGGGCGACAGTATTTCGCTCGAACTCCAGGGCATCACCCCGGACCTCGAACGCGAAGTTGATCTTCTGGTGCAGCACACGGGCAAGAGCAAACTGGCGGACCCCGGGCCGGCGCCCGCGCTGAAACAACTTTATCACCAGCATTGCCGGCGACTTCTGGAACAGTTGCTTCCGGAATTTATGGAGGGCACGTTCGAAGGCATTGAAGCCGATCTGGAACAAGCGGCCGAGCTCCGTGAAATCACCCGACTCAAGGATATGCGCTTCATCTTCCAGAGCCGACAGCAGCGGATGCTCCAGGATTTTCAGGCGCAGTTTCAGGCCAACCAGACAACCCTTGAGCCAGCTCCCGAATCCGGGAACAACGCCAAAGAATTGCATCTTCTGCAACAGCACGAGTTTGAAGACTGGCTGGATTTGCAGGCCATCGCCACGGGCATAAGTAAGGCAAACTCCGGCGCGACCTTTTTGCTCAACCAGTTCCTTAACCAGATTTTCCGTCAGGACGTCAACGACGACAACAACCCGCTAACGCCTCGCGCACTGTGCGTGTGCCTGCAATACATGGTCGACCACCTGGGCATTGCGCGGGAGCACCGTCTGACCATCTACCGGGCCTGGGAGAGCGCTCTGGGCAGGGTGTGGCCCGCAGCCATCCGCTCCCTGATCAATGATTGCCGCCGGGCAGGACTGGAAGCCCTGGACATCACCGAGCTGCCGGCGAACTGGTCGCTCAGGGAATACGCCCAGGAGGACACAGGTTCTCCAGGTGAAACGGACAAGGGCACATCGGACAAGCCGGCGGAAGCCGACGCCACCGGGCACTCAATGTCAGGGATGCCATCGGCTGGCCGTTCCCTGTTCCAGTTGATGGCGCTTGAGGCAAGCCCCTCGTCTGAACCCGCAGACTGGGAGGAACCCAATCCGAAGCTCTCGGAAAACCTCCGTTCCAGGCGCCGCGAACTCCTGAACAGGTTGCACGAGGATGAGCCGAATATGGCAGGTTTGCTGCGGGAACTGGCCGACTCGGACGCCGAACTGGCCAGCGCCCTTGACCGGACAGCCGTGGAAAAAGCCAACCTGGTGGACCGGTTGTTTGCACCGCTGGAAACAAACGAAGGACTCTCGGGTTCGCTTCGCCACCAACTGCAGAAACTTCGGCTGCCGGTGTTTGAAACGCTGGTCGAAACACCGGACTTTCTGAATACCGACGATCACCCCGCCCGGGACATAATCAATAACCTGATGCACATCTGCCTTGCAGAGAGGGCATCGAGCAAGAAACTGGAAGCGACGGTTGCCGACATTGTCGAGGAACTGACGGAAATCGAGGTATCGGATCCAGACCTGCTGGAAAGTCTGGGCCAACGCCTGAAACAGCTGGTTGAGCGGCAGGACCAGTCATTTATCCGAAACTCGGAACGGCTGGCCAAAACCCTGGAGGGCAAAGAGCGCCTGCGCAAAACTCGCAAGGAAGCCCGGCAACGACTGAATGAACTCCTCGGCGGCAGGCAGGTTCCAAAAACGCTGATTCGACTGCTTCAGGCGGGCTGGGAGCAACTGATCGTCCTGACAATGTTGCGGGAAGGCCCGGAGAGCCGACACTGTGAGGAACTTGTCGATGTCGTAGCCCAGCTCCAGGTCTGGCTGTCTCCAGCCGGCACCTCTGGTGAGCTGGCATTTGAACGGGAACTTGAAAGCAGTGTCATGCTGCAATTCATTGAGCGGGAACTCAAAACCACCGGTGACATCTCCCGAACCCGACCCGCCATAGACGAGCTATCCGGAATCCTGCAGGGCACTATGGAAGCAGAGACCACCTGGGTGGAGGAATACGGCGACGCCGATGAGGCACCATTGACGCTGCCCCCGGAGCTCGAAGACAGCCGTTGGGTTTCCAGGGCAAAGGACATTGCCGTCGGCGATTGGGTTGAAGCCTGGTTTGAAAACGGGGAGACCCGCCGCATGCGCCTGGTCTGGGGTGGCGAGGATTCACTCCGGTTCGTTTTTCTCTCGCCCAAAGGTATGAGTGAAGTCAGTTATGGATTCCCGGAGTTTGTCCAGAAACTCGCCGAGGGCGAAGCCTGGCTGGTTGAAGATGGCGACATCCCGTTCCTTGACCAAAGCCTGTTCAGCATTGTTGAGGACATGTACCGGAAGCTGAATTTTCAGGCCACCCACGATGCCCTGACCGGCTGCATGCACCGCCACGACTTCGAAAAACAGGTATCAAGGCTGATCAGCGCGGCACCCTCGTCGCCGGACGAGAGTGATTCCGCCCTTATGATCCTGGATATCGACGAGTTCAGTGTCATCAACGCCTCCTATGGCGCGGAAGCCGGCGATGCACTGTTGCGAGATGTCGCCGAACTGCTGCGAAGAGCGTGCGGTGCCAAATTCTCGGAATCCTACGTTGGCCGAATCAGCGGTAATGAGTTTGCCGTGCTCATCAATAACATCAGCACGGAGGACTGCCTGGATTTCGCAGAATCCCTGCGGCGAAACTTCGAGCAGCAGGTTTTCCAGCATGGGCCGGCGGAATACAAGGCAACGGTCAGTATCAGTATTCGACCGGTTACTGGTGCCGCTCACTCCCCCGGCGATCTTCTCAACCAGGCGAGCCTATCGCTCAAGGCGGCCAAGAAACTGGGAGGAAACCGGATTGAACTGGCGAAAGGACAGAGGGACCCCTCAAAGCTTGGCACGCCTCAGTGGGTTACGGAAATCGACCGGACCATCCGCGACGGCAGCCTCTACCTCCGGGCACAGCCAATTGTTGCACTCGCCCCTGAAACCGGCGAAGGCAAGATGTATGAACTCCTGCTGGGCCTGAAAGACAGCTCGGGCAATGAGATTTCGCCCCAGGGTTACATTGAGGCGGCCGAACAATTCAAGCGCAGTACCCGGGTTGATCTGTGGGTCATTTCCGAAGTGTTGGCGTGGATGCGTAACAACCCCGAGTCGCTCGACAGGATTGCCACCCTGAACGTCAACCTGTCAGGCTCCTCACTGAGCGATGACAGCTTCATGCTCGGGCTGGAGTCAAACCTCCGGGCCCATCAGGAACTGGCGCACAAGCTGTGTTTCGAGGTCACCGAGACCTCGGCTGTCGCCAACCTCCACTTTGCCTCGGATTTCATGCGTGAAATGAAGCGCCTGAACTGTCGGTTCGCGCTGGACGACTTTGGCACCGGGCTATCTTCCTACGCCTACCTTCAGAAACTGCCCGTGGACTTCGTGAAAATCGACGGCATTTTCGTGCGGGACATGGCCACCAACCTGACCAACTACGCTATGGTGCGGTCGATCAACGAACTGTGCCACTTCCTCGATCTGCAGACCATTGCGGAGTACGTCGAGGACATGGAAATCATGGACACACTCAAGGAGATCCAGGTGGACTACGCCCAGGGCTTTGCCATTGCCAAACCGCGCAGGCTGGACAGCCTTGGTACCGGGACTTCTACTAACCCGGTTTATGCCTACAAGAAATAGCTTTGCTTTTCTCATTGGCAGGAGTACAGTGGGGCTCGTTGGAAAGATTGAGCAAAGCATTTCATCAATAAGACCGCTCAGCTGTAATAAGTAGCTTGTCCTGTTTTTGATCCCGCCAGTTTTTTGTTTCCCGCATACCGCCGATCAATGATCACGAATGATGATCTGACGGCACACTAAATGATTGAAATCAGGAAAGAATACTATGTCTACAGTTACCGGCAACGTTAAGTTTTTCAACGAAGCAAAAGGTTTTGGTTTTATTACTCGCGAAGGCGGCCCGGACGTTTTTGTTCACTACAGCGCTATTCAGGGCGGCGGTTTCAAGACTCTGGCTGAAGGCCAGCAGGTCGAGTTCACCGTTACCCAGGGCCAGAAAGGTCCTCAGGCGGAAAACGTAGTTGCCCTGTAAATAACAGGCTACACGTTTAGAAAAAGGCAGCCGAGGCTGCCTTTTTTCGTTGTTGCTCTCAACCAAACCTACTGCATCCCTTCCACCGGGATCGTCTCGGTATTCTTTATCTCCCGCAACGCAAAGTTTGAATTCACCTGGGCAATGCCCTGCAGGGTGAAGATCTTTTCGTTCAGGAACCGATCGTAACTGGCCATGTCCGGCACGATGACCCTGAGCACAAAGTCGGCATTCCCGGTCACCGCGAAACACTGAAGCACCTCCGGGTAACTGCTCACCTGCTGCTCGATCTCCGCGGTGCTATCGATGTTATGCCGCTGCAGTGACAAATTGACCAGTACGCACAGGCCCTGACCAATGCGCTCCGGATCCACTCTGGCGCTGTACCCCTGAATCACGCCGCTTTCTTCAAGTGTCCGCACGCGGCGCCAGCAAGCGGCCGGTGACAACCCCACCTGCTCTGCCAGCAACTGGTTACTGATGCGCCCATCCTGCTGCAGTGCCGAGAGGATTTTCCGGTCCAACTTGTCCAATCCCACCTGTTTCATTTGGTAACACCTGATTTTAATCAAAGGTTCTTTCTCTTTATTGTCATTTATCAAAGAACCTTTCGCAAACTCTCAAAACCCTGACCCAATAAGCAAGCACCTTTTGCGGACTTCCCTCTAGAATTTTGGTCATAAAACGCACAAAAAGGAGGGCGCCATGTCCGCCGATACCCCCCAGCTCGACAATTACAAACTCGAAGACCGTTACTTGCGGGAATCCGGCCGGGTTTTCCTGACCGGCACGCAGGCCCTGGTTCGAATTCCCCTGATGCAGGCCGCCCTGGATCGAAAACAGGGATTGAACACCGCAGGCATGGTCAGTGGCTACCGGGGATCCCCCCTCGGTGCCGTCGACCAGGCGCTCTGGCAGGCCAAGGGCCTGCTGGACGAGAACCGGATCGATTTTGTTCCCGCCATCAACGAGGATCTCGCCGCGACGATCATGCTGGGGACCCAGCAGGTGGAGACCGATGAAGACCGGCAGGTGGATGGGGTTTTCGGCCTCTGGTATGGCAAGGGCCCGGGCGTGGATCGGGCCGGCGATGCCCTGAAACACGGCACCACCTACGGTTCTTCGCCTCATGGCGGTGTGCTGGTCGTGGCGGGTGACGACCACGGGTGCGTGTCGTCGTCCATGCCCCATCAGTCCGATGTGGCGTTCATGAGCTTTTTCATGCCGACGATCAACCCGGCCAACATCGCCGAGTACCTGGAGTTCGGCCTCTGGGGTTACGCCCTGTCCCGCTACAGCGGCTGCTGGGTCGGTTTCAAGGCGATCTCGGAAACCGTGGAAAGCGCGGCGTCTGTCGAAATCCCGCCGGAACCGGATTTCATCACGCCGGATGACTTCACCGCCCCTGAAAGCGGTTTGCATTACCGTTGGCCGGATCTGCCGGGTCCGCAACTGGAAACCCGCATCGAACACAAGCTTGCGGCCGTTCAGGCCTTTGCCCGCGCCAACCGCATAGACCGTTGCCTGTACGATAACAAGCAAGCCCGCTTCGGCATTGTCACTACCGGCAAGAGCCATCTGGACCTGCTTGAAGCCCTGGACCTGCTGGGCATTGATGAAGACAAGGCCCGGGACACGGGGCTGGATATCTACAAGGTTGGCATGGTCTGGCCCCTGGAGCGTCGCGGCATCCTGGACTTCGTGCACGGCAAGGAAGAAGTCCTGGTGATCGAGGAAAAGCGCGGCATTATTGAGAGCCAGATCAAGGAATACATGTCCGAGCCGGACCGCCCCGGCGAGGTTCTGATCACCGGCAAGCAGGACGAACTGGGCAGACCGCTGATCCCCTACGTTGGTGAACTGAGTCCCAAACTGGTTGCTGGCTTTCTGGCCGCCCGTCTAGGGCGCTTTTTCTCGATGGACTTCAGCGAGCGGATGGCAGAGATCAGCGCCATGACCAACGCCCAGGACCCCGGTGGCGTCAAGCGTATGCCCTATTTCTGCTCCGGCTGCCCCCACAATACCTCCACAAAGGTGCCGGAGGGGAGCAAGGCCCTGGCCGGCATTGGCTGCCACTTCATGGCATCCTGGATGGGCAGAAACACCGAATCCCTCATCCAGATGGGTGGCGAAGGCGTCAACTGGATTGGCAAGAGCCGCTATACCGGCAACCCCCACGTGTTCCAGAACCTGGGTGAAGGCACCTACTTCCACTCCGGTTCCATGGCGATCCGCCAGGCGGTGGCCGCCGGCATCAACATTACCTACAAGATCCTGTTCAACGACGCCGTGGCGATGACCGGCGGTCAGCCCGTGGACGGGCAGATCACCGTCGACCGGATTGCCCAGCAAATGGCCGCAGAAGGGGTGAAGCGGGTTGTCGTGCTCAGCGATGAGCCGGAGAAATACGATGGTCATCATGATCTGTTCCCCGAAGATGTCACCTTCCACGATCGATCCGAGCTCGACCAGGTGCAGCGTGAATTGCGCGACATCCCTGGCTGTACTGTTCTGATCTACGACCAGACCTGTGCTGCCGAGAAGCGCCGCCGGCGCAAGCGCAAGCAGTTCCCGGATCCGGCCAAGCGGGCCTTTATCAACCACCATGTGTGCGAGGGCTGCGGCGACTGCTCGGTACAGTCCAACTGCCTTTCGGTTGTACCCCGCAAGACGGAACTGGGGCGCAAGCGGAAGATCGACCAGTCCTCGTGCAACAAGGACTTCTCCTGCGTCAACGGCTTCTGCCCCAGTTTCGTTACCATTGAAGGCGGGCAGCTACGCAAATCCCGGGGCGTGGACACCGGCTCCGTACTCACCCGCAAGTTGGCTGACATTCCAGCTCCGAAATTACCGGAGATGAGCGGCTCCTACGATCTGCTCGTGGGCGGTGTCGGCGGCACGGGCGTAGTGACCGTGGGACAGCTGATCACCATGGCTGCTCATCTGGAATCCCGCGGTGCCTCGGTACTGGATTTCATGGGTTTCGCCCAGAAAGGCGGCACGGTACTGAGCTACGTGCGCATGGCACCGTCTCCGGACAAGCTTCATCAGGTGCGGATCAGCAATGGCCAGGCCGATGCGGTCATCGCCTGCGATCTGGTGGTGGCGTCTTCCCAGAAGGCCCTGAGCGTGCTCCGGCCAAACCACACACGGATTGTCGCGAACGAGGCGGAACTGCCGACTGCCGACTACGTGCTCTTCCGCGACGCCGATATGAAGGCCGACAAGCGCCTTGGGCTACTGAAGAACGCCGTGGGCGAGGATCACTTCGACCAGCTGGACGCCAACGGTATCGCTGAAAAGCTGATGGGCGACACCGTGTTCTCCAACGTGATGATGCTCGGTTTTGCCTGGCAGAAAGGCCTGCTGCCCCTGTCAGAGGCGGCTCTGATGAAAGCCATCGAACTCAATGGCGTCGCCATCGACAGGAACAAGGAAGCCTTCGGCTGGGGCCGTCTGGCAGCCGTGGATCCGAGCGCTGTCACCGATCTGCTGGACGACAACAACGCCCAGGTGGTCGAGGTTAAGCCCGAACCAACCCTGGACGAGCTGATCAACACCCGTCACAAGCATCTGATCAACTACCAGAACCAGCGCTGGGCCGACCAATACCGGGACGCCGTTGCCGGAGTCCGCAAGGCCGAGGAAGCCCTCGGTGAAACCAATCTTCTGCTGACCCGCGCAGTGGCCCAACAGCTGTATCGGTTCATGGCCTACAAGGATGAGTACGAAGTGGCCCGACTGTTTGCCGAAACCGACTTCATGAAAGAGGTCAAGGAAACCTTCGAAGGGGATTACAAGGTTCATTTCCACCTCGCCCCGCCACTGCTCAGCGGTGAAACCGATGCCCAGGGTCGCCCGAAAAAGCGCCGTTTCGGCCCCTGGATGCTCCGGGCTTTCCGACTTCTGGCCAAACTTCGCGGCCTGCGTGGAACCGCAGTGGACCCGTTCAGCTACTCCGCAGACCGCAAGCTTGATCGCGCCATGCTGAAGGACTACCAGAACCTGGTTGCGCGAATTTGCCGTGAGCTCAATGCCAGCAACTACGAAACCTTCCTGCAACTGGCAGAACTGCCCGCTGATGTCCGGGGCTACGGTCCTGTCAGGGAACAGGCGGCAGAGAGCATCCGTGAAAAACAGACACAGCTGATCAAGGCGCTCGACACCGGTCGCCCGACGCTGATCCGCACGCAACAGGCCGACAAGGAGGCAAACCATGTTTGAAGCGCTCCAGCCCCTGCCCCAGGATCCGATCCTGAAGCTGATGCAGACCTTCCGCGAGGACACCCGGCCGGACAAGGTAGATCTGGGCATCGGCGTCTACAAGGATGATGCCGGCAATACGCCCATCATGGCCGCCGTGCATGAAGCAGAACGTCGCCTGCTTGAGGGAGAAACCACCAAGAGCTACGTGGGGCCTGCCGGTTCTGCCAGCTTCAACAGTGCCATGGCGGAGTTGATTCTGGGCAGCGACAGCCCGCTGATCCGGGACGGCCGTGTATCGGTAATACAGACGCCGGGTGGCTGCGGCGCATTGCGCATGGCCGCCGAATTCCTTCGCCTGTGCAAGGCGGATACAACAGTCTGGGTCAGCACGCCCACCTGGGCCAACCACCTCCCCCTGCTGGGTGGCGCTGGCCTGACCATTCGCGAATATCCCTACCTCAATCCACAGACGCTGCAGGTAGACTTCGGCGCCATGCTGGAAACCCTGGAAGAGGCAGACTCGGGCGATGTGGTGCTGCTACACGGTTGCTGCCACAACCCGTCTGGCGCCGACCTGAGCCTGGCCCAGTGGCAGGAAGTGACCAGCCTGATCCAGCGTAAGGGCCTGTTGCCCTTTGTGGATATGGCCTATCAGGGCCTTGGCGAGGGCCTGGATGCGGATGCGGCGGGTCTGCGGCATCTGGCCGGAGCGGTACCGGAAATGCTGGTCGCAGCGTCGTGCTCCAAGAACTTTGGACTTTATCGGGAACGCACCGGCGCTCTCGCATTAATTTCGGGAACAGCAACGGTGAACGCAGCTGCCACCAGTCAACTGCTCAGCGTTATCCGGTCCCACTATTCGATGCCGCCCGCCCATGGTGCCGCGATTGTGGAGACGATCCTCGGCGATGACGGCCTGCGATCCCAGTGGCAGCAGGAACTTGACGGCATGTGCGAGCGCATCCTGCACCTGCGCCACGCCTTTGCTGACGCCCTCGCGCCGGTGGGCGATTTCAGCTTCATCGCCCGTCAGCGGGGCATGTTCTCGTTCCTCGGTATCAGCCCCGAGCAGGTTAGCGAATTACGCAAGGAGCATGGCATCTACATGCTCGACAGCAGCCGGGTGAATGTCGCCGGCCTGAATGACCGCGTTTTGCCACAAGTGGCTTCAGCCCTGCGCGAGGTGCTCGGCAAGTAATTACTGTTGAGACAATAACCATCAATCCGACAAAAACAATTAGCCGGAGAAAAGAATGAGTGAGAGTACCCAACCACACCAGCAGGCCAACAACCTCTGGTCTTCACGGATGGCGTTTATCCTGGCCGCTGCCGGCTCGGCGGTAGGCCTCGGGAACATCTGGAAGTTTCCATACATTACCGGAGAGAACGGCGGCGGCGCCTTCGTTCTGATCTACCTGGCCTGCATCTTCCTGATTGGTGTGCCGGTTCTGATTGCCGAGACCATGATTGGCCGCCGGGGCGGACAGAGCCCTGTAGCGACCATGCGCACCCTGACCAAAACCGAAGGCACCTCCCGGGGCTGGAGAGCGATCGGCTGGAATGGCGTTATTGCCTCGTTCCTGGTGCTGTCTTTTTACGCCGTGATTGGCGGCTGGGCGCTGGTCTATATCGGCAAGGCTGCAACCGGTCTGTTTACCGGTGCCGATGCCGAGGCCATTGGCGGCCAGTTCGGCGGCTTGCTGGCCAATCCCTGGGAACTGCTGATGTGGCATTCCGTGTTCATGGCCATCGTCGTGTTTATCGTCGGTCGGGGCATTCGCTCCGGGCTTGAGAAAGCCGTGAACATGCTGATGCCATTGCTGTTCGTCCTGCTGATTGCGATGGTGATCTACGCCATGAACAGCGGCAGCTTTGGCCGGGCCGTGAGCTTCATGTTCTCGCCGGACTTCAGCAAGCTCACCACCGCTGGTGTTCTGACCGCCCTGGGGCACGCCGCATTCACCCTGAGCATCGGCATTGGTGTTCTGATGGCCTACGGCTCTTACCTGCCAAAAACGGTGAACATTGCCAGAACCGCCATGACCATTGCCGTTCTGGACACCAGCGTCGCCCTTCTTGCGGGGCTCGCCATCTTTCCGCTGGTATTTGCCAATGGCCTGGAACCTGGCGCCGGCCCCGGCCTGATCTTTGTAACCCTGCCACTGGCCTTTGGCCAGATGAGTGGTGGCGCTCTGTTTGGCACCATTTTCTTCGCACTGCTACTGGTCGCAGCCATCACGTCGGCCATTTCCATGTTGGAGCCGGTGGTAGAGTGGCTGGAGGAACACAAAGGCGTCAGTCGGGCGAAAAGCGCGCTTGGTGGTGGCCTCGCGATCTGGTTTATCGGTATCGGTACCGTGCTGTCGTTCAACGTCTGGGATAGCGTGCATCCGCTCGGCTTCATCCCGTTCTTCGAGGGCAAGACGGTGTTCGACCTGCTCGACTTCCTGGTCTCCAACCTGATGATGCCACTCGGCGGGCTGGCCATTGCCCTGTTTGCCGGATGGGCAATGAAGCGGGAAGGCCTGCCGGCCGATATTGGTCTGCAGGGAAGCAGCTACAGGGCGTTCATGTTTGTTCTTCGATACCTGACGCCTGCGGGTATCGCCGTGGTGTTTCTTTACAACCTGGTGTAACGGTAACCAGGCACCTTAGACCGCAAAAGCCCGGTGAACTTCACCGGGCTTTTTTTGACATACCTGAAAGGGCACTGCCAATCTGGGTTCAGGACAGAAGACCAAGGTTCTGCATCTCAGGCGGAAAAGGAGAACTCGTATGTACAGCAAGATACTCGTTCCGGTCGACCTCGCCCATACCGATAAAATGGTCAAGGCGCTCAATACCTCCATTGATATTGCCAAACACTACAACGCCACCCTGTGCTACGTAAGCGTGACAAACAGCACCCCGGGAGCGGCTGCCCATAACCCGAAAGAGCTTGCCGAGAAGCTGAGTGTGTTCGCGGAAGAGCAGGGGAAATCCCATGGGATCGACACCGACAGCATGGTGATTGAATCTGCTGATACGGCCGTAGAGCTTGATGACAAGTTGCTTGAGGCGATCAAAACAACCGGCACTGACCTGGTGGTGATGGCCTCACATCCTCCGGGAATTGGCGACCGGCTACACATTCTCCACTCGAACGGCGCCAATATCGTCAAACACAGTGATATTTCGGTATTTGTTGTTCGTTAAAGATAGCGGGGCATCCGGGGCCCTATTCCGGGTGCCCGAGTGCGTCATGCTTCGGAAATTCGATGCCCGTTACGCTTGCAATGAAGAAAGGAAAATAATTTTCCGTGGCGAAGAAGTTCCCGGCTTCCACCCGGGTCGGTAAATGAAACCCGTCAAACTCCCGAAACTCTGACAGGTAGCCGCCAAAGGGCTGCAAGCGATGAACTTTTTCCGAATTCGCGTTGGTCCACCTGTCAAAATTCACCTGGAGCGGCCGGCCGTCCTCGGCCACCACAACATCCACTGCCTGCTCCATACCGTTATGGCGGACAATCACACGCGCCGTATTGACATCAACAAGCTCCCACTTGACCCCCTGGCCCGGCAGCAGGGCTGCGGGTGTCCAGAACACCGACTCTGCCACATAGCGACCGAAAGCCGAACGGGTGTGATCCGCATCTCCGCCCATCCTGGCCACTGGCAGCAAACCCATCAGCCAGAACCGCGTCCACTTTTCGGTGTCTGAGCCAGAAACCCTCAGGGCGCCACGGCTGGCACCCATCTTCCACACAAAGCCTTCGGGCATGGCCAGAACCTGTGAGGCCTGCATATCCATGTAGTCGGGCGACTCCCGATTGCCCATGCCAAACTTCCCGGTCATCGATATCCGCGCCACTGTATACAGAGGTGTACCAGGCTGAATGGTGTACCGGAAATAGCGCTGGGCAGGCTCCGGCAGTCCCTCCAGAAGAGAAACATCAAAGCACTCTGGTGCAGTCGGTTGCAGAGCCGCCAACCTGGCCATGGCGGCATGATCCGAAGCGTGGTCGGCCTGGCGCCAGAACCAGAGGGCCAAGGCAGTCGCGACCAGCACAATCAACAGGATCAGGAAAAAGATTTTCATGTAAGCTATGCTCCGTAGCAGTCATTGTCCCTGCCCTGCCCAGATCCAGCCTTGTTCCAGATCAATCAACGCGGCTGGCCGACTAACTTTCCGCCTGAAAGGTTTTATGAAAGTACCGAAGAGATTACAACCGCTTGTCGATGACGGCATGGTGGATGAGGTGCTCTACCAGCTGATGAGCGGTAAGGAAGCGCAGGTTTATGTGGTGCGCTGTGGCGATCAGACCCGCTGCACCAAGGTTTTCAAGGAAGCCGCCAAGCGAAGCTTCAAGCAGGCTGTGGAGTACCAGGAAGGTCGAAAGGTCCGGAACAGCCGCCGGGCCCGGGCCATGAGCAAGAAAACCAGGTACGGCCAGAAGGAGCAGGAAGATGCCTGGCTCAACGCCGAGGTAGACGCCCTCTACCGGCTTGCCGCCGCCGGTGTCCGGGTTCCCGAACCCCTGGGCTTCGTGGACGGTGTACTGCTGATGGAACTGGTGACGGATGAAGATGGCCGGGCCGCGCCCAGGCTGGATGATGTTACGCTCTCCCCGGAACAGGCCCGCGACTTCCACGGCCAGATTATCCGCGAGGTCGTCCGCATGTTGAGTGCCGGTCTGATCCATGGGGATCTCTCGGAATTCAACGTTCTGATCGATGCCAACGGACCAGTCATCATTGATCTCCCCCAGGCAGTCAATGCAGCCGGGAATAATAACGCGGAGCGCATGCTGGAGCGCGATGTGGATAATATGCGCCGGTATTTTGGCCGATTCGCGCCGGAACTTTTGAATACCGATTACGGCAAGGAGATCTGGGCGCTCTACGAGTCAGGCGACCTGCACCCGGACAGCAAGCTCACCGGCTGCTTCCAGCACGATGATACCTCTGCCAACGTTGACGAACTGATGGAAATCATCGATGCGGCAAAAGAGGAAGAATGGGAGCGACAGGAACGCATGAGGGACGCCGAGGAGGACTGAGGCCTCGGCCGGTGCTGGTCAGCCAGCAGAGGTGGTTTTCTCTTCGCTGATCATTGCTGACATCACCTGCTGTTCCCTGGGCCCCGGAAGAACACCCGTCAACCAGGCTTCGATGACCGGCTCTCCGTGTTGATTCGAGAGAATCGCTTCGGCCCGGGCCCGATTACGCTCATCCACCTCGGTGATGGTGAACACACAGGTGATGGTATCGCCAAAGTACACCGGCCGGCGGAAGCGAAAATTCATGCCGGACGCCAGCCAGCCGATCTGCCCGCCCACTTCCGTGATCATTCCTCCAACCAGCAGGCCATGGCAGATCTTGCCCTGCAGATTCTTCGCTTGCGCGAATTCATCGCTGTAATGGACCGGATTCTGATCGCGACTGATCTCGCCGAAGTAAAGAGTCTCTTCTTCAGTGAAGGTGCGCACCAGAGTGAACGAATCCCCGGTTTTCAGGCCGTCAATGGCTCTCTTTCGAATATCAGACATGATATCGGCCCCTCGTCGCCCAGCCGGTCACAGGTACCGACCGCCAGACCCGATCGCGACCACAATCAGGCCGAGGATCAGATTGATACCGACCAGCCGACGGATTTTTCCCACCTGAACACCACCAGCCTGGGGATCCTTGTTTGCCACCGCCTGCTTGAGCCGCCGGAAAGGCGCAAAATACACGTGGAAGTAGATCAGCATCATCACGAGGCCGAGCGTCTGCATGGCGTGGATGTGCCAGCCAGCACCAGCCATACCGCCAAACACACTGAAAATCATCCAGTAACCGGTGACCAGGAGCAAAACAACCGATAGCCACACCCAGCGAAAGAATCGCTCAAGAGTTTTCGACCACAAAAGACCACGCTGGGAGGCTTCTACAACCTCAACAACAGCCGGGCGCATCGCCATGTAGGCGTAGAACATGCCGCCAACCCAGATCACTGCGGAAAGAACGTGCAGTGCAATTGCCAGACTCATCTGAATAATCCTTCCAATTAAAGTAAGCCGCTAATCTACCACGGCAGTTCTTCGCCATTGCTATGCCAGAATGACCCCGTGTTATCGAGGGTCAGGCCATCAATGCGTTCTGCCAGGCCCTTTGCCGATTCCTCGGGAGTGATCAACCCGCCAAAATTCACCATGCGGGTTTTAACGTAGCCCGGATGCAATTGTGCCACGGCGATACCCCGGGGCTTCAGATCCATCGCCAGGGACTTGCCGAAGGCATTGAGCGCTGCCTTGGAGGCGCGGTACCCGTAGCGGCCGCCTGAGTCATTGTCTGCGATAGAGCCCATGCGGCTGGTAATGTTGGCGATTTTGCCTCCCGAGGGAATCTGGTCAACCAGCGCTTCAGCCACCCTAAGCGGGGCATAGGCGTTTATTTCCATCTGCGTTCGAATGGAATCAAAGTCGATGCTGCCCAGCTTCTCATCCTTAAGCAGACCGGCATTATTGATCAGCAGGTCGATGTGCTCGCCTTCCAGTCCGGCCACGAGTCTTGCCATGCCCTCATCAGTCGTCACATCAACTCTGTCAATGATCCGCGCCGCGACCTCTTTCAACTCCGGCGAAGCTTCCCGACACACACCGATCACCGAGCAGCCGCGGCTTGCGTACAGCCGGGCAAGTTCCAGACCAATGCCCCGGTTTGCTCCGGTGATCACAACAATGGAATTCTCCGACATATCAACCTCCTTGACGATGAGTGCAGCCCAATCAGCTTTACATCCCCTGCGCTCGAGAACAACCAGCAATATGCAACCTCGCCCCTTGCAGATGGGATTTTTCTGTAAGATAGGGCTAACCCATCAACGGTCGCCGGGAGCGCCATGTCAGCAGCACTTGTTTTCGCAGTCTTTGCAGTGACCCTGATCGCGGCCACCACTTTTTACCTCTTTTTTTACCGTACCTGGCGGAGAGAGAGGGAACTGAGAGCCCCCTTTCCAGCCCCGTGGCGCCATCATCTTGAGGAGAGCGTGCCGCTTTACCGGCAGCTTCCTGAAACCATGAAGCAGACGTTGGAGCAGCGGGTACAGCTTTTTCTCGCCGAAAAAGAATTCTATGGCTGTGACGGCTTTGAAGTGGACGACAGGGTTAGAGTGACCATTGCCGGCCACGCCTGCTTGCTCATTCTTGCCCGCCCATACTCGGACTTTGACGAGGTAAGCAGCATTCTGGTCTATCCCGACGCCTATCATGTCAGAGACATTGAAAGCGACGGACTGGTTGTCAGCGAAAGCCACGAAATACGTGCCGGCGAGGCTTCAAGCCGGGGTCAGGTGGTTCTGGCCTGGAAAGAGTGTGAGGAAGCCGCCAGGAATCGGCACAGCAGCCACAACGTGATACTCCATGAATTCGCCCACCAGCTGGATTATCTCGACGGCACCGCGGACGGTGCGCCACCCCTCAGCGGTGAACAGGCCAGGCACTGGCAAACGTCGATGACCCACGCCTACGAACATCTCAGGCACACCCTGCATCACCACCAGAAGCCATGGCTTGACCCCTACGGTGCCACTGAACCGGCCGAATTCTTTGCAGTACTGACTGAGGCGTTTTTCCAGCAACCGAGTCATCTCAAACACGAGCAGCCCGAGGTTTATGCGGCACTGCAAGGGTACTACCGGCTGGACCCGACAACCCTCTGGCAAGATGCCTGACGGTTGTGACAGATGAACGCGTGGTCCACTATGTAGTAAACGGGATCAATTGAGGGAGGTAGACATGCCAGCCATAGGATGGGTCTTCATAATTCTCGCCCTGGCCTTGATCGTCGGCAGCCTGCTGATACTGCGTGACAGTGCACACAGCATGAAAATCTCCGATGAAAAAATGAAGAAGATTCAAGCCAGGAAGGCCGAGATCGAAGCTGAGGAAAGCGCCGAAGACAGGGAGTGGTAGCCCGGTCAGTCTACAGAACCAAGCCGGGCAGATACGTCAGTGCCCGCTGTGGTCCATTTCCTTGCCGGAGTGGTCCATGCTCTGTTTCTTCATCACCTCGCCATCCAGCGGTTCAACATTGAGCTCAACCTGCATTTCTTGCGCACCCTCAAAACGCAGGGTCAGCGGAATGCTCTCTCCCTCGCGCAACGGGCTTTCCAGTTTTTCCAGCATCAGGTGAAAACTGTGGGGCTTCAACTCAACCGTAGTGCCCGCAGGTATGGGTAGCCCATCTTTTACCGGCGCCATACGCATCACACCATCGTGCATGCTGGTTTCATGAATCGAGACGTTGCCTGCCCGCGGGGTCGCAGCACCTACCAGGGAGATATCACTGCTGCCATTATTGGAGATACTCATATATCCGACTCCCATCGGGATTCCGGGCGGTGTGGGCCGGCTCCAGGGATGATCGACCGTCACAGGACCCTGGCTGTAATCATGGGTCATGGCTGCAGGCGCCACCAGAGCCAATGCCAGCACAAACACACTCAGGCAGTACTTCATTTCCGGTATTCCTTGTCGATGATGTCGGGGTACAGAATAGAAAGTCAGTCCCATGCATCCAAGTTTTTCAGTGCGACAAATAGCCGCAGATAATCCGGAGAATCACCAACGGAGACAGAGACAGAATCCGGACGCAACGCTGGGAATCAGGCCTTCTTGACAAATTCCGACTTCAGTTTCATGGCACCAATCCCATCGATCTTGCAGTCGATGTCGTGATCACCGTCCACCAGGCGGATATTCTTCACCTTGGTGCCAACTTTAACCACGGAACTGGAGCCCTTTACCTTCAGATCCTTAATGACCGTAACCGTATCACCATCCTGAAGCTCATTGCCGTTCGCGTCCCGAATCACCTTCGCGGCGTCCGCAGCCGCAGCCTCCGCCTCAGACCACTCGTGTCCACACTCGGGACAAACCAGTTGAACGCCGTCCTCATAGGTGTACTCGGAACTGCACTGCGGGCATGGGGGAAGCTGCGACATTATCATTTCCTGTTAATTAAATGAGCGCAGCATTATACCATCAACGTCCGGGCGAGACGCGCGCCAGCACCGTAGGATCTTCCGACAAAGGCAAGGCGATAATGGCCCCCTCGTTCGACGACGGGAAAATCCCGGTCAGGCCCGTGATGTTCACCTGATGGGACACAAGAATAACCGGCGCGCCTTCTTCGAGCTGGTTCACCAGAGTAATCGTCTGCCGCGTCTGAGTCGGCCCGTCACCACGATTCCGGAAAAACGAATTCAACGACGGCCATTCCGTCACCTCACCCATGTTCATTCCTGTAGCGGTATCCATACAGCGACACCACTGACTGCTGAACACCCGCGCTTCGGTAATCCCATGGTCCGCCAGAAACGGCTTCCACGCCCGGGCCTGTTCCCGACCGACGTCGTTCAGATTCCGCTGGGTGCTGCAATCGTTAATATCAAAGTTGCCCGGGTCTCCGGTGCCGGGCGCCAGTGCATGGCGGAGCATAAGCACAGCCCGCCCGTCTCTCAGAGCGTCCCAGGCTTCTTCGTTGTTATCGGCAGCAACGGTCGTTAACGAAACCAGAAGGGCTAATAGGCCTGAAAACAGAATTCGGAAAATCATCTCCAACACCTCTCTTAAAGGTTGCTGCGGCCGCGGATAAACCACGGATGTCTGCGAGAGGCATTGGGGCCGTCGTTCCAAAAATGTAGAGGGCCAAGGATGGCCCGAAACAAGCGCACATGGATGTGCTCGTAGCGGTTTTTGGAACGACGGCCTCAATGCCTCAACCACTGAAGTCGAACCACACTCCTAAATACGCGGATACCAACTATCAGGCTCATACCAACAAAAGGTAAACTCAGCCTAGAACCAAGCAAACAGAAGGAACCACCATGCCAATCTGGGTCGACGCCGACGCCTGCCCCGTCCCAATCCGGGAAATCCTCTGCCGCGCCGCCACTCGCTGGCAAATCGACACCACCTTCATCGCCAACCACGCCATCAACCTGCCCCCGAGCCCCTACATCAAGCGACGCCAGGTCCCCCACGGTTTTGATGTCGCCGACAACGAAATCATGGACCAGATGCAGGAGGGCGACCTGGTGATCACCCAGGACATACCACTGGCCGCAGAGGCCATTGAAAAAGGTGCCGACGTCTTCAACCCCAGGGGCCAGGCCTTCACCAAAGAAAACATCCGCCAGCGCCTCGCCATGCGCAACTTCATGGAAGAAATGCGCAACGCCGGCCAGGTCACCGGCGGGCCAGCCCCGTTCAGCCAGACCGACCGCAAGGAATTCGCCGACAAACTCGACCGCTGGCTCCAAAGAAACGCCCGCAGGTGATAATGATTCTGTTTTAAAACCAGACCAGATCCGCTACCCTTCCGGCCTTATTGTTTGCAGGCTCACCATCGGCCTGCCCGATTCACGGGAGAGAAGCGGAGTATGTCCTCACACAGCCACAAAACCACCAGCAGTTTTGCTGCCCTGGCCCGCCTGCTGAGATACGCCCGGGGATACCGCCGGCAGATCATCGCCGCCACCACCTGTTCGATCATCAACAAACTGTTCGACATTGCCCCGGAAATCCTGATCGGCGTCGCCATCGATGTGGTCGTCAACCAGGAAGAAAGCTTTGTGGCAGGCCTGGGCTTTGAAACCGCTCAGGAACAGATCACCATTCTGGCGGTACTCACCTTCTTTATCTGGGCCGGTGAATCCCTGTTCGAATACCTGTTCCAGATCCTCTGGCGCAATCTGGCCCAGCGACTGCAATCGGATCTGCGTCAGGACGCCTACGAGCATGCCCAGCGCCTCGACATGAGCTTCTTCGAGGCCCGCAGCTCTGGTCAGCTGGTGGCCACCATGAACGACGACGTCAACCAGCTAGAGCGCTTCCTTGATGGTGGCGCCAACGCGATGATTCAGGTTCTGGTGACCGTCGTTGCCGTGGGCGCCGTCTTCTTCGTACTCTCACCGCTTATTGCACTGCTGGCCTTCACACCCATTCCCCTGATTATCTGGGGCGCCTTCTATTTCCAGCGCAAAGCCGGGCCGCTTTATGCCGACGTTCGGGAAAAAGTGGGCGACCTGTCCAGCCGTCTGGCGAACAACCTGGGCGGCATTGCCACCATCAAGAGCTTTACCGCCGAACAGCGGGAAGCCAAACGACTCAAGGAGAGCAGCGAAGCCTACGTAGAGGCCAATCGCCGAGCCATCCGTATCAGTTCCGCGTTTATTCCTGTCATCCGGATGGCTATCCTCGCCGGCTTCCTGGCCACCTTTACGGTGGGCGGCATGATGGCCCTCGAGGGCAGCCTGAACGTGGGTGCCTATGGCGTGCTGGTATTCCTGACCCAGCGCCTGCTCTGGCCGCTGACAGGCCTTGCCGAGGTGATTGACCTGTTCGAGCGTGCGATGGCAAGCACACGCCGGATTCTGGATCTTCTGGCCGAACCCGTGCACGTGCGTGATGAGGGCGGTAGGGCCCTAGAGGAACCGGTTAAAGGCGACGTTGAGCTGGACAAGGTAAGCTTTCACTACCCCTCCAGCGGCGCCGGTATCCGGGATATCAGCCTGACCGTGCCAGCCGGCAACACCCTCGCACTGGTGGGCGCTACCGGCTCCGGCAAATCCACCCTGATCAAGTTGCTGCTCCGGTTCTACGACCCGAGCAACGGTGAAATCCGCATCGATGGCCAACCCATTCGGGACCTCAGCCTGAAGTCCCTGCGCGGCGCGATCGGGCTGGTGAGCCAGGATGTCTATCTGTTCGAGGGCACGATCCGGGAAAACCTGGCTTACGGGAATCCGGCTGCCACCGATGCCGACATCATTGATGCAGCGAAAACCGCGGAAGCGTGGTCCTTTATCGAAGCCCTGCCGGAGGGTCTGGATACGCCTGTAGGTGAACGCGGTATTAGACTGTCGGGAGGACAGCGGCAACGCTTGTCGCTCGCGCGGGCACTGTTGAAGAACCCGCCAATACTGGTACTCGATGAAGCCACCAGCGCCGTGGACAACGAAACAGAGGCCGCCATCCAGCGGTCCCTGAAGCGCATTGGCCATAACCGTACCGTCATCATGATCGCCCATCGACTCTCCACTATCGTTGACGCAGACTCCATTGCGGTCATTGAAGGCGGCAAAGTGCTGGAACAGGGAACCCACCGGGAGCTGCTGGAACAGGATGGCGCCTACGCCAACCAATGGCGAGTGCAGACCGGTCAGATCCAGGCTGCCGTTTAACGATATAAATATTGATAGTGATTCGCATTTAAATTATCCTGCAGGCCCTCAGAATCCCGGGAGCCTGCATGCCTGTTTTTTTTGACGTTTCCAATCTCGGTGTTCGTATTGGCGACACCACCATATTGCAAAACCTCAACCTCGGTTTCGTTGAGGGTGAGGTGACCGCCCTGCTCGGGCATAACGGCTCCGGCAAGTCCACCCTGCTCAAGGTGCTTGCCCGTCAGCTTGTACCGTCTTCTGGCGAAGTACAGCTTCTGGGAAAATCTTTCCGGAACACAGGGGCCCGGGAGTTTGCCCGCAATGTAGGCTACCTGCCCCAGCATCCCCCGGGCACTGATGGTTTGACAGTTCGCGAGCTGGTTGCCCTGGGCCGTTACCCCTGGCGCGGGCCACTGGGCCGCTACAACGACGAAGACCACCAACTGATTACCGGGGCTATCGACGACACCGGGCTCAGAGCACTCCAGCATCGCTCCGTGGACACACTATCTGGCGGTGAACGCCAGCGCGCCTGGATTGCCATGTTGCTGGCCCAGCAAACCCGATGCCTGCTTCTTGATGAACCCATATCGGCCCTGGATGTAAAACATCAGGTTGAAACCCTGCGCCTGGTACATCGTCTTGCCGAACAAAGGGACCTCACGGTTGTCGTTGTGTTGCACGATGTAGATCTTGCGGCACGATTCTGCGACCGCCTGGTGGCCCTTAAATCCGGGCAGCTTGTGGCCGATGGTAGCCCCCGTGAAATCATGGATTCCGGAATCCTGGAATCCATTTATGGCGTACCCATGGGGGTGATGGAGCGGGCGCCCGGCCAGTGGGTGTCCTATGTTCACTAGGCCTGTCTCGTGGTTTCGATTCTGCTGTGTACTTCTTGTGGGTTTGCTGCCAGTGTTTGCCAGCGCCGAGACCTGGCAGCATGAGCAAGGCACGCTCAGCCTGGATAAAACCCCGCAACGAGTGATTGCACTGAACTGGGCAGCGACAGAGGCGCTGTTGTTACTCGGGGTGACTCCAGTTGGCGTTGCCGATCGCGACGGCTACAGTGTCTGGGTCAAGGAACCAGAACTTCCCGAGGGCGTGGCCAACATCGGTACCCGGGTGGCGCCGAGCCTGGAAGCCATCGCCGAACTCAAGCCAGACCTGATCGTCACCAGCTCCGAAATGGCACCCGCCGCTAACCTCCTTGAACGCATTGCGCCAACCTACGTTGTCAGTGTTTACAAAAAAGGCTCCAACCCCTACGAAAAAGCCAGCGATATGCTCACCACTCTGGGTGACATGCTGGACCGAGAGGAACGCGCCGCAGCTGTTCTCAACGACATAAACCGGACTCTGCAGACTCAGCGCCGTCGTCTTGAGAATGCCAACCTCACCGAGCGGCCGGTGGCGCTGGTGAATTTCCTGGACGACCGCCACGTTCGCGTTTATGCGCCAAACGGTCTTTATCAGAGTGCCCTCGACGCCCTTGGTCTTGAAAACGCCTGGTCCCAGCCCGGTAATTATTGGGGTTTCTCGGTCGCTGGGCTTGAGGCGCTCGCGCCCTATCAGGACACCCGGATTGTTGTCATTGCTCCGACCCTGCCCGGGTTGTCCGACACCCTGGCAGACAGCCCTTTCTGGACCTATCTGCCGCCTGTTCAACGCGATCAGGTGTACCAGATCGATCCTGTCTGGCCGTTCGGAGGCGTCTTCCCAGTCAAGCGGCTGGCGACGTTACTGGCCGACAGCCTGATAGCAGGAGGTTCAGACAATGTACGCTGAATCCGCAAACAGCCCTGTCGGTCGCCCCTCCCTGCCAGCAAGGTTACCGGTGGCTGCGGCGCTGATCTGGTTTGGCGCCTTTCTCGCGAGCGCTGTACCCTGGTTTGACCAACTCAATGCCGCCGATCTGATCGCCGCCTTCTGGACGTTCGAAGCCGATGATTACGCGTCGGTACTCGCCCACTTCAGCTGGGCACCGCGGGTCGCCATGGCCGTCCTGATTGGTTGTGGCCTTGGCCTTGCGGGCGCGGTTACCCAGCAGATCCTGGGCAACCCCCTGGCCTCACCCACAACGCTGGGTGTTGAAGCCGGTGGTCAGTTCGGCATAACGGTCGCGACCCTGTTCTTCCCCGGCTTGCTGGCTCTTAGCCCGGATCTGGCGGCAGTCTCCGGTGGCTTTCTGGCCATCGGGCTGGTTATCGCACTCACCTGGCGCCTGGGCTTTTCACCAGTCACCGTGATCCTGGCCGGTCTTGTTGTCACCTTTTTCCTGGGCGCAGTAAACATGGCGTTCCTGCTGCTCAAGGGAGAGTGGCTAGGAAACCTGTTTATCTGGGGCGCCGGTTCCCTGGTCCAGAACAACTGGCAACCGTTCACGGATCTCTGGCCCCGGGTGCTGGTGCTGGGTGTATTCATGATTCTGTTGATGCGCCCGCTTCAGGTTATGCAACTGGGGCAAACCTCCGCCCGCTCCCTTGGCGCCAAGGTTGGCCTGATCCGCGTCCTGGCCCTGTTTCTGGTTGTAATGATGAGTGCCACTGTGGTGAGCCGGGTCGGCGTCGTGGCGTTTATCGGTCTTGCGGCACCGGTACTGGCGAGACTGCTGGGGGCCCGCACCCTGTCTGAACGGCTTATCTGGAGCAGTGTTCTGGGCGCGGGTCTACTGTTGCTGGCCGATACCCTCGCCCACTGGGCATCCACCTGGGGTGACGGGTCTCTGGTGCCAACCGGCACCACCACCGCCCTGATCGGCGGGCCGATCATTCTGCTGGCTCTGCAAGGCTTGAAGAATACCCATCATATGCCCGGGCAGGACGACAGCCCCGCCGGCTTCCTGCCGAAGCGACGTTCCAGCCTTGTGATCGGTGGGGCATTAGCCATGCTCCTTCTGATCACCATCTGCATCTCCATGGCCTGGTCCCCCGGGCTGACCGAGTGGAGCTGGACTCCGATCACCCAGTGGCACGAGGCCTGGGTCTGGCGCGGCCCCAGGCTCATGGCTGCAATTCTTGCTGGCGTGGCCCTCGGCCTAGCTGGAACATTGATCCAGCGCATGACAGGCAACCCCATGGCCAGCCCGGAACTGCTGGGCATCAGCGGCGGCGCGGCGGTGGTCATGGTCATGATTGTCCTGTTCGGCGCCGACGTCGGCCGGGGCGGACAGCTGGGTGCAGCCACGCTCGGCGCTGGAGCGGCTCTGGGTTTATTGATCTTGCTGGCTCGCAAGCACCGATTTGCCGGTAACCAGCTTTTACTTGGCGGGCTCGCTCTGTATGTCTTTATGGACGCTGGCCTTCGCCTGGTGATGGCTTCCGGTGGCACCGTGGCCTCGCAGCTTCTCAACTGGATGTACGGCTCCACCTGGCTGGTCTCGGAAGCCGAGGCTATCGGCCTGTTGGCGCTCATCGTGTTGATCTCGGCCGGCCTGCTGGTGATCATCCGGCCCCTGAGCATTCTTCCCCTGGGAGAGACATCGGCCAGCTCACTGGGTTTGCCGGTGACAAAAGTGCGTCTGCTTTTACTTCTGTTGGCCGCATTACTGACTGCGTCGGCAACGGTCGTGATCGGCCCGCTGAGTTTCGTGGGCCTCATAGCTCCTCACCTCGCCCGGGTACTGGGCCAGCAGACCGTTGGACGGCAGCTCGTTGTCGCAGCCCTTGCCGGCGGCCTGTTGCTGGGAGTAGCCGACTACCTGTCACGAATTGTGGTTTACCCCAACCAGCTTCCGGCGGGGCTTCTGGCAGCCCTGGTCGGCGGCCTGTACTTCCTCTGGGGGTTGAGTCGCCATGGCAGAGCCTGACCACAACTCCGGGATCGGCCCATGGGCCCGGCTTTACAACCACCTTCTGAGCCAGTCAGAACTGAACAGGGAATTGGTCCTGAATGAGGCGCTGAGACCTGCCGAAGACGAGCGCAGCAGCGTATTGTCTTTGGCCCAGTGCCTGGAGCAACCGTCGCTACTACTTGACCAGGTTGGCACCGACTATCCGGACAACACCGGCACCCGGGCCGCACGTGCGTTGTGTTCTGTGCTGCAGCAGGATCTGGCGCTCAGCGTAATTGCGCCGCTGACTCTCAGACTGTTCCGCGATGGCCAGACGCCTTTGCCGGACGCCAAACGAATCTTCCTGGCCCCCATGGACCAACAGTCGCAAACAACGTCCCGTTGGTTTCAGATGCCAGGCGGGGAAATGGCTGGTGAGAGGACTTTCGTCCAGTCGGTAGGAGAAATAACCGCACAATGGTACCCGGTTTTCAGACGCCAGCTGGGCGTCAGCCCTGGCGCTTACTGGAGCAGCATCGGATTGGGATTGGGAGCACCTTTTTCAGCCGTGTGGAACCTGGCAGAGCCCCATGCGCTCTGCCAATTGGCACAGGGCTGGCTGGAGCAGTTTCAGAACGATGCGAAACGGTTTATCGACTGGATTCCGGCCGTGTTCGGTGAGCAGGCCACGGCAATCCCCCAGCGCAGAGGGTGTTGCCTGAAATATCTCTTGCCGGAAGGCGGTTATTGCGGCACCTGCGGCGTGCATCGTAAGGAACGACTGGCCACACTCATGCCCCAAGAGCGGTCGACAAAGCCAGCCCAATGGCCGCAAGGCCAATAAGCACACCTGCGCCTGCCGCCAACTTCAAACCCTCAATCATTTCCTGTTCGGGTGCCATTCCCTTTTCTCCCGCTCTGAACTGAACCAACTCTATGCAACTTTAATGCGAATAATTGTTATTTGCAATACTGGATCAATGATCCGTAATTGACCCGGCGCCCTATACATTCTCTGTCTGGGGTATGCCTCGGCGACGCCGGCTTCAACTGCTACTCTGAATGTTCTGATGACACCGTTAAAAACGGAGGCTCCAATGGGTATTCTCAAGCACCTTCTCCTGACCGGCACCCTGTTACTGGTCGCTGTCTCGAGCCAGGCAAATCAGACCTTCTCCTCAGATAGAGCGGATTTTCGCCTCGAAACCGTGGCACAGAATCTGGAACACCCCTGGAGCCTGGCATTTTTACCGGATGGCGCCATGCTGGTCACAGAACGGGAAGGTCGGCTGCGGATGATCCGGAACGGTTCGTTGCTGGAGGCGCCCATCAGTGGCGTACCGGACCTCGTTGTATCCGGGCAGGGAGGATTGCTGGACATTATTCTGCATCCGGACTTCAAGCAGAATCAGGTGCTGTTCCTGAGCTACGCCCACAGAAACCGGGAGGGTATGACTACCCGGGTAGTTCGCGCGCGTTTAAGTGGTGATCGCCTCAGCGACGTCGAAGTGATTTTTGAAGCCCTGCCTCGCTCCAACGGCGGCCGCCACTTCGCCGGCCGGATGGAGTTCGACCGGGAGGGTAACCTGTACGTGGCGGTTGGCGACCGTGGCGACATGGATCGCGCCCAGGACAACGCAGACGATGCCGGAGGCGTTCACCGGATTACGACCGACGGCACTCCTGCTCCCGGCAATCCGTTCCTCGGCACCGCCGGCGTCAACGACACCTTTTACACAACCGGCAACCGAAATATCCAGGGCATGACTATCCATCCGGAAACGGGCGAGATCTGGAGCCACGAGCATGGTCCCAGGGGTGGTGACGAAATCAATATTATCCGTGCCGGAACGGACTATGGCTGGCCAACAATCACCTACGGCATCGACTACTCTGGCCTACCCATCACCAGTAAAACCAGCCAGGAAGGCATGGCCCAGCCACTGCATTACTGGGACCCATCCATCGCGCCCTCAGGCATGGCGTTCTATACCGGGAATCTGTTCCCGGAATGGCAGGGGGATCTGTTCGTCGGGGCGCTAAAAATGCGCAAGCTGGTTCGCCTGCGCATTCAGGACGGCAAAGTGACCGAAGAGGAAGATCTTTTGACCGATCTCGGCGAACGGATCCGCGATGTGCGCATGGGCCCGGACGGCGCCCTCTGGCTACTCACGGATTCACCAAGAGGAAAGGTTTACCGGATGGTTCCGGTTCAGTGAGGGTCGTTGGTTCTTTCAGTCTTTTCGAACTGCGGGAGTTGGTCGGTTATCTCGAACCAGTCCGACTTTGAGCCAACAAAAACATGCTGGGAAGGCCCTTTTTCCAAAGGCTCGTTGATGCAGCCGACTCTCAGCCTGAGGATCCCGGGAATCGCATCAACACGGCTATAGAGCTGGCTGCCACAGCGACTGCAGAATCCCCGGTACTTGCCCGGGCGTGATTCGAACTCGGTAATTCTGTCTTCCCCGGACACGAATCGGAACCGCACCTTTTGTACCGGTGCGCTGGCTGAAAACGCGCTGCCATGGGCACGCCGGCACTGGCTGCAATGGCACAGGGCAACCGGGCCGAGCGGGCCATCATACTGAAAACTAATATCGCCACACAGGCAACGACCGGTGTACATCGTCCGGGCCTCAATGCTTCGGTTCACGGGTTAATTCACGGGCGATGATACCCGCGAGCCACTTGAAGAACCAGTGTGCCGGCACCACTTTAGAAACACACGATTCGCTAAGGAGGACACTATGTCATTCAGCGCACTTCCGAAAATCGGCATGGGAACGTTCCGTCTAAAAGGCAATGATGCCCGAGAGGCCGTCAAGAGTGCCCTGTCTCTGGGCTACCGTCATATCGATACCGCCCAGATGTACGAGAACGAAGCGGAAGTTGGCGATGGCATCACCTCCAGCGGCATTCCGCGCCGGGAAATTTTCCTGACCACCAAGATCTGGCATGACCAGCTGCACGCCAGCGACCTGATCAACAGCCTCCACGACAGTCTCGCAAGGCTGAAAACCGACCATGTAGATCTGGCGTTGATTCACTGGCCATCACCCGGCGACGAAGTACCGATGGAAGAATATCTCGGTGCCCTGAGAGACGCCCAACGCGAGGGTCTTGCAGAGCACATCGGCATTTCCAACTTTACCTGTGCCCAGATGGATGAGGCGAAAAAGATTCTGGGCGACACACCCATTTTCACCAACCAGGTTGAAGTGCACCCCTTCCTGGCTAACCGGAAGGTTGTGGAGCATGCGCAGAAGCTCGGTATCACTGTGACAGGCTACATGCCCCTGGCCGTTGGTAAAGTGATGGAAGATGAAACCCTGCAGCGAATCGCCCGTGAAAGAAATCTTACCCCCGCCCAAGTAGCCATCGCCTGGGTAGCCTCCAGGGGCGTTGTACCCATCCCCTCCTCCACACGTCCGGCTCACCAAAAGGCCAACCTGGAAGCTCTGGACGTTCAGTTAAGCGAGGAAGAGGTCCGAGCCATTGATGCGCTCGATCGCAACGAGCGAATTGCTAATCCTGACTTCGCGCCGGCCTGGGACTGAGCCAGAAGCCGGCTCCAACCAGCAGCAGCGTAGCCAGCGGAGCGATCAGCAACCACCAGGTTTGCAGCACCCAGAACATGGCTGCGCTGAACAGACTCCACAGCACCAGCAGCGGCAGGTAAAGCCAACGCCAGGGACCTGTTACCAGCGCAATGACCAGGGCTCCTGCCGCAGCGGTGGTGCCGGGAGCGATGCCGAACAGCGCGACCGACTGCCACTGACCGGAATCCGCCACCGCGAGGAAGGGCAATCCACAAACGGCAACCAGCCAGAGTACGACAAATTGCCTGACCGGAAGCCGGCCCTTATGGACACCGCCGCAAAACAGGGCGGCCCCGAGCAATGCGCCCTGGGCGACAAAAGCCCAACCAAACCACGTCGCCGGCCAGTTAATGGGGCTGAAATAGCCCACCAGAAACCCGTAACCACTGGTTACCCAGGCAACCGCCACCAGCCCAAGAGCCAAACGCCTTGCCGCGTCTCCCTGCCGCAGAAGCAGCACAGGAATACCGATAGCAGCAACCACCGCCAGCAATTGCCAGGGCCAGAGATCCTGGTTGATCCGGACAAACAACCGCAGAAACACCTGCGGTCCGAACATCACGAAATCCTGCAGCGAGTAGCTCAGCCATTCCGCGCCACTCACAGAGACCTCACATAATCCGCCATCCGCTGGCGCAGATCGTCATCCGGCAATTTGCCGTACAGCGCACCCATGTTCTCTTTCATATGCTCAACTTTGCTCGTGGCCGGAATGGCACAGGTCACGGCCGGATGGGAAATAATGTACTTGAGGAAAAACTCCGCCCAGTTATTGACGCCGGCCTCCCCGGCCCAATCCGGCAGCGGCTTTGACTGGAACCTGCGGAACAGCGAACCACCCTGGAAAGGCCGGTTAACGATCACCCCGATACCCCGTTCCCGGGCCAGTGGCAGCAACCGGTCCTCAACCTCTCGATCCAGAACGTTGTAGGTCAGTTGCACAAAATCCAGCGGCTCCCGCTCCATGATCTGCGCGAATTCCCGATGCCGGCGACCATGGGACGTAGTGATACCGATATACCGGACCTCACCGTTGGCTTTCATTTCCTTGAGGGTTTCAAGATGCCCCTGCCAGCCCAGCAGATTGTGGACCTGCAACAGATCGAACTGATCAACACCCCAGCGCCTGCTCGAACGGGCTGCCTCCGACCGGGTTTCTGATTCGTCGCCGGTCCAGATCTTGGTGGCCGCAAAAATCCGGTCGTGGGCGTCCAGAGAATCCAGCGCCTCACCCATAACATCCGCAGCACTGCCATACATCGGAGAACCATCAATAACGGTTCCGCCCAGATCGAAGAAGGTCTTCAAAACCCTGGTGCGCTGCTGAACCAGTTGCGCGTCGCCACCCACGTTGAAAGTAATCCAGGTGCCCATGCCGATTGCAGGGATGGATTCGTCCGTGCCGGGAATCCGGCGCATGATGGGAGATGACGAGGATGCTCCCCGCGTGCTTGCAAAAAGCATCGGGGATTTGAGAGCAATTCCGGCCAGGCCGGAACTGATAAGAAACTTCCTTCGAGTAATCCAATTCGCCATATCAGCTCCCCCACTGACATAAACTTCAGTGCGAATAGCACAAAGCGCAAGCAGCGCGGGTGGGTCATCCCTTCTCCAGACCGTGGAGGGCCATGGATGGCCCGACCGAGCCTACATGGAAGTATTTACGGCGTGTCTGGAGAAGGGATGACCCACCCGGGCGGCAGCTACATGGCTGACAGTCTTACAAACAAGTCAGTTCCCGTACTCACGATCCAGATACTTAAGAATCCGGGCAGATTCGAATAAGCCTTCGCCAGTATTGGGGTCTTCAAGATAGGGCACCTGAACCCGCTTGTGCACCTGGAAAAACGCATCCCGCTTGCCACCGGGAATCGGCGTATAGGGCCCTGGCTTGATACGCTGTTTCGCCGGCCCGATTTCCGTCCAGTGCTCCTTCCCCAGGTTGTGCAAGGTATAGGGAATTTCCAGCTCACAAAGCCGTTCCCGCACCAAACGCGAGAACGGACTGCCCTCGAAACTCCACAGGTGTAATGGCTGCTCCGGACGCTTGCCGGGGCTCACCCGCAGCCCCCGCATGGCGCTGGTCACCGAAGCCACAGAACCCAAGACTGGCTGCCACACCCGGCCCCGATAGTAGGATGGCACCGGCCGGTCCGCGTATTGCCGGAACAGGTACTCGATGATTTCCTCGGATTCGTACATGACCGTGCCGGTGTTCTGGTCCGCCAGTAATGGGAACTGTTGCTTGCCTCCCAGTGCCTCCGCCTGGGCCCGGAAAACCGAACCACCCTGCGGACAGGGCCGGATTTCCACATCGAGATTCAGGGCCGTCAGGGCCTCACGAACCCGCCGGCAGTAGGGACAGCCCTCCATGTCGTAGAGCACAATGGGCTTTTCCGGCTGCGGGACGTTTTTAACCACCAGGCAACCACGCCAGGTAGTGAGGGAAGACGTGGCGACCGAACCCAGTATGTGGACGTTATGAGACAGCATATTCGACATAAACAAACCTTCTGTTGGAGACCACGCCATTATCACGCAATCTGACGATTTTCCATTGGCTCCCGGGATCAACCCCGGGGAGTGTTAATTTCTGTTCACCTAACCCCATGATTCGCAAGGGCACTTACATCGCGTCACAAAACTTCAATACAAACAACGACACTACTGCCATTTTTTAACGTCATGTAGAGCTTTTCTGCATAGTACAAACCGCCAGGATGAGCTATTGTGGAAGTATAAGAACTCATTGGATGGTGACCATGGTAATCCCGGGTATGCGACGCTCTGGCTCTTCGAGAGCCGAAAAACTGTGTCCTCGATTCAGACGCCCCATGCTGGCACCCCTTGTGGCTCTTTCTGTGATCGCGGCTGCCCCTCTTGCCTTTGCCGAGAGCGACGCCGCCGGTTTCTCCGGGAATCGCCTCTGGACCAATGAGCTGAAAGATTACGCGGCTCAGTCCCTGCAGAATGAAGATGCCATGAGCATGGCGGCCATTCCGCTGAATGGTCCCGGCATCAACCAGTACATCAATGCTGATGCCCTGATGAGCCCTGGCTCCATCATGAAGCTGGTAACCACCTTTGCGGCACTGGAGGTACTCGGGCCCAATCACCACTGGGATACCGATTTCCTGACCGATGGAGTGATGGCGGGCGACACTCTTGAAGGTAATCTCTACGTCCGCTTTGGCGGCGACCCCAAGCTCACCATCGAACGACTCTGGACAACGCTGAGCGAGCTGCGCAGCATGGGGATTAACAGAATCGAGGGCGACCTGGTTCTTGATGGCAGTTACTTTGAAGTCGATGGTGGTTTTCCTGCGTTTGAAGACAACGGCGACAACCCCCACGCGCCATTTCTGGTAGAACCTTCTGCCTACCTGACGAACCTGAACCTGATGCACTTCCAGGTGCGAGCCGATGAGCGCGGCACCCAGGCATGGAGCACACCGTCTCTGGGCGAAGTCGTCATCGATAACCGAGTAGTGGCCACTGCCGAGGGCCCCTGCCCGTCCCGAAGAAACTTCGAATGGGAACCCATTATTCATGAAGACCATCGGGTGACTGTTCGGGTTACCGGTGAGCTGCCCCAGGGCTGCCGGAGCACCACCTACCTGTCGCTGCTGCCCCATGAGCAGTACAGCGCCTCGTTGATCCGTTCTTTGCTGGCCGACCTGGGAGTGGTTATTTCGGGCAGGGACATCAATGGCGTCACTCCAGAAGACGCACGGCTGGTCATGAAAACCACCTCGCCGGATCTGGTCACCATGGTGAGGGATATAAACAAGTGGAGCAGCAACGTGATGGCGCGCCAGCTGCTGCTTACCATTGGCGCCGAGAACCGCCTGGAAGATGAGAACGACGACCGGGTTGCCGGTATTCGTGTGATCTATGACTGGTTCGAAGACAAAGGCATTAACACCGCCGGCATGGTGATCGACAACGGCGCCGGCCTCACGAGACACGGTCGCATCACCGCCCGCCAGGGCGCACAGATTCTCGAGCATGCCTGGAACAGCGCATACTCGGCTGACCTCATGGCTTCAATGCCAATCATCGCGATGGATGGAACCATGGCACGCCGCCTGCGCAATACCGGCATGGACGGCGAAGGTCGCATCAAGACCGGCTATCTGGAAAACGTGAGATCGATCGCCGGGTTCACCCGGGATTCAAACAACACCACCTGGGCAGTGGTGGGAATGGTCAACAACGATCCCGCCTGGAATGGTCAGGCGGTGCTGGACCGGATTCTGTATTCGCTGCATTTCCGGCCGCCAACAGGGACTGCGATTTCCCATGCCCCTTCCGGCACATCTGAAACCAGTATTCAATAAAAAGCCCCGGCCATGGCCGGGGCTTTGATACGCTTAAACATACCGATCAAGTCGGCGGCATCACGAAATCGTCCAGTAGAATAAGATCTGCACCGTCAAAGGCGTCATTATCTCTGGCGATAGCAGTGTAAATGCCACTTGCTTCGAGATTTATTTCCGCAGGCCCTATCGCGACGTTCCCATCAGGATCTGTTACGACAAGATTGTAGGTCCCGGGCGCAACAGCCAAATAGCCCGATTCTTCGCCAAACTGTACGCCGCTCAAAGCAGGCGAAGCATTACCCACTTCGGTTTGCCCATCGGGCAGAAGATAAACATTAACCGGACCGGCCAGTGTCGACCCATGTACTACACGAACCGACGCCTGAGTTGCGATGTCGCGAACAGTATCAGTTAACACCAGCGCCTCGATGTCCGCCAACAAACCGTTTGCGATCACCGTATACCCAGTACCAGCAGAGAATGCCAAATCGGCCTCAATCACAACGGTGGCATTGTCGTTGAATGGCGTAACCTTAACGTTCTGGGTTCCAACCGGAACCTGTGCGTAGTTATCCAGCATAGCGCCGGGAGCAGCCTCTGGGTAAGCCAAGTCGTTCACCGACACAACGTCATTCAAAAGCACATCTACGTCAGGAGCATCATAGGAGTTGTGAACAACACGAACTCCAGACTGCTGGCCCGCGTCAAAAATTTCGGCAACATTACTGCCGTTCAACACGACCAAGCTGATAGGGCTTGCATCGCCATTGGCGCCAGTATTGTCAACGGCGCCGACCAGAAGGTCAGAACCTGCTGGCAAGCCGATTTGGCCACTATCAAAGACAACAGTATCGGAGCCTGCAGGGGTAACCCGAATCTGATAGTCGTTTGAGGCAGGAAGCTCCAACGGGCCTACACTCTCCTTGAAGGAGAAGCTGAAGGTAGCTTCGGCGGGAAGCGGGTCGCCTGAAGCCGTGACATAAACATCGACAGGACCAGCGGCGGCGGTCTGGGCCTCAGGCGACAGATGGACAACTCGCAAACGCGCACTATCAGCATCTTCACGGGCGCCATCATCGGTCAGAATCAGCGGCTCAATGGTCTCGTCACCTACTTTTCCGACTGCAATCACGTCATAGCTGGTATCGGAACGCAGCGAAACCCCATCGGCAGAAATCACTGTCACCGTTTCGCCGCCCGGCAGCAATCCATCGACAGCGATATCAGCGAGACCGGCACTCGGCGTCAGAACCGCGGCCTGCTTGTAATCCGCTCCCGGAACGACGACATCACCATTCACAAGAACATTAACCGCAGGTGCATCCGAAGACGCATGCAGGACTCGGACACTGGTGGTTGCCGGATCATCGTCGTCATCCAGCCAACACCCGGACAGCGCGACACTGCCCGCCAAAACCATCGGTAAAGCGTATTTTGTCTTCATTTTTCACACTCCCCACTTTTGAGGTTGTTTACCAGGATTTGAGTGGTTCGAACCTGCACATTTTCCGTCCATGAATCGTGCGTCACTGCATTTACGGGGAGTCAGAAAGAACGGATTTGCAACTTTTAACATTTAAGCTTACAGATGTACGCAATCAATCAAACCTGCGCATGGTGAACTCAGTCATCTTCCCGGCAAGCGGCGCGATGAAGGTCACGAGCGGAAAAGCAACGGCCCAGGCAACGAGAAAAGCGGGCCCCCACCGGTAGTGGAATTCACCGTCGATGCCCGTGTTGATGAAGGTGATCACCCCGGACATCAGCAGCGACATAATTCCGGACATGTAAAAACCGAAAATCATCTGGCGTAGACGTGAAAGTCTCATTTTGCTCATGACTTCTCCTGAACAATGCTCCAAGGATCCCCGGAACAGCATCTGAAAGGGGTGATATGACGTACACTGTTGTAACTCAAACCTAAAATGATAGTGAGCTTGCAATCTTTTTTCGATAAGCCTTTTTACCAAGACAGGTGGGCCATGGATACTGCCAAACACGGGGCACCCGGCTTTTCCAAACCGTTTGTCCTAATTCTGGTACTGGCGTTTGCTCTGGTTGCCTGCAGTTCAACCAAGCTCGCTTATCGATACGCGGACTGGGGCATCGTGTGGTGGGTAGAAGACTACGTGACACTGACGGCCGACCAGAAACAGCAGCTAAACAACGATATCGAGCAACTGCGCCAATGGCATTGCAGTGCCGAGTTGCCCCGCTACCAGGCATGGCTGGATGAGCTTGAGTCGGACGTAGCCAGTAGCCCGCCCGATCAGGCCACTGTCGAGTACCACCAGCAACAGCTTTTCGGTTTCTTCCCCAGTCTTTTGGAGCGGGCAACACCGGTGGCGGCAAATCTGCTTTCAAGTCTGAGCGACGAGCAGGTCAACGAGTTGGCGGAAAACATGGCTCAGAGTCAGCGGGAAATGGAAGAGGAGTTTCTGGCCGATTCCCCGGAAGCGACTGCCGAGGCCCGGGCCGAAAGGACAGCAGAGCGGGTTGAGCGTTGGTTGGGGAATCTGAACAACAAGCAGCGCGACATCGTGCGGCAATGGTCTGCCAACCGGGGCGCCCAGACTGAAATCTGGCTGCAGGGCCGAAGGAACTGGCAATTGGCCTTAATTGAGGCACTTGAAAGAAGAAACGAGCCGACGTTTGGGGCAGAACTGGAATACCTGATTCTCAATTCCGAAGAAGTGCGGGGCGAGGATTACAAAGCCATGATGGCAGAGAGTCGGGCGGCCATGGCCTCGCTGATGCATGACATGATAACGGCAGGTGACGCTGCAACGCTTGCCCACCTTCAGAACCGGGCGGTAGAGCTCAACAGTGACTTTGCAGCGCTTACCTGCTCACCAGCCTGAGCATTCAGGTTGATCGAAACGAGGTCAGATTAAAGCAATCATCCGACCCCGCCTCAACCTCAGATAAGCTTCAGACTGTCAGATAACCACCATCCGCATTAATGCAGGCGCCCGTGGTATAGCTCGAAGCATCAGACACCAGATAAAGCACGGTACCGGCCATCTCGCTTGGATCAGCCACACGCTTCATCGGGATATGCGCCATGGCCTGCTTCTTGATCGCCTCATTGGTAGTGAGGGCGCTGGCGAACTTGGTATCGGTCAGCCCTGGCAATAGGGCATTCACGCGAATTTTCTGCTGCCCCAGCTCCATGGCAAAGGATTTTGTCATGGAGATCACGGCGGCCTTGGTGACCGAGTAAATTCCCTGGTAGTGCCCCGGATTAACCCCGTTCACGGATGCAACATTCACGATGGAACCGCCACCGGCTTTCTTCATCATCTGGGCGCCCCGGGCACACATGAAGAAATAGCCCCGGATATTCACATCCACGGTTTTGTTGAAGGCACCCAGATCGGTATCTTCAACCGGACCGAAATAGGGATTGGCGGCAGCGTTGTTTACCAGAATATCCAGTTTGCCGTGGTTCTGCTCAATGTGGGCCCAGATGCTGTCGATCTGATCCATCTCACCGATGTGGCAGGCGTAGGCTTCGGCGCTGCCACCGGCATCCCGGATGCTGCTGGCCACGGCCTCGCAACCATCAATCTTGCGGCTGCTGACAATGACGTGCGCGCCGTACTCGGCCAGGGTCCGGGCAATGCTTTCGCCGATGCCGCGGCTGGCGCCGGTAATCAGGGCAACCTTGCCGGTCAGATCAAACAGGTTCTTGCTGCTCATTCGTTCACCTCGATTCACTATCGGAATGTCACCAGGGCGGGGTCATCCGCTTCCAGGTGGCTGTAGTTGTTAAAAACGGCCAGGCTGCGCCGGGGGCCTGAATACAGGACCCGCGAAACGCTGGTATTCGCTATCACCTCATTCAGGGCAAGTGCCCGGGCATCGTCCAGCCCAAGCAGATACTGGGCAATCACGGAAATCGGTCCGCCAGAGGTGGCCACCAGTACGTCACCGCCATCGGCGTACTCAATCATATCCTCGAACGCCGCCAGAACCCTGGCCTTGAAGTCCGGCCAGCTTTCCTCGTACTCATGATCAAATTCGCCCGAGGCCCATCGACGCACTGCATGTACGAAGGCCTCCTGAAACGCCCTGGCCGGCTTGGGAAATGCCTTGAGATCCCGCGCCATGACCGTGCGGTCGCTCCACTCCGGGCGGTATCGGGCCACCACTGTGGTATGGTCGAACTCGTTGAAACCCGGAGCTACCTGCATATCCGGCAGTGCACTGCCGTAGCCGGTGGCGATGGCCTCCACCGTTTCCCGGTGGCGCTCCAGATCGCCCCCGAAAATCGCGGCCGGGTCCACTTTGCCAGCCATCCAGCGGCCAAGCACCCTGCCCTGCTCCCAGCCGGTGGGAGACAGCTGGTCGTAGTTCTCCTTGCCAAAACTGGCCTGGCCGTGGCGAACCAGATAAATCGTCGCCATTACAGGGTGCTCTCCGCAATCAGTCGCTGGCAGCGCTTCTCAAGATAATTGGCTGCATGGCCAAAGGCAGCGAACCGCTTGTCTTTGGTCTGGCCATGATAGAACCGGTAATAGATCTGCTGGATAATCACCGCGAGCCGGAACAAGCCGTAGATCTCATAGAAGTCGAAGTTGTCGACCTTGAAGCCGGATTTCTCCATGTAATACTCCACCACTTCCTTGCGGGTGAGCATGCCCGGGCGATGGGTCGGCTGCCGGCGCAGCATCTGGAACGGGCCTTCATCATCGGCTTCGATCCAGTAGGCGAGACTGTTGCCGAGGTCCATCAGCGGATCACCGATGGTGGCCATCTCCCAGTCCAGCACGCCGATCACCTCGAAAGGGTTGTCCGGATTCAGCACCACGTTGTCGAAGCGGAAATCGTTGTGGATCACCACCTGGGCAATGTCTTCGGGCATCTTGTCGTTGAGCCAGCCCATGACCTGCTCAAAGTCGCCCACATCGTCGGTGCGGGCCTTGCGGAAGCGGTCACTCCAGCCGCAAATCTGGCGTTGCACATAACCCTCGCCTTTGCCCAGCTTGTCCAGGCCTGCGGCTTTGGCATCAACCCGGTGAAGATCCACCAGCTTGTCGATCACATTCAGGCAAAGCTTTCGGGTATCGGCTTCACTGAGCTCGAAATCCTTTGGAAAGTCCTGGCGTAGGATGATGCCCTTCAACCGTTCCATCACGTAGAAATCGCAACCCAGCACGTCGTGATCATCGCAGATAGCGATAATATTGGGCACGTAGGGATAGACCGGCTTGAGCGCCCGCATGACCTTCGCCTCACGCAGCATGTCGTGAGCGGACTTGGCGATCTTGCCGAACGGCGGCCGGCGCAAGACGTAAGAACGGTCGCCGTAATCCACCTGATAGGTCAGGTTTGAGGCGCCACCCGGGTATTGCCGAATCTCCGGCTCGCCTTGCAGGCCCGGAACCGCCTGTTTCATGAACCGGTCTACCGCGCCGGTGTCCAGCTCCTCGCCTTCGCGAATGTCCACGGCCTGGTCGATCTGGGTCATTCAGGACTCTCCTTTTGAATCTTCACTTTGAGACAGTTAAAAACGGCGCCATCAGGCCTTGCTGCCACCCATCTTGCTCATCCAGCGCTTGCTTTCCTGGTGCATCAGCCAGTCAAACGCCTTGGGCGCATGGCGCTTGAGCATCCACATGCGACGCTCCTTGGCGTGGGGCAGCACCCAGAAGCTCTTGTTGTTCACCGAACGGAAAATATCCTCGGCCACATCCTCGGCGGTTACCGTGGAGCGCTTCATCAGCTTGTTCACGTTCTGCTGAATGCCGGGAATATCTGAACGCATGCTGCTGGTCAGATTGGTCTGGAAAAACGCCGGGCACACGCAGCTCACATGAATACCTGCATCCCGAAGCTCCTGGCTGAGTGTCTCGGACAGGGCGATCACGCCAGCCTTGGTCACATTGTAGCTATCCATCAATGGCGCGAGCATCAACCCCGCCATCGAAGCCACATTTACAAAGGCCCCGGAGCCCTGCTGCTTGAACTGCGGTGTAAACGCCTTACAGCCGCGAACCACGCCCAGCACGTTAATATCGAGAATCCACTCCCAGTCCGCCATGGTGGTGTCCTCGATGGAACCGGCCGAGGCCACGCCGGCGTTGTTCACCACCACATCGACGCCACCCCATTTCTTCACCAGATCATCCCGAACCTTCTCAAAATCGGTCAACCGGCGAACATCGCACTCAACGTAGTAACCCTCGCCCCCGGCGGCGTTGATCTCTTTCTCAACACCAACGCCCTGCTCCGGATTGATGTCGCCGATGCAGACTTTCGCGCCTTCTTTGGCATACCGTAATGCAATCGCCCGGCCGAGGCCGCTGGCTCCGCCGGTTATGAATACTCTTTGTGTCATGCTTGGTTTTCTCCGTTATCGTTCGCGCTAGCTATTTGTCATGTCAGGTGCAAGAGCTGCTACCGGGTAGAGCTTTCCAAAACACGCTGTGAATACGTCCATGTACGCTCGGCTCCGCCATCCATGGCTCCGCACGGTTTTAGAAAGCTCTACCCGGCATCAGCTCCCAGACTCATGTGCAACCTGTTCAGAATCCAATCCGAATGTTTGCAGGATCGGGTGGGGACAGGTTTCTGAAACTGTGCGGAGCCATGGATGGCGGAGCCCAAGCGTCACAGGGATGTGCCGTAAGGAGCGTGTTTCAGAAACCTGTCCCCACCCGGTCCCGGCACCAACGGTCGAATACTACTCAGGATTTATACTTCCGAAGCTCCAGACGAGCCACCATAGCCCGATGCACCTCGTCGGGCCCATCGGCCAAACGCAGCACCCGAGCATAGGCGAACAATTGTGTCAGCGGGAAGTCGTCATCACTGACCCCGGCCCCACCATGAATCTGAATGGCCTGGTCGACAATGGTCTGCAGCATGGACGGAATTACGGCCTTGATCATGGAGACTTCCTGAAGCGCCCCCATGATGCCCTTGGTATCCAGTGCCCAGGCACATTTCAGCGTCAGCAGGCGGGCCTGCTCAATGGCCATCCGCGCGTTGGCGATGATGTCCGGATTGCCGCCCAGCTTGGCGATGGGCTTGCCGAAGGCCTCACGGGTGGTTGCACGCTTGATCAGAATCTCCAGGGTGCGCTCCGCTGCGCCGATGGCCCGCATGCAATGGTGAACTCGTCCCGGCCCAAGGCGACCCTGGGCGATCTCGAACCCGCGGCCCGGACCGGCAATGAAAGCGCTCTCGGGCAACCGGACGTTGTCGAACAGCACCTCGCCATGGCCATAGGGCTCATCGTATTCACCGAATACCGGCAGCATGCGCTCGATCTTGACGCCCGGGGTGTCCAGCGGCACCAGCACCATCGAGTGGCGACGGTGCTTGTGGGCATCGGGATCCGTCAGCCCCATGAAGATGGCAACCTTGCAATCAGGGTGTCCGATGCCGGTACTCCACCATTTGCGACCGTTCAAAACAACTTCGTCGCCTTCAATAACGGCGGTGGCTTCCATATTGGTGGCATCGGAGGAGGCTACCGCCGGCTCGGTCATGCAGAAGGCGGAGCGAATCTCACCACTGAGCAAACGCGGCAACCACTCGGCTTTCTGCTCTTCAGAGCCGTAGTGGATCAGTACTTCCATATTGCCCGTATCCGGCGCGTTGCAGTTGAAGATCTCCGGCGCAATAAAGCTGCGCCCGGTTTCCTCGGCAATCAGGGCGTAGTCGGAGTTCAGCAGGCCGCAGCCGTATTTGTCGTCCGGAAAGAACATGTTCCAGAGGCCCTGGGCCTTGGCCTTTTCCTTCAGCTCCCGGATGATCGGAAGCACCACCCAGCGGTTATCCAGGGAGGCAAGCTCCTTGTGGTACTGCTCTTCAATGGGAAAAATCTCATCCTTCATGAACTGCTTTACGCGGTTGAGATAATCCTGGCCTCTCTCGGAAATATTGAAATCCATCGCCGTATCCTCGCTGACTGTTGCGCCGTGGTATGCACGGAAAATCACATTAGGGCCAGTCTAGGGATGACCAAACTATTACGCGACTGAATTTTTCTTATCGTTTATTATTAACCATACTTATTCAAAACGAATCGTAAACGGACTCCACCCATGGCCCTCAATCGCCTTGATCTGAACCTGTTGCACGTGTTCGATACCATTTACCGGGAAGGCAGCCTGACCCGCGCGGCCCGGGCGCTGCATCTGACCCAGCCGGCCGTCAGCCATTCACTCTCCCGGCTTCGGGACCATTTTGATGATCCATTGTTTACCCGCCAGGGCAATCAGATGGTGCCAACTCCCCTGGCACGCCGGTTCCTCGAATCCATGCGGCCAGGGCTTACTCAGATCCAGGGCGCGGTAAACCAGTTTCATGCCTTTGATCCGGCCACCCAGCGCAAAACCTATTCGCTCGGATTGAGAGACATTCTGGAATCTACCTTCCTGCCGCGCCTCATGGCTCGCCTCGACGCCTACCCGGAACTGGAGATTGTCAGCCAGCGGATCGCTCGGCGGGACATGGAGACGCAACTCGCTGCAGGCAAACTGGACTTTGCCGTGGATGTGCTGCTGCCAGTGAGCAATCAGACATCCCACGAACTGTTGCGGCGCGACCGCCTGGTAGTGCTGGCCCGGGAGGGGCATCCACTGGCAGACGGCACTCTGGATATGGAAGGGTACCTGTCCGCAAAACACGTACTGGTGTCGTCACGGACCGAAGGACCCGGCATTGAAGACTTCGAGCTATCAAGGCTGGGAGTTCAACGGAGCATACGACTACGCTGCCAGCATTACTACGCTGCTTGCAGAGTGGTGGAGGAAACCGATCTGCTGCTGACCATGCCAGAGGCCTATGCCCGAATCATCGCCGAACGCGCCAACATAACGATCAAGGACCCGCCAGCGGACCTGCCGTCCATCGACGTTCACCTTTATTGGCACAAGGCTTATGAGAGGGAACCAGCGCTGATCTGGTTCCGGGAGCAATTGAAGGCTATCAGTTAAGACTCAGTAAGCCCCCACAAGCATCAGGAAACCGAAAAATCCGATAGCCGTGATGCCCAGGGAGGCCACTACGATCCCAAGCCCCCACCAGACGGCTGCACCATCGGATATATCCACACCGTGGCCCCTGAGGGTTCGGTAGAAAGCCCAGGGGCCAAGGACAAACGCGCCAACCACCGCGAAAACCAGCCCCACGCTGATACCGGCGAAGGTCCAGGTAGCCAGAACCATGGCCCGGTCTTTTACCTGGTCAGTAACACCATGATGCTCGAGAAATTTCTTGCAGAAAAACCAGATAAGGGCGAACAGGATGATGACGAAAACCAGTCCGCCCACCACGGTAATCATTCTGTATAGCAAGATATTCTTCCTGTCAGTTCAAAGGCGGTTTATGTGGGGAAGTCGGGCTCCGGAAGGCACTCGAAACCCGGTTTGGCGAACAGGTAGCCCTGATAGAGACTGATACCCTGAGAGCGCAACCAGAAATACTCCTCCTTGGTTTCGACACCCTCCGCGATTATCTGACCGCCAAGCTGCGTCATCATTGTAATGATTCCAGCCACCACCGCCTGTTTGTTGGGTTCGGTATGGATATTACGAACCAGCGCCATATCCAGTTTAAGGAGATTGGGCGGGCTCGCCATCATAATGTTGTAGCGCGAAAAGCCAGCGCCAAAGTCATCAATGGCGGTACTGAACCCCATTTCCTGGTAAGCCTCGATGATGGACACAAGGTGTTCGACCGAGGTTGAGTTAAGCGCCTCGTCCTCGGTCAGCTCGAAAATGATTTTACGGGTATCGAAATCGTAGGTCTTGGCCGCTGCCAGGGTTGTACGAATACAGTATTCGGCCCGGTAGACGGCATTCGGCATAAAATTGATGCTGAGCATCGTGTCCATGCCCAGCCTGGCGGCCAGCTTTACCGCCTTCACCCGGCATACCTGGTCAAACGCGTAGCGATTGTGCTCATTTACCTTGGAGAGAACGCTCATTGCGCCCTCGCCTTCCGTGCCCCTCACCAGGGCTTCATAGGCAAAAACCGATTTGTTGATAACGTCGACTATTGGCTGAAATGCGAAGCTGAAGGAAAAATCCAGTCCTGCTCCACAGGCACATTGCTCACAATGAGACTCATCAAAAAGTACGGCGGGCTGGTTCACTTCAACTCCTGACTGCAGTTCTGGCGGTTTTACTGTGTTTATTAGACATGTTTTTGACCAATATAGCTGCGAACCCCTCCCTGGTAAAACCACTTTGTGGTTAAAGCATGTCAAACGGTGGCATCCCCGGATTACATGACTAAACTGGGGTTTGTTTATACGTATCTGTCCCCAAAAGGAGTTTCCCGAATGGCCCAATCTACCCGTATCGCTGTAACCCCGGGCGACGGCATAGGCCCCGAAGTGGTGGCCGAGGCTGTGCGCTGCCTGGAAACCCTGCGTGCAAAACACGGCCTGGACCTTGAGTGGACGCGATTCCCCTGGCCCTCCCACGCCTGGCACGAAGAACATGGTGAATCCATGCCGGCGGATGCCCTGGCCCAGCTTCAGAAATACGACGCCATTCTTTTGGGCGCCCTTGGCGATCCGGGCCCTATGGACGATCCGGACCGCTACCTGTTGCCAGACAGCATCTCCCTGGCCCCGTTGCTGGACATGCGCAAGGGGTTCGACCAGTGGGTCTGCGAGCGTCCGGCCCGGCTTTTGCCGGGCGCCCGGCAGTATCTGGCGGACGAACGCGCCAAAGACATCGACATGCTTGTGATTCGGGAAAACTCCGAGGGTGAATATGTCAGCCAGGGCGGGCGGTTGCGCAAAGGCACGCCGGACGAAGTGGCCACGCAGATGGAGGTTTTTACACGCAAAGCAACCGACCGGATCATCCGTTATGGGTTCGAACAAGCGCGAAACCGTGCTGCTGATCGGGTCAAGGAAGGCCGGACGCGGACCTTCCGGACACTGGATGGCCGCACCTGCGAAAGCCAGGTTTGCCTGATTACCAAGCGAAATGCCCTGCGCTACTGGGGTGATATGTACACCGAGGCCTTTGACGAAATCAGCAAAGAATACCCGGATGTGGCCACGCACCATGAACTGGTGGACGCAGCCTGCATGAAGTTTGTCCAAAGCCCCTGGGCTTTCGATGTCGTGGTGGCCAGCAACCTCCAGGGTGACATTCTGACGGATCTTGCCGCAGTGCTTTCAGGAGGCATGGGCGTTGCACCTTCCTGCAACCTGAATCCCACCGATCCGGATATGCCCTCGATGTTCGAGCCCACCCACGGAAGTGCTCCGGATATCGCCGGGCAGGGCCTGGCGGACCCCACCGCCATGCTTTTCACTGCTGCCCGCATGCTCGAATGGCTGGGGCGCAAGGATCCAGCCATTGCCGCCGCAGGGAAGGAACTGTTCGATGCTGTGGCTGCAGACCTTGCCGAAAACTCAGGTCGTCGGCGTGGCACCCACGAAATCGGTTCTGCAATCTGCGAGAGACTGTCCCAGTAAACCAGGGCTACTGGTCGGCCATCACAAATTCCAGCCGGCCAGGCGCCACCCGCACATCCACCGGCATCATACCGAACATACGCTGGGCGAAATCGGTTTCGTCCAGCCGGTACACCGGCATGGTCTCCAGCATCTGTGCCACCAGCCGCATGACCGTATCGGTTACCGGCTTCAGATCCCCCTTGAAGAACGGAGAGTCGATACTGCTTTCAAGAAGTTGCAATCGCCGTATGAAGATGGCTTTCTCCGAGCTGTCGTAAACCGGCGCACCCTCAACCTTCAGGGCAATATCCACCGGTAGCTTCGCCATCAACGCATTCAGGGCAACCTGCCCCCTCACATCGATTACTGCCACGTCCCGGCCATCGGGCCCCAGGGTGATGTTGGCGTCATCAAGACTCAGGCTCAGCGGAGAACCGCTGTTCAACTGGTTTCGATCAAATTCGCTCACAACATCCTGGAGATGCCTCTCCAGCTCGCCTTCGGAAATCGAATAAGGCGACAGACTGGCGCAGCCGCTGGCAAGCACCACCACCAGGACCAGAAGCGTGCGGCAAACATACAGCGACGTTCTATTCATTCTCAGCCCGGGCCTCTACATGAGGTGTCAAATTGTCGTCAAAAACCACGCGCAACAGTATGGGCCTGCAGCAGACCTGGCAATCCTCGACATACTCCTGTTCCGGCACTGACGGGTCGACGCTGATATCCAGCGTCTCCCAGCAGTACGGGCACTGAATCAATACCGAGTCCAGGGCTGACATGGCATCACCTCAGAACTGTTGTTTGGCCATCCACGGAATGACGCGATCAAACGCCTCTTCCAGTTTCTCGCAGGTTGTGGAGAAACTGATCCTGACGGCGTTGGTACACCCTTCACCGAAGGCATCACCGGGCACCATGCAGACACCGGTTTCCTTCAGCATCCGCAGGGCCAGATCCGAACCGTCTACATGGGGGGGAAGGTCAGGGAACGCAAAAAACGCACCGCCCGGCTTGTACCCGGTCATGTAGGGGGTCTGATCAACCAGTTCAACCACCTTGTCCCGACGTTCCCGGTAAATGTCGACCATATCGCGAACGCACTGTTGGTCCCCCGTGAGCGCTGCCACACCGGCAAACTGGGAGGGCGTATTGGCCACCGACGTGGTGAACATATGGTAGCGCCGCAGCGATTTTATGGCGGCCTGGCTGGAAATCACCCAGCCAACACGCAGCCCCGCCATACTGTAGGTTTTGGAGAAGCTGCTGATGCACATGATGTTGTCCAGATCCATCGAGCAGTTCAGCACACTGGCGAAGTCGTCATCATCAAAGATCAGATGGTCGTAGACTTCGTCCGCATAAACCTGGATACCCCGGTAGGCACACTCCTCAAGGATGGTTTCAACAGTGCTGCGCGGATAAACCGCCCCGGTCGGGTTGTTGGGGTTGTTCAGGATCAGCGCGAAGGTGCGGGGCCCCATCGCCCGGATTACCTCATCCGGATCCAGCTGGTGGTTGTTCTCCGCCCGGGTCTGGACGAATTTCACCTCGCCACCATTCATCCGGATCAGGGGCGCATACAGCAGGAAGGACGGGTCCGTTACGATAAACTGCCGCCCTGGCGCAGAGGTGGCGGAAATGGCCAGGTACATAGCCTCTGTAGCGCCGCTGGTAATCAGGATGTTATCCCGGGTCAGTTTGCGGTTGTAACGCTTGCCATAATAGTCGCGCAGGGCCACCAGCAGTTCCGGCAGTCCGGCATCCATGGTGTAGCCGGTCTGCCCCGCATTGAGCGCGTCGACATAGGCATCAATGACGTGCTTGGGGGTCGGCAGGTCCGGCTGACCGATGGAAAGATGAATGACATCCTTCATGGTGGCCGCCATATTCACCATGCGCCTGATGCCGGGCACCGGAATCGCCTGCATGGCAGGGTTCCAACTGGCCTTGTTCTTCCGGTACTTCACTCGACGCGGTTTGGTCTGGCCGGTTTCTTTGTTGGCGGCTTCTGCCATAAACACCTCCTGCAAACGGGGCAAATAGAATCCACTCCTGCAGGTTAGTCAGTATGGCAAGCCTCTACAAGACAAAAAATCATATAGATGATGTACGTGAAAGTACCGCCATCACCGCGGTCAGAGCAAAATCTGTTGCCCCGCAAGTTGACCCGACAGTACCTGCCGACCAGACTGTAAATTGGCCATGGACGAACACCAGGCACAGACAGTCACTCATCATCATAGGCGGAGGCTCAATGACTCAGCACAGCAAACCTGTTGTTACCGTTCTCACCGCACCCGGGGAACAGGAACCGCCAGGAATGGACGCCGTCAGGGCCCGCGCAGATGTGCGCTTTGCCTGTGACGAGCCGACCCTTCGCGACACCTTGCCCGGCACCGACATCATGATGGTGACGGACTTTCGCACAGAGGCCCTGGCGGCCGCCTGGCACACGGCAGACAAGCTGAAATGGATCCACGCCACCAGTGCTGGCGTTGATGCACTGATGTTCCCGGACCTGATCAAAGGCGATGTCACCGTGACCAACGCCCGCGGCATTTTCGACCGCACCATTGCCGAGTACGTGCTCTGCACGATCCTGATGTTCGCCAAGGATTTTCCGAACTCCATCCGGCTGCAGATGAAGCACCAGTGGAAGCACCGGGACACCGAGCGCGCAGAAGGCAAGCAGGTTCTGGTTGTTGGGGCAGGCTCTATCGGCCGCCAGATCGGCCGGCTGGTTGGCGCTGCCGGATTGAAGGCCCACGGCATTGCCCGCAAACCGAGAAAAGAGGATCCGGATTTTGTCGCGGTACACGGCAACGACGACCTTTACGAGCAGCTGGGGCACGCGGACTTCGTGGTAATTGCAGCACCCCTGACACCCCAGACCGAGGGCCTGTTTGACGAGAAGGCCTTCAAGGCCATGAAAAAGTCCGCCCGACTGATCAACATCGGCCGCGGCCCGATCGTCAAAACCGATGATCTGATAACAGCCCTGAAAAGTGGCGAAATCGCCGGCGCCGGCCTGGACGTCTTTGAGGAAGAGCCGCTACCGGAAGACCACCCGCTCTGGGATATGGATAACGTTACCATGACCGCCCACATGGCTGGCGACTTCATCGGCTGGAAGCGGGCCCTGACCGACCAGTTCCTGGAGAACTTCGACCGCTGGCACAAGGGCGAGGAGCTGTTCAACCTGGTGGATAAGGAACTGGGGTACGCCGGGAGCAAGTAGAACCGCATCGCCGACAGTTGGTCTCAAGAAGCCCAGTTCGTCAGGCATTGAAGAACGTAATCTGCGGGGAGCCTCTCCTGCTCAAGGCGAGGCTTGCCAAAGGCCCCTTCCCGCAACCTATGGAACAACTCGGCCTCATGCTCCTCAAGGAAGCCTGGGACAAAATCAACTGAGCTCGGTTCGTCCACCATGCGGAGCGAGAATGCTTCTACGGTCGACTCATCCATCATTACCGATTCGATACCGGGGCACCGACGGCGAGCATCACTCAGAATGCTAAAGCCTTCCGAGTCAATATCCCCCCAATACCCCACATTCCTGGAATACAACCAAGGCGCGGATAGCCAGGAAACATTCTTTCCCCCGCCAAACACCGCAATGGTGTTGTCCAGGGACGGCAAGGCAAGACCCGTTTGAGCATTCTCTACAACCAGAACGTTGCTGGCAGGGAGCTCAAAACCCAGCAAGGTTTCGGTATCCATTTGCAGAATCGGCAGGCCACCGAGTGCAGACTGGCTGCAGCTACACAAGGGACGAACGAACGACCAGCCTTTAGGGCTTTTCCTGCAATTCAGCCACTCCAGAAGCCCGCCAGATGCAGTGACATCTCCGACATACAAAACGTCGATCAAGCGCTCCAGAAGCTGGAAGTTCTGCTCCATGAACTTGGTATCCACGTGAACCACCGGCAACGCGCGAAGGTAGTGACCACCTCCCAAGCCGGGACACAGTTGCGGAATCAACCTTACTAATAGCTTGAAGTCATCCTCGGAAAACTTCCTCAGCACATCGAGGTTGTCTACCAGTGCGGAAAACAACTCTCGCTGAACGTCTTCGCCCTGCGCAAATGGCTCAGCAAGGATGAAAGAAATTCTTCTTTCCCAAGCCGCCAGGGCTGTTCGTTCTTCGTCTCCGAGCAATTCAGCCAACACCCCAACGTTTCTGACTAGAAAGCGAACCGGAACCTCCTGGAGAGAGAGCTGCCGGAAACTCCGACTTTCCCATTGAACGCAACCCTGATCCGGGAAAGCCTTCCATGCTGAAATAAAACGATGAAACCGTTCCAGGTCTGAAACAGCTTCTTGCCCCCGTGGCGGCCTGAGGCTAACACTGACAGGAAATGGCCTTTCCCCTTTGAGCCGCGCCTTTAATGTTCGACGGCTGTGCCATTCTTTCTCTCGGAGGCGTTCGATGACCTCTTCAGGCATCAGCCCCCAGTCGCGCTCACTCATCAACACCAATTCCCAGGGAGGCGGCCTCACTCATTACTGATCGACGCTTAGCTTCTGCGAATCTTTGATCGATGTCTTCCCAGGTCAACTCGCAAAGTTGGCTTTCGTGGGTTTCAGCATTGCGCTCAGCAATTAGCAGGGAGCGGGCAGACTCTCGCGCCAGGTTCAGATTCTTATAGGGGGTAATCAGGTTCACGTGAATATGAAGCTCCTTGAAAACCTTGAGCACACGGCGGCTCACGGACTCGGCCGTATTGGAGAACGCTTCGTCAAGGAATACCGTGCTGTATACAGGACGGTCAAAACCGTCGGGTGTAAGAACATACGCCAGACTTGCAGCAACCACCATTCCGGCAAAGGACTCTTTCTCACCTCCGGATTTGCCGCTGGACGAATTGAGAACATCGCGGATTTCCATAGTCTCAGCGTCCACTTCCTCGGCGAAAAAGGTCATCTGGTAGCGAGGATCCAACAAACGCAAACTTTCCAGAGAGCTGGAGGTTCCTGAGGCACTGGCTTTATCCAAAATGGCAATCACCTCGGATAGCGCATTGAACCGACCTTCGTGATCATCGCTGGTTACCTGCCCCAGAACATGGCGGAGCTTACGTTCAAAATCCAGAATGTGGGGGTACTTTTCCCTTCTCGTGCCCAGTTTGAGATAACTGCCGACACGAAACTCCGTCCTGCGAAGTACGTCATTAATGACGTCAATACGCTCCAGAATGTCCTCTCGTTCAGCGTCCAGTTTATTCTTGATGTTTGCGAGAGACTGCGTGGCATGCTTGTTCAGGCGCTCCCGGAACTGTTCCACCAAGGCGGGAAGCCCCTCAGTCTGCAAATGTTTGAGATGGTCAAGAAAATCATCCAAAGCATCGAGGCCCGTTGGCCAGTCGACCGAAATCGGTAGCCACTGATCCTTGCCACGAAATGCGCCCATAATGCTATTGGCTTTACTCACTGCCGTCATTTGACGGCCGCGTTCCTTATCGATCAAGGAGTCCAGTTCATTCTCAACTTCGGCATGGCGATGGGTCTCCTCCAGGGCTATCGGCCCTACCCGCTCTTCCAGTGCCCTCCTGCACTCATCGGTCAGGCCGGGGGAAGCAGCCATCCGGTTTTCATCGAGTGACTGTTCCGCACTTTCCAACCGGCTAGCAACGTGGCCACTCCTAATTTTGATGTCACCGACATCACGTTGAATACTCTGCCTTCCCTGCTTGGCTTCTTCCCATCGCTCCCGGGCCCGGGCCAGATCACCTTTCGAAGCTTCCATCGCCTGCAGGTCCGCCCTTAGTTGCTTTAGCTTTTCCTGCCAAGGAGCAACATCGATGTCTTCCCAGCAAACCGCGGACACGCGCTCCAGGATCGTTTTTCGCTCGCCGGTCTCGTCCATTGCCCGCCGGGCCTGGCCAACCGCCTTGTCAAGCTCTGCAGCCTGTTGCTCCAGTTGCTTCCTGTCATTATTCAAGATCGCCAGACGGCTCTTGTTGGAAAAACCCAGTTGCCAACGAAGACGGTCGCCAATCTTGTACAGATCTTTCTTCTCGAACCGTCCCTGTTCCTTATGAATCAAGCCCTCGCGGGTCATCGAGAAGGGCGTTGCATCCAACTCTTCGGTGGTATTTACACAAGTCAGATCGAACCTGCTCAGATGATGCTTGAGCCAGTCACGGTAAGGGTGTTCACGCCATTCCAGTTTTCTCAGAAAACCACGCCCTTTAAACTCTGGCGGTCTTCGGTTGCCTTCGTTGCCACGGACGACCTGAGCCCGGACATGAAGGCCGGTATGCCGGGTATTGAGCCAGCGAGTCACCATCGAGTAGTTTTCAGCAGGGACCAGCAGCGTCGTCCGCAGGCCACCCAACGCCCGTTCAATGGCCCCCTGCCAGGGTCGCTCAACTTCCAGCACATCAATCAACTCACCCACGAAAACCAGCTCCCCAAGCGGCAACCCCAACGATTGCACCAGTTCTTCCCGCAGTCGCTGGAAGGGATGATCGATATTGGAATCCGGCCGTGCTTCGGCTTCGCTGATCTCTGTTCCAAGTGTTTTCAGCGCCCTCTGCGCCTCACTCAACTCTGCGCTGGTATCCGCAAACTTGTTCTGGCTGTTTTCGGTGGCCTGGCCCATCGTGTCAGTGAGTATTGCTATCGACTTCTGGTTCTCTGAAAACGCCGCTTTCCCCAGGGAGTCAGTCAGGCCGAGCTTTCGCATATCCTCCTGGTAGTCGGACGCCTTACGTCCCACATCTGAACACTTGTCCGACGACTGACCGATCTCCTTTTTCAATGCCTCGATTTTGTTACCGCCATGCTGCAGATATTCCCCATGGCGCCGCTCAACTAACGCCTCTGCCGCCGCCTCCTCCCGTTCCAGCTCCTCGAGACGTTCCCGGAGTTGTTCAGCTTCGGCCCTGAGCTCTTCCACTCGCGCCAACCACAACCCCGCCAACACCTCCCCGAAATACACGCTCAGGCTGTTCTTCTCCAGGCGCAGTTTTGCTAAAGCCTGTTCCGCTTGCTGAAGAACCTGCGATAAACCGGGCAGCGGGCTCAAGTGATCCACCTGCGCTCTGGTATCCACCAGCCTGTCGTGGGTAGAGACCAGATCACCAAATTCTTCAACCACCTTTCTGGCATCGTCCCGAATGGTGCTGGGTTCAAGGACCAGTTCCCGTATCAGCTTCGTCAGATCATCGATCTTTTTGAGCCCCAGCGCACGCGACAGCAGAGCCGGGGCATTTTTGTTCTCCATGAATAACAGCTTTCGGTAAAGCTCCTGATAGTCTGAAAAGCGATCATCGCAACAGGTAACGAGACCATCGGTACGCAACCACTTTTTCAAGGTGGCGGCATTACCCTCCCCAAAAGCATCCAGTATTTCTTTCAGCTCAAGGTTACGTCGGGCAACCACGTAAACACGCTTCACCTCGCTCAGGGTGTTGGAGGTCTGTGTTGTCCAGAACAGTGCTGCCAATGTAATTTCGGAGGCATCGTCCGCTCGGTACAACGCCCTCAGCCCGGTTACGACTGATTTTTCCCGCTTGCTTTTTACCCGGGTGCTGATCCCCTCATGGGCTGCCCCGAAGCTCCCGCGCATGTAGGAGAGCAACGAACGGTCTGTTCGATCACCCTGGGCGGCGGCAACGTTGAACGTCGCTCGACCTGCGGGCAACAGCAGGGCCATCAAACCATCCACAAAGGTGGACTTGCCGGAACCATTGTCTCCGGTGATCAGGGTGCCTTCCGGATCAATTCTGGCGGTATGCAGGCCATCAAATGAGCCCCAATTAAAAACGCTCAGCTCTGCCAGGCGAATCTGACCCTGCTGAAAGAAGGTGTCGCCATAACGTTCCATGCTGGTCATACCCTAAAGACCTCCAAGCAAATCATCCTGATCAACGCGCCGCTGATCCGATGCCGGGACGCTGCCAAGCCTGGAATCGACATCAATGTTCGCCTCCTGCGCCAATCGAAGGTATTCCTCCAGCATCGACTCGAGAAATGCAGCGTCCACCACGTAACGAATAATCGGCGTAATTTCGAAGCGATCCTCTGCGCCCCGAGCGGAGGCGAGCACTTTCTTCTGTACCAGCTTCTGGACAGCGCCATTGAGCTTCTTGCGATCGGCTTTGGCATGGTTGGTCAAAGGAAGAAAAGGCATCAGGCAGGATTCCAGGCGTTCCAGATCTACCGTGATTTTCTGCTCACCGGCGGTCTCCCGCTCCTGATAGTGACGACGAAGCACCAATAGCAACAGAGTGTCATAAAGAGACAAGGTGCGCTTGGAAATCAACGCCACAGGCTCGTCATCTATTGAATTTTCGTCATCCTCGGTTTCCGTTTCGTTCAAGGCAACAAACGCAACGCCGGCTTTCTCGTCCAGAACAAGGCGCAGGTAAACCCCAGCCAGATGGCGACGAATCAGAGCCTCATAGCGACACAGGGCCTCAAAAACCTTGGGTTTCTGGGCGCCAATAATTGCCCCATGCCGCATGATATACACCAGCACCCGGCGCGCTTCATGGGGTAACTGAGAAGGATCGGCCACAGTCTCCCCCTCCTCTTCGGTTGGCTCGTCTTCCTCGGATGACACCACGGGGATGCCTGTCGTCCCGGTGATGGGGGCCGGTGCAGAGTCGCTGGCAAGGCCACCATGTCGCCGAACCCGGTCGAAAAAGCTGTTCCCAGAGTCTGAGCGCTGGTCCTGATCGATACTCTCACTATCCGGACTCGGAGAGTTTTGCTCAGTATTGCTCATGTCGGCTCCTAAAGTACCAGCTCGTCCAGATCGGCAGGGAACAGCTGGGCGCTTAATACAAAGGTGGGCACTGTGGCTTGAAACTGTGCGCCGCTCCTATCGACAAGCAGCACTCGCTCCAGATCTTCCAGTTGTGCGGCTTTAACAGACTTCGCTACGCGCACATAGGCCACAAGTTCTTCCAGCCCCGAGTGAACAGGGTGCTGTTCCACAAGCCCCGCAATGCTCATTGGCCCCTTCTCTACAAGAGTCTTATAGGTTTTTTCGGCAACCTCCCGAATACGCACTGCTTCCAGGCTTTCAAGAATATGTTCACTGGGCTCCCGCGCATTTTCCCGGGCCTCCACGCCTCGGGTATCCAACTTCTCATCCGGACTACGCAGACGCATGGTTGCCGGCGAGGATAATTCAAGCGGCCCAACCGGCAAGGACAACCTTGTGTAGGTCCGCAGATCAACGCCTCCATCCCTCAGATTTACGGCAACCTTCTCCAACTTGGCGAGCAATTGATCAACCGCACGATTTTCACTGGCCGCGCCGCTCTCAACGTAGGCCCTCAGGCTTTCTTCGGTACGACGTCGAACCTGGAAAACACGGTCACTCTCCCGGCCCAGCTCCCGCATCAAATGGGCCAGGAACTGCTGTTGGGAAGAAGACAATTGCAGTGAGATTGGTTGGTTGAGAATACCTCGAAGCTGATCACGCAATTCAGTCTGCCGATTTTGGTCACACAACAGCTGGAAAAAGCCCTCAAAAGCACTACCTGCGTCTGTTGAGGAGAGCAGCGCCTCCTTTTCCATCACCGCCTGCAGTACTTCGCCCCGAGTGGACTCGCCCTCAATCAATTGGATTCGAAGCGCCTTGTCCAGTTGGCGAATTTCGTCTTCCACCCGCCGAAAATCCCCCGTAAGTACCGAGGCAAGCTGGTACACCTCACGAATACGCTCGCGCTGTTGCTGCTGGCTCAGCTCCTGCACCACGCCCGCCCTGAGCGCTGCAATGTCCCGCTCGAGCTCCGCTTTCTTGTGTTCCAGCAAAGTGACGCGCTCGCCAACATCCGGGCTGATAGCAACGGCAAGATCCCGGACGGCTTCCTGCACAATTCTCAAATGGGACGCGGTCGTGCCGGCAGTTCGTTCATCAAGGGTTCGGCAAAAGCGGAGTGCTGTTTCGCTGGCATCTGTCTTGGTAAGACGATCATCCAACTCACGCAACCAGCCCGAAGCAATCCACTGATTGAGGTAAGTATTTGCCGCGATCTCGGTTTGCCAGATACCGAGTTCCCGCGAACGATCAATCTCTGCGTCGAGGCGGATGCGCGCACGCCCGAAGGGCACTTCACTTTCTTCGGAAAACAAGTCAGCGATAAACGCCAGAATATACGGAGCATTGTCGGCACGTAGCAGTTTCCACGCCGCGCTTTCACCATGAAGGCGGTTGTATTTCGCTTGCAGCCCCTGAAAGCTCATTGCGCATTTCCTTTGACTGAACGCGGCTAAACGGCAGTCACTTCAGCCACCGACGTTGCCACTTTGTAGTCCACACCACCCAATGCCTCGAAATGCGCTTCGCCACACAGAATCTTCAGATTCTCCTTCAGCCGGCGCTTATCGCTGTCGTGAGTCGTCTTGGTTTCCCGGATCAGATACACCTTGCGATCTTCGTCCAGCACCACAGCCCAATCAGGATTATAGTCGCCCACCGGGGTGGGAATAGTAAACCAGCGGGGTAGTTTGCAGAAAAACTTGACGTTCCCGGCACCGTCCAGCGCCTGTGCGGTCATGCGTTCGATGTGGGAATCGCACTCGATGTAATCATAAGGCGTTTGCACCTGATCGCCCTGGTTGCCATGTTGAACCTGATAGGAGCGGTCCAGATAGGCTTCCAACTCCGGCTCGTCGAACAACTCCATTTTGTAGTGTTCGCCGGCCAGTTTCTCGTACCGAATGCCATCCACCAACAGTTCATCCAGCGCCTTCTGAACTTGCCGGGCGGCCTCGGTGATAAACCCTTGCGGGTTGGTCTTGAACTCGCCCAACCGTTTGCAGTTCCGGATAATCGTCAGCAAGGTTCCCCTCGTCAGGTGCGTGCGCTCCTGCAAGGCACCAATCAGGTCCGGCAAGATCTCATGGGAGCTGACGTAGCGCTCTTTGGTTGTGGAAATCTGCCGATCACTGCCAAAGCCGGCCTCCGTCAGTTTGGCCTGGGTGTGATCAATGGTGAGTGTCACCGGCTTGACGACGGGCATGTTCTGGAGCTTGTGGCTAGCCAGGTCGATCAGTTGCTGAGTATCAAACTGGATGGCGTACCGGGTTTTCTGGCTGATCTTGTCCCAAAGTGCTTTGAAGTCCGGGTTCAGTTCCACCCGCTTGTTATAGGAAACGGCTGTGCGCTTGCGGGCGTCCTGCACCCGGCCTGCGAACATAAAGCTGCGCAAGCGGTCGATGATTTCATTTTCCAGCGGTTGGTATTCCGGCGGCACTTGCAGCTGGAAGTACATGTCGTCCGGCTGAAAACGGGCGGTGAGGTCACCTTTAGCATCGAGGTAGCCCTCTGCCTTCAACGCCTGCCAAAGATGGCGGGACTTTTCCTGGCCCAGGGTTTCGGTGTCGTTAAACGCCAGCGGTGCGAAAGCGATGGCGGGTACGCGGCCAAACTTGAAGCCACCGCCGATGTCTTTTTCCATTTCGGTTTGCAGATTCTTGGCGTAGTCCTCGAAGGACTCGCTGGCTACCACCGTCAGGCGGTTGACCTGAGGGTCAAATACCCGGTCGCCGTTGGCATCCACCGATAAACGGAGACCACGGCCCAGGGTCTGACGCCGCTCCTTTTCACTGCCGAATTCCCGCAAAGTGCAAATCTGAAACACATTAGGGTTGTCCCAACCCTCTTTAAGGGCTGAATGACTGAAGATGAAGCGCAGCGGTTCGGATTGGTCCAACAAGCGCTCCTTATCCTTCATGATCAGCTCGTAGACTTCAGCGTCACTGGCAGTTGTGCCACTGGTGTCCTTCAGCTCCACCACTTTGCCGCGCTTTTTCACTTCGGCGAAGTAACCATTGTGCACCTGCTCTACATTCAGCTTCGGCAGGTCGCTGAACAGCGAGCTCGCTGCCAGTTCGCTGTAGGCTTCCTCAAACCAGCGAGCCAGCTTGCCTTTCTGAACATGGCCGTACTCATCGTAGTATCGGTAATTGGCCACCTTGTCGATAAAGAACAGCGACAGCACCTTCACGTCCAGGCCTTGCTTTTGAAGGTTGCGCTCTTTCTTGAAGTGCTCCTCCACCGTCTGGCGGATCTGAGCTTTCAACACATCGTCGTGGATTCCACCCTTGTCCTGCTCTGGCTCCAGAATCACGTTGTTGGCGAAGCGTACGTATTCCGCACCCGGCTCCGCGTAGATCTCATCTACTACATAGCCCTGATAGCCCGAGCGGTTGGTGTGGTCGGACAAGTCCGTGCCCTGCTTGAGTTTAACGGTCTTTTCCTTGGTACCGTTGGGCGTATCTTCGAAGATCACCACCGAGGCAGACGGTGTCTTGGCTTTACCGCTGTAGCCAATCTGACTCAGCTTCAGGTACGTCTGGTTCACATTACTCTGAGACTGGATAGACGCCACCGAGATCTGCTTCACCAGCTTCTTGTCGTAAGCCTTCACCGGGCCGAGCTGATACACCACGTTGTAAGGGTTGCGGTGAGTGGCGGAATAACGCAGGGCAAACAGGGGCTTCAAGTGATTCACGGCCCGGCGGGCCTTGGCAGTGTTGTCTACTGACTGCGGCTCGTCGATGAGCAGTACCGGCCGTACGTCCTGGATAAACTCGATGGGTTTGACACCAGACATCCGGTCCTGCTCCCGGTGAATCACCGAAAGCTTCTTGATCTGCTCTGGCGTCAGACTGTCGTAGCTCTCCACATCCCCGGCATCCCGCTGGAAAGCCTGAATGTTAATCACCATGATCTGCAAGGTGTTAGCCGTGGCAAACTGGCGCACCTTGGACAGATCCTTGGCGCTGTAGACATAATGATCAAAAGGCGCGTTGTCATAAAGGCTGCGGAAATGCTCCTTCATCATGGCCAGGGACGACAGCACGCCCTCACGGATGGCCACCGAGGGCACCACGATGATGAACTTGCGTAAGCCCAGGCGCTTGTGCAGCTCGAAAATGCTACGAAGGTACACGTAGGTTTTGCCGGTGCCGGTTTCCATTTCCACCGAGAAATTGGGGAACGGGTAGTCGTCCCCCGCCTCGAACAGATGTGGAGATTTCTCGATGAAATTCTGTTCCTGCACCCGGTGGAGGTTTCCCAGCACCTTGTCCGCATCCCACGAGAGGGTATTGGCAATACCTAACTTTCGGTAGGGTTCGCCGGCGGTGGAAAGGCCTTCGAACACCGACAGCGTGGATTCGATAGCATCCTGCTGGTAATCCAGATTGGGGTTGAACTTCAGTTTCAATGGACAGCTCCGGCTTCCTCGGCTGGGTTCAGGTACTGCATCAGATCACCGCGGCGGAATGTGGCCGAAAGCTGTTGCAAGGATATCTCCCTTTTGCCATACAGAGCCGTCAGCGCCTCGGCAATCTGGTCCTGTGCGCGATGCTGGAATTCGTCAAACTGGCGATTCAGGCGGTCCAGCAACCCCTGATAGTTCTGGTGGCTGACTTCGGCCAGAGCAACGCCTTCAGCTTCCAGTAGATAGTCCCCCACCAGCATGGCCTTGTAATGAGAGGCATAAGGCAGGAATACCGGAGGTTGGTCCTGCTCCGGGCGTTTGCGCTCGTTTTCCACCATGCGGAAAATCAGTGCGGCCAGGATCGCTTGTGCGGAATTGAGGTTGTCGAAGACTTCCTCGTACAGCTTTCCGAAAAGCTCCTTGCGGCGGAACTTAGCCTGAAAAGGCTTGCGGCGCCAAACCGCCAGCACCGCTTCAGCCACCACGGAGCTGGTCAACTCGTCACTTTTTACAGAGGTATCGTCCCGCTTGCGGCGATAGCTGAAGCCCAGATCCTTCATACCGAGCTCCAGCCGGCGCTGTTGCTCGTCGTTGGCGCGCAGGTCTCTGAGATCTACCGGATTCTGGCTGTTGGTGGCGTAGGTAATATCCTGCACAAACTCTTTATCATCTTCCGCAAGTTCGTAAAGCCGCAGCAGCACGTAAGTCTCCGAAAAATCCCTTAACAGGTCGGGGTCGTTGAGCGTCTGCTGGATGGTTTTGCAGGTTTGCCCACCATTGATGATCTGAATGCCTTCCAGCTTGAGCTGGTAGTCCCGCCCTTGCAGAGCATTGTGGCGGAACTTCCGGCAGATCATAGTGATGCCGTTGTTGAAGAAGTAGAAATTCTTGCGCCGGTTATCGTCCACCAGGGTATCGTGAATGGCCGTGTTCACCCGGTTACGGTTCATGCCAAGATAGCGGCGAATGTTGCGCTCCAGCAACTGGTCACCATGGCGATTGAACAGGTCGGCAATGTCCTGAATCGCCACCTTGCCAATGAGCACCCGACGATAGTTGAAGTCTTCAATCACGGCTTCACCGCGCAGTGGCAGGGAATCGTCCACCGACTTCTGGTTCTGCAGCACCCTCACGATGTCGTTGTGATTCAGGTGCACCCAGTTAACCTGCGAGCCTGAAAAACCTGCGGCTTCGATCAGTTTCTGAGCGCTATCGTTCCATCGGTCTCCATTGTTGCAGAGAACCATCTTCACCACAGGAATATACCCATCCCGAATCAGGGAACGCACTTCTTCTATCCGGGGCTTCAGTCGGTCGTTCATATCCAGCACCTTGGCTGGATCAAACAGAGTGCCAATCGTCTGAATGGCTGCCTTCACACCGTTTTCAGGGAAATGGGCCGCGCCACTCAGGTCTTTATGTTTGTACTTGCCCTGAAACAAGGTGACCTGAAACTCACCATCTTCAACATCGCCCACATAGAGCACATCCACGCCTGCATCGCCACCACCTTCGGTGAGGTACTCCGCTGCCTCTTCCAGAGGAATCCCCAGAGCCGTGGCGGCGCTAAGCAACACAAAGGCGGCGGACTTTTTTTTCTGCGGGTCTTTACCCGGTGGCAACAGATCGCTGTTGGCATCGACGATGCCATCCAGTCTCTGGTCAATGATGCTTGCATTAATGTCCATGGGCGCTCCTGTGTCCTGTAATGCGAATCAAACCGTTTTGAAATCGATCTGATCGATTTTTTCCTTGCCCTGGTTAAAGGCCTCGAAGGTTTTCACGGCGTTGGTCTTGAGCTGGTCGTTGCCATGGAAGGCTTTATCCAGGCAGATAAACTGGCCGGGGGCTTTGGCCAACACGGCGTCAATCAGGCCCTGGTCGATGTCGTCTTCCAGATGCACCAGCAGGGCGCCCTCGGCGACGGAGAAGAGTTTGTGGCCCGCCAGTTCAATCTGCTCCACTTTTTCCGTGGGCATCACACCAGCCTTGATCAGCAGTTCGTAGAGCAGGTCTTCCTGGCTGGCGTTGGGGGCTATGTGGTCGACGTTGAGCTCCATTTGTTGGAGCAGTTCCTCGTCGGAGATGTCCTTTGCCGGGGCTTGCCAGGGTTTGAAATTGCTTTGGTTGAGTTTTAATACCTTGAAGCCTAGATCCAGAGACTTGGCATGATCAAGATCCAACCTGCCTTCTTGCTCCTCCCGAATCTTTTTCCCAACATTTCGGATGCGAGATTTGCCCAGATCAGAGATGAACTTTACAGACTCTTCCTCCGACTTGAGCGGCTCAGGAAGTTGGACAATCACGAATTTTCGATTGCCTTTATCCTCAAGATTTTGCGCGAAGACAGAATGGGCTAATGGGGCGCTTCCAGAAAAGAAATCCATTACCACATCGTTTTCAAGAGGTTTAGTACCTATTTTCAGCAGATGGCGAAGGAGGCGAGTCGGCTTTACGGAGTTCAGAACATTGTCGCTATTTTCGAATTCTACAAATTCCAGCAGTTCCTTTTTTGCCTCTTGGGTGTGGCCAACGACCTTGAACGGGAGCAGAGTTTGTGGAATTACGCCATCTTTCACTTCGGACAGAAATCTTTTCTGACGCGGCATGTTATTTCCGTCTTCTCCCCACCAAATGCGATTGTCCCGGTCCATTTCCTCAAATTTTTTCTTCGAAACGCGCCAATAGGTGCCATGTGGAGGGCCAGATATTTCTCTACCCGATGGACAACTCACACTGTAAACGCCTTCCCCGTAATAATTTCTGGCGCATAGGTCGGATGATGCCCACGGGCCCCTTGGGTCATTGTCAGGGTTAATGTATCTGTTGCCGGCCTCCTCGCCTCTTGGAAGCAGAGTTGGTCGCCAAATTTCAGCGTTTCGGCAATAAACAATGACATAATCGTGATCTTCAGACATATATTTCGCTGAATTTTTGGGACTGAAAACCTTCTGCCAGATCATCGATGCAATAAAATTCTCCTCCCCAAAAATCTCATCGCACATCCGCCGCAGGTTTTCCACCTCGTTGTCATCAATAGAGATAAAGATCACCCCGTCCTCACGCAGCAGATTGCGGGCGAGGTACAGGCGGGGGTACATCATGTTCAGCCACTTGGTGTGGAAACGGCCCTCGTTGGCGGTGTTGGTGGAGAAGGTGCGGCCTTCGCTGTCTTTCAGGCCGGCGTATTGCAGGTAGGTGTCCAGACTTTCGCTGAAGTTGTCCGGGTAAATGAATTCCTTGCCGGTGTTGTAGGGCGGGTCGATGTAAATCATCTTGACCTTGCCGTAGTAGCTCTTCTGCAACAGCTTGAGCACTTCCAGGTTATCGCCCTCGATGAACAGGTTCTCGGTGGTGTAAAAATCCACCGATTCCTCCCGGCAGGGCTTGAGAGTGGCTGTAGAGGGCTGCTGAATCAGCCGCAGGCAGTCCCGCTTTCCAGGCCAGTCCATGCCGTAGCGTTCGCGGCGGTTGTCGAAAATGTCGGTGAATTCACCCAGTTCCGCTTTCAGGCGCTCCAGATCAATGGTTATCTTCAGCTCGCCCTGGTCATCGAGGGTTTCTGTGAAGATGCCCGGGAACAGGTGTGCGAGTTCCTTGCGGCGCTGCTCGGCAATGTCCAGGGACTGGCCGTTCATCTGGGTGTCTGTGGAGGAAGTGTCTGGGTTGGTCATGTTACTGCTGTGTCCTTGGTCAAGCTAAAAATTGAGCTCTTGGGGAGGCTTTGCGGGCGTCAGTCTTTCGGCGGTTTGTTGGGGTAATCCGTCAGTTCCCAGAAGGAGCGTTTTCGCCCGTGCCGGGTTTGCAGGCCGTGGATAAAAGCCTGCGCGTCTTCTAACTCCCGGTAATCGTCGAGAACCTTATCCAGCGCCAATAATTTGTGAAAGTAGTCCGCCCCATGGCGATAGGCACGGGTATAGCCGCGCTCCAGCAGGTCGGTGAGCAGCGCACGGTAGCACACCACCTGCGCCAGAGGCCGGTCTTCGTCAGCAAACCTTTTTGCCCATTTCAGCAGGGTACCGTAATGCACCGACGTGAATCGGTCGGGGTCGGCCAATAATACCGTTTCAGCCCGCTCGGGGCTTCCTGCCAGCAGCAACATGGCAACCCACTCGTCGGGTGCAACTATGTCAGTTGACAGGTTTTCAACCTGACGTCGCAACTGAGGCTGCTCTTGATCACTGGCCATTCGCCACAGCGGCTCCAAGGTGTAGCTGTGGGGCTTTTCGGTAAAATCTTGTTGGAGTTCCGCTTTCAACTGGTCGGTATCGCCGTTGCGTTTTAACCATCGGTGCCGCAAAGAGCGATAACGGTTCTGGTCGCCTTGCCATTGGAGCTGTTCCAGCCAGTGGGCTGCCCGGTCCAAATCGCCCAGGGTCAAGGCAAATTCAACCAGGCGGGCCAGTTGCAAGCTGTTGGGTTCCGGGCTGGTCAGCAGGGTAGCCTGTTCGTACAGAGCCATGTCTTGCAGGGCTTCAGCCACGGAGCTGATGCCGATGCAGGCATGCGCAGCTTCAACATTATAGCGGCCCGGTTCTCTTGGTGTTGCCAATGCGGCCTTGGCATCCGCCTCAAAATCAGCCGCCAACAAGCGAAGCTCTGATTCAGACAATAACGGAGCGCCGTTGGCGATGATGTCGTCTAAAACGCCGTACTCGTTGTTGTCAAAAAACGACCGTACTTTTTGCAGCCAGTTTTCGGCATCCGGCTTTTGCTGGCGCACGTCAACAGCGATAGCCAGCCACTGACGGGTGGCGTCCCTGAAAACGCCGCCCACGTAGCCGTCGGAATCGTCTACTCGCTGAAACGCTTCATCCGCCAGCGCAATAAAAGCCTCGGTCAGTCTCAAGGCAGCGTGGGCATCTTGCGGGCGCAGCAGATTGTCGATGGCAGATAATAAAGACGACAAGCGCTCGCTGAAACCGTAGCTGCCACGGTAGCCATAGAATTCATCTTCTTCAGCAATCTGCTGCAACTGGGCGGTGAGGGTTTCTATCAACGCGAACGCCTCGTTACTGGGCCCGCAGCCGGCGGCCAGGTAACGGTCGATAACGTCATCAACCTGAGATTCCCGTCCGTAGACCGCACGGAGCAAGCGAATCAGGTCTGGCTTTGTCAGTCTGGCGGCACGGTTTTCCAGCGTCATGGGCGGTAGGGCTCCTTCTTCGCCGCATAAACCGTTAGCTGAAGTTCTTCCCCCACCATTTTGTAGTCCGGCCGTTTGCCAGAGAGCTTTTCGGACTCATTGAGGATCACCGGCACACCCTCACCCCGCTTATCCATCATCCGGGAGCGGTTGATGGTGGGGTGTTCATAGGGGCAGCGGGCCAACAAGCTGGTGACCAGCTGGTTGCGGGAGGCCTGTCGGGCCATGAGCTCGTCCACTTCCATGGTGTTGACCAGAGCGCCCGGTGAGCAAAGCACCAGCCGGTCCGCAAACATGTGCAAGCGTATATGCGCGCCATAAATGTCGTAATCCCGGTGAGCCACAGCGTTGACCAACGCTTCGAAGATGGCGGTGAGGCTGTACTGTGGAATGTCTTCCCGGCCCAGCAGTTTACGGGCGGCCACACGCTGATTTTTCTCAACGAACGAGAGGGCGCCGCTGATTTGCTGATCCAGGGGGCCGGTGAAATCCATAGCATCCGTTTGCTGGTCTGCATCGCGGTTGTTGCCCCCGTAACAGACGGCCTGGATGTAGGCGTTTGGCAGCCAGTTGACCGGGCTCGGGGTACCGAGCAAGACACCGGAAACGCTCAGCTTTTCATTGCCTTCATCGTCGTCCACCAACATGCGAAGTTTGCGGAGCTGGGTGCGTTCAGGCTGGCCTTCCTCACGCAGGAACTTGCGGTACAGGCTCGGGTCCAGATCTTCATAACGGGAGCCGGGCACCGGGCGTTCGTCCAGCCAGATCAACCGGGACTGGCTGCGCTGCATCATGAGCCGGGCCAGATAATCCTGCTTCATGGGCTGTTTTGATTCGGCCACACGATGGAAATAACGGCCATTGCTGCTGTGCACGAACAAGCTCTTCTCAATGTCCACATGCAGCACGTTCTTCATATCGCCGTGTTCGTCGGGCAGCTCCAGCAAGCGGGTGGCAATGGGCAGTGGCGGCTCAACGTTGTCGGTGGCAGCATCTTTCACACGTTTCTGCACCGCTTCGAGCATGTCGGCAGGAATGCCGATGATTTGCCGGGTTCTGTCATCCACGCCCAGAACCAGGTAGCCACCTTTCTGGTTCGCGAAGGCGGCCATTTCATCGGCCAGGTCTTTCTGGTCCGGGCCTTTGATTTTATTGCCCCGGATTTCAACACGCTTGAACTCATAGCCGGAGTCTTCCCCAAGGCGAATCTGGTACAGCAAGTCTTTAACCAGCTTTTCTCTGTCCATGATGATTTCTGGCCTGCTTCAGTGGGTGAGTGTCCAGCGGGCGGTAAACAGCGTTTTGATCTCGCGCGTTAGCTCCAGCTTTTCGCTTACCTCGTCCAACAGGCGATCTTCCTCTTGCTCAATGGCTTTTTTGGATTGGTGGTATTCTGCCAGAGCATCGTCGCGCTTGCGCTCCAGTTTACGAAGTTCTTTCTTGGCCTGGATTTTTTCCGCTGTCGAGGCCAGTTGTCTCGCCTCTTTTTTATAGGTTCGTATTTGCTCGTCAAGCTCATCCACGGTGGCCATGAGCGCTTTCCGGCGATCCTGCGCCCAGCGTTCAAGCTTCTCGGATTCCTGCTCCAGATACTGATCCAACTCCGCTTCTGTTTCGGCTTCAGTTTCTTCCATCACCTGCGTCTGCCACTCGGCGAAGAGCCGTTCCGGAATGGCATCAGTGAGAGGCTCTTCACGGGCCGGCACCGACATCAAATGGTCGGCATTCTCAAGGGTCAGTCTGCGGCCGTCGTTCGTTTGCGCAAGTACCACCAGGCGAGTGTTCTGAGTTCGCCCCTTGTTGTAGGTGAACCTTACTTCAAAAGCGGTGAGCGTACCCGATTGGCCAATATAGTCTTTAAGCGCCGCATACTGTCCATGAAGCTGATCATAATGAAACACCAGATGCGCTGGCGCCAGTTTATGGGCCTTGGCCCTGCGCACCAGGTCCCAGGCCAGATAGTGCTCGGTAGCCTGCAAACGGAAAAACTCGGAGTCGTTCTGCTCAGCTAATGGCCAGCTCAAATCATAGCGCTGTTCATTGAGATAGAAGTGGTTGGCATAAAATCTGGCCTCCGGCAACTCAGCTCGAGCCAGATCCATAAGCACCTGCTCGTATTCCTGCAAGAAATCCTTGCTTTGGTCGCGGCGGGTTTTCAGGGCTGACACCACATCACGATCAAAGTTGTTCAGCAGGGCCTCACGGGCAGCCGTCTCTCTCGCGGCCAGCGTCTCCTCCAGAGACTGTTGCAGCTGATCGAACTGGTACTCAATTTCCTGATCGGTACGGCATTTCTGATAGATCTCAAAAATACGGCGCTCAATATCAATACTACCTTCAATCGCTCCGAGTACTTCATCGGAAGCACCAAATACACCCTCAAACAACTTGAGTTTTTGATCAAGAAGCTGGAAAACGCGACGATCGGCCGGGTTTTTGCGGTTTACGAAGTTAACCACCACCACATCGTTCTTCTGGCCGTATCGGTGCACGCGTCCAATACGCTGCTCTACCTTCTGAGGATTCCATGGGAGATCATAATTGATCAGTACGGAACAGAACTGAAGGTTGATACCTTCACCACCGGCTTCGGTGGAAACAAGAATGTCTGCGTTGTTGCTGCGAAACTGATCCACCAGCGCAGCTTTCATATCGGCGGCTTTCGAGCCACTGATACGAGCTGACCCTTTATGTTCTTCCAGCCACTCCTGATAGATATCCCTGGAGCGAGGGTCGTTATTGGAGCCATTCAGCAATACCGTCCTGCCAGCGTAGCCGCTGGCTTCGAGAAGCTCCTGAAGGTATTGCTGAGTTCTGCAAGACTCGGTGAACACCACCGCCTTGCGTTGACCGCCAAGGCGTTCTGTCATGGCAAGGGCTTTTTCCAGCACCGCGAGCAGCGCCTGCCCCTTGGCGTTGCTGGTAATGCTCTTGGCGAGGTCGCGAAACTCACTAAGCTGGGCGATTTCCTGGTTCAGCTTGCTTGAAGACCTGGCTGACCCGTCGTTATTGGCCCCCTCACTGCTCCCATCGCCCTCTTGGTCTTCAGACTCTGCCCAATCGTCGATTTCTTCGATATCAGAAAGCGCTTCCTCGTCAAGCCGCTGCTGCTGTTCGAGGCGGTCAATCATGCCCTTGAGGGTGTCGGCTACGGCAAAGGAAGACGAAGCCAGTATCTTGCGTAAACCCATACTCACCAAATGGCGAGCACGGGGGTTAATCGCCTCGTTATCGGGTCGCTGCAAATACTGGGACAGTTTTTGATACAACGCCCATTCTTCCGGCAATGGTGTGAAGTCTTGAGTGATGGAATAGCGGTTGGTGAAGTTGATACCGCCCTCTTCCTGAACCTGGCGCCGGAGCGTTCGGTGGCATAACGGGCGAATGCGACGTTTAAGATCTTCCAGAGCCTTCTCATCGCGCTGCCGGTTTACGTAGAGCGCCCGAAACGACTTTTCATCACCAAAAAAATGAGGGTCGATGACCTGGCTCAGGCCATAGAGTTCCAGGAGGTTATTCTGGATCGGTGTCGCCGATAGCAGGACCCGGCTTTCTGCGAATTCGGTGGCCTCCACCAGCGCTTTTGCCCTCTTGCTGCCATTGGTCTGATAGAGGTTCCGTAGTTTGTGGGCTTCATCGAAGACAACAAGGTTCCAGCTAACCAATCGCACATAATCACGCTGTCGAGCCGCGTATTCATACGAGCAGATAACTATCCGCTCATTCTGATCGAACGGATTGATCTTTCCCGCTTTTTTGAGGTTTGCAGCAACTTTGCCATCAATGATCACGGATGGCAGCTCAAACTTGTCGCCGAGCTCCTGGCTCCACTGCTTCCGCAATGACGCGGGCACAATCAATAGGATGTTTCGCTTGTTCTCAGCCCATTTCTGCGCCATCACCAGGCTGGCCTCTATGGTCTTACCCAGACCTACTTCGTCAGCCAGCAGCACCCCTTGCTCCAATGGCGATTTAAGTGCAAAGCAGGCAGCGTCAATCTGGTGCGGGTTCATATCCACACGGGCGGAGGCCATGGCCCGGGAGACCTGGTTTTCGATTTTGCCGGATTGGGTTAGCCAGTGGGCAAAATAGGTGCTTTGGTGAGGGGTGAACATCTCCAGTTTTCCTTGTGGACAGAGCGCCAATATAGTTCCCAGCCAACCTACTCTCAAGGGTCATGGCTCTGCAATCAAAGAGATCTGTGTCCCTCAATGAAAAAGGGGTCAGAACCTGGGTTCTGACCCCTTTTTTTCTGGCTGGATACCTCAGTTCCCGGACAACGACTGATCCGAAGGATCGATCTCCATCTGCTGAATCGCAATCACCGCCTGGGTCCGGTTCCGAACCCCAAGCTTCCGGAACACCGCAGTGATATGAGCCTTGATGGTCGCTTCGGAAACATCCAGATCATAGGCGATCTGTTTGTTCAGAAGTCCCTCGGCCAACATACCCAGCACCCGGAACTGTTGAGGCGTCAGCGATGCCAGCTTCTCGGAAAAGTCGGTGGCATCTGAATGCATTCGCTCGATCTTGTCGGCCACTCCCTGCGGCAACCAGACGTCGCCTTCCAGAACCGCCTGAATCGCCTCGGTAATGGTTGGCAGCGGCGCCGACTTCGGTATGAAACCGGAAGCACCGTAGTCAATCGAGCGACGCATTACCTGCAATTCCTCGGATCCTGACACAACCACCACCGGCAGCCCCGGGTACTGGCCTCGCATGAAGACGAGCCCCGAGAAGCCGTGGGCACCCGGCATATTGAGATCCAGCAGAACCAGATCCGCATCCGGGTGCGAATCTACCGCCGCCTGCAGTGCCTTGATGCTGTCGACTTCCACCGTCTCGGCATCGGGCACCGCCTGACTGACCGCCTGCTTCAATGCTGCGCGAAACAGCGGGTGATCATCAGCGACGATAATTGTTTGTGCCATTCAACAGATTCCTTACAGGTACATGGCCTGGTAACACACAGGCGTTACTGGTTCGCACGACCGCTGATCAGGTCATCGACTACACCCGGATCTGCCAGCGTAGAGGTATCACCCAACTGGTCGTGCTCGTTAGCGGCAATCTTACGCAAAATACGCCGCATAATCTTGCCAGAACGCGTTTTAGGCAGTCCAGGTGCCCACTGGATCACATCTGGAGAGGCGATGGGGCCAATCTCCTTGCGCACCCACTGGACAAGCTCTTTCTTCAGCTCGTCAGAAGGTTCCTGTCCATGTACCAGGGTTACATAGACATAGATGCCCTGACCCTTGATGTCATGCGGATAGCCAACAACGGCAGCTTCTGCGACCTTCTCGTGGGAAACCAGGGCGCTTTCGACTTCGGCGGTACCCAGACGGTGACCTGACACGTTCAGAACATCGTCGACACGACCTGTGATCCAGTAGTAGCCGTCTTCATCGCGACGGGCGCCGTCACCGGTAAAGTACATGCCCTTGTAAGTGCTGAAATAGGTCTGAGCGAAACGCTCGTGATCCCCATAGATCGTCCGCATCTGGCCCGGCCAGCTGTCCAGGATGACGAGGTTACCCTCGGTCTTGCCCTCAAGGATGTTGCCGTCATTGTCTACCAGTGCCGGCTGAACACCGAAGAACGGCACCGTGGCTGAGCCGGGTTTCAGATCAATCGCGCCCGGCAGCGGGGAAATCAGGATGCCACCGGTTTCAGTCTGCCACCAGGTATCCACGATGGGGCACTTGCTGTTGCCGATAACCCGGTGGTACCACTCCCAGGCTTCGGGGTTGATCGGCTCGCCCACGGAGCCCAGCAGTTTCAGGCTTTCACGGGTAGTGCCGTTCATGCAGGACTCGCCTTCCGCCATCAGGGCACGAATTGCGGTCGGAGCGGTGTACAGGATGTTGACCTTGTGCTTGTCGACAACCTGCCCCATACGAGAACTGTCCGGATAGTTGGGCACACCCTCGAACAGAACGGTGATGGCACCGTTAGCCAGCGGGCCGTACAGGATATAGCTGTGGCCTGTGACCCAGCCGAAATCGGCAGTACACCAGTACACGTCGCCTTCATGATAATCGAACACGTACTCGTGGGTCATGGAGGCATAGACCATGTAGCCACCGGTGGTATGCAGAACGCCCTTGGGCGCACCAGTGGAACCCGAGGTATACAGCATGAACAGCGGATCTTCGGCGTTCATCGGCTCTGGCTGGCAGTCGGCAGAGGCGGACTTCATCAGGTCTTCGTAACGCTCGTCGCGGGCGTCATTCCAGGGCACTTCGGAATTGCCGGTCCGGGTAACAACCACCACCTTCTCGACATTGGCGGCATCTTCATTCTTCAGGGCCGCGTCCACGTTCTTCTTCAGCGGAATCTTGCGGCCGCCACGAACGCCTTCGTCAGCGGTGACTACGAAGCGGGATTTGCCGTTCACAATCCGGGCACCAAGCGCTTCCGGAGAAAAACCGCCGAACACCACGGAGTGAATCGCGCCGATACGTGCGCAGGCCAGCATGGCGACGGCTGTCTCAACAATCATCGGCATGTAAATGGTGACAACATCACCCTTCTTCACGCCCAGACCTTTAAGGACGTTGGCGAACTTGCTGGTTTCCTCGTGCAGTTCGCGATAGGTCACGTTGCGTGAATCGGCGGGATCATCGCCTTCAAAGATGATGGCTGTCTGGTCGCCGCGCTTTTCCAAATGACGGTCCAGGCAGTTGGCTGAGGCATTCAACTGGCCATCTTCGAACCATTTGATGGACAGATTGTTGTAATCGTAGGTCGTGTTTTTCACCTTGGTGTAAGGCTTGATCCACTCAAGGCGCTTGCCGTGCTCACCCCAGAAGGTATCCGGGTCTTCGACTGACTGACGATACATTTCTTCATACTGTTCCCGGTTCAGAAGGGCCTGTTTGGCCACTTCCGGGCTTACCGGATATACCTGTTTACCAGTCATTGTGCTCCCCCTTTAGTCAGAGTCTGTTGTCATTGTCGGTTTTGGAATTCAGACGTTGAGGCCTCTCCGGCCCTTTAGACGGATAGTGGTAGTTCACCATGCTAGCCACTACACAATGAATTAGACTAACGTCCTAATCCGCCTGAACTTTTAGCCCAAAAAGGTCGGTAACCCGCAAGAAAACAACGGTAAATTGCGCCGAACGAGAAGCTTTTTAAAGGATAGTTGGATTGGAGCCGATGGCAAACCCGGGAAGGAAACGACCACGCATAAAAAAGCCCGGTCGTTGCGACCGGGCTCCTGGGTTCACGCTGCCTTTTTTCGGGCCTTGGCAGAGCGCAGGCTGTAAACCTTGCGCTCCTTGAGGGCGTATCGGTTCAGGCCTGCCAGGTGGATCTTGCGCAGATAGACCGACCAGTCAATCTGGCGGGCATCTACCGGGAACAGCACCTTGTCCAGCTCACCCATCCTCGATGCCAGGGCCAGCAGATCATCATTCCTGAAGATATAGTCTGGCGCGGTGTAGAAACCGAAAATGGTCGCCAGCGAGCGTGTCGTGTCCAGATTCCGGAGCACTTTCAACTCGCGATTCTGGCCCAGCATGCGCAGAACCTTCCCGGTAATGCTCAGTGGAATGCGCACCCCACCTACGACGGCATCGAAAAGTCTGCGATTGACTGCAATGAAGGGTTTGGTCGGCTGTCGGTAGAACAGCTGATCGTATTCGGCGAAGTTGGCTTTGGATTCCGCCATAAGGTGGTCAATAAACTGCCCAAGGGAAACCGGGTTGGAGCTGCCACTGCAACACTGGTAAATCCGGTGACGTGGCGAATCAGCAACGGCTTCAGCCGCCGCCAGGATGATGGCATTGGCCACCAGATCCACGGGAATAACATCGATGACCCCAGCGCGTTTGCCAGGGAAGAGCGTAACCTTCTCGCGGGCATACGCAAGGATAATGGCATCCGCCACCTTCACGCCTTCAATCCAGCCTGGCGCGGGTTCCTCGAGTGCACTTTCAATAATGGATGGGCGCACAATGGTCAGTGCCCGCCCGGACAGGGCCTTGAGCAGGAGTTGCTCACCGAGCCACTTGGTAAAGGTATAGGTATCACTCCAGCCATAATGGTTGGCTTCACGGATGCCAAGGTCCACCAGCTTCTTTTCCAGTGCCTTGCCGGAGTATCGGGAACGCACGTCCGCTATCTTGTCCTCCAGCAGCCGGACAAGTTCTTCGATCTCATAGTAACCTTCAGTGCTCCGGGGTATGGCCTCACCTGCCGGCTTGATCACGGTCTCCGTGATCTGTCCGGAATTCATGCCGTTTACATAGCAGGTGGAAACCTGCAGCACCGCCAGCGACTTGTTCTGTCGCGCAAGCTCGGCCACGTTGTCGAGGCAACGGGTATTGATGGCAAGCGCTTTATCGAGCTCTTCCCGGAAGTTCACACTGGCTGCGGAGTTGACAACCACATCGATGCCGCCAGCCAGCTTTCGGAAACGGTCAGCGGACAGACCAAACAAAGGCTCGGTCACTTCCCCGGTTACGCAATGCACACGATCTTCAATAAAAGTTTCGAAAGCCTCGTTGTCGTCCTGGCGAAGACGATCGAAGACTGACGACGTGGCGATCTCCTCAAAAAAACGATCCCGCGCATCGGGGTGACGTTTGTTTCCACGGATCAGCAGATGAATGCCGCCTATGTCCGGAACGGCGCGAATGAGCTTTTCCAGAACCACCTTGCCGAGAAAGCCCGTGGTGCCGGTAATCAGAACGTGCTTGCCCCGGAGCCGCTCAAGTACTTTTGATGACGCCTCGGGATTCAGCTGCTGTGTTGCCATGGGAGAACTCCTTCTCATTTCAATTCGTTGTCGCCGCATACCCGCCAACCAGAGGAAAGTTTGCGAATCAGATTCGACAGATGTGCTGCATATTGCGGGCCACGATTCAGATTTGTGCTCAATCCTTGCACAACTTTGGTGACAGAGCGGTGACACACAGCAAACTTACGCTACAAAAAGTGTAAAAAAAATGACGGAAAAGAAGGTAGGTTTTTCTGCCTATCAGGAGCTGCTTTGGTCATTGCCGGAGAGAGATCGCAAGAGCTGATCCAGCGAGATATCTGCAGGCTGTTCCTTCAGTATGCGCACCAGACGATCCTGCTCACCAAAGCTGATGCGATCGTAAAACGGCTCGCGGAGGACGGATTGGGGCGGCTCGGCAGGCTCCGCTTTATGTTCGAGGGGTGAAATCTGGTCCGCCAGCTCGCGAAGATGAATGGCCAGATGATTCTTTCGCTCGGGGCTGAGACTCTCCCACTGGAACGACCCGAGACCGGTTTGCACAATCTCGACGGCATCACTGTCCAGCGTGCTCCCCAGCAGTGCAAAAAGACGGGTAAATGCTTCATAACGCAGCATAGGATCGATCGGCCCCGCATTAAAAACAGACTCAATCTCACCCACGGCCTGCAGGCACCGATGCTTCAGCGATGGCGTCTCGTTCCCGGTTTGAGGTTCGGGCTTGCCCAACGCTTTCGGATTTGCCGATTCCCTTTTTGACACCTTATGCCAGTAAGCCGCAATGCCTGCCTTTCGCCTGGGCAGCTGGGAAAGCCTCACGTCCAGCATGTCGGCAAGGGTGTGGAACTGTCGGCATGAGGGGTCCGACACAGGCAGAAGCGCGACAGGCTTCTGGTTGAGAACCGACTGGCGAAGGGTCTCGTCGCGCCAGATGCCACCCATGTAGTGGAGCGAGATCCCCAGGTGGCGCTGGGCAGCGGCATCCAGACGCTGGAAGACGGACCTAGCCTGGCTGGCCCCCTGGGCCATATTCACAAGAATGCTAGGTATCCGATTGTAGCCCCTGCGCCTGAGCACCTTGATCAGCGAGAAGGCGTCCGTCAGGGACGCGGGATCCGGGGTCACCACCATACAAGCCAGTTCTGTTGCGGCAATCATATGGAGCCCGGCAGCCTGCAGGCCGGCAGCGGTATCGGTAATGACGTAATCGTAACGATTTTCCAGGTTATAGAGTGCCCGCAGGATTCGAAGGCTCTCGGTCGGCCCCATGTCCATGCACTCCTGGACACCGGAGGCCCCTGGTACAATGTGCAGCCCGTAATCGGTCTCAAGGATGACGTCCTCCAGACGACACTCTCCGGCCATCACATTGGCAAGGGTTTTTCTCGGGTACAGGCCAACCATGATGCTGACATTGGCAAGGTCGGTGTCGCCATCCAGCAACAAAACCCGGTTATCCTGCCTTGCCAGGGTGAGCGCAAGATTCAGGGCGACCGAGGTCTTACCCACCCCACCTTTACCGCCAGCAATTGCGATGGTGCGGGGTTGGTTCGGATTGTGCTTGACAGGTTCTCTGGCGTTCATCACCGGTAATCTAGGTCCCTGATTTTTCGGTTTTCAGTATTTTAACCTGTAAAAATTCTACACATATCACGAATCAGATAATATATTGCTTAAAAAAAGAGCAATAAGTATTTAATAACGACGGATTATTGTCTAAGCTCTTTTCGGACAATAAGAATGAACGCTCCGTCAGATACTGACTTTTTCGTCGCACGGCAGGTAAGCCTATGCACATCGCGCCTGATCTACAGCTACCGAGTCTACCGGAGGTGACCCTGCGGGCGCTCGATGCATGCCATCAGGACGAGAGCTACCGAAAAATCAGCGAAATTGTCTCTGCCGATACGGCGCTGGTGGCTCGCATACTGGCACTGGCCAATTCCGCCCTTTACGGGCCCTCTACCCCCATTCGATCGGTTGACCAGGCACTCCTCAGACTCGGCACCCGCCGTTTTCACACTCTGGTTCTGACCGCAGCCCTGAGACAGCTGCTGTTCGAGCTGGGCGGCGAGGAATGGCAGCAACTCAGAGACTTCTGGCGCCACTCGCTGACTACCGCACTAACCGCCCGGGCGTTGGCAACCCTTACCCGGTATCCGGAGCCAGACGAAGCCTTCATGCTGGGCATGCTGCACAACATCGGCGAACTGATCGCTATTAAAACGCCAGCCACCGAGGCGAAGCAACACTATCTTGATCACCAGTCAGACATTGCCGCCGAACTCGTGGCCTCCTGGGGCCTGGGCCCCATGGCAGCCGATGCCATGCGTTATCAGCAGGCGCTGCCCTCGGAACTCAGGGATGCCGGCCACCTGGTGAAGCTGATCAGTCTCGCAACCCGCCTGGCTCTGTCCGATGCCGCCGGCATTGCAGCGGCAGGCACGGTATTCGGGCTCAACGAAGAACTGACCCGTGAAATCAACCGCCGCATCGGTCATGAAGTCTCGGGCATGGCGGCCTCCATGGGAATCCCGCTGGACGAGGATTACTGTGGCGAAAGCGCCTCAAGGCAGCTGAAACAGACCATTCTTCGTCAAGCCATGGCGAACCAGGCCATCAACCTGGCCGACCTGACCGGTGAAACCGAAGATATTCTCGCCGAAACCGTCAACAGCCTTACCCTGATCACAGGCCTTCCGGCACTGTGCTTTGGGCACACGGGAGACAATCTCGTGCTCCTGTCCGGCACCATTGGCGACATCCCCGAACTTGCGGTAACTGCCAAGCCAGGCGGGAGTGTTCTCACGGAAGCTTTTATTTCCGGGCTGCCAGTCAGCCTTGGGGAACGTTCACCCACGGTACTGGACCGTCAGTTACTCTCGCTATTACACACACCGTCACTGCTGGCCGTGCCGGTGAAGGGCGGCGACGATTGCCCGGGCGTCTTCGCCCTGGGAACCGACAACGACCATCTACCGACGACTCTGGAACTGGCTGATATCTTTACCCGCCAGCTGTCCTCCGTGCTGGCAAACCGAAATCTTGCGACCGCCAGCGCAGAGGCCGGATCAGAAGGGCTGGATCAGGAAATAGCCCGAGAACGGCTGCGCAAACAGGTGCACGAGGTCAGCAACCCGCTTACCATCATCAGACAATACATTTATCAGCTCCGTGGCAGGCTCGAGGATGCCGGTGTCCAGCAGGAACTGGACGTCATTCGGGATGAGCTGGACCGGGCCGGTAACCTTTTGCTGCAAATGAGTCATACTGACGCCGTGGGATCGGGTGATGAAGGAGTTGAGCTCAATACTGAGCTGGAAAGTCTCGCACGTATTCTTGAAGATAGCCTGTTCAGCTCCGGGAACCGAAATCTGAAGCTATCACTGTGCAGCGAACCAACACGGGTTGCGGCCAGCACCACCCGGATTCGCCAGGTAGTGATCAACCTGGTTCGTAACGCTGCGGAGAGCCTACCCGAGGATAGTGGCACTGTTGAAATTCATACCGCTTCTCCAGTGTGGCAGAATCATCGCACCTGGGTTGAGCTGGAAATCAAAGATACAGGTAGAGGAATACCCGGTGAAATACGGGACACCCTGTTCTCACCGGTAAAAACCACAAAGGGAGAAGGCCACAGCGGTTTGGGCCTGAGTATTGTGAAGCAGCTAGTCGATGACATGGAGGGCATCATAGCTTGTCGGACGGGGCAGGAAGGCACCACCTTCAGGATTCTGCTACCGACGGCCAGCCATAAAAAGAACGAGACAGACTGACGCACAAACGACGGATACAGACCGATGGCACCTGAACAAACTGATCAGCCTTTCAGTCACGGGTTAACGGCACGGATACTGGTAGCGGACGATGAACCTCGCCTGCTGAATACGCTGGCTTCGCTGTTGCGCAACCGGGGCTACGAGGTTGCAGAAGCACACGGTGGTCGAAAAGCCTGTGACCTGATTGATCAGGAACCATTCGATCTGGCGCTATTGGATCTCCGGATGCCAGAGGTCAACGGCTTCGATGTCATGGCCCACCTTGCCAATGGGCAACCGGATTGCGGAGTGATTGTGGTCAGCGGCGAAAGCTCTTTCAGCGCCGTAAGCCGAGCCCTTCGCCGGGGCGCCCTGGACTACATTCGCAAACCCTTCGATCCTGAAGAGCTGCTGGCCACCGTTGAGAGTGTTATCGGAAAGAAGTCTCTGCTCGAAGCCCACGAGCACATACAGATGCGGCTCGAGAAATCAGAGGCCCTGCATCGCTACATCGTAAACAGCTCCCCCGACATCGTTTTCATGCTCGATCAGGACGGCCACTTCTGCTTTGTGAACAGCAAGGTCGAGAGCCTGCTCGGATACCAGCCTGCGGAACTCTGTGGCCAACACTTCCGACACATCCTGGATGACCGTGACGTGACCCGGGGAACCCTGGCGCTCAAGGGCCCCAACATCACCGCGGACAACCCCAGGACCCTCGAGGTTCGCCTGAAGACCCGGGGCAGCCGCCGGGCAACCCGACACTTCGAGATAACCGCCTTTCCAATCGATCCGCAAACCTGGCCCCATTCAGGATCCACCCAGGGCGGCGGAAATGGCAATGGCGCGCGCTATTACGGCACCGCCCGTGATGTCACCGAGCGAAAGGAAGCCGAAGCATTCATCAATTTCCAGGCCTATCACGACCTGCTGACGCGCCTGCCAAACCGGGCCCTTTTCAAGGACCGTCTCGAGCTTGCGATCACCCACGCCAAACGTGGCGGTCAGAAACTCGCCGTGATGTTCCTGGATCTGGACCGTTTCAAGGTCATCAACGATACCCTCGGCCACGCCATGGGTGATCGATTGCTGCAGGCGGTAACCCACCGTCTTGAAAAATGTCTGCGCAAGGGCGATACCCTGTCCCGCTTCGGTGGCGACGAATTCACCCTGCTACTGCCCTCGATCCACAATCACGAAGATGCCAGACAGATCGCCAAGAAGCTGATCGATGCCCTCAGGGCGCCTTTTCAACTGGGTGATCACGAGGTGTTCGTGGGTGTGAGTATCGGTATCGCCATCTTCCCGGAAGCCGGCGAATCCATGGATCAGCTCATCCAGAACGCCGACATTGCCATGTATCACGTTAAAGGCAAGGGCAAGGACGGTTACCGCTTTTATTCCGACAGCATGAGTATCGATACAGCCAACCGTCTTAACCTGGAGCGGGATTTGCGCCTGGCTCTGGAGCGGGACGAGTTGAGGGTGTTTTACCAACCCCAGGTGTGCTCCACAACCAATCGGGTAGTCGGCCTCGAGGCCCTGGTAAGGTGGCAGCACCCCGAACGCGGACTTCTCTACCCCAGAGACTTTCTGCCCCTGGCAGAAGAAACCAAGCTGATTGGCCAGCTCAGCGAACGGGTTCTTAATCAGGCCTGCGAGGATGTTGGCCAATGGATCCGGGCCGGCCATGCGGACCTCCGGCTGGCAGTCAACCTGTCACCCATCCAGGTCGAGCACCCGCGATTTGTGGAAACCCTCATGCAGCAGGTAAAGGCTCACAACTTCCCGGCCGGCAACCTGGAAATCGAAATCACTGAAAACGTGATCATGAACGATCTTGAGCAGATCTCCCAGAAACTCCGTGAACTGGCAGCTCTTGGTGTCCGGATAGCGATAGACGATTTTGGCACAGGTTATTCCTCCCTGAATTACCTTCACCGTTTGCCCATCCACACCCTCAAGGTTGACCAGTCTTTCGTGAAAGCCATCCGCAGCGGCGAAGACGGCGCGTGTATCGTGAATGCCATCGTCGCCATGGCTCACGGGCTGAAGCTGGAGATTGTTGCTGAAGGCGTGGAAACCGACGAGCAACTGGAATACCTTCGAGGCCTGGGCTGCCATCAGGTTCAGGGCTTTTTCTATGGCCCTGCCAGGCCAGCCGTCGAAATTTCCAGAACCCTGGGCACCATACGAGCCAAAGCCGTATCATTCTGATAGACGATTATTTATTGTCTGACACTCCGATATAAAACCGCGATCTGGTTTGCAAAGTATTGCAGTACGTTACTTTGTGTATCCGGAAATGCGCATTACTGCACATATTTCTCCCACCCTGTTCTCTAAGCTCGATTCCATAGGCGCTGATCACCGGAATGTCCGACATTCTCGGACCAATAACGACAAAAACGGTGACGGCATCCAAGGAACAAGAACAGGCAGCAGTCATCATGCGCGACAAGTACAAGTACATTGGTCCCGTCTACGATTTCCTGAGCAACCTTTACAGCGGTAAAAACATTCACCGCTGCAAGACAGCGATGCTGGACGTTGAAACCGTGCAGCCAGGGGACAAAATACTGTTTGCCGGGGTCGGCCACGGTCGGGATGCCATTCGGGCCGCCGAGCTGGGCGCCGATGTAACCGTGGTGGACCTTTCCGAAACCATGCTGAGAAAGTTTGCCGAGGCTCAGGAAAAGGAAGCCCCGCACCTTACTATCCGTCGCATCCACAGCGACATCATGAAGGTGGATGAGTTTGAACAGTACGACATGGTGGTGGCCAACTTTTTCCTCAACGTATTCGACGAAGACATGATGGTCCGGGTCCTCGAGCATCTGATACACCTGGGCAAAGCAGACGCCCGCGTGGTTGTTGGCGACTTTTCCTACCCCACGGGCAACCTGCTTTCCCGAATGTTCAAAAAGCTCTACTGGTACATGGCAGTCTTCATCTTCTGGCTGTTCGCCAACAACGCCTTCCACAAAATCTATAACTATCCCGAGCACATGCAGCGCCTGGGCCTTCAGGTCACCGACAAGAAGCACTTCAAGCTTCTGAACATGAACTGCTACTGGTCCATTCTCGGACGCAAACAGGCCTGATTACCTTCGCTAGAGAGTCACCCAACAAAAACAAACAGGGAGCAGCAGCATGTCGGATCAGATCCTCGCACTGGACAGGGTTGGCACACTGGAAAGCGGCTCATTCACGTTTACCGAGCGGGTCGGATTCCTGAAGAAGTACGGAACCCACTCCCAGTCGTTCTCGACGCTGCAGCCGGGCATGCAGTATTTCGATGTACCGGGCATGGGCTACATCGCCTACATGCGCAAATGGGGTGCGACCTTCGTGCTCTCTGATCCGGTCTGTGCCCCGGAAGATTTTGGCAGCCTGCTGGAGAGCTTTCACCAGAAATTTCCCAATGCCAGCTACATACAGGTATCCAAGCCTGTGGTCGATTTTCTCCATCTGCGCTTCGGCCTTTACGGCACACAGTTCGGCAGCGAGTCCCGCATTGATTTGAGCAAGTGGTCCCTAAGCGGAAAGAAGAAACAGATTCTCAGGACCGCACTGAACCAGGCTGAGAAAAACGGCATCACCGTCAAGGAACGGTTCAGCGACGACCACACCCGGGAGATCTCCGAAGCCTGGATTCGAACCCGGAAATGCAAAAGCAATGAAATCCGTTTTCTGATCCGTCCCATGGAAATGGACTATCGGGAAAACGAACGGCATTTCTACGCCTACCAGGACGGCAAAGCCGCCGGGTTCATTTATTTCGACCCGATCTATCGGAATAACGAGATCATCAGCTATGTGCCCAACATTTCCCGGGCCAATGCCGATTTCCGCCAGGGCATTTTCTATACCCTTATGGCCCATGCGATGGAAGTGTTCAGGGCCGAGGGCGTGCCCTATCTCGATCTGGGCCTGATTCCCCTGTCACTGGATTCGGCGACGGAACATCAGGAGAGCCGGCTGCTGAAGCGCCTTTTGCACGGAGTCTATGAGAAGGGTAATTTCCTGTACAACTTCAAGGGCCTGGAATTCACCAAGTCGCGTTTCCGGGGCGAGAATTTCAAGACCTACTGTTGTCACAAGCGATCGATCCCGGCGCTGGAATTCTTCGCCATGTTCAAGCTGACCCGGTTGCTGTAGCCCCCGGTGCTCCGCCGGGCCAGCCTTCATTGAGCTCTTTGAGCGCCAGTCCAAGCCCCGTCATGAAGGCTGTGATTCCGTCAGGCGCCGACCCTGAAAACAAAGCTGCGATCACGGGAGGCTCCCCTTCCCTGCAGATCTGGTCTTCAGCCAACGCACGTTGCCCCTCCTGATCCAGCAGCCAGGCCACTCGCCGTGCAATAGCCTCTCCCGAGTCGACCCAGAAACGAACCGACGGCAAACTCTGCTTCAGGCTCTCCAGCAACAGTGGATAATGAGTGCAGCCGAGAACCACCGTGTCCACATCCTCTTCCCGGAAAGGCTTCATTGCCTCGTTCAGCTCCTCAAAAGGAACCTCGATACCAGAAACCAGGTCTTCCGCCCAGCGTACCAACCCCGGATGGCCTATACGTTCTACCCGGCAATCGCCGGCAAATTCCTCGACCAGCCTGTCGAGGTATGGTCTGCGAACTGTTGCCGGTGTTGCCAACAACCCCAGCCGCCGGTTAATCGTCTTTGCCGCCGCCGGCTTGATGGCGGGCACTACACCCACAACCGGCACCTTTGTCATGGCCCTCAAATGGGGTAAAACCACCGTGCTGGCCGTATTACAGGCCACCACGATAACGTCCGACGGGTAAAGCGCCAGGGCTGAATTAATCAGTGCGCAACAGCGATCAATCACGACTGTTTCGGATTTGTCGCCGTAGGGGAAGCCTGCGTTATCCGCCAGGTAGACGAGCTCCAGCCCGGGCAAATGCCGGTGAATACAGGCTGCGACGCTCAGCCCACCCACGCCGGAGTCGAACACCAATACCCTTCGAGGTCCCTGCTCGTTCAAACCGGAATGCCTCCCCGGGAAATCTCATTTTCCATGGCCCGGATAAGGCGGCCAGAAATCGTGGTTTCCGGCGGCACCGGTGGCGTATCACCGGGCAGGAACCAGTCAGCATCGGCAAGTTCGTCTTCCTGGAGTACCAGTTCCCCTCCCGCGTAGTCGGCAAAGAAGCCGACCATCAGCTGATGGGGGAATGGCCAGGGTTGCGAGGCGTGATAGCGGATGTTGGTGACATCCAGTCCGGTCTCCTCTTTCACCTCACGGTGCACGGCGCCCTCAAGACTTTCCCCCGGCTCGACAAATCCGGCAATGAGGCTGTAAAAGTGCCGCTTGACCCTTGAGGACCTAGCGAGCAAAAACCGATCCTCCCTGCGTATAACCACGATCACGCAGGGCGCCAACCTCGGATACCAGGGAAGGCCGCAAGGGTCGCACCATTTGGCCCGTTCCCGGGGATGAAAACCGGTTTCCTGTCCACAGCGGCCGCAATACCGGTGGTCTCGCCACCACTGCCAGACCTGGAAGCCGGTACTGAGCATATCCGCAGGCGCGTCGCTCAGCATCAGCAAAGCATCCCGAAGCGGAATCACCTCCTGGTCACCAAGACCAGACTCCGGTAATTCGGTAACAAACAGGTCCCGGCCGTCGTAGCTGCCCAGTGACACTGACTCGGGCAACCCGCCCTCGAAAAGATCGCTGTCGCCGGAATGCAGCCAGCCGTTTTCAGCCTTGACCACTCCAGACCCCGACAAGGCGAGGATCAGATCGGTTTTTTCTGGCCGCCGGGTCGTCCAGCCGGGTATCCACTGAGTCATTGCGACCACCATTCGATGAATCAACTGGGTGATAAAAAGATGAGTCCGAAATGTACCACATTGCTGCACCGGCCAAGAATGAAAGCTCGACTTTCCGCCCTGAACTCAACCAAGTAAACTTGGCACCTGTTTATTCAACGGAGTTGCACTTTATGCGTCTTTACCAGGGCATTCGCAGCCTGATCCTGACCCTTTTCCGCAAGATACTGTTCATCTGGGTCCGGACCGATGTCAGCGGCAACAGCGTTGACGCCCTCGCCCTGGATCCCGACAAACCGGTCTGCTACGTGCTGCAATACAGCTCCCTTTCCAGCCGTCTGGTTCTCGAGCAGGAAGTCATCCGGGCGGGACTGCCGGGCGCCTCCGAAGCACTCCCAGTGAAAAATGGCCCATCCCACTCCTTCTTTTTTCTCTATCGCCGGATTGGTGGTTTTTTCCGAGGTCGCCAGGCTCCGGCACCTACGAACGAATTCCAGGCACTGGTGCGCTATGGTCTGGAACACCTGGACCAGGATGTCCAGATTGTGCCTGTCTCCCTGTTCTGGGGCCGCTCCCCTGACAAGGAGAAATCCCTGGTCAAACTGCTGCTGTCTGATACCTGGTCCATTGCCGGCCGGCTTCAGAAGTTCCTGATCATCATGGTTCACGGCCGCAATACCTACGTGCAGTTCAACCAGCCGCTTTCGCTGAAGCAGGTTATCGATGAATACCGGCACAGCGAGGAGCGCGCCAACCGCAAGCTGGCACGGATTCTGAGAACCCACTTCCGCCGCGTTCGCCAGGCCGTTCTGGGCCCAGATCTCTCCCATCGTCGTACTCTGGTGGCAGGGCTGGTGCGCACTCAGGCAGTCAAGGAGGCCATCAGGGAGACCGCAGCCAAAGACGACATCCCGCCGGAAAAAGTACGTGCCAAGGCTTACAAATACGCGGACGAAATCGCCGCCAGCATGTCCATCGTCACCATCCGCTTCCTTGAGGTGGTGCTGTCATGGCTGTGGAACCGGATCTACAACGGTATTGCCATCAACAATATCCGGGTGGTGAAAGAAGTCGCCCAGGACAACGCGGTGGTATACGTGCCTTGCCACCGGTCACACATCGACTACCTGCTGCTGTCCTACGTGCTTTACAAGAATGGCCTGATGCCGCCGCACATCGCGGCAGGTATCAATCTCAACATGCCCATTGTCGGACCGATCCTGCGCCGCGGCGGGGCCTTCTTCATGCGCCGCAGCTTCAAGGACAATCCCCTGTACGCTACCGTTTTCAATGAATACATGCATGTGATGTTCTCCCGGGGCTATTCCGTGGAGTATTTTGTCGAGGGTGGTCGCAGCCGCACGGGTCGGATGCTTCAACCCCGGCCAGGCATGCTGGCAATGACCGTTCGCAGCTTCCTGCGCGACCATCGCAAACCCATTGTGTTCGTGCCCGTTTACATTGGCTATGAAAAGGTTATGGAAGGGCGCTCCTACCTAGGCGAACTTCGCGGCAAGAAAAAAGAGAAAGAGAGCGTCTTCGGCCTGGCCAAGACCGTCCGCAAACTCAGCAACTCCTTTGGTCGCGTCGCGGTAAACTTCGGCGAGGCCATCCATCTGTCCGAGGTTCTCGACGACGTAAACAGCAGCTGGCGAGACGAGGCCTACGACGCCGAGTATCGTCCCAAGTGGCTCAACAGCGCGGTTTCAGAACTGTCGTTCCGGGTGGCGTCCAGCATTAACGCCTCTGTTGCCGTCAACCCGATCGGCATGACCGCAACGGTGCTGCTGGGTACCGAACGACTGGCGATGGATGAGGGCCAGTTGATCCGCCTGATGGATCAATACGCAGCCCTGCTCAAGGCCTTCCCCTACGCGGAAACGGTGACCCTGCCCGAGGGCTCGGGCAAAGACTGGGTCGCATACTGCGAGGGTATGGGTCTGATCAGCCGGCAGCCGCAAAAGCTCGGCGATATCATTGCCCTGGAGGGCAGCAACGCGATCCTGATGACCTACTACAGGAACAACATCCAGCACCTGTTCGCACTGCCCTCACTGATTGCCAGCCTGTTTGAAAACAAGGATTCACTGGGGCGCGACAAGATCGTCTTCCTTGCCAGCGTGGCCTACCCCTACCTGCAATCCGAGCTTTTCCTGAAGTACCAGCCGGATGAAGCCAGAAACGTGATCAATCAGTGGATTGATGTTCTTATTGAACAGGGCCTGCTGAAGCCCCTGGACGATGACCGGATCGGACGGCCGGAGGAAGGCACCGAAGCCATGCTCAGGCTCAGGGTGCTGTCCCGCTTTATCATCCAGACGGTCGAGCGCTACCACATTGCCCTGGGCATTCTGCGCAAGTACGGTTCGGGCAAGATCAGCGCCGCCGAACTGGAAGAGCAGAGCGCCCTGCTCGCCGAACGCATGTCCATCCTGTTCGGTCTCAATGCACCGGAATTCTTTGACAAGAGCCTGTTCCGGAACTTCATTGCCAATATGCAGAACAATGGTGTGATCACCACCGACGATAATGGCTTGCTGTGCTACGGGGAAGGGCTGGATGAGGTGGCTGATGATGCCCGCCTGGTGCTGAGCGTCGAGAAGCGACAGGCAATCCAGCAGGTTACCATGATGGGCGCCTGACGGCGCTCACCGGGCCGGCAGCGCCCGAATCGAATACACATCGTAGCGGCTACTTTTGCCTTCCACGCGGGTGGTCGGCTCCGGTCCTTCAATCGCCGACGCCTTACGGGGCCGCTTCACCACCACCCGGTAACGAGCATGCTCGAGCGCGCTCGCCAGCAATTGTCCGGAATCTTCGTCGTCACCCACGATGGTGCGAAACACCTGCATTTCTTTTTTTACCAGGGCCGACTTGTCTCGATGGGGAAACATCGGATCCAGATAGACAACGTCCGCGGCTTCGATTTCACTTTGTGCCAGCCACTCAATACTGCTGCCTTCCAGCAGCCGCATGCGCTCGACAATGGCGGCGCAATCCACGTTCATAGCTGCCCGCGCCAAACCGTCAGCCAACAGCGCATGAATAACCGGATTGCGTTCGAACAATGTGACCCTGCAGCCAAGGCTGGCGAGAACAAAGGCATCCTGGCCCAGTCCCGCCGTTGCATCAACCACATCCAGGGTGGCTCGGGTTTTCTGCAGGCCAACCGCCTTGGCCACCAGTTGGCCCGCGCCACCACCATGCTCACGCCGGTACCCCATTTTTCCGGTAACGAACTCTGCACGAACCGGCCCTGGCGCACCTTTGCCGGTGACCTGTAGGCCAAGGCCCAGCTCATCAAGAAATAGTAAAACCGGGAAGTCCGTGACATCTCTTGGGCGAACAACACCCAGGTTAGTCAGCCCAAGCGATTGTGCCAGAGTTTCGGCCTGGACTCGGTCGCCAAGTGCACTGTGGGCAACAGCGATGGTGCTGCAAAGGGCAGAGGGTTCGGGCGAGGAGGACTCAGACATCAGACCAGAATATCAATCCCGGCCAGACTACCATCGCCGCCTGCTTCCTGACCGGCAGCGGCTACAGAGGCAAATGTGGAGAGAGCCCTAGCGGCTGGCAACGAGACCTCGTCCGCACGGAAACGCTCCAGACGGGCGTCTTCGGCGGCACGACGGGCCTCAACACGGCGCTCGAGGCTTTCGGTCGCATTGCGTTCGCTGACAATGCCCTGGCGACCATCGGCGAGGTCACGGCGAGCCGCATCGGGTGTTTTCTCCGGCGTTGATGCAGGCGCCCGGGCCGTATCACTGCGCTCCCGGACAGGGCTGTTGTTGCCGGTCTGGAAATTGAAATTGTTACCCGGATTAATACCGCCAATCATGTTCAGATACCGCTGGCCGGATGACAGGAAAACGTGAACCGAAAGTATGGAAGATTATCTTGAGGAAGAAAAGGTGGATGATCACTTTTTACCCAGCCTGGCGTTCCGGGATTCGCGAAGACAGCCGGTGAGACTATCGGCCTGGCAGTTTTTTCCAGGCCACTTCATCCCTGATATACACCGGTTGAGCCTGCTCCGCTGACACCGTCTTCCCCTGCTCGTATGCATTCGCCGCAAGACGCGCTACCCAGGCAGCACGAAGTACCAGAGTCTCATCTACGTTATCAACACTCTCAGATACCTCCACCGGCATTGCGGAGCGATACTGCCAGCCCGGACCGGCTCCGCACCAGCCTTCGGTGGCGGCGGGCAGGCTAACTGCCTCCGGCGGACAGACCTGTTCCGGAGCCAGAGCCACCGGCAGTCCTGAACGGGCGGCAAAACACCCCCAATAAAGCTCTCCCATACGCGCGTCGAATGCCACCGCAATGCCGCCGTTCTCGGGAATATCCATGCTATCAATGGCGCCCAATGCAACCGCCTCCAGTGACGACACGGGCACCACCGGGATATCCAGCCCCCAGGCAAGCCCCTGCACGACACCGGTTGCGATTCTCACGCCAGTGAAAGATCCGGGGCCGCGGGCGAACGCCAGGGCATCCAGCTCGGCCGGGGCCAGATTTTTCTCTGCCAGCAGTTCCCGCACCATTGGCATCAGCAGCCGGGTGTGGCCTCTGGGGGCAAGCTCGAAGCGTTCGGAGATCTCGCCATCAACAAGAAGGGCTGCCGAGCAGCCCTCTGATGACGTATCCAATGCCAACAGTTTCACCGGTGTGAAAACCTCAGGTCAGGATGCCAATAATTTACTTGAGTTCTGAAAGGATCTGGTCGCGAATGCTGTCAAGGCTGCCAACGCCTTCCACGCGAACATATTTCGGCGCGGCTGCAGGGTCTTTCGAAGCCCAGTCCTGGTAGTAGCCGACCAGCGGTGCGGTCTGGTCGTGATAGATCTTCAGACGCTTGCGAACCGTCTCTTCCTTGTCGTCCTCGCGCTGAACCAGAGGTTCACCGGTTTCATCATCCTTGCCCTCAACTTTGGGCGGATCGTATTTCACGTGGTAGATGCGACCGCTGCCTTCATGTACTCGGCGACCGGACAGACGACTGACGATTTCCTCGTCATCGACGGCAATTTCAACCACATAATCGATGGCAATCCCCTGCTCTTTCAAAGCCTCGGCCTGGGGAATCGTACGGGGAAAACCATCCAGCAGGAAACCGTTCTTGCAGTCCGGCTGCTGGATGCGCTCCTCGATCAGCGCAATGATGATGTCGTCCGACACCAGCCCGCCCGTTGCCATGACTTCCTTGACCTGCTTGCCCAGCTCGGACTCCGCCTTTACCGCCGCGCGCAGCATGTCACCGGTGGAGATCTGGGGAATATCAAACCGTTCCGTAATGAACTGGGCCTGAGTCCCCTTGCCTGCGCCCGGTGCGCCTAACATGATGATTCGCATAACGCTGTGCTCCCGTTTTAGTCATTATCATTTGAAAAGCTGTGGCAAAAACCTCTGCCTTTGCGACAGCCTCTCCTGCACGGAACAGGTGTCAGCCGGAAACGGCGAAGGCGCATTATACGAAGTCAGCCACGTCAGAGAAAGTCGACCTCCGTATCATGCACCGGAAGTGCGCTTTTCCCGGCGAATACAGACAGGGTGTCAGGATGACAGGGAGTTGGCCAGTGCGTCCAGATCGGGAGCAACACGCTCCAGTTCGGCGTTCAGTTCTTCCACAACGTCCGGCTGCAGCCCCAGGCCTTCCAGCAGAGAGGGCACATCATCGGGGTTAAACTCATCGCCAATACCGCGATCCTTCAGAAGGGCATTCGCCAACTGAACCATGAGGACGTAGTTCTCATGCTCACCATGGTAACCTGACTGCTGATGAACACCGGCCGCCTTGACCACCGGATCCGGCAGTTGCCACAAACGGTGGAGTATTCCGCCAATGGCACCATGGCCAACCGACAGGATTTCCTGCCCATTGCCCTGTCCGAAGACCTGTTGTTCGAGAGAGTGCATGCTGGCTTCGGGATTGGCCTCGCGAAGCTCATTGAGTTCATCGAATTCGGCCGGGAAAAGATGCCCCACCAGCAACAGGCCGAAGTTGTGCAACAGACCGCACAGATAACCCAGTCCTTTCTCGGCGCCGCATCGCGGAGCAATGATCTGGCACAGGAACGCGCAATACAGCGAGTGGCGCCAGAAATTGTCCATACCCAGCATCCCCTGGCGAGGCACCTCAAAGGCGCGAACGGAGGCAATGCCCAGGGCGATATGTGCCACGCGATCAAAGCCCAGAACACGGGTAACCGCTTCCTGGACCGAGTTGATCTGGCCGGGATAATTGAACAGTGCAGACCGGGCATAGCGCATGATCTGGGCGGTCAGGCTCGGGTCAAACTCGATCAGCTCGGCAAGCTCCCGGGCGGTGGCATCGGTATTGGCGGTCAACCGCAGAATGCGCAGGGCGAGAGCCGGCATTGGTGGCAACCGGTAGAGTTTCTGAAGCTTGTCGGCCACTTCCTCGAGCGTCAGGGCCTCGCGGTTACCATTGCCCGGCCCCCGGATAACCAGGTGGCCTTCCCTGGCGCCTGCCAGCGCCAACCGGAGTGAGCGACCATCCATCTGTATCAGCGAATGATCGGTACCACTAGAGAACACGACCTGATCCGCGAGTATCACATCCTCATCCACGATCACGGGCAGTTCATAGGCCTGCCCGATGGGCGGCGTGAAGCCGGGGTCGCAATCCCCGAACAGCCGCATGGTCTGCCGTGCGGTAAGTGGCTGGAGGCGCCGGCCGGTCAACTGGTGAACGGCATCCGGATCAAGGGAACTATCGAACTTGTGCACTGCCATCACGACACCGGTAATGTCGATCAGGAGAGTGGCTTGAATGAAGGCATCCTGCGACAGTCCCGAGGCCATAACTGCCGCATCGAGGCTGGTCACCTGATCAATCGGCAACTCCCGATAGCTGATGCCCTTGCGGGCAAGAAAACGTTCCAATCGTGCAGCCAGAGCCACAGCTTACTCCCTTCGTTCGTTGTCAGCGGCCAGGCTACCCGGCCTTTGCCAGCACTGTTTTCGACACCTGTATTGATCAGCCGGTGTTGCGCATACCTGCAGCGATACCCGCCATGGTGACTTTGAGGGCTCGTTCCACCAGTTCGGGAACCTCGCCCTTACCTTCACTTTCCCGATCCCTCCGCAGCAGTTCGGCCTGCAGGTAGTGCAATGGATCGGTGTAGGGGTTGCGGACTCGCATAGAGTGCGCGAACACGGGCTCCGCCTCAAGCAGATCCGTTTGCTCCTTGAGTTCCAGAAGCCGCTCGATGCATCCCTGGAGCCGGGTTCGAAGGCTTTCACCCAGGGCTTTCAGTTGGTCATCATCAAGCAGGGTCTGTTCATAATAACTCGCGATCCGCAGATCCGCCTTGGCCAGTACCATTTCCAGCATGTCGACGTAGGTGCGGAAAAACGGCCAGCCCTGCATCATCTCCCTCAGTACCGGCAACCGGTTATCGCGGGCCGCTTCTTCAAGCGCCACGTCACTGCCGAGCCAGCTCGGCAGCATCAGCCGCATCTGGGTCCAGGCGAAGATCCAGGGTATTGCCCGCAGGCTTTCCACGCCGCCGGTGGCCTTGCGCCGCGCCGGTCGGCTGCCCAGCGCCAGCTTGCCCAGGGCCTGCTCGGGTGTAACCTGACGGAAATAAGGCACGAAATCCGGATTCTCACGAACCACATCGCGGTAGGCTTTCAGGGAGCGTTCGGTGAGCCAGTCCATGGTCTCACGCCAGCTGTCCTCCGGTTTGGGTGGCGGAGCCAGTGTGGCTTCAATGACGGCGGTGGTGTAGAGCGTCAGACTTTGAACAGCCAGCCGGGGCAAACCGAACTTGAAACGAATCATCTCCCCCTGCTCGGTGATCCGGAAACTGCCGTTAACCGAGCCCGGCGGCTGGGACAGAATTGCCCGGTTGGCAGGCCCACCGCCTCGGCCAACGGTACCGCCCCGACCATGGAACAGGGTCAGATGGACACCATACTGGCGGGCAACGTGGGTAAGTTTCTCCTGGGCCTGATACTGGGCCCACGCCGCCATCAGCTGTCCCGCATCCTTGGAGGAATCCGAGTAGCCGATCATCACTTCCTGACGGCCCTGGCAATACTCCCGGTACCATTCAACCTCGTACAGAGCCGACATGCTGTCCGGCGCGCCACGCAGGTCGTCCAGGGTTTCAAACAGAGGGACGACCCGCATCGGAAACTTCATCCCCGATTCCCGCAGCAGCAGAATCACGCTCAACACGTCGGAGGGCTTGCTGGCCATGCTAATCACGTAGGAGCCGAGAGCTTCCGGGGTTTGTTGCGCCACTACCTCGCAGGTCGCCAGCACCTCGGCAACGGATTCAGAGGGCTCCCAATTGCGGGGGACCAGCGGACGTCGGCCCTGTAGCTCCTGCACGAGGAACGCCTGACGCTCCTGTTCGGACCAGGACAGGTAATCCCCCAGGCCGAGGTAGTCGACCATCTCGGCGACGGCCTCGGCGTGGCGGCTCGCTTCCTGGCGAATGTCCAGTCGGATCAACGGCAGGCCGAAGGTATGTGCCCGCCGGATGGTATCCAGCAGAGGGCCGTTGGCAATATCTTCCAGCCCACACTCAACCAGGGATCGATAGCAGAGCTCCAGGGGGCCGGTGAAATCCTCATTCTCAAACAGGATCCCGCTGGCGTCCGCGGTCTCGCCGTTGACGCTCGCCTCTGCCCAGTCCCGGGTTCTGATCAGCCGCTCACGGAGTTCGGCGAGCACATGGCGGTAGGGTTCCCGGGAATCACCAACAACGGCCTTGAGCTCGTCGCTGGCCTGCCACATGGACAGTTCGGCCCGCAGCGCCTGAATATCACGAAGATAGAGATCCGCTGCCATCCAGCGGCCAAGCAGGAAGACCCGGCGGGTCACCTTGTGGGTGACATTCGGATTGCCATCACGATCACCGCCCATCCAGGATGCAATGCGGATGGGGGATGCCTGCAGGGGAAGGCCCTTTCCGGTCGCGTCTTCCAGCGACGTATCCAGGCTCCTCAGAAACTGTGGCAGGGCCTGCCACAGACTGTTTTCAATAACCGCAAAGCCCCATTTGGCCTCATCCACTGCGGTTGGTCGCTCCTGACGAATCTCGTCGGTGTGCCAGGCTTCGGTAACCAGTTGAGACAGGCGATTGACGATTTCCTCCCGTTCAGCAGGCATGAGGTCGTCATGGTCCAGACGCGCCAGGCAGTCCGACATCTCGTCGTATTTCATAATAAGGGTGCGACGCGCCACCTCGGTGGGGTGGGCCGTCAGCACAAACTCGATTCGTAGATCCGCCACCCTCTGATGCAGTTCCTCCGGCGTGACATCACCTTGCTTGAGCCGCTCAAACACCTCCCCGAGCGATTCGACCATCAGATCAGACTGGTGCCCGCGTTTCCGACGAATACCATGGTACTGCTCGGCAAGGTTGGCCAGGTTCAGGAACTGGTTGAAGGCACGGGTCACCGGAAGCAGCTCATCATCGCTCAACTTGCGCAGCAGATTGACAAGTCGCTGGCCGGACCCGCTTTCCTGGCGACGGTCGGACTTGGCAGCCGCCCGGATTTCCTCAATCAGCTCGTAGCATTCCTGTCCGGGATATCGCCGTATGCTCTGGCCCAGAAGTTCACCCAGCATTCGTACGTTTTCTCGGAGTTCGGGATGTAGCTCAGTCACATTGACGTCCTTTTGAATTGACGGAGGCGAAGTAAACTTACGATACTAAGGAACAGTCGAGAAAGTCTATTGGCGATTCAAGCCTGTAGCTGCAAGGAGTTATCATGAAGGTCACTGATTTGCCCAAACACTGGGAACAGCAAAAAGAGCCCGTGGAGCGCACCCACGATTATAACCTGCGCCTGCCGCTGGAAGATGCCGCACGCGTGGCCGCACTGGCGGAACTTTACCCGGACCGCAGTGAAAGCGATATTCTGAACGACATGATTGGTGCAGCTCTGGACGATCTGGTACGCCAGAGCCCACTGAAGGACAAGCTGGAAGGGAAAGACAAGTAAATAGCGGCGGGCAGCTTTCGCTGCCCGTGTCGTCAGGCGACTGATTCCAGTTGACGGGCCTTGAGGCGCTGGATGTGCTTCTGGCTCAGGCTGACAAACTTGGGAGTCAGGCCCTGATCTTCGTAGATCTCGAAGCCATCCTCGTCGTACGCCACCACTTTGGTGCCCTGAACATACGGAAAGCTGGTCTCCATTTCGTCCAGTGCTGCAGAAATCAGATCCCGCATCAGATCCTGAGGTGACTTCATCGGATAGAGCGCTGCGAGTTTCTCGAGACGCTTGTGATGCTGGTCAGACAACGCCATGAAGTAGGCGTCTCGGGTAAGCCGACCACGTGCATGCTTGTCCCAGTAGTTGACCAGATCTTTGATTTTCATGGTGCCTTCACTCCTGCATCTTATTGATGGCGCACGGCGCACGAAAACTGTGCATCCGTTTCCGGAAGTGTAGACGAAGCCGTCGGTCCGGGGGCGAGAAAATTGGTAACGGATTGTACTTACCGATCCGCCATTTTCAGTGCTCGTTCTCTCCCCGCTCCACGCCTTTCACCGCCTGCCACACGGCATCCAGCGCCTCCAGAGATTCTTCGTCCATATCGCGGCCCTCCCGTTCCAGCACACGTTCAATCGCCCGGAACCGGGCGTCGAATTTATGGTTGGTTCGATTGAGTGCCTGCTCAGGGTTAACCTTCATGAACCGTGCCAGGTTCACACAGACGAACAGGAGATCGCCGAGCTCATCTTCAACGGCATCGGGATCACCGGCGCCCGTCTGTGCGGCTTCCCACGCCTCCTTGAGCTCGTCGATTTCCTCGTGAAGTTTGTCGAAAACCGGGCCAACATTTGGCCAGTCGAAACCGTGCCTGGCTGCCCGTTTCTGGAGCTTCTCGGCCCGAGCCATTGCAGGCAGGGTCCGGGCAATGCCGTCAAGCCGACTTACTGGGGCGCTGGCTTCCGGTGCCGGCTTCATTGCCCGCTCCTCGGCCTTGATGCGCTCCCAGCTTTCCTTGATCCAGGCCTCATCCGGCCGATTATCCGGATCAATGCTGCTTTCCAGGGTCCCTTCCGGAAAAACGTGTGGATGCCGCCTTACCAGTTTGCGCACCAGATGATCGACCACACCGTCAAAATCGAAATGGCCATCTTCCCGACCAAGCTGGGTGTAGAAAATGACCTGGAACAGCAGGTCCCCCAGCTCGTCTTTCAGATGCGGGTAATCCTCTCGCTCAATGGCATCGGCGACTTCGTAGGCCTCCTCCAGCGTGTGCGGCACGATGGTCCTGTAGGATTGCCTGGTATCCCATGGACAGCCCGTCTCCGGATCCCGAAGCCTGGCCATCAGGGTTTTCAGATCCTCGATGGTATAGCTCATCCGCGTTTACGCCTTACATCAATGATATTGGGCAGGTTGCGAATCTGCGCCAGCAACCGCGCCAACTGCTCCAGACTGGAAATTTCCACCGTCACGGTCATGGTAGCCGTGTTCTCGTCCTTGTTGCTCAGGGTATTCAGTGACAGCACATCACTCTTGGAGGCCGACAACACCTGGGTAATATCTCTCAGCAGCCCGGATCGGTCATAGGCTTCAATTTCAATGTCGACAGGATAAACAGCAGCCTGCCGGCCACCCCAGCTGACCTCAATAATCCGGTTGGGCTCGAACTCACGCAGATTCAGGAACGTCAGGCAGTCCTGGCGATGGACCGTAACCCCACGGCCAACCGTGATGTAGCCACCAATGGCGTCACCGGGCAGAGGTTTGCAGCATTTAGCCACCTGGGTCTTGAGCTTGCCGACACCCAGGATCTGGATATCCGATTCGGTATCGTAGGGCTTGCGGCGCTGAGCACTGAGTTTCAGATCCAGCTGTTCGGACTTGGGCTCCAGCATCTGCTGGGCCACATTGGCGACATGCGTGGGGCGAAGGTCACCGGCTCCGGTGGCTGCAAACATGTCCTCCGCACTTTGGTAATTAACCTTCCTGGCAAGCTCACCAAGATCTACATCGTACAGGGACAGACGCCTGAACTCGTCCTCGAGAATGGCACGACCGTCAACGATATTGCGACCACGATCCTGCTGTTTGAACCAGTGGGTTACCTTGGCGCGTGCCCTGGAAGTCTGAATGTAACCAAGGCTCGGGTTCAGCCAGTCGCGGCTTGGGGCCGGGTTGTTGGAGGTCAGGATAAACACCTGATCGCCGGTTTTCAGTGGATAGGTCAGCGGAACGATTCGGCTGTTCACCCGCGCACCGCGGCAGGCGTGACCGATCTCCGTGTGAACCCGGTAGGCGAAATCCACCGGCGTTGCCCCCTGGGGCAGATCCACCACGTGGCCCTCGGGTGTGAATACATACACCCGATCCGATGCGACATCGGATTTGAGGTGGTCGGCCAGCCCGGACAGGTCGCCCAGCTCCTCCTGCCACTCCAGAACCTGGCGCAGCCAGTTGATCTTGGCATCGTAGCCGGTCGACTTGTTGCCTTTGTCCATGCCCTTGTACAACCAGTGGGCACAAACGCCCAGTTCCGCCTCCTCATGCATCGTGTGGGTTCGGATCTGCACTTCCATGACCTTGCCCTCGGGCCCGATCACGGCGGTATGCAGGGACTGGTAACCGTTTTCCTTCGGGTTGGCAATGTAATCGTCGAACTCGTTGGGGATGTGGCGCCACAGCGTGTGGACAATACCCAGTGCGGCGTAACAGTCGCGAACCTCCGGAACCAGGATACGCACGGCGCGAACATCGTAAACCTGGGAAAAGTCGATGCCCTTGCGGCGCATTTTTCGCCAGATGCTGTAGATGTGCTTGGCACGTCCGGACAGCTCGCCCTCAATGCCATAGGCTTTCAGTTCGGTCTGCAGGGTTTCAATTACCCGCTTGATGTAACCGTCGCGATCCAGGCGCTTTTCGTCCAGCAGTTTGGCGATCTTTTTGTAGGCGGAACCATGCAGGTACCGGAAAGAAAGATCTTCCAGCTCCCACTTGATGTGACCAATGCCAAGCCGGTGTGCCAGGGGTGCGTAGATATCAAACACTTCCCGGGCGACGCGCATTCGCTTTTCTTCTGGAGCATCCTTTACCGCCCGAATGGCGCAGGTACGCTCCGCCAGCTTGATCAGGGCAACCCGGACATCGTCAATCATGGTGACGAGCATCTTGCGGACGTTGTCCAGTTGGCCTTCGCTCTGGCCCAGAACGTTACCCTTCAGCGGGTGGTGGATGGACGAAATGGCCGCCATCTGCTGCACGCCGTTGATCAGGCCCGCCACCTCATCGCCAAATTCCTTGCGGATTGTCTCCAGGGGAACGCGCTCTTCACGCACGGCGCGATAAAGGATCGCCGCCACCAGGCTGGCCTGATCCAGGTGCAGCTCCGCCAGAACCTGGGCCATCTCAATGCCAATCCGGAAGCTGCTGGAACCAGGTGCCCACTGGCGATCCTGCCGGAAAGCCTGAAGATCGATTTCCGCTGCCTTTTCGCAGGCCAACCGGAACTGGTCAGCGTCGTCCAGGTGCGTTTGCGAGGCTATCTGGTTTACCCAGCCCTCGATATCCACCTGGCCGTCGCCGGTCATTGCGTAATCTTCGCGAACTTTTACCATATCAGTCTTGTTATTCCTGATGGTTGCCGCAGCCATCCCTGACTGCCCACCGCATCTTCAGTCGGAATCCCGTTCGAACAACGCGATGGATTCCACGTGAGTGGTGTGGGGAAACATGTCCATCACACCTGCGCGCACCAGTCGATAGCCGTTGCGCGCCATTACGCCTGCGTCGCGCGCCAGGGTGGCCGGGTTGCAGGAGACATAGACTATCTTTTGTGCCCCGAAGGCCGTGAGGTACTTGCAGATCTCCTCGGCACCGGAACGGGGCGGATCAATCAGAATCTTGTCGAACCCTTCTTTGGCCCAGCTCTGGCCCGTGAAGTCACCGTGCAAGTCGGCACCGTGAAAAGCGACATTGTCGAGACCGTTTAGTTCCGCGTTTTCCCGGCCCCGTACGACCATGGTCTCGTCGCCTTCCACGCCAACAACCTGCCCGCCTCGCGTGGCCAGCGGCAGAGTGAAATTCCCCAGACCGCAGAACAGATCCAGGACTCGCTCGCCAGGCTGGACATCCAGCCATTCCACGGCCCTGTGTACCATTGCGCGATTAATGCCTGCATTGACCTGGGTAAAGTCCATGGGATGAAATTTCATGGTCAGGTCGAATTCTTCCAGCCTGTAGCTCAGTCGCTCATCATCCCGGCCAGAGGACTCGGGCCAGATCCGATGAACGGTATCGGGCCCTTTTGGCTGCAGGTAGATATGCAAATCGTGAGCCTGGCCGAAGGCAATGAGCTTCTCCCGGTCACCAGTGGACAGGTCATCCATATTGCGGAACACCATTACCGCCACATCATCGCCACAGGCAACTTCCACCTGGGCGATTCGGCTGTAGGCGTCCAGATCGTGCAGCATATTTCGAAGGGGCAGTATGCGGTCGCCAATGCGGGGATCCAGCACCACACAACGGTCGATGTCGGTCAGGAAACTGTTGCGTTTCTCCCGAAACCCCACCAGGACAGACTCCCGGGCCTTGACGTAACGAACCCCGAGGCGCGCCTTGCGGCGATAGCCGAGGCTCTCTTCCGAGCGCAGTGGCTCAATCCACTCCTCGGGTTCGATGCCCCCGAAATGGGCAAAATGCTCCCGCAGGGTATTCTCCTTGAACGCGATCTGCGCATCGCCACTCATATGCTGCAGGCTACAGCCGCCACACAGGTCGGCAAACTCGCAGGGTGGCGTCTGACGATCCGGCGCGGCTTCCAGAACCTCTTCGGTGCGCAGTTCGTCGAACTTGCTTCGACTGGACACCACTTTCGCCATCACGGTTTCGCCCGGAAGGGCGCCATCGACAAACTGGGTCTTGCCATCCTGACGGGCGATACCCCGGCCGTCATGGCTCAGGGTCTCAATCTCACAGCGCACGGGCTCTTTTGGAAGAACCTTCCTGCGTCGTCTGCTCATACTCGGGTCTCTTGGTGGAATCGTGTTCAGGCGCCGGGAAATACACCGGTGGATAGATAGCGGTCGCCGCGGTCACAGATAATGGCCACGATGATGGCGTTTTCAACCTGCTGCGAGAGCTTGAGCGCGGCCGCGATCGAACCGCCGGAGGAGACGCCACAGAAAATGCCTTCCTCGGAAGCCAGGGCCCGCATGGTGTTTTCGGCCTCTTCCTGGCCAACATCCAACACCTCGTCCACCCGTGCGGCATCGTAGATTTTCGGCAGGTAGGCTTCGGGCCATCGACGTATCCCGGGTATGGACGCACCTTCTTTGGGCTGAAGCCCGATAATGCGAATATCCGGGTTGCGCTCCTTGAGGTAACGGGACACGCCCATGATGGTGCCAGTAGTGCCCATGGAGCTGACAAAATGGGTGACACGCCCCCCGGTCTGCTCCCAGATCTCGGGACCGGTCGTGCGGTAGTGCGCCAGAGGGTTGTCCTGGTTGCTGAACTGATCCAGCACCCTGCCCTTGCCCTCCGCCTGCATCTTGAGAGCCAGGTCACGGGCAGTTTCCATCCCCTCTTCCCTGGTGACCGTGACAATCTCCGCACCATAGGCGCGCATGGATGCCCGACGCTCCTCACTCATGTTCGCGGGCATGATCAGCACCATCCGGTACCCCTTGATGGCAGCCGCCATGGCCAGGGCAATGCCGGTGTTGCCACTGGTCGCCTCGATCAGGGTATCGCCCGGCTTGATGTCGCCCCGACGCTCCGCTTCCTGGATCATGCTGATGGCCGGGCGATCCTTCACCGAGCCGGCGGGGTTATTCCCTTCCAGCTTGGCCAGAATCACGTTACTCGTCTCACCGGGGAGACGCTGCAGGCGAACCAGAGGGGTGTGCCCGACATAATCTTCAATGGTGGGAAAATGCATATGATAACCCTGTGGTACACTTTTGGCTTCGCATGATACGCGTTATCGCCCCGGTCTCCCAATACAGCTTCTCGCTATATCCATGACCGGCGGCTATATCCGACACGGGATTTTCCGGTACTGTCGGGACTGATACCACAGTTATCCCTTTCCGGATCAGCTATTCTTAACACGGACGGTTTCCGCTCTGCGACGCGGACAAAAGCAATAATTCAGGATCACGGTATGCGACGTTGGGGCATTCGCAAAAAAGTGTTGGTGGTAACGCTGGTTCCCACCCTGCTGACCACCCTGATGCTGGGGCTGTTCTTCACCTACAGCTGGGTTAACAATATAGAAAGCCTGCTGAAGGACCGGGGCGAATCACTCTCCCGACAGCTCGCCGCCGGTTCCGAATATGGCCTGTTTACCGCCAATCGCAGCCTGCTCAGCAGCCTCTCCAATGCTCTTCTGGAAGAGCAGGACGTCCGCTCCATCACCTTCTTTGGCAGTGACGGCTCCCGCCTGCTCCACACCGGGCCCGGAAGCTCGGAGACCGTGCAGTCCGACGAACTCACCGCCGAGCACGCCACCCGGATATCCCGAAAAAACAGCACCCGGTTTATCACCCCCGTGTTTCTGCAGGATCTGATGATCGAGAGCATGCTCGACCCGGATGCCCGCCAGTCCATGTCGAATCTGCGGGAGCCTCTGGGCTGGGTGGTTGTGGAAATGTCCCATATCCGCACCGAAAAAGAGACGTACAAGGCCCTGCTTATTTCCCTGCTGCTCATTCTCGGGGGCGTCATTCTCAGCATGGCCATTGCCCTGCGACTGAGCCGTGCGTTCACCAACCCGGTATTCGAACTGAACGAGGCCGTTGCCAAACTCAAGGAAGGCAAGCTGGATACCCGGGTCTACACCGGCGCCGGGCCGGAGTTCGAACAGCTGGAATCCGGCCTCAATGCCATGGCCGAAGAGCTGAGCAAGGCCCAGGCGGAAATGCAGCAGAACATCGACCAGGCCACCGAAGATCTGCGGGAAACCCTGGAAACCATCGAAATCCAGAACATCGAGCTGGATTTCGCTCGAAAAGAAGCACTCGAGGCCAGTCGGATCAAATCCGAGTTCCTGGCCAACATGTCCCACGAGATCCGCACCCCGCTGAACGGCATCATCGGCTTCACCGAACTGCTTCTAAAGAGTCCCCTGCCACGCCAGCAACGGGACCACCTGAGCACCATCAGGAAATCGTCGGAGATCCTGCTCACGATCATCAACGACATCCTCGATTTCTCGAAGATTGAGGCCGGCAAGCTGATCCTCGACCGGGTACCGTTCCAGTTACGCGATATCGTCGAGGAAGTCATGGTCATGCTGGCGCCAGCGGCACACGCCAAGAATCTCGATCTGGTGCCACTGGTCTATAACGATGTGCCGGACAACATCATGGGCGATCCCCTGCGGGTCAAACAGGTGATCACCAATCTGGTCAACAACGCCATCAAGTTCACCCAGACCGGTGAGGTGGTCCTGCGGGCGAGCCTGGAAGAGGAAGAAGCTGACACCAACCGCGTTACCCTGCGCCTGAGCATTACCGATTCCGGCGTGGGCCTGTCCCGGGCCCAACAGCAATCCCTGTTCAACGCCTTCAGCCAGGCCGATGCCTCCACCGCCCGTCAATATGGTGGCACCGGCCTTGGGCTGGCCATCTCGAAGCGTCTGGTGGAAGAAATGGGGGGCAAGATCGGGCTCGAAAGCGAGCTGGGTAAAGGCTCCACCTTCTGGTTTACCCTCACCTCGGAGCTTGCCACCAGCGGTGAAGCCATTGCCCCAAGGGATGCCCTGCGTGGTGAACGGGTCATTTACCTGGAGCAACAGAAAACCACCGGGCTGGCCGTGGAACACCTGTTAAGGGACTGGGGCATGGTGGTCGACCGGGTAGCGTCACCGGGCGCCCTGCAGGAACACATTGAAGAGGCCCAGAAAAGCCAGGCGGGCTATGCCGTAGCCATTGTCGGCATCACCCGACACCTGCTCAATTCCAGCCAGTACTGCGGGCTTGTCCGTACCCTGGAGATTGAACGGGATTGCCGGACACTGCTATTGACCCCCACCCTTGAAACCCACGACACACCGCTATCGGGACTTGCCAGCGGCCACCTCACCAAACCGGTGTGCCGAGATTCCCTGTACGATGAGCTTTTGCTGCTGGTGCACGGCATCAATTCCGGCGGGCGGGTCCCCGAGTACGAGATTTCCGCCAACCGTGCAACGACCGCCAATGTGCCGAGAGTGCTGGCCGTGGACGATAACGATGCCAACCTGAAGCTGGTAATGACCCTGCTGGAAGACTGCCAACTGGACGCCGAGGGCGCTTCCAGCGGCTTTGAAGCCCTGAGCAAGGCCAGACAGAAACCCTTCGACCTGGTCTTCATGGACCTTCAGATGCCCGGCATGGACGGGGTGGAAACCACTGCAAGGCTGAGGGAGATGGATACCGGCAATCACCGGACCCCGATCATTGCGTTGACTGCGCATGCCCTGTCGGACGAGCAGGAACGACTGACAAAGCAGGGCTTCGATGGCTACATGCCCAAACCCATCAGCAGTGGCCAGCTCAACGACATCATTCATGAGTACACCGGCTACGTGTGCCCGAAGAACGGCAGCGACGGCCGGCTTCCCGTTCCGGAAGTTCGCGACACCCGTCGGGCCCTGCGGCCATCAACGCGCAAAATGCAGCAGGACTGCGTCAGCGTGGACGAAAGCATTCAACTGGCCGCCGGCAAGGCGGACCTGGCCGAAGAGCTGTTCAGCATGCTGCTGGAGCAGGTCCACGTGGATCGCGGGCGGATCTCGGAACTCTGGGCCAGCCACAGCATGGATGGGCTACTGGAATGTGTTCACAAGCTCCATGGCGCTACCCGCTACTGCGGCGTACCGGAACTGAGAGCCGCAGCCAACCATCTGGAAACGGCCATCAAATGCTCTGCTCCGGATCTGGAGCACCAGAAAGACCAGCTGCTCTCGGCCATGGAGCGCCTGCAGATCTGGAGCGACCAGACCGATTGGCAGCAGCTGTTCCGGGAACGCCATGAGGCCGCCGAAACGACCTGAGGCTGCCCCGTCTCAGACCCGGCTTCGGGCCTGATCGATGATGGCTTTCATATCCCGGACCGCCTCTTTGAGACCGGTAAAGACCGCGCGGGCTATGATGGCATGACCGATATTCAGTTCATTGATGCCATGGATTGCCGCCACTCGCTCTGTGTTGTGGTAATGCAGGCCATGGCCCGCATTCACAATCAAACCCTTTTTGCGGGCGTAGGCGACGGCGTCGGCAATGGTTTTGAAGGCGGCATTCTCGGCTTCAGGTGTTTCGGCCTCGGCATACTCTCCGGTGTGCAGCTCCACTACCGGCGCGCCACAGCGGACCGCGGCATCAATCTGGACCGGATCCGGATCAATAAACAGTGACACCTCGGCACCAATCCGGGCCAGGCGCTCACAGGCCTTGGCAACCCGGGATTCCTGACCCTCGACATCCAGTCCGCCCTCGGTGGTCAATTCCTCACGCTTCTCTGGCACCAGGCAAACACATTCCGGCCGCACCTGTTCGGCAAACGCCAGCATCGCATCGGTTACCGCCATTTCTAGATTCATCTTGGTCTGGAGCACCTCTTTGAGCAGCAGCACATCCCGATCCTGAATATGACGCCGGTCTTCCCTGGGATGGATTGTGATGCCGTCTGCGCCGGCCTCCTCGGCCATCAGCGCTGCCTGGACCGGATCAGGGTACCGGGTACCTCTCGCCTGACGGAGGGTGGCAACGTGATCAATATTGACGCCAAGCAGTACTCTAGGATTCATGGGATTCTCCCCGAAGGTGAGTGAAAAGGCTGCGACTGTTCAGGGGACGCCCCTGGAGAAGGTAATCGATCAGGACTCGCATGACCCGTTTCGCCAGTCGCCGACAGCGCTCAGATTGCAAATCTTCCCCGGCCAGATCGAGCAAAACATCGCCCGGAAGATTTCGCAGGCGCACACCGGGCGACAGCCCGGACACTATGCCCTGCTCCGGATCATAACAATACTCCCCGCCGGGCTCGACGGATTGCCCGGTATCCGTGGCACGATCCCAGGCAAAGTCATAGCCGAGGGCGGAGGCAAAGGCGAGTTCAAAACGCCGAAGCACCGGCTCCACATCTCTGGTGTCGGACAACTGTCCGATGGCATCGATGTAGGCTGCAAAGAGCGTGGGATGGGGATCTGCAGCGGGCAGAATCCGCTGCAACAGTTCATTCAGGTAAAGGCCACTGTAGAGCGACACTGTCCGGGTAATTGTGGGGCCGGCCCGAACATCGACCTGGGTCAGGGTTTTCAGGTCGCCCCGGCCAGCCCAATCCACTATCAGAGGCTGAAAAGGTTGTAGCTGGGCTTTCAGGGGACTTTTGGCGCTGTTGGCTCCCCGGGCGATGACGGTCATCCGGCCATGGTTCAGGGAAAACAGATCCACCATGAGACTGGTTTCCCGCCAGGGACGTCGGTGAAGGACATAGGCGGGCTCCTGCAGCTCAGGCCCCTTCATGGCTGCCTCAGAGGTCGTTCATGCCCAGGCTTTTCAGGGCCCGGTCGCTGTCTGCCCAGCCACGCTTCACCTTTACCCAGAGCCTCAGCATGATCTTGCTGTCGAACATACGCTCCATATCCGTACGAGCTTCCTGACCAATCCGACGCATCCGCTCGCCTTTCTCGCCGATGATAATCTTCTTCTGGCCTTCACGCTCAACCAGTATCAGGGCGGAAATGTGCAGGGTCTTGCCCTCCCGCTTGAACTCCTCGATCTCCACGGCAACCGAGTACGGCAACTCAGCTCCCAACTGGCGGGTAATCTTTTCCCGGACAATCTCCGATGCCAGGAAACGTTCACTGCGATCGGTGATCTGATCGTCCGGGTAGAAGTGGATACTCTCAGGCAGGTAGCGCCCGACCGCCTCTTCCAAAGGCTCGAGATTGGTCTCTTTCAGTGCCGAAAGCGGAATGATCTCGGCAAATTCACGCTTTTTCGAGAGCATATCCAGATGCGGTAGCAGGCTTTCCCGCTTTTCGATCTTATCGACCTTGTTTACCGCCAGAATCACCGGGCATTTCAGCCGGCTGAGCTTCTCCAGCACCATCTCATCCGCGGTGGTCCAGGCCAGCTGGTCCACCACGAAAACCACCACATCGACATCAATGAGCGCAGAGGTGGCGGCCTTGTTCATATAACGGTTGATGGCCCGTGGCTCTTCCTCGTGCATGCCCGGTGTGTCCACATAGATCGCCTGGACCGGACCGACGGTCTTGATACCAAGCACCTGATGACGGGTGGTCTGGGGCTTGCGGGAGGTAATGCTCAGTTTCTGCCCGAGGATGTGATTGAGCAGCGTGGACTTCCCGACGTTCGGACGACCGACGATGGCCACGAAACCGCAGCGACTGTCCGGGTTTTCCGGACGGGTGATATCGTTCATTACTGGTTCTCCACGCCCAGTTCTTTCAGGGCGTTACGGGCTGCCTGCTGCTCGGCCACCCGGCGGCTGCTACCAGTCCCGGTGGTCTTTCGGTCCAGCGAAGGCAGCGCACAGGATACGTGAAATGTCTGGTTGTGAGCCTCGCCGTCTACGGAAATGACGTCATAGCGTGGCAATGGAAACTGGCGGGACTGGAGATATTCCTGCAAACGGGTCTTGGGATCTTTCTGGGTATCCTGGAGATCAAGCTTCTCCAACCGGTGTTCAAACCAACGCAGGACCTGCTCCCGGCAGGTGTGAAAATCGCTGTCCAGATAGATGGCACCGATGATCGACTCCACGGCATCGGCCAGGATGGATTCCCGACGGTAGCCTCCGCTTTTCAACTCTCCGGAGCCCAGCCGGAGGTAACCTCCAAGCTGGAATTCCCGGCCAATCTCAGCCAGGGTCACGCCCTTTACCATGCGGGCCCGCAGGCGGCTCAGCTGGCCTTCTCGGGCTTTTTCGAAGTGCAGAAACAGATACTCGGCAATCACCATGTTCACGATGGAGTCGCCGAGAAATTCCAGACGTTCGTTATTCTGGTTTCCGTAGCTCCGGTGAGTAAGTGCCAGCAGAAGTCGCTCCGGCGATTTGAACTGATAGCCAATGCGTCGCTGTAACTGATCCAGGTCCGGTTGTGAACTCACTTGCCCTTCATCTCATAGGTGTGTTTGAAGTGAACCACCGTATCCACATTGCTGAACAGGTTGTTACGCACTTCGTAATCAACGTTGATGACGACCAGGTCGCCATCCTTATCGACTGAAATGTTCTTGGCATCAAAGCCCCGGACATTGTTCACACTGAGCCGCTTGTTAATCAGTGTGCGAACCTGGGCTGGCCCCATCTGAGAGAGGCCTTCTGTGCCATCCAGGCTTTCCAGCGCTTCCTGAATGGTGATGTCATCAAGGTAGGCGGGACCCAGCTTGATCACCAGCGTCAGCAAGCCACCAAAAAACAGCACCATAACCATCATGGTCAATGCCGAGGCACCCCGCTGACGGCCCATGCCGGAAAGATTGTTTTTCTGCATTATGACTGCGCTCCAGATAGTCCGAATTACTCAATTCCGCCTACACGATCAAAGGATGGCAGACTGGTTAGGGATTTCCAGTGCATCCAGATAGCGAAGGCCTTGCCCACTACCAGCTCGTCCGGGACCGTGCCCCAGTAGCGGCTGTCATTACTGTTATCGCGATTGTCACCCATGACAAAATAATGGCCTTCGGGCACCACCCACTCGCCCTCACCACTGCCACCGGGCCGGCCCATGGTCAGGAAAATGTCGTGTTCGACTTCACCCAGGTCCTCACGACGCAGCTCCATCGGCGGGAGTCTGGCGATAAATCGGGTTTCGACCTTCTCCCCGTTGATGTACAGCTGCTTGTCACGATAGCGAACATGATCGCCGGGCAGGCCAATCACTCGTTTGATGTAGTTGGTCTGGCCATCTTCCGGATAGCGGAACACCATGACATCGCCGCGTTGGGGATCGCCGACGGGAACCACTTTGGTTCCGGCAACAGGCAGCCTTAGGCCGTAGGCGTATTTGTTCACCAGAATGAAGTCGCCCACCTCAAGGGTCGGCAGCATGGATCCCGATGGAATCTGAAAGGGCTCCACCAGGAAGGAGCGCAGCACCAAGACAATCGCCAGTACCGGAAAAAACGATCGGCTCAGGTCGACCAGGTAGGGCTCTTTCGGCTCCTCCGATTCCTCCGATGAGCCCTCACCGACCTCTCCGGAAGCACCACTGGCACGGTAGGCAGCAAGCCGGCGCTCACGAAGAAACAGCTTGTCCGCCAGCCAGATCAGACCTGTCGCAAAGGTCAGCACCACCAGTACCAGGGGAAAATCAATATCCATCCGGGAAGCCTTTTATTTATCTACTTTCAATACGGCAAGAAACGCTTCCTGAGGCACCTCGACATTACCCAGCTGCTTCATACGCTTTTTACCTTCTTTCTGCTTCTGCAGCAGTTTCTTCTTCCGGCTGACGTCACCACCGTAACACTTGGCGGTTACGTTCTTGCGCAGCGCCTTGACCGTGACCCGCGACACCACCTGGTTGCCGATGGCGGCCTGAATGGCAATATCGAACATCTGCCGAGGAATCAGTTCCTTCATCTTTTCGATCAGCTGCCGACCTTTGTGATGAGCCTGTTCTTTGTGCACGATCAAGGCCAGGGCATCAACTCGTTCGCCATTGATCAGTACATCCAGCCGCACCAGGTTGGCGGTCTGGAATCGGGTAAAGTGATAGTCCAGTGAGGCAAAGCCGCGGCTGGCAGACTTGATCCGGTCGAAGAAGTCCATCACCACCTCCGCCATGGGCAGCTCATAGGTAAGCTGAACCTGGGTGGTCATGAAGTGCATGTTCTTCTGAACGCCACGCTTTTCCTCGCACAGGGCGATGACGTTGCCGATATGTTCCTGGGGCACCAGGATATTCGCTTCCACAATCGGCTCACGCATTTCCTCAATAGAACCAATATCCGGAAGCCGTGACGGGTTGTCTACCGACAGAGTCTCACCCTGCTTGGTAACCACCTCATAGATCACCGTTGGTGCGGTGGTAATCAGGTCGATGTCGTATTCCCGCTCCAGCCGCTCCTGGATAATCTCCATGTGCAGCATGCCCAGGAAACCACAGCGGAAACCGAAACCGAGGGCATCAGAGTTTTCCGGCTCGAAAAACAGGGAAGCATCGTTCAGGGTGAGCTTTTCCAGGGCATCCCGGAAATCGTTGTAGTCATCGGCACTGACCGGGAACAGCCCGGCATAAACCTGGGGTTTGACCTTCTTGAACCCGGGAAGCATGGGCGTCTGTTCGGCAAACTTCTGATGCACGATGGTGTCACCCACCGGCGCACCGTGGATATCCTTGATACCGGCCACAACAAAGCCAACGTCACCGGATTCGAGTACGTCAGTGTCTTTCGGCTTGGGATTGAATATACCGACCTTGTCGGCGTTCCAGGCCTTGCCGGTAGACTTGATAACGATCTTGTCACCCTTTTTCAGGGTACCCTCGGTCACCCGCACCAGAGATACCACGCCGAGATAGTTGTCGAACCAGGAATCGATGATCAGAGCCTGCAGCGGCGCATCCCGGTCACCCTTGGGCGGCGGGATCTTCTTGATCAAATCCTCAAGCACGTCTTCAACACCCATGCCGCTCTTGGCGCTGCAGCGGACCGCATCAGAGGCTTCGATACCGATGATATCCTCGATTTCCGCCGCTACCCGCTCCGGCTCGGCCTGGGGCAGATCCATCTTGTTCAGAACCGGCACCACTTCCAGCCCCTGCTCAATGGCGGTATAGCAGTTGGCCACGGACTGGGCCTCGACGCCTTGCCCGGCATCCACCACCAGCAGGGCCCCTTCGCAGGCATAGAGCGAGCGTGATACCTCGTAGGAAAAATCCACATGGCCCGGGGTGTCGATGAAGTTCAGTTTGTATTCCTGACCGTCACGGGCTTTGTAATTCAGAGTGACACTCTGGGCCTTGATGGTAATCCCCCGCTCCCGCTCAAGATCCATGGAATCCAGGACCTGCTCGGCCATTTCACGGTCGGTCAGGCCGCCGCAAACCTGGATAAAGCGGTCTGCCAGCGTGGATTTGCCATGGTCGATGTGGGCGATGATGGAAAAGTTACGGATTCGGCTCAGTTCAGTCACAGACAATGAATACTCAGTTAAGACGAAGGATTGAGCCCGGAGAGGCCGCTACCGGGGTCCGGGAACGGCGTGATTTTACCGGTTACCGGCCGCCATTGCCATGATCAGGAAATCAGCGGCCTTTCGTACTGCCGGATCAGGAAACCAATGAGGGCATCCTCGTCCAGCGGATAGCTGAACAGGTTCCCCTGGCACTGGGCGCAGCCATGGGTTTTGAGGAAGCTCAGCTGCTGCGGGGTTTCCACACCCTCTGCGACCACCGTGAGATGGAGCTTGCGGGCCAGGGCAATGACCGCCGATGCGACGTCCGTAGCACTGACATTGTAAGGAATATCCCGAATGAACCGGTGATCGATCTTGATCACATCCAGCGGCAACTGTTGCAGCGAGACCAGTGAACAGGAACCGGTTCCAAAATCGTCGAGAATCAGGCAAACCCCAAGATCATGGAGCGATACCAGCAACTCCCGGAGCATTCGCGGATCTTCATTGAGCAGTTCCGCCGGCATTTCGAGCTCCAGGCGCTCGGGTGACACACCGGTTTCCGTGATAACCTGCCGGATCATGTCCAGAAAGCCCGAATCGGTCAGCTGTCGAACCGACAGATTCACCGCCATTTTCAGGGATTCAAAACCGGCCCGCTCAAGAGCCTGCACCTGAATACAGGCCTGCCGCAGGGCCCACTCACCGAGGCGCACAATCAGCCCCGTCTCCTCGGCCAGACCGATGAACTGCTGGGCAGAGACCAGGCCCTTCTCGGGGTGATGCCAACGCAGGAACGCCTCAACCCCGATGACCCGTTCACTGGCCAGATCAATCTTCGGCTGGTAATGCAGAACGAAGCGGTCGCCGCCCAGGGCCGTCGCCAACTCCTCCTGCTGCAGAAGACGGCGGGCCGCCTTGATATTCATGGCCGGCGTGAAGAACTGGAAAGTATTCCGCCCGAGCTCCTTGGCGCGATACATGGCCAGGTCAGCATATTTCATCAGGGTCCCGGCATCCTCGCTGTCGTGCGGGATCATGGTAATGCCAATACTGACCGTGATCCCGACTTCGTGATCGTTCAGCCGGATCCGCTGGCACAAACTGCGCAGGATCGTCTCTGCCACCTTGCTGGCGGCGTCCGAATCGCTGATGCGGGACAATAACACCACAAACTCGTCGCCGCCGAGCCGGGCAACCGAGTCCTCCTCACGAACACACCCCACCAGCCATTGGGCCACCTGGCGCAGGAGCTCGTCACCGGAATCATGTCCCAGGGTATCGTTGATACGCTTGAACCCGTCCAGGTCCAGGAACATGAGTGCGGCCGGCTCACCGCTTCGGCGGCTGCGGCTGACCACATGGTTGAGTCGGTCACGGAACAGTTGCCGGTTCGCCAGGCCAGTGAGCGGATCGTAGAAGGCCAGCCGGTGCAGTTCCGATTGTGCGGCCTTGAGCTGGGTCAGATCGCGCAGACTGAGCACGACGCCATTAACACCGGGCACCGACAACATGGCGGTGAAGGTGCCTTCCATATCCCGCCACTGCCCCTCGGCATCGCGAATACGAACCCGAATCACCGGCATCTGTTTGCCCGGCGACTGCACGGAATCGTCAAAGCCTTTCTTCAGCTGAGGCCAGTCATCACCGTGGACCAGCTCTTCAAAGTCCAGCGACTGAACCTGGTCTGGCTCAAAGCCAAGAATATCGAGGCTGGACGGGCTCGCATACAGAGCTTTGCCCGCGCGATCCATCACCAGAGTGACATTGGCGGCACCCTCGGTAATCGCCCGATACCGACCGGCACTGATCTGCGCCATCAGGCGTGACCGGATCAGCGCCAGCACAAAGAGGAACAGCAAGGCACTGATCACCAGGCCGCTGCCCAGAACGATTGGGGGGCGTGGGTCCGAAGCCAGAAAATCAAAGGCGGGGGTGGAGCGGGTCTGCAACAGCCAATCGCGACCACCGTGGCTGATTGTCTGGCTCATCTGGAAACTGAATTCGTTATCGAGGGAGCCCAGATTGGAGCCATACATCAGGTTCTGCCGGTCCACCACTCCGGCATCGTAGATGCGGACATCCAGAAATGGCGAAATGAGGCCGACGATTCCGTCGATCAGGTTGTTCATCCTGAAGGCACTGAACACGTAACCGGCCAGCATCATGCGACGCTCGGCCCGGATCTCGGGCACGGTCCCGCCCTGGTACACCGGGTAATACATCAGGAAACTTGCCTGATCTTCGCCGAGCTCCTCCTGAACCAAAACCACCTTGGCAGTCACGGTGGGGACGGCCTCATCACGCGCCTGTTCCATGGCCCGACGATGGATGGGATCGCTGAAGGCATCGTAGCCAAGGGCCCGGCGATTGCGTTCAGTGCCCGGCTCCAGGTAAACCATGGGATAGTAATAAGGGCCACTGCCCAGCGGATTCACAAGGTAATTGTGTACCCCCTCCGCCCGGACAGACGCAATGTGATCGGCCATCTGGCGGACACCGATACGGCGAACATAGCCAATACCCTGAATGCCGGGGTAGTAACGGTTAATATCCACCTTGTCGACATATTCGCGCCACTGATCGCGGGAAACATCACCGGTCACTGCAAACAGACCGGCACTACCAGCCAGCACCTGTTCGTAGTTCAGCAGGCGTTCTTCGATGGCGGATTTCAGTTGCAGGGATTGTGTGCGAAAGCGGGCTTCCGTGCGGTCTTCGACCAGCCTGATGGAAACCTGCCAGAGCAGTACGGTGACGGCAATGGCAACTGCAAAAATCAGCCAGGCAACCCAGGCATTGCGAAATTCCAGTAACTTGCGAAGAGAGAGTTCCTGTCTGTTCATCATGGGGCTGGTCCGTTCCATGGCCACTCGTTTTTATTGGTCGACCAAGTATAACAAAAGCCCCCGCAGGTGTCGTTTCCGACACCTGCGGGGGCTTTTGGATTAGCCAGACCGGTTCAGCCGGGCAATATCAGGGCTTCATCACCAGGTACAGAGCACGCCCCTGACGCACCACCCGTACCGATACCGCCTTGCCCTCGGGCAGTGACCGCACGGCTTCGCGGAACTCCTCTACGGATCTCACTTTCTTGCGGTTAATTTCAGTGATCACATCGCCCGCCCGAATGCCGGCATCAGCCGCAGCACCTCGGGCAACATTATTGACCACAACGCCGCCTTCAACACCCATGGAGTCGGCCATATCCGCAGGAAGCGGCTCAACCATCATGCCCAGAGGCGCCGACGCGGGACCACTGCTGTCGCTGGACGGTGCTGAAGCCTGCTGACTTCCCTCCTCGGGGAGTCGACCAATTTCAACCTGAAGTTCGATCTCTTCGCCACCACGGAGGACTTGCAGCTCGGCCGTTTCACCAACTGGAGTGCGGCCCACCATAGGTGGCAAATCAGAAGAAAGCTGAACCTCATCGCCATCATAGCTGAGAACAATATCCCCAGCCTGAAGACCGGCTTTCTGAGCTGGTGAGTCCGCCATGACTTCGGCTATCAGCGCGCCGCGGGGACGTTTCAGGCCAAAGGACTCGGCCAGATCACGGTTGACCTCCTGAATCAACACCCCGAGCCAGCCGCGGGACACCGAACCCTTGTCGCGCAGTTGGCGGAACACATTCATTGCATCGTCAATGGGGATGGCAAACGAGACGCCCATGAAGCCGCCGGATCGGGTATAGATCTGGGAGTTGATACCCACAACTTCGCCATCCAGGTTAAACAGAGGGCCGCCTGAATTGCCGGGATTAATGGCCACATCAGTCTGGATGAACGGCACGTAGTTTTCCGACGGGAGTGAGCGACCCAGGGCGCTGACGATTCCGGCAGTCACCGTATAGTCGAACCCGAACGGCGAACCAATCGCAAAGACCCATTCACCAACTTTCAGATCCCGGGACTGGCCTACTTTCACGACTGGCAGGTCATCGCCGTTTTCAATCTTGAGCACAGCCATATCGGAACGGGGATCGGTTCCAACCAGGGTTGCAGGCAGTTCGCGGCGGTCGTTCAGGCGAACGATGATCTCATCAGCCCCTTCAACCACATGGTTGTTGGTCAGTACGTAGCCGTCAGAGGATACGATAAACCCGGAGCCCATGGAGCGGCGCGGCTGCGAACTACCGGGCCCGCCACCAAATGGAGACTGGGGGCCGCGAAAGAAATCCTGGAAAAATTCGGGAAGCTGTTCGAGCTGGCGTTCATCGAACGGCATGCCAGGAGAGCGGTAATTGCCGCGTCGGGGTTCGGTGGTTGTACTGATGTTCACCACCGCGCCGGCATTGTCTTCAACCAGCTCGGTAAAATCGGGCAAACTTCGGGCTACACTGGCCTGGCTCCAGACCACCAGAAGCACCGTGGACAGTAAGAGAAACACAATGGCCGGCATCCTTGTGGATATAACATTCCGTAGCGGTTGGGCAACTGCTGTTGCACTCGACATGTAGTACCCCCTGTTGTTCTCACATCTAGCCGTAAATTTGGGGCTCACCCCATCGATTTTCAACTTACAAAACCGTAGGGTTTACGGACAGTTTTCAGAGGTAATCCGGTTTACCCGGACCAGATGGGGCTCATAATCCCGGTTACCGGCCCGCTGCCATTTTCGCCCTGCGAAAAAGCCCACGGCCAACCCAGCGACTGCAGCGAGCATCGCCGCGCCATCGTGCCCACCGGACAGCTGGTGACCAAGGACACTGGCAACCACCATCAGGATCAGCGGTAGGGCATAGACCAGAAGAGAAGCGCCCAGCAGGGCTTGCTCGTCAATACCGATGGTGACTTCATCCCCTACCCTGGCATTGACCGAGTTCATTACCAGGATCTGGTTGGCGCGCCCGCCCGATGCCGCGGCCAGCACTTTCTGACCACAGCCACTTCGAGCTGCACAACTCTGACAGGCACTGGTTCGAATCGTCTGGACCCAGACCCGGTCGCCCTTGAGCGCAACAACCTTGCCGGTTTCGGTAATCACGATTCAGCCGCACCCAGGGCCAATGAATCTTCGATGCGCACCGACTCGGCAACCTGACGGGCTGTTTGCGGCGGCAGTTCGCCCACGACGGTGACCAGGAAGGCGCTTTCACCTTCCTTTACCTCATGCATGTAAACCGTCGTGGCGCCAATTTTGGAGGCGCCAGTGGGCATGGTTACCGGCCCGGCCGGCTCAACAAACACCGAGAAAGCTGCCAGGCCATCGGAGAAGGCAACGGCCTGGCCCTTGCCGGAACGGGGTGCGGCGGCGGGCACAAAACCGTCGGGACGCCAGCCCAGCCGCCAGCCGTTCATACGTTGCCCCACGGCTGCCGGGGAAGCGGGCTCATCCAGCGTTCTGGAGATTTCCCGACCTTCGGTACGGATTTCAAATTCGGTGTCGGGAATGTCCTCGCCAATGTGCAGGCTGGTGAACTGGAACTGCTCAAGCACCTCACCCTCAGCATTCCTGACGTGACTCTTTACCAACAGCCCGGTGGATTTCTCCAGCCAGAGTCTGTGACTATAGCGGTAAGAATCTCTGGCGCTCAGCGCCACCGAAACCACTTCATAGCCGGCGACCCGGTCCTCGCCTTTCATTTCCGCACGATACCAGCGGCTCACCGGTACCAGTTGGCTTGTGAATGCTTCGGCAAACGGGCCTGATGGAATCACCTGATCAAGCTTCACACGGCCGGTTTCGGGGAGCACGCAAACCACGTTCATGCCTTTGCGAACGATTTCGCCGCTGCCACCATCCTGCAGAACCAGTCGCTCCTCGACAACACCATCGCGGTAGCGATGGGCAATCTGCATGGAGTGAACACTCTCGCCGCGGGCGTACACAAACACGCCACGATAGGAGGTCATGTTCAATGCCGGCCCCAGCTTTTCAAGCCAGGCGGATGCCTCTTCTTCGTCTGCCGCAGCCGGAAGCGGCGCGGCAAGCACAAGCAGAAGGCCCAAAAGCACTGACAGCGCCTGGCATCGGGACAACTTGATAAAGGTATGGGGCATAACGACACTTGCTCCGGGGTTCAGTAGCCGGCGCCATTGGCGCTGACCAGGCGGGCATAGCCGACGGCACCACGCCCGGCACCTACGCTGTTATGCTGCGCATGCTCGAGCAGGTAGCGGCTCATGTATTCCCACTGTTCCTCATCCAGACCCTGCAGGGCAATCTCCCTGACCGGCGGCTCCTGCACAGACGTTTCCGGTGCGGCCGCAGTGACGGACTGAACCGGACCGGCACCGGGCGAGTCCCAACCTGCACCAGCGCCAAACCCGACCAGCAGAGCCATCGCAACCATAGCCGCCGCCGGCCAGTGCCACCGACCCGCTCTGCTGTCCCGGACAACCGGCTCCGACCGGGCTGTCGCAGGGCCGCGGCCATCAAGCAATTCACGGACAGCAACACTGACGTCCATACCATGGGCCGGGGAGTGGCCATCATGCATGAGATCCCGCACGTCCTGCCAACGCTGCCACTGTGCCCGTACGTCATCCTGGCTATCGTGTGACAGCAGGCGACGTACCGACAGTTCGTCAGCTTCGTCGTCCATCATGGCGGACAATGTTTCTCTGAGACGATCATCCATGGGATGCAACCTCGATTACGTCACGGAGTGATTGAGTAAAGGTCCAAGATGCCTATCAACCGCATCCCGGGCCCTGAATATTCGTGAGCGGACAGTGCCGATCGGACACTCCAGGATGCCTGCGATATCCTCATAACTCAGGCCATCGTATTCCCGGAGCAAAAAGGCAGAGCGCAGCTCCTCGGGAAGCTGGGCGATAGCCCTGTTCAGTTCTTTCTGGAGCTGTTCCCGTTGCAAAAGCCTTTCTGGTGATGCAGTGTCCCGGAGTCGTGAGCCATCATCGAAATTCTCCGCCTCGGCCGAGTCGGCACTACCCTGCGGGCGCCGCCCCCGGGACTCCAGATAATTCTTCGCAGTGTTCACGGCTATCCGGTAGAGCCACGTATAAAAGGCGCTGTCGCCCCGGAAACGCTCAATTGCCCTGAACGCTTTGACGAAGGTCTCCTGGGTCAGATCCATGACTTCCTGGCTGTCGTAGACGTACCGGCTGATGATTGAGGCGACCCTGGACTGGTATTTGACCACCAGAAGATCGAAGGCGGCGCGATCACCATTACGCACCTTGCGTACCAGTTGCAGGTCCGTCTGGCTGTCTGGGTGATCGCCCTGTCGTTTCTCTGTATCCGGAGTCATGACCTGGTTGCCGGGGTTCCCTGATTTGATGGCCAGCTGTCCGGCCTGTACCAAGTTGCGCTGCGTCATTGATGCTATCCGGCGTCCGTTAATGGAACGGGCTGAAGCCTCCTGGCAGGCGGCTCACCCTGTCAGGCCAAATAGACAGCAAGCGTAAAGTTTAGTTCAATACACGTCCACATTATGGCCTGCGATAACGACCCGATGCCACAGTCCTTCGAATACGATGTTCTCATTATCGGCAGCGGCGCTGCCGGCCTCACCGTCGCCCTCAATCTGCCAGAGCATCTGAAAGTCTGCGTGGTGAGCAAGGCGCAGATCAGCAGTGGAGCAACCCTCTGGGCGCAAGGCGGAATCGCTGCGGTCCTGGATGATCAGGATTCCACTGAAAACCACATTACTGACACCCTGAATGCTGGCGCTGGCCTTTGCCACGAAGACGCCGTACGTTTCACCGTGGAGCACGGCAAGGAGAGCATCGATTGGCTGATCGATTCCGGCGTTGATTTTACCCGGGGCCGCGATGAGCATTACCACCTTACGCGGGAAGGTGGGCACAGCCACCGGCGCATCATTCACGCAGCAGATGCCACCGGCCATGCGGTTTCAACGACTTTGACGTCCCAGGCAGAGGCGCGTCCGAACATCGAGCTCATGTCGGGAAGGGTGGCAGTCGACCTGATCACCAATCGCAAACTGTCGCTGCCGGGAAACCGATGTGTCGGTGCCTATATCCTGAATCTTGAAGACAACCATGTGGAGCTGTTCCGGGCACGATTCACGGTGATTGCTACCGGTGGTGCCTCCAAGGCCTATCGCTATACAACGAATCCGGACGGTGCCTCCGGAGACGGGATTGCCATGGCGTGGCGGGCAGGATGCCGTGTCGCGAACATGGAATTCAATCAATTCCACCCAACATGCCTGTATCACCCCCACGCCAAATCCTTTTTGATCACGGAAGCGGTCAGGGGCGAGGGTGGCCTGCTGAAACTGCCAGACGGGTCGCGGTTCATGGATCGCTTTGACGAGCGTGGCGAGCTGGCACCAAGGGATATCGTTGCCCGGGCCATTGACCATGAGATGAAGCGACTGGGTGCTGATCATCTGTACCTGGACATCAGCCACAAACCCGCCGACTTCATCAAACACCACTTCCCCACCATTTACGAGAAGTGCCTGGGCTTTGGCATTGATATCACACGCGAGCCCATTCCCGTGGTTCCGGCAGCCCACTATACCTGTGGCGGCGTCATGAGTGACGAGCGGGCCAGAACGGACGTCAATCAGCTCTATGTGGTGGGCGAGGCCGCCTTCACCGGACTCCATGGTGCCAACCGCATGGCCAGTAACTCTCTGCTTGAGTGCCTGGTGTATGGACGCGCCGCCGCTGCGGATATTACGCGCCGGGAAGCCGACATTCCGCCACCACCAGAAGCCCCGGACTGGGACGAAAGCCAGGTCAGAGACTCTGATGAAGACGTTGTTATCTCCCATAACTGGGACGAGCTGCGGCATTTCATGTGGGACTACGTGGGCATTGTGCGGACCACCAAGCGGCTCCAGAGGGCCAAGCACAGGGTGGACCTGCTGTCCGCAGAGATCGGAGAGTTTTACAGCAACTACCGTGTGACCAACGACCTGCTGGAACTTCGGAACCTGGTCACCGTCTCCGACCTGATCATCTGTTCGGCACTGCAGCGCAGGGAAAGTCGGGGGTTGCACTACACACTGGATTATCCGGGACTACTCAACGAGGTCCGTGATACCGTACTGGTTCCCACGACCTACCGAACGCTCGCGCCCTGAACCAACGCCGACTGTTACAATCGATTCAATGGTAAACACTATGTCAGAGACACCTGCATCGTCCGAAAAAGCAGAATTCAACCGCCTGTGGTGGCATAGCCGTCGCGGGATGCTGGAGCTGGACAACCTCCTGATTCCATTCATGGAGGAAGCCTTTCGCGATCTGGACGCCGAAGATCAGGCCCGCTACAAGAAACTGCTCGCCTGTGAGGACAGCGACATGTTCGAGTGGTTCATGCAGCGCAGCCGCCCGGCAGATCCGGACCTCCAACGCATGGTCGACATCATCCTCAAGCGTGTCCAGCCGGATTGAGCTGACGCTCACCCCCTCCCTGCTGGTTGGCGCTCTGGCAGTGCTGCCCTGGCTGTTGCTGCTGGCGTTCCTTTTCATTGCGGCGCTGGCCGGCAAGTTATGGCTACTCACTGCAGCGCCCATTGCGCTCGGCCTAGCCGCGCTGCAGTATCGGTCCAACGGTTTGCTCCGCGGAGGCGGGTCCGTCAATGGGCTTGTCGTCGAGGATGGCGAGTTGTACGTCAAGACCGGAGACAACCGGCAGGTTCAGGTCCGTCCATCGGCTTCCAGTCGTGTCTGGGCCGGACTGGCACTCTTGAAACTGCGTCCGACTGGCACCAGATTCCGGTCGTACAATACGATACTGCTGGCACCGTCATCCGGTAGACCGGGTAACGTGTCGAAAGACGATTTTCGTCGCCTGCGGGTATGGCTCAGACTGGGCCGATCCGGGCAACCATCCATCTGATCCACCAATCTGGAGCACGCCATGACCGACACAGACTCTCCTGTATCAGCCGTTGCAGCTTTCCCCCTACCCAATAGCGGCTGGGCGGTTCTCGACGACCGGGTGGTTGTGCGGATCAGCGGCCCGGGCACCGACAAGTTTCTCCAGGGCCAGTTCAGCCAGAACCTGGACGAGGTAACCCCGGATCGCTCCCCGCGAGCGGCAGCGGCGACGCCCAAGGGCCGCGCCTACTGCCTCACCCGCATGGTCCGGGCCGGTGACGACATCCTGATGGACTTTCCCTCCGAGCTCGCTGACGACATCATCAGCCATTTGCGCAAGTACCTGATGCTCTTTCGCGGAACCACCATGGAGCTGGTCCAGGAAACCAGCATCGTCGGGATTCTGGGCTATGAGCTGGCCGAAAAGCTCGCCGAAACTGCAATGGGCAGCCTGAGGGAACCGGGTGACTCTTGTGTACTCCGTGACGGCATCCTTGTGAAAACCCAATCGACAGCTGAAGGCACGGCCCGCTTCGAGTTCTGGCATACCCGGGGTGGCGAAATAACACTACCCGCCAGCGACCGGATGTCGGTGGCAGACTGGCAGGCATCCGAGATTGCGTCGGGTGTCGCCTCCCTCACGGCCGCCACCCAGGAATCCTTCGTGCCACAGATGCTGAACTGGCAACATGTAGGCGGGGTTCATTTCAAAAAGGGCTGCTACACGGGTCAGGAAGTGATTGCCCGCATGCATTTCCTGGGGCAATTGAAAAAAAGCCTGTTCCGGTTCCGTGCGGAAGAGGCGAAAGAGTTGCCCGCCCCCGGAAGCGCTCTGTTTGCTGGCGAACGATCCGTGGGAGAAGTCGTCAACTCGATCAGATACCGTAACGGCAGCATGGAACTGCTTGCCGTTGTGCGCCACGATGCCTCCGACACCCCCCTTCATCCGGAGGGCCTGCCGGAGGTAGTTCTGGAGCCTCTGCCGCTGCCCTACTCGGTGCCTGAAAGGGAAAAAAGCGCACAATCAGATACATAAGTTGACAGGCAAACGCGCCAGAATTTGCTATTTTGCTATGCAGTAGCTTACATATTTGATTGTTCGGACCGTGGCTCGGACATTCCGACCACTCGTCGAACTCCTTAAGCGGACCTTTACTGACCATGTCGAATATTGTTGAAACCATCAAAGCCGATCTCAACGCAGCTATCGAAAATGACAAGCTGGTGCTGCCCACCCTTCCCGAAGTAGCTCTTCAGGTCAGAGACATTGCGCAATCCGAGGATTCTTCAATAGCGGACCTGGTGAAGGTCATCAGCAATGACACGGCCCTGTCCGCCCGCATTATCCGGGTGACCAATAGCCCGCTGTTCCGCGGCAGCCGCGCCATCGAGAATCTGAACATGGCGGTAAGCCGCCTCGGCATGGCCTATACCAGCAATCTAGCCATGGGTCTGGCCATGGAGCAGATGTTCCAGGCCACCTCCGACATGATCGACAAGCGCATGCGGGCCACCTGGCAGACCAGCACCGAAGTGGCCGGTGTCTGCCATGTTCTGGCGCAACACTACACCAAGCTCAAGCCGGACCAGGCCACCCTTGCAGGCCTCGTCCATCTGATCGGCGTGCTGCCGATTCTTCGCTATGTGGAAGACCAGGATATCCAGATCAGCAGCATCATGCTGGACAATGTGGTTGATGAACTGCACCCGAAGATCGGGGCGACCATCCTCAAGAAGTGGGATTTCCCGAAGGAGCTTCAGAACGTTCCGCTGGAATACGCCAACTTCAGCCGCCAGGTTCCCGCTGCGGACTATGCGGATCTGGTGATGGTGGCTAATCTGCAGCTGGTTGCAGGTTCAGAGCATCCCTGGAACGAAATGGACTGGACGAAGATTTCGGCGTTTGATCGTCTTGGGTTGGATCCGAATATCGACATGAGCGAGGAAGAGGATCTGAACGCCCAGATGGAAGCGGCCATGGCGCTGCTTCAGTAATTTGTGCTGGGAGTTTGACCGCCCGTCTTCAAGATGGGGTCAGGCTCCCAAAACACGCTGTAAATACATCCCTGTACGCTCAGCTCCGCCATCCATGGCTCCGCACGGTTCTGGGAGCCTGACCCCATCCCGAAGACTACTTTCGGGCAGACCTTCAGCTCTTCTTGTATCTCTCGATCAACTCAGCTTTGCTGGGCAACGCCCAGTTAACGGTGGGCTTTCCCTGCCGTTGCAACCAGTCGTTCGCCTTTGAGAAGTGTTTGCAACCGAAGAAGCCCCGGTAAGCGCTCAGTGGCGAGGGATGGGGGCCATCGAGGACGAGGTGCTTGGTGCGGTCGATGTGCTGGCCTTTCTTTTTGGCGTAGCTACCCCATAGCAGGAATACCACGCCTTCCCGCTCGCGGTTGATGGTTTCGATGACTTTGTCGGTGAAGGTTTCCCAGCCTTTGCCCTGGTGGGCGCCGGCCTGGCCCTGGACGACGGTGAGGACGCTGTTGAGTAGCAATACGCCCTGCTCTGCCCAGGGTTGGAGGCAGCCGTGATCGGGCGGAGCAATGCCCAGGTCGTCCTGAATTTCCTTGAAGATGTTGACCAGCGAGGGCGGTATGGCCACGTTCGGGCGCACGGAGAAGCACAGGCCGTGGGCCTGGCCGGGGCCGTGGTAGGGGTCTTGCCCGAGAATCACCACCCTTACGTTTTCCAGCGGCGTGCTGTTGAGTGCGTTGAAGCAGTGTTGGCTGGCGGGGAACAGGACTTTGCCGGCTTGCTCCTCGGCAGCCAGGAATTCCGCCAGGCCCTGCATGTAGGGCTGGCGGAATTCTTCGGAGAGATGTTCTTTCCAGCCCCGGTCGGGCCTGAGCTGACTGGCCAGTACCTCAACCGGGCTCATGGATCACTCCTCGTCTTTGCGGCTTTCAGGCTTGTGTTCTGGGCGCATGGCCGGGAACAGGATGACGTCGCGGATGGAAGCCGAGTTGGTCAGCAACATGGCCAGGCGGTCGATACCGATGCCCTCGCCGGCGGTGGGCGGCAGGCCATATTCCAGGGCCATGACGTAGTCCTCGTCGTAGAACATGGCCTCGTCGTCACCGGCATCCTTCTCGGCCACCTGGGCCTGGAAGCGCTCGGCTTGGTCTTCGGCGTCGTTCAGCTCGGAGAATCCGTTGGCAATCTCGCGGCCGCCCACGAAGAACTCGAAGCGTTCGGTGACGAACGGGTTACTGTCTTTGCAGCGGGCCAGGGGCGACACTTCTTTCGGATACTCGGTGATAAAGGTCGGTTGCATCAGGCGATGCTCCGCCGTTGCCTCAAAGATCTCGATCTGGACCTTGCCCAGACCCCAGGCTTCCTTGAGGTGAATACCCAGATCTTTTGCCACCTGACGGGCGCTGGCCTCATCTGCCAGCTGCTCGGGCTTGATGTCCGGGTTGTAGCGGAGGATGGCATCAACAACGGTGAGGCGCTCAAAGGTCTTGCCGAAGTCGTACTCGATGGTCTCTTCGCTACCATCTGCCAGGGTGCGGGTGTTCACCACCGTGGTGGTGCCCAAGACCTTCTGGGTGATGGTGCGCAGCATGTCCTCGGTCAGATCCATCAGGTCGTTGTAATCTGCGTAGGCCTGGTAGAACTCAACCATGGTGAATTCCGGATTATGACGGGTGGAAAGCCCCTCGTTCCGGAAGTTCCGGTTGATCTCGAACACCCGCTCAAAGCCGCCGACGACCAGGCGCTTCAGGAACAATTCCGGGGCAATACGCAGGTACATGTCGATGCCCAGGGCGTTGTGGTGGGTCACGAAGGGGCGCGCCGTGGCACCGCCGGGAATCACCTGGAGCATCGGGGTCTCCACTTCCATGAAGTCCCGGTCGGTGAAGTACTGACGCATGGCGCTGATGATCTTCGAGCGCGCATAGAACACCCGACGGCTGTCCTCGTTGACCATCAGGTCAACATAGCGATGGCGGTAACGGGCTTCCGTATCAGTCAGGCCCTTGTGCTTCTCAGGCAACGGACGCAGTGACTTGGTGAGCAGCACATACTCATCCATGGTCACGTACAGATCGCCCTTGCCCGATTTGGACAGTGTGCCGCGCACACCTACGATGTCCCCCAGATCCCAGTTCTTGGTGTCTTTCTGGACATCCTTGGAAGCATAGATCTGGATCCGGCCGGTCATGTCCTGAACCACCTTGAATGCCTTGCGGTCGAGCATCATGCGACCGGCAATGGCCACCTTGATACCGAGGGACTCCAGCTCTTCCTTGGTTTTTTCACCGTATTTGGCCTGCAGTTCGGCGGCGGTGGCGTCACGACGGAAGTCGTTCGGGAAGGCGTTGCCCTGGTCGCGCATCTCTGAAAGTTTGGCGCGGCGCTCGGCAATCAGCTTGTTGTCCTCATGCTGTGCGGCATTCTGAGTTTGATCAGTCATTTTGGCTCACTAGGAATCGGGTTGTCCGGGTTAGCGTGGCAAAGGCGCTGGTTACAGCGCCATCTTCAGGCTGGCTTCGATGAACTTGTCAATGTCACCGTCCAGCACCGACTGGGTATTACTGGTTTCAACCTTGGTACGCAGATCCTTGATACGGCTGTCGTCCAGAACGTAGGAACGGATCTGGCTGCCCCAACCAATATCGGCCTTGGCGTCCTCGGCCTTCTGCTTCTCGGCGTTACGCTCCTGCATCTCACGCTCAAACAGCTTGGCCTTCAGCTGCTTCATGGCCTGATCCTTGTTCTGGTGCTGGCTTCGGCCAGCCTGGCAGGCCACGACAATGCCGGTGGGGTTGTGGGTCAGACGCACCGCCGACTCGGTCCGGTTAACGTGCTGACCACCGGCGCCGGAGGCACGGTAGACATCCACTCGCAAATCCGCCGGATTGATTTCAATCTCGAAGCTGTCATCGACTTCCGGCGATACAAACACGGAAGAGAACGAAGTATGCCTACGGTTGCCGGAATCAAACGGTGATTTACGCACCAGCCGGTGTACGCCGGTTTCGGTACGCAGCCAGCCATAGGCATAGTCGCCCTGGATGTGAATGGTGGCGCTCTTGATGCCCGCCACTTCACCTTCCATCAGCTCGACAATCTCGGCCTTGAAGCCTCGGCGCTCCGCCCAGCGCAGGTACATACGCAACAGCATATTGGCCCAGTCTTGGGCTTCGGTGCCGCCGGAGCCGGCCTGGATATCGAGGTAGGCGTTGTTGGCGTCCATTTCGCCGGAGAACATGCGGCGGAATTCGAGCTTTTCGAGCTCTTTATCAAGGCCCTCAAGATCGGACTCGATCTCTTCAACGGTGCCTTCGTCCTCTTCTTCTGCGGCAATATCCAGCAGGCCTTCGGCGTCTTCCAGGCCGGAGGTGAGGTTATCAATGGTCTTGACTATCAGCTCAAGATCCGCGCGCTCTTTGCCCAGCGCCTGCGCCCGCTCGGGGTCGTCCCAGACGCTTGGCTGCTCCAGTTCGCGCTCAACTTCGATCAGTCGCTCACTACGCTGATCGTAGTCAAAGATACCCCCTGAGCGCTTCAGTGCGCTCACGAAGCTCTTTGATCTTCGTCACAATGGGATTAATTTCCATGAAACCCTTACTCGCTCTTGAAAATGGAGAGTAAAAACAGAGGGCGGAGTTTACCGGAAATCAGTTCGTAAATCAGCCGTGGTTGACCGCTACTTCAGAGTAAGCGGGAGGCAGGCTTGATCAGGATAGCGGCTCGAGATAATCGACCAAAAGCTGAAGATTGGTCCGCCCCCGAAAGGTATTGGCATCCGGCTTATACACCACCCGGGCACCGGTTCGGGTGTAATCCGGCACTTCCGGCCCGGTATTGAAGGCAATGCCGTCAATGATCCCGCCGCCCTCAAACGGTTGCAGAACCAGCTTCAGATGGTTTTCACCGACGATTCTCTGGCTCACCACCCGAAACTCGCCGTCGAACAACGGCTCCGGGAAATGCTGCCCCCAGGGGCCGGCCCGCTTGAGCAGTGCGGCGGTGTCCAGGGATAGCTCTTCGAGGGCCAGGGGGCCATCGGTTGTGATGGCAGCCTCCAGGTCTTCGGCGGAGGCGCTGTCTCGCACGGCCCGATCGAAGGCTTCCGAGAAGGCATCCAGATCCGCTTTGGCCAGGGTCATGCCGGCGGCCATGGCGTGGCCGCCAAACTTCTTCAGCATACCGGGATGGCGGGAGTCGACCACGGCGAGCACATCACGGATATGCAGCCCGGGAATCGACCGGGCGGAGCCCTTGATATCCTCGCCATTGTCATCCGGCGCGAAGGCAATGGTGGGCCTGTGGGTCTGTTCTCGAATCCGTGCCGCGAGGATGCCGATGACACCCTGGTGCCAGTCGGGATCGAACAGGGCCAGGCCCCACGGCAGACCTTCAAGATCCAGGGACATGGAAGCAAGCAGATCCTGAGCCTGGGCTTTCATGTCCTTCTCGATGGTGCGGCGTTCCCTGTTGAAGGTATCCAGCTCCCGGGCCAGGCGCCTCGCTTCGTCCTGGCTGTCGGCGAGAAGGCAGGCAATGCCGATGCTCATATCATCCAGACGCCCGGCGGCATTCAATCGGGGGCCGACCACAAACCCAAGATCGGTTGAACTGATTGCAGTATGATCGCGGCCAGCGACTTCAAGGAGCGCAAGGATACCGGGCCGGGCCTCGCCCTGCCTTATCCGGCGCAAGCCCTGCTCTACGAAAATCCGGTTGTTATGATCCAGGGCTACGACATCGGCGACTGTACCCAGCGCCACCAGGTCCAGGAGGCTCCCCAGATTGGGTTCAGGATCCGGGAGTTGATTGCTTTCCCGAAGCCGCTTGCGCAGTGCCGTGAGCACGTAAAACATGACACCAACACCGGCGGCGTTCTTGCTCAGGAAGGGACAACCTGGCTGATTGGGATTTACGATGGCGTCGGCGTCCGGAAGCTCATCGCCGGCCAGATGGTGATCCGTCACCACGACTTTCACACCAAGTTCTTTGGCCGCTCTGACACCTTCAACGGCGGATATACCGTTATCAACGGTGACCATCAGGTCGGGAAGCTCACCCTCATCGCGCAGCCGCTCAATAATGCCTGGCGTCAGGCCATAGCCGTCGGCAAAACGGCTGGGCACCCGAAAATCAATGCTCTGCAAACCGAGCATTGAAAGGCCAAGCATGGCTACGGCGGTGCTAGTGGCGCCATCGGCATCGAAATCGCCGAGCACCAGAACCCGCTGTTGCTGCTGGATCGCTTCCGACAGCAGCTCAACTGCCCGGTCGATACCTCTCAGTGACAGGGGAGATGCAAGATGTCTGAGGGTGTAACTCAGCTGCTCATCAGAGGTTACGCCACGGGCGGCGTAGAGACGGCGAAGCAACGGAGGCAGGTTTTGCCCCCAGTCCGGGACTATCTCCGGCTGGGGGCGACGCAGGATCTTTTTTGGTGCCATACCCGATCAGGCGTTTTTCCAGTGCCTGGCAATAAACTCCTGAACCCCGGAGATGTCGTTATCCAGCACCGTGTAGCGCTCTTCCCGTTCGAACAGGTCAGCCATGTGAGCTGGCAGAGGCGGCTCCACAGTCAAGCCGGACTCGGCTACTGCATCCGGGAACTTGGCCGGGTGCGCAGTACCCAGGGTGATCATCGGTACCGCCGGATCTCGGCGGCAATTGCGCGCAGCGCGCACCCCGATGGCGGTGTGGGGATCCAGCAGATACTCGTTCTGCTCGTAGATCTCGCGGATGGTGTCACAGGTCGTCTTGTCGTCCACCGCGTCGCTGTCGAACAGCTTCCGGGCGTGTTTCCAGCGGTAATCTTCAATGCTGACCGGGCCTTTGGCTGCATTTTCCAGCAGGGTCTTCACAGCCAGCCCATCGCGACCATGCAGATCAAACAGCAGGCGCTCGAAGTTGCTGGACACCATGATATCCATGCTGGGTGACAACGTGTGCTCGAGCTGATGCTGCTCGTATTTGTTGCCGCTCATGAAGCGGTGCAGGATGTCGTTGCGGTTGGTGGCAATCACCAGCTGTGAGATCGGCAGCCCCATCTTCTTCGCCAGATAGCCAGCAAAGATGTCCCCGAAGTTTCCAGTTGGAACGGAGAACGCCATGCTGCGATCCGGCCCACCCAGGGCGAGGGACGCGTGGAAGTAGTAAACAATCTGGGCCATGATCCGGGCCCAGTTGATGGAGTTCACGGCGGCCAGCTGAGTTTTTCCGCCCAGGAACGACTGGTTGCCGAAACTTTCTTTTACCATGCGCTGGCAGTCGTCGAAGTTGCCACGCACCGCAATGTTGTGGATGTTGTCACCCTGAACGGTGGTCATCTGGCGGCGTTGGACTTCAGATACGCGCTGGTGCGGATGCAGAATGAAAATATCCACATGCTCGCACCGGCGGCAACCTTCGATTGCAGCGGAGCCGGTGTCACCGGAAGTCGCCCCCATGATCACCACGTGCTGCTTGCGTTTTTCCAACACGTAGTCCAGCAGGCGGCCGAGCAGCTGCAGTGCAAAGTCCTTGAACGCCAGGGTCGGGCCGCGGAAAAGCTCCATCACCCACTCGTTGGTATCCAGCTGAACCAGCGGAGCGACTGCCTTATGGGCAAAGACCGAATAGGTCTCATCCAGCATCTTGCGGAAGTCGTCTGCCGGGATGGCGTCGTCCACGAACGGATGCATGACCTTGAAGGCCAGCTCACTGTATGGGAGCCCACGCCAGCTACGGATTTCCTCCAGACTGAAATGCGGCAGGGATTCGGGAACGTAAAGCCCGCCATCGGTGGCAAGGCCCGTCAGCAATACGTCTTCAAAACCCAGTGCGGGCGCTTCACCCCGCGTACTGATGTATCTCACGTTCGTACCTGTCAGTTGAAGTTTTCGGCGCGGATGCGGACAACCTGGCCATCGGTATCGGACAGAGCTTCCAGCTCTTCAATCGCACGGTTGATCTGCCGTTCCTGAACGGTGTGAGTCAGGATGATCACCGGAATCCGACCGTCTTTCAGTTCGGATTCCTTCTGCATGATCGACTCGATATTGATGCCGTGTTCACTCAGGATGGAGGCAATCTTGGCCAGCACACCCGGACGATCAAGAGCGGTAATTCGCAAGTAGTACGCCGACTGGATGTCTTCCATGGAGAGCACGTCCAGCTCTTCCATGGCCTCCGGTGAGAACCCAAGGTATGGCACCCGCAGGTTGCTTTCTGTTGCTACGGCACGGGCGACATCAACGATATCCGCGATAACCGCGGAGGCGGTGGCCTCATCACCGGCGCCAGGGCCGTAATACATGGTCTGGCCAACGGCATCGCCGTCTACCAGGACTGCATTGAGCACGCCGTCAACCTGGGCGATCAGATGGCTCTGGGGCACCAGGGTCGGATGAACCCGAAGTTCAATACCATCATCACGACGGCGGGCGATACCCAGGTGCTTGATGCGATAACCCAATAGCTCGGCATGGGCAATATCGTAAGGGGTAATCTTGGAGATCCCTTCGGTAAAGCCCTTCTCGAATTGCAGGGGCACACCGAAACCGGCGGATGCCAGAATGGTCAGTTTGTGGGCGGCGTCGATCCCCTCAACATCAAAGGTCGGATCCGCTTCCGCATAACCCAGGTCCTGGGCTTCCTTGAGAACCTCGGAAAATTCCCGACCGGCACGCATTTCCGTCAGAATGTAGTTACCGGTACCGTTGATAATGCCGGCAATCCAGTCAATGCGGTTCGCCGCCATGCCTTCACGTACGGCCTTGATGACCGGAATGCCCCCGGCAACACCTGCCTCGTACGCCACCACAACGCCAGCTTTCTCGGCCGCTTCAAAGATTTCATTGCCGTGGACGGCGATCAGGGCCTTGTTGGCAGTCACCACGTGCTTGCCATTGCGGATGGCCGCGAGTACCAGCTCCCGCGCGGCGTCATAGCCACCGATCAGCTCGACCACGATATCGACACCGGGATCGTTCACCACGTCATAAATGTCGGTGCTGAAAGGCACGTCCCCGAGGTCCATATCCTCGCGGGCCCGTCGACTGGCAATCCGGGTGATCCGGATATTGCACCCGGCCCGGCCGGCAATCAGCCTGGCGTTGCGGGTCAAGACATTAAAGGTACCGCCGCCGACGGTTCCCAATCCGCAGATTCCGACACTGACGTCTTTCAAACTCTCACCTCTGATCCCGAAGGGGTGCTGATGAATTATATTAGGCGGGCATAGTATACCGATTCAGGCCCCACTGAATAAGCCCCGAATCGGATCCAGAGAAAATACCCTGTGACGCAGCCCGGACAATGGATCCGGAAGGTTGTCAGAGCAAGCCCAGTCCTTCAGCCAATCGCTGCGCCGGAACATAGCCCCGCACCATGTTGCCGTCTTCCAGTACAATGGCAGGCGTACCGGTTACGCCAACTCGACCACCCAGCTCAAACTGCTCACGAACGGGGTTTTCACAGCTTGCATCGGCCACCTGTTGACCAGCCTTGGCCGCGTTCATGGCAGCCTGCTGATCATCAGCACACCAGACCGACTCGTACTTCCTGAAAGACGCAGTGTTGGGACCGGACCGGGGAAACCCATAGTAATTGACGGTAATGCCGTAATCGTTCAGCTGAGGCACCTCGTCATGCAGCTTCCTGCAGTAGGGGCAGTCGATGTCGGTGAACACACTCACGACGGCTTTTTCGTTCTTGGCGGGGAAGCTGATGACTCCCTTATCACCAAAGTCCGCCATCATTTCGCGACGGGCCTCAGTGCGAGCTGCCTCGGTGACATTGGCAATGCCCTGCTCGGTGATCTTAAGAAGATCCCCCGTCATCAGATACTGGCCATCCTCGGTCGCGTATATCGTGTCGCCATTGTTGCTCTGAACCTCATAGAGCCCCTTTGCCTCGGACTCTTTCACCGACATCACCTGAAGGCCCGGGACGGCCTGGGTCAGGCGCTCGGAAATCCGGTCTTCGACTTCACCGGCACTGACATTCGCCATACCAAGTGAGCCGAAACTGAAGGTAAGCGCCACGACCGCATGTTTAATATTCATTCTGACAAACAACCTTTTTCAGAGATCAGTTAAAGAACCCGGGCAGTATTGGCACAGGCCGGGAATCAATTCAATGCGACAAGCTCATAAAAGGAAAGTTCACCTCCGGCAGGGCAACCAGTCGGCCTGTCACCCCCTGGGATGATGAGCCTGATGCAGCGACTGAAGCCGCTGACGAGCCACATGGGTATAGATCTGGGTCGTTGACAGGTCCGAGTGCCCAAGAAGCATCTGGACAACCCGCAGATCCGCGCCATGATTGAGCAGATGCGTGGCAAAGGCATGCCTGAGCGTGTGGGGGGACAGATGCTTGCGAATACCAACCCGCACGGCGTAATGCTTGATGCGGTGCCAGAATGTCTGGCGGGTCATCGCCGCCGCCCGATTGCCGGGAAACAGCGCATCACAGGAGCGGCCTTTCAGAAGCTCCGGGCGGGCACTCTTCATGTACTTCAGCAGCCAGTCCACCGCCTCCTCTCCCAGGGGCACAAGCCGTTCCTTGTCACCCTTGCCGGTGATCCGAATGACGCCCTGGCGCAGGTTTACCTGATCAACCCGCAACTCTGTCAGCTCGGAGACCCTCAGACCACAACCATAAAGTATCTCGAGCATGGCTTTGTCCCGAAGTTCGATGGCAATATTCGGGTCCGGTTCGGAAAGCAGTGCATCCACCTCTTCCTCGGTCAGAGAATCCGGAAGACGTCGGGGTAACCTCGGGCTGTCGATCCTGAGGGTCGGATCTTCAGCGATCAGCCCTTCGCGCAGCAGAAAGCGGTAAAAGCGCCGCAGCCCGGACAGCCGCCGGGCTGCTGTGGAGCTCTTGACTCCTTCGGCCAACCCCCGCGACATCCAGGCCAGAAGGTCGGTTCGGCGAACATCCGCCAGCGAGGGCTTACCGGGCTGGCTTTCCAGCCATTCCGCCAATCGCGACAAATCACTCCGGTAGGCCTGCCGCGTCTTTTCGCCAAGCCCGTCCTCCAGCCAGATGGCATCAACGAACCGCACAATCAGTGATTCATCTTCCGCTTTCATGGCAAGTTCCCAGACTTCGAACGGTCTATGGCAAGGATAGCGGAACCCCAGACACAAAAAAGGCAGCCCTTGGCTGCCTTTTTCTGCCTGCGATTCAGCGCCTTGCTGATCAGCCCAGCTTTTCCTTGATGCGAGCCGCCTTACCGGACAGGTCGCGCAGGTAGTAGAGCTTGGCCTGGCGAACATCGCCACGACGCTTCACGCTGATGCTGTCGATCAGCTTGGAGAAGCTCTGGAAGGTACGCTCAACACCAACACCGTAAGAGATCTTACGCACGGTGAAGGAGGAATTCATGCCGCGGTTACGCTTGCCGATGACAACACCCTCGAACGCCTGCAGACGCTCACGGTTACCCTCGGTTACGCGAACCTGAACGACCACGGTGTCGCCCGGCGCAAACGCAGGGATTTCCTTGGTCATCTGTTCTGCTTCAAGTTGACTGATGATGTTGTTCTTGCCGCTCATCGTAATGCTCCTGATACCCAATCTGTTAATGCCCTGATCATTCAGAGGCACCCGGTTCGTTCAAAATCTCTTCCAGCAGCTCACGCTCTTCGTCCGTAAACACCCGCCTTTCCAGCAGGTCGGGGCGTCGCTCCCGGGTTCGCCTCAGCGACTGTTTCAGCCGCCAACGCCGGATCTGATCATGGTGACCGCCCAATAAAACATCCGGCACCGCCTGACCTTCGTAAACTTCGGGCCGGGTGTAGTGCGGACAATCCAGCAAACCGTCGGCGAAAGAATCCTGCTCTGCCGACTGCGCATGACCCAGCGCTCCGGGGATGAGGCGTGTAACCGCATCAATGACAGCCATGGCTGCCAATTCGCCACCGGAAAGCACAAAATCACCCAGTGACACTTCCCGATCGACTTCCGTCGCTATCAGGCGCTCATCAACACCCTCGTACCGGCCAGCCACCAGAATCAGTTGCTGCTCAGCAGCCAGCGACTCCACAACAGACTGATCCAGAGTCTCGCCCTGGGGCGAGAGATAAACCACACAGGGTTTGCCGGGTGCTGCTTCCCGCGCCGCACGGATCGCGTCCCGGAGCGGCTGAATTTTCATCAGCATGCCAGGGCCGCCCCCATAGGGCCTGTCGTCTACCGTGCGATGCCGATCATGGGTGAATTCACGGGGATTCCAGCTTTGGAAGGTCAGAAGACCATCCCGGACTGCCCTTCCCGTGATCCCGTAATCCGTTACCGCACCGAACATTTCCGGGAACAGACTGACTGCGCCAATCCACACCCGTCAGAACTCCGGATCCCAGTCCACCACCATGCGCTTTGAATCCAGATCAACATTCTGGACAACTTCGCCCGGCAGATACGGAATCAGACGCTCACGTTGATCGATGGAACCTGCCGTAGCTTGTACCACCAGAACATCGTTGGACCCGGTTTCCATGAGATGGTGCACTTTACCAAGGCACTCATCATCGACCGTATACACATCAAGGCCCTCCAACTGAAACCAGTAAAACTCGCCTTCAGGGAGTTCCGGCAACTCAGCTGTCGAGACCCTGACCTCGGCACCGCAGTATGTGCGAGCCAGATCACGGTCATTGATACCTTTAAGCCTGACGACGATCCCCTGCCCCTGGCGGCGGCCCTCCTCAAGCTTGGCCGGAATACGTTTGCCATCCAGATCGAGCGTCCACTCGGGATAGTTCAGTATTCCTTCCTTGGGGTCAGTGTAAGAGAAGACTTTAAGCCACCCCTTGACCCCAAACACCGAGGTAATCCGGCCGATCACAGTTTCCTGCGAATTCTGTGTCATGCCATAAACCCCGGCGTCAGCGCTGTCTTACTCAGCAGCCTTCAACAGCTGTGCAACGCGCTCACTGGTCTGTGCGCCCTGACCGAGCCAAAATTCAACACGGTCACGATCAACACGCAGGCGCTCTTCCTGGCCGCGGGCGACCGGGTTAAAGAAGCCAACGCGCTCAATGAAACGACCGTCGCGGGACTTGCGGCTGTCGGTGACTGTCAGATGGTAGAACGGGCGCTTCTTGGAGCCACCACGAGCCAAACGGATTGTTACCATTTAACCAATATCCTGTTCTGTTGTACGAACTTTGTACGATTCACGCCTGCTGAAGACCAGCTGACGCGAAGACCCATACTCGAAAGGGGCGCTATTCTATGCTAAAAAAGCGCCAAAGAAAACAGCAAAACCGGTTGTTTCCCCGTTTTCCATGTAAGGCTTTTTACATACGGCCAAACGGAGGCATACCGCCGCCTCCACCGCCGCCCGGGGGCATCATGCCACCCATGCCGCGCATCATATTCGCCATGCCGCCCTTCTTGCCAAACTTTTTCATCATCTTCTGCATTTGCTTATGCTGTTTAAGAAGACGATTCACATCCTGGATCTGGGTTCCGGACCCGGTGGCAATCCGACGCTTGCGGGAATTGTTGATCACATCCGGATAACGGCGCTCTTTAGGTGTCATCGAACAGATGATGGCTTCCATCTGCCCCATGGACTTGTCATTCACCTGTTGTTGCGCCATCTGAGCCATCTGCCCCATGCCCGGCAGCTTGTCGAGCAGACCACCGATGCCACCCATATTCTTCATCTGCTGCAGCTGATCGCGAAAATCCTCCAGGTCAAAACTCTTGCCCTTCTTGATTTTCTTGGTGAGCTTCTGGGCCTTTTTCTGGTCGAGCTTGCGCTCCGCCTCTTCGATCAGCGAAAGCACGTCGCCCATACCAAGGATCCGGGACGCGACACGATCCGGGTAGAACGGCTCAAGGGCGTCGGACTTTTCACCGACACCCAGGAACTTAATTGGCTTTCCGGTGATGTGGCGAACAGACAGGGCGGCGCCGCCACGGGCATCGCCATCGGTTTTGGTCAGCACCACACCCGTCAGCGGCAGAGCGTCATTAAATGCCTTGGCGGTGTTGGCCGCATCCTGGCCGGTCATGGCGTCAACCACAAACAGGGTCTCAACCGGGTTGACCGCCTTATGCAACCTGCCGATTTCGCCCATCATCTGTTCATCGACATGCAGCCGACCGGCGGTATCAAGAATCACCACATCAATGTGCTTTTTCCTGGCCGCTGCGATGGCGCCCTCGGCAATATCCACGGGGTCCTGATCCGCACTGCTCGGGAAGAACTCTACACCAACATCGCCAGCAAGAGTTTCAAGCTGGCGGATCGCGGCAGGACGATATACGTCTGCACTGACCACAAGCACGGATTTCTTCTGTCGCTCCTTGAGGAAACGGGACAGCTTGGCGACGGTCGTGGTTTTACCTGCACCCTGGAGACCGGCCATCATGACCACCGCCGGCGGCTGGACATTCAGGTTGAGGGACTCGTTGCCCTCGCCCATTACCCGCTCCAGCTCCTGCTGGACTACTTTCACAAAGACCTGGCCTGGCGTCAGACTGCGCTGAACCTCCTGACCAATAGCACGCTTGCGGACGCCCTCGACAAAGTCCTTCACAACTGGCAGGGCGACGTCCGCCTCCAGCAGCGCCATCCGCACTTCCCGAAGGGTGTCCTTTATATTGTCATCAGTGAGGCGCGCCTGGCCGGAAATCTTGCGCAGACTGCCGGAAAGTCGGTCTTGGAGGTTCTCAAACATGTTGCTCTTCCGTACCTCGGATAAATTGAGTGCGTGAATCGGCAGAGCCGGCGACGACTCCTTGATTCCAGTTGCATAATCGCGACATTATAACCAGACTATCGCCCTGAAACGACCAGCCCGGTCAAATCGGCGCAAACCAGCGCCGATCCCCAGTCAGAACAGTGGTTAATAAGGAAGTCATGGGAACGCTGATTCTCGCGGTCACCTCTCTTTTTCTTTACAGCGTCGGTACCGCGCTGCAGGCCCTGCATTTCAGAGGCCGGGTTCAAAGCAACATTGCCATTACTACCCTGATTGGCGTTCTCGCCCTGACCAGCCACGGACTTCTCATTGGCCAGACAGTCCACCACGACGGCGGCTTCGATTTCAGTTTTTTCAAAAGCTCCGTGCTTATTTCCTGGCTGATCGTCTTCCTTCTATTGGGACTCAACCTTAAAAAGCCGGTGCAAAGCCTGTTTCTCGGCGTGTACCCCCTGGCAGGCCTCACCATCATTCTTGCTCTTGTTACGCACGGCCCCTCGAGACTGGTGTCGGAACAAAGCTATGGCATGCTCTCCCACATCGCACTTTCGGTGACAGCCTACAGCCTCTTCAGCCTGGCGGCCATCCAGGCAGTCCTTCTTTATTTCCAGAATCGCCAACTAAAGCACAACTACAACAGCCTGCTGGTTCGTAACCTGCCACCTTTGCAGACCATGGAGTCCCTGCTGTTTGAAATGGTCTGGGCAGGCGTTGTCATGCTGATCCTGGCAATAGTGACCGGCGCCCTCTTTATAGAAGATCTTTTTGCCCAGAACCTCGCTCACAAGACCCTGTTCTCGATTCTCTCCCTTCTGGTTTTCGTGGCGCTACTAGTCGGCCGTTACACAAAAGGCTGGCGCGGCATTACTGCGAGCCGATGGACACTCGCAGGCTGCGCACTGCTGATGCTGGCCTTTTACGGCAGCAAGTTTGTGCTGGAGCTGATCTTCCAGCGCGGCGGCTGACCACCTGGAGCCCCCGGTATTCTCTTGACACAACACTCGCCAAAACCCTATTTTCGCTACTTGTCAGCAATATAAGGACACCTCTTTTGAACGAAACATCGCTTACCGCGCTGTTTATCCTCCTGGTCGGACTGATCCTGCTCTCCGGTTTCTTCTCAAGCTCTGAAACCGGGATGATGTCCCTGAACCGATACCGCCTGAAACACATGGCCAAAACGGGCCACAAAGGTGCCAAGCGCGCCCAGGGTTTGCTGCAACGCACTGACCAGTTGATCGGCGTAATTCTGATTGGCAACAATTTCGTCAACATCTTTGCATCGTCGATCGCAACCGTTATTGCCATTCGCGTCTGGGGCGATGCCGGCATCGCCATCGCCACCATACTGCTGACAATCGTGATTCTGATCTTCGCGGAAGTCACCCCGAAAACCCTGGCGGCGCTGTTTCCCGAGAAAATCGCCTTTCCAGCCAGCTACATACTTGGGCCACTGCTCAAAATCCTCTATCCCATCGTCTGGGCCGTAAATCTGTTTACCGGCGGCATACTGAAACTTTTGGGGGTTTCCGCCGCCGACGCCGCCAACGACCACCTTAGCCGGGAAGAACTCCGAACCCTGGTGAACGAGGCCGGCGCCCTGATACCAGCCAAACATAAGGACATGCTTGTCAGCATTCTGGATCTGGAGAAAGTGACCGTAAATGACATCATGGTGCCGCGCAATGAGGTGGTCGGTATCGACCTGGAAGATGACACCGACACGATCCTGCGACAGTTGCGCAGCAGCCAACACACGCGGCTTCCGGTTTACAAGGGCGACATCAATAACATTCAGGGCATACTGCACCTGCGCAGCGCCTCGAAGCTGCTTCAGCAGGACGAGATCAACAAGGCCATGATCATGCAGCTTTGCCAGGAGCCCTATTTCATTCCGGAAAGCACGCCCCTGAACACCCAGCTGATCAACTTTCAGAAGGGTCGGCGCAGGTTTGGTGTTGTCGTAGACGAGTACGGCGACGTGCTGGGTCTGGCAACCCTCGAGGACATACTTGAAGAAATCGTCGGCGACTTCACGACAGACTATGCTGCCACCAGCCCGGACATTATCCCGCAGGACAACGGAACCTTTATTATCGATGGCACCTCTGCGGTGCGCACGATCAACAAGACACTGGGCTGGAAACTCCCCACGGACGGGCCGAAAACGCTCAATGGCCTGATCACAGAAACCCTTGAGAACATCCCCGACACCAACGTTTGCCTGAAAGTGGACGGCCACCGGGTGGAGGTTCTTCAAATCAAGGACAACGTCGTGAAAGCAGCCATTGTGCACCCGAAAAAACGCAAAAAGCGCTCACTGTCACTGAAACAGTAACCCCCTGAAACCTCCCTCCGGATAGCGCTATAGACTCTTCGGTTATAGCGCCCCACATTCTAGAAAGATCAAAATTTAACCGCCAGCTTGACCCCCGTTGATCCCCCACCAACACTGAAGGAGCGTGCGAAACAAAAACAATCACAAGGAATACGTCCATGAGTCTGACACACACGTTTGGCCTGCTCGCCCATCCTGACCAGGAGTGGGAAGCGATCCGCAATGAATCCGAGTCCGTCACAAAGCTATACGCCGGCCATATCCTGTTATTGGCACTGATTCCAGCGGTTGCCGGTTTCATAGGAACAACCCAGGTAGGCTGGCAGATTGGTGACGGCCAGATTACGAAGTTGTCGGTGACGAGTGCGCTACAGCTATCGTTGCTTTTTTATGGGGCCATGCTTGCCGGCATCTTTGTGCTGGGCAAGTTCATTGATTTCTTTGCAGCCACTTATGACGCATCGGAGCGAACGCCCAGAGGCGTGACCCTGGCCGCCTACACAGCGACCCCCATTTTCCTGATCGGACTCATTGCCGCTTACCCGAACATCTGGGTGAACATGCTGGCAGGCCTAGTAGCTGTTGCCTATGCAGTCTACTTGCTTTACGAAGGCCTACCTATCCTGATGAAAATACCCGCGGAAAAGGGCTTCATGTTTGCCTCATCAGTCCTGACTGTGGGTCTGGTAATGTTTGTCGCTCTGCTTGCCATCAGCGTCGTCATCTGGAGCATGGGTATCGGCCCGGTCTATGTGAGTTGAAAGAAAACTCATTGGCAAGTCAGCAAGCTGCATGAGGGTGCCTTTCCGGCACCCCATGTTTTTTTGAATTTGCTCTCACGTTAGCGTTTGGTCATGTTAACTTTGGATAAAATGCGGTAAATTTAACCAATAACGAGAATTCAAGGATTACCCGCTCGGTCATGTATCCGGTTGAGGCGTAAACAGGAGTCTGCCATGAACAAGCAGTCCGGCATACATTACCTCCGCGAGCACAGGGAAGCCGGAAGTAACAGACCGGTTCCTGCGGAGGTCACCCGCATCCGGGACACCGTTGTCGCCGGACTCGGTGATTTGCTGCAGGGCGCCTTCGACGCCGTCGACGATTCGCTGTTCGAGTTGGCCAACAATGCCCGCAGCAATAATGAACAAAACCGGTATTTCGAAGCGATGCGTGAAATACGCATCAAACGGAAGGGTGTAGAGCGGCACTTTCAGAACACCGTAGCCCAGTACTTCGCCAATCCCCCTCATACCGGCCCGCTTCAGGAGGAAAACCTGAGCAAGCAGGCCAACGCAGATACTCTCTCCCTGGTTGGCAATGACGACCTGGAAGAGCAGGTTGCGCTCAACGCCATGATCACCAAGGCGAAAGCGCACTTTCAGGGCCCCCTGCTTCAACTCCAGACCCGCTTCAGCCAGGTGTACCCGGAAGCCACCGAAGAATCACCGGTGAATCCCATGGCACCTGAACATCTTTGCAGCGCCTTTACTGAGGCGATACAGGCTCTGGAAATCCAGATTCGGGAACGTCTGATTCTGCTGAAGCAGTTTGACCGCTACGTTGTCTCCAATCTGGGCATGCTTCTGGACGAAGCCAATCGCATACTGATTCAGGCCGGCATCATTCCGAATTTCAGGTATCACGGAAAAGCCGGTAAGCAGCACGAGGCCGCCCGATCTGAGGCTGCCAGCAGCGATAAGGAGGAAGGACCATCCCCTGATGCCAGCGCAACGCAGAGGGCTGCGGAAACAGGCAGTGGTGCTGTTTTTGAGCAGATCAGGCAGATGCTGGCGCGTCAGCGCGCCAATGCAGGCATACCGCCCCGAGCCTCGGATCCAAATGTCCGGGTTATTGGCGACGCGGAGCTGGCAAGCCTTCTCAATTCGTTACCGCTCTCTGGTGCCCGGCAGGACCAGAACAACCTGAGTGCGGGCGAACCGGTCAGCGTTGATCTTCATCAACTGGTACAACAACTACTTTCCCAGTCCGATACAGGAGACGGCCGAAAACCGGCGCTGAACGAGGTTGATGAAGATCTCATCAACCTCGTTTCCATGTTGTTCGAGTTTATTCTTGACGACTACAACCTCTCGGCTCCGGTTCAGGTATTGATAAGCCGGCTTCAGATTCCGATCCTGAAAGTGGTCATCAGGGACAAGAGCTTCTTCAGCCAGGCTACACACCCAGCCAGACGACTTCTAAATTCCCTGGCAAGAGCAGGCATTGGCTGGAGTAGCAGCGACGAAAAAGCCAAGGACAAACTCTACGGACAGATTCACAACATTGTGCAAAGGATTCTCAACGAATTTGACGGTGACGTTACCTTATTCGAAACCCTCAACCAGGAATTCGAACAGTTTCTCGAACGGGAGAACCGCAAGGCGTCCCTGGTGGAGCAGAGAACCCGAGAGTCAGAGCGGGGCCGAATCAAATCCCAGACCGCTCAACAGACCGTCGACAACCTGTTAAAGCAAAAAGTCTCGCGGTACAAGCTTCCCGAATCGATCCACGACATCCTGATGAATGGCTGGAGTCGTGTGATGTTTCTCGCCTATCTCCGTGACGATGTGGAGCACCGATGGAACGCGACCGTCAAGGTTGTCGACGATCTTATCTGGTGCCTGCACCCTCACCAGGAAGACGACGAAAGAGACCAGTGGGTACGCGTTGTTCCAGGCCTGCTGAAGTCACTTCGATCAGGGTTGGAGGAAGTGTCCTATAACTCATCCAGGCTGGATGAGATGATGGGCCAACTCAAGCACCAGCTGGCCGAAGCATTCCGCACAAACGCTGCAATCGAAGCGCTTCAGGATTCGCCTGAGGAGCCAGAGGAAGAAATTGCCACCGTTCACCAGACAGCGGTTGAACGCCAGCAGGAGCTGGAAGACGCTGCGATCGCCGAATATGTTGCTCAGATTGACGGCATTGAAATCGGCAACTGGGTCGAGTTCCGTCTCGTCAATGGCGCCAATTTCCGGTGCAAGCTGTCCGCTATCATTGATGAAGCAGACTGCTTTGTCTTTGTGAACAGGATGGGACTGAAGGTTATTGAAAAAACCCGGGTTGAACTGGCTCATGAAATGCGGCGCGGCCGGCTGACCCTGCTTGAGCAGGGGGCGCTGATTGACCGGGCCCTTGATGCGGTCGTCGGCACCCTGCGGAGCAAGACTGCCTGACGCCAATGCCTGAAAAAAGCAGTCCACATGTCCTGCCGGCTCCTTACCGTCTGGGGTTGGCAGTATCTCTGGCACTATTCCTCCACACATTGCTGCTGTCAGGTATCCCGGCCCCCGTGGAAGAACAGGCGGTCACCCATAAGGACAGTGTCCGTTTCGAGCTGGTACCTCGGGGCGCTCGTGAAACCACAGCGAATACGCCTGAGAACTCCAGCCCGAGCCCGACCACATCAAGGATTCCACCTTTCGAGATTGATCCTCCGCGCCCCGAATCCGCTCCGGAGCCGGAGATTGTCACTACAAATCAACCGCAAACCACAACACCGAGTGAGCAGACTAATACCCGTTCTCCCGAAAGCCCGGCGGCCGAAAAAAGCATCAGCGCCAATGCCGGTGCAGAGCCAGAGCCGACTCCGGAAAATCCAGACGAGAAGGTAACACGGATCACTGAGTCGCCGGCCGAACTGGACCCTTACGTGGTCAAGTTGGCCATCCACCTGGCACGGGAGCTGGAAAAACTGAGAGTACCGGCTTTAAGGGATTTGACCGAGACAGTGGCCATGGAAGTGGAACTGCAACTGCTGGCAAATGGTGCCCTGACCCGGGCAAAGGTGCTGAGTTCTACAGGTATCAGGACTATCGACGAAGCTGGATATCGGGCGGCTCTGGCAGCGAGCCCCTACCCCCAGCCACCGAAAGATGGCGAAAACCGAAACCGCTTCGAGGTCGAACTGTTATTTACCCCGAAACGGCTCTGATCAGCAACGATATCAGGCTTCTGCCTGCTTCGCGGCCTCTTTTACAAGCTTGGCCAGTTCACCGCTCTCGGACATTTCCAGAACGATGTCACAACCACCAACCAGCTCACCGTTGATATAGAGCTGGGGATAGGTCGGCCAGCTGGAGTAAACCTTGAGGGCCTCACGAAGCTCCTGGTTATCCAGGATATTCACAAAAGCAAAGCGCTCGCCGCAAGCCATCACTGCCTGTACCGTCTTGGCAGAGAATCCACACTGTGGCGCCTGAGGGCTACCCTTCATGTAAAGGATGATCGGATTCTCTTCGAGCTGGCTTTTGATAGTTTCATTGATATCCATGAACATTTACCTCTGTTGGAACAGTCTTGCCACACGGCTATTTTCCTGGCGTTATTGTACACGGGTGCCGAACCCCTCACCAAACACCTTGATTTGACCTCGCGCAACGCCTGCAGTTCCAGCCCTGTTACAGCGTTGTCATACCTGCTTCGAAGGGCTAGACTTGATGCCCCATTTTTTCAGCCAACGTTCAGGCAATCCCGCCAGCTGCGGGGTTCGTTGAGATAAGGGCCATCCCATGGCGGCAAGACATTTTCTGACATTGAATGACATGACAACCACCGAGCTGGAAAGCCTGGTTGATCATGCCTCGGCATTGCGCAAGGAGTGGCGGCAAGGCAAGGTTCGGGACTCCCTGAAAAACCGGGTGCTGGCGATGATCTTCGAGAAATCGTCTACCCGAACCAGAGTGTCCTTTGAAGCCGGCATGGCCCAGCTTGGTGGCTCCGCAATGTTCCTGTCGCCCAGGGATACGCAGCTTGGCCGCGGTGAACCTATTGAAGACTCCGCTATCGTTATATCCAGCATGGTGGATGCGGTGATGATCCGCACCTTTGCCCATGAAACCGTGGAGCGGTTCGCAGCAGCATCCCGGGTCCCGGTAATTAATGCCCTGACCGACGATTTCCACCCCTGCCAGCTGCTGGCTGACATGCAGACTTATCGTGAGCACCGTGGCAGCATCCGTGGTGCCACGGTGGCCTGGATCGGCGACGGAAATAACATGTGCCACTCATACATCAACGCTGCCGCCCAGTTTGATTTCAACCTGAACATTGCCTGCCCCGAAGGTTACGAACCGGCCGAGGCACTGCTAAAGGACCACGGAGACCGGGTCAAGGTCGTTCGGGATCCCGCAGAGGCAGCCCGCAACGCCCAGCTTCTGGTAACCGATGTCTGGGCCTCCATGGGCCAGGAAGACGAGCAGAAGGCTCGCGAAAAAGCATTCAGTGGCTATCAGATCAACCCGGAACTGCTTGCTCTGGCCGATAAGGATGCGCTCTTCATGCATTGTCTGCCTGCCCATCGTGGCGAGGAAATCTCCGCCGATATGATGGAACACCCCGCGTCCGTGGTCTGGGACGAGGCCGAAAACCGTCTGCATGCACAGAAAGCCCTGCTTGAATTTCTCATCCTGAATCGTCTGGACTAATTCATGAGCATAACCGCGCAATCTCCGGCAGACTGGCTGCTTGAGGTCAATAACCTGTCCTGTGGTTACGGCGGGGATTCCGTGGTCAAGGACGTCAGCTTTGCCCTGAGTCATGGCGACATCGGCTGCCTTCTCGGCCCCAGCGGCTGCGGCAAAAGCACCATACTGCGCGCCCTCGCTGGTTTTCTCCCGCTCAGCGGTGGCGAAATCTGCCTGCAATCACAGACCATCAGCCTGCCTGGGCGCACGTTACCGCCGGAAAAACGGCGAATCGGCATGGTGTTTCAGGATTACGCGCTGTTTCCACACCTGACCATTGCTGACAACGTGGGGTTTGGCCTGCGCAACCTGAAAAAGGCAGAAAAGCGCCAAAAGGTCATGGAGCTGCTTAATGTTGTGCACCTGCAGGACCTGGCCGACAACTACCCCCACGAACTATCCGGCGGCCAACAGCAACGGGTTGCTCTGGCACGCGCCCTGGCACCCGAACCGACCCTGATCCTGCTGGATGAGCCTTTTTCCAACCTGGACGCGGATCTGCGCCGGCGCCTGAGCCTGGATGTACGGGAAATTCTCAAGACTCTGGGCATCAGTGCCATCCTGGTCACCCACGACCAGCAGGAAGCCTTCGCGATGTGCGATCAGGTCGCGGTGTTGCGGGACGGCAGGATCCAGCAGTGGGATGTCCCCTACAACCTCTACCATGAACCGGCGAATCGTTTCGTGGCCAGTTTCGTCGGCCAGAGCGGCTTTATCCCCGGCACCGCCCTCGGGCCGGACACTATCGAATCCGAACTGGGCGTGATCCATGGTAACCGGGCCTACCGATGGGAGCCCGGCACCCTGGTGGACGTGCTGATCCGCCCTGATGACATTGTCCACGACCCTGATTCGGATCTGCAGCCAAAGGTCGTTGAAAAAACCTTTGCCGGCACTTCAACCCTGTACCGTTTCCGGTGCTCCGAAGACACGGAATTCGAGGCCCTGTTCCGCAGCCACCTGGATTTCAATCTGGGCGAGCATGTTCCGGTGCGAGTCGAGGCTGATCACCTGATCGCCTTCGAACGCACCTCCTGAGGCCACCAACTAGTTGTTGCAGACCCGCTCAACGGCATCCAGCCAGCCAGCATAAAGCGATTCTCTCAGAGCCGGGCGCATTTCGGGGTGGAACTGCCGCTCGCATTCCCACAGCCCGGAAATCTGTTCAAGACTATCGAAAACACCGGTCTGAAGCCCCGCAAGGTAGGCCGCGCCAAGAGCGGTCGTTTCTGTTACCCGCGGCCGATCAACGGTGACATTCAGTATGTCGGCCAGAAACTGCATCACCCAGTCGTTCACCACCATACCGCCATCCACGCGCAGCGATTCAAGTCGGGCACCATCGTTCTGAATCGCACGCACCAGATCCTTCGTCTGATAACAGACCGACTGAAGGCCTGCGGTAACAATCTCGCCAATTCCAGTATCCCGGGTCAGGCCCATAATGGCGCCGCGTGCGTGCGGGTCCCAATGAGGTGCCCCCAGACCGGTAAACGCCGGGACCAGGTACACCGGATTGTCGACTCCGACTGCCTCCGCGTGGGCCGAGGATTCATTGGCGTGAGAGATCAACTTGAGCCCGTCCCGCAGCCATTGCATGGCAGCACCGGCGACAAAAATGCTGCCCTCCACCGCGTAACAGGGCTTGCCGTTCAGGCGATAGGCCATGGTCGTCAGCAGCCGGTTCTCGGACCGAACGGCGTCATCGCCGGTGTTGAGCATAAGGAAGCAACCGGTACCATAGGTGCTTTTGGCCATGCCAGGACTAAAGCACGCCTGCCCTACCAGGGCCGCGTGCTGATCTCCAGCAATACCGGCAATCATCACCGGAGCACCTAACCACCGCGTTTCAGCAGTGCCATAATCTGCAGAGCTGTCCAGAACCTCTGGCAAAAGGACGCGGGGTACACGGAAAAGGGCAAGAAGGTCGTCATCCCAGTCTTGCTCGTGAATATTGAAGAGGGCGGTTCTTGACGCATTGGTGGCATCGGTAAAGTGGGATTTGCCACCAGTCAGATTCCAGAGCAGCCAGCTGTCCACAGTCCCGAATGCCAGTTCACCGGAATCGGCCCGACGCCGCGCACCTTCCACGTTATCCAGAATCCAGGCTATCTTGGTGGCCGAGAAGTAAGGATCAATCAACAGCCCGGTACGGTCGACAACCATGTCCTCATGGCCGTCAGATTTCAGCTTGGTGCACCAGGACGCCGTTCGTCGATCCTGCCACACAATGGCGTGGTAGATCGGCTCGCCAGTTGCCCTGTCCCAGATTACCGTTGTTTCTCGCTGGTTGGTGATGCCAATGCCCGCCAGTTCTGAGGCTTCGATGCCTGCTTTTTCGAGCGCTCCACGACACACCGCCAGGGTGCTGTCCCAGATCTCTCGAGCATCGTGTTCTACCCAGCCGTCTCTGGGGAAATACTGGTGAAATTCCTGCTGATCGCTGGCAACGCTGTTTCCCGTTTGGTCGAAGACAATGGCTCGGGAACTGGTTGTCCCCTGATCGATGGCAAGCAGATAACGGGTCATGAATGGCCTCCTGTTGTTTTCGAGGATTCTAACAGCAGAGCAGCCGGTAAAGGGTGACCGATACGGAATTTGGGAACAGGCATAAAAAAAGGGCCGGAAAGACCGGCCCTCAAATGACGAATGAAACAAGGAAAGTTCGTAAGAACTACAACCTCAAAAGTCATCCCTTACGCATCCGATTATTCATCAGGCAGCGGAAAACTTCCGTAGTGCTTGTGTAGTCGCATTGTTACATCAGGTGAGGCAATGAGCCCTGCATCACACAATTGAGTCCACAGGTTTTTTTCTAGGCCAGACCAGGCTGAATTTTGCGCCCCCAAGCGTGTCGCTTCTACTGACAAAAGCGTGGCCCCCATGCCAGTAGAGGATGCGGCGTACAATAGACAAACCAAGGCCGTAACCTCCGGAAGTACGGGTGCGACTGTCATCCAGACGGGCAAACGCGGTGAAGACTTTCTCCCAGTCGTCCTCGGGAATGCCGGGCCCATCGTCCTCAACGTCGATGCGGCAGTTGTCCTCATCAAAGTGGCAACTTACCAATACCTTGCCCGCAGCATAGCGGCCGGCATTGCCCACCAGATTCTGGATCGCCCGATGCAGGTACCGAGGCTCGATATCCGACAACGCCCAACGCTCGGAGATCTCATCAATGTTCCCCTCAATATCCAACTCGGGCCGAACCATCTGCTGTTCAGAAACCACCTGACGGACAATATCGGTGACCGAATTTTCCTGAAGCGAAAATACCGGACCACCCTGCTCCAGTCGGGCGTAGGTCAGGATCTCGTCGATCAGCTCGTCCAGCTCCTGGATATCGCCATCAATGCCATCCAGTTGCTTCTGAAGCGCAGCCTGGTCCTGGCAGTCTTCAATCATCTGGACGCCAAAGCGAATCCTGGCCACCGGGGTACGTAATTCGTGAGATACGGCATGGATCATTTCCCGCTGCACCTGTACCAGGCGCTGTATGTGCTCGGCCATCCCGTTGAATGACGAGGCCAGACGCGTCACCAGCGTCCCTTCGCCGGTCTGGACCCGGGCACCCATTTCGCCACGGGCGATTCGCACCGCCACAGACTCGACAGTTCTGAGATTGCTATCAACCTCCCGGAGTGCGAGGAACAGGGCGACAGCCAGCACCCCACCCAGCACCAGCACCAGCAGCAGGACAACCGGCCATGCCCAGGCATTGAACGCAGGGGGCATATCGATCCGGTAAAGCTCGCCATCGGCAAGCTGGACAATCACCCGGCCGCAACCGTCCGAATCGTCGTTATAGAAGGCAAGACCACGTTCGGCAACCTGATCCAGAACGTCCGGGTCCGGTAACAGGTCGGCATCGTCCAGAGGGTAGACTTCCACGTTGAGAGACCGGGCCATCTGAGAGGCAACATTCAGACGATCGTCCACCGAGGCTGAATCGAGATGCCACCGGAAGATCAGTCCTATGGTCTCTGATACGTCCCTGTATGGCTCGCTCAGACGAAGTTGCAAAACCTCCCCGGCAAGCCCGGTAACCAGTACCCGATATCCCACGTCACTCTCGATACCAACCACCTGGCCGTAACCAAGCCGCTCCAGGGCCACCGGGGACAGGTTGAACCGGGAAGGAGCGCCGACGCGAAGATCCACTGTCGATGTAAGCCAATGATACTGCTGAACGGGCGCCGGAGCAGTCGCCAGCCAGCGCATCAGGGGCTCAGGAAATCGTTCGTGCCAGAACTGCGAGCGTACCGTATTGATACCGGTGAACAGCAGGACACATAACAGGACCACCAACGCAGTCAGGCCGGCAAGGCGGGCGTAGAGCTTGAGAAAGAACTTCAGGGGCATGATACCAACCCTGGCATGGAACACCGGCGTGCGGGCGAAGGGCACACCGGCTCCAAAGACTGAATCGTCAGGCTTCCTTTACGAACAGGTAGCCTTTGCTGCGAACGGTCTTGATGCGCCGCGGATGGATGGGGTCATCGCCGATTTTGGGACGAATCCGGGACACGCGAACATCAATGGAACGGTCCTGACCATCGTACTCAATGCCGCGCAACGCGGTGAAGATCTCTTCCCGGCTGAGTACGCGACCGGCGTTGCTCGCCAGTAACCAGAGCAGATCAAATTCGGCACTGGTCAGATCGATGCTTTCATCATTCAACCAGGCTTCGCGCATGGAGCGGTCTACGACCAGATCGTTGAACTGGAGACGCACCGGTTCTTCGCCGCCTGCCTCGTCACCCGCACTCTGCCCGGTCTCGGTAACCCGACGCAGCATGGCACGTATGCGTGCCAGCAGAACCCGCGGCTTGACTGGTTTGCCGATGTAATCATCCGCCCCCATTTCCAGACCAAGCACCTGATCCAGATCATCAGTGCGGGCAGTCAGCATAATGATTGGGCCGGAATAGAAGGGGCGCACCCTACGGCAAATAGACAGCCCGTCTTCACCCGGCAACATCAGATCCAGCACCACCAGATCAGGCTGTTCGTTACGGATCCGCTCTACTGCGGGGCCGCCGTGAGTTTCCAGGGAGACAGTCAACCCGTTGCTTTCAAGGTATTCGCGGGTTAATTCCGCCAACCGCTCGTCGTCTTCGACAATCAGAATTCGCCAACTTTCGTTTGTCTGTTCCACGCCATCCATCTCTGGTTTTGTTATTCCGGTTTCAGGTCATTCTGTGTACCTGACAATACAGGCAACCTGCTGTAACAGCAATTATACATGCTATTCAGAAATATACATGGAACCGGTGCTTCGTTACACCCTGTGACACAGCTCCCGCAAACGCCCATTCACCCCCTGGTGTCACAGACACGTCACGTCGCGGTCACCGATGTGTCATACCGGCTTCATAGGCTTGTCGGGAAATGGAAACAAAAGAGACGACGCCATGACCACACAAACCGCGAAAGCCCGCCGCAGCGCCCGTCGCCTGAAAACCGACATGACCCGATGCCCGAAACAGGTTGAGGCCGCCCAGCGGCTGCGTTACCGGGTCTTCTCGGAAGAGTATGGCAGCGATCTGGGCGCACAGACGCCAGGAATCGACGCCGACGAGTTCGACACCGTCTGTGATCACCTGATCGTAACCGACCTGGATTCCGGCGATCTGGTCGCAACCACCCGAATCCTGCATCAGGCAGACGCGCAAGCCGTTGGCGGGTTTTACTCCGCCGGCGAGTTCGACCTGAGCGCCCTGTACAAACTCCCTGGAACCATCGCCGAACTGGGTCGCACCTGCGTTCACCCGGACTACCGCAACGGTGCAACCATCAGCCTGCTCTGGTCGGCAGTCGCCGAATATCTGGTTGAACGCGGTGTTGACTACATGATCGGCTGCGCGAGTATCGGTATGTCCGACGGAGGGCTGAAGGCCTGGCGCATCGCCCGCCATCTCCAGAACGAATACCTGGCCGACCCGGCCTTTGTGGTCAAACCGCTCCGGGCAATGCCGCACCTGACCCACACCCGGGACAACGATCGCCCTGTGGACGTCCCCGCCCTGATCCGAGCCTACATGCGCCTCGGCGCCCGGGTCTGCGGTGAACCCTGCTGGGATCCGGATTTTCGTTGTGCGGATTTGCTGGTCTTGCTGGAAGTCAGCAAACTGGCCGGCCGCTACAGCCGACACTTCATGCGCACGGCGTCCTGAATCCTGGGGGTTGATCAATGAACTGGCTGAGACTCTGCGTTCGCGTGACGGCCTTTGTGGCCTTTCTCGCGGCCACCACCCTATTGGCCGCCGGTTTGCGGATCACTGAAATGGTTACCCGCAAAACCATTGATCGTACCCCCTGGGCAAGATTCTGCTTCCGATGGGCCTGCCGATGCCTGGGACTGAACATTCATCAGCACGGCTCGCCATCGAACGATACCGTACTATTCGTCAGCAACCACATCAGCTGGTCGGATATTCCGATTCTGGGAAGCCTCGCGCCGATTCGCTTCCTGTCGAAAGCGGAGGTCGGCCAGTGGCCGCTCATTGGCTGGTTGGCACGACAGGCCGGCACGCTCTTCATTCATCGCGGGGGTGGCCAGGCTCGACGCGTTCGGGGACAGATCATCGAGAATTTGCAGGCCGGAGAGAATGTCCTGGTATACCCGGAAGGAACCACCAGCGCAGGCCTGACCGTATTGCCTTTCCATGGCCTCTTGCTCAGGGCCGCCCCGGAAAGCAAAACACCAATCCAGCCAGTGACCATTACCTATCGCAGAGACGGCCGACCTGACCATCTGGCTCCCTTTATCGGAGAGGATGAGTTCCACAGCCACCTGCTGCGAATGCTCAGACAGCCCTCTGCACGGGTCGACGTTGTTTTCCACGAACCGGTGCAATCGCCAGAGGAAGTGCCGACCGCGGAGCTGGCCGCCAGCCTGCGACAAACAGTGCTCGACGGCCTAACGCGGGTTTACAGTGGCAAGTTCGACCAGCAGGAAACAAATCTGCTCAGAACAGAGGACGTCCCTGGGCTACCTCATCTTCCGTCGCTTCGCGGCGGCCGACGATCTCCAGATCGAAGTACAGGGTGAATCCCGCCAGTGGGTGATTGGCATCCACCTTTACCAGGTTGCCGTCGATCCCGACAACCTGCACGATCTGCGCTTCATCGCCGGTATTGGTCTGGAACTTCATACCAATCTGCAGGTTCTCAATGCCCTCGAACAATGAGCGCGGCACCTTGCGCACCAGTTCCGGCTTGTGTTCGCCATACGCCATGGCGGGTGGCACCGTTACTTCCAGGCAATCCCCAACATTGCGGTCTTTCACCGCCTGCTGGATTCCCTCAATAATCTCAGGGCTGCCGTAGACAAAGTGCAGAGGCTCACTGCCCTCGGAAGTATCAACCAGCTCGCCGATCTTGTTTTTCAGTACGTAGTGAACGGTAAAAACGTCGGGTCTTGCTTGTGAAGCTGTCATCAGGTTTTGGAGTTTCCTGTATCCGGTGGTGTTTCGAGCTGCTGCAGGCCATGAATAACCAGTCGCTGATCCAGCTTGTCCCGCAATCCTGAAGGGTCGCTCAGCCCCATGCGCTCAAGCAGGGCTCCATAACGGCCTTCGTCATCCCGGGCCCGGAGGGCCTGTAACAGGGTTGATATTTTACCACGACGAGTGGCCGTTGCGGCCTTGAGCCCCTTAAGGGCTTTCCCCAACGTCAGCTCTTCGTCGGTAAAGTCCCTGCCAAACGGGAACGGCGGGAACAGGCTGGCATCCCCCGCAGCCGCAACAGCGCGCCGAATTGCTTGCGGCGTGTTGTTACACCAGTCGGCAGGCAGCTTGAACCCGGGATCCACCTTCCCTGCCTTCTGGGCTTTTTTCAGGAGTTCCTGCTGGAACCGGGAGTCGGCAATGCGGATCAGCCGGAGGAAAACCTGCTCGTCGGACTGCCCCCTCAGGTCAGCAATTCCGTACTCGGTGATCACAATATCCCGCAGGTGCCGGGGAATGGTGCAATGACCATAATTGAAGACAATATTGGAATGCACCTTGCCGTGGGATGAGCGAGTGCTACGCAGCGACAGGATCGAACGGGCGCCCGGCAACTCGTGGGCCATGGCAACGAAGTTGTACTGACCGCCAACACCGCTGACCACACGGCCATCCTCAAGGCCATCCGATACTCCGGCGCCGTTGAGGGTGTACATCATGGCCGAATTGATAAAGCGGCCATGAACGCGCTGCGCGGCTTTCAGCTTCTGGTCACCAAACGGGTGATCGTACAGGTGGTTGATGAAATTCACGCTGGTCATGCAAATTTTTGCACGCTGCTCGTCGTTCATCTCGCGGAGGTACTGGTAAAACTGCTCGGGACCAACGTAAAAACCGCCGTGCATGGCGATACCACCCGTCAGCCGCTCACCAAGAATCAGCGTTTCGATGGCCTCGCGGGCTTCCGGGTTATCCAGGTCACCCTCCACCGACTGGTCTCCAACCCGTAGCCGGCCGCCCTTGAATTCAACGGACTCCCGGAAAATCCCATGCCGTGCGAGCCAATGGACATCCTTTGCCCGGAGTGGGCTATCGATCAGCTTCTCCCGCCGGAGGACATCCAGCGTCTCGAGCGAAACCTCCTCGCTGATGTCACCACGATTGAGCAACGCCTGAAGACCAGCATGATCGTACACTTCACGGCTGAGTATGCCTTCCTGCATCAGGTACAGAAAACCATCCACCATCATTTCGCTGCAACCATAAAGCCCTTTTTCGAAGGGCCCTGTGCCACCATCTTCCCTGACCACCGGAAACTTCTGGTCAACGTTCAGATGATCAAACACTTTCCGCCAGGCATCGTTGTGACTGTGCCGGAGGATCGCGCTGTGGACCAGAGCAGCGCCCAGCGAGCCGATACCAACCTGAAGGGTGCCTCCATCCTTTAACAGGGTACTGGCATAAAACCCGATCATGTGGTCTTCCGGGCTGACCGACATCTGGGGGGCCGAGAACAGCGGGTAATCGCTGGAGGGTTGATCCAGCAGCACATCGAAACGGTCTGCCTCGATGGCCGCATGGTGTCCTAGCCAGGGAAGATTTTTGTTCATCTCGGCCACCAGAGCAACCGGCGAGCCGGCTGCTTCCCGCTCCCGCAGCAGCGGAATCAGGTCCAGGGTCAGGTCGGGGTTGCAACTCAGGCTGACTAGCCCGGGCTGTCCGTGCGCTTCGCCTGGCGCCACCATCTGGGCGACCACGTTGACCCCAACAGCCATCAGATCGCGAACTGCGTGGGTGTAGTTGGTACAAACATAATGCCGTTGCTGGGAACGATTGTTCAGGTAACTACCGGCCTTGAAGAAGAATTCCGAGACCTGGACATTTTGGGGAAGGCGATTGGCGGAGACATCACGGGCATAGGCCAGTTCCGGGATTCGACCATAGAGGCGCTCTACAAATGGCCCCATGAAGCGCTTCTCCAGTGAGGAACCACCCTTTGGCGCCAACAGCGACAGCGCCGTCACAATACGCAGACGAATTTCCGGATCGTCCTTGGCCCGTTGGTACAGCGCGTTCACGAAGCGGACCGGCTTCCCGAGCCCGAGCGGCAACCCCAGTGTGATTTCCTTGCCAACCCGGCGAATCACCTCATCAACGCAGGCATTCACATCATTCGATAACTGCCCTCTATCACCCGCCATTACCAAGCTCCTTATCGGCTAATCAGCATGTTAGTGTCCCGTCTGGTTAGTTCGCTGACCTACTGCGTTGCGCTGACTCGATTTGGAACCACCAAACCTTCGCCATCGCGCCTTGCTCTCAAGGCTCTCAGTGGCTCAGTAGGTCAGCGAACTAACCAGACGGGACACTAGCGGCGATGATCACACGTCGATCGGACACAGACAATGCGCCAGATCATGATTCTGCGGTTTGTCCGATTTGGGGGAGTCAGGGGCTGAAGAACAGGGGTTTGAGTTTCAGAAGTTCCACTTCAGATTCAGGCAGGCGCCCTCATTCAGAAGTGCAATGCCATGGTCAGCCTGTGCCGGATCAGATGCGTAGTGTTTGCCGGAGTGCTTGGAACGGGTAAGCGTCAGGCTCAGCAAGCGGGAACCGATTTCAGTAAAGGCGTCAGAACTCTCCTCTTCGAAATCGCCGGATACCCGTTCCTGCACTTCGAAGATCTGCTCGCTGGTTGTCGTGCTCTCGACCTGCTCGAATACGCGCTCGGACGCTTCGGCGCGAACGACGAAAGCAACGAGATTGAGAGCGAGTAATGCGACAAAGATGCGAATAATCATGACACTGCCTGAGACCTTTTTTCCGACACGGGAGTCTACGGATACCTTAGGCTTAAGTCTAATGATTACAGGCCGGAAAGATGTGAATCTGCACACAAAGACGCCGACTTTTTGTCACGAGATCAGCATGTTTTTGTCAATTTATGATCCCCGATATTTCAGAGTGTAACAGCGCCTCCGGCCAGCGCCTGATGACCGGAGGTAAAAGCCGAAAACCAGCGAACTCAGGGACAGGGATAAGTGAACTCCTGATGGATAGACTCAATAGCTTCGAGTACTGATGGGCTAAGAGAGATCTGCGCCGACCCGATGTTCTCCCGCAACTGCTCCATGGTCGTGGCACCGATGATATTGCTGGTTACGAAACTGCGGCTGTTAACGTACGCCAGCGCCATCTGAACAGGGGACAAGCCGTTTTCACGGGCCAGCTCGACGTAAGCCCGGGTGGCATCCATACCACGACCACTCGTATAGCGGCTGAAACGTTCGTAGAGGGTCATTCGGGCTTTTTCCGGCCACTTCCCGCCGAGGTATTTGCCAGACAACATGCCAAAGGCCAGGGGCGAGTAAGCCAGCAAGCCGGCCTGCTCCCGGTGGGCGATTTCCGCCATCCCCACCTCGAATGAACGATTCAGGAGATTATAAGGATTCTGGATACTGGCCACCCTCGGCCAGCCCTTCTGGCCAGCCAGGCGGAGGTACTCCATAGTGCCCCAGGGTGTCTCATTGGACAGCCCGATGTGCCGCACCTTGCCAGAGCGCACCAGTTCATCCAGTGCCTCAAGGGTTTCCTCGATGGGCGTGAAGGACTCCTCGGGGTTGTGTTCATAGCCAAGCTTGCCGAAAAAATTCGTGCTGCGATCCGGCCAGTGCACCTGGTAAAGGTCGATGTAATCCGTCTGCAGGCGTTTGAGGCTGGCGTCGCAGGCTTCATGAATGTGATCGCGGGTAAGGCGGGGGCCATTACGCAGGTACTTCAGGCCATTGCCCGGCCCCGCTACTTTGGAGGCAATCACCAGTTCGTTGCGTTTGCCTCTACTGGCAAGCCAGTTTCCCAGATAGGTCTCGGTCAACCCCTGGGTTTCCGCCCGGGGCGGAACGGGGTACATCTCTGCGGCATCAATAAAGTTGATGCCCTCGTTTACCGCGTAATCCAGTTGCTCAAACGCCTCCTTTTCGGTGTTCTGTTCACCCCATGTCATGGTACCCAGGCAAATCAGGGTAACGTCGAGATCCGTCTTGCCAAGCTTTCTCGTTTGCATATCGTCTCCGATTCGGTTCGGTTAACGGGTAAAGGGAATGTCACGGGAGTGTCGCATAACTGTCATGCCAGCTTTTCATAGTAGGGGCATGTCAAAGGAAGCACAGGAAACACCGTGACCGAGACCATGCAGGCCACCCGGCGCCAACAACACATTACCATTGTTTCGGAGACTTTTCCGCCGGAAATCAATGGTGTGGCAAATACGCTCAGGCATCTTTGCCAGGGGCTGATGCAGCGTGGGCATCGGGTGACAGTTATACGGCCACGGCAGCAGCATGAGCGCAAAGGCAACTTTGCCAGCGCCGGCGAGGCCCTGTTCACCCGTGAGCATGTGGTGACCGGATTGCCTCTGCCTGGCTATGCGGACCTGCGTTTTGGCCTCGCCCGGACCAGCCACCTGAAAAAACTCCTGGCCGGCGACCGCCCGGACGCAGTCTATGTTGCCACCCAGGGACCACTGGGTGTCGCTGCCACATCAGCTGCGCGCCAGACGGGTATTCCGGTCAGCTCCGGCTTCCACACCAACTTCCACAGCTACAGCCGCTACTACGGCGTTGGCATGCTTGAGCGTTTACTGTGTCTCTACGGCCGCTGGTTCCACAATCGCACCGCCATCACCCTGGTGCCCACCCGAAAAATGCAGCAGACGACAAAAGCCATGGGCATCCCGGCAACCGGTCTCTGGAGTCGGGGCGTCGACTGTCACCGCTTCACGCCCCATAAGCGTGACAGCGCACTACGAGAATCCTGGGGATTGCAGGCCAATGACCGCGCCATCCTTTATGTGGGTCGGCTCGCGCCGGAGAAAAACCTGCGCATGGCGGTCGCCTGCTTTGAACGCATCCGCGGCCTTCATCCCCAGGCCAGGTTCATCCTTGTTGGCGACGGCCCGCTTCGGCGTCAACTGGCCGAGCGCCACCCTGATTACGTGTTCTGCGGCACCCGGCGGGGAGACGACCTGGCCCGACATTATGCCTCGGGCGATCTGTTCCTGTTTCCGAGCAAGACCGACACCTTTGGCAACGTGGTACTGGAGGCCATGGCCAGCGGCCTGGGTGTTGTCAGCTTTGACGACGCGGCAGCAGCCGAACACATCCGCCACGAGGAAAACGGCATGAAGGTGCCGCTGGATCAGGACGAGGCTTACGTCGACAGTGCACTCCGACTGGCCGATCAGCCGACCTTGCTGAACCGTATCAGGGCCCAGGCAAGGCTGGACGCCCTGGAACAGAGCTGGAAGTCCCAGATCGAACAGTTTGAACAACTGGTTTTCAATCAACCCGAAAAGGCCGGATACCATGCCATCAACAAGCAAAGCGTCTCGCTTCTTTGAACTGGCAGACCAGCGCGAATTCGCTTTCTGCCAGACTATTAACCGGGCTGTTCGTTTCCGGCCAGTCCTCGGCTATTTCCGGCTGGTAAGCCGACTGGGTGACGGCTGGTTCTGGTATGCCCTGATCCTGTCGATCCCTTTTCTTTATCCGGCCTCGGGGCCAGGGCTAGCGCTGCTCATGGCGCTGACCGGCCTTGCCTGTACCGTCAGCTACAAGCTTCTGAAGCGCTGGCTAATCCGGGAACGCCCTTTCATTTCCTTTCCTGCCATCGACTGCAGCACACCACCCCTGGATCGCTACAGTTTTCCCTCCGGCCATACCCTTCACGCTGCCTGCTTCCAGGTTATGCTCACCCTGGCCGAACCGGCGCTGGCAACGATAGTGCTGCCATTTACCCTTAGTGTCGCCGCATCACGGGTAGTCCTGGGGCTGCACTACCCCAGCGACGTCGCCGCGGGCGCTCTGATCGGCGGGCTGATGGGCTACATGGCCATGAACTGGCTGCACTTCTAATCAAACAAACGCAACTGGGTGACCGGGGCGTCATCATTGCGAAAACGCACACCGAGACCCAACAGCCGAACCGGTCGCTGCCGGTTGGTCACCAGTTCCGCCAGCAGCGGCAGATAATCTTCCAGGGTGGGCTCTTTGATCTGTTCCCGGACCCGCTCCAGGGTATGGGTTGAAAAATCACTGTAGCGGATCTTGATAAAGAGTTTATGGATCGGCTTCCTGCGCGCCTTGCGCGACAGACGAAGGTTGAGGTCGGCTACCAGGGAGGCCATAACGGTTTCGCAGGCGGCCATGTCCGGCAAGTCCTGGGAAAAGGTCCGCTCGACGCTGACTGACTTGGCGATCCGCGACACCACGACGGCCCGGTCATCCCGGCCGTGGGCCATTTCGTGGAGGCGGTAGCCCTGCTTCCCGAAGCGCTCGATTAACACATCAGCCCCAAGCGCCTGCATGTCCCCGCAGGTCTTGACCCCCAGTGCGTGGAGTTTCGAGGCCGTCACCTGCCCTACCCCGAACAGCTTTTCCACCGGCAATCCCTGCACGAAACCTTCAACGTCCTCCGGGCGGATCACAAAGAGCCCGTCCGGCTTTTCCCAGTCGCTGGCGATCTTGGCGAGAAATTTATTGGGCGCCACGCCGGCGGAAATGGTAATACCCACTTCCCTGCGTACCCGCTCCCGTAGGTGTCGGGCCATTAGCGTAGCGCTGCCCTTGTGATCGGTCACATCGGAAACGTCCAGAAAAGCTTCATCCAGAGAGAGCGGTTCCACCAGATCCGTCATTTCCCGCAGGATCGCCATCACCTGCTGTGAGACCGCCCGGTAGCGTCCCATATCCGTCGGGACGGTCACCAGTCCCGGGCAAAGGCGACGTGCCTCGCTGCCGGGCATCGCCGAACGCACACCGTAAGCTCGGGCCTTGTAATTGCAGGTAGTTACCACGCCCCGTCCACCATCACCGCCCACTGCCAGCGGCACCTCCCGGAGGCTGGGATCGTCCCGCATCTCCACGGCCGCATAGAAGCAGTCACAATCCACATGGATGATCTTGCGTTGTGGCATAATCAGGGGGCTCGCGTCGATTCTCTGTACATTTATACAGCCTTGTATCTTAAGCTAACATGCAGAGAATGTCAGGATTCCTGATAAACGGCGCATCAACCATTGCGAGGCCAATATGAGCAATCCGATTCCTGAAGCAGAACGCACTGAAATTGAAGCCGCAGCCTTCCGTCGCCTGGTCAAGCACCTGCGAGAGAACACGGAGGTGCAAAACATTGACCTGATGAACCTGGCGGGTTTCTGCCGTAACTGTCTATCGAAATGGTATCGGGCAGAAGCGGATGAGCGGGGTTTCGAGATCTCTGATCCCCAGGCCCGCGAAGAAATCTACGGCATGCCCTACGAGGAGTGGAAGGCGCTCTATCAGACAGGCCCCAAGCAGGAACACAAATAATGAGCGTTAACGATGCCGTGAGGATTCACCTGGCATCCCTGGACGCTGGTCATGCCAGCTTCAAAGACTCCCTGGCCCTGATCGAACAGCACTTCGAGTATCAGCCCTGTGGTTTCCGGAACGGCCCGCTGGTAAACGCCGAAGGCGAGAATGCCGGGTCCTGCCGGATCTTTGGTCTGGGCCAGTACTGCAATTTGAGTGAAGTCGACACACTGAAACTGTTTGCCGAGCACTATCAGCAGGTTCTGGACGACCCGACCGGTGAGAGCCACGGCAACATCCGACAGTTCATCAGCACCGGATGGTCAGGCATCCGATTTGAAGGCGTGCCGCTCCGGCAACGCCCGAACCCAACCGACAACATCACCAGGGAAGAGACTCCTTCATGAGCGATACCGCCACCTCCGGGGTAAAACAGGGTTTTCAGCTAAAAAGCGCCAGCGTGTCCATGACAGCCCTGGAGCTCTACTACTTTGACGACGGCGAGTTCGAAGACGTACTGCGAGACAAGATCAGCCAGGCACCGGGGTTCTTCAAGGACATTCCGCTCATCATCAGTCTCGAGAAATACCAGGGGCTGGATAGCGAACTGGATTTCTTCAAAATCATTGGTACCTGTCGGCGCAACAACATCCACGTCATTGGCGTGCGCGGTGGCAGCGACGATCAGCGCCGCCTGGCCCGCGGAGCTGCATTGGCGTTGCTGCCGGGCAACGGCCAGCGGGACCGCGCCCATGAAGCGGAGCAGGCTGTCGCGGAGGAAGCGGAAGCGGCGGTTGGCACAGCCTCTACTGGCGCTGCCGGTGACCCACCTCCAGCCAAAATCATCTCCCAGCCTGTACGCTCCGGCCAACAGATCCACGCGCCGGAAGGCGACCTGGTTATTCTGGCGCCGGTACAGGCCGGCGCCGAAGTGCTGGCGGCAGGCAACATCCATGTTTACGGTCCGCTCCGGGGCCGGGCGCTGGCCGGCATCCATGGGGCAGAATCCGCACGAATTTTCTGCCAATCCCTTGAGGCGGAGCTTGTGTCCATCGCGGGACACTATAAAATCTCCGAAGATCTTCAGGACAATGGCTGGAAAAGCGCTGTGCAAATCCAGCTCAGGGACGACCTGCTGGTGGTAACGCCACTGGACAAGGCCTGATATTGAAGCTGAATACAATAACTTGACCGGACAATTCGGCAGACACGACGAATCCACCGAGAAACAGGAACAGAACCTTGGCTAGAATTATTGTCGTTACCTCAGGAAAGGGCGGCGTTGGCAAAACCACCACCAGCGCCTCGATCAGCACCGGCCTTGCCAAACGGGGCCACAAGACAGTGGTCATCGATTTTGACGTTGGCCTGCGCAATCTGGACCTGATCATGAACTGCGAGCGTCGCGTGGTGTACGACTTCGTCAACGTGATCCAGGGCGAAGCAACCCTGAACCAGGCCCTGATCCGCGACAAGCGGGTCGATACCCTCTACATTCTCCCCGCCTCCCAGACCCGGGAAAAGGAAGCACTGACCAAAGAAGGCGTCGAGAAGGTGATCAACGAGCTTTCCGAGACCTTCGATTACATCGTCTGCGACTCCCCCGCCGGCATTGAGCATGGTGCTCTGATGGCGCTGTATTACGCCGATGAAGCGATTGTGGTCACCAACCCCGAAGTGTCCTCGGTCCGGGATTCCGACCGAATTCTGGGCATTCTGCAGAGCAAGTCCCGCCGCGCCGAAATGGGCCAGGATCCGGTCAAGGAACACCTGCTTCTGACGCGCTACAACCCGGCCCGGGTTGAAAAGGGCGAGATGCTGTCTGTAGCGGATGTGGAGGAGATCCTCGCAATTCCGCTGCTGGGTGTCATTCCCGAAAGCCAGGTTGTACTGAATGCGTCAAACCAGGGTTTGCCCGTCATCCTCGAAGAGGACAGCGATGCTGGCCAGGCCTATGAAGACGCCGTCGCGCGCCTGCTGGGTGAGGAGCGGGAACACCGTTTCATGACGTCCCAGAAGAAGGGTTTCTTCTCACGGATGTTCAAGGGGGGCTAAAGGATGAGTTTCCTCGATTATTTCAAGGGCAAGAAAAACAAATCCGCAAGCGTTGCCAAAGAGCGCCTGCAGATTATCGTGGCCCACGAGCGGGGCCAGCGCGAACAACCGGATTACCTGCCACAGCTTCAGCAGGAGCTGCTAGAGGTTATCCGCAAGTACGTCCAGATCAGTGACGACATGGTTCAGGTTGAAGTGGACCGTAACGAAAGTTGCTCGGTACTGGAGCTGAACGTCACGCTACCAGAACGATAAACGGTGTGATCTGGCCTGTCCCGGATAGAATGGGGCGGGCCAGGCCATCTCTCACCACCTTGCGAAGTGATCTTCCATCAGTCCTCGCAGGCCTTTAACCTCGATTTTCCCGCCAGCCTCATCCGTCACCGTTCCATTGAAGGTGCCCACATACTGCCGGAAGTTGGATGCCAGCACCCAGGCGTTCAGTTTTTCCTTGCGGACACCGGCCGGAACAAAATGCAGATCAATCCGGCCATCCGGAAGCTGACCCGCCAGGCAGGCCCAGTTCCAGGCGGTTTCCCGGCGCATGAAGCCGCAGCTCCAGTCAATAGTGCCCCGGGTCTCCTCGTCGCAGCGCCAGATGCGGTGATCCCAACGCACTTCCCCTTCCACCGGCAAGCCAGCTGACTTGCGGGTAAACACCCAGCCATTGTAACCGGCCGGACACACCAGGCGGAGTGGGTCCCGATCCTCTTTCAAAGTAAGCTCGATACGGATATCACCCGGGGCGGACACCGCAATCGTCCGGCCATCAGCCGTTGGCGCGATTCGCACGTCGACCTCGCCTTTGCTGAATGTTGCCACGCCCTCCTCTGGCAGCGGTTCAATGCGGGTCTGCCTGGCCAATGGCTGAAGGAACGATTGTTCCATCATCTGGCCGGTCTCGAAATCGTAAAGGTAGAAGAACCCGTTTCCCAGCAGTTTAAGATCCACCACCGCCAGGCCAAACACCCATCCCGGACCCATGGCGCTGACGAACTGGAACTGGTTGAAGCGCCACCGCCGGGCCAGCCGTGAACGGGGGCGGTCCATTACCGTACGCAGGTCATAGTCCAGGTAGTTAATCTCTTTGACCGGTTCATCGAGCACCCCGGGAACTATCTGTCCTTTGCCGTTGATCAGCTTTTCCATGGTCATAGTCGTCGTCAGATCAGGCCAATTCGGTAAATCGTATCAGCGGGTCGCTACCTGGTTCACAATCCACTGTTTCTGTGGCCATGCCAGTAAAAGCCTCATGCTAGACTCGGCCCACCATCTGCAAGGAAGTGTACCCTATGAGAAAGAGCATAGCCCATGGCATTACGGGCTGGGCCTCGGTCATCAGCGGGCTTATCTGTGCACTGCTGGTATTTGCCGTTGCCGCCAGTGCCCGGGCTGAACTGCCCACTGAAACCGACGAGCAATGGACACTGCGAAAGGAAGCCGATCATATCCGGGTGTATACCATCGAGCAGCCTGACTCCAGCTTTAAGGCGTTCAAGGCCGTGGCGGTTCTCGATGCACCCATCGAAAACCTGATGGCCGTCATGGCCAATCCCGGCTCCTGTGTTGAGTGGGTGCACAACTGTTCTGAATCCTATGCCTTCGGCGATGGCGAGTTCCATGATCGCTTTGCCTATTCGGTGAATGACATGCCATGGCCGGTGACCGACCGGGACTATGTGCTGCGCATCCGGACGCGGGGCGACCGGGCTTCTGGTGAGATTGTCATGGATCTCAACGCTATGCCCGATCAGCGGGCAGAGAGCAGCAGCCGGGTCAGGGTCGACCGGTCCGACACCCTGTACCGTTTCACCCCGGAAGGAGACAAAACCAGGATGGTCTGGGTTCAGCACACGGATCCCAATGGCTCACTTCCGGGATGGCTGGTGAACTCGCTGCTGGTGGATATTCCGGTGCGCTCCATGGAAGAGCTCGAACGCGTTGCCAACAGGGACAAATATCGCGGCTATCAACTGGTCTACGATGAGGATGGCCAACTCATTGGCATCAGTCCGCCCGGTTCCTGACCCGTCAGACCTGTGAAGGGATGACGCGCAAGGGATCACGCGCTAAGCTTTCGGAAAGGACTTCATAAGGCAGCCCAGATCAATGACCGTTCTCGCCTACGAGATCATGACACCCAGTATAAAGGCCGTTCCCCAATCCTGGACCATGGACCGCCTGGCACGCTTTCTCACCGACAACGAAATAACCGGCAGCCCTGTCACCGACGACGATGGCGAGATTGTCGGTATTGCCACTCTGAAAGACATCACCGAATTCCGCTGGAACGCCACTCGCTCCGATGCCGACAGGCATCTGACACCAGAGGAACGCGAGGAAGCCCGTCGTCTGCGGATGGTGATCTTTGAAGAAATGGGGAAGGTGCCGGTAGAAGTTCGTGACATCATGACCCCGATCGTTTTATCTGTTGACGAGAAGACGCCGGTGCGCGACATTGCCAATATCATGATGCGCGAGCACCTGCACCGGATCTTTGTCACCAATGATTCAAAAATTACCGGCATCATAACGACTTACGATATGCTGAAAGTGATCTCGGATGAGGAACTCACGCAACGCTGCGCCAATAACGACTGAGCCACCAGAGAGGTAGCGCCACCTATGCCCAGAGCACCGCAAGCTCGCAGAAAGATGTACGTCCTCGACACCAACGTCCTGATCCACGACCCGAACGCCCTCCTCAACTTTGAAGAACACGATGTCATCATTCCGATGACGGTCCTCGAAGAACTCGACAGCCTCAAATCCGGCAAGCAAGCCGTGGCCGCTGACTGCCGGCAGGCGATTCGCAACATCGACAAGTTGCTGGGCGATGCCAGCCCAAAGGTCATCGAAAAGGGTGTACCCATTGTTCGTGGCAAGAAGGCCGAGCCCCTGGGCAGTCTTTCGATCCTGATGAGCACCGGTGACAGCGGCAACCACTCACTGCCCGAGCACCTGAACGACAACAAGATCATCAATACCCTGGCCGCCCTCCAGAACCGCCACAAGTCCCGGGATATTATCCTGGTGTCCAAGGACATCAATATGCGCCTGAAGGCGCGGGGCTTTGGCGTGGAGGCGCAGGACTACCACAACGACCAGTTGCTTGATGACATTGATCTTCTGCCCAAGGGCTATCGGGAATTTCCAAACTCTTTCTGGGACACCATCGAGAAGGTAGAGACCGTTCAGCGGGAAGGCACCACCGAGCACATCCTCAAGCGCGAGGGAGAACTGGCAAAGCTCAACATCAATGAGTTTGTGATCGATGAAATGGGCTTTGTCGGCAAGGTGGTAGACCTTTCAGACACCCAGGTGATCATCAAGGATCTGCACCAGCACGACCTGATGAACGAGGAAGTCTGGGGGCTGGTACCCCGGGACATCTATCAGGCCATGGCGCTGAACCTGCTGCTGGACCCGGATATCCATCTGGTCAATCTCACGGGTTCTGCCGGTTCCGGTAAAACCATCCTGGCCCTGGCCGCCTGTATCGAGATGACCGTGGCCAGCAAGCTTTACAAGCGCATTATCGCCACCCGTTCCACCCAGGGGCTGGATGAGGACATCGGGTTCCTGCCCGGCACCGAGGCTGAAAAAATGGAGCCCTGGCTGGGCGCCATCGTCGACAACCTGGAAGCGCTCCACGAAGACGACGAGAACATGACCGCCAGCGTCGACTACATCCTCAGCAAGGTACCCCTGCACTTCAAGTCCATGAATTACATCCGGGGCCGCAGTTTCCAGCACAGCCTGATCATCATAGACGAGTCCCAGAACCTGACGCCGCACCAGATCAAGACCATTATTACCCGGGCAGGTAATGGCTCGAAGGTAATCTGTCTGGGCAACCTTGCGCAGATCGATACACCCTATCTGAGCGCCCTGAGTTCTGGCCTCACCTATATGACCGAGCGCTTCAAGGGCTTCCGCCATGGCGCCCACATCCACCTGCAGGGTGTACCCCGCTCGGTCCTGGCGGAGTTTGCCGAAGCCAATCTCTGACAGTCCAGGACGGGACACAGATACAAAAAAAGGGCAGAACGCGCGTTCTGCCCTTTCCCCCGAGATTACCGGCTGGAATCAGACCCGGTAGCGACTAACCTCATCCGACATCTCCGACGCCAGATTCTTCAGGCGCTGAGTTGCGTCACCGGCTCGGCGGGTTCCCTGGGCCGTCTGTTCGGTAATGGCAACAATCTCGTGCACATTCTGGTTAATGGTTTCAGAAACACTGGTCTGCTCTTCCGCAGCGCTGGCAATCTGGGTGTTCATATCCGTGATTGTTGCCACCGCCTGACCAATGCGCTGCAGCGCCTCGTTCACCTGGCGGGTTTCTTCAACGGTTGCTTCACTGCGCTCACTGATTGAGCCGATCAGTTTGACCGCATTGCCGGCACCGGACTGCAACCGCTCAATCATGTCCTGGATTTCCTGGGTACTCTGCTGGGTCCGGCGAGCCAGCGTGCGCACCTCATCGGCAACCACGGCAAAACCTCGCCCGGCCTCACCGGCTCGTGCTGCTTCGATCGCCGCGTTGAGCGCCAGCAGGTTGGTCTGATCGGCAATTTCACGAATGACCTCAAGCACACTGTCAATGCGACGGGAGTCAGCGCCCAGCTGTTCAATAACGCGAACCCCCTCACTGACCTGCTCTGAAAGCCCACCAATGACCTCGGTAGCCTGGTGCACCAGACCCTGGGCGTCACAGACCTGCCCATTGGCATGGTCGGCTGCCGTGGAGGCTTCACTGGCGTTGCTGGCAACCTCCTGGGCTGCAGCCGTCATCTCATTCATGGCCGTGGCAACCTGATCACTCTCGGACTTCTGCCGCTCAACACCCTGTTCGGCTTCGGTCATGACCTGATTCAGGTCAGCCGTGGCCTCGTTCAGTGTCCGGGTGGATGACAGTACCCGCTCAACCAGTCCATGGACCTGGTCGGCAAAACTGTTGAAGGCGGTGGCCAGCTGTCCAAGCTCATCTTTGCCGGAAACGTCCAGGCGCCGGGTCAGATCGCCATCACCACTGGCAATATCGTTCATCGCTGAAACCGCAGATTTCAGGGGACGAATAATGCTGCGTACCACAACCAGGGCAAGCAGGACGATCAGCGCCAGTGCAATCAGTGAAGTGGTGACTGACCCGATGATCGCGTCGCGCAAGGAATCGCCAACATGGTTTTCCATCTCGGTGACCTGCGTTTCCAGGCCATCAACCCAGAATCCGGTCCCGATCATAATGCCCCACTTTGGCAGCATTTCTGCGTAACCCAGTTTGGGGGCCACTTCCCCGGTATCGCTGTTCTTCCAGCCATAGGGAACGTAGCCGCCGCCACCACGCGCCGCCTTCACCAACTCACGAATGAGATAGGTTCCATTCGGGTCCTGGAAATCCCACAGATTCCTGCCCTCGAGCGACTGGTTAACACCGTGCATTACGTTGACGCCTTTGGTGTCATAGGCAAAGAAATAACCGGTACTTCCCGAATCGTTGAAGCGAAGCTGTCGGAGTATCTCCCAGGCTTTTTCGCGAACCTCCGGATCGTCCGCGGAGCCCGGTTGATTGTAGAGATGCGCGATAGAGGACTTGGCGACGGCCAGATAATTTTGCAGCTCCTGCCGCTTGCTCTCCTCCATATCGGAGGAGAAGCCGGCAACGGCCTCCTCGCCAATAAATCTGGCCTGATTCAGGTTGTAGCTTGTCAGGAATGCGGTAAGAACAATCACCGGCACCAGGGCCAGCAATAGCACCCGTGTCTGGATGGTCAGGTTTTTCATGGCTGGTCGTCTTTCAGGTTGAACACTCAGGGAGCCGGGTGGCCCGGCACGGAAAAACCCGCAAGACTACGAAAAACCCGCCGGAATTATCATTGATGATAATGCGTAGTTTGTTTCTGCCCGGTAACCGAGACGGTAAAATTTTGTAGCTCAGTCCTTGAACTGGGCTTTATCCAGCCCGTGCTTGCGCATCTTGTCGTACAGGGTTTTACGGGCAATACCGAGCTGCACCATGGTGTCCTTGATGCTGCCGTGGCTGGCGTTGAGGGCGCTGACAATAGCAGAGCGTTCAAAACCATCCATCATTTCAGCCAGCGTTTGGCGGCCCGCTACGTTGCCGGCATCCGACGGCTCATTCTCGTCCAGTGCTGCAGGCCCCAATAACACATAGCGCTCCGCCAGGTTCCTGAGTTCACGAACATTGCCGGGCCAGGAATGCTGCATCAGCCGGGCCGCCTGGCCGGCATCCAGGGGAATGCTTTCGCGATCGTAACGAGCGGCCGCAATGAGTACGAAGTGGTGAAAAAGCATCGGCACGTCTTCCTTGCGCTCTCGCAACGGCGGAATATCCACTTTCACAACGTTTAGACGGTAGTAGAGATCAGACCGGAACTCGCCCTCGTCACTGAGTTTTTTCAGGTCGGCCTTGGTGGCAGCAATGATGCGGACGTCCACTTCCTGAACCTGATTGCTACCCAGGCGCTCTACCCGTTGCTCCTCCAGCACCCGTAACAGTTTAACCTGTAACGGCATGGGCATGCTTTCCACTTCATCCAGGAACAGGGTGCCCTTGTGGGCATGCTCGATCTTGCCGATACGGCGTTTCTCCGCTCCGGTGAAGGCACCGGCCTCGTGGCCAAACAGTTCGCTCTCGATCAGGTTCTCGGGGACCGCCCCACAGTTGATTGCGACAAAATTATGGGCACTGCGGCCACTGTTCTCATGGATATACCGGGCCAGCGCGTCCTTACCCGACCCGGTCTCTCCATGCAGCAGAATATTGGCGGAGATATCAAGAATCGGATCAATAGTGGCCATGACTTTCCGCATGGACGGCGAATCGCCAAGCATCCGGGGGCCTGGCTTGGCCAGGTGACGCAACTGGGCCTTGAGACGGCGGTTTTCGAGGGCAAGGTGTCGTTTCTCAAGGGCGTGGCGAAGCAGCTCAATCAGCTCGTCATGATCAAAGGGCTTTTCAATGAAATCGTACGCCCCTTGCTGCATTGCCGTAACAGCTGTGCTTATGTCCCCCTGGCCGGTAAGGATGATCACCGGAATGGTGTCATCAATCGCCCGGATCCGGTCCAGCATCTCCAGGCCGTTCATATCCGGCATGTTGTAATCACACAGAACCACACCGTCATACTCGGCATTGATGTGCTTGAGTGCCGACGGCGCCCCCTCGAAACAGCTGACCGGCATGTCCTCCAGGGTCAGCGTCTGGGCAATGGCCTGGCGGATGTGTGGATCATCGTCCACAAAGATTACCGAAGATTCTGTCATTCCGTGGCCTCCCGCTTCTTGAGGGTTACAACGAATTCGGCGCCGGGGCCGTCCTTGCGATTGCGGCCGATCAGGCTGCCACCCAGCGCATCCACGATCTGGCGCGATATGGAAAGCCCCAGGCCCAGGCCCTGTTTGACCGACTTGGTGGTAAAAAAGGGCTCGAAGATCTGTTCGGTGTCGCCCTGCAACCCGGGCCCATTGTCACGGACCAGACATTTCCAGCAATGCTCGGTCTCTTCTATATCGATCCGGATTTCCGGTCGCTCGCCACCCTCAACCGCCTGAACCGCATTGGCCATCAGGTTGACCATGACCTGCTCTATCCGGATCAAGTCGCCGTGGCACATCACCGGCGCCTCCGGGCGGCGCCACTGGATGTCGATCTCTGAGCTCGATTGCTGGGCGACGATAATTTTCAACGAAGCATCGATCGGTTGCCGGAGATCGACCACTGCAGGCGGGCCCTCGGATTTGCGGGCGAACACCTTGAACTGCCGGGTCAGCTCCGCCATCTTGTCACACAGGACGATGATCTCTGACAGGTTAGCATCGACCATCTCGCTTGCGCCTTTCTCAAGGAAGCGCCGGCTGTTTCGTGCGTAGGTCTGAATGGCCGTCAGAGGCTGGTTCATTTCGTGGTTGAGCCCTGCAGACATCTGTCCTAGCACCGCCAGTTTTGCCGCCTGAATCAACTCCTGCTGGGTTTCCCGAAGTTCGTTCTGGGTGCGTTCACGTTCCCGAATTTCTTCCACCAGCTTGCGGTTGGAGTTCTCCAGGTCTGCGGTCCTCTCGGCCACGCTGCGCTCCAGTTGCTCGCCTCGCAAGGCAAGTTCAGCTTCGCGCCGGTAGCGTTCGCGCAGATAAAGCCAGGTCAGAAGACCACCAAAAAACAGCGCGGTACCACCAACCAGAAATCCAAGACGGGTCCAGACCACAGAGCGCGTGCTCACCATTACCTGAAGATTCCAGTCCAGTTTCGGCAGCGGCGTTCGAACGCTGAGATACTCTCTGACCTCGCCGTTTTCAAGAATATTGATGGCAGTGGAATTCTCCGACAAGCCCCAGGGCTTACCCAGGTTATCGAATTCGATCGGGTTCAGGTCGCGGTCCGGATAACGCTGACGGGAAGCCGCGTCCGGGGCCACCCCCGCATTTGAAAAGTTCCGATACAACCAATTGGGTTTGCTTGCCAGAAAACTGATACCAGCGTCATCCAGCACGACCATTTCTGCTTCCCTGAGAGAAGCAGGCCGATCCCACTGGGATTCCAGCTCATGAACAAGAACCTTTACGGCCACCACTCCGAGAAGACGGCCCGAGTCGTCGATGACAGGATGTGAAAAGTACAGGCCGCGGACTCCCGACATAAGCCCCAAAGCAAAATAGATGGCCGAATCCCGATTAGACACTGCTTCTGAAAAATAGGGCCGGAAAGCGTAGTTGCTGCCGACAAAGCTGTCGGCTTGCTGATAGTTGTTGGCGGCGATGGTCAGGCCGTTTACATCCATCAGGTAAACGTCGGAGCTACCCACAATGGTGGCCATACGCTGCATCTGCTCGTTGGCCTCGAGAATAACGTCCGGATTACCCGGGTCAGTCAGCGCCCGTTCAAGCAGCGGATGCTCTGCCATCAACTCGGGGACCGGCAGATACCGGTTCAACTCATTGGCAACCAGCTGCCGGTAACGGAACGACTCTTCCAGGCTCTCCTGCTCCACCTGCCGGTATCCGACCCAGCCTCCAAGCAGCCAGGACACAACCAGTGTGGCAAGGAAAACAAGAACAGCACCGATCCGGTAGGACATAGCATCCGATTCCTGAACAACCGCGGAAAGCCGCTAGAGTATAGGCAGGCTGAAGCCAGAACAACCGTACCCTGGCTAACAGGGTACGGTTGTTCTGTCGCAGATCCTCGCAGCCATGCCTCTTTACACGACACCTGCCGTGGCAAGGCGAGCTTTCCGCTGTTTCTGGATGACGAAGGCCAGAACCGCCAGGGCAATACCGGTAAGGTCTGTCCAGAGCCCGCCCTCGATCATCAGTAGCGCGGCGGCAATCAGGAGGACTCGGGTTACCCAGGAAGCAGAAACCCTCGCAAACCAGCCAAGCACACCGCCAGACAGCATGTAGACACCAAACGTTGCGGTTACCAGCGCCCTTGCGATCTCGAACCACCCCGCTTCCATCAACAGAGCACTGTTGTAGAAGAACATGAAGGGCACGATGAAGGCTGCAATGCCAATCCGGAACGAGGCCACGGAGGTTTCCATCGCGTTGGCGCCGGAAATCCCTGCCGCAGCATAGGACGCAAGCGCAACCGGTGGCGTGATCGCCGACACCACAGCGAAGTAGAACACAAAGAAGTGAGCGGTCAGCGGCTCAATCCCCAACTGCACCAGGCCCGGAGCTACCACCGAGGCAGCAACCGCATAAGCCGCCGTGGTGGGCATTCCCATACCCAGCAGAATGGAGATGAACATGGCGAAGATCAGAGCCAGCAGCTGGCTGGTGGCAGCAACATCCAACAACAACACAGAGAAGCGTGCACCAACTCCGGTCAGGGAGATTACGCCCACGATAACCCCGGCCGCGGCGCACACCACGATAATCTGGATTGCCATGTAGGACGCGATTTCCAGCGCCTGAAGGATTTGCCGCAGGCCCATCTTGTTGGGAGACAACCAGCTCACCACAGCGGCAGAAACAGTCGCGAGGGTACCTGCCCGGATCACCGAGTAACCCATGAACAGCGCCACGATCAATATGATGATCGGCACGAACAGGTAGCACTGCTTCATCATGGTTTTGAGCTTCGGCAGCTCATCTTCACGCATGCCGCGCATACCTGTCTTGGCGGCCTCAAAATCCACCATGAAGTAGACCGAGGCGAAATACAGGATCGCCGGGATAATCGCCGCAATAGCAATCTCGGTGTAGGGAATGCCGGTAATCTCAGCCATGATAAAGGCACCGGCGCCCATGATCGGTGGCATGATCTGCCCGCCAGTAGACGCAGCCGCCTCGACAGCGCCGGCAGACTGTTTGCTATAACCCACCTTTTTCATCAACGGAATCGTCAGTGAACCCGTGGAGACCACGTTGCCGGCACTGGTGCCGTTGATCATACCCATCAAACCGGACGCGAAGATCGAGACCTTGGCCGGGCCACCCCGGGAACGGCCAGCCGCAGCAAATGCAAAATTCACGAAGTAGTCGCCCACCTTCGAGGACTGCAGGAAGGCGGCAAAAATAATGAAGAGAATGATGTAGGTCGAGGACACTGCGGTGGTTGGCCCGAGAATCCCGGCGTCCGTGTAGACCTGGCTGAAGAACCGCTGTACGGAAAGACCGGGGTAGCCAAGAAAACCCGGCAGGTAAGGGCCGGCGAACACATAAGCCAGGAAAACCAGGCCGATGATCACCAGCGCCATGCCAGCAACACGCCGGGTCAGCTCCATGATCAAGGCGGTACCCGCAATAGCGGCAAAGGAAATACCTACCGGCGCGAAGGACGTACCGGTCGACATACGCATAGACGTGTTGTAGACCACCAGAAAGTAAGCGGCAACGGCCAGCGAGCAGGCGATCAGCACCAGATCGGGAACGCTGAACACCGATCGCTCGCGTTGGTGAAACCAGCTCATGACAATGCCGGCACCGGTTGCCGCCAGCAAAGGCCAGCCAAAGTGCCACACCTCAAGTTCAGCAGGGATTCGCATGGCGCCATTCTGGACCATCTGCCAGAACGAGAACGTCTGATACAACACATAGAGAGCCGGCAGCATGGCGCCAGCACTGATCCAGGTCGTCCACCGATGGCGGGCACCACCCTCTTCGGATGATACGAACCGGGCGCCGGCAAACAGCACGAAACCCAGTACCAGAGCGCCGGCGATGTGAACGATCCGGAACGACCAGGTCTCAAGGGGCGCTATGTTAAGGGAATACAGGTGAAAGGCTGAATAGGCGATCGCCAGCATGGCGACAAATTTCAGCAAGCCGCCTTCAAACAGGCGACGGTTGGCTTCGACCGGCTCATCATCCACGTTGTGTGCGAGCACATGGTCCTCGCCCACTTCGATGTCCGGAAGATCTTTCGAGTTTTGTTCGGTAGTCATGACACACCCTGCTTGCAGGCAAATCGGGACCAGAACCCTGCTGGTCTTAATTTGCGGGGGGCCGCCAGGCCGCCCCCCGCCTGAGCACTATTACTTGATCTTGCTGTCTTCGATCGGGTAACCGTTCTCGTTAAACCAACGTGCCGCGCCCGGGTGCCAGGGCAGAACGTTGTTCTTTGTGTAGTTCTCGGGAACCGAATTGCGGGCCGCCTTGTGGATGGAAACCATCTTGTCATTGTTCTCCATGGTCAGCTTGGTGATCTCATACACGAAGCTTTCGGACACATCACAGTTAACCATCGCGAAGTTCCACATGGACACCACGCGGGAAGGTGCATCCAGGGACTGGTAGGTGGACGCAGGGATGATGAATTCGGAGACCGGGAAGTTATTGATAATGGTTTCTGCCTCGGCATCGGTCATACCGATGATATTCACATCAGTCTGGACTTCCAGCTGGCTGACCGCCGGAATAGGGATACCTGCCGCGAAAGCCACCACGTCAATCAGGCCATCCTGGAGCTGACCACCCAGATCGGACCAGCTGCCGTTACGGCGCTCAAAGTTCACACCCAGGGTTTCCATCATGCGCGGGAAGTAGGTATCGGAGGTGGAACCGGCCGGCCCGAAGCCTATGGTCGCGCCATCCGGAATATCAGCAATGGAGGTGATGCCGGAGCTGGAGAGCGCGGTTACCGAGAACGGCGTCTCGTACATCGGGAACATGGCGCAGACATTGTCCATCATCATACCCGGAGCCAGCGGGCTATTACCCTCCATGGACTCACGGGCGGGACCCATGGTGGTCAGGCCGAATTTGAGGTCGCCGGTATGCACGAGCGCCATGTTCTGCACCGGACCGCCGGTGATTTCTGCGCCACCGGAGACGCCCAGGTTTTCAGCCACAAAGTTGGCCCAACCGGAACCATAGGCAAAGTAGGTCCCACCCTGGCTGGCAGTACCAACGGTGAAGTTGGTGGGCCAGTCTGAACGGTCCTGGGCTGCTGCGGGGGTTGCGACGGCGAAGGTGGAGGCGAATGCTACCGCCATTACGGCTTGGGTTTTCATAGAGAATGCTCCCGTTTCATTTTGTTTGTTGGGTGCTCAACGAAGCTATGTTGCCTCGGTGGGTATTCCCAAGAGCAAGGAGCAGACCAGTTCCGAATTAATTATTTAAAACAGAGCATTAGTGAATTCAGGAGAGGATTCAGGGCTGAAAATGGGTGGATATCCACCCATCAGCAAGAGCCAATGGGTGAAGACCAACACGTTCCACGGCATCGGGGCAGCACAAGCGCAGGGTTACCAGCGTCCCTGCAAGGTTGCCACGATACGCCGGCTTCCGGCCCGGTCCCGGTGCTCGCAGAGGTAAAGCCCCTGCCAGGTTCCCAGGGCCAGATGACCATGACTGACCGGCAGGGTCAGGGAGGGACCGATCAGTATGCTTTTGATATGGGCCGGCATATCCACCATACGGATGATGTGTCCATATGGCCTCGCCCTTAACCCCACACAGCTCATGGCCATTGTCCGATACCACCTGTCCACATCTTAAAACGCCTGTATGGACTCAACTGTCCATACCTTCAGAAGTATACATCTTGTGTTGGAACTCCCGGACCCCTGACTCTTTCAAAATGTCATCAACCTTAGCTAAATCTAAGGCCGTACGCATAACATCGAAAGGATCATGAGATTTAAGTATTCCCATCTTCTTACCTGCTTCCATCGCCCATATTGGAATCTTTGTTTCGAGGACATTGCTCAAATCCGGTTGTCTCTTCTTCAGATAGGCAATTACTGACGAGTAAAATATGTACTGTCTGACATTGGCATCAGGATGAACAGTGTTCTTTACTCCTAAAGACATCTGCTGCAAAAGTGCCGTCAGTGAAGTTAATGCATAAATCACAAACTCATACACAGCCAAACGACTCGGAAACCGAATATGGATTCCCATTCCATCTTTTCCCAAAGCACCTTCTAGAAACGCCATTAGAAACTCGATTGATTGACGATCAGCTTCAGCTTCAAACGCATACCTAACCGTCAAATCATTTCTAGCGATTTCACTCTCATCAGGAAATTCATTCAAGACCTCTGAACTGCTCTTTGACTTAAGAAAGTCAGTATGTCCAAGGTAAATATGAGATAGCTCATGAAGAATGATTGCATAGCTACAAAGGTAATATGCAAAGTCAGCAATTAATTTCTTTCGCCCACTCTTCTTTAAATTTTTATCTCTGATTTTGATACTCTTTAACCATGGCAAAAAGTCATAATCCGTTTCAAACACACGAGAGGCTAGCCATACGTGATATGACAATCCTGCCGTCATTTCAGCGTAATATGTTCCATTGCAGATATCGACCGTTTTTGCAAAAGCACCTACTTTCTCTGGGTTAAATACATCGACGACCATTTTAATATTCGAAGTGGCACCCTTAACGTTTTCAGCTTTCAATACTGATAGCACCTCTTTTATATGCTCATCAATACTGCCAATTAACGGCTCAAAATCTTCATATCTATATCCCGGCCCACCGATATAAATTATTGGATTCCCTTTCTTGCTCACTTACCCCTCTCCATGAATCGTGACAACCAGCGAACGGGAGCCACCATGATTACGATGCTCACATAGATAAATACCTTGCCAGGTTCCCATGTTAAAGCTCCCGTCAGACACAGGAACAGAAACACTACTCCCAAGCAGACTGGCCTTAATGTGGCTGGGCAAGTCGTCACTTCCCTCATAAATATGCTTGTAATAGGGCTCATTTTCGGGAACCGCACGGTTAAAGAAGCTTTCAAAGTCTCCACGCACGGTAGGATCTGCGTTTTCGTTGATCGTCAAAGACGCAGAGGTGTGCTTGATGAAAATATGAGCAAGCCCAACAGATACCTGGGACAACTCTGGTACCTGCCTTACGATTTCATCTGTAATCAGATGAAATCCTCGTCTCTTGGGTGAGATTTTTACTTCTTTTTGAATCCACATAATTCTATTCTCTAATAGGCACCACATTTGAAAAGCGGGCCAACTCTTTCTCCAAGCGGACCAGCCTATCAAGCAACATCAACTCTCGATTCAGAGCCTGATGATAGAGTTCTTTGTAATTTTGCTTCTCTGCTCTGGCTTTTCGAAGTAAATCACTAGGTTTGTTAGCTGGTACATCAACCTCTCCGCTCGCAGTGTCAATTGCCGCAATCAATTCCCCGAAGCTGCTCCTGGATTTCTTAATTGACCCACGCTTTCTGCCAGCCTCCAATGCAACGGTGTCCTTGTTAATCGAAGAGCCTAGCGGAACTCGGCTTGGGCACCCTGCCTTCAAGCGTTCTAGTGCTTCCCAGTATTCTTTCATGCTAGCCCCCCTTATTTCTCAAAAGAGCGATCCGACGCTGGTAACTTTCGAGATCTTCTAGTTCTGACAACTCGGTTCTAAGCGCGATGCTCGAATCACCGTTGCTTTTTAGCTCATCAACAAAGATCCTTTGACGCGCAATGACTCGTTCCAGCTTACTTGGTTTTATGATTGCCTTATCACAGCTAATACAGGCAGAAACCAGGCGAAGTAGTTTTTTGTCACATGGGGATGTCGTCATACATGCCCCCAGAGGTGTCTCTTTATATGCAATCTCACCCTTTTTGAAACTCTTTTCTAAGTCATCCCGGTCAAGACTACAAAAACTGTTATTAGCATCATTTCTATTTATAAACCTCCCGTAAGCTCCAAATAGCGGTTCAGTTGTATCGTCTAATAATCCCGCATAAGCAATCGTATCCGCTTCTGGTTTAGCTTTAATCAGAAAATGAGAGAAATGATCCATATGATCAAAATCCTTAGACAGAGGAGACCCGCTGCAATAATACAAAGACATTTCTCGCGTGAGATGCTTCAACTGACTTTTCAGGGCTGGCAGGGAAACGTTAGAAGATTGTGAAATATAAAAAGCTAATGTTCTTCTAAACTGATGTGTCGTAAATCGCCAGACAGAACCTATTTTAAATAGTTTCTCATCTGACCAAGATCTAAAAGGGTCCACATTACAAAGATGCTCAAAGTCATGATTTGAAATTATGAACTTCGACTCACCGAAATAATTAAATATCTCTTGCGCTTTACTGCCAGATCTAGCTAAAACAATCGGCTCATCAGAATCTGGCGAAGGGCCAGTTAATTTTAGATATTTGATACTAATAAACAATGGCTTTTCCGAACTGGAAATATCAGCATGACTTATAATTAAACTCGCAATTCTCTTAGCAACATCAAAAGCCAAAACAACATTTTTACTTGTCACCCAAGAAACTTTTTTCTTCTGCCCCACAAACTTGCTGGTAAATCCAATAAACTTATATGTTCTACCAGTTCCCATTCCACTAATTTTAAGAGAATCAACGGCCAAGCTTAAAACTTCTGAGTTCCTCATCCCGGTATATATATGAATATATATTCGACAAGCATGTTGAATCCTTGTGATAAATTTACTCAACGAAGGAATATTACGTATCTCAAACTTGGAAAATATTTCCTCAAGGCCATATATGGCGCTTGCATCTTGAAAAAATGGCTGCATATGAGACTTTAGCACGCCATACTGCCTCTGCTTCGCCTCGCATCGTGCAAAAAGAGGATCTGTTATAATTTGAGAAAAAAAATCGCAAATACGATCAATATACTTTGATACTAAATCAAGAAAACAATCTAATTCGTCAATCAAGGATGACAGTATCCGCGGAGGAATTACAGGGTGTTGTAAAGAAACAGGGTAGCCTTTAGCTTTGTCAAGTGAAAAGTACTTATAATACGAACTTGTTATCCTATATCCAGATATCTCACTAGGAATCCTTATGAAGTGGCCCAGTATAGAAGAAAAGCTGGAAAGAAGGCCTTTGGTTTCAATATTATTAATGAACCTTTTCAACTCATCTTCATTTGAAAGAACTTCCCCAATAATCAAACCTTCGTTATCAGAATATCGAAAAAGGCGCCTGAAAACTTTAACATAATCCATTATAGTCGGAATACTTATGCCAAAACTTGTATCACCCTCGACTATATAGATAAGCAAAAATGTCATCCATTTTGCTTCATGCCGTTGACTAAGTCTTGCAAAGGAGAAATCTATCTTAGCTGACCCTGAATCTCCTGCAAGTCGATACCCTCTCAAGTCCCAAATATCATCAGAGTATATAGACTTAGCAGATCCGTTAGAATCTCGAGATATGACAAATGTATCTACTGGCCGCTTATTATCGCGCAAATAAAATATATCAGGGTTTCGAACATCCTCTCCCGACAAAAAACTTGAAAAATTTGCTTGATATGAATGCTTCATTACGAGAGAGCCCCTATATCAATCAAAGTTAGAAGCTTTTCTTGCCAATACTCATATAGAATTTCTGCATCACTTACAGATCGTTCTATTTTGCGCAAATCCAATATCGATCCCTTATAGTTTCTTTTAATAACATCAAGAAACACATCAATCTGCATAATCACAGGCTGGATGACATTTATAAAATGCTCTTCGGAAAAGGCTATTGTTCTGACTTCAGACAGGATGTACTTAAAGCTCAAAAGCTTATGATAGTCATTTTTGTCGGCAACTATTCTGTAGTTTTCACAAAACAGACAGCCTTCAAATGACTTACAATCAGGTTTTACTGCCGAGTTATAAACAAGTTTAGGAGCCCTTTGAGCACAATGCCCGACAGGGATCTTCTCACAACCCTGATATCCACCAGAGATAATGTGCTTATACTCATCAAAAAACTGAGATATTTCGGACGAGTTTTTAGATTCACTTCCCTCAGAATAATGACGAAGAATTGTAATCGGTGAGTTCTGCATTAACATTGCAGACGTTGAAACATCAGTATTGCGTATCAACCAATCCCCTTTATACGCTCGCCACATTCTTGTTGTTATCTTTTCATCAATGTTAAAACATGCCTTCAACCTATTGTGGTAATAAGTAGATAAGTTCATACCTATTTTCTTCAACTCTCCACTGGTACAGGTAACAAATAAAAATGAAAAAACGTCCCTGCCTGTCGCTTCTAAAAGATACCGCCTTAGAAGAAGATACTTTTTAAAGTGAACATAAAACCATGACGATATATGAAATATTACATCTCTCCCTCCGGCTCTGTACTTTATCGTTTTAAAACCCATCTTTGATTTTATAGCCCGGTAATCCTCTTCATATGGCAAATCAATTATTTGACCAAGATTCATTCCTGTATTTGCCGAGAAAAGCATAATAAATGACTGTATCGCCATAGTCGCCGCATCAACCCTACGCCGATGAAATCTATCCTCATTCGCCAGCCTTATATTATTCTCAGCATTCGCATACGATGCCTTATGAGAGCATGAGTTATTAGTGCTCGACAAAAAAGCTATTTCCTCTAATGTTCTAACACGGCCACCTATATAATCATACGCAATGAATTTATTGTTTAGTCCATTCTTTTGATTGAAACTTGAAGGCCCAGCAAACGGAATTGAAGAGGGAAAGCACCAGAAATATTCATCTCCCACATATACTTTTTTGGGATACATTTCGAATTTCAATACAAAGTCAGATAATTGTGTAAACAACTGCATATAAACCTTCAGAGAATCACTAACAGCGACATCCTCTGGAACAACCGTTCGATTTACTGCTCGATATGATCGCCTTATCCTTCTAACAAACCGAAACAAATCCCCATATGGATCATGGTATATCCCTCTACCGACAGTAATAACAACAAGCTGCATCGTGGCTGCGGTATTGATGTTTATTTTACTTTTTCTTATGAGGGATATTTTTTCTTCTGAAAACATATGAACTGCTTGAACATAGTGCTCTTTTGCATCAAAGCACGACACATAATTCTTGTTACACCATTCAACAAATGTTTGAAACTGTCCAACCGCTGTTTTCAAAGTATTAGGGGATTTTCCCAAAGCCAGGTGATTCTTGAGATAATCAAGATAACCACAAATAAAGCCCAACCTTTCCACCCTATAAGATTGCTTATCAACATAAAAGCTCGCACAGGCATCAGTGTTGCTGGCTCTATCAATCCTTTTTCGTTCCGTGTAACACCAACTACCTATATCCATAGCATATTTATATCCTGGGATAAAAACCTTCACAGCTGAAGGGTCTATCAGTACAACTTTCCCGGTTTCATCTGTGGGCAGTTGTTCGATGGTATAGGAAACAGTCTTTCGCTTACTCCACGTCATCGGTATTTACCTCATTCAACATGGATTCAAGGTAAGCCTCATACTCCGACTGCAAATTAAGCGCGACCCGGTATTTTTCGCGGTAGTTTAAGTAGGCTTCTGTCGTCCGAATACTGGTATGTCCCATCCTGGAACGAACCAGCATCAGGGCTTTTGTCATATCTGCCTTTACAGCCAAACTGGGTTCGGCCTTCGACATTTGGTTAACAAAACTTTCCAACAGATTCATTCCAAAGGTCGCCCGCAGATCATGGAAACGGAATTCAAATTCGTACCCATGGCGGTAAAGCTCTGGCTTTAATTGCTGCCTAATGAATTGAGTGACGGCGTTACCCCTTGGCGGGCTTCGATACAAGAACGCGAAAGGGTCATTCTCAGCCATGTAGTAAGGCTGACCAGCGCGGGTCAGAAACAGATATTGATCGCCATCTTCTGGATATACATGCTTCGACAACCCAATCCGTTGACGGCATCGCTCAGAATTCATGTAAATCTGCACCCGGCGATACAGAAATAGCGGTACAAGCAACACCATCTGCTTGCCATACTTGGTGCTGACCGGTGTTCCGGCACCGACTTTTATCCTATGAGACACAGCGCCTTTATATGGCTCATCCAAAAAATTCTGCCGACGAAGCGTGAAAACAGTTTGCAACCGTGCGCCAGTCGCCAAAGCAAGAAAGAACGCCAATGTCATTTCGGTGTTACCAATGGCTTTCAGAGCTTGAATTAAGGCCACTTGTTCATCTTTTGGTAATGGCCTCAGTTTACCGCCATCATCAATGCACTCGCTGTAGTCATCATTGCTCTTCACTATCCTGAACGATCGAGTCAGGTCTGTGCTTTTTACTGACTTTCTGCGCTGAAAACCTCGCGCATCTCTGAACATCAGTGCGGCCTCATCTTCAAGCCACAACGGATGGTCAAACTTAAAACCTTCCGTTTCAAGCCAACGATAGAAGTTCTGCAAACTACTCATACGACGTTTAGCCGTGCGTGCCTTTAACTTTCCCTGACGAATTTCATCGTGCAAATAAGTGCAATAACGGTACGTAGGTCTTGCCCTGGGCCGGGCCGATACGGTCAGAAAATCGATCTCCTCTTCCAGCAACCACTGCCTGAAATGCACCAGATCCCCCGCTATAGATTCGAGAGTCCGCCGTTTTGCAGGCACAAATCCGTTCAATCTGCTCAGCAGATAGCGATTAGCCTCTGCCCAGAGCGAACCATCCGGGTCAACAATCATCGGGTAGTGGTAAAACACATCATGTGCCACGTCTTGCGCCGGGTGCCGATAGTAGTCACGACCTTTGGCGGCAGCACTGCATAAATGGCTACCCATAAGTTCTACCGTTGACGGCTCATAGCATTCCAGCTTGCGAACCACCTCAACTCTGACACGAAAATTTTGCTTCATAGACAATGATGTAATAACCCTACCCAACAAAAAGCCCTCGAGCAACTTTCTTTGCATCAAAGGCGATGAAACAACTTTAGCTTGACATTTAACCAGGATCAACAGATTATTTCTGCATCATTGGCTATGAATAGGTGAAGACGTGAAGCTGAAACAGATCGCAACCATCAATGCAGGCTATCCATTTCGGGGCAAAATCCCTGAAGTGCCAGGCTCTGCTGTGGTCGCGGTTCAGATGAAGGATGTCTCGCTAACCGAAGGGATTCGCTGGTCAGACTGTTTAGAAACAGAGCTAACCGGCAAGCGTGAACCCGACTACCTCACCACAGGTGATATTTTAGTGGCCGCTCGTGGCAGCCATAACTACGCCGTGCAGGTGGATCAGTTATTGGCTTCTACGGGTAAGCAGGCCGTTGCTGCACCCCATTTTTTTGTGGTCAACCTGAAGAAGAAAGACATCCTGCCCGAGTTTATGGTGTGGTTACTGAATCAGGCACCGGCTCAACGTTACTTTGAGCAAAATGCCGAAGGCACCCTAACAAAAAGTATTCGCCGCAGTGTGCTGGAAGATGCCCCAGTCGTTGTTCCGCCCCTTGCCAAGCAGCGAGCAATTATTGCGATGGCCAACACTTTGGGTGAAGAGCAGAGGCTGATACAGAGGCTAGTAAACAACGGTGAGCGCATGATGGGCGCAATCGCCAACGACTTATACCAGGCGCATGGCCACTAAACAGCCTGCACAACGAATTTAAGACTTGAACCGGGCCAGCCATTGATTGGCCCCACATAAAAGGAAGCAATGGATGAACGACAAGATTAACCAAGACAGCATCAACAAAGCGCTGTGGAACGCCTGCGATACCTTCCGTGGCACCATCAGCGCCGATACTTACAAAGACTTCATCCTCACCATGCTGTTCCTCAAGTACATCTCCGATGTATGGCAGGATCACTACGATGGCTACAAGGCCGAGTACGGCAACGAGCCGGAACTCATCGAAGAGATGATGAAAAACGAGCGCTTTGTACTGCCCAAAGCGGCTAGCTTCTACGCCCTGTACGAACGCCGTCACGAACCCGGTAATGGTGAGCGCATCGACCAGGCGCTGCACGCCATTGAAGAAGCCAACGGCACCAAACTAAAAGACGCCGGTAAAAGCGTGTTCCAGGACATTTCGTTCAACACCGACAAACTGGGTGAAGAGAAGCAAAAGAACACCATTCTGCGCCACCTGCTGGAAGACTTCGCCAAGCCCGAACTTAATCTCAAACCCAGCCGTGTTGGCACCTTGGATGTGATCGGTAACGCCTACGAATACCTGATTAAAAACTTCGCGGCCAGCGGTGGCCAGAAAGCCGGTGAGTTTTATACTCCGCCAGAAGTTTCGGATCTCATCGCCGAGCTGTTAGACCCACAACCGGGTGACAGCATCTGTGACCCGGCTTGTGGCTCTGGCTCGCTGCTGATGAAGTGCGGTCGCAAGGTCGTAGCGAATCACGGCAGCAAGCAATACGCCCTGTATGGCCAGGAAGCCATTGGCTCCACCTGGTCGCTGGCCAAAATGAATATGTTCCTGCACGGCGAAGACAACCACAAAATTGAATGGGGCGATACTATCCGCAACCCCAAGCTGCTCGATAAAAACGGCGATCTGATGCTGTTCGATATTGTGACAGCCAACCCACCGTTCAGCCTGGATAAATGGGGCCACGACGAAGCCGAGCACGACAAGTTCAGCCGCTTCCGCCGTGGCGTACCGCCAAAAACCAAAGGTGACTACGCCTTTATCCTGCACATGATCGAAACCCTCAAACCCAAAAGCGGCCGCATGGGCGTGGTAGTGCCACACGGCGTGTTATTCCGTGGCTCGTCTGAGGGCAAAATTCGACAGCAACTGATTGACGAAAACCTGCTCGATGCCGTGATCGGCTTACCAGAAAAGCTGTTTTACGGCACCGGCATTCCGGCGGCAATCCTGCTCTTTAAGAAAAACAAGAGCGACGACAACGTGATGTTTATCGACGCCAGTCGTGACTTCAAAGCCGGTAAGAACCAGAACCTGCTGACAGAAGAGAATATCGCCAAGATCGTCGCTACCTACAAGGCAGGTGAAAGCGTTGACAAATACGCCTATGTCGCCAGCGCCGATGAAATCAAAGAGAACGATTACAACCTGAACATCCCGCGTTATGTCGATACCTTTGAAGAAGAGGAAGAAATTGACCTGATGGCGGTACGCGCCGAACGTGAGCAGCTTAAGGCGCAACTGACCGAGCTTGAAATTGAGATGGCCAAGTATCTGGAGGAGTTGGGTTATGGCCAGTAATCCAAGCACTCATCTGGGTGAACTCTTTAAATCCAGCAGAAAAAAAGGTGAAGCAGGCCTTCCCCTTCTGTCAGTTACTTTGAACAATGGATTGATTGTAAGAGATCAACTGGATAGAAGAACGGAAACAAATCTGGAAGCTAGCGAGCATTTGCTAGTCCAAAGCGGAGATATTGCTTACAACATGATGCGTGTTTGGCAAGGAGCTTTGGGGAGAGCCAGCGTTAATGGGTTGGTCAGTCCAGCTTATGTTGTACTCAGACCAACTGCAAAAATAGATTCGCTCTATGCCGAGTACTTGTTCAAAACTCCTCGAATGATTTACCTATTTTGGGCCTACTCGTATGGCCTGACGAAAGACCGTCTGCGTTTGTATTTTAATGATTTTGCTCGAATTCCAGTCACAATTCCCGACATCAAGGAACAAAGAAAAATCGCCAAAATCCTCTCTACCTGGGATAAGGCCATCACCACCACCGAACAACTGCTCGCGAATAGCCAGGAGCAGAAAAAAGCCCTGATGCAGCAGCTGCTCACTGGAAAGAAACGCCTGTTGGATAAGAATGGGGTTAGATTTAATGGAGAATTCAAACGTTACCACTTTTCAGATTTGCTAGAAATTGATCGAAAGAGCTTGGGATCGAAAACTGATCCAAACTTGGAATTCGATTATATATCCCTTTCTGACGTCGGAACGGGGACAATCCTTGGTGCCCTCGAAAGACACATATTCAAAACATCTCCTAGTCGAGCAAGAAGGATAGTTTCACCTGGGGATATTTTGCTAGCAACCGTTCGACCAAACCTTCAAGGATTTGCGAAAGTAAGAGAGCAACACGAACATTGTATTGCGTCTACGGGATTCGCTGTCCTGACTCCCAAAAAAGGTACTTGTGGCGACTACGTTTACCACTATTTATTCGGCTCTCACATAACAGGTCAAATCAATGCACTTGTAGTCGGTACCAACTACCCAGCAATAAACTCATCGGATGTTTCAGGTTTGTGTATTTATTGCCCACACTACGAGGAACAAATCGAAATCGCCAAAGTTCTCAATAGTAGCGATGAGTTGATAAACGCTCTGCAACAAAAGCTTGAAGCGCTAAAGCAAGAGAAAATTTCCCTGATGCAGCAGTTACTGACGGGTAAGCGACGGGTAAAAATTGATAATAAGGAGGTTGCGTAATGGCAAAAGGTAAGAATCAACACGTAGTGAAACATCCAGGTGGGTGGGCTGTAAAAGGCGCTGGCAACTCAAAAGCGACCAAGGTCACCAAGACACAAAAAGAAGCCATCGAAATCGCTGAAGAGATCGCTCGTAATCAGCAATCGGACACCAAGATTCACGGTACTGACGGAAAAATCCGAGCTGGTAATAGCTATGGGAATGACCCTCACCCACCAACAGATAAGAAGTGAGGTCGTAATGTCAGTAGCGGATATATTCAAGGATTTTCTCAACAACCTGAAGGTTGATAACGCAGATCAGGTTTCGCTTCGTTATGGTGAGATTACGAAAAGCCTGAATCAAAAATTTCGTGATTCAGAATCAACTACTGCCAATACGTTACAAGTTGGTTCTTATGGTAGGTACACAGGTATCAAGGGAATTTCAGACCTCGATATGCTGTATATCATGCCTAAATCTAAGTGGGATACCTACAAGAATGGTAAACAATCTCAACTTCTAACTGACGTTAAGGACGCCATTAAGGCTAGATACCCCAAAACAGATGTTCGGGTTGATCGCCTAGTTGTAACGGTGACATATCAGAACTTCCATGTCGAAGTTCAACCGGTTTTTGAAGAGACTGGCGATGATGGTGAAAGCTATTTCCAATACCCTGACACCTACAATGGTGGTAGTTGGAAGGTCACCAAACCGCGTCAAGAGATGAAAGCCGTAAAAGACCTTAATGATCAGAAAAACAAGAATTTACGACTGCTGTGTAAAATGGCCAGAGCCTGGCGAAACAAACATGGCGTAGTAATGGGTGGGCTATTGATAGATACACTTGCCTTTAACTTTTTAAAATCAACCAGTGAATATGACGATAAAGGCTATATCTACTTTGACTGGTTGAGTCGTGATTTTTTCAAGTACCTGTCCGAATTACCAGATCAAGATCACTATAAAGCCCCTGGTAGCAACCAAAACGTAAAGGTTAAGAAAAAGTTTCAAAAGAAGGCCAAGGAAGCCTATGAACTTTGCCTGAATGCGATAAAGGCAGAAGGAAGCAGCAATCAAAATGACAAGTGGAAGAAGGTTTATGGACGACCTTTCCCGTCGGCAAAAGCTGTGGAAGAGTCTGTAGAGAAAGCATCGGCGTCTTGGCGAAACACTGAAGAATTCATCGAAGATCAATATCCAGTTGATATTCGATACAACATCAGTTTGGACTGCGATGTATCTCAAAACGGTTTTAGGGAGAATTCACTTGGGTTTATGTTGATGAAAAAGATCCCTCTTCTTGCCAATAAAAAGCTCCTGTTCAGAGTTACGGAGTGTGATGTGCCAGGAGTCTTCACTCTAAAATGGAAAGTCCTCAATCGTGGCACTGTAGCTCAGAGAAAAGACCAAATTCGAGGTCAAATTGTCAACGACGACGGCTACAGAACGAAAAACGAATCTACAACATTCCAAGGCGAACACTTTGTTGAGTGCTATGCAATCCAAGATGGCATTGTCGTGGCCCGCGCATCCATTGATGTCCCTATTCAGTAGAGAAATAACATGAACAAGTCTGATCTTTTAAAAAGCATTGCTGAAAAAGGCTACGATGTGGGCTTTGGGGCTAAGAAACACTTTGCTACCTACGACATTATTGAAAAGGCACCTGGTTTGATTAGTTTTTCATCGATGGCCTTCGGCATTTTAGCACTTGCAGTAAAAGGGCTATCAACGGAATTAATCTCAGCGATTTTTATCGTATTGGGTGTTGTTGGCCTCTACATCAGCCTGTATGACCATAAGAAATCATCCTATGAGCAGTCAGGTGTAGCTCTTACCAAGCTGTATAACGAGCTGAAAGCACTTTACCTCAAGGTTAAAAATATTGACGAAGAAAGTGACTTTTCAGAATTACAGAAAGAGCTTTCAGAAATTGAGAATCGTTATTATCCGGCATGTATCAGCAAACAAATTTTGTTTAGCAACTGGTATGCACACTATAAGTTCTATTGGGAACACCAAATTGAATGGGTAAACGAGCAACTCAAGTTCAGTTTTTTCCGTGACAAGATTCCTTTGTCGTTATGGCTAACGATTCTCGTGATTATCATCGGCTTAGCTTGTTCCATTTCCGACATCACCACCCTTATTTGTACAGCATCTAAGCCATAACCCGAAGCTGCACCTCGGGTATCAGGGGTTGAAGAGAGATAACGAATGACACAATACACACCCAAATTTCAGGAAGAATACAGTGCCAAATTACCGGCGCTGACGTTGATGACCAACCTCGGGTGGTCGTTCCTCTCTCCTGAACTCGCGTTAGCTGCCCGTGGCGGTAAAGCCGATGAAGTGGTTTTGCGCCAGGTGCTGCGTGGTGAACTGCAAAAGCGCAGCTTTACCTTTGCCGGTAAGAGCTACCAGCTGTCTGAAAAGGCTATCGACAACCTGATTGCCGAGGTGTGCAGCCCGGCGCTTAACGAAGGCTTGCTAACTGCTAATGAGCGCCTCTACAACCACCTGCTGTACGGCATCTCCGTCACTGAGTTTGTTGATGGCAAAAAGGCCAGCCCGACGGTTGCTCTGATTGATTGGCAAAACCCGGCCAATAACAGCTTTGTATTCACTGAAGAGTTTACCGTTACCCGCTCGGGCGGCGTAGAAAGCCGCAGACCCGACATTGTCTGCTTTGTGAACGGTATTCCCCTGGTTGTGATTGAGGCCAAGCGCCCCGATGGCAATGCCAAGAAAGGCCCCACCATTGACGAAGGCATTTCGCAAAGCCTGCGTAATCAGCGCCATGATGAAATTCCGTTATTGTTCGCCTATAGCCAAATGTTGTTATCCATAAACGGCAACGAAGGCCGCTATGGTACCTGTGGCACACCCGCTAAGTTTTGGGCCGCCTGGCGTGAAGAAGACATCTCCGATGCCGAGATGTACGCCATCAAAAACAAAACGCTCAAAAATGAGCAGTTAGCAGGCTTATTCAGCCACCGTCCGGCAAAAGACCTGGATTGGTACCAGAGCCTGACCGCTCCGGGGGAGCTTGCTGTGACTGGGCAAGATCAACTGCTGATCAGCTTGTTAACTCCTGCCCGGTTGTTGGAGATGACCCGTTACTTCACCTTGTTCGATAAAAAGGCTGGCAGAATTGTCGCCCGTTATCAGCAGGTGTTTGGTATTAAGCGACTGATTGAGCGCATCAATACCCGAAGTAGCACTGGTGGCCGTGAAGGCGGTGTGATTTGGCATACCACAGGTTCGGGTAAGTCATTCACTATGGTGTTTTTAAGTAAGGCGCTGATCTTGCACGAAAGCCTGAAGCAATGCCGTATTGTGGTGGTGACTGACCGGGTAGACCTGGAAACCCAGCTGAGCAAAACCTTTGCCTCGGGCGGTGAACTGGCCGGTAAAAAAGACAAAGAAGCAGCAATGGCCACCTCTGGTAAACGCCTGGCTGAACAGATTGGTAAAGGCACAGAGCGGATCATCTTCTCACTGATCCAGAAGTTTAATACCGCTACCAAAATGCCAGAGTGTGTAAACAACAGCTCTGACATTATTGTGCTGATTGACGAAGGCCACCGCAGCCAGGGCGGTGAAAGCCACATCCGTATGAAGCAGGCGCTGCCGAATGCTGCCTTTGTCGCCTTCACCGGCACACCACTGTTAAAAGACGACAAGACCACCAATAAGTTTGGCCCCATTGTGCATGCTTACACCATGCAACGCGCGGTGGAAGACCAGACTGTTACACCTCTGCTATATGAAGAGCGCATTCCCGACCTAGATGTGAATGAACGTGCCATCGACAGTTGGTTTGAGCGTATTACCGAAGGGCTTTCAGACGAGCAAAAGGCCGACCTAAAGCGCAAGTTTGCCAAAAAAGGCCAGGTATACGGTGCGGATGACCGCATTCGTTTGATTGCCCTGGATATTGCCAACCATTTCGTAAAGAACATCGACGAAGGTTTGAAAGGCCAGTTAGCCTGCGACAGTAAGGCCTCTGCGATCAAGTACAAAAAGTATCTGGACGAAGCAGGCTTGTTTGAATCTGCCGTTGTGATGAGCCCGCCTGATAGCCGTGAAGGCAATACCGCTGTCGATGAAGCCACCACACCGGAAGTGACCCAGTGGTGGAAAGACAATATTGGCAGCCAAGATGAACAAGCTTACACCAAACACCTGATAGAACGCTTCGACAAAGATGATTCACTGAAGATACTCATCGTAGTTGATAAGTTACTCACCGGCTTTGATGAGCCGAAAAACGCCGTGCTCTATATCGACAAGCCCCTGAAAGAGCACAACCTGATCCAAGCGATTGCACGGGTAAACCGACTACACCCGAAGAAAAAGTTTGGTCTGCTCATCGACTATCGCGGCATTCTGGCTGAGCTGGATACCACCATCCAGAAATATCAGGATCTGGCCTCCCGCACTCAGGGCGGTTACGACATCAATGATATTGCCGGCCTCTACAACCAGATGAGTACCGAGTACAAGCGCCTGCCACAGCTGTATAAGCAGCTATGGGCGATATTCGATGGCGTGAAAAACAAGAACGACATTGAGCAATTGCGTCAGGTACTGGTACCAAAGATTGAAGAGAGAGATGGTGAGCTGGTTGACGCACACCTCAAGGTACGTGAAGACTTCTACGAAGCCCTGACAGCCTTCGCCAGCTGCTTGAAGGTAGCGCTGCAATCCGCCACCTTCTTTGAAGACAAGAGTTTTAGCGACGAGGATCGTCGCCACTACAAAGAAACGGTTAAGCAATTCTCCAGCCTGCGCCAACTGGTGCAGCAAGATGCCGGTGAGAGGATTAATTACGACGAATACGCCGAACAAGTGAAAAAACTGCTTGATAAGCATGTGGTAGGCGTAGAGGTTAAAGAACCCGGTGGCGCTTATGAAGTGGGCAAGATGGGACAAAAGCAACAGCCAGAAGACTGGAGCGAAGATAAAACCCGCAACGAAACCGACATTATCAAAACCCGTGTGACACGTATGATTGAGCAAGAGCTGCGGGATGACCCTTACGCTCAGGAAGCGTTCTCCAAGCTATTGCGCCAGGCCATTGAAGAGGCCGAAAAGCTATTCGACCATCCACTGAAACAGTACATGCTGTTCCGTGAATTTGAAGAGCAAGTTCAAGACAGGCGCTTAAACGACATACCTGATGCATTTGCCGGTAATCGCCATGCTCAGGCCTATTTCGGTGTTTTCAAAAAGGTATTGCCGGAAGCCTTAGCTGTGCTCGACCAGCAAGTTCAGGATAAATGGATCAAAGTTGCCTTTGAAATTGACCAGGCGGTAGAAACCTCTGTCGCGGAAAACTCTATCAATCCACAGAACATCGAAGCCGACATTCGTAAAAAGCTACTGCCACGCATGTTCCAGGAATGCAAAGCCATTGGTGGCGGTATGGATCAGGCCAAGAAGATTGTAGAGATGATTGTGCAAATCACACGCGTTGGTTTGAGTGGTATCTAAATAACATGAATGTACCGATTAAGCCCAAAAGCCAACCTATGAGCTTTCGCTATGGCGACGAACACATCGCTTTTGAGCGCGTTAAACGCCCACAAACAACTAACAAAGTATTGATTAAGGTTTACCCGGATTGCCGAGTAGTGGTGTCGGCCCCAGAGGATGCAGACAGTGAAGCCGTGCTGTGTGCTGTCAAAAAGCGTGGCCGTTGGATTTACGAGCAACTGCGTGATTTTCGTAAACAGCTTGAGCACACCACTCCCCGCAAGTACATCAGTGGCGAAAGCCATTACTATCTGGGCAAACAGTATTTGCTGAAAGTGATTGAAGCACCTGAAAAACCACAAGGTGTGAAGCTGCTCAGAGGAAGGTTGGAAGTGTCAGTACGATTCAAGAGCGCAGCGAAAGTAAAAGAGCTCCTGACTGAATGGTACAAAGTGCGCGCAAAGGAAACTTTCGCCAAACGACTCGATGCCATGCTGGAGCAAGCGCTATGGGTTAAAGAGCGACCACCACTGCGCATTTTGAACATGAAAACCCAATGGGGTAGCTGCTCGCCAAATGGTCACATCACTTTAAATCCGCATCTCGTCAAAGCACCGCGAGACTGCATTGATTACGTCATTCTGCACGAGCTTTGCCACATCGCCGAACACAATCATAGTGAACGATTTTATCGGCTGATGAACCAAGTAATGCCTAAATGGGAAAAGACCAAAGAAAATTTGGACAAAATGGCAAGCCTCTTAATTTAAAATATATAAAATAACCAAATCAGCTTTGCCCAACTTACTCTACTAGAAACAAATCATTAACAATATAACCATTTTATAAAAATAGTTTTCAATAAAATATATGTCGCGAACTACTTTCTAATGCATCACGCAGTTTCTCTAAAATAAATCCAGCATTAGCTGACTTTAATCGACAAACTCCTGTCTTAGTCAGCTCACCATTTACAATCAAGTTTGAAAACCCCGCCTCGAACTTAACACTGTCAACCAAATAACGTCTACTCGAGACCAACTCCGAAAACTCATCTCTTACATCACTCCCCCCCGCAACCGATATTTTGGCCGTCGAGTTTTGAGACACACGGATACCATAAGAAGATATCTTTAGAATTTTTAAATAATCTGCATTGCTCTCAATTAACTCGATCCATTGATCAGGAGCAACATTAACTTCGGACAAAACCAAGCCCAAGCCAGTCAAGTCATGCAATTTACTGGAGAACTTCCTCAAAGATCGCGGAGGCTCAGATATATACATATAATTAGACTTAGAACTCCAATTAAACTGACAGACATAGTAACTGATAACTTCGATTTCAGAAGTATGTCCGAAAGGGTCTTCGACCAAAGTCTTCCGAACCAACTTCTCTATATACTTACCCACTAATTTTGATGGGGAAGAATTTGTAAGCAAAAATCCGAAGCCAGAACTTTCAGTATATTGATGATCTTTCATTGCATTTGAAAGCTGAGCTAGCGAAATAGGAAGTTCAGAATACAACCACTTTGCCTTAATCATATTTCACGCTCCGAATTTCCCTATGACTATTTCTAAAGCTTTCTCGGACGCATCCTTTATTTTCAAGTTATACTCTTCATTCTCATATAGCGTCGTAGCTCTCCGTGTTACATTATGCTCCGCAGTTCGGCTATTATATTGATAAACTCCTCTAACCGTATACTTAAAATCTGTACACGAATCTGGTTTTCCGAACTGAGCTTCAAACTCTACCTTTGGCCCTTCAAAAGAATCTTCCACAGCAGTCCATATTATTTTATAAATATAAAACCCTTGCTTGTGAAGTTGCTTAAACTCCGTTGAGTCCAAGACACCTTCACCGGCAAGTGCTGCCTTATTTATATATGATGCCAATCTAGCATCCGACTCATCATCCTCTTCAAACTCATCACGTTGTTCTTTTTCAAAATGATAAACGTCTACACTAGAAACATTATCAAATTCAAAACCAGGAACACTTCTAATCAAGTGATCAAAAAACTGACTCCTAATCGTTGCGTCACATAGTGCTTCTAAAGAAATTGAACATTCCTCAAGCTCAGCACCACCAGCCTCAATCACTTGTGCTTTCATTATAGATTTCAACTGTTCGGATACTTCCTTTGCCTTTCTTGTAGATGGAAGTTTCATGACCACTCCATCATCCGCCTGCTCTATCTGAATCTCACAGGTTTTAACAGTACGTTGTCGAAGTTCGGTTTTCGTGAAATCGTGATCAACATAAGTAATTGTTAGCGTTGTCTTATCGCCATTTTTCGTCAACTTAACGGAGTCATCACTAGATGCCGTAAGATTTGCTTTAACCGTTGCACAAGCACTAGAGATTTGACTATATTCAACATCGCCTTTCAACTTAGAGTGTGTCGTCTTGTCTTTACGATTCGGATTTTCTAATAGCTTTGCCACCCAGTTAAAATCAGAATAACTCAATGTCATTGCACAAATTTTTTCTGTCAACTGCTGTTTTGAAATATTCCTTGAAACTAGAATCCCTCTTCTACTTAGAAAAGAAACGAGTTCGCCTTGAGTCACTTTCTTATGCTGAAGAGCATCGAAGATATTTTTATCAGTAGGTATATATATCGATGGCCCGGAGTTAACTTTAGACATCGTCTCGCATTCCTATCTCCATGGGATTGAAGCTCTTAGTAAAATTGGTAATATGTTCGACATCCAACCTGTCCATCTGCTTTTTCCGAGCCTCATCATTACCCCACATTTTAAGGTACTCATGTTTAGCTTTCTCAAAATTAATACCAGCATCTGAAGCAGCGTTTGTTAAACGAACTCTTATTGAATAGTCACCGCTAAACATTTGATAATGAGACATTGCATCGATCAAGTAAATAAATTCATCAACACCTTCACCACTTTCGTGATAATAAACTACAAACCCACTTTCAAAGTTATCACCTGACCGGTGTTTTATTATTAACCAAGGTGAGGTTAAGGCTTCAATTGTTGCCGGTTTACCCCACTCGTCTCCACATCTACGGGCTCTAATCAAATCCGGATAAAAAAATGTATAATCATTATAAGACGGAAATAGCTCATCCGCTTTTAACATCTTCATATCACTTACGACATCATATAACAGCCTAATCAAATCCGGCCCCACAACCATCAACTCATTATCATCCGCGACACGAACTTCGTCCAAATTTATTTTTTTAACTTCCGTCTTAAAATCCTTATCGTAAAAACCATCGTGATTATAAATAAAAAGGAGACCCGAAACATCACCAAAACCCACATCATCTATAAGAAACTTTTTTTGCCAACTCTCACTGATGTTTGCACATTCGACCGACATAGCAAGGCTTTTAAGCGCCTTCGTTAGACTACCTTTAGTTATACTTCCAGCAGCATAACTCTTCAAATCCGTATTTAAGTATTTGGTATTTCCGGAATAAGGATCATCGTAGTAAAATACAACATCTGAAGGATGTGTTTTTTTACTATGATGATCTGACTCACAACTCCAATCTTCATCTTTCGGCAAGCAAGTGTTCCACTTGAACCATTTAAAAATATCTTTTGATATTAATTTCGCAAGCTTTTCTATATTTCCCGTTTCAGACATTACCACTCCCCGCAGGCAGACGCACCTAACAATAATCTATAATTAATAATTAAAAAAACAAAGAAAACTAAAATGAACAATATCATAAAACTAACATCTTTATATCAAACAATAAATAACTGGTTTATTGGAATATTCAAAGCATCTGCAATCTGATAGATTTTAGTAAGCGTGACATTCTGATCACCGCGCTCAATATGCCCCATGTAACTTCTATCTATATCAGCCAAATCTGCTAACGCCTCTTGCGAAAGGCCTTTCTCTTTCCTGATTTTTCGAACCTGCTGCCCAAACGCGACTAACCGTGAATCTTTCATAATTGTTCTGCTCAAAATACAGAACTATCACCAAACACTGCATATATCACCACGGGATATATCGCTCAATTTGGTATTTTTGCGATAGAATCAGGGAATCTAAAGTAATGACGGGCAGACTAATGTGGAACGATAGAAAGCAAACCCAGCTGGACGCCATACTCCTTTATCCTGGGGTTACGCATAAGAAGTTAAGCAAACACAAGTACTTGGTGAGCTACAGCAATCGTCGATGGCACCTATGGCCGCGCTCTGGTCGATACCAGCACGTGTCCCAAGACGGTACAGCATCAGAAATTTTCATGGGGGAACTAAAAGAATTTTATCATCGGTACATCACCGAGGAGCTTCAGCTGCCCAGGAATTTCGGGAAGACTTGGAGCCAAGAGGACGAGAACCTTCTATATGACATGATTGAGTATTCTTGCACGGTAAGGCAGATGGCTGAAGAGCTGAAAAGGCATCCGGTGAGTGTCGCGACCAAGCTGGCTAAGTATCTGGACGATGAGAATCTAGTAAATCGCCTGAGTGAAGAGATGTTTGATGTCCCGGTGAAAGAGCTGTTGGGGCGACAGTGATTATGTCCACACTCCGCCACATAACCCGGTACGATAGTTCGTGTCTATATAACCCGTACGTCCGGCCCTTCCATCACATGCTCATAATGCGGCGCATTCTCCGGAACCATGACATTGAAATGGCGCTCCAGATCGCCTCGTACATCCGGGTCCGCATTTTCATTCACCGCCAGGGAGGCCGACGTGTGCTGGATGAAAAGGTGCAGTAGCCCAACCTCGCAGTTGGTCATATCCGGCGCCTGGGCCACGATTTCATTGGTTACCAGATGAAAGCCCCTGGGCAGAGGCGCCAATTCGATCAACGACTGATCCCAGATCATGGTGACCCTCCTTTCTATTTCTGGCGATCATCCCAGGGGTGCACCGGAACCACGTCATCACCGACATCGCCTTCGTAGCTGCTACGAAAATAATCCATGGCCTTTTCCGCCTCGCTCAGCTCGTCAAACCGGGCAACGTGATAAATGGCCTCGCCCTCGTTCACCAGTGGCAGGTTGTTGACGCAGATGACGATACCCGAGCAGGGCGACACCACTGCAGTTTCTGATTCGCCGAAGGGGTCCGCCACCATCGCCAGCCTCTGGCCTTTGCGCACCTTCTGGCCCAACCGGGCAACCGGCCGCATGATGCCGTCGATATCTGCCCGCACCCATTGGGAGTTGGCAGCGGTTTCAGACCGTTTTCTCGGTGCCCTGGGCCCTTTTTTCGCCGGAATCATTTCCAGCTCACGCATAACCCGGATCACGCCTTTCACACCGCTGCCAATCACGACATCATCAAAGCGCAGCGCCTCGCCCCCCTCAAAGGTGATCACCGGAATATCCTGTGAATCGGCGTACGCACGAAGACTGCCCTCGCGCAGCCCGGAATTGATAATGATCGGTGCACCAAAAGCCTCGGCCATCCGTACAGTTTCCGAGTTCTTCAGCTCGGCACGAATTTGTGGCAGGTTGAACCGGTGGATCGCTCCGGTGTGCAAGTCGATGATGTGGGTTACCCGCTCCATGATCTGGGTGCGCAGCAGATAGGCAATGCGCCCGCCCAGAGACCCTGTCTCGCTGCCAGGGAAACAGCGGTTCAGATCCCTCCGGTCGGGGAGGTAGCGGGTGCGTTGCACAAAGCCAAAAATATTGACGATTGGCACCGCCACCAGGGTACCGCGAAGATGCCTCAGTGCCGAATTGGTGAGCACCCGGCGGACGATTTCGACGCCATTGATCTCATCGCCATGAATTGCGCCGCACACCATCAGTACCGGACCGTTCCGGCGCCCGTGCACCACTTCCACCGGAATATGTAGGGGAGTGTGGGTATAGAGCTTAGCCACCGGCACTTCCACGGTTTGACGGGTGCCTGCCTTAATCTCGGTGCCGGCAATTTCAAAGGGCGCTCGGGCCATCGGTCAGCCTCTCCCGCCCTTGGTGCCCGTTTTCCAGGGCTTCTGATTTTTCTCGGTCCAGTTGATGATCATGCCCGCCACATTCTTGCCGGTAGCATTCTCGATACCTTCCAGTCCCGGCGATGAGTTCACCTCCATTACCAGCGGCCCCCTGCTGGAGCGCAGAAGGTCCACACCGGCAACGTTCAGCCCCATGGCTTTGGCGGCTTTGATCGCAGTACTGCGTTCCTGCGGGGTAATTCGAATCAGTGAAGCGGTGCCGCCCCGGTGAAGATTCGACCTGAACTCGCCCTCAGCCCCCTGACGTTTCATGGCGGCAATCACTTTGTCGCCAATTACGAAGCACCGGATATCAGCGCCACCGGCTTCCTTGATGAATTCCTGCACCAGGATATCCGCCTTCAGGCCCATGAAAGCCTCAATCACACTTTCTGCAGCCTTGCGGGTTTCTGCAAGCACCACACCGATGCCCTGGGTGCCTTGCAACAGCTTGATCACCACCGGCGCCCCACCCACCATCTGTAGCAACTCTGGAACGTTGTCCGGCTTGTTCGCGAAACCGGTAATCGGCATACCCACACCCTTCCGGGCCAGCAGTTGCAGCGAGCGCAGCTTGTCCCGGGACCGGCTGATGGCCACAGATTCATTCACCGGGAACACGCCCATCATCTCGAACTGGCGCAATACCGCCGTGCCGTAGAAGGTCACCGATGCACCGATACGGGGGATCACCACGTCAAAATCCTCCAGAACCTCCTCGTGATAGTGGATCTGGGGGTTGGCTGAGGTGATATTCATCGAACAGTGAAGGCAGTCGATAACCTTCACCTCATGGCCACGATTGATGCCCTCCTCCACCAGACGACGGGTCGAGTAGAGGTGACGATTTCGCGACAGTACCGCAATTTTCATTTTTCAGTCCTTAGGGCCGGTTCGCCGGCAAGATAGGAAGCTTCGGGATAGATCACTGAGCGCCCTGACATGGCAGTGCGGCCCAACAACATCCGGAACCGCATGGAATCCCGGTTGGTCAACGTCATTTCAATGGGCCATTGCTGGCCGCCAATAAGCAGCGTGGTTTCGATAACCAGGCGCATTTCCTTGTGGCCACCGGAGTCGGAGACGTTCCGCTCGTCCAGCACCTTGGCATCGCACTCGACAACCTGATGCAAATCGTTTTGCACCGGATGCACCCAGAAGCGTACGCGACGTTCACCATTTTCTGTGTAGGGCTCGGTCCGGAATGTGTGGAGGCAGGAAGTTCGAGCTCCCGTGTCAATTTTCGCCTTGATACGGCTGATATCCAGATCCGGCAACGCCACCCATTCACGCCAACCAAGACTCATCTTGTTCTCGGCTGGGGTCGGCGGGATGGTTTTTATAACTTCAGCTGTCTTTGTCGACATCCGGGAGATCCTTTTCAGTGATTTTTTCCGGCCCCAACAGCTGAACACGGAACGGCTCTGAATGGCTACCCGCATACACGCTGGTGTGCGGGAACGGAATTTCAATGCCTTCCCGATCCAGGATTTTCTTGATCGCAACCATCATACCGCTTCGCCCCTCGAGCACCTTTTCCTTGGGCACCCAATACGAGAACTGCAAATCCACGGAGGAGGGGCCAAACGCTGTTACCAGCGTAAACGGCTTGGGCTCTTCGAGACATACCGGGTTCTTTTCCGCAAGGTCCAGCAGCAGGCTCTCTACACGTTCTACATCTTCAGCGTAGGCAATTCCCACGGTCAGGTCGAGCCGGCGGATTGGAAACCGGGAACGATTGACGACCCGGGTTTTGATCAGGGTTTCGTTGGGAATCCGAACGTACAAGTTGTCTGGAGTGCGCAATTTCACGCTGAGCATATCGATTGCGACTACCTCGCCGATGGTGGCATCTACCTCAATGAAGTCACCGATTTCGAAGGGTTTTTCCACCAGCAGAAACAAACCGCTGATCATGTTCGACGCGGAGGTCTGGGAGGCAAAACCGATGGCAACGGTCAGGATACCGGCGGCTCCAAGCACGACATCCAGGGAGAACCCGGCTTCCCGCAGGGCCGCCACGAAAAACAAGAGAACGATGACATAGAACACCAGCCGCCGGACCATGACGGTATGGTGGCGGGACGTGCGCTGGGCCATGAAACGGCCGACACTGCGAGCGGCCAGGGAACCGAGAAACAGCCCGAGCACGACAAGAAAAGCGGAACTGATCCACTGCCCCCAGGCGATATCAGTAAACACCTTCATCACACCTGTCTCTATTGTTTCGAGCAAAGCGTCGACTCCCTCTGGTCCATTTCAGCCAAACATCCGGTCAAAAGCGCGCACCAACCGGCCACGAGCCACCTTCTCACGGGCATCCGCCACATGCTTGCAAACACCGGCTGCAGCAAACAATGACGACTCCACATGCAGACTGGCGGAATTCATATCGGTCTCGACTTCAACCGTTACCCCGGGCGTCCATAACTGCCCTCGCTCATTCTGGTGCAGTGAGAGCAACGGTGTTGGCAGACTGAACCGCTCCAGCAACAGGGGCTCTTCCCGACGGTTGATGAGCGTGACCGGGGTAACTGCTCGCCAGGGACGTTTGGGCACGGCCTCGAGGACCAATCTGGCAAAACTGGGCGAGGCATAACAAAGCTCGCCTTCCATGGTAGTCCGACCCACCCACGTCATGGACGGCGACGCCAGCGGGATCTCCGTCAGAACGGTTTGATTGTCGCCGACGCAAACTTTCATCCAGAGCAGGGTTCCCACATAGATTGTACATCGCCCGCCAGCGGGAATAGTCAGTGGCTGGAATGGCCGAATGACGGTAGGCCGGTTGGCAAGAGCCGGCAGGAACATGACGGTTGATGACTGGTTTTCCCGAATGAACCGCTGCAGCGGCACAGACGCAGATGGCAGAGTATGGCCGATGGTTTCTGTCCAGCTGGCTGGGTCCGTATCCAGGTCCAGCATTTCGGAACGAACCTGCCATTCCTGATCCAGCAGGGTGACCCATAAACGAATATGCCCCAACTCATGAAACTGGGTCTGGCCGGAAGCCAGAACATACGGCTGGGCCCACACGCCATCACGACGACCTTCGGTATTGTTCTCCATTCCTGCCACAGAACTCCCTCGAGATCGGTCGACTGATTTGCGGTAAAAGTGCCTTAACTATAATCCAATCAGGCAGCGCGGGCGAATATCCAAGTTGGTGATTTTATTGAAACACCGGGCTGTATTTACACTTATATCAATCCCTCAGACGACTATGGATTACGGATGACACAACTGGTCTGGTTCCGAAACGATCTCCGGGTTGCCGACAACCCGGCCCTCACCGCCGCCTGCGAGAGCAGCGAAGCAGCGCGAGCCTGTTTTATTCTCACCCCGGACCAATGGCAGGAACACGACTGGTCGCCCGCCCGGGTACAATTTGTCATCGCCCACGCCAATGCCCTGGCCGAAGAACTGGCCCGGCTCGGCATTCCCCTGTCCTTTATCTACGCCAACCGCTTCGACGACAGTATCGGGAAACTGCAGAGCCATTGTGAAGAACACAAGGTGACAACACTGCACTTCAACGAGGAGTATGGTGTCAACGAACGCAAACGCGACAAAGCCGTCAAATACCGATTTGACGAGCTCGGAATAGCCGTTCGCAAATACCGGGACCAGACGGTTGCGCCGGTAGGCGAAATCCTCACCCAACAGGACGAACCCTATTCAGTATTTACGCCCTTCTCCAGACGCTGGCGCAGCTGGATAGACGAGACCCATCCAGGCCTGTTCCCGGTCCCGCAAGCCAGGGGCAACGCAGTAAGCCCGGAACAGATAGACACCATACCGGATGCCTTTCAAGACGCCCCGGAACCCCTGGTGGCAACCGGTGAAAGCGCTGCCCACGACCGGCTCGAACGCTTCCTGGACGAACGCGGAGGCTCGTACAAGGAAAAACGGGACTTCCCGGCAATCGACGGCACCAGCCTGATATCCCCTTACCTCGCCAACGGCGTTCTCTCAGGCCGGCAGTGCCTTATAGCCGGCAGACAGGCACAGGGCGCAGGCGGCAACCAGGAAGACCTGGGAACCTGGATCACCGAAATCGCCTGGCGGGATTTCTACATCAACATCCTGTATCACTACCCCCGGGTCAGCATGCACCGCGCCTTCAAACCGGAAACCGAAGCTCTGGAATGGAACACCCCGGGCGCCAAGTTCGAAGCCTGGAAAACCGGCAACACCGGCGTCCCCATCGTCGACGCCGCCATGCGCCAGCTCAACCAGACCGGCTGGATGCACAACCGCCTGCGCATGGTCACTGCCATGTACCTGACCAAGAACCTCTTCATCGACTGGCGCCTGGGCGAAGCCTACTTCATGTCAAAACTGATCGACGGCTTCCTGGCCTCCAATAACGGCGGCTGGCAATGGAGCGCCTCCACCGGCACCGACGCAGCGCCCTACTTCCGGGTTTTCAACCCGGTTACCCAGAGCGAGCGATTCGACCCCGGTGGGGATTTCATCCGGGAGTGGGTACCAGAGCTAGCGAGACTGGATCGCAAACGGATTCACGATCCGGGGGCGAAAGGGGGCGTGATTCCGAAGGGATATCCGCGCCAGATCGTTGATCTGAAAGAAAGCAGGAAAGAAGCTATAGCGAAGTTTCAGGAATTGAAAAACTGAGGAACACAACGGGGCGGGCTACTCCAAGGCTCTGACGCAGCGCCGGGGATGGCCTTCCCAAAACTGTGCGGAGCCATGGATGGCGTAGCCCAAGCGCCACAGGGATGTGCCGCAAGGAGCGTGTTTTGGGAAGGTCATCCCCGGCGCTGCAGCCCGAAAGCTCCCAAGCCCGCCAGCACCAAAGTCAGCCAGAACAAACCGGACAGGAAGGATCCCGAGCCAACTTCATCTCCCGCCACTGCATCTCCCACGCATCCAGAATCAGCAACCGCCCGATCAACGGCGTCCCCACCCCGGAAATCACCTTGATCGCCTCCATGGCCTGGGTCGCCCCGATCATTCCCACCAGCGGCGCAATCACCCCCGCCTCTGAACAGGTCAGATCCTCATTGCCCTGCTCCGGATACAGACAGTGATAACAGGGGCTGTCCTCACGCCGGCTGTCGTAAACAGAAACCTGGCCTTCACCACGGATGGCCGCACCGGACACCAGCGGCACTTTTGCAGCCACGCAGGCCCGATTCAAAGCGAAGCGGGTGTTGAAGTTATCCGTGCAGTCGACCACCAGGGTCGCCTCTGCAACCATGCGCGCCAGAGCCTCACCCTCAAGGCGCTGATTCAGGGCATTCACGGATACCAGAGGATTGATCCGCCGAATCCGGTCGGCGAGGCTTTCCGCCTTTGACTCCCCCAACTGCGCGGTTTCGAAACCGATCTGGCGCTGGAGGTTGGCCAGTTCAATACTGTCATCATCCACCAGGGTCAGCGTCCCGACGCCGGCGGCACCGAGATAGAGAGCGACGGGGCATCCCAGGCCACCCGCACCCAGCACCAGAACCCGGGCAGACTGCAGCTTTTCCTGGCCGGAAATGTCGAACCGTGGCATCAGGATCTGCCGGCTGTAGCGCAATAATTCGTCGTCACTGAGCATCTGCATCTCCCCTGTTTAATGCCGGATCAGGGACCGCAGCACCGGAGCTCCATCGCCCAAGCGTCATCCGATCCCGGTTGCCATAATCCTGGTGGTTCTCAACATCTTTAAACCCGCGGGCATGGAACAACCCTGCGACGGCCTCCGCCTGGTCGAAACCATGCTCAACGAGAAGCCATCCGTCTTCAACCAGCCAGGCCGGAGCCTGATCAACAATAAGCCGGAGGTCATCCAGGCCATCGCTGCCGGAAACCAGGGCCGAGGCAGGCTCGAATCTGACATCACCTTCCGTCAGATGATGATCGCTATCCGGAATATAGGGCGGATTGGAAACAATCAGATCAAACCGGCCAGCCTCAAGCTCGGAAAACCAGAAGCTCTGAACCACGGAAACTTCCAGACCCAGCGCGTCAGTGTTTTCAAGGGCAAGCTCAACGGCCTCAGCCACCGCATCGCAGGCAGTGATCTGCCACTCCGGATGCTCGCTGGCGAGCGCCAGGGCGATGGCACCGGTTCCTGTCCCCAGATCCAGTACTCGGGCCCGCCGGGGCAACGGCAAACCCAGAGCAGCTTCCACCAGGCATTCGGTATCCGGCCTCGGGATCAGGGTTGAGGCACTGACTTTCAGCGGCAGCGACCAGAATTCCTGCTGCCCCAAAAGGTGTGCCACGGGCCGGCCAGCCACCCGCTCTTGCACAAGCGCTTCAAAGGCCTCGGCGTGAGCATTGGGAATCTCCCGCTCAGGCCAGGCCCGGAAACTGGTCCGACTCAGTCCGGTTACGTGGCTGAGAAGAAGCTCGGCATCCAGCCTCGGCGAATCACTGTTAATTCTTGCCAAGGCATCTCGCAAAAGGGCTTCGCAGGTCAGTGAGGATTTACTGGTCATCGGCAAGGGAGGCAAGCAACTCGGCCTGATGCTCCTGCTGCAAGGGCACCACCACAGCGTCCAGATCGCCGGCAATAACTTCGTCGAGTTTGTATAGGGTCAGATTTATACGGTGATCCGTGACCCGCCCCTGGGGAAAATTGTAGGTGCGGATGCGCTCAGACCGGTCGCCACTGCCCACCAGGCTCTTGCGAGTTTCGGCCATGGACTTCTGCTGCCGCTCAGTCTCGGCGTTCTGCAGACGCGAGGCCAGCAGGCTCAGAGCTTTCGCCCGGTTCTTGTGCTGCGACCGCTCTTCCTGGCACTCCACCACAATGCCCGTTGGCAGGTGCGTTATCCGGATTGCAGAGTCAGTCTTGTTGACGTGCTGACCGCCGGCACCGGACGCACGGAAGGTGTCCACCCGCAGGTCTGCCTTGTTCAGTTCAATGGCTTCGGCTTCATCAGCCTCCGGCATCACCGCCACGGTACAGGCGGAGGTGTGAATACGCCCCTGTGATTCGGTTTCCGGTACACGTTGCACCCGGTGGGCCCCGGACTCGAACTTCAGGGCACCGTACACCCCATCGCCAGCCACACGGGCAATCAGCTCCTTGTAGCCCCCGTGCTCACCTTCGCTCTCGCTCAGCACTTCGACCTGCCAGCGCCGCCGCTCGGCATAGCGCAGGTACATCCTGAACAGATCGCCGGCAAAGATAGCGGCTTCATCACCGCCGGTGCCTGCACGGATCTCCAGGAAAACGTTCTTGCCGTCATTCGGGTCTTTGGGCAGCATCAGGCGCTGGAGCTCTTCATCCAGCTCCTCGCTTTTCTGCTCGGCCAGTTGCAGCTCTTCCTCGGCCATTTCCCGCATATCGGCGTCGCCATCTTTCGCCAGCTCACGGGCGGCCTCGATGTCATCGAGCGATTGCTGCCAGGCCTGAAAGCACTGAACGATGGGTTCAATCTCGGCGAACTCCCGGGAAAGGTCCCGGAACTTGTCCTGCTGGGAAATAATGGAAGAGTCACTGAGCAATGCGCTGACTTCCTCGAAGCGGTCGGTGAGCTGCTCGAGGCGGGATTGGATCGATGGCTTCATAGTTTTTCCGGGGTAGTCGTCGTGTCCGCGTCCAGTGCATCCAGCTGGTGCAACTCACGCAGCCACTCTGTCACCTCGGTGCGACCTTCTGTAGTGGCCTTTCGAACCTGCACAGAGGGTTCATGCAGGAGCTTGTTGGTGAGGCCGCGCGCCATACTGCGCAGCACGGTTTCGGGATCTGTGCCGTTACGCAGGGCGCGCAGGGCTTTTTCGGTCTCGGCATCGCGCAGCAATTCGGCCCGCTGACGGAACTGTTTGAGGGTGGACACCGCATCCAGCGCCCGCAACTGGTTCAGGAAATCCTGCACCCCGGACGCCACCAGGTTCTCCGCTTCCCGGGCCGCGCCCTCGCGAGATCGTATATTTTCTTCAATAACCTGGCGCAGGTCGTCAACCGTGTATAAATAGACGTCGTCCAGTGAGGCGACTTCCGGCTCGATATCCCGGGGCACGGCAATATCCACCATAAAATAGGGACGATGCTTGCGCTTCTTCAGTGCCCGTTCAACGGCGCCTTTACCCAGAATCGGCAGTGGACTGGCGGTGGAGGAAATAATGATATCAACATCCGCCAGGTGCTCGGGGATCTCGGACAACACGATCCCCTTGCCGCCACGGGATTCGGCCAGTGCCTGCGCCCGCTCAAGAGTACGATTGGCCACCAGGAAATCTTTCACGCCTGCATCTGCAAGATGCCGGGCTACCAGTTCAATGGTTTTGCCGGCACCAATCAGCAGAGCCTTGTTACGGGACATATCGGCAAAAATATGGTGCGCCATGCTCACCGCTGCATAAGCAACGGAGACCGGATTCTCGCCAATAGCAGTCTGGGTCCGCACGCGCTTGGCGACCGAGAACGTGTGTTCAAACAGCCGGGACAGGAACGAGCCACTGGCGCCGTGCTCCCGGGCCAGGGTGTACGCATCCTTCAACTGCCCGAGAATCTGCGGCTCGCCCAGCACCATGGAGTCCAGGCCAGCGGCCACGCGCATCATGTGCCTGACGGCATCACCATCCCGGTGCACATACAACGCATCTTCCAGCTCTGCGGCATCCAGGCCGTGGAACCCGGCCATCCAGCGCAACACCATGGGTGCGCAGTCGTCATCGCCCGCCAGATATAGCTCGGTCCGGTTACAGGTGGACAGGATCGCTGCCTCGGAGGCGCCAGAGGTTGCCCTTAGCTCGGCAAAGGCCTCCGCCATACGCTCAGGCGTAAACGCAACTCGCTCCCGTAATTCAACGGGGGCCGTGCGATGATTGATTCCTAGCGTTACCAGTGCCATTTCGTGGTTTTACAACCCTTTGCCGATGAGCGGTGCAGATACGCGCAATTACTGGACATTTTAACGGTCAGCGGCCTGAGCTGCCACCCGAAACCGCCATCGCTTCGGCAAGTGCGGACAGGTTGGGCAAGATCAGACGCTTATGCCATTATAGGGATTCGGCCGAGGCCGGGACCCGATCTACCTCAAGAAAGGGGCTGGAGCGTGGTTATTATTGATGCGTTTTCGACAGACCATGGGAAGTTGCATGCACAAGTCCGTACCGTTTCTGGTTACCTGCCTGCTTGGCCTAACACTGGCAGGGTGTGCCAGCCTTACCGGCACTGAGGAAGCGCCTGCTCCTGGCGAAAAAGCCGCCACCGAGACGAAAACGGAGCCACAGCTGCCGGTTGAATACGCCGATTTCGAGCCTGAAACCCTTTATCTGTTACTGTCTGCCGAAATTGCGGCCCAACGCGGTCGCTACGACATTACCCTCGTTAATTACCTGAAAGCTGCCAAGCAGTCCCGCGACCAGGCGGTTATCGAACGAGCCATGAGAATTGCCCAGTCCCTGAACGGCGATAACGCCCAGAGGCAGCTGGCCGAACTCTGGCTGGAAATCGATCCGGACAACCTCCAGGCACATCGTATCTCTGCCATCCAGGCCGTAAAAGGAAACGACCTCCAGACCGCCATTCATCACATGGAGCGGATCATGGATCAGGGAGGCGACGCTGACTTCGACAGCCTGGCGGCCATGGCCGCAAACCTGCCACCGGAACAACAGCAGGAGCTGCTTGCACTTTACGAAGAAATGTCGGGCCGCCATCCCGACACGCCGGAACTCGAATACAGCATCGCACTGCTATTAAAAGTCACCGGGCAGCCGCAGGAAGCACTCGACAGGCTTGAACCGCTGCTGGAGGAGAATGCGAATTTCCAGCCAGCCATTATTCTCAAGGGTGACCTGCTCTATCAGACTGGCCAGAAAAGCAGCGCCCTGGATTACATGCTGACCAACACCCGCCGATTTCCGGCCAACCGACAGATGGGCACGCTTTACGGCCGCATGCTCATAAATGAAGGCGAATTACAGGCTGCCCAGGATGAATTTGCAAGGCTGGTTAAGCGATACCCTGAAACGCCGGGCCTGCGGCTTTCCCACGCCCTGGTTGCCCTTGAGAATGGCCAGACCGACCTTGCTCGGGAAGAACTGACAAAACTGGCCGAACAGGGCCACCACACCAGCGAAGCCAATTACTATCTGGGTCGCATTGAGGACCAGGCGGGCAACACCGAGCAGGCCATTGGCTACTACCAGAGCGTGGAACAGGGCAACTACTATTTCCCGGCCCTGGCCCGCGCCAGCTCCCTGCTGGCCGAGAACGGCAAGCTCGAAGACGCCATTGACCGCATCCGCAGGCTCCGCGAAGCCAACCCCCGGCAGGCAGAGAACTTCTGGCTGCTGGAGGTAAACCTGCTTCTGGATCAGGAACAGCAACAGGAGGCCCTGAGTACCGCGACGGAAGCCCTCGAAGAGCATCCGGACAATATTGAGATACGGTACGCTCGGGCCATGCTTTACGACGGCATTGGCCAGACTGCCGACGCCGAAGCCGACCTCAGGCAGATTATTGAGCAGGAGCCGGAAAACGCTGTAGCCCTGAATGCCCTGGGCTACATCCTGACCACCCGGACCGACAGGCTCAGGGAAGCCCGCGGCTATATCGAGAAAGCGCTGCAACTGGACCCGGATAACCCGGCCATCCTCGACAGCATGGGCTGGGTCCTCTTCCTGGAGGGCCAGATTGAACCTTCGCTCGACTACCTGTCCCGCGCCTGGGCCGCTTTCCCGGACCCCGAAGTTGCGGCCCACTACGGTGAGGCGCTCTGGATGAACGGCGCCGAAGAACAGGCCCGGATCATCTGGCAGGAAGGTCTGGAGCAGGACAGCGACCACGAAGTACTCAGAGAAACCATTGACCGGTTGACCAACGGCGGTGAGTCGGAATGAGGCTGGCCCGAATTATGGCAACACTGACAGTGCTTGCCACCCTCGGCGCCTGCACCACGATCCAGGTCGAGCCATTGCCGGAGGGCATGACCGACCAGCCTCCGGCAGGCTGGACCACTCGCGCCGCCAGTCTCGATGAGCTCGATCACTGGAAGCTGACGGGCAAGCTGGCCGTCCGACAACCTTCCGACAGCGGCACCGCCATCATCAATCACTGGATTCAGGACGGCGAGGCTTACGACCTGGCTCTCTCCTCGTCCTTTCTCGGCATGGGCAGCACAACCCTCAAAGGCGTGCCCGGCTTTATTGAGCTGACCCTGCCAAATGGCGAAACCTACCGATCGGGCGAGCCGGAAGCACTGGTTGAGGCTGCCACGGGCTGGCAACTGCCCCTGGAGAACCTGACCTGGTGGATTCGCGGCCTGCCATCACCGGCCAGCGACTACCGTCTGCTGTTTGATGATCAGGGCACCCTCGCCATCATCCGCCAGAACGGCTGGGAGATCCGCTACGACCGCTGGCAGGCCTTTCTCTCCAGCTATCCCGCACTCCCCGCCCGCATTACCGCACTCAAGGAAGAAAAACGGGTTCGATTGGTGGTGAGCGACTGGCAGGAGCAGCCTGAATGACACCCGACCTGATACTGCCATCACCAGCCAAGTTGAATCTGTTTCTGCACATTGTAGGGCGCCGGGACGACGGCTATCACGAGCTCCAGACCCTGTTCCAGTTTCTCGACTACGGTGACGATCTGAGCTTCACCCTCACGCCCGAAGAGCCCGGCGCAAGGCTCGCGGAGCCTGTCACTGGTGTTAACGACGAGGACAATCTCATCATCCGCGCGGCCCGGGCCCTTCTTGAACGGGCCCGATGCGAGCTGCCCGGAGTCACCATCGGCATTAACAAACGGCTACCCATGGGCGGCGGTCTTGGCGGCGGGAGCTCCAACGCCGCAACCACCCTGCTGGGACTCAACCATCTCTGGCGACTCGAGCTGAGCACCGATGAACTCGCAGAGATCGGCCTGAGGCTGGGCGCCGATGTTCCCGTATTTGTCCGTGGCCATGCCGCCTTCGGTGAAGGTGTTGGTGAAACCCTGACCAATGCCAATCCGCCGGAAGACTGGTTTGTTGTTCTCAAGCCTGGCTGCAACATAAACACTGGCAAGATTTTTTCCGAGCAAGGGTTGACAAGGAACACCCCGAGAATCAAAATAGCGCCCGCTTTTGAGGGAGACGCCTCGAGGTACCGAAACGACTGTGAGGATGTAGTTCGCAAACTGTATCCTGAGGTTAACCAGAGCCTGGAATGGCTTTCACAATTCGGACCTGCAAGATTAACCGGAACCGGGGCTTGCATATTTGGACGTTTCCCGACAGAATCCGCAGCCCGGATCATCTGGGAAAGCAAACCCTCCGGCGTCACGGGGTTCGTAGCTAAAGGGGTGAACATATCACCTCTACACAAAAAGCTAACAGAGCTGAAATGATGCCAAAAAAGCACGATACTGGGGTGTCGCCAAGTGGTAAGGCAACGGGTTTTGATCCCGTCATGCGCAGGTTCGAATCCTGCCACCCCAGCCACCTTTCTCCCGCTTCTTCTGAATCAAACGCCGATACTGAGAAGGATGCCGTCGTGTCCAAACTGATGATCTTCGCTGGTAACGCCAACCCTGAACTGGCTCAGGCGATTGCCCGCAAACTCCACATTCCCATGGGTCAGGCTACTGTAGGCCGTTTCAGCGACGGAGAAACCACCGTCGAGATCAATGAGAATGTCCGCGGCCATGATGTGTTCATCATCCAGCCGACCTGCTACCCCACCAACGATAACCTGATGGAACTGATCGTGATGGCCGACGCGCTTCGCCGTGCTTCCGCTACGCGAGTCACCGCCGTTATCCCCTACTACGGATATGCGCGCCAGGATCGTCGGGTACGCTCTACCCGTGTTGCCATCAGCGCCAAGGTGGTAGCTGACATGATTTCCAGCATCGGCGTGGACCGGGTTCTGACCGTCGACCTGCACGCTGATCAGATCCAGGGCTTCTTCGATATTCCGGTGGACAACATTTACGCCACGCCGGTCATGCTCGAAGACATCTTCAAGCAGCGCTTCGAGAACTTCGTAGTGGTATCTCCGGACGTTGGCGGCGTGGTCCGTGCCCGTGCCGTGGCCAAGCGTCTGGACGACGCCGATCTCGCGATCATCGACAAGCGCCGCCCGAAAGCGAACGTTTCCCAGGTCATGCACATCATAGGTGATGTCAAAGACAAGACCTGTATTCTGGTAGACGACATCATCGACACCGCCGGCACTCTGTGCAAAGCCGCCAACGCCCTGAAAGAGCACGGCGCGGCCCGCGTGGTTGCCTACATCACCCACCCGGTTCTCTCCGGCCCGGCCATTGATAACATCAATGCCTCCCAACTGGACGAACTTGTGGTTTGTGACACCATCCCGCTGGGTGACAAAGCACATAATTGTGATAGAATCCGCGTCCTCGGAATGGCCGGGCTGCTCGCTGAGTCTATTCGCCGCGTAAGCAACGAAGAGTCCATCAGCGCCATGTTCGAGAATGCCTGAGCGACCTAACGGTCGTAATATCAAGGCATTACAAGCAGTTACCGGGTCGGGAGCCTACACAGGCTCCCGACTCTTTTAGTCAGCCGGAAAAATCCGGCTTTTCAGAAACATCACCTGATCCAACGCCTGGTCGCGGGCAGTTCAGGTGACGATTGAGGTTAATACCATGTCTCAGGAATTTGTTATCGAAGCATTTCCTCGCGACGATCAGGGGAGAGGTGCGAGCCGCCGCCTGCGTCGTGAGGAGCGTAAAATTCCGGCCATCATCTATGGTGGCGGAAAAGACGCTACTCCGGTTGCCATCTGGCACAACGAGCTGAAAAAGGCCCTGGAAAACGAAGCCTTCTTCTCTCACATCCTGACCATCGAGCTCGGTGGCAAGAAAGAAAGCGTAATCCTGAAGGATCTGCAGCGTCACCCGTACAAGCCGATCCTGACCCACGCTGACTTCCTGCGCGTTGACAAGGACCACGAGATCCACGTCAACGTACCGCTGCACTTCATCAACGAAGATACCGCACCGGCTATCAAGCTCCACGGCGGCGTAGCGAACCACCAGATCAACGAAGTTGAAGTGATCTGTCTGCCGCAGAACCTGCCCGAGTTCATCGAAGTGGACATGACCACTGTCGAGATGGACCAGGTAGTTCACCTGAGCGACCTGAAGCTGCCGAAAGACGTCAAGATCGCCGCCCTGCTCCAGGGTGAAGATCACGACCTGCCGGTTGTGGCTATCCACAAGCCGCGTGGCGCCAAGGTTGATGACGAAGGCGAAGAAGGCGAAGAAGGCGAAGAGAGCGGCGAAGACAAGGAGTAATCACTCCTGGCTTGAGGAGGGCAATGGCGAATGGCGCAGGATATTGTCATGGTGGTTGGGCTGGGAAATCCCGGCGCTGACTACGAGAATACCCGCCACAACGCCGGCGCCCTTTTCGTCGAAGCTCTGGCCCGCAGTGCGGGCCAGACGCTCCGCCCCGAAAAGAAATACCACGGGCTCTACGCCCGCATTCAATGGCAGGGCCTGGACCTGCACCTCCTGAATCCTACGACCTTTATGAATCGCAGCGGCCTGGCCATCAAGGCGCTGGCAGACTTCTTCAAGATTCAGCCCCACCAGATCCTGATTGCCCACGACGAGCTCGACCTGCCACCGGGTACCGCCAAATTGAAAAAAGGTGGTGGCCACGGCGGACATAATGGATTGCGTGACACCATCGCCCACCTGGGCACCAACGATTTTCAGAGACTGCGCATCGGCATTGGCCACCCCGGCGACAGCCGCAGGGTCACAGGCTACGTACTCGGCCGCCTGGGCAAACAGGAAACCGAGGAACTGAACGCCGTAATCGACGAAATCATGCGGGTATTACCGGATGCAGCCAGCGGCAAACTACCAGCCGCCATGAATCGCCTGCACAGTTTCAAACCGGTATAATCCGCCCAAATTTTCCAGTACCAGCAGAGGCACTCCATGGGATTTAACTGCGGCATCGTCGGCCTTCCCAATGTCGGCAAATCCACCCTGTTCAACGCACTGACCAAATCAGGTATTGGCGCGGAGAACTTCCCGTTCTGCACCATCGAGCCCAACGCTGGCGTTGTCGCCATGCCGGATCCGCGCCTCAACAAGCTGGCGGAGATCGTAAAGCCGGAGCGGGTCGTGCCTACCACCATGGAATTCGTCGACATCGCCGGCCTGGTAGCAGGCGCGTCCAAGGGTGAAGGCCTGGGCAACCAGTTCCTGGCCAATATCCGCCAGACCGATGCCATCGCTCACGTGGTACGCTGCTTTGAAGACGGCAACGTCATTCATGTGGCCAACAAGGTAGACCCAGCCTCCGACATCGAGGTGATCAACACCGAACTGGCCCTGGCCGACCTGGAAACCGTCGAAAAGGCCATCAAGCGGGTTCAGCGCGTCGCCAAGAGCGGTGATAAAGAAGCCAAGGCCCAGCTGGAGATGTTCGAGAAACTGCTGCCCGTGCTCAACGAGGGTAAGCCGGTGCGCACCATGAACCTCGACAAGGACCAGATGGCGCTGATCCGGGAGCTCTGCCTGCTGACCGTCAAACCCACCATGTACATCGCCAACGTCAGCGAGGACGGTTTTGAAAACAACCCGCATCTGGACACGGTGCGCAAGATCGCCGAGTCGGAAAATGCCGTGGTTGTGCCCATCTGCAACAAGATAGAAGCCGAAATCTCCGAACTGGAAGACGATGAAAAATCCATGTTCCTGGAGGAAATGGGCATGGAAGAGCCTGGCCTGGATCGCGTAATTCGCGGCGGCTACGGCCTACTGGGCCTGCAGACCTACTTTACCGCCGGGGTGAAGGAAGTCCGCGCCTGGACCGTGAAAATCGGCGCCACAGCGCCCCAGGCAGCCGGTGTGATCCACACCGACTTCGAACGCGGGTTTATCCGGGCAGAAGTGGTTAGCTACGACGATTTCGTACAGTACAACGGCGAAGCCGGCGCCAAGGATGCCGGAAAATGGCGCCTGGAAGGTAAGGACTACATCGTGAAAGACGGCGACGTTATCCACTTCCGCTTCAACGTGTAATTTTTCAGGAAAAACTGCCCCCAAGCCTTGACAGGAAGAGCCCATTTACTGAAAATACGCGCCTCGTTTGGGGCGATGCCCAAAGCGAAATGGCAAGGTAGCTCAGTTGGTTAGAGCACAGCACTCATAATGCTGGGGTCGGCGGTTCGACTCCGCCCCTTGCTACCAGTATTTATAAAAGCCCGGCTCGCGAGAGTCGGGCTTTTTTAATGCCTGAAAGGTCGGCAGACAACTCACTGACGCTAAGTCAGCCCTCCGGATCTCGCTGTCTCCCGGGGATATCCCAGGCATCATGACTCTTCTCGCCAATCAAGCGACAGGCTCGTATTGCATCCCTGAAGTCGTCCTTGAGCCGGCTATCCTTCACTTTGTGGGAAATGTACATGGACAAATCTATCCAGGCGGCGGTCCGTTCATAATATGGCCCTCGATAACCTTCGAGATAGAGATCCATCATTATCCAAGGTAGAACCACGACATCCACACGACCGAGCCTGAGCATTTCGACCGCCTGCGCCCAATCAGAGACATGAATCACGTTAGGGCTATCGCCTTTTAAAAGATCCAGACCTGCAAATTTTCGGACAAATCCAAACCTGAGCCCGGTCATACTTTCCAAAGGCGGCAAATCCTGAACCATGAGATACACATATTCCAACTGGAACAAGGGACCGCCAAAGTCCGCATACTGGTCCCTTTCTACCGTTTGGATTAACGGCAATCCAACCGAAATACCACCCTTTTCCAGCTGTCGAAGTATCTGGGCCAGTGGCATGTTAACGAATCTGAAATCCCCATATACGCGGCTAAAAACACACCGGTAATAAGGTGCAAAACGACCCACGAGCCTTCCATTTTCTACCGATATTTCGCGCTCTATATCGGCAAAGACGCCAACAATATGTTGGCGTTCTGAATCGGCAGACAGGGATAGAGAGAAAAACAAAAGCAAAAGCAAATTCAAAAGCTTGAACCATAAGAGCCTTTGCATGCCCCACCCCCAATTGTGCGAATACAGTGCGCACTATCCAAAGCATTTAAGCGAAAAACGGTGAAAGTTAACTAATCCTCAGCTTAGAACGCTCTTTTCATAGTAGCTGTCGTATCGGCACTGCGCTCATCTATTTGACTGCATCATGGTCAATTTTTCAGATCCTGACGTCTGACAGGAATATCCCGGCTGCCCTGGTTTTGCTCTGCAATAAACCGGCATTTTCTGATTGCCTTTCGGAGATCTTCCGTCAAATCACTATCGTCCAAGCGATGTGAAATATACATAGAGAGATCCACCCAGGCGGCGGTCCTCTCGAAGTAAGGCTTGTCATACCCCTTCATATAGGTGTCGATGAGAACCCAGGGGAGAACAACAACATCCACACGAGCACGCTTGAGCATCTCCACGGCCTGCCCCCAGTCAGAGACATGAATCACCTGGGGATCAGCGCCTCTCAAGAGCTTGTCTCCAACGAACTGCCGGACAAAGGCGAACCTGAGGCCACTCAGACTATCAAGGGGAGGTAAATCCTGGAGCAACAGATAGACATACTCCGTTTGGAACAGTAGCCCACCAAAATCAGCGTATTCATCCCGCTCGGCCGTCTGCACCATCGGCAAACCAGCGGAAATACGACCTTTCTCCAAGCGGTAAAGCATCTGGGCCAATGGCATTTCAACGAATTGGAAATCGCCCTGCACTCGGCCGAAAACACACTGATAATAAGCCGCAAACCGTCCCACGAGCTCGCCATCTTCAACAGCTATTTCCCGATCGATACCTTCGAAAACCCCAATGACATGGGGGCGTTTCGAGTCAGCAAACAGGGATAGGGAAAATAAGGACAACCAAACAAACTGGATAAGTTTGGGTGAAAGAAGCCGATCCATGTTTCCACCTCCGAAGCACGCGGTTCCGGTACGTGCTTTTTGACTGCATCAAGTCGCTAAAACGCTGCCATTCAATGGTAGACAGATCACCACTACGCACAAGGATAGTGATCAAACAGACAAATTGCCCATTTTCTGGCCATTCTTTCATGTTCTGCGTCATTAAACGGGCTTTTACCGTCGAAATTCATGGTCTTTTGTGCGCGGACACTGGATGTTGCATTCGTGGTGTTCTATCTGGTGCATGCGTTCGTATTCACCTGGTGTTACGACACCATATTTCCTGACACGGACGCCAAGAAACCCAACGCCACTTAAACAAACTTTGACAATCCCGGGGCCGAGAGTCGGATAAGATAGAGACTTCGCCCCAATGCGTTTCAAGGCTGTATCGCATCATGAAGTCTCGCCATGCACTCACGGTGTTTCTGGCCGTTATACTGGTTCCCATTGCCCTTGGCTTCGCCGGCGCGAGCGTGAAGGCGGCCATCGTGTCGATCAGCGTTTTCTGGGCTTGCCTGGGGATCTTTTTCTATCCATCCATCAGCGACTTTCTGAAGGCTAAAAGCAGGCAGCGCGAAGACTAGTGTGCTTCGGCACCACCCCTCACCCCGATTCTTTTCCTTCCAAGCTGCAACGATCCTCTCACAAGAAACTCTGTGGCATACTCACGGGCTGAAACCCATAAAGAACAACACACCAGCAAGGACCGTTGACATGAAACCGGAAACCCTCGCGCTGCACGCAGGCTTCAAAAGCGATCCCACTACCCGGGCGGCGACCACGCCGATTTACCAGACCACGTCCTACACCTTCGACGACACCCAGCACGGTGCCGATCTGTTCGACCTGAAAGTTCAGGGCAATATCTACACCCGCATCATGAACCCCACCAATGCGGTTCTGGAAGAGCGGATGGCGGAGCTAGAAGGCGGCGTTGGAGCCCTGGCCGTAGCTTCTGGCATGGCGGCCATCACCTATGCCCTGCAGACTATCTGCAAGGTGGGCAACAACATCGTCAGCACCAGCCAGCTGTACGGCGGCACTTACAACCTGTTTGCCCACTCGCTGCCGAACCAGGGCATTGAGTGCAAGATGGTCGCCCACGACGATTTCGATGCCGTGGAAAAGGCCATTGATGAAAACACCCGCGCCCTGTTCTGCGAGTCCATCGGTAACCCGGCGGGCAATGTGGTCGACATCCAGCGCTGGGCCGAGATCGCCCACAAGCACGGTATTCCGCTGATGGTGGACAATACGGTAGCCACCCCCTTCCTGTGCCGCCCGATTGAGCACGGTGCCGATATCGTTATCCACTCGCTTACCAAGTATATCGGTGGTCACGGCACTACCGTCGCTGGCGTAGTAGTGGATTCCGGCAAGTTTGACTGGAAAGCCAGCGCCGACAAATTCCCGATGCTGAACGAGCCGGACCCGTCCTACCACGGCGTGGTCTACACCGACGCACTGGGCCCTGCAGCCTTCATCGGCCGCTGCCGCGTAGTGCCGCTGCGTAATACCGGTGCTGCCCTGGCCCCGTTCAATGCGTTCCTGATCATGCAGGGCCTCGAAACCCTGGCGCTGCGCATGGAACGTCACTGCGAGAACGCGGAGAAAGTCGCCAATTTCCTGCAGGACCATCCCTCTGTGGAGTGGGTGAATTACGCGACCCTGGCCAACAGCCCCTACAAGGCAACCTGCGAGAAGATTTGCGGCGGAAAGGCGTCTGGCATCCTGAGCTTCGGCATCAAGGGTGGCCGGGAAGCCGGTGCGAAGTTCATTGATGCCCTGGAGCTGATCCTGCGTCTGGTGAACATCGGTGACGCCAAGTCCCTGGCCTGCCATCCGGCCACCACCACCCACCGACAGCTGAACCCGGAGGAGTTGAAGAGCGCCGGTGTGAGCGAGGATCTGGTGCGACTGTCCATCGGCATCGAACATGTCGACGACATCATTGCCGACATCAGTCAGGCCCTGGACAAAGCCCAGGCTTGATAAGGGTCAACCGGGTACGACCAATGTCGTGCCCGGCACCCCCGTGATTGCCCCTATCTGTCTTGTAACTCCCCCGCCAGCCCATTACTCTTTAGGGTTCCCCATGCCCGAATCGAGAGTCCGGTTGCAATGAGCGACAGCGCAAAAACCCGCATTACCAGTGGTTCCAAATTCCGCAATGAACATGGCTTCTCAGCCATCAAGGATGGCGTCAAGCGGTCGTCGAAGCAGGAAGCCACAACCGCGGAAAAGCGAGAGCCGAAGCCAAAATGGCTCAGGGCACGCATGCCCGGCGGCGAGCGCTATGAGGCCGTGCGCAAGAACGTCAGTGAGCACCGGTTGAGCACCGTTTGCCAGGAATCCCATTGCCCCAACATCGGTGAGTGCTGGACTGCCGGTACGGCTACCATCATGGTGATGGGGTCTGTCTGCACCCGCGCCTGCAAATTTTGCGCGGTAGACACCGGCAACCCGAAAGGCTGGCTGGATCATGAAGAGCCGGAGAACACGGCCAAGTCCGTGGAGCTAATGGGCCTTCGCTACATCGTGCTTACCTCGGTAGACCGTGACGACCTGGACGACGGTGGCGCTGCCCACTACGCCGCCTGCGTTTCAGCCATCAAACAGCGCACCCCCGAAGTCGCCGTTGAGGCGCTAACGCCGGATTTCGACGCGGTCATGTCTGACGTTGAGAAGGTGGTGGATTCCGGGCTGGATGTCTTTGCCCAGAACGTGGAAACCGTTAAACGGCTGACCAGCCGGGTCCGCGACCCGCGCGCCGGGTATGAAAAAACCCTGCGGGTTCTCGAACATGCCAAAAAGCACCGCCCGGATGTGCTCACCAAGACCAGCCTGATGCTGGGCCTGGGTGAAACCGAGGAGGAAATCCTGGAAACCATGGACGACCTGCGCGCCATCGGTGTGGATATCCTGACCCTGGGCCAGTACCTGCGCCCCACCCCGAATCACCTGCCGGTGGAACGCTACGTCACTCCGGAAGAATTCAACCGTTACCGGGAAATCGGCCTGGAGAAGGGCTTCATGGAAGTACCCTCCGGCCCTATGGTCCGCTCCAGCTACCGGGCCGATAAGGTATTCGATAAAAACAATCTTGGCCTCGCCGTGCCTGAGGTTCCCCAGGCCTCCAATGCCATGCAGATTCCGGTGAAGGCCATCGACTGAGAACAATTCATGCTGACACTGCTGCGAAATGCCCGGCTGAAGTACAAATTCTGGTTGCTGAACATTGTCGTTTTTGCAGTTCTCTGTTTGCTGGTTCTTTACGCCATGCAGACCATGGCGGGGCAGACCGGCAAAAGTTTCGACCAGGTCTTCGCTGATACAGCGCCCGGCTTTGCGCTGGTGGTTGCGGTGCTCATGGTGCTGGAGATGGCCGGCTCCCAGCTGCTGATCTCGTTTATCGAGCGCCACGTGAATCGCCTGAAAAACACCATGGTCGACGTTCAGTCCTCGGGCAACCTGAGCCAGCGGGCAGTGGTGGACTCCACCGACGAAATCGGCGAAATGGCGAGCGCCTTCAATGCCATGCAGGACCGCACCGTGGCCGTGGTACGCAGCATGAAGGAAGCCATCGATCGGCTGCATCGCGAAGTTGAAGAACTCACCTCGGCTGCCGAAGCACGCCGGGACGACCTAAGCCGTCAACAACAGGGCGCCGACCGGTCTGCGGAAGTCATCGAAACCATGCTGCAGAGCTTCACCGGCATTGCCGAACAGGCCGGCATTGCCAAGACCCTCTCCCACGAAGCCAGCGATGCGGCCCGCGACGGCAGCACCCGAGTCGGCCAGAGCGCCGACAGCATCCGCAAGCTTGCGGATGTGGTGCGCAACTCCGCCAGCAGCGTCGAAGCCCTGGCCGAGAACAGCCATGAAATCAGCCACGCGATCACCGAGATCCGGGGTATTGCCGAACAGACCAATTTGCTGGCCCTGAACGCAGCCATCGAGGCCGCCCGGGCCGGCGAACAGGGCCGAGGGTTTGCTGTGGTGGCTGATGAAGTACGCAAACTGGCTCAACGGGTTCAGGACTCCACTGATCAGATTCAGGGCACCATCGACCGACTTCTCAATGCCATTAACACGGCTGTAAACCAGATGACCGGCAGCTCCGAGGACGCCACCCGCTGTGTTGACGAATCCGAAGAAGGCCGACGCGCCCTGGAAGCCATCAACGAGGTGGTCAGCCGGATCGATCACACCAACCAGGAAATCGCCAATGTTTCCGCGGAACAGACCGCTGGCACCGACGACGTGCTAGCCAACGTGCAGGGCATCCGCGAAACCACCCAGAGCATGGTGACCCAGCTCGCCGAGAGCGCGGAAATGAGCCGACGCCTGAAAATGCTGATCGATTCCCTGGAAGAAGCCTCGTCAAAGGTCACGGTTCACTGAGGTTTGTGGCACACTCTGCACTCGTTTGAACTGGCAGAGTAGTTGTTCATGAATCGTCTTCGCGCCCTGTATGACCGCCTAATTTTTCCACACCCGTTTATCATCCTCTCGGCCTTTGCTGTTTTGCTGGCGCTCGCCGCCATAAAATTCGGCGAGTTCCGGCTGGATGCCTCTGCCGAATCCCTGGTACTCGAAAACGACCGCTCCCTGGAGCAATACCGTCAGGTAAACCGCCGCTTCACTACCTCGGATGATTTCCTGATCGTCACCTATACCCCCGAGGGTGAGCTGTTCTCGGAAGAGGGCCTCGCCCGGCTGGGCGCGTTGCGAGATGAGCTGCAGAGTTTGGACGCAGTCGGATCCACCAACAGCATCCTGAATGTGCCGCTCCTGCATAGCCCGGATCTGACGCTGGACACCGTGGACAGCGAGATCAAGACCCTCGACGAACACGGTGTGGCCCCAGAGACGGCCCGCGAGGCGCTGCTGAACAACCCACTCTACCCCAACCTGCTGATCAGTGAAGATGGCCAAACCACGGCAATACAGGTCAACCTGCCCACGCCGGATCGGTATTTCGAGTTGCTGAGAAAACGCAACGACCTGAGAGACAAGGCCGACACTGGCGAAGCCTCCGAAGCCGAGCTGGCAGAACTGGAGCAGGTAAAGCAGGAGTTCATCGACGTTACCGAAACCCTCGGTGTGGAACGCGATGCCACCATCCGCACCGTTCGCTCCATACTGGACAAGTACCGGGATGGCGCAGAGATCCACCTGGGCGGCGTGCCCATGATTGTGGCGGACATGATCCGGTTTATCGAAAACGACCTCTCGACCTTCGGGCTAGGCGTGCTCGCATTTCTGCTACTCACCCTGGCCATTATCTTCCGGCAATGGCGCTGGGTGCTGGTCCCACTGCTGTGCTGCGGCTTTACGGTCTGGCTGATGATTGGCTTTCTGGGGTGGGCCCAGTGGCCGGTGACGGTTATCTCCTCCAACTTCATTTCCCTGCTGCTGATCATGACCCTGTCGCTCACCATTCACCTGATCGTGCGCTACCGGGAGTTCCAGCATGACGAGCCAGAGGCCAGCGCAAAAGACACCTTGCGCAACACCGTGATGGCGATGATCAAGCCCTGCTTCTACATGGCCATCACCACCATTGTCGCCTTCGGGTCCCTCACCTTCAGCGGCATTCGCCCGGTCATCGACTTTGGCTGGATGATGACCCTGGGGCTGACGGTGGCCTTCCTCATTACCTTCGTCATATTCCCGGCCCTGTTGACCCTGCTGCCGCCACCACTGGACAGCCGGGTTACCTCCGATCAGATTCCCTTCACCGATGCCTTTGCCCGCTTCACGGAGCACTTCGGCAAGACGGTACTGGTGGGCTCCGGTGTGATTGCGGTGCTCTGCGTTATGGGGCTGAGCAAGCTGACGGTGGAAAACAGCTTCATCGACTACTTCAAATCCTCCACCGAAATCCATCAGGGCATGATCACCATCGACAACCGCCTGGGCGGTACTACCCCCCTGGACGTGGTTATCACCGACGACCCGCCACCAGAAGGCGCGAACGGCGGCGACCCGTTTGCCAGCGACTGTGATCCATTCGTGGAGGACTGCGGCGCCGGCGAGGAATACCGGGATACCTGGTACACCTACCAGAAAATGGAGGAACTGGAAGCCGTTCACGAGTATCTGGACGGATTACCCGAAACCGGCAAGGTACTGTCCATCAACACCACCCTGGGGATCCTCGCCAGAATCAACCAGGGCGAGCCTCTGGACGCCCTGGAGCTGGCGTTTGTACCGGCGGCCGTGCCGGACGACCTGCAGGACACCCTGCTGACGCCCTACATCTCCGAGGAGCACGACCAGGCAAGATTCAGCATCCGGATCCTGGAGACCATGCCGGAACTGCGTCGACAGGAGCTGTTGAACCGCATCCACGAACACCTGACCACGGAACTGGGCTACTCGAAAGACCAGGTGCTCTTTGCCGGCATGACCGTGATGTACAACAACATGCTGCAAAGCCTGTTCGATTCCCAGATCAAAACCATCGGCGTGGTCTTCGCCGCCATCATGGCAATGTTCCTGATCCTGTTCCGCTCGCTGAAGCTGGCCCTGATCGGCATCGCCCCCAACCTGATCGCCGCAGGCTCCGTACTCGGCCTGATGGGCTGGATGGGCATCCCCCTGGATATGATGACCATCACCGTGGCCGCCATCACCGTGGGCATCGCAGTGGATGACACCATCCACTATATTCATCGGTTCAAAACCGAGTTCCAGAAAGACGGCGACTACATCGCCACCATGCACCGCTGCCACCGAAGCATCGGCCAGGCCATGTTCTTCACCTCGCTGACTATCATCTCCGGGTTCTCGATACTGGTGCTGTCCAACTTCATCCCGACCATCTACTTCGGGTTGTTTACGGGGTTTGCCATGTTCATGGCTCTGGTGGGGGCCCTTACCCTGCTTCCCCGGCTCATTGTTCTCGTTAAACCCTTTGGCTCGGGTGGGGCTTCTTCGGGCTTGGGCTCCTAGCCTTCTGGTTTCGAGGGTGGCTCGTCGGGTGAGGGCCTTTGCCAGAACCGCTACGAGCACATCCATGTGCGCTTGACGTCGGCCATCCGTGGCCGCCGACATTCTGTCAAAGGCCCACACCCGCCAAGCTTCAGAAATAGGAGTTATGGAAAGACACTCCGCGCCAAATCTTTCAGCCAATCTTATGATCAGTAAGCGATTACTGAACCGCTTGAAGAACAGGGGTGTGGCGCCCTCCCAAAAATGTCTGTGGCCAAGGATGGCCACAGCCAAGCGCACATGGATGTGCTCGTAGCGGTTTTTGGGAGGGCGCCACACCCCTGTTCTCCCCCAAAACCAGCAGGCTACAAACCAAAAAAAGGGCCACACCAAAAGATGCGGCCCTTCTCAAATCCAGCTAGAGGGAAAGCAGGATTACTGCATACCCTGACCTTGCCCCTGCTGCATCTGCTGTTGCATCTGACGACGCTGCTGCATTTGCTGTTGCATCTGCTGCATACGCTTATCCAGCTCGTCGCGTTGCTCCTGGGTAAACACGCTGTCTACCTTCGCCTGCATCAGCGTGGACAGCGCCGCGATCTCGCCGGTCACTTCGCCCAGCTCTTTGGCTTGCTCGCGAATCGCAGCTTCATCAAAGTCTGACTTGATCTCACCCTGCATCTGCTGCTGCAGCGCGCGGGCTTCCTGGCGGAGCTCGCCGATTTCGCCCTGCATCTCGTCGATGATGGCGCGGATTTCGGCCTGCTGCTCTTCGGTCAGCCCTACCATCTGGGCCAACTGGTCAATCTGATCAGGCTGGCCGCCGGACTGCTGGGCCACGGCCGGGACCGAAAGGCTCAGGGCAACCAGGGCAGCACCAAACAATTTTGCAAGCTTCATAACTCTCTCCATAAACAAGGTGGCCACAATTGAAATACCACCGACATACATTGGTTTCATCGTTCAGGGACTACACCCTAAAACATACGGATACGGTTTTTCACCCCGATCAGCCCTCTTTTTGTACATACTTCTCAGTCTTCCGCGCCAAAAGCCGCCACACACGGGGATTCAAACAAATGTGAAAGTTTGGTCATTCCCCTTCATAATGGCGCCGTTCAAACCAATCTGGAGCAGATACGATGGCCATCAACTGGTTTCCAGGGCACATGCACAAGGCCCGCAAGGAGATCAAAAAAGTCATGCCACAGATGGATCTCATCATCGAAGTGGTTGATGCGCGCATTCCTTTCAGCAGCGAAAACCCGCTGGTACCTGCCCTGCGCGGTGATACCCCGCTGATCAAGGTATTGAACAAACGCGACCTGGCAGATCCAGAAATCACTGAGCAGTGGTTAGCCTGGCTCGAAAAAGAGCGCGGCGTCCGCGCCATTACGCTTACCCATAACCAACGCAATGAGGCGCTGGCTATCCTCAAACTGGCAGAGGAGATGACGCCCGATCATGATCGCCAGAAGAGTGCACTGCGGGTGATGATTCTGGGCATTCCCAATGTCGGTAAATCCACCCTGATCAATACCCTGGCAGGGCGCCCTGCGGCCAAGACCGGGAACGAGCCAGCCGTAACCAGGGCGCAACAGGCCATCAAACTGCCCAACAACATTCTGCTCTACGACACGCCCGGCTTCCTCTGGCCGAAACTGTCTCCCGAAGCCTGTGGTTATCGTCTGGCGGTAACCGGGGCGATTCGGAGCGCGGTGCTGGACTTTGAGGATGTGGCCATGTTCGAGGCCGAGTACCTTCTGGAAGCCTATCCAGAGCTGGTCAAAACCCGCTACGGCTTCGAGGAACTACCGAAAGATGCCCTGGCGCTGATGGACGGAATTGCCGAGAAGCGGAGATTCTTCGGCCGCGGTGGCATCCCGGATCTGCACAAAGTATCGGAGGTGTTGCTCAACGAATTCCGGGCCGGAACTCTGGGACGCATCTCGCTGGAAACCCCTGAGATGGTCGAGCGCGAAGCCCGGGAAGCCGAGGCAGCCGCGGCTGAGAAAGCCGCTCGCGAGGAGGCCAGCGGCGCAAAGAAAGGCGCCAGAAAGGGTCGAAGCGGCAAGCGCTGAACACTCTATGGAGCTTTATCCGGCCTTCTCCCCTTACCAAGGTCAAATATCGTATCCGGGCCAAAGCGCCTAGACTGTTAAATAACGTTATTGATCGCAAGGTCGGCCACATCGGCCGGTCGGTAAGGAGGAACTTATGAGACGCGTCGTCGTCACCGGTATGGGCATTGTGTCCTGCATTGGCAATTCACTGGATGAAGTCAGGGACAGCCTTAAAAACGGAAAGTCCGGCATCCGTTTCAACGAAACCTATAAGGAAATGGGCTTTCGCAGCCAGATTGCAGGCTCGGTGGATGTCGACACATCCGTTATCGACCGCAAGATCCGCCGGTTCATGGGCCCGTCGGCCATGTACAGTTTCCTGTCCATGGAGCAGGCCATTGCCCAGGCAGGGCTGACCGAAGAGCTGATTTCCAATGACCGCACCGGCCTGATCGCGGGCTCCGGCGGCGCGTCCTGTTCCAGCCAGGTTGAAGCCACCGACATCATGCGTGAGAGAGGCGTGAAGCGCATCGGGCCGTATATGGTGCCCCGCATCATGACCAGCACGGTTTCCGCCTGTCTGGCCACAGCATACAAAATCCGCGGCGTGAACTACTCCATGTCTTCGGCCTGCGCCACGAGTGCCCACTGCATCGGCCATGCCATGGAGCAGATCCAGGCGGGCAAGCAGGACATCGTGTTCGCCGGCGGCGGAGAAGAAGAGGACTGGAGCCTGACAATGATGTTCGACGCCATGGGCGCCCTTTCCACCAAGTACAACGACGCTCCCGAGACAGCCTCGCGCCCCTTCGACGCCGGCCGGGACGGCTTCGTGATCGCCGGCGGTGGCGGCATGATGGTACTGGAAGAGCTGGAGCATGCGAAGAAACGCGGTGCCAACATCATTGCCGAACTTACCGGCTATGGCGCCACCTCAGACGGCTACGACATGGTCGCTCCCTCGGGCGAAGGCGCCCAGCGCTGCATGAAACAGGCGATGGCCACCATCCGTGGCAAGATCGACTACATCAACGCGCACGGCACCAGTACCCCGGTTGGCGATGTTGCCGAGATGGGCGCGGTGCGTTCAACCTTTGGTTCCGACATCCCCGCCATTTCATCTACCAAATCACTGACCGGCCACTCCCTTGGTGCTGCAGGTGTACAGGAGGCGATCTACTCGCTCCTGATGCTGCAGAATGGCTTCATTGCAGGCACCAGAAACCTCAGCGATCCGGACGAGAAGATCAGCGACATGCCGTTAGTTGGTCCGAAAAGTCGCGAAGGTGCATTGAACACCGTGATGTCCAACAGTTTCGGCTTTGGTGGGACGAACGCGTCTCTGGTATTTGAAAAACTGTAAGCATGAGTGGTACGAGGGCCTCCGGGCCCTTATTTTTAACAATTATATTCTCAGATCATTAAGCTTGATTATTGGCAAAGACCGCTATCCGTATTAAGGTACATCGTTGATATGGATCAAATCGGACGGATCATCACGTATGGCTCAAGCAATTCCGTTTCGTCAGGCTTCTCCCCTCAAGGCCTCTTGCCACCAGTGCAGCCTGAGCAATCTTTGCCTTCCCCTGGCAGTTGAAGAGAACGACCTTGACCGGCTGGAAGACATAGTCCAGCAGGGGCGAATCTTCAACCGCGGCGAACATATCTTTGACCAGAGCACGCCCTACCGCGCGTGCTTTGCGGTGAAAAGTGGTTCCATCAAGACGTCGATTATTACCGAGAGTGGCGAAGAACAGGTCACCGGCTTTTTCATGCCTGGTGAATTGGTGGGTCTGGACAGCATTGGCAGTGAGAACTATGCGTGCACCGCCAAGGCTCTGGAGCGGACCAGCATCTGCGAGTTTCCGATCGACAAACTGGAGGAGCTCACTGGCAAGCTGCCGGAACTGCAGCATCACATGTATCACCTGATGAGCCAGGAGATCCAGAACAGTCACCAGTTGGCCATGCTGCTAAGCAAGAATACCGCCGAAGAGCGCATTGCCGCACTGCTGTTATCGCTGTCCAGCCGCTTCCAGCGCCGACGCATGTCTCCGACCAACTTCAGCCTGCCCATGGCACGTAACGACATCGCCAACTTCCTGGGGCTGGCTGTCGAAACCGTGAGCCGGGTCTTCACGCGTTTCCAGAATCAGGGGCTCATCAAGGCCAGGGGCCGGGAAGTCGAACTCTTAGATATCGAAGGCCTGCAGATGGTCAGCCGGGAATTTTCTCGCCAGTGCAATAACTGAGAAGCTGCTTCGTGTCCGTCGGTTTCATGAACCGGCGGGCTCACTCTCCACTTCCCTTCCATTATTCTTTTTCAACATGGCCAGTTCATCCACTAGGCCCGAGCGCCATGGCATCTGTTTGATCCCGAAGGTGTTTCGGATCTTGGTGCAGATCAGCGTGGTATTCACCGGTTCAAGATGCCCCCACTCAGGCACCTCATCCACGACCCGAATACCTTCCGGGATCCCTGGAAGGCCGGCGATTGCCAGGCCGAGCTCGTAGAGATTGATTTCCTCGGCGCCGGCGTACTGATAGGTGCCCCACACCTCGGCCCCGCAATCAAGCTGAAGAACCACCGCCTCGATCACCCGGGCCAGATCCCGAACCGCCACAGGCTGGCCACGGCAACGCCCAGGTAATGACAGCACCTCACCGGCAGCAGTGCTGGCCTGAACCTTTCGTATAAATCGCGCCAGGCTCCAGCCGGTTCGCAGGATAATGTGTCTCGGCAGCAGGGTGCGCAGAGCCTGCTCGCATTCCCATTGCCAGTTCCCCAATTCGTTCACCGGCTGCCCGGGGTTAGAGGTGATATACCCACTCTGCTTACGGCCATCGAATACGTAACAGGAGGAAAGCTGGAGCAACGCCATGCCGCGATCACGGGCAAACTCCGCCATGGCCAGGGGTAGCGAAAACGCAGCCATGTGGACGCCCTCTGGGTCTTTCTCGGCGACCTCGGGATCGGCCATCCAGAGTGCGTTAACAATCAGATCGGTATCCTCGGGAATCCAGTTCTCCAGTGCATCAAGGTCGGCATTGGAGGGGTCACTGACAAGCAATGGGCTGACGTGCAGGTGCGTAGCCCGCAAACGCTCCAGCAGAACCTTCCCCAAAGGGCCGTAATCGTGAACAACAAGTACATGCACGAGGATTCAATGCCTCCTGGTATCACTTATGTGACGGTATTTCGGAACCGGTCTGGCCAATGGCTTCTGGATTCCGGCGCCTACACTGATGCAGTCTGAACTTAATGCTTTGCTATTTCTTTCAAGAGCATACAACAACAGGAACTGTCATGCTGAAACAACAGAGCCACATTGTGGCGCCGATCCCCGACGAGTTGCGAACCCGGGCCCTTTACACCGTCGGCGAACTGCGCGAGCGGGGCAAGGCCGACAAGGAGGCCATCGACAAGCTCTTCAACCTGATTGTGGACATGACCGAAGAAGGTCTGGACTTCTTTTTCCTGGAGCCGCTTCGCCGCCTCCATGCCAGCAACATGATGATGGGCATGGCCAAAATGGGCATCAGCAGCATGCTCAAGGGCAGCAAGATGGTCGTACACAAGGTGCTCAAAAAGCTGGACGACCGCAGCCTCGCTGCCATCCTCGACTTCATCGAGGAAATCATTCACGAACCGGAAGCGGGCTGACGAGGCGCTCTTGAATGCTACCGGTATTGCCGCGGTACCCGCCGGGTGATACCGGTCATCAACTCGTAGGAGATGGTGCCGGCACAGGTCGCCACCTCATCAACACCAACTGTGCGCCCCCAGAGTTCGACAGTGTCGCCCTCCTTCGAATCCGGTGCATTGGTAAGATCAACCGCCAGCATATCCATGGACACCCGACCGATGAGCCGGATCCGCTGTCCATTGATCGCCGCCGGTGTGTTGGTGCCCGCATGCCGGGGGTACCCATCGCCATAACCAATGGCCACCATGCCCATCCGGGTATCCCGATCGGCGACCCAGCCGGCTCCGTACCCAACAGACTCACCCGCTGGCACCATTCGGGTGCTGATCAACGGTGCCTCCAGCGACATTACCGGTTCCAGACCAAGCTCCGGGCCGGTTTTGCCAACCATTGGCGAACCGCCATACAGCATGATGCCCGGTCGGCTCCAGTCAAACATCGGCTGGTCAGGGTGAAAATGGGCGGCCGAATTGGCAACGCTCTTCATCAGTCCGGGAAACGCAGAGGTAGCCTTCTCAAACACCGATGTCTGCTGCGCCGTCATGGCACTATCCGGATCGTCGGCACAGGCGAAGTGGGTCACAAAGCCCAACAGTCCCTTCTCCGCACTCATGGCCTGCAGCCGGCCCATTACCTTGGCCAGCTCATCCGGATGAAAGCCCAGACGGTTCATGCCGCTGTTCACTTTCAGCCAGAACGCCGGTCGTGCTTCAAGGCGCTCCAGCCACGACAGTTGCTGGAAACTATGGAAAACCGGCTCAAACCTGTTCCGGGCGCACTCATCAATATCCGCTTCGGCGTGGACACCCTGCAGCAGGACTACCGGCTGTGCCAGGCCCGCTTCCCGTATGGCCGCCGCCTCTTCGATACACGCCACCGCAAACTTCGGGGCCAGGCTGTCCAGGGCCGAGGCCACCGGCCCTATGCCGTGGCCATAGCCGTCGGCCTTGACCACGGCCATCACCTGCGCCCCGCCGGCCCGATTCAGGGCTGTCTGGTAGTTCCTGCGAAGGGCGTCGAGATCAATCCGGACAACAGTGCTGCGGGGCATCAATACTCCCCGCCATAGTCGCTGTAATCGCCGTGGGCCAGGTCCTCGAATTTTGTGTACTTGCCGATAAAGGCCAGGCGGATAGTGCCGATGGGGCCGTTCCGCTGCTTGCCAATGATGATCTCGGCAATGCCCTTGTCCGGCGTGTCTTCGTTATACACCTCATCCCGGTACACAAACATGATGACGTCGGCGTCCTGCTCAATGGCGCCCGATTCGCGAAGATCCGAGTTAACCGGGCGCTTGTTGGGCCGCTGCTCAAGACTCCGGTTGAGCTGGGACAGCGCCACCACCGGGCAGCTAAGCTCTTTGGCAATGCCCTTCAGGGACCGCGAGATTTCCGAAATCTCGGCCGTCCGGCCTTCGGTGTTGCCGGGGACCCGCATCAACTGCAGGTAGTCGACCATGATCAGGCCTATCTTGCCGTCGTTTTCCCGGGCAATGCGTCGGGCCCGGGAGCGCATTTCCGTGGGACTCAGACCCGGCGTATCGTCGATATAAAGAGGTTTGTCCTTGAGCAGACTCACCGCCGACGTCAGCCGGGGCCAGTCGTCCTCTTCCAACTTACCGCCACGGACCTTGGTCTGATCAATGCGCCCGAGCGACGAGAGCATCCGCATGGCAAGGGCATCCGCCGGCATTTCCATACTGAACACCAGCACCGGCGTTCCGGTGCTGATCAGGGCATTCTCCACGATATTCATGGCAAACGTCGTCTTACCCATGGAGGGACGACCCGCCACAATGATCAGATCCGAGGGCTGCATGCCCGAGGTCTGTTCGTCCAGATCCTTGAAGCCCGTCGTCAGACCGGTGGTCTGCTCGCCAGACTCAAACAATTCCTCGATCCGGCTCAGGGTCTTGGCCAGAATCGGGTTTATGGCCTGTGGACCGGAACCTTCCTTGACCCTCGCTTCAGCAATCTGGAATACGCTCCGCTCGGCCTCGTCGAGAATTTCATTACTGTTCCTGCCGAGCGGGTTGAAGGCCGAATCGGAAATCTTGCCGGACACCTCTACCAGCTGTCGCAGAATGGACCGCTCACGGACAATATCCGCGTAGGCACGGATGTTTGCTGCGCCCGGAGTTTTCTCCGCCAATTCCGCCAGATAAGACAAGCCACCGGCATCCTCAATATCGCCGGCGCGCTCCAGGAATTCCGCCAGGGTAACAACATCCAGTGGCTCGCTCTCACTGGCAAGACGCTCCACGGCGCCAAAAATCAGGCGGTGGTCCTGCCGATAGAAATCGGCGGCCGAAATCACTTCCGAGATCTCGTCGAACCGGCGGTTATCCAGCATCAGGCCGCCCAATACCGCCTGCTCTGCTTCCACAGAGTGGGGAGGCACCTTGATACGACTGGTTTCGAGATCGGTACTCGCGGGCTTCAGATTGGGCTTGGCCATGAACACATCTTCAGTTGGACATCACAACCACAACAGTTTAAGCGACCTGCCGCAGCAATGGGAGAGGGTTACAGGGACTTAACAGCATACCAGAAAGCAACAGGCCCGAAAGCCGCGAGATGCGGTTCGGGCCTGTCAGGTTGGCCAGCGCTGGACCTCATAAAGAGGCAGCGAGGGCCACCAGCGTATTACCAGAGCCGGGAAAACCCCGACACCGTTTTCAGGGAAAACGGCTTACTCGGCAACGACCGCCAGCTTGACCGTAACTTCAACGTCGGAGTGCAACTGAAGCTCGATCTCGTACTCGCCAGTCACCCGGATCGGGCCTTCCGGCAGACGAACTTCGCTCTTCTCGACTTCGGTACCACCGGCAGTGATCGCGTCAGCAATGTCGCGCACACCGATAGAGCCGAACAGTTTGCCTTCTTCACCGGCCTTGGAGCTGATTGTGAAAGCAGCACCCTCGAGGGCCTCGGCGCGGGCCTGGGCAGCAGACAGCTTCTCAGCAGCCGCTTTCTCAAGCTCGGCACGACGCTCTTCGAACGCCTTCAGATTTGCTTCGGTGGCAGGTACAGCCTTGCCATAAGGAAGCAGGAAATTACGACCGTAACCGGCCTTGACCTTTACCTTGTCACCCAGGGAGCCAAGGTTTGCAACTTTCTCGAGCAGAATAACTTCCATCTCGTTAACCTCTTCGTGCTTTATTCAGCCGGCCCGGCAGGACTTATGCGCCTCCGGATATCCAGCCAGCTATCCACAAAAGCCAGAACCACTAACAGAATCATCAGACTTGGGCCCAGAAGGATCAGCGCTACGTAGAACATCGCCAACCAGTTCCCACTGAGCTGTTTCAAACCAACAACGCCGTGCACCAGCGCCAGGCTGGCCAGGAACAGCGGCGTTCCCGCGGCCCAGGCCAGCAGCATGGAATTCAGCCCGAGGAACGGACCGACTACCATGGTCACCGCGCACAACACCGCAATGGGCGGAGATAGCCTCAGGCCATGGAATTCCTTGCGGAATCCACCGGGGTTGTAAAGCCCCGCCTGCCAGGCCCGCGCCAGCATGGTCATGCCCACACCCGTTGCCAGGTAGGTGCCTGCCATGCTCGCGTTCATCGTGTCCCGGATAACCTTATCGAGGTCATCGCCGAGACTCTTCGCAATTTCGGCATTGTACTGTTGGTAAAAACTCACCCCGGCCTGGACCAGATCATCCAGCAGCCCCGGGTACACCACAGGCAACATCAGGCCCGTGACGATTGCGAGAAAACTTCCCGCAAGCAGAGCTTTTTCCCAGGACAGCGTTGTCCTGATCAATGACGCCATAAGCATCACCTGGAGCAACACGGCCAGAGCGGTCGGGTCCTGCCCGAAAATGCTCCAGCCAAGCGCCGGAAGTAATGCCCAGAGCCCGATATTGAGCCCCTGACTGATGCCAAGCCTGAGAATGACCAGGCCAACAACGGCTGCGCCAATCCAGAACAACAAGGGTACGGCAGTTGTTACTGCTGCTACCCCACCGGCCTGGAGGGGACCGCGCATTACATACTGTGCAAGTGCACGCATGGTCCCAAGTCCTGTGTTTCTGTTACTTAGTTATCGTGGCTGTCCGAGTACGGCAGCAGTGCCAGGTAGCGGGCACGCTTGATAGCGGTAGCCAGCTGACGCTGATAACGTGCTTTGGTGCCGGTGATGCGGCTGGGCACGATTTTGCCGGTTTCAGTGATGTAGCCTTTCAGGGTGTCCAGATCTTTGTAATCGATCTCCTTTACACCCTCTGCCGTGAAGCGGCAGAACTTACGACGTCTGAAAAAACGAGCCATAACTTAACTCCTCAACTCCGGTTAATTACTCTTCTTCGTCCTGGGTTTCAGCACGCTGACGTGGCTCGTCAGATTCGGCTGAACGACGCGGGCGATCATCGCCGCCACGACGGTCTTCACGGGACTCGGAAGCTTTCATCGGGGACAGTTCTGTATCCGCACCATCGCGGCGCAGGATCATGTCGCGGATGATTGCATCGTTGAAACGGAAGTTGTGAGTCAGCTCGTCCATTGCGGCCTGTGAACATTCAACGTTCATCAGTACGTAGTGAGCCTTGTGAATCTTGTTGATCGGGTATGCCAGGTGACGACGGCCCCAATCTTCCAGGCGATGTACCTTGCCGCCATCTTCAGTGATGACGCCGGTATAACGCTCGATCATCGCGGGCACCTGCTCGCTCTGATCCGGATGTACCATAAAAACGATTTCGTAGTGACGCATGAGTTCTCCCTACGGTTTAAACAGCTTCCTTTTTCCCGGCACGGATCTGAACCCGCGACCGACAAACATGAAAGCAAGGAGTTGACAGCATTCTGCTGCCGGTTTCTTTTTGCTTTATCAATAAGGCTTTACAAGAAAGGCTTGATCAAAAGCTTGGCTTCGGATTGCCGGTATTCAGACAATACAAAACCACCCCTTAAAAAAGGGGTCACGTATTCTAGGCGGGGAAGCCCTTGTGTGCAAGGGTTAACCAAGCCGTTGACGCAGGGCTTCGTATAGGCAAACACCCGTAGCCACGGACACGTTTAGGCTGTCGACATGGCCGAGCATAGGGATATTGATCAGCTGGTCGCAGTGCTCCCGGGTCAGTCGGCGCATCCCTTTGCCTTCGGCCCCCATCACCAGCGCCACCGGGCCTTTGAAATCGGCCTGGTATAGCGTTGCCTTTGCCTCACCGGCAGTACCGATCAGCCAAACACCCTGATCCTGCAAACTGCGCAGAAAACGGGCGAGATTGGTGACCCGCACAAAGGGCACCGTCTCGGCAGCACCACAGGCAACCTTGCGGGCAACCGGGGTCAGCGAAGCGGACTTGTCCTTGGGAACAATGACCGCCTGAACACCCACAGCATCAGCGGTGCGCATGCAGGCGCCAAGATTATGGGGATCGGTCACACCGTCAAGCACAAGCAGGAAAGGCGGCTTGTCACTGCCGGCCAATTGCGCCAGGAGATCGTCTTCGGTCCATTCCCGGCTTTCACTTACGGCCGCGACAATACCCTGGTGAACACCGGACACCCGCTCGTCGAGCTCTCTGCGATGCACAACTTTCCAGCGCACACCGAGGCTATCGAGGGTATCGGTAATACTCTTGACCCTTTTATCCTGCCGGCCGGTCTGGATCCAGACCTGCTGCAGACGCTCAGGCTCGCGTTTGAGGACAGCCTCAACCGCGTGCCAGCCAAACACAAATTCTCCGGACACTGATTCTGCTTCCTGTTACTTGCCTGATTTGCGCGGCTTGCCTTTCTTGTCGCCTTTGCCAGCGCCACTGCCCTTCTTGCCTTTTTTCAGGGCGAGCTTCGCAGCCTTCGCAACCAGCTCATCCCTGGCAGAAGGCGTTTCATTATCATCGAAGGCCTCAGGCCCCTTTTTCTTCGATGACGTCGACGCCGGGCGCTTCCTCGGGCGCTTCAGGCCAGGTTCGCCGGATGATGCACTCTTTCGTGCAGGCTTGGCTTTGCCCGGCGGTTTGCCGCCTTTGCCGGAGTTACGCCTGGCCTTTCCTCGCTCGCCTTTATCAGGAACCGCAAGCGCGTCGCGATCAGCCTGTCGGTGGACCGGTTCGCTGATCAGCTCCAGGTCGATCTTGCGGTCCTCCATTCCAACCCGAACGACCTTCACACGGACCTCATCCCCGAGCCGGAAACTCATTGCTGTGCGCTCACCGATGAGGCGATGCTTGGCTGAATCGTGATGGAAGAAGTCACCGCTTAGCGTCGACACGTGCACCAGACCTTCTATGTAGACGCCAGAAAGCTCCACAAAGAAACCGAAGGGCACGACGGAGGCAATGACGCCATCGTACTCCTCACCGACATGATCACTGAGGTACTCACACTTCAGCCAGGCCATGACATCCCGGGTGGCATCATCGGCACGGCGTTCCGCCATTGAAGTATGCTCACCCAGCTGCTCCATCCGGGCCATATCATACGGGTACTCGGCGAGCTCGGGATCCGGCTTGGGAGGCGGAACCACATCCTTGGAAGGCCTCCCTCCGTGAATAACCGACTTGATGGCCCGGTGATTGATCAGGTCCGGATAACGTCGAATCGGCGACGTGAAGTGAGCATAACCCGCATAACCAAGGCCAAAATGGCCGCCCTCTTCAGGGCTGTAAACGGCCTGGCTGAGTGAACGCAGCATCACCGTCTGGATAACATTGGCATCCGAGCGGTCCTTGATACTTTCCAGCAACTCCTGGTAGTCCGCAGACGTGGGGTTATCACCACCACCCAGTTGCAGACCCAGCTCACCCAGGAACAGCCGCACCGCATTGAGGCGCTCCTCGGAAGGACCGTCATGCACCCGGTAGAGTGCCGGGAGCTTGTGTTTTTTCAGAAATCGCGCTGTGGCAACGTTCGCACACAGCATGCACTCCTCAATGATCTTGTGGGCATCGTTGCGCTGTACCGGAACGATTTCTTCTATCTTCCGGTCGGCGTCAAACACGATCTTGGTCTCGGTGGTTTCGAAATCAATTGCACCACGCTCGGTACGCGCCTTGCGCAACAACTGGTAGAGACCATAAAGATTGTGCAACTGCGGGAGCACGTTGGCGTATTGCTCGCACAGCTTATAGCCCTGCTCGGTGTCCGGATGCTCCAGCATGGTACTTACCTTGTTGTAGGTAAGCCGCGCATGACTGAACATGACCGCTTGATAAAAGTTGTAGCTGCTGATGTTACCGGCGGCGCTAATGGTCATATCGGCCACCATGCAGAGGCGATCGACGCCCGGATTCAACGAGCAAAGGCCATTGGACAGCTTTTCTGGCAGCATTGGCACAACGTGGTCGGGGAAATAAACCGACGTACTGCGGTTTAACGCCTCTTCATCCAGTGGGGAACCGGGCCGGACGTAGTGGGACACGTCGGCAATCGCAACGATCAGGCGATAGCCACCACGAGGCCTTGGCTCGCAATAGACAGCATCGTCGAAGTCCCGGGCCGTTTCGTCATCGATGGTTACCAGCCTGAGATTGCGGATGTCCTTCCGGTTCGCCTTGTCTTTCTCAGTGACCTCTTCCGGAATCTGTGCCGTCTGCTCACCGACCGCGGGCGGCCAGCTGTGGGGAATGTCATAGGAACGGATGGCAACGTCAATTTCCATCCCTGGTGCCATGTGTTCGCCAAGCACCTCAACAACTTTGCCCAGTGGCTGAGTGCGCACCGTGGGCTGGCGAACTATGTCCACCACAACATACTGGCCGTGGCGGGCATTGCCGCAATTCTCCTGGGGAATCAGTACTTCGTGATTGATCCGCGCGTTTTCAGGAACAACGAAGTTGATACCACTTTCCTGGAAAAAGCGTCCCACCGTCTGGCTGGTCCGGTATTCCAGAACTTCAACAATCACACCTTCGCGCCGGCCTCGATCATCAACCCGATCAACCCGAGCGGCCACCCGATCCCCATGAAACACCTGACGCATCTGTCGGGCAGTTAGAAACAGATCGGAGCCCCCGTCATCCGGCACCAGAAAGCCGAAGCCATCTTTGTGCCCAATCACCCGCCCCGTCACCAGGTCGGCTTCCTCAATGGGAAGATAGGCGCCACGCCGGTTACAAATCAACTGCCCGTCCCGACACATGGCAATCAATCGCCGACGAAGGGCTTCAATCCCCTCCTCTGACGACTGACCAAGTTCTGAACACAGTGTTTCGTGGGTTGCGGGAGCGCCACGCTCTTTGAGATGCGCGAGGATAAATTCCCGGCTTTGAATAGGATTTTCGTATTTCTGGGCCTCACGGCTGGCGTGAGGATCCCGGTCGTTTTTCTTCCTGGAAACCATTCGGATCCTTGTTAAGAGGCTGTACCAACGCGGCACAGTTCAGATTCGTTTGCAATGGAGTATAACGTTGGGATGGAGCTCCTGCCTATCAACCTGCAAGGAATAGGCACAAATACCTGCCATTCTTTTTGCGAAAAAATGTTTGACAGCCTCGGCGGGAATTATTAAAGTACGCGCCATCGGTTGAGGGACACACCTCAACGCTGGCAGAAACGTTTAGTTTTCAACAAGCTAAGCTTCTGCAAATCACCTGCCGAGGTGGTGAAATTGGTAGACACGCTAGCTTCAGGTGCTAGTGGGGGCAACCCCGTGGAGGTTCAAGTCCTCTCCTCGGCACCATTTCCTCCCTCAGGAAATGGCAAGACAGCCAACCGGCGACGTCGTTAATTTCCTCAAATAGCATCCGATCCGCGCAGTCTTCTTGCCAGAAGCCAGGTTGCCACTGATCGCGACTAATCCAGCAGTCCCACCAGGTACTCAGACAACCTCTGGTAACCAAACTCTACCTTCGCATAAGCAGAATTGGGCACACCCTCAAACTCGCGGCCGCATTCTCCGGACGAATTGTAATTTTTCAGATAGGCATCGCGGATAAGGTTCGGTTGTTCTGCAACAAAGCCTGGCCCGTCTGCTGCCGGATAGTTTATCGCCCACTCGAAACTGCCATCGCCAGTCACGCGGGGCAGCTGTAGAAGATCCGGATCCAGGAATCCATAGCGCAACAGGCGGAGATTCGGTTGTTCGGGCCCGGAAAACTCCCGTCGATCAAATTCAAGCACCGGATCGGTGAAACCCGCAGGCTGGGGATCATAGCCGGAAAACTGGTACGCCTGAACGCCTGTCACAACCTGACTCGCGTCGACAGCCTCTTGCTGTGGAGCGCAGCTGTCTATACCCGCCGAAAAGGTTACGGCCTCCACCTCAACGCCCTGCTCTGAAATCCGGTATCCGGGAAAAACGGACGAGGAATTGTCGGTTTCCGGAACCAGCGTGCGCCTTGCGCCACCGCTGGTCTCAGCAACCAGTTCCACCAGATCGCCGCTGTCCGTCGTCCAGCTGTAGGTGACCTCTGGAGGGCCGCCCAATTCCGTTGAATCCGCTGCAATTCCCCTGTGTTCATGACAGGTGGTGCTGGTCTCGAAGTGAATGCGGCGATTGCCCCAATCGAAAACCAGCCGCTCATCCGTGCCCTCTTCGTCGAAATTCAGACGGCTCTGCTCCGAAAGCGCGGCGGAGGGCAACCACTGGGTTTCCAGGTCCGCCATGTAGCCGTTAACATCGATCAGTCGTGCCAGCTCCGGCATGGAGGATGACAGGCAGCCGTTCGCGGAGACGGATAGCAGGCGCCCGCTCTCACTGTAAGCGAACGCCAGCTCGGCGGAGATCTGCAGGCCGGATCGGTTGGCAGGCAGGCTGTCCTGATTGGAGGGCTCGGCGTATACCTTCTGGCTGGTCAGCAGCACCGGGTCGCTCAATTCCACATCCACTTCGGGGAGCACCAGGGCGTCCACATCGACATTGGCAAAATCACCCTGGGCGACATCATCAACCACCGCGATCACATCTGCAGCGTTCTGCACCAGCGATACGCCCAATAGAAACGCCGCTTCCCTGCTCAGGAATCGCTCCGTGCCGTCACTGTCTCCGGCCGCCAGCAGGTCGTTGTAGGCAGAGGGAATCTGGCTGGCCATGAACCTTGCCAGTGCCCGGGCATAGGCATGTGAGCGCTCGTCCTGGGCGAGGATATAGTCCCGCACCAGATTCAGGTCCGCCAGGCTCGCTGCCGCGCCGGAAGGTGTTTGCAGGAAGGTACCAAGGCCGACGATGCCCCGGTAACGGGCCAGTGTGGTTAATGGCGTGATATTGCGGACACCCGGAGGCGCCGACATCAGGTAGGCACTGACCACCGGAACTTCCCCGTTACGCGTTTCCTCAAGGGTTTTACCCGGAAGGGCTACGGCGTGCAGCGCATAATCCCGTGGATCAAGATCCGGCCCCACTGAAGGGTCCAGGACCAGTTCCGAAATATCCATTGCGAAACGACCGCCGGCACCACTCATGGCGGTGGGCTCCCCCGAGGCAAGGGTAACTTCCCTGCCGTTATCCAGCTCGATAACCAGAGGCCCCGGGGTAAACTGACTGTCCCCATCCATGTCGAGCCAGACCCGGGCGTTCTTCAGGTAGCCGTCGATGACCTTACCCGTGTAAGGCGCAGGTTCGCTGTATTCCACGCCATCGAAATCCCGCCCGTCCACGGGCAACTGGTCGGATTCCTCACCGCAACCGGCGAGGATGAGGGAGACAGCAGTAACAGGCAGACCAATCAGGCGTTTCATCGCGGCAACCGTTTATCCTTGTTAGAGGTTGTGCCGCTACTTTAGGGGATGTGGTGGCTGTAGACCTTGATAGGTTTGGCAATTTGTAAAGTTTGGTAACCAGGCGGGGCTTCAGTCACGACGAGCAGCTGTAGTGTGAAACCCCACCCAGATTGAACAACTCCGACGGCTTCAGCCGGTAGTATTGCGCCTCAACAGCATTCGACTGCTCTGCGTAGGGTTGCGTCAAAACACCCTGCAAAGCACGCAGGGGCTGGTAATCGCCCTCTGCTGCTCGCTGATAGGCAGGAACCACAAACCACTCACGCATGGTGTATTTGGGGTTCACCAGCTTCATGTTCCGGGATAGCTCCTCACGGAATTGGGAGCTGCCAGTAGAGCCATCGATCCCAATCTGCGATTTCCATCTGGCAAACCACTCTGACCAGCGGTTGAGTAGCCCTTCCGGATCGGCCGCTGCTGACTCATCCAATGATCTGTAGAAGCTGTTTTTGAGGGGTTCGATGTCTTCGGGTAGGGAGGAAAGCTCCCGGAAGAACATCGTATAATCCACTGGGGGCCGGGTCATCAGCGTAATCAGTTCCCTGAAGAGTTCGGCGTCAAAAGTGCCAAGTCCCAGCTTCGCTGCCCACATCTTTTCCAGCTCCGCCTGCATTACCTCGGCAAATCCACCGTGAATCTCCTGGAGTTGCGCCTGTTCGTTCTCGTGATCTGCCAGCAGCGGCTGAAGGGCCGAACAGAAACTCTTGAAGTTCCGTTCTGCCGCTGCGGGTTGGTTAAGAAAAGAGAAGTGCTGCCCGCCACCGGTCCAGGGCTGGTAGAACGGCTCGAATAGTTCGCAGAAGCCAAAAGGCCCGTAATCCAGCGTGAAACCGCCAGCGGCGCAATTGTCGCTGTTGAAATTGCCCTGGCAGTAACCAACCCGGATCCAGTTCGCCACCAGCGAGGCAAGGCGGCCGCGAAACTCCCGCGCGAGCATCACGATTTTTGTGGGCGTATCGAGGGACTGGTCAATAACGCCGTGGTACTCCCGATCAATCAGGTGCAGCACCAGCTGCTCGAGTTCTTCAAGCGCCCGGGGGTGTTCCTGCCTTCGGGCCCTGCGCCCGAAAAGTTCCAGCTGGCCCACCCGAATGAAGGACGGGGCGACACGTGTGGAGATGGCAACCGGCTCCGAAATGAGCTGGTCGGGATCCAGGGAATGGGAGCCCGGGGAGTACCAGGGGCGCCGTACTCTCTCTGTTTTAGAAACATAGAGACTCAGCGACCGGGAGGTCGGCACACCCAGTGCGTGCATGTGCTCCTGGGCCAGGAATTCACGAACGCTGGAACGCAGGACCGCACGGCCATCACCACCACGGCAATACGGCGTCTGTCCGCCCCCCTTGAGCTGCATTTCCCAGCGCTGACCGTTCAGAACAGCTTCCAAAACCGAAATGGCGCGACCGTCGCCATAGCCGTTGCCGGTCTGGAACGGGCACTGTTGGGTGTATTCGGTGCCGTAGATGGAAAGTGCATAGCCACAGGCCCAGCCGACTTTGCTCATGGGCGCCGGCACCTGTGAGAGGTCTCCGGAGAACATTCGGACAAAGTCATCGGATTGAGCCAGGCTGTCTGCAAAACCCAATTCGCGGAACAAGCCGGGGCTGTGCCCCACGTAGTCAGGATTCGCGATGGGCGTTGGCCGGACGGGAACATAATGCCCCGAATAGACCTGTCTTGGTCGATGGTCAACGCCATCGGGCGTGGCATCCGGATCACCGTTCAGGCGATCCATCAGCGAATAGTCAGCCATCGGTGCAAGTTCTTCGAGGTTGGTCACTTCGAAACGGGTTTCTCGCGACAACGGCTTGTTCATCTGTACCTCTCCTGATCAAAGGAATCGGGCAGTGCCAGCACTGCCCTCAATTGCCCTTATGACCAGGCCAAGCGGCCAGGGTTCAGAAAGAACGGGCAACGATTTCCTTCATGATTTCATTAGTGCCGGCGTAGATCCGCTGCACTCGTGAGTCTGCCCAGGCCCGTGCGATCGGATACTCCCACATGTACCCGTAGCCCCCGTGAAGCTGTACGCATTCATCCATTACCTTGCACTGCAGGTCCGTTGTGAGCTGCTTGAGCATCGCCGCGGTGGGGATGTCGAGCTTCTTGTCCAGATGCAGCTCCAGGCATCGATCGGTGAACACCCGGGCTGCGGTGATTTCCGCCTTCATCTCCGCCATCTTGAAGCGGGTGTTCTGGAACGCAATCACCGGCTTGCCAAAGGCGTTGCGCTCCTTGACGTAATCCAGCGTCCACTGCCAGGCAGCTTCGGCAGCGGCAACAGCGCCCAGAGCCACCTGCAGGCGCTCGGCCGCCAGCTCCTGCATCAGCTGGAAAAAGCCCTGACCTTCGCCCGGACCGATCAGATTCTTTTCAGGTACCTTTACGTCCTGGAAGAACAGCTCGGAGGTGTCCTGGGCCTTCATACCCACCTTGTTCAGGTTCTGGCCTTTCTCGAATCCTTCCCAGGCGGTCTCCACCATGAACAGGCTGATACCCTTGGCGCCTTCCTTCGGGTCGGTCTTGGCGACCACGATAACCACATCGGCAAGCTGACCGTTGGTAATAAAGGTTTTCGAACCGTTCAGAACGTAATGATCGCCGTTCTTGACCGCCGTGGTTTTCACACCCTGCAGATCGGAGCCGGCCCCCGGCTCGGTCATGGCGATGGCGCCAATCATTTCACCGCTGGCCAGTTTGGGCAGATAATGATTTTTCAGCTCGTCCGAGCCGTAGTTGAGCACGTAAGGCGCCACGATGTCAGAGTGCAGGCCCCAGCCTATCCCCGTCAAGCCGGCCCTGGCGACCTCTTCGATCAACACCGCGCTGTACCGGAAGTCCGCGCCAACACCGCCAAACTCCTCTGGCAGGCAGGGACACAGAAAACCCAACTCGCCAGCCTTCTGCCAGAGTTCGCGGCTGACCTGGCCGTCTTTCTCCCACTGATCATGGTAAGGCGCAGCCTCCTGCTCCAGAAACTTGCGGACAGAATCGCGGAAGCCTTCTAGGTCGGCGTCGAAGAGAGTACGTGGAATCATGGTGAACCTCGGTGAATGACCTGTGTTGTGATTGTCGTTCACCAAGTCTCGGCCCGGAGCCCGGTTTGCTCAATGATGAAAAGCATCAATCGGGCTGGCCAAAACCATCGTCTCGGGCAGCCTCAGGCCTTGCGCTTATCCTCGGCGCGGGCTTCGCCCCAGCGGGACATGAGATCCTGGGGCAGATTCAGATGATCAAGGATGCGGGCAACAATAAAGTCCACCAGGTCCTCGACTGCCTGGGGTTTGTGGTAGAAGCCAGGGCTCGCCGGCATGATGACGGCCCCCATCCGGGTCAGTTTCAGCATGTTCTCCAGATGCACCTCGGAGAAAGGCGCTTCCCTGGGCACAAGAATCAGCGGGCGACGTTCCTTCAGGGCCACATCACCGGCCCGCTCGATCAGATTGTTGCTGGCTCCGGTCGCCAGAGCCGAGAGCGTTCCCGTACTGCAGGGACATACCACCAGCGGCGCTTTCTCCCCGGAACCGGAGGCCGGCGGTGCAAACCAGTCTTCCCGGCCAAACACCAGAACCTGGCCCGGCTCCGCGCCTGAATAGGCAGACAGGGTTTCCTGCATGGCCGGCGGGGTTCCCGGCAGCTTGAGGTCGGTTTCCGTGGCGATCACTACCTGCGCGGCCCGGCTGACCATCACATTCACCCGGCAGCCGGCCGATACCAGGCACTGCAGCAGGCGCAGACCATACTGGGCGCCCGAGGCGCCGGTCATGGCCAGGTTAACGGTAGAAGGCCGGTTCTGGTCGTTGCTCATGGATGTCGCCACTTGTCAGTCAGGAAAAGTCACCGGCCACGCCGGATCAGCCACGAATACGCTCAAGCTCGGCAATGAGTTTACTGTGGATACCGCCAAAGCCACCGTTGCTCATGATCACAATGTGGCAGGGGCTGGGCAGATCTTCCAGGGTACGTGCCAGCAAGTCTTCCACCGAGGCCTCGACCCTGTGCCTCTCGGAACCAGCGTTCAGCGCCTGCCATCCGGAAATCAGTTCCGGCAGCCAGTCCATGTTGTTCAGGTTGGCCCACAGAACCCGGTCGGCGGTTTCTGCACTTGGCAGCAACGTCTGCTGGTGAACGCCCTGCTTCATGGTGTTCGAGCGCGGTTCAATCAACGCCAGGATAGGCTCCTCACCCACCTGATTACGCAAGCCCTCAAGGGTGGTGGCAATGGCGGTCGGGTGGTGGGCGAAGTCATCGTAGACCCGCACGCCGTCGATGTCTGCCAGCAACTCCATGCGCCGCTTGACGCCAGAGAACCGGCAAAGCGCCGCCACGGCATGATCGGGAGTGACACCCACATGGCGGGCAGCGGCAATGGCAGACAGGGCGTTTCGGACATTGTGAAGACCGGTCTGATCCCACTTCAGCGTTGCCACCGGCTGTTCGTGGTGAATAACCAGAAACCGGCTGCCATCCTCCGAGAGCAGCTCGGCCCGCCAATCCGACATGCGAGGAGTCTCGCTGCCAATGGCGGTGTCCTGGACCGGGCTCCAGCAGCCCAATTCCAGGGCATTATCCAGGTGGCGATCTACTGCGGGACGAATGATCAGGCCCTGGGAGGGGACAGTCCGAACCAGATGATGGAACTGTCGCTCAATCGCCTCGACGTTGTCGAAAATATCCGCGTGATCAAACTCCAGATTATTCAGGATCAGGGTGTGGGGACGGTAATGAACGAACTTGGAGCGCTTGTCGAAGAAGGCACTATCGTATTCATCCGCCTCGATCACAAAAAAGTCGCTGTTGCCCAGCCGTGCCGAGACGGGAAAATCCCGGGGAACACCGCCCACCAGGTAACCCGGTTCGAACCCGGCCTGGTCCAGGATCCAGAGCAGCATGGACGTGGTTGTGGTCTTGCCATGGGTACCGGCCACCGCCATCACCCAACGATGCCGAAGCACCTCGCGGCTCAGCCACTCGGGCCCGGACATGTAGTCAATGTTCCGGTTAAGCACCGCTTCGACTTCCGGATTGCCCCGGGACATGGCGTTGCCGATCAGAACCAGATCCGGTTTGGGCTCAAGGTGATCCGCGCTGTAGCCTTCCATCAGGCTGATACCCTGAGCCTCCAGCTGCGTGCTCATGGGCGGATAAACACCCTGATCAGAGCCGGTCACGGTGTGGCCCAGCTCCCGGGCAAGAACCGCCAGGCTGCCCATGAAGGTGCCACAGATTCCGAGTATATGAATGTGCATTCGGCAACTGCCCTCTGAGTTGAAACCCGACAAGCCTCCCGTATCCGCCCCACCCCGTCAAGAGCCATGCTATCCGCAATCCTGCTCATGAAAATTGCCGGCGATTGGCGTATCATCTGCGCCATTGTCGAACCAGCAGGAGGCTCCAGCCCGAGATGGCCATCAAGAACGCATTCTACGCTCAGTCCGGCGGTGTCACCGCCGTCATCAATGCCAGTGCCTGTGGCGTCATCCAGACTGCCCGCAAGCATCCGGACAAAATCGGCAAAGTGTTTGCCGGACGCAACGGCATTATCGGGGCGCTGAAGGAAGAACTGATTGATACCAGCCTCGAGAGCGACGATGACATCCAGGCGCTGATTCATACCCCGGGCGGCGCTTTCGGCTCCTGTCGCCACAAGCTAAAGAACATTTCCGAAAACCGCCGCGAGTATGAGCGTCTGATTGAGGTATTCCGGGCTCACGACATTGGCTACTTCTTCTATAACGGCGGCGGGGATTCACAGGATACCGCCTACAAGGTCTCCCAGATCGCGGACAAAATGGGATATCCCATTACCTGCATCGGCGTGCCCAAGACGGTGGATAACGACCTGCCGTTCACCGACTGCTGCCCGGGCTTCGGCTCGGTTGCCAAGTACATTGCCACGTCCACTTTGGAAGCCAGCCTCGACATCAAATCCATGTGCGAGACATCCACCAAGGTGTTCATCCTGGAAGTGATGGGCCGTCACGCCGGCTGGATTGCCGCATCCGGCGGCCTGGCGGGACAGGGCGACGGCGAGCCGCCCCACATCATTCTGTTCCCTGAAATTCCTTTCAATCGCGACGCTTTCCTGGCGCGCGTAGACCACTGTGTGAAGGAATACGGCTACTGTGTTGTCGTCGCCTCCGAAGGTGCCCAGTATGAAGATGGCCGGTTCCTGGCAGATGCCGGAGCCAAGGACGCGTTTGGCCACACCCAGCTCGGTGGTGTTGCCCCCGCCCTGGCCAACATGGTCAAGCAGGCCCTGGGCCACAAATACCACTGGGCCGTTGCCGACTACCTTCAACGCAGCGCCCGCCACATTGCCGCCGCTACCGACGTTGAACAGGCGTATGCGGTAGGCAAGGCGGCGGTGGAAATGGCCCTGGAAGGCAAGCAGGCGCTGATGCCCACCATCGTGCGCGAGCAGGCAAAGCCGTACCGCTGGAAGATTGGCGAAGCGCCCCTCAGTGAGGTGGCAAACCAGGAAAAGAAGATGCCGATCCACTTCATCACCGATGATGGCTTTGGCATCACCCAGGATTGCCGGGACTACCTGGAGCCCCTCATTGCCGGAGAGAGCTTCCCGCCGTTCGATAATGGCTTGCCTCGGGTTGCCAGGCTCCAGAACACGCTGACCGAGAAGAAGCTGAAAACGGATTTTGAACTCTAGTCCACTGCAGGACTCAGCGAATAAAAAAGCCTGACACTTTACGCTGTCAGGCTTTTTTGGTTGCTTGAAGAGTCATCGCTGTGTGCTAGCGAGCCAATTCCGCCTGATGGTCTCGAACATAGGCGTAGAACTGATCAAAACCTCCCACATACTGGCTCCCCACAAGAATCTGCGGCACTGTGTAAACTGGCCGGCCGATCCTGTCGGCAATATCCTGCTTACTCATACCCTTCTCGATCATATCGACCCACACATAGGGAATGTTTCTGGCCTCACACAGGTGCCTGGCCTGCACACAGAACCCACAACTTGAGCGGCCGTAAATCGTGACCTGCTCCATAAACACCTCCAAGATCTCTGGCGGTAAATTCCGGGATTAAAATCGTATGAGCGAATCATGACACGGCACCCGGTAATTGAAAATTGATGCTTTGAATCGCCGCCATAGTAGCGAGCCATCATGTTCTGAGCCGGCTGAGCTCACGCTCCAGAACCTGCACCTCGTGGTCCAGGGCCTGACCACTGCCCTTGACCCTGCTGGCAAGCTCCCGGAGATCGTTGGCCGCATCGCCGATATGAGTGAGGTTGCGGTTGATTTCCTCGCTCACCGAGCTCTGTTCTTCCGCCGCAGTGGCCACCTGGGTTACATGCTCAACGATGGTCCCGATCCGGTCGACTACCGTGGCCAGCGAATGGGCCGCTTCCTGGGTGCCATCAACCGCCGAGGTGGCGCGATCAACGCCGCTCTGTATCACCGAAACGGCACCGTTCACATCCTGCTTGAGGCCGTCGATCATGGTACTGATTTCATCGGTGGATTCCCGAGTGCGGGAGGCCAGCGTGCGGACCTCATCGGCAACCACGGCAAATCCGCGTCCCTGTTCGCCAGCCCTGGCGGCCTCGATGGCAGCGTTGAGGGCAAGAAGGTTGGTTTGCTCGGCGATGCCTCGGATGACATCCAGGATGCGATTGATATCCTCGCTGCGATTGGCCACCTGCCCGATCGCTGTACTGGCCTCGCCCATATCGTTGGCCACCGCGCTCACTCCATTCACCGCCGATGACAGCGTATCCTGGGTAAACCGGATGCCGTCCTGGGCCATCCGGGCGTTATCGGCCGCTTCGCCGGCAAACCCTGCCACCTCTCCTGCAGCGGCGGACATTTCGTTCATGGCGGTGACCACGCTGTCGATGTCCTGGTGCTGTCGACCTGTCTGTTCATCGGTCTCGACCGCAATACTGCCTACATCCCTGGCCTGTTCGCGGACCTTTACATTCACGTCCTTCAGATCATTGATCATTTCTCTCAGACGCGCCAGGAAGGCATTGAAACCGCCGGCCAGCTCGATCAGTTCGGCGTGGGTGTCGATTTCCAGTTCACGGGTCAGGTCTCCTTCGGCGCTGGCCAGGTTCTTCATACGATCCCGAATTTCATCCAGCGGGCGGGTCACCGAGCGCACCAGCAGCACCAGGGCCACAATGGCCAGGACAACCACACCGATACCCACAAGGCTCTGGCGAGTGGCTGTGGCGGCAACTTCGTCCGACAACAGGCCAGTAATTTCCGAAACGCTTGCCAGCGCGGCATCCCGGGGCAACTCGATCAGCAGCGACCACTCGGCATCCGGCAACCGGATCTCCACGGGATAGGCCACGGCAAGGGTCTGACCGTCATCAAAGGTGCCCTCACCCTGGTGCAGCCCTGCGAAGGTGCTGCCGTGATCGGGCACAGCTTCCTGCAGAGGCCGGCCAAGGTGCGACTCATAATGGCTGGAGGCCGCGATAAGACCCTGCTCACTGATCAGCGTGACCCTGGACTGGCCTCCAAACAGCTCCTGGCTGACACCGGCAATGGTTTTTTGCAGGGTCGAAAGATTGATATCGACACCCACCACACCGGCGAATGTTCCGTCATCCAGAATCGGAACCACCAGACTGGTCATCAGCTCGGAATAGCCCTCACTGATTTCATATTCGTAGGGCTCCATAATGCAGGGCGCTTTGGTGTCCCGCGAACAGAGATACCACTCAGCTTCCCTGATCCCGAATTCGTTGAGGTTATCCAGATACTTGGTGGAGGGGTCCTCTGTGCGGCTGAACTGGACCTGCCCGTCCGGCTCCCGGTAGTAGTAAATCTCCAGGGTGCCCTCGTCGCTGCTATGCTCTTCAACACCACCGGTGAAATAGCGATCCTGGCCATCGTAGCCATCCGGTTCGAACTGGGCGTAGATCGAGCTCAGACTTTTCTGCTCCTCCAGAACCGCGCCAACGGTCTCCTGAAGGGCTGACCGGCTGATACGCCCGGAGCTGTCGGCCTGAATATTGCGGATGATGACGTTGCGAACGACTTCCGGCGTGCGAAAAGCGGTCGCAAACTGGCCACTGACCAGCTCACCATATTTGCCGGCGGTTGCGCCGAGCTGATCCATCACAATACCCTGCACCGTATCCCGGGTTTCTGCCGTCAGTCTTTCTTCCATGTCGCCGAGGGATAACTGGGCCGTGACCACAATGCTGATGCCCATGATCAGGAGCAGTGACACAACGAGGGCATAGAGCTTGAAGCGCAGCGATAACTGTTTCATGGTAAGGCCGGACCTGCGGAGTGTTGGAGGTTCGTTTCATCTTAAAGCACGGAGGGCACGGTGGCCTACCTGACGCTATTTCTGACCGCGTTCGCTGCCGCCACGCTGCTGCCTGCCTACTCGGAAGTCCTGCTTGGCACCCTGATAACCCAGGGCTACTCCTGGTGGTGGCTCTGGTTCTGGGCAACGCTGGGCAACACGCTGGGCTCGGTCGTTAATGGAGTTATCGGCCGGCAGGTGGATCGCTTTAAGCATAAACGCTGGTTTCCGGTCAGCGAAATGCAGCTGCACAAGGCGCGGAACCGATTTAACCGTTATGGCCAGTGGTCACTGTTGATGGGCTGGCTGCCCCTGGGGGGTGACGCGCTGACCCTCGTTGGCGGGATCATGCGCGTGCCCTGGCTCAACTTTGTCATTCTGGTGGGGATTGGCAAGGGCGCCCGCTACGCCTTCGTGCTCTGGCTTGTTGCCGAGGCATCCGGCGCGTCATCACCCTCACCGTAGAGGTATTTCCTGAGCAGTGGCTCGCCGTTGAACTCGGAATTCAGCACCGCAACAAAGGTGTAGACCCCGATCAGTTTCCGGTTAAGGAAAACAAATTCCTTGGGAGGAACACGGAAATAGCGACTGATAGCCGATCGAGCGGCCTGTCTTGCCACTCGGGACGGCAACTCACTCTGCTTCCAGCGGTATTCGCCGTGACTGTTCACCGCATAATCCGGCCAGGCGTCCTTGTCACTGGATAGCGGCTCGAGCACCGACATACACACCTGGCCGAATTTCTCCAGCACTTCGTCGGGCCACTCGGTGCTCATGAAGCGCAACTTGACGCCACCATCAATCACCGCCTGCAGATCGTTCTCATAGGACGCCCTGATCATCTGGATAACCGGTTTGAGGAAGTCATCCGAGTAGGCCTGAACAGCCCCGAAATCAAGCAGGACAATGCGGTCGTAACCAGGGTCATCACCTTCTTCGCCAGCAATCCGGATGCGGTAATTGCCGAAGTTGGGATCGGTCTGTATTTCGCCCCAGACGAACAACTCCCGGAAAAACAACTCCAGCGCGGCCTTGCCAAGGGCGCTCCGACGCTCCAGAGGAAGGTCTTTTACCGCCTGGGAACTGACCGAATGGCCATGTTCGTAGGTCGAACAAATCACGTGCGCCGTTGAGAATTCCGGCAGCACCCTGGGTACGATGAACCTCGGATCCGAGGCCAGCATGGTGCGGAATTTCTCGGTGGTTTTCGCCTCCAGACGATAGTCCACTTCCCGGTGCATCATCTGCCGGACTTCTTCCAGCCAGTCATTGAATTCCGGGCCAAAACTGACCAACCTTGCCACCCGTAACAACTGGGCAACCGCATTCAAATCGCTATCAACCGCATCAGCAACGCCGGGGTACTGAACCTTCAGCACCAGCTCCAGGCCGTCGCTTTTGCGCCAGGCCCGGTGCACCTGCCCCAGCGAGGCAGCCCCAATGGGTTCGGGTTCCACATCCAGTTGAGCCAGGCGATCTGCTCCCAGCTCGTCTTTAAGAACGCGCTCAATGGCCGGCCATTCCAGTGACGTGGTCTGGTCTTCCAGGGTGTGAAGGGCTTCAGTGACTTCCTCGGGCAGGAAATGCTCGCCATACAGGGCCATGACCTGGCCGATCTTGACCACGCTACCCTTCAGTTGCCCCAGCTCATCCACCAGGAACCGCGCCTGGTTAGAGAGCATGGCGCGGTGCCGCTTCTCCCGGTTTTCCCGGCTGCTGAACCAGTTGGTTGCCATATGAGAAGCCATACGGGTACCCGCAAACAACCCGGCACGGGTCAGGCTCAACCTGCGCTCGAAACTGCCTGTCTTGATGCGGGAAACCGAATTTCCTGAACGTCTGGAAGACATAATGACCTGTTCGGATCAGAGAATTTCACCACGTTTGGCGTCTAACTCCATTATACGGATAGTCAGGGGAGCTGACCTAACCGAGTCGACCGGCTTTCTGCGGCCACGGGGCCAATGTGCCAACACCGCCCCCGGTTTACATCTGGGCAACCGGATCGTTTACGTTTCGACACAGTTTCTGGCAGGAAACCGGTCTACTATTTCTACATACGTAAGGTCCAGCAACGATTATCACAAGAACAAGATCCGAACATGCCGCAATCCGCAAGAAAAACGCCGGATACGGAACTGTCCCAGTTCCGGGTCAAAGGCGAGATTCCTGTCCCGATTCTGATCAACTGGCTGACTACCGTTGCCGTTCCCCTGCTGTTGTTTTTTGGCTGGCGTTCGAGCATGCAGAACGATCCGATCACGCCGCTGTTGCTGGTTGCCTTTGCCATCCTTCTGGCGATCAATTCTGTAACCTATCTGCTGTTCGGAAACAAAACCCTGCAGCGACGGGGTTTCATTACCCTGATCACAGTGCTGTTCACCTACCTCGCGATCTTTGCAGTGGAAGATGGCTCAGCCATTGTCTGGTTGTTTGCCTACCCTCCCATCATTTTTTACATCAGCGAATCCCGGGTTGGCGTGCTCGCCTGCGGCGCCGGATTTGCAGCCGTCATTCTGCTGTTCAGCCCATTGGGCGACCTGTTGTTTGAGCCCCCTCACAGCACCAGTTTCCGGATTACCATGGTGGCGGTTCTCGGCTTTGAGATGGTCACCTGCTACATCCTTGACCAGAGCCGCCGGCGCAGCAAACTGGGCCTGCTGAAACTGGCCGCGGAATTCGAGTATGCGGCCAAGCATGATGCACTCACCGGCCTTGCCAACCGACGGGAAGCCCTCGAGCAGCTGGACATCGAATACCAGCGCTACCTTCGCAACGCCCGGTCGTTTTCTGTACTGCTGATGGACATCGACCTGTTCAAGAGCGTCAACGATAACTACGGACATCACGTCGGCGACGAATTGATCACCCTGGTTGCCAGAACACTGCGGGAGCAATGTCGCAAGGTTGACACCCTGGCCCGGTGGGGCGGTGAGGAATACCTGGTACTGCTGCCCGAGACAACCACCGAGGAGGCCATGTCCTCTGCCAATCGGATCCGGGAAGCATTTTCCGAAAGATCCGTCAGCACCGAGCAGGGTCAGGTGCAGGCCACAATCAGTGTGGGCGTGGCATCAATCTGGGGATCCGAGTCCATCGACCGCCTCCTTCAGCGGGCAGATGAAGCCCTGTACCGGGCCAAATCCGAGGGCCGAAACCGTGCCTGCGGTTATGAGGATGAAGCGGCGGCCTGAACTACCAACCCTGGCAGAACTCGACATCCCCGCGGGCCAGGCCGTTGACGAGTTGCTCTGACAGTCGTTGCTGCACGTCGGCCAGGGTTATACCCGGAACAAAGTCCCGCACCTGGCACATGGCCATACCGGCATAGCCACAGGGATTAATCCGCTGGAAGGGTTCCATGTCCATATCCACGTTCAATGCCAGTCCGTGGAAAGAACAACCACGGCGAACCCTGAGGCCGAGGGAAGCGATCTTGGCATCTCCCACGTAAACACCGGGCGCATCCGGCCTGGGGGCGGCCTCAACACCCAAACCGGCCAGGGTGCGGACTATGGACTGTTCAATCTCATCCACCAGGGAACGCACACCCATTTTTTTTCGAGTCAGGTTGATCATCAGGTAAATCACCAACTGACCGGGCCCGTGATAGGTCACCTGCCCGCCCCGATCCACCGGGATCACCGGAATATCCCCCGGAGCGAGGATGTGCTCCGCCTTACCCGCCTGGCCCTGGGTATAAACCCGGGGGTGCTCAAGGCACCATAACTCGTCCACCACGCTGTCATCGCGGTCGGCGGTGAACGCTTTCATGGCCTCCCAGGTTTCCAGGTAGGGCTGCTCCCCTAGGGATCGAACAATCAGGTCAGGCATCGGGCTCAGAGCACCATGTGCACGCGGCCGCTGGCCTTGAGATCTTCGAACAGGGCTTTGAGCTGTGCTTCACCCGTTGCCACAATCTTGAGCTGGACCGAGGAAAACCGGCCCTTGCTGCTGTCGTTAACCGTGATGTCGGTTTCGCTGATCCCGGGCGCATGCTGCTCCACAACCTCAACCACGAACTCGGTGAAATCCGGCGCTGCATTGCCGATCACCTTGATCACGTAGTCGCAAGGAAACTCAATTTTTGGTGCTTTCGGCTGACTCATGCCGCTTTACTCCCCGGGATCAACATCACCCTACTGAAATAACTGAACGAAAAAGAGCTTGATGGCATCCCAGATGCGTTTGAAGAATCCGCCCTCCGGAACTTCGGTCAGGGCCAGCACCGGCTGATCAACCAGTACCTCACCGTTATAGGACACCTTGACCCGGCCCAGCTCATCCCCGACCTTGATGGGTGCTTTGATCACAGAATCAAGGTCAACCGTGGACTCCAGATCGTTTCTCGAACCCCGGGGGATGGTGACATAGACGTCTTCGGTCATGCCGACTGACAGTTGATCAGTCTGGCCACCCCAGACACGGGCTTCAATCAGCTCCTGGCCGGACTGGAACAGGCGTTCGCTCTCGTAGTAGCGGAAGCCGTAATTCAGCATCTTCTGGATTTCCTGAGCCCGAGCTTCTGAGCTGTTGGTACCCATGACGACCGCAATAAGGCGGGTGTCGTTGCGCTTGGCCGAAGCAACCAGACAGTAGCCGGCTTCCTCGGTGTGACCGGTCTTCAGACCATCGACGCTGTCATCACGCCAGAGCAGGCTGTTCCGGTTCGGTTGGCGGATATTGTTATAGGTGAAGTGCTTTTCAGCGTACAGCGGATAGTTTTCCGGGTAATCATTGATGATTGCCTGCGCCAGCATGGCCAGGTCATAGGCCGTTGAAAAATGATCCGGCGACGGCAGACCGGTAGCGTTTTCAAAGTTGGTGTCTTTCATGCCCAGCAACTGGGCCTGCTGGTTCATGATATCAACGAAGGCGTCTTCGCTACCGGCAACAAATTCCGCAAGGGCGACTGAGGCATCGTTGCCCGACTGAATGATCACCCCCCTGAGCAGATCCTCAACCGACACCTGAGTGCCTTCCCGGACGAAGGTTCGGGACCCCTCGGTTTTCCAGGCATTCACGCTGATCGGCACCATGTCGGACATGGCAATCCGGCCCTCATCAAGCTCCCGCTCAACGATATACGCGGTCATCATTTTGGTCAGACTGGCGGGCGGCAAACGCTCGTGGCTGTTCTCCTCCATGATGATCCGTCCGCTCTTGGGATCCATCAGCACATAAGAGCTGCCAGCAATCTGCGGCGGCGACGGAATCAGTACCGCCTGGGACATCGCCTTGCCTGTCAGAGCAAGCATCAACACAAAGACAATAGATAGGGTTCGAAAAACAGAGTTTAAGGCCATGGGTCCATTCATTCGTCGTTAAGTGTGTTTCTTATGAAGGTGTCTTGTTTGCCATGCTCAGTGCGTATCGGTCAGCACGATGGACTGATCGAAACCCCGAGCTTCCAGGAGGCTCTGGGTGCGCCTGGCGCTGTCTTCATCGCTGAACGGGCCCACCTGAACCCGGTGAAATCGCCCCGAGGAGGTATCAACAGCCCGAACACGCATCGGGTTTGCCAGCACCGACCTTACCTGGCTAAGCAGCTTCTCGGCCGGGTCCCGGCTGCTGAAGGAGCCCAGCTGCACAAACAATGACCGGTTGCTCATCGCCATGTCGCCGCTCGCCTTCACCCGGCTTTCTGCGTATGGGGTCGCGTCTCCCGGAGAAAAGGGCTGACCGGCGATGAACATGGCTCCATCCGGTCTGACCGTAATGGCGGCGACTTCCACCCTCGCCGTGCCCCGGGCCTGGTAGCCCAGCTTTTTAGCGGCAGCGTAGGACAGATCAATGATTCTGTCGCTGTGAAAAGGCCCACGATCGTTGACACGGACGATCACCGAGCGGCCATTATCCAGATTCGTTACCCGGGCAAAACCAGGAATCCGCAGGGATTTGTGCGCGGCGGACATGGCATACATGTCAAAGGTTTCGCCATTGGACGTCTTGTGGCCATGGAATTTCTCCCCGTACCAGCTGGCCGTGCCCCGGGCAACATAACCGTCGTTGCTGTCGAGGACGTGATACTGCTTTCCCCAGACCTTGTAGGGCGATTTATTACCGGCCCTGCGGGGCGCCTCATAAACCGGGACCGCATCATCAAGCCCGGAGACATCAAAATTGCCCGAGGGCGCCCTGTCGGTCGCCAGGGTATAGCGAGAGGAGTGGTCGGTTTCCGGAGCTGACGCGCAGCCGCCGAGTATCACGGACACCACAACCGTCAGCAGGAGAAAGAATGAGGGCTTGAAGTTCACTGTCCGGAGTTCCTCTTCACTTCATTGGCACCGCCGTCAGGTGTTCGGCGCTCTGGCTATCATTGTAACGGGTTCTGCGCCGCAATCACCATTACCCGACCGCCATGGTTCAATTGACCACCGGTCAGGCACCAATCATTCGTCGATGCGTATGGATCGACATCAGAACGCCAAACGCTGCCATCAGGGTCACACCCGAAGTGCCACCATAGCTGATCAGGGGCAATGGCACACCAACCACGGGCAAAAGTCCGCTTACCATCCCGACATTCACGAAGATGTAGATAAAGAACGTCATGGTGAGCGCACCGGCCAGCAGCCGACTGAAGGAGTCCTGAGCCGTGACGGCAATGTAGAGGCAACGAAGGATAATCAGGAAATACACCGTCATCAGGATCAGCATACCTACAAAACCGAATTCCTCCGCCAGCACCGCAACGATAAAATCGGTATGGCTCTCCGGAAGAAACTCAAGGTGTGACTGAGTGCCTTGCAGCCAGCCTTTCCCGTCCACACCCCCGGAACCAATCGCCGTCTTGGACTGGATGATGTTCCAGCCAGCACCCAGGGGGTCACTTTGCGGATCGAGGAGTGTCAGTACCCGTTGTTTCTGATATTCCCTCATGACGAAAAACCACATCAGCGGAGCCGACACGGACACCAGGGCCACAAAAGCGGTGATCAGTTTCCAGCTGATGCCTGCGAAAAACACCACGAAAATGCCCGCCATGCCCACCAGCAGCGACGTCCCCAGATCCGGCTGCTGCATGATCATGATCATGGGCACAAGAACGATCGCGAGCCCCACAGCCACATGCCGGAACCTCGGTGGCAGGAAATGCCTGGACAGGTACCAGGCCGCCATCATGGGAACCACCAGTTTCATAAGCTCCGAGGGCTGGAAACGAGGCAGCCCCGGTATCGCCAGCCAACGCTGAGCGCCCTTGGCACCGACACCAACCAGCATGACGGCAATCAATGCAACAATGCCGGCTGCGTATAGCCAGGGCGCCCATCGGCGGAACACCGAAGGATCCAGCTGGGCAAACACCAGCATCACCACAAACGCGACACCCAGGCGTATGCCCTGGGCCTTGACGACTTCGAAGTTCCGGTCAGCGCCGCTGTACAGAACGAACAGCCCGCCGGAAACCAGCAGAAGCAGCAGGAGCAAAAGAATTGGATCCAGATGCAGCGCGGTCCAGATACTTCGGTGCCGGCCAAGTGGATTGCTCGCGGTTGAATCCAGTAACGCCTTGAAAGCCATCAGTTGGCCACCTCACCAACCCCACTGACCAGTGCGCCATCGGCCTGGTTGTACTCAAGCAGCCAGGAATCAAACAGGGCCCGGGCCACCGGCGCGGCGGTACCACTGCCGCTGCCCCCGTTTTCGACAATCACAGCAACCGCGATTTCCGGTTTATCCGCCGGCGCAAAACCGACAAAAAGCGCGTGATCCCGGAGCCGCTCGCGGATTTCCTCTTCGTCGTATTCTTCATCTTCTGCAAGACTGAAAACCTGCGCTGTACCAGTCTTGCCCGCCATCTTGTAGGACGCGCCCCGGCCGACAGAGCGTGCCGTTCCTTTCGGCCCATGCATGACCTCAACCATGGTGTCGACGACGTATTCCCAGTCGTCGGAGTTCTTGAGATTGAGCGGTTCGTGAGTCTCGGCAGGCAGGAATTCCTCGACCGGCCGGTCCCCTTTGATGTCTTTCAGCAGCCTTGGCTCTACCCATCGGCCACGGTTGGCAATCAAGGCGGTTGCCGTGGCCAACTGCAAGGGTGTAGCCAACATGAAACCCTGACCAATGCCCATATTGACGGAATCCCCCGGATACCAGGGCTCATTCCGGACCGCCCGTTTCCAGTCCCGGGAAGGCAGCAAACCGCTCAGGGCACCCGAGACATCGAGAGTAGCGTCTTCTCCGAAACCGAAATGGGACAGATAACTGTGCATGGTATCCACCCCCATCTCCACGGCCACCTCGTAGAAATAAACGTCGCAGGATTCGGCCACCGCATCCTTCAGATCAACCCAGCCATGTCCGGTCCGCTTCCAGTCCCGCCATAGCCGGCCGCCTTCACGCAGACGAAAATGCCCGGGATCCCAGATGGTGTAATCCCGGGTGGTGGCCCCGCTATCGAGGGCGGCTACTGCGAGCATCGGTTTCACCGTCGAACCCGGAGGGTACTGCCCACGCAGGGCCCGATTGAACAGGGGCTTGTCCTTACTGTCGCTCAGCTCCCGATAGTCGTTGACGCTGATCCCTGTGACGAATTTATTGGCGTCAAAACCCGGCACACTGGCCAGGGCAAGAATGCCACCGGTATCAGGCTCAATCGCAATAATGGCGCCCCTGCGACCGTCCAGTAGCTCGTGGGCGCGCTGCTGCAACCTGAGATCCAGGTGCAGCTGCAGATCTTCTCCAGGCACAGGGTTTTCCCGCTCCAGCACTCGCAGCGTTCGACCCCGTGCGTTGGTTTCAACGTGCTGGTAGCCGACCTGACCGTGAAGGATCTCTTCATAGAAACGTTCGATGCCCGACTTGCCGATGTAGTTGGTGCCGGCATAGTTGACCGGATCGATCCGCTGCAACTCGTCGCGGTTGATACGCCCGACAAAGCCAAGGGCATGGGCCGTCAATTCACTGTGCGGGTAGAAACGAACAAGCTCAGCCTTGACCTCTACCCCAGGAAGCTCATGACGATGCACGGCGAGACGGGCCATCTCCTGTTCATTCAGGTCGTAGCGGAGGGGAATTTCCTGGAAGGGTCGACGGGGTTCCTGAAGCCGGCGCTGGAAACGTTCGCGGTCTTCGTCGGAAATCTCCAGGATTTTGCCAAGCTGAGCCAGGGTATCATCCATGCCCTGCACCCGCTCAGGAACGAGCGTTACGCTGAAAACGGGCCGGTTCTCGGCTAGCAGGGTGTCATTACGATCGTACACCAGCCCCCGCGGGGGTGGCACTGACTGAACCTGGACGCGGTTTTTGTCCGAAAGGGTGGTGTATACCTCGTGTTCGACGACCTGAAGCTGGTACATCCGCGCAATAAGGCCGCCAATCGCCAGCATTACAAAAGCCAGCATTACCAGGGTCCGGCGCTGGAAGAGCCGGCGTTCTGCCGCTGTATCCTTGAATTCACCCCATGGCATAACTAGCCCCTAGGCCCGGTGATACGGGTGATTGCGGGTGATCGACCAGGCCCGGTACAGCTGTTCTGCCAGAACAATGCGTACCAGCGGGTGGGGCAAGGTGAGCGCGGACAGCGACCACTGCTGGTCGGCCCGCTTCCGGCAATCTTCGGCAAGGCCGTCTGGTCCGCCAACCAGAAAGCTCACATCTCGGCCATCCTGCTGCCAGTTTTCCAGTTGGGTCGCCAGTTTTTCCGTCGACCAGGGGCGACCGCCAACCTCCAGTGCGATCACCCGGTCTTTCGGACCAGTCGCCGCGAGGATGGCGTCACTTTCACGCTGCATCAGTCTGGGAATGTCGGGATTCTTGCCCCGGTGGGCGACGGGAATTTCAACCAGTTCCACGGGTAGCTCCGGCGGCATGCGGCGAGCGTAATCTCCGAATCCGGTACTGACCCAGTCGGGCATTTTCTGCCCCACGCAGATCAGGCGTAACCGCATGATTATTCGCTGCCCGCAACACCAAGATCGGGAGCATCGCGCCAGAAGCGCTCCAGATCGTAAAACTCCCGTGTGGCAGGCATCATTACGTGAACAACCACATCGCCCAGGTCCACGAGGATCCAGTCGCTGACGCCAGCGCCTTCAACATTGCTTGCTCGCACACCCTGCTCTTTGGCTTCAATAACCACGGAGTCGGCGAGAGATTTTACATGTCGATTGGACGTTCCGGATGCCAGAACCATAAAGTCGGTGACACTGGTGCGGTCACGGACATCAATCACGCTGATGTCCTGTGCTTTCACATCTTCAAGCGCATTAATTACCAGATCTTTCAGTTGCTCTGCCTGCATAATCACCCTGTTGGACGGGCGTTTGCCGGTATGGCCGCCCGAAATGTCATATTCAGACGCGATTGTAGCACTAAAAGTTCCCGTCGGGGCATGCACCATAGAGCCCAAGGCGACGAATTTCTGCCCATACGGGATCCGGCATCAGGTAGCGTGGCGACCGCCCGTCACCAATCCGTTCCCGGATGCCGGTGGCGGAAATATCCAAGAGTGGTGGATCCAGCTCGAGGAAATGGCCAAAGGCCCCCTCGTGCAGAGCCTCGGGACCGCTCACGCCCCGTTCAGCGAGCATCCGGGCAGGTTCGCCCCCCGGGTCCAGTGCCGGACCGGGCCGGCGGACTACCACCACGTGGGCCAGTTCCGGAATCTGCTGCCATTCCCGCCAGCGATCGAACCCGGCAAAGGCATCGGTGCCAACCACCATCACCAGGGGCTCACGGGGTCCCAGCTCGGCCCGCAGCTGACGCAGGGTATCGGCCGTGTAGGAGGCCCCCTCCCGCGCCAGTTCCCGGTCGTCAATCCGTAACTGGGGCTCGTTGGCCACCGCCAGCCTCAGCAGCGCCAGGCGCTGGCCAGAGGAAGCCCCGGTCTGGCCCCGATGCGGCGGAATATGACAGGGCACCAGGCTGACGTACTCCACGCCAAGACGGTCACTGATTTCAAGGGCCAGCCTCAGGTGGCCATGATGCACCGGATCGAAGGTTCCACCATAAATGACATGCATGGGCATCAGGTCCGGATATGCCCGTCACCGAAGACCACGTACTTCTGGGACGTGAGCCCCTCGAGCCCCACCGGACCCCGGGCGTGGATCTTGTCAGTGGAGATACCGATTTCAGCCCCCAGACCATACTCAAAGCCGTCCGCGAAGCGCGTGGACGCATTAACCATCACCGAACTGGAATCCACCTCCGTGATGAACCGACGCGCCCGCGTGTAGTTCTCGGTGATGATACTGTCGGTATGCTGGGAACTGTAACGGTTGATATGTTCAATGGCGCCATCCAGCCCGTCAACCACGCGCACCGCCAGCACCGGAGCCAGGTATTCGGCCTCCCAGTCTCCCTCGGTGGCTTCGCCCACGCCGTCAACGATAGCCCGGGTTCGTTCACAGCCCCGCAGCTCCACGCCTTTTTCAACAAAAGCCTGCGCAAGCAGCGGCAGAATATCTTCGGCGATCTCGGTATCGACCAGCAGGGTTTCCATAGTGTTGCAGGTACCGTACCGATGGGTTTTGGCATTGATCGCCACTTTCATCGCCTTTTCCGGATCCGCATGGCTGTCGATGTAAACATGACAGACACCATCCAGGTGCTTGATGACCGGCACCCGGGCATCTCGGCTGATGCGCTCGATCAGGCCTTTGCCACCTCTGGGCACAATCACATCGACATACTCCGGCATGGTGATCAACTCACCCACGGCCGCGCGATCCGTTGTTTTGATTACCTGTACCGCGTTCTCGGGCAGCCCGGCTTTCGCCAGCCCCTCAGAAAGACAACGGGCGATGGCTTGGTTGGAATGAATGGACTCGGAGCCGCCCCGGAGAATGGTTGCATTGCCGGATTTCAGGCACAGACTCGCAGCCTCGACCGTCACATTGGGGCGTGACTCGTAAATAATACCGATGACGCCAAGCGGAACACGCATCTTGCCCACCTGGATACCGGAGGGACGGTAGGCCATGTCGGTAATAGCACCGATCGGGTCCGGCAACGACGCAACCTGACGAAGGCCCTCAATCATGGTATCGATTCGCTGGGGCGTGAGCTCCAGACGGTCGAGCATCGCCGCATCCAGGCCATTTTCACGGCCCCTCTGCAGGTCTTTGCCATTGGCCAGGCCCAGTTCTTCCCTGGCTGCATCCAGAGCCTCGGCCGTCGCCAGGAGCGCCTGATTACGCACGACCGTGGTCGAACGAGCCACTCCGGTTGCCGCTGCTCGGGCTTGCTGCCCAACCTCAGCCATGTACGCTGCAATATCCATTCAAATACCTTTCTGTTTTCAAGCGGAATCAGGAATAAGTGCCTAACTTTACCTTTCCCGTTTCAAGTACGCATCCCAAACAGATATTATACCGCTGCGATATGCCATACTCGGAACCTGAAGGAGCTTTTGAACAACTCCCCGGGGACGTTTTTTCAGGGAGCTCAGGAAAAGGAAGGACACCATGGCCCAGATGGCCGAAAAATTCCTGTTAAGCAAATTGTCACGGGCAGGTTTCGCGGCCCTGATCGCCATTGCGACGCTTTGTGCCTTGCTGGGAGAGCCCATGGTTGCAGCAGCCGCAGCTGCGGCCTCAGGCATTGTAATCTCTGGCAAAACCTTCCACCCCAGCCGGGTGAATCAGCCCTGGCCCCGAGTCCAGCAGGCTTTTTTTGCCATTCTTCTGCTGATTCTTCTGGCCGGCTTCTGGACCGGCCCCTGGGTGCTTAGCCACTGGCTCTACGCACTTCCACTGGCCGCTTTCGCACTGGTTCCGCCCGCGGCCGCTGTAGTGGTGACGCTGCTGATCGCTGCTCTGGCGATGATCGCGACACAATGGGCCGTTGGCCTTGCCGACCGCCACCAAATGATCAGCGCTTTTCTGCTCACCATGCTGCTCTCGGCGCTGCTGGTCTTCCTTCGTGACTACAAAGCCCGGCAACTGGCCCCGTTGCGTCGGACCGATGAACTGACCCAGGCTGCCAGCCGGGAATATCTTTCCGCTGATCTGCACAAGGAAATCCAGCGCAGCGAGCGGGAAGGTACGGACATGTCCGTTATCATGATCGGACTGGACACCCACCTCAGCGACAATGATCCCGACGAAGACATACGCTCGATACTTCCTCGCATTGGTCGCTACCTGCACTCCCAGATCCGTGATTTCGACACCTATTACCGGGTGGCCGATCTTCAGTTTCTGGTAATCCTGCCAGGCATCTCCACCAGCGACGCCATCACCCGTGCCGAGACGATCCGCAAGGGCCTGGCAACACTTCTCGAGTCCCACGGCATGAACCTCACTATCAGCACCGGGATTGCCGGCCTGAACATCGGTGACGATGCCAACAGCCTTCAGCAAAGCGCAGCGAATGCCCTGCGCCGGGCCCAGCAGCAGGGTGGCAACCGGAGCCAGGCCTACAGTTCATGGTCGCAGCCGGCGCAACCGGGCCAACCTCAGGCACAGGGACCGGCATCATGACAGAGACCCGACTCAGAACCTGGACCCACGCCTTCGGCTATGGCATCGCCTGCCTGTTCATTTTCACCCTGGCCATGCAGAACCTGCGTTACGGCTTCTACGAGCTTTTCTATCTGGCCTCCGGGATGGCGGTCCTGACCCTGGCTGGCGCCATTTACACCATTATCTGTCGCCGGCACCAACTGTCAGCGCCAGGGCACCTTATCATTCTCTCCGGCCTGAACAGCGGTATGCTGGCAGCACTGCTGACCATGGATGCACCCGGCATCAGCCACTGGGCAATGCCCCTGCTCGTACTGAACCTGCTGATCCTGCCGTTGCGACAGGGTGTGGGACTCTCCCTTTTGCTGTTGGTGCCCATGACGATCCTCCTGTTCCTGGAACAGGCGCCGGCTGACGCCATTGCCATTACCGGGGGGCTGTTTATTCTTCTGGCGGTCGCCGCCCTAAACATCTGGCACTACGATCATATGGCACAGTCGGCCGAGGATCTGGCCATCACCGATCCGGTGACCGGCGCCCACAACGCGCGCTTCCTCGATGAAACCCTGCAGAAAGAAATCAGCCGGGCCATAGCCACCGGCCATTGCCTCTCAGTGATCGACCTGAGCATCGATTACGCGGATGAGGTGGCCGACCTCCACGGCAGAGATCAGGTCCAGGGCCTGTTCCGGGATATGACCGAACACCTCTTTGGCGTGATTCGTGCCGGTGACACCCTGTATACCCTGAAGGACTTCGAGTTTTTCCTGATCCTGCCATTTACGCCGGAGGAAGGGGTGAGGGTGATAGCCGAGCGGATTCGCCGGACCATCGCTGAACACCATTGGCCTGTGGTAGGCAAAGCTACTGTCAGCCTGGGCTGCACCACCCGGGGCAGCGGCGACACCCGAACCGACACACTCCGCAATCGGGCCCACCAGGCCATGGAGGAAGCTCGCAGACGCGGCACGGATTCGGTCTGGTTCAGCCCGGGAGAAACCATCGAAACATGAGCAGTGCCTGGCTGAATGACCTGTCGGCATGGCTGAGCCTGCATCCCGGCTGGCTTGCTACGGCGCTGTTTACAACCGCCTTTATCGAATCCCTTGCCATCGCCGGCATTATTGTCCCGGGTGTTGCCATCCTGTTTGCCGTCGCTGTGCTGGCCGGTGAAACCGGGATGCCCTTGCCAGAAGCACTGCTCTGGGCGGGACTGGGCGCCATTGCAGGCGATACGGCAAGCTTCGGTCTCGGGCGATTGCTGCAGGGTCGCCTCACAACGTCCTGGCCGCTGAGCCGTTATCCCAAAATCATTAGCACCGGCGAGCGTTTCTTTAACCGTCACGGTGGCAAAAGCGTGATCATCGGCCGCTTTGTCGGGCCGGTACGACCGGTTATTCCTCTCGTGGCCGGGGCCCTGATGATGTCCTGGCGTCGCTTTCTGGCCTTCAACATCGGCTCGGCCATCGCCTGGGCACCGGTTTATATCTTCCCGGGATTTCTCGTGGGCAGTGCCCTGGCTAGCGAGATCAGGCCGCCTGCGCACTTCTATGCGGTGATCGGCATCAGCCTCGCGGCCCTGACCGTGGTCTATTTCGTGCTATTGCGGTTCCAGCTGGGGCTTGGCGAAAGCAGCCGCTTCTACCAATGGCTGAAACAGTGGATGGCACAGTACGACGCCACTCACCGATTCTGGCGCCTGTATACCAATCAGCGCCCGGCCCGGGAAGGTGAATTTCCGCTGGCCTCATTCATGCTCGCACTGGGCGGTTCCGCCCTGCTGTTACTCTGGGGACAACTGGCCACAGCGACTCACCTGCTTGATGGGTTCGACCGGGCGACTCTTCTCTGGTTCGAGCAACTCCGCCAGCCGCTGCTGGACGGTCCCTTCATTGCCATCACGCTGCTTGGTGACGCCCCGGTACTTGTGGCTGCCGGTGCCCTGGCATGCGCGGCACTGATGTTCCGAGGCTACTACGCCGCAGCTGTCCATATTGTGGTGGCCGTCGTTTTAACGGTGGTTCTGGTCTGGGCCCTGAAATCTCTGCTCGGCGTTCCCCGGCCGGAAGAAGTCATGGGGCCACCGAATTCCGGCGCCTTCCCGAGCGGCCATACGGCAGGTATTACCTTGCTGGTTACCCTGCTGGCAAGCTTCGTTGCCGGTGAAAGCCGGCACCGAAAGCGCTGGCACTACTATGTCCTGCTGTCTCTCCCATTGGTTCCTGTGGCTCTAAGCCGGCTTTACCTGGGGGTTCACTGGTTCACTGACGTGATTGGCGGGTTGCTACTGGCGCTGGCTGTCACCGGAGCCGTACGGGCGAGCTACAGCCGGTACGACAAGGTCCCTTTGGCACCGGATATAACCATCGTGGCTGCAGCAGTTGTATGGGCGGTATTTGCTTGCGGGTATATCGTGCTGTCATGGGACGAAGCCGTACTGAATTTCCGTCCGATCGGCTAGAACCTAGCCCTCCTCGAGCGCTTCCAGAAGCTCCTGAAGTCGGCTGAGCCGTTCCAGCGGGTCCTGCAACTCTACCAGTTTCTGCTTTTCCTGTTTGTCCAGAGGCAATAGCTCCGTAAGCCGCCAGCCAACATCCCGGGCATCGCCATAATCAATGTCCATGTTCAGATCGCGGATGACCGGATGCCGGAACAGCGCCTTGAGCACGGAGGGCAGTTCGCTATAGCGCGCCGGCACCTCACTCTCTGCCTCTTCCAGCAGGCACTCCACGTCGCCAACATTCAGCCCGTCTTCCTGTTGCCAGCTCCGGACCACCGACACCTTGGATTCGCCCTCAACAGTAATCCCCAGAAGGCCGTTATCAAGCTGTTGGAAATCGATAATTCGCACATAGGTGCCAATGTCGTAAAAGGCTGCGGTGCGCCCGGTCTCTCCGCCTTCCTGCAACAGCACCACAACGAACCCGCGATCCTCCTTGAGACAACGCGTCAGCATGTCGATGTAGCGCGGCTCGAACAGCTGCAATGGAATCCTCCCCCTGGGCAGGACGATGGAATTCAGGGGGAACAAAGGTACATTCATAAGCGCAACAGTCACCGGAAAGCAGACTCCACAGTTTACACGGCCCGGATCATCGGATGGCTAACAATTGCTGTACTTCGTCGACCCGGGCCCTGGCCTCCGTCAGAAGCTGCAAACTGCGGGAGGCATTGAGTTCAAGTTCACCCAGACGCCGATACGCCGGCACCTGATCGAACGGGGGCAGCTCGGCATTCTGGCTGGAACCTATCATCGAATGCAATTGCGCCACGATAACGACATCCACGAGCTGGGGCGTCGTCTCGCGGCATTCATAACCCCAGTCTTCGGCATGGCGGACCGCTTCCACAAAGGCCGGCGGGAAGGACCAATTCTCGAGTACCGCCGTTCCGACGTCTGCCCTGAGTTCCCTGATCGCATGACTCAGGTTGGCCTCATCGGCAAAGAGGTTCACATGGTGTTCAGCCTGGACGAGTATCGGCACCACGCCAATATCGTGGAGCAAGCCCGCCAGCAACGCCTCCTCCGGGTTCAGTTTCGTGGCGTGATCCGCCAGCACCCAGCACAGGGCTGCCACCTCCCGGGAATGCCGCCAGAGCTTTTCCATCTCTTTCTGAAGTGACGCCTGGCGGGTCTTGAATACCTCCCGCATGGAAAACACCGTCACCAGTTGCCGGGTGGTACGCATGCCAAGGCGAACCACGGCTTCCCGGACGTTCCGGACGTCACTGAACCCTCTGTACAGAGGGCTGTTGCAGGCGCGGACCAGTTTGGCCGCCATAGCCGGGTCCGCTGACACCGCCAGCGCTACCTGATCCGCCGTTGATTCCTCTCGATCGACCGCTCGCCGCACTTTCCACGCCACATCCGGCACACTGGGCAGCTTGACCTGGTTCGACCGCAACTCCGACAGGAACTCCATCAGCAGGTGATGCTCCTCGCTCTCCAGCCCTCCATTACCTTCACCTGAATCCATCTCAACCTGTTCGACAGGCGCCGAACGCAGCAACTGGTTAAGGATGTCCTGTTCGACAACCAGGAATTCAGAGGGTTTGACAGCCGTAACGTCATACATCCTGGGTTGGAGCCGGGCAATGGGGTTCTGGGCCTTCTCGGTTTCGGCTTCGATGATTGTTTTCCGGCCATCCACAGATTCAAGTTCGATCTTTCCCGCTACCAGGAAAAAGTCCAGACCATCCCGGACACCCCGCTCCAGAACCCTTTGTCCGGGCCCATGAGTCCGTCGCTCGGCGCGGCTGGCAAGCAGGACCAGTTGATCATCGGTCAGCCGGTTCAACGGCTGAAACTCTTTCAGGCGACGAAGCGGCAGGCTTTCCTGGCCGGCCATAGGCATACTCCTTGTCGGTTCAAACCGGAAAATAAGTTGGCAATTGTGTTAACTATTGTAAACAGCGACTCTGAAAACAACCATGCGCCTCGAGTCTAATCTGGTATCCTCTGTTTTTTTGATCACCGTCATCAGGTAACAACAGAGAGAACAGAACACCATGCCTCAGTATCGTTCGCGGACATCCACCGCAGGTCGCAACATGGCCGGCGCCCGTGCCCTTTGGCGCGCTACCGGTATGAAAGACGGAGATTTCGGCAAACCCATTATCGCGGTTGCCAACTCTTTCACCCAGTTTGTGCCGGGCCATGTGCACCTCAAAGACCTTGGTCAGCTGGTGTGCCGCGAAATCGAGGCAGCCGGGGGGGTTGCCAAGGAATTCAACACCATCGCGGTCGACGACGGCATCGCCATGGGCCACGACGGCATGCTGTACTCCCTGCCCTCCCGGGAAATCATTGCGGATTCGGTAGAGTACATGGTGAACGCCCACTGCGCCGACGCTCTCGTATGTATTTCCAACTGCGACAAGATCACCCCGGGCATGCTGATGGCCGCCATGCGCCTGAACATCCCCACGATTTTCGTCTCCGGCGGCCCCATGGAAGCAGGCAAGACCAAACTGTCCGAGCACAAGCTCGATCTGGTGGACGCCATGGTCATTGCTGCAGACCCCAACGCCTCCGACGAACAGGTGGAAGAGTATGAGCGCAGCGCCTGTCCCACCTGCGGCTCCTGTTCCGGCATGTTCACCGCCAACTCCATGAACTGCCTCACCGAAGCCATCGGTCTGGCACTGCCCGGCAACGGTTCACTCCTGGCAACGCACGCCGATCGGGAGCAACTGTTCCTGAAGGCCGGTCGACAGATTGTGGAGAATGCACGGCGCTATTACGAGGAAGACGACGCCAGCGTACTGCCTCTGAGCATTGCCTCAATGGCAGCCTTTGAGAATGCCATGGTTATGGACATCGCCATGGGCGGCTCGACAAACACCATCCTTCACTTGCTGGCGGCCGCCCAGGAAGGTGGCGTTCCGTTCACCCTGAACGAAATCGACCAGCTGTCGCGCAAAGTTCCGCAGCTGTGCAAAGTCGCGCCCAACTCGCCCAAATACCATATGGAAGACGTGCACCGTGCAGGTGGCATCATGGGTATTCTCGGCGAATTGGAACGAGGCGGATTGATCAACACCGATCTTCCGACGGTGCACAGCAAAACCATGAAAGAAGCGTTGGAGACCTGGGACATCATGAGGTCGCCGACCACCGAAGTGGTCGAGTTCTACAAAGCCGGGCCGGCCGGCATTCCCACCCAGACGGCCTTCTCCCAGAGCACCCGTTGGCCAACACTCGATGGCGACCGGGAAACCGGCTGCATACGCTCGGTTGAGCACGCCTACAGCTCCGAGGGCGGCCTGGCAGTGCTTTACGGCAATATTGCCCTTGACGGCTGCGTGGTCAAAACCGCGGGGGTGGACGAAAGCATCTATGTATTCGAAGGCAAGGCCCGGGTATTCGAGAGCCAGGATTCTGCCGTTGCCGGCATTCTCGCAGACGAGGTCAAGCCGGGTGAGGTTGTGATCATCCGCTATGAAGGCCCCCGTGGTGGCCCGGGCATGCAGGAAATGCTCTATCCGACCAGCTATCTGAAATCCAAGGGCCTCGGGAAGGATTGCGCACTGCTGACAGACGGACGTTTCTCAGGCGGCACCTCGGGCCTGTCCATCGGCCACGCGTCGCCGGAGGCAGCCGCCGGTGGAGCCATTGGCCTGATCGAGAATGGCGATACGATCCGCATCGACATTCCGAACCGTAGCATCAACGTTGAAGTCGACCAGCGCGAGCTCGATCGTCGTCGGGAAGCCCGGGATGCCAAGGGCTGGAAACCGGAACTGCCGCGGGACCGCAAGGTATCTGCAGCCCTGAAAGCCTATGCGCTACTGGCCACAAGTGCCGACAAGGGTGCCGTTCGGGATCTGGAAAAGCTCGACTGAAAATCCTGAACGCTGGCCAGCAAAAAAGCCCGGCGGGTAAACCCGGCGGGCTTTTTCTGTTCAGAAGATTCCGGTTACCAGAGCGACCAGCCGCCGTCGTCATCTTCTTCGATGGCGTCGTCCTGCTCAGGCTCCGGGGCCGAAGTCTCCGCCGCTGCGGAAGACGCTGATTCCTGAGCCGGAGCGCTACTGGTTCCGGTAGACTGTGCTGGCGCCGACGCGGCCACCTGAACCGAAATCATGCCCAGGGCTTCCTTGGTCGGATCGTCCAAAATACCGGTGGCCTGGAGACCGTTATCCTGCTGGAACCGGGTCAACGCAGACCGGGTAGAGTCGTCCATCTGCGGGCTGACATTGGTAATATCGTACCCGGCTCCGTAAAGTGCATTCTTGAGTGCAACGATCTCATCAGCGAAGGCTGCAGGGGCAAAGCCCAGTGTGACCGCCAGTCCGGCCGCGGCGGTCAGGCGTCCCAGTCGGGAAGTTGCTTTTTTCATGGTACTCACCTGCTAACTCCTGATATCTCTTCGATATCCGTTTCTTTCTTGTTATGTGGTGCCTATCTCCACAGGCTGGGGCAAACGGTTAAAAGCCTACCATACTTTTGTCGTATGTCGCCTTACCGGACATCATGTCCCGTTGACCTGTCAGACTCATGCGCTTCATCTTCCACAGTGGCCGGTTGGCGGTGGGCCTCTTCGCTGAACTCGCGGATGAAAATCCCCCAGAACGCCATGAACAGGGCTGCCACCAACGGCCCCATCACGAACCCGTTGATGCCGAACATGACGATGCCGCCAAGAGTCGACAGCAGGACAATGTAATCCGGCAGTTTGGTATCGCGACCAACCAGTACCGGGCGCAACAGGTTGTCCGCCAGCCCTATGACCACGACTCCGAAGGCCGTCAGAACCACCGCTTCGATCACGTCTCCAACCGCCGCGAGGTAGATGGCAGCGGGCACCCAGACCAAAGCGGCACCCACCGCCGGCAACAGCGATACGATCGCCATGACCACACCCCAGAGCAGGGCCCCGGAGATCCCCAGAACCCAGAAAATCAGCCCGCCCAGGGCCCCCTGGATGATTGCAATCAGCAGGTTCCCCTTGACGGTCGCCCGGGTTACCTCTGCAAACTTGGCGAACAGCAACCGCTCACGTTCGTCGCCCAGTGGCAGCGCCCGGATGATCAGCTCTACCAGTGCACTGCCATCCCGCAGCAGGAAGAACGCCAGATACACCATCAAGGCCAGGCCGAGGAAAAACTGGAAGGTGTTCTGGCCAACGCCCAGGGCCTGCTTGCCAAGGAACTGACTGCCGCCGACAAAAATACTCACCGCCCGGTCCCTCAACTCGGCAAAGCTGATGTCAAACTGTGCCAGGAACGCCTGAATAGCCGGAAAAGACTGATTGACCCGATCAATGTATTCCCCGGGGCGAATGGCGCCACTCTGGATCTGCTGGTAGAGCGCGACGCCCTCGGCAACCAGAGATGTCACCAGAACCAGAACCGGGATAACCACAATAAACATGCAGATGCACAGGGTAATCAGCGCGTTGATGTTTGGCCGGTCACCCAGTTTACGTACGAGCAGTTGCTGCACCGGGTGAAAAATCAGGGCGATGGCGACCGCCCAGAATATGGGCCCGAAGAAGGGCTTCATCAGAAATACAAAGGCAAGGGAAACGCCGACCAGCAACGCCAGAAAAGTCCGTGTTTCAAGTTTTGCGTACATAATTTTTGCGGTTCCCTGATGTGGTTCTGCATGTTATCGGATGCATTCTACCCTACCACGCTGGCGTGGCCACTGTAGCTCTCTTCGGGTTATAGTGGACGGTTGTTGTTCAACTAATAGACAGGTCATGTTGTTGGAACTGGAAACCTTCACTGTCGAAACAGCCCTGGACGCGGCCACCGAGCTGCGCAAGGTACTGGCCGCCAGAACGCACCGGCGCAAGGTGATGGGCCAGGAAGTCGTGGTGCCCGGTCAGCTCGGCGAAGCCCTGCAGTTGCCACGTATCATCAACCGACTTCAGAGCAAGCAACAGAAGCAGCGGGACCTTGGCCTGGAGGACTTCCAGGAGCTCTGGCCCACACTGTCGCCACAGACACGGGAAAGAGTTCTGGAGGCGATTGGCTGGTATGACCCGAAGGAGCTTGACTGGGATGACAAGCGATCCAACCGTCGGCCACTGGTCGATCCAGACAGTTAAGCCGTATAAATCCGGCAACCCGACTTTGAAATGTCATACTTGGCCCATATGTTGGGCAGTATCAGGAGGATATTTATGACTCAAACACAGCATTACACGGCACTTCTGGCTGAGGGCAGCGCGGTTCCTACCCTGCTGTGCGGCCACTGCCATTCGATTCTCTCCAGGGCCCGGATTTTCAACAATCAGGGTGACCACCAGCAGGACATGGAATGCCGCACCATTGGCCTTTGTTCAGCTGACGATTGCGGTGCAGTCAATTGCTGCGACGAGGCTCTGGCCCGCGTTGACAACCCCGAACGTCTGTTCGGCATCGCGTCCTGATTCAAAGCGGCAACGCTCTGTTACGCAACTCAAACACACAAATTTTCCATCTGCTTTATCCTGATATTCGACGATTGTAGTAGGGCATTCTGATCACCGGATGCCGCCCGGCAATCACGCAACCAATCAGTCAGGACAGTCGATGGCATGCGTATTCTGAGAACCGATGAAGCCCGCTTCGCAGGTCTTCCGGATTACCCTTTTACTCCAAACCATCTCGACGTAGAACCCGGGCTCCGGATGCACTACGTTGACGAGGGCCCGCGAGGCGCGTCGCCGGTACTCATGCTCCACGGCGAACCATCCTGGTCCTACCTTTACCGGCACATGATTCCCCTCGTGGCAAGCGCCGGACATCGGGTACTGGCTCCGGATCTGATCGGCTTTGGCAAATCCGACAAGCCGGCCTCGGTGACCGACTACAGTTATGGCCGCCACCTGGCATGGCTGACCAGTTGGCTGGAACAGCTGGACCTTACTAACATCACCCTGGTTTGCCAGAACTGGGGATCGCTGCTGGGCCTTCGTCTGGCAGCCGAACACCGACAGCGCTTCAGCCGCATCATCGTGGGCAATGGCATGCTGCCAACCGGGGAGGCGCCTGTGCCTGCGGTATTCTCAGTCTGGAAGGCCTTTGCCACACACAGTCCCTGGTTTCCGGTTGGGCGCATTGTGCAGCTGGGAACCGATCGCACGCTGAGCAAGGCTGAACTGGCCGCCTACGAGGCTCCTTTTCCATCGGCGGAGTTCAAGGCCGGAGCCAGGGCGTTTCCGAAGCTGGTGCCAACTGAGCCTGGCACACCGGACAGCGATGCAAACAAGGCCGCCTGGCAGGTGCTTGAACGTTGGAAAAAACCGTTTATCACCTGTTTCAGCAGTGGCGACCCCATTACCCGGGGCGGCGACAGGCATATGCAGCGTCGGATTCCCGGTGCCCATGGCCAACCCCACATCACGCTCCGGGGAGGGCACTTCCTGCAGGAAGATTCACCGGAAGACTTCGCCCGCATTATCATCGATGCCCTGAAATCGGAAATGGCGGCCTGAGCCGCCATTTCCATCACCCGAACACGGTCACCGTCTGGCGGCTCAAAGCCACAAGCTCGCCTTTGGCAGTCCATATACCGGCCTGGGTATGACCGTAACCGGCACCCGCCTGATCGATAGAGACCTTGTACAACAGCCAGTCTCCCGGTTCCATGGCCGGCCTGGGATGGACGATGTCCAAAGCCCAGCTCAGGGAACTGGTTCGTACCCGCTGTTTCACATACGGCAGTACTGCCGGGGGCCAGGCATCAATGAGGGCAACGATATGGGCGTCAGAGAACGACTCCGGAGTTTTCCGGAACTGCATCCAACCGCCCAGTTCCCGACCGCCTTTGCCACTGAACGGCAGGTTTCCGAACGCCCATCGCATCTCAATCTGCTGGATGAATTCCGGTGTCACACCCTCGATATAGTCGAGCCCGTGACATTGATCGATCGGAGGCGCCTCGGGCGCAGGAAGCGCGTCCACCTGTACCTCCGACTCCCGGTCGCCGCCAAAGCTGGCCAGACAGACCAGCCGGGTTTCTCCTTTCTGGACAATGCGCCCCTGCACCTGACTGACTGCTTTTCCCTCACGCAGAATCTCGGCCTCGAATCTGGCCGGCACTTCGGGCTCCACCGGTCCCACGAACGAGACCTGCAATGACCGCATGGCGCGGCCCTCGGCAACAAGCATCTCCATTCTCTCGAACATCAATGCAGCCGTAAGACCACCGAATGTAGCTCTTCCCTGGGACCAGCTGCCGGGCATGATCAGTTCTTCGCTGCCACGGGCCGCCCGCAATAATTCGTCAAAGGTCATCTCAAGTTCCTGTTAGCAACCTATCGGGATAATACGAAGCCTGCCCAAGATCGGACGGCAACGCAATAACCGGTCCCCGGCAAGTACCTACAGCGGCTCCGGGGTTTTGCGTATTAAAACATCAACAAAACCGCTATAATGCCCGCACATCATGCATTGCCCGGCAATGCTCTACCTCCCGAATTCCGAGTGAATCAATGTCTGAATTGTCCTTTGCCGAACTGGGGCTGGATCCAGCCGTACTTGAAGCTGTGTCCGCCGTTGGCTACGAAACCCCGTCTCCCATCCAGGCCCAGTCTATTCCCGCGCTGCTTGCCGGCAACCATCTGTTGGGTGTTGCCCAGACAGGTACCGGTAAAACCGCGGCATTTGCACTGCCCCTGCTGAGCCGGATTGACGCCTCTGTTACCGAACCCCAGATTCTGGTGCTGGCACCAACACGGGAACTGGCCATCCAGGTGGCTGAAGCCTTTACCACCTATGCCAGCAAGTTCCGGAATTTCCATGTGCTGCCCATCTACGGCGGCCAGGATTTTTACCCCCAGATCAAGGGCCTCCGCCGCGGTGCCCAGGTCGTCGTGGGCACCCCGGGCCGCATGCTCGACCACCTGCGCAAAGGCACTCTGAAACTGGACGGCCTGAAGGCGCTGGTTCTGGATGAAGCCGATGAAATGCTGCGCATGGGCTTTATCGACGACGTGGAAGCGATCCTGGCGAAAACACCGGAGAACTGCCAACGCGCCCTGTTTTCAGCCACCATGCCGCCGCAAATCAAGAAAGTGGCCCAGACTTACCTGCGCAACGCCACGGAAGTTCGCATTGAAAGCGAAACCCGCACGGTCGAGCGCATCTCCCAGTTTGTTTTGCCGGTCTACGCCGAGCGTAAACTCGACGCCCTGACACGGATTCTCGAAGTGGAGCCGTTCGACGCCTCCATCATCTTCGTGCGCACCAAGGCGGAAACCACACTGCTGGCCGAGAAACTGTCGGCACGCGGGCACGCGGTGGCACCACTGAACGGCGATTTGAACCAGCGCCAGCGCGAGCAGACCGTTGAAGATCTCAAGCGCAGCAAGAAAGACATTATCGTGGCGACCGACGTGGCAGCCCGCGGTCTGGACGTGCCGCGCATTACCCACGTGATCAACTACGATGTGCCCTACGACACCGAAGCCTACATCCACCGTGTTGGCCGTACCGGCCGCGCCGGTCGGGAAGGCAAGGCCATTCTGCTGGTCACGCCTCGGGAGCGGAGCTGGCTGCGCACGCTGGAACGTGCCACCAACTCCCCTATGCAGGCCTATGAGCTGCCGTCACCGGTTGAACTGAAGAAAATGCGCGAGCAGCAGTTTGAAACCCAGCTGCTGGCGTTCGCTGAAGACAAGAAGCTGGCCAAGACCATGGCCCTGCTGGACGAGATCGCCGAGCGCAACGAGATGGATATGGCCATGGTGGCGGGTGCCCTGGCCTGCTGGATGGAAGCGGCCCAACCCGGTTCCCTGCCTCTGGAGCAGCCCGAGGCACTGCCGGTGGTCTCCGCCACGCCTCCGCCGCGTCGCGACCGCAAGGGTGGCCGCCCGGGCGATAACCGCAAAGGCCCGAAAGGCGGATTCAAGAAAGGACCGAAGGGACGCGGCGGCCCGGGGCCCAAAGGCAAGTCTCCCGGTAAGGGCGGCAAGCCCGCTGGCAAGCGCCCACCTCGCCAGGCTTAAGCCTGGCGCTGATAGACCACGAAGCTGTAGTCGTAAGGGTTGTTATCGGACGCGGAGAAATCCTCCCGTCCGATTTCCTCCCACTCATCCCAGTTCACTTCCGGAAAAAACGCATCGCCGTCCACCTCAGCGTGCACCTGGGTGATGTACATGCGATCCACCATCGGCAGCGCCTCGGCGTAGATCTGCCCGCCACCGATAATCATCACCTCGTCGCCACCCTCAAGCTCGGCCTGGGCTTCGGCTTTCACCAGCGCCTCGGGCAATGACTTGGCAGCAACCGTTCCGGTTGGTGCTTCCCAGGTTTCGTTCCTGGAAATCACCACGTTCATCCTGCCCGGCAGTGGTCGACCGATGGAATCCCAGGTTTTCCGACCCATGATTATGGGCTTGCCCATGGTGGCCTGTTTGAAATAACGCAGGTCTCCGGGCAAATACCAGGGCAGTTTGTTGTTCCGGCCGATGACCCGGTTGCGGGACATGGCGACGATCAGTGCTTTTCTCATGGATTCGCCTGTTTGGAATTGGATCAGATGGCAATCGGCGCCTTGATGCCCGGATGCGGGTCATACCCCTCAAACTCGAAGTCCTCCAGCTCGTACTCGAAGATGCTCTCGGGCTTGCGTTTGATCACCAGCGTCGGCAGGGCACGGGGCTCCCGCTTCAACTGCTCGAAGACGATGTCATCGGTCAGATGGTTCTGGTACAGGTGACAGTCGCCAAAGGTATGCACGAACTCACCAACCTCCAGGTCGCACTGCTGGGCAATCATGTGCGTGAGCAGAGCGTAGGAGGCAATATTGAACGGCACCCCCAGGAACAGGTCGGCACTGCGCTGGTAGAGCTGGCAGGAAAGCCTGCCTTCGGCCACGTAGAACTGGAACAGGCAGTGACAGGGCGCCAGGGCCATGCGGCCCTCGCGAACGTTGTCCTGGGGACCAATGGATTCGTCCGGCAGTTCCGCCGGGTTCCAGGCGGAGACAATCAGGCGGCGGGAATTGGGCTTGGTGCGGATCTGTTCGATCACTTCGCGGATCTGGTCGACCACCTCACCATTCGGGCACTGCCAGCTACGCCACTGCTTGCCGTAGATGGGCCCCAGGTCACCATTCTCCAGCGCCCACTCGTTCCAGATGGAGACCTTCCGCTCCCGCAGCCACGTATTGTCAGTAGAGCCCCGGAGAAACCAGAGCAATTCATAAATAATGCTGCGCAGGTGGACCTTCTTGGTGGTCACCAGGGGAAAGCCTTCCTGCAGGTTGAAACGGATCTGGCGGCCGAACACCGACCGGGTGCCGACACCGGTACGGTCTCCCTTGTCGAATCCGTTATCAACAACGTCTTGCATCAGGTCCAGATAGGCTTTCATCGGGCTTGTCTCCGGTAGGCAATAAACATCAGGGCGGCGCCGGCAACGATCATCGGGAAGGACAGTACCTGCCCCATGGTGAGCCAGTCAAAAGCAAGGTAGCCCAGTTGCGGATCCGGCTGGCGCACGAATTCCACCAGGAAACGGAATACGCCGTAGCAGACCAGGAACAGACCGGAAACCGCCATGGTCGGCCGCTGCCGGGATGAGAACCACCAAAGAATCACGAACAGGGCGACTCCCTCCAAGGCAAACTGGTACAGCTGCGAGGGGTGCCGGGCGAGCGAGTCCGGCGCCGTGCGAAATACCATGCCCCAGGCAAAATCCGTAGGCTTGCCCCACAGCTCGCCGTTGATGAAGTTTCCGATCCGGCCTGCGCCAAGGCCCAGGGGTACCAGCGGCGCTACAAAATCGGCCATGCGCCAGAAACCACTACCCACCTTGCGGCCATACCACCACATGGCAAGCATCACGCCCAGCAGACCACCGTGGAAGGACATGCCGCCTTCCCAGACACGGAGTAGCCAGAGCGGGTCGGCCAGGAAGGCATCAAAGTTGTAGAACAGGACATAGCCGAATCGCCCGCCCAGGATCACCCCCAGGGCCAAGTAAAACAGCAGATCACCCATCTGCTCTTCGTTGATGGGCGACCAGGGTTTGCGGGTGCGGAGCCGCCCAAGCCACCAGCCGGCCACGAAGCCAAACAGATAGGTCAGACCATACCAGTGGATCTTGAAGGGACCGATAGCAATGGCCACCGGATCAATCTGGGGATGCTGCAGCATCAACTACCTCTCAGCTCAGGAGAAAACGAAGCCCCACCAGCAGGAGCATGATGGAGAAAGTGCGCTTTAGAATCCGGGCATTCAGCCGATGGGCCAGGTTAGCACCCACCCGGGCAAAGAAAACGCTGGTGAGAATGATACCGATCAGGGCCGGCAGATAAATGAATCCGGCACTCAGCTCCGGCAATGCGGGGTTGCTCCATCCAGTCCAGATGTTACCCAGGGCACCGGCGATGGCAATCGGCAGGCCACAGGCCGCCGATGTGCCCACCGCCTGCTGCATCCGCACGTTGCACCAGCTCAGATAGGGAACCGTAAGGGTTCCACCACCGATTCCGAAAATCGCGGAGGCCCAGCCGATGCCGCCGCCGGCGACGCCCAGACCGGCGACGCCGGGGACATCGCGACCGGGTTTGGGGTCGACCTGGAAAAACATCTTGAGACCCACCAGGATCACGAAAATACCGATCACCAGTTCCAGGGCGCGCCCGCTCAACAGGGATGCTGTCCAGGCGCCAACCAGAGCCCCGGCCACGATTCCCACGGTCATGGGTCGGAACAGATCCCAGCGCACGGCCCCGTGCTTGTTATGGGATCGGATAGAGCTGACCGAAGTGAAAACGATGGTTGCCAGCGAGGTACCAACGGCCAGATGGGGAATAATGTCCGGATTGATTCCCTGCAGACCAAAACTGAACATCAGCACAGGCACGATGATCAGCCCGCCACCAATGCCGAACAGGCCCGCTACGGTGCCCGCCAGGGCTCCAAGGGCAAGATACGATGCGATTACATAAAACAGGGTCATAGTTTGAGGCACACCCGAGAAAACCAAGGCTGGTATGATACACAGCGCAAGAGTCAACTTCATTAACTCTGGGAACGCCATCCGCCACCATGTGCCTGATCGCCTTTGCCCTTGGCCAGAACCCTCATTTTCCGCTGGTAGTCGCGGCCAATCGGGATGAATTCTTCCGTCGCCCGACGGCCGCCATGGACTGGTGGACCACGGACTCCGGCACCCGGGTACTTGCCGGCCGCGACCTGCTTTCCGGGGGCACCTGGCTTGCGGTGAATGCCAAAGGCGAGGTCAGTGCTGTGACCAACGTTCGCGAAGGCACACCGGAAACCGGTCGAATCAGCCGGGGCGAACTGCCTTTGCGGGCTCTGACCGAGTCGCGGGAGCAGCTTGAGGGCTATCTGCTCGATAAGACCGACCAGTTTTCCGGCTTCAACCTAGTGCGCCTGTCTACTGAAAGCGGCTGGTATTTCAGTAATCGGGATGCACACCCCGGTCGGCATGTCCACCGTGGGGTCTATGGCCTGAGCAACCACCTCCTGCAGACACCCTGGCCCAAGCTTCTGCGTCTGCGCGAATCTGCAGGCGAGATCATTGGCGCCGCCGGCCAGAACGCCGAAAAGCTGCACAACGACCTGATTCCCCTGCTTCAGGACAGCACGCCGGCACCGGACCATCTGCTGCCCGACACCGGCGTTGGACTGGAGACCGAGCGTTTCCTGTCATCGCCCTTTATCGTCGGGACCGATTATGGCACCCGGGCAACCACCGTGGTGACCGTCTCTGCAGGGGGCGAAATCCAGGTGACCGAACAGAGCTGGGGCCCGGACGCCGAACCCGGTGAACGACGTCACTTCCATTGGCAGCGATAGCGATCAGGCTCTGGTATAATCCGCGAAATTCTGCCACCCGATCGGAGGGCCCCTGATGGCCGGTGAACAAGGCGCCACATCGATAGCCGATTTTGAGAAATCTCTGGATGAGCTGGAAAGGCTGGTTCGCGATCTGGAACAGGGCGAGCTGTCTCTGGAACAGTCCCTCACGGCGTTTGAGCGAGGTGTAAAGCTGACCCGTGAATGCCAGCAGGCGCTAAAGAGCGCCGAGCAACGGGTTGAACAGCTGGTCCAGAACAGCGACGGCACCCTCGAAACCCGCCCGTTTTCTCCGGATGATGCTGACTGATGCCCGGACCAAACCCGCTTGCCTCTGATTTTCTGGAAACCTGCCGGGCCCGCGTCGATGCGGAACTGGACCGTTGCATCACCCGTGATTCCGCCTCCGGCCGATTGCAGGAAGCCATGCGCTACAGCGTACTGGGCGGCGGCAAGCGGATCCGGCCAGCCCTTTGCCTTGCTGCGGCAAAGGCACTGGGACAGACCGGCGACGAGGCCCTGATCCCGGCCTGCGCGGTGGAACTGATCCATGCCTATTCACTGATCCACGATGACCTGCCGGCCATGGATGATGACGAATTGCGCCGCGGACGGCCCACCACCCACATAGCCTTCGACGAAGCCACAGCCATCCTGGCCGGAGATGCCCTGCAGGCGCTGGCATTCGGCTGGCTGGCCGAAGCTCCGGGACTGCCAGAACCCGTGCGCCTGATTATGGTGCGGGAATTGGCCCGGGCCAGCGGCCACGGTGGAATGGTTGGTGGCCAGGCCATCGATCTTGAATCCGTTGGCAAGACCCTGGCACTGGCCCAGCTCGAAACCATGCACCGGCACAAGACTGGCGCCCTGATCGAGACCAGCGTGCGGATTGGCGCCCTGACCGCACCCTCTGTCAGCGAGCAGGCTCTGGCCTCCTTGACAGAGTATGCCAAGGCATTGGGCCTGGCCTTCCAGGTTCAGGACGACCTGCTGGACATAGAAGGCGACACAACGGTCATTGGCAAGCCCCAGGGTTCGGACGCGGCCCGAGCCAAGCCCACCTACCCCGCTCTATTGGGCGTGGCCGGCACCCGGGAGCATCTGGCAGATCTGCTTGAACAGGCCCAGCAAAGCCTGAAGGATTTCGGCGCCGAAGCCGACCCCCTCAGGGCCATGGCCGATTACGTGGTGGCAAGAACCCATTGAACCCCGGCGCCCCGAAGGCGCACACTGGCCGTAAATATTTTCGTAACAACTGGCCCGCTTTGTGTGAAACAGCTTCCCCTGTTCCCTTATAATGCCAGTCAGTTACTGAACGTACCGGAAAAGACCCGAGCAGATGCAGGACACTTATATTTTCAAGGAAATCCCGTCGCAGCGGCCCAACACGCCTCTGTTGGACCGGATTGATGAACCGGCCCAGCTGAGAGAGCTGGCCCCGGAGCAGTTGACCCTGCTCGCCCGGGAGCTCAGGGCATTTCTGTTATGGTCAGTGGGCCAGACCGGCGGCCATTTCGGCGCGGGCCTCGGCGTGCTTGAGCTTACCGTTGCCCTTCACTACGTCTTTGATACGCCCAGCGACCGCCTGGTCTGGGACGTCGGCCATCAGGCCTATCCCCACAAGATTCTGACAGGCCGGAAGGAATCAATGGGCAGCATCCGGCGCAAGGGCGGGCTGGCCGGCTTCCCGAAACGGGCCGAAAGCGAATACGACACCTTTGGCGTTGGCCACTCGAGCACTTCCATCAGCGCAGCACTGGGCATGGCCATCGCCGCGCGTCTGCAAAAGTCCGGCCGCAAGAGTATTGCCGTTATTGGTGACGGCGCCATGACCGCAGGTATGGCGTTCGAGGCCCTGAATCACGCCGGTCACCTGCACGCCGACATGCTGGTTATTCTCAACGACAACGACATGTCGATCTCCCGCAATGTGGGCGGCCTGTCCAATTACTTTGCCAAACTGTTGTCCAGTCGCACCTACAACCAGGTCCGCGACAGCAGCAAGAAAGTTTTGCAGGGAGCGCCACACCTGATGGCGCTGGCCAAGAAGACCGAGGAGCACTTCAAGGGCATGATTGCCCCGGGAACGCTGTTCGAGGAACTGGGGTTCAACTACATCGGCCCTATCGACGGTCATGATCTGCCCCTGCTGGTGGATACCCTGGAGAACATCCGCGAACTTGAAGGTCCGCAGTTCCTCCACGTGGTAACCACCAAGGGCAAAGGCTTTGCGCCTGCCGAGGCCGACCCGATTGGCTACCACGCCATCAACAAGATTGAACCGGTGCCACCGAGCAAGCCCGAACCGGTCAAGCCGACACCGAAGAAGCCCAAGTATGCCAACGTGTTCGGCCAGTGGCTCTGCGACTCCGCCGAGCAGGATGAGCGCGTGGTCGGCATCACCCCTGCCATGTGCGAAGGGTCGGATCTGCTGGCATTCTCACAGCGCTTCCCGGAACGCTATTTCGATGTCGCCATTGCCGAGCAGCACGCCGTCACTTTAGCCGCGGGCCTGGCCTGCGATGGCGCCAAGCCGGTTGTCGCCATTTACTCGACGTTCCTGCAGCGGGCTTACGACCAGTTGATCCACGATGTCGCCATACAGAACCTCGATGTCCTGTTCGCTATAGATCGGGCAGGGCTGGTCGGAGAAGACGGCCCGACCCATGCCGGCGCCTTTGATATCAGCTACCTGCGCTGCGTGCCCAACATGGTGGTGATGACACCGTCAGATGAAAACGAAACCCGCCAGATGCTCCAGACCGGCATGCTGTATGAGGGGCCGGCGTCAGTGCGCTATCCCCGCGGTACCGGGCCCGGCGCCGAAATACAGCAGGAATTGACCCCTCTGGAGATTGGCAAGGGCCGCAAGCTTCGCAGCGGCAGAGGAGTTGCCATCCTGAACTTTGGCACCCTGCTGGCCCCGGCGCTGGAGGCGGCGGAGGCAATTGGTGCAACAGTTGCCGACATGCGCTTCGTAAAGCCCCTCGATGAAGAACTGGTTCTGGAACTGGCCGAGCAGCATGAACTGCTGGTGACGCTGGAAGAGAACGCCATTGCCGGTGGCGCGGGCAGCGCTGTAACCGAGTTTCTGAACAGCCGGCTGGTGTCCATGCCGATTCTTCAACTGGGCCTGCCGGACACCTTTATGGACCATGGCAAGCATGGAGAACTGCTGGCCGAATGCGGTCTGGATGCAACCGGCATTGAATCTTCCATTCGCACGCGGATGGAAACCCTCCGCCACCAGAGCCTGAAAGTCGTCAAATAAACGAGCACGTTGCCCTAAAAACGCAAAAAGCCCGCGAAACTCGCGGGCTTTTTCGTCAGCAGATCAGTAGCGGGTCGAGTCACACCTCGGGATCATCGTCCTGGTGTGTCTCCAACCAGTGCCCCAACTTGCTCTGTTTGGTATCGAGATAGTGTTCATTGTGGGGGTTACGGCCCACATGCAGAGGCACTCTCTCGGCAATAGCAATACCGTAGGAAGACAACGCCTTCACCTTGCGGGGATTGTTGGTCATCAGCCGCAGGCTCTTGATACCCAGGTGCTCCAGCATATCCTTGCACATGCTGTAGTCACGCAGATCAGCAGCGAACCCAAGACGTTCATTGGCTTCAACCGTATCTGCACCCTGATCCTGGAGGTGGTAGGCGCGGATCTTGTTCAGCAACCCGATGCCCCGCCCTTCCTGACGCAGATACATCAGAATACCCCGGCCTTCCCGGGCAATGCTTCTCAGCGCCTCTTCGAGCTGATAACCGCAATCACAACGCATGCTGTAAAGGGCGTCGCCAGTCAGACACTCGGAATGGGTGCGGGCAAGCATGGGTTCGTCACTGTCCAGGTCGCCCAGAGTCAGGGCAACGTGTTCCTTTCCGGTGTCCGGTTCTTCAAAGCCGTGCATATCAAACACCCCGAACGGGGTAGGCAACCGGCAGGTCTGGATGTAACGAACAGCCACAGTGTTTCCTCGTGGTTCAGTCAATCGGGCCGCGCATTCTAGCACGGGCCCGCCCGCTTGGCGTAGTCTCGGCACTGTCGCTCCTCCGGAGTGGTTCTGGTAACCAGCTTGTACGAGCGCAGCGGTTCGCCAGATCAGGCGTTATCGGCGACCCAGTGGCCACTCCGGCCGCCTTTCTTCTCCAACAGACGCACCGAACCGATCTCCATGCCACGGTCTACGGCCTTGCACATGTCGTAAAGCGTCAGTGCTGCAACACTTGCTGCTGTCAGCGCCTCCATTTCCACACCGGTCTGACCGGACAGTTTGCAGCGGGTGAGAATATGTACAGATGCCCCATCGCTGCCCGGGTTCAGTTCGACTTTCACGGAGGTCAGGTTCAGTGCGTGACACAGGGGAATCAGGTCATGGGTTTTCTTGGCCGCCATGATGCCGGCAATTCGGGCAACGGCCAGCACATCACCCTTGGGGTGCTCACCCTCAATAATCATATTCAGGGTTTCCGGCGCCATGCGGATGGTGGCTTCAGCGCGCGCCTCCCGCTCAGTGGCCGCCTTGTCGGTTACATCCACCATGCGGGCTTCGCCCTTGTCATCGAGATGGGTCAGTTTGCTCACGGAATCCCCCGGAATCGGTTGTGCAAGATAGTGAAAAATGCAGGAACGACAGCATAACAGAGATGGGCCCGGCGTCGCTGACAAGCGTCAGTTCCGGGGCCACCAGAAGCCGATGCCGGCTATTCCCTGGCCGCCACATTGACGGGCTGCATGAATATCGCCGGACGACAGCCCGCCAAGCGCAAAGACCGGCAGCGCAGCTTCCGACACCAGCTCGGCAAAGGCCGGCCAACCGAGGGTGGGCGCACCCGGGTGACTTTCCGTGGGCTGAACAGGCCCCAATGTCACGTAGTCCGCGCCAATAGCCTCTGCATGATCGATTTCCTGCCGGCTATGACAGGAAACTCCCAACCACACTTCTTGCGGAACCGGCCGGGCCGAGAGCGCCGCAGCCTCGCGCCAGGGCAAATGCAGCCCCCGGGCACCGGGGGTCGCACGGAATATCTCGGGACCACCGTGAACCATGAGCGCGACTCCGGCCCGGTCACAAACTGACACCGCTTCCTCAGCCAGCTGCCGGTACGCCCGCTCGCTCAAGGCCGGGGCCCGGAGCACCACCAGGGGCGGCCTCGCGAGTTCAAGCCCCATCTCAAGGCGTTTAACCGTCGGCTTCAGGTCACCGGTTTCGCCAGTGATCGCAAGCTGCCGGGGTAACCGCAGAGCACGAATGATTGGCCGGTTGGCGGCCGGGAAATCCTCGTCCCGTAGCTGATCCGGGGCGAGCCATTCAACGGGTTGCCCCTCGCACCCTGTTGCTTCGCCTTCCGCCGCCCCGGTTTCCCAGACGTCCAGAAAAACTCGCTTGTCACCGTAGTCGTGGCGAATTCCGATGACAGGCTCCAGGGAATCCTCAGGCACACGAAGACCGGTTTCTTCGGCAATCTCACGCACCAGTGCAGCCTGGACACTCTCCCCCGGCTCAACCTTGCCACCGGGAAACTCCAGCAAACCGCCCTGGTGGACATGGTCTGGCCGCCGCGCAATCAGCACCCGTCCATCCCGGACAATAACCGCAACGGCAACGTGAACTTCTTTCACCCCGGCTTCCGACGCAGACTCAGAGTCAGACATGGTCAGGTACGGTACTCGGCGTTGATGGTGACGTAATCATGGGAGAAGTCGCAGGTCCACACCGTCTCCCTTACCTCTCCCCGCTTGAGGTCAATGGCAATGGTGATCTCTTCCCGATCCATCACGGCCTGGCCACGGGCCTCGGAATAGTCGTCAGCGCGACCACCGTTGCGAACCAGGCAGACATCCCCCAGGTAGATTTCCAGGGCCTCAAGGTCCAGTCCGTCGACACCGGCGCGCCCGACTGCCGCGAGGATCCTTCCCCAGTTCGGGTCCGAGGCGAACAGCGCCGTCTTGACCAGCGGCGAATGTGCCACGGTGTATGCCACATCCAGCGCTTCCTGCTGGCTGGCAGCGCCGCTCACATCAATGGTGACAAACTTGGTAGCGCCTTCACCGTCACGGACGATGGCGTGAGCCAGTTCCAGGTAGACCTTGTGCAGCGCCTCCCGCAGCTTTGGCAGCGTCGAACTGGAGGCGGTAATCTCGGGGCCGGAATACTGGCCACTGGCCATCAGCATGCAGGCATCATTGGTGGAGGTATCGCCATCAATGGTAATCCGGTTGAAGGATTTCTCTCCCAGCTCGGAGGCCAGAGTCTGCAGCAGCTCTGGCGCAATCCGGGCATCGGTGGCAATAAACCCGAGCATGGTCGCCATGTTCGGGCGAATCATCCCCGCACCCTTGCTGATGCCAGAGATGGTGACCATGTGACCGTCCAGCTCCACCTGACAGGAGGCGCCTTTTGGGCGGGTGTCCGTGGTCATGATGCCGCTGGCGGCCTCTGCCCAGCGGTTCTCGGCGGTGTTCGCCAGGGCGTCCGGAAGGGCGCCGACAATCTTCTGCACCGGCAGCGGCTCGCCAATCACGCCCGTGGAAAACGGCAGGATCTCGGCTTCGGCAACGCCCGCCTGGCTTGCCAGAGCCTGGCAGCAGGCCACGGCATCCCGCATGCCCTGCTCACCGGTGCCGGCATTGGCGTTACCGGTATTGATCAGCAGATACCGGGGCGAGGTCTCGGCCAGATGTCGGCGGCTGAGAGTAACCGGTGCCGCGCAGAACTGGTTTTTCGTGAAAATCCCGGCAACCCGGCTTTCCGGGGCCAGCTCAAATACAACCACGTCCTTCCGTCCCGGCTTCTTGATGCCTGCACTGGCTATACCGATCTTAACCCCCGCCACCGGGTGAAACTCAGGTAAGGTTCCCGGACCTACCGCCATTCTGCCACTCCTCTTGTCTGGGGTTGCGCTCGAAGTACCGCACAACCCGCTGGAAACGAAAAAACCCGCAGTCCACCAGTCGTGGCTGGCAGATTGCGGGTTCCGATGGTGCAGTCAGTAGTCTGTATTAGCTGACCTTGCCATGACACTGCTTGTACTTCTTGCCGGACCCGCAGGGGCAGGGTTCATTTCGACCCACCTTGCGCTCCTGTCGAACGAAGGTTTCGGGGGTCGACTGGCGGGAATCGTCAGCGTTGCCCTCGCCCTGACTCTGGGCCGTGGCGCTGGTCTCATCGTGGCGCAGGCGAGCCTTGGCAAGCTCTTCTTCCAGTTCCTGCTTGCGACGGCGCTCGACTTCTTCCATTTCTTCACGGCTCTGGACACGAACATGGCAGAGTACGCGGGTGACGTCCCGTTTCATGGTATCAAGCATGGTTTCAAACAGGTTGAACGCCTCGCGCTTGTACTCCTGCTTGGGGTTCTTCTGGGCATAACCCCGCAGATGGATGCCCCGGCGCAGATGGTCCATGTTGGAAAGATGCTCTTTCCAGAGGGTATCCAACACCTGCAGGAAGACCTGCTTTTCGAACTTGCGCATGGCCTCTGAGCCGGCGATTTCTTCCTTGGCTTCGTAGGCGGCGACAATCTCGTCCAGAATCTTCTGGCGCAGGTTTTCCTCATACAGCTTGTTATCTTCTTCCAGCCACTTCTGTACTGGAAGATCAATGGCCATCTCGGACTGGAGCTGTGCTTCCAGACCAGTGATGTCCCACTGTTCGGGCATGCTCTGGGGCGGGATGTATTCACTGATCAGCGAATCGACAACGTCCTCCCGGATGGTCTTGACCATGTCCGAGATATCGTTTGAGGACATGACCTCATTACGCTGGTCGTAGATGACCGTCCGCTGATCGTTGGCCACGTCGTCGTATTCCAGCAGCGTCTTCCGCATATCGAAGTTGCGGCCTTCGACCTTGCGCTGGGATTTCTCGATCGCATTGGTCACCATACGGTGTTCAATGGCCTCACCCTTTTTCATGCCCATTGCCTGCATCAGGCTCTTGACCCGGTCAGGTGCGAAGATACGCATGAGGTTGTCTTCCAGGGACAGGAAGAACCGTGAGGAACCGGGATCGCCCTGGCGACCGGCACGGCCACGAAGCTGGTTATCAATCCGGCGGGATTCGTGACGCTCGGTACCAATGATGTGCAGGCCACCGGCCTCAAGAACCTGATTGTGGCGCTCGGTCCATTCCGCCTTGACCCGGGCAACCTCCTCTTCCGAGGGATTCTCCATGGCGGCGACTTCGTGCTCCCAGTTACCGCCGAGTACGATATCGGTACCACGACCGGCCATGTTGGTGGCGATGGTGACTGCGCCCGGCCGGCCCGCCTGGGCAATGATATGGGCTTCGGATTCGTGCTGCTTGGCGTTCAGGATCTTGTGTTCGATCCGCGCCTTCTTGAGCAGCACAGAAAGAAGCTCGGAAGCCTCGATAGACGCGGTACCCACGAGGATCGGGCGCCCTTCGGCGGTGACATCCTTGATCTCATCAATGATCGCGTGGAATTTCTCTTCCTGAGTCAGATACACCAGATCGTTGTAGTCAGTCCGCTGAATCGGCTTGTTGGGCGGAATGACCACCACGTCGAGGCCGTAGATCTGACGGAATTCGAAAGCTTCGGTGTCTGCGGTACCGGTCATGCCGGCCAGCTTGTCGTAGAGCCGGAAATAATTCTGGAACGTCGTGGACGCGAGAGTCTGACTTTCGGCCTGGATCTTGACGCCTTCTTTGGCCTCAACCGCCTGATGCAGGCCTTCGCTCCAGCGGCGCCCCGGCATGGTACGGCCGGTATGCTCGTCCACGATGACCACCTGGCCGCCCTGAACAATGTAATCCACGTCTTTCTGGAACAGATGGTGGGCCCGCAGTGCCGAGTGCACGTGGTGCAGCAGGCTGAGGTTGGCCGCTGAATACAGGCTCTCTCCTTCCTTCAGAAGGCCACGCTCAAGCAGCAATTCTTCAACTTTCTCGTGACCGCCCTCGGTCAATTCCACCTGGCGGGATTTTTCGTCGATGGTGAAGTCGCCGGTAGGCTCACCCTCTTCAGGCACCTCACCTTTTTCCAGGCCCGGAATCAGCTCATTGATGGCCTGGTACAGTTTTGAACTGTCCTCAGCCGCACCCGAGATGATCAGCGGCGTTCTGGCCTCATCGATCAGGATCGAGTCCACTTCGTCCACGATCGCGTAGTTCAGCCCGCGCTGGACCTTGTCCTCGGTACTGAACGCCATGTTGTCACGCAGATAGTCGAAGCCAAATTCGTTGTTGGTACCGTAGGTAATATCCGCCTGATACGCCGCGCGCTTTTCTTCCGCCGGCTGGCCCGAGGCCACTACACCCACCTGCATGCCCAGGAACCGGTAGAGCTTACCCATCCACTCGGCATCACGGCGGGCCAGGTAATCGTTCACGGTAACCACGTGGACGCCTTTGCCGGGCAGCGCGTTCAGATACACCGCAGCAGTGGCAACCAGAGTTTTACCCTCACCGGTTTTCATTTCCGCGATACGGCCTTCGTGCAGGGTGATACCACCAATCAGCTGGACGTCGTAATGGCGCATTCCCATAACGCGACGGCCTGCTTCACGCACGGTCGCGAAGGCTTCAGGCAGCAGGGCGTCGAGGGATTCGCCTTCATCAAGCCGGCGACGGAACTCCGCGGTCTTACCTTGCAACTCGGAGTCGGACAGATTGCCATACTGCTCTTCAAGCTCATTGATGCGCATGACAGATTTACGCATTCTCTTGATTTCTCTGGCGTTTTTACTGCCGAACATCTTAGTTGCAAGCTTTGTGAACATAGACCACTGCTTCTTTGATTAAACGGAGGAAGCCGGCATTCTAACCTTATTTTGTAACAGGACAAAAGGCAGGCCTCACACAGGCGCAAGAAGTCGCCGGTGAGGCACCGGATTCACAGATAAAAACCGGCCCGGAGCCGGTTGACGGAGAGATTGTGAAAGCTGTGGCGCCGGGACCGGATCAGCGGCTGGCACGCTTGATGTAGGTTTCCGGGTTTTCAGACTTGCCATTCCGAATGACTTCAAAATGCACATGAGGACCGGTGGAACGCCCGGTACTGCCCATCAGCGCGACTACCTGGCCCTTCTGAACAACATCACCCACTTCCACTTTGATCGTCTTGCAATGAGCATAGCGGGTGATCAGACCATCGCCATGATCGACTTCAACAAGGTTACCGTAGCCATAGCGCTCGCCGGCATAGGTCACCACACCGCCCGCAACCGAGATAATATCGCTGCCATCCTTACCGGCCAGATCAACCCCGGCATGCCAGGTACGCTTGCCGGTAAACGGATCGGAACGGTAGCCGTACTTGGAGGACAGCCAACCCCAGGTTATCGGGCGACCTTCAAGGTACAGTTCGTCCTCAAGCCGTTTGCTGGATGCCAACTGGTCGAGCAAACGAAGTTGCTGTTCACGGTCTTCGATTCGCCATTCCATCTCCTCGATCATGCGGGTCAGCTCGGGCGCGGAGAAGGAATCGCCGGACAAGGCATCCTCCGGGCCACCCACCGCAGCAGGCTGATCGAAGTTGAATTCATCGCTGGCCACCAGGCCGGATTCCACAAAACGCTGGCCCAGGGCATCCAGGCGCAATAACCGGCCCTGAATCTCGCCCAGGCGCAGAGTCAATGCATCTACCTGTTGCTGGACGTTCTCTTCGATGTTGGCCAACTCCGCCTTCTGCTCTGCCAGCTTCAGCTGCCACTCGGCCACCAGTTCGGCGTTGGTGGGCTCCCTGGCCTCTACCTGCTCAATCGCCGTCTGGTAACCGGCCCAACCCGCGGCAACCAGCAGGGAAAGCACCAGAAACACCAGCGCAACAGCAAGCGTACTGTTGATAGACAACACCCGGGATTTTCCGTGGTGTTTGCCAACGAAAATAATGTTCATATCATCATCAGGTTTCATCGTTGAGCCGCAACCGCATCCTGTAGTGTTGCGCCCCGGAAAAATCCGAAGGGGGTCTGCCATCCTTTGGCAACAGCTACATACTGAAAAAATTGCAGCGCCCGGTAGACATACTCATTTATCACAATGTAAAACGAGTGTAATACAGGCACTACGCATAAACCGTGCCGAAGTGTAACCAATCGTAAACGGAGCCGTCGAGTAAAAACGCCGCCATGAAACGCAAAAGCGAGCAAAAAATGACCTTCGACAAGCTGGGCAAGACCCCGGTACTCAAGGATCTAGTGGCAAAGGCCGAACTTCACCGACAGGCAGAGGCAGAAGTTCTCGCAGCCCTACCGCAGGATCTGGTTAAGGGCACACGCTTTGTCAGCTGCAAAGACGGCGAACTGGCTCTGACAGCCGAAACCGCCGGGAAGGCCAGTCAGATCCGGTTCCGCCAGCACGAGATCATGGAAAAGCTTAGAGAGAACGAACTCTTCCGGTTCGTCTGGAAACTGAGGGTCAAGGTTGCGCCGCCACGATTCCGGGAAAAACCGGTGTTCAAGAAGGAGCCCTTGAGTAAAGAAAATGCCCGGCTCCTCAAAGAGGAAGCCGGGCACACGAAGGATAAAGCATTACGCGAGGTTCTCGAAAAACTCGCTAGCCACGTCCGGGATTAAAGCGTCCGGCTTTAACCCGCCGCCAGCACAGGCTTCATGTAGGAAATCGGGGCAGTGGCCTCATCATCAAAGGTAACCACTTCCCAGGCATCCTCTTCTGCCCTGAGCTTGCGCAACAGCTTGTTGTTCAGATCGTGACCGGATTTGATACCGCGGAACTCACCAATCAGGCTGTTACCCAACTGGTAAAGGTCACCGATGGCATCAAGCAGCTTGTGCTTCACGAATTCATCGTCATAGCGCAGACCGTCTTCGTTGAGGATCTTGTAGTCATCCACAACGATAGCGTTATCCACACTGCCACCAAGGGCGAGGTTCATGGCACGCAATTTTTCGATGTCACGCATGAACCCGAAGGTCCGTGCTCGGCTCACTTCCTTGACAAAGGAAGTGCTGGAAAAATCAACGGTTGCGGTCTGGGCGCGGCCTTTGAACACCGGGTGATCAAAGTCGATTCCGAAGCTGACCTTGAAGCCCTCGAAAGGCAGCAGGGTCGCTTTCTTGTCGCCTTCCTCAACCGTAACCTCACGCTTGATGCGGATAAAACGCTTGGCCGCATCCTGCTCGGCAATACCGGCGGATTGCAGAAGAAACACAAACGGACCGGCAGAGCCGTCCATGATGGGCACTTCCGCGGCGCTAAGCTCGACGAAACAGTTATCAATCCCGAGACCAGCCATGGCCGAGAGCAAATGCTCAACAGTCGCCACACGGACACCGTCTTTTACCAGCGTCGTGGACAGCATGGTCTCACCCACATTTTCCGCAGAAGCACGAATCTCAACCATCGGGTCCAGATCGGTACGGCGGAAGATGATACCGGAGTCCACCGGAGCGGGCTTGAGGGTCAGATAGACCTTCTCACCCGAGTGCAAGCCAACACCGGTGGCACGGATGGTGTTTTTAAGTGTCCGTTGTCTGATCATCGGTACATAATTCCGTCACAAAAAGGCGATATTCTAGGCAAAAATCTGCCCGGAGAATATCAGAAAATAAGACTGAATACCATTTAACCAATCCGTTGTTGCCGAATGTTCATTCAGCGCGCAACTATTGGCAATCGGTGCACGTATTCACCGGTTTTCGGGTTCCATATTTCGATGACAAACCGGAACCGGATCACAATTGCACCAGATTATCAGTCAGCCTGACGACGGAGGAATGCGGGAATATCGAGATAGTCGACACCCTGCTCCTCGCTGTCCTTGCTCTGGTCGATAGCTACGTTCCCGTGGGAAACGGCCCGGCGACGCAGAACAGCAGGACGATCCAGCTGGTTGTAATCGGTTTTGCCGTCCAGGGTGCGGGTGTTGTCCACCACCTTGGTCGGCTTCTCGCGATCACCGCCCAGACCGGTCGCAACAACCGTTACCTTGAGTTCGTCGGTCATCTCCGGATCGATGACGGTACCAACAACCACCGTGACAGAATCAGACGCAAACTCGCGCACAATGTCGCCAACCTCGGAGAATTCGCCCAGGTTGAGGTCCATACCGGCGGTGATGTTGACCAGAATACCTTTGGCACCCTGCAGGTTGATGTCTTCCAGCAGCGGGCTGCGAACGGCCGCTTCGGCGGCTTCCCGCGCACGGTTTTCGCCAGTCGCGCGAGCTGTGCCCATCATCGCCATACCCATTTCGGACATGACGGTCTTCACGTCGGCAAAGTCGACGTTGATCATACCGTTGCGGGTAATCAGGTCGGCGATGCCCTGAACCGCACCCAGAAGCACGTCATTGGCGGCGGCAAAGGCGTCCAGCAGGCTGGTTTTCTTGCCCATCACGGCCAGCAACTTCTCGTTGGGGATGGTGATCAGGGAGTCGACGCTTTCTTCCAGCTCTTTCAGACCGGATTCGGCAACGCTCATGCGCTTGCCACCTTCGAACATGAACGGCTTGGTGACCACGGCAACGGTCAGAATGCCGAGCTCACGGGCCACTTCCGCCACGATCGGCGCAGCGCCGGTACCGGTGCCACCGCCCATACCTGCGGTGATGAAAACCATGTCCGCGCCCTTGATGGCCTCGGCAATGCGATCACGATCTTCCAGGGCGGACTGACGACCAACCTCCGGATTGGCGCCGGCACCCAGCCCCTTGGTGATGTTGCCACCGAGCTGAATGATCTGGCGCGCGTCCATATCGGTCAGCGCCTGCGCATCTGTGTTGGCACAGATAAATTCCACACCTTCGATGTCGCTGTTAAGCATATGGCGAACGGCGTTACCGCCACCACCGCCTACACCGACGACTTTAATGACAGCGTTTTGCTGGACATTATCGACGAGTTCAAACATTTCCCCTACTCCTTCGTGCTGTTTTCAGCCCTTGTTCCGGGCTGTTTGTTCGAGATTGTGTTTTCGAGATACCTTCGTGTACTACCCACCCGGTTCCGTCAGAAATGACCGGTAAACCAGGCTTTCATGCGCTCAAACAGCGAGGGTGCATCTTCACCCTTGAGCACCGGTGCCCGCCCCAGGTCCATCTGGCGGAAACCATGAATCAACAACCCGACGCCAGTGGCGTAGATGGGGTTATTGACTACCTCCGTCATGCCGGAAACTGCCTGCGGACAGGCCAGCCTTACCGGCATGTGGAAGATCTCTTCGGCCAGTTCCACCACCCCTTCCATGGTGGACGAACCGCCGGTTATCACGATGCCTGCCGGAATAAGATCCTCGAACCCGGACCGGCGCAATTCCGACTGCACCAGGGTGAACAGCTCCTCATAACGTGGCTCCACCACCTCAGCCAGGGCCTGCCTGGAAAGATCCCGCGGTGCGCGATCGCCCACACTGGGCACCTTGATGGTTTCATCCGCGCCGGCCAACTGGGTCAGGGCGCAGGCATACTTGATCTTGATTTCTTCGGCGTTCTGCGTGGGTGTGCGCAGTGCCATGGCAATGTCGTTGGTGACCTGGTCGCCGGCGATCGGAATTACCGCCGTGTGTCGAATCGCACCGCCGGTAAACACGGCAATGTCGGTGGTGCCGCCACCGATATCGACGACGCAGACCCCAAGTTCCTTTTCGTCTTCGGTGAGGATGGCGTGACTGGAAGCCAGCTGCTCCAAGATTATGTCGTCGACCTCCAGGCCACAGCGCTTGACGCATTTCTCGATGTTCTGGGCGGCATTCACCGCGCAGGTCACCAGGTGAACCTTTGCCTCCAGGCGTACACCGGACATCCCCATGGGTTCCTTGATGCCTTCCTGGCTGTCGATCACGAACTCCTGGGGCAGAATGTGAAGGATCTTCTGGTCTGCCGGAATCGCGACCGCCTGGGCGGCATCAATCACCCGGTCAATGTCGGCCTGGGTGACTTCACGGTCACGGATGGCAACGATCCCGTGGGAGTTCAGGCTCTTGATATGGCTGCCCGCAATGCCCGCATACACCGAGTGAATGCGGCAACCGGCCATCAACTCTGCCTCTTCCACAGCGCGCTGAATGGCCTGGACGGTGGTTTCGATGTTCACCACCACTCCACGCTTGAGGCCCCGGGAAGGGTGAGAGCCAATGCCCACCACTTCGATGGTGCCGTCCATCTTGCGCTTGCCGACAATCGCAACCACCTTGGAGGTTCCGATATCGAGGCCGACAATCATGTTTTCCGTTTCAACCGATGACATGTGTTCCACCAAACCGTAGGTCTGAATTAACCGTTGCTATGATTTTGGGCTGGAGGCTGTCTCGACAGCTTTCCATTTGACCGCCACACCATTGGTGTAACGGGCATCCACCCGACTGACTTCGTCCGACCGTGCTGCCAGCCGGTTTTCATAAACCGTGATAAACCGCTCGAATCGCTGCTCCACCTGATCCCGGCCAAGCACCACTTCGATGCCATTGGCCAGCTGCAGGGTCCAGGCGCCCCGGTGCTCCAGGGCCAGGCCAGAAAATCCCAGTCCCCGGGCGACCAGCTTGTCACTCATGGTCCGCGCCATATTGATCACATCCCGCACCCTTTCATCCGGCCCCGCGAGTCTCGGTAACCGCCCCGCCACTTCCGGGTTGGACGGCGCGAACAATTCTCCAGTCCGGCTGACCAGGCGCCCGTCGGTCCAGTAAGCCAGGGGCTTTTTTTTCCCGGATATCGATCACCAGCCGATCCGGCCAGACCCGGCGCAAGGCAGCGGACTCAACCCAGGGCCGGCGCTCCAGGCTTTCCTTGATTTCTGAGAGGTCCGTGGCGAAATAGCTCTTGCCGATCCAGTCGCCAGCCGCACGTTCAATAGCCACCCGGCTGTCGCCCACGAAATCCCCTTTTACATCCACCGCCAGGATCTGCTGATCCATGGCCCCCAGCACCTTTCCGGTGCCCCAGGGCACCAGCGCGGCCAACAATACGATCACGGCGCCCATGCCCACCTGAAGCCAGGGCACGGCCGCCAGCACACCTTTCAACACTCCAAACCGGTCCCGCTCAGGACCAAGGGACGTTGCCCCCCGGCGTCGCGGGGGCTCGGACGGTGTCGCCCGGCTCCGGATCAGCAGTGTTTCAAGCATCGGCGCCCTCCAGGGTGTCCTTCAGTATCCGGACCACCAGCTCTTCGAAACTGATGCCTGCCGCCTTCGCTGCCATGGGCACCAGGCTGTGGTCGGTCATTCCGGGCACCGTGTTGACTTCCAACAGCCAGAACTGACCGTCGCTGTCCTGCATGATGTCAACCCGCCCCCAGGTCCGGCAGCCAACAACCCGAAACGCATCCAGAGCCAGGTGCTGGAGGCGAACTTCGTCCTCGGGTGCCAATCCACAGGGAATCTGGTATCGGGTGTCGTCCGCCAGGTACTTGGCGTCATAATCGTAAAAAACGTGCTCAGTGCTGGCACTCAGACCGATGGCCGGAAGCGCCTGATCCTGCAACAGACTGACGGTGAACTCGGGCCCCTCGATCCATTCCTCCACCAGCACAAGGCTGTCCAGCGCGGCCGCAGCTTCGTACGCATCTGCCAGCTCGGCGGCGGTATGCACCTTCCGGATACCGATACTGGAACCTTCCCGGGAAGGCTTCACGCTCAGTGGCGCGCGCAATTCACCGATAATCTGGTCCGCCTGGTCGACGCTGGTCATGGTCCGGAACTTCGGCGTCGGCAGGCCGCAACCTTCGAAGACGTACTTCGTTCTGAGCTTGTCCATGGCCAGGGCGGAGGCCAGAACCTCACTGCCGGTATACGGAATCCCGGCCTGCGAAAGGATGGCCTGCAAGGTACCGTCCTCGCCGCCCCTGCCATGCAGGGCAATAAAGACACGATCAAATTGCGGATTATCGACCGTTTTCAGAAGACAGCCTTGAACGTCCTCCGCGTAGGCATCCACGCCCGCAGATACCAGTGCTGCCAGTACCGCCTTGCCGCTTTTCAGGGACACTTCCCGCTCTGCGGAATCGCCGCCCATGAAGACAGCGACTCGTCCGAGGGCCCTTACGAGCTCGGGATCTGCCTGATAGGCCTGCGTTTCGTTATGATGCATATCACTCACCCGCAATCACTCCCGCGGCCGCCAGCCGCGAAGCCACACCGCCAATATCGCCTGCTCCCTGGGTTATCAGCAGGTCACCATCCTTCAGAACATTGGCCAACAGGGCTTCGATCTCCCGGTTATCCTCGACGAAGACCGGCTCCACCTGCCCACGCTGGCGAATACTGCGACACAGGGCCCGACCATCGGCACCCGGAATCGCCGGTTCGCCGGCGGAATACACGTCCATCAACAGCAACGCGTCCACTTCGGAGAGGACCCGAACGAAGTCTTCGTAAAGGTCTCGTGTCCGGGTAAACCGATGCGGCTGGTAAAGCATGACCAGGCGACGGTCCGGCCAGGCATCGTGTGCCGCGCGGATTACTGCCTCCACTTCCGTGGGGTGATGACCGTAATCGTCTACCAGCGTTACTGTACCCTTGGGTGTCTTGTAATCGCCGTAAACCTGGAACCGGCGCCCGACACCGGCAAAACCAGCCAGCCCGCGGCAGATGGCGTCATCGTCAACGCCTTCGTCCGTGGCCACGGCAATGGCCGCCAGCGCGTTCAGTACGTTGTGTCGGCCCGGCATTTTCAGCTCGACGGTCAGATCACTTCTCCCGGCCGGACGCTTCACCACAAAGTGGGTGCGCAGACCGTCAGAGTGGATGCCTTCGGCACGGTAGTCCGCGTCCGGGTTGTCAATGCCGTAAGTAATGATCGCCCGGGAAATCCGGGGAATGATTTCCTGAACGTACCCATCGTCTACGCACATCACCGCGATGCCATAGAAAGGAAGGTTGTGCAGGAAATCCACAAAGGTCTGCTTCAGTTTTTCAACATCGCCGCCATAGGTATCCATGTGGTCGGCTTCGATGTTGGTCACCACCGAAATCACCGGCGTCAAATGCAGGAAGGAGGCATCGCTCTCATCGGCTTCCGCCACCAGATAACGGGATCCGCCCAGCTGGGCGTTGGTACCGGCGCTGTTCAACTTGCCGCCAATGACAAACGTGGGGTCCAGACCCGCCTCGCCTAGAATGGATGCAATCAGGCTTGTGGTGGTGGTCTTGCCGTGGGTTCCAGCCACGGCAATGCCATGACGGTAGCGCATGATTTCCGCCAGCATTTCTGCCCTGGGTACGATCGGCACCCGACGACTGCGTGCGGCCACAACTTCCGGGTTTTCCGCGGATACCGCCGAAGAAACCACAACCACATCGGCACTGGCGCTGTTTTCCTCCCGGTGGCCGATCTGGACTTCCACGCCCATGGCTTTCAGGCGATCGGTCACCGCACCTTCTTTCAGATCCGAGCCGGAAACGTCGTAGCCCTGGTTCTTGAGAACCTCGGCGATGCCGCTCATCCCTGCACCACCAATCCCCACGAAGTGGATGTGACGGATCCGGCGCATTTCAGGCACCTGATAGACCAGGGGCGGATTGGTTGCATCAGCCATTGGCGGCCTCCAGACAGTAATTCACGACTCTCTCCGTTGCATCGGGGCGGGCCAGCGTTCGAGCGGCCTTTGCCATATCTGTTGCCCGGCTGCGATCCCGGGCCAGATCGCCCAGAGTTTCCGCCAGCACCGCCGGGGTCATCTTTGATTGGGGGATGAGGATGGCTGCTTTCGCCGCCACCATCTGTTGGCCATTTTTCGTCTGGTGGTCATCCACCGCGTGGGGAAATGGCACCAGTACTGCGCCGATACCGGCCGCACACAGTTCGGAAACCGTGAGTGCGCCGGCCCGGCAAAGTACCAGGTCGGCCCATTGATAGGCCTCTGCCATATCCTTGATAAACGGCTCCACGCTGGCTTCAACCCCGTGTTGCTCATAGGCCTGCCGGGCTGCATCTGCATGGCGCTCACCACATTGGTGACGAACCACCGGCCGATCGGCCTCCGGCAACATGGCCAGGGCTTCGGGCAGTTGTTCGTTGAACACCTGGGCGCCCAGGCTGCCACCAACCACCAGCAACCTGAGGGCACCTTCCCGCCCTGCCATCCGCTGCTCGGGTACCGGCAGGTTCGCGAGATCCTCCCGGACCGGATTGCCGGTACAGCGGGTAACGACTTTTGGCCCAAAGCTGCCGGGAAACGCTTCCAGTACGGTTTCTGCAAATCGCACCAGAATCCGGTTGGTCATGCCTGCAATGGCGTTCTGTTCATGAATCACCAGGGGTGTGCGGTTCAACCAGGCGGCCACACCACCTGGCCCGGTGACAAACCCTCCCATACCGACGACACAGTCCGGGCGAATCCGGCGCAGGATGGTGAACGCCTCACCGAGTGCGCGCATCAGGCGGAACGGGGCCAGCACCAGGGCCAGTTTGCCCTTGCCGCGCAAACCGGAAATGTGAATCAGTGACAGCGGAATATCGGTTTCGCCGATCAGCCTCTGTTCCATGCCACCACTGGCACCGAGCCAGTACACCTGGTGACCACGGGCTTCAAGCGCCCTCGCCGTTGCGAGGGCCGGGAACACATGGCCTCCGGTGCCGCCGGCCATCATCAGGAAGCGGCGCTGCTCAGTCATACACCGCACCTCCCCGCGCCTTCGGACCGGCCTTTTCCCGGGCCAGTTTTTCCTGATCAAGACGCTCCATTTCCACCCGGGCCAGAATGCCAATGCAGATACAGGTGATCATCAGGCTGGACCCGCCGTAACTGACCAACGGCAGGGTCAGCCCCTTGGTCGGCAACAGGCCGGTACTGACCGCCATATTGATGCCCGCCTGCAGGCCGATCAGCAGGGTCAGACCATAGGCAAAACAGGCGCCGAACGGCATATCCGCTTTCTCTGCCCGGCGGGCAATGACAAAACCGGTCACTACCAGCAGGGTGAACAGGCTGAGTACCAGCAGCGATCCGAGGAGTCCGAACTCTTCCGCGATAATGGCAAAGATGAAGTCGGTGTGTGCCTCTGGCAGGTAGAACAGCTTCTGGATGGAATTGCCCAGGCCGACACCGCCCCAGTCTCCCCGACCGAAGGCAATCAGCGACTGGGTCAACTGGTATCCGCTGTCGAACTGGTCTTTCCAGGGGTCGAGGTAACTGACAACCCGTTTCAGCCGATAGGGCTGGGTAACGATCAGAATGGCACCCAAAACCACCAGCGTACCGATCAAAGGTACAAACCGGCTAAGCCGCACACCGCTCAGGAAAATCATGCCCGCCGCGGCCGTCACCAGCACCACCGTGGCACCGAAATCCGGCTGAATAACCAGCAGCACCGATGCCAGACCAAGAACTACCAGCGGTTTGAGGAAGCCAGGCCAGGTATTGAGCAATTCATCCCGGCGACGGACCACGTAGCCGGCCAGATAGGCAATCAGGCAGAGCTTCGCCACTTCCGAAACCTGGACATTAAACAGCCCAAACGGAATCCAGCGAGTGGAGCCGTTAACGGTACGCCCCAGCGGCGTAAGCACCAGAACAAGGGCCAGCAGACCGATGCCCAGGAGCAACCAGCCACTGCGCTCCCACCATGCCACCGGAACGTTCACGGCGACCAGCGCCAGCAGGCAGCCAAGACCGGCAAACATCAGCTGGCGAATCACATAGTGGTAACTGTTGCCCATGGTCTCAGCGGCCATATCCATGGACGCCGAGGAAATCATGACAACCCCGAGCACCAGCAAGGCGACCGAACTGATCACCAGCATCGGCAGCGGTTGGACCTCGCCCAGCCATTGATTCCGGTTCTGCAGGGAAAGATCTGCGTGCATCACAGGCCCTCCACCAGAGATCGGAACTGGTCACCGCGATCAAGATAATCACGGAACATATCAAAGCTCGCGCAGGCCGGCGAAAGCAGGACCCGATCCCCGGGCACCGCCAGCTCCGCGGAGCGAGAGACCGCCTCGGCGAGGCTGTCCATCCGATGAACCGGAATGCCGCTTCCCAGCACATCGGCGATCGCCGATGCATCACGACCAATCACCAGCACCGCCCGACAATAGAGCGCAATGGGGGCTTCCAGCGCAGTGAAATCGGCCCCTTTGCCATCACCACCGGCAATCAGCACGACTTTGCCATTGGCGGGTGCAAGGCTTTCAATGGCGGCTACCGTGGCGCCGACATTGGTGCCCTTGGAATCGTTGATGAAATCCACATCGTTCACACGGCGCACAAACTCGCATCGATGCGGCAGGCCCGGGAATTCCCGGGCAACCTTCAGCATGACATCCATGGGCAGACCAGCGGCATGACCCAGTGCCAGCGCAGCCATCACGTTGCTTATATTGTGATGCCCCATCAGTTTCAGTTCACTGGCCAACACAAGGTTGTCGAAACCAAAAGTAATCCAGGTACCCTGGTCATCGTCCCGGGTACTGAAGGTCTCGGGATTCACCCGGTGGAAGCCGAAACACAGGAACCTGAGGTTGTCCCTCGCCATGGGTGTGCTCAGCGCATCGTCCAGATTGACAACGGCGTTCTTGCAGCCCCGGAAAATCCGCTGTTTGGCCTGAAAATAAGCCATCTTGTTCGGGTAACGATCCATGTGATCGTCGCTGACGTTCAGTACCGTCGCCGCCAGGGCGTTCAGTTCGTCCGTAGTCTCGAGCTGGAAACTCGACAGCTCGAGTACGTACAGATCGGCGCCCTGCCCCAGTAGATCCAGCGCGGGGGTGCCGATATTGCCGCCGACAGCGACCTTCCGGCCGGCGGCCTTTGCCATTTCACCCACCAGGGTGGTGACGGTGGTTTTACCATTGGAACCGGTAATGGCCACAATGGGCGCATCGGCAGCCTCGGCAAACAGATCAATGTCGCCGCGGATTCTGGCGCCCTGGCCCGCAGCAGCGGCAATGGCAGGCTCCGAAATGGCGATGCCCGGGCTTACCACCAGCTCGTTGAAGCCGGCAAACAGTTCTTTGTCAAAGGTCCCCAGGTGCACAGGAACATCCGGCCAGCCTGCTCTCAGCTGCTCAAGACCGGGAGGGGCCTCACGGCTGTCGGCCACAGTGACGTCCCGTCCCTGTTCGGACAGATAGCGCACGCAGGAAAGCCCGGTTTTACCGAGCCCTACGACCAGTGTGCGACGATCCGAAACAATGACACTCATAGTTGCTGTGCTTTCCTATCTCAGTTTCAGACTGGCAATGCCAATCAGGACCAGAACAACGGTGATCACCCAGAACCGGACGATCACCCTCGGCTCCGGCCAGCCTTTCAATTCGAAGTGATGATGCAGCGGCGCCATGCGGAAGATCCGCCGACCGGTCAGTCGGAAGGATGCAACCTGCAGGATCACCGATATGGTCTCCATCACGAACACACCGCCCATGATGAACAGGACGATTTCCTGGCGAACAATAACCGCAACCACACCCAGGGCTGCCCCAAGCGCGAGAGCGCCCACATCACCCATGAATACCTGGGCCGGATAGGTGTTGAACCAGAGGAAACCAAGCCCGGCTCCGACCAGGGCGCCACAGAAAACGATAAGCTCACCGGTGCCCGGAAGGTGCGGGATCAGCAGGTAGTTGGCGAACTGGGCGTGCCCGGACAGGTAGGCGAAGATGCCGAGAGCGCCTGCGACCATGACCGTTGGCATAATGGCCAGCCCGTCCAGACCGTCAGTCAGGTTGACCGCGTTGCTGCTGCCGACAATGACGAAGTAGCTCAGCAGGATGAACAATACCGGACCAAGAGTGAGGGACACCTGTTTGACGAACGGCACGTACAGAGAGGTCTCCTGCGGCAACGCCGAGCTGAAGAACAGAACCACGGCCGCCGTGGCACCAATGACCGACTGCCAGAAGTATTTCCAGCGACCCGGCAGACCTCTCGGATTGCGCTCCACCACCTTGCGATAGTCATCAACCCAGCCGATGGCGCCGAACAGAAGCGTCACCAGGAGCGTAACCCAGACATAGCGATTACCAAGATCGGCCCAAAGCAGCGTGCTGATGCCAATGGCCACCAGGATCAGCGCGCCCCCCATGGTCGGCGTGCCGGCTTTGCTGAGGTGGGTCTGGGGACCGTCATCCCTCACCGCCTGGCCAATCTGGTACTGGCTCAGCTTGCGGATCATCACCGGGCCGATGATCAGCGAAATCAGCAGCGCCGTGAGTGTGCCCAGAATTCCCCGCAGGGTCAGATACTGAAACACCGTCAGTGCCGAGAAATACTGTGATAGAACCTCTGTCAGCCAGAGCAGCATGAGTTATTCACCTTTTCTTTAATCCCCTCCACCACACGCTCCATGGCGGAACTGCGAGAACCCTTGACCAGCACTGTCAATGGTGTGTTTTTGTCCCCAATGGCCGATTCGACAGCCTGCTCGTGGCTCAGCCCAAGTTCCGTGGACTCTCCAAACCCGTCGGCATAACCCTCGCAACCCGGCCCCACGGTAATCAGTCGATCAATACCGCGCTCCCGGGCGCATTCCCCAACCTCACGGTGCAGGGTCCTGGCCTCGGCGCCAAGCTCTGCCATGGCACCAAGCACAGCCACTTTCCGACCCTCGCGCCCGGCCAGAACTCCAAGCGCGGCCTTCATGGAGGACGGGTTGGCGTTGTAACTGTCGTCAATCAGCGTCAGCTCCGGTGACAGCATCAGAACCTGGAGCCGCCCCTTTACCGGCGCAACACTGGCCAGCCCTTCGACAATCGCCCGATCACTGGCGCCCAGCTCGCGGGTGGCTGCGATGGCAAGCAGCATATTGGTAATGTTGTGGTCACCCTCAAGTCCCAGGGTGACCCGGCACTGCCAGCCGTCCGGACCGCTCACCTGAAGGATTCTGGTTCCAGCGTCCTGGCTCACGAGGACCGCGTGATAGTCGGCTTCGGAACCGAGACGGCTCACTCCGGCAACACGACGGGCTCCAGCACGCGTTCGCCACTGCTCGAAAGCCGGATCGTCGCGGTTCAGCACCATCAGCCCGTCTGCCGCCACGCCATCAATGATTTCACCCTTGGCCAGCACAATATTCTCGTAGCTGCCAAACCCTTCCAGATGGGCCTCGCCCGCATTGGTGAGGATGGCAACGCGGGGCTTCGCAAGGGCAACCGTATGGGCAATTTCACCCAGCCCGCTGGCACCCAGCTCGATCACGCCATACTGATGCTCTGGCGAAAGACCAAACAGGGTAAGCGGAACACCGATGTGATTATTCAGGTTGCCTTTTGTGGAAAGCGTCTTGCCCATCTGCGAGAGAATGGCGGCACACATCTCCTTGACCGTGGTCTTGCCGCTGCTACCGGTGATGGCAAGAATGCTGGCTTTGCTTTCTCCGCGGTTGCCCAAAGCAAGCCTGGCCAGGGCATCCAACGTGTCGTCTACCACTAACTGGGGCAGGTCGACACTGTTGTCAGGCGTATCGACTACCAGCCCAACCGCGCCCTTGGCCAACGCCTGTTGCAGGAACCGGTGGCCATCAAAGTTTTCGCCGCAAAGCGCCACGAACAGCTGCCCTTGTTCCAGGGTACGGGTGTCGGTAGAAACCCCAGTGAACGCCACTGACTCGAGGTCGCCCGAGGCGCATTCGGCGTCGAGCCAACCCTTGGCTTCGGCCAGCGAAAAGGCGCGCATCATGCCACACCCCCGTTGAGTTTCAAGTTGTGGCGAACCTGCTCAGCATCGCTGAATGGGTATTTCTGGCCGGCGATTTCCTGGTAGGCCTCATGCCCTTTTCCTGCGATCAAAACGAGGTCGTTCGGAGTAGCAGAACGGATCGCCGACTGGATGGCCTCGGCCCGGTCATGAATGACCGTCACCTTTGCTGAATCCGAGAATCCGGCAAGGATATCCCGCGCAATTGCTTCAGGATGTTCACTACGGGGATTGTCGTCAGTTACCACTACACGGTCCGCCAGCTTCTCGGCTTCCCGGGCCATGTCCGGACGTTTGCCGGTATCACGGTCACCGCCGCAACCGAAAACACAAATCAGTTCGCCGTCCACATGAGGTCGCAGTGCAGCCAGGGCATTGGCCAAGGCATCGGCAGTGTGGGCGTAATCAACCACCACTCTGACCCCATTGGCACCATCGAATCTCTCAAGCCTGCCAGGGGGCGGCGCGAGTCGGCCGACGGCCTGCTGTACACGATCGACCGGAACCCCGAGCGTGAGGACTGTCGCCATCGCCGCCAGGACATTACTTGCGTTGAAGCTGCCCATCAGGGGAACCGCGATAACAAACCGCCCCCACTCGCCATCCACTTCCGCTTCAAAACCGTCGTCGGTTGGCCGGAACTCGCGCAACCATAGCTCTGTCTGGGCCTCGTGGAGGCTATAGCGCACCCGGTCACATTTGCCTTCAAGCTGTTCAAACAGCTGCCGACCGAAAGGATCGTCAAAGTTGATCACCGAAAAGTGCAGCTCCTCTCGTTCGAAGAGGCGTGCCTTGGCCGCACCATAGGCTTCCATGGAGCCGTGATAGTCGAGATGATCCCGGGTGAGATTGGTAAACACGGCCCCGGTCATGGAGATGTTGTCCACCCGACCCTGATCCAGCGCGTGGGAGGACACCTCCATCACGGCAGCGCGACCCTCCTGCTTCACGATCCGGGACAGGACACGATTGACCTGAACCGCATCCGGCGTGGTGTGAGTTGCTGGTTGAAGCGAACCAGGCATGCCGTAGCCCAGAGTGCCGAGGATGCCGCACGGGGTACCAGTTTCCCTGAGCAACTGCGCCACATACTGGCAGACCGACGTCTTGCCATTGGTTCCGGTTACACCGATCAGGCGAAGACGTTGGGAGGGGTGCTCAAAGAACCGATCTGCAATTCGACCCACCAAACCGCGCAGGCCGGCAACAGGCACTATCAGGGCGCCGTGGTGCTCTGCGCACTCGCCGGCCTGTTCGGTTTCCAAAAGGATGACCGTCGCGCCAGCGGTGATCGCCTTGTCCACGTAAAAATCAGCGGGCGTTTTGGCACCCGAAAGGGCTATAAACGCATCGCCGGAGGCGACTTCCCGGCTGTCGGTTTTCAGACCGTGAATGGTCACGTCGAAGACCGATGGAACCGCCACAATACCTTGCAATAACGTGCTGAGAGATGTGATGCACATAGGCTTACCCTCGCTCTCCGGTAGCAGAAGGACCGATTTCGGCCTCTCCCACTTCCAGTTCAGGCTTCACATTCAACAGTCGCAGTGCGTCACTCATTACCCGTGAGAATACCGGCGCCGCCACTTCGCCACCGTAGTACTCTCCGGACTGCGGCGCATCAACGGCCACAACCGTAACCAGTCTTGGATTATCAATGGGCGCCATACCGGCAAAAATCGCCTTGTACTGGCTGTCTTCGTATCCCTGGGCACCAACAAGATGAACCGTCCCGGTCTTGCCGCCGGCCGAGTAGAATCCCGGCTGTGCACGTTTACCCGTTCCCCTCGACACTGCCTCGCGCAACATAGCGCGAACCTGATGGGTTACCTGCTCCGACAGCACCCGTTGCCCCTCCGGCTTTTTATCCTGCCGAACCAGGCTCAGTGGATACCGCACACCACCGTTGGCAATCACCATATAGGCCTGGGCCAGCTGAAGAGCATTCACACTCATGCCATAACCATAAGACAGCGTTGCTTCTTCCACTGGACGCCACTTGGGCGGCGATGGCAAGACCCCCACCGCTTCGCCCGGAAAACCGATACCCGTTGGCTGGCCAAGCCCAAGCCTGGCGTAAAGATCGCGAATCACATCACCACCAAGATCGGTGGCAATCTGGCTGATTCCAACGTTGCTGGATTTGACGATGATCTCGGCCATATCCATCACGCCATAGTTGCGGTGGTCCCGAATGGTAAAACGACCAAACCGGCGAAAGCCCGGATTGGTATCAATGGTGCTGTTAACCGAGTAAGTGCCGGACTCCAGGGCGGCCGCCATGGTAATCGGCTTCATGGTTGAGCCGGGCTCGAACAGATCGGTAATGGCCTTGTTCCGGAGATTCTCGGCGGCAAGCTGGCTGCGATCGTTGGGGTTGTAGGACCCCTGGTTGACCATTGCCAGGACCTCACCGGTATCCACGTCGAGCATGACCAGCGTGCCCCCTCTGGCATTATGAGCCGCCACCACCGCCTTGAGTTCCCGGTAAGCCAGGTACTGGAGGCGCAGATCAATGCTGAGCGCGAGATTCTGGCCCGGACTGGCATCGCGAATCAGGGTCAGATCCTTGATGACTCGACCCCGGTTGTCTTTCAGAACACGCTTGCGGCCGGTTTCGCCGGACAACCACTGGTTGTAGGCAAGTTCGATCCCTTCCTGGCCACGCTCATCAATATCTGTGAAGCCCACAACGTGAGCGGTCACTTCGCCCGCAGGGTAATATCGGCGGTACTCCTGGCGGGCGTAGACACCATCAATCTCCAGATCCAGGACCTTTCTGGCCAGATCCGGCTGAACCTTTCGGCGCAGGTAGATAAACTCCCGTCCGGAGTACTCTTCCAGACGCTGCCGGAGGGAAGCCTCATTGATATCCAGAAGCCGCGCGAGGTTAGTCAGTCGCGCCTCGGCGGGATCGGCCTCCGAAGGATTGGCCCAGATGGTCTGCACCGGAGTGCTGACGGCCAGCGGCTCGTCGTAACGATCAGTGATCACACCACGATGGGCATCAATACTCTCAACCCGGATGGTCCGGACATCTCCCTGCTTGCGCAGAAACTCGTTGTCGACTACATGAAGGTCAACCAGGCGCCAGCCAAGCACACCTACGACCAGGAGAAAGACGCCCACGACGGAGCCAAAACGCCAGGCTGCCAGCCCGGACGCCAGACGCTGCCCCCATGTTGTCTTCTTTCCCTGATCGGACACGTCGATCACCCTGAATCGTTGTTGTTTTCGTTGACTATCGGTCAGCAACCGGCGACATCAGCGGTACCAGAACAATGTCCTGACGCCCCGGCACCACCATGCCGAAACGCTCGGCCGCCAGTTTCTCCACTCGCCCGTGGGCGCTCAGTGCGCTTTGCTCCAGCAGCAACTGGCTCCACTCGCTCTGGTAGCGATCGCGCTCGGACTGAAGCTGGGACAGGGTATTAAAGAGCTCCCGGTTCTCGTGAGCACTGACCACCACGCCGATGGAGGAGGCCAGCAACACGGCAACCAGCCCGAGCGAGACCAGCACTCTGCCTTGCTTCGTCGCAGCAAACACCTGCCTTGAAATCCGGACTGCAGTTGCAACGCCGTCCCGGACCATCTGTTTGTTCAGCTTTGCCGTTTTTACCGGCTCTTCAATGGCTACCGCGCCCATGTCACGCGCTCCCCTGCGAGTTTTTTCTGGTATCTGTGCGTTCCAGAACCCGCATGACTGCGCTGCGGGCACGTACGTTGTCACTTACTTCGTCAGCGCCAGCCTTGCTGGCCTTGCCAACAAGCCGGAAGTCCGACGCTTCCTGTTCCGCGGTTACCGGAACACCCTTGGGCAGCTGCGGCCCCCGGGCCAGATCCCTCATGAATCGCTTGACCAGCCGGTCTTCCAGCGAATGAAAACTGATCACCACCAGGCGCCCGCCGGGTGCCAGGTGGTCAACAGCAGACTGAAGGCCGATTTCCAGATCCTCCAGTTCCCGGTTGATAAAAATCCGGATGGCCTGAAACGTCCGAGTGGCCGGATGCTTGTGCTTTTCTTTCTTGGGCACAGCCTCGCTGACCAGCTCCGCCAACTGACGAGTAGTCTCGACCGGCGCCTCTTGCCGACGCTCGACCAGCAGCCGCGCAATGCGCCTGGAGAACCGTTCCTCGCCATAGCGGAAGATCACATTCGCTATATCCGATTCTTCCGCCGTTGCCAGCCACTCCGCCGCACTGGGCGATTGCTCGGTGTTCATGCGCATATCCAGCGGACCATCCCGCATGAAACTGAAGCCACGTGAGGCATCATCAAGCTGCGGCGATGACACGCCCAAATCCAGCAAAACGCCATTGACTGTCTGCCAACCCTGACCGGCCAGCGCGGCGCCAAGCTCTGCAAAGGAACCATGAAAACAGTGGAAGCGGCTATCCTGGGCTTCCAGCTCCCGCGCCGCGCGAATTGCTTCCGGATCCTTATCAATGCCAAGCAGCTGACCCGACTCTCCGAGACGGCCCAGAATCAGGCGACTGTGGCCACCCCGTCCGAAGGTGCCATCCACGTAATAGCCATCGGGGTCGTTAACCAGATAGTCGACCGCCGAATCCAGGAGTACCGAGCGATGCGAGTACACCGCCCCGGCCTCCTGATTGCGATCGGAGGTCATAAGGACAGCGCCTCCATCTCCGGCGGCATCTCTTCGTCATCAGAGGACTCATCCAGCCAGGCGAACCAGCGCTCCTCGCTCCAGAGCTCAAGTTTCTTGCCTTGCCCGATCAACATCAGCTTCTTCTCCAGATGGGCATAGCTTCTCAGCGTTGGCGGAATCAGTATGCGGCCGGCAGAGTCCAGCTCCATGGGCGCAGCGTTACCCAGGATCAGGCGCTGGAGACGCCGGGCCGCTTTGTTCATGTTCGGAAGCGCCTCGATTTTGGGCCGTAAAACCTCCCATTCGGGCTCGGGATAAAGCAACAGGCACCGCTCCTCGTCAGCGTTTGCCGTCAATACAATGCGCCCACCACAGGCCTGCGCGAGCTCTTCGCGCACCTTGGCGGGGATCGCCAGGCGACCCTTCGCATCCATATTGATGGCATGACTGCCAAGAAAATTGCTCATTTACGCTGTCTCTGGGTGCCTGATATCCACAAAAAACCACTAGAATCCACTTTTTCCCACTTCTGCACACTATAGAAACACGCAATACACAATGCAAGCGCCGCAAACAGCGCCACTCTTGGAAAACTTCCTTTAACGACAAGAGGTTACAGGGCTGGATTCGATGAAATCGTGAGATTACGGAAAAGAAAAGAAGTAAAATCAAATACCTGCAAAAAAGTCTGAAGACTGCAAGTGAGGTTTAAGATTTTTTGGCTATAAAGAACGCCTGCTGAGAATGACAGACGTCACACGAAGGGAAAAAACGAGCTCGCCGATAAGCCGGGTTCTGTCTTGGACAGTCATTCATCTAGGGCCTGCGTCACCACAGGCCTCAAGCAACCTACCCGAATCCAGCGCGGGCCACGCTATTGGATTCCTATTTGGTCTTGCTCCAGGTGGGGTTTACCATCGCCGTGGACTGTTGCCAGCCACGCGGTGCGCTCTTACCGCACCATTTCACCCTTACCGGCGCCCGAAGGCACTTAGGCGGTATACTTTCTGTTGCACTTTCCGTCGGCTCGCGCCGCCCAGGCGTTACCTGGCACCTTGCCCTGTGGAGCCCGGACTTTCCTCCCCCGGAAAACCGGCGGCGACTGTCTGGCGAGCTCGGGCGAGACAATACTCCTGCACCTATGGCCTTGCAAGAGAAACTGCCCCTGAATTCAACCATCCTTTAATGCCAAGGCCCTTTGATAAAGCTCGTTTTTCGATAGCCCGGTCAGCTCTGAAGCCATTTTGGCGACCTTTTTGACCGGCAGCTCCGCCAGCAAAACACGAAGCATACGGTCTACATCCATGGTAGCGGCCTCTTCACTACCGGCCTGAGCCGCTGCGCCGCGAACCATCACTACGAACTCACCGCGGTTTCCATGAGGGTCCCGCTCCAACTCAGCCAGAACGTCGGCCACCGAGCCAGAGTAGAAGGTTTCGAAGGTCTTGGTTATTTCACGACCCAGCACAATCTCACGATCCGACCCCAGCACGTCGGCAATATCGCGTACCGATTCCATAATCCGATGGGGCGACTCATAGAAGACCAGAGTCGCCACTTCACTGCTCAGCACCTCGAGACTGGCCCTGCGGCCAGAGCGCTTTGCAGGTAAAAATCCCACGTACAGGAATCGATCCGTCGGCAGACCGGCGACACTCAATGCCGCCACCAGAGCACAGGGCCCGGGGATCGGGCTGACTCGATGGCCTGCAGCCCGGGCCTCGCGCACCAACACATAACCGGGATCTGAAATCAGCGGCGTACCCGCATCGGAGATCAGAGCCACATCACGTCCGGCCTGCAGCTCAGTCAGGATCCCGGCGGTGCGATCCTTTTCATTATGATCGTGCAACGCGACCATGCGCTTCTGGACACCCAAATGGCTCAACAACCGCCCGCTGTGGCGCGTATCCTCTGCTGCCACCACATCCACACTGGCCAGTGTCCGGGCCGCCCGCGGAGACAGATCGTCGAGATTGCCGATGGGTGTGGCAACAACATAGAGCGTTCCTTTCAATTCACCCTTGCGGCTGTCTGACGATGTGAAATCGCTAACTTCATCTTTCAAAGCTTCTGCCTCTCTCATGGGGAGCCCGGGACCGTGACAGTTACGTCATGTGAATTAACCCCGGAGCTGTTAAACTTGCCACCGTTAATCTGGCGCTACAAGCCCAATCATCCGGAGTATGTCGAGCCTGCCATGATAAAGATCCGCATTCATCAACGAGCCCTGGCCAGCGTATTTACTGCCGCCCTTTTGTCGGCTGGTTGCGCCACCGTGAACCTCGAAACCCACGTTGCACAAACTGCCGACCAGGCCCTGGAACTGGCGAGCAACGAGGACAACACCGAAACCGCACAGGCCTATCTTCTTCGGATCGCCAGCAGGTTCCAGGATCAGGGCAATCACGAAGCGGCCAGAACGCTACTGCAAAGTCGGCAGCTCGCGCAACCCGCCTCCGGGCTTGGCAATCAAAAACTGCTGCTGGCCATGGCGAGCGCCACAGCCCTTGGGGATGAGTCCTGGGCAAAAGCAATCGCCGGCGAACTCGCTCCTTCTACCTTTATCGACTACCCGGCTGACCTGATCACCCGGGCGGCCAACCTGCAGACGGACACATACAGCCTCGCCGGCGAGCCCATACCCGCGGCAATGACCCTGATTCTGCTGGCGCAAACGGATAACACGGCGGATGCGCAACAGATTCACAACCGGATCTGGTCCATGTTGGAACAGGTCTCTGAGAGCGACCTGAGCTCGGCGTCTGCCGAGGCCATCGGCTATGAAGCCCAGGGCTGGCTGGAATTGGCCAGCCTTGTCAGAACACCGGACGCCGGCATTGACGAGCAGGGACGAATCATCCGCAACTGGCAAAACAATTGGCCGGGTCATCCGGCCGCTCAGGTTCTGCCTGCGGAATTGCGACTGATCGCGACGCTGGCCGAAAGTCGCCCCGAAAAAATCGCACTTGCCCTTCCCCTCGAGGGGCCGCTGGCAACGGCAGGCAAGGCAATCCGGGACGGCTTTCTGGCGGCCTACTACCTTGATGACTCTGCCGACCGGGGCGAAACAGACATTCGCATTTTCAACACCGCCGGCACAGCGTTCGCCGATCTTTACAAGCAGCTGTCCGAACAGGATATCGACCTGATTGTCGGCCCCCTCGAAAAGGAAGCGCTTGCGGGGCTTGGCTCAATGAATACGCTGCCGGTGCCTGCGCTCGGGCTAAACTATCTGCCAGCCGATACCCGGCCTGCTGACGGGCTGTATCAATTCGGGCTTTCCGCCGAAGATGAGGCCCGACAGATTGCCGACCGACTTGCCGCAGAACAACTGCGCCAGGTTCTGGTTCTTATCCCCGGTGGCGAATGGGGCGATCGGGTTGAGGCCGCGTTATTGAAGCGAATGGCCTCCAACGAAGGGGTTGCACTGGATATCGAGCGCTTCTACCGGGAGGACAATCTTCGGGCGGTAACGGCCGACCTTCTGGGCATCACCGTTTCCCGGGACAGGGCCATTCAGGTTGAGCGGACCATCGGCATGGATGTCGAGTTCGAGCCGAGGCGCCGGCAGGACGCCGACGCCATCGTCATGGTGGCAGAGCCCACCGTTGCGCGGCAGTTCAAGCCTCTGTTCGCCTTTTATTTCGGTGGTGACCTGCCCGTTTATTCGCCATCCATCATCTACGAGGGCACACCCGCACCCTCCCGGGACCGTGACCTGAACGGGGTTATTTTCACCGACATTCCCTGGGTGCTGGGAGACGACAACGAACTTCGAACCCGGGCTACAGAGAACCTTTCCGGTACCCGTGGCCAACCCGGGCGCCTGTTCGCCATGGGCGCCGATGCGTGGCACCTGAGCAAACGCCTGCCCCTGTTGAGACAGGTTGAAAGCGCCTCGATCTCCGGGCAGACCGGAATCCTGACCATGACAGCCGAAGGCAGCATTCACCGGGAACAGCTCTGGGCGCAGTTCCGCAATGGGGTTCCTGAGCTCATCCCCGACCCGGTGACCGAAGAGAGCGAGCCAGAAGTCACGAACCAGGAAACGGCCCCCATTAGCGAGTAACACGACAGGAGCAGACCAGCTGCCATGGATGGCACCAAAACCACGGGCAACCATTTTGAAGGCGTCGCAGCCCGATACCTCGCTAGTCGAGGCGTCCGGATTCTAGAGCGCAATGTCTACAATCGCGGCGGCGAAATCGACATCGTCGGCCAGGATGGCGAGACCCTCGTGTTCTTTGAGGTCCGTTATCGGGGGACGGGCAGTCTTGTTGACCCTGCAAGTTCGATCAATTACCCCAAACAGAAACGCCTGATCCGTGCCGTTTCCTTTTATTTGCACCGCCATGGGCTCTGGAACAGCGTCTCGCGGATTGATGTGGTTGCCATCAGCCCGGGTACCGTTAAAAAATACCGGGTACAATGGATCAGGAACGCAATTCTGGCAGGATAGTGATACTGAAAATGACCGATACCGAACACCAGATCAATCAGTGGTTCGCCAGCCATATGGAGCATACCGCACAGACCGCCAGCACCGTTGGCCCCGACATTGAAGAGGCTGCCAATGCCTTTGTGGGAACGCTGCTCCAGGATGGGAAAATCATTACCTGCGCCAACGGCAATGCCAATATTCTGGCCCAGTACTTCTGCACCGCCCTTCTTAACCGGTTCGACCAGGACCGCCCTGCACTACCGGCCATCAATCTTGGCGCCGATGCGACAACCTATTCCGCGATCTGCCGGGATAATCGCTTCAACGACACTTTTTCCCGCCAGGTCAGGGCCATTGGCAAACCCGGAGATCTTCTTTTCGTAATCGTGGACGATGGCCACAAGGCAAACCTGATCCAGGCGATCCAGGTCGCCCATGACCGAGAGATGAGCGTTGTGGTCCTTAGCGCCAGGGAGAAATCCGACATAACATCGCTCCTGCATCCGGAAGATCACGAAATTGCGCTGAATAACCTCAGCCCCACAGAGGCAACGCCGTTACTTCTCCTCATCATCAATGCCCTCTGCGGGCTGATCGACGCCAAGATTTTTGGCGGATAAAAAAAGCCAGCATAAGCTGGCTTTTTCAAGACTACGGGGTGCGGTTTATTTCACCACTTTGAGGGTTGGCCTGCCCGAAGGGCGATCCTCCTGCCCGGATGCAGACTGCTCGCCCTCACGCTCACGGGAAGTGCCATCCGGATCCGGAGAGCCTGGCTCACTGCCGAACACCATGCCCTCACCGTTCTCCTTGGCGTAGATTGCCATAACCGCCTGCAGCGGAATGAAAACCTGCATGGGGACGCCACCGAAACGGGCACTGAACTCGAGTGCACCGTTACCGATAACCAGACCACGGACCGCTCCCGGACTGATATTCAGAACAATCTGTCCATTGGCGACATGCTCGGTCGGCACCTGTACACCCTGAATGCCTGCATCCACCACGATGTATGGAGTGCAGTCATTGTCCAGAATCCATTCATTGAATGCTCGTACCAGGTACGGGCGGCTGGACGTCATAGTGTTTTTACTCTCAGCCACTGCCACTCTCCTGCTCCGGCCAGCGGAACGTTACCAAATCAGCTGCGAATGTCTTCTTCCAGGTCGGACAGGCTTGCCTTGAACCCTTCCCGGCTGAAGATGCTCTCCATGTACTTCTGCAGTGGCTTGGCCTGCTTTTCGTTCAGCTCGATACCGAGGGCCGGAAGACGCCACAGGATCGGAGCAATACAGCAGTCCACGATGGTGAACTCTTCAGACAGGAAGAACGGCATCTCCCCGAACAGCGGCGCCGTCGCCAACAGGCTTTCTTTCAGCTCTTTGCGCGCCGTTTCAGACGCTTTGGCGTTCGGCTGCGCCAGGATCTGGTCCACCAGGCCACACCAGTCCTTCTGAATCCGATGAATCATCAGGCGGCTATTGGCACGGGCAACCGGATACACCGGCAACAAGGGCGGGTGCGGGAACCGCTCGTCCAGGTACTCCATCATGATGTTGGGCTCATAAAGAACCAGATCACGATCCACCAGTGTCGGCAGGGCGTTGTACGGGTTCAGGTCGGCCAGCTCAGCCGGCGGATTGTCCGGATCCACATCAACGATATCGACGGTAACACCCTTCTCTGCCAGAACAATGCGCACCCTGTGACTGTAATGGCTGGCCGGATCCGAGAAAAACGTCATTGATGACCGCTTGGTCACAACGCCCATAGAACTACCTCACGAGTAAACAAACCGAAATGATCCTGAAAAACGCAAAAATCCAGCGGGCCGGTTATGCCCGCTGGAACTCAGGGGATGGGATTATACCCTATTTCTCAGTGTACGTCCTTCCAGTACTCACGATTGAGCATGTAGGCGAACACGAAGAAGATGGCCACGAAGATCAGGACAAAGATCCCCAGACGCTCACGCTCAAGCTTGACCGGATCACCCATGTAAGACATGAAGTTGGTCAGATCGTACATGGCCTGGTCGAATTCCGGTCCAGACATGCTGCCTTCGATGGCGTACTCCGGGCATACGTCGGCGTTGTTGATGTTGCCACTCAAGGGCTCAACGCTGGCCGGAGTCCCGATGTTGGGCTCAACGGCACACAGCCCCTGCATCCCCACCAGAACGTGAGGCATACCCACGGCCGGGAACACCACGTTGTTCACGCCCAGCGGTCGGGACTCATCCTTGTAGAAGCCACGCAGGTAGGAATACACCCACGCTTCGCCCCGCAAACGCGTTTCCAGCGTGAGGTCCGGTGGCGGCGCACCAAACCAATCGGCAGCCATGTCCTTGCTCATGGAGTTCTTCATCAACTCGCCAATCTTGGCGCCAGTGAAGATCAGGTTTTCCTCGTACAGCTCATCGGGAATCTCCAGATCATCAGCCACGCGCTTGTATCGGGCATACTCCATGGAATGGCAACCCATGCAGTAGTTGGTAAACAGAGCTGCACCACGCTGCAGAGAGGCTTTGTCAGAGTGATCTGACTCGAAGCTGTCCAGCGGCACGGTTGAACCCGCTGCCAGCCCGAGTGCCGGCAGGACCGCGATGAAAAGACCAAAAATCAGCTTTCTCATTATCCTGTCACCCTCTCTGGAACTGGCTTGGTTTTCTCCATACGCGTATAGAACGGCATAAGGATGAAGTAGAGGAAGTACAGCACCGTCAGAACCTGGGCAACCATGGTGCGGCCTTCAGTCGCCGGTACCAGGCCGAGATAGCCAAGCACCACGAAACTGACTGCGAAAATGGCCAGGGCAATGCGACTCAGCCAGCCCTTGTACCGCATTGAGCGTACGGGGCTCTTGTCGAGCCATGGCAGCACAAACAGAATGGCGATCGCTGCGCCCATCACGACAACACCCCAGAACTTGGCATCCAGACCGAACAGGTCAATCGTTACCGCACGCAACATTGCGTAGAAAGGCGTGAAGTACCAGACCGGCGCGATGTGATCGGGCGTCTTGAGCGGGTTAGCTGGCTCGAAGTTCGGCTTTTCAATGAACAGCCCGCCGCCTTCCGGGAAGAAGAACACGACGATGAAGAAGATAAAGAAGAATACACCGACGCCCAGAAGGTCATGCACAGTGTAATAAGGGTGGAACGGGATACCATCTTTCGGAATACCGTTTTCGTCCTTGTTCTTCTTGATATCGATACCGTCAGGGTTGTTTGAGCCCACTTCGTGCAGTGCCAGAATGTGAAGCACAACCAGACCAAGGAGAACGATCGGCAGGGCTACCACATGCAACGCAAAGAAGCGGTTCAGGGTAATGCCGGAAATCAGGTAATCGCCACGGATCCACAGTGACAGATCTTCACCGATGACCGGAATAGCACCGAAGAGGTTTACAATAACCTGGGCACCCCAGTAGGACATCTGGCCCCAGGGCAGCAGATAACCCATGAACGCCTCAGCCATCAGGATCAGGTAGATCAACATACCGAAGATCCAGATGAGTTCACGCGGCTTCTGATAGGAGCCATACATCAGCCCCCGGAACATGTGGAGATAGACCACAACGAAGAATGCCGAAGCACCGGTAGAATGCAGATAACGGAGCAACCAGCCCCACTCGACATCACGCATGATGTACTCGACAGACGCAAACGCGCCTTCGCCGGACGGGTTGTAGCTCATGGTCAGCCAGATCCCGGTAACCAGCTGGTTCACGAGGACCAGCATGGCAAGGGAACCAAAGAAGTACCACACGTTGAAGTTCTTCGGCGCGTAATACTTTCCAAGATGCTTGTTCCAGGCATCTACGATTGGCAGACGCTCGTCTACCCAGTTAATCAGCTTTTGCATTACGCTGCCTCCGGATCAAGACCAATCGTGAGGGTCGAATCGTCGTCAAAACGATAAGGCGGCACCTCAAGGTTCAGGGGAGCAGGCTGCGCCTCATAGACCCTTCCGGCCATGTCATATCGGGAACCGTGACACGGGCAGAAAAGACCACCCAGCCACTCATCACCGAGATCCGCCGGAGCAACTTCCGGACGGTAGGACGGAACACAGCCAAGATGGGTACACAACCCTACAAGCACGGCAAACTCCGGCTTCAGGGAACGCAGGATGCCATCAATATACGGTGGCTGCTGAGGCGCTTCTGACTGAGGATCTTTCACTCGGTCGTTGAGCTTCTCGATATTCGCCTGCATCTCTTCGGTACGGCGAATGATCCAGACCGGCTTACCTCGCCACTCGACCGTAATCTGCTGACCCGGTTCAATCTTGCTGACATTGACGGTTACCGGTGCACCCGCTGCTTCCGCTTTGGCACTGGGATTCCAGGATGCCACGAAAGGAACGGCCGCACCGACGACGCCGACTCCACCCACCACAGACGTGGCACCGATCAGAAACCGGCGCCGGCCTTGGCTCACGTCGCCATTACTCATTATGGTTTTCTCCCATCAGGCGATGTCACAGCCCGCAAAACCGCCGGCGATGTGCATCTTAAAGGACTTCACAACCCAAAAATATAAGCGCCCAAATGGTAATGAAATTACCTTGGCCTTACAAGTCGGAAAGCCGGCGCTGGCGCCTCATCACTGTTCCAGATCAATTTGCTGCCAAATCGTCCGAACATAAAAAAACCCGACCGAAAAGGGCCGGGTTTTCCTGGATCTGTTCCAGCGAAATTAACGCTTGGAGTACTGAGGACGCTTACGCGCCTTGCGCAGACCCACTTTCTTACGCTCGACCTCACGCGCGTCACGGGTAACATAACCCGCTTTACGCAGCGCCGGACGCAGAGTTTCGTCGTAATCCATCAGGGCGCGAGTCAGACCGTGGCGAATTGCGCCGGCCTGACCACTGATACCACCACCCTTCACGGTGATTTGGATATCAAAACGATCGGTAGACTCGGCAACAACCAGCGGCTGACGAACGATCATGCGCAGGGTGTCACGACCGAAGAAATCTTCGATTGAGCGACCATTGATAGAGATGTTACCGCTTCCCGGCTTGATAAAAACCCGAGCCGTGGATGTCTTGCGGCGACCAGTACCGTAATTTTGTGCTACAGACATATCCGCCTTCCGTTAAATGTCGAGTTCTTTGGGCTGCTGGGCTGCGTGAGGATGCTCAGCGCCGGCATAGATTTTCAGCTTCTTGAACATGGCGCGACCGAGCGGGCCTTTCGGAAGCATGCCTTTGACAGACTTCTGAATGATTTGCTCGGGAGCCTTGTCGACCAGCTTCTCGAAGTTGATGGACTTGATTCCACCCGGAAAGCCGGTATGACTGTAGTACATCTTGTCAGATGCCTTCTTGCCGGTAACCCGCACCTGGCTCGCGTTGATCACAACAATGTAATCGCCGGTGTCTACGTGAGGGGTGTACTCAGGCTTATGCTTGCCCCGCAGACGTAGGGCGATTTCGGTTGACAGACGACCCAGCGTCTTGCCGGCTGCGTCTACAACGTACCAGTCACGTTTTACTGTTTCTGGTTTCGCACTCAGAGTCTTCATTGATTCCGCCTTGAACGCTATATAAGAAACGTTAAAAACCACCACCGGTAAATGCAAGGCATCCGGAGGAGGTTCCATACCTGTGTTGCGCTGCCATCATTCGGGGCTGAGATAATGACATCGCCTTGAAAAGCCAGGGCGCGAAGTATACTCGAACCACCCGGGAAAGCCAACCCTGTGTCGGCTCGTTTCGTTATTCCCCTATATCCGCGACGGACCAACCATAAAGCCGGGACACATTATCCAGCAACACCGGCGCCAGCTGCTCTGGCGTGTCGCCACGAATCTCTGCAAGCGCCTTCAGAATATCCGGCAAATACCGGGAAGAATTCTGCCCCTGCGGTACACCCTCCGGCGCCATGTCCGGCGCATCCGTCTCAAGCACCAGCGCCTCCAGTGGCAACTTTGCGATTGCATCGCGGGTCTTTCGGGCCCGGGGGTGAGTAATTACGCCTCCCACGCCGATGAAGCACCCCAGATCGACCAGCTTTTCGCCCTGCTGAAAACTGCCACTGAAGCCGTGAATCAGGGCCCGTCCCGTCCACTGCCTACGGTTGAGCAGACTGTGTACTTCGTCATGGGCCTTAACGGAATGGATCACCAGCGGCATGCCGAACTCGTTCGCTAATGCCACCTGGCTGTCAAACCAGGGCCATTGTACTTCAAGACTGCCTTTGAGGCGGTCGAGTCCACACTCCCCTAGGGCGACGCAGCGCTCGGGCCGTGCCGCAAGTCGCCTGCGAAGCTCCGTCAGATCCTCTTCGGAATGCTCGTCAACAAACCAGGGATGAATCCCGAGACAGTAGAACAGGCCATTATGGGCAAGCGCTGTGTCACGGACACTGTCCCAGTCTGGCCGCCGGACACCGGGTATGACCAGTCGGCGGAGTCCGAGCGATCGGGCCTGCTCGAGCTCCGCTTCGCGCCGGCCATCGAACTGAGGGAAATCAAAATGGCAATGGGCGTCGATCAGCTGCACGGTCACCTCCGCCCGGAACGTTTAATGCTCCCGGGTCTTGTGGAACTGGATGTCCGGATACCTTTCCTGAGCCAGATTCAGGTTTACCATGGTCGGAGCGATGTAGGCGAGCCGGTCACTGCCATCAAGAGCCAGGTTGTCGTTGTTCTTGCGCTGGAACTCGTCCAACTTGCGCTCATCGCTGCAGGTCACCCAACGAGCTGTGGCCACATTGATCGGCTCATAAATCGCCTCTACCTTGTACTCACTTTTCAGGCGACTGACCACCACGTCGAACTGCAGAACACCCACGGCCCCGACAATCAGGTCATTGTTACGCAGAGGCCTGAACACCTGAACAGCCCCTTCCTCTGACAACTGGATAAGGCCTTTCTGGAGCTGCTTGGCCTTGAGTGGGTCTTTCAGGCGAATCCGGCGAAACAGTTCCGGAGCGAAGTTCGGGATGCCGGTGAATTTCATATCCTCACCCGCGGTAAAGGTATCCCCCAACTGAATGGTCCCGTGGTTATGCAAGCCAATAATATCGCCAGCAAAGGCCTGCTCGGCATGCTCACGGTCGCCGGCCATAAAGGTCAGTGCATCTGAAAAGCGGACCTCTTTTCCAATACGAACATGACGGGCCTTCATGCCCTGGTTGTAACTGCCAGAGACGATTCGGAGGAACGCAACGCGATCACGGTGTTGCGGGTCCATATTTGCCTGGATCTTGAATACGAAGCCCGAAAAGGCGTCCTCTGCAGGCTGGACCAGTCTCTGGTCGGTTTCGCGGGGCTGTGGCGCCGGAGCCCACTCCACCAGTCCATCCAGCATGTGGTCGACACCGAAATTGCCCAGTGCGGTACCAAAGAACACCGGCGTCAACTCGCCAGCAAGAAAGGCTTCCTGATCGAATTCGTGGGAAGCGCCCTTTACAAGCTCAATCTCATCGCGCAGGTCGTCAGCATAGGCGCCAATCGCCTCGTCCAGCTCCGGGTTATCGAGCCCCGAGATAATTCGCTTGTCCTGAATCATGTGTCCCTGACCGGACTGATAGAGGATGACTTCATCCCGCAGCAGGTGATACACACCCTTGAAGCTCTTGCCCATACCAATAGGCCAGGTGATCGGCGCGCAGGCGATCTTCAGGACCTCTTCAACCTCATCCATCAGCTCCACTGGATCCCGGGTATCCCGGTCCAGCTTGTTCATGAAGGTGAGAATGGGGGTATCCCGCAAGCGGGTAACTTCCATCAGCTTGATGGTTCGCTCCTCGACACCCTTGGCGCTGTCAATCACCATCAGGCAGGAGTCGACCGCTGTCAGGGTCCGGTAGGTATCCTCGGAGAAATCCTCGTGGCCCGGCGTATCCAGCAGGTTCACCAGCTTGCCACCATAGGGGAACTGCATTACGGAGGTGGTAACCGAGATACCCCGCTCTTTTTCCATTTCCATCCAGTCAGACTTGGCATGCTGACCGGATTTCTTTCCCTTGACGGTACCAGCCTTCTGAATGGCCTGGCCGAATAACAGCACCTTCTCGGTAATCGTAGTCTTACCGGCATCCGGGTGCGAAATAATGGCAAAGGTGCGGCGCTTGGCCACTTCCTGGGAAAGGTTAGACATAATCGAAAAGCAACCTGAATCTGATGTTCTGGAAAAGGCGGCCATTATAGGCCCTATGCCTCTGTGACGCTAACTCGCTCTTGAGCACTCACTGGCCGAGAGCACGCATCATAACGCGTGCATCCTCCCGTCCATTGGCGGCCGGATAATACCCGGGGCGCAGACCGATTTCGCGAAAACCCTCATCCTGGTACAACGCGATAGCGGCATGATTGCTGACCCTGACCTCGAGCAACAGCTGGGACATCCCCTCATGGGCTGCGGTTGCCAGAACGTACCTCAGGAGATAGCGTCCCACGCCCTCGCCGCGGGCTCTCGGGTGCACGCAAATATTCAGCAAATGCGCTTCATCAACGATGTAAGCCAGGACAGCGTAGCCAACAAGATCGCCGCCATGGCAGGCACCCCAGACCCGATAGTTGTCCTTGAAACAATCCAGAAACACCGATTCGCTCCAGGGATGGGAATACCCCTGGCGCTCTATATCAAGCACTGCCGGCACATCCTCAGGCGCCAGAGGACGCATGAGCAGATCGGCGTTGAGAACTTTTTGGTAGGCTTCCGGATAGGGCATTAACGGGCGACCATAGGCCGTATTTGTTGCCACAGGGATCGCTTGAGCGTCGGGTTACCGGCAATCTCCGCGAGGGTGTGCGGAAACCGAACTGCCGCATCACGGCCGAGAGCTGCTTCCACCCAGCCCTGCTCCGAATCTTCTCCGGCCTGCAGAACAACAACAGGCTTACGCTCCAGACCCGACAGAATGTGGCGAATCACCTCAACAAGGTCATGACCGGAGTTCCCGGGGACCAGCAGATTGTTGAAGATGGGCCAGACCACACGGCCCAGAACCCGGGGCTTATGCTCTCCCAAGCTCTTGAGAATATTCATCGCAAGGGTCTCCTGCAGACGACCGCTGGCATCCTCGGACATGCCTCCGATAAGAACCACATTGCTCCCCGCCCAGATCATGAGATTGGCACTCACGGTTGGGATTCGGGACGGTCGCACCGACACTTCCTCAGAAAACCCTGAATTCGGAGCTTCGGTTGGCACCTCTGGCAAAGAGGGCGTTGCGGGGGACTGCGGCGGCGCCTTTTCCGGAACGCCAGCGTTACCACCCATCAATGCCTGCAGATCGGCTATTCGGGCGACGCCTTCGGTGCGATCCGGAACAGTCGGCTTCTCCATGCCAGCGCGGCCCGAACCACTTGCCCGACGGGCTACCGGCTCTGGCTGCCCTGGAACTGTCTCAGGAGCTGCGTCCTCCTCTGGATACACAAAGCCTGGACTGGGCGCCGCACCCGGGAGCGGCTGCCGGGCATACCACATCCGTATCCCCGCCGCTCCCAGGTAAAACTGACGCTCTGCTTCCGATCCAATCATTCACTTCGCCTGTCGGAACTCACCGAATTCAAACGCTCACACATCAGCAACCTGGGGATGCTGTCGAATTCCGCCCTTACTAATCAGGTTCAGAGCCTCTATGTAGGCTTTGGCGGACGCAATGATGATATCAGTATCCGCACCCACGCCGTTAACGATCCGACCACCGCGTTCCAGGCGCACAGTCACTTCGCCCTGGGCATCGGTGCCGCTGGTGATGTTGTTTACGGAATACAGTTGGAGATTGCAGCCTGAATCCACCAGAGATTCGATTGCCTTGAAGGTCGCATCGACCGGACCGCTACCTTCCGCCTCGACCTTATGTTCTTTGCCGTCCACAGTGAGCGTCAGATTGGCCTTGGGCACGACACCGGTCTCAGAGCATACCTGCATGCAGACCAGCCCATACCGGCCGTCTTCCTCTTTCTGGCGAGTATCGCTGGCAATCGCCTGCAGATCCTCGTCGAAAATTTCGTGCTTGAGATCAGCGAGTGCCTTGAACCGTGTGAACGCTTCATTCAGTTCGGTTTCGGTCTCAAACTGGATCCCGAGTTCTAGCAAACGGGTACGGAACGCGTTACGCCCCGAATGTTTACCCAACACAAGACTGTTGGTGTGCCAGCCCACATCCTGCGCCCGCATGATCTCGTAGGTTTCCCTGTGCTTCAGTACCCCATCCTGGTGAATGCCCGATTCATGGGCGAAGGCATTGGCACCCACGATCGCCTTGTTGGGCTGAACAGGAAACCCGGTGATGGTGGAAACCAGCCGCGACGCGGGCACGATGTGCTGGGTATCAATGCGAGTGTCGATGTTGAACAGGTCCTGACGGGTACGGACCGCCATCACGATTTCCTCAAGCGCCGCATTACCGGCTCGCTCACCTAACCCATTGATGGTGCACTCAACCTGGCGAGCGCCCTGGGAGACCGCCGCTAGTGAATTTGAGACAGCCAGACCCAGATCGTTATGGCAATGTACCGAAAAAATGGCTTTATCGGCGTTGGGGATCCGGTTCATGAGCTGACGGATGGTTTCACCGAACTGCTCTGGGATCGCGTAGCCCACGGTATCGGGAATGTTGATCGTGGTGGCGCCTGCATCAATGGCTGCCTCAATGATCCGGCACAGGAAGTCCAACTCCGAGCGCCCTGCGTCTTCGCACGAAAACTCAACGTCATCCACATGGCTTCTAGCACGCTTTACTGATCGAACCGCCTGCTCAATCACTTCATCCGGCTGCATCTGCAACTTGTGCTTCATGTGAATAGGCGACGTGGCGATGAACGTATGTATACGACCGCGTTGTGCCGGCCGGATAGCTTCCGCTGCGCGGTCGATATCCTTATCAAGCGCTCTGGCGAGACTGCAGATCGTGGAATCCTTAATGGTTTCTGCTATCCCTTTCACCGCCTCGAAATCACCCTGGCTCGCAATCGCGAATCCTGCCTCGATAACGTCGACCCGAAGCTTTTCCAGCGCTTTCGCAATGCGGAGCTTCTCCGCTTTATTCATTGTGGCACCGGGGCTTTGCTCACCATCGCGGAGCGTTGTATCAAAGATGACCAGATGATCAGTGGCAGGCATTGGGTGACTCCATTGTCAGAGTTTGTTCTTTGTGGAGGAAGTATATCACCGGGTTGTGGTGAGTGAGGGCGTGATTTTCAGGCAATAAAAAACCCCAGCATCGAGGATGCTGGGGTTTTTGGTGTTAGGAGCCTGACGATGACCTACTCTCACATGGGCAACGCCACACTACCATCGGCGCTGGTCTGTTTCACTTCTGAGTTCGGGATGGGATCAGGTGGTTCCAGACCGCTATGGTCGTCAGGCAAAACGGTTGATCACTGGGGGACGGGATAGAACGGAGTGAAGTTGATTTCGTTTGAGCGGTTAGGCTCTGCGTTATCCGCAATTGTCTTGGGTGTTATATAGTCAAGCCGCACGAGCAATTAGTATCGGTTAGCTCAACGCCTCGCAGCGCTTACACACCCGACCTATCAACGTCCTGGTCTTGAACGGCTCTTCAGGGACCTCGAGGGTCCAGGGAGATCTCATCTTGGAAGGGGCTTCCCGCTTAGATGCTTTCAGCGGTTATCCTGTCCGAACATAGCTACCGGGCAATGCGACTGGCGTCACAACCCGAACACCAGAGGTTCGTCCACTCCGGTCCTCTCGTACTAGGAGCAGCTTTCCTCAAATCTCCAACGTCCACGGCAGATAGGGACCGAACTGTCTCACGACGTTCTAAACCCAGCTCGCGTACCACTTTAAATGGCGAACAGCCATACCCTTGGGACCGGCTTCAGCCCCAGGATGTGATGAGCCGACATCGAGGTGCCAAACACCGCCGTCGATGTGAACTCTTGGGCGGTATCAGCCTGTTATCCCCGGAGTACCTTTTATCCGTTGAGCGATGGCCCTTCCATACAGAACCACCGGATCACTATGACCTACTTTCGTACCTGCTCGACGTGTCTGTCTCGCAGTTAAGCGGGCTTGTGCCATTACACTAACCGCATGATGTCCGACCATGCTTAGCCCACCTTTGTGCTCCTCCGTTACGCTTTGGGAGGAGACCGCCCCAGTCAAACTACCCACCACACAGTGTCCTCATCCCCGATAAGGGGACCAAGTTAGAACCTCAAACATGTCAGGCTGGTATTTCAAGGTTGGCTCCATGAGAACTGGCGTTCCCACTTCAAAGCCTCCCAGCTATCCTACACAAACATGCTCAAAGTTCACTGTGAAGCTATAGTAAAGGTTCACGGGGTCTTTCCGTCTAGCCGCGGATACACCGCATCTTCACGGCGATTTCAATTTCACTGAGTCTCGGGTAGAGACAGCGCCCCCATCGTTACGCCATTCGTGCAGGTCGGAACTTACCCGACAAGGAATTTCGCTACCTTAGGACCGTTATAGTTACGGCCGCCGTTTACCGGGGCTTCGATCAAGAGCTTCGCGCAAGCGCTAACCCCATCAATTAACCTTCCGGCACCGGGCAGGCGTCACACCGTATACGTCCACTTTCGTGTTTGCACAGTGCTGTGTTTTTAATAAACAGTCGCAGGGGCCTGGTATCTTCGACTGGTCTCAGCTCCACCCGCAGGGGCTTCACTTACTGCCAGCGTGCCTTCTCCCGAAGTTACGGCACCATTTTGCCTAGTTCCTTTACCCGAGTTCTCTCAAGCGCCTTGGTATTCTCTACCTGACCACCTGTGTCGGTTTGGGGTACGGTCTCGAATAGCCTGAAGCTTAGAAGATTTTCCTGGAAGCATGGCATCAATGACTTCCCGCTCTATGAGCAGTCGTCGTCACGTCTCGGGATTGTGGACCCGGATTTGCCTAAGTCCACTCCCTACTCGCTTAAACCGGGACAACCGTCGCCCGGCTCACCTAGCCTTCTCCGTCTCTCCATCGCAGCTATCCAAGGTACGGGAATATTAACCCGTTTCCCATCGACTACACCTTTCGGTCTCGCCTTAGGGGCCGACTCACCCTGCGCCGATTAGCGTTGCGCAGGAACCCTTGGTCTTCCGGCGTGCGGGTTTTTCACCCGCATTGTCGTTACTCATGTCAGCATTCGCACTTCTGATACCTCCAGCATGCTTCTCAACACACCTTCGCAGGCTTACAGAACGCTCCCCTACCCCGCATACAACGTATGCAGCCGCAGCTTCGGTGACCAGTTTGAGCCCCGTTACATCTTCCGCGCAGGCCGACTCGACTAGTGAGCTATTACGCTTTCTTTAAAGGATGGCTGCTTCTAAGCCAACCTCCTAGCTGTCTGAGCCTTCCCACATCGTTTCCCACTTAACTGGTACTTGGGGACCTTAGCTGGCGGTCTGGGTTGTTTCCCTCTTCACGACGGACGTTAGCACCCGCCGTGTGTCTCCCGGATAGTACTCACAGGTATTCGGAGTTTGCATCGGGTTGGTAAGTCGGGATGACCCCCTAGCCGAAACAGTGCTCTACCCCCTGTGGTATTCGTCCGAGGCGCTACCTAAATAGCTTTCGGGGAGAACCAGCTATCTCCGGGCTTGATTAGCCTTTCACTCCGATCCACAAGTCATCCCCTGGCTTTTCAACGACAGTGGGTTCGGTCCTCCAGTGCCTGTTACGGCACCTTCAACCTGCTCATGGATAGATCGCCCGGTTTCGGGTCTATGCCCAGCGACTAAATCGCCCTATTCAGACTCGGTTTCCCTACGGCTCCCCTAAACGGTTAACCTCGCCACTGAACATAAGTCGCTGACCCATTATACAAAAGGTACGCCGTCACGGAACAAGTCCGCTCCGACTGCTTGTACGCATACGGTTTCAGGATCTATTTCACTCCCCTCACAGGGGTTCTTTTCGCCTTTCCCTCACGGTACTGGTTCACTATCGGTCAGTCAGGAGTATTTAGCCTTGGAGGATGGTCCCCCCATGTTCAGACAGGATATCACGTGTCCCGTCCTACTCGATTTCACCAGACTCAGGTTTCGGATACGGGGCTATCACCCACTATGGCGGCACTTTCCAGAGCCTTCTCCTACCAGTTGTCTAGCTTAAGGGCTAGTCCCCGTTCGCTCGCCGCTACTTAGGGAATCTCGGTTGATTTCTTTTCCTCGGGGTACTTAGATGTTTCAGTTCCCCCGGTTCGCCCCTTACACCTATGGATTCAGTGTAAGGTACCGACCCGAAAGTCGGTGGGTTTCCCCATTCAGAAATGCCCGGATCACAGCTTGTTTGCCAGCTCCCCGAGCCTTATCGCAGGCTTCCACGTCTTTCATCGCCTCTGACTGCCAAGGCATCCACCGTATGCGCTTAGTTGCTTGACTATATAACCCCAAGACAACTGTGTTCCATCCATCGATAACCTGGTAAACCAGGGCATCAATAAGTGGAGACAGTTCCTTGAAGCGATATAACAACCACTTCAACGACAACACCGGATAACGCTTGAAATCGCTATCACTTTGACCACTGATTCCGGAGATAATGGAATCAGTAAGTCGTGTTCTATCTCGTCCAATTTGTTAAAGAGCAAATCTGACCCAGTGATCAGAAAGAAGGGCTTCGAACTTCATCAAGTTGAAACACTTGTTTCTGCACACTGCTAACCGAAGTTAGTCAGTAATTTGGTGGAGCTAGGCAGGATCGAACTGCCGACCTCCTGCGTGCAAGGCAGGCGCTCTCCCAGCTGAGCTATAGCCCCAGAACTTGTCCAGCTTCCGTTACTCGTCGTTGCAGCATTCATTCGCATCAGTCATGACCCATCGAGGGTCACTCCTTCACTCATTCAAGCTGCGCCTAGATTAACGTAATCTGTCCTGCGCTCTGCTATCGTCTCCAAGACCAGGATTTTGCTGATCTAGGCGTCAAAGTGCGCCGCATAGCCTGCTATGCAAGTGCTTTGACAACGACGAGCAGTGAAATTCTGGTGGGTCTGGGTGGACTTGAACCACCGACCTCACCCTTATCAGGGGTGCGCTCTAACCACCTGAGCTACAGACCCAAAAACACGGGCCTGCAACGACCCATCTGCTCTCTTTATTCAGCCAACCAAGTAATTCGTGTGGACTCTGACCGAAGCGTTCGGCTTCGTTTAAGGAGGTGATCCAGCCGCAGGTTCCCCTACGGCTACCTTGTTACGACTTCACCCCAGTCATGAACCACACCGTGGTGATCGTCCTCCCGAAGGTTAGACTAACCACTTCTGGTGCAATCCACTCCCATGGTGTGACGGGCGGTGTGTACAAGGCCCGGGAACGTATTCACCGTGACATTCTGATTCACGATTACTAGCGATTCCGACTTCACGCAGTCGAGTTGCAGACTGCGATCCGGACTACGACGCGTTTTGTGAGATTGGCTCCCCCTCGCGGGTTTGCAGCCCTCTGTGCGCGCCATTGTAGCACGTGTGTAGCCCTGGCCGTAAGGGCCATGATGACCTGACGTCATCCCCACCTTCCTCCGGTTTGTCACCGGCAGTCTCCCTAGAGTTCTCAGCCGAACTGCTAGCAACTAGGGATAGGGGTTGCGCTCGTTACGGGACTTAACCCAACATCTCACGACACGAGCTGACGACGGCCATGCAGCACCTGTGTCAGAGTTCCCGAAGGCACCAATCCATCTCTGGAAAGTTCTCTGCATGTCAAGGCCAGGTAAGGTTCTTCGCGTTGCGTCGAATTAAACCACATGCTCCACCGCTTGTGCGGGCCCCCGTCAATTCATTTGAGTTTTAACCTTGCGGCCGTACTCCCCAGGCGGTCTACTTAGTGCGTTAGCTGCGCCACTAAGACTTCAAGAGTCCCAACGGCTAGTAGACATCGTTTACGGCGTGGACTACCAGGGTATCTAATCCTGTTTGCTCCCCACGCTTTCGCACCTCAGTGTCAGTATTGGTCCAGAGTGCCGCCTTCGCCACTGGTGTTCCTTCCTATATCTACGCATTTCACCGCTACACAGGAAATTCCACACTCCTCTACCATACTCTAGCCTGACAGTTCGAAATGCCGTTCCCAGGTTAAGCCCGGGGCTTTCACATCTCGCTTATCAAACCACCTACGCGCGCTTTACGCCCAGTAATTCCGATTAACGCTTGCACCCTCCGTATTACCGCGGCTGCTGGCACGGAGTTAGCCGGTGCTTCTTCTGTGAGTAACGTCAAGGCTGGCCGGTATTAACGACCAACTTTTCCTCCTCACTGAAAGTGCTTTACAACCCGAAAGCCTTCTTCACACACGCGGCATGGCTGGATCAGGGTTGCCCCCATTGTCCAATATTCCCCACTGCTGCCTCCCGTAGGAGTTCGGGCCGTGTCTCAGTCCCGATGTGGCTGATCATCCTCTCAGACCAGCTACGGATCGTCGCCTTGGTAGGCCTTTACCCCACCAACTAGCTAATCCGACATAGGCACATCCAATAGCGCAAGGTCCGAAGATCCCCTGCTTTCCCCCGAAGGGCGTACGCGGTATTAATCCGGGTTTCCCCGGGCTATCCCCCACTACTGGGCAGTTTCCTATGCATTACTCACCCGTCCGCCGCTCGTCAGCGGGGTGCAAGCACCCCCTGTTACCGCTCGACTTGCATGTGTTAAGCCTGCCGCCAGCGTTCAATCTGAGCCATGATCAAACTCTTCAGTTTAAATCATACTGAAACCCGAAGGTTTCAAAATCATGCTCAAGACAAAACTCAATTTCGACGAGTCACTGTCCTGATATTTCATATCCGAAACACCTCGGCCAGCGCCCACACGAATTACTTGGTCAACTTTTTAAAGAGCGTTTGAGCTGTTGCTCAATCAAGGCCGCGTATTCTACATCGTTCCGCTGCCTTGTCAACCGTTTATTTGAAGAATTTTAAAACTCGTTTTCTTCAATACTTTCAAACAGTTGCATCGCTTCGGAAGACCGCCGTGAGTGGCTTGTCCCTCAGAAGTGGTGCGCATTCTACAGGCGTCAGGAAAACTGTCAACGAGGTTTTTGAATTAATTTCTAGCGGTTTCGGTTTCCACGTAGTGAGCTGATCACCAATCGATCACTTTGATCAATCCTTAGACCAAAATCAGCCCCTGGCAAAGGGAATCAACCCTCGAACGCCGTTCCATTTCCAGCGCAATGCCAGCAAACCCACGATGACCAGGCCGTAAGCGACCATTTCGCCAACATCGCTTCTTGCCTGCCAAATAAAATGGACCCAAGCAGCGATGGCGATCAGGTAGATCAGCTTGTGCAGCGGCTTCCAGCTTTTACCCAGCCGCTTCACCATCCCCCTGGTTGAGGTCACAGCCAGAGGCACGAGCATAAGGAAGGAAAGTGCGCCCGCAACAATATAGGGCCGCTTGGTGAACGTCGCCCAAAGATCACTCCACCCGAGTATGAATTGCAGAAACGCCAACACATGCAGTACAGCATAAAAGAATGCAAACAGGCCGAGCATTCGGCGAACCCGGATCCAGCCTGCCCAACCAGACCAGCGCTTGAGGGGAGTCATCGCCAAGGTCACGATTAACAACTGGAACGCCGCAAGGCCGAGTGACTCCGTCACCTCCTGGCCCGGGTCAGGCCCCAGAGACTGCGTTGCGATGCTGATGGCCAATATCAGTAGTGGAACGCAGGCAAGAAAGGCTGCAAGAAGGCGAAAAGCCAAGACAAAGCCAGGTCGATCCACTATTCGAGGACCATTCATCAATAGAACTTGCTCAGGTCCATACCCTTGTACAGGTGGGCCACCTGCTCCCCATAACCATTGAACTTGACCGTCTCCATCCAGTTAGGCGAAAGCAAACCGGAAGGCAGTCTACGTTCACGCTTCTGACTCCACCTTGGATGGTCCACCTCCGGGTTAACATTGGCATAGAATCCGTACTCCTGGGGCGCGAGCATTTCCCAGGTGGTTTTCGGGCGCTCCTCCTGGAAACGCATCTTGACGATCGACTTGATGCTCTTGAATCCGTATTTCCAGGGAACAACCAGCCGGATAGGCGCACCATTCTGATTGGGCATGGTTTTGCCATAAAGCCCGACCGCCAGGAAGCTTAACTCGTTCATGGCCTCATCCATCCTTAAGCCCTCCTGGTAGGGCCAGTCGATGGTGCTGAACAATGAGCGCTGACCCCGCATCTGATCCGGATCATACAGGGTCTCGAAATAGACGTATTTCGCTCCGGAATTGGGTTCAAGCCGTTTTATAACGTCGGCGAGTGGAATGCCAATCCAGGGAATAACCATGGACCAGGCCTCGACACAACGCAGGCGATACACCCGCTCCTGGTATTCATGAGGTTTTAGCAGGTCTTCCAAGGCATATTTACCGGGCCGCCCACATTCACCTTCAACCACTATGGACCAGGGATCAACGCTCATTTCGTCGGCGTACTTGGCCGGATCGCCTTTTCCGGTGCCAAATTCGTAGAAGTTGTTATAGCGGGTCACATCCTCGAACGGTGTTTTCTCTTCATCGGTAGAAAAGCCGGGCATTGCAACGTAATCCAGCGCCTCCCCAGGCACCGGCAGCTTCGCAGCGGATAAAAGACCCGGCACTGAAAGGCCCGCGGCGACGGCCGCAGCTCCAGACATGAATTTCCTTCGATTGAGAAAAACAGCTTCGGGGGTAACTTCTGAGTGGGGCAACACCCAGGATGGGCGATTCTTGATAAACATGGAAAGTCTCCGTCAGGGCGTCAGCCAGCTAAGGCGTTGACCGGAGACTGTGGTGAAAATTCCCGGGCCTCGATGAGAAGGCCCGGGCAGCAAGAACTCAGTCAGCGGCGCCTGAAGCTTTTCGGGGCTTACCACGAAACAGCGCACGAACAGGGCCGGACAACGCGTATATCAGAAATCCGGTAAAGAGTACGGTAGCCGGATCCAGCGCGATCACTACAAACACCAGGACCACAAGCAGAATCGCAGCAAAAGGCACCCGACCACGCAGATCCAGATCCTTGAAACTGCGATAGAGAATATTGCTGACCATCAGCACGCCCGTACCGGCAACCACCACCATGGTAAGCAACGTGAGCCAGGCAGCTGGTTCAAAGAGATGGAAGCACCAGACCAGGCCAGCAACGCACGCCGCGGCTGCGGGGCTGGGCAACCCAACAAAGAACTTCTTGTCAACTGAACCAATCTGAGTGTTGAAGCGGGCCAGACGAAGTGCAGCGCCAGCCACGTAGATAAAAGTAACGGCCCAACCGACCTTATCAAAGGCGTTCAGCGACCAGAAGAAGGCAACAAGGCCAGGGGCAACACCAAAGGCCACCATGTCGGCCAGGCTGTCGTACTCTTCTCCGAATTTGCTCTGGGTGTTGGTCATCCGGGCAACACGGCCATCCAGTCCATCCAGAATCATAGAGACAAAAATGGCAATCGCGGCGTTATCAAACACGCCGTTTGCGGCAGAGACTATGGCGTAGAAACCTGAAAACAGCGAAGCCGTTGTCAGCGCATTGGGGAGCAGATAGATACCTTTTCGGCGAACCGGTGCACCCTCAACCAGCTCTTCTTCAACCACTTCCCCGGCCTCGACTTCGTAGTCCGGGTTCTGCTTGCCGTCGGCGGTTTTTCTTTCTTCAGTCATCTCCATTACTCCGGAAAGCGTTTGGGCGGAGTATATACGAAAAACGCGGCCTCACGGGCCGCGTTTTTCAAAACCAGGCGGAATTCCGCTTAGTTTTTGTCCTTATCCACGATCTTGTTCGCGGAGATCCACGGCATCATACCACGCAGCTTCTCACCAACCACTTCGATATCGTGGGCAGCGTTCTGGCGGCGACGTGCAGTCATGGACGGGTAGTTCAGAGCGCCTTCAGAAATGAACATCTTGGCATACTCGCCGCTCTGGATACGCTTCAGGGCGTTGCGCATGGCTTCGCGAGACTGCTCGTTGATGATTTCCGGACCAGTCACGTACTCACCATACTCCGCATTGTTGGAGATGGAGTAGTTCATGTTGGCAATGCCGCCCTCGTACATCAGGTCTACGATCAGCTTCAGCTCGTGCAGACATTCGAAATAGGCCATTTCCGGTGCGTACCCGGCTTCAACCAGAGTTTCAAAACCTGCCTTGACCAGCTCCACCGTGCCGCCACACAGAACGGCTTGCTCACCGAACAGATCGGTTTCAGTCTCGTCTTTAAAGCTGGTTTCGATGATTCCAGTACGACCGCCACCGATACCGCTGGCATAGGAGAGGGCCAGATTCTTGGCATTGCCGGAGGCATCCTGGAAGATGGCGATCAAATCGGGAATACCGCCGCCGTTGGCGAATTCAGTGCGAACCGTGTGACCCGGCGCCTTTGGAGCAACCATGATGACGTCCAGATCCTTGCGCGGAACGATCTGGTTGTAGTGGATCGCAAAGCCGTGGGCGAATGCCAGAGTGGCGCCTTGCTGCAGATTCGGCTCGATTTCAGCCTTGTACAGCTGAGCCTGGTACTCGTCCGGGGTCAGAACCATAACAACGTCAGCCGCGGCAACCGCAGACGGCACGTCGCTGGTCTTCAGGCCATAGGCTTCGGCTTTGGCGATGGAGGAGGAACCCGGGCGCAGACCCACGGTTACGTCAACGCCAGACTCTTTCAGGTTGCACGCGTGCGCGTGGCCCTGGGAACCGAAGCCGATGATGGCAACTTTCTTGCCCTGGATGATGGAAAGATCACAATCCTTATCGTAATAAACCTGCATGAGAAACCTCTGTTATTTGTGATGACCCCGAGGGGCCATAATGTTCAAAACGTGTTTGAAATTCTTAAAGGCTGAGCACCTTCTCGCCTCGGGCGATACCGGATACACCGCTGCGGACTACTTCAAGAACGCCCGACGTGCCAACGGCCTGAATGAAGCCGTCCAGCTTTTCGCTGTCACCTGCCAGCTGAACCGTGTAGACCGAACTCGTCACATCTACAATCTGGCCGCGGAAAATGTCTACCGTACGCTTGATCTCGGCACGCTGGGAACCAGTGGCCTTCAGTTTGACCAGCATCAGCTCACGCTCGATGTGGGCACCTTCGGTCAGATCTACCAGCTTGACAACTTCGATCAGCTTGTTCAGTTGCTTGGTGATCTGCTCGATCACCTTGTCCGAACCCGTCGTGGTCACGGTAAGACGGGACAAGGTCTCGTCCTCGGTTGGCGCCACGGTGAGCGTTTCGATGTTGTAGTTGCGCTGGGAAAACAGACCAACAACACGTGACAGGGCGCCGGGCTCGTTTTCAAGCAAAACAGAAATGATTCGACGCATGATCAGACCCTCTCCGTCTTGCTGAGCCACATATCCTTCATGGAGCCCCGGGCAACCTGCATCGGATACACGTGCTCAAAGCGGTCCACGTAAATATCCACGAACACCAGATCGTCCTTCATTGCCAGCACTTCTTTCAGCTTGGTTTCCAGATCTTCTTTCTTCTCAATCCGGACACCCTTGTGCCCATAGGCTTCCGCCAGCTTGATGAAATCTGGGAGTGATTCCATGTAGGACTCGGCATGACGGGACTCGTAGTTCATGTCCTGCCATTGCTTGACCATACCCAGAGCCTGGTTATTCAGATTAATGATCTTAACCGGCAGGTTGTACTGCTTGCAGGTCGACAGCTCCTGGATGTTCATCTGGATACTGCCCTCACCGGTAATGCACAGCACTTCGTCGTCCGGATGGGTCAGTTTTACCCCCATGGCCGCCGGCAGGCCGAAGCCCATGGTGCCGAGACCACCGGAATTGATCCAGCGGTTGGGCTTATCGAACTTGTAGTACTGGGCCGCGAACATCTGATGCTGACCAACATCGGAAGTCACGAAGGCTTCGCCGTTGGTCAAGCGACACAGCATTTCGATGACTTCCTGGGGCTTGATCACATCCGGGCTGGTCTCATAGCGCATGCCATGGAATGCTCGCCACTCGTCAATCTGCTTCCACCAGGAAGCAATTGCGTCCGCGTCCGGCTTTTCCTTGGCTTCCTTCACCAGCGACAGCATTTCCTTGAGCACAGCGTCAACCGGGCCAACGATGGGCACATCGGCATCCACGGTTTTGGAAATCGAGGCCGGGTCGATGTCGATATGGATGATGCGCGCGCCCGGACAGAACTTCTCGGTAGCATTGGTCACCCGATCATCAAAACGGGCTCCCACGCAGAGAATGAGATCCGAGTGGTGCATGGCCATGTTGGCTTCGTACGTGCCGTGCATGCCAAGCCAGCCCAGGTGCTGTTTATCGCTGGCCGGGTAACAACCAATGCCCATCAGGGTATTGGTGATCGGATAGCCCAGCAGCCGTACCAACTCAGTCAGCTGATCCGATGCCTTGCCCAGAACAACCCCACCGCCTGCGTAGATAATTGGGCGCTTCGCCGCCAGCATCATGTCGACCGCTTTCTTGATCTGACCGGCATGGCCGCGAATAGCGGGGTTGTAGGAGCGCAGTTTGACCTTCTTGGGATAGGCGTACTCGTAACGCTCGTTCGGCGTGGTCATATCCTTGGGAATATCCACGACCACAGGACCGGGGCGACCGGTCGCGGCAATATAATACGCCTTACGGATAATCTCCGGGATTTCCTCGGGATGACGGACACTGAGATTGTGCTTAACCACCGGACGGGAGACACCCATCATATCGGTTTCCTGGAACGCGTCCTCGCCGATGAGGGTGGACGCAACCTGGCCGCACAGAACCACCATGGGGATGGAATCCATGAATGCGGTGGCAATGCCAGTGATGGTGTTGGTGGCTCCAGGACCCGAGGTCACCAGTACGGTACCTGGTTTTCCGGTCGCACGGGCATAACCGTCGGCCATGTGGACCGCCGCCTGCTCGTGCCTTACCAGAATGTGCTTGACTTTGTCCTGCCTGAACAGCGCATCATAAATATGAAGGGCTGCACCACCCGGATAGCCGTATATGTATTCGATACCTTCATCTTGAAGGGACCGGATCAGCATATCGGCGCCAGACAATAACTCCACGATTTTCTACCCTCTTCTACGAGTGAATGAGCCGGGAAGGCTCCCGGTTGCCTGGATTCACGGTGTCCATGCTTCTTTTGAAAGCGGAACCGGCTGCTCCTCCACACCTTGTTAAGAGGTTGTCTCCTGGCCAGCCGCCCTCCTGAGGGTTGCGGAGAACGGCCAATCAACGGGTTGCACGTAAGCAACAACCATCCCGCGACGGATACGCGGCGCGTTCAGTGTGGTAATTGATGGGGGATACTCGCTCGGGATTGCCTGCCGTATTGACCCCAGTCTTCAGGCAATCGGTAATTCTGACAGCGCGAAACTCCCTGTCAATAGCCGCTGCAGGTTTCTGTGCCTATACTGGCCGAAGGTCTGCCATACTTGACACAAATCCGATACAAAGATTTGAACCAGACAGAAGAAAATCCGCAACACTGGTGGCATGATAGGGAATAATAAGCTGAGAAAAAACGGGCCCGGTTTATCCAGGTTGTCTGCCTGCCCGGGAGCAGTGAACACACGCGAGTAGAGCCATGAACAGAAAAATCCTGACGCTGACCTTATTACTGGCCGTTGTACCAGGTGTCGCCATGAGCGCCTCTGTCTATAAATGGACCGATGAAAACGGGGTTACCCATTTTGGGGACCGGCAGCCTACGGGCTCAAAGGCCGAACGAGTCAATGTTCGCTCCGGCACCTCTTCCGACGCGTCTGGCAACAGGCAGAGCCCCCAGGAGCGTCTGCAGAATATGCAGGAACACCAGGAAGATGAGGCAAGGCAGCGCCAGGAGACCGCCGTTGAGGAGGCCCGCCGGAAACAGCGCGACGCAAATTGCGCGACAGCCCGGTCCAACTTGGAGGTAATTGCCAACCACGCCCGCATCCGGATTGAGGAAAACGGCGAACTGCGCTATCTGACTCCGGAAGAGCTTGCCGAGAAACGGGCAGAACTTGAGCGAATGGCGGAAGATAATTGCGAACCGATGTGAACATGTAAAAATGGGGTCAGATGAAAGCTTTCATCTGACCCCGACTTCAGCTCCGACTCTCGGGTCAGGCTTTGGTGAAATCCAGGTGGTGGTCCTTCACTGTGCCACGAATGACATCACCCGACACAAACTCTCCCTTTAGCAGCCTCTGGGCCAGCGGGTTCTCGATCATCCGCTGGATGGCCCGCTTCAGCGGCCGGGCACCGTAGACCGGGTCATAGCCCACTTCCGCCAACAACTCCATGGCAGCATCATCCAGCTCCAGCTTCATATCCTGCTCTTTCAGGCGCTTGCTCAGAGACTCGATCTGAATCCGGGCAATGCCCTGGATTTGACTCTCCGCCAGCGGGTGGAACACCACCACTTCATCCACGCGGTTGATGAACTCGGGGCGGAAATGAGTGCCGACGACTTCCATGACGGCATTCTTCATGACCTCGTAGCTCTCCTCGCCGGCTTTCTGCTGGATGATGTCCGAGCCGAGGTTTGAGGTCATGACAATGACCGTGTTCCGGAAGTCGACGGTCCTGCCCTGCCCGTCAGTCAGGCGACCATCCTCAAGTACCTGCAAAAGTATGTTGAACACATCCGGATGGGCTTTTTCCACCTCATCCAGCAGCAACACGGAATACGGCCGACGGCGGACCGCTTCGGTCAGGTAGCCACCTTCCTCGTAGCCGACGTAGCCCGGGGGCGCACCAATCAGGCGAGCCACGGAATGCTTCTCCATGAACTCGGACATATCGATGCGAACCATGGCTTCCTCGGTATCGAACAGGAAGGACGCCAGCGCCTTACACAGCTCGGTCTTACCCACACCCGTCGGGCCGAGAAACAGGAACGAACCGTTTGGACGATTGGGGTCGGACAATCCGGCCCGGGAACGACGCACCGCGTTAGAAACAGCTTCAACCGCCTCATCCTGGCCGATAACCCGACCATGAAGCGCCTCTTCCATGCGCATGAGCTTATCGCGCTCACCTTCGAGCATCTTGGACACCGGGATGCCGGTCCACTTGGAGACAATCTCGGCGATTTCCTCGTCGGTTACCCGGTTGCGAAGCAGCTTCATTTCCATCATTTCTGCCTGGCTGGCCATATCCAGCTGGCGCTCAAGCTCAGGAATCTGCCCGTACTGGAGCTCAGACATCTTGCCGAGGTCACCGGCACGACGGGCATTCTCCAGATCAATGCGGGCCTGTTCCAACCGGCTCTTGATCTTCTGGGACCCGTGCAATGCCGCCTTTTCGGTATTCCAGACTTCTTCCAGATCGGCGTACTCACGCTCGACACCGGTGATCACATCGGACAGTTCCGACAGGCGTTTTTTCGAGGCAGCATCGGTCTCTTTCTTGAGCGCCTCACGCTCGATTTTCAACTGAATCAGACGACGTTCGAGACGATCCAGGGCCTCGGGCTTCGAATCCATTTCCATCCGGATCTGGGAAGCGGCCTCGTCCACCAGGTCAATGGCCTTGTCCGGCAGCTGACGGTCGGCAATGTAACGATGCGACAGTTTGGCGGCGGCGATAATGGCGCCATCTGTCACCTCAACCCCGTGGTGAACTTCATAACGCTCTTTCAGGCCCCGCAGGATGGCGATGGTATCTTCCTCACTGGGTTCGCTGACCAGTACTTTCTGGAAGCGACGCTCAAGAGCGGCGTCTTTTTCGATGTTTTCACGGTATTCGTCCAGGGTAGTCGCGCCCACGCAGTGCAGCTCGCCACGAGCGAGCGCCGGCTTGAGCATATTACCGGCATCCATGGAGCCTTCGGCCTTGCCGGCACCAACCATGGTGTGAATCTCGTCGATGAACAGGATGATCTGACCTTCCTGTTTGGACAGTTCGTTCAGAACAGCTTTCAGGCGTTCTTCAAACTCACCCCGGAACTTGGCGCCGGCAATAAGGGCACCCATATCGAGTGACAGAACCTTCTTGTCCTTGAGGCCATCGGGCACCTCGCCGTTGACGATACGCTGGGCCAGCCCTTCGACGATGGCGGTTTTACCAACGCCGGGCTCACCGATGAGAACCGGGTTGTTCTTCCGGCGGCGCTGCAATACCTGAATGGTACGGCGAATTTCATCATCGCGGCCGATTACCGGGTCCAGCTTGCCGGCCTCGGCTCGCTCGGTAAGGTCGATGGTGTATTTGGACAGAGCCTGACGGTTTTCTTCGGCGCTGGCGTCGTTGACGGCTTCACCGCCGCGAACGTCGTCAATCGCTTTTTCCAGGGCAGCTTTATCAACACCCTGCTCCCGAAGTACGCGACCCAAAGTACCCCGATCTTCCAGGGCGGCCAGCAACATGAGCTCACTGGAGATGTACTGGTCTTTGCGTTTCTGGGCGAGCTTGTCGGCAATGTTGAACAGCCGGCCCATGTCATTGGACATGGAGACGTCGCCGGCCGATCCCTGCACTTCGGGCAGGTTTTCGATCTCCCGGGCGATCGCCTGGCGAATGCGTCCGGGCTCTGCGCCGGCCTGCTTGAGCAAGGGTTTGATGGCGCTGCCTTCCTGATCAAGCAGTGCCTGCATCAGGTGCACCGGCTCAATGAAGTTGTGATCCTTTCCGACCGCGATGGACTGTGCGTCCGCGAGGGCGGTCTGCAGCTTGCTGGTCAGCTTGTCGATTCTCATGTGTACTTTCCCCAAATTTCTGCGAATACCATGGTGCCTTGGGTGGCGGATATTCGATTGCTTTGACAGTTAATGTAGGGGCAAGTAGAGGGACTTCAAGCGGGGCGGCGGTGTATTCGTCAGAAAATTGACGGCCGTCAGGTTTGAGTTTGGTGCTGGGTGCAAGGCTGGCGCGAGGCTGCTTTCCAGAACACGCCGTGAATACATCCCTGTAGGCTTGGCTGCAGCATCCATGCTGCAGACAGTTCTGGAAAGCAGCCTCGCACCAGCCACCGGACTTTTCAGCAACCGCCTTGCCACGGCCACTTCAAGTTGGCCACTTAGCTTGTTAGCCAGACCAGCGTGGCCATCCGCCCTGTTTGGCCATCCCTGCGGTATGAAAAAAACCGATCTGAATCCTGAACGGTACACAGGGCACCGCCAGTCACGCTGGAAACACCGAGATGATTTAACCTCAGAGTGGCAAGGGCATAGATATCTGCCATGAAATGACCCGGCCGAGCGCCTTCGGCTCTAAAGGCGAGGACCGCTTTGGGACCATGATCAAGGAAGGCGTCACGCACTTCCGGGCCGACCTCGAAGCTGTCCGGACCGATGGCCGGGCCGAGCCAGGCTTGCAGGGTTTCGGGCGCAACCGCCATCTCGCTCACCAGATTCTCGATAACACCGCCACACAGGCTTCGCCAGCCACAGTGGGCGGCGCCAACAACCGTTCCTTCGCGATCGGCAAGGATAACGGGCAGGCAGTCGGCGGTAAGGATGGCGCAGGCGATGCCCGGATGACAGGTGTAGCTGGCGTCAGCCTCGGCCGTTTGTCCGACGTTGTTCGGGGTTAGCTCAACGACCGCGGTACCGTGTACCTGGTTGAGCCAACCAATACGGGCGCTATCCAGCTTCAAGGACTCGGCGAGTCTTCGCCGATTCTCTTGGACGTGTTCCGGGTTGTCTTCGACGTGACTACCGAGGTTAAGACTGCTCCAGGGTGGAACGCTGACACCCCCGACGCGAGTTGTGCTGACCGCCCGCACTCTATCGGGCGCAGGCCAGTCCGGTTTCAGGGCGTTACCTTCAATAGTCACGGGTTTCCAGCTCCCGGGCGTGTTTGCGCAGAGCTTCAATCAACGCAACCATATCCTCAGGCAAGGGAACCTCCCAGGTCAGGATTTCACCGGTTTCCGGGTGTTCCAGGGTCAATTGCCGGGCGTGGAGGGCCTGACGGTTGAACGCCGAGAGGGCCTCTCTAAGCTCGTCAGTGGTTCCCTTGGGCAGTCTCAGCCGACCTCCATAGAGCGGATCTCCGACCAGCGGGTGTTTTACATGGGCCATATGAACCCGGATCTGATGGGTTCGGCCGCTTTCCAGTTTGCAGCGGACGTGAGTGTGGGCGGCAAAACGTTCCACCAGACGATAATGGGTGACCGCCGGTTTGCCGGAGGCGACGACCGCCATTTTCTTGCGCTCCCGAGGATGCCGGCCGATGGGCGCATCAACCGTTGCGCCGCCGGTGAGGGTGCCAACGACGACGGCCTCGTACTCGCGGCCCATGGTTCGGGTTTGTAGCTGGTCGACCAGGGACGTGTGCGCAATCAGGCTACGGGCAACGACCATAATGCCCGAGGTGTCTTTGTCGAGGCGGTGTACGATACCCGCCCTGGGCAGATTCTCGACCTCCGGTGCGTAGTTCAGCAGGGCATTGACCAGGGTTCCATCGGCATGGCCGGCCGCCGGGTGCACTACTAGGCCCGCGGGCTTGTTGATGACCAGCAAGTGCTCGTCCTCATAGACAATATCGAGGGAGATTTCCTCGGCCTGCCAGCTCACCTGGGCTTCCGGCTCGGCATCCAGCGCCAGGCGATCATCCAGCATCACTTTGTCCCGAGGCTTTCGCGTCTCACCATTCACCGTCAACGCGCCGCTTTTGATCCAGGACTGCAGGCGGGAACGGGAATGTTCGGGCATCAGTTCTGCCGCGGCCTGGTCAAGGCGCCGATCACTCAGTTCCGGCGGCACGACAAAGTTGGCGATGATTCGTTTTTCAGATGACATTAAGCCCCCAGGGCCTGTGTGTGTTACGTTTCGGTCAGATTATTGGAAACAGCGAGGCATTGCTCTGCACATGGAGCCACTTCCCCGCTACAATGACTGCCCTTGAATTAATCGACATTATACGGGATTCCGGAATGAGATCAGGTCTTCGTTTGCTGTTACTTTCCACACTGGTTGTTCTGGTCAGTGCCTGCGCCTCCAACAAGCAGGAGGAAGTACTTCCGGAGAAGACCTACTATGAGAATGCACGCCAGGCCATGACCTCCGGGAATTTCAACGAGGCAGAGGAGAACCTGGATGCCCTGGAAACCTACTATCCCTTCGGTCGCTACGCCGAACAGGCCCAGCTTGATCTGATTTATGCCCGCTACCAGAACCTGGACCTGGAAGGTTCCCGCGCAGCTGCCGACCGTTTTTTGCGTCTGAACCCGCAAAGTGACCACGGGGATTATGCGCTCTATATGCGTGGCCTCGCCTCCTACAACCTGGATATCGGCCTTGCTGCCCGTTACTTTCCGATCGACGTTGCGGCCCGGGATCCAGGCGAGCAGCTGCAGTCTTTCCGGGATTTTTCGGAACTGCTGAGCCGCTACCCGGAAAGCCAGTACGTCGCAGATGCCCGACAGCGAATGATCGCAGTGCGCAATCGCATGGCTGAGCTGGAACTTTACGCTGCCCGCTATTACGTCAAACGCCAGGCCTATGTGGCGGCCAACAACCGGGCGCGGTACATCATCGAGAATTATCCGACCGCAACGGTTACTGAAGAGGCTCTGATTATCCTGGCAGAAACCTTTCGCTTCCTGGATCTGAAAAAAGGTTCACAGGACGCAATCGCCATGCTCCGTACCAATTTCCCGGAAAGTGAGGCATTCAATGCCGACGGCGATTTTGAGGTGGATCTGCTGGAGGGTGAAAACCGTTCACTGACGAACGTTGTTACCTTCGGTTTGATGGGCGACGAGTAAGGGCTCAAACAGCTGAATTTGGGGCCAGATGAAAAGTTCATCTGACCCCGAATACTTCAACTATTTGCCACTCTTCCAGCCGTTGGTGATCGGATAACGCCGGTCCTTGCCAAATCCTCGCTCGGTAATTCGAACACCAATCGGCGCCTGCCGACGTTTGTATTCGTTGATATCTACAAGACGAATAACCCGCTCAACGTCGACTCGCTCGAAACCTTCCGCAACGATCGCATCGGCACTGAAATCCCGCTCTACATACAGATTCAAAATCTGATCCAGTACATCGTAACCGGGCAGGCTGTCTTCATCTTTCTGGTCCGGCGCCAGTTCTGCCGATGGCGGCCGGGTGATCACACGCTCGGGGATCACTTCTCCCTCCGAAAGCGTGTTGCGGTATTTGGCCAGGCGGAATACCAGGGTTTTGGGCACATCCTTGAGCACATCAAAGCCGCCAGCCATATCGCCATAAAGCGTTGAATAGCCCACCGCCATCTCGCTCTTGTTACCAGTGGTCAGCACCAGGGAACCAAACTTGTTGGAAAGCGACATCAGCAGAACACCCCGGAGACGCGCCTGCAGGTTTTCCTCGGTTGTATCCGGTTTGGTGCCCTCAAAAGGCGCTGCCAGAGTTTCCATGAAGGCGTCGTACATGGGTTCAATGGAAAACACATCGTACTGCACGCCCAGGGCAACGGCTTCAGCCTCGGCATCCTCAAGGCTCATGCTGGAGGTGTAACGGAACGGCATCATCACCGCCCGAACCCGATCCTTGCCCAGGGCATCGACTGCGACCGCCAGCGTAACGGCCGAGTCGATTCCGCCTGAGAGCCCCAGAACCACCGACTTGAATCCATTCTTGTTGACGTAATCCCGAACACCGGTCACCAGGGCGCTATAGACATTGGCCTCCAACGACGGTTCTTCCGGCAGCGGCCGGGATACCGGCTGGCAATGGTGCTCGCAGAGGAAGTCAACCGGGTACAGGCCCTCGCCAAATTGAGGAGCCTCCGCCATAAGCACACCCGAATGGTCGAACACCATGGAGCCCCCATCGAAAACCAGTTCGTCCTGGCCACCCACAAGATTCACGTACACGATACTGACCATATTCTCCCGGGACTTTCGCTCCAACAGGGCCTTGCGACGTGCCTGCTTGTCGATATCGTACGGTGACGCATTGAGATTCAGAATCAGACGGGCGCCTGCGGCCGCACAGTCTTCTACCGGCCCCTCCTTCCAAAGATCTTCACACACGGTGATACCTACAGGAACGCCCCGGATATCCAGAGTCAGAACATCCTGGCCTTCGGCAAAGTAACGCTTCTCGTCAAACACCTGGTAGTTGGGCGGGAAGCGCTTGAAATACCGGCCGGTAATCTCGCCACCGTCAATCACAACCGCCGCGTTATACAACAGCGGGCCATGACGAAGGGGAGCACCGATAACGATCACCGGGTCCAGCCGTTCCGCCTGCAACCTTTCCAGCGCTTCGTTGACCCGCACTTCCAGGCTCGGGCGCAACAGCAGATCCTCCGGCGGATAGCCGGTCAGGCAAAGCTCGGGAAAAACCACAATGTCCGCCTGATGCTCGGACGATGCCCGGCGGGCAGCCTCAAGGATAAGCTCGGTATTGCCGGGTATGTCCCCCACCAGAAAATCCAGCTGGGCCATCACCACCCGCAGTTTTCTGGCAGACACCCCGGTCGCTGCCTGATTTCCGGACACGGACATAAATCGGCTCCTGTAACTCATTGCCATGAAAAGGCTATTATAACCCCGCATAGGCGTGGATTTCTTCCGACCAACAGCGGATTCCTGTGAATCATGGCAGCAGATACACCAGCACAATCGACCGAAACGCTCGGCCACCCCCCTTCAACACCGTCCGGTGTGCAGCAGGCAAAGCTATTCAGGATCTACAACCACTACCGCCTGGTGGTGAGCCTGATGCTGGTGGCGCTGTTATTCGTGGACCCAGTCAACTTTGACATGCGTTTCCGGCTGCTGGATTACTACCAGGCAGGCGTCTCCGCTTACCTGGGCCTGAATGCCTTCATCGCCCTGCTTCTTGTGGCCGGCTTTCACCCCAGCCAGCGCCATATAACGCTTTCGATCCTGCTGGATATCCTCATCATGCACGGCCTGCTGCTTGCCAGTACAGGCATTACCAACGGCCTGGCCAACCTTGTGATTGTATCTGTTGCGGCGGGCAACATCCTGACCCCGAGTCGCATGGGAACCTTCTACGCGGCTCTGGCAGCGATCTGCTCCCTGGGCATCTCCGGATGGGCCGTGCTGGCGCTGGGTGAGTCCGCCGATGATATCGTCCGGGCCGGCTCCCTGGGCATCCTTTACTTTGCCGCGGCTTTCGTCCTGCAAAGCATCTCCCGCCGAATGATGCGCAGCGAGGCACTGGCCAGCAGCCGGGCGCGCAGCATTGCCGAGCTGGAGAAGATCAACCAGCAGATTATTCAGCGCATGCGAACCGGCATTCTGGTGCTGGACCGTTTCGGCCAGATCCGTCTTGCCAACGCTGCTGCCGAGGAGCTTTTATATGGCGCGCCAAAAACCTCATTACCGATTCAGGAACGCGCAACCGTGCTGCCCAAGCCGCTCAAGCAGGGCCTGGACGTGTGGCTGAAGGACCCAACACAGCGCATTGAACCGTTTCAGCCCTCACCGACCTCGCCGCTGCTGCAAGCCAATTTCACACAGCTGGACCAGGAGCGGGGCGACCAGATTCTTGTGTTCATTGAGGACATGAGCAAAGTCACCCAACAGGCCCAGCAGATGAAACTGGCATCGCTGGGCCGACTGACGGCCGGCATCGCCCATGAAATCCGCAATCCACTGGGCGCGATCAGCCACGCGGCCCAACTGATGGAAGAATCCCCCAACCTCGAACCCGGCGACCGCCAGATGCTGGAGATCATCCGACGCCACTCCCGACGGGTGAATGGCATCATAGAGAATGTACTGGATCTTTCCAGGCGCCGGGCCGCAAATGCCGATCTGATCGAAGTGGCACCCTGGCTCCAGGAATTTCGGGAAGACTTCCTGCAAACGCAGGACGAGGACTGCACCACGGCGAATATCGTTCTGAAAATCGATCCGCAACTGCCTCCGGCGCGCTTCGACAAAAGCCAGATTGAACAGGTGATGGTGAATCTTTGTGACAACGGTTTACGCTACAGTGAACAGCACTCGGGACAGCGAAAGATCGGCATTCATGCCGGTGCAACCGAAGATGGCGAGCGGGCCTATATCGATGTCCGTGACCAGGGGCCAGGCATTGCACCCGAGCACAGAAACTCTGTGTTCGAACCCTTTTTTACCACAGACAAGACCGGGACCGGGCTCGGGCTTTATCTGGCCCGGGAACTGTGCGAGGCTAATCAGGCCCATCTTTCCCTGGTAGAAGATAACAAGCCCGGCTGCTGTTTTCGCATTACATTTGCTCACCCGGGGCGAATGATCTGAACCGGCGCCGGCGGATATCGGGCGCTTGAACAACGACATGGAACCGACGACACAAGATGACCACATACACAGCGCTGATCGTTGATGATGAACCGGACATCCGGGAGTTACTTGAGATCACCCTCACCCGGATGGGCATAACAACCCTCACGGCACCCGACCTCACCAGCGCCCGGAAATTGCTGGAACAGAACACCACCCACCTCTGCCTGACCGACATGAACCTGCCAGACGGTAATGGCATCGAACTCGTGCAGTGGATTCAGAAGCATTCTCCCGCCACGCCTGTTGCTGTGATTACAGCCTACGGCAACATGGATACCGCGATCGAGTCTCTCAAAGCCGGGGCTTTTGATTTCGTATCCAAGCCGGTGGAACTGCCCCGTTTAAGGGAGTTGGTCAATAGCGCCCTCAAATTAGCCGAGCCAAAGGCAGACACAGAAGATACAGCCGACGAGCCAGGCCTGTTGCTGGGTAAATCGCCAGAGATACGCAAACTCCGTAACCAGACCCGAAAACTGGCCAGAAGCCAAGCGCCCGTTTTTATCAGCGGCGAGTCCGGCAGCGGCAAGGAACTGGTTGCCAGAATGATCCATCTGCAGGGCCCCCGCCGCGAGGGACCATTCATCGCGGTTAACTGCGGCGCAATTCCCTCAGAGCTGATGGAAAGCGAATTTTTTGGCCACAAAAAAGGCAGCTTTACCGGGGCCGTGGAGAATAAAGACGGCTTATTCCGTTCGGCCAACGGCGGCACCTTATTCCTTGATGAGGTGGCAGACCTGCCCCTCGCCATGCAGGTAAAGCTGCTCCGGGCTATCCAGGAAAAGGCAGTTCGTCCGGTTGGCGATACCAAAGAGGTGCCCGTGGACATCCGGGTACTGAGCGCTACCCATAAGAACCTGCCGGAACTTGTTCAGGAAGGCAGCTTCCGCCAGGATCTTTTCTACCGGATTAACGTAATCGAACTGGCGGTACCTCCTTTAAGAGAGCGACCGGATGATATTCCCCTGCTTGCCAATCACATCCTTGAGAGGATTGCGAAAGAATATGAATGCGACCCCGCTTCGTTAACGCCAAAGGCCGTGGAACGACTGCGAGAATATAATTTCCCCGGCAACGTCAGGGAGCTAGAAAACGTATTGGAGCGGGCCTTTACCCTCTGCGACGCCGACCTGATTGATGCTAACGATCTCCATCTGGGGAATGGCGTGCAGCACGCGGCCTCCGCCACGCAGATTATTGCCGAGGGAGAGGCTGGTGAGCGAGAGGGTGTTGCTGTGCCTGATGGGGAAATCGACCTGGAGGGATACCTGGAGAAGATTGAACGACAAGCGATTGAGAAGGCGCTTGAAGCTACCCGGTGGAACAAGACGGCGGCTGCTAAACGGCTGGGAATCAGCTTCAGGGCACTTCGTTATCGACTAAAAAAGCTTGGAATGGAATAAATAGCATTTCATCGGCATAGTGGACCCAAACCTGATAAGGTTTCAGCACTAAAAGGCAACATTCTGCTTTTCACAGGAAGTGAAAAGTGTTTGCAAACCGACACGGAAGTCAGAACATGTACAACCATATCAAAACCAGAGGATTTACTCTGGTCGAGCTAGTCGTCACCCTCAGTCTGGTTACCCTACTGGCAGGTCTTGCCCAGACATCCTGGACTCAATTGCTGGTTTCAAACCGCCATAGGGATCTTACTCAAGACATTCAGCGCATGTTTGCCACGGCTAGATCGCATGCCATTCACAGCAAAACGCTGACGACTATATGCCCGCTGTCCCCAGAGCGCAGATGCACCGACGATTGGACGTTACCGGTCGCGGTATTCCCGGATCGCAACAACGACAAGCGCCCTGACGACGACCACATCCACCAAATCTTCAAGCTAAACAACGGGCATTCCAATATATATTCCCGGACCGCCGGAAGAGGCTACTTTCAGCTGGCAGCAGATGCTATGAGTCACGGCACTATGGGCAGTTTGATCGCATGCTCCCGGAGAGCCGACGGGCGGACTCAGATGAGTTATCTAGCCCTGAATATCGGGGGCAGAATTCGCGTGGTCCATGACGATGACGGCGACGGAAAAATCCGCCTTCCTTGGGGTGCAAGTGTCGCTTGCCCGAATCCGTAAGCGCCTACCAGGGCAATCCATGAACCCCCAGAAACGTGACCCTTATCACAACACTGTCAGCAGAAGACCGCTTAATCCAGATCTTGGACCGCTCGTCGCGCGGGTAGTGAATGTAACCAAGGCCTTTGATTAACTAGAGTGGAGCTCACTGACAGGACATGGCATGTTGAAGAAAGATGAGGGTTTTACGCTTATCGAACTGTTGATCACGATGGTCATCCTCGTGATTATTGCAACGGTCGCGATTCCGGGCTTTGGTCGTTTGATTGAAAGCAACAGGCTGATGACGGGCACTAACCTTCTTGCCTCTTCGATAAAGCTTGCACGAGCCGAGGCAATCAAACGCGGCACCAATGTCACATTTAGTACCGATGGCGGACTTGAGACGGGATGGTGCGTGCATGCCGGCGATGCGGCGGGGGACTGTGCGAACGACCAGATCCGTCGCTTCGAGGCTCCTGCTGACCTTACCTTTACAGAGACAACTGGCGACCTGGTCTTCGACAGACGTGGTTTTTTAGTTCCCCAAAATGCCCAGACCTTCACAGTGGCCCCGAATGGCTGCGCCTCTGGCGACATAACGTTCCGTACCTTACGTATCAGCCCTGTCGGAAGAACTGAAATAGAAGATGGAGTATGCCCGTGACACCAGTAACACCCTTGATGATGCTGAAACGGCAACAACATCCATTTTGCATTACTAGCCAGTGCGGACTGGGTTTGATTGAAATCCTGATTACCGTGCTCATTCTGGGTATTGGCATTCTCGGCGTGGCATCGACACAGGTCGTTTCTCTCCAGATGAACACCCAATCACAGAGCAGAAGCCAGGCGGTTCTGTTGGCAGAAGATCTGTTCGACCGTATTCGAGCTAATCCTGACACGCCGAATGACTACGCACTGGCACAGGGCGATGCACAAGGGGCAAACAATGGCGGATGTGCCACTTCCTTCGTCCCCGCGAACGCAACGGTAGCAGCCAATGACATTGCTGCCTGGGAAAACAGCCTGGCCTGCCTGCTGCCGGAAGCTACTCGCGCGGTTACAGTCAACGGCAACGTTGTCACGGTCACCATTGATTGGGACCAGAACGACGCGAACATGAATCCTGTTGTAGTGAGGACCCAGATTTGATCACTTCATCATCAACCCAGTCTCAGCAGCTATTCGTGTCGGCGCAATCTGGCCTCTCCCTGGTTGAGCTTCTGATCGCAACGGCCCTTGGCCTTATCCTGACACTCGGAGTTACCCAGATATACCTGAGCGGGAATGAAACCTATCGCCAGACTCAGGGCTTAGCTCATGCCCAGGAAAGCACACGATTCGTGTCAGCTATCATGGCACCGGACCTTCGGTCAGCGGGTAGTTTTGGCTGTCTGGCTGAGATGGGGAGGCCCCTGGACCAGGTTGTTGACAACCGCCTCAACGGCGGCTTGACAGTTCCGCTTGCGCAGGCCCTTCAAGGATGGGAGTACAATAATACTGGACCGGGCGATAATGTAACTCTGGCGGACGCGATGGCGACACCAGGTGCGGGCAACTGGGCATCAGGGACGGCAGGAGCGAACTTGCCTGCCAATCTTGCTGGTTCTGTGGTGACGAATTCGGATGTCCTCGTGGTCAACGCGATGACCCCGCTCGGAGTACCAGTCAATGCCGCAAATCCACAGAATGGCAACAGTATCAACTTGGTCGACAATTCAGGAGTCCCCGTCAACAGGGTGGTACTGGCAACACTCGGAGACTGCTCTGCGGGAGAGCTTTTCCAAAAGTCCAACAACGCAAACTCCAGCTCAATCACCATGGCAGGCGGAAACGTAAACCCGGGCAATAACGGAAATAACTTTAACCTAACATACGAACCTCAAACCCGAGTTTACGAATTCACTTCAACCGCTTACTACATAGGTCAGGGCACGAACGGGGAGCCTGCGCTGTTCCGTCGGCTACTCACGCCGCTTGAGGCGCCACAGGAAATGGTTTCAGGCGTCGAAACACTGCAGATCCTCTACGGCGTCGACACCGCCGGAACTAATGCAGCCGACGACTACCTTCCTGCCGACCAGATCGCCAACTGGAACACGGTCGTGAGCGTGCGTTTCTCGGTAATGACCCGGAGCCAGGATGAGGTACTGGACGAACCAAATAATCGGAACTTCGACATGCTTGGGAGCCAAGTTGCGCAAGCTAACAACGGGGATCGTCGTGTGAGACTGGTGTCCGTCGGAACAACCGCGATCCGGGGGAGAATGTAATGGCTAGTTTCCAGAACCTTTCCAGTGCACCCAAAGTTAACCACCCATCTCATCGTGAGCGTGGAGCCACGCTCATAGTGGCACTGGTTATGCTGCTTCTGATCTCATTGCTGGCTGTCGGCGGTATGCAAGGTTCGATCATGCAGGAGCGCATGGCGAGCAATGCCCACGATGGATCAATTTCCTTCCAGGCCGCAGAAACTGCCTTGAGACAGGGTGAGGCCGATATTCTGAACACCTTGGCAACTCGTCAGGCAGCGACTGTAACCGCAAGGCTGACAACGGCCTGGGACTGGGATGGTGCAAACCCAGCCCCATCAGGCAATGGCAATGTCGGCGTTCAAGTGAATTCTGAGCCAGTTTACCACCAGGCACGCTTGGCAGATGTTTGCTCCATCGATCCAACGGAACCGTGTTTTGAGCGCTTCCAGATTACGAGCCGGGCTGAAGGTGGTAGCGCAGAAGCGGTTACAGTTCTTCAGTCAACCGCGCTGCTGCCTCCAGAATGACCGTTTCGCGGGAGCGAACCAATAGGCATTTTTTGATTTATTTCTCCCAACAGGAGGAGATGTTATGAAAATTACCAGCCCTCGTTTTTCGCGGCGCGCCAGCAAGATTGGACATGCCGCTCTGGCCTTCGCACTGTCTGCAGGGACAATGAATGCCGCCGTCGCAAATGTGAACCTTGCTTCCGCGCCGGTTTTTCTCAAAGAATCCGTGGACCCGAACCTGGTTTTCGTTTTCGATGATTCTGGGTCGATGGGTTGGGAGTATATGCCTGACAGCGTCGGGTCCGATTTGGGCCTTTACATCGATAACAACGGCCCGTTTACCTACCGCGATGGAAACGGTAACTTCCGATCCATTAGTGTTCGGAATTACTGGTACTATAGTAGCGCTGTTAATACCGTCTATTACGATCCGAACATAGCCTACCGCCCACCGTTCAAACCGGACGGAACTGGTCGACGGCCAGATTCGAACTTCACTAGTGCCTGGGTCAATGGGTACTCCCAAACCGGTTCGGTCGACTTGGCCAACAGGTACCAGACATCACGTTTCGATTTTCGGAATGGCGCATTTTACTACCAGTTCAATTCGTCCGCCTCCTGCGACACCAACCCAAAGAACAACAGTTGCTACTCTCTGGTTTTCCTGGCGAACGAAAGCGCTGAACAACAACAGAACTTTGCAAACTGGTTTTCGTACTACCGGCTCCGATACTTTGCATCACGTGCCGGTATCAGTGAGGCATTCTTTGATCTCCCCGAAAATATCCGGGTTGGATACGGTGCAATAAACTCCAACAACAACACGATTGATGGAGTTACCGGTAACACACTCATCAGTGGCGTTCGGCCGTTTAACACAAACCGCCGGGAACAATTCCTGGATTGGCTGCAAACCAAGAACGTATCGGGTGGAACACCGCTGCGGACGGCTCTTAAAGATGTGGGCACATACTACTCGCGAACAGACAATCCCGGGCCCTGGGGGAATACACCAGGTACCAACGACACCAATTCGCATGTGGAATGTCGTCCGAGCTACGCCATTTTGATGACGGACGGCATCTGGAACGGAAGCAGCCCCTCTGTCGGAAACTCCGACGGGACACCCGGGCCTTCCCATACCAATCCAGACCCCACCGGGGACGATTTCGACTATAAAGCCGTGTCCCCATTCAGCGATGGCCACTCTAACACTCTGGCAGACGTTGCCATGGAGTACTGGAAAAACGACCTCCGCCCCGATCTCGACGATAAGGTACCGACGGCCGGGATTGATGAAGCCTTTTGGCAGCACATGACCACCTTCACCATCGGCTTGGGTGTCGAGGGCTCCGTCAGCGAATCAGATGCTTTCGCTGCAATCAGCAACGGGAACACCATTAACTGGCCAGAGCCCTCTTCAAACGCTGGCTCACAGAACATTGATGATTTGCTCCACGCTGCGGTTAATGGACGTGGAGGATTCGCAAGTGCCCAAAATCCTGATGAGTTCTCGAGAGAAATCTCCGGGTTTCTTGACACGGTAATCGCGCGAGCAGAAACCTCATCATCCGCTGCTGCGGTGAGCTCTGCGGTATTGAGAACCGACTCCGCTGGCTTCTTCGCAGGGTTCCGCAGCGAGGATTGGTCAGGCACCCTAATTGGCTTCAACTTCGATTCGGGATCCCAGATCTGGGATGCTGAAGAGCAGTTGCGCCAGACTCTGCCAGCCAACCGCAACATCTTTACTTTCAATGGCAGTAACGCGGTCCAGCTCAAGGATATTCAGGATCTTGCGGCGGCCCAGATCGCGGCGCTGAATGCAGACCCAGAGAATCCTGGCCAGCTAGACAACCTTGGCAGCGACAGAATCAATTGGCTTCGAGGTGCCGCCAACGTTCACCCGACTTTCCGCGATCGCAGCTTCACTAACGAATCCGGCACAACGGTCCGCCGCTTGCTCGGCGATATAGTGAACGCAAATCCGCTGTTCGTCGGCAACCCCAACTATGGATTCCGTCGCTTACCTGGCAATGAGGGTACAAGTTATGGGGCGTTCCGTTCCTCTACAGACTATCAAAGCCGAACCAAAGCACTGTACGTCGCCGCAAACGACGGCATGCTGCATGCTTTCGACAGTGAAACCGGTGACGAGCTGTTTGCCTTCATGCCGGGTGAGCTCTTACGCCCGGGACCGGGCAAAACCCACGCACAAATTTCCTCCCTTATCGAATCGGATTACGACCACCGCTACTTCGTAGATGGTACGCCGACGGCCCTCGATGCCTACGTTGATATTAATGGCTCAAGTCAATGGAGAACAATCCTGGTAGGGACCATGGGTGCCGGTGGACGCAGTGTCTTCGCCATTGATATCACGGACCCAACCGCTGTAACCGAAAATAGCGTCCTTTGGGAATTCAGTCATCCAGATTTAGGGTATGGCGTCAGTAATGCTGAAATAGCACGCCTTCCCAACGGCGAATGGGCGGCTGTCTTCGGCAATGGCTACAACGGTACTGACGATTCTGCCAGCCTATTCGTCGTTCGCCTTTCGGATGGAGCGCTTCTCAAGCAGTTTGAGACCGGTGTAGGGGGGAGCGGCAATTCAAACGGCCTCGCGGCACCGGTCCTGACCAGCTTTCCCGACGGCGGCGCCATTTCCCAGTATGCGTATGCCGGCGACCTGAAAGGTAACATCTGGCGGTTCAGCTTCGTTGAGAAGCAAGTCAGTTCCTGGTCAGTTACGAAGCTGTTCACAGCTACTGATCAATCCGGAACCCCTCAACCTATTACCTCAGCGCCTCGACTGACCGTAAACCCGTCTGATCTTGACGAACTGATTCTTACCTTCGGAACGGGCAGTTTTATACAAACTGGCGATGATACAACAGACCAGGTTCAGAGCCTTTACGCAATCAGGGACGACCTCAATCAGTCTGGGCTTGATCGCGGCGACTTACTCGAACAAACCATCACCTCTCAAAACGGTGTGCAGGTCGCTCGTACTGATGGAACGGGCAACAACAGCTATATCGTTCGGGAAACCTCCAGTAACGTGCTGACATCCGAGCAAGGCTGGTATCTCGACCTAATCTACAACTCTCAGAAAACGGGTGAACGAGTAGTCAGTCGATCCAGTTATCCGTTCGGCATTTTCCCGGATCGGGTTCGATTCAGCACCCTGATACCAGATTCAAACCCTTGCGGGAGTGGCCGGACCGGCTTCATTATGGATCTTAACCTCATTTCCGGCGCGGCTCCGACTGATCCAGTCTTCGATCTCGACAGTGATGGCGAGTTCACTACGGGAGATCTAGTCGGATCTGGTGGTTCCGGCGGCGGTTCCGGCGGTGGCGGCGGCGGCGGCGGCGGCGGCGGCGGCGGCGGCGGCGGCGGCGGCGGCGGCGACGCTCCCAGCGGTATAAACATTGGTCAAGGCGCAGAAGTCCGGACTATAACCGAGGGCGATACAGAAGCATTCATCACTGATCCCAACAAGATAGACAGCGATGATCCCTGCACGACAGCACTCTGTGGCAAGGCCTTAGAAAACAACATTGGTAGGCAAACCTGGGAGCAGCTCCGCTAGGAGCTGCCCCCTCTTACTTAAAGGGAATTGCTATGCGTGATTCAGAATCCAAACGCAACAAATTTGTGCTGGTGCTGTCCATGGCTCTGGCATCCCTGCTTTTCACGGGACCTTCTTCCAGTGCTGAGAGGACGATTCAAACCCCTCTCGTAGTCGGGGCGGGCGAGGATAATTCTGGGGAACTGGCCGGGGTGGTAAACCGAGTTTCAGAAGATGGGCGAGCTGTAGTTATCGACGACCAGCTTGTTGAGCTCGCCGCTGTAGTAAGGTTCAACGGCGCCTCCTGGTCCAGAGAGAGATTGGTCAAGGAGCTGGATGAAGGGCTGAAGATCTATTTTGAGGTGGATCCTGAGGCCAAAGGGAGAACTCTACGCATCATCTCAATTCGGTCCCGAGATTGACGACTTTTTTCGAATGAACGAGGCTTGTTAATGCTACGTATACAGGATGTCAGTACAATTTCACCCAGCGCAAATCGCGGCTTCACCCTCATTGAGTTAGTGATCGTGGTCGCGATCATTGGCATTATCGCAGTAGTCGCGTTTCCACTGTATCAAAATCAGGTAGAGCAAACCCGGCGAACCACGGCCCAAGCCGACCTGCTGGAGTTGAGTCAGTGGATGGAACGACGCTACTCGAACGGGTTCGATTACCGGGACGCTGGCGCCAATCCTGTGCTTCCCTTTACCCAATCACCCCAGGAGGGAACGGCCTTCTACGACATAAGTTTCGTTGGGAACGCAACCAGGGATACGTACACACTCCAAGCAGCACCTACTGCCGCGCAAGCCAATGACGACTGTGGCACACTAACACTGGATGAGCAGGGCAATCGGGGGGCAGCGATAGCTAATTGCTGGTAGCAGTGCAAACTCGGGATCGATGCTGGAGAGTTCAGCTAAGATCGACTGCATCGATTCTGAGTTCCCGCGGCATAGAAAACACAATATTCTCCTCACGCCCGGCAATTTCCTCCGGAACGCTGCCGCCAAGCTCTCGCAGACGGGTAATAACTTCGTTCACCAGAACCTCGGGGGCAGAAGCTCCCGCAGTAACCCCAATCGAAGTCTTACCTTCCAGCCAGGCAGCATTGATCTGGGAGGCCTCATCAATCAGATAGGCCGGCGTGCCCATCCGCTCCGCCAGCTCACGCAGACGATTTGAATTAGAGCTGTTCGGCGAGCCTACCACCAGCATCAAATCACAATCGCCCGCTAACTGCTTCACAGCATCCTGGCGGTTCTGGGTTGCGTAGCAGATATCGTCCTTGCGAGGGCCCTGGATCTCCGGGAACTTTGCGCGGAGCGCGTCAATGACGCGGGCGGTATCGTCCATGGACAGGGTGGTCTGGGTAACGTAGGAGAGCTTGCCGGGGTCTTTAACTTCGAGGTTGGCAACATCCTCCTCGTTTTCCACGAGGTAAATCTCACCGCCATTGCTGTGGTCGTACTGCCCCATGGTGCCTTCCACTTCCGGGTGGCCATGGTGGCCGATCAGTACGCATTCCCGGCCGTCGCGGCTGTAGCGCATGACTTCCAGGTGAACCTTGGTGACCAGCGGGCAAGTCGCGTCAAAGACCTTCAGGCCACGGCGCGCTGCTTCATTCTGCACTGCCTGGGAGACGCCGTGGGCGCTGAAGATAACAAGCTTGTCGTCCGGCACTTCGTCCAGCTCGTCCACGAAAATGGCGCCACGGTTGCGCAGGTTATCCACCACGAATTTATTGTGGACCACCTCGTGCCTAACGTAGATAGGCGCCCCGAACACGTCCAGCGCCCGGTTTACAATTTCGATGGCGCGGTCCACGCCGGCACAAAAACCTCGGGGATTGGCGAGTCGGATCTGCATATCAACCTGCTATTCTGGTTAGTGGGCCGGGCCTGCCGGTTCCACGTCGATGATTTCTACTTCAAACGTCAGTGTACGCCCTGCCAGGGGGTGATTGAAATCCACCTCCACTTCGTCACCTTCTACACGGCTGACAACACCGGGCAACTCGCTCTGGCGCGCGTCGGCAAAGGAAATCATTACGCCGGGTTCCAGCACCATATCGGGGCTGAACTCATGGCGCTTGAACGTCTGTACGTTATTCGGGTTGTGCTGGCCAAAGGCTTTCTCGGGCGGCACCTGGAAGCTGCCTTTATCACCAGCTTTCATACCCATCAGGTAGGCCTCGAAATTCTCCGGCAGGTTGTCATCGCCGATTTCCAGGGACGCCGGCTCTTTCTCAAAGGTCGAATCAATCACTTCGCCATCCGGGAACTTCAGGGCGAAGTGCAGTTTTACCCGGGTACCCTTGTCGACAGGCAGTTCATTCATAAGAGTTACTCACTCCTTTACGCATCCCCGTCCGAATCGGCGGGTTTGCGGAACATATCAAGTATCATCATGGCGGCACCGATAGTGATCGCGGTGTCGGCCAGGTTAAAGGCGGGAAAGTGCCAGTCCTGCCAGTAAAAGTGCAGGAAGTCGACCACGTAGCCGTGCACCACCCGATCGTAGACGTTGCCCAAGGCGCCGCCGAGTATCAGTACGATGGCAACAGCGGTCCAGGTCTCATGGCGCTGTAGATTTTTCAGCCAGTAGATCAGTACCACACTGACCACCAGCGCCAGGGTTACGAAGAACCAGCGCTGCCAACCAGAAGCGCCGGCCAGGAAGCTGAACGCTGCTCCAGTGTTATGCAGCAGCGTCAGGTTGAACATCGGAATCACCGGAACCGGGTTGCCGTAAGTCAGCATGGCGGTGGCCATGGCCTTGGTGCCGAGATCCAGAGCGATCACCAGTACCGCCAGCCAAAGCCACTTCAATTTGCTCCCGGTGACCTGCTCAGCCATGGTCGCCTCCATCAGGCGTAGGCGCGGGCTTCGCCGGGCCCTTCCACGTTGGTCACACAGCGACCACAGAGGTCGTCGTACTTGGCATTGCGGCCGACGTCTTCCCGGTGGTGCCAGCAGCGCTCGCACTTGGTATGGGCAGCCGGTGCTACGTTGACTCGAAGACCCTCGTGGGAAGTCATTTCCGCATCGCCGGCTTCTGAAACTGGCTTAACGCTGGCCTCTGAAGTGATCAGAACAAAGCGCAGCTCTTCACCGAGGTGCTTCAGATCAGCTGCCAGATCGCCTTCACAGAACAGGGTGACTTCGGCACTCAAAGAGCCTTTGATTTCACCCCGTGCCCTGGCTTCCTCCAGGCACTTGTTGACGGCCTCTTTCACACTGTACATCTCGCGCCAGTAGTCGCGGCCAAGCTCGGCGTTATCCGGCAACGCAGTAAGGCCTTCATACCAGGTTTCATAGAACACGGTATCGCTGCGCTTGCCAGGCAGGTGCTGCCAGATTTCATCAGCGGTGAAACTGAGAATCGGGGCAATCCAGCGAACGAGCGCTTCGGCCACATGGTACAGGGCTGTCTGGCAGGAACGACGAGCCAGACTGTCAGCCTGGGTGGTGTACTGGCGATCCTTGATGATATCCAGATAGAAGCCGCCCAGGGTGGCTTCACAGAAGTTGTACACCTTCTGGTAAATCCGAAGGAAGGCGTAGTTGCCATAGTCCTCATGCAGCTCTTCCTGCAATTGCAGGGCACGGTCCACCATCCAGCGATCCAGCGCGATCATGTCTTCCGGCGCGACCATATGCTGCTCCGGATCGAATCCGGTCAGGTTGCTCAGCAGGAAGCGGGAGGTGTTCCGGATCCGGCGGTAACCATCGGCGGTCTGGCGCAGGATGTCCTTGGACACGGTCATTTCGCCGCTGTAGTCGGTTGCGGCCACCCACAGGCGCAGGATGTCGGCGCCCAGCTCGTTCATGACTTCCTGGGGCGCGATCACGTTGCCCAGGGATTTGGACATCTTGTGGCCCTTGCCATCGACGGTAAAGCCGTGGGTCAGAACCTGCCTGTAAGGCGCCACGCCATTCATGGCGATGGAGGTTTTCAAGGACGACTGGAACCAGCCACGGTGCTGGTCTGAGCCTTCGAGGTACATATCCGCCGGGAACTGGCCCAGCTCCTCGCGAACCCGCAGGACAGACTCGTGGGTGACACCGGAATCGAACCAGACATCCAGGGTATCCGTTACCTTCTCGTATTGCTCGGCATCACTACCCAGCAGGGACGACGCATCCAGCTCGTACCAGGCATCGATACCGCCCTCTTCGATCTGCTGGGCCACCTGCTCAATCAGGTTCTGGGTGTCCGGGTGCAGCTCCTGGGTTTCCTTGTGGATAAACAGGGTGATGGGCACGCCCCAGGTCCGCTGACGGGAGATGCACCAGTCCGGCGACTGGTTGAACATGGCTTCGATACGGTTCTTACCCCAGGACGGCACCCAACGTACACCCTGGATCGCTTCAAGGGCATCAGCGCGCAGGTTTTCCTTATCCATGCTGATAAACCACTGGGGTGTGGCCCGGTAGATCAGCGGGGTCTTGGTACGCCAGCAGTGGGGATAGCTGTGACGGAACTTCTCGGAGCGGACCAGCTTGCCCTCGCGCTCGAGGGCGCTGCAAACCGGCTCATCGGCCTTGTAAACGTGTACACCGGCCAGCTCACCGGCGGCCGAAGTGTAGGTGCCATCCGCCTGAACCAGGTTGATAGTGCCGATGTTGTAGGCCTTGCCCACCTCAAAGTCTTCCATACCGTGGTCAGGCGCGGTATGAACCGCGCCGGTACCGGCATCGGTGGACACGTGATCACCCAGGATCACCGGCACCTGCTTGTCGTAGATCGGGTGCTGGAGAATCAGATTCTCAAGAGCCGCGCCAGCACAGGTTGCCAGCACTTCGTAGCTCTCAACCTGCCAGCGGGCCATGATGCCATCGACCATGTCGGCAGCCAGGATCATCCGCTCCGGGCCGTGCCCGACATCGGTCTGTACCAATGCATAGTCCAGATCGGCATTAAGGGAAACGGCCTGGTTAGCCGGAATGGTCCAGGGCGTGGTGGTCCAGATAACCACGGACACATCGCCATTGCCATTATCGGTGCCGAACAGTGACAGGGCTTTTGCCTGGTCAACCGCGGTAAAGCGCACATCGATCTGGGTCGAGGTCTTGTCCTGGTATTCAACCTCGGCCTCTGCCAGTGCGGACTGACCCACCACACTCCAGTAAACCGGCTTGTAACCACGCACGAGGTGGCCCTTGGCGACAATCTTGCCCAGGGCACGAACAATACCCGCCTCAACTTTGGGATCCATGGTCAGGTAGGGTTTGTCCCACTCCCCCATCACGCCCAGGCGAATGAAATCGGTTTTCTGACCGGCAATCTGCTTGGTGGCGTAGTCGCGACAGGCCTGGCGGAAGGTCTTGTAATCCACCTTCACACCGGCCTTGCCAATCTCCTGCTCCACCTTGTGCTCGATCGGCAGACCATGACAGTCCCAGCCCGGCACGTAAGGCGCGTCATAGCCCATGAAGCTGCGGGACTTGACGATCATGTCCTTGAGAATCTTGTTGACCGCGTGACCAATGTGAATGCTGCCGTTGGCGTAAGGAGGGCCATCATGAAGGATGAACTTTTCCCGCCCTTCACGCTGCTTGCGCAGGTTGCCGTAGACGTCGAGATCCTGCCAGCGCTTGAGCATTTCCGGCTCGCGCTTGGCCAGGTTGCCGCGCATGGGGAAGGCGGTTTCCGGCAGATTCAGGGTGTGCTTGTAGTCGCTCATGGTTTGTGTGCGTACTCTTTTGGTCTTGGTCAGTTTGGGTCGGTCATTTATTCGTTGGGGCGCAGCCGGGCGTTTCAATCCGCGCTTTTCACAGAGCCGTTTTCGGCAATCCACGCTCGAGCCTGGTCAAAATCCCGGGCAATCTGATCTTTCAGCTCATCCACAGAACCGAATTTTTCCTCGTCCCGCAGGCCATGCCGGAACACAACCTCCAGGTGCTGACCATAAAGTGTGCCAGCAAAGTCAAACAGGTGCACTTCCAGTGAGGGCCGCTTGCCGTCAACGGTCGGACGCACACCAATATTGGCAACGCCATCGAATCGGGCGCCATCGTCAAGGGTGGCGGCAACCACATAGACACCGCGCAGGGCGGGTGTCCGATGTAACAAAATATTCGCGGTTGGCGCACCAATCTGGCGCCCCAGTTGGCGGCCATACACGACCCTCCCCCGGATTCGATAGGGGTGGCCCAGCAGCGATTCGGCTTTCTCGAGCCCATTCACCGTGAGTAAATCCCTGACACGTGTACTGCTTACTCGCTCGCCGTCGACGGTTACTGTCAGGGTATTCTCGACGGAAAATCCGGCGTCGTATCCAACTTTCTCGAGAAGCGCGAAATCGCCCGCCCGATCACAGCCAAAACGGAAATCATCGCCGACCACAAGGTGACGAACCGCCAATCCATGGATCAGAACATCGTCTATAAAGCCCATGGCCGAATAACTACGGAACGCCTGGTTGAAGCGCAGGCACAGCACAATATCAATGCCTTCCGCCAGCAGGGCCTCGAACTTCTGACGAAATCCCATCAGCCTCGGCGGCGCTTCCCTGCCCTGAAAAAACTCCCGGGGTTGGGGCTCGAAAATCATCACCACCGAGGGCACGCCCAGGGCCTTGGCCTTACTTTTGACCTGATCAATAATGGTCTTGTGCCCAAGGTGCACACCGTCGAAGTTACCGATGGTGGCGACACACCCGTTGGCGAGCGGTGAATCCTCCCGACGGGAAAGCATTTTCAGGTTGGTCAGGCCCCGGATCAGACGCATGCAATGCGAACCTTCAATTGCCAGCTAGCTTTCAGCGCTCACTTTTACCGCAACGCTGGTGAGAAAACGCGCGATTATACCTTACCTGTGGCGGAAATGTCTTACCCGAACCCCGGCCAGCGCCAGTGCAACGAAGTACACGGCGACACCCGCCCCTACCAGCATCGCCATGTCCGCTGCACGCTGATAGCCTTCGTTTGCCAGCCACACCGACACCGGGGCGTTGAGCCAGACAATGACGGCCGCCAGGGCACCGTTGGCAAATAGCAGCTGTAGCAGAAACCGGGGCCAGCCGGGCTGGCTCTGCCAGGCCCCTTCCTTACGCAGTCCGCGCCAAAGAAGGTAGCCATTCAACCAGGCCGATATTGAGGTAGCCAGCGCGAGACCGGCGTGGGCCAGCGGGAAAATGAGAATCAGGTTGAACACCATGTTTGCCACCATGGCAATGATGCCGATCTTGACCGGGGTTTTGGTGTCTTCTCTTGCGAAAAACCCCGGCGCCAGAACCTTGATGAGCATGAACGCCAGCAACCCGGCGGAATAGGCCCGCAAGCTCTGGGCCGACATGGCAACATCCCGGTCCGTTACCGCCCCATAGTGAAACAGGGTCGCAATCAGCGGCTCGGCCAGCAGCGCCAGCGCCAGCGCCGCTGGCAAACCAATCAGCAGAACCGCCCTGACTGCCCAGTCCAGAGTGGCCGCAAACTGGTCCGCTGATGCTGCAGCATGTTTACGTGAGAGGCTCGGCAGGATCACCGTGGCAATGGCTATACCGAACACGCCGAGGGGCAATTCCGAGAGCCGATCGGAGTAGTACAACCAGGAAACGCTGCCGGTCTGGAGAAAGGACGCCAGAACCGTGTCGAGCAGCAGGTTGATCTGGCTGACTGACACCCCAAACAGCGCCGGCGCCATCAGCTTAAGAATCCGGCTGACGCCTTCATGGCGATAGTCCACTCGAGGCCTTGGCAACAGGCCCAGACGCATCAGAAATGGCAACTGGAAAAAGAGCTGCAGAGCCCCGGCAATGAAAACGCCCCAGGCCAGGGCCATCACGGGCTCATCCATCAACGGCGTCAACCAGATGGCTGCCGCAATCATCGCCAGATTGAGAAGAACCGGGGTAAACGCGGGTACCGCAAAGCGATCGTAACTGTTGAGGATGCCGCCGGCGAAGGCTGTCAGGGATATCAGCAACAGGTACGGAAAGGTGATGCGCAACATATCGCTGGTCAGCGCAAATTTCACCTCATCATCCAGGAAACCAGGGGCAAAGACCGCCGTCAGCACCGGCGCCCCGAGAATGGCCACCAGCGTGACGCCCAACAGCACCAAGCCGAGGGAGCCAGCCACCGCATTGACCAGCCGCTGAACGTCCGATAGTGACTGATTCTCCCGGTAGGAGGACAATACCGGCACGAACGCCTGGGAGAAGGCGCCTTCTGCAAATAGCCGACGCAGGAAATTCGGAATCTTGAAAGCCACAAAAAAAGCATCGGCACCGGCACCGGCACCGAAATAGCGAGCGATGACCATATCCCGAACCAGACCCAGCACCCGGGACAGCATGGTCATAATACCGACGAGCCCCGACGATCTGAGCAGTCCTGGCGGCTTGGGTAATTGCTTCTGTTCAGGCGTTGATTCAGGTTCCGACGACATGCAGGCCCTTGCTTGGCATTCTGAATATCCTTTTGGCGCTCGTATTTCGGGAATTACCTGCTTCCCGGTCAAGCCCGCGTTCAGTGAGCCGCGAGTTTACCACAGGCCTTCTGTGTCGGGGCATGAAATGGGTTTTAGCCTTGACATTTGAAGGTTTGAGCGGCATAGTTCCGCGTCATTTATTTCGACGCGCTGGTTTTGGCGCGCCCGCGATGTAACGAATCATTCAGCAACGAATTTGAGATTTTCAGGAGTTTTACGGTGGCAAATTCCCCGCAAGCCAAGAAGCGCGCACGTCAGAACGAGAAGAACCGCAAGCACAATGCAAGCCTGCGCTCCATGGCTCGTACTTATGTGAAAAAGATCCAATCCAAGATCGAAGCCGGCAACTACGAAGAAGCCCAGGCCGCTTTCCAGCAGGCTCAGCCGATTCTGGACAGCATGGTCAACAAAGGCATCTTCGCGAAGAACAAGGTCGCTCGTAGCAAGAGCCGCCTGAGCGCCAAGATCAAGGCCCTGAAGAGCGCCTGATTCGCTCGATGCAGGTACAAAAAACCGGCCAGACGGCCGGTTTTTTTATGGGCAAGCGATAATTACGCTCAAACAATCACCAGATTGTCCCGGTGGATCATCTCCTCGCCTGACATATAGCCAAGGATTTCGGTAATCCGATCACTGGACCGGCCGGCAATGGCCCTGGCCTCATCGGCATCGTAATTCACCAGACCCCGGGCAACTTCACGGCCACTCTGATCGAAGCAAGACACCATCTCCCCACGCCGGAACTGCCCTGCCACGCCCTTGACCCCAACCGGCAGAAGACTGCGGCCTCCCAGACAGAGCACTTTCACAGCACCATCATCCAGGGTCAGCCTGCCACGGGTCTGCAAATGACTGGCGAGCCATTGCTTTCGGGCAGCAATCCGGCCCTGCTCCGGCAACAACAAGGTGCCGATTACATCGCCTTGCCTCAACCGGCCAATCACACCCTCGATTCGGCCACCGACGATCACAGTAAAAGCCCCGGACCTTGCCGCAAGCCGTGCCGCCCGCAACTTGGTCTGCATGCCACCACGACCAAGAACTCCAGCGCCACCACCGGCCATGGCGTCCAGTTCGCGGTCTTCGGCCCGCCGCTCCGTCACCAGGCGGGCGTCCGAATGCTTCCTGGGATCCTTGTCAAACAGGCCCAGCTGGTCGGTCAGGATAATCAGGCCGTCCGCCTCAATCAGATTGGCAACCAATGCCCCAAGGGTGTCGTTGTCGCCAAACCGAATCTCATCTGTAACAACGGTATCGTTTTCATTAACGATTGGTACCACACCAAAGTTCAGCAAGGCCCGCAGTGTGCCTCGGCCGTTCAGATATCGCTTTCGGTCGGACAAATCATCATGGGTCAGCAGAATCTGCGCAGTATGGATGTCGTGCCGCTTGAACTGGGCTTCCCACGTCTGCACCAGCCCCATCTGACCAACAGCTGCAGCGGCTTGAAGCTCATGAAGCTGCTCAGGCCGAACCGTCCAGCCCAGACGACTCATCCCTTCCGCCACGGAACCAGAGGAAACAATCACCACCTCCACGCCGTCTTCAATCAGCTCTGCAATTTGATCCACCCACAAACCCAGGGCCGCCACATCCAGGCCACGGCCATCGTTGGTCAGCAAAGCGCTTCCGATCTTGATAACCAGGCGACGGGCCTGGCGCAGCTGTAGGCGTTCAGTCATGGTGCTTGAGTGATCTCTCTGGTATCAGTCCTTCGTTTACTCCGGGGCGTAGACCACTTCGACATCGTAATCATCATCGTCAAAGTCGTCGTCATCGTCCTCTTCGCGGGCCGCGCGGCGTGCCTTGCGCTCAGCTTCAATGCGGGCGCGAGCTTCGTCGTCCATCTGCCTGCGCCGCTCAGCTTCCCGCTCGGCAAATTCCGGATTCTGGGCCTCTTCCTCAGCCTGCTCTTCGATCCAGCGCATAACGGCCTGAGCCAGGGACTTGGTGCCCTCGCCACTGAGCGCAGAGATCCAGAAAACCGGCCCTTCCCATCCGAGCTCATCGACAATGGCCTGACAATGAGCATCGCGATCTTCTTCGGCCACCATGTCGACTTTGTTCAGCACAAGCCATCTCGGACGGTTGGCCAGGGTTTCGCTGAACTTCTCAAGCTCATGCTCGATTGCTCTAACCGCATCGGCGGGCGACGAGCCATCGTACGGCGCCACATCCACAAGGTGCAGCAGTAGCCGGGTGCGCACGAGATGCTTCAGGAAGCGGATACCCAGGCCGGCACCTTCGGCGGCACCTTCAATCAGACCCGGAATATCGGCAATCACGAAACTCTGGTGCGCCTGCACGCTGACGACACCAAGATTGGGCACCAGCGTAGTGAACGGGTAATCTGCCACTTTCGGGCGGGCCGCCGACACCGAGCGGATAAACGTAGACTTGCCGGCATTGGGCATGCCCAGCAAACCCACGTCTGCCAGCACCTTCAGCTCCAGCCTCAGGTTGCGCAGCTCGCCCTCAGAGCCTTTGGTAGTCTGGCGGGGGGCGCGATTCACTGAGGATTTGAAGCGGGTGTTGCCAAGACCATGAAACCCGCCCTGGGCCACCTTAAGGCGCTGGCCGGCGTGAGTCAGATCTCCCAGGACCTCATGGGTATCCATATCAACAACCGTGGTACCAACGGGAACCGGCAAAACCAGATCCTGCCCCTTGTTGCCAGTGCAGTTACGACCGGCGCCCGGCTCACCATTCTGGGCCTTGTGCTTGCGCTGGAACCGATAGTCGATCAGCGTGTTCAGCGACTCCTCGGCTTCCAGATATACGGAACCACCATCGCCCCCGTCGCCGCCGTCGGGGCCACCCTTGGGAACGTATTTTTCACGTCGAAAGCTCAGACAGCCGTGACCGCCCTTGCCGGCTTCCACAATGATGGTGGCTTCGTCTACGAATTTCATGAATCAACCCTTTGCGCCATGCGCATAAACTAAAAAGCCCCGCAGCCTCTAGGAAGCTTTGCGGGGCTCCGGACGGCTATGACTCCCTGATGATATCAGGATATCAGCGCCACCCAAGGTTCGACAGAACCGGATCGCCGCTGCTTACGCAGCCGGAACGATGCTCACGAACTTGCGGCTCTGCGGGCCTTTGGTTTCGAACTTCACCTGGCCGTCTGCTTTCGCAAACAGGGTGTGGTCCTTACCAATGCCAACATTGCTACCAGCGTGGAAACGGGTGCCACGCTGACGGATGATGATGCTGCCTGCAGATACAGTCTCGCCGCCAAAGCGCTTCACACCAAGTCGTTTCGACTCGGAATCGCGACCGTTACGGGTACTACCTGCTGCCTTTTTATGAGCCATTACCAGCCTCCTTATTTAAGGGGTAATTCGAGAGCCTCAGCCCTTGATACCCGTGATCTTGACTTCAGTAAACCACTGACGGTGGCCCTGACGCTTCATGTGATGCTTACGACGACGGAACTTGATGATCTGGACCTTGTCGTGACGGCCGTGGCTAACCACTTCTGCAGTCACTTTGGCACCATCAACTACCGGCGCGCCTACCTGAACCTTGTCGCCATCGGCGATCAGCAGAACGCGATCAAACTCAACGTTGCCACCGGTTTCAACTTCCAGCTTTTCCAGCTTCAGGGTTTCGCCTTCTTTTACACGGTGCTGCTTACCACCGCTAACAATAACTGCGTACATTCACTCGCTCTCCACGATTGACCCATCCCTGCTCTTATCCACCTGGTTCTAAGGGAGGCGCTCTGGCGACCCTATAGCAGGGAGCGCAGGTTGGGATGAGTTGGGCGCGTGATTGTACGAAAAGACGCACCGCAACACAAGCCAAGTTGACACTACCTTCGGCAATACCTAGCATTGCCGCGACCTGCCTTTAATATCAATGATCGCAACGGCGACAACACCAGCAAGGGATCCAAAAGCCGCATGACAGCCCAGCGCATTTACGACACCGTGGCCGACGACTTCAGCCGCGTTAATGACCTGATCATCCAGCGGCTTTCCTCCGATGTTCCTCTGGTAGAGAAAATAGCCCAGTACATCATCGAAAGCGGCGGTAAGCGCCTGAGACCATTACTGGTTCTGCTTTCCAGCCAGGCCGCCGGCTACAATAAAGACGATCATCTGAAACTTGCCGCCGTGATTGAATTCCTGCACACCGCCACCCTGCTGCACGACGATGTGGTGGACACCTCGGACATGCGCCGGGGCCGGAGCACCGCCAACGCCCGCTGGGGCAACGCGCCAAGTGTACTGGTAGGTGATTTCCTCTATGCCCGGGCGTTCGAGATGATGGTGGAGCTAAAAAGCCTGCGAATTATGGACGTATTGTCCCACGCCACGGCGGTAATCGCCGAAGGCGAGGTCATGCAGCTAATGAACGTGAAAAACCCGGATCTGACCGAAGAGCAGTACATGAAGGTCATCCACAACAAGACCGCCATGCTGTTCGAAGCCGCCTCTCACACCGGCGCGTTGCTTGCCGAGGCCAGTGACGAGCAGGAACTAAGCCTGAAAAACTACGGCAAGTACCTGGGCCTGGCGTTCCAGCTAGTAGACGATGTCCTGGATTACCGGGGCGACGCCGAAGCCATGGGCAAAAACGTTGGCGACGATCTGGCGGAAGGCAAAACGACCTTGCCGCTGATCCACGCCATGGCCCATGGAACAGAGGATGAGCGGCAGTTGATCCGCCAGGCGATTCGCAAGGGCGGCCTGGACAATCTGCCACGCATCCTCGAGATCGTTGAGCGCTCAGGCGCCATCGAATACACCATGAGCAAGGCCCGGGAGCAGGCAGACCTGGCGAAGGCCTGCCTTCAATCCCTACCCGACTCCGGCCATAAAATGGCCATGGAACTGCTGACCGAAGTCGCCGTTGCCAGGGTTAGCTGAGCGACTCACGACCGTGAGGTGAATCGAAGTCCAGTTTCGGCCCGACCGGCACGATCTGAGTCGGGTTGATGGTTCTCTGGCTCACATAGTAATGGCGTTTGATCTGATCGATATCGACAGTCTCCGCCACACCCGGCACCTGGTAGAGATCCCGAACGTAGGCAGAAAGCGCCGGGAAATCACTGATACGCTGTCGGTTACACTTGAAGTGGCTGTAATACACCGCATCGAACCGGATCAACGTAGTGAACAGACGCCAGTCTGCCTCCGTTAAACGGCCACCCACGAGATACCGCTTTCCAGACAATCGCTCTTCAAGCCAGTCGAGGGAATCGAACAACGCGTTGTAGGCTTCCTCGTATTTATCCTGCGCTGTAGCAAAGCCCGCCTTGTAAACGCCATTGTTAACCGAGTCATACACCCGGGTATTTACCTCATCAATCTCCCCTTGTAACTCCCTGGGGTAGAAATCCAAGTCAGCGCGAACATCTTCGAGACCATCAAACGCCGAATTAAACATGCGGATAATCTCGGCGGATTCATTGCTCGCAATTGTCTGCTTCTTTTTGTCCCACAGCGTTGGCACCGTCACCCGCCCGGTATACTCTGGGGCCGCCTTGGTATAAACCTGGTGCATGAAGCGGAAGTCATGCAGATGATCCCGATGCTGCTCGCTGTCCGGCCGAAACTCCCAGCCGTTTTCCACCATGTCCGGGTGCACCACGGAAACTGAAATGTGCTTTTCCAGCCCCTTGAGCTTTCGGAAGATCAATGTGCGATGCGCCCAGGGACAGGCCATGGATACGTACAGGTGATAACGACCGGACTCGGCCTTGAAGCCACCCTCGCCTTCCGGCCCCGGCGAGCCGTCGGCGGTCACCCAGTTACGGAAGCGGGCCGCCTCCCGTTCAAATTTGCCACCGGTCTTGTCGGTGTCATACCACTTGTCGTGCCATTTGCCATCAATCAGCAGGCCCATATAGCCCTCCCGTTAAAATTCCTGAACATGATGAAATCAATACGGGCAGAATACCGGGGACCCTGCTACGCTCTCAAACAAGCATTTCTGGCCAACAACCTCAGATAATTCGAACATGCATACAGCCATCACCATAGACGCCCTCAAAGTCCTTGACGCCATTGACCGCAAAGGCAGTTTCGCCGGGGCCGCTAACGAACTGTTCCGGGTTCCCTCCGCCATCAGCTACACCGTGCAGAAACTGGAAGAAGACCTGAACGTGGCCATCTACGACCGCACCGGACATCGCGCCCGACTGACGCCGGCCGGCCGGTACCTTCTGGAGGAGGGCCGCACCCTGCTGGAAGCGGCAGAAAACCTGGCTCACACCACGCGCCAGGTCGCCCAGGGCTGGGAAACGCGTCTACGAATCGGGTTCAACTCGCTGCTGCCAGCAGAATGCCTGTTTCCGACAATCCAGGAATTCTATGAGCTGGGCGTGCCGGTGGATGTTCAAATCGTGGAGGAGGTTTTCGCCGGCACCTGGGATGCGCTACAGAGCCGAAGAGTGGACCTGATCATTGGTGCCGATAATTTCAGCAAGCCTGCCGGAAACTACACTACAAAGCCGCTGGGAGACATGCCCTTTGTCTTTGCGGTTGCCACGGATCATCCCCTGGCTGATGCCGACACACCGCTTTCCGAGGAAGACATCTCACGTTTTCCCGCAGCCGTGGCGGCAGACACTTCACGCTCATTACCACCGGGACATGCCGGCATATTTCACAGGCAACGGACCCTGACCGTCGCCAACATTGATCAGAAGATCGCCATTCAGGTGGCCGGTCTTGGCGTGGGATGGTTACCGAGGGCAAGAATCAGTAAAGAGCTGGAAGAAGGGAAACTGATCATTAAAGAGGTCCAGGAATCACGCCAGCCGATAACGCTCCACATAGCCAGGCATGCCGAGGATCAGGGCAAGGCTTTGATGTGGTTCTGGGAGCGGCTCAGCGCGAATGACGCCATCGTAAACTGGCTAACAGGCTGAAAATAAAGAAAATGATATGACTTAAACTTGGAATAAAGTCAGGCAAATGAGTCAACCGCTTGCCAGCACACTTCGTTTATACTGCAGCTGAAACCAACGCCGAAGGGAGCTCTCTGATGCGGCAACTGTCGGAACTGGATGCCTCTTTCCTGTACCTGGAATCTGAAACAACACCGATGCACATCGGCGGCATCTATCTCTTCGATGCCAGCGAGCGGGAAAAGCCACTGGCCTTCAGTACCTTTGTCGCTTACCTTCGAAGCCGCCTGCATGTCGTGCCGGTATTTCGTCAGCGCCTGAAAGAGATTCCCTTTCGCCTGGGCCGGCCTTACTGGATTGACGACCCGGATTTCAGCATTGAACGCCACCTTGCCTACGTCAATCTGGGCGAACATGGCCGTAAGGCAAGCCTGATGACCCTGGCCTCCCGGATTCTGGAAGAGCCCTTAAAGAGGGACCGCCCCCTCTGGCACATCACCTTCGTAGACGGCTTCAAACTGGACGATGAAAACACCGGCAGCGAAGGCTTTGCACTGATCGTCAAACTGCATCACGCCGCCATTGACGCCTTCAGCGGCGAAGAAATAATCGGCAAGCTTCTTGAGTACACCCCCCAGCCCAGCCCGATCGCTCCGCCGCGGCCCTGGCAGCCGAGACCTGAACCGTCCGAAGAGCGGGTGGTACTGCAGGCCGGCGCGAACATCATACGAACACCTCTGCAATTCACCTCTCTGGCCTTCAACGCCGCCGAGGCCACAGCCCGCGGTCTGGTCCAGAAACAACTGCGCAAACTACCGCTCCCTTTGCCGCTGTTCTCGGCCCCACACAGCCCTTTCAACCGCCAGATTACAGCAAACCGACAGATCGTTGCGGCCAGCGTGGAGCTTTCCAGGCTGAAAGCGATCAAAGCATTCCTCGGTGATGTAACCCTGAACGATGTTGTTCTGGGTTTGTGTGCCGAAGCCCTGAAACGCTATCTGATCAGCGAAGGCGCCAACGCCGAAAAGTCGCTGGTGGCGATGACACCGATTTCGGTGCGTTCCAACAGTTTGCGTCGGGCAACCGGAAACCAGATGTCCGCGATGCTGCTGGATCTGGCAACCAATGAAACCAATCCTGCTCGCCGGATTCGACGGATACACTGGAATGCGGTTGCCTCCGAACCTTACCGGGAGGCCATTGCCGCCGATCGGCTGACGGAGCTCCTGCCATCCACCATGCTGGCACTATCAGCGAGACTTTACTCGGAATTGCAGATTGCCCAGCGTTACCAGCCAGTATTCAACCTCCCCATCACCAACGTTCCGGGGCCGCAGGTGCCACTTTACCTGCAGGGCGCAAGGCTGGTTCAGCAGTACAACACGGCGCCGCTGTTCGACAGCATGGGGCTGGTTATTGTTGCGGTAAGCTATGAAGGGAGACTGACCCTCAATTTCACCAGTTGTCCAGACGTGGTGGCACATGGGGAGTCCCTGCAAGCTCACGTGACTGAAAGCCTCAGCGCCATCGAATCGGCCATGCAACAGCTCGGGGCCGAGGATGCCAAAGAGCCCATTGCCGCCTCGCCAACACAGACTTTGGCGGATGATGCGATGAACGCGATGGAGGGACTTCTGAAGAAGGCCTTTAAACGCTTCCGGGCCTGAACAGGCAGGCCCGGAAACGTTCAGGCAAGGATTCGATTATTCGAAGGCCCAACGAAGAAACGCCTTCTTTTCCTCGTCACTCGCTGTTTCCCAAATGGATTTGAGCTGTTCAAGTGCATTTTCGCCGGTTGCCGGAGCGATCTCGGAAGTAGACGCCGGGATCGGCGTACGGGAGGTTGTCATCTGCTCTTTCGGATCCCAAACGGTGGAAGTCGCCACGGCTGCTCCCGCCGAAGAGACAATCTGGGCGGAAAATTCCGGCATTTCTTCTTCAGCTTCCTGGCGTGACTCCGGCTGATCGAACTTGAACCGATAAGTCTCACCGGCTGCGGCCTCGAAGCGAGCAACCTGGGGCTCGCTCTCAATCACGTGAACTTTCGATTCCCCGTTTCTGACCACAGTGCTTTTCGCCCAGATGGTCTTGTAGACAAACACAACCTCGTTTTCGCCTGGAAGCAAGGCATAGTCTAGGGCCAGGTCATCCATCAGGAAGTTGGTCATGACGCGGCCGTTCACCCGGGTCACGCGGATTTCACCGGGTGTTTGCAAAGTAGCGGCGTTAGACGCGGCCGCAGGATTGCCTTCCCAGGTTTCAACGACGCTGACACTGGAAGCACATCCCACCAGAGACACTACGAGCACGGCAGCCAGCCCGGCACGCAAACAAGTTACGCCTCGACGACAGCGCTGTCCTGTGGATTGGAAAACACGGATCAGATAAGAAATGTTCATTAAGTCTCCTTGGCATGAGGATGGATATAACATCAGGCTGGCGCCAGTTTTTTAGCATTCTGACGAGTGCATCTGACAAGGGCAAGACAACGGCGGGCTTTACCACCGCATTCTGTATTTTTCACTGATGATCCCGAGTGAGACGCAACCCGTAAAATTGTAAAAAAATGTTGAATTCGCCCTGGATTGGGTTAATTTTAAACAGATCGGCAGATATTAACGCGGCGCCCGAAAAGCAAGAGCGAAAAGCGGGCAGTACAGGAGATGCCATGGACACCCAACGCAGGACCGGAGAAGAAGGGCCGGTTCCCTTTCGCAGCAGTCGATTCTTCTGCGTAGGGAGCAAATGGTACTTCACTACCCGGGAGGGGTTTGATAGTGGCCCGTTTGCTTCCCGGGAGCGAGCGGAGACAGGCCTGAAGCGGTTTCTGCACGTTGTCCGGCTGTTGCCGGAAGAGCAGCAGCTTCACTGACGGGGTCAGTGCTGGCTCGCTAGACCATTACGGGAACGAGCCACACGTCCACTGCCCACAGGCAGGCCAGGGCCATTAAACCGGCGATCACGTCGTCGACCATAATTCCCAGCCCGCCCGGCAGGTGCTGGTCCAGCCAGTTTATGGGCCAGGGTTTGGCGATGTCGAAGAGCCGGAACAGAGCGAAGGCGCCCAGAACCCCGTAAATATTGTCGGGAAACAGTCCCAGGGCAATCCACATCCCGACGAATTCATCCCAGACAATACCGCCATGGTCATGGACCTTCAGGTCTTGGGCCGTCTTTCCGCAAAGCCAGATACCTACGATAAACGCAACCAGGATCACCAGCCAATAACCCACCGGCGGTAACCAGGCAAAACCGTACCAGAGTGGTATGGCTGCCAGACTCCCCCATGTACCGGGTGCCCTCGCGGTTGCGCCGCTGCCAAACCCAAAGGCCAAAAGGTGCACGGGGTTTCGCAAAAAACCGGGTGGCAGTATCACTGCCGGCGCGTCGGGCTCCGGAGTTTGACCTTCCTGACTCATGATTGACTCCTGAAATGGTCATACCCCGCTGGCACCGCTTCCAGACCGCAATCAACGCCATCGAGATACAGGCCCGACTCGGCGGTAACAGCCCCAATCACGGTAAGCTGGCTCTTCAGTGATTCCGGTGCAGACTCCCAGCTTTCCGGGGCAAAACAGACGCAGAGTTCGTAATCGTCCCCCGAACGCAACGCGTAGTTTAGGGCCTTGCTACCTTTGAGCCGCGAGAGCGCGGCCGAAAGAGGTACTCGATCACTCGCGATCCTGGCACCGACCCTCGATGCGGCAAGAATATGGCCGAGATCAGCCAACAAACCGTCGGAGATATCAATCGCGGCGCTGGCATACCGGCGCACCTCCCCTGCCAGATCTAGCCTTGGCCAGGGCCGATGGTAATGCTCAAGCACTGCGAGGATGTCAGCAGAAGGGGCAGGTTCAGAGAGATAATCGAGGGCAGCCCCCGCGTTACCCAGGGTGCCCGACACGGCAATCAGATCCCCCGCACGGGCGCCTGAGCGTCGGACCCCGCCCCCCTGCTCTACAGTGCCATGCACCTGCAGGCTCAGAGTGAGTGGCCCGGAGGTTGTATCCCCGCCAGCCAATTGGAGACCGAACGCCTCGCTGGCTCGTCTCAACCCGGCCGAGAAATCTTCAAGCCACTGCTCATCCACGGCTGGCAGCGTCAGCGCAAGCGTGAAGCACTCCGGGTCGGCGCCCATGGCAGCAAGATCACTGGCTGCGACAGCGAGAGCACGCCAACCCAGGTAATCCGGGCGATAATTTCGGGGAAAATGGACACCCTCCACGAGAGCATCCACGGAAAAGACAAGATCCCGGCCAGCGGGAATCCGCTGAATCGCGCAATCATCTCCGGGCCCCAGTATCAGAGAACCGGCTTCCTGCCGCTCGCCGAGCGGCAGGAAGAAGCGCCGGATCAGCTCGAACTCGCCCATCGCCTAGCGGGCGCGAGTCTCGGCAAGGCGGAGTCGGCCGCTGAGCTTGTCGAGGATGCTGTTGACGAATTTATGGCCCTCGGTGCCACCGAAGCGTTTGGCCATTTCAATGCCTTCGTTGATCACCACCTTGTAGGGCACATCAAGCCGATGCTTGAGCTCATAGGCTCCCAGACGAACAATCGCCAGTTCCACCGGGTCAACCTCGTTGATAGGACGATCAAGGAAAGGCTCGATCAGCTTGTCCAGTTCACCCTGTTCGCGATGCACACCGCGAAGCAGATCACGGAAATACAGCAGATCGACCTTGCTCATATCATTGTCGACCATGAACTCGGCTTCAATGTCAGAAATCGCCGTTTTGCTGAAATGACGCTGATAGAGCCCCTGCATGGCAAGGGCCCGGGCACGGCGTCGATCACCGGCTTTCGGTTGGCCGGACGGAGCCGGCTGCGGTGATGTACCTTCAGTTTCGCTCATTACTCACCCAGCTTCTTGAACAGACTGACCATTTCAAGGGCAGTGATCGCGGCTTCCGCACCCTTGTTACCAGCCTTGGTTCCGGAACGCTCGATGGCCTGTTCGATGGAATCCACCGTCAGCACCCCGAAAGTTACCGGTACATCGGTATCAAGGCTGACAGCGCCGAGCCCGCTGGAGGCCTCGCCGGCAACATACTCGAAATGGGGCGTGCCACCACGGATGACCGCACCCAGGGCAATAATCGCATCGTAGTCGCCGGTTTCGGCAACGCGTTTGACGGCGAGGGGCATTTCATAGGCCCCCGGAACACGCACAATGGTGACATCGTCATCGGAAATCCCGTGGCGGCGAAGTGTGTCCAGTGCACCTTCAACCAGGCTTTCCACAACAAAGCCGTTAAAACGGCCCACGACCAGCGCATAACGTCCGCTGCACTCGGTAAAATCACCTTCAATTACTCTGATATCTGCCATTGATGGCTCCTTCACGTGTCGCGGCATCGAGGCCACGACCGGGTTAATCATTCAGGGGTATAGGGAACGTATTCAACAACTTCCAGATCAAAACCGGAGATCGCCGAGAATTTGATCGGCGGACTCAAAAGACGCATCTTTCCAACACCGATATCCCGGAGAATCTGGGAACCGGTGCCTACGGTAAAGTAGACGCCCGAGCTGCCCTTGCCGGAGGAACCCTTACCCTCATCAAAGAATTCCTGGATCCGGTCTTCCAGGTTGTAGCTGTCCTCTGCGCTGTTCAGGAGAACAACCACACCCTTGCCTTCCTCAGCAACTTTCTCCAGGGCGTGGTGCAGAGGCCAGCTACGGGAGTCCTTACGGCGGGCGCCCAGAAGATCCCGAAGGGTATCGGTGATGTGAACACGAACAAACGCTGGCTCGTCAGGAGAAATATCCCCCATCAACATGGCCAGATGAGTGGCTCCCTGGATGTTGTCTCTATAGGTTCGAAGCTTGAATACGCCGTACTCGGTATCCAGGTCATTCTCTTCCACACACTCTACAGTGCGCTCGTTCATGGTGCGGTAATGAATCAGGTCGGCAATCGTTCCGATCTTCAGATCGTGCTCTTCGGCAAACCGCTCCAGATCTTCCCGGCGGGCCATGGAGCCGTCGTCATTCATAATCTCGCAGATCACACCCGCCGGCTCGCAACCGGCCAGTGCCGCAAGGTCACAGGATGCTTCCGTGTGCCCCGCACGGCTAAGCACGCCGCCGGGATCAGACATCAACGGGAAAATATGGCCAGGCTGGACCAGATCACTGGCCTTGGCATTTCGGGCCACCGCTGCCTGAACCGTGCGAGCCCGATCTGCCGCTGAGATACCAGTCGTCACGCCCTCTGCGGCTTCGATGGAAAGGGTAAACTTGGTCCCGAAACCGGAGGCGTTCTGCTGGACCATCAGCGGCAAACCCAATTGTTCGCAGCGGTTCCGGGTCATGGGCATACAGATCAGGCCGCGCCCAAAACGGGCCATAAAATTGATGGCCTCGGCCGTGCAATGCTCAGCAGCCATCACGAGATCGCCCTCATTCTCGCGATCCTCGTCATCCATCAGTATGACCATTTTGCCCTGACGGATATCTTCAATGATGTCTTCAATGCTGTTCAGTGCCATATGGTTTTGCACCCTTGCGGCGTTCCGGCAAGTGTTGGCTTGCAGAACGTCCTGAGTTTATGGATTACTGGCGGGCCAGGATCAAACGCTGATCCTCACCTACCTGACGTCGGTCCAGAACTTTCCATTGTACTTTATCTGCCATGGTCTCCAGCGGCAGATGTGCGGTCGGACGCCCCGTGCTGCCGAGGAAAACCGGCGCCTGGTAGAGCCAGAGTTCATCGACCAGGTTTTCGCTGATAAATGTGCCAGCCAGAGTGGGCCCCGCTTCAACCAGCAGTTCGTTGATACCAAGCTCGCCTAGCGAATCCAGCAGCTCAGCCAGGTCGATGCCGTTGTCCTTCCAGGCAACGCCGGTAAGACTGATGCCCAGCGCCGCCAGATCCTGTGCCGGCGCGGTCGCCAGTGTTGATGACGCACAGAACACCTGCACGTTACCGCCATGAAGGATCTTCGCCGAACACGGCGTGCGCGCATCCCGGTCTGCAATCACCCGAAGTGGCTGCCTGGACGGTTCCGTCGCGTCGCCAATATCCCCCAGATCTTCGCGCCGGACTGTCAGGGACGGGTCATCGGCCAGCACCGTACCCACACCTGTCAGAATCGCATCACTGATCGCTCTCAAGCGCTGAACGTCGCGACGGGCCTCTGTACCGGTTATCCACTGGCTCTCACCGGAAGCCATCGCAGTACGGCCATCAAGGCTCGCGGCCATTTTCAGGCGCACCCAGGGCCGCCCGGTGTTCATCCGCTTCATGAACCCCGGATTCAGGCGCGCAGCTTCTTCCGCCAGCAAGCCTTCGGTAACCCGGACACCCGCTTCCCTGAGCATGTCCAGCCCACGACCTGACACCGACGGATTCGGATCCTTGGTTGCGGCGTACACATGAGCAATCCCGGCATCGATCAGCGCTCTGGCACAGGGCGGCGTGCGACCGAAATGGCTGCAGGGCTCCAGTGTTACGTACGCCGTCGCGCCTCGGGCGTCAGTGCCTGCCTGACTCAGAGCACGAGTCTCGGCATGGGCCTCTCCGGCGCGCTCATGCCAGCCCTCACCAAGCACCAGATCTCCCCGGGCAATGACACAGCCAACTCTGGGATTAGGATGGGTGGAGTACCGACCGCGCCAGGCAAGCTGGACAGCCCGTGCCATCATGGCCCTGTCGCGGTTCTCGATCATGCCTTGCCTTTGGGGGCGTGGTTATCCGCCAGTGCTTTGGCGACATCAACAGCAGCCTCGCCATTGCTTGCCGATAACCTCTCGATTTCTTCCTTGAACTCGTTGATATCCTGGAAGCTGCGATACACCGAAGCGAAGCGGACATAGGCAACTTTGTCCAACTGGCGCAATTCGGTCATGACCTCCTCGCCCAGCTGCATGGATTTCACTTCCCTCTCGCCGGTCGCCCGCAACCGGTATTTGATCCGGTTCAGGGCCGCATCAATCTGTTCAATGCTTACAGGCCGCTTTTCGAGCGCTTTCATCAGCCCCGCGCGCAGCTTTTCCTCATCAAACGGCTGCCGGGTGCCATCCTGCTTGACCACCCGTGGCATCACCAGTTCGGCGGACTCAAAGGTCGTAAACCGTTCCCGACAAGACAGGCATTCCCTGCGGCGACGCACCTGATCACCCTCAGCCACCAGCCGGGAGTCGATCACCTTGGTATCTGCTTCACCACAGAAGGGACAATGCATAATCAGGAACTCCGAAGAGGAAGCCGGGCCAACATGTCGGCCCGGCGGGTCATGCCTGTAGTCTAGCTATAAAACGATCAGCCGTAGACGGGGAAACGGGCGCAAAGCGCACCGACCTGCTCGCGAACACGGCTGTTGACCGCCTCGTCGTCCAGGTTATCGAGGATATCGCAGATCCAGCCGGCCAGATCACGACACTCGGACTCACCGAATCCGCGGGTTGTGATCGCCGGGGTGCCAATACGCAGACCGGAAGTGACGAACGGTGACCGGGGATCATTGGGAACCGCGTTCTTGTTCACGGTAATGTGAGCACGACCCAGCGCCGCATCAGCATCTTTACCGGTAATGTCCTGCTTGATCAGGCTGACCAGGAACAGGTGATTCTTCGTGCCACCGGAAACCACGTCGTACCCGCGATCCACAAAAACCTGGGCCATGGCAGAAGCGTTCTTAACAACCTGCTGCTGGTAGGCCTTGAACTCATCGCTCATGGCTTCCTTGAAGCACACGGCCTTGGCGGCAATCACGTGCATCAGCGGACCGCCCTGGCCACCCGGGAAGACAGCAGAGTTCAGTTTTTTCTGCAGATCGGCGTCGTCGCAGGCCAGGATCAGACCACCACGGGGACCGCGCAGAGTCTTGTGCGTCGTGGTTGCAACCACGTGAGCGTGGGGAACGGGATCCGGATAAACACCAGCGGCAACAAGACCAGCTACGTGGGCCATGTCCACAAACAGGTAGGCACCAACCTTGTCCGCAATCTCGCGAAAACGGGCAAAATCCAGCTCCTGTGAATACGCGGAGAAGCCGGCAATGATCATTTTCGGCTTGTGCTCAACAGCCAGCGCTTCCACTTCGTCGTAATCGATCAGGCCGGTTTCCGGGTTCAGGCCGTACTGCACGGCGTGGTAGATCTTGCCGGAAAAGTTCACGCTAGCCCCGTGGGTGAGGTGACCACCGTGGGCAAGGCTCATACCAAGAACAGTGTCACCGGGCTTGAGCAGGGCCATGAAGACAGCAGAGTTGGCCTGGGAACCGGAATGCGGCTGCACGTTAGCGTAGGCAGCACCAAATAGCTCCTTGGCACGCTCAATCGCCAGATCTTCGGCAATATCCACGAATTCGCAGCCGCCGTAATAGCGCTTGCCCGGATAGCCTTCCGCGTACTTGTTGGTCAGCACGCTGCCCTGGGCTTCCATCACCCGAGGGCTGGTGTAGTTCTCGGATGCGATCAGCTCGATGTGAGCTTCCTGGCGCTTCTCTTCCGCCTGCATGGCGTTCCAGAGTTCGTCGTCAAAGCCGGCGATTTTCATTTCACGATTAAACATGGATGCGCTGCCTCTGTGTGCTTGGCTGGCCCGGAGAGCTTTGGCACTCCGCAGCCCCCCTGAAAAATTGGGCCGCTATTCTATCTTACAAAGGGGTGAAAAATCACCCTTTATACCGTCCGCAGATACCGGCATACGGCCACCTCCGGTTTCTGCTCAATTGCTATCACTGGTGCGTTTCGTTACCTTACCGGATCAATAACACGAGCTCCGATCAAGGGGGGCGGGGCTGGCCTTCCGGGATCGTCAAAATCAGGGATGATTTTGCCGAGCGTACATGGACGTATTTACAGCGTATCCCGGAAGGCCAGCCCCGCCGCCCGAGTCACCAGTATTCGAATTCACGAACCTGTTATATCAAGAGGTTTACGCCAGTATGGCCCAATACGTATACACCATGAACCGGGTGGGCAAAGTAGTCCCGCCCAAGCGCGAGATTCTGAAAGACATCTCGTTAAGCTTCTTCCCCGGCGCCAAGATCGGCGTACTGGGCCTCAACGGTGCCGGTAAATCCACCCTGCTCCGCATTATGGCGGGCGTGGACCAGGATTACATCGGTGAAGCCCGCCCGCAGCCCGGCATCAACGTGGGCTATCTGCCCCAGGAGCCGGAGCTGGACGAGGACAAAACGGTCAAGGAGATCGTCGACGAGGCGGTTTCCGGCGTCCACGACGCCCTTGCCGAACTGGATCAGGTTTACGCAGCCTATGCCGAACCGGACGCCGATTTCGACGCATTGGCCAAGAAGCAGGGCGAACTGGAAGCCTACATCCAGGCCACCGATGGCCACGACATTGAACGCAAGATGGAAGTTGCGGCCGATGCACTGCGCCTTCCACCATGGGACCAGAAAGTCAGCGTTCTTTCCGGTGGTGAGCGCCGCCGGGTAGCCCTGTGCCGCCTGCTCTTGTCGGGGCCGGACATGCTGCTGTTGGACGAACCCACCAACCACCTGGATGCCGAATCCGTGGCCTGGCTCGAGCGCTTTCTCCACGACTACGAAGGCACCGTCGTTGCCATCACCCACGACCGCTACTTCCTGGACAACGTCGCTGGCTGGATCCTGGAACTGGACCGTGGCCATGGCATTCCGTTTGAAGGCAACTACAGCCAGTGGCTGGAGAACAAGGAAAAGCGTCTGGAGATGGAATCCAAGCAGGAAGCCTCTCACCAGAAAGCCATCAAGCAGGAACTGGAGTGGGTGCGCAGCAACGCGAAAGGGCGCCAGTCGAAGAGCAAGGCTCGTCTGGCCCGCTTTGAGGAGATGAGCTCCCAGGAATTCCAGAAGCGCAACGAAACCAACGAACTCTACATTCCGCCTGGTCCACGGCTGGGCAACAAGGTGATCGAGGTGGACGGTATCAGCAAGTCCTTCGGTGACCGACTGCTGTATGAAAACGTGTCCTTCAGCGTACCGCCCGGTGCCATCGTGGGCATCATCGGCGGCAACGGTGCTGGTAAATCCACCCTGTTCAAGATGATCGCCGGTTTCGACAAACCGGATTCTGGCGACATCACCGTCGGCGAAACCGTGGAACTGGCCTACGTGGACCAGATGCGAGATCTGGACGGCAGCAAAACCGTCTGGGAGGAACTCTCGGACGGCAACGATATCATCAAGGTGGGCAACTACGAGACGCCTTCGCGAGCCTACGTTGGCCGCTTCAACTTCAAGGGCAGCGACCAGCAGAAGCGGGTTGGCGACCTATCCGGTGGTGAGCGCAACCGCCTGCACCTGGCCAAACTACTGAAACAGGGCGGCAACGTGCTGCTGCTGGACGAGCCGACCAACGACCTCGACGTGGAAACCCTCCGCGCCCTGGAAGAAGCCCTTCTGAACTTCCCGGGTTCTGCCCTGGTTATCTCGCACGACCGCTGGTTCCTCGACCGTGTGGCAAGCCATATCCTGGCGTTCGAGGATGATGGCGAGGTCGTTTACTTCGAGGGTAACTTCACGGAGTACGATGAGGACTTCAAGAAGCGCAAAGGCGATTCTGCCATGCAGCCCCAGCGCATGAAGTACAAGAAGCTGGCCTGATGGCAAAAGCCAAGACCGCCTACGTCTGCACCGAATGCGGTGCAGACTATTCCAAATGGCAGGGCCAGTGCACAGCCTGCCAGGCCTGGAACACCATCAGCGAAGTTCGCGGCGTCAGCAGCAATGCCAAAGGCGCCCGCGGCGCCCGCTTTGAGGGATTCGCCGGCAGCCTTTCGGAGGTTCAGAGCCTGGACGACGTCAGCCTGGCCGAGCAGCCCCGTATCAGCTCCGGCATGCAGGAGTTCGATCGGGTTCTGGGCGGCGGGCTCGTGGAGGGCTCAGCTGTTCTGATGGGCGGCCATCCAGGTGCAGGCAAGAGCACCCTTCTACTCCAGGCGGTCTGCCATCTGGCCGCATCGGTCCCCGCCTTGTATGTGACTGGTGAGGAATCCCTGCAACAGGTCGCCATGCGCGCCAAACGCCTGGGGTTGCCCACCAAAGACCTGAAGATGCTGTCCGAAACCAGCGTCGAGCGCGTCATGCAGGTGGCCGAGGCAGAAAAGCCCCGGATTCTTGTGGTAGACAGTATTCAGGTGATGCACATGGCGGATATCGAGTCCGCCCCCGGCAGTGTCTCCCAGGTGCGGGAAAGCGCAGCCTACCTGACCCGGTTCGCCAAGCAGACTGGCACCATCCTGTTCCTGGTTGGCCATGTGACCAAAGACGGCAGCCTGGCAGGCCCTAAAGTCCTGGAACACATGATTGACTGCTCTATCCTCCTGGAAGGCTCCAGCGACAGTCGCTATCGCACACTACGCGGGATCAAGAACCGGTTTGGCGCAGTCAATGAGCTGGGCGTGTTCGCGATGCTGGAACAGGGCCTGAAGGAAGTGAAGAACCCCAGCGCGATCTTCCTGAACCGCGGCGAAGACGCCGCCCCGGGAAGCGTGGTGATGGTGGTCTGGGAAGGCACCCGCCCCATGCTGGTGGAAATCCAGGCACTGGTGGATATGGCCCAGGGCGGCTACCCAAGGCGTGTTGCCGTTGGCCTGGACCAGAACCGGCTAGCCATGCTTTTGGCCGTACTGCACCGCCATGGAGGCATGCACGTGTCCGATCAGGACGTGTTCGTAAACGTGGTTGGCGGCGTAAAGGTCAACGAAACCAGTGCCGACCTGGCACTGCTGGCCGCCATCGTCTCCTCCTTCCGAGACCGCGCCCTGCCCCAGGACCTGGTCATCTTCGGCGAAGTCGGCCTGTCCGGCGAGATCCGCCCGGTACCTAGCGGCCAGGAACGAATCTACGAAGCTGCGAAGCACGGCTTTACCCGGGCACTAGTGCCGAAATCCAATGCACCAAGGAAGGCCATCGATGGCATGAAGGTGATTCCCGTTACCAAACTGAGTGATGCGCTTACTGCCCTCGAAGAACTCTAAGCCTGAGTTTTCTGGAGTCGACGGCCAGTCTGTTATCGGTATTTCCAAAAACCGCTACGAGCACATCCATGTGCGCTTGTCCTCGGCCATCCTTGGCCTCCGACATTTTTGGAAACACCGATAACAGACTGTCCTGCAAACGAAGTTGCAAGACTCGGACGTCAAACGGCTTTAATCAATCAGATGTGCAAACTCTCTTTCCAACAGCGCCTGGTCGCCCAGGTTCAGTTCCACTAGGCGTTTAAGGTGGGTGGCGCTATCAAGATCAATGTACTGACATTTGAAGCCCAGCCGGTGCGGTTCCACGTGCCTCAACTCAACGGCCATGACAATACCAGCCTCATGGTCGTCCAAATGTACAATCACCTCACAGGGCTGCTTTAACGGGACCTGCCAACCCTCCGGCCGCTTGACCAGAACACCTTTTAGCGAAATATCCAGCACCTCCGTCGTCCAGACGGATTCCTGGCAGTGGAGTTCACAGGGCGCATCGAATTCGATTCGGTGGAACCTGCGTTTTTCGGGGGTTTTAGCGGGCAACGGGTTACTCCTGTTAACCGGTCTTGTTTTACCTGACTATAGACCGGACAGGAGATTGCATCCAGAGGAGTTTTTGAGGGAGCTTCGGTTGTCGGATTACGGTGCGCATTGCGCGCCTAATCCGACCTACGGGACTCTCGAAAGGATATATCCCTGAGGTAAGACTCGGGCCGTGGTGGGGCCCTTTCCAAAAATGTCGGAGGCCAAGGATGGCCGAGGACAAGCGCACATGGATGTGCTCGTAGCGGTTTTTGGAAAGGGCCCCATCACGGCCCAGCCAACATGATCAGCAGGCTGGAAAAAACGAACTCTAATACTCAGCGATGATACTCGGGGCTAAGTTCCACCACGGCCTCGATGAACGCCTTGGCATGCTCCGGATCGACATCCGGCGTAATCCCGTGGCCAAGATTGAAGATATGGCCAGTACCGGAACCAAAGCGCCGGAGGATATCGGCCACTTCCTGGCGAATCCGCTCAGGTGGCGCATACAGCATTGCCGGATCCATATTGCCCTGAAGGGCCACCCGGTCACCAATGCGGGCCCGGGCATTGCCGATATCGGTGGTCCAGTCGAGGCCGACGGCATCGGCACCGGAACCGGCAATGGATTCCAACCACTGACCGCCGTTCTTGGTGAACAGAATCACCGGCACCCTGCGACCATCGTTCTCGCGAATCAGGCCGTCGACGATCTTCTTCATGTAGCGAAGGGAGAACTCCTCATAGGCCCAGCTGCTCAAAACGCCACCCCAGGTATCGAAAATCTGGACAGCCTGGGCACCAGCCTTGATCTGGCCGTTGAGGTAATCAATAACCGAATCCGCCAGATGGTCCAGCAAGCGGTGCATAACCTCCGGCTGGCCGTACATGAGCTTCTTCGCCTCCCTGAAATCCTTGGAAGAGCCGCCCTCAATCATGTAGGTCGCCAGGGTCCACGGGCTGCCGGAGAAGCCGATCAGGGGAACGCTGCCGATCAGGGCTCCGCGAATGGTGGAAACCGCGTTCATCACGTAATCCAGATCCACCTCAGCGTTAATTTTGGGCAGAGCCGCTACATCGGCCTCGGAGCGAATCGTATTCCGGAATTTCGGGCCTTCACCGGTTTCGAAGTACAGGCCCAGACCCAATGCATCGGGAATGGTCAGGATGTCTGAAAACAGGATGGCCGCATCCAGCGGGAAGCGCTCCAGGGGCTGGAGTGTGACTTCACAGGCCAGCGGCGTGTTCTTGCACAAGCTGAGAAAATCCCCCGCCTTGGCCCTGGTCGCACGGTACTCCGGCAGGTATCGCCCGGCCTGACGCATCATCCAGACCGGTGTGCGGTCCACGGGCTGGCGCATCAGGGCGCGCAGGAAACGATCATTCTTCAGCTCGGTCATAGAAAATCCAGCGTGTTCTGTACAAAGGGGAAAATTGGATGGAGGCCATAATACCCGGTTTGCGGGAATAAAAAAGGGCGGCTTTCCCTTAGGAAACCGCCCTTCTGATCAGGATCAATCCTGCAATCAGATATCCAGGTAATCCATGATACCTTCGGCAGCCTGACGGCCTTCCCAGATAGCGGTTACGACCAGATCCGAACCGCGGACCATGTCCCCGCCGGCAAAGATTTTCTCGTTGCTGGTCTGGAACATGAACTCGGACTCTTCCGGCGCGGTTACCCGGCCCGAATCGTCGGTATTAACCTTCAGCTCATCGAACCAGTCGGCCGGGCTCGGGCGGAAACCGAAGGCGACCAGAACCGCGTCAGCAGGAATAACCTCCTCACTACCCGGGACTACTTCCGGACGGCGACGACCATTTTCATCAGGATCGCCCAGGCGAGTCTGAACCACCTTCACACCCTCAACCCGGTCTTCACCAATAATGGCGATGGGCTGACGATTGAAGAGGAACTTGACGCCCTCTTCCTTGGCGTTGGCCACTTCACGGCGGGAACCCGGCATATTGGCTTCGTCCCGGCGGTAGGCACAGGTGACGCTCTCGGCCTGTTGACGGATTGAGGTGCGGTTACAGTCCATAGCCGTGTCACCACCGCCGAGAACAACAACCCGCTTACCTTTCATGTCGATGAAATCGGCTTCGTCTTTCTCAAAGCCGAGACGACGATTGACGTTGGAAACGAGGAACGGCAGTGCATCGTACACGCCCGGCAGGTTCTCACCCGGGAAGCCGCCCTTCATATAGGTGTAGGTGCCCATTCCCATGAAGACGGCATCGTATTCGTCAATGATGTCCTGCAGCTGAACGTCCTTGCCCACCTCGGTGGACAGGCGAAATTCCACACCCATCTCCTCGAACACCTTGCGGCGGCGGGTCATGACGGATTTTTCCAGCTTGAACTCTGGAATGCCGAAGGTCAGCAGACCGCCGATTTCCGGATAGATATCGAAGACAACCGGCTTGACGCCGTTGCGAACCAGGACGTCCGCACAACCCAGCCCGGCTGGACCGGCACCGATGACAGCAACCTTCTTGTCTGTCCACTTCACGGCGGACATGTCCGGTTTCCAGCCGAGGGCAAAAGCGGTGTCAGTAATGTATTTCTCGACAGACCCAATGGTAACCGCACCATAGCCGTCGTTCAGCGTACAGGCACCCTCACAGAGACGATCCTGCGGACACACTCGACCGCAGACCTCTGGAAGGGAGTTGGTCTGATGACACAATTCGACGGCCCGCATGATATTGCCTTCGGAAACCAGCTTGAGCCAGTTCGGGATGTAATTGTGTACCGGGCACTTCCACTCGCAGTAGGGGTTACCACACTCAAGACAACGGTGAGACTGGGACGCCGCACTATCTGCCGTGAAGGGGTGGTAGATTTCGCCAAACTCTTTCTTCCGCTTCTTGGCCGGGACCTTCTTGGGGTCGACCCGCCCTACTTCAACAAACTGGAAGTCGTTACTCAGTCGTTCTTTCATCTGGATGCTCTCATCAACTCAATTTCGACAAGGGCGGCAGCCAGGCCACTCGCCCCGAACCCTCTCAGCTTCTTATTCCGGGCGCGCCCGGGTGCTGGCCAGTAGACTGCGCAGGTTGGCAGCCTTGGGTTTCACCAGCCAGAAGCGGCCGATGTAGTCGTCGAAATTCTCAAGAATGTGCTCAGCCCACTCACTGCCGGTCTCGGAAATGTGCTCCCGAATCACACCACGCAGATGATTGCGGTAGGACTCCATGTCTTCGCTGGAAATGCGCTGGATCTCGACCAGCTCGTGGTTGTACTTGTCCACGAAGGTATTGTTGAGGTCCATAACGTAGGCAAAGCCACCGGTCATACCCGCACCGAAGTTGTGCCCGGTTGATCCGAGTACCGTCACCAGGCCGCCGGTCATGTATTCACAGCAGTGATCGCCAGCGCCTTCCACAACCGCGTGGGCGCCAGAATTACGAACCGCGAAACGCTCACCTGCAGTACCAGCAGCGAAGAGTTTGCCGCCCGTCGCTCCATAGAGGCAGGTGTTACCGACGATGGAGGTTTCCTGGGTCTTGAAGGCGCTACCGCGGGGCGGCTTCACGACCAGCTTGCCACCGGTCATACCTTTACCCACGTAGTCGTTGGCATCCCCTTCAAGGATCAGGTTGAGACCGCCCACGTTCCAGACACCAAAACTCTGGCCCGCGGTACCGGTTAGATCCAGGGTAATGGGCGCATCGACCATACCCTGATTGCCATGCAGCTGAGCGATTTCGCCAGACAAACGGGCACCGATGGAGCGGTCACAGTTGGTGACCCGGTACGACCAGGCGCCACCACTCTTTTCCTTGATGGCTGCAGCGGTATCCTGAACCATCTGTTCCGCCAGTTTGCCCTCGTCGAACGGATGGTTCCGCTCCACCTGACAGGTCTGAGGCTTGTCCGCCGGAATATGGTCATTAGACAACAGGCGACTGAGATCCAGCTTCTTCTGGCGCTCGGTATCGCCCGGCAGCCGCTCCAGAAGATCAACGCGACCAACCAGTTCTTCCAGACTGCGCACGCCCAGCTTCGCCATCCACTCACGGGTTTCTTCAGCCACAAAACGGAAGAAGTTCATGGCCATTTCCACCGTGCCTTTGAAGTGCTCTTCACGGAGGTGATCATTCTGGGTAGCAACTCCGGTCGCGCAGTTGTTCAGGTGGCAGATTCGGAGATATTTACAGCCCAAAGCCACCATCGGCGTGGTACCGAAACCAAAACTCTCTGCACCCAGGATCGCACCTTTCACAACATCCAGACCGGTCTTGATACCGCCATCGGTCTGCAGGCGAATCTTGCCACGCAGATCGTTGGCCCGCAGGGCCTGTTGGGTTTCCGTCAAGCCGAGCTCCCAGGGAGAACCCGCGTAGCGGATGGACGTCAACGGACTTGCTGCCGTACCGCCATCGTAACCGGAGACGGTGATCAGGTCGGCGTAGGCCTTGGCAACACCGGCCGCGATAGTACCCACACCCGGCTCGGAAACCAGCTTCACTGACACCAGGGCCTGGGGGTTGACCTGCTTGAGATCAAAAATCAGCTGGGCCAGATCCTCGATAGAGTAGATATCGTGATGGGGCGGCGGCGAAATCAAGGTCACTCCGGGCACGGAATAACGCAAACGTGCAATCAGATCATTGACCTTGCCACCGGGCAGCTGGCCCCCCTCACCAGGCTTCGCGCCCTGAGCCACCTTGATCTGCATGACATCAGCGCTACGCAGATACTCAGCCGTCACGCCGAAACGTCCGGAAGCCACCTGCTTGATCTTTGACCGTTTCTCGGTGCCATAGCGGGCAGGATCTTCACCGCCCTCGCCAGAGTTCGAGCGACCACCCAGTGTGTTCATAGCGACCGCCAGGGCCTCGTGGGCCTCTGGTGACAGCGCACCGAGCGACATGGCCGCGGAATCGAAGCGCGGGAAAATATTCTCAACCGGCTCAACTTCCGAGAGATCAATCGGTTTGAGGTCCTTGCGGAAGCCAAGGAGATCACGCAGGGTTGCCACCGGCCGTTCATTGACCAGACCGGCGTATTCCTTGTAGTGGCCGTAGTCGCCACTGGTTACTGCTTCTTGCAGCTTGCCGACGACATCCGGGTTGAAAGCGTGGTACTCCTGGCCGTGGACGTACTTCAGCAAGCCACCCTGGACAATCGGCTTGCGCGGCTTCCAGGCCACGGAAGCCAGTTGCTCCTGGTCCTGCTGGAAGTCGTAGAAGCCAGCCCCCTGAATACGGCTGGGCACACCTTTGAAACACAGGTCAACGACGTCGTCAGCCAGCCCGATCGCCTCGAACAGCTGGGCGCCCCGGTAGGAGGTGATGGTCGAGATCCCCATTTTGGAGAGGATCTTCAGCAGCCCCTTGTTGATGCCCTTCCGGTAGTTGTTCTTGGCGTCAATCGGATCCATCAGCAATTCGCCGGTGCGGATCAGATCGTTCAGGACCTGGTAAGCGAGGTACGGGTACACCGCTGTCGCACCAAAACCGAAAAGCACCGCAAAATGGTGGGGATCACGAGCCCAACCGGTTTCAACAATGATGTTGGAATCGCAGCGCAACCCTTTCTGGACCAGATGATGGTGAACGGCACCGGTTGCCATCAGGGCGTTGACCGGCAGCTCTCCTTCCTTCAAATCCTTGTCTGTGAGGATCAGAAGCACCTTACCATTCCGGACAGCCTGCTCCGCCTCCTCGCAAACCTGGTGAATCGCCTGCTCCAGACCCTGCTCCGGGCGGTAGCTCATGGAGATCCGCGCCACCTCGAACCCGGGACGCTCGTTGTTGGCGATCTTCAGGAACTTGGCCGGCGAGAGTACCGGCGTGGTCAGGATGATTCGATCCGCGTGATCGGCGGTTTCCTCGAACACGTTACGCTCGGCCCCCAGACAGGTCTCCAGAGACATAACGATCGCCTCACGCAGGGGGTCTATCGCCGGGTTGGTCACCTGAGCGAACTTCTGCCGGAAATAATCCGCTACGTGGCGCACTTTGCTGGAGAGCACGGCCATCGGGGTATCGTCACCCATGGACCCAACCGCTTCCTGGCCGTTCTCTGCCAGCGGACGCAACACCTGGTCACGCTCTTCGAAGGAGACCATGAACATTTTTTGATGCACCAGAAGCTCGTCGGAGTCCATCAGCCTGAAGTCAGGTGTGTCCTGGTTCAGCGTGGTTTCCACGCGCAAGGCGTTCTCGCGCAGCCAGCGCTTGTAGGGCTGCGCGGTCTTCAGACGCTGATCAATGTCTTTGGTATGCAGGACCTCACCAGATTCGGTGTCGATAGCCAGCATCTGCCCCGGCCCGACACGGCCTTTCGCAACCACGTCGTTGGGCTGGTACCCGTAGGTACCGATCTCTGAAGCCAGCGTGATGAAATCATCTTTGGTGATAACCCACCGGGCAGGACGCAGCCCGTTTCGATCGAGCATACAGACCGCATAACGACCGTCCGACATCACCAGACCTGCGGGACCATCCCAGGGCTCCATGTGCATGGAGTTGTACTCATAGAACGCCCGCAACTCGGAGTCCATGCTGTCGACATTCTGCCAGGCCGGCGGAATCATCATGCGAACGGCACGGAAAAGGTCTACACCACCGGCAAGCAGGACTTCCAGCATGTTGTCCATGCTCGAGGAGTCGGAACCAGTGAGATTGACCAGTGGCTGAAGGGTCTGCAGATCGGGCAGTTCCGGGGAGCTGAATTTGGCGGCCCGGGCGATGGCCCAGTTGCGGTTGCCGTCGATGGTGTTGATCTCACCGTTATGAGCCAGATACCGGAACGGCTGTGCCAGCGGCCACCGGGGCATGGTGTTAGTGGAAAACCGCTGGTGGAATACACAGATAGCGGTCTCAAGATCCGGATCACCGAGATCCTTGTAGAAGTTGGCCAGGTCCGCCGGCATCATGAGGCCCTTATAGGCCAAAGTACGGTGAGACAGGCTACAGATATAGAATTCCGGATCTTCGGCCATGTCGCTTTCAGCATGCCGGCGACCCACGAACAGACTGATTGCAAAGTCACGCTCTTCCTTGCCGGCTGGCACCACGAAAACCTGCTCAATGCGAGGCAGGCAATCCAGCGCCATCGGGCCCAGGCAGCTGTCATCCACCGGCACTTCACGCCAGCCAAGGATTTCCAGACCCTGTTCGGTCAGCCGTTTTTCAATCGCTGTACGACCGGCGGCAGCCTTGTTCTCGTCGGGGTTAAGGAACACTTGACCCACGGCAAAGAGGTCGCCTGGCTCCTTGCCAAACGCCGCCTTGGCAGCTTTCTTCAGAAAGCCATCCGGGCTTTGGATCAGCAGGCCACAACCATCGCCGGTCTTTCCGTCTGCAGCGATACCACCTCGGTGGGTCATGCAGGTCAGAGACTCGATGGCAGTTTGCAACAACTTATGACTGGCCTCGCCCTTCATGTGGGCAATCAGACCGAATCCACAGTTGTCCCTGAATTCATCGGGATGATACAAACCTGTCATCATAAGCGTTCTCTCACGTAGAAATGCTTTTCAATCAAAGAGTTAATTGGCGCACAGCCATACAACCACCCTTTGACACTGAAAATGGGGGCTGGCTATTTTACACACGTAGAAATACGTACTCAAATCGGCGTGGAGTTATTGTGGGAAGCCGAAACCGGAATTACCAATCGACAAGGTTACGGAACAACAAGTTAGAGCCGAAAAGAGCGGCGCTATAAATTGTCGACTGGACGCACCCAGTGCGACCGGGAAGCCAGTTCTTCCGGCAAACCAGATGCTGCGGCGTTCGCCGCCTCCCGGGTAGGGAACTCGCCATAGAATACCATAAACCATGGCTGGCCCTGCCTTTCCCCTCGGGTATACACCAGATCATCAAGCTCTGAATAGCTGGATATGACATTTAATGCGGTCTGCTCCAGGTTGCCGGCAACCAGCTGTATGGTCCAGCCTCCTCGCGCGCGAACTTTGTCGATGGCTGCAAAATACTGCGGATCGGCAGGAACGAACTCCGGCGCGGCTTCTGGCTCTGGCTCTGGCTCTGGCTCTGGCTCTGGCTCTGGCTCTGGCTCTGGCTCTGGCTCTGGCTCTGGCTCTGGCTCTGGCTCTGGCTCTGGCTCTGGCTCTGGCTCTACAGGGTCGGGCTCGGTTACCGGCCCTGTCAACAGGGGCTCAGCCGCCACGAGCGGCTCATCGGAGACGGGCTCGGATTCCTCCGTTTCAGGGCCAATGGTAATGCTCTTTCGCACCGGCTCCGGCGCTTTCACGACCTCCTCGGCAACCGACTCATCGTACTGGCGAGACACGAACCACCACGAGCCCGCGAGCAGAACCAGAGCGAACCCCGGCCAGAGAAGCCTTTTCCAGGGCAATGCCCGAGAGCCGGCACTGCTTGGCGCGGATACCATATCCAACCAGACGCCTGGCGTTACCCGCTTAAGCCTCGAAAAACTACCCTGGCTCAAGGCATGAATTTTCGAAACCCGCGCCGGACTGAGTAGCTCGCCTGTCTTACCACCAGCTGCATGAACTCTTGGCTCAAGGTAAGCCACAATTTCGTCTTTTGTCAGTGGGCGGAGATGAATCTGGTGCACGCTGGTGCTTGAATTATCCAGACCCAGCATCTGCACCAGGTTATCGGTACCCGCAAACACCGGAACCGCAGAAGACCCGCGCTCAGAAGCCAGATAAGCAGACAAAATCAGTCTGAGCAACTCCGTCGGCGCTCTATCCGCATCGTCAATCAAAAGGACCATGCGCTGCCCCTTGCGAACCCTGGACTCCGACCATCTGAAGAACTGATAAACCAGGTCTCGCGGGCTGGCTTCCTGGCCGAGACTGGAGCGGGCGACGGCTTTCAGGTCCCGGGCAAGCGCCTGGGCGCTGGTCAACGCTGCAGCCGGTATCCGGTGAAAATCAAGCCTGGACGACTCGCTGCGGACCAGCTCCGCCAGTATCCGGGTTTTGCCCGCACCCGCAGCACCGGTCAACAGCAGAGCCATGTCACCAAAGCCGCAAAGATGGCGCAATGCCTCCAGGGCGTGATGACGCATTGCGTCCGGGAAAAACGGTGTTTCCATCTCCAGGGGGTTGGCACGGAGGCTGTAGCGTTGTTGCAGCCTGGGAAACAGGCCGCCGCCATCAAGACTGTTCAAGCTTTCTTCAGTCACGGGTCTTCCTTGGTTGCTGGTCCGTTACCAAATTATTGAAGCCTTCGGGCCAACATCATGTTGAGCGGCAAAAACGGGCAAACGTGAGTGCCAGGTTTTCAGGCTTTGCCTGGGATGTGACGACTGCATCGCCAATCGAACGAAGCAGGACGAGCCTGAGCAGGCCATCCACGTTTTTCTTGTCGACAGCCATCAAGCTCATAAAGTCGTCTGCGGTCATTCCGACCGGAGGTTTGTCCGGCAATACGGCCCGCAGGATAAGTCGATTAATCCGGGCGCAATCCTCACGGCTGATCATACCTTCAAGCGCAGACAGTTCGGCGGCCATGAGCATACCAGTGCCTACCGCCTCTCCGTGGAGCCAGTTGCCGTAACCTGCAAAGGTTTCGATCGCATGTCCGAAAGTGTGACCAAGGTTCAGTATCGCCCTCAGACCTCCTTCGCGCTCGTCCAGAGCTACAACTTCGGCCTTGCATGCACAGGAGCGGAAGATAGCTTCTGCCAGTGCCTCCGGATCAAGGCTGACCAGAGAATCCATGTGATCTTCAAGCCAGGCGAGAAAGTCCTCGTCACGAATCAGCCCATATTTGATAACCTCGGCCAGCCCCGCTGAAACCTCACGAGGAGGAAGGGTTTGCAGGCTGGCAGTATCTATAAGAACCGCCTGCGGCTGGTGGAATGCGCCAATCATGTTCTTGCCAAGCGGGTGATTGATGCCGGTTTTACCCCCGACGGAAGAGTCCACCTGGGAAAGCAGGGTAGTTGGAATCTGGATGAATGGAACCCCCCGCTGATAGCAGGCTGCGGCAAAACCGGCCATATCACCAACGACGCCTCCGCCGAGCGCAACCAGAGTAGTTTTCCGGGTGTGTCGTTGCTCAAGGAGACAATCGAAGATCATATTGAGAGTCTGCCAGTCCTTGAACTTCTCGCCATCAGGAAGAACGACGGTATCGACTCGCTTCCCGGGAAAACAGGCTTTCGCCCGATCAAGATAGAGCGGTGCAACCGTCTCATTGGTGACAATCATGACCTGCGCACCGGAGACGTAGGATGACAGATCCTGAGTACCGAGAAGGTCCTGGCCGATAAAAATGGGATAGCTGCGTTCGCCGAGCTCCACCGAGAGTTCGCGATACCGATTAGACATGATTGCGCCCCTCCTTCCGGACCTGCCTTTTATGACGGGGTGTTTTCGGGTTCAGCCGGTTAACCAACTGGCGAACGACCAGCCTAGGGCTCTTCCTGTCCGTGAACATGATGATGTCTGCCAGACTGGAATACAGGGGATCCCGGATCGAGAACAGTTTCCGCAGAACCGCCTCCGGGTTATCGTTCTGGAGCAAAGGGCGATTTCGGTCCTTACGTGTTCGCTCCACCTGCTGCTCTATCGAGGTCTTCAGATAGATCACCGTCGCATCCCTTTTCAGGATAGGATGGTTTTCCTCGCGCATGACCGCGCCGCCGCCCGTGGCCAGCACGGTATGATCCTCATGGGACAACTCGTCCAGCATGGCCGTTTCCCGCAAACGAAAGCCATCCTCCCCCTCAACGTCGAAAATCCACGGGATATTGGCCCCGCATCGCTCTTCAATGATGCGATCAGAATCAAGAAAACGATAGCCGAGCTCTTTGGCGAGCATACGGCCAATCGTGCTTTTCCCTGCTCCCATTGGGCCAACCAGGACAACGCGTTTCGGCAAAGACATAACTTCCGCTCAGTTTTGTTCAGGCGGGTGAGAATATCACAGGCCCCGTGATTGCATAAGTTCAGGACCGCCCCGAGTCTGTTTCAGGCAATCGGGATAGGGGGGAGCCATGAGGCTCCACCCCTCCCACACCACCCGGCATGCGGGTCCGCACCGGGCGGTTCGAGACGTTGAGGGTTCACGAGAGTCTCGGCACTCCCAACCGGTCGAAGTAGGCAATCGTCAGGACATTGTGGATGGCAGAGCGACTGTTGTGCCACCAGCGGCGACTCAGAGCCGCCACAGATTCAGCCACCCAGGAACTGGCACCCAACCGGACCAGCTCCCGGTAGATCGTCTTACCCCGCCGCCACTGCCGGAGGTGGAGCATTCTCAGACGACGACGTATCCACTCATCCAGTGATCGCCAGATGCGTGGCGTTTGCGCCAGCCTGAAGTACCCTTTCCAGCCGAGCAGGTATCGGCGGAGTTGCTCTACCACCTGTTCAATACTGCGACCCCCTGATCCCCGGGTCAGTTGCCGGATCCGGAGCTTGAACGCCTGTAACGCCCTGGTGGATACCGCGCGTCGAACCTCAGCGTTCCTCCCTTGCCACAGGGCATAGCCGAGGAACTTGCGCCCGAACACGCTGGTCACCGCGCTCTTGGCTTCGTTAATCACCAGACGCAACTTTCCATAACAGCGGCGGAGTAACTGCATGACCCGTTCTCCCGCCTTGTGGCTGCGAACGTAGACGTTGCAGTCATCGGCGTAACGGGCGAAGCAGTGCCCCCGGCGTTCCAGCACTTTATCCACCTCGTCCAGCAGAACGTTGGCCAACAACGGCGACAATGGCCCGCCTTGCGGCGTGCCCTCGTGCCGATCCATGACCACACCACCGTCCATGATGCCCGCGTTCAGGTACGCACGAACCAGCCGGATAACGCCGGGGTCGTTTATGCGTTTCTTCAGGCGGTCGATCAGGATGTCGTGGTTGACCCGGTCGAAGAACTTCGACAGGTCGACGTCCACCACGATATGGCGGCCCTGTTGGGCGTAACGCTGCGCAGCCAACACGGCGTCGTGGGCCCGACGGCCCGGGCGGAAGCCGTAGCTGTGCTCGCTGAAGGTGGGATCAATCAGAGGTTGCAGCACTTGCAACAGTGCCTGTTGAATCAGACGATCAGTGACGGTGGGGATGCCCAGTTCCCGCTCACTGCCGTCCGGCTTCGGGATGCCTACCCGACGGACGGGCTGTGGTTGGTAGGCGCCGCTCAGCAGGTGCTGGCGAAGCTCAGGCCACGCCCATCGCAGGTGTTCCGCGGTTTGGGCAATGTCCAACCCGTCCACACCTGCCGCTCCCTTGTTGGCCTTCACGCGCTTCCATGCCCGCTGCATATTCTCTCGTGCGAACGCCTGCTCAAGCAGGCTTCGCCCTGCGCCTTCCGGTTCTTGTCGCGGGAGTCCTGCTTCATCGCTCATCGCCTTCGGCAAGGCTTCACCTGTCCGTTGCGCGATCCGCCCCGCTGGCGCGGGCATCTGATGCCGTACAGTGCTCATCGACAAGGCGTTTGACGCTCCTTCTCGTTCGGCCCTTCGCCCTGTGTTAGCGGTTACTATGGCCTCTGCTGACTTCTCGCTCCGTGTTGCCACGTCGCCCTTTCAGGCATGAGGCGAGATCTCCCCGGGTAAGAACACACTCCTTCGCCGCACAACCGCCGGATTTACACCACTTCGCCTTGGCCACAAGAGCTTCGCGGCTTTTGGCCCGCTCGCCCTGCTTGGCAGTGCCTCATATCCGATTCTTGTTCATCGGCTCACGGTTTACGCTCCACGCTTCCTCCCCACGGTCGGTCACCCTTCCGCAGTTGCGCTTCACTTCGTTCGCTGTGGCCAGCTCACGGGAGGACTTGCACCTCCAGGAGTGCGCCCGTGCCGGGCGCACCAAAAAAGCCGCCGGTATTAAGCGGCGGCTTTTGAACTGCACCGTTTAACGAAGCAGGTCGTTCTTGATGATCTTCGGAGTAATGAAGATCAACAATTCGCTGCGCTCATCAATATGCTCGGTACGCTTGAAAATACGACCCAGGTAGGGAATATCTCCAAGGAACGGCGTCTTGGTAGTCTGAGTCGCCACTTCCGACTGGAAAATGCCGCCCAGAACAACCGTCTCACCATTGCCAACCAGAACCTGGGTGGTCACTTCATTGGTATTGATTGATGGAATACCAGCAGTCACCTCACCACGAGAGTCCTGGTTGACCACAAGATCCATGATGATCTTGTCATCCGGCGTAATCTGCGGAGTGACTTCAAGGGAGAGCACGGCCTCCTTGAAAGAAACAGAAGTAGCACCGCTCGAAGACGCTTCCTGATAGGGAATTTCCTCACCAGACTTGATAGACGCCGTCTGGCGATCAGCAGTCACAACGCGGGGTTGGGAGACAACTTCGGCCTGACCATCGCTCTCGAGAGCCGACAGCTCGAGGTCCACCAGGAAGTCATCGCTGCCCCAGCCGATGGCGAAGGACGATGCGCCCTCACCTGTCACGCCGAGGTCAACCGCCAGGGCGCCCGGGAAGGTGATGGTGTTGCTGTTTCCGGCAGCCGCGTCCCGCGCTTCCTGCAGAGATTGCTGCGAACCACCTACGGTAAATACATTATCTCCACTCACATCGTAAGCGGCGCCACCCCAGCGAACACCGAGGTTCTCGGCAACGTTGGTTTGCGCACGCACAATACGGGCCTCGATAGAAACCTGCCGTACCGGAACGTCCCATGTCGATACCAGACGGCGAATTTCGTCAAGTTTCTCGGCCGTTTCACGAACGCTGATGGTGTTTGTTCGCACATCCGAGGAGACAAAGCCGCGATCGGAAATCAGCTCTTCGTCTTCCTTGATCAACGCAACAATATCAGCCGCCTTGGCGTAATTAACCTGAATAATGTCGAGACGGACCGGTGCCAGTTCAGCGATTTGCTTGTTCGTCTCAAGCTCAAGCTTCTCGCGAGCCGCGATTTCATCGGCAGGCGCTACCAGCAATACGTTGCCAATCTGACGTTTATCGAGGCCTTTAGTCTTGAGAATCAGATCCAGGGCCTGATCCCAGGGAACATTCTGCAAGCGTAGAGTGATACTACCGCCGACAGTGTCACTTGCCACGAGGTTCAGACCGGTGAAGTCGGCAATCAACTGCAGGACCGACCGGACTTCAATATCCTGGAAGTTCAGGGACAACTTGTCACCGGTGTACGGGAACTTCTCTTCCCTGCGAGACTCCGCCTCTTCCTGGCTCAGCTCCTCGACACTCACAGTAAACTGGCTGCCGGACTGGTAAGCAATGTAGTCGTAATTGCCCTCTGAGGTGATCTCGACCACGGCATTGCCATCCTCGACAAAGGTGTCGATACGGGTAACCGGGGTGGCGAAATCAGTCACATCGAGCCGGCGACGCAGGTTCGATGGAACTTCAAGCCCATCCATCGTCAAGCGGATCTTGCCAGCGCGTTCGGTCAGATCCACCGGTGTGCTGGAGCTGCCCAGCTCGACAAGAACCCGACCTTCACCATCCTTGCCACGGCGAAAATCCACCCCGGCAAGAGCGTCGGAGGACACCGTGCCCGTAGCTGAGCTGCTTTGAGCCGAAGAAGAGGTGGACGTAGTAGCAACAGCCCCGGCTTGCCCGCCAATCGTCATAACCAGGGAGTTGCCCGAACGGACCGTTTCGTAAGGCACCAACTCAACCAGATTGAAAATCAACCGTGTGCGATCCTTGGTTTCTACTACGGTCATACTCTGGGCGTTGCCTGAGCCGAGCGGAACGCTCCGGCTGTTAAGGCCACTGGTCGTGTCTCGAAGGTCAACCGCAATGCGAGCAGGACGCTCAATGGTATACCCAGAGGGTTCCGGTGGCGCCCCATCAAATTGCAGTGTGACTTCAAGCCGCTCGCCCGGTAGCGAGGAAAACGACACGTCTTCCAGCGTGACCGCGTTGGCCAGGCCGGATAACAACCCAAAAGCAATCACGCTGACGTATACATTGAGTTTTCTGAACATCGCTAGCCTCGACCCTAAACTTTTTTGTACGTGCATGTTTCTTTCAACTTTCATCCAGCCGCTCCTTAGCCTGCGCCCTCTTCCAGGGTCAGGGAGCGAGGACGCTCAACCCAGCCACCCCGGCCATTGGGAACGATTTCAATAAGCTCGACACGGGTTTCACTGACGCCCACAATGCGACCGTAGTTCTGCCCCATGTAATTTCCGGTACGGACTCTGTGAATTCCACCGGTATCGTCTTCGATAAGGGCGAAAAGGTTACCCGATGCCCCCTGAAGCGTACCGACCATTTCAAGCGTTTTCAGATCAAAGTTCTCGAGAACTTCCTTAGGCCGATCCAGATCCGGCTCAACATCACTGATCGGCTGCTCGTCAACCATAGTGAGCTGTACGTCGATAGGCGGCTCGAATGGCGCCCGCCGGTCTGCCGCGGAGTAACTGAATGCCTCGTAAGCTTTGAACTCCGGCAAGGGTTCAACATACCCTCTCGGTTTTGCCCTGGTCTCGGCCATGAATTGATCAAGATCTGAAAATCCGCTGCCCTGGGAGCAGGCTGTCAGGAGCGACACCAGACAAACACCCAGCCAGGCTTTTACCGCATGCTTTCCTGTCATGCTCATTCTCCAGCCCGGTAGCGGTAAGTACGAGCTACAACCTGCATATCAAGCCGTTCTCCGTCTCCGCCAGTTGGTTTTATGGTCAAGTCGTGCAGTGTCACGATCCGAGGAAGGCTCGCCACACTGCTGACGAAAGATGCCAGCTCGTGGTAGGAACCAGACACCCGGATGTTGATTGGGAGCTCGGAATAGAAGTCCCGCCGCTGCTCCGACTGCAGCTTCACTTCCTGAAGCGCCAAGCCATTGCCCAGCGCCGTATTCGTAATGTCTTCCAATAAGCCCGGCACTTCGGTCTCACTCGGAAGCTGCCTTACCAGAGCACCAAAGGTTTCTTCCATTTCAGCCATCTGGGCCTTGAAGACCTCAAGATTAGCCACCTGGTAGGCCTTTTCTTCATAGGTCTTGCGCAGATCCTGCTCAGTGCGCTCGACACGCTCAAGCTGAGCGTACTGATCCTTGATAAAGAACCAGTACCCACCGCCAGCGATAAGCCCGAAGATAATCAGGATTACGATGAATTTAATGGGCGCAGGCCATATACCCGCGTTGTTGACATCAAGGTCGTTGATATCAAATTCATTGAGACTTTTGAGAGAGTCCGCGAGGCTCATTACTTATCCTCCCCTTCGGGCTCGGGCGTTTTCTGTTTAACCGACAGATTGAACTGGCTATAACCGGCCCGGCGACTGTCAGCAGCTGACACATTGGAGAGGTTGGGATCGGTAAACCATTCGGACTCTTCAAACTGACGCATCAGCGTAGAAACCCGACTATTAGACTCAGCCATCCCAACGATGGCGACGCGCTCACCAGTTCGCTTGAGGTCCGTATAGAAGAGACCATCAGGCAAAGTTCTCACCAACTCATCAAACACGCGCACGATCACGGGGCGCTTACCCTGGAGATCCTGAATGACCTGCATCCTGGCTAGAAGCTCATCACGCTTGCGTTTAAGGTTCTCGATTTCCTTGATCTGCTGATCAAGCTTTTTCGTGGCCGTTTCGATATAGGCATTCCGGGATTGCTGGTACGCAATCCGGCTGTCCATGTCGGTTTTCCAGAGGAAAACCAAACCACCGGCGATAATGGCGGCGCCAAGAATCATAACCACAAACTGCTTCTGTTTCTCGGCACGAAGTTCCTCGCGCCACGGTCGAAGGTTAATCTTTGCCATCAGTCGAAGCTCCTCATTGCCAGGCCGCAGGCAATCATCAGAGACGGCGCATCGTTACTGAGTGCCGATGCGTTGACCCGTGACCCGACCGCCATGTCTGCAAAAGGATTCGCGACCATAGTCGGTGTTCCCGTTTTTTCTTCGACCATCTCCGTCAGGCCCTGAATCGAGGCAGTACCACCTGCCAAAACCACATAGTCGACTGCATTGTACTGACTGGCACCAAAGAAGAACTGAAGCGCTCGGGCCACTTGCTGCACCACGGCCTCGCGAAACGGGGTCAGCACTTCGGATTCGTAGTCATCGGGCAGTCCGCCCTGCTTTTTGGCAAGTCCAGCTTCTTCCAGAGACAGACCATAGCGACGCTGAATTTCCTCGGTCAGTTGCTTGCCACCAAAAATCTGTTCGCGGGTGTAAACGGTTTTGCCGCCGGCCAAAACGCTCAGCGTGGTCATCGTGGCGCCGATATCAACAATCGCCACCACCAATTCTTCGCCCTGAGAGTCCAGCTGCGGCTCGATCAAAGCGTAGGCGCGCTCAAGGGCATAGGCCTCAACATCAACCACCTTGGTGGTGAGTGAAGCAATCTCGAGTGCATCTTCCCGAATGTCGACATTTTCCTTTCGGCATGCTGCCAGAAGCACATCTACCTGGTCGGGGTTACTTTCGGAAGGTCCCTGAACCTCAAAATCGATGGCCACTTCATCCAGCGGGTATGGAATATACTGATCGGCCTCGAGGGCAATCTGATCTTCCATCTCGAATTCGTTGAGGCCACCATCCATCTGGATGACCTTGGTGATTACCGCCGAACCTGATACCGCAACTGCTACCTGCTTTACGCCGGAACGGGACTTGGAAGCCACGCGCTTCATCACTTCGCCCACGGCTTCCACGTCGGTAATGTTCTTTTCCACCACGGCATTGGCCGGCAATGGCTCAACCGCGTAGCTCTCGACCTTATAACGGTCGCCCTGCTTCGACAGCTCCAGAAGTTTGACCGAGCTGGAGCTTATATCCACGCCCAGCACTGCACTGGATTTCTTTCCTAATCCAAACACGCGCTCACCCTATACCTGGTTAGATGCACCCGGTTACGTAACTTATGTGTTTTTTATTTAAGAGAATTTCTTCACCATTCCGTCTACAATGCCTGTTCTTCTTTAATTGAGAACCATTGCGACGGTGAAGCGACTCTTCCTTCCTAAAGCAATTTCTCAAATGATAGACCTATATCCAACAGTTGTCAGAAAAAAATGTCTCATTTGTTGCGCACATCTCGCCTTTTTGCCTGGTTGTTTCTTACCGGACTGAGTGTCGCCGTTATCGTAACCTCAGGCTTTTATCTTTACCTTCGCCCTGGCCTTCCGCCGGTACATCAGCTTCTGGACATCAAGCTTCAGACTCCATTACGGGTCTATAGCAAAGACAACAGATTAATAGCAGAATTCGGTGAAAAGAGAAGGGCACCCATCACAATCGAACAGATCCCAACAATTCAGTTACAAGCCTTTATGGCAGCTGAAGACGCGCGTTTTTATGAGCACTTTGGGGTCGACATCAAAGGCCTGGCGCGGGCTGCCATCGAACTGGTCTCAACCGGCGAGATCCAGTCCGGGGGCAGCACCATCACAATGCAGGTTGCAAAAAATTACTTTTTGTCACGGGACAGAACCTTTATCCGGAAGTTCAACGAGATACTTCTGGCTCTTCAGATTGAACGTGAACTGGACAAAAACCGCATTCTCGAGCTTTACCTGAACAAGATCTATCTGGGCAATCGAGCCTATGGCATAGCTGCCGCTGCACAGGTTTATTACAACAAGCCAGTATCCGAACTGTCGCTGGCCCAGATGGCTATGCTGGCCGGCCTACCCAAGGCGCCCTCGGCCTTCAACCCGCTGGCCAACCCGGACCGTGCAATGATTCGCCGGAACTGGATCCTCGGGCGCATGAGAGACCTGGGGTACATCACTCCGGACGCCCATGGACTTGCCGTTTCGGCCCCCATCACCGCCAGCTATAACAGCACGGAAACGGAAGTCGACGCCGACTATGTTGCTGAGATGGCACGATCTGAAATGGTTCGGCGGTTTGGCGAAGACGCCTACACTGATGGCTATACCGTCACTCTGACGGTTGACGGCGAAAAGCAACAGATTGCCACCAAAGCGCTCAGGAACGGCCTGGAAGCCTATGATCGACGCCACGGTTTTCGCGGCCCAATCGGGCAGATCGAAGAGGACACTCTCGCTACGAGCGAATTATCCGACGTCATCCTGAATTACCCCAGGGTCGAGTCCTTGCTGCCGGCAATCGTCGAGGAGGTTGACGACGAATCGGGCAAAGTACGTGTTTACGCACGCGTCGTCGGCCCCGCCATTATGCCGTTCGAAACCATGACTTGGGCGAGGCGCTACAAAACCGAAAATCTGACCGGACCAGAACCCGAGAAACCTTCGGATGTTGTTTCGCCTGGCGACGTGGTCTATGTGCGCGCTCAGGAGCCAGTCCAGGCTTCCTCAGAAGCTGATGCCGACGAGAGCAGTCCGCAGGTTGACGATCCGGAGCAGCCGACTGCTGCGACCGTGGCACTTGCCCAGATCCCGAGGGTAGAAGGCGCACTGATTTCACTGGAAGCCAAAACCGGTGCTATACAGGCACTGGCAGGGGGCTACAGCTTCGGTCAAAGCAAATACAACCGGGCCATTCAGGCGCGCAGACAGCCGGGCTCGACTTTCAAGCCGTTTCTCTACCTGAGCGCCCTTGAAAGCGGCATGACGCCAGCCACTATTTATAACGATGCGCCCATCGTGTTCGACGACTCCGAACTGGAGACCGCATGGCGGCCGCAGAACTCCTCCGGACAGTTTTATGGCCCGACCCGGCTTCGCGAAGCGCTCTATCGCTCACGAAACCTGGTTTCTATCAGACTCCTGCGAGACTTGGGTATTGAAAAAACGCTCAATTACCTCGCACAACTGGAAATCCCTACCGAAAACATGCCCGACAACCTGTCATTGTCGCTCGGCAGCGGCCAGTTGACGCCAATGGAACTGGCCAGAGGCATGGCTGTAATTGCCAACGGCGGTTATGACGTCGAACCTTACCTGATCGAGACGATCAGCGACTTCAGCGGCGAGATCATCTACCAGGCCCCGAAAACCATCCTGTGCGATGAAAACTGCAATGAGGTTGCAGAACAAGCGATCCCGGAAACGGACGAAAGCGACGCCGCTACGCCGGCAAATGCATCGCAAGGCAACGAAGAGCCGCCGGAGATTCGCGTGATGCCCAGACTGGCGGACGAGCGCGCCGTCTTCATTCTGCACTCGATGATGCAGGATGTAATTCGCCGCGGTACTGGCCGGCGTGCGCTGGCCCTGGGCCGGGACGACATCGCCGGCAAAACCGGCACCACCAACGAGCAGAAGGACACCTGGTTCGCCGGCTTCAATCACGATATCGCCACGACAACCTGGGTTGGATTCGACCAACCGGCACCGCTTGGCAGACGTGAATTCGGCGCCAGCACTGCGCTACCGATCTGGCTGGACTACATGGAAGTTGCACTCGAAGGGGCGCCCTCTTCCTTTATGCCCCGCCCGAACGGGATCGTAAATATCCGCATCAATCCCGAGACTGGGCAGCGCGCCAGACCTGGCGAGGACGGTGTCTTTGAGGTCTTCCGGGAAGCGGACGCACCACCGCCGCTGACGTCAGACACCGACGGTGATCGGAACGGAGGTTCTGAGGAAGACGATCTGTCACGCAGAATCTTCTGATTTGCAAACCGGCACAAAAAAACCGGCGGGATCACCGCCGGTTTTTTTATTATCCAGAGGAACAGATCAGATAATGTCGTCCATGGATTTGAGCGGGTAGTGCGCAGGGTAGGCATTGCGGGCAACCCCGGAATCTACAGCAGCGCGAGCAACGGCTGCGGGCACCACTTCAAGCAAGCGCACATCCATCGGCTTGGGAATGATGTACTCTTTTCCGAACTCAAAGCTATCCACGCCATAGGCCTCACAGATTTCCTGAGGCACCGGCTCTTTTGCAAGCTCACGAATCGCATTGACAGCCGCCACCTTCATCTCCTCATTGATGGCAGTTGCACGAACGTCCAACGCGCCACGGAAAATGAATGGGAAGCCCAATACGTTGTTAACCTGGTTCGGATAATCGGACCGGCCTGTAGCCATGATCAGGTCATCGCGGGTTGCCAGGGCAACTTCCGGACTGATTTCCGGATCAGGGTTGGAGCAGGCAAACACGATAGGCTTCGGAGCCATTTTCTTGAGCTGGTCGGCAGTCAGCAGATCCGGGCCAGACAGGCCAAGGAATACATCAGCACCATCAATAGCATCATCAAGGGTACGCCTGTCAGTGTCGTTGGCGAACATCGCCTTGTACTGATTCAGATCATCACGACCAGAGTGGATCACACCCTTGCGGTCGAGCATGAAGATGTTCTCAGAGCGAATACCGCAGCTGATCAGCAGCTTCATGCAGGCAATAGCGGCGGCACCAGCACCCAGGCACACCACTTTCGCCTCTTCAATTTTTTTACCCTGCAGCTCTAGGGCATTGATCATGCCGGCTGCAGTTACGATAGCAGTACCATGTTGATCATCGTGGAAGATCGGCACGTTGCACTTCTCGATGAGCGCGCGCTCGACCTCGAAACACTCAGGCGCCTTGATGTCTTCCAGATTGATGCCACCAAAGGTGTCTGCAATCCGCTCAACTGTTTCAATAAACGCCTGCGGGCTTTCGGAATTGACCTCAATATCGAAAACATCAATTCCGGCAAAGCGCTTGAACAGTACGCCCTTGCCTTCCATAACCGGCTTGCTTGCCAGCGGACCCAGGTTACCCAGACCAAGAATCGCAGAACCGTCGGAGATAACAGCCACCAGGTTGCCCTTGGCGGTGTACTTGTATGCGTTCTCCGGGTCCTTTGCGATCTCGCGGACCGGTTCGGCAACCCCGGGGCTATACGCCAGGGAAAGGTCGCGGGAAGTTTTGGTTGGCTTGGTGATTTCAACACTCAGCTTACCAGGCCGCGGCTTGGCGTGATATTCAAGGGCTGCTTCTTTCAGATCTTGAGACATTGCCACTGTTCCGTTTGTCACGTTTAAAGGTAATGAACCGCCGGAGCCAGGGAACCTCCCCATCCAGCGGAGCGCGCCATTATGGCCCGCCAGACCCGAAACGACAAGTGGCTCATGAACATTTTGTGAACAGTCAATAGTGCTAATTGCGTATGTATGCAATCAATACAGTATGATCTTCGGGCAATCGGGATAGGGGGGAGCCATGAGGCTCCACCCCTCCCACACCACCCGGCATGCGGGTCCGCACCGGGCGGTTCGAGACGTTGAGGGTTCACGAGAGTCTCGGCACTCCCAACCGGTCGAAGTAGGCAATCGTCAGGACATTGTGGATGGCAGAGCGACTGTTGTGCCACCAGCGGCGACTCAGAGCCGCCACAGATTCAGCCACCCAGGAACTGGCACCCAACCGGACCAGCTCCCGGTAGATCGTCTTACCCCGCCGCCACTGCCGGAGGTGGAGCATTCTCAGACGACGACGTATCCACTCATCCAGTGATCGCCAGATGCGTGGCGTTTGCGCCAGCCTGAAGTACCCTTTCCAGCCGAGCAGGTATCGGCGGAGTTGCTCTACCACCTGTTCAATACTGCGACCCCCTGATCCCCGGGTCAGTTGCCGGATCCGGAGCTTGAACGCCTGTAACGCCCTGGTGGATACCGCGCGTCGAACCTCAGCGTTCCTCCCTTGCCACAGGGCATAGCCGAGGAACTTGCGCCCGAACACGCTGGTCACCGCGCTCTTGGCTTCGTTAATCACCAGACGCAACTTTCCATAACAGCGGCGGAGTAACTGCATGACCCGTTCTCCCGCCTTGTGGCTGCGAACGTAGACGTTGCAGTCATCGGCGTAACGGGCGAAGCAGTGCCCCCGGCGTTCCAGCACTTTATCCACCTCGTCCAGCAGAACGTTGGCCAACAACGGCGACAATGGCCCGCCTTGCGGCGTGCCCTCGTGCCGATCCATGACCACACCACCGTCCATGATGCCCGCGTTCAGGTACGCACGAACCAGCCGGATAACGCCGGGGTCGTTTATGCGTTTCTTCAGGCGGTCGATCAGGATGTCGTGGTTGACCCGGTCGAAGAACTTCGACAGGTCGACGTCCACCACGATATGGCGGCCCTGTTGGGCGTAACGCTGCGCAGCCAACACGGCGTCGTGGGCCCGACGGCCCGGGCGGAAGCCGTAGCTGTGCTCGCTGAAGGTGGGATCAATCAGAGGTTGCAGCACTTGCAACAGTGCCTGTTGAATCAGACGATCAGTGACGGTGGGGATGCCCAGTTCCCGCTCACTGCCGTCCGGCTTCGGGATGCCTACCCGACGGACGGGCTGTGGTTGGTAGGCGCCGCTCAGCAGGTGCTGGCGAAGCTCAGGCCACGCCCATCGCAGGTGTTCCGCGGTTTGGGCAATGTCCAACCCGTCCACACCTGCCGCTCCCTTGTTGGCCTTCACGCGCTTCCATGCCCGCTGCATATTCTCTCGTGCGAACGCCTGCTCAAGCAGGCTTCGCCCTGCGCCTTCCGGTTCTTGTCGCGGGAGTCCTGCTTCATCGCTCATCGCCTTCGGCAAGGCTTCACCTGTCCGTTGCGCGATCCGCCCCGCTGGCGCGGGCATCTGATGCCGTACAGTGCTCATCGACAAGGCGTTTGACGCTCCTTCTCGTTCGGCCCTTCGCCCTGTGTTAGCGGTTACTATGGCCTCTGCTGACTTCTCGCTCCGTGTTGCCACGTCGCCCTTTCAGGCATGAGGCGAGATCTCCCCGGGTAAGAACACACTCCTTCGCCGCACAACCGCCGGATTTACACCACTTCGCCTTGGCCACAAGAGCTTCGCGGCTTTTGGCCCGCTCGCCCTGCTTGGCAGTGCCTCATATCCGATTCTTGTTCATCGGCTCACGGTTTACGCTCCACGCTTCCTCCCCACGGTCGGTCACCCTTCCGCAGTTGCGCTTCACTTCGTTCGCTGTGGCCAGCTCACGGGAGGACTTGCACCTCCAGGAGTGCGCCCATGCCGGGCGCACCAAAAAAAAGCGCCCGAAGGCGCTTTCTCTTACATCCAGTGCGATCAGTCTTTTTTGCCGCCGATGCGGCCACCGAAACGCTTCTGGAAACGGTCGATACGACCACCGGTATCCATAACTTTCTGCTTGCCAGTATAGAACGGGTGGCACTGGGAAACATACGTCCAGCTGCAGATCATGGGTGTAGGTAGAGCGAGTCTTGAACGTGTTACCGCAGGAAACAGGTGGCGGTAATCTCTTCGTACTTGGGGTGGATACCTTCTTTCATGGTGAACCTCGTTAGGTCATGCCGCTACCTGATCGCGGGGCATCTTGATTACCCAGGCGCCAGGCACCGCACGTTTGAATCAATTGAGAAGACGGGGCACAATCATGCCCAGCCGGAAAACAGACCGCGAATCTTACTTGCAATTAGTGTCGCAGGCAAGCACCACCCTGACTTCCGGACCCGCCCATTCCGGATTTCGCGGCTGAGCGCCGACTGAAAACAGGATAAGGAAAAAAACCGTGACACCTCTCATCCAGTGGAGCACTCAGTGCCATTGATTGCACGCATCGCCCTGAATCGTCCTCTGCGTCGACTCTTTGATTACATTATTCCAGAAGACCTTGAGTTGACGCCGGGCCAGAGAGTGCGAATCCCCTTTGGGCGACAGCAGACAACGGGTCTGGTTGTAGAGGTGGGGCGTTGAGCCGCCCCCTGGCATAAAGCTCAAGCCGCTATCCTCGGCTATGGAGGAGTGGCCGGCATTACCGCAAGAAACGTTCAAACTTCTCAGCTGGGCGAGCGGCTATTATCAGCACCCCTTGGGCGAATGCCTGTTCACCGCCCTGCCCCCCGCCCTCAGGCGGGGGCGAATCGCCGAAGAGAAAACGGAGCAGTGGTGGTATACACGTGACAACACTGCGACCTTGCCTGCGAAAGCCTATAAACAGAAGGCGCTTTTCGATTGGCTACGCCAACAGCCGAGGGGTGCCCCGACAAAGGATATCCTGCAGGCCGGTTTCGCCCGGGCGCAGCTCAATGCACTACGCGAGAAGCAGCTGATTGAGCCGATTTTGCCGCCCCAGCCGAATTCACTTGCAGAAGATTCTGAGCTTGATGCTCGAAGACCCGAACTGTCCGCGGCCCAGGCTTCAGCCGCAGAAGAGCTGGCTGTTCCCGGTGAAAGGTTTGGCGTTTCACTCTTATACGGCATCACCGGCAGCGGAAAAACCGAGATCTACCTGCACTATCTGAAACAACATCTCGGGGCCAAGGATCAGGCCCTTGTGCTGGTTCCAGAGATCAATCTCACGCCGCAGACCGTTGCCCGCTTCCAGCACTATTTCGGCGAGAGAATCGTTGTCTGGCACTCAGCCCTGAACGACGGAGAGCGCCTGTCTACCTGGCTAAAAGTCCGCAACGGTGAGCCGGTCATCCTGGTGGGCACCCGATCAGCTGTGTTACTCCCCTTCACCAGCCTTCGCACCATCATTGTCGATGAGGAACACGACAGTTCCTACAAGCAGGGCGAAGGTTTCCGGTATTCGGGCCGCGACCTGGCGGTTTATCGGGCGCACTTGAACAACTGCCCGATCATCCTCGGATCGGCGACTCCGTCACTGGAATCCGTACATAACGCGGAGCAGAAGAAATATCATCTGGTGAGGCTTGAGGAACGGGCCGGCAATGCAGCTCCACCCGACATCAGTCTGCTGGACATTCGCAGCCGCCCCCTGGAGGGCGGCCTGTCCCGGCCCGCCCTGACCGCCATAGAGCAGACCCTTACAAAAGGCGAGCAGGCGCTGGTCTTTGTCAATCGACGGGGCTTTGCCCCGGTGATGATGTGCTTCGACTGCGGCCACATGGTCGAGTGCCCCCGGTGCGATACCCGCTTGACCTACCACCGCCGGGACCGGGCCATGCGGTGCCACCACTGCGACTACCAAACGGCTGCCACAGAACACTGCCCAAAATGCCACAGCGATGCCTTCAAACCTGTCGGCCAGGGCACAGAAAGGACCGAAGACATACTCGCCAGCGCTTTCCCGGACACTCCTGTGGTACGGGTGGATCGCGACAGCACTCAGCGCAAAGGCAGCATTCAGGGCATTCTGAAGCAGGTGAACAGCGGTAAACCCTGCGTGCTCGTCGGTACCCAGATGCTGGCCAAAGGACACGACTTCCCGAACGTCACACTCGTGGTCGTGGTCAACGCCGACGGCGGACTTTTCAGCGTGGATTTTCGCGCACCCGAACAGCTTATCCAGACCCTTTTGCAAGTCAGCGGCCGCGCCGGCCGCGGCACAAAGCCCGGCAAAGTCCTGGTACAAACCTGCCACAGCGACCACCCCTTACTGCGGACGCTTTGCGAAGGCCGGTATCTCGATATCGCCGACCAACTCCTGAAAGAGCGGGAAGAAGGTCAGTTTCCGCCGTTCCGGGCTATGGCTATCTTCAGGGCAGAAGCCGATACCATGGAGAAGAGCCTTCAGGTACTGGACACGATAAAACCTCTCACCAACGCTGCAGGCATCGAAACCTGGGGACCACTGCCCGCCATGATTGCCCGGCGTGCCGACAAGCACCGGGCCCAGCTTGTCCTCAACGCCCGAAACAGGAAAAAACTGAATCAATTGTTAACCGGAATCTGCCAGGAGCTGGACCAGAGAAAGCTACCTGCCGGCACAAAATGGATGATTGATGTTGATCCTCAGGAAACCGGCTAATTTGCGACGTAACCCTCCATCATTTCACAGTTTTTTACACAAATCCGGGCTCTCTCAATTTGCATTTGTATGCCCTGTGCTAAGATCCATTCGATCTATTAAATGATTTTTAATTGCAGAAATCATATATGCGGTTCTCGTGCAGGGAATCCGCTTTATGGATAGCTTCTACACCAAAATGGAAAACATGGAGATTGGAAATGTCAGGGAAATTCCTTGCACGGGTATCGACTTTGTCGATGGTTTTAACACTTGCCGCCTGTGGCGGCGATGACGCATCCGCACCAATCGTAAACGTCGGAACAGGTGACAGCTCGAGCCCAACAGGCAACACCAACACAGGTGGCGACTCGACTAATGACAGCAACACGCCAAGCCGATCCATTGCGATCGGCACTAGCTCAGGCAGTTCCTTTATTGATGGCCAAATATCCGCTTCGACCGAAAATCTTGGCTCCGGCGGAAAGTCCTACCTGGAGGTGTCTGTCGTTGACCAAAACAGCGCAAACGGGTTGGTGACCGGAGAAAATGTAGAGATAAGTTTTAGCTCCTCTTGTCTGGACAATTCGAGAGCCTCTCTTTCTGCAAACCCAGTGACTGTATCGTCAGGCGTCGCTCGGACAACCTACACCGCACTGGGTTGCGCTCCGCAAGACCTGATAACGGCCTCGGTTGCCGGTAATGGAGCTGAAGCCAACGTGCTTCTTAACATCGCGCCCCCTGAGGCAGTAGATTTAGTTGCATCTCAGCCTCAACCAAATTCCATTGCTCCGAAAGGACAGTCAATAGAGGGCAGGAAAAGCGTTGCCAAGGTTACGTTCACACTAGAAGACGAGTCCGAAAATGGTGTCCTTGGCTCAATCGTCGAGTTTTCTCTTTTCCCAGCGGACTCGGATGTAACACTCACTCAAACATCGGGTGAAACAGACGATTCGGGCCAAGTGGTAGCCAGCGTAGAAGCCGGCACAACCAATGCGGTGATTCGTGTAGTTGCAACGACTACCAGCGCCTCTGGAGAATCTATCTCAACCACGTCAGCTCCTATCGCAGTAAACTCTTACATCCCGACTGACGCCAATTTCTCCTTGAGCATCGACAACTTCCTGCCAAACGCCATGAATATTGACGGAGTCACGGTAGGTGTCAGCATTGCAGCTGCCGACCGATATGGAGACGCGATCAGGGGTAACACTATAGTCAACTTCACCACCTCCAATGGCTCGATCACACCCGATTGCGTGCTTGATGATGCCGGCAAATGCAACGTAACCTGGAGCAGCCTTGCCACCAGGGAGGCGCGCCCAAAAATTTATGCTTACACACAGGGTGAAAAAGTCGTCTCCGGCACTGATTGTTACCTACCAACCAGCAATTGCACTTATGAACAGGCAACTGTTGAACAATTGGCAACCATCGTCCAATCCAGTTCTGACGGAGTAAATGTGTCAATCTCTAACACTGGCGGCAACGAGTATTGCGCAACAACGTTCGTAGAAGTCAGGGACGGATCTTCGACTTCGCAAGTTGTCCCGCCCTCTGGAACAACCATCGACTTCAGCGCGACAGAGGGCACCATTATCAACGAAAGCCAGGCATCCAAAACCATCGGAACGGGATCAGCTCTGGTATTCGATTCCGAATTCCGGACCTGCATTATTGCAGAGGCAAATAACGATCCAGCTGAGCCGCCGAGGCTCAATGTGGTGGTTACGCCTCCCGGCGGAGACGTCGTAGAAGCATTTACTCCCTTGTTCTAAATCCAACCAAGCCCGGCACCCGCCGGGCTTTTTGCTTGCAGCCAAACTTTCCGCGATAATAGCCGCCTTCTGTTTTCAAAGGGCCTCCTGCCCCGAACCCAATTCTTCTGTAAACCGAGTCATCTGACAGCATGAAAGAGACCGTTTCCGATCTGCTCCAGTCCGCACTGGCAGCACTCCAAGCCGATGGCACCCTGCCTGCGGACCAATCCTTCACTCCACAGGTGGGCAATACCAAGGACAAGTCCCATGGCGACTATGCCTGCAATATTGCTCTGGTTGCCTCTAAGGCCGCCGGCTGCCCGCCTCGAAAGCTGGCGGAGGCGCTCATCGGGAAACTGCCCGAGAGCAATGCGGTGGAAAAAGTGGAAATTGCCGGGCCCGGTTTCATCAACTTCTTTATGAGCACTGCCAGTGCTTTTGAAGTGGTCAACACCATATTGGATGAAGGCGACCGTTTCGGCCGCAACAATCAGGGTCAGGGTGAGAAGGTTCAGGTGGAGTTTGTTTCGGCCAACCCCACAGGCCCCCTTCATGTTGGTCACGGCCGTGGCGCGGCGATCGGTGACTGCCTGTGCCGACTGCTGGAAGCCAACGGGTACGATGTCACCCGGGAGTTCTATTACAACGACGCCGGCGCCCAGATTGATAACCTGGCGCTCTCCGTCCAGGCTCGTGTGAAAGGTCTGACGCCGGACGACGAGAGCTGGCCGGCCGATGGCTACCGGGGCGATTACATCGTCGATGTTGCCAATGCCTACCTTGCGGCCGACACCGTTACCGCGGACGACCGGGAAGTGACCGCCAAGGCGGACCCGGAAGACCGCGATGCCATCCGCGAATTCGCTGTCGCCTACCTGCGCCGGGAGCAGGACCTGGATCTGAAAGCCTTTGGTGTTCAGTTCGACGTCTATTTCCTGGAATCCTCCCTGTATGAGGACGGCAAGGTTGAAGCCACGGTCAAGCGGCTGCAGGAAAATGGCTACACCTATGAGCAGGATGGCGCCATGTGGCTGAAAACCACCGAGTTTGGCGATGACAAAGACCGGGTCATGCGCAAGAAGGACGGTGGCTACACCTACTTCCTGCCGGATGTTGCCTATCACCTGGACAAGTGGCAACGGGGTTTTACCACCGTTATCAACGAACAAGGTGCCGATCACCACTCTACCGTTACCCGCGTTCGCGCCGGCTTGCAGGCGCTGAATGCCGGCATTCCGGAAGGCTGGCCGGACTACGTACTGCACCAAATGGTCATGGTGACCCGCTCAGGCCAGGAGGTAAAAATCTCCAAACGCGCTGGCAGTTACGTGACCGTTCGGGACCTGATTGATGAAGTTGGCCGCGATGCAACCCGGTTCTTCCTGGCCGCGCGTCGGGTGGATTCCCAGTTGACCTTCGATATCGATCTGGCTCGCTCCCAGACCAATGAAAACCCGGTCTATTACGTCCAGTATGCCCACGCCCGAATCTGCAGCGTGCTTCGAAAACTGGCAGAGGAAGGCGTGGAGCGTGACCGAAACGAATGCCTCGGCGATCTCTCACTGTTGACGCTTGATGAGGAGAAGGACCTGGCCAATCAGCTTGCCAAGTATCCGGAGCTCATTGCCAACTCCGCCGCCCAACGTGAGCCACACCACCTCACGCACTACCTGCGAGATCTGGCAGGCCAGTTCCACACGTATTACAACGCCCACAAGGTATTGATTGAAGATACCGCCGTTCGTGATGCCAGGGTCAGCCTCTACCTTGCCATCCGGCAGGTCATCGCCAACGGTCTGGACCTGCTGGGCGTCAGCGCACCGGAAGAGATGTAAAACGAATGTCCCGAGATTACGCCCGCAAGGACAGACCTTCCAAGGCCTCGGCCACTTCGCGCAAAAAGCCCGCGAGACAGGCAAAGCCGAAGGCCGCCCGGCCAAAGCCAGCGGCCAGTGCCCGCTCCCAGCACGGCGGCCTGTCACTCAAGTGGATACTGTCCCTCGCAGCCGTGGGCGGCTTTATCGGGTTTATCGTCTACCTGAACTCTTTGCCAACGAGCCCGCATTCCCAGCAGCCGGCAGTCACCGAAAAGCCGGCCCAGAAACCGGCGAAAACGCCTGCAGAGACCGCGAAAGCAGAAGATAAACCCGGGTTCCGCTTCTACGAAATGCTGCCGGAATCCGAGGTTGTGCCGCCCAAAGTCGAAGAATACACGCCCGGACCAACGCAAACAGATTTCAATTATCTGCTTCAATCCGGCTCCTTCCGCAGCAAGGAAGACGCGGAACGACAGCGGGCCCAGATCGCTTTCCAGGGTTTGCGGGCAAGCACCCAGAGGATTGACCTGGACAATGGCTCCGTCTGGTATCGCGTCAATGTTGGCCCCTTCACCTCCCGAAGCCAGATGAACTCCGCTATCGACAAACTGGTCTCCCTGAATATCCAGCCACTGGTCCGGAAGATCCCCAAGGAAGGCTGATCTTTCCGGGCCGCGCACGAACACCTTGAATTCGCCACGCAAGCCACCATAACAACGGGATACCAATTTCAATCAGGCAATTGGAGCCCAAATGACTACCATTCTTTCCGTCAGGCGCGATGACGAAGTTGCCATGGGTGGCGACGGCCAGGTTTCCCTCGGCAACACCGTAATGAAAGGCAATGCCCGGAAGGTACGCCGCCTATACAACGGCAAGGTGATCGCCGGTTTTGCGGGCGGCACCGCCGATGCGTTTACCCTTTTTGAGCGCTTTGAAGCCCAGCTTGAGAAGCACCAGGGCAACTTGACCCGAGCCGCTGTGGAGTTGGCGAAAGACTGGCGAACAGACCGGGCGTTGCGAAGGCTCGAGGCCCTGCTGGCCGTTGCGGACAAAACCGCCTCACTGATCATCACCGGCAACGGCGATGTGATCGAGCCGGAGCAGGGACTGATTGCCATCGGTTCGGGTGGTCCCTTTGCCCAGGCCTCAGCCCGGGCCCTGCTGGAAAACACCGACCTGTCAGCACACGAGATTGTTGAAAAAGGTCTGGATATCGCCGCCGATATTTGTATCTACACCAACCACAATCGCACCCTTGAAGTGCTCTCCAAAAACGACTGATCCGGAGCGACCATGTCTGCAATGACTCCCCGTGAGATTGTCCACGAGCTCAACAAACACATCGTGGGCCAGGAAGAAGCCAAGCGGGCGGTGGCTATCGCCCTGAGAAATCGCTGGCGCCGGATGCAGCTCGACAGTAGCCTGCGCGATGAGATCACACCCAAGAACATTCTGATGATCGGTCCCACGGGTGTGGGCAAGACCGAGATTGCCCGGCGCCTCGCAAAATTGGCCGATGCCCCGTTTCTGAAAGTGGAGGCTACCAAATTCACCGAAGTCGGCTACGTCGGCCGTGACGTGGAATCCATCATTCGTGATTTGGCGGATATGGCCGTCAAAATGCTGCGCGAAGCAGAGATGAAACGCCACGAGGAGCGGGCACTGGATGCCGCGGAAGAGCGTATTCTGGACGCATTGATCCCGCCGCCCAGGGATTTCGGCGAGGACAGCCAGCGCAGCTCCGATTCCTCTACTCGCCAGCTATTCCGCAAGAAACTCCGCGAGGGCGAGCTGGATGACAAGGAAATCGAGATCGACCTGCGCAACTCCAGCGCCGGGGTGGAAATCATGGCGCCCCCGGGAATGGAGGAGATGACCAACCAGCTCCAGAGCATGTTCTCAAACCTGTCCTCCGACAAGCGAAAAACACGGAAGATGAAGGTTTCAGACGCCCTCAAGCGGGCCAAAGAAGAAGAGGCTGCCAAGCTGGTCAACGAAGAAGAGATCAAACAGAAAGCCATTCAGGCCGTCGAGCAGAATGGGATCGTATTCGTGGACGAGATCGACAAGGTCGCCAAGCGATCGGAGAACACCTCGTCGGATGTCTCTCGGGAGGGCGTCCAGCGTGATCTGCTCCCATTAATCGAGGGCAGCACCGTGAGCACGAAATACGGGTCTGTGCGCACCGATCATATTCTGTTTATCGCTTCCGGCGCGTTCCACCTATCCAAGCCCTCGGATCTCATTCCGGAGCTGCAGGGCCGCTTGCCGATCCGCGTTGAACTCCAGGCACTGACACCGGAGGACTTCAAACGCATCCTGACCGAGCCGGATGCCTCCCTGGTGCAGCAGTACGAGGCGTTGATGCTGACGGAAGGCGTAAAACTGACCTTCCGGGAAGATGCCATTGCCCGAATTGCCGAGGTTGCCTGGAAAGTAAACGAGAGCACAGAAAACATCGGTGCCCGTCGGCTGCATACCGTCCTTGAGCGGTTGCTGGAGACACTGTCCTTCGATGCCGGCGACAAGGTTACCGATGGCTTTGAGGTAACCGCCGAATACGTGGATGAAAAGCTTGGAGAGTTGTCCGAAGACGAGGATCTGAGCCGGTATATCCTGTAAGTGTGAATAAGGGTTCAGATGAAACGATCATCTGACCCCTATCCAGCCCCTCAATATTACTGCGCCTTCGAAAAGAGGTGTGACACGTTGTCCAGACCGGCTGCCAGCCGGCCCTTCTCCGATTTTTTCTTTCTGCCCTTGGCCACATACAGCGGCAGCATTTCGCCGTATAGACTGGTGCTAATCGTCCTCTGCTCGTCTTCAAGGCGATCCCGGCGAAGCTTGATGCCATATTTCGCCAGCTTGGGCTCCAACTGGTCTGCGCGATTCAAAAGATCCCGCCGTGTCATCTGATAAGCGTGCTCACACACCATCCTGCGGGACTGGAAGCTGAATACGTTGGAGAAAAACAGCTTGGCGTCGTCTCGGGTGGGTTCAAACAGCAGAATATCCTTGTCCGGATAGTCCCGGGCATACTGGGCAATGCCGGACTGCATCCGGGAATACACCATGGTCCTGAAGGTCTGAGACAGAAGGTTTGGCATACCTGAGCGGGTCAGTTCGCCCGGCTTCATGGAACCGGCCCGGACCGCCGCACTGGCATCGATCGGCACCTGGGGATTCACGGCGAAAACCAGGTCGGCACCGTCTTCAAAAGCCACAGAGGCGTGCAAACCCTTACGCAGTGTACCGTCCACATAATACCGCCCATCGATTTCCACTGGCACATACAACCCCGGCGAGGCAGTGCTGGCCTGAATAGCCTTGGAAATGGGCACATGATCAAAACCCGGAGCGCCAAAGCAGACCGCTTCGGTACTCTCAACATCGGCAGCCACGATGTAGAGGCTGCGCTTGAGCTGACGGAAATCATTGGTGCGCCCAAGCATGGTGAAGGCCCGCTTGAGATACTCGTGCAAGCCCTCGTTATCAAACAATCCAGCCGGCGCTACCTGGGCCAGGATGGTCATGGCTTCCAGCAGACTCTGATCGTAGGGGTTGTTGACGAAGCGACTCACTGCGGTCGAAACCAGCCCGGGAATTGCCAGCAATCGACTGCCAATCTCCCGGAAAGCCGGGCGATAGAATACTTCCGGATGGAACGGGTGTACTTCCGCCTCGTTGCGCACGAAAATCCGGCAAAGTTGCGCCGTGGTCATCTGGTTGGCGAGATTCGCCGCCACAAAAGAGCCGCCGTTAACGCCGACATAGACATCGATGTTGTTGAAATCGAGACCATCGAGCGCCTCATCCAGCGCCCGGAGCGCTCCGATTTCATAAATGCCGCCCAGAGGACCACCGCCACCAAGGGCAAGCCCTATGCGGGGAGCGGGTTTATGATCAGCTGGCGAGCTCATAGACTTCCCTTTTACGGATAAAGAATGCGGGCCCGTTATGTGGACCGCCGGATACTTCAGTACTCAAGATAACAACGGTATTTAGAGTACACACCCTATATTGCTGAAGCCTGCCCCTGTATCAGGAGACGGCGGCCTCCGACACCGCCATGGCCGTCGACTTCCCCGGTCGCAGATAGCGGCCGAAACCGGCATTCCTCAACGCCAGATCAACGCAGCTCTTGATAACGTGAGGCGAATCCAGCAATAGCACATCTTCCAGCAACTGGATGGCCCACTCCCGACTGACACTGCGAATCACCGACTTGACCTTGGGCAGACTGGCCGCGTTCATGGACAGGGAATCGTAGCCCATGGCCATCAGCAGCAGCGCGCCACCGGGATCACCCGCCAACTCGCCACAGATGCCAACTGGTTTACCGACCGAATGCGCATCCTGGGCAATACGGACCAACGCCTGAAGCACCGCCGGGTGATACGAGTGATAGAGCTGAGCTACCCGCGGATTGTTACGATCCACCGCGAGCAAATATTGGGTCAGGTCGTTGGAGCCAACCGAGAGGAAGTCCACCCGGTCCGCCAGCTCCCGAATCTGGTAAACGGCAGCTGGGATCTCAACCATCACACCCACTTTGGGCATATGAATGTCGTAGCCTTCTTCGCGAACCTCGTGGTACACCCGATATATAAGGTGCAGGGACTCCTCCACTTCCGAGATATTCGAGATCATCGGCAGCATGATCTGTAGATTGTTCAGCCCCTCGCTGGCCTTGAGCATGGCCCGGACCTGCACCAGGAAGATTTCCGGATGGTCCAGGGTAACCCGTATCCCGCGCCAGCCGAGGAACGGGTTCTCCTCCTGGATGGGGAAATAAGTCAGCGCCTTGTCGCCGCCAATATCCAGCGTGCGCATGGTCACCGGGCTGGGAGCGAAGGCCTCGAGCTGCTCACGGTAATACTCCCGCTGCTCCTGCTCGGAGGGAAACCGATCCTTGATCATGAAAGGCACTTCAGTCCGATACAGACCGATACCCTCAGCGCCGTGGGAAAGTGAGCGGACAACGTCGGTCATCAGCCCGGTGTTCACCAGAAGTGAAACCCGATGGTGATCGGTCGTTTCACAGGGCTTGTCCTTGAGTACCTCAAGCCCCCGAATCAGCTCGTCTTCTTCATCGCAGATCGCCTGGTAATAAGAGCGGAGATCAGCAGACGGTGATGCAAATATCTGGCCCTCAAAGCCGTCGACAACCAGTTCCTTGCTGTCGAGCTGGTTTACCGGAATGTCCACCAGCCCCATAACCGTAGGAACACCCATGGCCCTGGCAAGGATGGCCACGTGGGAGTTACTGGACCCCTTGACCGACACCAGACCAACGAGTTGCCCTTTTGGAACCTCACCAAGCATGGCGGGCGTCAGCTCCTCGCTGACCAGAACTGTGCGCTCAGGATAATTCAGGTGTTTCTGTTCACCTTCTTGCAGGTGAGACAGAAGGCGACGGCCGAGATCCCGGATATCAACAGCGCGTTCCTGGAGGTAATGATCATCCATCATTTCGAAGTGACGGATATATTGCTGAACCACCTGCTTCAGCGCACCCTGGGCCCAGATACCTTCCCGGATCTTGTTTGCCACCTCACCGGGCATCGCATCGTCACCCAGCATTCTCAGGTAGACATCGAACAGGGCCTGCTCTTCGGGACGTAGCTGTGAAGCCAGACGCTTTGCCACCCGCTCAATATCCCCCCTGACCGCTTTGACGGAAGCTTCAAAAAGCGCCAGCTCCTGATCAATATCGTCGGTGGGCTTTTCGGGCACCACATCAAGGTCCGCAGATGGATAAACGACAACACCACTGCCAATGGCTACCCCCGGTGCACCCGGAACGCCATTGAAGCTGACATCATGAGCCTCCTCACCGGTCAGGGAGAGACCGCTGATGGCACCGGTGGCTTCACTGTGGGCGATAACTCCTGCCAGCTGCGCGGAAACGGTTACCAGGAAGGCCTCTTCACCCTCATCAAAACACCGGGAACTCTCCCGCTGCTGAACAACGAGAACGCCCAGTACCCGGCGATGGTGAATGATCGGAACACCGAGGAAAGAACGAAACCGCTCCTCCCCTGTCTCCGGGAAATAGCGATAGCGTGGATGAGACGGAGCGTCTTCCAGATTGATGGGCTCCTCACGGGAGCCAACCAGGCCAACAAGACCCTCGGAATAGGCCAGGCTCACCTGGCCAACCGCCTTGCGGTAAAGGCCCTCGGTGGCCATCAGAATGTAGCGGTTGGTGGCTGGATCCAACAGGTAAACGGAACAGACCTCGGTGCCCATGGCCTTCTGCACCCGCGATACAATGATATCCAGCGCCTCCTGCAGATCGCGGGCGCTGTTTACCTCTTGTACTAGACTTCGCAGAATGCTCAGCATGGCGGTGTCCGTCCGTCATTTCTGGTGTTCCTGTAAACGCTGGTTTTGCTCTGCTTTGTGCCACTGCTCCATGTTATAGAACAGCCGCGGGGCAAGCTCTCTCAGCGCGCGTCGATACACTTCTCGCTTGAATGAGACCACCTGGCCCAATGGATACCAGTAACTTACCCATTGCCAGCCATCAAACTCCGGTGAATCCGTACCGTCCACGCAAACCTGCGCGTCCGGCGATAACATCCTCAGCAGGAACCATTTCTGTTTTTGGCCCACACAGACGGGGTGGGAGTTTTGGCGTACCATCCTCCTCGGGAGTCGATACCTCAGCCAGCCTCGGGTACAACTGATGATTTCCACATCGTTTGCACACAGGCCGATTTCCTCTCCAAGCTCCCGGTACAGTGCGTCCTCGGGGGATTCATCATGTTTGATGCCTCCCTGGGGAAACTGCCAGGAGTCCTGCCCTATTCGCCTTGCCCAGAGAACTTCTCCTCTGTGATTGGCCAGAATGATTCCGACGTTGGGTCTGAAACCGTCTGAATCGATCACGGCACAGTCCTCTCAAAAGTCGGTGGACCGGTCAAAAATTCACCGGTCGGAATTGTCCAAGTTGCTCTCATTCTTACAGAATCCCAAGGGTTCGGCAAACGGAGCCGTTGGGGACAGGTCATGATAGACTTGTCCCTTTACCGCAAGCCCTGTGATCACCGGAGGTAACCGCTTGACGCTCGCAATTTTTGATCTGGACAACACCCTTCTGGCCGGCGACAGCGACCACGCCTGGGGCGAATTTCTGGTAGAGGAAGGCATTGTTGATGCCGAGGAATACCGCCGGGCGAACGACCGGTTTTATCAGGAATACCTGAACGGCGAGCTGGACATCCTGCACTACCTCGGGTTTGCCCTTCAGCCGTTGGCCAGTCACAACATGGAAGAGCTACTCGCGTGGCGGGAAGCCTTTATGGAGAAAAAAGTGCGCCCCATGATGCAGGCCACTGCAGATAAGCTGCTGGACAGCCACCGGGAACAGGGTCACACCCTGATGATCATTACCGCCACCAACCGTTTTGTGACTGAACCCATTGCCGAGGCCCTCGGCATCGAACATCTGATCGCCACCGAGCCCGAGCTTGTCAATGGCCGTTATACAGGCGAAGTGGCCGGTACCCCTAGCTTTCAGGGTGGCAAGGTCACGCGGCTGGATGACTGGCTCGCTGCACACAACAGGACACTCGAGGGAGCCTGGTTCTACAGCGACTCCCACAACGACCTGCCGCTGCTGAAGAAAGTGGACAATCCGGTAGCCGTAGACCCGGACCCGACCCTGGAGCAATATGCCCGGGATGCCGGCTGGAAAGTGATGTCTCTGCGGGGTTGAGACGTAAACAGAGGCTCAGATGAAAGCGTTCATCTCACCCCGACTTCAACTGCCTCAGAAAAATCCGGTCAGGGAGCGTACAAAGCAGGATTTGATGTAATCGGTTTCGGGAATGCCCGGAATCACGGGATGATCCGGCGCCTGATGCCCCTGCTCCAGCAACTGGACGAAGCGGTCGATCTTCCGGCCGCTGCCCCGGATGATATCGATCAGTTTTTCCTGTGACAGGTGCATCGAGCAGGAGGCACTTACCAGAATTCCATCGCGCTCCAGCAAACGCAGCCCCAACTGGTTCAGGCGGGCATAAGCCTCTTCCCCTGCCTTCTGGTCCCTGCGCCGGGGGATCAGTGCCGGCGGATCAAGAACCACCACATCAAACTTTTCTTTCTCATCAGCCAGCGCCTTCAGCGCCTCGAAGGCATCGCCCTCAATGGTTTCCACATTGTCCAGGCCATTGAGCCTGGCGTTGTGGTGCACCGAATCAATGGCACCGGCGGAGCTGTCCACACAGGTCACCTGGGCGGCCCCGGCACAGGCTGCCTGGATGCCCCAGCCACCGACATAGCTGAACACATCCAGAACCCGCTTACCCGGCGCGTAGGCCTGCAGACGGGCGCGATTCATCCGGTGGTCATAGAACCACCCCGTTTTCTGGCCACCTTCCAAAGGTACCTCGAACCGGACACCGTTCTCCTCCACTTCCAGAAGACTGACTTCAGCACCATGGGCCTGCTCCACGTAGGTATCCAGCCCCTCGACCTTGCGCATCTTGCCGTCGTTTTTAAGGATGATCGCCTCCGGATGCGCCAAGCGCTGAATAGCCCGAACAACAGCGTCTTTCATCGCCTCCATACCAGCCGTGGAGATCTGAACCACCACCGTGGAATCAAAACGGTCGACCACCAGCCCTGAAAGACCATCACTGTCGCCAAACACCCAGCGATAGTATGGCTTGTCGAAAAGCCGCTCCCGCAGCTCAAGCGCAGCTTCCATCCGCTGGGTTAACCGCTGCGGCGTCATACCATGGCCCGGGTCCCGACTGATCAGCCGGCCGCAAATCAGCGCATGGGGATTCACGAACACCGTCCCCAAAGGCTTGTCATTGGAGGCCCGAAGCTCCGCCTGGACACCAGCCTCGAAATCCGTCAGCGGGCTGCGACGGGTGTCCACTTCATTACTGTATACCCAGAGATGGCCAGCACGGAGACGGCGCTCCGCGCCTTTTCGAAGATACAGAACCGGAAAATTCATAGAGATGACCTGGGAAAGAATTAACGAGGGATTATTCCTCGGCAGCCACATGCTCCGCGTAAGCGGCGGAGTCCATCAGACCATCCAGCTCGCCCGCATCCGCCAGCTTCACCTTGTACAACCACCCGTCGCCATAAGGATCCTCATTGACCTTCTCCGGCTCATCTTCCAGGCTCTCATTCACTTCGATCACCTCTCCGGTCACCGGGCTGAACACGTCCGAAGCCGACTTCACAGACTCCGCTACGCCAGCTTCCTCTCCACCGTTAACGGTGACGCCCACATCCGGAACACCGATATAGACCACATCACCCAGTTGCTCCTGGGCAAAATCGGTAATGCCAACCGTCGCCGTGCCGTCATCAGACACGCGAACCCATTGATGAGTCTCAATGTATTTCAGGTCTGCGGGTATCTCACTCATAATCTGGTTTCCTGAACGAATTTTTTGCGCAGTTTAACTGAAGACGTTAACTCCAGCGAACCTCACGTGCCAGCTTCATGAACGAATTCAGGTAATCCACCTCCCTATCACGCTCCCGAAGCCCAAGGAAAATCTGCTTGGGAATTCCAGCCTCGCCCAGTTGTACCGCTCGAACCGGGATCCGGGCACCGTAATCTTCAACCAGCCACCGCGGAAGCGCCGCTACACCGCGGCCTGCGGCGACCATCTGCAGCATGATGTCGGTGGTCTCAATGGTTTTATGCCGCGCCGGACTGGCATGCGCCGGCAACAGGAACCGGGTGTAGATATCCAGACGCTCGATCTCAACCGGGTAGGTAATCAGGGTTTCTTTCTCCAGATCCCAAGGTTCCGCCCATGCCTTGCCCGCCAGAGCATGGTCCTCAGCCACCACCAGCACCTGCTCATAGTCGAACACCGGTTCGAAGACCAGACCCGGACGATGCAGAGGGTCCGGAGTTACCAGCATATCGATGTCGTGACCAAACAGTGCTCCAATGCCACCGAACTGGAATTTCTGTTTGACGTCCACATCCACGCCCGGCCAGCTCTCAAGATAGGGCCCGACCACCTTCAGCAGCCATTGGTAGCAGGGGTGGCATTCCATCCCGATACGCAGCGTCCCCCTTTGTCCCTTGGCAAACTGACCAATCAGCATCTCCGCATGTTCCATCTGCGGCAACAGCCTGTTGGCGAGTGACAGCAAGTATTCTCCCGACTGGGTCAGTCGTAACTGCCGCCCTTCCCGCACCCAGATATCGGTACCCAGCTGCTGCTCCAGCTTACGAATGGAATGGCTGAGTGCAGACTGGGTAAGATGCAGGCTCTCCGCCGCCGCAGTCAGCGAACCCTGCTGATTGACCGCCCTGAGAATCTCCAGGTGGCTCCGCTCGATCATAAATACTCCATATATGGCCAACAGGAAGAGGCTTTCCTGCCTTGACGGGCACCGTCGCTGCCGCCTGGGAATTGGCTGAAGGTACTCAGTAGCCGGTACTGTTCTGATCCAGTTCGAACTGGAAATCCTTTGCCCGGCGAACTTCCGAAGAGAAGTTCCCTGATTCGTGAAATTCGAACCAACGGTACCCGGGGGGAATATCCTCGACGGAGAACTTGCTGGAACCGGAGGTAAACTGGATACACGTAGACGGCGTGGCCAACAGTTGCACGCCATTGCGTTCGCGCTCATGTTCCTGATGAATATGCCCCCACAGCACGATCCGAACCTGAGGAAAACGATCAACCACCTGCCAAAAGGCATCCCGGTTGGTAAGCCCTATTTTTTCCATCCAGTCAGAACCGATATCTACCGGGTGGTGATGCAAGGCAACGACTGCCGGAAGATCCGGGTGCTGCTCCAGGGCTTCGGCCAGGAATTCCAGCTCTGAATCGGCCAGGGCTCCGAAAACTTTGCCAGGCACGGAGGAATCCAGCATGACAAACTGCCATCCCCCAAGGATCACTTGCCGGTCGCTGGCATCATATTCTCCAGCAACTGTGAGCAGGTTATCCGCATGATCATGATTACCGGCGATCCAGACTGATGGACAGGAAAATACCTTCAGGCTTTCGCCAAATTCGCGGTACGCCTCCACCGACCCATCCTGGGCAAGATCCCCGGTAGCCAGAATCAGATCCGGCTGACCGTGTACCTTCAGCACTTCCGCGATAACCGCCTGCAGGCTTTCACGGGTTCTGACGCCCAACAGATCTCCATCGGCACGCGCCATAAGGTGTGGATCAGTCAGCTGCAGCACCCGCAGTGGCCGGGCTTCTTCCTTTGTGGTCATGGCTTTCTGGATCTACTCACTGGCAATGCGTGGGATTCACCCAAGTGTACGACGCCGGTTGGCGGATTTATCACATTGGAATCGAACCGGAGTCACATTCTGGCCAGACTTTGGCGAAATATTGCAATTTTTGACAACTATGGCACATCGGCGCGCCATAGCCACACCACTTTAGTACGGGATAAGGCACTGAGACCGTCTCAGTCGACGCCTTCACCGGCGGACCAGGCGGCATGTTCCATGGGCAGGTGTCCAAACCGAAGACAGTAATCCAGCCAATCGGCCAGGAAACCGTTGACCTGCACCTTCTCGTCGGGATGGTGCATGAAGCGATTGGGGTAATCATTGACGGGGGCAATCTGACGATCACGGTAACAGCTGATCACTTCGGCCATGTTGGCATCGTGGTAGACCCGCACGGTCATTTGAGGGTTATTGAGCCAGCGCCCGGAATTGTGAACCTGCTCAAGCAACAGAGTTTCCGTAAATCTTGCAGTCTGGAGCACCTGAATCCGGACTCGTCCCAGATAGTGGTTTTCCCGATGCAGCTCGAACTCGCAGACGGGCTTACCGTCTACCTCCAGCTGCCGCAATTTCTGGAGCCGCTGATAGTTCCCGTCACACAGGGCGCCAAGCTGCCTCAGATCCGGAACGTACCGCTTGGGCTTCATGGTCCATTCACCCATTACTGCCACCCTTTCCTCAAACGGGCCCGATTCAGTTCGAGCCACTGGAGAGCAATAATGGCGGCCGCGTTGTTGATACGGCCATCGTGGATCATCGCTATAGCTTCGTCCGAAGATACCACATGGGCGCGTATGTCCTCGTGCTCATGCTCCATACCATAGAGCCCGCCAGCGTCTTCTGTGCTCACTCGGCCACAGTAAAGGTGAATCATCTCGGTGCTGCCGCCCGGGGACACCAGGTAATCGCAGATTTTTTCCAGCGGTTCAAAGGTAAGCCCGGCCTCTTCCTGACCTTCCCTCTGCGCCACTTCTTCCGGACTCTCACCATCTTCGTTCATCCCGGCTACGAGCTCCAGAAGCCATGGCGACTGGTCGCGGCCCAGGGCACCCAGGCGAAACTGTTCCAGCAGAACCACTTCATCCCGCTCCGGATCGAAGGGAAGCACGCAGGTGGCATCGCCACGAATGAAGAGTTCTCGGGTAAACACCGGCATGTCCCGCCCGTCAAAACGCGGATGGGTCAACCAGAGCTTATCCATGCGGAAGAAGCCCTGGAAGACGGTTTCACGTTTCTCGACGTTGACGTCGTTGGCGGTGAACTGGAACGGTTTGGCCATTTTTCGTCCGGTCGTTGAATCGATTTGGAACGATAGCCTTTAGTTGGGTATTACTTCAAGTTCAAACCTTATCGTACAGCTTGCTCCCGGACTCCACGAACTCGCGGGATTTCTCCTGCATACCGGCATCCACCGCGGACACTTCATCCAGTCCATGTTCCTTCGCATAATCCCGGACTTCCTGGGAAATCTGCATGGAGCAGAACTTCGGACCACACATGGAACAGAAATGCGCCACCTTGGCGGATTCCTTCGGCAAGGTTTCGTCGTGGTAGGCGCGGGCGGTGTCCGGATCCAGCCCCAGATTGAACTGGTCTTCCCAGCGGAACTCGAAGCGGGCCTTGGACAGGGCATTGTCGCGAATCTGGGCGCCTGGATGCCCTTTGGCGAGGTCAGCCGCGTGGGCGGCGATCTTGTAGGTAATGATGCCGGTTTTCACGTCGTCCTTGTTCGGCAGGCCCAGGTGCTCCTTGGGTGTGACATAGCAGAGCATGGCACAGCCGTACCAACCGATCATGGCGGCGCCGATGCCGGAGGTGATGTGGTCGTATCCGGGGGCGATGTCAGTGATCAGCGGCCCCAGGGTGTAGAAAGGCGCTTCGTCGCAGCATTCGAGCTGCTTGTCCATGTTCTCCTTCACCAGATGCATCGGCACGTGCCCCGGCCCTTCAATCATGCACTGCACATCGTGTTTCCAGGCGATTTTGGTGAGTTCACCCAGAGTTTCCAGTTCGCCGAACTGGGCCGCATCGTTGGCATCGGCAATGGAGCCGGGCCGCAGACCGTCGCCAAGGCTGAATGACACATCGTAGGCCTTCATAATTTCGCAGATGTCTTCGAAGTGCTCGTAGAGGAAGCTTTCCTTGTGGTGAGCCAGGCACCACTTGGCCATGATAGAGCCGCCCCGGGAGACGATGCCGGTCGTGCGTTTTGCAGTCATGGGCACATGGTGAAGGCGTACGCCCGCGTGGATGGTGAAGTAATCCACCCCCTGCTCCGCTTGTTCAATCAGCGTATCCCGGAAGATTTCCCAGGTCAGGTCTTCAGCCACGCCGCCAACTTTTTCCAGAGCCTGGTAAATCGGCACGGTGCCGATGGGCACCGGGGAGTTGCGGATGATCCATTCCCGGGTTTCGTGGATATTCTTGCCGGTGGACAGATCCATGATGGTGTCGGCGCCCCAGCGGATGCCCCAGGTCAGCTTCTCCACTTCCTCTTCGATGGAAGAACTGACGGCGGAGTTGCCGATATTACCGTTGATCTTCACCAGGAAATTGCGGCCGATGATCATCGGTTCGATTTCCGGGTGGTTGATATTGGCGGGGATAATCGCGCGCCCTCTGGCCACTTCGTCGCGGACAAACTCAGGCGTAATTTCCGGCGGCAGATTGGCGCCGAAGGACTGACCGGGATGCTGATCTTTCAGCAACCCCTGTTCCCGGGCTTCCTGCAGTTTCATATTCTCCCGGATGGCGATGTACTCCATCTCCGGGGTGATAATGCCCTGGCGGGCGTAATGCATCTGGGAGACGTTCCGGCCGGGTTTGGCACGCAGCGGTTTGCGCTCATCCATAAACCGCAGCGGGTCGAGCTGCGGATCTTTCATGCGGCGGCGGGTGAATTCTGAAGAATAGCCGGGCAGTTGCTCCACATCACTCCGTTCGGCAATCCACTCGGCCCTCAGAGGCTTGAGGCCCTTGCGCAGGTCAATGGTGGCTTCCGGATCGGTGTAGGGGCCTGAGGTGTCGTACACCACCACCGGCGGATTCTTTTCACCGCCCATTTCAGTGGGCGTGTCCTGCACGGTAATTTCCCGCATGGGCACCCGTAGATCGGGTCGGCTACCCTGTACGTAGATTTTACGGGAACTGGGCAGGGGTTTGATCGCTGCGGAATCCACCTGGGCAGAATCGCTGAGGTAATCGGGCAAGTTGGTCATCATTCGCTCCCGGAACAATTTTTGGATTTCGGGTCGCGTATGACGGAGCCGTGGACACTCTTCCTCCCCGGAGGAATTAAGGTCGGTCAGCACTGTGGTCTTAAATCCCTACGCCGGTATTATCCGGATCAGGTCGCGGGTTCTGCGATGCAATCTCAGCCGGTTGCTTTCAATTCTTCGGAAAGCAGACCAGCACCCCGTCAAGACGCGAATCTGTAAAGCATGACACCCAGAATGGGTGCCATTTGCAAGTGTAGAGCTGCGGGCATTTATTGTCCATAATGGCATTTCAACGCCCCGTCGACTGCATACTCCACCCAGGTCATGTGGTCCGGCTGCCAAGACAGCGCGCCGAAGCTAGAGACGAACGCGAACAGGTACTGAGGAGAAACAATGAAAAAACGACTGCTTTCCGGACTCGTTGGCCTTCTGGCGGCACAGCCGGTGCTGTCCATGAATCTGATAGAGGCGTATGAGAAGGCGCTTTCCTACGATTCCGGTATTGCTTCATCCCTGGCACAGTTCCAGGCGCAGCAGGCAACTAGCAATGTCAGCAAGAGCTCTCTATTGCCCCAAATCGCCGCGTTTGGGACAGCAAGCCATACAGATTTCGAGCCCGGGAATGTACCCGGGGGGGCAAACGCTGATGATCTGACACGGCAACTCTTCTCAGGAGATAGTTATCGAACATACCGCTACGGCGTCGAACTGACTCAGCCACTGTTCCGGGCGCAGGACTGGTTCAGCTACGAGGCCAGCCAGTTTCAGACCGATGCGGCCGAGGCCCAATACAACCTGGCCCAGCAACAGTTGATTCTGAATGTGGCAACCGCCTATTTCGATGTCTTGCGCGCTAAAGATACCGTCACAACTGCAAAAGCGACTGAAACGGCCATTCAACGCCAGTATGAGCAGGCCCGGGAACGGTTTGACGTGGGGCTGATTGCCATCACCGAGGTCTATGAAGCAAGGGCCAGTTACGACGATGCCAGGAGCAAGCGCATCACCGCTGACAACGATTTAAATGTCGCGAGAGAACGACTGGCCCGGTTAACCGGAGAATACCCGGTTCTCATGGAAAACCTCAGGCAAAATTTCCCGCTCGGACACCCAGAGCCCATGGATCCGACATCCTGGGAAACAACCGCCGTGAAGCAAAACTGGTCTATTCAGGCAGCCCTGAGCCAGTTCAATGCCAGCGAAGCGGCCCTCAAAGCGGCAAAGTCTCGACATTTACCAACCCTTGAGTTAAGCGCCTCATACCAAGAGACCAGCCTGGAGAATGCCCTCTTTACTCAGCAAGAAGGCAGCCAAGCCATTGCCTCTTTGTCATTGACTGTCCCGCTATACACGGGTGGCGGCACCCAGGCTGGCGTCCGGGAACAGCGTTCGCTGCTCACCACCTCTGAACAGGACCTGAACACGGTGCGCCGGGACGTCCGGGTGAACACCCGGAGTCTGTTCCTAACGATTAACAACAATATAGAAACCGCTTCCGCGCTGGAACAGACTATCATCTCCCGCCGTAGCGCACTCGATGCTACCCGCGCAGGCTATGAGGTTGGAACGCGCAATATCGTGGAAGTGCTGGATGCGGAACGGGCCTATTACGTTGCGCTTCAGGACTATGCCAACGCGCGCTACGACTATGTGATCAACTCGCTTCAGCTCAAACAGGTCGCCGGAATCCTGACCCCTCGTGATCTGATCGAGCTGAACAACTGGCTGAGCGCGGCCGCACCCGGGATCGAAGCCCTGGCAAATGAGGAAGAAACCCTGAACGACCCAACCCAGTGACCCTCAGGGCGAGCCTGCGGGCTCGTTCCCTTCCAGACATACGGGTCAGACCCGCTCGATAATACCATCCACCACTTTGTCGAGCGCCCCACGGTTTTTGTTAACAACCTCCAATGCCCGAAGACCAATCGCCTCGCGCTCCCGGTGATCACTAAACAGCGACGACACATGAGCGGCCAGATCGTCTGCATCGGAAACCAGTTTTACGCCCCGGTCATCCAGCAGACGCTGGTAGATTGTCTCGAAATTGAAGAAGTGAGGGCCTGAAAACACGGGAATTCCCCAACCGGCGGGTTCCAGTGGATTATGGCCACCGCGCTCGATCAGCGAGCCGCCAACAAACGCCAGGTCGCTGGCGCCGTAGAGCATCATCAACTCCCCCATGGTATCACCGAGGTAGACCTGAGCCCCGGCCGGATCTTCTCCCATCGACCGCCGGGCCAGCACCAGTCCTTCCTTCAAGGTCTTTTCAGCCACCGGCTCAAAACGGTCGGGATGCCTGGGGACCAGGATAAGCAGCGCGTCCGGATGCTTTTCCAACACCTTCACATGGGCGGCAATCAGTTGATCATTTTCGTTGCCATGGGTGCTGCCGGCAATCCAGACCGGTCTACCCGCCAGCTTCTGCCGGAGCGCCGTGGCAGCTGCCCGCACGTCCTCCGGGATATCAACGTCAAACTTCACGCTACCGGTGACAGCCACTTTGGCAGGTGCAACGCCGATCCGCCGGAATCGCTCAGCGTCTTTCTCCGCCTGAGCCGCCACCCAACTGATACTGCGCATGATAGGAGCGGCAAGGCCGCGAATACGCTCGTATCCCCGCGCGGATCGCTCTGAAAGGCGGGCATTGATGAGGAACACTGGAACCCGTCGGGCCCGGCACTGGCGAATCATGTTCGGCCAGATTTCGGTCTCCATGATCACCAGAATTCGGGGATTGGCACGGTCGAGGAAGCGTCGGATGGAACCGGGCGTGTCATAGGGTGCGTAGGCGTACTGCACCTGATCACCGAACATCTTGCGCGCCTGGGCCAGGCCCGTGTCAGTCATGGCTGTCATGAGGATGGTGATGCCCGGGTTCCGGATCAGCAAACGTCGGACCATTGGCGCAGCCGCGATGGTTTCACCCACCGAGACGGCATGAACCCAAACCACCGTGCCGCTTGCCTTGGGCACAATGCCCAGGCGCTGGTACCAGTTGCGCCTGAGATCCGGAGCTCGACGTCCGTTCCACCACAGGCGTAGCAGGATGAACGGCAGAATCAGCCGAATAAGCTGGGAATAGATAAATTGCAGCACACAGGACTCCGGGCAAAACAGTGCGCTATCATAGCGCAAAACCTATTGATTTGCTTCCGATTGATCGCTTGGGCCATTGTGTCACCGTTGATCGACTGAGACCTGGCAGGACCCTCTTTACGTGAAAAAGAAATACCGCAAATTGCCGCGAAACACAGATTACTCCGCCTACCGTCATCCCCGATGGTGGCCTACGTGGATAGCCGTATCCCTCATGTGGTGTGTGTCCCGGCTCCCGATCCGCGTTCAGTGGTGGCTGGGCAAACTGGCGGGACTGTTGGCACTCCGCCTTGCCGGCAGTCGTCGGCACATCGCCCAGGTGAATATCCGTCTGTGCTTCCCGGAACTTACAGCCGCCCAGCAATCAGCGCTGGTTCGCAATGCCTTTATTGCCAATGGCATCGGCCTGCTGGAACTTGGCATCGCCTGGTTTCGTGATCCGGCGAAACTCACGGGCATCACCCGGGTCCATGGCCTTGAACACTTCGAGGAAGCCCTGGCCCATGGCAAAGGCGTTTTGTTACTGGGGGGGCATTACAGCACCCTGGATCTCGGCGGCAGCCTGGTAACCGAATTCATTGAAGCAGACGTTATGCAACGGGATCACAACAATCCGCTGATGAACGCGGTCATGACGAGGGCCCGGGAACGCCGATACGGAACTGTGCTGGGCGCGAGAGACCTCCGAGGGTTGTTCCGCAGCCTCAAGAAGAACCGTGCGGTCTGGTATGCCACCGATCAGGATTATGGCCGTAAGGATATTGTTTTTGCTCCATTCTTCGGTATACCGGCGGGCACTATTACCGCCACATCCAGAATTGCGGAGCGCAGCGGATGCAAAGTGGTTCCGTTCAGCCATTTCCGGCGCGACGATGGACCGGGTTACGACATATATTTCCACCCGGCCCTTGAGAACTTCCCCAGTGGGGATGATCTTCAGGATGCAACACTGATCAACCAGACTATCGAGCGAGAGGTGCGGCGAGCGCCTGATCAGTATCTCTGGATGCATCGACGATTCAAGACCCGTCCGGACGAGAACGACCCTGGCTTCTACAAACGCCGGTAACCCAGAACCCTGGCAATACGGAGGCCGGCAGTGTATGCCGGAACACCATGGCCAAATCAGAGTCCAGAACGCAGGATGCATCCACACCGGTGGTGTGGCTTCTGACAGACAGCAAACCTGGCCACAGGAACCAACTGAAGGGGCTTGGCAACCGACTTCGCGTCCTGACCGGCGCAAGCACCTACTGGGTCGAAACCTCCGCCATGAAAATTCCGCTCTGGCGAGCCGTTCTGGGATCCCCACCGCGAATGGAGGAGTCATTGCCGCGCCCCGATCTTGTCGTCGCAGCAGGATCGGGCACGCATCGACTGCTGCTTGCGCTGCGAAAACTTCGTGGAAGCCGGTCACTGGTCATCATGAAGCCCACATTCCCGCTGTCTCTGGTCAGCGGCGCAATTATTCCGGCCCATGATCGCGTCCATCCAGGCCCGCGGGTCCTGCTAACCGAGGGCGTTCTGAATACCATCACCCCACTGGCCAGAATCACCGAGAAACGGGAAGCACTGCTCCTGATTGGCGGGCCTTCCCCCCATTTCGATTGGGACGACGATGTTGTCCTCGGCCAGATATCCCACCTGATCGGTCATTACCCCGACTGGCGGTGGACCATCGGCACCTCCCGCAGAACACCAGAGCCCATGCAGGAACGCCTTGACGAAATGGCCGGGCTGCGGATTACCGTTGTTCATCCGGACCAGACCCACGAGGACTGGCTGAGCCATCAATTGTCGGCCTCGCGAGCGGTCTGGGTCACCCCGGACAGCATGTCCATGGTTTGTGAGGCGGCAACCTCCGGGGTGCCAACGGGCCTTTTCGAGTTGCCTGCGAGATCCGGGAGCCGCGTTGTGGAAGGTGTGGAACGGTTGGTACGGAGCGGGTATGTTGCCCAGTGGACCGACCACGCCAGCGTTATGGCAGGCCGGGCCGACCACGACCGGTCGCTCTGGGAAGCCAACTGCGCGGCGCGTTGGGTCATTGAAAACGGATTGCTCGCAAAGAACCAGAAAACCAGTCAACGCCTGCACAAGGGGAACCAACCTTGAGAATTCTTCAGGCACTTCCGGCACTTTACAGTGGCGGGGTGGAGCGAGGCACCGTTGAGTTTGCCGCCGATCTTGTCAAACGTGGCCACGAATCCTTTGTTGTCTCCAAGGGTGGCCCCATGGCCGAGCAACTGCGGGGGCAAGGTTCGAAGCATATTTTCATGCCGATCCACAGGAAGAATCCCGCCTCCTTCGGGCAAATCCTGCCGATGCGAAAACTGCTCCTCGAACTGAAGCCAGACATCATTCATGTTCGTTCGCGCATGCCCGCCTGGATTATCTTCCTGGCCCTGAAAAGCATCCCGAGGCACGAGCGACCGGCGGTTGTCTCAACCTTCCACGGCATGTACTCGGTAACACCCTACAGCGCCATCATGACCCGCGCCGATCACATAATCGCAGTCTCCCAGTGCGTGCGGGATTACGTGATGAACAATTACCCGGTTCCCGAGGAAAAACTGACGGTCATCCAGAGAGGTGTGGATGTGGATGCCTTTCATCAGCGGGAGCTTCCACAGCAATGGCTGGACCGCTGGTTCCGTCAGTATCCGCAGCTTGCCGGCAAAAAAATCATCATGATGCCGGGGCGGATTTCCCGCTGGAAAGGCCAGCTGGACTTCCTTGCCATGATGGCGAAGCTGGTGAAGGCGCGGCCTGATTGCCACGGCATTATTGTGGGTGGCGCAGAACCCGGCAAAGAGCATTTCCTGGATGAACTGGAGAAGGAACGGTCGCGCCTGGGCCTGACCGAAAATGTCAGCTTTCTGGGCCAGCGCAATGACATGACCAACCTGTACCTGCTCTCCGACGTAGTCTGCCATATGAGCACCAAGCCCGAGCCCTTTGGCCGGACAGTGACCGAAGCCCTGGCCTCAGGAACACCAGTTGTGGCCTACAACCGGGGCGGCGCGGCGGAAACCCTGCAGGCGTGCTTCAGGGATGGACTGGTGACGCCAGACAACGTCGAAGAATTCGCTCAGGCCGTTTTGCGCATGCTGGATACCGAGCCTCCGGTCATCGAGATTCCCTACCGGTTCCGTCTGGAAGCACAGACCGAAGCGAGCCTGAAAGTTTATGAGATGGTTCTGAAGAGCGGCGCCGGTCGATCATGACGTCACCACGCCGATTAACGATTGCCCTGCTGATTGCCACGCCCGGCACAACCTGGGGCGGCATGGAAAAGCACACTGCAGATCTGGCGAAAGCGCTGGCCAACCGTGGGCATAGCGTCCATGTGATCGGCCATAAAACCTATCGGGACAGATTCCCTGCCGGCGTCCAGTTTCATCCACTGCCGGTTCAACTCGGGCGACGGAATCTCTGGCTTCAGCTTGCCCTCCGACGGCGCCTTCGCGAACTGTCACCCGATATTGTTCACGCCCAGGGCAACAAGGCTGCGCAACTGGTAGCCAAAACCGGAAAACTTGCCAGCGCACGGGTGGGTACAGTGCACGGCACCAAGTCCAGTCACAAGGCATTTGATCGACTCGACGAAGTCATTGCCGTAAGCCCCCGGATTCTGGCGTCCCTGCGACACCCCAGAAAACACCTGATCTACAACGGTGTGGCGCCCGGGGACCAACGAATGGCAACCGTCGCTGGCCCAAAGCTCCCCTCGGGAGTCACCAATGTCATCGCCGTGGGACGACTCGAAACCGTCAAAGGCTTTGATGCGCTGATCAGAGCCTGGGCCATGCTCGGCAGCACCGCAGATCACTGTCATCTGACCATTTTTGGCGAGGGCAGCCAGCAGTCACAGCTTGAACAGTTGATTCGCCAGCTGAAACTGGAAAACTCGATCACTCTGGCAGGTTTCCAGGAAAATCTGGCACCCATCTACGAAGAGGCCCAATTGACGGTAATCAGTTCCGAGCGGGAAGGTTTTCCCTATGTGCTGGCGGAGTCCCTTCTTGGTGGTTGCCCTGTTGTCTCAACTCCGGTATCTGGACCACGGGATATTCTTCCGGAAACGGCTCTCAGCGCAGGTTATCGAGATCGGGACCTCGCCGATTTAATGGCACAAGCGCTCGCTGATCTGGAGGCACTGAAGCGGAGCCAGCAACCGGCCATGGCATTTGCCCGCGAAAAACTCACGATCACTGCCATGGCAGAGCAAACGGAAGCGCTCTACCTGAGGGCGATGGGCGAGCGCCGGGCGAACTGATGGCGGCTATGCCCGGTGGCGACCTAGCGGGTATTTTCCTTCTCGAATTCAGACAGCATCTGCATCTCCCGAGCCTTGGCCAGGCGCATGAAGTTCCTGTTGGCTGCAGTAATGGAAACGCTAAGCCCGAACCAGCCGTTCAGGATCTGGCGATGAAGCAGATAATATTTCAGGAACTTCACGGGAAACTCGGCGAACAGGCGGGCACTGGAAATTCGTCGCCCCTTTGCGGCCAGAAAGCGGGCCTGCTCCGTCGACAACTGGCAGTACTTGCGCTCCATCTGCTCCAGGGAAATCAGCGTGCGATGCAACACATCGCCCTTGAGCTCAACAACCCGTCCAGCTTTCACCTGCGGCCGGTCATTGTTGCTGTCTTTTTCGGGCTCGATCACCGCCTTGTTGCGATTGTAGAGCCTGAGGATCTTCTTCGATTTATCATGGCGGAATGGATGCCGTGGGTCCGGCTGCGACAGAACCCAGCGCATACGGAATCCCGCAATGTCCGGGTCAACCGGCTTTGAAAAAAGGGCCTTGATGTTGGCGACAAGTTCGTCTGACAACACCTCATCTGCATCCAGATCCAACACCCAGTCATTCCGGCAAAGGCTGGCGGCAAACGCCTTCTGGCAAGCAAATCCCTGCCAGTCGTTATGCACGAACCTTGCACCGGCCGCTTCAGCGATTTCGCGGGTTCGGTCAGTGCTCCCGGAATCGACTACGATAATCTCATCAACCCAGCCGGAAACCTTTGCGAGGGATTCCGGCAATCGGAGCTCTTCATCCTGGGTGATGTAATAAACGGATAACGGTAGCTTCATCAAAATTCCTGGTGTCGAGGCAATCGGTTTACGGACTGGTCAGAACAATATCATGGTTGCCTTATGATAAGATGACGCGCCTGATTTTGATGTTTTTCTTGGCATTCTTTAACTCAAGCCCGGAGTGTACAGATGATTCACCCCGTCATTATGGCTGGCGGTACCGGCTCACGCCTTTGGCCAATGTCGCGCCAGCTGAATCCGAAACAGTTCCTGAAACTGACCAACGGCCCCCTGTCGATGCTGCAGGCCACCGTTGCGCGGCTTGAGGGCATGGATGCAGCAAACCCTCTTCTGATTTGCAACGAGGAACACCGGTTCCTGGCTGCTGAACAAATGCGGCAATCCGGCCACGAAGAGACGCGGATCATTCTGGAGCCCTGCGGCCGCAATACAGCCCCGGCAATCGCATTGGCTGCGTTACAGCTGGCAGAGGCAACAGAAAACGGCGCCGACGATCCCCTAATGCTAGTGCTGGCAGCGGACCACCTCATCAAGGACGTTACCGCCTTTCAGGAAGGGGTGAAGAAGGCTATTCCGCTGGCGCGGGAAGGAAAACTGGTCACCTTCGGCATTGTCCCGAACCATCCGGAAACCGGCTACGGCTATATCCACCGGGGCACCGAACTGGGCCCTGACAGCTACCTGGTGGACAAATTTGTCGAAAAGCCGGACCAGGCGACCGCCAATGGCTACCTGGATTCCGGCGAGTACCTCTGGAACAGCGGGATGTTCCTGTTTGGTGCCCGCCAGTACCTTGAGGAACTGGAAACCCATCGCCCGGATATCCTCGCCGCATGCCGTACCGCCATCGCAGATACAGCCGATGACCTTCACTTCACCCGGATCAATGCCGAGCGCTTCGCGGAATGCCCGTCGGACTCGGTGGACTACGCCGTCATGGAGAAGACGAACAAGGCCGCGGTGGTTTCCCTGGATGCCGGCTGGAGCGATATCGGCTCCTGGTCCGCGCTCTGGGAAGTCAGTGACAAGGACGCCGACGGCAACAGCCTGACTGGCGACGTGATTACCCACAACACAGCCAACACCCTGGTCCGTGCCGATAGCCGGCTGGTGGCCACCGTTGGCGTGGACAACCTGGTAGTTATCGAAACCAAGGATGCCCTGCTGGTTGCCCACAAAGACAGTGTCCAGGACGTCAAAACCGTAGTGGAACGAATCAAAACCGATGGCCGCCACGAACACATGAACCATCGGGAAGTCTACCGGCCCTGGGGTGTTTACGATTCCATCGACAACGGCGCCCGCTATCAGGTCAAACGCATCACGGTAAAACCCGGAGCCAAGCTCTCCGTGCAGATGCATCATCATCGCGCCGAGCACTGGATCGTGGTCAGTGGCACCGCCCGGGTCACCAACGGTGAGAAAACCTATCTGGTCACCGAAAACCAGTCCACCTACATTCCGGTTGGCCAGGTGCATTCGCTGGAGAATCCGGGGGTCATCGATCTGGAACTGATCGAAGTCCAGTCGGGTTCCTACCTGGGTGAGGATGACATCGTCCGCTACGAGGATCGGTACGGCCGCAAATGAGCAAGCTCAAGTATTTCGTCATTGCCGGGCTGCTCAGGATTGCCGGCTGGTTATCTCTTGCCGGCGCCCAGCGGGTGGGTCGGTTCGTGGGTTATCTGGTATGGCGACTGCCCACCAAGTCGCGTCAGGTCACCGATATTAACCTGTCCATCTGCCTCCCAGAGCTTTCAGACACCGAACGCGCGGCTATGTCAAAAAGTTCGCTGGCCCAGACCGGCATGACCATGCTCGAGGTCCCCCTGATGTGGGAGTGGCCGGTAGAGAAATGCCTGGGTCTGATCCGGGAAACCGAGGGGCTGGACCTGATCGACGAGGCCATGGCTGGAGACAAGGGCCTGATTCTCCTTGCACCGCACCTCGGCAACTGGGAACTGGCGGGTTTGTTTTTCTCATCCCGCTACAAAATGGCAGCCCTTTATAGCCCGCCGAATATGCCCGAGTTCGAAGATTACATGATCAAGGTGCGTGGGCGCCTTGGCTCGGAACTGGTCAGGGGCGACCGTCGGGGTCTGGCCCGGCTCGCCTCTATTCTGCGGGAAGGCGGTGTCGCAGGGATCCTGCCGGATCAGTCACCCCGGGGCAAAGGCAATGCCTTCGCGCCTTTCTTCGGCATGGAAGTGAAAACCATGACGCTGGTATCCAAGCTGATCCAGCGTACCGGCGCCAACGTGCTGATCACCTACGCCGAGCGCCTGCCCGATGCCTCCGGGTTCCGGATTGTCGTTCGGGAGACTGGCCCGGGCCTCGAAGACAAAGACCCTGTTGCCGCAACCACAGCAATGAATCACGCCATCGAGCAATGCGTGCGGGAAATCCCTGAGCAATATCAGTGGGAATACAAACGCATGCGCCATCGACCGCCCGGCGAAATCAATCCCTATAACCCGGATCGCGTATGTTGAACCCGACACTGGCCCTCCATGCACTGCTGATCATCGGGCTTGGCGGCGCGCTCCTGTCGTCGAGCATCCTGGCCGGCGCCACTCTGTTGCTCGCCATTGCCGGAATGGTGCTCAGTGCCAGGAAATCTCTGTACAAAACCGGTTGGGACAAGCCCAAAGAGCTCAGGTTGCTGCACTTTTCCTTCTGGTTCTTCGTACTGGTGAGCTTTCTGTCCTGGGCCCTGGAAGGCTTTGACTACGAGGGTGGAAAAACGTTTGGTACGCACGCCCGGTTTATCCTGTTCTGGCCTCTGATCATTGCCATCAGCTATGCGCGGGTCGGCGCACGCACGACGTTTGCGGCCATAGGACTGGTTTCCGTATCTGTCATCGGGATATTTCTCGTGACCATCGCTGCCCGCCAGGGTGCCCTTGGTCAGGTGATGAACTCCCGTTTTGGTGGCGGAATTAACCCCATCAGCTTTGGAAATCTTGCTCTTCTGGGGGGGATGTTAACCATCGTTGGCGCCATGTTTTTTGTCCGCGACAAACGGCTGGGGCTGGCGATACTGTTTTTTATCGGTGGAACGGCTGCCGTCCTGATTTCGATGCTGTCGGAGACCCGCAGCAACCTGGTCGCCTTACCATTTCTTCTGGTTGCGCTAGTACCACTACTCAGAAAAAGGCTTCGCGTTGCCGGACTGATCGTTGTGCCAGCTCTCGTCGCCGGCGCAATTATTACCAGCGACCGCATGTCGAATTCGCTCAATGGCTTGCTCCATGACGGCCACCTGGACTCAGGAATGGAAATCCGTCTGGAGGTCTGGGAACAGGCACTGAACATGCTTGGAGAAAGCCCCTGGTCCGGGGCAGGTCTGGGGGGGTATACCCACCGCATTGAGGCAGAAGTCGCGGCCGGCAATCTGCCAGCGCACTTCCTCGACTGTTGCACCGGGCACGCTCACAACGACCTGCTCAATAATGCTGCCACCAGCGGTATTCCGGGCATTCTCAGCTGGGCCCTGCTGATTTTCATTCCTTTGGCCATCTTTGCCCGTAACCTGACTAGCAGACACTCAGCCACAGCCCACCTTGCGGCGGCTGGTTGCATGGTCTCCATCGGCTACTTCCTGTTCGGGCTTACAGAAGCCACGTTCAATCGAACCCTGTTCCTGACCTTCTACCTACTGGCTAATGCGTCAATCGCCTCGGCCATGTTCACAGAGTTAAGCGCCTCATACGTTCGAAACAGGGCCCGCAAGGTTTCAGCGACCATCATCACGAAAAACGAAGAAGACCATATTACCGACTGTCTGAAATCCGCAAGGCTGGTTGCCGACGAAATTATTGTTCTGGACAGCGGCAGTACTGACCGGACGGTGGAACTGGCCAGAGAGTTGGCCGATGTGGTTGAAGTGACTGACTGGCCGGGGTTTGGCATCCAGAAACAGCGCGCTCTCGAGAAAGCGACCGGAGAGTGGGTGCTGTCACTGGATGCCGATGAACGTGTCACACCGGAGCTGGCACGGGAGATCAACGATCACCTGGCAGATCCTGACGCGGACGCCTACAAGCTTCCCTGGGCGGTAACGATTTACGGCAGCCGCCTGGATTTCGGCCGCAGCGGTCGAGCCCCGCTCCGGCTGTTCCGTAGGGAAGGCGTCAGCTTTTCAGACGCTCTGGTACATGAGCGGATACTGATTCCATCGGGGCGCAAGACCAAAACCCTTAGAGGCCGCCTGACGCACTACACACACCGGGATTTCGGCCATTCGCTGGAGAAAAGCGCGAAATACGCCTGGCTTGGCTCTCTGGAGAAGCATCGTAAAGGCAAGAAAACCCGAACCATGATCTACCCTACTTTGCGGGGCCTCATGACGTTTGTGCAGGTGTACTTTATTCGGTTCGGTTTTCTGGATGGCGCTGTGGGTTATCTGACGGCCGTGACCTATGCGCAGGTAACCTTCAATAAGTATGCGGGGTTATGGACTCTGGACCGGCCGGCCCGCTTTGAAGACTCGTGATCCCCGGAGGAGCGTCGTTTCCACACCGATGCTCCTGAACATACACCGTATTTCCTCGTAATAGGGTAGCCGCGCGCCCAGTGCGGCGTCATCAATCTGGAACACCCGGATCTCCGGAAAAATCTTTTTCAGGGTAAACAGAGCGGTCGAAGCAAAGCTGTAGAACGCCAGATACGTTTCTCCGGACAGGGCTACCTCCACTTCTATCGGACGACCGGCCTGCCGTATCTCGAGCGGAAATTCCGCCAGCAAGGCCTCCAACTCTTCCCGGCTTTCCTTTCGATGCATAAAGTACACGACGCGGCTATCAGGATGACGTTCCACCATATGCTGAATTTGCAATTTCAGTTGCGCAAGCCGATCCTCACCACCAAAGGGCTGGCCAAGGAACCCCACCATGGGCGTCTGGCTGCTGTCACGGGCTGATGTTTTAAAGGTTCTACGAAACACCGGAAAATCGTGAACCTGCACCTGAACGAGCCCGGAGCTCGGTAACGGAAAGAAGGTAAAGAAGGCGATCACATCCGGAACAACGCGGTGAATCCGGATACCCATGGTTCTGAGGAGCCGTTTCTTGGCCGGTGAGATCCGGGAGGCGATCCCCTCATCATGAATGGCATGGTAGTAGGTTACTGTCGCCAGGCCATCATCCACAAAAATCAGCTGCTCGCTGTCGAATCCCCGATAGAACACTTCGTGGATCCAGCTGGATTTGTTCCCGATGAACAACCTTTCGATTTTGCGTCGCGAAAGACCCTTGGCGACCGCCCCCAGACGCAGATAAAACGAACTTTTCTTAAGATAGATGGTTTCGATGCCCTGCCAGCCCAGGGCCTCGGCGAGAAAAGCCATTTGCCCCTCGGTCTCCCGGTTATCAGGCCTGGCAATGACAAGAAGCGTGGTTTCAGCGCTGCAGCCATAATGGTAGCGAGCCTCGGAGCAACTGATCAGTTGGAGGGGCGTGCTCGCAACAAAGACGTTAATAGGACTGGCGGCGCAGTTCAAATCACTCGTTTCCCGGTTTGGACCTTCGAAGAATCTATCCTGAGCTTTCCGGTGCCATGCGTGCAAGTTCCTTGCGCAAACGGCGTCTGACTTTCAGTTTGCGCAACAGATTCATCGGCTTGCGTTTCAATTCGCCTCGCTTGTTGATCAGGAAATCCTCAACCGCATCCAGTACCCGTCCGCTGGAGCGACCATCCCTGAAGCTGTGCAACTGGTCGCAAAGGGCTCGTGTTTCTTGCATCAGGGTGTCGGGATACTGCACTGCTTCTTCCAGGGCTGACTCGACGTCCTCAACTTCGTGGACGTCGATCAGATAGGGGCCCGGCATTTTCGTCCTGAAGGTAACCACCGGGCGATCCAGGAACATGAATTCGAACATGATGGACGAGGTATCGCACAGCATCACATCTGCCTGCGGAAGCAGGGGTAACAGATCCTCATCGCTTTCGACAAAACGGAGGTTATCGCCGCTCAGCTCGCGATACTGATCCACTACCGCAGGATCCATCTTTGGGTGCAGGGTTACAATGAACTTCCACCGACCATTCCGGGACAGTTCGCCGATTTTCTCCACCAGATCCGGAGCGGACGTAACGGAGCGGCTGAACGTGGAGGCGAAAAATACGACAGGCAGCTCATTTTCCGAGCGCTTTCTCTTCCCCTCACCAGGCTGCGATAGCAGAGGATCCAGCTTTGGCCAGCCAGTGTGGGCAACCCCGAAATGCTGGTATTGGGCCGCCAGCTCACGGAACTTTTCCGTATCTTTCATGGCATGGGTGCAGTAGAGATCAAACCATCCGCGAATGCGATAATGATCACTTTCGTCCTCGCTGCTATGGCCGCGCTTGTTGCGAGCCATGCCATGGAATACCTCGACCTTGATCCCCGGGAAGAAATAGGGCACCCAGTCCCCGGGGACAAAGGTAGCATCGGCGTTGTATTCCATAACCTCTTTTACGCTGCCAAGACGACGCTCATCGGACCGAAGCGGCGCCGTTGAGCAACCCGCGACAAACCAGGCCGCTTCGTCACCCCGGCGCAGTATCTCTTCCTGCAGCGGTCGCAGAATCGAATAGGAATAGGGTTGATTGACAAAAAACAGATACCGCCGCATTCAAGCCCTGCCCGTGAGTGTTTTGTATAGCTCACCCGTCTCGCTGACGGTCTGTGAGGTGTGAAAATTCTGGGCGATCCTTTGCCGCGCTGCCTGCCCAAGCTTGGCCGACAGCTCTCTGTCGCGGTAAAGCCGCTCGATAGCTGCCGACAGCTCGGTGGCATTTTTCGGTGGAACCACAATACCGCTGACACCGTCTTCCACCAGTTCCGGCATGCCGCCGACACTGGTCACCACCGGCGTCACACCATAGACCATGGCCTCAATAACGGCCCGGGGCAGCCCTTCTCTTTCTTTGGAGGGAAGCACAAAGACGTCACTGGCGGCGGCGATGGCCGGGGCATCGGTGCGGTAGCCTGTAAAGTGGATCCGCTCGGGGTGAGAGGTGGCAGCGGCCTGCGCCTGAATCTCTTCGTTATCAATGACGTCTCCGACCAGCAGCAAATGTACGTTCACATCCGCAGGCAGCTTGTCGACTGCTTCTATCAGGTCATCGAAGCCTTTTCGTGGGGTATTCCGTCCGGTGCAGCACACCACGAAGGCACCTTCGGGAACACCAAACTGGGTGAGATCGGCCTTGGGCGACTGATACCAGTCCAGATCGTGCCCCTTGTAGATTCTTTGAAGCTTGCGCTCAGGGATGTGCATCCACAAAAGCCGGAGGCTCGCCAGATAATCCTTGATGGCATCGGCGACACAGACAATCTTGCTGACGCGTGGGTGCAAGAAGGTAATCCAGGACTCCGGATTGAGAAAGCTGATATTACCGATCACACCGCGATAGGCGACGATCTTGATATCGGTGCCCCGGGAAGCCCGTAATCCGCAGGCCAGGGCCCGGGGATTATAGGCATGAATGACCTCGTAATTTTTCTTGGCCAGTTGTTGGCGGATGGCCTCGGTGCCTTCTTTGTCGAAGCGACTCTTCAGGGCCATGGGACTGGCAACCATGCCCTCGTCGACAAGACGCTGATAATTCCTGCCCTTGGGGTTACACATGACGTCGAGGTCAAATCCGGCTTTTCTGAGTCCGATAAAAAGTTCAGTTTCCGGACGATCGCAGGCATCCGTAAGGCAAAGTATTGACGGAAGCGATCCGCCCTGTCGTGGATTGGTCAAGCGGCCATTCCCCTGTTATATCCGTTCATGAAATAACTCCAGACCTTCGCCCGGGCGTGTTCTCCGGCCACTTTCACCAGTGACCGCGAGAAGCGATCAAGATTCGCCTCTTTCCAGCGGGCTGGCGCACTGTCTGCAGTAAGTCGGCTCTTGTCGAAATCAATCAGAAAGTATTCGTCGCCCCGAACCAGTACATTGAAGCAGTTAAGGTCAGCATGCATGACACCCGCGTCGTGAAATCGACGAATCGTTTCTCCGATGGACTCCCAGGCATCACCGTCCAGTTCGGCAATAAGATCAGCTAATGGTGAAGTGTTCTCCAGTCGCTCAATGATGATGGCGGCCCGGTATTGAATCGGTGACAGTTTCCGATACCAGGCTGCCACCGGACGGGGTACGGGAAGCCCCTTGCTGAGCATTGCATTCAGCAGGCGGAATTCAGCAAAGGATCGCACATCGGCCTCACGAGTGAAGGCATAGGCATATCGGGCAAATTTCGCCACCAAACCACCCCTGCGATATTCGCGAAGCACCAGCTTGTCTTCTCCGGCCTGCAAGAACCAGGCGCCGCCGCGACCGCCGCTACTCACCGGCCTCGCCTGATCGCCCCAGGTGGCGGCATTGAACCAGTCCTGGGTAACCCTGCCCTCATAATCGGGATGAATCAGCATTGCCGAAGCCCTTTCCCGAATACAGATTTCAGACTCCACCATGCTGGGTCCCCGGCCACCGAAACTGAAAGAACACACACCTTACGCGCTCACGCCAGGACGGACACGCGCGAGTGCGTTAGAATGGCGGCCAGTTTACCAATGATTGCCGACTAAGCTCCACAGCCCCAGGCCACAACCTGAACCGGATCAATATCTGATGAACTCCATCTGCATTCTTCGCCTGTCCGCCATCGGTGACGTAACCCACGTGATACCTGTTGTGCTGAGCCTGCAGGAGCAGCTTCCCGGGGTAAAGATCACCTGGGTTATCGGCAAGATCGAAGCCAAGCTGATCGGTGATCTGCCCGGTGTTGAGTTCATTGTTTTCGACAAGAGGGCCGGACGCAAAGGCTACGCCGAGCTTCGCAGGCAGATGCAGGGTCGCAAATTCGACGCACTGCTGCATATGCAGGTGGCATTCAGAGCCAACCTCGCTGCCGCGTGTATTCCCGCTCGCACCAGAATTGGTTATGACAAGGCCCGCAGCAAGGATCTTCACAGTCTGTTTATAAACCGCCGGATCAAACCGGCTCCGCAACAGCATGTTCGCGACTGCCTGGCCAGCTTCCTGGAGCCTTTGGGGCTAGACCCGGCACCACCGCGCTGGCAGATTCCCTTGAGTGAATCAGACCACGAGTTTGCCAGCGATCAACTGGCGCCTGATCGCAGAAACCTTGTGATCAGCCCCTGTGCCAGCCACACCCTTCGTAACTGGCCTGCCGAGCGTTACGCGCAGCTGGCCGATCACGCAGTTCAAAAGCACGGTATGAAGGTGATCCTGGTCGGAAGCCCTGCCCCGTTCGAGGCCGAGTATTGCGCTGCTATTGAAGCCGCGATGAAGGAGAAAGCCCACAACATCTGCGGCAAGGACACCCTCAAACAGCTCACAGCGCTGATGACTCACGCCGACCTGGTGGTGGCCCCCGATACCGGACCGGCACATATCGCCAGTGCAGTGGGTACCGATGTGCTTGGGTTGTTTGCCGCCAGCAATCCGTACCGGTCAGGCCCCTACAATTCTCTTGAGTGGTGTGTGAACCGGTATCCAGAAGCACTTGAAAAGTTCACTGATAAAACGGTGGAACAGGCTCGATGGGGGGCCAAAGCAGAGTTCGAGGGGGCAATGGAACTGATTACGGTGGCGGATGCAACGGAGATGCTGGATCGGTGGGTTGAAGCGCACGTAACGCCCAATCCAGAAACGGGGCCCGAGTCTACCTGACGCGGGCGCCGTTTTTGAGCGCTAATCTGCCCCGGGCTTCACTTACGGGCGGTGTAGTCCTGGTAGGACTTCTCTTCCACGAAACGTGATCCCAGGGCCAGGTTGACCTCTTTCTTTATGGCAGCACGCTTGTCGTTGGTGACGTACACTGCGCGGGCCAGTTCAATAAATTTCGGGCCAAAATCCTGGGCGGCCTCCTGATCACGAATGTCGTCTTCAATCACCCACAGCTCTTCGTTCACCGCCTTCAGCTGCTTGCGAAGATCGGAAATTTCAGCAGCCTTGTCCTTTACCGCCTCATCCCAGGTGGCGCTCAGTTCGTCCAGTTCGAGACGAACGTTCTTGACCTTCGCTTCATCCTTGATGCGCTCGGATTTGATTTCGAGGATGGTGATTTTGTCCAGCACCTCGCCGAAAGACACCGGTACCTTGATAACGTCTGCCATGTGCTCGTCCCGCCAGTAAACAGGGTGTGTTAAATAACAAAGCCGCCGGGCTGAAACAGTCAACGGCGGCTTGCGACTTTTTCTGGAATCAGCCTTTTACGTGAGTCAGCCAGCCACTGTGCTCAGCCAGCTTGCCCTTGACCGCATCAAAGTACATGCCCTGCAGCTTCTCGGTCACCGGGCCACGTTTGCCGGCGCCGATCACTCGGCCATCCAGCTCGCGGATCGGCAATACCTCGGCCGCGGTGCCCGTAAAGAAGGCTTCGTCTGCGATATAGACCTCATCACGGGTGATCCTGCGCTCCTTGACCGGAATGTTCAGCTCGCGGGCGAAGTCCAGGATGGTGGCGCGGGTGATACCTTCCAGGCAAGAGGTGAGTTCAGGCGTGTGCAGCACACCATCACGCATGATAAAGATGTTTTCCCCGGAGCCCTCGGCAACGTAGCCTTCGTTGTCCAGCAGCAGCGCTTCCTCGGCCCCGCCGGAAATGGCCTCATTCAGCGCCAGCATGGAATTGATGTAGTTGCCGTTGGCCTTGGCCTTACACATGGTGATATTCACATGGTGGCGCGTGTAAGACGATGTGCGCACCTTGATGCCCATTTCTTTTGCTTCCGGGGACATGTAGGAGGGCCAGCTCCAGGCTGCAACCATCACGTGCACTTTCAGGTTATCTGCTCGCAGTCCCATGCCTTCAGAGCCGAGAAACACCATCGGGCGAAGGTAAGCCTCGTCGAGGTTGTTTTCACGGACAGCGGCGCGTTGCGCCTCGTTGATCTCGTCCTTGCTGAACGGCATTTTCATGTTCAGGATGTGGGCAGACCGGAAAAGACGATCGGTGTGCTCCTTCAGGCGGAAAATGGCCGGGCCGTTCGCGGTATTGTAGGCCCGCACACCTTCAAAACAGCCGAGGCCGTAATGCAGGGTGTGAGTCAGGACGTGCGTCTTGGCTTCCCGCCAGGGAACCATTTCACCATCCAGCCAGATAACGCCATCGCGATCAGCCATCGACATTCTTCATTGCTCCTAAAAAAGCGTTTTTTCGGGGAACCGGCATTCTAGCAGGAAAATCTGCCGGAATTGAATTTGCCTCAGGCATCAATCATCACTTTTTTCCACATGGCGCGGATGTAGTCACGCTCCTCGGCAAAGGCATCGCCTTCCACCTGGCTATTGAGATTCTGAAGCGCCCGTCGATGGATGGTCGAGCGAAGCGCGATGAAGGTTTCCCGGAGCTTCTCGGCATCTTCCACAGCCATCACACCGGCGCGGCCGAGTTCTTCCATCTGCCGAATATTGTCGGACCACTGGGTCAGCTCCGGATGCTCGGCACACCAGGCCAGCATCAGATACTGAACCATGAACTCGATATCAACGATACCACCGGTATCATGCTTGATATGGAACACCTCGGCCTGCCGGTTCTCTGGTGTGGCGAGGCTGGCGCGCATTTTCTCACGCATGTCGACCACCTCTTTGCGAAGCTTTTCACGGTCGCGGGATTGGCAAAGAATATCGTGGCGGATGGATTCAAAGGCTTCGAGAGTTTCACTGCAGCCAGCGACACCCCGGGCGCGTGCCAGCGCCTGATGCTCCCAGGTCCAGGCATCTTCCCGCTGATATTTTTCAAACGCCTGTAATGTGCTTACCAGAAGCCCCGAGTTGCCAGAGGGCCGCAAGCGCATATCAACCTCGTAGAGTTGGCCTGACGGAGTCTGAGTATTGAGGATGTGAACAATCCGTTGACCCAACCGGGTGTAGAAGACCGCGTTATCGATGGGCTTTTCGCCATCGGTCGCCAGCTCCGGATCAGCCTGATGCACAAATACCAGATCAAGGTCGGAGGTGTAGCCAAGTTCAATCCCACCCAACTTGCCATAACCAATGATGGCGAAATCGGTCTCACAGGCGGAACCATCTTTCCTTCTTGGGTAGCCATGGCGGCTGACCAGATTGGCGAAGGCCACGTCCACGACGTGGTCCAGAACCACCTCTGCGATCCAGGTCAGATAATCACTGACCTTCATCAACGGCAACGTGCCTTTTAGCTCCGATGCCGCTACCCGCAGAATGTGGGCCTTCTTGAAATGCCGCAGCGACTCCATCTGCTCTTCCAGATCCTCAAACGGAATCCGCAACATCTGCTGGCGCAGATCATCCTGCAACTCTGCCTTTGCAGGCGGACTGTAAAGGCTCTCGGCGTTAAGGAGTTCATCCAGCAACAGCGGCGTTTCTGCGAGCTGCCGGGCGATCCAGGGGCTCTCACTGCACAACCGGACCAACTGGGTACAGGCGCCCGGGTTCTCAATCAGCAACACCATATAGGCGGTTCGACGGAGGATGGCCTCGACCAGCTGCAACACCCTCGACAGAGTTTCGGAGGGGTTATCGACCTGGGTAAGCGCCTCAAGCAGCATAGGCATGAACTGATTGAGCCGTCTTCTCCCCTGGGTCTGAAGGTTCTGTACGGTCCGGTTGTCACGTAGATCCGCCAGTTCCGCCAACGTATTCTCGGGGGCTTCATAGCCACGGGATTTCAGCCAGTCGACGGCTGCGCCCTCTTCCATTTCAGCGAGCCAGAGTTCGAACCAGCCTTCTTCAAGCGACTTCTCACCGTCATCCTCTTCATCCTCGGTGGCGATGATATTGGCAAAATGGGTGGCCACGCGTGCCCTGTGCTCGGTGAGACTTTGCTCACACGCCTGCCAGGTCTCGAACCCCATGATTGTGGCAACCCGTGCCCTGGACAGCTCATCCTCCGGCAGAAGTTGAGTCTGCTTGTCTTCCATACCCTGAAGCGCATGCTCCAGGTTCCTCAGGAACACATAGGCTTCGCGCAGCTCACGCACCACCGATGAAGGCAACAGCTCCAATTCCTCGAGTTCCTTCAGGATGACCAGCAGTTCCCGCTGCTGAAGCTCCCGATCCCGCCCACCACGAATGAGCTGGAATGCCTGGACCACAAACTCAATTTCGCGGATACCGCCGCTACCAAGCTTGATGTTATTTTCGAGTCCCTTTCGGCGCACCTCCCGACCGATCATGGCTTTCATGCTCCGGAGGGACTCGAAGGCGCTGAAATCGATGTACTTGCGATAGACAAAAGGACGCAGGCTCTCCATCAGAACCTGGCCGGCCCTCTGGTCGCCCGCCACCACACGGGCCTTGACCATGGCATAGCGCTCCCAGTCACGGCCCTGGTCCTGGTAATAGGTCTCCAGTGCCGCGAAACTCAGAGCCAGAGCACCGCTCTGGCCATAGGGCCGAAGCCGCATGTCCACACGGAAGACAAAGCCGTCCGCCGTTATCTGATCCAGTGCCTGGATCAGCCGCTGCCCCAACCGCACAAAAAACTGCTGATTATCCAGTGAGCGACGCCCGCCAACAGTCTCCCCCTTGCTTGGAAAGGCGAAAATGAGGTCGATGTCCGAGGAAACGTTCAACTCCCGGCCACCCAGTTTACCCATGCCAAGGACCACCATTTTCTGGTCTGCTTCCTTGCCGGTCACCGGATCAGCCCCGCGAGGTGTGCCATATTGCTGGCAGGCGTCGCTGTAAAGCCAGCTGAGGGCGCCATCAATACAGATATCGGCGAAGGCGCTGGTCGCCGCCATGGTTTCTGCCAGATCCGCCCACCGCATCAGATCCCGCCAGATAATCCGGAACTGGGACTCCATGCGGAACTGCCTGAGGGCCGAATGCAGCGCCGATTCGCTATCGACCTCGGAGAGATAATCCTGCCAACGATCTTGCAGGTATTCAGGGGTGGTCGGCTCCGACAGCGAACGGGAAACCACCAGGGCCTGAATCTGCCCGGCATGGCGCTCCAGTGTCTGGCGCAGGAAAAGGCTGCGGGAGATTGCCGTAGCCACCACCGCGTCATCCATACCTTCCGCTGAGGTTAACCAGGCCGGAACTCCCTCCGGAAACACCGATTTCCAGCACCCTGCGACATCATCCGCCAGCGGTTTCGGAAGGCTGTGCCACGGCTCGGACATAATGCAAACCCCTGTCTCTCTGTTATATTTCCGGTACTGTATAACGAACTTCCCCGCAACTGAACAGGCCGCCGACACGGATGCAACGAAACCGCCGCCCATTGAATCCGGAACATCAGGAAACCCATCTGCCCATGGGCGGCCTGATTCGGAGCCGAATGAAGCGCCTGTTCGCAATACTGGGCGTGCTGCTTTCGGTACAGATTCTGATCATCTGGGCAGCCGAAGACCTTTCATTATTTGAAGCTGCCTGGCTGACAATGACCACACTGGTCACCGTTGGCTATGGCGATTATGCACCCCAGACCATGATCGGTCGGTTCAGCACGATTGTGCTGATGTTTATTACCTCCATTACGTTGCTGACCCTGATCGTCAGCGACTATATCGAGTACCGGTTCTATCGACGGGAACGGATTCTGACAGGAAGGTGGATCTATAAAATGAATGACCACATCATTATTGTTAACACGCCCCAGTGCGGGGGCGAGCAGTATTTCATGAGGTTTGCTTCCCAGATTCGGGAAATCCCGGGCTATGAAACCATTCCTATCATGATACTGACTCGCCAGTTTCCGATGGGACTGCCCACAGAACTCTCCGACATTGGAGTCGTGCACCATCACGGTGCAGGGTTCGACCCCGAGGCGCTAAAAGCAGTTCACGCCGGCAGTGCCAGACATATCATCGTGCTCGCAGCAGACGAAGCAGACCCCTATTCAGATAGCCTGACTTTCGACATCGCTCATCGATTGACGGAGTTGAATCTCGGCAGTCACACCATTGTCGAATGCGTCAACGACCAGAACCGGGGACGCTTCAAGGCGCTCGGTGTGAGGACCATCATCCGCCCTGTTCGAACTTATCCGGAAATCATGGTGCGTTCCGTGGTTGCGCCCGGCTCGGAAAAGGTTCTGGAGGATCTTTTCAACTACGAGCACGACCATCCCCATAGGTACGAGCTGAAGCTGGACGACCTGAACTGGGCGGACATAGTCAGCGCCCTGGTGCGTCATGGCATAGGGACTGCGCTCGCTTACATTGATGACGACAATGAAGTCATATGTCATCCGCCGACCAACGAGGAAATTGAAGGCAAGGGATTGATTGTGCTTGTTAAATCCACTGACACACCAGAGGTGTCAGTAGTGGAGGAAGCCCTGGAGCGATACCGGGTTTTCCTGAAGCAGTGGCGAGCCCACTCCGCCGCTCAGGAAACGGGCGAAGCAGAGCCAGAAAAAAACAAGTCTCCCGGCTAGAAACCACCGGGCTCCACAATCCGCCAGCTACTGCCCCGCACTGGCCAGCTGCAACTGGAGAACACCCAGCTCTATAGCGTTTTCGGAAAGATCACGAACCGTCGATCCGCGAGCCAGCTCAGCGACCACACGCTCCCAAAGCTCCTCGCACCCCGCGGCAGCAGCTACATTTGCTACTTGCGAAAGATCCAAACGGTCGACTGGGAAGGGCTCGTCAAGCAGCCAACAGCTCCCCAACGCCTGAAGGAACTCGGTTACGGTTAGCGGTTCAGTCTTGCAAACAATCTCCGGGCGGTAGAGGCCCGCAAGAAAATACCCCTGCTCGGCCTTACTGACGAGATTCAGAAAAACGGGAACTTCCCGGGCCAGTTCAAGTGCCCGAGCGACCAAATGCCTGCCTTCACCGCTTTTCAGCTCAAACTCCACCTCGTGCAGTGGCCACCTGGCTTCATTGCCAGCCACACTGCCAGAATCGACGGCGATCTCGATGACACTCTGCCCCTCTTCCAACCAGAGCACGTTACGCTGGAAGTTGGTTTCAAACACCACCCGCAGACTGCCGAGATCCAGATCGGTATTCAGCGGTGTGTCTTCCAGAAGCGACAAATCCAGATCCGGACCTGATACCGGCCACTCCCACTCTTCGCGCCGGTGGGCGCCATCGACAAATTCACCCCGGGTTTTCAGAGTCTGGATGTAGTCATTACCGGCTTTGCGGATTCTCAAAGTGGCTTTGGCGCGATTCAAGTCGGCTTTGGGGGTGTCGAAATAGCGATTGACCAGGGATTTGTTTTTTCCAGGTCGAACCTCGGGGCGGGCTGAAAGCCACTGCAAAGCCTGCGCCTGGGCAGCTTCAGAAACACTGAGCTTGATTTCCAGTTCGGTTGCCATTTCCACGACCTTTTCTCATGTTCATAATCGCAAGAACCGGCGACCCTGAGGTCGCCGGTTTTCATACTACAGGATTAGCCGGTTGGCTGATCAGAAATAGTAGACAGCACCAACTGCTGCAATAGACTGCTCGTCGCCAGAGGCGCCTTCCAGGCTGTACTCGTTAGCTGCGTCTGAACCAGACAGGTAGCCTTCGAAGTAAACGTACATATGATCAGACACGCTGTGCAGAGCCTGCAGGATTACGGTGTCTTTCTTGTCGCCAGAAGCATCGTCCTCCAGCATCTGGTAAGACAGAGCGAACTGGTTCGCGCCCATGGTGTACACACCCATTACGCCAACGATGTCGTTTACGTCTTTGCGGGTCTGATATTCGCCAATCACGCTGAAGTCGCCAGCACTGTAGGTCGCAGTCAGACCGTAGCTGTTTTCGTTGTTACCAGCAGAGCCGTCGTTACTATCCATACCGACTGATACTTCAAGCGCATCTACAGCATAGGTTGCAACCAGCTGGTAGGGGTAAGATTTTTCACCGCTAGTTGATTGCTCTTCAAGTGCAAAACCAGAAGGTGAGTTAGGATCAGCGACAAGCGCTGTAGAAGTAGCGGATTCACCGTCACCATTAACCTGAACCGCTGCCGACAGAGTCACCCCGCCGAAAGACGGAGACATGTACTGAACCAGATCGCCTTCGCCGGTCTCGTAGTTGCCGAAGATATCTGAACCCACTTCGTGGAAATTGCCGATCTTGACGATGGCACTTTCATAAACGGAGTCGTCAGAGCCAACCCAGATTTGACCAAAGTGGTCGCCCCTAACACCGATATAAGCTTCATCCAGAGAGTCGATACCGCTGCTGCTGGACTTGTCGTCAGCATTGATGCCTTCCAGCTCCAACTTGAAGAAGCCGGTGATGCCCGGAGCAATTTGGTGGTCGTGCTTAACGCCCAGAGTGGAACCGTTGTCAGCGTGCTCAACCTCGGAGCCACCGCCATCAACGTTGGTGTGCTTCAGCACGTACTGGATGTTGCCGTATACAGAAGGCATGGAGTCCATCTTGGCCGCCAGCTCGGACGCTGACATTTCAGCCTGTGCGAAAACACTGCCAGAGAAGGTGGCGGCTGCAATAGCAGATGCGATGAGCGTTTTTTCATGTTGCGTCTTCCTTTTTGAGTTAACTCAGGTTTTAGCGACGGGTTCTTATCCCGATTTTGTAAGGCTTCACCAGTCAGGCTGGATGAGGCCGTTTCTGCATTACCCCTGCGTCAGCTTGATGACACACAAGTAACTTTTCTTCTTCTTCGAATAAATCTGAAACACTCCAGGACCATACAGCTCAATCACTTACAGGACCTTCCTAAAGTGCTGAATAATGGAGGTTTTTTAAACAATCATTCTCATTTTGCAAATTAACTGCGCTGCATTTTTAGCTCTTTTGGCACCATTGCAGGCCAGCATGACGGCCTGCGCTCGATACTAGTGCAGCGACCTATTCACGCCTTTGTCTATTCTCAAGCATGAAGGTTACAGGCCCGTCATTCGTTAACCCAACCTTCATATCCGCGCCAAACCTTCCATCCCCTACTCTATCCGGCCCCAGGCGTGAACTTGCGTCTGCCACAAACGATTCGTAAAGCCTGTTGGCGTCATCCGGCTCCGCAGCCAGGGAAAAACCGGGCCTGGTTCCGGAAGACGTATCAGCCGCCAAAGTGAACTGTGGAACAACAAGGAGGGAACCACCGATATCCAGCAGACTGCGATTCATCCGCCCGGCATCATCGGGAAACACACGGTAAGTGAGGATTTTTCGGCAAAGTTCCCTTGCCTCACGCTCGCTATCTCCTTTCTCGACGCCCAGCAACAGCAAAAGGCCTTTGTCGATCGAGGCTATCTGCTCACCGCCCACGGTAACACTGGCTTGCGAAACTCGCTGGATCAATCCTTTCATCAACTGCCTTGAGGACGTTTGAACAGGCGAACATTAAGGTCGGGCAAGAGTGTATCCGTGGCCATTACGGGCCGCAACCCTGAAAACGGGATTCAGCCAGCACTTTTTTCAGTTTTCGCGACAACGGACTCAACACCGCGAATGAGGGCATCAACAATCGCCGGCTCGGAAGCCGAGTGGCCGGCGTCGCGAATGATCTGGAATTCCGCTTCCGGCCAGGCCTTGCTGAGTGCCAGCGCATTCTCCAGAGGGCAGACCATATCGTATCTGCCGTGGACGATTATTCCGGGAATGTCCGCCAGGCGGTGGGCATCACGCAGAATCTGGTCTGGCTCAAGAAAAGAAGAATTCATGAAATAATGGCATTCGATACGAGCGAGAGCGATGGCGACATGGGGATGGCCAAAGTGCTCTATCACCCTGGGGTTCGGGTGCAACGTCGCGCACCGGCCCTCCCAGATCGACCAGGCCTTGGCAGCCTGGATCTGCTCCAGTTCATTGGTGCTGGTCAGTTTGCGGTAATAGGCTGCGACCAAATTATCCCGTTCAGCTTCCGGAATCTGAGCTTCAAAGTCCTCCCAGTAGTCCGGGAAAACCCGGCTGGCACCGTCCTGGTAAAACCAGTGAATATCCCGGGGACGGCAAAGGAAGATACCTCGCAGCACAAGCCCGGAGACTCGCTCCGGGTGCGTTTGGGCGTAGACCAGGCTCAGCGTTGATCCCCAACTTCCGCCGAACAGAAGCCACTTGTCGATGCCAAGAAACGAACGCACCGTTTCCATATCCGCAACCAGCTTGTCCGTGCTGTTGCCCTCAAGCTCTGCCAGCGGGGTAGATCGCCCGGCACCGCGTTGATCCATCAGGATGATCCGGAATCGTTCAGCGTCGAAGAAACGTCGGTGATAGTCTTCACAGCCGCCACCTGGACCACCATGAACGACGAGAACCGGTATCCCGTCAGGATTCCCACTTTCTTCAACGTAGAGCTCATGAGGCGGATCAACCGCAATGCGGTGCTGGGCGTTGGGTTTGATTTCCGGGTATAGGGTGAGCATGGAACGCTCCGTTTACAGGATTTACCGGGAGTTTAGCTTAAGCGAAAAGAAAGGGGCATAGAGTGGGGGCAAATGAAATCGGGGTCAGATGAAAGCGTTCATCTGACCCCTTACTGACGTTACTTCTTGCTGGCGCGCTTACGCTCGTTCTCGGTCAGAAGCTTCTTGCGCAGCCGGATGGACTTCGGCGTCACTTCCACCAGCTCATCGTCGTCAATAAACTCCAGCGCCTGCTCAAGCGTGAACTTGATGGGGGGCACCAGGCCGATGACTTCATCCTTGCCGGAGGCACGCATGTTGTCGAGCTTTTTGGCCTTGGTGGGGTTCACCACCAGGTCATTGTCCCGACTATGAATACCACACAGTTGCCCTTCATAGATCTCCTGCCCCGGATCCAGGAACAGCTTGCCGCGGCTCTGCAGGGTTTCCAGCGAGTAGGTCAGCGCGGTACCCGTAGCCATCGACACAATGACGCCGTTCTGGCGGCTGGTAACGTCCCCAACCTTGATCGGGCCATAGTGGCTGAACGTGGACGTAAGGATGCCAGTACCTGAGGTCATGGTCAGGAAGGTATTCCGGAAACCAATCAGGCCGCGAGCGGGAATGGTGTAATCCAGACGCATGCGGCCCTTGCCATCCGGCACCATGTTGGTCAGGTCGCCCTTGCGCAGCCCCATTTGCTCCATGACGGCACCCTGGTGCTGCTCTTCGATATCCACGATGACGTTCTCGTACGGCTCCTGCTTTTCGCCATCCACTTCCTTGATAACCACTTCGGGGCGGCCAACGGCCAGCTCAAAGTTTTCGCGTCGCATGTTCTCGATCAGAACTGAGAGGTGCAATTCGCCACGACCGGACACCTTGAACTTGTCGGCAGAGTCGCCTTCCTCAACACGCAGCGCAACGTTATGCAGCAGTTCTTTTTCCAGACGCTCCTTGATGTTCCGGCTGGTAACGTACTTGCCTTCCTTGCCGGCAAACGGCGAATCGTTGACCTGGAAGGTCATGGATACGGTCGGCTCATCCACCGTCAGTGCCGGCAGCGCTTCAACGTTGGCCTGGTCACAAAGGGTGTCGGAGATGAACAGCTCATCCATACCGCTGACACAGACAATGTCTCCAGCCTGGGCTTCGTCCACCTCGACCCGCTGCAGACCGGAATGCCCCATGATCTTTAGGATTCGGCCGTTGCGCTTTTTGCCGTTGGCGCCAATGGCGGTTACCGGCGAGTTGGTCTTGATCTTGCCGCGCATGATTCGACCGATGCCTATCACACCAAGGAAGCTGTTGTAATCCAGCTGGGAAATCTGCATCTGGAACGGGCCGTCCGGATCAACGTTCGGAGCTGGCACGTGATCAACAATCGCCTGGAATACGGAATCCATGTTGTCATCGAGCTTTTCGTGATCCATGCCGGCAATGCCGTTCAGGGCACTGGCGTAGACAATCGGGAAGTCCAATTGCTCATCGGTCGCGCCCAGGTTGTCAAACAGGTCGAATACCTGATCTACAACCCAGTCCGGACGGGCGCCAGGACGGTCGATCTTGTTAACCACCACGATCGGGCGCAGACCCGCCGCAAATGCCTTCTGGGTAACGAAACGGGTCTGGGGCATGGGGCCGTCGATGGAATCAACCACCAGCAGCACGCAATCCACCATACTCATAACCCGCTCAACCTCACCACCGAAATCAGCGTGGCCCGGCGTGTCTACAATATTGATGTCGTAGCCATTCCATTTCAGAGCAGTGTTCTTTGCGAGAATGGTAATGCCACGCTCTTTTTCCTGATCATTGGAATCCATGACCCGCTCGCTATCGAGCTCTTTGCGCTCCAACGTACCTGACTGGCGCAAAAGCTGGTCGACAAGCGTGGTTTTTCCATGGTCAACGTGGGCGATGATGGCGATATTACGAAGTTTCTCAATCACAAAAATATTCCTGCGGCATGCACTCAATGACCTGAGAAGGTCGTTCGCAGGGGAATCCCAGCACATGCCGTCTCAAATCCGTAAAATGAACTCATTCACCGGAGCTGGCTGCCCGGCACCCTGCATGGTGTTTTCCGATCATTGATCCGGAAAGACAGGGTAAAAAATGAAGCGGCGCGCAGTATAGCGAAAAGTCTGTGTCGTTAATATGAAGAAAAACGCCTATTCTTCATACAGGGGGCTCGCACCTCATTGGGGCGACCACCCCATAAATGCACCAACAAGGTGCACCATTTGAGTGCAGGTTTTCGGTGGAGGGCGCATCATTTCCTTCTAATATGCCCCAAACCCTTGCAGTTGCGCCGTTCTGGAGCATGCCCTAAAAATTGGCAAGCGCCTTGCTTTATCGAAATCAGCCGAAATTTACAGGTAAGACGCAACGGCATTTGCTAAGCTGCGCAAACCTGAGAAACAGATCGGAACCCGGTAACCCGGGCGATCCGGCGCCACGAACATGAATACAGCCGCCTGTGCGGTATAACTTACGGAGCATGCACAATGTCCAAGACAGTTGATTTGATCAAAGAACACGAAGTCAAATGGGTTGACCTGCGCTTCACTGACAGCCGCGGTAAAGAGCAGCACGTTACACTGCCTGCCACCGAAGTAGATGAAGACTTTTTCGCAGACGGCAAGATGTTTGACGGCTCCTCCATCGCGGGCTGGAAAGGCATCAACGAATCCGACATGATCCTGATGCCGGACGACGAGACTTCCGTACTCGATCCGTTCACCGAAGAGACCACAGTAAACATCACCTGCAACATCGTAGAGCCTTCTACCATGCAGGGTTACGAGCGTGACCCACGCTCCGTTGCCCGTCGCGCAGAGGAATACCTCAAGTCTACCGGCATCGCAGACGGCGCCCTGTTCGGTCCCGAGCCCGAGTTCTTCGTGTTTGACTCCGTAAAATGGAACGTCGACATGCAGGGTGCGATGTACCACATCCATTCTGAAGAAGCTGCCTGGGTTTCTGGCGAAGATTTCGATCGCAACAACATCGGTCACCGCCCGGGCGTAAAAGGCGGTTACTTCCCGGTTCCGCCGGTTGACAGCCTCCACGACCTGCGTGGCGCCATGTGTGCGGCCATGGAGTCCATGGGACTGGAAATCGAAGTGCACCACCACGAAGTGGGCACCGCTGGCCAGTGTGAAATCGGCGTTGGCGCCAACACTCTGACCCGCAAAGCAGACGAAGTTCAGATCCTGAAGTACTGCGTGCACAACGTGGCCCACGCCTACGGCAAGACCGCCACTTTCATGCCCAAGCCGGTGGTTGGCGATAACGGTTCCGGCATGCACGTTCACATGTCCCTGAGCAAAGACGGCAAGAACCTGTTTGCCGGTGACAGCTACGCTGGCCTGAGCGAAACCGCTCTGTACTACATCGGCGGTGTGATCAAGCACGCCAAGGCCATCAACGCCTTCACCAACAGCTCTACCAACTCTTACAAGCGTCTGGTTCCGGGCTTTGAAGCTCCGGTTATGCTGGCCTACTCTGCCCGTAACCGTTCAGCCTCTATCCGTATCCCGTATGTGAACAGCCCGAAAGCGCGTCGTATCGAAGTTCGCTTCCCTGATCCGTCTGCCAACCCGTACCTGGCGTTTGCAGCGCTGATGATGGCTGGCCTCGACGGCATTCAGAACAAGATCCACCCTGGCGATGCCATGGACAAGGATCTGTACGACCTGCCGAAAGAAGAAGCCCTGAGCATTCCGACCGTGGCCGAGACTCTGTCCGAAGCCCTGGACTGCCTGGAAGCAGATCACGAGTTCCTGACTCGTGGTGGCGTATTCACCGAAGACATGATCGCAGGCTACGTTGATCTGAAGCGCGGTGAAGTCGAGAAACTGAACATGACCACTCACCCGATCGAGTTCGACCTGTACTACTCCTGCTAACACCTCGCTTTAGAGGAAAGCAGACAAGCCCCGCCTTCGTGCGGGGCTTTTTTGTGAGCAGCCGCACAGTGCCTGGAGCCCTTAACGATATGTAACCAACATCAGGCTCTGCAGGCGTTGAAAAGACTCCGGGCGCCGCCGATAATCGAGGAAACCCAATAACAGGTGAGCTTATGAGTCCAAAGTCTGGATTGGTTGCCGGCCTTTTCTTTTTGCTTGCGGTTCCCGTCTCTGCCGAGGTTTACCGAAATGTCGATGCCTACGGCAACGTCACATACTCTGACGAGCCGAGCGAGGGCTCTGAAGCGGTCCAGGTCAAGCCAGTCACGACCATCACATTGCCCAAGCCAGAAGTTGTTCAGGAAACCGAAAAGCTGCGCGAAGAAGTGCAGCGGGAAGGCGCAGCTTACGACAGCGTCTCGTTCGCCTATCCGGACAACAATCAGGCGTTCCATAGTGGCAGTGGCGACGTACAGTTCGAGGTCCGTAGCACACCCGGGCTCCAGCCTGGTCACAAATACGAAGTTACGCTGGACGGGCAGCCAGTCGGCCAGAGTACTTCTGGCTCGATCACCGTCAACAACGTCTTCCGTGGAACCCATGAAGCCCGCGTCCACATCGTGGATGAAAACGGAGTTCAGGTGAAAACCGGCTCTCCGATCACCTTCACCGTTCACCGCCCTTCCGCATTGAACTAACCAAACCTGCCTAACAATCCGCACTATTTTGGTGCGCACGCACCAGAAAAAAGCCATACTCTGATCAGCAACGGGGCGCATTTTCCGGACTGGTCAGAGGGATTTCTCCCATTTGCACCAGCTTACGGCACTTTTCAGCGCCAATAAGCCCCTCTGCCCGCACTTTGCCCACTCATTCGTGAACCGGGTTCAAAGTGGTTCGCTTTTTGCAAAACTCCGGAGGTCACACTATGTCGAACCAACGGGATTCACGCATGGCACTGCCTTCGGCCCATCAAACCGGATACAAGAGCATTCTCGACAGCCTCACTACCGCTGTCCTGGTGCTCGAGGACAATCTCAGCATCCGGTATCTCAACCCCGCCGCCGAAAGCCTGTTCGAAACCAGCATGACCCGCAGTCAGGGCCAACCCTTCCAGGACATTCTGGTGGAATCCGAAGACGCCCTGAAAACGCTTTTTGCCGCTGTACGGAACGGACAATCCTATACTCGCCGCGAGGCCGAGTTCCTCCTCACCAGCGGTTCCCGGCTTACGGTCGATTATTCCGTCACCCCCATCAGCCTGGAACCGACGGAACTCCTGATCGAGATCCAGCCGAGAGACAGGCTGATGCGGATTAGCCGTGAGGAAGACATCATCTCCCAGCAGGAGACCACTCGCATTCTGGTCCGCGGCATGGCCCACGAGATCAAGAACCCGCTTGGCGGTATCCGTGGTGCGGCGCAGCTTCTTGATCGGGAACTCAACAGTGAGGATCAACGGGAATACACACGGGTCATCATCGACGAGGCGGATCGGCTCCGGAGCCTTGTGGACCGGATGCTGGGCCCGAACAAGGCATTGAAGCTGGCGCCGACCAATATTCATGAAATCCTCGAACGGGTAGGCACCTTGCTTGAGGCCGAAAGCAAGGGACGACTGAATTTCGAACGGGATTACGACCCCAGCATTCCCGAGTTCAAGGGTGACAAGGAACAACTGATTCAGGCGTTCCTGAACATCGCACGGAACGCCATGGAAGCAGCCTTCGAAAACCAGGCGAGCCACAGTTCCGATGAGCCGCCGACCATTACTTTCCGTACCCGCACCCTGCGCCAGTTCACCATTGGCAACCGACGCCACAGGCTCGTGTGCCGGGTAGACGTTATCGACAACGGCCCCGGCATTCCGCCGGAGCTGGTGCAGAACATTTTCTATCCGATGATCAGTGGCCGTGCCAGTGGCACCGGCCTGGGCCTTTCCATTACCCAGAGCATCATCGGCCAACACCGTGGACTGGTTGAATGCGAGAGCGAACCAGGCCGAACCGACTTCATCATCTTCCTGCCTCTGGAGGACACCCCATGAGCCAACCGGCGAACGTCTGGATCATAGACGACGACCGCAGTATTCGCTGGGTGCTGGAGCGCGCCCTTAACCAGGCCGGTATGCAGCCCCGAGTTTTTGACAGTGGTGAAAGCATCATGATGCGGCTGGAACACGAACAGCCCGATGCCATCGTGAGCGATATCCGAATGCCGGGCGTCGACGGCATCACCCTGCTGTCCCAGATTGTGGACGTTCACCCAGACGTGCCTGTCATCATCATGACCGCGCACTCGGATCTGGAGAGCGCCGTAACCAGCTACCAGACCGGTGCCTTCGAATACCTTCCCAAGCCGTTCGATGTGGATGACGCGGTCGCACTGGTCAAGCGCGCCGTGGCCCACAGCCATGAGAAGCGTGCCAGTGGTGAACCCCAGGCCGAAATGTCCCAGCGCAACGCCGAAATCATCGGTGAAGCGCCTGCCATGCAGGAAGTCTTCCGGGCTATTGGCCGGCTTTCGCACTCCAACATCACGGTCCTCATCAACGGCGAAAGCGGCACGGGTAAGGAACTGGTGGCCCAGGCGCTGCACAACCACAGCCCCCGGGCGAACCATCCCTTCATTGCCCTGAACATGGCTGCAATTCCCAAAGACCTGATTGAATCCGAACTCTTCGGCCACGAAAAGGGTGCCTTCACCGGCGCTGGCGCCGCTCGCCAGGGCCGGTTCGAACAGGCCAACGGTGGCACCCTGTTCCTGGACGAAATCGGTGATATGCCCGCTGACACTCAGACCCGCCTCCTGCGGGTTCTGGCCGATGGCGAATTCTACCGGGTAGGAGGCACAACCCCGATCAAGGTGGATGTGCGCATCATCGCGGCAACCCACCAGGACCTGGAAAAAACTGGTGCAGGCAGGCACGTTCCGGGAAGACCTGTTCCACCGCCTGAACGTCATTCGCGTGCACTTGCCCAAGCTCGCCGAGCGCCGGGAAGACATCCCCCGCCTGATGCAGCACTTCCTGAAACGGGCGGCCAAAGAGCTGGCCGTCGAGCCCAAGATCCTGCGCGAAGAGGCCGAAGAATACCTGACCACCCTGCCCTGGCCCGGCAACGTCCGCCAGCTGGAGAACACCTGCCGATGGCTGACAGTGATGGCCAGCGGTCGCGAGATCCACATTGATGACCTGCCACCCGAGTTATTACACCAGGCCGAGACACCAACCACCGGAGCAACCTGGCAGGAAGGCCTGAAAAACTGGGCCGAACAGGAACTGAAGCGTGGCAAGAGGGGAATTCTCGATACGGCCGTGCCCGAGTTCGAGAAAATCATGATTGAAACGGCCTTGAAGCACACGGGTGGCCGTCGACGGGATGCCTCCATACTGCTGGGATGGGGCCGGAACACGCTCACCCGGAAAATCAACGAGCTGGGGATGGATCATCCGGAACACGAGGAAGACTGACGATTGGCGAACCACCGGGGTTCGTTGATGTTTTGGGGCAGGACTCGCGTCCTGCCCTTTTTTTATCGTTCCTGCCAGTAGATCACGCGGTCGTGGCCGCGATAGACGCCGAATGTCGCGGTTGATTTCGGATTCTCCTCAACACCGTCGCCATCGAAATCATACTGCCAGTAGAGCGGTACCGGGTATTCAACCTGTACACTGCCAGTATTGCCCTCGCCCGGCGCAGCGAGCACCAGCAGTGCTGCCGGCTCCGGCCGACCACCGCTAATAGTTCCGGAATTGGCACTCACCGAGGTGTTCGGGGGCGTGCCTGTTATCACTGCATCGGCGGTATTATAGGCCCAACATGTCTCATCACCATGCAGCTCGAAATCAGCCCCGGTCCAGATCTGGACTTCAAACGGCATCTCCAGATCGAGGTTTTCAGGTCCGTAGGCGTTCTCTAGAATCATTCGACCATAACGAATCGAGGCGCCAGCGGAAGACAGCGTAGGCAGCTCCGCCGCCGGCATTGATACCCCATCTGAATCGGAAATATTCGTGAACACAGTCTCGAGTCTGGCATCAAACGGACCAACCAGGGAGTTTGCATTGCGGTCATATGTAAAGTTATCCGGTCCCGCCTGATAAATGAGCGTGCCATTGCCATTCGCTGTAAGAGTTGGTGTACCAGCAATAGTGGTCACATCAATTGCGGTGCTCTGAGCGCCAATCTCATCGGCGTCTGTTGCCGGATCAGTCCGGGCGATGTCCGCGACTGTCAGCTTCTGCCAGCTGTCTCGATAATTTCGGGTAACAGGCCCAGAACCGCTCACACTGTATGCTCTTGCAGCAAGGGTAAACTCTGGCGAAAGACTGTAGCCGAAGCCCTGACCGGTGTAACTGAAACCATTGCAGACAGGATCAAGTACTCCGTCCATAGCACTTTCGAGAGTGAACGTCTCAGGGTGGAACCTGCCTACGGGCCCGGAATCCCCGACCACCGCAACAGAGCGTCCAAGGAAAGTGCCGCTGAGACCTGTCGTGACCTCTACCGAGCCAACCTCGCTAAAGGATGCTGAGCCAGTGGCCAACCCAGAGCTGAAGCCGCTCACGCCACTCAGACCTGTAAGCCCCGGATCAGCTGCGCCGGTGGGCCCCGCAACCAGGTAACTGGCGACACTAACGGCCGCATCAAAGCTGTCTGCGGATGCGTTATCCGTGAGATCGGAGTTATTGCCGGCATCAGTATCTCCGTGACCATCCGGTTGGCCGTCTGCATCTGCATCGTCAGCGCTGTCGTACTGAACGGCCCGAACCGAAACATCGAACGGTCGCCCCGCCGCCCTGAAGGCGGCTCCGCTGGGCGACTCCGTCGCTGGGTTGCCAGCCACTGTCACGGCAAAAGCAAAAGGCCTGACCGTTAATTCAGGGCCGGTGCCTGCGATGGCGATGGGATTGTCATTTTCGTCCAGGATGAGCCCGGACTCGGAGTCTTCCAGCTCTAGGGCATAATGACCGACATCAGTAGGACTGAGCGCAAGGTCCGCAAGGCCAAGGTTAAAGTCGACCGTTAGGTTGGGAGTGGCTGGCCGGGACGATGGCGGCGATAGGACCCCAGCGCCGGCGTCAACGCCGGGTGAAGCGCCACCGGGATCGTCTGATTCCCGATTCAGCCAGGCTCTGAGATCCACTGCACCATCGTAGGCTTCAACGCGACCGCACTCACCAGTAGACGGATCTCGCCTCAATACCTCGGCCTGCAAGCCGTGTGGTCGCCCGGCTATGACATCATTGCCCAGGCTATCAGCCAGACTGATGACCAGGGCGTTCTCCCGAAATTCGACCACACTGGAAACTCCAAACTGCCCACCGGTTGTGTCCTCGGCACGGATGGTCAGTCGATCGGCGCGGGTGTTTTCCAGTCCCAGGGTGATGTCCCCGTTATCTGCGACAACAAACTCGTAGATGGCCTGACCATTATCATCAACATCCGGATTGGGCGACAGGGGGCCCGACGCTGCGACCCTCTGCCAGTTGCCATGGCCCGCACTTGTTGTGATCCGCACGGAACCTTGATACCCAGTCAGCACGTTGTCGCCGGCATCCTCTGCCTGAATTCTGACATCGACCGGTGCGCAAACGCTGGCAGTCGCAGGCACAGTTATACGGAAATGATCAAGTACCTGGGCACATGGACGACTGCGATTTGCTTCGCGAAGAATGGCCGCATCGGATAGCGCCCGGGCATAGAGGCGAACCTCATCGATCTGGCCTTCAAACTCTCGGCCGCCGAACCCCTGATCGGCGCCTATCTGAAATGGATCAGCGTTCAGGAGCAACGACTCATCGGCAAACGACTGCCTTGCCCGTTCCACACCGTCAACAACGATGCGCTGTATCCCATCTCGTTTCGAGTAGGTGATGGCTGTGTGAACCCAGGTGTTCAATGGCAGTTGATAGCCCGAGGTAAAGGATCGCGAAACACCAGATTCGTTCGTCCACCACCAGTAGATCTCGCGGTTGCTGTCAACGTGGTACTCATAGTTTTCGTCTTTCGACACGATGGTTTTGATGCCACCGCCAGTTGGAAAAGCATCGACATTTATCCAGGCCATGACGGTAAGCTCATCGGCGCTGGACAAGTCATCATCATGGGGGATGTCTATGAACGAGCCGCCCGAAAGGGTGGCGCCATAGCAGACTTTGGCTGGCTCCGCCCTCGCTCCATTGACGGCTCGTCCATCCAGCCCCGTGCCGCGGAGCTCAACAACCTCTCCAGGATCACCTTGCCATCGAGGCCCCTCGAGGCCGTAGACTGCCCGCAGAGAGAAGTCGACAACAAAATCACCGGAAAATGCCAGAAACCCTGCCCGCTCCGTGGTGTGGCTCAGATCCCGGTCATTTGCCCAGTCCTCTTCAATCTTCAGCTCAACAGCATCGTTGGACACCGAGCAACGGCGCAGCCAACCCCCGTCGCCACCATCGCGGGTCAGCTGGGACCCGACAACCCGGGGCGGAGAGGGATACGATTGCAGAAACGCAGCTCTGTCACAGCTGTTCGTTCCAGAAATGTTGTCCGACGTAACCTGGGCTTCAGACAGAACCGTTCTACCGTCATTATCAACAAAACGACCGATAACGCCCGGTTCGACTGCCAGGTATGCGACCGACTCCGGTCGTACAACAGCCCCAGACCTCGTCTCTGCACGTTCCAGGGCAAGATCTATTCCCGAGACTCCCAGGCGGTTGTGCGCCATCGTCAACCAGGGAACCGATCGTTCACCGGGAGAAGACGTTTCGTTTTCCAGGGTTTGAATGTTACTTATGAAGACCGGTGTTCCGCCGAATGCGGTCAGAAAGTTCAGGCGTGACCAATTCGAGCCGGATACAAACCGGCCCTGCTCCGATTGCAGCGGTACCTGGCCAACCTCAAGCCTTGTTCCATCTGGGAAGGCATGCTCTCCGTAGGTCACCGCAAGATAATGCACCGTTGTAGTCTGATCGCCTACATCACTGTAGCGGGTGGGCGGTTCCAGCGGCACAATATCGAAGCCATCTTCAGTGATCTGGCGAATCCGAACTGCCGATGGTTCCGGATTGTTGTCGTCGCTCAGAACAAATACGGCTGGAGGTGATGGGTATACCTGCTGGAAGGAAACCCTGGTAAATGTGCCAGGACTGACGGTGACTGAGCGCGATTCCATCATCAAGGGCTCAGGCTCGGGCGGGCGGACCTCAGAGTCGTAGGCAAAAGCCTCAGAAAAAGCGACTAGCCCCACACTCTCTCTGCCGTGATTCCGCTCGTTATCCTGGGCGGTGTCCTCGTCAATTAACAATCCGATGCCGGAACTGGAAAGTTGGCACTGTCTCAGCCAACCACCGTCGTCTTCCCGTCGGCTGGTTTTACTGGCAAGCGCGATCGGGCTGGTTCCAAACACACTGCTAAAGCTAAATGTGTCGCACCCGTCATCCCAACCACGAGGCCCGTTATTGATACTCTGAGCTTCATAGCGCACATTCAGATTACCGATCGCATTAAATGTGCTGGTCGCCGTTGCACTTATCGCGATAAAACCGATTTGCTCAGGGCTTGCCAGTTCGTAGAACTTATTGTCAGACGCATCATAGGCCTCACTGAATTCCAGAGCATAGTTCAAACCTGACGCCGTCACGGCATCGAAAACCGTAGTCAACCATGGCTCCGAAACGTCATCTGGCACATTCGCATTTCTCTCATTGGTCATCGTCTGGATGTCACCAATGACTACCGGAGCGCCTGAAAACCCTGCTGTAAATGCGTGGTTTCCCCAACGCTTCTGGCCGGGAGGGTTACCGCCAAACTGGACAAAATCCTTGTTGTTACCGGACCCGGTCTCCCGGGTACTGAGCAGGCCAGCTTCAATGCGAGTGCCATCGGGCAGTTGGTGCACACCCGGCTCTACGGCCACATAACTTACGGTCATATTGGTGTGCGGGCCATCCTCAGAAAATGGCTCTACCTGCGCTATCTCAAAGCCCGTTGCAGTAACGTTTCTGATCCGTAAAGCAGAAGCATTGGGGCCATCATCGGTTGGCAAGGCTACAACGATAGGAGGGGAGGCATAGGTTTGCCTGAAGCTGAAAGAGAACAACTCATTTTCCCCCGATGTGGCCGGTAGATCCAAAGTGCCAGCTTCCATCTTCCAGGCATGGGCCAGGCACGGGGCCAGCAGGATCACAAACAGGATTAACCTTGTCAGCGCCGTGAACTGCCTCATCGCACTCGCACCTCAATCGTTCGGGACGCAGCTTCAGGCCCGCTGCCACATCGACCATTACTGAGTAAAGTAAACACAGTTTCGGGCGCTGGACTGCCATCGATATCGGCTTGCACCGACGTACAGGTAATACCTGCGGAGCAGCTTGAGAGGCCGCCGCTGGAAAAATTGATCGAAGAAGAAACAGCTCCACAGCTGCCGCCAGATAGTGCCTCCGTCACGGCAACCTGGGCACCACTTTCTGCTGCGTAAAAGGCCCTCTGGGAAAGAATCTGCTGGCTGACCGAAGCGCCCGCGCTCTCCTGCTGCTGCGCCATGCTGGTAACAATGAGTGCCAAAACGGTGATGATGAACAGCGCTACCGGAAGCCCCGCCCCCCTTTGCTGCTTGATGCCTTGTTCAGGGTACATTTCGGATTTGCACCTCCTGGCTGACAGTCGTTGTTTCAGAACCATCCTCACTAATCAAAGTGAACGAGAACTGAACGACTGCCGCCCGCTGCAGAGTTGCCGGCAAAAACCGGAAATCGACATTGCCAGACAGATTGGCAGCCAACACCTCCCTGTCCCCCGTTGGAGGTGATGGTTGGGTGGAGCTCGGCGAATAATCATCATACCTATAAAGAAATCGACCGCTCTGGCACAAACTGACGGGCTGACCTACCACGAACAATCGGCGGGCGGGTGATGTTGAGGTAAACCGATGGCCAGAGGAGAGTTCGATACTGGCCGGCGAGCCGGTGTTGTCAATTGAGGAAATCAAAGACGAAACGGGTCCAGGATTCGCGCCACTATAAAGATCGGCGGTACTCGTTCCATAACCATAAACCACAGCACGGGTCGTTCCCACGGCTGGAAGGTTAGCAAACGCGGCGACCTCTATCCCGTCAAATGCCGGGCCACGGGTAAGCCTGACGTAGTTGGTACCTGCCTCCAAGGGCAACCACTCGATGCAATCACCTGAAGTCCGAACGGACAGAGGGAACGCCTCCCTCAGTTCGCGCGTGATTTGCTCCGAAACCACCACGCCCTGAAACGCCCGCAGTTGGCGAGCGCTGACATCTAGAGCGCCCTGTGTCGAGAGGCTCACGAATCGGACAGAGACCGTGGCAACAATGCCCAGCAATACGATGACCACCAGCAGCTCGATCAGGGTAAAACCGGCTCGCTGGTGCATCAGAAATTCGCCCTGTAGACAGAGAAACTGTAACCCTGGCCGCCCGGATCGGTAACTGTCAGGTCGACACGTTTGGCATCCGCCTGGGCCAGCCCCACCTCTCCACCAGCACATTGCACCGTGATCGAAATCCGGAAGCCGGAATAATCCGATGTCAGAGGGACGCCTTCAGCATTTTCGGGCGCAGCATCGTCGATGGCGTTGTAATCGTCGACATCATCATAGTCAGCCCGACTGGCTTCCTCTGTGTTGATCGTACAGCCGGCTTGCTTCGGAACGCCCCCGACGGGTGTATTGTCATCGTATTTTCGGCTGAGAATTTCATCCATATAGAGCTGCGCGAGGGCCACGGCCCGGGTCTGATTCAACGGATCCGCGCTGCGCCCAGTGATAAGCGCGAACGCACCAACCACACCGGCAATGGCCACACTGATAATCACGATTGTGATCACCAGCTCCACTAGGGTTGCGCCGGTTTGAGTAGGCCTCATGACTGGCAGCTCCCGGCGTATACCGCGCCCAATGAACTGAGACACGTCTGGAAGGTACTGTCGCCCGAAAAAGTGAACTGCAGATTGGTGCCGGTTGAAGGCGCTCCTTTGCTGTCAAAGGTCAGCGTCAATGGCAACCCGCCCGGTGCTGAAAGGCTGGTGCCCTCCCGGGGTATCTCGAAGGTACGCGGATTGCCGGAACCGGCACCCACGATAAATCGGAAATTATCTCCACCCTGCTCGATAGTGAGGGTGTTGGCGGGATTCCCCGCCAGCGCTGCCTGTTGAGCAAGCAGCGTGGCGGAGGCAATTTGCTGGGTAGCCAGCAAGGGGGAGAAGGCCGAGCGGCTGGCAAACAGGCCAATGCCCAGAGCGGAGAGCAATCCGATCAGGATGATGACCATTACCAGCTCAACGAGGGTGAAGCCCGATGCGTCAGGGGCGATGACAACTCGCATGCCTTCCACCTCACTCAAGACTAGGCAATTTGGGGAATACCCAGACTTCCCTACAAAAGATGAATTAACAACCGGTTGAAGGCACCGTTATTGCGCTTATTTGTGATGCTGCCGAAGCGGTAGCCTCAGTGTAAGTGAAAGAGCAAGCACCATTCGTGACCGTCAGTACATTGGGTGTTGCCCCAGAAACGGTTAGTCCGAAATCGTTTGCGTCAAGCTGCGCAGCGGCTGCAATACCATTTGTCGTTGCTGAGGCAGTAACTACCGCACCATCAGCCTGCGGATAACCATTTACAAGTGTGATGTCTGTCCCCTCCAGACTGACTGGATTGTTGCCATTTGCTAAAAACGCTGAATGTGCAATGGCGGAGGCAGATTTAATGCTGCCCCGCGCTCCCTCAAGTGAGGCTTGCCTTGCTTCACCACCCAAATCCGCAAATCTTGGCAAAGCAAACGCCGCCAAAATACCCAGAATTACAATCACCATAACCAGTTCGATCAGGGTGAAGCCCTTTTCTTTTCTTGCCGCAATAGCTGTCATCGCTTTCATGGTATTACTCCGTTTTTATCGCCCGTTGGCTTCGAGGTTTATCAGTTAATGGTTGTGGTTATTTCGCCAGTGTCCGCATCATACGCAATGGTGCTGCCCTGGTTGTCTGCTTGATAGGTGAATACGCAGTCTCCGCTGCTGATCGATATCGCATATTCAGGATTGGTGCCGTTCACGGTGGGTGCGTTGGATTGCAGAACACCCAGCCAGACTTCCCCGCACTTGGTGGCATCCATCGTAGTACCCGTGTCGTCTGAAGCAACGGAAGTCGGCCAGCCGTCATCACTGACATCGACATTGTCGTTGCCAAAGCCCACCACATCCGTTTCTGCTGCGGTGAAGCCGTTGGATACCCACTGGGTTTTGGCCAACGCCACACCCGCTGCCAAGGCCCCAGCAGTTGCGCGAATGCTGGACTGATGCGCCTGCTCGGACAGCTGGGCGAACCGTGGCAATGCGAACGCCGCCAAGATCGCGAGTATGGCAATAACGACCACCAGCTCGATCAGGGTGAACCCCTGTTGTTTGTTCTGCCTGCAATCCCGTTTCATTACATCGACCTCTTTACGGTTTCATTCGTCCGTCTGGTCAGCGTTGGGCATCCTGCGTTTGCGCTGCGTCTTCTGTCAACGACACCGGGGCCAGTTTTAGCCCCGTCAGCCGTTCTTCCTGCTCCCGCGTGCCATTCCCGTTGCGGTCTGCAAATTCCGTTGTCACTGCCCAGGCCAGAGGCTGCTCCTGGTTGGCTTGCCGACTGTCTATGGTTATCGGCTGCCCCGGTTTATAAATTAACCAGCCTTTAGGCCCGTATTCTGTTTCTTTTTGTTCGCTTACCCGGAAACACCAGGTTGCCGGCGCCAGTTCTTCGGCCTGGCATCGCCCAGCGTAATTACCCCACTGGTGCTCCACCAGCTCAAATGGGTTGATGTTCCTGTGCTCGGCAAGACGGCCGTCACGGCTCAGCATTACCTCTGCACCCTTGACCACCAGGGCCGATCTGAGCTGGCCGATCACCATGTTGGCGGCCCGTTCTTCGGCATTTCGGCTTTCTCGTTCCAGCACGCCCAGCAAAAACCACCAGAGCACTCCCAGCACGGCCAACACCACCGCGAAGCGGAACCTGCGCGACATCGCCAGTCCGCTGGCGTCTGAAACCCGTGCCGCTGGCACTCAGCCCCGCCCCATGGCGGCGGCCCCCAGGTCCCAGATCGGGAGGAACACGCCCAGCGCCAGAATCAATACCAGGATGCCCATGGCCACAATCAGTATCGGTTCAATCGACTCTGCCAACCGCTTGAGGCCGTAGTCCACATCCTCATCGTAAAAATCCGCGACATTGTTGAGCATGTCGTCCACGGAACCGGTTTCCTCGCCCACCGCAATCATCTGTAGAATCAACGGCGTGAACATTTCGCTGTGTCTGGCGGTTCGGAGCAGGCTTTCACCCCGCTCGATACCGCCGCGCATATCCTTGATGTGGGTCGAGATCCAGGCATTGTCCGTGGTGTCGGCCACAACGGTTAACGCCGTCGTTACCGGCATGCCGGCGGACAGCATGGTAGCAAAGTTCCTCGCGAACCGACTGAGCGTGATCAATTCCAGCAATGGTCCGATAATTGGCAACCGGAGTTTATAACGATCCCAGGTCAGCCGGCCCTGTTCCGTCTGTTTCCATTGCCGCAGCATGAGGCCGCCAGCAGCGACCACAAAGAGCATCACGTACCAGTAAGCCAGAAGGAAGTTGGAGGTTCCAACCAATACCTGGGTCAGGAACGGCAGGTCCGCTCCCAGCTTATCGAACACCGACGCGAATTTCGGGATAACCAGAAAGTTCACGATCATCAAGGCCGATAACAAGGCAATGATGACGAACATCGGATAGCGCATGGCCTGTTTGAGGCGCCGCTTGGTATCCCGCTCCAACTCGAGGATTTCTGACAGGCGCCGGAAAGCGTCGTCGAGCATTCCGGTGTTCTCGCCCACGTGGATCATGGCGATGAACAGCTCCGAGAAAACCTTCGGGTGTGCCTGCATGGCCGTAGCCATGGTTGTGCCGCCCTCCAGTCGGGTGGTGACATCCTCCAGCACTTCCGCCAGCACCGGTGAACGGGTGGTTTCGGCCAGGCCGCGCATGGTGCGGATCAGGGGGATGCCCGCCTTGGTCAGGGCATGCATCTGGCGACAGAAAACAATCAGCTCATCGAGGGTGACCTTCTTCCGGAATATCGGCAGCCGGTTCAATCGATCAACAACCGACTCCGTGTCCTCCGCCTCCCGGATGGAAAGCGGGGTTATCCCCCGGCGCATCAGCTCAGTAGCAGCAGCATCGGCATTGGGAGCGCCCAGCAAACCCTGCTGGACACTGCCACGATTATCCTTGCCCCGGTAGCTGAACTGCATCAGGTACCTCCACCAACAGGGTCATCCGGCAAGGGAATCTCGTCGTCGGGCGAGAAATCACCCTCGGAGGTCGCCGCCACCCGGGCCACTTCGTCCAACGTGGTGGTGCCCTGTAACGCAAAATCCATGGCGCACTGTCCGAGCGGTCGGTACAGGGCGCTCAGGCGAGCCGCTTTGGTGAACTCCGAGACATCCTGGCGCCGCAAAGCGTCCAGCATGGCCTCGTTCATTTCAAGCATCTCGTAAACGCCAACCCGGCCCTTGTAGCCAGTGTTGCTGCACTGGTAGCAACCTCGGCCATGCACGAACCCGGCTTCCATATCCAGAGGATCCAGATCAAAGCTGCGCAGCCACACCATTTCCTGTTCCGTCGGCTTGTAGGCCTCGGCACAGTTATCGCAGACCCGCCTGACCAGGCGCTGCGCAACCACGCCGAGCAACGAGCTGGCCACGAGAAAGGGTTCGGCACCCATATCGATCAGTCGCATGGCGCTGCTGATGGAGTCGTTGGTGTGCAGGGTGGAAAGCACGAGGTGACCAGTCATCGCCGCCCGCAGACCGATTTCCACGGTCTCGCGATCCCGCATCTCGCCCACCAGGATCACGTCGGGATCCTGACGCAGGGCGGCCCGAAGTACATTGGCGAATTCCAGACCGATTTTAGGGTTCACCTGCACCTGGGTAATCCGGGGTAGGCGGTATTCCACCGGGTCCTCGGCGGTGATGATCTTCACTTCCGGGCGGTTCAGTTCCGTCAAGGCGCCATAGAGCGTGGTGGTTTTACCGCTACCGGTGGGACCGGTCACCAGAATCATCCCGTGGGGTTTCTTGATCATCCCGCGGAATCGTTCCAACAGCTGCGCCGGCATCCCGGTGCCATCGAGGTTCAACATGCCCTGGCTCTGGTCCAGCAGACGCATGACTACCGATTCGCCATACTGAACGGGCATGGTGGATACCCGCACATCGATACTGCGGCCCTTCACCCGGACGTTGAAGCGCCCGTCCTGGGGCATCCGCTTCTCGGAGATGTTCAGGCCGGCCATCAGCTTCAGGCGCAGGACCAGCGCGGAATTGACCCGCTTCTCCTTCATCACCTGCTCCTGAAGCACGCCATCCACCCGCTGCCGGATACGAACAACGGTCTCGTCCGGCTCGATGTGGATGTCCGAGCTGCGGGCCTGAACTGCATCCTCGAACAGCGTTTGCAGAAGCTTGACCACCGGCGCCTCAGCGCTTTCGGATTCGGCCGAGAGGTCCGCAAGGTCGAAGGCATCCTCACCCAGCTCGTCTTCCAGCTCTTCCGCCAGCGAGGCAATTTCATCGGTACGCCGATAGACCAGGTCCAGGGTGCTCAGCAGCTCGCTCTCACGCACCACCGCCTGTTTGATGGGCTGCTTCAGAATGCGAACCAACTCATCGTAGGCAAAGATATCCAGAGGATCGGCCATCCCCACCAGCAGCTCGCCACTATGCTCCGCCAGCACGATACTGCGGAACCGTCGGGCCATGGCCTCCGGTAGCTTTTTCACCAGTTCGTTGTTGAACTGGTAGTGACGCAGCTGCACAAAGGGAACATCCAGCTGGCGGGACAGGATATTGAGCAGACTGTCCTCGTCCACATAACCAAGGTCTGTGAGCGTTTTACCAAGCTTACGCCCGGTGCTTTTCTGCTCGCGCAGGGCCGTCATCAGCTGCTGTTCAGTGATGACATCATTCTGGACCAGCAGGTCGCCTAACCGGACTTTCTTTTTCGGCTCTGTCGTCATCATCCCGCCTGCAAAGCTTTCAGTCGTTCGCGAACGTAATTCGCCAGGGACGGCGAAAGCCCGGGTAACTGGGCGGCCTGGCTGTAGGCCCGGACCGCGCTGTTGGTCTCGCCGCCTGTCTCCAGGGCAATCGCAAGGCCCACCCACCAGGCCGCGCGGCTGTCGTCCTCGGCAATAAGGGCCGACCAGTGTCGGGCCGCGTCGGTGGTGCGGCCTGCCTGCTGCAGCAAGGTCGCCAGGGTTACCCGATACTCAACGGCCTGGCGCACTGCAGGCACGCTACTCTCAAGGGTGGCGAGTGCTTCGGGCAGACTGCCCTTGGCGTGGAGTGCCCGGGCCCTGAGAAGTCGCAGACCGGCATCGCCGCTCGTCACCGATTCCGGAAGCCAGGCCAGAGCCCTGTCAGGCATTTCCTGCACCAGCATCTGACGCGCGAAAACTTCGCGGCTGGCAGTCGCCGCCTGAGCACTAGCCAGCTCCTGCAACGTCTGCTCAGCTTGACGGGTTTCACCACTCCTCAGCAGCGAGGCCAACTCCCGGCTGACTCGACGATCGATGGCTTCGGGCGTCTCACGAACCTGTTTTATGGGTGGCGTTGGCGCTTCGGATTCCTGGGCAGTCTCGGCTTCGGCCACCACCGGTGTAGTGACGGCGGGTTCAGGCTCTGGGGCTTCGGCTCTAACCGGTTCAGGTTCAGGCTCCGGCTTCTGTGGCTCAACCGCCTCGGCTACTTCCCTGGCTTCCGGTTCCGACTGAACCACAACCGGGGGCTCGGGGGCGGGCTGCGAGGCCTCTGCGGTGTTGTCGTTTTCGGCAACGCTCTCGAGTTGCAGTTCTGTTCCGGCCTCTTGCGCCGGAGGGGCACTCACGTGCACAGGTATGTCTTCATTACCGGTTCCGGTCATCAACCAGAAGGCAGATGCGCCCACTGCGCCTGCTACCAGGAAAACGATGACGACCCAGAGCCCGTAACGCGGACGAGGTCGGGATTGCGACTGTCCTGCATAGGCCGCGGCCACTTCCGGCCGACTCTGTCGCTGCTCTGCCGCACGCAGGGCATCGTTCAGCAGGCTCATAACCACCTCCCGATCAGTCCCGGCAAGCGAACGCTCTCGGTGTCGCGAATGGCCTGCATGGCATGGCCCCGCTCAATAAGACGGTCACCCCTGCCCCAGGCCGCCAACATGGACTTGTGAGCCAGAATATTAACCAGCCTCGGAATGCCACCGGAGGCCCGGGTAATCAGCCGAAGCGCACCCGGTGCAAAAAGATCGGCGCCGTTGTAGCCGGCCTGGGCCAGGCGATGGCGCAGATACTGGGCAACCGAATGGCGGTCCAGGGGGGCGAGGCGATAGTGGAACGTTATGCGCTGGTTTAGCTGGCGCAGGCTCTGCTTTTGAAGCAGCACATCCAGTTCCGGCTGGCCAAACAGGACCACCTGCAGCAGCCGGACGCTCTCGGTTTCCAGATTGGTGAGCAGTCGCAACGCCTCGATGGTCTCTTCCGGCATCGCCTGGGCCTCATCAATCACGAGGACAACCGGCTTTTGCTCCATGGCATGGGCAATCAATTTTTCGTTGATGGCCTTGAGCACCTGATGCGCGTTGGTGCATCCGGACAGTTCCACGCCCAGCTCTTCAGCCACGGCTTCGTACAGGGTATCCGGGGTCAGGTGCGGGTTCGGAATATAGGCGGTGTGCGCAATCGGCTCAAGTTCGTTCAGCAGGAGCCGGCACAGCAGGGATTTGCCCGTGCCCACCTCTCCGGAGATCTTGATAAAGCCCTCCCGCTCTTTCAACGCCACCAGCAATAATTCCAGCGCATCACCATGGCTGGGCACCCGCAGGAAATAGCGGGTGTTGGGCGTCAATGCGAACGGTGCTTCCTGCAGTCCGAAATGGGCTTCGTACATGCTATCGAACGGCTTTCTCCGGTTCCGGGGTGACGGATTCAGACGATTGCAGCAACTCACGCAGCACATTCATGCGTTCACGGCTGGCAGAAACATCCGCATTCATCTCGGGCATTCCGGCGACAACCGGGCGCAGGAGGATAACCAGCTCGCTCTTGCGGGACTGGAACCTCCGCTGCTTGAACAGTTCACCCACCAGCGGAATCTCGCTGAAGAAGGGAACCGCGGAATTGTTGTCTTCGCTGGAGTTCTGGATCAGACCACCGATAACCACGATCTGCCCGCTTTCGGCACGGATAACGCTGTCGGTTTCACGAACGGTGCTGCTGGCCAGAGGCAGCGTGACGTCACGCTCGCCAATGGTGATCACCTTCTCCTGATCGTTAACCTCACTGACCGACGGATGCACGTGCAGGGTGATGACGCCGTTTTCGGAAATCTGAGGCGTCACATCCAGTGAAATGCCAGAGAAAAACGGGGTCAGTTCCACTGAGGTAGAGGTCGAATCCGTGGCCGTAACGGCCGAGTTGTTGTCGTCGAAATCAATGTCGGTCACAAAGAACTCATCGGTACCGACCTTGATCACGGCTTTCTGATTATTCACGGTCGAAATACGTGGGCTGGAAAGAATCTGCACATTGCCCTGTTCCCCGAGCAGCTCAATCAGGCCGGTAAAGTCGCCGGCCCGCACGCTGGCGGAGAACAGACCTCCGATATCGGAGGTCTGAATGGCCTGGCCGGCCAACGCCTGCGCGGTGAAATCTTCGGGCAGACCATCCGAGGCCGTGATGCTGGACGCACTCTGGATATCCGACCAGTTGATGCCCTGCTGGTAGCCCTCGTTGAGCGCGATCTCCAGGATCTTGGCTTCCAGAATGACCTGACGCTGCATGATCAGCTCGGTGCGGCGCAGATACTCCTCAACCATCCGCAAATCCTCGGAACCGGCACGAACCATTACCAGCCCTGCGCCAGGATTCACGATCACCTGCTGGCCATCACTGCCACCGACAATCATGCTCAGTGCGCTCTGGATGTCCTGCCAGAAATCCGAGGCTGTTTCTGTGGAAATGGTTGTACCAACCAGGTTGCGGATTTCGCCGGAACCAGTGCTGTCGCCATTATTGTCAGCGCTACCAGCGCCGCCACTGCGAGCACCGGTAACCTGACCGGAGCTTACCCTGGTCTCCGAGCCGCCCTTACGCTTGAAGTGCAAGTAATCAATCGGGAACAGCCGGGTCTGGATCTGATCCGGCTGAACGCGGAACAGTCGGCTACTGCGTCGAATATCCAGCCCGTACAGGTCGCCTGCGATATCCATCACTTCCGGTACAGTGACGTCCCCCAGCCGAAGATCGATACTGGTATTTACATCGGGATGAACCACCACGTTATAGCGGGTTCCTTCCACCAGAGATTCGAAGAAGCTTGCTGCCGGCACGCCCCGGGCATTGACGTCAAAACGTTCGTCCAGATCAGCCTCGTTGGAGAGTGGCGGCAGCAGTGCTGCGCTAACGTCAGCCGGCAGAGTTGCAGTTGCCTGACTCGCGGTCGGCGCTGCCGGTTCTGCCTGCGAAGCCTCTTCAAGGCTTCGATCAATGGCATCGGCAGCATCGGTTGAGGTGGCCGTTGCTGAGCGCATCAACGGATTGTTGCTGCAGGCCGCCAATACCAGGCTCAGAATCAGTGCACTGGTTGTTTTGATCGTGGTCATGAGTATCCGATTATCTGTCATTGAGTTCCCCGAACCTGCGGAAGTCTCTCCAGGTACAACACCCGTTCGCGGCCGTTATCCGTTACCAGAACCCGGTTGGCAAAAATCCGGATAACCCGCACGTTGTCAAAACCCTGGCCTTCCCTGAGGGCCTCACCTTCGATGACGGCGACACGCCTGTCCTTGCTGAAAAGTATGGAATCCAGAGCAAGAGCCCGCTCTGGGGCCGGCTTGGCCACAGTTGTCTGCGGGCCCGGTGGCCGGGTCGGATCCTGCAGTGCATGGGTTTTTCCCACCACCAGCAACAGCGAACCGATTGCCACACAAGACCACCGGATTATTGAGGCACCCAAGTTCCTGCTCACTTCACACCCCCAGCCACGCCTGATCCAGGCTCAGTGTTTGCACCCTGATGATCGCTTCACCGGAGGGCCAGTCGCCCGCACTGTACTCCAGCTTTATCCACCCGAGACGCTCATCCAGTGCCTCAAGCCGCTCGAGATAGTTCAGCACATCAAGATAGCTTCCCATGATCCGGAGCTCGACATCATGGGCATAAAGCAGTGGTTGCGACGCCTCTGACTGCTCCTGTGAGGATTGATCGGGGGCATCCGGAGCGAAAACCGGGGTCGGAGTCTGTAGCTCCAGAGCCTGCAGCTTCAGTGCATCCTGGGCGGCCAGGATATCCCGCAACAGCGCCACCATCGCCCTGGGCGCGATCAGTTGTCCGGTGGTCTCCGCAATCTGCTGATTGAGCCGTTCCAGTCTCTGCTGCCGGGCATTTAACTGATCCCGCATTTCCCGGGAGGGATCGGTGGCAAGCTGCTGATTGAGCGTCTGCTGCTGCGCCAGCAGGTCGTCCCGGCTAGCGGAAAGCGCCTGGATCCGATTCTCCAGACTCTGGTGTCGTTGCTGTAATGGCGTAACCCCAAGCTCCCAGACCAGCACCACAACCAGCACGAGTGCAGTCAGCAGAATCAGGGCCCGCTCACGAATCGGTCGCAGGTTATACCACTGCGCAGCCCGGGCAAGGGAAGTGTTGGGTGCGTCCGCCATCAGTTACCCTCCCCGTCACGCTCGCTTGAAACATGAAAGTCAATCCAGCGGCCTTCCTCCGGGCGCGACAATCGGAACACACCAAAGGTTCGTCCCGTAAACGCTGGTTCCTCGCCCAGGTTTTCAAGGTACAGAGGCACCAGAGCGCCTTCGCGGCTACGCCCTTCGATAGTGACTCTGTCCGGGCCTGACTCCAGGATAACGCCTGTCAGCCAGACATCTTCCGGGATCTGTCGGGCCAATGCTGCCAGCTGTGGCGAGAAATTGCGGTCCTCGGAAAGCACCAGGCTTTCCACCCGTTCCAGTAATCGCTGGCGGCGCGCGAGGGTCTGGGTGACGCGCTCCAGAGCCTCCTTCACTTCGGCATCCGGCTGTCGGGCTTGAACCGCGGCAGAAAGCTGCGCCACAGCCTGTTCAAGCTGCTGGTTCTGCTGATCAAGGCGTGAGGCCTTGTTTGCCATCACCGAATTCTCGTAGGTCAGGAAACCAGCCACGAACGCAACCAGCACCAATCCGACAACCAGAAAACCAACCGCCGTTCCCGCCTGGAGTCTTTCCTTTCTCGGACGCAGCTCGTCTGTGTAGAGATTGACCTGTTGGATCATGGACGCCCGTCCTCCGGCAATGGCAAGCCTGCACTCCAGGCCGGCAGGCAACGACTGTCCAGATCGGACTCAAAGCCCAAGGCACGCCAATCGAGGGTTTCAAGGCCGGCGGCCACATAGGAAGAAAGCATCGAGGCAAGAGGTAGCACGCTGTCATGGGCAACGAGGTGGATCATTGCCGGCGGCACCTGGCCCAACTGGCTTTCGTAATAGTCCAGTGAACGCTGCATCTCCAGGGCCAGTGATTGCACCGCCGACTCCTGCCGGGCGGCATCTCGAAGATCGTCGGAAGTCACATCAAGCCGGCGGGACAAATACAGCGTGTTGTCCTTGCAGATCACCATCTGGCCGTAGTTTTCTTTCAGGTGGACCAGCGCGGCACCACGCCGGTTTTCATCCAGCCTGCATACCAGATTTCGCAACGCGAGCTCGGCGATATCAATGCGCTCCAGTTCCAGGCCGGCTTCCTGAACCAGCCGAACCAGTTCAGAGACCAGAACTTTTCTGGCGGCGACCACGTTGACCAGTTCGCCACGGCCCCGGGATGCGTCTTTCGGAAACGGGAAAACATCAGAAACCGCCTCGGACGGGCTGAAATCGAGAAAATCCTTAAGTTTCCACTTGAGGGCATCCCCCAGCTCCGATTCCTCGACGCCTTCCGGGCGATCCATCTGGAAAACCTGATACTGGTCCAGGGGCAGCACGAGCGTTGTCGCTGCACCCGACCAGCCGTGCTTGTCGACTAATTCAACCAGTGCCGCCTGACGCCTCGCAGGGAGGCAATCAATGAACCCCCACCTACCGGCATCCGGCCGCCCCGATTCCGCCCAGGCAATACCGTCGGGACGAATTTCAAGACTTACCCGCAGGCGAGCCCCGGAACGTCCGAACAGACCCGTCAGTCTTTTGAAGATTGGTATCTTTGTCATGGAGTCCGTTAAAAAAGGATCCGAAGCCAACTCGCCAGCATCAAGCTATTATTATGCTGCCTAAAAAACAGGCGCTTTTTACATCGAATGACATGATAGATGAGAAAGCGAACGTAACTCCACGTTTTTTTGGCCAATTTCACACCGTTTTTGCAAACCAGTAAATCGGGATAGGGGGGAGCCATGAGGCTCCACCCCTCCCACACCACCCGGCATGCGGGTCCGCACCGGGCGGTTCGAGACGTTGAGGGTTCACGAGAGTCTCGGCACTCCCAACCGGTCGAAGTAGGCAATCGTCAGGACATTGTGGATGGCAGAGCGACTGTTGTGCCACCAGCGGCGACTCAGAGCCGCCACAGATTCAGCCACCCAGGAACTGGCACCCAACCGGACCAGCTCCCGGTAGATCGTCTTACCCCGCCGCCACTGCCGGAGGTGGAGCATTCTCAGACGACGACGTATCCACTCATCCAGTGATCGCCAGATGCGTGGCGTTTGCGCCAGCCTGAAGTACCCTTTCCAGCCGAGCAGGTATCGGCGGAGTTGCTCTACCACCTGTTCAATACTGCGACCCCCTGATCCCCGGGTCAGTTGCCGGATCCGGAGCTTGAACGCCTGTAACGCCCTGGTGGATACCGCGCGTCGAACCTCAGCGTTCCTCCCTTGCCACAGGGCATAGCCGAGGAACTTGCGCCCGAACACGCTGGTCACCGCGCTCTTGGCTTCGTTAATCACCAGACGCAACTTTCCATAACAGCGGCGGAGTAACTGCATGACCCGTTCTCCCGCCTTGTGGCTGCGAACGTAGACGTTGCAGTCATCGGCGTAACGGGCGAAGCAGTGCCCCCGGCGTTCCAGCACTTTATCCACCTCGTCCAGCAGAACGTTGGCCAACAACGGCGACAATGGCCCGCCTTGCGGCGTGCCCTCGTGCCGATCCATGACCACACCACCGTCCATGATGCCCGCGTTCAGGTACGCACGAACCAGCCGGATAACGCCGGGGTCGTTTATGCGTTTCTTCAGGCGGTCGATCAGGATGTCGTGGTTGACCCGGTCGAAGAACTTCGACAGGTCGACGTCCACCACGATATGGCGGCCCTGTTGGGCGTAACGCTGCGCAGCCAACACGGCGTCGTGGGCCCGACGGCCCGGGCGGAAGCCGTAGCTGTGCTCGCTGAAGGTGGGATCAATCAGAGGTTGCAGCACTTGCAACAGTGCCTGTTGAATCAGACGATCAGTGACGGTGGGGATGCCCAGTTCCCGCTCACTGCCGTCCGGCTTCGGGATGCCTACCCGACGGACGGGCTGTGGTTGGTAGGCGCCGCTCAGCAGGTGCTGGCGAAGCTCAGGCCACGCCCATCGCAGGTGTTCCGCGGTTTGGGCAATGTCCAACCCGTCCACACCTGCCGCTCCCTTGTTGGCCTTCACGCGCTTCCATGCCCGCTGCATATTCTCTCGTGCGAACGCCTGCTCAAGCAGGCTTCGCCCTGCGCCTTCCGGTTCTTGTCGCGGGAGTCCTGCTTCATCGCTCATCGCCTTCGGCAAGGCTTCACCTGTCCGTTGCGCGATCCGCCCCGCTGGCGCGGGCATCTGATGCCGTACAGTGCTCATCGACAAGGCGTTTGACGCTCCTTCTCGTTCGGCCCTTCGCCCTGTGTTAGCGGTTACTATGGCCTCTGCTGACTTCTCGCTCCGTGTTGCCACGTCGCCCTTTCAGGCATGAGGCGAGATCTCCCCGGGTAAGAACACACTCCTTCGCCGCACAACCGCCGGATTTACACCACTTCGCCTTGGCCACAAGAGCTTCGCGGCTTTTGGCCCGCTCGCCCTGCTTGGCAGTGCCTCATATCCGATTCTTGTTCATCGGCTCACGGTTTACGCTCCACGCTTCCTCCCCACGGTCGGTCACCCTTCCGCAGTTGCGCTTCACTTCGTTCGCTGTGGCCAGCTCACGGGAGGACTTGCACCTCCAGGAGTGCGCCCATGCCGGGCGCACCAAAAAACCCCCGCGAGGCGGGGGCTTAAGTCACTTTGGATGCTCAGATTCCGTTTCTGTTCACGGGAAATTTAGAACGGGAGTAACCACTTATCCCGTTTCTGACCAATCCATAGAAACTGTTCAATCCCCGACGCCCCAAGGACTTATCCAATTCTTTGGACACTGGCGGATTGCTTCCATAGAAATTTCTGTTCATCAACCTGCCTTAAGGCGGGTTCTACCATCACGCATCAGCACCCTGATCATTTACTCCGCCGACGTAACCCAAAGGGTTGTAACCTACTAGCTAATTAAGCTGTGGCCGCCAAACTGTGTAAATGTCGGGAACACGATATACGTAAGAGAAATCGGTCGGTACTGCTGGAGCGCCATATGGCGTACTCAGGAGCAAAACTTGTTGGCGCAGAGATATACTAAGCCAGTCGACTGTTGCTATCCGGCAACTTGCCATTTCTGTGCTGTTTTCGGCCAGCGACCATTTTCGAGGCAGCGCCTCATTATGAGTTTCTATTGTAGGCATAGGATACGTCGACTATCAACCGACCGAAGAAATCACTCATTGCCCCGTTAAAAGCCTCCTACTGATACCCTCCCCAACCATAGCGAAGCGCAAAGGCCGACCCGAGGTATCCAGTTGCAGAGTCCCACCAATATATTCAAAGCGATGTGCAAACCATTTTTCAACTCATGCCCGTGCAGGCAGGCGGGAGTTCCAAGTGGCTTGGGTCAAAGTGATACAGCACACTAGCAACGGCATTCCATAATGGTTGCGAATGTACCCCGGATTTTGCACAGCGCTATCTTCCATTAACAGTTTGGATGGCCCTGCATGAGGAGAAGAGCTCATCGATAAAAAGTGCTCTTTTCGAGCCAGGGAAATCGGTATTAGTTGCGTCGGGCTATTAACTGCTTGGAGCCTGTATGCCTAGTATTTAGAAAAACGCGAGCGGGAAACAGCTGAGGTTTCTTGGAGCGCAGTGCAAACCATGTTGTATCGTGACTTTTTCATCCAGTCCTACGTTTACCTCATTGTAGGCCGGAGAACTCTAATTACGCATGCACCGACGTGTGGGGGATGGTTACATAGCCACCTCAATGTCTGCTTTGCGACCAGGCCGAGCTTCCCAAACTTTTAAACACAAGCGAACATTCGAACTGCACCAAGGGGCCTCGTCTTCCCTTCGGAGCTGCTTGTCCTGAAGATCTCCAATGTGTCAGTATTAGGAAACTTCTCGGGGACGACCCTGAGATTGCGAAATTGCCCGGGGACGGCCCCTCACAAAGGAGTCGTTATGAATTTCTTGGGTCCCGTCTTTGCGGTTTTTCTTGAGGCAGATTGGGCAAGAAGTCCCAGATCCGCCGAATGCTCTGCTACGCTTTTATCTCGCCCGCAAAGTCGGGCATCGCAGCTGGTAGCGGGGTGAGAATGATGGCTGTTATCGTACGTTTGGCAATTGCATGGGCAACGGTGGCGTTGTTCCTGATTTTCGGCGAATCCTGGCTGTCTGATCTCAGCTCCCCTCTTATTGCAACCGCGCTCTTCATCTGGCTTTTGGCTGTCATTGTGTGGTGCGCCTCCGGGGTCGTCGAAGAAGCAGACCACTTGGCAGAGATCCTTGGTGAGCCTCTCGGCACGCTCGTTCTTACGCTTTCAATTGTCATTGTCGAGGTCGTATTGATCGCCGCGGTGATCTTTGGGACTGAATCTGCCTCGACGTTGGGGCGGGATACGATGTTTGCCGTCTTGATGATCGTTCTGAATGGGGTTGTGGGGTTGGCGTTGGTTCTGGGAGGCTTGCGCCACCACGAGCAGTCTTACAATCTTCAGGGTGCCGTCGCCTATCTTGCAGTCATCATACCTCTGGCGGTGATTGCACTCATCCTGCCGAACTTCACCACGGCCGAGCCCATCGGCAGCCTAACGACCGCACAAGCTGTCTTTTTCTCTCTGTTTACGGTGGCGCTGTATGGCATCTTCCTCGCCATACAGACGGGGCGGCACCGGGACTTTTTCGTAATATCCGAGCAAGCGACTCAACCGACCGGATCGGAAAGTGCACAAGAAGGGGAGCACGGGTCAAAAGCCGGTGCAATCGGTATGCACACGTTCTTGCTCGTCATTACGATGCTTCCCATCGTCCTCCTGGCAAAGAAGCTCGCCACGCTGATTGACCATGGAATCGTAGTACTCGGGGCTCCCCCAGCGTTGGGCGGGGTGCTTATAGCCTTGATTGTCTTTGCGCCAGAGGCCGTAACTGCTCTGCGTGCGGCGCTTTCGAATCAGTTACAAAAATCAATTAACCTGTGCCTCGGGGCTTCGGCTTCAACAATTGGACTTACCGTACCAGCAATTCTCGGGGTGGGACTGGTAACCGGCAAAACCATGGTTCTGGGCCTGGATCCGACTGGCATGACCCTGCTGGCTCTGACACTAGTGCTCAGCTTGCTCACGTTTTCAGGACCACGCACTACGGTTCTTGAGGGGGCGGTACACCTAGTCGTCTTTTTCGTTTACGTTGTATTAATTTTCAGTCCGTAGGTAGGAAGGTTCGCTGATCAGTGGATGTCGGTGATTATCTTGCTCGATTAAATGGGTCTCGGACCTAGACAGTCCTTTGCCCAAAAAGCACTCAGTTCTGGTGCTGCCAATGTTCGCTTTGCGACCCGTGCTGCCTTCCCAGGTTTCTAAACAAAAGCGGACATTCAAGTTAGCCTCCGCTCAGGGCCGACGAGCAAATCACTTATGCTTCATACAGCCTAATTGATGGAGCAAATCACGGACGCCAGACGATCACATGGAAAGGAAGCTGGGTGCAGGTCAGGGGTTTCAGCTAGCTTTGGGATGCCTGAACCAGTCTAAACTGTGGGGCCGATCTAATCTCAGCGTTCGTTCTTTAATCGAAACCAAAGGGCATAAAGCGCCGGCACAAACAATAGCGTGATCAGAGTGCCGACCGCCACGCCACCGATAAGGACATAAGCCAGCGGCCCCCAGAACAGGTCAAAGGTCAGAGGTACAAACGCCAGAACGGCCGCCAGGGCGGTGAGTACCACGGGGCGGGCACGTTGGACTGCCGCTTCGACAACGGCTTCCCGGGCAGCCATTCCTGCTTTGAAGTTGTCCTGCACCTGCTGCGTCAGAATCATGGTATTTCGCATCAGGATGCCGCCCAGGCCAATCAGCCCCAGCAGCGCGGTAAAGCCAAAGGGTTGATTAAACAGCAGCAAAGCCAGCACAGCCCCAATCAGCCCCAGTGGCGCGGTGGCAAGAACAGTCAATGTGCCGATAAAGGAACGCATCTGAAGCATGATAAAGATCAGCATCAACGCCAACATCACCGGTTGTAATGTCTGGATTGAAGCATTGGCTTTGGCTGATTGTTCCACCGTACCGCCGATTTCAATACGGTAACCCTCCGACAACTGTTCGCGCAGGCCCGTCATCGCACTCCATATCTCCTTGGTGACATCCGGTGGCTGGGCACCTTCTACATCGGCCTGAACGGCCAGGAAGGGGTCACGGTTGTAACGCTTTATGACGGGGTCCTCGTAACGAACCTGCCACTTGCCCAGTTGCTGTACGGAAAGTTTGCGGCCGTCGCGGGTTTTGATCTCAAGATCTTCCGGCATGATCACTTCGCCACGTGCATTACGCGCCACCAGTTGAACGCTCCTTATGCCCTGGCGCAGTTCGGTGACGGCCACTCCGCGGAGTTGGAACTGCAGTTGCCGGGCAACCTCTGCCGGAGTCAGGCCCATCCAACCCAGATTTTCCGGATCCATATCAAGATAGAGAGTGGGCACACGCTCATCCCATTCGAGATGCGGCATGACGATGTTCGGATGCCCGGTCATGAGAGTGCGGATCTGGTGCGCGATCTCTCTGAGTTGATCGGATTCCGGACCCAGCACACGAAAACTGACCGGCCAGACCACCGGGGGACCGTACAGCAAACGCGTCACCCGCACTCGTGCCTCCGGAAATTCACCCGCCGCGATTCTGGTTTCCAGCGCCGAGATGATGCGATCGCGCCCTTTAACGTCCTGCCCAATGGCAATCAACTTGGCAAATGCCGGGTCCGGCTGCTCGGGGTTGGCCGATACGAAGAATCGGGGCGCACCGGCACCGATGTAAGCGGAAAGGCTTTTCACCTCCGGCATGTCCATCAGAATCGCTTCCAGGCGTCTGACACTTTGATCCGTGGTGGCAATAGCGCTCCCCTGCGGAGCGTAGACACTGATCAGAACTTCGGGGCGATCAGAACTGGGAAAAAATTGCTTCTGCACCTGGGTTGCCATCCCGAAAGCACTGATCGCCAGCAAACCCACTGTGATAAAAACGACGGTTTTCCGGTACTGAACACACGCTGTGATCACCCCACGCAACCGCTGATAAAACGCGCTTTGGTAAAGGTCCTGGCCCATATGCCCGGTGTAATCGGGCAAGAGCTTGACGCCCAAATAAGGCGTAAAAGTTACCGCCACCACCCAGGAAATCAACAACGAAAAAGCCAGCACCCAGAAGATGTTGCCGGTGTATTCTCCCACTCCGGACTGGGCAAATCCGATGGGGACAAATCCGGCCACCGTCACCAGCGTACCGAACAGCATGGGCGCGGCGGTTACGCTCCAGGCATGACTGGCTGCCCGTACCCGGTCCCAGCCGCTCTCCATCTTCACGATCATCATTTCAATGGCGATGATCGCATCGTCCACTAACAGACCCAGTGCGATAATCAACGCACCCAGGGTGATGCGGTCCAGGTTTATGCCCGCCATTTTCATCAACAAGAAAGTCAGGCCGAGGGTCACAGGAATCGCAATGCCCACCACCAAACCCGCGCGCAGACCGATCGCCAGTATGCTAACCCCCATCACCACGACCAACGCAACCAGAAACTTGACCTGAAAAAGATCAACCGCCTGAGTGATGGCTTCCGCCTGATCGGTCAGGGTCTGTATTGACATTCCCAGCGGCAGCCTGCCCTGTTCGGTACTGACAAACTCGCGCAGCCGCGCGCCAAATTCCAGGCCATTTTCACCCGCACGCATGACCACACCCAGGAGGATCGCATCCTCACCGTTGGAGCGGACGATGTAGCTCAAAGGATCTTCATACCCTAAACGCACCTCGGCCAGATCAGATACGGTAATAAGCTGGTCGCCGATACGGAGAGGTACTGAGGTGAGGCGCTCAAGGTCAGACAGGTCGATGTTGCTGCGGACATAAACCCGCGGGCCGGCAAGATCAACAAAGCCAAGAGGCTGAAGACGGTTGTTGGCCTCTATCGCCTGCAACACCTCTTCTGCCGACAAACCGAGGTTGTTGAGCCGGTCCTGATCAAATTCGAGATACACCCGCTCAGGACGCTCCGCCAGGAGCTGTGCTTTTTGCAAGCCGGGCAGCCGTTGCAGGCGATCCCGTATCGATTCTGCCTCGCGGGTCAGTTCACGCATTGGCATCCCGGGTGCCGTCAGCGCCAGCAGGGAGAAATACACATCCGCGAAATCATCGTTGACGATGGGGCCGATCACACCCTGGGGGAGGTTGGGTCGCTCATCGAGCATGCGCTTGCGGACTTGATAGAAGAGGTCCGACACTTTTTCACTCGGAGTAGAATCCAGGAATCGGATAACCATGGCGGCCTGCCCGGGCCGAATGGTTGTCTCAATATTATCGAAATACACCACCTCCTGGATTCGCTTTTCCAAACGATCCACGACCTGGTTCTGCAGCACCTCGGGGGTTGCCCCTGGCCAGACGACAGAAACCACCATCGCCCGGACGGTGAACGCAGGGTCTTCCGCCCGACCCAGGGACGAGAACGCGTAGAAACCGGCAACAACGGACAGCAAAAGAAAAAAGAGGGTGACCGAACGCTCGCGCACTGCCAGCGCGGAAAGATTCGGTAAGCTCATTGAACCAGCTCCCGCACTGCCATGCCAGGCGTGAGCAGGTGTGTCCCCAACGCGACGATGGGCGTTCCCGCCTTGATGTCGACCTTGATCTTCGCATACTCCTCACCCAGATCGATCACCTCGACCGCCAGGGGCGTTACCGTGCCGTCGGAAACCAACCAGATCTGCGGCGTTTGCCCTCTCTCATCCAGGGCACCCAGCGGTACGCGATGGCTGGGGGCGGTTTGCTTCTGCGCTAACCGCACACTCACCACCGACCCCAGGGTTAAAGACGAGGGGTAGGGCCCCTCCAGGCTGTATCGGGCACGCCAGCTCCGGCTTGCGGGGTCGGCAGCCCCGGCAATCTCTCTCAAGCTCACAGCAAGCTGTTCGCCATTGGGTAAAGGGACATAACCGCGCATGGACGGGTTACTGCCCTCTGGTAAAAAAACCTCGACTTCCAGCGATTGATCTTCGGCCAGAACGGCAAGGGTTTGTCCGACACCCACAACCTGGCCAGGTTCAACGATGACCTCAGTGACCACGCCTGCATGGGCGGCTTTCAGTTCCGCATACCCCAGGGCATTCTGAGCCTGCTGATTGCGTGCAGAAGCGGTTTGCACCTGGCTGCGCGCCTCACGCTCTGCCAACTCAAGGCGTTGCAGGGTTTGTTCGCTGACAAACTGATGCGCCACAAGTTGCTGCTGGCGCTGGAGTTCATTGGTGGCAATTGCCAGGGCCGCTTTTGCACGCTTAAGATCCACGGCGGCGACCCCTGCGGCTGCCACCAGGTCCCGTGTATCGAGCTTGAACAGTAAGTCGCCTTTTTCCACGCGCTGACCGGCATCGATATAACGATGCTGAATCCGACCGGCGATCTGAAAGGCCTGAGGAACTTCGTGGCGGCCTCGCAGGGTTCCTGAAAATCTCTGCGCTGTTGGGCCGGCGTCCTTTAGTTCAACTGTTTTTACCCAGGGGATAGGGGCGCGGGCATCTGGGGGCGGTTCCGAAGACTGCTGACAACCAGACAGCATGAGCAGCGAGATAAACAGGGTCAGCATACAGCGCATGGCAGGTGTCCCGATTGGCAAAATCCAGATTTGAGTATCAGCTCTCACGGTAGCCGGACAAAACAAGTTGCAGGATGGCATCGCGAACGGTTTCCCTCCGCTCCATAGGCAGAAAATGAGTCGCCTCGCCGAGGACATTTACGTCAGCCTCAGGCAGCAGGATCTGCAGGCGTTTTCGCGCGGCCGGCGAGAAGGTTGACCCGCGTTCCGCCGCCAGCACGATAACCGGGCACCGCAACTGACGAATACCGGGCCAGGGGTTGTGTTCGGTATGGGCAAAAGTGGTGCTCTCCCACTCCGGCGCACACGCCAACTGAACTTGATCTTCCTGCGGTTCGAAGGCGTGCTGGATATAGGCTTCCAGCCATGCTTCGGGCCAGGTCTTGAAGCCACCGCGGCCCCGATAGTTGTCCAACGCAGCAGCGTGCGAGTCGAATACCGGGCGCCGACGTGCGGCTCCGGCGGCCAGTGACAACCGATGTGACTGGCGTAGCAGCTTGGCCAGCCACAACCTCAGGCCCTGCCCCGGATCCATGATTACGGGTTCCGCCAGAATCAGGCCCAGCACTTTGTCTGGCCGTCGGGCAGCGGCCATGATGCTGGTGGTGGCCCCAATGGAGTGGCCGGCAAGCCAGACCGGCTCATCCAGGCTATCCAGCAGAGCGGTCATGTCGCGATAGTAGGTTTCCCAGCCCCGGAATGTCGAAAAGTTCGCCGCACCGGCGCTGGCCCCGTGCCCCCGCATGTCCCAGGCCAGGACATTGACGTCCGTGGCAAGCTCATCAAGGAGGGGGCGGTACAGGCGGCCATGGAAACCCGTTGCATGCGCCCAGTGCAACGTGGGGCGCGCTTTGGATTGCGGCCAGCGCCACAGGGCGATCTCCGCGCCATCCGGCGCCTGGAATTGGTCGCGTTCAGGGTTGTTGTGCTTATTGTCCATGAAGATCTGCTTCTTTGGCCGCCATTGTCGGGAGCAACAACTGAACCTGACCGCTGGCGATCGGCTTGCGCTTATCGCCCTGCCAGCAGGTCACCCGGACCAGGCTGCTCCGCCTGCCTTGCCGGACAATTTCGGCGCTGGCGAACGTCGATCGGGCCTGCGCGGAGCGGAGGTAGTTAATGTGGCTGTCGAGAATGCGTGGGCAACGTTTGTCTGTATCCTGGCGTTGCGCAGCGACCCGCGCGGTAAGCTCCATCAGGGCGCCAAGCACGCCGCCATGGAGAGCAGGTAGCATAAAGTTGCCAATCAGCGCTTCACGACACGGCATATGAACCACTAGACCTACATCGTCGCGTTGAACCTCAAGACCAAGGTGCCGTGCGTAGGGAGTGCGCTCCAGCAGGGCCTGCCAGTCGGAACATTCTTTCCCGCTTTCTTGCCCGCTTTCGGAAGGGCCTGAGATGGGTTGTGCCGAATCGCCAGTCGTACTCATGCGCCCTCCTTTTTTCGTCCACCGGCCTGAAATTGCTGGCCCTGGGTGTTGCGCATGAAGGTGGCGCTTGCCGTCGCTAACAGCTCACTGTCACTCTCGCTGAGGATGTCGCAATGGATGAACGCGACCTCGTCCGTTAAATGACGACAGGTGGCCACCGCTACCAGGGCACGGTCGCCGCTGGCAGGCCGCAGATAATCCATGCGCAGATCCAGCGTGGCAATGGGCATCAGCTCCAGGGCCCCCGCAAATACCGCCAGGCCTCCGGCGGAGTCTGCCAGTGAGTAGAGCACGCTGGTGCAGATTTCTTTTGTATCCTCTTCGGCGAACATCCATGGCTGTGGGGTCAGGCGCATACAGACCTGGCCCTTATCGACAGAGACAACCTGCATACCCAGATCCCTGCCGTGGGGAACCTGTTCGGTGAACTGCCACGCCGTCGTCACAGCGTCACTGTGCTGAGCTCTGTTCGACTCCGTCATCAGATCTGCCCACCCCGGTTTGCATTTCGCGCAGGGGTGGAAGTGGGGGGAAACAGCTGATTTTGATAGGTCATTGCCATGTCAGTTTCTTCCGAATAACATTGTTGCTGGATTTTGGTTGGTTAACCAACCAAATGTCAAGAATCTGTTGTGGCAAATGGCACGCCACCCGTGCGATGGCGCACCACCAATGCAATGAGTCAGGTGGTTGCCGCTCTGATGAACAAATAGCTGGCTTGCTGAGGAGATGTTTAAGCCATGGTTAACAGACAGATGACTCCTGCAAGCAAACTGGGCGACCAGGGCGACGTTTTGTCTAACGCAGCCCGGCTTTTTCGTGAGAAAGGCTTTGAAAGGACGTCGCTCAAGGAGATTGCCGAGGCCTGCAATATGCTGCCCGGAAGTCTGTATTATCGTTACAACAGCAAGGAAGCGCTGCTTGTCGAGCTGATGCGCCGGGGGGTGGACCTGGTTACCGCAGAGGTCGAGTCGGCTTACGCCAGTTCGGATGACCCGGTTGAACGGTTGCGTCTTTGTATCAACGCGCATCTGCGAGCCCTGTTGGTCGATTCGGACGCGGTTTACGTGCTGCTGTTTGAATGGCGAGCGCTGGGCCCGGAGGCCCGCGAGGAAATCATCGAACTGCGTGACCAGTACGAGTCCTTGTGGGCCGATATCCTCGAAACGATGATTGCACAGGGCGTGATCCGGAAGAATGTTGACGGCCGTTTGCTCCGCCTGATCGGCCTTGGGGCGCTCAACTGGGTTGCAACCTGGTTCGACCCGAACGGGGCTCATTCACTCGACGCCATTGGCGACTTGATCTGGCAGATCGCGATGGACGGTGTGATCAATAAAGGGGGGCAGGCATAGGTTCTGGCTTCACAAACGCAAGCAAGTAGCCTCTGTTTATGATCGCTAATCATGCGGATGCACGGTTTGTCATCTGACATTTTGCCTGAACTGCTCAGGCGACTGGTCAAACCAGCGCTTGAAGGCGCGTCTGAAATTGGCAATGTCGTGATAGTTCATCAACGCGGAAATGGCCTCGATTGACAGTTGGCTTTCACGCAAATAGGTCGCTGCCTGCTGGGACAGAATCTCGTCGCGAACTTTCCGAAAACCGCTGCGTTCCTGCTTGAGTTTGCGTGCCAGAGTGCGTTTGCTCATGAACAACGAGGCCGCTGCTTCGTCTTCACTGAGCGTTCCGGGCGGTCGGGACAACATCATCATCTTCAGCTGGGTCTGATAGCTCGGTTGATCCGACTGAAGTTGCACAAGCATCGATTCACACTGTTGCAAGGCCAGACGATAGTTTTCGTGATTGGCGGACGCATTCGGTTCCCGACACAATGACATCGGCAACGTAAGTTTTACCTGATCGCAATCATAGTGAATCTGCCCGGATAAAAAATCGGCATACATTGCCTTATACTTTGGTTCAGGATGAGCGAAGTATATTTCAGCCTCATGCAAAGGGCGACCAATTATAAATTCGCCAAATTCAAAAAGGGCCTTAATCATCGCATCCGACAGGCACTGCTGTATGTCATCGTCCAGCGACTCCTGATAGTCCAGAATACACTCCAGGCGCTCGTTGACTTGCTGCAAATGCAGGTGGATGAAGCTAGCACGCGTGGGCAGAAAAGTATGAATCGCCTGCAGCGCAGTGAGAAAGTCGGGGCTGCTGTAAGCAACGAACCCCATTGCTCCATGGGTTGCCGGTGTCAGTCGCTTGCCGAGCCGCAACCCGAATTCCGGCAGGCCGGACAAGTCCAGTGCGTTGCGCAGAATCCGCATCTGCTGAGCTGCGGTAAGCAGGCTTTCCTCACTCAATAATTGCGCCACACCAAGCCCGGTGCCGAGCAGCAGACGTGGCAGTTGTTTGGCTGTTAAATCAAGCTCACGCGCAATTAGCCGTGAGTAATTCGATGGAATACCTGGACCGGTTTTTTGCAAATCACCCGCCTTCTGCGTCGTCATCATTGATCATCTCCGTCCTGAACGACCACTATTTTGTCTTTAAATGACTCTATGTTGTCAAGAAATGACCTGACAGAAGTATCGCCAGACAGCCAATATCTATCGGTGAATACTACGGGCAGGAGAACAACAATGGGTAAGATTACTTTTATAGAACATGATCAAACTAAACATGTCGCTGAGTTCAAAACTGGTTCCTCGGTAATGCAAATCGCCGTTGACAATCTGATCCCCGGTATTGACGGGGACTGCGGGGGGGAATGTGCCTGTGGCACCTGCCACGTCATCGTCTCGGACGATTGGTTCAGAAAGACAGGTACGCCTGGTGGTGAGGAAGAGCAAATGCTGTCAATGACCCCGGAGCGGGAGAGCACTTCGCGCCTGGGCTGCCAGGTGGTCATTACTGATGAAATGGACGGCATGACCGTGCATTTACCCGAGTTCCAGATGTGAACATAGGAGGACGCATGCCAACACTGTCTAAAACATTTGACGACATTCAATCCCGAGTGATCAATGCTACCTCCAGGGTGGTACCGATGCACAGGCAGATCCAGGGGCTGAAACTGTTAATGAGCGCCAAGAAGAAGGCCTTCGGCCCACGCCGGCCGGTGCCCGAATTTGTTGAATCAGTCATCCCGGACGTTAACACGCTGGCCCTTGAGGACATCGATGTCAGCAATCCATTTTTGTATCGGCAGGATCAGTGGCGCGCCTATTTCAAACGGTTGCGCGATGAGGCTCCGGCGCATTACCAGAAGAACAGCCCCTTCGGCCCCTTTTGGTCGGTGACTCGCTTTGAGGACATCATGTTCGTAGACAAGAGTCACGACCTGTTTTCCGCCGAGCCGCAAATCATATTAGGCGACCCTCCAGAGGGGCTGTCGGTGGAAATGTTCATAGCCATGGATCCGCCAAAACACGATGTGCAGCGCAGCTCGGTTCAAGGCGTGGTGGCACCGAAGAACCTGAAGGAAATGGAGGAGCTGATCCGATCGCGTACCGGCGATGTGCTTGACAGCCTGCCTCTGGGCCAGCCCTTCAACTGGGTGCCCACTGTATCGAAGGAACTCACCGGTCGCATGCTCGCAACCCTTCTGGATTTTCCTTACGAGGAACGTCACAAGCTGGTTGAGTGGTCGGATCGGATGGCCGGGGCAGCATCGGCAACCGGCGGCGAGTATGCCGAAGAAGAGATCATGTTTGACGACGCGGCTGACATGGCCTGGTCCTTCTCCAGGCTCTGGAGGGATAAGGAAGCGCGCCGCGCGGCGGGCGAAGAGCCCGGTTTCGATTTGATCAGCCTGCTACAGAGCAACGACGACACCAAAGATCTGATCAATCGCCCGATGGAGTTTATCGGCAATCTGACGCTGCTTATCGTTGGCGGCAATGATACCACTCGCAACTCAATGAGTGGTGGCCTGGTGGCCATGAACGAATTCCCAAAGGAGTTCGAAAAACTGAAGGCAAAACCGGAACTGATTCCGAACATGGTGTCGGAAATCATCCGCTGGCAAACGCCGCTGGCCTATATGCGCCGAGTCGCCAAGCAAGATGTTGAGCTGGGCGGCCAGACCATCAAAAAGGGCGATCGCGTTGTGATGTGGTACGCCTCGGGCAACCGTGACGAGCGCAAGTTCGAGGACCCCGATCACTTCATTATCGATCGCAAGGACGCACGAAACCATATGTCATTTGGCTACGGTGTTCACCGTTGCATGGGCAACCGCCTGGCCGAATTGCAACTGCGTATCCTATGGGAAGAGATTCTCAAACGCTTTGACAAGATCGAAGTCGTCGGCGAGCCGGAGCGCGTGCAGTCCAACTTCGTGCGGGGCTATTCGGAGCTGATGGTCCAGCTGACACCAAAAAGTTAATGAACAGGCTAACCAGGATGACGACCGAACAATTTGACTATGTCGTGGTTGGCGCGGGCTCGGCCGGATGTGCTGTCGCCAGCCGCCTGTCGGAGAGCGGTCGCCATTCTGTGCTGCTGCTTGAAGCCGGTCCGGAGAGCCGCCGCAACCCTTTCGTGAACATGCCGCTGGGTTTCCTGCAGCTAATGTTCAGCCGCCGCTACAACTGGCAGTTCAATACCGAACCGCAGCGTCACATGCACGACCGGGCGCTTTTTCAGCCGCGGGGCAAGATGCTTGGCGGTTCCAGCGGCATGAACGCGCAGGTCTATATTCGCGGGCATGCCCGGGACTACGACGAGTGGGCACGGCTGGGGTGCAAAGGGTGGTCATACGCCGAGGTGTTACCCTACTTCCGCCGATCGGAACATTTCGAGCCCAAACTTACGCCGAATGAGGCAGAATTTCATGGTCAGGGTGGTCCGCTGAACGTTGCCGAGCGCCGCTATACCAATCCGCTGAGCACGGCGTTTGTCGAGGCGGCGACCCAGGCAAAGTACCGGCTCAATACAGATTTCAACGGCAGTGAGCAGGAGGGCGTGGGCTTCTACTACGCCTACCAGAAAGACGGCACACGCTGTAGCAACGCGCGGGCCTATCTCGAACCCGCCACGGCGCGTTCCAACCTGACGGTTTGCAGCGGCGCGTATGTCACCCGGGTGCTACTCGAAGACACCCGCGCCACCGGTGTCGAATACCGCGATACAAAGGGGCTGACGCAGGTCCGTGCCGGGCGCGAAGTTGTGCTCTGCGGCGGCGCGTTCAACTCGCCGCAACTGCTGATGCTGTCCGGGATCGGTCCGCGGGAGGAACTGTCCCGGCATGGCATAGAACTGCGCCATGCGTTGGGGGGCGTCGGGCAGAATCTTCAGGATCATATCGACGTGTTCGTGCGCGTCAGCGCCCGCAGCCGCCAAAGCATCTCGATGCATCCGAGTTACTGGCTCAAGGGGCTGTGGGGCGCTCTGACGTATCTGAGCGGCCGGCGGGGCGTGCTGTCGAGCAACGGCGCCGAGGCCGGCGGGTTCATCCGCTCCCGGCCCGAGGAGCCGGTACCCGACCTGCAGCTGCACTTCGCGCCAATGCTGTACGACGATCACGGGCGAGACCTGAAGACCGCGATGAGCGGTTATGGCTACGCGGTGATGATCTACGGGCTCAGGCCGTCGTCGCGCGGGCGCGTCGGTCTGCACAGTGCCGACCCGTTTGCCGCGCCGCTGATCGACCCCAACTACATGGCCGAGTCCGCCGATGTCGAGCGACTGGTGCGCGGTGTCCACCTGGTGCGCAAGATCCTGGCGCAGGCGGCGTTTGCCCCGCACCACGAGGTTGAGGTCTTGCCCGGGCCGGCGCTGCAGAATGACGACGATCTCGCCGCATGGGTACGGCGCAGCGGTGAATCAGCGTACCACCCGGTTGGCACCTGCAAGATGGGTGTTGATCCGATGGCGGTGGTCGATCCGCGCCTGCGCGTGCATGGCCTGCAATGCCTGCGGGTGGTCGATGCCTCCATCATGCCGACGCTGGTCGGCGGAAACACCAATCAGCCGGCAACCATGATCGGCGAGAAAGGTGCCGCGATGATACTTGAGGATGCCGGGGAGATGGTCGGCTGAGCTCCGCGCGCGCGGGCGTCACAGGGCTCAGTTGGCATCTGGACTTCTGATCAATCTGATTCCAAAGAACAGTAGAAAGAGACAGGCTATGGCAAACCAACAGAAAGAGACGACAGTCATCGTTGGCGGCGGGCACGCAGCAGGTGCGCTCCTGACAACCTTGCTGCAAAAGAAATATCAACATGAAGTGGTCCTGGTGGGCGAAGAGCCACATCCACCCTATCAGCGGCCGCCCCTGTCCAAGAACTACCTGGCAGGCGAGGTGGATCAGGAGTCGCTGTACCTCAAGCCGCGCTCGGTGTACGAGAACGCCGGCCATCAGTTGCGGCTCGGTGTACGTGCCGAACAAATTGATCGGGACAACAAGACCATCAGTTTGTCGGACCAGAGCACATTGAAATACGATCGACTGGTCCTGGCCACGGGGTCACACGTTCGACGCCTGAACGCACCCGGGGCTGACTTGAAGGGCATTCATTACCTACATGACATAGCTGACTCGGATGCCCTGCGTGAACAACTGGTTCCGGGGAAACGCTTGGTCATCGTGGGTGGTGGTTACATTGGCCTTGAAGTGGCATCCAGCGCTACCAAAAAAGGCGTTGATGTCACGGTACTGGAAGCGGCCGAGCGTCTTATGCAGCGTGTAACAGGCCCGGAAATGTCGGAGTTTTTTTACACCAAACACAGTAACGCTGGCGTGGATCTACGCCTGAACACGGCGGTAACCGGTTTCGAAGCTAGCGATCAGGGGCATGTGGCTGGCGTGACATTGGCGAGCGGCGGCACTGTACCGGCCGACATAGTGCTCGTTTCAGTGGGTGTGGCGCCAGAAACCGCCCTGGCTGAGGCCGCCGGCCTGCCCTGTGATGACGGCATTATTGTTGACGAGTTTACCCGCACAGAAGATCCAGCCATCCTGGCGATCGGCGACTGTACCCGCCACCGGAATCTTTTCTTCGAGAAGATGCAGCGCCTTGAATCTGTCGCCAACGCGGTTGATCAGGCCCGGACAGTGGCGGCAACCCTGATGGGCGAGAAGAAACCCTATAATAGCGCTCCATGGTTCTGGTCGAACCAGTATGACGTGCGTCTGCAGATGGTGGGGTTGTCGCAATATCATGATCAGCGTGTGCTGCGCGGAAGCCCGGAAGACAAGGGATTTGCGGTGTTTTATCTCCGCGACGGCTGTGTCATTGCTGTTGATGCGGTTAACCTGCCCATCGCTTTTATGGTCGGCAAGACCCTCGTTCAACAACGCAGGCAGGTCAATCCTGAAATGTTGAAGGATCCGGATATTGAACTGAAGTCCTTGGTGAGCGGTCAGTCCATAAATTGAAATTGACGACCGAGTAGAGCTGTGCCCTTAGTTTGCCCAAAATTGCGAAAGCAATGCACAACTCATACGGCCTATGGATATCATATCCTACGACCGACAGCTTTCAGTGAGCGCAAAGAATGCGTGAGCCACAACCGGCGGAATTTCCCGTAGCCAGACACATTACTGTTGCTCTGGTAAACCGAGAGCACCATAGCGGTGAAATAATTCTCTATATATCCCACTAATAACCTCACCTTGCAATTACCGACGAAAATATGAACTTGATTTTATCCACAAAGATAAAGCGAAGTCTCTATCGGCCATTATGGGTAGAGGTTCCGATCACTCAATCCTTCATAAGCAACATCGCCCATTCGGTGTCGACCTCTTGTTTTGGTTCATCTGAGCATATGCTTTTTCATGCGGATGGGTGGTGGCAGCCAAGACAGGGCTTTTCAGACTGCAAGCTTCAAGCGGTGTGTAAATCAAACACAGTAAGATTCCGGCTTATTGATGGTGGACATCAAGAACCGATAGTTACGAGCGGTATTAATGTTAAGACACTTGCTCGATTAAATGAAACTTGCGGGACTACTGAAAAGGTTTTCTATAGTAAGGACGTGCCGGTCCTGATGGCTATATACTACTCGACTAAACGATACGAGACCTTTAAATGATGTATAAGGCTGGGGCTATATACCTAAGGAAGATCTGAATAACCGCTGGTTTTTGCCCCTTTTCCGCAATCTTGGCGGAAAAGGGGCGCATTGGTCTTACGCTGCAGGTTTTTTATCAATCAGCAGGTTGCTGAAAGCGACCAGCAAATGCAGACGGTTGGTATACTTGGCATTTAAAAGCGATATGCGACTCCGATGCTCACGATAGTGGGGTCCACTTCCACTTCTGCCTGAACAGGGGCCGGGCCCAGGTTACCGGTGATATCCGCCTTGAAGGGTGCATATCTAACGTCAAAATTTGCCGACCAGTTATTGTGTATCTTCCAGCGAAAACCAGCCTGAACCGCAGGGGCCCATGTATCTTCGACGTCGAAGTCGGTTAGTGCGCGATCCTTTTCATCTAAAAAGAGAATCCGTCCTACACCCGCTCCAAAGTACGGAGAGAAGTTGCTACCCGTCAAGACATGATACTGAAGCGAAAGAATTACCGGACCATAATCTGTTTGACCAAGAAAAAGACCGGAGAGAGACTCTTCGCCCTGGAGGTCCGCACTAGCGGGAATGCCGCCAAAAATGTTGAATGCCAGCTGATTACTCAGAAAATACGACACGTCGAATGATATGGTCGTATCGTTGTTAATAGACAGGTTGGAATTTGGAACGGGGGCACCCCCCGCAGAGGCTGATCGCAAATCTTCATCGGTTAGAACTCTAGTGGCATTCAGCCCAACCACCCAGTCGCCTCTACTGTAAACCGGCTCAGATTGAGCGTTGGCCAGGCTCGCAGCAAGTGAAAGTAAAAGGAACGCCACTAACGAGACTTTACTAATTATTTTAGGTTTCATTTTTTTATTATCCTTTTTGGTATTAAAACAAATTGGCTTTAGGTAAAACTGCAATTTTTCGTAACACAAATGTCACTCATTGATGCTAGCTTGCCGGTTTACTGACTAATACTTCCCCATACTCAGAACGCAGCTTGTTTTTTAATACTTTCCCAGTGGCATTGCGTGGCAATCCTTCCACAAAGATCGCGCGATCCGGGATCTGCCACTTGGCGACTTTCCCCTGATAATGAGCAAGAAGTTCCTCCTCAGTAATATTTGCGTCGGGTATTTTTACTGCCAACAGGATCGGTCGTTCGTCCCATTTATCATGGGAGGCCGCCACTACGGCAGCTTCATTGATGGCAGAATGGCCCATTGCGATTCCCTCCAATTCGACTGTAGATATCCATTCACCACCAGATTTAATAATATCTTTTGAGCGGTCACGTATTGTCATAAATCCATCATCATTGATCGAAGCAACATCACCTGTCTCGAACCAACCGTCTTCCTCAAGAGTCTGATTTGGTTCAACACCGAAGTAATCGGCTACCACCCAATGACCACGGATGCGGAGATTTCCCTGAGCAATGCCATCTTCGGGCAGTTGATGACCGTCTTCTCCTACAATTTTGAGCTGCACCCCGTAGGGAGGCCGTCCCTGGCTTTCACGGATTTTGTTTCTTCCTTCCTCCGAAAGAGTATTGTGTTTCGACAGCAGTGCGTTGACGGTCCCGATCGGTGATGTTTCTGTCATTCCCCATGCATGGACAACTTCTACGCCATACTTACCACGAAACTCCGACATCATTGAGGGCGGACAAGCGCTACCCCCTATCACCGTCCGTTTAAGCGACTGTGCCGAGGAGCCAAGCTCGTCCAAAGCCGAGAGAAGTCCCTGCCAAATCGTAGGCACACCCAGCGCAATCGTTACGCTTTCTGAATCGATCAGCTTGACCAAACTTTGCCCATCCAGGCCAGGACCAGGCAACACCAGTTTGGCTCCAACCATCGCCGTAATGTAGGGTACCCCCCACGCATTTACGTGAAACATAGGAACAACCGGCATCACCACGTCCCGTGCCGATAAATTCAGTGCGTCGGGTTGAGCAGCTACCAGCGCGTGCAGAACGGTGGAGCGGTGTGAATAGAGCACCCCTTTGGGATTTCCGGTGGTGCCCGATGTATAGCAGAGGCTTGAGGCCTGGTTTTCGGCGATTTCAGGCCAATTCGCGTTAGGCGTTCCTCGCTGGAGAAACTCTTCATAAAACAACAAGCCTGGAAATTGCGCTGCAATTTCTTCGTCCGGTTCGGACATCAATACAAATTTCTCAACCGTCTCCAGTCGGTCTCGGATATTTGAAACAATGGTAAGGAACGTTTTGTCAAAGAATATGACTTTGTCTTGAGCATTGTTGATAACGTAAACGAGTTGTTCTGGAAACAGTCGCGGGTTAATGGTGTGACACACCATCCCGCCACCAGAGATGCCAAGGTAACATTCCAGGTGCCCCACGTTATTCCAACAAATGGTCGCGCACCGATCCCCCTGGACATAGCCTGCCGTTCGAAGCGCTGACGCAAGTTGTCGCGACCGCTCCGAAACAGTTGCCCAGTCAGATCGACTGGGATTTCCATCCGTTCCTATCGACACAATCTCAGCGTCTCCATGGTAGCGAGCAGCATGGTCGATCAAGGAATTCACGGTGAGCTCCATGTTCATCATTTGGCCAAGCACGTTTATCTCCTGTCGTTTTTGTAGTTGGTTGACGCGAGTATCTGGCGTCATTAAGGTCCAATGTAGAAGGCATAATCCGGGTTTGAACCTAAACATTTCCCAAGAGGATGTCGGCTGCATTTTCGGCAATCATCATGGTGGGTGCGTTGGTGTTACCGGCAACCAAACTGGGCATTATCGAGGCATCGACAACTCTTAGCCCTTCAATCCCTCTGACTTTTAATTCCGGATCAACGACTGAATCCGGATCCGCGCCCATACGACAAGTGCCAACGGGGTGGTAAATAGTCTCTGCATTTTCCCGGATAAAGTCCGCAATCTGACTGTCCGAAGACACCGAGTTTCCGGGCTTAATTTCTCGTTTACTATGTAAAGCCATTGTTGGTGCCCCGAGTATCCGTCGTCCAAATTTAACGGCCGAGATCATTGTTTTGATGTCTTCGGGGTTACTGAGATAATTGGGTTGAATCAACGGGTCGGCCAATGGGTCAGGGCTTTTGAGACCAATAAAACCGCGGCTTCTGGGCATTAGATCGCAAATATGCAAGGTGTACCCATACCCGGCCATCACTTTTCGTCCATGATCCTTCAGGTAAGTTGGCAAAAAGTGGAATTGCACATTTGGCCGTTCGCACGAGCGCTCGGATTTAACAAAGCCTCCGGACTCGGCAACATTACTGGTAAGAAATCCACGTCGCGCAAAGATATATGAGAATAATGCGCTCACGCCCCGAAACAGGAAACTGGGAGCAACGCCAATGGGCAAACGTGAGTTTGCCGCGTGCATGATCGTAATATCCAAATGATCAACCAGATTCTGGCCGACCTCAGGAAGATGATGCACAAGGGGGATCCCGTGTTTTCCAAGCTCTTCGCTATCACCGATTCCCGAAAGCATAAGTAGTTGTGGTGAATTAACCGCACCACCAGACAATATGACTTCACCGCCGTTATTGAGTCTAAGCTGGCGATATTCGCCCCCCTGGTTCAGTGTCACGCCGACTGCCCGCTTACCGTCCATTACCACCCGGGTTACCCGCGCGTCCGTTAGCACATCAAGATTAGGCCGGTTCTCCGCGACACGCAGAAATGCCTGCGCTGAACTCCAACGGCGACCATTTTTTTGTGTCACCTGGTAGAGTCCCAATCCCTCTTGCGTCTCTCCATTAAAGTCCGTGTTTATCGGGAGCTCTACATGAGGTGCCGCTCGAACAAAATCTCGACTCAACGGATTGACTGATTTGAGTTCACTTACGGTGAGCTCACCGCCCTCCCCATGGTAAGAATCTGCGCCAAAACGTTTATTATCTTCCAGTCGACGAAACAATTTTAAAGCGCGATCCCATCCCCAGAGGTCGGTCCCGGCAACTTGACCCCAGTGGTCATAATCGGCTTTGTGACCTCTGATATAGACCATAGCGTTGATAGAAGAGGACCCGCCAAGTGTTTTCCCACGAGGCCAAAACAGGCGGCGCTCCTTCAGATGTTCTTGAGGTTCGGTTTCAAGAGCCCAATTCAGCTTTTTACTATTGGAAAGGAGTGCTATACCTATAGGCATATGTATGAGTGGATTTTTATCCTTTGGGCCCGCTTCTAGCAACGCTACTCGCTTTGAAGAGTCCGCCGTAAGCCGATTGGCCAATACACAGCCCGCCGATCCCGCACCGACAATAATGTAATCGTACATAATAACTCTCTTATTATTTGATTATACTCAGCCCAGAATACGAACAGCAGCCTCTATAAGACGCCGGACCCAGGCTGTATAGGGTGGAAAAAGAAGATGCATAAGAGAATGTTTATCCTCCATCAACGCCTTTTCATGCGAAAAAGCGCGGAAACCGTATTCACCGTGTGCCGCCCCTATCCCGGAATTATTAACTCCACCAAACGGCAGGCCCGGATGTAGAAAATGCACAACTGTAAGGTTGACTCCTACAGCGCCGGAGCTCGTTCGCTCGATAATATCCGTGGCAAAAGCCTCGTTTTTGTCGAATATGTAAAGCGCAAGCGGTTTAGGGTTATCGTTGATTTTCTTGATAACCAGATCAATATCGTCGAATTCAATAACGGGTAAGATCGGGCCGAATAACTCCTCACGTGAAATATCCATGTCGCTCGATACATTTGAAATCAACGTCGGAGCAATAAAATTCTCTTCAGCATCTGTAACACCGCCTTCAAAGACTCTTGCACCTTTGTTTTTGGCATCATCTATCAGGTTTGAAACTCGCTGGAAATGACGTCGATTTACAATCCGGCAATAGTCGGCGGTCGATTTCTGGGCTTCTGGTGTTTTTCCATAGACTCGCCCAATTTCCGTTTTAAGTGCTTCATTGAATTGATCTGCGATATTAACGTGCACAAAAACATGATCTGGGGCGATACAGGTCTGTCCATTATTGGCAAACTTACCCCAGACAATGTTTCTCGCAGCCCTCTTTATGTTGGCATCTGGGCCAACAATGGTCGGGGACTTACCCCCCAATTCCAGTGTCACTGAGGAAAGGTTCTTGGCGGCAGCCTCCATGACCACCTTGCCTACCGCAGGACTGCCCGTGAAGAATATGTGGTCGAAGGGTAAGGCCAACAGTTTCTGCGCTACCGCGGCATCACCCTCAATCACGGAAACCAGATCGGGAGGGAAGGTTTCGGCGACAATGTTGGCAATCACCTTTGAGGTATGTGGTGTCATTTCCGAGGGTTTAATGATGGCTCCGTTCCCTGCAGCCAACGCTGAGACGAGAGGTCCGAGCGCAAGATTGAGCGGATAATTCCACGGTGCAATAATCAGGCACACTCCCTTTGGTTCTGGCCGAACATAAGATTTCGTGCCCAGAACACCAACGGATGCAGCCACTCGCTTCGGACGCATCCATTTACGCAAGTGTTTTTTAGTGTGTCGAATTTCCTGAAGCACCGGCAGGAGTTCAGTTAATTTGACTTCTGGAGCGGGTTTTCGAAAGTCCGCCGCGCAAGCCGCAATGATGTTTGATTCGTAGCGTTTAATTGAATCCCGCAGCTGGTCGAGCTGCGCTATTCGAGCCTCCAAGGTAAAACTTCCGCGACGCGCAAGTTGTGCCCGCTGTAGGGCCGCGAACGTTGAATCAATCGTATCGCTGGTTGACACATTGGGCAGCCCAACCTTCGCCAGACTAGCAATCTGCATTATAAAATCACCTCTTGCCGAACGAGACTGTTGTTATTTTCCATCGGATTACTAGTCTTCATAGAGGACATAGTCCTCTTTTGTGGCACCACAGTCCGGACAGCACCAATCGTCTGGAATATCTTCAAAACGAGTGCCGGCAGGGAAGCCTTCGGCTTCATCTCCGAGAGCTTCATCGTAGATATGGCCGCAAGTGATGCAGACCCACTTCCGATAGGTATCTTTTTGAGTCGAGTCTTTCGGCGATTTTGAAGAGTTAGGCTTGGGTTTCGCTTTGGGCTTTGTTTTATTTTTAGCTGAAGGAGTAGATGCGCCCGTTGCTTTCTGCGATGCTCCCTCGGTCTTAGCTTGGCTGGCAGGGCGGACCGCTGTATTGGTTGCGGACACCGAAAGTTCCGGGTTCGCTTCTTGAAGCGCAACGAAGTCAACCTTATCCCTGACGGCACAGTCTGGACAGGACCAGTCTTCAGGAATTTTTTCCCATGTCGTTCCTGCAGGAAAGCCTTCGTGCGGATCACCAACCACTTCGTCGTATACATAACCACAATCAGGGCATTGATACTTAGCCATTTAGAGCACCTTTCAAACGATATTATTGTCTTTGTTTTGGTAGCGCCCGACGCGCACCCTCTTTCAGGTGCACGTCAGAGGCTCTTTTTCTGCAACGTAAATAAAGTAAACGAGGTATATAAGTTCCGATTAGCCGATCATTTAGCCGCGGCGGTATCGACTGATTCAGAATCAGTCCCACCAAATTTACGCTCATAGAATTCACGCTTGCCGGGTTGAATCTGAATCTTATCGAGATCTCCTTTAGCCCAATCCAGCACCCGGTGGTCCATTATCGAACGAAACCATGAGGGAAACATTGCGGCCAGGAACATCCCGGGATATCCCGATGGTAAGGAAGGCAGGTCTTTGAAGTCGCGAAGCGATTGATAGGACCTTGTAGGATGGGCGTGATGGTCGGAATGTCGTTGCAAATGAAACAGAATCAGGTTCGACATAATATGGTTTGAGTTCCATGAGTGGTGCGGTTGTTGACGCTCATAACGTCCATCCGACATCTTCTCGCGCAGCAATCCGTAATGCTCAATGTAGTTGGCGCTGGTCAGCTGCCACCAGCCAAAGGCCATTTGAATGGGCAAAAAGATCAGCATTAAGGGACCAAAAAACGCCAGCAATCCCGCATAAAGCACAGCGGTCAAAATCATAGGCTGAAGAACTTCGTTCTCCAGGCTCCAGACACTTTTTCCACAACGACTGAGGCGCTGTTCCTCTAAATCCCATGCCCGCTTGAAAGCACCGGGAATTTCACGCAGTGAGAATGAGTAAATGGACTCACCCATGCGGGATGTCGCCGGGTCCATCGGCGTAGCCACATCACGGTGATGCCCCTTATTGTGCTCAATGAAGAAATGACCATATCCGACCACGGCGAGGACAAGCTTCGCCATCCAACGGTCAAACGTTTCTTTTTTATGGCCAAGTTCGTGGCCTGTGTTCAGAGCCAGACCATTCACGATTCCCAGGGAAAGGGCCAATGCCAGAAACTCGAAAACATTCATTGGTTGCGTGGATACCCACCAGGCACTGACAATCAAGGCCGCATAATGAATAGGAACAGTTAAGTAGGTCAGTACCCGGTAGTAACGATCCTGTTCAAGCCGAGGCACGGCCGACTCGGGGGGGTTGGAAAAATCCTCTCCAAACATGGCATCAATCAAGGGAACTGCGCCATACCAAAGGATCAACACCAATCCGTACCAAATGCTCCATCCAGTTTGGGATACCAAATAAAGGCCAATAAGAGGCGTCGCTGGCCACAGCACAGAAAGGACCCACAGGTGGCGTTTTCTGTCCACATAACCTTCGGCATCAGGGTCTCTCTGAAGAGACTCTGTTGTTAAGACATTTTCTGACATTGACATTAGGATCACCTTATTGTTTTTCAGCTTGATCATTTTTCTACATTGTGCGAACACCGAGTCCCTCAGGTGAACGGACAAGTTGTAGGCATGAACAGGTTTGGCCAGAACCGGAGATCAAACAACTACTCTAAGGGGTAGTTTTCGCACTAGACATCTATCAATATGCTTTCACCCCATAGCGCCCTCGCGTTTCGGGGAGACGAAGCAGGAGATCGGATTGTCATGACCCGCCATAGCTTGGAAGACTGGTGTCGGAGGATGTCTGAAAGGATGTGGGCTCGTCAGTGTTTCATTACTCAAGGGTGTTTAGACCGCTATTGCCTGAGCGCTTCTGCTACGCCTGAATCAAAGGTAGTTCTGTATCGGGCCCCGCCAGGCTATGGAAAATCTGTACAAGTGGCCTTGGCAGCAAACACTCGCGAACTGGAACTTGAGAGCGCCGTTTATATCAATACCCGGTCGTGCCCTGACTCATGTGACGTTAATGGCAGTTTGTTTGCAGCGTTAGTTTTATATCAACTCGAAGGAGTTGAATCCTGGCGCACGATAAAAAGTGACATCGACACCATCGAAGTTCTTCGAAACGCACTGTGTAATGCAAAAAAGACGATAAGAATTTGCCTTGATGGGGTTGGCGAGGCTAAACATACCGCGGATTTGATTGAGGATTTAATCTGTGAAACACCGAGCAATGTGAAATTTTTCATTGCACCGAGTCGCGTCGGGGCGTTGCCACGTTTGTCTATGATGGCGGGTGTTGTAACGTATGGTGCTGATGAACTTGTATTTACAGAAGAGGAGGTTAGTGAATTATCGGGTATGGGTGGCCCCGAAGCCAGCAACATCATAAAAGCGACCGGTGGATGGCCAGCACTTGTCAGGCTTATGTGCCGAACCCCAAACCCAAATCTCCCCGCAGCGACTTGGCCGGAAACTCGCTCGTATTTCAGGGACAACCTCTTAACTGCGTTACCCAATAGTACGAGGACCTTTCTTTGCAATGCAGCGATGCTCGAAGTAATCAGCGCTGAATGCTATGGCTATGTCTATAAGACAGAAGAGGCCGACCGGGAAATTACGTTTCTTAACGAACATTATGCTCTTTTAGCTCCCTGCGTATTCCAGACCAAGGTTGCCACTGATTCCAGACGAAGCCTGCCACCCATTCCACGCGAAAGCTGCCACTGATTCCACGGCAAAGCTGCCACCCTGGCAGGCTGCCTGATTTCCCCATCAAAACGTCCGGCGCGGGATAACTAACGGTACTCTGCTCCTTTTCATCCGGAGAGGGCCAGATGCCAGCGATGAGGTTATCCATGCGTAAAATCAAAGAAGTCCTTCGCCTCAAGTGGGAGCGAGGGCTGAGTAACCGGCAGGTTGCCGCAGCCTGCGGCATCAGTCGCCCCACTGTGAGCGAGTATCTGCGGCGTGCTGCTGAGGCGGAGCTTGGCTGGCCGCTGCCAGAGGATCTGAGTGAAGCCCAGCTGGAGCAACGGCTGTTCCCGCCACCACCGGATCTGCCGGCACAGGCCCGAGGCATTCCGGATTGGAAGCGAATCCACGATGAACTCCGGGGCAAGAACGTCACCCTGTTCCTGCTCTGGCAGGAGTACCGGGAAGCCAATCCGGATGGCTACCAGTACAGCTGGTTCTGCGAGCACTACCGGGCCTGGCAGGGCAAGCTGGATCTGGTGATGCGTCAGGACCACCGAGCCGGTGAAAAGCTGTTCGTGGACTATGCTGGGCACACGGTGCCCGTCATTGATCGCACCACCGGTGAGATCCATGAGGCGCAAGTCTTTGTGGCGGTGATGGGTGCGTCCAATTACACCTACGCCGAGGCCACCTGGAGCCAGACCCTGCCGGACTGGATCGGCTCTCACATCCGAGCCTTCGAGTTCCTGGGCGGCGTGCCGGAACTGGTGGTTCCGGATAACCTCCGTTCCGGCGTCAGCAAGGCCCATCGCTACGAGCCGGATCTCAATCCGACCTATCAGGATATGGCTAGCCATTATGGCGTGGCCGTTGTCCCCACACGGGTTCGCAAGCCCCGTGACAAGGCCAAGGTGGAAGGTGGCGTATTGATCGTTGAGCGCTGGATCCTGGCGGCCCTGCGCCATCGTCAGCACTTCTCCCTGGGGCAGCTCAACGCCACCATCCGTGAGCTGTTGGAGAAGCTCAATAGCCGCCCCTTCCGCAAGTTGCCCGGGTGCCGGCTTGATCACTTCAAACAGCTGGACCAGCCGGTTCTACAACCGCTACCCGCCGAGCCGTATGTCTACGCCGAGTGGAAAAAAGCCCGGGTACACATCGACTACCACGTGGCCATCGATGGGCACTACTACTCGGTGCCCTACACCCTGATCAAGAAAGAGGTGGAGGTCCGGATCACCCACAACACCATCGAATGCTTCCACCGGGGCAACCGGATCGCCAGCCACCGGCGTTCGGATCAGAAGGGTCGGCATAGCACCATCGCCGCTCACATGCCGGAGTCCCATCGCCAAGCCGGCGAGTGGACCCCAGAGCGACTGACCGCCTGGGCAGCCAAGACTGGACCGGCAACTGAAAAGCTTATCCGTACCGCGCTGGGGGCAAGAAAGCATCCGCAACAGGCCTATCGGTCCTGTCTGGGCATTCTCCGGCTGGGCCAGAGCTACGGCGAGGCACGATTAGAACGTGCCTGCCAACGCGCCCTGATGCTGGGCAGTTGCCGATACAAGAGCATCGAATCCATCCTCAAGCACCGCCTGGATGAGCAGCCCCTGGAAGAGCAACAAGAACTGGCCTTACCCGACACACACGACAACATCCGTGGCCCCGCCTACTACCACTGAAGGAACCTGACATGCTGAAACATCCCACGCTGGATAAGCTCCACGCCCTCAAACTGACCGGCATGGCCGCCGCCCTGGCGGATCAATCGGCCACCCCCGACATTACCGACCTGAGCTTCGAGGAGCGCCTTGGCCTGCTGGTCGACCGGGAAATGACGGAACGGGACAACCGACGCATGAGCAGCCGCCTGCGCCGGGCCAAGCTGCGACACGCCGCCATCCTCGAAGACATTGATTACCGGAACTCACGGGGCCTGGATAAAGGGCTTGTCCAGAGTCTGGCCAGCTGCCAGTGGGTGAAGGAACACCTGAACGTGCTCATCACCGGCCCGACTGGCGTCGGGAAAACCTGGTTGGCCTGTGCTCTGGCACACAAGGCCTGCCGGGAGGGTTACACCGCCCAGTACGTCCGCCTGACCCGGCTGCTACGAGAGCTGACCATCGCCAAGGGCGATGGCCAATACTCAAAGCTCCTGACCAGCCTGGCCAAGGTCGACGTGCTGATCCTGGATGACTGGGGGCTGATGAAGCTGAGCGCGGAGAACCGGCGGGACTTGCTGGAGGTGCTGGAAGACCGACATGGCCGGCGCTCCACCATCGCCACTAGCCAATTACCCATCGAGGAATGGCACGGCATCATCGGTGACGCCACTCTGGCAGATGCCATCCTGGACCGGCTCGTACACAACGCCTACAAGATCAATCTGCGGGGCGAATCCATGCGAAAACAGCAGGCAAAGTTGACGGGCACTGAGACTTCGGAGTAAGAAGAGAAACCCCGCGTCGCTACGCTCCGATGGGTGGCAGCCTTGCTCCGGTCCGGGTGGCAGGCTTCACGTGGAATGGGTGGCAACCTTCAGCGGTTTACGCAGCTCCCACCGGGACTTCTGCTGATCGTATGGATATGCACCCTGTGCTGCGAGAGTATTTGCGTAGTTTATTTAACACCACCCAACGAGAACGTCGCTCGTATGTACTGAAACGGGTCGCGTTCTGGCATTGGCGTAGGGGAGAGTACCTCCATTCAATCAATGCAGCTCTGGAAGCCAGTGACCATCGATGGGCTCGCGTCGTAAGTGACAGCATTATCCTGGACGTGGCACTCAGACAGGGTGAAATCGAAGTACTTCGTACCTGGTTTGGAAAAGTACCGGCTCGTACGATAAAAAAAATCGCTGCCTTGAGCATAGGTTACGCGTGGATTTTGTATTTCAGCCAACAAGCTCGTCAAGCAGAGGAAATACTGGTTAGTTCGCTTCATCCGAGCTCCAGGGGGGTGGGCGATCTTGATGAGGAAGGATGGCGGGAATTGGTTAATGCGATAGGCAAAGCTACACAGGATAAATTACTGGAGAGTCAGGTTCTCTGTCAAAAATGGATAGACGCCTTTGGCGACCGTAACATGGTTGGCAAAGGCGCAGCACTTACTTGCCAGGCATTCATTGCCTCCAGTGGACGCCATTTTGAAGAGTTGGAGCGATTGTCCCATCGAGCGGCTGTGGCCATCCAGTCATCCAATCAACATTACGCTTTTATTTGGCTTAAAACTGCAGAAATTCAGGGTGAACTGTTCAAGGGGGACATCGCCCGAGCAAGGAGTGTGTTGCTTCAAGCGAATAAAACAGCAGAAAAGATTCAGGTGCCAAAAACTTTTTTAAATAAAATGTTTGGCACCCTTGAGTTACAAATCCTGCACGAACAGAACCATCACCTGGTTACCCAGGAATCTGCACAGGCTTCGTTCGATTTCGCTTTGAACTATGGCGTTACAGATATTCTGTGGGGGTGTACACAGGCCTACAGCCGTTTTCTGTACCACCAAGGGTTCCGAGATAGAGCCATGGCCTTGTTGGAACAATCCCGCTTAGCCTCCTGCGAGCGAGAGCTCTCTCGTCTAAATATCCTGACTAAAGTTCAGTTAGCTGAGTTTACTCTCCTGAACAACGAGGAATTGGGTCCACCTATACTCCCCGATGAATGTGAGCTGACGTTCCTGCCAAATCAAAACCAGGCCATTCAAGCACGTATGGCCCTGGTAACCTCAATGTATAGACTACGGCTTGGGAAACAGTTTGGTGTCGCCGAAAAATATGCCAAACAAGCACTACAAAGCGCCAGCGCAATTTCAGACGCTAGAACCAGGATCGCCGCCCACTATTGTCAGGCCCTGGCAGCGTTTGCCCTCGGTTCATCAAAATCGGCGAAGCGCATGATTCTTGATGCAAACCTACTTTCGGAACATTTGAACTGTCACTTCACACGGCTCTGGATCAAAGAAGCGCTACTTTCTCTTAGCCCCCTTGCTCAGGATCTTTTTAACGATCTGCCAGACGACTCTGAAGCTAAAGCTACGAAGGATCCCGATGTCAGAATAGAAGACTCCAGCGTGCCACCTGTGCCCGGCAATGCCCACTCAACCATCACGATAAAGCAGATTTCTCTGTTGAAATGCGTAAGCAACGGAATGACCAACAGAGAAATCGCTGAACGGCTTCTTGTGACGGAGGATACCGTCAAATGGCATATGAAGAAGATTTTCAGCGAACTTAAAGTAACCAACCGGGTTCAGGCAGTCACTGAAGCTCGACTGCGCGGACTTTTATAGTGCTACAAAAACAAAAGAGGAATCGAGCGAATATGCAAAAAATAGTTATCATTGGCGCTGGAATAGCCAGCCTGACCGCCGCAGAGGCTCTCCGCCAGAATGGATTCGACGGAACGATTACCATTTTGGGCGAGGAAAACACGCTGCCTTACCAGCGTCCCCCGTTGTCCAAAGCCTATTTGACCTCAGATGAGTTGCCCTCGCCAACTCCGATCCGTTCTCCTAATTTCTTTCGGGACAACAAAGTTGAATTTGAACAAGGCGGTAAAGTAATAGCGCTTGAACGATCGGCAAAGCAAGTAGTGATTCAAGGCGGCAGGAAAATTAAATACGACACGCTGATTTTGGCAACAGGAGCGAGGCCACGTCCTATTGATTTACCTGGTGAGAGCGCAAAAAATGTTTTCTATCTCAGGAATCTTGACCACTCCACCGCATTACGTAATGCCCTGTTAGCCCCGGAATGCGAGAAGGTGGCCATTCTCGGCGCGGGTGTTATCGGGCTTGAAGTCGCCTCCGCTGCCAATCTACAGGGAAAACAAGTCTCTGTGTTTGAGGCCAACAGCCGAGCGATGTGTCGAGTAGCGTCACCATTAACAAGTAATTTTGTCAGAAACCGCATGGCCTCCGCCGGCGTAATGTTCTACTTCAATGCTAGCGTCAACCAGATTCTCACTGAGGGAGACCGAGTTTCCGGTATCCGTTTGTCCGACGGCACTACCAAACCCGCAGACGTCGTTGTTATCGGTATAGGAGCCATCCCCAATGCCGAACTTGCGCAAGACGCAAACCTGGATTGCGACGGTGGTATTATAGTAGACAGCGGCATGCGTAGCTCCGACCCTGACATATTTGCGATCGGAGATTGCGCTAAAGCCGTCAACGTTTCCACCAATACACCCATCCGAATAGAAACTATTCACAATGCCATGCTTCAAGCACAAATTGCGGCGGCTCATATTTGTGGTAAACCGTCTCCGCCTGCCTCTCCTCCTCGTTTTTGGTCAGATCTCAACGGCATGAAAGTCCAGTGTATTGGAATCGCCACTGGATACGACCGAATTCAGCGGCGTCCCACAGAGAGTGACAATGCCTGTGAATTCTGGCTCTTTTCCGGAGACCGGATGATCGCAGCTGAAACGGTCAATCTTCCCACCCGGCAAGCCAAGCTATCTAAAGCTCTCTCCGGGTAAGTGTAAGCGAGATGGGATGCAGCTCATTCTCATCTCTGAGATTTCTATGTGTCGAGCCTCGTGACTGAGCATATCCAGCTGCAGGGGGATTCTGGCCCTCCCACAAGCTCTGCTGTAGAGCAGGAGATACAGAATCGCCCAGCCCAGCTGTGATGGCCACAGTGACCAGTCATTCACCCGGGGCTTACCTAACGACCAGGAAAGTGGAGCAATTGCCAAAGCGATTATTCAGATGGGACATAGCCTAGGACTCGATGTACTGGCCGAGGGAATTGAGACCAAAGAGCAAGAAAACCATCTCCGAATCCTTGGCTGTGATGCGGGACAAGGCTATCTATATGCTAAGCCGCTCTCAGTCAAAAGGTGCGAGGAGTACCTACAAGTTACTGACTGGGTTTAATTGGCCCGATGGTGGTCATCGAATCAATTTGGGATCACCGGACGCTTAGTGTGCGCCGGCGTTATCGCACCATCTGAACGTTCGCTTTGCGACCAAAGCGTAAACTGTCTCCCAAGCAAATCGCTTGGAAGCAAAAGATCAATCGACGAATCACCAATAAAACCGTAGTTCAGCGCAGAAGCATCAAATAATCAGTACAGGCACTACGAAGCCCGCCAAATTGCGTCTTCGTTTTATTTCCCCGGTGTTCTTGGCATTGTGGTCACCATTGCATTCCGGTAAGAGGAAACATTGCTTCATCCTCCTCGCTGCTACTCGTCCAGTGAAACTCTGCTTCTGGCATCTGAAGAATGCCGAGTACATATGGAAATGCAGGGTTATCAATACAGATTGCCGTTTCACTCATCGGCATGTCGTGGGGCTCATTTGGAAACCAAATCCTTGCGTGGGTAGTCCATTGACCAGACTGGCCGCATTCTTCACTCTTGGCCAACAAGGATTCAGGTGGTACAGCAATGGTTTGTTTACTGGCTGCAAAGTAGCATCTGCTCTTGAGAGCCCTGTCATTAGAACGAGCCCATAGCAAGTGACCATCCCGCACCGCGACAACAACCGTACGTCTTGGTGCTATTTCAATCCATTTTAAGGCTGCAGCCATTGACGATACCCCATAGCGGTCGCGACAGTGTCTGAGCACCTCTACATCCAATTCATTGCCAGGAGCAAGTTGCGCACGAAAATCGTCCAGAGGCATCAATAGGTAAGATGCAAAAATATCCGCCTCAGATTCCATTTGCCGGAATGGTGAATCCCAGTCGTAAAGGTCTCTTTCGGTGCACTCAAAGGTCTGCTGCAGATTCCTGTGTAAAACAAAATGGCCGAGTTCGTGCCCCAAGGTAAAACGTGATCTACCCTGAGAGCCTTGGTCAGGATTGTAGGCTATCATCCATTTGCTTCGATCTGGCTTGGCTTTCAGGCACCCCTCAAATCCATCCATAGGGATAGGCTTGATGTCAGTTATGTAAGACTCCGGCGATATCTGTTTTGAATAATCGCGCGCTACTTGTTCGACATCAACAGGAAATCGGTTAGGTCCGAAGGCGTGGTTTAGAAGTGTGGAGATGCGGTTAGCTTCTGCTTTGGGGGCAGCACTCATTAATCTTCATCCCAGGCATCTAGCATCCTCTGAAGCCTTTTTTTGTCATCAGAGGACAGGTTTTGGTACTTGCGGAAAAATGCTCGATCTTTAACCGACTCATCAGGAGATTCTTCTTCTGCATTCCAAAGATACTCAATCGTAACCTTCAATGCCTCAGCAATTCGATTGAGCTTTTCAACAGAGGGCTTCGGGTTATCCCTGTTCTCAAGTTCCCAGATGTAACTTTTGCTCGAATCAGTCTGCGTCGCGAGAGTTTCTAGGCTCATCTTAAGTTCATTTCGGCGAGCCCGGATTTTTTTGCCTAGTGGTGACGTCATTTAACACCTCTCAATTGTGGGGTGCAGGATTGTACCTCCCTACCGAACACTTTAGTACCTGTTGACAGTATAGCTCTGCTGTGTGAAGCTTCAATTATCGTTCGGTGTACCGAACACAAACGTTACTGAATATGGTGATTGTTATGACCGATAGCAAGAAACAGAATGGCAAGCCCTCTGAGAAGCCTTGGATCTTGGATGTTCAAGGAGAGCGCTTTGAATGGGACAAACCTGAAATTACTGTCCGGGAAGCATTGGAGCGCGCTGGATACGATCTGAATCAGAAATGGATCCTTACCGTAAAAGTTGCGGGTGAAAAGAAGAAGCCTGTTGAGCTGGAAAGCACGATCAACCTCTGTCATCCAGGCCTGGAGCGCCTTCGGGTGCTGAAGGGACAGGTCAACAACGGAGATTCTGGAGTCTTGAGGCGGGAGTTCGATTTATTGCCTAAAGACTACCCTTATCTTGATGGACTGGGAATAAAGTGGGAAACGGTGCAGGAGGATTCAGGGCGTTGGCTTCTGTTGCGCGGCTATCCGTTACCTAAAGGTTACAAGCTGGCTTTCTGCACAATCGCAATTGGCATTCCTCAGAATTATCCGGCGGCAAAGCTGGACATGTTCTACTGTTCGCCGTGGTTGGAGAGGAAAGACAATCAAGAAATCCCTCAAACCCAGTCCCGGCAAACTATTGAGGGCAACGCATACCAGCGCTGGTCTCGTCACCCGACGGCACCATGGAATGCCGACAGCGACTCGATTCGTACTCATATGGCGCTTGTTGATGAGTCAATCTGTCGGGAGGTCGAGCAATGAGTCAATCGAATTCAACGCTTGGGATGTCTGCCACCGACTACACGAAACTACAGAACCACCTATTTCCCGGCGATGGTCTGGAGGCCGCAGCTATACTTTTGTGTTCTAGGGTTATGGGAGCTCGTGTGCGCATTATGGTCAAAGAAGTGCACTGCGTACCACACAGTGAATGTGAGCGGTTGCAGAACTGGGTTACGTGGCCGGGACAACATATCGAGGATTGCTTAGAAAAAGCTGAAAAGGATGACCTTTCCTTGATCCTAGTGCATTCCCACCCTCAAGGAGGAAGCGAGTTTTCTCAAACCGATAATGACTCGGATTTGGAGTTGCTGGACTCCCTCTTTTTGGCAAGACCTTCTGGCAGGTCCGGGGAAATGCTGCATGGATCTGCCATCATGTTGCCTAATGGCTGGATCCGTGCGCGAGTCTATAACCTTAAACAGAAGTCGAGCGACTTATCCTTGGTAACTGTAATCGGGGATGATATCTCACTTTACTGGGCCAACAATCCGCGAAACTCAGTTCCGATGGCATTTTCTGCTGGCATGCGCAGCGAGCTTGAGCGGCTTCATGTTGGAGTCGTGGGCGTATCGGGCACGGGCAGCATTGTTGCCGAACAGCTACTCAGGCTGGGATTGGATGAAATGACCGTGGTCGACCATGACACCCTTGAGCCGAAAAACCTAAATCGAATACTCAACTCTACCTTACATGATGCAGAATCTGCGCTACCTAAGGTTGAGTTATTTCAACGAGCAGCCTCAGCAATATCTCCAAAAACCGTTGTCAATGCCGTCTGCCATGAGGTCGGTTCCCGTGAGGCTATTGAGGCACTATCAAAAGTTGACGTTCTCTTTTGCTGCGTTGATTCAGTTATAGGTCGAGATATATGTCAACGCCTTGCATCGTCATTGCTTCTGCCACTTTTCGATGTCGGAGTAGTCATCCCGGTGCGACAGAATCGCCAAGGCGAGAATGTTATTCAGGATATCCAGGGGCGTATAGATTATCTGCAACCCGGCGGATCAACTCTACTTACTCGAGGCGTATATTCAGCAGAAGATATTGCTGCCGAGGAGTTGCGGCTCACCGACCCCAAGAGATTCAGCAGGCAAGTCCAAGAAGGTTATATGCCAGGCAGCACCGAGGAGGCGCCCTCGGTAATTAGTGTCAACATGCGCGCTGCAAGTATGGTTGTTCAGGAGTTTATTGCGCGAACATTTCGGTACCGACTGGACGGTAACCGTCCTTATGCACGAACCATGTTTGCTCTAGCGATCGAGGAAACAGAATATTTTGGTGAGGATGAATTTCAGCCAGTTCGCTGTGAACGATATGCAGCGGGGCTATCCTCGCCGTTATTAGGACTGCCAATGCTCGGAGACATTAAATGCGCTGCCTAGAACGTTTTTTTGTGGCCCTAAGGCAACGCTTTTTGGATTTTTTCCCAATCAAAATGGTGGTAATCAACGATGATCTGTTCCCCAACAAGATACCGAAGAGGCGTCTAATTCTGCTTGAAGATGATGGTCCTTATGCAGTTGCCATGCTGTGTCCTTGCGGGTGTGGTGATTCAATCGAATTGATGGTCATGAAAGGTGTAGCGCCTCGCTGGACCATCCACGCTGACGCCAAGAATCGACCTACCCTGCACCCATCGATATGGCGCCAATCCGGTTGCGGTTCCCATTTTTGGCTTAAATCTGGGCGGGTCGTTTGGTGTAGGCCGGAAAGCCAAGTGAACAGATTTTGAGTGACCTCCAAATGCGGTCATTGGGGCAACTGGGTTTAAAATCGCCGTCCTGCACCCAGTTTTTTTGATTCATCTTCAGCCAGTTGAATTCTTGCAACGATCGCATTTGGAGGTCACTCAAAATCTGTTCGCAGAGGGGGCTTGAAGCGCGGAGGATCTTCTACAACCAATTCCGACCCCACTCTCCGTAGAAGCGGCCCACGCCCTATAACTGCCTTACTACTAGGAAACATGCAGTTTCCCGACGAAAACAGAAAAACTGGAGCCAGATTTTTCATCTTCGGCTGAACGTAGCACGGAGGGCAATTCAATTCCCCCTGATGATGAGAAATCTCCTAAATATAGATAGGATGAACGTATCAACGATAACGATGGTTCGAGGTCGTCACGCCCAGCCGTTGAACCATCTCCTGCGCGGACTCCTTTAATGACGCGGAAGCTTTTATTTGGCTGCATCCCCGACGAGCTTTTTTCAAACCCAGAAGCTTTCATCTCAGCAGTGCGCTCCGGCGCACCCGGACAATGGTTAGCTTCTATGATCCAGTCGACTGGTCTACAAGAAGGTATAGGCAATGCGCTTGCAATGAATCCAGATCAATTAGTTTTGGCTTGCCAATCGGACGCATTAAGCCGAAGAACAACGGAGAGTATGCTCGACGTAGCTAGAGTACTAAAAGCGGGAGAAGCCACTTGGGGTTCGCAAGAGAAGTCTATCGAGTGGTTAGTCAGCTCAGTCCCAGCGCTGGCAGACAACAGCCCGCTTAACTTGATGGATACTTTTGAGGGTCGACGATGGGTTATGCAAACTCTACGTAAGATTGAATACGGAGATTTCAGCTAATCCTTCCTTTACGTTTACGGCAACCTCAGCGGAACAACGTTTGAGTATTAAATTAAATTGTCGCAGAAGCGGTCTAACTGACCAATTTTGGTTGCTGGGAAAGGTTCATAACAGGCTTTATTGAGCTTGAGGTGGTCCGAGTTTACCGCGGTAAACTCGGACCTTGACTTCGGGATCCTGTGAAAACTCCTGTTTGGTTTGCATCAACAACTATGACCCATAATGACGCCTTAAATGTCGAGGCTGGCACCCCGCTTTCGCAGCCATTCCTTTCGCTCGCGCCAGTCCGATAGGACCTTGTCCACCTCATTCCAGAAGGCATCAGTGTGGTTGCGATAGTGGAAGTGACAAAGCTCATGAACAACAAAGTAATCAATGATCTTCGGCGGTGCCATCATGCACTTCCAGTGGAAATTCAAGGAGCCGCTGCGCCCGCAGCTGGCCCAACGGTAGCCCATGTCCTTAACCCGGATTGAGCTGATTTCAACACCCACTTTCGGGGCGAAATAAGCTACCCGGTCGGCAAACCGTTGTTGTCCCTTGTCGGCATAGAACTGTTCAAAAGCGGTTCGTGCCGCTTGTGTGCCACCTTGCTCAATCAAGTCACGATTGAGGCAGAAACGTCCATCTTTCAGCTTCAGAGATTCGTCCTGACTAGACACCAGACTCAGCCGATACGCACCACCCAGGTAGAGAAAGGTTTCGCCATTGACCCACTCTCGCGCCACCGCCGTGGCGTTCAAATCCTTCCACTCGGCCAAATTTCGGTAGATCCAAAGGCGTTTACTTTCTACCAGCGAGTCCACTTGTTCCGGTGTGTAGCCCACTGGCGGGCGTACGACTATTTGCCCATTACGCTCAATAACGATATCCGTCGTTTTACGCTGGCTTCCTGGCAATAATTGATACTCAATGTCTCGGACGCGTCTTGGTGTCATCGGTTTCCTTATTGATTCTCTGAGGTTTTCAGCAGGGCATCGTGACGGTTCTTAGCCAGCTTCATGATCTCGACAGCGATGCGTTCCCGGCGGGATTTTAGCTCGGAGATTCCGGTGAGGGTAAGCGCGGTCTTGATCTCGCTACGTGTCCTCTTCTGCTTATCGGCATTGTTCCAAAAGTCGATGCTGCCGATGCTGTGCTGAAGCGTATCGACAATTGCTTCCATCAGGGCTTTCATCTTAGCGTTCGCTTCCTGAGGAACAACACCATCCTCGAAGGCTTCATTGGCGATATGCTCATAGAAGGTCGTCGCTTCTTTACTCATGCCAGCTTCGCCCTGTTGACGGCCTTCTACGGCTATTTTACGAAGGTTCTGCAGCTCTTCAGCCAGCTTTTCCCATTCCCCTTGATAGCGATCGATCAGCTGCTCGACCTTTTCAGAAAGGCTTTTATAGAAGGCTGGGTCTTCGTCATGGTGCACGGTGCAGTGCTTGCGGATTGCGTGCTCCATCTCGCTGGCCTTGGCTTCGGCATTTCCCCCGGCGTGCGCATTGAGCTGATCGAGAAAATCCTCTGACAACAACTCCACCGGCGGCACTTTAGGGTTGATCCCAAGGCTGATCAGGTGTTCGTTGATCAGATCCCGCACCTTCTGTCCGGCATCGCCTAAGCTCAACGTATCGTCTTTGTAGCGTTCCTTTGCCACCCGCTGGATGTAACCCATTCGCTTTGCGGGAACCCGATATGGCTGGCCCGCGGTATGGGGCAGAATGATATCCAGGCTGCTCAGGAACTTTTTGAGGTAAACGTCAAAGTCCGCCCGAAGCTTTTCGTCCTTTAGCAGCTTCACTGCCCCATGGACCACAGCCGCATCATCTTCAACTGAAGGTAGCTCCCCCTCAACGAACGCCTGAATCTGCCGGACCTTGTTATCGGTGAACAGGTTTAGAAGCCGCTGGTACCGCTCCTGCAGCACCGGAACCTCAGAGGTAATGTTCTTCAGCCCACTGGCCAGTTCCTGCTGTTCATCCGTAGCAGCGTACAGCGTCAAAGCCTCAGTGAGCTTATGCGTCAGGCCAACGTAATCAACTACATAGCCTCGTTGCTTGCCCTTTTTCACCCGATTGGTGCGCGCAATGGCTTGCAGTAGGGTGTGCTCACGGATCTTTTTGTCCAGATACATTACCTGCTCAACGGGCGCATCAAAGCCAGTAAGCAGCATGTCACAGACCACCAAAAATGCGATGCCAGTGTAGGGTTTGTCGGGGTCATCAAAGGCAAAGGGTTTGCAGAAATTATCGACCGCATTCCAAGCACGAGCTTGTCTACGGGCCTCAGTGATATAGGCTGCCTCGTTCGTGCCATCCCCGGAAATCACCACTGCTGCCTTCAGAACCTCGATACGGCGAATTCGCTCTTCATCCGGTGCCGACTCTGCTCTCATCACCTCAAGCGTATCGGCCAAGGCCTGATGAATAGCTTTCTGGTAGCGCACCGCTGCCAGTTTGGAGTGGCAAACTACCTGCGCCTTAAAACCATTAGGAAAGATATGAGCCAGGTAGTGAGCCACCAAGTCCCGGGCAACAGCCTCGATACGCTGTTCGGCCTCCAAAATGTCGCCGGTGGCACCGTATTTTTTCTTGATAGCCAACAGTTCCTCTTCAGAGCGATCTCTGAAGAGGTTTTCAAACTTTGTATCGAAGGCATGTTTCTCGTTCAACGCGGCATCTGACGTTCGACCCTCATAGAGAATCTGCAACGTGGTGCCATCTTCAACAGCGTCCATCAGTTTGTACTTATCGATGTACTCACCGAAGCGCTTCACCGTGCGCTTTTCACCGTGGCGTTCAGTGATCAGCGGCGTGCCGGTGAACGCAATGCGAGCGGCATTGGGGAAGGCCTCGAAGATATTCTCCCCCAACTCAGAGCTCTGGGTACGATGGGCTTCATCGATCATCAGAACGATGCGGGAGGTGCGATTGACCACACCAAAGGTCTCCTTACCCGGAATCGCCTGATAGGTACCCAAGGCCTCAGCTACGGAAATCGGCAGGCTCTGGTCGGCAATCTGGAACTTGTGTGCCATCACCATGTTGATGTCGGACTGGTCCGACGCCAGGTCCCAGCGGAGCGCCTGCCGACTTTCAATCACGTTGACGCGCCCGCCGATAAGCGTCGCCGTTTTGGCCAGCTGTTCTTCGAGGTCGGTACGATCATTGATCAGCACCAATTTGTAGTCATTCAGGTCTTTCGACGCCCGCAGCATGCGCGCTACAAACACCATGGTCAGACTCTTACCCGAACCCTGCGTGTGCCAGACCACCCCGCTCCTGTCTTCTGCTGTCTCGCCGTGGCGCAGGCGCTCAATAATTCTATTGGCGGCGCGGAATTGCTGATAGCGGCATACCACCTTGATTCGCGGCCCTCCGTCAGTATCCATATACACCGACGATGTACGCAGAATGCGCAGCAGGTTCGTTTTATTGAGCATCCCCTCGATCAGCCGATGCTGGGCATTCATCCCCTCAGCGTCGGAGTCATCGCGGGGCCATAGAGTTTTCCACGGGTAGAAGTGCTCTTCGCCAGAGGTGATGGTGCCATAGTCGGCCTCCACACCACTGGATCGAATCAACAGGAGATTACTGTGAAACAGGCGTGGCTCGCCTTCCTTCAGGCCCTGGCGTGCGGTTTCTTCGCGCCGATTCATATAGCGCTGCAACTGAGCAAAGGCTTCGGCCATAGGATTGGCGCAGGTGGGCCCACCCTTCTTGCACTCTACAACGGCCAGCGGAATCCCGTTCACGAACAATACGATGTCAGGGATGATGAACTGCTTAACGCAACCAGGAGTGTCTGTACGAAATTGATTGATAGCCAGAAAGTGATTGTTCGCCGGTGTATCGAAATCAATCAATCTGACGACTGGATCCTGCTCACCGGTTTCTTCGTTGGTATCCACCTGGGCCTTGAATAGCAGCTTCTGTACCGCTTCGTTGGCTTCAAGCAAGGTGCGGCTCGGCTGTCGCAGGATCTGCTCCTGCAAGTCCACAAGCTGTTTGTCGGTCAGCCAGGTATGGCCGCTGGCCCCGGGATTCAGCGATGCCACAGCCTTGGTGAATACATCGGGTAGCAACCACTGGCGAAAGCTTGCTCGGTGACTACGGGTCGGTTCGGACGGAATCTCCTGGCCCTGGTCGATGATCTCCCAACCAAGTGCTTTTAATTGCTGCAGAAACGGCTGCTCAACCTCCGTGTACTCACTCATTATTGTTCTTCCGATACATTCTTCACACGGCTTGCTGCAACGGAACCTGTTGCAGACGGTTCAGGGCTAGTTCAAGTTTCGGAAGGTCAAACAATTTAAGCTTGCGCTGGGCAGCAAATTCTCCCTCTGACCAGTGGCTTACACCCTTAAGTAGCGCCTTCGGCTCCGGCTCGACATGCTCTTGCGCTAACAGCCAGTCCACCGTGGATAAGAGCTCCAACCCGAATGGCGACTCAAAGCCATCAATCAAACGTGTGGTCTTTTCCAGCGCTGGTAAGTAGGCGCTGGCTTCCGTTTTCAGATACAGCGCCACCTTGTCACGCTTGATATCGTTGAACCAGATCGTATCCAAAGGGTCACTGTCGCTGATGCGCTTTTCGCTTTTGAGATAGCTGCCGTCCAGTGCGTCCAGAAGATGGCGCAACCGGTCGGCGTAAGGGCCGTAATGTTTGGCCTCAAAACGTAAATCCAGGGGGTTATCTAGGCCTTCGGCCTCAATGGCCCGTTCCAAGAACCAGGCCAGTTTTTGAATTTCCAGAAAGCTGCACTCCATCCCCAGCACCCAGTAACGGCGTACCAACTCAGCAATCAGGGCGCGGGCCGGCGTCAGTTTTTCCACACCTCTTTTTTTGGCGACATTCTGATATCGGCTGGTCGGCTCATAAACGACAATCTCCACATCTTCGAGATCACCGAGTGCCTGATCGATATGAGGTTTCACATCTGCCCATTTCAGGCCGCCGTTACCGGCGCCCAGGGGAGGAATGGCGATGGAGCGTACTTGATTGTCTTCGATGAAACGACGCAGGTCAGCAAGACCGTCGATGATCCATTCCATCCGGGACTTGGCGCGCCAATGCTGCTTGGTCGGGAAGTTAACAATCCAGCGTGGACCCATCAGTTCGCCGGTTTCAGTGACAAACATCCGTCCAGTCTGAACTTCTCCGTCTTTACACGCTTTAGCGTAGGCAGCCATGTTGGCTGGAAAACGCTCCTTGAACATCAGTGCGATGCCCTTACCCATCACACCAACCGTATTGACGGTGTTCACCAGCGCCTCTACGTCGGCGTCGAGCAGGTTGCCGGTGGTGTAACTAATCATTGCACTCTCCCAAGAATGACCGTTCGACTCAAAAGTACCACTGAGGCATACAGTGGATATCCAATTGGACACCTAATCTGGCCGCCTGTTCTTGCAATTCCTTCTGTACCTGCGGGGTATAGCACACTGCGCCCAATAGCGCCTCAATCGGCATCTGCCCATGAACCAGAGCCTCGGACTGATAGCGTTCGACCTTCTCTGGGTCGTTCGGGTCGCGCTGGAAGTTGCGCTGCTGCAACAACGGCCAGTCGATGGCATTCAGGTTTATACGGTCATTGTAGTAATTTGCCGTCACGGTGTATGCATGGCGGTCGGTAAACACATAAGGCAGCCCCAACTCCGCAACGCGGTGCAAGCTGGAAACCAGAATCACGATATCCGCATTCACTACGCGGGCGACTCCGCCCCGACCGGTATAGATGTTGTACAACATTGGCGAAAACGGCGTGAAGTAAAAGGGCACGTAGTCGTTCAGCATGCCTCCCGGTGGCAGCGGCACCACACGATGTGCTCGACGGTCGATCAGTTCCTGGTTACCGATGGTCACCCAGTCTGATGAACGTGCAGTGCTGTTGCCCGCATGCAGACCATTAACCAGAATCCACGGCAGGTTCCGGCGGTGGGTTATCCGCCAGATCAGAGCCTTATTGGGGTTCAGATTCGTATAGACCATTAGCAAAACATGTACTGGTTCACGGTCACTTCAAGAGGTAGTCCGCGTGCTGTAACTTCACCAAGCACGATATCTCTCACTTGCTCTGTTGGAACAAAGATCTTGAAAAAATCAGAAGCGCTGACCGGTCCAGGTGACAAACACTCAGCCATACAGACACTCTTACATTCATTGTCTTTGTAGTCCCGCGACTCCATCAGTTTCCAGTCAATCAGATCGAAGCCCTCTTGATAGTCGTAAAGTCTGAACTCCTGCTTGGACAAAGGGTGCCTTGGCAGTATTTTCCAGTTGTTCCCAACGGCGAGGGCCCGCCGAACGGTTATCAAGGCAAAATCTTCGTTTGACCGGTCTTTTTGAACCCTCCCATCAAAGGGGTTTCGCGAAAACCAGTGAAAAGGGACATAGTTCTCCAGTCCATGCTCGCCTCGCCCGACTAAAATTTCCGCATCAGCCACATCATGGAACTCTTCCAAGCCAGCTCGTGGCTGTAGGCCATTGTCCAAGATCGACCCAATATTATTCAGGCTTGTCAGGTGATAAAGCAGCTTTTGTTCTTTAATTGCTGTCACGGATTATCGCTCCTCGATAGCTAGGCGGTTTCGACAGCACGCTCTTCCTTGGACTCAACATGTACAAGAACCTCGCCGGTCAGGAGATCGTGCACTAGGCCGGATTTTTTCCTGTCCACCTTAGCTTTAAAAGCTTCTTCATTATCTAATCGAGCTTGCACTGATTTTAGTTTACCTCCTATTGCAACTTGCTCGCTTAGATTAGGGACAAACACATGTGTACGCTGAATGTCACCAACATTTATGTGAGGAGAGGTTGTTGCACCAAGTCCTTTTGTCACCCTGCGATAAAAATCAATATGATTCATCATCCAAAGCAGAAAATCAGGATCCACATGTTCGGAAGGGCGCAAAATCATTACTCTCTGCCCTAAACAAACTGGCTCACTCCCTACCGGCGAGGCAATTCCAAGCCGCTCACCTTCCCGTGAATAAATAATATCTCCCTCGCGCGGTTTCAGTCGCTGTATCCGATTTATATAATCATGCTCGTCCACGTAGTAGGCTTTATCCAACATGAGTTTACCGGGCAACATATCGGCTGTCCGGATACAAGGTATTCCCGAATCTCTATATTTCGGAGTCGAGTGTGGACAATCAGCTATTTGTGAACATAAGTCTCCAATGCTCAGGAGATCCCATTCCTTGGGTATCCACCCCATCGGAGTTTCCTGATACAACTCCGGGGCCTGCTCGCGAGGCGGTCGCAGTTTGCCATCCGGGCCGATGCCACGGGTAAAAAGGTCGTGCATCAGTCCGGCCCTGATCTGCTTGTACTTATCGATCAGGGCTTGGGTCTTCTCGATGGCTTGATCGATGGTTTGTAGAATTCTAGCGATTTTTTGTTGCACCTCAGTAGACCTAGGCAACATTATCGTCACCCGTCCTACATCTCGGCGATTGATTTCCAGAAAGGTACTACCTGCTGCGTAGCGTTCAAATTTCGCCTTGCTGCGAGACAACTGATAGAAAAGAAAGCCGCCATCAACGGCAGGCCTCGGAACAAGGTTCTTGAAGCCTTGGTTGGTTGTCAACGGCCTCGCCGCTATCTTTAACTCACCAATGGTGGCTCTCGAGGTAAGCAAGAGTGTTCCTTCCGGCAACAACTTAGCTGATGAGGAGGAGACACCGGTCTCTGTCACTGTATCCCTTGTGTCGAACAAGTAATTCGTCTGGCAAGCGGTTATATCAGTCGGAGTCACCCAAGGGATATGTCCATTCCAAAAACTGGGGTTAGCTCGTGACGGTGTGCCGCCACTGGAAATGTCTGCGAGCGTCTCCAAAGGGCATTCGATCCACTCACTCATAACCCAACTCCACCAAATACGCTCGCAGCTGCTTCGACGCCTCTTCTCTCTCTGTTTCGATCTGAAGAGCTGTAATGGCGTACTTGGTCCAGAGATTTTCGATGGCCTTAGTACAGGCCTGTTGCTCGGCACGCAGATAGGCACTGTAGATGCCCAGCAGTCGCGCCTTGAGACGGGCAATAATCACAGTGCGGGCCTCATCGATAGAAATCTTCTTTCGAGCACTGTCAACGAGCTCATCACGTTTGCTTTCTATTCCTCTGAGGGTAGCTTTCAGCGCCTTAACCTCATCCTCCAGTGCCTTATGGCGGGCCAGGCTGGTTTCGATTCGCTGAGCGCTGTTCCAGGCGTGGCGGCCCTGGTTTACGGCATCACGCAGTGGTGCAATCCATTCACTAAATAAGCCCTGCTGCTCGGCCAATTCGACAATACGCAGGCCGTTTTCGAAGGTGGGATCTTTTCCAGCCAGACCTTCGGTGCAGTAATAGCCCTTCTTGCTGCCGGGCGGCAGTTTATCAGCCACTTTCAGTTCCGCGAACAGGTTGGCGGCCAGGCTCTTGATGACTTTGAGCTGGGCCTTCAAGTCTGCGGTAAAGGCTTTGAGTTCGTCCTTTTTGATTTTGACTTCGTCAACGGGCATGACACCGGTATCGTCGTTGTCTTCAAATTCTTCCTCACTGGCGGCGGCAAACAATTCCTGAAGTTCGGCCAGACGGGATTGAGCCTGTTCCTGTTCAGTAAGAACCTCGGGGAACTGACTCTCCAGAATTTCGTCGTCCGGAATTAATTCCGGTCCCCAGCCACTGGCTGCGATAGATTTGAAGTCAGATTTGAGACTATCGAAATAGCTGGCGAGAGCACCACGCACCTGGAAGGGCGTGAGCAAGCCGTTATCCGCCAGGGCCGCTTCAATGCCTCGCAACAACTGGCTGCGCATCACATAGACATTGCGCGGCCTGGCCTGCTGATTGGCGGCATCCGGTGCCAGCGCCTCGACCACTGGTAAGTTGTCATCCCACCAGGCCTCCAGCACGTCCATTACTCGCTTGTTAGCAGCGGCTACGCCCGGATGTTGGTTGATAAGCCCGGCAATCTCTCGCTTGTCTGTCAAAGCCAGCGCAAAGTCCATGTAGTCGGTGTCTCGTGGAATGAACAGAGCACCCTTGAGATCAATGTAATTGCGCCAGTAGTTATCGAGACTGTCGATTTCCACAATTGGCACGCCGCCGTGGAGGTGTGCGCGCACGTCATGAGGCTCGGGTGGCGGAGCATTGTCGACGTACCGGCGGATGTTGCAGTTGTATTCTTCCTCACGCAGCTCAGCGAAAGGTACCGGGCGGGCGTAGCCCGGAATCTCCTGCCCCTGACGATAGGCGTAGATTATTTTATCGATATCTTCGGGACGCAGATGATTCTGGGCTTTGCCTTCACGGTATTCGCGATCGGCATTTATGAATAAAACTGAGTCACGCTCCCGGGCACCGGCCTTGTTCAGTACCAAAATACAGGCGGGAATGCCGGTGCCGTAGAAAAGGTTGCCGGGCAGGCCGATCACGGCCTCCAAGTAGCCCTGCTCGATGAAGTACTTACGCGCCTCTCGCTCCTCACCGCCACGGAATAGCACACCGTGAGGCATCACCGTCGCCATACGGCCATCGTGCTTGAGCACAGAGAGCATGTGCTGAACGAACATCAGATCAGCTTTCTTGCCCTTATCTGGCATCATGACCGGAAAGCGCCCCGTGAACTTGAGATCTTTCTTGATGTAGTTCTGGCTAAAGGGAGGATTCGCGACCACCCGATCGAACCGCTTTAGTTCGTTGTTCTCGTCCAGGTGCTGTGGCTCGCGAATGGTATCTTCCTGGCGGATATCAGCGTGGGAAATGCCATGCAGCAGCATGTTCATCTTGCAGATCGACCAGGTGGTGCCGATCTTTTCCTGGCCATACAGCGCCAACTCTCGAGCATCGCCACCTTTTTCCCGCAGAAAGTCGCGCATCTGGATCAGCATGCCGCCGGACCCAACGGTCGGGTCGTAGACGCTCATGCCTTCTTCCGGATCGCAGATTTCAGCGCACAGTCGAACCACTTCCCAGGGAGTGTAAAACTCACCGGCTTTTTTACCGGCGGAATCGGCAAAGTATTTGATCAGCCATTCATAGGCGGCACCGAGAAGATCCGGGAACTCGAAATCCTCATCACGAAGGGGGATTTTCTCAAAGTTCTGAACAAAGTCTGCAAGAGTGTCATCATCCAGAGTGCGCTGGCCAATCTTGCGGTTGAAGTTGATGCCGCTGAGCACGTCCTGGAGGGCGTCCGGATTGTAATCTTCAATCTCACCAAGTGCTTTGTTGAGGGCTGAACCTACGTTCTCTTTGATGTGCTTGAGCGCTGGGCGCTGAATAGTCTGTTTTCGACCGCCCTCAACAATCTCCTCCTCCCAGGCGTCGTTCCAGCGAGCACGGGGCGGCACATAGAAGTACTTGCCAGAGTAATGATCTGGATCGTCCAACTCTATGGCGATGTCCTCATCAGACAAACCCTGAGCCTTGAACTTTTTCCGCAGTTCATCCCGCCGTTCATCAAACAAGTCGCTGGCGCGCTTGAGGAACAGCATGCCGAAGATGTATTCCTTGTATTCGCTGGCATCCATGCTGCCGCGCAGATCGTCGCATGCGCGCAAGAGCAGGGATTCGAGATGGGAAAGCGTCAATTTCATCGTGAAACCTTAGAATTTTTCGGACTGCCTTTGGGCTCTGGGGCATAACCAGGGGCGAGGATGGCGTTTGAGCAGTGCTTAAGTATTTCGTGGTTACGCAGCCACAAATGATACTCGTTGGCTGGTAACCGGTAATCGGAGCTACAATCCACACTCCAGTGTTTCAAGAGATAGCCCGCGCGAGCAGCACGGATGGTTACTCGCCGCACTGGCTGCGCATTCTTTGATAAAGTGCCCATTCGGGACATACTGAAGTCAAGTGCAATGGCCTCCGGGTGATCGTGCCCCGGATGGGGTACCAACTCCAACGTGAGATGTTTGCTCCACTCGGTATCTGCGGTTTGCAATTCGTTCTCAGCTACATCTGAATTGACGATGCAACTGTCAGTTATGCGGGTACAAACAAAATCGCGAAACTGCCTGTGTTTGCGGCAGTAACCTCGCACGTGCCAGCGCTGGCCATTATTGACCATACTATGCGGTACGATCACTCTCTGGCTGCAACCAGAACTGAGAGACAGGTAGGTAAGCGTAACGGCTTTCCCCTGACTAATGGCCCTACTCAACGTCGCCAGGATGTCTCGCGGCGGTACAATAAGGTCAGGGGCATCCTCACAGAATCCGCACACTTCTCGGGGTGATGTCACACCATCGCCGAAGCCATGAGCCAACGTATTGAGAGCCGCAGAGGTGTCATGATGAAACAAGGCTTCGAACTGCTCTGTTCGGTAATATCGCTTGTTTTCGTGGCGTAACACCAGGTTGTCAGGGGCCAGCTCGCGGTACAGAGTGAAATCTCGGGTACTAGAAGCTACTGCCGTTCCGAAATGCTCCATCAACTCACCACGAGCAATGGAGCCTTGATACTGGAGCCGGAAATCAATAAAGGCCAGACGCTCTCGTTGAGCATAGGCGTAGTTTTCTAGTTTCGATGCGTGCTCAACGGACACAAAGAGGCACCCGAGTGCGATGGAAGACAACAACCTACTCTAGAGCATTAGCCATACAGAGGCAATCATTTTGATTCTTCCTTTCGCTGACCGTTAGCCATTCTATTGACTTAAGCAGGTGAGAGAAATCTCAACTTATAGGAGTTACATAGGCCTGAAGTGACCTGCACCCAACTTTAAAAGCCTATGGGAGCTTTCCGGGCGGTAATGGCCGTTTAAGAAACGCGACTCGGTCCCCAAAATCACTTCGATGGAGAGTATCTTGCAGGTCCTGCTGCGAGACTGATCTAGATAGTTCCTCAATCCGAAGGTTTCCATAGTACGCGTTGTAAGCCACCTTGAGGTAGCCTTCCCGAAGCGTCTCTATGTCCTTTTTTAAAGAGGCTATTTCAACTTTTTGAGCTTCAATCTTCTTCAGTGCATCATCAAGCTGCCTATCACCGGTACTCTGGTTCAGAGGGCCGGATTTTGACTCCCGATACCTCTCACGAGCAGATTCGAGACGTTGCTTAAGGCTAGCATGTTGTTCGCAAAGATTATAAAAAGTACCACGGCTAAATCCCCGTGCTCCCAAAATCTTTTTCGCTTCCGACACCACAGCGGCAACACTGACCTTGCCTTCCCATTGATCGAGCACACGCTCTATAACCTTAATGTCATTCTTCGTGATCTTACCCATGCGGTATCCCAACCAAATCAAAAATATCAGCTTTTTCTGTAAGGTCCTCATTGCGAACCGTAGTCGAAGCTCCTTGTGATACTAAGGCTCTCTCAACCGGATCAGGATCAAATTCTGACGGGACTGAAATCACAGCACCTTCAGGCACAGCCGGGTCCTCCAAAATCTGCACAACAGTCTCCGCAGTGGATAGTTTAAGAGTGAGTTCCTGAATTTTCTTTGCCACTTCCGCGAAATCTTCCTGATGGCGCTCTACCCATTTTGCGGAGCCGTAATACTCTTCAGCGACCGCGTCTCTGGCTAGACTTAATTGCTTCTCAAGAAAGTCCCTATGGCGCCGAAGGTTCTGGAGCTTTGCATCATCGCCCTTTATGCACTTGTGTTCTCGACAGGTGATGCATTGATGCGCCTTGGAACAAGGATTCTGCGCCCAGTCAGTTGTGCAAAACCCGTATAAAGTCGATTGTGCTGCACCAATCATATTTTTGCCCAAGTCGACATAGGCCACGGGCTGATTCATCCGCACGAGTTCTAGCGCGGATGGACGTTCTTTCAGGGCGGCTAATGCGACACCCGGGTCATTGCTGAACTCCGGAGCCATGATGGTCTTGGATGGGTTTCGGATTTCTTCTGCAGTCCGCAGGTCATAATGTTCGTTATGCTGCATATCAGTTCTGGCGGCCCAATGGGCAATTGTCCAATCGTCCATACCCGCGCGCTCTGCGACGGTCGAAAGCCAAACTCTAATCTGATGCGAAGTAAGCTCTATCGGGCTCCCATCTATATTGGAGAGTCCCATTCGCTCAAAGATTGAAGAAACCTTACCAGTATCAGTTTTGCGTCCGGCGAGTTGGGTATTCAGATCATCTACAGAAATAGTCATCCAAGAGAATGGAACGAGTCCTTGCTGCCTATGAAACTCACGATCACGTATCAAAATCAGGGAGTCCCATATTGGCCGATCCGAATCTCCGGCTCTCTGATACGTCTGCCCACCTTTTTCAGAGGGTATCAAGCCTTGTCGGCCATATTTGCGACTCGTATAAATAGCCAGCGATTCGTAGGTTACGTCACCTTTGCTAGTGGATGCGTTCTTCACTATTGTCTTAAGCGGCCCCCACGCTCCCTGCGAATCAACTGGTCGCCCATTCGTCTTATACCCCATTGCGGCAGCAACCTGGGTTGAATTGAGACGCTGTTGAGGAGCATAGTCAACTGCTGTCGCACACCCCGGGTGATGCATGAATATACCTGGGCTTTCCCATGCAAATCTTGCCGCCGCTCGAGCCGGCTCTCCAATTAAAGTCAGACGCTCAACGGCCAAACGCACCGCGGCCTCCATTGGTTTCGGAACAAGTTTCTGATAAGCACCAAACCCTTTTTTGCCATACCACCGCACATATAGGTGACCATCACGTTCGATAAGGCAGTCTATTGCCAGGGATGGCAGTTCACCTGCCCGACTGGGCGCAAACATCAACAGTACTATTACCGATGACCAAAACTGGTCTTCTAAAGACTCGGCCCGGGCAAAACAATCCGCCAAAGCTGTGATTTGGTCCAGCGTCGGAAGTCTTTGGCTCTGCCACTCGAGAGAGTCCGGATCCGTGCGAGTAGCTTTTGGTTTATCCCTTGGGTGTGGGTTACCCCAGTGAGGCAAGGAAGGCAAAATACCTTTACCTCGAAAAAAGTCATAAATTCGCGCAAGCGCAGCGCCAACTCTATATCTCGCCGATGGTTCGCCATAACGCTCAACAAGAATTTCGCTTGATTTCTGCTGAACTGTGCCATCGAGAGCCAATAAGTCGGGTGCCCTGTGTTCATGCACAACTTGGATAGCATCGTAGAGAATTTTAATCGCAGCACTCGAGGCCCCGCCCATAGCCGTCGATTCACTTATGGTTTGCTTGTAACGGACATATGCCTTGATTTGAGACAGGAAGGGCTCTAGGAAAACGTCGTTGGGTGATGGATAGTTGGCCGCCCACACATCATATCGAGTGAATGTCGCGACATTCTTTCCTGTGCGAGTATGCTTCCACTGAAATTTCGACCAATCATACAGTGCAAGCTCATCTCGGCAGTGCGACACAAATAATTTCATATTTTCCTGAGCCGAGAGATCAGCCCTAGAAGTGAAGTTTGCAATATTCGTCATAAATCCTCACTTATTTATTGGGCATATCAATTGTCGATCTATTCTCATTCTCAGCGTCACATAACTCGATAACTTTTTTTATCGCGTTAATTAGCCTGTCGCTTGTTTGGATCACCAGATCACTACACCCCGCCGAGACCATTGTCTGCCGCTCCTCCAAAAGATTTTCCAACGCATGTGCATGAGGGGCATCTAACCAAGGCTGAAAGCGACTGCAGGTATAGCAAGACCGCCATCCACTAGGGCAAAATTCGTAACTTCCGCAGGTACCGACGTTCTGCATTACGTCGTTCTTTATCCTGGATCGAGGATCATCACCTCTTACTGCATCTCTTTCGGAGGAAACCAACTGGCCGGCCAGTGCCTGGCTGACTGTCACAAGAGGGCCGGACATTAGCTGATTTATCCGGTCCCCAATTTCTGGGGAAGTCTCAACATAACAATGGATATTTTGATCATCCCGATGTCCGAGAGCTCTCGCTAAATATCTACCAACTAAGCCCTGACGAGCGCAGTTGGTTCCGTAGGTGTAACGGAATCGGCGGGCCGAGAGCATAAGTGGTTCACCTGTCACTTCACAAACCAAGGGACATGTTCGGTTAAACTCGTAGGTAAGAAGCTTTCTTAGTTCATACCTTGTAACATGAAATGTATTCGGACGATCTGCATGCTCCCGCAGGAATTTTTTCTTGGACTTACCTTCCTTTCGTAGAAATCTTTTGATTCGAATCCAACTCGGAAACAAAGGAAGCTCGCTTGCCTCTTCATCAGAGAGCTCCTTACCAAGCATTCCACTTATTCGCCGCCTTGTCTGATCTCGCAAATTTGCAGCAACAAGATATATCGCTCTAGTCACTGGCTTGGCTATGAATTCACCCCGAAAACTAGCGGCAAGACGCTCTTTAGCCATAGGTATATTTAAAACAAAATTTTCTTCCTTTCGATTTTCTTTTTTGGTGGATGATGCAATTAAATCTTTCGCACGCAACTTCTGCAACTGAATCCCCCTCTGACCGGTTGTCGCAAGGAGATATATGAGCGCGTGCACTTCGTAATCTATGAAACCATCACGAAAAGCATCAGTTGTCCACTCAAGAATACTCCCTAGCTCAGTTTTTGAGTATGGCCCACTATAGGGGCACCATTGCCTTACTGCGCGGCCCTTCTCATTTCCGGTTATTATTTGCTCCTCTAACCAAGACGCAACATTGCTACCAACTCCCGGCAATCCAAGTTGTTCCCATTGATATATAAAACCTCTGATTGCACCCAATTGATACTCTCGTTTTTGGCCAAGAACCTTTCTCCAAGATGCTAGGGTTTTAATACTTATACTTTCAACCTTTTGATCCTCCAAGTACCTTGAAAAAAAACTATGGATATTTACGGCATAACTTACTGAGTGCGTCTCTAAATACCCTGCAAGGCAGCGTTTAAAGCTAGTTTTGTTTTTAAATATATTCCATGCTTCCGACTTAAAAGAGATAAAACATTCTGCATCAACCTCCCAGACGTCAGAAGATAGGTCGTATTGGTATCCAAGCTTTGTTGTCCTTAAGCCCTCTTGCGTTAAGTAGGGTCCTGATTTTCTAATATCTTTAGCAAGCATCGCTGACTTAACCTCCACCGATTATCGAAACATCAATATATTTAGATAAATCTTGAACTCCCTCCAGAGTCACCGAGTCAACGATCTTCTTTATACGCCTTAGCTCATATGGCTTAGCACTATTTATACTGGTCCATCCCATGATATTCATGAAAGCGTCTTGGCGCTCTTTATCACCAATGATTTTCATTTTTAATTCAGGTCTAGCAGCTGCTTTTAAATTGTGTTCATCTACCTTTTCGTTCCAGAGGTACGCGAATGTATGCCTAAAACCGTGACTTTTCACTCCATGATAAAGGTCCGGGTCAACTTTCCTTAACCTGTCTACAGAATTTATCCAGTTGTTCAGTGAGATCGGGCTTCCCCAATGATCACCCTTCCTGTGATTTACAAATAACCAACTATGTTTTCTTGCTGGCAGTACTTTCCTTCTATGAATTTTAATGTACTCTTCGATCTCTAAAGCAAGTTCTCGGCTAATGAATATCGAACGCTCAATAGTTTTTTGAGAAGGTGGTAGATAACGCTCATCAACATGGATTTCTCCAGCACTTGGCTTCCTGATATGAATCATTGGCGGTTCCGCAGTGAGATCCAGATGCTTGCTGTCTGTTCTAAGACATAAGAGCTCTCCTAACCGCATACCAGTTGAAAAAAGGATTTTGAACATTAAAGAGTTCCTTTTTCGAACAGCCTTTCGAAATGGGACTCTGGGGTTATCCGGATCAGCCAATTCCAAAATCTTAAGAAAAATCTCTGGACTCGGTGCTTTTTGAGAGGGGTCGACGGAGCCCCGGGAAGGGCTAGTTTTCGGAGTAATTGCGCACAACTTTTTATCCATATCTTTTATTGACTGACGTACCTCACTCTTATGGACATTATTTTTATTTATGGATTCAGCGATGAATACGAGAAACTTCCGAATGTCACGTAGTCGTTGAGCGCAAACTTCCGCTGAGACATACCGTGCGCCGGAAAATAGTTTTGTAAGATCATTACTCCCTTTATTAATATTCACCGTAGACTGATTAACCCAGCTAAAACTGCGGAGTTTCTCGCAATCTGATTCTGAGAGAAATATGCCTCTGGAGAACTCAGCCTCAATGTTTCTGTTAGAAATTTGCTCAAAATAACGGAAGCTACGCAAACGACATACAATGTTTCTCATAGTATTGAAGTCGTGGTTTGGTCTGCATTTAACCACGGTATAGGTGGTAACCCACAAATCCGGGATTCCGGAATCATCGATTAATAAAGGAAATCGCTCTCCACTGGAAAGTTTTGCATTAACCGTCTTCATTCTTCACCAAATATATAAGTTCTAACGGGAACTTCTGCCCCCATAGATCTATTAGAACCTATAAATTTTCATTTTTTTGGACAAACGGTGGCACTTTTTTCGGGGCGTTTTGCAAGCTCTGGGTTTAGTAAGAGTCTAGTCGAGGGTGATCTTGTAACTGCAGGAACAAACTCGTTCGGAGTTCGAGCAGACCTGAGGCGGTCATCTCAGAACGATGGGGGGCAACGTTTCAGAAGCAAACTTTGCAGTTTTTGGACAATTTTTAAGTTAATTTACTTGTCGCGCAATTTGGACAGTAATTTTTTCCGATAAAACAAGAAGGCCCCGAAATACAGGGCCTCTCGTTTACCTTTGAACACTTTTGCAAAAAGTGGTGTCTAGAACGGAATGTCATCGTCAAAGTCGTCTACCGGCTCCGGCATGCTGCCCTGCGACGGCTGATTGCTGTAACCACCAGACTGCGGTGGCGGGTTGTTCTGTTGGCCCGCCGGGGCATTATAGCCGGACTGCTGAGGCCGCCCTGCCGGGGCGCCCTGATTCATACCGCCTTCGCCGCCACGGCTGTCGAGCATCTGCATCTGGCCGTTGATATCCACCACAACCTCGGTGGTGTAGACATCCTGACCTTCCTTGTTCTGCCATTTGCGCGTCTGCAGCTTGCCCTCAATGTAGACCTTCGAGCCCTTGCGCAGATACTGGCCCGCCACTTCGGCGATCTTGCCGAACATGACAACCCGGTGCCATTCGGTTTTCGGCACCAATTGCCCGGTCTGACGATCCTTGTAGCTTTCGTCTGTTGCCAGATTCAGGTTCACAACGGCATTACCGTTAGGGGTGTAGCGGGTATCCGGGTCCTGTCCCAGGTTACCGATCAGAATTACTTTGTTTACGCCTCGTGCCATGCTCTGCTCCTGACTCTTTTTTCAGGGACTCCCGCGTTCCGTGCGGGCCTCCGGATTTCAAGAATGTTTAGCCTGCCGGACAAAGGAAAAGTCCGCAAGTAACGCCTCATCAAATTGCTGACGATCCACCTTAAGATAGGCAGTGGCAGCCTCTTCAACAATCACCACGTCCTGAACGCCGGGAAGGCGACGGAGATTGTCATCGATATCGTCGTACTGGTTGTTCATTACCTGCTGCAACTGTACCACGAAACTGGTGGTGTGGCCGGGCGCTGGCATAGTAAGCGCTACCAGTAACCAGAGGCCAAGCACCACCACCATGAACCAGAGCACACCCTGGATTCCGCCACTCTCCAGCAGATAGCCGCCCAGGGCGCCGCCCAGAAACGCACCCATGAACTGGGAGGTGGAATAGACCCCCATCGCTGTTCCTTTGCTTGCCGCCGGTGCCTCTTTGCTGATCAGTGACGGCAGGCTGGCTTCAAGCAGATTGAAGGCCATGAAGAAGAAAAACAGCACGGCCCAGGCCGCAACCAGGCTGCCGGACACACCAGTAAACCCGGCAGTGGCCAACGTCAGTAACGCAATCGCCCCGCACAGCACCGGCTTCATCCGACGCTTTTTCTCACCGATGATGATGAAGGGCACCATGGCAAAGAAAGACGTGATCATCACGCTCAGGTAGAACCACCAGTGTGACCTGCTGGCAAGACCAAACTGCTCCTGCAGCATGGAGGGAAAGACCAGGAACAGGGCGGTGAGCACCAGGTGCAGGGCAAAGATGCCGAAATCCAACCGGAGAAGACGACCGTCTGAAAGCACACGGCCCAGCATGTCCCTGGCAGGATGGGTGTCGGGGCTCGTCTTGTGCTGATGGGGCGTCGGGACCAGGCGGTTGACGATCACCAGCGCCACAATTGCCAGCGCTGCGGTCGCGTAGAAGATTCCGGACAGCCCCCACCAGGCCCCAAGAAGGGGGCCAAGCACCAGGGAGACCGAGAACGACAGACCAATCGTGATACCAACGGTCGCCATGGCCTTGGTCCGCTCCTCTTCACGGGTCAGGTCACTGAGCAACGCCATCAGAACACTGGCGATAGCGCCGGCACCCTGAAGAATCCGACCGGCAATCACAACGTATATGGAGTCCGTGGCCCCGGCCAGCAAACTGCCCGCGGCAAACAGTACGAGCCCGATGTAGATCATGCGCTTACGACCGACCCGATCAGACAGCATGCCAAAGGGAATCTGCAACAGGGCCTGGCTGAGGCCGTATGCCCCTATGGCAAAACCGAGCAGGGCCGGCGTCGCATCTTTGAGATCTTCACCAAGCAGCATGAACACCGGCAGCACCATGAACAGTCCGAGCATGCGCATGGCGTAGACGGACGCCAGTGCGAGTACGGAGCGTTTTTCCAGCGCGTTCATGGCAATTACGTACCTCAGCCGGGGTTGAAAGCGGTCAGATTGAGGGCAAATACCCTTCGCAGGCGGCGCATTGTAGCAGAAGGGGCGCTGACGGGGGACAGGTCGCGTGATGCTGATCCGGGGATCATTTTCGCCGCAGCCGACCCAACGCGGTATAATTTTCGTTTTTTATCCGAGCGAGGTGTTATGGACCATATCCAGATCAAAGGGGCGCGGACCCACAACCTGAAAAACATCGACCTGGATATGCCACGGGACAAGCTGATCGTGATCACCGGCCTTTCCGGCTCCGGGAAATCGTCCCTTGCGTTCGATACGCTTTATGCGGAAGGACAGCGCCGCTATGTAGAATCGCTTTCCACCTATGCCCGCCAGTTTCTTTCGATGATGGAAAAGCCGGACGTAGACCACATCGAAGGTCTGTCGCCCGCCATCTCCATTGAGCAGAAATCCACCTCCCACAACCCGCGCTCGACCGTTGGCACCATCACCGAAATATACGATTACCTGCGCCTGCTCTTTGCCCGTGCCGGTGAGCCTCGATGCCCAGACCATGGCCAGCCCCTGGAAGCTCAGACCATAAGCCAGATGGTGGATCAGGTGGTGGCCATGCCAGAGGACAGCAAATTGATGATCCTCGCGCCGGTGATACGGGACCGGAAGGGCGAACACCTGCAGGTTATCGAAACCATGCGCAGCCAGGGCTTCATCCGCCTGAGGGTGGATGGCACGGTTTACGACATTGACGATGTGCCGGCCCTGGACAAGAAACGCAAGCACCAGATTGATGTGGTCGTTGATCGATTCAAGGTGAAGCCGGGCCTTGAACAGCGCCTGGCAGAAAGCTTTGAAACGGCGCTGCACCTCGCGGACGGAATCGCCCTGGTAGCGCCGATGACCGGTGAAGGCGAAGAACACACATTCTCCGCCCGTTACGCTTGCACCCAATGCGGCTACGCCCTGAGCGAACTCGAGCCAAAACTGTTTTCATTTAACAATCCCGCAGGCGCCTGCCCTACCTGCGACGGGCTTGGCGTCAAACAATTCTTCGATCCAGAGAAAATCGTCCAGCACCCAGAGGCCACTCTGGCATCGGGCGCCATCAAGGGCTGGGATCGCCGGGCGGTCTATTACTTCCAGATGCTGGGCAGCGTGGCAGATCACTACGGCATTGATCTGGAAACGGCCTGGGTGGACCTTCCCGAGGATTTCCGAAATGTACTGCTGTTCGGCTCGGGGAAAGAAGACATTCCTTTTCGCTACGTGAATTCCCGTGGCCACATCATGGAAAAGGCCCATCCGTTCGAAGGCATTCTCCCCAACCTTGAGCGGCGCTACCGCGAAACTGACTCTCAAAGTATGCGAGAGGAACTGGCTCGTAACCTCAGCACACAGCCCTGCAAGGAGTGCGGGGGTTCCCGTCTGCGCCGTAGCGCCCGCCATGTGTTTATTGAAGAACACAATATTTCGGACGTTACCCATCTGCCGGTTGGCGAGGCCCATGATTACTTCGAAACCCTCGCCCTACCGGGCCGGAAGGGCGAAATTGCCGAGAAAATTCTGAAAGAAGTCCGTCAAAGGCTCCAGTTCCTGGTGAACGTGGGGTTGGAGTACCTCACCCTGGAGCGAAGCGCCGACACCCTCTCCGGGGGCGAAGCCCAGCGTATTCGCCTGGCAAGCCAAATCGGGGCCGGACTGGTTGGTGTCATGTACATTCTCGACGAACCCTCCATCGGGCTCCACCAGCGGGACAATGACCGCCTGCTGGCCACCCTCACCCACCTGCGTGATCTGGGCAACACGGTAATTGTCGTCGAGCACGATGAAGACGCCATTCGAGCCGCCGACCATGTGATTGATATCGGCCCGGGCGCCGGCGTCCACGGCGGCCACATCATCGGCCAGGGCACGCCTCAACAGATTATCGACAACCCGGATTCTCTGACCGGCCAATACCTCAAAGGCAGCCGGGAGATAGCCGTACCCAGTACGCGGAACAAAGGCGGCGGAAAATCACTGACCCTTGCTGGTGCTACCGGTAACAACCTGAAAGATGTAACCCTGAACCTGCCTCTGGGCATCATGACCTGCATCACCGGCGTGTCCGGGTCCGGCAAGTCCACGCTGATCAACAGCACCCTGTATCCGGTCGCCGCCGCGAAACTCAACAAGGCCACCAGTCTGAACCACGCGCCCTACCAGTCACTCAAGGGGCTCGACCATCTGGACAAGGTCATCGATATCGACCAGAGCCCCATCGGCCGCACACCGCGTTCCAACCCCGCGACCTACACAGGACTGTTCACGCCGATCAGGGAACTGTTCGCCGGAACCCAGGAAGCCCGCTCACGGGGTTACAAGCCCGGCCGATTCTCCTTCAACGTCAAGGGCGGCCGCTGCGAAGCCTGCCAGGGCGACGGCGTGATCAAGGTAGAAATGCACTTCCTGCCAGACGTCTACGTACCCTGCGATGTTTGCAAGGGCAAACGCTACAACCGCGAAACCTTGGAAGTCCGGTACAAGGGCAAGAACATCAACGAAGTGCTGGAAATGACCGTGGAAGAGGGACGTGAGTTCTTCGATGCGGTCCCCTTCATCGCCCGCAAACTCCAAACCCTGATCGACGTCGGCCTGTCCTACATCCGCCTCGGTCAGAGCGCCGTGACCCTCTCCGGCGGCGAAGCCCAAAGGGTAAAACTGGCTAAGGAACTGTCCAAACGAGACACCGGCAAAACGCTGTACATTCTGGACGAGCCCACCACCGGCCTGCACTTCTACGACATCCAGCAGCTTCTGAATGTCCTGGAGAGGCTCCGCGACCACGGCAACACCATCGTGGTGATCGAGCACAACCTGGACGTCATCAAGACCGCAGACTGGATCGTCGATCTGGGCCCCGAAGGTGGGTCTGGCGGCGGGCAGATCATTGCTGAGGGAACCCCGGAGGAGGTTGCCAAGAACCCTGCTTCCCACACAGGACGTTATCTCAAACCAATGCTGACCAAATAATTGGCGGGCAACTAAGAGCTCTGTCGGCGAGGGGGTGAGGGTGTATTTTCTGCCGGGAAAAGATGTCTGAGCGAAGCGAGTTGTTTTCCCAAAGAAAATACACCCTCACCCCCGCGCCAGCCACCCAAGCTCTCAGACTGCCAGTCACATATAAAACCCAGACACAAAAAAACCGGGAACCTCACGGAACCCGGTTTCTTCGTGGTTGGCCAAAGCCGAAGAAATTAATCCTCGTCTTCGTCCACCTCTTCCGCTTCAATATCCAGCGGACGACCAACCAGCTCAACAAATGCCATCGGGGCATTGTCGCCGGCACGGAAGCCACACTTCAGGATACGAAGGTATCCACCCGGACGCTCGCTGTAACGGGGGCCCAGCTCATCAAACAGCTTGGCAACCGCTGCATCGTCACGCAGGCGTGAGAACGCCAGACGACGATTCGCGACCGAATCATTCTTGGAAAGCGTGATCAAAGGCTCAGCTACCCGACGAAGCTCTTTGGCTTTCGGCAGCGTTGTTTTGATCAGCTCGTGTTCAACCAGTGACGCAGTCATGTTACGGAACATGGCCTTGCGATGCGCACTGGTCCTGCTGAACTTACGACCACTCTTACGATGACGCATTGCTCTTATTCCTTACCTTAAACTAATCGGCGATTAACCGCCCAGAACCCGGTCGTCGCCACGAAGGCTAGCCGGCGGCCAGTTATCAAGACGCATACCCAGTGACAGACCACGGGACGCCAAAACGTCCTTGATCTCGGTCAGCGACTTTTTACCAAGGTTAGGCGTCTTCAACAGCTCAACTTCTGTGCGCTGGATAAGATCGCCGATGTAGTAAATGTTCTCAGCCTTCAAGCAGTTAGCTGAACGCACTGTCAATTCCAGATCATCAACCGGGCGCAGCAGGATAGGATCGATTTCTTCCTCTTCCTCAACGCGCTCAGGCTCTTTCTCATGATCGAAATCAACAAACACCGCCAGTTGCTGCTGGAGGATGGTGGCCGCCCGACGAATCGCTTCCTCCGGGTCGATGGTGCCATTGGTCTCCAGGTCGATAACCAGCTTGTCCAGATCGGTCCGCTGCTCTACCCGTGCGCTTTCCACGGCGTAAGCCACGCGACGAACCGGGCTGAATGTTGCATCCAGCTGCAGACGTCCGATGGCGCGAGTTTCGTCCTCGTCGAGACCACGCTGGTCTGCCGGCTCATAGCCGCGACCGCGAGCCACACGGAGACGCATGTTCACTTCACCATTCTCGCTAAGGTGACAGATCACGTGCTCCGGGTTGGCAATCTCGACGTCATGATCCAGCTTGATATCACCTGCTGTCACAACGCCCGGGCCTTTCTTGCTGAGCGTAAGCTCGGCATCGTCCCGACCGTTCATTTTTACGGCTACGCCTTTGAGATTCAGAAGAATCTCGATGACGTCTTCCTGGACACCCTCAATGGCGCTGTACTCGTGCAGGACACCGTCGATCTGCGCTTCAGTCACGGCGCAGCCCGGCATCGAAGACAAGAGAATCCGGCGCAGTGCACTGCCCAGGGTATGACCAAAGCCTCTTTCCAGAGGCTCAAGCGTAACCTTGGCACGCGTGGCGCTTGATTCCTTCACGTCAATGGTACGAGGTGTCAATAACTCATGTACTGAACGCTGCATAGACGCCCCTATCTGCTATCGTTGCTAACTGGGCTTTACTTGGAGTAAAGCTCGACGATGAGGTTCTCGTTGATGTCGGCCGGCAGTTCAGTACGCTCAGGTACTGACTTGTAAACGCCGGACATCTTGTTGGCGTCGACCTCTACCCAGCTCACCGGTGCACGGCTTGCAGACAGATCCAGTGCGCCTTTAACACGCAGCTGGTTCTTCGCCTTCTCACGCACGCTCACAACATCACCCGGACGGACCTGGTAAGACGGGATGTTCACCGACTTGTCGTTAACCAGGATCGCCTTGTGAGAGACGAGCTGACGGGCTTCTGCACGGGTGGAACCAAAGCCCATGCGGTATACAACGTTATCAAGACGGCCTTCCAAAAGTTGCAGCAGGTTTTCACCAGTTGCACCCTTGCCTCGGGCGGCCTCTTTGTAATAGTTGCGGAACTGCTTCTCGAGAACGCCGTAGATACGACGAACTTTCTGTTTTTCACGAAGCTGTACGCCGTACTCGGACAGACGACCGCGACGCGCGCCGTGCATACCCGGCGGAGTCTCGATGTTGCACTTTGAATCGAGCGCGCGAACACCGCTCTTCAGAAAAAGATCTGTCCCTTCACGACGAGACAGCTTGCACTTCGGGCCTATATAACGAGCCATAATTCACTGTCTCCTGTGTTAGACGCGGCGCTTCTTGGGCGGACGACAGCCGTTGTGGGGAATCGGCGTCACATCTGTGATGTTGGTGATCTTGTAGCCACACGCGTTCAGCGCGCGAACTGCAGATTCACGTCCGGGCCCAGGACCCTTAACCTCTACGTCCAGGTTTTTAAGGCCGTATTCAGCAGCCGCATTACCGGCTCTTTCAGCTGCTACCTGCGCAGCAAAAGGTGTACTCTTGCGTGACCCACGGAAACCGGAACCACCGGAGGTGGCCCAGGACAGGACGTTGCCCTGACGGTCAGAAATGGTCACGATAGTGTTGTTGAAGGACGCGTGAATGTGCGCGACGCCATCAACAACCGTCTTTTTCACCTTTTTACGGGTACGTGTACCTGGCTTTGCCATGTTTGCCTACCTGTTACTTACGAATAGGTTTGCGTGGACCTTTACGGGTGCGTGCGTTGGTCTTGGTGCGCTGGCCACGGACCGGAAGGCCATGACGATGACGCAGACCACGGTGGCATCCGAGATCCTTCAAACGCTTGATGTTCATCTGTACTTCACGACGCAGATCGCCTTCGACAGACACCTTGCCCACTTCGGTACGAAGTGCTTCAAGCTGCTCATCGCTAAGGTCTTTGACCTTGACGTCCGGCTTGACGCCGGTTGCATCGCAAAGCTTCTGGGCTGTGGTCTTGCCAACACCAAAGATGTAGGTCAGCGAGACAACAGCATGTTTGTGATCGGGTATATTGACACCGGCTATACGTGCCATCCAAATTACTCCGCGTTCAAAGCTTTGCTGTGTGAATTTTCCGCCACAAAAAGGGCGCGAAATAATAGCGCCTGACCCCGCATGGAGTCAAGCGCCATCATTTCGAAACCCTACAATGTCAGGAAGGATTCCTTCAGGAATCAGCCCTGGCGTTGCTTGTGACGAGGCTCCGAGCAAATGACTCGTACCGAGCCATTGCGACGAATTACTTTGCAGTTACGGCAAATTTTCTTTACCGAAGCGCGTACTTTCATTGTCGACTCCAGTTTTCAAGGGGAACGGGGTTAACCGTTCCGACCATAGCCCTTGAGATTGGACTTCTTCATCAGTGATTCATACTGATGGGACATCAGGTGCGACTGAACCTGCGCCATGAAATCCATCACCACGACTACAACAATCAGCAGTGAGGTACCGCCCAGATAGAACGGAACATTCCCGGCCACCATCAGGAACTGAGGGAACAGGGAAACTGCTGCAATGTACATTGCACCGAACAGCGTCAGACGGGTCAGAACACCATCGATATACTTGGCAGTCTGATCACCAGGACGAATGCCCGGAATAAACGCTCCAGAGCGCTTGAGGTTATCCGCAACTTCTTTCGGGTTGTACATCAGCGCTGTGTAGAAGAAGCAGAAGAAAACCACTGCTGCCGCAAACAAGATAATGTACAACGGCTGGCTTGGCGCCAGGGCCTGGGAGATATCACTCAACCATTCCATACCCTCGCCCTGGCCGAACCACTGACCCAGAGATGCAGGGAACAGCAGAATGGATGAAGCGAAGATCGGCGGAATGACACCCGCCATGTTCACCTTCAAAGGCAAATGGCTGGACTGCTGAGCAAACACCCGGCGCCCCTGTTGCCGCTTGGCGTAGTTGATCGTCAACCGGCGCTGACCGCGCTCCATGAACACCACGAAGCCAATTACAGCAACCGCAAGAACGCCAATACCCAGGACGACCAGCAGGCTCATCTCACCATTACGGGCCTGCTCGAGCGTCTGACCGATAGCGCCGGGCAACCCGGCAACAATACCGGCGAAGATCAGGAGAGAAATGCCGTTACCGACACCCCGCTCGGTGATCTGCTCGCCAAGCCACATCATGAACACGGCGCCACTTACGAACGACACAACTGCCACGAAGTGGAAGCTGAAGCTGTCATTGAAGGTGACACCCTGTGATGCCAGGCCGACAGAAATACCAAAACCCTGAACCAGGGCCAGGATAACCGTACCATACCGCGTGTACTGGCTGATCTTACGACGACCAGCTTCGCCTTCTTTTTTCAGCTGCTCAAGCTGCGGGCTGACCGCAGTCATGAGCTGCATGATAATAGAGGCCGAAATATACGGCATGATACCGAGAGCGAAGATACTCATGCGCTCAAGCGCACCACCGGAAAACATGTTGAACATGCTCAGGATTGTGCCCTGGTTCTGTTCAAACAGTGCCGCCAGACGGTCGGGGTTGATACCCGGCACAGGGATGTGGGCACCGATCCGGTACACCAGCAATGCCAGGAAGACAAACCAGAGCCGCGATCGCAGCTCTGCCAGTCCTTTACCCGCGCCCGCAGGCAATGATGCGTTCTTGGCCATTTAGTCCTCGACTCGCCTTAGTCTTCGACTTTACCACCCGCGGCAGAAATTGCCTCGCGCGCGCCTTTGGTTACCCGAAGTCCCTTCACGGTTACCGGCCGGCTCAATTCACCAGACAGGATAACCTTGGCTTCGCGAATTTCCCCGCGAATGATGTCCGCCTTCTTCAGGGCTTCCAGATCCACCACATCGCCTTCAACCTTCGCCAATTCGTTCAGGCGAATTTCTGCAACGTAACGCTGCTGACGGGAGGTGAAACCAAACTTCGGCAGACGACGGGCCAACGGCTGCTGACCACCCTCGAAACCGGGCGCTACGCTGCCGCCGGAACGGGATTTCAGGCCTTTGTGACCACGACCGCCGGTTTTACCGAGACCGCTACCGATACCACGACCGACACGCTTGGGTGCCTGGCGTGAACCGGGTTCCGGACTAAGTTCGTTCAGACGCATCTTAGTTCTCCTCAACCCGAACCAGGTAATCAACCCGGTTGATCATGCCGCGGATAGACGGAGTATCTTCCACTTCCACGGTGTGACCGATTTTACGAAGACCCAGGCCCTTGACGCACAGCTTGTGCTTGGGCTGGCAGCCGATGGGGCTGCGGGTCAGAGTTACTTTGATCGTTTTTGCGTTCGCCATGACTTCAACCCAGAATCTCTTCCACGGTCTTACCGCGCTTGGCTGCAATATCTTCAGGCGCTTGAGTTGCCTGGAGACCCTTGATGGTGGAACGTACCACGTTCACCGGGTTGGTAGACCCGTAACACTTGGACAGTACGTTCTGAACACCCGCCACTTCCAGTACCGCACGCATCGCACCGCCGGCGATGATACCAGTACCTTCAGAAGCTGGCTGCATGTAGACCTTGGAGCCGCCATGCTGAGCCTTGACCGGGTATTGCAGGGTAGTGCCGTCAAGCGGAACTTCTACCATGTTCTTGCGTGCAGCTTCCATGGCCTTCTGGATGGCGACCGGCACTTCACGCGCCTTGCCACGACCGAAACCAACGCGACCTTTACCATCACCCACTACTGTCAGTGCGGTGAAGGCGAAAATACGGCCACCTTTAACAACCTTGGCGACACGATTGACCTGAACCAGCTTTTCCTGGAGCTCAGGCGCCTTCTGTTCGTTAACGCTCATCTTCTCCACCTCTTAGAATTGCAAGCCAGCTTCACGGGCTGCGTCGGCCAGAGCCTGAATACGGCCGTGATAACGGTAACCGGAGCGGTCAAAAGCAACCTGCTCAACACCTGCTGCCTTGGCACGCTCAGCAATCAGCTGACCAACCTTCTTGGCAGCGTCCACGTTACCGGTTGCACCCTGGCGCAGTTCCTTATCCAACGTGGAGGCAGAAGCCAGCACTTTGCTGCCGTCTGCAGTCGTGACCTGGGCATACATGTGACGCGGTGTGCGGTGAACGCACAGACGATTGGTACCCAGTTCACGGATCTTCATGCGCACTTTGCGTGCGCGACGCAATCTTTCGTTATTCGCGCTCATAGTCCCGCCTTATTTCTTCTTGGCTTCTTTGCGTCTGACCTGCTCATCCGCATAACGAACACCCTTACCCTTATAAGGCTCGGGCGGACGGAACGCGCGGACTTCCGCAGCGACCTGGCCAACCTGTTGCTTGTCGATACCGCGAATTACAACTTCCGTATTGGACGGAGTTTCTGCGGTAATCCCCTCGGGCAGCTCGTACTCGACCGGGTGGGAAAAACCCAGTGTCAGATTGAGCTTCTTACCTTGCGCCTGGGCACGGTAACCTACGCCCGTCAGCTGGAGTTTACGTTCCCAGCCTGTGGAAACACCGGTCACCATGTTGTTGACCAGTGCACGAGTAGTACCAGCAAGAGCGCGGGACTTTGTAGCACCATCGCGGGCCGCAAAGCGCAGAACATTCTCTTCCTGCTTTACTTCAACCGCTTGGTGAATGGTGATTTGAAGCGCCCCCTTGGAACCCTTCACACTAATTTCCTGTCCGTTCAGCTTAACCTCAACACCGGAAGGCAGCACGACAGGATTATTGGCAACCCTGGACATGTGTATCTCCTAGAATACGGTGCAGATGACTTCGCCACCCACGCCAGCAGCTCGTGCGGCGCGGTCTGTCATAACGCCCTTGGACGTTGAGACAATCGCGACTCCCAGACCACCGGATACTTTCGGCAGTTCCCCAGCGCCTTTGTACTGGCGCAGACTCGGACGGCTGACCCGCTTGATCTCTTCAATAACCGGCTTGCCGCCGAAGTACTTCAGAGTAATCGTCAGCTCGGGCTTCGCGTCGGCTGAAACGGAGAAATCGTCAACGTAACCTTCGTCCTTGAGGACCTGGGCTACGGAGATCTTCATCTTTGAAGACGGCATCGTAACGTCTGCTTTTGATGCCATCTGTGCATTACGGATACGGGTAAACATATCCGCAAGCGTGTCTTGCATACTCATTGGTATGAGGCTCCTGATCTTTTTAGTTGTGCAGCGGCTTGCCGCACCGCTTACCAACAGGCACCTGACCGAAGTCAGGATGCCTATCTTACCAGCTTGCCTTGGTCAGGCCCGGAACGTCACCGCGCATGCCGTATTCACGGAGCTTGATCCGTGACAGCTCGAACTTGCGCAGAACGCCGTGGGGACGACCAGTCACCTGGCAACGATTACGAAGACGTGAGGGAGAAGCATCGCGAGGAAGCTGCTGAAGCTTCATCTGTGCATCCCAACGCTCTTCATCGCTGGTATTCGGGTTCTTGATAATCGCCTTGAGCTCGGCACGCTTCGCTGCAAACTTTGCAACGGTCTTTTCGCGCTTGAGCTCACGGTTTTTCATGGAAACCTTAGCCATTACACTCGTTCCTTATTTCTTGAACGGAAAGCCGAAGGCTTTCAACAGTTCGCGACCTTCATCGTCGGTACCGGCAGTGGTGGTAATGGTGATGTCCAGACCACGGATCTTGTCGACCTTGTCGTACTCGATCTCGGGGAAAATGATCTGCTCACGCACACCCATGCTGTAGTTACCACGACCGTCGAACGACTTGGGATTCAGACCCCGGAAGTCACGAATGCGGGGAACCGCAATGTGAACCAGGCGATCAAAGAAATCCCACATACGCTCGCCGCGCAGGGTAACCTTACAGCCGATAGGCCAACCTTCACGGATCTTGAAACCCGCAACGGATTTACGTGCCTTGGTAACAACGGCTTTCTGACCTGCCAGGCGCTCAAGATCCGCCACGGCATTTTCAATCAGCTTCTTGTCACCAACCGCTTCGCCGACACCCATGTTAAGGGTGATCTTTTCGATACGCGGCACCTGCATGATGTTCTTGTAGCTGAACTCTTTCTGCAGGGCGGGTACCACTTCCTTACTGTACTGCTCTTTCATGTTAAGCATCGTAACCACCACCGCTTACTGGTTATCGACAGCTTCATTCGTGGACTTGAAGATCCGCACTTTCGCGCCGTCTTCCTTGGTCTGGAAGCCTACGCGATCGGCTTTGCCGGTCTGCGGATTAAAAATAGCCACGTTGGAAGCCTGGATAGGTGCTTCTTTTTCGACGATGCCACCTGGGGTGCCCAGCATCGGGTTCGGCTTGGTGTGCTTCTTGATCATATTGATCCCTGAAACAACCATGCGGCCATCGTCCTGAACCTTCAGGACTTTACCACGTTTGCCTTTGTCTTTCCCCGTGGTGACGATTACTTCGTCATCTCGTTTGATCTTTTTCATAACCGGCCTCTGGTCCTTTAAAGTACTTCGGGTGCCAGTGAGATAATTTTCATGAACTTCTCATTACGCAGTTCACGGGTAACCGGTCCGAAGATACGGGTACCGATAGGAGCGTCCTGATTGTTCAGAAGTACTGCCGCGTTTCCGTCGAAACGGATCAGCGAACCGTCGGGACGGCGAACACCCTTGCGAGTGCGCACCACGACAGCTTTCAGGACCTGGCCTTTCTTCACCTTACCGCGGGGGATGGCTTCCTTGACGGTCACCTTGATGATATCCCCAACGCTGGCATAACGCCGGTGTGAACCGCCCAGGACCTTGATGCACATCACCTGACGCGCACCGCTGTTATCCGCGACTTCAAGCATTGTTTGAGTCTGAATCATGGTTGTTCTCCGGGCGAATTACACCTTGGATGCACGTTCAGTGACTTCCACCAGGGCCCAGCTCTTGGTCTTGGAGACCGGACGGGTTTCCTGAATGGTCACAGTGTCACCGATGTTGCACTGATTGCTCTCATCGTGAGCGTGGATCTTGGTTGAACGCTTCATGTACTTACCGTACAGCGGGTGTTTCACCTGACGCTCGACCAGCACCACGATGGATTTCTCCATCTTGTTGCTCACGACCTTGCCGCTCAGAGTTCTGGCAGTTTGGGTAGCTTCGGTCATGTCACTGTCCTGCCTTTTCGTTCAATACTGTTTTCACGCGAGCGATGTCGCGCTTCACCTTGCCGAGAAGGTGAGACTGATTCAGCTGACCTGTCGCCTTACGCATGCGCAGGTTGAACTGCTCCTTCAGGAGGTCGATCAGCTCTTTGTTCAGCTCCTCGACTGACTTTTCACGCAGCTCTGTTGCTTTCATCACATCACCGTCCTCGTTACAAAGGTGGTCTGTACCGGCAGTTTGGCCGCGGCGAGAGTGAACGCATCGCGTGCTACGTCTTCAGCAACGCCTTCCATCTCGTAGAGCATGCGGCCTGGCTGGATTTCAGCCACCCAATACTCGACAGAACCTTTACCTTTACCCATTCGAACTTCAAGCGGCTTGCTGGAGATCGGCTTGTCCGGGAAAATCCGGATCCAGATCTTTCCGCCCCGCTTGATGCGGCGAGTCATGGTACGACGTGCCGCCTCAATCTGGCGCGCAGTTATACGCCCACGACTGGTCGCCTTCAATCCGTATTCACCGAAGCTCACCTTGTTGGCGCGGTGAGCAAGACCGGTGTTACGGCCTTTCATTACCTTGCGGAATTTGGTGCGTTTTGGTTGCAGCATAAGAGTGCCCCTTTACTTAGAACCTTTCTTCCCAGAGGCTTTCTTGTCAGCACGGACCTGCTCCATACCACCAAGAATCTCACCTTTGAAGATCCATACCTTGACGCCGATTACGCCGTAAGTGGTATGCGCTTCGTAGGTTGCGTAATCAATATCTGCACGCAGAGTGTGCAGAGGAACACGACCTTCGCGATACCACTCGGAACGCGCGATTTCAGCACCCCCGAGACGACCGCCTACCTGGATCTTGATACCCTTGGCACCCTGGCGCATGGCGTTCTGTACCGCACGCTTCATAGCGCGACGGAACATCACACGACGCTCCAGCTGGCCGGCAACGTTTTGCGCTACCAGGCGGGCATCGAGGTCCGGCTTGCGGACTTCTTCGATGTTGATGTGCACAGGCACACCCATCATGTCGCTGACTTCGCGACGCAGACGATCAACATCTTCACCCTTCTTACCGATAACAATACCGGGACGGGCAGTATGGATCGTGATACGGGCGTTCTGAGCAGGGCGCTCGATCACAATCTTGCTGACAGACGCCTTAACCAGACGCTTGTCGAGGAACTCACGAACCTGAATGTCATTCAGCAGGTTCTTGGAGTATTCCTTTTTGTCGGCATACCAGACTGAGTTGTGCTCTTTGATCACACCCAGGCGAATGCCGGTTGGATTTACTTTATGACCCATCTGAGCATCTCCTACTTGTCGGCGACCTTGACGGTGATATGGCAGGTGCGCTTGAAAATACGGTCAGCGCGCCCCTTGGCTCGAGCTTTGATTCGCTTGAGCGTCGGACCCTCATCCACCATGACGGTGGAAACCCGCAGTTCGTCAACGTCCAGACCTTCGTTGTGCTCAGCGTTGGCGATGGCGGACTCAAGAGCTTTCTTGATCACGACCGCCGCCTTCTTCGGGCTGAAAGTCAGAATGTTCAGGGCGTCCTCAACAGCCTTGCCGCGTACTTGGTCAGCGACAAGACGTGCTTTCTGAGCTGAGAGGCGAGCGCCCTTGTACTTGGCTGCTACTTCCATTTCGATTACCTCAGAATCAGCGTTTAGCTTTCTTGTCGGCCGCATGACCACGATAAGTACGCGTTGCCGCGAACTCACCCAGCTTATGTCCAACCATATCTTCGGTGACATAAACCGGCACGTGCTGCTTGCCGTTGTGGACTGCAATGGTCAGGCCTACCATCTCTGGAAAGACTGTTGACCGGCGGGACCAGGTTTTGATCGGCCGCTTGTCGTTAGCTTCCAGAGCTGCCTCGACCTTCTTCAACAGATGCAGGTCTATAAAAGGACCTTTCTTCAAAGAACGTGGCACAGCAATTACCTCTATGTAGTCGTTTACTTGGCCGAACGACGACGTACTATCATCTTGTCAGTACGCTTGTTCTTACGAGTCTTATGCCCTTTGGTCGGAACACCCCACGGAGTAACCGGGTGACGCCCGCCAGAGGTACGCCCTTCACCACCACCATGCGGGTGGTCAACTGGGTTCATAGCAACACCACGTACTGTTGGCCGTTTGCCGCGCCAACGTGATGCACCCGCTTTACCAAGCTGCTTGAGGCTGTGCTCGCTGTTGGATACTTCACCCAGCGTTGCACGGCAATCTACAAGCACCTTACGCATTTCACCTGAGCGCAGGCGGATGGTGGCATATGCACCTTCCCGGGCAACCAGCTGTACGGATGCGCCCGCAGAGCGAGCCAGCTGTGCACCTTTGCCAGGCTTGAGTTCGACGCAGTGGATCACAGAACCGACCGGAATGTTCCGGAGCGGCAGAGTGCTACCCACCTTGATTGGCGCGTCGATACCAGAGCGCACAGGATCACCGATCTGCATACCCTTGGGAGCGATAATGTAGCGACGCTCGCCATCGGCATACTTCAGCAGTGCAATGTGCGCAGAGCGGTTCGGATCGTACTCCAGGCGCTCAATGACCGCCGGGATACCATCTTTGGTCCGCTTGAAATCGATGACACGGTAGTGCTTCTTGTGGCCACCACCCGTGTGACGGGTTGTGATGCGGCCTACATTGTTACGACCACCCGTCTTGTTCTTTCTTTCTACCAACGGCTCGTAGGGGCGCCCAGTATGGAGATCCGGGTTGTAAAGCTTTACAACGTGACGGCGTCCGGCAGATGTTGGTTTGGTTTTGACGATCGGCATATTACGACCCCTTTACCTTATTCCACATCCAGAAAATCGATGTCCTGACCTTCTGCCAGCTTGACGTAAGCCTTACGAATGTCATTACGCTTGCCGAACCCGCGGATAGTGCGCTTGAGCTTACCCTTACGGTTCAGAACCTGAACACCTTCTACGGTGACGTTGAACAGCTGCTCAACGGCTTTCTTGATCTCGGGCTTGGTGGCATCGGGTGCTACACGAAACACAACCTGACCACGCTCTGCTGCCAGAGACGCTTTTTCCGATACGTGCGGTCCAAGCAGGACCTTGTAAATACGTTCCTGATTCATCCCAGCATCTCCTCGATCTTCTTCAGAGCGGGAACGGTCACAACGACCTTCTCGAAGGCAACCAGGCTAACCGGATCCAGGCCAGCAATATCACGCACATCAACGTGCGGGATGTTGCGTGAGGCCAGGTGCAGGTTCTGCTCGACGTTGTCGGACAGAATCAGCGCATTGGTCACACCGATGTCCTTCAGCTTGGCGTTGAATGCCTTGGTCTTCGGGCTGTCAACGTTCATGTCGTCAACAACAACCAGACGCTCCTGGCGAACCAGCTCGGAAAAAATGGAGCGCATCGCTGCGCGGTACATTTTGCGGTTAACCTTCTGCTCGAAGCCACGGGGCTTGGCAGCGAAGGTAACGCCACCGGAGCGCCAGATCGGGCTGCGGATGGTACCAGCTCGGGCACGACCGGTGCCCTTCTGACGCCATGGCTTCTTACCGCCACCGCTTACTTCAGAACGCGTCTTCTGAGCCTTGGTACCCTGGCGGGCGCCTGCCATGTAGGCAGTCACAACCTGGTGAACCAGCGACTCGTTAAAATCTTTGGCGAATGCGGCGTCGGAAACAGAAATTCCTTTGCCGCTACCTGTAATAGTCAATTCCATCGCACCGCTCCTCAGGCTTTAACTGCAGGCTTGATGACAACATCGCCGCCAGTTGCGCCGGGAACGGCACCACTTACCAGCAGCAGGTTGCGCTCGGCGTCGACACGGACGATCTTCAGGTTCTGCACAGTTACCTGAGCGTTACCCATCTGGCCCGCCATCTTTTTGCCCTTGAATACCTTGCCCGGAGTCTGGTTCTGACCAATGGAACCCGGAGCACGGTGAGACAGAGAGTTACCGTGAGTGGCGTCCTGCATTGAGAAGTTCCAGCGCTTTACGCCGCCCTGGAAGCCTTTACCCTTGGACTGACCGATGGCATCAACCACCTGACCGTCCTCAAATACAGAAGCTGTAATTTCGCCACCGGCGGCCAGGTCTTCGCCTTCGCCATCAGCAAGACGGAATTCCCACATACCACGACCGGCTTCAACGCCAGCCTTGGCAAAATGGCCCGCTTCGCTCTTGGTAACACGAGAGGATCGACGAGTACCGACTGTCACCTGTACGGCGCGGTAGCCATCGCTTTCAAGAGTTTTCAGTTGGGTAATGCGGTTGGGCTCAACCTCGATTACCGTTACGGGCAGCGCCTGCCCATCTTCCGTAAAAATACGGGTCATACCGGCCTTACGACCGACAACACCAATTGCCATGTTTCACCTCTTAAGTGTACGGGGCTCTCACCCTCTATGGCCTTATGACAGTTACACAGACTAATACCGGGCGGTATTAGCCGAGGCTGATCTGAACGTCTACACCTGCTGCCAGGTCCAGTTTCATCAGAGCATCTACTGTCTTTTCCGTCGGCTCAACGATGTCGAGCAAACGCTTATGCGTACGAATTTCATACTGATCACGCGCGTCTTTGTTGACGTGCGGAGAGATCAATACGGTGTACTTTTCCTTCCGCGTCGGCAGAGGGATAGGGCCACGCACCTGAGCGCCGGTCCGCTTGGCGGTATCGACGATCTCCTGCGTGGACTGGTCGATCAGGCGATAATCAAACGCCTTCAACCGGATTCGAATTTTTTGGCTTTGCATGATGCACCAAACTCCACTCGTAGCAGCTACTTGTTAGCCGACCTTCAAAAAAAGGAGCCGCATTGTATGCATAATACCCAACCCTGTCAACAACAATGCTGGTTGACCAGGTCAGGCAGGCTTTGCGACTGAAACAGAAAAAGGGGCTGAAGAATCAGCCCCTTTTTCCTGATCAAACGAGGAGATTACTCGATGATCTTGGAGACTACGCCGGCACCAACGGTACGGCCGCCTTCACGAATCGCGAAGCGCAGGCCATCTTCCATGGCGATCGGAGCAATCAGGGTAACACTCATCTTGACGTTGTCACCCGGCATAACCATTTCCACACCTTCCGGCAGCTCGCAAGAACCAGTTACGTCAGTAGTACGGAAGTAGAACTGCGGACGGTAGCCCTTGAAGAACGGAGTATGACGACCACCTTCTTCTTTGGACAGTACGTACACTTCGCACTCGAACCTGGTGTGCGGCTTGATGGAGCCCGGCACACACAGAACCTGACCACGCTCAACGTCGTCACGCTTGGTACCACGCAGCAGCGCACCAATGTTCTCACCGGCACGGCCTTCGTCCAGCAGCTTACGGAACATCTCGACACCAGTACAAGTGGTCTTCTGGGTGTCACGAATACCAACGATTTCAACTTCATCGCCAGTCTTCAGGATGCCACGCTCAACACGACCAGTTACTACGGTACCACGACCGGAGATGGAGAAAACGTCCTCGATCGGCATCAGGAACGGCTGATCGATCGCACGCTCCGGCTCAGGGATGTAGTCATCCAGAGCTTCTACCAGCTTCTTGACAGCGGTAGTACCCATCTCGTTGTCATCCTTGCCTTCCAGCGCCATCAGCGCGGAACCAGTGATGATCGGTGTGTCGTCGCCCGGGAAGTCGTACTGGCTCAGCAGATCACGAACTTCCATCTCGACCAGCTCAAGCAGCTCTTCATCGTCTACCATGTCCGCTTTGTTCAGGAACACAACGATGTAAGGTACGCCAACCTGACGGGACAGCAGGATGTGCTCACGGGTCTGCGGCATGGGGCCGTCAGCTGCGGAGCAAACCAGGATCGCGCCGTCCATCTGCGCCGCACCAGTGATCATGTTCTTAACATAGTCAGCGTGGCCCGGGCAGTCTACGTGAGCGTAGTGACGGGTCGGTGAATCGTACTCAACGTGGGAGGTGGCGATGGTGATACCACGCGCACGCTCTTCCGGCGCGTTATCGATCTGATCGAATGCGCTGGCGGTACCTGTACCCCAAACTTCGTGACATACGCGGGTCAGCGCTGCGGTCAGGGTGGTCTTACCATGGTCAACGTGACCGATGGTGCCTACGTTCAAGTGCGGTTTACTACGCTCAAATTTTTCTTTAGACACGGTTACACCTCTTCCTGTTTCTTAAGTCCTGGGGATCAACCCTTTTTAATGATCGCTTCGGCAATGTTCGAAGGCGCCTCTGAATAGCCAGAGAACTCCATCGCGTAGGACGCCCGGCCTTGCGTTGCAGAACGCAGGTCGGTGGCGTAACCGAACATTTCCGACAACGGAACCTCTGCACGGATGACCTTACCGGCAGGACCTTCGTCCATGCCCTGGATGACACCACGACGACGGTTCAGATCGCCAACAACATCACCCATGTAGTCTTCCGGCGTCACAACTTCAACACGCATGATCGGCTCGAGCAGTGCCGGGTTCGCCTCAAGGGCACCCTTCTTCATTGCCATGGAACCGGCGACCTTAAAGGCCATCTCGTTGGAGTCGACGTCGTGATAGGAACCGTCATACAGGGTTGCCTTGATACGCAGCAGCGGATACCCGGCCAGACAGCCGTTCTGCATCTGCTCTTCAATACCCTGTTGAACTGCCGGGATGTATTCCTTGGGAACAACACCACCAACAATCTCATTCACGAAGATAAAGTTTTCGCCATCTTCATCATCCAGCGGCAGCGGCTCAAGCTTCAGCTTGACGTGACCGTACTGACCACGACCACCGGACTGACGTACGAATTTGCCTTCGACGTCTACCGGCTTGCGGATGCACTCACGGTAGGCAACCTGCGGCTTACCGATGTTGGCCTCTACCTTGAACTCGCGACGCATACGGTCAACGATGATGTCCAGGTGAAGCTCACCCATACCGGAGATGATGGTCTGACCGGACTCCTCGTCGGTACGGACACGGAAAGACGGATCTTCCTGAGCCAGTTTACCGAGAGCAACGCCCATCTTTTCCTGGTCGGCCTTGGACTTCGGCTCAACCGCAACGGAAATTACCGGCTCCGGGAATTCCATGCGCTCGAGAATGATCTTGTGATTCTCGTCGCACAGGGTGTCACCAGTGGTCACACTCTTCAGACCGATAGCTGCGGCAATGTCGCCCGCCAGAACTTCTTTGATTTCCTGACGATCCTTCGAGTGCATCTGAACCATACGGCCGACGCGCTCTTTCTTGCCCTTCACCGAGTTGTAGACGGCATTACCGGACTCAAGCTTACCGGAGTAAACCCGGAAGAAGGTCAGAGTACCTACGAACGGGTCGGTAGCAATCTTGAACGCCAGAGCGGCGAACGGTGCATCGTCGTCAACCGGACGGGTTTCCTCGGTGCCTTCGTCGTCAACTTCACCACGAATGGCCTTGACTTCGTCCGGCGCAGGCAGGAACTCGATAACAGAGTCCAGAACCGCCTGAACACCCTTGTTCTTGAACGCAGAACCACAGGTAGCAACAACGATTTCGTTGGCCAGGGTGCGCATGCGCAGACCCTTCTTGATATCGTCGATGGACAGCTCACCTTCTTCGAGGTACTTCTCCATCAGCTCTTCGTTGGCTTCTGCGGCCGCTTCAACCATCTGCTCGCGGTACATGGCGACTTCGTCTGCCATTTCCGCGGGAACATCTTTCTGCTCGTAGGTCGCACCGGAGTCAGCTTCGTTCCAGTAGATGGCCTTGTTACGGATCAGGTCCACGATACCGGCAAAGTTGTCCTCAGCACCGATCGGCAGCTGAATGGGAACACAGTTTGCGCCCAGACGCTTCTTGATCTGCTCAACAACGCGCAGGAAGTTGGCACCGGCACGGTCCATCTTGTTGACGAACACCATGCGGGGAACTTCGTATTTGTTGGCCTGGCGCCATACGGTCTCGGACTGGGGCTCAACACCGGAGGAACCACAGAACACAACAACCGCACCATCAAGCACACGCAGGGAGCGCTCTACTTCGATAGTGAAGTCAACGTGCCCCGGGGTGTCGATGATGTTGATCCGGTGCTCAGGGTACTGCTTGTCCATACCCTGCCAGAATGTCGTAGTCGCAGCAGAGGTGATGGTAATACCACGCTCCTGCTCCTGCTCCATCCAGTCCATGGTAGCTGCACCATCATGGACCTCACCGATCTTGTGGGAAATACCTGTATAGAACAGGACCCGCTCGGTGGTTGTGGTTTTGCCCGCATCAACGTGCGCACAAATACCAATGTTTCTGTAACGCTTGATAGGAGTCTTGCGTGCCACTGTATAAACCTCGGCTGATTAGAAACGGAAGTGAGAGAACGCCTTGTTGGCTTCTGCCATGCGGTGAACATCTTCACGCTTCTTAACAGCGGAGCCTTTGCTGTCAGCGGCGTCCAGGATTTCACCAGCCAGACGCTGAGCCATGGACTTCTCACCGCGCTTCCGTGAATATTCGACGAGCCAGCGCATGGCCAGCGCGTTCTGACGGGAAGGCCGTACTTCGACAGGCACCTGGTAAGTAGCACCACCCACACGACGGGACTTAACCTCAACCATCGGCTGGATGTTCTCCAGGGCCTTCTCGAACATGTCGATCGGCTCTTCCTTGGATTTCTCGGCAACAATATCCAGAGCGCCGTAAACAATGCGCTCTGCGGTAGACTTCTTGCCACTTTCCATCACGTGGTTGATGAACTTGGCAAGACGTGCACTGCCGAATTTCGGATCCGGGATAATTTCCCGTTTAGCTGCAACTCTTCTTCTAGGCATCGATAAGCCCTTATATATCTAAAAGGTCTTCAGGAACCCCTGAGATAGCAAATGCTACTCAGCCTTACTCTTACCGTTCTGACAAGCAACGATAAAAGACACCCGCTCGGGACATCAGGACTTGGGTCGTTTTGCACCGTACTTGGAGCGGCCCTGCTTACGGTTCTGCACACCCTGGGTGTCCAGCGTTCCGCGAACAGTGTGATAGCGCACACCGGGAAGGTCTTTTACTCGACCACCACGGATCAGCACAACACTGTGCTCCTGAAGGTTGTGACCTTCACCACCAATGTATGAGGAAACCTCGTAGCCGTTGGTCAGACGAACACGGCACACTTTACGCAGTGCTGAGTTCGGCTTCTTCGGCGTTGTGGTGTATACACGAGTGCACACACCACGGCGCTGAGGGCAGGCCTGGAGAGCAGGAACGTCGCTCTTGGCTACCTTGCGCTTACGAGGCTTACGCACCAACTGATTAATCGTTGCCATGTAAGCAAACTCCAAAAAACCATATCAATGAAACTTACCCCCTGTGCAGGGGGTAAAATTTAAGGGACGCAAGTGTAAGCCTGCGCCCCCGGACAGTCAAGATGACTGGTCTCTTTTTGACCACCTCCCGGGTAGGTAACTACCCGGAGGCAGTGCGCCGGCCCAACTCAGCTTTCGCGGTTGAGCTCGGCACTCAGAGCTTCTTCCACGTCGGCCGCAGTCACGCCCTGCTCTTCCAGATCGCGCTTGCGACGACGCTCGTTGTGGTATGCCAGACCGGTACCGGCCGGAATCAGTCGACCAACCACAACGTTTTCCTTCAGGCCGCGCAGGTAATCACGCTTACCGGTAACCGCACCTTCGGTGAGCACCCGGGTGGTTTCCTGGAACGAAGCCGCAGAAATGAACGACTCGGTGGCCAGGGAAGCCTTGGTGATACCCAGCAACAGACGCTCGAACCGTGCCGGTTCTTTGTCGGCTGCATCGGCCTTCTCGTTCTCTTCCAGCACCTGGGTGATTTCCACCTGATCACCGGAAAGCAGGGTCGTATCACCCGGATCGGTGATTTCGACCTTGCGCAGCATCTGTCGAACGATAACCTCGATGTGTTTATCGTTGATGACAACGCCCTGCAGACGGTAAACGTCCTGGATCTCGTTGGTGATGTACTTGGCCAGCTCGACCACACCCAGCAGACGCAGAATGTCGTGCGGGTTGGACGGGCCGTCAGAAATCACCTCGCCCTTCTCAACCGTTTCACCTTCGAAGACGTTGAGCTGACGGTGCTTCGGAATCAGCACTTCGTAAGCGTCGCCGTCTTTCGGCGTGATCACCAGGCGCTTCTTGCCCTTGGTTTCCTTGCCGAAGGACACCACGCCGCTGATTTCAGCAAGAATGGACGATTCCTTCGGACGACGGGCTTCGAACAGGTCGGCAACCCGCGGAAGACCACCGGTGATATCCCGGGTCTTGGAGCTTTCCTGCGGGATCCGGGCTACCACATCACCCAGCTCGACATTGGCGCCGTTGGCCATGGTGACCAAGGCGTTCGCCGGCAGGAAGAAGATCGCCGTGCCGCCGCCCGGCAGCTCAACCTCTTCGCCCTTGTCGTCCACCAGCTGGATGGCCGGACGAATGTCCTTACCAGCGGCTGGACGTTCTTTGGAGTCAATAACCTCCATAGTGGACAGACCGGTGAGCTCGTCCGCCTGGGTACGGACAGTGATGCCCTCCTCCATGTTGACGAACTTGGCTGTACCCTTGGCTTCCGCGATGATCGGGTGCGTATGCGGATCCCACTTGGCAACTACAACGCCCGCCTCTACCTGATCGCCATTCTTCACGGAGAGCACAGCGCCGTACGGCAGCTTATACCACTCGCGCTCACGACCCTGCTCGTCCGCAATGGCCAGGGCAGAAGAACGGGAAACCACCACCAGGGAGCCATCGATCTTCTCGATGGACTTCAGGTTGTGCAGGCGCACGGTACCGCCGTGCTTGACCTGGATGTTATCTACAGCGGAAGCCCGGCTCGCGGCACCACCGATGTGGAAGGTCCGCATGGTCAGCTGGGTACCCGGCTCACCGATGGACTGAGCCGCGATAACACCAACAGCTTCACCCACGTTGACCTCATGGCCACGGGCGAGGTCGCGGCCATAGCACTTGGAACAGATGCCGTGGCGGGTCTCACAGGTAATGGCAGAGCGGACCCAGATTTCGTCAACACCCGCGCGCTCCACCATCTCGACGGTTTTCTCGTCGAGCAGGGTACCGGCAGGCACAACAGCATTGTCCTTGTCGGTCGGTGTAAACACGTCACGCGCGGTCACTCGACCCAGAACCCGGTCACCCAGGGGCACAACAACGTCGCCACCCTCGATGTGCGGCGTCATCAGCAGACCTTCATCGGTGCCACAGTCAGGCTCGGTAACCACCAGATCCTGGGACACGTCGACCAGACGACGGGTCAGGTAACCGGAGTTCGCGGTCTTCAGGGCGGTATCCGCCAGACCCTTACGGGCACCGTGCGTGGAAATGAAGTACTGCAGTACGTTCAGACCTTCACGGAAGTTCGCGGTAATCGGCGTCTCAATGATGGAGCCGTCCGGCTTGGCCATCAGGCCACGCATACCAGAAAGCTGACGGATCTGGGCAGCGGAACCCCGGGCACCGGAGTCCGCCATCATGTACACGGAGTTGAACGACTCCTGCATGAGATCCTCGCCGTCCTCACCTTTCACCGGCTGGCCGTCCGGACCAATCACCTGCTCCTTGGACAAACGCTCCATCATGGCCTTGGAGACCTTGTCGTTGGCCCGGGACCAGATATCGATCACCTTGTTGTACTTCTCGCCCTGGGTCAGAAGACCGGACGCGTACTGGGTCTCGATGTCCTTCACCTCTGCAGAGGCGGCGTCTACCAGCTCGTACTTCTCCGGCGGAATCTCGAAATCGTTGAAACCGATCGAGATGCCGGAAACGGTGGCGTAGTGATAACCCATGTACATCAGCTGATCCGCGAAGATGACGGTGTCTTTCAAACCCGCATCGCGATAGCAGGTGTTGATCAGGTTGGAGATCGCCTTCTTGACCATCGGCTTGTTGATCAGCTCGTAGGACAGGCCATCCGGCACGATATCGAACAACAGCGCCCGACCAACCGTGGTATCAACAATCTTGTATTCTTCGGTGCGAGAGCCATCTTCAGCAATCGCCACTTCCTTCACACGAACCTTGACGATCGCCTGAAGGTCGACCTTGCCAGCGCCGTAGGCACGATGCGCCTCTTTGACGTCGGCAAACACCATACCCTCGCCCAGGGCGCTCTTGCGCTCACGGGTCATGTAGTACAGCCCGAGTACCACGTCCTGGGACGGCACGATGATCGGCTCGCCGTTAGCCGGCGACAGTACGTTGTTGGTGGACATCATCAACGCACGGGCTTCGAGCTGGGCTTCCAGGGTCAGCGGTACGTGCACCGCCATCTGGTCACCGTCAAAGTCGGCGTTGTAGGCAGCACACACCAGCGGGTGCAACTGGATGGCCTTACCTTCGATCAGAACCGGCTCGAACGCCTGGATACCCAGACGGTGCAGGGTCGGCGCACGGTTCAGCATGATGGGGTGCTCACGGATGACTTCGTCCAGGATATCCCAGACCACGCCTTCCTCACGCTCAACCATCTTCTTGGCGGCCTTGATGGTGGTCGCCAGGCCGCGGTGCTCGAGCTTGGAGAAGATAAACGGCTTGAACAGTTCCAGAGCCATCTTCTTGGGCAGACCACACTGGTGCAGGCGCAGGTAGGGACCTACCACGATCACCGAACGACCGGAGTAGTCCACACGTTTACCCAGCAGGTTCTGACGGAAACGACCCTGCTTACCCTTGATCATGTCGGCCAGGGACTTCAGGGGGCGCTTGTTAGTGCCGGTGATGGCACGGCCACGACGACCGTTGTCCAGCAGCGCATCAACCGCTTCCTGAAGCATCCGCTTCTCGTTGCGCACGATGATGTCCGGCGCGTTCAGCTCCAGCAGGCGCTTGAGACGGTTGTTCCGGTTGATCACCCGACGGTAAAGATCGTTCAGATCAGAAGTCGCGAAGCGGCCACCGTCCAGCGGTACCAGCGGGCGCAGATCCGGCGGCAGAACCGGCAGCACGGTCATCACCATGTCGCCCGGCTTGTTGCCGGAGTACAGGAACGCCTCAAGAATCTTCAGACGCTTGCTGAACTTCTTGATCTTGGTTTCGGAGTTGGTCTGCGGGATTTCCTCACGCAGTGCATCAACCTCTTCCTGCAGATCGATACCTTCGAGGAGCTCCTTGACCGCTTCGGCACCCATGCGGGCGTCGAACTCGTCACCGAATTCTTCCAGGGCTTCGTAATACTGCTCGTCGTTCAGCAGCTGCCCTTTCTCCAGGGTGGTCATCCCCGGATCGATCACTATAAAGGATTCGAAGTACAGGACCCGCTCGATATCACGCAGGGTCATGTCCAGCATCAGGCCAATGCGGGACGGCAGTGACTTCAGGAACCAGATGTGGGCGACCGGGCTGGCCAGCTCGATATGGCCCATGCGCTCACGACGCACGCTGGCCAGTGCAACCTCAACACCACACTTCTCGCAGATGACGCCGCGGTGCTTGAGGCGCTTGTACTTACCGCACAGGCACTCGTAGTCCTTGATCGGGCCGAAGATCTTGGCACAGAAAAGACCGTCGCGCTCCGGCTTGAAGGTACGGTAGTTAATGGTCTCAGGCTTCTTCACTTCGCCAAAGGACCAGGAACGAATCATGTCAGGCGACGCCAGGCCAATGCGGATGGCGTCGAATTCCTTGCTTTGGTTCTGGCTCTTGAGAAGATTCAGCAAATCTTTCATCAGTAAAAGCTCCGGATGGCGTTAATCTCGGGCGGGCACTTCGCGTGCCCGCTCACGCTGCCAAAAACTATTCGGCTCACTCGGATTCCAGCTCGATGTCGATACCCAGCGAGCGGATTTCCTTGACAAGAACGTTGAAGGATTCGGGCATGCCCGGCTCCATCCGATGATCGCCATCGACAATGTTCTTGTACATCTTGGTCCGACCGTTCACGTCATCAGACTTGACGGTGAGCATCTCCTGCAGCGTGTAAGCTGCGCCGTAGGCCTCAAGGGCCCACACTTCCATCTCACCGAAGCGCTGGCCACCGAACTGCGCCTTACCACCCAGCGGCTGCTGGGTAACCAGGCTGTAAGAACCGGTGGAACGAGCGTGCATCTTGTCGTCGATCAGGTGGTTCAGCTTCAGGATGTACATGTAGCCAACCGTCACCGGGCGGTCGAACGCGTCACCGGTGCGACCATCATAAAGCTTGGTCTGCCCCGTTGTGCTCATACCCGCCAGCTCAAGCATACGCTTGACCTCGGCTTCCTTGGCGCCGTCGAATACCGGCGTTGCCATGGGCACGCCGCCCCGAAGGTTGTGGCACATCTCCAGGATTTCCTTGTCGGACAGGGAATCCAGATCCACCTTGAACACTTCGTCTGAGTGATTGTAGATCTCATCCAGGAGCTTGCGTAATTCAGCTACCTTGCGCTGCTCGTCCAGCATCTGGCTGATACGCTCACCCAGACCCTTCGCTGCCGCGCCCAGGTGAGTCTCAAGCACCTGACCTACGTTCATCCGCGAGGGAACACCCAGCGGGTTCAGAACTACGTCAACCGTGTTGCCGTGCTCGTCGTAAGGCATGTCTTCGATCGGCATAACCGAGGAAATAACACCCTTGTTACCGTGACGACCGGCCATCTTGTCACCCGGCTGGATACGACGCTTGATAGCCAGGTATACCTTGACGATTTTCAGTACGCCCGGTGCGAGATCGTCGCCCTGCTGAAGCTTGCCTTTCTTGTCGTCAAAGCGCGCTTCGTGCTCCTTCTTGCGGTCTTCCAGACCCTGCTCGGATTTCTCCAGCAGTTCGTTCAAACCCTCGTCTTTCATCCGGAGCTTGAACCAGTCGGAACGCGGCAACTCGGCCAGGTAGCTCTCTTCCAGGGTAGCGCCCTTTTTCAGGCCCGGCCCACTGATCACTTCCTGCCCTTTCAGAGCACTCATCAGACGCTCGAATGTGGCACCTTCGACAATCCGGTACTCGTCCTTCAGATCCTTGCGGTACTGGTCCAACTGCTCTTTCTCGATGGACTGGGCACGCTGATCCTTCTCGATACCGTCGCGGGTAAAGACCTGCACGTCGATAACGGTGCCGCGGGTGCCGGTCGGCACGCGGGAGGAGGTGTCCTTAACATCGGACGCCTTCTCACCGAAGATGGCACGCAGCAGCTTCTCTTCCGGCGTCAGCTGGGTCTCACCCTTCGGTGTGACCTTGCCTACCAGAATGTCACCGGGGCCCACTTCAGCACCGATGTAAACAATACCGGACTCATCCAGCTTGGACAGCGCACTTTCACCAACGTTCGGAATATCCGCGGTGATTTCTTCGCTACCCAGCTTGGTATCCCGAGCCACACACGTCAGTTCCTGGATGTGGATGGTGGTCAGGCGATCTTCCTGCACCACTTTCTCGGAGATGAGGATGGAGTCCTCAAAGTTGTAACCGTTCCAGGGCATGAACGCGATGCGCATGTTCTGCCCCAGGGCCAGTTCACCCAGATCCACGGACGGACCGTCGGCCAGCACGTCGCCACGGGCAATCACGTCACCCTGACGCACGATGGAACGCTGGTTGATACAGGTGTTCTGGTTTGAACGGGTGTACTTGGTCAGGTTGTAGATATCCACACCTGCATCACCCGCTTCGGTTTCCTCGTTATTGACACGAACTACGATACGGGCCGCGTCGACACTCTCAATCACACCGCCACGACGGGCCGTGACACAGACACCGGAGTCCTGCGCCACCGTACGCTCTACACCCGTACCTACGAGAGGTACCTGGGAACGCAGGGTCGGAACCGCCTGACGCTGCATGTTGGCACCCATCAGTGCCCGGTTGGCGTCGTCGTGCTCGAGGAACGGAATCAGAGACGCAGCCACCGAAACTACCTGGCGCGGAGAGACGTCCATGAAGTTGACGCTTTCCGGCGGAGTAACGGTAAATTCGTTCTGATGGCGAACGGTAACCAGCTCGTCAGTCAGACGCTTGGTCTTCTCGTCCATGGCTGCGCTGGCCTGGGCAATGACGTAGTTGCTCTCCTCGATAGCGGAAAGGTAAACCACTTCATCGGTGACCACGCCATTTTCGACCTTCCGGTACGGGCTCTCGAGAAAACCGTAGGAGTTGGACCGCGCGTAAGTCGCCAGCGAGTTGATCAGACCGATGTTCGGACCTTCCGGCGTCTCGATCGGGCATACACGACCGTAGTGGGTCGGGTGTACGTCACGAACCTCAAAGCCTGCACGCTCACGGGTCAGACCGCCAGGGCCCAACGCAGAGATACGACGCTTGTGCGTGACCTCGGAGAGCGGGTTGTTCTGGTCCATGAACTGGGACAACTGGCTGGAGCCGAAGAATTCTTTAACCGCGGCAGCCACCGGCTTGGCGTTAATCAGATCCTGCGGCATCAGGCCTTCACTTTCAGCAAGGCTCAGACGCTCACGAACCGCGCGCTCAACGCGCACAAGCCCGACACGGAACTGGTTTTCGGCCATTTCGCCAACACAGCGAACACGACGGTTACCCAGGTTATCGATGTCGTCCACATTGCCCTGGCCGTTACGGATATCGATCAGAGTCTTCAGAACATCGATGATGTCTTCGTGAGTCAGCGTGCCTTCACCGGTGCTCTCTTCACGGCGCAGACGACGGTTGAGCTTCATCCGGCCAACCGCAGACAGATCGTACCGCTCTTCAGAGAAAAACAGGTTGTTGAACAGATTCTCAGCCGACTCCTTGGTGGGCGGCTCACCCGGGCGCATCATACGGTAGATCTCAACCAGCGCTTCCAGCGGCGTGCGGGTCGGATCGATACGCAGGGTGTCGGACATGAAGGGTCCGCAGTCCAGGTCGTTGGTGTAAAGGGTTTCGATTTCCTTCACGCCAGCGTCGAGGATCTTGGTAACCAGCTCTTCGGTCAGCTCGGAGTTACACTCAACCAGCACTTCCCCAGAAGCCTGATCGATCATGTCTTTGGCCAGTACACGGCCGTACAGGTACTCGGTTGGCACCTCGAGCTCGTTGATACCGGCTTTTTCCAACTGCTTGATGTGGCGAGCAGTAATCCGGCGGCCTTCCTCAACAATCACGTTGCCGTCATTGTCTTTGATATCGAAGGTCGCAATGTCACCACGCAGACGGCTCGGCACCAGCTCCAGCTTGCACACTTCCGCGCCCAGGCTGAACTTACTGGTTTCGAAGAACATATCGAGCATCTGCTCGGAGGTATAGCCCAGGGCACGAAGCAATATCGACGCCGGAAGCTTACGGCGACGGTCGATACGAACGAACACGGAGTCCTTCGGGTCGAACTCGAAGTCCAGCCAGGAACCACGGTAAGGAATCACCCGAGCCGAGTACAGAAGCTTGCCTGAGGAATGGGTCTTGCCCTTGTCGTGATCGAAGAACACACCTGGAGAACGGTGGAGCTGGGAAACAATAACACGCTCGGTACCATTGATAACGAAGGTACCGTTCTCGGTCATCAGGGGCATTTCGCCCATGTAGACTTCCTGCTCTTTAATGTCCTTGATCGCCTTGTTGGACGATTCCTTATCGTAAATGATAAGGCGGACCTTCACCCGCAGCGGCGCTGCATAGGTTACGCCCCTAAGCTGGCATTCCTTGACATCAAAAACCGGCTCGCCAATACGATAACTGACGTATTCGAGCGCGGCATTGCCAGAGTAACTGACAATCGGGAATACGGATTTGAATGCTGCGTGAAGACCGGTTTCCCGGCGGTCTTCAGGAGCGGCTTCCATTTGGAGGAAGTCCCGGAACGAATCCAGCTGAATAGACAGCAAATAGGGGACGTCCATCACGGAAGGCAATTTACTAAAATCTTTGCGAATCCGCTTTTTCTCAGTGTAGGAGTAAGTCATCTGCATTCCCCAGCTTTAGACCTGATACCTGGTATCAAGAAGCAACCAATGTTCTGCTTCGGGGCCGAATTGCTCGGCTTGTCGCGCCGTCTTGAACAAGACTCTGGCTGTAGGTTATAGATCTGACATCAACCTGCAATTGCTCACCAGACTCTATAGCATATACAACAGAAAAAGGCCGGTGGCCCAAAGCCACCAGCCTGTCCATGCTTATTGCACGGTTTCGATCAACAGCCGACTCTTACTTGAGCTCAACAGAAGCGCCTGCTTCCTCAAGCTTCTTCTTGGCTTCTTCAGCGTCGTCTTTGCTAGCGCCTTCCTTGATAACGGAAGGAGCGCTGTCGACCATTTCCTTAGCTTCTTTCAGACCCAGGCCGGTCAGTTCACGAACGGCCTTGATTACGTTTACTTTCTTCTCACCAGGACCGGTAAGTACAACGTCAAACTCGGTCTGCTCTTCAGCAGCGGCTTCGCCACCACCAGCAGCGGCCGGAGCAGCGGCAACGGCTGCAGCGGCGGATACACCGAATTTTTCTTCCATTGCTTCAACCAGCGCAACAACGTCCATTACGCTCATTTCAGCAATTGCGTTCAAAATGTCTTCGTTAGACAGAGCCATGACTTTCTCCCAAAAATATAAAAAATGGTGTTCAACAGAATCAAGCAGCTTCTTGCTTCTGGTCGCGAACTGCCGCTACAGCACGAGTCACTTTCGAAGGAACTTCGTTCAGTGTCCGTGCCAGCTTGGTGATCGGTGCCTGTGTTACAGCGGCCAGCATTGTCAGCGCTTCGTGACGTGTTGGCAGCTTGGCAAGACGGTCGATCTGGTCTGCACCCATCAGCTCTCCGCCGACGGCCAGGCCTTTAATCTCGAACGCTTCTTTCTCTTTGGCAAAATCCTTCAGCAGACGCGCTGCCGCGCCCGGATCTTCCATAGAGAATGCCAGAATGGTCGGACCAACCAGGGCTTCGTCGATGCACTCGAACTCGGTACCACGAATCGCGATCTTGGCGAGGTTGTTACGAACAACCTTCAGACGCACGTTTTCGGCACGAGCCTTGGCACGAAGCGCCGTCATGTCACCAGAGGTAACACCACGGTAGTCAGCCATAACCACAGACAGAGCACCACCGGCAGTCTCGTTGACTTCAGCGACGATCGCTTTCTTGTCTTCGAGTCTAATTGCCACTGGATTTCTCCTCGATTTCGCCGGGTCTTCCCGGCAAACCCACATATACCCCTCGCGGGGCTCCTAACGGTGTTTGGGTTCAGAGAGAACGTCTTCACACCGTCTGCGCAGGCGTTGCTTTAACCCTTGTGACCCTCTGCACGCAGAGGGTCTCGGGGGCCTGCGGTCTTTGACAGCCTTGGCTTCCGCCCAGACTACAAAGCAACCACCAATCAAAGGATCAAATAGCGAGACCGCTCTGATCGATAGTCAGGCCAGGACCCATAGTCGAGGAAATGGTGATCTTCTTGAGATACACACCTTTCGCCGACGAGGGCTTGGCCTTTTTCAGATCTGCCACCAGAGCCTCAAGGTTTTCCTTGATGTTCTGGGCAGAGAATTCAACGTTACCCAGCGGAGCGTGGATAATGCCGTTTTTGTCGGTACGGTAACGAACCTGACCAGCCTTGGCGTTTTTGACCGCGGTCTCAACGTCAGGGGTCACGGTGCCGACCTTCGGGTTCGGCATCAGGCCACGGGGACCAAGGATCTGGCCCAGCTGACCAACAACACGCATGGCATCCGGAGTGGCGATAACCACGTCGAAATCCATGTTGCCTTTTTTCACTTCATCCGCCAGATCGTCCATACCGACAACGTCTGCACCAGCAGCGGTTGCTTTTTCGGCATTGGCACCCTGGGTGAACACAGCAACACGAACGGTTTTGCCGGTACCGTGCGGCAGCACGGTGCTGCTACGAACAACCTGATCGGATTTACGCGCGTCAACGCCCAGGTTGACGGCCACGTCGACAGACTCTTTGAATTTCACGTTCTGGCCCAGTTCGACCAGCAGTGCAACTGCCTCGTCAACCGAGTAAGAGCGAGTAGAGTCTACCTTTTCACGAATAAGCTTCTGACGCTTGCTCAGCTTTGCCATGTTACAGGCCCTCCACGTTCAGGCCCATGCTGCGGGCGGTTCCTGCAATGGTACGCACCGCTGCGTCCATATCGGCAGCAGTCAGATCCGGCTCTTTGGTCTTGGCGATCTCTTCAAGCTGCTCGCGGGTCACGGTACCGACTTTCTCGGTGTTCGGACGACCAGAGCCGCTCTTGATACCAGCAGCCTTCAAAAGAAGAACCGGTGCAGGCGGGGTCTTGGTAATAAAGGTAAAGCTACGATCACTGTAGACGGTGATCACAGTTGGAATCGGCAGACCAGGCTCCATGTCCTGGGTCTGGGCGTTGAACGCCTTACAGAATTCCATGATGTTTACGCCGCGCTGACCCAGTGCAGGACCAACGGGGGGACTCGGGTTGGCCTTACCGGCAGCAACCTGAAGCTTGATGTACGCTTCAATTTTCTTTGCCATGATAGATCTCCTATGGGTTCAAACGCCTTTCGGCTCCCCGGTTATTACAACTGCCAAGAGCAGACACAAAAAGCCCGCGTCGCTTGAGCGCGCGAGCTTTCAGATTCCTCGTTGCCGGTCAGTCCTTCTCGACCTGCCCAAACTCCAGCTCTACCGGAGTTGAACGCCCGAAAATCAGAACAGCAACTTTGACTCGACTCTTGTCGTAGTCAACTTCTTCAACCACGCCATTGAAGTCCGCAAACGGCCCTTCAATAACACGAACAATCTCACCCGGCTCGAATAGAGTCTTCGGCTTGGGCTTGTCAGCGCCACTCTCTACCCGACGCAGGATTGCTTCCGCTTCCTTTTCGGTGATTGGCGCAGGCTTATCCTTGGTACCACCAATGAAGCCAAGGACGCGCGGAGTATTCTTTACAAGGTGCCACGTCGCGTCGTCCATTTCCATCTGGACCAGTACGTACCCGGGATAGAACTTGCGCTCACTCTTGCGCTTCTTTCCCTCTCGCATCTCAACGACTTCCTCGGTCGGAACCAGGATTTCGCCGAAACGGTCTTCCATCTCGTGCAGCGCAACGCGCTCCTTGAGAGTGCGCATTACCTGCTTTTCGAAGCCAGAATACGCATGAACGACGTACCAGCGCTTAGCCATTGCCCACTCCTGTTAACCGATAAACCCGGCGACCAGCCAGCTGATCAGCGAGTCCATACCCCACAACAAAAGCGCCACAACCAGCACAAACACCACAACAATCGCTGTCGTCTGCACGAGCTCGGGCCTGGTGGGCCATACCACTTTCCGGATCTCTACTCTCGCTTCCTTCAGCAGCGTCGCGAAACGACGACCGCGGTCGGTCTGGAGGGCAACAAGCGCCGCCACAATGGCGAGACCTACAAGAGCCAGAACCCGATACAGCAGAGACTCGGCACTAAAATACTGATTCCCCACCACACCGATGGCGATCAGAACGAAAACAACCAGCCACTTCAGGAAATCGAAACGGCTGGCTGACTGAACGGCTTTTGACTCCATAGGAATCAACTTATGTATCCGGATGTTAAAAAATGGCAGGCCAGGAGGGAATCGAACCCCCAACCTGCGGTTTTGGAGACCGCTGCTCTGCCAATTGAGCTACTGGCCTGCACCGAAACAACTCAGCGCACTTACTCTCGAGTCAATTACTCGATGATCTTGGAGACTACACCGGCACCAACGGTACGGCCGCCTTCACGAATCGCGAAGCGCAGACCATCTTCCATGGCGATCGGAGCAATCAGGGTAACACTCATCTTGACGTTGTCACCCGGCATAACCATTTCCACACCTTCCGGCAGCTCGCAAGAACCGGTTACGTCGGTAGTACGGAAGTAGAACTGCGGACGGTAGCCCTTGAAGAACGGGGTATGACGACCACCTTCTTCTTTGGACAGTACGTACACTTCGCACTCGAACTTGGTGTGCGGAGTGATGGAACCCGGAACCGCCAGAACCTGACCACGCTCAACGTCGTCACGCTTGGTACCACGCAGCAGCGCACCAATGTTCTCACCAGCACGACCTTCGTCCAGCAGCTTACGGAACATCTCAACACCGGTGCAGGTGGTCTTCTGGGTATCACGAATACCAACGATCTCAACTTCATCACCGGTCTTCAGGATGCCACGCTCAACACGGCCTGTTACAACAGTACCACGACCGGAGATGGAGAAGACGTCCTCGATCGGCATCAGGAACGGCTGATCGATCGCACGCTCCGGCTCAGGGATGTAGTCATCCAGAGCTTCTACCAGCTTCTTGACAGCGGTAGTACCCATCTCGTTGTCATCCTTGCCTTCCAGCGCCATCAGCGCGGAACCAGTGATGATCGGAGTGTCGTCGCCCGGGAAGTCGTACTGGCTCAGCAGATCACGAACTTCCATCTCGACCAGCTCGAGCAGCTCTTCATCGTCTACCATGTCCGCTTTGTTCAGGAACACAACGATGTAAGGTACGCCAACCTGACGGGACAGCAGGATGTGCTCACGGGTCTGCGGCATGGGGCCGTCAGCTGCGGAGCAAACCAGGATCGCGCCGTCCATCTGTGCCGCACCAGTGATCATGTTCTTAACATAGTCAGCGTGGCCCGGGCAGTCTACGTGAGCGTAGTGACGGGTCGGTGAATCGTACTCAACGTGAGAGGTGGCGATGGTGATACCACGCGCACGCTCTTCCGGTGCGTTATCGATCTGGTCAAAGGCACGACTCTCACCGGTACCGAACACTTCGTGACATACACGAGTCAGCGCTGCGGTCAGAGTGGTCTTACCATGGTCAACGTGACCAATGGTGCCCACGTTCAAGTGCGGCTTATTACGTTCAAACTTAGACTTAGACATTTGACCAATCTCCCTAATCAACCAGGATCGTGACGTTGACCGGATAAATAATGGAGCTCATGGGCGGATTTGAACCGCCGACCTCACCCTTACCAAGGGTGTGCTCTACCAACTGAGCTACATGAGCATTACAAAACAAATTGGAGCGGGCAGCGGGAATCGAACCCGCGTCATCAGCTTGGAAGGCTGAGGTAATAGCCACTATACGATGCCCGCGAGCAATTTAGTGGTGGAGGGGGCAGGATTCGAACCTGCGAAGGCGATGCCGTCAGATTTACAGTCTGATCCCTTTGGCCACTCGGGAACCCCTCCGAGTCGGACCTGCTTACGCAAATCCGTCAAAACTTAAAGTGGAGCTGGCGGACGGAATCGAACCCCCGACCTGCTGATTACAAGTCAGCTGCTCTACCAACTGAGCTACGCCAGCTCACATTCGCCTCGTCAGCGAGGGCGGTATACTACGGATTTTTTTCTGGCGTTGCAACACCTTCACAAGGCCTGATTTCAACGAAATCGAAATTGCTGCCGTAATCCGCTTTCACCGCCTGAACCAGTTCTTCAGCGAGTTCCGGTTCCGCCTCAAAAGAGAGCGCGTAGCTTATCTGATTTCGGGGGAAGTTGACCAGTACCGCATTAAGATTCTGACGTTTTTTTTCTTCCAGCACGGATATTGCAGATTCCCTGGACTCGAATAGCCCCAGGGAGATCGCATTGCGGTTCTCGCCCTCGGTGACCAGATAGGAATCAATCCCCTGGCGCTGAATGTCACGGAACTGGCGCAACGCCACGGCTTCAGGTTGGGGCGGGATGAGGACCCAGTGCAAGGGCGGCAACTCTCGCTCGACTTCCTCGACCTTGAAGCCGGCTTCCTCGGCAAGGGGCTGCTTGGCCACTAGCCTTCGCGCACGCTCCGCGGTTTCGATCCATCCAAGGCGCACACAAGACGAGTCATAGCGCCCTGACGGTATCGCCACCGCATCATTACGAGGATCCGGAGACTTCAGGCTGGCCACCCGCGGCAAGCTACCACTGGCAACTTTGGCCATTCCGCCGGATGGACCGACGAAGCCTGGCAGGTAATAGATGCCAATACTGACCAGCACCAGCACCAGTGCCAACCACCTCATTCTGACGAGTCCTCGGCATGAATCGCACGCAGGCCGCTCAACACCAGGTCGGGCCGATGGGTACCAGGCAGCCCAAGGCCAAGCAGGCGATTCGCATCACCGCCAGTCACCAACAGATCAGACAGCCCGTACTTTTGGGCGTCAGCGATAACACGCTCGATCATGGCACCGGAAAGCCAGGCAAGACCATGGTTCACGCATTCCCCGGTATTCCGTCCCGGGTCTGTCGCCAATCCCTGATCAGGGTCGAACCAGATTCGCGCCGCGTCCGTCCTGAGACTCCGCAGCATCATTTGCAACCCCGGAAGGATATACCCACCGAGATGCTGGCCACTCGTATCCACATAGTCGATGGTAACCGCACTGCCGGCATCCACCACCACGAAGCCCTGCTTGTGATCGAGCCAGGCGCCATACATTGCGTGCCAACGATCTGCCCCCATTCTCGATACATCCTGGTAGGCGTTTACAAGTCCGTTACGGGACTGCTCGGACCAGTAGAACTTCACCGGCGCCGGACAGAGCTTTGCGAGCGAATCCATCAGATGAGTGCGCCTTTCTTCGGAAGCAACGGTGGATATGGCAACACCCCTTACCTGCCTTATGAGCTCTCCTGCTGAGCTCAAAGGGTTCTCATCTTCCAGTGATCCGGTGCCTGTTGCCAGAGTGCAATCCTGGTCATCCAGACACCACTTCAACCGGGTATTGCCTGCATCAATAAAAAGCTTCATGACACCACTCGCAGACTGATTTCCCCTGCGCGTACCGGAACAGTCCCGGTTTGGGTCCGTATCTGGTAGTTTCCGGCGTCATCGATACCACAGCCGACGCCTTCAACATCACCACCCCGAGCCTGAAGCGGCTTCCCCATAAAGATATCCCTTCGCTGCCAGGGCTCGCGGAAATCCGCGAAACCGACATCCGAAAACAGGGGCACCGCATCCAGAACCGCATCGATAATGGCGCCGGCAATCTGATTCCGCGACCAGTCGACGTTCGGGCATACCCTGGCAAGACTGCTCCAGGGCTGATCGACACCCTCGGCCCGGGACATGTGAACGTTCAGACCAATGCCGGCAATCACTTGCACAACGCCCTCTTCGAGTTCGCCCTGCAGCTCCACGAGAATGCCGCCAAGCTTTCCGTCGGGCAGAAAAATATCGTTCGGCCATTTGAGCCCCACCTCGGGCACTCCCAGTCGCTCCAGGGCATTGGCCACCGCAACCCCCAGTACGAGACTCAACCCGTCCAGTACCCCGAAACCACCGTGAAACGTCAGGCCCATGCTCAGATACAGGTTTTCACCCCGAGGGCTCTGCCACACACGTCCACGTCGCCCGCGCCCGGAGGTCTGGCAGTCGGCCATGACCACCGGAATACCCCGGGTACCGGCCGTGATCTGTCGGATCACTTCGGCATTGGTCGAATCCACTTCATCAAGCACGGTCAGCGCCAGTTCCTCTTCCCGCCCGGAGGCAATTCCATCAAGCACTGCCGCAGGGTCGAGCAAGTCGACCCGGGACACCAGTTGGTAGCCGCGCCCACGGATCGTGGCAATATCCGCACCTTCGTCCATTGCGCGACGGATCTGTTTCCAGATTGCCGTGCGACTGACCCCGAGTTTTTCGGCCAACGCAGCTCCCGAATGGACCTGTCCGTCACTGAGCAGCTCTATAAGTGCCTTGGATTTCATTACACGCATCCAGCCATGAGAGTGGGTAAGGCCGGATTAAACACCAGGGGAAGGAAAAAGACAAAGTCGGCAGCCTGCCTTTGCGAATTGGCTGCCGACAGATCAGGGAATCGGTGTCGCGGTGAGGTTCGCCTTGATATCGAAGTTCTGCATTTTCACACCGTATACCGCGGTTTGTGCTCCGCCAACGGGGTGGACCAGATCAATATTATTGATGGAGAGCTCCTTGAACTGACTTCTCGCTTTCACGGCAAAACCCAGCGGGCGATTTTCGGCTTCCTGCAGGGTCGGATTGGCCACATAGCGATAACCCGAAGCTGATGCGCCATCCATGATTTTCTCGTCACCCCGGTTGCCAACCACGCCCAGAGCGTCAGGACCGTCCGTCTTTTTTACGACCCGGGTCTGGTAGACATCCACGGAAAGGTCGGTGCGCAGGCCAAACGAATTGTCTTCCACGCCATCACCATCGAAGTCACCGCCATCGCTGGTATGGATATCGTTCAGAACCAGACGCGTGCCCGTTCCATTCACAGCTTCGCCAACGCCATTGGTTTCCCGGTTGGTTTCCCAGGTCAGCGCGTTTTTTCGGTCCTCACCGGCGGCCTTTGCAAACACCTGCTTCAGGCGCACAGTCAGCCCTTCCTCACCCCGGGCTTCCCAGACACCTCCAGAGCTGGCACAGGACGATGGACTGTCACCAACGCCACCGGCGCAGACATTACCGGCGCCTCCCGGCACGATCGTCATACTGCTCCCGGTTTCATATTTCTGGACCACGAATCGCCCAAAACTCCGGCCTGATTCCTTGTCACCAATCCTCAGGTTGCCGATGTCCATGGTGCTCCAGGCTTCGCTTTTGACAATCGCAAGCCCCTCCTGCGTGACGTCGACTGTCATGCCCCGAACGTGGGAATCATAATCCAGCTCGGTGATCCAGAGCCCCTTCTGCGGAACCTCGCCGTTACCCTGATCGTAGGGCACCGCGATAATGGCGGCCTTGCCATCATGAATCCGGACATCCGAGTTGATGGTAATCCCCTCACCCGAGGCACCACCGGGGCCAAGCGTCATATGGCCATCCAGTTCAAACTCATAGGCAGGATAAAAGCCCAGCGCCAGCAGCAGCTCAGTGCCACCCTGCAAGGGAGCATCCTCACTGCCCACCCGCAGACCGTTGATCCGGTATCCAGCCCGGACATCCTCAAACCCGATGCGCAGGCCATCGAAAAACTGGGTGCCATTGATCATCTCATTGCGAGTCACGTTAACCGTAACATCACCCTGCCCCCACGACTGAAGGCCGCTGAAGATCACCCTGTTCCCGTCTTCCGTGTAGCTGAAATCGGCAAGCCGCAAGCTCCATTCCGTAGCGAGCCGCAAGCCCTGGGGGCCGGCATCCCGATGACCACCGCCCTGGAGATAGACCGCATTGGAATAGTTGCGTCCATTGAACACCTGGTCCTTAAGCAGAAAGCTGACGTTCACCTCTCCGATGCTTCTCCCACTGCCGCCAACCTCAATGGCACCGATATTAAACTGCCCGTCCAGGGAGCCAAGGGTCAGGGCAAGGGCCGGACGATTCCTCCAGTCGGTTGTCACATCAAGCCTGAGGTCGTTGATTCGATAGCTTCCGGTGATGTCCCTGAGGGCCAGAGCCTTGCCGTCATCCATATAGAGGAAGGTCGCCGAGTGAATAACCGTCTCGTTATCGATGCGAAGGCCTTCCCCGGAGCGCCCGCCGGCGGTAATGCCAGTACTGGATGAGAGGTCGTAGCTACCGGCAAGACTGCCATAACTGGGCAACGGCTGGCCGGTGCCGGAATCGAGCGATACGCCATGATTCAGAGGGTTACTGCTGTAGCGAATTGCGCCGACTTCCCAATCCCCGGTAACCCTGGGGGCATTCAGGGCCAGAGTGTCGCCAACCAACTCCAAGGTTACCCCCAGTGCCTCCACGTTCATGGTGATATCATCCAGGAACACTTCATTACCGTTGGTGCGATAACCCAGGCGGCCGCCGGTCATGGTGTAGGCCGAGTCGAACGTATAGCCCGCCCCGCCAACGGAACCACCCTGGCTGATGTTCAGATATCCCTCCAGGGCATGGTCGAAAAAGACGCCACCCATACTGACTCCCGGCGCCCCGGCGAGGCGGATATCTCCAAACTCCACTCTCCGATCCTCGACCAGGTAATCAAGGTTCAGGGACGCATCGTCCTCGATGTCGATCCGAACCAGATGAAACGCCTGACCTGCCGAATCGATGGCTGAACCAACCCGGAAGCCTTCCAGATGAATGCCTTTGTCATCGTCATAGTAGGACAAACGATCTGCTGTCAAGGCAAGGTCCAGCTCCATGGTCAAGCCACTCTGACCGCTGATGTTGGCCAACGCGGTGTCGTCGAGGCTTTTCATATCGGCAAACACCCAGGAGGCGTTGATCAGGCACGCCAGCCCGATAGCCGTCGAGGTAAATGGCCTGCCACTGTCCGGAGCCCACATAATCATCATCCTCTTGCCCATTACGGATTACCGGCAGGAAACACAAGCAGGTTGCCTTCCATGACAACTTCTCCTCGCATATCCACTGAGAATATGTCGGTCTGTTGAAACCCCGGGTCGGTTGGCCGCGCTGTACTGCTGGCGGAGATCTTGAATTGGACGTCATTGAACCGGACGGTGTTTGGCAAACCCAGTTCCAGAACATCCCGGTTGAACTGCCCTCCATCACCCCCGAACCCGGAATCAACGGTGCGGACCCGTAGTGTCAGCCCCTCAAACGCGAAATTACCGCGAATATCATCAAGGACCATCCACCCCCCATTTTCTTTAAGGCGGTAGGCAAAGCGGGCACCGCACTTTTTGTCGGCATCGTCACAGCGTCCGAAATAGCTGTTCTCAACGGGACCACCCATCTCGTTGATACTGATGTCGCCGGACAGATAGATCCCGCCTTGGCCCGAGATGTCTGAAAGGGCTTCATCACCAAGTCGGGAGAGCTCCGCGAGGGTCGGCGGAGCAAGCAGCAAAATAGCCAGGGCTAGAGACGTTCTGCACAGGATGGCTTTCATTGGCTCAGATCCCTCGTTTTTATATTCAGATGCTGTATGAGCATGCCCTGGACTCGGGCTGAGCCAAAATCACGGTCGCCTACACTGAAATTCCCGATCTTCAGATTGCTGCGGAATTCCGGATTGGTGTAATAGGACTCGTAGAAATCCCAGGCTTCACCATCGCTGCTACTTCTCAGGCCGTCCGCACCGATCTCGCCCGGTTGAGGACGCCGAATCGCGGCCACCTCCACCACAAAGTTTCCACTACCATCAACATCGAAGAACACCGGCTGAAGCTGATTACCAATCGCAAGCTCAAGCGCAAAATTACTCATCAGAATTCGTGAGCCACAGCTGGAGCCATCCTGTGCGCAGGCGTTTATCGACAATTCCGGAGAATAAAAATTGAGCTTGAACTGTCCAACCATTTGGCGCCGATCGTCGTCTCCCCAGAGACGCAGATAACTTCCGTCGATAACAGCGCTCTTGGCGTGAATATTGATGTTGGCAGACCGGTCGTCACCCACCGCGACGTTCATCTGCATACCAATATCCGCACGTTCCCCAATGTAATCCACAGTGGCCGGGCGACTGGAACAGGTGCCGCTGCCTAAACCGGCACTGGAATCCATGCAATCGTAGCCCTGGCCGGCAGAAACCCTGGAACTGGCCGCAAACTCCAGAACCGCCTTGTTGGCGATGCCGATTTCGTTGCCATCTACAACATCGATTCGCCAAGGGTTAAGAAGCCGCCCAAGGTTCACCGGACCCAAGGCCTGGCCATAGTTGCTATTGGCGCCAGAGATATAGAGGTGGTTCACCGTTATATCGACATCACGACCATCAGTGCTCTTGATGCCTCCGATCCGAAAAATGCGTGCCTGCCCACCCGATGCATCCGGCTCGTCTGTTCCGTGGGAAAATTTAAAATTCTCCAAGACCAGGCCGATACCAGCACCGTCAATTCCAGCCATTTCCGTTTCCGAGAGGCCCTGAAGCTCTGCCTCGGCATAACCAGGCATGACCAGTACGCTCCAAACTGTAAGAAGAGGAAATACGGAAACAAGAAGCTGTCTGGAACTGAACCATGTCATAAAGCGCTCCTCAGAACAGGCCTTTGCCGCGGTCGATGTACTCGGTACGGTAACGCTGGGTGCCATAGAGCGCCTCGTTGAGATTCACCTCAGTCGCTCCGTTTGGGATATTGAAGAATGCACCCGAGGTTGCCCTGATGAAATCCTCGGGCGTGAAGTCTGTTTTCTTTACATCCTTCAACCAGTCCAGATCCTTGGTCTGGAAGGAAATGAAGGCGCCATCAGCCGGGCCAGTGATTCGCCTCTCGCCGTTCACCTCACCGACTTCGCCCACGGGGAAGCTGTTGTAGATATCCAGGTCGAAGCAAGAGTCGATCCCCAGGACAAGGCAATCTTGGGCATAGACATAAATGTCACCGCCGGAACAGCTGAAAAAGGAACAGTCAGGAACCTCAATCCGGGAGCTCGATCCCCAGCCGATCAGGTTCTGTACCGACCAACGGGTAAATCCACTGGCGCCTTCAAGCACGAATCGCTCACCGTTCGGAATGCCAATATATTCGGCTCTTATGGGATCCAGCTCGCCAATGTTTGGATCACCCTCCGCACCATAAACCAGCTCGGCTTTGGTGGAGAGCGGACTACCACCCTCAAGGAGTGGCGTCAGGAGAACAATCAGTTGATCAAACAGATTCCCGGAGGAATTTGCCTCTGAGAGCCCCTCACCTCGATCAATGATATCCACATTCACATTGCCGGTCAGGGTTTCGATCTTCCCTGAGAGAACGCCCATGGATTCGCCGAACCCAAGCCGAAAGCCGACCACCTCGTCGGTGTCTTCATCAAAGGCGAATTCCAGGAAGGGATTCTGGATGTGGAAAGGGACTATCTCACCCTCGCCATAAGCACTGCCGTTAGCCTTTCGCTGCCTGGGGGCTTCGGGATTCGCGTCAAAATAGGCCTGATTATTGATATAACCAAGGGCAAAATCTTCAATATAGACGTCCGAGGTGCCCGGCTTTTCACCTTCCCGGTCGTAACGACCCATTTCCAGGACATCTACGTTGGTCTGGATTTCAATATCCATTCCAAGATTGACCCGGGTATAGGCGGTATTGTCGTTGGCATCAGGATGGTACTGGCGATCAACCGATATAAAAGCCTGCCCTGTAACTTCAGACATCTGTTGGTCCGAAATCGGGCGCAAATCGGCATTGACCCCCGAGGCCAGTAAAGGCAGGAGGAGAAGCGAGGAAATTGTTTTACTCATAGTCACATCTCACCGCTGCCGCTTCTTATTGTTGGCGGCTGATTAAAAGATGACTGATGAGCGTCTCTGAGGCTGGCTTCGGTTTTTGGTGTTGTTTTCGCCAGTTCTTTTACAGAAGTTTAACGCTGGTTACACGTTGTCACTGTGCGCGGCGTCATGATTTTGGGATTTCTCAGATTTCAGGATCGAGTAGGAGGGGGAGTTACCTCCCCCGTCCTCTCACACCACCGGGCATACGGTTCCGTACCACGGCGGTTCATGGATGGCTCTGAAGCCGGTGTCAACAACGGTGAGTATTGACCCCTTTACGGACCTTTAGCACTGTTGCTGACACCGGGTCATCGTATCCAGCAAGCTGACCAGGGACAGACGGTCGAATACCTTCCTGGGCAGCGCCGCATTCATGTGTGGTGCACCACTGTTCCACCAGGGACCGCGACCGTTAGTGGCACTCGCCCATGCTCTCAGCTCGGTAAGACCCAGCCGTATCAGGTAGCGAGCCCGCGTACTGGCTCGCTTCCACTGTCGCCACAGGATCAGACGGAGTCGCCTTCTTATCCAGCCGTCCAGGGCCTCCACCGGGCGCTTCGAAGCGGTCAGGCGGTAGTAGTTCGCCCAGCCTCTGAGCATCGGGTTCAGCGTCCGGATGGTCGTGGCCAGTGATTGGCCCCGTGACCGCTTGAACAGCGGACGCAGCTTGGTCATGAAGGCCTTCAAGCTCTTAGGAGCGACCCTCAACTGCACCTGCCGTTTGTGCCAGCTTACGCTGTATCCCAGGAAGTTCCGACGCCAGGGGCGATCCACGTCGCTTTTCGTCGTGTTCACCTTCAGGCGAAGGCGCGTTTCCAGGAAGCGGGTAATACTGGCCATGACCCGGTGGCCAGCCCTTTCGCTTCGGACGTAGATATTACAGTCGTCAGCGTAACGGCAGAACCGGTGTCCCCGCCGCTCCAGCTCCCGATCCAGTTCGGTCAGGAGCACATTGGAGAGCAGGGGTGACAGGGGGCCGCCTTGAGGCGTCCCCTCCCGCTTCGGGCTGACCAACCCACCTTCGAGCATGCCGGCTTGCAGGTAACGCCGGACCAGGGCAAGAACCCGCCGGTCGGGGATGCGACGAGCCAATAGGCTCATCAGCACATCGTGATTGACCCGGTCAAAGAACTGAGCCAGGTCCAGATCGACCACCCAACGGTGGCCATCATTGATGTGTTGCCGCATCGCCTTAACCGCCTGATGGGCACTCCGACCGGGACGGAACCCGTAACTGTGATCCGAGAACGTCGGCTCCAGCATCGGGCTCAGTGTTTGGTGAAGCGCTTGTTGGATCAGGCGATCCTGTACCGTCGGGATGCCCAACGTCCGTTCGCCGCCTTGCGGCTTGGGGATGCTGACCCGGCGTACCAGTTGAGGATGGTAGTCTCCGGCCAACAGCCGCTGACGCAGCGTTGGCCAGTGCTGTTGCAGGTGGCCTTTCAGGGCTGCCACCGGCATCTGATCGACACCGGCAGCTCCCTTGTTGGACACCACCCGCTGATACGCACGCATCAGGTTCTGGCGCTCAAGCACCTGTTCCATCAGCGTGTTCGGCTCCGCGTTCGTCCACGAGTGAGCCCCCGCGTCTGCCTCGACACGGACTTCAGTCTCGACCGGATACTGTCCGGCCTCTCCCTGAATGCCCTGACCCATCCGGGTCGCTTCTGTCTTCATAAGCACATCACGAGAACTCACCGCCTACTGGCGGCCAACCATGTTCGGCCCTTCAGTACGCGGTAACGCACCTACTATGGCCTCGGCTGAGTTCTGGCTCCCCATCCCAGCCCCTCACGGGGCAGGTAGCACAGTGGCAGAGAACCAGACTTCCCAGGGTAAGACGCGTGACCTTCACACTTATGCTCGCCGCATCTACGTCCACACCTTCCGTGCAAGTACTGGGCTTTGACGATATTGGCCGCCTTGCCCGGTGTGACCGCCTTATACGATTCCTGTTCGTCGGGCCAGTGCTTTGCCTGCGGCTTCCTTCAGATTCCACCTCGCAATGGACACCCTTGCCGTCCGGCTAGTGGTTCCCCTTGCCGGGCCCACAGGGGACTTGCACCCCCAAGTCATCCGGCCAGCACCACCTGTACCGGAACAGCGCCGTCAAGGCGCTACGCGCCATGCCTGGCGCACCAATAAAAAACCCCAGCACCGAAGATGCTGGGGTTTTGGTATTAGGAGCCTGACGATGACCTACTCTCACATGGGCAACGCCACACTACCATCGGCGCTGGTCTGTTTCACTTCTGAGTTCGGGATGGGATCAGGTGGTTCCAGACCGCTATGGTCGTCAGGCAAAACGGTTGATCACTGGGGGACGGGATAGAACGGTCAGTTGGACTGACAGTGATGTTTGATTTCGTTTGAGCTTGCGCTCTGCGTTATCCGCAATTGTCTTGGGTGTTATATAGTCAAGCCGCACGAGCAATTAGTATCGGTTAGCTCAACGCCTCGCAGCGCTTACACACCCGACCTATCAACGTCCTGGTCTTGAACGGCTCTTCAGGGACCTCGAGGGTCCAGGGAGATCTCATCTTGGAAGGGGCTTCCCGCTTAGATGCTTTCAGCGGTTATCCTGTCCGAACATAGCTACCGGGCAATGCGACTGGCGTCACAACCCGAACACCAGAGGTTCGTCCACTCCGGTCCTCTCGTACTAGGAGCAGCTTTCCTCAAATCTCCAACGTCCACGGCAGATAGGGACCGAACTGTCTCACGACGTTCTAAACCCAGCTCGCGTACCACTTTAAATGGCGAACAGCCATACCCTTGGGACCGGCTTCAGCCCCAGGATGTGATGAGCCGACATCGAGGTGCCAAACACCGCCGTCGATGTGAACTCTTGGGCGGTATCAGCCTGTTATCCCCGGAGTACCTTTTATCCGTTGAGCGATGGCCCTTCCATACAGAACCACCGGATCACTATGACCTACTTTCGTACCTGCTCGACGTGTCTGTCTCGCAGTTAAGCGGGCTTGTGCCATTACACTAACCGCATGATGTCCGACCATGCTTAGCCCACCTTTGTGCTCCTCCGTTACGCTTTGGGAGGAGACCGCCCCAGTCAAACTACCCACCACACAGTGTCCTCATCCCCGATAAGGGGACCAAGTTAGAACCTCAAACATGTCAGGCTGGTATTTCAAGGTTGGCTCCATGAGAACTGGCGTTCCCACTTCAAAGCCTCCCAGCTATCCTACACAAACATGCTCAAAGTTCACTGTGAAGCTATAGTAAAGGTTCACGGGGTCTTTCCGTCTAGCCGCGGATACACCGCATCTTCACGGCGATTTCAATTTCACTGAGTCTCGGGTAGAGACAGCGCCCCCATCGTTACGCCATTCGTGCAGGTCGGAACTTACCCGACAAGGAATTTCGCTACCTTAGGACCGTTATAGTTACGGCCGCCGTTTACCGGGGCTTCGATCAAGAGCTTCGCGCAAGCGCTAACCCCATCAATTAACCTTCCGGCACCGGGCAGGCGTCACACCGTATACGTCCACTTTCGTGTTTGCACAGTGCTGTGTTTTTAATAAACAGTCGCAGGGGCCTGGTATCTTCGACTGGTCTCAGCTCCACCCGCAGGGGCTTCACTTACTGCCAGCGTGCCTTCTCCCGAAGTTACGGCACCATTTTGCCTAGTTCCTTTACCCGAGTTCTCTCAAGCGCCTTGGTATTCTCTACCTGACCACCTGTGTCGGTTTGGGGTACGGTCTCGAATAGCCTGAAGCTTAGAAGATTTTCCTGGAAGCATGGCATCAATGACTTCCCGCTCTATGAGCAGTCGTCGTCACGTCTCGGGATTGTGGACCCGGATTTGCCTAAGTCCACTCCCTACTCGCTTAAACCGGGACAACCGTCGCCCGGCTCACCTAGCCTTCTCCGTCTCTCCATCGCAGCTATCCAAGGTACGGGAATATTAACCCGTTTCCCATCGACTACACCTTTCGGTCTCGCCTTAGGGGCCGACTCACCCTGCGCCGATTAGCGTTGCGCAGGAACCCTTGGTCTTCCGGCGTGCGGGTTTTTCACCCGCATTGTCGTTACTCATGTCAGCATTCGCACTTCTGATACCTCCAGCATGCTTCTCAACACACCTTCGCAGGCTTACAGAACGCTCCCCTACCCCGCATACAACGTATGCAGCCGCAGCTTCGGTGACCAGTTTGAGCCCCGTTACATCTTCCGCGCAGGCCGACTCGACTAGTGAGCTATTACGCTTTCTTTAAAGGATGGCTGCTTCTAAGCCAACCTCCTAGCTGTCTGAGCCTTCCCACATCGTTTCCCACTTAACTGGTACTTGGGGACCTTAGCTGGCGGTCTGGGTTGTTTCCCTCTTCACGACGGACGTTAGCACCCGCCGTGTGTCTCCCGGATAGTACTCACAGGTATTCGGAGTTTGCATCGGGTTGGTAAGTCGGGATGACCCCCTAGCCGAAACAGTGCTCTACCCCCTGTGGTATTCGTCCGAGGCGCTACCTAAATAGCTTTCGGGGAGAACCAGCTATCTCCGGGCTTGATTAGCCTTTCACTCCGATCCACAAGTCATCCCCTGGCTTTTCAACGACAGTGGGTTCGGTCCTCCAGTGCCTGTTACGGCACCTTCAACCTGCTCATGGATAGATCGCCCGGTTTCGGGTCTATGCCCAGCGACTAAATCGCCCTATTCAGACTCGGTTTCCCTACGGCTCCCCTAAACGGTTAACCTCGCCACTGAACATAAGTCGCTGACCCATTATACAAAAGGTACGCCGTCACGGAACAAGTCCGCTCCGACTGCTTGTACGCATACGGTTTCAGGATCTATTTCACTCCCCTCACAGGGGTTCTTTTCGCCTTTCCCTCACGGTACTGGTTCACTATCGGTCAGTCAGGAGTATTTAGCCTTGGAGGATGGTCCCCCCATGTTCAGACAGGATATCACGTGTCCCGTCCTACTCGATTTCACCAGACTCAGGTTTCGGATACGGGGCTATCACCCACTATGGCGGCACTTTCCAGAGCCTTCTCCTACCAGTTGTCTAGCTTAAGGGCTAGTCCCCGTTCGCTCGCCGCTACTTAGGGAATCTCGGTTGATTTCTTTTCCTCGGGGTACTTAGATGTTTCAGTTCCCCCGGTTCGCCCCTTACACCTATGGATTCAGTGTAAGGTACCGACCCGAAAGTCGGTGGGTTTCCCCATTCAGAGATGCCCGGATCACAGCTTGTTTGCCAGCTCCCCGAGCCTTATCGCAGGCTTCCACGTCTTTCATCGCCTCTGACTGCCAAGGCATCCACCGTATGCGCTTAGTTGCTTGACTATATAACCCCAAGACAACTGTGTTCCATCCATCGACAACCTGGCAAACCAGGGCATCAATAAGTGGAGACAGTTCCTTGAAGCGATATAACAACCACTTCAACGACAACACCGGATAACGCTTGAAATCGCTATCACTTTTGAACTTTTCTCTCGGAGATAATGAGAGAAAAAAATCTGTGTTCTATCTCGTCCAATTTGTTAAAGAGCAAATCTGACCCAGTGATCAGAAAGAAGGGCTTCGAACTTGTTCATCAAGTTGAAACACTTGTTTCTGCACACTGCTAACCGAAGTTAGTCAGTAATTTGGTGGAGCTAGGCAGGATCGAACTGCCGACCTCCTGCGTGCAAGGCAGGCGCTCTCCCAGCTGAGCTATAGCCCCATAAAAGCTATTACAAGAATTATTCAGATCAAGGCATCGAAGGGCGCCGCATAGCCTGCTATGCAAGTCATTCGATAACGCCGAGCTGGATAATTCTGGTGGGTCTGGGTGGACTTGAACCACCGACCTCACCCTTATCAGGGGTGCGCTCTAACCACCTGAGCTACAGACCCAAAAACACGGGCCTGCAACGACCCATCTGCTCTCTTTATTCAGCCAACCAAGTAATTCGTGTGGACTCTGACCGAAGCATTCGGCTTCGTTTAAGGAGGTGATCCAGCCGCAGGTTCCCCTACGGCTACCTTGTTACGACTTCACCCCAGTCATGAACCACACCGTGGTGATCGTCCTCCCGAAGGTTAGACTAACCACTTCTGGTGCAATCCACTCCCATGGTGTGACGGGCGGTGTGTACAAGGCCCGGGAACGTATTCACCGTGACATTCTGATTCACGATTACTAGCGATTCCGACTTCACGCAGTCGAGTTGCAGACTGCGATCCGGACTACGACGCGTTTTGTGAGATTGGCTCCCCCTCGCGGGTTTGCAGCCCTCTGTGCGCGCCATTGTAGCACGTGTGTAGCCCTGGCCGTAAGGGCCATGATGACCTGACGTCATCCCCACCTTCCTCCGGTTTGTCACCGGCAGTCTCCCTAGAGTTCTCAGCCGAACTGCTAGCAACTAGGGATAGGGGTTGCGCTCGTTACGGGACTTAACCCAACATCTCACGACACGAGCTGACGACGGCCATGCAGCACCTGTGTCAGAGTTCCCGAAGGCACCAATCCATCTCTGGAAAGTTCTCTGCATGTCAAGGCCAGGTAAGGTTCTTCGCGTTGCGTCGAATTAAACCACATGCTCCACCGCTTGTGCGGGCCCCCGTCAATTCATTTGAGTTTTAACCTTGCGGCCGTACTCCCCAGGCGGTCTACTTAGTGCGTTAGCTGCGCCACTAAGACTTCAAGAGTCCCAACGGCTAGTAGACATCGTTTACGGCGTGGACTACCAGGGTATCTAATCCTGTTTGCTCCCCACGCTTTCGCACCTCAGTGTCAGTATTGGTCCAGAGTGCCGCCTTCGCCACTGGTGTTCCTTCCTATATCTACGCATTTCACCGCTACACAGGAAATTCCACACTCCTCTACCATACTCTAGCCTGACAGTTCGAAATGCCGTTCCCAGGTTAAGCCCGGGGCTTTCACATCTCGCTTATCAAACCACCTACGCGCGCTTTACGCCCAGTAATTCCGATTAACGCTTGCACCCTCCGTATTACCGCGGCTGCTGGCACGGAGTTAGCCGGTGCTTCTTCTGTGAGTAACGTCAAGGCTGGCCGGTATTAACGACCAACTTTTCCTCCTCACTGAAAGTGCTTTACAACCCGAAAGCCTTCTTCACACACGCGGCATGGCTGGATCAGGGTTGCCCCCATTGTCCAATATTCCCCACTGCTGCCTCCCGTAGGAGTTCGGGCCGTGTCTCAGTCCCGATGTGGCTGATCATCCTCTCAGACCAGCTACGGATCGTCGCCTTGGTAGGCCTTTACCCCACCAACTAGCTAATCCGACATAGGCACATCCAATAGCGCAAGGTCCGAAGATCCCCTGCTTTCCCCCGAAGGGCGTACGCGGTATTAATCCGGGTTTCCCCGGGCTATCCCCCACTACTGGGCAGTTTCCTATGCATTACTCACCCGTCCGCCGCTCGTCAGCGGAGTGCAAGCACCCCCTGTTACCGCTCGACTTGCATGTGTTAAGCCTGCCGCCAGCGTTCAATCTGAGCCATGATCAAACTCTTCAGTTTAAATCATACTGAAACCCGAAGGTTTCAAAAATCATGCTCAAGACAAAACTCAATTTCGACGAGTCACTGTCCTGATATTTCATATCCGAAATACCTCGGCCAGCGCCCACACGAATTACTTGGTTAACTTTTTAAAGAGCGTTTGAGCTGTTGCTCAATCAAGGCCGCGTATTCTACATCGTTCCGCTGCCTTGTCAACCGTTTATTTTTCGATGTTTTCCGTCCCCGGAAAGCGCCGAAAAATCACCCGGCTTACTGCTTATTTCGAGGCGCGCATTCTACAGCGAATTGCTTGCCTGTCAACTGCTTTCTGAAGAATTTTTAAACTCAATTTCTTCAACACTTTCAAGCAGTTGCCCTTCAAATTTGGAGCCGCTTAAGTGGCTTGCCCCTCGAAGGAGATGCGCATTCTACAGACCTGCCCGGGGGTGTCAACGGCGATTCTGAAAAAAACTCAAAATCGCCCAAAATCGGTCACGCAGTAATCAGAACACGGGCGATCTTCTTCTTGCCCGCCTGGATTACGCAATCATCACCCTCTACAAACATCCGATCGCCTTCGAATTGTTGGCCGTCGACAAATACCGCTCCGCGCCCCAGGACATCCCGGGCCGCCGCCCCGTTCTTTACCAAACCGGCGAGGCGAAGCACTGCCGCCATCGGAATCTCGGCCTGCCCCTCCAAAGACACCTCAACAGTCGGCACATTATCAGGGATCTCGCCGAGCGCCACCCGGTTACCGGCGGACTTGTGAGCAGTTCGGGCTGCCTCCTCATCGTGAAAGCGGGTAATGATCTCTTCCGCGAGCAGCTTTTTATAGTCCTGGGGATTCGCTCCGCCAGCAACAGCCTCACGAAAGCCTTCCACTTCGGCAAGCGGCCGGAAACTCAAAAGTTCAAAGTAGCGCCACAGGAGATCATCCGGCATGGAGAGCAGCTTGGTATACATTTCGCCAGGTGAGTCGTTAACGCCCACATAGTTCCCCAGAGACTTGGACATCTTCTGAACACCATCAAGCCCTTCCAGAATTGGCATGGTAAGGATCACTTGAGGCGACTGCCCATAGTGCTTCTGCAGGATACGACCCATAAGGAGGTTGAACTTCTGATCGGTACCCCCCAATTCAACATCAGCTTCCATGGCAACTGAGTCGTAACCCTGCACCAAAGGGTAGAGGAACTCGTGAATTGCGATCGCCTGCTCAGCCCGGTAGCGCTTGGTGAAATCATCCCGCTCAAGCATGCGGGCGACGGTATACTGGCCCGCCAGCTTAATCATATCTGCAGCGCTCATCTTGCTCATCCAATCGGAATTGAACATGACGCGCGTTTTTTCAGGATCCAGGATTTTGAACACCTGCTCTTTATAGCTAACCGCGTTCTCGGCGACCTGCTGCTCTGTTAAAGGAGGACGCGTTGCACTCTTGCCGGTCGGATCACCGATCATCCCGGTGAAATCACCGATCAGAAACATCACTTCGTGCCCCAGATCCTGGAACTGACGAAGTTTGTTAATAAGAACCGTGTGCCCAAGATGAAGATCCGGCGCAGTGGGATCGAAACCGGCCTTGATCCGGAGCGGACGACCTTCTTTCAATTTCTCGATAAGCTCATCTTCCGGAATGAGCTCGTCTACGCCTCGCTTGATTATCGCCAACGCTTCATCAATGGATGCCATGAACAACACGTCCCCGCTTTGATTCTGAAAAAATTCTGTCAGTTACAGAGTTCAACAAAAGAAATCTGTGAGTTACCTGTTCCCCTGCTAAAGTTAGCTGACCAGAAATTGACCAACACCGAGTTTACAGGGCGGCGTATTATAACAACGCTGTCGAAAGAAATCCGGAGGATGGAACAGTAACCGTAATGTTCCACGCTGTCCCGCATGCATTTTATACGGTAATCTGTTGGACTATACTTGAACAACAGCTTTAATTAGGTAGTACAAGCTGCCGTAATGCCGATTAAAACGGGTGCGATACGTGCTGAAAATGTTTCCCAAAACTCACATTACCATTGCTGCTGCGGCCACGGTTGTTGTTACCGCTGCCATTCTTATGAGCCCCAGCAGCAACGTTGAAGCAAAGCGGATGTCCTACTCCCTGGATCTGGAGCAGGGCACTGTTTCCGAAACCGGCGCAGCAACTGTGGAAGCAACACCGCCAGCCGGTGCAGCCAAAGAAACCCAGCCGGAAGCATCCGCGCCAGAAATGGCTGTAGAAGCCAGCAAACAGGTAAGCGTTGCAGAGCCGGAACAGACTGCCGCTCCGAAGCAGCCCGAATTCGACTGGCAAACCTTCGCGATCAAGTCCGGCGATACCCTTTCTTCCCTGTTCAAGAAGGCGGGCTTCAATGACGGCATCATGCTTTCTGTTATTCACGGTGATGGCGAGGCAGACAAGCTGCAGCGCCTCTACGCGGGCGAGACTATTCGCTTTGCAACAACCGATGACGGCTCACTTGCAGCGATTGATCTGCAAAGAAATCGCCTGGAAACCCTGAAGATTAAAAAGAACGGTGAGAGCTTTACCGGCGAGACCGAAATTCGCAAACCGGAGGCACGACCGGCTTTCGCATCAGGCACCATTGACGGCTCTCTTTATCTGGCTGCACGGGAAGCCGGCCTAAATGACCGTTTGACCATGGAGCTGGCCGGTATCTTCGGCTGGGATATCGACTTCGTCTACGATGTCCGCAAGGGCGACCAGTTCGAAGTGGTTTACGAAGAACTCTACCTGGACGGCGAGAAATTCGATACCGGTCGAATCCTGTCTGCCCGATTTGTTAACCGTGGCGAAGAAAACCTCGCCCTGCTCTACACCGACAGCAATGGCGATGCCGATTACTACGCGCCGGACGGCAAAAGCATGCGCAAAGCCTTCCTGCGGACCCCGATTAATGCCCGGGTTTCCTCTCCCTTTAATCTGCAGCGCCGACATCCAGTGCTGGACGTTGTCCGCCCGCACGAAGGCACCGACTACGCGGCGCCTCCCGGAACGCCCATCAAGGCTGCAGGTTCAGGGCGGGTTAAATTTGCCGGCTGGAAAGGTGGCTACGGGCGAACCGTTATCCTCCAGCATGGTGACAACATCACCACCCTGTATGCCCACATGAGCCGCCTGGGCAAAGGTATCAAGAACGGTACACGGGTCAAGCAGGGCCAGACTATCGGCCACGTCGGCTCCTCCGGCATGGTCACTGGTCCGCACCTGCACTACGAGTTCAGGCTGAACGGGTCGCCGCGCAACTCGCGCACCGTCAAGCTGCCGGATGCCAAACCCATTCCGTCCTCCGAAATGGCCCGATTCAAGCAGTTCACAGAGCAACGCATCGCCCAATTTGACGTTTTCCGCGAGAGCTACCAGCAACTCGCACTGGCTTCAGACGACTGAACGCAGAATGGAAGCCTGGATAGGGTTGATGTCGGGCACCAGCATGGATGGCATTGATGCCGTGCTGGTGTCTTTCCAGAACAACACCGTAACGATTCACGCCTCGCATACCACTCCCTACCCCGACCAGATTCGCCATCGCCTGCTTGCTGCCAGCCAGAATCAGGCTGCACCGGACGAGGTCGGTGAGCTGGACACCCTCGTCGGGACGCTGTTTTCCGAGGCCGCGAACGAAGTCATCCAAAAGTCAGGTTTTGACCCAACCGCGATTCGCGCCATTGGCAGCCATGGACAAACCATACGGCACCAACCCTCCGGCACGGCTCCTTTTTCAATCCAGATTGGGAATCCCTCCGTGGTTGCCGAAGCTACGAATGTCACGACGGTCGCCGACTTCCGGCGTAGGGATATGGCGGCGAAAGGCCAGGGGGCACCCTTGGTTCCTGCCTTCCACAAGGCCTTTTTCAGCTCGAATACGGAAAACCGCTGCATTCTGAATCTCGGTGGCATCGCCAACATCACCTGGCTCCCCGCCAGTGAAAACACGTCGGCCACCGGCTTCGACACCGGCCCGGCCAATGCACTGATGGACGCATGGTGCCTGGACCAGACAGGACTTCCTTTTGACAGCGATGGCCATTGGGCCTTCGAGGGCTCGGTCAACCAGGAACTTCTCGAAGACATGCTCTCTGATGCCTACTTTTCGAAGACGCCCCCGAAGAGCACCGGGAAAGAAAGGTTCAATCTTGATTGGGTCAGAACACTGGTAGGTCGCCATCCGGAGATTCCAGCGGAAGATATTCAAAGGACATTGCTGCAACTGACCGTTACGAGCGTCGTAGACCAACTGCCTGTGACCAGGGGCCTTCGGGTTTACGTTTGCGGAGGCGGGGCGCGAAATCCGCTTTTGATGGAAGAGCTGGGTAAGGCACTGCCCGAGGCCCAACTTTCACTGACCTCGGAACTGGGGCTAGACCCGCAGATGGTAGAGCCTGTGGCATTTGCATGGCTGGCAAAACAGGCGCTGGAAGGAAAACCCGGGAATCTCCCGGAAGTCACCGGAGCAGCCGGGCCACGCATTCTGGGCGCCATCTACCCCGCCTGACGTTTTCCGGATCAAATGGAGAAGGAACTGCCACAGCCGCAAGTGGAGCTGGCATTAGGGTTCTGGACCACGAACTGTGACCCTTGCAGGCCTTCCTGATAATCAATCGTGGCGCCCACCAGATACTGGTAACTCATCGGATCAACCAGCAGGAACACGCCATCACGCTCGATCACGGTGTCTTCTTCATCCTGGTTTTCATCAAACGAGAAGCCGTACTGAAATCCGGAGCAGCCACCACCTGTGACAAAGACGCGAAGTTTCAGTTCGGGGTTTTCCTCTTCCTCGATCAACTCACGTACTTTGGCAACGGCATTGTCACTGAAGAACAGCGGTGTCGCCATTTGTTGCTGAACTGCGCTCAAGTTCGCCTCCGGATATTCGTGAACGACTATGCGATTATGGTATTCCCGACTAAAACAATCAACTATTCGGACTTTCCACCATCGCCCGATGCCTCGGGCTCCGCTGTTTGATCACCGGCAGGAGCCTGTTTAGGGCCGGCACCGGCAGATTTGGCATCCTGGGAGAGCAGCCCGACGGGCTCCCGCTGATGAACCAGGTTGCCGTTCACCGAGGCGCCCATCGCCATCTCGATCAGGTTGTAGTAAACGCTGCCATTGATGGCCGCTTTTTCCGCCAGTTCAAGATGTGCCGATGCGTAGACATCACCATTTACCGTACCGTTAATGATGACGTGAGGCGCGTTGATGTCGCCCGTAACTTCGCCCACCTCCGAGACCCTCAGTACTGCATCTGTGCCCTCATCGGCAACCACCTTCCCGCGAATTCGGCCATCCACATGAAGCCCACCGCTGAAATGCACATCGCCTTCCACAGTCGTTCGTGAGGAAATAAGTGTGTCAAAGTGGCCAGTGGGCCGGCGCGGCTTCTGCTTTTTCTTGCCAAGCATGTCAGTTCTCCGTTAAATCGTCCCAGTTAAAGGTGCGCTCGGCTTGCGAGGATTTTCTTCCTTCCGCCTGGGCTACCACCTGGATTTCCAGCGGCTCAAATTCTTCCGGCAGTTTCAGGGAACCTTCGACGTCCTGAAAATACCGGAAACGGAATTTCACGCCGAGATCGGCTATGTCCTCCGAAAGGTCGCGCAGAGCGATGACCTCTTTCTCTTCATCACGCAAACCGATGACATTGACCGCTACGACACCTGAAATGTAGCTCTTGTTGTTGCCGACCTGAGTCAGCACCAACTTGAAGTCGTAGCTATCCTGATTACGGGTCGGAACCAGCGTGAAACTGTCAACCTGGAGGCCTTTGCTGGTCTCCGATGGCGCCATGATATTTTTATAAAATGTCAGGTCCGATTGCAGTGACACAATCCGGGTTTCCAGCTCGACAATGGTTTTGCGAGCCTGATTCAGGGCCTGCTCATCTATGACACGTCCTCGCTCCAGGTTGATCAGCTGTTGCCGGGCCTTGCGATAATCCTCTCGCAAGGCCTCGACTTCATCCTCCAACACCTGGTTTGACTCCTCAGCGCTGGAAAACCGGAAACCACCCTGAGCCAGGCCGGTTGCATATCCAGCGATTGCCGCAACAACGGTAAAAATCAGCAGGATGGCCGTTCTGCGCAGGCGATACCCGGGACGATGGCGAATAACGACATACTCTTCAGCCGGCTTTCGCTGTTCGCTCACGATCTTTCCCTGGGCATCAAGGCAGCAGCGCCGGGGCTTCAAGCCCCATGGTTTCTTTAAGGCCGAACATGATGTTCATATTCTGAACCGCCTGCCCTGCCGCGCCTTTCACCAGATTATCGATGACAGAAGAGACAATCACGATGTTGCTATGCTCCTGTCTGTGCAGCGCCATACGACACTGGTTTGCCCCGCGCACACTTCGGGTCTCCGGATGGCTACCAAACGGCATGACATCGACAAACGGCTCGTCCGCAAAGCGCTCCTCGAACAACGTCTGCAGCCGATCAAAATCGGCCGGGTTCTTCAGCTCCGCGTACAGCGTCGCCTCAATACCGCGGATCATTGGAATCAGATGGGGAACGAAGGTCACGCCCACATCACTTCCGGCCGCCCCGGACAGACCCTGGCGAATCTCTGGCAGATGGCGATGCCCTGAGGCGCCATAGGCCTTGAAGCTTTCACCAATCTCACCATGCAGCATACCAATCTTGCCCTGCCGGCCTGCGCCGCTGGCGCCGGATTTGGCGTCCGCGATCAGCCGGGCAGGATCCACCAGCCCCTTTTCCAGCAATGGGAGGAAGCCCAGCTGAACCGCTGTAGGATAACAACCGGGGTTGGCAACCAACTGGGCTGTCCGGATTTCATCTCGCACCACTTCCGGCAAACCATAAACCGCCTTTTCAGCCCATTCCGGACTTTCATGAGCCATCCCATACCAGTTGGCCCAAACATCAAGATCCTTAAGCCGGAAATCCGCAGAAAGATCCACCACACGCACGCCGGCCGACATCAGTTCCGGAACCATTCGCATGGCCACACCATGAGGCGTGGCGAAGAAAACCAGGTCGCAGGCTCCAAGCACGGCTACATCCGGCTCAGAAAACGCCAGGTCATAGTGGCCACGCAAATTCGGGTACATGTCCGCTACCGGCATGCCCGCCTCAGACCGGGAGGTAATACAGCTGACCGAAACTTCAGGGTGAACCGCGAGGATTCTCAGCAGTTCCACACCGGTGTAACCGGTGCCACCAACGATGCCTACTTTAATCACCATCTTCTCCAGCGACGTCGTATCAGAATTAATAGCTTTGACGCCGTAGTCTACCATGATAAACCAATGACTTATTGCAGCCCTCAAGGCGACCGTTACAATGTTGTCAGAATCTTTCTGACCGTCCATCCAAATCCACGGGAACTCTGGCCTCATGCAGAAAATCTGGCACCAGATTACCGAGCATCTGATTCCCGTTTTCCGGCGCCGATTGTCCGGTGTTGATGCATTGCCGCAACTGGCCGTGCTCGGCCTTCTCTCCGGGCTGTTTACCGGAGGCGTCATACTCGTATTCCGCCTGGCCATCGAGTGGCCGCTCGAACATTTCCTGCCGGGAGAGGGTTCCGAATCCTTCGAGGAACTGGACCTGCTGACCCGGGGGCTTCTCCCCCTGGCCGGCGCCCTGGGGCTGGGCTTGCTGATGCATCGGCTGGCTACCCACGACCGCAAGGTCGGGATCGTTCACGTTATGGAGCGTTTGAACTACCACCAGGGCTACATTTCCATGCGTAGCGCCCTGGTGCAGTTTATCTCGGGGGTGGCCACGGTGGTCAGCGGCCAATCGGCGGGGCGCGAGGGGCCGGCAGTGCACCTGGGTGCCGCCTTCTCGAGCCTGATGGGACAATGGATGCGCCTGCCGAACAACAGCATCCGGACACTCGTGGCCTGCGGCTGTGCGGCGGCCATTTCAGCGTCGTTCAACACGCCGATCTCCGGGGTTATTTTCGCCATGGAAGTGGTGATGATGGAATACACCATTGCGGGTTTCACGCCAATCATTCTGGCGGCCGTGAGCGCAGCGATTGTGACTCAGGCAGTGTATGGCGCGGAACCGGCCTTCAGCGTGCCGGCGCTGACCATGAACTCGCTGATGGAGATCCCCTGGATACTGGCCATTGCCGTCATTATCGGCATCGCCGCCGCGCTGTTTATCCAGTTGGTCGACACCATGGGCAAGCACCACCACCGTCCGGTTTTGTTGCGCATTACCATTGCGGGCCTTCTGATGGTGCCCTTCGCCATTTTCATTCCGGAAACCATGGGTATCGGGTACGACACCGTCAACGAAACCATTAACGGTGAGCTGGCGTTCTGGCTATTGCTGGGTGCTGGCGCCGCCAAGCTTGTCATTACCTCGCTTTCCATCGGCCTGGGCATGCCAAGCGGCGTGATTGGCCCGACGCTGTTCATGGGGGCAACCCTGGGCGGCGCCATGGGCCTGATCGGCGCACAGATTTTGCCGGAACACGCCTCGTCGGTTGGCTTTTACGCGATGCTCGGAATGGGCGCCATGATGGGGGCCGTGCTCCAGGCGCCACTCGCAGCCCTGATGGCACTCATGGAACTCACGCGGAACCCCAACATCATCCTTCCGGGCATGCTTATTATTACCACGTCGAGCCTGGTGACCAGCGAGGCCTTCGGCAAGAAATCGCTGTTCCTCACCATTCTCAAGAACCAGGGGCTGAGCTACCAGAATTCTCCCGTCATACAGGCCCTGCGCCGGGTGTCGGTCGGCGCCATCATGGATCGCAGCATCCTGCGTACTGAACGACACTTGACGGTGGAAGAGGCGCGTAAGGTCCTGAAATCGGAACCAAAGTGGCTGGTGGTTGAGGGCAGCAGCGGACCCACGGCACTGTTGCCGGCAGTCGACCTGGCGAGATATCTGGAAGACACGGAAAAACTGGTGGCCGACGAGGAAATCGAACCACCGGAGTCCATTGACCTGGTGGACATTCCCGCCAATCGTCGCGACGTTGCCCCGGTGCAGTACCAGGCCACTCTGGAGGAGGCCCTGGACCAGTTCGATGCAACCAATGCCGAGGCCCTTTACGTACAACGTCACGTGGCGCCAATGATCCAACGCGTTTATGGCGTGGTTCTGAAAGCCGATATCGAGAGTTACTACCAATACCGACGGAGCTGACGAATGCTGTGGGTGAAAGCCTTCCATATTATTTCACTGGTGTGCTGGTTCGCCGGCATCTTCTATCTGCCCAGACTGTTCGTCTACCATGCGGCTTGCGAGGACGAGCCCGGCCGTGAGCGCTTCAAGATCATGGAGCGGAAGCTGTACCGGGGCATTACCACACCTTCGATGATCGCAACCGTCGTCTTCGGTGTCTGGCTGATCAGTTACAATGCAACCGGCTATTTCAGCCAGGGCTGGATGCATGCGAAGCTGTTTCTGGTGGCCATTCTGATCATTTACCATTTTTACTGCGGGCACCTTGTAAAGGTCTTCCGGGACGACCAGAACACCAGAAGCCATGTGTTTTACCGCTGGTTCAATGAATTGCCGGTCCTGATCCTTCTGGCCGTCGTCATCCTGGCTGTTGTCAAACCGTTTTGAGGAGCTGAGTCATTAAACGCTATACCCGACCCCAGGTTCTGATTCTTTCCGGCCTCGACCCCTCCGGCGGCGCCGGCATCCAGGCCGACATTCAGGCAGTCACCTCGCTGGGCTGCCACCCCTTGCCCGTTCTGTCCTGCCTCACGGTTCAGGATACGCGCAACGTTTATGGCGCCGAGCCGGTCTCCGCCGAGCTGATTCGCCAGCAGCTCCGGTGCCTTGCTGACGATACCCCCATTCACGCCATCAAAACCGGCGCCCTGGGCAATGCGGCAGTGGTGGATGTGCTGGTGGATTTCATCCGTGAACACCCAGGCGTACCCGTGATTACCGATCCGGTGATCAAAGCTGCGGGTGGCGGCGACCTGGCCGATGACGAGCTGGTTAGCGCCATGAAAGAGAAGCTGTTTCCCCTGGCAGAAATGATTACGCCAAACGGTATTGAACTGGCGATGCTCGGGGGCAGCGATAACCCGGACCAGGCTGCCAACAACCTGTTGGAAAGCGGGTGCGAATCGGTATTGGCCACCGGCGGGCACGGCACCGGTGTTCACATTATCAACACCCTCTACAATCACGCACCTGACCCCATGCGATGGGAGGTCGAACGTATCGGCGGCGAGTACCATGGCACGGGCTGCACGCTGGCCGCGGCCATTGCGGCCGGAAGGGCCTCGGGCCTCTCTCCACGCGCGGCCATCTCGCAGGCCCAGAACTACGTCCATCGCGCCATACTCCACGCGCTGGACGTAGGCAAAGGCCAACCGGTACCGGACCGAGGGATTCTGTGGGAACGATGAGCAAAGGGCTTCGTCCGGGCCTCTACGCAATCACCGACAGCGTGCTCACACCACCCGAAACACTGATCGAATCGGTCGAGGCAGCGCTTCGCGGCGGTGCCGTCATGGTACAATATCGCGAGAAACACGCGCCAATGGCGGTACGACTTGCCCAGGCAAATGACCTGCAAGCTGTTTGCCGGAATGCCGGTGTGCCTTTGCTGATCAACGACGACCCGGATCTGGCAAAACGTGTGGGCGCTGCCGGCGTCCATATGGGGCAAACCGACGGCTCACTGGCAGCTGCCCGCGCGCTTCTCGGCGAGGAGGCGATTATCGGCATAACGTGCCACGCCGATCTGGCTTTGGCGCGCGCCGGGCTGGAAGCAGGCGCCGACTACCTGGCCTTCGGGCGCTTTTATACGTCTTCGACCAAACCCGGAGCACCGGCTGCAGCCCCAAGCGTGTTAACCGAAGCCAAGAGTTTCGGTCGCCCACTGACGGCCATTGGCGGCGTCACTGCAGAAAACGCAGAACCACTGATCCGCGCCGGGGCCGATATGCTTGCCGTGGTTGGTGGCCTGTTTGGCGGTACTGCCGACGAGATTGAGCTGCGAGCCAAAGCCTTCGAGCGCTTGTTCGCAAGCCATCACCCACTTTTTTCAATTCCCGAATAACAGGAGCCCAGATCCATGACGCACTCCGAAACCCTGTTTGAACAGGCCCAGAAATACATCCCCGGTGGCGTGAATTCTCCGGTCCGGGCGTTTCGCGGTGTCGGTGGTACGCCCATTTTCTTCAAGCACGCTCAGGGCGCCTACCTGTACGACGAAGACGATCAGCGCTACATCGATTACATCGGTTCCTGGGGCCCCATGATTCTTGGCCACGGTGACCAGCGCATCAAGGATGCCCTGCACGCTCAAGTGGATCTTGGCGTTGGCTATGGCGCACCCACAGCCCTCGAGACCGAAATGGCCAAGAAGGTTTGCGAACTGGTGCCCTCCATCGAACTGGTCCGCATGGTGAATTCAGGCACCGAGGCCACCATGAGCACCGTTCGGCTCGCCCGGGGCTACACCGGTCGCGACAAGATTGTAAAATTCGAGGGCTGTTACCATGGCCACGTGGACTCACTGTTGGTAAAGGCCGGTTCCGGCGCTCTCACCCTCGGCGTGCCGAACTCCCCGGGCATTCCCGCCAGCCTGGCCGAGCACACCATTACGCTTACCTATAACGACATGGACAGTGTCCGGGAGTGCTTCCGGGAGATGGGCGACCAGATCGCCGCGATTATCGTTGAGCCAGTGGCAGGTAACATGAACTGCATCCCGCCGGTTCCGGGCTTTCTGGAAGGACTGCGGGAAGTCTGCGACGAACACGGCACTGTATTGATCTTCGACGAGGTAATGACCGGGTTCCGGGTTTCCCTCGGTGGTGCCCAGGGGCTCTACGGCGTTACCCCGGACCTCACAGCACTTGGCAAGGTGATCGGTGGCGGCCTTCCGGTTGGCGCCTTTGGCGGAAAGCGGGAAATCATGGAGCACATCTCGCCACTCGGCCCGGTCTATCAGGCAGGTACCCTGAGCGGCAATCCCCTGGCCATGTGTGCCGGCCTGACCACGCTGAATGCGATCTCCGAACCCGGCTTCCATGACCGACTGACCGAGAAAACCAATGCCGTTCGCGATGGCCTGAAAGAAGCCGCCGATGCCTCCGGCATCCCGCTGACCGTACAGAGTGCCGGCGCGATGTTCGGGTTCTTCTTCACAGAGGAAAGTTCTGTCACCCGCTTTGACCAGGTAATGGCCTGTGATGTCGAGCGCTTCAAGAAGTTCTTCCAGGGCATGCTGAAGGAAGGTGTGTACCTCGCACCCTCGGCGTTTGAGGCCGGCTTCACCACGGCCGCGCTGTCAGAGCAGGACATCACCGACACCATCGCAGCGGCAAAAAAGGTCATGGCCACGCTCTGATCTTTCTGCTCATCTGACGGATGTTCCCGCAGGCGCAACATGTCCTGCGGGGCCATCCACGTGACAGGCATCACACTTCCACAGCGAACACACCTACCTGGCCTCTTGCGCCGTTGACTTCCCAGCCCTACTGATCAAATGTTGATCTAATCTCTACCGAGATGCTCTGACGGCACCAATCTAACAATGACAAGAACCTAGTCAGCGCACGGAAGCACTCGATCTGCCACCTTGCAGATGCAGTACGAGAAGACAGTCTCTGGAGCAACCCGTTAGGTTGAGCCGCAGTTTGAATAACAAACACAACATCAAACTGTAGGAACGACAATGAAACTCTGGATCCAAGCACTGGCCCTGGCCCTCACCGTGGCCTGGTCTGCCCCCTCTGCCGCCTGGTGGTGGGACTCTACTCCTTCAAACTACACAGATACCCGTTACCCCGTTGTACTGGTGCACGGAATGTTCGGCTTTGACTCCATTGCCGGCGTGGATTACTGGTACGGTGTTGCAGAAGATCTTCGTAAATACGGCGCCGATGTCTACACCACCCAGGTACCGGCCCTGGACAGCACCATCGCTCGCGGTGAAGCCCTGCTACCTCAGGTGCAGGCCATTGCCGCAGTGCACGGCAAGGTCAATCTGATTGGCCACAGCCACGGTGGCCCCACGGCCCGTTACATTGCCAGGGTACGGCCGGATCTGGTCGCCTCGGTGACGTCCGTTGGCTCGCCCCATAAAGGGTCGCCGGTCGCCGACCTTATCTACGGTTCCCCGGCCGAAAGCCTCGCAGCCAGTCTGGGTAATGCGCTGGGTGGGCTGATCGACCTGCTGTCCGGTGGCGGTTACAACCAGGATCTGCGCTCGAGCCTGCAGTCTCTGACCACCCAGGGCAGCGCCGAGTTCAACAATTTTGCCCCGGCCGGCATTCCCACCACCGCCTGTGGCGAAGGTGCCTACTCGGCTAACGGCGTCCGCTTCTACTCCTGGGGTGGAACCGGGGTTCTGACCAACGTACTGGATCCCTCCGACGCGCTTCTGGGCACCACCAGCCTCGCTTTCGGATTCAGCCAGAATGACGGCCTGGTGGGCCGCTGCAGTAGCCGGTTTGGCAAGGTAATCCGAGACAATTACTTCATGAACCATCTGGACGAAGTGAATCAGGCCCTGGGACTGCACAGCCTGTTCGAGACGGACCCGAAAGCGGTTTTCAAACAACACGCCAATCGTTTGAGGAACGCCGGACTGTAATGGGTAGCCCGCCTTCTGGCTTTGCGTTGCAGAGCTAGAAGGCCCCTTCCAAGGTCAACATCAGCGTCTGGCGCTGATAATCATACTGCGAAAGGCTGCTCCTGTTATCCCGAACCAGCCACTCGCCACGGACCAGCCAACGGCTGTCCAGGTTTTTTTCCACCAGCAATCCGACTTCCAGACGGTTATCCTCCCTACGACCACTCTCACCCGAGGTGGAGACCACTTGGTGGGCATCCTGGTATCGACTATGGCGAACCGTGCCAGTCGTGCCAAGAACCAGGTCAGGATGCCAGCGGTAGCGACCGGCAAACTCCAAGGTGTGATGGGTAGGAGAAACACTGACAAACTCATCGGCAGTTTGCAGATCCCGCCGGTCATTGATTTCCAGCGAGTATTCACCGTCGAACTGCCAGCCCCCTAAGTACTTCCTTGCGTGAACGCGTGCCCGATACCATTGGCCGTCATAGGCTTCGAACCCGGAGCCACCATTCACCGTCGCCGCTGCCAGGGATATTTCACACTGGTCCGGGGCAAACCCTGGCAAACACGTCCTCCAACGATAAAAACCTTCAATACCGTATCGGGTTTCAAGAGATTCATTGTCGAACCAGGATTTTACCAACGACACGAATGCACCACGCTCCCCGCCAACCCTGCTCTCGGACCAGCCCAGGCGTCCCTGTATGATCTGAGTATCGTATTCTTCGTGGGACGGGTGTTCACGAGAATAAACGGCTACGTCGAGAGTGATCCGGGATCGGGAATCGACCGGCCTTTCGTAGGTTCCAGCGGCCAGTGCTTCGAGAAAGCCTCCACCCTCGGTGGACACTGTATCCTCGGGCAAGCCTGCAATATTGGAATCGTAACCACCGGAAATGGCCAGATAGCCGCGAACGAGAGAGTCACTGGCCGACGCCGGAACTCCGCTATCGAGTTTATCCAGCTGGGTCAGGGCCAATGTCCGGATTTTGGCTGGGGCGCTCCCGGCCGAGGCCTGTTCGAACCAGTGACGGGCGTCCAGAGGTTTCTCCCTGGCAAGCGCAACCAGGCCGAGATTATAGCGCGCAAGAGCGCCATTGGAGCCGTCCAGCAATGTACGAAAGGCCGCTTCGGCGGCTGCATAATCGCCCAACTGATAACAAACAACACCGAGATTGTAGAAAAGAGAGGACGATTCCAGACCAGCATCAACAGCACTCTGAAAGTGCTGTTTGGCAACGTTCAGTTTACCTGCTTCGAAGGCTTCGACGCCGGCACGAAAATCCTCCATACCGACTTCTGCTTCAGCCGCCAGGAGAATCTCTGTGGGAAATAACAATAAACTCAGATACAGCGCGCGCCAAAATACCAGCAAACAGGTCTCTCCGGATTAATCCACGCAGCGGAGGACCGGTTACGTATCCGGCTTCAGCGATCCAGTCCTGGTGCATCCGGCAGCTCTGGGCGTTCCGGCCGCTCCGGCAACTCAGGCTTGCCCTCGATCAACTCCCGGGACTGCCTGGCTTTTTCAGACATGGACTCACCAAACTCGCGCCCCCTTTCTCGGGCCTCACTCGCCGCATCCAGACCCCGGGAGCCAGCATTGCCTGGATTCTCGGGGCTTTCGATAGCGCGGGGCAACTCGATTTCCCGCACCACGGAATCGGTGAGCTCTGCGTCGTCAGTTACCATACGCATGGTAACATCCAGATCCTCGTTGGCCAGCGCTGTTACCGGCATTAATAATCCGACCATCAGAAATCCGACCAGCTTGGCGCTCAATGCAAGTCTCTCTCTGATCATGACTCTGGATCCTCGGCGGTCTGCTGTGGGTAGTCTGGAATCGGGGCTCGGAACGTTTTCTGGCGATCTCCGGTCTCCAGTCGAGCCACCAGCTCGCCAGAACCCGGGAAAAGCAATTTCAACGGCAACGAAAGAACGTTCTCGCCCGCATCGAGGCTTACCTGCCAACTAAGCTGGTGCTGCCCCGGCCAGGAGGCCACCTCGACATTGGGCGGCAGTTCCAGAGTCAGCGTTACATTTTCCAGGGCTTCGCCGGAATGGAAGGCCAGACGCACGGTTTTCTCAACCGGCTCGGCAATCCCTGTTTCGGACTCATTCGCATCGCTTTGCGACAACGCGACGACAGGAGCATCTTCGTCAATAACGCTGCCCGGATTCAAAAAGATACCAAGGCCGATGCCCAGCGCCAGTGCCGCCGCGATGGCACCACCCAACGCACTGTGACTCCATCCAGAACCAGAACTGACGGTTCCTCGGGCAGAGCTCAAAACACGGCTGTGAAAGTCCGGGGAAGGCAAAGGAACGCTGAATTGCTCCTGCAACTCCCGTTTCAGGGTACGCTCTGAGACAAGCCTCTTACTGCACGCCGGGCAGGCAGCAACATGCTTCTGCACCCGCTCACTGGCAGCGGCGGTAAGCTCATCATTAATGTAGGCGGGCAGGTTCACCCGGATTTCGTTGCAGGACATTGTCTTCACCTCACTCCCCCACACGTCCGGCCGGCTCGGTTGGTTCCAGCTCACGCTGCAATTTCTTTCGCAGCGCGGCCCGACACCTGTGCAACCGCGATTTCACGGTTCCCAATGGAATGTCCAGCACCTCCGCGATGTCCTCCTGGCGCCAACCATCCACGTCATGCAGCAACAGAAGGGTTCGCTGATCGGGCGTCAGGGTCATCATCACCCGGTCCAATGCCGGTCCCAGGCGCGAGTGATCGAGCTGCAGGTCCGGGCCAACGCTGTCCGATTCCAGACTGTCCAGCCAGTCAGCCTGGCCCTCAGAGCCGATCAGCTCCGTCAACGGGCGATCACCCTGACGGTTCTTGCGCCGAACCTGGTCAATAAACTGTCTGTATACCACCCGGTTCAGCCAGGGCCGCAGCTGATCAACGCTTTCCAGCTCATCAAGCTTTGGGAATAGCTTGACCACAACATCCTGAACCAGATCCTCAGCATCCTGTTGTTGGCCGGCCAAACGGTAAGCAAACCGGTACATGGCGTCCAGATGAGGCTGCACCAGGGCGTCAAACCGCCGGGACTTGGAGGGCTTGAAAGGAAAGATTGCCAAAGCCGTTGTTTACCTGCGTGGGTTCATGCCAGCGGCGCAGTCTATATCAAGTTGCCGGGCCGATGCATTTGTCCGTTTCTCAAAGTGCTTCGCCAGTTCGATCTGCGTCATTAAGACACGTTAACAAAAAGTCTGGAACGATGCCGCTTGCCTGCTCGTGATAGGAGTGTTGGGTAGCGTTTCAAGCCGCTACGAAAATACAAATAAGCCTTGGAGGTTTATATGAAACGTTCGATCCGTCTTTTCACCGTGTCCGCTCTGGCTGCCGGTATTGCCGCGTGTGGCGGGGGTAGTGACGGCACTGGTACCGCCGACTCTACAGGTACAGTTAACGTAGGCTTAACCGATGCGCCGGTCGATAGCGCACAAGAGGTGAACATAGAGGTCGATGCATTGGTGCTGCAACACTCCAATGGTGAACGAAGCCGGTTCGAGTTCGACATGGCCGAGCCTGTGAACTTGTTGACCCTCACCGGTGGAACAGTAATGTCCCTGCTGGCCGATGAAGAGGTAGCTGCGGGCGATTATTCCTGGATGCGCCTGGAGCTCGGTGATGGAAATACCATTGTGATTGACGGTGGCGTATATGACCTGACAACCCCCTCAGCACGAGGCGTCCAAACGAGTGGCTTCATTGTGCCTGCAGGCGGCGAGATCAATCTCACCATCGACTTCGACGTCAGGAAATCGATAGTGAATCCCCAGAACAATCCTGACGTTTACAGACTCAAACCTGTAATTCGTCTGGTGGACAACTCCGAGGTAGGCACCATTGCCGGCACGGTTGCTGGAGAAGTTATCACCAATCAGTGCAGCGAAGAAAACGCGGGGTCAACCGACACCTTCAATGGCAGCGTGTATATCAACGAAGGCTTTGATGTTGAGCCTGATGACATTGGCAGCGACCAGGAACCGCTGGTTGCCGTACCGGTGAACTACGAGAACGACCAATATGTTTACACTGCTGCGTTCATACCGGAAGGTGAATATACAGTCTCGTATACCTGTGGAGACGATCAGATCGAAACGGCAGAGGGCGAACCTTCCGATGACGACCTCACCTTCATCATTGGTGACAGTCAGGCGACTGTAGAGAGCGGCGAGACCTATACAGTCAATTTCGAAGCCTCAACTCCCTAATGACCAGAATCGGGATAGGGGGGAGCCATGAGGCTCCACCCCTCCCACACCACCCGGCATGCGGGTCCGCACCGGGCGGTTCGAGACGTTGAGGGTTCACGAGAGTCTCGGCACTCCCAACCGGTCGAAGTAGGCAATCGTCAGGACATTGTGGATGGCAGAGCGACTGTTGTGCCACCAGCGGCGACTCAGAGCCGCCACAGATTCAGCCACCCAGGAACTGGCACCCAACCGGACCAGCTCCCGGTAGATCGTCTTACCCCGCCGCCACTGCCGGAGGTGGAGCATTCTCAGACGACGACGTATCCACTCATCCAGTGATCGCCAGATGCGTGGCGTTTGCGCCAGCCTGAAGTACCCTTTCCAGCCGAGCAGGTATCGGCGGAGTTGCTCTACCACCTGTTCAATACTGCGACCCCCTGATCCCCGGGTCAGTTGCCGGATCCGGAGCTTGAACGCCTGTAACGCCCTGGTGGATACCGCGCGTCGAACCTCAGCGTTCCTCCCTTGCCACAGGGCATAGCCGAGGAACTTGCGCCCGAACACGCTGGTCACCGCGCTCTTGGCTTCGTTAATCACCAGACGCAACTTTCCATAACAGCGGCGGAGTAACTGCATGACCCGTTCTCCCGCCTTGTGGCTGCGAACGTAGACGTTGCAGTCATCGGCGTAACGGGCGAAGCAGTGCCCCCGGCGTTCCAGCACTTTATCCACCTCGTCCAGCAGAACGTTGGCCAACAACGGCGACAATGGCCCGCCTTGCGGCGTGCCCTCGTGCCGATCCATGACCACACCACCGTCCATGATGCCCGCGTTCAGGTACGCACGAACCAGCCGGATAACGCCGGGGTCGTTTATGCGTTTCTTCAGGCGGTCGATCAGGATGTCGTGGTTGACCCGGTCGAAGAACTTCGACAGGTCGACGTCCACCACGATATGGCGGCCCTGTTGGGCGTAACGCTGCGCAGCCAACACGGCGTCGTGGGCCCGACGGCCCGGGCGGAAGCCGTAGCTGTGCTCGCTGAAGGTGGGATCAATCAGAGGTTGCAGCACTTGCAACAGTGCCTGTTGAATCAGACGATCAGTGACGGTGGGGATGCCCAGTTCCCGCTCACTGCCGTCCGGCTTCGGGATGCCTACCCGACGGACGGGCTGTGGTTGGTAGGCGCCGCTCAGCAGGTGCTGGCGAAGCTCAGGCCACGCCCATCGCAGGTGTTCCGCGGTTTGGGCAATGTCCAACCCGTCCACACCTGCCGCTCCCTTGTTGGCCTTCACGCGCTTCCATGCCCGCTGCATATTCTCTCGTGCGAACGCCTGCTCAAGCAGGCTTCGCCCTGCGCCTTCCGGTTCTTGTCGCGGGAGTCCTGCTTCATCGCTCATCGCCTTCGGCAAGGCTTCACCTGTCCGTTGCGCGATCCGCCCCGCTGGCGCGGGCATCTGATGCCGTACAGTGCTCATCGACAAGGCGTTTGACGCTCCTTCTCGTTCGGCCCTTCGCCCTGTGTTAGCGGTTACTATGGCCTCTGCTGACTTCTCGCTCCGTGTTGCCACGTCGCCCTTTCAGGCATGAGGCGAGATCTCCCCGGGTAAGAACACACTCCTTCGCCGCACAACCGCCGGATTTACACCACTTCGCCTTGGCCACAAGAGCTTCGCGGCTTTTGGCCCGCTCGCCCTGCTTGGCAGTGCCTCATATCCGATTCTTGTTCATCGGCTCACGGTTTACGCTCCACGCTTCCTCCCCACGGTCGGTCACCCTTCCGCAGTTGCGCTTCACTTCGTTCGCTGTGGCCAGCTCACGGGAGGACTTGCACCTCCAGGAGTGCGCCCATGCCGGGCGCACCAAAAAAGAGGGGCATCAGCCCCTCTTTTTTCATCACCGCATTTATAACGCCGCAGCCCTAGCCTCCGCCTGGTCCGCACCAGCGACATTCCCGCGAGCCCGGCGGATATCCGCCAGCAGCAACCATCCCGCTCGCTGCAGCCGGATATCACTGCCCGCCAGCGACAGCCCTTTCAGCGTGAACTGTTCGGCAGAGCCCAGCTGATTGCCAGCCACATAGGCTTCCGACAGCTTGAAATACACCTCGGCCGATCGAGGCGCAATACGTTGTGCACGCTCCAAACGGGCGATGGCGCCGGATACGTTACCCTGGGCCAGCAGCTGCTCGGCTTCACGCACCAGGCTGAGCGCGGCCGGCGAGAGGCCATCACCGGTTTCACGATAGCTTGGGGAACTGGAGCGGGAAGGCTCACGGGATTCCTGCGCCGCCTCCGGCTGTTCACTTTTGCGCCAGACCGGGGGTTCGCTCTCCTCGATGTCCGTACTGGTTCTTGGTGGCTCGGGCGCCTTGGCCGGCTCACCACCGACGGGCACATAGATTCCCCCGCCCGGTCCGGAGACACAGCCGGCCAGTGACAGCAGTGCGGTCATCAGGGCGGCCTTGAATGAAAATCGGTCAATCATTGAAACAGTCCTTCAAACCAGCCCCGGATCCGACGTTCCAGATTTCCGGAGCAGGAAATTGTTTGCGTGGGTTCGCTGCCGGCAATGTAAGGCAACAGCCGTGCATTGTCACAGTATTCGTCCGTCAGTGCCTGCCGTTCCGAATTCACCCAGTGATAGTTGACACCGTCTGGCACCACGGGCGAAAAACCATGCTGGGGAACCTGAGCCATAAACCTCGACCACACCGGCAGGGCGCCACTCGCCCCGGTCAGCGATGTGGGGCCATTATCATCGCGCCCAACCCAGGCGACCGCAAGCAGATCGCCACTAAAGCCGGCAAACCAGGAATCCCGGCCATCGTCGGTGGTGCCTGTTTTTCCGGCAAGGGTGAGTTCCTGGGGAACGGTGTAGTAAGCCGAGCGTCCCGTCCCCTCCTGCATGGTTTCCTGCATGGCGTATTGCACCAGGTGCACGGCTGCGGGATCAGCCACCTGTTCAACCTCAAGACTGTAACGGGATAACGCCTCACCGCCGGCATCCGTTACTTCCCGTATCGTGCGCAACGGGGTATTGAAGCCCGAGGTCGCCAGTCCCTGGTATATCTGGGCGACCGTCACCGGGCTCATAGACACCGACCCCAGGAGCATGGACGGGTAACGGGAAATGGGGGTATCCACGCCGAAGGCGGTCAGAGTCTCCCGCACTACGTCCACGCCGATATCCAGCCCCACGCGAACGGTCGGCAGGTTGTAGGAACGAGACAGAGCCTTATGCAAAGGCACTTCACCCCGCTCCTCGCCATCGTAGTTCTTGGGTTGCCAACGTTTACCGTCGTCGAACTCCAGAGTGAAGCTCTTGTCCAGCACCGGTGTGCTCAGGGTGTATCTTTCCGGTTCCTGCAAAGCAGACAGATAGATAAACGGCTTGATCAGAGATCCGATGGGGCGATTGGCATCCAGCGCCCGGTTGAATCCGGCGAATTGCGGATCCCGGCCACCGACAAGGGCCAGCACCTCGCCGGAATCCTTCGCGGTAACCACAAGTGTCGCCTCCAGGGCTTCCGAACTCTGGCCGCTGCCCAGCCTCGGGAGGGTCTCAGTTACTGCGTACTCTGCCGCGTACTGGATAGCGGGGTTCAGAGTGGTGAAGATTCGCAGTCCTTCACTGCGCAGATCCTCTTCCTTGTAGTCACGGGCCAGGTGCCGCCGCACAAGATCAATGTACGCGGGGTAGCGGTTTTCTGAGTAGGATGGGCGCTCACTGACCCCAAGGGGCAGGCCGCGGGCCCTCGCCGCGCGGCCGGGTTCAATCAGGCCCGCCTCTTCCATTTCAGAGATAACCAGATTCCGTCGCTCGGTTGCACGCTCGGGATGACGGCGCGGATTGTAATAACTGGGGCCTTTGACCATGCCCACCAGCAAAGCGATCTGGTGCACATCCAGATCCTTCAGGGATTCGCCAAAATAGAACTGACTGGCCAGGCCAAAACCATGAATGCTGCGTGTGCCGGCCTGCCCGAGGTAGACCTCGTTCAGATAGGTTTCCAGGATGTCGTCTTTTTCATAGTGCAACTCCAGCAATACCGACATCAGGGCTTCATTGGCCTTTCTCACCAGTGTCTGCTCGCGAGTCAGGAAGAAGTTCTTCACCAGCTGCTGGGTCAAGGTGCTGCCACCCTGGACGATGCGCCCGGCCTGGATGTTGGCCAGCATGGCCCGGCCGATGGAGAGAGGCGCGATACCGAAATGGTCGTAGAAATTGCGATCTTCCACCGCCATCAGTGTAGTGGGGAGCAACGCCGGCACCTCGTCCAGCTGAACCAGCACCCGATCTTCCTTGTGGGCTGGATAAATACCGCCAATCTGCGCTGGCTCCAGCCGGACGATCGGGGCGCTTTCTCCCTGAATCACCGAAAAGCCCTGAACGCGATCGCCCGAGACCGACAAAGAGATCCGGCGCCGGGGCTCATCACCGTCCGGGAACGAGAAGCCCCGGGTACTGATGACGAAGCGATGGCCACTGCGCTGGTAACTACCCGCTTTCTCGCCGTCCCCTTTTCGGAAACCAGAGAGGCTCAGTTCTCGCTCGAGCGCGCTGGCACTGACACTGGCCCCATCGAAAAGCTCAAGCGGGCGGGCATAGACGCGGGAAGGTACTTCAAAGCGCCGCCCCTCAAAACGTGACGTTACAACGGCATCCAGATACACCATCCAGCCGGCCAATAAAACGAGACCAATGGCACATAACCGGAACATGAAACGCCAGAACCACGGCCGACGGCCGTTGTTCGAAGAACGCCTGGAGGGCTTTCGCTTGGGACTGGAAGATGCTTTGGATTTTTTCATGGCGCGATTATAACGAAGGGAGCGGTAAGGAAGGCAGGCCATCCATGTGTTATTTCTGTAATCTGCCCGTTATGATAGGGCAAGAAAAATCAATGGGTTCAGGGAACGCGAGGAGAACACGGTGAGTGAGACATCCCCAGGCAATCTGATTCTGGCCATGCAGAATCCGGACCTGTACGACCATCCGGTGGATGGCTTTCAGGTTATCGAAACTCACATCTCACAGGTGATCCTGACCGGTGACTACGCTTACAAGATCAAGAAGCCCATGGATTTCGGCTTCCTGAACTTCTCCACTCTCGATCGCCGGAAGCATTTCTGCGAAGAGGAGCTGAGACTCAACCGACGGCTGGCAGAAAAGCTGTATCTGGAAGTGGTACCCATTACCGGAACACCGGATGCCCCGATCCTCGGCGGCGAGGGCGAGGCTTTTGAATACGCCATCAAGATGCGCCAGTTTGGCCAGGACCAGCTTTTCGATCGCCTGCAGGAGCAGGGTAAACTGCCCTCGGACTTGTTGACCGACCTTGCCGGCCAGGTCGCCGGCTTCCACGATCAGTTGCCGCCCGTGCCGGATGACAAGCCGTTAGGAACACCAGAGGCTGTGTTTGCAGCCATGCAAGAGAATTTTGACCAGATCCGTCCACTGATTGACGATCCGGATCTGCTCATGCAGCTGGACAACCTTCAGGCCTGGACCGAATCCACCTTCGAGCGGCACCGGGACCTGATTGCCCACCGCCGGGCCAACGGCATGGTCCGGGAATGCCACGGCGATCTCCATCTGGCAAATATCACCCGCTTCGACGGCGAGGTCACCGTATTCGATTGCATCGAATTCAACGAGCCGTTTCGCTGGATTGATGTTATCAACGACCTCGCTTTCCTATTGATGGATCTGGAGTCTCGCGGGGAGAGCGCTCTTGCCAATCAGGTGCTCAATACTTATCTGGAATATCGGGACGACTTCGAAGCGCTGCCATTGCTGCCACTCTACAAGGCCTATCGCGCCATGGTCCGCGCCAAGATTGCGCTATTCACCATGGGCAATCCCGGCATCACGGACACCGAAAAAGCCGACCTTATGCAGCGCTATCGCGGCTACGCACAACTGGCCGAGGATTACGGCTCCATTCCTAACCACTACTTGCTGGCTACCACTGGCCTTTCTGCCAGCGGCAAAACGTGCGTCAGCGCCGCGATGGCCAACGAGCTGGGGCTGATACGCCTGCGGTCCGATGTCGAGCGCAAGCGCCTACACGGTCTGGCGCCGCTGGAAAGCTCGCGCTCACCGACCGGTGGCAACCTGTACACCGAGGACGCGACCGAGAAAACCTATCAGCGGCTGGCCGAGCTGGCCGGTCAGGTTCTGGCGGCCGGGTTCCCGGTGATCGTGGACGCCGCCAGCCTGAAAGAAAAGGAGCGGTCCCTGCTGGCATCCGTCGCCGAAGCCCAGGGCGTGCCCTTTGCCCTGATCCATTGCGAGGCGCCCGAAGATCTGCGCCGGGAATGGATCCGCAATCGCAAGGGCGATGCCTCCGAGGCCACCGAGGAGCTTCTGGACGCCCAGCAAACCTGGTTTGAACCGTTAACGGCCGAAGAGAAGACCCACACCATTCATCTGCACACCGATCAGGAGCATGTGGCCGAAGCCGTGGCCGACCGTATCCGTCAACATCTGGGTATCCCCGGCGGCAAGGCCGGGTAAGAACAACATCTGGCTCCCACTGGCGAGCGCGAGGTTAGATATGGACGATAAAAGCGAACACGAAGTACATCAGATCAGCCACCCGCTCTACGATATTCTTCGGAGCGAGGATATGCAGGCGTTCAATGCCGAGAAGGCAAAGCTTACAGAGTTCCCCAGTTTCGCCCATGGCGATTTCCGGGGCCTGGATCTGAGAGGGATGGACGCCAAGGGGCTGGATTTCCGCCATGCCTACTTCCGCGGTGCCGACCTGAGAGGCGTGGACTTTTCGAAGTCCAGAATGGAAGGCTCAAGCATCGCCAGCGCGAAGATTTCAGGCTGTTACTTCCCACACCGCCTGCACGCCGATGAGATCGTCATGTCCCTGAACCACGGGACCCGCATGCGCTACGCCATATTGCCGAAATGAGCAACAACCCGCATTCCTGGCAGCCCGTGTGTCCCGCGTCCGAGCTGACACCGGGCCAATTCGTCGAGTTTCGGCTCCGGGAGAAGGCCCGGGAGCCTGCAGGCATGCCGCTTACCGGCTTCCTGTTCCTCGACGGCACCACGCCCCGCGCCTACCTGAATATCTGCCCGCATCTCGGTGTTGAGCTGAACTGGATGCCGGGCCGGTTTATGGATTCCGACAATCTGTTCATCCAGTGCTCCACCCACGGCGCCCTGTTCAAGCCTGGCGACGGCGAATGCATTGCCGGTCCCTGCCAGGGCGATGCGCTTACCCAGCTGGATCTGAGAGAGCACGACGGCCAGATAGAGATCAGACTTCCAGAATAACCGGCACCGACTCGGTCAGTGTCAGCACCCCCGTGGGAGTACCATCACTCTCACTCAGGTCGGCCCGGTAGGCGACCACTTCCACACCCGCATCACAGGCTTCGCGCAGCAACTCCCCGTATTTGCGGTCGATGTGGTTCGCCGGGCGAACGGTCTGAATGCCGGTGTGATTGACCACGAAAAACAGCACCGCCCGATCACCCTGCTGAACCTGGGCCATCAGCTCACGAAGGTGTTTCTGGCCACGCTCGGTTACCGCATCCGGGAAAAAGCCCTGGTCATCCTCGGCCAGGGTAACGTTCTTGACCTCCACCCAGGCATCGGCCGCGGACTCGTGACCAGACAGCAACAGATCGATCCGGCTTTTCTCCGCACCGTATTTCACCTCGGCGCGGCACTCGCGATAACCGGCCAACTCCACCACGGTGCCGGCCTGAACCGCTTCCCTGGCCTGGCTGTTCGGCCGGGCCGTGTTCACGCATGCCAGCTGTCCCGGCGAGGTTTCCACCAGCTCCCAGGTGTATTGGAGTTTGCGCTTGGGATTATTGCTGCGGCTGAGCCAAACCCGGGCATTCTCTGGCTGACAGCCCAGCATGGAGCCGGTGTTCGGGCAGTGGGCGGTTACCTCCGAGCCATCCGGCAGCCGCACGTCTGCCAGGAAGCGTTTGTAGCGGCGGATAAGCCGGCCTTCAACCAAAGGTTCTGGAAACTTCATGTGATCTCCGTACAAAAGTCGATGTCACAAGGCTGGCACCCCCGTGACTAATCTGCTATTTTCCGCAAATTCCCGTTTCAGGACGAATGCTTCATCCAGGGTATAACCGCACAGCCACGGGGGCTCACGCGGAGGGAAGCAACCGTTCTTGTGAAGTACAAACAAGAGGCCGGGTTCAATGGCAACGACTGCAGAACAACCACGCGAACGCTTTACCAACTTCACCCCCTATGAAATGAAGAAGGGTGAAGAGTATATGAGTGCGGAAATGCTTCAGCACTTCAAGGATCTGCTGCTGCAATGGAAGCAGGAGCTGATGGAAGAAGTTGACCGCACCATGCACCACATGCAGGAAGACGCCGCAAATTACGCGGATCCCAGCGATCGCGCAACCCAGGAAGAAGAATTCAGCCTGGAACTGCGTACCCGAGACCGGGAGCGGAAACTGATCAAGAAAATTGACCAGACCATCGACCGCATCGACAAGGACGACTACGGCTTCTGCGATCAGTGCGGCGTGGAAATCGGTATCCGCCGTCTCGAAGCGCGCCCGACTGCGACCCTGTGCATCGACTGCAAGACTCTGGCCGAGATTCGCGAACGCCAGACCGGCATCTGAGCCGAACCTTCAACAGCTGCCGGCCGCGGGCTATTCCTGCCCCGCCGGCTGACTGACGATCATGAACAACTCTTCCTATCGGGGCCGCTTTGCGCCCTCTCCGACCGGCCCGCTACATTTCGGCTCACTGGTTACTGCGCTTGCCAGCTTCCTGGAAGCCCGCAGCCAGGGCGGCCAATGGTTTATTCGCCTGGAAGATCTCGATCCGCTGAGAGAGCCGCCGGAAGCGACCGGCCAGATTCTTGCCAGCCTGGACGCCCATGGCCTGTTCCCCGACGAACCGGTACGGTTTCAATCCAGACGTCACGACGCCTATCAGGCCGCCATCGATCAATTACTCGAAAGCGGCTACGCCTATCGCTGCCAATGCTCACGGAAAGAACTGCAAGCCAACGAGGGGCGCCACCCCAATCACTGCCGCAGCCGCAAAGCCCTGGACAGTGACCGCCCATACGCCATCCGTTTTGCCCTGGAAGATGAGGACTGCCACTGGCAGGATCAACTCCTGGGCCCACAGCATCAAACCGTGCGGGCTGAGCTTGATGATCCCGTGATCCTCCGTAAAGAGGGGTTCTACGCCTATCAACTGGCGGTGGTTGTTGATGACATTGATCAGGGCATCACGGACGTGGTGCGCGGGTCGGATCTGCTGGATATGACAGCGCAACAGCAGCAGATCTACCGGGCTCTGGGCGCCCGCCCTCCCCGTTGGCTACACATCCCGGTCATACTGAACGAACACGGCCAGAAACTCAGCAAGCAGACCCACGCCCCGGCGCTAAACGACGAAGTGCCTGTCGACAACCTGTTCGCAGCCCTCGTTGCCCTTGGTCAGAATCCTCCTTCGGAACTGGCAACCGGTTCCCCGGAATCCTTGCTGGAATGGGGCCGGGAGAACTGGCACCGGGGCGCCATCCACCTGACATCCCGGTGAGGGACATGGTATAAAGCCTTTCTCACACCTCAGCGCGGATAGCATGCCTGATGTATATCTACCGTCTGGTCTTCCTGTTGGTACTGGCCATCTATATCTTTTCGCCCAACATCCTTGACTGGTGGACTTCGCCGGGAAACGTCTGGTACAGCCCCTACATTATCTGGGCCGGGCTGATTGCCATCGGTTTCTGGCTGGAATGGCGGCGGGACCCCAATGAGTTTTAGTGCCTCCGGTCTGCTGCTCGCCAGCCTGCTGTACCTGATTCTGCTGTTCGGCATTGCCTGGTTTACCGAGCGGGGCATGGTGCCGAGGCGCTGGGTTCGCCACCCGCTGGTTTACGTGCTCAGCCTGGGGGTATACGCGGGCATCTGGGCGGTCTACGGCGCCGTTGGCATGGCCGCCGAATCCGGCTACGGCTTCCTCGCCTACTACCTGGGCATCAGTGGCGCCTTTTTGCTGGCACCGGTACTTCTGAACCCGGTCATGAGGATTGGCCGCGCCTATCAGTTAACCTCCCTGGCCGACCTGTTCGCCTACCGCTACCGGAGCCAGTGGGCAGGAACCCTGGTCACCCTGTGTTCCGGCGGCGCCATACTGGCGCTGCTGAGCATGCAGATCCAGGCCGTCGCCACCTCCGCCAGTATCCTGGCGCCGGACACCTCTCCCAAGCTGATCAGTGTGATGTTCAGTATGATCGTGGTGTTGTTTGCCATGCTGTTCGGAGCACGCCGTAACCAGAATTCCGATAACCACCAGGGCCTGGTACTGGCCATTGCCTTTGATTCTCTGGTCAAACTGGCGGCGCTGCTGGTGCTCGGGGGCGTGATCCTGTTCGGGGTCTTCGATGGCATGAACGGTCTGGAGCGCTGGCTGGACAACCGAACCTCGCCAGCCACCACCATGACTCTGAGCATTGACGACGGCAGCTGGCGGGCATTGATGCTGATGTCCTTTGCCGCCGCACTAGTGCTGCCGCACATGTATCACATGACCTTCAGCGAGAACCCTTCCCCGAAGGCACTGGCCAAGGCCAGCTGGGGCCTGCCACTGTACCTGTTACTGCTGGGCCTGCCGGTCCCCCTGATTCTGTGGGGCGGGCAGGAGTTGGCCGTCACTACCGGCCCCGGGTTCTTCGCTATCGGCGCTGCCCAAGCGCTGGAGAGCCCTGTACTGACGCTGTTCATGTACATTGCCGGCCTGTCCGCAGCCAGCGGCCTGATGATCGTCAGCACGCTGGCACTGGCGGGCATGGCCCTGAACCACGTGGTCCTGCCGCTGAAAACCCCGAAAGACCAGGGCGACATCTATCGCTGGCTGCAGTGGATCAAACGTCTGCTCATCGCCGTGATCATTTTCCTGGCATTGCTGTTTCACGAGGCCGTTGGCAAGAACCTTGACCTTTCCATTCTCGGCGCCATTTCCCTGTCAGGCACATTGCAGCTTCTCCCGGGCGCCCTGGGCGTGATTTACTGGCCGGAGGGCAACCGCCGCGGCCTGATTGCCGGCCTGATTGTCGGTTTGACCATCTGGGTGGTTACCCTGGTACTACCCTTCTCCCATACGGCCAATCTGCTGGCCTGGATAGACGCGCCGCTGATACCGGATTACACCAACTGGCATATTTTCACGTTCGTCAGCCTGACCGCCAACATTACTGTGTTCGCGCTGATTTCCATCCTCAGCACCAGTACCAGTGAAGAGAACAGTGCCGCCCAGGCCTGCTCGCTGGGTGCGCTGTCCCGCCCTCAACGCCGTGAACTGCTGGCGACATCCTCCAGTGATTTTGTGCGGCAACTGGCGGAGCCTTTGGGCTATGGCGTCGCACGGCGGGAAGTGGAGCGGGCACTGAGCCAGTTGAAGCTACCCAACGTGGAATACCGGCCTTACCAGCTCAGACGACTGCGGGATCAGGTGGAGATCAATCTGTCGGGTCTGCTCGGACCCTCTGTCGCCCGGGACATGGTCAAACGCCATCTCGGCTTCAAGCCTATGGCCCAGGGTGGCACCGCCCAGGACATTCGCTATGTCGAGCGGGCCCTCGGCGACTACCAGAACCGCCTTACCGGCCTGGCCGGCGAGCTGGACAACCTGCGACGACATTACCGCCAGACACTGCAAAACCTGCCGATTCCCGCCTGCTCCGTGGGCGAGGACGGTGAAATCCTGATGTGGAACCACGCCATGGAGGCGCTCACCGGCATTACCGCCGATGATGTGGTCGGCGCCCGGCTGATGGCACTGCCGGAGCACTGGCATCTGCTGCTCGAGGATTTCAACCGCGGGCCCGACCTGCATCGCTACAAGCACCGGCTGGATCTGCGTGGCAAGCCCCATTGGCTGAACCTTCACAAAGCCGCCCTGAGTGGGCCGGACCACACCGAAGGTGGCAGCATCATCCTGGTGGAAGACCAGACCGAAACCCGATTGCTGGAAGATGAGCTGATGCACAGCGAACGGTTGGCGTCGGTGGGTAGACTGGCGGCCGGCGTCGCCCACGAGATCGGGAACCCGGTAACCGGCATCTCATCGCTGGCCCAGAACCTGAAACTGGAAACCGATAACCCCGATATTCTTGATACGGCAGACCAGATCCAGCAACAGACGCGGCGCATCTCCACCATACTGCAGTCGCTGATGAACTTTGCCCGCACCGGCAACCACGCCCAGGCCAACCGGTACGAACCGGTGACGATACATCGTTGCGTGGAAGAGTCTATCAACCTGCTCTCCCTGAGCGACAAGGGCCTGGGCATTCACTACATAAACGACTGCCCACCCTCCTTGCAGGTGCTGGGCGATGAGCAGCGCCTGGTGCAGGTGTTTGTTAACCTTCTTGCCAACGCCCGGGATGCCTCGCCCGAAGGAGGCACCATCCGGGTCAGTGGAAAGGGCGATGGCTACTCCGCTATCATCGAAGTCGTTGATGAGGGCTCCGGAATCCCCGGGGATCAGCTCGATCATATCTTCGAGCCGTTTTACACCACCAAGGCCCCCAACCAGGGAACCGGTCTTGGCCTGTCGCTGGTGTACAGCATTATTGAAGAGCACTATGGCAACGTTCAGGTAGACAGCCCGGCGGACGCCGACACTGGCCGGGGAACCTGTGTGAGGCTGAGATTGCCAGCCTACGAACCGGAAACCGGCAACATTGCCATCAGCCAGAACCAAAGGTCTTGAGACTCCTATGCCTCGCATTCTGATCGTGGAAGACGAAGACATTATTCGCTCGGCAGTTCGCAAGCTGCTGCTGCATGCCGGCTATGAAGTCGCCGATGCGGCTTCCGTGGAGGAAGCCGAACAGCACCACGAGCCGGATCAGTTTGACCTGATCATATCGGATCTGCGCTTGCCAGGAGCAGCAGGCACGGAACTGATCAACCGCGCACCCAATACACCGGTGCTGATCATGACCAGCTATGCCAGCCTCCGGTCAGCCGTGGATTCCATGAAAATGGGGGCCGTTGAGTACATCGCAAAACCGTTCGACCATGATGAAATGCTTGCTGCGGTGGAGAATATCCTGGCCCGCCAGCCCTCTGCCCGCAATGCGGGTGATGACTCGGCGGCACCCTCGGAAACGCCCGAGAGTAGCGATCCGGCCAATATCATGTTCGGCCAGTGCGAGCCTATGCAGAGGGTATTTACCCTGATCCGGAAGGTGGCTCCGACAGAAACCACCGTACTGATCCAGGGCGAATCCGGTACCGGCAAAGAGTTGGCCGCGCGCGCCCTGCACCTGCTGAGCCCCCGCGCCGCGAAACCGCTGATTTCGGTAAACTGCGCGGCCATCCCGGAAAGCCTGATTGAATCGGAACTGTTCGGCCATGAGAAAGGCGCCTTCACCGGTGCGGTTTCGGCAAGAACGGGTCTGATTGAGGCGGCTGATGGCGGTAGCCTGTTTCTGGACGAGATCGGCGAACTGCCGGCTGAAGCCCAGGCCCGCCTGCTTCGCGTGCTGCAGGAGAGCGAGATCCGGAAAGTGGGTTCAACCCAGAGCCGCACCGTAAATGTGCGAATGATTGCGGCCACCCATCGCAACCTGAAGGCCATGACCCGAACCGGGGAATTCCGGGAAGACCTGTATTACCGGTTGAATGTTATGCAGATCCGGATACCGCCTTTACGCGAGCGCCAGAGCGATATTCTGGGACTGGCTCGCCGCTTCCTCAAACGCCAGGGGGAGAGAATGGGCAAACCCGATCTCAACCTCAGCCCCGAGGCCATGCGCGCCCTGGAACGCCATCGCTGGCCGGGTAACGTACGGGAGCTGGAAAACGCCATTGAGCGCGCCACCATCCTCTGCGACGGGGATGTGATAACGCCGTCATTGCTGGACCTTGATAGCGAAGGCAACGACGAATACATCCCTGAGACCCTCGTGGAAGGCAACAACGAGCAGACTCACACCCGCGAGGTGGATTCCTCCAACGATCTCTCTTTGGAAGACTACTTCCAGCATTTTGTCCTGGAGAACCAGGATCGCATGAGCGAGACAGAGCTGGCTCAAAAATTGGGCATCAGCCGAAAATCCCTCTGGGAACGTCGGCAGCGGCTCGGCATCCCCCGGAAAAAATCCTCGGGCAACTGAGCTCGCCAAAGTGTGAACCGGCACTCAGTTGTTACCCCATGTTCCTGTCGGTAACACTCCCCACTAAAGTAACGTGATCTGGGTAACACTTAGGTTGAATACGGGGTAACACTTATGGCCTACAAAATCGTAAGGCACTGTTAATAAAGAACATTCAAAAACTGGCACACGGACTGCAATCTATTCGGCGCACAACAACAAAAACAAGAGTGACAAAGCAGCGCCAACAACAAGAACAAAAAGCTGCGGGAAACGTTCGGTAACAAAAACAACAACAGAACGTGAGCGAACTGAGTGTTTTGGGTACTTTGCTTTTTAGTGGTCCCACGGCACGTGCGAGTTGTAGATGTAGAGAAGAATCGCCTTTGAGGTGACGCTGCAGCTACCCCAGACCCGCCCGATGTCTCTGACCGCTCTGTGTATTCAAAGCTTTCCGTTTGCGCTGCTGAGATGCCCCTCAATGGGGATATGCAGTGGGGTACAAAAACCAAGAAAAATCCCGGCAAAAACAAAAACAATGCAGATCGTCAACGCTTTGAGGGCGGATTCGTGAAATCGGATCCGCCTTTTGATTTTCTGGGCCCCGGAACGGTAATCCACGGCAAACGTGTGCAAATCCTGCTCAAACCGTTAAACTCTCGGTTTTTGCTCATCGCAACCACGGATTTCAATGCCTAAACGACTCGTCGAAAAACTCCGTTCCTTTATGCCCGGCAACGGAAAGAAGAAAGCCCGCACCTACCAGCGACGGGAAATTCCCCGGGACCAACACAATGTCTCACGCTCGGTGATCAGCGAGCCTGCAAAGAAAGTCCTGCATCGTCTGAACAAATCGGGCTATGAAGCCTACCTTGTAGGCGGCGGCGTCAGGGATATCCTGCTGGGTGGAAAGCCCAAGGATTTCGACATTGCCACCAATGCCACGCCGGAGGAAGTTCACGACCTGTTCCGCAATTCCCGGCTGATCGGACGCCGGTTCCGGATTGTCCACGTGGTGTTTGGCCGCGAGGTAATTGAGGTAACGACCTTCCGGGGCAACGCCACGGAAGCGGATACCGACACAGATGATGACGATCGCAGGACCAATGAACACGGTCTGCTGCTGCGCGACAATGTCTACGGCAACCAGGAAGAGGATGCCCTGCGGCGCGACTTTACCGTCAATGCCCTGTACTACTGCATCCGCGACTTCACCGTTATCGACTTTGCCAACGGCATCGAAGATCTGCGCAACCGGCAACTGCGCCTGATTGGCGACCCGGAAACCCGCTACCGGGAGGACCCGGTGCGTATGCTTCGTGCTATTCGCTTTGCCGCCAAACTGGGCTTCGATATTGAACCGGAAACCGAAGCGCCAATCGGTGAGTTAGCCCCTCTGTTAACCCATATCCCGCCCGCGCGCCTGTTTGATGAAGTACTCAAACTGTTCTCCGCAGGCCATGGTGAAGCCACTTACGATCTACTGACCCGTTACAACCTGCTGGAGCCCCTGTTTCCGGAGACGGTCAGAGCCATTCAGGCCGGAGAGCCGGATGAGCTTATTCGCCAGGCCCTGAGAAACACCGATGCCCGGATTGCCCAGGGCAAGTCGGTCACACCCTACTTCCTGTTTGCCGCCATGCTCTGGCCGGCGCTGCAAGCAGAATGGCACCGCAGGCAGGATAACGGTGACCCGGTCCAGCCCGCCCTGCACGGTGCCATTGGCAAGGTGATTGGCCGCCAGGTTCAGGCGACATCGATTCCCAAGCGCTTCTCCGGCCCCATGAAGGAAATCTGGGAACTCCAGATGCGCCTGCCCCGCCGCCAGGGCAAGCGGGCTTTTGCCACCATGAGCCACCCGCGGTTTCGCGCGGCTTACGATTTCCTGCTGGTTCGAGAGGCGTCGGGCGAGATTGAACCGGGACTGGGCCAATGGTGGACCGAGTTCCAGCAAGAAGACGAACGTGGCCAGGAACGGATGCTGTCACAATTAAGCAGCGATGCGCCCAAAAAGCGTCGGCGTCGCCGCAAGCCGGTCAAACGCCCCGCCCAGTAATGATGACAGACGTCTTTATCGGTCTTGGCAGCAATCTGAAAGACCCTGCAGCCCAACTGGCCCGGGCAGTCTCTGCCCTGGCCAGCCTTCCAGAGACAGTTCTGGTGGCCCAATCGCCCTTTTATGCCAGCCGCCCGGTGGGGCCCCAGGACCAGCCCGACTTTGTTAATGGGGCCGCGTGGTTGAGGACATCCCTGGCGCCACACCAGTTGCTTGACGAGCTGCAAAACGTCGAACAACAGCACGGCCGGGAGCGGCTCCGGCACTGGGGACCCCGCACGCTCGATCTGGACATACTGCTGTTCGGCAACCAGGTACTCGACGATGATCGCCTCACCATCCCTCATCGAGAGTTGCGGAACCGGGACTTTGTACTCCAACCCCTACTGGACCTGAAGGCCAACCTCGCTCTGCCGGATGGCACCGCCATTTCCGCGCTGCGCAGCCAATGCCCCGACAACGGCTTGCGCAAGCTTCCGCCGGCGGATTACCCTTAACACTTCAACGCCGATACCCCGGCACGCCCAGGCCCATCCACCCAAAAGGCAAGGATTCTATGGCTGTTACCATCAATACCCTGCGTGAGTTCAAGCAGAAGGGCGAAGCCTTCGCTGCCCTTACCTCCTACGACGCCACCTTCTCCCAGGTGGTCAGCGAAGCGGGCGTTCACGTCATCCTGATTGGCGATTCCCTGGGTATGGTACTCCAGGGACACGACAGCACTCTGCCGGTCACCATGGATCAAATGGTGTATCACGTCAGCTGCGTGGCCAAAGGCAACCGCGGGTCCCTGATCATGGCAGATATGCCCTTTATGAGTTACGGCACCGTTGAATCTGCCCTGGAAAATGCCGCCGAACTGATGCGGGCAGGCGCCCACATGGTAAAACTTGAGGGCACGGACTGGATGAAAGAGACCATTACCGCCCTGACCGAACGGGCCGTCCCCGTGTGCGCGCATCTTGGCCTGACGCCGCAGTTCGTCAATAAATTTGGCGGCTACAAGGTGCAGGGCCGCGACGAAAAGGCGGCCGAAATGATGATCGAGCATGCCTGCGAACTGGAGGCAGCCGGCGCCGATGTCATCCTTCTGGAATGCGTCCCCGCGCCTCTGGCGGCGCGAATCGCCCAGGCCGTCAAAGCACCGGTCATTGGAATAGGCGCAGGCCCGGACACTGACGGCCAGATTCTTGTCCTGCACGACATGCTGGGCATTACCACTGGCCGCAAGCCGCGGTTCGTGAAGAACTTCCTGGCAGAGACAGATTCAATACAGGAAGCCCTGCAGGCCTACGTGAAAGCCGTGGGCGAGCGCACATTCCCTGCTGAGGAGCACACGTTCAAGGCATGAGAACCGTACATTCCCTGAAAGAATTGAGAACCATCCTTCGCGGCTACCGGCAGCAGGGCAAAACCATCGGCCTGGTACCCACCATGGGCAACCTGCACGAAGGTCATATTTCACTGGTTCGCAAGGCGGCTGAAATGGCGGATGTGGTGGTAACCAGCATCTTCGTGAACCCTATGCAGTTCGGAGCCGGCGAGGACCTGGATACCTACCCGAGAACACTGGCCGAAGACCAGGAAAAGCTTGCTTCCGCCGGAAACACCCTGGTATTCGCGCCGGCCGCCGAAGAAATCTACCCGGAAGGCTTGGCAAAGCAGACCCAGGTTATTGTGCCTGATGTCAGCGATGGCCACTGCGGTGCCAGCCGGCCAGGTCACTTTGAGGGCGTAGCCACGGTGGTTACCATGCTGTTCAACATGGTTCAGCCAGACTTTGCCGTATTTGGCGAGAAGGATTTCCAGCAACTCGCTGTGATCCGGAAAATGGTCCGAGACCTGATGATTCCGGTGGACGTGGTGGGCGCCCCCACGGTGAGAGAGGACGATGGGCTGGCCAAAAGCTCACGCAATGGTTACCTGACACCCCAGGAGCGGCAGATTGCGCCAGCGGTCCACCAGACCCTGCAGGCCACAGCGACCAAGATCAACGAAGGTCGTACAGATTTCCAGGCACTGGAAAGCGAAGCTGAGCAGAGTCTCGGGGATGCTGGTCTCAGGCCGGACTACTTCAACATCGTCAACAGCCAGACCCTTAAACCGGCCACACCGGAGGACAGGGAGATTACCATTCTGGCAGCAGCCTTCCTGGGCAAAACCCGCTTGATCGACAACCTGTCCCTCACCCGATAAGCCAACAGAAAAGGAACCTCTGATGCCCGCACATCCTGCAGTACTGACCTCGAAACCCGAATGGCAGACACTGAAGGAGCACAGGGAACGCCTGGAAGGCGTTTTGATGAAGGATCTGTTCGAAAAAGATCCGGGGCGGGCAAAGCGCTACTTTATCGAGGGCGCAGGTCTGTCACTGGATTTTTCCAAGAATCGGCTTACGGATGAGGTGCTGGAGGCACTGCTGGCTCTGGCCAGCAGCTGCAACCTGGAAGCCAGGCGGGAGGCCCTGTTGCGGGGGGAGCGGGTCAACATTACCGAGGATCGCCCTGCCCTGCATACCGCCCTGCGCCATCCGGGAAATGAGGCCATCACGGTTGACGGCGAGGACGTGGTCGCCGTGGTACAGAGCACTCTCGATCGCATGGAAACACTGGTAAACGACGTTCTGCACCAACGTCGCACCGGATACACCGGCAAGCCTTTCACCGATGTGGTCAGCATCGGTATCGGCGGCTCCTATCTGGGCCCGAAGCTGGTGGGCGAAGCCCTTCAGCCCTACGCCCGGGCCGGTATCCGCTGCCATTACGTGGCCAACATCGACGGCACAGAGATTTGTGAGACGCTTCGCCAGGTAAACCCGGAAACCACCCTTTTCCTGATCCAGTCGAAGTCCTTCCGTACACAGGAAACCCTGGAAAACAGCAAGGTGGCGCGACAGTGGTTTCTGGACCGCTGCGGTGATGAGCAGGCTGTCTCGCGGCACTTCATGGCAGTGACCGCCAATGTACCGGCGGCCCAGGACTTCGGCATTGATCCGGACAACGTCTTCCCGATGTGGGACTGGGTGGGCGGGCGTTACTCGCTCTGGTCTGCCATCGGACTTCCCATAGCCTTCAGCGTTGGCATGGCCAACTTCCGGGCTCTTCTGGCCGGCGCCCATGCCATGGACCAGCACTTTCGTGAAGCGCCACTGGCAGAAAATATGCCTGTCGTCATGGCCATGCTTGGCGTCTGGTACAACAACTTCTGGGGTGCCGAAACCCACGCAATCCTGCCCTACGATCATTACCTTCGCAGCCTGCCGGACCACCTCCAGCAGCTGGACATGGAAAGCAACGGCAAGAGCGTGACCCAGGCCGGCACAGCTCTGACATGGCAATCCGGACCGGTCATCTGGGGTGGGGTCGGCGCCAATGGCCAACACGCCTATCATCAGCTGATCCACCAGGGCACCCGACTGATTCCGGCGGATTTCATCATCCCCCTGAAAACCCACAATCCAGTGGCCACCCATCACGCAGACCTGTTTGCCAACTGCCTGAGCCAGTCCCGGGCCATGATGGCCGGAAAATCACTGGAAGAAGCCAGAGCAGAGCTGAAAGCCGAAGGACGGGACGAAACCGAAATCGACCAGCTCGCACCCCACAAGGTCATCCCCGGCAATAAGCCGAGCAATACCCTGACCATGGAAAAGGTTACCCCGGAGACCGTGGGTGCCCTGATCGCGCTCTACGAACACCGCACCTTTGTTCAGGGGGTAATCTGGGATGTGGATTCATTCGACCAGTGGGGCGTGGAACTCGGCAAACAACTGGGCAAGGGTATTTTGCCGCGACTGCTTGGGGATGAAGGAGGCAACCAGGGCAGCGACAGCTCGACCGATCACCTTATTGAACGGTTCCGCTCAGCCGGCAGCGCTTGAGATCTGCCGGCCTTGCCAGTTGAAATCCACCGGCCAGAGCCGCTGGCCGGTGCTGTATTCCCGCCACAACTCCCCGTAGGATTTACCGCACACCGGATGCACCTCCTTCGGCGCGATGTCGGCGAGCGGCCGCAGCACGAAAGCGTTTTTCAGGATTTCCCCTCTGGGCAGCTCGACGCCGTCTATCCGACCGACCGCGTTACCATAGGTGAGAATATCCAGATCAAGGGTCCGCGCGCTGAATTTCGGGACATCCCGCCGCCGGCCGTTGTCGGCTTCCAACCGTTTAAAACGCTGTGACAGCTCGGCAACCGACAAGGACGTCTCTACACCCACCACGAGGTTCAAGAACGGAGACCCGTCAAATCCGACAGCCTCGCTGTCGTAGACCGGGGAGATAATCAGCTCGCCAAACCACCCAGACAGGGCATCAAGTGCCGCAGTGACGTAGCGCTCCCTGTCCACATTGCTGCCAATGCTGATGTATACCCGGGCGGCCGCTGCCATTAACGTGCTCCTGTCTCAGTTTTCTCTCCCCGTTCGATCCGCACGCCCACCGCCTTTGCTGCGGGAACGGCGCCAGGCTTGCGGATAGCCAGTCGCAGCCAGCTTATATCGAATTCATCCTGCAGGGTTTTGGCCAGAACTTCCGCCCCATACTCAAGCAGTTTCGGCCTGAGCGCCTGCAGGCAGGACTCGACCCGGGTACTCACAGCCGCGTAATCCAGGGCGTCAGCAACATCGTCGGTCTTGCCCGGTACCCGGTTATCCCAGGCCATTTCCAGATCAATCACCAGGCTCTGGGTGACTTCCCGCTCCCAGTCGTAAACTCCGACCACAGTCTCCACAACCAGGCCTTCGATCAATACGGTGTCTGCCAAGGGTGCTCCCGGGTTCTTCCACTCTTTGGTGATTGAATAACGCACAGCCAGGGGATACTGTGATCAAGCCCACCTGCGTTTTCAGGGCGGGCATTTTCGCACATATTGGCCATAGTCGTCTTTGCTTCCGAGCCCACAGCATGCTTCTCAGTGACCCGGTGTTAACGGTTTTACTCTGCGCCGCCGCGTATGTGGCAGGCTCGGTGCTGTTTGCGCTGCCGGTATGTCAACTCTGGAAACTGCCAGACCCGCGGGCCCAGGGCTCCGGCAACCCCGGTGCCACCAACGTCTACCGCACAGGCGGTTGGCCGCCAGCACTGCTGACTCTGGCACTGGATGCGGCCAAAGGCTGGCTGCCCGTATGGCTGGCTCATGCCGCCGGCCTTTCGGTAATGGTTCAGGCCGTCGTTGCCCTTTGCGCCGTCACCGGCCACATGATCCCGATGTTCTATCGTTTCAAGGGTGGAAAAGGGGTTGCAACCGCACTCGGAGCCGGCCTTGCCCTCGCTCCGGTTACAACGTTGATGATGGCCGCTATCTGGATGCTGGTGATCTGGCGCTGGCGCATCTCAGCTCTCGCCTCCCTGGTGGCGATTATCAGTGGCCCGTTGATCAGCGCCTTCCTTGAACCGGAAACCCTGCCCCTGTTCGGGCTGCTCGCCCTGCTGATTGTGGTTCGCCATCGGAACAATCTGATCCGGCTGGCCCAGGGACGCGAAGCCGGGCTCTAGCGATCAGTCCACCAGACCGCTGGATCGCGGTTCGTTGATCGGTGGCAGCGTGCTCATTGGCCATCGGGGCACAGCCACAATCCGCTCACCATCCTGCTGGCCAGCCCTCATGCGCTGGGCGCCAGCGTAGGCGATCATTGCACCGTTATCCGTGCAGAATTCCGGCCGGGCATAGAACACGTGGGCCTTTAGCTTGGCGGTCATTTTCTCCAGGCCCGCCCGAAGGCGTTTGTTGGCACTGACACCCCCGGCAATGACCAGACGCTTGCAACCTGTCTGCTCCAGGGCCCGACGGCACTTGATAGTCAGTGTATCAACCACAGCAGCTTCAAACGCCAGGGCGATATCCGCCCGGGTCTGCTCATCCAGCCCGCCTGCCCCCCGTGCAGCATTGACGGTGTTGAGGGTGAAGGTTTTCAGCCCGCTGAAGCTGAAATCCAACCCGGGCCGGTCGGTCATTGGCCTGGGGAACCGGAAACGGCCTTCTGTTCCCTTTTCCGCGAGCGCCGCCACCCGGGGACCACCCGGATAATCCAGGCCAAGCATCTTGGCGGTCTTGTCAAAGGCTTCACCGGCAGCATCGTCCACCGATTCGCCCAGCATCTCGTACTCACCAATGCCATCAACCCTGACCAGTTGGGTGTGACCACCCGAGACCAGCAATGCGACGAACGGAAATCCGGGCGGGTTGTCTTCCAACATGGGCGCCAGCAGGTGCCCTTCCATGTGGTGCACGCCCAGAACAGGAACACCCAGGGCAAAACCCAGGGCATGGGCCACCGAGCCGCCCACCATCAGGGCGCCCACCAACCCAGGGCCTGCAGTGTAGGCAATACCCTCTATATTTGACCGACGTTTGCCCGCATCTGAAAGTACCTGGTCGCACAGGGGCAGCAGCTTTCGAACGTGATCCCGGGACGCCAGCTCAGGCACGACCCCCCCGTAATCGGCGTGCATGTCGATCTGACTGAACAGGGCATGTCCCAGCAATCCCGCTTCGGTGTCATACAGCGCCACGCCGGTCTCATCACAGGACGTTTCGATACCTAGAATCAGCATAATGTCGGGCCATGTTGGTTGGCAGAAATGAAAACGACGCGCATTTTAGCAGAAACCCGAAACCCACTGGCAGATTCATCGAACAAACATTGACCTTGCTATAACGCAGGCGCTATCATTGCCGCCCTAAAATATGCACTGGTCGAGTTTTAGCCAATCTGACCAGGGATCGAGAACCGATCTGGCCACGCCAGACGGACAAAATTGAAACCGAATCTATCAGGTAGGTGATTTCCGAATGCCAGCTGTTAAAGTGAAAGAGAATGAGCCGTTTGACGTAGCACTGCGTCGCTTCAAGCGTTCCTGCGAAAAAGCGGGTGTACTTTCTGAAGTACGTCGTCGCGAGCACTACGAGAAGCCGACCGCTGTTCGTAAGCGCAAAGCAGCCGCTGCCGTTAAGCGTCATCTCAAGAAGCTTCAGCGGGAACAGCGCAAGTTCGAGCGTCTGTACTGAGTTTTACCTGACGCCGCTTGACTGCAAAGCACTGATTGCCTGTCCAGCCGCAGGCTGCACAGAGCGACTCAAAAATGCCGCCGAGGCCTGGCTTCGGCGGCATTTTTGGCTATTGGCCAACTCCGATGACGGCCTGATGTGGAGCCCCCATGAGCGGACTGATCCCTCAACAGTTTGTTGAAAACCTGCTGGATCGTATCGATCTGGCGGAGCTGATCGGTTCCCGCATTACGCTCAAGAAAGCCGGGGCCAACTACAAGGCCTGCTGCCCGTTCCACGACGAGAAAACGCCCTCGTTCAACGTCCGGCCAGACAAAGGCTTTTACCATTGTTTCGGATGCGGCGCCCACGGCGATGCCATCAGCTTCGTCAGGGAGTTTGAAGGCCTGGGATTTACCGAAGCGGTTGAGGAGCTGGCCAAACGAGTGGGGCTTGAAGTCCCCTATGACCGGGCGGCAAAGCAGGAAATGCAGCAGGCGCGGACTTTAACCGACGCGCTGGACTTTGCCACCCGTTTCTATCAATCGGCGCTCAAGGGTCAGCAAGGCGCCTACGCCCGGGACTATCTGAAACAACGGGGACTGGATAACGCCATCATTGAGCAGTATCAGGTGGGGTATGCCCCCTCAACCGGTACCGCCCTGTTTGATGCCGCCAGCAAGGACCTGCAAGGCCCGCTGATTGAGACCGGAACGGTGTCTGACAAATACGGCAGGCCAAGAGATCTGTTCCGCAACCGGGTCATGTTCCCGATCCGTAACACCCGCGGCAGAACCGTTGCCTTTGGTGGGCGCACGCTTGGTGACGACAAGGCAAAATACATCAACTCTCCGGAGTCAGATGTATTCCACAAGAGTCGCGAGATTTACGGGCTTTTCGAAGCCAAGCAGGCCATCCGGCAGTTAGACAAGCTGCTGGTGGTTGAGGGTTACATGGACGTGATCGCCCTCGCCCAACACGGCATTCACTATGCAGTTGCGACACTGGGCACCGCGACGAATCAGGACAGTCTGCAGGCACTGTTAAAGCAGGTCAGGCACATAGTGTTCTGCTTCGACGGCGACCAGGCCGGCTTCCGGGCCGCCGACAAGGCCATGGAAAACGCGCTGGAACTGATGGCCGACGGCCTGCACCTGCAGTTTCTGATGCTGCCTCAGGGCGAGGATCCGGACACCCTGGTGCGCGAGGAGGGAGCGCAGGCCTTCCAGAAGCGCATTGAAGGCGCAACACCTCTGTCACGGTACCTGTTCGACCGGCAGAGTGAAGGACTGGACCTGCAGCTACCGGAGCACCGGGGCGAACTGCGAGCCAGGGTTGAACCCCTGCTGAACAAAATGCCCAGAAGCACCCTCCGGGATGCCATGTGGCACGAAATGCTGCGCCTGTGCGGCGGCCGGAACCAGTGGCAGAACCGCCAGCAGGGACAGAAAGGCCGGTGGAACGGCGAGCGACGGGACCGGGTTTCCGAAGATCGGATTGATGTAAAGCTCAGCAAGGACAGCATTCTGTGCCTTGCCCTGCTGGAAGCACCGGACCTGGCCACCGAGGTGACCGAATTGGCCCGCAGCTCCCGGCTGTTCAATAAGGCCCGGAATTTTGCCGAGTGGATTCTGGCAAGCGACATTCGGGACCGGAAAACGTTGGTGCGCGGGATGGCGCTTGATTCAGCCGCTCGCGCGCGGTTTTACCACCTGTTTGACGGGATCGAGCACATTCCGGCAAGGGAAAGCACCTTGGCCGCCGCCCGAGAGCTGCTGAGCCCGAATGAAGAGGCTGCCCGCCAGCAAAGGCTTGCCACACTATTGAGAAACCTGTCCAACCTCACGAGCGAGGAACGACAGGAGCTGAGAGCCCTGAGTGGTGGCACCGGGGACTAGCAGCACTTGAAACTTGACGCTCTGATCACCATCTAACCATTCGGTGGCAGAGCAACCGAGCGACAGCTATAATGGCTGTTTAACTTTTTTCCGTCTAAAAGCGAGTTCACAGGGTGTCTATGTCAGGCAATTCGCAAAAATCACGTTTGAAAGACCTCATTGCACGAGGCAAGGAACAAGGTTACCTGACTTACGCCGAGGTAAACGACCACCTCCCGGAAGACATCGCCGACCCGGATCAGGTCGAAGACATTATCCGCATGATCAACGACATGGGTATCCAGGTGTGCGAAGAAACACCCGACGCCGATACCCTGCTCATGACCGAGGGTGATTCCACCGCTGACGAAGCCGCCGCCGCAGAAGCCGCCGCTGCTCTGGCCGCTGTTGAAACCGACGCCGGCCGCACTACGGATCCAGTTCGCATGTACATGCGCGAAATGGGCACCGTCGAGCTACTTACTCGCGAGGGCGAAATCGTCATTGCCAAGCGCATCGAGGAAGGCATTCGTGATGTGATGGCCGCCGTTGCCCACTTCCCAGGCACCGCTGGCACCGTTATCCAGGCCTACGACCGCATTCTTGAAAACGAAGGCCGTATCAGCGACATCGTAACCGGCTTCCTGGATCCGGACGATGCCGAGCCGTTCATGGGTGAGGACACCACCCCCGAAAGCTCTGATGATTCCGACTCTGATTCAGACGATGACGACGACTCCTCGGAAGAAGAAACCGATAACGGCCCGGATCCGGAAGAGACCCGGCTTCGTTTCGAACTGCTCAACGAAAAGCTGGATGCAGCCAACAAGGCTTTGGCCAAGCACGGTCGTTCCGACAAGAAAACCCAGGAAGCCCTGAACGAGCTGGGCCAGGTATTCGCTCCGTTCAAGCTCGCCAACAAGGCATTTGACGAACTGGTCAACGTGGTTCGTTCCACCAATGATCTGGTTCGCGAGAACGAGCGCGCGATCATGCAGATCTGTGTTCGCGAGTGCAAAATGCCCCGCAAGGACTTCATCAAGTCATTCCCGGGCAATGAAACCAACCTGGATTGGGCCGACAAGATCGCCAAGAGCAAGAAGCCTTACGCAGCGCCGATGGCCGAGCGTATTGACGAGATTGTTCGCCTGCAGAAGCGCATCCAGAACGTGCAGACTGAAGTGGATCTGGACGTTGCCGATATCAAGGAAATCAACCGTCGCGTCTCCATCGGTGAAGCCAAGGCTCGCCGTGCCAAGAAAGAAATGGTTGAAGCCAACCTGCGTCTGGTTATTTCTATCGCCAAGAAGTACACCAACCGTGGCCTGCAGTTCCTGGACCTGATCCAGGAGGGCAACATAGGCCTGATGAAGGCTGTCGACAAGTTCGAATACCGTCGGGGTTACAAGTTCTCGACCTACGCGACCTGGTGGATCCGTCAGGCTATCACCCGCTCCATCGCGGACCAGGCCCGCACCATCCGTATTCCGGTGCACATGATCGAAACCATCAACAAGCTCAACCGTATCTCCCGCCAGATGCTGCAGGAGATGGGCCGCGAGCCGACGCCGGAAGAGCTGGGCGAGCGCATGGAAATGCCCGAGGACAAGATCCGCAAGGTACTGAAGATCGCCAAAGAGCCTATTTCCATGGAAACCCCGATCGGCGACGACGAAGACAGCCATCTGGGCGACTTCATCGAAGATATCCAGGCTCTCTCCCCGGTGGATTCTGCCACCGCCGAAGGCTTGCGCGAAGCCACGCGCTCGGTACTGGCTGGCCTTACCGCCCGCGAGTCCAAGGTACTGCGGATGCGTTTTGGTATCGAGATGAACACTGACCACACCCTGGAAGAAGTCGGCAAACAGTTCGACGTAACCCGGGAGCGGATCCGTCAGATCGAAGCCAAGGCCCTGCGCAAACTGCGTCACCCGTCACGCTCCGACCACCTGCGCGGCTTTATCGACGACCAGGGCAACGGATAAGCACTACAACAGTAGCGGGCGCCTTACCTCACCGGTATAATGGCGCCCGCTTTGTTTCCCCCCAGGAAACACCTTTCAAAACAGCATTCGCTGAACGGGCCTATAGCTCAGTTGGTTAGAGCAGGGGACTCATAATCCCTTGGTCGCTGGTTCGAGTCCAGCTGGGCCCACCACTTCCTGTATCCGCAATGACAAAGAATATCCATACGAAGTGTCAATCGTTTATCGATACATGGTTCTCCCGCCCTTAATTTTTGTCAAAAAAGCCAACGTCCCCAAAAGACAAGCCGAATACACTAGCTCCTGAACAAAAATACCAGCCGTGCAAGGACACCTCACGGCACGAGTATAAAAACAACGAAGTAATGGAGTGTATCAATGGCTTTTTCCTCCCTTTCCCGGTCAAGGGCACTGTCTCTTGCCATCGCCACCGCCTCTGTCGGTTTTTCTCTTCCGGTTAATGCCAGCATGGGCAACCTTGGCACCACCTACGGTGTCATGCCGGTGGATGTCGCCACGGCCCAGTCCCTGTCGATGTTTAACGATCAGGTATCCGCCACCTATTACAACCCCGCTTACTTGACCAAAGATGAGCGTGGTGAGCTGACCGCCGGCATTCTGCACGCCGAGCAGGAGCTTCGTTCTGCCAACCCGAATGCCAGTGGCGATATCCTGGCCAACTCGCCAAGCCAGCACGTTCTTATTGGCATGAAAACCAATCTGGGTTCTTTGACTCGCTTCAAGCATCCAATCTATCTGGGCTTTATTGCCGGCGTCGAGAAATACGGCAAGGAAATGCTGGCCTTCGATTCGCAAACCACGGAGAACGGCCAGTTCCTGCAGTACGGTAAAGAACCCCTGTTCCTGAATATCGGGGGCGCTACGCCGATCTGGCGCGGCATCTCCGCCGGAGCCTCGGTGCGCGTTACCCTGGATGCCCAGGCAAACCTTGATGCGGTCTCGACCCTTGGTGGCGAAACCAGCCGCGAGCGACTGGCAGTCAACGCTGAACCCTCACTGAAAACGATCCTGGGCACCAACATCGACCTGGGAAGCACGCTTTGCCCTGACAGCGACTGTTTCCTGAACGGATGGGAAACCGCATTTACCTATCGCACCAAGTCAGCTGCTTCTACATCGGTGGACTCCAACATTATTGTTACCCAGACCATACCGGATCCCGGCCTGAGTCTGGCGGTCTCTACCATTGACTCCTTCCAGCCGGAAACCTTTGGTGTTGGTGCCCAGTTCAGGGGCGAAAACTGGCGGATCGGTGGCAGCGTGGAGCAGCAGAACTGGTCAGAGTTGGAGAACGAGTTTTCTTCCGACACCATCAAGGACCAGCAGTCGGTGCCAGCGGGCAGCCGGATTCAGTTCGACGACGTGCTGATTCCCCGAATCGGCGCCGAGTACGCGCTCAACAAGAACTTCTCCGTCCGTGGCGGCGTGGCGTACGAGGAATCCCCCCTCAAGTCCACTCGCAATCCGGAGATCAATTATCTCGATACCGACAAGATCGTCGTCGGCCTGGGCCTGAGCGCCACATACGACCGCACCCGTCTGCTGGCCTACCCCGTCCGCCTGGACATTGGTTATCAGTACCAGCAGCTTCAGGAACGGGATTTTACGCTGGTGGATTTTGATGGCAACGAAACACCGGTTACGGCAGACGGCGACGTTCACGTTGTCAGCGGCTCCATTACCCTGAAGTTTTAAGGAGGGCACGCCATGAAGTACAACAAAACACTGGCACTGGTTCCCGCCCTGTTACTGGCTGCCTGTGGCGGCGACGAACAGACCATGAAAGAGACAGTCTCTCCCGGCTCTGTGATCTATTCCTATCCGACCGACGGGCAGGCGGGGGTCAGCCCGAAGGCAGACATCGTTCTTCGCTTCAGCCACGCCTTGACCGACGAGGATGCGGGCCTGCAAGAAAAGATCCTGGTGGAATCCCAGGGCCAACCTGTGCCCTTCTCGATCAGCCGGGTGGACGGGGGCAAGAGCCTGAAGCTGTCCCCTACCTCAGAGCTCGACCAACTCGGCGCGTACACGGTGACCTTTAGCGAGCCCCTGGTGGCCGAAGGCGGTCGACAAATAGTCACACCCAACGCGGTGGGCGACGCCGGCATCCAGTTCGAGACCCGGGGCGGCTTCTCCGGGCCGGCGAGCACAACCAACTCAGCCGAGGATTTTGGTATTGCCTGGCAGGTGCCGGCAAATGATGGTCCGTTCAAGGCCATGATCTTCTCTACCTTCCGGTTGGCCATGACCCATCCCGTCCACCCAGAGTGGGAGGCCCTGGGCGGGTCGATCCAGCTTCGCGATGGCAACGGCGATGAAGTCCCGGCGATGGTTCGGGTAAAAGGCAACCGGATAACCGTGGATCCCTGCGTGGTCGAGGATCCCCGGGAATGTGGCAGCAAGGACGATGTTCTAGATACCAACCAGACCTACACGCTACAACTCGAAAACCTGGCCAGCCTCAACTCCCCGCAGACCGATCCGTTCAGTCACGAGTTTACATTCACGCCTACAGAAACCGGACCCACCGTGGTGCTGCAGCAATCGGCTGTTGACTCCGGCCTGGCGTCAGGTGCAGTGGAAGAGAACGCAACCCGGTCAGTTCTGAACGGACAGGTCATCAACGGCGTAACTCTCAATTCCGTACTGCAAGGTGAAGCCGGCCCATCCCAACAGACCGGCGACCTGTTTGCGGAGCTGGCCTATGCACCAGCGTTCGGGGCCGATGAAGCACTGCCGTTGCGCATTGCCCGCGGCAGCGTGCTGAACAGCACCAGTCTTGATGTTCTAGTGGGCGGGGAGGTGCCGGTTCTGGATGCCGCCACCGGCCAACTCCAGACAACCGGCAACATCAAGGTCACCATGCTCTCAGATGCCTCGGGCTACCTGAGCCCTAACCCCTATACCGACGACATCAACGCACCAAGGCACATTACGTTGTTTATGGATGTCTCCATGAACACCGAAAACGCACAGCCCAATGCGGCGCTGTCTCAGGATTTGATGGGTGTGGAACTGCGCGGCATTGCCCTGGTGCAGGATGGTGTACTGACCATCGACGCCATCGGCATGGTGGAGCCCAATCTTCTGGGGCAGGAGTACACTGACTCGACCATCGCGTTCCACCTGCAGGCGGCGACCGATGCCGACTCGGTACTGGATGCAGAAATGCTCCGTGAATTGGACAGCACGCCACCGAGCCTGGTCAGCTGGATGCCCGGCCCCGACAATGCCATTCCAGACACGCGCCAGTCCATGCAGCGGCCGGGGGATCCGGTCATTCTCTTCTTTGATGAGCCCCTGTCCAAGGACTCCATTGATTCCGGCGTCTCGCTGTTCGCTGATGGTGTTCCCGTCGAGGCACTTGAGACCAAGCTGGACGGAACGGCGATCATCCTCAATCCCGACGGTGGCCTTCGCCATGGAGTCGACTATGAAGTCGTTGTTGATGGTTTGACCGATCTCGCCGGCAACCCGGCCACCACCGCTCCCTTGCAGTTTTCACTGGAAGACATCGGGGACTCCTCCGTAACCAGACGCCCTGCCCTGGCCCTGACCACCTATCCGGGCTACCCATGCGAAACCGACCACAGCCTTCTGGACCTCTCCGCTGGCGTACTTGGGCAGTGCTATTCGGATGGCGGTGTCGGAGACATTCTACCAGTCAGTACCATGCCGTCAGATCGCCCCATCACCGTGGTCTTCTCAAAGTCCATGGATCTGGATTCGATTGTTCCCGGCGACACGTTTATGGTTGAAAAAGTGAGTCAGGAACCGAATGGCTCGGTGACAGTCCTGGAAAGCGATGTGCCTGGTCGGCTTGAGAAAAACCTTCAGCGGATCCGCTTCTACCCGGACCAGCCCTGGGAGCCTGGCGCACACTACCGCTACACCCTGAAATCATCCGAAGACGCCGGTACCTGCACAGCCGGAAACTACGGTTCGATTTGCGACAGCGATGGATTAGCCCTGAAAACCGACCTGCTTGAAGGGCTGGATGACGGCGGCAGCAACAACGGTCCCGATGACATGGTGATCTATTTCACTGGAACAGAGCCGCTGGACAGCGTGTTCACACCGCTGCGGAACCTGCCCGTTCGCGATACCAACGCAAACTTCCTGGTGGATTGCGACTCAAATACCAATCCGGAGTGTCTTGAGCCTTTCGCCCACGAGGGCAGCGACAATGACGGTTGGGCCGCTTCAGCCAATTCAACCAAACTGAGGGTGCGCAATAACGAGGCCTCCGCTTCTCCGCCTGTTATTGTCGCCAGTACTGCCGATGCCCGGGTCGGCTGCGAAACCGGCGAGCGTTGCCCGAAAGACAAGTTCATCTATCAGACCTATGCCCTGAACACGGAGGTGGTTGGCCCTGGCGTGTATGAACCAACCGGCGATGAAGGGATTCTGGTGAACCTGTATCCCACGCAATTGGCGACCACTTCGATCAGCGTGTTCACAGAACTCAGGGTTTTTGGATTTATCCCACTTCAGGAGGAATCCATTACCAATACCCAGGTTCTCCGCATGCGCTACGCCAAGGACGATCCGGCGTGTTCGGGCCCAGCCTGCAGCCGTTCCAGCCTGATACCCGGGGTGATCACCGAAGGCGACAATGGCCAACCGGTATTCAAGACCCGGGCGGAACTTATGCTGGATGCACCGGACATGGAAATTCCTCTCGGGGGCCGTCACGATCTTTATGGCAGGGAATTTGTGCTTGAACTCGAAGGCAATATCACCTTTTTCGATGACGGCCGGATGCAGATTGAGCAACGCAACTCCAATCTGGTGGACATCAACGTTCGGGCGCGAGCCCTGGGCGTTCCCGGCGGTGAAATTGTGACGATTGATCTGCCTCTTCAGATTCCCGAACAGGGCGTCTACCTCAACTTCATCTCCAACCCGGTCAAAGAGATACCGGTGGACCACTGAAGAGCTCTGGAGTCCGCACAAAGGGTCAGCCTTCGGGTTGGCCCTTTTTGCAAAGGAGGATACCCCATGGCCATTCCCCCTCTCAGTCATTTGCTGCTAATCTGGTTTCACATTGAAACCGCGATAACACAATAACAACCCGCCAGGAGCACCTCCTCATGGAAAACGGCACCCACTATCGTACCTGTCACCTTTGCGAGGCCATGTGCGGTGTCGCAATCGAACTGAAGGACGGTCGGATCGCATCCATCAAGGGTGATGAAAATGATCCACTGAGCCGGGGACATATCTGCCCGAAGGCGGTTGCGTTGCAAGACCTGCACGAGGATCCGGACCGCTTGAAAAAGCCGGTCCGGAAGACCCAGAGCGGCTGGCAGGAAATGGAATGGGCCGAGGCGTTTGATCTGGTTGCCGAAAAACTCCACCAGACCCGTCAGGACCACGGTCGCAACAGCATCGGCGTCTATCTGGGCAACCCGAATGTCCACAACCACGGCTCTCTGGTTGCCACCATGCCGTTGCTGCGGGCAATCGGAACCCAGAACCGGTTCTCGGCAACCTCGAACGATCAACTACCTCACATGCTGGCCAGCCTGGAGATGTTCGGGCACCAGGTTCTGTTTCCCATTCCCGATATCGATCACACGGATCTGTTTATCTGCATTGGCGCCAATCCCATGGCATCCAATGGTAGCCTGATGACCGTTCCGGACTTTCGTGGACGGCTGAAGGCCCTGAAACAGCGCGGTGGCAGGATGATCGTGGTTGACCCGCGCCGCACCGAGACCGCGAAGCTGGCCGACGAGTTCCATTTCATCCGGCCCGGAAGCGATGCCCTGATGCTGATGGCCATGGTGCACACATTGTTTGAAGAAGGGTTGGTGGATCCTGGACCGGCCGAGCGCTTGGTGAAGGACGTAGACCTTCTGCGTCTGGCCGCCCTCAGCTTCACCCCAGAGGCCGTCAGCGAGCCCACCGGCATCTCCGCAGAGGACATCCGGGCGCTGGCCAGGCAACTGGCCAATACCCGGAAGGCAGCCCTGTATACCAGGATGGGCACCAGCACCCAGACGTTTGGCGGTGTGGCTACCTGGCTGGCCTACTGCCTTAATATCCTGACCGGGAAACTGGATCTGCCGGGCGGAGTTCTGTTTTCGCAACCGGCGATCGATCTGGTGGAACTCGGCGCCATGGCCGGTCAAAAAGGCCACTTCGGCAAGCGCTACAGCCGCGTTAAGGGGTTGCCTGAGTTTGCCGGCGAATACCCGGCCAGCACAATGGCCGATGAGATGCTGACACCCGGTGAAGGGCAGATCCGGGCCTTTGTCACCGTTGCCGGCAACCCGGTGCTTTCCAGCCCTAACGGGCGACGCCTGGAAGAGGCTCTCGCCGGCCTCGACTTCATGGTATCGGTGGACTATTACCTGAACGAAACTACCCGTCATGCCGATATCATTCTGCCGCCAACAGCGGCATTGGAACGCAGCCACTACGACCTGATTTTCAGCATGTTTGCGGTGCGCAATTTCGCCAAATACAGCGAAGCACTGTTCGATGCCGGCCCGGACACCCGCCATGACTGGCAGATCTTGCTGGAACTGGCCCATCGGCTGGAAAAGCTCCAGAAGGGCGGGAAGCTCCCCATGCGCACGGAGCTGGGCTGGCGCGCTTTCAAACAGATTGGCCCCGATCCCGTTCTTGATCTGCTGTTGCGCTCAGGTCCCTATGGCGCTGATGCCGGACGCGCCCGGGGCTTTGTGCAGCCCGCAGTTGATCTCGCCATTGACATCCTGCCGAAGCGAAACCCGCTTCGTGGCCTGGCCAAACTCAGCCCCCTGAACCGCCACTGGGACGAACTACCCAAAGGACTGTCCTTGAGCGCCCTGAAGGATAATCCAAATGGGGTCGATCTAGGGCCGCTGCGATCATCCCTGCCAGAGCGGCTGTTTACACGCGACGGCAAGATCAACCTTGCCCCCAGGCGCTACCTTGACGATCTAGGGAGGCTGCGCGATACCCTGGCAGCTCCCGGAGGAGATTCCCTACAACTGATCGGCCGGCGCCATGTCCGAAGCAACAACTCGTGGATGCACAACAGTCAGCGGCTGGTAAAAGGCAAGGACCGTTGCACTTTGATGATCCACCCCAGGGATGCCAGTCGCCTGGGTTTGCAGGCGGCTGACTCCGCCGAGATTGCATCCGAATCCGGGCAGATTGTTTTACCGGTCGAGATTACCGAGGATCTCATGCCGGGCGTGGTGTCCATTCCCCATGGCTGGGGCCATGACCGGGACGGCACCGGCCAGTCGGTGGCTACAGCCCACGCTGGCGCCAGCATCAACGACGTGCTCAGCGACGGCGATATTGATCCGCTCTCCGGTACTTCCGTATTGAATGGGCAACCCGTCAGTGTCAAAGTCTGGCGCCCGGAGCGCCAACGCAAACGGGCTTGATTCAAAAAAGGAGTCGATAATGCCCCAGTGGCTGCAATGGAGTCTGATCATCGCTGGCCTGGTCGCCATCATCCTTTTGCTGGTGTTTATCCGCCGTCAAATAGGATTGCTCTCGGAAAATCGCAAGCGGCAGGCCAAGGCCGAGGAGTTCCAGACCAACCGCAGAAAAGACATGATCCGCAGTATCCGGGTCATAGCTATGGCCGTTGAAGAGGACCAGATCGAATACTCGGAAGCCTGCCTCAGGCTAAAGGGCCTCCTCGACCACATTGCCCCGGAGTTGTTGGATCAGGCGCCTTTCAGGATTTTTCAGGAAGTACACGACCAACTGCAGCACATGCCCACCCATCGGGCCCGTCAGGCAACGGAAACGAAGTTCGTGGATAAAATGGACAAGGAACGATTCGAGGTTGAGCAGAAACACGCCGACGAGATTCGCAGAGCGGCAACGGCTGTCCGACACCATTCTTTTTGACCGCAGTTACGCGCTCGCAGCAACTGGTCAGACCTCATTTTTGTAACATTTTGTAACTTGAATAGTGGTAAAACAGATATTTTAGTTCAGCAAATCAAAAGGTTCTGTAGATTCGAAAAACTGACACCCTGCTCATTCCTTCACAGTTACAACTGTTGACTTTTCTTTTTTCTATCAGGGTCTAAATTGAAATCAGGGACGCACCTATCATCTGCGGAAGGTGCCACCTAACGTTGTTTTCTCCTGATAAGTTTGGACGACACTGCAATAAAGCGGGTGAGCTTGCCGGCCTTGGGGCCGGCTTTTTTTGGTATGAATCTGGAAGAGATCGCTTGTTACTGGCTCATCATGCCGGCCATGGCCATCACACTGTCCTTGCTGTTAACCAGTTCATCAAACTGTTCTTCAACCTGCGCCCGATCGAGCCCGAGCCCATCATAGAACCCCTGACTGACTTCCTCTCCCGCGCCCAGAGCCACGCCCCTGGCCGTTAGCAACTGACGGCCCAACCACAGCAACCTGGCATAGACGCTGTGAGTTCCATCGAAGGAGGGGTTCTTCTGGTAGCGGATCGCCAGGGTGACCTCATCCGGCATGCCCCAGTTCTCCATCAACTGGGCGGCGATCTGTTCCCGGGTAATGCCAAGCAGATAGTGCTCGATAACCGAAGAATCAATATCGGGATTTACTTCCAGTGACCGGCACACCAGCTTGAAATGGGGTGGGAACACCTGTGCAAGAACCAGATGACCGAAGTTATGGAGCAGTCCGCCGAGGTAGGCAAGGCCGAACACTGGTCGCTCACCACGAGGCATCATGCTGGCCAGGATGCCCGCTGACTGAGCCTGCCAGATTGCCTGCTGCCAGTAATCAACGTAGCCCTCCGGGTGATCCTGGGGCTGTTTTAGTGCCCGCCCGAGTGAAAGGCCCATCGCCAGGTTCATGACCAGATCGAAACCGAGTACCCGGGAAACGGCGTCGTGCACTGACTTTACCTGGCCTGCCGCCGCATAGAAGGAAGAGGATGCCCAGCTGACCACCTGTGCCGCGAGGCTCGGGTCACTCTCGACAATATCAACGAGGTCACCCATGACGGCGTTGGGATTGACCCTGAGATGGATAATCCGCTGGGCCGTTTCCGGCAGCGGCGGCAGCTCCAGAGTGTCTTCCAGTCGCTGCTGTATTCTCAGGCCGGTGAATTTCTTGATGGCGGAATGGAACTGGTCCCGATCCCTGCCGTGGTCATCAAGATTCACGTTGATGGATTCCGGAGCAACGGCGAAGGAACGCCGATCCGCCTTGGCGGTCAGGGCCCGGAAATCCTCTGCTGGCATGACCATCGCCAGATTCTGCTCGCCCAGTTCCAGGGCAACCGCCGGCAGGTCATCCACGCGTTCATCGACCACGGTTGGCCAGCCTGTCAGAGACGGCAGAGCCGGAAGCGCCTTGAGACCGGCCCTTTCCCGAACCCGCAACTGTTCACGCCGTTTCATCAGGCAAAGATCGCGGCCAAGCTGCTTGTTCAGCTGTTCCAGATCAATCAGATCGTCGCGCCGGCAGATTACCTGCAGATTCCCTTGCTCATCACTGAGCAGAACCATTCGCAACAGTTCTTTCTGGCTCGCCTGGCCTGCATCCCTGAGGGATACACCAGCTGCTGTCTCCCCCAGAGCCTGCTGAACTGCGACAGGTAATTCCATAAATCTCTCCCGAATATTCCTGTTTTCCGTCGTATACGCCGAGCCTGAAATTCACACTAAACTCAGTATAGGGCAAAGAAATTACCCTGACGTTGACCGAACTCTATTTCCAGACCGCTTTCATACGCACTCAGCGACCGAATGGACGTTTTATACATCCCCGTAACGGATTCTTTCACCAAGCCAACGTCGAACCAGAGCGCCGACAATCTCCGGGTGAGCCATCAGGCCTGGCGCCATTTCCCGAACCGGCTCGATCCAGCCCTTGTCCCGTTCAAAGTCCGCCAGCCGAAACTGCATCATACCGGTTTGCCGGGTCCCCAACACCTCTCCCGGCCCCCTGATTTCCAGGTCTTTCTCGGCGATGAAGAAGCCATCCTGACTGTCCCTCAGGGCCTGTAGTCGTGCCTTGCCATTCACAGACAACGGCGGGTGATACATCAGCACACAGAAACTGGCCTGCTCGCCCCTGCCAACACGACCGCGAAGCTGATGCAGCTGTGCCAGCCCAAGCCGTTCAGGGTTTTCAATGATAATCAGCGAGGCGTTCGGTACGTCCACGCCGACCTCAATAACCGTGGTTGCAACCAGCAGATCCAATTCGCCTACCTTGAACTGCTCCATCACCGCCGCCTTTTCCTGAGCCTTTAGCCGCCCGTGCACCAGCCCCACCTTCAGATCCGGCAATCGCTCGGCCAACTCCTGAGCGGTGACCTCTGCCGCCTGACACTGCAGGGCTTCGGATTCTTCTATGAGAGTGCAGACCCAGTAGGCCTGTCGCCCTTCATGGCAAGCGCTGCGAACCCGTTCAATCACATCTTCCCTGCGGCTGTCGGGAATCACGATGGTTTCTATCGGCTTTCTGCCCGGCGGAAGTTCGTCAATAACTGAGGTATCCAGGTCTGCATAGGCGCTCATGGCCAGCGTTCGGGGAATCGGCGTTGCCGTCATGATCAGCTGGTGGGGTGCCAGCGACCCACCCACGCCCTTTTCCCGCAAGGCCAGCCTCTGGTGTACGCCGAAACGATGCTGTTCGTCCACGATCACCAGGGCAAGGCGGTGAAACTCGACGTCTTCCTGGAACAAGGCATGGGTGCCTATCACCACGGTGGCATTGCCGGATTGGACCGCGTCCAGTGTTTCAGCCCGGGCCTTACCCTTGACCTTCCCGGATAGCCAGGCGAGGCGAATACCGAGTGGCTCCAGCCAGGCCCGGAAATTCTGGAAATGCTGTTCAGCGAGGATTTCGGTGGGCGCCATCAATGCCACCTGGGCACCGGCACCAATGGCCTGCAAGGCGGCTAGCGCCGCCACCACGGTCTTGCCGGAGCCAACATCCCCCTGGACAAGCCGGAGCATTGGCAGCGGCTGACTCAGGTCCTGACGGATGTCGGCCAGCACATGACGCTGGGCACCGGTGAGCGTGAAAGGCAGGGAATCCAGGAAACGGTCGGGCAGATCCCCCGTGGGCAAAAGTGGCAGCGCCTCCCTGGCCTGGATTTGTTCGCGTACCTGAAGCAAGCTAAGTTGGTGCGCCAGCAACTCCTCCATTACCAGGCGCTGCTGAGCCGGGTGACGCCCCTCCATCAGGAGATTTACCGGTGCGCTCGCAGGAGGGGAATGCACAAGCTGCACGGCGTCGGTGATTCCGGGCAACTGGTACTCGGCCAGCAGATTCTCCGGCAGCCAGTCGCGAATCGGGAACCGCTGGAGATAGCCCAGGGCCTGCTGGCACAGCGAGCGCACCCGGGGCTGCTGAATCCCCTCGGTCAGTGGGTAAACCGGCGTCAGGGTAGCCTCACCTTCAGCTGGCATAGGCGGTGGATTAACCTGGTATTCCGGGTGGTAAAACTCATAACCTGCACGGCCCGGACGAACCTCGCCAAAGCAGCGAACCCTGGCGCCCTCGCTCAGCTGGTTCTTCTGGGCGGCGTTGAAATGAAAAAAACGCATCACCAGGAAGCCGCTGTTATCCCGCAGAGTCACCTGCAGGCTGCGCCTGCGCCCCATCACGAGATCGGCTTTCATCACCTCCCCTTCAACCACCGCCACATCGCCAATGCGAAGGCTTCCCATGGGTACGATACGGGTGCGGTCTTCGTACCGATGGGGCAAATGGAACAACAGATCCTGCAGGGAGGTGATACCCAGCTTGGCGAGTTTCTCCGCCAGGGCGTTCCCTACGCCCTTGAGCTGGGTGACCGGTATGTCATCCAGTGACGTCATAGTCAGGCTCAGGCGCTTTCGGCCACAGCCGGCGTATCCGTTTTCGCCTTTTCAATGACCCGGCACTGACTGGCAGCCAGGGACAGCACATCAATAGCCTTGGGCCGGGGGAAGGTAACCCGCCAGGCCAGAGCCACCGTGCGGAACGGCACCGGCGGCGCGAACGGCCGAACGGCCAGAATGTCCTCATGGTACTGCATGGCCGTGGCGGCCGAGAGTGGCAGTACCGTGATGCCCAGACCGGAGGCGACCATATGGCGAATGGTTTCCAGGGAACTGCCTTCGGTGACCAGAGCCGGTGAGCCGTTGTTGGCCCGATGCGTTACCGCCTCCACCAGGGGTGGACAGGACTCCAGCACCTGATCCCGGAAACAGTGGCCTGGCCCCAGCAATAGCAATTGCTCTTTAGCCAGTTCATCGGCCGTCAACTGCTCCTTGCTTGCCAGCGGGTGTCCGGCAGGCAGCAGGACAACAAACGGCTCGTCGTACAGCGGCAGGGTAACCACTTCCGGCTCTTCAAACGGCAGGGCAATAATAATGGCGTCCAGCTCGGACTGCCGGAGTTTCTGCCTCAGGTTGGCAGTGTAATTCTCTTCAATGTAAAGCGGCATTTCCGGAGCAGCACGCCGCAGTTCCGGCAGCAGGTGCGGGAACAGATAGGGACCAATGGTATAGATGGCACCCACTTTCAAAGGTGAGTTGAGCTGGTTCTTGCCATCCTGCGCCATGTCCTTGATCAGGCCTACCTGATCAAGGACACGCTGTGCCTGCTCAATAATGCGTAGGCCGGTTTCGGTGACACGGATGCTGCTTTTGCTTCGCTCGAACAGAGGGATTCCGAGCTCATCCTCCAACTTTTTAACGGCAACACTGAGCGTTGGCTGACTGACATGGCAACGCTCTGCGGCCCGGCCAAAATGCCTTTCGCGGGCCAGCGTAACGACGTATCGTAACTCGGTGAGAGTCATGGTGAGCTCCGGTCAGAAAGATGCGGGTCGAAGTTTCACGAATTTATGAGGTCAAGCATAAGGATTGAAATTGTCTATGGCAATCACCGAAGGTAGTAAGGCGCCCCGAATTCTGGTGGCCGGTTGCGGCAAACTCGGGGGTGCCATTGCCAGCCGCCTGGAAACCTCGGCCACCGTGTACGGCCTGCGCCGAAACCCCGACCGGGTTCCCGAGGGCATTCAAGGCATCGGCGCCGACCTGACCCAACCGGAAACCCTCAGCGGTAAACTGCCGGAAGGGCTCGACATCGTTCTCTATTGCCTGACGCCCTCCAGCTACGATGAGCAGGGTTATCGGGACGCCTACGTGACCGGCCTGGCAAACTTGTTGGAAGCCCTGGGCGGTCAATCGCTGAAGCACCTGTTCTTTGTCAGTAGCAGCAGTGTCTATTCACAGGATGACGATAGCTGGGTCGATGAACTCAGCCCTGCCAAACCCGCCCGGTTCAGCGGCGAGCAGGTTCTGGCCGGTGAGCAGACCGCGCTGGAAAGCGGCCATCCGGCAACGATCATTCGTTACAGCGGCATTTATGGGCCCTCCCGGCGGCGTTTTCTTGAGGAGGTTCAGGCGGGACGGATGAATCCGACCAAGCCAGCACCGTTCAGCAACCGGATTCATGAAGACGATGCCGCAGACGCGGCGGCCCATCTGGTGAATCTGGCACTTTCGGGAGCGGCTCTTCAAACCTGCTACCTTGCCAGCGACTGCGAGCCGGTGCGGCTTGATGAGGTGGTGGACTGGGTCCGGCAGCAAACACCCTGTGCCGAGCCAAAGCCCGATGCCCGAAAAGGCGGGCGGGCCGGCAGTAAACGCTGCTGCAACAAAAGATTGCTGAGCACCGGCTTTCAGTTCCGCTATCCGGATTTCCGGGCCGGCTACCGTGCCATGATCGACCAGGGCTGAGCTGAGCCCTCAGCATTTAAATAAGAAAGGCGGCCCGAGGCCGCCTTTTCTGAATTCTGCTGTCATCAGGTCTCAGCTGAGCACCATCACCGCTTCCATTTCAATGGGCACACCCTTGGGCAGCGCCGCGACACCCACCGCCGCACGGGCCGGATAGGGTTCCTGGAAATAGGTGGCCATGATCTCGTTGACCGTGGCGAAATTCGCCAGATCAGTCATGTAGATATTCAGCTTCACGATGTCCTTCAGCTCGCCACCGGCGGCCTCGCAGACAGCCTTGAGGTTATCAAACACCTGGCGGGTCTTGGCAGAAAAATCGCCGGCGACCACTTCCATGGTTTCCGGTACCAGCGGAATCTGGCCAGACAGGTACACGGTGTCCCCTGCCTTGACCGCCTGGGAGTAGGTACCGATCGCCTGGGGCGCATTCTCGGTCTGAATTACAGATTTGTTGGTCATGACCCTTGGTTTCCTCTCATCCAAAACGCCAATCGTCGCCCTTGCGCCGCGCGCCTGTCAACCGGGCTTTGGTCGGGTTCAGTGCCGTACGCGGCTGATGTGGGTAATTGCACGAATGTTGCGGATTCGACGCATTACCCGAGCCAGGTGCCGCCGACCATTGACGTGCACCACCAGGCTGACAACGCCAAAGCGGGCATTCTGCTCTTCCACATTAATGCGCTCGATGTTTCCGTCAGCCATGGCTACCGCGTTGGCCATCTCGGCAATCACACCACGCTGGCGCTCCAGCTCTACCCGCAGTTCAACGGAAAACTCATCGGTAATGTCCTTGGCCCACTTCAGGTGGGTCAGGCGGGCCCGGCCCTCGTCATCCTCCGGCAAGCGGGAGCAGGTATCAGAGTGAATCACCATGCCTTTGCCGGAATCCATCACCCCAACCACCGGATCTCCCGGAATCGGCTTACAACAGCTGGCGAACCGGACCAGCAAACCTTCGGTGCCACGGATGGTCACGGGGCTGTGATTGCCACCCTCGATATCGCGAGGCCCCTCAGCTGCCTCAGTTTCTTCGGAGCCGCTGACTAGCTGACGGGCAACCAGGTAGGCCATACGATTGCCCAGGCCGATGTCACTGATCAGATCATCAAAACTGTTCACCTGATTATGATTCACGACCGCCTGCTTCTGGGCGTCGCTTATCTCTGACAGTTTCGCGCCAAAGCCTTTGAGGGACTTCTTGAGCAATGTGCGGCCCAGCTCCAGCGATTCCGCCCGCTTCTGGCTCTTGAGCACATGACGGATACTGCTGCGCGCCTTGCCGGTCACCACAAAACTCAGCCACGCAGGGTTAGGCCGGGCCCCGGGTGCGGTAATGATCTCAACGGTCTGGCCACTCTGCAGAGGCTGACTCAATGAGCCCAGGTTGCGGTTGATTCGACACGCGACGGTAGCGTTACCAATATCGGTATGGATGGCGTAGGCGAAGTCCACCGGCGTTGCCCCGCTGGGCAACTCCATGATGCGGCCCTTGGGCGTGAACACGTAGATTTCATCCGGGAACAGATCCACTTTCACGTGTTCGATGAACTCCATGGAGTCATCGGCCCGCTCCCGCATTTCCATCAGCCCCTTCACCCAGCGGTCCACCCGCGCCTGATTCACGCTGGTTACGCTGCTGGGCTCGTTCTTGTACATCCAGTGAGCCGCGATACCGTTATTGGCGATGTGCTCCATCTCCTCCGTACGGATCTGGATCTCGATGTTCACATGCATACCGAACAGAGTGGTATGGAGCGACTGATAGCCATTGGCCTTGGGCATGGCAATGTAGTCCTTGAACCGGCCAGGCAGCGGCTTGTACAGGCTGTGAACGGCGCCAAGGATGCGGTAGCAGTCATCTTCGGTGTCGGTGATGATCCGGAAGGCATACACATCCATGATTTCATGGAAGGACTTCTGCTTGAACTTCATCTTGTTATAGATGCTGTTCAGGTGTTTTTCCCGGCCCAGAATCCGGCCCGGCAGGCCTCGCTCCTCCAGCTTTTCCTGCAGCTTCCCGCGGATATCCTCGATAATTTCCCGATGACTGCCCCGGAGTTTGTCCACGGCCTTGGAAATGTACTTGGAGCGCATGGGGTACAGGGAGGTAAAGCCCAGGTCCTCAAGCTCGGTGCAGATGGAGTGCATGCCCAGGCGGTTCGCGATGGGGGCATAGATGTCGAGTGTTTCGGTGGCGATGCGTTGGCGCTTTTCGTAGGGCATCGGGCCGAGCGTGCGCATGTTGTGCAACCGGTCCGCCAGTTTCACCAGAATGACCCGGATGTCCCGCGCCATGGCCAGGGTCATTTTCTGGAAGTTTTCGGCCTGGGCTTCCGCCCTGGAGCGGAACTCGATCTGGGTCAGTTTGCTGACCCCATCCACCAGTTCCGCAACGTCCTCGCCAAACTGTTCCGCCAGAGCGTCCTTGGGAATACCGGTGTCTTCAATCACATCATGGAGCATGGCCGCCATCAGACTCTGATGATCCAGCCGCAGGTCGGCGAGAATATGGGCAACAGCCAGGGGATGGGTAATGTAGCGGTCGCCGCTCTTGCGCATCTGGCCCTCATGGGCCTGCTCGGCGTAATAGTAGGCCCGTCGCACCTGGTTGATGCGATTGGTATCAAGATAGGAGCTGAGCTCTCGAGCCAGTCCTTCAACCGTAGCCTCTGCCGACACCGCGCCTCCACAATTCCATGAAATTCAGGGACAAAAAAACCCGAATGCACGCATCCGGGTCCTTCCATAGTCCTTCCAGCAACGTTCTATAGTTACACTATAAAACCGCGGGGACAGATTTCAATGCTTCTCACTTGCGGACAGATACTTATATACCTGGCCGCAGGTGCCTTACTCGTCGTCGTCTTCCTTGAGCAGATCACGAGTAACCTTGCCTTCGGCAATTTCGCGCAGAGCAATTACCGTAGGCTTATCATTCTCTTCAGCCACCATCGGCTCGGCACCCTTGGTAGCGAGCTGACGGGCACGCTTGGTTGCCAGCATTACCAGCTGGAAGCGGTTATCAACGTTTTCCAGACAATCTTCAACGGTAACTCGTGCCATAACTTCCCCGACTCATAAAATGACTGTTTTCAGCAGACCGCACAGTTTACTGTGACCGGTTCAATTTGTATACAGGAAACCCCCGTATCAGCGCGGGCCCGACAACCCCGCCAGGAGCGCCCGGTGCCTGGGCTGCTGAACCTCCATGCGCAGGCGCTGGGCGCGAACAATGGCCAGCAGATCAGCGAGCGCAGCGGCGAAGTCATCGTTGACCACCAGGTAATCGAACTCCACCGCGTGACGGCACTCCTCCTCAGCCTCTGCCAAACGACGCTCCACCACTTCCGGCGCATCGGTGCCACGGCCGACCAGTCGCTGGCGCAACACTTCAGGCGAAGGAGGAACGATGAAAATGCTGACACACTCGGGAATCAGTCGGCGCACCTGGGCGGCGCCCTGCCAGTCAATCTCCAGGATCACATCCTGGCCCTTTGACAGGGTTTCCCGAACCCAGACCTGAGAGGTACCGTAGTAGTTACCAAAGACGTCGGCGTGCTCAAGAAAATCGCCCCGGGCGATCATCGCCTCAAACTCGACCCTGCCCACGAAATGATAATTCACCCCGTCCTGCTCACCTTCTCGCATAGTGCGCGTGGTATGGGAAACGGACACGCCGAGTTTCTCGTCATTGCGGAGCATTTCCGCCACAAGGCTGGTCTTGCCGGCACCGGATGGCGCGGAGATAACGTACAGAGTACCCTGCTCAACTGCCTGACTCATAACCCGAGAACTCCAAACCTGAACGCGACGGCCGCCTGTTTCGACCGGTAAAGCCGGGAATTATACGGACTTTGCCAAAACACCGCACCCCAGAGGCGAGCCAGCTGATACCATTTGCCTATACATCCGCTCAGTGACTGCAAAATCCCATGCGAACCACCATCGATATCACCCTGAAACAAACCAGCAAAGCCATAGACGCCCTGAGTGAGGCGGCGCCGGGGCTCTCCCGACAGAAAATCAAGGATGCCATGGCGAAGGGTGCTTGCTGGTGGACGCACAAGGGCAAACGCCTTCGACTGCGCCGCGCCACCAAGGAACTCAAGCCGGGCATCCGGCTGCAGCTTTACTACGATGAAAAGGTGTTGGCGAGAAAACCGGAGGGTCCGGTTCTACTGGAGGATCTGGAGCGCTACACAGTGTGGTTCAAGCCTCACGGCCTGCTGGCCCAGGGCTCACAGTGGGGTGACCATTGCAGCCTGCTTCGCCTGGCGGAACTTCAGCTCCAGCGCCCCTGCCACCTGATCCACCGACTTGATGCCGATGCCGCCGGGCTGATGCTGATTGCCCATGACCCGAAAGCCGCAGGCGCCCTTTCCCAGCGCTTTTCAGGCAGAACCATGACCAAGCGTTACAAAGCGCGAGTGTGTGGCGTGATGGAGACGCAAGACCAGGTGGTTGATGCGCCCGTTGAGGGAAAACCGGCGGTCAGTCATGTTTCGACACTGGCGACCAATGAGGCTGAGCAGACTTCCCTGCTCCAGGTCAGTATCGAGACCGGTCGGAAGCACCAGATCCGCCGCCATCTGGCTGGCCTCGGGCACCCGATACTCGGTGATCGCCTGTATGGTCGGGCCGCGGGCGTTCCCTTGCAGCTCCTGGCCTTCTATCTCGAATTCGACTGCCCCCTCAACAAACGCAAGATGGTGTTCGAACTGCCCGCAGAGCTGGACACCCTGGGACAGAACCAGAGCTGACCACTAAAACAGAAGCCCGGGCTATTCCAGGTTCTGCACCTGCTCCCTCATCTGCTCGATGAGCACCTTGAGATCCACCGCGATGCGTGTGACGCCGGCATCGATGCTCTTGCTGCTCAGGGTATTGGCCTCCCGGTTCAGCTCCTGCATCAGGAAGTCGAGCCGCCGGCCTATAGCGTCGTCGCTTTTGAGGGTATCCGTCACCTCGCCAATATGCGCGTCCAACCGATCCAATTCTTCGGCAACATCGCTCTTCTGGGCCAGCATGACCATCTCCTGAGCCACCCGCTCGGCATCCAGCTCCACTTTGGCTTTTTCAAACCGCTCCCGAAGCGTTTTTTCCTGGGCATCCAGCAATTCCGGCATGCGTTTACGCACATCGGCGACAAGACTGCCCATGGTATTGAGGCGATCCTCGAACAGAGGCCGCAGGCGCTCCCCCTCACGCTCGCGTACCGAGGCCAGGTCGGACACGGTCTGTTCGAAGAGTCCTACGGCAGCCTCTTTTGCAGGGCTGTAATCCTGCTCCGGCACGGACAGCACGCCCGGCCATCTGAGGATATCCAGGGCATTGATGTGGGCCGGATTATCCAGCATCCGGTTGATGTGGTTGGCCGCCTCATTCACCGCCTGGGCCATGTCTTCGCTGATCTCGAAGCTCTGGGACGCCTTCTCTGCAGACTGCAGGCGCATGGACACATCCACCTTGCCCCGTTTCAGCTGTTTTCTCAGCTCTTCCCGAAACCGGTTTTCCAGTTCCCTGAAAGCCTCCGGCAACCGGAATGAGGGCTCCAGATATCGATGGTTGACGGTCCGGATTTCACAGGTCAGCGTACCCCAGTCTCCCTGGACATCCTTGCGGGCAAATGCGGTCATACTTCGGATCATGTTGGCTCCGCTTCGATAGATAATGATAAACCTAGTCTAACAGGCTCTTAACAGCGTCGGCGAACCGGACAAAAGCCCAACACCAACGTGTTATACTGACCGGCCTTTTCGACAAACGTTCGACCGGGACACGCGCCCGGACATTCAATAATGATTTCAGGAAATACTATGCGTCCAAGCGGCAGAACGCCCGAGCAACCCAGAGATGTTCGAATCACCCGCAACTACACCCGTCATGCCGAAGGCTCGGTGCTGGTGGAATTCGGGGATACCAAAGTCATCTGCACCGCCTCCGTCGAAAACAAGGTTCCCCCATTTCTCAGGGGCGAAGGCAAGGGCTGGATCACCGCCGAATACGGCATGCTGCCCCGCTCCACGGGCAGCCGAATGGGTCGGGAGGCTGCCCGCGGCAAACAGGGTGGTCGCACCGTCGAAATCCAGCGCCTGATTGGTCGCTCCCTGCGTGCTGCGGTGGATCTGACCGCCCTTGGCGAACACTCCATTACCATCGATTGCGACGTCATCCAGGCCGATGGCGGCACCCGCACCGCGGCGATCACCGGCGGCTGCGTGGCGCTGGTGGACGCCCTGAACCACCTGGTCGCCGAGAAGCGCCTGAAGAAATCGCCCCTCAAGCAGATGGTCGCTGCACTATCAGTCGGTGTTTACAAAGGCACCCCAGTGGTGGATCTGGACTACCCGGAAGATTCCGAAGCCGAGACCGATATGAACGTGATCATGACTGACCAGGGCGGCTTCATTGAGATTCAGGGAACAGCGGAAGGAGCTCCGTTCGACCAGTCAGAGCTGGACAGCATGCTGACTCTGGCCAAACAAGGTATCGAGCAGTTGTTTGAGATTCAAAAGGCTGCTCTGGAGGCCTGACGACTGCTGATTAAGCAGCCCGCGTGTCCGGAGGGGGAAACCTTTCCGGAACACGCTACTGTTCGAAAAACCTCACAAGCATGGGGCGCCTGCGTGGTGACGCTTTCCCATACTGTTGAGGGCCATGGATGGCCCGATTCAAGCGCACAGGGAAGTGCTTGTAGCGTGTCTGGGAAAGCGTTGCCGCGCAGGCGCCTTCCCCCAGACTTAGAAGCCGATTTCGATGTCGTAATCCATGATCACTGGGGCGTGATCGGAGAAGCGGGTCGAGTCGTCAATCCAGCCATCTTCGATGGTCTTGCGGATGCCAGGTGTCAGTAGCTGGTAATCCACACGGATGCCGGCATTCTTGCGGGAACCCTCGGCCTGCTCGGGCCACCAGGTGAACTGGTTGCTCTGCTTGTTGATCTCACGGAAACCGTCAACGCAGCCCATTTCATCGAACAGGCGATCCAGCCACGCACGCTCGTGGGGCAGAAAGCCGGAGAAATCCAGTTTGTGGTAAAGCGGGCTGGCATCGGTTACGTGATGGGCGGTCTGAAGGTTGGCGCAGAAGATGAACTGCCGACGCTTGCGCAGTGTTTTCTGCATGTGCAGGCCGAAGGACTCCATGAACTCGTCCTTGTGATCCAGCACAGTGAGGTCGTCCTCGCCGATCAGCTCTTCTTCTCGGCCAAGGGCGCAGGGCGCCAGCACGCAGGCGACAGACACCTTGTCAAAATCGGCCTGAATGAAACGGCCTTCGCGATCTGCCTGTTCATTGGCGAACCCGTACATGATGGCTTTCGGGAAATGGCGGGTGTAGATACCGACACCGCCATCCTCGTTTTTTTCACCATCGATGAAATAGGCTTCGTACCCTTCCGGAATCAGGTTGTAGTCTTCAATCTCGTAGGCGCGCATGCGGTGATCCTGGACACAGACCACGTCAGCGTCCTGCTCTGCCAGCCAGTCGAAAAAGCCTTTTTCAACAGCCTGGGCGAGGCCATTGACGCTGATTGATACTACCCGCATACGTGTTCCCTGATTCGGTTTGTGTGTATGATACCGTTTTTACGCGCTAATTAAAGATCAACACCCGCCAGAAGCCTTGTCATGCACGACTATCAGCAAACATTTATCGAATTTGCCATCCGCCGGAATGTACTACGCTTTGGTGAGTTCACGCTCAAGTCGGGCCGAACCAGCCCCTACTTTTTTAACGCCGGTCTGTTCAATACCGGGGACGACCTGCTTCAGTTAAGCAAGGCTTATGCCGCCGCGATAGCACGCAGCGGGCTGGATTATGACATTATTTTCGGCCCTGCCTATAAGGGCATTCCGTTGGCCACCGTTACCGCCATGGCCTTGGCTACAGACGGTAACAGCAAACCCTTTGCGTTTAACCGCAAGGAAAAGAAAGATCATGGTGAGGGCGGCAACATTGTTGGCGCACCGTTACAGGGCAAGGTACTGATTGTTGATGATGTAATCACTGCCGGAACAGCGATCCGGGAATCCATCGACATCATCCGGGCTGCCGGGGCCGAACCGGCAGGCGTGCTTATTGCCCTCGATCGTCAGGAAAAAGGTAATGGCGAACTGTCCGCCATCCAGGAAGTGGAAAAGGAATTCGGCATCCCGGTGGTGAGCATCATTCGTCTTGAGCAAGTGCTGGACTACCTCAAAGCCAACCCGGAGTTCGCCGGGCATGCCGAAAAGGTGGCCAGTTATCGGGATCGTTACGGAGTCTGATTGATGGCCAATCGTCTGACCGCAATATCTGTCAAAGCTACGGCATTGGCGCTTGCCCTGGGTTTCTCTGCCCAGGTCGCGGCCAATATGTACCGTTACACGGATGAAAACGGCCAGATCGTCATCAGCAGCACCATTCCCCAGGAAGCCACCAAACGTGGCTATGACATTTTGAGCAACAATGGCCGCGTCATTGAGACCATTCCGCCAGCGCCAACCGAGGAAGAGATTGCCGCCCGGGAAGCGGAAAAGCAGCGCCAGAAGGAACTCGCGGAGCAACGCGAGAAGGACCGCGCGCTACTGAAGCGCTTCAGCCATCCGGATCAGGCGGTAAAAGCCATGCATCGGAAAATCCGGGAGCTTGAGGGCTTGATACAACTCAAGCGAGGCAACATCTCGGTGATATCCAGCCAGCTGGATAGCGAACAAAGCCGCGCCGCCAACATGGAGCGGGCCGGTCGCGAGATTCCAGAGGCCACGCTGGAAAAAATCCGGCGCCTGGAATCCCAGATACGGGATATTGAGCGGGAAATCACCTCACAAACCCAGGAAATCGAAGAGCTGCGCAAGGCCTTCGAGGCCGACATAGAGCGCCTGGAAGAGGTCACTGGCGAGGCGCGGACCGTACCACTCGATCACAACGAAACCGAAGACTGATTTTTCACAGGAACGCCCCTGCAAATCGAGTAGGAGGGGGAGTTACCTCCCCCGTCCTCTCACACCACCGGGCATACGGTTCCGTACCACGGCGGTTCATGGTTGGCTCGGAAGCCGATTCATCGTATCCAGCAAGCTTACCAGAGACAGACCGTTGAACACCCTCTTGGGCAGCGCCGTATTCATGTGAGAGGCGCCACTGTTCCACCAAGGCCCACGACCATTCGTGGCACCCATCCAGGCCCTCGGTGCTGGCAGACCCAACCGCATTAGACAGCGTGCCCGCGTGCGGGGCCGTTTCCATTGCTGCCACAAGATCAAGCGGAGCCGTCGGCGTATCCAGCCATCCAGCGCTGCCACCGGGCGCTTCGAGGCGGTGAGGCGATAGTAATTCGCCCAGCCCCGTAGGACCGGGTTCAGCTTCTGGATAGTCGTCGTCAGCGACTGCCCGCGAGATCGCTTAAGCAGCGGACGCAGCTTGGTCATGAAGGCCTTCAGGCTCTTCGGTGCAACCCTCAACCGTACCTGCCTTTTATGCCAGCTTACGCTGTACCCCAGGAAGCTCCGACGCCATGGGCGATCCACAGCACTTTTGTCTGTGTTCACGGTTAGGCGCAGGCGCGTTGCCAGGAACTGGGTCATGCTGGCCATCACCCGGTCACCGGCTCTTTTACTGCGAACGTAGATATTACAGTCGTCCGCGTAGCGGCAGAACCGGTGTCCCCGCTGCTCCAGCTCCCGGTCCAGTTCGGTCAGAAGCACGTTGGAGAGCAAGGGTGAGAGAGGGCCACCTTGCGGCGTCCCTTCCCTTCTCGGGCTGACCAGCCCACCTTCGAGCATGCCGGCTCGCAGGTACCGTCGGATCAGAGTGAGTATCCGTCGGTCGGTGATGCGACGGGCCAGCAGGCCCATCAGCACATCGTGGTTGACCCGGTCAAAGAACTGGGCCAAATCCAGATCGACCACCCAACGATGGCCGTCGTTGATATGCCGTTGCATCGCCTTGACCGCCTGATGAGCACTCCGGCCGGGGCGGAACCCGTAGCTGTGGTCCGAGAAGGTCGGCTCCAGCATCGGGCTCAGCGTTTGGTGTAGTGCCTGTTGAATCAAGCGATCCTGTACCGTCGGAATACCCAGCACCCGTTCGCCGCCTTGCGGCTTGGGAATACTGACCCTGCGTACCGGCTGAGGGTAGTAGTCTCCGGCCAACAGCCGCTCGCGCAGCGTTGGCCAATGCTGTTGCAGGTGGCCCTTCAGGGCAGTGACCGGCATCTGATCGACGCCGGCGGCGCCCCTGTTGGACACCACCCGCTGATACGCATGCATCAGGTTCGGGCGCTCAAGCACCTGTTCCATCAGCGTATTCGGCTCCGCGTTCGTCCACGAGTGAGCCCCCGCGCCTGCCTCGACACGGGCTTCAGTCTCTGCCGGATACTGTCCGGCGCCTCCCTGAATACCCTGACCCATTCGGGTCGCTTCTGTCTTCATAAGCACATCACGAGAACTCATCGCCTACTAACGGCTAACCATGTTCGGCCCTTCAGTACGCGGTGACGCATCTACTATGGCCTCTGCTGAGTTCTGGCGCCCCATCCCCACCCCTCACGGGGCAGGTAGCACAGTGGCAGAGAGCCAGACTTCCCAGGGTAAGACGCGTGACCTTCACACTTATGCCTGCCGCATTTACGTCCACACCGTCCGTGCAAGTATGGGGCTTTGACGATCGTTGCCGTCTCACCCGGTGTGACCGCCTCCTATGCGATTCCTGTTCGTCAGGCCAGTGCTTTGCCTGCGGCTTCCTTCAGATTCCACCTCGCGGTGGACACCCTTGCCGTCCGGCTAGTGGTTCCCCTTGCCGGGTCCACAGGGGACTTACACCCCCAAGTCATCCGGTCAGCACCACCTGGACCGGAACAGCGCCGTCGAGGCGCTACGCGCCATGCCTGGCGCACAACAAAAAGGCCGCCGGTTTTACCCGGCGGCCTTTTTCATTTCACTCACCTGTCGGTGAGACGCTATCCGCAGCTCAGGCGGAAGCGGTGCTCTTCTTGGCAGTAGAAGTGGTCTTGCGCGCAGTGGTCTTGCGGGCAGCCGGCTTCTTCGGCTCAACTGATTTCTTGGCATCCTTGGCAGCGTCAGATACGTCTTCAGCGGCTTCTGCCACGGCATCCGCGCCTTCTGCGGCTTCTTTCTCCAGCTTGGCGACCAGGTCACCAGCGAAGCTGCCGAAACGACTGTTCAGGTTGCGAAGTTGCTCGAACAGGCTATCGCTGTAGCCGTTGTAGCGCTTGCGCAGGGTCTTCACGCTGTATTCACGCGCTTCGGACTCCAGCTTTTCTGCGTAGTCGAACGGCTTGGCAGCCAGTTTTTTCTGCTGCTCTTCAGCGGCATTGATGCCTTTGTCGACGATTTCCTGAAGCTGTTCCTGATAGGACTTGAGTTTACCCATGATGAATCTCCTTGGTTTCCTGAAGGTTTCAAGACCCTGTCGAAACCAGTGCAACGAGGGCCTTTCTTTAATCTCACAATCAAAGTTACGCCCTAAAATTAGAATGTTCATACTAAAAGCAGGAGGTGCACGGATAAGGGGTTTTACGGATTATTCACTTGATCCTGAAAACCGGACTGGCATAATGCCGGGCTGTTAAAGAAGCCCGTCTCCCCGTTTTATTCTGGCTCCATACGCTTTTCCCAAAATCAGGCCGATTTCCGGCACGTATGTGAGTAACGATGATCACCTGTAGACCAAGACATCTGCCATTGGCCCGCATTCTTCTGCCCTTGTTGGCCACGCTTTTCCTTCTTGCTGGCTGCAGAGGAGATTCCCAAGGATCCGGATACTCGGCGACCGAGGGGAGAGAGCTAAGGTGGACGGCTCCGCTGACGCGCGAAGATGGCTCCTCATTGAAACCCGGAGAAATCGCCGAATTCAGAATTTACTACCGCCTGAGGCATCAGGAAAACTTCAAGGTAATCCGCATTGAAAGCCCCGCTACGACGAGTCTCTCTCTGGCGAAGATGGCCCCGGGTGCTTACGAGTTTGCAATTACCACCGTGGATATCGAGGGGCTGGAGAGCCGACGTTCATCGCCGGTCACCATCGACCTGATCTGATTGCGGTTTACCAGCGGAAAATCACCCAGCTGGGCACCAGCATGTCGGACTCGGTTTCCCGGATCCAGCCGCCACCGTCTGCCGGCACCAGGTAATACTCCGGTCCGGCCTCCGGCACGACCTTGATTTCCATGAGTTGTCCATTAACCCGGTATTCGTAGAACACTTCCTTTTCACCCGGCCGGATAACAATCTCCGGGCCCTCGCTCGCCGGCTGGTAATCCGAGATCACCACCGGCTCCTTGGGGGTTGCCACCGGCGTCTCATCCAGGGCGCCTTGCTCCTGCGCCAGGGCAGCCAGAGGCAGGCAGGCGAGCAACAAAGCCGGGCAGGCGATTCGTTTCATTTTCGTGATACCCTTTCGTCCATCGATTTCAGTACAGAGTTGCACAAGCCAACCCACGCTTCAATCAGATTCCGGACCTGTTTTGACATGACCAGCAAAAACACCCCACCCGTGGTTCTTGTGGACGGATCGTCCTATCTTTTTCGCGCTTATCATGCACTTCCGCCACTGACCACAAGCAAGAACCATCCGACCGGTGCCATCAAGGGCGTTATCAGTATGATCCGACGCCTGGAGCAGGATTTCCCCGGCTCAAAAATGGTGGTGGTCTTCGACGCCAAGGGCAAGACCTTCCGGCACGACCTGTATGAAGACTACAAGGCTAACCGGCCGCCCATGCCTGAGGATCTCGCCTGCCAGATCGAGCCCATTCACGAGATCGTCAAGGCCATGGGACTGCCGCTGCTGACAGTGACTGGCGTTGAGGCCGACGATGTGATCGGCACCCTTGCCAACGAAGCGACCAGCAAGGGCATTGATGTGGTGGTGTCTACCGGTGACAAGGACATGGCACAGCTGGTGAGTGATCACGTCACCCTGATCAATACCATGACCGAGACGCGGATGGATCGGGACGGCGTGGTGGAAAAATTCGGCGTGACCCCGGAGCAGATTGTCGATTACCTCGCCCTGGTGGGCGACAAGGTGGACAACATCCCCGGGGTGAACAAGTGTGGCCCGAAAACCGCGGTCAAATGGCTGCAAAGCTACGAAAACCTGGACAACGTCATCGAGCACGCGGACGAGATCAAGGGCAAGATCGGGGAATACCTGCGCGAGGCCACAGAAACACTGCCCCTGAGTCGCGAACTGGCCACCATCCGCACGGACGTGGAACTGGATTTTGGCCTGGAAGACCTGAAGCTTCGGGAGCAGGATGACGAGCAGCTGCTCGAACTGTTCAAGGAATATGAGTTCCGCACCTGGATTGCCGAACTGGAGCAGGGAGAGACTTCATCCTCCAGCAACACCCAATCCAGAGAAGACAAACCCGAGAAAGAGACCAGTAAAAAAGACTACAGCGTCATCACCGACCAGCAAGAGCTGGATCAATGGCTGGAGCGCCTGAAATCGGCCGATCTGTTTGCCTTCGACACGGAAACCACCAGTCTTCGCTATATCGACGCTGAAATAGTGGGTGTCTCCTTCGCGATCAACCCGGGCGAAGCCGCCTACGTCCCCCTGGGCCACGACTACATGGGTGCCCCCGAACAGCTGGATCGTGACCAGGTTCTCGAGCAGCTCAAGCCGTTGCTGGAGGATCCCCAACTGGCCAAGGTCGGGCAGAACCTGAAATACGACAAGAACGTACTGGCTAACCACGGCATCACCCTGGAGGGCATTGCCGAGGACACTATGCTGGAATCCTACGTTCTGAACTCTGTCGCTACCCGCCACGACATGGACAGCCTCGCCATGCACTACCTCGGCGAGAAGACCATCAGCTTCGAATCCATTGCTGGCAAAGGCGCCAAACAGCTCACGTTCAACCAGATCGAGCTGGAAAAAGCCGCTCCCTACGCCGCCGAGGATGCAGACATAACCCTGCGCCTGCACCAGACCCTGAGGCCACAGCTGAAAGCAACCGGGAAACTGGCTTCGGTCTACGAAGAAATCGATCTGCCACTGGTGCCGGTGCTCTCACGCATGGAGCAGCGGGGCACCCTGATCAGCGCCAGTACGCTGCGCCAGCATAGCCAGGAACTGGCCGAGCGCATGGCGGAACTGGAAAAAGAGGCTCACGATGTTGCCGGCGAGACCTTCAATCTGGGCTCTACCAAACAGTTGCAGGCAATCTTCTATGACAAGATGGGGCTGCCGGTCATCAAGAAAACCCCCAAGGGCGCACCATCAACGGCGGAACCGGTGCTGCAGGAACTGGCCCACGAGCATGAGTTGCCGCGCCTGATTCTTGAGCACCGCAGCCTTAGCAAGCTGAAGTCCACCTACACCGACACCCTGCCGGAATTGATTCACCACCGCACCGGCCGTGTTCACACCTCCTACCATCAGGCTGTCACCGCCACCGGCCGATTGTCGTCTTCCGAGCCCAACCTGCAGAACATACCCATTCGCAGCGAGCAGGGACGCCGCATACGGCAGGCCTTTATCGCGCCTGAGGGTTACAAACTGGTGGCGGCCGATTATTCCCAGATCGAGCTGCGGATCATGGCCCACCTCTCCGGCGACAAGGGGCTGCTGAAGGCCTTTGAAAAAGGGGAAGACATCCACAAGGCGACAGCCTCGGAAGTCTTCGGCGTCAGCCTGGAGGAAGTATCCTCAGATCAGCGGCGCAGCGCAAAGGCCATCAACTTCGGCCTGATCTATGGCATGTCTGCCTTTGGACTGTCCCGGCAACTGGACGTTGAGCGCAAGGTCGCCCAGCAGTACATCGACCGCTACTTCGAGCGCTACCCCGGCGTCCTGAAATACATGGACAACATCCGCAAGCAGGCTCATGACGACGGTTTCGTCGAGACGCTCTTTGGCCGGCGCCTGTACCTGCCTGAAATCAACGCCCGCAACAAACAGCTGCAGCAGGCTGCCGAGCGAACGGCTATCAACGCGCCCATGCAGGGCACAGCCGCGGACATCATCAAACGGGCCATGGTGGATGTGGAGAACTGGCTACTCAAGGATCACGCTGATGAGGCCCGCATGACCATGCAGGTTCACGACGAATTGATTCTGGAAGTGAAGGAGTCGGCCCTCGACAAGATCCGTTCGGGACTCGAGAAGCGCATGTCGGCAGCAGCCGAACTGGACGTTCCCCTGCTGGTAGAAGCCGGCGCCGGTGACAACTGGGACGAAGCACACTGATTCGCCCCAGAACAGGGCATGGAAGCCAAAAACGCACCGAAATCAACCGCAGTACCACCCCCCGAACCTGCCTGTGAGTCTCCGGACTCCACGGCAGGCCGTAAACACGCCTTCTCTTCGGAATCGACACCGTCACGGCACGAAATTCGCTACTTGAGTAGAGTCGGCGCCCTGCCCTGCCACATTATCCGGGCAGCGCCATGTTGTGACATCCATCTCCGAGGCTCAAACCATGACTTCTCTGGCATCTGAACGTAGCTGGCTGCTGGACCCCAGCGTGCTGAAACTGGTTCACCAGTGCCGCCGCCTGATTCACACGGAATTCGGCGTGAAACTGCACCTCACGGAAGAGCACCTGGAACAACAACTGGCCGATTACGCGCGAAAAACCCGCTCAAGCCAGTTGACCCGTACCTGGGAAACTCTCAAGGAACAGGTTCCACAGCTGAACATCGAACCCGAGGAGGAAGATGACGGCTTCAAGCGTAACTATCGGGGTCAGGTGATAGCGGATGCCCCATCGGCATCGGCGGACGACCAGGAAGAAAGGAAGCTGGACCCGCCACGGAAGAAGAAGGTGATTTACCGAGGACAGGTTATTGGCTGACCAGCCCTTGGGCTGGCCAACCAGATTCACGAGAGATCAGAAGGACTTGCTTACCTCAATGGACGCACTCCAGGCACTGAGCTCATATTTACCTTTGAAATAGCTCGGGTCTTCGACACCCGGCGCCAGATCGGCTACTTCATCCGGATTACTGTGCTGGTAGTTGCGTTCTGTAAAAGCTGGATCATCCGTAAAAAGCAGTGTTCCTACTGCCGCGTCAAGCGTCCAGCCACTCTGGGCATCCTTCCACTGAGCACCTAATGTCAGCCAATGCCGATCGCTGGACGGGATACGTGCGGTAAGATACTCATCGACAGGCGACTCGTCCCACGCATAGCCTGCTTTTAGAGCCCATTCCGGCGTTGCCTGCCAAATCCCACCTAGATTGAATTGCCAGGTATTTTGCCACTTTTCAGTCACATGACTGAGAATGGCGCCCTCCTGTGGTGCCGCTGTAATCTGACCATTCGCTTCTCTACTGACAATGTCCAATTCCTCAAAACGACTCCATTTAGCGTAAGTCGCACCTGCGAGAAGCGTCACTTGATTGGAAAGATTATGCCGAATGCCAAAGGTTGCACTCTCTGGGATAGCTAGTGGCACTCTGACTTTTTCCGACAGAGTAGTGGTCTGACCGGGCACTCCGGGAACCGGGAAGTCGGAAATCGTCGCATTGCCTTTCAAATCAAGTTCGGTTCCAGTCTGGGCACTCAACCCAATTTGGGTCTTATCCGAGAGCTCATACAGGAAACCAACTCTGAACGTCGCCCCGATATCATCACCCTCAATGTCAGCGTAAGGATCCTGATATCCACTCACTGCTTGTCGTGCTGCCTGATCAGCCTGTGCGGGACTTGCGCCTTGGCCAATGGCTGCAGCAAAAGCATTTGGGTAGACCTGGGCTGCCAAGTCCTGATAACGGGTCAGGCGCCCCTCTGCATAAATAAGGTTGATGCCCGCCCCCATTGAAAGGCCATTCCCATTATTTACTGAGATTGACGGAGTGAAGGCAATGGCTGTCAATTCGGTTTCGTCAGCAAAAAAACGCCCGACAAAGTCATCGTTGTAGTCCGCAGCCAGGCCATACGGCGCATGGATTCCAAACCCCACGTCTATGGATTCATTGACTTCGTGAGTCATGTAAAAATTCGGCAAAACGGCTGGACCAGCAATATCACCGCCCAGCGAGCCATCGGCCATAATCGGACTCTGACCCGGCAGATTGCGGCGCGCTTCAGCTTCCTTGGCCTCGGCATCAATATCCAGAACCGCCGCACCAAAAGAAATATTGGTGCCGGACAGTTGGCTCATCCCGGCGGGATTGAACAAAACCGTGGTCGCGTTCTCGGGATTGGCAGCGGCACCTGCATTGGCGGTACCCATCGCGCTGGCGCTCTGTTCATTGAGGGAAAAACCGCCTGCGAGAGTGCTGGCAGGTGCGGCGAGCGCCGCGAGGGTGGCAAAACGTACGGCTCGTGCAAGCATTGAAGATCGGTGGTGCATGGTATCTCCTTATTGAATCGCCCGGAGTATACGCACCACCCCTTACTGGCCTCAAATGCCATCCCTAACGGTTCAGGAGCCTACCTTTCTACAACTAAAGTCTAAAAAGAACCTGATCGTATCAGTCGTCCTGTATCGAGAGCTTGTCCACAGAGGAAGACAGCTTGTCCGCCCCCTGAGCGTCGGCACCCAGCTTGATCATCAGGCGCAGGTCGTTGGCAGAGTCCGCATGGGCCAGGGCATCTTCGTAGGTAATGGAGCCCTCTGCGTACAACTGATACAGGGCCTGGTCAAAGGTCTGCATGCCAGACTCGTTGGATTTCGACATCAGCTCCTTCAGACGATGCACCTCGCCCTTGCGGATCAGATCCGCCACCAGCGGGGTATTGATCAGCACTTCGATTACCGCTTTGCGTCCCTTGCCATCGGGCGTTGGCACCAGTTGCTGGGCCACAATGGCCTTGAGGTTCAGGGACAGGTCCATCCAGATCTGGTTGTGCTGTTCCGGAGGGAAGAACTGGATAATCCGGTCCAGCGCCTGGTTGGCGTTGTTGGCGTGCAGGGTGGCCAGACACAGGTGACCGGTCTCGGCGAACTGCACGGAATACTCCATGGTCTGCCGGGTCCGCACCTCGCCGATCAGGATAACGTCGGGCGCCTGACGCAGCGTGTTCTTCAGGGCCACCTCGAAGCTCTCGGTATCGATACCCACCTCACGCTGGGTGACGATACAGCCCTGGTGCTGGTGCACGAATTCGATCGGGTCTTCGATGGAAATGATGTGGCCCCGGCTGTTGCGATTCCGGTGCCCCAGCATGGCCGCCAGGGACGTAGACTTACCGGTACCGGTGGCGCCCACGAACATGATCAGACCACGCTTGGTCATGGCGAGTTCCTTGATCACCTCCGGCAGCGACAGGTCGTCAATCTGCGGAATCTTCACCTCGATCCGACGCAGCACCATGCCACAGAGGTTCCGCTGGAAGAACGCAGACACCCGGAACCGGCCAATGCCCCGGGCACTGATGGCAAAGTTGCACTCGTGGGTTTCCTCAAACTCGGCGCGCTGCTTGTCGTTCATGGCGCCGTAGACAAACTCCCTCGTCTGCTCCGGCGTCAGCGCGTTCTTGGTGACCGGGAGCACTTTCCCGTTCACCTTCATGCTTGGGGGAACGCCCGCCGTAATAAACAGGTCCGAGCCGCCCTTTTCCACCATCAGCCGTAACAGTTTTTCGAATTCCATTTTTTGTACCCAATCTTCATCGTTTGGTGCTTGGGTGGGGCGGGTTCCGCTTCCCGGGACACGCTGTGAATACGTCCATGTACGCTTGACTGCAGCATCCATGCTGCAGACAGTCCCGGGAAGCGGAACCCGCCCCACCCGTCAAACTGTATTCGGGGAGTCTTATGAATTCCCCGTCTGCTCCTGGCACCAACGACACGGCCGGGAGCAATCCAATTAAAAGTTATCAGGCATCTTGGCCTTGGCCCGCGCTGCTTCACGGGAAATAAGGCCCTTCTGCAGCAGCCGCTCCAGGCACTGGTCGAGGGTCTGCATACCCAGAGAACCGCCGGTCTGGATCGACGAATACATCTGGGCGATCTTGTCTTCCCGGATCAGGTTCCGGATCGCCGAGGTGCCAATCATGATCTCGTGAGCCGCAATCCGACCGCCGCCCATTTTCTTCATCAGGGTCTGGGAGATAACCGCCTGCAGGGATTCGGACAGCATCGACCGAACCATGGACTTTTCCTCCGCCGGGAACACGTCGACCACACGGTCGATGGTCTTGGCAGCAGAGGTGGTGTGCAGGGTGCCGAATACGAGGTGGCCGGTTTCCGCGGCCGTCAGTGCCAGGCGGATGGTTTCCAGATCCCGAAGCTCACCAACCAGGATGATGTCGGGGTCTTCCCGCAGGGCTGAACGCAGTGCTTCGTTGAAGCCGAGGGTATCCCTGTGAACTTCCCGCTGGTTGACCAGGCACTTCTTGGAGTCGTGCACGAATTCGATGGGGTCCTCGATGGTGAGGATGTGCTCGTACCGGGTGTCGTTGATGTAGTCCATCATCGCCGCAAGGGTGGTGGACTTACCGGAACCCGTAGGGCCGGTTACCAGCACCAGGCCGCGAGGCACCGACGAAATATCCTTGAACACCTGCCCCATACCCAGGTCTTCCATGGTCAGCACCTTGGAAGGGATGGTCCGGAACACGGCACCGGCGCCACGGTTCTGATTAAAGGCGTTAACACGGAAACGGGCAACACCGGGCACTTCGAAGGAAAAGTCGGTTTCCAGGAATTCCTCGTAGTCCTTGCGCTGCTTGTCGTTCATGATGTCGTAGATCAGCCCGTGGACCTCTTTGTGCTCCATGGGCGGCAGATTGATGCGACGCACATCACCATCAACACGAATCATAGGGGGGAGGCCGGCAGAGAGGTGCAAGTCAGACGCGCCCTGTTTCGCCGAAAAGGCAAGCAGTTCAGTAATATCCATAGGAATCCTCGGAAGGCTTTTTCTTTTATCCTGGTAGCTTCCGCCCGGCGGGGCCCCGGCGCGGTTCACTTGGCATTTCAGTGACCTGCGGGTAACGTGTCACCGTACAAGTGACAGACCGAGCGTGGCAATCTCACACTATGAGCAGCATAGCAGACAACATCGGGAGCGTAACCCGACGCATACAAAAAGCAACATTGCAGGCTGGGCGCGAGCCGGGGGCTGTGCATTTGCTCGCCGTGAGTAAAACCCGACCGCCGGAAGATCTGCGGGAAGCCTTCGCGGCCGGTCAGCATGCCTTTGGGGAGAACTACCTGCAGGAAGCCCTGAAAAAGATCGAGGCGCTGTCTGACCTTAATGGCCTCGAGTGGCATTTCATCGGCCCGATCCAGTCCAACAAAACCCGGCAGATGGCTTCTGCCTTCAGTTGGGTGCACAGCGTCGACCGCCTCAAGATTGCCCGTCGCCTCAGCGAACAGCGTGACCCTGCACTGCCACCATTGAATATCTGCCTTCAGGTCAATATTAATGAAGAGGACAGCAAATCCGGGTGCACGCTTGGGGAGTTGCCGGACCTGGTGGCTGAGATCGGCGAACTGCCAAACCTTACATTGAGAGGGTTGATGGCCATTCCGGATCCGGATCAGCCCGAATCCGGGTTGAGAGCCAGCTTCCGGAAGCTGGCCAATACCCTGAAGCAACTGAGGGCAGATCATCCCGACGCCGGGCCGCTTGACACGCTGTCCATGGGAATGTCCGGCGACCTGGAAGTTGCTATTGCGGAGGGCGCCACCTGGGTACGGGTCGGCACCGCACTTTTCGGCCAACGCCCAGTAAAGCGCTGAATCTGCCGGTTCCTGCTATGATCAGGGCCGGACGTTAAAACGATCAACCGGGGAGTTAACCTTGAGCACATCACCAACCATTTCTTTTATTGGTGCCGGCAACATGGCCAGCGCCATCATTGGCGGTATGCTGGATAACGGCTATCAGGCCGGCAATATCTGGGTGAGCGCGCCGGATGACGCGCACCTTCAAACAATCCGCAAGCGCTTCGGCGTGAGCGTAACGACAGACAACCGCTACTGCGCCCAGCAGGCCGACATGGTGGTTCTCGCGGTAAAACCTCAGGTAATGGCGGATGTCTGTCGCGATATCGCGCCGGTCGTTCAAAATACCCGCCCCCTCATGGTATCCATTGCCGCCGGACTGACAGCTGACACACTGGACGGCTGGCTGGGAGGCGGGCTGCCGTTGGTCCGTGTCATGCCCAACACACCCTCCCTCGTTGGCAAAGGGGCCGCGGGCCTGTTCGCCAACGCAGAGGTGAAAGACAAACAGAAGAAAATGGTGGAATCGGTGTTCGAAAGCATCGGTTCAGCGCTCTGGGTTGAGGACGAGAACCTGCTCCATGCGGTTACCGCTCTCTCCGGTAGCGGCCCGGCCTATTTTTTCCTGATGCTCGAGGCGCTTGAAGAGACTGCCACCGAAGCAGGCATTGCTGCCGGAACCGCGCGAGAACTGGCCATCCAGACCATGGCAGGAGCCGCCGAAATGGCCGCGAGAAGCGAGCACGACCCCGGCCAACTCAAGCGCAACGTGATGTCTCCCGGCGGAACGACCGAGCAGGCAATCAACACCTTTGAGGAAGGTGGGATGCGCGAGCTGGTATCCAAAGCCTACAAAGCGGCGTTCAAACGCTCGGAAGAAATGGCCAAAGAACTGGCAGGCAAACAGTAACCGATAACGGAGACACGGCTTCATGCTGGCAGACATTCTGATTACCATCCTGCTGATCGCATCCACCTTCTACATGACCATTGTGCTGCTCCGGTTCCTGCTGCAACTGGCCCGGGCAGACTTCTATAATCCGATCTCACAATTCGTGGTCAAGGCCACCAATCCGCCGCTGCGTCCGCTGCGCCGCTTCATTCCCGGCTGGGGCGGTGTGGATGGCGCTTCGCTGGTGCTTGCGGTCATCATCCAGGGCATCACTTTCTTCCTGATACTGGTTGCCCTGAATGGCGGCATCCCCGCCGTGAATCCGATCACTCTGCTCGTATGGGCCGTGCTGAACGTTCTTGACCTGATCGTAAAGATCTACTTCTGGTCAGTGATTGCGGTGGTGGTCGTCAGCTGGATAGCTCCCGGCAGCGGCCACCCGGCGATTCAGCTGGTCGCCCAGATCACGGAACCGGTGATGCGCCCAGTGCGCAATATCATGCCCTCCATGGGCGGTCTGGACCTGTCACCCATTATTGTGTTCCTGATTCTGAACGTAATTTCGGTGGTGATTGAGCATATGAAAATGGCCGCAGGCCTTGGCTCTATCGGGCTGGGTATGTAAACCCCGTCTCAAATATACACTTTGTAACACTTAGCCACGAAATCCATAATCTCCGGACTGCAACGTCAAGCGACTGATTTTGCAGTCCTTTATCTCAAAACCCTCCAACTTCCTCCAATCCTCTCCGTGCCGCTCTGCCGCAAACATAGATAGAACAGGATAGTATTAACGGTAATTAATCCGTCACCCGTGAGCACCCCGTTTGAACCGGGATACCCGGAAGTCGCGCAGAAGGAAAATCCGATGAACCAACAGGGAACTCTGTCGCAGCAGGTAGAGGCTTATCACAACTGGAAAAAAGAGCTGATCCGACAGATCGGCCGATACCGGTTGTGGCTGCAGGATAACAATCTGTTTTCCGACGATGTCAGCACCCGCATCCGCCATGGACTGGAACTGCTGATTGAGGATGAGCTTACCATTGCCTTTGTCGGCGAGTACTCCCGCGGGAAAACCGAGCTGATCAACGCCCTGTTCTTCTCGGAATATGGCCAGCGCATGCTGCCTTCGCAGGCAGGGCGTACGACCATGTGCCCCACCGAGCTGTTTTTTGATCGCAGCGCCAACGAGAACTACCTGCTCCTGCTGCCCATTGAAACCCGAAACGGAGACCTGTCCCTGCAGCAACTGCGCAAACAGCCGGAACGGTGGGTAAAGCATGAGCTTGATGAGCGTGACCCGGAAATCATGCGGGAAGTGCTGGCCGAAGTTGCCCGGGTGAAAAGCGTATCACCGGATGAAGCCCGGAAACTGGGCTTCGACGAGGATATGCTGGAGCACGACCGCAACAACCCCGGCAACGTCCTCGTGCCGGCCTGGCGTAATGCCCAGATCAGTATCCGTCACCCTCTGTTCGAACGCGGTTTGCGCATCCTCGACACTCCAGGCCTGAATGCCCTGGGTTCAGAGCCGGAACTGACCATCAGCATGCTGCCCCGGGCCCATGCGGTCATCTTTGTGCTCAGCGCCGACACCGGTGTGACCGCCAGCGATATGACCATCTGGAAGGAGCATATCGACACTCAACACGCCGATCACCGCGCCGGTCGTTTTGCCGTCCTGAACAAGATCGATGTGCTCTGGGACGACCTGCAGGGTGAACGCCACACCAACGAGGCAATCGAGCGGGTGCGTGGCTACACCGCCGATCACCTCGGCATGCGGCAGCATGATGTTATCCCCGTTTCCGCCAAACAGGGTCTGGTGGCCAGGGTCAGGAAAGACAGCGACCTGTTTGACCGATCCAATATCGGCCAGCTTGAGCAACTGATTATCCAGCGCATCCTGATGCACAAGGAACAGTTGATCACCCAGAGCCTGATCAACGACCTCCTGGGCATGCTCCAGAACAGCCAGGCAGCGATGCAGTACCGGCTGGAATCCCTGGAGGAAGAACTCCAGGCGTGCGCAGGCGTTACCATGGACAAGGCAGCGCTGGGCCGGCTGGCAGAGCGCGCCCAGAAAGACTACGACTTTTATTACAAGAAGCTGATTACACTGCGCTCCAGCCGGCGCCTGATGGACTCCCAGGGTGACTTGCTGAAGAAACTGGTCAGCGAAGACCGTTTCGAAGAACATGCTGAACGTGTCCGCACCAGTATGTCGAAAAGCTGGACCACCGCCGGCATGAACCGCGCCATGGACCAGTTCTTCGAATTGCTTGAAAGCGACCTGACAAACCTGTTGAGCGAAGGGCACCTGGCCGAGAAGATGGTTGGCGCCATTTACCGTCGCTACAACGAGGACAACCGGGCCCGTCATCTCGAGCCCATCCCGCTCCGCGCAGGGCGCCACGTCATCGCCATTCGTGAATTGCGCAAGAAGGCCCGACGCTTCCGTATCAGCCCGAAGAACCTTCTGACCGAACAGTCGGTTCTGGTTCGCCGTTTCTTCAACGTCATGGTGGGGGAAGCCCGCACCCTGCACGCTCGCGTTCGCCACGACGTTGAACGCTGGCCGTCAGAGGCACTCTTGCCGATCATGCAGTACTCCATGGAGCAGAAACAGCTGCTGGAGCACCAGATCCGGCGCCTTCGCGACATGGTGCGCAATGACCGGGACAGCCGAACCGAGCGCCAGCGCCTCACCAACACCATTGCTGATCTGCGCAAACAGCTGGAACTGGCCGATGCCATGCAGCGCCAGATTCGCAAACCGGCCCCTACCCTGATCCAGCAAAAAGTGGTGAATATCTCCGGGGCCGTCTGAGCCCCGCGATAGCAACTATTCAGGCGGTTGCAGCCATCACGCCCCGGCTTTAAACTGCTGGGCTGGCGATGGCTTTGCCATTGCGTTTCCAGACACTTACGGATCGAACCAGGAACCAATCGCGCCGATGCCTGATACCCTGCCTGCGGATTCTGTCGGGATTGTCACCCCGCAGACCTATCATTTCGACGCTCCCATCGATCTGGCCTGTGGTCAGACCCTGGAAAACTACGACCTGGTCGTGGAAACCTACGGCACCCTGAATGCCGATGCCAGCAACGCCGTTCTTATCTGCCATGCCTTGAGTGGCCACCATCATGCCGCCGGCTATCATTCCGCTGACGACCGGAAACCGGGCTGGTGGGACAGTTGCATTGGCCCAGGCAAACCGATCGATACCGACCGTTTTTTTGTTGTCAGCCTGAACAACCTGGGCGGCTGTCACGGCAGCACAGGGCCAAACAGTATCAACCCGGAAACCGGAAAACCTTTCGGCCCGGAGTTTCCGGTCATCACCGTGGGCGACTGGGTCAAGAGCCAGGCATTGCTGGCCGACCGGCTTGGCATTCAATGCTGGGCGGCAGTTGTTGGCGGCTCCCTCGGCGGCATGCAGGCCCTGCAGTGGAGCCTGGATTATCCCGACCGGCTGAGGCACGCCGTGGTGATTGCCTCCACGCCCAGACTCACGGCGCAGAATATTGCGTTCAACGAGGTGGCACGCCAGGCCATCACCACCGACCGGGAGTTTCACGACGGTCGCTACTACGACTTTGAGACTGTTCCAAGGCGTGGCCTGATGCTGGCTCGAATGGTGGGGCACATCACCTACCTGTCAGATGCCTCCATGGGCGAAAAATTTGGCCGCGAACTACGTGACCAGGCCTACAAGTTTGGTTACGACGCGGAATTTCAGGTAGAAAGCTACCTTCGTTACCAGGGCGAGCGGTTTTCAGAGTCTTTCGATGCCAATACCTATCTGCTGATGACCCGGGCGCTGGATTATTTTGACCCGGCCTACGAGTTTGGCGGTGACCTTTCGAAAGCACTGTCGGGGGCCAGTTGTGAATACCTGGTGTTGTCGTTCAGCACCGACTGGCGTTTCACGCCCGCCCGCTCCGAGGAAATGGTCAACGCCATGATAGCCGCCCGCCGGAAGGTCAGCTACGCCGAGGTGGATGCTCCCTGGGGCCATGACGCATTCCTGATTCCGACCCCGAGGTACACTGACATATTCAACGCCTACATGGACCGGGTTGCACGGGAGGTCGGCGCATGAGACCGGATCTCGAAATCATCCAGCAATGGGTTCAGCCGGGCCACCATGTCCTGGACCTGGGCTGCGGCGACGGCACCCTGCTCGACTTCCTCCAGAGGGAGCGCGGGGCCAGTGGCTTCGGCCTGGAAATCAACCCGGACCACATCACCACCTGTATGGGCCGGGGAGTGGCGGTCATCGAACAGAACCTGGACACTCAGGGGCTGGGCAACTTTGATGATGGCAGTTTCGATGTTGTTCTGATGACCCAGGCGCTCCAGGCGGTGCGGCGCCCCGACAAGGTGCTGGATGAGATGCTCCGGGTTGGCAAAGAAGGCATCGTTACCTTCCCGAACTTTGCCCACTGGCGACTGCGTTGGGGACTGACTTTGAGCGGACGTATGCCCGAATCCGAAGCACTGCCGTATAAATGGTACAACACGCCCAACATAAGGCTGTGCACTTTCAAGGATTTTGAGGCCCTGTGCCGGCAGAAAGGCATCAGAATCAAAAGCCGGAGGGTGGTCGACGGCCAGCACCAAAACAGCTGGCTCGCGCGGCTGTGGCCGAATTTGTTGGGTGAAATCGCCATTTACCGAATCACACGGGAGACATAGCGATGATTGCGAAAACCTTCTCCACATTCCGTAACCTTCTGGGAATTGCCCTGATTGGCCTGTTCAGCCTGCAGGCACACGCTGGCTCGAAAGATTTCGGGGAGTACACGGTGCTCTGGAGTGTCCTGCCCAGCACGTTCCTCGCCCCTGAAGTTGCCAAGGCGAACAATCTCCAACGCAGCAAGGGCATCGGCATCGTCAATATTTCCATCATGGAGGAAAACGAGGACGGATCCATGTCCCCGGTCAGTGGCCAGGTGGAAGGCAAGGTCACCAATGATGTCCAGCAGGTTCGTTTCCTGGCGTTCCGCCGCATCCAGGAAGGCGACTCTGTGTACTTTATCGCCGAGTACCAGTACTCATCCGGTGAGCTGATGACCTTCAATGTCACGGCCCGCCCTACCGGACACCAGCAGGACCTGGCGGTGCGGTTTGCTCACACACTGTTCAGCGATTAATGCTATATGACCAACAGACTTGTCATCGCCAGCAATAACAAAGGGAAAATCGCCGAATTGACGGAGCTGCTGTCGCCTCTGGGCATGACGCCGGTTGCCCAAGGCGACCTGGGTGTCGACGAAACCGAGGAGCCGGCGGTTACCTTTGTTGAAAACGCCATCCTCAAGGCCCGCCACGCCGCTCGGGAAACCGGCCTTCCGGCCCTGGCAGACGACAGTGGCCTGGCGGTGGATGCCCTGGGAGGCCGTCCCGGGGTCCGTTCCGCCCGCTTTGCCGGCGCGGATGCGACCGATCAGGACAACGTAAACGCCCTACTGGACGCCATGGCCGACGTGCCAGACGACCAGAGGAACGCCCAGTTTCATTGCGTACTGGTATACCTGCGTCACGCCGATGACCCCACGCCCATCATCTGTCATGGCCGCTGGCCGGGCTCGATCCTCAGATCACCTCGAGGCAGCGGCGGCTTTGGTTATGACCCGGTGTTCCTCGCACCGGAGCATGGCTGCAGTGCAGCCGAACTGTCCCGATCCGAGAAAAGCAGCATCAGCCACCGCGGACGAGCCCTGACGATTCTGCTGGATCAACTCAAGGCCGAGGCCTGAGACAGTTGAGCAATACCAACCCTGGGGAAGATCAGCAGCCAACTGCGGTCAGGCCGCCCCTGAGCCTTTATATCCACGTGCCGTGGTGCGTGCGAAAGTGCCCCTACTGCGATTTCAATTCCCATGCCTTTACCGGGACCATACCCGAGTCTGCCTATCTGGAGGCCCTGCTCGAAGATCTCGACCAGGATCTGGCCTTTGCAGCCGAGCGACCGATAGAAACCGTGTTCATTGGCGGTGGCACCCCGTCCCTGATGAGTGGCGAATTCTACGACCGCCTGTTCCGGGAACTACGGGCAAGACTTACCTTCAAGGAGGATGCCGAAATCACCCTGGAAGCCAACCCGGGCACGCTTGAAGCCGGCCGCTTCGAAGCGTTTCGAGAAGCGGGGATAAACCGTCTCTCCATCGGAGTCCAGAGCTTCAACCCCGACCATCTCAGAAACCTCGGGCGCATTCACGACACCGATGCCGCCCATCGGGCGATAGACGCTGCACGGCGGGCCGGCTTCGACAATTTCAACATCGACCTGATGCATGGTTTGCCGGGACAGACCCCGGAGCAGGCCCTGGACGACATCCAGACTGCTCTGCAGTATGAGCCACCCCACCTGTCCTGGTACCAGCTGACCCTGGAACCCAATACCGAGTTTTACAGCCGACCTCCGGACCTGCCAGACGACGACCACCTGTGGGACATCTATCGCCAGGGGGTTGAGCTGCTGCACAAACGGGGATACCAGGATTACGAAGTCTCGGCCTGGAGCCTTCGCGGAAAAGCCTCTCGACATAATCTGAACTACTGGACCTTCGGGGACTATCTGGCCCTGGGGGCCGGCGCCCATGGCAAGATAAGCCTCGCCGACGGCAGTATCCGGCGATACTGGAAGACGCGCCAGCCGGACGCCTATCTGAACCGGATCGGCAGCCGCACTGCCGGCACCGATCTCATCGCCAGGGAAGATCTGCCTCTGGAATTCATGATGAATGCCCTGAGGCTGAAAGAAGGAGTGGATGAAAGCCTTTTTTCAGGCCGGACGGGTTTACCCCTGACTACAGTTGGGGTAAAACTTGAACAACTGCGAAATGAAAAGCTGCTGGTAAGCGATCGGTTGCAGGCAACGGACCTGGGCCAGCGATACCTGAACAGCCTGCTGGAGCGTTTTCTGTAATGGACCCTGCACACGGAGTGGCAGCCTTTCCGAAAAGCCTGAAAGCCAGCCTGTTGGTGGCTGCCGTGCTGCTGTTCGCCCTGCTGATGGTCAACCAGCCATTGCAGACCGCATCAGCACCCCAGGGCATCGTGAGCTACCAATTGGCCGGCACCGCAGATCAGGCCCACGCCATTTTTCGCAGCTGGGGCAGTGAGGGCGTTGCCTGGGCTAAGGTTTCATTGTGGCTGGACTTCCTCTTCATCCCCGCCTATATGCTCGCTCTGATCCATCTCACCCGACACTTTACCCGCGATCGCCCCGGCATTCGCGAACGCGTGGGAGCCCGCTGGGTAAGGGCCCTGTTTGCAACCGCCGGGCTGAGCGATGGCGCGGAAAACATCCTGTTGCTGAACAATTTCAACCCACCCACCGATGAGGTGAGTCTGTCTGCGACGCTGTGTGCGCTGATCAAGTTCACGGCGCTGACTCTTGGCATTGCAGGCCTGGTGATTATCCGGGCATCCCGGCGCCATCCGCTGGCGCACCACTGAAGCCCCGTTTACCGGACATCAATTGGTCCGGTAGAACAACAGATCCCAGACTCCGTGACCCAGGGTTTCGCCACGCTTTTCAAACTTGGTAATAGGGCGGTCCTCAGGGCGCGGTGAATAACCACCGGACTCCTGGGTGTTGGCAAAGCCTTCGGACTCGTTCATTACCTCAAGCATGTGCTCCGCGTAGTTCTCCCAATCGGTCGCCAGGTGCAGGATGCCACCGACCCTCAGCTTGTGACGGACCCGCTGGACGAACTCGTGCTGAATCAGGCGACGCTTGTGATGCTTTTTCTTGTGCCAGGGGTCCGGGAAGAACACCATCACGCGATCAAGACAGGCGTCCGGCAGGCAAAGATCAATGACATCGTTGGCATCGATACTGTAGATCCGGACATTTTCAAGGCCCCGATCCTCGATCTCTTTGAGCAGCGCACCGACACCGGGCTGATGAACTTCAACCCCGATAAAATCCTGCTCGGGAGCCGCTTCGGCCATCTCTGCCAGGGACCGTCCCATGCCAAAACCGATTTCCAGGTTAAGCATGTTGTCCCGGCCAAAAACCTCACGAGGGTCGATCATTCCGTTCTCGCGGGTCAGGCCGTACTTCGGCCAACTCCGTTCAAACGCCTTTTTCTGGCCTTCCGTCATGCGGCCCTGGCGCAGAACGAAGCTACGCACACCGCGACGGGTCGTGACCGGGGAATCGGCGGAATCTTTGGGATCTTGCGGTTCTTTCTGGTCTGTCATCTGCAATCCTTAACCGCAGGCAGCGGGTCTGTTTAACGGTATTTGCCAACAGTTTACCAGAGTGTCGTCGCTCAGGCGGATACCACCGAGTTGCGGCCCTGTTGTCGGTCCAGTTGCCGGTAACCCAGCGCTTCAACCAGATGGCTCTGGCCTAGCTCTTCAGAGCCCTCCAGATCCGCAAGCGTTCTGGCAACCCGCAATATGCGGTGCAACGCCCGGGCAGAGAGGCCCAGCTTTTCCATCGCACCGGTGAGCAGTCGTTCACCGGTGCCATCAAGTCGGCATGCGGACTGCAGATCACGCCCGGACAGTGCGGCATTCAGGCAACCCCGCTCTGCTTGCCGGGCCCTCGCAGCCAGTACACGCTCCCGGACGGTGGCACTGGTTTCGCCGTCGCCGCCCTGCCGCATCAGTACGTCCCCACCCTGCACAGGCACTTCAACGTGGAGATCGAACCTGTCCAGAAGCGGCCCGGAGATTTTCGACCGGTACCGCGCGACCTGTTGTGGCGTACACTGACACTCGATGGTGGGATGACCGCTATAACCACAGGGACAAGGATTCATTGCACCCACCACCTGAAATCGGGCCGGAAAATTCACCTGCCGCGCCGCGCGACTGATCGAAATCTCGCCGGTTTCCATCGGTTCCCGCAACACCTCGAGCACTCGACGCTCGAATTCTGGCAACTCGTCGAGAAACAGTACGCCCCGATGCGCGAGGGAGATTTCACCGGGCCTCGGGCTGCTTCCACCGCCCACCAGAGCGACGGCCGATGCGGTGTGGTGAGGCGATCGGAACGGCGGCTCCCGCCAGCCCCCGGAACGAATCGGAAGCCCGGCCACCGAATGGACGCTGGCCACTTCCATGGCCGCTGCATCCTCCAGCCCCGGAAGAATGCCGGGCAACCGACTGGCGAGCATACTCTTGCCGGTTCCCGGTGGACCGAAGAACAAAAGATTGTGGTTGCCAGCCGCCGCGACCTCCAGAGCCCTTCGGGGTACCCGCTGGCCACGCACATCCGACAGATCCGGCACCTCACCCTGAGTGGCCGGCGGCTGTTCCAGCGAGGATCGCGGCACTGGCACCAGGCGGGCGCGGCCACTCAAATGCTCGCACACCGCCAGCAGGTGGCCGGCCGCCAGAACGTCACCCTGGCTGGCCAGGGCAGCCTCCTCGGCATTGCCATGCGGAACCAGCAAACTCCGCTGATCTTGCCGGGCCGCCAGCACAGCCGGCAATACACCCTTGAGCGGCCTCAATGCACCATCAAGGGACAATTCGCCCAGAAATTCGCAATCGGAAAGACTCTCCACCGGGATCTGTCCCGAGGCTGCCAGAATGCCCAGAGCGATGGGCAAATCGAACCGACCTCCCTCCTTGGGAAGATCGGCAGGCGCAAGATTAATGGTGATTCTGCGGGCAGGAAACTCGAAGCCGGCGTTCAGGAGAGCGCTCCGAACGCGCTCCTTGCTTTCTCGGACACCGGTTTCCGGCAGGCCCACGATCGATAGCGCCGGCAGACCGCCGGAAAGATGGACCTCGACGGTAACGGCCGGCGCTGACACGCCAATTGAGGCGCGGGAATGAACGATAGCAAGCATGACAACCTTCCATGGTAATGAGCGGAACTGCTGGCCCGGCGTCCTGCCGGGCGTGTCCGTGGTTTACTGTTTTGGCAGGGAATTTTCCAGTTCGGCCACCCGCTTCTCGAGCGCGTCCACCTTTTCACGGGTCTTCAGCAAGACGGCCTGCTGGGCATCGAATTCCTCTCGTGTCACCAGCTCAAGGCGGGACAGTACAGCCATCACAGTCGCCCGGGCCTGGGTTTCAAAATCTTCCCGTGCAGCGCGGGCCATGTCGGGTACGAACTGGCCAAACTGGCCCTGCAGCTGAGCAAAAATATCCTGTGGACCTTTCACACATCACCTCACGAATCACTGAAATGTCCGGCTTCGACTAAAAGACAGGGCCTGTTGCCGGTCTGCGGGAGTGTATCACATCGCAGCCCCTGCCATACTGTAGGTTGCGGACCCTATAATGGGGGCTGCCCGGCCAGAGAGCCCGCTCCAATTTGGCTCACTGGTCAGCTACCCGCTCTATTTTGGTGCACAACTTTGCGCCATTCTGGTACGCGGATATCATATATAATTGTTTTTATTGTAATTTTTTGCGTTGGCATACCCGATGCTAAAGCTCTCGTACGCAATCCGCACAATTGGTGTGCGAGGTGGCAGCATCCCGAACTCAACAATCGGCCGACGGGCCCTCACTGTTGGGACGGCTTTACCAAGGAGAAAGCAATGAAACTTGTGACAGCGATCATCAAGCCTTTCAAGTTGGATGATGTCCGTGAGGCACTATCCGAGATTGGCGTACAAGGCGTAACCGTCACTGAAGTCAAAGGCTTCGGTCGGCAAAAAGGCCATACAGAACTCTATCGTGGCGCGGAATATGTAGTGGACTTCCTGCCCAAAGTGAAGGTGGAAGTTGCCATTGGCGACAACCTGCTGGACCAGGTCATCGAGTCCATCACCAAGGCAGCCAACACCGGCAAGATAGGCGACGGCAAGATCTTTGTGACTGAACTGGCTCAAGCCATCCGGATCCGGACTGGCGAAACCGGCGAAGAAGCGGTCTGAACCAGCTCTGATAATTCGAACAGCCAACGCAAAAAATTTTTATAACCTGAAAAGCCTCGTGCGGAGGGCTTCATATGGAAAGCAATCTAAATCACATTTTTGAACTCCAGTATGCGCTGGATACCTTTTACTTCCTGATTTGCGGTGCCCTGGTCATGTGGATGGCCGCCGGCTTTGCCATGCTGGAAGCTGGCCTGGTGCGTGCCAAGAACACCACCGAAATCCTGACCAAAAACGTGGCCCTGTTTGCGGTCGCCTGTACCATGTACCTGATTGTCGGCTACGACATCATGTACGACGGTGGCATCTTCCTGAGCGGCGTCACAACTGTGGCCGAGATGGACGACGCAGCCATTGCCGGTGTCATTGCAGCCTCTACCGAAGCTGGTTTCAGCGACATGGGTGAGTACAGTGGCGCTTCCGACTTCTTCTTCCAGGTTGTCTTCGTTGCGACCGCCATGTCCATCGTTTCCGGTGCCGTGGCCGAGCGCATGAAGCTCTGGGCTTTCCTTGCTTTCGCGGTTGTTATGTGTGGTTTCATCTACCCGATGCAGGGTTCCTGGACCTGGAACGGCGACGCGGTATTCGGCATGTACGAGCTGAGCTACAGCGACTACGCCGGTTCCGGTATCGTTCACATGGCCGGCGCAGCTGCAGCCCTGGCTGGCGTTATCCTCCTCGGCGCCCGTAAAGGCAAGTACGGCGCCAAAGGCGAGATCCGCGCCTTCCCGGGTGCCAACCTGCCCCTGGCAACGCTTGGTACCTTCATCCTGTGGATGGGCTGGTTCGGGTTCAACGGTGGCTCTACCCTGAAGCTGGGTGGTATCGGTGTTGCCAACGAAGTTGCCAACGTGTTCCTGAACACCAACGCGGCTGCAGCCGGTGGCCTGATTGCTGCCCTGATCGTAGCTCGCCTGATGTTCGGCAAGGCTGACCTGACCATGGCCCTGAACGGCGCCCTGGCTGGTCTGGTTGCCATCACTGCCGAGCCGGCGGACCCGTCTCCCCTGCTCGCCACCATCATTGGCGCCATCGGTGGCACCCTGGTTGTGTTCTCCATCGTGACCATGGACAAGCTGCGCATTGACGACCCGGTCGGTGCCATCTCTGTGCACGGCGTGGTTGGTATCTGGGGTATCTTCGCGGTTCTCCTGTCCGACGCAGACGCTACCTTCATGGGTCAGCTGGTCGGCATGCTCACCATCTTCGTCTGGGTATTCGTTACCAGCCTGATCGTCTGGAGCATCCTGAAAGCCGTCATGGGCATTCGGGTCAGCGAAGAAGACGAGTACGAAGGTGTGGATCTGTCCGAGTGCGGTATGGAAGCCTATCCGGAGTTTGTCAGCGGCAAGCAGTAAGCCCTGACACAAAGCACGAATAAAAGGGGCGCCATCTGGCGCCCCTTTTTTTCTTTGCAGACCTTACTCAGCCTTCTTCCGGTCGAACCTCATCTTCCAGTGCGTCCACCATGAACTGAGGCATTGCCAACGCACCCCGATGCACGCCGGCATTGTAATAGCGGGTGACGAATGGCCGATTGTTGGCATCTTCCTCACGGAAGTATTTGACCGGGTTCTCCTTGCTGGCCATGGTGCAACTCCACCAGCCGGTCGGATAGACCGGCTGCGGGAATGGCAAGGTCTGCACGTGCTCGAATCCTGCCTTGCGCATGTCCTCGTGAATGCCTTTGATGATGCTGTCGGTGTGCAACAGCGGTGATTCGCTCTGCTGGACAATGATGCCACCTTCACGAAGCGCCAGCATGGCATCCCGGTAGAAATCCAGGGCAAACAGGCCTTCGGCGGGACCGACCGGATCGGTGCTGTCGATGATGATCAGGTCGACACTGTTCGGCTCAATGTCCCGCATCCACTGGATGCCATCCCCGAAGAAGAAATTGGCGCGCGGATCACTGTTCGCTTCGCACAGCTCCGGGAAATACTCCTCTGACATACGGGTGACGCGCTCGTCGATTTCCACCTGCCAGGCTTCTTCGACGCCCGGATGTTTGAGCACCTCTTTCAGGGTGCCGCAGTCACCGCCGCCGACAATGACCACCTTTCTGGGATCCCGATGAGTGAACAGGGCCGGATGGGTCATCATCTCGTGGTACAGGAAATTATCGCGGGTGGTCAGCATCACGCAGCCATCCAGAACCATCAGGTTACCGAAGGTCTCGGTCTCGTAGATTTCCAGTTTCTGGAACGGTGTCTGCTCCTCATGAAGCTTCCTTTTCACCTGCAGGGAAAACGCCGTCCCCTGGTCCTGGAATACCTCAGTAAACCAGCCGTCGTTGAGTGCTGTCATGTCTTGCCTCCCGCTGTGGGCCATGGGCTGAATTGAAAGGGCGTATTGTAGGGGTGCCCCCTCGTGAGCTAAAGCGATAATCGCGGTGAATGGCCAGGTTTTTTCCGCACCGGGTGCTTTTAGCCCGGAGTGGGAATCCATACAATGGCGGCCAGTGTTTCCTGACAGGATAGCAAGCATGAACGAAGCCAGCGCCACCCCGGCCCACAAGGTCTACAACATTGCCCACTGGAGCGATGGCTATATCGGTGTCAATGATCAGGGCGAGGTATTGATCCGCCCGGATCGCGGCCACAGCGACGCCCGAATCAACCTGCCGGAGTTGACCCGGGCCCTCACCGACTCCGGCGTTCAACTGCCGGTGCTGGTTCGCTTCGTTGATATCCTGCACGACCGGGTTAACAAACTGTGCAATGCCTTTAACAAGGTCGCTGGGGAGCACGCCTACCAGGGACGCTACACGGCGGTTTATCCGATCAAGGTTAACCAGCAGCGACGCGTCGTCGAGGAACTGCTGGCCACCGAGCCGGCCGCCACGAAAGGCCAGATCGGCCTCGAAGCAGGCAGCAAACCGGAGTTGATGGCGGTGCTGGCGATGTCACAGCAACCAGGATCGGTGATCGTCTGCAACGGCTACAAGGATCGGGAGTATATTCGCCTGGCCCTGATTGGCCAGACCCTGGGCCACCGGGTGTTCATCGTCGTTGAGAAAAAGTCGGAACTGCCACTGATCCTGGAGGAAGCGGAGCGCCTCGGCGTATCGCCGTTGATCGGGGTGCGCGCGCGACTTGCGACCATCGGCAAAGGCAACTGGCAGAACACGGGTGGTGAGAAGTCCAAATTCGGCCTGTCTGCCAGCCAGGTGCTGGATGTCGTCAACACACTGCGTCACGCAGGAGCGCTCCATACCCTGCAGTTGCTGCATTTCCACCTTGGCTCCCAGATCGCCAATATCCGGGATATCCAGACCGGGCTCAGGGAATGCGCCCGCTTTTACAGCGAATTGCGTCAGATGGGCGCCCCCGTGGGCACCGTGGATATCGGCGGTGGCCTGGGCGTAGACTACGAGGGCACTCGCTCCCGCAGCAGCTGCTCCATGAACTACAGCGTGTACGAGTACGCCTACAATGTCGTGCACGTACTCCAGGCCGAATGCGATCGCCATGGCATTCCCCATCCGGACCTGATCAGCGAATCCGGGCGCGCCTTGACCGCCCACCATTCGGTGCTGGTGACCAACGTGATTGACCGCGAAGCGCCGGAAAACCGGTCGCCGGAGCAGCCGGACGATGCGGCGTCGGCACCATTGCACGACCTCTGGCGCGACCTTGAAAGCCTGCAGGATGCCAGCACGCCGCGCTCGCTGGCAGAGATCTACCATGACGTGCTGCACGCCATGGCCGATGTTCATGTCCAGTTTGCCCACGGGGTGCTCTCGCTGCAGGAACGGGCCGATGCCGAAACGCTGTACACCCGCTGTTGCCGACTGCTGCGGGATCAACTGGACAGCAGCAATCGCGCCCACCGGGAAATCATCGACGAGCTCAACGAGAAACTGGCGGAGAAGCTGTTCGTGAACTTCTCCCTGTTCCAGTCACTGCCCGACGTCTGGGGCATCGACCAGATCTTCCCGGTTATGCCGATCAATGGCCTCGACCGCCCCCTGAACCGACGGGCAGTCATCCAGGACATCACCTGCGATTCTGACGGACGCATCGACCGATACGTGGATGGCCAGGGTACCGAGACCACCCTGCCCCTGCCCGAGGAAAAGGCCGGTGAGCCGTTGCTTATGGGCTTTTTCATGACCGGCGCCTATCAGGAGATTCTGGGCGACATGCACAACCTGTTTGGCGACACCCATTCTGTAGATGTGCGCCTGACGGCAGATAGTGGCTACCAGATCAGCGCCCCCATCAACGGCGATACCGTGGCCAAGGCATTGCGCTATGTGAACTTCGAGCCGGATACGTTGATGGATGCCTATCGACGCAAGTTCGCCACCTCTGGCATGGCACCTGAGACCCAGTCAGCGCTCATGACTGAGCTCGCCGCAGGTCTGGATGGCTACACCTACCTGGAAGAATAGCCAGAATCAGAGTTTCTGATGTCCGCGACGCCAGGCGCTCGGGGCAACGCCTTCCCACTTGCGAAAGGCCCGGCCAAAGTTGGAGGGATCACTGTAGCCGAGAGCCTCGGCAATCTCGTCGATCGTCAACTCATTACGCCGCAGCAGGTCCAGGGCACGGCGATGTCGGAGCGAGTCCTGCAGTTGTTGGAACCGAACCCCTTCGGCTGCCAGCTGTCGGCGCAGCGTCCTTGTGGACATCTTCAGGTGCGCGGCCACTTCCTCCAGCGCTGGTAAACGCTGGCTCCGCCCGGTTTCGAGCAGGCGTATTACCCGGTCCGAGACCGACGTGGCGCCCTCTATGAACCGCATTTCCTCTTCACATTGGGCCTCGGCAATCCGACGGGTCACCGGGTTCGACAGGGACATGGGCGAATCAAGAAAAACCCGCTTGAACCGAAGCTGATTCACGCCGCTGGCGAAGGAGATCTGACTGCCGAACAGTTGGCGATAGGCGGCTGCATTTTCAGGCTCCGGGAAATCCAGAAGGCAGCGCCCGCCATCCAGAAGCCGGTGTCCGAACAGCAAAAGATTAACGTCCATCAACGACGCCATCACCACATCAACATTGAACCGGTACAGGTCTTCGATGCTGTGGGCAAGATCCAGCTGTATCACCGCCTCGCGGCCCTCCACGAAGAAAGACAGCTTCATGTAAACAAAACGGATCTGGAAATATTTGATCAACACCGTCAGCGCCTGCTCGAGGGTGTCGCAACTGATGGCGGCCTGGGCAAGGGAGCCGTGGGTGGTGAATTTCAGTCGTTTGCCATATTCAAGCCCGAGGGCCGGATCGCGGCTTTGGACCAGGCTTTCACGACACAGGGCGCTGAACTGATCAACGGTAATGAAATTCTCCGGGTGACCAAGCATGGAAGGCCGGATTCCGGAGGCCGCCAATAACCGGGACCGTTGCAGCCCACGGTCCTCCGCCAACTGGCAGAGAATGTCCGCATAGTGGGCCCGGATAACGGGCAGGTTTCCGGTAATGCCGGGTGCATTCATGGGAGATGGTCTTCCGGTATCGGTGTCTTGTCCAGACTAGACCGCCCTTCAGGTTCCGGCAATCACCGACGAGACGACCGGTGACCGTCGCTGGCGCCAGATTTCTGATTTTTTTCAAACTGGCTGATCCACCGGGCAAACCGATCCGTAAACATTGACACTGACAAACCCGGGACGAGTGCATAGAATGATGACCAGAACAAGCTCAAATCATGCGACTGTCAAGGAGCGTCCGGTGACCACACTGGATCAAAAGCCAGCCAGTTCTGAGGGCCGAAAAGACCCCTGGAGCCAGATGCTGCAGAAAGTGGGTAAGAACCAGGATCGCGAAGCATATCACGCGCTGTTCGAGCATTTTGGCCCGCAAATCAAGTACTACGCCATGGCCAACGGCCTGGCAAGTCACGCGGAAGAGCTCGTGCAAGAGGTATTTGTATCCATCTGGAGGCGTTCGTGCCTCTACGATTGGCGCAAGGCCGCTGCTTCCACCTGGATTTTCACCATCGCTCGTAACCAGCGCATCGACATGTTGAGAAAGATGCAACGCACCAGCGCCGAAATGCCGGTTGAGACAGAAGACCTTTGGCAGATTCCTGGTGAAAACGAGAACGAGCCGGTCACGTCATTGCACCGTCTTATGTCGGAGAGGCGCATCAGGGAATCACTGAGTCACCTGCCGGAAGAACAGATCACGGTGATCGCCAAGGTGTACATGGAAAACAAGTCGCACCAGATGGTGGCGGACGAGCTGGACATCCCACTCGGCACCGTCAAAAGCCGGGTGCGGCTGGCATTGAACAAACTGAAAGTGATACTGCAGGACCAGAACGTATGACACGGCACCACCCCGACAGCCTGAGCCTGATGGAGTACAGCGCAGGTAACCTGAGCGAGCCCCATGCTCTGTGCATCAAGCTCCACCTGGACAAGTGTTCCCACTGCCGCAGCCGTGTGGACACGCTGGACAGTCTGGGTGCTGTGATGATGGAACAGCAACCGAAGGTCACTGTCTCTGAGAGCATGTTCGACAACATCCTTTCAAAGATCGACAGTGAGCCGTCAGTTGAGCCTGCAGCACCTGCCGTCCCAAGGGTAAGCGCGCTTCAGAAGCTTCTTGGCGAAGACCTCAACAGTTTGCCGTGGAAACGTCAGCTTGGGGATGTGAGTGTGCTGGACATTACGGACCGGTTCCCCGGGCAGAAAGAGCAGGTTGTTCTCCAAAAACTCGCTGCAGGCGGGAAAGCTCCGGCACACACCCATCGTGGCGAGGAAACAACCATCGTTCTGCAGGGCGCATTTGCTGACCAGAAAGGTGTGTTCAATCAGTGGGACTTCGTGGTATTGACCGACGAAGACGAGCACAAGCCGGTAGCGGTTGGCTGTGAAGACTGTATTACCCTGTCTGTGCTCAGTGCCCCGGTCAAGCTCACTGGCACGTTTACGCGGATGCTCAACCCGTTCATCCGGTGATGCTGCACCGACTTTTACAGAACGCAAAAAAGGGGCGATTGATCATCGCCCCTTTTTTCTTGGCTGAATCAGCAGTACCCCCGATTACCAAGGCAATTCCGAACCATCCCAACTAAGAAATCGTCCGTTATCTTTCTCCTCAACGCCGTCGAGCACCGCCAGCAGGTTGGCGGCCGTTTCGTCAGGAGTATGCACTTTCAGCTTTGCAAGGGATTGACTGAACGGTTCGCTTAACGCCGATTCGGTGGTGCCCGGATGCAGGGACACGCAGGCGAGCGGTTTGCACCGTCGGGGCAACTCGATGGACAGGTTTCGCACCAGCATGTTCAGTGCCGCCTTCGAGCTGCGATAGGCGTACCAGCCTCCGAATCCGTTATCGGTAATCGATCCGACTTTCGCGGAAATCGCCGCCACCCGCTTGAACTCCCGGTGACGGAGCCACGGCAACAGTGCCTGAGAGAGTAACCCGAACCCGGTTGCGTTCACGGCAAACGCTCGCGCCATGCTCCCGGCGTCCAGATCCTCAAGCCGCTTCTCCGGGAACATCTCCGGCCCGTGGAGCAAGCCGGCGGCATAGATGAAACCATCAATACCTTCCTTTCGGTCCAGCAACGAGTCCAGTGCCTTTGCAACAGCCGCTGGCGATTCCGCATCCTGCGCATCCCATGGCAACACTGTACTTCGCTCATGGGCCCGCAAAACCTCCGGCGCCCTCTCCGGCTCACGACACAAGCCGATCACACGGATCTGCGAATCCCGTTCGATCAATTGCGCGGCCAGAGCGCCCCCAATGGCGCCGGAAACCCCAGCTATCACTACTCGTTTCATGAAAAACCTCCTGCGTTCCGGAGGACATACGAAAATTCTGTCATCCAGACTGCAAAACGGTGAACCAGCAAATTAAAACAACCGTATGAAACCAGTGTTCAAATCATCTTCGGGGTCCTGCCATTCCGCGCAGAACCCCATTAAAAAGCGCACGTAGGAGAGTATCCATGCAATACCAGGCTCCGGCGAATGACCTTCGCTTTCTGTTGTTTGATGTATTGGGCGCAGACCGGCTGCATGAGCTGGAAAAATACGCCGATGCCACTCCGGATCTGATTTCTGCGGTTATTGACGAGGCCGGCAAACTCGCTGCGGAAGTCATCCAGCCCACCAACCAGGCAGGCGACCGGGAGGGCTGCACCTACGACCCGGAAACCCGCTCAGTGACAACTCCGGACTGCTTCAAGGACGCCTACAAAAAATTCGTTGAGGGCGGCTGGACCGCGCTGGACGCGCCACTTGAATACGGCGGCCAAGGCCTGCCCCACACCCTGAAGTTTGTGGTGGACGAGATGGTCTGTTCCACCAATCTTTCGCTGGGCATGTACCCCGGCCTGACCCACGGCGCCATCAGTGCCCTGCATGCGCACGGCTCCGACGAACTGAAAAAGGTCTACCTGGAAAAACTGATCTCCGGCGAGTGGACCGGCACCATGTGCCTGACCGAACCCCAGTGCGGCACTGATCTGGGTCTGATTCGCACCCGCGCGACGCCGAACGATGACGGCAGCTACGCCATAGAAGGTACCAAGATCTGGATTACCGGTGGCGAGCACGACCTGGTGGACAACATCGTGCATCTGGTGCTGGCCAAACTACCTGGGGCACCTGATACCACCAAAGGCATTTCGCTGTTTGTGGTGCCCAAGTTCCTGCCCGAATCCGGTGAGCGCAACCCGGCGTTCTGCGGCGGCCTTGAGCACAAGATGGGTATCAAGGGCTCCGCCACCTGCGTCATGAACTTTGAAGGCGCCAAGGGCTGGCTCGTCGGCGAGCCGAACGACGGAATGCGTGCCATGTTCACCATGATGAACGAAGCACGCCTGATGGTGGGCATGCAGGGTCTCGGCCTGGCGGAAATGGCTTACCAGGAAAGTCTTGGCTTTGCCCGTGAGCGTTTGCAGAGCCGTTCATTGAGCGGCCCGAAGAACCCGGACGGCCCCGCTGACCCGATCATCGTACACCCGGATGTGCGCCGTATGCTGATGCGGCAGAAAGTTCTTAACGAGGGCATGCGCGCCCTGGCCCTGTTCGCAGGACACCAGCTGGATCTGTCGGTTGCCCATCCGGACGAAACCGTCCGGGAATCCGCCGATGACCTGGTTCAATTGCTTACACCGGTCGTGAAATCCTTCCTTACGGACGAGGGCTTCAACAACGCCAACACCGGTCTACAGGTACTGGGTGGTTCCGGCTTCACCACCGACTGGCCGCTGGAACAGCTGGTACGGGATGGTCGGATTGCCAGGATCTACGAGGGCACCAACGGCATTCAGGCCATGGACCTCGTGGGCCGTAAGCTGAGCCTGAAAGGCGGTCAACTGGTGCGCACCCTGTTCGGAACCCTGAGCGGATACCTCAAGGACAATCCGGAGGCGCCGCACCGGGAAGAACTGAAAAACGCCATGAAAGCGCTGGAAACCGCCACCATGTGGCTGGCCACCAATGCACCGAAGGATCCGGAGCAGGCGGGCGCTGCCGCCACGCCGTATCTGCGCCTTATGGCACTGACCGTGATCGGCTACCTCTGGTCCCGGATGGCCAACGTGGCCAACGAACAGCTTGCCGCGGGCGAGGGCAACAAGCCGCTGCTGGAAAGCAAGGTAGTGTCTGCACGCTTCTACTTTGAAAAGCTGCTGCCGGAAGTGGACTGGCTGCTGGGTGATATCCAGAGCGGCAAGGACAGCCTGATGGCGTTCTCGGACGATCACTGGGCAGCGTGATCCCGATTCCGGCCAGAGACCAGACACTCTGGCCGGAAATGACCGATCAATGACAGCTTGTGACCTTCAGCGCGACACTCCGAGACTTGATAATGATTACGTTGATTAGTGTCTCTGAACTAGTCCTGCCCAGCTCCCCGTCGGACTGGGTATTTTGAAAGCCACGCCCTGCGTGGCTTTTTTTATGGCCACTTTTTTGTCTGTGCGGTCACTGGGTTACAATTGCGGTCTTTGATTTTGTCCGGCTTTTGAACGGACCAACACGGGGACACCATGAACGCCGACGATTACGCTTTCCGCTTTGGCGGTATCGAACGACTCTACGGGCGCCGTGCCCTGGAAGCCTTTCGTAGCAGCCATGTGACCGTGGTCGGGCTTGGTGGTGTCGGGTCGTGGGCCGCGGAAGCCCTGGCCAGAAGCGGCATTGGCACAATCACGCTGATCGACATGGACGATGTCTGTGTATCCAACGCCAACCGCCAGCTCCATGCCCTTGAAGGCCAATACGGGCGCACCAAGACCGATGCCATGGCAGACCGGTTGCGGGCGATCAACCCGGCGGCAAACATTCAGGTGCATTTCGGCTTCCTGACCACCAAGAATGTCAGCGAGCTGATCACCGAGGACATGACCGGGGTGGTCGACGCCATCGACAGCGTCAAGGCCAAGGCTGCCCTGATTGCCCACTGCCAGCGCCGGAAGATTCCGCTGGTCTGTGCCGGCGGCGCTGGCGGGCAGATCGACCCAACCCAGATTCAGGTGGCGGATCTGAGCAAAACCACCCAAGACCCACTTTTGGCCAAAGTACGCAACCTGCTGCGCCGGGAATACGGTTTTTCCCGGAACCCGAAGCGTCGCTTTGGTATTGAGGCCGTATACTCCCTGGAGCAGCTGACGTATCCTGCCGGTGACGGTGAAGTCTGCCTTCAGAAACCGGCCACCGACGGCCCGGTAAGACTGGATTGCGCCTCAGGCTTTGGCGCCGCCAGTCCGGTAACCGCCAGCTTCGGTTTTTTTGCGGCCTCCCGACTTCTGAATCGGATCGCCAGACGCGCCAACCAATAGATCAACGGAACTGAAACCAATATGCCAGTCAGTACTGTCCTGCTTCTTGCCAGCATTGGCGTTCTCTCACTTTTCTGCCAGTGGCTTGCCTGGCGCGTCCGCATGCCGGCGATCCTGTTCCTGCTGGCAGGTGGCATTGCCGCCGGGCCTGTCCTGGGCTTTTTGGCCCCGGAAGTGGTTTTTGGCGACCTGCTGTTCCCGGTTATTTCCCTGGCGGTTGCCATCATCCTGTTCGAGGGCAGCCTGACCCTGCGTTACGAAGAAATACGCGGCCACGGCAAGATGGTCCGCAACCTGATTCCTGTGGGCTCGATTGTCACCTGCATCATCGGCACCCTGGCTGCACGCTGGCTTCTGGACGTTTCCTGGGCTGTTGCCCTGCTATTTGGCGCAATTTCCATCGTTACCGGGCCCACCGTAATCGCACCGCTGCTGCGCTCGGTTCGGCCGGATTCGAAACTGGCCAACATCCTTCGCTGGGAAGGGATCATCATTGACCCCGTCGGGGCTCTGCTGGCGGTTCTGGTGTTCGAAGGGATTGTCTCCTGGGGACAGGGCAACGTGTTTGGCCACTCGCTCTATATCTTCGGCAAGACCCTGGCGGTGGGTTTCCTGATTGGTGCCATTGCCGGGTATCTCAATGGCATCGTGTTGCGCAAGCACTGGATTCCCCAGTATCTGCATAACGCCGGCACCCTCACCTTTATGCTCGGCGTTTACGCCATCTCCAACGAATTGGCCCATGAGTCAGGCCTGTTGACGGTCACTGTAATGGGCATCTGGATGGCAAACATGAAGCAGGTGCCCATCGAGAGCATTCTGGAGTTCAAGGAATCCCTGAGCGTTCTGCTGATATCCGCCCTGTTCATCATCCTGGCAGCACGGGTTGAGTTTGCCGCCATTGCCGAGCTGGGCTGGGGCCTGGTGGCCGTGCTGGCCCTGCTGATGCTGGTAGCCCGTCCGCTGAGCATTTTCCTGTCTGCCATCGGTACAAGCCTGAACTGGCGCGAAAAGCTCTTCCTTAGCTGGATTGCCCCTCGGGGCATTGTTGCCGCGGCGGTGTCGGCGCTGTTCGCATTCCAGTTGCAAAAGCTTGGCTATGAAAGCGCCGGTGCTCTGGTACCCCTGGTCTTCATGCTGATCATCGCCACCGTCACCCTGCAAAGCCTGACAGCCCGGCCGATAGCCCGCCTGCTGAGAGTCGCGGAACCGGCGGAATACGGCTTCCTGATTCTAGGTGCAAACCCGGTGGCCCGGATGATTGGCACGGCCCTGAAAAAGTATGAGGTGCCGGTGACCCTGGCCGATACCAACTGGGAGAACGTACGCCAGGCCCGCATGGAAAACCTGCAGGTTTACTTCGGCAACCCCGTGTCTGAGCATGCATCAACTCATCTGGACCTGACAGGCATCGGCAAGCTGCTGGTCATCTCCCCCTACAAGCACATGAATTCCCTGGCCACCTACCACTTCCTGGACTGGTTCGGAAACAAGTGTGTGTTCAGTCTGGCAGAGGGTGATCAGGATCAGAAGGCGCGCCACCAGACGGCTGAAAAGATCCAGATGACCAGAGGCCTGTTTGACGGCGTCAGCTACGCCAAGCTAGCCAGTCTGGTGAGTCAGGGCTTCACGGTGAAGACCACGCAACTGAGTGAAGAGTTTGGTTACGAGGAGTTCCTGAACAAGTACCAGAACCAGGCCCTGGTACTGTTCACCTTCGACAGCAAGGAGCACGTCGCTCCGGTTTGCAGCATGAAAGACCTTAAGCCGGAAAACGACTGGATCCTGATCAGCCTGGTACCACCCCAGGCCAGGAAGGAACGCAAGGAGAAAGAAGCCGAACAGCCATCAGCCGGCGAGGATGCACCGGCCGGGGAAAATCCTTCATCGACAATCTAGCACCAGTTTGCCGCGCACGTGCCCACCTTCAAGCAGTTCGTGGGCCTGCGCAACATCCTCAAGCGAAAAGGCCTTCTCGATGTGCACCTTGACGTCACCGTCCTCGATCAGCTCGGCAATCTCATCCAGGTGAAAAATGTCGGGACGCACCGTCATTCCGTGAGCGCGTAATCCCATTTCCTCCGCCGCACTGATGATGTCATCGGCGGTAACGGTGGGGATGGTAACAAGGACTCCGTGCTCACCCAGGGTGTGTAGTGAGCGCTTACCCGTATCGCCGCCCACCAGATCCAGCACCACGTCCAGGCCATAGCATTCCTCGCCGATATCCGTGGTGCGGTAGTCAATCACTTCGTGCACCCCGAGTTCCGCCAGGAAATCCCGGTTGCCGGCCGAAGCGGTGGCGATGACATGGGCACCGCGCTCCAGTGCAAACTGAACCGCAAAATGCCCAACGCCACCGGCGCCGGCGTGGATCAGAATCTTTTGGCCAGACTCCAGTTTCGCCATTTCAAACAGCGCCTGCCAAGCCGTCAGCGCCGCGAGGGGCAAGGCACCGGCAGACACCAGGTCCAACTCTTCCGGCACGATAGCCAACTCATCGGCCGCCGCCAGGGCGTACTGCGCATAACCGCCACCGCCGGCCGGAAATCCCACCATCCCCATGACCCGATCGCCGGGCGCAAGGGTGGTCACGTTGGCACCAACCCCGACAACCTCACCGGCCACGTCGTATCCTGGTGTCCAGGGCAACGAATTCTCGATCTGCCTGGCCGCAAACCCCAACCCCTTCCGGGTTTTCCAGTCAATGGGATTGAGACCGGCTCCGTGCACCCGGACCAGCACCTGTTCGTCTCCGGGAACGGGTACGTCAGCCTCTACCACCTGCAGGACATCACGCTCCCCAAATCGATCGTAGATCACATGGCGCATTGTGGCTTCAGCATTCTGATCAGCAGTATTTTCCATGGGGATCTCCGGACAACAGGTTAAACGGGATTGGCTTTGAACAAGACTAGCTGAAGTAAAGCACAAAAGTGCTCGGGGGACCTAGAGCCCCTTGCCTCCGGCCACAACAGCAGAGCCGAGGATCTCGGCAAATTCTTTCGGCGCGCGGGCGGGCCGCTGGCTTTTCATATCAACACAGGCGTGAGTGGACACCGCCCTGACCAGGGTTTTGCCATCCGACGGACGCACCAGCTGGAACTGCCGGGCAGACCGGAAACGACCGTCGTAGTCGGTCAGCCAGGTTCCCAACACCAGTTGGTCCCCGGTATTGGCCGAGGCCAGGTAATCGATCTCCGTGCGGGTGATGGCCATCGCCTTGCCGGTTTTCTCATGCAGGGCCCAGGTCATTCCCAGACTCTCTATGTGGGCCCAACTGACGTCTTCAAGCCAGCGCACATAGACAACGTTATTGGCATGTCCGAGCCTGTCGGTATCCTCAGCGCGCACCGTAATATCAATGGTGAAAGGCGCGGGCAGATCCCAGGCAATGTCGTGCTGCTGCATCAGTTGCTTTCTCCAAGACCGGGAATGGCCTGCAACGGTAGCCGGCCAATACGATCATTGTGAAGTGAACCAAAGTACAGGTTGCCATCGTGGGGGTTCACCGAAGTAATCTCCTGCAAATGGGTTCCCCGGGTGTCATGGAGGCTGGTAATAACCTTGCCGTCCCGGTCGAAGGCGATCACCAGACCATATTCCTGCGGGGTGGGCTTCAGGCTGTCAGGCAGCTTTGCCACCAGATCCTTGAGCCAGGGCCGTGGGTGCATGGCATCCACTTTATGATTGCGCAGGGTAGGAAATGCGACCCAGTAGCGGCCCTGCTCATCCACCGCCAGGTTATCGGGAAAACCGGGCAGATTGTCGGCAAACACCTCTGCCTGCCCGGCTTTGGGTCCGTGAATCCAGTACCTCAGGATGCGATATTTCCAGGTTTCGTTAACCAGCACGTAGTCACCTTCAGGAGACACCGCAACGCCATTGGCAAAATGCAGGTTGGCCAGGAGGACTTCGGCCTTGCCGGTTTTCGGGGAGTAACGCAGCAAACGGCCGTGGGGGCGCATTTCCAGCAGATCCAGCAGGTATTCCGGCTGACGGAATTTCGAGCTGGCGTCGGTGAAGTAAATTCGTCCGTCATCGGCAATATCGACATCATCGGTAAACCGGAACAACGTACCCTCTGCTTCCCGGGCCAATACGGTAATCTCCCCTTCAGGAGTGATCGAAAGCAGCCCCCGCCAGGAATCCGCCACAATCAGGTTACCCTGCTTATCAAACACCATGCCCAACGGCCGGCCATCGGTGGACAACCAGTTTTCAACCCGACCATCCGGGAACACCCGCACGATGTAACCATCCTGGGTGCCGGTGTAGAGCACACCATCCTCACTGACGGCCGTATCCTCGGGACCGTACACCTGGCCGCGGGCCAGCAGGTCCGCCAACCTCAATCTCTCGTTCGGCGCAATGGGTCCGGTGAGGGGCGGCGGTGAGGGCGGACTCCACGCTTTACTGTCAACAGGCGAAGGTGTCAGCAGGAAGCTGCCCAATAGCAGGAAAACAACCAGCAACCCCACCATCCATTTCATACACTCTGCCCGCCTGTTGTTCTATCAATTCCGTGTGTCAGCGTTTGAGTTACCTTAGCAGACCGGCCGGTGGGCAGGAAAATACCTGACACGAGCGCTGTCAGTCTTCGGCACTGAGGAAACGGCGGCACAGGGCAGCAAACGAGTCGGCCTTTTCTGCGTGAAGCCAGTGGCCGGTACCCTGGATAATACGCAACTGCGCCCGCGGAAACAGTCGCTGAATATCATCCCTGTGTTTTTCCTGGATGTAGGCGGAGTCGGCTCCCTTGAGAAACAGCACAGGGCCCTCGAAGGGGCCAGCGCCCTCGGGCGCTCTGGCCAGATTCCCGTAGCACGCATCAATAACCGGCAGGTTCAGCCGCCAGTGAAACACCGGCCCACCCTCCTGCTGCTCTTCCCGGGGAATCCGCTCGAGGTTCTTCAGGAGAAACTGACGCACACCCGGCTCTTCAACGAAGTCGGCCATCAGTCTGTCGGCATCCTGTCGGGAACGTACGTCAGTCAGATCCATGCTGGTCAACCCTTCCAGAATGGCATCATGCCGTGGCTTGTAGTTAACCGGGGCAATGTCCGCCACGATCAGCCTGTCCACACGCTCAGGAGCCTGCAAGGCGACCTGCATAGCCACCTTGCCGCCCATGGAGTGACCCAGCAGACTGACCTTATCCAGCCCCTGTGCATCCATATAGGCAAGTACATCTGCCGCCATGGCCGGATAATCCATGGTGTCGGTGTGCGGTGAGCTGCCGTGGTTCCGCTCGTCCAACGCGTGGATCTGCCACTGATCTTCGAGACGGCGGGCGATGCCACCAAGATTGTCGAGGGATCCGAACAGCCCATGCAACAGGACCAGGGGCGGGCCTTCGCCGGTAATACGGTGATTCAGCTCAACAGTCATGGGCAGTCAGTCTCCGGATTGGTCTGCGTTCTCAAACCGGATACATTACCACTGCCAGCCTTGCGAGCAAGTACCGGTATTGACGATCATTTTCCGAAGACGAAAAAAAGCCGGGCAAAGCCCGGCATGAAGGTCATAGACGTTAAGCCTGAGAAATCAGCAATAGAAGATGCTGTTCAGGTACTCTGCAAGCTCGATGACGTTTTTCCGCTCAAGCTCGGTATGGGGTACAAAGATTTCCTGTTCCATAAAACACCTCCTGATTGCCTTTCCATTGCTTCAACCTGATACCCTGATGTTATCGTTCAAGCCACGGGTGACCGTTGACAGGCGGTTGCATACACTTGACATTTTGTATCAGTCCTCATGACAGCTCGTTAACTATCAGGCCGTATACCGTGACATCTGCCCAACCGGATTCCACCAGCACTCCCCTGGTCGCTGCCTCAAGCACGCTGGCACTGGTTCATTACCTTGAGCGACAGGGCGTGTTCAATGCCCCACACGTTGAACAACTGACCGGGCTGACGATGTCGGAACTTACCGACCCGGACCGTCGAGTCCCCGCGGATGCCCACTACCGGCTCTGGGAGCACGCAGAGTATGTTACGGGCGACCCTGGCGTTGGACTGCATGCCGGCAAGGTTGTGGATCCGGAACGGATGGGACTGGTGGGGCATGTATTCTTCAACTGCGACACACTGGGTGAGGCTGTTACCCAATATGTCCGCCTGCATCGGCTGATTAATGAGTCGGTATTCCTGAGCTTTGAGCAGACCGCTGACCAGGCCATCCTATGCTGGCAGCCAGACAGGGCCGAACATTACTGCCGGCAGGATATGGACCGCACCCTCGCCGCGTCTATCACCCGCACCCGTCATTTCATCCACCCGGGCATTCAGGCCGAATGGGTGGAAATTGCCCACCCGGCGCCCGTGTACGCGCACGAATACGAAAAGCTTCTCGGCGGGCCAGTCCGGTTTGACTGCGGCATCACCAGACTCGCCTTCAACAGCCGGCACCTGGGGCATCCGATTCCCCGCCGTAACCCGTATGTCTATTCAGCTGTGCTGAAACAGGTCAATTCCCTGCTGGCCAGGCTGCAGAGCCGTCGCTCCTTTGGCCGCAAGATTCACCGGCTGATATCAAAGCAGATGGCAACCGAAAAGATTGATGCCGACACGCTGGCCCGGCAGTGCCACATGAGCCGACAGACTCTGTACCGAAAACTCAAAAAGGAGGGTCTGAGCTTTCAGGGCCTGGTGGAACAGGTCCGGCAAGACAAGGCGCTCAGGTATGTGGCGGGGGATCAGTATGCCCTCGGCGAGATTGCCTTCCTGCTCGGTTTCTCTGAACTCAGCGCCTTCAGCCGGGCGTTCAAACGCTGGACCGGCACCTCGCCGGCCGAGTACCGTGCGAGACACCTGGCAAGCCCAGAGGCAGAACACCAGGAGCCGGACACCAGCAAAGGAGAGCGATAGTGGACGACCTGTCTCTGGTTGCGATTGCCGTTGGCATTCTTTACCTGGGCGCATTCGCCTGCGTCTACCGCATTCTGCTGACCTATCGCACTACCCAGGGTGCCATCGCCTGGATCATTGGCCTGATCGCAGTCCCTTACGTTGCGGTCCCCATGTTCGTCCTGTTCGGACGTAATCGTTTCGGTGGCTACGTGAAGGCTCGTCGTCTCGGAGACCGGTCACTGACCAACCTGCTGAACCGGTTCGAGCAACAGACCACCTCCATCCCGGTCCCTACCAGCGACCGTTTCACAGACGAACTCCAGGTGCTCTGCCGGCTGGGACGCCAACCGTTTACCGACGGCAATCGATGCACGCTGTTGCGGGACGGCGAAGCCACCTTCGACGCCCTGTTCGAAGCCATGGAAGACGCCGAGCACTACATCCTGCTGGAATTCTACATCGTGCGGTCAGACCGGGTTGGCCGTCGAATCAAATCGATTCTTGAACGCAAACTGGCCCAGGGTGTGGAGGTCTGGTTCCTGTATGACGATATTGGCAGCGTCTGGCTACCGAGGAACTACCTGAAGCAGCTCGCCGCCGCCGGCACCCGGATTGCCTCGTTCGGGGACGGTAACATCCGCAGGCGACGATTCCAGATCAATTTCCGGAACCACCGCAAACTGCTGGTCTGCGACGGTAAGGTCGGCTTTGTGGGCGGCATCAACCTGGGAGACGAGTACCTTGGCACCGCCATGGATCAGGAGCCCTGGCGCGACACCCATTGCCGGATTGAAGGTCCGGCCGTTACCGGCTTGCAGCTGGCGTGGTTGGAGGACTGGAATTGGGCCAGCAACGATTTTCCCAGCCTTGACTGGGAGCCGGTCGCCAATCAGCCCGGGAATGACGAGGTGCTGATGCTACCAACCGGCCCGGCCGACACCTGGGAAACCTGTACCCTGTTCTTCCTGAACTGCATCAACAACGCCCGATCCCGGCTCTGGATCGCCTCGCCCTACTTCGTGCCGGACTTCCAGATCATGAATGCGCTGCAACTGGCGGCGCTTCGGGGCATAGACGTGAGGATCCTGATTCCGGAGAAATCAGACAGCCGCCTGATCGGTCTGGCCGCCTACTCCTACCTGGTCCAGGCCTGCAAGACCGGAATCGGCATCTATCGCTACCAGCCGGGCTTCATGCACCAGAAAGTGATCCTGGTGGATGATCGCTATGCGGCAGTAGGAACGGCCAATATGGATAACCGCTCCATGCGACTGAATTTCGAGATCACCGCCATTACCACAGCACGGCATTTCATTCGCAGCGTCGAATCCATGCTGGAACAGGATCTCGACAGCTCCCGGCTGATGACCGAAAGGGATTACAAGGACCGCTCCATACTGTTCCGCCTGGCTTGCCGTGCAGTCCGCCTGCTGGCACCGTTGCTCTAGACTTTCTGATCACTGGCTCCGGAATACCCGATGTGCGACTATGCCTACACGATTCAGCCAGTACGCAGTAGCGACAGATCACCATGAATGCCTTCAAACCCAGAGAAACACTGACCGAACAGGTCGCCCGCCACATTGAGAACCTGATTGCCTTTGGCCAGCTCCGATCCGGAGAACGGATCTACGAGGGCGCCATGGCCAAGCAGATGGATGTCAGCCACGGATCCATCCGGGAAGGGCTGTTGCTGCTGGAGAAGCGGCACCTCGTCCGGAACGTTCCGCGCAAGGGCGCGTTCGTGACACCCCTGGACGAGTTTTTCGTTCGCAGCCTCTACGAAACCCTGGAACTGTATCTCACCCACACTGGCCGCAAGCTGGTTCGCAGCTGGCAGGCTGATGATATGGCCAGGCTGGAAAGTCTCTATGACCAGATGAAGGCCTGCTACGATAAAAACGATCTGATGGCCTTCCTGGAACTGGGCATTGAATACACCAAGGCATCGCTGGCCTATGCCGACAACTACTTTATTGTCTCCGCCATTGATGACCTCTGGCCGTCGGCCAAGCGCTGTGCCTTCGTCGCCTTCCAACAGGGAGGCAACCAGGTGCTTGAAGACAACCTGTCGCACATGGAGCAATCCATCAGCGCTATCAAGGACCGGGATGAAGACCGCCTGGCGGAAATACTGCACCGCTTCGCTCTGCAACAGTGTCAGCAGGTTCTCACCGCCATCGAAAAGACCGGCAACAAGACCGCGTGATGGGCTTCAGTAAAACAGCTGGGTGAACGAGAAACCGATATTGAGGTAGGCCGTCCAATTGTCCTCGTTGTTGTAGGCGGCGGCCAGTTGTACCGGACCTAGGAAGGTATCCACACCGGCAAACACACTGGAGGATTTAACCGAGCTGTCCCAGCTGGCAGCATCCAGCGAAGACCAGGCATTGCCCGCCTCGAATCCGGCACCCACAAACCAGGGCAGAAGTGGCCCACCAAACGTCTGGCTGGCATAGGCGGAGACCATCAGGGCATTGTCTCCGGTAATTTCGCCGGGCGCGTACGCCGACAAGCGGCGAAAACCTCCCAGGCGAACCGCGTTTTCAATGCCTGGCGTACCCTTGGTTACCGCATGGGCATACACCAGCCCGGTCAACGTCAGCCCCTTCCAACTCTCGGTACCCAACGCCAGACCGGTTACCGAATCGAATTCCCGGTCGGATCCCAGACCCTCTCGCTCAAAACGCCCCCGAAGGCCGGCGAAGGCACCGGCCCGCGGGAAAAAGGTATCGTCCAGCGAATCATGAACCAGTTGCAGGGCCATTCCACCCTGATGCACGGACCCCTCCGGGGCCACCCGCTGGCCGATCTGCTCATCCACCGTGGCATAGCCCCGGGCATAGATCAGCCGGATCTCGGCATTGCCGCCGATTTCCATACCCAGAGCCAGATCCGCTTTTCGGAAGGTCACGTCCACCTCTGCTATTCGCGTGCCCGAGGCGTCGAACTGGCTGAAGGTATCCCGGGAATATTCGCCACCGAGCACCAGGAATCGTTCATAGCCGTAATCCAGGGGCTGATACCACTGAGTGCGGAGCCAGGGTTCGGTGCCGAGCTGAACACCGGTCTGCCACTCCCCACCCAGCGCGTTCAACTCGGTCATGCGAAGCGACGAGGCCAGATTGAAACGGGTTTCACCGTCGAAGTTATCCTCATAGTTAAGCCCGAAAGACAGATAGTTCGGCCCCCAGCTTTTTTCCTGGACACGGATGCTCAGAACCGTACCGTCGGGCGACGAGGACGTGGAGTACGACACGATTTCGTAGTAGCCGAGGCCATAGATTCGTTTGAGATCGGCCTCCAGCTGCGCGGTATTCAGGGGCTCGCCGGTTCTCTGTCGGATTCGCTCTTTGAGAAAGTCGCGAGCCAGCCGACGACTGTCTTCGATCTCGATGCGTGAAATAATCTCTACGCCGGCGTCCTGCGCCGCTATGCTATCTCGCCAGGCTGCCCACGCCTTGCGGGAGACGGATAATGGCCGCAATTCGACCCCATGCTCCCTGGCGGTGCTGGCACCCAGCTCAAACAGTACCGGCGCATCGTAGAAATCGGCAGAGGTGTAACCTTCCAGGTCCGGTCGTATCAGAACATCACCTTCAGCCAGCAAATCCAGCTGCTGATCGGTGTTTCGTCGGGTCATGATGGTTGTGAGCTGACCGACCACGGAAAAGGCGCCCCGCAGTTCGTCGGTCTGCATCAGGCTGTCGGTAATATCTATGGCGATGATGACGTCAGCGCCCATTTCCCGTGCAACGCTGACTGGCAGGTTATTGGCGACGCCACCGTCCACCAGCAGCTGGCCATTACGCTCCACTGGCGAATAAACGCCTGGAATGCTCATGCTGGCCCGAATGGCCTCGGACAGGTTGCCCTCACCGATAACCACCTGCTCGCCGGTTTCCAGGTCCGTGGCAACGGCCCGGAATGGAATGGGAAGCCGGTCAAAATCCTCAACCAGGGCAGCGTTGCGCGTCAACTCGTTGAGGATGAACCCGAGGTTCTGGCCGGCGATCAGCCCACCACCGACATGCAGGCCATCGGCGCGAACACCAATTCCCGGTACCACCGGAAACCGCCAGTCATCCTGCTTTCGCCGAACCGGTTTGTAGACTCGACCAGGGTCGTCTCGAAAGCTGGAAAGCCAGTCCATCTCGATAAAGCGCTGCTCGATGTCACTGACCGGCATACCACTGGCATAAAGGGCGCCCACCGCAGAACCGGCACTGGTGCCTACCACAAGGTCAACGGGAATCCGCATTTCCTCCAGCACCCTGAGCACGCCCACATGGGCCATCCCCTTGGCGCCACCGCCGCTGAGCACCAGCCCCACCCGGGGCCGTTCCTCAGCCGGCGCCAATGGTGCCAGAAGAAGCAGGATCGCGGTCAGTAGCCAGGGCGCAATCGTTGCCCAACGGTTGCGCCGATTCACAGCTGGCTCATTTCCGCTCGGGGGAATCGTCGTCCGCCAGCGAGAGATGGGACACATCGGGTACCACAGGCGGGGGCAGATCACGGTCTACGCCCAGGTCACTGCCGGGCGGCGCCAGACTCCACTCGTCCAGATGCTGGAACATGGGAGGTTCCACTTCGGTACTCTCTGCCAGGGTGACTCCGACCGGATCCAGGCTCAGGCCGGAGCCGGTGAGAATGGTATCCACCTTTTCGCCCGCCACCGGCAGGCGATCACCGGGTTCGGTTTCGGGGACTCCACCGCGCTTTGCTTCCGTCGACGGAGCTACAGACTCCTGTTGCTGATTGGGCTGGTCCGCCGGCGCCGCAGGTCTGGGCTTGGGTGCAGTATTGGAGGCAGGGCGGGCGTCAGCCATCGGCTGGACGTAAGCAACCATGCCGTGCTTCCTCAGAACCGCACGGTACTTTTCGGCCTGAACCTCTTCCAGCTTGTTACGAATAACCACCGGCTGACCACTGAACATACGGTCGACCTGCTCAAGCGAGGCCTTGAACAGCGTGCGGGCGTTATTGCGCGCGGTTTCCAGATCCGTTCCGGGAACGCATTCCCCTTTAAAGACAAGCTGAAACATGCGTTTTCCTCTTAACGTCCTTCTTTTTTACATCATAGTTGATCGTGTCGCGCACAGGGAGCCCGAGCCCCCCTCCATCACTGTATCGAGAGTGCAAACAATTGAAAAATTTATGTCACATATCACGCAAAATGCGACAGACTCTGCAATAATCATCAGTAACCAAACTTTACACTTGGTTACAGACTGACCGGATTGTCACCAGGGAGTGGCCTCCAATGACTATAAAACATTCGCTTCGCCTCGTCGTCGCAGCCCTGTTGCTGTCGGCACCTCTCGCTCATGGTGAAAACCTCGACGTGCTCATGAGCCGGGTGTTCCCGGAAGCCCAGGCGACTTATATCGGTTACGAGAGCGTTGAACGACAGGATATCCCTGCCAGCGCCGCGGTTGACCGGAAGTACCTGATTGTCGATTTCCGACTGGCGTCGAATGAGATGGAATCGGAACAACTTCAGGCCAGTGTACACAAGGTCTGCATGACCCTGCTCAAGGACCGCGAGCTGATCCGACAGCTGTCGGATTCCGGCTATGACATGGTCTCTGTCGCTTTCGATCGTCGTTCGCAGTTCGACTGCCTCTGAGGCGCCCGGTAGCTCATTCTTCCCGGCCGAGCAGTTTCGGGAAGGCTTCCAGGGCGTTGTTGACCGCATCCAGGTTGAACGCTTCAACGTCCGCCAGCAGCTTTTCCCCGTATCGTGTCACCGACCTTGAGCGGAACCGCTGGCCCCAGGCCAGCACCCGTCGGGCAAAGTCTTTCATCTGTTCCGGATCGCCACTTTCCCTGACGGACTCCCACTCATCACCGAAGTCAGCCGCCAGCTGTTCTCTGAGCCAACCCCGTTCCTGCATGCTGAGGGTCTGGGCCAGCAGTCGTTCGGACTCCTTCGGCGCTCCCTCGTCTTCCGCCTGCTCCACCGTCGCTTCTACCCGTGGCAGCGTTACCGTAAAGACCGACCCTGTACCCGGTTCACTCTCCACCTCCAGCTCCCCGCCCATCATCCGGGCCAGTTTCCGGCTGATGGCCAATCCGAGACCGGTACCACCATAGCGCCGGGTATTCTGCCCCTCCTGCTGCTCAAAGGCATCAAAGATCCGGTCAACCTGGTCCGGTGGAATGCCAATACCGGTATCGCTGACCGTGACCACCAGTTTGTAGAACTGGCGTTCCGGGGCCTCTGTGCTCTGTTCCACGCTGTCGGATCGTTTTTTGAGCGGCTTCGCGGTGGCTCGAACCGTCACACCACCATCATGGGTAAACTTGATCGCATTGCCGACCAGGTTGAACAGGACCTGCCGAAGACGGGTCTCGTCCAGCATCATGGCAGCGGGCATACGTGAGTCGACACTCACTTCCAGAGTGATGCCCTGCTCGCGGGCCCGCAGATCGAAGATATGGCGAACATCGTCCAGGAGACGACGCACCGACACCGCCGAATAGTCGAGCCTCATCTTTCCTGCTTCGATCCGGGACAGGTCCAGAATGTCATTGATCAGCATCAGCAGGCTCCGGCTTCCCGCCCGGATAGCATCCAGGTAGTTCCGTTGCTGCGGGTCGGTAACACTGTTGCTGAGCAGATCGCTGTAGCCAATCACCGCGTTCATCGGCGTGCGGATTTCGTGGGACATGTTGGCCAGGAACTCACTCTTTGCCAGGCTGGCCGCCTCCGCTTCCCGGGCCAGTCGTTCGGCTTCCAGTTTGGCGGCGCGCAGTTCGTCTTCGCTCCGGCGCAGAGCATTCTCGGAACGGATACGCTCATCCACCTCCCGTGAAAGTTTCCGGTTCCAATACAGGAAAATCAGCACCACCAGAATGGCAATCAGCACCACCCGCCGAACCACGGTGTAATCCGTTTCCTGCTCGATATCCAGGTGGATCCAGCGATTGTAGATGGACTCTGTTTCGCTGGCCTCGAGACTGCCCAGCGCCTTGTTCAGCACCCGGTGGAGTTCCGGACTGTCCTTGCGCACGGCCAGCCTCAAATCGTACTGGTAGGGCGTGATACTCGTGATTCTGAGATTCGACAACCCCAGCCTTGCAACGGTGTAACTGACCGCCGGAATGTGAGTAACCATGACGTCCAGATCGCCATTGGACAGCGCCAGAAGACCTTCCTCCACGCTATCCATCGGATACAGGTCCAGGTTTGGATGGTTAATCAGCAGATAGTCATGGGCTGCATGCCGGTTCACCACACCCACCCGTTCGCTACGGAGTTCGCGAAGGTCCCCGATAAAGCGTCCGTCATCCCGGATGGCCAGAGCAATGGGCACTGTGAGGTAGGCCCGGGTGAACAAAAAGGCGTCTTCCGTCCGCGGTGTTCGGGACAATCCCGGGAGTATATCCACTTCACCTGATCGGAGCTGTTCTTCAGCCTCCATGCGGCTCCCCGCCACTGCACGGGTAAACCGGACATTCAGCTCGGTTTCGAGCCGTGTCAGCAGGTCCGGAACCAGGCCGGTAGGCCTGCCATCCTGGGTATATTCAAACGGGGGCCAGTCCGAGCGGAAAGCGACTTTCAGATCAGGGTGGCGCTTGAGCCAGTCGATGTCCGATTCGGAAAGCTCCAGCCCGCTTCGCTCCATCGCCGGCTGATCTGCCTGAAGCCAGGACTGGCGGATAGTTCGATGCTCATTATGACTGATCGCAGCAATGGCTTTGTTCAGCACCTGATAAAGACGATCCCGATCAGTATCCACCTGCAGCACCACATCCACCGGGCTGCTATCGAGCAGGACCGACAGACCAATGCCGTTCACCATGGCCGACTGCAAGTAATCGGAAACCAATGGCACTGGCGCGAGAAAGGCGTCAGCCTGCCCCGAAAGAATCCGCCCGACGGCTTCGCTGACATTGCCAACCGGAACCGGCGTGAACTCTTCAACCGGATCCAGCATGGGGTACTGATTGGGGTCACCGGAGATCACGGCAACCCGGCTGCCTTCCAGATCGGCCAGGGTTCGAATGGCAGCATCGCCAGCACTGACGAACAGGCCGTAAGTGAGCGACATCAACGGATCTGTAAAACGTTTTCCGGGCACCACTGGCATTCCGGGCATCCTGGTGGTCAGAACCGCATCGGTTGCCAGCTCGCTCTGAACCGGGCCGGTTTCCTGCACGGATCCCAGAACGACAGGCTCCATGGAGACACCAAGCTTATCCGACAGCCGGGCGAGGTAATCAATGTAAGTTCCGGCCAGGACACCGTTACCGGTATCAAAAACCAGCGGAACCTGGTCACTCCGCAGGCCAATGCGAAACCGCTCCTGCTCTTCCAGCCAGGTCAGCTCCTCTGTGCCCAGAACTGGTGCGGGCGACACTTGCGGCGGTTCCGCCCGCACCGGGGATTGAAACAGCGCCAACAGGCAGCATAGTACAAAGGCAAGGGTAACCTTCACTGGATATCCTTAGGGGTTCCGCTACATTTCAGGGAACAATACCTGCAAACGCCATTGATTTCATTCAAGCAAACGGCCAACGGGAGACGAATTCCATGGATACCAGCAAACACACCCTAAGCACTCTGTTCGAACAACTTGGCTTGGCGTCTGACGCCAAAAGCATTGAGGATTTCGTCGCCAAATACTCACCCCTGCCAAGCGAGGTCGCCATCCAGGACGCCCCAATCTGGTCCGAAAGCCAGTCTCACTTCCTTGAAGAGGGGCTAGAGGAAGACAGTGACTGGGCAGAGGTTATCGATGAACTGGACGCGATGATGCGTCACTGACCGGCGGCACTTTTGCCGATCATGACCTGATCGCGGCCCGCGTCCTTGGCCTGATAGAGGGCGCGGTCTGCTCGGTCAAACACTGATTCCTCGGTATCGCCGGCAACGAACCCGGCCAGACCGGCAGAGAAGGTCACGCTCACCGGTTCGCCCCGGAAATGGAACGGCAGCTTGCGGACATGCTCCCGCAATTTATCTACGACCACGCTGGCGTCTGCCGGCTCGGTTTCCGGAAACAGCACCACGAACTCCTCGCCGCCAAACCGGGCCACAAAGTCTGTGGTGCGTAATCGCTCCCTGACCTCCCGCGCCACCAGTTGCAATACCCGGTCTCCAGCCTTATGGCCGTAGGAGTCGTTGATCCGTTTGAACAGATCAATATCCAGCACACCCACGGTCAGCGGATGGCTGTACCGTTGCCAGCGGTTGTACTCGAATGAGAGGCGTTCCTGCCAGGCTTCGCGATTGGGTAACTCGGTGAGCAGATCGGTCATGGCGCGCAATCGCTCCTTGCGTACCTGCTCCTGCATCTGCTCGGAATGGGCCTCCATGGCCGCCACCTTTTCCTGCATCGCCTCAAGCTGCTCGGAGAGCGCACGCTCGCGCTCTGACTCCTGGGTTCGAAAGCGACCGACGGCCTGACCGATGGATTCAAGGTGACGGCTGACCGACTGTTTGAGATCCTGCAGATCATCACTTTCCTGCAACCGCTGACCTACCCGCTCGATTTCCTCACGGATTTCCCGATCCAAATGCTCGGAGGCATCCAGCCGACCGGACTGGGCCGAAGACTGGGCAGAGAAGTGCTCCCTTAGCAGCTCCAGTCGTTCATCCAGGCGCTTGAGGAAGGCCTCGAATTCACGCTTACTGCGGGTAACGGCGGCTATCACCAGCTCTGCCACCTGGTTCAGGCCTTCCCGCAGCTCATCCCAATCATTACTGGCCAGCAGAGACTGCTGCAGAGCGCGAGCCCGTGACTCGGCTGCGGGCTCCAGAGAGACCTGGGTCAGCATCTGACCCAACAGCTGGCCTACCCGGCGGGCAATGCGCAATCGCTGGGCATTGTCCTCGATATCCCGGGCATTGCCCGGCACTGCCTCAGCCTGTTCAGGGCTCTCGGGCTGAGATTCGGGGACCGTCTGTTGTTGCTGCTGCTGTGGCTCTGGCTCCCGGGCCTTGCGGGTGAAAAAGGAAGGCTTCCTGTCGTTGGCCGTCTGACGCTCGTCGAGCAGGGCGACCTGACGGTCAATCTGATCCTGCAATTCCTTCCAGGCTTCCACATCCACCCGGTTCTTCCGCAGGTCCTTGCGAATTCGCACCAACAGGCGGTCCAATTCCGGCGTTTGGCCTTCCGATGCCAGACTGGTTCGAACCAACATGCGCTCAAGGGTATTACGCTCGGCCTTCCACTGCTTTTCCCGGTTTTCTGCAGACTCGAGTTCCCGAAGGTATTTATCCTTCCAGGACTGATCCGATGCCATGAAGCGCTCCCGCTTATCCTTGCTGTACTGTTGATGTTTGAAAACGCCTGAACTGCCTGTTGCCGGTTTCAGGAACTCTCGTCACTGGTCTTGCCATGATACTTATCGCGACGCGCCCTGGGGTGACTCTGGTCATAAACCCGTGCCAAATGTTGAAAATCAAGATGAGTATAGACCTGGGTTGTGGCAATGTCGGCGTGCCCCAGTAACTCTTGTACGGCCCGCAGGTCGCCACTGGATTCAAGCATGTGGCTGGCAAAGGAGTGTCGCAGCATGTGGGGATGGAGTTTCTGGTCGGCACCGCGGCTGATCCCCCAGCGGCTCAGGCGGGCCTGGATACTGCGGTGGCTGAGCCTCTCGCCCCGCTGGCTGACAAACAACGCGGCTTCACCGTCACTGGCCAGCGCGGCTCTGTGCTGCAGCCAGGCCTGAATGGCGGCAATTGCCTTATGCCCCACGGGCAGCAGCCGCTCCTTGCCGCCCTTACCCAGCACACGGACTTCTCCACCGCGCAGATCGACGGTATCGAGGTCCAGGCTTGCCAGCTCCGCCAGCCGCAGCCCAGAGGAGTACATCAGCTCGAACATGCACAGGTCGCGGACCTCCAGAGGGTCGTCCGGTTGACAGTCAAGCAGATGATGCAGTTGATCCACGTCTGCCACTCGAGGCAAGCGCCGACCACTCTTGGGGGCACGGATATCCAGCGCCGGATTATCCGAGGCAAGTTTCTCCCTGAGCAGGAACTGGTAAAAACGTCGGGTCGCGGAAAGGTGCCGGGCAATGCTCCGGCCTGACAGACCCTCCCGGCTGAGCGTTGCCACATAGCGGCGCAGATCGTGATTGGTCACCCGGTGCCAGGCGGTTAACCCGCTCTGGCTCAGCCAGCTTGCCAGACGTTGCAGATCGCGCTGGTAGCTTTCGCAGGTTCTGGGGGAATGACGTTTTTCAGAAGCCAGATGCCGGATAAATTCCGTCAGCGGCCCGACAAGCTCCTGGGGCACCGAAGGACGCTCCGGAACCGCTGACACCTTAGCGGGACTCCGTCGCCATATCGGTGACCGGCGCAGCCATGGTGTGGCGCTGCACCATGGGGGGCAGGAGGCGGCTGAGCGTATCACTGATGTAACTCAGAAACAGCGATCCCATGCTCTGGTCAAAATAGCCCGGCTGGCAGCTGCCGACCGCAAACACACCTACCAGCTCATCATGTCTGAGCGGTACCAGCGCCACGGAGGCAATCGGTTCTTCCCGGTCCGGGAACAGAAACTCCCGCTCGCTCTCACGGAACTGGCCGCATACGGCCCTCTCGCCTTCCAGCAGGCTACCCAGTCGCTCACGGGCCACGGAGGGACTCACCACATGCAATGCACCCTGGGAGGCCTCGGGCAGTTCGACATCGGTGAACAACAGTACGGAGGCAGCGTCGAGGCCGAAATCGCCGCGGATGCTGTCGTCAATGGCCGAGGCCATGTCGTTGAGGGTCCGCGCCTCAATCACCTGCATCAGTAAGCGCTTGCTCTTCTCGAACAACCGGTCATTGTGGCGGGCGATGGACACCAGCTCCACCAGCTCCCTGCGCAGAGTGTCCCGTTGCTCCCGAAACAGATGCACCTGGCGCTCCACAAGGGAAATCGCCCGACCACTGTCGTGTGGCAGGGTAAGACTGCGCAGCAGTTCGTCCTGATCAATAAAGAAATCGGGGTTGGCTCGCAGGTAGTCCGCCACCTCTTCCCGCGTGAGCTCACCGGCCTTCTGTCGGGCCGTTTGTTCTGTCATGGAGTACTCCTGGCTGTCAGGATCTTTGTTTATGGGGGCGACCGCTCCTGCGGCGGCGACCACCAGATTCACCCGGCAGCCTCAACTGCCCCTCAAATACACTGGTTGCAGGCCCTTCCATCATAACAGGGGACCCCTCACCCTGCCATTCGATGACCAGCTTGCCACCCCTCAACTCCACCTCCACGCGGGAGTCCAACAGACCACGCAAGCAGCCGGCAACAACCGCTGCACAGGCGCCGCTGCCACAGGCCAGGGTCTCGCCGGAGCCCCGCTCAAATACCCGGAGGCGAGCATGAGTGCGGTCGAGGATCTGCAAGAACCCTATATTGGCCCTGGCCGGGAATCGGGGATGGCGCTCGAGCTTGGGCCCCAGCGTTTCCACCGGCGCCTGTTCCACATCCTCAACCAGCAATACGCCATGGGGATTACCCATAGACAGGGCGCTCAGTTCCACTGTCTGGCCATCGACATCCACGGTGTAGACGTCCTTGCGGCGGTCGGCGGCAAACGGAATCGCCGGCGGATTGAACTCGGGCACACCCATGTTAACCATGACCATGCCTTCGCGCCCCACGCGAAGCTCAATCACGCCTTTCGCGGTCTGAACCCGGATGACTTTTTTATTGGTCAGGCGCTGGTCGCGAACGAATCGCGCGAAACACCGGGCCCCATTGCCGCACTGCTCCACCTCGGATCCGTCCGCATTGAAAATTCGATAACGGAAATCAACATCCGGCAGACCAGGCGGCTCCACCACCAGCAGCTGGTCGAAGCCAATCCCGAAATTCCGGTTGGCGAGTTCCCGGATCATCTCCGGCCGCAGACGGAACGGCTGGCTGATGGCATCCACCACCATAAAATCGTTGCCCAGCCCATGCATCTTGGTGAACCGAAGCGTGGGGCCCTGATTCCGGCGTTGCTGTGTCATCTCCTCGCCCCCGCTCATTCAGGAAGGCAGCTCTCGGGTGCGAGCTGGTCTTCGAGAGTTTCACGGCGACGAACCACATGCACCTGGTCGCCATCGACCATCAGTTCCGGCGGCCGGTTCCGCGTGTTGTAATTGGAACTCATGACGAAGCCGTAGGCACCGGCAGAGCGAACTGCCAGCAGATCCCCCGCCTGGAGGCGCAGATGACGATCCTTGCCCAGGAAGTCGCCGGTTTCACACACCGGGCCGACCAGATCCCAGGCCTTTTCCTCGCCTTCCTGATGCGGCCTGACCGGAATGATCGCCTGCCAGGCGCTGTACAGAGCCGGACGAATCAGATCATTCATCGCGGCATCAATGATGGCAAAGTTCCGATGCTCGGTGCACTTCAGGAACTCGACCCTGGTCAACAGAATGCCGGCATTGGCGGCAATGGAACGGCCCGGCTCGAGAATCAGCTCCAGCCTCCGGTCACCCAGGCGCTCGGCCAACGCTTTCACATAGTCCGATGGCTGCGGCGGCTGCTCCTGATTGTAGGTAACACCCAGGCCACCGCCCATATCCAGATGATGGATGTGAATGCCCTGCTCCGCCAGGGAATCAATCAGGGCCAGCACACGATCAAGGGCGTCCAGGAACGGTGACACACTGGTCAACTGGGAACCAATGTGGCAGTCAACTCCCTTCACTTCGAGATTCGGCATACCGGCGGCACGGGCATACACCTGTGGGGCTTCGGCAATGTCGATGCCGAACTTGTTCTCTTTCAGACCCGTAGAAATATAGGGATGGGTACCGGCATCAACATCCGGGTTCACCCTCAGAGAAACCGGCGCCTTCACGCCGAGCTCGCCCGCCACGGCATTGAGCCGGTCCAGTTCGGTGTCGGATTCGACATTGAAACAGCGCACGCCCACCTCGAGCGCCCGCTTCATTTCCCACTCCTGTTTGCCGACGCCGGAGAAGACCACCCGGGATGGGTCGCCACCGGCTTTCAACACCCGCTCCAGCTCACCGGCCGAAACAATATCGAAGCCGGCACCGAGCCGGGCCAGAACATTCAGCACGGCCAGATTGCTGTTGGCTTTTACCGCGTAGCACACCAGATGCGGATGATCCCGAAGGGCATCGTCGTAGGCCCGATAGTGCCGTTCGAGCGTCGCGCGGGAGTAGACATAAGCCGGAGTGCCAAAACGATCGGCAATGGCAGAGACAGGGACATCCTCGGCGTAGAGCTCGCCGTCGCGGTAGTTGAAATGATCCATGAGTTTCCTGATTCGTTGTACGGGGTCGGGAGGCCGGCGTGCTACTCGCGGTTTTCTTCCCTGTCTGACGGGTCCTGGGCGGAGTCCACCCCGGAATCAGCAGATGCGGTCTGACTGTCACGGTACAACGGACCTTTCTGGCCGCAACCGCTCACAATCAGAGCCAGCATCAGCACCATGATCGGCAGAGTCCACGCTCGCATATCGGCTTCCTACCCCTGAGTTCACTATGGACGCAGTATACCTGACACCCGCCCCGGGCCGCGAGGTCAGCGCGCGTTTGCAAGGTGCCGGTTCAAAGAGTCCTCAAGTACAGACCGGTAGTAGAGGTACTGACTGGTCTGGATGTCCTGCTGATACACCCGTGGGTCGAGGTCGTGAGGCAAATGGACGTCGGTCAGGTACACCGGGTAAACCTCGCCACTCTGGCGCAGGGAGCGGATGTAGTGGGCCACCGCCGGAATCAGTTGGTCACCATATTCCTGTACGCTGAATTCCTGGTCACCGCAAAAGATGTCGAAGCGCAGCCGACTGTCCCCCTCATGGATACCCACGGCCTGAACCTCAAACCCGGGCAGGGGTACGCCCGAATCCGATTCGGGACGGTATTCGGCGCGCCAGGTCCCGTCACGCCGGATAATTTCGTAACACTGAACGCCTGCAACTACTCCGGCCGAGTCGGTGTGGCGCAGCAGCCGCCGCTCAATCAGGTTATCCAGAAACCGCAGAACCGGTACTAGAAGGTGCCGGCGGCTGGTCACCGCCTGCTCCCAGCTGAACACCGAACCCAGCTCATCAACCACCCAGAGCCGCGCCCGTTCGCCCATAATCCGGTAGAACACCTGGATATTATCCGGTTCGCTGGCCAGGCAAACCGCCCGCAGGGCCGGCTCCTCCTGCAGCGCATAGCGATCGAACACCACCGGCAGGTAGCGTTCCTGGGGCATTGCCAGGTGCTCCATCAGCGCTTCAAAACTCTCCAGGGCCACGAATCCCGGCTCCAGGCCATTGAACTGGAGCAGGAAGTAGCGTCGATCCATCTCGATGACATAACGCAGCGGATGCGGGCCGGCACCGCCAGCGAAGAAGGGTCTGAGCACATCGGCAAACAGTTCCTGAACCCGGCGGGCAATCGCAGAGCCGTGGCCCCGGTTGTGACAGTGCACCTGAACGCCGGGCAGTTCAGCCGGATTTGCTGCCACCGAGGCGAGGATATTCTTCAGGCACTGGATCAGGGTATCGCCGGCCGCGTAGTGTTGCAGACTCACCTCGTGCCAGCTGTTGAAGGTGATCTGGTCGATACTGATCACCAGATTCTCACGACCACCGCTGAAACCGAGAGAATCATGTCGTGAGCTGAGCTTGTGGAGCCCCTTTTCCGTGAGGTGCGCCTGGGGATCGACACCCACGTTCACCAGCAGCAGGTTTCTCAGGGGGCGAACACCCCGGGACAGCGCCTCCCGCTCGGCCGGCGGAACCGGAAACGGCAGGAACGCGGAGAGCGCATCCAGCATTTCCCGCAATTCGCTGACCGAGGCAATGCTGGTTCCCGAACGCACGTTCAGTCGCGTCGACCTTGTCAGCAGACCATTGCAGTAGCACCAGACCATCAGCTCCGCCAGATTACCCGAGCGACGAATAACAGGTTGCCAGAACGCATCGGCCGGATCTTCCAGATCCCGATACAGGAGCCAGCCATTGGAATCGCCACCCTGCTCCGATTGATGATGGAACGCCAGGTTTTCCTCGGCCAGTGAAGGGGCCAGTCCGGGGTTGATCTGCTCAATTTTGCCGGCTTTGCGCTGAAATGCCGCATAGAGTTTGCGGCCCAAGAGGTTGATATCGTTGGCGCTGATGGCGGCACGCTGGCCATGCTCCCTGGCCATTTTCGACAGCAACCGGTAACTATGAGTCAATTCGTTGACAATGGTTCGGCGCAAGGTGGTGACATCCTCCGCCCGCCAGCGCTGACGCTCGTCCAGCTCTGACAGCGTACTCTCGGACCAGCCCCAATCTGTCACTAGCTGGCGCAACAGGCGAGCGCGCCACTGCTCCCCTGAAGCCTCGGACCGGGTCAGCGGCAAACCGGCTTTCAGGTACAGGCTCCGACGGATCAGGTCCAGTCTCGAGGCCACTTCTGGCCCGGCAAGCCAGCCTTCAAGGCGGCTGTAAAGCATGACGTAAGGGTCGAGGCTGTCGGCATCGGTCTCTCCCCGGAACACGGCGCGCTTGAACTCGGCGGACAACAAGACCTCGCCGGTGGTGTGCGCGTAGCATTCGATCAGAAGCAGCTTGAGGATCGACTTCCAGGGCGCGTCAATTCCCTTGTACAGCTGCCAGACACCGGCACCAAGAAATTCTGCCTCGGGGATCCCCGGTACCGGGCCAAAATCGATGTAATCCTCGGCGCGCACAAACCGGAAATCGACCAGCTTGCGCATGCAGTCGTCGTAGTTTTGCTCCTGTTCCGGGGGAATCAGCCACCACATGGGCCACGCGCCGGCCAGATGGATGCTGGTCCGGTAGAACTCATCCAGAAGCAGGAAATGCTGGGCGCTGCCACAGTTCTCGCCGGTTACTTCTGCCCGCTGTCGGCCGGCCCGCCAGTCCGAGGCACAGAAAACGAAAACATGCAGTTCCACACCAAACGATTCGGCCCAGCGGGTCAGCTTGGTGGCCTTGCGTTCAAGACAGCGGATGCCCCGCTCCGGCAAATCGCTGCGGTGGCAGAGCCAGACATCGAGATCACTGGCCACGGAGTGGCCCAGGGTTCCCGGGCTGCCCATCAGGAATACGGCATCCAGATCCGGCTTGCGCTTGCCCTCATCCTTCAGCGAAAAGGTTCGGGCCAGCCGCCGCGCCGCATTGATCGTAGCCGGCGAAGGTTTGTAATTACTGAAACCATAAGGGCAATCGCTGTCCAGATAACCGGGCAATGCGGGATGGTTGAGATGAAACGCCAGGGGCAGAATCTCCAGCACCATTTGCTGGCGATAGGACAACGCCGAATGGGCGCGATTCCAGCGCTGCTGATTGACCAGTAGAAACCGGTCCTTCAGACGACGGAGGGTCTTGCGATCTATTCCCTCCTCAAAGTCGAGGGAAATCGGGGCAACATGGGCGGTCAAGGCGGCTCCGCAGAGAGGTTCTTTTCAGCATCAGTATGAGTATGATGTCGGCATCGTGGCAAAACCTTTAGAAAAATAAAAGCTGGAGAACGCGCGAGGCTCATCCGCTGTGAAAGAATTCATCATCCGCCGCTACCGTTCGGAACAGTCCCCGGCGTCTGAGCGCCAGACTGTTTTACGCATCGACGATGAAGGCAAAGTGCTGTTCGCCGACCATCAGGCCGAGGCGGTTCTCGGCTATGACGCCAGCGAACTGGAGGGACAGCCGGTGCACCGCATACTGGCATCACGCCAGGACGACCCCTTCGCACCCGCCAACCGCCATCGAATCGAGAGAGGCCAGAATGTTCTGGTGACCTTCCGGCACAAGGAGGGCTTTTTCTATACCGCCAGCCTGACCCTGCGGCTCGACATGCGAGACTCCGACAAGGCGGCCAGCGCCACGATAACTCTGTGCGACAGCTCCAACAGGGATTCCCGGCTGTTGCGCATCGCCGAGAGCAGTGCCGGTTTCGGGATCTGGGAACTGGACACCCGAAGCAATGAGATGACCTGGACCGAGGGTATGTTCCAGCTTCTGGAACTGAGACCTGGCGCCGAGATCACCCCCGAGCAGGCGCTGTTCTACTGCCAGACCGGACAGCCCCGGGTGCGAGCCATGTTCCGTCGCTGCCTCCGAACGGGAGAGGCGTTTTCCCTCGATCTTGATATCGTCACCTCGCGGCAGAACCAGCGGCGGGTGACGCTCAGTTGTCGGGCACTGAAGCAGGGTGGCAGGATTCCCCGGCTCGGCGGCACCCTGGTGGACCGGACCGCCGACATGCAACTCGACAAAGCCCGCCAGCATGCGAACACCATGCTCGCAGCCACCACCAGCGCCACCCCGGATCTGGTTGTTGCCGTCGATGCTTCATTCAACCTGCTCCATTTCAATACTCCCTGGGCCAGGCAGTTTTACGAGACCTTCGGCCGGCACCCCGAAGTGGGCGATAATCTGAGCGACCTTCTGAACGAATTCCCGAACGAACGAAGGCTGATGGAGCGGCTCTGGCACCGGGCCTTCGAACGCGACAGCTTTGTGGTTGAGATGCCCATGGCCCAGCAATCCCGTGAGTTGCCGGTGCATGAATTCCACTACCAGCGTCTGACCAACGACCAGGGCGACGTCACCGGCGCCGTGCACGTGGCCCGTCGCATAGAACCGAAGCTGAATCATGCCTCCAGCGAGGAATACCGGATACGCCACGATCCGGTTACCGGCCTGATGAACCGCAAGGCATTCATCGCCCGATTGCTGAGAACCCTGGAGCAGAAGACCCATCGGGAATCCTGCGACAGTCTGCTCTACCTGGATCTTGACGAATTCGAGCGTTTCAACGATCTGGCCGGCAGCGGAACCTGTGACCGCTATCTCCGGGAACTGGCCGGCAACCTGGGCGTACGGGTTCGACAACGAGACGCCCTCGCCCGGCTTGCCGGCGACACCTTCGCACTTCTGATCGAGAATTGTCCGGAAGCGCGGGCCCGCAAGATTGCCCAGGAAACCCTCAATCTGATCGGCGACTTTGTTTTCGACTGGCAGGGGCACAAGCTCCAGACCACCGCTTCAGGGGGTCTTCTGATTCTGGACAGGGACCTTCCCGGAGACCCGGAGCAGCTTCTGAGCCAGGCCGCCGATCTGTGCCATACCGCCAAGACATCCGGGCGAAACCGGGTGCACGCCGCCAGGGCCATTGCCCGACAGACCGACGAATCAACTGCCAGCAAACGGGTCGAGCAGATCCGCGACGCGCTGGATAATCACAACCTGATTCTTGAATACCAGGCAATGCGACCGGTGGCCAGCCCCACCTGGGGCGACCATATTGAGATCCTTTGCCGGATTCCGACGACCGCAGACAATGAAGCAGCACTGAAGCCCGACGACTTCCTGCCGATCGCGGAACGTTTTGACCTGGCCAAACGACTGGATCGCCAGGTGATCCGACAAACCCTGGATTGGCTGGGCAATCAGCCGTTGCTGGAACCACGCTTGAAGTACTGCGGCTTCAACCTGTCCCTGGCCAGCGTTCTGGACGATACCTTCGCTGACTTTATGACCGATGTGCTCAGTGAATCAGCGTTTGACCCCGGCTGTTTCTGCCTGGAAATCAGGGAAGCCCATGCCACCCAGTACCCCGATGACGTGGCCGTTCTGTGCGACGCATTGCATCGGGCCGGTTTCCGTGTCGCCCTGGACGGCGCCGGTGCGTCGGTTGAAAGCTATAGCCTGGCCGCCAGATTGCCGGTGGACATCATCAAACTGGACCGGAGGATGGTTCAGCAGCTGGAGGAGGACCCGGTGCAACAGGTGATGCTTGAAGCCCTGCACCGGATTGCCGAGGCCGCCGGCAAAATCACCGTGGCCACCTTTATCGAGAGCGACGACGCCCTGCGCAAGGTCCGGACCCTGGGCATACATTACGGGCAGGGGTACCGGCTGTTCCGCCCACAACCGCTTGACGAACTAACCCCCGCGGCCGTAGACCTGACAACGGGGCGAATCGGCGGCTAGCCGCTCCGCCCCGGGGAAACGCTTCAGCCCAGTTGAGCGCGGGCTCTACCGACCGCCGCGCGTACCTGGTCCGGGGCAGTGCCACCCAGATGGTCACGGGCCTGGACCGAGCCTTCCAGGGTGAGCACATCAAAGACATCAGCACCAATGTGATCAGAGAACTGCTGCAGCTCTTCGAGGGCCATATCAGACAGATCCCGGCCTTCAGCCACCCCGAACGCCACAGACTTGCCAACGATTTCATGGGCGTCCCGGAAGGGCACGCCTTTCTTCACCAGGTAATCCGCCAGATCGGTAGCGGTCGAGAAACCGCGCTTGGCCGCCACTCGCATGTTGTCGGCCTTGGAGCGAATGGCCGGAATCATGTCGGCGTAGGCTTTCAGGCAACCCTTGATGGTATCCACGGTATCAAACAGGGGCTCCTTGTCTTCCTGGTTGTCCTTGTTGTAGGCCAGGGGCTGGCTCTTCATCAAGGTCAGCAGACTGATCAGATGGCCGTTAACGCGACCGGTCTTGCCCCGGACCAGTTCCGGAACATCCGGGTTCTTTTTCTGGGGCATGATGGACGAGCCGGTGCAGAAGCGATCGGGCAGATCAATGAAATCGAACTGGGCGGAAGTCCAGAGCACCAATTCCTCGCTGAACCGTGACAGATGCGTCATCAGCAGCGCCGCAAAGCTACAGAACTCGATGGCGAAATCCCGGTCGCTGACGGAGTCCAGGCTGTTCTCGGTGGGCCGGTCAAAGCCAAGCAGCCGGGCAGTCATTGCCCGATCAATTGGATAGGTGGTGCCAGCCAGCGCAGCCGCGCCAAGGGGCATTACGTTCACCCGCTTGCGACAGTCCTGCAGGCGCTCGGCATCCCGCACCAACATTTCATACCAGGCGAGCAGGTGATGCCCGAAGGTCACCGGCTGGGCAGTCTGCAGATGGGTGAAGCCGGGCATGATGGTGTCCGCCTCGCGCTCGGCCAGGTCCAGCAGACCTGTTTGCAGGCGTTTCAGTTCCTCGGCGATGACATCGATTTCGTCCCGCAGGTACAGACGGATGTCGGTGGCCACCTGATCGTTGCGGCTGCGGCCGGTGTGGAGTTTCTTGCCGGTGATGCCAATACGGTCGGTAAGGCGTGCCTCGATGTTCATGTGCACGTCTTCCAGACTCACGGACCACTGGAAATTGCCGGCCTCGATATCTGCCTTGACCCCTTTCAGGCCCTCGATGATCTGGTCCCGCTCCTCATTGGTGAGCACGCCAACCTCGGCCAGCATGGTGGCATGGGCAATGGAGCCGGTGATGTCGTGATGGTACAGGCGCTGGTCAAATCCCACTGATGCGGTAAATTTTTCAACGAAAGCATCGGTGGGTTCACTGAAGCGTCCGCCCCAGGGTTTTTCAGAGCTTGTGGTCTGGTCAGACTTTTTCTGATCCGTCATGGTCTATCTTTCCTGCTGACAGCCCGGCATCATCTGGCGGGAACTGGGTACATTGAACATGGCGGGAGTATACCATTCTGACCCGGGTAAAGGAGACACCCCGTAACGGGGACAAAGGTGTGACAGAGAGCGAGTTCTTCGTTCCGGACCTGTGCCGGGTGAGGGCCGTGTTTCTGTTGCTGGTCACCAGTGAACTGCTGGTTCTGGTGCTCGCCATCGTGCAGGCAGAGCGGGGCTGGATCGACTGGAATTACTTCGGGCTGTTGTCGCTGTTCGTGCAGTGGACCACCCTCACCAGTGCTGCCCTGATCTGCCTCCTGCGCGCACGGCTTGCGCGGATGTCCGTCTCTGGGGCGACCACCACCATTGTTGCCATTGTTTTGCTGGATGTGCTGGCGTTCAGCCTGTTTGCCGACAGCGTACTGCACCCTCAGGATGGCGTGGCCGTGTGGCAGGGCGTGGCCAAAAAAATGCTGTTGGCACTACTGATCGTGCTCATGGTGCTGCGTTATTTTTACCTGCAGCACCAGTGGCAACAGCAGCGTGAAGCGGAAATGCAGGCGCATCTGGCATCTCTTCAGGCCCGCATTCAGCCCCATTTCCTGTTCAACAGCATGAATACCATTGCCAGCCTGATTGCCACCAACCCGGAACGGGCGGAAGAGGCGGTCCTGGATCTGTCGGAACTGTTTCGCGCCAGCCTCCGCACCGGCGACCAGCTGATCCCGCTGTCCAGGGAACTGGCACTGTGCCAACGCTACCTGGCCATCGAGGCACTGCGCCTGGGCGACCGCCTGAGGCTGGAGTGGCAAATTGAAGGGGGTCTGGAGCAACAGGCCATTCCCCCACTCACGCTGCAGCCCTTGGTGGAAAACGCCATCTACCACGGCATTCAACCCCGGCCGGAAGGTGGCACCGTGCGAATTGAAGCCCAGGCCAAAGGCGAGTTTGTCTATTTGCTGGTACAGAATCCCAAGCCGGACCAGAATAACCGGCAACACGAAGGCAACCGAATGGCGCTGGCGAATATACAGTCCCGGCTGCGGGCGCTGTTCGGCGAACCGGCGGTGTTGAAACACAGCCACCAGAACGACGTGTATACCGTTACCCTGAGATTGCCCCGGCAAAAGGCCGGCGAACAGAAAGCCCCAAAGACATGAGTTCATGAACAAGGGAATTGAGACCAGTCATGCCTGATACCCGCAGTGTCCTGATCGCCGATGACGAACCCCTGGCCCGCGAGCGAATCCGCCGGTTGGTGGAGGCGCTCCCGGGTTATCGGGTCTGTGGCGAAGCTGCCGACGGTGACAGTTCTCTGAAGCAGGTGGCGGAACTTGAGCCGGATATACTGTTGCTGGACATTCGAATGCCCGGCATGGACGGTATGGAGGCTGCCAGCCGCCTGAGCCAGTTGGCCAATCCGCCTGCCCTGATTTTCTGCACGGCCTACGACCATTACGCCATCCAGGCGTTTGACGTGCAGGCCATCGCCTACCTGCTCAAACCGGTTCGCAAGGAGGCCTTGGCGGATGCCCTGGCCCGGGCCGGCAGGATCAACCGGGTACAACTGCAGGCCTTGAACGGACAGGCGGCACAGAACCAGGAGCAGCTGGCGGTGCGCACCCACCGGGGCACCGAGCTGATCGATCTGTCGGAAATCCTCTACTGCGAGGCGGATCAGAAGTACGTCACCATCCACCACACTCGGGGTGAAACCGTATGCGACTATACCCTGAAGGAGCTGGAAAACAGTTACCCGAGCATCCTGCTGCGAATCCATCGGAACACGCTGGTGGGTGTCCGGTTTATCCAAGCACTGAAACGGACACCGGATGGCCACAACCTGGTCGTGCTCAGGGATGGTCAGGGCGAGCTGCCGGTAAGCCGCCGCCATACAAGCAACGTGCGCCAGTGGCTTCAGGAACACCAGCCGGGGTGAATCCGTAGCGCTCGCCAGAGTTGGTCGCCGCGGGACTTTTCTGCCGCCACAAGGTAACCTTGGCGGACATTTTTTTCGAACCGACAGTGAGTGTCATGTCCAAACGTACCCTTCGCATTGCAACCCGCAGCAGCGCACTGGCGCTGTGGCAGGCGGAATTCATCAAGGCCGAGCTGGAAAGGCTGCACGACAACATCACCGTGGAACTGGTCAAGATCAAGACTCAGGGTGACAAGATACTGGACGTGCCACTGGCCAAAATCGGCGGCAAGGGCCTGTTCGTCAAGGAACTGGAAGAAGCCATGCTCGACGGCCGCGCCGATCTGGCTGTGCACTCCATGAAAGACGTGCCCATGGAGTTTCCGGAAGGCCTGGGACTGGTGGCGATCTGTGAGCGCGAAGACCCGACCGACGCTTTCGTCAGCAACCACTACGACAACGTTGACGCCCTGCCCGAGGGTGCCGTGGTCGGTACGGCGAGCCTGCGCCGTGAGGCCCAACTCAGGGCCTATCGCCCGGATCTGAAAATCCGCGTGTTGCGCGGCAACGTCAACACCCGGCTGGCCAAGCTTGATGCCGGCGAATACGAAGCCATTGTGCTGGCCAGCTCAGGTCTGAAGCGTCTGGGCTTTCACGAGCGCATCCGGTATTGCCTGCCGGACACCGTCTCGCTGCCGGCGGTCGGCCAGGGGGCGCTCGGGATCGAATGCCGGGTGGATGATCAGGACCTCCTGGCCATGCTTGAACCCCTGAAGCACAAAGACACCTGGGATCGTGTCACTGCCGAGCGGGCCCTGAACCGTCGCCTTGAGGGCGGCTGCCAGGTTCCAATCGCCGCCTATGCGCTGCTTGAGGATGATGACACGATCTGGCTGCGGGGCCTGGTGGGCGCCGTTGATGGCACCCTGATCTTCCGGGTCGAGGGCCGCGCACCAAGGGCCGAAGGCGAGCGCCTGGGCCGGGAACTGGCCGAGGACCTTCTGGCTCTCGGTGCCGACAAGGTGCTGGCTGAAATCTATGGCCACACACCAACCTGAGCCTGACCTGAACGGCCGGCGGATTCTGATCTGCCGGCCTGAACCCGAGGCCTCGCGCCTGGCCAGCCGATTTCGTTCCGCAGGTGCCGACGTACAGATTCTGCCCCTGATTGACCGGGAACCTCTGCCGGAAACACCCGAGCGGCGGACGCTTATCCTGAGTCTGGATGAATTCTCCCATGTGATCGCCGTGAGCCCGTTTGCCGCCCGCCTTCTGCTTGAGGAGGTTGACACCTGGTGGCCCCAGCTGCCCATGGGCATCCGCTGGTATGGCGTTGGCGCTGGCACCGCATCGGTGCTTGCCGAGCACGGCCTTAGTCCGCGCAGACCGCCAGAGGGCTGGACCAGCGAGGCGCTTCTGGCACTTCCGTCACTGCAAAACCTCGAAGGCGAACGGGTTTTGCTCGCCCGCGGTGAAACCGGCCGGGAACTGATCCGGGAAACACTCGAATCCCGGGGCGCCAGGGTCACCCTCCTGCCTCTGTATCGCCGCTTTCGCCCGGACCACTCGCCGGAGCAGATCCGGGCCACTCTCGGCACCTTTGCTCCGGAGGCCATCGTCGCCCTGTCCGGAGAAACCTTGAACAATCTCATCGCACTATGTGCGAATAGCAGCCATAATCTATACGATAGGTTATTGATTGTTCCCGCAGATCGGGTTGCCGAACAGGCCCGGGCCGCGGGATTCACAAATCCGTGTATACCAGGAAGCCTTGCCGATAACGACATCGTGGCCACGGTTGCAGCGCAACTTGCCGGCCGGGACGGTGGCTCCGGAAAAGCCAAGTAAGGACGCCCGTGACAGACACTACGAATCAACTGCCCGCAACCGTTTCCAAGGAACCATCCGCCCGCCAGAAACTTTGGCCAATAGGGCTCGTCGCCATCATTGCGCTGATTATCGCTGTCGCCCTGGCCCTCTGGAGCTGGCAGCAGTGGAACAATCACCAGGCCGTGATGCAGAAACTTCAGAGCCTGCAACAGGACACCGCCCAGCTTGAAGACCGATATGGCGACCGCGGCAGCCAGCAGAGCCAGCGTCTGCAGTCCCTGGAAGAGAAACTGGCAAGCCAGCGGGAGCTGATTGCCACCCAGCAGCGCCAGATCGACCACAACGCCCGTGAACTGCTGGAAGCCGGCAACCGCACACGCACAGACTGGCTACTGGCAGAGGCGGAATACCTGCTGCGCATTGCCAATCAACGGTTGATGATCGAAAAAGACATTCGCGGCGCCATGTCGGCCCTGGAAGCGGCCGATGAAGTACTGGCGGAATCCGATGACATCGGTGTTTACCCGGTGCGCCAGCAGCTCGCCCGTGAAATCCTGGCGCTCAAGGGCCTTACCGGCGTGGATCGGACCGGTCTTTACCTGAAACTGGAAGCCGCCATCGACAGCATTCACCAGCTCACCGACCAGGCCCTGATCAGCGAAAACGCCCCCGGCTTTATTGTCAACGCCGGCGCGGAACAGGAAGCTGACGCCGGCGGCAAGCCGGGTGCCCTTCTCCAGGCCTGGAACAAGGTGAAAGCCACCCTGATGCAAGTGGTGGTTGTGCGTCGCATGGACGAGCCGGTAAAACCCCTGTTGTCGCCGGACCAGAGCGCCTATGCCCGCCTCAACCTGCAGCTGATGCTGGAAGAGGCCGAGATGGCGGTCCTGCGGGGCAATCAGCCCCTGTATGAGCGGGCGCTGACCAAAGCCCGGACCACCATTGATGATTGGTACAACGCCAGCAATCCCCGGGTAGCAGCACTGAGTGACACCCTGGCTGAGCTGGCGCAGAAAAACGTGGATCCCGAGCTGCCCGACATCAGTCAGTCCCTGGACCTCCTCAAGGAACGGCTGGCCGGGCGCCTGAACGCCAACAACGGCGACGGCGAGGATAATACCGGCGGTGGCAATGGAGGCGACGATTCATGATTCGCCTGTTACTCATCATCCTGCTGGCGCTGTTGATCGGCACCGGCCTGTCCCTCGGGTTGCAATACGATCTGGGCTACATCCGAATCAGCCTGGGCCATTACCTGATTGAGACCAACTTCTGGGTGGGGCTGGGGCTGATCGTGGCCCTCATCGTGCTGACCGTGCTGACCATCAACCTTATCCGCCGACTCAGAACCAGTACCGGCCTGGTAGCTGGCTGGATTGCCCGAGGCAACGAACGCCGCGCCCGGCGGCGGACCACCCAGGGGCTTCTGGCATTGGCCGAAGGCAACTGGCCCAGAGCCCGAAAACTGCTGACATCCTCCGCCAGCCATGCCGATACGCCCCTGATCAATTATCTGGCCGCGGCCCAGGCATCGTTCGAATCCGGTGATCACGAGGCGGTGGATGAATTATTGCGCAAAGCCTTCGACAGCACCCCCGGCTCCGACATGGCGGTTGGCATTACCCAGGCCCAACTGCAGCTGGCCGGCAACCGGCTGGAGCAGGCCCTGGCCACGCTGGTTCGCCTGCGTAAACAGTCACCCCATCACCCCTTTGTGCTCAAGCTGCTGAAAAACACCTATTTGCGCCTGGAGGATTGGCGCGAACTGTCCCGGCTACTGCCCGAGCTGCGCAAACGCAGCGTGCTGTCGGAAGCCGAACTCAATGATCTCGAGCGTCAGGTATGGCACAACCTGCTGGAGCGTGGTGCCGAGGATTGTCGGCGCCAGCAGCAACAGGACCCCGATGCGTCGCTGGAACCGCTAACCCGCCTCTGGGACGAACTACCGGGCTTCCTGCGCCGCGACGAATACACTATTCGGGATTATGCCCGCCTGCTGGCCGGCCTTGGCGACGAGGTTCAGACCGAAACGCTGTTGCGCAAGGTGCTGCGCAACCACTGGAGTGACGAGCTGATCAACCTCTATGGGCGGGTAAAAGGCCAGAAGCCAGATGAACAGTTATTGCTGGCAGAACAATGGCTGAAAGACCGGCCGAACAACCCCGAGCTTCTGCTGGCCCTGGGCCGGCTGAGCCTGCGCAACGAACTCTGGGGCAAGGCCCGGGAATATTTCGAAACCAGCCTGCGGCTGAAGCGCAGCCGGGAGGCTCTGGCTGAGCTGAGCCGTCTGAATGCCCACATGGGCGAGGAAGAGGCCAGCGTCAAACTGCTTATGCAGGGACTGGCCAAGGATAACGGATTGCCGGAACTGCCGATGCCAAGGGCCTGATTCAGGTCCTTGGCGCGTATTCCAGCACGTCAGAGAAGAACGCCTCTTCAGGCAGACCCGCATCCACCAGCGCATCCATCAGTGTGTACACCATGGTGGGCGAACCGCTGGCATGGACTTCGACATTGTTCCAGTCCATTCCGGAAGCCAGAACAGCCCGAACCAGCTGGTCGTGATGGCCTGCCCAATCGTTGTCTTCATCGTCCCCTACCACCGGCAGGAACGTGAAACGGGGCCACTCCTCCTGCCACTGCTGTGCCAGGGCGCGAAGGTACATATCCTCGTGCCGGCGCACTCCCCAGTAGAGCTTGACCGGCTGATCGTAGGACGTTCCCCGCAGGTAATCCACCAGGCTTTTCATCTGGGCAAAACCGGTACCCGCGGCCACCAGCAGCAAAGGTTTCGTTGGCGCCGAAGCCAGGCATGCCTTGCCGTGGGGGAGTTCCACCGTCACTTCACCGCCCGACGTCAGGGCATCAATGACTTTCTGTGCCGACACCCACTCCGGGGTCGCCTGAATGTGCAATTCGATGTTCTGGGCCGATGGGCTGCTGGCGATGGAAAAGTAGCAGGGGTCGGCATCCGGTAGATTGACCGACAGATACTGCCCGGCGTGAAACGACAGTTCCCGACGCCGCGGGAGCTGCAGCTCAACGCGATAGACATCGTGACTGATGGAACGTACGTCCACGACCTTTGCCTGAAACTTGCCAGGCTGATTGTTTCCAGCTGCCATAACGGCGGATATCTCCAGTTCCAGGTCCGTGAGCGCGACGCTTCGGCACATCATCAAGCGCTCGCCGACCTCTATAATCTGTTGGTTTCGGGTATTCAGTACGCTGCCAGCCAGCAATCGGGCCTCGCAGATTTCACATACCCCATTGCGGCAGGCCGCCGGCACTGCAATGCCAGCCTGCGCGGCAGCGCTGAGCAAATCTGCCTCCGGTGCTGCTGTGAAAGCGATACCAGAGGGCAAAATCCGCACTGCCCTGTGTTCACTGCCCATATCAGTCGGGGCGGGATGCCGGACTTTCAATGCCCAGGGTATCCCACAACTCATCGACGCGCTTTTTGACGTCATCCGTCATGGTGATGGGCTCACCCCATTCACGGGTTGTCTCACCGGGCCACTTGTTGGTGGCATCCATCCCCATCTTGGAACCCAGGCCGGAGACCGGCGAGGCAAAATCCAGATAATCGATGGGCGTGTTGTCCACCAGGGTGGTATCACGGGTGGGATCCATCCGGGTGGTAATCGCCCATATCACGTCTTCCCAGTTACGGGCATCCACATCGTCATCCGTGACAATCACAAACTTGGTGTACATGAACTGCCGCAGGAATGACCATACGCCCATCATCACCCGTTTGGCATGGCCGGGGTACTGTTTCTTCATGGTCACCACTGCAAGGCGATAGGAACAGCCTTCCGGTGGCAGGTAAAAATCCACGATTTCCGGGAACTGCTTCTGCAGAATCGGAATAAACACCTCGTTCAGAGCCACCCCGAGAATTGCCGGCTCATCCGGCGGGCGACCGGTGTAGGTACTGTGATAGATCGGGTCCCTGCGATGGGTGATCCGTTCCACGGTAAACACCGGGAAATGATCCACTTCGTTGTAATAACCGGTGTGATCGCCAAACGGCCCTTCCGGCGCCATGTCGTCAGGATAGATAAAGCCTTCCAGCACAATCTCCGCGCTCGCCGGCACCTGCAGATCACTCAGACCTGCCTTCACCAGCTCGGTCCGACTGCCTCGCAGCAGCCCGGCAAACGCGTACTCCGACAAGGTATCGGGTACGGGCGTTACGGCCCCGAGGATCGTCGCGGGATCGGCGCCGAGAGCCACCGCCACCGGATAGGGCTGCCCCGGATTGGCCTTCTGGAATTCCTGGAAATCCAGCGCACCGCCGCGATGGCTCAGCCAGCGCATGATCAGACGGTTGCGGCCGATGACCTGCTGCCGATAGATGCCAAGATTCTGGCGTTCTTTATGGGGCCCACGGGTAATCACCAGTGGCCAGGTTACCAGGGGGCCGGCATCGCCGGGCCAGCAGTGCTGAACCGGAATCTGGTACAGGTCCACCTGGTCTTTCTCGATCACCACGTCCTGACAGGGCGCAGACCGGAGCACCTTCGGACTCATGCGCATCACCTGCCGGAACAGCGGCAACTTCTCGATGGCATCGCGGAAACCCTTGGGAGGATCCGGTTCCTTGAGAAACGCCAGCAGCTTCCCGATATCCCGAAGCGCTGTGACGTTATCCTGCCCCATGCCCAGCGCCACCCGTTTCGGTGTTCCGAACAGGTTGGCCAGCACCGGCATGTCATAGCCCTTGGGATTCTCAAACAACAACGCAGGACCACCTGCTCGCAGGGTGCGGTCGCAGATCTCGGTCATTTCCAGGTGGGGGTCGACCTCAACGCTGATCCGTTTCAGCTCGCCCAGCTTTTCCAACTGGTCGATGAAGTCTCGCAGGTCGTTGTATTTCATCGGGTACTCCGTTCAGATATGCCAGTACTACGGAGGTCTTTGTTCGCTGGACTGCTTTTTTCGGAGTTAGAACAAGGTGGGGACCTGCTTTCCCAGACACGCCGTGAACCCATCCCTGGGGGCTTGGTCTTGCCATCCATGGCAAGACACAGTCTGGGAAAGCAGGTCCCCACCTCGTTCAGCAGATCACCAGTTATTCACAAGGCGCTCTGACTGGGAAGACATCAACGACGCTTCATGGACTGGAAGAACTCGTCGTTGGTCTTGGTGTCCTTGAGCTTGTCCAGCAGGAACTCGATGGCCGCGGTATCGTCGTCCATGGAGTGCAGGAGCTTGCGCAGGATCCAGACCCGCTGGATATCCGCCTCGCTCATCAGCAGATCCTCGCGACGCGTGCCGGAGCTGCGGATGTTGATGGCCGGATAAGTCCGCTTCTCGGCAATCTTGCGATCCAGGTGGATCTCCATGTTGCCGGTGCCCTTGAACTCCTCGTAGATCACCTCGTCCATCTTGGAGCCGGTGTTGACAAGCGCCGTGGCGAGAATAGTCAGGCTTCCGCCCTCTTCCACGTTACGCGCGGCACCGAAGAAGCGCTTGGGCTTTTCCAGGGCGTGGGCGTCAACACCACCGGTCAGGACCTTGCCAGATGACGGGATTACCGTGTTGTAGGCACGAGCCAGGCGGGTGATGGAATCCAGCAGGATAACCACGTCTTTCTTGTGCTCGACCAGACGCTTGGCTTTCTCAATCACCATTTCGGCCACCTGAACGTGACGGGCGGGCGGCTCGTCGAAGGTGGAGGCGATGACTTCGCCGCGCACGGTGCGCTGCATCTCGGTCACTTCCTCGGGCCGCTCATCAATCAGCAGCACCATCACGTGGCACTCGGGGTTGTTGCGTGTGATGGACTGGGCGATGCTCTGCATCAGCAGCGTCTTACCGGCCTTGGGCGGAGACACGATTAGGCCGCGCTGGCCTTTACCGATCGGCGCCACCAGATCCAGTACTCGGGAGGAGAGGTCCTCGGTGCTGCCATTACCGGCCTCGAGCTTCAGGCGCTCGTCCGGAAACAGCGGCGTGAGGTTCTCGAAGAGAATCTTGCTGCGGGCGTTGTCCGGCTTGTCGAAATTGATCTCGCTGACCTTCAGCAAGGCAAAATAGCGCTCGCCGTCTTTGGGCGGGCGAATCTTGCCGGCAACCGTATCGCCTGTGCGCAGGTTGAAACGGCGGATCTGGCTGGGAGACACGTAGATGTCGTCAGGTCCTGCCAGGTAGGAGGCATCGGCGGAACGGAGGAAGCCGAAGCCGTCCTGCAGAATTTCCAGTACGCCGTCGCCGTAGATGTCTTCGCCGCTTTTTGCGTGCTTCTTCAGAATGGTGAAGATCACATCCTGTTTGCGCGAACGAGCCAGGTTATCGAGGCCCATCTCTTGCGCAATATCGAGCAATTCGGGCACGGATTTCTGCTTGAGTTCAGTAAGATTCATAGTTTGTTGGATTTTCAGGAATGGAAGTAAACGAATATTGGAATGACAGGGGTGCCCCTGAACGTATTGATCGTAGTAAAACGCTGAACTTGGTGCTGGCCAGTTGGAGCAACCGGTGTAGATGGAGTCCGGAATAAGGTACTTTAGCCAGAGAGTGGGAACAACCGTTCGCCGGGCAAGAGCGATCATCGGCCACCTGACTGGCGAATGTCAAGTGCACTGCACAAATTAACGGCAATTTCACGCCAAACCGGCCACAACAGGCCTTTGGCACCTCCCCCTGATTGGTTACTCCCTTCCATTGAAAGGCTGTGATGGCGATACTGGCGTATAACCACTTTTCAATGAATCTGGAGCCCTTCCATGAGCAGTGTACCCAGCACCGAGATGAAACCCCTTAACATTGCCCTGCTGACCGTGTCCGATACTCGTGGGCCTGAACAGGACACCTCCGGGCAGTTTCTGGAGGACAGCGTGGTCGAGACCGGCCACAACCTGGTGGCCCGCCGGATCCTGCCTGACGATGTGTATCTGGTGCGGGCATTGATATCGAACTGGATCGCCGATTCCCAGGTGCATGTGGTGATCATTACCGGTGGCACCGGCCTGCTTGAACGGGACAGTACGCCGGAAGCCGTCAGGCCATTGCTGGACAAAACCGTAGAAGGCTTTGGCGAGGAATTCCGTCGCCTTTCTGCCGCCGAGATCGGATCTTCTACCGTGCAATCGCGGGCGATGGCGGGAATGGCTAACCATACGGTGATTTTCTGCCTACCCGGCTCGACCGGTGCCTGCCGCACCGGCTGGGAAGGCATTCTTCTCAGTCAACTGGACAGCCGTCACACACCGTGCAATTTTTCCGGGCTCGTGTTGCGCAAACCCGAGAAGCCCACGGAGCGACTCAACGAAGTGATTGGACAGCGCGCCAAGCGCTGAGGCGAGAAGACATACCGACCGGAGCTCAGATTTGATGGCCAACCCAAACCTCACGCCCCTGGAAGATGCCCTGGAACACCTGTTGTCGAAAGCGCCGGTGGTTGCGCAAACTGAAACCGTCGCCCTGGCCGACGCCCTGGGCCGGGTACTTGCAGAAAACCACTATGTTCCAGCGGACGTTCCGCCGGCGGACAACAGTGCCGTGGACGGCTACGCCCTGCGGAAGCAGGACCTGAGTGGCGACCAACCCGTACCCGTATCGGCACGGATTCCGGCTGGTGCGGCGCCAAACGCCCTTGCGCCCGGCACCGCCGCCCGAATTTTCACCGGTTCGGAGATTCCCGAAGGGGCAGACTCGGTGGTGATGCAGGAACGGGTCCAGGTGACTGACGCCGGCATCGTTGTGCAGGCGGAGGTGGAAGAGGGCCAGAATATACGTCGCCGGGGCCAGGATCTGGCACGGGGCGACCTTGCGCTGGCAAAAGGTACAAAGGTGCGCCCCAATGAGATGGGTCTGCTGGCCTCCATGGGCGTTGCCCGGGTCGATGTTCTGGCGCGGCTGAGAGTCGCCATTCTGTCCACCGGCGACGAGCTTGTAGACCCCGGAACGCCCCTCGGGCCGGGACAGATCTACAACAGTAACCGCTTCACCCTGATGGGACTACTTGCCGAGGCCGGCTGCGAGGTGGTGTTGTGCGAGACCCTCAAAGACAAACGCGAGGCGACCCGGGAAACGCTGCTGCGTGCGGCGGAGTCGGCCGATCTGATCATCACCAGTGGGGGCGTGTCCGTTGGTGAAGAAGACCATGTGCGCGCGGTGCTGGAGGAATCCGGCGGCCTGTCACTCTGGAAAATGGCGATCAAGCCCGGTAAACCCGTGGCGTTTGGTGCGATCGGCGGCACGCCCGTACTGGGGTTGCCTGGCAATCCCGGATCTGTGCTGGTCACTTTCCTGATGGTGGGCATGCCCTACATACGGAAACGCCAGGGCCGCAGCCCCAAACCTCTCTCGGGCGAGCGGATACCGGCAGACTTTTCCGTCTCGTCGCCATCGGTGCGCCGGGAGTTTGTCCGGGCCCGAAAGGAAATCCGGGGATCGGAGCCTGTGGTCGCCGCCTTCCCCAATCAGAGCTCCGGTATCCTGAGCTCTACCTGCTGGGCAGATGGTCTGGCCGTAGTGCCCGAAAACACCACGGTGAACCCCGGCGACCTGCTAACCTACTATTCGTTTGCGGAACTGTTGAGCTGAGCATGAGTGATAACACGATTACGGTGCGTTTTTTTTGCCCGCCTGCGCGAGGAACTGAAAACCGAACAGTTGGCCATCGAAGCCAAACCGGGCCTGACGGCCGGCGATGTGCTGGCCGAGCTGGCGAATCAGGGCGGGGCCTGGAGCCAGTTACAGGGCGACCAGCCGGTGATGATTGCGATCAACCAGGCCATGGCGAAGCCGGGCTCTGAGGTCAAACCGGGTGATGAACTGGCCTTCTTCCCGCCGGTAACCGGAGGTTGAGATGATTTCGGTCCAGTCTGAGGATTTTGATGTAGCCGCCGAATACGCCGCCCTCCGTGACAGCGGTGCCGGCACCGGTGCCATTGCCACGTTTACCGGCCTGGTTCGCGACAGCGGTGACCTGGAGGGCGTCACGGGTCTCTATCTTGAGCACTACCCCGGCATGACCGAACAGGTCATTCAGGGGCTTATCGATGACGCCTCGAAACGCTGGGACGTGCGCAAGGCCCGCGTGATCCACCGGGTGGGGCGGCTGGCATTGTGCGACCAGATTGTCTTTGTCGGTGTGTGCAGCGCTCACCGCGGAGACGCGTTCGCAGCCTGCCAGTTCATCATGGACGCCCTGAAAACATCGGCGCCGTTCTGGAAAAAAGAGATTACTTCAGGCGGAGAACACTGGGTGGAACAGAAAGACTCGGATTTGGCGCGATCCCGGGACTGGGAGTAAGTGCCATAAAAAAACCGCCCGTGAGCCTTGGCTCAGAGGCGGTTTTTCTGGTGACCCGACGGCAATCAGAGATTGCTGTCCAGGAAAGCCGCCAGCTGGGACTTGGAAAGGGCGCCGACTTTGGTGGCGTCCACATTGCCGTTCTTGAACAGCATCAGAGTAGGGATACCACGGATGTTGAACTTCGGCGGGGTCTGCTCGTTTTCGTCAATGTTGAGCTTGCAGACTTTCAGTTTGCCGTCGTATTCGTCGGCAATCTCTTCAAGCACCGGCGCAATCATCTTGCAGGGACCGCACCACTCAGCCCAGTAGTCCACCAGTACGGGAACGTCTGACTGCAGTACATCCTGCTCAAAAGAAGCGTCGGTTACATTTACGATATTTCCGCTCATTACCTTTTCCTGATTCATGCACTACTGCTGCACAACGGTATTTTCTTCCGGGATAACCATACCGGGGCACAGGTGCTGTTGACTGTCGTTGAAGGCCGCCCGGTGTTGCAAGCAGCCTTTCACCCAAATCACGGTAAGACATACTTTACGCGATTGATCAGCCGGATGTGAAGCGGTAAGAAACGATCCGCGCCTGACCCTGGTCAAATACGCGGTTTTCCGGTTACTGACAGCCCTGAGGGATTTCGCTTATAGTACCTCGCACGTTCACCTTAAAAGGATTCCGACCACGTGACGGCCGCATCCACCGCCGAAAACGCTGCCGCCTCACCCGAGGTACTGGCAGCCATCGACATGGGCTCGAACAGCTTCCACATGGTGGTTGCCCGACTAGTGCATGGGGAAATCCGGACCCTCGAAAAGATGGGTGAAAAGGTTCAACTCGGGGCCGGGCTGGATCAATACAATCGGCTCACGGAAGAGGCTCAGGAGCGAGCCCTGGCGTGCCTCGGACGCTTCGCACAGCGGCTCAAGGGCATGCCACCGGAGGCGGTACAGATTGTGGGTACCAACGCGCTCCGCGTTGCCCGAAACGCCCATCAGTTCATGACCCGGGCTGAAGAGGTCCTGGGTTATCCGGTGGAGATCATTGCCGGTCGCGAAGAAGCACGCCTGATTTACCTGGGCGTTTCCCACACACTGTCTGACGATATCGGCCGCCGACTGGTGATCGACATTGGCGGTGGCAGCACCGAATTCATCATCGGGCAACGGTTCGAACCCCAGGAGCTTGAAAGCCTGCACATGGGCTGCGTGTCATTCCGCAACCGGTACTTCCCGGACGGAAAGATCACCAAGCGGCAGATGGACAAGGCCGTGACCCATGCCGAACAGGAGCTGCTCAACATCCGACAGCACTACCGTTCGGTGGGCTGGCAGAGCGCGGTGGGCTCGTCCGGTTCGATCAAGGCCATTGCCAGCGTCCTGGCGACCCTGAAAATCACTGACGGCACCATTACGCTCGCGGCCATGCAGGAGCTTCGCAAGCGGCTGGTGGATATGGGTAAGACGGAAAAACTGGGAGACCTGGGTGTACGCTCGGACCGCCAGAGCATTTTCCCGGCGGGATTTGCCATACTGATGGGGGCATTCCAGTCTCTTGGCATCCGGGATATGGCGTTCGCCGACGGAGCACTGCGGGAAGGCCTGCTCTACGACATTGTCGGGCGCATCCAGCATGAGGACGTACGGGAGCGGACCATATCCGCGCTACAGGAGCGTTACCATGTGGACCAGGAACACGGTGCCGCCGTTGAGGAAACCGCCGTCGCCGCCTGGCAGCAGGTGGCCGACGCCTGGGGCCTGAACACGGCGGCCGATGAAGAGGTCCTGCGCTGGGCCTGCCGCCTGCACGAAATCGGGTTGACCATCTCCCACAGCCAGTATCACAAGCACGGCGCCTACCTGTTGCGCTACTCGGACCTGCCCGGCTTCACCCAACAGTTCCAGCGGGACCTGGCCACCCTGGTGCGTGGCCACCGACGCAAGTTCGCTTCGGCTATCTTCGAAGGCCTGGACCCGGAAGACATCGCAAGGCTGCGCTACCTGTGCGTATTGGTCCGTCTGGCCGTTCTGATCCAACACCCGCGCAATATGGAACTACCTCCGGCCTTTACCCTGACTGCCCACAAGGACAAGCTGGTGCTGGAGTTTCCAGAAGGCTGGCTCGACGACAGGCCACTGACCCTGGCCGACCTGGAGAACGAGCGAGACTACCTCGCCAAACAGGATTTTGTCCTGGAGCTGAACGGCGGCTGACGGCATTCAGCCAGCCAGCTCCGCCTCCAGGGATTCCACCTCTTCACTGACTTCAAGCCACTGGGCCTCCACCTCTTCCAGGCGCGCGGTTGCAGCGGCCTGCTCGCCCAGCAGTTCTTTCAGGCGCGCCTTGCCGCCGTCGTCATACAGACCCGGATCAGACAGTTGCTCCTCCAGAGCCGACAGCGTTTGCTGAAGCTGCTCCATTTCCTTTTCCAGCGCACCCTGCTTCTTGCGATAGGGACTCAGTTTCTGGCGCAGGGCCGCCTCTGCCCGCTTGCGGGCCTTTCGATCCTCGGCGCTCTCTCCTACTGCCCCCACTGCCTCGGAGGACTCTTCGGCAGTCTGCTGCCCGGCAGGTATTCGTTTCGGTGCTTCGGTGTCGTCTTTCCGGCGGTCCGCCAGCCAACGCTCATAGTCTTCCAGATCGCCCTGGTATTCCGTCACCCGGCCATCATTGACCAGCCAGAACTCGTCCACCGTGTTTCTCAGCAGATGGCGATCGTGTGAAACCACCACAATGGCGCCTTCAAAGTTCTGCAGCGCCATGGTCAGGGCCTGGCGCATTTCCAGATCCAGGTGGTTGGTCGGCTCGTCGAGCAGGAGGAGGTTCGGTTTCTGCCAGGCAATCACGGCAAGCGCCACCCTGGCCTTTTCACCGCCGGAGAACGAGCGGATGGCACTCAGGGCCTCATCGCCATGGAAATCGAAACCGCCGAGAAAGTTCCGGATACTCTGCTCTGACGCCTTTGGCGACAGCCGCTGCAGGTGCAGGAAAGGGCTGGCATCAAGATCCAGCGACTCCAGCTGATGCTGGGCAAAGTAACCAATGGCCAGATGTTCGCCACAGGTGCGATCCCCGGATAACAAGGTACCCTCACCCCGAAGCGCATCCATCAACGTGGATTTGCCGGCGCCATTGGGACCCAGCAGGCCAATCCGGCTGCCGGGCAACAAGGTCAGATTGATACCATCGAGGACCGGGGTATTACCGTGGCCGGCCTTGCCATTGCGTATCGACAACAGCGGGTTGGAGACCTTTTCCGCCACTGGAAACTCGAAGCTGAAGGGCGAATCAATATGAGCTGGGGCGATGCGCTCCATCCGCTCCAGCGCCTTGACCCGGCTCTGGGCCTGGCGGGCCTTGGTAGCCTTGGCCTTGAACCGGTCTATGAAACGCTGGATTTCGGCAATTCTGGCCTGTTGGCGTTCGAAACCGGCCTGCTGCTGGGCAAGACGTTCACTGCGCTGGCCTTCAAAGGCTGAGTAATTACCCGTATACAACTCCAGCTTGCGCTGATCGAAATGCACCACATGGGTGGCAACCCGATCCATGAAATCACGGTCGTGAGAGATGAACAGCAAGGTGCCGGGGTAGCGACGCAGCCAGTTCTCCAGCCACAGGCAGGCATCAAGATCCAGGTGGTTGGTGGGCTCATCCAGCAGCAATAGATCGGACGGTCTCATCAGGGCCTGGGCCAGATTCAACCGGATCCGCCAGCCACCGGAAAACGCCGACACCGGTCGGTCGGCGTCCTCGTCCGAAAAGCCCAGCCCACGCAGCAACGCCTCCGCCCGGCGTGCTGCAGACCAGGCTTCGTGCACATCTAGCTCTCCGTGTATGCGGGCAATGGCATGGTCATCCCCCGCCGTTTCCGCCCTGGCAAGCTCGGCTTCCAGGCGGCGCAGATCCAGATCGCCATCCAGGACAAAATCCCGGGCACTCCGGTCGGTTGCCTCGACTTCCTGTGCCATGTGGGCAATGCGGCAACCACCGGGCAGTGAGACTGTTCCCTGCTCCGGGGCCAACTGGCCCAGCAAGAGCTGAAAAAGACTGGACTTGCCGGCACCATTGGCACCGACGATCGCGACACGCTGTCCGGGCTGCACGGTAAGGTCGACGGATTCTAGCAACCAGACGCCACCCCGTTGTAAACTGAGATCGGTTATCGTTAACATGTTTTCATTTTATCAACGTATAGTGTTCAGGGAAGGCACAGCGCCTATGTCGGTCGGCTCGGCTACCATCCCGGATTTTTCGACATCGCCGCTTGAGTTGCCGGAAGACCTGGAACCGGAGAACCCGCTCTGGCGTTTTGCATTGGCGTTCTGGAAATACCCGGACGTTCAGACCAGCTGCCTGGCGCTTCAGGATCAGGGCTGGAGCGTAACGCGCATTCTCAGTGCGGCCTGGCTGGCTCTCTCTGAAAGGGCCTTCACCGGGGTCGAGGACGCTACGGTAACAGAGTGGCGCGACCGTGTAACCGGTGCGCTGCGCAGGGCGAGGAAGTCACTGCCCCGAGACGCCGACAATTGTCAGAAGCTCCGAACCGGCATCGCCAGCCTGGAGCTTGAAGCCGAACAGATCGAACTGGCCTTGAGCTGGCGAACGCTAATGACCAACAACCCGGAACACAATGACATGCAGGGACGCGACACGCTGATCATATCCAATCTCGTTGCGGCGGCACCGACATCACCGGTTGATGACAGTGCCAGGCTCCTGCTGAATACACTGGCCGACACCCTGGCCCACTTCCCCAAGGGAGACCACCAGCCATGATCATGAAATGGCTAATACGGCTCTCGTTTCCGGCTCTCGGATTACTGTTATTGCTGATTTTCTTCGGCCTGAACGATCCAGAGCAGGTCTCCGAACCAGTGGCCGAAGAGGAACAACCGGAAATTCCTGCTTTCGAGGGTCTGGTACCCTCACCGATTCCCACCGAGGGCCCCGAGATCGTGTTCAAATGGCAGGACACCGATGGCAACTGGCACTATGCTGACCAGCCGCCGGAGCAGGGCCGCTGGAACACCCTCGCCATTGAGCGGCGCGACAAGGCTTTCCCGCGCCTCCAATCCCCGGAGCCGGAAACAGACTGGCGATCCCCCTATAGCGCCCCTTTCTCTCTGGGACCATCCGCCGCCGGAACCAACGGCAGCTGAGCTGACGCGTACGGTTTCTTAACACATGTTCAGTGGCATCTGGCGCCGGAACCCGTTACCTTCTGCGTTCTGATAAACACATCGCGGGGCCACACCCCGAGCACCGACGTTAAAGGATAATGCAATGAAGAAAACACTCCTTGCACTGGCAGTGACCGGCCTTGTTGCCGGCTGTTCCACACCGCCCGAAGCCCCGGAACAACCGAAACTGGATTCAACGGACCAGAAGGTTAGCTATGGCATGGGCCTGGTTCTGGGTGAGCGCATGGGCAACGACCTGCCGAACCTGCAGATGGACCAGTTCCTTCAGGGCATCCAGCATGGCCACGCCGGCGACGAGGAAGCCAAGCGTATGAGCCGCGAGGAAATCCAGCAGGCTCTGATGACCTATCAGCAGCAGCTGCAGGAAGAACAGGGCAAGCAGATGGAAGAACTGGCCCAGAAGAATCTTGAAGCGGGTGAGGCCTTCCTGGCAGAAAATGCCGAGCGTGATGGCGTAGAAACCACCGAGTCCGGCCTCCAGTACGAGATCCTTGAACAGGGTGACGGCGAAAAGCCCGCAGCGACCGATACGGTTCAGGTGCACTACACCGGCGAACTGTTGTCTGGCGAAGTGTTTGACAGCTCCCGCGAGCGTGGTGAGCCAGTTACCTTCGCCCTGAACCAGGTCATTCCCGGCTGGACCGAGGGTCTTCAGCTGATGAACGAGGGTGCCCGCTACAAGCTCTACATTCCATCAGATCTGGCTTACGGTCCGGGCGGCAACCGGGCGATCGGTCCCAACGAAACCCTGGTGTTCGATGTCGAGCTGCTGGAGATCAACCCGGGCTCAGGAGACTAAGTCTAAGTTCCGGACAGGCAGCGGTCAGTTCTGGCCCTGCCAATCGGGATAGGGGGGAGCCATGAGGCTCCACCCCTCCCACACCACCCGGCATGCGGGTCCGCACCGGGCGGTTCGAGACGTTGAGGGTTCACGAGAGTCTCGGCACTCCCAACCGGTCGAAGTAGGCAATCGTCAGGACATTGTGGATGGCAGAGCGACTGTTGTGCCACCAGCGGCGACTCAGAGCCGCCACAGATTCAGCCACCCAGGAACTGGCACCCAACCGGACCAGCTCCCGGTAGATCGTCTTACCCCGCCGCCACTGCCGGAGGTGGAGCATTCTCAGACGACGACGTATCCACTCATCCAGTGATCGCCAGATGCGTGGCGTTTGCGCCAGCCTGAAGTACCCTTTCCAGCCGAGCAGGTATCGGCGGAGTTGCTCTACCACCTGTTCAATACTGCGACCCCCTGATCCCCGGGTCAGTTGCCGGATCCGGAGCTTGAACGCCTGTAACGCCCTGGTGGATACCGCGCGTCGAACCTCAGCGTTCCTCCCTTGCCACAGGGCATAGCCGAGGAACTTGCGCCCGAACACGCTGGTCACCGCGCTCTTGGCTTCGTTAATCACCAGACGCAACTTTCCATAACAGCGGCGGAGTAACTGCATGACCCGTTCTCCCGCCTTGTGGCTGCGAACGTAGACGTTGCAGTCATCGGCGTAACGGGCGAAGCAGTGCCCCCGGCGTTCCAGCACTTTATCCACCTCGTCCAGCAGAACGTTGGCCAACAACGGCGACAATGGCCCGCCTTGCGGCGTGCCCTCGTGCCGATCCATGACCACACCACCGTCCATGATGCCCGCGTTCAGGTACGCACGAACCAGCCGGATAACGCCGGGGTCGTTTATGCGTTTCTTCAGGCGGTCGATCAGGATGTCGTGGTTGACCCGGTCGAAGAACTTCGACAGGTCGACGTCCACCACGATATGGCGGCCCTGTTGGGCGTAACGCTGCGCAGCCAACACGGCGTCGTGGGCCCGACGGCCCGGGCGGAAGCCGTAGCTGTGCTCGCTGAAGGTGGGATCAATCAGAGGTTGCAGCACTTGCAACAGTGCCTGTTGAATCAGACGATCAGTGACGGTGGGGATGCCCAGTTCCCGCTCACTGCCGTCCGGCTTCGGGATGCCTACCCGACGGACGGGCTGTGGTTGGTAGGCGCCGCTCAGCAGGTGCTGGCGAAGCTCAGGCCACGCCCATCGCAGGTGTTCCGCGGTTTGGGCAATGTCCAACCCGTCCACACCTGCCGCTCCCTTGTTGGCCTTCACGCGCTTCCATGCCCGCTGCATATTCTCTCGTGCGAACGCCTGCTCAAGCAGGCTTCGCCCTGCGCCTTCCGGTTCTTGTCGCGGGAGTCCTGCTTCATCGCTCATCGCCTTCGGCAAGGCTTCACCTGTCCGTTGCGCGATCCGCCCCGCTGGCGCGGGCATCTGATGCCGTACAGTGCTCATCGACAAGGCGTTTGACGCTCCTTCTCGTTCGGCCCTTCGCCCTGTGTTAGCGGTTACTATGGCCTCTGCTGACTTCTCGCTCCGTGTTGCCACGTCGCCCTTTCAGGCATGAGGCGAGATCTCCCCGGGTAAGAACACACTCCTTCGCCGCACAACCGCCGGATTTACACCACTTCGCCTTGGCCACAAGAGCTTCGCGGCTTTTGGCCCGCTCGCCCTGCTTGGCAGTGCCTCATATCCGATTCTTGTTCATCGGCTCACGGTTTACGCTCCACGCTTCCTCCCCACGGTCGGTCACCCTTCCGCAGTTGCGCTTCACTTCGTTCGCTGTGGCCAGCTCACGGGAGGACTTGCACCTCCAGGAGTGCGCCCATGCCGGGCGCACCAAAAAAGCCCCAGACCGGCATGACCGGCTGGGGCTTTTTTAGATTCCGAGATTTCTCAGGCAGAGGCCACTTTGCCGGCATGGGCATTGTGAAGGTGCTCGATCAGGAAATCCTCCATCTCGAACCGGGTCTCCAGGGTTTCACCCAGCTTCGACAGCTCGCCAAACAACTCTTTGACATCTTCTTCCGACAAGTCCCGGCCATCCAGACGATCGTTGAAGTTGAGGGCCACCTCGGTGGTCTGCTCAATCCGGGGGTAAACTTTGGCAGCCAGTTCAAGGCCACCATCGTTGAATTCCCGGGCTTCGCGGACCAGCTGCTCATAAATTTCGAAGTGGCCGGTGGAGACATAATCCACCAACACTTCACACAGGCGCACGAACTTTTCTTTCAGCGCTTCTGTCTGCGAGAAGTCATTCTCCCCGGACAGGTCGCAGTAATGCACCAACAGCTCCTGACGTTCCTTGAGCCAGCGATCAATCAGTTCGCTGACGCCACCCCAGCGCTCCCTGGCATTTCTGCAATTTTCCAACATGACGCCTGTTCTCCACTTGTCTTCGGTACTTCTGTGTCGGTTTTGATTTTTATTAGGTTTGGATCAAGTTACCCCATGGCTGCGGTCGCCCGCAACCGTTTCAGCTCCGAATCCATTCCCGGGCTTTTTGCCGGCGAAACATCAACACCAGACCAGTGATGACCAGCAGTGAGAAAAACACCGCCGTCCAGCCGGGGATGCTCAACCCCAGGAAGCGCCAAACCACCTCGGCACAGTCCCCGGTACCCCGGAGAGCGGTAGACAGGACTTCAAACCAGGGCAGGACATCAAGCATGTAGTCAACAGAAGGGCCACACGCAGGCACCTGGTCCGCCGGAAGACTCTGCAGCCACAATTGCCGCCCTGCGATACCCAGCCCGGCTCCGGAAGTCAGCACCAGAAGAAAGCCGTAAATGCGAACACCGAACCCGGTGGGCCCCTGGAGCAACGCCAGGAAACTCACCAGGCCGGCACCCATGAAGCCAAAGCGCTGCAGCCAGCAAAGCGGGCAGGGCTCCAGGCCCATCACGTGCTCCATATAGAACGCCACACCCAGAAGCACGGCACAAACAAGGAAAACAAGCCCGAACACCCATCTGCTGGTCAAAAGAACACCTCGAATCGTGAATTGAAACTGCAAGCGGCCACAGGGCCTGTTATTCTCGTCACTTAACCCTAAACCACGATCAACTTCAAGCCTATGACTCGCCAGCCAAAATCCGTTCTGACACTTCTGTTTCTGTTGTTTGTCATGATGCCCTTACCCGCCGTTTCCCAGGATGAGGAAAATACCGAAGAGGAAGTGGCTGAAGAGGAAAGCGGCGTTACCGATTACATCAGCATGGATCCACCGTTCGTGACCCATGTGGGCACTCCCGGTAGCAAGCCAACCTACCTGAAAGCTGCGGTTACACTGAGGGCCCGGAGTACCAGCACCCGGCCCGCGCTGGAAGCGCATATGCCACGGTTGAGACACGAACTGGTCATGCTGTTTGGTGAACAAACCAATACGGATCGTCTTACATCTATGGAAGGGCAGGAAGCGTTGCGTGAAGAAGCCAAACAGAGAATCAATGCGGTGCTGGAGGAACAACAAACCGGCGAGAGCATAGCCGGTGTGCTGTTTACAGAATTCGTGGTGCAGAAGTAAGGCCGGGCCCGGCCAGTGAATCAGGCGATCCGTGAAAACAGATCGTCTGCCTGGTCCCGGTCATCCCGGGCCACCTGATCGGCATCGTCCCAGCCGGCTTCCCAGGCGGCGATGACAACCTCACCCCGATAGGGGCAGCGGGCTTTATCCATGCCCATGGTCGCAGCCATGTAGCCCTGACGGTACGCCTTGTTGAGCGCTTCCACATCCCAGCCGAGTTTGATATCCCTTGCCATAGCTGCTTCTCCCGATCCTGATGTTACAAAAATTAACAGCCGGATCGGGAGGAGACAAATCTTTGTTCGGTTTCTGTGCGTCAGGTCCGCAGACTTGTGAGACGGCGCACCAGCTAACTGCTCAGGAACTCAGGTACTGTTCCAGAAACTCGCTGAACGGCAGGGTATCGGCACGCTCCATCTGCGCCTGTTCGGCCAGGGACTCCGCCGTCATGGCCTCAAAGGCCTGGCGCACACTGTCGTCCAGGCCTTCCTGCCGGAGGGTTTGCTGATGCTGCTGGGCCATTTCCATGCCCCACTCCCGGTGGCCCAGGCCTGAGGAGCGCATGGCGTCCAGCACCCGGGCAGAGGGTACCGTCCATTCACCGCTTAAGGTCTCGCGCTGGGCAGCCAGGGCGCGACGGTAGGTATCATCCCCCCGCCAGCTATCCAGCAACTCGGCCAGCGGTTCCAGTTGTGCCAGAATGTCGTTAGCGGCCTCTGCCACCGGGGTACGTGATCCACCTCGGCAAAGCTTCAATTCCCGGTAACGTCCGCTGGCCACCACATCCTTGTAATTGTCATCAAGACGCTCGCACTCTTCATCGCCGATACGGGGCGAGTCTGACAGCAGGCAATCAAGGAGGAACAGATCGAGGAAATCGATCTGGGCCTCGTTCACGCCCACCGGTGAGAAAGGATCAAGGTCCAGACACCGTACCTCGATGTATTCCACACCCCGGGCTTCCAGAGCCTGGATGGGTTTTTCTTCCCGCTGCGTGGTGCGTTTGGGGCGCACGGCGCTGTAATACTCGTTTTCGATCTGCAGGACGCTGGTATTGATCTGGATGAACTGGTCGCCCCGGCGGGTGCCGATGGCTTCATAGGCCGGCCAGGTGGTGTGGATAGCACGGTCCAGAGTCTGGGTATAGGTGCTCAGCTCATTGAAACAGATATTCAGGGAGGCCTGGGCATTGTTGTGGTAGCCCAGATCGCCCATCCGCAAGGAGGTGGCGTGCTCACCGTACCAGGTGCGTTGGTCAAATCGCGAGAGATCATGGTTTACGCCGGCAACAAAGCTGGCATCCAGCGCTGGCGAGGCTCCGAACAGCAACATCAGCAGCCAGCTACGGCGGCGGAAGTTGCGGATGAGCCAGAAATACTGGTCTGACTTGAAGTCTTTCAAGCTTTGTTCGTTGCCCAGCAATTCCTGCCACTTTTGCCAGAAACTATCGGGTAGCGACAGGTTGTAGTGGGCGCCGGCGATGCTCTGCATCATCCGCCCATACCTTACCGCCAGCCCCTGCCGGTAAACGTGCTTGAGCTGGCCAATGTTGGAACTGCCGTATTCGGCGATGGGGATGCTCGGATCGCCAACCAGTTCACAGGGCATGCTCGCTGCCCAGAAGACCTCATCACCGAGGTTCTGCTGCACGAAGGTGTGGATGTCACGCAGCGACTTCAGCATACCCCCGGTGCTGTTGAACACAGGCGTGATCAGCTCCAGCAAGGCCTCTGAATAATCGGTGGTAATTCTCGGGTGGGTCAGTGCCGAACCCAGGGCTTCGGGATGCGGGGTCTGGGCGATGAAGCCATTGCGATCCACCCGCAGCCCTTCTTTTTCGACACCCTTGAGAAAACCATCCCAGTCGCTGGCAGCGAACTGACGAAATACGGAATGGCGGGATTCAGCCATGGTCGACTCCTGCTGCGGCCGGCTTGCTCTTCTGAACAACCGGCCGATGAAAAGATTGTAAACCCGTCAGCTGTCCTTGCGCGCCGAGGCAAGCGCCTGGGCCAGCGCGCCAGCCATGGCGCCCTGCGGGGATTTCTGACCGGAACCACCGTTGCTGGTGTTCCGATTACCGCCTTTACGGCTGGCCCCGGAGCGATTGGCGGCCATCGGCTTGCCCTCGTTCTTCTCGCCGGGCTGGTCATCCATGCGCATGGTCAGGGCAATTCGTTTGCGCGGGATATCCACATCCATCACCTTGACCTTGACGATATCCCCGGCCTTGACCACTTCGCGGGGATCTTTGACAAACGTGTGTGACAGCGCGGAGATATGCACGAGTCCGTCCTGGTGCACGCCAATGTCCACGAACGCGCCAAAATTGGTAACGTTGGTCACCGAGCCTTCCAGCACCATACCCGGCTTTAGATCACCCAGGGTCTCAACCCCTTCCTCGAAGCTGGCAAAGCGGAATTCAGGCCGAGGATCCCGCCCCGGCTTCTCCAGTTCCGAGATAATGTCCTTGATAGTCGGCAAACCGAACTGTTCTGTTACGTAATCCTGGGGATTCAGACCACGCAGGAAGGCAGAATCGCCGATAATATCGTCCACCTTGCGGCCATTCTTCTTCGCGATGGCCTCGACCACGCCATAGGCTTCGGGGTGAACCGACGACCGGTCCAGGGGATTCTCGCCGCCGGCAATACGCAGAAAGCCCGCCGCCTGCTCGAACGTGCGGTCGCCCAGCCGGGTGACCTTCAGCAGCTGTTTCCGGTTGCGGAACATGCCGTTCTGATTGCGGAACTCGATGATGTTCTGGGCGATGGTCTGGTTCAGGCCCGAAACTCGTGCAAGCAATGGCGCTGAGGCGGTATTCAGGTCCACGCCCACGCCGTTCACACAGTCTTCCACTACCGCATCCAGGCTGCGGGACAGCTGCACCTGGGAGACATCGTGCTGGTACTGCCCTACCCCGATGGATTTCGGCTCGATTTTTACCAGCTCTGCCAGCGGATCCTGCAACCGCCGGGCAATGGATACCGCGCCACGGATGGTGACATCCAGATCAGGCAGTTCTTTAGAGGCGAACTCGGACGCAGAGTAAACCGACGCGCCAGACTCACTGACCACTATCCGTGCCAGCTTCAATTCGGGATAACGCTTGCTGAGATCGGCGACCAGCTTCTCGGTCTCCCGGGAGGCAGTGCCGTTGCCAATGGCCACCAGCTCGATCTTGTACTCCCGACACCAGGCCGCCAGTTGCTCAATGGAACGGTCCCACTGGTTCTGTGGTGCGTGGGGGAAAATGGCGCCGTGGCCGGCCACCTGGCCGGTGCCATCAATAACAGCCACCTTCACCCCGGTACGCAACCCGGGGTCCAGGCCCAGGGTGGGTCGGGGGCCGGCCGGCGCCAGCAGCAGAAGATCCTTGAGGTTAGCAGCAAAGACGTTGATGGCTTCGGTTTCGGCGGCCTCCCGCACCTGCGCCATGAGATCGGTTTCAATCTGGGTGGATAGCTTCACCCGCCAGGTCCAGCGAACGACTTCCGAAAGCCATTTATCGGCGGCGCGACCGTTGTCACGAATGTTCCAGCGTGCGGCAATACGCTGCTCGGCCGGATGGGGTGCGCGGCGGTCGTCATCGGTATCGCCGACCACGATGGTGTAGCCGAGAACGCCTTCGTTCCGGCCCCGAAGGATGGCCAGGGCCCGGTGGGACGGAACCTTTTTCAGGGGCTCGACATGATCGAAGTAATCCCGGAACTTGGCGCCCTCGTTCTCCTTGCCTTCCACCACGGTCACTTTCAGCTGGCCTTCCTGCCAGATAAAGTCCCGCAGGCTGCCCAACAGCTCGGCATCCTCGGCAAAGCGCTCCATGAGTATATAGCGCGCGCCATCCAGAGCGGCCTTGGTGTCTTCCACACCGGCTTCTTTATTCAGGTAGCCCTGGGCCGTCGTTTCAGGATCCAGAGTCGGATCGTCGTAGAGCGCATCAGCCAGCGGTTCCAGACCCGCCTCCCGGGCGATCTGGGCCTTGGTCCGGCGCTTGGGCTTGTAGGGCAGGTAAAGATCTTCCAAACGGTTCTTGGTGTCGGCCTCCTGGATGGTGGCCTTGAGTTCGTCGGTCAGTTTGCCCTGCTCCTCAATGCTTTTGAGGATGGTGGCACGACGGTCTTCCAGTTCCCGCAGATAGCGCAGACGTTCTTCCAGGTTCCTCAGCTGGCTGTCATCCAGTGAGCCTGTGATCTCTTTCCGGTAGCGGGCGATAAACGGAACGGTCGCGCCCTCGTCGAGCAGTTCGACGGTGGCATTAACCTGCTGCTCGCGGACACCGAGTTCCTCGGCGATGCGCCTGGAGATACTGTTCATGCAACCTCTGTCTGATGCTTTGCCAATAAACCAGCAAAGGTACAGCGGCTTACTGCTGCAGGCAAGCGGCCTGGCCCCGCTTGTTCAGGAATTGCACAAGATCGGCCCAGGGCATGGGCCGGGCGTAGTAATAGCCCTGGATTTCATCGCAATGCTGCTGGCGCAGGAACTCCAACTGGCCTTCGGTTTCCACTCCCTCGGCCACCACGCTGATCTGCAGACTGTGGGCCAGACTGATGATGGCCCGAATGATGTGTTCGGCGTCTGCCGAGTTACCCAGCTCCTGTACAAACGACTTGTCGATTTTCACCAGGGAAATCGGCAAGTGCTGAAGATTGCTCAGGGACGAAAAGCCGGTTCCAAAGTCGTCAAGGGCAAAACTGATACCCAGCTGATTAAGCTCCCGCAGGCAGCGCTGGGCGTATTCCGGATCGTGCATCATGGCGCTCTCCGTCAGCTCCAGTTCCAGAAGGCTGGTATCCACATTGGCATTGAAGATGATGCGGAAAATGGTCTCGGTCATCTTGCGGTCGTGGAACTGCCGGAACGACAGATTGACGGCGAACACCAGGCCCGGGAAGCCCATCTCGGCCGACTCCTGCAAACGCTTGCAGGCCTGTTCGATCACCCAGTAACCGATGGGCACGATCAGCCCACTGCGCTCGGCCACCGGGATGAATTCGTCCGGCCCTACAAGCCCCCGCTCCGGATGATTCCAGCGCAGCAGGCATTCCACACCCCGGACTTCCTCTGTGGCCAGGTCAATCCTCGGCTGGTAGTACAGCTCCAGCTCCTTGCCTCGTAAAGCATTGCGAAGATCTGCTTCCAGGCGGAGCTGGTAACCGGCGGAAATGTGCAGTTGGCGGTCGTAGAAGCGGTAGCTGGTGCCAGGGTCACGCTTGGCTTCGAACATGGCACGATTGGCCCGACGCAACAGGTTCTCGGCGGTGTCGCCGGCTTCCGGGTAGGTTGCCACGCCAAGGCTGGCACTGACCACGACCGTCTGGCCGTCTATGGTGACCGGCTCGTCAAGGGCGTTAACCACCTTGCGGATGATCTGGGTGATATCCAGGGAGTCCTCAACCTTCTCGACAATGATGGCGAGCTCGTCGCCGCCGATTCGCATCAGCGAATCCACGCGCCGCAGCGAATGACGAAGCCGTTCTGCCAGCTTCATCATCAACTGGTCACTTTTTTGATAGCCAAACGATTCGTTGATGCTGCGGAAGTCATCAATGTTGAGGTGCAGCAAAGCCAGCCGATGGCCTGCCCGCTCGGCCCGCAGCAAGGCCTGCTGAAGGCGATCGAAGAACAGATCCCGATTGATGAAACCGGTGGCCACCTCACGGCCCAGTTGTCCGTGGGCAGATTCGGATAACTGATCGCGGTACCAGAGGCATTTCAGGGCCCGACGGAAATTCCAGTGGTCCAGATTCTGGCGGCAAAGGTAGTCAGCGGCGCCGGCAGCAAGCAATTCGGGCGCCCGCTCCCCGGGAGGTTCGGCACTCAGGGCAAGTACGGGCTTTTCATTGCTGGCGACCGCCAGGTACTGCAGGAAGGAGGCCTCAGACCCACTGTGGAACACGCAATCCCAGACGATAACATCAAAACTGGCGTTGCGGATCAGATCATCGCAATCCACCAGATCCGGGCACCAGGTTGCGTCCGCACTGATTTCGACGTCGCCCGCCAGAAGAGCATTCAGCCAGAGAAAATCAGAATAATCTGGTGTCAGAACCAACAGGCGCAACTGTCCGGGCCTCATGGTTTCCAGTGGCAATGTCATCAAGCAGGATCCATTTATGCGTGAACAACCGAGTCCATTCTATTAATCATAGTCTATAGATCCCCAAGGTACAGGAACTCTGACTGGTGTAGAATAAGCCCACGTCCGTTATCCCCATTTCGTTCCATTCTGGCCATGTATTTGTGAACAAGCTCAACCCGAGACAAAGCGAAGCAGTGCGCTATGCCGACGGCCCCATGCTGGTGCTGGCCGGCGCAGGCAGCGGCAAGACCAGCGTGATCACCCGCAAGATCGCCTACCTGATCGAGCAGCTCGGAATTCCGGGGCGTCATATTGCCGCAGTCACCTTCACCAACAAGGCCGCCCGGGAAATGAAGGAGCGGGTTGGCCGGATCGTTGACCGAAAGCTGACCCGGGGTCTGATTGTATCCACTTTTCACAATCTTGGCCTCAACATGATCCGGGAGGAGCACACGCACCTCGGCTACCACCCCGGCTTTTCCATCTTCGACGCCGAAGATGCCAAAGCCCTGTTACAGGATCTGATGCTCCGGGAGGCCAGTGCCGAGGCCGGCGACGAGCTCAACGACATCCAGATGACCATCTCGTCCTGGAAGAATGCCATGCGCGGCCCGGCAGAGGCCCTTAGCAAGGCTACCGATGAGCGGGAACAGCGTATCGCCATAATCTACAAGAAATACAACGAATACCTGAAAGCCTACAACGCAGTGGACTTCGACGACCTTATCCTGCTGCCGGTAATGCTGTTCCGCTCACACCCGGACGTGCTGGCCAAGTGGCGCCGGAAAATCCGCTACATGTTGGTGGATGAATACCAGGACACGAACGTCTGCCAGTACGAACTGGTCAAACTCCTCGTAGCCGAGCGGGCCGCGTTTACGGTGGTCGGCGACGACGACCAGTCAATCTACGCCTGGCGCGGCGCCCGGCCGGAGAACCTGGCCCAGCTCAAAGAAGACTTTCCGAGCCTGAAAATCGTCAAGCTGGAGCAGAACTATCGTTCAACGGCACGGATCCTGCGCAGTGCCAACACGGTGATCGCCAACAACCCCCACGTGTTCGAGAAAGCACTGTGGAGTGATCACACCATCGGCGAGGAAATCCGGATTGTCCGGTGCCGCAACGAGGACGCGGAAACCGACCGGGTCGCCACGGAAATTCTCGACCAGAAGCTCAAGAAAGGCCTCGATTTCCGGGACTTTGCGGTGCTGTACCGCGGCAACCACCAGGCTCGACTGCTGGAAATGAAATTGCAGGCTTACCAGATTCCCTATCGGATCTCAGGCGGCCAGTCGTTTTTCTCGAAAAACGAAATCAAGGATGCCATGTCTTACCTGCGCCTGCTGATCAACCCGGATGACGATGCGGCGTTCCTGCGAGTGGTCAACGTGCCGCGCCGGGAAATCGGTCCGCGCACCCTGGAACAGCTTAGCCACTACGCCCGCTCACGCAACGTGAGCCTGTTCAAGGCTCTGGGCGACATGGGGGCAGAAACCCATGTGACGGAAAAGGGGCTGGATCGGCTCCGGCGCTTTGCCCACTGGGTGGATGCCACCTGCGAGCGACTGCACAGCGAGAACCCGGTTCCCGTCATCAAGCAGCTGTTCACGGACATCGAATACGAAGAGTGGCTTCATCAGCATTCCGGGACACCCAAGCAGGCCGAGCGCCGGATGGAAAACATCTGGTACCTGGTGGAATCCATCCAGCGCATGCTTGATGACGGTAAGGGGACCGCCGACGAACTGGGTATCGAAGATGCCATTACCAAACTGATCCTGAGGGACATGATGGAGCAGCGGGAGGAAGAGGACGACAGCGACAAGGTCCAGCTGCTTACCCTGCACGCCTCCAAGGGCCTGGAGTTCCCGCACGTCTTCATCATGGGGCTTGAAGAAGAAATCCTGCCGCACCGCAGCAGCATCGAGGAAGGCAACATCGAGGAGGAGCGGCGACTGATGTACGTGGGCATTACCCGCGCCCGGGAGACATTGACGCTGACCTATGCGGCGACCCGGAAGCAGTATGGCGAAAAGCTGGAAACCATCCCGAGCCGATTCCTGGATGAACTGCCCGAAGAAGATCTGAAGTGGGAAGGCATGGGTGACCTGGATGCGGAGGCGAACCAGAAAAAAGGTAAGGCGACCCTCAGCGCCCTGTTGGGTGACCTGGGCCTCTAGTTTCTATCCAGATGCCCGGATACCCAGATGCAAAAAAGCCCCTTTACGGGGCTTTTTCAACAAACAAAACCGCGGTGCTTACTGGCTTTGCTCGACAAGGTGTTCAACGGCTGCCTGAATTTCTTCGTCTGGGCAGCTGGCACAGCCGCCTTTCGCCGGCATGGCATTAAAACCATTGATTGCGTGACTCACCAGGGTTTCCAAACCCTTGTCGATACGGGGAGCCCAGGCATCGGCATCACCGATCACAGGTGCACCAGCGGCGCCGGTAGTGTGGCAGGCCATGCACACAGCATCATACACTTCGCTGCCGGAGCGAGGGCCAGAGCTGGCAGTTTCGGTGGCCGCCGCAGCCTCGCCACATTCTTCACCCTGCAGACATACTTCACCGACCGGGCTGATACGTGCGCGGATTTCATCTTCGACGCTTGCCATTACGGCGCTAGCTGTCAGGCCTGCAACGACCAATACAGCAGCCAGGACTCTCTTCATCTTCACAATGCACCTCGCATTTGAGCGTTATAATCTTCGGTCGCCGCATTATAGCGACTGAAACCTGGCAAAAAAACCAAACAGCAAAATCATAAATTGATTTCAACCATTTTAATTGCGATTTCGTAAGTCTGGGGGTGTTTCGCGAGCAATCCGGTTACCATGGTGTTCGCCGACGTTCTACCATCCAGGACCTGTGTTCATGACCAATACGGAACCGACTTCGCCCCACCCCTTGCGCAAACCACTGCTGATCGCCGAATTCACGGCGCTGGCGGTTTTGCTTGGATCCATGGGGTGGTTTTCCAGCCAGACCAGTAGCGGCCAGACAATCAGCGCCGCCTGGCTGCTCATCCCGGCCTTTGCCAGTCTGGGGGTTTTCATAAGCTTTATCGGTCTGATGTACCTTCGTTGGGTTGCCTCGGCAAACAGTGGCAACCGGTTCAGGCACAAGCTTGTTTTCTCGCTTCTGGCCGTCACCCTGATCGGCGTCTGGATCTACGGCATTGCCAACACCTGGTTCAGCCTGACTGCCAGCTAGGAGACCGCCCCATGACACCCGCCTACCTGTTGACGCGATCGTCGGCTTTCATTGCTCTCGCATTGCTGTCAGCGCCCACTATCGTACAGGCGCAGACTGAAGAGAGACCCTCGATTGACTCACCGGAGCAATGCGCGCTGATTGACGACGGAATCAAGCGCCTGGCCTGCTTTGACAGCCTCTACAAGCCAAAGGAGCGTCAGGCCCAGGCCCCCGAAAGCGCCAAAGAGCAGGCCGAGAAAAGTGCAGAGCAACTGGCACCGAATGGCGAAGATCTCGATGCCGTAGCCGGCAATGGGCTGGAAGGCGATTCCGATGCGGGCGTCATGGCGGCCCTGGTGGACCGATATGTGGCGGCTGAAAAGGCCGTATTTTCGTTCTCTGGCAGTTTTGTGGGCCACCGCCCCACCTATATCCTGCCCGTAAGCTGGGTGAAAAACCCGAACGAATCCCCTTCCAGCCCCAGGCTGGGGTCCATCGGCTATGATTATGATCTGGAACGGGAAGAAGCCAAGTACCAGATCAGCTTCAAGGTGCCGCTGCTGACGGGCATTCTGGATGACCGTACAACGCTCTGGTTCGGCTATACCCAGACCTCGTTCTGGCAGGTATATAACCAGGATGATTCGGCGCCATTCCGGGAGACCAATTACGAGCCAGAGATATTCGCCCGATACCAGACTGACTGGGATATTGGACCGGGCCGGCTCAATGGCGTGACTCTGGGGTTCAACCACCAGTCAAACGGCCAGTCAGAGCCGCGCTCCCGGAGTTGGAACCGCATCATGGGGTCTGCCGCCTACAGCTATGATCGATGGCTGTTTATGGTTCAGCCCTGGTACCGGATTCCGGAGAGCAGTGACGATGATAACGCCGATATCGAAAGCTATTTGGGCCATGCGAATTATTACGCGGTGTACAAGCTGTCAGAAGACCGCACGTTTTCGTTACGGCTGATGAATAACCTGAGATCCGAGAACAACAAGACGTCGGTGGAGTTCGGGTACAGCTTTCCGATGGGGGATACGATTAAGGGGTTTTTCCAGTACTACAACGGGTATGGGGAGAGCCTGATTGACTACAACCATCGAATTCAGCGGTTTGGTATCGGGATTATGCTGAATGACTGGCTCTGACCGCTCTGGTTAAGCGACGGTCAGAGCGAGCCATTGGTTCAGCCTTCTTTGTTCAACCGATCCATTTCAGCCAATAATTCTTCGGTTTTCTTTTCCATCAACGGAATATCTGCCCGCGATTCCACATTCAGACGGACAACCGGCTCGGTGTTGGACATCCGGAGGTTAAAACGCCAGTCGTCGAATTCGATGCTGACGCCGTCCACGTGGCTGACGCTTTTGGCGCCAACGCTGTATTTAGCTTCAATCGCGGCAATAACCTTGGGGGGATCATTGATGGTGCGGTTGATTTCGCCGCTGGCAGGGTACGCCTCGATTCGGGCATCGATGAGTGATGACAGGGTCTGACCGGATTGGCAGAGGCGTTCGGCAACCAGCAACCAGGGGATCATGCCGCTGTCGCAGTAGGCGAAGTCGCGGAAGTAGTGGTGGGCACTCATTTCGCCACCGTACACGGCGTCCTCGTCACGCATTCTCTGTTTGATGAAGGCGTGGCCGGTTTTGCTTTCGATGGCTTCGCCGCCGGCGGCTTTCACCAGATCCAGGGTGTTCCAGGTCAGGCGGGGGTCATGGATGACTTTGCCGCCGCCGGTTTTGCGCAGGAACTGGTCCGCCAGCAGGCCGACGATGTAGTAGCCCTCGATAAAGCGGCCGTTTTCGTCGAAGAAGAAGCAGCGGTCGTAGTCGCCGTCCCAGGCGATGCCCATGGCGGCACCTTCTGCGATAACCGCGTCGGCCGTGGCCGCCCTGTTTTCCGGGAGGATCGGGTTAGGTACGCCGTTCGGGAAATGGCCGTCTGGCTGATGGTGCACTTTGACGAATTCAAAAGGCAGGTACTGTTCGAGTTCGTCGATAACCAGGCCGGCACCGCCATTACCGGCGTTGCAGACAATGGTCAGCGGGCTGAGAGAACCGGCATCGATGTACCCCAGAAGGTGATCAACGTAGGCGCTCATCACTTCCAGGGGCTCGTACCGGCCCTGTTCTGCAGCATCAGCAAAAGGTTCCAGCACCCGATCTCGGATCTCATTCAGCCCATTATCGGAACTGATGGGCCGGGATTCGGGGCCGACCATTTTCATGCCGTTGTGATCTTTGGGGTTGTGGCTGGCGGTCACCATGATACCGCCGTCCATCTTGTAGTGGCTGGTGGCGAAATACACCTGTTCGGTGCCGCACAGGCCGATATCGAACACATCCGCCCCTGCGGCCATCAAGCCGGAGCTAAGCGCTTCAGCAATGTCCGGGCTTGAGAGACGAATGTCGTAGCCGACGATCACTTTCTTCGCGCCGGTTATTTCCACGTAGGCGCGGCCAATTTTCTCAGCCAGGATCGGATTCAGTTGATCCGGCACCCGGCCTCGCAGGTCGTAGGCCTTAAAACATGACAAGTCCATTGTCTGGAATTACTCCGCGGCGGATGATTGAAGCTGGATGTAGTTCTGGACGCCCATCTGGGAAATCATTTCCAGCTGGGTTTCCAGCCAGTCGATGTGTTCTTCTTCGCTATCGAGAATGCTGCGGAACAGCTCACGGCTGGTAAAGTCCTGAACTTCCTCGCAATAGAGGATCGCTTCTTTCAGATCGCTGTGAGCAATTTCTTCCAGCTTCAGATCGCAGGAGATCATTTCCTCGACGTTCTCGCCGATTAACAGCTTGTTGAGATCCTGGAGGTTGGGCAGCCCTTCGAGAAACAGGATCCGCTCAATGAGCTGGTCCGCATGCTTCATTTCGTCGATGGATTCTTCGTATTCCTTGGCGGCCAGCTTGGTGATACCCCAATCCTTGTACATGCGGGAATGGAGAAAGTACTGGTTGATCGCGGTCAGCTCGTTTCCGAGGACCTTGTTCAAGTGCTGGATGACCTTTTTATCGCCTTTCATGATAGGGCTCCCTGATGGCCGAATGTATCAGTCTCTTAGGATAGCCCCTTATCGGACAAGAGAAAAATAGAACCGGACAATCGTGCCGGTCAGGCAGGCTGGGCGAGCATATTGGCCATGGCCAGGTAGTCGGGCGTACGGCTCTCGCGCAAGATTTCGCGGGCGGTGCACGCACAGCGTCCACATTGCGTGCCAACACCCAGCTCTTTGCCAAGCTGACGCATGGATGACACGCCGTTATCGGCAGCTTCGCGAATTTCCCGGTCGGTTACGCCGTGGCAAAGGCAAACGTACATAGCAGTGAATCACCAATGACAATAAAAGTTAGTGATAATTATTGTCATTGGCATCTCGAAATGCAAGCCTTCTGGCTTAATTTTGTGCAACTTTTTGTGTTGCGAGGCTCATGAGCCTCGGGTCAGATTCCGGGAGCCGTTTTCGGTGACCACCACGTTGTCCTCGATACGAATGCCCCCGCATTCCCTCAAACGGCTAATCAACTCGCGGTTCAGGTACTGCCCCAACTCCCCTTCCAGCAAGGGATCCATCAGGGAAGGAATAAAATAGAGACCCGGTTCGATAGTGACCACCATACCGGGTTCCAGCCTGCGGGTGAGGCGGAGAAACGGCGCGTCTTCCGGAGGCGGCGTTGGTTTACCAGCCACATCGTGAACCTGTACGCCCAGGAAATGACCGATGCCATGGGGGAAGAACACACGGGTAATGCCCTTTTCGACAATGTCCTCGTCATCCAGGCCGGTAACCAGACCGGTGGCCGACAGCAGGGCGGCAAGCCCCTGATGCGCCTTGCGATGGATGTCGATGTAGTCCACCCCGGGCGCGACCATGTCGCAGAGCCTGACCTGAAGCCGGTCGAGACCGTGGATCAGCGCTGCGAAGTGCGACTCTTCCAGACCTGCCGTGGTACGGGTGATATCGGAGCAGTAGCCCCGAAAACGGACGCCAGCATCGATCAACAGGCTGCGGGGCTGCCCCGGCGGCTGCGTATCGAAATACTGGTAGTGCAACGTACCGGCGTGCTCGTTCAGCCCGATAATGCTGTGATACGGCGCCTCAGCTTCCCGTTGACGGGTCGCCTGCTGGTAGGCCAGGTTGATGCCAAACTCGCTTTCACCGGCCAGGAACGCCTCCCTGGCGGCGGCATGGCCTTCCAGAGCCAGCCCATTGGCCTGCGCCAGACACTCGATTTCATATTGAGTCTTGCGCACCCGGGTTTCGTCCAATTCCCGGAGCAGATCGTCCGGGTTTGTGTCTCCGGGAATATTACTGATCAGTGCGGGGTCGCCGATCACCGCCAGGCTGTCGGGATCATCCAACAACGGCGCCTCAGGTGAGTCGCTGCTGCGAACCTCGATAAACTGCTGCCAGGGTTCTTCCGCCAGAGGCGAATTGGCGTGCCAGAAATCCACCGGCTCATACAGCCACAGGACGGGTTTGTGCCCCGCCCGAATCCAGAGCCAGCAGTGTTCGCGACCGGCCAGGCCGGTCCAGTGAAGGAACGGACCGTAACCCTGAAAATGCCACGCCTGATCATCACCATAGCGGTATGGCGCGGCGCCGGATGAGATGAGCAGGCTGTCGTAACCATGCTCCGCCAGCGCCGATTCGTATCGGGCCTGCAGTTCTTTGAGGTGATCGATCTGCAGGTGCAACGGGGCATCATCAGGCATAGCCATCTTCCAGTGTTTTCCAGAGGGTTAACAGATCCTCCGAGCGGGTATCCCGGAGACGGATCAGGCGGCTTTCCAGGGGCACGTCCCAGCTCTCATCACCAGCACGCACCAGACTGCCGAATTGTTCGCTTTTTTCGGTCATGCGCCTCGGCAACCAGCCCATGCCGAAACCCTGTTTGACCAGAGCCTTGATACTGGCGGACTGGGTATTCTCATTGAGTGGCAACAGGTTGGCGGTTAGCCTGCTGCGAACAAGATGGCCTTCAATCGCCGATTGCAGGAAACCGCGACTGTGGTAGGCAATCAGCGGTACCGGTTGTTCAGCACTACCCGGCAGGGCAAATCGGGGATGCCCCTGATCGTCAGAAACGCTGACCGGGACCAGGTGTTCACGTGCCAGCACCAGCCAATCGTAACTATCGGCAGTCAGCCTGCCGCCCCAGGGCAGATCCGGATGCCAGTAACACAGGACCAGATCACACTCACCACTGTCCAGCGCCTCCAGGAACTGCTCCCCCACCCAACTGGTAGCGTTCAGGTTTAGCTGCAGACGTTCAGCGATGCCAGCGTCCTGGGCCCAGCTCTGGTAGAAATGGGAAAACAGGCCCTGGGTGGAGCCCACACTGATCCTGGCAGACACCTCGGCTTCAAGGGCGGTAATGCGATCACGGGTATCCCGTACATCCCGGGTAATCCGCTCGCACAGTTCCCGGAATATCTCTCCGGCAGGCGTCAATGAGAGGGGCAGCGTCTGACGATTGATCAGCGTGCTACACATGGCCTCTTCCAGCAGCTTGATCCGTCGGGTGAACGTAGGCTGGCTCACGTGCTGCAATTCGGCAGCACGTGAGAAATGGCGCGTTCGGGCCAGCGCCAGAAAATCTTCCAACCAGCGTACTTCCATGGAGTCCCCTGAGGGTATGTCGTTGTATCGATGCGAGTTCTGCTGCTGGCATCATAGCCTATCGCAGCGGCGCCGTTACAACCGGCCCTCTTCCACCGCGTGGCAGGCAACCTGGGTACCGCCATCCGTGGTGATCAGCTGCGGAATTTCCTGCCGGCATCGCTCGTTGGCATAGGGGCAGCGCCCATGGAACACGCAGCCCGACGGCAGATTCACGGGAGTGGGCACTTCCCCTTTCAGCCGGATGTGGTTGGGACGGTCGTCCTCCAGTTTCGGAATCGCAGAAAGCAGCGCCTGAGTATATGGATGCCGGGGGGCGGAGAACAGTGTTTTTGTATCCGCCAGCTCGCAAACACGCCCCAGATACATCACCGCCACCCGGGTGCCGAAATGCTCCACCACCGCCAGATCATGGGTAATGAACAGTTAGGTCAGCCCGCGGCTTTCCTGGGCGTCCATGAGCAGATTCAGCACCTGGGCCTGGATGGACACGTCCAGAGCCGAGATGGGCTCGTCCGCCACAATGAATTCGGGATCCACCGCCAGGGCCCGGGCAATGGCGATCCGCTGGCGCTGGCCACCGGAAAACTCATGGCCGAAGCGGCTACCCCAGTCCGGATCAATGCCCACCGAATGCATCACTTCGTGAATCTTGTCCCGCACCTGCACCGGCGACCAGTCCGGATGGTGGAACCGAATCGGCTCCTCCAGAGTCTGCTGGATGGTCATACGCGGGTTTAGTGAAGCGTAGGGGTTCTGGAAGACCATCTGCATCTTGCGACGGTAGGACAGAGAATCCTTTTGCTCCAGATTGTCGATGCGCTGACCGTCGTAGTGGATTTCACCGGCGCTGGGCGAGAGCAGGCCCATAACTGTACGGGCCACGGTGGATTTGCCACAGCCGGATTCGCCCACAACGCAGAGAGCCTCGCCCTTCTGCACTTCCAGGTCCACGCCGTTGATAGCATGGACGGCTTCCTGTTTGCGGCGGAAACGGCCACCCTCGAAGGTGATCTGCTCCAGCAGGCTGCCGGACAGGTCAAAGCGTTTCTCAAGACCGCGGATACTTACCAACGGGGAGGTCATGATTCGGCCTCCTGCATGCGTTTCTCCTGCTCAATCAGGTTGGCGACTTCGTAACAGGCCACATTCACATTGCCAGAGCGGACATACTCGGGCATCGCCTGCTTGCACTGTTCGGTGGCGAACTTGCAGCGGGGATGGAACGGACAGCCCGAGGGCACGTTCTTCAGGGACGGCATGGAACCTGGAATCTGGAACAGACGCTCGCCGGGCTCGCCCATCTGGGGCAACGCGTTGATCAGCCCCTGGGTGTAGGGGTGCTGGGCATCGTTAATAATTTCCCGGGTCGGGCCCTGCTCGATGATCCGGCCGGAATACATGACCAGCATCCGCTGGGTCACCTGGGAGACCACGCCCAGATCGTGGGTAATCAGCATCAGCGCCACATTCTCCTGCTCGCACAGGTTCAGCAGCAGGGCAATGGCAATGATCACCCGCTGGCGCATACCCCCTGACAGCTCATGGGGGTATTGATCGAGACGCTTCTCCGGAGAAGGAATCTGCACCTTCTGAAGCCGGTCCAGGGAAATGGCGCGGGCTTCTTTTTTACTGATCTTCCGATGCGCCAGGATGGCCTCGACCATCTGGGTTCCAATGGTAAGCACCGGGTTCAGGGTCATCATCGGATCCTGAAAGATCATGGCAATGCGGTTGCCGCGGATTTTCCGCAGTTCCCGCTCGCTCATGGCCGCCAGATCCTTGCCTTCGAACAGGATCTGGCCGCCGGCAATGTAGCCCGGCTTGGCAATCAGATTGAGGATGGAAAAAGCAGCCACCGACTTGCCGGCACCGGATTCACCAACCAGGCCCAGTCGCTCCCCCTTGTCCAGGTTAAAACTGATGCCTCGCAGGGCCGTCAGGTCGCCGCCACGCACTGCAAAGCGCACATCAAGATCTTTTACTTCCAACAATGCCATGGTGTTACCCCTTGTACAGCCGTGGGTTCATCACATCCCGCAACCAGTCACCCAACAGGTTGATGACCAGAACGAGCACCACCAGCACCAGGCCCGGGATCAGGGTGATCCACCAGGAACCGCTCTGGATGTAGTCAAAGCCGGACTTGATCAGCGATCCCAGGGACGGCTGGGTCTCCGGCATACCAAGGCCCAGGAACGACAGCGCCGCCTCGGAAATGATCGCGTTGGCAATCTGGACCGTGGCAATAACGAAGATTGGCGACAGGGTGTTGGGCAGGATATGCCGGAACATGATCCGACGTGTCCCGAAGCCCATCACCTTGGCCGCATCCACATACTCTTTTTTCTTCTCCGCCAGCACCGAGGCGCGAACGGTCCGCGCAATCTGCGGCCACTCGGCAACACCGATGATGAAGATCAGCATATAGATGGCAATCTCACCAAACATCAGGTTGCCGAAACTGGCCTTGAACACCGCGCCCACGATGATGGCAACCATCAGAGTGGAGAACGACAGCTGAACATCGGCAATGCGCATCAGCACCGCATCCACCTTGCCGCCCAGGTAGCCTGCCAGCAGGCCAAAAAGAATGCCCAGAAACGCCTGCAGAACCACTGCCCCGAAGCCGATCATCAGCGACACCCGGGTGCCGTACAGAATAGTGGACAGCAGATCCCGACCCTGGGCATCGGTACCCAGCGGAAAGGCCGGATCGGCACCGCTCATGCCCACTGGGGGCAGTTCGGAATTCATAATGTTGATCTGCGCCAGATCGTAGGGATCGGCGGGCGCCAGCAGGGGCGCGAACACCGCCGCCAGCACCATCAGCAGCAGCACGGCAAAGCTGACAATCGCCACCTTGTCGCGCTTGAAGCTGTACCAGAAGAAGGACTCGCGGAAGCGGTCCCAGCGGGAAACCGTTGCCGTTGTCATGCTTTCTTTCCTGTCAGTTTGACGGTGGGGTTCACCAGTCCGTAGATCAGATCCACCAGGGTATTGGTAATCACGAAGATCAGGCCCACCACCATGAGGTAAGCCACGATCAGCGGAATGTCGCTGCGGGTAATCGCCTCCAGGAACATCAGGCCCACGCCCGGCCACTGGAACACGGTTTCTGTAAGGATGGTGTAAGCCACCATGATGCCGATCTGCACACCGCCGACGGTGATCACCGGCAGCATGGTGTTCTTGAGTGCATGCAGGAAGTTGATGCGGCCGGCGCTGAGGCCTTTGGCCCGAGCGTAGCGGACGTAGTCGCTCTGCAGCACTTCCATCATTTCGGCCCGGATCAGCCGGATAAACAGCGGCAGCATGATCGAGGCCAGCGACACCGATGGCAGGATCAGGTGCATCAGGCCACCGCTTGAAAAGAAGCCCGATTCCCAGGTGCCGAACAGGTGCGTCAGCTCATCACCACGACCATAGGAAGGCAACCCGCCCTCGGTGGAAAAGAACTCGTTCAGCCACTGGCCCCAGCCGGTCTCTGACGGAAACCAGTTCACGGTAACACCAATGGAGAACAGCTGAATCAGCACAATAGCCGTCAGGAACACCGGGATGGAGATACCCACGGTACTGACGCCCATAAAGAATTTGGATAGCCATGCCTGGGGCCGGATCGCGGCATAGACACCGATCGGCACAGAGAGAAACACAATAATCAGGCTGGCACCGATGACCAGTTCCAGTGTTGCCGGCAGGTGCTCGGCAATCACTTCCAGGGTCGGTTTGCTGTAGAAGTAGGAGTTGCCCAGGTCACCCTGAAGCGCATTGCCCGCAAACCGCAGGTACTGCACCACCATCGGGTCATTTAGGCCAAGCTCGTCTCGAATGGCTTCCCGCTCCTCCTCGGAGACGGACATCCCCACCATTTCCTGAAGCGGGTCCCCGAGGCCATCCTGAATGGCAAAGGCAATCACACTGATCACAAACATGACCAGAAACGCCTGGGAAATCCGCTGAACCAAAAACGCTAACATGGAAAGCTTCCGGATAAGGCTTGCAAACAAAAGGCCGGCACCGGATCACTCCAGCACCGGCCTGCCGTTAGAGGCGATTACTCGATAACCAGGTCACCCAGGTACGGGAAGTTCATGACGTTGAGCACCGGCTCAATCTTCACATTCTTCTTCGAAGCCCAGGCCAGGTCCTGCCAGTGCAGCGGAACAAAGGCGGCGTCGTCATACAGACGCTGCTCCACTTCCTGCAACATGGCCGCGCGCTTGTCCAGGTCGGTCTCGACGTTGGCCTTCTGTACCAGGGCGTCGATTTCCGGGTTGCAGTAGTTGCCGGCGTTGTACTGGCCAGCGCCGCTGTCGGCATCCGGGCAGAAGGTCAGGAACTCGTAGAAGTTGGCGGAGTCCTCGGTATCCGCATGCCAGCCGATCATCATCATGTCCGCCGCACGGTTGTCGTACTCCGGCCAGTACTGGGCCTTCGGCAGGGTTTTCAGATCCACCTTGATGTTGATGCGCGCCAGCATGGCGGCCACTGCCTGAGCGATCTTGTCGTCGTTCACGTAGCGGTTGTTCGGCGCCATCATGGTGATGGTGAAGCCATCCTCATAACCGGCTTCCTTCATCAGTTGCTGGGCCTTGGCCACATCGAAACGCGGTTTCAGGGACTCGTTATAACCCTGGTAGCCTTCTGGGGACATCTGGGCGGCCGGGGTTGCGAAACCCTTCATGATCTTGGCTGCAATGCCTTCCTGATTGACGGCATAGGCGATTGCCTGGCGAACCTTCGGGTTCTTGAAGGCTTCCACACGCTCCTGGTTCATGTGGAACAGGATGATGCGGGTACCGCTCATGGTGACCAGGTTGGCGTTCTTGTCGTTGCGGATACGCTCCAGATCATTGGGCGGAACCGGCGCGATGAAGTCGACGCCACCAGACAGCAGGGCAGAAACGCGGGTGTTGTTCTCCTTGATCGGAGTCAGCACGATCTTGCCGACGTTACCCGGAGACTCGGTGTCCCAGTAGTCGTCAAAGCGTTCGAATTCAACGCGCACACCCTGCTTGCGCTCAGTCACGGTATACGGACCGGTACCCGACAGATTCTCGGACGCGAAGGAGTTGCCATGCTTGAGGATGGCACTCTTGTCCTTGCCGTCTTCGGTCTGGCCGGTGTAGAACTCGCTGTCGAACGGGAAAATATAGGTGGCGGTATTCAGCAGCAGCGGATACGGCTCGCTGGTCACCAGCTCGAAGGTGTAATCATCGATGATGTTAATGCTGCTGAAAGGCTTGAAGATGGCCTTGAAATCCTGGCTCTGCTTCAGGCGATCGAAGGTGAACTTCACATCGGCGGTCGTCAGCTCGTTGCCGGAATGGAACTTAACGCCCTCACGCAGTTTGAAGCGCATGGTGTTTTCGTCAATCCGCTCCCAGCTCTCTGCCAGTCGCGGCTCAAAGCCAAGATCCTTGGTCCAGCGCAGCAGCGGATCGAAGGTCATATGGGACAGTTGAAGGATGCCGCCAGACAGCTGCTCATGAATATCGAGGGTCACGGGGTCGGCGTCGTACGCCATTTTCAGTTCCTTGGTCGCCTCGGCAGAGAGGGCTACCGGTGCCGATGCCAGGGCCATGGAACCGACAAATGCTGCAATCAGTTTTTTCATCGCGTTTTCCGTCGCTGTTTTAGGAATTTTCACGGAACATCGGCGCAGAACGGCGCCGAATGCCTGGCCAACAAGCTAGTCTCGGAAAACACTTAGGGCAATCGAAATTACGACAAGGGGCTATACGCCAGGTGAATGACCTGATTTCGCGCAGACTTACAGCCGGAAAACCAGAGGCAGGATCAGGGCCGTAAACACGCCAGTGAGCCCCATCCCGAGCGAGGCAAAGGCACCGGCGGCGTGACTGATTTCAAACGCCCGCGCCGTGCCAATCGCATGACCATTCAAACCCAGGGCAAACCCGAGGATACGCTCGTCTTTAACCGGCAAAAGCCGCGCAAGCAGGTCAACGAAGAGGGTTGCCACCACACCGGTAATCAGAAGCCCACCCATCATGAGGGGCACGGAACCACCCAATTGCTCCGTTATTCCGATGGCGATAGGCGCTGTTACCGACTTGGGCGCCAGTGACGCCAGCACCTCCGGCGTGGCCCCCAGCGCCCAGCCAATCACAACCGCATACACGGCGGCCATGGTGGCGGCAATCGGCAGGGTGACCACAATCGGGCGCCACATGGCACGGATATGGTGCATCTGTTGGTACAGCGGAATCCCCAACGCCACGGTGGCCGGCCCAAGCAATACCGTCAGCCAGCGCGCGCCCTGCTGGTAATCCTGGTAATCCACCGCCAACGCTGCGATAACACCGGACAACAGGCACGCAGAGAGGACCACCGGCGGCAACCACAGGGGCCGCCCGATGCGGGAAAAAAGCCAGTTGCCGGCGAAGAAGGCACCAAGCGTCAAACCGATCGCCAGGATTGGAGTGGCGGCAAGCGTGTCCGGTAACGCCTGGAAGCGGGCAAAAAATTCACTCACGATCGCTCACTCCCCTGGCGGTCACAGCCTTCATTAACAGCAAAGTCGTCAGAACACTCAGGAAGGTGCCCACCAACAGCGCCGCCGCAACCGCCAGCCACTGGCCCGAGAACTGGTCCGCCGTGAAAAACACCCCCACAACCCCCGGCATGATCAGGAGTACAAGCACCGCAATCAGCCCCTGGCTGGCCCGGGCCAGATCATCACTGACACTGCCTTTAACCATCAGGGTAAACGTAATGACCACCATACCCAGCACGCCGCCACTCACCGGCAACGCCAGAAGCAGGCGCACAGACTCGCCAAGAATAAAAAACAGCACCAGAACCAGAAAACCACGCAACATCGGCATGCGCTTACACTCACCCGGGAAAGAATTGCATTACACTAGCCCAAACCACCACATAGATACCAATGCAGGAAGCCCATGGCGCTCAAAGCAACCATCCACAAGGCGACGCTCAACATTGCCGACATGGACCGTCACTACTACGCGGATCATCATCTGACTGTGGCCCAACATCCGTCAGAAACCGACCAGCGAATGATGATCCGGCTGCTCGCCTTTGCCCTGAACGCCAGCGAGACCCCGGAATTCACCAAGGGGCTGAGCACCGATGACGAACCCGAGCTTTGGCAGAAAGACCTGACCGGCGAGATTGAAGTGTGGATTGAGCTGGGGCTGCCAGAAGAGGATCGACTGAGAAAGGCCTGTAACCGCGCCGGCAAAGTGATCCTGTACACCTATGGCGATCGGGCTTTCCCCGTCTGGTGGGACAAACATCATGGCAAGCTGGAGCGTTTCGACAACCTCACCATCTTTCAACTGCCCGGCGACAGCACCGAAGCCCTGGCCAAGCTCGCCAACCGTTCCATGAGCTTCCAGGTAACCATTCAGGACGGCGAAGTCACCTTCAGCAACGACAGCAATCTGGTGACAATCACCCCGGAGCAGCGACTCATCCAAAGCTGACGCCGGGACTTGCCCGCAGGGGCTGGACAGCGACCCGCTTCGCACGTAAGATTGCGCACTCGAAATCGGCACACCGCTGCCGGCTTTCTTTCCGCCCGTAGCTCAGCTGGATAGAGCGTCGCCCTCCGGAGGCGAAGGTCTCAGGTTCGAATCCTGACGGGCGGGCCATTTACATGGCAAATCAATAAGTTATCACCAAGGCAACACCCTCACCTGTATCGCTCTCGCCTGACCAGTCCGAACACCTCCGATTCAATCAGTGACCTTTGCACGGGAAGACTAAAAGCGGGAATTTGTCTCGATTATTGCGCCTGTGCCCAAATGGTGCCCTGGCAGTGCCCAGTTAATTTAGGTGAATGCATCGCAACCTACCGATGTGACCTTCGCACTGTTTTCACCTGACTCTCTTCATGGCACAGCCGCGCTGCGCCATTCAAGCAGACATTTTCAGCTTTGGTTAGCTCTGAATTTTCAACGAAACCGCGAAAATTAATCTGATCTAGCCCCGGCTTTCCCTCCCTTCTTTGGTCAACAATTCATCGTTCGGTAAGGTCGCAAAGCGAACGTTCAGTCGGAGCGCAAAACCATAATCAATTGTTAGAGATTCGCCAACTATTGCTCATTCTCTAACCGGTCCCAAGCATTTAATCAAACTGCTGGCCTGCCCAGAATCGTTGAACCATTAGACCGGTCTGGTTCTAAACAAGTTGAAAATGAGTTCAAGCAGGTGAAGTATCAACAAAATCTGATGCATTCATCGTTTCATATGGTGTCGAATCAACTTGGACTGAAGGGATGCCACCCAATCCATGTTACTAAGACTGTGTGTTTTCACCCTGGTGATTATCGGGGCTGCTTGCAGTGTCCAATCGCAACCCGTGAACGCTCAAGAGAGCGAAGGCCTGACGGTTAATTTAACCAGCGAGGCCATTGAAGCTGCGGTTATCTCTGAGGGGGCTATTTGGCTGAAACTTACACCAAGTGGAAGTAGCCAACTGGCTGCCACAGCAAAGGACAACCTGGGCAGTCAGGTAATGATCCACGTGCTCGGCCATGAGGCTCTTTCAATGATGGTCGTGCAAGATATGGCATCGGAACGATTGGTCATTAGGAACCCATCACCAGAGCTTAAAGCCGTGCTCACATCATTTATCCGGCACAGCAGGACAACTGTTTTACATCCTTGGTGAACGTTTGCGCACAGAGCTTGAGTCCTTCAACCATGGTCAAATAAGGGAACAAGTCATCGCCGATTTCCTGAACGGTCAAACCTGCTCGTAACGCCATCACTGCCGTTTGGATAATTTCACCGCCTTCCGCTGCGACAATCTGCACCCCAAGCAAACGGCCTGAGTTGCGCTCTGCCACCATTTTAATAAATCCTTGGGTGTCAAAGTTTACTAGCGCACGCGGCACGTTTTCCAAGTCGAGCAGCCTGGTGTCCACGCTATAACCCCGAGCAACTGCTTCGGCTTCAGAGAGGCCAACGGTGGCGACTTGAGGATCGGTAAACATGACCCCGGGCATGGCACTGAGGTCGAGTTTGGCCTCGCCTTCCGTCATGTTGATGGCGGCCCGGCTGCCCCCGGCAGCGGCCACATAGACAAACTGCGGTTGATTGGTGCAGTCTCCGGCAGCGTATATTCCGGGGACCGTGGTTTGCAGATGCTCATCCACCTGAATTGCGTCGCGTGAGGTTTCCACGCCAATGCTCGCCAGGTTCAGGTCCTCGGTATTGGGAGTTCGACCGGTCGCCACCAGCAGTTGATCGGCTCGCAAGGTGCCGGCAGGCGTCTCGACGATGAACTCGTTGTCGCTATAGTCCACGTTGCTGGGCAGGGTCTGGCTAAGCACCTCAATACCTTCGCGCTTGAACGCTGCATCCATAGCTTCCCCGATTGCGGGGTCCTCACTGGACAACAAACGGCTCCGGGCCAAAACGGTAACCTTGCTGGCCAGTCTGGCGAATGCCTGAGCCAATTCCAGGGCAACGAAACCGGCACCAATCACGATCAGCCGTTTGGGAACGGTATCCAGCGCCAAGGCACTGGTTGATGTCAGGTAAGGAGTGTCTGCCAGCCCCGTTATTGGCGGTTCTGCCGGTCTGGCTCCGGTTCCAATAAAGGCGCGATCAAAATGAACCGGTTTTTCACCACCCTCAGCCAACGTGACTAACAGGCTATTGGTGTCGAGAAACCGGGCCTCACCGTTCAGGACTGTGATGTCCTTGTGTTCTCGAAGTATCTTTTCGTACTTGGTGTCACGCAGCTCCTCCACTCGTGCCAGCTGTTGCTGAAGCAGTTTCGCTCGGTCTACCTCAGGAGCCGCAGCACTGATGCCCGCGTCAAAAGGGCTTTCTTTTCGAAGATGCGCGATATGTGCTGCACGAATCATAATCTTCGAGGGCACGCAGCCAACATTTACGCAGGTGCCGCCGACGGTCCCACGTTCAATCAGGGTGACGCGGGCACCGCGCTCTGTTGCCTTCAAGGCAGCCGCCATGGCGGCTCCGCCACTGCCGATTACAGCAATATGCAGTTTTTGGTCATTTTTCACTCGGGAAACTCCTTGGAGCTTTGGAATTGCTCTCGTAGCTGGCGTCATAGTGTTTTTTCCGCCAGAACGCATAGACCGTAAGGCCGATGAATACCGCCAGTGCCGGAAGAAGCACATAGTCGAGATAGCCCGTCAGGGCGGCCAGTCCCACGGTGGACATAAGAATGACCAGAATCGGTGTGAAGCAGCATAGTGCAACCAGAATAGTGCCTACTATGCCAACTCTGAGCAGGTTCTTCGGATTCTTCATTGCCCCTCCGGGGTCGCCTCTGAGGCCGTGGGAGTGGAGGGGTAACCAGCGTCGCTCGTGGCCTCGGTGAGCGCCTCTATGGAAGTGAGCGCATCGTCAAAGGTGACGACGGCTTCTCGATCAGGGTAGCTCACGGAAACTTGCGACACCCCTTCCACCTTACTTAAGGCCAGCTTGACGGTGATCGGACACGCAGAACAGGTCATGTCAGGCACCGAGAGAGTCACTTTTTGAGACGCAGCCCAGGTGGACATGCTGAGCAAAGTGAGGAACATGGCAAGTACAAGCTGTTTACGCATGAGGAAAATCTCCGTTTAGTAGAATAGGGGCAAAATGTAAGGGAACACTAAAGCGACCAGTACCAGAGCCGTAACTACCCAAAAGATCATCTTATAGGTCTTTCGGACTTGAGGGATCGCACACGTTTCACCGGGTGAGCATTGCTCTACAGGGCGATAGATTCGTCGCCAGGCGAGGTACATGGCGACGATGGCCGCGCCAATGAACAGCGGTCGATAGGGCTCCAAAGCTGTCAGATTGCCGATCCAGGCACCGGAAACGCCCAGAGTGATAAGTACCAATGGCCCGAGACAGCAAGCCGAGGCGAGAATTCCAGCAACCCCCCCGACAGCGAGAGAAGCACCTCCGGATTTAGATTTGAATTTCGACATGACGTTTACACCTGTTGCCCATGGACTTGATGAGATAAGGTTACTTCCGTAGTCAAGTACGGAGTCAAGCATCATGTTGGATAAAGCTAATTCACTGACTATTGGCGGCTTGGCCAGGGCGGCCAACGTAAATGTAGAGACGATCCGCTATTACCAGCGGCGTGGTCTGTTATCGGAACCCAAGCGGCCTCCGGGTGGCATTCGACGCTACGGTTTCGCCGATATTGATCGGTTGACCTTTGTGAAAACGGCGCAGCACCTGGGTTTCAGTCTCGATGAGATAAGCGACCTCCTACGGCTGGAAGATGGCACCCACTGTGAGGAAGCCAGTGCGCTCGCCGAGCACAAGCTGAAGGATGTGCGTGAAAAGATCGAAAGGCTGGTCAAAATTGAGATGGCTCTGAGCGATATGGTCAGTCAATGCCACGCACAGCCGGACAGCATCTCGTGCCCGCTCATTGCTTCGTTACATGAGGGAGGTATTGGGACAAGAGGCCAAAAGGGTTAGCTTCTGAACCAATCAACCTCTTGGGTTCTACCCGGTTTCCAAGGACGGCTTTAAAACGTCCGTGGACTTACCCCGGTGCAGTAATTGAAAACCAGAAAGACCTTTTCAGCGCGCGGCTCAAGATGGGATCACCGGACGTATACCGCTTTTTGGTCAATTCGATTGTTTCTGAATGTCCGCTTTTGTTTAGGTGCTGGTCGCAAAGCGAACATTCTGGGGTCAGTTCACGAAACGGAAAAAATTGTACGCTAAGCCTTTGGCATCAATGATATCGACACCATTTTTTCCACAATTCATAAAGTTGCGCAGTAATTAGTCGACGACTGGCCCTTGCTAAATAATTTTCATTTCAGCATGAGTTGTGCTTTAAAAATTCAATTCTGCAACTACACTCATTGGGCGAACAGAGCGAGAAATCCGCCGTTAATTCCAATAGCGGGTACGCGAATGAATATCAGCTCTTAGGGGAATATTATGTTAAATTGTCTATTCACCGCTGAAGAACTAACCCCCCAATAACCCCTGCGCAAAATGCCCAGTAGCAAACGCCAGCCCCGCTGCGGCCGTACCCATGATCAAAGTCCGGAGTCCTGATCGCATTGCTGGTAAGCCATAGACGATACTTTTAAGCATTCCGATACCCAAGAAGACGACGCCTGCCAAACCAAGACTCGTCAGGAACTGAATCTGACTCTCCATACCCGGGATGGCATAAGGCAGTAAAGGTAAAGCACCAACCGACAAAAATGCGGCGAAGGTAGTCAACGCGGCTCGGCGTGGGCTGAGTCCGGCACCCGAGAGTCCGTACTCTTCTCGCAACATGGTTGCTACCCACACATCGGGATTACGACTGATAGCCTCCACTACTTGCTCCAGCAATTCGCCGTCGAATCCCTTCGCCTGAAACAGCTGGCGAATTTCCTCACGTTCACCTTCTGGCACAGCACGGATATGTTCACGTTCTGTGCGTTCAGCAAATTTGATCTGATTCAACTGCGCCTGGCCCGCTTCGTAATTACTTACCGCCATGCTGAAGCCGTCTGCAATCAGGTTTGCAAAGCCGAGTACCAACGCAACCTGTGGCGAGAAACCTGCGCCGAACGCACCCGATACAACCGCAAACGTTGTAACGCAGCCATCGATGCCGCCAAGCACAGCATCTGGTAGCGTCGAGGCCTTAACGGGACCAGCAAGCCGTGCACGAACGGCATTAGGCTGGTGCTCGCTGAGCAGTCTTTCATTTTCTGTGGATGGCATCTTTCAGCTTCCTGTTCAGGACGCGATTTGGTGCTTTGGGATTATAGGCTCAGTTCGACCTTGTCACTTTATCTGTCAATATACATCTTCAAGATAACGTCCCTGGCCTCTCAGAGTTTCAATATCGATGTGCAAGGGTTTGATAATGTCTTCTATAACCTGCCGCACAGCCGCCGCCATATCCCGGCCACCACAGACCAGTATCTGCGCACCGGTGTTAACCATCTGTCGCACGGCTAATTCATCCTGTTTGAGCTTATCCTGCACGTAGGCGCGCTCGTCTGTTCTTGAGAAGGCTGTGTTCAGCCCGCTCAGTCGATGATCCTCAAGATAGCGCCCAAGCTCAGGTTGGTAGAGAAAATCTGACCTGGCATCGCGACCGCCCCAGTACAGATACATAGGGTTGCAACTGGTATTGTTTCTGATGAAACCGGTTAACGGACCAATCCCGGCACCTGCACCGACAAGAATCACTGGTCGGTTACCGGTAGCTGGCCGAAAGCCTGGATTGGGGCGGATGAAGCCATCGATACAATCACCCGGCTTGAGGTCATGCAAATAACCGGAGCAAAGACCGCCGGCCTGCTTACGGACGCATATCTCAACAATTTCGTCATTTGCCGAGGACGCGAGCGAGTAGAACCGCGGGGGTTGACCGTGTGGGGGAATAACCCCCAAAAGGTCTCCCGCCTCGAACGGTGGCAGCGCTTTAAATCTTCTTGGAGAAGCCGTTAGCCATCCGCCCTGCTCCGCCGGTTTGAACCGGAAGATACTGGTGGGCGCCTGAACCGCAATCCCGTAATCCGCCCTTTCTACCAGTTCCAGTTTGACCGTTGCTGGCTGCAATGCACAGTAGTTCAAGAAAAGCGGAGTACCGATAACCTCACCAACCCGGTTTCCCCACTCACTGAATTGCGAGGCAGAACACCGATCAATCAGTTCAATGGCGTGCAAACGGCTGACGCCTTTACCGGCGAGCGCAGCATCCACCGACAAGGCAAACTGACAGAAGTTCGGAAACTGCCGGTCACCAAAACCCAGTACCGTGTATCGCAGGTTCTTCTCAGCCCGGAATTCTTTGAGCCTGGCCATAAACTGCCGGGCCGATGCGGGTGCATCACCATCACCGTATGTCGAAGTCAGCACGAACAGCCTGGAAGCCTGCGGATACTGCTTAGCCAGGGCATTCATCTCGCTGCAATGCACGCGGAAACCGGCCTTATTCAGGCTGCTATGGAGTTCCTGGGCAAATCCCCAGGTGGCATTACCTTCGGAGCCGACCAGAATAATTGTATCCGCCTGAGCGGCATCGGCGTTGTCAGGAAGCTGCCCTGAAGACCGGCGACGCTGCCACCAGATGGTTGCACCTGTTATCGAGAGAGCTGGCACAGTCAGTGCCGCAGCGCCAAGAATCAGGCCAAGCCACCATAGGCCTTCACCGGTGTGCAAACGTACAATCCAGTCCTGCAATACGCCGCTGTCAGAGCGCGGCTGGAACTGCAGCAACTCGCCCGTAGCCTGGTCCACGAATCCGGAGCCGCCGGCGGTTGACAGCGAATAGACGTCCTGCGGATCACCGGGATAGGGAAACACCAGTTCCCGGAGTTCGCCAAGATCGAAATTGCCTAGCGCTTTTAAGGTGCCCACAGGCGATGGTTGCCCGCCCGAGACCTCAGCCGGAAACCCTGGCCCTGTGTCAGGCGCTTCCGGCAGCAAACCAAAGCGCTGTGCCGACATATAGCTACCGGTCAGTGCGGATAACAGTAGGCCGAGCACGGCAAACCGGGCCAGCTCGGCATGGATTCGTTTCCCGCCTGAGCCGGAAAGCGGTCTTAGTATATTCTTCCAACCCCCGGTACGCCGGGCTATCAACAATATTCCCGAAAGACACAGAAGTACCATCAAAGCAGCTAATACGCCGGCCAGCGCTCTACCGGCATCATCCAGCATAAACGCACGGTGCAGGTCCTTGACCCAGCCAAAAAATGCGGAAGGTTCGTAGGGTGCGGTGCCCTCACCTGTTACCGGATTCACCAGATCCGCACCGGCCTGGCCGTCACGGCTGTAATAGACAATGACCTTGCCAGAAGGCTCTCGCACGATCTGCTCAGTCCCGGGATAGTGAGCAACGACCCGGTCTGCCAGCTCGGCAATACTGACTTCACCGGAAGCCGGAATGACCGCTGACACTCTATCCAGCGTCGGAGCCAAAGCCAACACAGCTCCCGTGACCGAGAGAACGATCAGGAACACGCCTGCAAGCAAACCCGGTAAACTGTGGAACTTGCGCAACATAATAGTCGATGCTCCTGGTGAATTATTGAAGCTCGTAGGTCAGAGCGCGCACGTAACCACGTCCTGAAACCGGCTTTCCGGACCCTTCGGTGGTCAGGGGGGCTATCACATCGGCTCTGATATCGCGCATATCTTCAACAGCAGAGTCGACTCGAACCTCATAGCCGTTGTCGATCAGCGAATCATCGAGGTTCAGAGTCACTTTCAGCGTGCGGCCACTGGTAACACTGGCGCCAGTCAAGCCGTCATACTCTGCAGGATCAAGCCCACTGCCCCGGGCCCAGCCTCCCAGGTGTTTGTAGTATTTAGATTTCTTCCCGGAAACCCAAAGGGTACCCTGATACTCTCCGGCGGCATCGGTAAGATACAGCGCCAGATAGGCTCCATCGCCGCCGTAATTCTGTAGTTCCGTAGTGAAGGTCACGTCACGGGCCTGGGCGAATACCGGTAAAGCCAAGGCGGCGAAAAGGCTGCAAGTGAGAACAAACGTTTTCATAAATGGTCTCCAAAAACCTGATGAACGTTAAAGGAACAGGGCAAATTCGCTGAGTTACTCAACGGTAACCGTGGGACGCCCCTTGACGATGCCGTTGCGTGGCGCCTGACTTTTGGGATTGTCCTGTCCATTTTTCCTGTTGCCGCGGTCCCTCTCCTCATCGTCACTGTCTTCACGCTCCCATTTCATCATGGTCAATGAAGCGGGCGCGAAAGAGGCTTCTGCCCTGACCCCATCGGCATCGAGGCCCCGGACTTCATAACAACCGTCGTCAACCTTTATTCGGTGAACTGTCCAGCCTTCGGCTTCCAGCTTTTCACGCAGATTTTCACGGGGCTGCCAACTCGCCACCGGATCATCGCAGTCGTCATCGGCCACTGCGGTACCGCTCAGAAGTAACAAAGACAGGCTCAGAATAATGGGTTTGGTCTTCATGGTGTCTCTCCTGCTGGTTGTGTTAAATCCACTCTAAGGCGCTAACCTGACAACGACCTGAACAAACGAGGCCATTTCAGCGGAACTGAAAAGCTTCTTTATGGAAGCGAGTCAGGCGGAAGGGTGCTGCCCGCAAGCCGTTTCTAATGGCTTCCCCCAGCCCTGCCGGGCCGCAGAACCAGACCTCTGCGCCTGCTGCCGAGCGTCCGTTGGTAGACAACGTCTCGGCAGACAACCTCTGCCCCTTGCTGCTGTCATGAATCTCGAGGTGTATCCCGGGAAAGCCATCGCAAAGCGCCCGAAGTCGATCCACCATGGGATCCTGGCCGGCGTTGCGCGTGCAGTAATGCAGATCGGCTTCAGGCACGGTGGCGTCGGTGGCGCTGCTTAGAGCTTCGAGCCAGGCCAGAAACGGCGTGATCCCGATGCCACCGGCTATCCAGATCTGGTGGGATTTGCGGTTGCGGCGATCGAAGTTAAAACAGCCGTAAGGGCCTTCTATATTTACGGTTTGCCCCACGCTGATTTTTTGGCTCAGATTGCGGGTGAAGTCGCCGAGCGATTTAATGATGAACGTAACCGTGCCATTTTCCCTATCGGCACTGGCAATCGTGAACGGGTGCGCGCCCTCTAGTCGGTCGAAGGTCACAAAGGCGAATTGCCCCGCACGGTGACCGGGCCATGCCGGCCCCATGTGGCAGGTAACTTCGGTGACGTCCCGGTCTGGTGTTTTGATCGCGGTGACCATGCCGCGAACCTGGCGACGACGACCAACTCTGCCGGTCAGGGATAGCCCGCTGGCGATGCTGCCGCCAAAGAGCAAAATGGCCATCAGCACACCGATTGGCTGCTGCCACCATTGCAGCGGAGTAAGCCACGCCGCGTGGAAAGCGAGCAACAGATAAAGCACCGGCATGCCGCGATGCAAATAGCGCCAGTATTTGTAGGGGAACTTGCGCAACAAGGTGATCAGCAGCATGGCGAACAGCAGATAGATGGCGAACTCCCCTACCTCTTCCGCCGCATCGCGCATGGTGTCGATGAACCCGGAATAATCCTGATCGTGCAGCTTGCCGGCTTTTCCGAACACCGACTCTATTACATCGTCACCCATTTCAATCAGCCAATGGGCGGCGGCGAATACCACTGCCAGAATGCCCGCCCATTTGTGGGTGCGATAGATCTGATCCAACCCGCCCAGCGGTCTCTCCAACCAGGCTGGGCGCAGTGCCAACATCATGGCTAGTGACATCAGAGCAATGGATAACAGCCCACTGAGCAGCAGGCTCTGGTCATAGACTGCCCAGGGAGAACCGGCCCCAGGACCTGCAAAGAGGTTCCAGGCCCATAGGCCCAAAACCAACACAACGAAAGGAAAAATCATCCGCATCATCACATCTCCTGCGATCGGTACCTGGAATATTCCCCCGAAGGCTAGCGCCCAAACCTGACAGCCAGCTGAAGGTCGGTGAAGAGAGATCGAAGCGTTATTGACCATTCAGGCTGTTGTCAGGTTCGAGCTGTAGTATCTTGATTTCAGGGCTGGGTCAGAGGTGAACAATGCGGGTTCTTTTGGTGGAGGATACGGCGGGATTGGGCGAGGCGGTCCGGGATCAGATTGCGGACGACGGCCACGCCGTGGACTGGGTGCAAACTCTGCGCTTTGCTGAGGCGAGTATCAGGACCACAGCCTACGACCTGATTCTGCTGGACCTGATGCTGCCCGACGGCCATGGCTTCGGCTTTTTGCGAACGATCCGGGCTACCGGAATAACAACACCGGTGATCATTCTGACCGCCAGGGATCAGGTGTCTGACCGGATTGAAGGATTGAATGCCGGTGCTGACGACTACCTGGTCAAACCCTTTGATCTTTCGGAGTTGTCGGCCCGCGTGGCCGCGGTGGCTCGCCGATATCGCGGCAATCCAAGCCCGATCATACAAGTGGGCGAGCTGATGATTGATCTTGGCGATCACCGCATCAGTCGCAACGGCCTGCCGGTAGAACTTACGGCACGGGAGTGGGCATTGTTTGAGGGCTTTATCCAGCGACCCGGAATGCTGTTATCGCGATCGCAACTGGAGGATCGTCTATACGCTTTCGGGGCCGAAATCGAAAGTAACACCATCGAAGTTTATGTCAGCCGTCTGCGTAAAAAGCTGGGGCGGGACGCTATCGTAACCGTCAGGGGAATGGGCTATCGCCTGGAAACACATGACCACTAGAACCAGCCTGCAAAAAACACTCGGTATCGGCCTGACACTCGGTGTCACCCTACTCTGGCTGTTGGGCGTGACCGCTTCGGGACTGGTGGCACAGCATGAAATGAACGAGGTCTTCGACAGTGCCCTGGAAGAAACCGCCCAGCGCATACTGCCACTGGCGGTCACCGACATCCTGAACCGTGAGAACGGCGCGGGCAATCAAAAGGCCCCAGCCCTGAAAGACCATGACGAATACCTGACCTATCTGGTACGGGACGAAGCTGGAAATATTCTGCTCCAGTCCCACGATGCCGACCCTGGCGTGTTTAGCAGGACCCCCGCGGAAGGGTTTTCAGATACTCTGACCCACCGGCTATATGGCGTATCTGCAGTCAGCTATACCATCTATCTTGAAGTGGCCGAACCCTTGGCGCACCGGCGTGAATCCGCTCTGGAGGCGGGATTAGCCTTACTGTTGCCTTTACTGGTGCTGATTCCGGTCAGCCTGTTGGGTGTCTGGTGGATTGTCCGGCTTTCCCTTCGTAAGGTGGTCGATTTTCAGCAAGACATTGAATCCCGCGGCGCGGGAGATCTGTCCCCTGTTGTAGAAGAGCAGTTACCCCGTGAATTTGAACCAATCGCCGGTGCCATCAACCGGCTGCTTGAGCGTTTGCATCGTGCTCTCGAATCAGAACGCAGCTTTACCGCCAACAGTGCCCATGAACTGCGAACTCCCCTGGCAACAGCGCTTGCCAAAGTGCAGCGACTGAAAACCAGAATGCCCGATGATTATCTCAAGAATGATGTTGCAGAAATTGAAGAAGCGTTACGCAGTCTCTCGGTGCTGTCCGGAAAACTGCTCGAGTTGGCAAAAGCAGAAGGTGGCGGTGCACTCTCACAAAGTCAGCAGGATCTTGTGCCCATCCTCGCGATGATTGCCCGGGATTTTGAGGCCCAGGCACCCGGGCGAGTTGTTTTATCCCTGCCGGAGCGCGAAGTGAACTCCTTTCTTGATCCCGATGCCTTCGCCATCCTGGTGCGTAACCTGATCGAGAATGCCCTTAAGCATGGTTCCCGTAGCGAGCCGGTGAAGATCAACCTGAACGATAATGGGGTTTTAAGGGTCTGCAATGGCGGTGCAAGAGTGCCACCGGAACAGCTCGCTCTTTTAAGAAACCGGTTTGCACGCGCCAAAACGGACGCTGCAGGTTCTGGCCTGGGCCTCGCGATTGCCGATGCGATTGCTAAAGGTGCCGGCATGACCCTGCATCTCAGATCGCCGGCAACAGGACGGCAGGATGGTTTTGAAGCGGAGCTGAATCTGGCATGTATCTGACACTCACCGACATTGTGCTGCTGACGAGCATCATTCAATCGCTGGCTCTTGCCGTTTTTCTCCTACTTCCATCCAACAGTGGGCTCATATCTAACCGACTCCTGGTTGCCACTCTGGTGTTCTTCGCCGCCGGGCTGGGAGAGATCTTCCTCTATGGCAGCGGGCTTGCGCTCCAGTACCCAAACTTCGCCTACCTCGGAACACTCATCGGACTTCTACAAGCCGGCTCGCTCTATCTATATGCGCAATCGCTGATGTATCAGAATTTCCAGTTACGCGGGAAGCATCTCGTGCACACGTTGCTCTTCTGGGTGGTCGGCGCAATTTTTCTGATTGAATATTATTTACAGCCAAGCGAGACCAAAGTTCAGATTCTGCTTGAACGGGACCACCCGGGCGTACTTACCTCTCCCCTTCTTGCAGTCGCTATTCACGCGGTCTTTCTGGGCTACCTGTACGCGACGATTCGTGCGATTAACCGTTTCGGCCTTGGTATTCGACAGATTTTCTCGAGTATTGAAAACAAACAACTTGCGTGGTTACGGACGCTTCTGATCGGCTATGCAGTGGCTTGGACCGTGAGCATGATGTACTGCCTTACAGCGCATGTGTTTAGAAGCGTGCCTGGAACCGAGTGGGTGGCCGGCGCTGGCGCTGTAACGGGCTTCATTTTCATCAATTTTCTGATGATAAACTCTCTTCGCCAACCCGTTGTTTTCTCTGGATTGGCAGCAGACCAGGCCGCCTTGCTGGAAGAAGAGCCCACGCCGCAGTTTGATCAAACTTTAAAGGTCAGGCTCCAACAGTTAATGCACCAGGAAAAGCCCCACTTGCACCCCAACCTGACCCTGGAACAACTTTCACGGAAATTGGGCGCCCCTTCAAGAGAGGTTTCACGGGCCATTAACCAAGGCTTTGGCTGCAATTTCTTTGAGTTCGTCAGTCGCTATCGCATCGACGAGGCGAAATCGCGCCTGGCCGATGCAGCCAATCAGGCAAATATTCTGCAAACTATGTATGACTCTGGCTTCAACTCGAAGTCCGTATTCAACACTGCTTTCAAGAAAGAGACAGGATTTACCCCCAGTGAATATCGCCGACGAGCCCTGCAGGGCGATATCCGACCCTAGCCACGATCCTGAACCTGGCTACCCGGCGTTCGAGTACGCTCTCACCCGATACTGAAACCTCTATCCTTTTGAATTATATATTTTATTTCCAAACCATGGAATCGGTTCGGTTTCGTACCTGAGAACGCTTCTTTGACCTCCCTTCCGTACTCTGATTGCCAAGCGACACCAAACCCGGTGCTCGTGAAGCTCAACGCAATATGAAGAGGTCATGTATGAAAACCAAATTACGCAAAACCGCTGTTCCCGCAGTGGCCGCAGCAATCTTCAGCCTGATGTTTGCCGGTAGCGCCCAAGCTCATTGTGATGCTCTGGACGGTCCCGTGATTACCGAAGCCCGTGCGGCACTGGAGTCAGGCAATGTTAAGCCCTTGCTCAAATGGGTGCCGGCAAAGGATGAGGCCGAAATCAAAAGGGTATTCGCCGATGTGCGCCAAGTCCGCGGGCAAAGCGAAACTGCGAAAAACATTGCCGATCAGCATCTGTTCTCGACGCTCGTTGAGGTTCATCGTGCCTCCGAAGGCGCACCCTTTACCGGCATCAAGCCTTCCGGACAGATTGATCCGGGTTTAATGGCGGCGGATGCGGCGTTGGAAAACGGGCAAATTGATCGCCTCGTGGCAAATATAACCCGCAAGATCGAGAACGGTATTCGTGAGCGTTATCATGAGGCTCAGCGTGCAAGGGCCATGGCTGATCAAAGCAGCGATAAGGGGCGTGCCTTTGTCGCTGACTACGTCAATTACATTCACTATATAGAGGGCGTGCATGGCGCTGCTGGAGGGCAGGGGCACTAATTCCTATCTTCACGCAGACGCAAAGCAGGCTGACGGCCTGCTTTGCCGTTGTATTCATTTCCAGTTTCGCCTTCGGCTGAATTGGTACCATCATTCTATTAAGGCGCATCAAAAAACATAAATGAAGCCAACACCAATCTCCGCTTCATAATCATTCCGGGATATCGGGCAGCCATATTACTAACTGAGGGGCGTGCTGTGTTTTATCTAATTTCGGTATTTCCGCAATTAGAGAAAAAAATTCCAAGCGCCAGGTATGGAAGGCGTATCAGCGCGTTAAATCAAATCGAGGTGCGGCCGGTGTAGATGGCCAGACGATTCAGGACTTTGATCGAGACTTGAGTAAGAACCTCTATCTAATTTGGAATCGGATGTCCTCCGGCAGCTATTTCCCACCGTCCGTCAAAGCAGTTCCAATTCCGAAGAAAAGTGGAGGAGAAAGATTGCTCGGGGTACCCACGGTTAGCGATCGTATAGCGTAAACTGTGGTTACTATGACGCTGGAACCTATCCTGGAACCTGTCTTTCATGTGGACTCGTACGGGTATCGGTGCGGGAAATCCGCGCATGATGCGCTTGTGATCACGCGAAAGCGGTGCTGGGAAAGGGACTGGGTGCTGGAGTATGACATCCGTGGCTTGTTTGATCATATTGATCATGAGCTATTGCTCAAGGCTCTTGACCACCATTGCTCTGAATCCTGGGTGCTGCTGTATGTGAGGCGCTGGCTAACGGCACCGATGCAGACGAAAGATGGTAAGCAGGAACGACGGAACGTTGGCACACCACAAGGTGGCCCGTTATCGCCAGTTCTGGCAAACCTGTTTCTGCATTATGCATTGGATCGTTGGCTGACCGTTCGTCATCCGGATATCCCATTCTGCCGATATGCAGATGACGGAATACTGCGTTGTCGAAGTGAGCGTGAGGCTCAGTATCTGCATTCCCAGCTAGATATGCGTGAGGTGGACCCAATAGCTATTCACAGAGATGCCCAACAAACGAGTATACTGGCCTGTGTTTGTCCAGGCTGCTCGGATAAATCACCATCAGCTCCTTGCTAAGGCCAGGCTCACTCACGGGAATAGCCACCAGACTTCCATTTTGGACCTCCTCCCGTACAGAACTTTCAAGCACCAACGATGCGCCAAGTCCGACCTTAACCGCTTGCTTGACGGCTTCGGTGCTACCCAGCTGCATAGATACCGTCGGAAATGGCCCATGCTCACCGAAGTAGGTCGCCAAAAGCCGGCCAGTGCCGGTGCCGGGTTCGCCGCCGATCAGAGCCATGTTAGACAGCGTATCGCGGTCGATATCGGTTCGACGGGCTAACGGGTGACCAGGCGGAACGATTAGAACAACGGGCTCGTTACGCCACGCCTGAGCATGGAATCCGGGTAGATCATGCCACCACTCCATAATCGCCACGTCCAGCTCACCGTCCGATAAATGCCGTGCAATAGTCGGATTGGAATCTATTACCACATCCACCTCGGGCCCTACGCCCAGCTCCTTGTAACGACGGATGTAGGGCTGGAGCATATAAATCCCAATATTGGAGCTCGCCCCAACGCGAAGTCGAGCCTCCATAATGGAAGATCTCGCCTGCTCCTCCAGCCGGAGCAGACTTCGGGCAAAAGGCAACAAGGTTAAGGCAGCCCGGGTTGGCTCACAGCCAGAGCGCCCCCTGTGGACCAATAAAACGCCAAGTTGGTTTTCGAGTTTTTGAAGGTGCTGGGACAGTGTGGGTTGTGCGATGTCCAACTGGCGGGCTGCGGCCTGAAACCCGTTGTGGTCCAGCACCGCCACGAAACTCTTCAGCCAGACAAGATTCAGCATGGGCCGCTCTCGCGGCCACTGGGATCATTGATCGCATCACCCGGCCGCTCACCCCGAAGCACTTGCAGAATGTTCCGAGCAGCGCGTTGCTCGATAGCCAGACGCACCTGGCTGACTGCCGATCCGATGTGAGCAGTAAACAGCGTGTTGGGGTGGGCCCTGAGCCCCTGGGCGATCTCCCTCGGACGATCTTCTCTCGCCCAATCTTCCATCTCAAACACATCAGCGGCGTACCCCCCCAACTGACCGGATTGAAGCGCTTGCAGAACACTACCCTCATCCACCACAGATCCACGGCAGGGATTGATAAGGAATGCGCCCGGTTTCATTCCTGTTAGCGTTTCGCGATTAATGGTGTGGAGGGTTTGCTCATTGAGCGCCAGTGCCAGGATCACAATATCTGACTGGGCCAGCAGCATCTTGAGGGGAGTATGGGACAAACCCAGTGCCTGCTCATGCTGCACGGGTAAACGTTCCGGCTGGGAATAGATTAAATCCGCTCCCCATCCGTTCAGGCGCTGCGCCACCGCTTGGCCGATGGCCCCCATACCCACAATACCAATCCGTGAGCCTTCGATCCCCTGCCCATAGAAGCGTGGTGTCCAGCCAGTAAATTCACCGGATCGAACGAAGTGGTCCGCCGCCTTGACTTGTCGGGTGAGACTGATCGTCAGCCCGACCGTTAGCTCTGCAGTAGGCACGGTTAGCAAATCCGGTACAAATGTCAGCCAAACCCCATGACGCGTGCAGGCATCCACATCAAAGTTGTCATAGCCTTTCAGGGCTGCACCAATCACCTTCAAGCGCGGACACCCCTGTAGGAACTCCACTCCAACTCGGTCTGGCATGAACGCCATCATCGCATCAGCGTCTGCAACGCGCGCAGCCACTTCCTCCTGGGGCAACGTGGCGCCGGATTGGTTGGTGACCAGCTCGCAATCTTGGGCAAGTTCATCCAGAACACTGTCATGGATCTTATGGGTTATCACAACCTTGGGTTTCATCGACGTTCCTTATTTGAATTTCTTACGAAGGCGGCCACTGAGACTGTCCACGACGGTGACCATCAACAAGATGACAATGAGAATGGCGCTGACTTCCTGATACTGCATGATTCTCAGCGAGCCCATCAATTCGAAGCCAATACCACCGGCACCCACCATGCCCATTACGGTCGAGGCACGGAAATTGTATTCCCAGCGATAAATGGACACGTCCGCGAATTGAGGAAGTGCTTGTGGCAGCACGGCGTGATAGAGCACCTGCAAGCGAGTAGCGCCGGCAGCATCGGCCGCTTCCACTGGCGCCTCATCTACATGCTCAATCGCTTCGGCAAAAAACTTTCCAACCATGCCAATGGAGTGAAGACCGAGCGCCAGTACGCCAGGCAACGCCCCAAAACCAACAGCAGCCACGAAGATGATGCCCATGATCAGTTCCGGGACTGAACGCAAACCGTTTAAAAGGGTTCGAGTTACTTGGAACACCACCGGATGTGGAGAGGTGTTGCGCGCAGCCAGGAATGCCAGTGGCACAGACAAGGTTACTGCAATGGCAGTACCGGCAATGCTCATCGCAAGCGTGTCGATTAACGGCGACACCCAGCTGGCCACATTGGTGAAGTCAGGTGGAAGAGATTCGCCAATGAGTGTGCCTATGGCTGGCACGCCATTGGCAAGTGTATTGAAATTGAGCAGCCCTACGTACCAACTTGCGACAAAAATGATGAGCAGCACTAACAGCGACTGTCCGAGTTTTTTCCGCCAGCCTTTCGCGTGCTCATCCAGCACGGAGGCCGACGGGGCCGGCGACAGAGTCGCCGGTTCCGTCGTTGTATAGTTCATGGGGCACTCCTCACATTTTTGCGAAATCAAGATTGAGCAGGCCACCCATAGCGCGGATGACATCGTAATCTTCGTCGGTAATTGCCGCGAATCCCTCAGCCTTCAGGTTGTCGAGAATCTCCGGGTCATCGATCTGCAGAAAGGCTTTCTGAATGTTGCTCTTCAGCTCAGGGGCCAGGTTCGAACGCATGGCCCAGGGGTATTGAGGAAAGTCACCGCTGTAGCCCAGCACTTTGACCTTGCTCCGATCAATCAAACCGCGGTCCATCACATGCTCGAAGATAACTTCGGACAACCCTCCGGCGTCGGCATTGCCATTGGCGACGTTAACCGCAACAGCGTCATGGCTACCGACGAAATGAGCCTCATAGTCCTTTCCGGCTTCGAGCTCTGCCTTCTCAAGGAGTACGGTCTTGGGGATCAGGTGGCTGGAAGTGGATGCGCGGTCACCGTAGGCCATTTTCTTGCCTTTGATATCCGCGAAGGAGCCAACGCCAGAGTCCGCATTGGCAATAATGATGGAGCGATAAGTCGGCTTCCCGTCTACCACCATGGCGGCAAAGGGTTCAATGTCACTCTTACTCTTGGCCATCACATAGGACAACGGACCAAAGTAAGCCAGGTCAATTCGGCCAAAACGCATGGCTTCGATCATGGAGGAGTAATCGGTGGTAACAATCAGTTCTACTTCCTTACCAAGAGTGGTTTCCAGGTAATCCTTCAAAGGTTGGTTTCGCTTGATCAGTTCTGACGCGTTCTCATCCGGCAGCAAGGCAACTTTCAAAAGATCAGGGTCTGTATCTGCGGCATGGGCTGACCAATGGATGCCGAGCATCATTATCAGAGCCAGCAAAGAGTGAATCATTGTCTTCATTGTGCTATCTCCAGTACGTCTGTCGTTATCGGGGTGGTCTTAGGTTTATGGATGGCTGGTTTGCCTTCCGCAGCTACCACGCTGGGTGAACGGTGGTAAATCTCGTCCAGGTGTTTCGATTTCAGGTTTTCAGGAGCATCGTCAAAAACGATATGAGCGTTCGAAAGGCCGATGATCCGGTCTGCAAAACGCTGGGCGTATTCCAATTGGTGCAAGGAAATAACCGCGGTGATTCCATCTTCCTGACAAATATCGCGCAGTAGGCCGAGTACCTTTTCAGAAGTGGCCGGATCCAGGCTGGCAACGGGCTCATCGGCAAGAATCATGGATGGTTGCTGCACCAATGCTCTGGCGATTCCAACCCGCTGCTGCTGGCCGCCGGACAACTGATCTACTCGGGAAAGCGCTTTGTCAGCCAGACCTACGCGGTCGAGGCATTGCAGAGCCAACTCCAGGTCCTGCCGGGGCAGGGGAAGCAGGCTTCGCCAAGTACCGTGATACGCAAGTCTGCCTGTCAGCACATTCTGTAACGCGGTGTATCGTTCGATCAGCTGGTGATGCTGGAACACCATGGCGGTGCGGCTGCGGTGCTGTCGCAGGATTCTACGGTTGGTCAGTTCACCAAACTCGCCAGACACAACCTTCCCGGTTGTGGGCTTAACCAGGTGATTCAGTGAACGAAGCAGAGTGGATTTACCCGCGCCTGAAAGTCCCAGTAGCACGGTGAATTCGCCCTTGTGAAAGTGAACGTTGGTGGGTTTGAGCGCGAGGACGTTTCCCGGGTAGGTTACGCCCATACTCTCGACTCGAAGCATCACATTGGTTGATTGAGTTGGCGCCACAGGATCACCTTTTGCAATAAATAAGCTCGCCGTATTGCGAGTTACAATTGAACGGTAAAGCTGAGAGATGACACTGTCGTGTCACTGACGTGACAGGTTGATGAAGTGCTTTTGGTTCGCAAGGATTTTCCGAAGGGCTCTGTGAAATACATGGAGCTCAGCCAAAGTGGAACGAGCCACCCAGGAGCTTAAGCAACAAAAATTGCGTTCCACCGTCAGTCGGCGAATCTCACGGTACAGTTCGTCCGTGCTGAGTTCATCGAATTGCTTACCGACTATACTCTTGCCTTCGAGGAGGTCGGACGCGCTCTCCAATAGGTCGCGCTTCCAGGTGCTGACTATGGTGGGGTGGATCTGGAAACGGGCAGCAATTCAAGGTGTGGCCTTAAGGGTGGGCAAGGACAGCCTTGCACTTACTAATTCGAAATAAAGTAAGCGAACATTACCCGGAGATATAAGCCAAATCCGGATGGCCAAAAAACGATTTCAATAGTCGTGGCAATTTTTGCAAACGTCGAACTGCGTCGCCGCGTGCAGGTTGGTTTGAATAAGGGCGAGGCTAAGAACGCGCTGGCTCGTGCCGTCTTCCTGAACCGGCTCGGTGAACTCCGCGATCGCAGTTACGAGAATCAACGCTACCGTGCAAGCGGACTCAATCTCGTCGTCAGCGCTATTATCCTTTGGAATACGGTTTATATGGAGCGGGCGGTTCAAGCACTGCGCGAAGACGGCCGGGATATCGACGAGACGCTTCTGCGGCATCTTTCTCCCTTGGGCTGGGAGCACATCAACCTGACCGGCGACTATATCTGGCAGCAGGACAAACAGGTCGAACAAGGAAAGTACCGATCGTTACGAACACTGCAGAGGTCTTAGCGTACGATTTTTTCCGTTTCGTGAGCTGACCCCATTCTGTCCCCCATCCCTTCAACCACGCGTAATCCTTCGTCGAGCCTTTGAATGTCTGCGAGATGACACTCCGTCGTATTCGCCCGATTAGCCAAACGCCACTGTTGCCAGTCCTCCTCCGCGCCAAAATAAGACGTTCAGCTAGTCATCGGAAAGTCCACTCCCTTTCCGACCGGGCGAGTGTGTTTTGGGAATAGAAAAGTGCTAAGATCTTCGGAACTGACAGAGTAATTGCATGTCAGAGCTCATGTCCTCAAAGCTTGGTGCTAAAGATCAGGATGTCCGCAAAGAACCGCCCAATCATCTCCCTATTGCTATCACTGCTTCTTGTGATCAGCGCGCCGGCGTTTGCTTTGTCAAAAGTAGCAGGCGGCCAGGCGGAGCCAGCGATGGCGGATTGCGGCACCATGATGATGGACCAGACTGAAGACACCGCTTACTCCTCAGACACAGAACCGGATTGTGTTTCCGCCCCGGAAATGGCCTGTCCAAGCGCCACTGGGCCGGTCAAATGCGGCGTCAACGTAAGCTTTGCCCTACTACCGGGGCATTCTATCGGTTTTACCGACACCGGTTCCCAAACGGTGTTGATCGGCCGAGCGGCCCTTTACCAGAATCCGTTCCTGGCCTCTATTACACCCCCTCCAGAACATCACTCCTGAGTTTTAACCCGGGTTTTTGCCCATCGCGGCAAGCTCTTTGAAGTTAATTCTTGCAACAAAGTCTCGTACTTCCGTTCATCCGTAACGAGGCTTTAACTGGAGTGAATCAAATGCGTAATTCAAATCTCAAGCTCACCGTAACCGCCGCCGTTCTGGCCGGCAGCGTCGCCCTTTTCTCTGCCCTTGCCCATGGCGAAGGCGCCGGCATGATGGCTGGTCATTCCGAACACAGCCGCATGATGTCCTCGCACGGTATGGAGGGTATGGGCGGCATGATGGGGATGATGAACATGATGTCAGATATGTCCCCGGAAGACCGTAAAGCCATGACCGAGGCTTGCATGAAGATGATGCAGGCTCATAGCGACGATGGCATGCCTGGTGGCATGAAAGACAAAGACACCGGCGCCAAATAACCATTTGGGCACCCTCATGAACTGAAGCTCTGGGCCGGGGATGCATGTGCACCCCCGAGCCCTGCACTGCCCATAAGCGATTACAAACGAGGATTTCCCATGAAGACCAAGAAACTCGCCCTGTATACGGGTATAGCCGCTATCGTTATCGGCGCTGGCGCCACCACATTGGCCCTCCAGGCCGACGAATCCGCCCAGCCGTCGGCTTCTCTAACCGAGAGTGAAGAGGCAGGCCAAACCATCACCATCTACAAGAGCCCCAATTGCGGTTGCTGCCAGTCCTGGGCCGAGCACCTCGCGACCAATGGCTTTGACACCCGAATCGTTGAAACCGACAACCTTAATGAAATTAAACAGCAGCATGGCGTGCCACGCGATATGGCGTCCTGCCACACCGCACTGGTTGATGATCTGGTGATTGAGGGGCATGTGCCGGCCAATGACATCCTGGCCTACCTTGAGGATCCGCAATTCAACACGGCCGGCTTGTCTGTACCCGGAATGCCCCATGGCACCCCTGGCATGGAAACCGGCCGGAAGGACGATTACCAGGTCATTGCCTTTAACGCCAATGGCCAGCAACAGGTTTTCCGTGAGCACAAGGATTACTGAGGTCAGCCCTATGAGAGCAATGGTTTCCCGCCTGAATTCAGCAGTCTCCAGACTTTTTCTGTTCGCGTTCGTGGCTGTCATGCCGACCCTGGTTCAAGCCCAGTCTGTGAATGAGGGCCAAGCAGTGAGAGCGCTGACGACGGACTCATCTGGCGCTTTGCTGGTGCTTCGGCAGAGCGGTCTGTTTGCCCTGGATAGCCAGAACACTACCGAGATCCCCCTGCCACCGTCCGATTCCGGCGCCCAGCCCCGGTCCATGGCAAAGGGCGGAGACGAAAGCCTGTACCTGGCAGGGCCTGGCCTTGGCATCTGGCGCTATGACGAGGCCAGCAAGCGTTGGCAATCCCTCAATGACACCCTGCCGGACCTGGGTGTCACGGCGATTGCCGCCCACGCCACCCAACCGGATACGCTCTACGCCTATCTCGGTGACGGCGGCATGTTCCGATCCAGGGACGACGGTGCCGAATGGGTGAAGGTAGACAATGGCCCTCGGGAGCCGGTGCAGGCCTTCCTGCACTCCGATATGCCAGGCAGCATGGAAAGTGGCTGGCTGTTCGCCGGCACCACCCGCGGTGTGGCCCGATCCATGGACTGTTTCTGCTTCTGGGGCGATGCCGGCGAATTGCGAGGAACTGTTTCCGCCATTGATTACGATCCTTGGGCCCCGGAAAACGTCTACGCCGTGATCGAGGGGGAACTTCACCGCAGTTCTGACGGTGGCGAAACCTGGGCTGGCCTTGAGATACCCCAAGCGGTGACCGCTCTGACGTTCTCGCCCACGGAAAGACTCGTGGTCGGCACTGAAAACGGAGAGTTGCTTTCGCAGAACGCCTCTGGCGAATGGGTTCCTGTTTATGAATAAGTGGTCTTTCCCGCTGGTCTTGCTCGTTGCCCCGGCCCTTGTGATGGCGGGGGGCGCGCCAACAGACAGTGGCAGCGTGCCGGCCGGAGTAACCGAGGGCCGCCAGATTTATGAGCAATACTGCGCCGCTTGCCACGGATGGCAGGGTGAAGGTGCGGCCGACTGGAACAAACCGGATGAGAAAGGCGAAATGCCGCCACCGCCTCACGATGAGACAGGCCACACCTGGCGCCACAGTGATGCCATGCTGTTCAGGATGATTGCCGAGGGATGGCGGCATCCCTTCAACAAAACAGACCGCCTGACCATGCCAGCATTTGAGGACACCCTCACCGACCAGGAAATTCAGTCGGTGATCAACTACCTGAAAACACTCTGGACCGAGGACCAGCGCCGCTATCAACCTAACGAAAGTCAGGAATAACGAACAACCCTCCCTCAAGTCTTTGGTAACTGGAAAATGGCATTGAAACAGCTTTTTAAGAAGTGGTCATGGTTATTCGGCCTCATCGGTTTCAGCATTGTGGTCACAGCAATCTTCGTGCTGCCACAGTACCTGAAGCCTGATCTGGATGCCGGTGTTACCTTTTACGCCACCGAGGGATGCGCACCTTTCAAAGGTCAGTGTATCGGGCGAAAGGGCGATCAAACCATCACAGTCGGCTTAGGTAATGAAGCCATCGAATCGATGACAGAGATTCCCATCCGTGTGTATCTCGGCAACGTGACAGCCGACTCCCTGATCGTGGATTTCGAAGGGCTTGAAATGTACATGGGCGTGGTCCGCACCCAGCTGTTACCGCATACCCAGGGTGTTTACCAGGGAACCATTACCCTGCCGGAATGCGGTACCGGCAAAATGCTATGGCGCGCACGGGCCATCATTGACAACGGCACGTCCAAGGAAGGCATCAAATTTGATTTCTGGGCGGTTTAACGAACTAACAAAACTTAGGGGGCTGAATGCCTGATCTTGCAACCTGGCGAATTGCCGCCGCGTTTGCCGGAGGTCTCGTGTCGTTTTTCTCACCCTGTACTTTACCCTTGGTTCCCGGCTACCTGTCGGTTGTTACCGGAGGCGCTCTGACTGAGGCTTCAAATCGGTTGAAGGCGTTCTGGCTGAGTCTTTGTTTCGTGATGGGGTTCAGTCTCGTATTCGTTGCCCTGGGAGCAAGCGCCAGTGTTCTTGGGCAATGGCTGATGGCTTATCGTGAAGAGGCCAACCTGGTGGCTGGCGTGCTCATCGTGTTAATGGGCCTGTTTATGTTGGGTTGGTGGAGCATGCCGGCGTTACAGCGGGACTGGCGCATTGGGCAGTCTCTTGAAGGCGGGCGCCCCACTGCCGCCTTCCTCCTGGGCATCGCGTTTGCCATCGGCTGGACACCCTGTATAGGCCCCATACTCGGGGCCATATTGGCGCTCAGCTCCACCCATGCCAATGCTGAGGCTGGCATGCTGTATCTGGCGGCGTATTCGTTCGGGTTAGCTCTCCCTTTTCTCGGAACTGCCCTGTTTATTGAACACTTTCGGCAACGAGTACGCTGGCTCAGTCGCTGGAGTAGACTACTGAGAGCGCTTGCTGGCTTGGTGCTCGTTGTAATGGGAGTAATGGTGCTCACCGGTCGGATGACACTCTTTGCGTCGTGGATGTTGTCGACGTTTCCGGTTCTCGGAAGGCTTGGTTGAGCTTCCTACAGCCAAACTACAGGGAGCGGTCCATGGCTTCATACTCAAATACTGCGTATAAACAGGTTTCATGAACAAATGGGGCTGCCATTTCGTTAACTAATGGTTTTGCATTGCCGAACGATTGAAGCGGCTCATTGTTCTTCAGGACTAGATTAAAAACCGCTTCGCAGTGGAGGATGGTGAACGTTCGCTTTTGTTCAGAGCCCGGAATGTGACCAGGGGTCGCAAAGCGAACGTTCATATGAGCATCATGACGCCAGCCATTGGCCGCGCATCAAAAGAATCGTCCGGAGAAGGGGCAACTGCCCTTTAAATATTTACTGGTCTTGGCATAGGTTCCGAGACTCATTCAAACAGGCTCCGTTTCGGGTTGACTTAATTCGAGCGTATGTTGAGAATAGAGCTGCCTAAGTACCTCCGCTGAATGCCCCTGTTACACTGCTTTTATAAGCCTCAGGGAAAAGCACGGCAGGGCTCAACGTTGAATTCAAATAAGGCGGGTAACGCTACGCTTGAGATGGGCCGCGATTAGCGGTCCTTCAGCATTCTTGTATTCGGCTAAAGATTTAGTTGATTCGGGTTTGATTAATGTTTCGTTGACCCTGAAGTAGTTCCTGACTCGAGATTTAAGCCTAATGTTAAAAAAAGACAAATCGCCCCGCCAGCCCCTTATTCGCGCTCTTGAGCCCCGTATCCTTTTCGATGGCGCCGCCGTTGGTGTGGCGGCTGACGCCGCCACCGATCAGTCGTTCTCTGGTCAGTCATCTGACGCAACGCCGCCTGCGAACAACGATACACCGCCTGCCGCAAGATCTCCCATAAGTCGTGCGCTTGATGCAGCACGTGCAGCAGCTGAATCCTCGAAAGCTGAAAATCAGCGCTCTGCATTTTTTATCGATTCCGGTGTAGAAGATCACGAGGCACTGGTTGATGCGGCCATGGGCATCGCCGACGCCGATGTCTACATGATTGATGCCGCCGAGGACGGTTTCGCCCGCATCGCGGAGACAGTCCAGGGAGGAGACTACGGCAGTGTTCATATTCTTGGCCACGGCGATTCGGGGCAGATCACGCTGGGAGCATCGTCGCTTGGCAGCGAAAACATGGAACAGCACGCCGACAGCCTGAACTCGATTGGTGACGCGCTTGGGCCGGACGGTGACCTTTTGCTCTATGGCTGCGATGTCGCCGAGGGGCCAGCAGGTCGTGCCTTTGTTGATGAGCTGTCAGAGGCTGCAGGAGGCATTGATGTTGCTGCGTCGGTCGATGCGACCGGCTCAGCAGAATTTGGTGGTGACTGGATACTGGAAGTTACCTCGGGCGATATCGAGGCCGCGAGCCTCAGTGCACAGGCTTTTGGCGGACTCCTCGCCCCTCCGGAAGTCATTGTGCCTGAAGATGCGTTGAGTGCCTCTGAAGATACGGATCTGGTCATTAATGATGTGTCGGTCGACGACGCTGACGGGGATAACCTTGATGTAACGCTTGATGTCAGTAGCGGCACGATCACGCTGGCGCAGACGACGAACCTTACGGTATCGGGCGACGGAACCGGGTCGGTTTCCGTCAGTGGTAGCGCAGCCGACATCAATAATGCTTTGACTGGACTGACTTACAGGGCCGACAGTGATTTTAACGGTTCTGACACGCTGACAATTTCGGCCGACGATGGTCAAAGCACAACCAGTGAAAACGTCGGAATTGAGGTTGCTTCTGTCAACGACGCCCCGACATTGTCGCCGGGAAATCCGACTGCCGATGAAGGCGGTACAACCACGCTGACCGAAGCAGATTTCGGGATAACGGATCCCGATCTTGACCCGGGCAACGCCAACCCCCAGCTTGCGAAGCAAATAGTGTTCAGGCTCGATGGCAGTACTTTGCCATCCGAAGGCGTTCTGCAACTCGATGGCAACACTTTACTGTCAGGCAGTACCTTCTCCTTGCAGGATGTGCGTGACGGCCGTCTGGCCTATTCCCATAGTGGCAGTCAGGTGTCGCCAGGCGATACGGATGCTTTCAGCGTCACCGTCAATGATGGCGGCGGCAGTGGGGATGTTGGTCCAACCGACATTGTCGTGGGTCTTCAACCGGTGAACGACGCGCCTTCCATCGGCGGGTCGCCCGAGGTATTTGAAGGTCAGGGAACGGAAGCTGAATTCGGCAACCCTGGCACCGTAATGGATTCGGCAGACATTGGCGGCAGTCTCAGCATCACTGACCCGGATGACGCAATCGCCGACTCGATGGTTACCATCACCAACATCGACAATGCGGGTGAAGGAACCCTTTTCCGGGATGCAAACGATAATGGCAAGCTGGACGCCGGTGAGGCGCTGACGGGCGGCGAAACGTTTGCGGCCAGCGAGCTGGCGGCGGGGCGGCTGCGTTTCGCCCATGACGGCGACGAAGTCGACGCGACCAACCCCAGTTTTGATATCGAAGTGACGGACGCTGGCGGCGGCGCTGGTGGCGCAAATGCTGAGAGCTCCGGGCCGCAGACCATTGATATTCAGGTCAAGCCCAACAACGATGACCCTGAGCTGGCCAACAATTCGCCGGTGACCGTCGTCGCGGGTGGTGACGACGTCATCCCGATCACCAGCGGTGAACTCAATGCGTCAGATATTGATACCGCTGCGAATCGGGTGGTCTATACGGTTACCGATATTCCGGCCCTGGGAGAGTTGCGCCTTGACGGTCAGATCCTTGGCGTTGGCGGCCGCTTTACTCAGGCCGATATCAATGCCGGGCGCGTGGACTATCGCCAGACAGACAGTTTTTCAGACGGTGACACCGATACTTTTGACTTCGAGGTTCGCGATTCCACTCAGAAGGCATTCAACGAGCCAGGCAAGGACGGAGCCGTCCGAAACCCGGATGGCTCCATCAAGACCAACACTTTCACGATCAATTTCTCCGGAGATGAGTCGGGTGGGACCGGCCCTGGGGCGCCTGATCCGTCGCTGGTTGGCCCTGTGGTCGTTGGCTCAGAAACCGTTAATGGCCTGACTGGTGACGATGGCACTGCGGTTGAAGAAAATGACGGCTTGGCCGGTGGTGACGACACGCGAATTATTACCGACAGTGAGCTTGCCTTCGAGCTGCGGACCGCTGGCGGCGGTGGGAATTCAATTGCAGTTCCGGCGGAGGAAACGATTTACCGGCTGACACAGTTGCCGGGCAACGGAACCCTGCAGCTGGATGGTACCGATCTTGGGCTGTTTGACACCTTTACCCAGCAGGATATCAACGACGGCAAGCTCAGCTTTTTCCATGATGGTTCGGAGAACCACCAGGACAGCTTCGGATTTAGCGTATCGGCGGGCACCAACGACACCTTCGATCGGACTTTCGCCCTGGAAGCCATTCCAACCAACGACGCGCCCATGGTCAACGCGAATGACCTGCCACTGCTTCCTGAGGGCGGTACAACCCGGATTACGGACGCCCAAATCGCCCTGAACGACGTTGATGTGGACAACGAGACGGGCGAAAACGGGGACGTGAATGATCCGAACGAAGAAGCCGTTGCGGATGATTTGATGTTCCGGATCACGGACCTGCCAACAAACGGTTTGCTGGAGCGCTTCAATGGCAGTGACTGGGTTAGCGTCACAACGGACGATTTGCTGTCGGCAGACCTGCTGACAGCAACCGCGGACGGGGGCGCTGGTGGCCTTCGGTATACCCACGATGGCACCGAAAATTTCGCCGACAGTTTCAGTGTTGAAGTCAGGGACGATTTGACGTCTCCCGGTACTTTTGGCTCGTTGAGCGAGAGTGGTCAGGGCTCGGCGTCGGTCGGTAATGTCAGCGGTATCGAGACATTGAATATTACGGTTGCGCCGCAGAACGATGCGCCCATTCTTCCGCAAGATGAGTCCGGTGCTGATACTACGATTACCGATGAGAACGGTGATGAACAGACCACGGCCAACAATCCGCTCAGCGTCGCAGAAGGTGGTACCGGTGTCATCGATGACACGCTGCTGAGGGCGGTCGACCCGGACAATACGGACCCGGAAGTACTTCAGTACCGGTTGACACAGGCGCCAGAAAACGGGTTCCTGACACTGAATGGCAGTCGTCTTGGCGTCGGTTCGACGTTTACCCAGGCAGACATCAACAACGGTTCGCTGAGTTATGAGCAAGACGGCTCGGAATCGTCTGCTGACCAGTTCAAATTCGAGATCAGTGATTCGGTTAACAGCCATGTCTACAGCGAAGGTGGAACTGGCGGGGAATCGACATTTAATATTAATGTCGACTCCGCCCGAAACGATGCCCCGGAGATCGATAACAACGGCGACGGAATCATCGACCTTTTCGGGACCTTTACCCATAATTTCGGTAATTCCCTGACCATCGCCGATGCCGATGTGGATGATGGCAACGTAGATGCGGCAGCCGGCGAAACCGATTTTATCCAGGCCACCATTGCGCTGACAGACAGCGACGGCACGGCGCTTAACCTTTCTGCCAGCGGCGGGATTACGCTCGGCAGCACCAGTGGGCTGAACCAGGTCGATGGTGACGACAGCGATGGTTCGTTGATTATTCAGGGTACGTTTGCCGATGTACAGGCTGCGCTGACCAATCTTGAGATCGAGCTGGCCAATCAGGATTACAACGATACCGTTTCTCTGGACGTCACCATCGATGATCGGTCGCGTGATGCTAGCGGCAATCTTACGGGTGGCGCCAATGGCGGTACCGAAAACGAAGACGGAACGCCGATCAACGAGGCCAACAATACGTCTTCCGTTACCGTGGATTTCCGGGCGTCTAACAACAACGATGATCCGACTGAAACAGCCAGCCCTGGTAACAAAAAGGTCAACGAAGACACGGTGCTCGATCTTTCCGGCTATCAGTTTGAGGATGTGGATGCGTTTGGTGAGGACGTCACGGTCACCGTGTCGGTTAACAACGGCCATCTGAGCGTCGACGGCAATGCTTCAACGAGTGACCCTGCCGAGCTGGTTCTGACCGGCTCAATCGCTGAGATCAACAGCCAACTGGACAACCTGACCTACATTGCCAACGAGAATTTCCACAGCCGGGATGGCAGCACCAGTGACCTGGCGGATGATGACACCGTTTCCATCACCATCAACGATGGTGGCAACAGTGGCAGCGGCGGCGGTACTGATATTGCGGGAACGTCTACCAGCATTGCCATTAATCCCGTTAATGATGCGCCAGATGTCGGGGTGCCGGGAACTCAGACGCTGGATAGTGGCAATTCCGTGACGTTCAGCGTCGCTAACGGCAATGCCATAACGTTGGCAGATGACCTCGACGCCGATAATGCGCCGTTCAATGACAACCAGCGAGTGACAGTCAGCGTCCAGCCGGGTGAGGGAACGCTGACAGCGTCTGGGTCGACAGGCTTGACAGACTTGGATGGCAACGATGAAGTGCTGGTGCTGGAAGGAGACTTCAGCGATCTGAATGACGCTCTGGATGGCCTGGTGTTCACGCCGACAGACCCCAACGCGGATAGGGTCGTCACGATTACGGTCGAGCTGAATGATCTTGCCAACGGCGGAACCCAACTGGCTGAAGGTGTCGGCGCCGCCGAAACCACAACCGGGACCATTGATGTCCAGATTTCAGGCGTCAACGAAGGCCCCACTGTCGTAGCGCCTGGCCAGCAAGACGTTGACGAGGATGCCAGTCTTTCATTCAACAGCGGCGACGGTAATAACTTTACGGTTTCCGATCCGGATGATTTCGGCGCCGATATGATCGCCACCGTTGACGTTCAGCATGGCACGGTCTCGGCTGCCACAGGCTCTGGTGCCTCGCTTTCTGGCAATGACACCGCGACTCTGACCATCACCGGCAGTGAAGCGGAAATCAACGCTGCGCTTGACGGACTGATCTACACACCCGGTGCAGATTTTCATGGTTCCGATCAGATTTCGGTGACGCTGAACGACGATGGCAATACAGGTACGGGGGGTGCCAAAGAAGACACCCAGACTGCCGACATCACGGTCAACCCGATCAATGATCAACCGGACGCCACGGGCGGCCCCGTCACTGTCAACGCGACGGACGAAGATCAGACTGGCGCGGGCCAGATGCTCTCCTCGCTGCTTGGAAGCAATTATTCTGATGACACCGACGACCAGACAGCAATCACTGACGGCGGCGATAGTTCGACGGCGCTCAGCTTTATTGCCATTACCGGCTCCAACAACTATGACCCTGCCCAAGGTACCTGGCAGGTCAGTGATGGTGCGGGAGGCTGGATAGACGTACCGGCGACGGGTCTGGACGCGGACAATGCACTGGTTATCGACGCGGGCCGCGAGATTCGCTTTGATCCGGCCCCGGATTTCCACGGTACGCCGGGCACGCTGGACGTGCGTCTGGCCGATGGCGATAGTATCGATGCGATCACTGAAAGTACCGGCGCTGGCGACCTGAAAGACCTGTCGAGCGAGGGCGGTACCGGGGAGACGGGCCGTTGGTCGGCCGATACTGTGACGATCCAGACGTCGGTGGACCCGGTGAATGACCGGCCGGAAAGCGATGATGCACAGCTCGCCCCCATTGATGAGGGCAACCTCGCCCCGTCCGGTGAGACAATTGGCAACCTGTTCGGTGGTGTTTTTGACGATGCCACGGATGACCAGAGCGCGATTCCCGGTGGCGGTAACAGCTCGACCGCCCTTGGCGGCATTGCCATTGTCGGTAACGACGCGACCGCTGCCCAGGGAACCTGGCAGTACAGCTCTGATGGCGGCGCTAACTGGAATGATATTTCAACGAGTGTCAGCGACAGCGATGCGGTCACACTCGCAAACGATGCCGATACACGCCTGCGATTTGTGCCGGTGGACGGCGATTACAACAGCGACATCAGTTTGCCGGGAGGCCTGGACGTACGCCTCGCCGATACGGCGCAAGTGGAGGCGACGGGCCAGGATTTGTCCGGCGACCTTGGTAACGACTCGACCTGGTCGACAGTCAGTGAGCTGTCAACCGACGTAAACCCTGTTAACGATGCACCATCGGCTACGTCATCCCAGAACTTCACGGTTGGTGAAGATGATGGCACCCAGACGGTCGTCGGTTTCATGGAGTCGTTGGAGCAGGGTGGTGGATCTGATGAAGATGTTCAGACCATTACGTTTAATGTGTCGAATATCTCCGACGGCGCGACATACACCGCTGCTGAGTTGTTCGATAGCCTGCCCGCCTTCACGGTGGCAACGGATGGCAATAACACGCGTTCCTTCACACCTAGCGACATTCTTGCGGCAGGTGAATCCGAAACCGTCACCTTAACCGTTGGTGTCACAGACAATGGCGGTACCGCTAACGGTGGCAGTGACACCGGAAGTGACCAGACATTCACGATTACGATCAACGGTGCCAACGATGCGCCGACAGCAACTGACGATGTTGATACCACCGATCAGAACACGGTCGTCAGCCGTGATGCACCCAACGGTCTTGTTGACCCTAATGACACGGACCCCGATGGCAGCGATGTGTTGACTGTCGATCAGGTTGACGGTGTACCGGGCAACGTCGGTTCGGCGGTCACTGGTAGCAATGGCGGCCAGTTCACCCTCAATCCCGATGGCTCTTACGACTTTGACCCCAACGGTGAGTTTGATGACCTGGCAGCGGGCGAAAGCCGCACCACCTCAGTGACCTACCGGGCCAGCGATGGCAACGGCGGCACCGACACGGCGACGCTGGAAGTGACCGTGAACGGTCAAAACGACTCGCCGGTCACCACCGGCCTGGGGGATCAGAGCGCAGATGACGGCGAAACCGTTTCCCTGGATACCTCCACCGCCTTTTCGGACGCGGACACGAACGACACGCTGACCTACTCGGCAACGGATCTGCCGCCGGGCCTGTCGATTGATCCGGCCACCGGTGAAATCACCGGCACCATTGATTTCAACGCGTCACAGGGTGGTCCGTACAACGTCACCGTAACTGTTGACGACGGCAACGGTGGCACCGAAGACGCCACCTTCACCTGGACGGTCAGTAATCCGCCGCCAGTGGCAGCGGACGATACCAACAGCTCGACCGAGAATGCGCCAGTCTCCGGCGATGTGCTGGCCAATGACAATGATACCGGGCCAGACGGTGATGACCTGACCGTTGACCAGGTTGACGGTGTACCGGGCAACGTCGGTTCGGCGGTCACTGGTAGCAATGGCGGCCAGTTCACCCTCAATCCCGATGGCTCTTACGACTTTGACCCCAACGGTGAGTTTGATGACCTGGCAGCGGGCGAAAGCCGCACCACCTCAGTGACCTACCGGGTCAGCGATGGCAACGGCGGCACCGACACGGCGACGCTGGAAGTGACCGTGAACGGTCAAAACGACTCGCCGGTCACCACCGGCCTGGGGGATCAGAGCGCAGATGACGGCGAAACCGTTTCCCTGGATACCTCCACCGCCTTTTCGGACGCGGACACGAACGACACGCTGACCTACTCGGCGACGGATCTGCCGCCGGGCCTGTCGATTGATCCGGCCACCGGTGAAATCACCGGCACCATTGATTTCAACGCGTCACAGGGTGGTCCGTACAACGTCACCGTAACTGTTGACGACGGCAACGGTGGCACCGAAGACGCCACCTTCACCTGGACGGTCAGTAATCCGCCGCCAGTGGCAGCGGACGATACCAACAGCTCGACCGAGAATGCGCCAGTCTCCGGCGATGTGCTGGCCAATGACAATGATACCGGGCCAGACGGTGATGACCTGACCGTTGACCAGGTTGACGGTGTACCGGGCAACGTCGGTTCGGCGGTCACTGGTAGCAATGGCGGCCAGTTCACCCTCAATCCCGATGGCTCTTACGACTTTGACCCCAACGGTGAGTTTGATGACCTGGCAGCGGGCGAAAGCCGCACCACCTCAGTGACCTACCGGGCCAGCGATGGCAACGGCGGCACCGACACGGCGACGCTGGAAGTGACCGTGAACGGTCAAAACGACTCGCCGGTCACCACCGGCCTGGGGGATCAGAGCGCAGATGACGGCGAAACCGTTGCTCTGGATACCTCCACAGCCTTCTCGGACCCTGACACCAACGACACCCTGACCTACTCGGCGACGGATCTGCCGCCGGGCCTGTCGATTGATCCGGCCACCGGTGAAATCACCGGCACCATTGATTTCGACGCGTCACAGGGTGGTCCGTACAACGTCACCGTAACTGTTGACGACGGCAACGGTGGCACCGAAGACGCCACCTTCACCTGGACGGTCAGTAATCCGCCGCCAGTGGCAGCGGACGATACCAACAGCTCGACCGAGAATGCGCCAGTCTCCGGCGATGTGCTGGCCAATGACAATGATACCGGGCCAGACGGTGATGACCTGACCGTTGACCAGGTTGACGGTGTACCGGGCAACGTCGGTTCGGCGGTCACTGGTAGCAATGGCGGCCAGTTCACCCTCAATCCCGATGGCTCTTACGACTTTGACCCCAACGGTGAGTTTGATGACCTGGCAGCGGGCGAAAGCCGCACCACCTCAGTGACCTACCGGGTCAGCGATGGCAACGGCGGCACCGACACGGCGACGCTGGAAGTGACGGTGAACGGCCAGAACGATGCGCCAGTGACCACGGGGCTGGACAACCAGACCGGGGATGATGGCGAAACCGTTGCTCTGGATACCTCCACAGCCTTCTCGGACCCTGACACCAACGACACCCTGACCTACTCGGCGACGGATCTGCCGCCGGGCCTGTCGATTGATCCGGCCACCGGTGAAATCACCGGCACCATTGATTTCAACGCGTCACAGGGTGGTCCGTACAACGTCACCGTAACTGTTGACGACGGCAACGGTGGCACCGAAGACGCCACCTTCACCTGGACGGTGAATAACCCGGTGCCCGTCGCGGTTGACGATACTGACGCCACCGATGAAGAAACCGCGATCAGCCGCGATGCCACCAATGGTGTTCTCATTCCCAACGACAGCGACGGGGCACCGGATGGAGATGACTTGACGCTGGATCAGGTCGAAGGGTCAGGAGCCAATGTGGGCGCGGTTGTGTCCGGCAGTAACGGCGGCCAGTTCACCGTCAATGCGGACGGTTCGTACGACTTCGATCCCAACGGCGACTTTAACGATCTGGCGGCGGGAGAGACCCGTTCGACGTCCATCACTTATCGCATCAGCGACGGCAACGGCGGCACGGACACGGCAACGCTGGAAGTGACCGTGAACGGTCAAAACGACTCGCCGGTCACCACCGGCCTGGGGGATCAGAGCGCAGATGACGGCGAAACCGTTGCTCTGGATACCTCCACAGCCTTCTCGGACCCTGACACCAACGACACCCTGACCTACTCGGCGACGGATCTGCCGCCGGGCCTGTCGATTGATCCGGCCACCGGTGAAATCACCGGCACCATTGATTTCAACGCGTCACAGGGTGGTCCGTACAACGTCACCGTAACTGTTGACGACGGCAACGGTGGCACCGAAGACGCCACCTTCACCTGGACGGTGAATAACCCGGTGCCTGTCGCGGTTGACGATACTGACGCCACCGATGAAGAAACCGCGATCAGCCGCGATGCCACCAATGGTGTTCTCATTCCCAACGACAGCGACGGGGCACCGGATGGAGATGACTTGACGCTGGATCAGGTCGAAGGGTCAGGAGCCAATGTGGGCGCGGTTGTGTCCGGCAGTAACGGCGGCCAGTTCACCGTCAATGCGGACGGTTCGTACGACTTCGATCCCAACGGCGACTTTAACGATCTGGCGGCGGGAGAGACCCGTTCGACGTCCATCACTTATCGCATCAGCGACGGCAACGGCGGCACGGACACGGCAACGCTGGAAGTGACCGTGAACGGTCAAAACGACTCGCCGGTCACCACCGGCCTGGGGGATCAGAGCGCAGATGACGGCGAAACCGTTGCTCTGGATACCTCCACAGCCTTCTCGGACCCTGACACCAACGACACCCTGACCTACTCGGCGACGGATCTGCCGCCGGGCCTGTCGATTGATCCGGCCACCGGTGAAATCACCGGCACCATTGATTTCAACGCGTCACAGGGTGGCCCGTACAACGTCACGGTGACCGTTGACGATGGCAACGGTGGCACCGAAGACGCCACCTTCACCTGGACGGTCAGTAATCCGCCGCCAGTGGCAGCGGACGATACCAACAGCTCGACCGAGAATGCGCCAGTCTCCGGCGATGTGCTGGCCAATGACAATGATACCGGGCCAGACGGTGATGACCTGACCGTTGACCAGGTTGACGGTGTACCGGGCAACGTCGGTTCGGCGGTCACTGGTAGCAATGGCGGCCAGTTCACCCTCAATCCCGATGGCTCTTACGACTTTGACCCCAACGGTGAGTTTGATGACCTGGCAGCGGGCGAAAGCCGCACCACCTCAGTGACCTACCGGGTCAGCGATGGTAACGGCGGCACCGACACGGCGACGCTGGAAGTGACCGTCAACGGTCAGAACGACGCGCCGACGGCCATCGATATACCCGATGATCGGACACCATTTGGTGCCGACTACACCAATAATGTGTCCGGCTCCTTCGATGACATCGACGAGGGTGATGAGCTGACCTACTCGGCTGAAGGGCTTCCTGAGGGGCTTTCGATTGATCCTGAAACCGGGGAAATCAGCGGTAGACCACTGGAGTCTGGCGCATTTGGCGTGACGATTACTGCAACGGATCTGACGGGGGAAACCGTCAGCGAGCCGTTTGAGCTTTCGGTGACGCCTCCAGCATCCATACCGGATGCCCCGGTAGTTCCGGGTGACAGCGGTGGCGAGCCACCAGCCGGTGGTGACGATGTATTTATCAGTATCACCGAGACACCGCCAGCAGCGGGGGTGATTAGCGATACAGGTCTCGAAACCGGCGCAGGCCCCATGCTATTCAGGGATGCGTTGGACACAGGCTTATCGCCGTTCACTGACGGTACGGACCAGATAGTCGGTCAGCTTCGTTACCAGGCAACCCAGGCGGATGGCAGTCCTCTGCCGGAAGGACTGACCGTTGATCCGGACACGGGTGAGATCAAAGGTCAGCTGCCGCCGGGGACTGACAGGGCCCAGATTCGTGTTATCGGAGTGGATCAGGACGGTAATACGTTGACCCGGGAAGTGATCATTGATCAACAGGGCAATGTGGTCGATCCCCAGAGCCAAAGATTGCCTGACGCTGGCTCGGGTTATCATCGCATGGAAGTCTCGGTTGGCATTGACGGGCAGGTCACGGTCAATTCCGGCCAGGAGTCAGGGATTGGCTTGATAGCGGAATCCATGGAAGTTGCGGCAAGGCGGATTGATATTACGATTGCGGACACTAACGCGGCAGAGGTGACTCGCTATGTCGGGCGTCTGTCTGACGGTGAGCCTCTGCCCCAGGGTCTGACGGTTGATCCAGCCACTGGCCAGATTACCGGTACCGTGCCCGAGGGAACTGAAGAGCTGTCCATTCAGATCATTGCCGAACAGTCTGATGGAGAAAACCGAACACTTCAGATCGACCTGAATCTGGATAGGCCTGCCGAAGCAAACAGCGGTGACTGGCAGCCGTTTGAGCATCAGGTTCGATCTGCGTTGGCCGCCACAGGCGATGCTTATGAAGCGCCACACGGCCATAAAATGCTGGCCGCCCTAGGTATAAGTCATTGAAAACGTTGGCCTTTTGAATGCTTGGGAGCGTTGACCATGGCTGCCCGGCAACACCAAACAGTGGTTATCAGAGTAAAAGGGAGAAAACGGTTGTCTGACCAAATGAAAACCCATGCCAAGAAACGCTCCGCCCGAGCAGGGATGATCGTGCCTGTGATCCTTTTGGCAGGTTGCGCGGTGACACCGAGTCCGGTTCAGCGCGTTGAGCTTGACGATCAGGCGAGAAGTGATCGCATCGCTCTTGAGAAATCCCAGAACAGGATCGAGCACGACCTGCGACCCTCAGAAGCCATCGCGAGGGCTCTACTGCATAATCGGGACCGGCGCGTCAGCGCGATGCGTGCGGCCTTGAGATACCGTCAGCTTGATGTGGCCAATTTCGACATGCTGCCCTCCCTCACGGCTCGGGCTGGGTATACCGAGCGCACCGAATACGCCGCAACAGAGAGCGTGCCGTTTATCAACGGAGAACCCCAAGGCGGTGGCGGCGGTCAGACCTTTTCGGTATCGCAGGAAAAGGAGCGCACCACCTACGGTGTCGACTTTACCTGGAGCGTTCTCGACTTTGGCCTGTCCTACGTGCGCGCCCAGCAAAAGGCTGATCAGTACCTGATTGCCCAGGAGCAGGAACGTAAAGCGGTTCAGAATCTCGCTCAGGATGTACGTACTGCCTACTGGAAAGCGGTGTCAGCCGAGCGTTTGCTGGGCAAGGTCGGTCCGCTCATGGATGAAGTCGATGCCGCGCTTGAGCGCAGTCGCCAGATCCAGCGAGAGCGCCTGGCAAACCCCATGGATACGCTGTCTTACCAGCGCGGCCTGCTTGATATTAAACGATCGCTGGCAAGTCTGCAGGAGGAGCTGATTGGTGCTGAAAAGCGTCTGGCCCGATTGATGGGCTTGCCGCCAAGCACGGAAATCCCGCTTCCGGATTATGACACCGATGACATTGCTGCCCCATCGCTGCCAATGCATTTGCCCACCATGGAGCGGACCGCTTTTCTGTTACGTCCTGAAATCCGGACTGCAGAATACGAACAAAGAATCTCCCGTAAGGAAGTGAGAGCAGCCTTCCTGAAAATGTTCCCGAACCTCAGCCTCAGCGCCGGGTATGAATACGATAGCAACCGGTTTCTGCGCTTCAATGAATGGGGTAGCGTTGGCGCTGCAGTGAGCTGGGACCTGCTCAACATTTTCAAGGCCAACAGCGAAAGTAAGGCGGCTGAAATGGGTGTTGAAGTGGCTCGCGAAAAGCGTCTTGCCGCCTCAATCGCCGTTTTGACGCAGCTGCATCTGGCGTTGCTGGAGTTCGAAAGTTCCAGGCGCAAGCTGGAAACGGCGGAAACCTATCTCGATGTATCCCGTGGAATTTCCGATCTCGTTCAGCGTGAGGAGCAGTCAAACAGCAGCGGACAATTGCAGGTCATCAAAGAGCGCCTCAACGCCCTGGTTGCAGAATTGCGCAGGGACCTGGCCTACGCCCAGATCCAGAATGCCTTTGCTCGCATCTTCAAGAGCATGGGGCTTGATCCGTATCCGGCCGAGGCCAAGACGCCCGCGCGTCTGGCTGAAGCGATTGAGGAGCGCCAATTACAGTGGCAGCAGGGGCATATCGCAGCGGTTGTACTGCCTATTGATGATCAAAACCCCCGGTTAGTTGCCGATGACCAGGGTGCGGCCTCATTTCGCTTTGCCGAAGACACCTTCTCTGTTGAGGGAACCGTTCAATACACGGCCCAGCTGGCCAACGGCGATGCGTTGCCGGAGTGGCTCAGCTTTGACCCGGACACGCGGACTTTCCGTGCAGAGGACTCATCGAATGCTGAGCCCGTCAGTCTCATGGTTCGTGCACAACACGACAGCGGCGTCTTTGCCCGTGACTTCTTTACGCTTCAAACGGGAGCCTCAATATGATGCCGGGTAAGACCCTTAGGATTCATCGGACGTTATTCGCCTTCGTTATCGTTGGAGTGGCAGGCGTCACTGCCGGCTGTGCAACCGGTAGTAGTGAGGATCTGCCCGTGCCCAGAGCCTGCACATCGGAACTGTCAGGGCTGACAGCCTATATGGGCGACGATTGTCGTACCTGTGAGAACGTGCATTTTGCGGCTCCGGGCGAGCCCCGGCGTTGTGGACTTGACGGCGTGCGACCCGGGGTCGAGGCAAGCGAACGAAGTGAGCCCAGACCGGAACCGGAGCCAAACGATTCAGACAATGACGGCGTCATTGACAGCCTGGATGAATGCCCTGACTCTCCAGCAGGCGCTGATGTATTGTCCAATGGTTGTGAGCAGGTTGAGCTCAAGGGTGTGGTGTTTGCTCTCGATAGCGCCGACCTACTTCCGGGGGCGGAGCAGGCTTTGGAAAATCAGTTGGGCATTCTTCGCCGTGGGGACCTGCGGGTAGAAATTGGTGGCCATACGGACTCTCAGGGTGCAAGTGAATACAATCGTAATCTGTCCCTGCGACGGGCACGCACTGTGCGTGATTTTTTCGTGGACAATGGCATCGATCCAGCTCGATTGACCGTACAGGGATATGGCGAGAGTGAACCCCGGGCGGCCAATGATACGGAGACTGGACGTGAGCGGAATCGTCGGGTTGAGCTTCGTGTTCTGGGGCGTCAATAACCCGGACATGCCGGTAATGACTAGCCTCACGGCAGGAGTTATGTTTGTTCCAGCAACTTGAGACCATGAGCGCAAGCCGCCACGGCCGTTTGTGTCTGAGAAAGGTCGCGGACTACCGGTTTGCAGGCGCGATCAGCCAGGTGCCACTGATGTTCAGCGAAATGCGGGAAGCATCCAGGCACTTCCCCATTGTTTTTCCGGCGGCCTCGCCCCAGCGCCCGGTGGCCATTCTTGGTGACAGCGATGGAATCAATCGGTTTGTAGACGAGTCCGGGCGTTGGACAGCCGGTTATCTGCCGGCTTTTATTCGCAAATATCCCTTTGCACTCGCTCCCCAGGAGGCCCGGGATGGACAACACGCTGTATTGATTGATCCGAAGGCCCCCCATTTCAGTGTCGAAGAAGGCGAGCCTCTTTTTGATGGTCAGAGCGTGGTGACGCAAGGCTCTGTCGCAGAGGCTATCGCATTTTTGAAGCGTTTTCAGAAAGAGGCCAATGCCGTTCCAGGACACTTCCAGGCGCTCACCGATTCTGGTGTTCTGATTGAACGTCATCTCGACCTCAGAAAGGATGGCAAAGTTGCCAGGCGCATAACCGGTGTTTGCCTGGTTAACCGGGACCGGCTTACCAGTCTCAATGATGCCACGTTGGCCAACTGGGCCCGGAGTGGTTTGCTTGAGGCTGTTCATGCCCACTGGATGTCGTTAAGCAATTTTCACCGTTTGATCAATTAGATGGAGTCCAGATGAGCCTCTGCGCCCGATTGCTTTTTCTGCTGACCCTTGTGTCGCTGACCAGTGGTACTGCTTTTGCCGAGTTGCCCCGAGGCGTCGTTGAGGCGGCTCAGCGCACTGTTCTGTCCAGTGAGCTGAGTGGTCTGGTGGCATCGTTGCCCAAGCGAGAGGGTGACAGCTTTAGTAAAGGCGAGACACTGGCGCAGATAGGTTGCGCACTGTACGAAGCAGAGCGGCAAAAGGTGGCTATCCGTTTGAGGCAAGCAGAGCGTGTTCTGGACAATAAGCAGCGGCTGTCGAACCTTGATGCCGTTGGCACGCTTGAGGTTAATTTGGCGGATCTGGCGGTCCAGGAAAAAGCTGCAGAGTTAGAAATCGCCCGTCTTAACACCGATCGTTGCCTTGTAAAAGCCCCTTTTGATGGTCGAGTTGTTAAGCAACATATCAGCGAATATCAGAGCGTCCAGCCTCAACAAAAGTTGTTGGAAGTTGTTGGGCAGCAACTTGAGGCAAGAATAATCATTCCGGCTACGTGGCTGACATGGCTCGAAAACGGTGAGAAAGTCGTTTTCTCAGTGGAGGAAACCGGCACTATGGTTGAAGGTCAGGTTGTCCGCATCGGAGCGGCGGTAGACCCTGTCAGTCATACCTTGCCTGTCTGGACTCGTTTGAGTAGCGACAATGGGGATTTACGCCCCGGCATGAGTGGTACTGCCCGTTTTCCGGGACGACCGGGGGAAGAATCGCAATGATCGAATCGCCCATGAATGGAGTTCCTGATGGCAAGTGAGTTGCCGCTTAGCTCCGCAAGTCTGTCGGCTCTTTTCGACGTTGAACGGCGGGCTCGGGCAGCTGATTCCTTGGCCGGCCTACGGTTTGTAGCTGTTAATGAAACTCGAAGCGTTGTTGACTATCGTCACGCCGCGATACTTGAGCCGGATCTCCGAGGCCTTCACGTTTCAGCGATTTCAGATGTCCCTGCGGTGGATCGCAGTACACCCTATGTTCAGTGGCTGGAGCGGGTGGCACAAAGTTTGCCAGTAGACCATCATGGCTCAGTGCCGGTCGTTCCCGATGATCTTTCTGACTGGGATCGGGATGCCTGGTCGGATCTCAGCCCGCCCACAGCGATCCTTGTGCCCCTGGCGCCACCCGATGGCGATACGGTCGGATGGCTATGGGTGGCTCGTGAAGCGGCTTTTTCCCAGAACGAACGCTACCTGTTTGAACACCTGGGCGAAGTCTACGGACATGCACTTGGCGCACTCAATCCGAAGCGCAAGCGTGGTGATGCAAGACGCTGGCTGAAACGCCGGTCACTCTGGTTTTCTGTCATGCTATTGATTGCCCTTGTGCTGTCGCTGCCGGTTAAACTAACGGCGCTCGCACCGGCAGAAGTTGTCGCCCTGAATCCCACAGTTGTTGCCGCCCCGATGCAGGGGGTGGTCAAGAGTGTACTGGTCGAACCAAACGCGAGGGTTGAAGCGGGCCAACCATTGGTCCGGTTTGAGGACCTAGAAGCGCGCAATCGGTTTGAAGTAGCCAGAGAGGCGTTGGAAGTGGCGCAGGCCCGCTATCGTCGTGCGCAACAGGAGTCCTTCGATAGTGCCGAAAGCCGTGCAGCGCTGGCGACTCTTGAGGCTGAAGCAATGCTGAGACGCACGGAATTGCAGTTCGCAGAGCGTCGACTTGAAAAGGTCGTCATCAAGGCGGAGCATTCTGGTATCGCAGTTTTCGATGATCGCAGCAAGTGGGCCGGTAAGCCGGTCCAGACCGGCGAGCGAGTCATGCTGTTGGCTGACCCGACCAGCTTCGAGTTGAGTGTGACTCTACCGGTAAGTGACGCGGTCGTCTTAGAGCCTGGAGCACCTTTGAAGCTCTTTCTGGATGCGCATCCTCTTGAACCCGTGCCCGGAGAAGTACTACGAGCAGCCTATCAGCCAGTTGTGAGTGAACAGGGCGAGCTGGTTTACCGGGTTACGGCAAAGCTTACCGAAGAGCGCCCTTATCTGCGGGTGGGGCTGAGTGGAACCGCGAGGCTCGATGGTCCGCGCGTATCCCTTGCGTTCTACCTGTTCCGTCGCCCGATCACGGCATTACGCCAGATGGTAGGGATCTGACGATGCAACAGACGGCTAGAGAGTGATCGGTGGTGAAAGCACAATGGATCAGATTATGCTACCGGCAATGCGGGCAGACTTACGTCTTTTCAAAGGCAGTGGTGAAGCTGACGGCAGCCCTATGTGGATGCTTTTCGATCCTGTTCGCAACCGTTATTTCCATCTTCATGTACGCGGGCTTCGCGTGCTTCGTCACTGGCGCACAGGTGCAACCCCGGAAGAGATTGCTGAGTCTGCTTCCGATCATGGTGTTGAAGTTGATGCCGAGGATGTCACGGGCGTTGCGCGGTTTCTGGTCTCAAACGGTCTGACTGAAGCACGAACCTCTGCAGATAGCGCTCGACTGGAAGAACAGTGGTCCCAGAATCGTACCCACTGGTATCAATGGCTGTTGCACCGTTACCTTTTCATTCGGGTGCCTTTGGTTCGTCCCGACCCTTTCCTTGCCCGTAACCTGAATCGAGTGCGTTTTATAGGTAGCCGTCTGTTCGCAAAGCTGACGTTACTGCTTGGGTTGATCGGGATTATTCTGGCGCTCCGTCAGTGGGACGCGTTCACGGGTACGTTTATGCGTTTTCTGAACTGGGAGGGCGTTGCCTGGTTTGCGCTGGCCCTGATTGGCGTCAAAACTGCTCACGAGCTGGGTCATGCTTTTGTTGCCCGCCATTTTGGTTGTAGAGTTCCTTCGATGGGTGTGGCGTTTCTGGTTCTATTCCCGGTTTTGTACACCGATGCCACGGATACCTGGCGCATTGCCAACCCCCGGGATCGTCTTCAGGTTGCCCTCGCAGGTGTTAAAACAGAACTGGCGATAGCCCTGCTGGCCACCTTTGCCTGGAGCTTTCTGCCTTCCGGTGGCTTGCGTGATGCGGTTTTTTTTCTTGCGACGACAAGCTGGGTTACGTCGCTACTCATTAATATCAGCCCATTCATGCGCTTCGATGGGTATCATGCGTTAAGCGATGTCTGGGGCATTCACAATCTGCAACCACGTGCCTTCGAGTTGGCACGCTGGCAATTGCGGGAGACCCTTTTCGGGTTTGGTGAGGCACCGCCAGAAATTTTTCGACCCCGTCGGCGGCGGCTTCTAGTGACCTACGCGGTCGCTACCTGGATCTACCGTTTTTTCCTTTTCCTGGGCATTGCGTTACTGATTTACCATTTTGCATTCAAGGCACTCGGCATTGTTCTTTTTTTCATTGAAATCGGATGGTTTATTGTCCGGCCGGTTCTTCAGGAGATGTCTACAGTGATCCGTCACCAATGGGGCTGGAATAAACGTGTTGTGCGCACGATACTCGTATCCGCTTTCATTCTGGGGCTGTTGCTGGTCCCATGGCGCTCGACTTTACCCCTGCCGGCTGTCCTTGAGGCTTCCTCGTATTCACGGGTACATCCGCCAGAACCAGCCCGGATTGTTTCTGTATCGGTTTCGTCAGGAGACGATGTCGCCAAGGGTGATGTTCTCGTGGATCTTGAAAAACCCTCCCTTACCATGGAAGTAGAGAAGGCTAGACATCGTATCGCCGTTATCCAAGCGCGGCTTGATCGCAGGGCTGGATCTTTCCAAGACCTTGCTTCAGAGGGAACCTTGCGACGCCAGTTAGCAGAACAGCGCGTGCGCCTTTCTGGTCTCCAGGAGCGTATTGCCGCTCTGGTTGTAAGGAGCCCTTTGGCAGGCAAAGTCGCAAGTCTGGCTGATTTGAGTCCGGGCCAGTGGATGGGACGCGATCAGTTGCTGGCCGAGGTGATAGGTCAGACAGGTATTCAGGTCACTGCGTACGTTTCTGAACAGCAACGCTCACGAATTCAAGTGGGTGCCGAGGGCCGATTTATTTCAGACGACGGTACACACCAAGCTGTGAACGTAAAGGTGGTGGCCGTTGAAGAAATGGGCTCCGATCGCCTTTCGCATCTATCATTGGCAAGTACTTATGGCGGGCCGCTGGCTGTAAAGCAGAATGGTGCCGAAGGTGCTCCGGCGCTTGAGGAAGGTGTCTATCGGGTACGTCTGGTCGCAACTGAGCGCCATATAGCTACTGCTTGGCAGCTCTCAGGGAGGGCTAGCATAGAAGCGCCGGCAGAAAGCCTTCTGGGTCGTTTTTTTCGATATGCGGCTGCTGTGCTGATCCGGGAAAGCGGATTCTAACTCATCGTATTATCAAAAAATCGTGGTTTTCGGAGTCGACAGGTTAGTAAGTACATCCTTCGGTCGGCCATAGGGATGATGCCCGTTCGGGTTGCTCGTCAACGGTTCCTACTGCATAAGGCTGTAATACAGTGCTTTTCACGTGCAGGATGCCATCCGGCATCTGCTGGCGATTCGCTAGCATCCTTTCTGCCAATCACATTGGACGCAATGGCTGTGATTAGCTTGGAGGCCCTGCAGAAAAGCCCTGACTCGAATGTCCGCTTTTGTTTAGCTGGGTCCGGAGTATGCCCTGGTCGCAAAGCGAACAGTCAGGAGGATAGACCACGACTTGCCATTGGATAAAATCAGCCTGGAATTACCTCTGTACACTGGGCACCCGTAGCCTATTGTCCTCAAGCGCACCTTTTCTTCGAGGTCCGTCCGCCGCCCTTCAGGCTCGCAGATTCTGTTTCTAAACGAAGTGGGGCATCGTCCTTAAGGCGGGGGCCTTGATTCGGAAGCTCAAGTTACAGATTTACCCGCCTTGGTATTTGATATGATCGAAAAGCCCCGCCTGCTGTTTAAACGAGTAGCCGATTAAATCTGGCTCCAGATGAAGCATCAAGATCTTTGATTGTGGAACCGTAAGGCTCAAATGAATACGTGGCGGGGGTTTGATTGATGCGCTAAGCTACTAATTTAAAGCACATTCGATGGGTTACTAGTGATCTGGAAATCGCGATCTCAGCTAGTCAAATTGCGTCAGTTCCGTGGATATTGCTCTAGTTGTTGCCGTGCTTTTCAGAATCGCTAAATAAATTATGGATTTGGAAAAAAATGAACAAAAACTATGTTGGGCAATTTGTTGGAGTGGTTCCAGCTCTTGCTTTCGAAAATCTATCCTATCCAAAACAGCTTTTGCTCATGTTTGATGCTATAGCAATTAATTTAGGGGGCTCCGGGCTCAGTCCACGCGAGAACGAGATAGTTAGAGAAATGATGCCAGAGATATCGTATTTAATGAAAGAAGAGATGCTCACTTTGTTGTCCGGCCTACTTGCATCGAACGAGTTAATCCCCTCTGAGAGTTCAATGCTAAATGCGAGACAAACGTTGGACTCAAATGTTGTAACACCAGAGAGGTTCAATGCAAAAAAATTAAGATCGAAGGGCATTGATGCAGTCCCCATTAGTAATCCATATGAAGATCTTGATATAGATTCTGACATCACTAGAGATTCTGCCGTGAGACTAACGCTCAGAGAATTTCCTGTTCCGTCTGATCTTACTCCTTGGGAGGGTATTCAGGAATTTAGAGCGGATAAAGAAGCGAGAGATCGATTTTGGGAACTTAAGAAATGGATGAACAAGGCTGGAAAGTCAGGCCTTAAGCAGTACGAAGTTCAAGATGAGCTTCGCGGACTAATTAATGATTACGATAAAAGTATGAGCCTGCATAAGCTGAAACAACAGACCGGCACATTTGAAGTTGTTGTGACTACTACAGCCTCTGTTGCTGAAGATCTAGTAAAGTTTAAATGGTCCAGCGCAATAAAATCGATATTTCAAGTTCAAAAGCAAGATATAAAACTTCTCGAAGATGAGTCTAATCTTCCGGGTAAAGAAATTGCTTATATTGCTAACGCTAAAAGTAGATTTGCTAAATAGGTGTTAAAGGATGACTGACATTTTATTTATAAAAATAGATGCAGAGGAGTCCAGTTGGATCGATGGTTTGGACATTATTAGCCTTTTTCCAGAGCACTATTCCCCATCTCTTATTGACTCAGCCGAAGGGAAGATCGTTGACGTTTCCTTTCCTGGTGGGAAAAGTCGATTTACCTTTTACGATCTTGAAATAGAGTGCAATTTCGAGTATTACGAAGAAGATGAAGACTTTGATAATGAGTGGGAAGAGTTCAAGGCTTATTCGGGTGACATTGGTATTTCATTAGTTGAATACGTTGCAGGTCAAATTTCTAGTTTAACTGGCTTGTCGACTAATTTCTCGTAAAAAACAGGCTAATGACCACGCCAGTGTAGTGGTCAACTAATTCCGGACAGTATTTTAAGGTACCCCTCAGCTACATTAGGCCAAATGCCGTTGTTGAAAGTGTGAGGTCGCTGCCGTTAGGAACAGTCCATTAGATAGTCACCAATATCTCCTTTGCCTCAGGTAGGTTTCGGTATCCCACTACCCATATCCATTGGAAACGTGCATCTCTCCAGCTGGCCCGCCAATTTTCGCTTTTGTTTAGGAGGTTGGGGAGATCGGCCCGGTCGCAAAGCGAACATTCAAGTGCACATGATGTGGACTCTTTTTATTTTATGGGGATACCATACGCATTGGGGCAAGTGCATATCACTGTGCAACTGAATATTATTCGTTTAAGGAAGCCCTATTCTAGACAAATATGATGCAAAGCGATGAGAAATATCCTCGCGATATAAATCTGATACTTGGCAAACGAAATTATTTCTTTTGTGCTTTTTTAGATAAGCCACATTAACAGAAAAATAGTGTTTGAAGTCAATAACAGAAGGAGGCAAAGTCAGCCGATCAGGAAATTCCAAGAAATGATACCGTGGCGTTTCGTTATTTCTTAGGTTCTTTCCTGGAGTTTTATTTCGACTAATCTGAGCCATGGTCATTTCTAGCTCAGACAAGTGCTCACCTGAAAAGACGTGTTCCAAGTTGTATATTGGGGCCACGATCACTGACATTAGCCATTTGTCTTCGTTTGGCGTACTTGCTTTAGACCATCTAAATTTGTAATCCTGAGACAGATCGCAATCTTGAGTCAAGACAATCGATAAAGGAAAGATTATTTTAGAAACCTCTATATTTCCGTCTTTTTCTGAAAAATACTCAATGTATTCAACATCTCTTACAATGTCCCCCTGACAAACCCTGGACTCTTTCCCAGTTTTTATTTTAACCATTTTTAATCCTAGCCTTGATAACTACGCGCCTAGGCTTAGAAGTACCATATTTATCCATGTCTTTCTTGTCCACGGGCTCCTTCAAAAAGCGTTTGACCGAGGAACCTTGCCTATCCGATTTAGTGTCGGTCTTCTCTCCGACATAAGAAGAATCAAAAATATCATCAGCCATTTTCAACTGGCCTCATCAGCTCTCTTGTTTTATCTGTAATGCTGCTCTCGAAAAGTGATTGTATTTTACTATGGGCCTGCTCAATAAAATCGTGGAAATCTGAATATTCAAATGCCCCATGTGCGTATTCCAGACCAAGGTTGCCACTGATTCCAGACGAAGCCTGCCACCCATTCCACGCGAAAGCTGCCACTGATTCCACGGCAAAGCTGCCACCCTGGCAGGCTGCCTGATTTCCCCATCAAAACGTCCGGCGCGGGATAACTAACGGTACTCTGCTCCTTTTCATCCGGAGAGGGCCAGATGCCAGCGATGAGGTTATCCATGCGTAAAATCAAAGAAGTCCTTCGCCTCAAGTGGGAGCGAGGGCTGAGTAACCGGCAGGTTGCCGCAGCCTGCGGCATCAGTCGCCCCACTGTGAGCGAGTATCTGCGGCGTGCTGCTGAGGCGGAGCTTGGCTGGCCGCTGCCAGAGGATCTGAGTGAAGCCCAGCTGGAGCAACGGCTGTTCCCGCCACCACCGGATCTGCCGGCACAGGCCCGAGGCATTCCGGATTGGAAGCGAATCCACGATGAACTCCGGGGCAAGAACGTCACCCTGTTCCTGCTCTGGCAGGAGTACCGGGAAGCCAATCCGGATGGCTACCAGTACAGCTGGTTCTGCGAGCACTACCGGGCCTGGCAGGGCAAGCTGGATCTGGTGATGCGTCAGGACCACCGAGCCGGTGAAAAGCTGTTCGTGGACTATGCTGGGCACACGGTGCCCGTCATTGATCGCACCACCGGTGAGATCCATGAGGCGCAAGTCTTTGTGGCGGTGATGGGTGCGTCCAATTACACCTACGCCGAGGCCACCTGGAGCCAGACCCTGCCGGACTGGATCGGCTCTCACATCCGAGCCTTCGAGTTCCTGGGCGGCGTGCCGGAACTGGTGGTTCCGGATAACCTCCGTTCCGGCGTCAGCAAGGCCCATCGCTACGAGCCGGATCTCAATCCGACCTATCAGGATATGGCTAGCCATTATGGCGTGGCCGTTGTCCCCACACGGGTTCGCAAGCCCCGTGACAAGGCCAAGGTGGAAGGTGGCGTATTGATCGTTGAGCGCTGGATCCTGGCGGCCCTGCGCCATCGTCAGCACTTCTCCCTGGGGCAGCTCAACGCCACCATCCGTGAGCTGTTGGAGAAGCTCAATAGCCGCCCCTTCCGCAAGTTGCCCGGGTGCCGGCTTGATCACTTCAAACAGCTGGACCAGCCGGTTCTACAACCGCTACCCGCCGAGCCGTATGTCTACGCCGAGTGGAAAAAAGCCCGGGTACACATCGACTACCACGTGGCCATCGATGGGCACTACTACTCGGTGCCCTACACCCTGATCAAGAAAGAGGTGGAGGTCCGGATCACCCACAACACCATCGAATGCTTCCACCGGGGCAACCGGATCGCCAGCCACCGGCGTTCGGATCAGAAGGGTCGGCATAGCACCATCGCCGCTCACATGCCGGAGTCCCATCGCCAAGCCGGCGAGTGGACCCCAGAGCGACTGACCGCCTGGGCAGCCAAGACTGGACCGGCAACTGAAAAGCTTATCCGTACCGCGCTGGGGGCAAGAAAGCATCCGCAACAGGCCTATCGGTCCTGTCTGGGCATTCTCCGGCTGGGCCAGAGCTACGGCGAGGCACGATTAGAACGTGCCTGCCAACGCGCCCTGATGCTGGGCAGTTGCCGATACAAGAGCATCGAATCCATCCTCAAGCACCGCCTGGATGAGCAGCCCCTGGAAGAGCAACAAGAACTGGCCTTACCCGACACACACGACAACATCCGTGGCCCCGCCTACTACCACTGAAGGAACCTGACATGCTGAAACATCCCACGCTGGATAAGCTCCACGCCCTCAAACTGACCGGCATGGCCGCCGCCCTGGCGGATCAATCGGCCACCCCCGACATTACCGACCTGAGCTTCGAGGAGCGCCTTGGCCTGCTGGTCGACCGGGAAATGACGGAACGGGACAACCGACGCATGAGCAGCCGCCTGCGCCGGGCCAAGCTGCGACACGCCGCCATCCTCGAAGACATTGATTACCGGAACTCACGGGGCCTGGATAAAGGGCTTGTCCAGAGTCTGGCCAGCTGCCAGTGGGTGAAGGAACACCTGAACGTGCTCATCACCGGCCCGACTGGCGTCGGGAAAACCTGGTTGGCCTGTGCTCTGGCACACAAGGCCTGCCGGGAGGGTTACACCGCCCAGTACGTCCGCCTGACCCGGCTGCTACGAGAGCTGACCATCGCCAAGGGCGATGGCCAATACTCAAAGCTCCTGACCAGCCTGGCCAAGGTCGACGTGCTGATCCTGGATGACTGGGGGCTGATGAAGCTGAGCGCGGAGAACCGGCGGGACTTGCTGGAGGTGCTGGAAGACCGACATGGCCGGCGCTCCACCATCGCCACTAGCCAATTACCCATCGAGGAATGGCACGGCATCATCGGTGACGCCACTCTGGCAGATGCCATCCTGGACCGGCTCGTACACAACGCCTACAAGATCAATCTGCGGGGCGAATCCATGCGAAAACAGCAGGCAAAGTTGACGGGCACTGAGACTTCGGAGTAAGAAGAGAAACCCCGCGTCGCTACGCTCCGATGGGTGGCAGCCTTGCTCCGGTCCGGGTGGCAGGCTTCACGTGGAATGGGTGGCAACCTTCAGCGGTTTACGCACCCCATGCGAATATGCATCAATATCTAAAACAAACTGTTTCTTTCTTATAGTTGCTGGATAATCCGGATTAGCGATGCCGAACTGGAACTTAATGGCCAAGCCATCATAGTTATACTCAAGGATGTGAAACATTCTCGTTAGATAGTCTTTATCCTGATTGAAATCGATAATCCCGAGCATATCTTCATGTAGATAATCCCGCCACTCAAGTGGATCTTCATTAGGGATATCGATTACGTTCACATAACGTAGCCCAAGCCGCCCGGCAGTAATTCCCTTGTAGTCGCCATAGAAAGCTTTCAATGGCTCATCGATATCCTCTAATAGATTTTCGTAAGATTTATATGCTCTATTGGTGTACGAAAAAGAATCTTGAGTTACCGCCAAGGTTTTATCACGTTTTTGACTGTGAAAAAGCCATTGCATTATTTCAGTGCTTTTTGCTTGGAAGTTTGTTCCACCAGAGAATTGAAATTCTTGCGCATGGGCCTTTTGAGGTTCAGATAACGGGAACTTTCTCAGAATCAGGTTGCTTAACTTTGCCGACAGCCCTTTCTCAACACCTTGCACTCGGGTTGGGAAGTCCGCCTTAAAAATGACCTCTTTGAGAAAAGGGCTCTTGTAACAAACATCTTCGTACATTTTAGTATTTCCCTAAATTATCGGACTAATCGCTTGCTGGCCCTACCCATTAAATGAAGCCGAGGGCGCAATTCAGTGGGCATTGCCGCTCCTGCGCGGGTTATGCACTATGCTTCGCCGCCTTTCTCTTAATCCTCTCTATACGCCCTTCGAAACCGCCTTTCGTTCCATCATGGAGGCCGTGAGAAATAGCTATATCACATACCTCGACAGCACGGTCGAAATTATTTTGCTCCGTGAGCAAAGTTGCATATTTTTGAAAGGTTGTAACCCTTGGGAGTAGCCCGTCAAGGCTCTTGACAAGCGCCGGCTTGATCTCTGGGAATTCTTGGATATGTTGCTCCGATATTTCTGCGCAGAGCTTTTCCAGTTCCGGGTCATCTTTACGATACTTGTAGGATTGATCAACCAGGCTCATCAATAGAAAGTGCCTATCTACAAGGTTCGTTTTCTCCGCCAAAGCCGCTTGCATGCGGGCTATATCACCGGACGTCCAGGCGTCGAACACCGCATCGGTCTCAACGAGTTTTCCAGCTCGCATGGTGAAGCGAACTTGTTTCTGCGCTGACTCGCCCCTTGCTGCACTCACATCATAGGAAGAGCGACCAAAGATTAAATTTTTCAGCTTCTTAAACATCAGTACCTTCCATATTCGTGCATAACGAGGCGCACGTTAGTGCGTCCGGTGTAGGGCCATAGGCACGGAATGAACGGCAACTATTGGTTAGGCTGTACTTTTTTTGCCAAGCTTAAAATGCCCACACTTTTAATGTCAGACTCTTTCTTGGCCCAGCCCAAGTAGTAATTTCCTCCATTTGAAAACGACTTGAAGGCTTTCAAGCCTCCTGAGGGGAGCGCTTCAACTTGTAAACCAGAATCAAAACATGAGAGCAAAATAACGGAGTTCTTAGGTGCCGGCCTTACGTTCCAAAATCGGCTATTCGGCATAAACGAGAGAGCTACTCCATTGAGTGGAGCACCGATGACCATATAGTTGTCTATTGCGCCATTTATCCTGGTAGCACCAGAAGGAGTCTCTTTGGAGGTAGCATCAGGCGAGTAACCTGACAGCGGATTCCGGGAGTTAATCTCAGTCACAAGTAACGACCAATTGTTAGTCCGGAAAACGAGACACGGCAGTTGTTTGATATAGAAGACAGTGCCTTTAGTCCTCATCCCTTCAGCGTAATCTGTCGCTGACTCCATAGTCGTATGCATGCATCCATTGGAATACCGCGTGATCCAAGTACTGTGCCATGCGTTTCGCCCCGTGTGCACATAGTAGATAACCCCCGACGAAATATCGGTGATAGGGCTTTCTCTAAACTTTTGGGCTAATGCTTGATCTAGTCTCATAAATTCCTACCGCTGGCATAACGGGCCGGTTTGGAGCGCCAGCGGAAAGCCGGTGGACTTCCCCCAATAAAATGGACACGCCCCATCAATTGATTCCTTCGAACTCTATCGGAGTCCGGTAACCAAGACCACTGTGCAGCCTTTGGCTGTTATAAAAGCTCTCAATATAGTTACTTATATGTTTCCGTAATTGCCGCATCGTCACGAAGCTAGTGGCGTGCAGCAACTCGCCCTTCAGTGTCTTGAAGAAGGACTCCACCTCAGCATTATCCGTACACTGTCCTGGGCGGTTCATGCTGTGCCGTACCAAGTATCGATTCAGCAGAGCTTGGGTCTTATGAGCGCGATATTCGATACCACGATCCGTATGGAACAATAGGCCCGGGGACGGTTTCCGGCTCGCGAAGGCTTCCCTGAGCGTTGCCCTGGCAAAATCTGCGCTCAGATTCTCACCAAGCCGCCAACTGATGATGCGTCGGGAATACAGATCCAGCACAACCGCCAGGAACACATATTTCTTGCCCAGCTTGATGTAGGTGACATCGCTGCTCCACTGCAAATTCGCTGCGACCGGTTTGTCGGCCTCCAGTCGATGATTGGGCAAGGCTTTCAGGTCTTCCCTCAGCTTCCTCATTCGGCGATACACGCGAGCAACACGGGCTTTCATTCCCCATTCCCGCATGACCCTCGCAACCCGGTTCTCGCCGACAACCAGCCCCTCTCGACGCAGAGCCTGGTAGACCCGTGGACTGCCATAGCGGCCTTTGCTGTCGTTGTAGACTCTTCGAACCTTCAACAGTAAATCAGCATTCTCAGCAGCTCTCTGACTGGGCTTGCGGTTTGCCCAGGCGTAGTAGCCAGACCGAGAGATGTTCAGGTGACGACACAGCGCCTTTACTCCGTGTTGTCCTCGGTGTTTCCAGACGAATCTGAACGCTTCCGTCGTTCCTCTGCCTGAAAACGTTGAAACTTTTTTAGGATGTCATTTTCCTCCTGAAGCTCCGCTATCCGGCGTTTCAGACGGTTGATTTCATCCCTCTCTTTCATCAGCTTTTTGGCTTCATCAGGCGCTTTCTTGACCCGTTTCATGGCGAACTTTCCCTCTCGGTATTCCTTTCGCCAGCGTGACAGCATGAAGGGGTGTATATCCAGCGCTTCCGCTACGCCTTTCACGCTCCGGTGCGCCTGGTAGCTCCATTCCACCGCTTTGACCTTGAACTCAATGCTGTACCTTTGGGTCTTCTTCCCCGTGTTCATTGCAGGCATCGTTCTTCTCCCTCTTCGGAGTTATCGATGCGTGTCTACTGAAGTGGGGGAAGTCCACGGTCCCGTTGACGCATTGGTTAAAGGTCATTCTGCCTCGGGGTCGAAGGTGTATTCAGGGTAATATCGCAAGACTTTGTACATTTTCGGCTTACCTCTAACAGTCTCAACCTCCACATCTACAACATAGGCAAGTTCATGCCAGGGCTTCCCGAATTTTGGATCAGGATGAAGCATCTCATCTTTCACGGCGTTATTATCAAAGATGACTTTCAAGGCAGATTTTGACAGATCATCAATGATTGCCCGATTTCCAGTATCTGAGTTCTGATCGAATTTCGCCTGGTACCAGTACATCACCTTTCTGGTATGGACATTCCCTTCCGGCGTATCCAAATCGGAAATTAGATTCCCGATTCGATTCTGCATAGCATTCGCTTCTGTTGAGTTAATTATGAATTGCTGGATTACCTTTCCGTTGTCAGAAACGTTGATATTCATTTGCGAGCCGTTGTCCTTGGCCACCGGCTCAACAAACTTGTTCCAATCTTGAAGGTCCTGCTTCGTTAGTTCCTTCGGTGGCTTCTCGGTTTTTCCTAGCAACCACCCACAAATTTCTTGTGCGATTTTCGACCACTGCGCTAGTGAGCCGCCTTCCCAAAGTAACGGGACTATAGGAGCGGCATGAGATATCAATTCGACAATGATTGAGCCGCTCCGAACTTCCTTGATAAGCAGCTCGGAACTGATGTCAGTTTCTTTATTTGCTTCAGATTCAACAAACTTGTGAAACTGATGATTAAAGGCCAAAAGGGACAGAGATAGGTCTTCAAGGCCAACCGGTTTTTTGTTATTTATCTTGATCTCTAGCCGTTTGCTGAGATCAATCTCCATAATGTTGTTCATGGTTCTCCCTGACCCTTTACAGCAATTAGGCAGCGCGCTTTATCATTGCAAAAATTTGACTGCGTCATTATTAATGACTCTGAATCATCAATCGCGCTGCACATAAATCGATAAAACAATAGCTTAGCTGAGCATGGCCATCTCTGCCATGTAATCATTCAGCGTCTGCAATTTGCCCCGATAATCATACTGGATGAAATGGCGGTGATGAGCCTAGAGGCTGTGGAGGAAAGCTCTGACTCGAATGTTCGCTTTTGTTTAAAGCTGACAATCAGATGTAGCAGCCCTCCGCCGCCTCAAGAATCAGGTCGGCCGCCTTTTCAGCAATGGCGATCGTCGGTGCGTTGGTATTGCCACTGATCAGCCGCGGCATAATGGACGCGTCCACTACCCGCAGCCCTTCGAGCCCGTGCACTCTGAGCTGCGGGTCGACCACTGCCATCCTGTCGGTGCCCATTTTGCAGGTACCCACCGGGTGGTAAACGAGGCCTACTTTTTCCTTTACCTTTTCAATAATCTGCTCGTCCGATTGGCAATCTGAGCCGGGGTGGATTTCCTCACCCCGGTACTCGTCAAAGGCTTTGGCGGAAAGGATCCGGCGCGCCTGGTGGATACCGTCCACCATCACTTTGCAGTCATCGGGTTCGGCAAAGAAGTTGTAGTCAATTTCCGGCGCTGCAAAGGGGTTGGCTGAGGTGATGCTAACGGTGCCTGTGCTCTTGGGCCGCAGCACACAGACATGCACCGAGTAACCGGGTTTGGACATAAGTTTCAGGTTACGGCCGCTGTCATCGAACAACAGCGGTAGCATGTGAAGCTGAACATCCGGGCGATCAAGGGTTTCGCGGGATCGAATAAACCCGCCGGCCTCGGTGATGGACTTGGCCAGTTTGCCCTGTTTATTAACCATGTACCGGATCGTATCGGGGAGCATTTTCAGCAGGCCCAACACCGAGGCGGTGAAGCCATTGTTCTTTCGGCTTGAGACCAGCACGCAGGCGTCTACATGCTCCTGGAGATTCTTGCCCACGCCCGGTAATTTGTGCAGGCACCTAATGCCGAGGCCCTCCAGCGCCTCTCTCTCGCCGATTCCGGAAAGCTGAAGCAACTGGGGCGAGTTGATGGCGCCACCGCTAAGAATGATTTCCCGATCTGCGCGCAACACCCGGTCCTGGCCTTTGTGGCGTAGCTCCACTGCAACAGCGCGCTTGCCCTCGAACACCACTTTTTTGACGTGTGCGTCCGTAAGCACGGTCAGGTTCTGGCGATTCATGGCCGGCTTCAGATAGGCATCGGCCGCACCAAACCGGCGGCCATTCTTGATGTTCAGATGGAAATAGCCCACGCCTTCCTGGTTGGCGCCGTTAAAATCGCTGCTGTAGACAAAACCGGCCTGCCGCGCCGCGTCCACGAAAGCCTCAGACATCGGGTATTCGGCCGATTCCGGGGCACTGATATGAAGGTTGCCACCTTTGCCGTGGTAGGGAGTTCCAGCCAGCGTCTCGTGGTGTTCCGATCTAATGAAGTAGGGCAACATATCACGATAACACCAGCCTTCATTGCCAAGCGCCTGCCACTCGTCGTAGTCTTCTTGCTGGCCGCGCACGTAGAGCATACCGTTGATTGACGAACTGCCACCCAGCCCTTTTCCCCTGGGGGTAAACAGAGGCTGACCACCGCGCAGTTTCTGGTCGGGCCTGGCGTTGAATGCCCAGTTGTAGGTTTTGAGAAACATGTGGGCGGCAAATGCGCCGGGTGTGCTGATGGTGAACGAACCCTTGCCCGACCCTGCCTCCAGCACACAAACCGAATATCGACCATCAGCTGACAAACGATCCGCCAGTACGCAGCCGGCAGAGCCGGCACCGACCACGATGTAATCGAAGCTCTCGTTCATCATTGCTGCTCCACCGGTTCAATGATGGCGAAGTTTGCCTGCGGCTGTTCTAGCATTTGCAGCATGCCAAAGAAGGCATCTACCGAGCCTTCAACCTTTATTTCACCTGCCTGCACTGCCTCCGGGAAACTGGTTCTCTGCAAAAGGATCTTATCGAGTACCGCCCTGGGCATGCTTACACTGGCGTGCGCTCCTTCGTCCAGTTCCCCTGACCGGTGAGTCAGCGTGGCATTCTGCAGGTTGAGCCGGAAATCCTCACCCTGGTCAGTGATCGACCAGTTGATAACCAGGTGCTTTCCAGCCGCTTTTTCCGGGTCGACCTTGACCGCCATCGCATCGAAAAACATGCTGGTTTCCAGTGCCTGCATCAGATCCGGCTGCAGACCCACATGTTTTGGCGTAATCACTCCGTGGCGAAGCTCGTGCGCGCCAACCAGGTAGGCGCTACGCCAGGTTCCCGCCTCAGCCTGGTAGCCAAGCTGCTCCAGAGCGTCCGCCCCCAGCTCTCGCGCTTCGCGGTTCTCGGGGTTGGCATACACTAGATCTCGCATGACCGATGCAACCCAGCGGTAGTCGCCGTTGGCGAAGTCTTTGCGGGCCTTGCGGAGCACTTCTGCCTCACCGCCCATGTAGTCGATGGTGCGCCTGGATTCTTCACGCGGCGGCAGCGGGTTGAGATTGGCGGGATTGGCGTCGTACCAGCCCATATAGCGCTGATACACGCCGCGGGCATTGTGGCTGACGGTGCCGTAATAGCCGCGCGCCGACCATTCCTGGTTCAGGCTTTCTGGCAACTGCAGGTTTTCGGCAATATCGCCGGGCAACATGCCACGGTTCATCATACGAACCGTCTGATCGTGAATGTGCTTGTACAGGTCCCTTTGAACTTCGAGGAAGTGCGTGATCTCCTGCGGCTTCCAGATCGGCCAGTGGTGCTGGGCCACCAGAATATCCGCACGATCACCAAAGCGTACCAGTACCCTGTCGATGAACTGGGACCAGGCGCTGGCGTCCCGGATAGCGGCTCCGCGGATAGTGTAGATGTTATGCAATTGCTGGCTGGTGATCTCGGCGGTGTTGAGCACCCGGAACTGGGGGAAATACATCATCATTTCCGATTCCGCCTCGGTGCCATGGGCCATCTGGAATTCGATTTCGATACCATCGATGGTCAGGGTGGCGTCGTCCGGCACCGTATCTGTGGGCGCAATCAAACTCAGCGGTCCACTACCCAGCGCCTTGCCGAGCCCGGTATCGACATGACCTCTCACACCCGGCGTCAGGCCGGCACCAAACTGATAGGTGGCGCGACGGGTCATGGCATTGCCGGCAATCACGTTCTCGGCAATGGCATGCTCCATGAACCCTTCCGGAGCGTAGACCCGAACCTTCCCGGCCCGGACATCCTCCTCACTTACCACCCCTTTCACACCCCCGAAATGATCCGCATGGTTGTGTGTATAAAGCACGGCCACGACCGGCTTCCTGCTTCGGTGCTGGTAATAGAGTTCCAGAGCCGCGCGGGCCGTGGCAGGTGTCAGAAGGGGATCGATAACAATCAGTCCGCTGTCGCCCTCGATGATGGTCATGTTTGACAGGTCCATGTTTCGGATCTGGTACATGCCCTCGACCACTTCGAACAGCCCATGAATAGCATTCAGTTGTGCCATGCGCCAAAGGCTCGGATTGACCGAATCCGGAGCTGCATCGGCCTCCAGAAAAGCATAGGGCGCCATATCCCAAGCCACATGTGCCTCTTTATCTAGAGCCCTGCCATTGGGCAACGCCCCCATAAAACCCCGGCGCGCATCTTCAAACGATTGAGTGTCAGAAAATGGCAGTGCATTCAGCACCGCCTGATTGAACTGCACCGTCGCCTCGGTAGCCGGCTTGGACATGTCGGCATGAGCAATCATCGGGAACAGCAAACCGGCACTTAACGCCGACAGCGCGGCCTTCTTGAGTAGGGGTAACATGCGAAATCTCCTGTTTTTGGCGGCATCCGGGTTTTATTGGTTGTGCATGGCGCGCCAGGTAACTGCAGTTTGAAGCGGGATTTTGAGCTTATCCAATGCAATGTTTATTGACTTTCCATGCGCCTGACGCATAGTTCAGGTTATGGATACAAGACACATTCGGCATTTCATGGCGTTGGTTGAGTGCGGCAGTTTCGCCCGCGCTTGTGAAGTCGTGCACCTGTCCCAGCCTGCCCTGAGCCGCAGCATCCAGGAGCTGGAGCGCCAACTCGGTGCAAGGCTGTTCGATCGGGGGCGCTTCGGTGTGGTTTTGACCGCGCACGGGCGAGCAGCCCTGCCTCATGTCCGAGGCCTGCTGGCCGCGGCAGAGTCTTTGCGACAAGAAGTTGAAGCCATCGATGAGCTTGAGACAGGGGAGCTGAATATCGGCACCGGGCCTTATCCGGCGCTCGCCCTGATGGACAGGGTCTGTGCCAGATTTGTTGATCGGTACCCGGCCATTCGCCTCAATATTCGAACAGATAACTGGCAGGAACTACGCCTTGCGATGCTGGATCATGAGATAGAACTGTTTGTGGCCGATACCGGCGAATTGTCGGGCGATCCGGACCTGGAAATAACCCACTTGCCACAGCCCGAGGTTGTTGTGTTTTGTCGCCACGACCATCCGCTGACTCGGGAGGAGGGGGTGGTATGGGGAGATTTGCTGGATTATCCATTGGCCATGACTCGTCTGCCTGAAGATATGGAAAGAAAGGTTCAGACCATGAGTGCGCAACAAGGGGGGCTGAAACGGCGAATCGAGTGCGACAATATTGCCATGCTCGCGGCCATTGTTTCTGGCAGCGAGGCCATCAGTATCGCACCCAGACCGATCGTGGCCGGCTTACTCGATAGCGGAAAGGTGAAAACCCTTCCGGTAACAGGGATTGAGACTCTACAGACCCGGTATGGTCTCCTGCAGCGCAGCGGGAGACCCCTTTCCCCTGCAGCAGTTGAACTGCGTTCCATGGTTCTGGAATTGGCAAACCTGGAATGACCCGCCAACGTGGCACCCGCCTCCCAGCCAAGATAGTAGATTGCTCAGAAAAACTGGCCATTGAGCCTGCTGCGACCCACCACCTTTAAAACAACATATTGTCAAATATCGATAGAGCTGCCTCCCAGGCCCGCCTTACGATCCCAAACAACCCAATACAATCTTCTCAAACCCTGAAGTTCCGCATAAAAATTTATAAAGCAATATGTTGACATATTATTTTGGAAAAGCGTATTTTTTAAACTGATACGGCTGGATACTGCGTCAGCTCATGGCCAGCCCTCCTAACAAAAACAAACCGGACACAACAGGTGAATCAGATGGATACAGGCATCACTCTCAATCCGGAACGCCGCGCCGCCATGGTCGAGATTGGCGCATGGAACAACAAGCTCATTACCGACTATCTGGACCAGGCCGTGGCCAGCACCCCAGACCGGGAAGCCATCGTCGGTTACCAGGTCACCGGTGACACCCGCACCGCTCTCACCTATCGCCAGCTCAATGACAAGGTCACCCGCATGGCAGCGGGCCTGGCAGCCATGGGCATCGGGAAAGGCGAGGTTGTGGCCTGCCAGTTGCCGAACTGGTGGCAGACCACAGCCCTGCACCTGGCCTGCATGCGCATCGGCGCCATACTGAACCCCCTCATGCCGATCTTCCGGGAGCGGGAACTGCGCTTCATGCTCAAGCATGGCGAAGCCAAACTGCTGGTGATTCCAAAGGTCTTCCGGGACTTTGACTACGAGGCCATGATCGACGGAATCCTCAACGAACTGCCCAATCTTGAAACCCTGCTGGTGATCGGCGGCGAAGGCGAACGCAGCTTCGAGCAGCGCCTGATGGAGACCGCCTGGGAAGAACAGCAGGACACCCGGGCCCTGTTTGCCGAGCGCCAGCTCACCGCCGACGACGCCATTCAGATCCTCTACACCTCCGGCACCACCGGTGAGCCTAAAGGCGTCATGCACAGCTCCAACACACTTTTTTCCAATGTGCGACCCTACGCCGAGCGCCTGCACCTGACCCCGGATGACAAGGTACTGATGGCCTCCCCGCTGGCCCACCAGACCGGCTTCATGTACGGCATCATGATGCCCATTTACCTGGGCACGACCGCCATCCTGCAGGACATCTGGGACGCGGACTACGTCTGCAAGGTAATAGGTGCCGAGAAACCGGCCTTCACCATGGCGGCCACACCTTTCCTGGCCGACCTGGTCAAGACCGCGCCCAAGCACGAGGGCGAACTGGATTCGCTGCGCATCTTCGTTTCCGCCGGCGCCCCCATCCCCAGCGCTGTGGTCGAGCAGGCCGGCAAGGTGCTGAAAGCCAAAATTGTCTCAGCCTGGGGCATGACTGAAAACGGCGCCGTCACCATGACCTGCCCGGAAGATCCGGCCGAGCGGGCCAGCCAGTCCGACGGCAAGGCCCTGCCCTGGATGGAAGTGAAAGTCACCGACTTCCAGGGCAACGAACTGCCGGCCGGAGAAGAGGGCAGCCTGCTGGTTCGCGGCTCCAGCCTGTTTATCGGTTACCTGAAGCGCCCGGAACTCTATGGCGTGGACGAGGACGGCTGGTTCAACACCGGTGACCTCGCCCGCATGGACAAGGACGGTTACATCCGCATCACCGGTCGCACCAAAGACGTGGTGATTCGTGGTGGCGAGAACATCCCGGTGGTGGAGGTAGAAAACCTGCTCTACAAGTACCCGGGCATCGTCGATGTTGCCCTGGTGGGCTGCCCCGACGAACGCCTGGGTGAGCGCCTGTGTGCCTACGTGACCCTCGACGAGAACGCCACCGACCTGACCCTGGACCAGGTCAAGGCCTACCTGACCGAACAGCAACTGTCCAAAAACTACCTGCCGGAATACCTGGAAGTGATTGAGGCCATGCCTCGCACCGCCTCCGGCAAGATCCAGAAATTCAAGCTGCGCGAACAGGCCAAAGAGGTTCGCCTGGAACCGGCAAGGCGCGGTTGATCCCATTGATTGAACAACAACAGGAGCAAGTCCACATGAGAGGCCTTAATGGAAAAACAGTCATCGTGACCGGCGGCGGGGGCGGCATCGGCCGCGCCGTATGCCAGCGCTTTGCCGGGGAAGGCAGCCTGGTGGCCGTCCTGGACCGGGACGAAAATGCCGCGCGGGCCACGGCTGACCTTATTACCGAAGCCGGAGGCACTGCCCGCGCCTATGCCGCGGATATTACCGACTACGCCGCCATCACCGAGACCGTGGCGGCCATCGAGAGCGATCTTGGCGTGCCCACGGTGCTGGTGAACAACGCCGGTTTCGACCGCTTCATGCCGTTCCTCAAGACCGAACCAAAACTGTGGGACCAGCTGATCGCAGTGAACCTCACCGGCGCCCTGAACATGCACCACGTGGTGCTGCCGAAGATGGTGGCCGCCGGTGGCGGCAAGGTCATCAATGTGGCTTCCGATGCCGCACGGGTCGGTTCCTCCGGTGAATCCGTCTACGCCGCGTGCAAGGCCGGGCTGGTGGGCTTCAGCAAGACCGTGGCCCGGGAACTGGCCACCAAAAACGTGTGCCTGAACGTGGTCTGTCCCGGCCCCACCGACACCGCCCTGCTCAAGGGTGTCGCGGAATCCGCGCCCAACCCGGAAAAGCTGCTGGAAGCCTTCCGCAACGCGGTGCCCATGAAGCGCCTGGCCCAACCGGAGGACTACCCCGGCATCATCGCCCTGCTCGCCAGTGACGACGCCAACTTCATCACCGGCCAGGTCATCAGTGTGTCCGGCGGCCTGACCATGGCCGGCTAACGCCCACTTTCACGAACACGGAGAACACAGCATGAATTACGAAGACATCCTGTACGACGAAACCGATGGCGTCGCCACCATCACCATCAACCGCCCGGACCGCTACAACGCCTTCCGCGGCCAGACCTGCATGGAACTGATCGACGCCTTCCACCGTGCCGGCTGGAACAAGGACATCGGCGTGATCGTGTTCACCGGCGCCGGCGAGAAGGCCTTCTGCACCGGTGGCGACCAGGGCGCCCACGAGGGCCAGTACGACGGTCGCGGCCTGATCGGCCTGCCGGTGGAAGAACTGCAGCGCCTGATCCGGGAAGTACCCAAGCCGGTGATTGCCCGGGTCAACGGCTTCGCCATCGGCGGCGGCCACGTGCTGCACGTGATCTGTGACCTGAGCATCGCCTCGGAAACCGCCATTTTCGGTCAGGTTGGCCCCAAGGTCGGCTCCGTCGATCCCGGTTTCGGCACCGCCTACCTGGCGCGGGTTGTGGGCGAGAAACGGGCCCGGGAAATCTGGTACCTGTGCCGCAAGTATTCCGCCCAACAGGCACTGGAATGGGGCCTGGTAAACGCCGTTGTACCCCCGGAGCAGCTGGACGAGGAAGTGCGCAAGTGGTGTGACGAGATCCTCGATAAGAGTCCGACCGCCATTTCCATCGCCAAGCGCTCGTTCAACGCCGACAGCGACAACATCGCCGGCATCGGTGCCCTGGGCATGCAGGCCCTGAGCCTGTACTACGACACCGACGAGTCCAAAGAGGGCGTCAACGCCTTCAAGGAAAAGCGCAAGCCGGAATTCCGCAAGTACTACAAGTAACGGCCCGATAGCCCGGAGAACACCATGAATTTCGCATTCAATGAAGAACAAAACGCGATCCGCGAGGTTGTGGCCCGCTTCAGCGCCGAGGTGCTGGCCCCGGGCTATCGCAAGCGGGACCAGGAAGGCGTGATCGAGCGGGACGTGATCCGCCAGCTCGGCGAGATGGGCCTGCTCGGTGGTGAACTGCCTGAGGAGTTCGGTGGCAGCGGCATGGATTGCGTCACCAGCGGCCTGATCATCGAGGAGATCTCGAAAGGGGATTTCAACGTGGGTTACATTCCTCTACTGACCTCCCTGAACGGCCAGATCATCGCCAGCCACGCCGCGCCGGACCTGGCAAAGGAATGGCTGCACGGCATGACCTCCGGCCAGAAGGTGGCCTGCATTGCCCTGACCGAACCCCATGGTGGCTCGGACGCTGCCAACCTGCGCCTGAAAGCCGAGAAAAAGGGCGACGTCTATGTGCTCAACGGCGAGAAAACCTCCATCTCCATGGCCGACCAGGCTGACGTGGCGGTGGTGTTCGCCCGCACCGGCACGGTGGAGCAACGGGCCTCCGGCATCAGCGCGTTCCTGGTGCCCATGGACAGCCCGGGCATCACCACCACCCGGTTCGAGGACAACGGTCAGCGTGCCATCGGCCGCGGTTCGATCTTCTTCGACAACGTGGAGGTGCCCGCCAGCCACATGATGGGCGACGAGGGTAAAGGCTTCAAACAGGTCATGCAGGGCTTTGATTACAGCCGCGCCCTGATCGGCCTGCAGTGCCTGGCGGTGGCCCAGCAGTCCCTGGAAGAAACCTGGCAGTGGCTGACCGAGCGTACTGCCTTTGGCCAGAACCTGTCCGCCTTCCAGGGCCTGACTCATCCGCTGGCGGAATACCAGACCTACGTTCATGCCGCGCGCATGCAGTGCTACCATGCGCTCTGGCTCAAGGACAACAACCTGCCCCATAATGCCGAGGCGGCCATGAACAAGTGGTGGGGCCCGAGGCTCGCTTTCGATGTGGTGAAACAGTGCCTGCTGGCCCATGGCCACACCGGGTGGGGAGAGGATTTACCGTTCGCCCAGCGCTTACGGGATGTCCTGGGGCTGCAGATTGGTGACGGTACAGCGCAGATCATGAAGAACATTATCGCCCGCGAGTACCTGCCGAAGTGACGCGTCCCATGCCTTCCGTGATTCAGGACGCCGAGAACCGCCCTCGCCGGCCCAACCGCCAGCGGGGCACCAAAGGAGCACAGATGATCGTCAACGAATCCGGAGGCATTCCCAACCGCCTGTTTTTCCGCCTGTTCCAGACCGGAAACATTCTCCAGCGTCAGGTTCAGAATGAAATGGGCATCAGCGCCGTCCAGTGGGCGGTGCTCGGGGCGCTGTCACGGGAGGGTTTCGAGGAAGGCACCTCGTTCAACCAGCTCAAAGAGTACCTGTACGTCAGTCGCCAGAACCTCGACGGCGTGCTCAAACGAATGGAACGGGACGGGCACGTTGTTCGGGTACCGGATCCCCAGGATCGGCGGGCCAGACTGGTGGTATTGACCGAATCTGGCCGGACTTTCTGGGATCGGCTGCAGGACTCGATTGCCGAGTTTTACCGGCAGGCCATGCAGGGGATGAGTTTTGATGACAGCGTAAGCCTGCTGCACCTTCTGAAAAAGCTGCAGCATGAACTTATCGATATTTCCCTGGACTCTGCCACCCCAGAGAAATAATGCGGGATAAATGACGAGGACGATCCAACCAGTACCGGCGATCAGGCCGGCTCAAACCGCTCCTGCAGCCACGCCTTGATATCGTCAGACTCATACAGCCAGCGGACACTGCCATCCTCTTGCTGAATCTTCAGACAGGGCACTTTGACCTGACCGCCGCCGGCCTCCAGCTCTGCACGATGCTCCGGGTTATGCTGGGCGTCGCGGGTTTCGATGTTGAGGCCCAGCCGGGCGATTTCCTTCCTTACCTTGATACAGAACGGGCAGGCTTTGAACTGGTAAAGAGCCAGATCCTTGCTGGCCTCGTTAGCGCGGGCCTGCTCATCAGCGCTACGGCTGACGCTTTCCGGCGTGCTGAGTTTTTCACTGAGCAGCATGAATGGTGTCAGTATCAGGCGCAGCGTTCGGAAAAAATAACGGATAACAACTCTCATGGGTACGGTTAAAGCTCCGGGTTTCCAGTTAACGATTGCTTCGAAGAGGTCGGCATTCAGGATTGATGTGCGTCCCTCATAGCGGTGTACGAGAATATCATTTCAAAAGATGAAGTGTTCAGAATAACGGGTGCTGAACCCTCACTGGGTGTGGTGTGGGGAGTGTATCAGTCGAATCGGACGATATCCTCAATCCTGATGCACACCGTTGAAACGTCCACGCAACCAGGCTGACCGGAACGTCTCCGCGGCCACCCCGACGAGGAATCCGAAAAACGGGTCGGCCCAGAAGGTGATCAGAGCCGTGATGCCAATCACCGGCCAGCAGGAGGGTTTGGCGGACCAGAGACGTTTGGTGAGGCCCAGCTCAACAGCAGCAACCATGAGCAGAGCGCCAAGACCCGCCGCGGGCACGGCGGCAATGAACGAGAGACCACCGGGCACGATCGCCACCAGGAGTAACCCTGCACCCAGAAGGACTGGAGCCAGACCAGTGCGGGCGCCAAAGCGATAATGGGCCGCAACACCACCTGCGCCGTGGCACATGGGCAAGGCACCGAACGGTACCAGGAACAGGTTGGCCAGGCCGGTTGTGACGGACAGCCTTGCCGGTGAGACCCGGTGGGACTGCTCTCCGAAATAATCCCCCACCACCAGAGCCGTCAGAACGATGGCGTTGGTGATGGTCAGCGCCAGTTGCGGCAGCACCAGGATAGAGAACCCCTGCTGCCATTCATCCATCGAGGGCAAGGTGGGCATCGAGAAGATGGCAGGATCCGCCGGCAATGGCAGCCCGGGTGAACCCAGCAGCGCACCGAGGACCATGGCCAGCGCCAGTCCCATGAGCGCCGCCGGCCAACTGGGGAACAGTTTCAGGGTGACCGCCAGCAACCCCAGCACAACCAGGCCCAGCGGCAGGGATGTAGCCATCAATTCCAGGCTCATGCTGGCCAGCAACAACCCCAGCCCCAGTTGCAGGCCGCTCAATACCGACCCTGGCACCAGGCGGGCCGCCCGGTTGATCCATCCGGTTGACCCCAGAAGCAACAGGATGGCACCGATCAGAACGCCACTGGCGATCAGGCTCTGGGCACTGACCTGGGTGGTCAACAGCAACGCGGCCACGGCTTTCATGGGCTGTACCGGAACAGGAAGGCGGTAATACAGGCCTGTCACGATGTAAAACACGGCAAAACCCAGGAGTACCGGTACTGGAGCAAGTCCGGCCACGCCAATGGCACCGAGAGTCAAGGGCAGCAATGTGCCAATATCACCCAGCGCGCCGCTGCTTTCACTGATCACCTTCTTCATTGTCGAACCCATTAGGGCTCCTGCCTGAATGGTCTGCTTATTGTTGTCGTTCAAGCGTTATACACTACTTTACCAAGTTCACTGACATCATACCCGCCCAATGTCTCGGCCCGGTGCGCGAATCGTTCGCTACCGGCAAAGGCCAGCAAACGCTGCATGGCCGACTCGAAATAATGGCGCCGGCGCATGGCCAGGTCGAAGTGCTCCTGCTGCAGGGGGATAAACGCCAAGCCCTGGCGCCTGGCCGCCGCCTCGATACCCACACCCACATCCGCTTCCCCCTGACGAACAGCCAATGCCAGATCGTCCTCGCTGAGCGAGGGATGTTCGGCCCAGGCAAGCTTGCTGCCATCAATTCGGTAGCTGGCGAGCAGGCTCTGCAGCAGATGACTGACACCGGCCTCGGGCTGGCGGCGGGCCAGACGCAGGCCCGGCCGGGCGATGTCTTCCAGCTGCACGATTCCGTGGGGATTATCCGGCGCAAGAAGCAGGCCCTGCCGGCGTTTGGCCCAGCGGATCAGTACCAGGTCACGCATGCCGCTCAAGCCCAGGGTCACCGGGTCGTTGTAACGCTCAGTCTGCGCGTGCCAGATATGCATGCCAGCAACCATGGCGCGACCGTCAACCAGGCGCTGCACCCCGTCTCCGCTGCCCTGGCACAGCATCGCCAGCTCGGCATTACTCTCCTTCACCGCCCACTCCAGCAGCGGATCCTGGCTACCCACCAGCACAGGTGGCGTTGGCGCGCTGACGCCCTCGTCACCCTCCAGATGATTCATCAACCAGAGATCTATACGCTGGCGCGGAAATAAAAGCTTTCCCGTCACCCGCACGCAGGGGATCACGCCCTGGCCCACCAGATCGTAGACCTTGCGTTCTTTCAGGCGCAGATACTCGGCAGCCTCGGCCGTAGTGAGATAGTCAGGCAGAGACATCGAACCTCCGGAGTCAATTGATACGCATAATGCTGTTTTTAGCTGCATTATTTACGGCAAGCATCGCAAAGCGTAGTTAAAAACGCCACGATGCTCAAGACTAAGGAGACGCAGCTGTGGAAGAAAACGCGCTTTACGTGGCGCTCTCGCTACTGGTGAATCTCGATGCTTCGCTGTACCAGATCGTGGTGCTATCGCTGCAGGTTTCGCTCGTTGCGGTCCTGATAGCGGCGCTTTTGGGTTTTCCACTGGGCGCTGCGGTTGCGTTATGGCAGTTCCCCGGACGCGGCGGGGTTATTGTCGCGCTGAATGCGCTGATGGGACTGCCGCCGGTTGTGGCAGGGCTAGGCGTTTATTTGCTGCTGTCGAGGGCCGGACCGCTTGGCGAACTGGGTCTTCTGTTCACGCCCGGGGCCATGGTAATTGCGCAGGTGATACTGGTGTTGCCGATTCTCGCCGCGCTCTCGCGGCAAAAAGTGGAGGAGTTGCTGGGCGAATATCGCGAGCAATTCGTCTCGCTAGGCATGTCGAAGGCTCGCATGATGCCCACACTGCTGTGGGACGCCCGCTTTGCCCTATTGACCGTTCTGCTCGCAGGGTTTGGCCGGGCCAGCGCGGAAGTCGGCGCGGTCATGATGGTTGGCGGCAACATCGACGGCGTCACCCGGGTCATGACAACGGCCATTGTGCTTGAGACCAGCAAGGGCGCCCTGCCCCTGGCGTTAGGCCTCGGCATTGTCCTGCTGACGCTTGTCATGGCGATCAACGCTACTGCGTACATTTTGAGTGAAACGGCCAAGAGGCGCATGGGATGACATCGTTGAACGTGCCCGTTAACAGACCAATCGAACTCAGTGCACCGCCGTCGCTGCGCTTTGACAACGTCGAGTTCAACCTTCTCGGCCACCAGCTTTTTGGCCCCTGCTCATTCACGCTGGACGGCCCCGGCCCCACACTGGTGATGGGCCCCAATGGCGCGGGCAAGAGCCTGATGCTCCGCCTGGCTCACGGGCTGCTCGCGGCAACGGAGGGAGCCATAACCTGGTCCGGTGACGAAACACCCCGCCAGGCCATGGTATTCCAGACCCCGGTTCTTCTGCGCCGTTCCGCACTGGCCAACCTCACCCACGCGCTGGCTGTCAATAACATCCCACGCAAGCGGCGTGCAGAACTGGCACGGGAAGCCTTGGCACGCTTCGGCCTGTCCGCCTGTGCCGACACGCCCGCCCGGGTGTTATCGGGTGGCGAGAAGCAACGCTTGGCACTGGCCCGGGCCTGGGCACTTTCACCCTCGGTACTGTTTCTGGACGAGCCCACCTCTGCACTGGACCCTGCTGCCATAAAGGACGTGGAAGCCGCCGTTCAGGAATTTCACGAGAGAGGAACACGCATCGTAATGACAACCCATGACCTGCATCAGGCCCGGAGGCTGGCCGGGGACGTGCTGTTTCTCGCCGGCGGAAAAGTGCAGGAGCACACGCCTGCCGACATCTTTTTCAGCGCCCCTGCTTCGCGCCAGGCACAAGCCTTCCTGAGCGGAGAGCTCGTGGCCTGATCACCCACCAAGAAAATAAACGTACCGAACCATCGCTCGCTCTACGAATAAGACACGACAAAGGAGAGAACAAGATGAAAAAAACCCTGAATCTGGTTCTGGCAGCCGTAACGACCATGGGCCTGACCTTCAGTGCCCAGGCCGACGACTACATTACGCTGGCCTCAACCACGTCCACCCAGAACTCCGGCCTATTCGACTCGATCCTGCCCAAGTTTGAGGAGGCGACCGGTATTGAAGTTCGCGTTGTAGCCGTCGGCACCGGCCAGGCGTTTGAGCTCGCCCGCCGGGGCGACGCCGACAGCCTGCTGGTGCATGACACCGCCGGGGAAAAACGGTTTGTCGAGAACGGCTTTGCCACCGAGCGGGCAGACGTTATGTACAACGACTTCGTGCTGATCGGCCCGAAAGACGATCCCGCCAAAATCCGTAACGCGGAAAGCGCCGCCGAAGCCTTCTCTGCCATCGCCGAAGCAGAGGCACCGTTTGCATCGCGAGGCGATGACAGCGGCACCAACCGGGCCGAGCTCAGGCTTTGGGAAAACGCCGGCGTGGAGCCGGGCGGCAGCTGGTACCGGGAACTGGGTAGCGGCATGGGTCCGACCCTGAACACCGCCGCCGGCATGGACGCCTATGTGATGTCCGACCGTGCTACCTGGGTCGCGTTCGAAAATCGCCAGAATCTCGAGCTGCTGTTCTCGGGCGACAAAGTACTTTTTAACCAGTACGGCAGCTTGCTGCTCTCCGAAGAAAAGCACCCACACCTCAAACACGACCTGGCAGCCCAGTGGCACAACTGGCTTCTGTCGGAAGAAGGCCAGCAGGCGATTGCCGACTTCAAAGTGGACGGGCAGCAACTGTTCTTCCCGAACGCCCAGTGAGGCAAAAGGATCTAGTGCGACTGAACTGAGCGTCTGTTTACCCTGCCCAGATCGAACCCCGGCATTGCCGGGGTTTTTTATTGGCAAAAAGCAGCTGTTTTTCCTCAATGCCAAATAGGCTAATCTCTGGCAATCTCCGTACAACATCCATTCCAGTACGACCAGGAAACGGCTATAACAAAAATGACGATTGATCCCATACTTCCCGATCCCAAGGATCCCCGTCTGTCCCGCCCAGTGGAGGGCGTGGACGAGAACGGCGAGGCCAAATCGATCAGCGTGATCGAGGAACGCCCCCTGACCATCTACCTGAACAGCCAGGAGATCGTCACAGCCATGACCATCGGCGACCATCCGGAGTATCTGGCCCTCGGCTTCCTGCTCAACCAGGGCATGCTGAAAGAAACAGACACGGTCACCGGGATCGATTTTGACGAAGAACTCGAGGTTGCGGTGGTGCGCACGTCAGGCGTTACCGATGTCGAGGACAAGCTGGAAAGGAAAACCCGCACCTCCGGTTGCGCCGTGGGTACGGTGTTCGGTGACATGATGGCCGGGCTGGAAGGCCTGTCACTGCCGGATACGCCGGTGCACACCAGCACCTTTTACGATCTTTCCTATCAGATCAACCACACGCCGAGCCTGTACATGGAAACCGGCGCCATCCACGGCACCGCGCTTTGCCAGGGACAAACAATCCTGGCGTACATGGAGGATGTTGGAAGGCACAACGCGGTCGATAAAATTGCCGGCTGGATGCACCTGAACAACATTTCGGCCGCAGACAAGGTTCTGTATACCACCGGCCGCCTGACCTCAGAGATGGTGATTAAAACATCCCTGATGGGCATTCCCACTCTGATCAGCCGCTCGGGCTTCACCGCCTGGGGTGTCGACATTGCCCGCCAGGTCGGGTTGACCCTGATCGGCCGGATGCGTGGCAAGAAATTCACCTGCCTGAGCGGCCAGCACCGCCTGGTGTTCGATCAGGACTTGTCGCAGGTACCCGATGAAGACAAGAAGCTACGTCGAAAAGGCGCTCAACATGATTGACGGAGGCACTGCATGAGCCAATGTGCAGTTATCCTGGCCGGCGGCCAGGCAACCCGCATGGGTGGTGGCGACAAAGGCAGGCTCATGCTCGGCGACCAGTCGTTGATCCAGCGGGTAATCGAACGGATCACCCCGCAGGTCGATGCCGTGGTATTGAATGCCAACGGGGATTTAAGCCGGTTCGACGACCTGGATCTGCCGGTGGTGGCGGACTCCATCGAAGGCTTCCCCGGCCCGCTTGCCGGCGTACTCGCGGGCATGGACTGGGCCGCCGAACAGGGCCACGAATGGCTCATCAGCGTGGCCGCCGACACACCGTCCTTTCCCAGGGATCTGGCTGCCAGACTGGCGGAACATGATACCCCGGTGGTGCTGGCAGCCACGCCAGACCCAGAGCGCGGCCGACTGCCACAGCCGACCTTCGGGCGCTGGCGGGTCGCTTTGAGGGACGATCTGAGAGCCGCCCTGAACGAGGGCGTACGCAAGATCCGCCAGTGGACACAGGCCCAGGGCGAAACTCTGGTGGTTTTTGACGAGGGCGATTTTTTCAACATCAACACCCCGGACGATCTGGCCTGGGCGGAGCAGCATCTGAAGTGAACGTTATAGGCATCGTAGGCTGGAAAAACTCCGGCAAGACCACACTGGCAGCCGCTCTGATTCGCGAACTTTCCGGCCGGGGTTTAACGGTCAGCTCGATCAAGCACGCCCACCACATGGTGGACGTGGATCAGCCCGGAACGGACAGTTACAAACACCGTGAAGCCGGTGCCCGCGAAGTGATTCTGGCCGGGGGCCAGCGCATTGCCATCATGCACGAGCTGCGGGGCGCAGGTGAGCCCTCACTGGAGGATTTGCTGGCCCGCCTGTCGCCCTGCGACTGGGTCGTGGTAGAGGGTTACAAAACCCACGCGCACCCGAAGATTGAAGTACACCGGCAGGAATCGGGCCGATCGCCCCTTTACCGGGAAGACGCCAACATCATCGCCGTTGCCAGCGACTATGCCGCCGATTTTTCCGGGCCTTTGTTCGATATCAATGACGTCACCGGCATTGCCGATTTTATTATTGATCATGTACAGCCACCAGCGAGAGAGTCATGAAGCCGCTTCGCAATGACTGTTTTGCCCTTCCCCCGGGCGTGAACTGGACGCCGGTCGAAGAAGCCCTTGAGCGGTTGCGTTCAAGGTTGCATCCCGTGGTGGAGGTGGAGCGTGAGGTTCCGCTGTCACAGGTGAACGACCGAATCCTGGCAAGTGATGTCTATGCGCCTCGGGCTCATCCCCCAAGCACCAATTCCGCCGTGGATGGCTATGCTCTTGCCGGGCCGTTAACGGACGTGCCCTGCACCCTGCCTCTGGTGGATGGCCGCAGCGCCGCCGGTGAGCCTTACATGGGGCAGGTACCCAAGGGATACGCAATCCGGATTCTGACAGGCGCGGTTATTCCCGCCGGCACGGATACTGTGGTTCTGGAGGAAGACTGCGAAGTCCGGGATGGCCGGTTGCATCTGAACGGTACGCTAAAAGCAGGCGCCAATGCCCGCAAAGCCGGTGAAGACATCAAAGTCGAGGACCGGATCCTCACTGCCGGAACGCGGCTCAGTCCGACCCAGATTTCAGTGCTTGCCAGCGTGGGCGTGGAAGCCGTTGATGTTTATCAGCGGCTAAGGGTGGGCGTGCTGTCCACCGGTGATGAGGTAAAGCCGGTGGGCGCACCCGTCACAGACTGGCAGATCTATGACGCCAATCGCCCTATGCTCAGTGCCCTGGTATCACAACTCGGCTACGAACTCGTGGATCTTGGCCATGTGCTGGACCGGGCCGAGGAGGTCAAGGCAGCCTTGGAGCGGGGCGCGGAGCAGTGTGACCTGATCCTGACCAGCGGCGGCGTGTCCGCCGGCGACGAGGATCATGTGTCGAAAACCCTGAAAGAACACGGTGACATCAGTAACTGGCGCATTGCCATCAAACCCGGCCGTCCTCTGGCGCTTGCCATGTTCCGGGGCACGCCGGTAGTCGGTCTGCCGGGTAATCCGGTGGCAGCCTGGGTCTGTGCGCTGAGGTTTGGTGCGCCTGCCATGGCATTGTTGGCAGGGGCCGAATGGTTCGAGCCCCAAGCGTATACCATGCCGGCTGACTTCTCGAAGAACAAAAAACCCGGGCGCAGCGAGATGCTGCGGGCACGGGTTCGCGATGGGAAGGTCGAGGTATTCGGGTCGGAAGGCTCTGGCCGGGTGACCGGTCTGGCCTGGTCCGAGGGTCTGGTGGAACTGGATGAGAGCGCCCAGCAGATCGAGCCCGGCACCCCCGTCCGGTTTATTCCCTACGGTAGCTTCGGCCTGTAATCAGTCAACGCTGCCGTGGACCGCAAAGGCCTCCAGTGAGGCATCCTGCGGGCCACGGGAGCGGTAGGTTTCCTCAACGCCCAGATCGGTCAGTGTGCGGCTGACCATCAGCAGGGTGTTGTCCTCAAAGTCCTCGCACATACTGCGCATCTGGTCGATTTCTTCACAGGCCACCGGGTAAGCCGCCTCGATATCCGGCGCGCCATAGATCTCCACAAAAGTCTGCGCGAGCGTCTGGCGAAGCCGCTCCAGCTCCGGCTCGGTAATGTCGCACACGCCAACAAAGCTGGCACGACCACCCGACTCAATGCTGTACCACCCATTGGTGAAGGCTTGCCGGGCTTTGCCTGTCAGGTCCGCCTCCGTCCAGTTGGAAAACTCGAAGCCGCCGGAAATGGCCCACTCCCCACTGGGTGCCGGCCGCTCGAAGACGTTTTCATCGGAAATGTCCAGTCTCAGGGTTCGGGCCAGTTTCATAGGTGCTCCGCATAATCAATCAGGCTAACAGTTTCGGTCATCACATCCTGGCGCAACAGCATGCGCCCCTTTTCATCCAGACCCACGAACAGGCCGGCTCTGGGTTCCTCAATGCGCTTTCCAATGGTGTCGCAGCGCGGACGCCATTCGTTGTGGACCCGCTCGAACCCGCTGTCCAGAAAATAAGTCAGCCATAACAGCGTATGTTTGGACCAGCTCTCCAGCAACGCCATGGGCATTATCTCTACACAGCCCTCTTCGTACAGACATGTCTGATCCGGCATTTCACCCGGCTCGCCGCCAGGATGGGTGAAGGGCACCACGATACCGATCACCAGCCAGTTCGGCGTTTCTTTGGGGTCGGACACATCGGCCGCAAACCTGACGCTGCCACACAGGGCCCCGTTGACCTTGATGCGGTCAGGCCACTGGAACTGCACCGGCACCTCGGGCGGCGCCAGGGCCCCGAGGCTCTCGGCGAGGCCAATCTGGGCCACGTACACCGCCTGAATGGCCTCTTCCAACGGCGTCTCGGGCGCCAGCACCAGTGCCGCCCGTAGAGTATCCACGGCCTCGGAATAGAAAATGGTGCCGGAATCCACGCCGGCGATGGCGCGGCTGACGGCCTTATCGAAAGGATCCGTATGCGGGGGCACAACCTCGCCGCTCAGTAGCGGTGGGAAACGGGGAGACTCGATGATCATTGGACGGCCCGGGCGTATTGTTCAGAGGCAATGATTTCATCGGCCAGTCTTTGGAAAGCCTGGGCCTGCGGACTGTCGGGCTTGGACACCACAATGGGCACCCCGCCATCGGAGCCGATCCTGATATCGAGATCCAGAGGAATTTCACCGAGGAACGGTGCCCCCAGCTTCTCGGCCTCAGCCCGGGCACCACCGTGGCCGAAGGGATGATGCTCCTTGCCGCAGCCATCGCAGATGAAAGAAGCCATGTTCTCCACCAAGCCGAACAATGGCACGTCCATGCGCTTGAACATGTCGATGCCTTTGCGTGCATCCATCAGGGCAATGTCCTGGGGCGTCGACACCACGATGGCGCCGGCCACGAAAAACTTCTGGCTCAGGGTCATCTGGACATCGCCCGTGCCCGGCGGCAGATCCACCAGCAACACGTCCAGCCTTCCCCAGTCCACCTGGTTCATCATTTGCTGCAGAGCGCCCATCAGCATGGGTCCGCGCCAGACAATGGCTTCCTCTTCGGAGGTCATCAGCCCGAGTGACATAAGGGTCACGCCGTGGTTGCGAAGCGGAAGGATGGTGTTGCCGTCCGGGCTGGAAGGTCGGCCCGACACACCCAGCATCCTCGGCTGGCTGGGGCCATAGACGTCGGCATCCAGCAGGCCGACTTTCAGGCCCTTGGACGCCATGGCCACGGCCAGATTGGAGGACACGGTGGATTTCCCCACCCCGCCCTTGCCTGAGGCAACCGCAATAATACGATCCACGCCCCTGGGGTTCTTGTCCTGTGGCCGGGGCGCATCGGTGCCAATCAGGTTACTTTTTCCTACTTCGGTGTACTGGACCATGGAAATTCCTGTCTATCAATCAATTGTCCCGGTAGTCATCACTGGTACGAACCCTGGGTCTGGCGGCGCCAGCCATGGGCGCCGTGTCGCCATGGAACTGCGCTTTCACCCGACAGTCGTCGCACATCTTGATGAGCTGGACATTATCAGATTTGGTGTACATCCAGTGCTGATTTTCCAGCTTGGCTACAATCCGGTTGATGGTACTGGCCACACCAAACGGTTTGCCGCACTGGATGCACTCGAACGGTTCTTCGCCATGCAAAGCCCTCGGGCTGAGCGCGGCCTTTGACAGATCCAGCTGCGGCTTGAGCGTAATCGCCGTTTCGGGGCAGGTGCTGTCGCAGATACCACACTGCACACAGGCGTTCTCGGTGAACTGCACTTCCGGCCGGTCCGGATGATCCCCCAGTGCGCCGGTGGGGCACAGGGAAACGCAGGCAAGGCACAGAGTGCATTTGTCTGAATCAATCTCGATGGCACCGTATGGCGCACCCTTCGGCAGCGGGATCGGCTCGTCCACCTTCTCCGCCATGGCTGTGGCGGTCACCCGGGTAATGTCGCGACGGCCGCCCACCAGCAGCACCGGCTCGCTGACCCGTCCCGCGTTGTCGCCCGGCGCGGACAACTCGATGGCATCAATCACCCGAACCCGGCTTGGCGAGTTATGGGTGCCTTTGAGCATGGCCTGGGCCAGTTCTACTTCGGCCGCCAGGGCCCGACGATCCAGTTCGTTGTCTGCCAGAATCAGCACTTCGGCATAACCGGCACCGAACGCCGCCATGATCTCGGCGTGGCCAATACGGTCCACATGTTCCAGTCCGAGTGGGATCAGATCGTCGGCCAGGCCATCGTCGTAGCGAGCCAGGTAGGTGATGGCTTCCGAGCCGGCGCCCAAGGTATGGAATACCAGGCGTGGCGATTCGTGGGTCTGCTCGCGATAGGTCTTCGCCATCACGTCCATGACTTTGACTATAGCCTCGTAGGGCGTTTCGTTCATGGTGACTGCGGATGTGGGGCAAACCGCCGCGCATGAGCCACAACCTGCGCAGATGTCAGAATCGATCTGGATGTGGTCGCCGGCAGAGAAGATCGCTTCCGTGGGGCAAACGTCCAGGCACCGGGTACAGCCCGGCTTGTTAGCCCGGGAATGGGCACACAGGGACTCTTCCAGCCGGAAAAAGACGGTTTTTTCGAACTCGCCCACCATTTCCCTGGCTGTGAGGGCAATGCGTTCCAGCTCGCCGGCTTTGTTCGGATCGGCCCAGAAATACCCATTGCGCTTCTCGTGGCTGGGGAAGGCCGGCGCGCCACCGCGCAGATCAATAAACACGTCGCACTCACTGCGAGCCGTTGTCTGCGCCGGCGTGTAACCCAGCTCACCCCGACCGGCCGGATGCAGGGTCTGCAACCCGGCGAACTCCAGCTTGAAGTTGCCGAGGGCGCCATAAGCGCTAGTCAGTTGACCCTTGGCCACGTCGTAGGCGGCCGATGGCAACTGGATGGGGCCGGCATCGTTGACCACACAGGTAACGCCCAGCTCATCCTGTACCAACCCGGCCATGCGGATGGCTTGCTCGGTGGGGCCCACGATGCAACAGACGCCGTTGGACTGGATGGTTTTAGCCGGGGCGGTGGGCCCCGGCAACTGGGCTGCGGCCACCAGGGCCGCCTGTTTGGCTTCCAACCGCTTGGGGTTGGCATCGGCAGAACTCCAACCCGCCCGGTCACGTATATCGATGGTGTGCAGTGGCGCTACATGCTGGATCTCGGCGTGAATGTCCTCGGCCAGGCGCTCGAACAGCGCTGCCTGCTGGCCACAGGCGATAAGCACGTCGTTGCTGGCGCCCAGGTGCTCGGCTGCGACTTTCATATCGTTGCCGCACAGCTGGTCTACCGCGACGACCTGCTCGGCACCCGCAACCGCCTGAAGGGCCTCGGAATTGAAGCCCTGGCTCTTGTCGCAGGTGCACAGCAATAGAGATTTTTTTGATGTCATCAGGAACTTTACTCTGTTCGTTGTTGTTATACATATACGAATCACTCTCTTATTTCGAGCATGCCACAGCCATCTACTTTCGGACAATTGGATAATTGTTGGAGCCCTGCTAGCTTTTATCTATAACAAAAAGAGACACATCATGAGCAGTAGAACCGATCACTGGAAACGAGCATTGCAGGTGGGTGCCGTTGTTCGCCGATCGCCGGGGGTAACGCGGTGGGCGAAACACGTCTGGAAACCTGTTGCTGTCATCCCCGGGGCACCGGACGCCTTCTGGAAAGAACTGGTACGCGAGGGCGAGGTGGTCGATTACCACGCCGGCACGGTCACTATGGAGCTGTTCCGTGCCGATGTCGAAGGTTATCTCGTCTCCCTCAACATGAGCACGCCTTCCGTCTGGATCATCCTGGACCGTGACGTCACCGGCCAGTCGCCCTCAGGCTGGGCGGTCAGCACCGTTACCGCCAGCGCCCACGAGGCTCTGGATTCCCTGGACAGCGGCGAAAGCATTGTTGAAGCCGTCCCCATCCCGGAATCCCTGGCCGCCTGGATCAAGGAATTTGTCGACATGCATTACATCGAGGAGCCGTTCAAGAAACGGCGCCGGGATGAGGTGCGCGTGGACGCGGTGGAAGACGCCAAGGGTGATCCACGAATCCGGCAGGAAAGCGACGTATACCGGGCTCCCGCCAACATCAAGAAACCCAGGTTACAGTAATGGTCGAATCACGCTGGCAGCGCTGGGCGCGCAAAAAGGCCGAAGCCAACAGAACGGTAGAACCCACGCCGCCTCCGGTGCCGGAGCAAATCGAACCGGCCCCGGAGGAACAGGAACTCGCCATTAACGAGGGCCTGTCAGAACCGGAGCTTCTGGAGAAGTACGGACTGCCTGATCCGTCGTCCATTGAGATCGGAACGGACATCACCGGTTTCATGCGCAAGGAAATACCGGAGTTCCTGCGCCGAAAGGCCCTGAGAAGCCTCTGGAAATCCAACCCGGTGCTGGCGGTACTCGATGGGCTGAATGACTACGACGAGGATTACACCCTGGCGTCGACGGCCGGGCAAACCGTGAAATCACTCTATCGGGTCGGCGAAGGGCTGGTGGATAAAGCCAAGAAGGCGGCGGATGTCATTGATGAACCTGTACAGTCGTTGGCCCAACCCTCCCCGACCGATGCCGAATCCACGGTCACCGGGCAGGCGCAAGCTGACGGGCATGAGGATGAACAGGCAGCCATTGAGCAGGACGACCATACCGAGCAGGCGGAGCTGACCAACCGAGTGCCCGCACAACCGGAGAACAGTCAATCAGAAGAGGTGCCGGAACCGCGATTCCGCCCTCGCATGCGTTTTGACGATTAGCAGAATACATTTCACCTATTGGCGAAATAAACGTGGCTTACCCCACTATTCTTGATTGTGTACTAAGATAGTGTGAGAGAGCGCACATAATAATTAGAAGGAAAACGACTTGACTGACACGGCCGAAATCCAGTGCCCGCGCTCAATCACTGACGAAGATAGAGCGCGGGCCCAAATCTATCAGCTGCTGGGTGTCCTGCTTGACCGACCACCCTCGGCGGAATTGCTGCAAGGCCTGTCCTCGCTGCAGGGCGACGACACGCCACTGGGCACCGCCTCGAAGAACCTGGCCAAGCTCGCAGAGCGCACCAACCCCTACGATCTCGAGCGGGAGTTCAACAACCTGTTCGTCGGTCTGGGCCGCGGTGAGCTCCTTCCCTATGCCAGCTACTACCTCACCGGCTTCCTCAACGAAAAGCCCCTGGCCGAGCTCAGGAGCGATTTGAGGTCACGTGGTATTAAAGCCCGCAGCGACGTCAAGGAACCGGAAGACCACATCTGCACCCTGTGCGAAATCATGGCCGGGATTATCACCGGCGAATTTCCCTGCGACAGCGGTGTGGCCTCTCAGAAAGCTTTTTTTGATGCCCATTTGGCGAAGTGGGCTGAACTGTTTTTTACCGACTTGGAAGAAGCGCAAAGTGCCATCTTCTATGCGCCGGTGGGCTCGCTTGGCCGGGCCTTCATGGCAGTGGAAGCCGAAGCCTTTGCAATTCAGTAACCGGGACCGACAGGTTCCTTAACCCAGGGGGAGGTGTCCAATGGACAACCCGAAGCGTGAAAACAGCCGTCGCCATTTCCTGAAAATGGCCGCTTTCGCAGCTCCAGCTGCGGTGGCAGTGACGGTTGCACCGAACGCCGCAGCCGAGGTCGTCAGAACAGACGCGCCGAAAAGCCGCGGATTACGTGATACCGAACACACACGTAAATATTTCGAATCGGCTCGCTTTTAACGGTGGTCTGAGTTGATCAAGGTTGCGAAAGGCCCTTGAGAGACTGAGCTTTCCGGAAAAACGAGAATAATAAAAGAGAGAGGTATACGACATGTTAAGGAAGAAGACCAACGGGGTAGCGAAAGGCCCCCGTGCAGGCTCTTTGCTTTCTTCGCTCGCTGCCAAGACTCTGGATCGTCGTCAATTCCTGACAACGTCTGGCGTGGCAGTGGGTGGTCTGGCGGCACTGTCGCTGACATCGGGTCGGGTTGAAGCTGCAGCTCCAGCCACCGGTGGCGGTGAAGTAGTCGTCAAGAAATCCGTCTGTACGCACTGCTCGGTCGGCTGTACCGTCGAAGCGGAAGTACAAAATGGCGTCTGGACCGGCCAGGAACCCGGCTGGGACAGCCCCTTCAACATGGGCGCCCACTGCGCCAAGGGCGCATCCGTTCGGGAGCACGCTCACGGCGAGCGCCGTCTGAAGAGCCCCATGAAGATGGTCAACGGCCAGTGGCAGAAGATTCCCTGGGACCAGGCCATCAACGAAATCGGCGACAAGATGCTGCAAATCCGTGAGGAGAGTGGTCCCGATTCCGTTTACTGGCTCGGCAGCGCCAAGTTCAACAACGAGCAGGCTTACCTGTTCCGGAAGTTTGCCGGCTACTGGGGCACCAACAACGTTGATCACCAGGCCCGTATCTGTCACTCGACCACGGTTGCCGGCGTAGCCAACACCTGGGGCTACGGTGCGATGACCAACTCCTACAACGACATCCACAAGTCCAAGGCGATTTTCATCATTGGAGGCAACCCCGCGGAAGCGCACCCGGTATCGCTGTTGCACGTGCTGAAGGCGAAGGAAGAGAATAACGCTCCGCTGATCGTCTGCGATCCGCGCTTCACCCGCACAGCAGCCCATGCCGACGAATTTGTACGTTTCCGTCCGGGCTCAGACGTTGCGCTGGTGTGGGGCATTCTCTGGCACATCTTCGAGAACGGCTGGGAAGACAAGGAGTTCATCCGCACCCGGGTATGGGGCATGGACGATATCCGTGAAGAAGTGAAACGCTGGAACCCGGAAGAGGTCGAGCGGGTCACCGGTGCGCCGGGCGGACAGCTTGAGCGCGTCGCCCGCACCCTGGCGAATAACCGCCCGGGCACCGTCATCTGGTGCATGGGGGGCACCCAGCACTCTAATGGTAACAACAATACGCGCGCTTACTGCATTTTGCAGCTGGCACTCGGCAACATGGGCGTAGCCGGCGGCGGCACCAACATCTTCCGCGGTCACGACAACGTTCAGGGCGCTACCGACCTCGGCGTGCTCGCCGATACACTGCCGGGCTATTACGGACTGTCTGCTGGTTCCTGGGCCCACTGGGCTCGAGTCTGGGAAGAGGACCTCGACTGGCTGAAGGGCCGCTTTGCAGTTTGGGATAAAGACGGCAAGTCCCGGGCCATGATGAACGAGAAGGGCATTCCGGTCTCCCGCTGGATCGACGGTGTTCTGGAAGCCAAGGAAAACCTCGAGCAGCCCGATAACACCCGTGCCATGGTGCTGTGGGGCCACGCGCCCAACTCCCAGACCCGGATGACGGAAATGAAGGAAGCCATGGAAAAGCTCGACCTGCTGGTCGTTGTCGATCCCTTCCCGACCGTCTCTGCGGTGCTGCATGATCGTAAGGAGGGCGCTTACCTGCTGCCCACCACGACCCAGTTCGAGACTTACGGCTCGGTAACCGCTTCCAACCGCTCACTTCAGTGGCGGGAAAAGGTGATTGAACCGCTGTTCGACTCCAAGGTCGACCATGAAATCATTAAGCTGTTCGCGGACAAGTTCGGTTTCACCGATCGTATGTTCCGCAACATCGCCATCAACGGCGATGAGCCGTCGATTGAAGACATTACCCGCGAGTTCAACAGGGGTATGTGGACCATCGGTTACACCGGCCAGTCCCCGGAACGCCTCAAGAAACACATGAAGTACCAGCACCACTTCGACAAGACTACCCTGCGTGCAGTTGGTGGACCTTGTGATGGGGATTTCTATGGCCTGCCATGGCCTTCCTGGGGGACACCGGAGATGAACCATCCGGGCACCGCCAATCTGTATGATATGTCGTTGCCGGTTTCCCAAGGCGGCCTTACGTTCCGGGCCCGCTTTGGTGTCGAACGTGATGGCGAAAACCTGCTGGCGGAAGGCGTCTACTCGAAGAACTCCGAGATCAAGGACGGCTACCCCGAATTCACCATGCAGATGCTGATGGATCTGGGCTGGGATGGTGACCTCACCGCCGAGGAGCGAGCCAGCATCGAAGCAGTGGCGGGCCCCTCCACCAACTGGAAAACCGATCTCTCCGGCGGCATCCAGCGAGTGGCAATCAAGCACGAGTGCGCTCCGTTCGGTAACGCCAAAGCGCGCGCCGTTGTCTGGAACTTCCCGGATCCGATACCGCTGCATCGCGAACCGCTGTACACCAGCCGCCGTGATCTGGTCCCCGACTATCCGACCTACGAAGACAAGACCTTCTGGCGGGTGCCGACCCTTTATGAGTCAATCCAGCAGAAGGACTTCAGCAAGGAGTTCCCGATGATCCTCACCTCCGGCCGTCTGGTTGAGTACGAGGGTGGTGGTGACGAAACCCGCTCGAACCCCTGGCTGGCGGAACTTCAGCAGGAGATGTTCATCGAGGTAAACCCCCGCGACGCCAACAATCTGAACATCCGTGACGGTCACGACGTCTGGGTTCATGGTCCAGAAGGAGCCAAGATCAAGGTCAAGGCCATGGTGACGGAACGTGTGGGTGAAGGCGTTGCCTTTATGCCCTTCCACTTCGGCGGGCACTACCAGGGCAAAGACCTGAGGGACAAGTATCCCAAGGGCGCCGACCCAATCGTTCTGGGTGAATCCACTAACACGGTTCAGACATACGGGTATGACTCGGTCACGCAGATGCAAGAGACCAAGGCAACCCTGTGTGCGATTAAGCCGGCATAACAAGAGGTGTAGACCATGGCACTTGAAGGACAAGCACGCGCAAAATTTCTTTGCGACGCCGAACGCTGCATCGAATGCAATGCCTGCGTAACGGCCTGTAAGAACGAGAATGAGGTTCCCTGGGGCATTAACCGTCGCCGCGTGGTGACCATCGAAGATGGTACCCCCGGCGAGCGTTCGATCTCGGTAGCCTGCATGCACTGCTCAGACGCGCCTTGCATGGCCGTCTGTCCGGTGGATGTCTTCTACCAGACCGAGGACGGGATCGTATTGCACTCCAAGGATCTGTGTATCGGTTGTGGATACTGCTTCTATGCCTGCCCATTCGGCGCGCCCCAGTTCCCGCAGGCGGGCAACTTCGGCAGCCGGGGCAAGATGGACAAATGCACATTCTGTGCGGGCGGTCCGGAAGAAGACAATTCCCAGGCCGAATTCCAGAAGTACGGCCGCAACCGTATTGCAGAGGGCAAATTGCCACTCTGTGCGGAAATGTGCTCGACCAAAGCCTTGTTGGCCGGTGACGGCAACGAGGTGGCGGACATCTATCGCCAGCGCGTGGTGAACCGGGGATTCGGTTCCGGCGCCTGGGGGTGGGGCACAGCTTACGAGAAGAAGGGTGCGTGAGTTCGCATGAGGGTTCCGGGGCCTTTCGGGGGTCCCGGAATGCTTTGCGGCAACGATTCCTTCTTGTTTATTCCGTTGGAGTGCTCTCATGAAAGCAAGACTATTGAGTGTCGCCGTCCTCGCACTGGCAGCTCTGTTGTTCAATCCTGTCTGGGCGCAAGAGGCCCCGACCGTTGATCGCTCCTCGACAGGTGGCGCTCAAACCCTCGAAGACATCATGCGCCGTCAGGAACAATTGAAGGTCGACGAATCCTTTCGGTCCGAAAACCTGGGCAATCCCGCCAATGCGGCGCCGATCACCGGAGCGTTGGGTACCCTGGGAGGGCGCTCTGACGCAGACATCTGGCGCTCGGTTCGCTACAACAAGATCGATCCCACCGTTCAGTCACCCGGTCCCGCCAATGGCGTGATGATTCAGGATGAAGGCATTGCCTGGTACAAGCTGCGCGAAGGTCCCGTGATCACCTATGGTGGTGGCGCACTGCTCGTGATCATCGGCCTACTGGTGGTGTTCTATTTCGTTCGAGGCAGAATCATGATTGATGGCGGGCCTGCGGGTACCACCATTGAGCGGTTCAAGGCTGTCGAGCGCTTTGGTCACTGGTTGCTGGCCGGCTCGTTCATCGCACTGGCTCTGACTGGGCTGATCACCCTGATGGGGCGAACGTTTCTGATCCCGGTGATCGGACTGGACGCCTTTTCGACGCTGGCCACCGGCTCCAAATGGCTTCACAACAATATCGCCTGGGCCTTTATGCTGGGGCTGGTACTGACCTTCTGCATGTGGGTGGTCCACAACATCCCTAACAAGCTGGATTGGCAGTGGCTCAAGGCGGGTGGCGGTATATTCACCAAGTCCCATCCATCAGCGAAGAAATTCAACGCCGGTCAGAAAATCGTCTTCTGGGCCGTCATGGTGCTGGGTTTCTCGGTTTCCCTGTCCGGACTGTCCCTTCTGTTTCCGTTCCAGATGCCGATGTTTGCCGACACATTCGCGGTGATCAACAGCGTTCTGGGAACCAGCTTCCCGACCGATCTCGCGCCCCATGAAGAGATGCAATACGCGAACATCTGGCACTCGATTGTGGCGTTTGTGATGATGCTGGCCATCATTGCCCATATCTACATCGGCTCCGTCGGTATGGAAGGCGCGTTCGACGCCATGGGCAACGGGCAGGTTGATCTCGAGTGGGCTCGCCAGCACCACGACCTGTGGGTAGCTGAAGTTGAGGCCAAACAAGGCAAAGGAGGATCATCGTGAAGGTCATGATTTCCGCGTTTGTCGCAGCTCTGCTGATTGCTACGGCGGCACCGCTGGTGCTTAACCAGTTTGGCTGGTCGTCGGCCGCACAAACCAGCGCCGAGAGCGTTCGCCTTGACTGATCAGTCTGAGGTATACCAGATCGACGCCGTCGGTCTGGTATGCCCCCTTCCCGTCCTGCGCTTCAAAAAACGGATCAAAGACCTGCCCAGCGGTACACAGGTAGATTTTCTGGCGGACGACCCCACCGGCCGCAAAGACCTGCAAGCCCTGTGTAAGATCACTGGCCACCGGATTGAGTGGACTCGGGAAGAAAGCCACGGCGTTACCCGCTATCGAATTCGCCTCGCCTGATGGCCGATTTCGGAAGACACCTCAAGCTCGTAGAAAGAACGCATCTTTAATGGCCCCCACGGGGATGTTTGCGGGCCTCCAGATTCCCCAGCGACATCTGCACATCACGCTCGGACAGTTCTGGCAACTCTTCAAAATCTGACACCTGGGGAAAATCCGCATCAATGATGGTCGCGAGGGTGGTGTCTATGCAGAGGGTATCCGCTATGGCCTGATGACAACCGGGCATCAGGATTGCCCTGATCTCGCCGATTTCCCTGGTCCCCGTTTCCACATCGCCAGAGCGACTGGCGCTGATCACGGTGAGTTGCTCCCCCCAATTCACCGTGCGTCCGTCGACGGCCCTCGCTTCGATTGCCTTGCAGGCTGTCAGCGTTGCTTCAAGGAGCGTCCGGAAATTGGCAGATTTGGCCAGCCGCTCAGCTTTCTCGCGAGCGCTCCGCTGGTTGTCAGATAGCAGTAGGATGTATGGCGTATTATCCACGAACACACCCCAGTATTCGGTCATCATGGCTTCGGGCGTGGGATGGTATAGCCCGGCCGTCAATGTGGAGTGCTTTTTCCTTCGAGCCAGGAATGCCCCCTTGTTTTCACGATCCACTTCTTTTGCCTCGGTCTTTTCCGGTTTTCACTGCTAAAACGCCTTTTCGAGGAACGGCGACCGGGTTACTGCCGCCAACCCCCGGTGGCTGTCTCTTTTAACGAGGCCAAAAGATGGTGTTTGAAGAAAGGTTTTACAAACCGCAGGCAAACTGTTCTTAATTTTAGAACGCTTCGATCGGATATATATATTTTTGTTCACATAAAAACTTTCGGATACTACGCGTACACACACGTTTGATTCCGAGGCCCTCACATGTTCGACGTTCAGGCGATCGAATCCTTGTTCTACCTGCTGGTCCCGCTGCTTTACGGCGCCGGGGCCGTGGCGACGGGGTTTGCAACCAAACCGAACAACCTTCTCGTACGATCGCTGACCTTCAAACTCGCCTTCGTTTCCGCTGTGGCCGCCGCCATTACAAGTTGGTTGTGGCCCGTAGCTGGCGTCTGGTTCAGCCACGGGCCACTGGCCTCTATCATGTTGTTGCTGATCACTCTGCTGGGAATGGTGCTGGGGCGTTTCTCGGAACGGTATCTTGCGGGGGATCCGGGCCAGCGCAGCTTTATGGTCTGGCTGCAGGTGATCCTTGCCAGTGTTGCCTTCATCGCGATCACCAACCATTTGCTGGTGTTCCTCATCAGTTGGATCGCCATCAGCATCAGCCTGCATCAGTTGTTGATGTTTTTCCCCGATCGTCCGCGTGCCGCCCTCGCCGCCCACAAGAAGTTCATTTTTGCGCGCATTGCGGAGCTCTGCCTGGGCGCGGGGTTCCTACTGCTTTATGTTCAGTACGACACGCCGTTCATTGATCGAATCCTGGCACAGGTTTCAGCGTCACCAGAATTGCCCGCCGCAGCGCACGCTGCCGCGATCCTGATGGCGGCGGCGGCCCTCTTCAAATGCGCGCAAATGCCTTTCCACGGTTGGTTGATCCAGGTGGTTGAATCGCCCACGCCGGTCTCCGCCCTGCTTCACGCTGGCGTTGTGAACCTGGGTGGTTTCCTGATGATTCTGATGGCGCCTCTGATTGTCCAGGCAAGCGCTGCACAATGGCTTTTGCTGTTGGTAGCGGGCCCCACGGCGGTCTTTGCCAGCCTTGTCATGATGACGCGCATTTCCATCAAGGTGAAACTGGCCTGGTCGACTTGCGCCCAGATGGGCTGGATGCTGGTTGAATGCGCTCTGGGTCTATACGAGCTGGCACTCCTGCACCTGGTGGCCCATTCCGCCTACAAAGCCCACACCTTCCTCAATGCCGGCAACACGGTTGAGTTGTCGATGAAGAAACGACTGGTTGCGATCAACGAGCCCGGGCCGCGGCAGTGGCTAACAGCTGCTTCTTTTGCGGCCCTGTTTATGCTGCCGACGATTTTCCTGGCCAACGAGTCAGCGCCGGCGGATCTGTTTTCATGGGTCGTGCCGGGCATCGCGTTGACGATTCTGCTTTCAGAGTTCCTGTCTGCATCAGGCGGCGTTCTTACCCTTGGCAGGGGCTTACTCCTTGGAGCGGTTTTCTGGGCGTTGTACTGGCTGCAGAAAACCTTCTTTGGTCTGGTGCTGACACCACCCGATAGTCAGGCGGGCCTGGAAGCCGTGGGGTTTGTCGCTGTTCTTATCGCTCTGCTCGTGCGCGGCTATTACCAGATCCGCTATCACCGGTTCACCTCCGCAGGCGCCAGGCTCTACCGATTTCTGTTTGCCGCGGGCTACCTTGATGAGTGGTCCACACGCCTGACCCTGAAAATCTGGCCAGCAAAACTGCCTGATGTGGTGCGTCCCAGGGCCATGGTCAGCGTTTCTTCAACTTCCGGTTCCAGGGAGTCTGCATAATGCAAGCAAGGCAACTCGATCCATCGATTGAACAGAACAGACAGACACCGGATTGGCAGGCAGCTGTCTCGGATGCCTGCCGGCGAATCGCACCGTCCTGGCCCCTGGACCAGATGATCGCGGTCAACCCGTTCTGGGAAATGCGGGACTTGCCCTTTTCCAGAGTCGCCTCTCGTATGGCGGCACTCAATGGCACCTGCTGCCAGAATCAGGCAGCGCTTGATCATCAGGGTAATGGCGTAGTCGCCGCCGAGACCGCCAGCATGCCGGAGCACTGGCAGAACCTCAGCGCGCAACTGGATCGCAACCGCGATACCGCTCATCACGTGGGTTGGCAGGATGAGGTTGTACACCAGATCAGCCAGTTCTGCGGCGACTACTTCCAGCGCCTCGATGCGGGAGATTTCAAAGCGGATGCACAGGATCTGTATCACAGCTGGCTGGAGATGACCCGCGCGGACCGTGGCATTGCCATTGTTATGGAAGAACCATCCCTGCCTTCCCAATTTCAGGTTCTGCCCGATGATCATGAAAAACTGATCACCGACGCTTTCAACGCTCTCGCGGCGCAACCCTCCTACACTGCCGATTATGCCCACGCGCTGCTGTTGGATATCAACGGGTGGTCATCCTGGGCCGCTTACCTGCGCTGGCAGGCACGGCTGCGTGGCAGCGAGGAGGACCTTCTCCCGGGCCTTCTGGCCATCCGGCTGGCCTGGGAGCTGGCCATCTGGCGGCATGTCCAGCACGTTGGCGGCGCCATCTTCGCTGAGCTGAAACGGGACTGGCTGAAACAGTGGGACGCCTGGCCGGAAATGCAGGAAATCCATGAGCAGTCTCAAACCACAGGTTGGCACCAACTGAGAGAAGCGGAGGCCGCCTATCAGTCACAGCTGGCTGACAAGCTTCTGTCAAAGCCGGAAAAACCGTTGCCGGACGACGAGCCCCTCAAACTGCAGGCCGCATTCTGCATTGATGTTCGCTCGGAGGTCTTTCGCCGTGCACTGGAAGCCCAGGACCCTGCGATCCAGACACTCGGGTTCGCCGGTTTCTTCGGGCTGCCGATTTCGTATCGCCCCAAGGGCACTGAATTTTCCCGGCCCCAACTGCCGGGACTGCTGGCACCCGCGCTTGAGGTCACAGAGGCCGAATCCTCCGGCCGCTTCAGCCAGCAATCGTTGGCTAACCATACCCACTGGTCACAGTTTTCCAACGCGGGGCCGGCCAGTTTCAGCTTTATCGAGAGCATGGGGCTGGCCGGTCTGGGACGCATGGTGCGCAAGACCTTCTTCGGCAAATCATCAGCCAAGCCGGTGGACCAGCTCCATAAAGGACATACCAACTTCGAGATCCGCCAGAATGGCGCCCTTTTGGGAGCTGAAGAGAAAGCGGAACTGGCTGGCGGTATCCTCAGGGCCATGACCCTGACCGACCGGTTTGCCCCCACAGTATTGCTGGTTGGGCACGGCAGCAGCACCCGCAACAACCCCCACGCCGCCGGCCTGGACTGTGGCGCCTGCGGCGGCCAGACCGGCTCGGTGAATGTTCGTGTGCTTGCCGACATACTGAACGACAAGAACGTGCGTGCGGCCCTGGCGGAACAGGGCCTCTCGATTCCTCCCGAAACCCGCTTCGTGGGAGCACTGCATAACACCACCACCGACGAGGTCGAGTGCGCCGGTGAGGTTCCCGACGACATCCGGAAATTCCTGGCCAAGGCTGGAGCCCAGGCCCGTCGCGAACGCGCCGTTCGTCTGGGGGTCGCAAGCGAGAACGACGTAGACAGCGCCATCAGAAAACGCAGCCAGGACTGGTCCGAAGTACGCCCGGAATGGGGCCTGGCCGGCAACGCCAGCTTTATCGTGGCGCCTCGCTCGGCCACCCGGCACCTGGATCTTGGTGGACGCAGCTTCCTGCACGATTATCGCTGGCAGAACGATGAAGGATTCAAGATTCTCGAGCTGATCATGACGGCGCCCATGGTGGTCACCCACTGGATCAACCTGCAGTACTTCATGTCGGTCACCGACAACCTGCATTACGGCAGCGGCAATAAAGTGCTGCACAACGTGGTTGGCGGTCACCTGGGTGTGTTTGAAGGAAACGGCGGTGATCTGCGGATCGGTTTGCCGCTGCAGTCCGTACACGATGGCGAACGCTGGGTTCACGAACCCCTCCGCTTGAGCGTGTATCTGGCCGCACCGAAAGAAGCCATTGCCGAGATTGCCCAGAAGCACCAGGTCGTTCAGGACCTCATCGACAACGACTGGCTGTATCTGTTCCGGATTGACGATGAGCAAACCTCGATCGAGCGTTTTTACAAGAATCAATGGCAAGCCATTGCGGTCAGCCCGACCAGCAACCCGTGAGACCCTATGCCCGAAACCATCAAACTAGACGCAACACAAACGACTGACATCGAGAAAGCCGCCTCGCTGCTTCTTGCCGGCCACCTCGTGGCTATGCCAACCGAAACTGTGTATGGACTGGCGGCCGATGCCAGCAACGAACAGGCGGTCAGAAAAGTGTTTGAGGCGAAGCAGCGCCCTGTCGGACATCCGCTGATCGTGCACGTAGCCTCGCCCGAACGCATCAGATACTGGGTCGATCGGGTGCCAGAGGCGGCCGAAAAGCTGATCAACACCTTCTGGCCAGGGCCGCTCACGTTGCTACTTCCAAAGAAAAGCGACGTCAGCGATTTCATCACCGGCGGCAATCCCGGCGTGGCGGTCAGGATGCCGGCGCACCCGGCCACGGTGGCAACCATGGAGAAGCTTGGTCGGGATCTGGTAGCCCCATCCGCCAATCCCTATGGCCGGATCAGTCCGACTACCGCAGAGCACGTGCTCGGGGGGTTATCCGGGAAAATCGCGGCGGTTCTGGATGGTGGCGACTGTTCGGTGGGCATTGAATCCACCATTGTCGACCTGACCGGCGAAACCCCGGTCATCGCGCGACCGGGGCAGATCAGCCAGAGCGACATCGAAGCCTGCCTCGGAATCACACTGGCACCGGGCAAAGGCGCCAGCCAGGTGGTACCGGGAAGCGTAAAGCGCCACTACCAGCCGGTCACGCACACCGTTGGCGTAGCAACGGATCAATTCGCGCGGCTTCTACCAGAAATCACGCCGTCAGGCGAAAGGATTGGCGTGATCTGGTGGCAGTCAGCACCGGGCGAGTTGGCCTCCGAGTCCATCATGCTCAGCGCCGATCCGAACGAGTATGCCCGCATGCTCTACACCGCGATGCACTCAATGGACCAGGCGAATGTCGATCGAATCGTCATCGAGCTTCCGCCAAGGGAAAGCCGGTGGCTGGCCGTCCACGATCGGCTGGGACGGGCCTGTACCGAACAGTTCGGTTAAGCGGGCACACCCTGGCACCCGGGGCAATAGTACAGCCGCCGGCTGGCCATCATGGTTTTGACAAGCGGCGACGCGCAATCGTGGCAGCGTTGGCCATCGCGGTTAAACACCATGTGCCGGCGCTGACCGAACGTCCATCCTTCCTGTTTTAGCCGCTCTGCCCGCTCGGGCGAATTGGTGACGCCCTTCAACCGGTAGGTCCGCTGCACCAGTGTCAAAAACGCCTCGGCCAATCTCACCTGCTGATCGACATCGAGATCGCGAGGGCGGGCCTTCGGTGAGATACGAGCCTCAAAGAGGATTTCCGAGCGAAGGTAATTACCAATACCGGCAACGAAGCCCTGGTCCAGCAGCAAGCCACCCAGGTTGCGGCCCCGGAAACGCCTGTCGTCAAACACCGCCAGAAGCTGATCGACACTGACATCCTGATTGAGAGGGTCTGGTCCAAGTCGGGACAGATAGGGCACCGCACTTAATTCGTCGGGCCGAACCAGCTGGATATCGGACGCACTGTATAACCGGGCGGCTTTCTTCGATCCTATAATCGCAAATCTCAGTTGCCGATTGGTGCTCGGCTCCCGATCGGATTTGCCCATGCGCCACTTGCCATACAGCTGGTTATGGCTGTAAACGCACCATGGGCCGTCTTCGTCCGTGGCCTCAAAGAACACCAACACGGCTTTACTTCGCGCTTCCACCCTCTCAACTCTGCGCCCCCGAAGAGCGCTTTCGAAAGGCTTCAGGTGTTCAAAGGCAAAAAATACCGATTGCGCTGCCTTGCCGCCAACGGCCTTGTGAATGTCATCCACCATGCGCCGTATTTCAGGACCCTCGGGCATACTCGTCTCCGCTGCTGACCGGTCTGTGTGCATCACAGGTGAGCTTAACCGTACGTTGAGACCGGCGATTCAGAGTTGCCTGGTCACAAAGTTTTGCCCGGATCGAGGTAAGCCCTTTGCCCATCCTGCTCGTAGGTTCTGGTGTATTTAACGCACGAACAAGGTGAGGCATGAAGGACACCAGGCTGGCATTACTGATCGCAGCGATCCTGATTGTGTTGGCTGCGGTGACACGGGAGGACCCGGCTGCTTCGGAAAGCTGGGCCTCGACTCAGGTGGTACCCCTGGCATTTGCCGAAAAGCGTGGAGCCGATAAGTGGCCAACCTCGCAGAAAGAACGCTTTCTGAGCGACCCGGAGAACCAGATCAGATTGAGTCAGCCTGACAGTGTTCTGCGGAACGGACGTGGTCCCGGCGAGTGGCTGCCGACATCCGGTCAATGCGACTACATGGGCAGGTTTATGGCGGTGATGGAACGTTACCAGCTCCACCACCGGGAGCCCCAATGGCGGGACTGGCAGACGAAACGGCAGCGCTGCTATACCCAATTCCAGTAAAAGCAGCCCGGCGTTCCGCAGAGGGGCGGCCTAGCGTTTATCGTCAGGCCCAACCAGATCGGAGAGCTGCTTGCGCAGGCTGTCGATGTTGTCTTCACCGCTCTGCTTGAGCTCATCCAGTTTTTTACGGCCATCCGAGATCTTGTTCTCTACCGAGCGCAGCGCGTCCGATGCACTCTGCTGGATATCGGCGCTCGCCTTCTCGTTCTCGGCTTCGGCTTCCTTCGCTTTCGCCTTGGCTTTCAGGGAATCGGCTTGCTTTTCCCATTCCTCCAGCTGCGTTTCCGCCTTTCTGATCAGTTCGTCTTTCAATGACATGTAATGCCTCCTTTGCTTCGTTGGCGAGTGTCACGGCACATCCTCAAGAAATGAGCCCGGAAACGCAAGCTGCCCGGATCTCAACGCCGGTGATGTCGTCGAACAGTTAATCGCTATGACTTTCTTCGCTGCGACGACCCAGGAGCTAGCTCGCTTTACCTGATTTTTACACCCCGTTGACGGAGCCTCCACGAAAACCCTGCGATCATTCTGGACAACAGGATCGTTTCGGGAGTCTCTTATGACAACCAGTAAAGCCACGCTGGTACTCAGTGTTCTTGTGCTGACGTTGACCGGTTGCAAGGTCACTACCTCTGACAGTCTCCATTACCCGGATTCCGATGGCTTTGTATCCGGGCTCTTCTATGACGCACGGGATACCGGCCGGCACTACCCCACGAGCTCCTGGGCACTGGGCAGAGACACTGAGGCCTGTCGGAACGAACCTCTGTATTTCGAAACCCACAGCGGCCGGGTGCGGGTCTATGGCTCACCGGCCTACAGCGAGACCTCGTTCCGGGCTGCCGCGTCGGAGCTTGAACGCAGGGTCGACGGTGTGCTGAGTCGGTTCCAGTTGCGTTGGCCCGATTTTGTCGAGGACCGCAGCGCGGCAGTTCCCTATCCCAGACAGGTTATCGGCTGCCTCAGCCCAGAGGTGCCACACACTGAGTTTGTGTCGGCCTCAATGGCCGCCGTGGCGTTCAACCCGTATTACGGTCAGTGGCCCCATGAGACCGGCCAGTTTGTTGCCCACGAGCTGGCCCATTTCGTCCAGGAAAACCTGTCCCGGTATGATGCGGGTTACAGCCTTTTGCCCTACTGGTTCGCGGAGGGACAGGCCGTCGTTGCAGCAGGGGAGACCGTTGCTCCGGTGTATCAGCACTATGACTACGACCCCCTCTGGGATATCTCCGCCGCCGACGCTGCAAACACACCGTATCGCTTCGAGCATTACGGACTGGCGTACCGGTACCTGGAAAAAGCCAACGGCGCCCTGGCGATGACGGTATTGCTGGAAATGGTGCAGTTGCTGGACTGGGACGGCGGTTTCTACGGCGAGGTCAGCACCGGAGAGTCCCGGGCCTTTGTGGAAGCGTTCAATTCTGCAGGTTTGGTGGACCACCGAAATAACTATCTGAGTTTCCAACGATTTCGAAGCGACTATCACGACCTTCTGAACAGCAGTTATTAAGCAACCGGACCCTGAACTGGATTAAATTTGCCCAATCGGGGATAATTCGGCCCGTTTTTTAACCAGCTGAGTCGTTTGGTAGTCTCTGGTCATGACCATTTTAAGTGTTGTTCAGTTAATCATCTTTTCTGTTCTGTTGCTCAACACCGTGCACCTGATGCCGGCTTTCGGCCGTTTGCTCAAGGGCGCGCAATCGGCGTTTCAGTCCGGGTATCTGTGCGCCATGCTCACCCTGCGTCTGGCCCGCAATATCCTGGGCCTGATCCTGGTAACCGCCAGCACCGCACCCAACCCTGAAATCCATGCTCTGGTCCCCAAGGGCATCCTGCTGTTCCTGGTTCTGGCGGTACTCAATGCCGCCCTGACCCAGCACATGGAACGTATCCGGGTGGAAGAAGGCGCCCGTTTCTAGGCGCCTTCCCATCAGGCGTAAAGCGACTCGATTACTTCGGTGTATTTCTCGTAGATATTGCTGCGGCGGACTTTCATGGTCGCTGTCACCTCGTCGTCGTCGTGGTCCAACTCCTTGGTCAGCAAATGGAAACGCTTGATCTGCGCCACCTGCGGTAACTGCTCGTTGCCCTTGTTCACCTCGGCCTGTATGAGTTCATTCACCTGTGGCTGTTCGGTCAGGCTCCGGAAGGTGGTGTAGGCAATCCGCTCCTGCTCTGCCCACTTGGCCACCGTATCGAAATCAATCTGGATCAGCGCAGACACGTACTTTCTGGCCTCACCGATCACAATGCATTCCTTGATGTAGGGGCTGGCCTTGATGGTGTTCTCGATTTCCGTCGGTGACAGGTTCTTGCCGCCGGCGGTAATCATGATGTCTTTCAGGCGGTCGACAATCTTGAGCTGGCCATCCCGCCATTCACCCACGTCGCCGGTGTGCAGCCAGCCGTCTTTCAGGGTTGAGGCGGTGGCCTCGTCGTTCTTGTAATAGCCTTTGAACATGCTGCCACCACGCATGATGATCTCGTTGTGTTCGCCGAGTTTTACCTCAACCCCGGACACAGCGACACCCACCGTTCCCAAGCGCACGTCATCAACGGGTTGCGCCGTGGCAACGCCGGTGCTCTCCGTCTGGCCATAAACCTCTACCAGGGGAATGCCGATGGTCCGGAAGAACTCCAGTATGCCCGTTGATATAGGAGCCGCCCCGGTGAGGGCAATGCTGCATCGGCGCAGGCCGATAAAATTCTGCAATGCACGCAACACCAGCCAGTAGCTGATGCCGTACAGGCATTTCTCCTTCAGGCTCCACGCTGAGCGAGGTTTGGTGGCCATGGGTGAACACACCCTAATCGCCCAGTTGAACAATGCCTGCCGCAATCGCCCTGTCTCCTGAATCTTGATGTAGATGGACGAGTGCAGTTTCTCCCAGATCCTCGGCACGCCCAGGAAAAAGGTCGGGGCTATCTCGCGCAGATCCTCCTGAATGGTCCGCAGGCTCTCACCGAAGCTGACCGTACTGCCCACATAAACCGGAGCAATATTGGTAAATGCCTGTTCGGCCACATGGCACAGGGGCAGGTAAGAAAGAGTGGACCCATGTTCATCGGCCTGTAAAAGCTTGATGAGCCCCGGCGCCGCGGCGTGCAGATTGTGCCAACTGATCATCGCCCCTTTCGGTCGACCAGTGGATCCGGATGTATAGATCATCAGGGCGGTGTCATCCATTTGCTGGCTGTCCAGCAGTTCATCCACCAACCCGGGATGTTGCTTTTCGAATTCCCGGCCCCTGGCCTCGATATCCTCGAACGCTGCCGGCGGCTCCGGGTAGTAGCGCAGGCCTTTCATATCGATGGCAATGCAGTGCTTCAGTTTGGGAAGTTCTGGCCAGGCTTCCAGCACCTTGTCAGTCTGTTCCTGGTCTTCGCAGATCACGAACTCCGCGTCGCTGTGCTCAAGAACATAGGCCACCTCGTTCCAGGGACTGGTGGGATAGACCCCGACACAGATGCCCTGCACCAGGCCGATGCCCATCTGGCCGATGACCCACTCCACCCGGTTTTCCGAGATAATGGCCACATGGCCACCTGGCTCGAGCCCCATGGCACGAAGCCCCAGCCCAAAGTGCCGGGCCCGCCGGTAATAATCCTGCCAGGAATAGGCCTGCCAGATACCGAAGTCCTTCTGGCGCAGGGCCAGGGCGTCCGGGCGCTCCCGGGCATGGGCCCGTAGCATCTGGGTCAGCGTCAGGTCAGGGATGGAAGGCATTGTCATGAAAGCCACCGTTTACGGCGTTTGTAGTGCTTGATGTCTCGATAACTGCGGGCCTCACCTTCCTTGCCACCCACACCCAGATAGAATTCCTGAACATCTTCATTGGCCGTGAGTTTGTCCGCCGGGCCGTCGATCACGATCTTGCCGTTTTCCATGATGTAACCGTAGGATGCGATTGCCAGTGACACTGCGGCGTTCTGTTCCACCAGAAGGATGGCAGTGCCCTGCTCCCGGTTGATTCTGGCCACGATGGTAAATATCTCTTCCACCAGCAGCGGCGCCAGACCAAGCGAGGGCTCATCCAGCATGATCAGGTCCGGCTGTGCAATCAGCGCCCGACCCAGGGCCAGCATCTGCTGCTCGCCGCCTGAGAGATAACCGGCCAGCTGCTTACGGCGCTCCTTCAATCTCGGGAAATAGTTATAAACCAACTCGTAGCTGTCACTCAGGGAAGGCTTACTGCCACTGAGCGCGTAGGTGGCGGCGATGAGATTTTCCTCCACCGTGAGGTCCTCGAAGACTCGTCGACCCTCCATGACATGGAAGAGTCCGTCGCGCACAAGCCGCTCCGGCGGAACGCCTTTTACATCCTTACCCCTGAAGCGTACTTCGCCGGCCGTGACCTCCCCGTCTTCCAGGGTCAGCAGCCCCGAGACGCTTTTGAGGGTGGTGGATTTACCAGCACCATTGGAGCCGAGGAGCGCCACAATGGCCCCCTCCGGCACCCGCAGTGACAGGCCCCGGAGGACCTGCACTGACTTGTTGTAGACCACCTCGATATTATCGATTTCCAGTAAGGCTTCCATACAGCCCCTCAGTCGAGGTGGATCCAGTCCGATACCGGCTCATAACGGCCCGCCTCGGCGTTCACACGCCAGATACGGCCCACCGGGAACGACATATCCTTCACCGTGACCGGAATGCCTATGATGCCTCCCGTGTCCCAGTCCTCAATGGAAGCCAGGGCTTCGGCCATGTTGTCCGCGTTGAGCTCTTTCCCGGCATCCAGGGTGCGCTTGATCACCTCCGTCCAGACCATGGCGTTGAACCAGCCCTGAATATAGCCGGTCGGACGATAGCCAGCCTCCGGATCACTTTTCTCTGCCTGAGCCCTCAGGGCATCAAGCATCGGACCGCTTTCCTCGCTGTCGTAGTAGTTGTAAGGCATCACACCCATGTAGCCGTCGGCATCCGCGCCCATCTTGTCGATGATCAGCTTGTCGGAGGACCAGAAGGTGCCCATGAACTGGGTGTCCAGGCCCATCTGGCGCATCTGCACCATGAACTCGTTGATCGGTGACAGCACATAGCCGTGGAATACCACGTAATCCGGGCGCACCCGGCGCAACTTCAGCACCTCGGCCGAGACATCGACGCTACCCGGCTTGGTGACGATCTCTTCCACCACTTCGATACCCAGCTCAGCCGCGCGGGCTTTGCCATTCTCGATCGGGTCCTTGCCAAATTCGGTATCGCTGTAGACAAACGCCACGTTTGGCATCTCGCCATCCTCACCCTGGGAGGCGATGTACTCCAGGATGATCCCGAACATCTGGCTGTAGTTAGGGCCCGGGATAAACTGGTACGGATAGGTTTCATTGTCGGTCAGTACGGTGGCGAAAGACGCGCCGCTCATCAGCGTATTGCCCTGGCTGTTGAGCTCCGAGGCAATGGCTTTCATGAAACCGGTGCTGTCGCCGTAGTAGGTGGCCGGGGAGCTGCTGCCGGAAATCTTCTTGAAGGCTGCGACTGACCTGTCCACCTCATAGGCGGTGTCTTCCATCACGTATTCCACCGGATGACCATTGATACCGCCCTGGCTGTTGATCCAGTCGGTGTAATCCGTCAGGCCGGCGTGCAGGTGAATGCCTGCAAAGGCGAAAACACCAGAGAGCGGGATCGAGCCACCGAACACGATGGGCTCTTTGTCCTGAGCCATCGCCGGGGCAGCAACGGTCAGCGCAGCGACCAGGCTACCAAGCCCGGCAAGCCGGCGACCTTTTTCGAGGATGTTTCTGAACATGTTTCTTCTCCTTGCTGCTTCTTGTTGTTGGTGGTGCATGGGCTCTGTGTACCAGGCCCGTTGAAACACGGTTAATTCCTGAATGGCCACAGCCGGAAAAACCGGCGGATGCGGTGCCAGATCTCCGCCAGGCCATGGGGTTCAAAGATCAGAAAGCCCACGATCAGGGCACCGAAGATAATTTCCAGCATCGGCGACATGAACACCGGGGCGTTGGGATAAAAAGGCGTCAGCGCAGCGGTCAGCAGTTTCAGGGCTTCCGGCACCAAAGTCATGAAGGCGGCGCCGAGAATGCCCCCCAGCAGGTTGCCCATGCCCCCGACGATCACCGCCGCCAGATAGAAAATCGACATGGAAAGCGGGAAGCTTTCCGGCGTCACCACCCGATAGAAATAGGCGAACAGGCCACCGGCGATCCCGGCATAGAACGAGCTGAGGGCAAACGACATCAGCTTGTAACGCAGCAAGTTGATCCCGAGAATCTCGGCGGAAATATCCCGGTCGCGAATGGCGATAAACGCCCGGCCAATCCGGGTCCTGAACACATTGCGGGCCGCCAGCACCATCAGCACCGCCAGCGGCACAATGATGAAATACATCCTGAAATCGCTCTGGAAAGTCAGTCCGAACAGGTGCGCCGGCTCCAGGCTCAAACCGCCCATCCCGCCGGTCACCGATTCCCACTCGGCGAAAATGAAATGCAGGAACACGCTCGCCGCCAGGGTGGCGATGGCCAGGTACAGGCCCTTGACCCGAAGCGAGGGCAGGCCCACCAGAATGCCCACGGCGGCGGCCATCAGCCCGGCCATCAGAAGCGTAACCGGAAACGGCAGGGCGGTATTGAGGGATAACCAGGCCACGGTATAGGCGCCCACGCCCATGAAGCCGGCCTGCCCGAGGGAAATCAGGCCGGTAAAACCGGTCAGGATGTTCAGGCCGGTGGTGCTGATCACGGCAATCCCCACGAGGCACCCCAGGTAAAGCAGGTAAGAATTCACCACAAACGGGAAAACCAGCAGAATCAGCAGGAACAGCCCCAACCACAGCTTCTGGGTCTGGCTGGTCCAGATTGCCTCATCGGCCTCGTAACTCTGTTTCGCGTCACCGATGCGCATCTTACACTCGCTCTATTTCGTGGGTGCCGAACAGGCCGTAGGGGCGGATCACCAGGATGATCGCCAGCACCAGGAAGGTTGCCGGCATCCGGTACTCGCCGCCCAGATAGGCGCCCGCCACGGTTTCCAGCCAGCCGATGAATACGCCGGCCACCAGGGCGCCGAGAATGCTGTCCAGGCCGCCCACGATCACCACTACCAGTACACTGAGGCCGATGATCCCGAATTGCGGGCTCAGCCCACCGGTGGCCGCCACCAGCACGCCGGCCAGGGACGCCGCAAGCGAACCGAACACCCAGGCCATGTTGAAGACACGGCGCACGTTGATACCCATTGAATAGGCTGCCGCCTGATCCGAGGCCGTGGCTCGCAGGGCTACACCACCCCGGGAGAACCGGAAATACAGCAGGTAAATGATCAGTAGGGCGGAACCAATGAGAAAGCCGTAAGCGATCTTGGGTGCCAGATACAGTTCCCCGATAAACACCGGCTCCCGGGGCAGGAAGTTGGGCAGCAGTTGCGGATCAGCGGTCCAGATAAACTCCACCAGACCCACCAGAATGCTGGCAATACCGATGGTGACCATCACCACGGAAATCGGCGATTCCCCCAGCATCGGCCGGATCATGGTTTTCTCTATGACACCGCCGAGAATACTACCGCCGATCACCGCCATCGGCAGAGCAAGCCAGGGCGACAGCTCCATGCCGCCGGCGAATGCCAGAAACAGGTAGGCCGCGAACATCATGATCTCGCCGATGGCGAAATTGATGACCCTCGTGGCTTTATAGATGATCACGAAACCCAGAGCGATCAGGGCATAAAGGCCGCCCATGGCCAGGCCCGCCAGGCTGATTTCGCCGAAGAACAACCAATCCATCAGGCGGCCTCCCCCTCGGCGTTGAGCTTCTTGCGGAGGCTCTCGATATCACTGTTGCCCAGGTAGGCCTTGATCACCTCCGGGTTGTTCTGAACCTCCGCGGGCATGCCTTCGGTGATGACCTGACCAAAGTTGAGCACCGCGATGTGGTCGGAAATATCCATCACCATACCCATGTCGTGTTCCACCATCAGCACGGTGACACCCCACTCTTCCCGGATGTCGAGAATAAAGCGGGCCATGTCTTCCTTTTCTTCCCGGTTCATGCCCGCCACCGGCTCATCCAGCATCAGTACTTTCGGCTGCATGGCCAGCGCCCGGGCCAGCTCAACGCGCTTTTGTAGACCATAGGAAAGACTTGCCACAGGCTGGCGGCGAATATGGTCTATCTCCAGGAAATCGATAATCCGCTCTTCCACATCTTTACGAACGGCCATTTCCTCGCGTCGGGCCGGGCCGAAATAGGCCAGGGCGCTGAGCAGACCGCTCTTCATATGCACGTGGGCGCCCAGTTTGATGTTGTCGAGCACGGTCATGCCCCGGAACAGGGCAATGTTCTGGAAGGTTCGGGCCAGCCCCATTGCGGCTCGCTTCGGTGGCTTGATGCTGCCCGGCAGTGGCTGCCCCTGATAGTGAATCGTGCCCTGCTGGGGTTTGTAGAACCCGGAGATGCAGTTGAACAGCGACGTCTTGCCAGCGCCGTTAGGGCCGATAATGGTGGTTACGGTGTTCTCAGGCACCCGGAAACTCACGTCCTGCAGCGCCTTCACACCACCAAACGACAGAGACAGGTTACTGATTTCAAGGATGCTCAAACTTCCTCCCGGCACCCCTGGCGCCGGGCACACAGGCACGCGATCACGCCCTGACAGTACCCATCCCACGCCCGAAGATGATTGTAATTTTTTGTTTTTTCTTGTCGTCGGGGTGAACCCCGATTCAGATTTAAAGTAGTCCATTCGGGCAACTTTAGGCAAACCGCTCTATCTTGTTATCCCAAAGACCACGAAATCAGTACGCAGGTTTCTGACCGTGAGACCTGCATTACCGGGAGGGCATGTGACCATGGCAGATTCACTGGTAACCACCGCATTTGATGCCGAAACAGGGGTCGCCAGATTGACCTTCAATCGCCCGAAGGCCCTCAACGCCATCAATGTGCCCCTGGCAGAGGCCTTCCTTGCGGCGGTGCGGGAGATCCGCGATCTTTCCGGTGTTCGTTGCATCGTTCTGACAGGCGCGGGGCGAGCCTTTATGGCAGGCGGAGATGTATCCAGTATGGCGGGCACCTCTGAGCAGGCTGGCGCTGCCATCAGCGCCATCCTGGAGGCGGTCAACCCCGCCATCCTGCTTCTGCGCAGTATGGATGCGCCTGTGATTGCCGCAGTCAGGGGCGTGGCGGCCGGCGCAGGGCTGAGTCTCACCCTGATGGCCGATCTGGTGATCGCCGATGAAGAGGCAAAATTCCTGGTGGCCTACAACGGCATTGGCGCGGTTCCCGACTGTGGCGGCAGCTGGGCCCTGGCCCACAAACTGGGCGCCGGCCGGGCGGCCGAACTGATGCTGCTGGGCCGCACACTGGGCGCTGCTGAAGCCCGGGACTGGGGCATAGTCAACGAAGTGGCCCCCGACAGCGAATTCGACAACCGGCTGAACCGGATGATCGACAAAGTCGCCCAGGGACCAACCCGAGCCTATGGCGCCTTTCGTAAACTGGTCGATCAGGCCAACGGTGACCGGCTGGCCAACCATCTGGAAGCGGAACGTGCTGCGTTCCTCGAAATGACCCGTACTGAAGACTTCGCGGAAGGTGTTTCGGCGTTTCTGGCCAAACGGCCGTCAGAGTTTCGCGGCCGTTGACGTCGGAACAAATTCGGCCCGGTTGCGGCCATTGTGCTTGGCCCGGTAAAGCGCCTTGTCCGCCGACGCCATAACGTCCTCAAAAGAGCCATGGTCCCGGGTAAGAGTCGCACCACCGATGCTGGCCGAAAGATGCACCGGAACACCATGGACCTCCCGGCCAGTCTCAACGATTCTTTGCAACAGGCGCCCGGTTATCGCCTCGATCGCTTCGCGATTATTGTTGCGAAGCACGGCTGCGAACTCTTCACCGCCAACGCGGCCAACGATGTCGTCATCCCTGAGTTCGGCTTTCATCAGACTGGCAACGACCTTCAATACCTCATCGCCGGTGGCATGCCCCCAGCGGTCGTTGATCTGCTTGAAGTGATCCAGATCGATCATGAGCACGGTGACAAGGTCCCCGGCCCGCCGGGCTTTTTCAAATGCCAGCTCACCTTCCCGGTAGAACGCCCGGCGATTGTACAGCTGGGTAAGCCCATCCCGCTCCGCCAGCACCACCAGAGCCTGTTCGGAACGGGTGAATGCCAATAACGGAAGCGCCATGGCCGTGGCACTCACCAGCAGCAGGTGGTTCATCAGAATGAGTTTCAACAGCCCCTGAAGATCCAGCTGTACGCTTCCGCTCATGGAGACTGCGATTACCAGTACCTGGGTCATCATCAGCGTCCCGTGGATGCCGAACAGTGTTTGCAGAATGCGAAGGGGCAGTCTGGGCCTGTGCCCAATTGAGCCCAGCCGGTAGATCGCCAGGCTGAAGATCAATGCCGAGAACAGCGCAGTCAGGAATCTGGCCACCACCGGATCCCAACCCGCGCTGACAGCCAGGCCAGACAGATAGAGTAGCAAGGCGCCATGGATAAGACGGGATGACCGTCTCTTGCCCGCTATTGGCAACCCCATCAGTGCGTGGATACCCGCAAGGACCAACAGCGGTGAAGCACCAAGAAACAGGTGGGCGACGAATATCAGCCCCCCTGGAGCGCCGGGCCACTCATTGGCTACTGCGAATGCGGTACCCAACACAAAGGTCAGGCAGGCTAGGGCCCAGAGCAGAAAACAGCGCTCCCGATGGCGGAGGTGATAGATCGCCCAGAGCATGCCGCCGATCAGGAGGTTGATCATGACCGAAGTGACCAGCAGTGTTGGCAGATGCAGGTTCAGGTCCATAAAGGCAAAGCGTTCCAGGCTAGACGGTATGATCTGTCAGCGTATCAGTTTGGCTTCCGCACATGCGCGAGTAATGTGTAGCGTTTGGTATGATAATTGTCACAGACTGGCGCGACATCCATGAACTCACTGCGAGACCCCATGAATCCAACCATAGAACTGCTCAAATCCCACCGCTCCATCCGCAAATTCACCGGTGAAAAGATCCCGCCTGACCTGCTCAGGGAACTGATTCGGGCCGGCCAGTGCGCCGCCACCTCGAATCATGTGCAGGCCTATTCGATCATTCACGTGATCAACCCCGACAACCGCCGGAAAATCGCGGAACTTGCCGGGGGCCAGAGCTACATTGCTGACTGCTCGGACTTTCTGGTGTTCTGTGCCGATATGCGGCGCTCAACCGATGCCGCAGGACGGGCCGGGGCTGACGTGGTGCGAGGGATGACGGAACAGTTACTGGTTGCCACCATCGACACCAGTCTGATGGCCCAGAACGTGGCGATTGCCGCGGAATCCGAAGGGCTCGGGCTGTGCTATATCGGTGGCATCCGCAACAACCCGGCCCAAATCAGCGAGATTCTCAGGCTTCCGGAACACGTTTATCCGGTGTTCGGCATGTGTCTGGGCTACCCGGACCAGAACCCGGAGGTGAAACCCCGGCTGCCGGTGGAGGCCATCCTGAGGGAAGACTACTACTCCGATGCCCGTGACGAAGAACTGGTGGCCGGCTTTGATCGCACCATGAACGAGTACTACCGGGAGCGGACCGGAGGCAACAAGGACACCACCTGGTCCGAGCAGCTCAAGCCGCTGTTCACCTCGAAACTGCGGCCGCATATGCGCGATTTCCTGCGCAAATGCGGCTTCGAGATGAAATAGCCGCTAGGCAGTGGCTTTTGGCCGGGTGACCCGATCCACCAGATACACCAGGCCGTGGTAGTCGATGCCGCTGTGTCGGCTAAGGCCGATCTCGCAGGTGCGGCTGGTGGAGATACCCTCCTCGCAGCCGGCCGTCTGTTCAGCCAGGGTTTTCAGGGAATGGGCGTTCAGCTCCGGCACGTTGAAGCCTTTATCCCCGGCAAAGCCACAGCAGTGGATGCCCTCGGGGATCACCACATTACTACTGCAGCGGCGAGCGATATCGATAAGACCCTGTGATTCCCCAAGATGCTGGGTACTGCAGGTGACGTGCACGGCCAGCGGGGTCTGAGTTATGGTGATTTCTGGTGTATGGAAGCAGGTTGAAGGGGTGGCGTATCCTGTTGGTTGATCACCGCGACGATCACAACCAACAGAGGAATGATACGCCATGTCCAAGTCTAACCTGCATGCTCTTTCACAACCAGAGGTAGCCGGCAACGATCCCTTGCACGGGTTAATCCGTCAGGGTGCCCGTGATCTGATTGCACAGGCTGTCGAGACGGAGCTGGAGAGCCTGTTGAAGCAGTGCGCAGACGTCAAGACACCGGATGGCCGCCGTGCTGTGGTGCGCAATGGGCACCTTCCCAAACGCACTGTTCAGACCGGCGTCGGCGACGTAGAAGTCCAGGTTCCCAAAGTCCGGGACCGCAGTGGCTCTGGCATTCGCTTCAACAGCCACCTGCTGCCACCCTACCTGAAGCGTGCCCGGAGTCTGGAGGAACTGATTCCCTGGCTCTACCTGCGGGGCGTCTCCTCCGGTGACTTCCAGGAGGCCCTGAGCGCGCTGGTCGGCGAGCAGGCCAACGGGTTGTCGGCGAACACGGTCTCCCGGCTCAAGGCGAAGTGGCTGGATGAGCACAAGGACTGGCAGCGCCGGGACTTGAGCCAGAAACGCTATGTGTACTGGTGGGCCGACGGCGTGTACAGCAACGTCCGGCTGGACGATCGACTCTGTCTGCTGGTAATCATCGGCGTGACTGAGCATGGCCACAAGGAATTGGTGGCTGTCGAGGATGGCCACCGGGAGTCCGAGGCCAGTTGGCGAGAGCTGCTCACGGACTTGCGGGAACGTGGTCTGGAGCCGTCGCCCAGGCTGGCTGTGGGTGACGGCGCACTGGGCTTCTGGAAGGCTCTGAGCAAAGTGTTTCCGGACACCCGGCACCAGCGGTGCTGGGTGCACAAGACGGCCAATGTGCTGGACAAGCTGCCCAAGTCGGTGCAACCGAAGGTGAAGTCAGCCTTGCATGAGATCTACCTGGCAGAGACTCGTGACAGCGCCCACAAGGCGTTTGACAGCGCTTTGCGGCGGTTCCGGGACAAGTACCCGAAGGCCATGGAAAACCTGGAGAAGGACCGGGATGAGCTGCTGGCCTTCTACGATTTCCCGGCGATTCACTGGATTCACTTACGGACCACCAATCCGATTGAATCCACCTTCGCCACAGTACGGCTGAGAACCAAGCGGAGCCGGTCTTGTGGCAATCGCGACACCACGTTATCGATGGTGTTCAAGTTGCTCCAATCCGCCCAGAAACGCTGGAAGCGGATCAAGGGGTTCAACCAACTGAAGCTGGTCGTGGACAACGTGCAGTTTCAGGATGGAATACCGGTGGAGGATCAATCTGACAGGAGCGCTGCCTGATGGTCATACACCAGATTTGACAATAACTCGCGGGGTCTGCTCCGGCTCGAAATCCAGGCGCTCGTATAGATGATCACGAATAAACCGGACCGGGTCGAACAGAGTGAGCCCGGCCTCTTCGGCAGCTTCACGGATCTGCAGGGTGCAGGGGCTGGTGTCGCAATAGATCGGATCGACGCCGTTGCGGCTGGCCCGCAGCAGCGCCGAAATCAGCTCATCTTTTTTGGTCGCGGCCTGCTCCGGATAGCCCTTGGAGGCGAAAGGCTGGCCGCAGCACAGACTGTCCAGCGCCTCCGGATACACCACCTGGTAGCCACCTTTCTCCAGCAGCCTCCGGGTCACGCTGATCAACGGCTCCTGCGCCTTATCGCTACGGGCCGGGCCCATGGTCCGGGACACACAGGCGGCCAGATACACCACCCGGGGCCGACCATCGGCCGGATCCTCCTGTGCTGCCGGCGACACAAACCGCACCGGTTGGGGCAGACTCGGATCCCATTGGGCGACCTTGCCTCCGGAGGCCTTGCGCACGCCCGCACTGAGACGGGTCAGCATTGGCGCGCCCATCAGCCTTTCGGCCATGGAGGCGCTGGCAAGGACAAAACGGGTGGCTTTCAGCGCGCCGGCAAAGTGTCTTGCCAACTGATTGGCCACGGACAGGCCGCCGGCTTTCTCGCTACGCAGCTTACGCACCAGATCACCGGTATTGATACCCACCGGACAGCGCTGGGCACACAGACCGGTGGCGGCGCAGGTATCCAGGCCGTGATACTGGTAGGCCTTCTCCAGTTCAGCCGTATCTTCACCGGCACGGCGGCGGGCCTGGATATCCCGCCAGATCACGATGCGCTGGCGAGGCGAAAGGGTGAGCCCTTCCGAGGGACACACCGGCTCGCAGAAACCGCATTCAATGCATTTATCAACTAGAGGATCGGCCTCCGGCAGGGGCTTCAGATTCTTGAGGTGGATCTGCGTGTCTTCCGAGAGCACAACATCCGGATTGAGCAGATTCTCCGGGTCCAGCAGCCGCTTGATCTGCCACATCAGCTGGCAGGCATCATACCCCCACTCCAGCTCCACAAACGGCGCCATGTTGCGGCCGGTACCGTGTTCCGCCTTCAGCGAACCACCAAATTCCACCGCCACCAGCTGCGCCACATCCTGCATGAAGGCCTCGTAGCGTGCGACTTCCGCGGGGTCGTCAAAGCCCTGGGGGAACACGAAGTGCAGGTTACCTTCAAGAGCATGGCCAAAGATGATCGCGTCGTCATAGCCATGCTTAACAAACAGCTCCTGGAGACGGGTAACACCCTCAGATAGCTGATCGATCGGGAAGGTCACATCCTCGATGATCACGGTGGTACCGTTCGGTCGCACCGCGCCCACAGCGGGGAAAGTGCCCTTCCGAATGGCCCAGAGCTGGTCAGAGACTTTGGCATCGCGGGTGAAATCCACCTGTTGCTCAAGCGGAAAATCCGCCAGGGACGCACTGATCCGGGCCAGCTGTTCATCCAGACTCTCCGAGGAGGGCGCCCGGGTCTCCACCAGCAGCGCGCAGGCATCCTCCGACAGATCATGAATCCAGTCAGGCAGGCCGGGCTTGTCCTGCACCGAGCGAAGGCTGCGGCGATCCAGCAGCTCCACCGCCGCCACAGGCTGCGACCGCAACGCCGACGCCGCCCGGCAGCAGGTCTCGGCATTACGGAACACCAGCAGCGCCGTGGCCTTGTCGGGGTATTCCGGCACGGTGTTGTAGGTGACAGCACTCACGAAACCCAGGGTGCCTTCGGAGCCCACCATCAGATGGGTGAGAATGTCGATGGGATCCTCAAAGTCCACCAGGGAGTTCAGGGACAACCCTGTGGTGTTTTTCAGGCGGTATTTGTGGCGGATTCGTTCCGCCAGCTCCGGATTCTCCCGGGTATTGATAGCCAGTTTTTTCAGGGCCGCCAGCAACTCGCCATGACTGTCGTGGAACGCCGCCACACTCGCGGGGTCCTCGGTATCCAGCACGGCGCCGTCTGCCAGCACCAGGCGCATGCCAGCCAGGGTGTGGTAGCTGTTCTGGGCCGTGCCACAGCACATGCCACTGGCGTTATTGGCAACAATGCCGCCGATCTTGCAGGCATTGATGGAAGCAGGATCGGGGCCGATCTTGTAGCCCCTGGGCGCAAGCCAGGCGTTTGCCTGGGCGCCGATCACACCCGGCTGCAGGCGAATCTGGCGGCCTTCAGCGCGGATGTCGTGGCCGTTCCACTGGTCGCCAAGGACAATCAGGATGGAGTCGCTGATGGCCTGCCCGGAAAGGCTCGTACCGGCGGCCCGGAAAGTCACCGGCACCTTGTGGTTGCGGGCAATCGCCAGAAGATCGACCACCTCGGCCTCTTCCTGAACCCGCACCACCACCTTGGGGATCAGCCGGTAGAAACTGGCGTCGGTTCCGAACGCGAGGGTGGACACCGGATCGTTGAACACCCGGTTTTCCGGAATCCGTTGCCGGATATCGGCCAATGTGGCTGCGGAAAAGCTCATAGATCCTCTAGAACCAGCACGATGAGCTCACGAGGCCCGTGAGCGCCATAAGCCAGCACCTGTTCGATGTCCGCGGTCTTGGACGGGCCGGACACCAACAGGACATTGGTGGGCAGCCCGGCCGCCCAGTCCTGAGACACCATCATGTCATACAGATTGTCGTGAATCTCGCTGGCCTTAAGCAGGGCAATGTGCACCGGTGGTACCAGGCTCATCAGTCGTGGTTCGTGGCGATCCGGCCAGAGCACGACTGTGCCAGTGGCAGCAATACCACCCAGGGTGCCGGTCAGGCTGGCATCCACATTCCAGAACAGCTCTTCCTTCCAGGCCTCCACCGGCTTATCGTAGGCCAGTAACTCGATCGTCTGCTCCGTGGCCTCAAAGTGAGCTTGCAAGGCGCGGCCGTGGTCTGTGCCGGGTGCGCACAACAGATTTCGGAGATTGCGTTTGTTCAGCAGCTGCGTCACCAGGTCCGGCCAGCTGTCAGAATGGCACTGGTGCACTTCCGTGTGGACCGCCTCCATCAGGCTGCGCAACCGGGTCACGCGGTCTTCCGGCGCGTAGCGCCAGGGCCGGGTTACCAGCCCCTCGTCGAATTCGTCCGGGCGGGGTGTCGTGCCGGCAAGGCTGTTTCTCAATTTACCAAGGATATTCGCGCGGGCGGTCATGATGGCCGGCCTCCCTTCTGGTCAAGATGTTGAGCCGCAAGATCGTGCAGGGAACGACGGGCGGGCACCGGTGCACTGTGATTCTCGGTCCAGGGGCCGGCCTTTTTCGGAGCCAGCGCCCGGAAGCGGGTCGCGGCCCAGAGGAAACTGCGATACAGCGCCGGCCGGGTATTCAGCATCTGCCAGCCGCGCCAGATCCAGCGCTCCATCCGGGAATACTTGGCGCCGCCACCTTTCACCTGCTGCGGCTGCTCCGGATCCTTCACATTTTCCTGCCGTAAACGCTGAAGCAGCTCGGGAATCGGAATCTTGACCGGGCAGACCTCACCGCAGGCCCCGCACAGGGAGGAGGCGCTGGGGTGGTCTGGCACCTTGTCGAGGCCAGCCATATGCGGTGTGATGATCTTGCCGATGGGGCCGGGGTATACCTCACCGTAGGTGTGGCCGCCCACCCGGGTATACACCGGGCAGTGGTTCATACAGGCGCCGCAGCGGATGCAGTTCAGGGTCTGACGCATCTGGGCATCGGCAAAAGCGCCGGTGCGGCCGTTATCCAGCAGCACCAGGTGCACTTCCTCCGGGCCGTCCAGTTCGTCCGGTTTGCGGGGACCGGATATCAGGTTCACATAGGTGGTAATGGGCTGCCCCAGGGCCGAACGGGTGAGCAGGGAAACCAGCGGCACCACATCCCTCAGGTTCGGCACCACTTTTTCAATGCCCGTTACCGCAATGTGAACCGGCGGTGCCGTGGTGCTCATGCGACCGTTGCCCTCGTTTTCCACCAGCAACAGGGTGCCAGTTTCGGCGATGGCGAAGTTCACTCCGGATACACCCACATCCGCGTCCATGAATTTCCGACGCAGGGTCCGCCGGCCGATCTGGATCAGTTGATTGACGTCTTCAGTCTCCGGTTCCCCCAGCTTGTCGTGAAACAGTTTGGACACCTGTCTGGCATTCTTGTGAATCGCCGGCATGATAATGTGTGACGGCTTTTCATTATCGAGCTGGACAATGTACTCGCCCATGTCGGATTCCAGGCATTCGATGCCCCGCTCCGCCAGGTAGTCGTTCATCTCCATCTCTTCGCTGACCATCGACTTGCCTTTCACCACCTGATTGCCCTTGCGGGCTTCAATAATGCCATGCACCAGGTCGTTGGCTTCCTCGACGGTCTCCGCCCAGTGAACCTTGACGCCGTTTTCAGTGAGTTTCTGTTCCAGCTGCTCCAGCAGGTCCGGTAGCCGCGACAGGGCCCCGGCCTTGAGACGATTGCCCAGCTCCCTTAGCCCCTCACGCTCATCGGCATCGGGAAACGCGTTGGCCCGTTTGGTCATCAGCGAGTCCATGGCCACCCGGAAATTGTTGCGCAGCTGCCCATCCGCCAGGGCTTCTTCGGCACGGCCCCGGAAGTCCGGAGTCAGCTCGGTCACCGGAATACGCTGGCTCATGCCACCTCCCCTTCGCTGGCGCCATTGATTCGCTCCCACAGGAAGCTGGCCAGATGCCGTCCCCGGAAGCGCTCTTTCTGTTTTTCGAGGGAACCATTGATGTTCATCAGGCAGCCGCCATCGGCGGTAACCATTTCCACCGCGCCGGAATCCATCAGCGAGCGCGTCTTGTCCTTGACCATGGCACCCGAGACTTCCGGCATCCGAACCGAGAAGGTGCCGCCGAACCCGCAGCATTCACTCTCATGGTCATGATCGACACGCTCGACCCCTTCGAGCTGCTGGAGAAGCTCGCGCGCATGGAGGTGTGTGTTCATTTCCCGCCGGGCCGAGCAGGAAGTGTGCAGGGCGATCTTGCTGGGCGCACCCCGGTCCGACAGTTGTACCCTGCAGACTTTCAGCAGGAATTCGGTCAGCTCAAAAGTACGCTCAGCCAGCGCTTCCACCCTCTTGAGCGTCTCGGGCTCATCGGCGAATAGCGCCCGGTAGTGATGACGGAACATGCCCGCGCAGGAACCGGACGGCACCACCACAGGCAGGCCTGATCGATCTAGGATATCCAGCTGGGCACGGGCCACTGCCTTGGCCTCGTCCCTATACCCGGAAGTCCAGGCGGGCTGCCCACAACAGCTCTGCTCCTGAGGGAAATGCACGCGAACGCCTTCATGTTCCAGCAAACGAATGGCGTCCAGCCCGGCTTCCGGGAAGAACAGATCCACCACGCAGGTGCCAAACAGGGTGACGGCCTCGGGCTTTTCCGGGTAATGCCTATCCGGTTCCCGCTCAGGGGCTACCCGGGTGGCATTGGGGGCGGCATCGTAAAACAGGTCGCTCATTGGCTGGTGCCTCAATACACTCTCAAACTAACCGATTTAGAAATTGGTAATACCAATTGACATTAATAGTTAACCAAGGTATGAGAAAAAGACCGCAAATGTCAAAAGTTTTTGATGCAAAAGGCACACTTTTAAGGACATCTTCAGGCTAACCCTTGGCCGAGAGAGTCACTTGTGATATTGGTATTACCAATAAATTTTCGATTCGGGTACATCAGGAATGGCCATCGGACAGATCGCGCCGAAAAGACTCGCAGACACCATTGTTGAACAGCTGGAAACCATGATTCTGGAGGGCACCTTGCAGCCGGGCGAGCGACTGCCGCCAGAACGGGTGTTGTCGGAGCAATTCGGCGTGTCTCGACCGTCGCTGCGCGAAGCCATTCAGCGACTGACGGCCAGGGGCCTGCTGGTAAGCCGCCAGGGCGGCGGCAACTATGTCACCGAGTCCCTGGGTGGCAGTTTTAGTGACCCGCTGATTCCCTTGCTGGAAAACCGGCCGGATGCACAACGGGATTTGCTGGAGTTCCGACGCACCCTGGAAGCGGACTGCGCCTACTACGCGGCATTGCGGGCCACCGAGGTGGACCGCGCCCACCTGAAAACCGCCTATGAGGCGCTGCAAGCCTGCTACAGCACCGAAAAGGAGCGGGATCTGGAAGCCGAAGGCGCGGCGGACGCACGCTTTCACCTGGCCATTGCCGAGGCCAGCCACAACGTGATCCTTCTGCATACCATTCGCAACCTCTTCAACATGCTGAAGAGCAATGTGGTGACCAACATTGGCGGCATGTACCAGAGGGAGGCGGAGACCCGTCAGGGCCTGGTGGAGCAGCATCGAATGCTGTACGAGGCCATCACGGAAGGTAGGGCCGACGAAGCCCGGGAACTGGCCGGCAAGCACATTCTGTACGTTCAGCAGGTGCTCTCGGAACGGAGCGAGAATAACCGTCGGCTGGAGAGGTCCCTGCGGCGGGACAAACTGGCGCGAACCTGAACAACCCCCAGCCGGTGTTCAGAGCATTCGATTGATCTCTTTCCACAGTCTGCGATAGGCATCGGCAGCCACGGAGCTGGGCGCGAGCAGTTCCACCGGCGTGCCCTCCTCGCCCATTTTCTCCACCACGCTGGCATTGGGAATGATGGTTTTCAGGCCTTTGGGCAGGATCTCATCCTGGGCATTGATCAGTTCCCGGTGCAGGCCTTTGCGCCGATCGGCCATGGAATAAAACGGGTGCAGCTTACCCGGCTTCAGTTTCTTGTCCTTGGCAAACTCCGCCAGCTGCTTCCAGCTATTCAAGGACAACCAGGTGGGAATCACCGGCACAAACACCTCGTCCGCCGCTTTCAGCACCTGCTCCGAAAGCCGGGACAGCGACGGCGGACAGTCCAGAATTACCAGGCTGGTCTCCTCTGATAGCGGCGCCAGCCACTGTTTGATCAGGTTACTGCCATCCTCCTGGTCCAGTTTGACGTCGAGATTACGGAAACTCGTGTGGGACGGGATAAAGTCCAGGTTTTCATAGTCGCTCTCGTGAATAAATTCAGCGATGGGGGTTTTGCCTTTGAGCAAGTGCGAGAGCTTGTGGCCTTTGATCTTGTCGGCACCGGCCAGGTACCAGCTGGAGGCGCCCTGGGGGTCCAGATCCCACAACAGTGTCGAATACCCGGCCTGGCTGGCCAGATAAGCGATGTTCACGGCAGCGGCGGTTTTGCCAACACCGCCCTTCAGACTGTAAAACGCAATGGTCCTCATCCTGTCAGATCCTTTTATCCAGGCATAAAAAAACCGGGGAAGTCCCCGGTTAAAGCATTCACACGATGCACAACACAATGCATGTCGTCCTGATGAGATCTCAGGTTAGGCTTTTCCGGTGACAGTTTGATGACAGCCTGCAGGCCATCGTCAAACTTTCCCTGTTCACTGACTTACCTTCTCCCAGACGGTCAGCTCGGAGAAGCTGTGCTGAAACTTGTTTCTCGTTTCCCGTATAACAAACGGCAGACTCCAGGGCTCGAACAGCAGTCGAAAATGTGGCGCCAGCATCTCCCTCAGGCCGTCGAACGTCGAGAAGTCCTCACCATCCTTTTTGAAACCACCGACCCAGTGTTCCCTGGGCGTGTATTCCTCGAGCCAGGTGTAGGGTGAGGCAATCACCAGAAGCCCGAGCTCGTTAATCCGTTCGTGGATCGTTTCCAGAAACAGCGATGGCTGGTACAGCCGATCGATCAGGTTGCCCGCGAGCACCAGATCATACCCCGTGAACTGCGATGGCAGATCGCAGGCATCGCCCTGGTGAAAAGACACACGGTCGGCGGCCTCCTCCAGCCCGAGGGATGCCAGGCTCTGATCCTGAAAACTCACCAGCTCACCTTCTTCCGGACGGGCATAGCGCACTCGTTTATCTCGGGCCACTTCCTGACCTTTGTTAACGAAGGCGTTGGAGAAATCAATGCCGTCCACGTGCCGGAAATGCCGGGCCAACTCGAAGCTGGTGCGACCAACGGCGCAACCAATATCCAGTGCGCGTTCAAGCGGGCGGCCATCCATGACATGCATGGCAGCGTCGGCCAGGGCCTTGGGAAAGTTGGCCTCACCATGCCACCGTTCGCCAAAGTGAAATTCCAGGTATTGGGCGAGGGTGGTGTCGTTTTCATAGTACGCGGCTTGCTGCAAGGGAATTCTCCTACCCTGAATGGTTCAACGGTTATCGCTAGCCTAACAGGAAGTTGCCAATGCCCTGATCAATAACCGTCTCTTCCGAGCGATCCTTGAGCGGCACCCCCGAAACCTGCTGTCGGCGGGCCTCTTTGAGCAGATACATCAGCCGCCGGCTCGCCTCTGCGCACGACAGCCCCGCCGGCCGAATGTTCGATATGCAGTTCCGGCTGGCCTCGGTCAGCCCGGGCTCAGGCGCCCAGGTCAGGTAAAGCCCGAGGCTGTCCGGAGAACTCAGGCCGGGACGCTCGCCAATCAGCACCACCACACAGCGGGCGTTGAGCCGGTGACCCACATCGTCCCCGATCGCGACCCGTCCTTGAGAGACAACGATCAGAGGCGCCAGTTCCCAGGTCTGATCGTCGGCTTCAAGATCAGTCAGTAGCGCATCGAGAAGGCCGAGGGCATTTTGCTGCACACCGAAGGAAGACAGGCCGTCTGCGATCACCAGTGCCAGGTCGACGGGAGAGTCGCCGGTGTGGCCCAACCGATCCAGCTCCTCACAGGACTGAGCGCTGAGCCTGCGACCAAGGTCCGGGCGCTGCAGGTAGGTTACCCGGTCGTCGGCCTGACTGTGCAGATGAACCGGCTGATGTGGCAGCAGTGATTTTCCTGGTTCGCTCAGTTCCGCCAGTTGCGTCATTAACGCAGCCGTGTCCAATGGCAGATGTACCGCGTCCCTGGCCTGGGCATGAGCCAACTGAAACGCCAGCATCTCCCGGGTGGGCAGGCTCACACCTGCGCGACCCAGACCAATCCGGGCATCGGTCCAGGCTGACAGCCGGCGCCACGGGTTCTCAATAACTACCGGTTTGCGCTCAGTCATGGCCCTGCCCCTCGGGCAACCGGCCCAGGCTCTCCCGGAAGGACTCTGGCAAGCCCTCTGAGGGCACCTTGCCTTCGGTATCGCGGAAGATCTGCATCCTGGTCAGCCACTGCTCGAACTCCGGCGCCGGTCGCTTGTCCAGAACCCGTCGCAGGTACAGGGCATCGTGAAACGACGTGGTCTGATAATTCAGCATGATATCGTCCGAGCCGGGTATGCCCATGATGAAGTTACAGCCGGCTACGCCCAGCAGCGTGAGCAGGTTGTCCATGTCGTTCTGGTCGGCCTCTGCATGATTGGTGTAACAGATATCACACCCCATGGGCAGGCCCAGCAACTTGCCACAGAAATGATCTTCCAGGCCGGCCCGGGTAATCTCCTTGCCGTCAAACAGGTATTCGGGGCCGATGAATCCAACCACCGTGTTCACCAGAAGCGGCTGGAATTTGCGGGCCACAGCGTACGCCCGGGCCTCGCAGGTCTGCTGGTCCACACCGTGATGAGCATCAGCGGACAGCGCACTGCCCTGGCCGGTCTCGAAATACATCACATTGTTGCCCACCGTGCCTCGGTTCAGCGAGAGCGCCGCCTCCCGGGCCTCGGCCAGAGTCGCCAGATCAAATCCGAAGCTGCGGTTAGTCGCCTCGGTACCGCCGATGGACTGGAACACCAGATCCACAGGCGCCTTCTGTTCGATGGCTTCCAGGGTGTTGGTAACATGAGTGAGGACGCAGGACTGGGTGGGAATCTCGTACTGTCGGATCACCTCATCCATCATCTGCAACAGCCGAACACTCTGGGACACGCTGTCAGTCGCGGGGTTGATCCCGATAACGGCATCGCCACTGCCGTAAAGCAATCCATCCAGGATGCTGGCCGCTATACCGGTCATGTCGTCCGTTGGATGGTTGGGCTGGAGTCGTGTGGACATTCGCCCGGGTAAACCGATGGTGCTGCGAAAGGCAGTCTGGACTCGGCATTTGCCCGCCGCCAGGATCAGATCCTGGTTGCGCATGATCTTGGAGACCGCCGCTGCCATCTCCGGTGTGATACCCGCCCGGATGCTTGCGAGCATCTCCGGAGTGGCGTGGTCGCTGAGAAGCCAGTTGCGGAAATCGCCAACGGTCAGATGCGACACCGGCTCGAACGCCACAGGATCATGGTCATCCAAAATCAGTCGGGTGACTTCATCCTGCTCATAGGGAATAAGCGCTTCGCTCAGGAAGGTTTTCAGAGGCAGGTCCGCCAGAGCCATCTGGGCCACCACCCTTTCCTCCGCCGTATGCGCGATGACGCCTGCCAGGCGATCACCGGAACGCGCCGGCGTGGCCCTGGCCATCAATTCCGCCAGCGTTGCGAACTGCCAGCGCCGGTCACCCAGACTGTACCGATACATATCCCTCTCCCTGAGACGCCTTGTTCTACTATCTTAGGTGAAGATCACACAGACAGATCAACTGCAGGGTAACGCAATGACCGAGCACGCGGTTCTGACCAGTAGCAATGACGGCATCTGCACCATCACGCTCAACCGGCCCGACAAACGCAACGCCGTGGACGGCCCGACAGCCGATGCGCTACGCAGGGCATTCATCGAGTTTGAGGAAAACGATGCCCTGAAGGTTGCGGTGCTGTGCGGCACCGGGGGAAATTTCTGCTCCGGCGCCGACCTGGAAGCGATCGGCGATGAGCAGCGGCGCAACCGGATTGACCCCCACGGCACCGGCCATGGCCCCATGGGCCCGACCCGCATGCACTTTTCCAAACCGGTGATCGCTGCCGTCTCCGGTTATGCCGTGGCCGGAGGTCTGGAGCTGGCCCTGATGTGCGACCTGCGGGTTGTGGAAGCCTCTTCGGTATTTGGCGTTTTCTGCCGGCGCTGGGGCGTTCCCCTGATTGATGGTGGCACCGTCCGCCTGCCCCGCATTGTCGGCCATGGGCGAGCCATGGACATGATACTGACCGGGCGCCCCGTCAACGCAGAGGAGGCCCTGGGGATGGGACTGGCAAACCGGGTCGTTCCGGACGGGAGGGCACTGCAAGCGGCCCAGGAACTGGCAGCAACCATTGCCGGGTTCCCGCAACGCTGCATGCGGGCAGACAGGGCGTCTGCCATTCATCAATGGGATCTGGATACCCGGGAAGCCCTGGAAGCCGAGGGGGGCGCGGGCTACCCGGTAGTTTTCGAAGAGGCCATTGCCGGGGCCCGGAAATTCAAAGAGGGGGCTGGCCGCCACGGCCAGTTCTGAGCAGGCTCGCAAGCCAGTCGATCAGATCCGGATAGGCATCCAGATCCAGCACAAATTCCTGTCCGCGGGCTGCGCAATTCAGGTAGCACCAGGGTGACCCGGGCTGCCAGCGGTCCGCTCTGGCGTGATAGCTCAGGGGCGGGCGGTCCTCGCCCGGAAAAAATGCAGCCGGCAGACGCCATCGGGTCGGCAGCCGGCTTTGCGGGTCCGTGAGAACAAGATCATCCCGCAACATCGGGAACACGCCACTGCCGGGAAAGACCGCTGTCCCGGTTGCCAATTGGCAGGCATCAGAAGACTCATAGAGCGTGTTGCCAGCGTCCGGCTGGCCGTGGAAGTGGGGATGATATCGGGCCCAGTGCAACGCATCGGGTGCCAGTTCATCAATAACGTGTATCTGGCCAATCTGCAGCCAGCCCCAGATGGCATGAAACGGGCGTGAACCAGGCACAAAGCGCCAGCGCCGGTTATGCAGCTCAGCGTGCCGGAAGACCCCGAAGAACAGGAACAAGTCACCGGGCTCAACCCCCTGATTACGCAAATGCCCCTGGGCAGAACCGGTTTGCCCTAATAAAGGTCGCCAGCCATTCTCACGTGGGTAGGCATCGGCCACCAGGTCCGGGTCCAGGTGGGCGCCATGCCCGCCTCGAATTCTGCCGCCGGTGAGATCCCGGGCGATTTTGCCCAGACGGCGTTCTTCGAAAACGACTTCGGCATAGCGAATTCGGGATTGGGCATCCGGAATGGGCAGTACACACAGGGAACCGTCCGGTAAAACCGGGCTGGGACAACCACCGGCAGAAGAATCGAACCCCTTCCGGCTCAGAATCAATCGCATGGCATCACTGGAAAATCATGAGGGCTGAACGGGCCGTAAATGCTATCGTAGTTTCAACAATAATGCGCGAATGCCACCGATCGGAACCTTCAACACCATGAGAATAGTCTGCATCTCCGACACCCACAGCATGCATCGCCAGATCCAGGTGCCTGACGGCGACCTGCTGATTCACGCCGGCGACTGCCTCGGCGTCGGGACCCTGGATGAACTGGAGGATCTCGACCGGTGGTTTTCCGAGTTACCCCACAGAAACAAAATCCTGATTGCCGGCAATCACGACTGGTGTTTCCAGGATGAGCCGGCCGAAGCTCGCGAACTGATACGCCATGCTCATTATTTGCAGGACAGCCCGGTGGAACTGGAAGGCCTGAAGTTCTGGGGAAGCCCATGGACGCCAGTGTTCTTCAACTGGGCGTTCAACCTTGAACGGGGCGATGCTCTTGCCGAGCGCTGGGCCCGTATTCCCGAAGACACCGACGTGTTGATCACCCACGGTCCTCCGGCGGGTATCCGGGACAAAATCGATTCGCCCACGGGTATTATTCGTCCCGGCTGCGAGGCACTGGCCGAACGCGTAGCCAGCTTGACTCTGAAACTGCACATTTTCGGCCATATTCACGAAGACCACGGTCGGGAACAGATCGGTGACTGCCTCTACGTGAACGCCAGCACCTGTAACGGGAGCTTCAAGCCTCTGAACCCGCCGATTGTGATCGATCTGTAGCACCTATTGGGGCTAATCTTGAAACAAGCGCCCACAGGCACCATGGTTGCAAGCTCGCGAATGACTTTTCTGCAACGGGAGCTCCATGCCTGACTGTCCTGAATACTCACTGCTCGAACTGGCCTCCGTCCGCGAAGGCGATTCGGTCGGCACCACGCTTGCCAACAGTGTGGCCTATGCCCAACGGGCTGAGAAACTCGGCTTCAAGCGCTTCTGGCTGGCCGAACATCACAACATGGAGGGCATCAGCAGCTCCGCTACTTCAGTGTTGATCGGGCACATCGCGGGCAAGACGGAAGCTATCCGGGTCGGTTCTGGCGGCGTCATGCTCCCAAACCATCCCCCATTGGTGATCGCCGAGCAGTTCGGAACGCTGGAAAGTCTGTATCCGGGCCGGATTGATCTCGGACTCGGCCGCGCACCTGGCACTGACCCGGTAACCGCACGGGCTCTCAGGCGTGATGGCCTGGGGGCAGAACAGTTTCCGGAGGATGTCGCACGGCTTCAGTCGCTGCTTGGCCCTCTGCAGCCTGGCCAGCCCGCGAAGGCGATACCGGGGGCCGGCACCAACGTGCCTCTGTGGCTGCTGGGTTCAAGTCTTTACAGTGCCCAGCTTGCCGCCATGCGAGGCTTGCCCTATGCCTTCGCCGGGCATTTTGCCCCCAGACTGTATCGGGAAGCCCTGCGAGTCTACCGCGACAACTTCCAACCTTCGGAGCGGCTCGAAAAGCCCTACGCCATGCTCGCACTGCCGGCCATTCCGGCGGACTCGGTGCAGGAAGCCGAGCATCTGGCCACAACCAGCTACCAGCGTATTCTCGCGCTGTTCCGGGGCCAGCCACTCTGGATGAAGCCTCCCGTGGACACCATGGAGGGATTGTGGAACGCCGGCGAAAAAGCCAGCGTAAAGGATTTTCTCGGGCTCCAGCTGCTCGGCGATGCCAACATCATCCAGCGCCAGCTTGAACAGATCCTTTCAGGCATTGAGGTCGATGAATTGATGTTTACCGTGGACATTTACGATCCCGCGAAGCGCAGGCATGCGCTCGATATCCTTGCTCAAACCAGAAAGGCCCCGCAGGCACTCTCCTAGAGCACAGACTCCACCGCATCGATCAGCTCCGGATCCTGGGGACGCACCCGGCTTGGAAAGCTCTCCACCACCGTGCCTGATCGATCAATCACATACTTGGTGAAATTCCAGCGCGGGGGCTGACTCTGCTCGTTAATGGCCTGGAACACAGGGTTTGCCTCGGGTCCGGTAACAGCACCCGGGGCAATCATGGTGAAGGTCACACCGAAGTTCTTGAAACAGACAGTCGCTGCTTCGGCTTCCGAATCTGCCTCCTGCCGGAAATCGTCGCTGGCAAAACCGACCACCACCAACCCATCCTTCGCGTATTGCTTGTGCAGGGCCTCGAGCCCCTCAAACTGGCCGGTGTAACCGCAACGGCTGGCGGTATTGACCACCAGCATCGGCTTGCCGGCCGCCAGGTCGCAGAGATTAACGGTGTCGGAGGAGTGCAGTTTGCGCATTTCATGATCGAGAAACGCCGGGCAGCTATCGGCTTGCGCCACAGGCGCGCCCACAAGGCTGGCAATCAATACCGGCATCATCAGAAGGCTTTTAAGGTGTTTCATGGATCCCGTTTCCCTGTTCGCTTCGCTGATTTTTTTATACGCGCCGATCGGACGGCTGGCTCAGCCTGCAAAGTGGACAGAAAGGGTTTGGCTGCTCATCATCCTGGGTAAACAGTGTTCAAAGCAGGAGCCATTTTCATCATGACCGATACCCCGATCCATGTGTTCCTCTCCCACGGCCTGGAAAGCGGCCCGGGCAGCACGAAAATCCAGGCCATGAAAGCCGAAGCCGAAACCTTCCCGAACATCAAGGCCCATGCGATTGATCACAGGAGTACCAAGGATCCTTCTACCCGCCTGAAACAAATGCAGGCGGCCATGGCTCAGAGCGGCGCCAATCCGGCAAACACCATACTGGCCGGATCCAGCATGGGCGGCTGGGTGTGCGCTCAAACCAGCTCCGACACCCCGGTTCGGGGCTGCTTTATCCTGGCGCCAGCCCTTGCCATGGCCAGGTACCCCCAGTCCAGCCCGATCATCCGGGCCCGCCACTGCCAGATCATCCACGGCTGGGAGGACGACGTGGTACCGGTCGCGCCGGTGCTAGACCTGGCACGGGACCAGGGCCTTCCCATACTGGTTGTGCCCGATGGCCACAGGCTGGAAAACAGTCTCGATCGGGTTGTCAGCGAGTTCCGCGGATTCCTCCAAACCTGCCTTTCAGATGTGAATCAGCCGTGATTTCATGAACTTGCGAAATCGCGAAAACGACCGCCTCGGAATTTATTGTTTTGGCCATTTTCTTGCGAAAACCTCTTTGTTTTGCCAGTCTTTATTAATGTAACAATAAATTTCAGCAAAAAAACGAACGGAGAAAACCCGATGAGCAGCATGAGCAAGTTCAAAAAACTGGCCGGAATTTCAGCGTTCGCGTTCGCTGCGATGACCATGGCGAATTCTGTAAACGCCGCAAACTGGCGGTACGCGCACGAGGAATACGAGGGCGACGTACAGGATGTGTTCGCCTACAAGTTCAAAGAATACATTGAGGAAAATTCCGACCACACCCTGCAGGTTTACCGTTTTGGCGAGCTGGGTGAGTCCGACGACATCATGGAGCAGACCCAGGCGGGCATCCTCAACTTCGTTAACCAGTCGCCCGGCTTTACCGGTTCCCTGATTCCTGAAGCCCAGATCTTCTTCATTCCTTACCTGATGCCGACCGACATGGATACGGTTATCGAGTTCTTCCGCACGAGTGAAGCCATCAACGAAGACTTCCCGGAGCTCTACGCAGAGAAGGGCCTTGAGCTTCTGAAGATGTACCCGGAAGGTGAAATGGTTGTGACCGTGGACGAGCCGGTCACTGAACCTGCGGACTTTAACAACAAGAAGATCCGGGTCATGACTAACCCGCTTCTGTCCGAGACCTATTCTGCCTTTGGCGCCACACCGACCCCGCTGCCCTGGGGTGAAGTGTATGGCGCACTGCAGACCAACATGATCCAGGGTCAGGAGAACCCTATTTTCTGGATCGAGTCCGGCGGTCTGTACGAAGTGTCTCCGAACCTGGTATTCACCAAGCACGGTTGGTTCACCACCGCCATGATGGCCAACCAGGATTTCTACAACGGCCTGTCTGATGCAGACAAGAAACTGGTGCAAGACGCCGCTGACTATGCCTTTGAAGAGATCATCGTGCACATCGACGGTCTCGCCGATGAAGCCCTGGCCAAGATCCAGAAAGCCAGCGATGAGGTCACCGTTACCCGTCTGACCGATGAGCAGATCGAAGCCTTCAAGGCCCGTGCGCCCCAGGTTGAAGAGAAGTTCATCGAAATGACTGGCGAGAGCGGCAAAGAACTGCTGAACCAGTTCAAGGAAGACCTGGAAGAAGTTCAGAACAACTGAACCTGATGGAACTACTCCCGCCGGCTCCGGCCGGCGGGTAGCTGTACTAACCCCGCCCCGCCGGGGACTTCCTACCGGCCGGGAGCGACATTCTCTGGAGCAGACCCCATGTCCGAGAATTCCCCGGATCTTGAAGACGATACCGGCATCTACGAGTCCGGCCTGCCCGGATTTCTTGGAACCATCGATGAAATAATTGCCAAGGTCGAGGCGTTCATGCTGGCCGTTGGCGTCATCCTGATGGCCATCAATACCTGTGTGAATGTTATTGCGCGGTATGTGTTCGGCGAAGGCCTTTTCTTCTCCGGTGAAATCAACCGGATTCTCATTATCCTGATCACCTTTGCCGGCATTGGCTATGCGGCCCGCCATGGCAGGCATATCCGGATGTCTGCAATTTACGACGCCATTCCGGTCAAGGGGCGAAAAGTGCTGATGATCATCATCGCTTTGTTCACCTCTGTGGTTATGTTCTTCCTTTGCTACCACTCGTTCGAATATATCCAGACCCTGTACAGCCGAGGCCGCATTCTGCCTGCGCTGGGTTTTGAAATCTGGTGGATCTATATCTGGGTGCCCATCGGTTTTGCCATTACGGGAATTCAGTACCTCCTCACGGCCATCAAGAACTTCACCAGCAAGGACGTGTACCTCTCTACCGGGGTGGTAGACGGTTACGCGGATACCGAATCGGAAGTATGAACCCTGCAGCTGACATAAAGGAAGGATAAGAAATCATGGCAACTATAATGATGTTGATCATGATCGGGCTATTGCTGCTGGGCTTCCCGATGATGATTCCCCTGATCACCGGCGCTGTGGTCGGCTTTGTAATGATGTTTGATGGCTTCGGCCAGATGGGCACCTTCGTCCAGCAGATGATGGGGGGTATCCGGCCAGCCTCACTGATTGCTGTTCCGATGTTTATCCTGGCTGCGGACATCATGACGCGCGGGCAGTCTGCCGACCGCCTGATCAATATGGTTATGGCCTTCATTGGCCACGTTAAGGGTGGGCTGGCAATCAGTACCGCCACCTCCTGCACCCTTTTCGGTGCCGTATCAGGTTCTACCCAGGCAACGGTTGTGGCGGTTGGCTCGCCATTGCGGCCCAAGCTGCTCAAGGCCGGCTATTCGGATCCGTTCTCGCTCGCGCTGATTATCAACTCCAGTGACATTGCGTTTCTGATACCCCCGAGCATCGGCTTCATTATCTACGGGGTTATTTCCGAGACCTCCATTGCCGAGCTGTTCATTGCCGGTATCGGGCCAGGCTTGATGATTCTGATAATGTTTTCGATCTACTGCCTGATCTATGCTCGCGTCAACAACCTTCCGACCGAGGAGAAGTCCACCTGGAGCCAGAGAGCCGTAGCCATGCGCGAGGCTTTGTGGCCGCTGTTCTTCCCGGTCATTATCGTAGGCGGCATTTACGGAGGTATCTTCAGTCCGACAGAGGCTGCAGCAGTTTGCGTACTCTACGCCTTCCTGCTTGAGTTCGTGGTGTTCCGATCACTCAAGCTTGCTGATATCTATCGAATCGCGAAGTCCACAGGCTTGATCACCGCTGTCGTATTTATTCTGGTAGCCGTGGGCACCGGCTTCTCCTGGATTATTTCCTTTGCCCAAATCCCCCAGGCTATTCTGGACGCGGTCGGAATCAGTGACATGGGCCCGATTGGCGTGATGATTACCATCTGTATCGCCTTCTTTATTGCCTGCATGTTCGTTGACCCGATTGTGGTGATCCTGGTTTTGACGCCAATCTTTGCACCGGCCATCGAGGCCTCTGGCATCGACCCGGTACTGGTCGGCGTGCTCATTACCCTGCAGGTAGCCATCGGCTCGGCAACGCCGCCGTTTGGTTGTGACATCTTTACCGCCATCGCGATATTCAAGCGCCCCTATCTGGAGGTTATTCGCGGCACACCGCCGTTCGTAATCATGCTGATAGCCGCTGCCGGGTTATTGATTGCGTTCCCGCAAATTGCGTTGTTCCTGCGCGACCTGGCCTTCAGGTGATCTGATCACCCTGAAGGGTGAATACAAAGGAGAGCAAGATGTTCAAACGGATTCTGGTGGCAGTCGATGGCTCGATGACCTCCTTCGATGCTCTGAACAAGGCCATCGAATTGCAAAAACTGACCGACGCAGAGATTTTTCTCCTATGCGTCTACAAACACCACAGCCTGTTTGAGGCGTCGCTGTCGATAGGACGCCCGGACGACATGGATATTCCGGACAAGGTGCTGTCGGAATACGCCAAGGAAGTCGTTAATCACGCAAAGGAACTTGCCAAGGAACGTGGCGCCACCCACGTTCGGGGCTTCGTGAAGGCGGGCAGGCCGTCGAGAGTTATCATCGACTTTGCCAAAGACAAGGGCGCAGACCTGATTGTCGTGGGCACCAAAGGAACGCACAGCGACAAGGATGGCATGTTCCTTGGCAGCGTTTCCCACCGGGTTGCATCCCACGCCGAGTGCCCGGTTCTGGTGGTGTGACCGTCTAAACCGAGATTTCGACCCGATTACGGCCGGCTTCCTTGGCGCGATACAGCGCCTTGTCGGCCAGGGTCAGAATCTGTAGTGGCTTTTCAGCATCGTCAGGCCAGCTGGCAACACCCACCGAGACCGTCAGTGCCCCAAGATCCTGCTCCCGATGAATAATAGCTACCTTGCGAACGGCTTCGCACAGCTGGTTCGCTTTATCCCGGGCTGCTTCGGAGGTTGCTCCCGGCATGAGCACCACAAACTCTTCACCGCCGTACCGGCAAACTATGTCACTCTCCCGGAACTGCTTTTGAAGAATGCCAGCGACGATCTTCAGGGCATGGTCTCCCGCTTCGTGGCCGTGGGTATCGTTGAACCGTTTGAAGTGATCGATGTCGACAATCAACAGGGATAGCGACAAATCGTTACGCTGCGCGACGGCGCTTTCATGTTCGAAAAGCTGATCAAAGTAGCGGCGGTTTTTCAGACCGGTGAGTGCATCCTCGTAGGAAAACTTCTGCAACTCTTCCCGCAGGGCAATGCTTGAGAGGGTGATACCGATTCTCTGGATGGCCTGATCCAGCGCCGTAAGCAGACGTGCCGAACCATACTCGCTCTCTGCCTTTCCGAAAACGCCATCGCCCTCGAGCAGAAGCACACCTTCAGTCACATTGCCGGCACTGGCCGACTCCACATTTACCCAGAAACACAAGGTACCGCTCTCGGCCTCTCTCCCCTCCCCATCGGCGCCCTGCCACTGTTTCAGTTGCGGCAGCCTGGAGGGCTCCGGGAGGCCTTTGCGGGCATCCAGGATCACCGGAAGCGGAACCGGGCGACTGAATCCCCAGACGGCAACCCGATCATACCGCTCTCCCGAGCCCCGCTGATAAAAGGCGCCTTTAAGCGGGCTGCAAATATCCGGGAGCGCCCGGACAAGCAACCCGAACGCCTGCTTCAGGCCCAGACAGTCCTGCAGCTCGGTAATCACGTCGCCCAGAATCCGGTTTTTCTCATTTTCAAAGGTCAGCATCCGGACCCGCGCCTGCTCGCGCCGGGCCAGAGCCTCCGCCTTGGCGGTACGTTCGGCAACCTTTTCTTCCAGTGACACGTTCAGCCGCTTCAACGCCTCCTGGGTGCCTGCGTAATGCCACAGTGAAATAATCACCACCGCCAGAGAGAAGAGGAGCATTCCCCAACTGACCGGGACTCGGCCCCAGGGAAGCACACCATGGGCCACTGCCATATCCACAATCAGCAACGCGCAGAAAAAGCCGAAGGCCAAAAGCAGTACCTGTTGCTCGCGCAACATTTTACCGATACGACGAAGCACGACGGCAAAAATAATAACCAGAGAAACGAGAAACATGGCATCAAATGGCGGGAACGTAGACGAGAGATCAAACACGCCCGTCAGCGCGCCCAGCAATGCACCCACCAGGTAACCAAGATGAACTTTCCAGATCAGATTTATCACCCAGGGGCGATGATTGGTCAGCCATTGCTCCAGCAGCAGTGCCAGGGCCACCGGCAGCATGTAATAGGAGCCGGCAGCCAGGTAATCCCACATCAACGGCTGGTAAGCAATCAGTAGACTGGCCTGGCTCTCAGAAACCAGCATCAGGGCAGATGAGAGAGTGAACAGAGAGATAGTCGCAAAAGTTTTCTTTTCCGCCTGCAACAGCGCAAAGATGATCGCCAACAACGCAATCAAGGTGGCGAAACCCGCAATGACCAGTGCTTCGAGGGAATTCTTGAGAATGTAGAGAACCAGATCCGGATGATCCATGATGGAGACTTCGCCCCACAGCCCAATATCCGTGTAATTGGAGAAAATCCGGAAATACACCGGCTTGCCTTCATAGTTCTCCGGCAGCACGATTTCATGCCACGGCCAGCCCTCAAACCGGCCCCGGCCCTGGTCATCAAACTCGCCATACTGGTAGATTTTTTCACCCTCAACCCAGACCTGAACGATCAGATCGACACTGAAGATGTAAAGGACGGGCTCCTGCCACTCGCCGGTTGGCAGGGTGACCCGGAACCAGACATTCTCACGCCCTTCACGGCCGGGTGGATTGGAGGGAAAACCAATGCTTTGCCATTTTTCGGGTGCATCCTGCACCACCCACTCCGGAACACCGTCCTCGGTAAAGGGAGAATCACCCCAGCGATACTCCCAACCTTCGGCTACCGGCTGAGACGCTCCATAGGTAAGTGCAGGCAGTATCAAGGCCAGAAACGCGGTAACCAGACGAAGCAGGCTAATCTGTGGCATCAGGAAGGCAAACCTGAGTTGTGGGGCGATCAGATCTGATTATAGTCCAGTCCCCGCAAATCCGGAGCACTCTTTCGGGGCATACGACCGGTGCGCTCAAGGTGATTCGTGACTATGCGATGATCGAGGCGGCTCCACCACCCATTCCGGGTCCTCAAACTCACCGATGGGTGTGATATCCACGAAAGGCGCAGCGCTGCGGATGATCGCGGCCACCTCGGGGTTATGCTGCCCTTCCATGGCATCCCGCTGTTCCTTGCTCTCCCAGGAAGCAATCGCAATCAGCGTATTGGGGTCGCCAATCTTGCGGTGCAGCTCGGTGCCGCGGGCCCCCTGCGCCTGCTGGATAATTTCGCTCGCTCTTACCCAGGCATCCGCATATTCCTCGGCAGTATGGCCTTCCCGGATATGCACTTCGAAAATAAACTTCATGAGACCTCCCGGTGACTGCCGGCTCAATCGGGTCGCGTTATCCCATGATGGCGGCGAACACCGTTAACGTGAGGAGCGGCCCATCACCAGCAAGGCCAGGAGCGCAGAGCCCACCATCAGCAACAGTGCCACCGCATTGAGCACGGGCGTCGACCCTTCCCGAAGGCGATTGAAGAGGGCCACCGTCAACGGTGTATCGCTACCTGTCAGCATAACGGTGGTATTGAAGTTTTCAAATGACATCAGGAAGGCCATTGCGGCCGCTCCGAAAATGGATGGCAACAGCCATGGCAGGGTAACGGTAAACCAGGCCACCAGGGGCGTGGCGCCCAGGTTCAGGGCGGCTTCTTCCAGCTGGGGATCAAACTTGCGCAGGCGTGCGGCAATCACCAGGGTACTCAGAGTCGCGATGAAGGTCACTTGCCCCATTACCACCAGAGTCATCCCGGGGCGGAACAGATCCAGTTCGATGCCCCAGGCGGCCGACATATCATTGGCCATGCCGCTGTAAAACACCAGTATCGACACCCCCAGAATGACCCCGGGAATCACTAAAGGCAGCAGCATGAGCAGGTACAGGAACTCCTTGCCCCGGAACTGTACCCGTTCGAACAACACGGCGTTAACACACCCCAGGGCAACGCTCACCAGCGTTACCCAGAACGCAATTTTAGCACTGACCCAGAGCGCCGTGAGCAGCCCATCATCGTGGAAGAGTCCGGTACGGCCCTCGCTGCCGTCGGCGAAATACCAGTCCAGGGTGAAGCCTTTCCATGGCAGAGACGGGAAAGGCGCGTCATTGAAGGCAAACACGGCGGTCACCAGCAGCGGCAAGGCCAGGTAAACGAAAAACGCCACCAGGTACGCCAGGTAGAGGCAATCGAACAGACGGGACCGGGGGACGGAACGGATCATGGCTTCACCCTCACCTTCATCCCATCACCTTCCGCAACGACTGGCCGGAGATTTTCAGCCCGAGCCAGACGATGACCGACGACAGTACCAGCAGCAGAACACCCAGTGCGGCGCCCTGCTCCCAGTTAAAGCGGGTAATGAACTGGGTGAAGATCTGCTCGGTAAACCAGGCGCTATCCTTCCCGCCCATGAGCACCGGAGTCAGATAGCTGCCAAGGGTGAGCATGAACACGACGATGCAGCCGGAAACAATGCCGGGCATGGCCCAGGGCACAACGATTTCGCGCAATACGGTACCGTGGCCGCCACCCAGGTCGTAGCCGGCTTCCACCAGGTTCTCATCCATGCCATCGAGGGTGGTTACCAGTGGCACCACCATGAACAGAAGCCCGTTGTAGACCAGACCGATAATGACCGCCACGTCGTTATAGAGCATTTCCACCGGACCATCCACCCAGCCCAGGGCCTGTAGCCAGGAACTGAACAGGCCACTTTCACGCAGCAGGATCATCCAACCGTAAGTACGTACCAACTCACTCGCCCAGAACGGAATCAGGCAGGCCAGAAACAGAATGCCCTTGGAGCGCCCCCTCGCAAGACGGGCTATGTACCAGGCAATGGGGAAGGCGATGATCAGCGTCAAAAAGGTAGTGAACAACGACATCACCCCGGTACGCACGAACGTTCGCCAGTAATAGGACTCGGTAAAGAAGTTTCGATACTGCTCAATGCCCCAGGCAATGGTGTCCCAGCTTTCCCGCACCTGGAACGACACCCGTAACATCTGGAGGTGAGGCAACAACACCAGCAACACGATCCAGAGCAGGAACGGGGTAAGCAGCAACCAGAGGGATAAGCGACTGACCGATGACTTCACGGACTGTCGGCTCCAAAGACCCTGGCCAAAGCCGGATTCCATGCCAGCCGGATGGAGCTGTCGGAAGACAGCCTCGGTGCCGAGCCATCCTGGGGCAGGCGGGCATACACCGGCTGGCCACAGCTCTCTGCCTCAATCCGACTGTTGGCACCATCGAACAGGGTGGTTCGCACTTTCGCCTGCATCGAGGAGAAACCGGCACTGAGGGCATCACCTGACAGCACCAGCGATTCGGGCCGGATATACAGTTCGGCCCGATGGCCGGTTCTGAGGTTGTCCGATGCCACCCGTCCCTGAACCAGAACACCGTCATCCAGACGGATGTCTGCCAGATTATCCCGCACCGCTACCAGCTCACCGGACAGGCGATTGTTATCGCCGACGAACCCGGCTACGAAGGGTGTGGCCGGTTCCCGGTAAAGTTCCTCCGGTGGCGCCACCTGATCAAACCGCCCGTCCCGCATGACGGCCACCTGATCCGACATCACCATGGCTTCCGACTGGTCGTGGGTGATGTACACGAAGGTGGTGCCGAACTGCTTCTGCAGGTGCTTGAGCTCCACCTTCATCTGCTCACGGAGTTTCAGATCGAGGGCGCCGAGGGGTTCGTCCAGCAGCAGAAGCGTGGGCTCCAGTACCAGGCAGCGCGCCAGCGCCACCCGCTGTCGTTGTCCGCCGGATAGCTCCTGTGGATTTCGGTGCTCAAGATCCGGCAGGCCAACCTGCTCCAGCACCCGGGCAATGCGCTTTCGACGTTCTGCCAGTGGCATCTTCCGGCGCTTGAGCCCGTAACCGATGTTGTCGCCCACGGTCATGGTGGGGAACAGGGCCAGATGCTGGAACACCATGTTCACGGGCCGCCGGTTTGGTGGCACATCGTTCATGCGCTGGCCACGGATGTGGATGTCACCTGCATCGGGCTTGTCAAAACCGGCCAGCAGTCGCAGGAGAGTGGTTTTGCCGCAACCGGAGGGGCCAAGAATGGAGAAAAACGTGCCCGCAGGCACGTCCAGGGACACATGGTCCACCGCGGCATTGCTGCCAAAGCGGCGGACCAGTCCCTCACAGAACAGATCCGAATCCATTCCCATAGGGATCAGTTCGCGGCCTGGACTCGATCCAGCACCTGGCCTTCCATGGTTTCCAGTCCCGGGGGAACCGGCGGATACCACTTGATATTGTTGATGGCGGCTTCATCAAAGCTTTCGCGATAAGCGTCCCTCAGATCAGCTTTGACAAACTCATCCGCACCTTTTGAGGCGGTGAAGTTGCCTGACGCATTGGTAATACGGGCCGCAATCTCCGGCTGCATCACGAAATTGATCCACTTGTAGGCGGCTTCTTCGTTCTCGCTTCGGCGAGGAATCGCGAAGGTATCGATCCAGCCCAGGGCACCGGATTCGGGGGCCACAAACCGGATGTCCGGGTTCTCGGCATTGAGCTTCCAGCCGCCGGCATCCCAGGCCATGGCCGCTTTCACTTCACCGGTACGCAGCAGGGCCAGCAACTGGTCGCCACCGGTCCAGTAGGTTTTCACATTGCTTTTGCAGTCGATCAGTTTGTCCTCAACCTTTGCCATGATCGACTCGTACTGGTCCCGGTCATCGTAGGCTGCGAACGGATCCAAACCCATCGCAAAGGCAAAACCGATCAGTGTGGGTCGCTTGAGGCGGTAGCTGACCTGTCCTTCGACAGCAGGATCACACAGGTCGGTATAGTCAGACACGGTATCCGCTACCGAGCTGTGCACGATCAGACCACTGGTTCCCCACACCGAGGGCACTCCATAAAACTGGCCATCCAGTTCGGTGGAATCCTGGGTCGCCTTGACCATGGACGGCTGCAACTGATCCGTGTTCACCCGGCTGAAATCGATCGGCTTGTAGATATTGAACTGGCGCTGCACACCAACAATCCGGTCCTGGCTCGGCTGGGCCAGGTCAAACCCGGCACCGCCCGTGGCACGGAGCTTGGAAATCATGTCTTCGTTGTTGGAGAGAGTCACCTTCACATCAATGCCGGTCTCCTCCTCAAACTGGGCGACCACATCATCCGGGGCGTAGCCACCCCAGGTAATCAGGCGCAGCTCTTCAGCCAGGGTACTGCCAGAAAAACCTGTGGTGGCAAGGGCTGCAGACAGCAAAAAAGCACGGTTCCGTGTCGAGCGAGAGGGCATGATCATAACGTGTCCTTACTGATGGCAAGTTCAGAAGTTTGCTAACCATTTGTTATCAGGAAGTTATAGACCATGTATTGCAGTTTTGTGAAACCCGATGCAAAAAAACGGAGGCCGCAGCCTCCGCTTTTTCAGGACCATTAACAATCCGCGCGCTTAGCGGCCAGACTTCAACATTTCCCAGTACTTGGCGTAGACCTGCAGGGCGTCGTCGCCGATGTCGGTCTGGAACTCCGCATTGATCATATCGGTGGCGTTCGGATAGCTTGCCCGGTTATTCGCCACTTCGTCCGGCAGCAAGTCCCGCGCTGCCAGGTTCGGAGTGGCATAACCGATCTCCTTACTGATCAAAGCGGAGATTTCCGGCTGCAACACGAAACTGATGAACTGGTGGGCCGCTTCCGGATTCTTCGCGTTCTTCGGAATCACGAAACTGTCCAGCCAGGCGATAATGCCTTCTTCCGGATAGACGTACTCCAGCGACTCCATGGTGCCCTTGCCCATCACGGCTTCGCCGTTCCAGATCATACCCACGTCGGTCTCACCCTCCAGGTAAGGCATGCGGGGCGCATCGGAATTGAAAGTACGAACCGAGGGCATGAGCTCGGACAGCTTTTCATAGGCCGCCTTGATTTCATTCGGATTGGTGCTGTTGCCGGAATAGCCCAATACCCGCAGGCCAACGTGGAAAACCTCCCGCATGTCGTTGGTCAGCATCACCCGGCCATCGAAACGGTCTTCCCACAGGTCTTCCCAGGCAGTGACAGGCTCACCTTCGATGTCTGCGGTGTCCACGGCCAGCCCCGTGGTACCCCAGAGGTACGGGACGGATAATTTGTTCTCCGGATCAATATCCAGGTTCACCAGTTCCGGGTCCAGATTATCGAAGCCCTCGATCTTGCTGCGATCGATCGGCAGCAGCAGGTCTTCCTGACGCATCTTGCTGACGTAGTAAGTAGAAGGTACCGCCAGGTCGTAGGCTGCACTGTCATCCAGCAATTTCAAGCGGGCATACATGGCCTCGTTGCTGTCGTAGGTGGTGTAGACCACCTGGATACCGGTTTCCTCAGTGAAGCGGTCGAGCACTTCCTGGGGCATATACTCGGACCAGTTATAGAGGTTGAGAACCTGGGGCTCCTCGGAACTGCACCCCGTCAATCCCACTGCCAGCAAGCCGGCCAGTGCCAGTTTCTTCATCGTTTGCTCCTTATCAGAATCCATTGAGACAACATCAGCATAATCAGTGAAAACACCAGCAACAGTGTGCCCAGGGCATTCACCTCGGGTTTCAGGCCCACACGCACCATGGAGTAAATGCGCAGGGGCAGAATCTCGTAGCTCGGGCCACTCACAAAAGTACTCACTACCACATCATCGAGGGACAGTGTAAACCCTAGCAACCAGCCTGCCAGTAATGCCGGCATGATCACCGGGATCAGCACGGTACGGGTCATGGTGAAATCAGAAGCACCAAGATCCCGGGCGGCCTCTGGAAGGCTCTCGTCGAAGCCGCTCAACCGCGCCATCACTGTAATTACCACAAACGGAAGACAGAAGGTGACATGAGCCAATAGCAGCGACACATAGCCCAGCTGCAGCCCCACCAACAGAAACAGGGCCAGCAACGAAATCGCCAGGACAATCTCCGGTGACATCATCACCACAAACAGCATGCCGTTGAGCAGCTTTTTGCCCCGGAACCGATAACGATGCAGGGCCAGGGCTGTCAGGGCGCCGATTACTGTGGACACGGTGGCGGCAGACAGCGCCAGCCAGAGGGAATTCCACATGGCATTGACCATGGCCCGGTTATTGAAAAGCGCCTCGTACCAGCGAAGGCTGAGCCCGCCCCAGGCATAACCGGTACGGGATTCATTGAACGAGAACACCACCAGCACCACGATGGGCACGTAGAGCAAAATGTAGACGAGGGTCAGATAGGTGCGGGGCAACCATCGTGTCATCAGGCACCCTCCTCGCCAATTCGCCGTTTACTCAGGCGATGGGCGAACATGAGGAACGCCATGGTCAGGGTCAGTACAATGCTGGCCGCCGCCCCGAAGGGCCAGTTGCGGGCATCGAGGAACTGGTTCTTGATCACGTTACCCACCAGCAGATTGCGCGAACCGCCAAGAATATCCGGCACGAAGAAAAGCCCCATGGCGGGCAGCAGGACCAGCATCACGCCGGCCAGAACCCCCGGCAGGGTGAGCGGCACAATCACATGGATAAAGGTGGACAGCCGACCCGCGCCCAGATCGTGGGAGGCCAGCAGCAACTCCTGCTTCAGGTCTTCGAACACCGAATACAGCGGCAGGATCATAAACGGCAGCAGCAGATACACCAGCCCGATGATCACCGCGCCCTCGGTATAGAGGAGCTGCAGGGGCTCATCAATCAGCCCGATCGACATCAGGGCGCTGTTCAGCAGACCGTTGGTAGCCAGGATCAGCTTCAGGGCGTAGGTGCGCACCAGGGAATTGGTCCAGAAGGGCACGATCAGCAGGAAGATCAGGATCAGTTGTCGCTGCTTGCCCACTTTGGACAAGGCCCACGCAAACGGGTAACCAATCAGCAGGCACACCAGGGTGGTCATCGCCGCCATGTACAGGGAGTGGAGAAAAACCTCCAGATACAGCGGGTCAAACAGCTGGCGATAGGCATCCAGATTCAGGGGCAGGGACAGAAAAGAGACCGGGTCCCGGGTCATGACACTGGCGCCAACCACCAGGAGATTCGGCGCCAACACCAGAAACAGGAGCCAACCCCAGACCAGGATCAGGACGGCGGTTTTGAACGGCTGCTGCATAACGCTATGCATCGGCCGCAAGTTCCTCTTCGGTTGCGGTTTCGCCGGGCAGCAGCCATTCCCAGCCATCCACCCAACTGACCTTGACCGGCTCGCCCAGGCGGTAGTCGAATGCGGGATCGTCCTCATCGAAGAATTCGCTGGCCAACACCTCGGTGCCATCGTCCAGATGAATGACAGAATCCAGGGTGCTGCCTTTGTAGTTGCGCTCAACAATTTTGCCCGCGACACCCTGCTCATCGGCAGGATCCAGCACCCGGATGTCTTCAGGCCGCAGCAGCACGCTCAAGGGTTGGCCTTCTCGTACCGAAAAGTCCGGTCGACGCAGGGTTCGTTTGAGACCAAAGACATCCACAGTAATGGAGCCGTCCTGGACCGACTCGACCGTGCCAGGGAAAAAATTGGTTTCCCCTACAAACCGCGCGGTAAAGAGGTTGGCCGGTCGCTCGTAGACCTCCCGTGGAGTGCCGAGCTGCTGCACCAGTCCATCCTTGAGAACCACCACCCGATCCGACATGGATAGGGCCTCTTCCTGATCGTGGGTCACGAACACGAAGGTTATACCCAGCTCCCGCTGCAGGCGCTTAAGCTCCACCTGCATGGTACGGCGAAGCTTGTAATCCAGGGCCGAGAGCGGTTCATCCAGCAGTAGCAGTCTCGGCCGCTTGACCACCGCCCGGGCGATGGCAACCCGTTGCTGCTGGCCGCCGGACAGCTGATGCGGCTTGCGACGGGCAAAATCCTGCAACTGGACCATGGCCAGCGCTTCATCGACTCGCTGGCGAATCTCGTCCTTCGGGCGCTTTTCCATCTTCAGGCCATAGGCCACGTTGTCGAACACCGACATGTGGGGAAACAGCGCATAATGCTGGAATACGGTATTGAGCGGACGGTTTTCCGGGGCAGTGTGGGTGAGATCTTGTCCCGCCAGGGTGATGCTGCCCTCATCGGGATGTTCGAAACCGGCCATCAGCCGCAGCAGGGTGGTTTTTCCGCACCCGGAAGGGCCCAGCAGGGTAATGAACTCGCCGTCGTAGATCTCAAGATCCAGACCGTCGAGCACCGTTTTGCCACCGAATTGCTTGGAAAGATTGCTCAGGGATAGCAGTGTCTGTTTCATCGGCGCTGCCCAAAGAATGAGCGGCCTATTTTTCCAGAAACCGACGCAAACAAAAAGGGGCGCTGGGGTATTACAGCCCCGGCGCCCCTTTGACTGACAAAGCCCTCAAGCCTTTGGCTGGCTCTCAGGTATTGTCAGGCTTCAGTCCTCAGCCACACTGTTCAGGTAGGCCTTGTCCGAAATGTTGGTCCACTGACGAACCTGCTTAAGGTAGTCGCGCTGGGACTCGATGATTTCCTTCGCCAGCGGATCGTTCTCTGCCGCCTCGGCCAGCAGCCGGTTGGTGGTGCTGCGCAGGGCATCAATGACTTCCGGCGGGAACACCTTGTGGGTGACATCCGGGTAGTCTTCCTTCATGCGATCCCAGGCTACGCCACTCTGGTGGGTGCTCTGGATGTACATGTCATAGGCTGCGGTGCGCATGGCGACCCGCAGGATCTCCTGAAGATCCTTTGGCAGCTCTTCCCAGGTCTTCTTGTTGATCAGGAACTGGACTTCCGCGCCCGGCTCCTGCCAACCCGAATAGTAGTACTTGGCGATCTGATGGAAGCCCATCTGGAAATCCAGGGCAGGACCGACCCATTCAACGGCATCCACGGTGCCACGCTCAAGTGCGGTATAGAGTTCACCCGGCGGCAGGTTGGTCACGGCAACCCCCAGCTCGGACATCACTTCGCCAGCAAAGCCCGGAGTACGCATCTTCAGCCCCTTCAGGTCTTCCAGCGAGTTGATTTCCTCGCGGAACCAGCCACCCATCTGGTTACCGGTATTACCGCCCGGGAAAGACAGCATGCCGTACGGCTCGTAGACCTTCTGCATCAGTTCCATGCCCTCGCCGTGGTAGAACCAGGCGTACATTTCAGGCGCAATCAGCCCGAATGGGATGGTGGTGAAGTACATGGCGTTCGGGATGGTGCCCTTGTAGTAGTAGGACGCGGTGTGACCCATGTCGTACTGGCCATTGCGCACCAGATCAAAGATGCCGAACGGCGCCTTGTGCTTGTTGGACGGATCTATGCGGATCTGCAAACGGCCGTCCGACATGGTTTCTGCCATGTCCGCCATATGCTGAACTGTCTCTCCCAGTACCGGAGAGTTGGGCCCCCAGGTTTGCGCAAGGCGCAGAGTATAGTTTTCCTCGGCGAGGCCGATGCTGCTTGCGAGAAGCAGCGCCGACGCTACCGTTGCTTTCAGCAGGTGGGTCATTGTCGTTGAACCTCTATTTCATTGTTATGTTGTGATTTTTGATGCCTCGGAGATAGTAACCTGAGAGTTTAAAAAAGGCCAAAATCTGGTCATCCGGGCGTTTATTGGCTATGTTGAATACCACTGATTGCAGTAATTCCAGGGATCCGGGATACAGTCCATGCCAGACAACGAGCTTTCCAGACATCGGGCACAGTTAGAGGCCCTCCGGGCCGCCTACGTGGAAAAGTTGCCCGAGACGTTTGAACGTCTCGAAGCGCTCATCGACGCGATACCGACGGACCCGAATGATGCTGTCGGGCTCGACAACCTGAACGCCTCACTCGGACTGCTATATCAGGAGGCCCACAAGCTCGCTGGCACTTCCGGTTCTCTCGGTCTTGAGTGTGTTTCGACAGCAGCAAGGCAGTTACTGTCTCTTGCCGAAAACTGGCACACGCATCCTCTCGACGCTCTCTCGAAAAGAGAAATGATGGATACGCTGGTCGAGACCATGCGAAATTGCGACCTGAAGCCGGTTGAGGAAAGCCCTGGACCCAGTAAACGCGGCTCTCGGAAAATCCACATTGTGGACGATGACGAGTTGGTGGCTCAGGAAATGCTTACCTGGCTTATTGAGGCCGGATTTGATGCGGAAGTTTTCCTGTCTTCGTCGGTTTATCTGGATATATTTGAAACGCTTGCCCGGCCAGACATGATTATTATGGACGTCGCCTTTGGCGAGGACATGAGCGCGGGGCCGGACATCATTCGACAGCTTCGCAACCGGCTGGGGAGAATGCCGGCGGTTATCTTTCTTTCTATCCATGACGAAATGCCCGCCAGGCTTGCAGCACTCCGGGCGGGTGCCTCGCGCTATCTGGTCAAACCGGTCACCAAAGACCGCCTTATGGACCTCGCCCATGAATTCGCCGAGCGCAAGCACACGACAACCTACCGCGTACTGCTGGTAGATGATGATCAAACCGCCCTGCAGGCCGCAAAAATACAGCTGGAATATGTTGGGCTTGAGGTACATGCCTGCGAGGAACCTCTGCAGGCATTGACGGTTGCGCGGGCGATCAGGCCAGATGTCATCATTCTGGATATTGTGATGCCCAACGTCTCCGGGACAGAACTCGCTGCCATCCTCAGGGAGGACCGTGAATTCGATGCCACTCCCATCGTCTTCCTGACGTCACAGTCTCATCAGGATGAGAAAACCCTGAGTGTTGCGCTCGGAGGCGACGACTACGTCCTTAAGCCGTTCGACGCCGACTACCTGACGGCCACGGTCCGCGCCCGAGCCAAACGCTCCCGAAGGTTGCGCGAGCTCATCAACGCGACCGACAGCCGCTGATCAGACCTTGAACTGACCAACTAGCTCCCGAAGGCTCTCACCCAGGCGCGCCAGTTCGTGGCTGGCTTCGTTGGTCTGGTTTACGCCGGTATCACTGCGCTGGGCAGCATCGACAATGCGGACGACGTTCTGGTTAATCTCTTCGGCAACCTGGCTCTGCTGCTCTGAGGCTGTGGCGATCTGAGTCACCTGATCATGAATCTTGCCGACCGAGGTCTCGATGGTTCGCAACGCGCTGGTTGCATGGTTGATCCTTTCGACGGTTTCTGTCGAGCGGTTGCGTGACTTGTTCATCTGCTCAACCGATGCCTTGGATTCGGTAACAAAGCCGTCAATCATGGTGCGAATCTGATCAGCAGACTCGGCGCTGCGTTTCGCCAGCTGGCGAACCTCATCCGCAACCACTGAGAAACCACGCCCATGCTCACCAGCCCGTGCAGCCTCGATGGCGGCATTAAGGGCCAGCAGATTGGTCTGCTCAGTCACAGCATGAATGACATCCAGCACCTGCTGGATCTCATCGGACTTTTCCGCCAGAGCGTTGATGCTTCGGGCGGTATCTTCGATCTCCTCGGACAGTTTGTTCACGGCGCCCTGAGCACTGCTGATGGTTTCGCCACCTTCCCGGGCCATGCGATCGGCGTCTGAGGCAGAGCTCTCAACCTCATTGGCATTACCGGAAATCTGCTGGATGGTGGCGGCCATTTCGTTGATGGCTGAGGCGATCTGGTCAGTCTCGGAGCCCTGCTCCTGAACCGAAGCCCGGGTTTCATTAGCCACCCGGCTCAACTCCTCGGCTGCGGACGCTACCTGATCGGTGGTCGCGCCCACCTCACGCATGGTGTCCTGGATCTTGATCACGAAGGCGTTAAAGCGCCGACCCAGCTCGGCCAGTTCGTCAACGCCTTCATCTGGCAGGCGCTGGCGCAGGTCACCCTCACCGTCGGCGATTTCCTGCATCATGCTGCTGACACTCTTCAGTGGCCGGGTCACACTACGACCCACGAAGATGCCGATTACCAGGGCAATCACAACCACCAGCACTGTCACCAGCAGGATAAAGCCCAGGGTTTCGGCCATGCCGGCTTCGATTTTTTTCTCGAGCCGCTGCCACCTGGCGATCAATGTCGGTAATGTAGACGCCGGCACCGATCATCCAGTCCCAGTCCGGGATGATCGTGGAGTAGGACATCTTGGGTTCTTCATTGCCAGAGGCCGGATTCATCCAGTCATAGCCATAGAAGCCCTCACCGCGGGCCGCGTTGAAAAGATTGCCAACCAGTTTCCTGACAACCGGGTTTGTCGTGGGGCCTTCTTTCGAGGGATCCGGGGCATACGCCAGATTGAAAACATCCCTGGTGTAGGCGAATACATAATTGGTTTCATCAAAACGGATAGAACGCAGACGCGCGGCAGCCGCTTCCTTCGCCTCTGCTTCTGTCATTGAGGGGTCGTTCTTGGCCTCCAACACCACTGCCTCAGCAGCATCAATCAGGTTCTGCAGCCCGGTCTTGCGTGCCTCGAGAAGACTGGTCTCCAGGCGTTTGAGCTCTGCTTCGCCGTTCGCCTGAATCTGGTTGGCGGTGATCCAAGCGAGGGTTGCCGCCGTTAACAGTACGGGCAGCAGTGTGGCGATAAGTAAGCGGCTTCGGATTTTTAACCGACTCAGAACATTCATGCTTCCAGACTCCCGGGAACTTTCTATTGATGCGGATTATCCACAGACCCACTCAGGTGCTCTGTTCCAGTTTGTAAAAAGAGGTTTCAGAGACCGACGCATGGCGCGTTCGGCTTTCTGGACAAACTGATCTTCCGCCATTGTTATCAGACAAGTAGAGTATCGGCAGTAACGAAAATGTCTTGAGCAAGGGTTAGACTAAAGGACCACCACGAAGGTAGGCCAATGAAGCACCTGTTTCTGGTACGCCACGCCAAATCCAGCTGGGCCGATGAGTCTCTGTGCGACCGTGAGCGACCTCTTAATGCCCGGGGTGAAAGCCAGCTGGCTCCGCTGGGCAAGGCACTGGAGGCCGCCGGCGCACTGCACGGTGAGATTTACTGCAGTAACGCCACCCGTGCCCTGGCGACCCTCGAGGGGGCCATGCCCGAGCCTGTTATGCCCGAGCACTGGCACACTCAAAGCGAGCTCTATACGTTTGACTACCGTCGGTTGATTGCCTGGCTGAAAGAGCGGGAAGAAGACTCCCAGGTTATGCTTGTAGGTCACAATCCGGCCCTGCTGGAACTGGCCCAGTGGCTGTTAAAACAACCTCCCGAACAGCTACCCACCGCCAGCTTCATTCACATCCGCCTCTCGATCAAAGACTGGCATCAGCTAGACCGGGGTAAGGGCAAACTGGTAGCGCTGATGACGCCACAGGATTACAGCTACACCCACTTCCAGCGAAAACTGAAAAAGAAGGCCAAAACCGCGGGAGATGACCCGGCAAAAGACATTCCCGAGGCCCTTCACCATCAGCTGAACAGACTCCGGCAACTGGAGCGTGGTGTGATCCTGGGCCTGGATGACGAATTCCTACACCAGTACCGCATTGCCATCCGACGCAGCCGCGCGGTTGCCGAATCGGTGCAGGAAGTGGCCGGTGACAAGGCGCTAGCGAAGGCCGTTAAAAGCCTGAAACGGCATGCCCGGGCGACGGGACCGTTACGTGATCTGCACGTATTTCTCCGGGACTTACCCGAATTATGTGGCGACAACTCGGAAATCCGGACAGCCCTGCAGATCTGGTTCGAACAGGAAGCCGCCAACCGCCACAAAAAACTGGTCAAGCGCCTGCAGAGCAAGCGCTATCACGACAGCATGGAGCACTGGCTGAACCTCATTGAGTCCCGAAAGTTCCAGAATTTGGCGGAGACGCTGAGGGCAAAAGACATCCGAAAGGCGGTGGAGAGCCGTATAAAAGGGTTCAACAAATTGACCGCTGAGCTGATGCATACCTCCCCGGATGAGGATATTCATCGGCTTCGCAAGCAACTCAAGCGAATCCGTTACCTGATGGAGCTGGACTCGAAAACCTGGAAGTCCGAGCTGAAAACGATGAAAGCACGCCAAAAGCTGTATGGCCGCTTCCAGGATCTACATGTTCAGATCGAACTGCTTGACCAGTTCCGCAAGGCGGCCCCGGAGGTCTTACCCGCTGCCCTCGACGGGATCCTGGAAACCCTGGAAGAGTGTAAAGCGGACGCCCGGAAACAGATTCTGACCCTTGGAGGACTTGATGGAGCCCCGTTATGACACCCTGTTTTACGACGGACAATGCCCACTGTGTGCCAAGGAGATTCGCATCTTGCGCAAACTGCAGCGTGGCAATCTCATCTTCGCAGACATCCACGAACAGCGTGATGGCAGCGGCAATTTGCCGAGCCATGAAACTCTGCTGCGACGCCTGCACCTGATGACCTGGACCGGGGAATGGGTCATCGGCTTGCCTGCAAACGTTCGGGCCTGGTCCCACACGCCCTTTGGCTTTCTGTTCAAGCCCCTGCTGTGGCCCGGCATTTTCCAGATTGCCTCGCGTATCTACGGGAGATGGGCAGATAAGCGCTTTGAACGTAAGTACGCCTGCGCCTTCGGTAACAACGAGGCGGCTTAATCGTACATATGCGGAGTGACGCTCGGCGGTCGAACCCTTATCCTGAGGCATAACCTTATTCCATCAGTTTGAGGAGCTCAGCTATGAAAACTGCCCATGACCTTGTAGAAGCCGCCAAGAAAGAAATCCAGGAAGTGCCCCTGGATCAGGCGGACGATGCCATCAAGAATGCCGATCTTCTGCTGGATGTGCGTGATGCGGATGAATACCGGGCTGGCCATATACCGGGCGCGGTGAACATTTCCCGCGGCTTGCTGGAGTTCAAGTTTACCAACGATCCGGCGTTTGAGAGCCGCGACATGAACATTGTCTGCTACTGCAAAACATCCGGGCGAGCCGCCCTGAGCGCCAAGGCCCTGAAGGAAATGGGCTACATGCATGTGCAGTCCATCGCCGGTGGATTCGATGCCTGGCAGGAAGCAGGCAAACCGGTCGCCAAGCCGGAACTGCCCTCGTTCGAGTAATGGATACCTACAGGCAGCAGGCCTTGTACTTCCGGCCACTGCCACAGGGGCAGGGGTCGTTCCGACCGGGCTTCAACTGGCCCTCGCTGGTGTCTCCCCGAAGGTAATACCAGCGGCCCTGCTCCTGAACGAAATCGGAATTCTCTTCGAGAAAGCCCCAGCCCTTACCCAGGCGGTAGAGCGCTCGGAAATGAACCCTGCCGCGATTGCCCGACTCACTGGTGTCCAGGATCTGCAAACCGGTCCATTCCGGCGAGTCTGCCAGAGTGAGCGTCTGTGGTCGTGTGCTCTGGTGCCAGGTGGCTCGCAGGTAATCCGGAAGATCGAGAACGAACGCTGCGTAACGGGACCGCATCAATGCCTCCGGCGACGGAGCCGGTTTATCCTGATGGAACGGCTGGCAGCATTCGGGGTAGGATTTGCCGCTGCCACAGGGGCAACTTTGGTGTTCAGGCTGCTGGGTCATCGGGGATCATTCTTTTCGACTTTGCTCCTGGCCCCGCAGTGTATCAATATCTGACCGGTACTGCTCCGGCCTTTTCCAACGACTTCCTGGTGATTTCCTTTGACGGATGTATCGCTGTTACAGATTCTTCTGGCCAACCTTGCCATTCTCGCCGGGGCCTGCCTGCAGGGCGTGGCCGGCTATGGCATTGGTACACTGGCTGCGCCATTGCTTTTTCTTATCAGCCCGGTGTTGGTCCCCGGCCCCCTGATACTGAATGCCACTCTGCTTACTGTCTTCATGCTGATACGCAATCGAGGCGCATTGCAGGTCCGGGAAGTGCGCTTTGCCATTGTGGGCGGAGTTGTCGGCGCAATTCTGGCGGCTCTGACATTGCTGGTGATCTCGACGGCGGGCTTCGAGCTGATTTTTGGTGTGCTGATTCTCGCCGGGGTAGCGCTCAGCATTGGTGGGCTAAAGCCTGCGCTGAACGCCCGCAACAGCGTGATGGCCGGAGCCGCCTCGACCTATATGGGCACGATTACCGCAGTGGGTGGGCCACCGATCGCCTTGATCTACCAGAATGAAAAGGGGCCTCTGGTCAGGGCCAATATGTCCGCGTTCTTTCTGGCGGCCAGCGTCCTGAGCCTGTCAGGCCTGCTCGCTTCCGGCTACCTGGGAACGCGGGAGCTGTTCCTGTTCGCAGTGACCTTCCCGGGCGTATTCCTGGGCTTCTGGCTTTCCGGCAAACTCGTCAACCGCATGCCCTTTGAAGGCCTTCGCCCGGTCATTCTCGGCATCGCGGCCATCGCCGGAACCGCAGCCCTCATTCGCGGCCTGCTCCCGCTCTAGGAATCGGCCCAGAGCCGGACACGGAACCGATTCTTGCGCCAGAGCAGCGCCAGCCAGATGGCATTGGCGTTGATCAGGAAAGCCAGGATCCACTCGAAAGCATCGTCCTTGCGGCTATAGAACTCCGGGGCCACGCCATTCAGGATCACTGAAAGAATCCCCACAGCGAGGGTCAGTTGGCAGAGATTCAACAGCCTCATGCCCGTGTGTTTCCAAAGTGGATGGCTGCGCAAGCCGGCGCTAACCAGCAACTCACAGATGAAGGTGAGCGAAAAATACAGAACCACACCAACACGGCGGACCAGATTGAAGCCGTCGCCGGCATGGCCCAGCGCCAGGGTATAGGCGGCAAGCGACACACTGGCCACCATACCCAGCCACGGGATCCAGGCAACCCCGGACGAATGTACGCCGAGCTGGCGCAACCACCGGCCGTTGAGCCACCAGAACAGAATCCCGAGCAAGGCCGCCGGCAGCATGGTACCTTTGAAAATGAAGTAAGATGTTCCGTGACGGCCGGTACGACTGATGCTGGTGCAACTATCCCAGTAGGGAATGCATAGCTCAACGTGGCCCTCCAGCACCGAAACAACAAAGGTGACATGGATCGTAACCAGCGGAATGAGAGCCGCAGCCAGTGCAAGCCACCAGAGGTGGAAAAAGCGGTGATCCGACATGATGGACGATTCCCGTTCAGGTATCGAGAAACGAATATCGACGATGCTCAGGCGCTTGACCCCAGCATGATTAGCGAACACTATTTGACCAAATTTTGCAATTCAGTCTCTTCATTTACCAACTCATTCCGTCAAAATGGCTAAAGTAGGTAATCGGACCGAGCCATGAACAAAAGCCATCAGGAAATTGTTGAAACACAGGTGGATGTCGCCGAGCTTGCCATTGGCATGCATGTTACTCGGCTGGACCGCCCGTGGGAGGAGACCGATTTTCTGATTCAGGGCTTTGTGATCAAGGACCAGGCGGACATTGACGCCCTACGGGCCCAGTGCGCGTTCGTTTTCATTGAGGGGCGGGTCCAAAAAGCGCGCGCTCCCCAGGAGGCCGGCTCGCGGAACGGTCAGCGATCAGGACTGCTGGGACTGTTCAAACGCAAGTCCGCCCCCGAACCGACACCCAAAACCCCGCCTGTGCCGCGCAAGCGAGTCACCTATATCAATAAGGTCGACGCGGGCACTGAAATGGCCACGGCCAGGATCCGGTTCAAGGACGCCCAGGACACGGCCAAGTCGATCATGTCTGGATTGCGCGTGGGACGCACGCTGGACATCAACAACGCGCGCAAAGTTGTCAAAGGGTGCGTTGAGAGCGTGCTGAGAAACGAGAATGCCCTGATGCTCCTTACCAAGATCAAGCATCAGGACGCCTACACGGCCGAGCACTGCATCAATGTTTCGATTCTTTGCGCGGCATTCGGGAAACACCTCGGATTACTGCATGGGGAAATCGAGAGCCTGGCGCTCTGCGGCCTGTTGCATGATGTTGGCAAAACAAAAATCCCGGACGAAATCCTGAACAAACCGGGCGCCCTGACTCCTAAAGAATTTGAGCTGATGAGGCACCATACGACTCACGGAAGAACCATTCTTATGGGCACCAGTCATTCACTGAATACGGCTGTCGATGTTGCGTTCAGTCATCATGAAAGGATGGACGGTTCAGGGTACCCCAGGGGCCTCAGCGACCATCAGATTCCCTATTTCGCGAAGATCGTGGGGCTGGTCGATACCTACGATGCGATTACCAGTGATCGAGTCTACGACAAAGGCAGGGCGTCCATGCAGGCGCTGGATATCATCCACAAACACCGGGGCACCCAGTTTGACGCGGAACTTGCGGATCAATTCATTCAGCTCATTGGCATTTATCCGCCCGGCTCCATTGTGGAAATGGTCAACGGCGAGGTTGGCATCGTTATCGAGAGCCGGCCAGATCATAAACTCAAGCCCTGCGTTCTGTTGGTCAGAGAAGCTGATAAAAGCCGGATGAACCCCTATCGCACGGTCGACCTGAAGGCCAGCGCGGAAGATGGCGCTGGTGAGGTGTATCGTATCGCCCGGGAAGTCCCGGACGGAACCTATGAGATCGTTCTTCAGGAGTTTGTCGATCAGGACCTGATTGTCACCAAGCCAAAGCCCCACCTCGGTTCCAAAACCACATAAAAGCGACAGTCGGTTACTTTTCAATCCGAAACGCCTTGCTATACTGCTGGCCAAACAGACTCCGGCACAAAAGACATGGATTCCGGCATACCGTCCCTCAACATTCCCGCCACACCAGAAGACGTGGAGCTTCTGGGGGGCACCCCCGTCGAGGGGCTTAGAGCCGTGCTCGACAACCTGGACGCCCTGGTTTACGTATCAGACTTTGAAACCCATGAGCTTCTGTACATGAATGCTTATGGCCGGAAAATCTGGGGGTCCATAGATGGCAGAAAGTGCTGGGAAGTCCTGCAGGATAGCGCCAGCCCCTGCGACTTCTGCACCAACCACCTGCTGATTGACTCAGCAGGCAGTCCTTCCCCCCCGCACATCTGGGAATTCCAGAACCGACTGGACCAACGCTGGTACCAGTGCCGGGACCAGGCGATTCCCTGGATAGATGGCCGGCTGGTCCGCCTGGAGATCGCTACCGACATCACCGAACGAAAAGAAATGGAGCTGGCACTCAAGGAAGCCCATGAGAAAGCCCGGGCTGCTGCCTTGGAGGACGACCTTACCGGACTTCGAAACAGAAGAGCCTTTTTCGAACTGGGAAACCAGCTTTTGAAACAGTCCCGCCGCAACAACTCGCCTCTGGGCATCATCATGTTTGACCTGGACCACTTCAAGCAGATCAACGACAACCATGGCCACGAGGCCGGGGATGAAGTGTTGCGGGCCATCGGGAATCTGGTCCGTCGCAACGTCCGGGAGGCCGACATTGCCGCGCGCATTGGCGGAGAGGAGTTCGCAATCCTTCTCGCCGATGCTCATGCAGCTGAGGCCTCAGAAATGGCAGAACGACTGCTGGGGCTCATGCAGGGAATGCCAGTCCAGTATCGTGATGTCCGTCTCCTGCCAGCGGCCAGTTTCGGCATTTCAGAACTACACCCCGAGGAGCCAGGCCTGAAGAATCTTCTGGCCAGGGCCGATAACGCAATGTACGAATCCAAAGCGTTTGGCAGGGGAAGGGTGCGAATCAAGCCCTGAACGCACCCGGGCAATTCAACCGGGACGCCTGGTAACCGCCATGGTCAGCCGGGAAATACAGGTGGTTTTACCTTCTTCGTTCTCAAGCAGAATTTCCCATACCTGAGTGGCGCTACCAATATGGATGGCCCTGGCCGTGCCATACACCCAGCCTTTGGTAACCGGACGGATGTGGTTGGCGTTGATATCCAACCCAACCGCAACGGTTTCCGAATCCTTCAGACAGCAATTGGCCGCCATGCTTCCCAGGGTTTCCGCCAGCAACACCGACGCTCCTCCATGGAGAATGCCAAACGGCTGGACTGTGCGTTCATCCACGGGCATACGGCCCTTCACATAATCATCGCCAATTTCCAGGTATTCGATACCCATGTGACTAACGGCCGTGTTCTGACTGGACTGGACAAGTTGTTCGAGGTTCGGGGTACGGGACCAGATTGCCATGGGGGAATTACTCTCGATGTTGTTTGAAAAGAAATCTCGGAAAGGCTAGTGTATACAGATAGGATGCGAACTACCAAGCCCTTCTTCTGTGTCCCACGCCTGCCTTTTCGATCAATCCCTCAAACTCCCGCACAGGCACCGGCCTGCTGAAATAATAGCCCTGAAACCGGTTGCACCCCATCATAACAAGGCGTTCCAGCTGCCCTTTCGTTTCCACGCCTTCCGCCACCGCCGATAGTTTCAGTGACGAAGCGAGGGCCAGAATGGTCTCTGCGATGGCAGCATCATTGGGATCATCGAGGATGTCTCGCACAAATCCCTGGTCAATTTTAAGCTCATCCAGCGAGAGCCGTTTCAGGTAACCAAGGGATGAATAGCCCGTGCCGAAATCGTCCAGGGAAATGCGTATGCCCATGCTTCTCAGGGTTCGCAGTGTTTCTTCCACCAACTCAAGATCGTAAGCCAGTGCACTCTCGGTGATTTCCACTTTCAGGTTTCTGGGGGATGCCCCCGTTTTTCTGAGCAATGCCATCACAGTTGAGCAAAAAGACGGCAGATGGAACTGCCTCGCACTCACGTTTACCGACACCTGGAGCCGTGCCAGAACACCGCCCCGTTTTTTCCAACTGGCTATCGTGGACATGACCTCTTCGAGTACCCAGTAGCCAACCGATTCAATGAGGCCCGTTTCCTCTGCCAGCGGAATGAACTCGGCGGGAGACACCATGCCACGGCCCGGACAACGCCATCGAAGCAACGCCTCGGCACCTATCGGCTTACCTTTCTCGTCAACAAGAACCTGGTAGTGCACTGCCAACTGGTTCTTCCGAATGGCCAGTCGAAGGTCGGATTCCATGGCCAGGCGTTCGGACACCTTTTTCTGCATCATGGCATCGTAGAAACGGATGCAGTTGCGACCGTCTTCCTTGGCACGAAACATGGCCATGTCGGCCTGACCAAGGAGCTCTTCGAGGGAATCATCGTGATCAAAAAACAGGGTGACACCAATACTTGGCGTACCGGTGTACTCAAAGCCATTCAGTTCATAGGGTTCGTTCAGTGCTTCCCGGACTTTCTCACAGACCTTTTCCACGCGGGCGGCAGCGCTGGAAGCATCGGCCGGAAACCCCTTCAGAATGAGAACAAACTCATCGCCACCAAGCCTTGCGACGGTATCCCACTCCCTGACTGTCTGCTTGAGCCTTTTGCCGACCTGAATCAACAGCTCATCTCCTGTCATATGGCCCGCCGAGTCATTGATGTTCTTGAAGTGATCCAGATCGATAAAGACCAGGGCGCCGTGGCTATGATCCCGGGTGCTTCCAGTTAACGCCTGGGCCAGGCGATCCCGCAACAGGCGCCGGTTTGGAAGGCCCGTCAACGCGTCGTAGAACGCCAGTTTCTCTATCTCTGATTCCGATTGCTTGCGGTCACTCACATCGTAGAAGTACCCGTGCCAGATCATGCTGTCATCGGCCAACCGGGCAGGAACCGACCGCGCTTCCATCCAAGCCGTTGTTCCGTCCTGTTTCCTGGCCCGGAAGTTTGTTTCAAACGGCGTCATTTGCCGCCTTGATTCATCTACATCTTCGTCGAAGGATTTCTTGTCTTCTGGATCAATGAGGTCTAAAAGGGGCTTCGCATCCAGGCTGAGTGCATCGGCCGGGAGTCCGAACAGCTCCTTCACTTTTTCACTGATGAAGGGAAACGTGGTTTGCCCGTCGGGGTACATCCTGAACTGGAAAATAACCCCCGGAAACTGGTCGGAATACCGATAGAGGCTGTTTTCGAATCGCACATTGCGACTGGCCAATATCTGTCGGTGCACCGAAGCCCCCAGAACTTCGCCTACCTGGAGCAGAAATTCCTCTGTACCCGGATCCAGTGCACAGGAATGGTCAAGAAAATCGAACCCCAGAATACCGCTGACTTGTCCCTCCAGCTTCAAACCAACGAGAACCAGACTCCGGATACTTTCAAGAAGGAATTCCAGTTTCTCTTCTTTTGCATCCGGGGGAAGTTGTTCGACTTCGGGGATCACCAGAACCGGAAGGATCTGAAGCTGCTCCATAAGCCAGGGATATCGGTCCTTCGGAACATTTTGAATGGCATCCCGTTGGGGTGTGACGCCGTCTCTGCAGGTTTCATGGGAGATTGAAATTGTCTGGGTGGCTTCTTCGAAATTGATCAGGTAGGCGCGATCAGATCCAAGCCAATCGCCAAGCTCAGCAATAACCCCGTGGATGCAACCATCCAGTTCGTCAATCTTCGAGCGGGCAAGGTTGAGCGACAACCTGTACACGAAATCCCTGTGGCCCGAGGTAACTGCCTTTGCCATTGCTACGGACTCCTTCCCAGCAATACTGCCCATGAATTTTATTTTATACCGGGAGTACCTGTACTGAGTTACGACGGGTGCGCCTCAAAAGTTCATGTGCTAGCACTAACGGTAGCCTCTCAACTCGCTTTTGTATAACGAGCTTTATACTGCACCCTGCCAGAGTTCACAAGCTCATAAAGCCGGTCCGCAATGCGCTCTCTTAGTTCAAAGGAATTACACGGCGAAGCCTTGGAAAAAGTCAGAAACAGGCCCTCACGGCTAACCGGCGTTTCCAGCGGAACGAAATCGTCAGCAATGCCCATGTATTCAAGTTTCACCTCTCCCTGAAGGACTTCATAGAGCACATAATCAACACGATCAACCAACGCCATCTGGAAGGATTGCTCAATGGACCGGACACCTTCAATGCGCAGATTCTGCTCTGCATACCGGTCGAAGTTCTGGCCAAAGCTGTTGTTGATCAGGGTACTGCCGCGCTTGCCCTTCAGGTCTGGCCAGTGGCGATAGACGAACTCCCGCCCGATGGGCACCCAGACCGCTGTTGGCAAGTGCGTGACCGGAGGAAGCAGATAATCCATGTAGCGAATGCGTTCCGACGTGATGAACGCCCCGGCTACCATATCAATCTCCCCCTCGCGCGCCATCCGTTGGACCCGGGCCCAGGAACCGATATCTTTCACTTCCACAGTTACGCCGAGGGGTTGGGTAATTTCCCGGAGCAAAGCAGGTACGGCGCCATTCAGGAAACCAGGATTTTGCTCGTCTCGCCAGAGCAGGGGCGGATACTCCGGATTACCACTCACGGTGAGTGTGTCGCACGGGGTTACTGCCGTGGCATTAGTCGGCGAAAGAATCATCGCGGCTGCAAAAAAGACAAGTGACTTACCAACAACAGAAAACAATAGCTTATTCAACTCTGACAAGACCTTCTTTGTGCCAGCCCAGACGGCCGGTTTCGACAACCTGGCGACGTATCCCCGGCACTGGCCGGATCATGAAAAGATCGCCGTTTCTGCCCACCATGGCTCGGGGTACACCAGTTGCTTTGGCTATGTCAGCGTGCGTTTCCATGTGTTCAGCCTCACCATGCACCGGAATGGCAATGGCAGGCCTGACCCATTTGTACATTAACTCCAGTTCTTCCTGCGCAGGATGACCTGAAGCATGAATTGGCAAATCCGCATCTTCGGCGGTGATTACCCGGACACCCAACTCTTTCAGTCTCGCCACGAGCGCCTCGATGGCTTCTTCATTGCCGGGAATAGCACGGGCGCTGAAGATAACTGTATCGCCGGTTTCCAGCTCGAAATCCGGATGCGTACCAGCAGCCAGTCTGCGCAGGGCCGTTCTGGGTTCACCCTGACTGCCGGTGGCCACGGCCAGGACTTCATCCCGGGGCAGATAGCCAAGATGAGCGGGATTGATCAACTGGTCAGCCGAATCCCACAGGCCGGCGGCTCTGGCGGCGCCACTCATATTGATCAGCGAACGGCCCAACAGCCCCATATAGCGCCCTGTTTCCCGCGCAATCGAAGAGAGCGTATGCAGGCGGGCAATATTGCTGCCGAAGCAGGTCACTACAACGCGCCCCTCAGCGGATCGTATAGCCTGCAACAATCCGGTATGCAAGGCCGCCTCGGACACCGAGTGACCTGACACCGTTGCGTTGGTGGAGTCGCATACCATGGCGTTCACACCCTCTTTCGCCAGATCGCTAAAGGTCTGTGGCGAATAGCCATGGCCGACCAGCGGCTGCTCATCCAGCTTCCAGTCACCGCTGTGAAAGATGTTACCTGCGGCGGTTCTAATCATCAGGGCGTTGGGGTCCGGGATGGAATGCGTCAGCGCCAGCCATTGCACGCTGAAAGGCCCGATCTGTTTGCTCTGGCCGGTCTCCACTTCAATGATCGGAACCCGGTGCAGCAGATCGAACTCCGCCAGTTTTCGTCGCAGAATTTCCGCAGTGAACCGACTGGTGTAGATCGGACACTGCAACAGCGGCCAGAGATAGGGTACGGCTCCAACGTGATCCTCATGGGCATGGGTAATAATCAGGCCTGCCAAGCGGTCACGGCGGTCAGCGATGAAAGCGGGATCCGCCATTTGTACCGGCGGCTCCCCCCGGTGGTGCACGGTTCCGTCAGCGGCAATACGGCCAGGCTTTGGAAAGGTGACGCCGCAATCCACCATCAACCAGGCACCGTCGTGGCCATAGAGGTTGAGGTTCATGCCAATTTCGCCGGTCCCTCCCAGGGGCAGAAACCACAGATCAGACTGCGCAGGAATCATTCGGCGGCTCGGTCCAGATACTTCAACACCAGGTCCTCGTGTATGCCTTCCATTTCAATCAGTTTCAGCGCCGCCCGGATATCGTCGGCGTACTGAATCACCGGCGAGTTTTTCGCAACGGCGATGTAAGAGCGCTCTCCGGGCACAAAGAACGGCGAGACCTCAATATCCAGACCCAGTTTCTCAACCGCGTACAAACCCACCAGTTCTGGCGCAATCACCACATCCACCCGGCCCTTCTGCAGCATCAGCATCAGGTTTTCATATCGGGGCGCCGGCTCTTTGAGCAGGTCCTCATCATCATCAAACCTCGGGAAATACGACGCGCCTTCCAGCACGCCAATGGCCCTGCCATAAAGATCGGCGTAGCGTTCAATGCGGTGCTCTTTGTTCAGATAAAAGAACAATCGCCGTTCTGGCGGAAACGCCGGCGCCACAAATTCCATCAATTCGGCCCGTTCCTCGGTTTCCAGAGGACCAAGCATGACATCAACCTCGCCCTGCTGGACCATTCTCAACACGCGCCTGAACGGGGCTTCCCGGTAGTGCACTTCCCAGCCGAGCCGCTCGGCAATCTCCTCGAAGATCTCCACGTAGAGGCCGGTTCTCTCCCCACCCTCGAGAATCCGGTATGGGGGTGCATGGTTGGCACCCACGGTGATGGTAAGAGGTTCCACAGTTTCTGTGCCCTGCTGGGCCCAAGCGTGAAACACCAACACCATCAGAAGGGCGGCTGTTAGCACTCGCATTCCTGTCGTCCTTGCCTGTGAGCCTTTCAGGTTCTTATGCAGTCTGGTCATCTGTGTCCAGTATAGACGGTTCAAGATCCGGGAACGTCGGATTTACGTAATCACGGTTGAAATCAACCACCCATGGCACAAGGTCGATTACCAGATCAGTTAAGAAGCGGTTCACCAAACCGGCTACACGTTATTTACCAATAGCTGTCGAAGTGCCATTCATTCGTCAACATATAAGGACGGACACCATGAAGATTCTGATGGTTCTCACCTCACACGACCAGATGGGCGACACCGGCCACAAGACCGGCTTCTGGCTCGAAGAATTCACCGCGCCCTACTATGTTTTCCGGGATGCCGGTGCAGACATCACCATCGCCTCGCCGAAAGGCGGCCAGCCGCCAGTGGACCCCAACAGCGAGGCGGAAGAGGCACTCACGGAAACCACCCGTCGTTTCCAGCAGGATGCCCACGCCAAGGAATCCCTTGCCAGCACCAAGAAGCTGAGTGATGTGGACATGAACGAGTACGACGCGATTTTCTATCCGGGTGGCCACGGCCCGCTCTGGGATCTGGTCAACGACGACAAGTCCATTGCCCTGATCAAGACCGCCTACGAGCAGGACAAGGTCATTGGTGCGGTTTGCCACGCGCCGGCCGTGTTCAAGAACGTGGAAGTCAAACCGGGCCAGAACATCGTTGGCGGCCGGGAAGTAACGGGCTTCACCAACAGCGAGGAAGAAGCAGTAGGCCTCAGCGGTGTGGTGCCTTTCCTGCTCGAGGACATGCTGAAGGAAAATACCGCCACCTACACCCGCGGTGACGACTGGGCTCCGCACATCGTGGTGGACGGCAAGCTGATCACCGGGCAGAACCCGGCATCCTCCGAGGGCGCCGCGAAAGCCGTTGTGCAGGCTTTGCAGGAGGCCTGATCCGGTAAAGACCGGAAGATGAACCCAAGGCCAGGTGAGATTCTCATCTGGCCTTTTTCTTACGCTTCGAGTTCATTCCCCCGCGTGACTGATCAACTGGCCAGGAGCGCCCTGCTCCAGCAGTTCACGAATATGATCCGGTATCGTCACTTTTCCCATCACTGAAGGCTGAATCACCACGTAAGTCACATCGGCATCGGCGATAAACGCCTCATCCCCATACCTGAAGAATTCAAGATGCAACGTGAACGAAGTGTTGCCGATTCGCCCCGCCCGAACACGCGCCTCCAGCACATCATCGAACTTTGCCGGGGCTTTCCAGTTTACGGTGAGACTCACAACCTGAATATCCAGGTCCTGATCCAGTAGATGCTGGTAATCGCCAAACAGCGTACGGATGTATTCGTTCACTGAAATATCAACGAAATCCGCATAACGGGCATTGAATACCACACCCTGGGCATCGCACTCGCCATAGCGAACCCGGAAGCGAAAACGGAAAGGCAGATCACCAGTCATGAAGCGCTCCGATTAAAGTTCAGTTACTGACGCCAACAGCTTCTCATATCTGTGCTAACGTTTTGAGGAATATCTCAAAAAAGCTGGCCAGCGCTATGAGCAACCCGAAGCACACCCTTTTCTGGATGACGCTGTTCCTCGGCGTGGTCGTCATCGTCGGCGCCCTGATCCACAAACCTCTGATCTCGGCCTTCATGGCCAACTGGGTTTTCAACCTGCTGATTTTCGGAGTATTGATCGTCGGTATCGCCCTCACCTACCGGCAGGTATTTGTCCTTTTTCCGGAATTGAAGTGGATTGCACAGTTCCGGACCGGGCATGCCGGACTGTCGGTGGTTCAGGAGCCTAAACTGCTGAAGCCACTGGCAAGACAGCTCGGAGAAGATGCAACCAAGGACCGGTTCACTCTGTCTACGCTCTCCCTGCGGACCGTGCTTGATGGTATTCACTCGCGTATGGATGAGCAGCGCGAGATCACCCGTTACTTCATCAGTCTTCTGGTTTTCCTCGGTCTGCTGGGTACCTTCTGGGGCCTGCTCGGCACCATCAACTCGGTCGGCCAGGTGATCACCGGCCTTGATATGAGCCAGGAGGATTTCGGCAAGGTGTTTGCCGAACTGCAGGAAGGCCTGCTCACACCGCTTGAGGGCATGGGCACGGCCTTCAGTTCCTCCCTGCTGGGCCTTGGCGGCTCGCTGATTCTTGGTTTTCTCGATATCCAGGCCGGCCATGCCCAGAACCGCTTCTATGACGGCCTTGAGGAGTGGCTGACCGGCGTGACCAATCTTGTAGACCGCGTAGACAGCGAGAAAGACCTGTCATGATCGGATCCAGGCGCCGAAGCCGAAGCACCACCAACGTCTGGCCGGGGTATGTGGATGCCCTGTCGGCACTGCTGATGCTGGTGATCTTCATGCTGCTGGTATATGTGGTCAGCCAGCTCTATCTGTCCCAGACGCTGTCTGACCGGGATACCCAGCTGGCCCGCCTGAATGCCCAGTTGAACGAACTCTCGGAGATGCTTGGCCTGGAAGAAAGCCGGAGTGAGGCACTGGAAGCTCAATTGACCAGCGTTCAGGACCGCAACAACAGCCTGGTCGACCAGCTGGAATCTACCCGTGAGCGGCTGATGCAGCAGACCGCCATCGCCGATGCGCAATCAGAACGACTGGCCGGCATGGAAGAATCCATTGACGAAAAAGACGAGATGTCCGCAAGCCAGCAGGCCATGATCCTGCGGCTATCCAATCAGATCGCCTCACTGAGGGAACAACTCAGACAGATTGCCTCGGCCCTGGAGCTGCAGGAACAGATGACGGCGGAGAAAGAGCAGGAGCTGGAACAGGTGAGCCGACGGCTGAACACCCTGCTCGCCGAGCGGGTCAGCCAGCTGGAACAGTACCAGTCGGAATTCTTTGCCCGGCTCCGGGATATTCTGGCGGGTAACGAGAACGTGCGGATTGTCGGCGACCGCTTCCTGCTGCCCTCGGAACTGCTGTTTGCCTCCGCCTCGGCGGAACTGGGCGAGGAAGGCCGGCAGGAGCTGGACAAGCTTGCGGATTTGCTGCTGGATGTGGCCGAACGAATACCCGAGGACGTGGACTGGATACTGCGCATCGACGGCCACACCGATATCCTGCCCATCAATACACCGCGCTTTCCATCGAACTGGGAGCTGTCCACCGCGCGGGCGGTTGCAGTCGTGCGCTACCTTGCAGCGCAGGGTGTACCGGAACGGCGCATGGCGGCTGCCGGCTTTGGCGAGTTCTTCCCGGTGGCGGAAGGCACCTCACCGGAAGCGCTTCAGAGAAACCGGAGAATCGAGCTCAAGCTGACGGATCGCTAGCCCTGGGAATGGCTCAGCAGGGCGCTGACCGTCATGGTGTAGGGCGCCTCAATGCCCAGTCGCTCGCAGCGTCGCAGGACCGCGCCGGCAATACTGTCAAGCTCCAGGGGCCGCCCTTTTTCCTTGTCGACCAGCATGGATGTCTTGATGGCGTTGAAGTTGCTGATCAGGTCGAACATCTCGGCCAGATCCTCCGGCCCGAGGTTGACGTCGTCGGCCTCCGATGCAGCCACTGTTTCCGCCATCATTCCATGGACAATCTTCCGGAATTCTGGGTGGTGTGTGAGGCTCCGGGTATCAAGACCGGTCAGGGCGGACAGCGGATTCACACCGTTGTTGATCACCAGCTTGCGCCAGAGTTCGTAACGGATGTTTTCAGAGACGGTGGTTGGAATGCCGGCCGCGTTGAACAATGCTTCCAACCGTCTGAGCAGGGAAACGCGGGGATCGTCAGGTCGCTGCCTGGGCCAGGCACCCATCACAACCTGGGCAACGCCCTCGGCGAACACATGCCCGGGTTCGGTAATGTGGCCGCCAATGCGCACCGCAAGCCCACCCAGTACCCGATCCTCACCAACCACCCCGGCAATCACCAGCTCGTTGTCGACCCCGTTCTGGAGCGACAGTATCGGAACAGACGCGTTCTCCAGCCAATCGGAAATCTCATCCATGACCGGCGCTGTCGCCGTGGACTTCAGGGCGATGACGATCAGATCAAAGTCATCGGGTTCATGCTTCTGCATCAGCTCTGTGTGGGAAAAGGCCGGCAGTGCCTGATGCAGAATCTCGCCTTCATAATCCACAGTCAGGCCACCGGTTTTCAACGCCTTGAGATGATCACCACGCGCGGTCAGGACCAGCTCGTGTCCCGCCTGGGCGAGTCTTGCCGCGTAATATCCACCAATGCCACCGGCACCCATCATTAAAATCTTCAGACCTGCCAAGGGAACCTCACCGCTCAGAAAATGCCCGCCGAATTTGACACCCAGAGGAAGCAGACAAGCCGTTAGTCTGCAGGCGCCAGGCCCATTATATCAGGACCTGTGCCGAGGCAGCGCTCAACGGCCTGACCGACTGCCAGCAGCCGCTCTTCCCGCCAGGGCCCCATCAACAATTGAAGCCCTACCGGCAAACCCATCGAATCGAAACCGACCGGCAAACTCAGCCCACACAGGCCCAGATAATTCGCCACGGCTGTGTTGCGCAGAACCTGCATATTGGCCGCTACATAGGCATCAGGGTCCGCCAGACTGCTCACGGTTGGCGGCGTAAGCGTAACCGTCGGTGTCAGAAGAGCATCCACTGTTGATAGTTCTTCGGCCGCCTGAGCAGACAAACGATCAATCAGGGTACGGCGTTGAATGTACTCCCACGCGGGTAATCCCTCGGCTTTGTGAAGCCTGGCCGCCACATCGGGATCAAGCGACGATCTGTAATCCGGTAGCTCTTCCCTGATTAAAGCCGCCAGTTCCGGTGCTGCCACGCCGCCCTTGAGGAACATTGAATGAACCGTTGCCAGACCGGACAACTCAAACTTCACCAGCCGGGCGCCGGCAGCTTCAAGCTGTTTAAGGGATGCTTCGACAGTTTCCGCAATGCCGGGACTGCAATTCTCCCAAAAAAAACCATCCGGAACCCCCAGGGTCAAATGGGACAGGTCCGGGCTGGCAGGTATCCCGGCGCCTCTGCGAGCTAACATCGGGTCAAGCGCCTCGAACGCAAAGGCCAGATCCTCAACACGACGGGCCAGCAAACCGGGTGTATCCAGGGTGCTCGACAGCGGAACAATTCCGCGGGTGGACCAGCGCCCGCCTGTGGTCTTGAGGCCGGCCACACCCGTCATTGCTGCAGGAACACGCACAGAGCCGGCGGTATCAGTGCCCAGAGCCAGCGCCGCGGTTCCATTGATCAAAGACACTCCGGCACCTGAACTCGACCCGCCAGGCACCCGATGCTCATTCTTGCACCAGGGGTTTTGGGGGGTTGGCCAATGGGCGTTTGTTCCCAGCCCCCCGAAAGCGAACTCCACGCAGTGGGTTTTACCCACCACCGGAGCAAGTTGGGATTGCAAGGCTCGAACCAGAGGCCCTTCAGCCTCCCAGCTTTTCGGCAAGGCTCTCGCACAACCGGCGTAGGTGGGAAAACCCGACACCCCGAACATGTCCTTTACCGATACCGGTATACCCATCAAAGGCCCGGTGGAACCACCGGCAGCCCTGACTTGATCAGCGGCGCGGGCAAGTTCCAATGCCGGCTCGGGGCGCCAGCTGATATAGGCTCGGTTATCACAGTCCTTGCTGGCTTCTATCGAGGCTTCAACCAGAGACTCCGCTGTCATGTCCCGGGATCGGAGCCCATCAGCAAGATCGCGCAATGGCATCGACAGCAACTGTTTCCCGGCCATTGGGATTACCGCATCCAGCCAAATCCGGACAGCATCTGGCCAGCATTATTCATACCGCTGCTGAACATCCGCTGAGGGAATTTACATCCGCCAAGCGTAAACGCGGCGTTGAGGAGGCACACGGTTGGATCTTCCAGTTTACGGTTATGCCTGTTACCGGACAGGCCGCCCTTGACCGAGATCGCGGCACCCCACTGCTGGTCCTGAACCCAGCCGTTGATCATCTCACGCAGGTGCCGGTCATGCAGCGATACCTGGCTTTCGCGCTTGTCATCCAGACAGATCACGAGGACACCCTGCTCCCGAATGGTTTCCAGACATTGCCCGACAAGCCGGTACTCTCCTTCACTCATCCCGGTATTAAGTCGGAGCTCACAGAGGTCCGCCGGTTCTTCGGAAAGCAACGCCCGAAGAAAATTCTCTCTACCCTCACACGTTTCATCCTGAAAACCCGGAGCAAAGCCCCGGGAACTGAGCAGAGAAAAGACACGCTCCGAACGCTCATGATCCCCTTTCAGGTGGGTGACCTCCGGCGCCTGGAGACTTGTGTCCGTGCTTAACAGCAAGACACTCCTGACACTTTGCCCCCAGATCATCCTCGCTGGTCCGGAACCAGCTTGTCGCTGAGCCTCCAGGCTTCGTGCATCACATGAGACAAATAATACCGGCAGCTTGTCCACGATTTCCTCCAAAACGGGCCTGTCCAGAAGCTGGGACTCAGCGCCCCAGCTTCTTCGCGGATTGACCACCGATACCGAAATGCTGCTTCGGCATTTCATTGATGATGATCCGGACACTCTCTACAGGCGCCCCTAGCGACCGGCAAAGCGCATCGGTGACCTCTCTGATGAGCGCTTCCTTTTGCTCATCAGACCGGCCTTCCAGGATGTTGATCTGGGCGACAGGCATAAAACCTCCTTATTCGAATCGTGCGGATACCGTACCCAGGCCCTGGTATCGGACCGTGATGTTGTCACCGGGCTCAACCGTGATGGCTGCGGTAATACCGCCGGTCATGATGAAGGTGCCAGCCGGGATGTGTTCACCGCGCTCTGCCAGCAAATTGGCCAGCATGGCGACACTGGAAGCCGGATGGCCCAGAACCGCGGCACCGGCCCCAACGTCTACCACTTCGCCATTCTTCTCGACCACCACGCCCAGGGTTTTCAGATCCACATCAGCGACATCAGCCATCTGGCCACCGGTAATAAAGCGGGTCGAGGAGGCGTTGTCTGCCACCACACTCACCAGATCAAACTTGAAGTTTTCGTAGCGCGAATCGATCACTTCCACCGCGGGGATCACGAAATCGGTGGCGGCCAGAACCTGGCCAATGTGGCAGCCAGGGCCCTTCAGCGGCTCCTTGGTGACAAAGGCGATCTCGGCCTCGATCTTCGGGTGGATCAGTTCTTTGGTGTTCACCACTCCACCGTCGGGCACGCTGAAGTAATCCGCCAGGAATCCGTAGATCGGCGTCTCCACTCCCATCTGGGCCATCTTGGCCCAGGAGGTAAGGCCCATTTTCATGCCAACGACTTTGTTGCCACGGGCTTCCTTGCGACGGCGGATCTCCCACTGCACGTCGTAGGCATCTTCGAAGGTCATGTCCGGAAAGTCGTTGGTGACCTTGGTGATGTCATGGGCCTGCAATTCGGCGTTTTCCACGTGTTCCGCCAGGGCCAGAACCTGCTCACGGCTCAATGTCTTGCTCATGCGTTCTGCTCCTTCTGTGCCGCCAGCAGATCCAGCGCCACATCCACAATCATGTCTTCCTGGCCACCCACCATGCGGCGTTTGCCCAGCTCCACCAGAATATCCACGGTCTTCAGGCCGTACTTCTGCGCCGCCACTTCGGAATGGCGCAGGAAGCTTGAGTACACACCGGCATAGCCCAGCGCCAGGGTTTCACGGTCCACACGAACCGGGCGGTCCTGCAACGGACGCACGATGTCGTCGGCGGCGTCCATCAGGGCGTACACGTCGGTGCCGTGCTCCCAGCCCATCTTGTGGAAGGCGGCGATGCAGACTTCCAGCGGCGCGTTGCCAGCGCCGGCGCCCATACCGGAAAGGGAGGCATCCACCCGGTCACAGCCCTCTTCCACCGCCACGATGGAGTTGGCTACACCCAGGGCGAGGTTGTGGTGGGCGTGAATGCCGGTCTGGGTTTCGGGTTTCAGCACGTCTTTTAGAGCCCGGAACCGGTCGCGGATGTCGTTCATGTTCATGGCGCCGCCGGAATCGACCACGTACAGGCAAGTGGCGCCGTAGTCTTCCATCAGCTTGGCCTGCTCAGCCAGACCCTGCGGGGTCTGCATGTGGCTCATCATCAGGAAGCCGACGGTATCCATGCCCAGCTTCCGGGCGTGTTCGATGTGCTGCTTGGACACATCCGCCTCGGTGCAGTGGGTAGCCACGCGCACAATCCGGGCGCCGGCGTTGTAGGCGTTGTCCAGATCATGGACGGTGCCGATGCCGGGCAGCAGCAGGGTGGCAATCTTCGAATGGGTAACCACTTCGGCCACCGCCTCGATCCACTCCAGGTCGGTGTGGGCACCAAAGCCGTAGTTGAAGCTGGAGCCCTGCAGTCCGTCGCCGTGGGCCACTTCGATGGAGTCCACCTTGGCCTTATCCAGCGCACGGGCAATATCCTGCACGTTCTTGATGGAGTACTGATGACGAATGGCGTGGCTGCCGTCTCGCAGGGTCACGTCGGAGATGTAGAGTTTTTTGCCGGGATTGAATGTCATGGGAATACCCTCCTCAGTTGACCAGCGATTCGGCGATGCGCTCGGCGGTACCGAGAGCGGCGGAGGTCATGATGTCCAGGTTACCGGCATAGGCCGGCAGGTAGTGGGCGGCGCCCTCCACTTCCAGGAAGATGGAGGTCTTCAGGCCGCTGAAGCGGCCCAGGCCCGGGACATTCATGGGCTGGTCTTCGGGGATGTCGTCGAACTGCACTTTCTGCTTCAGGCGGTAGCCCGGCACGTAGCTGTTCACGGCCTTGACCATCTCTTCCACGGAAGCTTCCACCTGGGCCTTGTCGGCCGCATCCGAGAGCACGTATACGGTGTCCCGCATCAGCAGGGGCGGCTCGGCCGGATTCAGGATGATGATGGCCTTGCCCTTCTGGGCACCACCCACCACTTCGATAGCCCGGGAGGTGGTTTCGGTAAACTCATCGATGTTGGCGCGAGTGCCAGGGCCGGCGGACTTCGAGGAAATCGACGCGACAATCTCCGCGTAGTGGGCCTTGGCGACTCGTGATACCGCGGCCACCATCGGAATGGTGGCCTGGCCGCCACAGGTGACCATGTTGACGTTGCCTTCCTGGAGCTGCTGCTCAAGGTTCACCACCGGCACACAGTAGGGACCGATCGCTGCCGGGGTCATATCAATGATCTTGATGTTCTCTTTGTGGCCGCGCAGGAACACTTCGTTGTGCATATGGGCCTTGGCGGAGGTGGCATCGAATACGATATCGATGTCGGCGAATTCCGGCATCTTTACCAGTCCGTCGACGCCTTCGTGGGTGGTGGCCACGCCCATGCGGGCAGCCCGGGCCAGACCGTCCGATTCCGGATCGATACCGACCATGGCGCCCATTTCAATGTGCTTGCCATTGCGCAGGATCTTGATCATCAGATCGGTGCCGATGTTGCCCGAGCCGATGATCGCTGCCTTGATTTTCTTGCTCATAGCCTGTTCCTCATTGTTCTTTTCGGTCATGCGAAGCGCACGGATGCGCTACCGATGCCGCCGATGTCGACCCGCATGTAATCACCGGCCTTGACCGGCTCAAGGGGTACCAGCGAGCCGGAAAGAATGACTTCGCCGGCCTTAAGGGAAATACCGAACTCACCCAGCGTGTTCGCCAGCCAGGTGACACAATTCACTGGCGAACCCAGGGCCGCTGCCCCGGCGCCCGCACTGATCACACTGCCGTTCTTCTCGACCACCATGCCGCAGGTAACCAGATCCACCTTGCGAGGCGATACCGCCTGGTCCCCGAGCACAAACAGACCGCAGGAAGCGTTGTCAGCAATGGTGTCCTGAATGGCGATCTTCCAGTCCTGGATGCGGGAATCGACAATCTCGAAGCAGGGCATCACGCATTCCGTGGCCGCCAGAACGTCGGCGTTGGTCACGCCCGGACCGGTCAGGTCCTTTTTCAGGATGAAGGCAATTTCGCCCTCTGCGCGCGGCGCGATCAGCCGGTCGCTGATGGGCATGACCTCACCGCTGTTGAACACCATGTCGTCGGTGAGATAGCCAAAATCCGGTTGATGGACGTTGAGCATGTTCTGTACGGCTTTGCTGGTCACGCCAATCTTCTTGCCAATAATCGAGGCGCCATCCGCCAGACGACGTTCCAGCATGCGCAGGGAAATGTGGTAGGCATCATCAATGGTGATATCCTCACCACGGCTGGTCAGCGGGCTGACCGCTTCCCTTTTCATCATTGCCTGGTAGAGCTCGTCGCCAAAGGCGTGAATTTTCGTCTGTTCCATTAGTTACCTCCGGCAGCGGCCTGATCGGCCTCGTTCAGGAAATCATTGACCAACCGGGCAAACCGGCCGGCATGCTCAATCTGGGTCCAATGGCCACAGCGACCGAATACATGCAGCTGGGCGCGGTCGATCAGTTCAGCCAGTCGATAAGAGGCGTCGAGAGGAATGACTTCATCTTCCCGGCCATGGAGGATCAGGGTTTCATGGGGAAGCGCCCGGATGTCGTCTTCGTTACTAGCCAGGTTATCGACCCAACGTTGACGAGGAGCCGGGAACATGGCCGAAAACGACTCCTGGAAACCGGGCCGGATGCTGGCCTGATAGCGCATCTCCGCCAGCTCGCTGGTCAGCAGGCCCTTGTTGAAGGCAAACACGTCCATCAAACGGCGCATGGTCTCAAGCGAAGGTTCGTACCCCCACACCTCGTCCAGGCCTTTGGTAATCGGGAAGCTGACCCCTGCTGAGCCCATCAGCACCAGGCGGCGTACCCGCTCTGGATGCTCAATGGCGAGCGCCAGGGCCAAACCTCCCCCGAAGGAATTCCCCACTAGGTCGACCTGTTCCAGGCCCAGCTCATCCATCACGCCCAGGGCGTGCTTGACCCAGCGCTCCCGGTTGTAGATCTGGTCTTCCGGGCGCTCGCTGTAGCCGAAGCCCAGCATATCCGGCGCCACAACGCGACGGTGTTTGGCCAGTTCCGGAATCACCAGGCGCCAGTTTGCCCAGGCCGTCACACCGGGGCCGGAGCCATGAATCATCATCACGGGGAAACCGCCTTCGCCATGGTCGTGCACGTTGGTGCGGTAGCCTGCGGCAACAATTTCACGCCCGATTTCAGGGCTGTCTACAGGTGCATTCATGACGCCCTCACAATTTGACGCAGATGTTTTTCATTTCGGTGTAGAACTCGAGGGAGTGCACACCACCTTCACGACCGACCCCTGACTGCTTACTGCCACCGAACGGTGTCCGCAGGTCTCTCAGGAACCAGCTGTTTACCCAGATAATGCCGGCTTCAATCTGGCCCGCGACGCGATGGGCGCGGGTGATGTTTTCGCTCCAGATTGCTGATGCCAGGCCGTAGGGGAGACTGTTGGCCAGCTCGATTGCCTCTTCTTCGGTATCGAACGGGCGGATATGGCAGCAGGGTCCAAAGATCTCGTCCGTAACGACCGCCGAATCGTCCGGCAGGCCGGTCCAGATGGTGGGCTCGACCCAGGCTCCGCCCGCCAGCTCGGAAGGCATCTCAGGAACACCACCACCGGTCACAACGGTTGCTCCGTCATCGACGGCTTTCTGGTAGTAAGAGAGCACCTTTTCGCGGTGTTCGAGGCTGACAAGCGGCCCCAGGTTGGCTTCTGCATCATCAGGCGGGCCAATCTTCAGACCTTCCGCGGCTTCCTTGAGGCGACCGACAAACTCGTCGAAAACCGACCGCTCAACGTAAACTCGCTCGGTACCCAGGCAGACTTGGCCACAGTTGGCAAAAGCAGAGCGCATGGTGCCCTCGATGGCCTTGTCCATGTCGCAATCGGCGAATACCAGGCCGGCATTCTTGCCGCCCAGCTCCAGGGAAATATCCCGGATACCTTTGGCAGCCGCCTTCATAATGACTTCACCCGTGCCGGTCTCACCGGTGAAGGTGAACCCGTCAACCTGCGGGTGCTCGGTCAGATAGGCGCCAGCGGAATCACCACCGAAGCCATGAACAACGTTGTAGACGCCATCCGGCACACCGGCTTCCCTCATCACCTCGCCCAGAAGGGCGGTGGTGGTCGGTGTCTCTTCCGACGGTTTGACGACGACGGTATTGCCACAGGCCAGGGCCGGCCCGACCTTCCAGGTCATCAGCAGCAGCGGCAGGTTCCAGGGGCTGATCACACCGATCACACCCTTGGGACGGCGAACGGCGTAGTTCAGGGCACCCGCGCCGTCCGGCGTGGCCATTTCGAAGGATTCCGTGGGCACGTTCTTGATCATGTCCGCGAACACCTTGAAGTTGGCCGCACCCCGGGGGATGTCGATGTGGCTAGCCAGGGATTTCGGCTTACCGGTATCCAGGCACTCGGCTTCCAGGAATTCCTCAAAGCGTTCGTTGATGCCATCGGCCACCCGATGCAGAATGCGGGTGCGCTCGTCCAGAGTCATCTTGCCCCAGGGGCCTTTCAAGGCCGCCCGGGCTGCCCTCACAGCGGCGTCGACTTCGTCTCGACCACCCTCGTGCACCTTGGCAATGACCTTGCCGTTGGCGGGGTTCACGTTGTCGAACAGCTTGCCGCTGGCGGAGCCCACGTACTGACCGTTGATGTAGTGTTTGATCTCTTTCATTGCTGCTAAATCCTGTTGCTGGATGGTGTCAGGTCAGAACTGTCAGGAACCGCTCGTTCAACTGGCGATCGTGATAGAAGATGGCCTTGCCGAGCTGCTCCGCCTGCCAGGTCACCGGTTTGTGGTCCGGATAGGTGTAGTCACCGCCACAGAAGACTTCGTTGCGATTGCCCGACGGATCGAAGAAATAGATGGTTTTGCCGTGGGTCAGGCCGTGCCGTGTGGGCCCGATATCAATAGAGGTATCGGTCATGGAAATCAGGTCTGCGGCCCGCAGGACGTCTTCCCAGGTTTCGAGGAAGAAGGACGCGTGGTGGAACTTGCCTTTCTCTTCATGGTGAATGAAAGCAATGTCGTGCTCCTTCATGGACACGGTCAGGAACTGGGCAATCCGGGTGCCTTCCGGGTCCAGCACCTGCTCGGCCAGATGGAACCCGAGCACGTTCACGAAGATGTCATACACAGCCGCCAGTTCCGGCCCGTAGAACAGGCAATGGTCAAATCGCACCGCCTTCATGCCGGAAAGGCCACGGGGCCAGGCCTCGGGATTAACCTCGGTAACACCCCATTTGCCGGTGTAGAGTTTGTCGGCGTATAGCTCGAACGCGTGGCCCGAAGGCACGGTAAAGCGGATCCGGCGGCCGCAGTCTTTCAGCTCGCCTTCGGGAATCTGCTCTACATCCAGCCCGTAAGCCACCAGGTCTTTTTCCAGCTGAACAAGCGCTGCCTCATCCACAACCTTGAAGCCCATGAAATCACAACCGGGCTCGTCGGCCTCAACCAGTACCACGGAGAACTTGTCCACTTCGGTCCAGGCCTTCAGATAAACCCGACCCTGTTCGTCGCGGTCTGTCTCAATCAGGCCCATCAGGTCTGTGTAATGTTTTACCGCTTCTTCAATGTCCAGAACGCGAATCTGAACGTGACCAGGACGCATAACACCTTTTTTCATGACGATTACCTCTACGGTTTTGTTTTTGTCTGTTCGGCGAGTGGCGCTGCAGGTTGCGGCATACACTCGATCATCAAATCGGTTCTCGGGTAGATCCGGCAGGCCAGGACTTCCCCTTTATCAAGAGCCTCCGGGGGGCAGTGGGCCTTGCTCATCTTTCCGCACCGGAACTCGCCTTCAACAACGCGGATCTTGCAAAACCCGCAGCCACCGCCCCGGCAACCCACCGGGACACACTTCTTGCCAACCAGCTCCATGGCCTTGAGAACACTCTGGTCCTCCTCACACCGGAACCGGTCGCCGGTCGTGCGGTTGACCACATGGAATACCGCCATGCTTCCTCCGCATCAGATCTTCTTGAAAAGCGCCGAACGCTGGTTGTCTTCCGCACCATCTGCAGCCGTCAGGAACTTCTCCATGAAAATGTCCCGCTCGAACAACCGTCCCTGCATCAACGCGGTAATTGCGGAATCAATCATCGGGGGCGGTCCACACATGTAGGCCTTGTTGCCAGCAAACCGCCCGTCGTAGTGCTCCTTGGCGGCTTCATGGACATAGCCCCGAAAGCCCTGCCAATCGGTGTCGTCGTCGGCATCACTCAGTGCGGGCACGTAAGTAAAGTGCTCATGATCCCTGGCCAGCGCCTCGAACAACTCGCGGTTGTAAAGCTCGGCCTGGTTCCGGGCACCCTGGAACAGGGTGATCTTGCGCTCGTCGTTCTGCTCCAGCAGGTCCAGAATCATGGACTGCGGGCTGGAAAGGCCGGAGCCGCCGGCAATGAAGATCAGATCGCCCGGCTGGGAGCTGCGGACAAAAAATTGCCCGTAGGGGCCGGACAGGTTCAGCTCTTCGCCGACCTTGAGCTGTTCATGGATGTAGGTGGTGGCAGCACCGCCAGGCACCAGGCGAACGTGCAGTTCCACTTCGTCGGACTTGCTGGGCGGGTTGGCCAGTGAGAAAGCCCGGGGGCCGTCCACATCCGGCAATTCGATATTGATGTACTGGCCGGCCTGGAACGTCATGGGGCGGTCCAGCTTCAGATGAACACCCTTGATGGTGGGCGACAGGTCGACGATGTCTGTCACGGTAGCGGTGTAGTCCTCCACCGGGTATCCCTCGAAATCCGGATCGACATCGATATCTGCTTCGATGGTCACGTCACTTTCAACGGTGGCACAGCAGGCAAGCACCTTGCCCTCGTCCCGCTCAATGTCCATCAGGGCAAAGGGCGAGGCGTCGCCAATCTCCACGTCGCCTTCCAACACCTGGACCTTGCACGTTGCGCAGGTGCCATGACCGCAGGCGAAGGGCAGCCAGACACCCTGGCGGAGCGCGGCCTGGAGGATGGTCTGGCCGTCCTCCACTTCAATCTGCTCGCCGATAGGCTCGATAGTCACGGTATGACTCATGGCACTTCTCCCCGCTCAGTAACCGACGTCGGCAATGCCGTTCAGCCCCGGCGTGGTGACCGTGAGCATGCTTTTGTGATCAATGCCGTTGTCTTTCAGGCTGGCGTCAGCCCGCGGCGTGAACGGTTCATCGTTCAGCAGCCACTCGGCATTCAGGAAGTCGGCTTTGGCGGCATCCGGATGGGCGGCAGCTGCCGGTTTGATAACGGTCTCGACGAGATCGCCGAACGTCATATCCGGCTGCACCAGCAACGCAAACGGCGCGCAGAACAGCAAGTGATTGGGCCAGTAGACATACAGCAGTTGCATGCCATTGAAGTTCTCAACCTTGTCTTTCGGTTCGAACTTGTAGTCGTATAACGCGTTAACACTCATGGTGGTCACCTTGTTGTTTTTGTGCGTGGTTCGCCCGACGCCCCAGGCAGCCGGGCGATTCCCGGGTCACTGTCAGGCTGCGTCTTTACTCTGGTCAGCCGGTTTCTGGCCCTTGATGGAAAGCCAATGCTTGTGGTCTGGGGACCCTACGTACTCGAAATTGTCCTCGCCGATATTGATGTGGTAGTACTTCTGCACCACTGTCTCGACGTCGGCACCCTCACAGTTGCCCTGGTAGATCTGGTGCACCGGCAACCAGGCCTGGACGTACTTCTCCGGTTCATCCTTGAAAATGTCGCAGCAGGCTTCGGAGCAGAAGTGGTAGCGCTCGCCTTCATGCACCAGCTGACGATGGCTCAGCTTGGTGGGCGCACCCATCTCGGTAAACAGGGTGGGTACCTGACACACCTGGCATAGCTGCGGCAGGGTGTTGTTGTAGAAGCGCCGGCCAGCGGCGGCTTCTTTCGCCAGGTACTCGTAGCGGGGACGGTAGTACTTGTCGAAAGTCTCCGGGTACTTCTCGGACATCCAGTCCATTTCTTCCTTTTCCGGAATCCAGGTGTGGAAGTTGGTGGCCTGGCTGTACTGGTAGAAGGTGGTCCACAGCTGATGGCTCAGGTGATGCTTGGCATCGTTGGCCACGTCCTGGTATTTGGGCGGACGGATACCATAGCGTTCCAGATCCTTGAACAGGGCACCGCCATTCTGCTCGTAATAGACTTCCCAGGCCTCGGCCCAGCTCATAACCTTGTTCGGCAGCATGTAGTCCATCATCATGCTGACCAGGCTGAGCAGGCGGAACCCGCGCCAGAACCACTTGTCGATCCAGCGCTGAACGATGGGCACGTTGTCCTCGTGCTGCTCCAGGATGAACTTGATCACCTCAAGGCCCAGGGTCATGTGCCGCGCCTCATCAGACTGAGCCGAGAAACCAAAGGTCACCGTGGCCATGTCGCCGTTGTAGGCGGCGCCGGACATAAAGGGCACGAACAGAAGGTTGGTCAGCACATACTCGAAGGAGAACGAGATAGCGGTCAGGAACTCGAACGGGCCGGCCGAGCGAGCATCGTCAAAGAACGACTTGGGCACCGACAGGAACCAAACCCGGTCGTGCATGTAGGCAGCATCGTGCAGGCCATTGAAGTGCTTGTTGTAGTGGCTCATGGCGTGCTGCTGGGTCTGGGAATGACGCAGCTCGTCAATGGCCTGCATCTGGCAGGCCACGCGTGCACCGGCACCACTGAACTGTCTGCCTACTTTGGCATAACCCTGGAACGCCGCATGTTCAAGCGGTGATACGCCGGTCAGGAACAGTTTCAGGGCGTTGACATAGCGGGCATCGGAAATGTTCTGATGGCCGTTGTTCTGGGCAAAGGCATCAAAAATTGCGTACAGCTTCTTCTCTTTTTCCGCCTGGTACTTCCAATAGGCATCCATGGTCAGACGGAACGGGTCTTCCCACTGGGACCAGTCAGTGATCTTGATACCCTCGAACTGCTCGTCCGGGAAGATGTCCTCTTTCTTCTGGTAGCTGGGCTCCCAGGCCATGTCCCGAGTCAGGTACTGGTACTTGTCTTTCAGGTTCAACTTTTTGTTTTTAACAGCCATGATGTGTCTCCCGATTATTTCCACTCAAGGATGAAGTGGTCATCGTCTTCGTCGACGTTGCCGCCAATACTGATGACATCGATAAGCATTTCCTGGACATCCCAGTCGCGGCCCAGCTTTTCTTCCATGGTCTCCCGGTTGATCACCAGGCGCTTTTCGGCCTGGATCCGGATCATTGCCGGCTGGTGCTGAACCTCCGCTTCAGGGTTGTCTTCCTGAATGGCTTCCACCATGTAGCGGGCGTTGTCGTTGTCCTGGAATGCGATGAATACGAGCTGGCTCATGCCGATACTCCCTGGGTGTTGAGCCCGAACTTCTTGAGACGGGTGGCGAGTTGCGCCCTGACCTCATCGAGGGCTTCCACGCCAACGGATGCTTCCGCCAGCGGCTTCAGGGCGTTGTAGATTTCCGGCTCCCACTGGTCGGCCCAGGTCTGGAGCTGCTGGAGGTTGGCTTCGCTTTCGCCGGCAACCACCTTGACCATGGCGTTGGTCCAGCGTTGGGAATCCTTGTACCAGTCGCGCATGAACTCGGTGAGCATGGAAACGTCTTCGGCACCCTGCTCTTCCCACCACTGGTCCATCTTTTCGTAAACCAGCGGGAACAGCAGGCCGTCCATCAGCACGTTCTGAATGAGGGTCAGCTCGAACCAGTCCTGGACAACCAGGGTGTCTTCCACCAGCTTGCGCATGGGTTGCCAGAGCGCATCGTCCATCCAGTAACCCTTGGACTCGTCGAGCCCGGCACCGGTGGTCCCGTCAATCATCAGGGCAATTCGCGAGAGATACTGGCCGATACCGAGACGGTCCATGGCCTGGTAGATATGCATCTGGGATACCGTGGTTGCGGTGGCCTCACCTGCGATTTTGCTGTTGTTCATGTTGGCGCCCAGCTCCAGGTGACGCAGGGGAACCAACAGACGCAGCAGCATGGTGCGGGTTTCTTCCGGCAGACGGGTCAGCAGGTTACGCTTGTCGCAGAAGCCATAGCTGGTCTCGGCGGCCTCCTGCATCTTGGCGCGATTGCCGACGTATGCCCCGTAGTAGAACTGGCGCGGATCAGTCACCGCATACCAGTCTTCCATGCGAATCGCGGTACGCCGCTCGTCGTTGAGCTCGTAATTCGGATCCCACTGGGGGCGGTAGTGGAAATTGGTTTTCGCCTCCAGGTCGTAACTGGCTTCCTGGTAGCGGGTGGCGGGTTTGTCTCCGAAACGGCGTGCGATGTGGCCGTAGGTCTGACGGATGGGCTCCACCGAGTTGGTCTTTATTTCGATAGTCATATCAACCTTACCGTGTTGTTTTTGTGGAACAGAACGTTGATGGATGTTGCTCATTAACGCTGGCCGCGCTCCCCGAACCGCCACTTGACCATGTCTTCGTCGATTTGGCGGATCATGTCGGAGTCCATGTGGACCACGTTGTTGTGCTTGCAGAAGATTTCGAACGCCTCCCTGGGTAGAACCAGTTCGACGAACAGCTCCGGGTGACCGATGGCAAAGTCGAATTCCACGAACTTGTCGCCCGGCTCGCTGCGAACCCGGATATAGCGGGTCATCTCGTCAAAGGATTTGGCTCGTGTCTCGCTGGTCATGATTTGCACCACTGGGTTTGTTGTTGTCTGGGAGGGGACGAGCAACGCGTGTGCCAAACCCGTCAAAAAGCCGAGCGCAAATATCCATCCAACTGTTTTTCAAACAGTTATCAGTCATTCGAAATGAATCAGCGTGAATAGTTCTTGGAGAATACCTGCTGCTTCCGCGGCTATCTTTTTACTAAATGATCAATTTCCCCCGCCCGAATAACCAAATGCTGAGACGCTCTGATCTCGCCCTGCTGCAAGCAGTTTTTTATCATTTGGTTGATTTGTGACATCGATCAGGTATTAACTATTTAAGCGAAATGCCAACAGGCTCTCCGAAAAGAGCAGTCCCCGCCGACAACAACAAAAGGGGTGAACACCATGGCTGCAAGCTACAAGCCACAGCTGAGTTATTCAGACTTCAGGGATCTCACGGACCAGATCCAGTTTCAATCCACGGAGGGCAAAATCTGGTTTGGCGAACAGCGTATGCTGTTGATGAATCTCAGTTCATTGGCAGCATTCCGTCGCGAGATCGTTAATAGCATGGGCATTGAGAGAGCCAAGGGATTCTTCCTAAGGCTTGGCTATCTCTCTGGGCTCAAGGATGCTGAGCTGGCCCGCAAGCTGAGGCCTCATTGCAGTGAGCTGGATATTTTTCTGGCCGGTCCGCAACTTCACTCGCTGAAGGGTATGGTGAAAGTCGTTCCACTGGAGATCGATCTGGACCAGGAAACCGGAGATTTTTACGGACGCCTTGAATGGATCGACTCCTGGGAAGTGGAGATCTGCAAGACCGAGCTGGGTCTTATGAAAGAACCGGCCTGCTGGGTACTGCTGGGGTATGCCTGCGCCTATACCTCATCGTTCATGGGCCGGGAAATCATCTTCCGGGAAGTCAGCTGCCGGGGCTGTGGCGATGAGAAATGCATGATCGAGGGTAAACCTGCGGAGCAATGGAAGGACGGGAAAGAGTTCTCCCGCTACTTCAAAGCGGATCCGATCATCGAAGAGCTTTACGATCTTCAGGCACAATTAAACTCCTTGCGAAGCTCCTTTCAGCGGCAAGAAGGCCAGTATTACGGCATTGGCCAGTCCGCATCCTATAACAAGGTGTGCCGGATGATTGACAAGGCCGCACAGGGAAAGGTATCGGTACTTCTCCTGGGCGAGACAGGCGTCGGCAAGGAAGTAATAGCTCGCAGCGTCCATTTGCGAAGCGCAAGGGCTGATGGGCCCTTCATCGCCGTGAATTGCGCGGCCATTCCGCCGGATCTGATTGAGGCGGAACTTTTCGGCGTTGAAAAAGGCGCCTACACGGGTGCGAACCAGTCGAGAGAAGGGCGTTTCGAACGCGCCAACGGTGGAACCATCTTTCTGGACGAGGTTGTGGAGCTCACTCCCCGAGCCCAGGCCACCCTGCTCAGAGTATTACAGGAAAGTGAACTTGAAAGAGTGGGCGACAATCGCACCCGAAAGGTCAACGTTCGAGTGATCGCCGCCACCAACGAGAGCCTTGAACAGGCAGTCGAGGACGGCCGCTTCAGAGCCGACCTATTTTATCGCCTGAACGTTTTCCCGGTGAGAATCCCACCTTTGCGGGAACGACTTGAAGATTTGCCTTTGCTGGTCGGCCACTTCCTGGAAAAATTCCACGCCCAGTATGAAAAACGCACTCTGGGGTTATCGGACAAAGCCCTGGCGCTGTGCATGAACTATCAGTGGCCGGGCAATATACGGGAGCTTGAGAATGTCATCGAGCGCGGTGTCATCCTAACTGACAACAACGAATCCATCAGTCAGGATGCCCTGTTCGTCTCGCCTCCTCCATCGGAGCCAATGCCCATAGAACGAATTGATGCAGACGGTAATGTCTGCGTCGGCCAGGCTGCCGGCAAGGAGGAAAGCTGGTCTGATCATATCATCAACAGCGGAATCAGCCTGGAGGAAGTGGAAGAAACGCTGATGCGGCAGGCCATGGAACAGGCGAATCAGAATGTCTCAGGGGCTGCTCGAATTCTGGGGCTGACCCGTCCCGCTCTCGCCTATCGCCTTAAAAAAACTGGCATTCTCGATGAAAGCTGATTCTTCAAAGAGTATCTGCGACATGGAAGTTACACCTCCTTCACACCGACTATGACGAAATGGACAACCCAGCCCAGCGCTTGATCATTTGATAAAAATCAACGCTGTAATCCCACGTTATCGAAAATCAAAACCTGCCAAGCACAAAGCATTTTTAATTTTATTTTCAAAAGCTTAGATCGTTTAAATCCGTTCTGGCACAGCCGTTGCTGAACCACCGTCAGTCGCTTTTCCACAAAAACAAAGACGGTGACATAACATGCCATACCCCATGGAATATCCTCGCGGCAAAGTTCCAGTCACGCTCGCTCTTGCGAGTGCGTCCGCGCTGCTGACCGGTTGCGAGGCGCCGCTGAATCTTGAAGCGGTACGACAACAGTCCCAGCAAGCCATTCAGCGAACCGATTTTTTCCAGTCCGTCGCCCGGAACGATCAAATTGTCGCCATCGCCGGCAACAACGGCGCGTTGCTTGTGAGCGAGAACGGCGGTTCGGACTGGCAACGGGTCCCGGTGCAAACCACCGAGAGTTTTCTTTCCCTTGATGCCTGCCCGGACGGCAGTTTCATCGCCCTGACCTTCAACAATCAGCTCTGGCACGGGAACCCTGCCGGTACCCAGTGGACTGCCCATGAGCTTCCGAGCCAGGAGCAGATGATGACCGCCGATTGCGCGCCCGACGGCACCTGGTGGGCGGGCGGCAGTTTCACCACGCTGCAGAGCTCATCGGATCAGGGTACGACCTGGCAGGAAACTTCCCTGAATGAGGACGCCATTCTGACCAACCTCCAGTTCCTCGATCCGGAAACGGCACTTGCGACCGGAGAATATGGCCTGGTTCTGAAAACCCTGGATGGTGGCGAGACCTGGGATTACGCCGGCTATCTACCGGACGAATTCTATCCCCATGCAGCTTACTTCGAATCAGCAGACGAAGGCTGGGTTGGTGGCCTGAACGGTTTTATCTACCACACCACCGACGGCGGAGAAACCTGGGACCGCCAGCCTACCGACACCAGCATGCCGGTGTTTGGCTTCGTCAAGGCCGGCAATGCCCTGTTTGCCCTGGGTGATAACGCCACGGTTCTGGCGTTGTCCGGAGGCAGCTGGACAGGTCTTGAAACACCCAACCAGCCCCTTTACCTGCGCGACGGCGTGGTTCTCGCAGACAACCAGCTCCTGGTAGCCGGAGGCCGCGGTCTGCTCCTTCAACTCGACATTCCCGTGGCCTCAGTGGCCAGCAACAACCGAGGTAACTGATCATGGCCGGACTGCACAGATTCACGCACTTCCTGCACCAGCTGGAACTCTGGATTTTCAGGAATCCTCGGAAGGTCCTGTCGCTGATCGCCATCCTGACGCTGTTTTTCGCGCTACGGATTCCGGGGCTGAAAATCTTCACGGACTTCGCCGATCTGTTGCCCCAGCAGCATCCTTACATCGAGCTGCACAACAGCATCAAGGACGATTTTGGCGGCGCCAACGTTCTGGTGGTCGGTGTTGAATTCGCCGAAGGCGACATCTTTTCCAATGAGAACCTGGCAACCATCGACCGGGTAACACAGGCGGTCGATAACCTGCCCGGCGTGAACCACAACCTGGTTGCGAGCGTTACGCACCGCAATTCCCGGGAGATCTGGCTGACTGAAGTAGGCAGCATTAACTCCGAGCCCTACTACGACTCCACCCGAGGCGAGTATTCCGAACAGGCCCTGAGTGAAATGAAGGCTGCAGTGGCCGCAAACCCAAGAGTCTATGGGCCTCTGGTGTCTCCGGATTTCAGAATGGCTCTAGTCAAAGCACAATTGATCGAAGGCAAGCTCGACTACGAGAAGACATTCGCGCAACTGCAGCAGCTCCGCGAGCAGGAGGCCGGTGACGACGTCACCATCTACGCCACAGGCCAGCCCGTACTTGTTGGCTGGGCCTACACCTACATGGACCAGATTCTGCAGATCTTCATCTTCACCGTTCTGGCCATGCTGGCACTGCTGGTTTTCCATTTCCGCAAAGCCTATGGGGTGCTGATTCCCCTGGGCGGCGTTCTGATCTCCACGATCTGGGGCCTTGGGATCATCAGCCTGCTCGGGTACAACCTGGACCCGCTCGGGCTGGTCATCCCCTTTTTGATTGCTGCCCGGGCCATGAGCCACGGTGTTCAGCTGGTAGAACGTTATTACGCAGAAACCCGCGAGCTGGGCGAGGGCCCAAAGGCCGCCAAGGCTACCTTTGACAGCCTGTTCCGCCCCGGCTCCCTGGGCGTGGTGTCTGACGCCATCGGCCTGTCACTGATCGCCATTGGCTCGATTCCCCTGAACACCCACCTGGGGATCTATGCCTCTCTCTGGGCCATCACCGTTGTCTTCACGGTTCTGATCGGTGTTCCCCTGCTGCTTTCGATCCTGCCCACACCAAAGAATGCCGAGATGCGCGAGACCGCCCTGCGCTATATCGGCAGCAGCTGCTCACGAACCGTGACTCGCCCCGGACGGGCAAAAATTGTACTGGCAGCGGCGGCAGTCTTGATGGGTGCCGGCGTCCTTGCGGCGTCCAACGTCCAGATCGGCGACTCCGAACCCGGTTCTCCGATCCTGTACCCGGACCACGATTACAACATCTCCTCCCGCGTGGTGAATGACCGCTTCCCCGGCTCCGAGGAGCTGTATGTGATCGCCGAAACCGACGAGAAAGGCGGCCTCAAGCGGCCGGAAGTCCTCAAGGCACTGTCAGATTTCCAGGCCCACATGCTCACCGATCCCGGTGTTGGCGGATCCAAGGGTCTGCCCGACCTGGTAAAGCAGGTAAACCGGCTGATGCATAACGACGATCCACGCTGGTATCAGATTCCCCACGATCAGCGCTATGTGGGCGGCCTGATGTTCACCTACATGGCATCAAGCCCGATTCCCGGCGCCCTGGATGAGTTCAATGACACCGACGACCGTGTCGCCAATCTGGTGTTCTTCTACAAGGACCGCCAGGGCGAAACCATCCGCCGGGCCATTCACATGGCCAAGGAATGGATCGCCGAAAACGGTGACAGCGTCGAGGGACTGACCATCCGGCTGGCCGGCGGAACGCTCGGCGTTGCCGCAGCCATGAACGAATCGGCGTTCGACACCAACATGATCGTGCTGCCGCTAGTGTTCCTGCTCATTTTCGCCTTCGTGATGCTGTTTTATACCTCCTGGCACGCCGGCCTGATGATGCTGTTGGCAATGCTGTTCGCCACCACCCTGACCTATGCCTACATGGGCCTGTACGGACTCAGTATCGACATCAATACCGTGCCCGTGATTGCCGTCGGCATAGGCGTCGGCATTGATTACTCCATCTACATGATGGATCGCATACGCGAGGAGATGGCCAAGTGTGGCGAGCTGCGCGAAGCGGTACGCCGGGCCATCGCCACTACCGGCATGGCCATCAGTTTCACCGCGCTCACCCTGATGGCCGGCATCATCATGTGGGTAATTTTCTCTGACCTGCGCTTCCAGTCCGACGCCGCCATGCTGCTGTGCGTGATGATCGTGATCAACGGCATCGCCGCCATGCTGCTGGTGCCCTCCTGGGTGCTGGTGTTCAAACCCCGCTTCATTACCAACGTCTACGCAGACGAAGACGGCATTCTCCATGCCGACCGTCAACGTCCCGAACCGACTCCATCACCGGCCAGCAACCGTCAGGACGGTGAAGGATACGTAGCCGGAGCAACGTCCCGGGCCTGACCCGGGGCAAGCCTCCATAACAACCCAAACGAGGATCTGCCATGCAAACAAAAATAAAAGGCCTGAGTCTGTGGTGCGCTGTATTCTCCAGCACCACTGCACTCACCCTGGCTGCGCTGCCCGGCACTGTTGCCGCGGAGGACACCAGGATCAATGGCTTCTATGAGAACGCAACCTACGCACGTGACGGAGTGGGGCTCTCCAAATTCCGGAACACCATTCAGCTCGAGGGGGAAAAACGGATAGGGAACGTGGGCATTTTCAGCAATGTCTCCGTAAACGGCACGCTTCGCGGTACTTACGACGGTGTCTACGACCTCAATGATGACGAATACGGCAGTGAAGCCGGCGGGCCGGTTCAGCTCCAGGACATTGCCCAGGGCTCGGTTCCTCACGGAGGCGGTATTGCGCCCACACCGCTCTTCGGTTTCGACATCAATGAGAACCCCAACGACGGCATGGTAGTTCTCGGCGAGCACCTGCATGATCAGGACAACGGCGTTGCTTTTGGCGTACCCGTACGTCCCTGTGACGTCGACAGCCGCGGCTGTATCGATGACTACCTCGACAAGGACGAAGATGAGCTGCGTTTCCAGGAGTTCAATGACCGTCTGGATTTCATCCGGGAACTCTATGTTGATTTCGATCTTAACTTCGACAGTGGCAACGTACTCAGCACCCGTCTGGGTAAACAGCAGGTCATCTGGGGCCGCACCGATCTGTTCCGGGTCCTGGATGTGATCAACCCGGTGGACTATTCCCGCAACAACATCTACGACGAGCTGGAAGATATCCGGATTCCCATGTGGATCCTGAAAACGGACTACCGTATGGGCCCGACGGAAGTGTTCGAAGGCTTTGCCTTTGACGACCTGAACTTCCAGGTGGTGTGGAACTTCGACGAGTTCCGTCCCCACGACATCGGCCAGTGCGGCCAGCCCAACGTGATCCTCGACGCCGGCTGTTTCTTCCGGGGCATGAACAACCTCTGGGAAAATGGCAGCACCGTGGCCAACTTTGCAGGCGCCACACCCGATGGTGGTCTGGCCACCGACTTCGGCCCCGGCCAGATCGGTATCCGCCGCGCCAATATGCCGAGCTGGAAGCTGTCCAATACCCAGCTGGGCCTGAAACTGGAAGGTGTCTATGGCGACCTGGGTTTCTCCCTGAACGCCCTGACCTACCGTTCCCAGTTGCCCTCGCTTCGTGGCGGCATTCCAGCCCAGAACCCGTTTGACGGTACAACAGACGTTTATCCGTCCCTGATCGCCTTTGATATCCACTTCCCGCGGGTCAACCTGGTGGGTGGCTCCCTCGACTACTACTCCCAGGGCATCGACACCGTATTCCGGTTCGAGACCGCCTACACCTCGGGCGAGGAGTTTGCCAACACCCTGCGCGAGAGACTCTATTCCGAGTCTGACGTGGCACGTTACGTTATTGGCGCAGACAAGAACGTGTTCATTCCCTTCCTGAACGAAAACCAGTCGTTCCTGTTCTCCGGCCAGATCTTCGGCCAGCACATTCTTGATCACGAGCGTGAGCAGAGAACCTATGGTGAGGCCGGCATTCCGGACTGGGAGCACAACTGGATTGGCACCCTGCTGATTCAGGGCTTCTACATGAACAACCGTCTTATCCCGAAACTGATTACGGCTCACGACTTCCGCGCCCAGGCCACCACGCTAGCCCCGAGTGTTGACTGGATCGTGACGGACCGGTTCCGGGTGACCGCCGGCGCCAACGTGAAAGTCGGGGACGGTGCCCGCAAATTCGACGACTGCCGTTCCTGTAACCCCTGGGATCCGTTCACCCAGACACCGGGTGTGGTCAATCACCAACCAGGTGAGTCCGCCGGTCTGGGCGGCTATGAACCCCTCGGCCGCTTCAAGTCCGGTCCGATCGGCATGGCCCAGGAAGAAGACGAAGTTCAGCTGACCGTTCGCTACAGCTTCTGATCACGAGGTAACACCATGAGACAAAAAACAATGAATACCTTCAAACGCACACTAGTTGCGGGCTGCACTGCCAGCCTGATGGCCACCGCCGCGTTCGCGGACGAGGCGACAATTACCGAGTCTTTTTACCCCTACAAGACCGAGACACCAGGCTTTGAGGGGCTCGAACCAGGCATGGTGATCGACCAGAGCAACGTAGCCCAGTTCAAAGAAATCATTGATCCGGCCTTCTACGGCTTCATTGAGCAGGGCTGGACCACCATTGTTGTGGGCGAGACCACCTCGTTCGACCTTCATCCAAGCTACGTGGAAGCTACAAGGCTGGCCATGGACCAGGTCACCTTGGGCGAGAAGGTCGGCGAAATAAATGGCTGGCAGGCAGGGCGGCCATTTCCGGAAGAACCCAGTTCAGAGGACCCCCGTGCCGGTGAAAAGCTGGCCTGGAACTACAAATACGGCTACAACTGGGGCGATAGCGCCGCTATCTCTCCGTTCTACTGGAAATACCGTGACATGAACTCGGGCGATGTGGAACGGACGATCAAATTCAACTTCCACTTCCTCAACTATAAAGGCCGTGTAAACCAGGAACCCACTCCGGAAATTACACCGAACCCATCTGATCTTTTCCGTGCAATTTACGTGCAGGTACTGGATCCGGCTGACGTACGCGACACCCAGTTGCTCATTCACCGGGCTGCGGATGACCTCAAGCGCGACAACTCCTGGCTGTACCTCGGTTTTCAACGTCGCGTCCGTCGTTTGGCCACCGGTCAGGTCACCGACGCCTTCCTGGGCTCCGACCTGATGATCGAGGACTTCGAAGGCTACAACGGCAGGATTTCCGACATGGATTGGACCTACAAGGGTACCCGTTACATGCTGATGCCGTTCTACAACCACAATGAGCTCAAGCTGGACTCTGAAACCCACAGTGACAGCGACGGCTACCAGGTGGTTGCCTTCAGCGGCCAGGGCGGATGCTTCCCGGATATCACCTGGCAGCTTCGCAAGGTCTATGAGGTCGAGTCTGTGCCGGTCGATGAGAGCCATCCGCTGTCCAAGCGCGTGCACTTTATGGACGCCCAGACCTTCACCATTCCGCGCACCGTCTCCTATGACCGTAAAGGCAGCCTCTGGAAAACCTTCACCATTGGCCAGGCCCATCCGGACCATCACCTGGCCAAGAACAAGGGCACCGGTGTTTCCATCGACGACAGCTTCAGCATGATCGACGTGCAGGCCAGCCACTGCACCACTGGCCAGTTCAAGGGCCAGGTGGATCCTGAAATGTCGCCGCCCAACATGTTCAACGTTCAGTACCTGCGCGCCACGGGCAGTTAACCGGGCATCATTGTTGCTCCTCTTTCGGGCCCGCTTCGGCGGGCCCCTTTTTTGGACTATGGAGGATATCGAACATGACCGATAATCAGTCTGCCATTGGCGAACAGGATTCAACGGCGCCCCTCACCGTAGTTGTTTCGCGGAGGGTCAGGAAGGGCCAGCAAGAAGCGTTTGAAGCGTTAAGTAGCCAGATGACCGAGCGGGCATCCCGTTTTCCAGGTTACCTGGGCACGGCCATGTTCCGGCCAGCTTCCCCTGACGATCCCGAGTACCGGATTGTCTTCAAGTTCCGGGACCGGGAAACCCTGACCACCTGGGAGGAATCGGAAGAACGCGCCGAGCTGCTGGAACAGATCGAAAGCCTGCTGGTGCAGCCCAGCGAACGGGAAGTCACCTCCGGCATCGTGACCTGGTTCACCCTGCCCGGCCAGAACCCGGTGCAACCACCACCCAAATGGAAGATGACTATTGTCAGTTGGCTGGCACTTTACCCCGCTGTGACCCTGGTGTTCGTCATTTTCGGAGACCTGCTGGCCCAGGTGCCACTATTGCTGCGGACGATGATCGTCACAATCGTGGTGATGGGGTTAATGAGTTATGTGTTGATGCCCAGAATGACGAAATGGTTCGCCTTCTGGTTGTTTCCCCGACAGAAGGGACCCTCCCGTTGAGCGAACGATTCATGGATGCCTGACAAGAGCAAAGTCAGGGAGCAAGCCAGGCCGCGCTGACCCGCTCCCGACCGACTCAGAAATGAATAACCGACCGGATGCTCTTACCCTCGTGCATCAAGTCAAACGCCTTGTTAATGTCTTCCAGCGGCATGTTGTGGGTAATGAACACATCCAGCGGAATCTCGCCCTTTTCGGCTTTTTCCACGTAGCCCGGCAACTCGGTACGGCCTTTCACGCCGCCAAACGCTGAGCCTTTCCAGACCCGGCCGGTGACCAGCTGGAACGGACGGGTGCTGATTTCCTCGCCGGCGCCGGCGACGCCGATGATGACGGATTCGCCCCACCCCTTGTGGCAGCACTCCAGGGCGGCGCGCATCACCTTGACGTTACCGATACACTCGAAGGAATAGTCCACGCCGCCGTCGGTCATTTCAACGATCACTTCCTGGATCGGCTTGTCGTAGTCGTTGGGATTGACCACATCGGTCGCACCCAGCTGTTTGGCGATGTCGAACTTTCCCGGGTTGATGTCGATGGCAATGATGCGACTGGCCTTGGCCATGGTGGCACCGATGATAGCCGCCAGGCCGATACCACCCAGGCCGAAGATGGCTACCGTTGCCCCTTCTTCCACCTTGGCCGTGTTCATCACCGCACCGATGCCGGTGGTCACGCCGCAACCGAGCAGACACACCTTCTCAAGGGGCGCTTCCTTGGGAATCTTGGCCAGGGAGATCTCGGGCAACACGGTGTACTCGGAGAAGGTGGAGCAACCCATGTAGTGGTACAGCGGCTTGCCCTGGTAGGAGAAGCGGGAGGTGCCGTCCGGCATCACGCCCTTGCCCTGGGTGGCCCGAACGGCGCCGCACAGGTTGGTCTTGCCGGAGGTGCAGAACTTGCACTCGCCACACTCGGCGGTGTAAAGCGGAATCACGTGGTCACCCACTTCCAGGTTTTTCACGCCCGGGCCCACGGCCTCCACAATACCACCGCCTTCGTGGCCGAGGATGGTCGGAAACAGGCCTTCCGGGTCGGCGCCCGACAGGGTGTAGGCATCAGTATGGCAGACGCCGGTGGCAACGATGCGCACCAGCACTTCACCTTTTTGCGGCGGGGCGACATCCACTTCAACGATTTCCAGCGGCTTGTTGGCTTCAAAGGCCACCGCGGCACGGGATTTGATCACTGGCATGCTCCTCTGGTTCTGTCAGGAATCTCGGGCATTGCTGATTCCCTTTGTATGATGAATTGACAGATTGACGGTTTGACGATTACTAGACGACTGGTCTACTATAGCAAATATGACGTCAACCGACACCCGCACTCACATTATTCACACCGGCGCCGACCTGATCGGCCATAAAGGCTTTGGTGCGACAGGCATCAACGCCGTGCTGACCGCAGCTGGCGTACCCAAGGGGTCGTTCTACCACTACTTTAGCAGCAAGAATGATTTCGGCCTGGCGGTCATTGATACCTTCGCGGAGGAATACGACGCCAAACTGGATCGGATTCTCAATGACACCAGCCGCTCCTGCGTCGACCGGCTGCGCGCCTACTTCGACACCGGCTTTGAAACCATGACCAGCTGCGAGTACACCCGGGGCTGTCTGATCGGCAACCTGGGCCAGGAACTGGCGGGACAGAACGAAGCCTTCCGGCAGAGGCTGGACTCGGTCTTCGCCAGCTGGGAAAGACGCTTTGAGCATTGCATCCGTGCTGCCCAGCAGGCCGGAGACATCAGCGCCGACATCGACGCGGCAGACGCCGCCAGTTTTCTTCTGTCCGGCTGGGAAGGCGCCATCCTGCGTTCGAAGGTCCTCAAGTCCACCGAACCCATGGAGAGGTTCGTGCGAGTCTTTTTCAAACACTGCCTGAACATCGGCTGAAATTTTTTTCGATTGCCGACTAGTAGACTGGTCTAATTAATATCATTTGATCCTGAAGGAGGATGCCCGATGAGCAACCAGAACGATCCACTTTTTCAACCGCACCATCTGGGCGAACTGGCCCTGCCCAACCGGATTCTGATGTCACCACTGACACGTTCCCGCTCAAGCCAGCCCGGGGATATCCCCAACGACATGAACGCCCGCTACTATCAGCAGCGGGCCAGCGCTGGCCTGATTCTCAGTGAAGCCACCCAGGTTTCGCCGCAAGGCAAGGGCTATGCCTTTACCCCCGGCATTCATTCGCAGGAACAGATTGAAGGCTGGAAGAAGGTAACCGGGGCGGTGCACATGGCCGGCGGCCGAATTCACATGCAACTGTGGCACGTGGGCCGGATTTCCCATCCGGACCTGCAACCGAACGGTGAAAAGCCCGTTGCGCCTTCTGCCATCAAGCCCGAAGGTGCCAAGACCTTCATCAGTGCCGACTCCGGCATGGTGGATATCCCGGAGCCCCGGGCCCTGGAAACCGCGGAAATGACCGACATTGTCGAGCAGTACCGCCAGGGTGCGCTGAACGCAAAAGAAGCCGGCTTTGACGGCGTTGAAGTCCATGCGGCCAACGGCTATCTGCTGGACCAGTTCATCAAGAGCGGCAGTAACCATCGCACTGACGAATACGGTGGCTCGGTGGAAAACCGTCTGCGCCTGCCATTGATGGTCGTCGAAGCGGTTATCGACGTCTGGGGCAAGGACAAGGTCGGCGTCCGCGTCAGCCCCACGGGTAGTTTCAATGCCATGGACGACGACAACCCGGCCGAAACCTTCGGTACCTTCGCCCGGCACCTGAACGACCTGGGCATTGCCTACATCGAAGTGGTGGAAGACTCCTTCCAGGGCAATCACGCGAACGGCCGCCCGGAAGAAGTCATCGACGCGATCCGCGCCGGCTTCAAGGGCACCTACATTGCCAATGGCGCCTACACCGCCGACGAGGCCCGAAAGCGTATCGACGAAGGCCGGTGCGATCTGGTCACCTTCGGCCGCCCGTTTATCGCCAACCCGGATCTGCCGGAGCGCTTCCGCCAGAACGCGCCCCTGAACGACTGGGACGACAGCACCTTCTATGGCGGTGATGAACACGGTTACACCGACTACCCGACACTGATAGAACTCGAAAAAAGCGCCTGAACAGCGCTTTCATTCCCAAAGGAGACAAACCATGAGCAACACCAATGACCCGATCAACAGCAAAGTAGTGATTATTACCGGCGCCAGCAGTGGTCTCGGTGAAGCCACGGCCCGCCGCCTGGCAGACCGGGGCGCCAAGCTGGTACTCGCAGCACGCCGGGAGGACCGCCTGAAAGACCTGACGGAAGATCTCAAATCCCGGGGCGCCGAAGCCATCTGGCAGGTCACCGACGTGACCGACCGCAATCAGGTTGAGTCTCTGGCCGCTGCGGCAAAAGAGGCGTTTGGCAGGATCGATGTGCTGGTCAACAACGCCGGGCTGATGCCCCTGGCACCGCTGGACGCCCTCAAGGTTGATGAGTGGGAACAGATGGTAGACGTCAACATCAAGGGCGTGATGTATGGTATCGCCGCTGTACTGCCGACCATGCGGGAACAGCACAGCGGGCACATCCTCAACCTGTCGTCGGTCGCCGGGCACAAGGTCTTCCCCGGTGCCGCCGTCTACTGCGCCACCAAATATGCGGTGAAGGCGCTGTCCGAAGGCGTTCGTATGGAAGGCGGCGACGAGATCCGCAGCACCAACATCTCGCCGGGAGCCGTCGCCACCGAGCTCACCAGCACCATCACTGATCCCGACGCGAAAAAGGCGGCGGATGAGCTCTACGAAGTCGCCATTGATTCCGATGCCGTGGCCCGGGCAGTTGTCTATGCCATCGAGCAGCCGGCGGATGTCGATATCAATGAAATCATCCTGCGGCCGACGGCTCAGGAGCTGTAGAACTTCTCTCGATCCTCGAACCCTGCACCATGCTGCCCCGCAAGGGCAGCGTTGGTGCAAAAGATCCACGGCCAGTCTCATCAAAATCCTCGAAAGATCACCACCTACCTGCGAAGTTCCCACGCACATCACATATCATTGTTGCGCCCCCAAAAACTTTTCCGAATCTGGTACGTATCTGAAGGGTTGAATCAAAAGGCCAAGGAGCATCCACCTTGCATACGCTTTACTGGTTTACCCGGGATCTTCGCCTGCACGACAACGCCGCGTTGCTGGCGGCCTCGAAGTCCGACGTGCTTTTATGTGTCTACGTTGTTGATCCCCGCTGGTTCGCACCGGGGCCACTGCAAAGCAAAGCCATGGGCGATCATCGCTGGCGCTTCCTCTGGCAGAGCCTGATGGCGCTGGAGCGAACCCTGCGGACGCTTGGCCAGCGCCTGCATATTGCCTATGGCGAGCCGGAAGCCGTGGTCCCCGAGCTGGTGCATGCCCACCGTATTGCCCGGGTTGTCCGGTCGCGGTTGCCGGGCACCCGGGAAGCTGGCCAGTGGCGCGCGATCAAGGACAAACTGCCACAGACCCTGTTCCAGCAATTCGAAACCCTGAGCCTGTTTACCGAGGGCTCCCTGCCCATGACCCTGCAGGATCTGCCGGACACCTTTTCCCAGTTCCGCAAGCAGGTTGAGAAAACCGGAGAACGCTGTACCGAGCGTTTGCGTATCCGCACTCTGACAGCCCTGCCTCCGCCACCAGGGTTCCCGGAGGACAATCGCGGCGACTGCCCGCCGATACCAGAGCCGATGCATCCATTGCAGTTTATGGGGGGTGAAACAGCTGGCGTGGAGCGGCTTCGGGAATTCCTGTACGGCAACCACAACATTGACCGCTACAAGGAGACCCGCAACGCCCTGGACTCCTGGGACGCCTCCTCAAAATTCTCGCCCTGGCTGGCCAACGGCAGTCTCTCGGTTCGCGAAGTGGCGGAAACCATCACAGAGTACGAAGCCAGTGAGACCAAAAACGAATCCACCTATTGGCTCTGGTTCGAACTGCTCTGGCGGGAATACTTCTACTGGTACGCCCTGAAACACGGCGCCAACCTGTTCCGCCGGGATGGCGTCCAGCGCAAGCGTCGACACGGCACCTTCTATGGCCACCGTTTCAAGGCCTGGTGCCAGGGCAACACAGAATACCCAATCGTAAACGCGGCCATGAATCAGCTGCGTGAAACCGGTTACATGAGCAATCGGGCCCGGCAACTGGTAGCAAGCTGTTTCATCAACGAACTGGGCCTCGACTGGCGATACGGAGCGGCATGGTTTGAAGAGCAGTTGATCGACTATGATGTAGGGAGCAACTACGGCAACTGGCAGTACCTGGCTGGCGTGGGGGCGGACCCGAGAGGCCTGCGGCAATTCAATCTGGAAAAACAGACGCAGCAGTACGATCCCACCGGCACCTTCATTGACCGCTGGGGCGGACACGCGGAACAGCCTGTAGGTTTACACACAGTGGATGCGGCAGACTGGCCCTTGTAGCAATAAGGCGAACAGCCATGACGGATAGGAAGGACAACGGCAATACGGCACGTGAGACCCTGGCTCGCATCATCGATACCAGCTCTCCCTCTACCTTGCTCAGTTGCGGCAACCTCGCGACCGAAGTCTCACGGATCTGGCAGAAATATCAGAAGGGCGTTGACGTTCACACACTGGACACCATCGACCCCAATGCCCACCTGCTCCTGGACCGGGTGGCAGACTTGGCCCTGGTTACCGAAACCCTCGAACATCTGCCCCACGACGAAGGCGCCCTTCTGCTGGGACAACTCAGGAACTATGGCACCCATCAGATTGCGGTTCTTGTGGGAGAGGCTCCCGACTGGGCGTTTACGGACTTCATCGGCCTTGGCTTCCGTCGCCATGCCGAACTGGAAAATGATAACGGTGCACTGACGCTGTACACCTACAATCTGGATACTTACAACCACAAGCGGGCCTGGAACAATCCAGAGAACTGGGCCAATCCGGAAATGTGGGGCAAAGCATGGTGGTAGAAAGCGCAGAAGTGAGCAGTCCGTCTTCCCGAAAACTCAAACCCAGTACGATCCGGATCGGTACCCGTTACCGGGCCAACCGACTGAAAGGCCCTTACGACGCCATTGTAATCGGCTCCGGCATTGGCGGCCTGACAACGGCCGCTTGCCTGGCCAAGGTCGGCAAGAAGGTGCTGGTACTCGAACAGCATTACACCGCCGGCGGCTACACCCACAGCTACGCCCGCAACGGTTACGAGTGGGACGTGGGCGTTCACTATATTGGCGATATGGGCTCACCCAATACCCTGGGCCGGCGACTGTTCGATTACATTACCGACGGCAAACTGGAATGGGCACCCATGGATGAGAATTACGACCGTTTCTTTCTGGGAGACAAGGTCGTCAATCTGCGTGCCGGCAAGGAGGGCCTTCGGCTCTCCTTGCTGGATGCCTTCCCGGATGAACAGGGAGCCATCGACCAGTATGTAAAACTGCTGGGGAAGGTAGCCGACGGCATGCAGTGGTATACGCTTTCCAAGCTCACGCCCGGACTTCTGAGCCCGCTCGTTCATAAAGGCCTGGATATGGCCTTACCGGATTACTTCAACAAGACCACCTGGGACGTTTTGAGCGAACTGACCGACAACCAGGAACTGATCGGTGCGATCACCGGCCAGTGGGGCGATTGCGGCGTCACACCGAAGCAATCCAGCTTTATGGTTCATGCGCTGATCGCCAAGCACTACCTTTACGGTGGCTTCTATCCGGTTGGCGGCGCGTCGGAGATCGCAAAAACCATCATCCCCGTCATCCAGCAGCCCGGTGGTGAGGTATTCACCTACGCCGATGTGACTGACATCCTGGTCGAGAAGGGCAAGGCAACCGGCGTGCGCATGGCCGACGGTGAGGAAATCCGGGCACCAATGGTCATCAGCAACGCCGGGGTGATCAACACCTTTGAAAAAATTGCTGCCGGCTGAGGCCGCAGAAAAAATCGGCTACAAGCGCAAACGCCGGCACATTATTCCCTCCATGCCCCATATCGGGCTCTACATCGGCCTGAAAGGAACTCCGGAAGCGCTCGGGCTGCCGCGCACCAATTTCTGGATCTACCCGAGCGCCGATCACGACAGCAACGTGCAACAGTTCCTGGATGATCCGGAAAACACCGAGTTTCCGGTGGTGTATATTTCCTTCCCGGCAGCCAAGGACCCGGACTACCAGAACCGCTGGCCTGGCACCTCCACCATAGAGATTGTCGCACCAACCACCTGGGAGATGTTCGAGCCCTGGCAGGACACTACCTGGGGCAAGCGCGGGGAAGACTATGAGGTCCTTAAGCAGAAAATTACCGACCAATTGCTGGAAGTGATGTACGAGAAACTCCCGCAGCTTCGGGGCAAAGTGGATTACGTGGAGACCTCCACGCCGCTGTCTACCGCCTGGTTCTGCCGCTATGGTCGGGGCGAGCTCTACGGTCTGGACCACAACCCTGAGCGCTTCGAACAGGACTGGCTGAAACCGAAAAACCGACATTCCCGGGCTCTATCTCACCGGCCAGGACATCCTTACCTGCGGCGTGGTGGGCGCGATGATTGGTGGGCTGGTCAGCACCCTGGCCATCCAGGGCTGGCGCGGCGCCGGGTTGGCAAAACGTATTTTTGTGGGGTAACAGGCGTTGCCCAGGCCGATCTGTGCCGATTGCGGCATGCACCTGAATATCTGTGTCTGTGAAGCCTGTGCCCCGGTGCCGAACAGTACCCGGGTTTCGGTCCTTCAACACCCAACCGAGGTGGGTCACCCCAAGGGTACCGTGCGCATACTGGCCCAATGCCTCGCCAGAGTCGACGTTTTCCAGGGCGAGACGCCAGACGATTTTGACCAGGCCGGCTTCAATCCACACACAGAAGCCGGACATTCCGCGCTGCTGTTCCCCGGTCCCGGCAGCGACACGCTCGAATGCGCAAACCTCCATGACATCCATCACTGGATCATTCTGGACGGAACCTGGCGTAAGGCCGCAAAGATCCTGCATCAGAATCCTGCCCTGGCGGCGCTGCCCCGCTTCCATTTGGCGGAACCTCCGGCGTCTGCCTACGCCATCCGAAAGGCCCCGGGCAAGCAACACCTGGCCACAGCAGAGGCGGTTGCCTATCTGCTGAACGTGGTCGAGCCGGGCCTGGATACCCGGCCCATTTCCAGAGCCGTGCGCTCACTGGTGGACAAACAGCTCGCCCAGATCCCGGCCCGGCTGCACAAGCATTATCAATAAACCGATGCGGGTGAGACGAGCGGCCGATGCGGACGTAATCTCCGGAAACCTGAACAAAACCGAGAGCACCCCATGTCCGCGCAATTCGACTCTGCAGACCTCTCCCGCATTATCGAGATGGCCTGGGAAGATCGCACACCCTTCGAGGCCATCGAAGCCCTCTATGGCCTTCAGGAGAAAGACGTCATCCGCCTGATGCGACGTGAGCTGAAGACTTCAAGCTTCCGGCTCTGGCGCAAGCGGGTAACCGGACGCAGCACCAAACACCGCCAGTTGCGGCCCGAAGGGGTGAGTCGGGGCTATTGCCCGACCCAGTACAAGCATCGGTAAGCGTCGCACCATTGGCATTGCCGGCATGGCTGCGCGATCATGAACACTCAGGTAACAAGCAAGGAACCAACGCAATGGCAGTGTTCAACCAGAAAGATGCCCGGGAGCAACTCGATGCCGAGGCCAGCAAGGTACACCGGTCCGACCTTGAGACTCTGCTTGAAAGACAGCGCGCGATTGAAGAAAAGGTGAAGGGTAGCGGCAAGCTGGCACGCTTCAGCGGCGACATCAAGCTGATGTTTTCCATGATCCGCGACTACTGGTACGGCAATTACCGGAGCGTACCCTGGAAGACAATCGCGGCAGTGGCAGGGGCACTCCTGTACGTGCTGAACCCGCTGGATGTCATTCCCGACCTTTTGTTCGGCTTCGGATTTATCGACGATGCCGGCGTCGTGGCCCTGTGTCTGAAACTGGTAGAATCCGATCTGCTCCGCTACGCTGCGTGGAAGGAACATCAGGAAGAATCTGAAAACCGGGTCAGTGCGAATTGATTAATTTCTGAACTGACGGTATTCTCCCGCCCCTGCTGTAGGAACACCTGAATCAAATCTGGAGTTGTCGTGGATTTAGCCACTCTCATCGGTCTTGCCGGCGCTATTCTGCTGATTGCATCCGCCGTTATTCTTGGTGTTTCACCTTCTGTATTTATCAACCCTGCCTCGTTGCTGATTGTCGTGGGTGGCACCATGTTCGTGGTGTTGGCCAAGTTCAGCGTCGCCCAGTTTCTTGGCGCCTTCAAAGCGGCCGCCCGGGCCTTCAAGTTCAAGCTGCCGGAAACCCAGGCCAGCATTGAAGAGTTGGTGGATATCGCCAACGTGGCCCGCAAAGAGGGCGTTCTTGGGCTGGAGGATAGAGAGATCAGCAGCCCGTTCCTGGCCCAGGGTATACAGATGCTGGTGGACGGTCAGGACGGCAAGACCATCAAGGAGCTCTTGAACAAGGAGCGCCTGATGACCCTCGACCACAACCGTTCTGGCGCCAAGGTATTCACGGCCATGGCCGATGTGGCGCCGGCCATGGGCATGATCGGCACGCTGATTGGTCTGGTTCAGATGCTGTCGAACATGGAAGACCCGAAGTCCATCGGCCCGGCCATGGCGGTCGCACTGTTGACCACACTGTATGGCGCCATGATTGCCACCATGATCGCGACTCCGATTGCCGACAAGCTCTCCCTGCGGATGACCGAGGAAGCGCGCATGCAGTCGCTGTACATTGATGCCCTGGTGGCCATTCAGGAAGGCACCAATCCCCGGATCATCGAGCAGATGCTGTCGAGCTACCTGCCCCCCAAGGAACGCGAGAAAGCGGCTGCAGCTGAAGGCGCCTGACCATGGATGAATTGCCTGAAGAGGAAAAACCGGGGATTCCGGCGTGGGTAGTTACCTTCGCCGATCTCATGTCCCTGCTGATGTGCTTCTTCGTGTTGCTGCTGTCCTTCTCGGAGATTGATGCCCAGAAGTTCAAGCAGATCGCCGGTGAACTCTCCAAAGCCTTCGGCGTTCAGCGGGACGTGCCGGCCCTGGAAATACCCAAGGGTACCAGCCCCATTTTCGACAAGTTTTCTCCCGCACCGCCCGAGCCTACCGTGGTCAACGAGGTCAAACAGACCACCACAGAGGAAGCCCCCGAGCTGCAGACCCTGAAAAGCCCCACCGACATGGCCGTGGAGGCTGCCATGGAAGAGCAGCTGCAGGAAACCATGGACGAAATCCTCAAGGTGCTGGAGCCGGCGATCGCCGATGGGCGCATCAATGTAAGCGAGGATCAGCGGCGGATCGTGATCCGGGTGGAAGAAAAAGGTTCGTTTCCCTCAGGTTCGGCTCAGCTGACCTGGGAATTTGAGGGCCTGTTGCTGGACATGGCCGAGGTTATTGAGGGCATCCCCGGCGACCTGACCATTGAGGGCCACACCGACAACGTGCCTATCCGTACCGACCGCTTCTACAGCAACTGGGATCTGTCGGCTGCCCGGGCCGCCGCGGTGGCCAACGTGCTGGTCGCCCGGGACCAGGTTGAACCCACGCGACTTTCCGTCACCGGACTGGCGGATACCGAACCCAGAGTTCCGAATAGCTCAGCAGAAAACCGGGCCAAGAACCGGCGCGTGGAAATCATCATTGATCTCTCCGGCCCGATGCAGGAACAGGAGGTTCGCCTCCGGGAACTGATCCAGTCCGAATCGGACGATGACCAGTCGGCACTCGGGATCGAATCCGACAGCTCGACATCAAACGAAATCAGCTGGTAAGCGCACTCTATTTTGGTGCGCCCGACACCAAAACGCACAATGCTAGTGCACTTTGGCTCTAAAACACGTCTCCCACATCTGTCCAGAACCACCCAACTGCCCTTCCGCGCTTGAAATGCATTATTTTGGAACAGCTCTTGCTTTAGCTGCACCTCATCAATGCACATTTCAACGTAAAGCGGCCCGCTAGAGGCCGGACACACAACATCAGGAGCGAAAACCCGTGGACATCACGAGTGCAGTACACACCCTGACTGAAAGCGCCAACACGCTGTTCATCCTCATCGGCGCCATTATGGTGCTGGCCATGCATGCCGGCTTTGCTTTTCTGGAAGTAGGCACCGTTCGCCACAAGAACCAGGTCAACGCCCTGGTGAAGATCATGACCGACTTTGGCATCTCTGCCGTGGCCTATTTCTTCATCGGCTACTACATTGCCTACGGCAGCCATTTCATGAGCGGTGCCGCCGAGCTCACCGCCGCCAACGGCTATGATCTGGTGAAGTTTTTCTTCCTGATGACCTTCGCCGCAGCCATTCCCGCGATTGTCTCCGGTGGTATCGCTGAACGGGCAAAGTTCTATCCGATGCTGATTGCCTCTGGCCTGATTGTTGCCTTTATCTATCCCTTCTTTGAGGGGCTGATCTGGAACGGCAACTATGGCTTCCAGGGCTGGCTGGAGAACCAGTTTGGTGCGTCCTTTCACGACTTCGCCGGCTCCGTTGTAGTGCATGCAGTGGGCGGCTGGATAGCCCTGGCGGCCGTTCTGGTCCTCGGTGCACGAAATGGGCGCTACCGTAACGGCAAGGTGGTGGCTTTTGCCCCCTCCAACATTCCCTTCCTGGCCCTGGGCGCCTGGATCCTGACCGTCGGCTGGTTCGGCTTCAACGTCATGTCCGCCCAGACCCTGGACGGCATCAGCGGCCTGGTGGCCGTAAACAGCCTGATGGCCATGGTCGGCGGCATCCTGGTGTCCATGCTGCTGGGCCGCAAGGACCCGGGCTTTATCCACAACGGTCCGCTAGCAGGGCTGGTGGCGGTATGTGCCGGCTCTGATCTGATGCACCCGGTGGGTGCCCTGGTAACGGGCGGCGTCGCCGGCGCCATCTTCGTGTATTTGTTCGAGTGGGCCCAGGCCAAGATCGAGCGCCTGGACGATGTGCTCGGTGTCTGGCCCCTGCACGGTGTCTGTGGTGTCTGGGGCGCGATTGCCTGCGGCATCTTTGGCCAGGAGGCACTCGGTGGTCTCGGCGGCGTCAGCCTGATGTCCCAGATCATCGGCTCGGTGGCCGGCGTGGTGGTGGCCTTTGTGGGCGGTCTGATTGTCTATGGGGTTATCAACGCCATTTCCGGACTGCGTCTGACCGAAGAAGAAGAGTTCAACGGGGCGGACCTGAGCATCCACCGGATCGGGGCAACCGCGGTCGAATAAGCACTGAGTGTTCAGTCGCCGTAGCCGGTCAATTCCATGTAGCCCTCGCCAGAGTGGCTGCCGGCGACGGTGACAGGGCTTTCCCAATAAGGGTAAAGCCCGTCATTCAGGTAGTTTCCAGGGGGAGCCGAAATTTCAAGGCTCACCCCATAATCCGGAACCTCCAGACGCCAAAGGCGGGGAAAGCCCCGGGCGTCTGGTTCCTCCGGGCGAATGCGAAGCTGACTGGGCTGAAGCGCTACGGGCTCGCCATCCTCCGGAATCCAGGTTCCGGAACGAAAACCGCCGTCCTCCTCGCGGAGCTGGAAAGCCATCAATTTGTCACCCGACTCCAGGTGCAGCGCAAACCAGTCCCAGCCCTGCTGGCCCGATTTGAGAAACTGACTACTCCACTCCCGGTCGAACCAGCCCTTGCCCGCAACCTCAAGTGTCTCATTACCCAGCGTGACAGTACCCTCGATGTGCAGGTCCACCAGACTGAAATACATCGAACCCTCACCATCGGCGGATTTGGCACTGAAGCCGTTATCACCGTGCGCAACAGGCTTGCCATTGATCGAGAGGGACAAGTCGTAGGACCAGCCATCCGCCGCCAGCTGCAACCGCCATGACTCGCTTTCGGATGTTGCCTCAAGCTGCCAGTCGTCCAGCCAGACGGCCAGTGGCTGCGCCTGTGCGCCGGCATGGCCGACATCGCCCCGGGCCAGTTTCTCTGCAAAGTAGTGCCGGGCATCAAAGCTCACCGCGGCATGGGCCATCCAGGCCGCTTCCAGGGGCCAGTCGGCTGCCTCAGGAGGTTCAGCATCTGCCGGTCTGGGCGTAATGGCTTGGCGGAACTGGGTCCATTGCAGGCCCAACGGCTCACCTTCTTCAGTCCTCAAATTGGCGGTCAGATACCACCATTCGATCCGGTGTTGCGGGTGCGGGCCGAAATCATCGGGAAATATCAGGCGGTCGCCCGGCCCGGGCTGAAGGAAGGGCACTTCGGCGTCGTTTTCTGCGACACCCGCCAGTCCGGCGAACCCTGCTTCTTGTTGTGACTCCGAACAACCGGCCAGAACCACGATGGACAACATCAGTATCCAGCGTCTCATCGCTCACCTCCCGCCAGCGCGTTGGCGTTCACAGGGGCAACCGTTGGTGATTTCAACTGGCGCATCATCAGCAGGCCGATGCTGAGGCCAATCAGCAGACTCAGCACCCCAAGCTCCAGCCAGAACCGGGGATAGACCGCCATGGGCAGGGACCAGCCGAACGCGATGGGGTTGATGCGATGCACCAGAACCAAGGTCAGCCAGATGCCAAGCGGCAGGGCCAGCAGGGTAATTGCAGCGGTCAACGACACTGACAGCCGGATCAGTTGGGCCGATGCTTGTCGCACGGATAGTCCCCAGACGACCAAAAGCCGGAAATACCAGGCCCGGGTGGAGAAGAAGACCCAGCCCATCATCAACAGTGCAATGGCCGCCAGTATCAGGGTCAGGGTAGTCATGGCCCGGGTCAGCAGGAAGGTCTGGTCAAAGATGGCCGTGGCGAGTTCTTCAATAGCCCGGTTGTCCCGGACCGTCAGCTCATCCACCTGCCATACCCGCTTTAATCCACCGGTCACTTCCTCGATGTCGAGATTTCCGGGCGATACCGACAGGCTCTGGAAACCGGTTGCGAAGTCTTCAGGAAGCACCGAAGGATGAATCAGGATTTCGCCAGCGGGGCGACCGTAGTCCGGGTAGGTGGCCAGCACGGGAAACTCGAACGAACCGCTTCCGAGGGTTACCTCCAGGGACTGGCCGACCTGTACATTCTGCCTGCGCGCCAGCTGTTCATTCACCATCACTCCCTGGCCCTGCTGCAGTCGCTGCCAGGGCCGTGACGCTGACTCAAGCAACTGCCAATCGGTCACCAGTGGGCCTACAGGGCCGATGGCAAAGACGTCCACCTCTGTGCCTGCCTCATCCCCGTTGCCCGGCAAAGTTGCACGGCCGCGAATCACCCGGTGCCACAGGCCAGACGCTGCGAGTTCCGGTTGCTCAGCGAGCCAGTCCACCGCGAGGGTCGCATCCGCTGACTCAGGAACTTCAATGTAATAATCCGCCTCCAGTCTCTGCGCGAGCCATCGATCAAATGTACTTTCAAAGGTCGTCACCAGAGCCTGAACCGCCAGAACCATGGCCATGGCGAACTGCAGAGCGACCAATGGCAGTGCCAGACGCCGCGCCAGCACTGATAGCTCCCGATGGCGCCAGCGGGCCTGCAGATTCCGGTCGTGCCCGGACCGCCAATCCGCAAGCCAGGCAATCAATCTCGGTGCAAGGATCCCGGCAGCCACAAACACGAGGGCCACGGCGACAAAAAGCCAGAGCAGATCCGTAACCCAGGCTGACAAGGCCAGGCCAGCGATAAGCACCAACACCACCAAACCGCCGGACCGGCGGCTACTTCCCGCAAACGCTCGGGCCCATGGACGGAGAAAATCGGCCAGGCAAGCCACCAGAACCACCGTCAGCATGGTTGCAAGCGGAACCAGCCAGTTGCCACCCTGGCCCGCGTACAACGGCTGATCGAACAGCCCCTCGAGGGCGCGCCCGAATCCGCTACCCAGCCCGGTCGCCAGCCAGCGACCCAGCCATATACCAGGTACGATACACAGCAGGGCCAACAAGAGAATCTCCACGACCAGCAGCCGGTTGAGTCGGGCTTGGGGGACACCAAACCGGTGCAGCAAAGCGAAGCTGTCTCGACGTTGCGCCATCCCCAGCAGATACACGCTGCGAACCAGCAAGGCGGTAATCAGCAAAACCAGCACGCCCAGCGCGTCAAGATTCAGCAGAAAACTGTCGCCCAGCTCTCCGGTATCCGGGCCAACCCGAAACGGCGCCAATCGATACCCGTCAGGAAGTGACCCGTCAGTGTGGGCATCGGAGATCAGCAACGACAACCCACCTTCGTTCTTTCCGGCAAGTTCAGCCGCTTCACTGATATCAACAAAGGGACGACCATCCAGTTCACCCTGCCAGGGCGCCTCTTCGCTGTCAGGACTCTCAAAGCATCCGGCCGCCAAAGGGGCGATACCCACCACACGACCGCCTTGCGGCGAAGGCACTTCCCACCAGGGCATCACGCAGAGCCCTGCTCGGCGCAGCTCGACAAAATCATCCACAGTCAGGGGCTTACCGTCCTGGCGGACTATCTGCTGGCGTTCGGCCACCGCCGATTCGCTCTGATCAAGACTGGCCCGGGCCTGGCTGGTGAGATGGTGCACGCCCGTCCAGAGCATGGTGGCGAGCACAATCATGGCAGCCAATGCCAGCAGCTGAAGCGGATGGCGGCGGTAATGACTGAACAGGGCGGCCAACAGGGTCATGTCGGGCTCAGGTTTCCGGCACGTGGCCAAGATCCAGATGCTGGCTGCAGCGGGCGGCCAGTTCCGGATCGTGGGTGGCGAGGATCAGTCCGCAGCCATGGCGGGCCTGCAATTCGAAAAGCTGCCCGATCACGGCCTCTGCCGTGTGCCGGTCCAGGCTGCCTGTGGGTTCGTCAGCAAGAACCAGGGCCGGCTTCATGGCAAACACCATGGCCAGTGCCGCGCGCTGGCGTTGTCCCCCGGACACCTGATCCGGGTATCGGTCGGCAAGCTCGCCGATCCCCAGGCGCTCGAGCCAGTCCTGACATCCATCCTCGGATTGGCCGGCAAGCCGGGCACGAAAACGGACGTTGTCCAGCAAAGACAGGGCCGGCATCAGGTTGGCTTCCTGAAAGACTACCCCGATCTGTTGTCGGCGAAGCGTCCCCCAGCGACGTTCAGACTTGCTCTCGGCCTCCGTTGACCGGGCATCAAATGTCTCGCCGAGCACCTGAACCACCCCTGAATCCGGTTTCTCCAGACCACAGAAAATGTTCAGCAAGGTACTCTTGCCGGATCCGGATCGACCGGTCAGCGCCAGTGACTGGCCCCGCTCCAGACCCAGGGAGAGCCCCCTGAGCACGGGCACCGGTTCATTACCGCTGCGGAATTGCTTGTTCAGGCCACGGGCCGAAAGCAGAGAGTCCACCATAGTTTCCTTGTCTGACGAGTTGAGGCGACGGCTTTGCCCGGGTCAATCAGAACCAGGTGGTCAATCCGCCGCCCCGATAGGATCAGCATAGGTTCCGTGCCGGCGCGCACGCCACTCGCGGAACTGCTCCAGCCAGGACAGCAACGCCGGTATGACCAACAGGACCAGCAAAGTCGATAGCCCGAGGCCAAAGGCAATTGAGGTGGCCATGGGGATCAGGAACTGGGCCTGCAGGGACGTTTCGAACATCAGCGGCAATAGCCCGCCGATGGTGGTCAGGGAAGTCAACATAACCGCACGAACCCGCTGTACCGCGGCCTCGTTAAGCGCATCGGTGATTCCCAGGCCCTTTTTCCGCTGCTGGTTGTAGAAAGCTACGAGGATGATGGCGTTATTGACCACAATCCCGGAAAGACCAAACAACCCGAAGAGGGAAAGAATGGTCAGTTGCAGCCCCATCAGCCAGTGCCCCAGCAACGCGCCCACCAGGGCGAACGGGATGATGGCCATAACGATCAGCGGCAGGCTCCAGGAGGCAAACACCCACGCAAGCACCACGTACATCAGCGCCAACCCGATAACCAGTCCGGTTTGCATGTCTCCCAGGGTCTCCCTCTGGTCGGCCGCACGGCCCTCGAAGCTGTAACGCACATTGTAGCGACTGGCGATATCCGGCAGTGCGTCTGCTTCAAGGCTGGTCAGAATCTGGTCGGTGGTGCTGACCCGGGTGTTCAGCCCAGAGGTGACTTCAACCGCCAACCGGCCCTCGGCGTGTCGCAGGGCCTGGAAGCCCTGACGGTGGTCCAGGTTCATGACCTGGGTCAGGGGAACAAAGCGACCGTCCGGCACCCGCACGGTGATTCGGGAGAGCGTCGACAAGCGCTCCCGCTGATCCTTGGGCAGTTGCACGCGAACTTCGACTTCATCCCGGCCATCCTGGTAGATCTGGGCGATCCGGCCGTCGAAGGCAGCCCTGAGCTGGCGCCCGAGATCGGAGGTGGTCAATCCGAGTGCCTCGCCATAGGCGCTGACCTGGTAAAGCAGCTGCTCCCTGCCCCACGGCATGTCATCCTCAACGTCCAGCACACCGGGCAGCGTCGAGAGCGCCTGCCCCAGTTCATCCGCGGCACGCTTCAGATTCTCCGCGTTGTCGCCGGTCAAACGCACATTCACATCCCGGCCCGGCGGCCCGGCCTGACGTTCGGAAATCGTCAGATTGTCCAGCCCGGCCGGTGTCTCCAGACGGCTGCGCCACTCCGTGATAAATTCCGGATTACGAACCGAACGGCGATCGGAGGGCACCAGTTCGATCATCATCGAACCCAGTTCATCGCCGCTACGGGAACTGCCCTCGGCACCCTGGGTTGCGCCCCGGGTAGTGACTGCATGCAAAATGAAATCACCACCAAGCGCCTCTTCGGTCTCATTGAGCGTTCGCTGCATCTGGGTCAGGAACTCCTCAACGGTGCCGCGATCCGTTCCGGCCACAAAGCTGGCATTGGCGTAGAAGACCGAAGGCTCCGGTGTTGGGAAAAAGTTGAATCCGAGCCGGCCACCGGCCAGCAGACCGACCGTTACGATTGCCAGGGCCACCGCGCTCGCCACGGTAGCCCCCCGGTGTTCCAGGCTATACCGAGAGAACCGGCGAAACCGGCCTTCCCGGAAACGGTCGAAACGCTGCTCGAACCCCCGCCGGAAGCGCTCCACGGGACCCGGTGCTTTTGGCTCGGGTTCTGCCTCTCCCGCTTTTTTCTTACGTCTGGGCACGAAGGCATGACGCAAGTGCGCCGGCAATACGATGAAACACTCAAGCAGGGACGCGACCAGAACGCAGATCATCACCAGCGGAATATCGCCCAGAATGTTGCCAATGACACCGCCCACCACGAGCAGGGGCATAAAGGCCGCAACCGTCGTGAGAGACGAGGCCAGCACGGGCCACACCATACGTTTGGCAGCCCCTTCCGAGGCGTAGATGGATTCCTCGCCCATGCGGGAGTGGGCGTCGGCATCCTCGCCCACCACAATGGCATCGTCGACGATCACCCCCAACGCCATGATCAGGGCGAACAGGGAGATCATGTTGATGGAACCCCCAATCAGCCAGAGAACCGCCATGGCCGCCAGGAACGCCGTCGGAATACCCACAGCCACCCACATGGCAACCCGACCGGGGAGAAACAGGTAAAGCAGGCATACCACCAGAACCAGGCCACCCAGCCCGTTGTTCACCAGTAGGGAGATACGATCATCCAGAAGCTGCCAGGTCTCATCATACACCTCCAGCTTTACCGTCGGCGGCAGCACCGGCCGGGTATCGGCCAGCCAGGTTTCCAGTACCTGGGCCGCTGCCAGCGAATTGCCGTTTTCCGATCGCTGCAGCTGGAGTTCAACGGCCGGCTTGCCGTCCTTCTCGAGGGTCACCTGGCTCTCGCGGGCCTCCTGCCGGATAATCGCCACATCGCCCAGATTGAGCTGGATCCGCTCACCACTGAGCACCGGAATGTTCTCGAATTCCTGGGGGCTTCGGCGCTGTTCCACGGCCCGAAGTTCCCGGGTCGCATCCTGCTGCGCCATCATGCCGGCAGGCAGATCCCGGGAGATGGCGGCCACGCGCTCGGCAATCTGCTCCAGTGACAGCCCCAGTGCTTCCAGCCGCTCAACCGGCACATCAATGCTGATCTGCTGCTCCGGCAGGCCGCGGATCGAAACCCGGTCAATGCCACGCTGGAGCAGTTCATCTTCAAAACGGTAGGTCATCTGCCGCAGCTCACTGCGGTCTACATCGCCGTACACCAGCAACCGGGCCACCGGCTCGTAGCGTTCAATGCGGGTTACCTGGGGTTCCTCCGCCTCCGCCGGGAAATTGGTGAATTCATCCACCTGCTGGCGTACGTCGTCCAGGGCCTGGATCGGATTGGTGCCTTCCTCGAATTCGAGGGTTATGGAGGAAACCCCCTGGGCCGAGGTGGAGGTCATTTTTTTCAGGCCATCGACGCTGCGCAGGCGCTGCTCCAGAGGGTTGGTAATGCCCTGCTCCACGTCTTCGGCGGACGCACCACTCCAGACCACCCGGACACTGACCACGTCCAGGGCAAAGGTGGGGAAGAACTGGATGTTCATGCGGGTCAGAGCCAGCACACCACCGAGCAGCATCACCAGCATGACCAGGTTGGCAGCAACCCGGTGATGAACGAAAAAGCCGATGACGCCCTTTTTCCGCCTCATTGAGATGCCACTCCGGAATCTGCCACATCCACCTTGAGGCCGGTGACAGCGTTGGGCAGATGCGTCGTAATCAGTTGCGCGCCAGATACCAGGGCTTCACCGGATACCAGCAGACGGCGCTCACCATTGCTGCCCCGGGCCTCGCCAATACGTTCTATTCGGGCGCGCTGCATCCGGCCGTCTGAAGACATCAGGTAAACGCTGTCGGCGCCATAAAGAGCACTGAACGGAATCGACACGGTATTGCTCCGTGCCGCCCGTTCAAGCGTGACGGGCATTAAACCGCCCGGACGGATCCCACGGGGATCCCCCTGCAGTTCGAGAATGGCTTCGGTTCCGGACGGATCACTGGTTCCGGCAAACCGGGCAAGCTGAAACCGGTGCTGATCTCCGGCACTGGTGGCAATCAGTGTTTCTCCCCGCTGCAGGGCATCCAGAAGTTCGCCCCGGAACATCTCCGGCACCCTGGCCCTGAGTTCCAGACCATCAACGGGGTAGAGCGACAACAGAGGTTCATTACGGCTGACCTGGTCACCTTCGGCCACGCGGATGTCGGTCGCCATGCCGTCAAAAGGCGCCGTCATACGGGCCCGTTCGGCATCCCGTCGGGTGCTGAGCAGGTTTGCCTCTGCCTGGGCGAGTTTCGCCTGAAGGCTCTGCAGCCGCGCCGGATGCTCTTCGATTGCCCGTTGCCTGGCATTTACCGTCAGCTCTGCTCTGGCCGCGGCGTCCGTGGCCGCTTCCAGTGCCTCGCGGGAAGCCAGGTTGCGATTCACCAACGACCGGGTACGCTCCAGCTTCCGCCGGGCGTTTTCCAGAATGGCCTGTTCGCTGGCCAGCGCCGTCTGATCATTCCGGTACCGGACCTGCTCCGATCGGATCTGGGCTTCAAGGTCTTTGACCTGTGCTTCGGCCTGGGCCAGCGCAGGCTGGATATCGGCATCGTCCAGTGCCACCAGAAGCTCGCCCTCCTTGACCCGCCGCCCCTCGGTCACGGGCCGCGTACCGATTCGACCGGCCAGGGTTGCTGTCACCGTCAGTTGCTCCGGGGCCAGTACTTCGCCATACAGGGGCAGCACCGGGGTATGCGTGCCCGGCTCAATTTCCTGAACCTGGACACGCCAACTGCGCTCGGTGGCACTGACCTCTGCAGGCTCCGGGCGGGTCATTTTGAGAATCATGAAACCGGCGATACCGACGGCGAGAATCAACAGGGGAATCAGTCTTTTGGACATTACTTGCAGGCCAGCTAAGGTAAATAAAGCCCATTGGGCTGTCGGGTTCAGACTACTATACAATCAGGGCTCGTTTTCGGATCGGACAAGCCGAATTCCTGCGTCAATTTTACGCAGTGTTTTTTCAGTCATGGCAACGGAGAGCATCATTGTTGGCAGCAGAACACCATGTCAATCTTCTCAACGCAACGCTCATTAACGGGCTGATCGTTGCCGTTGTGGTGCTGATCCATCACGAAGTGCTCCTGAATTTAAGCAGCCTTCTGTCGAGAATGCGCCAGAGCCACCGTTTCCGACTGATCGCTGCCGTCTTCGGCATTCTTGCCGCTCACACCCTCCAGGTCTGGATCTTTGCCAGTGCCTTCTATTTCATGCACCACGCCGAGGGCTGGGGCCATTTAACCGGCAATTTCAGCGGCAGCATCCTGGACTGCGCCTACTTTTCCTTCACCACCTTCACGACTCTTGGCTACGGCGATATCGAACCTTTCGGTATTCTGCGCTTTCTCACCGGCATAGAGGCGCTGGCCGGACTGGTTCTGATCACCTGGAGCGCCTCTTTCCTGTTCGTGGAAATGCAGCGCTACTGGCCGACTCGTTGAGGACCCCCTGCACCCTAGACTTTAGTCTAAGGTAGACGGCTACATTGCCGGATTTCTGATCTAATGGCCGGAGCTTGCAGCATGTGCAACCACTTTGTACACATCACTCCAGTGCACCGGATGCCCAGACCAGACCCATGGAAAGCTATACGGAATCACAGAAGCACCTTGCCCGTCCGTACCGCAAAGCGGTGTTAAAAACGCTGCTGATACTGACCGCCGTCAGTGGCCTGCTTTTCTTTATGCTCAACATGCAGAGAGGGAACTACCCCCTGGCCTTTGCCGAGATTGGCATGGCGTGCTACTCGGTTTTCATTTTCTGGGCAATCGGAAACACCAAACACCTGGAACGATGGATCCTGGCGTTTATCCTGCCCTTTTGCATCACCATGATGTTCGCGCTCACGTCTCCCCGGGCGACAACAACCGTATTCGCCTGGGTTCTGTTAATTCCCATCCTTTCTCACCTTCTGATGGGGCGGCGGCTGGGTCTTCTGGTATCAGCCGTGTTCATGGTTACGGCGGCAGTGATTTTCTTCTTCAAATTCCACGATGCGCCGGAGCTGATGCAGCCGCTTCCGATTGCCAACATGGGGCTGATGTCCCTGACCATTCTGGCCTTCTCCCATATTTACGAGATCACCCGGGAGCAATCCGAATCGCGCCTGCTGAAAATGGCCCAGACCGATGCGCTGACAGGTCTCGCCAACCGCGCACGCCTGAGCGACGTTTTCGAGCAGGAGCGCAAGCGCAGCCTCCGCAACGGAACCCCGCTGTCCATGCTGGTGCTGGACCTGGACCACTTCAAACAGGTCAATGATCAGCATGGTCACGAGGCGGGCGACCGGGCGCTCAGGCATGTTGCCGGCACACTGCGGGCATCGCTGAGAGCAACCGATCTTGCCACACGACTGGGCGGTGAAGAGTTCGCCATTCTGCTCACCAACACCACCGCAGACCAGGCTCATCGGGTGGCCGAAAAGATCCGGAATGAGATCGAGTCAAACCCCGTGTCCTATCAGGACCAGGCCATCAGGCTCACCATCAGCGGCGGCATTGCCCAGTTTGGTCCGGACGGCGCCGACCTTCGCAGCCTGATCGGCCGTGCCGACGAGTACCTCTATAACGCCAAGGACGCGGGGCGGAACCGGATCATCAGTTCCGACAGCGTCCTGGTGCCATGCCAGGCGTAAACACCCCGCGTCACACCCACTTGCAGCGCGCCAGGGTGTAATACAGCAGGGGCACCACCAGCACGGTCAGTAACGTGGACATGGCCAGACCGAACACCAGGGATATCGCCAGGCCGTTGAAAATCGGATCGTTCAGGATGAAGTAAGCCCCCACCATCGCCGAAATCGCCGTCAGGGCGATGGGCTTGATGCGCACCGCGCCGGCCAGGACCACCGCTTCGTCCAGTTCGACACCCTCCTCGATCAACTGCCGAATAAACACCACCAACAGGATGGAATTGCGCACGATGATGCCGGCCAGGGCAATCATGCCGATCATGCTGGTGGCGGTAAATTCCCGCCCCAGAAGGGCATGGCCGGGCATGATGCCGATCATCGTCAGGGGAATGGGCGCCATGATCACCAGCGGCAGAATATAGGAGCGGAACTGGGCCACCAGCAACACGAAGATCATGAACACGCCCACGCTGTAGGCGGCGCCCATATCCCGGAAGGTCTCGTAAGTAATCTGCCATTCACCGTCCCATTTCAGGGTGCCTTTTTCCGGCAACGGGGGCTGATCGATGAAATACTGCTCTGGCGCTCCCTCCTGCTGGTTCAGGCGCTCCACCATGGCAAACATGCCGTACAGCGGCGAATCGACCTCTCCTGCCATATCCGCCGTCACGTAGGTCACCGGCAGCAAATCCTTGTGGTAAATCGCGCCCATCCAGTCGGCCTCGCGAACGTCGGCAATACTCGCCAGCGGGACGAGGTTGCCATCACGACTTCGCACGTTCAGGGATAACAATACCGAGGGCTGGGCCTTGTCACCTTCGCTCAGAATCACACGAATTGGAACAGGGTACTTGGCATGGTCATCGTGCAGGAAGCTGACACTGGTACCGCCCAGGGCCGTCTGGAGGGCACCGACCACCTGGGCCTGGGACACGCCAAGCCTTGCCGCGCGGTCCCGATCCACAACCACTTCCCATTGTCGTGTGGGCGCTTCCAGCGTGGTATCGATATCCACCAGGCCATCCACCTCGGTCATGCCCTCGGCCACCTGGCGGGCCAGTTCCGCCCGGCGGGTTTCATCCACCGCGTAGATTTCCGCCACCACGGGTGACAGTACTGGCGGGCCAGGCGGAACCTCAACAATCTTGACGCTGGCACCGTACTGCTTACCGATCTCGGTCAGCGGCCCCCGCAGGGATTGGGCAATGGCGTGGGACTGCCGTTCCCGGTCCTCCTCATGAATCAGATTGACCTGGATATCGCCATGGTAAGGGTCGCCACGCAAGTAGTATTGCCTGACCAGACCGTTGAAATTGATCGGCGACGCGGTGCCGGCGTAGGTCTGCCAGTTGGCCACCTCATCCACCGTTTCCAGGTAGCTGCCCATTTCCATCAACACCCGCTGGGTCTGCTCCATGGGCGTGCGCTCGGGCATATCCACTACCACCTGCAACTCGGACTTGTTGTCGAACGGCAGCATCTTCAGGATCACCGCCTGGAACACCGGCAGCGAGGTTGCAGCGAGAGTCAGACCCACCACACCCAGCGCCAGCACACGACGCCGCCAGGGATGATCCCCCAGGAACGGCCCGAGCACGGTCCGGAAAATCCGCAGGGACACCGGGCTGACGCCATCGGCAGAGCTGGAAGCCTCCTCGGCTTCGGCGGCCTGCTCACCCTTCTTGTGCTTGAGCAACCGGAACGCCAGCCAGGGCGCCACCACAAAGGCAACAATCTGGGACAGCACCATACCGGCCGAGGCGTTGATCGGAATCGGGCTCATGTAGGGGCCCATCAGGCCACTGACAAAGGCCATCGGAATCAGGGCCGCCATGATGGTGAGGCTGGCCATAATGGTGGGGGTGCCCACCTCGTCCACTGCAACGGGAATAATGTCCTTCACCGCCCGCCGGGTGTTCTGGATCCGCCGGTTGATGTTCTCGGTGATCACGATGCCGTCGTCCACCAGAATGCCGATGGAGAAGATCAGCGCAAACAGGGAGACGCGGTTCAGGGTGAAGCCCCAGGCCCAGGAAAACACCAGGGTCAGCAGCAGAGTGATCAGCACCGCAATGCCGACAATCAGCGCCTGGCGCCAGCCCATGGCCGCCAGCACCAGCAACACAACGCAGAGGGTGGCGGAGATCAGATCGGTTATCAGTTTGCGGGCTTTCTGGGAGGCGGTCACACCATAGTCACGGGTCACCAGAACCTCCACAGATTCCGGCAGTGCCCGGTTGCGTAATTGCTCCAGACGCTCTTCAATGGCCGTGGTGATGTTGATGGCGTTCTCGCCCGGCTTCTTGGCAATGGCCAGGGTCACCGCGGGGTAAACCTCACCGGGCCGGCCGGCCTGGCCGTCCTTGTGGGCCGGCCCGAATCCGGTCATCACACTCTGGTCCACCACGGTGCCACCGCGGCTGACATCCGCCACATCTTCCAGGTACACCGCTGCGCCGTTGTGCATACCCACCACCAGGCGCCGGACATCCTCCACGGTTTCCAGAAGCGTTCCGGCCTGGACCGGTATCGACAGGTTATCCCGGGTAATCCGGGCCTCCTGGCTGCTGGTGTTGGCCGCCGCCAGGGCGTTACGGACATCGTCGATGGTGAGATTGAACCCCGCCAGCAACGCCGGATCGAACCGGATATCCACGCGATCCGGAATGCCACCGGTGGTATAGACATCCCGGGTACCGGGAACCCGTTTCAGGGCGACTTCCAGCATGTGCGCCAGACGGGTCAGCTCCTCACCCGTGTGGCCGTTGACCGGATCGTAGAGGGTCAGGGTCATCACCGGCACATCATCGATGCCCTTGGGCTTGATCACCGGCTGGGTCGCGCCCAGATCGGGCGGCAACCAGTCCTGGTTGGAGTACACCTGGTTGTACAGCCGCACCAGGGCTTCCTGCCGTGGAATACCCACCTCGAACTGCACCGTGATCACGGCCTGGCCCTGGCGGGATACCGAATAGACGTGTTCGACGCCTTTGATCTCACTCATCACCTGTTCGGCGGGCGTGGCAATCGCGCTTTCCACCTCCCGGGTGCTGGCGCCGGGAAAGGCCACCATGATATCGGCCATGGTGACGTCAATCTGGGGCTCTTCTTCTTTGGGCGTGACCACCACGGCCAGGATGCCCAGAATAATTGCCAGAATGGCCAGCAGCGGTGTCAGATGGTTGTTCTGGAAAACCCGGGCGATGGCACCGGATGGACCAACGGGCGGCAAATTACGGCTCACGGGTTCGACTCCTCGCCCGTTCTTTCAAGCGGATTCAGGCGCTCGCTGCCCACCAGTACAGACGGGTTTGTGACTACCCGCTCGCCCTCGCTCAGGCCCGCAAGAATCTCCAGCCGGCCATTGTCCCGCACCCCAGTGCGAACCTGCCTCAGCCTGGGCTGATCCTGATCATCGAGCACAAATACCGCCCTGAGTTCACTGCGTTGAATCAGGCTGCTGGCCGGCACCCACAGGGCCTCCCGGGTGGCAACCGGCACGCTGACTTTCACCAGCATGCCGGGAAACAGGGAACCGTTGGGCTCACTCAGGCGCATGCGCAGGCGGAAAGTATGGGTTTGCGGATTCGCATAGGGATAGAAAGTCATTTCACCGGTTTCCAGCACCCGGCCGTCGGCCAGGGTAACCTGGGCCTGACGCTCCGTACGCGCCAGTTCGGCGTATTTCTGGGGCAGATCGACGACAACCCGAAGCTGTTCCAGAGACAAGCCACTGAGCAGCGGCTGGCCGGGATTGACCGCTTCGCCAACCTCAACGTGGCGTTCGGTCAGGATGCCGCCATAGGGCGCCACCACACGGGTATAGGAAAGCTGCTCCTGCGCCTCGGAAACGGCGGCACTGGCGCGCTCTACCCGGGCCCGGGCAGCGGCCAGGTTGTTGCGGGCCTGATCGAACTCCTGCCGGGATACCAGCCCCCGTTCGTGGACTGCCTCAATCCGGTTAAACCGCTGGCGTGCGTCCACCAGTGCTGCCTCGGCCTCTTCCAGCCCGGCTTGTGCCTGGCGCAAACGGGATCGCTGCTCACTGTCCTCCAGCTGGACAATCAGGTCGCCGGCAGCCACGGAATCATCCACATCAAAGGGCAGGCTCTGAACGGTGCCGCTGGTCTGGGCTGAGACGGTGCTCTGCTGAACGGCTTCGATGATGCCATCGAGGTGCACGGTTTCGTGCAGCTCGTTGCGCTCGACGACCGTTGTCGTCGCCGGTCGGGAAGGCGACGCCTGCTGGCCGAGCGCCGTCTGGGCCAGCAGGCCCAGGGTCACGATCAATCCTGCGGCAGCCATTCGCGACATGGGGCACCTCCGGGAAATTCTGGCTATTAGGTAATAACCAGATATTATCAGGGATCGCACCCGGAAAACACGGCAGGAACAGCTAGCCGGCCGATACGCGGGTGCCCGCGGAGCCGTCAAGGATGGCCACGGCGTCCTGCAGCCGGCCAATGCCACTGACTCCGCCGGCCTCGGCAAAATCGCAGGCGGCCTGCAGTTTCGGGCCCATGGAGCCGGCGGGCATTTCCAGCGCCTGCGCCTCGGCCACGGTCAGCTCGGCAAGCGGCGTCGACTGGTCGGTACCAAAATCGCGATGAACAGCATCCACATCCGTTAACAGGAGCAATGCATCCGCTCCCAGTTGCCGGGCAAGCAACGCACTGGCAGCATCCTTGTCGATAACCGCTTCAATGCCGACCATGCTGCCGTCGTCACGACGCAGCACCGGTATTCCACCGCCGCCGGCGCAAACCACAACCACGCCCTGATCGAGCAACAGTTTCAGTACCCGCATGTCCGGTATTTCCAGCGGTTTCGGCGAGGGCACCACCCGGCGCCATTTGTCACCGTCCGGCGCAATGCTCCAGCCCGCACCGGCTGCCCGGCGCTCAGCCTCCTCGCGGTCATAGACGGGTCCGACAAACTTGGTCGGTTTTTCGAAGGCAGGGTCCTTCGGATCCACCAGGACCTGAGTCAACAAGGTCGCGACCGGCCGGTCATGGCCGAGAGCATTTTCCAGTTCCTGCTCGATCATATAGCCGATCATGCCCTCGGTTTCCGCGCCCAGGACATCCAGCGGGTAAGCCTCATCCGGTTTGTAGGAAGCGCCCTGCAGAGCCAGCAGCCCGACCTGTGGCCCATTGCCATGGGTCACCACAAGATCGTGACCGGCCCGAACGACCGCAGCCAGCGATCGGGCTGCAATCTGCACATTTTTACGCTGGACCTCTGCCGTCAGCGGTTCTCCGCGTTTCAGCAGGGCATTACCCCCCAAAGCTGCCACAACCAGCATGTCAGCCTCCCAGGGTCGCCACGAGAACGGCCTTGATGGTGTGCATGCGGTTCTCGGCCTGATCGAAAACAATCGAAGCGGGGCTTTCGAAGACTTCTTCCGTCACCTCCATGGCGTCGATGCCATAGGTCTCCTGAATCTCCTTCCCCACCACGGTTTCGGTGTTGTGAAAGGCCGGCAGACAATGCATGAATCGAACCCGGGGATTGCCGGTTTTTGCCATAAGGGCGGCATTGACCTGGTAAGGCATCAACAGTTTTATGCGTTCCGCCCATTTTTCCTTTGGCTCACCCATCGACACCCAGACATCGGTGTACACGAAATCGACCCCCGCAACGGCGGCGTCAACATCCTCCGTGATGGTGATGCGGGCTCCGGTTTCAGCCGCCAGCGCCTGGGCCTCCTCCTGAACGGCCTGGCCAGGCCAGCAGGCTTTTGGTGCGCAGAGGCGCACGTCCATGCCCATTTTGGCGCCGCCGATCAGCAGGCTGTCGCCCATGTTGTTGGCAGCATCGCCGATGAACACATACGCCACGTCACGCAGCGGCTTTTCCACATGCTCTTGCATGGTCAGGAAGTCCGCCAGTATCTGGGTGGGGTGAAATTCGTTGGTAAGCCCGTTATAGACCGGCACGCCGGCGTACTGCGCCAGTTCCTCGACAACGGATTGTCCAAAGCCCCGATACTCGATGGCATCGTAGACCCGGCCAAGTACCCGCGCCGTGTCCCTCACCGATTCCTTGTGGCCGATGTGAGTGCCGGTTGGCCCGAGGTAAGTGACCCGCGCGCCCTGATCGAAGGCGGCAACTTCAAACCCGACCCGGGTACGCGTGGAGTTTTTCTCGAAGATCAACGCGATGTCCTTACCCTCGAGCTTGGGGACCTCCGTGCCTGCATACTTGGCGGTCTTCAGATCCGCAGACAACTTCAGCAGAAAACCGATTTCCTTCGGTGTGAAATCCCGCAGCGTCAGAAAATGCCGGTTCTTAAGATTGAATGCCATAACGTTTCTCCTTGGCTATCAGACAGCATCCCGGATGGTCGGGCAACTCATACACCGACCGCCGCCCCGACCCCGGCCCAGCTCCGCACCGGGTATTGCCAGAACCTCGATGCCCGCAGCCGCCAGGGCCGCATTGGTATCGTCGTTACGATCGTAGCCGACAACCACACCGGGGCTCAGGGCCAGCACGTTGTTGCCGTCGTTCCACTGCTCCCGCTCACGCTCTTCGGGCGTGTCGCCACCCGTTGCCACGACCTCCAGAGCCGGGTAGCCCAGAATCTCCGCGACCACCTCGAACAGATGCCGGGAATCCTGATTGAAGGCCAGTGTTTTCGCTCCCTCGCCGGGGCGCAGGTCGTAGCAGATCACGGCATCTGCCACTTCCTTGAAGGCGGTGACCACGTTGCCGCCACAGAAGGTAAACACGGTATCCAGATGCATGGCCGAACGGGTTTTGGGCAACTGGCAGGCAATCACCCGATCCACCATGCCGCCATCAAACAGGGCTTTTGACAGCTGGCCGATGGCCTGAGGCGAGGTTCGCTCGCCCATGCCCACCAGCACCGTTCTGTTGCCCAGCGGCATGACATCCCCACCCTCAAGCGTGGCCAGACCGTGATCCGCCAGAGGATCGCCCCAATGCACCTTAACCTTGCCCGCGAATTTCGGGTGGAATCGGTAGATGGCAGCCATCAGCAGGGTTTCCGGCTTGCGGGCAGCCCAGTACATCGGGTTGAGAGTCACCCCACCATACACCCAGGCGCTGTTGTCCCGGGTGAACAGGAAGTTGGGCAGCGGTGGCAATACGAACCCGAAGCGCCCCAGATGGTTGCCGAACAGACCGACCGGATCAAACGGCAGATCCCCCACCTCCAGACCACCGATCAGGAATTCAGCAAGTGCCTTCTCTGGCAGTTCATCCATCCAGGCCCGCAAATCCGACACCATGCCCACGCCTATGTGGTTCCAGTTGATCCGGTGGTCGAGAATCCAGGCACGGCCTTCGGGAATGGCAAGCGTTTCCGCCAGCAACTCGTTGACGTCCAGAACCTCAACGCCCCGACCACGCATCACGCTGGCAAACACGTCATGATCTTTCTGGGCCTGTTTGACCCAAAAGACATCATCAAACAACAGGGCATCGCAGTTGGATGGGGTCAAACGTCGGTGCGCCAGCCCGGGCCGGCAGATGATGACCTGGCGCAATTTCCCGGTTTCAGAGTGCACTCCAAGTGTGTGTTCAGACATGACAAAGCTCCTTTTGCCGAATGCTCACAGCATGGCGCCCAGGCTTATGACTACCGTGATAAACACGGTCAGGATAAGCAGCAAAGGCCAGATGAAGGCGAGCCAGCGATCGTAGGACACCCGCCCGATCGCGAGCCCCCCAACCACCACCGCAAAGGTCGGGTTGATCAGGTTTACCAGGCCATTGGCAGACTGATAGGCGGTCACCACCAGATCCCGCCCCACGTTGGCAAAATCCGCCAGTGGCGCGAGGATCGGCATGGACAGCACGGCCAGGCCTGAGGACGAGGGCACGAAGAAGCTCATGCCCACCTCGATCCAGAACATCAGGTTGATAAAGGCCAGTTCCGGCAGGCCGCCCAGGGAGGTTTCAGCGCTGTGCAGTATGGTATCGGCAATCATGCCCTGCTCCATGATCACCACGATGCCGCGTGCCAGGCCAACCACCAAAGCAACCCCGAGCAGATCCCGGGCGCCATCGACAAAGCTGCCGGTCAGTTTCTTTTCACCGAGGCGGGCAATAATGCCGATCACAATGGCCGCACCAAAGAACAGGGAACCCATCCGGGCCATCCACCAGCCCTGGGAAGACACACCCCAGATCATCACGGCGAAGGTCAGGGCAAAGATCACCAGGGCAACAATCTGGGTGGTTGTCAGGGTGGCACTGTGAATCTCCTGATCATCGCCTTGCAGAAAGAGTTTCTTGTGCGCCGGCCATTGCCTGGCGACCACCGATCGCGACGGATCGGTTTTTACCCTGTGCGCGTATCGCATCACGTAGCCGATACAGATCAACAGGCCACCAATCAGCAGAACAAATCGCAGGAAGATACCGTCAGTGAACGGAATGCCCGCGGCATTGGCTGCAATCACGGTGGCAAAGGGGTTAATGGTGGAACCCAGCACACCAATGCCGGCGCCGATCAGGATGATGGCGACCCCGGTCACGGCATCGTAGCCGGCCGCAAGTATCACGGGTATCAGAATGGCGTAAAACGCCAGGGTTTCCTCTGCCATCCCGTAGGTGGTGCCACCGATGGCGAAGAGCACCATCAGGATCGGTATCATCCAGATCTCATGGCCCTTCAGGTGCCGCATCGCGCTTCGGATGCCGGTATCGATGGCCCCGGTCGCATTCATCACACCGAGAAAACCGCCCAGAAACAGGATGAACATGGCAACATCGATGGCATTGGCGACGTAACTGTCGGGGTCGTAGAACCCGGCTGTCGGTGCCAGCATCACATCAACGAAGCCCTGCGGGTTTGGTTCGACGGTCTGGTAGGTTCCCGGCACCGCCACTTCCCGTCCGACTTCTTCATTCATGGCGCGCTCGTACTGCCCGGCGGGAATTATCCAGGTCAGCGCGGCAACAAGAATAATCAGGCCGAAAAGAATGGTGTAAGCCGTGGGGAATCGCGAGGCGAGGTCGTTCTCGAGGTTTTCTGGCAACTGTTCATCTTCAGTCACGATGCGTCTCCTTTCCTTAATCGCATAGTGCAATCGCATGATGCAGACAGGTCCCGCCCGGGAACCTCAAGAAGCCGAACACATCCTCAGCAGCCAAGCGCTACTGGTCCAGATCTGCATGAAAACAGCATAGTGCAGGATTCCATTTCCGGAATTGAGGTAGCGCAATTTTTGACCAGCCATAAAAAAGCCCCGGGTGGAGGAGTTGGATCCACCCGGGGCATCAATGTCACCCGCCAGCTATGAGAAACGGGTAACCGCCATACAAGGTCTTACCACCTGGCTGTCAGTGCGGCACGCAGGGTCCGGCCAGGCTCATTAACTCTTACGGCTTCGGGATTAAATGGATCAGTGTTGGCCCGACTGACGTGAGGTGCCCAGGTATTGTCGAACACGTTATCCACGGCCCAGGTGACACTCAGATAGCCTGCAAGAGGGTGACTGCCGGACAGGTTCAGCACGCCATAACCCGGTGACGTGCCGGGATCCTGACCGGATTCCAGATCCACGCGATCCTGGCGGCGGGCCAGCACCCACTCCAGTTCAAGGGCATGGCCCATGTGCTGCCAGCCGAGGGTCTGAATAAACTGCACCGGCGGAATCTGCGGCAGCGGTTGGTTATCGTCGCGATTTTCACCCCGTACCGATGCCAGACTGCTGTTGGTGTTCCAGGTGCCGTTGTTCCACCCAAGCTGTGCTTCAACGCCCATCAGGCGCGCATCAATATTGCGGTAGACGCTGACCTGGTCAGCATTGCGGGTACGCAGGACAAAATCATCCACCTGATCCACCCACACAGCCGGGCGCCAGTTCCAGCCGTTACTCTGGCCGGGCATCGCCAGTTCCAGCTTGCGGTGGGTCTCAGGGTCCAGGGCAGGGTTGCCCACCCAGCGCCTGGACGGGTCCATGTTGTTCCAGCTGGCAATGTAACGCTCCGTCACGCCCGGGCTGCGGACGCTGTGGCTGGCCGTAACCACCATCGACTGGACCGGAGAGAATCGCCAATCGCTGCTGACAAAACCGCTGAAATTATCATCGGCAACATCGGTGTTCGTGGTGCCGTAGATCGACTCGTAGGCGTCGGCCGCGGACATGGCCATCATGCCACTGCCGAACACATCATCGGCTGCCGCTGCAGACATTTCCACGCGGTCGTAGCGCACGCCACCGCCAAGCTTCAATTCGGGAGTTACCCGGTAGAAGCGCTCGGCAAAGAGGCCGAAGCGGTCTCGATCCACGTCGGGCCAGAGTACGGAGGTGAGCACATCAAGATTGGCTCCCCCGAACCGTTCGGCGTACCAGTTATTGGTCTCAATATCGGCGCCAATGGCCCAGTCTGTTCGGGCATCCGGGCTCTGATCCAGGGTCAGACGCAAGCCCCGGGTTTCGGTCTCGGAATCCGTCAGCATTTTCATCATGGATTCACGGAGACTGAAGTTATCCATGATGTGGTCGACATCCGCCTGCCAGGCCAGCAGGTTCCAGTTGCCGTTCGCCACCGGAGAACCAAGCTCCAGGCGCATGATGTCGGTATCGGTTTTTGGCGCATCCATGCCGGAGCCGGCGTATTTGACATCCCGCTCTTCCTGCCGGCTCACCAGACCCTTGATGAAGAAACCATTATCCGCCTTCCACGCCGCATCCAGGCGAGCCTCGGAGTTCTTGTAGGCGCTGCGGACCTCGTTTCCGTCGCCGTCCTCGTAATCGTCCGCCTCGTCGTATCCCCCTGCGAGGCGAAGCCAGGCACTGTCGCTACCCACTGCGACACTGCCATTGACCAGCTTGCCATTGCCGTTGTCTGTACCACCCACGGTGAGATGACCCGTCGCGCCTGAACCGTCAAACACGGGCGCGACCGTGGTCGCAACCACCTGGCCGCCGGAAATAGGGCCCCAGCGCAGGGTCTGGTTACTGGTGCGCACTTCCAGCAAGGGCGCCAGCGCCGAACTCAGACGACTGGTGGGCGGGTCCATGCGATTCGGGCAGGCGCCTTCAACGCGAACGCCATCCAGAAGCACATCCACCCGCTCCTGACTCTGGCCCCGGATAACCGGCTCCAGCCCGCGTCCACCCATTCGGGAAAGAGACACTGAGGGATTGGCAGACAAACGTTCGACCGGTTCTGGAGCCAACTGGCTCGACGCCTCTTCAATGCTTTGCCCTTCGGTCACCCGGATCACGGGTAGCTCGGGTGAAATTTCCTGGGCCATCACCCCGGCGGGCAGTGAAACCAATCCCGCAGCACACAATCCGATAAAACGCGCTCCAATTACCGTCGCCATACAACCTTGTCCTGACCAGCTCAGATAGTTGGCGCCAATCATAAAGGTCAGCCGGCGCTTGCGCCTGAGACCAAATGCCGCATCCCCTCGGAGGTATTACCGCGTATCCCGGCGTAAAAAACGGCTAGAATGCCCGGTATGGAATGGCTGACCCACTCACAGACCGGATTTCAACAAACTGCCCGCTATCTGCTGGGCATGCGTTTGACTATTGTTGCGCTGCAGCTGATTTCGATCGCCGTGGCAGAAACCATGGTCACGTTGGCCCATCGTGCCGAAGCGGTTATCCTGCTAATGGCATACGGCGTTCTGGCAACCCTGGCCTGGCTCTGGTTTACCCGACGCCCGCCCCGCTCGACCCGGGTCGTCAGCCTGGTGCTCATCGTCGATCTGCTGATGATCGGAGCCTGGCTTTACCTGACGGGCGGCTACACCAATCCTCTGGTCTCCCTGCTGTTGTTGCCCATCGCCGTTGCCATTGTGCTGGTGCCAATGGGCCAGAGTATTGCCGTCACCGTTGCCGGGGTGGCGGTCTATACCTCACTGGTGATCTGGCATACGCCGGTGACCCATGAACATCACAGCGCCAACCTCGCCCAGTTGCACCTGGTAGGCATGTGGGTCACCTTCGCCACAACCGCCGCCATCCTGCTCCTGGTTGTCGGCGCTCTCGCCCGACGTTTGCGCCAGCAACAGGCCCAGCTTGCGCAGATACGGGAGACACGGCTTAGGGATGAGCAGATCATCGCCCTGGGGCTTTCCGCCGCGGCCGTCGCCCATCGCCTGGGCACACCGCTGAACACCATGACGCTGCTGGTGGAGGAAATGAAATCCTCAGTTCCGGGGGGTGCGCCAATGGCAGACGATCTTGCGCTGATGGAGAGTCAACTGGGTCTTTGCAGTGCCCACCTGCAACAACTGTCGAGAGCTGCCGTTGAGGCCAAGACCGCGCAACTGGAAACCCTCCCCGCCCGGGACTGGGTCGCACGCCTTCGGGAATCAGCCACTCTCCTCTGGCCGGGTGCCCCCATTCAATGGCGACAGCCGGTACTGGACGCCCCGGTTGCCGTGGACGCCACCCTCGATCAGGCCGTGCTCAATGTGTTGGCCAACGCGGTGACAGCCAGCCCGTCCTGGGTCGCCGTGTCCGCCCGGGAAAGTGCCGACGGCCTGATGGAACTGGTTGTCGAGGACCACGGCGACGGTCTGGAATCCACCCCGGAAGGTACGCTCGGGGAGAGGGTGGTCAGTTCAGAGAACGGGCTGGGAGTTGGCCTTTTCCTCTCCAACGCTACCATCCAGCGTCTTGGCGGTAACCTGAAAGCCCGCGGCAGCGCCGAAGGCACCACCGTCATCATTGAGCTGCCAATAGCGTCAGCGACCAACAGCCCATGGGGAGAACAGGCGTGAGCAAACAACAGGCTTGGCTACTGATTGATGACGACGACGCTTTTTTGCAAGTGCTTCAGCGTTCACTTGCCCGCCAGGGTATTGAGGCCCAGCTTGCCCACGGGCACCAGGAGGCAAAAAACGCTCTGCTGAACGGAACGTTTCACCGCTGCGTTCTGGATCTGAACCTGGCCGGTGAGAGCGGACTGCAACTGCTACCGGAATTGCTGGACCTGCATCCGGATCTCGAAATACTGGTGCTCACCGGTTACGGCAGTATCGCCACGGCGGTCGAGGCCATGCGCCGGGGCGCGGTGAACTATCTGTGCAAACCTGTAACGGTCAACCAGTTGCTGGCCGGATTCGAGCCGATCGATGCACCACCCGATCTCCGGGCGGAGCCGCCTTCAGTCGAGGAAATGGAGTGGGAGCATATCCAGCGGGTTCTCAACGAGAACGAGGGCAACGTCTCTGCCACGGCCCGGGCTCTGAACATGCACCGCCGCACCCTGCAACGCAAACTCCAGAAACACTCGCGCTGGCGCTGACCGATAGGTAATTGGCGCAAAACTGACATCTATCAACTCATCCAGACCATTTACCCATGGCTTTTCAGGTCTATTCCGGTAGCATGCCCTGACACTTACGACAGGTCTCACAGGGAGGGGAGTTCGTAAATTGACACACCGGAGCACACATTACTGACTCTCATGCCCAGATCCCCCACCACGATTGCACCGCCCGCAGACATCGACCCCAATCGCCTGGCAATGATTGCGTCGGTCACACCCAATTTTCTGGTGATGCTGGATGATGCCGGTCGCATTGAATGGGTAAACCCCAGTTTTGAGGAGCACACGGGGTATCAGCTTGAGGAGGTGCGCGGACGTCTGCCAAAGGAAGTGCTGTACGGGCCGGACACAGACCCTGACACCATCAAACGCATCAACCAGAAGCTGCACAAGGCCGAGGTCATTGAGGAAGACATCCTCCATTACACCCGGGCCGGCGAACCTTACTGGGTGCATACCTATTGCGTTCCAATCGGCAACGAACAGGGCGTCGCACCCGGCTTTATCGCCATTCAGAACAATATCTCGGACCGGAAGCACGGCGAACGGGGCCTGCGCATCGCGGCCAGCGTGTTCGATCGCAGCCACGAAGCCATCCTGATCACCGACCAGTCCAATCGGATCCTGGATGTGAATCCCGCGTTTTCACGGATCACCGGCTACAGCCGGCAGGAAGTGCTGGGACTGAACCCGGCGATCCTCAGCTCTGGTCGCCACTCCGGAGAATACTACCGGTCCATGTGGCGCACCATCGAGAAAACCGACCACTGGCGGGGCGAAATCTGGAACCGGCGGAAAAACGGTGAAGAGTATGTTGAACTGCTTTCCATCAGCCGTGTCCATCTGGAGGAACCGGGGCAGTATTACCACGTGGCAGCGTTCTCTGATATCACGGCGCTCAAGAACCATGCGCGTGAGCTGGACCGGGCAGCCAACTACGACGACCTGACCGGCCTGCCCAACCGCCAGTTGCTGGAAGAGCGCCTGCGCACGGCCCGTAATCACGCCGACCGGCAACATCGCACTGTGTCCGTGTGCTATCTGGACCTGGATGGCTTCAAGGCTATCAATGACAAATGGGGCCATCTGGCGGGCGACCAGGCCCTCAGAACCCTTGCCGAGCGACTGACCCGTGCTCTAAGGAGCGGCGACACCGTGGCTCGCATCGGTGGCGACGAATTCGTCCTCCTTCTGCAGGGGGACGACAACCACGATGCGGTGTATCAGCGGATCCTGGCCACTGTAGGCGACCCCGTGGCCGTGGGCGATCAAACCGTCACCCTCACAGCCAGTCTTGGCATCACCCGCTACCCGGAAGACGGATCAGAGGCAGAAGGCCTTATTCGTCACGCCGACCAGGCCATGTATTCCGCCAAGGAAAAAGGCCGCAACCAGTATCACTTTTTCGATCCCGGGCTGGACGAACATCGCCGGAAGCGACGCAACCAGTTGATGGAACTCACACGTGCTCTGGAAAACGAGGAGTTCGAACTGTTTTTCCAGCCCCAGATCCGCGTGACCGATTGCCAGCTGTTCGGTTTCGAGGCGCTGATCCGCTGGAATCATCCCCAGAAAGGGCTTGTCTCACCGGGCGAGTTTCTGCCGATTGTGGAGAACAGTCATCTGGAAGTACCACTGGGACAGTGGGTATTGAAAGAAGCAATTCACCAGATGAACACCTGGAAAGAGGCTGGCGAGGATCTGGCGGTCAGCATCAACATCAGCGCTCCGCACCTGATGGACCGCTCCTTTGCCGACTATCTTGAGAGTTATCTGCACAGCCATCCCGAGATAGCGCCCGGCCAGATCACCCTGGAGGTTCTGGAATCAACCGCCCTGGAGGATACCCAACGGGCCAGCAATGTTCTGGCGCATTGCCAGAGCCTTGGCCTTCAGGTGGCGCTGGACGATTTTGGCACCGGCTTCTCATCGCTGACCTATTTGCGCACCCTGCCGGTGGACATTATCAAGATCGACCAGAGTTTTGTTCGGAACATGCTTGAGGATGCCAGCGACCATGCCATTGTGGAGAGCGTAATCTTCCTGGCCCAGCGGTTCGCCCACCCGGTTCTGGCCGAGGGCGTGGAAACCATGGAGCATGCCCGGGCACTGCGCCGGATGGGCTGCAATTTCGTTCAGGGTTACGGCATTGCCCGCCCCATGCCTTCCGGTGAAGTGCTGGACTGGACCCGTCACTGGCGGGCACAGGCAGAGTCCGGCAAGAGCGGTGACATGCTCAATCCCGTTGTGGCCCGGGGCGAGGGTCGCTAGGGCGGATCACCCTAGCGATACCGTCTCTGGTCCAGCGTGGTCAGCCGGTCGGGATGAAACACCATCAGGCCGGTTACAAAGGTGCCGTTCACAAATCCCTCAGGAATCATGAACAGTGGCAGGTAACGGATGTACTCGTGCACCAGTTCATCAAACGTGTAGACGCCGCTGGTCCATAGCATCAGACACATGACCGTGCCGGCCGCCGCTACAGAAATGCCCGCACCGAAGAACCCGCAGAAGAAGATGTAGGCGAAGAAGTTCCGAAAATCCCGACGGCGCTCCCACAGCATGATGCCGTGGCTGACAATGGCAGGCACCATCACCGTGATCAGCCCGTTGGCGGCAAACATGATCAGAGGCTCGCGACCGGTGATCACCGTGATCACCAGTGCCATAAGGCCCGCCAGCACTGCCAGGGCCCACCCCAGCATCAGCGTGATCACCGTGATACCAAAAACGTGGATGGCGAGGCCGGGTGAAATGCCGGCCCGCAACTGCCAGACAAAACCCAGCACCACGGCAGCACCGAAGAACGAGTGCTGGAGTGCGTTGTCCTTGCGAAAGGCCTGCCAGTCAATCGAGCGCAGCGCCCGGACCAGAATCACCAGAAAGAGCAGAAGCGTGATGATCCACTGGCTGGTGGATAGCAGGTTTTCAGTCATGCCCATAGTGAACTTACCGCAGCAACGGGGTCGGGAATGACATCTTAGCGGCTCGCCCCACCCCCGGTGCAAGCGAGCCCAGATTGATCAGGCGACCTGTTTTTCGAGTTTGCCGAGGTCGGTCAGGCGCTGCCAGGCTTCATAAGTACTCAGGAAAACCTCGCCACCCAGATGGGAAAGCAGTTCCGTCCCTTTCAACTTGTCCATTACCGGGCCTTTCACTTCCGCCAGATGCAATCTGACCCCTGCATCTTTCATACGCTCGTTGATGGCCTCCAGACTTTCGAGCGCAGAGGCATCCACCAGGTTCACTGCCGGACACACCAGCACCAGGTCCTTGAGCTCTGGCTCCCGGATCATCAGATCCATCACGGTTTCCTCGAGAAACCGGGCATTGGCAAAGTACAGGCTCTCATCTACACGGAGGAAGGTCACCTTCGGGCACAGTTCAACATCGTGACGAAGCACATTGCGGAAATGCTCGGTACCGGGCACACGGCCAACAACCGCACTGTGGGGCCGACTGGTTCGATACAGGAACAGCCCGATGGACAGCGCCACCCCGGCGATAATACCGGCCTCGACACTGTGCACCAGGGTCAGCACGATGGTTGCGAGCATGGCTCCAAAGTCGGTGCGGGAATAGCGCCAGGTTCGACCCAGGGCCGGAAGATCAATCAGTGTGGCTACCGCAACAATAATAGTGGCGGCGAGCGTCGCCTGTGGCAGATACGCGATGGCCGGTGTCAGAAACAGCGTCGCCATGGCAATACCGACCGCGGCGTAGGCGCCAGCGGCCGGGGTCTCGGCCCCGGCATCAAAGTTGACCACGGAACGGGAGAAACCACCGGTAACCGGCATACCCCCGGAAAAGCCGGCACCCAGGTTGGCGGTCCCCAGGCCGATCAGCTCCTGGTCAGGATCGATGCGCTGGCGCCGTTTGGCCGCCAAAGTCTGGCCCACGGACACCGACTCCACGAAACCGACAACGCTGATCAGCAAGGCGCTGACCGCCAGTTGCTGCCACAAGCCCATGTCCAGGCTCGGCATGGTGAACTCCGGGAGCCCCTGGGGTACATTCCCGACCAGTCGCACACCCTGGCCATCAAGCTGGAATTGCCAGGCCACCAGGGTGGTCACCAGAACCGCCAGAATGGGCGCGGTTTTGGTCAGAATGTCGGCCATTCTCGGTGCCAGGCCCATCGCCATAAGAAGTGGCTTCAAGCGTTTGCGGGCCAGCACCAGAAACAACAGCGCCCCGGCGCCAACAGACAGGGTGGCCAGGTTGGTATCGCCAATGGACTGGAACAGTGACTGACCGATTTCCAACAGGTTATGGCCGGAGGCCTGAATTCCGAATATATGCTTCAACTGGCTGGCCGCAATCACAATGCCAGAGGCCGTGATAAAGCCGGAAATCACAGGGTGACTCAGAAAATTGGCCAGGAACCCGAGCCGAAGCACCCCCATCAGCGTCAGCATCAGCCCCGACATAACGGCCAGCAGAACGGCACCGGCCACGTATTCCGGAGTTCCCGCCTCGGCCAGCGGTGCCAGGGCCGCCGCCGTCATCAGCGAGGCCACGGCCACAGGCCCGACGGACAAGGTCCGACTGGTGCCGAAGACGGCGTAAATCACTAGGGGCAGGATACTGGCGTACAGCCCCACCTGGGCGGGCAACCCGGCCAGCAGAGCATAGGCCAGCGACTGGGGAATGAGCATGACGGTGACGATGATCGCGGCCACCAGGTCACTGGTGGCCTGATCACGGCCGTATGTTGGCGCCCAGTCCAGAATCGGCAGATAACGTTTAAGATTCATCAGGAATCTCAGAACAGGTTAACCGGTACTTTCAGGTAAACCTGGCCATTGTCCTCGGCCGGCGGCATGTGGCCTGCCCGCATGTTCACCTGAACGGACGGCAGAATCAGCCGTGGCATATCCAGGGTCGCATCCCGCTCGGTGCGCATTTTCACGAACTCTTCCTCGGAGACACCTTCATGGACGTGAATGTTTGCGGCGCGCTGCTCCGCAACGGTGGTCATGTGCTGGTACTCATCGCGGCCGGGCGCCTTGTAATCGTGGCACAGGAAAATTCGGGTTTCCGCAGGCAGGGACAGCACCTTCTGGATGGACTGGTACAGGGTGCGGGCATCGCCACCGGGGAAATCGCAGCGAGCTGTGCCAAAGTCCGGCATGAACAGGGTGTCCCCGACGAAAGCCGCATCGCCAATCACATAAGTGAGACAGGCAGGGGTATGCCCCGGCGTATGCAGAACGCGTCCTTCCAGACCGCCAATAGCAAAAGTGTCGCCCTCTTTGAACAGCTTGTCGAACTGGCTTCCGTCGCGCTGGAATTCGGTACCGGCATTGAACGCCTTGCCGAAAATTTCCTGTACGTCGCGAATGTGCGCACCAATGCCGGTCTTGCCACCCAGCTTCTCATGCAGGTAGGGCGCGGCAGACAGGTGATCCGCGTGGACGTGGGTTTCCAGGATCCACTCGACCTTCAGATCGTTGCTGCGGATGTACTCGATAATTTCATCGGCAGAACGCACATCGGTTTTGCCCGCGGCGTAATCAAAATCCAGGACCGAATCGAGAATGGCGCAGGCCTGGCTGTCCGGGTCACGCACCACGTAACTGAACGTATTGGTGGGTTCATCAAAAAAATGCTGAACGATCGGGTTGCTCATGACAGTCACCTCTAGACAATCCAAATATCACTTTTAATCTAAGGATATACTATTTAGTAATATGAGGTGAAATGATCTTTTTTTATATGCGCAATGTTCCTGATACATCAACAAGACAGTCCCGCCCTGCCTGCTTGGCCAGATAAAGCCTGTGATCCGCCCCGGCAATGAGAGCGTCCGGCGAGGCTGGGCGGTCAACGAACTCCTCTATTCCGGCCACACCTGCGCTGACGGTCACCGGTATCTCATCGTCATCAAAGACAAAACGCTCCTCATGCACAGCTTCGAGAATTCGCTGGACGAGCTGTCGTACATCGCCGTGCTCTACAGCGCTGAAGACAACAATGAATTCTTCCCCGCCGAAGCGGGCAACCACATCCATGGAGCGTGTCTGGCTGATCAGAATGTCGGCAAACCGCTGCAGGATATAATCCCCGCCGAGGTGTCCGATGGAGTCGTTAATCTTTTTGAAGTGATCGATGTCGAAGATCGCCAGGGCGAAGCGCTCACCCCGGCGGTTGCTCCGGCCGAGCATTTCATCCAGCCTCGGCATCAGGTAACGGCGATTGTGCAGGCCGGTCAGCGGGTCCCGAATGGACTGGTTCAGCAGCTCTTCTTCCAGGCGGTTGCGCTCCAGGGCACCCGATAACAGGCCGGAAACAATAATCAACAGGTCGGCCTGGTCCAGACGCCAGGTTCTTCGGCGAAGGGAGTCAACGCCGAAAAAGCCCGTTACCCGTCCGCGTACCCGGATAGGCACGCAGAACATCGACGACACCCCCTGCTCCTGAAGCAGTGCCCGCTCGGGAGCAGCTTCCCGGGGCAGTCGGTCGACATCTTCAATAAACACCACCCGGCTACCACTCACCATCCCCTCGATCTGTTCCTGCCACCAGTGAAAACTGTCGATCGACACCTCCTGCTGTGTGTCGATCAGAGCGGGCACACCGTCCCTGCACCACTCATGGGTATTGGTCATCACGGAATAGTCATCGGAAAAGCAGTACAGGTAGGCCCTGTCTACCTTGAAAAACGTTCCGATGGATCTCAGAAGTTCATCAATACACTGATCAATGGTGCCAAATCCCAGATTGATGAATTCGGTGGAGAGACGGGCAATCAGTCGCTGGAACCCGGCCTGGAAGGAAAACTCCGCCTCACTTTCGCGCAGGCTCTGCTCCAGGTTCTTGTAGTGCTGGATGTTGTGGAATTGGCCGTACCAGAGCGTGCCGCCATCAGGCTGGCGCTCGGGCTCCGCATTAACCTCGAACCACTCGTAACCGCCATGCTCAAGCCTGAGCCGGGCCCGATAGCTCCAGGTATTCAACCTGTCTGCCGAGGCACGGATACTGGCCATAACGGCATCAACATCCTCCGGATGGATCATGGCGAAAATCGCATCCGCGTTATCACTCAGATCTGCGGGATCAATGCCAAAGAGCGACTGCACATGTTCGCTGATAAAAGGACAGCGGTGGGAATCTCCTTCCGAACTCACCCAATATATGAAGAGGACTCCAGGAACCCCTGAGGCCAGCTTCTGAAAAAAACGGGCAGATAAAGCAGTTTGCTGCCCGTTACCGGACCTTGACGCCATGGACAACACGTCCTCCTGACGGACGATTCACCCCTCTCCATTAAAGAGTGTAGCCCACGCTGACAGGAAGCAAACCCGTTCTGAAGAGGACGAATCAGAGCGAGTCCAGGCGGCTCCTGGCTTCTTCCCGCCGACCGGCGTCGGCGACGTCTCGTCCGGCCCTGTCGGGTGCATCGAGGACTTTCTGCAGATAACTCCGGGCGCGTTCCGGCTCGCCCTGGTCCAGCAGGAAATCGCCAAAGAAGAAATTGGCATCCATGCCATCAGGATTGATGGCCAATGCTTTCTGCAGATACTGCCGGGCCTTATCATCATCACCAAAGCCCAGGGGCCAGCCAGGGACCTGGTAATAAAGGCTGCCAAGAGAGGTGTAGGCTGAACCATCCAGCGCGTCCGGATCAATCTCAAGGGCCGCTTCCAATGATTTACGGGCCTCCTTCACCAGCCCCAGGGCCCCCAGGCCACCTTTGGCGCCGGCGTAGGTGCTCAACACTATACCCTGCCAGATCAGAGGCTCTGCCCGGCCCGGATAATGGGCGACGAACTGTTCTGCCTCATCAGCCAAACCCTCAAAGGCTTTCTCTTTCTCGTCCGCCGGTACCTGATACTGAATCTCCGCCCAGCGATGCTGGATACCTGCCAGTTCGGTCTCCAGAGCCGCCGCCCAGAGTGGCTGGGCCGCCAGGCACAGAATCACCAATAGCACTCGTTTCATGACAACACTCCCGGATTCAGAAACCGCCGGATGACCGGCAATTGCTTCAGCATCGCCTTGTCGACAATTCTCGGCAGGATGCCGTTGATCACCACAAACAGCTTTTCCGGCCAGCCCAGGAAGCGCCGGCGATCGTCGTTTTCCATGGCGGCAAGAATCTGTGACGCCACCGCTTCAGGCGCGTCCATGGCATTGCCCAGTGCCCGGTTAAGCTCATTTACGGCTTCCGGATTCATATCCGTGGCGGTGGCGCGCGGCGCTACATAGATCACCTGAACCGGGGTATCGGCCAGCTCCCGGCGCAGCGCCTCGGTGAAGCCCCGCAGACCGAACTTGCTGGCGCAGTAGGCGGTGTAACCCGGGAAACCGATGCTGCCAAAGGTAGAACCCACGAACACCAGCGCCCCCTGCCCAGCTCTTTCAAACCGTGGCGCAAAATGCCTGGCTACAATCATCGCTGACCGGAGATTGACGGCGATCTGTGCGTCCAGGTCACTGACGGCCATATTGCCCAGGCTGGCAAACCGGTTCTGCCCGGCACAGTGGATAACGCCATCAATGTCCGGATAGGCATCGCCAAGGCGGTCCAGCTGCTGGTCTAGGTCCGGCGCTGACAGGTCCAGGTGAGCAAGCGAGACGCCCTCACGATGCTCAAGCTTTTCCGGGTGCCGGGAAGCAATGATCACCCGGGCACCCGCTCTTACCAGAGGTTCGACCAGCGCCTTGCCGATGCCTCCTGTACCACCCAGCAGCAGGAAAACGCGGTCATGCAGCCTCATGTTGTTGCTCCTTCCGGCTTTCGGGCAGGGGAATGCTGTGCAGCATGTCGCCATAAAGCCGATAGACCATGCGCGCCGCCTCAATGATGGCCTGCTGGTCTTCCGGATCGGTGATGTCGTTCATCAGGTTCCGGAAAAACTCGAAATGCTCCTGGTCCAGGGCTCCGTGAGAGTACAGATAGCTGAAGGCCTCATCCGGCAGCCCGAGCTGCTTCTGAATGGCCTCACCAAGCGGTGTCGCCAACTCAATCGACGTACCTTCAAGCACCTGGACCATGCCGAAGAACGCCGCCGGGTTGCCGCGGTTGATGCGGTCATAAAGGTAGGCAACCATCAGCTCGATGGAGGTATCCGGACTGCCATGACGGATGGCTTCCTTGTCTTCTCCGCAGGCCTCAAGATCGTTGAGAATCCACTCGTGGTGGCCGTACTCTTCCTCGATGTACTCCACCAGCGCCTTGCGCACAAATTCCAGACGCTCGGGCAGACGGCCGCCGCAGGCCATCATCAGAGGCACCGTGTGTTTGACGTGGTGATAGGCCTGGGTCAGGAACCAGGTATAGCCCGTCAGATCAAACCGACCCTCGCGGATGGCTGCAATAACGGGTGCGCCGGTTACGTGGGCGCGGGCTTGTGCGGTTTCGGACTGCAGTCGATCGAAAAATGCCATGAAAGATCCTCCTGGCGTGTTTGGAAAATCAGGGGTTGAGATGGAAAGATTCATGAAAACCGGAAACGCGCCGGCCAGCAGGCTCGGCAGGTCGTCCTGAATCTGCTGGCGTACAGGCCGTCCGTTTGCGGTCAGATAACCGTCGGCCTGACTCAGAGGCTGACGGCGGATATAGACACCGGACAAACGGGCGTAGTCGGGCAAGGTGTCGTTCAGGGATTCCAGCTGGGAACGCAACGCGTCCGGTGAGCGGCCATCCTGCACCATCACGAGGGCGGAAGGCCGGGGGTCGCCATCACCGAACACCACCGCCTGGCGCGCGCCGATTGCCTGGATCAGCTCACTTTCCAGCCATTCGGGGCTGATGTTGCGGCCGAAGCTGGTGATAAGAAGATTCTTCGCGCGACCACTGACTGACAGGAAGCCCTCGTCATCCCGGGCACCCAGATCACCGGTATCCAGCCATTCATCGCCTGCCGGTTCATCCCCCAGGTAGCCAAGATGGGTATTGCCCGCCACCAGAATGTGGCCCCGCTCGTCCACCCGAACCTGCACATGGCTGAGTGGTTGGCCCACCGTTCCTTCGCGCTCTGTCCGGGGGGTGTTCAATGCAACCACCGAGCTGCACTCGGAAAGTCCGTAGCCTTCGTAAAGCGGCAGACCGACCGCTCGGCCCCTGGCAAGCAGGTCGGATGAAACCCGTCCGCCACCAACCGCCAAGAACCGGAAAGACTCACTCTCAAGATGCTGTTGTTCGGCGGCGGACACCAGCGCCACGGCCAGTTCTGGCACCAGGATCAGCGAGTGTGGCTGGTGCCTGTTGATGCCCTGCACCAGCCGCCCGAATTCCAGGCCACTGCTGCCGGTCATGCCCAGATCCTGCAAGGGAGCGACCATCACCGTGCTGCCCATCAGCAGGGGCAGGTAAACACCGGCAATGTTCTCCAGCAGTGTGGCCAGCGGCAGGATGCACAGGTGCCGCTCAAGTTCGACGCCTTCAAGGCGCTCCTGCAAAGCCAGCGTGGTGGCTGTCATCTGTGCCACCGACAGGCAAACGCCCTTGGGGTTGCCGGTGCTGCCAGAGGTGAAGGTGATCTTTGCGGTCTGCTCCGGCATCCAGGCCCCGGCAGCAGACACAGGCAGATGCTTTAACCAGACGCCATGGCCGATGTGTTCGCCGCCATCGATTGTGTCCGCAGACAGCAGGCAATCAAGGTCAGCACGTTCAGTCAGATGCTGAGTCTGTGTTCTGGAGAAAAAAACCGGCACCGGTACACACACCACGCTGGCAAGCAAGCAGGCCAGATCCGCAAGAATCCAGGCCACGGAATTGTCACCACACAAACCGGCCCGGCGGACACCCAACCGTGTCAGCTGATCGGCCAGGGCAGCGGCCGCCTGCATCATCTGGGCATAGCTAAACGCTGAATCGGGCCCCTGAAGCGCGATGCCTGAGGGTTGCTTATCGGCCTGGCGTTGCAGAAGTTCAGGCAATGTGGCCATAGGAACCTCCTGCCATCGCCTCGCTCCCGGCGGCTTCAGACTCAACGGGCTGAATCAGCCTGAGCAGACCCGCACTCCGGAGGGCGGACATGCCATCGGCCACCCGGATGGCCATGACCACCGGATGATGGTCGTAATAACGCCCCCAGCCGGCTCCCCCATCGGGCAACCGGGCCGGATCCGCCGTCGCCAGAACCTCGGTGGCAATACCCAGGCGGTGAAAACTGTTGCGCAGCTGATCCGTGCCGGTGCACACCACCCAGTCATAGCCGGCCCCATCCAGCCACACCGACAGCGAGGCAAACAGAAACCGGCTGACGCCGGCTTCAACGCCGGCCAGATGGGCAATCTCGGCAATCCGATGGCGCTCGACACCCGCAACCGGCATCACCGATTCCACCGACACCGACAAGTAGTCTTCCAGAAACAGTTTTTCCAGCGCGGCGTTTCGAACACCGACCGCTGCCAGAAGTGTGCCCTGGGCCGTGGTCAGGGCCAGGAGCGCAGGTATGCGCAAAGAAGGTTCAGCGCCATAGGCATGCAGGAAGCGGCGGCGAATAAAACCCGCAACCGTCTCGGCCATGGCCGTGTCAGGACGGATCTCGTTAAACCAGCGACCGGCACAACGGATGACCGGAACCACCTCCCCGGAATCCGGGGGACAACACGTGGACATCATCAGCGGGTCTGTCATATAGGCTCTCCAGTTTGGCTCCCTTTGGGCGCTTTCATCACGAATGCCAGATTAGGAGCCAAGCCTTAAACCAGGCTTAAGGAGCGCGAGGAGAAACCTTAAGGCGGGCTTAAGGTTTTTCAGAGGGTGCGGTTAAGGCTTGCTTAAGAATGGTCGGGTAAGGTGCCGGCCATCATTCGGATTCTTCCGATAACGCCGGGTTCTGAAGTGAGGCTGTATGAGATTCCCGTTATTGCGGTTAACCGGCTGGGGCAGATTGCCACGTTTCCTGCTGGCCGGTGGCGTCGCCACCCTGCTGCATTGGCTGACCATGCTGGTCTTGATCGGTTGGGGACTGAACGCCGTTCTCGCAACCGCCACCGGTGCCACGGCTGGATTGCTGGCAAATTATGTTGGCCAGCATCGCTACGCTTTTTATTCCAACCTGCCCCATAGAATTGCGTTCCCGCGATATCTCACCGCGGCTGCATTGGGCTGGGTTCTCAATTTAACGGGCTTTTCGCTACTCCTGGTTGCGGGTCTCGGCGTCACCTCCTCGCAACTAATCACGACCGGGCTGGTTGCCTTTGCCAACTATCTCTTTGCACAGAGGTTTGTTTTCCATGAAGAACAGACAATCAACGTTCAGTAACCCGATGCTGAGCATTATTATCCCGGTTCACAACGAAGCCGATGTGATTCCAACCCTGTTGAAACGGCTGGGTCTGGTCTGCCGCCAACTGCCGGGCCAGGTTGAGCTGCTGTTCGTGGACGATGGCAGCCGGGACGACTCTGTTGCCCAGCTACTTCGGGCCAGGGACCGCTACGCCGGAATCCGGGTGGTTCAGCTCTCCCGGAACTTTGGCAAGGAAGCGGCCGTTACCGCGGGCCTGGAGAGTGCACGCGGCGATGCCGTGGTACTGATGGACGCCGATCTTCAGGATCCGCCGGAGTTAATCCCAAGAATGGTCGCAGCATGGCAAAAGGGGGCAGACGTGGTGCTGATGAAGCGGCGGTCCAGGGCCGGTGAAAGCTGGCTGAAGCGCACCACTGCCAGCATTTTCTATCGCCTGATCAACCACATCAGTGATGCACCGATACCAGTCGACACCGGAGATTTCAGACTAATGAGCCGACGCACTGTGGATGCCCTCAACCGGCTACCCGAGCGCAACCGCTACCTGAAGGGCATGTTCGCCTGGGTCGGCATGCCAACGGTGACACTCGAATTCGATCGTGATCCCCGCCTGGCAGGCCAAACCAAGTGGAATTACCTGAAGCTCATGCACCTGGCCATGGAAGGAATTACCTCGTTTTCCACTCGCCCCCTGCGGATTGCCCTGATCCTGGGCCTGCTTGCGGCCGGCGCAGGTGGCCTTTTCGGCACCTGGGAAGTTATCCGGGCGCTGGTTTTCGGCATTTCCACACCGGGTTACGCCTCCATGATCGTCGTGATCACGTTCCTTTCCGGGGTTCAGCTTCTGTGTGTTGGCCTGTTGGGGGAATACGTGGGTCGCATCTACATGGAGACCAAACAGCGCCCGGTCTTCATTGTTTCGGAAGACAGCAACGATACTGCCCAGCCGGTTCTCCCCCAACTGCGAGTAGCCGGAAATGACCAGAAACATTAACACCCTGCTCTGGCTCCTGTTTGCTGTGCTTGCCGCACGCCTCGGACTGACGGCGATACTGCCTCTGGCAGATACCACGGAACCGCGCTACGCCGAGATTGCCCGCATAATGGCGGAAACCGGCGACTGGATCACCCCCTGGTTTGACTACGACGTGCCCTTCTGGGGCAAGCCACCCCTATCTTTCTGGACGCAGGCACTGTCGTTCAAACTGCTGGGTGTGTCTGAATTCGCCGGCAGGCTGCCTTCCTGGCTGGCCAATGTTGTCATCGTTTATCTTGTCTTCACCCTGCGTCGTTACCTGCACCCGGAACGCAACAGCGAAGCGGCCAAGTCGGCCGGCCTCTGGGCAGCCCTGATTTATGCCACCACGGCACTGGGCTTTCTGACGGCCGGTACGGTGATGACCGATTCGTTCCTTGCCCTTGGCTCGACGCTGGTGCTGACCAGCCTTGTTATTCGTCTTCAGGGCGGCCCGATAGTGTGGGGCTGGCTCTTCTTCATCGGCCTTGCCATCGGCCTGCTCGCCAAAGGCCCCCTGATTCTGGTTCTGACCGGACTGCCGGTTTTCCTCTGGGTGGCGACGACCCGGCGGTGGCTGACCCTGTGGCAGCAATTGCCCTGGCTCCGCGGTTTACTGTTGATGATGGTGGTTGCTGCTCCCTGGTATGTCCTCGCCGAACTGAAGACCCCCGGGTTTCTGGATTACTTCATCGTGGGAGAACACTTCAAACGTTTCCTGGTCAGTAGCTGGCAGGGCGACCTGTATGGCAACGCACATGAATTTACTCGAGGTACCATCTGGCTCTATCTGCTGGCTGCCAGTTTTCCCTGGGGCCTGATCGCAGTTGCTGCTTTTGGCGTCAGCCGCTGGCGCCGCCAACCGGCACAGCAGGAGTGGCTGTCTCTCGAGAAAGGCGTGGGCGGACTGATTCTTGCGTCCGCGCTTAGTCCGGCCATCTTTTTTACCCTGTCCGGCAACATTCTATGGACCTACGTGCTTCCGGGGTTACCATTTCTCGCCGTGCTGGCATCCAGCCTCTGGCCGAAGGAACTTTGCGGTCGGATGCCCGCGTCCAGCCTGGCCGCAGTGTTGATGATTCCCATGTTGGGAATTGCCGCCGCCGGCTGGCTTAGCCTGCACCCGGAGCAACTGAAAACCGAGCGGGATCTGGTCGCGCAAGTCGAACAACTCCCCGGCATGAGTGCAGACAATCTGTTTTACCTGGGAAAGGCGCCCTTCTCCGCGCGGTTTTACAGCCGTGGCGAGGCCCATGCAGTGGAGCAGACTACTGTTATTGATCGACTTGAATCGAGCAACCTGGAGAAGCCCATGGCGCTGGCCGTCGAGAAAGGCAACAAAGCGATGCTCCGGCGCCTTGAGGGCGTCACCACACCGATTGCTGAGAATCGTCGCTTTCAGCTGTTTCTCTTGACACCGTCAGCTACAACTAACGCAAACAGCTTCCAGGACAAAAGCAAAAACGGCGGTATCGATTACAATGCATCCAACGATCATCCGCTAAGCTGAACACCTATCGGATTCCTGCTACATGCGAATATTGCTGATTGAAGACGATCATTTGCTCGCCAACACCATGTTGGGAATGCTGCGCGACGAACAGAATACCGTTGACTGGCTGGACGATGGCCAGCAGGCGCTCAATGCACTCCTGAACGACAGCTTCGATCTGGCGATCCTGGATCTGACGCTGCCCCGGGTGGACGGGCTGGATATCGTCAAAAAGATCCGGAACGAGGGTATTGACACCCCGGTCATCATCCTCACCGCGCGCGGAGATCTCGACGAAAAACTTCAGGGGCTTAATGCGGGTGCTGACGACTACCTGACCAAACCCTTCGCCATGGCGGAACTGAAAGCCCGAATCCGGGCCGTCACGCGCCGGGGCTCGGGGGTCCGAACCGGCGGACTGCAAGTGGGCAGGCTCACTCTCGACCCTGACTCGGGTCAGCTTCAGATTGGCGATGACAACGCAACCCTGCCGCGCAGCGAATTTCAGATTCTGTACTATCTGATGCGCCACCCGGACCAGGTGGCGACCCGCCGTCGGCTGGAAGAACAGCTGTATGGCTGGGAGCAGGGCGCAGAAAGCAATGCCCTTGAGGTACACGTCCATCACCTGCGCCGGCGCGTTGGCAAACAGACCATCCGCACCGTCCGCGGCGTTGGCTACATGCTGGACAGCAAAGCTGCCGCAGAGGTATCTCCCGAATGAGCCTGACCCGAAAACTGATCCTTCTGATCACCAGCACGGTGTTTTTCATTACCCTGATTGCCGCCGGCTGGGGCTTTTACGTCAGCGACCATCAACTGGAGGAGCTTTTTGACGCGGAGCTGGCCCAGAGCACCCGCATCGTCCAGGGCCTGGTTGAGCACCTCTCATCGACACAGTCGATAGACCAGATCACTCATACCCTGGAAACGACCCTCCAACTGCCAGACAGCGTATATCAGGGCGAGGAGGAGGAGAACGAAATCCTGCCCGACGGCGCGGGTCACAAATACGAGCGGAAGCTTGCGTTTGAGGTCTGGTCGCCGGACCGGAAACCGATTCTGGACACCCTGCGCGCCAATGATTCCCAGGGCCTTGAACGCGGCTTCGGCTGGCAGGAAGTGGCCGGGTTCCAGTGGCGAACCTTCACCATTGAAGATCCTGCCACCGGCTTCTGGATCCGTACAGCCCAGCGCGAGGACGTCCGGGACGAACTCAGCCAGGAAATCGCGCTTGGCAACGTACTGCCTTTCCTGATCGTGCTGCCCGTGCTGGCTCTGGCGGTTCTGGTCTCAATTCAGGTGGGCTTCCAGCCGCTGAGAAAGCTTGAGAAGCCGGTACGGAACATGGCTCCGGAAAACATTCATCCCCTGGACGACCGCCAGGCACCGAAGGAGGTCGCCGGTCTGGTGCAGGCGGTGAATGGCCTGCTCAGACGCCTCAACCAGGCCCTGGAACGGGAACGGCGGTTCTCTGCCGATGCCGCCCATGAGCTGCGAACGCCACTGACGGCCCTGCGACTGAACCTGGAAAAAGTCTACGAGAAGGATCCGGAACAATACGGTGACCTGATCCAGTCCGTGGACCGCATGGTGCACCTGGTTGAACAGATGTTATTGCTCAACCGCGTCGACTCCGGTGCCGATTTCACGCCGGAATACCACAACCTGTCTGCCATCGTTGAGCAGAGCATTGCCGATGTGGCACCCCTGGCCCTGAAAAAGCACATCGACCCGGTACTCCAGGACGATGCTGGTCAGGCCCTGGTCTCCTGCCACAGCGCACTGATCAACACCCTCATGCGCTCCCTGCTGGCCAACGCCATCCAGTACAGCCCCGAACACACCACCATTGAGACACACCTGACGCCTTCCGGCGAGGGATACCACATCACCGTGTGCGACCAGGGCCCCGGCATTCCTGCCGAGGAGCGCGAACGGGCGCTCAGCCGCTTTGTCCGACTGGACCAGCGCCTCGGCGGCGGCGCCGGTCTCGGGCTGGCCATCGCCCGGCGTATTGCGGAACTTCATGGTGGCCAGCTCACCCTCGGCGACCGGCCGGATGGCAACTCGGGCCTGTGCGTCAGCATCTGGCTGCCGGCCCGTGCGGCTTCCCGTCGCAGGCAGACTTAAGGTTGGTTTAAGGTTTGAAGAGGATACTCCTGCCCAAGTGAACAGGGCCGCCAGACGGCCCGGTTGATATTCCGTTTTCGAGGATGTCTCTACATGGGTCAGGAAAGAACACTGTCGCTGGTTATCCCTGCCAAGGATGAAGAAGCCAACATCGCTACCCTGCTAACCGAGGCCTACGGGGTGATGCGTGACTATCACGGCTTCGAGGTGGTGCTGGTGGATGATGGCAGCACCGACAGCACGCTGGACACAGCCGTGAGAACCGCCCGGGCCCTCGGTGGCCGCTTGTTGACCATTCGTCACGAGCGCAGCATCGGCCAGAGCGGTGCCCTGGCATCGGGTATCCGGCAGGCAAGGAGCAGGCTCATCGTTACCATGGATGGCGATGGCCAGAACGATCCGGCCGACATCCCCGCCATGCTCCAGAAAGCCAACACCCTGCGCAACCCGGATTTCTGTATTGCCGGCTATCGCAAGAATCGCAAGGACACCGCCTGGAAACGCTTCCAGTCCCGCCTTGCGAACCGCGTGCGGGATGCGCTGCTTCATGATGGCGTGCCCGATACCGGCTGCGGCCTGAAGCTGTTTCCACGGGAAACCTTCCTCAAACTGCCCTGGTTCGACCACGGCCACCGTTTCATCCCGGCTCTGGTACGGGGAATTGGCGGTGACATTGCCATCGTGGAGGTCAACCACCGCCCACGGACTGCCGGCATCTCCAAATACAACGCCTGGAACCGGACCTGGGCCGGCATTCTGGACCTGCTCGGTGTGCTGTGGTTGCTGCACCGCACCCGCGTTCCTGTCATCAGCAGTGCCGGTCAGGCCGATCCACAGGGGTCGGTGGCGGAGCGCTCCTGACATGATCAACGGTTCCCGCTGGCTGGCCTTCGCCGCCCTTGTGCTGGTTGGCTATCTGACCATCCATAACGGATGGCTCGACTTCATTGCCGATCAGGATCAAGTAGCGAACTATCTCCACAGCCATGGTGTCGGCGGATTGGTAGCGATTACCCTGGCCGGTTCGTTGTTTACCGGCCTTGGGGCTCCCCGCCAGTTGCTCGCCTTCGTGCTGGGCTTTGCCCTGGGCGGGCTCAATGGAACGCTGCTGTCGACTCTGGCCGCCGCCATCGGGGCCACCGGCTGCTTCATGACCGCCCGCTGGCTGCTGCGGACGCCGTTGAGCCGGCGGTTCAGCCACCGGATGCAGCAGTTTGATCGCCTGTTCCGGGAGCAGACCCTGCTGAAAGTTCTCATGGTCCGCTTGCTGCCCGTGGGCAGTAACCTGGTGACCAACCTTGTCGCCGGCTGCTCCGGGATCCGTTTCTCACCGTTTCTCTTTGGCAGCACACTGGGCTACCTGCCCCAGATGCTGGTGTTCGCCCTGGCCGGTGCCGGTATCGGCAATGCCAATGCCTATCAGCTTGCCGTCAGCATCGGCTTTTTCATTATTGCCTCGCTGATTGGTGCCTTTCTCTACCACAACCAGAGGGCCAGGACGCTGGCCGATTCCGTTTCCGACTCTCTCTGAGACCGACCCATGCCTGCATCCCCCTTCGTCCGCCACCTGCCGGACACCCTGTTCAATCTGTCCCGCAATCAACTCCTGCTGTTACTGCTCGCCATTGCTGCAGTCGTGTTTTTTACCGGGATCGGACTGCGCTCCCCCTGGCCTGCCGACGAACCGCGGTTTGCGGAAGTGGCCCGTGAAATGGTCGCCTCCGGGCAGTGGCTTATCCCCATGCGGGGTGGTGAGTTCTACCCGGACAAACCACCGGTGTTCATGTGGAGTATTGCCTTCTTTTACTGGCTGACCGGCAACCTGAAGATTGCATTCCTTCTGCCCAATGCGCTGTGTAGCCTGCTGACACTGGGACTGGTCTTTGATCTGGGCACCCGCCTGTGGAACCAGCGGACCGGTGCCATTGCCGTCATGTTGCTGATGCTTGCGCCCCAGTTCGTGATCCAGGCCCAGAAAGCCCAGATCGACGCCATGGTCGCCTGCTGGATTGCGGTTGCCTGCTACGGCCTGATCCGACACTTTTTCACCGGGCCTGCCTGGGGCTGGTACTTCGTTGGCTGGGCGTTTATGGGGCTCGGAATCATCACCAAAGGGGTTGGCTTCCTGCCGGCGCTGATGCTCATTCCGATCTTGATCATGAAGCTTCGCGATCGCGCACTGTTCCGTGGCACGCTCACGTGGCGCTGCGCACTGGGCCCGCTGGCCATGCTGGCAGTGGTTGCCGCCTGGCTGATTCCCATGGTGCTTTACGTTAACAATCTCGGCACCGAAGAGGCCCTGGCCTATCGGAACAATATCCTGTTCAAGCAGACCGGCGAACGCTATGCCGACTCATGGGGCCATATCCAGCCCTGGTACTATTACCTCACCAGCGTAATCCCCTCGCTGTGGTTTCCGCTTCCGCTGTTGCTGCTGGCCTTGATCCGGCCCCTGTCTGAAACCGCCCGGTACCGCCCGATTATTCCGGTGCTTCTGGGCTGGATTGCCCTGGTTATCGTGTTTTTCAGCCTCAGCCCCGGCAAGCGCGGTGTTTACCTGTTGCCCGCATTGCCCATGCTCGCGCTGATTCTCGCCCCGCTTCTCAGTGCCCAGAAGCCAGCACGCTGGTTTCCGCCCATCCTGACGGGTTTACAGTTCTTGCTCGGTGTTGCGTTGATGGCAGTTGGCATACTGGCCTGGACCGACCACCCCAAGCTGGTTGAAAAGGTGGCCGACTACAGCACCGACCCGGACAAACTGCACGAGGCGGGGACGTTCATCTTCGTCATAGGACTGGCGTGGCTGATCACCCTGTTCGGGTTCTGGCGCTCCCGTGCCATCGGGCGCCTGTTCCTGGCCATGATGATCACCTGGCTGCTGCTGGGCACCTGGGGCTATCGAATTCTTGAGCCACTTCGAACCCCCCGCAACGTTCTGGCCGCCGCAGAACAGCATATCCCGGCCGGCGGTCAGCTCGGTATGATCGACTTCCGGGAACAGTTCCTGCTGTTTTCAAAGCGCGATTTCACCCATTTCAGTTTCTTCACCGGTCGGGAACAGGAGAACCGCAATGCCTGGTTGTGGATGAAGGAAACACCGGATAGCTACCTGCTCGTGGCCGATCAAATTGAGCTGCCCTGCTTCACGAAAGACGGTGCCATTCCCGTGGGCACGGCTCACCGTGACAACTACCTTTTGCTTTCCGATGAACAAATGAAACCCGGCTGCACGCCGCCGGACAGGATCAAACGCTTTACCACGCCCCGCCCAGGCAGATGGCTCGATTAAAGCGGCAAAGTGACTGACACCTTGAGGCCTTTGCCGTCTGGGCCGGCGTCAAAATGGATGTCGCCGCCCATACCCCGGATCAGCGTGCGGGCGATGGCCAGACCGAGGCCAGCGCCACCGGTTTCCCGACTGCGTGAGTGTTCCAGCCGGTAGAAGGGTTCGAAAACCCGTTCCCGTTCGTCTTCCGGAATACCCGGCCCCTGATCAATGATCGTGACAACGGCTTCTGTGTCTGTCGTTGCCAGCGTTACTTCCGCCTTTTCGCCATAATTCACCGCGTTCTCAATCAGGTTACGCAGGGCGCGTTTGACGGCTTCGGGCTGCCCCTGGAGCACACACCTCGGACTGTCTTCGCAGTGGACCGCCAGTCCCATTTCCTGAAGATCACCGCACAGACTGTCCAGAAGGGTGGCCAGATCATAGCGGCGGTGCTGCTCGGTGGTGCTGCCCCGGATAAAATCGAGGGTGGCCTCGGCCAGATGCTGCATCTCCCGGAGGGCATCCAGAAGGCGATCCCTGTCCTCGCCTTCCGGCAGCATTTCCACCCGCAGCCGCATGGAAGTGATGGGTGTCCTGAGATCATGGGCCAGGGCAGCCAGCAGTCTTGCCCGGTCTTCCTGGGCCCGGCCAACCTGATCCTGCATCTGGTTGAAGGCACGGGTTACCTCACGAACATCCTCTGGCCCCTTTTCAGAAATCCGGACTTTCTCCCCACGTCCAAACGCGTGGGCGGCCCGGCTCAGCTCATTCATTGGCCTCAGAATTCGACGGACCGCCAGCAACAGGGTCAGCGTAAGCAGCACGGCGGTAATCCCGACGCTGGTGAGCGTGGCCTTTAGCCAGAGCCAGGAAGGCGCTGGTGGCCTCGCTTGGGCGTTGAACCACTGGCCAGAGGACATGGCCAGGGAAACCCCCAGGACCGGGGGGCATTCATGCCGTTCATCCCGATGGTCGTCATCATCACGATGTTCTTCATATTCATGGTGCTCATCATCCTCATCGTCATGCCGCTCACGTTTCCGGTGGTCATCGCGATCGGGCCGGCAGTCATCCTCGTCCGCCTCCATGGCCGTTCGAACCTGCTCAACGGGCAACCCCAGCTCCCCGGCCAGCCGGCGCGTCATGCCGGAGGCCTGGTCCTCGGTCAGATAGGGCTCAGAATCGATGGAAAGCCGCAGGGTCGGGCTGGAGAGTGCCCGCAGGATACGCTCCTGACGTTCCGGATCCGTGGTATCAGCCAGGGTGTAGCCATCAGAAACCCGTTGGAGGACGTGTTCCAGGCCCGCACTGCGCAGCGCACCCTGGCGTTCACCCGCCAGAATAACGATGGTGATAACCTGGGCCACCAGCAGCACCAGAATCAGCAACAGCGCCAGCTGCCCACCGGCGCGCCTTGGCCAGAGTCTCATTGCTCTGCCCCTTCGACCGGTGCGATCCACTGGTAGCCACCGCCCCAGATCGTCTTGATCAGCCTGGGGCTGCGGGCGTCCGGATCGATCTTGCGGCGCAGGCGACTTACATGGTTATCAATGCTGCGGTCGAAGGCATCCGCCTCTCTACCGAGGGTCAGATCCATCAATTGATCCCGGGATAACACGCGACCGGCGTGCTCCAGGAAGGCGAGCAAAAGTTTGTATTCAGCGGTACTCAGTGAAACTTCAACACCTTCCGGATCGACCAGTTGATGGCGGTCGACGTCCAGCTTCCAGCCTTCGAACGTCAGACACTGCCCGGCCATTGGACTGCGTTGCGGTGGCAGCGCTGTGGTCCGGCGCAAAACCGCTTTTATGCGCGCCAATAACTCCCGGGGGTTGAAGGGTTTGGTGAGGTAATCGTCTGCGCCCATTTCCAGGCCGACGATGCGATCGGTTTCCTCGCTCATGGCAGTGAGCAGTATCACCGGCAATTCGGTGTGCTCGCGAAGGTAACGGCAGAGGGTGAGGCCATCGTCGCCGGGCATCATGATGTCCAGCACAACCAGATCGACGGACTGCTGTCGCAACTGACGCTTCATGGCATCACCGCCATCCGCCAGCAGCACCCGCAGACCATGCTCCTGCAGATAGCGGCCGACCAGATCGCGAATGTCTCGATGGTCATCGACGACCAGAATGGTGGGAGAGTCGCTCACTCGTTACTCCGTTGAATTACCGTCTGCCCTGATTATAGGGGAGTCAACTTCGCGCTTGGGCGTGATCTTGTCAAAAACCGTCGCAAATCCCGGCCTTGCGACAAATTGCGACAAACTCGATGGGTCACCGAGACAATTCTGCGACGTTTCCTTGGTGCAATAACTCCCGACCAACGATGACATTCCGTCATGGGTTTCACCAACCAGGGAGTTCGACCATGAAGAAAACTACCACCATTGCAGCTCTCTCCATCGCTGCACTGCTCAGCGCCACGCCACTACTTGCGTCTGCCGATGACGACTACGGGCGGGGTGACTGTGACGATCGTTACGAGAATCGCCACCACGGCAAAGCCATGGGTTCCGATCTCAAACAGTACAGCACCGAAGAAATGCGCATCATGGCCTATGGCCAGGCATTGAGACGCTTCGGCCCGGGCGTGGAAGTGTCCGTTGAGGAAACAACCGATGGCACCTACCGGGTTCAGCTGCGAGATGCCGAGCAGAATCTGATCCGGGAGCATGAGTTCAACCAGTACGGCGCCCCGGTTCGCGGCGGACACCGGAGCTGATCACCATCAGCAGGCGCGGGGCCCGGAGGGTGCCCCGCCATCATTTGATCAAGGAGAATCACGATGACATTGATGGACGCTGACGACCGCTATGGTGCCGTTTCCCGGGCTGTGCACTGGATCATGGCGGTTCTGCTGCTGGTCATGCTTGCCAGCGAAGTCTGGTTTGAGGCTTTGGAACATTCCCTCTCCGAGGCGTCGTTGATGGCCTGGCACCAGAGCCTGGGCCTGACCATCTTCGGGCTGGTGATCTTTCGCGGTCTCTGGCGCTGGCTCAACCGCGCACGACTGTCACCACCGGCCCACTGGGCAACCATGGCCAAACTGGGACACCTGGCGCTTTATGCCCTGATGATTCTGATGCCGCTGTCAGGCCTGGCGACGTCCCTCGGCGAGGGCGATCCGGTTACCTTTTTCGGCTGGACAGTCTTTGGCTACGGCCCGGAAGTGGAATGGCTGGAAGAGAGCGGCGAAGACGTCCATGAGGTACTGGCCAACGTGCTGTGGCTCATGATCGGCGTACACGTGGTGGCCGCTTTGGTGCATCAGTACCTGCTGGGCGACCGGATCATTAAGCGCATGGCCTGACAGCCCGGAATAAACGGAAACCCTCCTGGCTCAAGCCACCGGCAGCGATTCGTCGCTGCCCCAGTCCGCCCAGGAACCATCGTATAGAGAGAGCTGGTCATACCCGGCCAGCTCCGCCGCCAGCAGAATGATGCAGGCGGTGATGCCGGAGCCGCAGGAAAACACCAGTTGATGCCCGTTTCCAGGCTGAAGATTCGGCGCAAGCTGGTTGAACGTTGTTTTCAGCTCACTGACCGGTTTGAACCGGTAACCATCCAGCACCTCGGTAAACGGCAGGTTGAGAGAGTTCGGTATATGGCCGCCGCGCACACCCGGACGCGGTTCCGGCGCCTGGGCCAGGAACCGCGCCCGGGATCTCGCATCAATTACCGAGACTTGCTCGTCGTCGAGGTGCTGATACACGAACGCGGAATCCCGAACCCGTTCACGATCCAGACGGCCCGACAAGGAGCCGGAAGAAGCCGCTTCTTGAACCGGAGCCGACACCGTTTCACGCCCCTCCGCCAGCCACAGAGGCAGGCCACCATCCAGCATGAAAACATTGTCCAGGCCCATCGACCGCAGAATCCACCAGGCCCGGGGCGCTGAGTAGATTCCCTGGTTGTCGTAAAGCACCACCATGCTTTCGGGCGTTATCCCCAGTCTGCGCACTTCCTGCGTGAACTGGTCTTCGGTTGGAAACGCATGGAGCTGGGACGATTCCTTATTGCAGAGCGTTCCTTCAAGGTCGATCTGTAAACTCCCCGGTATCCAAACCGGATGGTCGTAAACGATCGGCTCCTTGCCAATCACCGTAGCCATACTCGCGTCGATCAAAACCAAACGGTCGTTATCGAGGTTTTCCTGCAGCCAGTCGGTGGTTACAAGTGTGGAAGCCATGGTGTGCTCCTTTTCCTGTCAGAAATAAACGGCAGACTGCACAGCCAGCCGAATCGCCAGATCTTTCCGACTGACCTCAGGACGTCGCGGCAATCACCGAGATTTCCACCAGCAGCTCCGGCGACGCCATCTGAGCCTGAACGCAGGCCCGGGCCGGCGCCGTGCCTTCAGGCACCCAGTTGTCCCACACCTCGTTCAGGGCCTTGAAATCAGCCATGTCTGCCAGGTAGATAGTTGCCGACAGGATTCGATCACGGCTGGAGCCGGCGGTCTCGAGCAGCTCGTCCACCTTCTCAAGCATCCCGGTTACCTGGGTATGAATGTCACCATTACGGTCCTTGGCAACCTGACCACACAGGTAAGCGGTGCCGTTGTATTTTACGATCTTGCTCATGCGGCTGTTGGTCGCAATGCGTTCAATGGTCATGTTTTTGGCCTTGTTGGGGATTTTAGTAACTATAACCGGGGGCTGGGCCGCACCGCCTCTAACATGGAGCTTTGCGACAATATTTGAGCCGCGAGGCAGTGGAAAAATTGTCCGGCAATAGCTACTGGTTATGCATTATTCGTAGTGACTCCAGAGCCTGAGAACTTTCACCACTCGCTCGTCCTCGAGCACTTGTTATGTTTTACTTGAAGTGGCCGTAAACGCCCCATCCACGGCCAGTTATGCCCAAATTTACCAGCAAGTCAGCCTCTTGCTTGCCCACATAATCTGGATTTTCTGACTCCCAGATTTTGCGTTTGACGTACTTTGCCCAGACCTTTTCGAACTGACTTTCCGGGCTTTTGATTCCGTTACAAACCTCAACGAAGCGCTCTTGGGCTGGTGTTTCGGGAGCAATTGCCCCGCGCATGAGAGCTGCCAGCCAAGAGCCATATGTGATTAGCAGCTCGACCTCGTCCTCGGAGAAAAGTGTATCGGGCACATTAGGATGAAACTCAATTTTCCGATACTTTAAGTGCTCTGCTGACGCCACTGATCACTCCAGAAAACACAGCGCCAGCAGCACGCGCGGTTACAGAATGGAGACGAAGCCGCAATGCATTAGCCGTGCCTGTGATTGTTAGAAAAACCTAGTGCCTTAACTACAAATACCTGGAAAACAAGCGATCTAGGTTTTGAAACTCTCTATAAAGATTTTTCTTGATTTCCGATTGCTTATGCACATTCCTAGTTCTCTCTTCACCGACAGGAACGCCCTCCAGCTCAGAATGAAGGCACGCCAAATCGACTGCGGGTATCCAAATATTCTTATCGATATAGTCGGCCAATTTTTTGTCGTAAATGAACTGTAGCCCTCTGGTTTTGAAAAGGAAATCCGCCTGTTTGTTATCAAGAGCTCGCCCTGACCCCATGATTGAGCCCAAGAAGTCTCTGACAGCCTCAAACTGTTCATAGCGACGATCAAAAAGTTCATGCTTCAACCGATTTCGGTTGGTTCTCCATTGAAGCAAACCAATCGTTACCCCTGCTATTGCTATAGTCGGGGTCAGCAGTGCTGAAAGGTAGTCCACCCAGTCGTGGTTAAATATTGCGGCTTCAACCAAAGTTGCACCTCGTAATATCGAACGCCTAAATCAGCAGCGGCTGACCGGTAAGCAGTACTTAGGTCAGCTTGCCTGATTGGGCCCAATGCTCCTCAGTTAATATAACGATAGGCACACCGCTATCTCTGTATTCAATCGCCTTCTCAATCTTTCGACCAAATGTCTCGTGGACCCAGCTGTCAGTCACATAGGTACCCAAAACAAGATAGTTAAGATTCTTGTTGACGCTTTTCGCGATAGCTCCTCCGAGAGCCTCGGTTGCTTCGTGGCATTGCTTCCGAGTCCCAAATGCGCAGGTTCCCGTGAATAGAAAAGATGCTCCCTCAAACCCTATTTCGGGAAGAGGATCATTGATCGGCAGTGAGGAAGTCTTCGCTAATTCACCGATCTCAGCCGAATCGCCCGTAATTTTACGAAGTATTCCCAACAACTCCTCGGACTCTTCTTTATCGAGCACACCGTCCTCAAGGATAGCGGAGACTTTTTCGAGTAGATTGATAATTATTGGGTTGTCACTGGATTGGCGGTTCTGAACCAGCCAGCTCATCAGAAACTCAGCTTCGGCTTGGTTTACAGTTCCGTCAGCTATAACACCCTTGCTCAAACCTATAAGCGTGTCGATTTGACGGTCTTGGATGTTTTTTCTGTTGAATTTCGCAAAAACGTCCATGGTATGAATTTCCTCCTTGATGCCTAACAGCTAATTCGACGAAAAATAAAATCGGTCTAAATGTCACCTTTGCACCACTCGACAGCACTAGATTTCCACGGTGTATCGAAAAATTACCAATCTTAAACCGTAGACGGGCCGGGGATAGGCGTCAATTTTCGACTTTTCGCCCGCCCCCTAATCATTTATTCCCAAGCTCTTTGTGGTCTGTGATTTTGGCCTTTAGCCCGGCACAAACACCGGAAAGCCATCCAGTTCGGCAGATAGCAAACGCTGACCAAACAGGCTCTCAAGTGCAGAGGTTACCAGCATGTCGCGCGCCGGGCCCCAGCAGGCCTGGCCGTCGGGGTACAGGAGGAGGATCTGGTCGCACCATCGGGCGGCCAGGTTCAGGTCGTGCAGGCACATAAAGATTGCCTTGCCCTCCGCCGCTTGTTGGCGAAGCAGCTTCATAACGGCGGTCTGGTGTTGTAAATCCAGGTGATTGGTCGGCTCGTCGAGGAGCCAGATTTCCGGGCTTTGGGTCATCAGGGTGGCAATGGCAACCCGCTGGCGTTCGCCGCCGGAGAGGGTGTTCACCAGGCGATCCTTCAGGTGGATGACGTCCAGCGCTTCCAGTGCTTTTTCCGCAATCGCGAGATCCTCGCCACTCTCCATCTGCCAGGGGGATAACCAGGGGTGGCGGCCGATCAGGGCGGTCTCAAGGACCGTGGCCGGGAATCCATCCTGCCGGTCCTGGAATACCAGGCCCATCTGCTGCGAGACGGTCTTGCGGCGGATGTCGTGCAGCGGGGTGTCGTCGAGTAGCAGCTGCCCGCTTCTGGGCTCCCGCAATCCTGCCAGGGTATGCAACAAGGTGGTTTTACCCACACCGTTAGGGCCAAGAACGCCCCAGACCTGCCCAGGCTCTATGGCCAGATTCAGGGGGGAGCCTGAGGCTCGCCCGGGAATATCGATGATCAGCGCTTCGGTGGCCAGGCGTGTCATCATCGGCTCCGATACAGCAGGTAAAGGAAGGTTGGCACACCGATCAGTGCGGTGATCACGCCCACCGGCAATTGCTCCGGTGCAACCATTACCCGCGCCAGCGTGTCTGCCAGCACCAGCAGCGTGCCGCCGGCCAGTGCGCAGGCCGGCAGAATCAGCCGCTGGTCGTTCCCCAGCGCCAGCCGCAACATGTGGGGCACCACCAGGCCGACAAAGCCAACCGAACCGGCCATGGTGACGGCGGATGCGGTCAGCAGGCTGGCCATCAGGTAAATCGACCATTCCAGTGGCCGCACCGAAACGCCCAGCGCCGCCGCCTGAAGGGAACCCCGGGCCAACACGTTCAGGGCCCGGCCCAGCGGAAACACCATCAGGCACACGAGCAAAAGAATAGTCAGTCCCGGCCAGGGCGTGGCTGCGTTGGAAAGATCGCCCATCAGCCAGTACAGCATGCCCGGTAATCGACTGGCCGGGGTCATCGAGAGGATCAGGGTAATGATGGCGCCCCAGCCGGCGGCAACCACCACGCCGGTGAGCAACAGCCGCGAGGGCGTCCAGCTGCCACTGCCGTGGGCCAGACCAAACACCAGCAAGGTGGCCAGCATGGCACCGGCAAACGCGGAGCCGGACACCAGGAAACCGGCAGCGCCGGCCAGCATGGCCAATAACGCGCCCACGGCGGCACCGCCAGACAACCCGAGCACGTAAGGATCGGCCAGGGGATTTCGCAACAACACCTGCATCAAAGCCCCGGCTACGGCCAGCAAACCGCCTGTTGCAAAGGCACTCAGGGTGCGGGGCAGACGCAATTCAAGAATCAGCGTTTGCTGAAGTTCAGTGCCACTGCCGGTTATCACTCGCAAAGTGTCTTCAAAACCGATGGCGGTGCTGCCGATACTGACGGAAAGCAGAGCCGCCATAAACCCGGCCAGCAGCAGAACAAAAAGCGGTTTGTACGGGCTAGAGATTGGCACGGGCCTGCTCCAGGGTCTGGCACAGGTGCCTGGCGCCGTCTGCCATACGTAGCGTGGGGCGCGCCAGCAGATCGGGTGGTTCCAGGAAGAGGTTGCCTGCGGCTACCGCGGCAAGGCCCGGGAACTCTCGCCAGGCCTCCAGCCATTGCCTGTCATCCGACGAGCCGGCCGTGATGATGGCTTCGGGGTTGGCTTCCATAACCGCTTCCCGACTGATCCGGGGCACCAGCCGTGGCAGCTCGCCAAACACATTCACGCCGCCGCATAGGGTTATGGCCTTGCTGATCAGTTCGTCCCGGTTCACGGTCATCAAGGGCTGGTCCCATATCTGATAGAACACCCTGACCGGTCTGGCATCGGCATACCGGGCTTTCAGTTCGGCCATCTCTGCGCGAAACGCTTCGGCCCGCTCGTTGCCGAGTTCGGGTGAACCCGTCAGCAATGCCAGATCCGATACTGCCATCGCAATGTCGTCGAAGGTTCGCGGAGCAAGCCAGAGAACCGGAATACCAAGACCCGACAGCCTTTCCAGCTGGCTGCGGGAATTGCCATCCACCCAGGCCACCACCAGGTCCGGTGCCATCGAAACGATCGCTTCGAGGTCCAGACGATTGCTGTCACCCACCTGCGGTAAGTACTCGGCCTCTGGCGGGTAGTCGCTCCAGGCACTCGCCGCCACGACCTTTTCGCCGGCACCGGCGGAGAACAACAGCTCCGTGGCGCCCGGTGACAGAGAAACAATACGCTGCGCTGGCTCGGCCAGGCATACCTTCTGGTTCAGTACATCGCGTGCGCAGGGTCCCTCGGCCAGCGCCAACGAGGGCGCAAGCAGAGACAGTACACACAGTGCAGCGAGCCAGAGGTGCCTCATAGAGGGCGGAAGCCTCTCATATCAATGAATTTACTGCTGGAAATCATAGCGCACCGAGGCCATGAAGGTTCGTCCGGCGGCCAGATAATCAAAGGGCGCGAAGGTCGCACTGTCATATCCGATGCTGGTGGCATACCGACGATCCAGCACGTTATCGACCTTGAACGAGGCCGACCAGCCAGGCTGGAAATTCCAGGCCGCTCTCAGGTCTACCGTGCCATAGCCCGGGAGCAGACTGGTATTTGCCGCATCGTTATAGCGGTCACTCTCGGCAATAAAGCTGGCGCCCACAGACCACTGTGAGAACAGGCGATCAATATCCAGACGCAGGTTCTTTTCTGCACGGCGCGGTAGGCGCTCGCCGGTATCGCGGTTCTCGGTATCCGCGTAGGTTACTGCTGCCGCCAGATTCCAGTCAGCCGTCTCGATACCGGAAGAAACCTCAACGCCACGAATTCTGGCCGTCTCGACGTTTTCCATGGTGCCCTCAAAGGTCACCGGGTCCGACACGTAGGTAATCAGGTCTTTCACGTCGTTCTGATAAAGCGCAATGTCCCAGTACCACTGGTCATATCGCCCGGAGAAACCGGCTTCGACCATCTGCCCCTCTTCCGCATCGAGGTCAGGATTACCGGTGTAGAACGGCACCGTCAGGTAAAGGTCATTAAAGGTGGGTGCCCGGAACGATGTCGCATAGCTGAGGCGAAAGCGATGGGCGCGGTCCAGCTGGTGACCGAAGGCCACACCGCCAGTTTCCTCTTTGCCATAGGCCTCGTTGTCATCCAGACGCAGACTGAGCATCAGATCGGTGGCATCAAAGTTCAAACGGCCCTGACCGAAAACCGCGCTGTTGGTCCGGCTGTCTTCTGTGAAGTTGCTGGTGCCATCCACTTCGTCAAGCATGACCTCCGTACCCAGAACCAGTTCATGAACACCGGCCGTCAGGGTGTTTTCCCAGCGCGCGGAGCGAGACAGGGTGTCGAACGTGCTGGGATTGGCTCCGAAGGTATCCTGTTCGTCACGGGCTTCCGAGAACTGGATACGTGTGCGCCAGTAGTCACTGGCAACCGCTTCCAGATGCAGCCCCATGGCACGGATCAGGAAATCGGTATCACCGCCTTCAAACTCGGTATTACCTTCAGACTGGAACACCGTCAGCCCTGCGCCGCCGCCCTGGTCAAAACTGTGGCTCAGTTTGGCCAGGCCCCCAGCGTTCCGGAATCCTTTGTCTTCGCCGCCAGCACGCAGGTTCGTGCCATCGGTATCCGAATAAACGCCACCGGCCAGGAACGACGAACGGCCTTCCCGGCCAGCCAGTCCGGCCGTTACCTCACGGGTTTCATGGGAACCGCCTTTCAGCTCGCCCCAACCCTGGCGCCCGGCCTCCGGTTCCAGGGTGAACGCCTGGATGACACCACCCACCGCATCGGCACCGTAGAGGGAGCTCTTCGCGCCCCGCACCAGCTCAACCCGCTCCATCAATTCGGGAGGCAAAAACTGCCAGGGTGGGATACCCGCGGAGGCAGAGCGCAGGCGGATACCATCGAGAAGCAGCACGGTTCCTGAGCTGCCCGCGCCACGCAGGAATACGCTGGTAGTCTTTCCGTAGCTGCCGTCCGACACCACGTTGATCCCGGGCTGGGCGCGCAGCAGGTCGCGGAATTCCGCGGGCTGTTGCCGATCAATATCCTCTTTCTCGATGACCGTCACTGAAGACAGGCTCTCGCCAACGGTCTTGGGGCCCAGTGTCGCGGTAACCACGATCGGATCCAGGGCATCGGATTCTGGAGAAGACTGGGCCGAAACGGCCAGAGGCAGGGCGGCCAGGGAAACGCCGGCCAACAAAACAGGGCATTGAATTCTGAACATAGAGCTTGCTCCGCACTCCGCGCGCACCCGCACGGGAATCTGGTTTTCGTTGCGGAACAGGGAGTAGGGGCAGGCGGTAGACTGGCAACAGAAAAGCGGAACCGGCATATCACCCACCCAGGTTGCCCACCGCAACATCGGGTGTTTTTCCAGGCCGGTCTCCGGGCTGGCAGGCGGAACCTGGGGTTCCCGGGCAATCACCTTCCCATGTCGTGGCGACACAGTGGCGCATAGATTGCCGTTGTCCTGCTTACCGTTGCGGGGGCAGCATCGGACTTGCACTGGCTGTGCCAGGCTCACCGATTTCCCGTTTCACCCGTCGCGCTTTGCGACGGACACCTGAAAAAAGTGTGGCAAGGCTAGCAACACCGGGGTAACCGGTCAATGAAATCCATCAAAGGTCGACATGGTCGCAGGCTTCTGCCACTGCTATATTCCTTGACTGACAATCACTTTTTCTTCGCCAGAACAGGGAGTTTTATGCAGGCCGAGCTGGTCGACATCCGCAATCACATGGCTCAATACCCGCCGTTCGACGAGATGACCGAGGAACTGCTCGACCGGGTGGTTGGCGACATAGAGGTTGTTTACTTCAAGGCCGGGAGCCAGATTCTGGAACTGGGTGATCCCAGCAGCTGGCTGTTCTACGTACGCAGTGGTGCAGTGGAGATCTATCGGCGCACCGGAGAACTCTACAACCGGATCAGCGAGGGTGAAGTCTTCGGCCAGTTTGGCCTGCTGATGAACCGGAAAGTTCGCTTTCCCGCCAAAGCCCTCGAAGACGTTCTGCTGTACAAGATTCCTTACGATACGTTCCAGTACCTCTGGGAAAACGACGACAACTTTGCCGATTTCGTTGAGATCGAGGACCGAAGCCGCCTGCGCTCCGCTGTATCCCGGCGGGAAAAATCCAACCAGCTCATGACCTCCAAGGTCACCCGGCTGATTTCCCGGGAGCCGGTGTCCGCCCCCCACACCGTCCGACTGCAGGAAGCAGCGCGGATTATGACCGAGCACGGCGTCTCGGCACTGCTGCTGATGGACGAGGAGGGCGACAAGCCCTTGCTCAAGGGCATCATCACCGACCGCGACCTGCGCACCCGGGCCCTCAGCGAGGCATTAGCCTCCGAAACGCCTATCAGCGAGATCATGTCGGAGGATCTGATCACCATCCGTTCGAACATATTCATCTTCGAGGCCATGCTCACCATGCTGCACAACAATGTGCACCACCTGCCGGTGATGGATGGTGATGAGGTTCGCGGCGTCATTGCGCTGTCTGACATCGTGAAGTACGAGAGCCAGAGCAGCCTTTACCTGGTCAGCAACATCTACCACCAGCAGGATGTGAAAGGCCTGAAGAAAATCAGCCTGGATGTGCGGGACAGCTTTGTTCGCATGGTGAACGAAGACGCCAACTCCCACATGATTGGCAGTGCCATGGCCGGGATCGGGCGCAGCTTTACCCAGCGCCTGCTGGCCCTGGGCGAGGAGAAACTCGGGCCGCCACCCGTGCCCTATTGTTTTATGGCGCTGGGGTCCATGGCGCGGGACGAACAGCTGGTTGTTACCGACCAGGATAACGCCATGATTCTGGATGACAGCTTCGTGCCGGAAGAGCACGATGAGTACTTCCTGGCACTGGCGAAATTTGTCAGCGATGGCCTTGCGGAGTGCGGCTACACCTACTGCACCGGCGACATCATGGCCACCAACCAGAAATGGCGGCAGCCACTGCGGGTCTGGAAGGACTACTTCACCGACTGGATTGATAACCCGAAGGCCGAAGCCCTTCTGAACAGCAACATCTTCTTTGATCTGGACGGTATCTACGGGGAAACCGACTTTGCCGAACAACTGAAAACTCTGGTGGCCGAAAAGGCCAGCAACAGCCAGCGGTTCCTGGCAATGCTGGCCCGCAATGCCCTGAACCGCACGCCCCCGATCGGCTTTTTCAGAACCTTCGTGCTGGAAGAAGATGGCAAGCACCAGAAGACCTTCAACCTGAAACGTCGGGGTACGGCGCCCCTGTCGGACCTGATCCGGGTCCACGCCCTGGCCTGCGGCTCCCGCGCACAGAACTCGTTCGAGCGTTTGAAAGCCATCGGCAACACCAAGCTGCTGCTGGAGGATGATCTGGGCAACCTTAGGGACGCCCTGGAGTTCATCTCCATCGTTCGCATCCGCCACCAGGCCCTGGCCATCGAGGCTGGCCGGCAGCCGGACAACAACGTTCGGCCCGAGGACCTTTCACCGTTTGAGCGCAGCCATCTGAAAGACGCCTTCCAGGTGGTCAGCGGTGCCCAGAAGTTCCTGAAATTCCGGTATCACGCCACGGTGGCTCGTAATGTCTAGTGAGGACCAGGCCGGGAATTCTGTTACACGCCTGCCATGGCCGGAGCAGTTCGAAGCCCTGGCGGAGCAAAGCAAGTCACCGATTTTGAAAGCCTTTTACGAGAGCGGCTGTGTGTCGCCGGAGACGCCCTTATCCGAGGTGCCTTTTGTCGCGCTCGATTTCGAGACGACCGGCCTGGACGCCAGTCAGCATTCGATTGTCAGTATCGGCCTGGTGCCGTTTACGCTTGATGGCATCCAGCTGGGCAAGGCCCGGCACTGGATCGTGCGGCCCAAGCTCCCGTTGCACCAGACCTCAATCACGATTCACGGCATTACCCACAGTGATATCGACCAGGCACCCGATATGAAAGATATCCTGAAGGACCTGTTTGCCTGCCTGAACGGTCGTATTCCCGTGGTCCACTACCGCAACATCGAGAGATCGTTCTTTGACGTCGCACTGCGATGGCGACTCGGGGAAGGCATCCGGTTTCCGTTAATCGATACCATGGCCATCGAGGCTCACCTGCACCCGGACCGTAATCCGTCACGCTGGCAACGATTGCTGGGTAAAAAGCCCGTATCCATTCGACTGGCAGACAGCCGGCTGCGTTATGGGCTGCCTCATTATGCTGCCCATAACGCCCTGATTGATGCGGTGGCAACGGCCGAGCTCTTGCAGGCCCAGGTGTTGCACCATTTCAGCCGGGAGACCCGTATCGGGGATCTCTGGCTATGATGCCGGTTTGACGTCGTCAATCCACTTGCCATAGCCGGCCTCTTCCATGTTTTCCAGCGGGATGAAGTCCATTGCCGCGGAATTCATGCAGTAGCGCAGCCCGGTTGGCGCGGGACCATCATTGAACACATGCCCAAGGTGGGAGTCCGCGTGAACGCTACGGATTTCCGTGCGGGTCATGAAGAACGAATTGTCTTCACGTTCCACCACTGCATCAGGGGTGATCGGCCGGGTAAAGCTGGGCCAGCCGGTGCCGGATTTGTACTTGTCGCGGGATGAGAACAGGGGTTCGCCCGAGACAATATCCACGTAAAGCCCTGGCTTCTTGTTGTCCCAGTACTTGTTATTGAACGCAGGCTCGGTGCCGTCTTCCTGGGTAACCTCGTACTGCATATCGGTCAGGCGCTGTTTCAGCGCCTCCTGGCTCGGCTTTTCAAAGCTTTCCGGGTCAAAGCCACTGCCCATCTGGCCGGATTGTTTATTGCCGCTGTCACTGCCCACCAGGTTGTCACTGGCATCCACCGTGGCGTTCTCCTGGAAACGGGTGTAATCAAGCTCGTAGTCTTCACCATACACCTTCTCGATAAACTGGTAGCGGCCAGAGTTGAAGGTGTAGAAGTTGTAGCGCACCGGGTTCTTGTCGTAGTAATCCTGGTGGTATTCCTCGGCCTCATAGAACTTCTCAAATGGCACGATTTCAATCACCACGGGCTTCTCGTAAACGCCGGAAGCCTCTAACTCTGCAACGGCTTCCTCGGCCAGGCGCTTCTGCTCGGCGTTATGGTAGAAAATAGCGGGCCGGTACTGCTGGCCTCGGTCCACGAACTGGCCCTGATTATCGGTCGGGTCCATCATCCGCCAAAGCGCTTGCAACAGTCCCTCGTAGGTCATTTCGTTCGGGTCGTAATAGACTTGTACCGCTTCGGTGTGGCCAGTCTGCCCCGAGGCAACCTGCTTGTAGGAAGGATTTGCCTCGTCGCCACCGGCATAGCCGGAGACAGCTTCCACCACGCCCGGCACCCGTTTCTCGTACCCGGCTTCGACACACCAGAAACAGCCACCAGCGAAAGTTGCCACCGCCAGGCCTGGCTGATCCGGTGCATACTTGCTCATCTGCGACTCCGACTTTTCGGCAACCGCGTTGGTGGTGAGCAACCCGGCGACAGAGACCAGCGCCAGTGCCGAAAATATACCCACAATTTTACGTTTCATCAGACTTCTCCTTTACGTGATTCCATTCCTAAAGCGTAAGGTCGCGGATTCACGAAAACGTTCATCAGGTGTTACGAATTCATAACGTTGTGGATTTTTCGGCGGCCAGGGGGAGCCAGACCGTGAACACGGCCCCACCGGCGTTGCGAACAGAGAGTTTTCCCTGCTGCAGTGACACCATTCTCTGGGCGATGGCCAAGCCAAGACCGGCATGTCCTGTTCGGGAAGCACCAGTAGCCTGATAGAAAGGTTCGAAGATGTGTTCCAGGTCCTCATCATTGATGCCGGGTCCGGCGTCCGCGACAGTGATCGCGGCACCGCCCTCCCCTTCGACAACGCCCAGCGTAATCGCCGAGTTCTTTGGCGAATGGCTGATGGCGTTGCTGATCAGGTTATCCAACACTCGCTCGGTCATGGCAATGTCCGCCAGCACCTGGACCGGCGCCACGGAGACAATCGAGAGCTCAACACCCGCGCGCTCCGCCTCAGGCTGATGTTTCTGCACCACATCATGTAGGAGTTCGGCAACCACAAACGGTTCCGTCGTCGGCTGCTTTTCCCGGGCATCCAACGCCGCAAGCTCGAACAGTTCCTCCACCAGGCGACCGAGCCTGTGACTCTCGGCCAGGGCCACATCCAGGAACCGGGCACGCTCACCGGCGCCAAGCGTATCCTGTTTCAGCCGCAAGGCTTCGATATAACCCTGAATGGACGCCAGGGGCGTTCGCAAATCATGGGAGACCTGGGCAACCAGTTGGCGGCGCTGGGCATCCTTGTGCTTCAGTAGATCCAGCTGGGCAACAATCCGCTGCGCCATCTGATCAAACCGGGCGGCCAGGTAATCAATGTCATCGCCCTTGCCAGCAACCGCAGACGTGCTCTCTGGAGACATTTCCCGCTCGAAGGATTCTACCCTTTCGGTCAACCGAGACAGCCGACGCGTCAGCAGCCGGAAAAACACCAGGCCGGCCAGCAAACCGACGAACAGGCTCACCGCCAGCGCGCCTGCGCCCATCTGCAGGAGGCGGTTACTGTGCACCATGCTCTCGGCCAGATCGTATTCCTCTCCCCGCAGAACCACATAGAGGTAGCCTGACGGGTTTTCAGCCGATGGAACGGGCGTTACCGAAAAGACCTTTCGCCGGTCGTGGCTGCGCGGGTCATCACCGGGAAGCGGATAGGCGTCAGGGTTTTCGATCAGGGTCCGGATTGGTTCCAGGGACACACGGTTGCGCTTGATCCTGGCCGGATCCGCAGAGTAGGAAAGGATGTTGCCGTCAGTATCCAGCAGATAGATCTCGATGCTCGGATTGATCGTCATGTACAGCTCGAACAGCTGCTTCAGGGCGTCCCGATTGAGCTCGCCGTCGGTGACCAGGTTGCGGTCCGACACCAGATTACGGGCAAGATCCCGGTTCAGTTGCTGGTTCACCGCGGCCGAGTATTCCCGCACCGAAGACAGGCTCAGAAAGGTGAAGAGGCCTCCTACCACCAGCAACAACAGGAACAGACCAATGGCCAGCCGGGCATAGAGGGTCCTGAAGACAGACAGCGCCATGATCAATCCATGAACCGATAGCCAACGCCCCAGACCGTCTGGACATATCGGGGCTCGGCGGGGTCGGCTTCAATCTTGTTGCGAAGGCGGTTGATATGGGTGTTCACGGTGTGCTCGTAGCCCTCATGGTTGTAGCCCCAGACGGCATCAAGCAACTGGGCCCGGCTGAAAACCCGGCCCCGATGGGAGGCAAAGTGCCAGAGTAGGTCGAACTCGCGGGCGGTCAGGTCCACCTCCTTCTCATCGACAAAGACCCGCCGGCGAACCGGGTCGATTTTTAGCCCATCCACCTGAATCTCTTCAACTTCCTTGCTTGCGGACGAGCCCTGAGAGAGTGCGTCTACCCGTCGGAAAAGCGCTTTGATGCGGGCTGCCAGCTCCGCCACGCTGAAAGGTTTCGTCAGGTAATCGTCCGCGCCCATTTCCAGGCCCAGAACCCGATCCAGTTCCGTGCTTTTTGCCGTCAGCATCAGAACTGGTACGTAGCCCGGGCTGGCACGAATCTCCCGGCACACGGCGAGACCATCCAGGCCGGGCAGCATCAGATCCAGGATCACCAGATCGATGCCACCCTCACGGAACCGCTCCAGACCGGTATCACCCCGGTCCATCAGAACCGCCTTCATACCCAGATCCGACACCTGCATACGCACCAGCTCACCGATGCCGGGATTGTCTTCAATAATCAGTACCGTTCGTGTCATCGTAAGGGGCTCACTGCCTTCCCTGTATCGTTCGTTGCGTTCAGAGCAGAGTGTAGGCGGAAAAGTTCACAAAACCATCACGACCTTTGGAAACCGCCCACATAGCCGGCTCCGGGTTTAGCCGTTAAAATGAATCCAAATTCGGGCATGAGGTTTCAGTGGCAGACAAAACCGTAATCAGGGCAACACCGGCCGAGGCGTTCAAGCGGGCACGTCGCATGTGGCTAAAGGGTGAACGCATTCACCTGGCGCCGCTGGCCGATGAACTCGGAATTGGCCGGGCCACCCTGTTTCGCTGGGTAGGCAACAAGGATCTGCTAATCGGCGAGATTCTCTGGTCCCTCTATGAACCCCTCTGGCGCCAGGCCATGGCAGAAACCTCCGGCGTAGGCGTGGATTACATCGTCGGAGTGTACCGGCGCACTAATTCTACCATCCTCAACTTTGAACCCCTGCGTCGCTTCATCAACCAGGACCCGGAATACGCCCTCAAGATCCTCACCTCATCTCAGTCGATCCTGCACACGCGCACAGTGGAGACCAACACGCGCATGTTGAAAGACCAAGTTGCGGCCGGACATATTAAGCCGCCGATGAACATTTTCAGTCTGTCCTACTTCATGATCCGATTGGCGGAGTCCTGCCTGTACAGCGACATAATCGCCGGGCGGGAACCCAGGGAGGCAGAACTGGAGGATGCCTGCACGGCTGTGCGGATTCTACTGGGAGGAAAAGCATAGAGCGGATCACTCAGAACTCGCTCAGGTCCGGGGTGGGGTACCTTTTCTGGCGGGAAAAAATGTCTGAGCGCAGCGAGTTGTTTTTCCCAGAAGAAAAGGTACCCCACCTCGGGCCCAGCCCGCATCTCAGCAGGCCAGGCACTTAGCGTTTAAAGCTGAAGCGAGCGAACTTCCAGAAACTCCTCCAGACCCCATTTACCGAACTCGCGGCCGATACCGGAATGACCGAAGCCGCCGAACGGTGCCATCGGGTTGAACGCGCCACCATTGACGAATACCTGACCAGTGCGCAGTTTGCTGGCGATTTTCTTGGCTTTGGCATCGTCGCCAGACCAGACCGCACCGGATAGCCCGTACTGGGTGCCGTTGGCAATTTTCACCGCTTCGGCTTCATCGTTGTAGGGAATAACGCACAGCACCGGCCCGAAGATTTCCTCCTGGGCGATGCGGCTGTCCGGCTTGACGTTACCAAAGACGGTCGCCTTGACGAAGTAACCTTTCTCGCATCCCTCGGGCGCTTCCGGGCCACCGGCGACCAGCTTGGCGCCCTCCTCGATACCCAGCTTGATGTAATCGATCACCTTGTCACGCTGCTGGGCAGACGACAGCGGGCCCAACCGTGTGGTTTCTTCCAGCGGGTTACCCGGGGGCATTTTGGCCACGGCAGCGGCGGCCAGCTCACAGGCCTCGTCGTGCTTGTCGGCCGGAACCAGCATGCGGGTGAGTGCGGTGCAGGTCTGACCGGAATTCAGCAGGCAGTTGTTGATGGTGCCTTTGACAGCTGCCGCGAGGTCCGCGTCCGGGAGGATCACAGAGGCCGATTTACCACCCATTTCCAGGGCATAACGCTTGAAGTCATCGGCAGCGGCATGGGCAATCAGGTTGCCGGTGCGTGTGGAACCAGTGAAGGACACCATGCGCACATCCGGGTGTTTGATCAGGGTATCGCCCGCGGTGTGGCCATAGCCGCACACCATGTTGAAGACGCCCTTGGGCAAGTCGGTGCCATCGAGGATCTCGGCGAGGATAAACGCCGTCTGGGGAGCGATCTCGGAAGGCTTGAGCACTACGGTGCAACCGGCGGCAATCGCCGGGACGATTTTCAGGATCACCTGGTGCAGCGGGTAGTTCCAGGGGGTAATGCAGCCAACCACACCCACCGGGGTGTACTGCACCTCGGAGTTGCCGGACTGTTCGGTAAACGGATAGTCGGGCAGCAGTTTCAGGTAGCTCTTGGTCACTGCAGCCGGCATGCCGGCCTGGATCGGCGTGGCCAGTTTGATGGGCATGCCCACTTCCCGGCAGACGGTCTCGGCAATTTCCGGCGCGCGCTCTTTCAGGCCCGCGTGCAGCTGCTCCAGCACCTTGATCCGCTCGTCCAGGGAGCTTTCCGACCAGCTTTCGAAAGCGGCATCCGCGGCGGCAATGGCCTGTTCCATTTCATCCGCGCCAGCGGCGGGAACGCGAGCAATCACGTCGCCTGTGCCCGCTTCGTGAACGTCGATCATGTCACCGGCCCAGCTCACCCATTGGCCGTTGATGTAGTTCCTGTTCAGCTCGTTCATGCTTCCCCCTTCATTCAAATACGATAACGCCTCGGGCGTTCTTTCCTGCCACCATATCATCGAACGCCTGCACGGCGTCCTCTATGGGGTAGGTTCGGGTAACCAGTTCGTCCAGCTTGAGTTTACCAGCCTTGTAAAGACCCAGGATTCTGGGGAAGTCGTGCTGTGGACGGGCCGAACCCAGCCAGCTGCCTTTCAGGGTGCGCTCATCGGCGGGCAGAGTGAGCGTGGTCAGCGAGGTCTTGTCCTTCGGATCTGCTACGCCCACCACCACGGCGGTACCACCACGGCCGAGACTCTTGTACGCCTGTTCCACCACCGGCCCGGCACCCACGCATTCGAAGGCGTAGTCGACGCCACCGGTCATTTTTTTCACGGCCTTTGCTGCGTCTTCCACCTCGTTGATATTCACGGTATGCGTGGCGCCGAACTCTTTGGCCATCGCCAGCTTGGCGGGGTTGCTGTCCACCGCCACGATCATCTCGGCGCCAGCGGTCACGCAGCCCTGAATGGCGTTAAGGCCAACGCCGCCGATGCCAAACACAGCCGCCCGGGAACCAGGTTCCAGTTTTGCGGTGTTGAAAACAGCACCGACACCGGTCATCACGGCACAGCCTACCAGGGCGGCGTTCTGCATCGGCACGGTCTCATCCACTTTGACGCAGTTGTCCACGTGCATGGTGGCGAACTCCGCCATCACGCCGCAGGCGCCAAAGACGTTCAGGGGCTCGCCGTCCGCGCCTTTGGTTCGCACCGTCCCATCCGGCAGGTTGAACATGGCCTTGCGGGCGTTTTCGCAGAGAACCGGGCGGCCACGGGCACACTGGCTGCATTTGCCGCACATGGAGATGAAAGTGCTCACCACATGGTCGCCTTCCTTGAAGGCCGTGACGCCCTCACCGACTTCGACAACCACACCGGCGGCTTCGTGCCCTAATACCAGGGGAGGCGGGTAGGGAATCTTGCCCGTCGTGGCAGACAGATCGCTGTGGCAGACGCCGCAGGCCGCGATCTTGATGGTGATTTCATCCCGCTTGGGGCCTTCCACCGTAATCGTCTCCACCTGAACAGGCTGGCCCCATTCCCTGCAGACGACGGCTTTTGCTTGTCTGTCCATGTTTCTCCCCTTTAGGTGAACAAGGGGTCAGAAAAACGCTTTTTCTGGCCCCGATTTCATACAGGTCGGCTTCAAACCACTTCGAACAAGCCGGCAGCACCCTGACCGCCGCCGATGCACATGGTAATCACCACGTATTTCGCGCCCCGGCGCTTGCCTTCAATCAGCGCGTGGCCTGTTTGGCGGGCGCCGGTGACACCGAAGGGATGACCGATAGAGATCGAACCACCGTTTACGTTCAGCTTCTCCATGGGAATGCCCAGGCGGTCACGGCAGTAAATCACCTGGGACGCGAAGGCTTCGTTCAGCTCCCACAGATCGATGTCGTCCATGGTCAGACCGTTGCGCTCGAGCAGGCGCGGGATCGCATACACCGGGCCGATGCCCATCTCATCCGGCTCGCAGCCTGCAACAGCAAAGCCCCGGAAAATCCCCATGGGTTCGATGTTGTGCTTCTCGGCGTAGGTGCTGTTCATTACGGTGCATACCGAGGCGCCGTCCGACAGCTGGCTGGCATTGCCCGCCGTGATGAACTGCTCCGGGCCGCGCACCGGCTCCAGACCCGCCAAGCCCTCAAGCGTGGTGCTCGGGCGATTGCATTCGTCCCCGGTCAGGGTCACCTGCTTTTCACTGACCTCACCGGTTTCCTTGTCCTTCACCAGCATGGTGGCATCGAAAGGCACAATCTCATCGTCAAACTTGCCAGCCTGCTGGGCCGCCGCCGTGCGCTGCTGGGAAATCAGCGAATACTCATCCTGGGCTTCACGGCTGACGTTGTAGCGTTTGGCCACAATATCCGCCGTTTCGATCATGGAAAGGTACAGTTCCGGCTTGTTCTTCATCAGCCACTCGTTGGTGGCGTGGAAACTGTTAATCTTCTCGTTCTGCACGAGTGAAATGGATTCAACGCCACCAGCTACCATGGCCGGCACCTTCTCGGAAACCACCCGTTGGGCGGCCAGGGCAATAGACTGCAACCCCGAGCTGCAGAACCGGTTGATGGAAAAACCGGCGGTGGTCACCGGTAGACCAGCGCGAATGGCCGCCAGACGGGCAATATTCCGGCCCTGCGCGCCTTCCTGGAAAGCTGCACCCATGATCACATCTTCAACGATGGCCGGATCAATGCCCGCGCGTTCAACAGCGTGTTTGATAACGTGACCTGCCATATCCACGCTGTGAGTGTTGTTCAAAGAGCCCCGGTAGGATTTGGCAAGGCCGGTGCGGGCGGTGGAAACGATAACGGCTTCAGACATGATAATGCCCTCGATTTGAGAAATTGTAGTTGAGATCAGGCCAAGCACTCAGCTAAGCCGGTCTGGGGGCGGGGTGCCTTTTCCGCCGGGAAAAGATGTCTGAGCGAAGCGAGTTGCTTTTCCCAGAGGAAAAGGCACCCCGCCCCCAGACCAGCCCCTATGTCAGATGTTACAAGTCAGCAAATTTACGACCGTCAGCAACCAGCTTCTCGAGCAGAGCCGCCGGCTCCCACTGCTCGCCACCAACGGTATCCTGGTACTTCTTCACCGCCGAAAGAATGGAGTCCAGACCTTCCTGATCGGCCCAGAACATGGGACCACCGCGATAAGCCGGGAAGCCGTAACCGTAGATCCAGACGATGTCGATATCCAGCGGACGATCGGCAATGCCTTCCTCAAGGATCTTGGCGCCTTCGTTGATCATCACATACATGCAGCGCTCCAGGATTTCCTGGTCGGTGATCTCTCGCGGCGTGATTCCCTGCTCCTTGCGGAACTCCTCGATCAGCTGCTCCACCTCCGGATCCGGGATCGGCTTGCGGCTGCCTTCCTCATACTTGTATACACCTGCCTGGGTCTTCTGACCAAGACGGCCCTGTTCGGCGAGTTTGTCCATCCAGCTTGCAGGAATGTTCTCGCCCGACTTGCGACGCTCTTCGCGAATGCGGTACCCAACATCAATCCCGGCCAGATCGGACATGGCGAACTGCCCCATGGGGAAGCCCAGATCCGTCAGCACCTTGTCCACCTGCTGCGGTGTGGCGCCCTCGTCCACCAGGGACATGGCCTCGGTGCCGCGCTTGTGGAGCATCCGGTTGCCGACAAAGCCGTAACAGTTGCCCACCATGACGCCCACTTTCTTGATCTTCTTGGCAACCGCCATCACCGTGGCTTTGACCTCGTCTGAGGTCTTGCTGCCACGCACGTTCTCCAGCAGCTTCATCACATTGGCCGGGCTGAAGAAGTGCATACCCACCACGTCTTCCGGGCGCTTGGTGGCGGACGCAATCTCGTCGATATCCAGGGTTGAGGTGTTGGAAGCCAGAATCGCACCCGGCTTGCACACCTTGTCGAGCTTAGCGAAGATTTCCTTCTTGATAGCCATGTTCTCGAACACCGCCTCGATCACCAGATCAGCATCCCGGAAATCGTCGTAGGTGAGGCTCGGGGTGATCAGCGCCATGCGCTGCTCCACCTGCTCCTGGGTCAGCTTGCCCTTCTTCGCGGAGCTCTCGTAGTTACGGCGGATAATCGCCAGGCCCTTGTCGAGAGCCTCCTGTTTTACCTCGACGATGGTGACCGGAATGCCCACGTTGACGAAGTTCATGGCGATACCGCCACCCATGGTGCCGGCACCAATAATGCCCACGCTCTTCACGTCACGAACCGGCGTATCCTTGGGCAGTCCCTTGACCTTGGAAACCTCACGCTCGCCGAAGAACGAGTGGATCAGACCGGCGCGTTGGGGTGATTCCATGCACTCCATGAACAATTCCCGCTCGCGCTTCATGCCTTCCTCGAAGGGCAGGTTGAAGGCCGCTTCCACGGCATCAACGCACTTGAACGGTGAGAAAAGGCCTCGGGCCTTTTTCTTCAGTTCGTCACGGAACTGGTCAAAGACATCGCTGCCTTTGTCCGCCTCGATCTTGTCGGTGATATCGCGAACACGACGCACAGGCTTGCCTTCGTCGACCACTTTCTGCGCATAGGCCATGCCGACAGCGCGGATGTCGTCTCCGTCCTCCACGGCATCCAGAATGCCCAGGGCCAGCGCGTCGTTGGCGCCGACAAATTCACCGGTGGTGATCATTTCCAGCGCTTTTTGGGCACCGGTCAGGCGCGGCAGCCGCTGGGTGCCGCCTGCACCGGGCAGCAGGCCCAGCTTCACTTCCGGCAGACCCACCTTGGCCCTGCTGACGGCAACCCGGTAGTGGCAACTCAAAGCGGTTTCCAGACCACCGCCCAGTGCCGTGCCGTGGATCGCTGCAACCAGCGGCTTGTCGCTGTTTTCAAAGGTGTTGACCAGCGTCGGCAGCGTGGGCTCCTGCATGGGTTTGCCAAATTCGCGAATGTCGGCGCCGGCGATAAAGGTGCGCCCTTCGCAAACCAGCAGCAGTGCCTTAGCCTCGGTATCTTTCTGGCCCTGTTCCAGGGCTGCGAGCAGACCGGAACGAACAGCCTGGCCGAGGGCATTGACCGGCGGGTAGTTCACGGTAATAACGCCGATGTTGCCTTCCCGGTTATAGCTAACGACCTCAGACATGATTTCTCCTCGCATTCTTTCTGAAATGTGGTTTTAACTAGCGAAACATTCGTACGATTTAATAGAAGTTCGTTGGTGGTTTCAACCTACCATTAAACTACAGGCACAAAAAAACCGCAGGGGTTCCTCTGCGGTTTTTTGGTTTGGAGTTTGTCGGGAGGCAGCGAGTAGGCCCTACAGAAACACGCTGTGAATACGTCCTTGTACGCTCGGCTCCGCCATCCATGGCTCCGCACGGTTTCTGTAGGGCCTACTCGCCACCTCCCTTCGTAACTTCACCGGTGTCATCAAACACCCAAAGATTCGATATCGCCCGCCAACATCGCCAGCTGATGAGCAATGGAACCCCGAAGCTTTTCTGCCGGTACCAGGTAAGACGGTGCAGCGCAGGTCAGGGCCATGATGGTGCCGTCCTGCAGGTGGATGGGTACGCCGGCGGAGTTGATGTTGCGGTCCCACTCGCCAATGGACAGGCAGAAGCCGTGCTCCTTGTAATCCTTCATGGCCTGGTCGAGGCCGGCCTTTTTCTCGGGCCAGTCGTCTCCGAATTTGGCAGCCATGGCGTCGTCGATGACCAGGCGGGCCTTGTCGCTGATAGCACAGTAGTAGGCGCGGCCGGCCGAGGTGGTGGCCATGGGGAGTTTCAGGCCGATGTCCATGCGCAGCAGGGAGGCTTCCGGGGGCAAGCGGTTTTCCACATAAATCATGTGCAGGCGATCGCGGCAGGTAAGGCCCACCGACATATTGGTCTGGCGGGCGAACTCGTCCATGTAGGGCTTGGCGAGCTGACGCACCTTGAGGTTGGAGACATAGGCGTAACCCAGTGCCAGAACGCCGGAGCTCAGCTGATACTTCTCCAACTGGGTGTTGTAGCTGAGGTATCCAAGCTTGGTGAGGGTGTAGGTCATCCGCGACACAGTGGGCTTTGGCAGCCCGGTTATCCGTGCAATGTCCTGGTTACCCAGGATGACAGGCCCCTGGCTGAAGGCGCGTAGCACGTCCAGCCCCCGGGACAGGGCTTCGACGAACTTGCGGTCTTTTTCCGGCTTCACCGGCTCACCGTCAGTGGATGCCACTTTCAGCTCGGGTGAGATCTGCTTTTTTCCTGCCATAATGGGACGTCCTCCAACCGCGTCGCCCGCTCCGGTAACCGGTGTATTAATATGGTGAATAGTTGCGAATCCATCATTTTAATCGCTGCAGAAATCAAGTACCAGAAAGTCTTGTCAAAATTCGTACCAAATATGAAACACTTGGCACTTATTTTTCAAATCAGGAACCGCATGGCGGTATTTCATGCCGTGTTTTTCAGATTTCGCCGTTTCTGAATTCTGCATTGCAAAACAAACTAGCAGCCATCAAACCCTGTGGCGACCCCCTGGAGGCAAAATGAAGATTCTTTTTGTGGCAGGCGACCCGAAACCCGAGCGCTGGACAGTGCCTATCAAGGAACTGCTGCCGGAAGCCGAGGTTTACGTCTGGGATCCGGAAGGGCCCGCCGTTGGCGCGGATTACGCCATCGTGTGGCAGCCACCCGAGGCCCTGTTCGAGCGGGAAACGCACCTGAAAGCCGTATTCAATCTGGGTGCCGGGATTGATGGGCTGCTCAAGGTTGCCAACCTGCCTGAAGCCCTAACGGTCGTGCGCCTGGAAGACGCAGGCATGTCGGTGCAAATGGCGGAGTACGTGCTGCACCAGCTGCTGGAAGCCAGTCGCGGGATGGAAACCTACCGGGAGCAGCAGCGCCAAAGTCTCTGGAAGATTCATCGCCCGATCAAACGCAGCGAGTGGCCAGTGGGTGTCATGGGGCTGGGCCATATCGGCAAGCGAGTGGCCCGCACTCTGGCCAACCTGGACTATCAGGTGAGTGGCTGGGCACGTGGGGAGCATAGCGTTGAAGGCGTTAATACTTTTGCCGGCCCGGACCAGCTTGGCGACTTCCTGAAAGCCACCCGGGTTCTGGTCAACACCCTCCCCCTGACCGACGAGACCCGTAACATCATCAACTATAATCTGCTGAGCCAGCTCCAGCCTGGCGCCGTGCTGATCAATGTTGGCCGGGGTGAACATCTGGTGGAAGAGGACCTGCTTCGGGCCCTGGACGAGGGCAAACTGCTTCGTGCCTCGCTCGATGTGTTCCGGAAGGAGCCACTGCCCGAAGGCCATCCATTCTGGCAGCGGAAAGAAATCACCATTACCCCACACATCTCAGCCCGAACCCTTCGGGATGCCACCCTTGAACAGATCACCGGCAAGATCCGGGATCACGCCGACGGGCGCGCCATTTCGGGGATTGTGGATACCGACCGGGGTTACTGACCAGGTATCAGCCAGGCGACCAGCGCTGTCAGCACCAGGAGAGCCGGCAGCGCTATCAATGCAAACAAACCATTCCACCGAAACGCCACGACCCAGCGGGAGATCTGCCCGAACCGGGACAGCAGCATGACCGATGGACCAAAAGGCGACAGCATCATGGCCAGGGAGAAGCCAATCACCAGAGCCACGGCAACTGGCAGCAAATCCATCCCTTCCGCCACCAGCTGGGGCAACAAACCGGCCTGAACACTCAGGACCGTGATGGGGATGATTCCGACCATGGAGAACATGGGCAGCATCAGCATGCCAACCATCGCGACCAGGAAAACGCCGCCACCAGTGGCGACCAGACCGGCCAAAGCATCCGCCGGAATGACCGCAGACAGGGCAACACCGAGGATGGCGGACGCGGCGAAGATGGCCATTTCATTCTGCATGGCCCAAACCTGGCCGGCACCCTCCTTGAGAACCGGCATCAGCCCCTGTTCCTGCCAGAACATGTAGAGCAGCGTCACGGTCGGCACCGACAACATGGCCGCCACCGACACCTTGAAACCGGTTATGGCCACCAGGCCCGCCATCACCGTGAATACCAGCAGGATGAGAAACAGGAGGCGACCGGTACCGGGGAGCCAACCGTCAACAGCAACACGCTCGCTGCTGACCTTGCGGAACCGGCGCTGCTCCAGCACCCAGCCAATCAACACCATAACCAGCGCCGCGACCACACCGAAGGGTAACAGTTGCGACCAGCTCAGCTGCGGCAACTCCCGGGTAAGAATGGCCACGGCCACACTGGTGGGTGCTACCAGCGGCACCAGGGCAAAGCCCCTGAGGGCACTGATCAGAACACTGCGCAACCACTGCAGGCGGGATTCACCGAAGATACCACGCTCCCGGAGGGTGTCGGAAAGGCTTCCGCACAGCAGGTTCATCATGCCGAAACTCAAAACCGTGGCAACACCACAGCTGACCAGGGCGTACTTGGGATAGAGCAGCATGGGCCTTCCGCCCAGCAGAACATCGTGAATCCGGCGCAACACTTCGAACCGGCGCACCAGGCACTGCATCAGGCCCAGGCTGCCCAGAAACGCGGAATAGAACGCGGCGTCAGATGCCGCCTTCAACACCTGCCCGCTGTTCAGCGACCCGCGCCAGGCAAGCCCTCCCAGAATCAGAAGGGCCATAACCAGTAACATACGGGCGTACCCCTGCAGGCGCCCGACCCCTGCCAGAAAGGCAGTAACGAACGCCACGCCCGCCACAGCACTGAGCTCGCGGCTATCGAGACAGATGGCCACCAGCTCTGTAACAACAGCCAGGGATACCAACCACTGCAGCATGCCGTTCAGCACAGAGGCACCTGGTCAGCCTTGAACACTGCTTGCATTTCCATAACACCCGGATTAGTCTTTCAACATCAAATTACAAAACTGTGTTTCGCTTAATGAAACACCGTTGATACAAAGATAGCACAGATTGGTCCCTCGCCCCTAGCGTCGGACTTTCGATATTCGCTTTCAGGAGAGTACACAATGGCTTCCGCACCCTGGAATGATTTGCTCGATTTCGACGGTCAACTGGACGAAACGGAGCGTCAGGTCCGAGACAGCATCCGCAGCTTCTGTGATGAGCAACTGATGCCCGGTATCACCGAGGCCAACCGGCACGAAAAGTTCGACCGCTCCATCTTCAACCAGATGGGGGAACTCGGCATGCTGGGCGCGACCCTGCCTGAAGAGTACGGTGGCCCGGGGCTGAACCATGTCTGCTACGGCCTGATCGCGCGGGAAGTGGAACGGGTGGATTCAGCCTACCGCTCGGCCCTGAGCGTTCAATCCTCTCTGGTCATGTATCCGATCTATTCCTACGGCAAGGAAGCGATGAAAAAACGCATCCTGCCCAAGCTGGCTTCCGGCGAGTACGTCGGCTGTTTCGGCCTGACCGAACCCAATCACGGGTCCGACCCCGGCGGCATGGAAACCCGGGCCAAGAAAGTGGACGGCGGCTACCTGCTGAGCGGTTCCAAAACCTGGATCACCAACTCCCCGATTGCCGATGTCTGCGTGGTCTGGGCCAAGCTGGACGGCAAGGTAAACGGGTTTGTGATCGAGCGTGAGGGCGCCAAGGGCCTCGACACCCCGAAGATTGAAGGCAAGTTTTCCCTGCGGGCCTCGGAAACCGGCTCCATCTTCATGGACGAGGTGTTCGTTCCGGAGGAGAACCACCTTGAGGTGGAAGGCCTGAAAGGCCCGTTCAGTTGCCTTAACAAGGCCCGTTTCGGCATTAGCTGGGGTTCATTGGGTGCGGCTGAATTCTGCTGGCACGCCGCCCGGAACTACACCCTGGAGCGGGTGCAGTTCGGCAAACCCCTGGCCGCCAACCAGCTGATCCAGAAGAAGCTGGTAGATATGCAGACCGAAATCACCATCGGCCTGCAGGCCGCACTGCAACTGGGCCGCATGATGGATGCCGGCACCGTCACGCCGGATGCCATCTCGCTGCTCAAGCGCAACAACTGTGGCAAGGCGCTGGATATTGCCCGCGTTGCCCGCGACATGCATGGTGGAAACGGCATTTCCGACGAATACCACGTGATTCGCCACGTGATGAACCTGGAAGCCGTGAACACGTATGAAGGCACTCACGATGTCCACGCGCTTATCCTCGGCCGGGGCCAGACCGGGATTCAGGCGTTCAGCTGAAAATCCGGTCACTGGGGTACAACCGAGAGCATATCGGCACACATACCACAGTCGGAAGTGGTGCATTGGGTCACGCTGTGCCCGACAAATTCTCGGGCCACTTCTGGTTCGGCATCGTTTAGCTTGCCCGAGCAAATGGCGACGTGGCGGTACAATGCTTCGATGGCTTGAAGACGCGATGGATAGGGACCAAGTTCAGCTATTTCACGGGTTCGGACCAGCCATTGCCCGCTACGGAAGACCAGTCGGCTTTTAACGTCGAATAATGGGCCGGTGCGAAGAACTGCAAACATGATTGCATCTCCCTTTCTTGTATTGCCCCCAGAGCTTTTATGCTCCGGGGGCCACATTTGCTCCCCGACGCTTACCGAACGCCGGCTCTGCGCAGCGCAGCAGGGGTGTATTCCCGAGAGCTTCGCTCAGTTCCATATTCGTAAGGCGTATCCTCCTCGTTTGTCAGTCCCATAACGAGGTACCGCCCCGAAAGCAGGTCATAAAGAGTTTCAAAAGCGTACGCGGGAATGTTGGCATCATAAATCTGCATCGCATGTGCCTCTGCAACTCGCCACAGATTTCCACGGCCGTCGTAGTGATCAGCCACTGCAATCTGCCAGGTATCTTCATCAATATAGAAATCCCGCACTTCATAAACATGGCGCTCGCCATCCTTGAGGGTGGCCCTTACATGCCAAACCCTGTGCAGTTCGTACCTCGCGAGACTCTGGTCAATATGGCCCGGCTGGATGATATCGTCATAACTCAGATCCGCTCCCGCCAGCCGGTATGAGTTGTACGGTATATACATCTCCTTCTTTCCAATCAGCTCCCAGTTATACCGGTCAGGCGCTCCGTTATAGAGGTCGAGATTATCGGATGTACGCTGTCCATCGGCAGCGGTACCCGGGCCGTCATAGGCCACGTTCGGTGCTCGGCGCACCCGACGCTGCCCAGAGTTATACAGCCAGGCGCGACGAGGCTCCTTTACCTGATTGATGGTTTCATGAACTAGCAGGACATTACCGGCGAGGCGAGAAGGCGCCGTGATCGCCTGCTTGAAGTAGAACATCACATTCGGATCTTCAGCGGGGTCGTAGTCGTCCAGAGCGACCCGCTCAGTAAAGTACTCCGTGAACTTTACCGGGCTGAAATCGCCGTTTGGCTGGGGCGTAACCTGAGCCACATTCCGGGTAAACGACCCCCCACGGTACCGTGTAATGTGGTTGAAAATGGCTTCCAGACCATTCTGAGGAATCGGGAACGGCGTTGCCGTCTGGTAGTTCCTCAGCCCATTGCCACTTTCGACCAGTTCGACCTTCGTGGCGTTCTCGACTGTCTGCTTCTGGACAGCATCCGGATAGGTGGCGGTCCGGCGACTTTGATAGACCGGAATGAAGTAACTCTCATACCTGTCGATCATGGCCACCTGGCCGGGGCTCAAATGGTCCGCGTACTGCTCTACGTTGCTTTGATCGATTCGAAACAGCTCCTTGTCGCCGGGAAAAGGGTTTACGTATCGACCATCGTCTTTATAGTCAGCGGGCGCTTTGGTGAGCCCACCGTCCCAGGAAGGTATTTCGTCACCGTTACCAGCTTTTTCAGCACCCATGGGAGTGAGGCTCGCGCCCAGTTTGGCCGCCTCTTCCTGGGAAACAGCAGCCAGAGCCATGCCCGAGCTCAAAAAAGCCCCCGCGAAAGCGCCATATAGCAAATTTCTCATGATGTTCATTGAATACATCTCCTGTTCAGTTTTTGGGTTCGTTAGAAGGAATAAGAAACGGAAGCAGCGACGAAATCCCGGTCATTGGTTTCATTGAAGTCACCACCAAAGTAATTGGTGTAACTGATGTTGGCCTTGTAGGCGTTCTGATAGGTGGCCTCGAGGCCGAGACCAACGGACTTGTTGCCTTCCTTGAAGTTGCCCCCCGGGTCCGGCGCGTAGCCCTTAACGTCGTGGGTCAGGAAGAGCTTTGGTCGAAGATTTACTCCTGCAAAGGCACTGGGGTAATCCCATACGAACAGGGTGCGGTAGCCCCAGGAGAATGATGTCGTGAACCCGTCACCGCGGCAGTTGGTGGGGTTGATGTTCAGCCGCTTGTTCGGGTCGTTGGGATCCGGGCTCTGGCTGCAGAAATCCCCTGTGAAGTTCTCACCATCCAGTGGAACGGGACCCGACCCATAGATACCCGAGCGTCCGTACCGCGCCTCGGATTTGCCCGGCAGGTCATGGACATAGGTTGCACCGATTTCACCAACAATAATGAAACGTGCCGCCCCCATCACTCGATCAATAAAATGGATTGCTGTCGCCTGGGCCTGGGATACGCCATAACGGTCGTATCCTTCAACGGCTGTGCCTGCATAGGTGCCGCCCTTTTCCGCCCGGCGCCGCTCGAGATTGCTAACTATCTGCCCATCCGGCCCACGCTGTTGAAGGCCACCGTAGATCAGCTCGAAGGTGTTCCACTGAATGGGAAGGTTCGGGCGATAGCTATACTCGGCGCCCAGCGATGTGCCAGTCGGCAGGGTCGTATTAATGCTGATACCGTAAAGGTCGATACCTTTCGGGTATTCAATGAAATAACTCGGAAACCGGGCATCGGGCTTACTGGGATCGTACTGCTGGGTCTCATCCGCATCGGACGGGTTATTCACCACGCCGCTGATGTAGGGCAGTCGGCTATGATACCGCGTGTAATAAAAACCGAGTTCGGCATCCAGATCGGTCACAAACCAGCGGGCGGCCACACCAAATTGATCCTTGTCTCCCGGCTCTTTGTCTCCCAATCTCGGTGACACAAAACCCTCAGCCAGGGCTTGAGAGTCGGGCACCTGTCCAGCCAGGAGAACGGGTCCGCAGCCATCAGCCGCCACGTCGGCCGTCGAAAAGAAGGTACCGCAGTCGTCAATCCGGAAGGGCTCCCAGTCCGTTTGTACAAAGGCTTCCAGGTTGATTTCCGGGGTAACCCCCACTGAGGTATAGAGCATTTCGACCGGCAGCAGGACGTCCTTGAGCTCCGCACCGGGCGCCCGGAAGGCGGGCACGTCGATCGGGTTGATTGCGTTGATACCACCCAGAATAAAGGTACTCTCGCCCCAGTTGACGACTTGGCGACCGTAGCGAACCGAAACCGGGGTGTCGCCAAAGTACCAGTCGGTGAACACATAGGCGTCTAACAGGTCGGCCCCGGCTGCATTGTCTTTGGCCTCCGGGTTGAGCTCGCGCTGCTGGCCCACGGGATCAACAGCCCTCGGGTTATTCTTGAGCTCGTAGTCGTAGTAGTAGGTGCCACGTACCAGCGCACCGACACGTGTCAGGGTGTCACTGTCCGGTGCATAGTCCAGAAAGAGTTCGGATCGGCCCCGCAGAATCTGCGAATAGGGCTCGTTTTTCTCGAAGTTCAGGTTGCCGTCATCAAAGTTATTGGACGACGCACCAACATTACTGTAAGCGAATTCCGGACCGAGGTTACCCTGGCTGATCAGGGATTTGTCCTGATCCTCAAGCCGCACCCCGATGCCCGCTGTGAGCGTGGTGCTCAAGGATGCATCGATCTCATAGATGTCGAAATCGAACGCCACTGCGGCACTGGAAAGACACGCCAGGTGCACCGCCACCGCAAGTCGAACTGGTTTTGCGAAAATGGTGTTTTTTGTTGTCATTGCGTTTGCTCCGCATGTTTTTTGGACAAAGCCTCCCCGTATGGCGAGGCTAACGCCATGATTTTTCTGGTTTCAGGGATGTTTCCGGCGACAGTCCGATTTTCTGGGCCGCCGCCGTTGAGATCAGAGGCCGAGCCCCCCTCCCAGAAGGCCACCGGAGTCGTTTCCGCCAGTGTCACCGCCACCACCTGGCTCATCGCCGGCATCAGAGTTGCCGTCAGCAGAGCAGTCGGTGCCAGATGTGTCGGCATCTTCAACCACACAGGGATTCGTCACGCTCACCGAGCCGAGGCTGAACAGCTCCAGCATCTGGGCGGTCATCTCGGAGAAGACCGCGCTGGACGAGAACGCATCCGCTTCTTTTTGTCCCGCCGAGATGGGATTGCCATGGGACCCTTCCAGGTAGCGAGTGATGAGCGGGAGACTGGAGCCCAGAGGTGTTGACTCAGCCGTCATGGTAGCTGCCAGCGGATCTGTGCCGGCCAGTGGCATGTTCTCACCCTCTATGACGAAGCCGGTTTCAGGAATGGTGGTTGTCAGTGGCCCCAGTTCATACCGAACATCATCGGCAGCGTTGGGGATTGTGTCGTCGGTGGGACGGTCTGGGTCAGCCGGAACCCCCGCGATCTCTGTCAGCAAGACAGGCTCACCGGCATAGAACGGTGCAAATGCTGTCGGATCGGCGGAGTCCAGCAACCCCTGAAACACATTGAAGTAGATGTTCAACTCCGTCTTGCCCTGCGCCAGAATGCCATCAGACGCCTCATCCAGGCCTGGCAATACCCGCGGCGCAACAGACTGTGAGTTTTCAACCAGCCTGGTGAAAGCACCACCGGTATTGAAGAAATTGGAGGCCGTAATCCGGTTCAGGTTGGTATTGCCAGCGTCCATGGCAGCATTCGTGATGTGGGGCACGGCAGCACCACCCATACCACTCAATGAATGCGTTATGAAATAAACGCGGCTGGTGTCGATCTGCAGGCCTGCAGGACAACTGGAACACGCATTAACCGCATCCTCGATCGCCTGCAACGAGGCATTGACGTTCAGCAGGTCCAGTGCCCCCTGGCGCATGTTGTCCCGAGTGTTGGCATAGTTGGCAAAATTCAGGAACAGGCTGCCAGACTCCGGAGCTTCCAGTGCTGTAGCATCAACCGGGTTCAGATTGTCATCGGCTGCGAAGCCAAAATGACGCTCTGTGGCACTCTCCGAAGCGCCACTCTGGGCCGAAATAGGTTCGAGCCCGACAATCCCCGTATCAAAAATACCATGGAGAGGCTGATCAATGCCGATAGTCACGAAACAGTCATCCGCCGTTTCGGCCAGGCACGTCAGGCCTGCCGCCGTAGCCATGGGCAGGATGGCAGACCGATCGGTTGTCACTGCATGTTGATAGATGATCACCGGGAAGCCGGAGGGGTATTCCGTAGCCTGCGCCTCTTCAGGGGCGGTAACGACTATAGGGATGGTGATATCGCCTGTCTTTTCAGCAAACGGAAAGCGATAGCTGACTCGATCCGATGATGCCGCATCCAGGGACTCTTGATCCGTGAAATCGGCAGCCTTCCAGTTTTCGCTCGTTAACGGGGTTCCATTGCCGGTCTCAGGCAGCGCTTGGAAATAAGGCAGCGTAATCTCACCCTCATACACCCTGATATCCAGATCCGCCTGTAAACCTCCCAGACCAACACTCTGTCGGAGCGCGGGATTCACATCGCCACCTTCCTTTTGACTGAATATTCTCACCGGCCGGGGTTTCGGGGTGTCCAGCACCGCATCCGCCGCGCCGGCCAGAGCTTGAGCGTCTGCTTCCACATCAATGTTGGTATCCGAGGCCATTGCAGTTGCGACCTGAATCGTATGAGCCAGACGCCGGTCCGCCTCGGAATCGGCTACAACGTCACCGTAGAGAACAACCGTCCCGTTGGAGTTGGCATCCATCAGGATGGTCGCCAACTCCGGGTCATACAGACGAAACGCCGGATCCGTCAGTGTATTGTAGATGGCGGAGTTGATATCAGCTTCTGCGGCACTGACGCCTTCGCCGAGGGGTTGATCGCTCAGGTTGTAGAAGCCTTCGAAAAGCTTGCGGAGTTCCTGCCGGCGCTGCGCCGAGCCCAGCAAGGCACGGTAAAACGTTATCGGTGCCGCATTGGCCAATAAAACATCCTCTACAGCCGTGGTGGTGATTGCTGTTGCATAGGTAATGTCTTCGAACCGGGAGGGAAAATCTGCAGAGGCGGGATACTCACGCTTGAAGTCTAAATAGTCGGCCACAAGCTTTCGTGCGGGCAACATCGCCTGACGGAACGGCTGGAACAGCGGATTCGACAGAGTCCGCTCACCGTCCGCGACGGACTGGTAAGTGGGAGAGCCAACCAGTCGCTCGCCGTTTGCGTCCACGATCTCGTCGGTCAGGGCCACAATATACTGAGTCTTTGGCGCCAGCGGTTTCAGCGGCAAAATCCGCACAAGGTTGTTCTGGCCACCATCAATGTCCAGCAACTCCACGCGTACTCTTTCTTCCAGCAATTCACTGAAAAGGCGGTCAGCCTCCTCTGTATTACCCTGCTCCTGCAGTCGCAGCGCCTGCCGATACTGCGCCGCCGATGCAAGGCCTGGCGCCTCATTTTCAAGTGGTTGCAAAGGATCGCCACCGGCATAGTCGACGGGTATCAAAAAGACATTCTGGTCCGGGTTGGGAACCACACTTCCGTCAATATCAACGAACTGGCGAGCGTCAAGCACCTGTTGACTATCCAGACTACCACTGATCTTGAGGTCGATTGGCGCCAGCACAGAAGCGCCATCGAGGAATCCGATACCCTGCGTTACCGGATTAGCAGGATCGGTCCCGTTGAGCATGGTTCCGTCATCGATATCACTCAGGTAAAAAAGCGCATCACTTGGAATGACGAATTGCGTCTCAAGCGGATCGAATAGGGGGTGGGTACCGCGTTCAATCTGGCCACCCTTTATCTGGTAGTCGGGATCGGCGTTGGTCTGGGTCTGACTGGAACTGTCCAGACAACCAGAGAGCGTGAAGGTGGCTGCCGAGACAGCAGTAACTAAAAGATTGCGGATAAACATACTCTGTCACCTCTGGGTTTCTTGTATTCGGCGAATCCGTCGCCTTTAGCTGCCCACCACGGAGGTCTAATTGCAAAAGTTCCAAAGGTCTTCGAGTTTTTCTTCAAGAACCACCCAGATCCCTACTTATCTGTATGTTTTAAATGGGTTTTCTTTCGTTCTTTTTTTACAATACCGGAATACCTTTACACGACTGGCACTGTTAGACTCTGGTCTGCCTATAAAAACCATGAAGTTTTATGCACATGCCAAGTGCAAGGTGACCAACAGGGGGTCCATTTGGCCTTGCTTCCATTCCGCCAATCAAAGTCAAAACGATTTGAGAGCCTTGTTCGCCCTCACCTCAGGGCACTGCATGGTTTTGCGTATCGCTTGACCGGCAGTCAACATGATGCGGAAGACCTCGTGCAGGATGTAATTACCAAGCTCGTCCCCAAAGTCGATGAGCTGGAGCGGGTTGATGAGCTACGCCCTTGGCTGCACCGGGTAACCTACCGCCAATTTGTCGATAACATCCGTAAACGGCCTGTTGGCCGGGAAACAAGTGCCAGCGCTCTGGATCGAGCCGACCAGCAAACGCCATTTCTCGACACCCTGCCCGGGGCGTCGCCGGACCCGCTCTCTCACACCGAAGATGGTCAGCAGGCAATAGTTCTGCGGCGCTTGATAAGCGACCTCAAACCCGATCAGCGCACACTATTACTGATGCACGATTCCGAGGGATGGCGATTGGAGGAGATTTCCGAAGTTCTCGATATACCGCTAGGTACTGTAAAATCGAGACTTCATCGGGTAAGAGCACTTCTTCGAACAAAACTTCAGGAAGAAATGGAACCTTCTGAAACGGAACAACGTGGCTGCCAATGAGGTGAATGGAATGCAATGCAGCGAATTTAAAAAAGACGTGGACGCGCTGGCGAGAGGCGAGCTTCCAGACATTGCCAAGCAGGCAATGGAGGAACATGCTGCCTCCTGCGAAGACTGCGCTGCAAATCTAGCCACTGCCAAATTCATTGCCAGACAGACAGCCAAGGATCGCGCGCCGGAACCGGATGCGGATTATGAATCCAGAATTCTGGGTCGAGCCCTTGCCGGCTCCTCACCGTCAGCCACGAAGCACTGGAAGACACCTGCCTGGATTGGTGCCGTAGCAGCAGCTCTTGTTGTCGGCGTGTTTCTTGGCGGAAAGTGGAATCAACCGGAACAAGACGTGCTTTCTGCTCAGACGGTTGCGGAGGGCTCCCAGCCTCCTGCCATAACCCAAAAAACCGTGAGACTGGCGTTCACGTCCACTGACGCTGTGGAAAACGTGACTTTGACTCTTGAACTTCCCCCAAATCTCGAGCTGACCCCTTTCCCAGGAAGACATAAAGTAAGCTGGAAAGTGAGTCTGAAACCCGGAGATAACCTGTTGGCCTTACCTGTAAACGTACTGTTCCCCGGCCAAGGCAGTCTGGTAGCTCACCTCGGGGAAGGAGAGAAACGGAAAACCTTTAGAACTGACATTGGCAAATTAACGGAGCCATCGTCATGACAGTACTGAAAAGCCGGGCACCGGGTCTCATCCCTGCCATATTGTTGGTGGGCATCTGTTTTCCGACCTTTGCGGCCGCCGAGACTGATTACGACGTTACCATGAGAATGGTCGTCGACGAAGAAGAGCTAGACTCATCGTTTGTACAGGAAATGCAGATTCCAGAGTCACTCGAAGAACTCGATCGAGCAGCTCAACTCGATGATCTGGACGCCGGAGAGCTCTCGGCGGAGTCACAAGAGCTTATTGAGACCCTTTCCTCGCAGGCCAGAGAAACGCGGAACGCATTGGACACGGAACTGCCGGGCGAAAACCTTTTGGATTCACCGGCTGGCGATCTTCCCGACACGGGCCTACCAGAGCCTGATCGCCCGGACACAGACTTACCGGAGCCCGACCTTCCAAATACGGAACTGCCAGATATCGGGACCCCGGATACCGACGTCGACCTGTTGGACAACCCATCCTCCACGCTAGAAAGTTCGACCGAATAGGCAACATTGGGACGCACGCAAACGTAAAAGCATTTTTTACGGGGAGCGTCGTGCTCTGGTTTGATGATTTCCCTACCTGATCTGGGTTAAGCTTCCAGCACTGCATTTTACGCGGTGTCGGGTTCTGGTCCTGAGTACAGAACCGGATTCTCTGTAAGCTCTCCAGGTTAGGGAAACGCGTTTTGCCGTCTCGTCGACTCTTGCCGATTTTCGTAGCGCTTTTCATGGTCGCATCGGCGCCCTTGCAGGCTGACTCACTCGCTAATGCCCGGGCACAGTTCAAAGCCGGTATTGCCGCCTTTCAAAAGAACGAACTTGAACAGGCGCGCAAGCATTTGGAGGCCGCCGCCACACAGCTGGACTCCCGCGCGTTGACTTACAATCTTGGCGTTCTCTACTACCGCCTCGGTGAGTATGACTCAGCCGAGCGAATGTTCAGCAAGCTGCTGTCGACGAAACAGCGAGCTCTTGCCCTCTACAATCTCGGGCTGATCGCCCTCGCCACGAATCAGGAATCACGGGCCCGCGAGGCCTTCGTGGCAGTCGCCAATGAAAGCACAGAAGACAATCTGACAAAACTGGCGCTCGGACAGTTGGAAAAAATCGGCGCGGCACCACCAGCCCGCTGGCAGGCATTGATGTCACTGTATGCAGGCTTTCAGGAAAACATCGCGCTGTTTCCCGACTCTGCTCCAAGTGCCCTTGATGGAGGTTTTCTGGAATCGGTGAACGCTATTTCGGGGTACCCGATCCGTAAAGGCAACAATGCGCTCCAGGCCAAGCTCCTGCTTTATGGACGCGAGTATCTGGAAGAGACCGACTTCAACAGTCACCTTGCCCGTGCTGAAACCGCATGGAAGCATTCCGGCAACCTGTACACGTTCAAACTGGGCCTTGGCGCGGATCAGCTTTGGCAGGGCAATTCCTCCAGGGAGAGGCGTGCCCGATTGATCAGTGCGCTCAGTACCGGGCAATGTGCTGTTGGTTCGGAGTCCGCCAGCTGCTCCATCACACTCCATGCTGAGCAGGTGTTTGCTGGCAACCGGTTCAAGGCCTACGACGGGCAGCATTACCGGATTGACAGCCGATACAAGGCCCGGCATGAGCGTTGGCGGGGCGAGTTCCGTTATCGAGTTGACTACGATGATCGGGAAAACCTGGATACCGGCGCGGAATACTTCAGCGTTTCACCACTGGGGCAGACTCTCACCGTGGGGCTTGGCTACTCAGTTACACCGAAACTCGAACTCGGCACATCAGCCAGCTATAGATTCAATTACTACCGCACACCCCACCGCCTGGAAGTGCCGGAGGGATTATTCATTGTGCGTCGGGAAGACAACCGACTCACTCTGGGACTGGAGGGCGAGTATCAGGCAACCAACACTGTTTCTGTGCGACTGAAACTCGAGCAGGCGCAGAACAACAGCAACATTGCCCGGTACGATTACGATCGCCGGACGGCCACTCTTGGCGTGTCCGTCCGGCTGTAATCGCACGACTACTATGCGATATCCACCAGCACTTCGCCGGGAACAACCCGGTCTCCCTTCTTGATGGCGACGCTCTGCACGGTGCCAAAGATGGTGGCTTTCACTTCCGTTTCCATCTTCATTGCCTCGATGATCAGCACCGGGTCGCCAGCCTGAACCTCGTCGCCCTCCTTCACCAGCACATCCACGATGTTGCCCGGCATGCTCGTGGTCACGTGACCTTCCTTGGTGGCGGTCGCCCGGCCACCGCTGGAGCGGGCGCCCTCGCCATCTTCTCCCAATGACGCAAGGTGGATTTCCTCAGGTACGCCGTCAACGGTCATATAGAAACGACGCTCATTCTCACCGGAAGGGTTGGCGCCGGTGACGTGGATATCGTAGCTCTCGCCATGAACCGTGATCTTGAATTTGCTGGAGACCGAGCCGCCCGAAGAACCGGTGGGAATCGGCTCCAGGGGCTCCGGCTGCAGCGTGCCGTCACGCCGTTGCTCAAGATACGCCTTGGCCTGGTCCGGGAACATGGCGTAGGTAAGGACATCCTCCTCGCTGGTGGCCAGATCGCCCACCTGTTTGCGCAGCTCGTCCAGCTCCCGGGGAATCAGGTTGGCAGGGCGCTCTTCGATCAGCTCTTCCTTGCCCACGGCGCGCTGCTGGAGCGATTTGTCGACCGGCGCCGGCGCCTGACCATACCAGCCCTGGAGGTATTTCTTCACCTCGTTGGTGATGGACTCGTAACGCTTCCCGGCCAGCACGTTGATCACCGCCTGGGTACCCACGATCTGGGAGGTGGGTGTTACCAGCGGCGGGTAACCGAGATCCTTCCGCACCCATGGAATTTCCTCGAATACGTCCTGAATACGATCCAGCGCGCCCTGCTCCTTCAACTGGTTGGCCAGATTGGACATCATGCCACCCGGCACCTGGGACAGGAGCACCGAGGTATCAACACCGTTATAGGCGCTCTCGAACTGGTGATACTTCTTGCGCACTTCTCGGAAGTGGCGCGTGGCCTTGTCCAGAAGCTCCAGGTTCAGCCCGGTCTCCAGACCCGCATCATGCAGTGCAGCCACCAGGGATTCCGTGGGCGGATGGCTGGTGCCGCCGGCAAAGGCCGACAGGGCGGTATCAATATGGTCGACGCCGGCTTCCATGGCCGCCCACTGGCACATGGGCGCCATGCCCGAAGTAGCGTGGGAGTGCAGGAATACCGGCAAATCCAGGCTCTGCTTCAGTTGTCCGACCAGCTCGGCGGTTACCGCCGGCGTCAGCAGACCTGCCATGTCCTTGATCGCGATGCTGTCCGCGCCCATGTCGGCCATGGCCTTGGCCTGATCCAGATAGGCATCGGTGCTGTGCACCGGGCTGACGGTGTAGCAGATGGTGCCCTGGGCGTGCTTTCCGGCCTTCTTGACGGCCTTGATGCTGGTCTCCAGATTGCGCACATCGTTCAGGGCATCAAAAACGCGGAACACATCCATGCCATTTTCGGCGGCCTTGGCCACGAACGCCTCGACCACGTCGTCACCATAATGGCGGTAGCCCAGCAGGTTCTGGCCGCGCAGCAACATCTGCAGGCGGGTGTTCGGCAGGGCCTTTCTCAGGGTCCGCAGGCGCTCCCAGGGATCTTCCTTCAGAAAACGTACACAGGCGTCGAACGTGGCGCCGCCCCAGCACTCCAGGGACCAGTAGCCGGCCTGGTCCAGCCACTCACAGGCCGGGAGCATGTCTTCGGTACGCATGCGGGTGGCGATCAGAGACTGGTGCGCGTCCCTGAGAATAACGTCGGTAATGTGAATCTTGCACTTGGTCATTGAGATCTCTCCGATGTTCTTTTACAGGCCCGCCTGCGCCGCGATGGCTGCGGCAATGGCTGTGGCGATGGATTCCGGACGGGTCTTGGTGCTGTACTCAAGCAACTGGGGGTTGCGTTCAACAAAGCCGGTATTGAAGTCGGCGGCCTGGAAATCCGGGTGATCGAGAATCTGCTTGTAGTAGGGGATGGTGGTCTGGACGCCATAGATGCCCATATCCCCGAGGGCACGCCGGGAGCGGGCAATCAGCTCGTCCCAATCCATGGCCCAGACAATCAGCTTGGCGCACATGGAATCGTAATAAGGGGGAATCTCGTAACCGGTGTACATATTGGCATCGGTACGCACGCCCGGGCCGCCGGCTGAATAGTAGCGGCTGATGCGGCCAAAACTCGGCAGAAAGCCGTTCTTAGGATCCTCGGCGTTGATACGGAACTGGGCAGCAAAACCCCGGTAGGAGATGTCTTCCTGCCCGAGGCCCAGCGGTTCCCCGGCCGCGATCCGGATCTGGGCCTTGATGATATCCACCCCGGTAATTTCCTCGGTGATGGTGTGTTCCACCTGCACCCGGGTGTTCATCTCCATGAAGTAGAAACTGCCGTCATGGTCCAGCAGGAACTCAACGGTGCCGGCATTCACATACCCGCACTGCTTCGCTACCCGCTTGGCCAGATCACCGATGTATTCGCGCTGGCTTTCCTCCAGTTGCGGCGACGGCGCCAGCTCAATCAGTTTCTGGTTGCGGCGCTGAATGGAGCAATCCCGCTCGTACAGGTGGACAACGTTGCCGTGGGTATCGGCCAGAATCTGTACCTCGATGTGACGGGGCTCGATGATGCATTTCTCGAGAAACACCTCGGCACTACCAAACGCTTTGGTGGCCTCGGAGATTACTCGCTCGTAGTTCTGCCGAAGCTCCTTTTCGTTGTCGCAGCGGCGGATACCCCGGCCGCCGCCACCGGAGGTAGCCTTCAGCATCACCGGGTAGCCGATATCGGCGGCCTGGGCCACGGCATCCTCAACATCAGCAAGGTTGCCTTCCGACCCTGGAGTCACCGGCACGCCCGCAGCAACGGCGGTCTGGCGCGCCTGAGTCTTGTCACCCATGGATGAAATCGCGTTCGCAGAAGGCCCCACAAAGGTGATGCCCCGCTGCTCGCAGATAGCTGCAAGCTCGGCATTCTCGGACAGAAATCCGTAACCGGGATGCAGGGCATCGCAGCCGGTTTCCACTGCCATATTCACAATATGGTGGGGGTTCAGGTAACCCGACAGAGGGTCCTTGCTGATCTGATAGGCTTCGTCGGCTTTCTTGACGTGCAGGGAGTACTCGTCGGCCTCCGAATGAATGGCAACTGAGCGTATACCCAGTTCACTGCAGGCCCGGGCAATCCTGACCGCAATCTCTCCGCGATTGGCGATCAGCAGCTTCCGTATAGCCATGGAAAATCCTCCAGGTGATGGAAGTCGTTTAAGTCGAAAGGTTGTTGCTAAGGGCAGGAATGCCCTCTGGACTTGGGGGCTCAGGTAGCAGGTGGCGCCTGCGGCAAGACCGGAAAACTGGCGCAATGGACCAGTCCCGAGAAGCCTTTGATACCTGAAAGAATGCCGTTCTGGTGAAGACTGAAACCCTGTGAGCGGTTGCCATCGCAGAGCCCGCCCTCCAGACCTCCGTCGCTTGTGACATCCGACAATAGCGGGGAGAAACCCGACTCACAGAACAGGGGAGCAGGGTTGGCGTCAGAGGCATAGGCAGGCAGTGAAATCAGGCCCAATGCCAGAATCATCAAGAGGCTTGGAACTCGCATCCGGCATTTTTGTTGGGCGTCCTGCATGGGCGTCCTTTGGTGTGACTAAAGTCGTAGAGAGTGTCACGTGATTACCGCATCGGTTCAATACGGTTTTCTGGGCCGAAAGATTCGATTTTTTCGAACAATCATCCGTTATGGCCGGCTTTTATATTCCGCATAGCGGTACAGGCTTTTGCATTCCTATTGACATGTACCGCTGTCATCTCCGAATATGTAGATATTCTGCCACGCGGTATATGTTTTCGCTTTGAAGCAAGAGAGACTATTCATGAACTTGAATTACACTACCGAGGAGCTCGCCTTCCGTGATGAGGTCCGCGCGTTCCTGGATGAAAAGCTGCCGGGGGATATCTCCGCCAAGGTAAAAGGGTTCCGCCGGCTGTCCAAGGAGGACCACCAGCGCTGGCAGAAAATACTCAGCGAGCAGGGCTGGTACGCCACTCACTGGCCGGAAGAATACGGCGGTGTAAATTGGAGCCCGGTTCAGAAGCACATCTGGGATGAGGAATCCTCTCGTTATGGGGCGCCCCGTTCCGTGCCTTTCGGCGTCAACATGGTGGCGCCGGTGATTATCAAGTTTGGAACCGAAGAGCAGAAGCAGAGGTACCTGCCAAGAATCCTCAGCGGCGAAGACTGGTGGTGTCAGGGCTACTCCGAGCCGGGCGCCGGTTCGGACCTGGCCTCACTCAAGACCCGGGCCGTGCGCGAGGGCGACCACTACATTGTGAATGGCCAGAAAACCTGGACCACCCTGGGCCAGCACGCCAACATGATTTTCTGCCTCGTTCGCACAAACACCGAAGTGAAGGCCCAGGAGGGCATCTCCTTCCTGCTGATCGACATGAACACCCCGGGCATTACCGTGCGCCCGATCATCACTCTGGACGGCGAGCACGAAGTCAACGAAGTGTTCTTCGAGGACGTGAAGGTTCCTGTAGAAAACCTGGTGGGCGAGGAAGACAAGGGCTGGACCTACGCCAAGTACCTGCTCACCTACGAGCGAACCGGCCTGGCCGGCATCGGCATTTCCAAGGCTGCGCTGCAGCACTTGAAGGAGCTGGCAACCCGCCGGATCAAAAATGGTCGCCCGCTGATTGAGGATCCTTCATTCAGCCAGCGTATCGCCCAGGTTGAGATTGACCTGATGGCCGCGGCAATCAGTAACCTGCGGATCATCGCGTCCGTGGAGGGCGGCGGCATGCCGGGAGCGGAAAGCTCCATGCTGAAAGTCCGCGGCACCGAGATTCGCCAGACCATCAACGATCTGGCTCGCCGGGCCATTGGCCCCTACGCCATTCCCTTCGTGGAAGAGGAACTGGACCTGGATTACGAGGGCGACTTCCTGTCGGACGAAAACGCCGCGCCGGTTACTCCCCAGTACTTTAACAACCGCAAGCTGTCGATTTTCGGCGGGTCCAACGAGATCCAGAAGAACATCGTGTCGAAAATGATTCTCGGGCTTTAAGGAGGCGACCATGGATTTCCGACTGAATGAAGAGCAGCAGATGCTGCAGGACACCGTGGCCCGCCTGGTACGCGGTGAATACAGTTTTGAAAAGCGCCTGGAGTTCAGCGAATCGGAGCTGGGCTTCAGCGCCGATTTCTGGAAACAGCTGGGTGAACTGGGGCTGACGGCCGTGCCCTTCCCGGAAGAGCTGGGGGGCTTTGGCGGAACCGGTGTTGAAGTACAGAGCGTGATGACCGAGTTGGGCCGCGGCCTTTGCGTTGAGCCCTATCTGCAATCGGTGGTTCTGGGCGGCGGGCTGATCAGCCAGGCCGGCAACAGCGAACAACAGGAACGGTGGCTTGGCGGCATTGCCAGCGGTGAGCTTCGCGCTGCTGTTGGACTTCAGGAGCCCCAGAGCTTTTACAACCTGAACGATGTGGAAACCCGCGCCGAGAAGTCCAGTGACGGTTACCTGCTGAATGGTCGCAAGGCGGTCGTGATCGGCGGGCATTGCGCCGACGTGCTGGTGGTATCTGCCCGAACTTCCGGTGACAGCCGCGATGCCGATGGCATCAGCCTGTTCCTGATTCCGGCTGACGCCGAAGGCCTCGAACGCCGGACTTATCCGACGATTGACGGTTCCAAAGGCTGTGACCTGTTCCTGAACAACGTTCAGCTGGGTCCCGAAGCCCTGCTCGGCGAGCAAGGCAAGGCTGCCGAAGTGATTGAATACCAGACCGGACGCGCCATTTCGGCCCTGTGCGGCGAAGCCGTGGGCGCCATGGAAGTGGCCTGTGACCTGACCCTGGAGTATCTCAAGCAGCGCAAGCAGTTCGGCGTGCCCATCGGCAGGTTCCAGGTGCTTCAGCACCGGATGGTGGACATGATGTCCGAGCTGGAACAGGCCCGCTCCATGGCCATCCTGGCGGCTAGCGTGGCCGACGAGCCCCAGAGCGACGAGCGCCGTCGAATCCTGGCCGCCGCCAAGAACGTGATCGGCCGTAGCGGCCAGTTCATCTCCGAGCAGGGCGTCCAGTCCCACGGCGGTATCGGCATGACCTGGGAGTACAACTTCGCCCACTACGCCAAGCGCCTGGTGATGATCAATCATCAGCTCGGCGATGACGACTTCCATCTGGAGGCTTACGCCACCCTTTTACAGGCAAGCTAGAATCCCCTAATCAGTGAGCCTGGGGCCTTGTCATTTTGAGGCCTTTTCGAGGGGTGGTCGCCAGACCACCCCTTTTTTAATCCGGAGGCGGACAACGGTGATCACCAGGGAGCGCTCATGAAAGAGATACATCTTACGGAACTGGCAGGTCTGGCGGGGCAACTGGAGAGCCACAGCCCCTGGCTCACCATCACCCAGGAGATGGTTAATGCCTTTGCCGATGTGACCGGTGATCATCAATGGATTCACGTTGATGTGGATCGGGCCAGGCGCGAATCACCCTGGAAAAGCCCCATCGCCCATGGCTACCTCACGGTCTCGCTCATCTCGAAACTGAACCCCCAGGCAATACGAGTGATCGGGCCGTCCGCCACCATCAATTACGGATTGAACCGGCTGCGCTTCCCATCGGCGGTGAAAGTCGGCTCGGACATTCGTACCCGCGTGGAACTACTCTCTGTTGATCAGGTGGATGATCAGCGACAGCTAGCCACCTACAAGACCACTATTGAGATCAGGGGTGAAGACAGGCCTGCCTGTGTGGCAGAGACTCTGATGATGTATGTAGCCTGACGGGCCCGGATCGGCGGGAGCCCGAACGAGGCTCGACTCTCCGCCTGTTCAGGCATTCTGCTTCCATTCCTCCTCCTGCAGGGCCCGCCACATCAGCTTGCCAGTAGGGGATTTCGGCAGTGCCTCCACAAACTCCACAATGGTCGGTATCTTGTAAGCCGCCATCTGCTCACGGCACCAGCCGGTGATGTCTTCTGCCGAGGTTTTACCCTCCGCCTCGGGTGTCAGGACAATGCAGGCCTTGACCGTTTCACCCCGTTTCGGATCTGGTGCAGAGATGATGCAGACTTCGTGGATGGCCGGGTGCCGGTACATCAGACCCTCCACCTCGGAGGGCCAGACCTTGAAACCGGACGCGTTGATCATGCGCTTGACCCGATCCACCATGAAGAAATAGCCGTCCTCGTCGTAGTAGCCGAGATCCCCGGTACGGAAGAAACGCTTGCCGTCGATCTCCACGAACGCGGCTTCGGTTTCCGCCGGCCGGTTCCAGTACCCGATGGTGACCTGCGGGCCAGACGATACAATTTCACCGGTTTCACCGGGGCCCTTTTCCTCCAGGGTATCCACATCGATGATCCGGCTGTCCACATCGAAAACAGGGATACCCAGGCACTGGGCCTTGGGTTGCTTGACCGGGTTAATGTGCGTGGCCGCCATGGTCTCGGACAGGCCGTAGCCCTCGATATAGTCCAGCCCCGTCATGGTTTTCAGTTTTTCCGCCACCGCCGCCGGCATGGCCGCCCCTCCCCCGCCGATGGTATTCAGGCTGCTGAGGTCGTACTGGCCAATGTCCGGATTCGACAGGAAGTCCACCGCCATGGTCACGATGTTGGTCCAGCCGGTCACCCGGTAACGCTCGATCAGACGGGCAGCCGTAGTGCGGTCCCAGCGTGTCATGATCACCGACGTCGAACCGCTGTAGATGGGACTGTTCATGGAGCCAGTCATGCCGGTTACATGGAAGAACGGCAGTGTGGACAGTTGCACCGTATCCGGTGTGCTCAGGTTCCAGAAGGCACGGTGCATCGCCGTTGCCATGACCGAGCGATGGGTGTGCATGCAACCCTTGGGCGCACCGGTCGTACCCGAGCTGTAGGGGATGACGGCCAGATCGGCAGGTCCAGCCGTGTGGGCTGACGGCTCGTACCCGGCCGCCAGGGCAGCCTCCCAGGTCACCACACCCCGTACACCCCGGGACCAGACCGGGGCCGCAACTTCTGCTGGCAGATCGAGATCGGTATCCGGTTTGATGTAGCTGCTGTAGGAGGCCACCACAACCTGCTTCAGATCCGTTTCCGGCAACAGAGGAATGATGAAGTCCGCCAGCTCCTGGCCGGCCAGGCAGATTGAGGCTCCCGTGTCGGCAATAAAATGCTCGAGCTCGGCGGCCCGGTTCATCGGATTGACCGGAATCACCACGGCGTCCGCCCTCAGGATGGCGTAGTAGGCGATCACGTACTGCGGCGAGTTCTGCATGTAGAGCAGCACCCGATCCCCCTTCCCGACGCCCTGTGACTGCAGGTAGCCCGCCATGGTTTCCACTTCCGACAGAAGACGTCGGTAGGTAAGGGGCGCATCGTAGAAGATGATCGCGTTATGGTCCGGGTAGCGGAGCGCAGATATTTCCAGGTTCCTGAAAACACTGGTTTCCGGCAGGGTCATGGTCTTGGGCAGTTCTCGGGGCCAGACCTTGAAATGGCGTGTGAACATGCGTGTTGCTCTCCAGGGTTCAGTCAGTCGGCCACAGGTGCAGCCAGCTATTATTCATTGGTGCTCGCTGGCAATCTGCCAGCCGATGTCCGCCAACAGGCTGGCCCGCCTGCCGACATTCAGCGCGTTGGCGTTGGCGGCGTTACCGTCCAGCGCCCGCTTGTAGACCCCCTGCAGGATCGCAGCCAGCCGAAACAGGGAAAACGCCAGGAACACGTGCCAGTCATCAATACCGTCGCGCCCGGTCTGCGCGCAGTAGCGGGCGATGGTCTCCTGTTCGTCCGGAATACCCAGCGCCTCGAGATCCTCTCCCAGCAAACCGCGCATGCCTTCCATATCGGAGGGCAGATAATACGGCAGGCAGAAGTAGGCCAGATCCGCCAGTGGATGGCCCAGCGTCGACAGCTCCCAATCGAGGATCCCGATCACCTCGGGCTTGTCAGGCGCCAGCATGAGGTTGCCGAACCGGTAGTCGCCGTGGGCGATGGCGGTTTCGTCCGCGGCAGGAATATTCTCCGGCAACCAGGCCATGAGCTTGTCCATGGTGGGCAGCTCGTTCGTCTTCGAAGCCAGATACTGCTTGCTCCACCGGGCTACCTGTCGTGCCACGTAACCTTCCGGACGGCCGTAATCTCCGAGGCCGATCGCGTTCACGTCCACCGAGTGCAGGGCCGCCAGCGTATCGACGGCCGAGCGGTGGGCCAGCAGGCGGTCCTCCCGGACCAGGTCAGGCAATGCCGAATGACTGATGATCCGGCCGTGCAGAAAGTCCATGACATAGAACGGTGTCCCGACAACGGCGCTGTCTTCGCACAGCACCCTCACCCTGGGAACCGGTACCCCGGTGTGGTCTGCCAAGGCCTTCATAACCCGGTATTCGCGCTCCACCATATGGGCCGAGGGAAGGTTTTTTCCGGGCGGCTTCTTGCGCAGGACGTATTGCCCGCCATCGGTATCCAGCAGGAACGTCGGGTTGGACTGCCCACCCTGGAACTGCCGAACGTCCAGGCGTTCACCCACCTCCGGCAGCTCTGTCTGAAGCCAGGCCAGCAGTCGCTCCTCGTCAAACCTGTGTGCCGGCAGAACGTCCACCAGCTCTGGTGCTGTTGTCATAGCGTCTCAATAAGTTCCGTTAGCAAATGGTCTCGCCACCGTCGGCAACGATGACCTGGCCGGTGATGTACGCACTCGCCCTGGTGGACAGGAACACGGCCAGGCCGGCGATATCCACCGGATCACCGATCCGGCGCAGCGGGGTCTTGTCCTCCGCCCGTTTGACACGTACCGGATCTTCCCAGAGGGCCTTCGCGAAGTCGGTCTTGATCAGGCCCGGGGCGATGCTGTTAACGCGGATTCCCTTTGGCCCCCACTCCACCGCCAGGTTGCGGGCCAGGGCCGCCTCGGCGGCTTTCGACACCCCGTAGGTGCCGATTGTGGTGTTACCCCGAAGGCCGGCAATGCTGGACAGCAGCACCACCGCCCCTTCTCCCTTCTCCGCCATCTGGGGCAGGACCATGTTGGTGAGCCAGAAGGTGCCCTTGACGTTGGTGTCCATGATCTTGTCCCAGGCCTCATCGGTCATCTCGGCGGTGGTGCCATAGACCGGGTTGGTGGCCGCGTTGCACACCAGCACGTCGATCAGGCCCCAGGCTTCGTTGGTCCGGTCGACCAGATTCTGCAAATCGTCTTTCCGGCCCACGTGGCAGGGCACGGCCATGGCATCAAAGCCCTGCGCTTTCAGTTCGGCAGCCACCTGCTCGCAGGCGTCCGCCTTGCGGCTGGAAATCACCACCCGGGCGCCAAGACGTGCCATTTCCTCGGCGATAGCGCGGCCAATGCCCTTGGTTGAGCCGGTAATGACAGCGACCTTGCCGGTCATATCAAACAACGAATTGGTCATGGTTCGATCCTCATGCCAGTGGATTAGCGATACTGACGAAGTTCCATCTTGGCCACGGAGTCCAGATGCACCTCATCCGGGCCGTCCGCCAGTCGCAGGGTCCGTACCTTGGCCCAGGCTGAAGCGAGGAAGGTATCCTGGCTGACTCCGGCACCGCCATGAACCTGGATCGCCCGATCGAGTACCTTCAGCGCCATACTCGGTGCGATCACCTTGATCATGGCGATCTCCTGGCGCGCCACCTTGTTGCCCACGGTATCCATCATGTGCGCCGCCTTGAGTGTCATCAGGCGCGCCTGCTCGATTTCGATGCGGCTGCGGGCGATGTCCTTGCGGATGGAATCGAAACTCGACAGCGGCTTGCCGAAGGCCTCTCGCTCGCCGGCACGCCGACACATCAACTCCAGGGCCCGTTCGGCAACACCGATGGTGCGCATGCAGTGATGGATCCGGCCCGGCCCGAGCCGGCCCTGTGCAATCTCAAAGCCCCGGCCCTCGCCGAGCAGAATATTGCTGGCCGGTACCCGCACGTTGTCGTAGTGAATCTCGGCGTGGCCGTGAGGCGCATGGTCGTAACCGAACACGGTCAGCGGTCGGATCATCTTCACACCCGGCGTATCCAGGGGCACCAGGATCATCGACTGCTGCTTGTGTTTCTCGGCGGTGGGGTCGGTCTTGCCCATGACAATGGCAATTTTCGAGGTGGTGGTCATGGCGCCGGAGGACCACCACTTCCGGCCATTGATCACATACTCATCGCCCTCGCGACGGATCTCACAGGCGATGTTGGTGGCATCGGACGAAGCCACATCGGGCTCGGTCATCGAGAAGCAGGAACGGATTTCCCCGGCCAACAGCGGCTTGAGCCACTGTTCCTGCTGTTCGGCGTTGCCAAAGCGGGCAATGGTTTCCATGTTGCCGGTATCAGGTGCGGCACAGTTGAACACTTCCGGCGCCATCTCCGAGCGGCCCATGATTTCGCACAGGTGGGCGTATTCGTAATTACTCAGCCCGGCACCGTAGTCGCTCTCGGGAAGAAAGAGGTTCCAGAGGCCCTCGGCCTTTGCTTTCGCTTTCAGTTCTTCGATGATCGGAACCGGAGCCCAGCGGTTCTCGGCCTGCGCGATCTGCTCGTGATGCAGGTGCTCGTTGGGATAGATGTGCTCATCCATGAAGGCCCTGAGCTTCGATTGAAGCGCTTTCGCTTTATCAGACAGATCGAACATGTCCGCTTCCTCTTGTTGGTATTGGTTCTTCGGCCATCGAGCTGCCAGGCCGGCCGTCAGATCGGAACACCTTCTGGCTTGTCGCTGCCAGAGCGGATACGAAAGGTGCCCTCGCCAATGGCCAGCAGGTTGCCTTTGTCGTCATGCACTTCGCCGGTGCTGTTGAAGATCCGGCGCCCCCCGGCGCGTTTTCTGCCGGTTACCCGAATAACTCCCTCGGAACACTGGCCGGTAAACGTGGTGGTAAGCGACAGGGTTACTGCCTTGCGCATCCGGCCCGGAAAGGGACAGTAGGTTCCGGCCTGAGCCATGGCTATGTCCAACAGCGACGTCAGCACACCACCATGGATAACGCCGCCAAGATTCAGATGCACGGGCCGAAGCTCAAGCTCGATGACCGCTTCATTTTCCTCCCAGGACGCCTGACGGTAGCCAAGCAGACTGTGAAAACCGGGCAGATCCTGCCCGTGGGTAATGTGGCGGCTTTCCTCATTCATCAGACATTCATTCCAGATGGGCCAGGCGGCTAATGTTGTCTTTGTAGTTCTGTTGTTTTTGTAATTTGTCACGCCTTACGGTTTTGAGTCAATATATTTGAAAGGTTGTTTCATCTAGCAAAACACAATAGAGAAAGATCGACGAAAAATGAAAAGTACAACAAGTAGCGGGCGGAACTTTTTGGCTATCAAAGCCGCTTACAGCCTTCCATGATCAGGAGTCAGGCGCTGATGTCGCAGGTCCGCGACGGTGAAAACAGTTCTTTTGAGCTACTCTTCGACCACGCACAGCTGCAAATCGGAACGACAAACATCCTATTGCAAAGCCCGAATGATGTGATAAATTCAGAGAATACAATTCACCATGCAGTTGTGAGTTCTGCACAGTGAAACAAAGCAAAGCCACTACAACAATCAACGAGGCAAGCTCATGAAACTCTTTGCTACTGCTCGCAAGACTCTGACGGTGTATGCGTCAGCCTTTACCCTCGGTATTACCGCCGCGCTCTCGGCAGCACCCGCTGCGGCCCAGGACACCTTCACCTGGAAGGTTCAGTCCCACTGGCCCGGATCCAGCAGCTCCTACACTGACAGCCTTGGCCGCATCAAACGAGTGCTCGAAGAGCGCACCGATGGCCGCCTGAAACTGCAACTTTACGAGGCCGGCGCACTGTTCAAGGCCACGGACACCTTCAACGCGGTGAGTCGTGGCATCCTGGAAATGGGCACCATTTCCCCGGCCTATGCCCAGGACAAGGTCTCACTCGCGGGCATTGCCTCCGGTCTGCCGTTCGCGTTCCGTAATGTCTGGGAAGCCGCCTATTTCCACCAGAACTTGGGGTTCGAGCAGATGCTCCGTGACGAAGCCGCAGAGCACGGAGTTTACTGGGCGACCGACAAGGTCTACCCGACCGAAATGGTGGTCAAGGAACCCATTGAAAGCGTGGAAGACTTCAACAGCCTGAAGATCCGCTCCTCCGGCGCCCTGCAAACCTTCCTGACCGAGGCTGGCGCCGCGGCATCCTACATTCCCGGCAGTGAACTCTACTCGGCACTGGATTCCGGCATTGTCGACGGTGCCCACTGGGGTGCGGCCCAGGGCGCCTACAGCATGGGCCTGTATGAAGTGGCCAAACACCACGTTCAGCCTGCCCTGAACATTGCCGGCACCGACGTGATCATCGTCAGCCAGAAGGCTCTGGACAAACTGCCGGAAGACATGCAGAAGATCGTCAAGGACGCCCTCAACGAGCAGTTCTGGATCCGCACCAACGAATACCAGTACAAAGAGCGCATCACCCTGGCCAAGGCTATCGAAGAGCAGGGTGTGCAGCTGAATGTTCTGCCGGACGAAGTCCAGGACAAACTGGTCGCCACCGCCCAGGCCATGTGGGATGAGGAAGGCAAGCGCAGCGAGAACGCCAAGAAGGCACTCGACATGCTGAAAGGTTACCTGGCCGACCTCGGCTATCTCTGATCGACCAGTGTTCTGACCAGGGCCGGGGTCTTCGACTCCGGCCTTTCTTTCCCCGAACCAAACCAGCATCCCGTGGGAGATTGCCGTGAGTGTGATGATCGCCGCATTCATGAGGGGGGTTACCCGTCTCAATGATTTTATCGGCCGGTGGGTGGCCCTCCTCATTTTCGCGATGTTCGTGTTCCTGCTTCTGGAAGTTGGCTTCCGTTATCTGCTCAACTCCCCTACGGTCTGGACCAACGAGCTGACCCAGATGTTGTTTGGCATCTACGCGGTGATGTCCGGCGGCTACATCATGGCCCATCGGGGCCACGTGAACGTGGATCTGTTGCATTCGCACCTTAAGCCCCGCAAGCGCGCGGCCCTGGACATCGTTACCTCCCTGGTCTTTTTCATTTTCACGCTTGCTCTGCTGTGGTTCGGGATCGACATGGCGCAGGAATCCATGTCCAGTTGGGAAACCTCCTATTCGGCGTGGAATCCCCCCATCTGGCCGGTGAAGCTGGCCATTCCCGTCGGCACCGCTCTCCTGGTTCTGCAGGGACTGGTCAAATTGCTTGAAGACATCGCCGTGGCCTTCAACCTGGATTACTACACGCCCGAAGAAGCCGAGTCTGAAGGAGATCAGCTGTGAGCATTGAAGCCCTGACCCTCCTGTTTTTCGGTTCGCTACTGTTTTTCCTGCTGCTGGGCCTGCCGCTGGCGTTTGTTCTCGGTGGCGTCTCGGTGGTGTTCTTGTATTTCACATGGGGCTTCGACTCTTTTTACATGGTGGCCTCGCAGATCTGGGGCACCATGGAAAGCTTCACCCTGGTTGCCATCCCTCTGTTCGTCTTCATGGCGATGATTCTGGAGCGTACCGGTGTCGCCCGGGATCTTTACCGGATGATGCATCTCTGGTGCGGGGGCCTGAGAGGCGGATTGGCTCTGGGCACTCTTGGCATCTGTGCGGTGTTTGCTGCCATGGTCGGCATCAGCGGTGCTGCGGTGGTGGCCATGGGCACCATCGCCCTGCCGTCGATGCTGGAACGGGGCTATGACAAAAACATGGCCCTGGGCGTGATCAATACCGGCGGCGGCTGGGGCATACTGATTCCGCCCAGCATCCTGATGATCCTCTACGCCCTGATCACCGGCGTTTCCGTTGGGCAGATGTTTGCTGCCGGCATCATGCCGGGCATTCTGCTGATGGTGCTGACCGCCATCTACATCCTTGTGCGTTGCCACCTGCAGCCGGAGCTGGCGCCGGCGCTGCCCAAGGAAGAGCGAGGCACCTGGCCAGAGAAATTGCGGGCTCTGCGAGCTGTGCTGTTGCCTATCGGCGTTGTCGTCATGGTTCTGGGCTCGATTATCGGCGGTATCACCACCCCGACCGAAGCCGCTGCCATGGGCGTTCTGGGCGCTCTCATCTCAGCGGCCGTCTACAAACAATTCAAGTGGAGCATCCTGAAGGAAGCAGCAATCCGCACCTTCAAGCTCACCGGCATGATCATGTGGATCCTGTTTGCCGCCCATGCCTTCAGCGCCGCCTACCAGAGCATGGGCGCCCAGGAACTGATTGAGGGCCTGATGAACATGGTGCCCGGCGGGCCCTGGGGCATCATCATCGCCATGATGGTAATCGTGTTCCTGCTGGCGATGGTGCTGGATCCGGTGGGTATCATGCTGATCACCCTGCCGGTGTTCATGCCGATCGTGGAATCCCTGGGCTTCGATCCGATCTGGTTCGGCATCCTGTTCGTGATCAACATGGAAATCGGCTACATGACGCCACCCTTCGGCTTCAACCTGTTCTACCTGAAGGGCATCGTGCCGCCGTCGATCACCATGAAGGATATCTACAAGTCGATCATTCCCTTCGTGATTGTGGAGATCATCGGCATCATCCTGATCATGATCTTCCCGGAAATTGCCACATGGCTGCCGGATCTGTTTTTCTGAACCGGGGCACAGCAAAAATTTGGCAGTGAATCCGTGAAAGCGCTACTCTCATAGGGCTCCCGGCATAAGGAATCCGGGGCCCAACACAAGGAGAGACGCTTATGCGCGGCCCATTACCGGCATCCATACACACTGCAGTCATCACAACCCTGTTTACCCTGTTCGCATTGTTTTCCGCGGGCACCCAGGCCCAGGGCCTGTCCGACCAGACCATCTCATCGTTTATCGAGAGCCTGAAAGCCGCAGAGCAACTGAGCTCCGAATTTGATGATCTGGGCGATGAAATGGACTCACCAAACGATGGCTCAATGCCTGACTTCTCCAACATGTTTTCAGACTCACTGAGCGAGCTGGAAGGACATCAGGCCTATGGCAAACTTGAAGATCTGGTTCAGGACCACGGCTTCGGTAGCCTTGAAGAGTGGGCGGCAACCGGCGACCGGATCTTCCAGGCCTGGATGGCCATCGAGATGGAGCAGCAGAGCCCGGCAGCCCAGCAAGAAATGAACGCGGCCATGGCCGAGATTGAAAACAACCCTAATATGACCGCCCAGCAAAAAGCCCAGATGCGGGCGATGATGGAGGGCGCCATGGGCGCGATTCAGAGCGCCAGCAATGCGCCTCCGGCGGACATAAAAGCGGTTCGCCCCCATGTTGATGCCCTCCGGGAAGCTGGCAACTACTGATACTTGAGTGCCGAAAAACAAAAAGCCCGACGGTTTAACCCGCCGGGCTTTTTTTGTGCGCGAGCAGCCATCAGGCCGCTCAGGCAGGCATCACGACATCAGGTTATAAACAAACACAATGGCAACTGCGATGGGAGTCACGAACCGGATCAGGTTGTACCACAGGGTGAAGGCTCCACCCTGAAGGGCCAGATCGGTTTTCAGCGATTCTTTGGCCACGAACCAGCCGACAAATACTGCCGTCAGCAAACCGGAGAGCGGCAGCAGTACGTTGGCTGTGAAGAAGTCCAGAAGGTCAAAGATGGTCTTGCCTTCGAAGCGCTCAAACATAGCGAGCGGCGCGACGTCGGCCCAGACATTCAGCGACAGAATCGAAGCAATGCCCAGCGCCCAGCAGAGCACACCGACAAGGATGGAACTGCCTGTACGGGCCAGGCTGGTTTTTTCCTCAACCCACTCAACTACCGGCTCCAGCAGGGAAATACCGGAGGTCCAGGCGGCGAACAACAGCAGGATAAAGAACAGGGTGCCAAACAGGCCGCCCATGGGCATATTGCCAAAGGCCAGCGGCAGGGTCTGGAAAATCAGTCCGGGACCGGCACCGGCTTCCAGACCGTTGGCAAACACTACCGGGAAAATGGCCAGGCCGGCCAGGAGTGCGACGACGGTATCCATGATGGCCACGCTGACAGCGGTGCGACCAATGGACACATCCCGACCCAGATAGGAACCGTAGGCCATCATGATGGCCATACCGAGGCTGAGGGTAAAAAAGGCGTGGCCAAGGGCAATCAGAACCCCGTTGATGGTCAGGGCACCAAAATCCGGCGTAAACAGGAAGCTGACGGCCTCACCAAAATGGCCTGTTGTGGTGGCATAACCTACCGCCACTAGCAGCAACAGAAACAGGGCCGGCATCAGGATGGTAACGGCCCGTTCCAGGCCTCCTTTCAGTCCCTGGGACACCACCAGAATAACCAGCGCCATGAAGATCGTGTGCCAGAGCAGCAGCTGCCCGGGGCTGGCCAGCAGGCCGCCGAACAACTCACCGATGGAGTCTGCGGTGCCACCGGTAAAGTCGCCCATGGCGGCATGTCCCACATAGGACGCCGCCCAGCCGCCGATCACCGAGTAGAAAGAGAGGATCACAAAGGCCGCGATCATCCCGATGATGGCCGAGATCCGCCAGCCCGGCGCGCTGAGGTTGCGCTCTGCCACCAGCCGCATGCTGGTGATGGGGTTATGTCGACCATTCCGGCCGATAAACACTTCCGCCATCATGATGGGGATACCGATCACTGCGATACACAGCAGATAAACCAGCACGAAGGCGCCACCACCGTTTTCGCCGGTAACGTAGGGGAACTTCCAGATATTACCGAGACCGACGGCCGAACCGGTTGCCGCCAGAATAAACGCCAACCGGGAGGACCAGAGACCACGAGCGGCCCCTGAACCGTTGCCCGAAACCGAGTTGGACTGAGTCATGTTGTGTTCCTGTGCTTTTGGCTGAGGAATGTCTTCAAAAAGGGATAGCCACGGCGTTGCCGGGGCATTTGGGGCGGGATTCTGCCAGCACTGGCGCGTCGATGCCAGTGCTGGCGCCCTCTCGAACCCGGTAGATCCGGCGGGAGGGCAAGGCAGGAAAAGCTAACTAGCCGTTTTTGCTGATAAACCTGGCGATCAGGTCTTTCAGACCACGGGACATGGCGCTCAGCCGGTCGCTGCTCTGCTTGGCAGAGTCCGCCTGGGCGTCACTGTGATCGGCCAGCTCGGCGATGTTGGTAATCTGGCGATTGATCTCGTCGGACACCTGGCTCTGTTCCTCAAAGGCCGCGGACATGCTGATAAAGCTGTCGGAAATGGTCTGGATGGACGTAACAATATCCTTGAGGGAGCTCTCGGCTCCCCGCACCTTCTCGAGCCCCTGGCCGGCCACGGCTTCGCCGTCCCGGGTTGCCTGAACCGCCGAGTCCACCTGCTGTCGGAAGTCGTCGATGACGTTCTGGATGCGCACGGTGGATTCCCGCGTGCGGCGAGCAAGAGAGCGCACCTCGTCGGCCACCACGGCGAAGCCGCGACCCTGTTCTCCCGCGCGGGCCGCTTCAATGGCCGCGTTCAGGGCCAGCAGATTGGTCTGCTCGGCAATCTCGGAAATCAGGTTGGCGGCTTCACCGATGCTGTTGGTGGACTCACCCAGCTTGCTGATGGTTGCGCCAATCCCGTTTACACGGGTTACCAGTTCCTCGATTGCCACCAGCGCCTCGGCACTCCGGTCGCTGCCAACACCGGCCAGACGATTGGCCTCTTCGGCTTCCCGGGCATTGCTGGTGACCGACTCGGCCACTTCCTGAATCGAGGCCGTCATTTCATTAATGGCCGAGGCCGTCTGGTCGGTTTCCGCCCGCTGCCGGGCAATGGCCGACGCGCCATCACTGATATACCCGTGGGAGGCCCGGGCCTGGTCATAAAGCAGCTCGGCCTGGTCCTCGATGCGTGCGAGCGCGGTACGAATCCTTGCCTGTTCGCTCAGAAGCGCCATGGCGAGCTGCGCAAACCCGCCGGTCTCATCACTGTAGGTCCGCGCCACGATGGGGTCCCTGAAGGCGTCAGAGCACAGCGCCAACAGACCCGACATCCGGGAACGGACAGAGCGAAGAATAAAGGTCGCGCCAAAAAGATGACCGAGCACAACCAGACTGGCGGCAAGCCATGTCTGGTCAAAGCAGAGGGCAACGAGACTGGCAACCAGCGACACAACGAACGGCCAACCCGACTTCGCGACCGACCCAATCGCGCTTCCGAAACCAGCAAGACTCTTGCCGGCAGAGATCCTCGCATAAAGTCGCTCGGCACGGACGATCTGCTCGCGGGTCGGCTCTACCCGCACAGATTCGTAGCCCACCATCTGGCCGTTCTCACGGATCGGCGTAACGTAAGCACTGACCCAGTAATGGTCGCCGCTCTTGGCCCGGTTCTTTACCACTCCCATCCAGGCCTTGCCGGCCTTCAGGTAATCCCACATATTCTTGAACACGGCCTGGGGCATGTCCGGGTGGCGGATAATGTTGTGGGCCTGGCCAACCAGTTCATCCCGTGAAAAGCCGCTGATTTCCACAAACTCGTCATTGCAGTAGGTGATAACGCCCTTCAAATCCGTGGTGGTAATCAAACGCCCGCCTTTCCGCATTTTGATTTCACGCTGGGTGACCGGGAGATTCTTGCGCATAAACAGACCTTCTGACTCGGAGCTGACCACGGGAATAAATACAGGCGAACAAGGGTAAGCTCCGATGAACATCATTGATATTCATCAAAGGTTACCCTGCGTATGAGGAGTGTAACGGCAGCCTCAGCCGGAACCTTAGTCCGTGCAGCTACTTATGTTGCAGCGGCCAACCTGGCCCGGGGATGAAAACGGGCGTTGACCCAGAGCGAGAAAGCAATCACGCCACCGCCAATTGCCAGCCTCAGTAAATCGGCATCACGGTTCCAGATTAGCAGGTTGACCACCAGGCCCGCAGGCACCAGGGCATTGTTCATGATTGCCAGAGTACCGGCATCCACCACGCAGGCACCGCGGTTCCAGAGGAAAAGGCCGAGGCCCGAGGCAGCAAGCCCCAGCCACGCCAGGATGCCCCACTGCACCGGGGTGGTGGGCAGTTTCTCGGCGTTACCGAAAATGAGGAAGGATGGCAGCGCAATGATCAGGGCGCCGAAGAAAAAATAGCCGAAGGTGCGGTAAGCAGGCATGCCGGTAGGGTAATGCTGCATGACATGCTTGTATCCCACCTGGCCGGCGGCAAACGTAAAATTCGCCACCTGCAGCAACAGGAAGCCAGTGATAAAGTCCTCACTGAGCCCATCGTAGCGTATGATACCCGCGCCAACAGTCGCGATGGCCGCCGCAAGGAGCGCCACCGGTGAAAACCGGCGAAACAGCGCGTCATCCAGCAGGGTCACATACAGCGGGGTGAAAATCGTGAACAGCAGCACTTCCGGAACAGTCAGGTAGCTGAAAGACCGGTAAAGACACAGGTAGGTAATACCGAACTGCAACATGCCGGTTACCAGGATGCCCAGCTTCTGTCCCGGAGCCACGCCACGCCAGCGGGTGAACGGCAAAAACACCAGAGCACCGAGCAGAACACGGCTGAGCACCGCAAAATCGCTGTCTACCTGGCCGGCCAGAAATTCGCCGATCAGACTGAAAGAAAACGCCCACAGAACGGTAACAAAAACCAGAAGTCCCATCGCCACTGCCATCTGTTGTGATCGAGGCGCGTACTTTAACGGTTTTGGGAGAAACTTGCAGTGCAGAAGCACCGGATAGCACCCAATGGATGAAATCCACCAGCCATTACCGGAACCCAGACAGCCGCTGGTGGCCCGAACTCTCACCGAGTGGCGAACCCTCGCCATTCTGGGCGGGCCGATCCTGATTGCCCAGGTCGCCCAGATGGCCAACGGCGTGATCGATACCATCATGGCCGGCCACGCCAGTGCTGAGGACCTGGCGGCGGTGGGTATTGGCAGTAGCCTGTGGATGCCCCTGTTCCTGTTTTTCATGGGCATGCTGGGAGCCCTGCAACCCATTATTTCAGGCTACAACGGTGCCCGGGACGTGGGGAAAATCATGCCCGCCACCTGGCAGGGGCTGTATCTGGCCGCCGCCGGATCCGTGATCATGATAGGGCTGCTGACCCATGTGCATCCGGTACTGGCGCTTCTGAACCTGGAGGCCAACACCGCACGCATTACCCAGGGCTACCTCAATGCCTTTGCCTGGGGTATTCCGGCCCTGCTGTTACTGACAGCACTTCGGGGCCTGACCGATGGCCTCGGGCACACCCGCGTGATCATGGCCTTCTCCGTGCTCAGTACACTGATCAACCTGCCGATGAACTACATCTTCATCTACGGCAAGCTGGGGCTGCCGGCGTTTGGTGGGGTTGGCTGCGGCTGGGCCACTTCCATTTCCAACGGCGTCGCGGCAGTAGCCTTGCTGGTGTATCTGAACCGCAGCCGGGTGTACCGCCAGTTCCACCTGATTGCCGATTGGGTCAAGCCGGATCTGGCAGGCATGCGCTATATCCTCGGCATCGGCGTACCCATCGGCTTTACCATTTTCGTCGAGGCCAGTCTGTTCTCGGTGATCGCCCTGTTTCTGGCTCCCCTTGGCCCGGTGGTGGTGGCCGGCCATCAGATAGCGCTGAATGTGGTGTCTTTGCTATTCATGCTGCCACTGAGCATAGGCATGGCACTGACGCTGCGAGTCAGCTTCCTGATGGGTGCCCGGGCGCCTGCCACTGCAAGGCTGATTTCCCGCAGTTCCCTGATTCTCGCCGCCGCCACGGCGCTGGTTTTTGCAATACTGCTGTTTGCGTTTTCCCGGGAAATCGCAGCACTCTACACCAGTGATACAGAGGTTCAGGCGGTGACCGTGAGGCTTCTGATGTTCGCGGCCCTGTTCCAGATTGCCGATGTTATCCAGGTAACCTGCATCAGTGCGTTGCGCGGCTACAAGGACACCCGGATTCCGATGTTCATCATGCTGTTTTCATTCTGGGGTGTAGGCCTGCCACTGGGATATCTGCTGACGTTCACAGACTGGCTGGTGCCGGCCATGGGCGCTGCCGGTTTCTGGGTGGGCCTGACTGGTGGACTGGCATCTGCCAGCATTCTGTTGGGCTGGAGACTGTTCCTTTATGCGCCTGATAACAGTCAGACGGCATCGGCTGCCGGTTCCGGCGCCTCATGAAGATCCGCAAATACGATCCGGTCCCGACCGGTTTCCTTGGCTTCGTACAGCGCGGTGTCGGCCCGGGCCAGCCAGCTATCGACACTTTCCCCATGCCGGAGCAACGCCACACCGAATGAAGCGGTAACCGCCCCACCGGGGTGCTTCATGTATTTGCGCAACACTTGCTGCAGGTTGTTCATCACGGCCTTGAGACCAATGCCATCAACCCCTGGCAGGAGCAGTACAAACTCCTCACCGCCGTACCGGAACAGCTGATCCGATTTGCGCGTGTTCTGTCTCAGCAGCGCAACCAGATCGGTCAGCACATCATCGCCGACACCATGGCCATACTCATCGTTGATTCTCTTGAAATGATCGATATCCAGCAGAACCAGGGCGTAGGGCAGGCCGGTACGCTCGGCATTGGCTGCGGCCAGATCCAGCTCCTGATCCATTGACCGCCGGTTCTTGATGCCGGTGAGCGGATCAATGGTTGCCAGGTGCTCCAGGCGCTCCCGCTGATCGTGGTTCCTGTGGGCAAACACATAGGCGCAGGCGCTGACCACGAAGGCTGTTGAGGCAAAGGACCACATCTGGACGTCAGAGCGGAAGGCACCGCCATGAACCATTAGCACCAGAACCGAAGAAATGTTCAGAACAACGGCGATTCGGGGATTGGCAAGGAAGAAGGTAGTTACCAGGCATGGATAGAGCCAGAACAGCCCGGGCTCGCCCACCACAGTCCCCACCGCCACCGCACCGGAACAGGCAATGACCGCAGACGCCAGACCGCTTCTACGGGTATCTCCGGTCACCCAGGCATAGACGACGGCAGCCAGGATACCGAGGAGAATCGAGCTATCCATTAGTCCCGCCAACACATTACCCTGCATGAAGCGCATGACCGCAAAGGGCGTAATGCCCAGAATGGCAGAGGCACCGAGCAGGGTAATAATGGATAGCCTGAAATCCGTTCTTAGGCGGTAGAGCATTTAGCTTATTCGTCCAATAAAAGTATTATCCTGAATTCCAGAATAGCCCACGCAACTTGAATGATCGTTACGGGAATACGATTCTTTACACATTCTCTATCAAAAAAGACAAAGTGTGAACGTCTGCTCATTTTTTTCTATCAAAGAACAGGCCAGGCCGTAAAATCAGGTAAAACCATGCCTTTCCATGGCCACAGTCGTGGCTGCTTAAGTGGAGCCCCACAGGCATTCAGGGTTACACTTACCATGCTAAATAATTAACCTGTACACGAGACACCTGATTTGACCGAACTTGTTCGAATCGCTCCAGGCGCGCTGACCATCGGCCGCCCCCTGCCCTGGGATGTCTATGACACCGACGGGAATATCCTGTTGCGCCAGGGCTACGTGATTCAGACCAACTCCCAGCTGGAACAGTTGTTCGAACGGGGCCGATTCAAACCCCGCAAGATAGAGCGTCCCCAGGAAGAGGTCTTCGAGGATACACGGGATCGCAACCCGTTTGCCGATTACCCGGATCTGCTGCATTCCCTTGAAGCAACCCTGAACGCCATCACCGAATCCGACCCCTCGGCACAGAAACGCCTGCTGGGCCTGGCCCGGATGATTGAGCGCACCTGCACCGAGTCACCCGACGCAACCCTGGCGCTGGTTCATCTTTACTCGATCGGTCCGGTCATTCACGAGCAAATCCTGTTCTATGCCATTCTGTGCCAGTTCATTGGCCGTCAGTTCGGCCTTGAGGAGAGCCGGGTTGCCGTACTGACTGCCGCGGCCCTGACGGCCAATCTTGCACTGGTGCCCATTGCCGACAAGCTGAATGCGTCCAATACGGTCCTCAACGACGAGCAACGGAGCGTGATTCGCAAGCACCCGCAACGCAGCATCCAGGCCCTCAGGGCCGCAGGCATCGACAACAAGCTACTGCTCACCATCATCGCCCAACACCACGAACAGGCTGATGGCAGCGGCTATCCAAAAGGCCTCAGTGGCACCGAAATACGGCCAGAAGCGGAAATCCTGGCACTGGCAGAACGCTACGTGGCCATGATCACCAAACGGGCCTACCGGCAGCGCATGAACGTGGCCAACGCCCGCAAGCTGATTGCCAATCTTGCAGACGGCAAGTATCGCCCGGCCATACCCAAGGCCCTGTTGCAGGTTCTGGGCGAGTTCCCGCCCGGCATTCTGGTTCGGCTGGAAAACAACGAAGTGGGCGTGGTAACCCGCCGGCCAGTGCGGGCCCGGGGGCCATTCGTTAAAGCCATTTTCGGCCCTCGCGGCAACCGTTATACCGGCACTTTCGAGCGGGATACCAGCGAGCCTGACTTTGGTATCCAGGCTCTCGAGGAGCCCGAAATCATGCCCTCCATGGACTTCAGTCTGGTCTGGGGTTTCCGTTCCTGACCTGCTTACTTCTCCGATAGAGCCGGCTCACAGCCCCAGCGCTTCGGCGTGATGATCCAGGTGATCATCAATAAACGAGGCAATGAAGAAATAGCTGTGGTCATAGCCCCGATGCATGCGCAGGTTGATGTGATGGTGGAACTTCTCACAGGTATCTGCCAGTACATCCGGGTTTAGCTGGCTGTCCAGAAACTCGTCCGCCGTGCCCTGATCAATCAGCAATGGCAGGCGCTCCCGGGCGGTCGGGATCAACAGGGTGGCGTCCCACTCTTCCCAACTGCGTGGATCATCCCCCAGATAGCCTCTAAAGGCTTTCTGGCCCCAGGGGCACTCGGTGGGGTTGGCAATGGGCGCAAAGGCAGACACCGAAGCATAGCGGCCGGGGTTTTTCAGGGCGCAGATCAAGGCACCATGGCCACCCATGGAATGACCGCTGACAGATCGTTTGTCCGTAACCGGCAATTCGTTCTCGATCAGCTGCGGCAATTCCTTCACCACATAATCATACATCCGGTAATGGGGTGCCCAGGGTTGCTCGGTGGCGTTGATGTAGAAACCGGCTCCGGAGCCAAAATCGTAACTGTCGTCCTCGCCCGGCAGGTTTACCCCACGGGGGCTGGTGTCCGGGCACACAATCGCCATGCCGAGCTGTGCAGCCCGCTTCTGGGCGCCGGCTTTCTGCATGAAGTTCTGGTCGGTGCAGGTCAGGCCTGATAGCCAGTAGAGAACCGGCACCTTCTTTGGGTTGGAGCTCACTGCCACGGGCGGCAGGTACACCGCAAACTCCATGTCGCATTCGAGGGTAGCGGAAGTATGCCGGTAGCGGCGGTGCTCGCCTTCGAAACAGACGTTCGTGGATAGGAGTTCCATAGTGTCCTCAATTCAGAAAATAGGTGTGTTTCAGTCCAGGGCACTGGCGTGCTTTGGCGGCTCGAGACCGAAACCGGTGCGCGCCAGCTCGGCCAGGATAGCAGTACGGGTGACAATACCAATCAGTTTGCCGTGATCCACAACAGGGTACACCTTTGGCTTGCCCGCACCGAGGTTCTGGGCAAGATCCACTACGGCCATCTCTGCCGAAATCGTCACCGGTTTCCGGAACATGACGTCGTCAACAAGTGGATCGCCCTCACGGTGATAGCCGCTGACCAGCAGGGCATGGATACAGTCCTGCTCGGAGATGAATCCGATAACATGGCGCTGGTCATCAACAACCGGAAGGCCGGTTACGTGATTGTGGAGCAGCGTCTTCACCACCTTGGTGAGCTGCGTGCCACAGCGGACCGGCTCGATGTGGTTCCACATGACATCTGACACTTTCAGTGAACGCATGGGCAGATTCCCTCCCCTTGTTGGATAGTCGCCATTGCTATGAGCATAGGCAATCACACCCGAATCCACCAATTTTCCCGGGCCGTCGGTTTACACGGAAAGATATCTGACTAAACTCAACCGGTTATACCCAACCCGGGTCAAAAATCCATACCAATCCATGGCATACAAAGGGAGATCCCATGGAAGCTATTTCAGAATTTGTAGGACAGATAAACGGACTGGTCTGGGGCCCACCCATGCTGGTTCTGATACTGGGCGTCGGGCTGTTCCTCAGTCTCGGCCTCAAGTTGATGCCGGTGCTGAAGCTGGGCGCCGGCTTCCGGCTGATGTGGAAAGGTCGTACTGCCGCCGGAGCCGAATCCGAGGGTGAAATCCCGCCGTTCCAGGCGTTGATGACAGCCCTTTCTGCCACTGTGGGCACCGGCAACATTGCCGGTGTTGCAACCGCGGTGTTCCTTGGGGGCCCCGGGGCCCTCTTCTGGATGTGGCTCACGGCCCTGGTAGGCATGGCCACCAAGTACTCCGAAGCGGTGCTGGCCGTGCGCTACCGGGAGGTGGACGAGCGCGGTGATCACGTAGGTGGCCCCATGTACTACATCCGCAACGGGCTGGGCCGCAAGTGGGCCTGGCTTGGTGTCCTGTTCGCCGTATTTGCCGCCATTGCCGGCTTCGGCATCGGCAACACGGTTCAGGCCAATTCGGTGGCGGATGTCATGGAGACCAACTTCGGACTGCCACACTGGCTGACTGGCCTGGTGCTCATGGTCCTGGTGGGCATGGTCCTGATTGGTGGCATCCGCAGGATCGGCCATGTTGCCAGTGCCCTGGTGCCGTTGATGGCGGTTTCCTATCTGATTGCCGGGCTGGTGGTGCTGGCGATTAACGCCGCCGACATCCCTGCCGCCTTTTCCCTGGTGATCAAGCACGCCTTCAGCCCCATCGCCGCCGAGGGCGGATTTGCCGGTGCAGCCGTGTGGGCCGCAATCCGTTTCGGTGTGGCGCGAGGCATCTTTTCCAATGAAGCGGGCCTCGGCTCCGCGCCCATTGCCCACGCCGCGGCGCAAACCCGTAACCCGATCAACCAGGGTATGGTGGCCATGCTTGGCACCTTCATCGACACCATTATTATCTGCACCATCACCGGCCTGGTGATTATTACCTCCGGCACCTGGACCTCCGGGGAATCCGGGGCTGCCCTGACGTCCATGGCCTTCCAGGAGGCGCTACCCGGCGTTGGCAACTATCTTGTAGCTATCGCCCTGGCGGTTTTTGCCTTTACAACCATCCTTGGCTGGTCGTTCTACGGCGAACGCTGTATCGAGTTCCTGTTCGGCGTAAAGGCGATTGTGCCTTACCGCGTTGCATGGATTCTGGCCATCCCCGTTGGCGCCACCCTCAACCTGGGCTTCGTCTGGCTGGTGGCAGACACCCTGAATGCCATGATGGCACTGCCAAACCTGATAGCGCTGCTGATGCTGAGCCCGGTCGTGTTCAAGCTCACCCGGGAGCACTTTGAGAAAGAGAAGGCATTGGGGGTTTGAGCCCCTTGTAATTGCCTCATATGGCACCAAGGTTTGACGTATACAAGCAGAATACAACCCGGCAGCTTTCTCGCCGGTATAACAAACGAAATTGTCACTACCATGATCGAAGGAGAGTACACATGACTTTACGTCTCGGAGATACCGCACCCGATTTTGAGCAGGACTCCAGTGAAGGGAAGATTTCGTTTTACGACTGGCTGGGCGACAGCTGGGGCGTGCTGTTTTCACACCCGGCGGATTTTACCCCGGTCTGCACCACGGAACTGGGCCTGACCGCCAAGCTGAAGGATGAGTTCGCCAAGCGCGGTGTGAAGGCCATCGCCCTGAGTGTCGATCCCGTTGACTCCCACCACGAGTGGATCAAGGACATCAACGAAACCCAGGGTTGCTCGGTGAACTTCCCGATCATCGCGGACCATGATCGCAAAGTGTCGCAGCTGTACGACATGATCCACCCCAATGCCGACAGCAGCCTCACGGTGCGTTCGCTGTTCGTGATTGATCCGAACAAGAAAGTGCGCCTGATGATTACCTACCCGGCCAGCACCGGTCGTAACTTCAACGAAGTTCTGCGCGTGATCGATTCGCTGCAGCTGACCGACGAGCACAAGGTTGCCACACCGGGCAACTGGGAGCGTGGTGGCGACGTGGTTATCGTCCCGTCCCTGCAGGACGAGGAAGAAATCAAACAACGCTTCCCGAAAGGCTACAAGGCGGTGAAATCCTACCTGCGGATGACACCGGACCCGAAAGCCAACTGGAGCGGTGACTGATCACCAATTTCCAGTGCAAAAAAAAAGGCCGGGCAGCTGACGCTGTCCGGCCTTTTTTGTGGAACTGGGGTCAGATGAATGCTTTCACCCGGCCCCGATACCTCAGTAATCAGAATGCCGGAACAACGGCACCCTCATACTTCTCCATGATGAAGTCGCGAACCGCATCAGACTTCAGGGCCTCGGCCAGCTTCTGCATGGCTTCGCTGTCCTTGTTGTCGGGACGGGCTACCAGGATGTTTACGTAGGGCGAATCTGAACCCTCAATCACCAGTGCATCTTCAGTCGGGTTAAGACCCGCTTCCAAGGCATAGTTGGTATTGATCAGCGCAATGTCTACCTGATTAAGGATCCGCGGCAATGTGGCTGCTTCCAGCTCCTTGAAGTCCAGATTCTTCGGGTTATCGGCAATATCACGGGGTGTCGCTGTGATCTTGCTTTCATCCTTCAGGGTAATCACGCCGGCCTTCTGCAGGAGCAGCAGCGCTCGGCCACCGTTGGTGGGGTCGTTCGGAATGGCAACCACGGCACCTTCTTCCAGCTCGTCCAGGGAATCAATCTTGCTGGAGTAGGCGCCAAACGGCTCAACATGAACGCCGGTCACGGTCACCAGGTTGGTGCCACGGCCTTCGTTGAATTCATCCAGGTACGGCTGGTGCTGGAAGAAGTTGGCGTCCATCCGCTTCTGGTCGACCTGGATGTTCGGCTGGATGTAATCGGTGAATACCTTCACGTCCAGCTCCACGCCCTGCTCGGCCAGCTGTGGCTTTACGAATTCCAGGATTTCTGCGTGGGGAACCGGTGTGGCAGCTACAGAGAGTTCTTCGGCAGCAACGGCGCCGGAGAACGTAGCTGCTACAGCCAGTGCTGCGAGTGTTTTCTTCAGATTCATAGATCGATTCTCCTATTAAACGCTTTGAATAAATTGGACTTAGCTATGCAGTACGGCCGGTGGTCAGTCGGAGTCCCCTTCCGAAAAACGCCCGTGAATACGTCCATGTAGGGCTCGGTCGCGCCATCCCTGGCGCTCCACGTTTTCGGAAGGGGACTCCGACTGACCACCGGCCTATATCAGCTTTTCTACTTTCTGCTGAAGTACAGGACCAGACGGTCACCGACCATCTGCAATACCTGTACGAAAATGACCAGTAAAGCCACCGTAATAACCATTACGTCGGTCTGGAATCGTTGATAGCCGAAGCGGATGGCCAGGTCACCAAGGCCACCACCACCAATAACGCCGGACATGGCCGCGTAGGAAACCAGAGTGATCGCGGTAACGGTGATACCCGCGATGATGCCTGGCAGCGCTTCCGGTAACAGTGCACCAAAGATGATCTGTTTAACGCTGGCACCCATCGCCTGTGTGGCCTCGATGATGCCGCGGTCCACTTCCCGCAGAGAGGTTTCGACCAGTCTCGCAAAGAACGGCGCGCCGCCAGCCACCAAGGGCGGAATCGCACCGGCTACGCCCAGCGACGTGCCGATCAGCATTACGGTAAAGGGAATCATAACGATCAGCAGGATGATGAACGGCACGGAACGGAGTACGTTCACCACGAACGACAGCACCGCATAGGCCACCGGCTGTTCCAGCAGCTGGCGTTTGCCGAAGAGGAACAGCAGCACGCCGGTGGGCAGACCGATCAGGACGCTGAACAGCAGGGACATGCCCACCATCACCAGGGTATCCCAGCTGGCCCAGCCGATTTCGGTCCAGTCTACATTGCTTAACAGGGCTTCCATCAGCGCAGTACCTCCACGTGAACGTCGGCAGCTTTCAGCGCCTCCATGGCCACCTCGAGATCACCGCCCACCAGTGACAGGGTCAGCTGGCCGTAGGGGGTGTCCTTAATGTGGTCGATACGGCCGGAAAGGATGCTGAAATCCACGCCAGACTCCCGGGCGACGCTGCCCAGCAGCGGCTTGTAGGTGGATTCGCCCTTGAAGGTCAGGCGGAGGATCCGGCCGTTGGCCTTGCTCAGGTCTTCCTGAAGTTCGTCCCGGTCAATGCTCTCGCTTTCGAACACGAAGTCCCGTGTGGTCGGGTGTTTCGGATGCAGGAACACTTCGCTGACCGGGCCCATTTCAACCACTTCACCAGCGTCCATCACGGCCACGCGGTCGCAGACCCGGCGCACCACGTCCATTTCATGGGTGATCAGTACGATGGTCAGGCCCAGTTCCCGGTTGATATCGGCCAGCAGCTTCAGCACCGACTGGGTGGTCTGCGGATCCAGGGCGCTGGTAGCCTCGTCGCAAAGAAGGATAGTAGGTCGACAGGCGAGAGCCCGTGCGATGCCCACTCGCTGCTTCTGGCCGCCAGAGAGCTGCGACGGGTATTTGTTAGCGTGGTCTGTGAGGCTGACCCGAGCCAGCAGCTCCTGAACCCGATCCCGGATCTCGGCCTTCGAGTAGATGCCCGCAAGCTTCATGGGGAAGGCAATGTTGTCCGCCACGGTTTTCGACGACAACAGGTTAAAGTGCTGGAAGATCATTCCCACTTTGCGGCGAAAGGCGCGAAGCTCGGCAGCGTCGTAGTCGGTGATGTTCTCGCCGTCGATCAGAATACGGCCGCCAGTGGGTGGTTCCAGCAGGTTGATCAGACGCACCAGCGTCGATTTACCGGCGCCGGAATGGCCTACGATGCCGAACACCTCGCCGGTTTCAATGGTCATATCAGTGGGGTGAAGCGCGGGGATCGCCCGGCCGCCTACCTGATACGACTTCTGTACCTGGTCAAATACAATCACGGTCAGCGCCTTGTGGGTGCAGCGTTAAAACCGGCGATTATAGCCCAAACGGTCGGCAAACCCGAATTCCGGAATGATTCTCAGTGTGGGTAGATATCCTTACACAAACGGTTACCTGACACCGCGCAGCCTGGTGAACTAAACTTGGAAAGCAAAAGAACCTTACGTTTCCCCGGAGCTCTTCCAGAGACGCGCTGCCCAGAGACTCACTAACGTGACCAACGAAAAACAACCAACGCCCTCAAGGATGAACTCTACCCAGGCATGGGTTACCTACCTCAGCAAAGTCGAGCTGCCGGTACTGGCCAATACGCTTCGGCGCATCAATGAGCTGACCGACAGCAAGAACAGCACGGTTAATGAGCTTGCCAACGTCATTCTCAACGATGCTCAGCTCACCTCCCAGGTGCTGCGGCTGTCCAATACCGTGTTCTATAACCAGACCCGGACCCAGGTCAGCACGGTAAGCCGCGCAATCACCCTGATCGGCTTTGACGCGGTGAAATCCATGGCCATCTCCTCACTGATCGTCGATGCTCTGCTGAAACGCAACGACCGCCCCCACCTGTTGCGCTGCCTGGCCCGGGCGATCCACGCCGCGGTTCAGGCCCGGTGCCTGATGCCCAGACGCAACGAGACGGCGCTGGAAGAGGTGTTTATCGGAGCATTGTTGATGAACATTGGCGAGCTGGCGTTCTGGTCCTGCGAGACCGACCAGGCGACAGAACTGGAGGAACGCCTGCGCCTTGATGAGCCACCGGTTGAGGCGCAGAAGGCCGTGCTGCACTCAACCTTTACGGAAATCACCCGGGGGCTTGTGGATGCCTGGTCCCTGGGGCCCTTTATCAAGGATGTTGTCTCGCCGGGGCAGGCCAATTCCACGGCCTCAAGCCTGGTGCGGAATTCCGTGGAGATGGCCCGGTTGTCCGAACAGGGCTGGAGCGGCCCGGACATGGACAAGGTATTGGAGCGTCTGGGCAAGGACATCGGTGAGAGCCCGGCCGTGGTCCGCGATCAACTCAAGGTGAACGCCTCGGAAGCCACCCGGGTGGCCGTTTCTCTCGGCATCCCTCAGGTCACCGCCATGATGCCTGGCGCCGACGGCAAATCAGGCGACGCCGGAGCACAGGCTCCGGACATGGATCCGGAACTTCAGTTGGAGATCCTGCGTGAACTGAGCCAGTGCCTGGCGGAGAAACCGGACATCAACGAAGTCTGTCAGCTGGTCATCGAAGGAATACACCGGGCAATTGGTATGCAGCGGGTCGCCCTGTTAATGAGTGACCGCACTGGCAACGAACTGGTGCCCCGGAAACTCGGCGGTCGCGGCACGGAGGAATGGCGCCAGCACTTTGTGATTCGGAAGGACGGCACCGGACCATTGGGTTCGCTTCTGCCCCATGCACACTGCAGCATCTTCGAGCCCAAACCGAACGCCGAGGGAGTGCCCTACGATCGCTGGCTCGGCAAAGTGCCGGCCTTGATCGGCCCGATCAAGGCCAATGGACGCCTTATCGGTCTGTTTTACGCCGACAATGCAGCCGGGACCTACACGCCCTCGAAAGAGCAGCTGTCAGCATTCGGCCACTTTATTCAAAACGCGCAGCTGTGCTTGACCCTGATGTCCACCCACTGACAGCCGGAGCCACTGGTTCCGGCTGTCAGTTCTTCTTCAGTGCAGGGCCCGCATCTGGCGCGGGTAAAGTGCGGCGCTGACTTCCGGCTCTTCCAGCAGGTCGGCCAGCTCGCGATCTACGTTAGTCTCTTCGCCTTCTTCCGGCAACGGCTCGAACAGGGTGCTCAGCCAGGAGGCTACGGAGGGTGCTTCGTCCCGTTTATAATCGGTGGACAGCGCCTTGATCCGGCGGAAGCCGATGATACGCTGATGTTTGGGATCCCGAATCTGTTCAAAACCCCGCCAATAAACGTGATCCCGGGTGTGCAGTTGCACGAACAGGGTGTCGATGGGGCCGTCTGAATCGTCTGCACCCTCGGTTTCTTCCTCGACTGCCTCTGAGGCCGCTTCGGCTTCCACTTCAGGTTTCTTGTGACGGATGGTAGTCCAGGCCGGGTACAGCACGGCCACGGCATCCGCTTCAACATGCTCGCGGGCGGCGCGGAGGATCAACCCCCAGCGGGCCTTGTCGGCATCGGTTTCAAGGGAATTGATGGGCAAGTCATAGCTTTGTTCGCTGGACAGTACGATGGCCATCATAGGGGCGTCTAACTCCCCCATGGCCTCGGCCTGTGCTACTGATACCAGTTCGTCGATTGCCATCGGTTGGTTCATAATACGCTCGCCTCCTCGATGCCATCAGGGTCGTTCAGGAAGAAGGGGTCTTCCTGACTAACAGCATAGCCTGTTCCGGCTACAAAGATAAACGTGGAGTTTCCCCAGCCGGATCACAACCCCGGATAACTCAAAACGCGCCCTCAAGCTTTTCGTAGTTGCTGAACCAGGGATTGGCCTCTTCCAGTTGGCCCGCCAACTGAAGGAGAGTCGCTTCTGCGCCGTGGGGACCGCCAAACTGGACCCCGACCGGTAACCCTTCGGCAGTCCAGTGCATCGGTACCGACATGGCAGGTGTCCCGGTCAGGTTTGCCAACTGGGTAAACGGCGTCCGGGCCAGGCTTTCCAGGGCCATCTGATCCACCTGGCCAGTACGATGAACCAGTTTGCCGGCCTTCAATTTCAGCATCAGGCGGGCAGCGAACTTGAGGTGGGCCGGCGTTTCCAGTTCGCCGATGGCGGCCGGCAACTGCCCGGTGGTCGGGCTGAGGTAGAGATCGTAACTCCCGAAAAATGCACCCAGCGCCCTGGCAAACTCGTTCCACTGCTGGCGCCGCCGGACATAGTCGGACAGCGGCATCGTCTCACCAAGCATGCCGATCAGCCGGGTATCCAGTTCGAAATCGCTGTCGGTGGCGCCGAACTGCTCTTTCGCCTTCGCCATCAGCGCCGACACTTCACCGAAATACAGGCCGAGGTAGCAGCGGGCCAGGGCCATGCCGTCGAATTCCGGCGCAGCATACTCAACCCTGTGACCCAGATTCTCGAGAACCCGGGCCGTTTCCTCCACGGCTGCAACGCACTCCGGTGCTACCTCCGTATTGTAGGGTGAAGACGTGAACACGCCGATTCTTAGCTTGCCCGGAGACCGCTGCATGAGCTCGGAGTAGGCCGCAGACGGCCCGGGAATCTCGAACGGGTCGCCCGGAGCCGGCCCACTGAGCACATCCAGCATCGCCGCACTGTCTCTCACCGTCCGGCTGACCACATGGTCGGTAGACGCACCGGTCCAGGCTTCACCCATAAAGGGGCCTGAGGAAATGCGTCCCCGGGACGGCTTGAGGCCAAACAGGCCATTGTAGGCTGCGGGAATGCGGATGGAGCCGCCGCCATCGTTGGCGCCGGCCATGGGTACAATGCCGGCCGCCACCGCCGCGCCGGAACCGCCACTTGAGCCACCCGGGGTCAGCTCCGTGTTCCAGGGGTTGCGGGTTGGCCCCCAGAGCTCAGACTCGGTCACCGCTTTCAGACCAAACTCCGGCGTGGCGGTTCGCCCCAGGAAAACCAGCCCACCGTCCCGTGCCCGGCGGACAAATTCCGAATCCTGGGGCGCAATATTCTTTATCAGCCCCCGGCTGCCGTAGGTACACGGGTGACCCGCCTGCTCCTGGGCGAGGTCCTTGAGCAGCAGGGGCACGCCGGCAAAAACCGCCTGCTCGGGGAAGTGCTGTGCTGGCGCCTCGGAGAACTGCGGATAGCAGATCGCATTAAGTGTGCTGTTCACGCGGGTTGCCCGCTCAACCGCTGCCTCGCATACTTCCCTTGAAGTGACCTCACCCCGACGGACAAGATCAGCGAGTGCGGTAGCATCGTAACGAAGATATTCAGATTGCTTCACGGCAGGTTCCCTTTGTTATTCTGTTTTGAGGAAGGTCACGGGTATATCGTCTATGGTCAGAATTCTCAAGAGCTTACGCCAGCTTGCCGTGATTTTCATCCTGGCAGCGCCGGTTGCCGTTGCCGCCCAGGACCCGCCGCCAGCGGCCAGTGAAGACAGCGACTGGACTCGCGTGGTCCGGTCCTCGCCCTACTGGGTCAGCCAGGGGGTATTTGAAAACATCCTCACCATCCGGCGCTGGGTATTAAAAGAATCCGGCTATTGCGCCAGTGCCGAGCGCCACGTCCTCTACGATATGCGGGGGCGCTTTCTGGCCTGGATCAGTGATGGCGAAGACCGCGAGGCCACCCAGCGCCTGCTGAACACCACCCGAAAATCACTGTATGAGAATGACAAGGTGGAAGACTGGGTTGCCGGCGAGACCGGCCAGACCGGCTATCCGTTCGCCCTTTCCTGCGACCAACCCCATGTGAACGTCGACGAGGCCGTTGCGCGGTATCTTGGCACCCTGCCGGCGGACCGGATCTGGGGCGCCTGGGACGACCTCAATTTTGCCGACAGCAGTGCTCCGGAAAGCCTTCATGATGCACTGATCTACGTGTACGAGCACCGCAGCAGTCAGAACCGCCTGACTCTGCCACAAGCCTTGCCCCGCTACCTGGCGGGCCAGATCCTGATTGAGAGTGGCGCACAGGCAAGAGCCCATTCCCGGGCAAACGCCAGGGGCATCCTGCAGCTGTCACCTGCAGCTCTGTCCGACTGCCAGATTGCCCCCAACAATTTCTGGCATCGGCTGGCACAGATCGACTGCGCCCTGCGGCTGATGAACCAGAATGCCCGCAATCTGGCACCGGTTTTCGAGCAACGGTTTGGTCATCTGCCAGAAGCCAAGAGGGACCGTCTGTTCACCCTTCTATTGGTTCAGGCGTATCATGGCGGCGCCGGACGGGTTCAGGCGTTGTTGGACGATCCAGTGCTGTCGCAACCAGCAGAGTATTTTGCCGCCAACCATGAACGCTTTACCGCCGGCGATATTGCCTTCGGCCTGATTTTTCACAATCTGGGGCGGGACCGCCTCGGTCTTGCGTCGCTCTACTATGTGGCCGACGTTCAACTGGCAACCGAGGCCCTGTGTCGCACGGCCAAACTGAAATCAACGGAATTCTGCGAATGGAAGTACTCCACCAACTGATACCCGAAAGCCTGAGCCTTCCAGTCGCCGTTTTCCTGCTAGCCAGTTCCACCATCACCTCGATGATCACTGCCAGTCTCGGCGCGGGTGGCGGGGTTCTGCTGCTGGTACTTATGGCCAGCTGGATGCCGCCCGCCGCCATTATTCCGGTTCACGGCATGATCCAGCTGGGTTCCAATGTTGGTCGGGCAGCACTGACCTGGCGACACGTGGACTGGCGGGTTATTGCCGCGTTCCTGCCCGGCGTCATGGTAGGCGCGGCCCTGGGCGCCTGGTTGCTGGTGAATCTTCCGGCCCATATCTGGCAGCTGACCATCGCCCTGTTCGTTCTCTACCTTTGCTGGGGGCCGGCTCTGCCAAAAGGCGCGTTCGGGGCTCCGGGCGTGTTTGTGGCGTCGGCCTTGACCAGTTTTGTCAGCCTGTTCGTGGGCGCCACCGGGCCTCTGGTCGCTGCGTTCATCAAGCAGATCCATAACGACAGATTCAAAACGGTGGCCACCTTCGCCACGGCCATGACGCTGCAGCACGCCCCCAAGGCGCTCGTATTCGGAGCCGCCGGATTCATCTTCTTCGAATGGCTGCCATTCATAATTGCCATGATCATCTGCGGCTTTGCCGGCACCTGGCTCGGACTCCATGTACTGAAGTCCCTGAGCAACCATAAGTTCACACTGATCTTTAATATCGTGCTGACCGCGCTGGCCATTCGTCTGCTGTGGCAGGCCAGTGTCTCAGCCGGCTGGTGGTGACGGGACGACGACAACCGTATTGCGCCCCCGGGATTTGGCGATGTAGCTACCCTCATCGGCCCGTGCCATGACCTCTCTCGGGCCGCTATCTTCCGGTGTCAGTTCCGTGAGCCCAATGCTCGTGGTAACACCGAAGGACCGGCCGTCATGTTCGATCCGAAGCGCTTCAACATCGGCGCGAATCCGTTCCGCCAGTGCCTGGGCCCTGGCCATGCCACAAGCCGGTAGAATAATACCGAACTCATCCCCACCCAGTCTGGCCACGGTATCGGACTGGCGAACCGATTCCTTGAACAGTTCGGCGAGCCGTTTAAGCAGATCGTCGCCGAGCAGGTGGCCGCCCTCATCATTGACCGGTTTGAAGTAGTCCAGGTCAATGAGCATCAATACCGAACGGACTTCCTGGCGCCCGGCCTCGCCCAGGCAACGGACCAGCGACGCATTGAACGCGCGCCGATTCAGCAAATGGGTCAGGCTGTCGTGGGTCGCCTCCCAGGACAGCCGTTCTTCCTGACGACGGCGATCGCTGTCGTCCCTCAGCACGAATACCAGACGCTCATCCTCTCGCCCCTGGCGAATGTGCAGCATGGTGAGGTCTATGGGGAAGGGAACGCCCAATGAGTTCCGCAGGGTGACGTAGAGGCTGTCCAGGTCCTCCCCGGACAGGAACTCCTGTGCCGTCAGTTCCCGCTCTTCCGTCTCGATGGTAACCAACTGGAAGAAGTTTCTAAGCACGCACTCGCCCTCAATGCCCAGCAGGCGGCAGGCAGCATCGTTGGCAAACCGGATAACCCCCTCGACATCGACCATCAGGACGCCTTCCTGAAGAACGCGGAGTATGGTTTCCGCGCGCTGCTGCTCGGTCTTGAGTGCCTCTTCCACTTCCAGCTCATGGGATATATCGCGAACGACCGTGATGGTGCCGAGAGCCTTTTCAGGCGTCTGGATTGCCGCCGTCATCACATCGGCCCAGATCACCCGATCCGGAGCCGCCAGTCTCAACCGGCCCCGGAAAACGCTCTGGCTCCTGATCGCATTCTTCCAACCGGCAATCGCCTCCTGCCGGTCGGCATTGTCCACACGATCGGCCAGGTAACTGTATGTGAGATCTTCCGCCGGTTTGCCGACGATCGCCTCGAAAGCCGGGTTGGCAAACTCGATACGGCCCAAGACGTCGGTCTGGACAATACCGATGGGCGCACTTTGGGTAAGGGAACGGAAAAATGCCTCTCTTTCTGCCAGAGACACCAGAACTTCATCACGCTCATCGGTCACCGTGTTAAAGATCTCGGCAACCTGGCGGATTTCCTTACCCCCGGCGACATCCACCGGATCGGAACGCATACCCAGGTGGCGCTCACGGATCTGGATGCCCAGTGTCTTGAGCGGCGCCATCAGTCGCCGGAAACGCCACAGTGCCACGGGCGCAATCAACAAGATGACCAGCAGCAGGATCCAAACGAAGGCATCCACCGTGCGGGTAATTGGCGCAAGGGCTTCCCGGGCAGGCCAGGAGGCGGAAACAAACCAGGGCACCTGGGTCAGCTGCTGCACTGACATGATGGTTTTTTCACCATTACTGTTACGGGTCTCCAAGGTGCCCTCGAACCCCTCCATCGCATCCCGAAGTACAGGATTCGCAACCCTCACCGGCGCCATGGGCTGGTGGTCCCGCTGGTCAACCACCACAAAACCACTGCGGGTTGCCACACCGAGATAGCCGGTCGTTCCTATACGGATATTGATGAACTGATCCAGGAAATTGTTGCCATCCAGTGCGATGGCACCACCAATCACACCAATGAAACGCTGGCGGTGGTCGAAAATCGGCGCAGCCACCATGATCGCCGGCTTGTCCTGATAGTGAGAGATGTAGGGCTCGCTGATCACCGGGGTGAGCGTGGAGGAAATCCGCTGAAAATACTCCCGGTTACTGACATCCAGTCCCGCCTGCCGGTAATCTTCGGGATTCTCGGCTATGACCAGACCGTTTTCATCGATCAGGTAAACCGCATCGAACAGATGCTCCAGGGCGGTTTGGCGGCGGATCAGGATCCGGGCCCTGGTGTTGAGAACATCACCGGACATGGTGAGATTCTGGGCTACGTGGTTAAGTGCCTCCAGTCGCAGGGCCAGCTTGTCGTCCAGCTCCCCCGCAATAAGCGTGGCAATCGTTTCCACCTGGTTACGGGCCTGCTGCTCCAGCTCGGAGCGGCTCAGCAGGAAACCGGCAACGGTTACCAGCAGGGCCGTCAGGATGATCGCAACAACCACCAGGGCAACAGCCCGATTTGCCAGGCTACCCAACCATTTCCTGATCATCATGACTTCCAGACCCCGCAGCGGGTTCGACAACCGGTAATGATCTGACCTCCGTTTTCTCTTTCTTTTGCGTCTCTTACATTTAACTCAAGTCTAACAGAGGGCTTTGCGAAGTCAGGTTACATGCTTGCAAATTCAATGATAATCGTTATTATTTAGTTCCATTTTTGCACATTGAGAACTCTTCGCATGACGGACTTCGCTTTGCCCCTGAATGCCGGCCCGATCACCCAACTTATTGATATGGGTGGCCCTGTCATGATTGTTCTGGTGGTGCTTGCCGTCATTGGCTTCGTTACCTTCGTGTATCTGATGCTTCTCGGGGCCCTCTATGCACCGCGTTTGTCTGGCCGGCTTAAACAAACCGTAATGAACTGGCAGAGGGATCCGGCGTCAGTCCGACCGCCCGAGATTCGACATCAGGCCGGACGATGGCGGCAGATGAATCCGCTGCAGCGGCTCATCACCGATACGATTGAGGCCATTCAGAACGGCCAGGATGATCGCCAGATTCGGGAAACCGCCGCGCGGGATGCGCAACATTCTCTCGAGCCGTTCGAGGCACCCCTCAAGATTATTGAAGTCATCGCAGCCCTGGCGCCACTGCTCGGTCTGCTGGGAACCGTGCTCGGCATGATGGAAGCTTTCAGCGCCATGGCGGCTACCGAAGGCCGGGCCAACGCCACTCAACTCAGTGGCGGCATCTATGAGGCGCTGACCACCACGGCGGCGGGCCTGGTTGTCGCCATACCCTTTGCCGCCCTGGCTGCCTGGATCGAGTTCCGTCTGCGCCGCATCCACAAGACCATCAACAGCACCCTGGTTTCAGTTCTGCATATCGTGCCGGAGCAGACTCTGGAGGCCGCAGACACGTCGTACCAGTCTCCGGCGCAACAGCTTGATACAGAGACAGCCAGCGAGGAGCCTGATCGCTATTCAACCGTCCGGGGTCAGCGATTCGCCCATGCAACTGGTTGAACCGAGACCAAGTCGTCCGATTCCGATCCGGATTACGCCTCTGATTGATGTGGTGTTCATACTTCTGGTGTTCTTTATGCTGACCACCCGGCTACTGCCCGTGGATTACCTGGAGCTGGCCAACAACACCTCGAACCGCAGCCCGATCACTGGCGAGCCGCTGCCCGAGCTGACAGTGACTGCCAATGGCAAGGTGCAGTGGCAGGGACAGGCCATGGCCCTCGACCAGCTCATGACCGAGCTGGGCAACGCCGGTATTACCGAAGTAAACCTCGCAACAACCGGCGACACACCGCTGGGAGCCTTCACCCGGGTGCTCAGCAGCCTGGTTGACCAGGGTATCGACAGCCACTGGAAGCGGACGAACGCAACAACACCATGAGCGATCTGGTTCCACCTCCGTTTACCTCCGGCAAAACCTTGATGGAACGTGTGGAAGATGCACTTCTGCCGTTGATCAACCTTGTGTTTCTGCTGCTCATGTTTTTCATTGTTGCCGGCCAACTGACCGATGACCCACTTCCGGAATTACCTGCCACGCAGCAGGCGGAGGACCGGCAGTCGCCCCACGCAGACATGATTGTCAGTGCCGAGGGCGAGTGGAAAGTGAACGGCGAGCTACTCGACAGGGACTCCCTGGTTGCCAGACTGCCAAAACCTGGCGAAGAGCAGCCCCTGAAAATCGCCGCTGCAGAACGAATCACCATGGCGGACCTGGAGACACTGTTCCGGTTGCTTGAGGAAGCCGGATACAAGGATATTCTGTTGTTGACGGAGCCTGGCCAATGATGCCGCAACAACCGCCCTTCCGGTGGGCACTCTTGCTGCTGGCATTCATGATCACTCTTGTCGCCCTGGTGTTCGCGTCTCCCGAAAAGACGGTGGAGCTCAACACTTTGGGCGAATCCGCGGTCAATACGGCGCCCGCTATTCGCATAAAGCTGGCCGGTGAAACCGCGCCGAAACCCGAGGCTGCGCCAAAGGCAGAACCCGAACCCCAACCGGAACCCAAACCAGTACCAGAACCAGAACCAGAACCAAAACCAGAGCTGGAGCCAGAGCCAGAGCCAGAACCTGAACCTGAACCTGAACCTGAACCTGAGCCGAAACCTGAGCCAGCGCCGGAACCTCAGCCGGTAGCGGAACCCACGCCCGAGCCAGAGACCGCCGAAGCGCAAGCACCGAGCGGTGAGCCGGCAGAAACCGCAACGGAGCAACAATCGCAGGCGACCGTTCCATTGCAGAACGCTGGCGTCAAATCAGAAGTGGACAATTACCTGTCCAGACTCAGCCGCCACCTTGCCCGGTATTATGAATATCCCCGACGGGCAAGGCGCCTGGGTCAGGAAGGCACTCCTGTCATAGTGTTCGAATTCCAGAGGGATGGCTCGCTGATCGCCCACAGCCTGAGAACCAGCTCCGGACACCAGCTTCTGGACGAGTCGGCACTGGCCATGCTGGAGCAGGCAGCACCTCTGCCTGAGGTGCCCGACGAGATTGCCGGACAAAAATTCCGCTACGCCTTGCCAGTGCGCTTCAGCCTTCGCTGAGCCTCGCCATGGCTGCGCCAGGTTGCAGCGGCCTTAACCATTCACGCACCGATCGGGTGCGTGAAATCAACAGTCGCTTACTCACCCGCTTCGCGCGACACCCCTATCAGAACGCTAACCTTCTAATTTGCAAATATTTTTTCCGGAAGACCGCCAAGCTGGCACAGTCTCTGCAACCACTCGGTTAGCGGAACCAATGTCGGTTCTGCTCACAGCGACAGATTCATTCAGACGACGGCGTCTACTCGCACCTGCAAATTGCAGGCACCGGGTACCGCCGTTTTTTTTGGCCGCTTGAAAAGTCCGGCCATCCGAGAGAAGTCAGGGGAAACATTATGTCTTACATCGTGCCTTCGGAGTTCGTCACCAAAATGGTCGACGCCGGCGAATCCAAGATCTACATGTCAACGCGGGACACACTGATTCGGGCCTTTATGGCGGGCGCCATTCTGGCGCTGGCTGCCGCGTTTGCCATTACCGTAGCGGTCGAGACCGGCGTGTTCCTGATCGGCGCCATCCTGTTCCCGATCGGCTTTTGCATGCTTTACCTGATGGGCTTCGACCTGCTGACCGGCGTGTTCATGCTCACGCCCCTTGCATTGCTTGATAAACGTCCCGGAGTGACCCCGGCAGCCATACTGCGCAACTGGGGTTGGGTATTCCTTGGCAACCTGGGCGGCGCACTGACCGTCGCCTTCATGATGGCGTTTATCTTCACCTACGGTTTCAATACCGATCCCGGTGCCGTTGGCGCGAAGATCGCCAGTGTTGGTGAAGCGCGCACGCTTGGCTACGCGGAGTTCGGTGCTGCCGGCTGGGCCACCATTTTCATTCGCGGCATGCTGTGCAACTGGATGGTCTCCATGGGCGTGGTTGGCGCCATGATTTCCACCAGCGTCAGTGGCAAGGTACTGGCTATGTGGATGCCTATCATGCTGTTCTTCTTCATGGGTTTCGAGCACTCCATCGTGAACATGTTCCTGTTCCCGTCTGCCATCATCATGGGTGGCGAGTTCTCGGTGATGGACTACCTGTGGTGGAACGAGATTCCCACCGTTCTGGGTAACCTGGTGGGCGGCCTCGCCTTTACCGGCCTGACTCTCTACACCACCCATGTGCGCACCGCGCCCAAGCGCAAGGTTGCGGCAACCTACAACGACGCTGCCCTGGCCCGCACCAACTGAGTCGGGTCTTCCTGCAACTCCGGCTGCCGCACCAGCCGGAGTTGCGTTTTCTTTGATCGAGGAAACGCCGCTTCTCAATGACAAGCTCCCTTTCCATTTCCGCCGGCCAGTACTCCGACGCTGGCGTCAAACCAGTTAACCAGGACTTCCACGGTTTACTGGCGCCAGAGGGCCACCAGCTGATCACCAAAGGCATCGCCGTTGCCATCGCCGACGGCATCAGCTCCAGCAATGTCAGCCAGATTGCCAGCGAGTCCGCCGTCGCGGGTTTCCTCAGCGACTACTTTTCCACTCCGGAAAGCTGGTCGGTGAAACAGTCCGCCCAACGGGTGCTGCTCGCAACCAATGCCTGGCTTCATGCCCAGACCCGGCAAAGCCAATACCGCTATGACCGCGACCGAGGCTATGTCTGTACCCTGAGCGTGATGGTGCTCAGGTCCGCCACCGCACATCTGTTTCATATCGGCGACACCCGCATCTACCGGGTTCACCACGACCAGCTTGAACGGCTCAGCACCGATCACCGGCTCTGGCTCTCCCCGGAAGAGAGCTGCCTGACCCGGGCCATGGGCATTGGCCATCAACTGGATATCGATTATCGAAGCCTGCCGATCCAGCCCGGCGATACCTTTTTGCTGACGACCGACGGCATCCATGAGCACCTGGATGAGCGAACCGTGGCCGGTATCATCCGGGAATCTGGCGATGATCTGGACGCTGCCGCCCGCCGGTTGGCAGCCGAGGCCCTCGAAAAGGGCAGTGATGACAACCTGACCGCCCAGATCATCCGGGTGAACTCGGTTCCCGCGGTTCCGGAAAGCAGCGAGCTGTTTCACCAGCTGGCCCAGCTGCCCTTTGCGCCGGAACTTCAGCCGGGCCAACATCTGGACGGTTACCGGATTCTGAGACAGATTCACGCCAGCAGCCGCAGCCATGTCTACCTGGCGGTGGATGAGGAAACCGATACCCGGGTGGTGCTGAAGATGCCCTCACTGGAACAGAGACACGATCCGGTCTACCTGGAACAGTTTTCCACCGAGCAGTGGATTGCCAGGCGAATCAGCAGCGCTCATGTCGCAAGACCGTTCCAGTCCAGCCAACGACCCAGCTTTCTCTACCAGGCCACAGAGTTCGTGGAAGGCTGTACCTTGCGGCAATGGATGCTGGACAACCCGGCTCCGACACTTGATACCGTGCGTGATCTCGTTGAGCAGATTGGTAAAGGCTTGAGGGCATTCCACCGGCTTGAAATGGTGCACCAGGACCTGAAGCCGGAAAACGTGCTGGTGGATCCCCATGGCACTGTCACGCTGATTGATTTCGGTGCCACCCGGGTCGCCGGCCTTGAGGACTCTGAGATCGGCGAACAGGCGGTTCCTCGGGGGGCCGCCCTTTACAGTGCCCCTGAGACCTTTCTCGGCGAGCCCGGCAGCTGGCTATCAGACCAGTTCTCCCTGGGCGTGATTACCTACCAGTTGCTCACCGGCCAGCTTCCCTATGGCGCGGAAGTACCGAAAATCCATAGCCGGAACCAGCTTCGCGGGCTGAACTACCGGCCCGCGAGACACTTACGTGAGAATCTTCCCGCCTGGGTCGACGATACAATTGAAAAAGCGGTTCACCCTCAGGCCCACAGACGTTACCCGGCGCTCTCGGAATACCTGTACAACCTGCGACACCCATCCGTCGACTGGCACAAGCGTCATCGGCCGCCGTTAATGGAGCGCAATCCCGTGGCCTTCTGGCAGGGTGTATCCGCGTTATTGCTCCTGGCGTTGCTGGCAGCCCTCGGCCTGGGCTGAAGCGGGTATTGCCCGAGCAAGTTTTTGCCCCACCAGCAATCCTTCGCCCGGCGTTCGGGCGCGCGGTTGCCTGGCCCGCCGGGGACATCTCCGAGAAAAAAGATAACCCACTGTTTTAAAAACTATTTCCTCTTCTGGCACAGGCTTTGTAATGAAAGTCCGCGTCCAGGGAACACCCGGGGACACTATTCATTCACAAGTCATGGAGCAGACTATGCCAACTCCTTGTTATATCAGCATCGAAGGCCAGACCCAGGGCAACATCACCGCCGGCGCATTCACGTCCGATTCTGTCGGTAACATCTACGTGGAAGGCCACGAAGACGAAGTGCTGGTGCAGGAATTCAGCCACGTTGTTACCGTACCGACCGATCCCCAGTCCGGTCAGCCATCCGGTCAGCGCGTGCACAAGCCGTTCAAGTTCACCTCCGCCCTGAACAAGGCCACCCCGCTGATGTACAACGCCCTCGCCTCCGGCGAGATGCTGCCCAAGGTCGAGCTGAAGTGGTACCGCACCTCCGTTGAGGGCAAGCAGGAGCACTTCTTCTCCACCATCCTCGAAGATGCCACCATCATCGACATCAACTGCAACATGCCCCACTGCCAGGATGCCGGCAACGCCGACTTCACCCAGCTGGTGACCGTTTCCCTGTCCTACCGCAAGGTAACCTGGGAGCACGCCGTTGCCGGTACTTCCGGTGCTGATGACTGGCGTTCGCCAATCGAGGCGTAAGTGTATTCGCAGTGAGCGGAATAGGTGCTCCGGAGACCAGAGGGTCCTCGGAGCACCAGCTTTGGAGCTTCAAGGAACGAAGAGCAGGGGCGGCCCTATGAACTGCTTTGGCATCGAGTCAAAGAAAGCGCTCATCGCTTGCGGGATTTTTTGGATCAGCCTGATCTCGGGTTGTGCTTCTCTTTATGAACAAGCCACCGAGTTTCGCACTTCCAATGGTATTGCGTTCGAGTTCAATAGCAGACATTTCGATACTGTCGATATCCAACCTTCTGAAACACAGATTTGGCGCGGCTCGGATTTAGTGGGCTCTGTAGCGACGATGGAAACCAACGCCGACTTTTCAACGGCACTAGAGGAGGTCAGACAGGGTTACAAGGAAGCACAAAAATCCTCTGGTGACGTGACAGAACTGGATTTGGGCGAAGGAGTCTATGGGTTCTCTGCGACTGTAAACGGCTACACCACTGCGTTTATCGCCACGTCGAGCCACCCGTCATCATGGATTACGATTAGCACCGATGATGACGTTTTCTACGAAGTTTTATCCACACTGACGGTTCACGAGAGGCACCAATAATATTTGCCGCTAGTTAACACCACTGGCATTGTCTTAATTGAGCGGCTTATTAGCCGCCTCAGCCTGTAAACGCTCCACCAGCCAGACCTTGATAATCGATTGGCGGGTAACGCCAATACGTGCTGCCTCACGGTCCAGAGACTCCACGACCCAGGCCGGAAAATCAACATTGATTCGCTTTTGTTCCTGATTCACCCGCCTTGCAGAAGACAGATCAAGATCCCCGACAATATCTTCCTGGCCCTCATCAAACTTCTTGTCAAAATCTTTAGCTTTCATAAAGCTCAACCTCTTTCTTGCGGGAACGCCTGACCGAAATCAGGCGAGTACGCCCCGCCCGGTAAGTCACAACGGCCGACCAGTGCTTGTCCCCAATCTTGCCAATTAGCAGATATCGGGGCTCATCCACGCACTTTGCCTTTACTTCCAGCAAATACGGGTCTTTCCACAGCTGCTGGGCATCCACGAAATCAATACCGTGCTTGTCCAGGTTGGCCTGGCTTTTGGTTCCGTCAAATTCAAACACGCCCATGAGTATAAAATATTCCTTTTTTACTCAATCGACAAGAGACTACTACAAGACCTTGGCCGGCATCTCTCGTTTGGCTTCCAGATAGGGCGCCATCACATTGGCGACCCGGCAGATTCTGGCGTATTCCATTAGTCTACCCGGTAGGAAGGTTTTACGGGTGCGATAAAGCTCCAGGGCCTCCAGCACAACATCTATGCCGATGCGATTGCGGAACTTGAAACAGTCCGCCAGGGTTTTCTCAGGGTTGTAGACGTTGAGGACGATGCCATCCACGTCCACACGGTCAATGCCTGCACTGAAAGCCCGCCCGGAGAACCGGTATCCTGCCACCGGCGGATAGTCCAGCACCGGCAGGCGGGCATCCCGTTCCACAGCCAGATGTACCTGGTGAGGAATCTGGGTGGTGATGCCGTGCCAGTCCAGCGCGGAAATCAGGCAAAGTACAGAATGGGGGAAACGCGTGGCGGCGGCCATCAGATCCGGGTTTTCGACCTGGGGCAGATCCGCCAGCCGGTAGAGGCCACGGCTGAACGGCTCGATCAGCCCTTCGTCCCGGAGCTGGTAGAACTGGTAACGACTATAGCCGCGAGCCAGCGCCTCGCTCAGGCGGAGCTGGCCGCCGTGCTCTCGGAACAGGCTTTGGAGTTCTGACCTCGAAGATCGGGCGGAGTCGGAGCCAGACAAATCGTCACCACTTTTTTATATATGGTGACAGTTTGTCTGAATGGAATATGTCATTCAAGTATCGACTTAGCTTGACCTTTCCCAAGGTCGATAATCAGTGCCACCGCATAATATTGCCGAGCTAGACCATAGCAAACCCCAAATTCGAACGTTAAGCTTGTCTGTTCATAAGCATCCGTGAAGTAGCCAGGTACCCGAGTTTGCAGAAAACGCCCCTACCAACCCAGACCGCCATCAGCCTTGGTGAGCTCATGTGCACCGTCACCCGGGACTGGCTCTGGCAACCGGCGGAGCAGTGGGTCCAAGAACGCAATCCGGGCAGCGTCCTGCATTGCCGGGTTGGGTCAGGCCAAGCCACCTACCACCGTTACGATTCTCGCGATCGACAGCATGTGATTACCTACGGCGCCCGCATGATTGCCGCCAAGCACCAGCCGGAGACTGCCAGCGGCTGGCTGTCGGGTCGGGAGATCCGGAAACGTGGGTATTTTGATGGTGAACTGAGCACACTGAATCTACTGGCGCACACCTGCTGCCATGAGTTCGCCCATCTCCTGCAGCAAAGTGCCGGTCAGCGGTATCGGGGATCAGTGCACAACCGCCATTTCTACACCATTCTCGATGAGTTGCACGAGAGCGGGGCTGCGCAAACGACCCGTAAGGCCCTGGCAGATCAGGCCCGGGAACAGGGTCTGGCGTTACCCGATACGCCCTTCGAGCCTGTCGACACAAGGCAACAGATGGCCCACTGGCAGGTGGGCGATACCGTACGATTCGGTACCGGCCGGCGGGAACTGCACGGGCAGATCATCAGGGTCAATCGGAAGACCTGCACCGTGGACGGTATCGGGCACTCGAAAGGTGTTCGTTACAGGGTGCCCGTGCAGATGCTGAGCCCGCTTACACCGCCTCGGTAGCCGAATCGAGGAGGCTCCGGATCTCCGGCACACAGGAACCGCAGTTGGTGCCACACTGAAGCTCCCGACCCAGAGCATCAACGCTGTTGGCTCCCCGCCCGATTGCCCGCTGAATCTGCCGGTCCCCGACCTGGAAACAGCTGCAAACCAGGTTGCCAGCATCATCCCCATCCACGGCCTTTGCCGCCAGCAGGCCACGCCTACTCGCCTCGTCAAGCTCTGGCTGGCTAAAGCAGCTGACCAGCCAGTCCACCGATGGCAGAGCGTCCGGGTCACGATCCACCATGAGTACCGCCTCCAACTGGCCATTGCGCAGGCGAGCGGCCCGGAAGCGGCCTTCGCGGACATCCTCCATCACCAGCTGCGGCTGGCCGCCGAGCCAGTCCGGCACAGCACCTTTCCAATCCATGCTGCACTGCCCGGCAACGATCCAGCTATCGCAATCGGGCAGGACCTGTTTGGCCCAGTAATCTGCCTTCCAGCGTTTCGGACGATCCCGTCGCACCAGCAAACGTCCATGCCAGCGGGCGGGCCAGTGGGTGAGGGTAGCACGACCGTGCTTGGCCTCCGGTTGCCCGGATATCGGGTCCACCAGGCTGTCAGTAAGCGCTGTAGCCAGACCCTGCCCTGTAAACTGATCGTTCCAGTGGATCGGCACAAACACCTCGCCACGTCGCTGCTCCGGCGCACTGCGCACCCGGCCGACAAAGTGCCCATGGGCACTGTTCAGTGTCGCCAATGCCCCGGGCTTGAGGGAAAGCGCCCGAATATCCTCGGGATGTACCTCAATGAACGGTTCGGGGCGGTGGGCCAGCAACCGGCTGGATCGGGCTGTCCGGGTCATGGTGTGCCACTGGTCCCGGATACGGCCCGTATTCACGATCAACGGAAACGCTTCACCAGGATTACCGGCCGGTAATCGAGAGGCAATCGGGATCAGGAGGGCTCGACCCTTGGCGGTAGCAAACCGACCGTCAGTGAACAGTCGCCTGAAATCGGAGGTTGACCCGGTAACCGGCCATTGCACAGGCTCCATGGCCTCGTATTGTTCGTCGGTCAGATCCGCCAATCCGGATATATTGAAGAAACGTTGACCGGCGTTCTCGAATCCCGACAACCGGGCATGTTCCCGGAAAATGTCCGCAGGACACTCATAGTCAAACCCCGTCTGGTGTCCCAGGGCGCGGGCCACCGCACTGACGATCCACCAGTCCGGCCGGGCCTCTCCGGGCAGCGGCAGAAAGCGCCGTTGACGGGAAATGCAGCGTTCGGAGTTGGTAACCGTGCCGTCTTTCTCACCCCAACCCGCTGCCGGCAACAGGATGTCCGCATGGCTGGCGGTGTCCGTATTCCTGACGCAGTCAGACACAATGACAGTGGGACACAGGTCCAGGGCCCGCCGGATACGATGGGTCTCCGGCAAACTGACCGCAGGGTTGGTGGCCATGATCCACAACACCTTGATGTCACCCCGCTCAACCGCATCGAACAGGTCAACGGCTTTCATGCCCGGCCCATCCGCGACCGCCTCGGTCTCCCAGAACCGGGCCACGCGGTCCCGTGCACCCGGACTGTCGTAGTCCATGTGGGCGGCAAGGGTATTGGCCAGCCCGCCCACTTCCCGGCCTCCCATGGCATTGGGTTGGCCGGTCAAGGAAAAGGGGCTGGCGCCGGGCTTGCCCACCCGGCCCGTGGCCAGATGGCAGTTGATAATGGCGTTGCCTTTATCGGTGCCGGCTGAGGACTGGTTGATGCCCTGGGAGAACGCCGTCACCGTGCGCTGCTCTGCCTCGAACCATTGGTAGAAGGTAATGACATCTTCGACCGGCAGTTCACAGATCCGGGCCACCTCCTCGGGCGACGGCACCTCAGATCTGGCAGCGCTGAGGCTAGCGTCAAATCCTTCGCAGTGGTGCGCGAGGTAACCTTGATCGAGAGCCTGATGGTCCGCCAGCCAGACCAGCAGACCGTTGAACAGGACCGTATCAGTGCCTGGACGCAGGGCCAGATGGAGATCCGCCAGGTTACTGGTTGCAGTCTTTCGCGGATCTATCACCACCACCCGGCGACCGGGGCGCGCCGAAGCCTGCATTCGTTGATAAAGCACAGGGTGCGCCCAGGCGGCATTGCTGCCCGCCAGCACCAACAGGTTGGCCAGCTCCAGGTCTTCATAACAGCCAGGAACCAGATCCCCGCCAAAGGCCCTTTTATGAGCAGCAACGGCAGAAGACATACACAGGCGGGAATTGGTATCCACGTTGGGCGTTCGGATAAACCCCTTGGCCAGTTTGTTGACCACGTAATAGTCCTCAGTCAATAACTGACCGGAAAGATAGAAGGCCACTGAACCGGGCCCATGAAGAGCCACGGATTCACGAATCTGCCGGGCCACTTCCGCCACCGCCTCCGGCCAGGTCCTTTCTTGACCATAAACAACGGGCCTCAATAGTCTTCCATCCGGAGTCAGGGTTTCATGCAATGCGGAGCCCTTCACGCACAGGCGGCCCAGGTTCGCTGGATGAGTCTCATCCCCCCGCGTTGCAGACGGCGCCGCATTCACTCCACAACCCACGCCACAATATGGACAGGTGGTTTTAACCGTCGCCGGTCTCTGGTTGATACCGGTCACAGGATCTCCTCGCGTTTCATAAAAAAAGCCCGCCAATCCGGATGCCTTGAAAGCGCATCTGGGGCGGGCTTCTTTGCCAATGGAATTACGTTGTCGTGAACAGTCGCATTTACGACTGCAATAAAAGGGCCATTCGGATCACGGGGGAAGGTGGCGGATGTCAGATACCGGATAAGGCGGCTCTCAACGATTCCATCCCCCTCATCAACGTAACAGAGGCTCCCGGTCAACCAACAACTCCGGTATCAAAGTGGTGCAAAACCGCTCTCCCACGCACTAAAACCAGACTTGTAACCACAGCCCATTCCCGCCGCTCAGTGAAAACGCCCCTCTAACTCACTGATTTAAGGTGCAACTCCGATCTGGCACGCCCCGTGCAAGACCTGAATCAGAGACGCGCGTTACGACTCAACAGAAAACTGATCCCCAGGCACAGGCGCCTGCTTTCCGGCAACGGAGGGCAGGCGTTTTTGCGTTTGGGCCACACAGAATGAGGTATATCCATGTCCACAGTTACACGACAAACCACCCGCTGGCTGACTCGAATTCTGCTAACAGCCACTTTCTGGACGGTCAGCACGGTGACTCAGGCGGAGATTGGTCCAGCCGAGAAGCCGGACCTCAAGCTCGGTTTTATCAAACTGACCGATATGGCGCCCCTGGCGATTGCTTGGGAACAGGGCTTCTTTATGGACGAAGGCCTTTTCGTGGAACTTGAAGCGCAGGCGAACTGGAAGGTGCTGCTGGACCGGGTCATTACCGGAGAACTGGATGGCGCCCATATGCTCGCTGGCCAGCCTCTTGGCGCCTCCATCGGCTACGGCACCCGGGCCGATATCATCACGGCCTTCAGCATGGATCTGAACGGCAATGGCATCACGGTTTCAAACGATGTCTGGGACACCATGAGCCAGCATATCCCCGACAATGCCGACGGCAAGCCTGAACATCCCATTAGCGCCAGCGCGCTGCGGCCGGTCGTGGAAGCAGCCCGGGATCGGGGCGAACGGTTCCGGATGGGCATGGTGTTTCCCGTGTCCACCCATAATTACGAGCTTCGCTACTGGCTGGCGGCCGGTGGACTGAATCCCGGCTACTACGCGCCCCAACGAGGCGACACCAGCGGCACCCTGGAAGCCGACGTGCACCTTTCAGTAACTCCGCCGCCGCAGATGCCCGCCACCATGGAGGCGGGCACTATCCAGGGCTACTGCGTGGGTGAGCCCTGGAACCAGCAAGCGGTTTTCATGGGCATCGGCGTGCCGGTGATCACCGATTACGAAATCTGGCCGAATAACCCGGAAAAGGTCTTTGGGGTTACCCGGCAGTGGGCCGAAGACTATCCCAACACCCACCTGCGACTTTTGCGCGCCATGATTCGGGCCGCACATTGGCTCGATGAGAACAACAACGCCAACCGGGAAGAGGCCGTAAAAATCCTGGCCCGGCCCAGCTACGTGGGTGCCGATGAGGCGGTGATCGCCAACTCCATGACCGGCACCTTCGAGTATGAAAAAGGCGACATTCGCGAGGTTCCGGACTTCAATGTCTTCTTCCGGTATCACGCCACCTACCCCTATCCGTCCGATGCCATCTGGTACCTCACCCAGATGCGTCGTTGGGGCCAGATACCCGAGGCCAAGCCAGACGACTGGTATATGGAGACGGCAGCCCGGGTTTACCGTGCGGACATCTACGAGCAGGCGGCCCGTTCACTGATTGCTGACGGCACGCTCAAGGCCTCCGACTTTCCGGATTTCGAGACCGAAAACTTCCAGCGCCCGCACCAGGGCGAGCTGATTGACGGTGTCGCCTTCACTCCCCGAAGACCCAACGCCTATATCGACAGTTTCAACATCGGCCTGAAAGGTTCGCAAACCCCGTAAGCGGGTTAGCAAGGAGATTTTAACCATGACTACGATCACTTCGGCCACAAACACACCCCAGCCGCCGCGCTGGCTGGGCCAGAGACTCAAGTCCATCGGTGCATCGCTGACACCCGCTCAGCTCGCCACTACCGGGCGCCAGATGCTGCTGCCACTAATCGGGATCCTGGTGTTCGTCGGCTTCTGGCATCTGGCCGCGCCGCAGGTTGATACCTCTCTGGGCAGCTTTCCCGGCCCGGCCCAGGTCTGGGAACAAGCGGGACAACTCTGGCAGGAGCATGCCAACCAGCGCGAACGGGCCGACAAATTCATTGCCATGCAGGAAGAGCGGAACGCCCGCATTCTGGCAGACAATCCAGATGCTGAGGTCAAGATCCGAAGCTACCCGGGTGCGCCAACCTTTCCCGATCAGATCATAACCAGCCTGATCACGGTTTTGGCCGGATTCGTCGTGGCCACTGCCATCGCAGTGCCCCTGGGCATCGTGGTGGGGCTGAACCGCCACTTCCAGGCGGCGGTCAACCCGCTGATCCAGGTGTTCAAACCGGTTTCGCCGCTGGCCTGGCTGCCTCTGGTGACCATGGTGGTCTCGGCAACCTACGTGAGCGATGACCCGATGTTCGAGAAGTCGTTCCTGACCTCCATGATCACGGTCACCCTGTGCAGCCTGTGGCCCACGCTGATCAATACCAGCGTTGGTGTGGCTGCGGTCAATCCGGACCTGCTGAACGTGTCCCGAGTTCTGCGACTGTCCTTTTGGACCCATGTCCGCAAGGTGGTGTTGCCGTCTTCGGTACCGATGATTTTCACCGGTTTGCGTGTATCGCTGGGTATCGCCTGGATGGTGCTGATCGCCGCCGAGATGCTGGCCCAGAGTCCCGGGTTGGGCAAGTTCGTCTGGGATGAATTCCAGAACGGCAGCAGCCAGTCCCTGAGCCGGATTATGGTGGCGGTCCTTGCCATCGGTTTTATCGGGTTTGTGCTGGACCGGGTGATGCTCCTGATTCAACGCAAAGTTGCGTGGAACGAATAAATATCTGGATGGGAGAGTGACATGAGCAAAACACATTTGGAGCTGACCGGCGTCGAAATGGCGTTCGATACACCCAAGGGGGCATTCATCGCCCTGGACAACATCAATCTGAAAATCCGGAAAGGCGAATTCGTATCCCTGATTGGCCACTCCGGTTGTGGTAAGTCCACGGTGCTGAACATTGTCGCCGGACTGCTTCAGGCCACCAAGGGCGGCTGTGTACTGGATGGCCATGAAGTGAATTCGCCCGGGCCGGAACGGGCAGTGGTGTTTCAGAACCATGCGCTGATGCCCTGGCTGACGGTGTACGAGAACGTTGAGCTGGCAGTGCAGCAAGTGTTTCGGAAATCCATGGGCAAGCAGGAGCGGCGTGACTGGATTCATCACAATCTGGAACTGGTGAACATGGCCCACGCGGCAGACAAGCGACCGGGCGAGGTATCCGGTGGCATGGCCCAGCGGGTGGGCATTGCCCGGGCGCTGGCCATGAAACCCAGTGTGCTGCTGATGGACGAGCCGTTCGGCGCGCTGGATGCTCTGACGCGGGCCCACCTGCAGGACTCACTGATGGAGATTCAGCAGGAGTTGAACAACACCGTCATCATGATCACCCACGACGTGGACGAGGCGGTATTGCTGTCAGACCGGATTATCATGATGACCAACGGGCCCGAGGCTACCGTGGGCGAGGATCTCTACATTGATCTGCCCCGGCCGCGCAACCGGGTGACTCTGGCGGACAACCCGGAGTACGTTCATTACCGGCAGGAGGTACTGCGTTTCCTTTACGAGAAACAGCGCAAGCTGGAACACATCTCTTCACGCCGTCCGGAAAGGCCGGAAGCCTCAGACGACAAACAACCGAAGGCCCGGGCTGCCAGGGCCTAGGACTGTTCCATCACTTCAGCACGTCAGCCATGGATACCAAGGCCCGGGCTACCTCGGGCAATTTCCGGCCCTGGTCCATGGCGAGTTTTCGCAATACCCGGTGAGCTTCGTCGTTGCTGATCCTGCGATGCTCCATCAGCAGCAGCACCGCTTTTTCCTGGGTTTTGCGGTCTTCCAGCGCTTCTCTGGCACTTTGCAGCTCATCGGTCATCTGTTGGAGTCGCCGGGTCTGCTCCTGAACCAGGTCGAAGATGGAACGGCCAAACTGCTGGCCGACACCATCGCTGGCCCAGGATTCGCCGGCCTGTTGGTCGCTTCCGGAATCGCACAGCACCAACATGGGTTGGGACGACGGTTCCTGGGCACCCAGGGAGGCAACCAGGGTTTCCTGGTGGGCCAGCGAGTTTCTGGCGTCTGCAAAGCGCTCGGTGCAGCGGGCGTGAAAACAGCCCTCTACGGAATCCTCTATCGTTTTGAGTTCATCCATCCGCTCAGACATGAGCCTGAACCATTCATCGGCCAGTGCCGGATCCAGATCTTTATAACGACCAATGGCAGTGCCTCGCTGACGAAGCCTTTCAATCTCCGCCTCACGAGGGTTTTCCCGCAGTTTTTCCCATAGATCCAGGGAACCGTCATCGGCAAAGCTGTTAAACACCTCAAAACAGCGCTCTTGCGCCTCAATCAGGTGCGCCATGCGCTCTGACAGTGCACGATCAAACCGGCCACTGGAAAACCCCGCCGAACCGACAGCCCGCTCCTGCCCACAAAACTCTTTGCCGTTCATCAGGTGTACCATGGCTACCAGGAGTCCGGCTATGGTGGGGTCAACGGCGGTATCCGCAGCCTCAAAGACCACCGCAATCAGGTTGTGGATCAGGGTGCTGTAATCCTCGGTGGCAGAGGCCGCCGTGACTTTCCGGGCAACCACACACCGCCGCAGTTCCGGCAGCCCCTCAAGGCCGTGAAGGGCACTGGCAAGCTGGTTAAGTAGGCGACTACTGACTGGATGCGCCGTCAGCTCCTCGTGAATCTCGGCAAGGGCCTGCTCGAACTCCGAGCGGAGCCGATCCGACGTCGCGACCAGGTGTTTCCGCTCCTGGGCAAATTTTTCGCCGGAAGAACCAAGAAACACGTTAGAGGCACCCCGCTCGCACTGCAGTGCATGTACCAGATTGCTGATGCACTGCACCAGTTTGCCCATCTGCAGGAAGTACTGGAGATTCATCAACTCGCAGCTTTTCGAGGCAATCAGGTAATCACCTGCCGAGGGCGAATTAGGGGCAGGGACGCGCTTGGTGTTCATGACAGACTCCGGAGGCAGACAGCCTCAATTACGACAATCGAGTTCAGGCCGGTTGTCCTTGTAACCAGCCTCATACCCCCTGCTCAGCAATTACCGCGCCACCGCATCTGGCCCAAAACCGTGCAATCCGCCCCTTCGCAGGGCAGCTTTCGCCTTATCACAGTGCCCGGAGCAAACCCGTAAAAAGCTAACCAACTGATTTTAAAGGCTTCCAAGAACTGGCACGAAGATCGCTTTGCAAGAAGCAAGGACGAACGTCCCGGCCAAGGATCAGGCCGGACCATCAGATCATTGTTGTTGGCATTGGCGCCGGACCATCGATTTCCCTTGTGGGAATAGATGCTCCGGCTTTTTTTGTTTGGTCGAAAAAGTACGGGTTCGAGCGAAATGACAGGAGACACTGAATCGACACTGGTGATTTGCGGGCACGGCATGGTTTCGCAACGCCTGCTGGAAACTCTCTGCCGTGAGCGAGTCAGACCGTTTACCCGCATCATCGTGTTCAATGGCGAGGCATCCGCTGCCTATAACCGGATACAACTCTCCGGACTGCTTGCCGGGGAAACAGATGAAGCCGCTCTGACCTTACAGCAGGACAACTGGTTTCGGGACAACGGCATTGAGGTGTGCACTGGCGAACCGGTGGTCTCGATCAACCGTGAAGATAGGACGGTGACCACCACAACCGGTCGGGTTCAGCGCTATACCCACCTGGTGCTTGCGACCGGTTCGCGTCCCGCGAAACCGGGGCTGCCGGGCCAGGATCTCCCTGGCGTGATGACCTTTCGGGATCTGGATGACGCCAGAACCCTGATCGATGCCGCTCGCAGACACCGCCGAGCAGTGGTGATTGGCGGCGGTTTCCTGGGCCTGGAGGCCGCTGAGGGTCTGCGCCAACGCGGTATGGCCGTCACTCTCCTGCACCGCAGTAGTCATCTCCTGAACCGCCAACTCGACGAGATCGGCGGCCAAATCCTCCAACAACACATGGAAGAACGCGGCGTGAGTGTTCGCACCGCGGTTGCTCCAAAGGCTCTGCTTGGACGATCGATGGTCAGGGCGGTGCAACTGGACGACGAAACCCTGATCAGCACCGATCTGGTTCTCTTCGCCACTGGCATCACACCGTCTGCAGAGCTTGCCCGGGCTGCGGGCCTGGAATGCGATCGCGGCATTCTGGTGGACGGACAACTACGTACCAGCGACCCGGCAATCTCTGCGCTGGGCGAGTGCTGCCAGTTGGGAGACATCACCTTTGGGCTGGTGGAACCCGGGTACCAGCAGGCCGAGGTGCTTGCAGGCGTGCTCAGCGGAAACACTCCAGACGCCGAATACAGGCCGGTGGATACACCAACCCGCCTGAAAATCAGCGGCGTTCCGATTTTTTCCTGCGGCCAGATCAGCCCCGATGGAGACACCGAATCGGTGGTCTGGCAGGACCACGAACAGAGTCACTATTGCCGACTACTTATCCGCAACCAGCGCCTCACCGGCGCGGTGTTGCTTGGTGATACCCGGGACGGACCCTGGTACAGCCAGCGCATCCTGCAACAGGACGATATTTCCCGGTACCGGGACTTCATAGCATTCGGCAAGAACTACTGCGAAGCAGCGGCATGAGCCTTCAGCCAGCTGCCCCGAAAGAGGACAGACCCATGAGCAAGAAAACCCTGATCGTCGTCGGCAACGGTATGGTCGGCCATCACTTTCTGGAGCAGTTCTGCGCCAGTCCGGCGGCCGACGACTACGAAATCATCGTGTTTGGCGAGGAGAAACAGCTGGCCTATGACCGGGTTCATCTGTCGGAGTATTTCGGTGGTTCCACCCACGCCGATCTCGCGATGGGCACATTGGAGTGGTACACCGAGCAAGGCATTCAACTGCATCTTAACGAGCAGGTGACCGGCATTGACCGGGAAAATCGCACACTTGAAACGCCCCGGAGCAGCTACCGGTACGACGAACTGGTGCTGGCCACCGGCTCTTATCCGTTCGTGCCGCCGATTGAGGGCAAGGACCGGCCCCACTGCCTGGTGTACCGCACCCTTGATGACCTGGATGCCATTCGCGCCAGCTCCGAAGGTGCCCGTACCGGTGTGGTCGTCGGCGGTGGCCTGCTGGGCCTTGAAGCAGCCAACGCGCTCAAGAGCCTGGGACTGGCAGCCCACGTGGTGGAGTTTGCCCCCCGGCTGATGCCGGTTCAGCTTGATGCCGACGGCGGCGCCCTGCTGCGTCACAAAATCGAGGAACTGGGCGTTCAGGTGCACACAGAGAAGGCAACCACTGCCATTGTCGAGGGCAAGGACGCTCGCCTTCGCATGAACTTCAGCGACGAGTCCTTCCTGGAAACAGACCTTATCGTGTTCTCTGCCGGCATTCGTCCCCAGGATGCCCTGGCCCGGGCCAGTGGCCTGGAGATCGGCGAACGCGGCGGCATCGTGATCAACAATCACTGCACCACTTCCGATCCCCATGTGCACGCCATTGGGGAGTGCGCGCTCTGGGAACAGAAGATTTTCGGCCTAGTGGCCCCGGGCTATACCATGGCCCGCACCCTGTCCGCTGCGCTGAACGGTGATCGCGAGACGGCCTTCACAGGTGCCGACATGAGCACCAAACTGAAGTTGCTGGGCGTGGACGTGGGTTCCATTGGCGACGCCCATGCCCAGACCCCGGGCGCTCGCAACATCCGCTTCAACGATGAGCAGGCCGGTCATTATCGCCGCATGGTGATCAGTGAAGACGGTAAAACCCTGTTGGGCGCCATTCTGGTAGGCGACAACAGCCACTACGACACCCTTTTACAATACGCCCTTAACGGCATCACGCTGCCGGAGAATCCGGAAACCCTGATCTTGCCGGAAAGCCAGGGCGGGGCACCAGCCCTGGGCCCCGACGCCCTGCCGGAGACTGCCTCCATCTGTTCCTGTCACAACGTCACCAAGGGCGATATCTGTGGCGCCATCGACGCCGGCTGCTCAGACCTTGGCAGCGTCAAGTCCGAGACCAAGGCCAGTACCGGCTGCGGCGGCTGTACGGCGCTCCTGAAGAACGTGGTGGACAGCGAGCTGGAAAAACGCGGTGTAGAAGTGTGCAAGGATCTGTGCGAGCACTTCCCGTACAGCCGCCAGGAGCTGTTCCACATTGTGAAAGTGAATGGCATTCGCACCTTCCGCACTCTGATCAGCCAGCATGGCAAGGGCCACGGCTGCGATATCTGCAAGCCGGCGGTGGCCTCGATCCTCGCCACCTGCTGGAACGAGCACATCCTGGCCACGGATCACGTGCCGCTGCAGGACACCAACGACACCTTCATGGCCAATATGCAGAAGAACGGCACCTACTCGATTGTGCCGCGCATCCCGGGTGGTGAGATCACGCCGGACAAACTCATCGTGCTGGGTGAAGTGGCCAAGGAATACGACCTGTACACCAAGATCACCGGCGGCCAGCGGGTGGACCTGTTTGGCGCCACCCTGAGCCAGTTGCCGGAGATCTGGGAAAAGCTGATCGCCGCCGGCTTCGAGACCGGCCACGCCTACGGCAAGTCACTTCGTACCGTGAAATCCTGCGTCGGCAGCACCTGGTGCCGCTACGGCGTGCAGGACAGCGTGGGCATGGCGATTCGCCTGGAGGACCGCTACAAGGGCCTGCGGGCGCCCCACAAGGTGAAGATGGCGGTGTCCGGCTGCACCCGGGAATGCGCCGAAGCCCAGAGCAAGGACTTTGGCGTGATTGCGACGGAAAACGGCTGGAACCTGTACGTCTGCGGCAACGGCGGCATGCGGCCCCGCCACGCCGACCTGTTTGCCACGGATCTGTCGGACGAGGAATTGATCCGCACCATTGACCGGGTGGTGATGTTCTACGTGCGCACCGCCGACAGGCTGCAGCGCACCAGCGTCTGGATGGAGAACCTTGAAGGCGGCCTGGAGTACCTGAAGCAGGTGGTGCTGGAGGACAGCCTGGGCATCTGCGCTGAGCTGGAGGAGCACATGGAGGGGATTGTCGGTACCTACCAGTGTGAGTGGAAGACGGCCGTCGAGGATCCGGAAAAGCGGAAGCGGTTCCGGGAGTTTGTGAATGCGCCTTCGCAGAGCGATCCGGTGCAGGAGTGGACTGTTGAGCGGGGGCAGCGTCGGCCTGTTTTGGAGACTGAGTCTGCGTAGCCTGCGGGTTTGGCGTTTTGAGCAAGGCGCCATGGGGATACTTTTCTTCTGGGAAAAACAACTCGCTTCGCTCAGACATCTTTTTCCCGCCAGAAAAGCACCTCCATACCACCTCGCTCGCCAAGCTTTGGTGGTATCGCATCAGAAAATCATTGAGATAAACGCAAAAGGATTAGGAGAAACACAATGAAACCACGCACTCGTTGGGAAGCAGTTTGCACGGTAAACGACCTGGTACCGGAATCCGGCGTTGCAGTCTGGACAGACGAAGGACCGGTCGCGGTGTTTTATCTTCCGCACCGGCTGCCCGCACTGTTTGCCATCAGCCACACGGACCCGTTCAGCGGCGCCAATGTGCTGGCCCGGGGGATTACCGGGGATCTGAAAGGGGAGCCGGTGGTGGCCTCGCCGCTATACAAACAACATTTCAGCCTGCGCACCGGTGTCTGTCTGGAAGACGATGCCGTAAGGGTCAAAACCTACCCTGTCCTGCTGGACGGCAACCAGATCCGCTTGGAGGTCCGGGCCAACCAGCGAGAATCCATCGCGGCCTGAGCCCTTAACAATGCCGGCTTAAGCCGGCGCGTGACGGCGCTACTCCCAGGTCAGACCTCCCCAGAACGGCGCAACCGCCACCGCTCGCGCCAGCCCAGCACGAAGATGGTCAGTGACGGCAGGAAGGTCACCGTTACGATGGCAGCCCCCAGCAGGCCGAATAGAACGATGGAGCCCACGCCCCGGTAGAGCTCGGTGCCTTCGCCGGGCAGGAACACCAGGGGCGAGAGGCCGCAGATGGTGGTGAGGGTGGTCATGGCGATGGGGCGCAGGCGGGTCTGTACGGCGCTGGTGACGGCCTGCACCACGGTAACGCCTTTCTGGCGCAGGTTCTGGCGGGCCTGGTCCACCACCAGGATCGGGTTGTTCACCACCGTGCCCATCAGGATCAGGAAGCCCAGCATGGTGATCATGTCGAAGGGCTGCCTCAGAGGCTGCAGGCCGAGCATGGGCAGCAGGCCACCCACCAGGTTCATCAGGGCCAGGCCCACGATGCCGCCAGCCACACCAAGTGGGATGGCGGTCATGATCAGCAGCGGGAAGCCCCAGTGGGCGAAGATGGCCACCAGCAGCAGGTAGACAATGGCGATGGCGATGATGAAATTGCCGGTCAGCGCTTCCCGCGTGGCGTTCAACTGGTCGCTGGCACCGGAGATATCGACGTCCACATTCGCCGGCAAGGCACCACTTTCGCGCATGGACTGAAGCAGTTCCGTGCGTACCCGTTCAACGCCGGCCTCAAGCGGCACATCGTCCGGGGGAATCACGTTCAGGGTCACGGTGCGGCGACCATCCACCCGGCGGACGGTGCTGGTATCCACGGTTTCCTCTATGGTGGCGAGGCTGGACAGGGGCAGGGTCGCGCCCTGGGGCGTGTGCACCATGACATCGGGCAGACTGTCCAGTGACGGATTGCGACCCTCGCTGCCATACACATAGATATCGATCTTTTCGTCGTCCAGGAAGAAATCATCCACGTAGCTGCCCTCGGTCAGGGAGGCCACGGTGAAGCCAATGCCTTCGGCACCCAGGCCAAGTTCCGCTGCACGATCCCAGTTGGGCATGATCTGGATCAGCGGTTGCGCCAGAGACAGCGTGGAGGGCTGGCTCTGGATGCGGGGATTGTCGAAGATTTCCTCCGCCCGCTGGTAGGCGGCATTCGCGGCGCTGTATACCGAGACCAGATCCGGGCCGGAGATATCCAGGTTGATGCTGCGGGTGCCGCCGTCGTTGCTGGAGATGATGGAGCCTTTGGCCGCGAAGGCGCGCATGCCCGGGAACTGTTCGTAGAAACGGGTGATCTCGTCCATCAGCGCTTCAATGTGCCTCGGGTTCAGAGTCTCCGCGATGATCCGGATCCGGGTTGGCGTTACCTGCATGTTGAGATAGGCCATGGGCGGCACGCGGGTTTCGCCAGCCGCATAGGCCTCGCCATCCGCGTTCACGTGGGGCAGGAAGTAGTCTTCCACCTGTCGGGCAATGGCTTCCATTTCTTGCAGGTTATAACCCGGTGGTGCCGACATGGCCGCAAAGGTCTTGGGTTCCTCACCCTCCGGCAGGTATTCGGCGGGCGGGGTCAGCACGAAGATCACCCAGAGGCTGACACCCACGGTTGCCGCTATGACCAGAACACGACGTACCGCGCCATTCACCAGCCAGCGCACCGCCGCCATGGCGGCCCGACTCCAGCGACCCGAGGTCTCATTGCCGTATTCATCCGTTTGCACACCCCGGCGGCCGAAATCCAGCCGGGCACAAAGGGTGGGTATGATGGTTATGGCCACCAGCATGGACGCCAGAATGGCGGCGGAGATCGCAATTGCCACGTCGGAATACAGCTGTCCGGCCTCTTCGTCGATGAACAGGATCGGCAGGAACACCAGGATGGTTGTGGTGGTGGAGGCCAGAACCGCCGGCCAGACTTCCCGCACACCCTTGAGAGCGGATTCGAAACGGTCCAGCCCGAGACGCCGGTGTCGCTCGATGTTCTCCAGCACCACGATGCTGTTGTCGACGGTCATGCCGATGGCAAAGGCGATGCCCGCCAGGGAAATCACGTTGATGGTGCGACCGGTGATCAGCAGCCCGATAAACGCGGCAATGGCGCACAGCGGGATGCCCACCACCCCCGCAAACGTCGCTCTACCGGATCGCAGAAACAGGAACATCACCAGGGTTGCGAAGGCGGCGCCAATGCCCAGGTTGGTCCAGACGTTGGCTACAGAGGCTTCCACATAACGGGCATCGTCTGCGGTCAGGCCCAGTCTCATGCCGGCCGGCTCAAGCACCTCCCGGTTGATCGCGGCCACTTCATCCATCATCGCGTGCTTGATATCGATGACGTTGGACCCACTCTCGCGACGAACCTGCAGGCCAATCACCCGCTGTCCGTTAACAACGGACAATTCCCGAATGCGTGAATGCCCTTGCCGGACCTGGGCAACTTCACCCAGGCGCACCACGCTGTCACCCTGCCTTCGAACCACCAGTTGCTCCAGGGATTCAACGTCGTCAAAGCGCCCAACCGTGCGCAGGAGGTACCGGCGCTTGCCAGCATCGATCTCGCCACCGGAAATGTCCTGGTTGCGACTGACAATGGCATCACGCAGATCGAGCAAGCTCAGGCCCCGCTGGGCCAGGGCGGCTTCGTCCACAATAACCTGCATCTGCCGGTCGGCACCGCCGCCGACGGTGACCTCGGAAACCCCAGGCACGCTCTCCATCCTTGGCCGAACGCGGTCTTCGATAAAATCGCGCATCAGTTCGATATCCAGTTCCCTGGGGTTGCCCTCCAGGGTGGCGATGCGGAAATACATGAACGCATTGGAGGAGAAAGACGCCGCCACGATGCGCGGCTCATCGACGTTTCTCGGATAATCCGGGACCTGGCTCAGGGCATTGTTAATCTGGATCAGCGTCTCGGTGATATCGACGCCGAACGGGAACTCCAGCTCGATTTCGGCTGCACCGCTGGACGCGGTGGAGGTCATTCGACTGAGATTGGGAACATTGCGCAGGAACCGTTCCTGCTCGATCAGGATGTCCTTCTCGATGTCCTGGGGCGTGGCGCCGGGCCAACTGGTTTCCACCGTCACCGTGCGCACCTCCAGATCCGGAATCATCTGGACCGGAATTCGAAGTGCGGCGGCGGCTCCGACGATGGCCACAATCAGGGCAATCACGGCGACCAGAGTGCCGTGGCGGATAATGCCGGCAAACATCAGCGGCTCTCCCGTTCGGCAATACGTACGCTGATGCCCTCGCTCAGGGACTCGTTGCCACGGACCACCACCTTCTGATCTGCCTCAAGGCCACTGGTGACCTCTACCCGGCCCTGAAAGGCGGTACCAAGACGCACCCGCTTTTCGCTCACGGTCCAGGTAGTTTCATCCTCCGGTTCGGCGATCCATACGGTGGTTCGCCCTTCGGGATACCGATTGATGGCATCCCTCGAGACCGTCAGGCCACGTTCACCGGTCGTCACCCGCAGAACCGCCTGTGACGACATTCCCGGTAACAGCTTCACCGACTCGGGCTTTATCGCGCGGAGAAGAAAGGTTCTGGACTGGGGGTCATTGACCGGCACCAGAACATCGATGGTTGCTCTGGCCAGCTCCTGCCCGTTCTGCACCAGAAGCCGGCTGTTGTCGTCGATACGTTTGTAGAAAGACTGGGGTACCCGGAAATCCAGACGCAGGTTGTCGGTATCAACCAGCGTCAGCAGTTGGTCACCTGGGGCGACCCATTCACCAATATCCCGTGAGCGTTCGCTGACCACACCGTCAAAGGGTGCTGTCACGCGATGGCGATCGGCCCGGACTTCCACCTGTCGGCGGACAGCTTCCAGGCGTGCAAGCGCCGCCTCGCTGGCCGCCACTTCACTTTCCCGGGCACTGACTTCGGTAGCCGCAATATTACGGCCTGCACCCACAGACCTGGCCTCACGCAGCCGGCGCTGCGCCTCATCAAGACGGCTGCGCGCCTCTTCCGCATCGGCCCTCGCGGCCGCCAGTTCCCAGGTGACCATCTCATCGTCGAGCTCGACCAGCACATCGCCCCGGGAAACACGGTCCCCGGTTTCCACCCGAACCGCCTCCAACAGGCCGGCCACTGCCGCCGACATACCGGAGACCCGCAGGGCATTTACCGTACCGTTGAGGGTCACTTCCTCGATGATATTTTCCGACGAGACGGTTTCCAGCTGGACACCTGGCAGGTCCTGGGCAGCGGTAGACAACGGAAACAGGCCGCACAGAAACAAGAGAACGCCATGCAGGCTCTTGATGAGAGTTCCCACGTCCTTTCTCCAAGATTCATTTTGATGGATGCAGTTACTAACCTTAGTTCATGGCTTACGTTGAAAAACCCCGTCCGGACCTTGGACACGGTTTGGCCCATCCGGGCGAGGGAATGCGAACCGGGGTCAATTCCGTTGCCAGCTATCTGAGCTACTATTGTGGCAACACCAATTACAAGGACGCCCCGTGAAACCTCTCAGCCCGACGGATCAGCTTTTTCTATGGCTGGAAAAGCGGCAGCAGCCCATGCATGTGGGCGGTCTTCAGCTGTTTTCTTTTCCCGAGGACGCACCGGATGACTACGTCGCCCAGCTCGCCGACCGGCTCAGGCAATTCACCAAAGTAACGCCGCCGTTCAACCAACGCCTGGATTACCGGTTCGGCCAGCCAGTCTGGGAGGAAGACGAGCATCTGGATCTGGAGCACCACTTTCGTTTCGAAGCGCTACCGACGCCGGGACGGGTAAGAGAGCTGTTGTCGTTTGTTTCGGCGGAACATTCCCACCTGATGGACCGGGAGCGACCACTGTGGGAGTTCCATCTGATTGAAGGGCTGGGGGAGCGCCAGTTTGCCGTTTATATCAAGGTACATCATGCCCTGGTGGACGGCGTATCGGCCATGCGGATGGTCACCCAGATGCTATGCCAGGATACCGGCGAACGGGACATGCCGCCGATCTGGGCCATGCCACCCCGCCCGTCCCGTGAAAAGGAGGATGGTGGCCCCTCCCTGTGGCGCAGTGTCGGCCATCTACTGGGTGAATCCGGCAAACAACTGGGCACGGTGCCCACCGTGGCCCGGGAACTGCTTAGAACCATCAACAACGCCCGCAAGGACCCGGCCTACTCCTCCATCTTCCACGCACCCCGCTGCATCCTGAACCAGAAGATTACCGGCTCCCGGCGCTTCGCGGCGCAATCCTATGAACTCAGTCGGATAAAGGCGGTATGTAAGATCTACAGGACCACGGTGAATGACGTGGTGATGGCTATGTGTGCTACTGCACTGCGCAGCTATCTGATGAACCGGGACGCGCTGCCAGAGAAACCGCTGATCGCTATGGTCCCGGTATCCCTGCGCCGGGATGACAGCTCAGGCGGTAACCAGGTGGGTGTGATCCTCGCCTCGCTGCACACCGATGTCACCAGCCCGGTCACCCGGCTGATGCAGATCCATGAGGATGTGAAAGCCGCCAAGGACCGCTACGCCCACATGTCCCCGGAAGAAATCATCAACTACACCGCCCTGACCCTGGCGCCGGCAGCGTTCCATCTGCTCACCGGCATGGCTCCGAAATGGCAGACCTTCAATGTGGTGATCTCCAACGTGCCTGGGCCACGGGAGACCTGCTACTGGAACGGCGCAACCCTGGACGGCATGTACCCGGTCTCCATCGCCATGGATCGCCTGGCCCTGAACATGACCCTGACCAGCTACGGCGACCAGGTGGAATTCGGCCTCATCGGCTGCCGCCGAACGCTACCCAGCCTGCAGCGGATGCTCGACTACCTGGAGGAAGCCCTGGTTGAACTGGAGACCGCCGCCGGCTTGTAAGCAGCTCGATCAGCCGAAGCGGCGCTCTTCGTTGCGGATGGAGATCTGGTTGTTCAGGGTCCAGAAATCATACAGCACACCAATCAGGAACAGGCCGCCGGTCAACAGGTAGATGATGCCGGTAATCCACTTGCCCATGTACATCCGGTGAATCCCGAACACACCCAGGAAGGTCAGCAGGATCCAGCCGATGTTGTAACTGACTTCACCTTCCCGGAACCGCAGGTCCGCCTCCCGGTCCATGGCCGGGATCAGGAACAGGTCGATGATCCAGCCGATGAACAACAGCCCCAGGGTAAAGAACCAGATGGTGCCGGTAACGGGTTTGCCGTAGTAAAACCTGTGGGAACCAAGGAATCCGAAGATCCAGAGCAGGTAGCCGATCAGTTTGCTGTGAGTGTCTGGCCTTTGGGTCATGTTCGTTTTCATCCTTTTGGGTTGGTGTCTGGTTTCAATTATGGCCCTAGCCTGGTTGATTTGGGGGCTGGCCGTGGGGTGGGGCATTATTTTTTCGGGGAAAAAGATGTCTGAGCGAAGCGAGTTGTTTTTACCCGAAAAAATAATGCCCCACCCTGCGACCACGCTCCAAACTAAGAGGCCCGGAAAGATCAGGGACCAACCTCCGGAGCCGGATCCGGACCACCCTCACGAAACTCGCTGGCCGACTTGCCGGTCCACTTTCGGAAAGCTCGGCTGAAGTTGGACAGGTCCGCATAACCCAACTCATAGGCAATCTCGCTGACGGACTGGTTGGTATAGCGGAGTAACTGGATCGCCCGGTCTTTCAGAACCGACTCGAGGATTTCACGGTAGCTGGTATCGCGGTCGGCCAGGCGGCGTTTCAGGGTTCGGGACGAGACGCAGAAACGCTCGGCCATGGCTTCCAGGGACGGCAAGGGGCCGGGCATCATCCGGAGCATGTTGCGGATAGCCAGGACAATGTCACCCTGCTCTTTCAGGGCCTTCTGGAGCTCGAACTCACACTGATCTCGGGCCATGCGGGAGGCTTCGGCGTCGGCCAGGCGCATGCGCACTTCCAGAAGCTCCCGGGGGAACACCATCATTTCATCCGGCTGGCCGTATTCGAATCGGACCGGTAGCTGGTTCGCAAACTGCCGGTAGCAGGGCGGCTCCGGCGCGCTCAGGCGAACGGTGACGCCCGGGAGCTTGCCGTCTTCCAAAGCAAAGCCGTGTCTGGCAGCGTCTTCCCGGTCCAGGAGCTGTTCGGTCAGCAGGATCAGGGTGGCGCTCACGGTCTCGGCGAGAAACGGATAGAGGCCGGGCACTTCGAATTCGGTGCACAGCTTTACCAGCACCTGATCCCCTGCTTCGGACTGGCTCATACTGAGGAACGGCACCCGCAAATGCAGGTAACGGCGCACGGAATCCAGGGCATCTGCGAAGGTGGGGCTGGTAAGGGCCGCGAAGCCCAGGGTGCCGTGAATGGTCAGGCGCAGTTCGCGGGCCAGCATGAAACTGAGACCGTCTTGCCCGGCCAGGTTCACGGCCCGCTTGGCCATGATGATGGCATCGGTGACAAAGACCCGGCTGTCGTTGGACTTGAGATCGTCCGGGGAGAATTCGAGCCCTTCATAGAGTGACCGGTCGTTATACCCCAGTTGCCGGACGGTTTCGGCCAAGACCCGCAGGTAAGCGCCCGGCACCAGGAACAATCCCAGCATCTGCCGTTCTTTGTCCGGACCAGTTGGGCTCATTGGCATTCCTTATTATTGGGGTGGCTGAAGCACTTCAACTGACTCTATCAGATGCCTCTTGCCGCTACAGTGGGGCCCGGTACACCATGCTCGCCGTCAGCATGGCCAATCAAATCCCGGGCCGTGTCCCATCCTGATCGACTGGCGTCCCATTTGCGCATTCCTGCCCGACGTTGACTGCCCCACACTGGAGCCATGACATCAGCCAGAGCGAGGAGTACACACATGCTGAGCAACAAAACCGCAGAAAACAAAGCGGCTCCCGTTACCCGGGCCTCAAACACCCCGGACAACGTCACCATCACCGCCCAGCGCATGGGGTTCGAGTTTGGCGAGCAGGTACCCCGTTACTGGGTCGACAACAGCTACACCATCAGCCACATCATGAATGCGCTCTCGGTGCTGTTCCCCCAGGGCGAGCAGTTCTTTGTCGATTCGGTAAGGGCGTTCCGGGACAAGATCTCCGATCCCAAGCTCAAAGAGGAGATACGCGGGTTCATTGGCCAGGAGGCCATGCACTCCCTGGAGCACATTGCTATGAACCAGCACGTCCGAGACCAGGGCATGCCGGTGGAAGAGCTGGAAAAGCATCTGGAGGTGGTTCTGGGCATCGCCAAGAAACTGCCCAAACGGCATCAGCTGGCCATCACCTGTGCCCTGGAGCACCTGACCGCTATGATGGCCGACATGCTGCTGGAACGTGACGATGTTCGCCAGGACATGGACGAGACCATGCGCCCGCTATGGGTTTGGCATGCAATCGAGGAAACGGAGCACAAGGCGGTAGCCTACGACGTATTCCAGGCAGCAGGCGGCACCTACGCCGAAAGAACCTTTTATCTCGCCTTCAGCACCGCCGCCCTGGGTGTGATGAGCACCTACTTCACCAGCCGGATGATGCTGAACGACCGCAAGAACTTCTCTCTGAAAGATACCGCTTCAGGCCTTTGGCGCCTGTGGGGCCTCAACGGAACCTTTTCCAGCCTGATTCCCACATGGCTGGAGTATTTCAAGCCCGGTTTTCACCCCTGGGATCACGACAACAGCGACCTGATTGCCCGTTTCAAGGAAGAAATCCAGTCGCACATCGCACCGCAGTACAAGAAAGGTAATCGCAGAACGCTTCAGTAATCCTTGGAGTTACGCGGACAAGCAGGTGGGGAGGCCTTTGTTCCGGGAAAAACAACTCGCTGCGCTCAGACATCTTTTTCCCTGCACAAAGGCCTCCCCACCCACTCATCCGCTTGATCTGGCCAAGGTCAATCGCCCGTTCTGGCAACTCCAGATCGAATGACTTCCCCTTTCAGCCAAAGCCGCCACTCACCGGGCTGATAAACATCCCATTTTTCATCGGTAGTCAGCGGTTCGGTCACAACAACGCTGACGATATCGTTCGGCGTCGTCTCCGATTCAAAGTCTACCGTCACGTCCGCGTCTTTCAGACGGGCAGGACCAAACGGTGCCCGCCGGGTAATGCTGGCCATTTTGGTGGTGCAGTAGGTAAACAGCCAGTCGCCGTTACTCAGCAGGAGGTTAAACACCCCCTGGCTGGCGTAAGCCTTCGACAGGCGCACCAGGCGCTCAATGATGTCGTCGGTCGGGGTGTTCCGGTCGCAGTGGCTGCGCAGGTGGTTGAGGATGTCGCAGAACAGGGCCTCGCTGTCGGTGGTGCCGACCGGTTCGTAGAAGCCCGGCGTAGAACTGAAGACGGACAACTGGCCGTTATGGGCGAACACCCAGTAGCGGCCCCAGAGTTCGCGCATGAACGGATGGGTATTGGCCAGGCAGATGTCGCCGACGTTTGCCTGGCGGATGTGGCAGATGGCTACTTCGCTCTTGATCGGGTGGGTCTGGACCACTTCGGCGATTCGGGAACTGGCGCTGGCATCAGCGTCGTGGAAGGCCCGGACGCCTTTGCCCTCGTAGAAGGCCACTCCCCAACCGTCTTTGTGGGGGCCGGTCTGGCCGCCGCGGCGGGTGAGGCCGGTGAAGCTGAAACACAGGTCAGTGGGCGTATTGGCGCTCATGGCCAGCAGTTCACACATGGGCTAGGTCAATCTTGCAGGGAAATGATTGCCCCAAGAATACCGCAATCAGCTCGCTTCGACAGTCAGAATCTCAAGCTGGCGGGGGTTATGGCCGGCGCCGACCACCCGATTTCGACCGGCCCGCTTGCCACTGTACAGCCAGCGGTCCGCAACCCGGAGCAGGCCTTCGGCTTCCCGGCCGTGATCTGGCCACTGGGCAATCCCGAAGGAGGCGGTTACCCGGATACGGGCATCACCATAGGGCAAATCGCGTTCAGCAATCCGCTGGCGCAGCTCGTCCATCAGGACAAACGCATCCGCCGGCTTCACATCCCGCAGAATCAGGCCGAACTCCTCGCCACCGAGGCGGCCGACAAAGTCTGTGCTTCTCAGGCGCTCGGTCAGGCATCGGCTGATGTTTTTGAGAACATAGTCTCCGGCCTCGTGGCCCAGGGTGTCGTTCACAAGCTTGAAGTGGTCAATGTCCATGACCACGAGAGCAAAACCGGCTCCGCTGCGATCACACTCGGCGATGGTCCGATTCAATGTGCCCTGGAAGTTGCTGCGATTGGCGAGGCCGGTCAGCGCATCAGTCTGGGCCATATCCACCAGGCGCTGCTCGGCCTCTTCGCGGCGGCCCTCATACAGGTGAATGAAGGCCAGCATCAGGGCACCGCACAACACCATGTTGAGCAGATCGATCATCGCGTGGGGGCTGCCGACCTGGCCAAGGTGGATGTAGTAGATAACACCGCCGACGATCATGAAGGGCGCGCTGAGAATCATGCCTTCTTTCTTGCCGAGCAGCAGGTAGGCAAGAACCGGCATCATCAGCACCCAGACGAAAGCGGACACCGAGGCTTCTGGCAGCAGCATTATCACGAGGAAAAATGCGAACAGAGGCACCAGATAGGCATAAACCCATTGCTGCAGGTGGGGCGTGGATTTCAGGCGCCAGACGCCGAAAAACAGCAACGCGCTGGCACAGAGTTCACCAATGCCCACCCAGAGGAAACCATTGAGAATCTGAAGGCATGCGAAAACCACCAGTGCCGAGCCGGTGATCAGAAAAAGCAGCCGCATCAAGGAGCGGCGATGGCTGTCGCGCAGACCTGAGCGGCTCTGTTCCAGAGTGGCCCCCAGGTCGGAATGGTGAGGCGTATTCATGCTGACTCTTCCTTGGATCAGCTTCCGAGTATAGCCCCGAAACACTGTTTGTAAAATGTACAGCAGGCCCGGTTCTTCACGGGCCCCTGACACTCAGCCTCACGCATCAGACATAAAGGTTCTTGCGGGAGAAGCGCTCCACCAAGGGCTGATAAGCCGAACCCAGCAGACGGTTGATGGCGTCGATACCCCAGGCGTCCGGGCCTACCAGGATGCGGGACTCGTTCTTGAGTATGCCTTTTACAATGGTCTCCGCCGCTTTCTCGGGCGTGGTCATGGCGAGCTTGTCGAAACCCTTGCGCTGGGCGACGGCATTCTCGGACTTGCCCATACGCGCGGCATTGGCAATGTTGGTGCGGATGCCACCGGGGTGCACACAGCTCACCGCCACCGGCTGGTTTTCCAGCTTCATTTCCTGCCTGAGGGCTTCGGTGAATCCGCGTACCGCAAACTTGGCGGCGTTGTAGGCGCTCTGTTTGGGCACGCCGATCAGGCCGAACACGCTGGACACATTCACCACATGGCCATCGCCCGAGGCAATCAGATGTGGCAGGAAGGCACGGGTGCCGTGGGCAACACCCCAGAAGTCAATGTCCATGACCCATTTGAAGTCCTCGTCGGTCATCTCACGCACCGTTGCAGACAGTGCCACGCCCGCGTTGTTGATGACCAGATTGACCTGACCAAAGTCTTTTACAACCTCCTCGGCATGGGCAAAGATGGCATCCCGATCCGAGACATCCAGCCGGTAGGTCCTCACATCGGCATTCCCGAGCGCTTCCGCCGTTTCCGCCAGGCCGGCCTCATTGACGTCAGACAGCGCCAGCCGGGAGCCCCGGTCCGCCAGGGACTTGGCGAGCGCGCGCCCGATACCCGAGCCGGCACCGGTAACAACGGCAACTTTGTTCTTCAGATTCTTCATGGTCACGGACCTCTTGTTGTGTGCTCTGGCAATTAAAGCAGATACTCTAACAATTGCCTGTCCGGGGGATATGGCTTTAGTGAACCAGGCCACATGGCACTCCGGCCACCCTCTGACGCGGCATCCGGTTTCCGGTACAATCCGATGCCGACGGCCGGTGTGCGACACCGAGCCTCCCCCTTCCCCGAACCTGTGGATTTTCTTTATGGAATGGAGTCTTACGCATTTCTGGCTGATCCTGGCGCTGGTGCTGAGCCTGGCTGAACTGGCCTCGGGTGTCCTGTTACTTCTGGCCCTGGGCATTGCCGCGGCGCTGACCGCCTTGCTGGCTTTTCTGGGCGTACCATTTGAGTGGCAGCTCGCCGGCATGGGGGTGTTCTCGGGAATCCTGGTGCCTGTCGCCATTCGCTGGATACGACCGCGCTTCTCTCCCAAAGGCGTGGCCTATGGCACGACCGGCACCGGAGTGGAGCAGGGCCGGCGTTACCAGACCCAGAAACGGGATTTCGATGGTGCCACGGGCATCAAGGTCAACGGCGATTTCTATCGCCTGCGGGTCACTGACACCGGAGAAACCGACCTTCCGGAAGGAACCGACGTCATTTTCAAACAGTTTGACGGCACGACCGCCGTTGTTGAGACGATCACACACAAGGAACAGTAAGCATGGAACAGTATCTTTCACCCGGGCTGATCATCAGCCTGATCCTGGTCGCTATTGGCATCTTCATCATTGCCAAGGGACTGGTCATCGTTCGCCAATCCGAAGTCATGGTCATTGAGCGGCTGGGTTCTTTCAATCGCATTCTTGAAAGTGGCGTGAACATCATCATCCCCTTCATCGAGCGGCCACGCCCAATCACCATGATTCGCTACGTCCGCATGGGCGAAGACTACCATCCGGTGATGAGCGATGAGGTCCGGATTGACCGCAGGGAAACGGTTATGGACTTCCCTGGACAGCCGGTGGTGACCACCGACAACGTCACGGTGAAGATCAACGGCGCCCTGTATTACCAGATCATTGACCCGCGCCGGGCCGTTTACGAAGTCGCCAACATGAGCCAGGCGGTGGAGGTTCTGGCCAAAACCACCCTGCGCTCGGTGGTGGGCAAGATGGAGCTGGACAAGCTGTTTGAATCCCGCAGCGAGGTGAACAACGCCATCCAGGCCGAGATGGAAGAGGCCGCTTCCAAGTGGGGCGTCAAGCTTACCCGGGTGGAAGTCCAGGACATCAGCATGCCGGAAGAAGTGGAAGAAGCCATGCGGTTGCAGATGGCTGCAGAGCGCAAGCGCCGGGCCACGGTCACCGAAGCCGAGGGGGAAAAGTCGGCGGCTATCGCCATGGCACAGGGCCAGCGCGAATCCGCCATTCTGAATGCCCAGGGCGACAAGGAGTCGGCCATTCTCCGGGCCCAGGGTGAGCAGGAGTCCATCCGTCTGGTACTCAGCGCAATGGGCGACTCTGAAGAGAACAAGCAGACGGTTATTGGCTACCTTCTGGGCCAGAGCTATATCAAGGTTCTGCCCAATATGGCGAAAGAGGGCGAGCGGGTGTTCGTACCCTACGAATCCTCAGCGCTGCTCGGCTCCATGGGCATGTTCCGCGAACTGGCCGGCAGCCCCGAGGACACGGTTCGCCAGCATCTGCAGCGCGATGGCCTGCGCGGCGGGATGGTCGGCGCGGCAGGCAACAGCTAAGCCCCGAGAACCCGTCAACCCAGGAGATTGTCCAGGGGTTGGTCGTAACTGGGGGCGAATACCTTCAGGAAATAGGCAACCTCTGGCAATCCGTCTTCCTCCAGGCGGTTGCGGATCTGTTGGGCGGCCGGCTCGAACTCCTTGTTGCCGGCCCTGATCTCCGCCTGGCACTTGAGCCACGCCGACAGCCTGTCGGCGGCCTTGATCAGTTCCCGGTCTTCTGCCGGTAGCCGAGACTCCCGAACATAAGGTGAAAAATCCTCTCGCAGGTCCTCTGGCAACAGCGCCAACAGTTCCGCCTCTGCCTTATGCTCGATGTCCCCGAATGCCTCTCGCATCACCTTTGAATGGTATTTCACCGGTGTCGGCATATCACCGGTAATCACCTCCGTCGCATCATGGTAAAGCGCTGCTGCGGCAATACGGTCGGCGTTCACCTGGCCACCGAAATGCCGGTTGCGGATGATGGCAAGCGCATGGGCCAGGGTTGCCACCTCCCAGGAATGGGTAGCCACATTCTCCTCAATGGCATTGCGCATCAGCCCCCAACGCTTGATCCAACGCAGGCGGGAGACATAGGCGAAAAAGTGGCTGACAACGTTACCCATTAATCACTGACCTGTTTTGCATAAGTTAATAATCTTTTGCTTCAGGTGCACAAAATCCCCGTGCTATTCTGAATGCGTATTCAATTGTTACATAACCGGGGATATCGTGTCCGCTGAAGCCCAATTTCGAAGATTAATGGCCATTCTTGTTGCGGCTATTATGCTGGCAACGGCGCCGGTTCGGGCAAACGAAACCGAAATCACTGTGGGCGTTTACCACTTTCCCCCGATCGCCAGTGTCAATTCCGATGGCAAAGTCGAGGGCTTCCTCGGGGAACTGCTGGAGGTGCTTGAGCAGATACACCCGGACGTCTCATTCCATATCATCCACACCTCCCCCAAACGCCGCCACCTGGATTTCGATGCCGGTCTCTACGACGTCATCTTCTTTCAAAGCCCTGACTGGGGTTGGACAAAGAAGGATGTGGACATTACCCACCCGATCTTGGCCGACGAAGAACTTTATGTCGCTCTCAAGAAACCCGGCAGAGATTCCTCATTCTTTGACGACCTGCACAACCGATCTATTGTGGCCATTTCCGGCTATTACTATGGTTTTGCCGGGTATGAAACTGACAACTCCGTGCTCGAACAAAAATTTAATATCGAGTTTTCCGACAGCCACGCCCGCAACATGAATTTGATCAAAGTCGACCGGCCCTCTGTTGCGGAGGTCGCCATAGTCAGCCACTCCTACCTGCAGCGGCACCTGGCCAGGCATCCAGAAGACCGAGACAAATTACTAATATCGAACGAGCCGGATCAGCGCTACCAGCTCAGCATCATTGCCCGGAAGGGCGGCGCCGCCAGTGCAGACCAGATGCTCGAACTGTTGGCGCCGCTGGTGGACAATGGCCGATACCGGCAACTCGTCGAAAACTGGGGGCTCCAGTTACCAGCCGGCTTTCTGACCAGCTTCGAGGCACCCTGAGGTCAACGCACATCCAGGTTGAAGGCGACGATCACGTTACCCTCGCCACCCATCTCCGCATTACGGGCCGGATCGAGCAGGAACAGCTGATCAGCCGGTACTCCGTGCGTTTGCTGCAGGACATTCCGCAAGGTTACCCCGCGCGAGGAGGCCAGGTTACTCAACGCTTCCGGCGCCAGTGACCGCTCACCGGCCAGATAGGCTTCCCGGGCTGCCTGCCATTCCTCCTCGGACAGTTCCTGTTCACCACCAGCGGTCAGATCGTCCCGCAACAGCGCAAGTCCGTCAGCCTGGGGCTCAACATTACCCCGAATATTCAGCAACAGGTCCGGGCGTTCCAGCAAGGCGTCCGCCAACGCCGCCAGCTTTTCGGCCTCACCCTCGGCCAGCTGGATACTGCCGGGAACAAAGCTCACCTTGCCCAACTCTTCCCCGCTCAACCCGGCCAGCTCCGCAATCGAACCAAGCATACTGAACGGTGACGCCGCGGCCTTCGCCAACAGGTTTACGAATGCCCGCATCACCACCTTGCCGACACTGAAGTCCGGGTCGGACAGGTCGCCGCTGATCGGCAGGTCCACTTCAATAACCCCTTTGCTGTCCCTGAGCAGGGCCAGACCCAGTTTGACCGGCGCATTGACGGCATCGTCGCTGGCTATGGCGGAACCCAGTTCCAGCCGATCCATCACCACCAGGTTGGAGGCATCGATTTGTGAGCCGGCAATCTCGTAATCCAGGTTAAGATTCAGCTTGCCACTGTCCACGCCGTAGCCCAGGTATCGCCCGAAATAGGGCGACAGCGCCGGTAGCGACAGATCCTGCATGATCAACCGGAGATCGCTGACATCCTCGGTGCCGAGGGTCCCAATGGTGCCTTCGAAATCCAGGTCCGCCACGCCGCCGACCCGGCCCCTTATGGATACCTTGCCCTGCTGCGGGGAAATGTTGCTCAATCCGGTTACGCTGCCATTCAGCTCACCAAACGATGTGGTGAAGGCGGGATCCAGCGTACGATCGGTGTAGGCCAGCTCACCGTTCTCAAGCATCAGCTGTCCAATGCGGAAAATGAATTCGGGCTCGGAGTCGCCGGTTCTCTCTGCGGCCTCCGGGGCCGGTTCTTGTTCCCCGGCGGAACCGGCCCCCTTGGCAATGCGCTCCACGTTATGGACGCTGTCGGTATTGCGGACAATGTTGATCCTCGGCTGGGCCAAGGTCACGGTGCCGATTTCCAGCCGGGCAGGGTGGACGTTATATTCAATCGGCGCCAGGCGCAACGTTTGCCATGACACCAGCGATCCGGAACTGTCAGGCAGTTTCAGGTCCAGGCCGGCCACTTCCGCAGTTCCGCTGAAGGTGCCGGTGAGCGGGTCCTGTTGGCCATCGAGGTCCAGATTGCCATCGAGGCCCAGAGTACCGTTGGTTATGGCGAGGTTGGCGCCCTCCTGCACGTATGGCTCGAAGGCCGCCAACGCGACACCGCTCCCGGATATGGCCGCTTCCAGGGTAAATGGGGCGGGCGTAACCTGGCCATTCAGCGACAACTGCCCACCACTGGCCAGGGTTCCCCGGGCTTCGTAAGTAACCGGTTCCTCCAGCTCGTGGCTTATCCGCCCTACCGAAACCGAGAGTTGCTCAAGAGCAATTTCAGCCGCCGTCTCCGGCTGACTGTCCTGCCAGAGAACCCGCCCGTCGGAGAGCGCAATGCCCGCGACTGACCAGCGGAACGGCTGCCCGGCAGACGATGCGTCGTCTGCGCTTTCAGCCTCTCCCTGTTCGGAGGCCAGCGGCGCCAACCAGTCGATTTCCCCCGCTGCACTTCGCGCCAGGGCGAGATCGAGCTTGTCCAGGGACACCTGGCCGATACGGACCTCCCTCCGGTTGAGGTCGAAACCGATGGCATCCACCGACAGCAGGGCGTTCGTCAGCCTGGCCTGATCACTCTGCTCATCCAGGGCGACGGCAAGATTCTCGAGTTTCAGCTGACCGTTGGTCGTTTCCAGGTAAAAGGCGTCTCCGGCCTGGATTTCATAGTCCGAGCTGAGAGTAACGCTGCCGCCACGCAAGTCGTAGGGGAAAAACGGCGCCAGAAAGTGCGCCAGGGTTTCATAGCCCACCGCCGACACTTTGAGGGTACCGTTGGAATAGAATGGCGCGACACTCAGATCCCCTTGCCACTCGACGGTCTGGCTGCCCAACGCCGCCAGCAGGGAGTAATCGCTGTCCTGCCCTTCCCGTTGCCAGGTGGCGAGGTCGTTCAGTGTCAGATCCAGCGGGGTAATCCGAAACTCCGCCATTTCCTGCTTGGTGAAGTCCCGGAGCAGCATTTCGCCGCCATTCAGCGCAATTTGACCAAAATAGAGCCTGGGCGGGCCGGTTTCCTCTGCTTGCGCGGACGGGGGCTCGTCCTGAACGGCCTCCGGATTGGCCGCCTGCCAGTCCCTGGCAAAATTAACGCTGTAGTCCTCGAGGAGGTCTACCCGAACGTAAGGCTCGTCCAGCTGAATGGCTTCAAAACCGGCAATTCCGCGAATCAGCTGGAAAAAATTCATGTCCACCATGAGCCGGTCAAAGCCAACCACCTGCTCGCCATCCGCATCGGCCGCAGACAGTCCCAGAGCTTCTACCCGAAGGGTAAAGGGATTGGTACGGATATCGGTGATTTCTGCCTGCCAGCCCATGCGCTGGTCCAGCTGCTCTGGCACCAGCCGCTCCAGCCACCAGGGAAGCAGCAGGAACCCTGCCAGGGTGTACAGAATCAGAAGTGCCAGGAATCCGATCAACAGATTCCTGGGCATGCGACTGCTTTTACGGCTCTGGGCCACAGACATCTCCTTATAACCGGCGGATTCCCGGGGCAATCTTGCCCACCTGCCTGTCCACAAGGATAGTCGGCCTTGTGCCGGTTTGTCAGCTCTGGAGCTTATGACCCGGTAACACCAGCTCCGGGTCAGTGACCATGTTGGAAAACTGGCCAATCTCTTCGGGGTCTCTTGGTACCATGGCAGCGCGGACCAGCTTGCGCGTTGAATTTCCGGTTGCCGGGTAAGCAGACTGGCCGACACGCCAGGTGACCGGCATAGCCGGAGTACCAATACGCTCATTGATCTGGCGGAGCCGTTTGTACATGAACGCGTGCTGGCTGTCCTCATGATCGGGCACCAGGGCAAAGAAGGCGCTGGCTGAATACCGGGCCAGATAGACCGGGTCCGACATCTGGTCAAGCAGCGCCGCACTGATTTCCTTGACCACCGTATTCAGCGATTCCTCACCCATGCCGCTGGAAAGCTCTCGGAAGTTGGCAATATCCAGATAAATCAGGGCAAACGGGTTACCGCCGGCGTTGTCCCGGGCAAGGATATCCAGCAGACGTTCCTCCAGTGCTGAACGGTTGGGCAGGCCGGTCACCGTGTCGACAAAGGCCAACTCTGCCACTCGCTGATCCTCTTCCGCCTTGCGTACGGCGGCGTCACGCTGATGTTTTACATCGAGAACAGTCACCACCAATGCAACGCCGAGCAGGGCTGCACAGAAGAGGGCCAGAGGGATCCCCATCCAATCACCGCGCAAGCCATTGTCAGCGGCAGGGACAGCGCCTTCAGGGAAAATCATCGCCATCATACCGGTGTAGTGCATGCCACAGATTGCTGCAGCCATCACCAGGGCTGCCACAAACTGAATGGCCAGGGATCCCGCTCCGTCCATGCCCTGAAGCTTTCGGCACAGGGCAAGCGCGACACCGGATGCGACAACGGCAATCACGATGGAAACGGCAAGAAATCCAATGTTGAATGTCGGCGGCGCAGACATTCGCATCGCGTACATTCCCAGGTAATGCATGACAACAATGCCGCCGGCCATGAAGAGCGTCGCACCAGCAAACAGAGGCGCTCCCAATCGCTCCCGCCCGATAATATGCAGGGCAATGCCGGAGGCAACCACAGCCGCGAGCCACGAAACCGTCGTCATCAGGACATCGAACGTCATGGCGACATCCATCGGCATAGCACGCATTCCGACAAAGTGCATGGTCCAGACGCCGGTTCCCATCAACACGGCACCAGCGGCCAGCCATTTTCGACGCTCGCCGTCTTTGGCGTTGGTCAACCTGGCGCCGAAGAACAGGGCAGCGTATGCAGCCAGAACAGCGACCAGAAAGGAAGCAGCCACAAGGGGCAAATCGTATTCGGACATCATCTCGTTCGACCTTTTATTGGTGTGTTTGAACGGGTCAGATTTCCCGGTTGCTCAATGCTGACCTACATCAACGTCCGGTTAGATACGGGCTAAGTGTGAATTGGGTCTCATTCTATTGTTGGCTTTATGTAACCGTCTCCGACACAAGCATCGCTGACAGACAGGCCTGAACCCGATATGCTTCGGAATCGTATTTATCCCGGGCCAGTAGAACTCGAATGAGAGGGAGCATTATGGATATCGGCGATATGCGTCGTGATTTCGAGAGTGAGGGGCTGGATCGCGATGCGCTGGACAGTAATCCGGTCAGGCAGTTCCAGGTCTGGTTTGAAGATGCCCGGGAGGCAGGCATTCTCGAGCCCAACGCCATGTCGCTGGCGACCACAGGTCGGGATGGCATGCCGGACCTGCGCACGGTCTTGCTGAAATACTTCGACGACGAGGGTTTTGTCTTTTACACCAACTACGGCAGCCGGAAGGCGCGGGAAATGGAAGAGAACCCCCAGGCAGCCCTGCTATTTCCCTGGATCGGACTGAATCGTCAGGTACGGATCCAGGGCGCCGTTGAGAAGGTAAGCAAAGCAGAATCCCTGCGCTATTTTGCATCACGACCCCGGGGCAGTCAGATTGGCGCCTGGGTATCCGAACAGAGCAAGGCCATCACCTCCCGGGGGTTGCTTGAACAGAAGGTGGCTGAGATCAAACGCAAATTCAGTGACGGCGAAGTGCCACTCCCAAGTTTCTGGGGTGGTTATCGCATTGTCCCCGACCGTATCGAGTTCTGGCAGGGCCGGCCCAGCCGGCTCCATGACCGCTTTGAATATGTGAGGGACGGCGATGGCTGGCTCATCCAACGACTTCAGCCCTGATGACCGCCCATCTGTCTGGCTTTGCCACCAGACAGATGGGCCCGAGATCGCCCACCCGGCCTGGCTGACCCACTATGAACGCGAGACCGTGGGCAAATTCAGTGGCCCCCGGGAGCGGGAATACCTGTCCAGTCGCTGGCTTATTCGCCAGGCCATTGGCAAATCCGCCATGGTCCCGCCCAACCATTGCTGCCCGGTGGCCGGCCGCCCCAACGCTTCCGGTTCGCCCGAGGGCTGGCGGTTGTCTCTCAGCCATAGCCAGGGTCTGTCCGCCTGCGCCACTCGGGCAGACTCACCCATCGGACTGGATCTCGAGCCCTGCCAGCGCCATGCCCAGTGGCAGAAAGTGGTCAAACGCTGGTTCTCCCCGGTCGAACAGGAGTGGCTGTTCCGGGAAGACGACTCGAATACCTTCCTCAAGGTATGGACCCTCAAAGAAGCCTGGCTGAAGGCAACCGGGCGCGGCATTGCCGGCAACCTCCAGACCCTGGAGGTGCGCAAGAATTTCGAGATCTACGGCGACCAGCCAGAACAGGACTGGCAAGCCGCCTGCTGCTACATTGAGGGCTACCTGGTAACCGTGGTGTTTCGGGGAAGCCAGCCGGTATGGCCGGAAATTACCTTGCTTGAACCGCCGCCCCACGATTTCTCACTGGTGGATGCGGAACCCATCGAAGCCTCCTGGGAGCCACTGTTCCAGCGCACTATCCGTTGCAAAACCCCGTGACTCGGGCCAGACACAAATAAAACAGGTCAGTTTATGGACACCCCGGAACGCTGCCCATGGTGTGGCGACGACCCACTCTACGTGCACTATCACGACACCGTGTGGGGCCGCCCCGAATACGACGATCTCGCCTTGTTCGAAAAACTCTGCCTGGACGGTCAACAGGCCGGCCTGAGCTGGATCACCATCCTGCGAAAACAGGAGAACTATCGCGCGGCCTACGATCACTTCGATCCGGAAAAGATCGTGCAATACGACGAGAGCATGGTTGAGGCGCTGCTAAGCAACCCGGGCATTATCCGCAACCGCCTGAAGGTTCAGTCCATCATCAAAAATGCCCGGGGTTATCTGGATTTACGTGATGAAGGCAAAGGTTTCAGTGACTTTATCTGGTCCTTTGTTGAACACCAGCCAATCCAGAACCGGTGGCGCTCCTTTTCCGAGGTTCCCACGGCCACGCCGGAATCCGAAGCCATGTCGAAGGCCCTGAAACGCGCCGGGTTCACCTTTGTCGGTCCTACCATCGTCTACGCGTTTATGCAGGCAACGGGCATGGTGAACGACCATCTGGTGACGTGCCCACAACACCGGGAGTGCTATTTACTGAGCCAATGATCTCAATAGGCTGAGGGGTCGTAAGTTCTGGTGTGTTCCAAACCCCGGAGCTTTTCTGTGCGAATCACCCTTGACCAACTCAGAAGCCTGCAGAGTCCAGTTATCGACCTGCTTGAGATCCTTTCGCTCGAAGGCCAGCATTACATGGCCCGCCTCAGCATTGATGACCAACCTCTGCTGCTCTCTGAAAAAAATGGCACTACCTCACTTTTCCGGAGCGCCTGGCAAGTCCAGGATACCCTGGCTTCGTTTGACATTCGTGAAACTCAGGTTGTGCATCCCTCCGCCTACCACGAAATGGTTGGCATGGAACCTTCGGACGTTGAACCCATGAGAATCCGGGTTCAGAGGCAGAAACCGTGATTGCAGTAGCAAGACTCGCCATCCTTGTTGGCATCGCGGGCCTCGTTCCTTTTATCGGCCTTCTCGCAGGGTTGTTTTTGCTGCCTCAGCACAGCGTGGCGCTGCTGGGCTACTTCTATCTATATAGTGCAGGAATCCTGGCCTTTATGGCTGGCGTCTACTGGCCCATTGCCATGCAGTTGGACAACTGCTCCTATCCCTTGTCGCCCATCGTTACCATGCTGCTTAGCCAGGTATTTTTTGTCTCAGCAGGCCTCGGCTTGCTGTTGCCGGTAACTGGTCAGATTGTGCTTTACACCATCGCCTATCTGGCGCTCTACCTGGTGGACGTACGTTGGATGAGGGTTTACTGGCCCGCCTGGTATTTGCGCCTTCGACTTCTTCTTACCTCGGTGGTTGTGGTTTGTCAGCTTACAGCGGCCGCCTGGTTTTTCCTTCTCCACACGGCGCACTGAGTCTTTCCGGGAGGTGCGGAGCCTGATGGCCTATCAGGCTCCAAAGGCGTCTTCAGGTGTTTCGTAGCGACTTTGCAGTTTCCTCAATGCGGTCTTCTCAATCTGGCGCACCCGTTCCCGGCTGATACCCAGATCATCGGAAATCACCTGCAGGGTTTCCGGCTCCGGCAGTCCAAGACCGTACCGACGCGACAGGATGTCCTTCTCCCGATCACTCAGCTCGCTGAGCATGGATTTGAGCGTCCGTCGACGATCGCGATCAGACATTGGATGGTCGGGCGCCATCTGATCGCCGGCGTCCAGACTATCGCCAAGGGTGACCGAACCGTCCTCCACAAGCGGAACGTCCGTAGACAGCTCCCTGGTTGCCAGGGCTCTCAGTTCGCCAATCCTGGACGGGCTGGCTTCCATCTCGCGGGCCAGCTCGGTCTGGGACGGCGTCCGGCCCAGGCTCTGATGTAGCCTCAAAGACAGCTTCTGCAGTTGACGGATTTCATCTACCACGTTTTCCGGCGTATGCACCAGACGGGTGCCGCGCTGCAGGCAGCGTTTGACCTCCTCACTGATCCACCAGTAGGCGTAGGTCGAGAAGCGGAAGCCTTTGGTGGGATCAAACCGCTCCACGGCCTTGATCAAGCCCACATTCGCATCCTGAATCAGGTCTGACATGGGGATGCCATGCTGCCCGTAGCGACGGGCAATATGCACCGCCAGGCGCAGGTTGCTCTGGATAAGCTTGCGCCGGCAGGCTGTGGCGAGGTGAAACGCCCGGCGACATCGGGAGGAAAACGCACAGGCATCTCCGAGGCTACCAATCACTTCCCGGAACGTCTGCGGGGTGTCCTTCGGCAGGGCCAGTTCGGTACTGATGATACGGTAACACAGAGTCAGTTTGCGGGAGAGGCGACGTTCAGCCTCGTCTGTCAGCAGTTCATACCGGGACGCATCCCTGAAGTACAGCCCGACCAGGGAATCCCTTTCACCATCGTTGGGCGTTGTCGGAGACGGTCCCAGCCTTTCAGTCGTTCGCATGGCTAAGGCACCGGTCAAAATTTACATCAGGAGATACGACGTGGGGGAGCTGATGGATTTACCGGGGGAGGGTCAGTAAAAACCCACAGGCGACACGAGCGGTCGGCCTGTGGGCATCGCCTGCAAAGCTATGGCAGCTCAGGCTGCGACAATAGCGTACTCGTGGTTATGAGGCTCGATGAGAACGCCGTGCAGAGCAACGATCGCCTTCTCGTAGTCATCCTCATCCACCACAAACTGGATATCCACCTGACGCATGCACTGGTGCAACGCCAGAACGCTGATTTCCTCATCGGCCAGCGCCTTGACGGAGCGGGACAGAATGCCCGGAACCTTCATATCGCTGCCGATAGCCGAAACCACAGCCACTTTTCGAGTGTTGATCTCGGCATTGGGGAACTCTTCCTTCAGCGCCTTGACCACCCGCTTGACGTGTTTGAGCGTGCTGCCCACGTAATGGGTGATAGTGTTAGCGTTGGTGTCCTTGGACATGAACCGAACCTTGAAACGGCTCAACACATCCAGGATACGGCGGTCGGAGCCCGGCTCGCCCTGCATGTCCTGATCGAACACTTCCACAGCGAACACACCCTTGGCGCCTGCAATGATCTCCACCTGGGGCTTCTCACTGACGTAATCGCCGGTGATCAGGGTACCGGTGTGCTCCGGTTCAAAGGTATTCATCACCCGCAGCGGAATCTCGTTCTGGCGCATGCCCTTGCCGGCACGGGGATGGATCGCCTCCATGCCCAGGTTGGCCAGCTGGTCTGCCACGTCATAGTTGGTGCGGCCGAGTGGTACCACCTTGTCCGCGCCAACGATGTTGGGATCGGCAGAGCTCAGATGGTATTCCTTGTGGATGATCGCCTCGCGGGCCTCGGTGATCACGGCCACCCGGCTGAAGGTCATCTCACTGTAGCCGCGGTCGAAGGTCCGCATCAGACCTTCTTTACACTGGGCATAACCGGTCACGATCGGCAGTTCGCGGCTCAGGTCCACGGCATCGAAAGCCTGCTTGAGCTTCTCGTCCAGCGGCAGCAGCTCGTTGTCGCGCCAGCCGGTCAGATCCACGAAGCGGGCATTGATGCCTTCCTGCTGGAGCTTCAGAGCGGTGTTGAAGGCACTGTGGGCCTCACCGATGCCGGCCAGCATTTCACGTACAGTGAGCAGATGCTCTTCCAGCTGGAACTGGCCGTAGGAACACAGGCGCTGCAGGTCGATCAGGCAGCCCCGCACACCCTCGATACGGTCGGTGATGAACTGGTCCGCCTGCTGCTTGAGCATCGGGTCTTCGAACAACTCACCGTTGATATCAGTCAGAAACTTGACCAGTTTGGTGAGGTCGTCGCCCCAGGCCCAGTCCGACTCGGCATCCGCAAACAGGGCATAGACGCCCGGCTCACCGGTCTTCTTGTGTTCCAGCAACTCGTTCGTCACGCCACCGTAGGCAGACACCACAAAAATGCGCTGGTACAGATTGTCCTTCTTGCGATTACCGATAATGATATTGTCACGGACGGCCTCGTAGTTACTCATCGAGGTGCCGCCGATTTTTTCAACGGTATGTAGTTGGCTGGTCATAATCTTGCCTTTGCTATCCTGCAGCATGTATGTCCGGAAGTGCGGGCGCCTTACGACGCCTCGCTGAGCCCTTCCTGCATGATTTCGTCCACACTTTTCGCCAGCAGGGCAGCCCCTTTCTTCAGGTCTTCCTGGCTGGTCGTCAACGGCATCAGGCACTTGATGACTTCATCATTCGGACCACTGGTCTCGATGATCAGGCCGTGCTCGAAGGCACGTTTGGTAATCGGGCCTGTGATGTCCGCGTGGGTTGCTTCAATACCACGCATCAAACCGCGCCCCTTCATTTTGAACTGACCGGGGTACTTGTCGCAAATCGCCTGCAGCGCATCGCCCAGCACCTTGGTCTTGGCCTTGACCTCGTTGGCGAAGGCGTCGTCCTTCCAGTAGTTCTCAACCGCGGCACGGGCAGTGATGAAGGCCATGTTGTTACCACGGAAGGTACCGTTGTGCTCGCCCGGATCCCAGACATCCAGCTCCGGCTTGAACAACACCAGCGCCATTGGCAGACCATAGCCACTGAGGGACTTGGAAACCGTTACGATGTCCGGCTTGATGCCGGCGAATTCAAAACTGAAGAACTCACCGGTGCGGCCATTACCCGCCTGGATGTCATCCAGAATCAGCAGGATGTCGTGCTTCTTGCAAAGCTCAGACAGACCCTTCAGCCATTCCGCGCGACAGGCGTTCAGACCACCCTCGCCCTGGACGGCTTCCACAATCACCGCCGCCGGCAGTTCGAAACCGGAAGAGCCGTCGCTCAGCAGTTTGTCCATGATCGCCAGGGTATCGACATCGTCACCCAGGTAGCCGTCGTAGAACATGAAATCGACATTACCCAACGGTGTGCCCACACCGCCCCGGTGGTGCTTGTTACCGGTGGTGGCAACGGCACCCATGGTGACGCCGTGGAAACCATTGGTGAAGGAAATAATGCCACTGCGGCCTTTCACCTTACGGGCCAGTTTCAGGGCCGCTTCGACACAGTTGGTGCCGGTGGGGCCGGTAAACTGCATTTTGTAGTCCAGGCCGCGGGGATCCAGGATGTGCTTCTTATAGGCTTCCATGAAGTCGTGCTTGGCCGTGGTAAACATGTCCAGGCCCTGGCTTACGCCATCTGCCTCGATGTATTCAAGCAGTGCTTTCTTCAGGGTATCGTTGTTGTGGCCGTAGTTCAGGGAACCGGCGCCAGCGAGAAAGTCCAGGTATTCCTTGCCATCTTCGGTATACAGATGCGCGTTCTTGGCGCGGTTGAAGATAACCGGAAACGCACGGCTGTATACACGTACTTCGGATTCAGTCGACTTGAAAATTTCCATCGTCTTGCCTCTTAGCATGTCAGGTTCGAGGTAGATGCGCGGCGGCTTAGCAATACTTACGGATGCGTTCGCAAAAGGCCCACCGTGCGTTGATTAAAGCCTTTTGACAGACCTACCTCAGTGGTCTGCCGGCTAATTCAAATCACAGCTTTACAGTCGTTCACAGCCCCGCAATCAGATGACGGGGCCGATCCTGGACCGCGGCTCTCAGACTGGCTTCGTGAAAGGCCCGATACGCAGCAGAAACTCGGAATCATGGTTTCCGCCGAAGTGGGTCTCTTTCTCGAAGTGCTCGTGGTAGGTGAGCTCGGCTCCCATATCACGGGCGAATGAACGGAACAGCGCCCATGAGGCCTCGTTGTCTTCTGTGATGGTCGTCTCCATATGGGTGACGTTCTTGCACGCATCACGACCAACGATTTCTTTCAGCATCCGCTTGGCGAGGCCCTGTCCACGACCTTTTTCGTGAACCGCCACCTGCCAGACAAACACGGTTTCGGGCTGTTGGGGAGGGATGTATCCGGAGATAAAGCCGACCAGATCGCCTTCCTTCTCCGCGGCCACGCCGGTTTCGGCAAAGTGGCTGCACTGCAACAAGTTGCAGTAAATCGAGTTGGGGTCCAGCGGCGGGCACTCGGCCACCAGCTGGTGGAGCCTGTAGCCATCATCCTTCACCGGTGTGCGAAGCGTGATGGCGGTGGTATTCGATCCTTCTGATGTCATAACGTGATCAGTTCGTGGCAAAAGTTAGTGGTGAATTATATAGACCACAAAATATATTTCAAGTTGGCCCCGGAACCCGCCCATGGCAAGGCCCCAGCTCACTCTTTCAGAATAGACCGGATTGAAGCATTCGCCAGTGACAAAATCGTTAAATTGATGAAGGGAAAATCACATCGTCGGCATGCAGGGAGGTGCCATTCCGAATCCGGTTCCGATAGGACACGGCGGCGGGCGAGCCGGCCGGCCATAACCGGTCAAACTCCGGCAACCAGGCCTCAAGGGAATAGCACACCGGCAGCAGTGACACATTCAGCCCGTGCCGCTCAATGCCGGCAACAGGCTCAGTGACGGGGCTGGAGAAGCCGATCCGGGTAATCAGCCCACGCGGATCAGACTGCAGGTTGCCCATGCCCGCAGAGCCGTTGTTCACCACCACCCGGCTCTGCTCACCCACCAGCCCGGACCAGAGCACCGGCAGGCAGGTGTGGGTGGAGGCAATTACATCGGCCTCCGAGGCCAGGAACCACTCGGTAAGCTTGCCGTCGTTCCCCTCGGTAAAGGATTCGTGAGCCAGACCCCAACCGGCCAGAGAGTCCAGGTCCCCGTGCACCACCAAAACCTTTAGGCCTCCAAAGATCAGGCAGCGATACCTTGGTAACAATGACAATCGCCGCTGGATATCCGGATGCTCGACGGCAATACCCTGGAGCCGTTCCATGATCCGGTTCGAGCGTTCCACCATGCCTTGATCAACAAAATCCGGATAGGCACAGCCACAGCCGGCACCGGCGCTGGGGTTCGCCAGTTCGTAATCCACATTTCCAAGGGAAACCGTGTGATCCAGCACCCGATTATTGATGGCCCGGAACAGGCTGTCGCTGGCGTTGAACCAGTTGAAATCGCCATTGAACACCAGCTTCACCCGGTGTCCCTGCCGCTCCTCCGCCAGCGCCATCTGTTCGATCTCATCCAGGGCCCAGGGATTCCCATAGAGCCCGCCGATGATATAGAGCACGTCCTCGGAGACCGTGCGCGGCTCCTGACACAGATCTTCGGCAGAATAGCGGTACGCCAGTGGACAGCTGCGACCTTCGCTCATAATCTCAGGCCTCACCCGCTGCCAGGGAGCGCCCGGCAAGCCGTCGAAGCAACAGGGGCGCAAAGAAGCCGGCCGTACAGATCAGAAAGCCATAGGCGTTCACGCCCAGCAACATGGCGTACTTGCCATCGCCAATGGCCCAGCTTGCCGGAATCAGACCAACCGCCAGCAACACGCCCAGGCCCAGACCGGTCCAGAAACTCAAATGGAAACTCCAGGGCGACCACTTGGTGAAACCGTAGAACAGGAACACCGGCGCCAGGCCCATCACCATCGTCCCGGAGATAGTGGTGGCCTTGAGGATATCGGTACCGGCAAACATCGGCAGGTTACCCAGGAACGCAAAGATCACCATCACCACAGCACCCACCCTCATACTCGGCAGCTTGTCAGAGGCACGTTGCGCCAGCCGGGGCAGATCGACCGCCAGCGACTTGGCCAGCGAGGTAAAGGTGGAATCCAGAGTGGAACCGGCCGAGGTCATCATCACCACACTCATGAAGAACAACGCCGCCAGCCCCAGAGACTGGCCCACTGCAGCAGGCGCGTTGCCCATGGCCTCAATGCCGTTAAGCCGGGCGTGAACACCCACAAGACTGAAGATAAACACCGCCACGAAGCCCAGCAGCCCGGCCACCACAAAGCTCTTGAGCATGGTCTTTTCTTTGTTCACAAAGCCCCGGTCGGTCAGCACCGGATCGTGGAACGGATAGCTGAACAGCTGCAGCAACGCCACCAACAGCAAATCAAACCCGGCATTAAGCCGGAACTCGCCGTTGGTCAGCAGGGCACTGGTATCGTTGGCGGGAATAATGAGGAACAACACCGCCCCAACGAAGAACACAAACACGAACGCCTGAATCACATCGGTGAAAATCGACGACCGCAGCCCACCTTTCAAACTGTAGGCCAGGGTAAACACTGTAAACAGCATCGCCGCCGCGTAATACTCCCACTCACCGGGCAGCCCGAAATAGCCGCCAACCACCGCAGTGTTACTCCAGACCTCGTTATACAAACGGATCAGAATCGCCGCCGCAAACGCCAGGCTCGCCAGCCGACCAAACCGGGAAGTCAGGAAATCCTGCAGACTCTTGGCCCCGGTCTGCGTCCGGATCAGGTAGATGACATAGCCCGCCACCGGAATCGACAGCCAGTAACTGGCATAAGCCAGACCCCCGACCACGCCATAAGCCGCCCCCAGGTTCGCCGCGTTGGTCACCGACTTGGCAAAGATCCAGCTGATAAAAATACTCGCCGTCAACGACCACTGACCCACCGGGTTACCCTGGTCATCGGCGCCCTTATAAAAAGAGTTCGCGTTCTTGCTCTTGGGCGACAGCACATACATCACCACGCCGTAGACCAGCAGGAAACCCCAGAACAGGGAGGCCTCTGTGAAGTTCATGTTTTCGTTCCTTTGTTCTTTGGTTCTTTATTCCGGGATTTTTCCGGTGGTTTCTGGTTTGGTGCTTTTCGGGTCAGGCCGGTAGGGGGTTCAAAAAAACGCCCGTAAACCCATCCATGGGGGGCTTGGTCGCGCCATCCCTGGCGCTCCACATTTTTTGAACCCCCTACCGGCCTGCCCCTTGTCTAACCTAAGTTTTGGCTTCCCCGGCGAAGGAGTCAGCCTTCAAACCACTTAGCCAGATCCTTATCTCGAGCCTGTTTTCCTCTCGTTTTTCCCACCAAACAAACGAATGGCAAAGTCCTATCAGCGGTCTGGGTGGTGAGATTATTTTCCCGCCAGGAAAAAGATGTCTGAGCGAAGCGAGTTGTTTTTCCCAAGGGAAATTAATCTCACCTCCCAGGCCGCCAATGACTAGCCATCAGTCCTGAGCGGCCCCACACCAGAATCAAGCCGGAGCCGAACAGCTGGCCCCAAAGCGGTAACAGGAAAAACACCGGTGATGCCGCAACATAATGCGCTCATCCATACTCTCAGCCAGCGTCCCCCCCAGGTCATACTGCGGGTCATCATCCACCAGCGTGCAGGCATAAACCCGAACCTGATCACCCTTCTTCACAAGCATCCGCGTATAGGTGCACATAAAGTGCGACCGGGATTCCTTCGTCGGATACTTCTCCATACACGTCTCGGTAATCTCCGGGCTTCCGTCTTCCGAGCCCGGCGTCCCCAGATCCGGAAACGCGGTAAACGCCAGGTCCTCCGGAATGCCCCATTCCCGGAAGATCTCACGGAACGCGCCTTCGACGTCCGCAGGGATTTCCTCCGGGTCGGTCTGGCGGGCGATGGACACCTTGAAGCCCTGCTCAATCAGCCAACGGATGCCCTGAAGGGCTTCATGAAAGCTGCCATCGCCGCGGTCCTTGTCGTGCCGGGCCCGGTCGGGGAAATCCAGGCTGACCCGGAAATGGATCGGGTAGGGGTTGTCCAACAATGGCAACACCTGATGCTGACGCTTATGCAGTGGCTCGGTGGCGTTGGTGAGCACGAAGCAGGGCCGGTGCTGGCTGGCGTAGTCCAGGATATTGACGAAGTCGCGGATCACGAAGGGCTCGCCACCGGTGAAGGAAAACTGCTCCACGCCCATCTCAATGGCTTCGTGGATAAACGGTTTTACGTCACTCAGTTTCATGCCCGGAATGCGGCCATCGCCGGGGTGCGATCCCTCCAGGCAAAACGGGCAGGCCAGGTTGCAGGCGGTGCCGGTGTGGATCCACAGCTCTTTGAGCTTGTCGGCATCGATGTAACCCCGGGGGTCGCCGTTGCGAGTGTGGGTCCAGCTGTCGCGGGCCCGGGGTTCCAGGACTTCCACGGCCGGAATGCGATTTTTCCGGGCCGGTCGAACTTCAGTCAGGGGCATGAATGCTCCTCGCTTGTACAGAATTCCAGGGGCAGAGACAGGGGCGATGCCTGTTTGGTTCAGTCATCGCCGTATGGCCTCAGCTTGTCGTCACTTCTTTTTGCTTTGTCGGCTCGTTTCCACCCCTGCCCCGGCGCCAGCCATGGAGCTTCTCCAGAAGCTTCAGGATGCCTTCGGGAGCATGGGCGCGCTTCCATTCGCCGGCGGCGTATTTGGCCGACTCGTTCCAGGTCGGGTACGGATGAATGGTGCCCAGAATCTTGTTGAGGCCCAGGCCGTGTTTCATCGCCAGGGTAAATTCGGCCAGGATTTCGCCTGCGTGTGTGCCTACCACCACAGCACCCAGGATCTTGTCCTTGCCCGGCGGGGTGAGAACCTTGATGAAGCCGTGGTCCTCACTCTCCGCAATGGCCCGGTCCAGGTCGTCGATACCATAACGGGTCACTTCGTAGGCGACACCCTGCGCTTTTGCTTCGGCTTCGCTAAGTCCTACCCGCGCCACTTCCGGCGAAGTAAAAGTAACCCACGGCATCACGCGGTAGTCCACCTTGAACCGCTTGAACTGTCCAAACAGCCCATTCACCGCTGCGTACCAGGCCTGATGCGCCGCGGCGTGGGTAAACTGGTAGGGTCCCGCCACGTCGCCGCAGGCGAATACGTTCGGGTAACGCAGGCTCATGTCCTCCTCCACCGGCACGGTGCCGTTCGGCAGGGTATCCACACCAATCCGTTCGAGGTTCAGGCCGGCGGTGTTGGCCGCACGGCCAACCGCCACGAGAACCTGGTCGAAGGGGATACGTACCCGCTCGCCTTCGTGCTCGCAGTAGGCAACCTTCTCTCCTTCCTCTATACGGAACTCGGCGGCGGAATGTTTCAGCCGGACATCCACGCCGTCCGCCTGGAACTGCTTCAGAACCAGTTCGGAGACATCCTCATCTTCCCTGGCAAGAATGCGCTCGCCCATTTCCACCTGAGTCACCTTGCTGCCCAGGCGGGCAAACGCATGGGCGAGTTCGGAGCCAATCGGACCACCGCCCAGCACCAACAGACGCTCGGGCTGCTCTTCCAGCTCCCACAGGTTATCGGACGTCAGCGGCTGCATGTCCTTGAGACCGGGGATCGGAGGTACGGCCGGCTTGCCGCCGGTAGCAACAACGATGCTGCGGGCGGTCAGGCGTTCGGTGCGGCCATCGTTGTGTCTGACTTCAAGCTCCCAGGGCGACACAAAGCTGGCTTCGCCGGCAATGCAGTCCACACCCAGCTTGCGGTAGCGCTCCGGGGAATCGTGCGGCTCCACTTTCGCGATAACATCCTTGACCCGGTTCATGATGTTCTTGAATGAGCCTTTAACGGGCACTGATTCCAGGCCGTACCGGTTGGCATGGCGGAGGGTATCAGCCGCCTTGGCACTGCGGATCAGAGCCTTGGAGGGCACGCAGCCGGTATTCAGGCAATCGCCCCCCATCTTGTGCTTTTCGATCAGCGCCACCTTGGCCTTTACTGCTGCGGCAATGTAGGCGGAAACCAGACCGGCAGAGCCACCGCCGATGACCAGCAGGTTGTAATCGAAATGCTCGGGCTTCTGCCAGCCGGCGTACACTTTCCGGCGGCGGATAAAACCCACTACGAACTTGGCGATCAATGGGAACAGACCCAGCAGGGCAAAGGACAACAGGAGGTCAGCCGAGACGATGTCGCCGGTGGACTGGATCTGGCCCAGCTGGGTACCTGCGTTCACGTAAACAAACGTACCCGGCAGCATGGCAATCCAGCTTACCAGAGCGTAGGTACGGAGTTTCATAGCCGTAAGGCCCATGGCCAGGTTGATCAGGAAGAAGGGGAATACCGGCACCAGGCGCAGGGTTGCCAGGTAGAAAGCACCATCTTTTTCGATACCCCGGTCCATCTTGGCCACCGTCTCCCCGTAGCGCTTGCGCAGGGTATCCCGCATCAGGAACCTGGCCACGAGGAACGCGAGTGAGGCGCCGATGGTTGAAGCAATCGAGACTGCTGCCAGACCGTAGAGATTGCCAAAAAAGGCACCACCCGCCAGGGTCATGATGGTAGCGCCGGGCAGCGAAAGCGCCGTTACCACGATATAAACAGCGACGAAACCCAGCACCGCAACCAACAGATTCTGATCAATCCAGTTACCGAGAGACTGCTGGTTTTCTTTCAGATTTTCGAGAGTCAGCAGCTCACTCCCGCCACTGGCGATAAACCCGGTGACCACAGCCGCGATCAGCGCGACCAGAATCCATTTCTTGAGTGTCATGAAATCGTCCTTCCTACCTTGAACGTGATAACGAAGAGACCCCCGAGTTCTGAAAGTGTTACATCAGGCCATCAGTTCTGTTTTCGTTACCTGCTTTACGATGTTGTACGTCGTTCAGCCACGCATTGTGTCAACGATTGCTCATGAATATCTAACAATTTAATCACGCATCCTAATCATCGAGTGTGGGGAACTTTTCAGCCGCGTTCGAAACTTACTGCTATTCTTGAACAATTGCTCACTTAAAGGAATAGCGATGGCCCATTCAGCTCTTAACGAGGAGCAGGCCCTGATCGAGGGCCTGAAAACCGGAAACGAGCAGTCCTACAAAGAAGCAGTGCGGACTTTTACTCCCGGTATGCTCGCCGTCGCCCGGTTTTATCTGGACAATTCCAGTGCAGAAGAGATTGTCCAGGATTGTTGGGTCACAGTTATTGATGCCGTCCAAAAGTTTGAGGGGCGGTCCGGCCTGAAAACCTGGCTACATCGAATTGTCGCCAACCGCTGCAAGAACCGTCTTCGCTCAACCAAACGAGAGGTCTCTACGGATTTCTCAGAAGCCCTGGAGCCGGAACTGGGGGAGCGGTTTAACGCCAAGGGTCGATGGGATCTGCCCCCAAAACTGCAGTTTCACGACTCAGCCGACACCCTTATGGAAAACGGCGCCCTCAGTGATTGCCTGGACAAACACCTCTCTGCTCTGCCGGAAGCCCAGCGCTCGGCCCTGATGCTCTACGAAGCCCATCAGCACAAATCCGATGATGTCTGTAACATTCTCGATGTCAGTGCCTCTAACTTGCGGGTGCTTCTGCACCGGGCCAGACAAAAAATCTTTCTTATGGTGGAAACCTTTCAGGAGACCGGCGAATGCTGATGTGCAGGGATCTCGCGGTTATCGCCAGCGATTACATTGATGGCGAACTGCCCGTTTTCCAGAAAATGTCGGTGAAAATGCACCTGTTGATGTGCAGGGACTGCCGGACCTTTATTGGCAACCTGCGGGCGAGTACCGAGCTTATGAAAGCGCTTTCGTCCGGACAGGCAGATGAGGAGCTTATCCGCAGAATTGACGAGCGAGTGGGCGAGGCGCTAAAAGAAGGATCCCAAACTTCTACAAACCGAGAGCCGAAATGATCAAAGTCAGTGTTATGTATCCCAAAACCGCCGAAAGCAGCTTTGACCTTTCCTACTACCGTGATACGCACATGGCGCTGGTCCGGGAAAAGCTGGGAGATGCCTGCAAGCGAACTGCAATTGAGTCTGGACTCTCGGGCGGAGCGCCTGGAGAGGGCCCTACCTATATGGCCATGGGGCACATGTATTTTGATTCAGTTGGCGATTTCCAGACCGCCTTCGGGCCGCACGCCAAAGAAATTCTTGGCGACATCCCGAACTTCACCAACGTTCAGCCAACGGTCCAGATCAGCGAAGTTATCGAATAAGCCTCAAGGTCGGACTGATACACCGAACATCAAGGATCTCCTATGGCCGCTAACCTCCCGCACGATAAAAAAGCCGCCATCACCGCTGCCCTGGCGGGCGGCTGGGTCGCCGACGCCGCAAGCCTGGGCCTTCACTGGCTCTACAACAGCGAACGCATCGCGGAGATCGGTGACCAGACACCCGAGTTCCTGCCTCCACGGGCCGACTATTACACCAAGGGATTTGGCTATTTTGCCCATGAGGGCAAACAGGTCGGTGATGTGAGTCACTACGGCGCCGCAACCGGCGTGCTCACGGATAGCCTAGTGGCCAATAAGGGCAACCTCGACATCCGGGATTACCAGCGTCGGTTCCGTTCTTTTTTTGGGCCCGGCGGACGCTGGCAGGGCTTCATAGATAACCCGACGCGGATCACTCTTGAGAATTTCAATGCGATCGAGCGCAAGGCGGTCGAAGAGGCACAATCCAGCATGCCAGCAAGCCTCACCGACAAGCAGAAACGGGTGCTGGTGCAGAAAGTGATGCCCTACACCCGCCGGCTGAGTGGCGACCAACTGGCCCAGCCGGTACGCGAGGCCATCAGCCTCACCTATGAAGACGCGGAAGTGCAGGAGGCCGGTGTTCACCTGGCAGAAACCATTGACCGCCATATGGTGCGTGAAAGTGGTGCCGACGATATGCAGTTGCCTGCGGTGTCCAAGCTGGCGCCACTGGTGGCCTCCTACTGCGGAACCAGCAACCTTCTGGGGGTCGTGGATGCTGCGGTGCGGGTAACCAATCACAACGACGATGCCGTCGCCTGGGCGAAGTGCGCTGCGGTGCTTTTGGATGGGCTCTTTCGGGGCGAGGGGCTTTCCGAGTCAATGGATGCGGCCATGACCGAGGCTCCGGACCCGGACTCCCTTGCGCGCGCCCGCAGGACCTCAAAACTGGATGGTGTAGCTGCCGGCGAAAGCTTCGGCCGAACCTGTTATCTGCATGAAGCCATGCCGGTCAGTTTCCATATACTCACCCACGCCCGCAGCTACACCGAAGCCATTCGCGCCAACATTCATTGTGGCGGTGACTCCTGCGGACGGGCGTGGCTAATTGGCCCCGCCATGGCAGCCACCCATGAGGTGGGCGGTGAGACGGGCATTCCCCTCAGTTGGCTTGCCAGGCTAACGGACGCCGCTAGCGTGTATCAGGATATCGAATCGCTGGTCTACGGTTCGTAAATTCTGCTACCAGCTTTCCCCGAACGGCCTGATATCAAGTTCATGGGTCCAGGCCGAGGGGTTCTGCTGGCAAAGGCTCCAGACTGCCTCCGCCACGGCCGAAGGCTGCACAAAGAAATCGTCCGGTTTATCCGGCAACATTTCGCGCGTTCGTGGCAAGTCCACCACGCCATCAATCACCACGTTGGCCACGTGAATCTTCTCCGGCCCCAGCTGGCGGGCCAGGGACTGCGCCAGGCTGCGCTGTGCCGCCTTGGCTGATGCAAATGGGGCCGTATTCGCCCGGCCCCGGGTTGCCGCCGAGGCACTGGTTACAACGATGCTTGCCGCTTTGTGCTGCCTGAGCTGGGGCAGCGCCGCCTTGGTGGCGGCCACCAGACCCTGCACATTGATCCGCCAGTTCGCCTCGAAGTCTTCAAGACTCGCCTGCTCAACGGTTTTGAAAGTGCCTCCGCCAGCGTTGTAGAGCAACACGGATACCGGTCCAAGCTCGCTCTCAATCGCCGCCAGTACAGAGTTAATCTGTTCCGGTTGCATCAGGTCACAGGGAAAGGCACTGGCGCCTGGTATTGCCGCCTCCAGGTCCAGGAGATAGGACTCGCTGCGGGCCAACATGGCCACTTGAAAGCCCTCCTCACTGAACCGGCGAACAAACGCCTCACCATTGCCGGGACCTACACCGAGAACTGCGCATACCTTGCTCATAGAGTGGCTCCTACAGAGAAAATCGAGGGTTTAACTCGGCAATATCAACAAGGTTAGCTCGTGCTAGTCTTCTTTGCTCAACGTGACTATCGGATGGGACCTGGAAGGCGGATACGAGTGATGGGGCGCGTACCCTTATATTCGACCGTCCAGCTGTAACCAGCGGGACAGCCTGGATTGCGGGCGTCGGCGAAGATACAGAGGCAATGTGCTCATCACCAACAGTACCGTGGCGGCAGCCACGACGGTCAAGGTGGGATTCAGTTCGAAGGTATGGCCGAGGCCGGCGAAGACAAACGTCATCGGCAGCATGCCTAGCAAGGTGGCCAGGGCATACCGCCACAGATGTATGGCAGTTACGCCGGCTGCATAGCTGATCAGCGCAAAAGAGAACAGCGGAATGAGACGGGTCAGGAAAACGGCGATGAACAGAAATCGCTGCGAACCGCGAGCCGAGAATACCGGATTGTTTTCAAGCTTCTGCTGAACAGCATCACGCCCGAGCACCCGGGCCAGATAAAATGCGACAAGCGAACCCGCCAGGGCGCCAACCACTGCAATCACTGTCCCATGGAACATACCGTAAACCAGGCCAGAGGCTGCACTGATCGGCAAGGTGGGGATCGGGCCGACCACCACCGCGAGAATCATCAGAAGCGTCAGTAATACCGGCCCAAGAGCGCCCTGGCTGGAAAACCAGTCGGACAGCACCGACGGCGTAAAACTGGCGGGCATGCCGAGGTTCCGCAGCAAAAACCAGATCGCCGCCATCAGCAGCGCGATAATTGCCAGAAGGGAGAAACGGAAAACCAACTGCGAACGGGTCATGTGCCTATTCTACGCGCTATACCCAAAACAGTAAGCAATACCATTGCCCTCCAGAACGCAAAAGGCCGGATGCCATACTGACACCCGGCCCTTCAGGACGCAGCCGTTAGAAACTGTTATCGAATCAGCGCTGCGGCATTACAATTAACGCCAGCCTACACGGTCGAAGATCTTCACCGCTTCCGGGTTGTTGGTACCCAGCACGCTGACATTGATGTCATCAATGTTCAGGTTACCCCAGGAGTCCAGTACCGGGTTCTTCAGTACGCCTTCTACCGCCGGGAACTCGTGGTTGCTTTCAGCAAAAATCTGCTGGGCAGTATCGGAGGACAGGAACTCCAGGAAACGAACTGCGTTGTCCTTGTTCGGTGCTGTGGCAACGACGCCCGCACCACCGATGTTGGCGTGTACGCCACGGCCGTCCTGGTTCGGGAAGATAATGCCAACCTTACGGGCCACTTCACGATCGGCAACATCGTCGGAGTTCAGCAGGCGCGCATAGTAGTAGTGGTTGCCCACGGCCAGGTTACATTCACCAGCAGCGACGGCACGAATCTGGTCAGTGTCACCGCCCTGGGGATCACGGGCCATGTTGTCAACAACACCCTGGGCCCACTCCTGTGCGCCTTCAGTGCCGTGGTACTCGACCAGGCTGGCCAGCAGGGACTGGTTGTAGATGTTGCTGGAAGAGCGGATGCAGATCTCGCCCTTGAACTCGGGCTTTGCCAGGTCTTCATATTGGCTGATCTGGGACGGATCGAAATCAGAGCGGTCGTAGTAGATCACGCGCAGGCGCTGGCTGAAACCGAACCAGTGACCTTCGGGATGACGCAGGGAGTCCGGAAGACGGCTATTCAGGGTTTCAGAATCAACTGGCTGGAAAATGCCCTCCTGGTCCGCACGCCAGAGATTGCCCGCATCAACCGTGATCAGGATATCAGCGGGGCTGGCGACGCCCTCGCGCTTGATCCGCTGGATGAGTGCGTCGGACTTGCCTTCGATCAGGTTAACCTTGATGCCGGTTTCCTCAGTGAAGGCATTGTAAATGGCCTGGTCGGAATCGTAATGCCGTGCCGAGTACAGGTTCACTTCACTCGCAGATACACTGGTTGCCGCCAGGGTTGTCGCCAGTGCAGAGGCCGCCAGTTTCGCTTTATGAGATACCACGGGATCAATCTCCTTGGTTGTTGAGCGTTATTAATGGTGATAACGATTTGTATTTACGGCGATTAGACCCAACTTTCCTGTAGAAGTCAATGAATAGGAATCAGTCGCTTTTACGTATTCAATACACAATCAGACGCAACAAGATTACAATGTGGTCGTCACCAAAGTTTGTACCGGAAGGCTGGATCGGCACATGAGCATTTATCAGCAAAGCCCCACCTACAATGACCAACTCGAAAACGGTCTGTCGGGCCCTTCACTCATGCTTGACCGTGTTCATTGCCAGTTCCATGGCGATACCGTTGTCAGGGACATCAGTCTACACCTGGAAGCGGGTGAGGTGGTTTGCCTGCTTGGGCCATCAGGCTGCGGCAAAACCACCCTGCTGCGCATTGCAGCAGGGCTTCAGATGCCCTCCAGTGGCAAGGTGTTTCTGGGCCGGTCGCTGGTCTCGGCACCCGGCGGCGTCCAGGTGCCACCCGAAAAACGAAATGTCGGCCTTGCCTTCCAGGAGTCTGCGCTCTTTCCTCACCTGACTGTTCTGGAAAACGTCTGCTTTGGCATCAGCACGCTGCCCAAGAAGCAGAAACAGGCCCGCGCACTGGATCTGCTGGAGCGTCTGGGCATGGCTGGATCCGCCAACGTTTACCCGCACACGCTGTCCGGCGGCCAGCAGCAGAGGGTTGCCCTGGCCAGGGCCCTTGCCCCATCGCCCAGGGTCATGCTGCTGGATGAGCCCTTTTCCAGCCTGGACGCTCGCCTGCGTGATCAGATCCGCGACGACACGCTTCATGTACTCAAAGAGTTGAACACAGCAACCCTGCTGGTTACCCACGACCCCGAGGAAGCCATGTTCATGGCCGATCGGATCGCCCTGATGCGCGACGGCGAAATTGTGCAGACCGGCTCGCCCACGGAACTCTACTGCAACCCCGTGGAGCCCTTCGTGGTCAATTTCTTCGGTCAGGTGAATGAACACGTCGGGATTGTGCATGACGGCCAGGTAGCGACGCCCCTGGGCCGACTGGACGCGTCACGATTCGACGAAGGCGCGAATGTCAGGATTCTGATTCGACCTGAGGCCGTCAAAGTGACGCCACTGGAGGGGAAGGTCGCTGATGATCGCACCAGCCATGTCATTATGTCCCGCCTGCTGGGGCCCACCAGCCTGTTGCATATTTGTGCCCATGGACCAGACGGTCAGGAGATGCATTTGCACGCCAAAGTGCCGGGGGTGTTTCTGCCAGAGGAAGGCCAGGCCGTCTCCCTGGAGCTGGATATGTCCCAGGTGTTCCTGTTTGAGGCAGAAACCTGGCGTTAACCCCGGTCACTGCCCGGACGGGATCGGCGCATCGCCAGGCTGAGAATCACCACGGGGATGATGCCCACGGCAACAATGGCCAGGGAGGACATGGCGGATTCCGCCAGCCGCTCGTCGGAAGCCAGGCTGTAGGCACGCACCGCCAGCGTATCAAAGTTGAACGGCCTGAGAATGATCGTGGCCGGCAGTTCCTTCATCACATCCACGAACACCAGTATGCCGGCCGCCAACAGGCTGCTGCGCATGATGGGTGTGTGCACCTTGCGCAGGGTGCCACCCGCCGTTTGCCCAAGCGTTCGGGCCGCTGCGTCCATGGACGGCGTCACTTTCCCGAGACTGGCCTCGACGGTGTTGAACGACACCGCCAGGAAACGCACGGTATAGGCGTAGATCAGGACAAATGCACTGCCACTGAGCACCAGTCCCACCATGAATCCGAAGCTGTCCCGGAGAAAAAGATTCAACTGCTGATCTGCCCAGGCCAGGGGGATCATGATGCCAACCGCAACAACCGAACCAGGGATGGCATACCCCATGGCCGCGACCCTGTTGGCGCCCCTGACCCAGGCACTGGGATTCAGGCGTGCGCCATAGCTCAGCATAACCGCAAGACCAACGGCCACCAGCGCCGCGCTCGACGCAAGGATAAAGCTGTTGAACGCAAACTCCAGAAAACGGGTACCGAAGAGTGCATCGCCAGTGGTAATGGCCATTTCCAGCAGGATGAGCGCAGGCACAATGAACCCGATCAGAATGGGCAGGAAACAGACCAGAAACGCCAGCGTGGCCTGTCCGGATGTGAGCGAATACTCCGGCAAGACCTGGTAGCGCGCCGAAGTATGGTATTGCCTGCCACCGCGGGACACTCGCTCCAGAACCACCACCAGCACCACGAACACCAGTAGACAGGCGGCCAGTTGGGCAGCAGCAACCGGCTCTCCCAGACCAAACCAGGTCCGGTAAATACCGGTGGTGAAGGTATCGACACCAAAGAACTGGACCGCCCCGAACTCGTTCAGTGTTTCCATCAGTACCAGCGAGACCCCACCGATAATGGCGGGACGCGACAGCGGCAGGGCAATGCGCTTGAACATGCGCCACGGGCCAAGGCCCAGAGTGCGCCCGACATCGAGGGCACTCACCGACTGCTCCATGAACGAGGCACGGGCCAGCAGGTAAACGTAGGGATAGAGCACCATGGTTATCAGCAGTGACGCGCCACCCAGTGACCGGATATCCGGAAAATAATAGTCACCATACTGCCAGCCAAACCAGTCACGCAGAGCACTCTGCAGGGGCCCTGCGAACTGCAGGAAATCGGTATAGGCATAGGCAATCACATAGGTCGGGACGGCAAGCGGCAACAAGAGCGCCCACTCGAACAGGCGCCTGCCGGGAAACCGGCACATGACGACCAGCCAGGCACAGGCAGTGCCGATCAGGGTGGTACCAATAGCCACCGAGAAACTCAGAACCACTGTGTTGCTCAGATATCTGCCGAGAACGGTACTGACGAGATGGTCCCAGACCTCACCGGACGGGAAAAACACGTGGGCCAGTATAACCAGCACTGGCAGGGCCACCAGCAACGCAATAAGGAAGGTGCTGACCGTCCAGGCGCTGAAACGGTGGGCGCGACGACCGGCGCCATCGGTTGCAAGACCGGAGCCTGTCAAATCGTTTGCTTGTGATGTCGTATGTTCAGCCATAGAGCCTATGAAGGGCGGGTCGGGAACGGGAGTATAAGGGATACGGCGGCGTTATGAAAAATGGCCACCTGGAAGGAACGCACAGTCGCCCCGAAGAGAGGAAAACAAAGAGGCAGGCGAGATCCCAGCTTGTCTTTTTAGCTGGCCAGGCGGTTCACCTGTTCAACAAACGCGGTTGGCAGGGTGTCGATGACCGGCCGGGCATCGCCGCACACATCCGGGTTCGGAGCATCCGGCTCTTTTGCAAGCACCACCGGCGACTCCGACCAGTGCAGCAATTCGAGTTTGCCGTTCTCCTGTTCGACCAGAGCCGTGCAGTGCTCCACCCAGTCCCCGTCGTTGCAATAAAGCCCATCTTCGCTGCGCAGGAACCCGGCAGAGTGGATGTGGCCGCAGATGAAGCCGTCGTAGTTTCCTTTCTCGGCCACCGTGAGTGCTGCCAGCTCGAACCGGCGGATAAAGGTACGGGCCTTGCCGATTCGGCTCTTCACCCAGGCCGCCAGAGACCAGTAGGGCTTGCCCTTCAGTCGACGCCAGGCATTGAACCAGCGGTTCAGGCGCAGCAGGAGACCATGGGCACGGTCACCCACCAGCAGCATCAACGGGCTGCAGCGCACCACCTGATCAAACTGGTCGCCGTGGCAGACCATGAACCGACGACCATCGGCGGTGGTATGCACCGCCTTGTATCGAAGCTCTATGCCGGCGATCGTCTGGCCGCAGAACCGGCGCAAAAAATCGTCGTGATTGCCGGGCACGTAAACCACGCGGGTTCCACTGGCCGCCAGTTCGATGAGTTTGTGGATAACGGCCTGGTGGGCATCGGGGAAATGCACCCGTCGTTGCATTGCGACCAGGTCAATGATGTCGCCCACCAGGTAGAGCGTTTCACAGCGTACGTGACTCAGGAAATCCAGCAGGTATTCCGCCTGGCAGTCCGCCGTGCCCAGGTGTACGTCGGAAATGAAAACGCTCCGATAGCTCCGCATGGTGTCTCCCGTCTTTCAACCAGTCCGGATGCTGACACCTTGGCAAGATCCGGTGACGGGGAAATGACAACGAAGAGACAGTTCTGTGACGTTTAGAGGGGAAACATTGGCAGGAAATGGGAAATCCGGTAACCCGCAGGTTACCGGACCATGGAAGGACAGCCGTTAGCGCAGGTCCGGGTTCAGGGTGTAAGTCCCCGTTACACGGGCACTGGCCAGCACATGCCCTGCCATGGCCTCACGCACGTCGTTGCCATCGAACTCACCATCCAGGGCAAGCGTATCCACATCCAGTGCGTGCACCTCGAAGTGATAGTGATGAATGATCTCATCGTTCCAGGGCGGGCAGGGACCATCGTATCCCGCGTAAGTGCCGTTCATGTCGGGGTTGCCAGCCAGGAACTGGGTGTAGTTGTTCACGCCACGGATACCGATGGGACCGGGACCCGGCGCCTTGCCCTTGGGGATGACGCCATCACTGTCCTCGCCTTCCGGGATACGACTGGTGCCGGCGGGTACGTCCACCAGCAGCCAGTGGAAAAAGTCGACTCGCGGAATGTCCTTTGAAACCGTCTTGCCCTCCTGGTTCACGTCGTCCGCGACGCTGGGCACGTCCGGATCGAACATCATCACCACGAAGCTCTTGGTGCCCTCCGGCGCATCGTCCCAGACGATCTCGGGGTTCCGATTGGGACCAAAACTCATATGGTCTTCTTCACTGTAGACCCCGAATGCGAATTTCTCGGGAATCGGCTGGCCTTCATCTATGCCTTGAACCTGAAGTTTCACGGCGTTGCCTCCTGTCGTTTGGGCCGTTGGCTCACTAACTGTGTCTGGGACAGTCTCATTCTGTGATAATACGGTTTTAACACAAAATCGATTCAACTGACCACGGAGCCCCGATGAGCCAACAGAAACCTGGAAAGCCGCAAAAGCCCGCAAACCAGAAAGACGAGGACGCGGTTGCCTTTGCCCAGGGTATTTTCGAGCTTGCCCGCAACGGCGGAGCCGGGCCACTCAGCGTGATGCTTGATGCCGGAGTCCCGGTCAACATGCGCACCAGCGAGGGCGAGACCCTGCTGATCCTGGCCAGCAAACACGGCCATCCGGAAACCGTGCGCCTGCTGCTCGAAAAAGGTGCTGATCGCGACGCAGAGGACAGCAACGGTAACACTGCATGGTCGCTGGCAAAAAACGACAGCGTGCGACGTCTGTTCGAAGAACACAGCCAGTAAGCCGGCATGTTCAACAAAGGCGAGATTGTCCATCACACCCGGGATGCCCTGGGCAGCATCCTGGTGGTCGATTACCGTAAGCATCGGGTACTCACCTTCAATTCGGTATTCGAGCAGAGCAAGATCGACCGTCGTTATCCCTACCTGCCGGTACACGAGTACAACCGGGCCATGATGCTGCCGGCGGTGTTTGCCAACCCCTGCCACGTGACCATTCTGGGCCTGGGCGGCGGTGTCATGGCCGGTGCATTTCACCATCTCTATCCCGAATGCCGAATACACGCTGTGGAACTTCGCCAGGCGGTACTGGATACGGCCAGAGAGTTTTTCGACTTGCCAGACAGCGAGCGCCTTGAGGTCACCATTGCCGATGCCCGGGATGCCCTGGAAAAGCTGGCGGACGCAAGCACCGATATGGTTCTCGCTGACCTGTACAACGCAGACCGGATGAGCCCGGCGCAGGCCCAGAAGCAGTTCGTGGACGAATGTGCCCGTGTGTTAACCGATGACGGCTGGCTGGTGCTGAACTACCACAGAACACCGGATGTCGAAGGCGCCTACTTCCGAAGGCTGAGGAGGCATTTTGCGGTGCTTCTGGGCTTTCGAAGCAAAAGCAACAACACCGTGGTTTATGCCAGCAAACAGCACTTTCAGTCCGTACACCCGAAAGACCCGGTGCTGACAGATCTGGAGAACCGGCTGCCCATAGACTGGCGTCGCTTGATGGCCAAAGTCAGCCGGATGGAATGAGGGGGAAAACCGTTCTGGAGTTGATCCAGGTCCTTGATGATTGCCGGGGATGATCCATAGTTACTGTCATGGAGTCCATTGTTTTCATCAGGAGTGCTGACCATGAGTGAGGAAGACTACAAAAAGCTTCATCCGGTACTGAGCGAGGTCACCAAGACCTACGTCGATCTCTACACCAACCGGCCCAATGAGAAAAACCGGGAAAAGCTGATCAAACTGGAAGCCCTGCTGCACGAGAAGCTGGAAGCTATTCGCAAAGCCAAGGAAAACGAGGAGTAGGGCCCGACTGCGCCGGGCCCTGGAGCGATCACGACCATTTTTCTCCCGGGCTCTGATAGTCCAGGAAAGCCCGGTGCAGAGCCTCAGGTTGGTCCGTCTGGATCAGCATGTCGATGTACTGCCGCTTGAGAAACCCGGCCCGCTCCATGGTTTGCGCCATCGCCAACAGAGGATCGAAAAACCCGTTGACGTTGTAGATGGCGCAAGGCTTGTGATGCAGGCCCAGCTGGCCCCAGGTCCAGGCCTCGAACAGCTCTTCCAGCGTGCCAATGCCGCCCGGCAGCGCCACGAAACCATCGGCCAGATCGGCCATCAGGGCCTTGCGCTCGTGCATGTTCTTGACCACATGCAATTCGGTCAGGCCGGAATGGGCCAGTTCCCGGTCCCGCAGGTGCTCCGGGATCACCCCGTGAACCCGGCCACCGGCCGCCAGTACGGCATCGGCCACCACACCCATCAGGCCGACGTGACCACCGCCGAACACCAGCTCGATACCGTTACGGCCGAGATAATCACCCAGCTCCCGGGCTTTGTCCGCGTATAGTGGATCGTTGCCGGACCGGGAGCCACAATAGACCGCGACCTTCATTCACCGTCCCCGATTTTGTCCTGGGTCCGGGTCTCGAAATCGCTGGCATCGTGGCGCTCGTGCAGCTGGCTGCTCGGCTCACCCCAGGCCCTGTTAACCATCCGGCCTCGTCTGACCGCCGGGCGCTGAGCGATCTCATCGGCCCAGCGAATCACGTTGGTGTAAGTGTGGGCTTCCAGGAACTCGGCCGCGTCATACACCTTGTTTTTCACCAGGGCGCCGTACCAGGGCCAGATGGCCATATCGGCAATGGTGTATTCGTCGCCCGCGATGTATCGGTTGTTTGCCAACTGACGGTCCAGTACATCGAGCTGACGCTTGACCTCCATGGTGTAACGGTTGATCGGGTACTCATAGTATTCCGGCGCGTAGGCGTAGAAATGACCGAAGCCGCCACCAAGCATGGGTGCGCTGCCCATTTGCCAGAACAGCCAGTTCATGGTTTCGGCACGCCCGGCAACGTCCTTGGGCAGGAAGGCCCCGAATTTCTCCGCCAGATAGAGCAGAATCGACCCGGATTCGAACAGACGGATGGACGGGGAGACACTGTGGTCCACCATGGCCGGAATCTTGGAGTTGGGGTTCACCTCCACAAAGCCGCTGCCGAACTGATCGCCCTCGGTAATCTTGATCAGCCAGGCGTCATACTCGGCGTCTTTGATACCCAGCTCCAGCAGCTCCTCGAGCATCACCGTCACTTTCACGCCGTTGGGGGTGGCCAGCGAGTACAACTGCAACGGGTGCTTGCCAACCGGCAGCTCCTTGTCGTGGGTCGGGCCGGCGATCGGGCGGTTGATGCTGGCAAACCGCCCCCCGCTCTCGGAGTCCCATTTCCAGACTTTGGGCGGCGTGTAGGTAGCGTCGGTCATGGCATTTCTCCTCACAAAGTAGCAGTCAGCTGGCTCCGAGGTCGCATTGAGCCCGGGGCCGAAAACTCTAGCATGGAAGATCAAACAAAAAGAACCACAGGAGTACCCCATGGCAGGGCGTATCGTGCTCCTTCTTGCCTGTCTGTTTGTTATGCCCCTGGTCCAGGCCGAGCTGTCAGACAGCAAGCGGGCGCTGATCCAGGAGCTGTTTCCCTCGGCAACCATCATTGAAGACAAGCTGCCGGATTTCCCGGTGTATCCGGTGTATCAACTCCAGGAACTGCTCGGCTATGCCTACGAATCCATAGATCACAGCCGCCTTCAGGGCTTTGCCGGCAAACCGATCAGCATGCTGATTGGCCTGGACACCAAAGGCCGTTTCACCGGTATCAAAGTGCTTAAGCACCACGAGCCGGTCTTTCTTCATGGCCTGGGTGAAGCTCCCCTGTTTGAGTTTGTAGACCAATACGAAGGGCATTCGTTACAAGAGCAAATCATTGTCAGCACCTCCAATTCCAGCCGTTCCGGACGAACCAGCGACGGCAACGTCGTGCACTTTGACGGTGTCAGCAAGGCCACGGTTTCGGTCCTGATCATTAACGACACCGTGCTTTCTTCCGCCCTCAAGGTGGCCCGCAAGAAACTCGAGGGCTTTGCCCAGAGCGCGCCCACCAGGGCAAAACCGGATTACTACCAGCCATTGTCCTGGCAGCAGCTCCTGGACCGTGGTTACATCGGACACTGGCAGATTACCGCCGAGTCCATCGAGGCCGAGCTCGGGCGGCCTCTTTCCGACTACCCCATGGACATTCAGCCCGCAGACGGCGAACCTTTTGCCGAGCTTTTCTTCGCCTACATCAATTCGCCCATGGTGGGACGGAACCTGCTCGGCGACGATGGTTACCAGCGCCTCATGCAACGGATAGATGACGGCGCACAGGTCCTGGCCGTCATGTCCCGAGGCGCCTTTCCCCATGTTTCCCGGGAGTTCGTCCCCGGCAGCTCTCCGGACCGCGTTGGTCTGACCCAGAACAACCTGGCCGTGGAAATGCGCGACCTGAACCTGCTGGACCAGAATATCGATTTCCGGGCCGCCGGCATCCCATCGTTCGATGCAGGGAACCTGTTCCGCGTGGGTGGTAACGCCGGCTTCAACCCCGGGGCGGAAGCCAATCTGAAGCTCAACGTCGAATTGGCACGCAATCACCTGATGGTGGACCGCACGTCCCTGAATATCCCGGTTCGATTCAACGAAGAACTGTTCGAGACCGTCGAGGTTGCGCCCAACCCGGAGGACACCCGTCAACCGGTATGGATCGGCCTTTGGCAAGAACGCTGGTGGCAAATTTCACTGCTGGTAATCGGCCTGACCGTTCTGACCGTGTTCTTCGCCCGCCAGAAAACCTTTAGCCGAAACCCGAAGCTGGTGCACCGGTTCCGCTGGGGTTTTCTGTTCTTCACCCTGTTCTTTATCGGTTTCTACACCCAGGGCCAGCTTTCGGTGGTTAACATCTACACCCTGTTCCTGGCGATCTGGGAAGGTTTCTCTCTCAATGTTTTCCTGCTGGACCCGATCATCTTCATACTCTGGGTCTATACGTTCATAACCCTGTTCATCTGGGGCCGTGGCCTTTTCTGTGGCTGGCTCTGCCCGTTTGGCGCCCTGCAGGAAATGGCCGCCTGGCTTGGCGAGAAACTGAAGTTCCGCCAGATCAAAGTGCCCGAGCAATGGCACCGGCGCCTGATTCTGCTCAAATACCCGATTCTGCTCGGTCTGGTCGGCACCGCCTTCTACTCCCTGACCATCGCCGAGAAACTGGCGGAGGTGGAGCCTTTCAAAACCAGTATCACCCTGTTTTTCGTCCGCTCCTGGCCATTTGTGCTCTACGCCGTCGGCCTGCTGGTGCTGGGCATGTTCATTCATAAATTCTACTGCCGCTATCTGTGCCCGCTGGGCGCCGGCCTCGCAGCGCTCGGCCGGTTCCGATTGTTCAGCTGGCTGGACCGGGTTGAGCTCTGTGGTAACCCCTGCCAGCACTGCAAAAACGAATGCGGCATCAATGCCATTCGCAAGGATGGCCGGATCGATTACGACGAGTGCATTCAGTGCCTTGAGTGCGTGGTTATTCTCGAAGACGACAGCCGGTGCGTCGATAAACGCCTCGAGAGTAAAAAGAGGTCAAAACAGGCGAACATTCTGGCAACGGACGCGGGCTGACCCGCTCCGTTGCCGCAAAGCCCGGATTACTTCTTCTGCCATTCAAACTTCTTGAACGGCTCATCCACCGGCGTCTCCGCGATGTGGTTGACGTAGTTACTCATCACTTTCTGGGACAACACCAGAATCACTTCCAGTACTTGGCGATGCCGGTAACCTGCCCCATAGAAGGCATCCAGGTCCTCCTTGCTGACATTGCCCTGTTTGCGCATGACCGCGAGGGTGAAGGTTCTGAGCGCTTCCAGCTTGTCACTGGGCAGCGGCGTTTCGTCCCGCAGAGCATTGGTAATGTCATCAGACACTTTCATGGATTTGGCAATCCCCGTGTGTGCGGGAACGCAATAGTGGCAGGCGTTTTCCACGTTGATTGTCTGCCAGACCACGGTCTTCTCATCGTTGTCGAAGCTGCTGTCCAACACCAGTTGATGCAGTTGCTGATAGCCCTCGAGAAGACCCGGCGCTTCCGCCATAACTGCATGCAAACCGGGAATCATGCCGAACGCCTTGTGCGAATTGTCCAGCAGGGGTTTGGATTGTTCCGGTGCCGTGTCTTTGTCGTGAAGGGTAAAGTCTGTCATTGCTAACTCCATTTTTGAATGAATGCTCAATTACAATTTCAGGCTAACTGTTATTGAGCGATCATTCAAGATATAATTGAGTGGTCATTCAAAACACGACAATGGTGAATCGTTGTTATGGCCAGACACGCACGCTATGACCGAAAGACCGCCCTGGAAAAAGCCGTTGGCCTCTTCTGGGAGAAGGGCTATCACGGCAGCTCCATGAAACAGATCGAGCAGGCCCTGGACATGCGCCCCGGTAGCATCTACGCCACGTTCGGCAGCAAGGACGGGCTGTTTTCAGAAGCACTGGCCACCTACGCCGAACAGGGTGGAAAAGAATTGGCCGTGCACCTCAAAGGTTATGATTCGATCGTTGACGGTCTCCAGGACTATCTGCGCGGCATCGCATGTAGTTGCGGCAACCAGAACGCGACACCCGCCCGGGCCTGCATGATTGTGAAAACACTGCTGGAATCGAAAAACACCCACGCGGAGCTGGCCCAGCAGGCCGACAGCATTCTTGCTGCCATTGAGCACTCCATTGCGGACCTGGTTGAGCAGGCCCGGGTAAAAGGTGAGCTGGTTCAGTCTGCAGACAGCCGGCGTATTGCCCGGCTTATTCAGGCGCAGATCATGGGCCTGAGATCCATGGGTGAACGCCTCCTGGATCCCCAAGCCATGAAGGATCTGGGCGATGATATGGCAGCCATCCTGGACGGATACCGCACCCAGCACTGATCCTCCCCTTCCAGCACCCCGGTGAGAGAGCACACACCGGGGCTGAAAGTATGAGCACTTCCGTAGAATTGTGCCCACAGCCCGGGCCGCGTTAACATTAGCGCCCGGCTCAGACCCTGCGCTGTTTCCCGACCGAGTCCTGGCGACACGGCTGGTCCCCACAGTGAGGACAGCCAAGCATTCTTGCCTGAAGAGTGCTTGGCTCTCTTCACTTACAGGTCTGATTGTTATGGATAACCTTCATCACATTGTTGTGGTCGGCGGTGGCGCCGGCGGTCTCGAACTGGTTACCAGCCTTGGCAACAAACTGGGGAAAAAACGCAAGGCGCGGATCACGCTGGTGGATGCCGGCCTGACCCACGTCTGGAAACCTCTGTTGCATGAGGTGGCCTCTGGCTCCCTGGATGCCAGCGCGAACGAGATCAACTACCGCGCCCATGCCCGCAAACACCACTACGAATTCCAGCTGGGCCGAATGAGCGGTCTGGACCGTCAGAACAAACACGTGGTTATAGCCCCGTTTCACGATGTCGACGGCACAGAAGTGGTTCCCGAACGACACATCCCCTATGACACACTGGTCATCGCGGTAGGCAGCACCGCAAACGATTTCGGCACCCCCGGCGCCCAGGACAACTGCCTGTTCCTCGACAGCCTGGATCAGGCGAGGCGCTTCCACAACCTGATGCTGAACGCCTTTTTGCGCAAGAATCATGAGGCGTTCCAGGGGGCCGAACACACCCTGAACATCAGCATCATCGGGGCTGGCGCCACCGGCGTGGAGCTCGCCGCAGAGCTGCGACTGGCGTCCCGCGAGCTGCCAGTTTACGGTATGAACCATCTCCAGCCCTCGGACGTTTCCATTACCGTGATTGAGGCCGCCGACCGCATTCTCCCGGCTCTGCCCGGTCGGCTGTCTGCGGCGGCTACCAAGGAACTGGAACACCAGCGAGTGAAGGTACTGACCGGCCAGCCAGTGAGCGAGGTGCGACCGAATACGGTCGTGATGAAAGACGGGACCGAACTATCCTCGGAAATGACCATCTGGGCGGCGGGCATCAAGGCCCCGGCGTTCCTGGCGGAGCTTGAGGGCCTGGAGGTGAACCGGGGCAACCAGCTGGTGGTGGAGCAGACCCTGCAAACTACCCAGGATGCGGACATCTTTGCCTTTGGCGACTGCGCGGCCTGCCCGCAACCCGATTCCGACCGGCCGGTTCCGCCCCGGGCCCAGGCAGCGCACCAGCAGGCCGACACGCTGTTCAAGACTCTGTGCAATCGCCTGGACAATGGTGAGGCGGTTCCCTTCGTGTACAACGACCATGGTTCGCTGATCAACTTCAGCCGCTACACCACCGTCGGCAACCTGATGGGCAATCTTTCCGGCCGCAGCATGTACGTCGAAGGCAAAGTGGCCCGCATGTTCTACCTGTCCCTTTACCGGATGCACCAGGTGGCCCTGCACGGCATGTTCCGCACCGGCATCATATGGTTGATGGATAAAATCAGCCGTGCCATGCAGCCACGACTCAAACTACACTAAAGGGAGAGCGGGCCAGCGAGGGAGTGGAGCGGGTGAAGGGAATCGAACCCTCGTATGCAGCTTGGGAAGCTGCCGTTCTACCATTGAACTACACCCGCAAAAATAGGGCCGCGCAAGCAATATAAGCGGTCAGCCCAGCATTGGGCAAGCATTCTGTCTGGAGCAACAATGGACCCCACCCTGACCCTGATTGGCGCCCTGATGCTGGTCATCAGTATCGTGCTCAGCCCGCTTTCCAGCCGGGTGGGCATGCCTGTGCTGCTGATCTTCCTGGTGGTGGGCATGATGATGGGTGAGGACGGCCCGGGTGGCATCCAGTTCGATGACTTTGAACTGGCCTTTCTGATTGCCAATCTCGCGTTGGGCGTGATTCTCCTCGACGGTGGCATGCGCACCCGGGCGGAGACTTTCAGGGTAGGCCTGAAACCTGCCCTGGTACTTGCCACCCTCGGAGTCGCCATGACCGCCGCTGGCGCCGCGGTTGTGGCCTGGTGGGTGTTCGATCTGCACTGGCTGACTGCCCTGCTGATTGGCGCCATCATTTCCTCTACCGATGCCGCCGCCGTTTTTTCCCTGCTGCAGGGACGGGGGCTGCACCTGAACGAGCGAGTCAGTGCGACCCTGGAAATTGAGTCCGGCAGCAACGACCCTATGGCGATTTTCCTGACGCTCATGCTGGTTACATTGATTGGCAACGACGGCGACCAGGCGGGCTGGGCCGCTCTTTCCATGCTGGTACAGCAGTTCGGCATCGGCGCTATTGCAGGGATTATTGGCGGTTTTGCCGTGGTGGAGCTGGCCAATCGAATCCGCCTGACCCCTTCTCTGTACCCTTTGCTGGTGGCGGCCGCGGGCATCTCGGTGTTCTCCGCCACCAACGCTCTCGGCGGCAGCGGATTTCTGGCCATTTACCTGACTGGCGTGGTGATTGGTAACCGTCACGTCCGGATGATGCCGATGATCCTGCAGGTTCACGACGGCCTGGCCTGGCTGGCCCAGTTGTGCCTGTTCCTGATGCTGGGGCTTCTGGTCACTCCGTCAGACCTGATCCCCCTGGCTGGCGGAGGGCTGATACTGGCCCTGGCTCTGATCTTCGTCATCCGCCCGCTGACGGTCTTGCTGACCCTCTGGCCTTTTGCCTTTAACCGTCGCGAGATGGGGTTTATCAGTTGGGTCGGCCTGCGAGGGGCTGTCCCCATTGTTCTGGCCCTGTTTCCGATCATTGCAGACTTGCCGGAAGCCCAGCTGGTGTTCCACGCCGCTTTCTTTATCGTCCTGGTCTCTCTTCTGGTTCAGGGCACCACCATGACCCCTCTGGCCAGAAAGCTTCGCCTGGAGGTGCCGGCCGGCGAGGACCCCTATCGAAGACTCCCTCTGGATGCTCCAGCGGCGGGAGACCACGAGTTGATGCTGTTCCCGTTGCGCGGCGAAACCTGGCAAACGCCACGTCGGCTGGGCCAGTTGCGCTTTCCGGAGAACACGGCTGTGGCCGGGGTCTTCCGCAACCGGGTCTGTCTGCAGCCAAAAGCGGACCTGGAAGTATCCAGTGGCGACATGGTCGCAATGTTTGCAACTCCCAGTGTTCTGCCTGAACTCGGCAAGGCCCTGAGTGGCAGACACGCACCCAAGTACCTGGCCGAACGTGCGTTTTTCGGGGATTTCGTACTCAACGGCGATGCGCTTCTGGGTGACGTGGAGCAAGTCTACGGCATTGAGTTCGATGACCTGCCGCCGGAGCTTTCCCTCGCCGAATGCTTTGCCAAAAGGACAAAAGGGCACCCGGTTGTTGGTGACGTAGTAACCCTCGGCCCGGTGACACTGGTTGCCCGGGCTACCAGCGCCGACAAGGTCACCAAGGTGGGCCTGAAGATGGACAGTTCACAAAATGTGTGAAGAGCAAACCAGATAGCCAAAAAAGTTAACAAAACCCCTTAACAGATCCCTTTTGGCCTATGGTATAAAACGTCTGAACAAACATTAATCATTGGTAAGTTGAGGACATGAGCATTTTCCGCGCCCTCCCAGCCACCATTGCCCTGCTCTGTCTGGCATTGGCTCCGAGCGCTTTGGCCACCGAACTGCTGGCCAAGGCCGACACCCGTATGCCGGCTGCCACCATGTACAAGCCCGCGGATATCGAGAGTGTCAGCAAGGTGGTCGTTCGCAAGGGAGAGCGCCGCCTGTACCTGATGGATGGCGAGGAGGTGATTCGCAGCTACCGAATTTCCCTTGGCGACAATCCGGAAGGTCACAAGCTGTACGAAGGTGACGAGCGCACGCCGGAAGGCGATTACACGCTGGACTGGCGCAACGCCGAGAGCGACTTCTACAAATCCATCCATATCTCGTACCCCAGCGAGCGGGATCGCGAACTGGCATCTGCCTGGGGCCTGGACCCGGGTGGCAGCATCATGATTCATGGCCTGCCCAATAACGTAGGCGATATGGCTTTTGCTTATGCCGGTCTTGACTGGACCGACGGCTGTATCGCCGTGACCAACGAAGAGATGGACGAAATCTGGCAACTGGTCTCCAACGGAACGCCCATCAGCATTCATCCCTGAAGCAAACCTGACGGCAGCATTAAGTTGTTGTCATATGCTTAGCAAATTTACGTATCTCTAGTTAACATTCCTGCTTACAGTGTTTTACACTGTTTTACGACTCCGGTAGTCACTACCTGACAAGCGATGCTGCGCAGGTTGACAGGAAGTCGTCTATACTGACTTTCGGATCACAGGAAATAACTCGACCAATAAGGGGATTTACAATGCGTAAACTGACGATCGCCGGGATTGCACTGGCCACTGCTCTGACTGCAGGTTGTGCCACCACTGACCAGGGCGCCATCGACGAAGCAAATGCAACCGCCAGCTCCGCTGAGCGCACTGCAGAAAATGCACTGAACACCGCTAACAGCGCTGCCAGCTCTGCCCGCACTGCCCAGCAGACTGCGGAAGAAGCCCTGGCCGCTGCTCGTGCAGCCCAGAAGGCTGCCGATGAGGCAAACGAGCGTGCCAAGCGTATGCTCGAGCGTGCCAGCCAGAAGTAAGGCTGATACGTAACGAAAAGGCCGGCATTGCCGGCCTTTTTTATGCACCGGTATCCGGTTTGTCCGGATCGGACTTGTCAGGGCTGGCAGGTTTGTTGTCCTTGAGGAACGTGGTAATCAGCTCCATTGGCAATGGGAACACAATGGTGGATGAGTTGGTGTTACTCATATCCGCCAGCGTCTGCAGGTAACGCAGCTGCATGGAACCGGAATTCGTGGACATGACATCCGCCGCTTCCACCAGCTTTTTGGACGCCTGCAATTCGCCCTCGGCGTGGATGACCTTGGCGCGACGTTCGCGCTCTGCCTCTGCCTGACGGGCAATGGCACGGATCATCGATTCATTGAGATCCACATGTTTGATTTCCACATTGGCCACCTTGATGCCCCATTCCTCGGTCTGGGCATCGATGATCTCCTGGATATCGGAATTGAGCTTGTCCCGCTCTGACAGCATCTCGTCGAGATCGTGTTTGCCGAGCACCGACCGCAGCGTGGTCTGGGCCAGCTGGCTGGTTGCGGAATTGAAATCCTCCACCCGGATAATGGCACGCTCGGGATCCACAACTCGAAAGTACAGCACGGCATTCACCCGCACAGTCACGTTATCCCGGGAGATCACGTCCTGACTGGGGACATCCAGGGTGATCACCCGCAGGTCTACCCGGACTATCTGCTGAATGCCCGGAATAACAATGATCAGCCCCGGACCTTTGACGCCCTGGAAACGCCCGAGAAAGAACACAACGCCACGTTCATACTCCGGCAGGATCTTGATCGCCGAAGCAAGAATGAGCAGTAACACCACCGTAGGTGCCAGATAGGGAATCAGATCGCCAATCATACGGCCTCCTTGTATTGCCGTTACTTTGTCTGCCGGTTCAGTCGTTGTCCGGAATGACCCTGACAGTTACCGTTAAGCCCTCAATCGCTGTCACTTGAACCCGGTCGCCCTCTTTGACGGCTCCCTCGCTGATGGCATTCCAACGTTCACCACTGAGCCGCACGTGGCCCCGGTAGTGGCCATGTTCTTCGGAGAACTCATCCAGGGCCACGCCCTCTTCATGGGTCAACTGTTCGGTGCCACTGACCGGATGCCGCCGACGCAGACCGATAAACCGGGTCACCGTCCAGAGGATAAACCCGGCAGCCACCACGGCGGTGCCTCCGATCGTTGGCAGGGAAATATCCCGGTGACTGCCGTCCATCAGGATGATCGAGCCGGTAACAAAGGCAACTATTCCGCCAACCCCCAGTATCCCGAAGCTGGGCACGAAGGCCTCGCCCACAATGAACGCCAGTCCGAGCAGAATCAGTGCCAGGCCGGCGTAATTCACCGACAGGACCTGGAAAGCGAAGAGCGCAAGGATCAGGGAGATGGCGCCAATCACGCCCGGCACCACCGCACCGGGGTTCGCCAGCTCGAAGATGATGCCGTAGAAGCCGATAATCATCAGGAAATAGGCGACGTTCGGATTGGTGATCACGGAAAGCAGGCGCGTGCGCCAATCCGGTTGGGACCTGACAATTTCCAGGCTGGCCGTGTTCAGGGTCGTGTCGCCCGACGCCATCCGAACGGTGCGGCCATCCACCTGCTGGAGCAGATCCCGGATGTTGGGCGAAACCACGTCGATAACGTTCTTCTCAAGGGCCTCATCGGCACCCAGATTCACAGCCTCACGGACGGCTTCTTCAGCCCAGTCGGCGTTGCGGCCATGGCGTTCGGCCAGCCCGCGAATGTAACTGACCGCATCCTCCAGAACCTTGCGCTCCATGGCGGTGCCGCCGCGCCGTTTGCCGTCATCGTCGCCGGCCTGCTGTTCGCCGTCCGATGAAGAACCGGAGTCTGAATCCGAACCTTCCCTGGATTTTGGCTCGCCGGGGGCCGGATCGCTCTCCGGTTCAGGGCTACCCGGCAGACCACCCATCTGGACCGGTGTCGCCGAGCCCAGGTTGGTCGCCGGAGCCATGGCGGCAATGTGGCTTCCGTAGAGAATATAGGTGCCAGCGCTGGCCGCCCGCGCGCCCTGCGGAGAGACATAGGTAGCCACGGGAACCTCAGAGGCAAGAATCGTCTTGATGATATCCCGCATGGAGTCCATCAGACCGCCCGGCGTATCCATTTCGATGATCACCAGACCAGCGCCCTCGGACTCAGCCCTGCGAATGCCGCGGGTGACGTAGTCCATGGTGGCAGGGCCAATGGCGCCCTCGACAGTAAGTACCAGGGCCGTTTGAGATGATTTTTGCTGGGCGAGGACCTGATGTGCCAGAGAACCCAGTGCGAGCATAACGCCTGTCAGCAGCACCAGGGCCCAGAGCCGAAAACGGGCAGGATTCGGTGATCGCACGGGATGATGTGCCTGCATAATGCCTCCCTGGACCGGAACAACTTCAATGCCTGGATATACGGTGGCTTAGTGGCCGCGGTTTTTCCCTGCAAGACGGCACCCGTGCCCGGACGCCTGCCTTAGAAGTATAGCCGCTGCTCAGGTTCGCCCGTCGGTTCCGGCGATTTCTCTTCCACGGTCTTGTCGGCGGCCATTCGGGTCACACGTTCACCAATCATGGTTGGCAGGCCATCGGCCTGGTCTACTGCCAGCTCAATGGCGCCACGCTTGACCTCGACTCCCGGGTGCTGGCTGCGGAAGGCTTCGACTTCGGCAAACACTTGGTTCCAGAGCCGATCCCGATCCTCGCGGGGATAGTCTTCGTGGGGGCGATGCACCTCAAGCCAGACTTCACCGTTCGAAAAACCGATCTTGACCGCATCGTGGACAACCTGAACCGGCGTACCCTTCTCCACCTGATACACGAACCGGGAGATATCTTCGTTGTACATCCGGAAACAGCCATGGCTGACCGGCATACCCACGCCAAACTTCTTGTTGGTACCGTGGATCAGATAGCCTTTTTCACTCAGCAACAGGGCGTGGGTACCAAGCGGATTGCCGGGACCGGGGGGAATCATCCGGGGCAAGTACTCACCAGACGCCTCGTATTCCGCCCGGATGCTCGCCGGCGGATACCAGGCCGGAGACTCCAGTGGCATGGTGACCTCTGCGTCGGTCAGGGGGGAGGGGTTCTCCGCCGTACCGACGCCCACGGGGTAAACTTGCACACCCTCATCGGTGAAATAATAGAGACGATACTCGGCGAGGTTGATGACAATACCTTCGCGCCGGGCATCCGGCAGCACATACTGGCGCGGCAGGGTGATGGTGGTACCTTCTCCGGGTAGCCACGGATCCACACCGGGGTTGGCCTTCACCAGCTCCAGATAGCCCATCGCCAACCGGTTACCGATGCCGGCAAAGGTGTCTTCATAGCGGGTTTCAAAAACACCAAGTTCACCGGCCAGATCACCCTGAACCGGGAAGGTGGGCACGCGGGGGCTTCTGTCCGGCTCTTCCGGAGCTTCCGGGCCGCTGGCGGCGTCCAGGGGCTCCGCCGACCCCGCGGTCGGGAACACGAGGAACTGCGCCAGGGAAAAAACCGCTAAAAATCTGAACCACATAGAAAACGTTCCGAAAGCATCAGGCAACCGGGTACAGTGACAGCAAGTACCCTCAGGAGTTCACATAGGTAGCCCATACTGTTACAACGGCAAGCGCAACGAACAGCACACTTGCACCAATCCGCGCTGTGGCGAGGGGCAACCTCTCCATCAGCCAGCGTCCTGCCATGATAACCGGTATGTTGGCCAACAGCATCCCCACCGTGGTGCCCAGAATCACCCAGAAAGTCTCGGTGAAGCGGGCGGCGAGAACAACAGTCGCCACCTGGGTCTTGTCGCCGATCTCCGCCAGGAAAAACATGATGGTGGTGGCCATGAACGCCCCCATGCCCAGGAACTTTGAATCCTCGCTGTCATCCTTGTCCGGCACCAGCAACCAGAGCGCGATCGCAACAAAACTGACAGCCAGAATCCACGGTAACCAGGCTTGTGGAATGAGGGAAGCAACCCAGGCACCAAGCCAGGCCGACAGGGCATGATTGAGAACCGTTGCGACAAAAATGCCGAGGATAATGGGCAGGCGCGTAGCGTAGCGGGCAACCAGGAATAACGAAAGCAGTTGGGTCTTGTCACCAATTTCCGCTATGGCAACAGCAACCGTTGAGGCGAGGAAAGCGTCCATGAAAAACTCCAGGGCGGATAACCAGACATGAGGCAGCCCACCTTCCGCCCAATGGAGGTGAAACCGCCTCAGGTCTTGCCAATATCACCGGAATCTCGGTGAAACATGATAGCCATGGGGATTTGGCCCCAAGTATGTTGACTATCATCCGACCGGCAGTTCCGGTGCGGAGGCTACTCCCCTGAAGAGATGTCGGCATAGTAATGAATCCGGAGCAGGGCCGCAACCTAGGTTCGCATTCTCCATACCGGAATCGCAGCCACCGCCACGAATACCGCCACCAGCCACCAGGCGGAATGGAACGCGTTGATTGTGGGCATCCCGGAAGAGTGCTCGCCGAATTCCACAGTCAGTGCCACCAGATTGACCCCAAAGGCGCCTCCGAGCTGGCGCATGAAGTTGAGCGTGCTGGAGCCGGCCCCCAGCTCCTGAGGCTCGAGGGGATTCAGGGCGCCGGTGGACAGGGCGGGAAGCATGAAGCCGATCCCGATTCGGCCGAGGACCGTCCAGAGCACCAGCCAGCCGAAAGCCAGCTCAAGGTCGGACAGCGCAAACAGCATGGCGGAAAGGGCAAAGGCGCCAATGCCGAAGACCACCAGAACCCGGGCGCTATGCCTGTCCGCCAGCCGACCGGCCAGGGGAAAGGTCATACCCAGGACAATCCCTGCCGGCAGCATCAGCAAACCGGCTTCGGTCGCGCTGAATCCGAGCGCTGTTTGCACGAACAGAGGAATAAGGTAGGTGGACCCGAACAGCGCCAGCCCCAGGGCCACGGCACCGAGACAGGCGAAGACAAAGACCGGTTTGCGCAGCAGGGCCATGTTTACCAGCGGATGCGCTGTTCGTCGCTCGCGCAGCACGAAGAGCAACAACCCGCCAAGCGCCAGTACTGTTCCGGCGAGGATCCGGTTTTCCTGGCCCGCCGCGTGCTGTAACCGGTTCAGAGTATCGAGGGACATGGCGATGGTAAATCCGAGCAGGATCAGGCCAGGCAGATCGAAACGATAGGGTGCCAGCCGGGAAACCGGCAACGGCAGAAATCGCCAGGCCATGAAAACACCCACCAGGGTGACAGGAGCCGGCGCGAACATCACATAGCGCCAGTCCAGTTGATCAACCAGGAAGCCCCCCAATACCGGGCCAAGGGCCGGTGCCAGGATCACCCCCATGCCATAAATCCCCATGGCCTGGCCGCGGCGATCACGTGGAAAAATCCGGAACACCAGGTACATACCCATGGGCTGCATCAGGCCGGCCATGGCACCCTGACCTATACGAGCAGCAATGAGCTGTCCCGGTGTCTCGGCAAAGCCACCGGCGAGGGAAATCAGGGTAAAGAGAAACATGGCTGCGGCAAGGGTCTTGCGAACCCCGAAGTGATCCAGCAGCCAGGAGGAGGCGAGCATGGTGGTGGTCATGGCCGCGATAAAGCCGGTTGCCAGCCAGTGGACCTGGCCCTGACGAATACCGAACTCCACCATGATGTCGTGCAGCGCCACGTTGACCACGGTGGCGCTGAGAACGGTGGCCATGGTGCCGATCATCACCGTGGCCACCGCCAGCCAGCGCCAGCGGTCCCCGTAGCGCGCCTTCAGGCCCTCAACCGAGTTATCAGCCAAGGATTACTTCTGCTTTTCGGCGTTTTCCAGGATCTTGTGGAAGACCTTCACGGTGCACTCGATCTCTTTGTCGCTGATGCCTTCAAGCATCTCCTCGCGCAGCACCTCGGCGCGCTCGGAAAGGTCGTCCATGAACGCCCGACCGGCACTGGTCAGATGCAGGCGCCGGGCCCGGCGATCGTGCGGGCACGGCCGACGCTCGATCAAACCTTGTTGCTCCAGGCTATCGAGCAGACGAACCAGGGTCGGATTCTCGATCGCCATGAGGCTGGCCAGTTCACGCTGGGTGAGGCCTTCGCCGCCTTTTTCCAGGTACACCATGGTGCTCCACCGCGCCTGGGTGACGCCCAGATCCTTCAGGCGCTCATCGAGCATTTTTCTCCAGCGTCGGGTAACCCGCGCTACTGCAAAAGGAAACTGGTCTCTCATTTATCGTCACTCCATCTCAAAAAAGGGCCTGGCCCGGGCCGGGCGCTGCCGCGCACTCGGCCAATTCATCACATTATCGGAAAGTCACCAATAGTATGCTAACCATTGTGATAAAAACAGATACGGAAGTAAAAACAAAATTGGGGAAAACCGAAAGCAGCGTCAGCTCGCCTGACGCTGCTCTTCGTGCATCTCCTCGACTTCCGGAGACTCGTGGAACTCGGTATTTCGCGGATCGATCTCGGCGAGAACCGGCGACGCTTCGGGCATGGCCGGCACGAAATGCTCCTGATCTGCAACCGCGACATCCTCGGTGTGACTGATCCGATAGCTGGTGATCAGCGCCAGCAGCACCAGAAAGCCCGCATTGCCAAAGAACAGGCCTTTGGGCCCGAGCAGGTTGATCAGTTCAGCCATGACCACCGGCCCGATGACGCTGCCCACCCCGTAACTGAGCAGCAGCGTCGCGCTGGCAGCCACGATGCGGGAACTTTCCATACGGTCATTGGTAATGGCGACCGCAACCGGGTAGAGGGCCGCGGACAGGCCGGTAAACAGTCCAACCAGAAGGGTCAACAGCCACGCATTGCCAGCCCCAAGGACGCCAACACCGCCTGCGGCGGAGGCCGCCACCAGAGCAATCCAGAACATTACCCGGCGCCGATCAAAACGGTCGCAGAGCCGGCCGAGGGGCCAGGCAAGAATCATTGCGGCAACAATGGCGCTGGCCATGAACGTGGAGGTCCGGGCAACGTCCAGCCCCACCAGGGTTGCGTACACAGGCCCCAGCGCATAGAAGCCGCCAATCATCACACCACAAATGAGAGCCCCGGCCACACCGCTGAAGGATTCTCTGGCCAGAGTGAAGATAGAGATACGCTGGACCTGCTCAATAACAGGCGCCTCCATTTTGGTTAGTGCAAGCGGCATCAGGGCCATTGCCAGCAGGATCGCGGCAATCGAGAACGGCATGAAGTTGGCCGGGTCGCCAACGTTCACGATGAGCTGTCCGCCGGCCGCGGACAGATAAAAAACAATCTGGTAAACCGCGAACAACGCACCGCGATTGGCATTGGTAGCCCGGCTTGAGAACCAGCTTTCAATCACCACGAGCACACCGGCAATACTGAACCCGGACAGCACCCGCAACACCGCCCAGAAAATCTCGGATACGGCCATTGGGTAGAGCAGTGAGGTAATGGCTGCCCCCGCAGCGAACACGGCAAAGGCACGGATATGACCAACCCGGCCTATAATCCTGTGGACATACAGCGTTCCCAGCACAAACCCGATGGAATAGCAGACCAGAATCCAGCCGATTATGTCCGGTGATATCGCTTCTATACTCAGACGTATGCCCAGGAGCGTCATCAGGAAAGCATTACCGCTGACAAGCAGAATGATGCTCAGAATCAGGGCAGACAGGGAGGTGACCATTCGGGTCATTACAGCAGCTCCGGGCGTAACAGGGTATTTTCGTTTCGATGAAAGACAAAATAGCAGCAAGCACCGGACTCTGCCGGCCGCGTATTAGATCAGGAGCGGAAAACGAAACCACTAGGCACTTCCCGAAACCTGTTAACCGCGTCACAAAAACCTGCAAAGGCCGCCGCAGAGCGGTTTAACAGGGTTTTACATTAATGTGCCGTAACAGACCCTAAGGGCCGGAGCAGGTAACATGAAAGCGAGCTATTCATTGGACCGTGAGCGCCTGGTTATGAAAAAAACGGACTGGCCCATACGCTGGGATCTGCTGCTTCGCTACCGACTGATCGAAACCATTGCCCTGTGGGAAGGTCGCCTGACCACCAACCACATCTGCCACAGTTTCGGCATCGGTCGCCAGCAGGCGTCCAAGGACATCAACACCTATCTGCGCGAACTGGCGCCGGGTAATCTGGTTTATGACCGCCATCTGAAAGGCTACGTGCCGGCCGAGAAATTTCGTCCGGTGGTTACCCGTGGCGTGGTAAACGAGTATCTGGACCTGCTGGCCCGCCAGCAGAACCTGAGCAATACCTTTGAATCACTGAATATAGACCTGCCGGACAGCACCGTGGTTCAGGGCCCGAACCGGGTGATTGCACCGGAAACCATGCGTGCCGTGGTGACCGCCACACGCCAGGGCAGACAGTTGCGCGCCAGCTACGCCTCCCTGAGTCGACCTGAAGCGGTGGAAAGCATTCTGGAGCCCCACACGCTGGTTTGTGCCGGTAACAGCTGGCACTTGCGGGCCTGGTGCGACTCCAATCGGGAGTTCCGGGACTTCGCCCTGAGCCGTTTCCGGACCTCGCCCGAGGCGTTGCGGCAGCGTGCCAGGCACAGCCGCGAGCAGGACGAACACTGGAACCGTGAGGTTACCCTGGTCGTTACGCCCGACAGACGCCTGACCGAAGCCCAGCAACAGATCATCGCCCGAGACTATGGCATGGAACATGGCCGCCTGGAGGTCGCCACCCGCGCTGCACTGGCTCCCTACGTACTGTCCCGCCTCGGAATTACATTCGACAACGAGCATCCGGATCCTCTGGTACAGCAGCTTGAACTGGCCAATCCGGACCAGCTGGGATTTGGCAGCAAACGTGAACAGGCTCTGAAGGCCGTTGCCGGTCTCAGCTAAACTGCCGATGTGAATTCTAAAATTCGACGCTATTCCTTTCTCTGCTTCCTGATTCTGCCGTTCCTGCCTATGGCGGCAACGGCAGAATCAGCCTGTGGCAAACCCGCAACACCAATTTCCGAAACACAAGGGACCGGACCGGCCTCACCTCTGACAGGCAAGACGGTCACGGTGGAGGGTATTCTGACCCAGGATTCCCGATCAGAAGGCGGGTTTGGCGGCTTCTATCTTCAGCAGGCCGACCACCAGACCGACAATGATCCCACCACGTCCGAGGCCCTGTTTGTCTATACCGACCGCAAGGTCGGCAAAACCGGCATGCGGCTGCGGGTTACCGGCAAGGTGAAGGAATACCACGGACTGACTGAACTGGTAGCGGTCCGGACCATTGATATGTGCGGACAGGAAGCGCTGCCGGCCGCCATTCCGGTGACGCTGCCGTGGACGGTGGATCCGGAACACCTGGAGAATATGAGAGTGACCTTCCGCCAGCCCCTGACGGTGGTCGACAACTACAACCTCGACCGCTACGGCGAGCTGGCGCTGGCCGGCGCCGATCAGATCCAGCCCACCGAGTACCTTAAGCCGGGCGAGAGCGCCCACAGGGCATCCCTCCGCAACCGTCAGAACCGCGTACTGCTGGACGACAATCGGTCCATAAGAAACCCCAGGCCCATACCCTGGCCGCCCGAAGGTTTGTCCTCAGGATCTGTACGCGCTGGCGACCAGATTACGGGGCTCACCGGGGTGCTGGACTACCGTTTCGATGCCTGGAGAATCCAGCCCGCCCGGGAACCTGTCTTTCTGGATACCAACGAGAGAGAACCTGCGCCGGAGTCGCCGCCCGGTGATTCCGTGCGGATCATGGCGCTGAATCTCGGCAACTTTTTCAACAGCGATGGTCGCGGCGGCGAGTTTCCAACAACCCGGGGTGCCAAGACATGGGCAGAGTTCCAGCGCCAGCAACAGCGGCTGGTGCAAACGCTACTGGCACCGGACCCGGACATTCTTGCAGTCACGGAACTCGAGAACGACGGCTACGGTCCGCACAGCTCCATCGCCAGCCTGGCCGATGCCCTGGGCAGCCCCTGGCGGTTTGTCAGCACGCCGGGCCAGGACGGCGACGACGAGATCCGGACCGGCCTGCTCTATCGCGGCGACCGTGTACGCACCATCGGTGAGCCTGAAAGGCTTATCAGTGGGCCTTTCGCATCCGCCGGTCGACCTCCGCTGGCGCAGAATTTCAGTCGTGTCGATGGTGAGACAACGGTCCGGGTGATCGTGCCTCACCTGAAATCAAAATCCTGTCGGGGTGCAAGGGGGGATAATCGGGATCAGGCGGATGGCCAGGGCTGTTACGCCAGCCGGCGAACTGACGAAGCACAAGCACTGGCCGAATGGACCGGCATTGATAGCGAAGGCCTCGATTCCGCCGGCACCCTGATTATCGGTGACCTGAACAGCTACGCCCGGGAGCATCCCATTACGATGCTGGCAAGGGCGGGTTTTGTCAGCATGGTGCACCACTTTCATCCCTGCACCGAAACCAGCTGTCGCCAGTACACCTACCGATACCGTGGCGAGAAAGGGTCTCTGGATTACGCCCTGGCCTCCGAGAAAATGAAGCCACGGGTTGTGGGCGCGCGAACCTGGCTGGTCAATGCCGATGAGCCCAGAGTTTTCGGTTACCAGAGCGACTACGAGGTTGACGATCAAGGGCCCTGGCGATCAAGCGACCACAACCCGGTGATTGTCGACCTGGAGCTCTGAGCCCCGCCCCCTGTCCATTGGGGCTATCGGTTGGTTGCCCATCCGCCGGAGCCTGTGGGCATGTTGGCCAAGGCTCGGGAAGCCGATACCGGTAGACTGGCGAGAAGACCCAAAACCGGTGATCGCTGACAACCATGAGAATCCCTGCCCCCAACCTCTGGCCCGCTGCCCGCACAGGACAACGTTTTCTTCTCCAGGCTCGCCGCCGCACAGCGCTCGTGGATGACCACAAGATGGTTTTCCTGGAGCGGGGCGCTTCCGGCTCGGGGAACCCTACCGTCGTGCTGATACACGGCTTTGCCGCCATGAAAGAAAACTGGGCCCTGTGGCTGCAACGGCTGCCCAGACACTGGCATCTGTTGGTACCGGATCTGCCTGGCTTCGGGGAGAGTGATTACCGGCTCCACGCCTGTTACCGCTATGAGACCCAGGCACGGCGACTGGAACAATGGCTTGCGGGCTTTAACACCGACGATATTCATCTGGCTGGCAGTTCCATGGGCGGTGCTATAGCCGCCGTGCTCGCCCACTCACTGGATCCGAAGCCCCGTTCGGTAACACTGCTCAACAGCGCTGGAATCCCGGAACATAAGGATGTCGACATTCACGCCCCCCTGAGGTCCGACCGGGACGGCATCCTGATTCCAAAGGACTGGAAAGGCGTCTACCGCATGTTCAACAGCGTCGGCACCGGCAAGCCCACGGTCTCCGGGCTGGCCATGGCCGGTCTTCTGGGGCCGGACCTGCTGGGCCGCACCGACGCGCTGCGTCACATCTTCAGTGACATGGTGGCAGACGCATTGGCACCAGCGCGCTACCTGGGCCCCGACACACCGCCACTGCAGGTTCAGTGGGGTGATCGGGACGTGATCACCCCCACCCGCTGCATCGACTGGTTCGGCTCGGCCACGCCAGACGCGGAAATCCACGTATTCCGGGGCGTGGGGCACCTGCCCATGCTGGAGACACCCGCGCGATCCGCCGCGACTCTTGAGCGATTCGTCCACCGCCATGGCCGGTAAGCCGGTCAGGCCAAAGGTGCCTGCCAGCCATTGATTGGCCTTTCAGGCCATTTATTTCGTCAGTGGAGTCATGGGGGAACGGGCCGGTAGCCGCCATAATCGTTGAAACTGCGCGCTCTGCGACATAACAAGAACAGAATAAGACGAGGAACCCCCATGCGAGCCTCCGTTTCAACGGCACAGGACCTGGGCATGCCGGCCATTTATCTGCACCTCTTGGCCGAACTGCTGAATACCATCGGCGTTGATGAACAGGACCTTCTGCTTCGGGTCGGACTCGACCCGGCCCGCCTGCAATCCACCGATCTGCGGGTCAGTCAGACCCAGGCCAGCGAATTTGTTACCCGGGCCATCATCGAAAGCGGCGAACCGGGGCTCGGGATCATGCTGGCACGGGAACTGAAGTTGCCACTGCACGGCGCCCTGGGTACGGCGGTCATGAGCAGCCGGACCCTTGGCGATGCCATGGAGCTGATGACCCGGTACCTGACACTGCGGGTACCCCATCTTCAGGTCTGCAAACGGGAAACCGGAAAACTGGCCTGGTACATTGTCAGTTGTGACATCGATCTCGGCCCCCTGCAAGGATTTATCATGGACGCCATGCTGTTCGGATGCGTTTCCATGGGCGCACAACTGACTGGCTCGGTGGTTGATGGGTTGCGAATTGTCCGCCGGGGCCCGGAGCCGGCGTATTTCCATCGGTTCCGACCACAGATCCCGGTACCCGTAGAGTTTGGTGCCACGGAAAATGCCCTGGTGATCCCCACCGCGCGCCTGGACCTGCCCGTGCGCTTTACCGACGATCAACTGGCGGCCTCATCCAAAGCCCAGTGCGAGGAGGCCCTGCGGCAGTTGACCGAGGATGCCGGATTTGCCTGCCGGGTTCGGCGGGTGATCGAAACCAGCCACCCCTTCCCCCCGAAACTGGCCAGGGTTGCGGGCACCTTGTTCGTCTCCGAAAGGACGCTCAAACGCCGGCTGCAGGAGGAAGAAGCCAGCTTCCAGCAGCTGGTGGATCAGGTTCGGCTGGAACGGGCACAGGATCTGCTCCGCAGCACCGGCATGAATCTGAGCCAGATTGCAGATGCCCTGGGCTACGCCGATGCGGCGAACTTCACCCGCGCCTTCAAGCGCTGGACGGGGGCCAGCCCCAGCCACTACCGGAGCGCGCCCACCCGCTCCGCCCCGACGCCCGCGGAGCGTTCACTGGCCACCGGGTGATCAGTCGATCCCGATAATCTTGTGCATTTGCAGGGTGAGACGCCACTGGGGGTGAGCAAGACAGTAATCGGTAGCGCGGCGGGTGTTGCTTTGCTTGATCTCATCCACCGCCGTTTCCGGCATTGAAGGTGAGGCCATGGGCGACAGGAAATAATGGCTCGCGCGGATGCCGAGGAATCGCTCCGGCATCGCCAGGGGCTGCGGATAAACCAGCTTCAGCTCGTCACAGGCCTCGATAACCACAGGGGCATCGGCCTTGGGACTGACGCAGAGCCAGTCAATGCCTTCGGGGGCTGGCAGGGTGCCATTGGTTTCTACCCCGACCTCGAACCCTTCCCGATGAAATGCCTCAATCAGGGGAGCATCCAGCTGCAGCAGGGGCTCGCCACCGGTGCAGACCACGTAGGGCTTGCCGGGTGCGTCCGGCCAGAGATTCCGTATGTGACGGGCAAGGGCTTCCGCTGTCTCAAAGCGGCCGCCATTCTGGCCATCCGTGCCCACAAAATCGGTATCACAGAAATTGCAGACCGCACTGGCACGGTCTTTCTCACGCCCGGTCCAGAGATTGCACTTGCTGAAACGACAGAACACCGCTGCCCGCCCCGCCTGGGCACCTTCGCCCTGGAGGGTGTAAAAGGCTTCCTTTACCCGATACATCAGCTGGCAGCCTCGTATTCCAGAGGATCATCCACACCATTGGTGGCAAACGCTTCCAGCCGCTCAACGCACGACCCACAACGACCACAGGCCTGTTCACGGCCGTTGTAACAGGTCCAGGTCTGGGAATAATCCAGGCCCAGACGGAGACCTTCGGCCAGAATCTGGCCCTTGTCCATGGCCATGAAGGGCGCCTCAATGGCCACCGGTTCGTAGTTGGCAACCCGGCAGACCGCGTCCATTTTTTCGACGAATTCCGGGCGACAGTCGGGGTAGATGGCGTGGTCGCCACCGTGAGCGCCGTACCATACAGCGCCGGCGCCCGCCGTCACGGCGTAACCGGTTGCCAGCGACAGGAGGATCATATTGCGGTTCGGCACCACCGTCGCTTTCATGCTGTCTTCCTCATAGTGACCTTCCGGTACATCGAGATCCGAGGTCAGCGATGAACCGGCCATCACCTCACTCATGGCGCGGATGTCGATCACTTTGTGGGGAATACCCAGCGACTCACACACCGAACGCGCGCACTCCAGCTCCCGGACGTGACGCTGCCCGTAGTTGAACGACAGCGCATGAACCTTATGTCCACGTTCCCTGACCAGATGCAGCAGAGTGTAGGAGTCCATGCCTCCGGAATAGATTACAACCACGGTGTCTGTCATTCGGGCTCCCCGTATGGTGCGATTGGGTTTGGGCTGGTTTACTGTCGCGCCCGTTGCCTGTTGCTGTCATCGGGCTTTTACAATGAATGGACATATTGTAACAGTGCAGGCACAGGTTGGGTTCGCGTCTCGGTTGCGGGGCGGGTAAACTCAGCGAAAAACAACTCATCAGCTACACTGACTCCATGACCACTATCCAGCCGGCATTCATCGATTTCGAGGCGTCCAGCCTTGATCTGATCGCGAGCTACCCCATCGAGGTGGGGATCTGCATGCCAGACGGCACCCTTCATAGCTGGCTAATCTGCCCCCATGTCCTCTGGCAGGACTGGTCGGAAAGCGCTGAGCAGATTCACGGGATTACCCGCCAGACTCTGGAAACGGACGGCATTGCCGTCGGTGAAGTGGCCAGGGCGCTCAATGAGCTGTTGCCGGCGCAGGTTTTTTGCGATGCCTGGACGTTCGACAGCTTCTGGCTGCACCGGTTGTTCAGGGCTGCCCGCATCACTCCGGCATTTCAACTGGAGTCGATTTCGGCCCTGTTGGATACCCAACAGGTACGCCAGTGGTCGGCGATTCGCCAGCAGGTGATTACCGAACTTGGCTTGCCAGTGCACCGGGCGGCAAATGACGCCCTGATCCTTCACAAAACCTGGGAACGGATTGCCCTAGACCAAGAAGCCATGGTGCCGTTAACGGGTCAAAGCCGCCAGGCCTGAGGCGGTTTAAGGCGATCAGTGCCTGACGTGGCGGACCCGCAATGCGATGACTTCAAGACCGTCCCGAAGGGTATTCAGCGTCCAGTAGGTGACCAGCGCCATCAGCGCGGCCCCTGTTACTGTAAACACCAGATTCTCACCCACAACCTGCTCCTTGGCGGCGAACAGGTAAAGGCCCAGGGCAACAATCAGGGCGAGCTCGATCAATGCGTGCGAACGGAATTTTTTACTGGCAGATCCGGCGTCGTCGGACATTTTGCTAGGTTTCAACCTCTGTCTTTGTCTGGCAATGAATTAAAAGATAGTGTGCAAATTATCGCCAGAACAGAGAAAAACATCTGTACGAAGTAGTGGCTACGAAGATTCCACTACCCAAAAAAAACGCAGCCATAAAGGCTGCGTAGAAAGGAGAGATCCATTGACTGCCTGGCGCGGCAGGCAGTCAGGATTGCACAACGTAAAACACGTGACGCTGCGAATTATGGCAAGCGCTTCTGGCGCCGTCTGTAGGGGTTTGCCGAAGAGTAAGACCTATTGCAAACCGTCCGTTAGCCTATACACTGGTAGTCGAACCGAAACATAAGAGCCGGTATGACCAGAATGATTCCACAGTTTATTGCTTACCCAGCAGCAGGTTGCCATGCAGTGCAGTCTGTTCGCGCCATGGTGAAAGACATCTAACGGCTTTCGGTCAGTCCCGGGAGCCTTCGTAGCGACCGGGTCAGATTCTCCGCGAAACCCCGGTTGCTTCAGGCGCCGGGGTTTTTGTTTTTGCAGCCGCAAAACGACAAGGAGAACATCATGAAAAGACATCCGACAACTCGCGCAGCAAACCAGCCCATGAACAATCGTCAGGGCCCGATCAAGCGCCCGGAAAAGCTGCCGCTGCTGGATGCAATTTGTAAAAAACTGAATCAGCGCGTCAACCTGGACGACGAACAGCGGGTGCTGGGTGTTTACGAGCGGGGCTGGATCTTCAAAGGCGTTCTGGGCAACCTGAACGACGCAGAGGCACGGTACGTGAGAGCGTTGGCTACCCGCTACAATTCCTGGATTGCAAAGCAGGTCGCCTGATTCGACTCCTGCAGGTCTGAACCGGTCAGTGGCGCCGGTTCAGACCCTGCATCATTGCCATGTCGCCACCGTGAACCATGGCGTAGTTATTCACCACATCGTGGATCTTTTCCTGGGAATAGGGCTTGACCACGTAGCCATTAGCGCCGGCACTGATCGCCCGTTGAATACTCTCTATGGAATCGTCCGCCGTCACCAGCACAATGTGCTGCTCCTCGCGGGCATCCTTGAACTCCAGCATCAGCTCGTGGCCGTCGCCATCCGGCAGGCCCAGATCCAGCAGGATAATCTGAAACTCCCCAGCCTTGAAGGCGGCCCTGGCTGACGCCGCATCGACACACTCGATCACCTTGGTTGCACCAGCCTTGTAGAGCATATCCACCAGCCGCTCGCGCATCACCGGCTCATCTTCCACTACCAGTACTCTCAGATCCGTCATGGGGGTTGCTCCTGTCAAGCTGTCGGGTCGTTGCCGGTGCGCCGGGGCAGATCCAGTGGCGCCGGGCGAGGTTTACCCATTTCGCTGTCGCCAGACCAGGCCGAGTTCTCGTTATTTACGGTTCTCGCCTCTTCCATGCCAAATCGTGTGAGGATATTGCTGATGCTCACCGCCGTTGTGTACAGAGAAATGGCAATAATCAGAAGGATCGGCTGAACAAAGGTCACGAAACCGGGCACATCTGCGCTCCCCAGTATACTCAATATCAGGATGATTGCCGGGCCCAGTACCACAAAGAGGGTCAGCGCGATGAAGAAAACAATCCGTTCCTTGTAACGCCCGAGATCCCGATTGGTCACCAGCCCGAGGACGAACTTTCCGATAGCAAGGCCCGCGAGAATGGCGGCGGCGATACTCAGGTCTGGTCGAAGCAGTGTTTCATACAGCCGACCTTCCCACAGCCTTTGCATGCCAATGATCAGAAACGGAAACAGCACAAACAGGATGTCTGCGTAGGTTCCGTACATCATGCTCAGGGAATGGTGTTCTCGGCGTTCCGGCAATTCACTCATCGGGTTCTTCCTGTTGGTTGGTCTCGACACGTCAGCCCGGGGCCTTTGCCGAAGTGACGGCACGATCTATCATTTCACCGAGTCCCCGGAGTTCGCTGCGAACCCGGTCCCAGTCCGGTTCGGTGACTTTCACCAGGTCTTCCAATACACCCGCCTGTCGGGTCATCAGCGGGTAGCCCATGGCACCCGCCGTGCCCTTGATCTGGTGGGCTTCGGTTTTCATTGCTTCCCGATCCGCTGTCGCCAGGGCGTCTTCCATCCGCGCCCGGCGTGCGGCAAGGCCGTCAAGAAACTGTGCAACCAGATGGGCAATTTCGTCATCCTCGCTGGCGTCCGCAGCGGCAACCGCACCAGCACCAAGCAGTCGATCCAGCAGGGAGGTCAGGTGGGACTGATCAATGGGCTTGTTCAGCACCCCGTCACAACCGGCATCGAGCAGGGCATCGGTTTCCTGCTGATCACCAGCCGTAAAGGCAATCACCGGCCGCCGGAACCCGGCCTGGCGCAGCAACCTGGTTGCAACGACCCCATCCATCCCGGGCATGTGACGGTCCATCAGAACCAGATGAACAGTATCGGACAGCGCCGTCCGGACCGCTTGGTCGCCAGTGGTAACCGACAGCACATCCAGACCCGCGCGGCGTAGCATGCGCTCCACCAGCTGCCGGTTCTCGGTATTGTCCTCGGCAACCAGCACCTTGCCCTGATAGCGCGGCGCGGGGCTCTCGACAAGCTCCTGGGCAACCGAGAGATACCGGGCCAGGGCTTCATAGAACCTTTGCTTGTCGATGGGCTTGGCCAGATGCTCATTGCAGCCCGCCAGCCGATAATCGGCAATGTCTTCAGACATCACATTCGCGGTCAGGGCAATCACCGGCGTATTTACCCCGGCCTCCCTCAACGCCGCCGTGGCATCGCGGCCGTTCATCACCGGCATCTGGATATCCATCAAGATCAGATCAAAAGGCTCGCGAATGGCAAGCTCCAGGGCTTCAGCGCCATTACTTACATGCACCAGCTCGGCGCCGGTTCGCGACACCAGCAGGGACACAAGACGCCGGTTCACGTCGTTGTCTTCGGCGCACAGGATTCGCCCGGACAGTCTCGGAGCGACCACCATCGGTATGGCCCTGCGGCGCTGGCTCAGCTCAGACGCATCGCGCAGGAAATGCACCGAATCCAGTGGACCGGTCCGGATCGACAGCTCAAACTCACTGCCCTCGCCATAGGTACTGTTGACCCGGATACTGCCGCCGAGCATTTCCGCGAGACGCCTCGAGATACTGAGCCCGAGACCGGTACCGCCATACTGTCTGGAAATGGCAGCGCTACCCTGGGCAAACGGATCGAAGAGCCTTCCCAGCTGTTCCGGCTTCATGCCAATGCCGGTATCCACCACCCTGGCCACCAGCAGTTCCTGCTCGCGATCGCAGCGGACCACAAGGGAGATGGAACCCTTATCGGTAAATTTCAGGGCATTACCACACAGGTTGATGATGATCTGGCGCAGCCTGGTGGGGTCGGTGAGGACCTGCTCCGGCAAGGGGTACTCGCAGATAATACTGAAATCCAGACCCTTTTCCCGGGCCCGGGGGGCGAAAAAGGCGCGGATTTCATCGAGGAGTTCCGGCAGATTGACCGACACGATATCCACATCCAGTTTGTTGGCGTCGATCTTCGAATGGTCGAGGATGTCGTTGACCAGGTCCAGCAGATGACGACCACTGCGCACCACGGTCTCTGCGCTGCTCCGTTTCTCCGGATCACTGAGGTCCGGATCAAGCAGGGTTTCACCGTAACCAATGATCGCCGCCAGCGGTGTGCGTATCTCATGGCTCATATTCGCCAGGAACTGACTCTTTGCCTCGGCCGAGTTTCGGGCCAGCTCCTTTTCGAGCCGCTCCTGCTCGCGCTCCCTCTCGATTCGCTGCCGGTTGTGACTCTCCGTAGCATCAATGCAGGTGCCTTCCAGGTGGGTTGGATCGCCGTCGCTGTCATAAACCGTATGGAGCGAGATGGTGGCCCAGCGCTCGTCGCCGTCCCGGGTCAGGTATCGGGCCTCTATGCCCTTGACTGTCCCCCGGGCCTCCAGCTGTTCGATCACCAGCCGCCGGAGGCGGTCATCGGCGATGCAGGTTTCCAGCACGTCCGGATTCCGTTTGAGCAGTTCGCGGCTGCTGTTGTAGCCCAGCAGGCGCGCCATGGCCGGATTGGCAGTAACAAATCGCCGGTCCGGAGACATCTGGAAGACACCCTCAATGGCATTGTCGAACAGCGACTGGTAGCGCTGAAGATTCGACAACGCCCGCTGGCTCCAGCCCAGCGCCTCGCCCTGAACCTGTTTGATCCGGTCGGCCAGGGCAAACGAGAACAGAATAATCTGTGCGGTCAGACCAAACTGGGGCGAGTAGGCAGTGAAGGTGTTCAACGGCAAGATACCCATCACCGTCAGGGCGTAGATACCGAAGCCCACCAGGGCCAGTGTCCAGGCAAAGAAGTAGGAACGGGCCGCCGGGTTGTAATAACGCCAGGACAGGTAGCTGACCACAATCAGGATCAGGCTCAGCAGCACGGAGCCAACCACAATCCATTCCATGGCCACGTGGTAGGGCAGGAACAGGGACAGCACAAAGGTCGCAACCACCGAATAGAGACAGAGGCGGATCACCTGGTCCAGGTCGGCAGACCGCTCCCGGGTCTCCAGCAGTGACCGTGCCATCAACAGGCCCCAGAACCAGGTCAGGATGATCTGGAAGTGCAGGAACTGCTTGTCGAACAGGGCGGGGCGGCTATCCAGCAACTGGATACCGTGGACCTGTTCGGTGAAGATAAAGGTGGTCGCGAATATCAGATAGAGCACGTAATAGATATTGCTTCGCTCACGCACCGAAACCGCGACGAAAAGGTTGTAGGCGAGAATGGCGAGCACCGCACCGAGCAGGATGCCCCGAACCAGCTCATCCACAGAGACTTTTTCAATATAGCTGTCCGGGTGCCAAAGACTGATTGGTAAACGGAAGGTGTTGGTGTTAACCACCCGAAGATAGACGTGGCTCAGCGAATCGGGTGCCAGGGAAAGTCGGAATGTGGGATTGGGCACCGCCAGGTCCCGTTCCCGCCAGTTGTCCTCGTAACCGGCCTGGCGTTGCTCGACCAGGGCACCGTCACGAATCATGAACAGGGCGACCTCATCCACCAATGGCAGGGCAAGCTCCAGGATCCAGCCGTTCTGCTCCAGGCTTCCGGCAGAACGCAGGTCGAGGCGCACCCAGTATGCCGACTCGGTGTAGCCCAGGTTCAACACCCCGCCTTCGTGGCGGGTAAAGGCACCCGATTCGAGTTGGCGCACCTCCTCAAGTGAGAGCGACTGCCCGGGATCCTCCAGGTACCAGATACAGCCGCCCAGATCGCGGATGCTCTCGACGCCTTCATCAAGGACAATCTCGCCATCACGGCAGGGCACGGCTGCACTGGCCGGGGACGGCATCATCGCCGTGGCCAGAAGCAGCAGGGCCACCATAAAAGACGTCACCGCTGGGAGCGCCAATTCAAGCCATTGCCGCAAAATGTGATCTCCGCGAGGGTAGATACCTGTTTTTTGTTTTACTGTCAGTAACCGCGCCGGGCAATCCCGTCCTGGTGACTCACTTTAGCCGTTTACACCGTTTTCCGCACCCCGGGGCCTTCTGAAATGAGACATTCCTGCATTTTCGCCGCTGTTTCCATGACCACGCTTGCCCTGGCTGGCTGCGGACTTGAGGATACCGGCCCTTCCGCGTTCAATCCGGCCACCAATGTCGACCTGACCTTCTCGAGTTTCGACCTCCAGAACACCGAGGTGGCCCCGGACAACCTGAGTTACACGCGTTTCTGGGACTTTTACCGGGGCATCCAGCCCGCGGCAGAAGACTCTGACGACCTGGCGACCACCAGCGAAATACGTGGTCACATCGAGATTTTTACCCGCGCCACGGCAACCGACTCCGGCACCAGCTATGACAGCGTGCGCAATCCGCTGGACCTGATGAACCAGGTGCTCGCCTCAGGCGAAGTCACCAACTTCCAGGAGGGCAAGCGGTACATCAGCCAGCGCATTGCCGATGATGCCGCAGGCACCTACAACACCCGGGGCAACGGTGCCCAGATCCGGTTCACAGACCAGTCGGCGGTGATTGCGGATCTGCCGCTGAACGATCAACTCTGGATCTATCCCACCCTGGACTGGCGCTACCTGCCGGATGGCCCGGAGGGGTCGGATCTCGACAACAAGGTGTATCGCACAATCCAGTACGTCAGCCGGAGCGTGGCGGAAGACGAACAGGCGGCCCAGCCGGAACTGGTCAGTGTGCTGGCAGGAAGCCGGTTTGATGCCAACAGTTTCATGACTCTGGGCTACAGTCCAACCGAGTTCGCCACGGCCGACTTCCTGAGCCGGAATCACGGCAGCATTGAATTGCGCCAGGATTTCATTGACGAGAACACCGACACGCTGTTTATCAAGAACGACGATGCCGAAGTCATCGCGCTGGACCGCTATCCGGGATACACGCGGGAGGACAACCATCCCGACTGCCTGAGGATCGAGCTGGACTACAACATGGAGCAGGTGAGAATTTTTGCCTCGGATGGCGAGCCCGCCCGCATTGACGATCCCGATTCAACAGACGAGCAGGACACCATTGCCAATCCGGACAATTGCACCTATCAGGAAGACGCGGACGCGATTACCAGCTGGACAACGGTGCCTGTCGCCGGGCGCTAGCGGGCGCCCCCGTCCCTGAGATCCCAGTTTTGCAGGAAACCTTTCTTGCGGTCGATCATACGTTCATAGGTGGAAATCATGATGGCCGCGTGGGGCGCTTTGACCAGACGGAGGGTTTCAATCCGGCGTTCGAGCCGTTCGACTTCCGAGCGCACCTGCTGATGCACGTGATGACGGACACTGTCGTGGTGGTCCAGTTTAACCTCGCGGGAGGCTTGCTGGTGGCTGGGGGGTGCGGGCTTGTCCATTCGGCTTCTCGTCCATTGAGTCGTGAAAGATCCTTATCCCATCACGCAAGTTTGCACAACTGTCTGACAGAGTGCAATTAAAATGAATAGAGTTTCATTTTTGTTTTCTGTCGTGATGGTCTTCCTGTCATTCACACGACCGAAGCCCTGCTATAGTTCCCTGTAGATACAACATTGCCCACCGACAGGAGCTCTCATGACCCAGACATCCGTGGCGGATACCCTCCGTGAATATCTGTCGCTGCTGGAACTTCTGGACGACGCCTACTGGGAAGCCAGCAGCATTCACCACAAGGACATGCTGTACGACATCATCAGCATCTTCAGCCAGGAAGTGGCCGAGATAAACAAGCTCAGCATCCAGGACCACCACTACCCCTATGAGGTCATTACCGAGGGCATCCGCCGGGTCGTACCGAAACTGGAGCGACTCGATGAAAACCGCGAAGACGTGATCCAGCGCACCCAGACTCTGACCGATTTCCGCGACATCCTGTCGTCAGTTCTGGGCATCCTGGAAGCCCAGCTCCGGACCCTCTGAACGAAACGACTCAGGCGGCGATCAACGGCCGCCGGTGTTCCGGTATCAGCGGGAAGCGGTTACCCACGGTATAAACGAACTTCGCGAGCGCCGGCAGATGGTGACCGACAATCGGGATACCCGTGTTGAGGAGGCTGACCGAAATATCACGGGCAGCGTCTGCCCAGCACAGCTTGTTGATCAGACCTACGTGCCCAAAGGCAAACCGGCTATTCTGGCCCCAGAGCCCCACCGGATTGCCACCAAGCATCATGCCGGCACTGAAACGCATGGGCACCATCATGGTACGGTCGATCTGCAGGGAACCGAACTGCTGAATGGCCCGGCGAATGGTGATTTCGCTGCAGATTCTCCGGCCGTTCCAGAGCCCGCCGTTCAGCATCATCTGGAAGAAACGACTCATTTCCTCTGCCGTCCCGCACAGGTTTCCCGCCGGAATCACCGCTTCCTGGAACCGTGGATCGTTGGTCACCTGCGCCACTGTGCGGATATCGCCGCCAAGTGCCCGGTTGACCACCCAGGACACCGGGAACCGGGGCGTTGGACCCGTGGCGTAGTTGGATGCCAGATCATTCAGGTGCTCGGGCGTAATGCCGTAGGTAAACCACTTCATGCCCATGGGCCGACGCAGGTGTTTGTCGAGATAATGCTCGATGGTATCGCCGGTCACGCGTTCCAGTACCCGCTGAAGTACGAAGCCGCCGGTGATCGCGTGATAGGCCACCTTGGCGCCATCAACCTCCACCGGTCGCGCGGCACAAAGCAGGCGCCAGATTTCGTCGTTGTCCCAGAGCACATCTATCGGCGTTTCCCGCGGAATGGCGGGAATGCCACCACGGTGGGAAAGAATCTGGTGAACGGTGATCGTCCGTTTGCCGTTCACCCCGAACTCCGGGCAGTAGTAGGACACCGGATCCATCAGGTTCACCAGCCCCTGCTCGGCCAGCATATGCATCAGCAGCGCGGTAACTGCTTTGGAGGCAGAGAAGTAGCAGATCGGGGTATCGGTGGTTATCGGGACTTTAACCGCATCTCGCGGATCATGAGGGCCGTTACCACTGGCATGGCCGATGGCCCGGTGCAGGACATGTTCGCCCCTGTGACGAATGGAGATCTGAATCCCCGGATGGACGCCGGTCCGGTAAAGGCTCTGGACGCTGCGCCACAGGGCATCGACGGTTTCCTGGCTGACGCCTGCAGCAGCCGGGTTTTCACCAGCGGTGTCACGGAAAGTGACGGTTTCAAGGTCCTCGGGAATCTGGCTGGTGTGGAGGGCACGGCGGGCAAGTCGGTTCATTTTTTTCAAACCTTTTTCAGTAACTTGTTGTTTTTCTATCTTCAGAGAAACCGACCCGTTGTACATTGGCCGGGACGCAATCGGGCGGACGTCAGCACCTCCATCTTATCCGGAACGAAGGTCTCATTATTGATTATGGACCCGGTCGTGCAGGTGCGCCATGGCAACACAATTGCGACCGCGTTCCTTGGCCAGATACATGGCCGTGTCGGCCGCGGCACAGAGCGCGGAGGCAGTCTGTCCGTGATCGGGATAGACCGCAATACCGACGCTGATGGTCAGGGGCACCGTCTGGCCATTCCCAAGCGGCTGCGGCTCGTCGGCCACTCTGCGACGGAGCCGCTCGGCCGTCTCACGGGCCTCTTCAAGATCCATCTCCGGCAAGACGATAACGAACTCTTCACCGCCGAACCGGCCGATGGTGTCGACGCTGCGCACACTCCCCAACAACAAGCGGCTGATGGACCGGAGAACCGAATCCCCGGCGGCATGGCCAAAGGTGTCGTTCACATCCTTGAAATGGTCAAAATCAACCCAGAGCACAGCCATGGGTCTCTGATAACGCCTGGCCCGCTCCAGCTCCTCCTCCAAAACCCTGGACATTTCGCGGCGGTTGAACAGCTCGGTCAACGGATCCCGTGTGGCCAGTTCCTCCAACTCATTTTCAAGGGTCTTGCGATCGGATATGTCCAATACGATACCCTCGAGCACAACCGAGCCATCTTCCTCCTCGACGCCGCGGCCACGCTCCCAGACCCAGATGCGGCTGCCATCCTGGCGGGTAAGGGCATATTCCAGTGAGAAAGATTCGTCCTTGTCCAGCGCCGCCTGCACCTCAGCCACAATCCGCTCACTGTCCCCGTCATCCATCAGGCTGGCATAGCTGGCCACCCGGTTATTGATCAGATCTTCCGGCTCATAACCAGTGAGGCGGGCACACCCCTGGGAAACAAACAACATGGTCCAATGGGGATCATACCGGCACCGGTATGCCATGCCGGGGAGGTTATCCATCAGGACCTGTAGCTGACGCTCTCGCTTGCGCAGGGCCTGGCGCTGATTGTGCTACAGAGTAAGCAGGGCACGGTCCTTGGTAAGCTGACGCAAAAGGACCACAAACAGCACAAGGCCCGTGGTCAGGACAAAGAGGAAACCCTTCCAGGTCTGAACCAGGGACAGGGTTTGAGGGTCGGGGAACCAGGCCTCAGCAGCAGTATCGGAAAAAGCAATCCATGCAAAGCCGGCAATCAGATAGACCAGCGCAGCCCACCCAGCTCGCCGCAGGGGTGTCCGGTTTTCGTTCAATCTTGTCATTCCTTGAGAGTCTGGCCGCTGAGGTACCATGAACACACAGCCATGGGGGTTTGAACATTTATAATGTACGAAAAATAGTCACAACAGAACGTTAAGTCGAGTGACAAATGTCATGCTCGGTAAAATCGTGCGTTACCCCCCGGCCCCTGGCAGTTGTTGCAGTGCCGCTTAGCTGCTTTAATTCCCGATCTCTGTCCCCCATGGAGGAGTCGAGCATGACGCCAGGCATTAACGCGGCGCGCAAGGCCGCAGTGCCCCACACGATTCATGAATATGAACACGATCCGGCCAGCGAGAGTTATGGCATCGAGGCAGCCGAGAAAACCGGTGTGGAGCCGGCGCGGGTGTTCAAAACGCTCGTTGTGTCTATCGACGGCAAGGAACTGGTAGTGGGCATCGTGCCGGTGACCGCCATGCTCAACATGAAACTGATTGCCCGGGCCGCACAAGGCAAAAAAGCCGCCATGGCTGACAAGCAGGCGGTTGAACGCACCACCGGCTATGTCCTGGGTGGCGTGAGCCCACTGGGGCAGAAGAAGAAGCTGAAAACCTTTATCGACGACTCAGCCCTGGAGTTCGACACGATTTATGTCAGCGCCGGGCGCCGGGGCCTGGAAATTGAGCTTGCACCCCGGGATCTGGCCACATTGGTGAACGGCGGTTTTTTCCCACTCCACCAGGAGTAAGCCTTGAACCACGCAACGGACCTGCTATTGATCGGCGGCACCCTGCTGCTGGCCCTGGCCGCGCACGGCATCGGCCAGCGCATTCATGTGCCCAGAGTCACCCTGCTGCTGTTGCTTGGCGCGCTTGCCGGACCGGATCTGCTGGATCTTCTGCCACCGGGCGCCGACGCCCACTTCGGATTCATTACCCAGTTAACCCTGGCCATGGTCGGCTTCCTGCTGGGTGAACGGATGGCGGTGAAGAACCTGGCCGAGGGGCGCGAGGCGGTGATCGTCAGCCTCGCCGTCACCCTTGTAACAGCGGCATTTGTTGCCGTCGCAGTCTGGCTGGTTACCCGGAATCTTGCCGCTGCCCTGCTGCTTGGCTCCATCGCAACGGCAACGGCGCCGGCGGCAACCCTGGACACGTTGAAGGAAGCGGGCGCCAACGGTCCGCTGACCCGTCTGGTCTTCCAGGTCGTCGCGATTGACGACGCCTGGGGCGCGATCCTGTTCAGTGTCACCCTGGTCGGCGCCCAACTGCTACTTGGAAATGGCGATACCGGGCTCTCGACCCTCGGGATCGGATTTCTGTATGTCGGAGGCGCGGTTTTTCTGGGCATGGTCCTGGGTCGGCCCATGGCCTGGCTCACCGGCCGACTGCGGCCCGGTGAGCCCATGTTGCTGGAGTCTGCCGGTTTTGTCTTCGTCGCCGCCGGTATTGCGTCGTTTCTAGGCCTCTCCTATCTGCTTACCTGTATGACCCTGGGCATCGTTGTCGCCAACCGCGCACGGCATCATGTTCGGCCATTCCGCTCGATTGAAGGCATCTCCGAACCCTTCCTGGCTCTTTTCTTTTTCATGGCCGGCTACCAGCTTGAATGGGCTATGCTGCCAACCCTTGGTGCGCTGGGCCTGGCCTATGTTGCCGCCCGGATTGCAGGCAGGCTGGCAGGCGGAAGGTTCGGCGGCTACCTGGCCGGTTCCGAACCCCATACCCGTAAACGGATCGGTGCCTGCCTGATGCCCCAGGCCGGCGTTGCCCTTGGCCTGGCGCTTCTGGCCACAGAGCGGCTGCCGGAGCTGACTTACATTTTGCCTCTGGTGATTGGCGCCACGGTGATTTTCGAACTGGTGGGACCACCGCTCACGCTGATCCAGTTGCGGCGTGCCGGCGAAACCGGCAAAGGCTACCAGGACGAACCGGACGAAGACTGACCCTGGCGCTGGCCACAAAAAAGCCGGAGAACCCGTCAGGGTTGTCCGGCTTTCCCTGCACCCAGAGCCTTGCCCGGGATGCGTTATCGCTGACTTACTTTACGGATGCACGGGCATCTTCAAGGATCTTGTTCAGCGTGGCACTGGGCTGCATCACTTCGCAGACCTTTTCCATCGGCGGGTGGTAGTAACCACCGATATCCGCGGGGTGACCCTGGACCACGGTCATTTCCTCCAGGATCTTGTCCTTGTTCTCCTCCAACTGTTTCGACAGCTTGGCGAAGAATTCCTTCAGTTCCTTATCGCTGTCCTGGTTGGCCAGCTCTTCCGCCCAGTAGCGGGCCAGGTGGAAGTGGGAGCCACGGTTGTCCAGCTCGCCAGTGACGCGGGACGGCGACTGGTTGTTTTCCAGCAGACGCTCGGTGGCCTTGTCCAGGGTCTGCCCCAGCAGGCGCGCGCGCTCGTTGTCCTGTTTCTCACCCAGTTCGTCCAGGGACACCGCGGTGGCCAGGAACTCACCCAGGGAATCCCAACGCAGGTGGTTTTCCTGAATCAGCTGCTGCACGTGCTTGGGCGCGGAACCGCCGGCACCGGTCTCGTACAGGCCGCCGCCGTTGAGCAGCGGAACGATGGACAGCATCTTGGCGCTGGTGCCCAGCTCCAGGATCGGGAACAGGTCGGTGAGGTAGTCACGCAGAACGTTACCGGTCACGGAGATGGTGTCCAGACCGCGGATCAGACGCTCCATGGTCCAGCGGATGGCGCGAACCGGCGACATGATGCGGATATCCAGGCCTTCGGTGTCGTGATCTTTCAGGTAAGTATTCACCTTTTTGATCAGCTGCGCATCGTGGGCACGCTCGTCGTCGAGCCAGAACACCGCCGGCATGCCAGTGGCACGGGCGCGATTAACCGCCAGCTTGACCCAGTCACGGATCGGCAGGTCCTTGGTCTGGCAGGCGCGCCAGATGTCGCCTTGCTCGACGTTATGCTCGGTCAGCACAGTGCCGTCTTCGGCAACGATGCGAACAACACCGTCTTCCTTGATTTCAAAGGTCTTGTCGTGGGAGCCGTATTCCTCGGCTTTCTGCGCCATCAGACCAACGTTCGGCACGGTACCCATGGTGGTGGGATCGAAGGCACCGTGGGTCTTACAGAAGTTGATCACTTCCTGGTAGATGGTGGCGTAGGTGGACTCCGGCATAACTGCCTTGGTGTCCTTGAGCTTGTTGTCCCGGGCCCACATCTTGCCGGAGTTACGGATCATGGCCGGCATGGACGCATCAACGATAACGTCACTGGGAACGTGCAGGTTGGTGATGCCCTTGACCGAATCCACCATGGCGATTTCCGGACGGTGCTCGTAGCAGGCGTGCAGGTCTTCCTGAATCTGCTCCTGCTTGGATTCCGGCAGCTGCTTGATCTTCTCGACCACGCTGGACAGACCGTTGTTCGGGTTCACGCCGATCTCGTCGAACAGGTCGCCGTACTTGTCGAACAGGTCCTTGTAGAAAACCTTCACCGCGTGACCAAACACGATCGGGTGGGAGATTTTCATCATGGTGGCTTTGACGTGCAGGGAGAACATGACACCGGTGTTCTCGCAATCGGCAATAGCGTCCTCGAAGAACTTCACCAGCGCCTTCTTGCTCATGAACATGCCGTCCAGCACTTCGCCTTCCTGCAGGGGCAGGTCGGACTTCAGCACGGTCTGCTTGCCCTGCTTGTTCTCGAACACGATGTTGACTTTGGTGGCCTTGTCCAGCGTTACCGACTGCTCGCTGGAGTAAAAGTCGCCACCACGCATGTGTGCCACGTGGGTACGGGAAGCCGGGCTCCACTCGCCCATGGAGTGCGGGTATTTTCGGGCGAAGGCTTTTACCGCTGTCGGTGCACGACGGTCGGAGTTGCCTTCGCGGAGTACCGGGTTAACGGCACTGCCCAGAACCTTGGCGTAGCGGGACTGGATTTCTTTCTCTTCGTCGGTCTTCGGGTGCTCGAGGTACTCGGGCACCTTGTAACCCTGCTCGTTCAACTCCTTGATGGCGGCACGGAGCTGGGGAATGGACGCAGAAATGTTCGGCAGCTTGATGATGTTGGCGTCCGGGTCCTTGGTGTATTCACCCAGTTCAGCCAGCGCATCCGGAACCCGCTGATCTTCCTCAAGATAATCCGGGAAGTTCGCCAGAATACGCGCCGCGAGAGAGATGTCGCTGGTTTCGAATTCAATACCAGCCGGCTTGGCATAGGTTTCCAGGATGGGAAGAAGCGACCGTGTTGCGAGGGCTGGGGCCTCGTCGGTCAGTGTGTAGACAATCTTGGCTTTGGATGATGTCATTTTCGTCCTCAGGCTAATGGGTGGGTTCAGGACGGTCATGGCGGGGTCAGGCGTCTTTTGAACGTCCGACCTGGGCAATGACTGATTAAGAACTTTTGATAGACCTACTAAGATACCATTTTTTCGTTAATTTTGGTTACGATCTTAGTATAAGAACGGACTAAAAATGCCTGATCTTCGGTTACAAGACGATGAAATGGCGGGAATTTACGAAACTTTCTAACATTGACTCGGTGGTGACGCAGGGCGGGTAAGGCCTTCCAAAACACGCTCCTGGCGACACATCCCTGTGGCGCTTGGGCTCCGCCATCCATGGCTCCGCACAGTTTTGGGAGGCCCCACCCGCCCCGCTATTCAAGCTTTTCAGTGGGATTCCGCGAGCCGAATCTCGCCCGTTTTCAGTGATTGATTGTCAACAAAACGAGCTTCAACCCGGCAACAACCCAACCTCAGCCAACCGCTCCCGAATATGATCCAGCGCCTCCGGGTTGCCGAGGGCGTCCCGGTTGTCCGCCTTCTTGGAGCCGTTGATCAAACGGGCCACCGCCAGCTCCACCTTCTTGCCACTACGGGTGTACGGAATGTCGTTCACCTGCACGATGTGCTTGGGCACGTGCCGTGGGCTGGCACCTTCGCGGATTCGGCTCTTTAGCTGTTTCAGCAGGTCGTCGGTGATTTCCTGGCCATCGGCCGGAACCACCAGCAGAACCACTTCCACGTCACCGTCGATCTGGCGTCCGACTACCAGGCTGTCTTTGACCTCGGCCACAGTTTCGACCTGGCGGTAGATTTCTGCGGTGCCGATGCGGACGCCGCCCGGGTTCAGGGTGGCGTCTGAGCGGCCGTAGATGATGGCGCCGCCGTGTTCGGTGAATTCGATGAAATCGCCGTGGGCCCAGACGCCGGGGAAGGTGTTGAAGTAGGCATCCTTGTAACGCTCGCCATCCGGGTCCTGCCAGAAGCTGACCGGCATGGACGGCAGTGGCTGTCGGCAGACCAGTTCGCCGCGGCCCTCGCTGACCGGCTGGCCGTCGTCGCCATAGGCCACGGCGTCCACGCCCAGGAAGCGGCACTGGATTTCGCCGCGACGCACGGGCAATAGCGGCGTTGAGCCTACGAAGCAGCCACAGATGTCAGTGCCACCTGCGATGGAACCGAGCAGGGCGCCGGGGGCGCCGTCGGTGTAGATCCAGTCATAGTCTTCCGGCAGCAGGGGGGAGCCGGTGGAGAACACCACTCGCAGCTTGCTCTGGTCCAGGGTTTTCGCGGGCTGAAGTTCACCTTTACGGCAGCCGGCGATGAATCTTGCGCTGGTGCCGAAGTGGGTGACTTTTTCCTCCGCCACAGTGTTCCACAAGAAGTTCAGGCTCGGGTAACCCGGGGAGCCATCCACGGTGATCACGGCTGCGCCGGTCATCAGGGCGGAGGCCTGCCAGTTCCACATCATCCAGCCACAGGTGGTGAAGTACAGGAACCGATCTTCAGGACCAACGTCGCCATGGAGCATCAGTTCTTTGGCATGATTGACCAGCAGTCCGGCGTTGCCATGAACGATGCACTTGGGTTTGCCAGTGGTACCGGAGGAATACAGGATATAGACCGGGTGGTCCGGGGCCAGCGGCGTGAATGAGGGCGCATTGCCTTTGCCGTAGGCCAGTACGTCTTCCCAGGTGGTCACCAGGTCACCGGCAATCGGGGGCTCGTCCGGCAATTGCTGGACACTGACAACCGATTTGAGCGTGGGCAGCCCGGCAATCAGCTCTGCGAAGTCCTGCTGACGGGCGAATACCTTGCCGCCATAGCCGTAGCCATTCACCACGATCAGCGCTGACGGTTCAATCTGGCCAAAGCGGTCAAGAATGGCCCCAATGCCAAAATCGGGGGAGGCAGAACTCCAGATGGCACCCATGCTTGTCGCAGCCAGCATACCAACAAGGGCTTCGTAGCCATTGGTCACAACGCCGGCCACCCGATCGCCCTGCCGAATCCCCTTGTCACGGAGAAAGGCTTCCAGCGCGCCTGCATCTGACTTGATCTGGGCGTAGGTGCGACGCAGCACGGGACGGGTTTCGCAGTAAGCTACCACGGCTTCTCGATCTGCGTGTTCGCCGTCCGCTAGCCGAAGCAGGTTGGCGGCAAAGTTCAGCTTCATACCCGGGAACCATTCGGCGCCCGGCATTTCACGCTTGCCCAGTACTCTCTCGGCCGGCGTATCGCAGACCAGGCCGCAGTAGTCCCAGACTTTCTGCCAGAAGGTTTCCAGCTCATCAATGGACCACTGGTGCAAGGCATGGTAATCGGCAAAGGGCCCGAAGCCCTGCTGCTCCAGCCAGGCCTTGAACTGGCCCATGCGGGAATTGGCCAGGGTGTCTTCCGACGGAGACCAGACTACGGGTGACTGTTCTTCATTGCTCATCCATATCTCCTGAATGTTACTGCATATGCCAGCCATGGCTGACCACGATAGACTGGCCAGTCAGGGCGGCAGAGGGGAATGCGGCCAGATGAACGGCCAGCTCTGCCACGTCTTCCAGGGTGGTGAACTCCCCGTCCACAGTGTTCTTGAGCATCACTTTACTGATCACTTCCTCTTCGGAAATGCCCAGCTCCTTGGCCTGCTCCGGGATCTGCTTGTCCACAAGGGGCGTGCGCACGAATCCGGGGCAGATAATATTGCTTCGCACCCCGTGTTCCGCGCCCTCCTTCGCCACTGCTCTGCACAGCCCCAACATGCCGTGCTTGGCAGCAACGTAGGGCGCTTTCAGGGGCGAGGCCTCCAGAGAATGCACCGACCCCATGTAAAGCATGGTGCCCCCGCCACTCTCATACATGTGCTTGAGTGCCGCGCGAGTCACCAGGAAGGCGCCATCGAGATGCACATTCATGACTTTGCTCCAGTCGGAATAGGCAAGTTTGTGCACCGGGTCGATGTGCTGGATGCCGGCATTCGCGATAGCGATATCCAGGCCACCCCACTGTTTAACCACAGAGTTGACGTTTACGTCAACTGCATGTTCGTCAGTCACATCCATTGCGAGAGCAATCGCAGTGCCGCCAGCCTGCTCGATGGCCGCCACAGTATCCTGTGCCGCCTCCATGGTAAGGTCAGCCACCGCAACCTTGGCGCCTTCGCGGCCATAGGCTTCGGCAATGGCCCGGCCGATGCCGCGACCGGCACCGGTAATCAGGGCAATCCGGTTTTCCAGACGCATTGATATTTTCTCCTTAATCGTAAGCCACGCTGGGTAGCCAGGTTGCGATTTCCGGCACCACAAACACAATGGCCAGAGCTACCAGCTGAATAATGATGAACGGGATAACGCCACGATAAATATCGGTAACGGCGATCTCCGGCGGCGCCACGCCCTTGATGTAGAACAGCGCGAAGCCGACCGGCGGTGTCAGGAACGATGTCTGCAGACACATGGCAAACAGGATGGTGAACCACACCAGATCAAAACCTAGCTGCTGTACGACCGGCGCCACCAGGGGCAGGATGATCAGGGTGATCTCGACCCAGTCCAGGAAGAAGCCCAACAGGAAAACGCCAAGCAAAATGGTGAGGACCACTCCATAAGGCCCGAACGGCAGACCCAGCAGGGCGTCTTCAATCACCTGATCGCCACCCAGTCCGCGCAGGAAAATGGCGAAAATGAACGCAGCCGTCCGGGTGGTCTGCTGCATGGAGGAATTCAGAACCTTCAGGTTCAGTCGACCAGACATCAATGCCAACAACAGGGCCCCCAGAGCACCCACACCAGACGCCTCGGTCGGTGTTGCCACACCGGCGAAAATGGAGCCCAGTACGCCGAGAATCAGGGCCGCCGTTGGCACAACCGCCTTGGCCACTTCCCAGACGATGGCCCAGCTCACTTTCTCGGTGCCTGCCGGCACCGGCGCAATGTTCGGCTGCAGCATGGGACGGATGATGGCGTAGGCCACATACATGGCACCCAGCATCAAACCGGGAAAGAACGCGCCCATGAACAGGTCACCTACCGAGGCCTCGGGAACCGCCAGGCGGTCAGCCATCAAGACCAGCATGATGGAAGGTGGAATCAGGATACCCAGGGTACCGGTGGCACAGGCGGTACCCACGGCAAACCCCTTGTCGTACTTGTTCTCCATCATTACCGGCAGGGACAGCATGCCCAGGAGTACAACGGACGCACCAATGATGCCAGTGGTCGCGGCCAGCAGTACGCCAATAACGATTACCGTGACGGCATAGCCGCCGCGAACAGCGCCAAACAGCTTAACCATGCTGTTCATCAGCCGCTCGGCCACACCGGACTGGTCAAGCATGATGCCCATGAAGATAAACATGGGCAGGGCGACAAGGGTTTCGCTGCTGACCACCTTCCATATTCGTTCAGGGACAAGGCCCATTGAAGACTGGTAATCAAACCAGAGATTGGCACCAAAATTTTCAACGGCGACGACACCGACGACGGTCCAGATAACCGCGGTGCCACCCAATACCCACGCGACCGGATAACCGGTCATCAACAGCGCCCCGAAGGTGAGGAACATGCCGATTACAAAAAGGGTTTCAAGCTCCATCAGGACGCATCCTCTTTCTTGTTCTCACCGGATTCGACCCGGATTGGCTTTGGAAAGCCGAAAAGCAAAGCGGTAACTTTGAGCAGACGGGACAGGGCCGCAACGATCAGAAGCGCAAAAGACAGCGCCAGGATGCCCTTGAGAATCCAGCGGTAGGGAAGCCCCGCGGGTGCCTGACTGGTCTCGCCCTGTTCCCAGGAGCTCAACGCGTAGGGAACCATTTCGTACACCGCCAGAACCAGAAAAGGCAACAACAGGAAGACAAGGCCCAACAGTTCAATCCAGGCCTGACCCTTGAGCGACAGGCGTTCGTGGATAACATCGACCCTGACGTGATCATCGGTTACCAGGGTGTAGCCGAGGCCCAGCAACCAGCCCGCGCCGGCCAGGTGCCATTGCACTTCTTCCAGGGTGACCGAGCCCATGCCGAAGGCATAGCGCCCCACCACCGCGTAGATAATCACGCCCGTGACCACAATCCAGAGCCAGGAAGCGCTCTTGCCAATCGCGGAAATGACCCCGTCCAGGATCCGGCTGAACCGGGTAGTGGGGAACTCGGTGTGATGATGAATAAATTGACCGGCGTCCGACGCCGACGCATGCACCTCGGGCGGTGAGCCTTTATCAGACACTGTCATACAACAGTTCCTCGTTCACAAAGCCTGCCATGAAACAAGGATGGCCCCGCAGGGCCATCCAGACTAGATACGTGAACACCGGACTTGCATCCGGTGCTCTGGGTCAGCCCCGAACCTTACAGGTCCGCCGGTACATAAGCGCGGGTATCCCACACCTTGTAGGATTCCATGAATTCCTGCTGGCTTTCATAGACACGCTTGAAGTCAGCATCCTTGGCGGCTTCTTCCTCAAGCACTTCCTGGGTTACGTCTTTCAGCTTGAGCAGAACGTCACGGGGGATCTGGTCAGCCTGAACGCCCTTGTCCTGGAACTCAGCCAGAACCTTGCCGTTCTTGTACTCGCCCTCAGCCAGACCACGGGTTGTGGCCGCGGTGCAGGAAGCCTCAACCAGAGCCTTCTGCGCATCGGTGGCACGATCCCACTCGTCCTGGTTGATCAACATGTACTGAGCGGTGAACTGCTGGTGCCAGCCCGGGAACAGGTTGTACTTGACCACCTGATTGAAGCCCAGAATCTGGTCGATGGCGGGCATGGAGAACTCGGTAGCATCGATGGTACCTTTCTCCAGCGCCTGGTAAAGCTCACCGCCTGGCATCATGGTGACGGAAGCGCCCAGCTTCTCGAGGACCTTGCCACCCAGACCCGCAAAGCGGATCTTCAGACCCTGATAGTCTTCCAGTGATTCAATCGGCTCGGCATACCAACCGGCTGTTTCGGGCCCGATGATGCCGCACAGTTGGGCATGCACGTTGAAGCCCTTGTTGGCGTATGTTTCCTGCAGCATTTCATGGCCACCGCCGTAGTAGTACCAGCCGATATAGGCCCAGGGCTTCATACCGAAGGGAACTGCCGCAAACAGAGGGATGGCAGGCACTTTACCCTGGTCGTAGCCGATCCATGTGTAGCCAGCCGAAACCTTGCCGTCAGATACGGACTGCAGAATGTCGAACGGCGGAACCAGCTTGCCGGGCTCGTAAACACGGACCTGGATGCTGCCGTCTGAGGCGGTAGTGAGGTTGTCTGCAACCCAGGCAGCGGGAGAACCGAGGCCCGGAAGGTTGGTAGCGAAGGCTACGGGCATTTTCCAGCGCAGATCGTCAGCAAACGCAGAGCCCGTGGTGAGAGCGATCGCACCGGCCACACCGGTGAGAGCCTTGAGAAGTTTCATTGGCAAGTCTCCTAGCATTGTTATTGTATCTGGCCTGGCGCGGATAGCCGGGGCCTGATCTGAGTATAGTCAGAAAACGCAGGAACAGACGGACAGGGTAAGTCTTGGGGGTCCAACAGTTAGCGTCAGCCTTGTTCTCTGCATTGTTCTGACGTCCTGCGTAACGGATTTAGCAGACACCGTGCCAGATTATATTTATTCAAATAATTCAGAAGGTTAAATACTGAAGAGGAAATCGAAACGAACCGAGATGTCCGGATATCCAGACAATCTTAGACATCAGTCGTAGGTAGTTGTACGGACTGCCAGACAGCCGTCCGGAATTCAGGACAGCTTCGCCAGCTTTTCGTAAAGGACGGATCTGGAGATGCCCAGCAGCTTGGCGGCACGGGTGCGATTGCCGCGGCTCGCCACGAGGGCCTCTTCAATGGCCTGGGCCTCGGCCTCGGCCAGGGTCTGGGATAGAGGCCTGACAGGTTGTGGAGCCAGCGAAGAAACCGGGCGCGTTCCTCCACGGGGCAAAACCTTGAAAATGGCGTCGGCATCCAGCAGGCCGCCCTCTTCACCCATGGTCATTGCCCGCTCCAGAACATTGCGCAGCTCGCGGATGTTGCCTGGCCAGTCGTAACTGCCCAGAGCCGAGACGCCGGCGTCAGTAATCTCGCCGCGCAACTCCAGTCCTTCGCAGATCTCTTCAAGTAGTGCCTCGCAGAGCACACCGAGATCCGCCAGACGATCCCGCAACGGAGGAATGGGGATTTCCAGAACATTCAGACGGTAGTAGAGATCCGAGCGGAAGGTGCCCTCGGCAATCATGACCTCGAGGTTTCGACTGGTGGCTGCAATAACCCGCACATCCACCGACACTACCTTGTTGGAGCCGAGGGGCTCGATCTCGCCTTCCTGTAAGGCACGCAGGAGCTTGGCCTGGAGGGGCAGCGGCATGTCGCCAACTTCATCCAGGAACAGCGTGCCGCCGTTGGCCAGCTGAAACTTGCCATCCCGGGTTCGGCGATCGGCGCCGGTGTAGGCGCCAGGAGCCACACCGAAGAATTCTGCCTCCAGCAGGTTGTCCGGAATCGCAGCAACATTCACACCCACGAACGGCTTCTCTGCACGACCCGAGACGGTGTGAATCGCCTGGGCAAGCACTTCTTTGCCGGTGCCGGTTTCTCCCAGCAGCAGAACCGGCATATCGCGGCCTGCCGCCAGCCGCGCCCTGCGCTTGACCTCCAACGCTGCCGGACTGGCCCCGACAAAATCGCCAAGACTGTAACGGGTGCCCCGGGATTTCCTGGCCAGAGCCTTGCGGGCCGCTGCCAGATCCTGGTGCAGTCGCCGGTACTTGGAAACCAGCGGTGTCAAAGGTTGCAGATCGTCGTACAGCACAAACGCAACGGCACCGACAATCTGGCCCCCATCGTCAAAATAGGGCAGCCGTGTCACCACCAGTTGTTGCTGGTTATGTTCCATGATGTCCAGCAGCAGGGGTTTACCAGACTCAACCACCTCGGGCATTCGGGTATGGGGGATCAGTTGGCGCACCGGTTTGCCAATCACTGTAGACGGATCACCAAGACCCAGAAGATGGGAATAACTGCTGTTGATCCAGGTGATGCGGGCACTCCGGTCGACAGCGATCGCTCCGGCACTGGCTTCCTCAAACATCGGGAACAGGGCTTCGATCAGGTCCCGGGTCAGTCCACTCTTGTTCTTGTCGGAAAACAGCTCTGTCATGTACCGCGCACCAACGGGTCGAATGTCATTCATGGTATTAACCCTGGCACCCGGCAGGCCGGGTGCAGTCACGGAAGTATATTGGGCCCCCGGATCGGGGGCAAACGAAGCCGGCCCGATACCGGGCCGGCCGCTGGCTGCTTTATTCCGGAATCCGGACCTGGTCATCAGCAAAGACGATACGGTCTGCGGCATCCGGCGCGGGGTTGATCGCCGGCAGGTTGGCCTCTGCCAGCGGTGTCGTGATGTTGCCCCGGGGCACGGTCCGAACCACCTGGCTTGGTGGTAACGCCTGCTTCTCGGTCAGATTGGCCCAGACCAGATCCAGCGCCTGGAAGTAGTAGTGGTGCAGCGGCACATAACGGTCAGCAACGCCCGGAAAACCATTGAGCACATCCAGGTGATGGGCGTTGAGGATTTCGTAATACCGAAGGTTGCTTTTCTTCCCCTCTACCCGCTGGTTCAGGCCGAAATAGGGTCTGGACGTGTGGTTGATTGGCAGAATCGCATCGGCACGACCGGTAACGAAGACCGTCGGCTTGCCCTGCAGATCACCGGAGGCACGGACTTCGGCAATACCGCCGGCAATGGCCGCTGCCAGCTCGGCGTCGGAGCCCTGCAAATCAGCGCCGCTGATGGCGTCGCTCCCCTGGGCAAGGCTACGAAGGCACAACAGTGCATCCAGGCCATAGTCCAACTGATTCGTGCTGGGAGACGCGCTGGCAGGCAGATTGGTGGGCTGGCCGTCGGCACCGTCGTAGACGATGTTTACCCCGGCCGATGGCGGAATGCCATTGCTGGCCGAAAACAGGGCCGCCTCTGCAGCTGGCGCCAACTGGGTAACCGCTCCGGCGGAATCGGTGGCCGCCAGGCTGAGATCACAGACCCGATCCTCGACACCGGCCCGGCCATAGGCATTGGCATAGGTCATGGAAATACTCGGAGCAACCGCCAGGCCGAAGTGCACGGGCGCCAGCAGATTCTGCTCTGGCTGAATACCGAACTCTTCATTAAGGATACGCAGGGCGTCGGTGGCCCGGTCATCCAGGGTGGCGCCGCTTACCAGCCCCTTGTTGGCTAGCGAGTTACAGATGTTCTCGCCAATCTGAGGGGGATTGAAGGTGGCGTTCAATGGCGCATCGTCCCGGATCGCCGGCGCCTGATTGGCACAGCCCTGATATACGGCAAGGGCCGTGGTGTAATCCAGCAGGCTCCGGCTGTGCTCGGTAATCACCGGGCCTTCACCCTGACGAATGGTAAAGCTGCGGTCCACTTCCGGATTCAAGTTGGGTTCGGACACCGCCACGCCGTCAATCAGTCCGCGAGTGTCCTGCTCGGCCGCACGAACGGAAGAACCACCCCCATTGGAGACGCTGGAGGCGATCACCACGGTATTTTTGGGATTGATGGTTAACAGCGTTTCGCCATTGCCCAATTCCCGACCGAACTTCTCGTTCAGCACATAGAACCCGAACTCAATGGACTGCAACACATGCAGGCCCCAATCGGCTTCCGGGTTGGCTTTTGAGTGTGCGTGCTTGTAGGCAAAACGGTCCGGCCAGACGCTGTCGAGCTCTGCGCGCTGCTCATCCGTAAGATCAGCCCGGAACTGCACTTGCTCATCGGCAGAGGTCAGCGTGCCATCAATGCGTTGGGCGGTGTTGGTGGCCAGGTTATGGGAGCCAGTCCCGGTACCCTTATCGGTGTAGACAACGGCGCATCCCTTTTTCAGTCCCCATTCGCCGGCGGTACCTATGGCGCCATAGATGCCACGGGAGCCGGACGACGGCGCCGTCACCATGCAGGGGCGATCGGGATCAAAGCTATCGGGCACCTGCGCCATGACCGTCACCGGCACGTCGGTACCCGGAACCGCCATGTAGGCGATGTATTCGTCGCCCGGAATGAGCCCTTCACCGCTGACGCCCACCTGGGGGCCAAAGAAGGTGCCATACCCTCCGCCGGGCGCGGTATCCACCAATGCACGGTAGTTGTTATAGATCGCCAACCGGCGGAGTTCCGTTGCGGTCGGGTTCAAGGGATCTGCAAATGCCGGCGCGGGCGTACTGGCCAGGCCGCTGGCACCGAGGCCGGCGGTCAGCAGGTCATCGGTTATCCCGTCGTAACTGGTCTGGGTTATGTCGCCCTGGATAAAACCAGGGATCTCGTTGAAGGGAGGGTTATCCTTGCAGGCAGTGAGGGTCATCCCCGTGGCGCCGATGAGGGCGCAGAGCATTATTCGTTTCATGATCGTTCCTTGTTTGTTGTTGTAAACGAACAGACCAGGCCTCAAGCCAGGCCCCGGGAACGCCATGCGGATCCTGTGCCAACCAGCTATCCTTCTGATTTATATACCTTTAATCCATCTTTCGGATTTTCTTCGAACAATTGTTCCGGATTTCCGGACAGTCTCTTGCCAATCGATGAGCATGAAAGACTGTGAGAGCGCACTCTGAGCAGATTGTCCTGAAAACCGGACGCTGTATGGAATGTCGGACAATGGAGTCTGGGCCGGCTCAGTCGCCAGACCAACATCCACCATCATTGCCGCTTCGTAAATCAGACAGACGCTTTCAGCCGCTTCATAGAGGAGATTCCATTGTCCGTCTACCAGACACGACTGAGACGTGGTGGGATATTCGGGTTGATCGGGAGTCTGCTGATCCTCGCAGGCTGCGCGACCCATCACAATGGGTCAACCACCGCCAGCCTCCCGGATGAAGGACCCTTCCGGGTAGAACAGGATTTGCGGTTCTCTCCCGATGGTTGGCCAGAAGCCCTGTTCGCCGACCTCTACCTCCCGACCGGGCAGGTCTCAGAGGCTCGCCACCCTGTCGTTCTGATGGTCCACGGTGGTGGCTGGCAACGCCGATCCCGGGAAGACATGGCCTGGATCGCGGAGGAAGTGGCCAGCCACGGTTTCGCGGTGCTGAACATCGACTACCGGTTTGCCCCGGCACACACCTTCCCGGCCCAACTCTATGATCTGCAACTGGCCCGACAGTGGCTGAACCGGCACGCCGACGAGTATCAACTGGACGCAGGTCGGGTAAGCGGCTTTGGCTTTTCCTCCGGCGCCCATCTGATTGCGCTCCTCGCCCTGGTAGCGAGCTCCGACAGCGACCTGAACCAGCCCCACGGCGGGCCGGAAACCCGATTGCATGCGGTCGTCACAGGAGGCCTGCCTTCCGATCTGATGGCCTTTGGTTCGGGCAAGCTGATCCGGCAATTCCTGGGTGGCGAGCAGCAGGACATACCGGAAATCTATCGCAAAGCATCACCAATCAGCCATGTGACCGCCGACTCACCGCCCTTTTTCCTGTTTCACGGTGCCATGGATATGCTGGTGCCATTCGATCAGGCAAAGCGATTTCAGGAAGCGCTTGAGGATCATCAGGTTTACAGCGAACTGTATGAAATGCACCTGCGGGGGCACGTCACCAGCTTTCTGACCGCAGGCGAAGCGGTGGACGCAGCGATCGGGTTCCTCGCTGGTCAGCAAGCCCGCCAGCAAGAGGGCTAAGACCCTGTCCGCTACCCGATCCGGATGAACGGAAGCAGACTCAGGCCCATGATCACCAGGATAGCAATGCAGGCGGCCAGGGTCCGGACTGGCCGCTGCCTGAGCATGAACCAGAAACCGCCGGATTCGCCCCGGGCCAGGTGCTCCTCGTAGGCCTGCCGCTGGGTTTCGTAGCGTTGCCGCTGATACTCATCCAGCAGTGCCCGGGCCCTTGCTGCCTCATCGTCATCATGAACCCAGAAACCGCCCATGCTGATGCCCCAGCGGCTGGGTGGTGTCTCGTAGTAGGCCACCTCGTGGGCATCGAACAGAGCCCGGATTTCATCGGCCTCGTCATCGGGTACATGGCGCAGGTTCATCAGATGGTGGGGCATGGACTCTCGCTGTCTGGTATCGGGTGCGGGTATCCCTATATCCTAGCACTAAAGCCCGACCGGGCCCGACTGCCCGAATTCGACACCGGAACTCTGAATGACCGACAGCTCCCTCCGATTACTGCTGGAGTTTGAAAACCAGGCGCAACGGGACAGATCACAGCCCCCCACCTTCCTGCATCGCCGCGACCGCAAGTTCGCACTGATGTGCGAAGAGCAGGGCGTGGCCCCGGACGCTGCCCGTTGGCTGGCCCACCTGAACCGGCTCAGCGGACCCGGAACAACCCAGACATCCGCCGACCCGATTCTGCGGTCCTGGCGCCGGATTGCCACAGGTTTTATGGCCATGGGGCTGATCGCCGGCATGCTGACCATGGCCGGACTGCTGTTCTACGACGGCGGCCAGCGCATCAACATCACGGTGTTTCTGGCCTTCGTTTTGCTGCATCTGGTCCTTGCCCTGTTTACCACCGTGCAGTCCCTGGCCGGATGGCAGCCCTGGCGTTGGCTGTTACAGCGTTTCGGGGTCAACCCTGGCCATGGGGAATTCAACAGACTCCAGCCACTGCTGATGGCCAGGGCCGCTCACCTGGGCGGCATCGCGTTCGCCTGTGCCGGGCTGATCACCCTGCTGGCCATGGTGGTGGTCCAGGATCTTGCCTTTGGCTGGAGCACGACCCTGGACACCGCTGCGGCGAGCTACCACGAACTGGTGAGCGCGGTCGCAATGCCCTGGGCCTGGCTCTGGCCGGCGGCCGCCCCGGATCTCAGCCTGGTCGAGGCAACGCGTTTTTTCCGGGCCGGAGAACCTGCGACAAATCCGGACCCGGCCCTCTGGGGCCAGTGGTGGCCCTTTGTTACCATGCTCTGGACAACCTGGATTCTGCTACCACGTTTGCTTCTCTGGGGATTCGCCCTCACCCAGACCCGACAAAAGGCCCGTCGGCTGCTCGCCAGTCACCCGGCCATGCATGCCCTAATGTATCGTCTGGAAACGCCTGCCCTCGACACCGGAAACAGCCACCATGATGCCGACGACCTGCCGGATACGAACGCTCGAAGCGATTGTCTGCCACTGCCGGACAGCGACATCCTGCTTTGCTGGGCTGGCGCCGGCGAACCGGAATTGCCAGAGGGGCTTCGTTCAGGCAAACAGCTTGTACTTCATGCCGGCGGCACCGCGAGCCTCTCGGACGATGATCAGGCCATGCAGTCAATCGCTGTGCATCTGAGAGCTCGCCCAAAACCCGTTATCCTGCTGGTGCGCAGCTGGCAGCCCCCCACGGGTGAACTGGCGGACTTTCTGGAGAGTGCCCGCGGCATCTGGCCCGACGGATCCAGGGTCGCTCTGGTACCCCTGGCCCCGGATAGCAGCCAGGAGCCTGATGCCCATCAGATTCAGCCCTGGCTCCGATTTGCCGAACGGGTTGGCAGCGATTTCGTTCGGGTGTCGCTACCGCCCCTCCAGATGCGGGATCCCTATTCAGCACTCGGGGAGCATTTATGACAAAGGCACCTACGTTTGCCGTCGTTGGGCACCCGAACAAAGGCAAATCCAGCGTGGTTGCCACTCTGTCCCAGAATGATGCCATCGCCATTGCCCTGGAGCCCGGCACCACCCGCAAGCGCCAGGCCTATCCCCTGAAAGTGGATGGGCAAATCCTCTACACACTGGTAGACACCCCCGGTTTCCAGCGCCCGCGCCGGGTACTGGAATGGCTGGAAGCCCACAGTGTCTCCGCGTCAGACCACGCCGACACGGTCAAAGCCTTTGTGACGCAACATCAGGGGGATGGCCGTTTCATCGATGAATGCGAGCTTCTGACGCCCCTGATCGAGGGCGCCGGAATCATTTACGTGGTGGATGGCTCGGTACCATACAGCGCCGAACACGAGGCGGAAATGACCATCCTGCGCTGGACCGGCCGGCCCAGCCTGGCATTGATCAACAGCATCGGCGCCGACGATTACAGTGACACCTGGCAGTCAGCACTGGGCCAATTCTTCCAGGTTGTTCGCCGCTTCGACGCCGTTCGCGCTCCTTTCGAGCAACATCTCGGCCTTTTACGCGCATTCGGACAACTGGAGCCAGACTGGGAAGCGCCTCTGGAGCAGGCCACGCATTTTCTGTCTGCCCAGCGCCAACAGCGCCGCCAACAAGCCGCTGCACTGATCGCCAGGGCACTCGAGGACATGATGTCGTTCCAGGAAAAACGCACCCTGACCGCTGGCCAGGCGGCCGGGACCAGTGACGATTCACTGGCAGACCAGCTGCGCCGGAACTGGTACCGCCATCAGCGGAAGCGGGAGCAGACGCTGCGTGTGGATATCGAACACCTGTATCAGCACCAGCGCATCCGCCGTCAGGAAGCCGAACTGGAATGGCACAGTGAGCACGACCTGTTCTCGGAAGACAGCCGCAAAGCCTGGGCCGTCAGCAAACGCTACCTGGCCACCGCCGGCTTCGGCGCCGGTGCCGTCAGCGGTGCCGGGATCGACGCACTGACCTTCGGCTCCTCCCTCGGAACCGGCGCTCTGGTAGGCGGACTCATCGGTGCCGCCGGGAGTTATTTCTACGGTGATCGGCTGGCCCTGCCGGCGCTGAACATCGGGGTACTTCGGGACGGTTTGAAAACAGCTACCTTTGGCCCTGTACAGGACAGTCAGTTCGGCTATGTTGTATTAGGAAGGGCAGTGGATCACTGGTGGCACATCTCCCACCGCAATCACGCTGGCCGCGACCTGTTGGACCTCGAGCCGGCAGACCATCACTGGCTCGAACGCCTGGAAAAATCGAGCCGGCAACAGATTCAGAAAGCCTTCGATAAAAGCCGGAAACGGCGCCCTCTGGATGAACATCAGCGGGAAAAATTCGCCAACTCGATCGAACAGGCCATGGCTGTTTTCGACGATTGGCGGTTGAACCGCAACTGAAAACGATGTTTATACTTAAAGGCTATTCCATCACAAAATGAGGAATGCGAATGAAAATCGTACGAGTGCAAGACATCATCGGTACCGAGCGCGAAGTACACGGCCCCGGCTGGACCAGTCGCCGCATGCTGCTCAAGAAAGACGGCATGGGCTTCTCCTTCCACGAGACCATTATCCCGGCAGGCGCCGAACTGAACCTCTGGTACAAACACCACCTGGAAGCGGTCTACTGCGTCGCCGGTAACGGCAAAATTCTGGACAAAGCCACTGGTGAAACTCACGAGATCACCGACGGCACGCTCTACGCACTCGACAAGCATGACCAGCACACCCTGTACGGTGGCACCGAGGACATGCGCCTGATCTGTGCCTTCAACCCGCCGGTAACCGGCCGTGAAGTCCACGACGAAGACGGCGCCTACCTGCCAGATACCGGCGAAGACTGATTCGTTTTGAGCGTGGCTGAACCCCAGGCCGCGACCACACCGCCACCGCCAGCCAGGCTGCTGCCGGTGGCGGTGTTGCTTTGGCTGGCCGGAGTTTACCTGCGCATACCCGTACTGGTTGCACCGCCCCTGGCGCCGTTCATTGGTGATGAACTGGCATTAACCCAGGCCCTCACCGGCGCCCTGACCACCCTGCCCATCCTGATGCTGGCCATAGGCTCCATGCCCGGCTCACTGGCCATTGCCCGGATTGGCCCCCGCAATACCCTGGCTCTGGCCATGGTGATCATGGTGATCGGCTCCGCCGGGCGCGGCCTGATGCCCGACACCCTGACCCTGATGATTGCCAGTGCAGTCATGGGTATCGGCGTCTCCATGATGCAACCGTCACTGCCGGCACTGCTGCCCCGATGGCTGGAACCCCACCACCTCGCGTTAGGCTCGGCGATCTACATGAACGGCATGCTGATGGGGGAGTTCATCGGTGCCGGCATCACGCTGCCTGTGCTCATGCCCCTGCTGGATAACAGCTGGCGCGCCACCCTATTGGCCTGGTCACTCCCGGGGCTGCTGATTGCTGCGGCCCTGTTCCTACCCAAACGGGACCGGGCCAAACCGGTGCGAAAAGTGGCCTGGCTACCGGACTGGCATAACCCCTTGACCCTGAGAATCGGTCTTCTGCTCGGCCTCTCCGGCTCATTGTTTTTTGGCCTCAACGCGTACATGGGCAACCTTCTGCAGCATCAGGGCCAGTTCGACAAACTGCCGGACGCCCTGTTCTGGTACAACCTTGCCCAGGTCTTCGCTTCCCTGATCATGCTGAAAATGGCGCGCTACTGGGTCGGCCGTCGTGGCGTCATCGCCACACTGGCCAGCATCAGCCTGCTCGGCGCCATTGGCGCGGTCATGCTCAACGGCTGGTGGTCCATCGTCAGTGCCACCCTCATGAGCTTGGTCGCCGGCATGCTCCTGATCCTGCTTGTCGCGATACCTCCGCTGGTGGTCTCCGCCGCCGAAACTGGCCGCCTCTCCGCCGGCACCTTTCTGGTCGGTTACACCGTCGCTTTTTGCGTGCCCATGCTTGGCGGTGTCGTCGCCGACTGGACAGGCGATGCCCGCCACGCCCTGATGCTGATGATCACCTACGGCCTGCTGGTATTGCCCCTAGCCTTTACCCTGAATCTGGAACGAAAAAAGGACCAGCCCGAAAGCTGATCCTTCTCTGAATACCAATTTTCCCTTCGCGGACTCCCCGTATCCAGCCGGAACGGCCGTGGGGCGGGGGTGTCCTTTCCGCCGGGAAAAAATGTCTGAGCAAAGCGAGTTGTTTTTCCCAGAGGAAAGGACACCCCCGCCCCGCGGCCAGACTCCGAACTAATACATGGTCAGATGTAATAGTCCTTCAACGGAGGAAACCCGTTAAACTCAATGGCGCTATACGTCGTGGTATAAGCACCGGTAGACAACCAATACATCCGATCCCCAATCGCCAGATTCAACGGCAACGGATACTTGTGGTGCTCGTACATGATATCGGCACTGTCACAGGTCGGCCCGGCAATCACACAGTCCTCGCCTTCGCCCACCTTCTCGGTCCAGATCGGAAACTTGATCGCCTCATCCAGCGTCTCGATCAGGCCTGAAAACTTGCCCACATCGGTAAACACCCAGCGGTGCAGGGCAGTGCGGGATTTCCGGGAAATCAGCACCACCTCGCTCACCAGCACACCGGCATTGGAAATCAGCGAACGGCCCGGCTCGATGATGATCTCCGGCAGCTCAGCGCCAAAATCCTCGTGCAGGAAGCGGGCGATCTCCTCCGCGTACACCTTCAGCTCGTTGGTGCGGGTGATGTAATTGGCCGGAAAACCGCCACCCATGTTGATCATCTTCAGCTCGATGCCGTCCTCTTCCTTCAGGCGCTCGAAAATCACCTTCACCTTGTTCAGGGCCGCGTCCCAGGCGCCGATTTCCCGCTGCTGGGAACCCACGTGGAACGACACACCGTAAGGTACCAGACCCAGGTCACGGGCCAGGATCAACAGATCCATGGCCATGTCAGTCTGGCAACCGAACTTGCGGGACAGCGGCCAGTCGGCGGTCAGGGTGCCTTCGGTCAGGATGCGCACGTACACCTTCGAGCCCGGGGCCGCCTTGGCGATATTGCGAAGGTCTGCCTCCGAGTCTGTGGCGAACATCCGAACACCCTTCTCGTAAAAGGTGCGAATGTCCTTCGCCTTCTTTATGGTATTGCCGTAGCTGATCCGCTCACCGGTCACGCCCAGGGCCATCACCTTGTCCAGCTCATACACCGATGCGATATCGAAACAGGCACCTTTATCACGCAGCATGGTCAGTATCTGCGGCGCCGGGTTGGCTTTCACCGCGTAGTAGACCTTGGCGTAGGGAAAACCCTCGATGAGCTCGTCGTACTGACGATCAATCGTTGCGGTATCAATCACCACAAACGGGGTTTCCTTGCCGTCGGCAAAGTCCTTGATGCGCTTGAAAGTCTCAGCTTCGTAGTAATCGGCAATGTTAGCGTTAGCGGCTTCGGTCATGGGTGGTGTGTCCCTCCACAGGGCAAACAGACATAAAAAAAGGCGCCACAGCAAGGCTGCAGCACCCATAAGATGGCGCGATCATCGGGCTTTTTTTCAGGCCCGGATATGAGCATATCTACCCATAAGTAATGAACGACGTCAGCACCGCCAATGGCATGAATTCTGGTGGAAAATGCTTAAACAGCGATCGGCCAGAGGGGGGTTGGTTCGGTGGGTCCATCGGGATCTCTGGGCTCGGTCTGATTCCTCAGATAGCCCAGGATCGCTTCCTGAAGTTCCGTGCCCTGACCCAGCCCTTTGTTTCCGAACAGCCGGTTGAATTCCAGGACATACGGGTGACCGTCTACCAGGGCAATATCAAAGCCTGCATGATCGACACCCAACTCCCGGGCCAGCCTCAACGCCAGATCGGTCATCACCTTGGGTACCGGGCTGTTGTCGATACGGCCACCCCGGGCCACGTTGTTGTAAAAACCCTGGTCCGCCTGGGTTCTCCAGTAGGCCGTCAACACCCGATCACCAACCACCACAACACGGGCATCGCGGTCCAAAGGCAGGTATTCCTGGGCATACAGAACATCAGTGCACTCGCAATAGCGCCGCCAATCCTCACGGGTTTCGATCAACCAAACTCCTTCGCCCATGCTGGCCTTCGGCAGCTTTGCGACGAAGGGGTGAGCCATGGCATCCCAGATCAGATCCCGTTCCACCGGTCCGTTGGCCTCAATCATGGTCCAGGGGGTGTGTTCCGGGGCCACTGCCTGGAATGCACGAGTCATCTCGACCTTGTCATGGCCGATACGGTAGCTTGCAACACTCGGAAATACCCGGCATTTGAGTCCATGTACCAGCGCGTTCAGCTGCCAGTATTCGGGGAACAGGACCCAGTCAGCCTCCCGCAACAATTCTTTATGGCGCAGAAACTGGTCCGGCTTCAGAACGGTGGTGTTGGGAAAGCCCAGGGTCCGGAAAATATCGAAGGAAACAAGGTGCATGGATACTGCGCACTCGAGGATTGAATTGCGCGTATTTTATACAGGGATACACTTCAGGCAAGCGGTATTTTCACGGCCGGGCATCAGGAAAAAGCCTTACTGGTGCTACCCTTGAATCATGCAAGGTGAGGGGGCAGGCATAATGCAGGAACTTGATTCCAGAGCACAGTCTATCCTGGCTGCGCTACGAGCAGACGTTCAGTCCGGCGCCACCCAACTGGCGCTGAATACCCTCAACGCACTCTTGTCCTATCTGGACGAGGTCGGACCGGACGTCGAGATCCTTTCCCGTCTGCTGGCGGAACTGAGGACGGCCCGGCCTAGCATGATCGTGATCGGCAATGCGCTGGCCATGATCGAACAGCGATTGAGCAGCGATCCACACGCCGCGCGAGCGGCCATCATCGATACGCGCGATCAGTTACAGGAGGCCACCACCACCATTGCCCGGCACGCCCGCGAGCATTTGCCGACAACCCCCGTGATCATGACCCACAGTGCCAGCTCAGTCGTCCTGGCCCTGTTCCGGAGCATGGCCGAGAACCAGCAGAGCTTTTCCGTTATCTGTACCCAGAGCAGTCCGGGGTTTGAGGGTCACTCCCTGGCCCGTGCCCTGGATGAACTCTCAGTGCCTGTCACGCTGATTACGGATGCGCAGATGGGCCTCTTTGTCCCGGAAGCCGATGTGGTGATCACCGGGTGTGATACCTGGCTGGACGATGGCTGTTTTATCAACAAAAGCGGAACCTACCTGCTGGCCCTGGCAGCACGGGCCGCCGGCAAATCTTTCTGGGTTCTCGCGGACAGCTTCCGCAATAGCGACGCGAACCCCGGTTTGGTCGAGCTTGAGGAAATGCCAGCCGACGAGCTCAACGCACCTGAAGGGGAGTGGATAACTCACCGGAACGTCTATTTTGAGCGGGTGCCGCACGCCTTGGTCAGCCATCGGATCAGCGAGCAGGGCGTTTTTTCGTACCCTGCTGGGCCTCGGCGGTAAGGGGATCTTCAGGCCAAGAATGCTTGGGGTACCGTCCACGCATGTCCTTGCGCACCTCGGGATAGGCGTTGCACCAGAAACTGGCCAGATCCGCGGTGACCGCCAGGGGGCGCTGGGCCGGTGACAGCAGATGGATCACCACCGGTTTCCGCCCGCCTGCCACGGTCGGAGTCTCCGTCCAGCCGAAAAGGGCCTGCAGCTTGGCCGCCAGAACCGGACCATTGTCGGCGGTATAGTCCAGGCGCACCCGCTGTCCCGTCGGGATGGTCAGGTGCGTCGGCGCCAGGGCCTGAAGCTGCTGCTGGGCCGGATAATCAAGCAGACTGTTCAGGGCCTGCAGCAGGTCGATCCGGGCCAGATCAGACCACCGGCTCATGCCGGCCAGAAACGGTCCAAGCCAGTGCTCCAGATTCTCGAGCAAGGCCACATCGCTTGTGTCCGGCCAGCCATCATCAGGGAAAGACCCGGCGAGCAACCGCACACGGGCCCGCCACTGACGGCTATCGTCAGTCCAGGGCAGGCTTGCCAGGCCCTTTTTCCGGATGGCATTGATCAGGCCCTGCTGAACCAGCTCCGGGTCAACCTGCGCAATGGGTTTTTCCTGCAGCACCAGTTCGCCCAGCTTACGGACCTCTCTGGCGATAATCTTGCCCTGGCCCTCGTCCCACAGTGCCTCCTCGGTCTCGCGGATATGGTCAGCCAGATCCGACTCCAGATCCGGGATATCCACCGGCGCCGCAAGGTAAATGGTGGCTTCCCGGGCCCTGCCATCCAGCTCCGCAGCCACCAGCCACTCGTGCCGCGCCAGGGGATCATCCTCTCTCAGTGCGGCGCCTTTGCCATTGCTGAGTTGATACCTGGGCGCCTTGCCCGGGCGTCGTCGCGCGATACGATCCGGATAGGCCAGGGCCAGCAACCGCCCTACCTCCGTCTCGGACTGCATGGGCGCATCCGTCGCAGCAGGCCCTGCAAGACGCCTGGCGGACTGGCGCAAAGCCTTCAGGCGAGCAGCATCCAGCGTGCGATCACGTCGCTCCCCATAGAAAACACGAATCCGCTCGTGCATGTCTGCCCCGGCACCAGAGCCCAGAAGATCCCGCTCTTCCAGCAGGGCAGCCAGTGCAGCAGCAGGCCCTTCAAGGCCGATAGCGCGGCCTTTCAACACCATATGTGCCAGGCGCGGGTGTATTCCCAGGTCACGGGCCGCCTTGCCGTGATCCGTAATGGCCCCATTGGGTTCGAGCATGTCCAACCATTGCAGCAGTGTCACCGCCTGTTGCCAGTGAGCGGCCGGTGGCTGATCGATCCAGGCAACGGACGCGGCCTCCCGGGCACCCCATTGGGCCAGCTCCAGAACAAGAGGCGCCAGATCGGCCTCCAGAATTTCAGGGGGCGTGTAGTCGGCCAGACCGAACTGTTCCGATTCGCTCCAAAGGCGATAACAAACCCCCGGTTCGACCCGACCGGCCCGGCCCTTGCGCTGCTCCGCCGACGCTTTCGACACCCGACCGGTCACCAGTCGCGTCATGCCGCTGTTGGGATCAAACACCGCCCGGCGCTGCTGGCCGCTGTCGATCACAACCCGGACGCCTTCAATCGTCAGACTGGTTTCGGCGATGGCCGTGGCCAGCACCACCTTACGTTGGCCCACGGGCGCGGGAGAGATGGCCTGATCCTGCTGCTCCGATTTCAGGTTGCCGTAGAGCGGTGCAACCATCACACGGGCTGGCAGGTTGCCAATCAGCTGCTGCTCGACCCGGCGAATCTCTCCGGCACCGGGCAGGAACACCAGCAGGGAGCCGGTTTGATCCCTCAAGGCCTCCTGAACCACCGACGTAACCTGGTCCACCGGGCGGCTGTTGCGAGACATCGGCCGGTAATGGACCTCCACCGGAAACGCGCGCCCCTCACTGGTAATAACGGGCACGTCGCCCAGCACCCTTGCGATGGGTGCGGTATCCAGGGTCGCGGACATCACCAGCAGCCGCAGATCCTCCCGCAACGCCTGCTGCGACTCCCTCACCAGGGCAAGGCCAAGATCCGCCTGAAGCGAGCGCTCGTGGAACTCGTCGAAGATGACCGCCGCGTAGTCCTCCAGCATCGGGTCGGCCTGGATCAGCCGGGTCAGGATGCCCTCGGTCACCACTTCAATGCGGGTCGCGGGAGAAACCTGTGTATCCAGCCGTGTGCGATAGCCAACCGTCTGGCCTGGCTTTTCACTGAGTTGCCTGGCCATGAATCGGGCCGCAGACCGCGCCGCCAGGCGACGGGGCTCGAGCATGAGGATCCTGCCATCGCCACGCCAGGACGCATCGAGGAGCGCGAGGGGAACACGGGTGGTTTTGCCGGCGCCCGGTGGGGCCTGCAGGAGCACGGTACTGGTCTGCTCCAGAGCTGCTTGTAACTCTGGGAGAATGGCATCAATCGGGAGCATCGGTTCCGGGTTCTATGGCGTCAGGAGCTTACCCGGTCGCGATTGGCTTTCGCCCACTGGTAGATCCGCTCGAAGGCCTCGGCCAGGTTGTGCGGATTATGGGGTGGCTGGATCACCGCAGCCAGTTCGCCATCAGGATTCAGCAGGGCGAAGTGGCCGCTGTGATCCACCAGCAGCTCGCCGTCCACCTCCCGGTGCACGAACACAGCGCTCAGGCTTTTGGCCAATGTCCGGAGGGTGTCGAGATCGCCGGTCAGGCCGTGGAAGTTCTCACCGAAGAAACCGGTGTAGGCTTTGAGTTTTTCCGGAGTGTCATGCTCGGGATCGGCGCTAACCAGTAGGTAATCGGGCTGGGGCAGTTCCTTTGAAAGCAGCTTGTCGGTCTGGCGCAGATTGGCCATGGCCGCCGGGCAGATATCCGGGCAATTGGTGTAGCCGACAAACGCAAAAGTCCAGCGACCCCTCAAGCTTTCCCGGGTGACCGTTTCACCGTTCTCATCCGTCAACGTGAACTCTGCCAATTGCCGAGGCTGATCATAAACATACGTATTGAAATCGGTCAGCTCCGGCGCCGGAATCGGTTCCTGGTTACCCACCAGAAATACCTGCCGACCCACAACCAGTCCAAAGATCAGAACAACGATTAGCAGAAGGCAGAACAGGGTAAGGCGAATAGAGCTGGAGCTTTTCATGCGTGGTCCACTTCGTTGATCAGATAAGCAGGCGGGGATGGCTTTCCGAAACCGTGCGGAGCCAGGGATGGCGGAGCCGAGCGTACACGGACGTATTCACAGCGTGTTTCGGAAAGCCATCCCCGCCTGCGTCAGCACAATGTCTGACTCAGAAGAATACAAAATGATCCACAAGCAATACCACAAACAGCGCCATGAGGTAAGTGATGGAATACTTGAAGGTATTCAGGGCAACGCGCCGGTCATCCCCCTTCAACAGCCGCACCGCGTACTGCAGGAAGCGCAGGCCAAGGGCCAGGGCGCCCATCAGGTAAATGCCGCCGGACATGCCTGTGACAAAAGGCAGCAGGCTGACCGCCAACAACATCAGCGTGTAGAGCAGAATGTGAAGCTCCGTGAACTTGTTGCCGTGGGTGACCGGCAGCATCGGAATACCCGCCTTCGCGTATTCTTCCTTGCGGTGGATGGCCAGTGCCCAGAAATGCGGAGGCGTCCAGGCAAAGATGATCAACACCAGCAACAGGGCATGGCCCTCCACCTGGCCGGTCACGGCGGTCCAACCCAGCAGCGGAGGCATGGCACCGGCCAGACCCCCGATGGTGATGTTCTGGGGCGTAGCACGCTTCAGGAACAGGGTATAGACACCGGCGTAGCCCACCAGGGAAGCGAGGGTCAGCCAGGCAGTGAGATGATTCACCTGCCACATCAGCACCGCCATACCGACACATGCCAGGATGGCCGCAAACAGGAACGCGTCCATGGGCGCAATCTTGCCGGTGGCCACTGGCCGCTTGCGGGTACGTGCCATCACCGTGTCGATTTTCTGGTCCACCACATGGTTCACCACCGCGGCAGCGCCGGCCAGCAGGGCAATACCCAGGTTACCCCATATCAGCACGCCCCAACCGGGCACCCCCGGCGCCGCCAGCAGCATGCCGATCACCGAGGTGAGGATCATCAGCGCGACCACCCTGGGCTTGGTCAGCTCCAGGTAGTCACGCCAGGAAATGGATGTGTTGGAGTCGCTCGCAATTGCCTGGGCCGGCAGTGCTTCCACTTGCTCGCTCATGCCGTAACCTCCTGGGTCATTGTTGTTGTGTTTGGTGCTGTGGCGGTGTGCGTTTTTGGCAACAGTTGATGCTGCCAGATCAGGTGAATCACTGACAAAAGAAGTCCTGCGCCCATGGCGTTATGGGCCACGGCAATGGACAGGGGAATATGGAAGATAACGTTGGCCAGCCCTAACAGGATCTGGGCCGCCAATACCACCGCCACCAGCTTGATGGCGTTGTCGAGTCTCGAGTCGCCGCGTCGACGCCACATCAGTGCGAGCAATGCCGTGAAATAAACCAGCACCACCATGGCGCCTAGCCTGTGGGTGACATGGATGGCGACTCGCCCGTCCGCCGTAAGCTGCCCCCCGAGATAGTTCGGTCCAACGTGCTGGGTGACATCAAAGCCGTGCCGGAAATCCATACCCGCAGGCCACCACTGACCCTGGCAGGTAGGCAGGTCGGTACAGGCAACGGCGGCGTAATTGGCCGCTGTCCAGGCTCCCAGTGCAATCTGCATCACCACCAGGAGGAGCCCGCCATACAGCCAGGGCCGGAAACCGGCCAGTGCAGTCGACGGCGGCGGCTCCTGGTCCCGCTTCTGGCTGGCCTGCCGTCGCAACCGGAAGGTAAGCAGTGTCAGCAAACTCAGGGTGGTAAAGCCACCGAGGAGGTGTAACGCCACCACCTGGGGCCAGAGTTTCAGGGTAACGGTCCACATGCCGAAGGCACCCTGAAGTATGATAAACCCGGCAATAAACAGCGGCAGCTTCACAGGAACACCGTCGCGACGGTGGCGAACGGCATAGGCCGCCAGCCCAAAGACCACCAGACCGAGAGTCCCGGCGGCATAGCGATGGATCATTTCCGGCCAGCCTTTTTCCACGTCCACCGGCGTATCCGGGAAACGGGCATTGGCGATAGCAATGCTGGATTCGCTCTGGGGTACCGTCAGAAAGCCATAGCATCCGGGCCAGTCCGGACAGCCGAGCCCGGCATGCACCAGACGGGTCCAGGCACCCAGCATGATGACGACAACCGCCAGCAGAACGGCGAACGTGGCCCACTTGGCCATCTTCCGGGCGGCTTGGGAGGATGATTGAAGAGACTGATTCAAGGCTGGATCCCCACTGTGACCATTAACCGATCTGCGACAGTTTGAGCAGATGCTTGAGATCCTCCAGCATATCCTTGCCGGTATGTTCGGAGCCGTAATGCATCATCACATTACCGAAGGGATCGACCAGCAGGATGCGGGGCTCGGCGTCCGGGTTGATACCGGATGGCCAGTTGGGCTGGGCACCTGCGGCCGGCACAAGGCGTTCCATGGAGCTGTACTCGGAAGACCAACGCGCCTGAAGATCAGAAGGCACACTCCCCAGTGCCGCCGCCCTGGAGACACGATTGGCGTTCTTGCCAAGGGCAATATTCACCTGTCTGGCCAGATAGAGCAGTTCCTCGCACTGGCTGCCACACTGTCCGGCAGCCACGATCATCAGCCAGTCCGGGTCGGCTTTATCCGGACCGAAGCGCTCTGCCAGCGGAGTGCCGGACGCGGTTTCAAGGTTGAGCGTCGATACCGGCGCCACGGGCTGGAGCAGAACGCCGTTGTTGGTATGGCCGGCAGGGTTCAGCCAGCCGGTGTAAAACATGATGGTTGCGACAATCATCGGCCCAAAACCCAATGCAAACAGCAGGAACGCTGTGCGGCGGCCGCGACGGGCCTGCTCCGGGGTTGGCCCTTCGTTCTGTTCCTGGTTGGATATCCGGTTAGCCATTGTCATTGTCATTATTGGCTCCTGTCTTTCGATAACTCGCGCTTTCTATAGCTCGCCACTACCGTCAATATAGTCAGCGCCACGGCCAGCGCAAACCATTGCGTGGCATATCCGTAATGGGTTTGCGGCCCCATCAGGTCCGGTTCCCAATCCGCGCGGTAAGCGCCCGGTTGGCCCTCCCCGGAAAGCCGCACAATCCTGTCGGGAAGTTCCGGGATCTCCAGCCGCGCAGCCTGCTCGGAGAGACTCTGCACTCGCCGGGGCCATTGATCCTCGGCCGCCGGCTGGTCCACCAGCACCGGAGGTACCGGGTAATCGCTGATCCGCCCTTCCAGGGTGAAAATGCCCTCGGGCGTTGCGATGTCCGGGAGCTCAGCCCGGGTTCGCGGCGCCTGTACCCAACCGCGATTGATGACCACCGGCGGCCCCTCAAGCGGTCGAAACTCTGTAAGCACCTCATACCCGGGAGCTCCTTCCCGGGTCCGGTTGTCCAGAAGCCAGTTTCGGCTTCCGTACATGCCGGTTAAGGACACTGGCCGGCCACTGGTCAGATCTCCGGACACCATGTCCTGCCATGCCAGGTTTTCTGCTTCCTGCTGCCACTGCTCCAGCAGGACCTGCTTTTCCTCGGCCCGGTTCAGCTGCCAGACACCCAGGCTGACCAGCAAAGGCAGAAATACGCCGCTGAACACCAGCAACCGCCAGTCAAAGTGCCATTGGCGGTGTGTGCGCTGCGAATCAGACATGCTCTGCTATAGTGACCTCAGCGAGTCCGGAACCTGTTCCGCCCCGTACATTCACAACACCAATAAAAACAGGAACTCTCATGCTCAAGGCCTTTATCGTTTTCCTGATGCTTGCTGTGGTGGTGAGCCTGTTCAGCGGCCTTTTCTTTCTGATCAAGGATGGCGGCAAGACCCATCGGGTGGTCAACTCCCTTGCCGTGCGGGTCGCGCTTAGCATACTGCTCCTGGCAGTGATTCTGATCGCTCTGTGGCAGGGCGCCCTGACATTAAATCCGACGCCCTGACCCGCAAACCTCAAATGATGTAGACGAAAACGAACAAGCCCAGCCAGACAACATCCACGAAGTGCCAGTACCAGGCCGCTGCCTCGAAGCCAAAATGCTTTTCGGCGGTGAAGTGCCCCTTGTTGATGCGAACAAGCATGATGATGAGCATCAACGAACCCAGCATTACATGCGCACCATGGAACCCGGTTAGCATAAAGAAGGTGCTGCCATATATGCCGGAGGCGAGGGTCAGGTCCAGATCCTGATAGGCGTGCATGTACTCATAGCCCTGTACGAACAGGAACACCAGTGCAAGAGCAATGGTAATTGCCAGCCAGAGCTTGGTTTTCGCCCGATTACCCACTTTCAGGGCATGGTGAGCCACCGTAATCGTGAATGACGAGGTGACCAGCAAAATGGTGTTCATCAGCGGCAAACCCCAGGCGCTGATCACTTCCTTGGGGCCGGGGTAAGCTTCCGGATTGGGGTTGTTGATCAGCGGCCAATTGGCGGAAAACCCCTCCCACAACATGTTGGTACTGCCTTTGTCACCCTCGCCGCCGAGCCAGGGCACGACAAACACGCGAACGTAGAAGAGGGCGCCGAAAAACGCCGCGAAAAACATCACCTCCGAGAAGATGAACCAACTCATCCCCCAGCGGAACGAGCGGTCCATCTGTTCGCTATACAGCCCAGCGCGGCTTTCTTTAATGACGTTCCCGAACCAGCCAAACAGCATATAAGCCATGATCAGGGCGCCGATCAGGAACATGATCCAGGCGCCGGTCGTGCTCTCGCCCTGCTTGCCGTTGACCATGATGGCGGCGACCCCGTAGAGGGTCACCCCGAGGCCAACGGTCGCGATGATGGGCCACTTGCTTTGTTCCGGAACGTAATAGGTCTGGTTTTCCGCCATGACAGTCTCCGATGGCTTATCCGTTATCGTTTGTTGTTGTGTCTTTCCGGGAAGTTTGCGTTACCGCCGGCTGCTTGCCCTGGTCATACAGCGTGTATGAAAGCGTAAGCTTGGTGATGTGTTCGGGCAGGTCCTTGTCGACGATGAAAATGAGCGGCATTTCGGTGCTTTCACCCGCTTCAAGCGGTTGCTGGTTGAAGCAGAAGCATTCGGTCTTGTGGAAGTACAACGTGCCTTCCGACGGGGCAAGGCTCGGAACCGCCTGCCCGACCATGGCCTCGGTTGTCGGGTTTTCGGCGTAGAAGTTCACGGTCGTCGGCTCCCCGGGATGTACCTCCACGGAACGCACAACCGGTCGAAACTTCCAGGTCATTCCCGGACCATTGGAGGCCAGAAACTGGACTTTCACCGTGCGGGTCATGTCCGCTTCGGCCACCTCGGTGGACTCGTACCGGCCACCGGTCTTGCCGTTGATCCCGGTAATCTCGCAGAACACGTCGTAGAGCGGCACCATGGCAAAGCCGAAGGCAAACATGCCAACCACCCCGGCCAGGCACCAACCGACAACCCGGTTGGTGCTACGGGAAGAGCCTGCATTATTTGCCTGCTGGTTCGACATGGCACCGGCCTCCGGTTACTTCACTTCCGGTGGTGTCGAGAAGGTGTGGTAAGGCGCCGGCGAAGGCACGGTCCACTCCAAACCTTCAGCACCATCCCATGGCTTGGCCGCAGCCTCTTTGCCACCCTTGATGCACTTGACCACAATCAGCAGGAACAACAGCTGAGTCGCGCCGAACATGAACGCGCCAACACTGGAAACCATATTGAAGTCCGCAAACTGAAGGGCATAGTCCGGAATCCGTCGCGGCATGCCGGCCAGGCCCAGGAAGTGCATCGGGAAGAACGCCAGGTTCATACCGATAAACGAGAGCCAGAAATGGGTCTTGGCCAGGGTTTCGTCATACATATGGCCGGTCCATTTGGGCAGCCAGAAGTAGGCGGAAGCGAAGATCCCGAAGATGGCGCCCGGCACCAGCACATAGTGGAAGTGGGCAACCACGAAGTAGGTATCGTGGTACTGGAAGTCAGCCGGCGCAATGGCCAGCATCAGGCCAGAGAAACCACCGATGGTGAACAGGATCACGAACGCCACCGCAAACAGCATTGGCGCTTCGAAGGTGAGGGAACCCCGGAACATGGTGGCCACCCAGTTGAACACCTTCACCCCGGTGGGTACCGCAATCAGCATGGTGGCGTACATGAAGAACAGCTGGCCAACGATGGGAATGCCCACGGTGAACATATGGTGCGCCCAGACCACGAAGGAAAGCAGGGCGATGGCACCCACCGCATAGACCATGGAGGCATAGCCAAACAGCGGTTTGCGCGAGAACGCCGGAATAATATGGGACACCGCCCCGAATGCCGGCAGGATCATGATGTACACCTCGGGATGCCCGAAGAACCAGAACACATGCTGGAACAGCACCGGATCACCACCGCCAGAGGCGTCAAAGAAGCTGGTGCCGAAGTTGATGTCCATCAGCATCATGGTGACCACCCCGGCCAGTACCGGCATCACCGCAATCAGCAGGAACGCCGTGATCAGCCAGGTCCAGACGAACAGGGGCATCTTCATCAGGGTCATGCCCGGTGCCCGCAGGTTCAGGATGGTGGCGATCACGTTGATGGCGCCCATGATCGAGGAGATACCCATGATGTGGACGGCGAAGATGAAGAAGGTGGTACTCGGCGGCCCGTAGGTCGTCGACAGGGGCGCGTAAAAGGTCCAGCCGAAGTTCGGCGCGCCACCTTCCATGAACAGCGTGGAGACCAGGATCAGGAAGGCACAGGGCAGCAGCCAGAAGCTCCAGTTGTTCATCCGTGGCAGCGCCATGTCGGGTGCCCCGATCATCAGAGGCAACATCCAGTTGGCCAGGCCGACAAAGGCCGGCATGACCGCACCGAAGACCATGATCAGGCCATGCATGGTGGTCATCTGGTTGAAGAACTCGGGCTGCACAATCTGCAGGCCGGGCTGGAACAGCTCTGCCCGAATGACCATGGCCATGGTTCCGCCCAGAAGGAACATGGCGAAACTGAATATCAGGTACATGGTCCCGATATCCTTGTGGTTCGTGGTCAGCAGCCAGCGGCTGATGCCTTTGGCCGGGCCGTGATGATGATCCTGGGCGTGGGTATCTGCAACCGCACTCATGAAAACCCCCGTTACCGCCATTTATTGTGGCTGGTGATATCTGTTATCTGGCGTTGATTACTGCTGGTTCTTGTAATCAAAAATTTCTTTCGGAGTGACCATTTCACCGGTGTTGTTACCCCAGGCATTGCGCTCGTAGGTAATCACCGCGGCGAGGTCCACTTCACTGAGTTGGCCACCGAAGGCCTGCATGGCCGTTCCGGAGACACCGTTAACCACAATGTCGATGTGGGCGGCCATGTCTTCCAACACTACCTGGCTGCCTTTAAGCGCCGGGAAGGCCGGGGGTGCACCGCTGCCATCTGCCTGGTGACAGGCGGCGCAGGCGGTCTGGTAGGCTTTCTCGCCGCGCTCCATCAACTCGGCCATGGTCCAGTCTTTCTGGGTCAACTGGCGTTCACGCTCCGCGGCCTCTTTCTTCTCGGCGACCCAGGCGTTGTATTCCTCCTCGGGAACCGCCTCGACAACCACCGGCATGAAGCCATGATCCTTGCCGCAGAGTTCGGTGCACTGACCGCGATAGATACCGGGCTCGTCCACACGGGTCCAGGTCTCGTTGATAAAGCCGGGAATGGCATCCTTCTTGACGCCGAAATCCGGCACCCACCAGGAGTGGATGACATCGTTGGCCGTCAGCAAGAAGCGGACCTTCTTGCCCACCGGAATCACCAGCGGGTTATCCACCTCCAGCAGGTAATTCTCGCCTTTGGCCTGGCGGTTCTCGATCTGTTCCCGTGGCGTGGAAAGGTTGGAGAAGTAGCCAAAATCCTCATTGATGTATTCGTATTGCCACTTCCACTGGTAGCCGGTGACCTTGATGTCCACCTCCGATTCGGTGGTGTCATACATATCGACCAGGGTTGCCGTGGCAGGAATCGCCATAACAACCAGAATGACAAAAGGTATGATGGTCCAGAGAATCTCTACCAGGGTGTTCTCGTGAAAGTTCGCCGGTTTGGCGCCCTGGGATTTTCGGTGGGCAAATATAGACCAGAACATGACTCCGAAGACCACGACGCCAATGACGACGCAGATCCAGAGTATGGTCATGTGAAGGCTGAAAATTTCATTACTGGTGCCGGTCACCCCCGGGGTCATGTTCAGTGTCCAGTCCGCCATGGACCAGGCGGGGAACATCAGACCGCCTAAAAGGGCACCTGCCCGCTGAGCGTGCACGCGCATACTGTGTCTCCACAGAGTGTTATTCTTGTCGGATTTTGCGTTATCCCACCGGTCTCTCTGGCGCTCGCATACACCGGAAAAACCAGAGTGGAAGCCTGCTTACGGATACCTCAGATTCGAGTATAGACACAGATCAAAAAAAGACTAAAAAATCGGCTAAATCCAAAAAAGCTAACCACGGAATTTTAAGAATCAAAAAGAATATGACTTTTCACCTCCCGGCAACCGACCGACGCCTTTGGGCTCTGGCATGGCCTCTGATGCTCACCAACCTCACCGTTCCTCTACTGGGGCTGGTGGATACTGCCGTGCTCGGACATCTGGAAAGTCCCGAATACCTGGGCGCCGTGGCCGTTGGTGCCAATCTGTTCAGTATCCTGTACTGGACCTTTGGCTTCATGCGGATGGGCACGACCGGCCTGGCGGCCCAGGCATGGGGCAAGCGCGACAGCTTCAGCCAGGTGGCATTACTGCTGCGCTCGGTGCTGCTGGCAACGGGTATTGGCGTGCTGCTGATTCTGTGTCACCAGCCACTGATCCAGACCGGGCTGACCTTGATGAATCCCAGTCAGGGCGTTACCGAGCTGGCAGCCGAGTATGCAGCTATCCGGATCTGGAGCGCGCCGGCCGTTCTGTGCCAGTACACGCTGGTTGGCTGGCTGATCGGCACCCAGTTTCCCCGGGGCCCCATGATCATGCTGATTGCCGCCAATGGCCTGAACATCGTGCTGGATATCCTCTTTGTTACCGTGCTTGGCTGGAACAGCAGAGGCGTGGCCATCGCCACGGTGATTGCCGAGTACGGTGCCGCCACGATCGGATTCCTGATCGTGCTGAGCCGGATGCCCGAGGGGCAGACACTCACCCGGGCTCTGTTTGGCAAGCTGGAGGATTACCTGAAGATCCTCCGGGTGAACCGCTACATCATGGTTCGTACCATCGCCCTGCTTTTGGTGCTGGCGTTCTTTACCGCCCAGGGCGCGCGACAGGGAGACACCATCCTCGCGGCAAATGCAGTTCTGATCACTTTTCTGTTGCTGATTTCCAACGCCCTGGACGGTTTTGCCAATGCCGCCGAGGCGCTGATTGGTGAAGCCATTGGCAAAGGCAGCCGGCGCCGGTTCCGGGTGGTCTTCCGCAGTGCCCTGAGATGGTCACTCTGGGGCGCCCTGCTACTGACCATTGTTTTTGTCGCCGGAGGGCACTGGCTGATCTCGCTGCTTACCGGTATCGAAGAGGTCAGGGCCACCGCCTGGCGCTTCCTGCCCTGGCTCTGGCTGCTACCGTTTGCCGCAGTCTGGAGTTTTCTTCTGGACGGCGTGTTTATCGGGGCAACCCGGACCCGGGACATGCAGAACACCATGCTGTTTTCCGCCCTCGCCGTTTTCGCGCCGGTCTGGTGGCTGACCACAGGCTGGGGCAATCACGGGCTCTGGTTCGCACTGATCTCCCTGATGATTGCACGGGCCGTGAGTATGGGGTGGCTCTGCTGGTCCCACACGCGTCATGGCCGGTGGTTCCAGAGCCAGTGACCCGGATTCAATCTGTAACATTACGGCTCACTATTTACACCATGGCATAAAAGCAGTTGGAAAAATCTCGGCTACACTTGTCTGAACAGGCAGGCAAGATGTGGTAGCCAGCCCTCCTCTCCTGCCCGGGAACTCGTTGCTATCAGTTGCTAACAACGGGAGGCGCCTTGCGACCTCAATTCGTTCAGACATCGGCTTCTCCTGAAATGACACCACAGGTAGTCCTAGAGATTATTGACCAGGCGCGACGCAAGGAAGCCCGCTCCGGAACCTTCCTCCGGCAGCTTCATGAAAAGGTTGCTGTGTTGCCGTCTGCCGTTACCATCGAGGGTTACCAGCCTGCCACCTGCCTGTTCCAGTTTGTGGTCGAATACATTGAAATGGCGCCGAGGCTGATTGAGTGCGTCGAAGCCTGCGCCCGTGAGGCGGGGAAAGCCGATCTGTTTGAGCCATTCGTGAACGCCGCCATCCGCTATTTCACCCAGCCGTCGGCGCTTCTGGTGCGCTATGACGGCCTTGATGGCCTGCTGATTCGCGCCTACCTGTGCCACAGGCTGATGGAAGAAATGTACGAAAATAACCGGTGTACCCGGGCCAGTGAAATCGTGGATATAGAAGCCACTCGTGCTAACCTTCTGGCTCATCAGCTGATCGGCGAGCCCTTTGCCAATGAGTTGGACGACTCCATCACCGTAACCGTGTTGCAGATAGCAGGCACGCCGGACTATTACGAACTGAACCTCGACCCGTTTGTCGAGCAGGTGAACAACGCCGCCTGGGACTGGATGCGGCATTACTGGGAAAATCTGCTGGTAAGGAACCACATTCGATTTTCCCTCGGTTCCGGTCTGGCCTGACAGGTTCAGAGGATTAATGAGAGTATCAGCGATTGCAGTACTGGCGGGCCTTTTGATGTCTGCCATGGCAGTGACAGCCAACGCCTACGAGTTGTCTGTAACCGTTACCCTGGATGGCAGCACCGAGCCCGTGGCCAATGCCGTGGTTTCCGTGGACAGCGGCCGTCAGGGCACCCCGGTTTCTGCCGAAATCTATCAGAAGGATCGTGCCTTCCATCCTCATGTGCTGGTGGTTCCCGTTGGCTCCAGCGTGGATTTCCCGAATCGCGACAATACCCAGCACCACGTTTACTCCTTCTCGCCGGCAAAAACCTTCAACATTGAACTCTACGCCGACCGCCCGGCGGCTCCGATCGTGTTCGATAAACCAGGCATCGTTGAGCTGGGCTGCAACATTCACGATCACATGCAAGGGTTTGTGGTGGTTACTGATACCGCCGCGACCGGCCAGACGGATGCCTCCGGCCAGGTCACCCTGTCCATCGAGTCGCAGGGTACCGAAGGCAGCCCTGAGAAGGTGACACTGGAGATCTGGCACCCACGACTGCCGGACAACACCCGCCCGGTCACCCGTGAAATCGAGGCTGGCGATGAGTCAGCAATCGTAACGCTCAACCTCGAACCTGAGCCTGCCGCAGAAGGTTCGCTGGACCGACTCCAGCAGCGCTTTCGGGAGCTTTGATGGGTTTGGCGTCTCGTCTCGGATTCCGCGGCCGACTGATTGCCGCCATGATTTCACTGGTGGCCCTGGTCAGTCTGGTGATCGTGGCCCTGCTGATGGTGTACCTGTTCGAGGATGAAAAAAGCCGGGCCCTGGAGCAACTGGCCATCGGTGAGCGGCTGACCAACGAAGTCATTGACCGGCGCACCGAACTGGAACTGTCCCGGCTCAGCGTCGTGGTTCAGGATTTCGGCTTTCGCTCCGCCATTGCCAGCCGCGACCCGGCCACCATCGACAGCGCTCTTGAGAACCACAGCCGAAGGGTAGGTGCCGACTTCGCGCTCCTGCTGGACAGTCAGGGGCAGCCCCTGGCCTCGACCTTACAGCGCCCGTTCCCTGAAATCACATCCGAACAGCTAGCCAATACTCGGCGCAACGGGTTTACCCGGTCATTGCGCGCTATCGACGGCATGGGCTTTGAGGTTCTTATAACCCCGATTGAGGCACCAGGCCTTCGGGCCTGGCTGGTCACCGGTTTTGCCCTGGACCAATCCCTCGCGGAAGTGATCGCCCGTCTCAGTGGGACCTCGGTGATTTTCCGGGCGCGATCCGATCAAACAGAGGGCCTGAGCAGCTTTGCCGCGACCACCCGCATCGACGACAATCTAGAACAAGAGCTCAAAGGGGCACCTGGCAACGCCAGGTTCATCGAAAGTGCTGGCTATTTCACCCGCATCATCAACCTTGGCGACTCGGAACCTGCAGCCATCCAGGCCGTGCTGCTGATCAGTCGCGATGCAACGCTCCAGAATTATTACCGGCGGGCCGTGGAAATCGCCCTGTTGGTGAGCGCCATCCTTGTTTTTGCCATCCTGCTTGCCCTGGTTATTGCCCGGAATCTGGGTCGTCCGGTGTTGCAACTGGCAAGCTACGCGCGGGCCATCGGTGAGGGCAATACGCCCCAGGCACCAGCCATCCGGGCCGGCGGCGAACTGACCCAGCTCCGGAACGCCCTGAGGGACATGCTGTCCGGTCTTCGGGAACGGGAAGCCCAGATCCGGTATGCGGCGACCCATGATGATGTCACCGGGCTTAAAAACCGAAACGCCCTGATGCAAGACGCCGCCAGGCTTTTTGAGCAGGGTGAACGGGGCACGCTGGTAGGTATACGGCTGAACGACCTCTCCGACATAAACGATACCCTGGGCCTCGAATTCGGCGACAAAGTCCTTATTGGCATCGCCAGGCGCCTGCAGGAAGAGCTTCCAGACGCGCGTATCGTCGCCCGTACCGGGGGCGGTGAGTTCCTGGCCCTAATTCCCCAACTGCCCCAGGAGCAAAGCAGTCACCGAATCCGACAACTGCACGAGCTGGTTGAATCCCCTCTGCAGGTGGACCAGACCCCCTTCTCCCTCAGGGTCACCATAGTCACCATGGAACTGCCGGAAGATGCCTCGGATACCGATGCCCTGCGTCGCAGGCTCAATCTTACCTTCGAGCAGGCCGAGGCCCACCCCGATGCCTTCACCCGCTACAAGCCCGGCCAGGATGAAAGCCATCTCCGGGAACTGAAGCTGATCACCGATCTGCACGCGGCAATCCTGAATAACGGGTTGCATATGAACTATCAGCCGAAACTCGACAGCCAGACCGGCGAGCTGGTTCAGGTAGAGGCCCTGGTGCGGTGGATTCACCCGGAGCTCGGATTCATATCCCCGGAGGAGTTCATCTTCCTCGCCGAGCAATCCGGGCAGATTCATGATCTGACAGCCCATATCCTTCAACGGGTGGCCAGCGATGCGCGGCAATGGCATAACCAGGGTGTTGACGCGGGTGTGGCCATCAACCTGTCCGCCATGGACCTGACCTGGCCTGCCCTGATCCAATACATCCGCGATACCTTCAAGGACTGGCACCACGATCTGGCGCGGATCACCCTGGAAGTCACCGAGAGCGCCCTGATGGAAGATCCGGAAGAGGCCATGGCGACCCTGAACCGGCTCCGTGAGCTGGGCGTGACCTTGTCGGTAGATGACTTCGGCACCGGCTATTCCTCGCTGTCCCAACTGCGCAAACTGCCTGTACAGGAGCTGAAAATCGACAAGTCCTTCGTCTTGAAACTCGATTCCGAGCCCCAGGACCAACTCATCGTGCGCTCCACCATCGATATGGCCCACGGCCTTGGGCTAAAGGTCGTCGCCGAGGGCATCGAGAATCTGGAGGCCTGGCGGCTATTGCAACACTGGGGCTGCAATCTGGGCCAGGGCTTCTACCTGAGCCGGCCGGTAGCCCCCGAGGATTTGCCAGAGACTGCCCGCTCCCTGGCCGCCCGAGAACGGGAACTGACCCACCGCAACCCGGAGTATTCAGAATGACAGCCAGACCCTTCATAACTGTGACCCTGGCGCTTCTGGTAGCCCAGACCGCCGTGGCCGACATCGGCAGCCGGATCTGGGCGACCGGAGGTGTCACTACCATTGAAGGCACTGCCGGTGGTGGCCTGGTCCCCTGGGCCCTTCTGGGAAGTTACGCCAGCGATGAAGAGTGGGGCGGCACGCTGGCGCTCAGCCGGGCCGAAGTGGACGATTACTCGCTCTCGGTCACCGGCGCGGGACTGAACTGGAACAACCGTCTGGAAATCACCGTGGCACGGCAGACCCTGGATCTGGACAGCCTGGTGTTTACCCTCAAAGACGGCTTCGGACTTGAACAGGACGAACTGAATCAGGACATTTTCGGTGCCAAGGTTCGGCTCGCCGGTGATGTCCTTTACACTCCCTGGGGCCAATGGTCTGCCGGCATTCAGTATAAACGCCAACGGGATTTCACCGTTCCTTCGGCCATCGGCGCCCGGGATGACAGTGGCACCGATGTGTTTGTCAGCGGCAGCAAGCTGTTCTTCGCGGCGGTGATGGAGAGGAACCTGTTGGTTAATCTGACCGCCCGGGCAACCAGGGCCAACCAGGGCGGCCTTCTGGGTTTTGGCGGTGACCGGAATAACAGCCACGAACTGATGATGGAGGGCAGCGTAGGACTGTTCCTGAACCGTCAGTGGCTGGTGGGTGCGGAGTACCGGCAAAAGCCGGACAATCTGGGCTTTGCCACCGAGGATGACTGGTGGGACCTGTTCGTGGCCTGGGTGCCGGACCGGCGCCTGGCGGTCACCGGGGCCCTGGTCAACCTTGGTGACGTCGCCACACTGGAGGACCAGCAAGGTCTGTATCTCTCGCTGCAGGGGAGCTTTTGATCATGAAAAACCTGAACCCCAAGCGCTTGATTGCCCCCCTGTTGCTGGGGATAGCAATGGTTCTGGTTGGCTGCCAGAGTATGAGCGGCCAAGCTGATGCCTCCCTGTATCAGCAACTCGGTGAACGAGAAGGCATTGCCGACGTGGTGGAAGACCTGCTGTACCTGATCGTCGAGGACGACCGCATCAACCAGCAGTTCAAGGGCATGGATGTCGCCCAGTTCCACCACAACCTGACGGATCAGCTGTGCGAGCTCAGTGGCGGGCCCTGCAGCTATACCGGTCGGGAGATGCGGGAGCTGCATTCCGACATGGCCATCACCGACACCCAGTTCAATGCCCTGGCGGAAAACCTGATACTGGCCATGGAACAGAACGACATACCCACCGGCGCCCAGAACCGGCTGATCAAACGGCTGCTGCCGCTGTACCCTGACATTCGCAATCTATAGAACGGAGAACCCTACCTTGCTCGAAAACGCTGATCTGGGAAAACTGATTATCCGCCTGACACTGGGCGGGCTGATGCTGTTCCATGGCATAGCGAAGCTGCTGAACGGCGTCGGCTTCATTGAGGGCGAACTGGCCAGCCATGGCCTGCCGACCTTCCTGGCCTACGGTGTGTACGTGGGCGAAATCATTGCGCCCCTGATGGTCATTCTTGGCTATCAGACCCGGATCGGTGCGTTGCTGATTATTTTCAACATGCTGTTTGCCATCATCCTGGTCCATGGCAACGAACTCCTAAGCCTTGGGCGCAGCGGCGGATGGGCGCTGGAACTACAGGGTTTCTTCCTGTTCACGGCGGTGGCAGTGATCTTCCTTGGGCCGGGGCGGTACAAGCTGAAGAACTGAGTATCCTAGGGACGTCAGGTGCCGGGCACAGTCGCGGCCCTGAAGTCCCGGGCTACCATGACCCGGTTACGGCCGGACTCCTTGGCTGCGTACAGCGCCTCATCGGCCTGACGGATCAGCTCCTGGGGCTCCGTGTCCGGATCTGGTACCAGGCAGGCAACGCCCACGCTGATGGTAAGGTTGACCGGAGCTACCCGTTCGCGTGAGTGCACTGGCAAACGGGCCACCGCCTGACGCACTCGCTCGGCAACCCGAACCGCTCCCTCTTCCGGGGTGGCCGGTAGCAGAATGCTGAATTCCTCACCGCCGTAGCGGGCCAGCAGATCCCCGGATCGCTGGACCTCGGCGGCACACAGGGCGGCCACCTCCGTCAGGCAATCGTCGCCGACCAGGTGGCCCAGCTCATCGTTTACCCGCTTGAAGTGATCAATGTCCAGCAGGAGCAGGCTCAACGGATGACCGTGCCGCTGGGCCCGCTTCCACTCATCCTGCAGTTTTTCATCAAACCGTCGCCGGTTGGCCACATGGGTCAGCCCATCGGTGAGGCTGATTGCTTTGAGCTGCTCGTTGGCCCGTTCCAGTTCGTCGGTACGCTGCTGAACCCGCAGTTCAAGAGTCAGGTTTGCCTGTTGCTGGATTGCCAGCGCCTGTTCCTGAGCTTCGTGGCGTTTGCGACGCTCCAGATTGATGCGGTAAGCAAGGGCAAAGGACAGCAGGACCACCTCCAGCGCCACGCCGATTTGCGGCATGAACTCGGTAAGGAAACTGCGCGGCATCATACCGAGCTTGCTGACTGCCAGAATCAGGTGGCCAATCAACAACGGCGTCCAGGCCAGCACATAAAAGCCGCCAAGAACCTGGCCCTTGCGCCAGACAAGAAAACCGATAAGCCAGGCCGCTGGCGTGACCACAGCCGCAAGACCGCTAACCAGTACGATACCAGTCTGATAACTGCCGAAAAGGCCGAAAACCAAGCAGGCAAAAATCGCTGTCAGAACCCATTGCAGGAACCGGTAGCTTTTCAGGCTGTAATGCCGAATGTTCAGGAAGCGTATGGCGAAAATAATGGCGGCGAAGAGGGCAGCACAGATAACCGGAATGGTGAAATACTGATTGATACCCGGGGCATTAGGCCAGAGCCACTGGAACAGGAGACCATTGAAGTTGAGCTGAACCAGCCCCGTGAATACAACGGTCAGCACATACCAGAGGTAGGTGGAGTGGCGTACGATGACGAACAGAAAGAGGTTATAGAGCGCCATCGCAATGATAATGCCCAGGAACACCGTCTGCCAGCCGTAGGAAAACTGCTCATTGGCGAGGAATTCGGCCGAGGGCGTAACCTCAAGCGGAATCTGGACAGACCCAAGCGTCTTTACCCGAACAAAAGCCGTGACCGGCTCAGTGTTTGACGGTACCAGGAAGACAAAGTTGCGATGGTGGATCGGGCGGCTGCCGAACGGCAAGGTGTCGCCGGTGTGGTGGGTCTGGATCAGCTCGCCATTGAGCACCCAGTGCACTGACACTTCATCCAGCAACGGGTAGCCGATCTCCATTACCCGGTTTGCCGGCTCGGGAGGAATCTCGACTCTCAGCCAGAAACTGCCATCACTGAAACCACGATTGAACACCTCGCTGGAACCGGATCTCTGCCATTCGCCGGGCGGCAGGGCGCGAACGTCTTCCAGTGCCAATTCATCAGCGGGCGCTTCCAGCCAGTCGAATGCAACGGGAGCGGCCTGAACAGGCACGCTGGCCAGACATGCCAGCGCGAAAATAATCAGAAGGACGCAGTATAACTGCCGCACCATAGCTGTTTCCGGTTTCCGGGCCCGTCCTGGTGATCTACACTTTCAGGCCCTGACTGAGTCGTACGCATCCCTGCAATTTTTTCCAGTTTAGACGGTTGCGAATGCTACGTCCTCCGTAACGACAGGGCCAGCATAGCCCGAATCCATTGAGGCCAATAATGACCGAGCGCAAGAACGAAATACGTCCGGGGAAATACCGACACTACAAGGGCAAGGATTATGAAGTCCTTGGCGTTGCCCGGCACAGTGAAACCGAAGAGCAGATGGTGGTGTATCGCTGCCTGTACGGTGACTACAGCCTCTGGGTGCGCCCGCTGACCATGTTCCGCGAAACCGTGGAAGTAGCCGGCGAGCAGGTACCCCGCTTTGCCCGCCTCGACGAAGCCTGACGGTTACACAACCGCTTTGACTACCGCGATCATTTCCTGCACATTACCGCGCTTTTCATGATGCCGGCCCCCACAAGGGGCCGGGAAAACCATTAATTCCTACCCGGAGTTTTGCCATGAATGCCGTTGTAGCTGCGGTTGCCATCATGCTCGTCCTGAGTTTGTGCCGCATTCACGTTGTTGTTGCCCTGATCATCGGCGCCGTATCCGGCGGCCTGATTGCCGGAATGTCCCTGGAAGCCACCATCGAAGCCTTCAATAATGGCCTGGGCGGCGGTGCCACCGTGGCTCTGTCCTACGCGACTCTCGGTGCCTTTGCCGTTGCCATCGGCAAATCCGGCCTGGCCCACGCCCTGGCCGACAAGGCCCTGGCCCTGGTTGGTCGCCAGGAAGAAGGCGCCGCCGTGAATGGCATGCGCTTTCTGATCATCGGCCTGCTGCTGGCCATTGCCATCTCGTCCCAGAACATCCTGCCGATTCACATCGCCTTCATCCCGCTGGTGGTTCCGCCACTGCTGTACGTGATGGCCAAACTGAACATGGACCGCCGCCTGGTCGCCTGCGTGCTGGCCTTCGGCCTGATCACCCCCTACATGTTCCTGCCCGTGGGCTTCGGTGGTATCTACCTGAATGAAATCCTGATCGCCAAGATCAACGCCAACGGCGTCGACGCCTCCGGCCTGAGCGTCATGAAAGCCATGGCGCTGCCGGCACTGGGCATGTTGTGCGGCTTGCTGATCGCGGTCTTTTTCAGCTACCGCAGTGGTCGCACATACAACCTGGAAACCATCACCAAGGCCGAGCGGGTAGACACCAGCTATAGCCCGCGCACCCTGGTTATGGCCCTGTTGGCAATCGTTACCGCTTTCGTGGTGCAGCTCTGGCTGGGCTCCATGATCCTGGGCGCCCTGGCCGGTTTCGTGCTCTTCAACCTGTCCGGTGTGGTGCGCTGGAAAGAAGCCGATGACCTGTTCACCGAAGGTATGAAGATGCTGGCCATGATCGGCTTCATCATGATCGCCGCCTCCGGCTTTGCCGAAGTGATGCGGGAAACCGGAGAAATCGCCAGCCTGGTGGACAGCTCCGTGGGCGTGATCGGCGAGAACAAGGCCATGGCCGCACTGCTGATGCTGGTGGTAGGTCTGCTGATTACCATGGGTATCGGCTCGTCCTTCTCCACCATCCCCATCATCGCGGCCTTATACGTGCCCCTGGCCCTGCAACTCGGCTTCAGCCCCCTGGCCATCGTGGCGCTGGTCGGCACCGCCGGCGCCCTGGGAGATGCCGGCTCCCCGGCCTCCGACTCCACCCTCGGCCCCACCGCCGGCCTGAACGCCGACGGCCAGCACAACCACATCTGGGATACCGTGGTGCCGACGTTCCTGCACTACAACCTGCCATTGCTTGGCTTTGGGTGGTTGGCGGCTATGGTTCTTTGAGTTCGGAGGTGGCTTTGTAGCCTTCAGTTTGAGGGGAGTTGCGAGGGGGCCGGATTATTTTTCCCTTGGAAATGGCAACTCGCTGCGCTCAGACATCAATTTCCGGCGGGAAAAATAATCCGGCCCCCTCACATAAGAACTCACGGATATCGCTGAAAAGACCTTGTCCTAAAGAAATATCTCTTGAGTCAGGTAGAGAGGGTGTGGGTGTGCTTTTCTGGCGGGGAAAAGATGTCTGAGCGAAGCGAGTTGCTTTTCCCCAGAAGAAAAGCATTCCCATGGCCTCTCCGCCCGCAAACCTGCAGGCTAGGAAGAACAGCTTACTCGTCGTCGGCCGAAGACTTGAAGAACACGACCTGCTTGACCGTGTGATCGTCCTCGTTCTTGCGCTTGTTCACCCGCGTTTCGAGTTCCGGATTGGCCGGTTGCTCGGAGTCCGACATAGCATCGGTGAAGCCACAGGCGACGCATTCGCGAATCTGCTCATCGTCGTCGGTGGTGTACATCATGATCTTGTCCATCTCCGCGCAGCGGGGACAGACGGCGCCGGCGATAAAGCGTTTTGGACTCGCCATAGTAGAACTCCCGATAAAACATCCGGCAGCCATTACGACTGCCGGCTCAGATTGGGTCAGGCAGCTTCGTCCGTGATGCCGGTTTGTTTCAGCAGCGCATCCACCTGCGGTTCTCGACCCCGGAAGGCCTTGAACAGTTCCATGGGCTCCTGTGAGCCGCCTTTCTCCAGGATATTGTGAAGGAAGGCCTTGCCGGTTTCAGGGTCGAAGATGCCTTTCTCCTCGAACAGGGAGAAGGCGTCCGCCGCCAGAACTTCTGCCCACTTGTAGCTGTAGTAGCCTGCGGCATAGCCACCGGCAAAAATATGGGAGAAGGCGTTCGGGAAGCGATTGAATTCCGGTGCTTCCACCACGGCGATCTCGCTGCGTACCTTTCGGTGCATATCCAGCGGATTGGTGGGCGCCTCTTCGGTGAATTCCGCGTGCAGGCGGAAATCAAACAGGGAGAATTCAAGCTGGCGCACCATGGCCATGCCTGACTGGAAGTTCTTGGCCGCCAGCAGTTTCTGCAGCAGATCCTCCGGCAGCGGCTCGCCGGTTTCGTGGTGCGAGGCGATCAGGGCCAGGGATTCCGGGTTCCAGCACCAGTTTTCCAGGAACTGGCTGGGCAATTCGACAGCGTCCCAGGCCACGCCGTTGATGCCGGAGACATCCAGCACATCCACCTGGGTCAGCATGTGGTGCAGGCCATGGCCGAATTCGTGGAACAGGGTGGTAACCTCGTCGTGGGTCAGCAGCGACGGCTTTCCATTCACCGGCGGGGTGAAGTTACAGGTCAGGAAGGCTACCGGCAGCTGGAGCTGGCCACGAAGGTTGCGCCAGCGCACCCGGCAATCGGCCATCCAGGCTCCGCCACGCTTGCCCTGGCGGGCATAGAGGTCGAGATAGAACCAGGCCAGTGGCTCGCCGTTGCGGCTGATGCAGTAGGCAGTCGCGTCCTCGTGCCAGGTTTCTACTTCCGGTTTCGCTTCGATCTGTACGTCGAAGAGCTTCTCTGCCACCCGGAATAGGCCGGGCACCACTTTGTTCACCGGGAACCAGGGGCGCAGGGTTTCCGGGGAGATGTCATAGCGCTTCTGGCGGAGCTTTTCGCTGTAGTAGCCGATGTCCCACGCCTGCAGGTCTTCCACGCCGTACTCGTCCTTGGCAAACGCTTTGAGCTCGGCAAACTCTTTCTCGGCTTGGGGCTTGGACTTGGCCGCCAGCTGGTTCAGGAAGCCCAGCACTTCGTCGCTGCTGCGGGCCATCTTGGTGGCCAGGGAGCGCTCGGCGTAGTTGTCGAAGCCGAGCAATTTGGCCTGGGCGTGGCGGCGCTTGAGGATTTCCGCCATTACCGGGGTGTTGTCCCACTGGCCGGCATCCGGGCCCTGGTCAGAGGCACGGGTTACAAAGGCCTCGTAGACTTCCCGACGCAGCTCCCGGTTGTCGCAATAGGTCATCACGGGGTAAAAGCTGGGGAAATCCAGTGTGATCACATAGCCATCCAGCTCTTTCTGGCGGGCGGTCTGCCTGGCGCTTTCAATGGCAGTCTCGGGAACGCCAGCCAGTTCATCCACGTCAGTGATCTGCTTGTACCAGTGCTGGGTGGCGTCCAGCACGTTGTCGCTGAACTTGTTGGACAGCTCGGACAGCTCCCGGGACAAGTCGGCGTATTGCTTTTTCTTGTCTTCCGGAAGGTCGACACCGCCGAGGTGGAAATCCCGCAGGGTGTTTTCAACGGCCTTACGCTGGGCTTCGTTCAAATCCTTGAAATCGTCCCGTTCGGCAAGCCTCTTCCAGGCGTTGCAGAGTGCCGCGTTCTGACTCACCTCGGTGCTGTACTCGGTAAGCTTTTCGAGGCAGTTCTTGTATACCTTGCGCAGCTCGTCGTTGTTCATCACACCGTTCAGGTGGGAAATCACCGACCAGGCATTGCTCAGTTTGTCGTCCAGCGCCTGCATGGGCTGTGCCAGGGTCTCCCAGGTGGGATCGTCCTGCTCGGCAAGCTGGCTGATTTTCATCCGGTTTTCACTGAGAATCTGGTCGATTGCCGTTTCCATGTGCTCGGTGCGAACATGGTCGAACTTCGGCAACAGGTCGTCAGTCAGTAACGGGTTATTCATAGGTCCCCTTCTCAGCTAGTCGAAACTTGGGTAGTTTGGTTTATCAAATCTGCGGGGCAGGCACTTGTGGGAGAGATTCTTCCAAAACTCGCTCCTGGCGGCACATCCATGTGGCGCTTGACTGTCGCCATCCATGGCGACAGACAGTTTTGGAAGAACCTCTCCCACAAGTGCCCCGGGCCTCCGGGTTAACGCTTGTAAAAACAATCTTGCAGGTAATATGTAATGACGAATATACGTTCACACAAGGGTATCACGCCACATTTTGGGGAACGGGCATGGGTAGATCCAAGTGCCGTGGTGATTGGCGATGTGGAAACCGGCGATGATGTTTCCATCTGGCCGATGACCGTGGTGCGTGGCGACATGCACAAGATCCGCATAGGGCACCGGTGCAGCATCCAGGATGGGTCGGTTCTGCATATTACCCACGCCAGTGACTACAATCCCGGTGGTTATCCGCTCACCCTGGGCGACGATGTGACGGTGGGTCACAAGGCGCTGCTGCATGGCTGCACCATTGGCAGTCGTGTTCTGGTCGGCATGGGCTGCATCATTATGGATGGTGCCGTGGTGGAGGACGAGGTGATTGTTGCAGCGGGCTGTCTGGTGCCGCCGGGCAAGACCCTGGAATCCGGGCACCTTTATGTGGGATCACCCTGCAAGAAAGCCCGCGCACTGACCGAGAAGGAGCGGGGGTTCTTCAAATACACCGCCGCCAACTACGTCCGCCTGAAGGATGAATACCTTAACGATCAGTAAGCCAGTGGTCTGAACTCAGGGCTGTAGCCGTATGTTTCGGGGTATTCCCGCATCCCGGAGACCCTTGTGGACACGTCGGACGAACCCTTTGATAGAGCTTTGCTGTACCTGCGCGCGGCAGGCCACGATACCGGTCCGGAAACCCGGGCACGGTTGCAGAGCATGCTGCAGGCTCGAGGGGCTGGACGCCGGGCTCTGAGTACCAAGCAAATGCTGGAGCTGATGCCTCAGTGGTTCGCCTTGCCCGGGCGTAGACAGGGTCATCATCTCCCACCCATTACCCGGGCCAGTATCGGGTACCCCCGTGAGTAGTTCCGATTCCTGGCGCCCCGTTGCCCTGCGGCGGCGCTTGCTGCTTGCCTTCCTTGTGGCCGCTCAGACGCTTTTCGGCATGTTGCTGTTTTCCCAAACTGTGCCGGAGCAGGCCGGTTCCTTATCAATCGCGGCCTTGCTGACGGTGTTCGGGGTTCTGTTTGCCTGGATTGGGGTGGGTTTCTGGACGGCGGTTTTCGGGTTCGTCGCCCTGCGCTTCGGCGGGGACGGCTGGAGCCTTTCCAGGCGTGTAGAGCCCGAAGGGTGCAGGGAGTTATTGTCGGCCCCAACCGCCGTTGTGATGCCCATCTGCCATGAACCGGTGCAACATACTCTCGGTGGCTTGAAAGCGATCATCCAGGACCTTGGGCAAAAGGGACAAGCCCGCGCCGTGGATTTCTACGTGCTATCGGACAGTCGGGACCCGGACATCTGGCTCGAGGAACAGGCAACCTGCGAGCAAATTCGTCGGGAGCTTGGCCCCCATCAACATTTGTTCTACCGGCGTCGCAACGTCAACCTGAAATACAAGAGCGGCAATATTGCCGATTTCCTGCGTCGATGGGGCCGCCGCTACCGCTACATGGTGGTTCTGGACGCCGACAGCCTGCTCAGTGCCGATTGCATTACCCGGCTTATTCAACTGATGGAGGCCCGGCCTGAGGCCGGGATTATCCAGACCGCACCCCGCCTGGCCAGAGCAGAAACCCGGTTTGCCCGTCTGCAACAATTTGCCAACCGATGTTATGGCAGACTCTACAGCGCCGGGCTGGCCGCGATCCAACTCGGTGAGGCCACCTACTGGGGCCACAATGCGATCATCAGGGTAGCCCCGTTCATGGCCCACTGCGGTCTGCGAAAGCTTCAGGGCCCGGGCCTGTTCCGGGGGCCGGTACTCAGCCATGATTTTATCGAGGCTGCGCTCCTCGGCCGGGCAGGCTACGAAGTGTGACTGGAACCTGCCATCGCCGGCAGTTTTGAGGAATCACCACCAACCCTGGAAGACGACCTGGTCCGGGACCGGCGCTGGTGTCGTGGCAATCTCCAGCACCTCTGGCTGCTGGCAACCATGGGCAAACTACGGCTGGCCCACCGGATGGCCCTAGTAACCGGCATTCTCTCTTACCTGGCGTCGCCACTCTGGCTGGTTTTCCTGGGCCTGTCCGGATTTGTGGCGTTGGCCGGACCGTCAGCGACGCCGGCACTGCCGGGGGTGATGGCCACAACGGAGGCGGACTCAAGCGCAGGGGCACTGCTGGTCGCCGTGACCGCACTGCTACTCTTTGGGCCACGACTTCTGGCCGTAGGGGACCAGTGGCTGGCTGGAAGAACCGTCAGATTCGGTGGTCTGTTCAGGCTCTGTGCCAATACCTTCCTCGAAACACTCGCGGCCCTGGCACTGGCGCCCATCAGGATGCTGGTTCACACGCTCCATGTGGTTCAGGCTGTACTGAATCTCAACGTGGGCTGGCAGGGGCAAAACAGGTCCGGCGGACTCAGTCCGGGGCTCAGTCTCCGGCACTATGGCCTGCTCCTCGCCTCGGCGGCAGCAGGCCTGACCCTCATTTACTGGCATGCGCCAACGCTGACGCCCTGGGCCCTGCCGGTCATGGCACCGGTGTTGCTGGCACCGGCCCTGGCCTGCTGGCTTGGTCGAACCCCAGGCTTGGGCACGTGGCTGCAAGTGCCAGAGGATGAGCAAACCACCCGAGTGATTGAGCTGGCCGAGACCACCGGCCCACTTAGCCATGATCCGGGTCGTTTGAGCTGGTTTGAACAGGTGGTTGTGTCGCCTGTCTTTACCGGGATTTCAGACTATGACGCACTGCCAGCCACCGGTAAAAAGGCACGGGCGCTGGCGCGCCTGGTTGATCGCTGCGCCATTGAAGGCAAACAGGCCCTGAGTCACCGGGAACTCAGTCTGATCTGCAACCATCCTGAAGCCCTGAAAGCGCTGCATTGCCGAGCCTGGCGTGCCTTGCACGAATCACCCTGGCGGGAGGTGCTGGTCCGCATGGCCCAGTCTCTTGAGCGAAGGCCTCCGGCACCGGTGTCCTTGCCCCGCCAGCCAGCAGACCTGACATGGGCAGAGGCAGCTTCGTGATACTTGTATGGCTGCTGCTTCTGAACGGATTATTCCTGTTGCCTTCCATGGCTTTGCCCGGCAACACGCCCTGGTTTTCTCTGGAGGCCCTGATCGTCTGGGCCCTCATTTGCGGACTCAGGAAGCCAGAGCAAAAGTATCGCGTCGGCCAGGCCCTGGCGTTCCTGTATGGGCTGCTCGTGTTTCTGGTGCTCGCAGACGCCCTGGTGCGGGAAAGTCTGGGCCGAGGTCTTAACCTCTATCTGGAGTTGGGTCTGCTGGACGCGGCCTGGAACCTCCTGGATACCAACCTGGGTGCCGGTCTGGCGGTGCTGGCCCTCATCATTCTGGCAGTCTTACTTACCGGGGTGGGTCGCCTGTTTCGGTACGGACTGGAAGGGCTGGCCCAGCATTCTCCGGCTCGCCTTGGCAAACCGCTCTGGCTGGTATCCGGTCTGTTCCTGGCCGGGACCGTAACCCCGTGGATTGGCAGCCCGGCGCTGGCCTTCGTTGCCAATCAGGCTTCCCTGATCACTCATACGCACCAGACCACCCGGAACTTTGCCAAAGAGCTGAACGCCGGGCCCGGTCGACAGAGCCAACCCTCACCACTGGCGAAGCTGGCGCAAACGGATGTGATTCTGGGGTTCATTGAGTCCTATGGCGTCTCGACTGTTACGGACGAACGCTACCGCTCCCTGGTCGGCCCGGGACTCGAAGCGATGGGCCAGTCGCTCGACGCTGCCGGGCTCACGGTCGCCACAGGCCGACTGCAGTCGCCAATCCAGGGTGGCCAGTCCTGGCTCGGCCACCTTTCCGTTCTCAGTGGCCAGTGGATTCACAACCAGCTCGCCTACGAAACCCTGCTCAGCAGCGGCTACGCCACCCTGATCGATGATTTCCGAAGTACCGGACACACAACCCTGGCCGTGATGCCGGCGATCACCCGGGCCTGGCCCGAGGGACGACTGTTTCGCTATGACCGGATCTACGATCACGACGACCTGGATTACCAGGGGCCACCGTTCAACTGGGTCACCATGCCCGATCAATATACCTGGCACCGGTTCCAGGCAATTCGCGACAGCCATAAGGGTCCTTTGTTCGCTGAACTTGCCCTGATCAGCAGCCACGCGCCCTGGGTTCCAATCCTGCCGGTGCTTGATGACTGGCAAAGCATTGGCAACGGAGAGGTGTTCCAGCGCTGGAAAGGCGCTGGCGAGGCACCGGTTTCGCTATGGCGCGACCCGGACCGGGTCCGCAAGCATTACGGACAGGCCATTGTCTATGCCCTGGAGGTTGCCGGAGGCTTTGCCGCCCACTATCTGAGCCAGAACGCGCTGATGATCATCCTGGGTGACCATCAGCCAGCTCCCCTGATCACGGGTGAGGACGCCAGCCGCGATGTCATTGTTCATGTCGTCAGTGCAGACCCGAAACTGGTGGAACCGTTTTTGTCCGGTGAATTGCCGGGATTTCGACCCGGTATCCGGCCCGATCCGGAAACACCCGGAGCCACAATGAGCCGTTTCCGACCCTTTCTGCACCGCCATTTCGGTCAACCCTGAACCCGATTTGACCCTGATCAAAATTCCATCAACCTCACCCTTGAAAACATCCGCTATGCACCTACATTCGGAAATAGCAGAGGTTCACGGATAACCATCCGGCTGGCGCCACCGGCATGGAGCAGTTCCGCGATCGAAGCTGATGCTCAACTATTCAGATTCGTTTCGTTTAAAAAAGGAGGGCTGCCTTATGAGCAATCTTACCCGCTGGAATCCGGTCAATGAGTTCGAAGACCTGATGAACCGCTATAACCGCATGTTCGGCCTGACCCGCTCAGGCGGCGAGCGCGAAGGCAAGGACCTGTTCAGCCGCAGCGACTGGGCTCCGGCCGTGGACATCAAGGAGACTCCGGAAGCCTTCACCATTGAGGCCGAGCTGCCGGGCATGTCCAAGGAAGACGTGAAGGTAACAGTGCACGAGGGCGTTCTGAGCATCCAGGGTGAGCGCAAGAGTGAAGATGAAACCAAGGACAAGAAGCATCACCGGATTGAGCGTTTCTACGGTAGCTTCCTGCGTCGCTTCACGCTGCCGGAGAACGTTGATGAAAACAGCGTGAAGGCGAACTTCAAGGACGGTATGCTGACCCTGACGCTCCAGAAGGCCGAGCCCAAAGAGCCCAAGGCCATTGAGGTCGACGTGCAGTAAACGCCGGAAATCTCAGTCAGCGACATACGGCCGCACCGGGTTCAGTTTCCGGCTGCGGTCGTTGTTCTGGCGCCGGCCTTTTCAAGGGCACTGGCGTAATCCACACTGCGCCGATGCCGGGAGATCAGGTCCAGAATGGTCTCTCCGTCCGGACCAGGGGCGTTCAGATCCCGATTTTCGGCAACAAAAAACCCGATAAAGCGTTCAAAGTCTTCCGCCCGCATGGCCTGGTAGGCTTTCAACAGGGCATGGTAATCAGCATTCTCGTCAGCATCCCAGGGGCGGATATCCAGAAAACTCCTCACCCGCTCGTCGCTCCATTCTTCGCCAATCACTTTCGGCTTGTCCGGTCCACTCATGGTTGCTCTCTCGCTTTGCTGTGCCAGTCAGTTATCGGTCGCACAGTATAAAGCCCTGAAAGCAGGACAGTTATATGGATTGCTCATGAGAAGCTACGCACCGGCTATAAGACTCAGGGCATGATTTCGACAGGCAGGTCGCCAGTGGGAACCTCATCGCTGCATTCGGGGTTGCGGATGGCGATTTCCACTCGCCGGTTCAGGGCCCGGTTCTCCGGCGTGTCGTTGGGCGCAAGCGGGTTGGTCTCGGCACGCCCGGCCGCCACCACCCGCTCAGCCGGTACCTGACGGTTCATCACCAGCTCGTGCACCACCGACACGGCACGGGCCGCGGAAAGATCCCAGTTGGAGCGGTAGCGGTCGCTGGAAATCGGCCGGTCATCGGTGTAACCGGACACCAACACATCGCCGGTACACGCCGAGAGCACGTTCACCACCCGTTCGATGATCGGGATCATTTCCGGTTTGATGGCGGCATCACCGGATCGAAAAGTAGCCTCCTCGGAAAAGCGGATCACCACCTGGTTCTGGTCGTAATTGACACTCAACGCTTCGGAGGCCACCTCCGATTCCAGCTCCCGGATCATCCGGCTGGCCAGATCGATCACACCACCGGGAATCTGCGTGGGCGCGGCCCCCTCGGCCCGCTCATCGATGAATTCGGGCTCCCGGGTCTGGGACTCGGTGGGCTCGGGCAGGGAGACGGTATCCGATTCGATCATGGTCAGTGGGGAGCCGCCGATATCCTCGGCCAGGACGTTGCTGGAGCCAAAAGCCACCGCCATGGAATTCGCCATGGCACGGTACTTCTCAACGTCCATTTCGGCAAACGACAGCAGCAGAATGAAAAAAGTCAGCAGCAGGGTGGCCAGATCGGCGAAGGTTACGATCCAGCCCGGCGTCTGGTTCTGCAAACGCTTCCGGTTTTTCTTCTGGACCAGTTCCAAACCCTCAGGCCTCCCGCTCCGGCGCCAGGCCGGTGCGCTGTTCCGGGTGGACAAACGAGGACAGCAGTTCGGTCATCACCCGGGGATTCTCGCCGCGCATGATGTTCTTGATGGAAGTGATGATAAGCATCTGGTTCCGGGACTCATCCTCGGCTTTCAGTTGCAGCTTGTCGGCCAGGGGCAGGGCAATCAGCTGGGCAATAAACGCACCGTATAGGGTAGTGAGCAGGGCGATCGCCATGGCCGGACCAATGGAGGATGGGTCATCCAGGGTATTAAGCATCTGTACCAGGCCCACCAGAGTGCCCAGCATGCCAATGGCCGGGGCGGATTCACCGATACCACGGAACACCCGCTCGGCCACTTCGTACCGCTCGGCAGTCTGCTGGGTTTCCTGGGCCAGCGCCTCTTCCACCAGTTCCGGCGGGTGACCGTCGACACACAGATTGATCGCCTTCTGAAGGAACGCGTTGTCAGTCTGGTGGTTCTCCAGGCCCAGAATGCCTTCTTTACGCACCACCATGGCCAGCGAGCCCACTTCCCGGATCAGTTCCGTTGGCCGCGCCATACGGTCGGTAAAGGCAGCAGACATGGCCAGCCGGAAAGCGCTCATCACCGATGCCATGCGGAATTTGATCAGGGTAACCGCAAAGGTGCCACCCAACACGATGGCCAGCCCCGGAAGATTCAGGAACGTCAGGAAGGAGGCATTGGCCAGCATCGCCAGAATGACGATAAGAACACCGGCGACAAGCCCGACAAGGGTAAGAATGTCCATCGAAAATCCCTACGGAAGTTGACCATGAGCATAGCCCATCACGGGCACAGCGGCTCAGTCGTTACGCAATTCATCGATGACGGGGCGGGTGGCAGGACTCACCCCGCGCCAGATCCGGAACGATTCCGCTGCCTGCTCCACCAGCATACCAAGCCCGTCGTGAACGATCTGTGCGCCCTGTTCAAGTGCCCACCGGTTAAAGGTGGTGGTCTGCAGAGAATACATCATGTCGTAGACCACGGTTTTCTCTGCAATCACCTTCGGTGACAGCGGGGGCAAATCGCCCTGGAGGCTGGCGCTGGTACCGTTGATGATCAAATCAAACGGCTCAGAGGGCTGTTCGAATCCGCAGGCAGAAAGCCTGGTCTCGCCAGCCACGGGTGTAAACAGTTCAACCAGGGCCTCAGCCTTGGCAACGGTTCGGTTGGCGATGGTAATGGCGCCAGGATGCTCCGCCAGGATCGGACCCAGAACACCCCGAACGGCGCCTCCGGCACCCAGCACCAGAATCCGCGCTGCGTTCAGGGTGACACCGTGGTTTATGAGCAAGTCACGGACAATACCGCACCCGTCGGTATTGTCAGCGACAAGCACGCCATCACCATCCAGGTACAGGGTATTGGCGGCCCCGGCATTCTCGGCACGCTCGGTACGACGGTCCGCCAGCTTCCAGGCTTCTTCCTTGAAAGGCACGGTCACATTGAGGCCCTTCCCGCCCCGCTCGAAGAACTGTTTTACGGTGCCGGCGAAATCATCCCGCGGCGCCTGTATCGCCGTGTACTCAACCGGCTCACCGGTCTCGCTGGCAAACAGGCTGTGAATCCTGGGTGATTTGCTGTGGCTGATGGGGTTGCCAACCACAGCGTATAGATCGTTAGTCATGCTGCGCCTCCAGCCAGTCCCGGCCGGTCAGGAAATAGTCGGTTAGCCGGGCTTCCTCCGAGCCAGGCTCCGCGGTCCGGTTGTAATCCCAGCGCACCAGGGGCGGCAGGGACATCAGGATGGATTCCGTCCGACCGCCGGATTGCAGGCCAAACAGCGTACCGCGGTCATAGACGAGATTGAACTCCACGTACCGTCCTCGACGATAGAGCTGGAAGTCCCGCTCGCGGTCACCGTATGGATGGTCCATGCGGCGCCGGACTATGGGCTCGTAGGCTTCAATGTAGCTGTCACCTACCGCTTTCATCAGGCCGAAATCCTGCTCGAAGTCGCCTGTGTTGTGGTCGTCAAAAAACAGACCACCAACGCCGCGGGGTTCATCCCGGTGTTTCAGATAAAAGTAATCATCGCACCAATCCTTGAAGCGCTTGTAGGTGCCCTCTCCAAACGGCTCGCAGGCGTCACGGGCTGTCTGGTGCCAGTGCACACAGTCTTCTTCGAAACCGTAGTAAGGCGTGAGGTCGTAGCCACCACCAAACCAGTACACTGGCTCACTGCCCTTCGGTGTGGCGATGAAAAACCGGACGTTGGCGTGGGACGTCGGCACAAAAGGGTTGTTAGGGTGGATAACCAACGACACCCCCATGGCCTGCCAGGGAGCACCGGCCAGATGCGGGCGGTGGGCGGTGGCGGAGGCCGGCATGGTGTCACCCATCACGTGGGAAAAATTGACACCGCCTTTCTCGAACACGCGACCCTCTGTAATAACACGGCTGATACCACCGCCACCCTCCGGTCGGTCCCAGGCATCCCGAATGAAAGATGCGCCCTCATCGAGGGCCTCCAGCCGGCTACAGATCGACTCCTGCAATCCCAGCAGATACTGCTTTACCGCCTGGCTATCGGGTTGCTGTGGCATAAACGCTCCTAACGAAGTTGCTGACCGCTGACAATATCAATAATACGGCTGGGTTTGCGATTACCGCCCAATGCGCCGGGCACGATCCAGTCAAGCTGATCGCCGAAATAGCGCCGGACTTGCCAGATATGCCGGGCCGGCTGGCGCCCTGCCGGGTTGCAGGAGGTGGAAACCAGGGGCATTCCCGCCGCCTTACACAGGGCGCCCACCACGGGGTGCTCGCTGACCCGCACCGCGATGGAGGTGTGCTTCCCGCGCACCCATTCCGGGATCTGCCGCTCGACATCGGGCAGGAGGCAGGTCACAGGTCCCGGCCAGTAGCGCTCTGCCTCGTCTTGAAGCGCCTGAGACAGGGGCTCCAGAAGGAAGCGGATCTGGTCGACAGACGAAGCCACCAGAATCACGCCTTTCTCAACCGGGCGCTGCTTCAGCTCCAGAATCCGCTCCACCGCCTCCTGATCCCAGGGATCACAACCCAGGCCCCAGACAGCCTCGGTGGGATAGGCGATAACACCGCCACTGAAAATCGTGCGGCGGGCACAATGCAGTTGCCAGTCAGAAAGGGGATGGGAATCGGGCATGCGCCTCTGTCAGGGTTGATCAGGGTAGATGTTCACACCGGTTTCACGCGACTTTCTGATAGCCCCCCGGGGCCGAACTGATGAGCCCCTGCAACTCGAGAAGCAATAGGGACTGCATGAGCTGGTCGGCGGGAAGACCGGTCGCTGAACTCAGTGCATCGGTTGATTGTGGATCATACCCTAAAGCCTCAAATACCGCGATTTCCCGGCTGTCCAATCCGGCCAGGAGTCCTTTGCCCTGCGGCTTTGGCTCTGGCGCCGAGTCAGGGCCGGCCTTAAGCGGCGGAGACCACCAGGCACCCAATTCTTCGAGAATGTCGTCCACCGTCTCAACCAATCGAGCACCCTGTTTGATCAAGTGATGACAGCCCCGGGCAACCGGACTGTGCACCGACCCGGGAATAGCGAAAACTTCACGCCCCTGTTCCAACGCCATTCGCGCAGTAATCAGGGAGCCACTGCGCAGACCCGCCTCCACCACCAGCACGCCCCGGCTCAGGCCGCTGATAATACGGTTGCGCTGGGGAAAGTGGGCGGCTCGTGCCGGCGTACCGGGGGGATACTCAGAAATCATCAGACCATGCTGAATGACCCGCTCACCAAGCCGTCGATGCTGATGGGGGTAGATGCGGTCGAGGCCGCGACCAACCACCGCGATGGTCGGAAACCCGGCATCGAGCGCACCGGCGTGGGCAGCACCATCAACACCAAGCGCCAGACCACTGGTCACCAGCAACTCCCGGGAACTGAGTTCCGCAGCAAACCGTCGGGCATGGTCCAGGCCGGCCGGCGTGGCCTTCCGGCTGCCGATAATACCGATCTGGTCCCGGGCCATAAGCCCCGTATCACCGAGGGTATACAGCACCAGGGGCGCGTCGTGGATGTGCCGCAACTGCTCCGGGTAATGACTATCCGGCCAGGTCAGAATCCCGATGCCATGCTTGCAGCAATTGTCCCTGATCGCCCGGACCTCACGTACCGCCGGATGGGCATCATCCTGCTTTTGCCAGGCCTGGATTGCCGCCGTGGCGTCTGCAGTCATGCCCATGGCCCGCAAGGTGGCGGCATTCATTGAGAGGAGTCGGGGCAGGTCAGGAAATTCTGTCAGCAGTTCACGCCGACGGGCACGGCCAACGTCTGGCAGGCATGTCAGAAACAGCCATTGGGCTGTGGCAGAGGAAAACACGGCATCGTCCTTGGAAAAAGCGAGGCCGGACCTTCCTGGTCCGGCCGTTGCATCTGTCGGTAATCAGTCAATCAGGGGTTGGTAACCTTGTCACCCACTGTCAAAGCACGGGTGGCCTGAAGTACCAGCCCGTAGCTCATTTTTTCGTAGGCCTGGAACACCATCAGCAGCCCGGCACGCTCGGAGGGCAGTTCGATGGTTTCTCCGGTTACCGGATCGCGAACCAGATTGCCGCTTTTCAGCACGGCCATCACGTTGCCCGCTTCCAGCCCTTCGCGGGTACCTCGGTTGATGGCCACCACATCGAACTGACCGATCTGGCTCACACCGCCGTCGACGGAGATCATCTGTCCTTCCACATCCTGGTCAGGAGCGCTGGGCACAAAGCTGGTGGTCAGACGACGGTCTTCGCTCACCATCAGCCGGTCACCAATGCGAACTTCTTCGCTGGAGCTGGTCAGATTTACGGTCAGCACGTCGCCGTTTTCCCGGGCCACGTCACCACGGGCAATACTCCGGGCCTCCAGACCAAGGAATTCGCCAGTTTCCGGGTCGCGGAACTCCTTGCTGCGGCGGAAGATACCCACTTTGTCCGCAGGCTTCTCGCCACGGGCATAGAGTTTGTCGCCGGCACCGGTAATAATCCGGCCATCTTCCCCTTCCAGAACGTAAGGGGCGCCATTGATTTCTTCCGGGCTGACAATACGGGTGTCGGTGAGGAAGCTGCCAATGGCATCCAGCGGGATAGCCGGGATCGGCGTGTCGATGGGCTCGGACCGAACCTTCGGCGAGAGCTTCACCACATCGCTGCTGGCCACCTTGGTAATTCGGGGTTTGCCGTCGATGTAAACCAGGGCAAGGCGATCACCAGGATAAATAAGGTGAGGGTTGGCGACCTGCGGGTTCACATGCCATATTTCCGGCCAGTACCAGGGATTATTCAGAAAACGGGCCGAGATGTCCCAGAGGGTGTCACCCTTCACAACGGTGTAACGCTCGGGATGATCGGACCGCAGCTCCGGTGCAGCATGGGCCCAGGAGGTTATAAGCAGCGTAGTTGCTGCCAGAGCGTACAGCAGTTTCCTCATTGTGTAAGTCCTTGATCGCGTGCCTTGATTCTTTGCATTCTGTTGGGATGCAGTCAGTTACCTGCAGCTTATTACGTTGTTATTCCAGTTACTATAGAAGAAGTCTCGCAAATTGTGATGTTATCTTTTGTTCTTCCAGTAAATTCTATCCCGCCGCTGAAAGATTTTAACTATTAACTGATCAGTTTGTACTCAATCGACGAATTGTTGGATAATACGCCTATAGGCGCTGATAACCCTTCCAGCCGTTGAAAGCTGGGGCCTTGACCCGATAATAGTAGAGGCAGGGCGAAAATTTGCGCAGTACGCTGTCGCATTTCGAAGATCGGTTTCACATTGTTACAAACAGCAGCAAAGTCATGAGGGGTGCCGCCCTATAAACTGCGGGCATCCCGACATACAGGCAAAAGATCGACCTATGATACTAGAGATTCTCGAATACCCGGATCCCCGTCTGCGCACCATTGCCAAGCCGGTAGAAGAGGTGACAGACGCTGACCGCAAGCTGATCGACGACATGTTCGAGACCATGTACGATGCGCCCGGTATTGGCCTGGCGGCGACCCAGGTCAACGTTCACAAGCAGATCATTGTCATGGATCTGTCGGAGGACAAGAGCGAGCCGAGGGTATTTATCAATCCGGAGGTCACCGTGCTGGATGGCGAGAAAGAGGCCATGCAGGAGGGCTGCCTGTCGGTTCCGGGATTCTACGAAGACGTCGAACGGATCGAACACTGCATGATCCGGGCGTTGGACAGGGATGGCAAACCGTTTGAACTGGAGGCGAAAGGCCTGCTGGCAGTCTGCATCCAGCATGAGATGGATCACCTGAACGGGAAGCTGTTCGTTGACTACCTCAGCTCCCTCAAGCGTAACCGGATTCGCAAGAAGCTGGAGAAGCAGCACAAGAAGAGCGCCTGATCAGGCTGCAGGCGAGCGAATAACCAGACACTATCTTCCGGACCGGGTCATGACCCGGTCTTTTCGTATTACGACGAAACAGAGATCACAACACCGTGCGACTTGTTTTTGCTGGCACCCCGGATTTCGCGGCAACCGCGCTCAAAGCCTTGATTGCCGCCGGCCACACCATCGTTGGCGTTTATTCCCAGCCGGACCGTCCCGCCGGCCGTGGCCGGAAACTGCAACCCAGCCCGGTCAAGCAGGTGGCGCTGGACCATGAGATCCCGGTCTTTCAGCCCGAAACACTGAAAACAGCCGAAGCGCAGAAGCAGTTGGCCGACCTGAAGCCGGACGTGATGATCGTCGCCGCCTACGGCCTGATCCTGCCAAAGGCGGTGCTCGACATTCCCACCCACGGCTGCCTGAATATCCACGCCTCGCTGCTGCCACGCTGGCGCGGTGCCGCTCCCATCCAGAGGGCGATCGCCGCAGGCGATGCGGAAACCGGCATCACCATCATGCAGATGGACGAAGGCCTGGATACCGGGGCCATGCTGTTGAAATCCCTGACCGCTATCGATACGAGCGACACCGGGGGCAGCCTGCACGACCGGCTTGCGGAGCTCGGTGGCAAGGCCATCATCGAGGCCCTGGAGCTTTTAAAGAAAGGTGAACTCACCGGGGAACCGCAGAACGACGACCTCGCCTGCTACGCCAGCAAACTGAGCAAAACCGAGGGCCATATTGACTGGGCCACGGACGCCACAGCCATTGAACGGCTGATTCGAGCTTTCAACCCCTGGCCCGGAACCTACACCGATCTGGGCGATCAACGGATCCGCATTCACGAAGCCCGCGCCCTTGTGACAGACAGCGACGCGTTTCCCGGCACCGTGGTGCATAGGGATCGGGACGGGATCGATATTGCCTGCGGCAACGGCACCCTGCGCATCACCCGCCTGCAACTGCCAGGCTCCCGCGCCCAGAGCGTGAATGACCTGATCAACGGCGGCAAAGAACTGCTGATGCCCGGCCAGGAGCTGCGCTGACATGGGGGACCGACAACAGCCCATGCGCGCCATCGCCGCAGGCGTGATGCTGGCCGTGGAAAACGGCCAATCCCTGTCCCAGTGCCTTCCGCCAGCCCTGAACCGCCTGCCCGGCAACGAACGCCCCGAACTCCAGGCGCTTTGTTATGGTACGTGCCGCTGGTTTCACCGACTGGAGGGCGAACTCAATGGCCGGCTGAAAAAGCCCCTGCGCAAACCGGACCGCGTCGTCCATCACCTGATGCTGGTGGCCCTGTTCCAGTTGCGATTCAGCCAACAGGCGACCTACGCCATACTCAATGAAACCGTCGAAGCCTGCCGGGCCCTGGACAAACCGCACCTGACCGGCCTGGTGAACGGGGTACTCAGGGCCGCAGAACGGGAAGGCGCACCCGAGCCGGCAGACGATTCTGCCCGTTTCAGTCACCCCGTCTGGATGGTGGAAAAACTCCGCCACAACTGGCCGGAAGACTGGCAGCAGATTCTGAACGCCAACAATGCGCAGGCGCCCATGACATTGAGGGTGAACGCGTTGCGTTTTTCCCGTGACGAGTATCTCGGCCTGCTGAAAGAGGCTGGCATTGAGGCGAGCCCAACCCGTTTCGCACCCCACGGCATTCAATTGGCCCATCCTGTGCCTGTCGACCAACTACCCTGGTTCGCTGACGGCGCCGTGAGCGTGCAGGATGAAGCGGCGCAGCTGTGCACGACCCTGCTGGATCTGGCGCCAGGCCAGAGAGTTCTCGATGCCTGCGCCGCGCCTGGGGGTAAAACCTGCGCAATCCTGGAAAGTTGTGGCGAACTGGCAGAAGTGGTCGCCATAGATGAATCCGCGGAACGCCTGCCTCGGGTCCAGGAGAATCTGGATCGCCTGGATCTGGACGCCACTCTGAAACAGGCCGATGCCGCTGCGACCGACCAATGGTGGGACGGCGAGGCATTCGATCGCATTCTGCTGGACGTGCCCTGCAGCGCCAGCGGCGTGATTCGCCGTCATCCCGATATCAAGTTATTACGCCGTGAATCGGACATTACTCCCCTTGCGGCTATACAGCTCGGGTTACTGGACGCGATGTGGGCTATCCTGAAACCCGGAGGCCGGCTGGTGTATGCCACCTGTTCGGTGTTCCCCCAGGAAAACCACCGTATAATTCAGCGGTTCTGCAAGCAGCAGACCGATGCCATCCTTGTTGAGCCAGAGGCTCAGTGGGGGCGCGATATGGGTGCGGGGCGGCAACTGCTCCCCGATCCGGACAGCCATGACGGCTTCTTCTATGCCGTGCTGGAGAAACCCGAACCATGAAAATCCTGATTCTCGGGGCCGGCCAGGTCGGCGGAACACTCGCCGAAAACCTTGCCAACGAAGCCAACGACATCACCATCATCGATTCCGACAGTGCCCGGTTGCGGGAGCTGCAGGATCGGCTTGATATCCGCACGGTACAGGGTGCGGCGTCCTATCCGACGTCACTGCGCCAGGCCGGGGCCGAAGATGCCGACATGCTCATCGCAGTGACCAACAGCGACGAGACCAACATGGTGGCGTGCCAGGTCAGCAAGCTTCTCTACAAGACACCGACTACCATCTGCCGGGTGCGGGCCAACGCCTACCTGGCAAAATCGGAGCTGTTTTACCAGCGTGACCAGACCAAGGATCTGGACAGTCTCCGCGGCTTCCCGATCGACGTTCTGATCAGCCCAGAGCATCTGGTGACCAAGCACATTACGCGGCTGATCGAAAACCCCGGCGCCCTGCAGGTGCTTGAGTTCTCCAAGGGGCTGACCCGTCTGGTGGCCATCCGCGCCACGAAGGGCGGGCCTCTGGTGGGCCATGAGCTGTCTTACCTGCGCACCCACATGCCCAAGATCGATACCCGGGTGGCGGCAATTTTCCGGAAAGACCGGGCAATCATGCCCGAAGGAAACACGGTAATTGAGGACGGCGATGAGGTGTTCTTCATTGCTGCGGCCGACCACATCAAGTCGGTCATGAGTGAGCTCCAGCCGCTGGTAAAACCTTACAAGCGCATCTTTATCTGCGGCGGTGGCAACATTGGCCAGCGCCTGGCCAACACCCTTGAAAGCCGTTACCAGGTCAAGCTGCTGGAACGGGACCACGAGCGCTGTGTGATGCTTTCTGAAAACCTGCGCAAGACCGTGGTGCTCGAAGGCAACGCCGCCAACAAGGACATCCTGCTGGAAGAGAACATCGAAAACACCGATGTATTCTGTGCGGTGACCAACGACGATGAAGCCAACATCATGGCCTCACTTCTGGCCAAGCGCCTCGGTGCCCGCAAGGTACTGACCCTGATCAACAACCCGGACTACGTGGACTTGATCCAGGGTGGCGACATCGACGTGGCCATCTCGCCCCAGCAAACCACCATCGGCAGTCTACTGACCCACGTACGCCGGGGCGACGTGGTAAACGTTCACTCACTGCGCAGGGGCGCTGCCGAGGCGATCGAAGCAATTGCCCACGGCGACCATCGATCGTCCAAGGTGGTGGGCAAACGGCTGGATGAAATCAACCTGCCGGAAGGCACGACCATCGGTGCCATTGTCCGTCGCAACGAAGTTCTGATCGCCCACGATCACCTCCGGATACAGCCGGATGACCACGTTATCCTGTTCCTGGTCGATAAAACCCGCATCCGCGATGTAGAAAAACTGTTCCAGGTTGGGCTCACCTTCTTCTGACTTAGAAATACACAGCCAGCACGCGTATAATGCGCCTTTCTTTTTTCAGAGCGTCCCGAAGGATAACCGGGGCGCCACACACAGACTGATCAGCAGGCAACCGTCGTGACAGACAAGGCAACAAAACAGACTACTCCGGATATCGGGACCTTCCAGGGCCTGATCCTGGCTCTGCAGAATTTCTGGGCGCAGCACGGCTGCGTGGTTCTTCAGCCCCTGGACATGGAAGTGGGTGCCGGCACCTTCCACCCGGCCACCTTCCTGCGTGCCATCGGGCCGGAAACCTGGAACGCTGCCTATGTACAGCCCAGCCGCCGCCCCACCGACGGCCGTTACGGTGAGAACCCCAACCGCCTGCAGCACTATTACCAGTTCCAGGTGGTTCTGAAGCCATCGCCGGATAACATCCAGGAGCTGTATCTGGATTCACTGCGCGCGCTCGGCCTGGACCCGCTGGTGCACGACATCCGGTTTGTGGAAGACAACTGGGAGTCCCCGACGCTGGGCGCCTGGGGGCTGGGCTGGGAAATCTGGCTGAACGGTATGGAAGTCACCCAGTTTACCTACTTCCAACAGGTTGGCGGCCTGGAGTGCTTCCCGGTTACCGGCGAGCTGACCTACGGGCTGGAGCGCATCGCCATGTACCTGCAGGGCGTGGACAGCGTATACGATCTGGTCTGGACGGAAGGCCCTGACGGTGTGGTCACCTACGGTGACGTGTTCCACCAGCAGGAAGTGGAGATGTCCACCTACAACTTCGAGCACGCCGACACCGAGTTCCTGTTCCACAGCTTCGATGTTCACGAGCGGGAAAGCGCTCGCCTGATTGAAGCGGGCCTGGCACTGCCAGCCTACGAGCAGGTACTCAAAGCCTCCCACACCTTCAACCTGCTGGACGCCCGCCACGCCATCTCGGTGACCGAGCGTCAGCGTTTCATTCTTCGGGTTCGCACCCTGGCTCGAGCCGTTGCCCAGGCCTACTTCGACAGCCGCCGCTCGCTCGGCTTCCCGCTCGCCCCCGAGGCGTTGCGCAAGGAAGTCCTCGCCGCGGCTGACGCCACCGACGACAAGGCGAAAAGCAAGAAGGGCAAAAAAGCGAAGAAGGCACAGCAGGAACAGGGGAACGCATAACCATGGCTACACAGGATTTTCTGGTCGAACTGGGCACCGAAGAGCTGCCCCCCAAGGCCCTCAAGCCGCTTTCTGATGCCTTCACCCAGGGCATTGCACGAGGTCTGGAAGAAGCAGGCGTCGAATTCGCAACGGTTGAAAGTTTTGCCGCTCCGCGCCGTCTGGCCGTGCGCATCCGGGATCTGGCCGATTCCCAGCAGGACAAGTCGGTTGAAAAGCGTGGTCCTGCCGTCAAGGCGGCATTCGACGATGCAGGCAACCCGACCCGCGCGCTGACCGGCTTTGCCACCTCCCTGGGCGTCACCCCGGACCAGCTCGACACCCTGGAAACCGACAAGGGTGCCTGGGTGGTCTACCGCACGGTCGAGCAGGGCAAGCCCACCGTGGAACTGATGCCGGAACTGGTGGAGCAATCCCTGGCCAGCCTGCCGATTCCCAAGCGCATGCGCTGGGGCGCCCACCGCACCGAGTTCGTTCGCCCGGTGCACTGGGTCGTCATGCTGTTTGGCAACAAGGTGATTGAAACGCCGATCATGGGGCTGAACCCGGGCAACAAAACCCGCGGCCATCGCTTCCACTGCCCGAAATCCCTGATCGTGCCCACGCCGAATGATTACGAAGTCGTTCTCAAACAGGAAGGCTATGTGATCGCTGACTTCGCGGAGCGTCGGGAACAGATCCGTGCCGGCGTGACCGAACTGGCCGAAAAGGAAGCTGGTGGCAAAGCGGTCATTGATGAAGACCTGCTGGACGAAGTCACCGCACTGAACGAGTGGCCTGTGCCTTTGATGGGCCGCTTCGAGGAGCGTTTCCTCGAGGTACCGGCAGAAGCGCTGATTTCTTCCATGAAGGAACACCAGAAGTACTTCCACGTGGTGGCTGCCGATGGTGAAATGCTGCCGCTGTTCATTACCGTTGCCAACATCGAGAGCAAGGATCCGTCCCAGGTAATCTCCGGTAACGAGAAGGTGATCCGGCCCCGCCTGTCCGACGCCGCCTTCTTCTACGAAACCGACCGGAAGACCAGGCTCGAAGATCGCGTTGACGCCCTCAAGCCCATCGTATTCCAGGAGAAACTGGGCAGCATCTACGACAAGTCTGTACGCGTCGCGGCCCTGGCGAAGAAGATCGCCGACGCCATCGGCAGTGATCCGGCGTTGGCCGAGCGCGCCGCCATGCTGGCCAAGACTGACCTGGTGACCGAAATGGTGCTGGAGTTTACCGATCTTCAGGGCATCATGGGCCAGTATTACGCCGCCAACGACGGCGAACCGGAAGACGTGGCCAAGGCGTTGAACGAGCAATACATGCCCCGTTTCGCCGGCGACGATTTGCCAACAACCCTGACCGGCTGTGCCATTGCCATCGCGGACCGCCTGGACTCCCTGGTGGGCCTGTTCGGTATCAACCAGCCACCATCGGGCACCAGGGACCCGTTCGCCCTGCGCCGCGCTTCCCTGGGTGTGTTGCGTATTATCATCGAGCGTGAGCTGCCGCTGGATCTGCAGACCTGCTGCGAATGGGCGGAAGAAAACTTCACGGTTCTGACCGAACAGAATACCGCCAGCACGGTTGTCGACTACATGCTGGATCGTTTCCGCGCCCACTACGATGAGCAGGGCATCGGCGCCGAGGTTTACCTGGCTGTTCATGCCCGCCGTCCGACCCGCCCGCTGGATTTCGACCGCCGGGTGAAAGCAGTGGAAGCCTTCCGCCAGCTGCCCGAGGCCCAGGCCCTGGCCGGGGCCAACAAGCGGGTTTCCAACATCCTGACCAAGCAGGGTGGTGACAGCATCGGTGAAACGGTCGACCCCAGCCTGCTGCAGGACAGCGCCGAGAAGGCGCTGGCCGAGCAGGTCGACCAACAGGCTGCCAAGGTCGTGCCGCTGTTCGAGAACGGCGACTACGCCAGCGCCCTGAGCTTCCTGGCCAGCCTGCGGGAACCGGTGGATAACTTCTTTGATGAAGTGATGGTCATGGCTGACGACGATGCCATCCGGAACAACCGACTGGCGCTGTTGAACCGTCTGCGCAACCTGTTCCTGCGCGTCGCGGATATCTCCCTGCTGCCCACAGCAGGCTGAGGCCGGACGAAGGGGCGCGCGCACGGCAATGCTGATCATTCTGGATCGGGACGGGGTCATCAACGAATACGATGGCAATTACATCTGCTCGGCGGATGAATGGCACCCCATTCCCGGCAGCGTGGAAGCGGTGGCCCGGCTCTGCAATGCCGGCCACCGTATCGCCATTGCCACCAACCAGTCCGGCATCGGTCGGGGTTACTATGACACCGACGAACTGGATGCCATGCACGAGAAACTCGAACAGCTGGTGGAAGCCCAGGGCGGCTGCATCGATTTCATAGCCTACTGCCCTCACCATCCGGACGACCAATGCTGCTGCCGCAAACCCCTGACCGGCATGCTGGAACAGATCCGTCAGCACTTCCACCTGGCCAGCCTTGAAGGGGCCATCATGGTTGGCGACAGCCGCAAGGATCTGGAAGCCGGCCACGCCGCGGGTTGCCATCCGGTATTGGTAAGAACCGGCAATGGCGAGGAAACCGAACGACACCTGGACGCCAGACCCATAACCGGCATCGACGTCAGTATCTACGATAATCTCAGCGAATTTACGGATGCCCTTTTATCCGTCGAGGGCTGGTAAAACCAAAGCGAATCCGTATAATACCGGCCGTTGATCGGCGTGTGGCGCAGCTTGGTAGCGCACTTCGTTCGGGACGAAGGGGTCGCAGGTTCGAATCCTGCCACGCCGACCATTTTCCCGCGCTCTCTCCCCTGTTTATCTCTTGCTTGAAGCTTCAACGAAGCACAGCAATGACGACGCATCTGGTGTCGGCTTTGTCGTTACCTCCTTAAAGCAAAGGCTCCACCGGCAACAGTGAAAACAGATACACCAATGCCCTCTTGAAGGCGCCGACATTGGGCTCATGATGGTGCTCAACTGTCTCCGATCCATTGAATTCGAGCCAACGCAGTTCGCCGTCCTCGTCCAGTATTACTTCGTAGGCCGCCAGCCTGACCTGTTCGGGAAAGGCCGACTCCAGAGCATCGGCCAGCTCCGGGCTCTTGATCAGAAAACCCAGCTCGGTGTTGAGGTTTGCTGAACGGGGGTCGAAGTTGAAGGAACCGACAAAGAGCGTCTCGCCATCCACGGCAAAGGTTTTGGCGTGGAGGCTGGCCGCAGAGCTCCCAACCATACCGCCAGAGCTCTGGTGCTCGTCTTCATTTTCCGACCTGAATTTACGCAATTCGAACAGTTCGACACCCGCTTCTAATAGAGCCTCCCGGTATTTCGCATAGCCTGAATGCACCAGGGCAACGTCGTTGGCTTCCAGGGAATTGGTGAGAATCCGCACCTCCACGCCGCTCGCTTCCAGATCGCGGAACAACTCTACGCCGGGGTTACCCGGAACGAAGTAGGGCGAAACCAGGGTTACTGTCTTTTCGGGTTCACCCAGGGCCAGGGCCAGCTGTTGGCTCAAAAGGCCCTGTTCCTCTTCGAGCCCCTGGGCTTTGGCCGGATCATCGCTCACCATCTCGACCGGCGCCCAGACAAACGAAACCTCCTGGTCCAGTAACTCTTGAAGGAAATCTGAATTGCGCAAAGCCGCTACAAAACGACGGGCCTCGGCATTCTGTTCAACGGCCGCAAGACTGGTTTCCAACGCATCCAGATCTTCATCGCCGACTGCAGACAACAACCGATCCGCCGGATACGAGGACTCACTTGCCCAGTAACGATCAAAATCCTGCGAAACACGGTCCACGACAGGCCCGATGGCCAGGACATCCAGGTCCGAGAACAGGGCACCGCTGCCAACCCCGAAATACTCATCGGCAACATTCCGGCCGCCAATGATGGTGGCCTGGTTGTCAGCCGTAAATGACTTGTTGTGCATCCGGTGGTTCAGGCGGCCGAAGTCGGTCAGGAAGCCGAGGGCCCGGGAACTGCGAATGACGAACGGATTGAACAGCCGAACCTCGACGTTGTCATGATGATTCAGCGCAGATAGCCACTCATCCATGCCTGCGATGCCGTTGTCATCCAGAAGCAGCCGGACCCGCACGCCGCGCTCGGCGGCCCGATACAGCGAGTACAGAAGCAGCTTGCCAGTAATATCGTCCTGCCAGATGTAGTACTGGACATCCAGGGATCGATCGCTGGCCTCGGCAAGCAACGCGCGGGCAACGAAAGCATCAAGGGGATTCTGCAGTGTCGCAATTCCACTCAGGCCAGGGTAGTTTTCGACTTCGTAGCCAACTGCCCGGCCAAGGCGGGTGCCTGCTGTCTGCTCCTGCGAGAAAGCTTCAGACTGTGACCGGTCTTTCAGAGAGGGCAGTGCGCAGCCGGTCAATAGACTTGTTAGCAGGAAGAGCGTCAGCGTGAAGGTTGTTCGGCTTTCGGTCATTTATACAGGGAGCCATCGCGTGATGAATCAATCAATTGAAATCATGGCACAAAGAAACCTGTTGGACAGGTTGCAGAGCCGCGTTTCAAAAATATTGCCAGTTCAATACTGAGGGTCGCGGCTTCAATTCGTTAAACCTATTTGTTCTATAGATATAACCATATTGGATAACGAATGCTGAACGGGTTATTGTTATTCCGACATCAAGAGGCCAACAGCCTCCACCAGTAAAACCCGACAGGAGATTCATCATGAGTTTATTGCTTGGCTCTACCGCCCCGAACTTCACCATCGACAGCACTGCAGGCCAGATCAACTTCCACGACTGGGCCGGCGATTCCTGGGTATTCTTCTTCAGCCACCCGGCCGACTTCACGCCGGTGTGCACCACTGAAATGGGCCGCACCGCTCAGCTGGCGAAAGAATTCGAAGCCCGCAACGTAAAGCCCCTGGGCCTTTCCACTGACACCGTGGAAGAGCACGTAAAGTGGATTGACGATGTCAACGACACCCAGAACTGCAATCTCCAGTTCCCGATCGTTGCTGACGCAGACCACAAAGTGGCCGAACTATACGAAATGATCCACCCCGGCGAGAGCGAAACCGCCGCCGTACGCAGCGTGTTCATCATCGACCCAGACAAGAAGATTCGTCTGACCATGACCTACCCGATGGCGGTGGGCCGCAACTTCGACGAAATCCTCCGGGTCATCGATGCCCTGCAAACCGGTGATGCCAACAAGGTTGCCCTGCCGGCCGACTGGCGCAAAGGAGGCGATGTGATCATTCCGCCCTCCATTTCCAATGAGGAAGCCAAAGGCCTGTTCCCACAGGGCTGGAATGAGATCCGTCCGTACCTCCGCACCACCAAGCTCTGATCCGGTTCGCGGATAATATCGGGGCCCGCCGTTTGGCGGCCCCCCCCAATGCAGGAGGCCCCCCATGAAACTGATACTGACAGCTCTGCTTGTCACCCTTGCCATCGGCTTCAACGCCCAGGCGGAAGACGCGCTATCCCTGACCCCACAGGAAACCTATGACCTCGTTCAGGAGCAAGGTGATCGCCTGCTATTTGTCGACGTCCGGGATCCGATTGAAATTATGTTTATCGGCTTCACCGATATGGTCGACAAGAATATCCCGTTCAAACTGGCGGATCGCTCAGACTTTCTCTCGGATAAAGGCCGGTTTGCCATGAACACAAATCGGGATTTCGCTTCACAGATAGAAGAAGCCCTGAGAGAAAAAGGCCTCACCAGGGATGACCTGGTCATTACCATGTGTCGTTCCGGTTCCAGCCGCGGCAAGCCCAGCGCCGAATACCTGATGGAGCGGGGCTTCACCAATGTGAAATACATTGACCACGGCTTTCAGGGCAGTGGTGCCAAAGAAGGTAAAAAGAAAGGCATGAGAATTGTGAATGGCTGGCAGAATGAAGGCCTGCCATGGTCTATGACGCTCAATCCAGAGAAAATCTATCGCCCGTGATTGGAATGTAAACGCCCGGGGTCGGCCCAGCCCCGGGCTTCCGCCCTCAGAAGGTGAATGTACGCATCTTCGGGTTCAGCATCTGGCCGGCCATTTCCGGCGGCATGGCCACCCCAACGCCATCAATCAGATCATCTTTGCTGTATTCACTGTTCGGTAAATACAGCGCACAGACTTTAGCATCACCACCGTTTTTCAACAGGCCGCGCAGCATCTGCCCCGGCGTTACCTTCTTGGGTTTGAGCGCAGGCGCTTCGTAGGACTTGAGTGCCAGGTCACCGGCTTTGTCACAAAGCAACACGTTTACCTTGGCTCCCTGCTGGGCCATGGTGTTCGAAAGCACCATTGCCATGCCCTGGGTTTGCAGCGAATCGCTGGACAGGATGACCAGCACCTCTTCGACGCCGCCTTTGTGGCTGTCGGCCTGAACACTGAAAGGGACGGCTGCAATCAGTGCAGCTGCGGCGACGGCCTTGATTGATTTGATCATGGGAAAAACTCCTTTTTGGTTGATCGAAAGACTTCAAAATCAATGTATCTGGCCAGGGAATGAGCTTCAGTGACAAAGTCACTTTCAGAGCTATGCCTGCCTTAAAGCTGACCCAGCCCTTATATTTCCTTTTATTCTAACGATAGACTCATAAGTTTGGTACCCTTTGATATATCTCAAGCTCACTCGCGCGCAGCAAACAAAGACAAGAGGTTCGAGGCATGACCAGCAACACAACCACCACGGGCAACGTCAAAACCCATACGGTCGTAATCGTAGGCGGCGGGGCGGCCGGTATCTCGGTGGCGTCCAGCATTCATAAGCGGGACAGCAATATCGACATTGCCATCATTGAGCCCGCTACCCGGCATCATTACCAACCGGGCTGGACCATGGTGGGTGGTGGGGTTTTCCGGCCGGAAGTCACCTCCAAGCCTATGGCAGAAGTCATGCCCGCTTTTGTTTCCTGGTACCAGCAACCGGTAAGCGCCATCGACCAGGACAACAACCGGGTTACTCTGGGTGACGGTTCTTCCATGGAATACAAAGCCCTGGTGCTCGCTCCGGGGCTGGAGCTGAACTGGGGCGGCATCGAAGGCCTGGAGGAGGCGTTGGGCTCCAATGGGGTCACGTCCAATTACCGCGAGGGCATGGCCAGCTACACCTGGGATCTCGTCCAGAATCTCAAGAACGGCCGAGCGCTTTTCAGTCAGCCTCCCATGCCGATCAAATGTGCAGGCGCGCCCCAGAAAGCCATGTACCTGTCTGCCGATTACTGGCTCAAACACGGCGTGCTGAACAATCTGGATATCCAGTTCCATAACGCCGGCGCCGTTCTGTTCGGTGTGGCCGATTACGTCCCGGCCCTGGAAGCCTATATCGAAAAATACGGCATCGCCCTGAATTTCCAGAGCACACTGGTTGCCGTAAACGGGCCCGCACAGACAGCGGTATTCCGCTCAACCGACAGCGAGGGCAACAGCCAGGAGCGCGAGATCAGCTTTGACATGCTGCACGCCGTCCCACCCCAGCGGGCACCAAAGCTGATTCGTGAATCTGCCCTGGCCAACGAAGGCGGCTGGCTGGATCTTGAGGACGATACCCTGCGCCATAAAACCTACACCAATGTCTTTGGGCTTGGGGACGTTAGCGGAACCGGCAACGCCAAAACCGCCGCTGCAGTGCGTAAACAGGCGCCAGTGGTGGCTGAGAACCTGGTGGCCACGCTCCGAAACCAGCCGCTTGAGGCCGCGTATCTGGGCTACGGCTCCTGCCCGCTGACGGTGGAAAACGGCAAAATTGTACTGGCGGAGTTCGGATATGGCGGAGTACTGCAGCCCAGCTTCCCGAAATGGATCAACGATGGCACCAAGGCCACCCGGGCCGCCTGGTGGTTGAAGGCCAAGCAGCTGCCAACGCTGTATTGGCACGGGATGTTGAAGGGGCATGAGTGGCTGGCCCGGCCAGCAAAGCGTTAACCCCTGGGAGAGGCTTACCAATGGAGGCTGCCCCACGAACAAACAGCCCGCCAGCGCCACGTATCGCGTTGGCGGGTAGCGCCTCGGGCGTTGTCATTAGGGAAATTCCTGAGGCCCTTCACCGTTCCCACCGATAGAGTTATTGCAATATTTGTCCTACCCTGACTTAGTAATAAGTCTTTTACGCTAATGTCAGGGTTGATAATGCGCAGAAACCTACCGGTTACGGACAACGAAAAAACCTTCTCACCCAATCAGAAACTTATTTCCTCCACAGATCTCAAAGGTAAGATTAGGCACTGTAATTCGGCCTTTGTGGAGATAAGTGGTTTCAGCCGGGACGAGCTGATTGGCCAGCCTCACAACATTGTCCGGCATCCCGATATGCCACCCGCCGCCTATGAGAACATGTGGGCACACCTTAAGGCCGGACAGCCCTGGATGGGCCTGGTAAAGAACCGTTGCAAGAACGGCGATTTCTACTGGGTCAGTGCCTACGTTACCCCGGTCACCGAAAACGGCAAGGTAGTCGGCTACGAGTCCGTGAGATCCTGTCCCGACAGGAAGGACGTCGAGCGCGCAGAAAAGCTGTACGCAGCCCTGAGGGCGGGCAGAACAGGAACCCCTTTCTGGCGCCGCGTCCAACCCCCCACCATCTTTTTGGCGCTTGTTTTCATTGTCACAGGGGCACTGTTTCTTGCCGATCAGAAAATGTTGTCCGAGCTTGTGCTGGCTGGGGGCGTGATTGCCTATGCCGGCTGGATGCATCTGGCCAGAAAACAGCTGATGGGCTCGGTCACCAGGCTACTGGCACACAGCTTCACAGATGATCTGGCCGCAAGAAGCTACACTGATGACGATTTGCCACTTGGGCGTATCAAGGTTGCAGTAAAGGCCCAACAAGCTCACCTTGATGCGGTACTCACCCGGCTTGAAGACTCCGCCGATGAGATGCGACTGTATTCTGTGAAAGGTCGCGAAGTCAGCTTCGAAGCTCAGGAGGCCCTCAAACAGCAGCAGGCCGAAACCGAACAGGTTGCGGCAGCCGTACACGAGATGTCCCATACCATTGCGGAGGTCTCCTCGAACGTCCAGTCCACGGCAGAGCGGGCGGATGGCGCAAAAGAGTTTGCCAATGAGGGGCGTTCCGTTGTGCGCGGGACCCGGGAAGCCATTGAATCTCTCAAAGGTTCCGTTCATGGCATTAGCGCTTCCGTTGGCGAGTTGGCTCAGCAGACTCAGCAGATAGCCTCAGCCGCAAAAATTATCGAAGAGATTGCAGAGCAGACCAACCTGCTGGCCCTGAATGCCGCCATTGAAGCGGCGAGGGCCGGCGAGCATGGACGCGGATTCGCCGTTGTGGCCGAAGAGGTAAGGGGCCTGGCATCCCGGACCCGCAATTCAACGAGTGAAATCCATGGCATTGTCAGCGAACTGATTGCCCGCTCCGAGGAGGCCAACCAGAAAGCCGACGAGGGCAAGCTTTCGGCAGACGAGGGCATGGAAAAAATGCTTTCGGCCGAGAGCACCCTTAATGACATTGCTGAATCCGTCTCCAACATTGCCGAAATGGCAATGCAGATGGCAGCTGCCGTGGAGGAGCAGGCCCAGGTGTCGGATCAGATCAACGAGCAAGTGGAGAAAATCTCGGATCTGGCATCCAACAACCTGTCCAAAGGTGAAGAGTCCACCGAGTGCGTTAAAAACATTGAGCAGATTGCGAACGATTTGCACGAACTGGTCGTGCGTTTCAAGTGACAGGAGGGGTCGAGACCGCCGAGCAAGAAACCGTCCGTTATCCCTTGGCTGCGATGTTGGCCAAGAATATCGATATAATCCTCCGGTTCCTCTTGCAGAAGCGCTCGAATGGGCCAACACTTTCAATTGGGCCCATTATCGTTCGGGCCAGAACTAGCCGCGAAACCGCGGCCTTCGTGTGAGGGATCACATGCATCTGTCTCCAGAAACAAGGCTCAATGCCATTCTCGATGGCACGGGCGCGGGTACCTGGGAATACAATCTGGACACCGGCGAAATTATCTTCAACGAGCGCTGGGCCAGCATGCTCGGCTATACCCTGGAAGAGCTTGAACCTCTGTCTTTTGAGACGTGGGAGCGCCTGAGCCATCCCAGCGATGTCGAATCAGCGCACGAGGCTCTCAATGCTTACCTTAACCAGGAGGCCACCAAGTTTGAGTGCGTGGTTCGCATGCTTCACAAGGACGGTGACTGGCGTTACATCCACACCCGCGGAACCCTGTTCAACAAAGACCAGGCGGCAGAAACCCGTTGGCTGATGGGGACTCATCTTGATGTAACAGAAGAAAAAGTTTCCCAGCATCAGCTGCAGCAGCTTGCCGAATCTCTCCCCGGGGTCATATATACCTTTACTCTCAATAAAGATGGCAGTTTTCACTTCCCCTACATGAGCCGCAAGGCCAAGGATTTCTATGGTGTAACGCCAGCGGAAACCCGGAGCAGTCCGGAACGGATGTTTGAAGCCATTCACCCAGAGGATGTTGCAAGAGTTCACGAGACCATCGAACTCTCCCGCAAGACACTACGCGAGTGGGTTTGCGAATACCGCATCATCAAAGATGGCCAGACCCAATGGTTGCGAGGTGTTTCCCAGCCGGAGAGAAATCCGGACGGAAGTACCACCTGGCATGGCATTATTACCGATATCAACGACCAGAAACGCCTGGAATTCCAGCTGGAAGCCCTCACGATTACCGATGAACTGACAGGGCTCTACAACCGGAGATACCTGCTCAGAAAACTCGAGGAACTGGCCGACCAATCCGCCCGCTACTACCATCCGTTCTCGTTGCTTTCCCTCGACATCGATTTCTTCAAAAGCGTCAACGATTCCTGGGGCCATCTCACAGGCGATAAGGTATTGCGCACGGTGGCCAATCTGATCGAAACGCGGACTCGCAAAACCGACATTGTTGCACGCACCGGAGGCGAAGAGTTTATCGTTCTGATGCCTCACACCACCTTGAGTGATGCTCGCCAGGTTGCCGAATCCCTGCGTATTGATATGGAGACAGAGAGTTTTCTCAGTGAAGATGACACCCCCTTCAACGTTACCTTGAGTGCCGGGGTCGTATGCTGGGACCAAGGCATCGACGGTGTGCGGGATCTGCTGTCCGCATGCGACCAGTTGCTTTACCAGGCGAAACGGGCAGGCAGAAATCAGGTCGTCGTCAGCGAAATCGGCGCTGAATAGAGCTGACAGGCAAAAAACAGCGTATTCTGGCGCTCGACAACAACCCGAATGGAGAAAAAGCATGATCGGATACGTCACCCTTGGCGTCAGTGATATGGAACGGGCAAAGGCATTCTATACGGAACTGTTGAGCGACCAGGGAGCCAGGCTGCTGCTGGATATGGGGCGTATCGCCTTTATCGGTAAGAGCATGAAAGCGCCCATGATCGCGGTTTGCGTGCCCTTCAATGAAGAACCCAACCATCCCGGCAACGGCAACATGGTTGCCCTGCCTGCGGAGTCGAAAGAAGATGTCGATGCCATGTACAAGAAAGCCATCGAGCTTGGTGCCACCTGCGACGGTGAGCCGGGGCAACGGATTCCCAACCAGTTCTACGGCGCCTACGTGAAAGACCCGGACGGTAACAAACTGGCGTTTTTCGTTTTCGGTTAACAGCATGCAGAAGGCCCTCAGTTGAGGGCCTTCGCTTGTTAAGGTTCAGCTCGTTGCAGCCGCCACTTCCGCCTTACCGGTTTTCAGCAGTGCATAGCCGAAACCGATTACCAGGGACCCCACTGCAATCGCAATCAGATAGGGCAGCACCGCACTTACCGCATTGGGAATGGCCAACACAAACAGCCCACCGTGTGGTGCCATCAGCTTGACGGTAAACAGCATCGACAGGGCACCGGTTATTGCTCCTCCGACCATGCACACTGGAATAACCCGCAAAGGATCCTTTGCCATAAATGGAATGGCACCTTCAGAGATAAAGCACAAACCCAGTACGAAGGAAGCCCGACCGGCCTGCCGTTCCACCTCTGCAAACTTGCGGCGCGCGATAAAGGAAGCCACGCCCATGCCAATGGCCGGCACCATACCCGCCGCCATAATGGCCGCCATGGGTGCAGAGCCGCCACTGCCCTCGGATAGCAGGCCAACGCCAAACGTGTAGGCAGCCTTGTTAACCGGCCCCCCCAGGTCAAAGCACATCATGGCGCCTAGAATGCCGCCCAGCAGGATCGCATTGGTGGTTCCCATGCTCTCGAGGAAGCCGGTCAGACCATCCATGATCGCGGCCATAGGCTCGCCGATCACATAGATCATCCCCAGACCTGTCACCAGGCTGGCGAACAGAGGAATGATAAGAATGGGCTTCAGCGATTCTATGCTCTCCGGCATTGGCAGTTTCTGGCTGATAAAGCGCGCGACATAACCAGCAAGGAAACCCGCCACAATACCGCCGAGGAATCCAGCTCCCAGTTCACCCGCCAGAAACCCACCGATCATTCCCGGCGCCAGGCCGGGACGGTCGGCAATAGACCAGGCAATGTATCCGGCCAGCAACGGAATCATCAGTTTGAAGGCGGTGCCACCACCGATCTGCATCAGGGCGGCAGCCAACGTACCTTCCTCCTGAAACGCTTCAATCCCGAACACGAAGGACAGGGCGATCAGCAAACCGCCAGCAACCACCATGGGCAGCATGAAGGAGACGCCGGTCAGCAGGTGCTTGTAAGGCCCTCTTTTCTCACCACTTCCGGAGGTACCCGAGGTTTTCTTCTGGCCAGCGTCCAGAACCACGGCTTCTTCGAGGGCATCGTGGATGGCATCGGCTGGTTTTTTCAGGGCGGCACCGGTCGAGGTCCGCCAGACCCGCTTGCCAGAGAAGCGACCCGGATCTACCTCAATATCACAGGCCAGGATCACCACATCTGCCGCCGCAATTTCCTCCGCCGTTAGCGGATCCTGGGCGCCGACAGAGCCCTGGGTTTCTACGCGGATCTTGTGGCCTGCGGATTGCGCCGCGGCGGTCAGTGCCTCTGCCGCCATAAAGGTATGGGCGACGCCAGTGGGACAGGCAGTAACGGCAACGATCCGTTTACTCCCGGCGGCGCTGCCGCAAGACGAAGCTGACCCCACCGGTTCCTGACTGGTGCTCGCCGGGTCCCAGGGTGTTGCTTCTGACTCGGCCGTGACCAGCACAGCATCGGGATCAGGGAGCGCGGCCGTGACCGGAATCTGTAGCAGGCGTTTGCCCGCGTACGCGTCGAGATCGACCGAGACGCCGACCGCTGCAATAACCAAATCGGCCTGCCGGATTGTTTCGTCGCTGGGCTTGCTGTTCGCTTTACCATCCGGACCGCGAGTATCGGTAGTCACGGACCAGCCACGCCGGTTCGCCGCCCGCTCCAGGGCGCGGGCGGCCAAAAAACGGGTTGCCACGCCCTGCGGGCAGGCAGTCACAATGATCAGATTCATAACCGTATCTCTCCGGTGTTATTTTGCCCAGGCCAAGGCTGCACCCGGGTTTGTTGGAGAAGGGAAGGAAAGTCCGGTGCCTCAGGGTCTCCGACACCAATGTGTTGCACGCATTCGGCAGACAAGGCTGTCGCGTACCGCAGAACTGCTTCATCACGCTCGCCACCAAGTACGCCGTGAAGCATCCCTGCCAGCAAGGTGTCGCCGGCACCAACGGTGCTGACCAGCGAGACCGGAGGCACCCGGGATCTCAAGAGGCCGCTCGGCGATGACCACAACACGCCATCTGCACCCATGGACACCACCACGTGCGACACGCCGTGAGTGCGCAGGCGGGCAACGGTCGTTTCCACGGCTGCCACATCGTTTATGGGCAGGCCGGCCCAGCCAGCCAGCTCATCCGTATTAGGCTTGATAGCAAACGGTCCCGCCTCGATACCCGCTTTTAGTCCCTCGCCACTGGTATCCAGCCATACCGGCTTGCCTGCCTCGGACGCCTGCTGAACGAGTTCCGCCACGCCAGAAGGCAAAAAGCCGTCTGGCAAGCTGCCACCGATGACAACCACGTCACACTCCGGCAGCAGCGATTCCAAGCGATCTTCAAGACTCTGGAGGGCAGTTTCCGGCGCGCGGAAACCTGGGCCATTCAGATCAGTCACCCGTCCGCCGGCCTCATTAATCTTGATATTGATTCGGTTTCGGCCAGGAACACGGACAAAACGGTCCTCGAGGCCTTCCGCCTCAAACAGACGTTCAAACGGCCCGGGATTAGCGTCACCCAACAGTCCTGCCACGGTGACCGAGTGCCCCAGACGGGCCAGCACCCGGGCCACATTGATGCCTTTCCCAGCCGGCTCAATCAGGGTATGACCCGTTCTGTTAACTTCTCCGAGGGTGAGGGGCGGCGTTTCAACGCTGAGGTCGAGGGCCGGATTCAGGGTGATTGTCAGGATACGCGCCATCACCAGGCCTCCAGGGCATCGCGTACCTCTGAGGCGGTTGCCAGCGACAGAGCCTTTTCCGCCTGTTGTCGGGCTGTTTCCAGGTTCAGACCACGGATGCAGGCCTTAACCAGGGGTACCCGTCGACTGGTCACAGACAGCTCGTCTACATCCAGCCCAACCAGAACCGGAATCGCCTGGGGATCAGACGCCAGTTCCCCGCACACACCTACCCAGCGATTGTGAGCATGAGCGGCTTCCACAGTCATCCGGATCAGCTTCAGTACCGAAGGATGTAAGCCATCCGATTCCGCTGACAGCTGGCCGTGACCACGATCGATGGCCAGAGTGTACTGGGTCAGGTCATTGGTTCCGACCGAAAAGAAATCCACTTCCGGCGCCAGGGTAGATGCCAGCAGGGCACAGGAGGGTACTTCGATCATCACGCCAACCTGAACGTCATTGGCCAACACCTCGCTCTGGACCTTTGAAACAATGGCCCTGGCCGCTCGGAACTCCTCAAGATCCTTGACCATGGGGAACATGATGCGAAGGGGGCGATCACCTGCCGCAGTCAGCAGGGCCCTGACCTGGGTTTCCAGGATGTCCGGGCGGGTCAAAGACAATCGAATACCACGCATGCCCAGAAACGGGTTGTCTTCCTGGGGCAAAGGCCAGTAATCCAGCGGCTTGTCGCCCCCCACATCCAGGGTGCGGGCCACCAGAGGCAGGCCGTTAAGGGCATCAAATGCGTGCTGATATTCACGTACCTGAGTCGCCAGATCCGGCGCCTCCGGATGAGCCATGAAGATGAACTCGGTACGAAGCAGGCCGACACCGTCTGCGCCGCGGTCCACCGCATCCGGAGTGTGGGCTGTATTGCCAAGGTTGGCACCCACCTGAACAGTGTGACCGTCTTCGGTAGTGGCAGGCTGGTTGCGGTTCTCGTGGGCCTGGGCCTGCAGGGCTTCAAGTTGTTGCAGGCGGCGGCGTATCTTGTCGCACCGCCCGACACCCGGGTTCGGCACCACACAGCCCCGTTCACCATCCACAACGAGGTCCGCTCCGTCCGCGATGGCGAGTATGGATTCACCAGCACCGACGACCGCTGGCAAACCAAGGGCACGTGCCAGTATCGCGCTATGGGAGGTTGCGCCGCCTCGGGCAGTAACGAGACCGCGCACGCGGGAGGTATCCAACCTGGCAACATCGGAAGGCCCGAGATCGTCGGCCACCAGAATATAGGGGGCATCAGGCGGGGTCGGCATTGCCACGCCACACAGATTGGCCAACACCCGACGCCCGACATCCCGCAGATCCGCCGCGCGCTCAGCCAACAACCGATCGGCCAGGGCTTCCTGGGCCCTTGCAGCAGTATCAATGGCTCTCCACCAGCCCGCCTCGGCAGACGCACCCTCGTTGATCGCTTCCAGTGTCGCCTGGTAGAGATCCTCGTCCTGAAGCATTTCCACATGAACCGAGAGAATAGGCGCCGCTTCACCGCCTTCTGCCTGCCGAATCAGGGTGCGAAGCTGGCCATCGGCGTCGTCAATGGCCTGGTTGAGACGCTGAATCTGTTGTTCGCTGTCTTCGGAGGACTGTTCGTATCTGAGTTTGGGCTGGCGCATAACGAAGGCCGGCGCCAGGGCCAGTCCCGGTGAGGCAGCAACGGCTTTCAGGGGCTGATCATCTGTCAGTTCCTGAGCTGGCTCAGCTTCAGGCTCCACAATCCGCTGATCCGCAGACCGCAGCGGAGCGACTTTCTCACCCAGACCCTCTTCGATGGCTTTGGTCAGTGCCGCGACGGCTTGACGTGCCTCATCGCCAGTGGCTGAGAGCAGCAGAGTCTGGCCCCTGCGGGCGCCCAGGCCGATCACCCGGGTCAGACTGGTTGCAGAGACCGCACTGCCGTCGCCTTCCAGAAGACGCAGGCGAATACTGGCATTGTGGCGACGAGCCTCCTGGACGAGTTGTTTGGCGGGCCGTGCGTGGAGGCCGTGGGTGTTCAAAAGGGTCACTTTGGCGGTAACCGCATTGGCGGCTTCACCGGACAACCTCGCCAGCACGGCCTCCGCATTCAGGCCGTCAATCGGCTCGTTGCGGGCAAGGAAGTTATCGATGCGCTCCAGCAGGTCATGGCACTCATCACCGGGCCCCGCCAGACAGAAAACACCCCGGAGCTCCGGCGTTGGCCGCTTTGGCGTTGCCAATGAAAGAGTCGGGCGCCTGGCCCCGATGGTGTGATGCGTCAGCCAGAACCCCTCGCCGAGATCCACTGGGGGTTGGCCGATAATACTGGCCAGAAAATCTGTGTCCACGCACCGCAAACTCTGCAGACGCGCAGCGGCAATCAGGGCCAGTTCGTTCGGGGTCGACGCATCAATACCAAAACAGAGAGTCTCGCTATCGCATTTGGCAACGGCCGGTGCTTTGGAAAGCAACGCAACCAGTTCCGCGGCATCCGAAGCATGACCCAACTTCTCAGCCAGCCCTGGCTTATCCAGTACACGGGTCAAATGCCGGAGAATATCCAGGTGTTCATCGGACTGGGCCGCAATCGCAACCAGCACATACACCCGCGCACCATCGTGCCAGGTGATCCCCTCGGGGAACTGAAGAATACGGATACCGGTGTTCAGCACGGCATTCCGGCTTTCCGGTGTGCCGTGGGGAATAGCAATGCCATTGCCCAGTACCGTGGAAGATTGCTGTTCACGGGCGCTCATGCCAGCCAGGTATTCCGAAGAAGTCCGGCCGGCGCTCTCAAGATCCCGAGCTGCCTTTTGCAGTGCGTCTTGCCAGTCAGCGGCAGTTGCACCCAGGCGAACGTCATTGGCAGTCAGCGTCAGCATAATGTGTGCCTCGCTTTTTGTTTTGATGGTGCGCATCTGTTTTTGTTTGCTGAATCGTGTCAGCATGCTTAAAATCGATGATGAAACAGATATGATCAGAAATCAAGCAATCTTTTAATCGGAGCTGTCGTCCATGACCCTTGCGGAACTTGCCCGGCTTGCCGGCGTTTCAAGAACCACCGCCAGCTATGTCATCAACGGCCAGGGGGCCGCCCGGCGCATCAAGTCGGACACCATCGAGAAAGTGCTTGCGGTGGCTCGTGAGCAGAACTTTCAGGTGGACACCCAGGCCGCGGCCCTGCGAGGCGGCGCCAGCCGGACCCTTGGCTTTATACTGCCGGACCTGGAGAACACGAGTTATGCCAGGCTGGCCAAGCTGCTTGAGCAGGGCGCGAGGGCAAAAGGCTACCAGCTCCTCATTGCCGGCTCCGATGACGATCCCGACACGGAAAAGTCGCTGGCCCGCGCGTTGAAAGCCAGGCGCTGCGACGCGCTTATCGTTGCTAGCGCCCTGGCGGGGGATGACCCGTTCTATCGACAACTTCAGCAAGAGGGTTTACCAGTGATTGCTGTCGATCGGGCCCAGTCCCCTGATGAAATTCGATGCGTTGTGAGCGACAACCGCGCAGCGGCTGAAATCCTGACGCGTTCGGTGCTGGATTCGGGAACCGCCAGCATCGCCTGGCTCGATGCCGTGCCGGAGATTGCCATGACCCAGGAACGTCGGGCTGGTTTTCTGGCCGCCGCCGACAAGGCCAATACACCTGCCTGGGTGGAGAGCGGCCGACATTACGACCGCGCTTCTGGTGCAGAAATGATGCGGCGCATCCTGAGCGAGCATGGGCTGCCGGATGCCTTGGTTACGGCCTCGTACACCCTTCTGCAGGGAGTCCTGGACGTGCTTCTGGAACAGCCGGATGGACTCCCGGAGGCGCTGAAACTTGCGACTTTTGGCGATGACCGGCTTCTGGACTTCCTCCCACTGGCGGTGAACTCTTTACCGCAGAATCATGAGGCCATTGCCAGGGCCACCCTGGAACAGGCCTTCTCAGCGATCACCGAGGAAGGTACCGTGGACACCGTTGTTATTAACCGGACGCTGAAGACTCGGCGTGCGGATCGTTCTGGCGCTGTTCGGCGAACCACCAGCGGGGCAACAACCCCTTGATGCCCGAAGTGAGAAACCGGTCGTCGATCAGCCAGATCACACCCCGGTCCTCCGGGGTGCGAATCACCCGACCGGCCGCCTGAGCCACTTTCTGCAACCCCGGAATCAGATAGGTGTAGTCGTACCCGGCGCCGAAGCGCTGTTCAAGGCGAGCCTTCAGGATTTCATGCCAGGCATCAAAGGGCGGCAGGCCGAGGGTGGCCACGAAGGCACCGATCAACTGGTCTCCCGGTAAATCGATACCCTCACTGAACACCCCACCCAAAACCGCAAAAGCCACACAGCCTTCCGCCTTCCTGAAACCTGCCAGAAAGTCTGCGCGCTGCTGAGGTGACATGCCCGGTTGTTGGGCCCGCTGCGGGATATCCGGTGCGCGCTGCTCCAGAACCTCGCTCGCTTGTTTTGCATATTTGAAGCTGCTGAAAAACGCCAGGTAATGCCCGGGCCGTTCCCGGAACTGTCGGGCGATCAGCTCGGCGATGGGCTTGAGAGACGCTTCCCGGTGAACCTGGCGGGTGCTGATGCCTGGCGTGAAGTGCACCTGCAACTGGTCTGCGCTGAACGGACTGGGTAGCGTGGTAAAACGCGCATCCTCAGGCAGCCCCAGCAAATCCCGGTAGTAAACACCGGGACTCAGGGTGGCGGAAAAAAGCAGAACCGAATGCGCTGCCTCGAACCGCTCCCGCAGGAAATCCGCCGGAATCAAATTCTGGATCGTCAGGCTGGCCCGCCCCCGACCAGCGCGCTGAAATTCACACAGGGAATGATCACCGAAGGCGTCCGCCAGCTTCATGAAAGCCACGCTTTCGAACAAGAGTTCCTGCAATGCCAGATCCGGGGGATTATCGGCCAGGTAATCAGTCAGATTCGAAACCATCGACTGCAGGGCACCGAGCAACTGGGCCGGCAATGTTGCCAGGAACCCCGGGCGTTCAGAGTCTGCCTGATGATCGCGGATCAGGCCCTGCCAGGCCCGTGCGGTCCGGTCGATGGCGGATTTCACCGGTTTTGGCGCGGTCTTTTTGATCCTCAGCAAGCGCTGCTGATCCAGCCGGACCGAATACATGCCTCGACCCCGATCCACGAGGTTGTGGGCTTCATCTAACAGCACGCTGGCCTTCCAGTTGTTCTGGCGAATCAAACCATGGAGCAGGGCGGATTGGTCGAACAGGCGGTTCACGTCACCGATCACCACATCGCTCCACCGGGCCATTTCCTGGGCGAGGAAGTAGGGGCAGATGTCGTGACCGGCAGCGATCTTCGCCAATGTGTGCTGATCCAGTATCCCTTCGGTCTGGGCGGCTTCTGCCCGGGCATCGGGCAGCCGATCGAAAAATCCTTTGGCCAGTGGGCAGGAATCGCCATGACAGGCTTTGTCCGGATGTTCGCAGGCATCGTCTTTGGATACCAATTCGAGCGTTCTCAGGGGCCAGGTCGGGCCCGCTTGAGCCGAACGCAGGCGAGCCACCGCATCCATGGCCAGCTGACGGGCAGTATTGCGACAGGTGAGATAGAACAGCCGGTCCTGTCCGGCGGAGGGCATGGCCATCAGCGCCGGAAACAGGGTGCCGAGGGTCTTTCCCAGGCCGGTCGGGGCTTCCAGAAGCAGAGTGCCGGACTTTACCGCGTTCTTGTATACCGTCTCCGCCAGCTGGCGTTGCCTGGGACGAAATTCGGGGAAGGGAAAGGCAAGGCCGGCGAGCAGCGCATTGCGCTGTTCGCGGTGATGCTCTTCCTGTTCCGCCCAGGCCTTGTATTGACCGCATAGGGTTTCCAGTTCCTGCCAGAGCTCATCGGCACTGGCGGTCTCCACCACCGGTGTTTCCTTGTCCCTGCCGGTGTCGTAATAGATCAGCGCCAGCTCCAGGGTTTTGACGTTTTCCTGTCCACACAAAAGCGCGCCGTAGGCTCGCAGCTGGGCCCGGTGGAGCGCTCGCTGATGCTCACGGATCCGGGACAAGTCACCGCGATGGGTCTTGATCTCCTCTAGCCGGCCGCGGTGCGGGTTGTAGATATCGGCGCGCCCGGAAAGCAATAATCCCCGGCATTCACCAGTCAGTAAATACTCGCTTTTATAGCCATAGCCGCGACGGGATTGTATTGCCTGGTGGCCGGCGATGCCCTCTTCGGCACTGGGAGCCGGGGTGTAGCGGAAGTCCAGATCGCCCCTGCGCGCGGCAAATTCGCACAGGGTTCGGACGGCTACCTTCAGCGTCATTCCATCACCCCATCGTCTTGCCAGCGCACGTAACAGACACTGGCGGGGATACCTTCAACGGCAAAAAATTCGAGCCAACGTATCTGATGGTCCTGCAGCCGATCACCCGGCCCTTTCACTTCAACCATTTCATAACGCTTTTCGGTATCGGTGACGCCGGGAAAGAAACGAATCAGATCGGGGAAGCCACTGCGGTGCTCCCGGATATTCCGTAACAGGCGGCGGAAGAGGGTTTCCAGATCCTCTGCTGGAATGCAGTCCAAGGCCAGGCTGAGGAGTTCCTCGTTGATGACGGGCCAGATCACGAAAGGATTGGTGGTGCCCTGTTTCGCCCGGTAATTAGCCAGAATCCGCTCCCGGTAGCTACCATCGGCCAGCCGACCGAAGCACTGTTCGAAGGAGGCCTGACGGCGGCTGACGAAATCTTCCCGGGTCAGGTCTGCAGGGCCGACATGGAACGGATGGAAAAAGGCCCCCGGCACCGGGGCAAAGATGGTTTGCCAGCAGAGCAGGCCAAACAGACCATTGATCAGGGTGTTTTCCACATAGAACGCAGGCGTCTCTTCCCGATACAGGTGTTGCTGTACAGCGTATTCGACCGATCCCATTGCGGGCTTCGGCAGGGTAAGGGTGATGTCCCGGATAGCTGGTCGGGCCGGCGGCACTGGTGGTGTCTTGCCAAGCCTGCTTGCGAGCCGTTTCAGGATCCGTTCCAGGCCCTGGGCTTCGGCGTCGCTCAGATCATGGCTTTGCCACTCCGACGCAATGGCCCATGCTTCCTGGTGACGTTTCATCCGCTCGAGCAATCGAAGCTGCTTCAGCCGCGCTTCCCGATGGCCGCTGCTGGCGAACGCATCTAACGCCAGCTCCCGCTCTCCCTGGCGCTCCGCCTGACGGCCCAATTCCAACAATAAACGATCACGGCGGCTGGTCAACCAGGCATTTTCACAAGGGCCAGGTACGTCGAGCCAGACCTCTGCGGCAGGTACGCCTTCATCCAGCCTTTCCCGGCACCGATGCATCGCGAGGTAAAGATCAACCTCGGAACGATGCTGGAACGCCCGTGAATCCGGTGTAAACGAGACTGGTTCGTACTGCTGATGACCCAGTTCCACCAGCACAAAATCCGACCAGCTTTGGCGAAGATTGCCAAAAAACATCAGGCGAACCCGATCAAACAGCGCCATGGTTTTTAGCCGAACCACTGGCTTGGCGTGCTGACCCAGCCAGTCGGCAACGGTAAGAGGTTCGGGAAATTGCGGAAGCAGTGCATCGCGCATCTGGCCCTTGGGCAGGTTGGCAGGCTTTCCGGCCGCCTCCAGCAAAGGCCTCGCAGCAGGCCGCAGCTCTCCCAGGGTAAACAGCCGGAAAAGTTCATCCAGGCTGAGCAGGGGGTCGGTATCCAGCCAGTCCGCACCAGCAAGTTCGTCCAGGGCGCGGCTTTCCGGAACGCCCAGCTCCGGGTAATTGAGTTTGTCCGAGCGAAACAGATCGCCTGTGCGCATCACCATGCGGGTCAGAAGAGCCCGCGCCGGCCGGGAAAGGGAATGGAAGCTCGCAAGTCGATCCAGCTCGTCCGCGGTCAGCAGGTCGCCGTGGTGGCGCTGCACCCAGCCAAGGACGGTTTCCGAATTTTCAAGGTAGTACAGCGGATTATTGAGATCTGCGGTACCCGGTTGTTTGCTCTGTGGCTTCGCCGATGACATGGCCTGGTGGATCTTCCTTCGAGTTCGTTCCGGAGTATGACGCTACCACGTTGAGCCGGAGACCGGACATTAACGTAAGTCTATGACTGATTACAGGAGAACATCATGACCGCACCCATTCTGATCACCGGCGCCGGCCAGCGAATTGGCCTGGCCTTCGCCAGGGCCTGCCTGGACCGGGACCAGCCCATCATCGTTACCTACCGCACCTATCGACCGGCGATTGATGCACTCCAGAAAGCCGATGCCGAATGTATCCACGCGGACTTTGCCACGAACGAAGGTATCGAAGCGTTCATTCAAACTCTGAAATCCCGGACCGACAGGCTGCGCGCGATTGTTCACAACGCTTCGGACTGGCTGCCGGAAAGCGAGGATTCAGACCCGGCGGATGTGATGAGCGCGATGATGCAGATTCATGTAACCACGCCCTACCTGATCAACCTTGCCTGCCGGTCGATGCTGGAGCAGGGTGAGTCGACAACCGACATCGTCCATATGACGGACTATGTGGTGGAGAAGGGCAGCGCGAAGCATATCGCCTACGCCGCCAGCAAGGCCGCACTGACCAACCTCACCTTGTCTTTTTCACGGTTACTGGCGCCCAGTGTGAAGGTGAACGCCGTAGCGCCGTCCCTGATCATGTTCAACCAGGGCGACAGCGAGGCTTACCGGAAGAAAACCCTGAAGAAGTCACTTATGGGCATAGAGCCCGGGGCCGAGGTCGCTGTCGCCACCCTGCAGTTTCTACTGGACAACCCCTACATCACCGGTCGGACGCTACCTTTAGATGGCGGACGGCATCTGGTCTGAGACCATTAAATGCCCAGTTCAGCCGGCTGGAGTCTCACGCCGGCCACCCTCCAGGCACCTTCAGTGAGCACCATCCGGTAATAGGCATCCCAACGCTTGCCCTCCGGCCCCTGCAACCGAACCACCTGGATCTCGAAGGCGCCGTGGGGCACGCGCTGGGTAAATTCGATGGCCGTGGCGTTGTGCACTGCCGGGTAGGCTTCACGAACCATGTCGACAAACACCTGTGACGAGCCGAATCGACGCTTAATGCCCTCGGAGGCGTGAGCCCAGGCCTGTTCCTGATCGTTGTTGGCGAAGGCTTCGATCTGGCGAAGGATGGTGTCTCGAATTTCCGCGTCCTTATCACTGGCGACGGTCTGTGATGACCCGAAGATGGCCAAGCCCATGAAAGCCAGCAGGACGGGAATCAGCCACTTTCCGAAACGGATATTTTGGTGACCCATGATGGCACCTCGCTATTGTTCATCTTTTAAACAATACGCCCAGATCAGGACTCCGGATTCGCCCACCTGTCAGGGCGTTGAACTCACCGACGGCGGCTTTAACCAAATCAATCCTGCTCATGGTTGCTCGTTTTATGACCTGTAACGGAAAGCATTTCGTAGAAGCTCTTACGACAACAAACCTGCGGGAGACTTCCGATGCATATGGACACTGGCGAATTGAAGAAGCACAAGCACGACACCATTTCCTTGCTGGAGATCGTCTCCATGGAGGGGCGCTATTACATGGCGAGGTTCTACCTGGATGGTCAGGGCTACGTCCTCACCGACGCCTACGACAAGCCGGTCATGTTTACCGGGGCCTGTGCCGTACGAGAGTACTTCCATGAATATGAAGTTGAGCACACCGATGTGATTCCGCCAACCGGAACCGATGAAATGATCGGCATGCCCGACAGCGGCTCGGAAACCATGCGGGTGCCCCTGTAGGGCCCCGCTGGACGGTCGCTCAGCTTCCAGCGAATGACAGGGAATCCACCAGATCGGCGCCGTTGAAGACTGCGCCGTGAAAATCACTTTCCGGAACCTGATTCAGCGTAAACACCAGCGCACTGGCCGCCTGCTCGGCGGTCAGGCATTCCCCCGCCTCCAGGCGCCCCGCCAGCCACTCTGCGTGCGGCAGGTTCAGGTCGCCGGCCTTCTTGATGTGGTTGCGGATGCCCGGCGTATCCACCAGACCCGGTTGGAACAGACTGACCACCGGTCCGTCCGGCATGGTGTCGAATTCCACAGACATCTGGCGCACCAGCCGACGCAACGCCATTTTGCTGATTCCGTAGCTGCCGGTTCCGGGTTGTGCGTGCTTGTCCATTCCAGCACCGATCATCACAATCCTCGACGCCGGGTCTCCGCCTTTTAAAAGCGGAAGCAGGGATTGGGTGAGTAACAGGGGCGCAGATACGTTAACGGCCAGGGCTTCCTGAAAATCAATCAAACCAAGGCTGGCGAAATCTGCTGCGGGTTCACCCACACCTGCACAGTAGACAAACGCTGAAAGGTGGTCGACCGCATCACCGACCTGGTGGGCCAGGTTACGAGTACTCTCTGGATCCGCCAGGTCAACTTCAAGGGTCATCAGTTCAGAGTCAGGCGCTTCAACGCGGACTGTGTCTGCCACGTCCTCCAGCTTTCGCACAGTACGGCCAGCGAGAATCAGGTTATGGCCGCGGGGGGCAAGCTCGAGAGCCAGAGCCCGGCCGATGCCCGAACCGGCGCCGGTGATCAGTGTCCACATAATGCCTCTCTCCTTCGCAGATGGTTCACGACACCGTCTGTCGCAGCGGGCCGCGATAATTTGCGGTGATCAAACGTTTCAGACTGTCCGCATCTGTGGTCACATACGGTAACCTGTGGCAACAGGATTGAACTGCATACCAGACAAGGAAATTCATGGCTGCTCTGTCCACCGATAAGCCCGCTACCATCGACCCCGGGTTTCACGCGATCCACGCCAACCATCTGGAAGACCTTCGCCGGGCGGTGGTCTACATCTGTCGGAACAACCCCATGCCGCCACTGGAGAGCGAGACCTTCCTGGTGCAGAGCAACGGCATTGCCCAGTGGCTGAAGCTCGCGCTGGCGGAGAAACGCACGGACGATGGCATGGACGGCGGTCTGGGTATTGCCGCCGGCATGGATTTCCTGTTTCCGGCCCGGTTTATCTGGCAGGCCTACCGGGCGGTCCTACCGGACGGCGAGGTGCCGGAACAGTCACCCTTCGACAAGCGTCGCCTGGTGTGGCGGCTGTACCGGTTACTACCCAGCCTCGTCGGTCAGGACGAAGCCTTCACGCCCCTGGCCCGGTTTCTGGAGGGCAACGATCCGGACCTGCGCAATTTCCAGCTGGCGGAAAAGGTGGCGGATCTGTTCGACCAGTACCAGGTGTTCCGGGCCGACTGGCTGGCCGCCTGGGAGCAGGGCAAAGATGTGATCATCACAGCCCGGGCGGAGGAAAAACCGCTGGATACAGAAACCCGCTGGCAGCCTCTGCTCTGGCGCCGGCTGGTAGAGGATGTGGGCGCGGAAGCCCATACCAGCCGATCGCAGATCCACACCCGGTTCATGGAGCAGGGCCAGCGTATCCCGGCACCGGCAAATCCGTCGCGCCTGCCGAACCGGATCGTCGTATTCGGCGTTTCCTCACTGCCGCGGCAAGCACTGGAGGCGCTGTATGTGCTGAGCCGGTTCAGCCAGGTGGTGCTCTGTGTTCATAACCCCTGCCAGTTTTACTGGGCCGATATCATCAGCGACCGGGAGCTGCTCACGGCCGAACGCAAGCGGGGCAGAACCCACCCCACGCTGTCCGCCGTTGAAGATCCAGACCAGCTGCACCAGCATGCCAACCCGTTGCTGGCCGCCTGGGGCAAGCAGGGCCGTGACTACATCCGCCTGCTGGACGAGTTCGACAACCCGGAGGAATACCGGGGCAGCTTCGAGACGCCGGATCAAAAAATCGATATCTTCTCGGACCATGGCAACCCGGAAGCACCGCGCCTCCTGCACCAGCTGCAGAACGATATCCACAACCTGACGCCGCTCCGGGAAATCCGCCAGCAGCACCGACAACTGGATTTGCGGCAGGATCACTCCCTGGCGTTCCACCAGGCCCACAGCCCCCAGCGTGAAGTGGAGATTCTGCACGACCAACTCCTGGCGGCTTTCAACGCCGACCCAACGCTGCGGCCCCGGGATGTTATCGTGATGGTGCCCGATATCAACGTGTACGCGCCTCATATACAGGCGGTATTCGGCCGTTACCAACCCGGGCGCAAGCGCCACATTCCCTTCACCATTTCGGACCAGGGCCAGCGCCACCACGAACCCGTGCTGATTGCCCTGGAAACCCTGATGTCACTTCCCCACAGCCGGTTTGCGGTGAGTGAAATCATCAGCCTGCTGGAAGTACCCGGTATACGGGACCGTTTCGGGATCGGCGAAGACGAGATTCCCCTGGCCCGTCGCTGGGTGGAGGGCGCCAATATCCGCTGGGGGCTGCATGGCCGGCACCGGGAAAGCCTGGATCTGCCCGCCGAACTGGAGCGCAACACCTGGCAATCCGGGCTGCGCTCGATGCTGCTGGGGTATGGCATGGGCGACGATGAGCCCTGGGGTGGCGTAGAACCCTTCGGCGAGATCGGCGGCCTCCAGGCCAGCCTGGCGGGCCGTCTGAACGACTTTGTGCATCAGCTGGAAGTGCTCTGGCTGGCGCTGCAGACCCGCCGCACGCCCCAAGACTGGGAACGCCTGTTTTCAGACATGCTTGAGCAGTTTTTCCACAAGGTGGACGGCAGTGACCTGTTGCTGCTGAACCGGTTCCGCCGCCAGCTGGAGCAGTGGCTGGAAGACGCCCTGGCCGCCGGCCTTGGGGAACAGACCCTGCCCCTGAATATCGTCAAGGATGTGCTGCTGGAAGGCCTGGATGAGGGCGGCCTCAACCAGCGCTTCCTCGCCGGCAAGGTAAATTTCGCCACCCTGATGCCGATGCGCGCCATTCCCTTCCGGAATGTGTGCCTGCTGGGCATGAACGACGGTGATTATCCCCGTTCGCGACCACCGGTGGATTTTGACCTGATGGCCCAGGATTACCGCCCCGGGGATCGCTCCCGCCGGGAGGACGACCGCTACCTGTTCCTGGAAGCTTTGTTATCCGCCCGGGAGCAGCTTTACATCAGCTGGGTGGGCCGGAGTATCAAAGACGATTCAGAACGGCCGCCGTCTGTGCTGGTGGGCCAGCTGCAGGATCATCTCGACAGCTTGTGGTCCGTGGCAGGGCTACCGGACGAAAAAGTCACGGAAGTGCTCACCACCCAGCATCCGCTGCAACCCTTCAGCCGGGCCTATTTCCCGAAAGCCAATGGCCTGACAGAGGGCGAAGACAGTGAGCCGCGGCCTCTGGCGGAGGTGCTGCAAGCCCGCCATCTATTCACTTACGAGCGGGAGTGGCGCAGTGCCCATGGTGTTGAAACTAATCAAGACGTGCAGTCTGCACTTCCGTACCAGACACCCGAAGAACCCATCAGCCTGAGCGATCTGGCGGCTTTCCTGAAAAAGCCCATCGACACCTTCTATCAACGTCGACTGCAGGTGCACTTCGAGGATGTTGAGGACGACGACACCGACAACGAGAATTTCGACCTGGACGGCCTCGACCGCTGGCGCTTGGACAATGAGTTGATTCAGGACGGACTGCTGAAAGCCGGCAATGAAGAAGAACTGGAAGACCGGTTGCAAACAATCCTGGACCGGATGGCCCGCCGCGGGGACCTGGGCATGGGCGTGACCGAGCACCGCCTGCGTTCCGAGTTGGCCGGGCGCTTGCCGGACCTGTTCGACCGGTACCAGAGTGCACTGGCAGACTGGCCGGAGGCGGTCGCCGAGCCTCTGCCTTTTGACTACCAGTTTGAAAATGACCTGGGTTCGGTCGCCGTTGCCGATCTGATCGAAGGCCTTCGCTGCAATGCCGCGGGCGATCTGTGCCGTCTGGTGGTGGCCAGCTCCAGCCTGCTGACCGGCTCCGGTTCCAGCAGGAAAGTGCGCTATGCCAACCTGATGCGGGACTGGCTGATTCATCTGGCCGGGCAAATGCGAGGGCAGCCGTTCGATACCCTGATCCTGGGTAAGGAGGAGGGCCGCCGCTTTCACTTTGCGGCCTTTACGCCGGAACAGGCCAGACCGCTGTTCGAAACTGTGCTCACCCGGTGGATGGAGGCCACCACACGTGCCTTGCCTATTCACTGCGAGGCCGGCTTTGCCTGGATCACCAGTTACTACGGCGGTAAAAAGTACGTCGGTGACCACGAGCGGGCTATCAACGAGGCCGAGCAGGCCTATACCACCGCTCTTGAGCGGGACGTTGGTTACCTGATGGGCACATTTGAAACGCCGGAACGGCTGATGGCCAGCGGCGAATTCGAAGCCCTGTTGCATCAGCTCTACTTGCCGGTTTGGGAAGCCGAGCAGGGCAAGTCGGCGGCGGATCAGATCGGAGGTGTGGAATGACGGAACAGAAAAACAACCGGAACCCGAATCTGGATCCCCTGGCCCTCGCCCTGAACGGCAGCGCCCTGATCGAGGCCAGTGCCGGCACCGGCAAAACCTTCACCATAGCCATTCTGTACGTGCGCCTGGTGCTTGGCCACGGCCAGTCCCCGGACAGCCCGCTGCAGAATCTGCTGCCACCCAACCTGCTGGTGGTGACCTTCACCGAGGCCGCCACCAAGGAACTGCGAGACCGGATCCGCACCCGGCTGACCCAGGCCGCGGAGGTGTTTTCGGAGGCGGCCGACGAGTCTGATCCGCCTGCAGAAACGGCACTGATCTACCAGCTAAGGAATGAGAGTTATCCGGATCCGGCCAGTTGGCCGGAATGCCGCAAAAAGCTGCTGCTGGCCGCAGAGTGGATGGACGAGGCGGCGGTATCTACTATCCACAGTTTTTGTAACCGCATGCTCAGCGAGCACGCGTTCGACAGCGGCAGCCTGTTCAAACTTACTCTGGAAACCGACCAGAGCGAGCTGCTGGACGAGGTCGCCCGGGATTACTGGCGCACCTTTGTCTATCCTCTGCCCCCGATGCTGATGGACGAGGCACTGAGTCACTGGAGAACACCCGGGGATCTGCGCCAGGGCGTTCGCAACCTGATTGACGATCCCCAGAGCCTGGGCACACCGCCCGACAGCGTTCACCAGGCCATCGATCAGGTGGTCAGGCGGCGCCTGGAACAGTCACAGGCCCTCAAGGCTCATCCATGGAGCCAGTGGCGCGGCGAGGTCATCGACCTGCTCAACGATCTGAACCAGACCAAACGACTCCATGGCGGGAGCAAGAACGCCATGATCAAAGTCTGGGACTTTCTGGTTGCCTGGGCAGAATCGGACGAACTGTTGCCCGAGAAAATCGACAGCGCCGCGGGCTTTAAAAACCAGACGCCCGACGGTCTCAACAAGATTCTGAAAGGCGATGAATCTGCCCCCTATCATCCTGCCTTCGACGCCATCGAAGCGCTGCTGGATTTCAGCCAGAACCAGCCCAGCGCCAAATCCGACATTCTGCGCCACGCCAGCCACTGGATAGCTGAACGGCTGGAATCGGAAAAGCGGAAACGCTCGGAAATGGGCTTTGACGATCTGCTTACCCGGCTGGACGAAGCCCTGCACGGTCCCCGTGGCGATCAGTTGGCAGCCACTATCCGGCGCCAGTTTCCGGTGGCCCTGATCGACGAATTCCAGGACACCGACCCGGTGCAGTACCGCATTTTCGACCGCATTTACAATGTGGCGGGCGGCGACCCCGACACCTGCCTGCTGATGATCGGCGATCCCAAGCAGGCTATCTACGGGTTCCGGGGCGCCGATATCTACACCTACCTGCAGGCAAGGCAGGGCGTGAAAGAACGCACCTACACACTGGGTAAAAACTTCCGCTCCGCCAAAACCATGGTGGCGGCGGTCAACCGGGTCTTTGAACACAGCGATCAGCACAGCCGGGACGGCGCCTTCCTTTTTGGCAAGGGCGATACCTCCCCGCTGCCCTTCCAGGGCGTGGACGCCAATGGCACCAAACGGGTCTGGGCGATCAACGGGCAGGTGCAGCCCAGTCTGGTGTTCTGGACCCACGAATCCGGCGAAGAGGACAAGGACGGCAACCCGAAAGGAATGGCCAAGGGCACTGCCACCGCCGATGTGTCAGAAACCTGCGCCAGCGAGATCGCCCGTTTGCTGACCCTGGGCCACGCCGAACAGGCCGGTTTTGCCTTGCCCGATGACCCGGAAGATCTGGACCCGGTTGCCCCTAAAGACATCGCCATACTGGTCAACAACCGCAACGAAGCCAGCGCGGTGCGGGACGCCCTGAGTCGCCGGCGCATCAAGAGCGTCTACCTGTCAGACCGGGATTCTGTACTGACTTCCCGGGAATCAAAGGAAATGCTGTGCTGGCTGCGGGCGTTTGCCGAGCCCCGGCAACTGGCCTACATACGCGCCGCGCTGGCCACGCCGACTCTGGGTCAGTCCTGGGATGCCCTGAATCAGCTGCTCACCGACGAGCTGGTGCTGGAGCGGGAAATCGAGCGATTTATCGGCTATCAGCAGCAGTGGCAGAAGCAGGGTGTGCTGCCCACGCTGCGCAGTTTTCTGATGGATTTCGAGGTGCCGGGCCGGTTGCTGCAACGCCCGGACGGCGAACGACGACTAACCGATATCCTGCACATCGCCGAGTTGCTGCAGCAGGACAGCCTGCAACTGGACGGCGAACATGCCCTGGTGCATCACTACACCCAGATACTGCGGGCGGCCGACGAGGAAGACGAGCACCGCACCCTGCGACTGGAAAGTGATGCTGGCCTGGTGAAGGTCATCACCGTGCACAAGTCCAAGGGTCTGGAGTACCCCCTCGTGTTCCTGCCCTTCGGCACGGCTTTTCGTGCGCAGAGTGAAAAGCAGGCCTTCGTGCGTTATCACGATGACGGGGGCAGGCTGATCACGGTATTCGACCCGTCGCCGGATGACGTGGCCCGGGCCGACCAGGAGCGTTTGGGCGAGGATATCCGTAAACTCTACGTGGCCCTGACCCGCGCCCGCTTTGCCACCTGGGTGGGCACGGCGGCCCTGGACAACTGGCAGCAAAGCGGTCTGGGCTACCTGATTGGCGACGATGGCCAGAGCCGCATCAGCGACTGCCTGGAGGAACTGGCGCAGGGCAGAGGAGAGATCGGGATTACTCCGTTACCGGATCCGGACGAAACACAGTATCAAGAGCAGGCCCCGGAAGCCCTCGGGCCGGCACTAATCTCCAAACGGGAGGCTAAAGAGGACTGGTGGATCGCCAGTTACTCCTCCATCGAATACACCGGCATGACCGGCACCGGTATTGCCTTTACCGGTGAGGTGGAAGACGCCCAGACTCAGAACCTGCTGGAAGAGAGCAGTCAGGAGGACAGCCAGGAAGACAACAACGAGACGGCTCAATTGGCCGCTCACCGCAACCAGCACCATTTTCCCAAAGGCGCTGGCCCCGGCACTTTCCTGCACGAACTGTTGGAGTGGTGCACGCAACAGGGCTTCCAGAGGGTTGTGGATAACCCGTCCCTGCTCCGCGAGCACCTGACCCGCCGATGCGGGACCCGCGGCTGGGGTGACTGGGTGGAACCCCTCGAGCGTTGGCTGCTGGCACTGATCAGCAAACCATTGGTCCTCGACCGGGCCGACACCAAACCCGTCAGCCTGGCGAATCTGGCGACCCTGCGCCCCGAACTGGAATTCTGGTTTGAGAGCCGCAATGTCAGCGTGCGAAAACTCGACCAGCTGGTAACTGCGCACACGCTGAACGGCGCAGACCGGCCCCGGGTCGAAGAGACCCGTTTCAACGGCATGCTCAAGGGCTTCATCGATCTGGTGTTCGAACACGAGGGGCGATATTACGTGCTGGACTACAAATCCAATACCCTGGGCGAGGATGACAGCGCCTACACCGATCAGGCCATGGGCGATGCCATTCTGGATAAACGCTATGATCTGCAGTACGTTCTTTATCTGCTCGCGTTGCACCGGCTGCTGAAAGCCCGCTTGCCGGATTACGACTACGACCGGCACGTTGGCGGCGCGGTTTATCTGTTCCTGCGGGGCATCGATTCCACCGGTGGCGGTGCCTTCTCTGACAAACCGCCCAGGGCCCTGATCGAGCAACTGGATGCCCTTTTCGATGGCGAGTCCTTGACCGGGGAGGTGGCTGCATGAGCCGTTCCCGTTCTCATAACGAAAACGCCGACCACCAGATTGATCTGTTCGCCGACGATAACACCCCGGAATCGCCAACCATGGCGAAAGGCGAGGATAACATGGTCGAGATCAGGGGCCTGCTCAACAGCCTGGATAACACCGAGGCGCTTCTACAGCACTGGCAGCAGGCAGAATGGATCCGCCCACTGGATGTTGGGTTTGCGCGGCTGATCCGGGAGCTGTCGGAAGAGCAGGGCGAAGAGCCGGACCCGCTGGTTCTGCTGCTGGCTGCACTGACCTCCCACCAGGTGGGGCGCGGCCATGTGTGCATTGATCTCGGCAATCTCCTGGCCGATGCTGTCCAGACCCTGTCACTACCGCCCGAAGAGTCGAGTTACCAGCCACCCAAGGATACCGACACCAGCGAAACGCACCAGCCGGAACCGGCGGAGCTGCTCGCACTCGTGACGCTGTCGGAATGTCTGGCATTGCTGGGAGCATCCTGCGCCGTAAGTGATGGCTCACACACCACTCCCCTGGTGTTGAACGATACCCGTCTCTATCTGCGGCGATTCTGGCGCTACGAGCAATGCATTGCCGAGGGAATTCGGCAACGGCTGGCTCTGCCGTCGTCCCTGGCGGATCCGGAATCCGGGCCTGCCCGTACCCTGTCCCGCGCCCTCGACCAGCTGTTCCAGTCGTCAGAAGCGGTGGACTACCAGAAACTGGCCTGCGCCCTGGCAGCCCGAAACCGTTTCGCGGTCATCACCGGCGGACCCGGCACCGGAAAGACCACCACGGTGGTTAACCTGCTTGCGGCTTTGCAGGCGGTAGCCGGTGAATCCCCGGACAGGGCGGGCCGGAAATACCGGATCCGGCTGGCGGCCCCGACCGGCAAGGCTGCCGCCCGACTGAACGAATCCATCGGCGGTGCGGTGAGCCGGTTACCCCTTGCCGAACTGCCGGGAAACGTCGATCTGAGTGATATCCCCACCAGAGTCACGACCCTGCACCGATTACTGGGCAGCCGACCGGATACACGAAAATTCCGCCACAATCGGGACAACCCGTTGCTGGTGGATATCCTGGTGATCGATGAAGCTTCCATGGTGGACGTCGACCTGATGGCATCGGTGTTCGATGCCCTGCCCGACAACGCCCAGCTCATCCTGCTGGGCGACAAGGATCAACTGGCCTCGGTGGATGCCGGCGCGGTACTCGGTGAGTTGTGCCAACGGGCCTTCCAGGCCCACTACACACCGCAAACAGCGCAGTGGCTGACCGCCATGACCGGTAGCCGGCTACCGGAGTCACTGGTGGACGAATCGGGCCAGCCCCTGGATCAGGCCGTGGCGATGCTGCGCAAGAGCTACCGGTTCCGGGAAGACAGCGGTATCCGTGCCTTTGCCGAAGCCGTGAATACCAATGCGCTGGATCGCGCCATGGTGCGCCGGATCCGGGAGGCGGCGTTCGACGATGTCATCCTGCTCAGCAGCCCACCCGGAAAACCGGATCCGGAAGACACCCTGGAGCTGGTGTGTCGCCATGCCATAAACGGATCTCCGGAGGCATTCCGCAATGCCGGCCAGGGACGGTTGGTAAATGGGCACCTCCTGCCGCCGCCGGTTGGTTTCCGCCATTATCTCGAACGCTTGCGAAATCATGGTCTGAACGAAAACAGCCCCCGCGAAGACTGGGATGCGATGGCGGTCCAACTGCTTGAAGCTTTCAGTGACTTCCAGGTGCTCTGTGCCCTACGCAGGGGGCCCTGGGGCGTGGAAGGACTGAATGACCGGATCGCAAGGCAGTTGCTGGCTGAGAAGCTAATTCCGCGCGCCGAGGGCTGGTACCCGGGCCGGCCAGTGTTGATCACCGGCAACGATTACAACCTGGGCCTGATGAACGGCGATATCGGCATTACTGTCAGCGTGCCCTGGGACCGGACGGCAACCGGGGAGCCCCGATACACGCTGAGGGTGGCCTTCCCCAGCAGCGACACACCCGGCGGTATTCGGTGGATCTCGCCCAGTCGGCTGCAGCAGCTGGAAACCGTGTACGCCATGACGGTGCACAAATCCCAGGGCTCGGAGTTCAATCACACCTGTCTGGTGCTGCCAGACCGGCTCAGCCCTGTGTTGACGAAAGAACTGGTCTACACGGGCATTACCCGGGCCCGGAACTGGTTCAGCCTGATTACTGGCAACCCGAACGTTCTCCGGGAGGCCGTCGGTCAGCAAGTAGTCCGCGCCTCCGGGTTGGCCGAAAGACTCATGGCCGACTAATCGTTGGTGCGCTCCCGGTCATCATGTCCGGTTTCATCACGGTTGTGCTGCTGCGCCCACAATTGGGCGTAGTGTCCGCCGGCGGCCAGCAATTTGCCATGACTACCGCTCTCAACAATGCGTCCGCCATCCATCACCAGAATGGTGTTGGCATCCCGGATAGTCGACAGCCGATGGGCAATAACCAGGGTGGTCCGCTGCTGGCTGACTTCGTTCAGCGCCCCAAGAATAGCCTGCTCCGAGAGTGAATCCAGGGAGGAAGTGGCCTCATCCAGAATCAGTAACGGGGGGTTCTTCAGAATCACCCTGGCAATGGCCACCCGCTGTTTTTCACCCCCGGAGAGCTTCAGGCCACGCTCGCCCACCTTGGTTTCATAGCCCTCCGGCAGGCTGTGGATAAAGTCTTCCAGGTGAGCCATGCGGGCCGCCCGATAGACTTCCTCCTCGGTGGCTTCCGGCCGGCCGTAAGCCAGGTTCCGGTACAGGGTATCGTTGAACAGCACCGTATCCTGGGGCACCACACCAATCGCCGACCGCAGGCTGTCCTGAGTTACCGTCCGGATATCCTGGCCATCGATACGGATAGCGCCCTGATCAACTTCATAAAAGCGGAACAGCAGGCGGGCGAGGGTGGACTTGCCGGCGCCACTGGCCCCCACCACCGCCACCGTGTGTCCCGCCGGGATGGAAAAGCTCACATCGCGCAGGATCGGCCGGTCCGGGCGGTAGGCAAAGTGGATATGATCGAACTGCACTTCGCCTTTATCCACAGCCAGTTTCGTTGCGTCCGGGGCATCCTCAATGGCCGGCTTATCCCCCAGCAGCTTGAACAGACGCTCGACGTTCACCAGGGCCTGTCGGATTTCCCGGTAGACAAAACCCAGGGCATTCAGGGGTATGAACAGCTGCAGCAGATAGGCGTTGATCATGGTGAAATCCCCGAGGGTGATCTCGCCGCTGGCCACCTCCCGCACCGCCATAGCCATGATGACGATCATGGCCAGACCAATAATCAGCGCCTGGCCGGAGTTCAGGGCGGCCAATGACAGCCGGTTCTTCAATCGGGCCTGTTCCCAGTCGTCCAGGTCCCGGTCATAAACTTCGGCCTCATAGCGCTCGTTGTTGAAATATTTCACCGTCTCGTAGTTCAGCAGGCTGTCTATGGCCCGCGAGTTGGACTGGTTATCCCGGGCATTGGCTTCGCGCACGAATTTGGTCCGCCATTCCGTGATCTTGATGGAGAAAACCACATACACCACGACAGCCACCAGGATCGCCAGCACATAGCTGACGTTAAACACGACAAACAGGATGCCGGCCACCAGCAGGATTTCCAGCAGGGTGGGCACGATGTTGAACAGGGTAAAACGGAGCAGGAAGCTGATTCCATTCGTGCCCCGCTCAATATCCCGGGCCAGGCCGCCGGTCTTGCGGTCCAGGTGGAAGGCCAGTTCCCGCTGGTGCAGGTGCTCGAACACCCGCAGGGACACCCGGCGCATGGCCCGTTCAGCCACCCGGGCGAAGACGGCATCCCGGAGCTCGTTGAACAGGGTTGCACCAAAGCGCAGTGAACCGTAGGCGACCACCAGGATCACCGGAATCCACAGGAGCATATCGGCGCCCCGGTTCTGGTCCAGGTAGTCGACGATGTATTTCAGCGCGATGGGCGTGGCAACGGTGGCCAGCTTGGCCAGCACCAGCAGAGCCAGGGACAGGACCACCCGGCCACGGAATTCGGCCAGGTAGGGCCAGAGGCCTGAAATGGTTTTCCAGTCCGGTTTATGATCTGCCGGGTAGTCGTTGTCGGCGTAGGCGCGCACTATGGAAATATCCTTTGGTAATGTTGTCGGATTACGCTGGGCTAATCCGACCTACGAGTAAACTCCAAATTCTGGGAGCCCGCGTGGGTGGAGGGTCCTTCCGAGACCGTCAAAAGCCAGGGATGGCTTTTGCCGAGCGTACATGGACGTATTTACAGCGTGTCTCGGAAGGACCCTCCACCCATGTTGGCTCTACCCGTAGTTATGATAGGTCTTGTATGGAGTACAAACCGTATTGTTGACGGAGTCTACAGCACCCCGTATCCAGGAGGCACATCATTAACACTCGTCACCGCAAGGCTCTGAAACTGGTCATCGAGTTTATCAGCCCCTATCGCCGGGCCGTCGCCGGTGCTCTGGTAGCGCTCGTCTTCACGGCCGGTATCACGCTAGGGTTAGGGCAGGGTTTACGGATCCTGGTAGATCAGGGATTAGCTACCGAGTCGCCAGAGAATCTGGCCAGGGCCATCGGGCTGTTTTTCATACTGGTATTGGGGCTCGCATTTGGCTCGTTTGCGCGGTTCTATCTTGTGTCCTGGATCGGCGAACGGGTGGTGGCGGATATTCGTAAAAAGGTGTTCAACCACCTGATTGATCTCCATCCCGGGTTTTTCGAGCAAAACCGGGCCCTGGAAATCCAGTCGCGGTTTACGGCGGACACCACCGTTCTCCAGTCGGTGATTGGCTCCACGGTGTCCATTGCCCTCCGGAACGCCCTGATGTTGATCGGTGGCTTGCTGCTGCTCTTCATTACCAACGCCAAGCTGGCCAGCATTATTCTGTTGGGCTTCCCGCTGGTCATCGCGCCCATCCTGTTTTTTGGCCGGAGGGTTCGTGCGCTGTCCCGTCTCAGTCAGGATCGCGTGGCGGATGTGGGCAGCTATGTGGGCGAGAACCTTACCCAGATCAAGACGGTTCAGGCCTTTAATCACCAACCCCATGATCGCAGGTACTTCTCCGAAGTTTCTGAACGGGCTTTTGATATTGCCCGCCAGCGCATCCGTCAGCGTGCCTGGTTGACCACACTGGCCATTTCCCTGGTCATGGGTGCTGTTGGCATAGTTATCTGGATTGGGGGCCTGGATGTAATTAATGGCCGTATCAGTCCTGGCGAGCTGGCCGCCTTCGTGTTTTACAGCCTGCTGGTGGGTGTAGCCGCAGGTGCCATCAGTGAGGTGGTCGGCGAGCTGCAGAGGGCCGCCGGTTCAGCAGCACGGCTATTCGAGTTATTACAGACCGAGCCGGCGTTTGAACGCACAGAAGCAACCGGAGGCCTTCCGGAACCGGTCAAAGGTGAAATCCGCATCGACCACTTGAGCTTCAGCTATCCGGGACGCACCGAAAAGCCGGCGCTGTCGGATTGCTCTCTAACGGTCAGGGCTGGTGAGACCCTGGCCCTGGTGGGCCCGTCCGGGGCTGGTAAATCCACCCTGTTTGATCTGCTTCTGCACTTCTATCAACCGACGGAAGGCAAAGTGCTCATCGACGGAATGGACGCCGCGGGTCTGTCTCTTGAGGCCCTGCGACGGTGTTTTTCCTTGGTGCCCCAGAATCCAGCCCTGTTCCATGGCACCGTAGCCGATAACATCCGCTACGCGAGACCCGATGCCAGCCAGCAGGACGTCGAGCGGGCCGCGACGATCGCCCATGCCCATGATTTCATCCAGAGCCTGCCAAAAGGCTATGAAACGCCGCTTGGAGATGCCGGCCTCGGTCTTTCAGGTGGCCAGAAGCAGCGCCTTGCCATTGCCCGGGCCCTGCTGGCGGATGCACCAGTCCTGCTTCTGGATGAAGCCACCAGTGCCTTGGATGCGGAAAGCGAAAACCTGATCCAGCAGGCCATGCCGGCTCTTACCTCAGGGCGAACCACCCTGGTGATTGCCCATCGCCTGGCTACCGTGCGTGATGCTGACCGCATTGCGGTACTGGAGGAGGGACGCCTGCTGGCGGTAGGCAGCCACGACGAACTCATTCGCCACAATGCCCTGTATCAGCGGCTGGCAAAACTGCAATTCCGGGACGATGCCGCCTGAGGAATACAATAGTCGGTTTGTTTCCTGTCACCGTACTACTTACACTGTTAGATGAAACTTTCGAACCTGAACCCAGGGAGAATGGCAAAGTGAGCAATAAAGAATTGCAGGCACTCAAAGAACGCTACGTTGCGGCGGGCGCGGCAAGTCCCAATGAACAGTTTGCCGACCATGCAACGAATGCAGAATTGTGGGATGCAGACGGCAAACGCATGATCGATTTTGCCGGCGGCATTGGTGTATTGAACATTGGCCATCGCCACCCGAAGGTGGTGGAAGCGGTCAAGGCGCAGCTGGACAAGCTGATGCATACCTGCCAGACGGTCATGCCCTATGAGGGCTATGTGAAGCTGGCTGAAAAACTCAGCGGCGTGGTACCGGTTCGCGGCCATGCCAAGGTTATGTTGGCCAACTCCGGTGCCGAAGCCCTGGAAAACGCCATGAAGATTGCCCGTGCGGCAACTGGCAAGACCAACGTAATCTGCTTTGACGGCGGTTATCACGGCCGTACCTTCTACACCATGGCGATGAACGGCAAGGCGGCCCCTTATCAGACAGACTTCGGTCCCATGCCTGGTACCGTCTACCGTGCCCCCTATCCCGTGCCTTATCACGGGGTCAGCGAAGACGAAGCGTTGCGTGGCCTGAAGATGGCCATGAAGGCGGACTCCCCGGCCCACAACACGGCTGCGATCGTCATCGAGCCGGTTCTGGGTGAGGGCGGTTTCTACGCGGCACCGACCAGTTTCCTCAAGGAAATCCGCAAGATCTGCGATGAAAACGACATCCTGATGGTTGTGGATGAAGTCCAGAGCGGCTTTGGCCGGACCGGCAAGATGTTTGCCATCGAGCACAGTGGCGTTGAGCCGGATCTGATGACCATGGCCAAGAGTATGGCCGATGGCATGCCGATATCCGCAATTGTCGGCACCGACAAGTACATGGATGCTTCTGGCCCGAACTCGCTGGGCGGCACCTATACGGGTAGCCCGACAGCCTGTGCCGCAGCACTGGCCGTGTTTGATGTGTTCAAGGAAGAGGATATCCTCAGCAAATCCCAGGCGCTGGGCGAGAAGCTCAAACAGCGCTTCAGCCAGTGGCAGGAACAGTTCGCCCATGTCGACAATGTCCGAAATCTCGGACCCATGGCGGCATTCGAACTGGTGGAAAGCAAAGAAAGCCGGACACCGAAGCCGGAACTGGCGGCGGCGGTAACCAAAAAAGCGAAGGAGAAGGGACTGATTCTTCTGAGCTGTGGCATGTACGGCAACACATTGCGCTTCCTGATGCCGGTCACCATCGAAGATGATGTACTGGAAGAAGGATTGGCAATTGTGGAAGAAAGCCTCAAGGAGGTCGGTGCCTGATCGATCACTGAGCTACAAGAGGAATGAGAAAGCCGGGCATAAGCCCGGCTTTTTTATAACGAAAATAGAATTCTCGAGCCGGTTCTTTAGCTGGCAGCCCCAGAGTTGACGCGCGCTGGCATCGGTTACGTCCGGGCTCGGATTCATCGTATACTTCCGAAAGTTCTCCAGCAGTGCCGTTCGGCCTGCTCCAGTTTCACCAAACAGGCTAGAACATGACCTCTCCGAGTTCCGCGAACAGACCGGACCACAAGCCAAGACCCTGGGTCGATTTGCTGGTCAGCATTATCATTCCTTCCGTAATTCTGATGAAATTCAGTGGCGACGAACACCTGGGCAACGTCAACGCCCTTCTCATTGGCCTGGCGTTTCCTCTGGGATGGGGCCTGTTCGAGCTGATCAAATATCGGAAAAAGAACTTCATTGCAGTGCTGGGTCTGGTCAGCGTGGGCTTGACCGGAGGCATTGGCCTGCTGGAACTGGATGCCGGCTGGCTAGCTATCAAAGAGGCCGCGATTCCCGCAATCATTGGCCTGGCGGTACTGGCCTCCACTAGGACCAAGTATCCGCTGGTACGAACGCTGCTATATAACCCGAGTGTTCTGGATGTGGATAAGATCCACAAGACGCTCGACGAAAACAACCGTGTGGAAGAGTTCGAAGCACGACTTCTGAAGGCCAGTTATTTCTTTGCAGGCACCTTCCTGTTCTCATCGATCATGAACTACGTGCTGGCCAAATGGATTGTGGTCAGCCCCTCCGGCACCCAGGCGTTTAATGAGGAGCTGGGCCGGATGACCCTGGTGAGCTATCCCGTGATCGCGATTCCTTCAATGATCATGATGATGCTGATTTTCTATTATCTGTGGCGGACCATTCGCCGTCTGACCGGGTACACCCTGGAAGAGGTGATGGCGCCGCATCTGGCTGAAAAAGAGAAACAAAGGAACAAATCTTCGGAATCCACCACCGGGAAGTAACGGTTTCTCAGATATTCCGATAAGACCAACCACAAAAAAGCGGCGGAGGTTTGGAAGCCTCCGCCGCTTTTTTTATGACAACCTGGACCAGTGATCAGACGTCCAGGTTGGTCACCTCCAGAGCATTGGTCTGGATAAAGTCACGACGAGGCTCTACGTCGTCGCCCATCAGCGTCGTGAAGATCTGGTCTGCCGCGATGGCGTCCTCGATCGTCACTTTCATCATCCGACGGGTCTCCGGATCCATGGTGGTTTCCCACAGCTGTTCCGGGTTCATCTCGCCCAGCCCTTTGTAGCGCTGGATGTTCAGGCCACGCTGGGCCTCTTTCATCAGCCAGTCCAGGGCGCCTTCAAAGGACAGAACCGGCTGCTTGCGCTCACCACGCTGGATAAAGGCGCCTTCTTCAATCAGACCATCCAGAGTCTCACCCATCCGGGCTATGGCCGCGTACGAGGACGATTCAAAGAACTCATGGCTGAACACGTGCTCGTAAGGAATGCCATGAACATAGATCGTGACTTTCGGGAGGAACAGACCCCGTTCAGTATCCTTGGTCACCGAGAAGGTGTACTTGGTCCCGGTGCGAGTGTCCAGATCCAGACCATCACCCAGGCGCGCTACCCAACGTGCCACTTCTGCTTCTTCTTTCAGGTGCTCAGGCTTGAGCGTGACATTCTGAAGCATCTGCTCCAGCACCTTGGCTGGGTAGGCCCGTGACAGGCGACCAATCATGTTCATGACGGCCTGGTAGTCCTTGACCATGGTTTCCAGCGCAGAATCCTTGATGGCCGGAGCCTCGGGATTCACAAAGAGCTGGGCGCCTTCCAGTGCGGTCTGGGTAAGGTAGGCTTCCTTGGCTTTCTCATCCTTCAGGTATTGCTCCTGCTTGCCACGCTTGACCTTGTACAGCGGTGGCATCGCGATAAAGACGTGGCCACGCTCAATGATCTCGCGCATCTGACGGAACAGGAAGGTCAGCAGCAGGGTCCGGATGTGGGACCCGTCCACGTCCGCATCCGTCATGATAATAATGGAGTGGTAACGCAGCTTGTCCGGATTGAACTCTTCCCGTCCAATGCCGCACCCCAGTGCCGTAATCAGGGTGCCCACTTCCGCAGAAGAGAGCATCTTGTCAAAGCGCGCTTTTTCCACGTTCAGGATCTTACCCTTCAACGGGAGGATGGCCTGGGTTTTACGATCGCGGCCCTGTTTTGCGCTACCACCGGCCGAGTCACCCTCCACAATGTAAAGTTCGGAGAGGGCGGGGTCTTTCTCCTGGCAGTCCGCCAGTTTTCCGGGCAGGCCGGCAATGTCCAGGGCGCCTTTTCGGCGGGTCATGTCCCGCGCTTTCCGGGCGGCTTCACGGGCCCGTGCAGCCTCGATCATCTTGTTAACGATCAGCTTGGCTTCGTTCGGCTGCTCTTGCAGGTACTCTGCAAAGCTCTGGTACAGCTCCTGCTCGACCGCGGTTTTCACCTCGGAAGACACCAGCTTGTCCTTTGTCTGGGAGGAGAACTTCGGATCCGGAACCTTGACGCTGATGATGGCGGTCAGGCCTTCACGGGCATCGTCGCCTGATGTGGCAACTTTTGCTTTCTTGCCCAGACCTTCCTGCTCAATGTAGTTGTTGAGAGAACGGGTCAGTGCGGCGCGGAAACCGGCGAGGTGGGTACCACCGTCCCGCTGGGGAATGTTGTTGGTGAAGCAGTAGATATTCTCCTGGAAGGCGTCATTCCACTGCATGGACACTTCTACGGCAATCCCGTCTTCGCGTTCGCGGTTGAAGTGGAACACCCGGTTGATCGGCGTCTTGTTGGCGTTCAAATGCTCAACAAAGGCTCGCAGGCCACCTTCGTATTCAAAGACTTCTTCCTTGCCAGAGCGTTCGTCGGTCAGACGGATTCGCACACCACTGTTCAGAAAGGCCAGCTCGCGAAGGCGCTTGGCGAGAATGTCGTAATGGAATTCGATGTGGGTAAAGGTTTCCGGCGACGGAATGAAGTGCACCTTGGTGCCGGAGGCATCGGTTTCACCAACCGCCGCAAGAGGCGCGTTGGGAACACCGTGAGTGTAAGTCTGCTCGTAGACCTTGTTGTCGCGACGGATAGTGAGGGTAAGGGTAGAGGACAGTGCGTTCACTACAGAAACACCAACGCCGTGCAGACCACCAGACACTTTGTAGGAGTTATCGTCGAATTTACCACCGGCGTGCAGCACGGTCATGATAACTTCCGCGGCGGAAACGCCTTCCTCTTCGTGCAGATCCACCGGAATTCCACGGCCGTTATCCTTGACCGTCACCGACTCGTCCGGGTGGATAATCACACCGATCTCTGAGCAGTAGCCCGCAAGTGCTTCGTCGATGGAGTTATCCACCAATTCAAAGACCATGTGGTGCAGGCCGGTACCATCATCGGTATCCCCGATGTACATGCCTGGCCGCTTTCGCACCGCATCCAGTCCTTTCAAGACTTTGATACTGGAGGAATTGTAGTTCGATTCACTCATTCGGAAACTCCTGAAGCGTGATAGGCCGGGGCTTTCTGGTTCCTCGCACCGGTCTTATTCTTCCGTCAATTTGCCATGTTCCACGTGGAACAATCTGTAATCCGGTGCCTTACCGTCGGGCCAGAGCTGATCCACCAGGGGACGCTCGATAGACGTAATAAACACCTGACAACGTAATGCCTGCAACCTGCTGGCGAGCATGGCCCGATGCCCCTCATCCAGTTCGGCGTTGATGTCGTCCAGCAAAAACGTCACCTGCTTGCCCATGTCACTCAACACCATGCCTTGGGCAATCTTCATCAAAATCACCAGGGTTTTCTGCTGGCCCCGGGAGAAGGTTTCGGCAACAGGCCTTCCCTGAAACTTCAACCGGATGTCCGCACGGTTCGGACCATACAGCGTGTGTCCAACCTTTCGTTCTTGCTCCCGGTGGTCTGCAAGCAATTCCACCAGTGGACGGGTGACATCCCAGCCCGGGTAGTATTCCAGCTTGAGTCCTTCGGTCCAGGGTACTTCCACTTCCCCAACCAGCTTTACAAAAGCCGCCTTGAACCGGTGAAAGGTGCCGGAACGAGCCTCGGTAATACGCTCACTCAGGGTAGCGTACTGATGGTCCCAGACCCGCATTAAAGCTTCGTCTAGTCTACCATTTCTCAGCGTTTGATTCCGCTGTGATGTGACTCTCTGACATTGCTGCCACACAGAACCGAAGGAAGGTTCCACGTGGAACACTAACCAATCCAGAAACTGCCGGCGCTTACCCGGACCGCCCGCAACCACATCAAACACACCAGGGTCTATCACCGATACAGGAAGATGTTTTGCAAGACCGGACAAGCTGCGAACCGCTTCGCCATCCACCCGCAACACCGTTTCCTTCTGTCCCACATCCCGGGCTATTCCGAGTCGATGCACAAGTTCAGAGTCATTCCCCTGGTTGTTTCCCTCGAGACCATGATCCAGACCGCCGAACACCGTGAGTCGCTGCTGGCCATGACTGACCACCGCCTGGTGTCGATTCACTCGAAAGGAGCGTCCCAATCCCAGGTAACCAATCGCTTCCAAGACGCTCGTTTTACCGCTGCCGTTTTCTCCATAAAGCAAATTAAAGGAAGGCGAAAAACTGACAGGCGCAGGCGACAGATTGCGGAAATTTTCAGTCTGGAATTTTACAAGCGCCATAGAAAAGCAAACTCGAAGGGGAGGGGAAGGAACCGGAACACGCGTAGAACGAAAAAGGCAGCGTTACCTCCCTTGAGTAACGCTGCCCTAGTGTACAAAAGCCACTCGCTCAAGGCGACAGCCTTAGTGGAGCATATTCAACCGTTCGTCCATAAACACATCCATTTCCGGAGCCAGGATGTGAACGTAGCGATCGAAATACAGGAACTGTTTCAACAACAGGGCGAACTCCCTGGGGAAATGCAGGCCGTGGCTTTCACCGATCTTAACCATGTCCATGAGAATGTGATTAACATCGTCCTCCGCCTGGTCCGCCTCATAGGGCACTTCATCCGGTACCATCTTGTCCATCTGCTGATACAGTCTTCTCAGATCCCCGGCGAGGTCTTCAACCCGAACCGTCTGTCGCGTAATGCCAATACGTATCATCGCATCGGCCATCCCCTCAAAATTGCCGACCATGACCGCCGAAATAAAGTCACTGACAGCCTGCCAGGTGTCCGGTTTGATCCGACCGACAATCCCGAAATCAATAAAACCGACCCGGCCATCCTTCAGAACCATCAAGTTACCCGCATGGACATCCGCGTGGAAAAATTCGCACTGGGTCAGGCTGGCAAACCAGGTGTTCATGGCGGTGATCAGAGTGCGCTCCGGATCGCGGGCGTAGCCGCGAATACTTTCCAGATCCGTCAGGGAAACACCGTGGAAGCGTTCCATGGTCAAAATCCGGCGAGTGCTGCAGTGCTCGAACACCCTCGGCACCGCCGCATCTTCGTTATGAGTGTCGTGCAGGAAATCCCGGAAAACCTTCAGGTTGTTAGCTTCCTTGATAAAGTCACACTCTTCCATCATGGTCCGCTGGATTTCCTCCACAATACCGGACATGGAAGTCCAGGACAGTTTCGGCGCCAGGGTTTCAAGAATGCGGGCAGACAGATACAGAAAGTTCAGATCCGTCAGCAGAATGTTCTCCACCCCCGGCTTCTGGACCTTGATCACCACCTCTTCACCTGTCACCAATCGGGCGGCGTGAACCTGGGCAATCGAGGCCGACGCCAGCGCCACCGGATCAATTTCCGCATAAACTTCATCCAGCGGTCGACCCAGTTCCTCCCGGACGATCTTCTTGATCACACCAAAGGGCAGGTTAGGGGTCTTATCAAGGCAGTATTGGAATTCCTCCACATACTCCTTGGGGAAAAACGTGGGAGAGCTGGCAATAAACTGTCCCAGCTTAATGTAGGTCGCACCAAGTGATTCAAACGTCTGCCTTAACAGCCTGGGCGTAGGAGGCCGATCCCCCCGCAGCCAATTGATCCCGGTGCGCCCGAGTACCGACACAGTCTGGCCAATCCGGAAGGCGCCTTTGATTCCATTCGTTACGGTACCCATCAATCGATTCTCCTCCTACAGCCTCATGGGCATGACGACATAGAGGCAGCGGTTATCATTTTGCGCCTCTATCAACGCACTGCTGTTCGGGTTGGACAGGGTAATCTTTACCTGATCCTCGTCCAGCGCGTTCATGACATCCACCAGATAGCCTACATTAAACCCGATCTGGAGTGATTCGCCCTGATAGTCCACCGGCAGCGCGTCTTCGGCCTGTTCCTGGTCGGGGTTGTTGGCAAACACCTGAAGCTCATTGGATGCCAGGTTAAGTCGCACACCCCGGATATTCTCGTGCGACAGAATCCCTGCCCGCTGGAGAGTATTCTTCAGCGTCGCGCGATCAGCCAGAACCACCTTGTCGCCGCCACGGGGAATAACCCGATTGTAATCGGGGAATTTGCCCTCGATCAGCTTCGACGTGAAGGTATAAGACCCAACCGTCGCCCGTAGATGATTGTCACCAATAACCAGAGTGACCGGTGTTTCCACATCGTCGAGCAGACGGGAAAGCTCCAGAACCCCTTTCCGCGGAACAATCACCTGTCGTAACTCCGGGCAATTGGTTGCCAGTTCCAGGTGTGCCATGGCCAGTCGGTGACCGTCGGTGGCCACCGTCCGAACGTGGTCCTTGTCCACTTCCAGCAACAGGCCGTTCAGGTAGTAACGAACGTCCTGCTGAGCCATCGCGAAGGCCGTTGCGTCCAGCATGCGGCCAAGTTCTTTCTGGGGCAGCTCCAGACGGAAGCTCTCGTCTTCGTCTTCCACATTCGGAAAATGTTCGGCCGGCAGTGTGGATAAGGTGAAATGGCTGGCGCCACAGCGCAGGTGCAACCGATCGCCTTCAAGGGACAACTCCATTGGCGCTTCATCACCAAGGGCCCGGGAGATATCGGAGAGCTTGCGGGCCGGTACGGTAATCCGCCCGGGCTGATCCACATGTACCGGTGTTACCCGCGCCACCAGTTCCACTTCCATGTTGGTACCGGTCAAGGTCAGGGTATTGTCCTCGGCCACCAGCAACACGTTGGACAGCACGGGCATGGTCTGTTTCTTTTCCACCACGCCGGCAATACTTTGCAGCGGGGTAAGCAGGGATTCACGGCTGATCGTCAGTTTCATGGCACTCAGCTTTCTTTATGTTGGAAGGGTGAATGTTATTCGCCAACGCCCTGCATCAGGTGGTCAGCAGTCTCATAAAATTCTGATAATCCTCGCGGATGCCCGGATCAGTCTCCTGCAGTTCCACGATTTTCTTGCACGCATGTAACACGGTGGTATGGTCGCGACCGCCAAACGCGTCGCCAATCTCCGGCAGACTGTGATTGGTCAGTTCCTTCGACAGCGCCATGGCCACCTGCCGGGGCCGGGTGACCGTTCGTGTTCGACGCTTGGAGAGCAGATCGGCCACCTTGATCTTGTAGTACTCCGCCACCGTGCGCTGAATATTATCGATGCTCACCTGCTTCTCGTGCAGCGCCAACAGGTCTTTCAGGCTTTCACGGATAAACGGTGGGGTGATTTCCGAACCGGTGAAGTGAGCATTCGCTATCACCAGGCGCAGCGCTCCTTCAAGCTCCCGGACATTGGAACGAATTTTCTGGGCGATAAAGAAGGCCGCTTCGCTGCTCAGCTTCACATTGGCCTGGTCGGCCTTCTTCATCAGAATCGCGACCCGCGTTTCCAGTTCCGGTGGCTCAACCATCACAGTGAGGCCCCAGCCAAACCGGGATTTGAGCCGCTCTTCCATGTCGACAATTTCTTTCGGAAAACGGTCACAGGTCACGATAACCTGCTGCCCCCCCTCCAACAAAGCATTGAAGGTGTGGAAGAATTCTTCCTGGGAGCGCTCCTTACGGGCAAAGAACTGGATATCGTCGATCAACAGGGCATCCACCGACCGGTAGTAGCGTTTGAACTCATTGATCGCATTCAGCTGCAGCGCCTTCACCATGTCTGCCACAAACCGTTCCGAACGGAGATAAGCCACTTTGGCTTTGGGATTTCGACGGACAATTTCATTTCCGATGGCGTGCATCAGGTGTGTTTTACCCAGACCAACACCGCCATACAGGAACAATGGATTGTAGGCACCACCCGGATTCTCGGCCACTTGCATGGAGGCGGCACGTGCCAGTTGGTTGGATTTACCTTCAACGAAGGTTTCGAAAGTAAATCCCTCATTCAGGAAGCTCTGGTGCTTGATATCACCTTCCACCTGGACTGGGCGCCGCTCATTACCGCTTTTCGGCCGAACAGAGGGAGAACCGGCTACGGTGGCAGCCACACCCTTCTCTTCTTCCGTAACCCGGCTGCCAGCTTCTTCGTGGACCTGTCCATTAACAGGCGCCGGTGCTTCCGAGCGTTTGACAGGTTCATCTTCGCGGGGTGCCGACCCCACTTTCATATTGACCCGGGGAGCCTGCCCGCCGTTCAGATCCTTAAGCACCTCTTCGATGCGCCGCAGATACTTTTCATTAACCCAATCCATTACGAAACGGTTGGGCGCGAACAACATCAACTGCCCCTCCCGATGATCGGATTGCAGGGGCCTGAGCCAGGTATTGAACTGTTGTGCGGGAAACTCGTCCCGGAGTACTTCAAGACATTGATGCCACATACTGTTTGGCACGACAGCCTGCTCCCGATAACCCTGAAATGTCTCTGAACGGACAAGGGACTTCCTGTCCAGTGAGATGACCTCGGATTCTAACCCGACCGGCCTGTCAGTGAAAGAGCCAAAGCCGGTTCATGAACAGCCTGTGGAAATTAATCTCCTTAAATTTCAGATTTTTACAAACTTACCTACAACCTTGTGTACAGAAAATATCTTCTTGAGAAGTTACCCACAGCCCTGTGTGTACAGGCCGGATTTAACCCTGTGAGGAACCCCGGGACGCAAACGGGGATAACTTGAGTGAATCCACCAAACCCGACTTACCCACATTCCGCCCTGCGATCGTCCACAGAACTCAGGGCACCTTATCAATACCCTTATAAACCTTTCAGTGATCTGTTTTTTAATAATTTTTTTGGCTTATCCACAAAAACCCTCGATGCCAATAACAGTAATAATTAATCCTTAAAAGAATTCTAAAAAGACTTACTGAATTTATTACCTGGCCAGGGCGTTGCGGAATTACCAGCATGCGCACAACCCACTAGCAATAAGCATTGAATTCCCACCGGTATTTGCATAGAATGCCGCTCCTGTTTTGGCTGTTCATTTTCCAGCCAGTTACTGAATTTCCAACTTACGAATTGTGAGATCATCACCATGAAAAGAACGTTTCAACCAAGCGTCCTGAAGCGTAAGCGCGTTCACGGTTTCCGTGCCCGTATGGCCACTGCCAACGGTCGCAAGGTTATTTCCCGTCGTCGTGCCAAGGGCCGCGCACGTCTGTCCGCGTAAGCTCTGATTGCCTCATGAAGGCTTTGAGTTTCCCGAAATCACATCGTCTCCTGCGACCAGCTGATTACGGCAAAGTCTTCAACGACGTGCAGCTGAAGGTTCCACACCGGAATTTTCTGATCCTGGCAACACCGAACAACCTCGGTCACGCCAGGATCGGTTTGATCTTCTCAAAGAAGAACCTGAAGCTTGCTGTCCAGAGAAACCGGGTTAAACGCCAGATCAGAGAAAGCTTCCGGCACCAGACGGATCTACCCGGTCTCGACCTGGTAGTTCTGGGACGCCAAGGGCTGGTTTCCCTGGACAACCCGTCGCTGAGGGCGTCCATGGACGATCTCTGGCGACGTCTCAAGAAAAAGTACGCTCAATCTCAGCCATCTTTGGCAGCTACATCAGAGACTGCCGGTCGAGGAACGGGTTAATGCGTAAGCTCCTGCTTCTGCCCATCCGCTTCTACCAGTACGCAATCAGTCCACTGATGGCCAGCCACTGCCGCCACTACCCCACCTGCTCACAATACGCCGTTGAAGCCATAACCTACCATGGCGCGCTTAAAGGATTATTTCTCGCAATCCGGCGTCTGTTAAGGTGTCATCCCTGGGCGGAAGGCGGTTATGATCCAGTACCGGGAACCGCAGACCCCCGGAGTCAGGAAGCCGTCGCAAACTGCGTACACGCTGATCATTCCCACACAACAACCCAGACCAGACAGTAACTCTATGGATATTCAACGCATCGTATTATTTGCCGGCCTGGCTATTGTCAGTTATCTGATGGTGCTTGCCTGGAATGAGGACTACCACCAGCAGCCGCAGACGGCTCAAGTCGCTGAATCCCAGCCTTCACAGTCGAACGGCAGCATGGCCGGTTCAGACGATATGGTGCTCCCGGAAGACAATGCAGCGCAGGTGGACGGTGATGGCGAATTCACGACTCCGGAAACGGGACAGGCTGTAGTCAGCTCAACGGAAAACAACACCACGGTCAGTGATCAGTTCATCACGGTTCGCACCGATGTGTACGATCTGCAGATTGATCGGGTGAGTGGCAACGTCGTGAAGGCTCAGCTACTCAACTACGACAAGTCGCTTAACAGCAAAGAACCGCTCACACTCCTGAATAATACCCAGAACCGTCTTTACGTTCTGGAAAGCGGCCTGATCGGTCGTGATGGTCCTGACAGCCGTAAGAACGGCTCCGCTCCCGTCTACAGTGCCGAAGCCTCCAGCTATGAGCTGGCTGAAGGTAACAACCAACTTCAGGTTGACCTGACTTACACCACCGATAACGGAGTCAAGATCACCAAGCGCTATCTGTTCGAGCGCAACAGTTATGAGATTGGCGTCAAGTACCTGGTAAACAACCAGTCCAGTGACAATTGGCAGGCCAATTTCACCGGCAAGATCGTCCGTGACCAGTCTCCAGACCCGACCTCCCAGACCAGCATGGGCATCCAGGCATTTCTTGGGCTGGTGATCAGCTCACCTGAAGATCCGTACGAGAAGTTTGATTTCAGCGACCTGCAGGAAACCCAGATCAACCAGTCGGTTACCAACGGTTGGCTGGCATTCCTCCAGCATTACTTCCTGTCTGCCTGGGTACCCGAGCGGGACATCCCGGCCCAGTTCCAGACCACGCGTCGTGGCAACAACTATGTAATGGGGTTTGTCTACCCGGCAACCAGCGTGGCGCCGGGTGAGACCGCCGAGGTTGGCGCCCGCGCCTACGTCGGTCCCAAGATTATTGACCGTCTCGAGAGCCTCGCGCCAAACCTTGACCGTACCGTTGATTTCGGCTGGTTGTTCTTCATCTCACTGCCATTGTTCATCATTCTGGAATGGTTCCATGGTCTGGTTGGCAACTGGGGCGTCGCCATCATTCTGCTGACGGTCCTGGTGAAGGCGGTGTTTTTCCATCTGTCCGCCACCAGTTACAAATCCATGGCCAAGATGCGCGCAGTCGCGCCGCAGCTGACCCGGCTAAAGGAACTGTACGGTGACGACCGACAGCGCATGTCCCAGGAAATGATGGCTCTGTACAAGCGGGAGAAGATCAATCCGCTCGGTGGCTGCTTGCCGATCCTGGTTCAGATGCCGGTGTTCATTTCCCTGTACTGGGTCCTGTTCGAAAGTGTTCAGCTGCGCCATGCGCCGTTCATGCTGTGGATTCAGGATCTGTCGGTGATGGATCCCTACTTCATCCTGCCGATCCTGATGGGTGCCAGCATGTTCCTGCAGATGAGCCTGAACCCGACGCCGCCGGACCCCATGCAGGCCAAGATCATGAAGATGATGCCGTTGATTTTCACAGTATTCTTCCTGTGGTTCCCGGCAGGTCTGGTTCTGTACTGGCTGGTGAACAACATTCTGTCCATTGCCCAGCAGTGGTACATTACCCGCAAGATCGAAACAGAAATGGCCGGCAAGAAGCACTGACCGGTGCCCTAACCGACCCGGCAAAGGCTCCTGTGTGGAGCCTTTGTTGTTTTCAGCCTGTGGAAAAAGCATGAGCCAGAGTTCTGACACCATCGCAGCCATTGCCACCGCGCCGGGACAGGCCGGTGTCGGCATTGTTCGCGTATCCGGACCAAGGGCCCGGGTCATAGCGCAGAAAATGCTTGGGTTTGAGCCGAAACCCCGATACGCCCATTACGGTCCCTTCCACGACGGCCAGGGTGAGCTGATTGATGAGGGTATTGGGCTGTTTTTCCCCAATCCGCACTCCTTCACCGGTGAGGATGTGTTCGAGCTTCAGGGCCACGGCGGTACTGTGATCCTCGATCTTCTGCTGCGGGAAGTGTGCAGCCAGGGCGCAAGACTGGCCCGCCCCGGTGAGTTCTCCGAGCGGGCGTTTCTGAATGACAAACTGGACCTGGCTCAGGCCGAGGCCATTGCCGATCTGATTGAAAGCAGCTCGGAACAGGCCGCCCGCTGTGCCGTTCGCTCCATGCAGGGCGTGTTCTCCAGACAGATAGAGGATCTGGTGGATGCGGTGACCCACTTGCGGATCTACGTTGAAGCGGCGATCGATTTTCCCGAGGAAGAGATTGATTTTCTGGCCGATGGCAAGGTGGCCAGTGATCTTCAGGACCTGCTGGACCGGCTCGAGAAAATCCTCGCGGAAGCCCAGCAGGGCACCATTCTGCGCGATGGTATGAAAGTGGTCATCGCCGGCAGGCCCAATGCCGGCAAATCCAGCCTGCTCAACGCCCTGGCCGGTCGCGAGGCTGCTATCGTCACCGCTATCGAGGGCACAACCCGGGATGTGCTGAGGGAACATATCCACATCGATGGTATGCCACTGCACATCATTGATACTGCAGGCCTGCGTGACAGCCCGGACGAAGTGGAACAGATTGGTATTGCCCGGGCCTGGGATGAAATCCGACAGGCTGATCGTATACTTCTGATGGTGGATGCCACCACCACCGAAAAAACCAGTCCCCACGAAATCTGGCCGGATTTCATCGACCAGTTGCCGGCCAATGCGCCAGTCACTGTTATTCGCAACAAGGTGGATCTGTCCGGTG